>NZ_QJPO01000001.1:4800000-9106576 GCF_017312175.1 Amycolatopsis sp. A1MSW2902
CCATCACCACGACGCCGACGATGATCTGCCCGGACAACACTTCAAACCACTTCGCAGGCACGAGAACGTTGAGCGAAGCGGAAATCAGCGCGCCGAGGACGAGGAATCCGCCTGCTTCCACGAGGTCGGTGCGGGCGGTTTCGGCGAATACGCGCCATCGCTGTCCCGATTCGACATCGGGCAAGCGGCGCAGCGCCCGTTCGGTGATCCAGGAGAGCTTGCCCCAGCGGGCCCAGATCCAGCCCATCACCATCGCGGTGGCGAGCGAGCCGGCGAACCGCGCGAACACCATTTCCGGACGGCCGGGGAACGCGACCGCGGTGGCCACCAGCACGACGGGGTTCACCGCGGGCGCGGCGAGCAGGAAGGTGAGCGCGGCGGCGGGTGCGACGCCTTGGCCGATCAACCGGCGCGCGACGGGAACCGACGCGCATTCGCAGCCGGGCAAGGCGACTCCGGCCAGCCCGGCGACGCCGACCGCCGCCGACGCTTTCTTCGGCAGCACCCGCTCCAGCGCGCGGGCGGGCACGAAGGCGGCGATCGCACCGCTGATCAGTACGCCGAGCACGAGGAACGGCAGCGCCTGCACGCACACCGCGACGAAGACGGTGGATCCGGTGCGCAGGGCGGGCACGTCGAAGAGGTCTTGGAGCTTGCTTTGCGCCAGGACCGCGACCAGCAGGACGGCGCACAGGATCTCGATGGAGCTGATCCGGAAGCGCCGCGTGCGAGGGCGTTCCTCGGCGGCGTTGTTGGAAAGGGTTTCCACGAAGGCGATGATGCCAGCCGGGTCCGACAGAACCCCAGCCGCCGGTGGTGCGAGGGGACCCCTCGCGCCGGTTTTGCGTGAATGTCACCCGATTGGGAGGGAGGAAGGGGCGGAAACGGGCGGCGGTGCGGGGATGGCGGGGTCGGGGCGGGGAGGCTTGGACGGAAGGGCTTGGCAGCGAAGCGGCGCACCGGGCGGGCGGTGAGAGAGAGCGGGGTCGGGGCGGGGGGCTTGGACGGAAGGGCTTGGCAGCGAAGCGGCGCACCGGGCGGGTGGCGGGGCTCCGCACGCAACCCAAGCCGGGACGAGTAGCGGAGTGGCCTGGACAGGAAAGCTTGGCAGCGAAGCCGCACACCGGACAGGCGACAGAGGTGCAGTCAAGCGTGCGACCCAATGGCGGAACTGCGTGAACCGAAGTGCTTGTCGGTGAACCGCCCTCCGAGCAAGGGGCAAGGCTCCGCACCCAGCTCACAAACCACACCAAAGACGAGTAGCGCAACAGCCAGGACGGACGAGCGTGGCGGCGAAGCGGCACACTGCGCAAACGGCATTGCTCGCACGCAGCGCAGCCCAAGCCGGGACGAGTGGCGCAGCAGCCTGCAGAGAAGAGCAGCGAAGCCGCACACCGAACAGACGGCAGAACTCCAGCCCGGCGCGCGACCCCAGCCGAGACGGATAGCGGAGTGGCTGCGAACGCGGAAGCCAAGCAGGGCACCTGCCAACGGCGAACTGGTCAAGGCGCGAAGTTCGGCCCGGCTAAGGAGATCCGTGATGCAGCACAAGCACGTGCGGGCGAGGCGCCAGCGAGTTCCGTCCGGGCGAGGCAGGGCGCGAAACGTGGTGTGGCCAAGGGAATTTCACCAAGAGCCCAGGCAGCAGCGACACCCGCGGAAGCGCGAAGCCAATCAGGCAGCCAACCCGCCACCAGACCGCGCAGACCGACGCCACAGCAGCAGCGAAGCGAAAACCGCAACCCCAGCCGAAACCCGGCTCAGGCCTCCACCCCAGGCAACTCCGTCCGCAGCTGCGAAGCAGTCGAAACCACCAGCATCAGCAGCGTCCCCAGCGGCGAAGGATCCATCCCCTCAGCCGGGAAGGCGTACCGCAGGGTCACGTCCACCCCGCGCTCCGTGTGGCCCACGCCCAAGGTCCCGAACAGGCCCTGCCCGGCCCGTTCGGCGACGGCTACCGCCAGAGCTGGGTCGTCGGGCAGGTCCCAGGCCACTACGCAGGTCAGGCTGAGCACCGTGAGGCCGTCGGCGAGGCGGGTGGCCTGGATGACGCACGGGACGTCCGCGTGGGAGAACGTGATCGCGCCGTCGTCGTCGACGTGGACCTCCAGGTAGCGTTCCAGTGCTTCGCGCGCCCGGGTGAGCAGTGCGCCGGTCTCGGCGGCTTCCGCGGTGCTCATTTCGTGCTCCCTGCCTGGTCCACCGCGCCGCCGAACCGGCGGTCGCGTTTCGCGAAGTCGAGGCACGCCTGCCACAGGTGGGTCCGGTCGAAGTCCGGGAACAGCGTGTCCTGGTAGACCATCTCCGCGTACGCCGACTGCCACAGCAGGAAGTTCGACGTCCGCTGCTCCCCGGACGGCCGGAGGAACAGGTCCACGTCCGGCATTTCCGGCTGGTACAGGTACTTCCCGATGGTGCGCTCGTCGATCTTGTCCGGGTTGATCCTGCCCGCCGCGACGTCCTGGCCGATCCGGCGCATCGCGTCGCCCAGTTCGGCCCGGCCGCCGTAGTTGACGCACATGGTCATGTTGAGCTTGGTGTTGTTCTTGGTCTTCTCTTCGGCGACCTGCAGTTCCTTGATCACGCTCGCCCACAGCTTCGGCCGCCGCCCGGCCCACCGGATGCGCACGCCGATCGAGCCGAGGTAGTCGACCTGGCGGCGGATGGTGTCGCGGTTGAAGCCCATGAGGAACCGGACTTCCTCGGGGCTGCGCTTCCAGTTCTCCGTCGAGAAGGCGTACACCGAAAGCCACTTCACGCCGAGTTCGACCGCGCCGCTCGCGACGTCGATCATCACGGCCTCGCCGCGTTTGTGGCCCTCGATCCGCGGCAGGCCGCGCTGGTTGGCCCAGCGGCCGTTGCCGTCCATGACGAGCGCGACGTGCTTCGGCACCAGGTCCGCCGGGATCTCCGGCGGCTTCGCGCCCGAGGGATGCGGATCCGGAGCCCGCAGCTCGTACCCCGCCGAGCGGGTCTCCCGTCCCCTGCGCAGCACTCCCGGCCTCCTGAAGAATGGATTTCCTACCCGGCCGACCCTACTGGGCCCGGCCCGGCGGCCTCCCGGGCACGCCGCTCCACGAGCGGGAGCGACCGCAGCTGCCGTTCCAGATGCCACTGCAGATGCGCCGCGACCAGGCCGGACGCGTCCCGGCGGGTGATTCCCGGCGACGATTCCGCGACCGCCCACTCCCCCTGCAGCAGCGCGTCCAGCAGGGTCAGCACCTCGGGCGCGGGATGCACCGAACCGGCGATCCGGCAGTCCGGGCACATCGAGCCGCCCGCGGCGACGTTGAACGCGGCGTGCGGGCCGGGCAGGCCGCAGCGGGCGCATTCGGTGATCGCCGGGGCCCAGCCCGCGTAGGCCATGGCGCGGAGGAAGAACGCGTCGAGCACCAGCGACGCGTCCCGCTGCCCGCCGGCCAGCGCCCGCAGCGCGCCCACGACCAGCAGGTACAGCTTCATGACCGGCTCGCCCTCTTCGGCCGAGAGCCGGTCCGCGGTTTCCGCGATCGCCGACGCCGCGGTGTAGCGCTGGTAGTCGGCCACCAGCGGCAGCGCGAACGCGTCGACGGTCTCGACCTGGGTGATGACGTCGAGCGACCGGCCGGGATAGAACTGCACGTCCACGTGCCCGAACGGCTCCAGCCGCGCCCCGAACCGCGACGACGTGCGCCGCACGCCCTTCGCGACGGCCCGGACCTTGCCGTGCCGCCTCGTGAGCAGGGTGACGATCCGGTCGGCCTCGCCCAGCTTGTGCGTGCGCAGCACCACCCCGGTGTCGCGGTAGAGGTTCACCACCCCGACATCGTCCCACTTCGGGGGCGACGCCGGGGCGGGACACCCTGGTTCAGCAGTAGCTGCCGGTGCAGTAGTAGCTGTGCACCTCGGACGCGGCCACGAGGCCGACGATGATCATGATGATCGCGACGACCCAGGCGAGCGCCCCGATGATGGTGGCGATGAGGCACAGGGTCTTCGTCGTCTGCGACGCCTGCTGGGCCATCGCGTAGTTGCCCTGCATCTTGTACGACTGGACTTCGTTCGACTTCATGATCGCGAAGATCGCGAGGATCCACATCAGGAAGATGCAGCCGATCGCCCAGCCCTTGTAGTCCTTGATGGCGCTCAGGTCGCCGCCGGGCGCGCCGCCGAAAGCGGGCTGGCCGTACGGGGCGGGCTGGCCGTAGGGCTGCTGCGGGTACGGCTGCGCCGGCGTCGCACCGGACTGCGGGTACGGCTGCTGGCCGTAGGGCTGCTGCGGCTGGCCTCCGTAGGGCTGCTGGGGCTGGCCGTAGGGATTGGTCATCTGGGTTCCCCCGAGTTCCTCGTACTTACCGTGATCCGGTGCGGATCAGGACTGGGCCGGACCGGGCTTCGGCGATTCCGGCTTGATCATCTGCGTCGCCTCCGGCTCGCCTGCCGGATGCACGACCTGGGTGCGCTCAGCGGCGCCGAACGCTTCGGACGGTGGTTGCTGGGGCGCGGGCGGGCGCACGACCTGGGTCGGCTCGGGCTGGTCGAACGGCGTGGGGCCCGGCTGCGGCGCTCCCGCGGACGGCTGCCCGAATCCCGGCTGCGGCTGGCCCGGCTGCCCGAACGCGGGCTGCGGCTGGCCGAATCCTTGCTGCGGCGGGGTTCCCGGGACCGGCGGCTGACCGAATCCCGGCTGCGGGGCCCCGAATCCGGGCGGTGCGGCGGGAAAACCGGCGTTCGGCGCCGGCTGCGCGGGGAAGCCGCCCGAGGCGGGCTGCCCGAAACCAGGCTGCGGCGCGGTGCCCGGGAAACCTCCCGGCTGACCGGGAAAACCGCCGGGCTGGCCGAACCCGCCGGGCTGACCCGGCTGACCGAACCCGCCTGGCTGGCCGGAAAACCCGCCCGGCTGCCCGAAACCGCCCTGCCCGAAACCAGCCGCGCCCGAAGGCTCTGAACCGGCGGGCAGCACCACGGTGCTGAGGATCTTGTCCGAGAACGTCTGCGCCTTGTCGTCCCACAGCGGCCACAGGTAGCCGAGCGCGAACGCCATGCTGTCCAGCGCGTGCGCGAGGTCGCGGACGAACGCCATCCCGGCCCCGATCGGTTCGCCGGTGGCCTCGCTGACGAGTTTGATCCCGACTATCCGCTTTCCCAGCGACTGGCCGGTGTTGCCGCCGTTGATCCAGCGGTTGAAGACCGTCCAGGCGAGACTGCCGAGAATCGCGAGGAGGTAGACGATCGTGCCCCCGACGCCGGAGAACAGCGACACGAGCAGGGCGATCAGCACCCCGCCGAGAAGCGGGGCGAAGTCGATGAGATAGGCGCCGGCGCGCTGGCCCCAGTCCGCGTAGACCCGGCCGTACGGCTGGCCGAAGCCGGCGGGCTGGGGGTACCCCGGTGCCTGCTGTCCCGGCGGCGCGCCGAACGGCGGTCCGCCGGACTGACCGTAGGGATAGGTCATCGAGTGTCCCCCTCGTTGCAGCAAGCTGGGCCTGGCCGCGTCCGCTGTGGACACGTCAGTGCGCGGGAGCGTACCTCGTCTGGCGAGGCCGGGCCGAGCAGGTGTCCGCATCGGGTGACGCGTGAGACGGCACTGCCGCCGGAGCCGTTCCAGGCACAGTGAAAACGGGGCTAACTCAGACGTACAGGCCGGTGAACGGCGAGAACGGAACGTTGCGCGCCACGAACCACAGGACGAACACGACCGCGACGACGTGCGGCGTCCAGCGCCAGTGCAGCCAGGACCGCATCGTCCGGCCGCGCAGGCGTCCCATCGTCCAGGCGAGACCGCTCCACGCGAAGAGCGCGGCGAACACCAGCGCTACCGCGTTGTAGTGCAGTGCCGCGGAAAAATCGCCGTGCAGCACGCTGTAGGCCATCCGGAGCCCGCCGCAGCCGGGGCAGTCGATCCCGAAAAGCAGCTTGGTCGGGCACACCGGAAGCGGGCCGCCGGGCGTGGTCGGATCGCCGAACCACACCGCGACGCAGGCGAGGCCGATGCCGCCCGCCGCGGCCGCCGGGCCCGCGAGAGCCCTTGCCACCGCACGGGTTCCGCGCGCCGGCTGTCCGGTGTAGACGGTGCTCAATGCCACCAGAGCACGTTCCCGGCCACCGCCAGCACGATGATCGCGACGAGCACGTACAGCCCGATCAGGATGGCGATGCTGAGCGCCGACCACATCGCCCACTTGCGCGCCTCGTCCGCCGCGCGGTGCGCTTCGGCCGCGTATCCCTGGTACCACAAGGTGTTCACCTGGCTGGCCTTGACGATCGCGACGATCCCCAGCGGGAGACAGCAGAACACCGTCGCCAGGATCGCCCACACCAGGTTGCTGTCCGGCGGCGGCGGATACTGCGGCGGGTAACCGTACGACGGCGGGTACGGGCCCTGCGGCGGATACGGGCCGGTCATGCGGTCCCCCTGGACAAATCGGATGCGGTTCGGCTCGACGTTACCCGCCCGCGCCGCCGGGCACGGCCACAACCGGTCAGAAACCCAGCCTGCGGAGCTGCTTCGGGTCCCGCTGCCAATCCTTGGCGACCTTGATGTGCAGGTCGAGGTACACCTTCGTGCCCAGCAGCCGCTCGATGTGCTTGCGCGCGGTCGCGCCGACCTCGCGCAGCCGTTCGCCCTTGTGCCCGAGGATGATCCCCTTCTGGCTGGGGCGTTCCACGTACAGCAGCGCGTGGATGTCGATGAGGTCGTCGCGGTCCTCGCGCGGCAGCATTTCCTCGACGGTCACCGCGATGGAGTGCGGCAGTTCGTCGCGGACGCCTTCGAGCGCGGCTTCGCGGATCAGCTCGGCGACGAGGGTCTGCTCGGGCTCGTCGGTGAGCTCGCCGCCCGGGTACAGCTGCGGGCCTTCGGGCAGCCGCTGCACCAGCAGGTCGGCGACCGTCTGCACCTGGAAACCGTCGACGGCGGACACCGGCACGAGGTCGGCGAACTCCATCACCTCTTGCAGCGCGACCAGCTGCTCGGCGACCTGCTCCGGCTTCACGAGGTCGGTCTTGGTGACGATGCCGATCACCGGGGTGCGCCGGGCGATCTTCTTCAGCTCGGCGGCGATGAACCGGTCGCCGGGGCCGACTTTTTCGTTGGCGGGCACGCAGAACCCGACGACGTCCACTTCGGACCAGGTCTCGTGCACGATGTCGTTGAGCCGCTGGCCGAGCAGCGTGCGCGGACGGTGCAGGCCCGGGGTGTCGATGATCACCAGCTGCGCGTCGTCGCGGTGGACGATGCCGCGGATGGCGTGCCGGGTGGTCTGCGGCTTGCTGGAGGTGATCGCGACCTTCGTGCCGACGAGCGCGTTCGTGAGCGTCGATTTGCCCGCGTTGGGGCGGCCGACGAAGCAGGCGAAACCGGAACGGTGCGGTTCGGTCACGACTGCAGCACCTCGACGACGGCGCCGGACGGGTCGGCGAAGATGATCGGCGCGGTCTTGGTCACGTCGCGGACCGCGTGCACGGACGCCTCGGCGACCAGCGCGTCCGCGGTGACCACGGCGGCGGCTTCGAGGCCTTCGGCTCCGCTGGACAGCGCGGCGGCGACGGCGGCCTGCACGGCGGTGAGCTTGAACGACGGCTGGTCGACCGTGGTCGCGGCGTAGGTGCGGCCGTCGGTGTCGCGGACCGCGGCGCCTTCGTCCGCGCCGTTGCGGGCGCGGGCCGAACGGGCCAGCGTGACCAGCTTCTGGTCCTCGGCGTCGAGGTCAGGCATGTTCGACTCTCCTGTCGTGCTCTTCGGGCTGGGGCGGGCGGGTGCGCGGGCGCGCCGACGACGGCCGGACGACCACGGAGGTGATGCGCATCCGGCCGCGGCGGTCCTTGCCCCCTTCGGCGAACAGCCGAAGACCGGCGACCTCGGCTTCGGCACCCGGCAGCGGGACCCTACCCAGTCGCTCGGCGAGCAGCCCGCCCACGGTCTCCACGTCGTGGTCTTCGAGGTCGATGCCGAACAGTTCGCCGAGGTCGTCGACGCCGAGCCGGGACGACACGCGGACCGAACCGTCCTCGAGCTCCTCGACCTCGGGGCGTTCGTCGGCGTCGGATTCGTCGGTGATCTCGCCGACGATCTCCTCGAGGATGTCCTCGATGGTGAGCAGGCCGGCGGTGCCGCCGTACTCGTCCACCGCGATCGCCATGTGGTTGTGCGTGCGCTGCATTTCCTTGAGCAGCTCGTCGAGCCGTTTGGAGTCGGGCACGAAGCTCGCCGGGTTCATCACCGCGCCGACGACCGTGCTCGGCCCGTCCGGGCCCATGTACTCGGGCATGAGGTCTTTGATGTTGACCACGCCGACGATGTCGTCCACCGAATCGTCGATCACCGGGACCCGGGTGAAGCCGGTGCGCAGCGCGAGCGCGAGGGCCTGGCGCACGGTTTTGGTGCGTTCGATCCACACGATCTCGGTGCGCGGCACCATGACCTCGCGGGCGACGGTGTCGCCGAGTTCGAACACCGAGTGGATCATCTCGCGTTCGGAGTCCTCGACGACGCCGCGTTCCTGGGCGAGGTCGACGAGTTCGCGCAGTTCGACCTCGGAGGTGAACGGGCCTTCGCGGAAGCCGCGGCCGGGGGTGATCGCGTTGCCGAGCACGATCAGCAGCCGCGACAGCGGGCCGAGAACCGTGCCGAGGGCGCGGACCGGCCCGGCGACGATCGTGCCGACGCGGTACGGGTGCTGGCGGCCGATGGTGCGCGGGCCGACGCCGATGAGGACGTAGCTGACCACGACCATGACGACCGCGGACACCAGGATGGCGAGCCACAGCCGGTCGAACCAGGCGACGAAGGACACGGTGACCAGCACCGTGGCGGTGAGTTCGCAGGCCAGTCGGAGCAGGAGCAGCAGGTTGATGTGCCTGCGGCGTTCGGCGACGACCGCGGCGAGCTGGCGGGCTCCGACGCGGCCGTTGCGGACGAGGCCGTCGACCCGGGCTTGCGACACCGTGCCGACCGCGGCGTCCGCGGCGGCGAACACGCCCGCGAGCAGCACCAGCGTCACCGCGACGACGACCTGTGCCGGGGGGTTTCCCATCGTCGGAGCCTAGGGCGTTTCCCCGGGCCGCGGCGCGTCGAGCCCGGCGATGCCGAGCACGCGGTCGTCGACGTCGCGTTGCGCGTCGCGGGCCTGGTGCGCGGCGACCGCGGCCTGGAATTCGCCGAGGATCCGCTTCTGCAGCCCGAACATCTCGCGTTCCTCGGCGGGTTCGGCGTGGTCGTAGCCGAGGAGGTGCAGGCAGCCGTGGACGGTGAGCAGGTGCAGTTCGTCGATCAGCCGGTGGCCCGCGGTTTTCGCCTGGTCTTTCGCGAACGCCGGGCAGAGCACGATGTCGCCGAGCAGCGCCGGGGACGAGTCGGGCGCGTCGGGGCGGCGCGAGGAGTCGAGTTCGTCCATCGGGAAGGCCATGACGTCGGTGGGCCCGGGCAGGTCCATCCAGCGTTCGTGGAGGTCTTCCATCACCTCGAGGGTGACGCACAGGATGGACAGCTCGGCGAGCGGGCTGACCTCCATTTTCTCCAGCGTGTAGCGCGCGGCGGAGACGATGGACGCCTCGTCGACGTCGACGCCGGATTCGTTGGCGATCTCGATGCTCATCGGCGGGTGCCTTTCCAGCCGCCGGCCTGCTGCTCTTGCGCGTCCTGCACGGCCTGCCACTTCTCGTACGCGTCGACGATGTCGCCGACCAGTTTGTGCCGGACGACGTCCTGGCTGGTGAGCTCGGCGAAGTGCAGGTCCTCGACGCCGCCGAGGATGTCGCGCACGACGCGGAGCCCGCTGCGCTGCCCGCCGGGGAGGTCGATCTGGGTGATGTCGCCGGTGACGACGATCTTCGCGCCGAACCCGAGGCGGGTGAGGAACATCTTCATCTGCTCGGGCGTGGTGTTCTGCGCCTCGTCGAGGATGATGAAGGCGTCATTCAGAGTTCTACCCCTCATATATGCGAGAGGTGCGATTTCGATCGTCCCCGCCTGCATCAGCCGCGGAATCGACTCCGGTTCGACCATGTCGTGCAGCGCATCGTAGAGCGGCCGCAGATACGGGTCGATCTTCTCGTTCAAAGTGCCCGGCAGGTATCCGAGCCGCTCGCCGGCCTCGACCGCCGGACGCGTCAGCACGATCCGCGTGACCTGCTTGGCCTGCAACGCCTGCACGGCCTTCGCCATCGCGAGGTACGTCTTGCCGGTACCGGCGGGCCCGATCCCGAAAACGATCGTGTGCTTGTCGATCGCGTCGACGTACCGCTTCTGGTTCAGCGTCTTGGGCCGGATGGTCTTCCCGCGCCGCGACACGATGTTGAGGCTCAGCACCTCCGCGGGCGACGCGTCGCCGCTGGACAGCATCCCCACAGTCCGCCGCACCGTGTCCGGCCCGACCTGCTGCCCGCCGCCGGCGAGCTGCACCAGCTCGGTGAAGACCCGCTCCGCGAACGCCACATCGGCCGCGGCACCGGTCAGCGTGACCTCGTTGCCGCGCACGTGCACGTCAGCAGCCAGCAGTTCTTCGGCCACCCGCAAGTTCTCGTCCCGGGACCCCAGCAGGCTCAGCTGAGCCGCCTCCGGGATCGGGAATCGAACCTGTGCCTCGGCCGATACCCGATTGTCAGGTCGGGCGGCTCCACCCGTCTCAGTTCCGGCCACGTGGCCTCGGTCCTGCTTTCTGCGCACTTCGCAAGTCGACGTACAGGGACCCCATAGATGCTACTTGTCCCCGACACCCGCTCGCAGCCCGGTTTCAGTGCACCCCGGCCTGCGGCTTCCCGAACAACCCGAGCTGCTCCCCGCCGAGCACATGGGCATGCACATGAAACACCGTCTGCCCGGCATCGGCATCAGTGTTGAAAACCACCCGATACCCACTGCCGGAGATCCCCTCGATCTCCGCAACCTTCCGCGCCGTCAACAACACCTGGGACAGCAACTCCGGATCCGCCTCCGCCAACTCCCCGACGTTCCGATACCGCTTCCGAGGCACCACGAGCACATGCACCCGCGCCTGCGGATTGATGTCCCGAAACGCAAACGTGGCGTCGTCCTGATACACCACATCCGCCGGAATCTCCCCAGCAATAATCCGCTCGAACAACGTCTCCGCAGCGCCAGCATCACTCATACGCGACACCCTACAAACCCCCACTCCCCAAGGCGACGAACGCACGCCACGCAACCACCCCACTCGCCAAGGCGACGAACGCACGCCACGCAACCACCGCACCGTGGGGGTCCGGGGGGCTCGGCCCCCCGGGAGTAATGGCGGAACCAGCGGCGGCGAAGGATCGCCGCCAGGCGATACGAAGACGCCGCGGCGCGGTGGAGCCTGGGGGTCGCTCCACCGCCGCCGCGGCTCCGCCGGACCGAGGGGGGAGGTGCCCGGCGGGGTATGGGTTCGCGTACTCAAGGGTAATGCCCGCGTGGGGGCGGGCTGAAACCCTCGTGTTCCCACGTTGCGAAGCAGAGTAGCTGGCGGGACTGCCGCGCGCCATCACCTGGTGCGGATGTTTAGGGGTTCTGCCGCGTTTCGCGGGCGCCGGGCGGTCAGTGCCAGCGGCCGGTGAGGACGCCCAGTGCGCCTAGTGCGACGGCGGCCGCGGTGGAGGTGCGGAGGACGGTCGGGCCGAGGCGGACCGTGGTGGCTCCGGCTTGTTCGAGGGCGGCGAGTTCGTCGTCGGTGATGCCGCCTTCGGGGCCGACGACGAGGAGGAGGTCGCCGCCGTCGGGGAGGTCGAGGTCGGCGAGTTTGCTGGTGACGCCGGATTCGAGGACGAGCGTCGCGGACATCGTCGCGGCCAGCTGTGCGAGCTCGCGGGTGCCGACTGGTTCGGCGACGGCGGGGACGTGGGCGCGGCGGGCTTGTTTGGCCGCTGAGCGGGCGGTGGCGCGCCAGCGGGCGAGGGCTTTCTCGCCGCGGGGTCCGTCGTCCCAGCGGGCGACGCTGCGGGCGGCGCGCCAGGGCACGATCGCGTCCGCGCCGGCTTCGGTGGCCAGTTCGACGGCCAATTCCCCGCGGTCGCCCTTGGCGAGGGCCTGGGCGACGTGGACGCGCAGCGCGGGCGGTTCTTCTTGCCAGCGCTCGAGAACCGTGAGCGTGACCGAGGCCGCCCGGCCCGCTTCGACGGCGTCCACGGCGCAGCGGGCCATCGCGCCGGCGCCGTCGGAGAGCACGAGCTGCTCCCCCACGCGCAGCCGGCGCACGGTGGCCGCGTGCCGGGCTTCCTCGCCGTCGAGCAGCGCCCGCCCTTCGGCGGGCACCGCCGGGGCGAGGAAGACCGGCAGTGTGGTGTCCGGCACAGTCAGCGGTTCTTCGCGCGGAGCTTGGAGAACAGGCCGCCGTGCTTGCTGCCGTTGGCGGCGAGCGTCGGGACCTCTTCGCCGCGCTGCTGGGCCAGGTCGACGAGCAGGTCGCGCTGGGCCTCGTCGAGCTTGGTCGGCACCACGACGTCGATGTGCACGTGCAGGTCGCCGCGGCCGTCGACGCGGCCGGACGAGCGCAGCCGCGGCATGCCCTTGCCGGTGAGCACCAGTTCGGTGTTGGGCTGGGTGCCGGGCTCGATGTCGAGTTCGTAGTCGCCGTCGACCAGGGTGGCGATCGGGACCGTCGCGCCGAGCGCCGCGGTGGTCATCGGGATGCGGAAGTTGCAGTGCAGGTCGTTGCCCTCGCGGACGAACACCTCGTGCGGGGCCTCGTCGATCTCGACGTAGAGGTCGCCCGCCGGGCCGCCGCCGGGGCCGACCTCGCCCTGGCCGGACAGCCGGATCCGCATGCCGTCGCCGACGCCGGGCGGGATCTTCGCGGTGACGCCGCGCCGCGACCGGATCCGGCCGTCGCCGCCGCACTGGCGGCACGGGTCGGGGATGACCTCGCCGAAGCCGCGGCACACCGGGCACGGGCGCGCGGTGACGACCTGGCCGAGGAACGACCGCTGCACGGACTGGACCTCGCCGGCCCCGCCGCAGGTGTCGCAGGTCTTGGTGCTGGTGCCCTCGGCGGTGCCCGCGCCGCGGCACAGGTCGCAGACGATCGCGGTGTCGACGGTGATCTCGCGGTCGACGCCGGTCGCGCACTCCTCGAGGGTGAGGCCGAGCCGGATCAGCGCGTCGGAGCCGGGCTGCACGCGGCTGCGCGGCCCGCGGCCCCGTCCGCCGCCTCCGCCCGCGGCGCCGAAGAAGGCGTCCATGATGTCGCCGAGCCCGCCGAAGCCCGCGAACGGGTCGCCGCCGCCTCCGCCGCGGCCGCCCCCGTCCATCGGGTCGCCGCCGAGGTCGACGATCTTGCGCTTCTGCGGATCGGAGAGCACCTCGTACGCGGTGGTCACCTCGCCGAAGCGGTGCTGGGCGTCCTCCGACGGGTTCACGTCGGGGTGCAGCTCACGGGCCAGCTTGCGGTACGCGCGCTTGATCTCCTGATCGCTCGCGTTCTTGGCCACCCCGAGGATCCCGTAGTAGTCCCTCGCCACGTTGCTCTGCCTTCTCCTTCGTGTTCCGCCACGTCCCCGGCCTGCCGCCGGTCAGCGGCCGGACAGGATCTGCCCCACGTAGTTGGCGACCGCTCGGACCGCCGCGATCGTGCCGGGGTAGTCCATCCTGGTCGGCCCGACGACGCCCATCCCCCCGAGCAGCATGTCGTCCCGGCCGTAGCCGATGGACACGACCGAGGTGCTGCGCATCTGCTCGTCCTCATTTTCCTCACCGATGAGCACGGTGACCGCACCGGGGTTGCGGGCGGCGGCGAGCAGCTTCAGCACCACCACCTGTTCCTCGAGCGCTTCGAGCACCTGACGCAGCGACCCGGGGAAGTCCGCGACGTTGCGGGTGAGGTTGCCGGTGCCGCCGAGCACGATCCGCTCTTCCGGGTGCTCGACCAGCGATTCGACCAGTGTGGTGCAGATCCGGGTGAGGTGGTCGCGCAGGTCCGGCGGAGCGGCCTCGGGCAACTCCGCCACGTTCGCCGCCGCGTCGGCCAGCCGCCGCCCGGCGAGCGCGCCGTTGAGCACGGTGCGCAGCCGCAGCACGGTCTCCTCGGTGACCACGTCGCCGAGGTCGACGGTGCGCTGGTCGACCCGGCCGGAGTCGGTGATCAGCACGAGCATGAGCCGCGCGGGCGTGAGCGGGACTACCTCGAGGTGGCGCGCCACGGTGTTGGTGAGCATCGGGTACTGCACCACCGCGACCTGGCGGGTGAGCTGCGCGAGCAGCCGGACCGACCGGCGCAGCACGTCGTCGAGGTCGGTGCCGGAGTCGAGGAAGCTGGTGATCGCGCGCCGCTCGGCGGCCGACAGCGGCTTGATCTCCGAAAGCCGGTCGACGAACAGCCGGTACCCCTTGTCGGTCGGGATCCGGCCCGCGCTGGTGTGCGGCTGGGCGATGTACCCCTCTTCTTCCAGGGCGGCCATGTCGTTGCGCACGGTGGCACTGGAAACGCCCAGGTTGTGCCGCTCGACGATCGTCTTCGACCCGACCGGCTCCTGGTTCGAGACATAGTCGGCGACGATCGCGCGCAGCACCTCGAAGCGACGCTCGTCCGTGTTCGCCACCGGCACCTCCTTCGCGGTCCTCCTGCTACTCACAACGAGTTTACGGACCCGGCGGTGCCCGGCGCGCCCTCCGGTCCGGGCGAGCGGGAGTAAAAGGCTGGCAAACAATTTTTAATAGCGACGAACCGGGCAACTCGGAACTTCGCTTGCACGGGGAACCGGAACCCGGTTTTCTGCCTCGGAAAGACTATGAACCACTCGATCCGAAAGCAGTGGCCGACATGAACGCACTTTCTCCCGAAATCGCCGAAATCCGGCAGCGGGCCGCGGAGGCCCAGGAACGGCTGAAGCACGTGTCGGCGACCGCGACGAGCCAGGACGGCGCGGTCACCGCGACCGTCAACACCGCCGGTGCGCTGCAGGAACTCCAGTTCGGCTCCCGCGCGGACGAGATGCCCCGCGCCGCCCTCGCGGCCGCCGTCCTGGCCACCGCCCGACGCGCCCAGGCCCAGGCGGCGCAGCAGCTGACCGCGATCATGGCTCCGGTGATCGGCGAGAACAGCGACGCGATGAAATTCCTCGAAGAACAGATCCCGGAACCGGAAGTTCCGGAGGAAACGGCCCCGCCCGCACCGCCGCAGCCGCAATTTTTCGACGCACAGGACGATTCCGCGCCTCCCACCGCTCCGCCGTCCCGTCCCGCGCGCCCCGCCCGCCCGGCGCCGGACCCGACGGACGACGACGACTACTACGGCGGCGGCTCGTTCCTGGGGAGGAACTGATGGCAGACGGATCGAAGGTCGACCTCCCGGCGCTGCGCGCGCACAAGGGCGAGGTCGAGGACATCGCGGCGGGCGTGCACACCGCGGCGCAGGCCACCGAGTCCGGGCAGACGTTCGGCGACGACGCGTTCGGCATCGTCGGCCAGGTGTTCGCGATGCCGCTGCAGATCTGGATGTCGATCGCTTCCTCCTTCGTCGAGGACGTGGCGGGCAAGGCCGACGACATCGCGGACCGGCTGCAGCAGGCGCACGATCATTACGACAACCACGAGAAGCAGACCGTCGGCCACATCAACGGCCTCGGCAAGGAGCTGCCGGAATGACCGAGACGCAGGAAAACCCGCTGGTCGCGAAGTCGGAGTCGCCGAGCGGCCTGACCACGAACATGGGGTCGTCCTCGAACGAGCTGGACAACCTCAACGCCCAGACCTCCGGCTCCGGCATGCTCAACGACGTCGCGGCGACGCTCACCGACGCCCGGCACGGCGACTGGGGCAACTTCGGCGTGGACGTCGTCACTGACGGCCTCGACCTGCTCGGCGCCGCGATGGACCCGCTGGGCACGCTGGCCAGCGCCGGGGTGGGCTGGCTGATCGAACACATCAGCTTCCTCAAGGAAGGCCTCGACCAGCTCGCGGGCAACCCGGAGGCCGTCACCGCCAAGGCAGTGACCTGGTCGAACATCTCGAAGCAGCTGACCGAGAGCGCGGACCAGTACGACCGGGCCGCGAGCAAGGTCGCCCCGAACTTCCAAGGCCAGGGCGGCGAGGCATACCAGAAGACCGCGAAGGACTACGCAAACGCGCTTCGGGGCGTGGCCGGGCACGCGAGCGCCGCGTCCACCGGGATGAACGTGGCCGCCGCGCTGGTCGGCACCGAGCGTGGGCTGATCCGCGACATGATCTCGTCGTTCGTCGGCGAGTTGATCATCAAGGGCATCGCCGCGCTGGCGTCGTCGTGGTGCACCTTCGGCGGCACGGTCGCCGCGTTCATCGCCGACACCGTCGTCGAGGGCGGGATCCTGGCGGAGAAGATCGGCACCCGGATCGCGAAGGTCGTGGAGAAGCTGGACAAGCTCGCGGAGAGCGCGGGCAAGTCGAAGGCCGCCATCGAGCAGGCGGCAAACGCGTTGCGGAAGGCCGGCAAGGCGGCGGGCAAGGTCACGGACAAGAGCGTGGACATCGCTGCCGGTCTGGAGAAGAAGGCCGGCGACCTCAAGCAGGCGGGCAAGGCCGAGAGCGCCGCGGACAAGGCCGAGCGCTGGACCAACTCGGCCAAGGAGAAGGTGCCGGGCCGCGAGCACTTCGAACACGCCGGTGAGACGTATTCGGAGGACGGGCGGAAGTTCTTCAAGCTCCAGGAATGGCAGAAAGAGGGAGGTCGGCCGCCGTTCACCATGGCCGACTACACAGGAGCGGGCACCGAAGTCCGGAGGCAGGAGAACGAGCAGTACGACCGGTACGCCGAGGGCTCCGAGGCCTACAAGAAGGAGCACGAGAAGGCCGAAGGCGGCTCCGGCGAAGGCGAAGGCGGCACTGGAGAGTGAGCAGCGAAACCGTGCAGGCGGCCGCCGACCAGGCCAACCGGGAAGGCCGGCTGCATCCGTCTCAGCGGACAATGATCCTGAACGCGGGCTTCTCGATGGCTGTCGTGTGGATCGTCCTGTTCGTCGCCGCCGCGGTCCTGGCACCGATCGGAATCGGCGTGAGCGGCGACGCACTGCGGAGCCTGAACGCGGTGAACACCGACCTCGGCACCCCGCCGGTCTCGTACTGGTCGATGAACTGGCCGGTGTACCTGCTGACGGTGCTCTTCCTCGCGCTCGCCGTGCTCCCCGGGCGACTTATCTGGCGACGACTGGCAGAGGTGCGCAGCGGCAAACTCGACGTAGTGCCCGGCTGGACGCACGACTACGGGCACGTCACCAAGATCCCCCCGCGCGGACAGCACGCGATGTACCTGTACGAGATGACCGACCGGATCAAGTTCACTTATCTCGTCGTGCACGGCAAGACGTACCGGCTCGACTACGACATGCGGCAGCGTGTGCTCGGCAACCGCACGAACGCCGCGATCCTCACCCCGCGCAGCAAAATCCTGGTCAACGTGGTCGCCGCGTGACCGCGAAAGCCGATCCCGGCGAGGTCGCCGCCGCCAATCTCGCCGGGAGGCTGCACCGGAGCCAGCGCGGCGAGGTCCTCGGCTGGTTCTTCTGGGCGATCTGGGTGTTCGTCGCGATCGAGGTGGCGATCGCGGTCGTCGCGGTCGCCAAATCCGGCTTCACCGCGTCCGCGTTGGTGGCGGTGGCGGTCGCCCTGGTCGTCCTCGTGCTGGCAGTCCGGTTCGGGCGGCGGCAGTTCGCCGACTGCCGCGCGCCGCTGACGGTCGTGCCCGGGCCGGTGCACGATTTCGGCGCCGGTCCGATCACCGACGACTATCCGGTCGGGTTCAAGCACACCCCGCGCGGCCCGGGCACCACCGAAAAATGGCAGCTCCGCGTGGGCGGCCGCACTCATTCGGTCAATCCGGCCCGTGGCAAACGGCTGGCGGACGAGCGAGTCGTCGCGGTGTGCCTGCTCGGGAACAGCGGCACGGTGGCGAGCATCGTCGGCGAAAACGGCGTGTGGTGAGCCCGGGTCACGAGTTCTTCGGGAACCCCAGATTCACCCCCGCGTGCGAGGTGTCCGGCCACCGCGATGTGACCACCTTTGTCCGCGTGAAGAAGTGGAATCCCTCTGGTCCGTAGGCGTGCGTGTCGCCGAACAGGGAGTCCTTCCAGCCGCCGAACGAGTAGTAGCCGACGGGCACCGGGATGGGGACGTTGACGCCTACCATGCCTACCTCGACCTCGTTCTGGAAGCGGCGCGCGGCGCGTCCGTCGCCGGTGAAGATGGCGGTTCCGTTGCCGTACGGGTTGGCATTGATGAGCGCCAGCGCGTCGTCGAAGCTCGTCGTTCGGGCGACGGACAGGACGGGGCCGAAGATTTCGTCGGTGTACACCGCCATACTGGGCGTGACGCGGTCGAAAAGCGTGGGGCCGAGCCAGAATCCGTCGTTCTCTCCGTCTGCCTCCACGCCCCGGCCGTCCATCACGAGTTCCGCGCCTTCGGCCACTCCGGTGTCCACATAGGACGCAACTCGCTCGTGGTGCGCCCTGGTCACCAGCGGGCCCATCTCCGACGACGGTTTGCGGCCGTCCCCGACGCGCAGTTTCCGCATCCGGTCCACTATTTTGGCCACCAGTTCGTCCGCGATCGGCTCGACGGCGACCACTACCGAAACCGCCATGCACCGTTCGCCCGCCGAGCCGAAACCGGCGGACACGGCGGCGTCCGCGGCCAGGTCGAGGTCGGCGTCCGGCAGTACGACCATGTGGTTCTTCGCCCCGCCCAGCGCCTGGACGCGCTTTCCGTGGCTGGTGCCGGTTTCGTAGACGTAGCGGGCGATCGGGGTCGAACCGACGAAGGAGATCGCCTTGACGTCCGGGTGCGCGAGAAGTCCGTCGACCGCGACTTTGTCGCCCTGCAGCACGTTGAACGCGCCGGACGGCAGGCCCGCTTCGGCAAGAAGCTCCGCGATGAACAGCGCCGCGGACGGGTCTTTCTCGCTCGGTTTGAGCACGACGGTGTTGCCGCACGCCAGCGCGTTCGGCACGAACCAGAGCGGCACCATCGCCGGGAAGTTGAACGGCGAGATCACGCCGACCACGCCGAGCGGCTGCGCGATCGAGTACACATCGACGCCGGTGGAGGCGTTCTCGCTGAACCCGCCCTTGAGCATTTGCGCCGCGCCGCACGCGTATTCGACGTTCTCGATCGCGCGCGCGACCTCGCCCGCTGCGTCCGATTCGACCTTGCCGTGCTCGCTCGTCACGATCTTCGCCAGCTCGTGTTTGCGCGCCTGGAGCAGCTCCCGGAAGGCGAACAGCACCCGCGTGCGCCCGGCGAGCGACGTGCCCCGCCAGCCCGGCAAGGCAGCGGCCGCGGCGGCTACCGCCTGGTCCACCTCGGCCGGCCCCGCGAAGTCCACCTGCGCGCTGACCTGGCCGGTCGCCGGGTCGTACACGTCGCCGGTGCGTCCGGTGCCGACGACCGGCTTGCCGTCGATCCAATGGCTGATGCGGTCGGTCACGACGTCCGCTCCTTCCGGTCGGGTGCCCCCGAGTCTCCGGGCGAGACGGGCGGGTCCGCCATCGACAACGTGTACGGACTACCCCTCTCCGCCGTACAGTCTGTGCCCTGCCGGCCAGCAAGGGGGACCGATGTACCCGACCGTCGCCGAGGCGCTCGCGTTGCCGGTGCTGCGCCAAGGGTGTCCGCGCGTGGTCGCGGGCAGCACCGGGCTCGAACGGCGGGTGCGCTGGGCGCACGCGGCCGAGGTCGCCGACATCGCGCATCTGCTGCGCGGCGGAGAACTCGTGCTCACCACGGGGGTCGCGCTCCCGGACGACGACGCGACGCTGACCCGGTACGTCGCCGATCTCGCCGAGGTGGGCGTCGCGGGCCTGGTGGTCGAGCTGGTGCGGCACTGGAACGACCGGCTGCCGCGCGCCCTGGTCACGGCGGCTGAGCAGCGCGGATTGCCGCTCGTGACGCTGTCCCGCGAGACGCGCTACGTCGCGGTGACCGAGGCAGTGAACGGGATGATCGTGGACGCGCAGCTCGCTGAGCTGCGGGCGGCGGAGCGGGTGCACGAGACGTTCACGTCATTGACCGTCGCGGGAGCTGAGCCCGCCGCGGTGCTGGCCGAGGTGGCGCGATTGACCGAGCAGCCGGTCGTGCTGGAGACGCTGGAACACGAAGTCCTCGCCTACGACACGGCGGGCACGGATCCGGGCGAATTGCTGATCGGCTGGCCTGCGCGGTCGCGAGTGGTGCAGGTCGGCGAGCGCACCGGGTACCACTCGGCGGCGGGCTGGCTGGTCACCGTGGTCGGCGCGCGCGGCCACGACTGGGGTCGGCTGGTGCTCGTGTGCGCCGAGCCGCCACCGCATCGGTACCAGGTGGTCGCCGAACGAGCCGCGTCCGCGCTCGCGGTGCACCGTCTGGTCGCGCGCGACTCCGACACCCTCGAACGGCAAGCGCACCGCGCGGTGTTGACCGAGCTGCTCAATTCGCCAGCGCCGACCGCGGAGATCCTCGCGCGCTCTTCTGCGCTCGCCGTGCCGCTGACTGGACGACAGCTGGTCGGCCTGGCGGTACGGCCACGCATCACTGCGACTACGCGCCCGACGCTGTCTACGCCGCCACTGTTGCGCGAGCTGGCCGAAGCGACCGCGCTCGCGACGCGCCGGGCGAAGGTGTCCGCGCTGGTTTCGACGGACGAGACTGCCGTACGCGCGCTTCTCGCGCTCTCACCGGAAGCCAACGCGGACGCCGTCCTTCAGCGCCTAGCCACCGACATCCACGACGCGCGCGCTTCCGCGCCGGCCGCGCTCGGCGTAGGCACGACTGTCACCGGACCCGCTGAGGCGCAACGCACTTTGGTCGAAGCCGCGCACGTCGCTGCCGCCGCGCTCGACGAAGATGACGGACAACCGTTGCACCGTCTCAAGGACGTTCGACTACGCGGCCTCCTGCACCTTCTCGCCGACGACGAGCGCGTACACGCCTTCGCCGCGCGAGAGCTGGGTCCGCTCCTCGAACGCGACGCTGCGTCTGGCAGTCGCCTCGTCCCAGCGCTGCGGCACTACTGCGCGCATGGCGGCAACAAGTCCGCCGCGGCCGTCGCTGCCCACACCTCGCGGACGGCGTACTACCAGCAACTCGCCCGCATCGAACAGGTGCTGGGAGTGCGACTGGAAGATCCGGAGTCGATGTTGTCGCTGTACGTGGCATTGCTCGCGCACGACCTCGGTGCCACCACCCGTCCGAGCGAGGAAAACCCACCCGGACGAGGAGCACAGTGATCGGGTTCGCGGTGCCGATATCCCTCGTATGGTGTTCTCTTCCTTCGCTCCGGTCGCAGCGGCCTTGATCGGGTTCGGCGGCCTGGCCGCACCGCACGTCCCGGAGTCCGTTCTGCAGCTGACCGTGCACGAGACCTCCGGGCGCGTCACGAGCGCGTCCCTCACCTGCGACCCCACCGGCGGCACGCACCGCCACCGCGACACCGCCTGCGCGACCCTCACCGCGGTCGACGGCGATTTCGCCCGCATCACGCCGCACCGGCAGAAGTGCACGATGATCTACTCCCCCGTGGACGTCACCGCGCTGGGCAGCTGGCACGGCACCCGGGTCACGTACCGGGCGACGTACCCGAACAAGTGCGCGGCGGACAGCCAGTCGAACGGGGTCTTCGCGCTGTAGGTCCTGGCGGCCGCGATCGGTTCCGGCGGCCCCGGAATCGGTTGCCGCAGCGGGAAATTCGGTGGGACGCCGACACTGTCCTCCGTAGGCTGCGTCGTCGTGATGACCCCGACGACCCTGCGCGAGCTGTACTTCGCGGTGCACGAATACTCCGGCTCGGCGTTGTTCTCCGACGTGCTGTCCCCGTGGCTCGGCGAGCATGCCGCCGCGCGCGAGATGCTGGCTCCGCTGGCGGTCTGCGGAGAATGGCAGCGGACGGAATACGTCTGGGGCGATCTGCTCGAGCAAGCGTATGCGCTCCACCGGATCAGCGATCTCCTGTTGCTGGGCTTCCAGTCCGGCCTCCCGGACGGAGCCGCAACGCCGTGGGCGCACCGATTGCACCTGCCCGACCACGAAGTGCGCGTCACCGCGGACGAGTACGTCGGCTTTTTCTCCGCGCTGGGCATGCGACGGATGGAAGTCGCCCGGTTCGATCCGTTCTTCCACGAGATCGCGGCCGTCGACCAGAGCGATGATCCGGACGAGCCCATCGAGCTCACCGGCGAACAGTGGCCGTGCCTCATGCTCGGCGAACTGCTGTTCGGCCGGGCCGGGGTCGTCGTGCGGGCCGGGGAACGGCACGCGACAGCGGGGATCGCGGACCGGTCGGCGCTGGAGGATTCGTTCCTCCGCCGCCATCGGCCGACCAGCGACGGATCGCTCGGCTGGGGGCACAATTCGCAGTGGAAGACCGATTTCCGCCGCGACTACCTGACCGCGGACGCCTACCGGTTCAACGTCGACGCGAACGCGGACATCGACGGGGAAAGCCCGTTCGGAGACGCGGACCTGACCCCGGCGGAGCGCCGCGACCTGGTGCGCCATCGCTGCGCGGTGCGCCGCTCCGAGCACCTGCCGGATGCCGAAAACCCCGACGAGAACCCCCTGGTCGGCTGGCGGCTGACGGTGCCACGGAGCTGACCCGTCATTCGCACGGGGCCTGGGCCCGGAGGATCTCCCGGGCCCGGGAACGGCTCAGGTTCCAGGCGGGCCAAGAATCATCGGGCAGCGCACGGGCGATCGGGCGCAGCAGGCACGCCGCGTCGGGACGGCGTTCCGCCACGACCGGGGCCACGTCGGCGGAGAACTGGCGCAGGTAGCGGAGGTCGAGCGGCTTGCCCTGCGCCGCCCGGTCCAGGTTGGCGGTCGTGATCGCCGATTCCGGGTTCGCCGCGGCCAATCCCAGCAGCGCCAGCGCAGCGGTCGCGATCGCCGCGCGGGGCAGCCAGTTCGCGCGAAGTGTGCCCAGCGTCGCCCCGATCAGGACGAACACCACGCCCAGCCAGATCTCGCACACCTCCACCAGCAGCCGCAGCACGGTGAATCCGTAGGCCTGCTGGTAGGTCCACATGCGACTCAATGCGGACAGCACCACGACCAGGCTCAGCACGGTCAGCGCGCCGAGCAGTGCCCGCAACACCGTCCGGTCGGCGCGGGTGGCTTTCGGGGCCCAGCGCAGGGCCGCGGCGACGATGCCGAGGGTCAGCACGGTGCAGGCGCAGAGTTGCCAGAAACCGCCGCGTGCGTAGTCCGCCGAGCTGAGGCCGTCGGTGCGGAGGACGTAGTCCGTGCCGCCGAAAAGGGCGGTCGCTTGCACGCCGACGTACGCGGTGAACAGGACCGACAAGGTGCCCAGCGAGGACGTCCAGGACAGCCGGTCGCCGACCGTGGTCGTCCGGTTTTCCCTAGTGGGCAAGGGATCCGCGGAGATCAGGAAGACCGCTGCCATCGCCGCGAAACCCACTCCGAACACCAGCGCGGCTTGGACGGCCGAGCCGGGACGCACCTCCGGGACGAGGCCGCCGACGAACTCCGCGAAGCGAGGGTCCGAGGTGATCAGCAACGGCAGGAACACCACCAGGACCAGCCCGGACAGCAGAACCGCGCCGAGGGCCCGCCCCGGTCGCCGACCGGACCGGGGGCTCCGGCGCAGCAGCCACGGCACCGCGCGGAACGCTTCGAGCGGGACGGCCAGCACGTCGTACGTCGTGCCGTGCACAGTCCGCTTCCCGACGACGGCAAGCGACGCCGCGACTGCCGCCGCGAGTCCGCACAAGACGAACAACCATTCGGCCGCGCGCAGGGCTCCCACCGCGAGCAGCGCGATCGCCAGCAGTGCCCAACCCGCCTGCCCCCAACGCCTCGCTTTTCCTTCTCCTGCCCCGGACAGCCGCGCGCACGCTAAGAGCACCACGGCCGCGACCAGCAACGCCAGCACCCAGCCGATGCCGGGCCGGTCCACCGGCACGACGACCGCCGCCACGACCGCGACCGCCAGCGCGGCCACCTTCGCCCCAACGGGCACCGCGGCTTCGGCCCGCTCGAACAACGGTCTCGGCCCCGGCTGCCGGACGACTCGCACCAGCCACGGCGGAACGGCATGCGCGGGGTGATTCTGGACCTGCTCGGACATGGAACCTCTCTTCGCGATAGCAAATCACAGTGTGTGCGGCGAGCGCGGATTCTCACCTGTCGATACGCGCGCCTCGGCGGTACGTGAGGGGAACCCTGCGGGAATCAGATTCCGTGCGGGGAACCCTCACTCACCTCAGCGGGAGCGCGGCCAGCAGCTCAAGCGGGCAGGGTCACCCGGATCCGGCATCCGGGCCCGCCGCCAGCAGCAAGACCTCCGCTAGGCACCGGATCGACCACCGCGACGGTCCCCCCGTGCAGTTCGACCACCCACCGCGCGATCGCCAAGCCCAGCCCGGTCCCGCCGCCGCCAGCGCGTTCTCCCCGGGTGAACCGTTCGAACACCCGTTCCCGGTCGGCTTCCGGAATCCCCGGCCCCTGGTCGTGCACCTCGATCCGCGCCTCCCCGGGCTCGACCCGCGCCAGCACCGCCACCTCTCCCCCGGCCGGGCCGTGCCGGGCGGCGTTCTCCAGCAGGTTCAGCACCACCTGGTAGATCCGTTCCCGGTCGGCGGGCACCGTCGCGCCGGACGGGGTCACCGAGATCGCGAACCGGACTCCCCGGCCTGCCGCCGCGGCCATGGCTTCCGCTTCCGCGGCGACCTCGGCGAGCAGGTCTTCGAGATCGACCTGCGAACGGTCCAGCGGCAGCGTTCCGGCGTCGATCTGCGACAGGTCCAGCAGTTCGGTGACCAGCCGCCCCAGGCGTTCGGTCTGGTGCAACGCCGTGCGGAGCGTCGCGGGATCCGGCGAAGCGACGCCGTCCACGAGGTTCTCCAGCACGGCGTTCAGCGCGGTGATCGGCGTCCGGAGTTCGTGCGACACGTTCGCGACCAGTTCGCGGCGCTGCCGGTCCGCGGTGGACAGGTCGGCGGCCATCTGGTTGAACGCCGCGGCCAGCGAGCCGACCTCGTCGCGGGCGGTGGCGCGGATCCGGCGGGTGTAATCGCCCTTCGCCATCGCCCGCGCGGCCGCCGTCATCTCGCGCAGCGGCCTGGTCATGCCGTGCGCCAGGATCTGCGACGTCAGCAGCGCGATCACCACCGCGGTCACCGTCGTCCGCGGCGGCAGCCAGCCGATCTGGTAGCGGAAGAACGCGAACGCGATCCCGCCGGACGCGACCATCAGGATCGCCAGTTTCAGCTTGATCGACCGGATCCGGTCCAGCGGTCTCGGCAGGAAATCGACGGCCTTCGCGACGAACGGCTTCACGCGGGAACCTCCAGCGCGTACCCGACCCCGTGCACCGTCCGGATCAGGTCGGCCCCGAGCTTCCTCCGCAGCGCCTTGATGTGGCTGTCCACCGCCCGGGTGCCGGCTCCGGTCGCGTGCACGTCCCAGTCCCACACCTCGCTCAGCAGCCGTTCCCTCGGCTGCACCGCGCGCGGACGGCGCGCGAAATGCACCAGGAGGTCGAATTCGATCGGCGTCAGCTGGGCGGGTTCGCCCCCTCGGCGAACCCGCCGTTCCGCGATGTCGATCTCCAGATCCCCCAGCACGATCCGTTCCTCCGCCGCCGCCGAGGACCGCTCCACCCGCCGCAGCAGCGCCTGGATCCGCGCGGACAGCACGCGCATCGAGAACGGCTTCGTGAGGTAGTCGTCCGCGCCGACGCCGAGCCCCACCAGCAGGTCGGTCTCGTCGGCGCGCGCGGTGAGCATGAGCACCGGCACCGGACGGCGCGCCTGGATCCGGCGGCACACCTCGAGACCGTCGAAACCGGGCAGCATCACGTCGAGAACCACCAGGTCGGGACTAGTCGCCGCCTCGGCGTCGACCGCCGCGGGGCCGTCGTGCGCGACCGTCACGGAGAACCCTTCCGCGCTCAGCCGGGCATCGATCGACGCGGCGATGGTGAGGTCGTCCTCGACGACCAGCACCCGTCTTCCCCCGTTGTCCATGCCGCCGACTTTAAGCAATCCCCGTGGAGGCCATCCGGGTGAGATGTGGAGATCCGGTGGAGATGTTTCCGCCGTTTTGCCCGGACGTCACGAGCGGGTTGTGACGTACGTCATGCATCCCGGCGCGGTTCGGCGCAATCGACAGACTGCGCCAAGGGCGGCCGAACAGTGAACAGTCTGTCTCTGCCCCCGGCCCCCGCCCGGCGCGCAGGATTCCGCAATGGAGCCGACGACACGTGAGCACAGCCGGGTGGACCTCGGCGACGTGCGGGCGCTGCGAGGCAGCCGGTTCTTCAACGACGAACTGGCTCCGGTCCCGGTCGAGAAGCGGACCTGGACGACCTACAACTATTTCGCGCTCTGGATGGGGATGGCTCATAACATCCCTTCTTATGCGCTGGCCGCGTCGCTCATCGCGCTCGGCATGAACTGGCTGCAGGCGCTGATCACGATCACCATCGGCAACCTGATCGTGCTCGCGCCGATGCTGCTCAACAGCCACGCCGGCACCAAATACGGCATCCCGTTCCCGGTGTTCGCCCGCGCGTTCTACGGCCTGCGCGGCGCGAACCTCGCCGCGCTGCTGCGCGCGTTCATCGCCTGCGGCTGGTTCGGCATCCAGACCTGGGTGGGCGGCGAGGCGATCTACGTGATCGTCGGGCGGCTCGCCGGGTCCGGCTGGCGCGATTCGGCGGTGATCGCCGGGCAGCACTGGACGATGTGGCTGTCGTTCGCGGTGTTCTGGCTGCTGCAGATGCTGATCATCTGGCGCGGCATGGAGGCGGTCCGCAAGTTCGAGAACTGGACCGCGCCGCTGGTGTCGGTCGGGTTCCTGATCCTGCTCGGCTACGTGCTGGTGAAGGCGGGCGGGCTCGGCCCGATCCTGCACGACAACGGGAAGCTCGGCTGGGGGCCGGGATTCTGGAAGGTGTTCGCGCCGTCGCTGATGGCGATGATCGCGTTCTGGTCGACGCTGTCGCTGAACATGCCGGACTTCACCCGCTTCGGCGGCAGCCAGCGCAAGCAGATGCGCGGCCAGATCCTCGGGCTGCCGACGACGATGACGTTCATCGCGATCGTCGCCATCCTCACCACGTCCGGCGGGCACGTGCTCTACGGGCAGGACATCTGGGACCCGGCGCAGCTGGCGGACAAGTTCTCCAGCCCGGTCGTGGTGGTCGTCGCGCTGGTCGCGCTGGTGCTGGCGACGATCTCGGCCAACCTGGCGGCGAACGTCGTCAGCCCGTCCTACGATTTCTCCAACGCCTTCCCGAAGCGGATCACCTTCGCGCTCGGCGGCCTGATCACCGGCGTGATCGGCGTCCTGATCCAGCCGTGGCGGCTCTACTCCGACCCGGACATCTACATTTTCGCCTGGCTCGGCTTCTACGGCGGCCTGCTCGGCGCGGTCGCCGGGGTGCTCGTCGCCGGATACTGGGTCGTGAAACGGACCCGGCTGAAGCTGGCCGACCTGTACCTGCCGAGCGGGCAGTACTGGTTCACCGCGGGCTGGCACTGGCGCGCGCTCGTCGCGACGCTGATCGGCGCGGTGCTCGCGGTCGGCGGGGCCTACGGCGGTCCGTTCCCGGCGGACGGGCTCATTCCGTTCCTGAAACCTTTGTACGACTACAACTGGGCAATGGGATTTGTCGGCGCCTTCGTCGCCTACATCCTGTTCAGCCTTCCTTTGAACGCGCACCGGAACGAGGAGGAAACCAGTGTCTGACACGGTCCGAGCCGGCTTGATCCAGCAGCGGTGGACAGGCGACAAGGAGTCGATGATCGCGAACGCGGTCGACGCCATCGGCAAGGCGGCTTCGCAAGGCGCACAGGTGGTGTGCTTGCAGGAACTGTTCTACGGCCCGTATTTCTGCCAGGTGCAGGACGCGGATTTCTATTCCTACACCGAAGCGATCCCGGACGGCCCCACCACGAAGCTCATGCAGGAGGTCGCCGAGCGGCACGGCGTGGTGCTCGTGGTGCCGATGTACGAACAGGAACAGCCGGGCGTCTACTACAACACCGCGGCGGTGATCGACGCCGACGGGAAATACCTCGGAATGCACCGCAAGAACCACATTCCGCAGGTGAAGGGCTTCTGGGAGAAGTTCTACTTCAAGCCGGGCAACCTCGGCTACCCGGTCTTCGACACCGCGGTCGGCCGGATCGGCGTGTACATCTGCTACGAACGGCACTTCCCCGAAGGCTGGCGCGCGCTCGGGCTGGCCGGGGCGCAGATCGTGTTCAACCCGTCGGCGACGAGCCGCGGCCTGTCGGAGTACCTGTGGCGGCTGGAGCAGCCGGCGGCCGCGGTGGCGAACGAGTACTACGTGGGCACGATCAACCGGGTCGGCGTGGAACCGCTGGGCGACAACGACTTCTACGGCCAGTCGTACTTTGTGGACCCACGCGGCCAGCTCGTCGGCGAGGCGGCTTCGGACACCGAAGAGGAGATCGTGGTCCGCGACCTCGACATGGGCCGGCTCGCCGAGGTCCGCGATCTGTGGCAGTTCTACCGCGACCGCCGCCCGGACAGCTACGGCCCGCTCGCGGAGGCCTGATGACTACCCTCATCCAAGGCGGGCAAGTCGTTTCGCCGTCCGGCGCGGTGGCCGCCGACGTGCTGGTGGACGGCGAAACCATCGCGGCGGTCGGCGCGCCCGGCACGCTGACCGGCGACGAAACGATCGACGCGACCGGCAAGTACGTGCTGCCCGGCGGGATCGACGCGCACACGCACATGGAAATGCCGTTCGGCGGCACGCATTCGGTCGATTCCTTCGAGACCGGCACCATCGCCGCCGCGTGGGGCGGGACCACGACGATCATCGACTTCGCCGTGCAGGCCAAAGGCACGTCTCTGCTGTCCACGCTGGACAAATGGCATGTCAAAGCGGACGGCAACTGCGCGATCGACTACGGGTTCCACATGATCGTGTCGGACGTCAACGACTCCTCGCTCAAGGAAATGCGGGCGTGCGTCGACGGCGGGGTCGGCAGTTTCAAGATGTTCATGGCCTACCCCGGCGTTTTCTATTCCACCGACGGGGAAATCCTGCGCGCCATGCAGCAGGCGCGCGAAATCGGCGCGACGATCATGATGCACGCGGAAAACGGCATCGCGATCGACGAACTGGCCGCGCAGGCGGTCGCCGCCGGGCACACCGACCCGGTGCAGCACGGCCTGACCCGGCCGCCCGAACTGGAAGGCGAGGCGACCTCGCGAGCGATCCGGCTCGCCCAGGTGACCGGATCCCCGCTGTACATCGTGCATTTGTCGGCCGCGCAGGCGCTCGCCGCGGTCGCCGAGGTGCGGGACAACGGGCAGAACGTCTTCGCCGAGACCTGTCCGCAGTATCTGTATCTGTCCATTGAGGACCTGGCGAAACCCGATTTCGAGGGCGCCAAGTTCGTCGCTTCGCCGCCGCTGCGGGAGAAATCGCACCAGGCGGACCTGTGGCGCGGGCTGCGCACGAACGACCTGTCCGTGGTGTCCACCGACCATTGCCCGTTCTGCTTCAAGGACCAGAAAGAGCTGGGGCGCGGCGATTTCCGGGCGATCCCGAACGGGATGCCGGGCGTCGAACACCGGATGGACCTGCTGCACCAGGGTGTCGTCGCGGGCGAGATCTCGCTGGGCCGCTGGGTCGAGACGTGCTCGGCGACGCCCGCGCGGATGTTCGGGCTGTACCCGCGCAAGGGCGTGATCGCGGCGGGTTCGGACGCGGACATCGTGGTGTACGACCCTTCGGCGCCGCAGACGCTGTCCGCGGCGACCCATCACATGAACGTGGACTACTCGGCGTACGAAGGGTTTTCGCTCACCGGGAAGGTCCACACTGTCCTCTCGCGCGGTCGTGTCGTGGTCTCTCCGGACGGTTTCCACGGGAGCCCTGGGCACGGAAAGTTCTTGTCCCGCGAACTCAATCAGTATCTGAATTGAGGGTTTCCTGATGGATTTCGGGATCGTGCTGCAGACCGACCCGCCCGCGGCGGAGGTCGTGCGGATGATGAAGGCCGCCGAGGACGCCGGGTTCCGGTACGGCTGGACGTTCGACTCGTGCGTGCTGTGGCAGGAACCGTTCGTGATCTACTCGCGGATCCTCGAAGCGACGTCCGCGCTGGTCGTGGGCCCGATGGTGACCAGCCCGGCCACGCGGGACTGGTCGGTGATGGCGTCGACCTTCGCGACGCTCAACGACATGTTCGGCAACCGCACGGTGTGCGGCATCGGGCGCGGCGACTCGGCGCACCGGGTGGTCGGCCGTCCGCCGTCCACTTTGGCCACGGTGCGGGAATGCATGCGCGTGGTGAAGGATCTCGCCGAGGGCCGCGAAGTCACGATGAACGACACCGCGGTCCGGATCCCGTGGATTCGCGGCGGACGGCTGGAAATGTGGATGGCCGGGTACGGCCCGAAGGCGCTGCAAACCGTCGGCGAGCACGCGGACGGCTTCATCCTGCAATGCGCCGACCCGGCCATCGCCCGCTGGACGATCGGCGCGGTCCGGGACGCCGCCCGGGCGGCAGGGCGCGACCCCGGCGGGATCACGATCTGCGTCGCGGCCCCGGCGTACGTCGGCGAAGACCTGGCGCACCAACGGGAACAGCTCCGCTGGTTCGGCGGAATGGTCGGCAACCACGTCGCGGACCTGGTGGCCCGGTACGGCTCGTCCGGCCCGGTGCCGCACGAGCTGACCGACTACATCCGCGAGCGCGAAGGCTACGACTACTCCCACCACGGCCGCGCAGGAAACCCGTCGACCGCGTTCGTGCCGGACGAGATCGTCGACCGGTTCTGCCTGCTCGGCCCGGCCTCGGCGCACATCGCGCGGCTGGAGGAACTGGCGGAGCTGGGGGTGGACCAGTTCGCGCTGTACCTGATGCACGACGAGCGGGAGGAGACGATGGCCGCGTACGGGGCGCAGGTGATCCCTAAGCTGACCGCCTGATCAGTCCAGCATCGCCTGGTACACCAACTGCCGCAGCTGCTGCCGGATCGGATGGGTCGACGACGGCAGCAGCTGCGTGTAGAACGCGACCGTCAGGTCCTCGTCCGGATCCGCCCAGAACGCCGTCGACGCGGCCCCGCCCCACGCGTATTCGCCGGGCGTGGCAAGGGTTTTCGCCTTCACCGAGTCGATCAGGACCGAGAAGCCCAGCCCGAAGCCGTACCCGTCGAAAGGCATCTCCGCGAACAGCGGGCGGCCGTACGCCTCCAGGTCCACATGGCCCGGCAGGTGGTTGGCCGTCATCAGGTCCACCGTGCGCGGGCTCAGCACCCGCACGCCGTCGAGTTCGCCGCGGCGCAGCAGCATTTGCGTGAACCGGTGGTAGTCCGCCGCCGTCGAGACCAGGCCGCCGCCGCCCGAAAGGCATGCCGGACGCGACGTGCCCACCGCGCCGAAGGCGTCGTTGCGGACCAGCTTCTTCGTCCCCGGCGCGGGCAGGTACAACGCCGCCAGCCGGTCGGTGTCCGAAGTCCAGAACCCGGTGTCTTCCATGCCCAGCGGGCCGAAGATCCGTTCGGCGAACACCTCGTCGAGCGGCTTGCCCGCGAGCACCTCGACCAAGCGGCCGAGGACGTCGCTCGCCACCGAGTAGTTCCATTCCGCGCCCGGCTGGAACACGAGCGGGAACCGCGCCCATGCCTTGGTGCATTCCGCCAGGTCCAGCCCGGGCGGCGTGCCCCATTCGTACCCGCCTGCCCGGTAGACCGCGTCGACCGGGTGCGTGTGGTGGAAGCCGTAGGTGAGGCCCGCGGTGTGCGAAAGCAGGTGCCACAACCGGATCGGTTCGGTCGCCGGCTCGGTGACCGGAGCCAGCGCCGAACCCTTCGCGTACACCCGCGGCTCGGCGAATTCGGGCAGCCACCGGGAAATCGGGTCGGCGAGGTCGATCAGGCCCTCCTCGACGAACGTCATCGCCGCCACCGAGGTGACCGGCTTCGTCATCGAGAAGATCCGCCAGATCGTGTCGGTTTCGACCGGGGCGGCTGCCTCGACGTCGCGCGAGCCGTGCGACGCGACGTGCACGATCCGGCCGTGCCTGCTCACCACCGCGAGGAAGCCCGGCAGCAAGCCGTCGTCGACGTACCGGGCGAAATGCCGGTCGATCCGCTGCAGTCGTGCCCCGTCGAAACCCGCGTCGGCCGGATCGGCCTCCACCTTCACCTCGGTCGCCATGGCGGCGACCTTACGCCGGGCTGGCCGCTTTCCGCTCCGCCGCCTTTTCCTCGCGCCAGGCCTCGTCGTTCTTGCCCTCGCGCCAGTATCCGGACAGCGACACCGCGTCCCGCGCGACGCCGCGCTCGTCGAACAGGTACCGCCGCAACTCCCGCACGAACCCGGCCTCGCCGTGGACGAACGCGTGCACGTCCTCGTCCGGCCACGGCAGCGCCTTCACCGCGGCGACCAGATCGTCGGACGCCGAGCGGTGCAGCCACGTGACCTGCGCGTCGGCCTTGGTCGCGAGCGGCTGGTGCTCCGATTTGTCCGCCACGAGCAGGAACACGTGCGCCCGCGCCCCCGCCGGGAGCGCCTCCAGCGCGGCGGCGATGGCGGGCACCGCCGATTCGTCGCCCACCAGCAGATGCCAGCCGGCGTCGGCGCGCGGCGCGTACGCCCCGCCCGGACCGGCCAGCAGCAGCTCGTCGCCCGGCTGTGCGCGCTGCGCCCACGGCCCGGCGAGTCCCTCGTCGCCGTGCACGACGAAGTCGAGCACCAGTTCGCCCGCGGCCTCGTCGTACGAGCGGACGGTGTACGTGCGCAGCCGCGGAGCGTGCTCGCGCGGCAGTTCTTCGCGGATCCGGTTCAGGTCGAACGGCTCCGGATACTCCACCCCGGCCACCTTGAAGATCACCTTCACGTACGCGTCGGTGAACTCGTTCGGGCGGAAATCCTTGAGCCCCTCGCCGCCGGCCACGATCCGGATCATGTGCGGCGTGAGGTGCTCCTTGCGCAGCACCTCCAGCCGCACCGCGGTCCTCCCCTTGCGCGCCGGACCTTCGGCCATCGAACACCCCTGTTTCAGTAAGGTTTACCTAAGTCGCGGCTCCCACGGTACGCGCCTTCACCCGTTCCGCCCAGTGCCGCCGTCCCCGAGTTCGGCGAGCGTCGCCAGGAATCCGGCGCTGACCTGATCCCGGAACCCGAGGAAGAACCGGTTCGCCAGCAGCACCGCCCACCACTGCCCGGTCGCGGCGTTGCGGACGCGGTGCGTGACGCGGGCTCCGGCCGGGTCGTCGGCGACCTCGTACTCGCCGCGGTACCACCAGCCGCCTTGCGCGGCCAGGAACCGGCGATCGCGATCCGCTTCCAGCTTCATCGAGCGGTCCGCCGCGGTCAACCGCTTTTCCAGCCGCGCGAACACCTCCGCGGGCGCGGCCGAGACGACTCCGGAGACCTCGACGATCGTCCTCACGCTTCCCACGGCTTCGACACCCGCGTGTTCTGGAACGCGGTGATCCGCCACCCGTCGTCGCCCCGCACCAGGACGTAGGTCAGCGTGCTTTCACGGCCTTCCGCCGCCGGGTCGTCGTCTCCGGTCAGCGACGAACCGCCGCCGGTCACGATGACCGCGACGTCGTCCCGCAGGAAGCGCACCCGCGGTTCGCCGAAGCCGGTGAGCTTCGAGCCTTTCAGCGGCCCCTGGAACAGCTCCCGGTGCGAGTCCGCGATCGCCTGGCGGCCCTCGGACCGGAACCCGAAGAACGTCACGTAATCGGCGTCTTCGGTGAACAGGTTCCCGTAGGCGGTGGCGTCGCCGCTGTTCCACGCGTCGGCGAGGCGGGTGAGGACGGACAGGACTTCTTCGCGCTGCGACATGCTGACACTCCTTAACGAACGTCGTTCGCGTACGAGGTCCAGTTGTACTCACGAACACCGTTCGCGTCAAGCGCGGAGGTCGTCTAGGCTTCGGGAATGACCGCACCGCCCCCGCCGTGGCGCCGGACGCCGAGCCCGCGCCGGCGCGCCGCGAAGCAGATGCTGTCGCAGGAACTGATCGTGAAAACCGCGCTCGAAATCCTCGCCGCCGAGGGCATCGACGCCGTCTCGATGCGCCGGGTCGCGCAGCAGCTGGAGACCGGGCCCGCGTCGCTTTACGCGTACGTGGCCAACAAAGAGGAACTGGACGAGCTGATGCTCGACGCGGCGCTGAGCGAGGTGCCGTGCCCGGAACCGGATCCGCAGCGGTGGACCGAACAGGTCAAAGAGCAGGTGCGGCACCAGATCCGGGCGATGATGGCGTATCCGGGCATCGCGAAGGTCGCGTGGCAGACGCCGATCCCGGTGACCCCGAATTCGTTGCGGCAGGGCGAAATCATGCTTCAGCTGCTGCGCGCGGGCGGCCTGGATCTGCGGCAGGCGGTGTTCGCCGGCGACGCGTTGAGCACGTACACCAAGGCATTCGCCTACGAAGCGAGCGGCTGGACGTTCGGCGATTACGACCCGGAGAAAATGAGCGAACGCGAGCGGCAGATGGCCGACTACATGCGGTCGCTGCCCGCGAGCGCGTTCCCGAACCTGTTGCAGGCCGGGGAATTCTTCACCGCGGACACCAGCCAGGCCCGGCTCGAATTCGCCTTGGAGGCGTTCGTGGCCGGGCTGGCGGCGATGGTCAGAAAGTAAGCACGATCTTTCCGCGCGCGTGTCCCTGTTCCAGCTCGCGGTAGGCGGCTTGGACCTCCGCGAGCGGATACGTCGCGGCGATCGGGACCTCGAGCAATCCCTTGTCCGCCAAGGCGACGAGGTCGCGCATGACCTCGGCGCTCGCGCCGGCGATGTTGCCCTCGGTCTTCACCCGGTACTTCTCAGCGGCGTCGAAGTCGACCACCGTGTCGATCCGGCCGGGGTAGACGCCGAGACGCAAGGCCAGTTCGACGTAACCGTCGCCGTAGGTGTCGATGAACGCGTCCACCCGGTCGCCGGTCAGCTCGCGGAGCCGCTCTTCGAGCCCTTCGCCGTACGCGATCGGGACGATCTCGTGCTCGCGCAACCACTCGTGGTTCGCTTCGCCGGCAATGCCGACGACGGTCGCGCCGGTGAGCTTCGCCAGTTGCACGGCGAGCGAGCCGACCCCTCCGGCGGCTCCGGACACGACGATCGTCTCGCCCTCGCGCGGGCACACCGCGCCGACCGCGGCGTACGCGGTCGTTCCGGCCACGAACAAGCCGCCCGCGACCTCCCACGACAGCCCGTCCGGCTTCGGGACGAGATGCTCCGCCGGGACGAGCACGTACTCGGCGTGGCTGGAGCGGGTGTGCACGAAGCCGACGACCTCGTCCCCCACCTGGATTTCCTCGACGTCCGGGCCCAGTTCAGCCACCACTCCGGCCAGGTCGCTGCCCTGCCCGGACGGGAAAGTGGACGGCCAGCGCTCGGCCAGCGCACCCACCCGGATCTTCGTTTCCCCCGGATTGATCCCCGCGGCCCGGACCCGCACGAGCACCTGTCCGGATTCCGGCACCAGCCGGGGCACTTCGGCCAGCTGCAGCACTTCGATCCCGCCGTGTTCGCCGTATCTGACCGCCTGCGGCATACGCGTCTCCCTCGCTCGTATGGTTAGTCCAACAAACGATCGGACGAATTTATGCCCGGCGGGCGGAAATTCAGCCGGCGAGCCTCCGGACCACGGCATCCGCGAGCAGGCGGCCGCGATCCGTGAGCACCGCGCGGCCCCGACTGTCCAAATCGGACTGTTCGAGCAAGCCCTCCGCGGCGGCCGCCCGAGCCTCCTTCATTCCGGCTTCGTCGAGCGCGGACAGCGCCAGCCCGTCGGAGATCCGAAGCTCCAGCATGATCCGCTCCAGGTGCTGGTCCTCCGGGGTGAGCACCTCGCGGTCGGCTTCCGGGCTCTGTCCCTGCGCGAGGAGGCTGGAGTACTTGGCGGGATGCTTGACGTTCCACCACCGCACGCCGCCGACGTGGCTGTGCGCGCCCGGCCCGGCGCCCCACCAGTCGCCGCCCTGCCAGTAGCCGAGGTTGTGGCGGCACCGCGCCGCCTCGCCGGTCGCCCAGTTCGACACCTCGTACCAGGTCAGGCCCGCACCGGCGAGGACGGAGTCGATCATCTCGTAGTAGCTGGCCAGCGTGTCGTCGTCCGGTGCGGGCAGTTCGCCGCGCCGCACCCGGCGGGCCAGCGCCGTGCCGTCCTCCACGATGAGCGCGTACGCCGACACGTGGTCGACGCCCGCCGAAAGCACCGCGTCGAGCGACGCGCGCAGGTCTTCGACGCGCTCCCCCGGCGTGCCGTAAATAAGGTCGAGATTCACGTGCTCGAACCCGGCGGCCCGGGCCTCGCGCGCGGCGTCGACCGGACGGCCGGGCGTGTGCACGCGGTCGAGCACCTTCAGCACGTGCCGGGCGGCGGACTGCATGCCCAGCGAAACCCGGGTGTAACCCGCGTCACGGATGCCCGCGAAGAACTCGGGCGAAGTGGACTCCGGGTTCGATTCGGTCGTCACCTCCGCGCCCGGCGCGAGCCCGAACACCGACCGGACGCCGTCGAGCACCTCGGCCAGCCCGTCCGCGCCGAGCATGGACGGGGTCCCGCCGCCGACGAACACCGTTTCGGCCTGCGGTGCGTTGCCGAGGATTTCCGCACCGAGCTCCAGCTCGCGGCGCAGCGCGTCCAGCCACGACCGCGGCGAGGCGGCGGAGCCGAGTTCGCCCGCGGTGTAGGTGTTGAAGTCGCAGTAACCGCAGCGGGTCGCGCAGAACGGCACGTGGACGTACACGCCGAACGGACGGGTGCCGAGGCCCGCGAGCGCGGTCTCGGGCAGTCCGGCGGAAGGACGGTGGGTGTCGGCAACAGGCACGACGTCCATTCTCCCCCGCCGCGCCCGGGTCGCCGCGCGCCCCTGCGCCACCCGGCGGAAAGTTCGGCCGCCGAACGATGCAACGCCGGGCGCGCGCTCCGCCGCCAAGCCGCCGATACCGTCTCACCAAGAGTCCGAAAGACGGGAAAGACCTGGCAGATCGCCCGCCCCATGCACATCCGGGACGGTTTCGCACCGCTGGAGTGAGCCTTCTCCCACGATCCGGACGCCCTTGGACGACGTTCGGCCCGCGTGGCAATCTGAGCCGGTGAGTCCTGCCGGTGTCCTTCTCGTGGCGCGCCGCCACGTCGACCTTCTCCGGGTCGCGAGCGCGCTCTGCCGGCCTGTTCGCTGACTCCCGCGCCAAGCCTGCCCAGCCCACCACCTGGACCACCGGCCCGCTGCCGCCCGCGCCGACGCCGCGGCGGAGCCGCCTCGACAACCCCGCCCGGAGGATCTCCATGTCCGCACCCCCGCGTGAAACGCCCGCGAAGGGCCGCACGCCTCGGACGCGCCAGAAGCGCGGCGAGGGCCAGTGGGCGCTCGGCTACCGGGAGCCGCTGAACCCGAACGAGCAGTCGAAGAAGGACGACAACCCGCTCAACGTCCGCGCGCGGATCGAGAACATCTACGCGCACCGGGGCTTCGACGCGATCGACCCGGGCGACCTGCGCGGCCGGTTCCGCTGGTTCGGCCTCTACACCCAGCGCAAGCCCGGCATCGACGGCGGCCGCACCGCGCAGCTGGAGCCGGAGGAGCTGGAAGACAAGTACCTGATGATGCGCGTCCGCACCGACGGCGGCGCGCTCACCACCGAGCAGCTGCGGGTGCTCGGCGAGCTGTCGCAGAAGCACGCGCGCGACACCGCGGACATCACCGACCGGCAGAACATCCAGTACCACTGGATCGGGATCGAGGACGTGCCCGCGATCTGGTCGCGGCTCGAGTCGGTCGGCCTGACCACCACCGAGGCCTGCGGCGACAGCCCGCGCGGCATGCTCGGTTCGCCGGTCGCCGGGATCGCCGAGGACGAGGTGCTCGACGCCTCGCCCGCGCTCGAGGAGATCCGCCGCCGCTACATCGGCGACCCGCGGTTTTCGAATCTGCCGCGGAAGTTCAAGACCGCGATCTCCGGGCTGCCGGACATCGTGCACGAGATCAACGACATCTCCTTCGTCGGCGTCGACCACCCCGAGCACGGCCCCGGCCTCGACCTGTGGGTCGGCGGCGGGCTGTCCACGAACCCGATGCTCGCCCAGCGGCTCGGCGTGTGGGTCCCGCTGGACGAGGCGGCCGACGTCTGGGAAGGCGTCGTCTCCATCTTCCGCGACTACGGCTACCGGCGGCTCCGTTCGCGGGCGCGGCTGAAGTTCCTGGTCAAGGACTGGGGTCCGGAGAAATTCCGGGAAGTTCTCGAAACGCAGTACCTGAAGCGGAAGCTGATCGACGGACCGGCGGTGCAGAACCCGGCCGTCCCGGTCGACCACGTCGGCGTGCACAAGCAGAAGGACGGCAAGTTCTACCTCGGCGCCGCGCCGATCGCCGGCCGGGTGTCGGGCAGCACCCTGGTCGCGGTCGCCGACGCGGCCGAGCGCGCCGGGTCGCGCCGGGTGCGGCTGACCCCGCTGCAGAAGCTGGTCGTGCTCGACGTGCCGGAGGCGGAAGTCCCGGCGCTGCAAGCGGAACTGGCCGAACTGGGCCTGCAGACCAAGCCGTCGCCGTGGCGGCGCAGCGTGATGGCGTGCACCGGGCTGGAGTTCTGCAAGCTCGCGATCGTCGAGACGAAGGTGCGCGCGCAGCAGCTGGTCGCGGACCTGGAGAAGTCGCTCGCCGACATCAACGCGCAGCTCGAAACGCCGGTGACGGTGCACCTCAACGGCTGCCCCAACTCCTGCGCCCGCGTGCAGACCGCGGACATCGGGCTCAAGGGCCAGATCGTCACCGACGCCGACGGCAACCAGGTCGAGGGCTTCCAGGTGCACCTCGGCGGCGGGCTCGGCGCCGACGCCGGGTTCGGCCGGAAGCTGCGCGGCCACAAGGTCACCGCGGGCGAACTGGTCGAGTACGTGGAACGCGTGGTGCGCGCGTACGTCGCGGGCCGCGAACCGGGCGAACGCTTCCCGCAGTGGGTGCTGCGGGCGGACGAAGGGGTGCTGCAGTGACCGCGGTGGCGGACTACCGGGCGCTGGCCGAGCGCGCCGAAAAGGAACTGGCCGACGCGACCGCCGAGGAGGCGCTGCGCTGGACGGCCGACACCTTCGGCGACGACTTCATCGTGGCGTCGAACATGCAGGACGCGGTCCTGATCGACCTCGCCACGAAGGTCAAGCCCGCGGTGGACGTGCTGTTCCTGGAGACCGGCTACCACTTCGCCGAAACCCTCGGCGTGCGCGACGCGGTGCAGACGGTGTACCCGGACGTGCGGATCGTCAACGCGCAGGCCGAGCAGAGCGTCGCCGAACAGGACGCGGAGTACGGGCCGAAACTGCACGAACGCGACCCCGGGCAGTGCTGTTTCCTGCGCAAGGTCGTGCCGCTGCGGCAGACGCTCGGCAAGTACTCGGCGTGGGTCACCGGCGTGCGCCGGGTGGACGCGCCGACCCGCGCGAACACGCCGATCGTCACCTGGGACGAGCGCAACGGCCTGGTGAAGATCAACCCGATCGCGGCGTGGACCGACGACGAGTTCACCGGCTACCTGCACGAGAACGGCATCCTGGAGAACCCGCTGGTGTCGATCGGCTACCTGTCGATCGGCTGCGCGCCCTGCACGGCGAAGGTCGAGCCGGGGCAGGATCCGCGCAGCGGCCGGTGGGCCGGGCAGTCGAAGACCGAGTGCGGATTGCACGGCTGAGAGAGGACGCATGACGACTTTGGAACCGGCGGCCGACGCGGCTGTCGACAACCTGGCCGCCCTTGAGTCCGAGGCCATCCACATCTTCCGCGAGGTCGCGGGCGAGTTCGACCGGCCGGTGATCCTGTTCTCCGGCGGCAAGGACTCGACACTGATGCTGCACCTGGCGATCAAGGCCTTCTGGCCCGCGCCGGTGCCGTTCCCGCTGCTGCACGTGGACACCGGGCACAACTTCGACGAGGTCCTCGAGTTCCGCGACCGCGTCGTCGAAAAGCACGGCCTGCGCCTGGTCGTCGCGAAGGTCCAGGACTGGATCGACGACGGGCGGCTCGAGGAACGCGCCGACGGCCTGCGCAACCCGCTGCAGACCACGCCGCTGCTGGAAACCATCGCGGAGAACAAGTTCGACGCGGTCTTCGGCGGCGGCCGCCGCGACGAGGAGCGGGCGCGGGCGAAGGAGCGGATCTTCAGCCTGCGCAACGCTTTCGGCCAGTGGGAGCCGCGTCGGCAGCGGCCCGAGCTGTGGAACCTCTACAACGGGCGGCACCGTCCCGGCGAGCAGGTCCGCGTGTTCCCGCTGTCCAACTGGACCGAGGCCGACGTGTGGAACTACATCGCGCGGGAAAAGGTCGAGCTGCCCTCGATTTACTACGCCCACCAGCGCGCGGTCTACCAGCGCGACGGCATGTGGCTCAGCGAGGGCCCGTGGGGCGGGCCGCGTCCCGGCGAGGACGTGCGCGAGCTGAGCGTGCGCTACCGGACCGTCGGCGACGGTTCGTGCACCGGCGCGATCGAATCCACGGCGTCCACTGTGGAGGAAGTGATCGCCGAGGTCCAGGCTTCGCGGCTCACCGAACGCGGCGCCACCCGCGCCGACGACCGGATGTCCGAAGCGGCCATGGAAGACCGCAAACGGGAGGGCTACTTCTGATGTCGAGCCTGCTGAGGCTGGCCACCGCGGGCAGCGTGGACGACGGGAAGTCCACGCTGGTCGGGCGGCTGCTGTACGACACCAAGTCCGTCCTCGCCGACCAGCTCGACGCGGTCACCCGCGCGTCCGTCGACAAAGGACTGTCCACTCCGGACCTTTCGCTGCTCGTCGACGGCCTGCGCTCGGAGCGCGAACAGGGCATCACGATCGACGTCGCGTACCGGTATTTCGCCACGCCGAAGCGGTCGTTCGTGCTCGCCGACACCCCGGGGCACGTGCAGTACACGCGCAACACGGTCACCGGCGCGTCCACCGCGCAGCTCGCGGTGCTGCTGGTCGACGCGCGCAACGGCGTGGTCGAGCAGACCCGGCGGCACGCGGCCGTGCTCGCGCTGCTCGGCGTGCCGCAGCTGGTGCTGGCGGTGAACAAGATCGACCTCGTCGACTACGACGAGAACACCTTCAGCGTCATCGCCAAGGAGTTCACCGCGCACGCGGAATCCCTCGGCTACGACTCGGCGTCCGTCGTCGCCATCCCGGTTTCCGCGCTGGTCGGCGACAATGTGGCGACCCGGTCCGAGCGGACCCCGTGGTACGACGGCCCGTCTCTGCTGGAGCACCTCGAAAACGTGCCGGTGGCACCGGATCCGCACGATTCGGCGCTGCGGTTCCCGGTGCAGTACGTGATCCGCCCGCGCACCGCCGAGTATCCGGACTACCGCGGCTACGCCGGCCAGATCGCCGCCGGAACGGTGCGTCCGGGCGACGAAATCGTCGTGCAGCCGCAAGGGATCCGCAGCCGCGTCGAGCGGATCGACACCGCGGACGGGCCGTTGGAAGAAGCAGGCGCCGGCACCTCGGTGACCCTGCTGCTCTCCGACGACATCGACATCAGCCGAGGCGACCTGATCGCGGCCGCCGACGCGTCGCCGGAGGTCACGGACGAGATCACCGGCACGCTGTGCTGGCTGTCGTCGAAGCCGCTCAAGACCGGCGCGCGGGTGCTGATCAAGCACGGCGCCCGGACCGTGCAGGGGCTCGCCACCGAGTTGCACGCCCGGTTCGACGAGCAGACCCTGTCCAGTGTGGACTCTCCGGCAAGCCTGGAGCTCAACGACATCGGCAGCGTCAGCCTGCAGCTGGCCGAGCCGCTGCCGGTGGACGACTACGGCGTGAGCCCGCGCACCGGCGCGTTCCTGGTGATCGACCCGAAGGACGGCGACACGCTCGCCGCCGGTCTCGTCGGCGAGCGATTCTCGTGACGCCGCCCCTGGTCGCCGTCGCGCACGGCAGTCGCGATCCCCGCTCCGCCGCGACGGTGCGGGCGCTGGTCGACGTCGTCCGTGCGCAGGCGCCGGGGCTGGACGTGCACGAGTCGTTCCTCGACCTGTCGGAGCCGCGGGTCACCGACGTGCTCCGCGGGCTTTACGCACAGGGGCACCGCTCCGCGGTCGTCGTGCCGTTGTTGCTGGGCAGCGCTTTTCACGCCCGGGTCGACCTGCCCGCGCTGGTCGACGAGGTGACCGCGGAGTGCCCCGGGTTCCGGATCCGGGTGTCGGACGTGCTCGGCGCCGACCCGGCTCTCGAAGCCGTCGCCCTCGACCGGCTCGCCGGAGCCCGCCGCCGCGGCGGAACCGGGGTGCTGCTGAGCGCGGTCGGCTCCTCGAACCCCGAGGCCAACGCGGTCGTCGCCGGAGTGGCCGCACGCTGGGAAAAGCGGCTCGGCCTGCCGGTCAGCGAGGCGTTCGCCAGCGCGACCCAGCCGGACATCCCGGCCGCCGCGGCCCGGCTGCGCGACCGCGGCGCGCGGCATCTCGTGGTGGCGTCGTGGTTCCTGGCCCCCGGCCTGCTGCCGGACCGGATCGCGGCGCTGGCCCGCGAGGCCGACCCGGGCGCGTTCATCGCCGAGCCGCTCGCGGACGACCCGCGCGTGGCGGACGTGGTGATCGGCCGGTACGCCGCCGCGATTTCCGGGCTGCTGCGCACCGCCGCCTGACCTTCACACCGGGCAGCCCACCCCGGTCGCCCACAGCGAGGCCTCCCACAACCGCTTCTGCAGGTCGGCGTCGTGCGAGCGCGCGCTGGACTTGACCAGCTCCGGGTAGCCGCGGATCTCGAAAAGCCCGCCGGGGCCGTAATACTCGCCGTTGCGCGCGCCGGGATCGGTCACCGCCCGCAGGGTCGGCAACGCACCCATCGCGGGCGTCCGCCCGAACAGCCGCGCGATCGCCAGGTTCGCGCCCCGGAACACGGACGACGAGTGCCGGAAAATCTCGGTAGTCGCTCCGCCGGGATGCGCGGCCAGCGAGACGGTTTCGGTGCCCCGCAAGCGTTTCGCGAGTTCGTAGGCGAACAACAGATTGGCCAGTTTCGACGCCGGATACCCGCTGGCCGCGCGCAGGTCTTCCGGGTCGATCCGGCCGAACCGGTGCCCGATGCTGCTGACCGTCACCACCCGCGAGCCCGGCACTTCCAGCATCCGGTCGAGCAGCAGTGCGGTCCACGCGAAGTGGCCGAGGTGGTTCACCCCGAACTGCATCTCGAACCCGTCCGCGGTCCGGCCGGGCGCATTGGTCACGCCCGCGTTGTTGATCAGCAGGTCGATCCGGTCGTGCCGGGCGCGCAGCTCGCCGGCCGCCTCCCGCACGGAGTCCAGCGACGCCAGGTCCAGCCGGACGACCTGGGCTCCCCGGCCGATCCGGTTCGCCGCGTCGTGGGCTTTCCGCGCGTCTCGGCAGGCCAGCACGACCCTGGCCCCGTGCTCAGCCAATGCGAGGGCCGTGGCGAAGCCGAGGCCGGTGTTCGCTCCAGTGACCACCGCGACGCGCCCGCCCGACAACCTGAACCACTCGTTCATGTTGTATAGTGAACCATCAGTTCACCTTTGTCGGCAAGGAGCGAGCAGTGCGGGCAGACGCGGCACGAAACCGGGCAGCGATCCTCGCGGCCGCGCGACGATTGCTGGTGACTCGCGGACCCGAGGCCGGAATGGACGAGATCGCCGCCGAAGCCGGGGTCGCCGTCGGCACTCTCTACCGGCATTTCCCGACCAAACAGGACCTGGTGCGAGAAATCGCCGAAGACCTCGGCACCGCGATCGCCGACGTGCTCGACAACGCCGCCGCCCGCGTCGCCGCCGAGCAGACCGCCGCGGCCGACGAGCTTCTCGGCCTGATCCGCCGCGTCGTCGTCGATCTCAGCGAAGAACGCCTTCTCCGCACCGCGCTCTCGGACCTGTCTCCCGAGCCGCTGCAAGCGATGCGCCAGCACGCCACGCGCGCGATCGAATCCCTGATCACCGCCGCCCATCGGGAGCACGCCTTGCGGCCGGGAATCTCCGCGGACGACGTCGGGTTGCTCCTCGCCACCTCGCCGGGCGCGGACGTTCCGGAGCCCGACCGGCAGCGCTGGGTGGAACTGGCCTGGCTCGCCCTGTCGGACCACCGTCGGTAGGCCCGAACGGCCGATCAGCCCACTGTTACCGCCACAAGGTGAGCAGTATTCACATTTTTCGTCACCGTGCGCTGCTGTGAACGGTCAATCCTTGACGCGCTACTTAACTTGCCGGTAACTCTCTAATCGCTGCGCAGCTTTCTCTCTCCCCCGTGAAACCCGCAGGTAGGAGCACACAGATGAAAGCACCTCACTTTTACCGGCTGGCCGCGCTGACGGCGGCCGCCGCCCTTCCGCTCGCGCTGGCGGCCCCGGCGTCCGCCGCGACCGCGATCAACTTCGACTGCCAGGCGGATGCACCGGTCGTCGGCCCGCAGCAGGTGTCGCTGACCCAGAACGCCGACGTCACCGCACCCGCGACGGTCGCGCCCGGCGGCGCGTTCGACGTCGTCATCGACCCTGCGCCCAACACCGTCCCGAGCGACGTGGGCGGCAACAAGGTCAAGAACATCAACACCTTCGCGCTGAAGTTCCCCGTCCCGGCCAACTCGACCTACGTCAGCGCCGACCTCGCCGGCGGCTCCGGCCTCGGCGACACCGCGCCGACGATCAGCGTGGCCGACGGCGTCGCGACGCTGAGCTTCCCCGGCCCGATCGCCGGCGGTTCGACCTTCGAACTGCCGACCATCACCGCGCACCTCAAGGCAGGCGACTCCGGCACGATCGAAACGAAACTGTCCGGCACCAGCTACAGCGACCCCGGCCTGACCTTCAAGGCCGTGGCGAGCAGCATCATCGGCGACGTGACCGCGCCGACGGCGTGCTTCCCCAACCCGAGCCCGGTTTTCACCACCACGACCATCGGCTGACCCGGACCGCGGCCACCCGCTGCGCCCGGGTGGCCGCGACCGGTTCACGGCAGCACCAGTCCCCAGTAGACCGCCCACGGCACGAACACCAGCCCGGCCGCGAGCGGCGCGATCGCCCCGCGCCGCCGGTCCGGTTTCCGTAGCCCGGCAAGGGTTACCGCCCACGCCGCCACCGTCGCGACCGCCAGCACCTGCACCGCCAGCCACGGCAACGGCCGTCCGCCGATGACCGGTCCGAGATCCTTCATCCCGGACATCTGCGCCCAGCCGAGCATCCCGACGAATCCGGCGACCGTCGCCGTCCCCAGTCCGGCCAGCCACCGCGACGATCTGGTCCCCCGGCGACGCATCAGGGCAACCACGCCGCCGACCGCAAACCCGGCCAGCAGCAGGGCGAGCGCAATCCCCTGCGCCGCAACAGATTCCCACCACCCCAACGGCGGGAACGCTTCCGACGGCCGCTGCGCGAAGGCCGCGGTCTCGACGTGCACGCCCTGCCGATCCGCCAGCCAATCCGCGACCGCTGCCGGATAGCCCGGCACGACCCGAGGCAGCCGGTCGAACCCGGCGTCGCTGGTCGCGTACAGATCCGGCCCGCCGCCGGCGATGAACCGGATCGTGTGATTCGGGTGCTGTGCCAACGCTTCCGCGAAAATCCGCGAGCTCTCGACCGGTACGTGGTTGATGTCGAGGTCGCCCCACAACGCCAGGATCGGCTGTTTCAGCCGTCGCAGCACCGGCACCGGGTCGTAGTACGCCTCGGGAAACAGCCCCGCTCCGACGGCGAACCGCGTTCCCCGCACCGGCAATGTCGTCAGCAGCGAACCGGAAATCCCTTGGTGGCGAAGGACATTGCCCCAATACCACGAGGTCTGCCGGGCACCACCCATGCCGGATCCGCCGACGGTGATCACATACGAGATGTCCGCCGTCCTTGTCGCGGCGAGCGGCGCGACCCACGCGCCCTCGCTGACGCCCCAGACGCCGACCTCGGCGGCGCCCGAACGCGCCCGCAACGCGCGGACCGCCGAGACCAAATCGTCGGCCAGCACGCCGTAATCGCGCTGGGTCTTGGAATAACCGCTGGTACGCCGGTCGTACACGAGCGTCGTGACGCCGAGCCGCCTGAACATCTCGGCCTGCACGCGGAGGTTGTCCCGCGTCCGCCAATCCGAACCGCCTTGCAGGACGATCGCGGATTTCGCCGGACCGTCCGGCCGGAATACCGTGCCGTGCAACGTGATTCCGCCCGAACCGGTGAAGAGGACGTCGCCGGACGGTGGTGCTGATACCGGCTGGGCGGTCGGCAGGACCGAGCCCAGCACGAGGATCGCGGCGGCGAGCCGCGATTTGCCCCAGGGCAGCATGAAGTGTTCTCCTTGCTTCGGGAGATCGTGCGCGTTTTCCCTTATTCCTGGGTGCCGAGTGGCCGCTCGGCACCCAGGGCCTTCCTCGGATTCAGTCCCGGACTGCCTCCTCTCCGCCCGGAGCCGGGAACGCGAGCATCCGCGTCTCGACCCGGCGCGCCCCCTCCGGCGTCTCGTCGTCCGGCCGCTGATACCGCCGCAGCAAAGCGAGATACGCCTCGAAGAAGTCGCCCAGCTCGTCCAGGGTCACGGTGATCGCGCCGCGCGAGTACGGGATCGCGTCCGCCCACTCCCCCAGCTGCGGCCGCTCGCGCTCGAACCGTTCGTACAGTTCGGTGTCGCCCGCGAGCCACAGCCGGTGCAGCTCGCCGATCGCCGCCTTCGCCGGATCGTCCTCGGCAGGCGGCAATCGCAGGTCGTGCGGCACGGCACGCCACCAGCGCTCCCGCCCGCGCGCGCGTTCCGGAAGCTCCTCGACGAACCCGTTCTCCGCCAGGACCCGCAGGTTGTAACTGGTCCCGCCGCTGGTCACGCCCAGCCGCTCGGCGAGCGTCGTGGAGGTCGCCGGTCCGGACGAGGACAGCAGCTCGAGTATCCGCTGCCGCAACGGGTTCGCGAGCGCCTTGAGCGCCTTCAGATCAGCGCGACGAGGTTCTGCCATGCCCCCAAGGTAGCGGTGCACGAGTTTTCATGCACGAGTTTTCGTGCATGAACTTCACACCCGCTCCTGGACGGACGGTGTGCGAAAGTGTCAGGCATGGCTGACGAACTGGTGCACTACGAGGTGGCGGCCGGCATCGCCACGATCACCCTGGACTCCCCGCACAACCGCAACGCGCTGTCGGCGCAGCTGCGGCGGGAACTGAGCGAGTCGCTGACGAAGGCTCGCGAGGACGACGCGGTGCGCGTGGTGCAGCTGACCCACACCGGCCCGGTCTTCTGCGCGGGCATGGACTTGAAGGAGGCCCGCGGCGCCGGTTCGTCCGACCAGGGCGTGAACGAGTTCCCGCGGATCCTGGACCAGTTGTGGACGAGCCCGAAGCCGGTCGTCGCGCGGCTGGCGGGCCCGGCTCGCGCGGGCGGCATCGGCATGGTCGCCGCGTGCGACATCGCGGTCGCGGTCCCGGAAGCGACGTTCGCCTTCTCGGAGGTCCGGATCGGCGTCATCCCCGCGGTCATCAGCCTGACGGTGCTCCCGCGGCTGAACGCCCGGGCCGCGCACGAACTCTTCCTGACCGGCGACGTCTTCGACGCGAAGCGCGCGGTGGAGATCGGCCTGCTGAACGCCTGCGTCCCGGCGGAAGACCTGGACAAGACGGTCGAGGGCTACCTCAAGTCGCTGACCCTCGGCGGCCCGAAGGCCCTGGCCGCCACGAAGGAACTGCTGGCCCGTCCGCGCCCGGCGACCCCGGCGGAAGGCTTCGCCGACATGAACGCTCTGTCCGCGGGCTTCTTCGCGAGCGAGGAAGGACAGGAAGGCATCCAGGCTTTCGCCCAGAAACGCAAGCCGAACTGGGTCCCACAGGACTGACGCTGCCCGTGAGGGGAACCCCGAGGTTCCCCTCACGGCTTCTCAAGAATCCACCAGCACCAAGGTCAGCCGATGCGCCCCGGAGCCCATCGCCCGCTGCGCGTCCGAAAGCACGCTCCGCACCGCCAGATATGCCTTGGGCTCGGCCGCCTTCAACCCGTCCGACCCGGTCCAGATCAGCACGTGCTCGCCGGCCGGCAGCCACGACAAATCCGTGAGCATGTCGTACAAGGCGTCCAGATTCCGCCCGAAATAAGACGGGAAGGAAAGCGCCTCGCCGATCGCGTCCAGCGCCGACAGCTTGTCCAGCGTCCGCGTTCCGTCGACCCGGTGCGGATAAGCCCCGCGCGCGAACGCCGCGTCCGCCGCGGCCTGCGCCGTCTCCCCGCTCACCGCGCGGGATCCACAACGACGAACGACGCGTAATGGTCGGCTGTGTAATACAACTCTTTCCCCGCCCCCGTGATCAGCCTGCGCGCCCCTCGGTCCGGGCTGCCCGGCGTTTTCACGGTGTACTCGTGGTAATAGCCGTTCTTCTCCGCGGGAAGCACCTTTTCCCGGTTCTGGAAGACGACGTCGTCATTGCGCGGATACGGGTAGGGCCCGCCCTTTTGGATCAGGTTCCACGTGTCCTTCGCCTGCGAAGGCAGCGAGGAGAGCGGTTTGACCGGCAGCTTGGAGTCCGCCCCCGGCACCTTCCCGGAAGCGGCGGCGGGAGCGCCCGACGAGGACGAGGGCGCCGGCGAATCCGAGGAGCCGGCGGTTTCCTTGACGAGCCACCCGCCGAGCACCAGCACGAGGAGACCGACGAGCGCAGCGGTGATCCGCCTACGGTTGACCATGGTGTGCCAGCTTAGGAGCGGCCGGGACCGTCGTCGTCACGGGCCGTGCCGAACCAGCGGCCGAAGCGTTCGACCAGCTTGTCGATGGCCCACGCGGCGAGCAGGCACAGCGGCACAAGCACCGCCATCACCAGCACGAACTGCACGGGGAACCAGGCTTGGGCAAGCCACAGCTCGACCCCGTCCCACCAGTTGGCCAAGCCCTCGAACACGAGTGTGAGCCTACGCGCGCTCGACTGCGCCGGGTCGGGCAGGGGAGGTAGGTTGCTGCCATGTTCGCCGTATACGCGCAGGAACCCAACGCCGAGTCCCCGCTCGATTCGCTGGTCGTCGGCGAGCGGCCGGAACCCGAGGCGCCCGAAGGCTGGGTCCGGGTGCACGTCAAAGCCGCCAGCCTGAACATGCACGACCTGTGGACCTTGCGCGGCGTCGGCATCAAGCCCGACCAGTTCCCGATGATCCTCGGCTGCGACGGAGCGGGAACGCTCGACGACGGCACCGAGGTCGTGCTGCACTCGGTGATCAACGCGCCGGGCTGGCAGGGCGACGACACGCTCGACCCGAAGCGCACCCTGCTCACCGAAAAGCACCAGGGCACGTTCGCCGACCAGGTCGTGGTCCCGGCCCGCAACGCGGTGCCGAAGCCGGCCGGCCTGAGCTTCGCCGAGGGCGCGACGATGGGCACCGCGTGGCTCACCGCGTACCGGATGCTGTTCGTGAAGTCGGGGCTGCGGCCCGGCCAGACGATGCTGGTGCAGGGCGCGTCCGGCGGGGTGTCGACCGCGCTGATCGCGCTCGGCCGCGCGGCCGGGTTCCGCGTGTGGGTCACCGGGCGCACCGAGGAGAAGCGCGCGCTGGCCGAGAGCGTCGGCGCGCACCAGACGTTCGAGTCCGGCGCGCGGCTGCCCGAGCGGGTGGACGGGGTGTTCGAGACCGTCGGCAAGGCCACCTGGGGACACACGCTGAAGTCGCTGAAGCCCGGCGGAGTGGTCGTGGTGTCCGGTTCGACCAGCGGCCCCGACCCGTCGGCCGACCTGCAGCGCGTGTTCTTCCTGCAGCTGCGGGTCCTCGGCTCGACGATGGGCACCCGCGACGAGCTGGCCGACCTGCTCGCCTACCTCGACCTGAAGGGCATCAAGCCGCAGATCGGCACCGAGCTCCCCCTCACGGAGGCCCCCGCGGGATTCGCCGCGATGGCCGCCGGGGAGACCGCGGGCAAGATCGTCTTCACCCGCTGATCCGGGTCGCACCGCGCTGGCCTGGGCTTTTGTTCGTCGAACGAGCCTGGGCCAGCGCTTTTACCTGTTCTCCGGTGAATCGTCAACACCCCTGCTTCGCAATCAGATAGTGACCCCCGAAGTTCCACCAGAACTCGACCTTGGGCGGTTAACCTGGAGAACATGACCGCGACGCAGCGGCCCGCACCCGCCGACCGGGGCGGCCGGCACCCCAGCGACCCGGCGCCCGTCCGGGAGTCGTTCCGGCGCTTCGCCGGGATCCGCACGCGCGTGCTCGAGGTCGGGCCCGCCGTCGCCGAGGCCCCCGCACCGAAGCGCACGCGCCGCAAGGGCACCGAGAAACCGCGCGCTCCGCGGCTCGTGTTGCTCCACGGGTATTGCGACAGTGCCGACACGTGGCGTCCGGTACTCGGAGAACTAGCCGCCGCGGGCATCGCCGCGATCGCCGTCGACCTTCCTGGTTTCGGCGACGCGCAGCCGCTGCGCCCCGGCCCGATGCTGCCCCAGCTCGACGCGTTCACCGCCGCGGTGGTGCGCGAACAGGCCGTGCTCGGCCCGGTCGTGCTCGCGGGCAACTCGCTCGGCGGCACGATGAGCCTGCGCGCGGCGCAGAACCACCGGCTGCCGACCACCGGCGCGGTGTCGATCGCCGCGCCCGGTTTCGTCGACTCGTGGCTGGTGCGCACGGTCGGGCGCAATCCGCTGCCGCTGCGGCTGTACTCCTCGCTTCCGTTGCCGGTGCCGGGTTTCCTGGTCCGCGCGGTCGCCGAACAGCTCGTGCCGCGGATCCTCTACGCCGACTCGCGGCACGCGGACGCGGGCCAGGTCCGGCGGTTCACCACGCTGTTCCCCGACTACCGGGCCACCACGTCCCGGCTCGAACAGGCCCGGCAGCTCGTCGCGGAGCTGGCCGACGCCTACCGGCTCGACCAGATCAAGATCCCGCTGCTCGCGGTCGCGTGCGGCAAGGACAAGCTGGTGACGGCCGCGTCCGGGCGGAAGCTGCACACCCTGGTGCCGCACAGCAGGCTCGTCGTCCGCGAGGACTGGGGCCACTGCCCGCAGCTGGACGACCCGGCCGAGGTCGCGGAGCTGCTCGCGTTCTTCGCCGCGGGCGCGGTCCGCTCGGCCGCGCGCCCGGCGCCCACGGTCAGCGACGTCGAGGACGATTCCGCGACTGGGTGACGCAGGGCCGCCGAGATCGTCACACTATGGAGTCGGTGACAGGCGCGGCGCCTCCGGGTACGGTGCCCTGCCAGGGCCCGGAACCCGGGTCCGGCGAACCACCAGTCTGAGGAGACATCGATGTCAGCTCCGCGCGGCGGCCCTAACCTGGGCTCCGGGTCCGGGATCTTCCGGCGGAAGCCGATCGAAACCATCGAGAGCGTCGGCGAAAGCGGCCTGCAGCGCACGCTCGGCCTGCGGCAACTGACCGCGATCGGCGTCGGCGGCATCATCGGCGCGGGCATCTTCTCGCTCGCCGGGGCGGTCGCGAACAAGACCGCGGGCCCGGCCGTGCTGATCTCGTTCCTGATCGCGGGCATCGCGAGCGCCGCGGCGGCGTTCTCCTACGCCGAGTTCGCCGGCCTCATCCCGCGCGCGGGTTCGGCCTACACCTACGGCTACGCGGTGCTCGGCGAGATCGTCGGCTGGTTCATCGGCTGGGACCTGCTGCTGGAGTACACCGCGATCGTGTCCGTGGTCGCGATCGGGATTTCCGGTTATTTCAACGATCTGCTGGGCTTCCTGCACGTGTCGCTGCCGCACTGGATGTCCGGCGCACCAGGTACGGAACCGGCGGGCGTCCCGTCCGGGTCCTACAAGGTCAACCTGTTCGCGGTGCTGCTCTGCCTGCTGATCGCCTTCATTCTCAACCAGGGCATGAAAAACGCGGCGCGCTTCGAAACGCTCTTGGTGTATCTGAAGGTCGGCCTGGTGCTGCTGGTGATCGTGGTCGGCGCCTTCCACATCCAGAGCGGCAACTACAGCAACTTCTTCCCATTCGGCCTGAGCGGCGCTTTCACTGGTGCGGCAACGGTATTCTTCGCGGTCTTCGGCTATGACGCCATGTCCACCGCGGCGGAGGAGTCGCAGGACTCCCAGAAGCACATGCCGAAGGCGATCATCTACTCGCTGGCGATCTCGATGGTGCTGTACGTGCTGGCCTGCCTGGTCCTGACCGGCATGGTGAAGTACACCGACATCAACCCGGAAGCGGCCTTCTCGAGCGCATTCGCGAAGGTAGGCCTCGGCTGGCTGGGCGCGATCATCGCGGTCGGTGCGATCATCGGCATCCTGACGGTCCTGTTCACGTTCCTGATGGGCGCGACGCGCGTGGGCTACTCGATGAGCCGAGACGGCCTGCTGCCGAAGTGGTTCTCGAAAACCCATCCGGTGCGCAAGGTCCCGTCCCGCATCACGTGGATCCTGGGCGGCGCTTCGGCGTTGATCGCAGGCGTGCTGCCCATCGGCGAGGCCGCGGAACTGACGAACATCGGCATCCTGCTAGCTTTTGTGGTCGTGTGCATCGCGGTGATCGTGCTGCGCTACAAGCGCCCGGACCTCCCGCGCACGTTCAAGACGCCCGGCATGCCGGTGGTCCCGATCATCGGAGTGGTGTTCTCGATCTGGCTGATCACGTTCCTGAAGCCGGAAACATGGCTGCGCTTCGCGATCTGGTTCGTGATCGGCATGGCCATCTACTTCGCCTACGGCAAACGCCACTCCGCAATGGAACGCGGCTCCGGCGACGACGAGCCGGGCGGGTTGAAGTCCACTTCGGACTGACCGCTTTCGCCTGGTTGAGCGGGTTGTGATGCGGGGGACGCCTTTTGGTGGCGTCCCCCGCGTTTCTCTTTGTGCTGCTGGTGATGTCGGCCTGGGGCCTCGTCCGCTCGGGGACTCGCGCGGTGTCCGTGCACGATCGGGCATCGTTCCCGGTCTACGAGCGCACTTCGTCTCCACAGTTTTCCGAGGCTGGATCACGCATAGTTGCTCGATCCGCTCCGCTGCCGAGTCAGCCCGCAAAGGCCTGATTGCGCTGGAACCTCACAGCCAGGAACTCCGACTCACGGCTGGAGGACGTAACCGCCAAGCCGTTGTGGTCCCTGCCCTCGCCACGGCGGGCTCTCCAACGCAACCGCCCAAGCCATCGCGACCCCGACCCTCGCCGCGGCAGATCCTCAACTCGACCGCCAAGCCGTCGTGACCCCTGCGCCGCCGCAGCAGGCTCTCAACGCAACCCGCCAACCCGTCGCGCCCTTTGCCGCGCCACAGCAGCAATCAGCCAAACCGTCACGCCTCTTGCCCGCCGCAGCAGGAACCAGCCAAACCGTCACGTCCCTTGCCACCGCAGCAGCAACCAGCCAAGCCCTCGTGGCCTTTGCCCACCGCAGCAGGCAATCAGTGCAACCGGCCAAGCCGTCGCGGCCTCAGGCCTCGCCGCCGGAGGTCTCAGCGCAACCGGTCGAGCCGTTCCGCTGCCGCCTTTGCCTCGGTGCGCAGGCGGGCCACGATCGAGGCCGCCGAACCGTCACCGGCGAGGGGGTACGTCTGGCCAGCCCACAGCGACATCGCCTCCGGGTCACCGGCTTTTGCGGCCGCCCCGCGGACTGGCTTGCTCAGGTGGTGCAGTTGCGGGTAGGCGGCGGGGGCGTCGGCGGAGAGGTCGCTCAGGACGCGGTTCACCATGCCCCGCGCCGGACGTCCGCTGAACGCGCGCGTGAACGCCGTCGGCCGGCCGGCTTCGGCGAGTGCGCGGCGCTGGGTGTCGCCGGTGCCGGCTTCCGTCGCGAGCAGGAATGCCGTGCCCAACTGCGCCGCCGACGCACCGGCGGCCAGCACTGCCGCCACGTCGGCGCCGTTGACCAGTCCCCCGGCGGCGACCAGCGGCAAGCTCGTCCGCGCGCCGAGCAACCGCAGCAGCGCGAGCAGGCCGTATTCCTCGCCGCCGGCCGGGTTGCCCGGGTCGTCGGTGAACAGCCCGCGGTGCCCGCCGGCTTCGAAGCCCTGCACGACCAGTGCGTCGGCTCCGCGCGCGGCAGCGAGGTCGGCTTCCTCCGGATTCGTGACGGTGACCGCGACCTTGCCGCCCGCCTCGTGGATCCGCTGCACCTCGGCGGACGTCGGTGCGCCGAAGGTGAACGACACCACCGGAACCCGGTGCCGCACGACGAGGTCGAGCTTCGCCGGGTACTCGTCGTCGTCCCAGGCCGGTTCGCCGAGTTCGACTCCGTAGCGGACGGCCTCGGCGAGCAACCGTTCGCGGTGCGCGCTGAGGTCGGCCACCGACCGGCCGCCAGGGACGAACAGGTTCACGCCGAACCGGCCCCCGGTGAGGTCGGCGGTGTGCGCGATCCGGGCGTCCAGCGTCTCTGGGCTGAGGTAGCCCGCGGCGAGGAAACCGAACCCGCCCGCGTCCGTGACGGCGCCGACCAGCTGCGGAGTCGTCGGCCCGCCCGCCATCGGAGCCACGATCACCGGGAACTCGAGATCATCGAACATGTCCCGAGCCTAGTGCCGGACCGGAAATGCGCCGGGCCGCCGCCGCGTTGCAGAAAAGCATGACGGCAACCCTGGAACAGCTCCGCGCGCTGACGGTGCAGGAGAACGGCCTCGCCACCGTGGCCACGACCCGCGCCGACGGCACCGTGCACGCGTCCGTCGTGAACGCGGGCGTCCTGGACGACCCGGTGACCGGCAAGCCGAGCGTAGGCTTCGTCGCCGTCGGCGGCGCACGCAAACTCGCCCTGCTCCGCCGCAACGGCCACGCGACCGTCACGTTCCGCCGCGGCTGGCGCTGGCTCTCGGTGACCGGCCCGGTCCGCCTGATCGGCCCGGACGATCCCGACCCCGGCTTCCCGGCCGACGGCCTCCCGCCCCTGCTGCGCGAGGTGTTCCGCGCCGCCACCGGCACCCACGACGACTGGGCGGAGTACGACCGCGTGATGGCCGCCGAACGCCGGGCCGCGGTGTTCGTGGAAGTGGGCAAGATCATCGGGAACGGTTGAGCTGTCCCCAGCCCAGGCCAGGCCAGCCCAGTCACGCCGGTCGCGGTATGCGACGGCCTTCGCATCGGCTGGAGCGGCCAGCGGGGACCGTTGACGCGCCGGGCAGTTGATCGCGGCATGGAGTGCTGAGCCGCTGCGTTCACGGAGACCCGCGAGTCACCTGGCAACCTCGAACCCGCCGCTCGACCCGCGCGAGCACCGCCGGACCCGCGAAGGCTGTGAGGGCCGCCGGACTCGCGAACCAACTCCGGCTCTACGGCAGGACGCTTCGCCCGCGAGAGCTACAGCGCGCACGTCACCTCGCCCAGCCACATGAGCGACCCCGCGCCATGACAAGCGAGCCGCCAACGCCGCCGCACACGAGACACACCCTGGGCCGCCACACACAAGCCACGCAGCGCGACCACACGCAAGTCACCCCGCGCCACCACACGCGAACCACGCAGCGCTGCGGCCCGAGTCACGCCACATCACCGCACAGAAGCGACCGCGCGCACCGCACCTGAGACACCTCACGCCACCGCGCGCGACAACGTCACCAGGACCGCGCGAGACCTCTTCCCACCGCCAGACCAACGCCGGTCACGCCGCCAGCACTCCGCACGACCGCCTCCGCGGATGTCGCCGAAACCTCTGGTCCGTCACCAGCACCGTCTCGTCAAGTCACCACTCCCCTCCCGTCCGCCGGATCCGAATCACCGTCGGTTCATAAGCGCCTCCAACCCCACTCGAACCGGAAACGGCCGCGCTGTCTCGAACGTTTCCCCGCGAGCGATTTCCGCGACCTGCTGATAACAACCGTCCTCACTCAGCTCGAATGCCGTCAGAGAAAGCGCTGCCGGATCGACCACCCAGTAGTCCGGCACGCCCATCCGCTCGTAAACCGCTTTCTTCGTAACGCGATCGTGGATCCTGGTGCTCGGCGACACCACTTCGACCACAAGCAGCGGCGGCACCGGCAGGTCAGCATCGGTGAAGTCCCCGGCCCGGCCTACCACCAGATCCGGCCGGAGTTCGACCTGATCCCCGGACCGCACCGCGAACGGACCGCCGACCACGTCCATTCCCGGTGGACAACCCGACTCCAGCAACCCGTAGAGCCGGAATACCGCGTGCTGGTGCGGCAATCCCGGCGCGGGGCTGACGTACAGCACTCCGTCGACGAGTTCGTGCCGCCGTCCGTCCTCCGGGAGCGCGGCGAGATCCCGCACGGTCATCGGTTGTGAATCTGAAGGCCAGCCAGTGAGTGTCATGAGTACGTCCTTTCCGTCGCACCCAAGAACACCAGCCACCACCGACAAAAAACGGCGGCCCCGGAAACCCGGAGCCGCCGTTCACCCGAAAGTGACGCTACTTCTTGTTCTTCCCGTTGTCCTCAGTGGACAGTGCCGCGACGAACGCCTCCTGCGGCACCTCCACCCGGCCGACGGTTTTCATCCGCTTCTTGCCTTCCTTCTGCTTCTCCAGCAGTTTCCGCTTCCGCGAGATGTCGCCGCCGTAGCACTTGGCCAGCACGTCCTTGCGGATGGCACGGATCGTTTCGCGCGCGATGATCCGCGAGCCGATCGCCGCCTGGATCGGGACCTCGAACTGCTGGCGCGGAATCAGTTCCCGCAGGCGCGTCGCCATGCGGTTTCCGTACGTGTAAGCGGCGTCCTTGTGCACGATCGCGGAGAACGCGTCCACCGTCTCGCCCTGCAGGAGGATGTCGACCTTCACCAGGTCCGCCACCTGCTCGCCGGACTCCTCGTAATCGAGCGACGCGTAGCCGCGCGTGCGCGACTTCAGCGTGTCGAAGAAGTCGAAGATGATCTCCGCCAGCGGGATCGTGTAGCGCAGCTCGACGCGGTCCTCGGACAGGTAGTCCATGCCCAGCAGCGTGCCGCGTTTCGCCTGGCACAGCTCCATGATCGTGCCGACGAACTCCGACGGCGCGAGGATGCTCACCTTCGACACCGGCTCGTGCACCTCGGCGATCTTGAGCCCGGTCGGCCAGTCCGACGGGTTCGTGACCACGACCTCGCTGCGGTCCTCCAGCACCACGCGGTACACGACGTTCGGCGCGGTCGAGATCAGGTCGAGGCCGAACTCGCGCTCCAGCCGGTCCCGGGTGATCTCCAGGTGCAGCAGGCCGAGGAAGCCGCAGCGGAAGCCGAAGCCCAGTGCGACCGACGTTTCCGGCTCGTAGGTCAGCGCGGCGTCGTTGAGCTGCAGCTTCTCCAGCGCCTCGCGCAGTTCCGGGTAGTCCGAGCCGTCCACCGGGTACAGCCCGGAGAACACCATCGGCTTCGGTTCGCGGTACCCGGCCAGCGGTTCGGTCGCGCCGTGCCGCTCGGACGTCACGGTGTCGCCGACCTTCGACTGGCGCACGTCCTTCACGCCGGTGATCAGGTAGCCGACCTCGCCGACGCCGAGTCCCTTGCTGGCCTTCGGCTCCGGCGAGATGATCCCGACCTCGAGCAGTTCGTGCGTCGCGCCGGTCGACATCATCTTGATCTTCTCGCGCGGCGTGATCTTGCCGTCCACCACGCGGATGTAGGTGACGACGCCGCGGTAGGTGTCGTAGACCGAGTCGAAGATCATCGCGCGGGCGGGCGCGTCCGCGTCGCCGACCGGCGGCGGGACCTGGCGCACGCACTCGTCCAGCAGCTCGGTCACGCCCATGCCGGTCTTCGCCGACACGCGCAGCACGTCCGAGGGCTCGCAGCCGATGATGTGCGCGATCTCCGCCGCGTACTTCTCCGGGTCCGCCGAGGGCAGGTCGATCTTGTTCAGCACCGGGATGATGTGCAGGTCGTTCTCGAGCGCGAGGTACAGGTTCGCGAGCGTCTGCGCCTCGATCCCCTGCGCGGCGTCGACCAGCAGGATCGCGCCCTCGCAGGCTTCGAGCGCCCGCGAGACCTCGTAGGTGAAGTCCACGTGGCCGGGCGTGTCGATCAGGTGCAGGACGTGGTCCTTGCCGTCCACCTGCCACGGCAGCCGGACGTTCTGGGCCTTGATCGTGATGCCGCGTTCCCGCTCGATGTCCATGCGGTCGAGGTACTGCGCGCGCATGGCCCGCTCCTCGACGACGCCGGTGAGCTGCAGCATCCGGTCCGCCAGCGTCGACTTGCCGTGGTCGATGTGGGCGATGATGCAGAAGTTGCGGATCAACTCCGGCGGCGTGAAGGTGGTGTCGGCGAACGTCTTGGGCGCTGTCACTCGGGCTGTCCTCGGGATGGTGGGGGATGTCCGTACCCCATCGTCCCATGGACCTCCGGGTGCGGGTGGGGGTCATCCCCGATGCGGCCCCGCCCGTCTCGTGATGACCTCGAAGCATGAGCACTTCACCCTCCCCCTCGCCGCCCGGCCCCGGCGTCCTCGACGCCGCGCTCGACCGGGCTTTCGGCCATCCCAGCGGGCTGCTGGGCAGGCTCGGCGGCAAGCTGATGGCGATCGGCAACGCCACGACCGAACACCGCATCGTCGACCTGGCGCGCCTCGAACCCGACGAGACCGTTCTCGTCGTCGGCCCCGGGCCCGGGGTCGGCCTCGACGCGGCGAGCAAACTCGCCGGCGAGGTGATCGGCGTCGAACCCTCCCCGCAGATGCGCGACCTCTGCACGGACCGCTGCGGAGACCGCGCCGAGGTGCGCGCGGGCAGCGCGGCCCGGACCGGCTGCGCGGACGCGTCCGCCGACGTCGTGCTGACCGTGAACAACGTCCAGTTCTGGGAAGACCGCCCGGCGGCCTTCGCCGAGCTGTTCCGCGTGCTCCGGCCGGGCGGACGGCTGCTGCTTTCGGCACACGAGAAGTGGCTCCCGGTGACGCGGCACGAACTGGCCGACGAAGCCGCCGCAGCGGGATTCACCGACCTGCAGACCTGGACCTGGGATCCGCCCGGATTCGCCGCGCTCGCCGCCCAGCTCCGGGCCGTGAAACCGGGCTAGCGCTTGTCGCGGCGCAACGGATGGTCCTCCGGGACCTCGACGAGCACGATCCGCAGCCCGTCCGGGTCGGCGATCCACGCCTCGTCGGTGCCCCACGGCTCGCGCCGGGCCTCGCGCACCGGTTCGACCCCGCGTCCGGCCAGTTCGGCCAGGGTCGCCGGGAGATCGCGGACCTGCAGGAACAGATTGACGTCCGGACCGGGCCCCTCCTCGCCCGTGCCGACCACCTCGATCGACCCGCCGCCGGCGAAAAACCGCGTGCCGCCGGGGAACTCGCGCTCGATCGCGAGGCCGAGGGCGTCGCGGTAGAACGCGGTGGACACCTCGTGGTCGCGGGGGTGGATCAGCACCCGGCTGCTCAGTACGTCCATGGTTCCTGCCTACCCGAGCGGCTCAGGCGACCGCAATCGCAGCGATCCCGGCCAGCACGACCAGCGATCCGGCGAGGCGGCGGACCGCGTTGCGCTCGCGGAGCACGAGCCAGGCGGCGACCCCGCCGAAGACGATCGACAGCTCGCGCGCCGGCGCGACCAGGCTGACCGGCGCGATCCGCAGGGCGTACAGGACCAGCAGGTAGCTGGCCGGCGAGGCGAGCCCGACGATCAGCACCTCGCGCCGATGGTCGCGCCACAGCCGCTTGATCTCCGACCGGCCGCGCGCCGCGGTCGGGGCAAGCAGGATGCTCTGGCCGATCGCGCCGCCGCCGAAGTAGACGAGCGGAGGCACGCCGAGCGACGTGACCGAGTGCGCGTCCCAGAGCGTGTAAGCGGCGATGACGACGCCGGTGGCGACGCCGTAGAACACCCCCGCGCGGCGGGCCCGGGCGTTGCCGGTGCCGCCGCCGAGGCTGATCACCAGGACGCCCGCGACGACGAGGAACGCCCCGATCAGCCCGAGCACGCCAGGCCGTTCGCCCAGGACCGTGACAGCGACGAGCACCGACACCAGCGGCCCGGTCCCGCGGGCCAGCGGGTAGACGATGGACAGGTCGCCGACCTCGTATCCGCGCTGCAGCACGATCCCGTACGCCACGTGCAGGACCGCGGTGCCCGCGGCGGCGAGCAGCCAGGTCCACTGTGGACGTTCCGGTTCGACGGCCAGCGCGACCGCGATCACCGGGAGCATCGCCGCCGCGGAAACCGTGTAGTATAGCCAGACGAACCGCGGGCCGCCGGAAACCCGTTTGGCGGCAAGGTTCCACACGGCGTGCACGACCGCGGCGACGAGGACCATGGCGAGGGCTGTGGTGTTCATCCGGACCCCTTCAGGTTTTCAGCGCACGCTGAAGACCGGGTCCTCCAGGCTTTTGTCCCGTCAGATGAACGGCGGGGCTCTGTCTCCCGCCGAAGGTGCCGCTCGGACCAGGCCCGCCCGCCCTCGTTGTCTTCGCGACCCGCTCTGCGGGACCACGGGCAGGCGACGGAACCCTAGGCACTACCGGACCCCACCGTAACCGAGACGGGGGCGCGATGCCGAGCGTTTGCCTGCTCCGGGGCCGTCGGCAACGCCGCGAACAGGGCTGTTAAGATTTTCGACTGTTGCCGTGCGGCATTCCGTCAGGGAGGAAACCCGGCAGTCCCTCGGGACTGATCCGGAGCCACACGAACGCGGCAGCGACCTTCACCGAGTGAAAGAGGAACGCCTCCATGGCCAACATCAAGTCGCAGGTCAAGCGCATCACGACGAACGAGAAGGCGCGGCAGCGCAACCTGGCGATCCGGTCCTCGGTGAAGACCGCGATCCGCAAGTTCCGCGAGGCCGCCGAAGCCGGTGACAAGGACAAGGCCCTCGAACTGCAGCGCGACGCCGCTCGCAAGCTCGACAAGGCCGTCACCAAGGGCGTCATCCACGCCAACCAGGCCGCGAACAAGAAGTCGGCTCTCGCGAAGCGCGCGAACCAGCTCTGAGCGCAGTCTTTCGGAAAGGCCCGGCGGCTTCGGCTGCCGGGCCTTTCCGTGTCCTGGGGACCGGCTCGGCTCTCCTCAAGGCGTTCCCGGCGCCGGGACGTCAGCGGTCTCCCTTGGCCGCGACCACGTCGAGGACCGCGCGCTGCAACGCGTAGTTCGCGTCGGCCGCCGCACCCTTGACCTCGGCGTTCAGCCGCGCCACGACGCGCATCGCGGTCGCCAGGCCGTCCTGGCCCCAGCCGCGGGACTGCCCTTGCGCCTTGCGGATCTTCCACGGCGGCATGCCGAGTTCGCCCGCCATCTGGTTCGGGTTGCCGCGCCCGGCCGCGGACACGCGAGCGATCGTGCGCACCGCGTCGGCCAGCGCGTCGGCGATCAGGACGTGCGGGACGCCCAGCTGCATCGCCCACTGCAGCGACTCCATCGCGGCGGCCCGGTCGCCCGCGACGGCCTTCTCGGCCACCGCGAAGCCGGTCACGTCGGCGCGTCCGGTGTGGTAGCGGCGGACCGCCCGCTCGTCGACGACTCCCCCGGTGTCGGCGACCAGCTGCGTCGCCGCCGAGGACAGTTCGCGCAGGTCCGAGCCGACCGAGTCGAGCAGCGCCATCAGGCCCGCGGCGTCGATCTTGCCGCCCGCGCGGCGCACCTCGTTGCGGACGAACGCCTCGCGCTCGGCCGGTTTGGTGAGCTTCGGGCATTCGGTGATTTCCGCGCCCGCCTTTTTCAACGCGCCCGGCAGCGCTTTGGCGGCTTTGCTCCGCCCGCCGCCGCTGTGCACGACCACGAGGACGATGCCGTCGGCAGGCGCCTTCACGTACGCGAGGACCGCGTCGGACAGCTCCTGCGAGATGTCCTGCGCCGACTCCAGCACGATCACGCGCCCCTCGGCGAACAGCGACGGGCTCACCAGCTCGGCCAGCACAGGCGGTGTGAGATCGGACACCCGCATGCGCGTGAGGTCGGCCGTCGGGTCCGCGGCCTTGGCCGCGTCGAGGGACGCTCGCACAGCCCGTTCGATGAGCAGTTCTTCCTCGCCCGTGACGAGGTGCAGCGGCGCGGGTGCGGTGGTCACCCGGCCATCTTCTCACCCGGCCGCCGGGCCGCCCGCTCCGGTGATGTGGGCCGCCTCCGTGGCACGAGCTGATCGGGATGTCGTACGGTGTAGCCGAGGACGCGCCCACCGGCGCTCCGACAACCGAATACCGCTCATCCAGAGGGGCAGAGGGAACGGCCCGACGAAGCCCCGGCAACCGGCGTACAGCCTGTCATCCCGCGATCGCGGGGTAGCTGACGACCACGGTGCCAATTCCGGCCCGCTTCGGCGGGGCAGATGAGGAAAGGAACCTCGCGATGACTGCAGCCCTCAGCGCCACCTCCGCCAACAAGACGATCGACCTCGGTCCGGCCGTCGAACTGGTGTCGAAGGAAGAAGGGCACCGGCAGCCGCTCGCTCCGGAATTCGTCTCCGTCGAAGACTTCTCGCCGCTCGAGGTCGCCTACGACTTCGGCCGCGTCCGCCGCGAGGACATCGAGGCGGGCCCGCGCAACATCTGGCGTTACAAGAAACTCCTTCCCGTCCCCTCGACCGTCGAGGAGACCCCGAACACCGAACCCGGCTGCACCCGGCTCGTGCGCGCCGACCGGCTCGCGAAGGAGCTCGGCCTCAAGCGCGTGTGGGTCAAGGACGACACCGGCAACCCCACGCACTCGTTCAAGGACCGCGTGGTCGCCGTCGCGCTCGCGGCCGCCCGCGAGTTCGGTTTCGAGGTCCTGGCGTGTCCCTCGACCGGCAACCTGGCCAACGCGACCGCCGCCGCGGCGGCCCGCGCCGGCTGGCGGTCGGTCGTGCTGATCCCGAAGAACCTCGAACGCGCGAAGATCCTCACCACCGCGGTCTACGACGGCGACCTGATCGCCGTCGACGGCAACTACGACGACGTGAACCGGCTCGCCACCGAACTGGCCGGCGAGCACCCGAAGTGGGCGTTCGTGAACGTCAACGTCCGCCCGTACTACTCCGAGGGCTCGAAGACGCTCGCCTACGAGGTCGCCGAGCAGCTCGGCTGGCGCATCCCCGAGCAGATCGTCGTGCCGATCGCCTCCGGTTCCCAGCTCACCAAGGTGGACAAGGGTTTCCGCGAGCTGGGCCAGCTCGGTCTCGTGGACGCCAGCCCGTACAAGGTGTTCGGCGCGCAGGCCACGGGCTGCTCGCCGGTCTCCACCGCGTACCGCAACGGCCACGACGTGGTCCAGCCGGTGAAGCCGGACACCATCGCCCGTTCGCTCGCGATCGGCAACCCGGCCGACGGCCCGTACGTGCTCGACGTGGTCAACCGCACCGGCGGCGCGATCGAGGACGTCACCGACGAAGAGGTCGTCGAAGGCATTCGGCTGCTCGCGCGCACCGAAGGCATCTTCACCGAGACCGCGGGCGGCGTCACCGTGGCGACCGCGAAGAAGCTCGTCGAAACCGGCAAGCTCGACCCGGACGCGGAAACCGTCCTCCTCATCACCGGCGACGGCCTCAAGACCCTCGACGCGGTCGAGAACCACATCGGCCCGAAGGCCACCGTGCCGCCGTCCGCCGCGGCCGTCGCCAAGGCACTCGGCTACTGACGCACCGGCCCGGGGTCCGCCGCACTACCGCGGCGGACCCCGCGGCTCGCCCCGGCGCACCACCGCCGGTCCGCTTCCTCCGGGCAGAACGGCGGTGTCCCCGTCGATATCGGTCCGGGTGACCAGCACTCCCATCGTTCCGAGAACGTCCACTGTGGACTTGCTCGGATGTCCGTATCCGTTGCCCGCGCCGACACTGATCAGCGCCGTGCGCGGCCGCACCGCCGCGAGAAACTGCGGCAGCGAATACCTCGACCCGTGATGCGGCACCTTCAGGACGTCTGCCCGCAGGTCGACGCCCTCGGCAAGCAGATCCGCCTGCGCCGCCAGCTCGACGTCTCCGGTCAGCAGAACCCGGCCAGCCGCGGTGTCGGCGCGCAGGACGACCGAACTGTTGTTGATCATCGTGCCGTCCTGCAACGCCGGTGCACGGGTAGTGGCGTAGCGCGGACCGATCACCTCAAGCGACAGCCCCGGCCACTCCAGCCGCTGCCCGTCGCTCAACTGCACCAGTGGCACGCCGCGACGCCGCGCTTCGCCGGAGACCGACTGCCACGCCCACGCGGGCGCACGCCCTGGCCCTACCGCGATCGCCCCGACCGCCCGTCCGTCGAATACCGAGGCGAGACCGCCGATGTGGTCCGCGTGCAGGTGACTCAGCACAAGCAACGGCACCCGTTCGACGCCCAGCCTCCGCAGGCATTCATCGACCGGCCCTGGCTCCGGCCCGGTGTCGACGACCACGGCGCGACCAGGCTCGGCCGTGGCCAGGACGACCGCATCTCCTTGTCCGACATCGCATTCCACCATCGCCCAGCCGTCCGGCGGCCAGCCAGGCACCAAGACTTTGGCCGGCACGACTGTCAGCAGCACGACGACCAGTCCGATCGCCACTAGCAGCCGCAGCCGGCGAAACCGCGCCGCCACCACGATTGCGACCAGCAGGACCGCCGCGCACAATCCTCCCCACCAGCCTCCGGGCCACGAGAGCGCCGCGCCCGGCGCTCTCGCGCCATGCCGGGCGACGGTGATCAGCCATCGGGCTTCCGGATCCGCTAGATGGATCAGCAGATGCCCCGCACCTGGCCACCACGGGCCGACGACCGTTGCCAGCACTCCCAGCACGGTGACCGGCGCGACCACTGGTGCCGCAAGAACATTGGTCACGACCGAAACCAGGCTGACCGTGCCCGCCATTCCGGCGATGACGGGAGCGGTGACCACGAACGCGGCTAGCGGCACGGCTAGCCCTTCGGCGTAACCGGGCGGGACTCCCCGCCGCACCAACGAATCTGCCCAGCGCGGCGCGAGCAGCACCAGCCCTGCCGTGGCGAGAACCGAAAGAGCGAAACCGAAATTGCCCGCCATCGTCGGATCCCACGCCACCAGTACACAAACGGCGAAGGCCAATGCGGGCAACGCTGAACCACGCCGTCCCAGGGCCAGCGCGAGCAGGCCGATGCCGCCCATTACGCCAGCCCGCACCACACTCGGTTCAGGACCCACCAGGACGAGAAATCCCACTAGGCAGGCTCCAGCCGCTGTTGCGGAAAATCTCGGACCTGCTCGGACCAACCGGCACAGCAGCAGTACGGCTCCGCCGATGATTACAAGGTTGCCACCGCTCACTGCCATCAAGTGGGTGAGTCCGGAGGCTTTGAACTCACCTTCGACCCGTTGCGGCAACGCGCTCGTGTCGCCTAGCACCAGTCCGGGCAGGAGGCCCGCGGGTTCCTCCGGCAGGATCGCGCACAGCGAATGCAAGCTGTTCCGCAGAGCTGCGGCGGCTTGCTGCCACCACGGTGCCGGACCGATATCTGCTGGCGCGGCCCGCACGGAGAGGACTGCTGCGGTTAGTTCGCCGCCGCGTGCGGGCAGGAGACGACCGGATGTCGTCACCTCCTGGCCGGGCAGCAGACGATTCCATTCCGCGACCGGTGCCAGCAACAGAACCCGGCCGGTCGATTCGACTGGCAGACCGTCCACTGTGGCCGTTGCGACTCGGGCCGGGATCGCCACTGACCGGGTTCCCGCCTGTTGGTCGGCGTATCCGGCTTGGTGGATCGGCCGCGGGCGCTCGCTGATCTCGACCCGCAGCGTCGCTGTGACGCCATGTGCGGCAGCGGCTCCCAACGGGTCGGATGATGCGTCGTGGATCCGCAGAGCGGTTGGCACTGCGGCAATGAGTCCGACCAGCAGCAGCGCTCCCCCGGCACCGAGGTATCTGGCACGGCCGCGCACTAGAAGCACTGCCGCGCCGATCACCGCTACGGCACCGATCGCTGTCGCGATCCACCAGCCGAGTTGCAGTCCGGCGAGGGTGGCCACCCATCCGGCGACAGCAGCGGGGACGAGACGGAAATCGTGGTCGCGCCGGGCCGTTTCCTCGGTTTCCAGCTTCATCCGACGGTCACCTGCTCGCGGATTTTTTGGAACTTGCTCTCGCCAATGCCGTCGACGTCGCGAAGTTGTTCCACACTCGAGAATCCGCCGTGCTGCGTGCGCCAGTCGGTGATGCGCCGGGCGGTGACCTCGCCGACGCCTGGGAGGCTGTCGAGTTGTTCGGCGGTCGCGGAGTTCAGGTCGATCTTGCTGGCTGCGGCTCCTGAACCGACCGGTGCCGCTTGCGCGGCTGGGACGCCGACCGCCAGCTGCTCGCCGTCGGTGAGTCTGCGGGCGAGGTTCAGCGTGGTCAGGTCGACGCCCGGGTTGGCACCGCCGGCCGCGCGGAGGGCGTCGGCGACGCGGGAACCCGACGGCACGGTGACTAGCCCTGGCGAGCGCACGTGGCCGACCACGCTGATTACCAGATTCTCGTTCGTCTTCGACGCGTGCGGCACCTGCGCACGGGCAGTCGGGAGCGGCGGGGCGATCTCGGCTGCGGGCGAGCGGCCGAAGATGGCCAGGCCTCCGGCAATGACGGCGGCGGCTGCCAGCAATGCCAGGGCGAAGATCATTCCCCGGCGGCCCAGGAAGCCGGGCAGGCCGGTCGAACCGGGGAGCCAGCGCCGGGTCAGGCGATGCTCGATGTGTTCTGGCAGCCAGCTGCGGACCAGTTTGCCGCCGGGCAAGGAGCTTTCCGGCGGGGGTGGGTTGTCGGCCAGTGCAGACAACCGGGCTTTGCGACCCGTGGGCCGCAAGAGCGGCGTACCGTCCGCCAGCTGGCCGCCCAGTAGCGGTGCACTGTCAGCAACTGCAGCTTCCGGACCTGCTGCGCGAGAGTGCCGCCTTGAGTGGACCGCCGCGCCGTCCATGCCTGTGGGCAGGCGAGGATCCGGTTCCCCGCCGGGCACCTCCTGGCTGTCTGCAGTTGCCGACACACTCGCCCGGCTGCGCGCCGACCGGCCCGCACGGCCGAGGGGCAGCCAGCGGCGGACCGGCCCGCTGCCGGGTCCGCTGAGGTGCGGGACCGCGGCCAGCTGGTCGGCCAGCCAGGTGAGCCTGACGTTGACGGGAGTGCCCTGGTCTCGGGCGGAGGGCTCGAACACACGATCGACGCTAGGCGTCGGCCGGTCCGACTGCGAGCGGGTTCCGCGCGATCTGTGGACAACCCGCCCCTTGGGGACAACTCGGCCTTCAGCTCAGGTGCCGCGCCGGATTTTGTCGGGGCACGCGGTCATACTGGCGGGTTTGGCGCGCGGCACCGGTGATCGAAAAGCGTTCGCGTCCGGCGCGCTCGTCCGCCAGCACCCGGTCTCCGGTCTGCAACCGGATGATTCCCGTTGACTGGCGAGGAAAAGCCGAGACCCGAAGCGCGGTCGAAGACCGGATGGGCGCGCTCGAACAGACCCGCGCGCGACTGCTCGCCGAGCGGTTGCGCTTCAAGTGGCGGCCACGGACTCCGGTCGCGCCGCCGCAAACCGCCTGGTCTTCCGAGAGATCCGCGGCTTGGACGGAACGCTCGACGCGCACAGCCGCGACGACCTGACCCGGATGTCCGCCCGTGCAGCGGTAATCCGGCACTACGAGGACGAATTGGCGCCCTACCGCATGGCGAGTCGCCACGCTGCCCGAGCATCGCGGCAATGGCTACCTCGGCGAAATTCTCGCCGAGGGCACCAGAATTCTTGCTGCACAAGACGTTCGTCGCATCCGTACGGCGACAGATCTCGGCAACGTCCCGATGGCGAACGCGTTCCGGCGCGCCGGATCCTCACCTTCGAGCGCACGATCACGATGTCTTGGCCGTGATTCGAGTGGAGGCTTGGGAACGCGCGGTCGCCCACGTCGCCACGATGGCGGCTGGTGGGCCAGCGGAACCGTCGTAGCGGGAGTTCACCGCGCTCGGTGCCGAACTCGCCGAGGAAGGGCGTCTCGATCCACGGATACTCGGGAAAGTCGCTGGCCACGACGAGCAAGACCTCAAACGCGTCTGGCACCTGCTCGAGCGATTCGGCAACCAGGAAACCAGCTAGGCGCGCTGCACGACCACGCCGAGCACGCCGGGCCCGGTGTGCGCGCCGATGACCGCGCCGATCTCCGACACCACGCATCCCCCGGCGCATCCCGGGATCGCTTCCTCGAGCCGGTTCGCCAATTCGACAGCCCGCTCCGGCGAGGCGAGATGATGCACCGCCAGCTCGACCGGTCCGGTCCCCGCTGCCTGCACGGACAACTCGACCAACCGCCCGATCGCGCGGTTCATCGTGCGCACTTTCTCGAGCGGCAGGATCCGGCCGTCGGACATGTGCAGCACCGGTTTCACCGCGAGCGCGGTGCCGAGCAATGCCGCGGCCGAGCCGATCCGGCCGCCGCGGCGCAGGTGTTCCAACGTCTCTACCACGAACAACGTCGACGATCGTTCGGCCGCTTTCGTCGCGACCTCTTCGACTTCCGCCGGGCTGGCTCCGGAAGCGGCGGCGTCCGCGGCGTGCAGGGCAGCGAATCCCAAACCCATCGCTGTGGTGCGGGAATCGACGACACGCACCCGGTCCGAGCCGACTTCTTCCGCTGCCAGCACTGCGGCTTCCCAGGTGCCGGACAGCTCGCTCGACAGGTGCACGGACACGACCGCGTCCGCACCCGCGTCGAGCGCGGCCCGAAACGCGGTGGCGAACTCGGCCGGGGTGGGCCGGGAAGTCGTGACGATCTTGCGCTCCCCCAGCGCTTCCGCGAGCGCGGCGGGGCCCATCTCGAGGCCGTCGAGCGAACAGACGCCTTCCACGAGGACATGCAGGGGCACCACCCGCACCGAGTGCCGCTCGGCGAAGCCTTCGGGCAGGTGCGCGGTGGAGTCCGTGACCACGGCGACCGACACGTCGTCAGCCTACGTGGCCGGAGCCGAGGTGCGGGGCAACGAGTTTCGCCATCGCGGTGCCGACCGCTTCGTGTCCGGCCCATCCCCAGTGCATGCCGTCGGGATTTCCCGCGCCGCTCAAGACATGTTCGCCAACCACGCCGGGCGTGTCGAGCAACGGCACTTCGCGGCGCGCGGCCCACGAAGCGATCGCAGCGGCTGCTTCGGCGCGTCCTGTGTGTACGCGTCCGTACGCGTCGGCGCGGTGCACCGACGGCAGCATTCCGAACACAGGCAACTCAGGCCGCAGCGCGCGCAAGGCTTCGACAGACTGGTCCAGATAGCTCACGGTCAGCCGCGCAGGAAGCACGCGAGGACGTCCGCGCATCACGACAGACAACCGTGGCTGTGCAGCGAGATAGGCACCGCGTACAACGCGACGCACGCCGTCGGGGCGAAGGTAGCGAAGTCCCTGACGCAAGTACGTCGGCAACGGCGACGGCAGTGTGTCCATGTGGCCGACAGCGAGCACGACAGCGTCGACGCGGCGCAGATCCGCCCACACGCGCGGGTCGCCGGTGAGAGACCACCACAGGTCGCGTGCGGTCCAGCCGATGCCTGCGACGAGATCGGCTTGGCCGGACAACGCGTTCGCGGCGACGTTGGGCCACAGGCGCGGATCGTCGGCCGCGCAAGGGCCCTCGGGGCCGTGGAAACAGAGTGAATCGCCGAAGACGAGCAGCTGCGGGCTCATCGGGTCAGCCGGTGATGCCCGCGTTGTACGCGTGCAACCGCCACTTCCCCTCGCGGTGGCCGAGGTCGACCCAGTGGCAGTTCATGATCCCGCCGAGCGACGGCCAGACCTCGACCGGAAGGCCGAGCAGCTTCGCCGTCAGCGCGAGGATCAGGCCGCCGTGCGAGGCGAGCAGGACCGATTCCCCGGCTCCGGAGTTCGGCTGCATCAGGTCGTCGACCACTTCGGCGGCGCGTTCGGCCACCTCGACGCGGGACTCGCCGCCCGGCGGGGCCCACGCGGCGTCGCTGCGCCACAGCTCGCGGTCGCCCGGGTAGCCCTCGTCGACCTCGGCCCCGGTCAGGCCCTGCCACTCGCCGAGGTGCGTCTCGCGCAGCCGCTTGTCGATCTGCAGCGGCACGCCGATCGCCTCGGTGAGCACCGTCGCGGTGTCGGTGGCCCGGCGCAGGTCGGACGCGATCACCAGCTCCGGCGCGAACCGCGCGAGCGCGGGCACGGCGAAGCGGGCCTGGTTCCAGCCGACCGGGGTCAGCGCCGAATCGAGGTGTCCCTGCATGCGGCCGGCGGCGTTGTAGTCCGTCTCGCCGTGCCGCCAGAGCAGCAGCCGCCGCGGGCTCACGCCTCCGGGCCGTCCGCGTCGCCGGTGTCGTCGGCGGGGACCGTGGCCAGCCCTTCGACCTCGATCCGCGGGCAGTCCTTCCACAGCCGCTCGAGGCCGTAGAACGAGCGCTCGTCCGCGTGCTGGACGTGCACGACGACGTCCACGTAGTCGAGCAGCACCCACCGGCCCTCGCGCGCGCCTTCGCGCCGCACCGGCTTGTGCCCCTCGATGCGGAGCTTCTCCTCGACGTTGTCGACGATCGCGCCGACCTGCCGCTCGTTCGCCGCGGACGCGATCACGAACGCGTCGGTGATCACGAGCTGCTCGGACACGTCCAGGACGACCACGTCGCTGGCCAGCTTGTCCGCCGCCGCGTGCGCGGCCGCCACCGCCAGGTCCCGTGCCTCGGACGTCGCTGCCACAGTGCTCCTTCAAGATTTCGGGTACGCCCGGATGAGGGTACCCGGTCAGGCCTCGGCGTCCTTGCGGTAGAGGTCCTTCTTGGCGATGTAGCGCACAACGCCGTCGGGCACGAGGTACCAGACCGGCTCGCCGCGCTCGACGCGTTCGCGGCATCCGGTGGACGAGATGGACATCGCGGTGACCTCGACCAGGCTCACCTTGCCGCTCGGCAGATGGTGCGAGTTGAGCCGGTAGCCCGGCCGGGTGACGCCGATGAAATGCGCGAAGTCGAACAGCTCGTCGGCCTTGTGCCAGGTGAGGATCTGCTCGAGCGCGTCGGCCCCGGTGATGAAGAACAGCTCGTCGTCCGGGTATTCCTCGTGCAGGTCCCGCAGCGTGTCGACGGTGTAGGTCTGGCCGCCGCGGTCGATGTCGACCCGGCTCACCGAGAAGACCGGGTTGGACGCGGTGGCGATGACCGTCATCAGGTAGCGGTCCTCGGCGCGCGTGACGCGGCGGCCGGACTTCTGCCACGGCTGCCCGGTCGGCACGAAGATGACCTCGTCAAGCGCGAACCGCGACTGGACCTCGCTGGCCGCGACGAGGTGGCCGTGGTGCACGGGGTCGAAGGTGCCGCCCATGACCCCGATCCGGCGTGGTGACATAGCCGGTGAGCCTATACGCGCGGGCACGCGAGGGCTCCCCGTCGCGACTGCGAGCTAGGTTACTGTTGTGACATGAGTCACATAACTCTGCGTTTCCGGCCGGAAACCGTCCGTTCCGGTCCGGGCGGCTCCGGGATTGTCGGGCGCATGGGGTAGACCGGGGGACGTGGACATCACCGACACCACCCCAGACCTCCGGACCCGCGCGGAAACCCTGCTCCGGGCGCTCGCCGGGGACAACGCCGCCCTCCGGGAAGACCAGTGGACCGCCATCGAGGCACTGGTCGCGCACCACCGGCGCGCGCTCGTCGTGCAGCGCACCGGCTGGGGCAAGTCGGCGGTGTACTTCCTGGCCACCGCGCTGCTGCGGGAACAGGGAGCGGGGCCGACGGTCATCGTGTCGCCGCTGCTCGCCCTGATGCGCAACCAGATCTCCGCCGCCGCCAGGGCGGGGATCCACGCGGCCACCATCAACTCGGCGAACGCGCAGGAGTGGGACCAGGTCCAGGCGTCGGTGGCCGCGGGCGAGGTGGACGTGCTGCTGGTCAGCCCGGAACGGCTGAACAACCCGGACTTCCGCGACAGCGTGCTGCCGAAGCTCACCGCCAGCGCCGGCCTGCTGGTGGTGGACGAGGCGCACTGCATTTCGGACTGGGGCCACGACTTCCGGCCGGACTACCGGCGGCTGCGCACGCTGCTCGGCGACCTGCCGGAAGGCGTGCCGGTGCTGGCCACCACCGCGACCGCGAACGACCGGGTGGCCACCGATGTCGCCGAGCAGCTCGGCATCGGCGGCGAGACGGACACGCTCGTCCTGCGCGGTCCGCTCGACCGGGAGAGCCTGCGGCTGGCCGTGGCCGAACTGCCCAGCGACGAGGCGCGGCTGGCCTGGCTCGCCGAGCACCTGGCGGAGCTGCCGGGGTCGGGCATCATCTACACGCTCACCGTCGCCGCCGCGCACGACGTCACCGCGCTGCTGTCCGACCGCGGTTATCCGGTGGCCGCCTACACCGGGAAGACCGATCCGGCCGACCGCCAGGCCGCGGAGGACGACCTGCTGGAGAACCGGGTCAAGGCGCTGGTCGCGACATCGGCGCTCGGGATGGGGTTCGACAAGCCGGACCTCGGGTTCGTGGTGCACCTCGGCGCGCCGTCGTCGCCGATCGCGTACTACCAGCAGGTCGGCCGCGCCGGCCGCGGCGTCGAACGGGCCGAGGTGGTGCTGCTGCCCGGGCGGGAGGACAAGGCGATCTGGGCGTACTTCGGGTCGCTGGCGTTCCCGGACGAGCTGCGCGTCACGCAGGTGCTCAACGCGCTCGCGTACGCCGACCGTCCACTTTCGACAGCCGCGCTGGAGCCGTCGGTCGAGCTTTCCCGGTCCCGGCTGGAGATGGTGCTGAAAGTGCTCGATGTGGACGGTGCGGTGCGCCGGGTGCGCGGCGGCTGGGAAAGCACCGGGCAGCCGTGGGAGTACGACCGGGAGCGGTACGAACGGGTCGGTGTCGCGCGGGCGGCCGAGCAGGAGGCGATGCTCGGGTACATCCGCACCAGCGGGTGCCGGATGGAGTATCTGCGGCGGCAGCTCGACGATCCGGAGGCGGTGCCGTGCGGCCGGTGCGACAACTGCACCGGGGAGCACTGGAGCACGGCGGTGTCCGACGAGATCGCGGGTGCCACGCGGGAACGGCTGGACCGGCCCGGGGTCGAGGTCGCGCCGCGCAAACAGTGGCCGAGCGGGATGAAAGGGCTCGACGTGCCGCTGTCGGGCCGGATCAAAACCGAGGAGCAGGCCGAGCCAGGGCAGGTGCTGGGCAGGCTCACGGACGTGGGCTGGGGCGGCCGGCTGCGCGAACTGCTCGGACCGGGCGCGCCGGACGCCGAGGTCCCCGACTCGGTGTTCGACGCGTGCGTGAAGGTGCTCGCGGGATGGCAATGGGCGCAACGTCCGGTGGCGGTGGTGGCGATCCCGTCGGCGACGCGGCCGCAACTGGTGGACAGCCTCGCACTGCAGCTGTCGGCGATCGGCAGGCTGGATTACCTGGGCGAACTGGCGTCGGCCGGACCGCCGCCGCGGCAGGCGAACAGCGCCCAGCGGCTGGCGGATCTGTGGCGGAGGTTGAGCCTGCCGGAGGACGTGGCGGCGAGCGTCGCGCAGACGCGCGGGCCGGTGCTGCTGGTGGACGACCTGATCGACACCGGCTGGACGATGACCCTGGCGGCACGGCTGCTGCGCCGGGCCGGGGCGGAGGGGGTGTTGCCGTTCGCGTTGGCGACCACTGCTTGAGGTGCGCTGGGTCTGGGCGGCTGGGCGAGGTTGCTGGGGCGGCCGGGTCGGTTGCTGGCGGGTGCCCTCTTGTCTGCGGGGCCGGGCGGTGGCGGCTTAGCGGCTAGGCAAGATTGGCTTCGCGGCTAGGCGGGATTGGCTGGGATGGCCGAAGGCGGCTGCTGGCTGGCGAGTGCGGCGGGCCGGGACTAGCCGGGTGAAGTGAGCCCGCGCTCGACGAGCTGCCCGCCGCGGTTGCGAGCGCGGGTCGAGGCACAGCGAAGGCTGCCAGGCTGATCCGAGATGCCGCACGAACGAAGCGGGGCGGGGCGGGGCGGGGCGGGGCGGGGCGGGGCGGGGACGAGCATCTGCCAACCAGCCCGGCTGCCAGCCTCGCGCGAAGCGGCGTGCGCGCCCGCGCCACCGCGCATTTGCCGCGCGGCAACGCCTGCACCACCGCACGAGCCCGTGCAGCTTCCGCCATCGCACGATCCTCTGCGCCCTCACCACCGCACGATCCTGTGCAGCTTCCGCCATCGCACGATCCTCCGCAGCCTGCGCCACCGCACGATCCCGTGCAGCAAAGGCGATCCCGCGTCACACACCGCAGTGGGACAAGCACCAACTGCCATCCTTCCCCGAGATCTACCGATCTCCGGGCATTTCTGGCAAAGTCCCGTTCCGCCCGTGCGGACGTGTGGAGGTTGCCCGATGGCCGGTTCGACGACCGAAGGCATTGCCCGGCATCGGTTGCCGGTGCGGAAGTTGTTCGCTGCCAGTGCGGGCAATGCGCTCGAGTGGTTCGACTGGACGATCTACGCGACCTTCAGCATCTACTTCGCCGGCGCGTTCTTCCCTCCTGGCAACGAAACGCTCGCCCTGATCAACACGTTCGCCACTTACGCGCTCGCGTTCTTCTTCCGGCCGCTCGGCGGCGTGCTGCTCGGGCGGTTCGCCGACGTGCACGGGCGCAAGCCCGCCATGATTCTCACCATTTCGCTGATGGCGGGCGGGTCGGTCGCGATCGGGCTGCTGCCCACGTTCGCACAGGTCGGGTGGCTGGCTCCGATTCTTCTCCTGCTCGCGCGGATCGCTCAGGGGCTTTCGCTCGGCGGCGAGGTTTCCAACGCTTCCGCGTACCTCGGCGAGGTCGCGCCCAAGGAACGCCGGGGGCGCTACTCCTCGTTCTTTTACATCTCCACCGGGTCCGCGGTCCTCATCGCGACCGTGCTCGGGTTCGTGCTCGCCCGCACGATGGACAAGGCGCACCTCAGCTCGTTCGGCTGGCGGATTCCGTTCCTGCTCGGCGGGGTGCTCGGGCTGGTCGGGCTGTGGCTGCGCCGCAGTCTCGCGGAAACCGAGCTGTACCACGAGAAAAAGGAGACCGCGCGACGCGTTGAGCGGCCGTTGCTCACCACGATCACCCAACATCCCAAGGCGGTCGGGCAGCTCATCGGGTTCTCGATGCTCTCGACGCTGTGCTACTACACCTTCTTCAGCGCCCTCACGTCCTTCGCCGTCAAGGGGCGCGGCGCGAACGACGTCGACACCTTCCTCGCGCTTTCCATCGCGACCGCGCTCTTCGTCGTCCTCCAGTATCCGATGGGCGCCCTCGCGGACCGGTACGGGCGGCGGCCTCAGCTGCTGGTCTGGTCCGGCGCGACGGCACTCGTGATCGTCCCGCTCTCCTACCTCGTGCGGCCCGGATTTTGGAATCTGCTCATCGTGTTCTGCGTCGGCCTCGCGCTCTACACCGCGATGACCTCGCTCGCCCCGGCGATCATGAGCGAGCTCTTCCCCACCGAACTCCGCGGGCTCGGCATCGGCGCCTGGTACAACCTGACCGTCGCCGTGTTCGGCGGGACCGCGCCGCTCGTGCTCAGCGCACTGTCCGCGGCTGGTGCTGCCACTGCCTTCTTCTGGTACGTCGCTGTCGGGGCGGCGATCGCGTTCTTCGTGATCCTCCGGATGCCCGAAACGAAGGGCAGTGAACTGCGGTAAACCCGCTCGCGCGCGGTCGGTAGGCTTCAACGATCGACTACGCGAAGGAGGGACACCGTGCGCAAGCCCGAGGTTAGTGAGGAACTGGCCCGACGCGTGGTGGCAGCGCTCCGCCGCGCGTTCGACGTCGACCTCGACCCGTCCGCGGCGCTCATCGCGGTGTCCACTCGCGACGGTGTCGACTACCAGTGCAACCTGGCGATGAGCCTCGGCAAACGGCTTGGCAAACCGCCCCGCGAGGTCGCGGCCGGGATCGTCGAGAACCTGGAGCTGGACGGGGTCGCCGACCGGCCGGAGATCGCCGGGCCGGGATTCCTGAACTTCGTGCTGCGCCGCGAATGGCTCGAGCAGCGCGTCGCCGAGCAGGCCCGCGACGACCGGCTCGGGGTGGCCGAAGCCGAGCAGCCGCGCCGGGTCGCGCTCGACTACAGCAGTCCCAACGTCGCCAAGGAAATGCACGTCGGGCATCTGCGTTCCACGGTGCTCGGCGACGCGATCAGCAGGTTGCTGCGCTTCGTCGGGCACGAGGTGCTGCCGCACAACCACCTCGGCGACTGGGGCACGCCGTTCGGCATGCTCATCGAGCATCATCTGGACGAACCGTCCGGCGACCGCAGCGACCTCAACGCGTTCTACCAGGCCGCGCGCCGGAAGTTCGACGCCGACGAGGCGTTCGCGACCCGCTCCCGCGAGCGGGTGGTGAAACTCCAGGGCGGCGACCCGGACACGCTCGCTTTCTGGCAGGAACTCGTCGATGAGTCGACACGGCACTTCAACGCGGCCTACCGCAAGCTCGGCATCACGCTCACCGACGACGACATCTACGGCGAGAGCTTCTACAACCCGTACCTGGGCGAAGTCGTCGACGAACTCGAGGCCGACGGCCTCACCGAGATCAGCGACGGCGCGGTCTGCGTGTTCCCGGAAGGCTTCACCAACCGCGAGGGCGACCGTCTCCCGCTAATCGTCCGCAAGCGCGACGGCGGCTACGGCTACGCGGCCACCGACCTCGCCACCATCCGGTATTGGACCGCCGAACGCGGCGCGACCGACCTGCTGTACGTCGTCGGCACCCCGCAGGCGCAGCACTTCGCGATGATCTTCGCGGTGGCCCGTGCGGCCGGCTGGCTCGACGGCGTGCACGCCGAGCACATCGGGTTCGGCTCGATCCTCGGCGCGGACGGCAAGGTGATGCGCACCCGCGCCGGCGAGACGATCAAGCTCTCCAGCCTGCTCGACGAAGCCGTGGCGCAGGCCGCGGAAGTCGTTGCCGAGCGGAGTGAACTCAGCAAGGAAGAGCAGCAGGAAGTCGCGCGCGCGGTCGGGATCGGCGCGGTGAAGTACGCCGACCTTTCCAGCGACCGCGAACGCGACTACGTGTTCGACTGGGACCGCATGCTCGCCAAGGACGGCAACACGTCCGTCTACCTGCAGTACGCGCACGCGCGGATCGAGTCGATCCTCGCGAAAGCCGGAGAGCCCGTCGAGGACGCGCCGATCCTGCTTCAGGAGCCTGCGGAACGCGCGCTCGCGCTGACGCTGCTGCGGTTCAGCGAAGCGATCAGCGCGGCGACGTCCGCGTACGCGCCGCACAAGCTGTGTACGTACCTGTACGACACCGCGGTCACCTTCTCGCGCTTCTACGAACAGTGCCCGGTGCTGATCGCGGAAACGCCGGAGCTGCGCGCTTCGCGGGTACAGCTGGCCACGCTCACGTCGCGCACACTCGTGCAGGGCTTGGCGTTGCTCGGCATCGAGGCCCCGCGCCGCCTCTAGCACGCCGTCCGAGCTATCCGGACTGTCCGATGTGGACGAGCGCCAGCAACGTATCGGCGACCTCGTCCACGGCTTTCCCCCGCGCGGCGGACGGCAGTTCACCGCACCACGTCGGCGCCTGGCTCATCGCGGCGTGCATGCACTGCAGCACGGTGTCGACGCTGGTGACGGTGAACTCGCCGCTCGCCACGCCCTCTTCGATCAGCGCGCGGAAAAGCGCGTCGTGGCGGAGGCGGAGTTCCTTGATGCGCTCGCGTTGCGCGCTCGGCCACTCGCGCGGCATCAAGAACAGCCGCAGCGCCGCCGGATAGTCGTTGACCGCGATCGTGACGTGTTCGTGGATTAGCGCGCGCAGCCGGGCTTCCGGCGTGCCCTCGGTGCGGTCGAGCAACTGCTCCAGCCGGGCCGTCCACTCGTCGCCGAGCGTCTCGATCGCCGCTGTGCCCAGCTCGTCCTTGCTGGAGAAGTAGTAGTACAGCGAGCCCTTCGTGACGTCCAGGCGCTCGGCGACGTGCTCCAGGCTCACCGCGTCGTAGCCGCGTTCGCCGAACAGTTCGGCCGCCGCCGTCAGGATCTCCTGGATCCGCTTGCCCCGCTTGCGCCGCACGCGCTCGGACGGCGGTTTCACCGCGCCCATCCTGCTCCTCCCGGTTTTCCGCTGTCCCGGAAGCCTACCGGTTGACTGTAAGTTCAACTCTTGACTCTACAGTCAAATTTTGTCACCGTGGTCAGACGACAGACGGGAGCGAACGATGGAGTTCGAGGACATCCGGTACGAGATCGACGGTCCGGCCGCGGTCGTCACGATCGACCGGCCGGAGCGCTACAACGCCTTCCGCGGGCGGACGGTCGACGAGCTGATCAAGGCGTTCCGCTTGGCGTGGGCGGACAAGCACGTGCAGGCGGTGATCCTCACCGGCGCCGGCGAGAAGGCGTTCTGCACCGGCGGCGACGTCAAACAGCGCGCGGAGACCGGCGACTACGGCCCGACCTAGAGCGGCATGTTCGAGATCGGAAACCTGCACAAGCTCATCCGCGACATCCCGAAGCCGGTGATCGCCGCGGTCAACGGCGTCGCGGTCGGCGGCGGGCACGTGCTGCACGTCCTGTGCGACGTCACGATCGCCAGCGAGACCGCGCGGTTCGGCCAGGCCGGTCCGCGGGTCGGGTCGTTCGACGCCGGGTTCGGCTCGGCTTATCTCGCGCGGGTCGTCGGAGAGAAGAAGGCGCGCGAGATCTGGTTCTTCTGCCGCCAGTACGACGCGGCCGAGGCGGAGCGGATGGGTCTGGTCAACGCCGTCGTCCCGCCGGGCGAACTGCTCAAGACCGCCAAGGCGTGGGCCGACGAAGCCGCCGAGAAAAGCCCGACCGCACTGCGTTTTCTCAAGCAGTCCTTCAACGCGGACACCGACCACCAGGCCGGACTGTCCAATTTGGCCATGTCCGCGCTCGATCTGTTCACTGCCTCGCCGGAGGGCTTGGAGGGTGCGCAAGCGTTTGCGGAGAAGCGCAAGCCGGACTTCGTCTCGCACGTGAACTGGCACTGACCATGGACTTCACCTTCACCGGCGACGAGGACGCTTACCGGCACGAGCTGCGCCGGTTCGCGACGAAAGTCCTTGCACCGCATTACCAATCCGACGACAAAGCGGCGAAGCTGCGACCCCAGCTCGTCGCGGACCTGGCCTCGATGGGCCTGACCGGCTTGCGCATCCCGGAACGACACGGCGGCCAGGAGGCCAGCGCGGTCGTCGCCGGGATGGCGGCCGAGGAGGTCGCGCGCGGCGACTTCAACGCGGCTTACCTGATCATCGTCAGCGCGCTGGTCAGCGACATCCTCACCCGCAACGCGACCGAGGAGCAGCAGGCCGCGTGGTTGCCGCCGATCGCGTCCGGCGAGGTCGTGCCCGCGTTCTGCATCACCGAACCCGGACACGGCACCGACGCCGCGAAGCTGGAGATGAAGGCCGAACCGGACGGCGACGGCTGGCGGCTCACCGGCGAGAAAACGTCGATCACGCTGGGTATGTCCGCCGACGTCGCGCTCGTGCTCGCCCGTACCGGCGGCCCCGGTGCCCGCGGCGTCAGCGCGTTCTGGGTCGAACTGGACGACGCGTACGTCTCGCGGGCAGCGTTCGACGACCTCGGCAGCCGGGCGATCGGCCGCGCTTCCCTGCACTTCGACGGGCTGCCCGTCCCGAAGGAAGCGTTGGTCGGCGGCGAAGGCCAGGGGTTCGTCTCCGTGATGCAAGGTTTCGACTACTCGCGCGCGATCATCGGGCTCGCCTGCCTTGGCGCAGCGCAGGTTTCGGTCGACGAGGCGTTGCAGTGGTCTCGCGACCGCGAAGCGTTCGGCAGTCCGATCGGCACGTTTCAGGGCGTCGCGTTCCCGCTCGCTGAGCAGGCGACGTACCTGCGCGGCGCCCGGCACGTCTGTTACGAGGCGTTGTGGCGCAAGGACAACGACGCCGAGCACAGCACCGAGGCCGCGATGGCGAAGTTCTGGGCGCCGAAGCTCGCCGCCGAGACCATCCACCAGTGCCTGCTGACGTTCGGGCACCTCGGGTACTCCAGCGAAAGCCCGGTCGGTCAACGGCTTCGCGACGTGATCGGCCTCGAAATCGGCGACGGCACCGCGCAGGTGTCGAAGCTCGTCATCGCGCGCAACCTGCTCGGCCGCGCCTACGCACCCTAAGGAGAGCACCATGCTCAAGGACAAAGTCGTCATCGTGACCGGCGCGGGCCAGGGCATCGGCCGAGGTATCGCCGAGAAGCTGGCCGCCGAGGGCGCGACCGTCGTGGTTAGCGACATCAACGAGACCACCGCGAAGGAAACCGCGGCCGCGATCGGCGGGATCGGCGTGAAGACCGACGTCACCTCCCCCGAATCCGTCGCCGGCGCGGTCGAGCAGGTTCGCGCGCAGTTCGGCCGGATCGACGTGCTGGTCAACAACGCCGGCTGGGACAAGGCGGGTCCGTTCGTCGAGTCCGACCGCGCCGATTGGGACCGCGTCGTGCAGATCAATCTCTACGGCGTGCTCAACACCTGCCGGGAAGTGCTGCCGGTGATGGTCGAGCAGGGTTTCGGGTCCGTGGTCAACATCGCCTCGGACGCCGGTCGCGTCGGCTCGTCGGGCGAGGCGGTGTACTCGGCGGCGAAGGGCGGCATCATCGCGTTCACGAAGTCGATCGCCCGGGAACTGGCGCGCAGCACGGTCAACGCCAACGTCGTCTGCCCTGGTCCCGCGGACACCGAACTGTTCGCCTCGCTCGGCGGCGACAACCCGAAGCTGCGCGAAGCACTGACGAAAGCCATCCCGTTCCGGCGGCTCGCGCAGCCGTCCGACATCGCGAACGTGGTCGCCTTCCTGGCCTCCGACGAGGCCGCCTACGTCACCGGCCAGACCGTCAGCGTCAGCGGCGGCCTCACCATGAGCTGACCCGGAGCCCGCCATGTTCGCGACGATCCTCGACGACGAGACGATCGAAGCCCACACCCGCGCCGGGTACTGGGCGAACCGCACCATCACCGACTATCTCGACGACGCCGCGGCGGCCGCGCCGGACAAGACCGCGTTCGTCGATTCGCAGCGCAGCGTCACGTTCGGCCAGCTCAAACAGGAGGTCGACCGGTGCGCGCTCGGGCTGCTGGAACTGGGCGTCCGGCCTGGCGACGTCGTGTCCTTCCAGCTGCCGAACCGGATCGAGTGGATCGTCGTGCACTACGCGGCGAGCCGGATCGGCGCGGTCAGCAATCCGCTCATCCCGATCTACCGGGACCGCGAGGTCGGCTTCATGGTGGCGCTCGCGAAGTCGAAAATCCTGGTGGTGCCGCGGGAATTCCGCGGTTTCGACTATCCGGCGATGGCGGAGCGGCTCCGTCCGCGGTGGCCGGACCTGGAGCACGTGCTGGTGGTCGGGTCGTCCTGGGACGAGTTCGCCGCGACCCCTTGGGAAGAGCGGCACGAGCTGCCGTCGTGGCGGCCTGATCCCAACGACGTCACCCTGCTGATCTTCACCTCCGGCACCACCGGCGAGCCCAAGGGCGTGATGCACACGCACAACACGGCCGTCGCCGCGAACAACCCGCTCCCCGACCGGCTCGGCATCACCTCCGACAGCGTCCTGCACATGGCGTCGACGCTCGCGCATCTCACCGGTTTCCTTTACGGCGCGAGGCTCGGCGTGCAGAACGGCGCGACCTGCGTGCTGCAAGACGTGTGGGATGCCGCGCGGTTCGTGGAACTGGTCGCCGAGCACGGCATCACCTACACCTCGGCCGCCACGCCGTTCCTGCACGACCTGCTGTCCGCGCCGAATCTCGCCGACCACGATCTCAGTTCCCTGCAACGGTTCTGCTGCATGGGCGCACCGATCCCCCGCGCGCTCGTACGGCAGGCGCGGCAGAAACTGCCCGGTCTCGTCGTGCTCGGCGGCTGGGGGCAGAGCGAAGACGCGCTGGTCACGCTCGGCATCCCGGGCGATCCGGACGACAAGCTGATCGACACCGACGGTTATCCGTGGCCCGGAATGCGGATCCGGACCGTCGACGCGGACGGGGCCGAACTGCCGCCGGGCGCGGAGGGCCGCCTGCAGGTCGCCGGGCCGTTCCTGTTCGTCGGCTACGCCGAACGGCTCGAACTGGCCCGCGAGAGTTTCACCGGCGAGTGGTTCGACACCGGCGACCTCGCGACCATCGACGCCGACGGCTACCTCCGCATCGCCGGCCGCACCAAGGACGTGATCATCCGCGGCGGCGAGAACATCCCGGTCGCGTATGTGGAGAACGTCCTTTACGAACATCCGGACGTCGAAGCGGTCGCGGTGGTCGCGGTCCCCGATCCGCGGCTTCAGGAACGCGCGTGCGCCTGTCTCGTGCTGAAACCCGGCGCGCACCTGGATCTGGAGAAGCTGCGCGGTTTTCTCGCCGAAAAGGGCGTCGCCAAGCAGTACTGGCCGGAGCGCGTGGAACTGTTTCCGGAACTCCCGCGGACTGCCAGCGGCAAGATCCAGAAGTTCCAGCTCCGGTCGCTGGTGGACAAGCAGAGCGGGACCGGTCCCCGGCCGGGTCAGTAGCTTCGGGCGCGAGAGAGGGGAGGATCTCGTGTCCCGCAACGATCCCGACTACGCCCGTGCCCTCGCGTTGCTGGAGGAAGCACGGTCCCGGCTGCACGGCCCGATCCGCCGCGAACGACGGCGGCTTCGCTGGGAGCGCTGGTGCAGGCGGCCGTACTACCGCTTCGAACCGGACGGCAAGAAGCCGCAGCTCGTGCATCTCGCCGGACTTCGGGTCACTCCGCTGTGGACGATCGCGGGCACCGGGGTTTCCGACGTCGACGTGCGGTATCCGGTGTCCGCCCGCCGCCGGTTCACGATCGGGTGGCGCTGGCTCGTGCGACACGACTACGACGAGTACCGGATACCGATCTCGCTGGTCGCCGACGCGAACGGCCGGGCTGTGCTGATCGCGCCGGGCGGCCGGACGTTCACCGCCGACAAAGCCGGCTGGCAAACCCTGGCCGCCCTTCTGTACACGGAGTACGCCATGCCGCCGGGCGGACGCTGGTATGGCGCGGGCTGAGGTCAGCCGCGCAGTTTCCGTCGCAGCGAGAGGGCTGCTCCCAGCGCGGTCATCGACGCGCGCGTCAACCCGCGGCTGAACCGGCTTTCCGTCACGAACTGCTTAGCGCTGCGGAGCGAACCACGCACTTGCGGGTACGCGTACTTCCGCATCTGCCGCTCGTAGTCGGCGACCGCAGCGGTCACGTCGCCGCCGTGGGAAAGGTTGCGGCACAACACTTGTGCGTCGCGCAGTGCGATGTTCGCGCCGATGCCGCGGAACGGCGTCATGCTGTGCACGGCGTCGCCGAGCAGGGTGACCGGGCCGGTCTCCCAGTCGCGGACCGGCACCGACGTGCGGATCGGCAGCATGCTCACCGTGCCGTCCGGCGAATCCCGCACCAGCCGGCTGAACGCCGGATGCCAGTCGCGGATCCGGTCCAGGATCAGCGAACGGAGGGCGGGAGCGTCCAGTTCGGCGAGATCGGCCGGGAAGCGTTCAGCTTTCGCACCGTAGGACCACATCACGTAGCTGCCGGTGTTGTCGAACAGCACCGGGTCGACGACCGCGGTCTCGTCGTTGACCGAAGCCGCTGGAAACTCGTGCGGCGCGGTGAACATCCCGCAGCCGGGCGGGGGCAACACGAGCGTGGGGGCCGTCGCGAGCTGCCGCGGAAGCTGCGTGCGAGCCGCTTCGGTCAGCGGGAATTTGCCGATGACAGTCCGGATTCCGGTATCCACGCGCTTCGCGTGCGGCAACAGTTGCGCACGGACGCGGGAGCTCGCACCGTCCGCGCCGACGACCAGGTCCGCCTCGGCGGTGGTGCCGTCCGCGAAGTGCAGGCCGACGCCCTTCGAATCAGTCTCGTAGCGCACGAATTCCTTGTCGTACCAGAGGATTCCGTCCAATCCGGACGACAGGACCTGGTGCATCGAAATCCGGCTGACCGAATGGTGCGCGGCGGTCGGGTCAGCGCTGGGTGGAGCGTCGAAGACCGCCAGCTCGCGCATTTTCTCGGTGACGAAGCCGAACGTGCCCTCGCTGACCCCCGTCGTGGCCAGGAACTGGTCCCACGCCGCAGGCGGGAGGCACTCGTGCAACGCGGCGGAACCCATCGGCGCGATGTGCACGCGGTAGCCCTGCAGGCGCTCGGTCCGGGTGCGGCTGCGCTCGTACACCGCCACCTCGACTCCGGCCCGCGACAGGCCGTGCGCGAGGCACAACCCGCCGGTGCCGCCGCCTACCACTGCCACCTTGATCTTTTTCACGGTCATCCCCTCTCGGTCGGTCTCCATAATCATCCTCGTAGATGATTGTGTCAACCTTCAGGATGATTACTGCGTCGGTTAGGCTGCCCAGGTGTCCGAGACCACCCCGCGCCGCGCGCCGCGCCCCGGTGAGCGCCAGCGCGATCCCGAGCGCACGAAGGCGCGCATTTTCGAGGCGGCCAAGGCCGAGTTCGGCAGCAAGGGGTACGCGGCCGCGCGGGTGAGCGACATCGCGCAGCGCGCGGGGGTGAACAAGCAGCTGATCTCGTACTACTTCGGCGGCAAGGAAGGCCTGTACGCGGAGGTGGCGAGCGAACCGTTCGCCGGGTTCTCCGCGATGACCACGCCGGACCGCCCGCTCGCGGACGTGGTCACGGATTTCGCCAGGAGCGGGCTCTCCGACCAGGACCAGGCGCGGTTGTTCCTGCGGGAGAACATGGCCGAGGGCGCCCCGAGCGAGGCGGGGGCGGAGTCGCAACGCGAGTTCCTGCAGGGGCAGCTCAAGTACATGCGGGCACGGCAGGAAGCGGGCGACTTCCCGTCCGATGTGGACCCTCGGACGCTGCTGCTGATGCTGATGGCGGCGGCGAGCGCGCCGACGTCGCTCCCCCGGATCGCCGAGGCGCTTACCGGGGAGGATCCGTCGTCAGAGTCCTTTGTGGAGTATTACGCGGAGCAGCTCGCACGCGTTGCTCGGCATCTCTCGGGGTCTTAGCGGCGCAGCGGCACGAGGTCGTCCGCGTGCACAACCTCCCGGCGATGCTCCACCGGAACCTCATGACTCGACCGGCCGATCAACGCAGGCAACTCCCCCGCATCGAACCCGACCACACCACGCGCCACCGGGACATCCGCCGAATCCACCAGATCGACGACATCACCGGCCTCGAAATCGCCATCCAAACCGGTGATTCCCGCCGCCAGCAGCGACCGGCGGCGCAGGATCGCTCGCACGGCACCGTGGTCGTCCTTCGTACAGAACCAGCCCGCGCAGCTCAGTGCCTCTCGGGGTCTTAGCGGCGCAGCGGCACGAGGTCGTCCGCGTGCACAACCTCCCGGCGATGCTCCACCGGAACCTCATGACTCGACCGGCCGATCAACGCAGGCAACTCCCCCGCATCGAACCCGACCACACCACGCGCCACCGGGACATCCGCCGAATCCACCAGATCGACGACATCTCCAGCCTCGAAATCGCCATCCAAACCGGTGATTCCCGCCGCCAGCAGCGACCGGCGGCGCAAGATCGCTCGCACGGCGCCGTCGTCCAAGCGGAGGCGGCCGGAGGTGTCTGCGGCGTACCCGAGCCAGAAGCGGCGGGCCGACAGGCGGGTGTCGGCGGGCGCGAACGCGGTGCCCACGTTCGCCTCGCGCAGTGCGTCTCCGGCGTCGTCGGCGGCGGCCAGCAGCACCGGGATTCCGGCGCCGGCCGCGGTGCGCGCGGCGGAAAGTTTCGAGACCATGCCGCCGGTGCCGAGGCCCGAGGACGACATGCCGACCGCGATGCCCTCCACATCGGACTCGCCGCGCACCTCGGTGATCTTGCGGGTCGCGCCGTCTCGCGGGTCGCCGTCGTACAGACCGTCCACATCGGACAGCAGGACCAGCGCGTCGGCGCCGACGAGGTGCGCCACGAGGGCAGCGAGCCGGTCGTTGTCGCCGAAGCGGATCTCTTGCGTGGCAACGGTGTCGTTCTCGTTCACGACCGGCACCGCGCCGAGCGCTAGCAGCCGGGAGAACGTGCGCTGCGCGTTGCGGTAATGCGAGCGACGGACGACATCGTCGGAAGTGAGCAGCACCTGGCCGACGGTCAGGGAGAAGCGGCCGAACGATTCCGCGTACGCGTGCGCCAGCGCGAGCTGCCCGACGCTCGCCGCGGCCTGCTGGGTGGCCAGGTCGCGCGGGCGCTTGCCCAGCTTCAACGGCGCGAGCCCGGCGCCGATCGCGCCCGAGGACACGAGGACGATCTGTGCGTCGCGGGCGACGCGGTCCGCGATGGCGTCCACCAGGGCGTCGAGCCGGGCAACGTCGAGTCCGCTGCCCGCGGTCGTCAGTGCCGAGGAACCGACCTTGACGACCAGCCGGCGGGCTTCCGCGATCTCCTGGCGCGTGCCGCTCACCGGTCGCGCTCCGCCTGCTCCTCGTCGTCCCACACGTCGTCCAGTTCGGCATCGATGGACGGGGTGGTCTCCTCTTCGACCAGGTCCTCGTCCTCGCCGGTGCCGTCGCGGCGGATCCGGCGGGCTTCCTTGCGGTCGGACGCGCTGACGCGGTCGGTGCGCTCCAGCCGGACGTCCGTGCCGCGGCCGGACAGATGCACCGCGACGCCCGGGGTGGAGGGCTGCCATTCGAACTGGATGTCGCCGATGGTGACCGGGCTGCCCGGGCGGGCGCCGTTCTTCGCCAGCGCTTCCTCGACGCCGAGCCGGTTGAGCCGGTCCGCCAGGTAGCCGACGGCCTCGTCGTTGGCGAAGTTCGTCTGCCGGATCCACCGCTCCGGGCGCGCACCGCGGACGATGAACCCGCCCTCTTCCTCCGGGTCGCGTTCGACGGTGAACCCGCTGTCGTCGATCGCGAGCGGGTGCAGCACGATCTTCTCCGGCTCCAGCACCGGCTGCGCTTCGCGATAGGTCTCGACGACCTCCGCCAGCGCGAAGGTCAGCTCCTTCAGGCCCTTGCGCGACGCGGTCGAGACCTCGAACACGCGCAGCCCGCGCGCCTCCAGGTCGGGACGCACGAACTCGGCCAGCTCGGCCGCTTCCGGGATGTCGATCTTGTTCAGCACCACCACGCGCGGGCGCTCCTCGAGCTTGCCGCCCAGCCCCGGCGTGTAGCGGGCCAGCTCCTCCTCGAGAGCGTCCACATCGGACAGCGGATCGCGGCCCGGCTCCAGCGTCGCGCAGTCGACCACGTGCACCAGCACGGCGCAGCGTTCGATGTGGCGCAGGAAGTCCAGGCCGAGCCCGCGGCCCTCGGACGCGCCCGGGATCAGGCCCGGCACGTCGGCCATCGTGAAGACCGACGACCCGGCGGTGATGACGCCGAGGTTCGGCACGAGCGTGGTGAACGGGTAGTCGGCGATCTTCGGCTTCGCCGCGGACAGCACGGAAATCAGCGACGACTTGCCCGCTGACGGGAACCCGAGCAGGCCGACGTCGGCGACCGACCGCAGCTCCAGCACGAGGTTCCGGCTCTCGCCGGGCTCGCCGAGCAGCGCGAACCCCGGCGCCTTGCGGGCCTTCGACGCGAGCGCGGCGTTGCCGAGCCCGCCGCGGCCGCCCTGCGCGGCGATGAACCGGGTGCCGGGGCTGGTGAGGTCCGCGACGAGTTCGCCGTCCTCGGTGAACACGACGGTGCCCGGCGGGACCTTCATCTCCAGGCCCTCGCCGGCGGCGCCGTTGCGGTTGCTGCCCATGCCCATTTTGCCGTTGCCGGCGCGGGCGTGCGGGCGGAAGTGGAAGTCGAGGAGGGTGTGCACGTTGGCGTCGACGACGAGGGTGACGTCACCGCCGTTGCCGCCGTTGCCGCCGTCCGGGCCGCCGAGCGGCTTGAACTTTTCGCGGTGCACCGAGGCACAGCCGTTTCCCCCGTCCCCGGCGGTCAGATGGATGACCGCGCGGTCCACGAACCGGGACGCCATGGTTCTGCCTCACTTCACCTAAAAGCCATACGAAACAAAAACGGTGCGGACCACGCTGGGTCTGCCAGCGGCCGCACCGTGGGGGTCCGGGGGCTCGGGCCCCCGGGTGACATGTAACGGGCGACGTGGTCCGCGTATTCCGCGGACACACGTCGCCCGTAAAAAGCTCGTTACGCCTCGACTGGCACGATGTTGACCGTCTTGCGGCCGCGCTTCGAGCCGAACTCGACCGCACCGGCGGCGAGCGCGAACAGCGTATCGTCGCCGCCACGGCCGACGTTCACGCCCGGGTGGAACTTGGTGCCCCGCTGGCGGATCAGGATCTCGCCCGCGTTCACCTCCTGGCCGCCGAAGCGCTTCACGCCCAGTCGCTGGGCGTTCGAATCACGACCGTTGCGGGAGCTGGACGCACCCTTCTTGTGAGCCATCGCTCATGCCCCTTCTTGAAAGCTTCAGTCCCGAAGATCCGAAGAACTACTTGGAGATGCCGGTGACCTCGACGCGGGTCAGCTTCTGCCGGTGACCCTGGCGCTTGTGGTAGCCGGTCTTGTTCTTGAACTTGTGGATCCGGATCTTCGGACCCTTGGTCTGCTCGACGACCTTGCCGATGACCGAGACCTTCGCCAACGCGTCGGCGTCCGTGGTGACCTCGCCACCGTCCACGAACAGCACGGCGGGGAAGGTGTGCTCGGTGCCCGGCTCGCCCTCGAGCTTCTCGACCTCGACGACGTCGCCGACGGCCACCTTGTACTGCTTGCCGCCGGTCTTGACGATCGCGTACGCCGACACGGATGTCTCCTGCATTACTCGACAATGGGTTAGGGGGCTGGCGCGGCCGGCCCGCCCGAAGACGGTCCAGGTGCTCGCGCAGCAACTCATGCTTGCGATGAGCCGTACTACAGGTTACGGGAGGCCCCGGGCGCTGCTGCACCCGGGGTACCCGTGGTGGATCAACTCTGGTCCGAAGCCTTCACCGGCGGCCCCGCCGGGCGCGAAGCGGCGCGGCGCGGACGGCGCCGGGTGCTGCGCACGGCCGGGGCCGGGACGTCGACCTCGGGTTCTTCGCTGGAGTCCGCTTCCGCGGCCTCCTTCGGGGCTTCCGCGTCCGGCGCGGCCTGGCTGGCCGCGGGCTCCGGCTGCTTCGCTTCCGGCTGCTGGACGGGGGCCGGGGCCTCCGTCTTGTCCTCGGCCTTGTCCGGCGCGGCGGCCTGCTCGACCGGCTGCTTGGCCGTCTCCTGGTCCGCCGGCTTCACCGCTTCGGCCTCTGGAGCGTGGTGCTCGTGCTTCGCCTTGGACGCGTTGGCCATGGCCTGCACCGCCGACACCACGGACTCGCGCTGCACCGGAGTCGGGGCCGGGGCGGCCTGCTCCGGCTTGGGCTCGGGGTGCTGCTCCTCGCCCTTGCCGCGGCCGCGGTTGCGCCGCGAGCTCTTGGTGTCGCCGCCGCCGTGGCTGTGGCCGTTGTGCCCGTTGCCGCCGTTGTGGCCGTTCCCGTTGCCGCCGCCGGTGCGCTGCGGTTCGGTGGACACGACGACGCCGCGGCCCTTGCAGTGCTCGCACGGCGTGGAGAACGCCTCGAGCAGCCCGGTGCCGATCTTCTTGCGCGTCATCTGCACGAGGCCGAGCGACGTGACCTCGGCCACCTGGTGGCGCGTGCGGTCCCGGCCGAGGCATTCGGTGAGCCTGCGCAGCACCAGCTCGCGGTTGGACTCGAGCACCATGTCGATGAAGTCGATGACGATGATGCCGCCGATGTCCCGCAGCCGCAGCTGGCGGACGATCTCCTCCGCCGACTCCAGGTTGTTGCGGGTCACCGTCTCCTCGAGGTTGCCGCCCGAGCCGGTGAACTTGCCGGTGTTGACGTCGATGACGGTCATCGCCTCGGTGCGGTCGATGACCAGGTAGCCGCCCGAGGGCAGCCAGACCTTGCGGTCGAGCGCCTTGGTGATCTGCTCGTCGATCCGGTGGTCGGCGAACGCGTCGCCGGTGCCGGTGTAGCGCTTGAGCCGGTCGGCGAGGTCGGGCGCGACGTGCTGGACGTAGTCGTTGATGGTGTCCCAGGACCGGCTGCCCTGGACCTCCAGCTTGACGAAGTCCTCGGTGAAGAGGTCCCGCACGACCTTGACCAGCAGGTCCGGCTCTTCGTAGAGCATGGTCGGCGCGCTGCCCTTCTTGCCGGAAGCGGCCGCCGCCTTGTCCTTGATGACGTCCCACTGCGCCTTGAGCCGGTCGACGTCGCGGCCCAGCTCCTCCTCGCCGATGCCTTCCGACGCGGTGCGGATGATGACGCCCGCGTCCTCCGGGACGATCCGCTTGAGGATGTCCTTGAGCCTGCGCCGCTCGTTCTCCGGCAGCTTGCGGGAGATGCCGGTGGCCCCGCCCGCGGGGACGTAGACGAGGAAGCGGCCGGGCAGCGAGATCTGCGTGGTGAGCCGGGCGCCCTTGTGCCCGACCGGGTCCTTGGTGACCTGCACCAGGACGCTGTCGCCGGCGGAGAGCGCCTGCTCGATCTTGCGCGCCTTGCCTTCCAGCCCGGCCGAGTCCCAGTCGACCTCGCCCGCGTAGAGCACGGCGTTGCGGCCGCGGCCGATGTCGATGAACGCGGCCTCCATGCTGGGCAGCACGTTCTGGACGCGGCCGAGGTAGACGTTGCCGACGATCGAGCCGGTGCCCGACGACGTCAGGAAGTGCTCGACCAGCACCCCGTCCTCGAGCACGGCGATCTGCGTGGAGTCGCCCTTCTCGGCGACGACCATCGTGCGCTCGACCGACTCGCGGCGGGCGAGGAATTCGGCCTCGGACAGGATCGGGGCGCGGCGGCGGCCCGCCTCGCGGCCGTCGCGGCGGCGCTGGCGCTTGGCCTCCAGCCGCGTGGAGCCGCGGACGCTGCGCACCTCGTCGCGCGCCGGGCGCTCGGCCTCGGCGGCCTTGGCCTGGCGGACGTGCGTGACGGTGTTCGGCGGGTCGTCGGTGCCGGTCGTCTCGGCCCCGTCGTCGTCCCCGCCCTTGCGACGGCGGCGACGGCGACGGCGCTTGCTGCCGCCGTCGGACTCGGCGTCGTCGTCGGACTCCGCCTCGGCGTCGCCCGCCTCGTCCGGCTTTTCGGTCTTGTCCTTGGTGTCCTTGGCGTCCTTGCCGCCGTCTTTGGCACCCTTGTCCTGCTGGTCTTCGGTGGTTTCGTCCTCGTTCTCGGACTGGGCCTCGTCGCCGCCCTTGCCCCGGCCGCGGCCGCGACGTCCGCGACGCCGCCGGCGACGGCCGCTCGCGTCGTCGCCGTCCTCGTCGGAACGCTCGTCGCGGGCTTCGCCGGAGGTGTCTTCCTCAGCGGTTTCGGCGGTGCGGTCGGGACGCTCGGCCTGCGCCGGAGCCTCGCCGACGCCGAACAGCGGCTCGGGCTTGCTCCGCGTCTGCTGCGCGGGCTCGGGCGGCAGGAAGACCGGCGAGGGCGCGGCGAAGACCGGCACGTGCACCGGGCCGCGGGCCGGGGTGGCCTGCTCGGTTTCCTGCTGGTCGGCCGGGATCGCGGGCGCGACGGCGCGGCGCGAGCGACGGGTCCGGGTGCGCTTCTCGCCCGACTCCTGAGCGGCTTCCGGTTCGGCGGATTCGGCCGAGAACGGGCGGGCCGACCAGCCGGGGGCGGCGGCGCTGGGCTGCTCGGCGGCTTCCGAGGCGGTGCTCTGCTCAGCGGCGGCTTCCGGCGCGGGGGTTTCCGAGGCGGTGCCCGTCGCGTTCGCGGCAGCTTCCGGCGCGGTGCCCGTCGCCTGCGCGGCGGCGTCCGGGGCGGCGGATTCGCTCGAAGCAGTGCCCTGGTCGGCGGCCGCTTCCGGAGACGCGGTGGCCTGAGCTGCAGCACCCTGGGTGGCTTCCGGGGCCTCGTTCTCCTGCGAAACGCCGCCCTGCTCGGCGGCGTCCGAGGCCGCGGCCGTCTGGGCGGCATCGCCGACCTGGGCTCCCGCGGTCGCCTGGTCGCTGGCCTGCTCGGCGGCGGCCGGGGCGGCGGTCTCCGGGGCAGCGCCGACGGCGGTCTCGGCGGCTTCGCCGGTCTCGCCCGCGGCCTCCGCGTCGAGGATGACCGCGACGCGGTGCGCGACCTCCTTGGTCACGCTCGACTGGGCGCTGCGGGGGCTCTCCCCCAGCTCGGCGAGCTTGCCGAGCAGGTCGCGGCTGCTCAGGCCGAGCAGCTTCGCCAGCGCGTGCACGCGGATGCGCGGCGGCAGCTCGCCCAGCCTGCTGGTCGTGGGTGCGACGGTATTCCCGCCGGTCTGATCGGCGGGTGTGTCCGCGTTCGACATATGTCTCCTCCGCCCCCGGGCGCGTCAGCCGGTTCGCACCGGTGGTGACGCGGCCGCGCAGGGGCCCTTTCTGTTCCGTGCCCGCCGTGGTGGTGACCAGCGGCGGGAATCCTGCTGGCAGCCGTGCGGTCCGCCGGGTCGGCGGCCGCTCGGTTCCTGGTCTGCTCGGCGGGGTGCCGGCCTGCTCGCGACCCCCGGGCCACCCGCCACGACATCGACCTTGACCCGGCCTCCCGGGGGCGACGCGCGTGGTGCCGGTCCGGCACTCCTCCGGGCCGCTCACGACGCGAGCGGGATGCCCGTCGGCGCAGCGGCCAACGCGAGTATCCCACACCCGGGGGGACACCCGGTGTAGTCGGTGTCCCGCGGCAGGCGCCCGGGCGTGCCGCGATCATGCGCCCGGGCGAACTTCCGCGCTTCGCTTGTCGCGCCGGGCCCGGGGTGGTTAGCGTGCGGGCTCGGGCGCTCGCGCGGGCGCCCGGCACAACCCTGCGCGCGGTGGGAGGTCCGGTGTCTGTGCTGGCGCGGCCGCTGCGGGCGGCCGTGTGCTCCTTCCTGGTCCTCGCCGGCTGCGCGGCGGTCTCCCCCGCCGCCGTCGCGAGCCCCGGATGCGCCTCGGGCGGGCGGGCGGTGCGCTACGTCGTCGCGTTCGACCGCGGGACCCCGGAATCTTCCGCCCGCCAGCAGGCGAGCGCGGGCTGCGGGCAGCTCGTCGGCTACTACCCGCAGATTTCCGTGGCGGTCGTCACGTCAGCCGATCGGGCGTTCGCGGACCGTCTCGGCCCGGAACGGGCATTCAGCGCGCAAGCCACCCGGACGGCCGCCGAACAGCCAGGCGCCGCCGCCCAGCCCGCTCGGGCCACACTCCCGCTCAGCGACCCGGCGCGAGTGCCCGCGACAGACCTGTCCGCCCAGCAATGGGACATGAACCTGATCGGCGCTCCGGCCGCGCACCAGGTCACCGAAGGCAGCCGCTCAGTGGTCGTCGGCGTCCTGGACTCCGGTGTCGACCCGAAACACCCCGACCTCGCCGCCGCGATCGACCCGGACGATTCGGCGGGTTGTCTCACTGGCGTCCCGGACCCGAGCCCGGCCGCGTGGCAGCCGACGACCTCCGCGCACGGCACGCACGTCGCGGGCATCATCGCCGCGGCCGACGACCGCAAGGGCATCACCGGCGTCGCGCCGGGCGTCCGGATCGCGTCGGTGAAGGTGATCGACGACCGCGGTTACGCAGATCCCGAGGCGGCGGTCTGCGGGATCATGTGGTCGGCGGCGCGGCATCTGCCGATCGCCAACAGCAGCTGGTTCGTGAACCCGTGGTCGCTGTCCTGCGTGCGCGGCAACGACCGCGGCGTGGTGCACGAGGTGCTGGCGCGAGCCGTGGAGTACGCGACTTCCCAGGGCACGCTGAACGTCGCTGCCGCGACCAACGAGGCGGTCGACCTCACGCCGTCGGGCCGCTCGGGTTCGCCGTCCGCCGCCGGGAAGTGCGAGGCGCTGCCGGCCGGGCTGCGGGACGTGGTGACGGCGTCGGCGATCAGCCCGGACCGGGTGAAGTCGAGCTACAGCTCGTACGGGCTCGGTGTGGTCGATGTCACGGCCCCGGGCGGCGACGACGACCGCTGCGTGGTTTCGACCGTTCCGGGCGGTTACGCACCGATGTGCGGGACGTCGATGGCCGCGCCGCACGTCGCCGGGGTGCTGGCGCTGCTCAAATCGGTGCATCCCACGTGGACGGCCGCCGAGCTGCGCCGTGCGCTGGACTCCCGCGCGACGTCCATGCCGTGCCCGGACGACTACGACCTCACCGGCGACGGCGCCCAGGACGCCTACTGCTCCGGCTACGACGGATACAACGGCTTCTACGGCCACGGCCTCGTCGACGCCCGGACCGCGGTGGCGCCCGCGCAGAACGGACTGCCCAGCCCGGCTCGCTGAGCCGCGTTCAGCGTTCAGTGTTCAGGTAAGCAGCAGTTTCGCGATCCTCCTTGTCGCGCCCCAGATCCCGATCGCGGCGAGCACCAGCAGGTACGCCAGATTGCCGAGCATGCTCCAGGAGAAGATGCCGGTCGCGAGCCCGCGCATCAGCTCGATCCCGTGGTAGAGCGGGAAGCAGCGGACCGCCCACTGCAGCGCCTCCGGGTAGACCGTGATCGGGAAGAACGTGGTGGAGAACAGGAACATCGGCATCAGGACGAGCTGGATGTAGTCGAATTGCGACGTCGACTTCAGGAAGCTGACCAACGTGATGCTGATGGCCGCGAACGCGAACGACACGAGCAGCGCGGCGGGCAGGAGCAGCAGCGCCCACCACGACGTGAGCAGCCCCATGACGCCGGTGACCGCCAGAAACGCGACCGAATACAGGCCGCCGCGCATCATCGCCCACGCGATCTCGCCGAGCGCGACGTCGAGCGGGCCGACCGGGGTCGACAGCATCGCGTCGTACGTCTTGGCGTAGCGCAGTTTGAAGAACAGGTTGTACGTGCACTCGAAGACCGCGCCGTTCATCGCCGACGACGCCAGCAGCGCGGGCGCGACGAACGCGACGTAGCTCATCGGCTGCCCGTCCGGCCCCGGCACGGTGGTGACCAGTTTGCCGAAGCCGACCTGGAACGCGAGCAGGTAGAACAACGGCTCGAGCGCGCCGGACGCGAGCATCGTCCACGACCGTCCGTAGACGGTGAGCGCGCGTTCGATCAACGCGGTGGCGCGGCCGCTGTACATGCCCGCGGGCAAGACTCGAAGCAGAATTCCGCGCCGCTGCGGGAGAATCGGGGCGCTTTGCAGGTCGGTCATCACGCCACCAGCCGTCGGTAGAAGCCGCGGTGCGCGATCGTCCAGCCGATCGCCACCAGTGCTGCCAGATACGCAAGGTGCCCGAGCACCGGGAGCAGCTCCCTCCCGCCGAGCGTGGCGGCTCGGGAAAGCTCGGTGCCGTGCCACAGCGGGGAAATCCAGGCGAGCCAGCGCAGGTACAGCGGCAGCTGAGTGATCGGGAAGAACGTGCCGGAGAACAGGGTCATCGGGATGACGACGAACCGGAAGATCAGCCCGAACCGCTGTCCCTCGTCGAAGGTCCACGCCGCCAGCCCGGCGATCAGCGATCCGCACGCGAGCCCGGTGAGGACGCCGACGAGGACCACCAGCAGCGCCCCCGCGTTGTCCCAGGCGCCGAACAACCACGCGATGAGCGCGTAGACCGTGCCGGAAAGGGCGAGCCGCAGCATGGTCCAGATCTGGTGCCCGCCGAGGACCTGGCCCGGGGACACCGGCGTCGCGGTGACCGCCAGATAGTCCTTCTGCCATTTGAATCCGCTGAGGACCGGATAACTCGATTCGCTGACGCCCTGCTGCGCGGCGCCGGCGACGAGCAGCGCCGGGGCGACGTACACCAGGTACGACACCCCGCCGGTCGCCGGACCGGCCTTGACCTGCGAGCCGAACCCGAGCCCCATCGCGGCGAGGAACAGCACCGGTTGCAGGCCGGTGGAGTAGAGCGTGCTGAGCCAGTGCCTGCGGTACCAGGTCCAGTAGCCCTCGACGCGCAGCCAGGCGCCGTGGAACCGGCCGACGACGCGGCCGGTGGCTGGAATGGTCATCAGTCCACCAACGTCCGGCCGGTGAGGCGGAGGAAGACGTCCTCCAGGGAACTGCGCCGGACGAGGCTCGACAGCGGGCGCAGGCCGCGTTCGTGCGCGCGCTCGAGGGTGGCCTCGCCGGTCATCGTGTAGAGCAGCACCCGGTCCGGGAGGACCTCGACGCGCTCGGCCAGCCCGTCGAGCCGGTCGGCCGCGTCCTGCTGCTCCCCCGGCGCGAACCGGAGCTCGACCACTTCCCGGGTGGAATGCCGCGCGATCAGGTCGGCGGGCGAGCCTTCCGCGGCGATCCGGCCGCCGTCCATGACGACGAGCCGGTCGCACAACTGCTCTGCCTCGTCCATGTAATGGGTAGTGACGATCAACGTGGTGCCGCGGGCCTTGAGCCGGAAAAGCCGGTCCCACAACAGATGCCGTGCCTGCGGATCGAGCCCGGTGGTCGGTTCGTCGAGCAGCAGCAGTTCCGGATCGTTGACCAGCGACCGGGCGATGGTGAGCCGCCGCTTCATGCCGCCGGACAGGGAATCGACCGGTTTCTCGGCACGGTCGGACAGCTGCGCGAACTCCATCAGCTCGACCGCCTTCCGCCGCACGTGGGCGCGGGAAAGGCCGAAATAGCGGCCGTAAACGTGCAGGTTCTGCCGGACGGTGAGCTCCACGTCGAGGTTGTCCTCCTGCGGCACCACGCCCAGGCGCGCGCGGATCCGCGGCCCGTCCGCGTTGGGGTCCATGCCGAGGACGCGCAGATCGCCGTCGCTGCGCGGGGACACGCACGCGATCATCCGCATCGTCGACGACTTCCCCGCGCCGTTGGGCCCGAGGAAGCCGAACGCCTCCCCTCGCCGCACCTCGACGTCGATGCCGCGGACTGCCTCGAATTCTCCGAACCGTTTGACCAGCGCCTTCGCTTGCACGAGGGCTGGTTCCGATGCCGACTCTCCCACGAGGAACGACAGTAGAGGGAGGCACCGACAATTCTCGACCGGTTTCCCCGCCGCGGGTACGGCATCCGGGTGGATCTCCGGCGGGGAACGGGGAAACGACGAGCCCGCGGCCCAGCGAAAAGGCGGGGCGGCCCGAAGACCGCCCCGCCCCTCAAAAACTCAGCGCACCGTCAACGACACCGACCGGGACACCCCGTTCACCGTCACCGAGATCTCCGCCGTTCCCGGACGCAGCCCGCGCACCGTCCCGGTGGCCGGGTCGAGCGACACCACATCCCACGGCGCCGGTGGCCAGCTGCCGATGTGCACGCCGCGACCGCCCCAAGCCGCGCTCACCGGGTACGCCACCGGAATCGACCGGCCCTCCTGCGTCACCGCGGCGGTCACCTTTCCGGTGCCGCCCCACGAAAGAGTGCCCGGCCCGGTCACCGTCAGCGCGTCGACGTTCGGGCGCGTTTCGAAGCGCACCGGCTGGCCGCGGTCCGAGGGGTCCACTCGCACCAGGGTCCAGCCGACGAAGCCGCCGTCGCCGGGGGCCGCGGCGGGGGTCTTGCCCGAGTTGCCGTTCACCAGATACGGCACGCCGTCCGTGCGCGACAGGCCGAACACTCCCGCGTGCGAAGCCAGCGAGGCGGCCGGTTTTCCGGACTTCTCCTCGAAACCGGTCAGCCACGTCTGCAGCAGCGCGGCCTCCTTCCGGTCGCCCAGCTGCGAATTGCCGGTCGGGCTCGGGTCCTTCACCGGGTGGTGCATCGCGACGACCACACCCCGCACGGAACGGTCCTTCGCCGCGTTGTCGAGCGCCTCGCGCAGCATGCGCACCTGGTCGAATCCGCCCGCGCGCAGCGAGCCGCGCGAGGAATCCATCAGGATCAGCCGCACGCCGTGGACGTCGACCACGCGGTGCGTTTCCCCGAACGCGTCCTGGAAGTTCTTCAGGCCGTTGCCGCCCTCGGCTTCGTGGTTGCCGGGCACGTAGTACCAGGGGACGCGGCCGTCCAATTCTTCGGTGATGATCTTGCGGGCCAAGACGAAGTCCGGCGCGGTGCCGCGGTCCACGAAGTCGCCGTTGATCAGCACGAGATCCGGTTTCGCGGCAACCGCCTCGCGCAGTGCCCGGCGTGCTTGGGCGACGAGCGGGCCGTCCGGAGCGTCAGCGGTGAACTGGGCGTCGCTGACGACCGCGATCTTCAGGCCGCCCTTGCCGAGGGTTCCGTTGGTGACCAGCGCCGGGTCCGGGACGGCCGGATCGTGCGGCACGGCCGTGGTCGGCGCGACCTCGAAGGTGAGGTCGTTGAACACCAGTCTGCCCTCGTACTGCTTGCCCGCCGCGGTTTCCACGGCATAGAACCGGGTGAGGCGCTGCCCGTCCGGCAATCCGGCGGGCACCGCGGCGGTCACGTACCGCCAGCCGGTCCAATTCACACTCAGCGCAAGGTCCACAATGGACGCGGTGTTGGCGCCGTCGCGGAGTTCCGCGCGGATCCAGGAGCCCTTGCCGTCGCCGTTGATCCACATGCCGATCTTCTGCGTGCCAGCCGGAACCGCGATCGGGTTGGCACCGTTGACATAAGCGGCGCGCGTGGCAGTCGTGCCAGTGAGCCGGTAGTCGAGTGCCAGGCCCTTGCCGCCGTTGCGACCTTCTGCCGACGAAAGCGCGGCGCCGACAACGGCCGGGTACACCGTGGCTGACCAGCCTTCCGGGCCAGCCAGCGGTGCGGCGACCTTGGCTTCGGTGCCCACCGACGCCGCCAGGTGCATGGTCTTCCCGCCCGCGTGCACGGTGATCGCGGTGGCCCCGGAAGCGGTCTTCGCGGTGACTGCGAAACCCTTGCCCGACGGCTCGATCTTCACCACGGCGGGGTCGTATTCGAGCTTCACGTCCGACGGTTCGATCCAGGTGCCGTAACCGTCCGCGTCGTAGCCGTAGACCTGGAACTCGCCGCGCGCCTCCGCACCCGAAAGCGCGACCTGCTTCGTGCTCGCGCCGAGGCGCACCGGCTTACCCAGCACGGTCAGCTTCGTGCGGCCGTTCACGAAGTTCTGGTGCGCGGTGACCGTCACGTCGGCTCGCGCGTCAGGGTGCAGGAAGTCGGGCTGCGCGGTGAAAACGTTCTTCGTGACAGTGCCGCGGAACGGGTTCGACGTGGTCCAGAACGGGCGCGACGCCACTGCGGCACCCGTCTCGTCGTGACCGTTCGGCACGAGCGCGCGGCTCAGGCCGGACAGCACGCGGGTCGAGTTGTCGCCCTCCTGCGCGGGGGCGGGCGAGAAGCCAGTCAGCCGTCCGCTCCCGGCCACCGTCGCGAAGCCGATGCCGTTGGGCACCAAGCGTTCCCCGCCGTCCGAAGGCGAGTTGCGCACCGACGGCGCAGCCTCTCCTTCGTTGCGCGCGAGCAGCGTCGAGGAGCCTCCGCCGTCGAGGTTGATCGCGTCGTCGGCACCGAGCCGCTTCAGCTGCCGGGCCATTTCCAGCTCCGTCATCCCACGGCTGTCGGCCTGGCGACCGTCGACCGTGACGAGCCACATCCGCTTGCCGTCAGCGGAAAAGCCGACGCCGGTACGCGGCGCGAGGGTGACGTCGTCAAGCTGCTGGAGCTGTCCGTCCTTCAGCAGAGTCTTGTTCCCGCCGACCGCGACCGCGATCTTGCCCGCGTCGGTCCGCGGCGCGTACGAAACGCCCACGCGATCACCGACGCGCAACGCCGACAACGCGTCCGCACCAGCTTCGCGACCGAGCAGCAGCGTGCTTCCCGCCGGAATCGGGCCGTCCGCGGGCTTCGGACGCACCTGCGTCACCACACCATCGCGGACCTCGACCTCGATGACCTTCTGCGCGCCGGCGACCGACGTCGCGCGCGCCGAAGCGCCCCAGAGCGGCGTGTAGACGCCGAGCGCGTCCTTGCCGAGCACCGGGCTGTTGAAGTTCGTGGCGGGGACAGTTCGGCCGTCCGGCAGCGTGACCGACGCTTCGAGGAAGATGTCGGCGAGCTTCGCGCGTCCCTCCGCGGTGATCGCCGCGGTGGTGTTGTGGCCGGACGCGGGCGCGTTGTGCAGCTCGCCGTTGTCGATGCCGACGCCTAGCGGCGCGCCGGAGGCGTTGATATCGAAGAAATCGCCGTTGACACCCGCGACCGCACCAGCGCGAGCGACCTGCTGAGACAGCGGGGTGCGCGCGGAAACGGTGCCCGGGCTGAGGTAAGTCGGCTTCAGGACCTTGCTGGTGAGGTCGACGCTCAGCGCGTCGCCGCGGATCCAGCCCTTCGGGTCGAAGCGGTCGAACTGGGTGAGGTTCAGACCAGGCGCCACCGCGTTGGTGGCGCTGCTGGTCTCGAGGCCGTCGTCGGCGGCGGGCGCCGCGGCGATCGCCGGGGCCTCCCGGGCCGAGGAGAAGGCGGAGGCGCTCTCGACCGGCGGCGGGCCGAGCGGAGCGGAGAGCGGGTCGGCATGCGCAGGCGTGGCCAGCGTCAGCACCAGCAGGGCGCTGAGCAGCACGGATCTTGATCTTTTCACCAGGTACCCCACGATCGCGAAAATGGCTCAGGTCAGCCAAATCCATCGGCGCGACCGCCGGAAGGCCCTGCGGTGAACGGGACCTGAATGGCGCAGGATTATCCGCTCAGGGGGTCATGCGCGCGGCGAGAAACTCCTTCGCGACGGCCTCGTCGCCGTCGATCTCCGGCTGCACGTCGGTGCGCTTCCACAGCGACACCAGCAAATCCTGCGCGGGCGCCGCGACCGTGGCCACCGCTTCGCCCTCGCCCAGCTCGGGCGGTTCGCCGGGCACGACGGTCCACGAATGCCCGGTGTCGGTGGTGCGCAACGTGATCGGCGCGGCCAGTGGAACCTCGTGCTTCCAGCGCGCGACGCGCGGCAGCATCGTGCCCAGCACCTCGAAGACGCCGTCCGCGGCGATCAGCGGATCAAGCCGGGTCGTTGCGCCGCGTGCGCCGAACAAGTCGACCAAATGCACGGCAGTTTCGTGCACCTGACGGCGGAACCAGAATGCCTTGGTCTTCTCCGCAGCGCCGAAAACCCAGCACGCGTCGGCGGGATCGGCCGCGTCGAGCGCGTCCAGCAGTTCGGCCGCGCTCTCGGCGTACCAGGGCACGAGGTCGCCGCTGGGCGTGACGTCGAATTCCTGCTTGCTCAGCTCTCCGGTGCGGACGATGCCGGCGGCCCACCGGTGCACGTTGCCCAGATGCGCGACAAGGTCGCGCTTGGTCCAGTCTCCGCAGTACGGAACCGGATTGTCCAGGTCGCCCTCGGCTTCCGCGGCGAAGGCCTCGGTGAGCGAGCGCAGGCGGGGCAGGTAATCGCGCGGAGGCAGCGGCAGGGCAGTCACCGGTGGAGGTTAACCGATGCGCCGAGTCCCCGGCAGCGGATTAAGCGGCAGGAAACACGAACGCCGGGCCGGGACCGCAGTCCCTGCCCGGCGTCCGCGAGGGTCAGTGCCGGTTCAATGCCGGTTCAGCCGGATCACAGGTCCGGGAACCACAGCTTCAGCTCGCGCTCGGCCGACTCCGGCGAGTCCGAACCGTGCACCAGGTTGTACTGGGTCTCCAGCGCGAAGTCGCCGCGCAGGGTGCCCGGGGTGGCCTTCTCGACCGGGTCGGTGCCGCCGGCGAGCTGGCGGAACGCGGCGATCGCGCGCGGGCCCTCGACGGCCAGCGCGACGAGCGGGCCGGACGTGATGAACTCCAGCAGGTCGCCGAAGAACGGGCGCTCCTTGTGCTCCGCGTAGTGCTCCTCGGCGACGGAGCGCTCGACGGTGCGCAGTTCCAGCGCGGCCAGCTTCAGGCCCTTGCGCTCGATGCGCGAAACGACCTCGCCGACGAGGCCGCGCGCGACGCCATCGGGCTTGACGAGGACCAGCGTGCGTTCAGTCACGACGGTATTTCTCCTTGTGCGGATTCGTGTTATTCGGCGCTGAGCCTATCCGACGCGCCTGCCGGGCCGGTCAGCGCCGCTGCGGCTGCAGCGTCTTGGACCACAGCGAGGCCCCGGTCGCGTCGCGCAGGTCGACCGTCAGCGCCCCGCTGGCACCGTCCACATTCACCTCGCCGAAGTGCTGGAACCCTTGCACCGGCGAGGAATTCTGCGTCTGCGGGGCGTGCACGAACACCGCTTCCGGGCCGAAGGTCGGGTCGAGTTTGTTCGGGCCGAAGGCGCCGGCGTTGAGCGGCCCGGAGACGAATTCCCAGAACGGGTCGAAGTCCTGGAACGCGGCGCGCTCGGGCGAATAATGGTGCGCGGCGGTGTAGTGCACGTCGGCGGTCAGCCACACGACATTGCGCACGCGGTGGCGCGAGATCTGGTTCAGCACCCAGGCCAGTTCAGTCTCGCGGCCGCCGGGCGCGCCGGGCAGGCCGTTGGCGACCGCCTCGATGTCCTTGCCGTCCGGCACGACGAGGCCGATCGGCATGTCCGCCTGGACGATCTTCCAGGTCGCGGTGCTGCGCCGGAGCCCGTCGGCCAGCCAGCGGGCCTGCGCGTCGCCGAGGATGTGGCCGGGTTTGGTCTGGTCCGAGGTGTTGGCGTCGCGGTAGGTGCGCATGTCGAGCACGAACACCTCGACCCGGCTGCCGTAGCGGAAGCTCCGGTAGACCCGGCCGTCGACGGCCTGGCGGCGGTCGATCGGATGCCATTCGTGGAACGCCTGGAACGCGCGCTGGGCAAGCACATCGGCGCGTTTTTCGGTGTATTCGGGGCGGTCGTTGAGGATTTCGCCCGGATACCAGTTGTTGACCACCTCGTGGTCATCCCACTGGACGTAGGCGGGCACCTCGGCGGCGAACCGGCGGAAATTGGCGTCGAGCCGGTTGTAGGCGTGCTGGCCGCGGTATTCGTCGAGGGTTTCGGCGACCTTCGACTTCTCCGGCGTCACGATGTTGTGCCAGGTGCCCCCGCCGCCGGGGAGCGTGACGGTTTCGGTGAGCGGGCCGTCTGCGTACACCGTGTCGCCGCTGTGCAGGAAGAGGTCCGGGCGGCGGTCGGCCATCGCGGAGAAGATCGTCATGCCGCCGAGTCCTGGGTTGATGCCGTAGTTCTGGCCGACGACGTCGCCGCTCCACAGGATCCGCGTGTTCGCGCGGCCGACCGGCGCGGTGGCGAACCGGCCGGCGACCGGCTCGCTCGCGCTGCGGCCGTCGAGGTCCACGGCGGTGACGCGGTAGTGGTATTCGGTGCCCGGGGCCAGTCCGGCGACGCGCACCTTCCCGGTGCCGCCGGTGGCGGGCGTGACGAACGGGCCGGGCACCCGGCGGGCGTGCCGGAACGACGGGTCGCGCGCGACCTCGACCATCAGCCGCGCCGGGCGGTCGGCCCGCGACCACACGATGCCGGAGCCGGTGGTGACGTCCCCGGACGCGACGCCGTGGGCGAGCACCGGACGGTCACGGCGGACGAGCGGGGCGGCCGACGCGGAGCCGGGCAGCAGCAGCCCGCCTGCCGCGGCGAGCGCGGGGACGGCGATCCCGGCTTTGAGCACGGAGCGCCGCGATGGGGTCGTTTCGGTCATGGCGGCCGTTCTATCCGGCGACCACGGCCAAGCGGCCAACTCGGGCTGACCGCCGGGTGAACGGCTCACCCGGCAGGAGGAAGCTCACAGCCGGTCGTCACGCTCGGTGTGCTTCCCGAACCATCTCGTGCTCGCACTCGCTCGGTCCGGACAGCGGACGCTCCACGAACCCGTGCCGTTCGTACAGCGCCATGGCGTGCTCGTTGCCGCCCGCGACGCGCAACGCCAGCTCGCCCGCCCCGCGCCCTTCGCTCCAGCGCACGACGGCCCGGACGAGCGCGTCCCCGACTCCCCTGCCGCGCGCCGGCGGGGCGACCCACATCGACAGCAGCTCGGCTTTGTCGCCGCGTTCGGAAAGGTGCCCGCTGACCATCCCGGCCGGAACGCCGTCGAGGTCGGCCAGGACGTTGAGCGACACGTCGCGCAGCCGGGCCCGCCAGCGCGGTTCGGCGTCGCCTTCGCCTTGCCAGTCCGCGAGTGTCGAGCTGAACGCCCCCGGGTCCTCGCGCAGCGCCGCCAGCCGGAGGTCGCGCCACTCCGCCCAGTTCTCCACGCTCAGCTCGCGCACCACGATCACACTTGCACCGTCGCCGTGGCGGCCCGGCCGTTACATCGGAATAGGGTGAAACCATGCGCATCGACCGGCTCGACCACCTCGTCCTCACCGTCGCCGACCTCGGTGCGACGGTCGATTTCTACACGCGCGTCCTCGGCATGACCGAGGTGACGTTCGGGGCCGGCCGCAGGGCGCTGACGTTCGGCGCCAGCAAGATCAACCTGCACGAGGCCGGGCACGAGTTCGAACCGAAGGCGGACCGGCCGACGCCGGGCAGCGCGGACCTTTGCCTGATCACGGCCGATTCGCTGGAACAGGTCGTCGAGGACCTCGCGACGCACGGGGTGCCGGTCGAGGAGGGCCCGGTCGACCGCACGGGCGCGACCGGGCCGATCCGCAGCGTGTACTTCCGCGACCCGGACCGGAACCTGATCGAGGTCAGCGTCTACCGCTGAGCCGCACCTCGCGGGAGCGCGGCGGCGGAGCGCGCGCGGCTCAAGCCTGCGGCTGCTGCTGGCTCGGCAACGTGCCCGCCGCCATCCGGCGCGCGACGTCGCGGCGCAGCCACAGGAACCACACGAACGCGGCCAGGAAGATGACGCCGATGATCGCGATCGCGGGCTGGGTGATCCCGATCCCGATGATCGCCAGCTGCAGCAGCAGGATCACCGGCACCGCCCAGACGTGCTTGAGCATCCCGCACAGCACGATCAGCACCACGGCCAGCGCGATGACCGTCCAGCCGGTGAAGCTCGTGATGCCGCCGCCGAGCTTGGCGACCACCGGCAGCGCGAGCGCGACGGTGATCGCTTCCATGATCAGCGTGCCCGCCATGACGCCGCGGAAGCCCTTCATCGGGTCCTTCGCGGGCGGCTTCACCGGCGGCTGGGGCGTTTCCGGGGTCTCGCTCACGCTGGCTCCTTCCCGAACAGCGTCCGCGCGTCGCCCGCGGTGACCACGGAGCCGGTCACCAGCACGCCGCTGCCCGCGAGCGGTTCCTCCGGGTCGTCGTTCTGCTCCACGAGGCCGATCGCGGTCTCGATCGCGGTCTCCAAGTCCGGTTCGGCGAGCACGCGGTCCTCGCCGAAGATCGACGCGGCCAGTTCCGCCAGGTCCTCGACCGGCAGCGACCGCGGCGACGAACTGCGCGTGACCACGACGTCGGAGACCACCGGCTCCAGCGCGTCCAGGATGCCGCGCGCGTCCTTGTCGGACAGCACGCCGACGACCGCGACGAGCCGGCGGAAGTTGAACTCGTCGGTGATCGTCGTGGCGAGCGCCCGCGCGCCCATCGGGTTGTGCGCCGCGTCGACCAGCACCGCCGGGGCGGCCCGCACGCGTTCGAGCCGGCCCGGGTTCTCGACCTCGGCGAACGCCTCGCGCACCGCCTCGATCACGAGCTGCTTGTCTTTGCCCGCCCCGAAAAACGCCTCGACCGCGGCCAGCGCGAGGGCCGCGTTCGCCGCCTGGTGCGCGCCGTGCAGCGGCAGGAAGATCTCGTCGTAGACGCCGCCGAGGCCCTGCAGCTTCAGCATTTGCCCGCCGACCGCGACCTCGCGTTCGAGCACGCCGAACTCGCTGCCCGCGCGCGCCACCGCGGCGTCGACCTCGACCGTGCGCTTCAGCAGGACGTTCAGCACCTCGGGGTCCTGCTCGCCGATCACCGCGACCGACCCGGGCTTGATGATCCCGGCCTTCTCCGCGGCCGCGTCGACCGCGGTCGGGCCGAGGTATTCGGTGTGGTCCAGCCCGATCGGCGTGATGACCGCGACCTGGGCGTCGGCGACGTTCGTCGCGTCCCACGCGCCGCCCATGCCCGCCTCGAGCACCGCGGCCTCGACCGGCGCGTCGGAGAACGCCGCGAACGCCATCCCGGTGAGCACCTCGAACTTGCTCATCGGCACGCCGTCCTCGCTCGCGCCGTCCACCATCGCCACGTACGGCGCGATGTCCTGGTACAGCTCGGCGTAGCGGGCGGCGGAGATCGGCCGTCCGTCGAGCGCGATCCGCTCGGTGACCAGCTGCAGGTGCGGGCTGGTGTAGCGGCCCGAACGCAGGCCCATCCGGGTCAGCAGCGAATCGACCATCCGCGCGACCGAGCCCTTGCCGTTCGTGCCCGCGACGTGCACCACCGGGTAGCCGTGGTTGGGCTCGCCGAGCAGCGTCATCAGCGCCTGGATCCGGGTGAGCGACGGTTCGAGCTTCGTTTCCGGCCAGCGCTGGTTCAGCTCGGCCTCGGCGGCCATCAGGTCGCGGCGGGCCTCCGGGCCGTTCTCGTCGCCGAACTCGGCGGGCGCGCCCTCGTCGTCGAGTTCGTGCAGCTCAGTGCCCTCTTCGACGGACAGGTCCGGGACCGGGCCGAGCGCCAGGTTGTCGCCGAGCTGGCCGATGCCGCCGATCCCGCCGCGCGCACCGCCGCCGACGGTGTAGGCCGCGTCCGGCGCGTCGAGGTCCGGCTCCAGCTCGTTCCCCGGGTCGTCCTCGTCGTCGCTGTGCGCGAGCGCGCCCAGTTCGTCGACCCCCGCGAAACTGTCCGGATCGGCGAGATCCGGCCGCCGGGTCTCCTCGGGCTCCTCACCGCGCGGCACTCGTGCACTCCTTGAAGTCGCTGTCCCGGCGCGGTCGCGCGACCGGGAAGACCAGGCGAAAGGTTCGGCCTGGCACACCGTCGAGCGTACCCGGGGCCGCCTCGCGCCCAGCGGCCCCGGGGCTTCGGCGTGATCGCGCCCGCAGGGATCCGTGGCAAGGTCGGGCGCATGCCCTTCGACCACAACCATCACTACCACCCGGCCCTGCTCCGCCTCCTGCCGCCGGGCCCCGGCCGCGCCCTGGACGTCGGCTGCGGCGACGGCCGGTTCGCCCGCAAGCTGGCCGCCGCCGGCATGACCGTCGAAGGCATCGACACGTCGGCGGAAATGATCACCCGCGCGACGTCCGCCGGTTCGCCAGGACCAGGCACCGCGGAGTACCGCCGCGCAGACGTGACAACCGACCCCCTGGAACCCGAGGCGTACGCGTACATCTCGTGCCTGGCCTCCCTGCACCACGTCCCGTTCGAAACCGTCGCGAGACTGCGCGACGCCCTCGCCCCCGGCGGCGTCCTCGCCGTCCTCGGCTGCGCCCGCCCGAGCCGCCCCGGCGACTACGCCCGCGAACTCGTCGCCGTCCCCGCGAACCTCGCGGCCAGGCTGATCGTCTTCGCCGGCGACCGTCTCAACGGCGGCCCGGACCCGGTCGCCAAGGCCCCGGTGCACATGGAATTCCCGCCCTTGACCGACGTCCGCCGCGACGCCGCCCGCCTGCTTCCCGGCAGCACGGTCCGCCCGCTGGTCTTCTGGCGGTACCTGCTGACCTGGCGGAAACCCGCAGATCACCCAGCAGCCGGGTGAAAAGCCGCCCTGACCACCCGATCGGCGGAGAGCGCTCGCGCCCCGCGTGCCGAAAGGTAAAGCGGGTCGACCGCTAGGGAGGACGGGTTCCGCATGCGCACCATCCGAATCGTGCTGGCCGCGATCGCGGCCATCGCACTGCTTCTGTCGACGGCAGCGGCCGCGAGCGCCGCGCCCCGGCACTACCGTCATTACGTCGCCTTGGGCGACTCGTACACGTCGGGCCCGCTCATCCCGCTGCCCAGGCTGGATCCGTTCGGCTGCTTCCGCTCGACGTCCAACTACCCGTCGATGGTCGCGGCCTCCCTGGACGTGGACCGCTTCACCGACGTCAGCTGCGGCGGCGCGAACACCTCGCACATGACCGCCCCGCAAAGCGTGCCGCTGGGCCAGAACGCCCCGCAGTTCTCCGCACTGCGCTCCGACACCGACCTGGTGACGGTCGGCATCGGCGGCAACGATTCGGGCCTGTTCGGCAAACTGGTGGACACCTGCCCGACCTTGCGCGCCTCGGACCCGACCGGAAACCCGTGCCAGAAGCACTTCACCGTCGACGGCGTGGACACGATCAAGGCGCTGCTCCCCAAGACGCAAGCAGCCATCCAGCAAGTACTGGCCGGAATCCACGCCCGCTCGCCGCACGCCAAGGTGCTGGCCATCGGCTACCCGCGCATCGCCCCCGCAGAAGGCTATTGCCCGAACGTCCTGCCCTTCGCGAACGGCGACTACGCCTGGCTCTCGAGCGTGGAAGAAGCCCTGAACGCAGCAGTGAGCAACGCAGTGGAAGCGGACGGCCAATCGTCCTATGTGGACACCTACACCCCGTCCTTCGGCCACGACGCCTGCAAAGGCCCAGGCGTAGCCTGGATCAACGGCAAAGACCTGAACCTGCTAGCCGCCGCCCCCTACCACCCGCTCTACGCAGGAATGGCAGGCGAAGCAAAGGTAATCCGCCAACAACTCCGCTAAAACGCCGTGAGGGTCCCCCTGAGGGAATCTGATTCCCTCAGGGAGCCCCTCACGGCCCTAAACCGCACCAGTGCACCCAACAAGCGAGGCACCCACACCACCCCCGCACCCCGATACGAAGCCCAAATGCGGACGGCGGGTGCTTGTCAAGGCATCTTTCCCGCCTTGACAAGCACCCGCCGTCCGTCATCACAATCAGCTTCGGGGTGCCCCACGCAACCAAGTGGGCGCAATGTCGCCGCCAGGCGACGAGCCGCCTAAGCCCCCGCCCCTAAGACGCAGGCAACGCAGCCAACCGAGCCTCAATCCGCCCAATATCGGCCACCGCAGTCTCCCGCCGCACCTTGATCTTCTCGATCACGTGCTCCGGCGCCTTGGCGATAAACGCCTCATTCCCCAACTTCCCCTCAGTCTGCGCCAATTCCTTCCGCGCAGCCCCGAGGTCCTTCTCCAACCGCTTCCGCTCAGCCGCAACATCAATAGTGCCGGAAGTATCCAACTCCACAGTCACCACGCCACCAGCGAGCGCGACCTCCAACGAAGCACTCACCGAAAACCCATCCTCAGGCTCAGTAAGCCGCACCAACGACCGAATCGCCCCAGAATGCCCCTCCGGAAACGCCTCCCCGGAAAGCCGAGCCGCAACCTTCTGCCCCGGCTTCAACCCCTGGTCAGCCCGGAACCGCCGAATCTCGGTGATCAGCTTCTGCACATCAGCGACCCGCGCATCAGCAACCGGATCCGCATACCCCTCAACCGCCGAAGGCCAAGCCGCGATCACCAACGACTCGCCACCCGTCAGGGCGGTCCACAGCTTCTCCGTGACAAACGGAACGAACGGGTGCAGCAACCGAAGCACAGTGTCCAGCACATGCCCCAGGACCTTCCGCGTAGCCTCGACCCGCGCGGAATCCCCTTGGTACAACTGAACCTTAGCCAGCTCCAGATACCAGTCACACAGCTCGTTCCACGTGAACTGGTACAGCGCATTGGCGACCTTGGCGAACTGGAAGTCCTCGAACAACCCGTCCACTTCGGACACCAGCGCCGCCAGCCGCCCGAGAATCCACCGATCCGACTCGGTCAGCTCAGCGGCGTCCGGCAACGACCCCTCGACCGTCGCCCCGTTCATCATCGCGAACTTGCTGGCATTCCACAGCTTCGTGCAGAAGTTCCGCGACCCGGCAGCCCACTCGTCGGCCAGCGCCATGTCCGCACCCGGGTTGGCCCCGCGCGCGAGCGTGAACCGGGTGGCGTCCGCCCCGTAGGCGTCCATCCACTCCAGCGGGTCGATGACGTTCCCGCGCGACTTCGACATCTTCTTGCCGTTGGCGTCGCGGATCAGCCCGTGCAGGTAGACGTGGTCGAACGGCTGCCGCCCGTCCATCTCCTGCACGCCGAACATCATCATCCGGACGACCCAGAAGAACAGGATGTCGTAGCCGGTCGACAGCACGCTGGTCGGATAGAACTTCGCCAGGTCCGCGGTCTCCTCCGGCCAGCCCATGGTCGACATCGGCCACAGCCCCGACGAGAACCACGTGTCGAGCACGTCCGGATCCTGCGTCCAGCCCTCGCCCGACGGCGGCTGCTCGTCCGGCCCCACGCACACGACCTCGCCGTCCGGCCCGTACCAGACCGGGATCCGGTGCCCCCACCACAGCTGGCGGGAAATCGTCCAGTCGTGCATGTTGTCGACCCAGTCGAAGTACCGCTTCTCGAGTTCGGCCGGGTGGATCTTCGTCCGCCCGTCGCGCACCGCGTCGCCCGCGGCCTGCGCCAGCTCGGCGACCTTGACCCACCACTGCAGCGACAGCCGCGGCTCCACGACCGTGTCGCAGCGGGAGCAGTGCCCGACCGCGTGCACGTACGGCCGCTTCTCCGCGACGATCCGGCCCTGCTCGCGCAGCGCGGCGACCACCGCGGGACGCGCCTCGAACCGGTCGAGGCCCTCGAACGGACCGGGCACGGTGACCTCGGCGCGCTCGTTCATGACGGTCAGCATCGGCAGGTCGTGGCGGCGGCCGATCTCGAAGTCGTTCGGGTCGTGCGCCGGGGTCACCTTGACCGCGCCGGTGCCGAACTCCGGGTCGACGTGCCGGTCGGCGACCACCGGGATCTTCCGGCCGGTCAGCGGCAGTTCGATCTCGGTGCCGACCAGGTGCGTGTACCGCTCGTCGTCCGGGTGGACGGCCACCGCGGTGTCGCCGAGCATCGTCTCCGCGCGGGTGGTGGCCACGACGATCGAGGCGTCGCCGTCGCCGTAGCGGATCGACACGAGTTCGCCGTCGTCGTCGCTGTGGTCGACCTCGATGTCCGACAGCGCCGTCTGGCAGCGCGGGCACCAGTTGATGATCCGCTCGGCGCGGTAGATGAGGCCGGCGTCGTAGAAGTTCTTGAACACCGTCTGGACGGCCTTGGACAGGTTCTCGTCCATGGTGAAGCGCTCGCGCGACCAGTCGACGCCGTCGCCGAGGCGCTTCATCTGGCCGAGGATCTTGCCGCCGTACTCGGCCTTCCACTCCCAGACGCGCTCGACGAACTTCTCGCGGCCCAGGTCGTGGCGCGAGAGGCCCTCGCCGGCCAGCTGGCGCTCGACGACGTTCTGCGTCGCGATGCCCGCGTGGTCCATGCCCGGCAGCCAGAGCACCTCGTAGCCCTGCATCCGGCGGCGGCGGCTCATCGCGTCCATCAGGGTGTGGTTGAGCGCGTGGCCCATGTGCAGGCTGCCGGTGACGTTCGGCGGCGGCAGTACGATCGAGAACGGCGGCTTCTCCGACGAAGCGTCAGCCGTGAAGTACCCGGCCGCTACCCAGCGGTCGTACATCGGGGCTTCCTCGGCGGCCGGGTCCCAGGCACCCGGAAGGTCGGTTTTCTGCTGCGGAGCGTTCTCGGTCACAATGGACAAGTCTACGAACCCGCCGCGGCGGGGTTACGCAGGGGGAAAGGCGGTGCGCCGATGACTCGGCCGGAGGATCCGGACGACCGGATGGAAACCCATCCGGACCTCATGGACCCGGAGTGGCGCAAGCACGCCCAGCGGGACGCGTGGCTCGGCGCCAAGAAGGACATGAAGAAGCGGCGCAAGCGCGAACGCCGCAACGCTCCGTCGCCTGTCTACGGCCGCGGCGGCGCGGCGCCCAGCCGCTGGCCCGGGATCGCGGCGATCGTCGGCCTGGTCCTGCTGCTCGCCGCGGCGGTCGTGGTGCACCAGGTTCAGCCGATCGGGGTCAACGACGAGAAGATCGGGTACATCGTCGGGCTCGGTTCCCCCGCCGAGACCAGCAGCCAGCCGCTCTAGCTCGAAGTCCGTGAAGGGCTCCTTCGGGGAATCAGATTCCCCGAAGGAGCCCTTCACGTCTTTCCGGCCGAGGATGCACAGCTTGGACTCAACAGGCTAGACTGTGCTTATGTCCGATGACCCGCCCGTCCCCCCGCGCGTCGCCGAGTCCGCGGGCTGGATCCGCGGCGTCGTCGGCCAGCTGCACCGCAGGCTGCGGCAGGTCGACAACGCCGAGATCCTCACGCCGACGCAGACCGCCGTGCTCAACCGGCTGCACCGCGAAGGTCCGGGTACCCAGGCCGAACTGGCGGCCGCGGAGCACGTCCGGCAGCAGTCCATGGCCGCGACGCTCGGCGTGCTCGACTCGCTCGGCTACCTGAACCGCACGCGCGACCCGGCCGACGGGAGGCGCGTCGTGATCTCGCTCTCCGATCTCGGCGCCAAGACCGTCATCGGCATCCGGCAGCACCGCGACGAATGGCTCGCCGCCGCGCTGACCGACGAATTGACCGAGGACGAACTCGAAACGGTCCGGCGCGCGCTGCCCTTGCTGCAGCGGATCGCCCAGCGCTGACCCCCTGAACCCGAGGAGCACTGACGAACACCGCGACCGCCCCCGCGAAATCCCGTTTCGGCGCGCGCCTGGTGACCCCGCTGGTCGCGAGCGCCGTGCTCAATCCGATCAACTCCACGCTCATCGCCGTCGCGCTCGTCCCGATCGGACAGGCCTTCGGCGCCGGCCCGGGCCGCACGGCCTGGCTGATTTCGTCGTTGTACCTGGCCACCGCGGTCGGGCAGCCGGTCGTCGGACTGCTGGTCGACCGCTACGGCGCGCGGCGCGTGCTGCTCGGCGGCGCGTCCGTCGTGATGGTGGCCGGGATCGCCGGGATGATCCCGATCTCGGTCGAATGGCTCACCGGCGTCCGTGCGGTGCTCGGCATCGGCACCTGCGCCGGGTTCCCGGCCGCGATGGCGGTCCTGCGCCGGCGCGCCGACGAAATCGGCGAAGGCGTTCCGGCGCGGGTGTTGTCCGTGCTGGCGATGTCCGCGCAGACGGTCATGGTGATCGGCCCGACGCTCGGCGGCGTGCTGATCGCGCTCTTCGGCTGGCCGGCGATCTTCGCGGTGAACCTGCCGCTCGCCGGGATTTCCCTCGTGCTGACCCTGTTGTGGGTGCCCAAGGACACTCCGGCGGAGAAGCCGGCCGAGCGGATCGACGTCGCCGGGATCGCGCTGTTTTCCGCCGCGCTGCTGGTGTTGCTGTGCTACCTGATGGAGCCGGGCATCGGCGATCTGTGGCTGCTGGCCGTGGCGATCGTGCTCGGCGGGCTCTTCGCGAGGGTCGAACTGCGCGCCCGGAAGCCGTTCATCGACCTGCGGATGCTGGCCGCGAACGGCCCGGTCCTGCGCACGTATTTGCGGCAGGCACTGAGTTTCCTGGCGATCTACACCATCATGTTCGGCTACGTGCAGTGGCTCGAGGAGGCGCGCGGGTTCGCCGAGTCCGCTGCCGGGCTGCTGCTCCTGCCGATGTCCGGGGTCGCCGTGGGCGCGGCCGCGCTGTCCGGGAAGCCCACCGGCGTCCGGCTGCGGCTGCTGCTGGTCGGCGCCGCGCTCTTGGCCGGATCCGTCGCGCTGCTGTTCGTGAACGACGGCACCGCGCTGATCTGGCTGCTCGTGCTCGCCGCGTTGTTCGGCCTGGCCCAGGGGCTCACCAGCGTCGCCAACCAGACGACGCTCTACCGCGAAACCCCGGCCGAGACGATGGGCACCGCGAGCGGGCTCTTCCGGACCGCGCAATACCTCGGCGCGATAGTCGCGGCCACGGTCATCGCCCAGTGCTATGGCGGGCACGCCGACTCCGGCGGGCTGCACCGGCTGGCCGTCGTGCTGATCGTGACCAGCGGGTTGCTGCTGATCGTGACCGCGGCGGACCGCGCGCTGCTGCGGGCCGAACGCCGCGAACGGGACCGGCGGGAGGCGGTGTGACCACCCCCATCTTGGGTTCCGCGCCGCGAAGGCGGACGATGTGCCCATGACTCGCGAAGCTCCGACTGGTGACGTGGACGAAGCCCGCCTCGAAGTGGGCAAGCCGAAAGGCTGGGCGGCCGGAATCCCGGGAGTCGCGGTCTCGCTCGCGCGCGGGGTGGAGCAGATGGGCCCGGTCCGCACCGCGCGCACGCTGCGGCTGCTGAACCAGCGGGACGGCTTCGACTGCCCGGGCTGCGCGTGGCCCGAGCCGCGGCAGGTCGACGGCGAGAAGCGCAAGATGGCGGAGTTCTGCGAAAACGGCGCGAAGGCGGTCGCCGAGGAGGCGACGAAACGCCGGGTCGGCCGGGAGTTCTTCGCCGCGCATCCGGTGTCCGAACTGAACGAGCGCACCGACTACTGGCTCGGGCAGCAGGGCCGGCTCACCGAGCCGATGGTGTTGCGTGAAGGCGCTTCGCACTACGAGCCGATCTCCTGGGACGACGCGTTCGGCCTGATCGCCGACGAGCTGCGCGGCCTGTCGAGCCCGGACGAGGCGATCTTCTACACGTCCGGCCGCACCAGCAACGAGGCCGCGTTCGTGTACCAGCTGCTGGTCCGCGCGTACGGCACGAACAACCTGCCGGACTGCTCGAACATGTGCCACGAATCGTCCGGCGCGGCGCTGTCGGCGACCACCGGAATCGGCAAGGGTTCGGTGTCGCTGGCCGACATCCACCAGGCCGACCTGATCGTGGTCGTGGGGCAGAACCCGGGCACGAACCACCCGCGGATGCTGTCCGCGCTGGAGCAGGCGAAGGGGCACGGCGCGAAGGTCATCGCGGTCAACCCGCTGCCCGAAGCCGGGCTGATGCGGTTCAAGAACCCGCAGAACGTGCGCGGCGTGGTCGGCAAGGGCACGCCGCTGGCCGACGAGTTCGCGCAGATCCGGCTCGGCGGCGACCTCGCGCTGTTCCAGGCGGTCGGGCATCTGCTGCTGCAGTGGGAGGACGCCGCGCCCGGGTCCATTGTGGACCGTGAGTTCGTCGAGAAGTCCACGCACGGCTTCGAGGACTGGGCCAAGCAGCTGCGCGAGATCGACTGGCCGGAGACCGAGAAGGCGACCGGCCTCGAACGCGCGCAGATCGAGCACATCGCGCGGATGATCGCGACGTCCGAGCGCACGATCTACTGCTGGGCGATGGGATTGACCCAGCACAAGCACGCGGTGCCGACGATCGCCGAGGTCGTGAACTTGGCGCTGGTGCGCGGGATGATCGGCAAGCCGGGCGCGGGGTTGTGCCCGGTCCGCGGCCACTCGAACGTGCAAGGCGACCGCACCATGGGCGTGTGGGAGAAGATGCCCGAGCCGTTCATGGACGCCCTCGACCGCGAGTTCGGCATCACCGTGCCGCGCAACCATGGCTGGGACACCGTCGATTCGATCCGCGCGATGCTCGACGGCCGCGGCAAGGTGTTCTTCGCGATGGGCGGCAACTTCGCTTCCGCCACCCCGGATTCGGACCGGACCGCGGAGGCGCTGCGGGCGTGCTCGCTGACCGTGCACGTGTCGACGAAGCTCAACCGCTCGCACGTCGTGCCCGGCCGCAGCGCGCTGATCCTGCCGACGCTCGGCCGCACCGAACGCGACGAGCAGGAATCCGGCCGCCAGTTCGTGACGGTCGAGGACTCGATGTCGCAGGTCCACGCCTCGCGCGGCCGCCTGGCTCCGGCGAGCGACGACCTGCTGTCCGAGGTCGCCATCGTGTGCCGCCTGGCGGAGAAGCTGCTCGGCGCCGACCACTCAGTGCCGTGGCGGTCGTTCGAGAAGAACTACGACCTGATCCGCGACCGTATCGCCGCGGTGGTGCCGGGCTGCCACGACTACAACCGCCGCGTCCGCGAACCGGACGGTTTCGTGTTGCCGCACGCGCCGCGCGACTCGCGGGAGTTCACTGGCACGGCGACCGGCAAGGGCACGTTCACCGTGTCGGAGCTGGAGTATCCCGAGGTTCCCGAGGGCCGGTTGCTGCTGCAGACGCTGCGCAGCCACGACCAGTACAACACGACGATTTACGGCCTGTCCGACCGCTACCGCGGCATCGAGGACGGCCGACGGGTCGTGTTCGTGCACCCGGACGACCTGGCCGCGCTGGGGGTCGCGGACGGGGAGATCGTGGATCTGGTCTCGGAATGGCGAGACGGGGATCGGCGGGCGCCCAGCTTCCGAGCGGTGGCTTACCCGACAGCGCGGGGGTGCGCGGCGGCGTACTTCCCGGAGGCGAATGCGTTGGTGCCGCTGGATTCTGTGGCGGAGAAGTCGAATACGCCGGTGTCGAAGGCCGTGGTGATTCGGCTGGAGCCGCACCACCACGCGTGACCTGCTCGTGAGCGGCGATCCCGGTCAGCACCGCGATCGCCGCTCACGACGCGCCCCCCTTCCGCGCGGTCGCGGATCCGACGGATCACCGGTGTGCAGCGGCGGGCTTCCCGAGGCGAATGCGTTGCTGCCGCTCGATTCCGTGATGGAAAGCCTGGCCTCGAAGGCCGTGGCGATCCGGCTGGAACCGCACCACCACGCGCGACCTCTGCCGACGCGACCGTCGGTGCCTCCCCGAAGCGAGCGCGGTAGCACCACCCTGACTCCACGATCTCGTGCGTGGCGATGCCGGTTCTAATCGGCATCGCCACGCACGAGGCGTCAGTCGATGCAGTTGTCACCGTCTGACGTGACGGGCGGCGGCTGGTCGCTTTTCACCGGCACACCAGCCGCGGATCCGCCGTCCGACACCCCCGGTCCTGAGTAGACCTTCCCGAGCACCACCTGGATGTGCCCTGCCGGAACGTCCGCTGATTCCTTTGTGGACAGTCCGCCCAGCTCCTTCGCCACTTCCGCGCCCTCGGCGGCGAGCGCGGCCGGGTAGCGCACGATCGACGTCCGCTGCGACGGGGCGTTGCCCGCGGCGGTCGCGGCGAATCCCTTGCCCTTCAGCACATCCGCGACGCGCGCGGCCAGGCCGGAGGATCCGCCGGCGTTGGAGATCTCCACCGCTGCCTTCGGTGCGGCGGGCGGCGCGGACGACGACGGGGCGGCACCGACCAGCCCAGCCGCAAACGCTTTCACCTGCGCCGGGTCCACCTGCACCGCGGTCGCCGTGGGATGGGACTTGTCGTAGCGGTAGTCCGGGTTGACCACCGGGACCGTCGTGAACTGGATGCCGCCGCCGGACACCCCGCGCATTTTGCTGACGAAGTCCAAAATGTCCCAGGACTGGTCCAGCACCACCGAGTTCTTCACCGCGTCGATGAGGTCGCTCAGCTTGCCCGGGTCGGCGAGCGTCCCGGCCGAGAGCACCTGGTGCGCCATCGCGGCGAGGAACACCTGCTGCCGCCGCATCCGGCCGAAGTCGGTGCCGGGCAGGTTGTCGCGCTGCCGCACGAAGGCGAGCGCGGCGCCGCCGGAAAGCCGCTGTTTGCCCGCCGGGAAGTCCGCGCCCGAGTTCTCGTCCTTGGTGGCGTGCTTCAAGCACACCTCGACCCCGCCGACGGCCTTGCTGATCTCGGAAAAGCTCAGCAGGTTGACCTCGGCGTAGTGGTCGATGGTGACGCCGGTGAGGTCCTCGACCGCCTGCCGCGTCGCCTTGCGCGCCGCGGTCATCGACTCCTGCTCGATCTTGTCCTTGTCCGTCTCGCCCGCCGCGCGCAGTTTCGCGGCCTCGGCGGCCTTGCCCCGGCCGAACGCGGCGTTGATCTTGCCCTTCCCGCCGGGCATCGAGACGTACGAGTCGCGCGGGATGGAGAACGCCTTGACCTCCTGCTGCCCGTCCGGGATCCGCAGCACGATCAACGTGTCGGTGAGGTCGTCGCCGTTCGCGCCGGCGCGCAGTTCTTCCAGCACGCTCTTCGGCAGCATCTGCCCGTCCGGGCCTTTGCGCGAGTCCCGGCCGACCATCAGGATGTCCAGCGCGCCGTCGGCGTGCTTCTGCCCCTCGTCCACCGATCCGCCGCCGCCGATGACGTCGCTGCGGGTGATGTCGTCGAGCGCGCTCAGGGTCGAGAACCCGTAAGCCGTGCCGGCGAACACCACCGTCGACAGCGCCCCGGCGATAACTTTTCCTGCGATCCGCACGCCCCTCTGGACGTCTGGCCGCCCCGAAATGCTGCATTCGTGACGCAGCTCACAACTCAGCGCAGGTGCGACGCTCCGTTCATGTCGAGGATCGAACCGGACGCCCACGGCGTCTCCGACGAGGCCAGGAACACCACCGCTTCGGCGATCTCCTCCGGTTCGGCGACCCGGCCGAACGGGCTCTGCTCGCGTACCTCGTCGGTGACCCGGTCCGCGACGCGCTCGGTCGCGGTGAAGCCCGGAGCCACCGAGGTGACCGAAATCCCGTGCGGCGCCAGCTGGACCGCCAGCGACTGGCCGAACGCATGCAGCGCGGCTTTGCTCGCCCCGTACGGCAGGTATTCGGGCTCGCCGCGGAACGCCCCGCGCGATCCGATGTTCACGATCCGGCCGGGCACGCCACGGGCGATGAGGTGGCGTGCGACGTGGAACGACACGTTGGCCGCGCCGTAGAGGTTGACGTCGAGCGTGCGCTGCCACGCGTCCTGCCAGTCCGCGTAGGACATTTCAGCGATCGGCGTGCGAGTGGCCGGAGTGGTGCCGACCGCGGCGTTGTTGACCAGCACGTCGACCCCGCCGAGCTGTTCCTCGGCCACGTCGGCGATCCACTGCGCGGCATCGGGGTTGCCGAGGTCGCCGGACACGAGGACGTGCCCGGAACCGGGCAGCGCCTCGAGCGTTTCGCGCGCGGCCTCCCGGTTGGATCCACAGTGGACAGCGACCCGGTCGCCCCGGGTGGCGAAGGCGACGGCGATGGCGCGGCCGATCCCGCGCGAGGCTCCGGTGACGAGGACGTTCATTTCGCGAACAACTGCGTCTCGTCGCGGAAAGCCTTGAACTCCAGCGCGTTCCCGGCCGGATCGTGCAGGAACATCGTCCACTGCTCCCCCGGTTCCCCGGCGAACCGCTGGTACGGCTCGATCACGAACTCGGTGCCCGCCGCGCGCAGCCGTCCGGCCAGGTCGTGGAACGTGTCGACGTCGAGCACCAGCCCGAAGTGCGGCACCGGCACGTCGTGCCCGTCGACCGGATTGCGGCCCGCTTCCGCGCGAGCGCCCGGGACCACGTGCGTGACGACCTGGTGGCCGTGGAAGTTCCAGTCGACCCACGCGTCCGCCGAGCGGCCCTCGGCCAGCCCGAGCACGCCGCCGTAGAACTCGCGGGCTTTCGGCAGATCGTCGACCGGTATGGCCAGGTGGAAGGCGGGACGGACGGCCATGAGGCACTCCTTCGGCGCGGGGATCGGTCTCTCCACGTTGACTGGCGGATGTTCGAATGTCAACATTAGGACGTGGAAGTCACCCCCCTGAGGAAGGCGGCGCGCCGCGGGCTCGCCGACGAGGCTGCCGACCGGGTGCGCGAAGCGATCTTCGTCGGCCATTTCCGGCCTGGCGCGCCGTTGCGCGAGGTCGAACTGGCCGCGTCGCTGGACATCAGCCGCGGTTCAGTCCGCGAGGGCATCTCCCAGCTCGCCCGGGAGGGCCTGGTCCGGTGCGGCTGGCATCGCCCGACCACGGTGGTCGACGTGACCGCCGAGGACGTCACCGAGGTCTATTCGGTCCGCGCCGCGCTCGACCGGCTGGCCGCCGTCACCGCGCGCGCCAACGCGACCGAGACGGATCTCGCCGCCTTGGACGCGCTGGTCGCCGATCTGGCGAAGGCGGTGCGGATCAAGGCCCCCGGACCGCAGTTGCTGGCTCTGGACATCGCGTTCCACGACCGCGTGTACGCCGCCGCGGGCAACGGCCGCCTCACCGAGGCGTGGCACGCGGTGCGATCGCAGGTGTTTCTCTTTCAGCTGCAACGGGTTTCGCTCGGCCATGAGCATTACCGGGCCCGGGTGGTCGCCGAGCATCGCGAACTGGCGGAACTGATTCGCAGCGGCGACCGGGAGCGGTTGGCCCAAGTGGCCGAGCACCACGTCGAGTCCGCGCGAGAAAGCCTGCTCGACAGCATTCGACCAGGCGAAGCGACTACCGGTAAACGACCTTCTTCACGATAGCATCTATCTCACCGGAAATCCCCGAAAGGCTTAGGGCATCCCGGACCTTACGTCGTTTTACCTGAAATGATCCATGCGCAACGTCAACCTCAGAAGCAACATTTTGTGCGCGTAACGCCAAATCCACCAGGTCAAGATGCAAAGGATTCTTTGGATCAAACCTCGGTATTGGAACATTGAATACATGCTTGTCGAAGTCTCGCGGGTTGTGTTCGCCGCGCCCTTGCAGCGGTTTAATCAACCGGAGAAGCTCTTCCGAATTTAGAATGGAGACGAGAAATCGCGCCTCGTCAAGGTCATCGAAATCGGCCCAAAACAACTTGTGATCTATCACCGCTTCAGGATCTACTATCATCGCGGCAGCCATATACATTCCACTCTTCGTGTAAACGACGCGGATATTTCGCCCGGAAAACTGCCGACTCAAGCCACGATGGTAGTCAACACGATCCAGGAGGCTAAGATTATCATTCGCCCGGTTCTCCATCCACAGTTTATTGGCCGCCCTCCACCATCTCGCCAAACCAGGATAGAGATCAACATCTTCGGCAGTTGCCCCCAGAAGGCGACTCCCATCCCAAGGAACAATCGCGTCCACAGGCTTAAGTGATCGATAAGGAAGAATGAACTCACCAGTGTATAGCGGCCGAATAAACTGACTCTCTATAGTCTCTTCAATGCCAGGCAAGTGCTTCCATGGTCGTTTTTCAAACGAGCTCCTTCTGCTCTTCACACGACACCTGCCCGCCCCTGAACCAAGCGGTCCATCGTCCTTTTTGTCAACCATGAAGAGAAGACGGGGGACGACTGTTGCACCCTCTCTAAAACTGCTCTTATACGGAGAAGGAGTCGATTGTCCGATCTTTTCCGACCGAATCCTAGTGACGTGATCGCGCGCCGCCTCCGCCGAGCTCGCCTGCGTATCGAATCGACCAGACCACGCTTCTGCTTCAACTGGCATCCTGCGAGCTGGACTTATTTCACCCACGCGCCGACCAAGTACGACCCCAACAGACTGCGGGAAAAAGGCAGGTTTTATCTGGGATAGATCCCACGGCCGGTCAAATGCTACCCGAACATCCGCAGCGGCCGTCGAGAAGTCGGCACTCCGAAAAGACTTGTACTGACCGCGAGACAAGACACTTAGCGGCATTACATAACCGAATAGCCCGCCAGTTCTCAAATACAATTCAATACATCGCGCAGTAAACAATGCGGATAGGTCTTGATTACTCGCCAATCCTCCTCCATGCCATAAACCTCGCTGGTCCGCCATGGCGCGGAAAGATCGCTTCTGCTCAACCGTCATATACCGATACGCCAGCCACGGCGGGTTTCCCACCAGCACATCAACCCGATTCTCCTTTCTATTCATCCATATCGGACGAGCGAGGTTTCTAATATAATAACCCCAGATATGGTTTCTTCCTTGATCGTGAAGGCTGCACATCACAGAGAAGGTTTCACGCAAAATATTTCGATGCTCTTCACTCTTAATGGAGAACCTCTTCAACAAGCCTTTCAGACTAGGGACCGCACTGTTCCTTTTTCTATCGGTAGCAAGTCGCGCAAGTTCAGCTACCAGCCTGTCAAAGCTGTCCGCATCTGCCACTATCTCATCAGGGAAGTCCAATTTCGACGCCGCCTCATAATTGGACATTAACGACGAGTCGGTGACAAAATCGGCATGATCGAGGTCTGTGGGTATACTTAGACCTCGATGCGTGAACAAGCTGGCTTCATCACCCCACCGAATGGAGTCCCCTAAATATACGGGAACAGAGAATGCCGGACGCTCACGCTGTCGAAGCCGGTCCGCCCCTATCGCAAGCAAGTAGGTTACCCGAGCCAAAGTAACCGCGACCGGGTGAACATCGAACCCCATTATATTTGCAACCGATATCTTTATTGCTTCAGCGTTTGTTGCGCCGGATTCCACGGCAGCCGCAATACAACGGCGCACCGCGTGAAACAAAAATGTCCCACTACCGCAGCTAGCGTCAAGAACCTTCTCGCTAAGAGGATCAGAAACTCGGTCGCAAATAACTTCCTCCGCCAACCAGTCCGGAGTGTAATATTCACCTAATCTATGCCTGACATCTTGCGGAATTATCGACTCGTATAATACCTTTAGAATGTCATGTCGCACTTCTGACCAATTAAACCTACCCAACTTTCGAACTAGCCTATTAACAAAGAGATCGCCTCCGGGCACCTCCGCAATCCAATCAAAGAAGTCCGCCTCAACAACGCCGCCGATCTGTGCTTCTTCAAAGAATTTTCCAGATAGAACATCGGCTGCAGACGTGCCTAAATTTCCCGGAGTAAACCCCAGCACGGCATGCCCGATAATCTCGGCCATAACGACCAGAAGTGTATGGTCGACAAAAAGTTCGTCATTATCACGAAAATTCTCGCCAGACGCAGTTGTCAGAAGTTTTGCCCACATCGATCGCTTGAGAACCACCCCTGGCGATTTCCGGTGCTTCTGATAGAGTTCGCGCAGTTGAACAATGTCACTTAAATACGAAGGACTGGTAGCGCCCAATTTATCTGCTATTTCTCGAGGAGATGGTGTCGCATGCGAATCCGATGCGAGCACACCCTCGAGCCAACTACGCAGCCTTCCTGGCACGATGGTTCCTGTCGCGGTCATAGTAAGGCTGGCAGACGACACTTCACGGAGTCCGTCCATTAGCCTCTGGTAGAGACGCCATCGCTTCCCGTCAGTGACGACCCCGACAAAGCGCTCGCGTGAGGACCTGTCAAGTGCGACGAGGTGCCTGGAAAGATGCCATTCAGCTCCTCGAGAATCACTCGGATGGTCCAGATTTCGGCAGACGCAGATCGTGGTCGAGCAGCGTGGAATATCAATTCTTCCTACATTTGCCCCCTTTAACGGATGCGACAGAATATCGGACGAATGCAATCCAATATCGAGATTTACCAGCACATCGGCTACTAAGTCGAGTCTTTCAGACAACGGCGCGCTGGCAGTTGCCGAAAGTAACTTGCGAACTTGATCTTCTCCGCTTCTTTTTACCTCGGCTTTCAGATTCGATAGCATCGGCCATTCGTCAAGAACAGCCGAAACAGGAGCGGCGAAAACACTGCCGCCTGCCGCAAGATCCGGATCCGCGGAGTCTTCAGGGCTCCAGCGGACAATCCCCACCGCGTGGTGATTCGGACCAACCAGGACGGGCGCACCGCTAAGCCCGTGGAGCGACAAGCGGGCTACCGCATCAGTGCAGGAGAGCTGTATTGCGCGAGCTCCGGTGTCCGTCAACAGACTGGATAACCAGGTAACGACTCCGGACGCAGCATATGTGAATACTCCATCGATCTCATCCGGTGCCCCTGGAGCGACGAACCGGACCCCCTCCTCGACATCCGAGCTCAACGCCACCGGTTCAATGTTTTCAGGAAGACCACCAACCAAGCGCAACAATGCGAGATCGTTGATGAGGTTAACGTCTTTCAATACGGCGCGGTTTTCACCTTGCTCCCATCGGCAAGTGATTCGGCCCGGGTTGCGTTTCCCATTCCGCCTGTTCCCTATGCAGTGGAATGCGGTTAGCGCAAAATTTTCGTTTACCGCGAATACGGTTCCCCTGTCAGCCCCAGCGCACGTTATTCGACCTATTGCGAGGCTCAATTTTTTTCCACATTGCCGACGAGGGTTATTTTCGCCGAGAAGGTTCCGCCAGCAGACGCCTTGGCAATCAGTACACCTGTTTCAGCCCGGACGCTGATGTTGAACCCTATCTCGATCTTCTCGACTTCCCAACCTGAATCCACGGATCCGCTAAATGAGTCTTCAAGACGGACACGAAACGCGTCGGCAATCTGTCCAATACTGTCCGATACTTCCTCTGCACGTCGACGGAAGTTCTCCGAGATACTCCTTTTCGGAGCCAGATCACCGGATTCCCCCGAGGGAACCACCTCGATCGATATGTCCGCGGCCCGATTCTGACTTCCGCTAACTCGACCAGCCACTGCCCGCCCCCACTCTCTCTTCGATGCGCCACGACGTACCCGACGGAAGTAGCCAGTCTGTCAAGTACTATCTAGGCAAAGTAAGAGCCTGGCACTCAGTGCCACCGAACGCCTCAACCGCATGTGCACACAGTAATCTTCGACGCGAGGCTGCGCTCTGCCATTAGCGTCGCAGATTAGCGCATCCGGCCGAGTAACGCCCAACTGTCGCAGACTCTCCGCACGCTCTTAATCTGCGCCAGATCGAACTGTAAAGGAATCTTTCGCCCGCGCGAGCGCCTCTTCGATCTTCTTGTTGCTCGTCATGCTCATCGTCACCAAAGTCATTGACACGAGCACCCCAGCCGCCGCGACGTAAGGCACTCGCACTCCGGCCGTCGCGGCGAGCCAGCCGCCCAGTGCGGCGCCCGCCGGTGCGGCCGAAGCCGAGACCAGGCGCGAAGCCGCGGCGACCCGGCCCATCAGCCGTGCGGGCACCACGACCTGGCGCAGCGAACCGCCGAGCACCATGGTCGTCGCCATCGCGCAGCCGCACAGCGCGAACATCGCCCCGGCGAGCCACGGGTCCCGGGCGAGACCGAAGACCAGGACCGCGCCGCCCTCGATCACCGCGGTGACGGTGAGCGCGGTGCCGGTGCCCAGCCATTTCTCCAGCGGCCCGGCGAGCACCATCGCGCCCACCAGTCCTCCGGCGGCTTCCACCGCGAGCAGGAAGCCGTAACCAGCCGAATCGAGCCCCAGCGCGTCCTTCGCGAACACCACCAGGACCGCCCCGAACGCACCGAAGGCCAGGTTCCCGACCGCGGGCCGCAAAGCGAGGCCGAGCAACAGCCGATCCTTGACCACGTAAGCGAAACCCTCCTTCGAGTCCGCCCACACCGACCGGCCCGGCGTGCGCTCCGGCACCGGCGCCGGCGGCAGCGTCCGGATCAGCACCGCGCTGGCCACGTACGTCAGCGCGTTCACCGCGAACGGCAGCGTTCTCCCTACGGTGAAAAGGAAACTCCCGACCGGCGGCCCGGCGAACTGCCCGGCCGCGGTGGACGCTCCGCGCAGATAGCCGTTGGCGCGGCGAAGCAAGGTCTGGTCCCGCGCCAGCAAATCCGGCAGGTACGCCTGCGCGGCGGTGTCGAAGAACAGCGTGCCGGTGCCGAGCAGGAACGCGACCACGAACAGGACCGGAATGCTGAGCCAGCCGAACGCGCCGGCGGCCACCGTCGCCGCCAGCAACACCGCCCGGGCCAGGTCCGCGAGCCACATCGTGCGCCGCCGGTCCCAGCGGTCGACCAGCGCCCCGGCGAACAGCCCGGCCACCGGATACGGGGCGAGCACCGCCACCGTCACCAGGCTGACCACCAGCGGATCGCTGTCCAGCAGCAGCGCCAGCAGGGGCAGCGCCGCGGTATACGCGCCGTCGCCAAGGGAACTGACCGTCGCGGCGGTCCACAAGCGACTGAACGCGGGAGGCATTTTCGTCTTGGTCATCGGGCCGCTCCGGGGCCCGGGCGGAAGAACGCGACCGCGACGGTGGCGGCGGCCTCGTCGGCGTTGCGCGCGTCCCGCAGCTCGTCGAGCAGCCCGGCCAGCCTGCGCTCGAACTCCTCGAACTGCGTCTCGCTGATCCGCGTGTGCTGCAGCCGGACGAACCGGTGCGAGCCCTCGGGCGCGGTCGAGAGGTCGTCGAGCGCGTGCTGCAGCAGCACGTCCCGCTGGCCCGCCGCGGGTTCGGGCAGCTCGATGCTCTTGCCGACGTGCGCGTAGTAGCGCTCCAGCACGCCGCGCACCTTCCGCGTGCGCACCACGTGCACGATCCCGGCCCGTTCCAGCACCCGCATGTGGTAGCTGGAACTGCCTTTCGCGATCCCCAGCTGGTCGGCGACCTGCGTGATCGTCGCGGGCCCGTCGCGCAGCACCGCGAGCACGCGGTGCCGCACGACGTTGCTCACGGCGCGCAGCTGGTCGGTCGTTTCGACATGGACAGTGTCGTGCGGCGGGACGTAGCCCGCTTGGTCATCCCCGGTCACGGGGCTAATGGTCAACGACTCTTGACCATTTGTCCAGAGCTTATTTCCGGGCAGTGCCGGTCAGCGGGACTCAGCCGCCGAACAGCCCGACCACCTTCCGGATCAGCTCGACCACGCCGTAGCCGAACGGGGCGAGCACCCACAGCCACGCGATCACCAGCAGAAGGGTCCGGCCGCCGGAACGGCCCTCGGCACTCGTCATCACGCCTCGCTCCCCACCGCGGCCGCACCGGCCGGTTCGTGGAACTTCTCCTTCACCGGGCGCACGCATTCGTTCGCGACGAACCCGACCACCAGCAGGCCGATCATGATCCAGAACGACAGTTGGTAGAGGTCCGGCCCCGTTTTGCCCGCCGCCTTCTGGCTGTCCGCGATCCCGTCCACGATGAGCGGCCCGAGCACGCCCGCCGCCGACCACGCGGTCAGCAGCCTGCCGTGGATCGCGCCGACCTGGTAGGTGCCGAACAGGTCCTTGAGGTAGGCCGGGAGCGTCGAGAACCCGCCGCCGTAGAAGGACAGGATCAGCATCGCGCACAGCACGAACACGAGCTTCGATCCGTTCGTGGTCAGCGCGATCACGAGGTACAGCAGCGCGCCGACGCCGAGGTAGAACCGGTAGATGTTCTTGCGCCCCACAAGATCCGAGGCAGAGGACCAGACGAACCGGCCCAGCATGTTGGTCAGCGAGAGCAGCGCGACGAACCCGGCGGCGGACGCGGCGCCGACCGGCGCGGAGGTGCCCTTGAAGAAGTCGGTGATCATCGGCGCGGCCTTCTCCAGGATGCCGATGCCCGCGGTCACGTTGAGGCACAAGACAATCCAGAGACACCAGAACTGCGGCGTCTTCAGCGCGTTCGCCGCCGAGACGTTCGCCGTGGAGATCATCGGCTTGGCCGCGGCCTGCTTCACCGCGCCCGCCGGACGCCAGTCGTCGGCCGGGACGCGGACGATCAGCACGCCCATCGTCATGAACACCGCGTACACGATCCCGTGGATCAGGAACGCCGTCGCGATGTCGCCGGTCGTAGGCGCGGTGCCGAGCATCGCCGACGACCACGGCGACGCGATCAGCGCGCCGCCGCCGAAGCCCATGATCGCGATCCCGGTGGCCATGCCCGGCCGGTCCGGGAACCACTTGATCAGCGTCGACACCGGCGAGATGTAGCCGATGCCGAGGCCGATCCCGCCGACCCCGCCGTAGCCGGCCACCACGAGCCAGAACTGCCCGGTCGCGACGCCGAGGGCAGCGAGCAGGAACCCAGCGGAAAAACAGACCGTGGCGACGGTCATGGCCCAGCGCGGACCGTTTTTCTCCACCAGGGTGCCGCCGAACGCGGCGGACAGCCCCAGCATCACGATGCCGAGCTGGAACGGCAGCCCGGACTGCGTGCCGGACAGTCCGAGGGTCTTCTCCAGCGGCGTCTTGAAGACGCTCCACGCGTAGGCTTGGCCGATCGACAGGTGGATGGACAGCGCAGCGGGCGGCACGAGCCAGCGGGTCCAGCCGGGCGGTGCGACGATGCGGGAACGGGCAAGGAAGCCGGGGACAGCCATCGGCGGTCTCCTCCCAACAGTGACGAGGTGCTGGGAATGGTTTACCAGATCCTCGGCGTTGCGCCGGATGACTGTCGAATGACTTGAGAATGTCTTGTCGATGACAACAAAATTCGACGCCGAAGACGACAACCGGGACGAGTGGAGCAGGCGATGGGCAGAGTGACGGTGCGACGGCCGGTACGGCGGATCTCCGCGGCCGGCGAACGGCGCAGGCCGGACTCTCTGGCCGCCGAAGAACCGCTTGAGCTGCGGGTCGGCGGCAAGGCGCTGGCGGTGACAATGCGCACGCCCGGCCACGACGTCGAACTCGCGCACGGCTTCCTGCTCTCGGAGGGCGTGCTGGGGTCCCGTGAGGACGTGGCCGTGGCGCGCTACTGCGACGGCGTCGACGACCAAGGCCGCAATACCTACAACGTGCTCGACATCGCACTCGCCGAAGGAGTAGCTCCGCCGGACACCGGCGTCGAGCGGAACTTCTACACCACCTCGTCGTGCGGCGTCTGCGGCAAGGCCGCGCTCGACGCGGTGAAGCTGCGCAGCCGGTTCTCCCCCGGCGCGTCGGAGTTCGCGGTGAAGACCGACGTGCTCTCGCAGATGCCGGATCGGTTGCGGGAGAAGCAAAAGGTGTTCTCGTCCACCGGCGGCCTGCACGCCGCCGGACTGTTCACTTCGGACGGTGAGCTCGTCGTCGTGCGCGAGGACGTCGGACGGCACAACGCGGTGGACAAGGTGCTCGGCTGGGCCCTGCAGGCGGGCCGGATCCCGGCGCCCGATCTGGGGCTGCTGGTCTCCGGCCGCGCCTCGTTCGAACTCGTGCAGAAGGCCGCGATGGCGGGCATCGGGCTGCTCGCCGCGGTGTCCGCGCCGTCGTCGCTCGCGGTCGAACTGGCCGAGGAGAACGGCATGACGCTCATCGGTTTCCTGCGCGGCGACAGCATGAACCTCTACACCGGGGACCAGCGGCTGCTCACCTGATCACGCTTCGGCGGGCACCCAGTTGCCGTGGAAGCCGTGCGGGACGCGGTCCGGCAGGTGGACCGCGGCGACGGTTTCGAGGGTGCCCGCGTCGAGCAGGACGAGATCGCTGCGCGCCTCGGCCGCGTCGTACACGTAGCCCATGAGCACGCCTTCGTCCTCGCCCGCATCCACACTGGACGGAACGAACACGAACTCCCCCGGTTCGCGGCCGGGCCCGAAGCGGTGCGCATCGACCGAACCCTTGCGCAGGTCGTGTTTGTACACCGCGCCGACGCTGCGCGACCGGTCGTCGAGCGCCGTCGCGTAGCCGTACCGGTGCGGCAGGCCGACCAGCCGCTCGTCCACCCGCGGGAACTCCTGGCCGTGGTCGTCGATCCGTTCCTCGACGACCTTCCCGAGCGTGAGGTCGACGGTCCACCGGTCGAGCGTCGGCTCGCCCTCGGCCGGGCCGTGCAGCGCGCGGTCGAACATCTTCGGGTGCCGGACCACGTCGAGCACGATCCGGTCGTCCTCGTCGTAGGCGTTGAGCGGGTGGAAGACGTAGCACTGGCCGACGTCGAACCAGCGGACGTCGCCGTTGTCCCCCTCGCGCGGCATCACGCCGATGCGCGCCGGGTAGTCCGGATTCCACCGGTACGGCAAGGAACTCACACCGCGGCCGGTGCGCGCGGTCAGCGGGTCGGGCACGTCGACCGGCACCGGGGCCTGGTCCGGATCGAAGGTGACCGGCAGGTCGTAGAACACGACATACCGTTCGGTGAGCGAGAAATCGTGCATCATCGGCGCCCCGGTGACCTCGATGTCGACCGTCCGCCGCGCCCGGCCGTCGGTGCCGACCACCGAATACTGCACCCGGTTCCCGAGCCCGAATTGGTACGAAACGGCGTGCAGCTCACCCGTTCGCGGGTCGCGCTTCGGGTGTGCGGTGTATCCGGAGAGGGTGCCGCCGAAGTCGCAGACGCCCAGGGTGTCCAGTTCCTCGCTGAGCTCCCACTGCGGCAGCCCGCCCTCGACCAGCGCGATCGTGCGGCCGGCGTGCCCGATGACGTTGGTGTTCGCCCCGCCCTCGTCGGTGCCGACGCGGCGGCTGCGGTACCACTCGGCCCGGCCGTCGCGAAGGCGTACGCCGTGCACCATGCCGCGGCCGAGGAACCAGTGGTGCGTTTCGGGATCCGGGTCGGCGGGATTCGGCCCGTTCCGGAGGTAGCGGCCGTCGAGGTAGTCGGGCAGCTGGCCGGTGACCGTCAGCCGGGTGCTCGTGTACTCGCGCTCGACCGGCGCGAAGTTGCCTTCGAGGAAGTGATTCGCCATGACCCGCTCCGTCCATAACGTGGTTATGGACACCGGTATAACAGGGTTATGGGATACTGGCAAGCATGAGCGAGCGGACTCGGGGCGAACACGCGCGGACGCAACTGGTCGAGGCGGCGATCCGGCTGCTGGCCGACGGCGGCGCGGAAGCACTGCAGGCCCGCAAGCTGGCGGCCGAGATCGGCGCGTCCACCATGGCGGTGTACACGCACTTCGGCGGGATGGCCGCGCTCATCGAAGCCGTTGCGCGAGAAGGGTTCCGGCGGCTGATCGCGAACATGGCGACGGTCGAGCGCACCGACGACCCGGTCGCCGATCTGTACCAGCTGGCGCTCGCCTACCGCCGCACCGCGGTCGAGCACCCGGAGCTGTTCACGCTCATGTTCCGCGAGGCGGGCGCGCACGGACAGCCGGTCGGCGAGCTGATGAAGGACCAGGAGGACAGCGAGGCGGCGTCGTCATTCCGCGGCATGGTCGCCGCAGTCGGCCGCACCATCGACTCCGGACGGCTTCAAGGCGACCCGCTCACCGTCGCCGCACAGGTGTGGAGCGCGGTGCACGGTTATGTCACCCTCGAGTTGCTGGGCCACTTCGGCCGGGGCGACCGCGGGGTGGCCGAGGTGCTCGCACCACTCTGCGTGACGCTGGTCGTCGGGCTCGGAGACCGCCCTGCCGCCGCCCGGGCGTCCGTGGGGCTGGTCACAACAACCGAGTGAAGATCTTCAGAAGGCAACGTTTCGTCCTTTCCTCACGTCTTACGCTATATGGGTGAGGGGGATCGGGTGACCGAGGAGACTGAGGGCCGAAGGCGGGTGAGCCGCCGGTCCATGCTGATCGCGGGCGCTTCGGGCCTCGGCATCGCCGGGCTCGCGGTGGGGAGCGCGACCGGCGTCGTGCCCGTTCAACCAGGCCATGCAGCGGGCGCTGGGCGTCACGTCGTCGACACCGGTGACGCAGCTGGGCAGCATGCGGGTGGAACGCGTCTATTCGCACGCCCGCGGCCGGGAAGTGGACCTCGTTTTCCTGCTGCCGAGCAAGAAGCCCCCGGCCGGCCTGCCGATGTCGCTGATGCTGCACGGCCTGCACGGATCCGCGCGATCCGCCGCGCCGAGCGGACTGCTCAAGCAGTTGGGCAGCGACGTCGCCCGCAAAGCCGTTCCGGCGTACGGTTTCGTCGCGGTCGACGGCGGCGACAACTACTGGCACCAGGTCCGCCCGGGCGACGACCCGATGGCGATGCTGCTGGAAGAAGTCCCGCAATGGCTGCGCGCCCGCGGCTTCGGCGGCACGGACGGCCAGCCGTTCGCGTGCGCCGGAGTGTCGATGGGCGGTTTCGGAGCGCTCCTGTACGCCCGACGCCGAGCCGAACGCCGCCAACCGCCCGCTGCGGTCGCCGCGATCGCCCCGGCGCTGATCACGTCGTGGCCGGAAATGGCGAAACGCCGCATTTTCACCGGTCTGAACGACTGGACGTCGCTGGATCCGCTGCGCCACCAGTCAGCACTGCAGGGCATCCCAACGGCCGTTTACTGCGGCACGGAGGACCCGTTCATCACCGGGGTGCGGCGGTATATCGCGGAAACGCACCCGACAATCGGGTATACGGCGCACGGGAAGCACAGCGACACGTTCTTCCGGACGACGGTGCCGAGCATGGTGGGGTTCTTGGGGAAGCATCTGCGACAGAAGGCGTGATCCTTCTCAGCGGAGAATCCCCAGTTCGAGGAACAGTTCCGGCGACACTGGCCCGTACGCGACGTTCAGCGTGTCCAGCCGGTAGTGCCACTCCCCCGCGGCAGACACCGACCAAGCGGTAATTCACCTGCCACCGCAGCCATTCCCGCAGGCCAGGTGGTGCGCCGGAGGGCGACGCCAGCGGCGAGGATTCCCGTGCGGCCTTGTTTCCAGCTTCACCCGCAGGCGATCGGGGCCGCATTGCGACGAGCCGCCTCCGCACCGCCGCGGGATTTCTTCGTCCACAAGGTGCACACCCACTGCACGACCGCATCCACCGCGCCATCCTCCACTGCGGAGGACGCCTACCGCGAAGAAATTACGAGACCCAGCGAGCCACGACGGACATGACCCAGAACCCCACCATCGCCGCCAGCGCCATCAGCAGCGACCACCGCAACTGTTGTGCCCGGGTCTCCGACGAGCGCAGGCGGCGCAGGAACAGCCACGACACCGCGAACAGCGGGATCGGCAGCAGCGGCAGCGCCGACAGCCGGGTGCCGACCGCCACCAGGCAGACCAGCGTGAACAGTGTGAGCATGATCTCGGACGCGCGGATCAGCCACGGGAAGCGCGTCAGCACGGACGCGGCGACCCGTTCGCTCAGCTCGACAATGCCGACCGGAGCGGCGGAAGGCTCGGTCTCGGCGGGTACCGCTTCGCCGGGGTCGGCAGTGTCGTCCCCCCGGGGTGCGGTCAGCGGCACGGTTGTCATCCTGTCCATTATCGCGCCCGCCGCCGACACCCGGACAGCCGACTCCTGCTAACGCCCGGCGGCCGCCGGGTCAGGCCGACTTCTCGCCGCGCTCGCTGCGGGTGCGGCGCGACGGCTGGCGAGCCACGATCGTGGGGTTGACGTTCTCCCGCACGGTCTGCTCGGTGATCACGACCTTCGCCACGTCCTCGCGGCTCGGGATGTCGTACATGACCGGCTGGAGGACTTCCTCCATGATCGCGCGCAGGCCGCGGGCGCCGGTGCCGCGGAGCACGGCCTGGTCGGCGATCGCCTCGAGCGCGGTCTTGGTGAACTCCAGCTCGACGTTGTCCATCTCGAAGAGCTTCTTGTACTGCTTCACCAGCGCGTTGCGGGGCTGCGTCAGGATCGAGACGAGCGATTCCTTGTCCAGGTGGTTCACCGTCGCCACGACCGGGAGCCGGCCGATGAACTCCGGGATCAGCCCGAACTTGATCAGGTCCTCCGGCATGGTGTCGGAGAACACGTCGCTGCCCTCGATCTCGGCCTTGGTGCGGATCTCCGCGCCGAACCCGAGGCCGCGCTTGCCGACCCGCTCGTTGATGATCTTTTCCAGCCCGGCGAACGCGCCCGCGACGATGAACAGCACGTTCGTGGTGTCGATCTGGATGAATTCCTGGTGCGGATGCTTGCGCCCGCCCTGGGGCGGCACCGACGCGGTGGTGCCCTCGAGGATCTTCAGCAGCGCCTGCTGCACGCCCTCGCCGGACACGTCGCGGGTGATCGACGGGTTCTCGCTCTTGCGGGCGATCTTGTCGACCTCGTCGATGTAGATGATGCCGGTCTCGGCGCGCTTGACGTCGTAGTCGGCCGCCTGGATCAGCTTCAGCAGGATGTTCTCGACGTCCTCGCCGACGTAGCCCGCCTCGGTGAGCGCGGTGGCGTCGGCGATCGCGAACGGCACGTTCAGCAGCTTCGCCAGCGTCTGCGCGAGGTAGGTCTTGCCGCAGCCGGTGGGGCCGAGCATCAGGATGTTCGACTTGGCGAGCTCGACCGGCTCGTCCTTGGAGTCCTTCGGCCCGGACTTGTCGTCGGCCTGGATCCGCTTGTAGTGGTTGTACACCGCGACCGCGAGCGTCTTCTTCGCGTCGTCCTGGCCGATGATGTACTGCTCGAGGAACTCGTGGATGTCGGCGGGCTTCGGCAGCTCGTCGAGCTTCACGTCGCCGGCTTCGGCCAGCTCCTCTTCGATGATCTCGTTGCAGAGGTCGATGCACTCATCGCAGATGTAGACCCCTGGCCCGGCAATGAGCTTCTTCACCTGCTTCTGGCTCTTGCCGCAGAAAGAACACTTCAGCAGGTCGCCGCCGTCACCGATCCGTGCCATGGCCGTTGACCTCGTCCCCTCCGGTGCGCGGGGCGCACCTGCACTACTTCCTGGCGGTCCCGGGACTGCCAGGCGTTCCCGGGACCAACACGCATTGCCATCGACGGTACCCGTCCGAAGGCGCGGTCGGGAACACCCGACCCCTTCGGGCTCGTCGACGACCGACAGTAGACCAGCGGACCGGTGCGCGTCGCGGATTCGCCGCGCACCGGCCCGTCGCGGTCAGTTCGCCGAGGCCTTCCGGTACGGGAGCACCTCGTCGATCAGGCCGTAGGCCTTCGCCTCTTCGGCGGTGAGGATCTTGTCCCGCTCGATGTCGGCCTTGATCTCGTCCGGTTCCTTGTTCGTGTGCTTCGCCAGGATGACCTCCATCTGGCGGCGCACGCGCTGGATCTCGTTGGCCTGGATCTCCAGGTCCGAGACCTGCCCGTAGGTGCCCTCGGTGGCGGGCTGGTGGATCAGCACGCGCGCGTTCGGCAGCGCCATGCGCTTGCCCGGCGTGCCCGCCGCCAGCAGCACCGCGGCGGCCGAGGCGGCCTGGCCGAGGCACACGGTCGAGATGTCCGGCCGGATGTACTGCATGGTGTCGTAGATCGCCATCAGCGACGTGAACGACCCGCCCGGGCTGTTGATGTAGATGCTGATGTCGCGGTCCGGGTCCTCGTGCTCGAGGTGCAGCAGCTGGGCCATCACGTCGTTGGCCGACGCGTCGTCCACCTGCACGCCGAGGAAGATCGTCCGCTCCTCGTACAGCTTGTTGTACGGGTTGGACTCCTTCACGCCGTAGCTGGTGCGCTCGACGTAGGACGGGAGGATGTACCGCGACTGAGGAGTCTGCGGAGCCCGGAAGTCACCCGGGAGCCGGAAGTTGCTCATGATGCTCTCCTGTGTGGTGCTTCGGGGCTCAGTTGCTCGAGGTCAGGCCGCTGTCGCGGGTCAGCACGTGGTCGACGAAGCCGTAGTCCTTCGCCTCCTGCGCGGTGAACCAGCGGTCGCGGTCGCCGTCCTTGATGATCTGCTCGGTGGTCTGGCCGGTCTGCTCGGCGGTGATCTTCGCGAGCTCCTGCTTCCACTTGTTGAACAGGTCCGCCTGGATCGCGATGTCGGAGGCGGTGCCGCCGACGCCCGCGGACGGCTGGTGCATCAGGATGCGCGCGTGCGGGAGCGCGTAGCGCTTGCCGGGGGTGCCCGAGGAGAGCAGGAACTGCCCCATCGAGGCCGCCATGCCCATCGCGTAGGTCGCCACGTCCGGGCGGATCAGCTGCATGGTGTCGTAGATCGCGAACCCGGCGGTCACCGAGCCGCCCGGCGAGTTGATGTAGAACCGGATGTCCGATTCGGCGTCGTCCGCGTCGAGCAGCAGGAGCTGCGCGGTGAGCCGGTTGGCGACCTCGTCGTTGACCTCGGAGCCGAGAACGACGATGCGCTCCTGGAGCAACCGCTCGAACACCGAGTCGGTGAGGTTGAGCCCCGCGGTGCCGGTCCGCCCCTCGGGCATGTGCTGCTTCACGTCTGCCTGCCTTTTCACCGGCGGCGGGCCGGCCGGAGGGCCGCGCCGCCGCTGTCGTGTTCAGATGCTTGAGATCTTGCAACCGACCCTAACGAACTTGGGCGGTGCAGAATGCCTGACACCGCCCAAGTTCGCTTACAGCTTTACTCCGCGGGGGTCGCCGCCGCTTCTTCGGTGACCTGCGTCTCCTCGGCGGGGGCTTCCTCGTCCGCGCCGAACAGCTCGCTGAGGTCGACCTCGGACCCGGACGCGTCCTTCACCGTGGTGCCGCGCACGACGGAGGCGAGAGCCTTGCCGCGGCGGACGTCGGCGTAGATCGCGGTCAGCTGGCCGGACTGCTGGGCCCGCTGCACGTACTCGTCCGGGCTGACGCCGAAGCGCTGCGCCTGGTAGATGATCCGCTCGGTGAGCTCGCCGTCGTTGACCGACGTCTTCTCCTTGTCGGCGATGGTGTCCAGCAGCAGCTGCGTGCGGACGGCCTTCTCCGACTCCTCCTTGACCTCGGCGTTGAACTCGTCGAGGGTGCGGCCCTCGGCCTCGAGGGCCTTGGCGAACTGCGCCTCGTCGTGGTCGAACGGGTGAATCGCGTCGTGCTTGCGGTTCTCGATCTCGGCCTCGACGACCTTCTCCGGCAGCGGCACGTCGGTGCGCTCGAGGAGGATCTCGAGGACCTTGTCGCGCGCCTGGACGCCCTGCTGCATCGTCTTGACGCGGCCGAGCCGGGTGCGCAGGTCCTCGCGCAGCTCGTCGATCGTGTCGAACTCGCTCGCCAGCTGGGCGAACTCGTCGTCGGCCTCGGGCAGCTCGCGCTCCTTGACCGACTGCACGGTGACGGTGACCTCGGCGTCCTGGCCGGCGAACTCGCCCGCGACCAGCTTGGTGGTGAACACCTTGGTCTCGCCCGCGTTCGCGCCGACGATGGCCTCGTCGATGCCGTCCACGAGCTGGCCGGAGCCGATCTCGTAGGACAGGCCGGTGGTGGAGGCCTCTTCGACGGCCTTGCCGTCGACGCTGGCCGACAGGTCGATCGACACGAAGTCGCCGGTCTGGGCCGGGCGCTCGACGCCGGTCAGCGTGCCGAAGCGGGCGCGCAGCTCGTCGAGCTGCTCGGCGACCTCTTCGTCGGTGGTCTCGACGTCGTCGACGCTGATCTCGAGGCCGGCGAGGTCGGGCAGCTCGATCTCCGGCCGCACGTCGACCTCGGCGCTGAACTCCAGCACCTCGCGGTCCTCGAGCTTGGTCACCTCGAACTCGGGCTGGCCGAGCGTCCGGACCTCGCCCGCGCGGACGGCCTCGATGTACTTGGCCGGAATGGCCTCGTTGACGACCTCGTCGAGCACCGGCGCGCGGCCGATCCGGCTTTCCAGGACGCGAGCGGGGACCTTGCCGGGACGGAAACCGGGGACCCGCACCTGCTGGGCGATCTTCCGGTACGCGGCGTCGAAGTTCGGCTTGAGCTCGTCGAACGGCACCTCGACATTGATCTTCACTCGCGTCGGGCTGAGCTGCTCGACGGTGCTCTTCAAGGTCTTCTCCTCGAGCGGTAAACGATGGGGGCGGACAGTCCCTCGGGACCGCCCCGGTCACCTGCTGACCGGGATATCCGAGTCTAGGCCAGAGGGTTGACAAGACCGGCCGCGGGTCACCTGCCGCTCAGCGCGCTCCGATCCGCGCCCGTAGCGTCGGGACGTGGTTTCCGGTCAGCAGAACGAAGGTCCGGCCGCAGCGGCGGCGCGGCTCACCGGTTTGAACACGGACTCACACGACGCCTCAGGCACCCTCAGTGAGATCACCCTGACCGACGGCGCCCACCGCGTCGAAGCGGTAGTGAAACGCGGCCACGCCCCCGGCGCGACCCGAGCCGAAGCAGCCGGACTCCGCTGGCTCGCCGAAGCGGACGCGGTCCGGATCCCCCGGGTTCATGGCGCGGACGACACGTGGCTGGTGCTGGACCGAGTGGCGGAGAGCACGCCGTCACACGCGGAGGAGTTCGGCCGCAACCTCGCGCGCCTGCACGCAGCCGGAGCCCCAGCCTTCGGCGCCCCGCCCCCAGACGGCTTGACCGACGCCTGGATCGGCACCGCGCCGATGCGCAACTCACCAGGCGATTCGTGGCCGGAATGGTACGCGGAATACCGAATCCTCCCGTACGTCCGAATGGCCGCCGAGATCCTTGATACGAACGTCTTCGAACGAGCCTGCACCCGAATCCCGGCAGTAGCTGGCCCACCAGAACCCCCGTCCCGCCTGCACGGGGATCTGTGGAGCGGCAATGTCCTCTGGGACGCACACGGAGCAGTACTAATCGACCCAGCCGCACACGGCGGCCACCGAGAGACCGATCTAGCGATGCTGCACCTGTTCGGCTGCCCACAGTTAGAGCGAATCGTGGCCGCTTACGACGAGTTCGCACCACTGGCCGACGGTTATCGAGAACGAATCGCCCTGCATCAACTCTTCCCGCTCCTGGTGCACACAGTCCTGTTCGGACGCTCGTACGCCGACCAGGCAACCGCCGCCGCCCGCTCCCTGGGCTGACCTCCGGGCTTCGCCGCCCGTGATGGGCTCCTTCACGGACTCAGATTCCCTCAAGGAGCCCTTCACGGACCGCCCCGCCCCCGCAGCCGATGCACCCAATGCGGCATTGGGTGCATGGGACGCACCCAATGTGGCGTTCGGTGCGTCTGACGCACCCAATGTGGCATTGGGGCGCTAGCCCCGCCCAACCCAAACCGCACCGGCGCACCCAACGAGCGAGGCACCCACACCTCCCCCGCACCCCGATACGAACCGTCAGCACAATCAAGCTTCGGGGTGCCCCACGCAACCAAGATCGGGCCAATGTCGCCGCCAGGCGACGAGCCGCCCCCACAGCCCACTCACAGCGAGCACACATCGCCCCCACACCGACGAACCGCACCCTCAAACCATGCCCCCCCGCGCAAGGTTCGCCGCCGCCCGCCCGGCCCGGCAATCCCTGCGCACAAAACTGACCGTCTCCGTAGTAATCCTCCTCTCCCTCGTCTGCCTGACCATCGGCGTGATCAGCGAATTCGCCCTCCGCGCCTTCCTCATGACCCAAACCGACACCCAGCTCTCCGCAGCCACCGCCCGAGCCCTGGACTTCGCCACCCACCCCGGTCCGCCCGGCAGCGAACGCAACCCCCTCGACGCCCCTGGCCAAGGCGCGGGCACGGTCACCGCCCACTTCTCCCCGGACGGCACCAACGGCACCGGCGGCTGGCTCTCCCCCCACGGCCAACGCCTAACCCTCACCCCAGACGAACTAACAGCCCTGCAGGACCTCCCCACCAACGGCCGCCCCTACACCCGCACCATCGGCTCCCTGGGCGACTACCGCCTCACCGCGTTCCCAGTCCCCGACGGCGTAGTCATCACCGGCGTCCCCCTGGCCGCGATGCAACAAACCCTCCTGACCGTCGGCCTGATCCTCTTCGGCGTAGCCGCCGCCGGAGTAACCGGCGCAGCTTTCCTAGGCGCCTTCGCCGTCCGCCGAACCCTCCGCCCGCTGGAGCGCGTCGCGGAAACCGCCTCCCGAGTCTCCGAACTCCCCCTCGACCGTGGCGACGTCGACCTGTCCGTCCGAGTCCCCGCCGAAGACACCGACCCCCGCACCGAAGTCGGCCAGGTCGGCGCGGCGCTGAACCACATGCTCGGCCACATCTCCTCCGCCCTCGAAGCCCGGCACGCCAGCGAACTGCGCGTCCGCCGGTTCGTCGCCGACGCAAGTCACGAACTGCGCACGCCGCTCGCCGCGATCCGCGGGTACGCCGAACTCGCCGGACGGTCCGGCAGCCACGCCCCGCCGAACGTCGCGCATTCGATGACCCGGATCGAGTCCGAAGCCGACCGCATGACGGCGCTCGTCGAAGACCTCCTCCTGCTCGCCCGCCTGGACGCGGGCCGCCCGCTGGACGTCGCCGAAGTCGACCTGACCCGCTTGGTCGCGGACGCGGTCGGCGACGCGCACGTGGCCGGCCCGCACCACGTCTGGCAACTTGCGATGCCGGACGAACCGATCCTCGTCCTTGGCGATGTCCAACGGCTGCACCAGGTTCTGGCGAACCTGCTCGCGAACGCCCGCGTCCACACGCCGCCCGGCACCACGGTCAGCACCGCTCTCGCGAGATCCGCGGACGGCAGCGCCATAGTGACCGTGACCGACAACGGCCCGGGCATCCCGCCGGAGTTGCAGCCGGCGGTGTTCGAACGCTTCGCCCGCGGGGATTCGTCACGGTCGCGGGCAGCCGGTTCGACCGGATTGGGCCTGGCGATCGCGTCCGCAGTGCTGACCGCGCACCACGGCACCATCGCGATGCGGAGCCGCCCCGGCCAGACGGAATTCGCCGTGCGGCTGCCGATCGCGGTTCCGGCTCAGCGCACACCGCCCGTGGATGACCGCAAGTCCCACAGCGGGCACACAGGGTAGGCACATCGCGGCCCCAGGTCGTCCCGCGAGGCTGGCCGCATGACCGCAGTCGCGACCCATTCCGCCGTTCCCGCCGCGCCGGTACAGCGCTCCGAACCGAGATGGGTGCGCCCGGCCCTCGTGCTGCTGCTCGTCGCCACGGCCGCGCTGTATCTGTGGGATCTCAGCGCTTCCGGCTGGGCCAACGCGTTCTACTCCGCTGCCGCGCAAGCCGGATCCCAGAGTTGGAAGGCATTGTTCTTCGGCTCCACCGACGCGGCCAACGGCATCACTGTGGACAAAACGCCAGCCGCGCTCTGGGTGATGAGCCTGTCCGCGCGGCTGTTCGGCGTGAACGCGTGGAGCATCCTGGTGCCACAAGCGTTAATGGGTGTGGGCTCCACGTGGCTGCTGTACGCGACTGTGCGGCGCACCTCCGGCGCGGCTGCGGGATTGCTCGCTGGCGCGGTACTCACTCTTACCCCGGCTGCGGCGCTGATTTTCCGCTTCAACAACCCAGACGCGTTGCTGGTGCTATTGCTGATCACCGCTGCTTACTTCACGGTGCGGGCAATCGAGAAAGCCAGCCCTCGATGGCTCGTTTTCGCTGGCGTGGCAATCGGATTCGGCTTCCTCGCCAAGATGCTGCAAGCTTTCCTCGTCCTGCCCGCCTTCGCCCTCGCGTACCTCGTCGCCACACCGATCGCCCTCGGCAAGCGTCTGCTGCATCTGCTCGCTGGACTGGGTGCGGTCGTGGTTTCGGCAGGCTGGTATCTCGCCGTCGTGGCGTTGTGGCCGGCCGCGGACCGGCCGTACATCGGCGGGTCGCAGAACAACAGCCTGTTTGAACTCACCTTGGGCTACAACGGTTTCGGCCGCATCACCGGCGACGAGACCGGAAGCGTCGGCGGAAGTCCGGGCGGCGGTTGGGGCAGCACCGGCCTGTTCCGGTTGTTCGGCAGCGAGATGGCGGGCGGTATCGCGTGGCTGCTGCCCGCCGCGGTGCTCGGGCTCGGCGCTGGTCTCTGGTTCACCCGCTACGCGCCGCGCACCGACCGCAGTCGCGCTTCGCTGGTGCTCTGGGGCGGTTGGCTGATCGTGACCGCCGCGGTGTTCAGCTTCATGGGCGGGATCATCCACCCCTACTACACCGTCGCGCTCGCCCCGGCGATCGCCGCGCTCGTCGGGACCGCCGCCGTCCAGTTGTGGCGGATCCGCGGCAATCCGGCCGCGGTCGGGCTTTTGAGCGGCGGTGTCGCGCTGACGACGGTAACGAGTTACCTGCTGTTGGACGGCTCTTGGCAACCGTGGCTTGCCCCGACCGTGCTCGTTCTCGGGCTTTTGGCGGCTATCGCCCTGTTTTTCGTTCAGCACTTCGGGCGGATCGCCGCGGTGCTGGGCCTGGTCGTGTTGCTCACCGGAACCGGCGCGTACAGCCTCGCCACCGCGGCGACTCCGCACAGCGGCGCGATTCCGTCCGCCGGACCGAATACCCGGCAAATGTTCGGCGGAGGCGGCGGATTGCTCGGCACCACCCTGCCCGGCGCGAATCTGACAGCACTGCTGCGGCAATCCGGCGACCACCGGTGGGCCGCGGCGACCGTCGGGTCCAACAACGCCGCCGGATACCAGCTCGGCAGCGGCGAACCTGTGCTCGCGGTGGGTGGTTTCAACGGCACCGACCCGTATCCGACGCTCGCGCAGTTCGAGCAGTACGTCCGGCAAGGACAGATCCGCTACTTCCTCGGCGACGGCATGACGATGCGCGGGTCCGGCAGCGGAAGCGACGCGGCCGCCCGGATCGTCCAGTGGGTGGCCGAGAACTACCGAATGACCACAGTGGACGGTGTCACCGTCTATGACCTGACTGCCTGATTCCGTGCCGTGCGGCCAAGATCACCCGAGCGGGCGTACGTCGCACAGCGCAGGCACAGGAACACCACAACGTGGCCAAAGCCCGGCGGACGACGGTGAACTCATGAACGCCACCGTCCCCTCCCGCAGCGGCGCCCCGCGGCCCGGGACGACTCCGGTCGGCCTCGGCGGCCCGCATCCCGTGCTCGACGTCGTCATCCCGGTCTACAACGAGGAAGCCGACCTCGAACCGTGCATCCGCAGACTGCGGGCGCACCTCGCCGAACGCGCCGGCTATCCGTACCGGATCACCGTCGCGGACAACGCGAGCACCGACAAAACCCTTGCCGTAGCCGAAGAACTGGCCCGCGAGTTCCCTGAAGTCGAAGTGCACCACCTCGACGAGAAGGGCCGCGGCCGCGCACTGCAAGCCGTGTGGTCCGCCTCGGACGCCGCCGTGCTGGCCTACATGGACGTGGACCTGTCCACCGACCTCGCCGCGCTGGACCCGCTCGTCGCCCCGTTGCTGTCCGGACATTCGGACGTCGCGATCGGCAGCCGCCTCGCCCGCGGCGCCCGGGTGGTCCGCGGGCCGAAGCGAGAGTTCATCTCCCGCTGCTACAACCTGATCCTCCGCGGCACGCTCGCGGCGAGATTCTCCGACGCACAATGCGGGTTCAAGGCGATCCGCGCCGACGTCGCCCGTGCGCTGCTCCCCCACGTCCGCGACACCGGCTGGTTCTTCGACACCGAACTGCTCGTGCTCGCCCAGCGCGCCGGGCTGCGGATCCACGAGGTGCCGGTGGACTGGGTCGACGACCCGGACTCGTCGGTCGACCTCATCGCGACCGCCACCGCAGACCTCAAAGGCATCGCCAGGGTCACCCGCGCGACCCTCACCGGCGAGATCCCCGTGCACCGGCTGCGCGAACAGCTCGGCCGCGAACCGATCGGCGTGGAGGCCCCCGGAGTGTCCCCGAGCCTGGTCAAACAACTCGTGCAGTTCGCCGCGGTCGGCGTCGCCAGCACCGTCGCGTACCTGTTGCTTTTCCTGCTGCTGCGGACCATGGTCGGCGCGCAGGCGGCCAACTTCACCGCGCTGCTCGTCACCGCGATCGCGAACACCGCGGTGAACCGGCGGGTGACGTTCGGCGTCCGCGGCCGGGCCGGAGCCGGGCGGCACCAGTTCGAGGGGCTCATCGTGTTCGGCCTCGGACTGGCGCTGACCAGCGGTTCCCTCGCCCTGCTCAACCACACCACCCATCCCGGGCTCGTCCTGGAGACGACCGTGCTCGTGCTGGCGAACCTCGCCGCCACGGTGCTGCGTTTCCTGCTGCTGCGGGGCTGGGTCTTCAATCCGCGCCGTACCGCTACCGAGGAGTCGTCTTGAGCACTGTCCTGTCCGCCCGGCCTGCCGTCCCGGACGCGCCGGACCGCGCGAAGCCTCGCTGGGTCCGTCCGTCGGTGTTCGGCCTTCTGGCGCTCACCGCCGTCCTGTACTTCTGGGATCTGACCGCTTCCGGGTTCGGCAACTCGTTCTACGCCGCGGCCGTGCAATCGGGCACGCAGAGCATGAAGGCGTGGCTGTTCGGCTCATTGGACGCCGGGAACGTGATCACTGTCGACAAACCGCCTGCCGCGTTGTGGGTGGGAACGGCTTTCGCGCGCATCTTCGGGTTCTCGAGTTTCACGGTGCTCGCTCCGCAAGCGCTGATGGGCGTCGGGTCGGTCGGGTTGCTGTACCTGACTGTCCGCCGGGTTTCCGGGCCGCTGCCGGGATTGCTGGCCGGGGCGATGCTCGCGCTGACGCCGGTCGCCGCGCTGATGTTCCGCTTCAACAACCCGGACGCGCTGCTCACGCTGCTGCTGATCGCCGGTGCGTACTGCACGGTGCGAGCGGTCGAGAAGGCCAGCCCTCGGTGGCTCGTTTTCGCTGGCGTGGCAATCGGTTTCGGGTTCCTGACGAAGATGATGCAGGCGTTCCTCGTACTGCCCGCGTTCGCGCTGGCTTATCTGATCGCCGCGCCGACCGGGCTCGGGAAACGGTTGCTGCACTTGGTTTACGCAGGGATCGCGGTAATCGTGTCGGCGGGCTGGTTCGTGGCGCTGGTGGAGCTCTGGCCTTCGGCTTCGCGGCCGTACATCGGCGGGTCGACCGGGAACAGCCTGCTGGAGCTGGCGCTCGGGTACAACGGGCTCGGCCGGATCTTCGGCGGGCAGGGCAACGGCGGCGGCATGGGCGGGATGGGCGGCGGCCAGGGCGGCGGGAACACCGCGTTCGGCGGCAGCTCCGGTCTCGGGCGGATGTTCGGCGCGAGCTTCGGCACGGAGGTCTCGTGGCTGCTGCCGGCCGCGCTGATCGGCCTGGCGGCCGGGCTGTGGTTCACCCGGCGGGCCGCGCGCACCGACCGGACCCGGGCGTCGCTGCTGGTCTGGGGCGGGTGGCTGCTGGTGACCGGGCTGGTGTTCAGCTTCATGAGCGGCACCGTGCACCCGTACTACGCGGTGCAGCTCGCGCCCGCGATCGCCGCGCTGGTCGCGATTTCCGGGCACGCGCTGTGGCGCGGCCGGGCGCACCCCGCGCCGCGGACGGTGCTGGGCGGGATGATCGCGGCGACCGCGGTGTGGGACTTCATCCTGCTCGACCGGACGCCGGACTGGGTGCCCGCGCTGCGCTGGGTGATCGTGGTGCTGGGGTTGCTCGTGAGCACCATCGTGGTGGTCGGGGTGCCGCGGACGCGGACCGTCTTGGTCGGCCTGGCGGCGGCGATCGTCCTGACGCTCGGGGTCGGCACCGCCGGGTACGCCGCGGAGACGGTTTCCTTGCCGCACAGCGGTTCTATCCCGACTTCGGGTCCTCGGAGCAGCGGAATGGGCGGCGGTTTCGGCGGCGGGATGGACGAGGCCAACGGTTCCGTCGGCCAGCTGCTGGGCGGCACGACGACGAAGTGGGCAGCCGCGACGACCGGATCGCAGTCGGCGGCGAGCCTGGAGCTGGCGAGCGGCAAGTCGGTGATGGGCATCGGCGGCTGGGACGGCAGCGATCCGGCCCCGACGCTGGAGCAGTTCAAGCAGTACGTCGCGGCGGGCGAAGTGGCGTACTACGTGGACGGCGGCCGGGGCGGCGGTCCCGGCGGCGGGTCGAACGACATCTCCGAGTGGGTGGCCGCGAACTTCACCGCGACCACGGTCGGTGGCGAAACTGTCTACCAGCTCACCCGGTAAGTCGGGAAATCCTCAGCCTCCTCCCAGGAACGAGGCGCATTCTGGAAGGCACGGAGAGTCATCCGCCGCGAACGTCCGGGAGGTCACGATGGCCGCATACCCACGCTGGCACACCGCGAGCGAGCAGGGCCCGCGCGAGCGCAATGCCGACGCGGTGAGCGCCTACGCGGCCGCTGGGGCGCGCGGAATCACCTTCGCACTCGCCGACGGCGTCGGGGACGACCCCGGCGCCGGGCGAGCCGCCCAGGTCGCCGCCGCGGCCGCCGCACGGACTCCCGTCGAAGCCGGTCCGGTCAAGGCGGTTTTGGCGGCCCAGCAAGCAGTTCACCGGCTGGGCGGCACTGGCGACGCAGTCCTCGTGGTGGCGATGCCGTTCGCCGGCGGATACCGGATCGCGTGGGTCGGCGACGCGCGAGCGTATGCGTGGGACGGGTCGATGATCCACAAGCTGACGCGGGACCACACGATGGCGGAGTACTTCCGCTCGCGGCACCAGCCGTACTCGCCGCGGATGGAGCACCTGGTCACCACGAGCGTCCGCACGACGAAGCCTGAGGAGATCGGCACGACGGAAACCCCGAGCGGCGGCCTCCTGCTCACCAGCGACGGCGTGCACAAGGTCCTCACGCCCGCGACGATCGACGAAATCCTCGCCGACCCGGCCCGCGGCGCCTCAGCGCTGGTCGCCACCGCCATCGCCCTGGGCGGCCGAGACAACGCGACGGCGCTGTTCGTGGAAGCTCCCGACGTGGCCGCACTGGTCACGGAGAGGCTGCACACCGCCGCCTAAGCGCGCTCGCGCTTGAGGGCCCGGTACTCGCGGTAGACGAGCACGATGATCACCGCGTCGAGCGCCGCGAAGAACGGCAGCGCGATGGAGTGCGTTTCGAAGGCGCGGTAAATCTCGTACACGACGAACGCCGCGAGCACGAGCATCGCGACCGGATAGGCGCGGACCCACTTGCGCGCGAGCGCCCACACGAGGGCGAGCTTGAGCAACCCGTGCGCCAGCAGGTAGACGACGGCGAACGTCTTGGTCCCCCCTCCGGCGAAGTGCTCGGCAGCGGTTTCCAGATGCCGTGCCAGCGTGCCGGAGGGGTCGCCCAGCAGATCGCGGGTGATGACCGCGTTGACGAACCCCGTGACGACCGTCGCGGGGATGAACGCCAGGATCAGCGCCCCGATCAGCTGAAGGCCCCCGTCGAGGCCCTTGAGCGTGATCGCGATCTTGAACAGCCGCTCGGTGGAACGGGTGGAGGTCTCCTCGCTCATCGGTACAGGAAACCGGAAAACCCCGGGACATGCTGGGTTGACGGCCTGGTTTCGGCTGGGTGATCCGGTTTGCGTGCCCTGCTTTGACCGCTGGCCGGGGTGTTCCGGTTCGCGCCCTGCTTCCTCCGGTGGCCGGGTCGTTCCGGCTCGTGCCCCTGCTTCGGCCGCGGACCGGGTTGCTCCGGCTCGCGCCCTCCTTTGACCCCTGGCCGGGGTGTTCCGGTCCGCGCCCTGCTTCGGCCGCTGGCCGAGTTGCTCTGGTCCGCGCCCGCCGTGGCTCACCGGTTCCGCTGCGGTTGCGCCCCCTTCACTCGCGAAGCATGGCCGCACCGCCCTTGCTCTGGCAGTCCGCGCAGCGTGCGTACCGTTTCGTGTGATCGTGCGGATCCTGCCCGAACACCGGATAACACGCGGCCCCGCACAACCCGAGATACACCGGCCCGCACCGCAACGGACGGCGCCCGACTTGATGCGCCAGCCGAGCCGCGTTCTCCGGCGCACCCGCCTGCGGCAGCCAGCCGTGCGCGGGCAGGCTAGCCAGGACGATCTCGTTGAGGTGATCGGCCCGCCGGATCAAGGCCCGCCCGAGGTCGAGAAGTCGCTCGCCGAGATCCCGCACCGCGTCCGGTCGCGGATATCGTTCGTCGAGCGCACGGGTCAGGAACCCGAGATCCAACGCGAGGGTGGCTTGGAGGTCCCGAATCCAGGTAACCAACTCGGGGCCGGTGAGCCCTACTGCTGACGTGCGCTGCTCGGGCAGTCTGCTCCAGTGGCCGGTCATGCGCTGTCCCCAGCGAATACCGGGAGCCGCCCCGCCGCAGTGTTCACACCAGGCACCGTTCTTCGCTCGAGCGGGCCTGTCCCTCCTGGCGGAGCCATTCCTCCGCGCAGTCAGGGCACGTCGGATCGAACCAGTGGCCGCCGAGCTGTGGCACGTCGCTGCGGGCGACCGTGACTTCGGCTCCGCACAATGCGGTGAACGTTTCCCCGGGTCGCGGCGCGAACGGCCCGTCCAGTGCGTGCCGTTTTCCTTCCGCCTGCTGCCATCTGAACACCGGACTCCTCCCCTTGTGGTGCTTGGAGTCCCATTTCCGATGTCGCCGCCGCGTAACGCAAGCCCCCGTTCCGGGTGATCATCGGGACCGGGATTTCCCCTTAGCCACAAGGGCTTTCCGCGCACGCCGGGGAGCGAGCGCGGGTTACCGCCGGGTTAGGTGTCACCAGATGGTGACACCCCCGGGGAGAGCGGACGCCGCCGCGAGCGTTACGGCGCCCGTGCTGCTTCAGCGATGCGAGGCGCGGCAGCAGTCACGGGCGCCGCGAGGGGGAAGGCGGCGAGCGTCCGCGCGGGCATCACCTCGCTTTCCGGAGTGCGGTCGCCGCTATGACTGCTGTCGCCAAGCGCATACGCAACCCCCGCGCGCGGGTTGTCACACGACCGTGGCGCGAATTGCCAGGATGCGGGCACGATCACGACACGATGGGGGTCGATCAGGACCCCGGGAGCCGCGTCTGGGCCAGGGCCGTAGCGCAAGACGTCACAGCAGCGAAGTCTGATCGGCACGCCGAAAGCGGCCGCGTGGTCATGCAGCGTCGATACCCCAGCCGGATCAAGCCACGGTGGTGCGGCTGATCAGCACGTCGAGACCCGGGCCGCTCAGATCGTCCGCCGCCGCGCGACGGCCTGCCAGCGCGAGCAGCAAAGCCTCCGCCGGGCCGCGGACTTCGATGCCCGTCCCGGAGGTCCAGTCCAAATCCGTCGCGACTGCGCGCAGACCGGTCAGCCGCCGCGACACCCCGATCGGCGGAGCGCGCAGCGACAGGTCCAGTGCCCGGCGCAACCGCGCCGCCGGGATCGTCCTCGGCTGCCCGAGCGGGCGGCGGATGTCCTGTTGATGGATCAAACCGTCGAGAAACCCGATCATCCCGCCAAATTTTCCCAGGAGCCGTCCCGGCTGCGGGTGTCGACGCATGACGCCGATCAACTCCTCCGGCGCGCGCACCCGGTATTCGGCGAGGCCGATTTCGTTGGCTCGGCTCAGCGACAGCCTCGCGCGGGCGAGCCGCTGCGCCAGCTGGCGTCCGCTCAGTTCGTCGTAGCTCACGACGTGCGCGACGACCGAGCGAACGTTCCAGCCCGCGCACAGTGTCGGCTGGTCCCATTGCTCTGGCGTGAGCGTCTCGAGGAAGTCCGCGAAGTCGGCGCGTTCCTCGCGAGCCAGGGTCCGTACGTCCATGCCCTCCCCCATCTGCGACGGACACTCACCGTAGCAGCGCACCCGTCGCGTTCGCCGGGTTGATCAAGGCGGCGAACCCCAAAGTGGACCTCGGGCCACATTCATCCGATCGGGTCGAATATGTGCGGACAGATAACACCTGGAATAGTCCGGCAGATCGCGAATACCCGTTCCGCAAACACCACGAACGGCGGCTTCGGCGAAGAATTTCCCGCCCCGGGTTAGCGCGATCGGCGACGGGCATGCAAAGATGGCATCACCGCAGGCAGGAGGGGTTAAAAGGGTGGAATATTCCATACCCGGGACGCCCGCCGCGGCCGCCGGAACCAGTTCCCCTCGGGGGCGGGCTGGGAACTGTGTTCCGGCGCTTTTCCGGCGGAGAAGAAAGGAAGCGCAATGACCGTTCCTGGCGCGGAAAATGCAGGCCAGGCATGCCGTCGGACAGAAAAACCGGACAGCCGCGACGACAGACCGTATGCCGTCGCCGTGAGTCAACGCCCCGGCCGGGTGACCGTGACGTTTCATGAACCGGGCATGCCCCAGCCAGCCCCGGTCGTACCGTCGCCGCGGCCGACTACGAGACCGGCCTACCCGTCGTGGAAGACCGCGCGGACGGCGGTCGAACTGGCCGCGCAGCGGGACGGCGGGACTCAGCCGTGGCAGCTGATCGCGCTCCTGCTGGTGCTGCTCGCCGGGGCGACCGCGATCGTCTTCGCGACTGCTGGCGTCCTGGCCGGGCTGGCCACCGCGAGCGGAGTCGCCCTCGTCCACGTCGCCGGCGCCGTGCTGCACAAGCGGCACACCGCGAACCGGGGCACCTGACCACCCTCGAAGCGGACGCCGGCGGCGGCTCAGGGCCGCCCGCGTTCTGCGCTCCCGGTGCCCGGTCGGGCAGGGCCGGGCACCGGGAGACGAGGTTGCCGTTCCGGGATTGACTCTGGGGTCGCGCCGAGTACTGGCGACGGGTGACAGCTGACGGCTCGGCAGCCGAGATCGCTGCCGCTTCGGGATTACGCGAGTTCGGCTCGCACGGGCACGGCTGCTCGACGCGGCTCCGCCCGGCTCGACGGTTGCCCGCCCCACGCTCTCGATCGCCCGCCTGGCTTGGCCCGATCCCTCGACACTGAGCGGCCAACATTGCCCCTTCGGCCTTCCGCTCCCACACGACCGGGCCGCAGAGTCCGACCCCACGATCCCGGTCCAGCAGGCCGCCCCAAGACAACCGCGCGCAGTGGCGCAAACACGACTCCGCCGAACAGCTCAGCCCCTCAACCGCCCCCCAACCTGTCACCAACTGCAGACACCCAACCCCCTCCACCCCGCAAAAAACCACGAAAAAAGCACCCCCCACCCCACCTCAACTACGAAATCCACAACACCAACCCGAAATTGCACGTGCGAAAGCACCACCCAATGCACGAGAAGTGTCCATTCAGGTGAAATCCCCGCCGCACAGCGCGCCATTGATCCACCAGGCCACTACCCTCAGGAATATTCCGAACACATTCCGTACTTCGCGGAATATTCCATTCACTCATCGAAAACGAGAAAACGAGGGGTTGCAGTGGACGCCTACGACCCGCACGAGCACGAGCAGCACCCGACCCACGCCCCGGCAGCTGGGCCGGCGGCGCGCTTTCCGGACCATGCCTGGCGGAAACCCGCTGCTTGCGGGCCTAATTCCGGCAACTGCGTCGAAGTGAACCTGGCCGAGCACGGGCTGGTCGGGGTGCGGGACAGCAAGATCGGCGACTCTCCCGTCCTGGTCTTCGACCGGGGCGAGTGGGCGCGGTTCGTCGAGGCCGTGCGGCGCGGGGAATTCGACGGCTGACCAGGCACGACAACGCAGCTCTGCCGAAAAAGCCGGGAACCTTGCGAAAAAGGCGCCGACCCGGAGTATTGCCCGCCGGGTCGGCGCATTATCATCGGAGGTTCTCACATCGGCCCCTGGACGAAATGACGGAGCCCCTGGTGACCACCCCGATCCGGCAGCCCCCGCCGTCTCTGCGGACCCAGCGTTCCCGGCTGGGGTCCCGGATCCTCAAGTGGCGCACCGCTCGCGGGCTGACCCAGGTCGACCTCGCCGACGGGATCGGCTGCAAGCAGCCCAAGATCCAGAAGATCGAGTCCGGCAAGGCGGGCACCCGGCCCGACGACCTCGAGCGGATCATCGAGGTACTGGCCGTCCCGCCCGCCGAGGCCGATCAGCTGCGGGAGCTCAACCAGGCCAACGATCCGTCCGCGCGGCGTGCCGAGCGGAGGATGATCACGCCGCAGTGGTTCCGCGAGATCCTCGAACGCGAGCAGGCGGCGGCGGAAATCCTCAGCTGGACCGGGAATCGCATCCCGGGACTGCTCCAATCGGAGTATTACATGCTCGCGCAGTTCCAGGCGAGCCGCCAGGAGCGGGTCACCGACCGGGTCGCCGAACGCAAGGCGCGGCAACGGCTTTTCGACGCCTGCCCGGGTCCGCGGACGGTCTTCATGCTGGAGTACAGCTGCATCGAGAAACTCGTCTACGGCACCAAGGCCAGCATCGCCACCGATCAGCTCGAGCACATGATCCGGATCGTCGAGACGCATCCCTTCGCCGAGGTCCGGATCCTCCCGCGCGACGCGGCCGCCTACCCGGACGAGGACTTCACCATCCTCCGCTTCGGCCATCCCGACCTGCCCGATTTCGCTTACCAGGAAAGCAAAGTCAAGCTCATCACCGTGCCGCAGGGGCAGGACGAGTTCGCCTCCTACGAGGAGTCGTGGGAAGCCCAGCTCGCCGCCACCCTGTCGCGCGACCAGTCCCTGCAGTACCTGAAGGAATGGGCGAGCCGCTGCGCGACGCCCGCCCGCTGACCCGCAGTCCCGAACGAAAGGAACAGCCACCGGTGGCCGACGAACCCTTCCCGCCTCCCGGGGTCGACCTCGACCACCCGAGCGTCGCGCGGGTGTACGACTACTACCTCGGCGGCACCACGAACTGGACGATCGACCGGGAGTTCGCCGACGAGGTGATCCGCGAGTTCCCACTGATCCGCCCCATCGCGAAGGCCAACCGGCTGTTCCTGCACCGGCTCGTGCGGCACCTCGTCAAAAAGGGCGTGCGGCAGTTCGTCGACATCGGCTCCGGCGTGCCGACCATGGGCCACGCGCACCAGGTCGCCGACGAACTCGCGCCAGGCGAGAGCCACGTCTGCTACGTCGACTACGAACCGGTCGCCGTCGCGCATTCGGAAACCCTGCTGCGCGAGGCGGGCGACCTCGACCGGCACGCGGTGATCCACGCCGACATGCGCGATCCGGAACGGCTGTGGGAGCAGATCGCGGCGACCGGCGTGATCGACGTCGAGAAACCGCTCGCGCTGCTGCTGATCGCGGTGCTGCACGTCCAGCAGCCGCCCGCCGAGGACAGCGGCGGCACCGAGGACCTCGGGCCGTCCATCGTCGCGCGGTACCGCGATCTGCTCGCCCCTGGCTCGTTCCTCGGCATCTCGCACATCACCGACCAGGGCGTCCCCTCCGACGTGGAGGCCGGGCTGGTCGAGCTGAAGCAGCTGTACGACCGGTCGAGCAGCCCGGTGATCTGGCGTTCGCGCGAGGAGATCCAGGCGCTGTTCGGGTCGTTCGAGATGCTCGAACCGGGGCTCACCTGGACGCCGTCGTGGCATCCGGAGGAGTCCGGCGAGGGCGCGCCGCAGGTGGAGTTCGAGACGCCGGCGCATTCGGTGATCCTGGCCGGAGCGGCGCGCAAGCCGTAATTCGCTCGCTTCGGGCGGACGCCGCTGCGACCATCGACGCATGCGCACGAGCACTGTGGCGGACCGGATCCGCGAAGCCACCGTCTTGCTCGGGGACGGGCCGGACCGCCACCGCTTCCCCGACCCGACGGGGTGGTGGCGTGCGCCCGGACTGCTGCGCGAACTGGGTCCGGCGCTCGCCGCGCTGTTCGCCGACGAGCAGCCGAACGCCGTGCTGGGCCCCGAATCCCGCGGGTGCCTGCTCGGTCCGCTGGTCGCGGTGGAATTCGGCGCGGGCTTCGTCGAGGTGCGCAAGAACCGGTACCCGACCTGCGATTCCGACCGGTGGTTCCAGCGCACCTCGCCGCCGGATTACCAGGACCGGCACCTGCGGCTCGGCTTCCGCCGCAGTCTGCTCCAAGCGGGCGACCGTGCGCTGTTCGTGGACGACTGGATCGACACCGGCGGCCAAGCCTTCGCCGCACAAGCCCTGGTCGCCGACGCCGGGGCGACGTGGATCGGCGTCGCCGTGGTCGTCGACGGGCTGCGTCGCCACGAGCCCCGCCGGCAACTCCGCGTGCGCTCCCTCCTGCACTCGCGCGACTTCTGATCACCGGAACGCGTCGACGCTGCGGCTGGCCCAGGAAGCGAACGAAGTCGCCGGACGACCGAGCAGCTTCTCGACATCGGGGCTGCTGCGGAGCTCCTCCGGAAGCGGCTGGCCCAGGATGTCGAGCGTGCCGTCGGCGACCGGTTCCGGCATCTGCTGCACCATCTGCTCGCGTGCCTGCGCACGGTCAAGCTCGACGAATTCCAGCGGCTCGCCGAGGGCCGCACCGAGGATCTCCGCACGCTGTCGCGGGCTCGTCGCTTCCGGTCCAGTAAGGACATAAGTCTGTCCGGCATGACCGTCCCCGGTGAGGGCGGCCACGGCGACTTCGGCGATGTCGAGCGGGTCCACGGCCGGGAGCGCGACGTCGCCGAACGGCGAGAAGACCTTGCGCTGGGCCCGAATCGTCGGGATCCACGCGAAGGTATTGGTGGTGAACCCGCCGGGGCGAAGGACTGTCCACTCCAGACCGGAAGACCGCACCGCCTCTTCCAACGCGGCGAGCGGCGCGTGCGAAACCGCTTCCGGCCGGGTTCCCGCGGCCTGCGACGACTGCAGGACGACCCGCGAGACGCCAGCGTCGGCCGCCGCCCGCAGGACAGCTTGCCCATCGACGTGCGCGCCCGCGCCGGAGACCAGCAGATACAGCGCGTCCGCGCCCTTCAGCGCAGGGACCAGGCTGCCCGCGTCCGCCAGGTCCGCGACCATCGGGGTCACGCCGGGCCGCGACGGCGGCGGGGACGTCACGCCGCGGGAAACGGCGGTCACGGCGTGCCCGGCTTCGGTCAGGGACTCGACCAGCAGGCGGCCGACGTTGCCCGTGGCACCGGTGACGACGATCATGACTTGCTCCTCAGCTAGGGGTCGAAAGCGACACAGCGAGGCTAAAAGCCGCCGTACAGTAGGTTCCCCAGGGAAAGTATTGGAGCCGCATGACCACCACCGCGCAGACCGGGGCCGATCCGCTCGCCGCGTGCCGGATCAGCCCTGCCGTCGACCTGCTGTTCAGCCGGTGGACGACCCCGATCCTGTGGACGCTCAGCCAATCCGGTCCGGTGCGGTTCGGCGAACTGGAACGGCGGCTCGGCGCGACCGGGAAGGTGCTCACGCAACGGCTTCGGCAGCTCGAGCGCGACGGCTTGGTGGAGCGACGCTACTACGCCGAGGTGCCGCCGCGCGTCGAGTACGAGATCACCGAACTCGGCCGGAGCCTGTCGCCGGTGTTCGCCGCGCTCGCCGAATGGACCGACGAGCATCTGCCCGCCGTGGAGAAAGCCCGCGACGCCTACACCGGCCCGCTGCCGCGTTAACCGGCGAACTGCTCGTTCCCCAGCACGCCGAGCAGCTGGATCTTCTCGAACGCCTCGCTGCGCGGCGGCGCGGTCAGCACGAGCAACGCCTGCGACTGGTCCTCGGTGAACAGCACCTGGCAGTCCACCTCGATCTCGCCAAGCTGCGGATGCACGAGCACCTTGTGGTCCTCGAACCGTTTCGCCACTTGGTGTTCTTCCCAGATTCGCGCGAACTCCGGGCTCTCGCGGGTCAACGCGCGCACCAGTTCGCCCGCTCGCGAGCGCGGCCCCATCGACCCGTGCACGACCCGCAGGTTCGCCACCAGCGCGCGGCTTTGCCGGTCCCGGTCGTGCGCCGGATAGACGAGCCGCTCGTCCGGGTTGGTGAACCACCGGTAGATCTCGCTGCGCGCCAGACCCGTGTACTGCGAGCGGTCCCCGTACAACGCCTCCGCGAAGCGGTTCTGCACCAGCACTTCGCCGAGGTTCGACAGGATGAGCGCGGGCGTGTCCGACAGCCGGTCGAGGACCCGCATCAACGCGGGCGCGACGTGCGTGGCCGCGACGATCGGCGACGGTGCGTTGCGGCCCGCGAGGTGGAACAAGTAGTCGCGCTCGTCGTCGGTGAGCCGCAACGCCCTCGCCAGCGAGGCCAGCATCTGCTCGCTCGGCTGCGGTCCGCGTTGCTGCTCCAGCCGCGTGTAGTAGTCGGTGGACATCGCCGCCAGCGCCGCGACCTCCTCCCGCCGCAGACCCGCCGCCCGCCGCCGCGCGCCCGCGGGCAGCCCGACGTCCTCGGGCCGCAATCCCTCGCGACGGCTGCGGAGGAAGGCAGCCAGCTCAGCTCGATCCATGGGTCCAGTATCGGCTCGGTCTGGCGCCTCAGCCAGGGATCGCGGATCCCCCGATATGCGCTCTCTGCCGCCGCGACGCCGGGCGGCCGAAACTCAGTGGCATGAACATCACCGGAAACACCGTCTTCATCCCCGGCTCGACCAGCGGCATCGGCCTCGCTCTCGCCCTCGAACTGCGGGCAAAGGGCAACACCGTCATCGTCGGCGGGCGGCGCACCGAACTGCTCGCGCAGATCGCCGCCGACCACCCCGGTCTCGACACCGTCCAGATCGACACCACCGATCCGGCGAGCATCGAAGCCGCGGCCAAGGAGGTGCTCGCGAAGCATCCCGACCTCAACGTGCTCGTGCCGATGGCAGGCATCATGCGCGTCGAGGACTGGCACCGCCCGGAGTCCTTTGTGGACAGCGCGGAAGCGACCGTGACCACCAACGTCCTCGGCCCGATCCGGCTCATCGCCGCGTTCGTCGAGCACCTGCAAACCCGTCCGGACGCCACCATCCTGACCGTTTCGTCCGGCCTCGCCTTCGCGCCGCTGAAGGCCACGCCGAGCTACAACGCGTCGAAGGCCGCGATCCACATGCTCAGCGAATCGCTGCGGCTGCAACTGGCCGACACCTCGGTGAAGGTCGTCGAACTGGAGCCGCCGTCCGTGCGCACCGCGCTCCTGCCCGGCCAGGAGGAAAGCGAGTTCGCGATGCCGCTGGACGCGTTCGTCGCCGAGGTCATGACGCTGCTCGAAACGCAGCCGGACGCGACCGAGATCCAGGTCGAGAACGTCAAATTCCTCCGGCACGGCGAGGCCCGCGGCGACTACCACCAGGTGGTGGCGATGCTCAACGCCGCGGACCCGCACGGGAAGTGATTCACAGGTACAGCACGGCGGTGAGCACCATGCCGCCGAGCGCGACCACCCAGGTGTAGGGCAGCGTCGAGGCCATCGCCCGCTCCGGGCGCACGCCGGAGTACTGCGCGGCCCACACCGTCTGGGTGCTGGTCGGGTCGGACACGCCGAACACCTGGTTGTACGACGCCATCAGCCCGACCACGGCGGACAGCGGGTAGATGCCGCCGGTCACCAGCACGCCCGCGACGCCAGCGCCGAGGCCGAACACATTGAGCGGCCCGCGGAACAGGCACAGCGGCACGAGAAGCACGAACACCACCACGAACCAGACGGCTCCGGACGGGCTGATCGCCGACACGATCGGCGTCAGCGCGTTCTTGGCGCCGGGAAGTTTCACCGCCGCGAGCAGCATCCCGATCGCGACGAACAGCGCGATCGGCGGGGCGGCCACGTCGAACGCCTTGTACAGCGAACGCAGCGCGCGGCCGTTCAGCTCGCCCCATTTCGTGGTGGTGACCAGCCCGTACAGCACGCCGGCCAGCAACGACGGGACGATCGGCACCGCGAACCCGAGCGCCAGCACGATCGGCAGCACCGGCGTGAGCAGCGCGTACCAGGGCGCGTCGCCGCGTCGGACGCGCGCCTGGGGCCGGTCGAGTTTCACCGCCCACGCGTGCCGCGCGCCGCGGCGGGTCTGGACGAGGACGTAGCCGATGCCGACCACCAGCGCCATCGGGAACAGTTTGATCATGACGGACTTGACGTCGGCGACCGGCGCGCCCAGCGCGTCGGAGAGGAACTGCCACACCGGGAGTTCCAGCGGCGAGCCCGCGGAAATGCCCATCAGGACGGTGCCGCCCGCGGCGACCGGGCGCACGCCGACCGCGATCATCGCCGGGATCCCGACCACCCCGGCGAGCATCGCGGCGGGGGCCGAGCCGGTGATGCTGCCGCACAGGATCGACACCGCGAACACGCCGAGCGCCACCACGGACGGCCGTTCGCCGCCGAATTCGACGATCTTGCGCACCAGCGTGCCGGCGATGCCCGTCTCGTCCATCAGCGTGCCGAGCCACGAGCCGAGCAACACAGCGATCATCGTGGACGCCAACGCCGCGGAGCCGGTTTGCAAGACACCGGCGAGGATGCTGTTCTTCCCCTCGGCCAGCGGCGCGCCGGCGAGCAGCGAGATGCCGATCGCGAGGAACACGAGCGCGAACGCCGTCGGCAGCACCCGGGTGAGCATCAGCACCACCCCGACCGTCATCAGGACCAGAATCGCGATACCCATGGTCAGTTCCCTCCCGCGAGTGCGGTGGTGAGCAGCAGCGGGCTGACGCTCAAGCCGCTGCGGCGGTGGGCGAAGCGGTGTGCGGCGATCTCTTCGGCCCCGGCGACGTGGCCGCGCACGCGGAACGGGCCGAGCCGCAGCGCGGTGTGGCCGAGCCGCCGGTTCAGCTCGCGGACGTCGAGGCGGTGGTGGGCCGTCTCGTGGGCGACGGCAGCCTTTCGCAACGCTTCGCGCGAGACTTGGTACCCGTGCTCAGCGGCGAGTTTTGCCAGTCGGGTCAAGGAATCCGTGTACACCGTGACGGTGCCTCCGTGGTGTTCGGCGACCAGGATCTCGTCGCGGCGAACCCCTCCCTCGCGCTCCACGACGTGCACGTCTTCGTCGGTTCCGGCGGCCAGTTCGTCGCCGTAGGCGAGGGCGATCGCGGCCCATTCGCGGAGCTGGTCCTCGCTGCGGTTCTCGTGGGTGGGCGTCGCGCGCAGCAGGTCGACGGCCAGGTCCAGATCGGTGTTCACCGGCGGTCCTCCAGGATCAGGACGACCGGCTCGTCCGCCGCTCGGGTCTTGACCTCGGCTCCGGCCAGCGCGACCAGCTGGTCCCGGTCGAGCACGCCGGACAGGTCCGCGATCTTCGGCCCGACCAGCAGCCACACCGCCGGCGCCTGGGAACCGCCGTCGCCGTAACGGGTGTGCTGGTCGGCCAGCGTCGCCAGGCGCGCTTGCGCGGAGCCGGCGTCCGTGTGCTCGATGACCGAGCCGGTGCCGTGCAACCGGATCACCCCCTCGCCGTCGACCACGCGCATCTGCTCGACGGGCCGGGCGAACCGTCCGAGGAATCCCGCACGTCGCGCTTTCGCGCCGAAGACGCGGTGCCTCGCGGTGCCGTCCAGTTCCCGCACTTCGCCCGGCTGGACCCCGATGCTGCGCGCGACCTCGGCCCGTACCGCTGTTTCGTCCACAGTGGAGGCTCGATCCTTGGTGCGCAGTTCGGTAGCCCCGGTGGCGACCGCACGCACCAGGTTGCGCTGCGGGTCCACTGTCACGTCCACTTCGACGCCCGCGGGATCCGCGCCTTGGGCCACGACGGCGGATTCCGCCTCGGTGCGCACGGCGAGAATGTCCGCATTGGACGGACTCGGCACGATCCGTTCCACCGATTCCCGCACCAGCGCTAGCGCCGCACCGAGCGGGCTGATCACTTCGGCGTGCGCGGCGATCCGCCAGTCGTGGGAGGATTGCGCGCCGAGGAACGGCGTGACTGCCGCGGCTCCGCCACCGCCGCCGACGAGCGTCGGCCGGTTCAGCCGGTATTCGGCGACCAGTCCGTCCACGACCGTCCGGACGGGTTTGACCGCCTGCTCCAGCACCGTCCGCGCGGCCTCGTCGACCGTCACCCCCAGCGCCGCGGCCAGCGGTTCCATCGCCAGCCGTGCCGATTCACGCTCGGCGAGCGCATAGGCGTCATCCGGGACCACGCCGAGCGCGTTGGCCGCGCAAGTGAGCGTCAGCGCGCACTGACGACCGCCGGACAGCTCCAGTGCGACGTAGTCCGACGGGTCGTCCGGCCTCGGCGACACCGTGACCAGCTTCGCCCCCGCCAACGCGGAAACCGGCTCGAAACACGCGTACGGCAGCCCCGCGATGTGCGCGCTGCGGGGCCCGACCTCGGTCACCGCACGCCCGGAGAACCGGATCAGCGAGCCGCCGCCGATGCCGACCGTCCGCACATCGAGCGCGGGCAGGTACGTCTCGTGCCCGCCGAGATGTGCGTGCCGTACCTGGACGCGACCACGCCGGATCACGCTGATGTCCGTAGAAGTCCCGCCCGTTTCCAGGAAAACGCCCTCGCTGAGCTTCTCCCCCATCAACGCGCCGGCCACGCCTGCGGCCGGGCCGGACAACGCCGTCAGCAACGGACGGCGACGCATCTCCGGCAGCGACATCACCCCGCCGTCACCGCGCACGACCATCAGCGGCGCGGTGATCCCGGCCCGCTGCACACTGGCCTCGACCACGTCCGCGGTGGACACCATCCGTGGCATGATCCCGGCGTTCAGCACGGCCGTCCGGGCTCGTTTGGTCAGCCCGTACAGCCCGGTTATCTCGTGCGTAGCCGTCGCGAGGACTCCGCGTTCCCTCGCCGCGGCTGTCACCGCCCGCTCGCCCTCGGGATCGTCCACGCTGAACGGTTCGACGGCGACGATCACCTCGGCACCCTGTTTGACCAGGTCGTCGACCGCGTCCCCGGCCGCCGAGAGGTCGGCGACTGGGGCGAACCGCACCGGCATCCGCCGCCCGGGAGCCAATTCCATTTTGCCGAGCGCAGTGAGCCGCCGGGTGGCGAACGCGTCGAAACCGGTGCCCACGCCGGCGATGCCGACGGTGGCGACGTCGCCTTCCAGCAACGCGTTCGTCGCCTGGGTGGTGCCGTGCGCGAGGAACGACACGTCCTCCGCGCCGACCTCCGCCCGCAGTTTCTCCAGCGCTTCGAGAATGCCGTGGGCGACGCCGTCTTCGTGGTCGTGGCTGGTCGGCACTTTCACCTGGCCGAGCAGTTCGAACGTCCGCGCGTCGACGGCGACGGCGTCGGTGAACGTGCCGCCGACGTCGATGCCGACGCGCACGGGACCGGGATGGAACGCCATTGTCCGCACCTCCTGAGGGAAATCGTGATCAGTAGCCGCGGACGTCGGGCCAGCGCCGTTCGACCCCGGCGCGGTCCAGCACGCGGGCGAACTCGTCGAACCGGTCCTCGCGGATTTGGTGCGGCTGCAGCCCTTCGCGCAGCGCGAAACCGGCGAGGTGGCCGGCGACCTCGCCGACGTTCCACTCCACCGGATGCAACCGGTGACAGCCGTTGGTGATGTGCGTGGTGCCGATGTTCTTTCCCGCGGGCAACAGGTTGCGCATCCGCTGCGGCAGCAGCGCGCCCAACGGCAGTTCGAAGGGGACGCTCGGCACGTCGAGGTAACTGTCCCCGGCGGTCGACGGGTGAAGGTCGATCCGGTAACTGCCGACCCCGACCGAATCCTCGCGCCGCTTGCGGCCGGTCGGGCCGAGGATGTCGAGCGACACGTCCTGTTCGACGACCGTGGTGACCGCCCGGATCCGCCTCGCTTCGCGCACGTACGCGGACTTCGCCAGCCCGTCGTCGGTGCCGACCACGTCCGGGCGCAGCTTCAGGCCGGGGAAACCGGTGCCGCCGTCCAGCCGTGGTGCCTCGGTCTGCAGCCAGTACAACACCGACAGCGAAAGCTGTTTTGCCTCGTAGTGCGCGCGGGCCACGTCCGCGGCGGTCGTGACCCCGTCGATCTCCAGCGCGGGCCGCAGCCAGTAGTCGTTGAGCGGCCAGTTGACCAGGGTGAGGTCGGAATCGAACGCACCCGGCTGGTGCAGTTTGCGCGCGAGGATCCGCCGGAACCCCCACAATTCCTTGTCCCCGGCGTCGGCGCTCTGGTCGGCGCTCACCGCGAGCGGATCCGTCTCCGGGTTCGGGTCGAAGGTCCGCGGCACCGGCTCCAGCGACCGGGGATCCGGGGCGAGGAACCCGAGCAGCGGGCCGGGCCAGAAGTCCGGCTGGTATTCGCTCCAGACGCCGTACAGTTCCGGCCGGTCGATCGTGTGGTCCTCGCCCGCGTGATGGGACAGCACGAAGCAGTAGGTGATGCCCTGGAGGTTGCCCGGGTCGGCCTGCTCCGGCGCGTGCGGTTCGCCGTGCTCGGACTGCGCTTCGGCCCCGATCGCGAACTCGGTTCCAGTGAGGGGCAAGAGGTCGCCGTTTTCGGTGGCGTCCAATGTGTACTCGGCGCGAACCGTCGTGCGGTTCCCGTCCGGCCCTTCGAAGGTGACCGCCTCGACACGGTCGCCGGTGACGTCCGCCGCGACCGGCCGGTGTCGCAAAAGGACAGTCAGCCGGCCGGACGAGCGATGCGGGGCCAGCATCGATTCCAGCACCGCGAGCGCGACGCGCGGCTCGTGGCACAGCTTGCTGACCCGCCCCGCCCCGGGGTTCAGGTCGGTGAGCGCGGCCGCTTCGGCCCGCAACGGGTAATGCCGCCGGTAATAGTCGCGCACCCCTTCGCGGAACCGGCGATACGTCGCGGTGCCGCCGAACTGTTCGATCCAGGGATTCTCGTCCGGGGGCACCGCCTGCGCGGTGAACTGGCCGCCGAGCCAGTCGGTCTCCTCGGTCAGCACGACGCGGTGTCCTGCCGACGCGGCGGCCAGCGCGGCGGCGACGCCGCCCACCCCGCCGCCCGCGACGAGGATCTCCGTGCCGAGTTCAGCCATTGCTCTGTCCTAATCGGATCGTGGTGCGCCGACGTCCTCGCCGGCCACCGGTGGGCACCACAGCAGCTGCTGCCGCGTGGTCGTCTTCTCGGTGACGAGGTCCACGAGCAGGCGCACGGCCAACCGGCCCATTTCCCGCATCGGGACCTCGAATCCGCTCGTCCCCGCCGTCCCGCCCAGCACCGCGAGGGACAGGTCGTCCGGAGTGGACAGTCCGGCCTGGTCGATCGCGGCCCGCACCGCACGGTGCGCGGCACCGGTGTCGGTTCCTTCCACAACCACCGCGGTGACGCCTTCGTCGAGCCATTTCCGGATCGGAACCGGCTTTCCGTTGAGCCGGACGATCTTCGTGTCCGGAGCCGCGCGCAGCACGCCGAGCTGACGGTCCGCAGAGGACGGTGCCTCGTCCGCCTCCCGCACGTACCGGATTTCCCGGTGGCCGAGGTCGATCAGCCGCTCCAGTACTTGCGCCGAAGCGGTGACGTAATCCGCGCCGATGTACGGGATCTGTCCGTCCAGTTCCGGCCGGCGTCCGATGTAGACCAGCGGGAACCCGGACGCCATGAGCCGCGAAACCGGTCCCTCCGGGACGTGCCTGCCGAAAAACAGGCAGCCGTCGGCCATCCGCGTCCGGCGGATCGCCTCCTCCTGCCGCGCGTGCGGCCCGCTCGTGCCGGTGAACAGGATCAGATCCTGGCCCAGCGCCGCGGCTTCCTCCTCGACGCCGGAGAGAATCGGGTGGTACGCGTCGGCCTCGTCGGTCGGGAACGCCGTGCGGAAGGTGTACAGCCCGAGCAGATTCGCCCGCGCCGACGCGAGCCGGGTGGCCGCCGGATTCGGCACGTAGCCCAGTTCCTCGGCCACCCGCAGCACCCGGCTGCGGGTCGACTCGGCCATCCGCACGGTCCGGTTGCCCGCCAGCACGACCGAAACCGTCGCCTGGGACACCCCGGCGATGCGGGCGATGTCGGCTTGGCGAGGCATGCGGTTGCGGCCGGGCACGGGTCACCTCCGAGGAGCGCTAATGCGGATTAGGCGAGGATCTGCGCCGGGCCCGGCACCGTCAAGGCTTCCGGGATGTTTCTGTCCTGTTTTGCCGGAGCGAAGGACTAATACGTATTAGCACCTTGACAGCGCCTCAGCGGCGCCCGAAGAGTCGCTCCCGGTAACCGCCGATGAAAGGGAGCGTCCGCATGACCGAACTTTCCCGCCGCACCGCCCTGCGCGGCGCAGCCGGAGCGAGCTTCGCACTGGCCGCGCTGCTCCTGCTCGGCACCGGAACCGCGAGCGCCGCGCCCGCCGGGTTCCCGGAGTACCGTTTCGTGCGCACCGCGTTCGACAAAAGCAAACTGCAGTACCCGCCGGCGAGGCGCGAGGTGATCTTCCCGTGCATCCGCGGTGTCTACGACAAACTCGCCAACCCGCTCGGCCGCTATTACCTCTACTACGCCCCGCACGACGCGCCGGGCGGCATCTGTCTGTCCTATGCGGACAGTCTCGAAGGGCCGTTCGTCGAATACCCGCACAACCCGATCGTCAAGAACGTCTGGAAGCCGCACTACGACGTGTCGCACGTGTCGTCGCCGTTCGTCCTGTGGCACGAGCAGACCCGCGAGCTGTGGCTGTATTTCCACGGCGAGAACACCACGACTCGCCTCGCGCGGTCAAAGGACGGGATCCACTTCACCTACGACAAAACGGTGCTGTCGACGTCGATGCTGCCCAAGGGCACCACCGAAACCTCCTACGCCAAGGTGTTCGAGCACGACCTGCCTTCGCGCGGCGCTAAGTACGTGATGGTGTTCATGATCAACACCACCGCCAACCAACGCAGCATCGGATGGGGCTGGTCGGCCGACGCTCGCGACTGGACGTTCTCGCAGACGCCGCTGATCCGTCCCGAAGAAGTCGGTGCGAGCAACATCGGCGCGCCGACCGTGGTGCGGCGCAACAATTCCACCTACGTCGTGTACCACGAGAACATCGAGGCCGGCGGGAACATGCTGATCACCGAGGTCGGCAACGACTTCGGCAAACGCGAGCACCTCGGCGTCTTCCACGCTCCGCTCGCGGGCGCGCCGGACAACGGCCGGTGCGCCGCCCCGTCGTTCGGCACGATGAACGGCAAGGAGTACATGTTCTACGAGGCGGGCGAACGGCTCAAGGGCGCGATCGCCATCGCCCGCGCGGTCTAGGCCAGATACGTCGGCCTCCCCGCCACGATCGTCGCGGACACCGGCATTTCCCGCAGTTCCTTGGTGGACAGTCCACTCGGGTCGGCCGCCGTCAGGACCAGATCGGCCACGTCGCCGACCTGGACGCCGCGGCGGCCGCCCGAGGAGGCGGCCAGTGCGTCGGCGAGCGGGATGGCCTGTTCGGGATGCCACGGCGGCCGCTCGTCGTCGGTCCGGCCGACCGCGGCGGCGATCCCGTCCCACGGATCGAGCGGCGCGACCGGCGCGTCCGAGCCGAGTTCCAGCCGGGCGCCGGATTCGAGCAGGGCGCGGTAGGCGTACGCGCGGTCGGTGCGGCCGTGCCAATGCCGGTCGGCGACGTCGCGGTCGTCGGGCTGGTGCGCGGGCTGCACACTCGCGACCAGCCCGAGCGCGGCGAACCTCGGCACGTCCTCGGGCCGCAGCAACTGCGCGTGCTCGATCCGGCCCGGGCAGCCGACCTCGGCGAACGCGTCCAGCGCGATGGTGTTGGCATGGTCGCCGATCGCGTGCACCGCCGGGGTCAGCCCGTGCTCGTGCGCGCGGCGCATCAACGGCACCAGTTCCTCCGGCGGCAGCTCCAGCAGGCCGTTTTCGCCGGACCCCGGGTACGAATCGTGGCAGTAAGCGGTGCGGGTGTTGAGCGAACCGTCGACAAACAGCTTGAACGGGCCGACCGTGAGCAGCCCTTCGCCCGCGTCGAGCACGTCCCCGGTTCGGTGTCCTCTTTGGATGGTCTCGTCCAGCAAATACCTTGCTATCACACAGGAAACCCTCGTCGCTGGCTTTGCCGTGGCCGCCCGCCGGGTCCAATCCGTGACCGTGTCCGCGTATTCGTAGTCGACCACCGACGTCACGCCCCGCTTCGCGGCGGCAGCCAGCGCATCGGCAACCCAAGCGTCCTGAACCTCGACCGGCGCGGACGGCAACGCGGCCGTGGCGCTCATGCAGTCGTTCTCCAGCAGGACGCCGGTCGGATGCTCACGGCCGATCAGCTTCAACGCGGCCGGGCTGAGCCACAACGTATGCAAATCCGCGCTGAACAACGCCACCGCGCGGCCCGGGAGCGCGCGCTGCAGCAGATCCTTGTGCGGCCGGTCCGGCCAGAGCCCGTCCCGGAACCCGACGCCGACGACGAGCTCCCCCGCCGGAGCACCGAGCAGCTTCTCCATCAGCAATTCGACCGCGCCCACCGCGGATCGCGCACCGTCCAGCGGGATGCGCCTGCGGAATCCGGCCCACTGCACGAGGTGCGCGTGCGCGTCGACGAGCCCGGGCAGAAGCGTGCCGCCGTGCCCGTCGAGCACGCGGGCGGCGAACCCGGTCCCAGCGCCCGGTTCCTCGACAGCCGATACGACACCGTCGCGCACCCGAACGTCGGCCAGCGGCCCCTGCAACCCGACCCGGACGCGGCGGAGGAGAAGATCGTCCATGCGCCCAGCCTGCCAGCAGGCCCCGTTCGGGTGAAGCGGGAATTCTGATGCTGGGGCGGGCGTTGAAACGGGTACACGCAATGCATGGCAGCCGTCGCCCGCCGAAGGGTCAGGGCCGGTCAGGAGCGCCGCCTTCACAAGCCGCGCAGGGTTCGACTCCCTCGGTTGCCGCTTTGTTCCGCTGGACCGCGCGGGTCGGGCGGAGTTGTCTTGGTTCGCGGTGGCCGTTGCACAGCTGATCCCCTCGCAGGCTGGGCTTTGAGCGCCGACATCGTCCGCCCGGCTTGACCTGACGCAGCGGAAGCTTCGGCACTTCCGCACGGAGCGCGACCAGCTGACCCCGCTTCGCGCAGGATCTCGCATTCCGCCCGGCCAGCTGCCTCGCCCGCCCCGCCGCCGACACCCCGTCGGACTCCGACCGTGAGCCGAGCCCCGTCCCCGCCGCGACCGAAACACTTAGCTCTTGCGCTAACCATCCCCGCCCGCAATACTTAGCCCCATGGCTCAGTATTCGACCACGCTCGACGGGGTCTTCTCCGCCCTCGCCGATCCGACCCGGCGGGCTGTCGTGCGGCGGCTCGGGGTGGGCCCGGCGAGTGTCGGGGAGCTCGCGGGCGACGCGCCGATGACGTTGCCGTCCTTCATGAAGCACGTGCGGATGCTCGAGTCGCACGGGCTGATCCGCACCGAGAAGTCCGGGCGGGTGCGGACGTGCGTCCTCAACCGCGAGCGGTTCGCGCTCGTCGAGGACTGGCTCGCCGAGCAGCGGCGCGTCTGGGCCGGGCGCACCGACCGGCTCGAGCAGTTCGTCACCAGCCAGGAGGACCAGCCGTGAACCCCGACCTCGATCTTTCCCTCGACCGCGTCATCCGCGCGCCCCGCAAACGCGTCTGGGACGCCTGGACCGACCCGGCCAGCCTCGCCCAGTGGTGGATTCCCGCTCCGCTGCGGTGCCGCGTCGAGGAGCTGGACGTGCGCGCTGGGGGTGCGTTCGTCACGCGGATGAGCGAGGACGGCGACACCTTCGTCCCGCATCTCGACGCGTGCTTCCTCGTGGTCGAGGACTACGAGCGGCTCGTTTTCACGAATGCCCTCGACAGCGCGTGGCGGCCGGCGAAACCGCAGCCGGTCGCGATGACGGCGGAGATCGTCCTCCGGGATCATCCGGACGGGACGGATTACCGCGTCGTCGTCCGGCACGGGGATCCGGCGGCCCGGGAACGGCACGCCGATCTCGGGTTCGAGGACGGCTGGGGCACGGTCACGGCTCAGCTCGCCCGGGTCGCGGAAAGCGAGGCCTGATGCAGATCTCCCTCACCGCGTTCGTCACGCTCGACAGCGTCAGCCAAGGGCCCGGATCGTCCACAGAGGACACCAGCGGCGAGTTCTCCCGCGGCGGCTGGTTCGTCCCGCATCTCGACCAGGCGTTCGTCCAGCGGGCGTCGGAGTGGCTGGATTTGGCGGACGGACTGCTGTTCGGCCGCCGCACGTACACGTCGTTCGCGCGGGATTGGCCCGCGGTCACGGATCCGGACGATCCGTTCGCCGAGCGGATGAACTCCCTGCCGAAGTACGTCGTGTCGAACACGCTCGAAACCGGCGATTGGGCCCCGACCACCGTGTTGCGCGGCGATCCGGCGACCGCGGTGCGCGAGCTCAAGGCGCAGCCGGGCCGGGAGCTGCAGATTCACGGCAGCGCCCGGCTCGGCAACACCCTGCTGTCCGCGGGAGTCGTGGACAAGGTCCGGTTGGTCATGACGCCGACGGTGCTCGGGGCGGGACGGCTGCAGTTCCCGCATCCGGTGTCGGCGACCGGGTTGCGGCTCGTCCGGCACGAAGCCACGCCCAGCGGGTTGGTGCTGCTGGAGTACGACGTCACCGGAGCGGCCGCGCTCGACGACTACGACGGAGTCACGAATCTCGCCTCATGAAAGGTGCGCGGCGGAGACCATCGCGCGGTAGACGTCGGTGTTGTCCAGCGTCCCGTCGAGGCGGTCCGAGCCGGGGCCGGTCGCGGTGACCGGGGTCGGCACGCCGCTGTGGTCGCCGCTCGTCCAGTCGACGGTCAGCGAAAGTTTGGTGCCGGGAACGGGAAACGGGCCGTCCTCGTTGCCTTCGGGCGCGCCGTCGGTGTTCTCGATGGCCAGTCCGCCGGTCTCGTGGTCGCCGCCGATGATCACCAGGGTGTCCGGATGCGAGCGGGTGAAGCGCAGCACCTCGGCGACAGCCGCGTCGAGCGCCCGGCCCGCGTCGAGGACGCCGTGGGCGTTGTTTTCGTGGGACATCCCGTCGATGCCTTCTTCTTCCAGGAACAGGAAGAAGCCGCGCGGGTTGGCGGAAAGCGTGTCGAGCGCCTTCTTCGCCATCACCGGCAACGCGACCTTCGGCTGGTACGCGCCCTTGCCGTCCGGGCCGTAGTCGACCATGTCCTCGTTCGCGAACAGTCCGAGCAGCCGCGGCGCGCGAGTCGCGGCGAGTTCGCTGGCGTTCCGCACGTAGGTGTAGCCGGAGCGCTTCGCTTGCTCGATCAGGTTTCCGTGCGTGCTGCGGCTTTCCTCGCCCGGCTTGTCCGGCCACGCGCCGGGATCGCCCTTCGGCAGCCACCAATCTTCGCCGCCGCCGAGGAGGACTTCCGGACGGCTTTCGGTGATGTACTGCTTCGCGATGTCGCTCTGCAGATCCCGCGACGGCACGTGGGACGCGAACGCGGCCGGCGACGCCCCGGTGACCTGCGCGGTGGTGACCAGGCCGGTCGACTTCCCGGCGCGTTTCGCCTGCTCGAGCACGGTCAGCAGACGGCGGCCCTGCGCGTCCTGGCCGACCGCGCCGTTGCGGGTCTTGTGCCCGGTGGCGAGCGCGGTCGCCGCCGCGGCCGAGTCGGTGACGAGTTCTTCCGGGTCGTCGGGGTCGGTGTGCACCATGCCGGTGACCGGGAGCCGGTTCATGACCAGGTCGCCCTTGCGGCCGGTCGTCGCGAGCCGGACGAACTCCCGCTGCGCCGCGCCCATGCCGTCGCCCTGGATGTAGACGATGTTGCGCGCTTTCGGATGCCAGCCAGGGGAATCCGCGGCCGGACCGTCGCCCGCCATCGCGACCGCGGGCACCGCTCCGGCCACCGCGAGCACGGCCGCGGTGAGCACCATCGTCTTGCGCATCCGGATCCTCCTTTAGTTAGGAAGCTTTCCTAACATGTTTCCAGGAGCGCCGCGAGAGGGTCACCTGAATGGACGTGTCCGCCGACGGTGAACAGCACCCCGCCGGACCCCGGCGCTCATTACGGTGGGTTCTCATGGAGACCGTCACGACGCGCACCGTCGAATACCCGGCCGACGGCCTCACCATGGTCGGGCGTCTCGCGCTTCCCGCCGGGACCGGCCCTCGGCCCGCGGTCCTGATCGGGCCGGAAGGCACCGGTCTTAACGACTTTCAGCGCGCACGGGCCGACGCGCTGGCCGAACTCGGTTACGTGGCCCTCGCGTTCGACATCCACGGCGGCCGCTGGTTCACCGATCCCGACGAGATGCTGGCGCGCTGCCTGCCGCTGCTCGACGACCCGGACCGGATCGCCGGGATCGGCTACGGCACCGGCGGCGCGATCGTGCTGGAACTCGGCCGAGCGGGCGTCGGCCTGCGCGCGATCGGCACGATCAACGGACTGGTCACCGGCCGTCCGGGCGAGGCAGCGAACATCCGCTGCCCGGTGTGGGCGGGCGTCGGCTCGGAGGACCCGATCGTGCCTGCCGCGCAACGGGACGCGTTCGCCGCCGAGATGCAGGCGGCGGGCGTCGACTGGCGGCTCACCGTCTACGGCGGCGCCCAGCACGCGTTCCACCACCCGCCGATCGGCCCGGAGCAGCGGCTCCTCCCCGGCGTCGGCTATCACCCGGTGCAGGCCGAGCGAGCCTGGCGCGACGTCGTGACCCTGCTTGCCGACAACCTCGGCTAACGGGCGAGGAACGGCCCCGGATCAGCCAAAACGCCGTGGATGGTGCGGCCCGCCGCACCCAGCGTCGCGGCGGAATCGCCGAGTGCGGACGGGCTCAGCACCGGCACCGAACCGCGGAGGCCGGTCAACCGCGTCCGCAACACAGCCTCCGCAGCGGGTGCCAGCCAGGGAAACAGCGGCCCGAACACGCCGCCGAGCACCACGCGGTCCACATCCACGAGATTGACCGCCGACGCCAGCGCCAGCCCTAGAGCTTCCCCCGCCGCCGAAACAGCTGACAACGCCGCGTCGTCGCCCGCGGCCAAAGCGGCGGCGAGAGCGTCCACTGTGGACACTTCGGCCGCGGCGAGCATCGCTTCCTGCCCGGCGTAGGTCTCCAGACAGCCCGCCGCACCGCAGCGACAGGACGGCCCGGACGGGGAAACCAGCACGTGCCCCAGTTCGCCGCCGGTGCCGCGGAACAACCGCGAGTCCACGACCAGGCCCGCGCCGATGCCGATCTCGCCGGACACGTAAAGGAAATCCGCCGCCCCGGCACCGAACCACAACTCGCCGAGAGCACCGAGATTCGCCTCGTTGTCCACCGAAACCGGCACCGGCAGCTCCAGCTCGACCGGAACGTTCCGCCAGCCGAGGTTCGGCGCGCTCAGCACCACGCCGTCCCGCACCGGGCCGGACACCGCGAGCACCGCACCGGCGACCGTCAAGCCCAGCTCGCGCGCTTCGGCCAACTCCGCGGAAGCCAGTTCCCGCACCGCCTTCAGCACAGTTTCCGCTGGCACGCCGCGGTTGTCCCGCTCGATGCGAACCGACCGGCGGACCGTGCCGGTCAAGTCCAGGACGCAGGCAGCGAGATAGTCCACATTGGCCTCGAGCCCCAGCGAAGCCATCCGCGCGCCGCTCAGCGAAACCTCGACCCCGGGCCGGCCGCGCTCCCCCGCGCGCACGGCGGCGGTCTCGGACAGGAAGCCCGCGTCCAGCAGCGAGCCGACCAAAGTGGACACCGTCGACTTGGTCAGCCCGGTCAGCTCCGCCAGCGCGGCGCGGGTCAGCGGACCGCCGCGGCTGATCTCGCCGAGCACCAGTTCGAGGTTCCGCGCCCGCATCGCGTCGTGCCGGACCGGTTCCATGCAGACCTCCGCTCTTGACGGCCGGGACGACCGTAGCGCAGTATTTAGTCTACAACGTGAACTAAATGAAGGGACGGGCATGGCCGACTACGCCCCCGCGCCGGAAGACAAATTTTCGTTCGGACTGTGGACCGTCGGCTGGCCCGCGGCCGACCCGTTCGGCGTCGCCACGCGCCCGCCGCTCGACCCGGTCGAGAGCGTGCACCGGCTGGCCGAGCTGGGCGCGTACGGCGTCACCTTCCACGACGACGACCTCCTCGCCACCGAACCGGACCGCGACACCGCGATCGCCAAGTTCAAGCGCGCGCTCGAGGAAACCGGCCTGCGCGTGCCGATGGCGACGACGAACCTGTTCAGCCACCCGGTCTTCAAGGACGGCGGCCTGACCAGCAACGACCGCGACATCCGGCGGTACGCGCTGACCAAGGTCCGGCGCAATCTCGACCTCGCCGCCGAACTCGGCGCGCAGACCTACGTGCTGTGGGGCGGCCGCGAAGGCGCGGAATCCGATGCGGCGAAAGACGTCCGCGCCGCGCTCGCCCGGTACAAGGAGGGGCTCGACGTCCTCGCCGACTACGCCGTTTCGCAGGGCTACGACCTGCGGTTCGCGCTGGAGCCGAAGCCGAACGAACCGCGCGGCGACATCCTCCTGCCGACGATCGGCCACGCGCTCGGGTTCATCTCGCAGCTGGAGCGGCCCGAGCTGTTCGGGCTGAACCCGGAGGTCGGCCACGAGCAGATGGCCGGGCTGAACTTCGTGCACGGCATCGCGCAGGCGCTGTGGCAGGGCAAGCTGTTCCACCTCGACCTCAACGGCCAGCACGGCCCGAAGTACGACCAGGACCTGATCTTCGGGCACGGCGATCTCACCAGCGCGTTCTTCCTCGTCGACCTCCTGGAGCACGGCGGCTACGACGGCCCGCGGCACTTCGACTACAAGCCGCTGCGGACCGAGGATCCCGAGGACGTCTGGGTTTCCGCGGCGGCGAACATGCGCACTTACCTGATCCTGCGCGAGAAAGCCCGTGCGTTCCGCACCGATCCGGAGGTCGCCGAAGCGCTCGCCGCGTCGCGGGTGCCGGAGCTGGCGACGCCGACGCTGTCCGAGGGCGAAACCCTGGACGATCTCGCCGCCGACGAGTTCGACGTCGAAGCGGCCGGCCGCCGCGGCTACCACTTCACCCGGCTCAACCAGCTGGCATTGGAGCACCTGCTGGGCGTCCGGTAAATCAGGCGACGCGGGCGGCGGCGGTGTTTTACCGTTGCGGGCAACACGTTGACGGAGACGAGTAGCGCAGGGCGCCGCGAGGGACAGAGAGCTGCCGCCGGTGAGAAGGCAGCGTCGCGGCCCTGCGCGAAGACACTCCTGAGTGCGGGGAGGAAATGCCCCGCCGGCCCGGCCGCCGTCACCCGGCCAGAACGAGGCCGCCCACTCGGCGGCGAAGGTGCGGTGGCACCGCGAGTGTCCCTTCTCGCCCGCACCCCCAAGGGGTCGCCGAGTGCGCTCAGGAGAAGGAATGAGTACCCGCACCCCGGTGGCCTGCCTGCGTGACCGCGTGGGCTCCACCGTGACGATCGCCGGCTGGGTGCACCGCCGGCGCGTGCTGAAATCCGTGGCGTTCCTGGTCGTCCGCGACCGGTCCGGCACTGCGCAGGCAGTGTTCGCCGAGCCGCCGGAGGTCGCCGAGGAGACCGTCGTGCGGCTCACCGGGCAGGTGGTCGCCAATCCGCAGGCACCGCAAGGAATCGAACTGCGGGAACCGGTTTTGGAAGTGCTGTCCGCGCCGGACAAGCGGCCGCCGTTCGATCTTTATCGGCCCGAAGTGGCCGCCGGTTTGCCGGTGGTGCTGGACAATGCCGCGGTCGCGTTGCGGCATCCGGTGCTGCGGCGGCGATTCGAGGTGGCCGCGGCCAGTGTCGCGGCGTTTCGGCGAGTGTTGGACAGGCAGGGATTCACTGAGATTCATACGCCGAAGATCGTTGCCACCGCGACGGAATCCGGGGCGAATGTGTTCCAGCTCGACTACTTCGGCCGTCCCGCTTACCTCGCGCAGTCGCCGCAGTTCTTCAAACAGGCCATGGTCGGCGTGTTCGAGCGGGTGTACGAGGTAGGGCCGGTTTTCCGGGCCGAACCGCATGACACCGCACGGCATCTGGCCCAGTACACGAGTCTCGACGCGGAACTGGGCTTCATCGCCGACCACCGCGACGTCATGGCCGTGCTGCGCGAGGTCGTGGCGGAGATGGCCGCCTCGGCCGGACCGGACGCGTCGGTGGTGCCGGAAGAGATCCCGTCGATCGATTTCGCCGCGGCGCAAGAACTTCTGGCCCGGAACACCGGCGAGGACCCGCGCGGCGAACCGGACCTCGCGCCCGCGCACGAACGATGGCTGTGCGCGTGGGCCGAGCGGGAACACGGGTCGGAATTCCTGTTCGTGACCGGATACCCGATGGCGAAACGGCCGTTCTACACCCATCCGGACCCGGCGGACCCGGCCCGGTCGCACAGTTTCGACCTGCTTTTCCGCGGCCTGGAACTGGTGACCGGCGGCCAGCGGCTGCACCGGCACGCGGACTACCTCGCCGTGCTCGGCGAGGCGGCCGGGCAGTACTCGGACTACCTCGACGCGTTCGCGTACGGCATGCCGCCGCACGGCGGGTTCGCGATCGGGCTGGAGCGCTGGGTCGCGCGCGTGCTCGGCGTGGCGAACGTGCGCGGGGCGACGCTCTTCCCCCGGGACCTGCACCGCCTGCGGCCCTGATCGCCCCTCGAAGGTGCCGCTGGCCTGGTATGCGGGATGCGCGGTCCGTGAAGGACTCCTTGAGGGAATCTGGTTCCCTCAAGGAGCCCTTCACGGAACGTCACTGAGCAGCGAAGGTGAGCGACCCCAGCGCGGTGACCAAGGGCGCCAGCTCCGGCAGCTCCTCCGCCTCGGCGAGCGCGGCGGACAGCGCCGTGTCGTGCGTCGGGCGGGCGGCGGCCAGCAGCTTCTGCCCGGACGGCGTGACCTCGGTGTAGATGCCGCGCCGGTCGTCCTGGCACAGGTAGCGCGACAGCAGGCCGCGCTCCTCCAGCCGGGTGACCAGCCGGGTCGTCGCCGACTGGCTCAGCACCACCGCGTTGGCCAGCTGGCTCATCCGCAGGTGGAAGCCGTCCTGGCGGCCGAGCACGTCGAGCACCGTGTACTCGCTCACCGACAGCTCGTGCTCGCTTTCCAGCGCGCGGTTCAGCCGGTCTTCGATCCGCGCGTGCAGCGCCGCCAGCGTCCGCCAGCCTTGCGCGCGCGCCTCGACGGCGTCGTCCGACACCGACATGGTGCACCTCCTCCAGACGGCCCGGTTGCGGGCGGCCGCGGGCCCCGAGCAGCATCGGCGCAGGTCAATGTGGTTGCAAGTATTGCGCGCGCCGGTAGTACTCAGCTGCCACTGTACTCGCGAAACGCCGGGAGGTCCGCCCCGGCGGCGTGACCTCGTGCGTCCTCACCCGGACCGCGGATCGGCTTTTGCCCTCGCCCGACCGCGAGTAAGTTGTCCTGCTACCCGGGGGGAAAGGTGACCGATGACCGGCGCTGGCGATTCGGACGCGGGCACGACCGCGAGACGGTTCGCGCTGGGCCGGTACGGGCCCGCTCCGCTGGTCCTGGCCGGCCGGTACGAGGTGGGCGAGCGGATCGGCGAAGGCGCGACCGCCTGCGTGCACCGCGGCGAGGACCGCGAAACCGGTGCCGAGGTCGCGGTAAAGCTGTTCCACGCCGGAGCGGTCGAACTGGGCCGCAACCGCCGGGACCAGGAGATCGCGGCGCTGCGCGCGGTGCGGCATCCGGGATTGGTCGGGTTCGTCGACGCCGGGGTCGACGAGGGGTACGCCTACCTCGTCATGGATTGCGTGCACGGGCCCAACCTGTCCGAACGGCTGCGCTCCGGACCGCTGCCCGCCGACCGGGTCGTCGAACTGGGCGCGCAGCTGGCCGAGGCGCTCGCCCACGTCCACGCGCACGAGGTGACCCACCGCGACCTCAAACCCGCCAACATCCTCATGTCCGAGGACGGCCCGCGGATCGCCGACTTCGGCGTCGCGCGCATCGTGGACGCGACCCGCGTGACCGACACCGGCGCGGTCGTCGGTACGGCGGCTTACCTCTCGCCGGAGCAGGTGCTCGGCGAGCACCCCGGTCCGGCGTCGGACGTGTACGCGCTCGGGCTCGTCCTCCTGGAATGCCTCACCGGCGTCCGCGAATACCCGGGCACGGCAGCGGAAACCGCGGTGGTGCGGCTGCATCGGTCGCCGCGGGTGCCGCCGGGCACGCCGGAACCGCTGGCGAGGACTCTGCGCGCGATGACCATGCGCGATCCGGAAGAAAGACCCTCCGCGACCGCCGTGGCGCGTGCGTTGCGCGGCACGGAAACGTTGCGGCTTCCGATCACCACGCGACTGGCGGTCTTCTGCCGCCGCCACCAGGTCTCGCGGCGGCGCGCGGTGCTCGCGGCGGGCCTGCCGATCGTGCTGATCGCGGCGGGGACGCTGCTGTTCGTTTCTCCGCTTCGCCCCGGCACCGGGTCCGCGCCCGGCCCCGACCCGGCACCGATTCCGGTTTCTCCGCCGTCGTCCGCTCCGTCCGATTCGCCGGACCAGGCTCCGCGGCATTCTCCGTCCGCGCCGCCGGTCCGTTCGACGAACGCGGCGACGCCGCCCCTGCAGACCACAACGGTTCCGCCTGGCACGACGGCCCAGACCACGCCGGCGTCGGAAAGCCAGGCCAGCCCGACGAGCCAGCCGGGCCGCAAGCCGCCGAAAACCCCGCCGGGACAAACGAAACCGCCCCGGAGCACCGTCACGGGCCCGCCGAGCGACAAGACTCCACATTAGACAGACCGGACCACCCGGTCGGCTGACGCGGCGCAATTCGGTGGCGAAGTCCGTCCCGGCGCGCGATCCTGGTGGCGAGCCGGGGAGGTGGAACCGATGACCGCACACTCGCGCCGGTTCGGACGGCAGTGCCGCGAACACTTCGAGCGCCCGGAACCCGCCCGCACGGCCGAGCCGAAACCGGACGCCGAGGCGGTTCCGGAACCGGAGCGAGCGCCGGAGCCGGAGACCCAGCCCGGGAAGTAGCTTTCCGGTGCCGGGCAAGGAAAACGGTGCTTACTCCGCACGCGGCGCGGCCTCGATCGCCAGCACCGCGATGTCGTCGTGGCCGGAATTCCCGAGCCAGGCCCGCACTGCCTCGCGCAACCGGCGCACGACCTCGCGCGCCGGCTGCCCGACGCAGTCCTCCAGCACCGTGTAGAGCCGTTCGTCGCCGAACAGTTCGGTGGATTCCGTGCGGTTGCGGGCTTCGGTGACGCCGTCGGTGTAGAGCAGGCAGACGTCGCCCTCGTCCAGATGCGTCGTCGCCTCGGCGAAGCGGGCCTGCGGCGACACGCCGACGAGCGTGCCGGGCACGCTGATCTCCTCGACCCCTCCCCCGCGCCGCAGCACGAGCGGGGCGGGATGGCCGCCGGAGGCGAGGGTGACGTCGAGCCCGGACTCGGCGGCCGCGACCGAACCGAGCACGAGCGTCGCGAACCGGTTGCTGCCGCCGGAGATCAGGAGTTCGTTGAGCAGCCGCAGCATCGTCCGGCCGTCGCGTTCGACCAGATGCAGCGCGGCCAGCGAATGCCGCACGCGGCCGGTCAGCGCGGCCGCCTCGGCGCCCTTTCCGCAGATGTCGCCGACCACCACGAATGCGCTGCCGTCGTCGCGAGAAAGGACGTCGTAGAAATCGCCGCCGACGCCCAGCACCCCGCCCGCGGGTTCGTACCACAGCTCGAAATTCGCGCCCTCGACCTGCGCGGGCGGCGTCGGCAGCAACGTCGATTCGAGCCCGCGCGTGGCTTCCTCCTGGCGGGCATAGCGCTGCGCGTTGGCCAGCGCCGTGCCGGCCGCGTCCGCGAACGCCTCGACGGCTTCGCCTTGCGAGAGGCCGAACGCGGGCTCGCCGCGCCTGCCGAGCAGCACCGCGCCCGCCATGCCGGAGCCGAACGAGACCACTGACACCTCGAGGTGCCCCTCGAACGGCTCGGCGACCGCCGCGGGCAGGGCCGCGACCTCGGTCGCGGGCACCGCGCGGACCTCGGGCCGGGCGACGTCGGTGACCGCGTCGGAGACCACGGGTGCGAGCTGGGCCGGCACCCGCCGGATCCGGCCGTGGCCCGCCGCGCCGTGCTCGGTGCAGCTCCACCATTCCCAGCGGCCGCGGGTCGTCGGCAGCAGCACGAAGGCGCAATCGCCCAACGCGGACGCCGCCAGCTCGGCGATCACCCGGGCGGTGCCGTGCCGTCCGCGCGCGAGCGCCAGTTTCGGACCGGCCTCGGCGAGGAACTCTTCGGGACGGCGGCGGCCGTCGTCGACCACGGTCCAGGCGCGCCAGCCGCCGGGCAGCGCGCGGACCTTGGCCGGGCGGTGGCCGACCTTGCCGGTGGTCTCGGTCACGCCGACGAGCTCGGCCGGGCCGAGCCGCTGCGCGGCCGCGTTGGCCCAGCGCAGGGCGCCTTCCGGGTCCTGGAGGAACACCGGCTCCTGGACGTCGTCGAGCACCGAGCGCCAGAAACCGGCGTGCCCGGGCAGCTCGGCGCCGGGTGGCAGGGCCGACGCCGGAGCGGGCCGTGACACCATGCACGAACCTCCTGCCTCCGGGTCGACCTGACGGTCCTGGTCCTTCCAGGTTGGCACAGTGTGCGCGGGCGGACTGGGTCGAAGTGTAGGGCGAACCGTGGCAGGCTGGGTCGACGACCATGGCTGGCACACGCGTGGTGGGAAGGTCGGCAGAGATGACAGAGACTCCCCAGGCTTCCGGGAGCCCCCGGAACTCCGGGGCCCCTGACCCGGATTCCGTCCCGGCGAACGAGGTCGCGGCACTGGAGCGGCTGCTCGCCGCGGTCCACGACCTCGGGGACGGCAACTTCCGGCGGCGGTTCGTGGCGCACGGCGACGGGATCACCGCCCGGCTCGCGTCGGCGTTCAACGACATCGCCGAGCGCAACCAGCGGCTCGTGACGGAACTCATGCGCGTGCGCGGCGAGGTGGGCCAGGAGGGCAAGCTCACCGAACGCGTGCGCACCGAGATCGGCCCCGGCGGCTGGGCCACCGCGGTCGACACGGTCAACGGCCTGATCGAGGACGTCAGCCGCCCGGTCGTGGAGCTGGACCGGGTGCTGGGCGCGGTCGCCGAGGGCGATCTGTCGCAGCCGATGGCGCTGCAGCTGGACGGCCGTCCGCTGCGCGGGCAGTACGCCGAGCTGGCGAAGACCGTGAACGGCCTCAACGCGCAGCTGTCGCGGTTCGCCGCCGAAGTGATCCGGCTGTCCCGGGAGATCGCCGGAGAGGGCCGCCTCGGCGGTCAGGCCGAGGTCCCCGGCGTGGCCGGGACGTGGCGCGACCTCACCGACTCGGTCAACTTCCTCGCAGACAACCTCACCGAGCAGGTCCGGAACATCGCCTCGGTCACCACCGCGGTGGCCCGCGGCGACCTGACGCAGAAGATCAACGTCGACGCCCGGGGCGAGATCCTCGAGCTCAAGAACACCATCAACACGATGGTCGACCAGCTCTCGTCGTTCGCCGACGAGGTCACCCGGGTGTCGCGCGAAGTCGGTTCCGAGGGACGCCTGGGCGGCCAGGCGCGCGTGCCGGGCGTGGCGGGCACCTGGCGCGACCTCACCGACTCGGTGAACCTGATGGCGGACAACCTGACCGACCAGGTCCGCAACATCTCGCAGGTCGCCACGGCGGTCGCGGCGGGCGATCTGACGAAGAAGATCGACGTCGACGCGCGGGGCGAGATCCTGCAGCTGAAGACGACGCTGAACACGATGGTCGACCAGCTCTCCTCCTTCGCCGACGAAGTCACCCGAGTGGCCCGCGAGGTCGGCAGCGAAGGCCGCCTCGGCGGTCAGGCGGAGGTCCCCGGCGCGGCCGGCACGTGGCGCGGCCTGACCGACTCGGTCAACCAGATGGCCGACAACCTGACCGACCAGGTCCGCAACATCTCGCACGTGACCACCGCGGTCGCGAAGGGCGACCTGACGCAGAAGATCACCGTGGACGCGCGGGGCGAGATCCTCGAGCTCAAGACCACGATGAACACGATGGTCGACCAGCTCTCGTCCTTCGCCGACGAGGTCACCCGAGTCGCCCGCGAGGTCGGCACCGAAGGGCAGCTGGGCGGCCAGGCCACCGTGCCCGGGGTCGCCGGCATCTGGCGCGACCTCACCGGCTCGGTGAACTTCATGGCCAACAACCTCACCGCGCAGGTCCGGAACATCGCGCAGGTCGCGACGGCGGTCGCGCGGGGCGACCTGACGAAGAAGATCGCGGTCGACGCACGCGGCGAAATCCTCGAGCTGAAGACGACGCTGAACACGATGGTCGACCAGCTCTCGTCCTTCGCCGACGAAGTCACCCGAGTGTCGCGAGAGGTTGGCACGGAAGGAAAACTGGGCGGTCAGGCGACCGTGCCGGGCGTGGCGGGGACCTGGAAGGACCTCACCGACAACGTCAACTTCATGGCCAACAACCTCACCGACCAGGTGCGGAACATCTCCCAGGTCACCTCGGCCGTGGCGCGCGGCGATCTGACGCAGAAGATCACCGTCGACGCGCGCGGCGAGATCCTGGAGCTCAAGAACATCCTGAACACGATGGTCGACCAGCTGTCCGCCTTCGCGGACGAGGTCACCCGGGTCGCCCGCGAGGTCGGCACCGAGGGACGGCTGGGCGGCCAGGCGCGCGTTCCGGGCGTCGCGGGAATCTGGAAAGACCTCACCGACAACGTGAACGTCATGGCCGACAACCTGACCGTGCAGGTCCGGAGCATCGCCACGATGGCGAGCGCGGTGGCGAACGGCGACCTGTCGAAGAAGATCTCCATCGACGCGGCGGGCGAGGTCGCGGCGCTGGCCGGAACGCTGAACGACATGGTCGAGACGCTGCGCGCGTTCGCCGACGAGGTGACGCGTGTTGCCCGCGAGGTCGGCACGGAAGGCATCCTGGGCGGTCAGGCGCGGGTGCCCGGCGTGGCCGGGACGTGGAAGGACCTGACCGAGAACGTCAACTTCATGGCGCACAACCTGACCAGCCAGGTGCGGAACATCTCGCAGGTCACGACGGCGGTCGCGCGCGGCGACCTGTCGCGCAAGATCGACGTCGACGCCCGGGGCGAGATCCTGGAACTCAAGACCACGATGAACACGATGGTCGACCAGCTGTCCGCGTTCGCCGCGGAGGTCACCCGGGTCGCCCGGGAGGTCGGCACCGAGGGCAAGCTGGGCGGTCAGGCCGAGGTCGAAGGCGTGTCCGGCACCTGGAAGCGGCTGACCGAGAGCGTGAACCAGCTGGCGGGCAACCTGACCACGCAGGTCCGCGCGATCGGCCAGGTCGCGACGGCGGTGACCGCGGGCGATCTGACGCGGCACATCACCGTGGACGCGTCCGGCGAGCTGGCGGACCTCAAGGACAACATCAACCAGATGATCGCGAACCTCAAGGAGACCACCTCCGCGAACCGCGAACAGGACTGGCTGAAGACGAACCTGGCGCGGCTGTCCGGGCGGATGCAGGGCCACCGCGACCTCGCTTCGGTGGCGACGCTGATCCTGTCGGAGCTGGCCCCGCTGGTGAGCGCGCAGCAGGGCGCGTTCTTCATCGCGCACGACGACGAGGACGCCGGCGACCCGGACAAGCTGCTCGACTGCATCGCCGCCTACGGCCTCGCCCAGGCGCGCACCGGCCTGCGCTTCCGGCTCGGCGAATCGCTGATCGGCCAGGCCGCGGTGGACCGGCGGACGATACTGGTCAACGGCGCTCCCCCGGAGTACGCGCTGGTGTCGTCCGGGCTCGGCTCGGCCCCGCCGGTCAACGTGATCGTGCTGCCGGTGCTGTTCCAGGGCGAGGTGCTCGGCGTGCTGGAACTGGCGTCGGTCAACGAGTTCTCCGCGGTGCACCTGGACCTGCTGGAGCAGCTGCGGCACACGATCGGCGTCAACGTGAACACGATCCTGTCGAACTCGCGCACGGAAGCGCTGCTGACCGAATCGCAGCGGCTGGCCCAGGAACTGCGCGCGCGGTCCGAGCAGCTGCAGGCCCAGCAGGGCGAACTGCGCCGGTCGAACACCGAACTGGCCGAGAAGGCGGCGCTGCTGGCCCAGCAGAACCGCGACATCGAGGTCAAGAACATCGAGATCGAACAGGCCCGCCAGGAGCTCGAGGAACGGGCCGGGCAGCTGACGGTCGCGTCGCAGTACAAGAACGAATTCATGGCGAACATGTCGCACGAGCTGCGAACTCCGCTCAACAGCGCGCTGATCCTGGCGAAACTGCTGTCGGAGAACCCGGAGGGCAACCTCACGGAGAAGCAGATCCAGTTCGCGAAGACGATCTGGGCGGCGGGTTCCGACCTGCAGCAGCTGATCAACGACATCCTGGACCTGGCGAAGGTCGAGGCCGGGAAGCTGGACCTGCAGATGTCCGACGTGACGCTGCCAGAGCTGGTGAACTACGTCGAATCGCTGTGCCGCCCGCTGACCGCGGACAAGGGCCTGGAGTTCGCCGTCATGATCGACCCGCCGGTGCCGGGCAGCGTCCACACCGACGAACACCGCCTCCAGCAGGTGCTCCGGAACCTCCTGTCGAACGCCGCGAAATTCACCGACGAGGGCGGCGTACGCCTGCACATCCGGATGGCAGACCCCGAGGAAGTCGAACAGGAATCGCTGCGCTCGGCGGCCGGGATCATCGCGTTCGGCGTCGAGGACACCGGCATCGGCATCCCCGAGGAGAAGCTGGAAGTCATCTTCGACGCCTTCCGCCAAGCGGACGGCACGACGAGCCGCAAGTACGGCGGCACCGGCCTTGGCCTGTCGATCAGCCAGCAGCTGACCGAGCTGTTGAGCGGCGAACTGCGCGTCAGCAGCGTCCCCGGCAAGGGCAGCACCTTCACGCTGTACCTGCCGGTCGGCGCCGCGAACCTGATCGCCCCGACGACCCCCGTGCGCCCGACCCCGAAGCTGCCGGTCCTGCCGAGCACCATCACCGTGGCCGAACCGAACAGCGCCCCGAAACGCTTCAACGGCGAAAAGGTCCTCATCGTCGACGACGACCTGCGCAACGTCTTCGCCCTCGCAGCGGTCCTGGAACAAGCGGGCCTGGAAGTCATCTACGCCGACACCGGCGTGGCCGGAATCCGGGCGCTGGAACGCCACGAGGACACCGCGTTGGTGCTGATGGACGTGATGATGCCGGAACTGGACGGCAACGCCACCATCGCGGCAATCCGAGCCGAAGCGGCCCACGAAGACCTGCCGGTGATCGCCGTCACAGCGAAGGCGACGGAGGAAGACCGCGAACGCACGCTGGCTTCGGGAGCGGACGACTACATCACGAAGCCGGTGGACACTGACCTGTTGCTGGACGTGATCGCCGCCCGCCTGGAGGCGGACGCGGCGTCGTCCTCGAACTCGGAAGTGCTTGGAGCGGGTGACGGGAATCGAACCCGCGTAGCTAGTTTGGAAGACTAGGGCTCTACCATTGAGCTACACCCGCAGCGCCCTCGGTGACCCGGGAGCGAAGCAAGCTTAGCGTGCCCGCTAGGGTGGGTCGTACACCCCCCGGGTACCTGGGTTCCGGAGGCCTTCATGAGGCTCCCGGACCACGGGCTTCGGGGGTGCCGGGATGTGGCGCAGCTTGGTAGCGCATCCGCTTTGGGAGCGGAGGGTCGCAGGTTCAAATCCTGTCATCCCGACCGAGAGGGGCTGGACCTGCGGGTTCAGCCCCTTTTTCGTGCCGTCCGACGCGGCGCGGGAGCTAGCACAGCGCTCAGTGACACTCCTATTTGAGGATTCTTACCTGCGCACCGGAGCCCTCACTCTCGCTCCGCCGGCCTGGCAGGCGTTGTCAATGAGTGGGCTATGTCACTCGAGGCAGAGAACAAGAGCCCGCACGATCCGCGGCTACTGCGACTCCGTGCGCTTCTTCCACATCTGGCTCGCCGATCCGGTCGCACCGCCGGAGGCCGACGACCCCGACGCGTGGCTCGCGTCCTTTCCGCCGGAGCCGAACGAACCCGAGGACTACGAGCCGAAACCACGTCAAGCGGTGGATCGCCTATCGCCTTCTCCACAACCAGTCTGGCAACGCGAACGACTACCTGGCGTTGAGCGAGTGGTTCAACTGGCTTGCGGAGAGGAGGAAAGGGCGGCAAATGGCGCACCCGCCCCTTCAGCGCCGCGACCGGCAATGCCCGCGCGCACCACTTCTACACCGACAGCACCACCAGACTGCGGCTCAGAGACGGCCGCCGCAGCACGCCGCTCTCGCCGAGCGGCATCAAGGTCATGCTCCTCCGACGAGGCAACGACGCCGACTGCGTCGTTGCCTCGCTAGGTCTCTCGGTAATGCATCCCTTAACCCGGATGCATCACCGGTTTTCTCCAGAAGCGAGCGCGGACCTAGCTACGAGAATCAGTCAGCCCTCGTTCGCGCACGGGCCAAGCCATTGCCCTACGCACCTTTCCGATCATGGACTGACCGTCGTAGCACTCAGCTCATAACACTCATGCCGTGGACCAGGCTGATTCCGCTACACACTGCCGACCTGCAAGTACGTCCAGTTCGAGCTGCCGAAATACGTAAAACAACTCAACTAGGTACGCCACACCCAGCCGAATGCAGGTCATTCCATCATGGTTTTACTATCCGAGCAACCCCGAAAACAGGAAGCTCAGCGCTTATCCCACAATGCCAGGAAGCTCTCGAGGATCTCTTTACCGCCTGCCAAATCATCGCTGACGCCAAGAGAAGCTTCGCCGGAATCGAAGATCCGGAACATCACCAGGCAACGCGAGAAATCGTCGCGATCCAGCTCCTCCTTGACATAGTCTTCTTCGGAACGGGTGGCGACCAGCAACATGTCAATCGACTGTCTTATCGCCGCCGCCAGGCGAACGACGTCAGGCCAGGTGATTCCGGGCCGCACGGGCTGCGATGACGCGCATTCACCGAAGAGCTCTTCGATCACCGAATCAGCCAGCCCCAGCGCTTCGACCTCCAGCACCCACCAACACCAGTCATTGTCCGGAATCAGCGGAACAATATCACGCAAATCCGGATAACCGTCTTCCGGAAACTCCTTCTCAACTATTTCCATCACGGATACTCCAAAGGTGTCGCCTTCTTCGATCGTGACATCGAACCGCCGGTCGAATTGGGCTCGTAGTTGTGCTGATGAGGATTCGGGTTATTCTGCGGCCTGCCATGGTCCGTGAAGTCATCGCGGCAGGTCGGACGCAGTCGGAGCGGCCACCCCAAACCGCAACGGCCTGAGTTCGCGCTTGGTCGCGCCAGCCATGGCGATGCCCTCTCTGCTCAGCCCAGTCGCCTGCCGAACACTCAGTTCGTCCACGGACGACCCGCGGCCGTTTCGACTATGCACCCGACGAGGTCCACGCCGCAAATTCGCTCAGCGTGCGCTGCAGATCATCTCGCGAGCCGATTTCCCTGTGGTCATCTCGATCTATGCCTTGAAGAATACCCGCGCGCATCAACTGATGCCTCCCCGACGGCCCATAAGATCAATTAACTGATCCGATGTCCGTAATCGATTGATATAGATACTAAGGTATTGATGCGGTCGCCGCCGGAATCTACAATTACCCCATGTCACGGTCTTCCAAATTCGCTCGGCGATCGGATATCCAGGCAGCAGCCTCGTCAACCAATGCGAATAGATCGGTCATTTTTCTCCAGTCCAACCACTAATCTTTGAAGCTAACAGCCGATCATCTCTGGATCTCAGCCAGCCATTCGAAGCCGTCGCACTCGGCGCGCAGTCGCTTGAGGCCTTGTTCCAGGCAGTCGTCGAGGCTGGCGGCTTCGGCGCGGATGAATCCCTGCCCTCCGAGGCCCGCGCCTGACATCACCAACGTCCACGGCTTGCCGCCCTCCCTCATTCTGTCGTCGTCCGCCTTGAGGATTACCGTGACGCCTGCGCGGCACAGCTTATCCATCAACTGCTCGATATCCGTCATATTCGCTCCCATCAATATTCTCTCAAGGCTGTCTAGTTATTTCCTGGGCCCCAGGAAGCGGCCACCGGACGGTGTTGTCGGGGAACGCCTAGCACCACGACGACCTCGGCTGGTTCTGCGGGGTCGTCGCCGTAGACGGATATCGCGTTCAAGTCGCGTTCCACGGGCAATTCCAAACGAAGCTGGCCGTTGGGGTCGTAGAGCACTATCGACGATCGAGCCAGCTGAATCACGCCGCGATGCACCAGCGCGAGCCCCTCCGGAATGACGGGCTCTTCGACACACGCGACAGCAACCAGCCCGCTGGCCGACTGACGAACGGGCACGTGCACTGAATCCTTGCCAGCGTGCACATTTTCGCGTGCGGGGTCCCCGCTCGAGTGGTCGTCAACACTGTCCGGGGAGGAAACCACCAGCAAGCCGAAAGAGAACCGAGCCACGCCGCCTCCGTAGTAGAGGTCGCCGTGGCTGTCGAAGTTCGAAAAGTTAGTCATTTTCACTCCCAACCTGGCCGTTGACGCAACCACTCCAGAGGAGGGAGCAGGATCGGGTACGAGGTTAGTCGGAACCCCGGCGATCGGTGCATGTCGTGAGCCCAGATGCCACGCCTTTCCGTCAGAATTTTCCGCCATTCGTTCGCGAGGCCCACTGAAGCGTTTGTGCGCACCGACACAAATCGCCCTGCCCGCCGCGAGATCCCGCGGGGGTGTAGGACACGGGGTGCGCTCCCGCATTCAGGCTGTACGTCGAGGGTGGCGTCGCCGGGCTCGTCGTTGCGATTGTCGCGATGCTCATCGCAACAGTTTCCCGCGCGCAGGCTTCCGTTCTCGCGGAATGATGTCGAGCGGCTCGTCGTCGAGACCATCGAGGACGGTCTCGACGACTGGGTTTCGCTGGATTGGCTGATCACCAACACAGCACGGGTGGTTCCCGAAGACAGCGATCGCTTCGCCAGGTTCTTCGCCGCCGTGCTCGGCTACCTGCTCCGCAAAGGACTGATGGTCGTGGGCGAGATCGGCGACACCGGCATCGAACCCTGGCCGCCCGCTGCCGTCGAAGACGACCGTGGACCGCGTCGTTCGCGACTGCCAAGCAGTCAACTGGACACCCCGGCTCGGGCTGTGCTGGCTCGCCAAGACGCCGGGCGGGGTGAGCCTCCGGCGGAGCTGGGCTCGGCGACCAGGTCGTGGTGGGGCTGATGGAGATCCAGCTTGGCCCTGACAGCCCCCGATGAGGTTTTCGCGCCCCGCCCGTCTGTATATGTGCGATCGCCACACAAGGGAGGCTGACATGACCCGGAAACTGATCTTCGGCATGAACCTGACGCTGGACGGCTACATCGCCGCGGCAGGAGACGACATCGGCTGGAGCGGGCCGCCGAGTGAGGAGTTGTTCCAGTGGTGGCTTGATCAGGAGCGCGCGAACAGCATGTCGCTCTACGGGCGCAAGCTGTGGGAGGCGATGAGTTCCTACTGGCCGACCGGCGACCAGCAGCCGGGGGCACCCGCGGCGGAGGTCGAGTTCGCGCGGAACTGGCGGGACACTCCGAAGGTGGTGTTCTCCTCGACGATCGAACAGGTCGGCTGGAACGCCCGGCTGTTCGCGGGCAACGCGGTCACCGAGATCGCGCGGCTCAAGGCAGGCGACGGTGGGCCGCTGAGTGTCGGCGGCGCGACGCTCGCCGGGGCGGCTGTGCGGGCGGGGCTGGTCGACGAGTACGCGGTGGTCACCCATCCGGTTCTGGTGGGTGGCGGTACGCCGTTCTTCAGCGCGCTGGACAGCTGGGTGAACCTGAATCTCGTGGAGACGCGGACGTTTCCCGGCGGCGTCGTGCTGACCCGCTACGCGACCAGGCGGTGATCACAGGGTCGCGGCCAGGCCCAGCCATGGTTTGTCGGCGACCTCGAATCCGGTGAGTTCGGCGATCTTTCCGTCGGCGATGTGCAGGACCGCGAGGTTCAGCAGCCGGTACGCCGGGTCGTCGGCGGTCCGGAGGTAGAGCGCGGCGGCGGGCATGCGGTTGACCGTCGTGGCGATGCAGCGCCAGTCGTCGTAGCGCTGGAAGAGGCCGCCGGAGACCCAGCCGTCGACGGCGTCCCGGGCCGTTGTGATCACGGTGCCGGGGTCGGGCAGCATTGCGAAGCGCAGGTCGTCGCGGAGAAGGGACATGAGGCGGTCGAGGTCGTTGCGTTCGTGGGCTTCGATGTACGACTTCACCACGGCGCGCTCGTCTTGCGACAGTTCGTGGATGGCCGGGCTGCGCCAGTCCAGACGGCGGGCGGGTAGTTGCTCGCGCATTGTCACGCGCGCCCGTTGCAGTGCGCTGGTTACCGACGCGACGGTCAGCTCGAGGGCTTCCGCGGCTTTCGGCGCTGGCCAGCCTAGGACGTCGCGCATGATGAGGACTGCACGTTGCCTCGGCGGCAGGTGCTGGACGGCGACGATGAACGCCAGCTCGATCGTCTCCCGTGCTACCACCGATTCCTGCGGGTCTTCGGGGAGCATCCGGTCGGGGTACGGCTGCAGGTACGGCAGCTCAGCGCCCGCGAGGTCGGACGGCACGGGGGTGCGGTCGTTGCGCTTTTCCAGGAAATCGAGGCAGGCGTTGGTCGCGATCCGGTACAGCCAGGTTCGCAGCGCAGCACGGCCGTTGAAGGACTCCCGTTTGTTCCACGCTCGCAGGAAGGTCTCCTGCGTCAGGTCCTGGGCGTCTTCGTAGTTCGCGAGCATTCGGTAGCAGTGCACTTGCAGCTCACGCCGGTGGCGCTCGGTCAGCAGCGCGAACCGCGCTGGGTCGTCGGTGTCCGGCGGGCTCATGGTCGTCGATCCTTCCACCGCGGAGAGGGGGTCACCAGGACTGACGACCGGGCGGAGGATTTCTCATCGGTCTGTGAAGGACCCCATGCGGGAATCCCAGTCCCGCAAGGGGTCCTTCACGGCCGGTGCGCGGGATCAGTCAGTGGCGAGAGCCCGGGTGGCCGGACCGATCGCCGCCCAGCCGCCGGACTGGGCGTTCCAGCGGTAGATGCCGCCGCTGTTGATGCCGTACACGCCGTCGGCGTTGGCCGCGAACGCGTCGCCGGAGCCGCCGATGCGGGTCCAGCCGTTGCCGGTCAGCAGGTTGACGTCCTTGGTGGCCGGTTCGATGCCGAGCAGCGTGTGCGCGCCCGCGTACAGCGCGCTCTGCGCCTTGCCGACGCTCGCCCAGGCGCTGCCGCTGCCGGTCCAGTGGTACACGCCGCCGCCGTTGGCTCCGTAGATGCCGTCGTCGTTGATCGCGAAGCCGCTGCCGGAGGTGCCGATCTTGACCCAGGTGCCGGGTGCGGTCATCAGGTGGAGGTCGCCGGTGCCGGGCACGGTCCGGGCGAGCAGGTGGCCGGCCGCGTAGAACGCGGTCCCGGCGGGGCCGACCGTTTCCCAGCCGGTGCCGGTCCAGCGCAGGACGCCGCCGCCGTTGTAGCCGTAGACGCCGTCGGCGTTGACCACGAATCCGTCGCCCGGGCCGCCGATCTTCGCCCACTGGCCGGGGGTCCCGGTGTAGCGGTAGACGTCGTGGGTGTCGGCGCGGGTCGCGACCACCGCGCTTTCCCCGGCGTAAACCCGGTCGAACCCGGTGCCGAGGGTCGTCCAGGCACTGCCGGTGCCGGAATAGGCGAGGACCGCCCCGTTGGCGTCGACGCGGTACAGGCCGTGGTGTCCCGCGACGGTGTGCGCCGTGACCCAGTCGCCGAGGTCGTCCACCCGGGAGGCGCTGACCGCCGGGTTGGTCGCAGTCTCGCCGAGGCAGTTGTGCTGATACGAACCGGTGATGACGCCGGTGATCCGCCCGTCGGCAGTGAACACCGGCGCTCCGGCGTCGCCTCGGCACACGCCGCTCGTGCCGGACGCTTCGAGGGCCAGTCCGTGCTCCGGTGCGCCGGCCGCGATGGTCAGCGAAGCCGACTGCGGAGCGTCCGGGATCCATTCGGTCGCCGTGCGGCCGAACCCGGCCACCGTCACCTGCCCGCTCGACGGCGGCGGCGTCGCGGCGAGACTCCCCGCGCTGGCCCCGAGAACCGGCGCGACCAGCCGCAGCAACACGACGTCGCGGTCGGTCCGCGTCGCCACGCGGTCCACGGCGATCTGCCGGGTCGGCTTCCCGGTTTCGGTCACCGCGGCGTTCACGGCGACGGCAGGCGGCGCGCCGTCGACCAGTCCGTCGCCGGCGTGCGCCCCGGTCTTGCCGGTGAGGCACGAGGCGGTCGTCAGAATCCATTGCGAGGAAACCAGGGTTCCCGTGCAGGCGTGGCCGCCGCTGGTCGCGTCACCCCCGATCGCGAGCCGGACCAGCGAGGACGCCGCGGCACCGGTGACCGGTGCACCCCCGGCCACCGCGTTCGCCGGCGCCGCGGCGGCCAGCAGCCCCGCGGCGGTCACCCCGGCGACACAGCCGGCCAAGCGCGAAGCTTTCCGGTTGAACACCATGAAGAAACCCTTTCGTTCGGACGCTGAATTCCTCCGATTACCGGCCACAGAACAGCGAGGCTTTTCCGCACTCGCCGATTACGGCCGCTCCACGCCGGGGAATCCACCGCGGCACGGGAAGCCATTCCTCCGTTTGCCGCATGCCCCTCCCCCGTTTGCCGACGCGCCCCATCCCCTGACGCGCCGCAGATACCATCGCGCACATCAGGCCGCCATTACCGCAGCACGCGGTGACGTACCCCACATTCCACCGGCTCTGGATACGTGGTTAAGATGCGGTGCTTTGTCAGCGTCCGAGCAGACAAGAATTGTCAGTTATTTCGCCGCGGCCTTTTCCGGTTCCGAATTTCCGCGCGAAGCCGAGCTCAGGCGTTGCCGTTCTCCGAGCCCCCGCCGAACTTGGCCCACACCTTGCTCGCGGTGTCCGCGACCGTCTCCCCGACGTCGGTGAAGACCTTCGTCAGCGGGTCCGCCGAGGCGGTCCAGGAATCCTTGTACGACTTCGCCGCGGACTTCAGGTCGTCCTTCCAGTCCGTGGCGGGCGCGTCGTCGTCCCGGCGCGGGTACTCGCCGGTCAGGATCGCCCGGTACTCCTCGGACGCGGCCCATTTCTGCAGCTGCGTCGCCCGGACCACGGCGAACGGGTGGGTTTCGGTCTCGACGTACTTCAGCTTCAGCAGGCTGTCCCGGATGTCTTCGCCCGCCTCGTATTCCGCTCCCTGCTGGAGGAAGGACGGGATGTCGATGCGGGACGGGTCGACGCCGCCGGCGAGCTGGATCTGCGCGCGCAGCGCGGCGGTCGGGTCCTGGCCGCAGAGCAGGCCCGCGCGGTCGCAGGACAGTTCGGCCTTGCGGTACCACTCGCTCAGCGCCGCGATGATCGCCCGGATGCCGAGCGCGCTGACCGGCGTCCAGGACATCGACATCTGGAGGTTGATCAGGCGCACCATGATCGTGCGGTAGACCGCGTGCCCGGACAGCACGTGCCCCATTTCGTGGCCGATGGCGAACCGCAGCGATTCGTGGCTCAGCTGGTCGACAAGCGCGGTGCTGATCCGGATGAACGGCTCGTCCATGCCGAGCGCGGACGCTTGCAGCCGCGGGTCCTGGTAGACGAACAGGTTCGGCACCGCGGGGAGATCGAGCGTTTCGGCGCATTCGTGGCGCAGCCGGTCGAGTTCCGGATACTGCTTCGGTCCCACGCGAATCGACGACGCCAGTGCCATCAGCCGTTCGCCGCGTTCGTTGTAGAAACCGGAGACGGCCTTGATCACCTGGGCGAATCCGGGCATCGCGCGCAACGTGGCGAGCGCGCCGCGGTCCACCGGGTGTTCGTAGGCTCTCGGGCTGATTCCCGGAAAACGGACGGCGGCCCGGCGCACCGGTTCGATTTCTTCAGTCATCGCTCCCCCAATGAAGTCGTTGGCAGCAGCCTACTCAACGACGATCACCGGCCGATTCCCCGGCGCTGAACCGCTGTTTCCCATTAACGAAAACGCGGTGGATCACGCAAGGAATATCCGCGTTGTCCAGACCACCGCCCTCGCCGGGCCGGCGGTCGCCGCCGTGCCCGTCCGGCGGGATCGGCCGGATTGGCTACGATTGGGCCACGACTGCGGGGGAGGCGGCGTGGCGCAAGGACCTGAAGAGCCCATCCCGGGCGTGGACCTCGACCGGCCCAGCGTGGCGCGGGTTTACGACTGGTATCTCGGCGGCACGGCCAACTGGGCCATCGACCGCGAGTTCGGCAAGATGGTCCTCTCCGCCTTCCCGGCCGGGATGTACTGCGCCCGGGCCAACCGCGCGTTCCTGCACCGCGCGGTGCGGCATCTCGTGCGTCTCGGCGTGCGCCAGTTCGTCGACATCGGGTCCGGCGTCCCGACGATGGGCAACGTGCACCAGATCGCCGACGAGGTCGCGCCGGATTCCCGTGTCGTCTACATCGACCGCGAACCCGTGGCGGTCGCGCATTCCCGGATCCTGCTGGAGCGCCACGGGGATCCCGAACGCCACGCGGTGATCCAGGGTGATCTTCGCGAACCGGACGAACTGTGGCAGTCCGTCGCGGACACCGGCGTCATCGATCCCGGGCAGCCGCTGGCGCTGCTGGTCACTGCGGTCCTGCACATCCAGCAGCCCGGCCCGGACGGGCGCGACCTCGGGCCGGAGGCCATCGCGCGGTACCGCGAAATGCTGCCCTCGGGGTCGTATCTCGTGCTGTCGCAGATCACCCACGAAGGATTGCCCGAGGACATCGCCAGGCAGTTGCGCGCGGTGATCCAGCTGTACGACACCAATGTCAGCAAGCACGTGCTGCGCTCGAACGCGGAAATCCGCGCGCTGTTCGGCGATTTCGAGATGCTGGACCCGGGGGTCACCTGGACCGCCGCCTGGCATCCCGAGGAAAGCGGGGTCAATACGCCGGTGGTCGACTTCGCGGATCCGAGCGAGGCGGCGATGCTGGCCGGGGTCGCGCGCAAGCCTTGATCCACGTCGAAACCGCCTCCCCCAAGCGCGTCACGGATGCAGGTCAGCCCGCAGCAGCATGGCGTTGCGAAGGATCCCGTCCGGCGGGGCGGTCGTGCCGCCGTCCGTGGTGACGTAGAAGGCTCGCCCTTCCTGACCCGGAACCCAGGCCGCGCTGGACGGCCCGACCAGGCGTTCGTCGAACGGCTCGCCCGCGATGTGCCGGACTTCGCTGCCGTGCCGCGGAATGAGCGGCACCCGGTCGAGCGTGTTGGCTCGATGCCTTGTCACGTAAGCGAATCCGGCCTCGTCGTCCAGGGCGAAGTCGTCGGCGTTGTCGATCGCGGCGACGAATTCCGCGCCACCGGCCGGGTCTAGCGTCTCTGGGTCGACCGGCACTCGCATGAAGACTTTCTGCGCGGTGGACGTGTAGTAGAGGTAGCCGGTCCGCGCGCTGTACCGGACGCCGTTGACGCCTGGCTGCCGCGGCGGGGCGATCTCGGCGTCCGGGTCGTCGGCCATGGTGTCGTGGGCCAGCCAGACCCCGGCCCGCGCACTACGGGCGTCGGCATCGAGGTCGACGCGCCAGATCAGCCCGGCGAAGCAGTCGGCGACGGCCAGCACTCCACTGCCGAGCAGGCAGCTGCCGTTGAGTGCGCGTACCCGGTCGTCGAAGGTGAAGACGACCTCCGGGGCGACCGGTTCGCCGGGCGTCCAGCCGGTGAGGTCGAGCCGCACCAGATGCGATTCGTGGGTGGTGTAGCCCTCGGTCAGGCTGAGCACGAAGACGTCCGGCCGCACCTCGACGATCCCCGTCACGGGGTGGTCGAAGCGGTGCACGAGAACGGGTCGCCGCGGCTCCGGCACGATCCACAGCTCCTGCTGCAGGAGGACGGTGACCAGCACCGAACCGTCGGAGCGGACGGCGAGGTTTTCCGGGAAGTACTTCTCCGGGAAGGACGCGACCGGGGTCAGCGTGACGTCCGGGACGGGAGTCATGGGCATGGCGGGGCTCTCCTGACGTTAAAAGAGGACGGACATCCGCTTTTCTTTTACGCTAGGCTGCCCCGGCGACGGGTGTCAAGGCGAGGAGCGGACGTTGCCGAGGGTGAGTCAGCAGTACAAGGACGACCAGCGCGGGGAAATCCTGGCGGCCGCGCGCCGCTGCTTCCTCCGCGACGGCTTCCACCGCACGTCGATGCAGGACGTCTTCACCGAGGCGGGCAAGTCCGCGGGCGCGGTTTACCGGTACTTCCCGAAGAAGGAGGACATGATCGTCGCGGTCGCCGCGCAGAACCTCGACGACGTCACCGGGGTGCTGCGCGCTGCCCTCGCCCGCGGCGGCGAGCGCGGGGTCGGCGAGGTGATGGCGGAGCTGCTGGAAGCCGTCACCGGCCTGCACCGCGACCGGGAACTGGCGAGCATGGCGGTGCTGGTCTGGTCGGAAGCCCAGCGCAATCCGGAACTCGCCGAGCGCCTCGCCGCCGCGTCGGCCGAGATGAGTGCCGAGGTGGCCGGTCTCGTGCGCAGCCGCCAGGAGGCCGGGGCCTGGACCGGTGTGCCGGCCGAGGCGCTCGCGCAGGCGATTTTGGCGCTGCTGCCCGGGTTTCTCTTCAACCTGGCACTGTCCGGACCGGACGGAGTGGCCGGATTCCCGGACGCGGTCCGCACGCTGTTGCCGCGGTGAACCCCGCTTGACGCCCGGCGAGTTTGCATCTGCCGCGGAGAACGAGTGAGATGCCCTGATGCTCAACCCGTCCGAAGTCGCCCCGGTCCCCTGGCGCAACGGCGCAGGCACCACTCGCGAACTCGCCGCCGACGCCGATCCCTCCCGGTGGCGGATCAGCGTCGCGGACCTTCTCGAAGACGCGCCGTTCTCGTCTTTCCCGGGAATCGACCGGCTTTTCACCGCTCTCGGGCCGCTCCGGCTGACCGTCAACGGGACCGTGACGGATCTCGAGCGCGGCGACCAGCTCCGGTTCGCCGGGGAGGACACGGTCAGCGTCACCCTCGATCAGCCGACCCGCGCGCTCAACGTGATGACCCGGCGCGGGCTGTACCGAGCGGAGGTCGTCCTTCGCTCCCCCGCGGAGAACGGCCCGGACGGCGCGGTCGCGTCGGTCGACCTCGGCGAGCAAATCGCCGATATTTTCCTCACCACGCTGGCATGATGCAGCGATGACCAGCACTGCCCGGCGCATGTTCGAGCTCCTGGAGCCGATCTGCCTCGTCACCTTCTTCGCCGACGAGTGCAACGAAGAACTGGCCGCGCTCGGCCACCGCACCTATTGGGACGGATACTTCGCCAGCCGGGCGGCGCCGCTGGGGCGGGTGCCGGCGGAGGTCGTCCACGCGGCGTTCTACAACTTCGCCGAAGGCGAGGCCGCGCGGCACATCCCGAGCGCGTGGGAGACGATCCCGCGCGAGGCTTCCGTCGCCGCGCGGGAACGAGGCAGCGCCGCGTCGGTGCGCCGGATCCTCGGCGACGAACTCGCCGGTTCCCCGGGTCTGGTGCGCGCCGCCGACCTGACCGCCAAAGCCGCGACGAGCGCCCCCACCGTGGGTCGGATGATGTACGCCGGGATGCGCACGCTGCCGATGCCGAGCGATCCGGTCGCACGGTTGTGGCATTCGGCGACCATGCTGCGCGAGCATCGCGGGGACGGGCACATCGCCGCGCTGGTCAGCGCGCGGATCGGCGGTGCGGAGGCGCACATCCTGTCCGCGCTGGAGATGGGCATCCACCCGCCGGAGTCGTTCGGGCGCGTGCATCACCTGCCGAAGAAGCGGCTGGCCGCGATCATGGACGGCTTGCGCGAACGCGGTCTCGTCGACGCGGAGGGTCGGTTCACCGACGCGGGCCGTGAAGTGAAGCAGCGCATCGAGAGCTTGACCGACGAGCTTGCCGCCGCGCCGTACGAAGCGCTGTCGGCGGCCGAACTCGACGAGTTGATCGCCGCGCTGGAACCGATCACGGCGAAGCTGGTGGCCGCCGGATCGCGGTGACGCGACAAGGGCCTGGCTCATTTTCGATTCATGCCCGCTCGGCAATGCTTTAGCCTCGTCCGGTGGACCGGGGAGGCTACGCGATGGCGCTGGAGTTCCGGGTGCTGGGCGAGGTCGGCGCGACCGCGGACGGCGAGGTGCTGGCGGTCGGGCACGCGCGGCAGCGGCTCGTGCTGGCCGCGTTGCTGCTCGACGCCGGGCGCGTCGTTCCGGCCGATCAGCTCGTGACCCGGGTGTGGGGCGAGCATCCGCCGTCCCGCGTCGCGAACGCGCTGCAGACCTATGTCGCCCGCCTGCGCCGGGTCCTGCATCCGCACGGCGGCGGGATCGAACGGCGGTCCGGCGGATACGTCATCCCGCTGCCCAGTCCGGACGCGCTCGATCTGCACCAGTTCACCGACCTGGTCGGCCAAGCCCGCGCGACCGCCGACGACGCCGAAGCCGCGCGGCTGTACGAACGCGCCCTCGACAGGTGGCAGGGCGACGCGTTGCTCGGGGTCGATTCGGCGTGGGCCGACAACGTCCGGCATTCCCTTGCCCGCCAGCGCACTGCCGCCGAACTCGACTACGCCGACCGGCAGCTGCGTCGCGGACAGCACGGCACCGTCCTCGGTCTCCTGGCCCGGCGCGCGGACGAATACCCGCTGGACGAACGCATCGCCGCCGCCCTCATGCGCGCCCTGCACCACAGCGGCCGCACCGACGAAGCCCTCGCGCGCTACCAGCGCACCCGCACGATGCTCGTCGACGAACTCGGCGCCGACCCGTCGCCGCACCTGCGCGCGGTGCACGAGGAAATCCTCGCCGCCCAAACTCCCGGCCCCGCACCGCTCCGGGCGTGGGCCGCGCCGGTCCCCCAGCAACTCCCGTCCCCGCCGCCGCGATTCGCCGGTCGCGAAGACGAACTCCGGCACCTCGACACCCTCGCCGAACCACACGCCACGGTGCCCATCACCGTCCTGCACGGCGGTGGCGGAATGGGCAAAACCGCCCTCGCGCTGCACTGGGCCCACCGGCAAGCGACTGCGTTCCCGGACGGCCGCCTCTACGTCGACCTGCGCGGCTTCAGCCCGGACGGCGACCCGACCGCGCCCGACGTCGCGTTGCGGGGTTTTCTGCACGCGCTCGGCGTCACCGGCTCCGCCATCCCGGCCGAACCCGACGCGCAGACCGCGCTCTACCGCACCCTTCTCGCCGGAAAACGCGTCCTCGTCGTCCTCGACAACGCCCGCGACCCCAGCCAGATCACGCCGCTGCTGCCGGGCGAGCCGAGCTGCGCCGTCGTCGTGACCAGCCGCAACCGCATGACCAGCCTGACCACCACGCACGGCGCCACCCCGCTGGCGGTCCGGCCGCTGCCCGCGGCACACGCCCGAAGCGTCCTGATCGACCGGCTCGGCCCGGACTACCTCGACGCCGACCCCGACGCCGCCGAACAACTCGTCACCCGCTGCGCCGGTTCTCCGCTGGCACTGGGAATCCTGGCCGCCCGGGCCGCCGAACACCCCGATTTCCCGTTGGCCGCGCTGGCCGCCGAACTCACCGACGTGAGCGCGCTCGACGACGGCGATGCCAGCGTCGCCGCAGTCCTGTCGTGGTCCTTGCGCGCTCTCCCGCCGCAGCACGCCGAGGTGTTCGAATTGCTCGGTCTCGCCCCCGGGCCGGACATCAGCGTCCGCGCGGCCGCCAACCTCACCGGCTTGTCCCCGAACGCCACTGCGGCGATTCTCCTTGCGCTGGAACGGGTTTCACTGGTGGAGCAGGACGCGCCCGGCCGCTACCGGATGCACGACCTGGTCCGCCTCTTCGCGAGGACCCACACCAGCCTTTCCGCCGAGGCGCGCACCGCGGCGCTGGTACGCGTCATCGGCTACTACACCGGCACCGCGCTGGCCGGAAACCGCGTCCTGCATCCGCACGGCGTCCTCCCACCCGGCATCGACACCGGACACGACCATCCCTATCCGCATCCGCCGGCGAGCACCGGCGAAGCTCTCGACTGGTTCGACGCGGACCACGATTGCCTTCTCGACGCCCAGCGCGTCGCCTCCGCACACGGGTGGCACGAACCCGCGTGGCAGATCGCTTTGGCGCTGACCGCCTATCACTACCGGCGCGGATTCCTGCACGAAGACCTCGCGGTCTGGCCCATCGCGGTGCAAGCCGCCGACGCGCTCGGGACTTCGGAAACCCGCGTCCTCGCGCACCGCCGCTACGGCCTGGCCTGCGCCCGCGGGGCCCGGCACGACGACGCCCTCGCCCATCTGGCCGAAGCGCTGGACCTGGCCGACCGCGGCGAGGACCAGCGCGTGCGGGCGATCATCGAACACGACCTCGCCCAAACCTGGGAACTGCACGGCGACCAGCGCGCCGCGCTCGAACACGCCCAGCGCTCGCTGGAACTGTTCCGCCCGCTCGGCAATCCGGTGTGGGAAGCGCAGGCCCAGAACGGCGTCGGCTGGTATCTCACCCTCCTCGGCCAGCACGAGCAGGCCCGGCCCCACTGCGAACGCGCGCTCCAGCTGTACCGGACTGCGAACCACCCGGCGGTCGCCGACGTCCTCGACAGCCTCGCGCACATCGCCCACCACACCGGCCGCCACATCGACGCCATCGAGCACTATCGCGAAGCGCTTGCGCTGTACCGGGAATCCGGCAACACCTATCTGGAAGCCGACACCCTCGAACACCTCGGCCACACCCACCGCGCAATGGGCGACTCTGCCGAGGCTCGCTCGGTGTGGCAGCTAGCGCTCGATCTTTTCCGCGCCCAAGGCCGGTTCGCGGAGGTCAACGGGGTGGAAACGGCGCTGGCTCGGCTCGATGCCGGGAAGACCCGGTCCGCGCCGCACTGAACCGCGCGTCCCCTAGCGATCGCGCCGCAGCAGCGCGCGTCCGGTGAGTTTGCGGTCCGCCGCAAGCAAATACGCCACCGGCGATTGCGCCACCTGTTGCCGCCGCGCCTTCGTCTTCCCCGCGAGATAAGGCACGAGCGTCACGGCGACCGCGGCACCCGCTACCGCAAGCTGTCCGCCCGCCGCGGCGACGCTGCCGAGCACGGTGCCTGCCGCCGCGTTGAGGTCGATCTTCTGCACCAGTGTTCCCGCGGACGCCTCGATGCCCATGCCGCGCAACGCTTTGCGGAGTTCGTCCAGCTGCGGCCGGGTCCGGGTTTCGTACAACGCACGCAGGTGCGCCGCCGCCACTTCCAGGTTCTCCGCTTCCGCGGCGGCTTGCAGTTCCGGGCCGAGGCTCGCCACGTGCGCTTGGAACGCGGCGAGTTCGGCCCGGTGCTTTTCCCGGAAGCTGATGAGCTTTTCCGCCGGCACCCGGTCCACATGGGACGGTTCGAGCACCGTCTCGAGCGCGATCTGCAGGTAGGCGCTGGAAACGTTCTCCACCGCCGGCACCGGAACGTGCTCGTCGAACACCAGCGACACCAATCGGTCCAGCGCACCGGTCGCGTGATGCATGCGCGGGTCGTCGGTGACCGGCGACAGCGCTTCGCGGTGGCTCATCGCGTCGGCCAGCACCGCGAGGTAGATGGAGGCCAGCTCCGGGTCGAGACCGACCCACTGTCCGTCCATCGGCACCGCGAGGCCGAGCCGGATCAGCCCGTCCCGGAGCCCACCGGTCATTTTCGCGCCCGGCCCGCCGACCGGGACCGCCGTCAGCACCTCGACCGGCGGCGGCCCCATCACCATGTGCTGGGTGATCGGCGGCGCGTACCCTCGCCAGCCCGGCCCGCTCGGGTCTCCGTCGCACGCCCGCGGCTCGTCCAGCCCGTAGCGGTCGAGCAGGCGGCCGGGATCGGCATCGAAAATCTCGCCGAACGACTCGGCGACGACGTTCAGCACGGCGGCGCTCGGCGCGGTCTCCACGAGGAAATCGGTCTCCCCGCGGAGACGGCGGACGAGGTCCCCGTCGCGGTCCGGCGCCGCGGGCGGGCGCATCCGGGCCAGCCGGTCCCAGGTCAGCAGCGCGAGCTTGAGCCAGTTGTCGTTCTGGAAGTGCGTCCACGGGTAGTACAGGCCGAGCGACGGCATGCCTGCTCCTTCACCTGGATTCCGACATCCGGCAAGCTGGGTCCGTGCCCATGGAATCAGCGATCGACAACCACGCCAAGGCCCAGTTCGACTACTTCATCGACGAACACCGCGAAGCGCTCCAGCACTGCCTCGACGGGCTCACCGAGGAGCAAGCCCGCCGGTCGCTCGTGCCGTCGAAGACCACGCTGCTCGGGCTGGTCAAACACGTGACCTTCGTGGAGAAGGTCTGGTTCGACGAGGCCGTCACCGGGCGTTCGCGCGCCGAGATCGGGATCCCGGAGACGCCCGACGAATCGTTCGTCCTCACCGACGACGACACCATCGCGTCCATTCAGCAAGCGCACCGCGAGGCGTGCGAAGCCGCCCGTGCAGCCACCGCGTCGCTCGAACTGACCGACATCCTGCCCGGCAACCGCCGCGGCCCGCTGCCGCTGCGGTTCGTCTACCTGCACGTGCTGCGCGAACTCGCACAGCACTGCGGGCACGCAGACATCCTCCGCGAGCAGATCCTCGCGGAGGATGGCGCGACGGCTACTTCTTGACCGGATAAGCCTTCGGCGAGCCGTCCTGGTCGACGCCCGCCGCGGCGTACTTGCTGACCCAGTCCGGCACGAAGCCCACCTCGGTGGACAGGTCCTTGCCGGTCTTGGCGTCGAGGACGATCGGCTGCCTTCCGTTGGTGTAGCCGTACAGCGCGCCGTGCCAGGCGACGGTCAGGCCGCCCGGCGCGACGCGGTTCGCGGCCTGGTCCGGAAGGCTCCACAGTTTGGTCCCGGCCTTCGCATCGTACGCGGTCAGCACGCCGGAGTCGGTGCAGGCGAGCACCGACTGCTCGTCGTACAGGCAGTCGCCGTAGGAATCGGGGCCGAGGTTCCGGGTGCCTTCCACGGAGAACTTCTCCGCGCCGGTCGCCGCGTCGAGGAACTTCAGGAAGGCGTGGCCGCTGCTGTACTCGTTGGCCTTCAGGACCACCATCGCCGGATCGGCGGGCAGGATCTCGACCGCGCTCGATTTGGCGGCGCCGACCCATTTCTGCTGGCCGGTGGCGATGTCGAGCGCGGTCGCCTGGACCATCGACTCGTTCTCGGCGACATTCGAGTCGACCCCGACGACGACGTCGCCGTTCACGCTGCCCGCGTCGTAGTCCTTGCGCACCCACAGCTGCTTCCCGGTCGCCGGGTCCAGCGCGACGGTGAGGTTGCCCTCCGACTGCGCGAAGCTGGCGACCACGGCCTTGCCGGTGGCCGCGACGACGTGCGTGACCGAACGGTCGCCGCTGATCCCGTACTGGTCGTCGGCGATCTTGGTGTTCGTCTGCCAGACCTTGGCCCCGGTCTGCGGATTCACCGCGATGACGGCGAGCGCGAGGTAGCCGGGCGTCGTGCCCTGTTCGGGCATCCGCAGCGGGACGGCTCCGACGGCGAGCTGGTCGGTGACCAGCGGCGGACGCGGTCCGCTCTGCTCGACGAACGGGCCCTTGTGCGCGTTCGGGTCGGCGGCCGGGCCCTCGATCCTGGTGTTCCACTTCTCCCGGCCGGTGAGGACGTCGACCGCGCTCAGCGATTCGGGGGCGATGATGTAGCCGGTGCGGTCGCGCAGCGTCATGAACTTCGACGTGACCGAGCCGCCCATGTTGGCCTGCAGCGCCGTGCGGGGCAGCGCGACGCCCTTGCTCATGTCGAACGCCATCGGCGGATCGGCGGTGACCGCTTCCGGCTCGGCGGACGACGCGGGCGGCTGCCCGGCCGGTCCGGCCTGGTCGGTGGGCAGGGCCGGGGCCGCCCCGCCGCCGCACGCGGCCGTGGCTGCCAGCACCCCCAGACAGGCCGCAGTGATCAACATTCGCCGCATCGGTGTCCCCATTCTCCCGAATGACTGCTCCATCCGGGATCGTCCGGGAATTTAGCCGACGGAACGGCCGCTTGCGCACGAAATCACGCAAATGCGCCGAGAAAGGCGCCACAGGCCCGAGCGGACCCCCGGACGGGTGACGCATACCCACCCATCCGCGCCCGGTCCGGCTGCGAATGCCTGGCATGACCTCCCGTCTGCGGTTCCTTCCGGCAGCGCTGTGCGGCGTGCTCGCCTTGCTCTCGGCGCTGGCCGCCGGGCACCTGGCTGCATCGTTCGGCAACGTCAACGCCTCGCCGTACCTCGCGGTCGGCAACGGAGCCATCGACCTGACGCCGCTGCCGCTGAAAGACTTCGCGGTGCGGACCTTCGGCACCTACGACAAAGCCGTCCTGCTCGGCGGCATGGCGGCGGTGCTGGTCGTCGTCTCCGCGGCGGCGGGGCTGCTGTCCCGGCGGAAGCCGTGGCCGGGTGTCGCGATCATTGTCGCGTTTGGACTGATCGGCGGGGTCGCGGTGGCCGCGCGGCCGGATCTGACCGCGGTCGCGTTGCTGGCTCCGCTGGTCAGTCTCGTCGTCGGGGTCGCGGTTTTCCTGCTGCTGCACCGAATCGCGGCGCGACAGCAGGCGACGGATTCGTCGCGCCGGTCGTTCTTGCTCGGCAGCGTCGGCACGGTCGTCGGGGCCGGAGTTCTCGGCGGTGCCGGGCAGGCCATCAGCGGAACGAGAGATGCCGCGGCGTCCCGGGAGGCGGTCGGGCCGCTCGTGCCCGCGGTTTCGGCTCCGCCCATTCCCGCCGACGCGGATTTCGCCAAACTCGGCACCCCGGCGTTCCTCACGCCCAACCGGAACTTCTACCGCGTCGACACCGCGTTGTCGGTTCCGCAGGTGCGCACCGAGGACTGGAGCCTGCGGATCCACGGGATGGTCGACCGGGAAATCCGGTACCGCTACCGCGATCTCCGCGACCGGCCGCTGGTCGAGCGCACGGTGACGATGACGTGCGTGTCCAACGAGGTCGGCGGCGACTATGTGTCCACTTCGAACTTCGTCGGCGTCGATCTCGCGGATCTGCTGGCCGAAGCCGGGGTCCAGCCGGGCGCGGAGCAGCTGTTCTGCTCCAGTGTGGACGGTTGGACGTCCGGCACCCCGGTCGCGGCCGCGCTGGACCGTTCGCGCGGCGCGATGCTGGCGATCGGGATGAACCGCGAACCGCTGCCGCTGGAACACGGTTTCCCCGCGCGGCTGGTCACTCCCGGGCTCTACGGGTACGTCTCGGCGGTCAAATGGGTGGTCGACATCGAGGTCACCACGTGGAAGGCCCGGCAGGCGTACTGGCTTCGCCGCGGCTGGGGCGAGCAGGCGCCGGTCAAGACCGAATCCCGGATCGACACGCCCAAGGGATTCGCCACCGTTCCGGCCGGGGCAGTGCGGATCGCCGGCGTCGCCTGGGCCCAGCACACCGGGATCGCCAAGGTGGAGACCAAAGTGGACGGCGGACCCTGGCAGCCGGCCACCTTGTCCGCCGAGGTGAACCGGAACACCTGGCGGATGTGGTGGACCCAGATTTCCGTCAAGCCCGGCACGCACCAGGTTTTCGTGCGCGCGACCGACAACTCCGGCTACACCCAGACCGAAGCCCGCGCCGGAACCGTGCCCGACGGGGCGACCGGATGGCATTCCACGACTTTTATCGCTTCCTGACCAATCCGGTGCCGGGCCGGCGCCGAATCCCTGTCGAACAATCCACTGTGAACGGAGAATTGCCGTGAAGACCCTTCGCCTCGCCGGTATCGGCGCCGCTGCCGCCCTCGCCCTCACCGCGTGCGGCACCAGCACCGACAACAACGCCTCGGGCAGCTCCCCGTCGGCGATGCCCTCGTCGATGCCGTCCTCGGCGCCGATGTCCAGCAGCGACTCCGGTGTCACCACCAACGCCGACGTGTTCGGCCCCGCGTGCTCCCAGCTCCCGCAGGGCAGCGCGCCGGGTTCGCTCGACTCGATGGGCCCGCAGCCGGTCGCGTCCGCGGCCTCGACGAACCCGCTGCTCACCAAGCTGGTCGCGGCGGTCAAGGCCACCAACCTGGTCGACACCCTCAACAGCCAGCAGGCCATCACCGTCTTCGCCCCGGCCGACCCGGCGTTCAACGCGCTCGGCGACGCGAAGTTCAAGGAACTGGCGGCCAACCCGAACCAGCTCGCGCCGATCCTGCAGTACCACGTCGTCGGCAAGCGCTACGACGCCAAGGGCCTCGCCGCTGCGGGCACCGTGACCTCGCTCAACACCGCGGGCGGCCCGCTGAAGATCGAGGGTTCGGGCGAGAACATGACCGTCAACGGCGCGAAGATCCTGTGCGGGAACATTCCGACCAAGAACGCGACCGTGTTCGTCATCGACAAGGTCCTCACCCCGGGCACCAACAAGAACTGAAGCCACCGGGCCCGGCGCGCCTCCCCGGCGCCGGGCCCGGTTTCCCGTTCTAGCTGAGCGAAGAAGCCACGTGCAGATCGACGTTCTTGGTCTCCGGGGCCATGAACGCGCTCACGATCGCGCCCAGCGCGGCGATTCCGGCGGCGATGTACATCGTGGCCGACAATCCGAGATTGGTGAGCGCCCACGGTGTCGCGAAGGTGCCGACTGCCGCGCCGATCCGGCTGATCCCGGTGCAGAGCCCCACCGCCGACGCGCGGACCTCCGTCGGGAACAGCTCGTTCGGGTAAATCCATTCCAGAATGGACGGTCCGCCGTTGAACACCGCGTACACCGCGAAGGCGAGCGCGATCAGCCACAACGCGGCGCCCGGTTGCAGACCGAGATAGAACAGTCCGGCCGCGGAAATCGCGAAGCCCCAGATCAGGACGGGACGGCGGCCGAGCCGGTCCACCAGCAGCAGCGCGGCGATATTGCCGACGAAGAAGAAGAAATTGATCAGGCCGTAGCCGAGGTGCGACAGGTTTCCGCCGCCGAGGTTGAACAGTTCGAGGATCTGCGGCCCGAAGGCGTAGATCGCGAACAACGGGACGACCGTGCACGTCCAGAAGATCGAGATGAACACGACCCGCTTGAGATATCCGCCGCGCCACAACGCGGACATCGGGGTTTTCGTTTCGGCTTCCGGGAGATCGTCCAGTGTGGCGTGCTCGCCGATCGTCGTGCGCAGCACCTCCAGCGCTTCCGCGTCGCGGCCCTTGCTGTGCAGCCAGCGCGGCGATTCCGGAATGCTGGTGCGGGCGATCACGATCAGCAGCGCGGGCACCGCCGACGACAGCAGCATCCACTTCCAGCCCTGGTCCACGTTCAGCAGGAAGAACCCGACGAACGCGGCGACGGTGGCCCCGACGAACCACATCGCGTTCAGCCCGCCGACCAGCCGCGCCCGCCACGCTTTCGGCGCGAATTCGGTGACCAGCGCGGTCGCGATCGGATAGTCCGCGCCCACCGCGATGCCGATCAGCAACCGCAGCACGAACAATTGCGCGGCGTCGGCGACGAAGAACTGCAGCACCGAGCACACGATGATCGCGATCAGGTCGATCGTGTACATCAGCTTCCGGCCGATCCGGTCGGTGAGCGGGCCGAACACCGCTCCCCCGATGAACACGCCGACCAGCGCGGACGCGCCGATCAGGCCGGACCACAGCGAGTCCATCTGCCACTGCGGGCCGATCTGCACCAGCGCGATGCCGATGATGCTGAGGATGTAGCCGTCCAGGAACGGCCCGCCGGACGAGTACAGCGCGAGCTTGCGGTGGAACCCGTTGAGCCGGGCCGAATCCAGGGTCGCCCGAACAGCGTTGTCCGGTGCGCGGTCAGTCTTCATGTCGGTTGGTCTCCTCGCTGCCGACCGCCGCCACGGCGTCGATCTCGATGCGTTTCGTCCCCCGGAACCCGGCGACCTGGACCGTGGTCCGCGGCGGCAGGTCGATGCCGGCGAAACGGTCGAGGTAGGCCTGGTGGTAGGCGTCGAACTCGCCGAGGTCGGCGAGGAACACCGTCAGTTTGAGCAGCGTGCGCAGGCTCCCTCCCGCGGCCCGCAGGGTGTCCTCGAGGTTGTCGAGGGCGACCCGCACCTGCTCGTCGATTCCTTCCGGGACGCTGCCGTCCCGCCGTGCCGGGACCTGCCCGCACGCCCAGATCACCCCGCCGAACACGGCGGCTCCGGCGTAGGGCCGCGGTCCGTGCGGATGCGCCACTAGCTCGCGCGAGGTCATCGGCCCTCCCGGTGGTCCGGAATCAGGAACCCGCGCGCGATCGAGTACGCGAGAGTCCACAATGGAGTTTTCACGGACACGCCATGGGTGACCGCTTCGCGATGTCGCTGTTTCCGTTCCGCCGCGGTGGAAATAACCTGCGCGTCCGGCACCTCGGACAGCGGGCGGATCACCAATCCCGCGACCGGCGGACGTGGTTCGGCAGCGGCGGGGAGCCGCAGCAGATCCCCGCCGGGCGTGACGACTGTGCGGTGTCCACCGTCCGAAAGGGACAGTATCCGCCCGGCCCGTTCGGCGATGTCCAAAGCAGCCCAGTCCAGTACCGGACTGCCCGCCATTCCCGGCACGACCAACGTGCCCACCACGGCGGCCGTTTCGCAGGCGGGCACGAAAGCCTGCAGCGGGCCGCGCGAAGCCGGGTCGTGCGCCACGGCGTACCCGTCGCAATGTTCCAGCCGGAGACCGACCCGTCCGGCCGGGATCCGGGCCGTCTCGATGGTCAAGGCGTCGAGCCCGGCAGCCTCGTGGATCTCCGCGGTCGCGACGACCTCGGCCAGGTGCTCCGCCTCGCCGCTGCTCAGCCCCGAAGCCCGCAAGGCGCGCAGGGAAACCTCGTGGATCTCCCGGACCGAAACCCTAGTCTGCACGATTTCGGCCGCCGAGACGCGCTCGGCCCTCGCCGCGGTCATTGCCCGGCTCCAGGGAAGACCGTGTCGAACAGCCGGAGCCAGTTGCCGCCCAGCACCTGCGCCACGACGGTCTCGTCCAAGCCCACTTCCAGCAATCCTTCGGTGAGCACCGGGAAATCGGCCGGCCCGCCGAACCAGTTCGGCCACACCGGCCACTGCGGCTCCACCGGCACCGCCGACGCGGGCCGCCACCGGCCGTTGCGCAGCCAGGCGACGTAGTCCTGCGACCAGTTCCGCGTGCAGTCGCTGCCGAGCGCGACGTGGTCCGGCCCGATCCGCTCGACCAGCCCCGCGACCATCTCGCAGAACTGCCGCCGGGTCGTCTTCTCGCCGCCGATCACGTTGGGGTACAGGCAACAGCCGAGCACTCCGCCGCGCGCGGCGAGCGCGTCGATGACGTCGTCCGGCTTGTTGCGCGGCGAATCCGCGAAGGACAGCGGGTTCGCGTGCGTGATCGCGACCGGCCCGGCCGAGGCGTCGATCGCGTCGCGGCTCGTGCGGTTCCCGACGTGCGACAGGTCGACCAGCATCCCGACGCGGTTCATTTCCGCGACGATGAACCGGCCGTACGCGGTGAGCCCGGAATCGTGCTCGTCGTAGCAGGCGCCGCCGACAAGGTTCTGGATGTTGTAGGTCAGCTGCGCGATGCGCACGCCGAGCCGGTGGAAGACCTCGACCATCCGGTAGTCGTCGCCGAACGGCGAGGTGTTCTGGAAGCCGAGCAGCACGGCGAGCCTGCCGTCGCGCTTCGCCTGCCGGATGTCGTCGGCGTTCCCGGCGAGGACGACCAGATCGGCGTTGTCCCGCGCGAGTTCGTACCAGTCCGCGACCGCGCGCAGCGTTTCCTGCGGGCCTTCCCAGACCGCGCAGGTCGCGTTCACCCCGGTGACGCCGCCCGCTTTCAGTTCCTCCAGGACTTTGCGGTCCCAGTTGTTGATCTGCAGTCCGTCGACGACAGTGAGGTCGCCGTGCTCCAGGGGGTCCACTCAGGACTCCTTTCCGGGCTTGCGGGTGAACAGCCAGTCGTCGTCCACTCCGGACTCGACGTCGCGCGCCCGGGGCGCGCCGGAGAACAGCGTGACGCGCAACCAGTCGGTCGATTGCGGGCTGTAGTTCTCCATGCCGTAGAGGGCGAGCTGGAATCGCTGCAGGTGCAGCGGGAGGAAATCGTCGGCGAGCAGGTTCGCGCGGACCTCGCCGTAGCGAAGCCCGGCGACCGACTGCACGCGCGCGACGATTCCCCGGTGCCACGGGAATTCCAGCAGGAACTCCGCGACCGAACGGCCCGCGTCGGCGGCGGCCAGGTCGTGCCGGAGGGCGTGCACGGCGCGGGCGATGTCGATCGGGTGTTCCATCGATTCGCCCGGGTCCTGGCCGCGGTTGCCGCGCCGGGGTTCTTCGTTGTCCTCGGCGGAGAACCAGAACCTCGCTTGCTCGTTCGGGTCGGTGAAGTCGAATTCGCGGGTCCAGTCATACCGGTCGGCGAGCAGGTCGCGCAGCTCGCCGCAGGACTGGGCGAGGTCGACGCGCCGTCGTTGGTCACAGGTCAGCAGGTGCTCGATCTCCGAGTCGAGCGAGTCGTCCAGTTCGACCAGGACGGTGTGCAGCACGGCCCGGGCCTCGGCGCCGAACTCCGCGGCTCGGTCGTCGAGGTCCCGCCACCGGAAGCCGCCCGCGGGGAATTCGCTGAGCAGCGAGGCGATTCCGGCGAGACGTTCAGCCAGTTCGGGGCCGGTCAGGTACGGCGCGGTCGTCAGGGTGTCGCGTTCGGCGAAGTACCGGCGGGCGCGGTCGAGCAGTTCGCCCGCCCGCCGGACCGCACCGGCGTCCGCCTCCGCGTCGAGGGCATGGGCCAGCGGGAGTTCCCTCGCCGAGCACCAGGCGTCGAGGATGTGCGGATGGTTCACCACGAACGGGACCATGCCGAGTCCGGTCGCGTTCCCGAGGCCGAGATACCGCCGCCAGTCGCCGGAAAGCTTTGCCGCGGCAGGGTTACGCCGGGCGGCGCAATGCTCGACCAGGTCGTAGCTGAACTCGCGAAGCAGCCACGCGGCCAGCATTTGCGCGCGATACGGCACCCGTAGCGGCGGAATTTCGGCAAGCCGGTCGAAGTCAGCGAGACCGAACTTTCCGTTGCTGTAGAAGGCAGTGCTGCGCAGGATGTAGCAGTTGTCGCCCATCGTGGCGCAGTCTGGCTGTTCACCGGCGGCCAGTTGAGCTGCGACGTACTCGAAGAACCGTTCGCTCCGGTTCGCCCGAGTCCACACGAGCGTGGCGGCGTCGGCTCGGCCAGCTTCCTGCCGTGGTACTTCACGACGCAGCTCTGCCATCCGAGTGTCCGGAACTGGGCCTTCCACCAGCGCGGCAGTAACATCCCACCGCTTCGCGATCACGCGGTCAGTGCGCTCGTTTTCCTGCAGTACCGTGGAAAACACCGTGAAGTGCAGCAGAGTGCCGCCCGCATCGATCCGGTACACCGCCTCGCCGTGGCCGCTGCCGTCGAACTCCCACCGGGTGCGGGACACTGCCCAGCGTTCCCGAGCCGCCTGGCGGAGGAACGACCGCGCGAAGCTGTGCCGGGTGTAGCGGGCAGCGCCCAGTTCCGCCGGGGCGAGCGCGGTGTCCGCGGGCCGGGTCACGATTGTTCCCGGGGCGCGGACGTCCGCAGGTACGCGGTTTTGGTCCAGGTGAAGAACTCCGCGGCGGATTCGCCGTTCTGCTCGCGGGGCGCCGGGAACGACGAGTCCTTGAGACCGCCGAACGGCGCGTGCACCTCGGACCCGGTGTTCGGCGCGTTGACCTTCACGATGCCCGCGTCCAGGTCGCGCAGGCACTGCCGCACCGCGCGCTCGTCGTCGGTGAACACCGCCGCGGTGAGCCCGAACCGGGTGCCGTTCGCGAGCCGGATCGCCTCGTCCAGGTCGGCGGCGCGCAGCACGGTGGCGACCGGGCCGAACACTTCCTCCTGGCTGATCGTCAGTTCGGGCGTCCCGGCCAGCAGGGTCGGCGCGACGAACGCCCCGCCCTGCGGGCAGTCCGCGCGGGCCAGCACCGTCGCGCCCTCGTCGACCGCCTGCTGGATCGCGCCCTCGACCTCTTCCGCCGCCCGGGCGGACACCAACGGCCCGATCTCGACTCCCGGCGTCGTGCCCGTGCCGACCACGAGGCCCTTGACCCGCGCGGACAGCTCGGCGACCAGCCGGTCGTAGGCGTCCCCGACCGCGATGATCCGGCGGGCGGCCGTGCACTTCTGCCCGGTCCCGCTCATCGACGCGGTGACCAGCGCCGCGGCGGCCTGGGCCGGGTCGGCGTCGGGCAGGACGATCGCCGCGCTGTGCCCGCCGAGTTCGAGCTGTACCTTCGCCCCGCGCGGCACGACCGCGGCCTGGATCGCCCGGCCCACGGGCACCGATCCGGTGAAGGTGACGCCGGACAGCTCCGGCCGTTCCACCAGCTCAGCGCCCAGCGATCCGGGCGCGAGCAGCAGGTTGAGCACGCCGTCCGGCACCCCGGCCTCGATCAGGATCTCGGCGAACGCGACCGCCAGCGCGACCGTGTCGCTGGCCGGCTTCCACACCACGGAGTTGCCCCACAGCAGCGCGGGCGCGAGCTTCCACGTCGGGATCTGCACCGGGAAGTTCCACGGCGTGATCACGCCGACGACACCCAGCGGACGGCGTACGGTCCGCACGACCTCGTCCGGGTTGCCGGAGGGGTAGAGCACGCCGTCGGCACTGCGCGCCCGGCCCGCGTGATAGTGCAGCGTCTCGACCGAGGCAGCCACCTCGCCGCGCGATTCCGCCAGCGTCTTGCCCTGTTCGCGGGTCATCAACGCGGCCACCGATTCGGCGCGCTGGGCGAGCAGTTCCGCCGCCCGCCGCAGCACGAGACCGCGCGCGATGGTGCCCTGGTGATCCCACTCCGGCTGCGCCGCCACCGCCGCGCGCACCGCCTCGTCCAGCAGTTCCGGACCGGCCGTCCGGTACTCGGCCACGATCTGCGCGGGATCCGCCGGGTCGATACTCCGCGCGACCGGTCCGTCGCCGGGAACCCACCGTCCCGCTACGAAGTGCTGCAACGACAATGCGTGATCCACGGGTGCTCCTCGACGTTCGCGACGGTGCTTGTCGTCCATGACGCTAAGTCGCGCGGAACACAGAGTGAAGTATCTATTGCCTACTCACTGATAAGGAACCATTATCAGCGGCGTGGAACTCCGCCAGCTTCGCTACTTCGTCGCGGTCGCCGAGGAACGCAGCTTCCGCCGCGCCGCCGAACGGCTGCACCTCGCCCAGCCCGCGCTCAGCCAGCAGATCGCGAAGCTGGAGAAGGAGCTGTCCGTGCGGCTGCTCCTGCGGACGACCCGCAGCGTCGAGCTGACCGAACCTGGCCGTGTGCTGCTGACCGAAGGCCGTCGTGTGCTCGCGGACAGCCAACACGCCCTCACCGCGGTCGCCCACGCCGCACGGGGCGAACTCGGACTGCTGCGGATCGGGTTCGTCAGCTCAGCGGCGCTCGAAATCGTGCCCGCCACGGTGCTGGAAATGCGCCGGCAATGGCCGAACGTCCGATTTGAACTGACCGAATCGACTACGGACGCGCAAATCGCCGCGCTCGGCGACGGTCAGCTCGACGTCGGCATCGCCCGCGAGGTCGGCGAAGCCGCCGGACTGACTGTGCACCCCCTGGGCCGCGAACGGCTGATCGTGGCCGTGTCCGAGACGCATCCGTTGGCGGACAAGGAAACCGTCGAGATGGCGGAACTGGCCGACGAGCCTTTTCTCGCCTTCCCGCGCACGCGCGTCTCGCGGCTGCACGACCACATCGAGACGCTGTGCCTGCGCGCCGGATTCCGGATGCGCGTGGTCCAGGAAGCCGTCCAATTCCCGACCATGCTCGGTCTCGTCGCCGCCGACACCGGCATCGCGATCGTGCCCAACGCCTTACGCGCCTTGCAACTGCCCGGACTGCGCTACCTCACCCTCACCGACCCCGGCGCGTTCTCCACCGTCTCAGCGATCTCGCGCACCGACCACGAGAACAACCCCGTGGTCGACCGTTTCCTCAGCGTCGCACGTGCCGGATGATGACGCGGTGGACTTCGAATCGCACCGCGGCGAACTGACCGCTTACTGCTACCGGATGGCCGGCTCGTTCCACGAGGCCGAGGATCTGGTGCAGGAAACGCTGCTGCGCGCGTGGAAAGCCCGCGACCGGTACGACCCGGCCCGCGCTTCGGTCCGGACCTGGCTGTACCGGATCGCGACGAACGTCTGCCTGACCGCGTTGGAAGGCCGGGCCCGGCGTCCGTTGCCCTCCGGTCTCGGCGCCGCCAGCGACGATCCGGGCGCGCCGCTGCAACCGGCGATGGACATCCCGTGGCTGCAGCCGTTCCCCGACGCCCGCTGCGATGCCGACACCCGCGCCGGACTGCGGCTGGCGTGGGTCGCCGCGACCCAGGTCCTCCCGGCGCGGCAACGGGCGGTCGTCGTGCTCCGGTCGGTGCTCGAATTCAGCGCGGCCGAGGTCGCCACCCAGTTGGAGACGACCGTTCCGGCGGTCAACAGCGCACTGCAACGCGCCCGCGCCGCGCTCGCCGACGCGGGCGCGATGGACGAGATCGCCGAACCGGACGACGCGGAAACCCAGGCCGTGATCGACCGGTACGCGCAAGCCTTCGAGGCCGCCGACGTCGAGGCGCTCGTCCGGCTGCTCACCGACGACGCGATCCTGGAAATGCCGCCGGTCCCGCTCTGGTTCCGCGGCAGCGACGACTACGGCCGGTTCATGCACCGGGTCTTCGAAATGCGCGGCGTCGGCTGGACCGTCCGCGGCCTCACCGCCAACGGGCAGCCCGCGCTCGCCGCCTACACCCCCGACGGCCAGTTGCACACTCTCCAGGTCTTCACCGTCGCCGACGGGCGGATTTCGCACAACGCCGTGTTCGCCGATCCGCGCGTTTTCCAGGCATTCGACCTGCCGGCGAAGATTTTTTGAGATTCGCCGATGAGTTCGGCCGGGGCCGCCGGTAAGTACTGGCGACACCGATTGAAGGGATCTCCGCCATGAGCGTCATCGTCATCGCCTTCACCACCCTCGACGGCATTTCGTCCGACCCGGACGCCTCCTCCGGTGCCCCGGACGCCGGCTGGGCGTTCCGGCACGGCCCGGAGTCCGTCGCGGGCGACAAATTCCGCCTCGGCGCCACGCTGGACGACGGGGTCCTGCTGCTCGGACGCAAGACCTGGGAGCTGTTCTCGCACCTGTGGCCGCACCGCGACGACCCGTTCTCGCAGCGGATGAACGCCGTGCCCAAGCTGGTCGCCACCAGCACGCTGACCGACACCAGCGCGTGGCAGAACTCGTCGGTCCTCGACGGCGACCTGGTCGACGCGGTGAAACGGGAAGAGCGGGACGTCGTCGTCACCGGCAGCCTGAGCGTGGTGCACACGCTGATGGCGGCGGACCTCGTCGACGAGTACCGGCTGCTGACCTTCCCCACCATTTTGGGCCACGGCACCCGCCTTTTCCCGGACGGCACCGGACCCGCGCACCTGGAATGCGTGTCGGTGGAACGCGTTGGCGCGGCGACGCTTTCGCGGTACGTGCGGGAAAATTCGGTGGAAGGTTCCGAGCAGTAGGCCCTAGCGTCAGGGCAATGTTGCTGGTTGTCTCGGGCGCGTCCTGCGTCGGCAAAACCACCGCTCGCATGCACGCGCGGCCTCTGCTCGGCGAAACGTACGAGACCGCCGAACTGAGCACGCTGGGCCCGATCCCGGCCGTGCCGACCGTCGCGTGGCGGCAGGAGCAGGTGGAAATCGCGGTGCAGCGCGCGATCGCGCTCGAAGCCGAAGGCAGGCACCTGCTGCTGGCCGGCGATCCGATACCGGTCGGCGAAGCACTGGCGGCGCCGAGCGCGGACCGGATCGACATCGCCGGCTGCCTGCTCGACCTCAGCGACGAGGCCCACCTGGCTCGGCTCGCCCGCCGCGGCGAGCCGAGCCCCGCGAACCAAGCATTCGCGGCGTGGCTGCGCGCGCACGCTCACAACCCGGGTCATCTCCCGGAAGCTGTCACGACGGACGCCTGGCCGGAGATGCGCTGGGACCGCTGGGTCGGGCGCGTCCCGGGTCCGGACTGGGCGATGACCGTGATCGACACGTCCTCCCTCGGCCCGGCGGAGGTCGGCGAGGCGGTCGCGGACTGGTGCCGCCGCGCCGTGGCGGGCGAGGCTCCGGTCTTCCGCTCCGGCTGGTTCGCCCGCTGACTGTCCGCGAACCCAGGTCGTCGCTCAGTCCGCGTAGCCGTGCTGATGCGCGTAACGCACCGCCTGCGCCCGGGTCCCGCAGCCGGTCTTCGCGAAGATCCGGTTCACATGCGTCTTCACCGTCGCCTCGCTGACCTGCAGTTCCCGCGCGATCTCCCGGTTCCCCCGCCCCGCCGCGACCAGCTTCAGCACATCCACCTCGCGCGCCGTCAGCCCGTCCTCCGGCGGTGCGGCCGGGCGCCGGGCCGCGGCCAGCAATGTCCGCTGCACCGACAGGTCCATCACGGTCTGCCCGGCCGCCGCCGCGTGAATGGCGCGGCCGATCTCGTCGCCGTTCGCCGCCTTCGTCACGTAGCCGACCGCGCCCGCGTCCAGTGCGCGCACGATCGACGCGCTGTCCGCGTAAGTCGTCAGCACCACGACCCGGGTGCCCGGCAGGTCCGCGACGATCCGCCTAGTCGCCGCCGCCCCGTCGCAGCGCGGGAGGTCCAGGTCCATCAGCACGACGTCCGGCTGCAGCCGCAGGGTCTCCTCGATCGCCGCGATCCCGTCGCCCGCCTGTCCGACGACCTCGATCTCCGGCAGCAACCCGACCAGCAGCACCAAACCCTCCCGCACCGCGGGCTGGTCCTCGGCCACGAGCACGCGCACGATCGTCATGCCGGGATCCTCACCGACAACCGCCAGCCCGCGCCATCCGGGCCCGCGGTCACCTCGCCGCCGACCAGCTCCGCGCGCTCGCGCAGACCGGTCAGCCCGTATCCGGCACCGGGCAGGCCGCTGCCGGACCCCGTCCGGTTGACGACCGTCATCGTCACTTCGCCGTCCAGATAGGACAGTTCGACCGACACCGGCGCACCCGCCGCGTGCTTGCGCGCATTGGACAGTCCTTCTTGGACAGTGCGGTACAGCAGCAGGGTGACGTCCGCGGGGAGTTCGCGCGGTTCGCCGGTCACCTGGATCGACGCGTTGTCCGGCAGCGAGCCGAACAACTCCGGCAACGCCATCGGATCGCCGCGCAATGCGTGGACCGCCCGCCGAGTCTCGATCAGTCCTTCCTGCGCCAGCTGCCCGGCTTTCTGCACGCACGCGGCGAGTTTTTCGTCCGGGGACGGCAACTCGGCCACCAACCGCGCCGCGGCCTGCAAATGCAGCGAAAGCGCCGAGAGCGAATGCGCCTGGATGTCGTGGACCTCCCGGGCGAGCCGGGCGCGTTCCTCCAGCGTCGCGCCCCGGGCGACGGCCTCCTGGGTGAGCCGGGTCTGGTCCAGCAGGTCCCGGGCCTGCCGTGCCTGCACCCGGTACTGCCGCCGGTTGAGCCCGAGCAGCACCACGACGGCCACCGCGAGCGCGTTCCCCGCCACGAGCTCGCCCGGCTGCCCGGCGAGGTATCCGCCGACGGCGGCTGCGACCCCCACGACCGCAGCCACCGTGATGATCTCCGCCGGGGTGATCGCCGCCAGCGAGGACAACACGAGCAAGGACAGGCAGACCAGCGACGGTCCGGTGAGACTCGGGTCCGCGACCGCCACGACCGTGCCGAACAGCGCGGCCAGCGAAAGCAGCACGACCGCCGCCCGCGGCCAGCGAAGGTCCAGCGCCCCGAACGCCAGGCCGCTCGCCGAGGAAGCGACCAGCGGCACCCACTCCCACTCCGCCGGGGGCTGCGCGGTGACGAGAATCGCGACGAACGCGACCGGCGTGAGCAGCCGCATCAGGACCAGCGGCAGCCGAGTCATCGCATTCCCTCCCCTTGGGCTTCTTCGCAGCTCAGCGTAGTCAGGCCCGCACCGGCTGCCCATCGCGGACGGCTTCGAGCTGCCGGGACCGCCACAGCACCCCGCCGGCCCGCACCGCGACCATCGCCAGCGCCATCAGCACGAAGAACAGGCCGACACCGTCCTTGTCCAGATGCGCGCTGACCAGGAATTCGCCGACCTTCACCGCGAACGGGCGCACGTTCTCCACCGCCCACACGAACACCAGCCGCCCGCCCAGCACGGCGAGCCAGATCAGCAGGTACGGCCAGCCCGCCCAGGTCTGCACGCGCCCGGTGTCCGGGCTGCGCTCCACCCGCGTGGTCGCGATCAGCCCCGCGCCGGCGACGCCGCCGACGACAGCCCCGACCAGGCCGGCCGTCAGGTTCGGCGCGGTGAGCGAGATCCCGCCGGTGAAGTACAGGACCCCGATGACGGTGCACGAAACGAACGGCATGATGCCCATGACCAGGTTGTGCCGATGGCGGCCCACCTGGGTGAAAAGAACGAGGGCGAGCAGGATCCCGCCCATGATGAGAGCGTCAGTCATCACGGCCTTCTTCCGGAGTCAGGCGGGCCGGAACACCCGCGTTCCCGACGCTAGGGAGCGGAGCCCGCAGAATCGTCCAACCATCGACCGAATCCGGGTGGACGTGACGTACACCCGGAATGCCGGGCCCGGCCGGCCCCCGCCGGTACACTGTGGAGCGTCAGCGGCCGAAGACGGCTGGGCGCGACCAAAAGCCGTGGAGCCTCACGAACGATGATTACCGCACTGCTGGTCCTCTCGACCGCGGTTCTGCTGCGCGCGCTCGCGGCCAAACGACTCGACCGGTGGAACATCGCCGCGCCCGTGCTGATGGTGCTGTGCGGGGCCGCGACCGCGTTGTTCGCGAGTCCGGCGAAACTGCTCGAGGTCTTCGACACCGAAATCGCGCAGCACGTCGCCGAACTCATTCTCGCGATGCTGCTTTTCGTCGATGCCACCGAGGTGCGCGGCGGACGGCTGTGGGGACACGCGCCGGGCCTCGTCGCGCGGGTGCTGTTCTTCGCGCTGCCGCTGAGCCTCGGCCTGGCCATGCTGGCCGGCTGGGCGTTCTTCCCGGGTCTGTCGTGGCCGTTGCTGCTGATCGTCGCGTGCATCGTCATCCCGAGTGATTTCGCCGCCGCGGAACGCGTCGTGCGGGACCGAACTCTCACGCCGCAAGTGCGCAGCGTGCTGAATGTCGAAAGCGGTTACAACGACGGATTGGTCTCGCCGCTGTTCCTTTTCGCGCTCATTCTCGCGCGCAGCGACAATACGGCCAATACCGCCGGGAAAGCGCTCGCGACCGCTTTGCCGTTCGCGATCAAAGCCATTGTCGCCGGAGCCGTCGTCGGCACGGTGATCGGCATCCTGCTGTTCCTCGCCGTCCGCGCCGGCTGGACTTCCGGACAGGGACGGCGCATCGCCCTCCTCACGACTCCCCTGCTGACCTACGCGGCGACAGTCGCCATCGACGGCAACGGATTCGTCGCCTGTTTCGTCAGCGGGATCGCCTTCCGCTACGTCTACCGCGCCTTCGCCGCACGGCACCTCCGCATTTCGGACAGCCACGCCCGCGAGCACTTCGCCCGGCCGTCGGAGGACCTGCAACTGCTCGAAGAGGTCACCGGGATCCTGACCATGGCGATGTGGTTCGTCGTCGGCGGCGCCGCGGTCGTCGTGGCGTCCTTCGGCATCGCGTGGCAGCCGGTCGTGTTCTGCCTGCTCGCGCTGACCGTCCTGCGGATCGTGCCGGTGATGCTGTCGCTGAGCCGGACCCGGATGCCGCACCGGGACCGGTTCCTCGTCGGCGCGCTCGGCCCGCGCGGCACGACGTCGGTCGTGTTCGGACTGCTGGCGATCAACGGCCTGACCGGCGAGGAGAGCGACCTCGTCCTGACCCTGACGGTGGTCTGCGTCCTCGGCAGCGTGGCCCTGCACGGGCTCGGCTCGACGCCGCTCATCGCCCGCCTGATGACCCCGCGGACGCACCGTCAGTCTCAGTAGCCGGTACGCACAGTGACCAGTCGGCAGACTGAGAATCCCTAGGCAATACACAGGTTTCGCGGAAATTCTCCCCCGCGCGGGTGGTCTCTGGACGATTCATGTAGCGTTCCGTGACCGCCGACAGAGTAAGGGTCAAGCGCGACGCACCACGTCGCAGTTCCGCGCAGAGGACCCCCGCTCATGTCCGCACCCACGCTCGCCGAACCACGAACCGGACGGCACCGTTCCGGCAGCGTGCGCGTCGTCGCCGTCATCCCCGCGCACGACGAAGAAGCCCAGATCGCGCACACCGTCGCCGCGCTGCGCGGACAGGACCGGAGCGTCGACGAGGTTTTCGTCGTCACCGACAACTGCACCGACAACACCGCCGCCGTGGCTTCGATCGCCGGCGCCCGGGTGCGACCGTCCACAAACAACACGCACAAGAAGGCCGGTGCCCTCAACCAGCTGCTCGCCTGGCTGCTGCCGCGCCTGGACGAGGACGACGTGATCCTCGTCCAGGACGCCGATTCCACTTTGGACCCGCAGTTCGTCAGCACCGCACTGCACCACCTCGACCACGGATACGGCGGCGTAGGCGGAGTCTTCCGCGGCGGACCGGGCGGCGGTTTCGTCGGACACCTCCAGCGCAACGAATACGCCCGCTACGCCCGCGACGTGCACCGGCTGCGCGGAAAATGCCTGGTGCTGACCGGAACCGCGGCGATGTTCCGGGTCCGCACCCTCCGCGAGGTCCCCGCTGCCCGGCTCGCCGAACGGTTGCCTGCGGGCGACGGCCGCGGTGGGATCTACGACACCACCGTGCTCACCGAGGACAACGAGCTCACTTTCGCCCTGCTGCACCTCGGCCACCGGGTGATCTCGCCCAGCGCGTGCACGCTGGAAACTGAGGTCATGACGAGCTGGAGTGCACTGTGGACCCAACGCCTGCGGTGGAAGCGCGGCGCGGTGGAGAACTGTGTCCAATATGGACTGACCCGCGTCACATGGCGGTACTGGGGCAGGCAGCTGATGACGATCGCGGGCGTGCTGGTCAGCGGGATCTACCTGACCGCCCTCGCGATCGCCCTGTTCCACGGCGGCCTGCACCTCAACCCGTGGTGGCTCGGCATCTCGGCGATCTTCGTGGTGGAGCGGGTAGTGACCGTGCGCTACCGCGGCTGGCGCCGGATGCTGCTCGCCGCGTCGATGTACGAGCTGGTGCTCGATTATTTCCTGCAAGCCTGCCATCTCAAGGCATACGCGGACGCGCTCCTGCGCACCCGCAAGAACTGGTGAACACCCGGACGGAAGAGGGAACCCATGTACCAGAAAATCGGCGCGGCCTCGGCCGCGGGAATGACCGGCGGACTCGCGTTCACCGGAGTGAACGTCCTGTGGCTCCTGTTGGCGGGATTCGCTTTGCTGGCAGCGGGAACCGCCATGCTGCGGATCCTGCCGAAGGTCCGCAACCAGGACCGATGACCGGCCGCGGACAGCGATTTCTGTTCCGCGTGCACCGGGCCGCGTGGGCGAGTACGTCGCCGCGATCTGGGGCTGGGACGACGAAAACCAGCGCCGTTACCACGACCGCGCCTTCGAACTCGACCCGCGATACCAAGGCCGAGGAATCGGCGGCGGCTCCGCTGGCTGATCGACGTCGCGGCGGATCCTGCCGAAGGTGCGCAACCAGGACCAGTGACCGCGCTACCCTGAACGCATGCCAGGCGAGATCGGCCTGCGTCCGACAACGGCCCCGGACAGCGATTTCTGCTTCCGCGTCCACCGGGCCGCATTGGGCGAGTACGTCGCCGCGATCTGGGGCTGGGACGACGAAACCCAGCGCCGTTACCACGACCGCGCCTTCGCACCTGGCACGTGGCAGGTGATCACGGTCGACGACACGGACGCGGGCCTGCTCGCGGTCGAGTACCGGCCGACGGAGATCTGGCTCGGCCGGATCGAACTCGACCCGCGCTACCAAGGCCAAGGAATCGGCGGACGGCTGCTCCGCTGGCTGATCGACGTCGCGGCGGAGCGGAAACAGCCGCTAGTGCTCGAAGTCCTCGAGGTCAACCCCCGAGCACTCGCGTTCTATCTGCGGCACGGTTTCCGCGAAACCGGCAGGCGCGGACGGAAAATCCTCCTGGTCCGAAACCCGGAGCAGGAGGATTGACCGAGCGGTCCGGCCTCAGCCCGCGTCCGTCACCGTCCCCGTGACGTCCACGTCCGGGCCGGATTCCTTCGGCTCGCCCGTCACCTGCAGCAGCACGTGCTTCGCCGGGTCCGCCCCGTCGTGCCGCACAGTCGGGATCGTCAGCTCACCGCTCGTCTTGCCCGCCGGGATCTGCACCACCGCCGTCAACCCGGTCTCCGACAACGGCTGCTTCTTCGCCGGATCGAGGCCGTGCTCGATCAGCCACTCCGGATCGACGTCCGAGGTCATCAGTTCCGGCCCGGTCTTCGGCGCCTTCACCTGCCCGAGCACGCTGACGTCCGAATCGGCCGCGGTGGACAGCCGGACCGGCCACGTCAGCGCACTGCCCTCCACCGCGGACGCCTCGGACTGCCCGACGCTGATCTTCGGAGCCGGGTCGTCGTTCTCGACGTTCAGCGAGCCCTCCGCCGACCCGATCACCGTGCCGCGGGTGGCCTGCACCTCGGCCAGCATCCGGTACGGCCAGCTCCACCGGGTGTTCCCGGCGACCGTCACGGGCAGGTCGAGCGTGTGCTGTCCCGGCGCGAGCGCGACCGCTTGATAGGTCCACTTCACCGACATCGGCGAGACCGTGTCCGCCCGGAAGACGCGCAGCGAACCGCCGCCGTCGCCGGTCACGGTGACCGGGATCTGGTACGTCTTCGAGCCGGAATCGCCTTCCTTGACCGTTATCGAACCCAGGTCGATCCGGGTCAGCGGAGCCGGGTTCGGGTCGGGCAGGCCGGGACGCCAGGCGTACGCGTCCAGCAGCCACGCCTCACCGCCCGCTGTCCGCGGCGTCAGCTCAAGGCTGGCCACCTCCAGATGCGGCGGCAGCGGGACCCGGACTTCCTGGCCCCAGAACGATTTCGTGCGTTCGTTTCCGGCCAGTCCGGCCACCGTCACCGCACCCAGTTTCGTGCGTTTGCCCCGCGTGTCGAAGACCGCGACGTCGAACGACTCGGCCGGGACGTTCTCCGGCGCGATGAGCCGCATCGCCAGCGCCCGCGCACCGTTCGGCGAAACCGGTTGCGGCAGCTGGATTTTCGCCGGTACCCCGGCCGTCGCGGAGCGCACGTGCACGGCGGTCCGCGACGGATCGGGAGCGTCGTCCAGCCCGACGAAGTGCGGCGATTTGGACGCGCCGGAGTCGACGAGGCACCGCCGGTCCGGGCCCACTTGCTGGCAGACGTCGCCGCTGCCGGTGACCTTGGTCGACGAATCCGGGACCAGCATCGGGGTCCGCGCGCCACCGAGAGCGTGCGCCAGCACATGCGCCGGATCGGCGGACGGCGCGCGCACGCCGGAACCGTCCAGCAGCGGCTCCATGCGCAGATCGTGCTTCTGAAACAGATGCGCCGCAGCGGCGACATAGGTCGCGCCGACCGCTCGCTGCTGCGCGTCCGTCAGTCGCGCGGGCATGCCGGGCGAGCAGTACGGATCCGGCTGCGGGGAAAAGAAATCGTCCTGCGCCGGGGCTACCGCGACACCAGGCGTCCATTCCGAGTTGAAGTAGTTGTGGTTGGCGCCCGAGATGTACAGCGCGCTGTGCAGAGCCGTGCCCTGGCTGACGCCGCGCGTACCGTCGACGTATTGCTGCCCTTGAAGATTCGAAACGTCGCCGTCGCAGGAGGGCAGGAAGGTGACCGACGGGACGTCCGGCACCGGGTTGAACCCGAACACGGTCGGCGCGATGAGCACGTCGCCGCGGATCTTCCACCGGACCGGCCCGGAGAACCCGGTGTCGCCCGGCGGCGGGTAGAGGCTGTCCATCGCCGCGCGGTTGACGCCCTCGCCGCCGCGGGAATGCCCCACCAGCAACACATTAGACAGATCCGCGGCCGGCGAATCCCGGACGATCTGCGGTGCGGTCGCCCGCGCGCTGCCGGACCAGTCCGCCCAGTGCGCCAGGTGCAGCCGGACCAGCGACGACCGGGCCTGCGCGCCGCCGTCCTGGGCCGCGTGGTCGAGCGCGTTGATCGCGTCGGCCGAAACGGACACTGTCACGAATCCCTGCGACGCCAGCAATTCCTGGGTCTGCAGGTAGCCGCGGTAGCTCGGGATCGGCAGCATCCCGGCCTTGCACGGCCAGGCCGTCGAGTAGTCGCCCGGATCGGCCGGGTTGTAGCAGGGCTGGTGACGGCCGTGCAGGAACACCACCAGCGGCCGGTTCCCCGGCGCGTGCCGGGGCGCGACGACCAGGCCCTGCATCTCGATCGGCCCGTCCAGCCCCGGCAGCCGCACCGGGTCGAGCGAGTACTCGCCCTTGACCGTCGAGAACTGCCCGGGTTTACCGGGATCCACCGCATTAGCGGGCAGCTCGGGCAGCGGCACCGCAGCCGGTTGCTTCGCCGTCGCGCGAGGCGGATTGGTCAGCGAACGGCCGCCGACGCGCACCTCCAGCCCGCGCAGATCGCGGATCCCGCCGGCTGGCAGCGAGAACGTCCGCAGGTCGGCCCGCGGCTGGGCTCGGCCGAGCAGCTTGCCGCCGGACCAGAACTCCACCGCACCGTCGCCGAACAGCGGTTTCGGCGCGGTCCAGAGCAACTGGCCATCGGCGACGCGCCATTCGGGCGAAGCTGCCGGACTCGCCGCTGCCGACGGCGCCAAGGTGACTGCCAAGACGGCGACTGCCGCGATGGGGACAAATTTACACAGAAGGACCTTCACTGGGTACTCCCTCCCCGATGATCTTTCCTTTCTACCGGGAAAGCAGCCCGCCGTGCCAGAACGGCGACGAGGGTCCCGTGCTCTCAACACCGACGACCCGTGCCCCGTCCGGATCTGGAATCCTTGCTGCGCCAAGCGTTCAAGCCCACGTAGCCGTCTCAGCCCATTCCTCGAAGCTGGTCAGCGGAATCCCGAGTTCCCGCGCGAACTCGGGCCGCGCCGGTTGCCCGAGCGCGTTCAGCATCGCGTGGGAGAAGCCCATCGGCGGCATCCCCGCGGCGAGCGCCTCCTCGACGGTCATGTCCGGCACAGGCAGCGGCACGCCCAGCACCCGGGACAGGATCGGCGCGATCTCGGCCATCGACCGGAAGTCGCTCGCCAGTTCCAGTTCGACCCGGTGGAACCGCTCCGGTTCCGCGATCGCCGCCGCGGCCGCCCGGCCGATGTCGCGAGTCGCGGCCAGCGACAACCGGGTTTCCGGACACAGGATCGTCACCAGACCGCCCTCGATGCCGCGCGGGAAGACGTACTGCATGGACGGCAGGAAGTTCTCCATGAAGAACCCCGGCTTGAGCAACGTCCACCGAGGGAATTCCGCCGCCCGGAGCCGATCCTGGATCGCTGCCTTCGCCTCCATCGCCGGTGCCAGGAACGCCCAGCGCTCGTCGGCCAGCTCCGGCGATCCCGCGCCGCTCACCGAGGTGTGCACGAACTGCGGCACGCCCGCGTCTTTCGCCGCCTCGATGAGATTCACCGCCTGGGTCACCTCCCCGGCGAAATCCGGCTCGGCCCCGCTCATGTCCGGCATCTGCACGCTGAACACCGCCCGCACGCCCTTCACCGCCCGGGCCAGCCCGTCCCGATCGAGCAAATCCCCGACGACGAGCTCCGCGCCCGCCGCCTCGACCGCCTTCGCCCGGTCCGCCGCCGGATCCCGGACCAGCGCCCGGACGGGAACTCCCGCCGCCAGCAACTCGCGCGCCGTCGCGCCGCCCTGCCGTCCCGTCGCGCCGACGACCAGTACCGGTGCTGCCTCACTCATGATTCTCCCTGGGAACGCTAAGTGGCGGGGCCCGCCGTTTCGTGTCCGCTACGATACGGCGGGGCCCGCCACTTAGCAAACCCGGAGGTCACGCCATGCCCGGCCAGCAGCGCGCGGACGCGCGGCGCAACTACGCGCGGATTCTCGAGGTGGCCGAGGCGGAGGTCGCCGCGCACGGGGCGAACGCGTCGCTGGAGCAGATCGCGCGCACTGCCGGAGTCGGCTCCGCGACCGTGCGACGGCACTTCCCCACCCGGCACGCACTACTGGAAGCCGTTTCGCAGGAACGGATCGCGCTGTTGGCCGCGCGTGCGCAAGAACTAGCGGGGGAAGCCGATAGCCGCCGAGCACTCCTGGAATGGCTGGACGATGTGGTCAGTTACTGCGTGACCGCGCGCGGCCTCGCCGCCGCCCTCGCGTACGACGTGCCGGATCCGACGCACGGAAACTCCTGTTCGATGACGCTGGAGGAGTCCGCGGCGCCGCTAGTGGCCCGCGCCGCTCGCGACGGGGCCGTCTCGCCGGAGGTGACGGTCGGCGATCTGATCGCGCTAATCGTCGGCATCACGCTGACGACCGAACGCCATCCGGAACCGGCCGCCGAAGCCAGCCGGCTGTTCCGGATCGCGGTGGCGGGAATCAGCCCGCAGCCGGGTCGAGGCTGACGGCAAGCCGCTCCGCGACCGAGCGCGGCTCGCGGCCGAGCAGCTCCGTCAGCAGGGTGCCGGGCTCGGCGAAATAACCAGCGCGGGAAGCCTGGTACCAGGTCAGCATCAGCCGGGCCAGCTGTTCCGGGACGCCGAGCGCGACCTGGTCGGCAACCCACCGTTCGTCTTCCACGACAACACGTTTGACGCTACGACCGGTGAGCCGCGAAGCGATCCCGGCGAAGTCGTCGAAGGTGACCGCGGCCGGAGCGGCGAGCGTGACGGGGCCGTCGATGACGCGGGCTCCAGCGAGGACAACCGCAGTGGCCTCGGCGATGTCCGCACGGTCGGTGTACGGGACGGGCCCGTCTTCCGGTTGCGCGATCTCTCCGGTCCCCTGCCACGGACCGAGCACCTGGTCAAGCGGGCCGTAGGCGCCGTTGCGCAGCGCGGTCCAGGCGACTCCGGAGTCGGCCAGTATCGCTTCGGTGGCGATGTGGATGTCGGACGGCCCGTACGGGTTTCCGGGGACAGCTCCGTGCTGGCTCGTGTAGACGATCCGCCGGACCCCGGCCGCCACAGCCGCGTCGACGGCGCCTCGATGCAGGCTGACCATGTCGGCGGCTGGGTCGTTGCCGGACACCAGAAGGACCTGCTCAGCACCGGCGAACGCGTCACGCAGCGCGGCCGGGTCCTCGTACGAACCCTGTCGCACGCGCACCCCGCGGTCGGCGAAGTGCTGCGCCTTCGCGGGATCCCGGACGCTGACGCCGATCTGGTCGGCGGGTACGCGCTTGAGGAGGTGTTCGACGGTGGTGCCGCCCAACCCGCCGGTAGCGCCGGTGACAACGATCATTTCTGCCCCTAGATCTAAGTTGACCCCACTGGTCAACTTCTCCTCTCCCGACTTTAGGTAAGCTGACCAAGCGAGTCAACTTACGCCGGGAGGCGACAGCGAGAGGGAGGGCGCAGTGCCTTCGGAGTCCGGGCTGCGCGCCGACGCCAGGCGCAATTCCGAGCAGATCCGCGCCGCCGCGATCGGCGCCTTCCAAGGCCGCGGCCTCACGGTCCCGCTGGAGGAGGTCGCGCGAGCGGCGGGGGTCAGCAAAGCCACGATCTTCAACCGGTTCGGCGGCCGGATCGGGCTCATCGAGGCGGTGATCGAAGAGGTCGTCGCGACGGAACTGTTCGCCGTCATCGACCGGACGCGGGCCATCGACGACACCGGCGAGCAGATCGCCTACTACCTCACCGAACTGCGCGACCTCCAGTACCGCCAGCCCGCCGTCAACGACGTCCTGTTGCAGATCTACCCGCACTCGCCGCAGCTCATGGAGATCTGCCGGGTCGGAAGCGAGGCGAACGAAGAACTGGTCGCGGCGGCGCGGGCCGCTGGCGCGGTGCGGCCGGAGTTCACCGCAGGCGACCTCCACGCGCTCGTCGTCGACAACGCCCTCGCCCTCAAGCACGGCGAACGGCCTGCCCGGGACGCCTACGACCGGCGCACCGCCTACCTGCTGGACGGAATCCGCCGGTAACTAGGGCCGCCCCGCCACCGCGTCCACCCCGGCGAGCAGCAGCTCCAGCCCGAACTGGAACCGCTCCTCGAAATCGAGCATCGACTCCACCGGCCCCGCCTCCAGGTGCACGTACTTCCGCGCCCCCAGCACGCTCTTCAGCACCTCGACCTCGTCGCCGGTCGCGCCCTGTTCCTCGAGCGTTTCGCCGAGCACGAAGCAAAAAACCGCGCTCGTCGCCCATATCGCGTGCTTGCGCGGCAGCCCGGACGCCAGCAGGCCGCCGAGCAGACTGTCCACAAAGGTCAGATTGCTGCGCTTGGCCGCGTAGTTCCCGCCGACGATCCGAGCCCCGTCCCGATGCGCGAGCAGCGCCGTGCGCAATCCGGCGGCCATGCTCCGCACGCGGCTCTTCCAGTCGCCGTCCCCGGCGGGCAGCTTCGCGACCGCGCCGGCGAGGATCGCCTCGGCCATCTCGTCGATCAGCGCGTCCTTGCCGTCGAACAGGCGGTAGATCGCGGGCAGGTGCAGCCCCATCCGGTCGGCCAGCTGGCGCATGGTGAGGGCCTCCAGTCCGCCCGCGTCGACCAGGTCCAGCGCCTCGGCCACCGCCCGCTCGGCGCGCGTCGCGGCGATTCCCGCCCGTTTCGTGTCGGTTGACATGTTAACGATGTTACCAATACTCTCGGCGAGGCGCGGAGTAACAACGTTAACAAAGGGAGGGAAGCCGATGACCTCGAACGCCGGAACCGCCGGGCAGCTGGACGTCTTCGTCCGGCAGCTGCGCTGGGAAGCCGACGGCGTCGTCTCGCTGGACCTGGCGGACGTCACCGGGAAACCGCTGCCGAGCTGGGAGCCCGGCGCGCACATCGACCTCGTGCTGCCGAACGGCGTCGAACGGCAGTACTCGCTCTGCGGTCCGCCCGGCGAACGCGCGTACTACCGGATCGGCGTCCGCCGGGAACGCGCGAGCCGCGGCGGCTCGGAATACGTGCACGCGTTTCTCCGCCCCGGCCAGCGCGTCGCGATCAAGGGCCCGCGGAACAATTTCGGCTTCCACGCCGCCCAGTCGTACGTCTTCGTGGCGGGCGGCATCGGCATCACCCCGATCCTGCCGATGGTCCGCACCGCGGCGGCCAAGGGCGCCGACTGGCAGCTGTACTTCGGCGGCCGCACCAGCACGTCGATGCCGTTCCTCAACGAACTCCGCGGCTACGGCGAGCGCGTGCACTGCCATCCGTCGGACACCATCGGCCGGATTTCGTTGCCCGCACTGGAAAAGCCCGTCGAAGCCGGGGCGAAGGTCTACGCCTGCGGACCGGCTTCGCTGCTGTCCGATTTGGACACCGCGGCCGAGAACTGGCCCGCCGAAGCACTGCGCCTGGAACGCTTCAAAGCCCCGCAGGCCCCTCCCGCGGACAACAAGCCGATCGAGATCGAATGCGCGGCCTCGAAGAAGACCGTGTCCGTCGCCGCTGACGAAAGCATTGTCAGCGCGCTGGAAAAGGCCGGTATCCGCCCAGTGACCTCGTGCCGGTCCGGAATCTGCGGCTCGTGCGAGACCAAGGTGCTCGACGGCGTCCCCGACCACCGCGACGGCATCCTTTCCCCGAGCGAACAAGCGGCAGGCGACCGGATGTTCGTCTGCGTGTCCCGCGCCCGCACCCCACGCCTCGTCCTCGACCTGTGACGGGAGAGCCCATGACCACCGCGGCCGACGCGTACGCGCCGATCACCATGGCGCGCATCCGGGAGATCATCGGTTTCCCGGACCAGTTCATCGCCGAGAAAAAGGAACCGCAGCTCGGCGAATTCGCCATGCGGTTCATCGCGCACAGCCCGTTCTTCTGCGCCGCCACCTTCGGCGCGGACGGCCTGATGGACGTCAGCCCGAAAGGCGACCCGCCCGGTTCGGTGCGGGTCCTCGACCCGTGGACGCTCGCCATCCCCGACCGTCCCGGCAACAAGCTCGCCGACACCTTCGAGAACGTCACCGCCACCTCGTCGATCGGGCTCGTGTTCTTCGTGCCCGGCCTGCGCGAGGTGATCCGCGTCAACGGCGACGCCTTCGTCACCGACGACCCGGAACTGCTGAGCATGCTCAGCGCGGACAACAAACCCGCAGTCCTCGCGACGGTCGTCCGCGTGCGCGAAGTGTTCGGTCAGTGCGGAAAAGCCGTCATCCGGGCGAAACTGTGGGAGGGCGACACCCGCGGACTCGCCGAGGCGGCGACCCTCGGCGGCGATTTCTACACCCTCTCCATCGCCGAACAGGCGCAGAAAATCAACAACAGCCTCGGCGACCTCGTGAACGGCGCCCTGTACGACGTGGTCGACGAAAACTACCGGACCGAGCTGTTCTAGAAACTCCGTTGCTCCCACCGCGAAGCGCTGCCTAGTATCCGTTTTGTGCGATCCCGACCGGCCTTTCCCACCGACGACACCATCACCCGCGCACTCGCCGAACAGTGGCAGCCCGTCTCCGAGATCGCTTACCTGCCTTGGGGTTTCGGCGCGCACCACTGGCGCGCCGACTCCCTGTTCGTCACGCTGGACCAGCTCGAACCCCGGCACACCGCAGCGTCGCTGGAAAGCACCTACGCGAGCGCCGCCGAACTGGCCGCCGCCGGACTGGAGTTCGTCTGCGCCCCGGTGCCGACGCGGTCCGGCCGCTTCACCGTCGACACCGGAGCCGGCGCGCTCAGCGTCACTCCAATGCTGGACGGCCGCAGCCCCGCGGAAGACGAGGTCGACAAACCGGCAATCCTCGCCGCGCTCGACGCCCTGCACCGCACCCCGCCGCCCGCCGGACTGCGCGAGTGGGCACCAAAGGTCGGCCCCGGCTTCGCCGACGAACTGCGCGCCCGCACGGCCGAACCCTGGACGTCCGGCCCGCTGGCCGAAGAAGCCCGCACCGCCCTCGCGTCCCGCGGCGACGCGATCAAACGCTGGAACGACCGCTACCTCGAACTGGCCGCTTTTGCCGCCTCCCGGCGCGGCTCCTGGGTCCCAACCCACGGCGAACCCCACCACGGCAACCAGGTCGCCACGCCCGACGGCCTGCGCCTGGTCGACTGGGAAACCCTCGCCGTCGCCCCGCGCGAACGCGACTACGCCGACCTGCCCGGCACCCCGGGTCTGGACCCCGCAATGCTGGAACTGTTCGCCCTCGACTGGCGGCTCTCCGAACTGCGCGAGTACGCGGACTGGTTTTCCGCGCCACACACCGGGAACGAGGACGACGTCATCGCGTGGGAAGGGTTGCGCGAGGAACTGGGCCTCGCCTGACCGAGGTCCCGGCAGCTGTTCTCCTTGGCAGTCACGGCGTTTCGGGTGATGAGGCCGACCGCTCTGCCGACGGTATTGCGCAGTGCCAGCCCGTGCCGAGTCCGCGGAACGAGCAGCGCGGCGACAAGGTTGACGCGCCGATGCTTCGGGTCCACCTGCCGCCGGTGTTTCGCCTCGTAGACCTGAAAAGCCCGGGCGTGATCGCCAGGATGCGCTGCGAGCGCTTCGGCCAGCGTCTGCGCACCGGTCACGGTCGTAGCCGGGCACCCGCCCGCCGCGGAAGGTGAACGTCGCGAGCGGCTTTCCCCTGGACGGATGGACGGTGAGCATCCGGCCGGGCGCGGTCGACCTGCTGACCGCGGAGCGCCGCGGCACCTGACCCAGCGGCCGCCCTGATCACCGGACGCGGACAACGAGATCCGGCTGCCGGAACCCTCCGGCGTCGACCCAGCGTCCGCCGTCGAGGCGACCGGTGGCGGCCACCCGGTCGAGCTGGCCAGGCGAGCAAAACCTGCGGCCGTCCCCGCCCCCGACGATCTCCCCGGTGTCCGCGAACAGGTGGATCTGCCGCGTGAGCGTCCATTCGCAGCGCACGACCGGCCGACGCAAAACAGCTTCGAACCAGTTCGCCGCCCGCGTCGCCAATTCTTCCGGCCCGCCGGTGGCGGCGAACGCCAGCTTGGTCGGCTCGTCCGGCAGGGTGAACAACTGGTTGTGCACCTCGTCGCCGCGCAGGGTCCGGCCGTCCAGATGCACCCCGAGGGTCATGAGCACGCAGTGCGCGACCGGATCGGACAGGTCCGGGGAAGCGATCAGCGGAAGCTCCGCGTCGGGCGGAGCCACTCGGCTGTCGAGCGGGCTCGCGCGCCAATGAGCCGCGCGAATCCGCAGCGCCTCGACAAAGCGGCGTTCAGTCTCGCCGAGTTCGCCGTCGTACTCGAACCATTCGTCCGCCACCTCCGGAAGCATGCCAGCGCAACGACTAGGTATCCAGCAATTCCGGAACGAAAATATCCTCCACCTTCATCAGCCTCTTCGACAATCCCTGCTCGAAGTGCCACCGCAAGAACGCCTCGACCGACCGCCGGTTCTTCTCAATCCCGTACGGCCACCAATCCTCCCCGAACAACCGGCGGTTCTCGTCGTACAACGCACTGAACCACGGCACCATCCCGGCATCGCCCATGTGATTGAAAATGCGCCCCCGCCGGTAATCCGCCATCGCGACTTCCTTCGCTTCGACAAACCCCCGATACAGCCGCTCCGACAAACCTGGTTGCTCCGCCAGCAGATCCCGCCGGACGACCACCGCATGCATGATCGGCCGGACACCGGTCCGCCGGTAATATTCGCGCTCCACCCGCACGTAATCCGGGAACAACCGGGCCACCTCCGGCGAATCCTCCCGGATGCCGCGCGGCGGATCCGCGGTAATGAACGCGTCGATCTCCCCGCTCTCCAGCATCGGCCCGAGCGCTTTCCCCGCCGGAGCCTGCCGCACCTCCACTTCCGCGGGATACAGTCGCGGAACGAAATCGAACCACTCCATCGGCCAGTCGAATCCGCCGATCACCCACCGGCTCTGTTCCGGCCGCACGCCGTACTCGTCGGACAGCATGCCTTTCGCGACGACGCCCGCGTCGTGCCCGTACGTCGCGAACTCGCCGATCGTCTTGCCGATCAAATCGCGCGGCTCCCGGATGCCGCTGCGCGCGTTGACGTAGATCGCCGAATGCCGGAACTGCCGGTTCGGGAACACCGGCAGCGCAACGAACGGCGGATCCGGCAGGCCCAGGGTGCGCAGATAGAACGTGAGCCCCAGTTCGGCGACAGCGAACTCCCTGCCCCGCACCATCCGCTCGAACAGGTCCGAGACGATGTCGGCAGTGTGCAGGGTCGCGTCGACGCCCTCGAAGCGGACCCGGCCGTCGAACAGCGGGCGGGTGTTGTCGTAGCGGTACAGGCCGAAGTCCAGCCGCAGGTCAGTCATGACGTGCTCCTCTCCGTCCGGTCTCATACTAAACGCGTTTACTATCTGCGGGCAACCGCTACGATGCCTCCCGATGGACAAGGACGCGCTCGCCGAACTCTTCGCCACCGCCTCGCTCGGCGCCCCCGAGAACGCGGTGGGATTCGTCATGTGGCGCGTCGTGCACCGCTACGTGCGCGAGGTCGACCAGGCCCTCGCCCCGCTCGACCTGACGCACCTGCAGTTCCAGACGCTCGCGCTCGCCGGCTGGCTCAACCGCACCGGCGGCCCGGTGACCCAGTCCGGGCTCGCGACGTCCGGCGACATCCACCCGATGCAGGTGTCGCAGATCCTGAAAACGCTGGAGCGCAAGGGATTCGTCGCCCGCGCGCGCAGCGCCGAGGACGTCCGCGCCAAACGCGTCGAGGTCACCGACTCCGGCGGAGCCGCCCTGCGCGCCGCGATGCCGCTCGTGATCGAAGTGCAGCACCGGATCTTCGGCGACGAGGGGCTGCCCGGCGGAAGCCTGCTGAACACCTTGCTGCGCCTGGACAATTCCTGACCGAGGCCCTTGCCGGGCTGCTACGGTGGAAGCGCACCTGTCTCGGGGAGGGACGATGCCGGGAGCTTTCACCGACCGCGAAGCACAAGAACGCTACTTCGCCGTCTACGCGCGAGTCCTGCGAGAATGGCCGGTTCCGTCCGAGGAACTGGACATCCCGACGAAGTTCGGCCCCACGCGCGTCCGGCGCAGCGGTCCCGGGCACGGCACGCCGATCGTGCTGCTGCACGGCATCATGGGCTCGTCCCTGTCCTGGTACCCGCACCTCGCCGAGCTGGCCGCCCGCCATCCGGTCTACGCCGTCGATTCGATCGGCGAACCGGGCCACTCGGTCGAGACCGTCTCCGTCAGCACCGACGACGACCTCGCCGCATGGCTTTCCGAAGTCCTCGCCGCGCTCGGCCACGAGAAGGTTTACCTGGCCGGGGTTTCGCGCGGCGGGTACCTGGCGCTGAACCTCGCGACCCGTTCCGCCGACCGGATCGCGGGCGTCATCGGCCTGGAACCGGCCGGCTTCGCGGAGATCAGCGTCCCGAAATTCCTCCTGTGGAGTTTCCGGGAGATCTTCCGCTGGCTGCTGCCCGCCGCGATCCAGCGCCGGATCGTCGCCGGCGATCCGACGGTGCGGCGCACCTTGCGGCCCCTGCTGTTCGCCAGCCTGAAGTACAAGGCGCACCTGCCGCCGCAGCACGTCTTCACCGACGACGAACTCCGCGCGATCGAAGTCCCCGTCCGCCTGGTCCTCGGCGAACGCAGCCATATCCACCGCGCGTCCGAGGTCGCCGCCCGGGTCGCGAAGCTGAATCCTCGCATCAGCACGGAAATCGTGCCGAGAACCACGCACGCGCTAACGCTTCAGCAGCCCGACCTCATCACCACGCACGTTCTCGACTTCGCCGAAACCGACCCAGTCTGACGTCAAACCTGCCGCGCCGTCGCCATCGCCCGCTCCGTCTCCCAGAACGCCCGCATCGAAACGACCAACCCGTCCTCGTTCACCCGATACACGAACACCCCGTCAGTGTCGACGCGATAGCCGCCAGGCAGGTACGTCGTGATCGTGCCGACGTTCGCGACCTCCGAACCCGCCGCGTGCGAATCGCGGATCACGAACTCGAACTTCTCGACGTTCCCGATCGTCTTGTCCCAGAACGCGGAAAGCCCGTCGGGGCCGTGGTGGCCCTTGCCCTCCTCGTCGAACATCGACGGGCCGACCGGATCCTCGACGACCGCGTCCGGGGCGAACAGCGCGAGCCAGCCGTCCTTGTCCCCGGCGGTCGCCGCCGTCATCGACTTGAACGCCGCTTCCCGCGCGGGCGGCTGCTTCGCCGCGGGGTCCCAGCAGACCTCGACACCCATGTCACTCCTCGATTTTCGCGATGATCTCGTCGCCGAACTTGCGGATCGCGTCGACCTTCGGGCCGAGGTCCGCGTCGAATCCGTGGCCCTCGAACACCCACGGCATGGTGATCGCGTCGGTGACGCCCGCCTCGGCCTGTTCGCGGAACCCGTCGAGCCCGAACCGGTCGACGCACACCGCCTGGTACTCGAACGGGTCGTCGGCGCGCCCGCGCTCGGCGAGCAGGCCCTTGAGCTTGCCGATGGTGTCGCGCAGCTGGTCGAGCGTCATCATCGCGGACGACCAGCCGTCCGCCACGCGCGCGGCCCGGCGCAGCGCGACGTCGGTGTGCCCGCCGATGTAGAACGGCACGCGCGACGGCGGCGCCGGGCTCATCTTGAGCTTGTCGAAGTCGAAGAACTCGCCGTGGAATTCGACCATGTCGCCGCTGAGGATCAGCCGCAGCACCTCGATGGCCTCGTCGAACCGTTTGCCGCGCCGCTGATACGGCGCGCCGCACCATTCGAATTCCTCCGGCGACCAGCCGATCCCCAGCCCGAGGCCGAACCGCCCGCCGGTCAGCGCGGCGACCGAGTTGACCTGCCGGGCGAGCAGCACCGGGTTGCGCGAACCGAGTTTCAGCACCGACGTGTAGAACCGGATCCGCTCGGTCACCGCGCCCATCGAGGCGGTCGCGACCAGCGGATCCGCCCAGGGCGTGTTCTCGTCCCAGAACCGGCTGCCGTCGGGCGTGTAGGGATAGTCGGCGGACACTTTCTCGGAGTAGAAGAGCGAATCGGGCAGCACGATCGAGGAGAACCCGGCCTCCTCGGCGGCGCGGGCCAGCCCGGTCAGCTGGTCGAGCGGGCTCATCGCGATCGACAAGGAGAACTTCATGCCGCGGACTATAACGTGTTCTAGTTTTGTCGGCCACCGCCCGATCGGCGGCGCCGCCGGGAACTCTCCGCGCACGGTCCGCGTTGTCCGTTTCAGAGACGGCTGCCCGGCCGTCGCGTCAGATCGAGACACGGAGTGACCCATGGGCACCGCGATCCTCCTGATCGTGCTGGTCGTCGTCATCGTCGGAGGCGGGTTGTACCTGGCCAGGAAGCAGGCCGCGGCCAAGCAGAGCCAGCTCGAGGACGCCAAGGCCGACGCGCGCCGCCTCGTCGAACGCCTCGGCGGCCAGGTCCTCAACATCACCGGCACCGACACCGCCTCCCAGCAGGCGATGGCCGACGCGAGCGAGCGCTACAACGCCGCCGGTTCGCAGCTGGAGCAGGCCAAGACGGTCGAACAGGCCCGGCTGGTGAAGGAAACCGCCGTCGAAGGCCTGTACTACGTGCGCGCCGCGCGCGTGGCGATGGGCATGGACCCCGGCCCGGCGCTGCCGGACGAGGCCGAACGCGAACGCGCGGGCAAGGTCACCGAACACCGCGAGGTGGACGTCGAGGGCCAGCGCTACGCCGCCTCGCCCGACCCCGGCCAGGACACGCCGTACTACTACCCCGGCGGCCGCGTCGCGGGACGCCCGGTGCCGCAAGGCTGGTACAGCGAGCCGTGGTGGAAGCCCGCGCTCGTGGCGGGCGCGTGGGGCCTCGGCTCGATGTTCCTGTTCAGCGCGATGTTCTCCGGCATGAGCGGCATCGCCAGCGCGTCGGCCTGGGAATCCGGCTACGACGCGGGCCAGGCGGACGCCCTGGACGCCGGCGGCATGGACGGAGCGGACGGCGGCTTCGACGGCGGGGGCTTCGACGGAAGCCAGGACTTCGGCGGAGGTTTCGACGGAGGCGGCTTCGATGGCGGCGGGTTTGACGGCGGAGGCTTCGACTTCTGACCGGTGACTCCGGTGAAAGGCCCCGTGGCAGGCGTGCCGCGGGGCCTTTGTCGTTCCCGCAGGAGGAAACTGGCCGGATGCCCGACAGCGAACGGAAGAAGCAGTCGAACCTGCACCGGACCACGGTGGACGCCGTGGCGGCCTACCTCGCCGACGAGGACGCGGATACCTACAACCTCACCGACGCCGCCGTCCGCCAGGACGCGTTGCGAGCGGCGCTGTATATGGTCGCACTGGCTGCGAGAGCGGTCACCGCCCTCGCCGAGGCGACCGGCCGCACACCGCAGGAAGCCCTGCGCTCGATCGAGCGTTGACGAACACTAAGCGGGCAGAAACACGAGAACTGCTCTCGTTTCGAACCGCCGAACTCACGCAGGCTGACAGGTCGGACACCAATAAAGATTGCGCGCCGCCAATTCCTTCTGCGCCACCGGCGTCCCGCAAATCAAACACGGCATCCCGGCCCGCCGGTACACGTAAACCTCGCCCCCGTGCCGATCCTCGCGGGGGGCGCGTCCCATCGCTGCGGGCAAATGCTCGGGCGCGACCGTGTCGATCCGGCCGACCCGGACCCCCGCGCGCATCAGCGTCACCAGGTCCGCCCACATGTCGTCCCACAGCGCGCGGTCCAGCGACCGACCGGGGACCATCGGCGAAATCCCGTGCCGGAACAGCACTTCCGCGCGATAAACGTTCCCGACCCCGGCCAGCACAGCCTGATCCATCAGCAACGCGGCGATCGTCGTCCGCGAGCGCGAAATCCGCTCCCACGCGCGATCCGGCTTCGCGTCGCGGCGCAGCGGGTCCGGGCCGAGGCGGGCCTTGATCGCGTCGACCTGCGCCGGATCCAGCAGTTCGCACCGGGTCGGGCCGCGCAGATCGGTCCAGTGGGTGCGGCCGACGAGCCGCATCCGCACCTGGCCGACCGGCTCGGTCTCCGGCAGTGGCGCTTCGCCGAAGGTGCCGTACAGACCTAAGTGGACATGGACTGTCCCCGCCGGACCGTAGTCGTGGAACAGGTGTTTCCCGTACGCCTCAGCGGAAACGAGCACCAGCCCGTCGAGTTTCTCCGCCTCCGCGGCGAACCGGCCCTGCGGACTGCTGACCGCGACCGGTCCGCCTGCGTAGCGGCGTTTGTGGAGACGGGCCAGCCGATGGAGCGTGTGCCCCTCGGGCATCAGGCCTCCGGCAGGGCGGGCGGGGTGCCGGTGCGCTCGTAGTCGAGCAGCTGCTGCACGCGCCGCGTGTGGCGCTCGGCCGGGTCCACCGGCGTGGCCAGGAACGCCTCGACGATCTCGGTCGCCTGCTCCTCGGTGTGCATCCGGGCGCCGACGCCGAGCACCTGGGCGTGGTTGTGCTGCCGGGTCAGCTGCGCGGTTTCGACGCTCCAGCCGAGCCCGGCGCGGATGCCCGGCACCTTGTTCGCGGCGATCTGCTCGCCGTTGCCGGACCCGCCGATGACGATCCCGAGGCTGCCCTCGTCGGCGGCCACGCGGCGCGCGGTTTCGACGCAGAACGCCGGGTAGTCGTCGGCCGCGTCGTAGACGAACGGACCGATGTCGGTCACCTCGTGCCCCTGTTCGCCGAGGTGGCGGACAAGGTGGTTCTTCAGCTCGAAACCGGCATGGTCGGATCCCAAGTAGACACGCACAGCGGGAGTGTGCCATCTCGCCGCCGACCCGGCATGCTCCGGGGGTGGACATCGCAGCGCAGCACGGCACGGACGTGCGACTCGAATGGGGCGGCGAAGGCGTCGAAATCCTCGGCCCGGAATGCGCCGTGCTGATCATCGTCGACGTGCTTTCCTTCAGCACCACAACGGATCTCGTCGTCGGTCGCGGCGGCCGCGTGCTTCCGGTGCGGTGGCGCGACGAACGCGGGATCGCCGAGGCGCGCGGAGCGGGAGCGGTGGTCGCGGGCGAAGAGGAATGGACGCTCCGGCCGTCTTCTGTGACGGAGATCCCGTCCGGCACGCTGCTCGCCCTCCCCTCCCCCAATGGTGCGACGCTCTGCGCGGCCGCGGCGAAAACCGGCGCGCACGTATTGGCCGGTTGCCTGCGGAATGCGTCGGCGACCGCGGCGAAAGCCAGGGAAATCGCCGACGGACGGCCGATCGGCGTCATTCCCGCCGGGGAACGCTGGGGCGTCGACATGTTCGGAGAAGGCGCGGAATTCGGTCCGCTGCGACCGTGCGTCGAGGACCAGCTGGGCGCGGGTGCGATCGTCAGCGCGCTGCCCGGCTCGTGGTCCGCCGAAGCCGCGCTCGCCGCGGCCGCCTACGCGGCCACCGATGTTCCGACAGCGCTGCGCACCTGCACCTCCGGCCGGGAACTCGCCGCGACCGGCCACGGAAACGACGTCGTTCTCGCCGCGCAGCAGGACGTCAGCGCTAGCGTGGCGAGGCTGTCGCGCGGAATCCTGGAGGGGCAATGAGCTGGACCGAGGTGGCCGACCGGGTTTTCGCCCGCCGGTACGACGAACTGGACCTCACGACCGGCTTGGTGCTCGGCCAGGAGAAGTGCCTGGTGATCGACACCCGCGGCGACGTCGACCAGGGCGCCGAATTCTCCGCCGCGATCCGCGAGCTGACCGAACTGCCGTGGTCAGTCGTCTACACGCACGCGCATTTCGACCACGCCTTCGGCACCACACCGTTCCTGCCCTGCGACGTCTGGGCCCACCCCGGCTGTCTGCAGGCCATGCTGAAAAACGGCGAAACTGACAAGCAAACCTGGGCCGCGCACTACCGCAACGAAGGCAAGCCGGAAGTCGCCGACGCCATCGAACGGACCGGGCTCATGCCGCCGGACCGTCCGGTACCCGACCGCGCCGAACTCGACCTCGGCGGCCGCACCGTCACGCTCGTGCACCCCGGCGTCGCGCACACCGACCACGACCTGCTGGTGCACGTGCCGGACGTGGACGTCGTCTTCGCCGGAGACGTCGTGGAACACGGCCCGCACGGCTTCACCGCGTACTCGTTCGGCCCGGACGACCACCTCGACGCGTGGGCCGCGGCAATGGACGCGCTGCTCGCCCTCGAACCGCGCGTCGTCGTGCCCGGCCACGGCGACCCGGTGGATGCGGCGTTCGTCCGGACGCATCGCGACGGGTTGCTGCGGCTGCACGAGCTGAAGACCGCCAAGACGCCGCTCGAGGAAGCGGTGAAAACCTCGCCGTATCCCGAGGACGTCACCAGGGCCGCGCTGGGGTGCTGATCGCGTGAGAAACCGCGACCAGCACCCGCGAACGCGCGTCAGTCGAAGTTCAGGTCCCCGGTCCGGGTGCGCTTGAGCTCGAAGAAGTCCGGGTAGCTCGCCAGCGCGACCGCGCCGTCGAACACCTTCAGCGCGTCCTCGCCGCGCGGGATCGACGACAGCACCGGGCCGAAGAACGCGCTCCCGTTGACGTGGATGGTCGGCGTGCCGACGTCCATGCCGACCGGGTCCATGCCCTCGTGGTGGCTCTTGCGCAGCGCCTCGTCGTATTCGGTCGATTCGCCCGCCTCGGCGAGTTCGGCAGGCGCGCCGATCGCGGCCAGCGCCTCCTTGATGACGAGCTTGCGGTCCTCGTTGTGCTGGTTGTGGTAGCGGGTGCCGAACTCGGTGTAGAAGTCGCGCACGGCTTTCTGGCCCTGGGTCTCCGCCAGCGCGGTCGCGACGCGGACCGGCGCCCAGCCCTCGCTCAGCAGCTCCTTGTACCGCTCGGGCAGGTCTTCGCGGCCTTCGTTCAGCACCGACAGGCTCATCACCCGGAAGGTCAGGTCCAGCTCGCGGTGCTTCTCGACTTCCAGGATCCACCGCGACGAGATCCACGCGAACGGGCAGATCGGGTCGAAGTAGAAGTCCACCGTGGTGGGCTGGGACGAGTCAGTCATTTTTCACGGGCTCCTCGGCGAGGCTGCTCCCCGGCGCTCGCCGGGGACGGGGCCAACCCCCGCACTGCGAGCCAACGCGGCGGCCCCTCCGCATTGTTCCCTGGTCGCCCCTTCCGGGCCCGTCATGATTGGATGCTGAACGTCGTGCCCACCGGATCCGAAGACCAGAGGTGCCCGTGCCCGCCCCCAACCTGACGCGTGACGAAGCCAAGCAGCGCTCCGGCCTGCTGGACGTGTCGTCCTACGACATCGAGCTGGACCTGACCGACGGCAGCGGCCGTCCCGGGGAGAAGACGTTCCGCTCCACCACCACGGTGCGGTTCTCCAGCAGCCGTCCCGGCGAAGCGTCGTGGATCGACCTCGTCGCCGAAGGCGTCCGCTCCGCGGTGCTGAACGGCACCGAGCTCGACGTCAGCGGCTACGCCGAGGAAAAGGGCATCGCGCTGCCCGGCCTTGCCGCGGAGAACGAACTCGTCGTCACCGCGGACTGCCGCTACATGAATACCGGCGAGGGCCTGCACCGGTTCGTCGACCCGGTCGACGACGGCGTCTACCTCTACACCCAGTTCGAGACCGCCGACGCGAAGCGCATGTTCGCCTGCTTCGACCAGCCGGACCTCAAGTCCGTCTACCGGCTCGCGGTGCACGCCCCGCGCGACTGGAAGGTCGTGTCCAACGCGCTCGTCGAAAGCGCCGAGGACACCGAGGACGGCGCGCGCCGCACGCAGTTCGCCGAATCCGAGCGCATCTCCACCTACCTGGTGGCGCTCGTCGCCGGCCCGTACGCGGAATGGACCGACGAGTTCCGCGACGAGCACCGCACCATCCCGCTCGGCATCTACTGCCGCGCGTCGCTCGCCGAGCACATGGACGCCGAGCGGCTGTTCGTCGAAACCAAACAGGGTTTCGCCTTCTACCACGAGAAATTCGGCACCCCGTACCCGTTCTCCAAGTACGACCAGCTGTTCGTGCCGGAGTTCAACGCGGGCGCGATGGAGAACGCCGGCGCGGTCACCTTCCTCGAGGACTACGTCTTCCGCAGCCGCGTCACCCGCTACGCCTACGAGCGCCGCGCCGAGACGCTGCTGCACGAGATGGCGCACATGTGGTTCGGCGACCTGGTCACCATGCGCTGGTGGGACGACCTGTGGCTGAACGAGTCGTTCGCGACCTTCGCGAGCGTGTTCGCCCAGGCCGAGGCGACCGAGTACAAGAACGCCTGGACCAGCTTCGCGAACATCGAGAAGTCCTGGGCCTACCGCCAGGACCAGCTGCCCTCGACGCACCCGATCGCGGCCGACATCGTCGACCTGCACGCGGTCGAGGTCAACTTCGACGGCATCACCTACGCCAAGGGCGCGAGCGTGCTGAAGCAGCTGGTGTCCTACGTGGGCATCGAGCACTTCCTCGACGGCCTCAAGGTGTACTTCGGCAAGCACGCGTGGGGCAACGCCACGCTCGCCGACCTGCTGGCCGCGCTGGAGGAAGCGTCCGGCCGCGACCTCTCGTGGTGGAGCGCGGAATGGCTGGAGACCACCGGCCTCAACTCGCTCAGCCCGCGCTACGAGATCGCACCCGACGGCACCTTCGCGTCGTTCGCCGTCGTGCAGACCGGCGCGAAGCCGGGCGCCGGCGAACTGCGCACGCACCGCGTCGCGGTCGGCGTGTACGACGAGGACGCCGACGGCAAGATCGTCCGCACCCGCCGCGTCGAACTGGACGTCACCGGCGAGCGCACCGAGGTTCCGGACCTGGTCGGCCAGGCCGCGGGCAAGCTCGTGCTGGTCAACGACGACGACCTGACCTACTGCCGGATGCGGCTCGACCCGGCGTCGCTGACCACGCTGATCGACCGGATCGGCGACATCACCGAATCGCTGCCGCGCACGCTGTGCTGGTCGGCCGCGTGGGAGATGACGCGCGAGGCCGAACTGAAGGCCCGCGACTTCGTGACGCTCGTGGCGCGCGGGATTCACGCCGAGAGCGAGGTCGGGGTCGTGCAGCGGTTGCTGCTGCAGGCGCAGACGGCGCTCAACTCTTATGCGGACCAGAAGTGGGCCGCGGCGGAGGGCTGGCCTGCGTTCAGCGGTCGGTTGCTCGAGCTGGCCCGGACCGCGGAGGCTGGGTCGGACCATCAGCTGGCGTTTGTGAACTCGCTGGCCGGCGGGGTGTTGAGCGAGGACATGCTGGCGGAAATCGCCGGGTGGCTGGACGGGTCCGCGCCGTTGCCGGGCCTCACTGTCGACACCGATTTGCGGTGGCGGTTGCTGCAGGCGCTGGTGGCGCACGGCAAGGCTGGTGCGGACGAGATCAATGCCGAGCAGGCGCGGGACGACACTGCGGCTGGGCGGCGGCATGCGGAGCGGTCTCGGGCGTTGCAGCCTACTGCTGAGGCTAAGGCGGATACTTGGCAGCGGGCTATTTACGACGACGAGATTCCTAATGCGGTTTCTGACGCGTTGATTTCCGGGTTCTCGCATCCGGGGCAGAAGCATTTGCTCGGGGATTATATTGAGCGGTACTTCGAGGTTATTGACGATGTCTGGGCTCGGCGGTCTAGTGAGCGGGCTCAGCCGACGGCGATTGGGTTGTATCCGTCTTGGGCGGTTGAGCCTGCGACCGTTAATGCTTCGGATGAGTGGCTTGCAGGGGATCATCCGGCGGCGTTGCGGCGGCTTGTTTCCGAGGGGCGGGCTGGGATTGTCCGGGCGTTGGCTGCTCGGGATTTTGACAGTCAGGTCTGACTTCTCGTCGCCTGGCGGCGACATCGGCTTTTGGTTGCGTGGGGCACCCCGAAGGTTGATTGTGCTGACGGTTCGGGGGTGAGCTTCGTATCGGGGTGCGCGGGAGGGGCTGGGTGCCTCGCTCGTTGGGTGCATCGGCTGCGGTAGAGGGGCTGGGTGCCTCGATGGTTGGGTGCACCGGTGCGGCTGGGGTTCGCGGTTTGGGGCTAGTGGCGGTGGGGTTCGCGGTGTGCGGCTAGCGCCCCAAAGTGGCATTGGGTGCGTCAGATGCACCCAATGTGGCGTTCGGTGCGTGGGATGCACCCAATGTGGCGTTGGGTGCGTTCCGGCGGCAGGTGCGATTGAGCTCGTGGGGATTGGGGCGTGCGCCCCAAAGTGGCATTGGGGCGGCATCCGGCGGCTGGCGAGCTGGGCAGGCGGCCCGTGAAGGGCTCCTTGAGGGAATCCAAGTCCGTGAAGGAGGCCCTCACGCACGGGTGGCGGGTCGTGAGGGGAACCCTGGGGGAATCAGAGTCAATGAGGGTGGCCCTCACGAACGGCGGCACCGCCGGAGGGCAGAACGTAAAAGAGCCGTCCCGCTGAGTGCGGGACGGCTCTGGCGTGGGATGTATCAGTGCTTCGGCGCGGGGCCAGCTTGGTCGCTCAGCATGCGCAGGGCATTGACCAGACCGCCGGTCAGGTCGCCTTCCTTGAAGGACGCCACCATGCTCGCCACGGCCAGGTTCGCGCCTCGGTCGGGGAGGCGGGAGTGGGCGCGCTCGCCGGTGACGATCTCGATCGCGCGCTGGGCGGGCGAAACTCCCAGCAGCACCGCGTTCGTCGGGTCGTCGGTGGCGGCGTGCAGCTTTTCCGCGCCGGCCCGGGTGTCTTCGCCCAGGTCGCCCAGGTAGATGCTGAAGTCGAGGCCCGTTTCGCGCGTCGCGAAGGTGAGGGCCTCGTCCAGGCGGGCGAGCTGCTGCACCGTGAACGGGCTCGTCGGGGCCGCGGGCTCGTACATTTTCGCCGCGGACAGCCTGCCGCTGTTGGTGATGACCTCGCCGAAGGCCAGGTCCTTCTCCGCGACCGCGGTCTGGGTCACTTCACCACTTGCCACGAGCGCCTCCTGCGGCCGTCGAAGCGCCCGCGGGCGCCGCATTCACTTCAACCGCCGGGCCGTGGCCGGCTCCTACGCCGTCCGGGTTGGCGGTCCACCACATAGCGGGGTACTCCCACGGCTGCCCCGGCCGGTACCGCGGCGTCCCCGAGAACTTCTTCCGCAAGGTCGCGGCGCCGACCACGAAGTAAATGGCCCCGGGGATGACCGCGTAGACCAGGATCGTCTCGACAACGTTCACGCCGGTGAGCGTATCGGATGCCTCCGGCAGCCACCGCGCGACACCGGCGACCGGGGGCGACCGTTCGTCGCCGCCGAGGCGCCGTCCGCCGCTTGGCCCGCGTCCGCTGGAACGTTGGGGCGAAGGGCTGCGGGCCGAAAGATGGCAACTCGCCGTACAGGCGGCCGTACCGGGCGATAGCGGCTTGTCCGAACCTTGAAATCCTCGTAGCTTTTTCACCTGTACGGGCCTTGTGCCCGCCTCCCCAGCCCCAGCCCGTCACGCACCGGTCCCAGGAGGACACCTCATGCAGAGCGTCCAGCCCCCCACTCAGGCGATCACCGAGACCATTTCGTCACCCAGCGAGACCGGATTCGTGCCCGGAACGCGGGTCACGTCCGGCACCAGGGTTACGCGCGGCACTCGGGTCGCCCGCGGGACCCGGGTCACCGCGGGCACTCGCGTGACAATGGGTACCCGGGTCACCATGGGAACTCGAGTCACCAGGGGAACCCGCGTTACGCGCGGGACCCGAGTCACGGCCGGCACGCGCGTCACGATGGGCACCCGCGTCACGCGCGGAACCCGCGTCACCCGGGGCACTCGCGTCACCTGCGGCACGCGCGTCACCTGCGGCACGCGCGTCACGATGGGCACGCGCGTCACCCGCGGCACCCGGGTCACCGCCGGAACCCGCGTCACCATGGGCACGCGGGTCACCCGCGGCACTCGCGTCACGCGCGGCACCCGGGTCACGATGGGCACGCGCGTCACCTGCCAGGCCGACTACAGCCTCGCCGCCTGAGCACCGCCAGCACCGGAACAGGGACGTCGAGCACGGTCCATCGGCTCGCCCCGGCCGCCGCACAGGCAGCCGGGGCGCCGGCGTGTCCGGGAACGGGCGGCTAGGCCGCCGACCCGAGATACGGCCGCCACAGCGGATCGGCCTCTTTGGAATGCGCCAGCAGCCGCCAGTGCGGGCCGTGCGGGGCGCGCGGCACCACGCGCAGCCGCCAGCCGATCTCCGACAGGAGCCGGTCGGCCTTGCGGTGGTTGCACTTCGCGCAGCAGGCGACGCAGTTGGTCCAGCTGTGCGGACCTCCCTTGCTGCGCGGGACGACGTGGTCGATAGTCTCCGCGCGGCCGCCGCAGTAGGCGCAGCGGTGCCGGTCGCGGTGCATCAGCCCGGCCCGGGTGAGCGGCACCTGCGCCCGGTACGGCACCCGCACGTACGTGCTGAGCCGGATCACCGAGGGAACGGGCAGCGACACCGTCGCGGCGTGCAGTTCGACGCCGCCCGGATCGCCGTGGACGACCTCCGCCTTGCCGCACATGACGAGCACCACCGCGCGCCGCATGGGCACCGCGGTCAGCGGCTCGAAAGTGGCGTTGAGCAGGAGGACCCGGCGCCGCCCCCACGCCGGGGCGACCGGATCGCGGGCTCTACGCTGTCCGGGCGGACGGGATGCTCCCCCTGGACGGGTCCCCGGCCCGGACGGGACGGAGCCGCCGGATGCGGACCCTCCCGGGCAGGCACGCAGGATCGCCTCCGGCGGCAGCTCGGCCATGGCTTGGCCGGCGCCGCCGAGGGGGACGGGTTGTCGGTCTGGCACTCGACCACCTCCACCGGTGCAGGCATAGTCGACCACACATCAGGGCCCCGGCGCACGCGTGTTCTGTGACGTGTCACATACCCGCGACCCGGCGGCCACTCGCCGGCCGCCTGCGCGCCGCCGGGACAAGCAACGAGAAAGGACTAGCTCAGCCAGTGAATGCCGTGCTCAGCGCTCCGCCCAGCTGCATCTCCGAGACCGGGTCGTGGTGCGCCCAGGTCTATTCGGTCACGCACAACGAGTGGCTCGCCGCGTCGGCGGGCTGGCTCGTCACCAAGCCGCTGAAGATCATCATGATCCTCGTCATCGCGTTCGTGGTGCGCTATCTCACCAAGCGGCTCATCGAACGGGTCACCACGCTCCCGGCCTCGGGCAGCAACGGCAAGATCCCGTCGCTGTTGAGACCGCTGCGCGAACGGGCGCCGGAGATGCTCGGCACCGCTGTGGTGGAACGCCGCAGGCAGCGCGCCAAGACCATCGGCTCGGTGCTGAAGTCGATGGCGACGTTCCTGATCTACGGCCTCGCGTTCATCCTCGTGCTGGGCGAACTGGGCATCGACCTGGCCCCGATCATCGCCTCGGCCGGCATCGTCGGCGTCGCGCTCGGGTTCGGCGCGCAGAACCTGGTCAAGGACTTCCTTTCCGGGATGTTCATGATGATCGAGGACCAGTACGGCGTCGGCGACGTCGTGGACATCGGCGAGGCCACCGGGACCGTCGAGGCGGTCGGCCTGCGCATCACCACGCTGCGCGACCTGAAGGGCACCGTCTGGTACGTCCGCAACGGCGAGGTGCTGCGCGTCGGCAACTCGAGCCAGGGCTTTGCCTACGCCGTGGTGGACGTCCCGCTGAGCTACTCCGCGGACGTCGACAAGGCCACCGAGGTGCTCAGCGGCGCGGCCACGAAGGCGGTCGAATCGGACGCGCTCTCGGTGAACGTGCTGGAGCCGCCGGAGATGCTCGGCGTCGAACAGGTCACGCCCGAGGGAATCGTGTTGCGCCTGACGGTCAAGGTGCGACCGGGCAAGCAGTGGGCGGTGCAGCGGAAGCTGCGCGGGCAGTTGCTCGGCGCGCTGGAGGAGGCCGGTTTCGAACCGCCGCTCGGCCGGTTGCTGTCGTCCATGCAGGACAAGCAGTCGGGCGCGCCGCGCAGCTGAGGCAGGGCAAGATGGAGGTGTGTCGACTGTGAGCGAGCCGGAACCGGCGAACCTGTACGAGGCGGTGGGCGGCGAACCGACCTTCCGCCGGATCATCAAGCGGTTCTACGAGGAAGTGGCCCGCGACGAGGTGCTGCGCCCGCTCTACCCGGAGGAGGACCTCGGCCCGGCGGAGGAGCGGTTCCGGCTGTTCCTCATCCAGTACTGGGGCGGTCCGCACACCTACTCCGACCAGCGCGGCCACCCGCGGCTGCGGATGCGGCACGCGCCGTTCAAGATCGGCCCGATCGAGCGCGACGCGTGGCTGCGCTGCATCCGGATCGCGATCGACGAGGAGAACCTGCCCGAGCCGTACCTCAGCCAGCTGTGGGCGTACCTGGAAATGGCCGCGCACAGCATGATGAACAGCTTCGTCTGATGAGACGCAGGGTCGCGGGACGGCGGCCGGACCGCCTTCCGCGGCCGTCGTGGTGGTCGGACGCGGTGTTCTACGAGATCTACGTGCGGTCCTTCGCCGATTCGGGCGAGGACGGCATCGGCGACCTCGAGGGCATCCGCAGCAAGCTCGGCTACCTGGAGCTGCTGGGCGTCGACGCGCTGTGGCTGACGCCGTTCTACCCCTCGCCGATGGCCGACCACGGCTACGACGTCGCCGACCCGCGCGGCGTCGACCCGATGTTCGGCACCCTCGGCGACTTCGACGTGCTGCTCACCGAGGCGCACCGGCGCGGCATCCGGGTCACCGTGGACGTCGTGCCGAACCACACGAGCAACCGGCACGCGTGGTTCAAGTCCGCGCTGGCCGCCGGGCCGGGCAGCCCGGAGCGGGAGCGCTACCACTTCCGCGACGGCCGCGGCCCCGGCGGCGCGGAGCCGCCCAACAACTGGATCAGCGTGTTCGGCGGCCCGGCGTGGACGCGGGTGCCGGACGGGCAGTGGTACCTGCACCTGTTCGCGCCGCAGCAGCCGGACCTGAACTGGGCCAATCCGGACGTCCGCGCCGATCTGGAGCGCACCCTGCGGTTCTGGCTCGACCGGGGCGTGGACGGCTTCCGGATCGACGTCGCGCACGGGATGGCCAAACCCGCCGGGCTGCCCGACATGGACCCGGACACGCCCGCGCACGGCGGCGGCGTGCTGGGCGACCCGCGCTTCGACGACGACGGCGTGCACGAGGTGCACCAGCTGATCCGCAAGGTGCTCGACGAGTACCCGGACGCGATGGCGGTCGGCGAGATCTGGGTACAGGACGAGGAGCGGCTGGCCCGGTACCTGCGGCCGGACGAACTTCACCTGGCGTTCAACTTCCGCCTGGTGCTCACCCACTTCGACGCGGACGCCGTGCGCACGTCGATCGAGCGGTCGCTGGCGGTGCCGCGTTCGGCGGGCGCACCGGCGACCTGGACGCTGTCCAACCACGACGTCTGGCGCGCGGCCAGCCGCTACGGCGGCGGCGCGGCCGGGGTCCGCCGGGCGCGCGCGATGGCGCTGGTGGAACTCGCCCTGCCCGGCGCGGTCTATCTGTACCAGGGAGAAGAGCTGGGCCTGCCGAACGCCGACCTGCCGCTGGAAGCGATGACCGACCCGCGCGCCCGCTCACAGGGCCCGGAATTCAGCCGCGACGGCGAACGCGTGCCGCTGCCGTGGGAGGGCACGCTCCCGCCGTACGGGTTCTCGCGCACCGCGCAGACCTGGCTGCCGATGCCCGCGGACTGGGCGTCGCTGACCGTGGAACGGCAGCTCGAGGATCCGGAATCGACGCTGTCGCTGTACCGGCGCGCGGTGGAACTGCGCAAACATCACCCGGCGTTCCGCGGCGGCGACGAACTGCAGTGGTTCGGCGCGCCCGCGGGCTGTTTCGCGTTCCGCCGCGGGCGGGGCGGGCTGATCTGCGCGCTCAACACCTCGGCCAGCTCGATCGCCCTCCCGCCGGGAGAGGTGCTGCTCACCAGCAGCCCGCTGATCGACGGCAGACTCGCGCCCGATTCAGCCGCCTGGCTCGGGTAACCCAGGTCAGACGCGCACCCGCCTCCAGCCCGAGCATGTCGAGCAATCCCCACAGGTCATCGGCATCTCGGCAGGGCGGGCAAGGTGTTCCTGAGGGTCGCCCAGATCCTGTTCGGCCGGGGCGGGCTGATCTGCGCGCTCAACACCTCGGCCAGCTCGATCGCCCTGCCGCCGGGAGAGGTGCTGCTCACCAGCAGCCCGCTGATCGACGGCAGACTGGCCCCGGATTCAGCCGCCTGGCTTGGATAGCCCAAACCCGGCGGCCGCCCCGGTCAGGTCAGACGCGAGCACCCGCCTCCAGACCGAGCATCGCGAGCAATCCCCGCAGGTCATCGACATCGTGCGCGTGCCCCGCGACAGTGCGGGCGGCGTGCTCCTGCTGGACGCGCAGGTCCTGTTCGGCGGACACCCGGGCACGGGCGAATTCACTGGTTTCGGCGGACAGCGGACGTCGTTCCGAGCGCATGTCGCTCCTCGTCGAGGTGGAAGGGGCCACCGGCGGCACCGCGGGGGCGGGCCCGCCGGGGACGACGCCGGCTCGAACGCCGGCGCACGATGAGACTTCTCGACGGTGCTGACGCTACTCCCCGCCTCCGACCTGCCCGCGAGCCGTCCCCGCCGCGCGCGTCGCGACGTCCACAGTGGACCCTTCGGGCGACGGCCCTGGTGAGACCGGCCCGGGCGTGCTTTACTGAAGACGGTCGTGTTTTGTGTTCGTGCGGTGGGTACGTCCCGCAGCCACGCTCGCAAGATGTAGCGGGCGTGGTGTTTCTCTTTTCGGAAGGCACACCGTCGGTTGCCAGGCCCGGATGCCGAGGTGGCATCTGTTGTGAGTCCGATGGAGATCGTTTTTATGACGCAAGGCACCGTGAAGTGGTTCAACGCCGAAAAGGGCTTCGGGTTCATCAGCCCGGACGACGGCAGCGCCGACGTCTTCGTGCACTACTCCGAGATCCAGGGCAACGGGTTCCGCAGCCTTGAGGAGAACGCGCGCGTGGAGTTCGAGGTCGGCCAGGGCCAGAAGGGCCCGCAGGCCACTGGCGTTCGCGCCATCTGAGTTTCCCCGGTGTTTCCCCTGGTGCGGAAGGCTTTCCGCACCAGGGGACCCGCGCCGAAGCGGACTTTTCCGCCCACGGCAGCCGAAACAGCTCGGCACCCCGGTGCGGCCCGGTGAGTTTTCCCGGCCGCACAAGGTCTTCCGCGTTCCGGGAACCCGGACGCGAGATCACCCGTTGACCAGGGCAGGTCGCGACTGGCCTTGAGGCCCTCCCCTGCCTGGCCAGTACGCAACGCACGGCGCACCCCCGAGGCGGCCCCCTTCCGCCTGGTCCGCGCCGCGGCATCGGCCTCGGCCCCGCAGAGCGCGGCGGCCGGACCAGCTCGAGTAGGAGCGTTACCCATCGACACCCAGAGCACCGTCCAGCGTCCCCCGAAATCGCCGCAGCCCATGCTCGCCGGCCACAAGACCGGCACCGAGGCCTTCCTGGTGAAGCTCTTCGCGGTCGTCCCCCTTCTCGCCGTCGCCGTCGCGGTCCCGCTCGCCTGGGGCTGGGGGCTGAGCTGGCTCGACGTCGGCCTCGCCGCCGCGTTCTACTGCGTCAGCGGCCTCGGCATCACCGTCGGCTTCCACCGGTACTTCACCCACGGCGCGTTCCGCGCCCGCCGCGGGCTGCGGATCGCGCTCGCCGTCGCGGGCAGCATGGCCATGCAGGGACCGGTGATCGACTGGGTCGCCGACCACCGCCGCCACCACGCCTACTCCGACCGCGACGGCGACCCGCATTCGCCGTGGCGCTTCGGCACGTCGCCCGCCGCGCTCGCGAAGGGCTTCTGGCACGCGCACATGGGCTGGCTGTTCGGCCGCGACCGGACCAACCCGCGCCGCTTCGCCCCCGACCTGCTCGACGACGCCGACCTGAAGCGGATCGACCGGCTCTTCCCGGTGCTGACCGTCGCGACGCTGCTGGGACCCGCGCTGCTGGGCGGGCTCATCACGATGACCTGGTGGGGCGCGCTCACCGCGTTCTTCTGGGCCGGGCTGGTCCGGGTCGCCGCGCTGCACCACGTGACCTGGTCGGTCAACTCGCTGTGCCACCTGATCGGCGAGCGCCCGTTCGAGGCGCGCGACCGGTCGGCGAACTTCTGGCCGCTGGCGATCGCGTCCTTCGGCGAGTCCTGGCACAACTCCCACCACGCCGACCCGACCGGGGCCCGGCACGGCGTCGGCCGCGGCCAGCTCGACATCTCCGCGCGGCTGATCTGGATGTTCGAGAAGTTCCGCTGGGCCTCGCACGTGCGCTGGCCCCGGCCCGAACGCCTCGCCCGCAAGCTCAAGGCCGCCTGAGCGTCCGGTCTCTTGTGGTCCGTGAGGGGAATCCGGACGGATCCGATTCCCTCACGGACCGCTGATCTCGCGTCGCGGGCCCGTCAGGACCTGCGGACTCGCTCCTCGAGCCGGGTCCGCAGGTCGCCGTGACTGGACACCGCCAGCACCGGTCCCGGCTTCCCGGCCGTCTCGGCCGAGCTCACGACCTCCGCGACGAACCGCCGCACCCGTTCCGGCGCGGGCGTGACGTCGCCGCCCAGCTGGGCCACCGGCTGCGGGGATTCGGCGGGCGTCGTCTCCACCGCCACCGACCAGCCCTGCCGCATGGTCCACAACAGCATCAGATCCCGGCCGGGGAAACGCGGGGACCGGCCGCTCAGCGCGACGTACGCGGTGATCGTGTCGGTGACCTCGCACGACGTGCACTCCACCGACACTCCGACCGCGGCGGCGACCTCGCGCACGTACGCGGCCAGCGCCTGCCGCAGGACCTGCGGATCGTCGGCGGTGGGCAGGGACATCGGGCGTTCCGGACCGGACAGGAGCATGGGTCTCCTCTTCCGCCGCCGCTTCCGCTTCGCGCAGCAAGCGAACCGGGGTTTCGCCTCGCGCGAAGGCCGGCGGTCGCGATGATCGGGGTCGCACCGGATCGGGCATCCGGCAGCTGGACCGGACTCCGACTCTACCCGCTGGGACAAGCCCGCAGCCGAGATCAACCCGTCTGGCCGCCGCGGAAATCGCTCGATCGGCCGCGTCCGCCGGCGAAATCCTTGCTCGACGTGGCGATCCGCCCGGCACACTGTCCACTGAGGACAGCCGGGTTCAGCCCGATTGGCCGCCGAAATCGCCGCCGTCGGCCGACTCCGCGATCGACGTCGCCACCCACGCGGCGAACAATCCCGCCTGGACGTACGGCGCGGCCTCGCCGACCGCGCGCACCACCGACCGCGCACGCCCTGGCGCGGGTTCGGCTTCCGGCGCGGGATCGGCGTCCGCGGGCCGGTCGGTGCGCCACGGCGTCTCCTCGGGCCGGACCTCGGCGAGGAAGTCCGCGGTCGGGTCGCCGTCCGGTTCGGTCATGCGGTTCACGATGACATCGCCGGACGGCTCCCGCCAGCAGAATCGTCAGAACAGCAGCGGCAGCAACGCTTGGCGCCGCTTCAGCACCGCACCGTAACGGGCGTCGAGGCGCAGCCACGAATCAGTGGCGGTCACCCGGACCACGTCGCCGTCGATCGACGAATCGAACAGCCCCATCCCGGACAGCGCGAACAGGCACCGCATCTGGACCTTGACCTCGAGGTCTCCCCCGGTGACGGTCAGCACCGCCTGGTCCATCAGCGAGGCGGGCGGCGTGCCGTGCGGACCGGCGTTGTCGCGGGCGAGCGCGACGCCGCGGTCGGCCAGGTCCGACACCACGTCGACCGGCAGCTCGTCGACCTGCTGCCACCGGTCGGACACCGGCAGCTCGGCGTGCCACAGCAGGTCGCGCGCCGGGCCCGGGTCCATCACCTCGCCGCCCGCGACGGCGAGCGCCGCGAGCAGTTCGTTGCCGGACACCGTGACGTCCGACGGCGTCACCGTCCCCGCCACCGCGCGGGTCGCGAGGACCTCGAACGGCGTGGCCGTCCACGCCTCGACGACGTCGTCGCCCCGGCGGCGCAGCCGGACGGCGGTCGTGCCGTCCAGCCGCACCGCGCGGGCCACGAACGCGCTGAGCGTCTCCCGGTCGCCCGGATCGGGAATCCGCAGCTCAGGCATCGGCCAGCACCCGCTTGAGGAATTCGGATTCCTCGTCGCTGAGCCGGCGCGGCCGGAGGTTGGCCGTGTCGTACGGGGCCAGCACGGTCTCGGCGGTGACCGCGACCGGATCGGTCGCGTCCGGACCGGTCCGCACGACGTACCCGAGCGTCACCGTCGAGGCCTTCAGCTCGGTGAGCGTGATCTCCACGCGCACCGAGCGGCCGGGCGCCGCGACGATCGGCGCGCGGTAATGCACCCCGAGCTTCACGACCACGACGCCCTTCGGCAGTTCGGTGAGCCCCGCGCGCTCGGCTTCGCCGAACAGCACGGGCACCCGGGCCTCTTCGAGCAGCGTCACCACGTTCGCGTGGTTGACGTGCCCGTACACGTCCATGTCCGACCATCGCGGCTGGACGTGGGAAACGAATGTCACCGCACCGTGCTCCGGATCTGGCGCGCGGCCACGGACAGCGTCGCGAGGTCGAGCCGCCCGGAACGGGTGATCTCGTCCAGCGCCACGCGCGCCCGCGAAAGCCGCGACGCGTTGGCCTTCTCCCATTGCTCGATCTGCTCGTCGACGGACAGGTCCTGGTCGCTGTGCCGCAGTGCGTCGAGCGCGATCGCGCGCAGGGAACCGTACACGTCGTCGCGCAGCGAGAGCCGGGCGAGGGCGTGCCAGCGGTTGCCGCGTTCCAGCGCGCTGATCTCGGTGAGCATCTTGTCGATGTCCAGGTGGTCCGACAGCGCGTAGTACAGCTCGGCGGTGTCCGCCGGGGTGTGCGTCGCGTCGAGCCCGACCTGCTGTTCGGCCAGCTCCGCCACCTCGACCACGTCGAGCAGGCCGTAGCTGTGCAGCAGCAGCGCCACCCGGCGGGCGAGATCGGCGGGCACGCCCTGGTCGACCAGCGCGGCCGCGTCCTGCTCGACCGACTCCAGCTCGCGCCCGCGCAGCAGCTCGCCGAGCTTCGGGCCGAGTTCCGCGAGCACCGGGCCGAACCGGTTGATCTCGGCCAGCGGCGCGAGCGGCTGCGGGCGGTTGGTGAGGAACCAGCGCGCGGCCCGATCGAGCAGCCGCCGCGTCTCCAGCACCATCCCGTCCGCGACTTCGGTCGGCACCACGTTGTCCAGCGCGTCGATCTCGGCCCACAGCTTCGGCAGGTCGTAGACGTGCGTGACCACCGCGTACGCGCGCACCGCGTCGGTGGCGGTCGCGTTCATCTCCTCCATCAGGCGGTAGACGAACGAGATGCCGCCGCCGTCGACCAGCTCGTTGGTAATGAGCGTGGTGATGATCTGGCGGCGCAGCGGGTGCTGCGCGATCGCCGCGGCGAACCGCTCCCGCAGCGGGGCCGGGAAGTACTCCGGCAGCCTGCGGGTGAACACCTCGGACTCGGGCAGGTCGGAGGCGAGCAGCTCGTCCTTGAGGTCGAGCTTCACGTGCGCGAGCAGCGTCGCCAGCTCCGGCGAGGTCAGGCCCTCGCCCGCCTTCTCCAGCGCGCGGAACTGCGACGGGGTCGGCAGCGCCTCCAGCTTGCGGTCGAACGCGCCCTTCGCGACCAGCGCGGACACCTGCCGCGCGTGCACCGACACCATCGGCCCGGCGTGCGCCCGGCTGACGCCGAGCACCGCGTTCTGCCGGTAGTTGTCCGCGAGCACGAGCGAGCCGACCTCGTCGGTCATCTCGCCGAGCAGCTCGTTGCGCCGCGCGTGCTCCAGCTCGCCGCCGGCCACCAGGTGGTCCAGCAGGATCTTGATGTTGACTTCGTGGTCGGAGCAGTCGACGCCGGCCGAGTTGTCGAGCGCGTCGGTGTTGATCTTGCCGCCGGTGCGGGCGAATTCGATGCGGCCGAGCTGGGTCAGGCCCAGGTTGCCGCCCTCGCCGACGACCTTCACGCGCAGCTGGTTGCCGTTGACGCGGATCGCGTCGTTGGCCTTGTCGCCCGCCGCGGCCTGGCTTTCGCTCTCGGCCTTGACGTAGGTGCCGATGCCGCCGTTCCACAGCAGTTCGACCGGGGCCAGCAGGATCGCCTGGATCAGGTCCATCGGCGCGAGCTTCGTGACGCCCTCGTCGAGGCCGAGCGCCTCGCGGACCTGCGGGGTGATCGGGATGGTCTTGGCCGACCGCGGGTAGATCCCGCCGCCCTCGCTGATCAGCGAACGGTCGTAGTCGTCCCACGAACTGCGCGGCAGGTCGAACAGCCGCCGCCGCTCCGCGTAGGACGACGCGGCGTCCGGGTTCGGGTCGAGGAAGACGTGCATGTGGTTGAACGCCGCGACCAGCCGGATGTGCTCGGACAGCAGCATCCCGTTGCCGAAGACGTCGCCCATCATGTCGCCGATGCCGACGACGGTGAAGTCCTCGGTCTGGGTGTCCTTGCCCAGCTCGCGGAAGTGCCGCTTCACGCTCTCCCACGCGCCCTTGGCGGTGATGCCCATGGCCTTGTGGTCGTAGCCGACCGAACCGCCGGAGGCGAACGCGTCGCCCAGCCAGAAGCCGTACTGCGCCGAGACCTCGTTGGCGATGTCGGAGAACTTCGCGGTGCCCTTGTCCGCCGCGACGACCAGGTAGCTGTCGTCGGCGTCGTGGCGCACCACGTTCGGCGCGGGCACGGTCTCGCCCTCGACGCGGTTGTCGGTGAGGTCCAGGAGGCCGGAGATGAACATCCGGTAGCAGGAGATGCCCTCGGCGAGCTGGGCGTCGCGGTCGACCCCGGCGTCGCCGGTGGGCCGCGGCGGGCGCTTCACCACGAAGCCGCCCTTCGCGCCGACCGGCACGATCACCGCGTTCTTCACCGCCTGTGCCTTGACCAGCCCCAGGATCTCGGTGCGGAAGTCCTCCTGCCGGTCCGACCAGCGCAGGCCGCCGCGGGCGACCTCGCCGAACCGCAGGTGCACGCCCTCGACGCGCGGCGAGTACACGAAGATCTCGTACTTCGGGTGCGGCTCGGGCAGCTCCGGCACGCCGCTCGGGTCGAGCTTGAGCGCCAGGTACGGCCGCGGGTTCCCGTCGGCGTCGCGCACGTGGTAGTTCGTGCGCAGGGTCGCGTTGATGACCGCGAGCATCCGGCGCAGGATCCGGTCCTCGTCGAGGCTCGTGACCTCGTCGACCATCGAGGAGATCTCGGCGGTCAGCGATTCCTCGTGCGTCTTCCGGTCCACATCGGACAGTTGCGGGTCGCAGCGGGTTTCGAAGAGCCGCACCAGTTTCGTCGCGACCTCGGTGTGCTTGACGACCGTGTTCTGGATGTAGGACTGGGAGAACGGGCTGCGCGCCTGCTGCAGGTAACGCGAGTACGCCCGCAGCACCGCGGCCTGGCGCCAGGTGAGCCCGGCGCGCAGGACCAGCCCGTTGAGGCCGTCGACCTCGGCGTCGCCGCGCCACGCCGCGTGGAACGCGTCCTGGAACCGCTCGCGCACCTCGACCGCCGCCGCCTCGTCGGCTTCCTCGAGGCCCTTCTTGTCGACGCGCAGGCCGAAGTCGTAGATCCAGCTGGCCCCGCCGTCCTCGCGGAACAGCTCGTACGGCCGCTCGTCCACCACCTCGACGCCCATCGCCTGCAGCACCGGCAGCACCTTGGACAGGGTGACGCCCTCGCCGCGCAGGTAGAGCTTGAACCGCCGCTCGCCGGGTTCGGCGTCGGCGGGCAGGTAGAACGACAGCGCGAGGTCGCCCTCGTCCGCGAGGGTGTCGAGCTTGGCCAGGTCGGCCAGCGCGTCCTCGGCGGTGAAGTCTTCCTTGTACGCCTCGGGGAACACCGCGCCGAAGCGCTGGCCCCGGTCGACCGCGGACTCCTCGCCCATCATCCCGATCGGGCCGCCGTCGCCGACGCGCTCGCGGCGTTCGGCGATGATCGCCTCGACCAGCCGGTCGTCCCAGCTGCGGACAACGGTGTTCAGGCGTTCCTGGATCCGCAGCGTGTCCGGCTCGAGGGCGTTCGACGGGTCGGTGTGCACCATGAAGTGCACCTGCGCCAGCAGCGTTTCGCCGACGCGCGCGCTGTACTCCAGCTGCGTGCCTTCGAGTTCTTCCAGCAGCACTTCCTGCATCGCCAGCCGCGAGCGCGTGGTGTAGCGGTCGCGCGGGAGGTAGACGAGGCAGGAGTAGAAGCGGCCGTACGGGTCGCGGCGCAGGAACAGCCGCAGCCGGCGGCGGTCGGACAGGGTGATCGCGCCGGTGGTGGTGTAGAAGAGCGAATCGGTGTCCGCGGAGAACAGGTCCGCGCGCGGCCAGTTCTGCAGGACCTCCAGCATCCGCTGGCCGGAGAACGACTCCATCGGGAACCCGGCGCGGTGGATCACCTCGCGCACGCGCTGGCCGACCACCGGGATGTCGAGCACGTTCTCGTGCAGCGCGGTGGTGGTGAACATGCCGAGGAAGCGGTGCTCGCCGGAGACCTTGCCGTGCTCGTCGAACGTCTTCACGCCGACGTAATACGGATAAACCGGACGGTGCACGGTGCTCGGCGCGCTCGCCTGGGTGAGCACGAGCAGCGACGGCGCGAGCGCGTCGACCGAGCTGTCCGGGCCCGCGGTGAGGCTGCGCGCGGCGAGGCTGTCCTGGCGCAGCACGCCCAGCCCGGACGCGAGAACAGCGCGCAGGGCGGGCTCGTCGCTGTCCGGCTGCGGGCTGTCGACCAGCTCGTACTTGCGGTAGCCGAGGAAGGTGAAGTGGCCGTCGGCGAGCCAGCGCAGCAGGCGCGCGCCCTCGGTGACCTCGTCGCCGCTGGGCAGCTTCGGCGGGTGCTGCTCCAGCATTTCCGCGAGCGAGCAGGCCGTCTGCGCCATCTTCTCGGCGTCCTCGACGACCTCGCGCACGTCGCCGAGCACCGACGTCAGCCGGTTGTCCAGCTCGCGTGCCCGCTGCGGGTCGGTGACGAGGTCGATCTCCACCAGCATCCACGATTCCGCGGACGCGCCAGCCGGCGGATCGGCCGGGTCGGCGTCGAGGTGCAGGCCCTCCAGCTCGCCGGTCAGGCCGCGGCTCACCACGACGATCGGGTGCACGATGCGCTGCACCTGCACGCCGTCGCGGGCGAACTCCGCGGTGACGCTGTCCACGAGGTAGGGCATGTCGTCGGTGACGACCTGCACGACGGTCGCGTCGCGCGTCCAGCCGTCCTCGGCGGTGGTCGGGTTCAGCAGCCGGACCGCCGGGCGCCCGGGCATGCGCTGCTTCGCCAGCTGCAGGTGCGACCGCACCGCGCCGACGAGCGCTACCGGATCGTCGCCGACGATCTCGTCGGCCGGGATGTGCCGGTAGTACAAGCGGATCAGGTCCGCGATCTCCGGCGCCTGCGCCGCGGCGGTGTCGATCAGCTCGTCCCGGATCTGCTCCGGGCTGGCTGTCGTGCGGCGGGCGGCGCCGGCTTCGGTGCCGACATCGGGCGGGGACGAAACTCCCGTCGAGCTCATTGAGCAACTCTCCAGTATGCGAGACCGAGATGCGTCCGTCACCACAACGTGCCGGACATCCCTCACCCTAATCCGCCCGGAGACGCCCCTGTGCGCGGCGGGGAAAGACTTAAGGTTCGTTTCAGGGGTCCCCGGCGCCGCGCTCGCGCGGGATCGGTTCAGCTACCGGCGGGTTCGGCGAGGGCGGTTTCCGGCAAAAGGCTTGGCACGAGGCCGGAGCGCCGGTTTCGCGGGCACGGCGGCCGCTTCGGGATCGGTTCAGTGGCTGTATCGCCCGCGGCGGGAACGGAAAAGGTTGCGTCCCTCCCCTGCGAGAATTCCCACCCGTACGGGCTAATTCTTCCGTTGCTGCGGAGGGAGCCGGGTTTCAGGATGGGGCGCCCGCGAGGCGTTCGCAGATCGGCGGGGCGGGCGGCTTGTGCTGCTTCGTCGCGGCGCGTCCAACCAGTGAGTGGGAAAACCGCTTGGCGCAGCGCGGAAAACGGGACGATCTTCCGCTCCGGCGCGGTGCACTCCCGCAGAGGTACGTGAGGGTGGCCCTCACGTACCTCTCGATGCCGGAGCCGCGGGATTCTCCGCGTCGGCGAGATTTTCCGCCAGCAGGCTGCCCTCCCACAGCGGTCCGTGAAGGACTCCCTGGGGGAATCTGATTCCCTCAAGGAGTCCTTCACGGACCACTCGAGGTCGCGTCCGCGTGAATCGTTGTCCCGCTGCGGAATCTGCCCGGCCGAACCAGCGTTTCCCCTGCGGCGCAAGAACTTTCCGGCGCGCGTCAGTCGCCGTTGTTGCGGTGGCGGTCCGCGGTCGCTCGGCCGTTGATCGGCTTCGGCTCGTCGTTCGGGCCGAGGCGTTTCACCAGCGCGGCCGCGCTCGCGGTGCCCGCCTGGTGTTCGGCGAGGGCGCGGGCGAGCAGTTCGGCGAGTCCGGCGTCCGGCGGCGGTTCGTCCTCCGCGATGGCTCGCGCGTAGCCCTCCGGGAACGGCTGCTCCGACGGCGTCCACGCGTCGATGTCGGACAGCGGGTCCAGCGCCGGCGGCATCCGCAGCCGCGGCAGCCAGGGCTCCTCGGCAGGCTCCGGCTCCTCCGGCCGCGGCGCGGGGGCCAGCTCCGGCTTGTCCTTCGCCGCGGTGTCCGGTTCCGCCGCGGCGGATTCGGGACGTCCGGGCTCGTCGGCCCGGCGCCGTCCGCCGCCTCCGCCGCTCGCGGTGATGCCCAGCCGGTCCAGTACGGACTTCGCGGCGACCGAGCCGTGTTCGGCGTCGTGCCGGGTCTTGCGGCCGCGGGTGTCGCGGCGGGCCGCTTCCTCCTTGGCCCACTCGGCGCTTTCCCACAACGGCGCGGCGGGCTCGTCCGCGGGAGCCGGGGCGAGCGGTAGCTCCGGCAGGATGTCCGACAGATCCGGCATCCGCAGCGAGAACCGCGGCGCCTCCTCGGCCGGAGCCTGCGCTTCCGCCGCGCGCCGAGGAGTCTCGGGCCGCGTTTCAGCAGCCGCCCGCACCGGCTCCTCGGACTTCGTCTTCTCTTCCCGACGAGCGGGCGCGTCCTCCGCCGACCGACGCGCGGCAGGCGGCTTCTCCGGCCAGCGCACCGCCGTTTCCTCGGCAGGCTGCGCCGTCTCCGCCCGGCGACGACCCGGCGTGGCCTCAGCGACCTCGGCAGGCCGTGCCCCAGCGCTCTCGGCGACCTGCGCCGGACGTCCCGACGCCGCTCGCGAAGCCTCCGTCCGGCTGACCGGCTCCGCAGCCGCCCGCTTCCGCGGCGCGGGCGCGTCGGCGCTCTTCCGCCCGAACGGCCGCGCCCATCCCGGCAGCACCGGCGACTTGCGGTCCTCGGCCCGCCGCCGTCCGCCGGTCCGCGGAGCCTCCTCGGTCTCTTCCCGGATCGCCGGGAGCACCGAGGTCTGCTCGACCTCCGTCTCCGCCGCGGCCCGCCGGAACGACCACGCCGGCTTCTTCTCCGCCGCCTCGACCCACGCCGCGGCCGAAACCGGTGCCACAGGCACCTCGACCTGCGCCGGAACGACCGGCAGCGGAGCCGCGACCGGGTCCGGCCGCTCGGCGGGGACGTCCCGGATCGCCGGCATCACCGAGGTCTCCTCGGCCGCGACCCTCGGCTCGACCTCCATCGACACCGGGCGGCCGTCGCGCGGGGCGGATGCGGCGAGGACGTCGTCGAGGTCCATCGACGCGACCGACTCGGCGCCCAGCTCGCCCGCGATCAGCCCGCACGCCTGGCGCCGGGCCCGCGCGTGCACGTGTTCCGCGGCCCGCGCGCGGTGCAGGCATCCGATGGCCTCTTCCGCGCTGCCGAACCGTTCCTCGATCTGCGCCAGTTCCAGCCACAGCCGCGCGGTGACCGCCGCGAGCCCGTGCCGGTCGGTGGCCGCGACGGCCTCCCCCACCAGCTCGGCGGCGGCGTCACCGGCGCCGGAAGGCAGATGAATGCGCGTCGCCACCGCCAGCCGCAGCCACGCCGCGGGCGCGACCCCGGCGGCCCGGACCGGCTCCCGCAGCACGGGTTCGGCGATGTCGTAAGCCATGTCCGCGTCGCCGCGGTCGAGCAGCGTGCTGACCAGCTGCAGCACGAGCCGGATCCGGACGAGACCGCCGTCGTCGCCGGGCCGGTCCATCTTCTCCAGGAACCCGAGCCCGGTCCGCGCGGCGTCCGCGGCCGCGGTGAGGTCGCCGTGCCGGCGCCGGTGCGCCGCGGTCCCGTTGCGCAGCAACGCCCGCATCAGCAGCCGGTCGTCCGCGTCGAGCGAATCGTCGGCCACCAGCAGCCGGTCCGCCTCGACGAGCACGCGGTCCAGTTCCGCCTTGCGGCCGAACGGGGCGAGGCACCCGACGAGATGGCACAGCGCTTCCGCGCGCAGCGACGGCGGCACGTCCTCGGACAGCACCGGCCGCAGCGCGGCCAGCCCCATCAGCGGAACGCCGAGGCTGCGCGAGCACACCGCGAGGTCGACGCGCAGCCGCGCCGCCGTCGTGGCGTATCCGGCGTGCTCGGCCGCGCGCAAAGCCGCGACCGCGCGGCCGACCGTGGACGTCCGCGCCCCGGTCCGCACGCGCGCGGACACCACGAGCGCTTCCGCCCGGATCCAGTGCCCGTCCGCGCCCGCCGCCTCCGCGAGCGCGGCCGAGCGTTCGCCGAGGACCAGCGAAAGCTCGGGCGCCCGGAAGCGGAGCGATTCCGCCCGGTCGATGAGCCGACCGAGGTCGGCGAGGGTCCCGCCACTGGCAACGGCGGGCCGCCCGTCCGCGGTCGCGAACGGGCTGGGCCGGTTGTGCCTGCTGGTTTCCACTCGGGACCCCCGCGCCGGTCAGTCGCGCTTCAACTTGCGGTGGGTGACCCGGTGCGGACGAGCCGCTTCGGCGCCGAGGCGCTCGACCTTGTTCTTCTCGTAGCCCTCGAAGTTGCCCTCGAACCAGAACCACTTCGCCGGGTCCTCGTCGGTGCCTTCCCAGGCGAGGATGTGCGTCGCGACCCGGTCGAGGAACCACCGGTCGTGGGAGATCACGACGGCGCAGCCGGGGAACTGCTCGAGCGCGTTCTCCAGCGAGCCCAGCGTTTCGACGTCCAGGTCGTTCGTCGGCTCGTCCAGCAGGATCAGGTTCCCGCCCTCTTTGAGCGTCAGCGCGAGGTTGAGCCGGTTGCGCTCGCCGCCGGACAGCACGCCGGCCGGCTTCTGCTGGTCCGGGCCCTTGAAGCCGAACGCGCTCACGTAAGCGCGCGAGGGCATTTCGGTCTGCCCGACGTGGATGTAGTCGAGCTTGTCCGACACGACCTCCCACACGGTCTTCTTCGGGTCGATCCCGCCGCGGCTCTGGTCCACATAGGACAGTTTGACCGTCTCGCCGATCTTGACCGAGCCGCCGTCCGGCTCCTCGAGCCCGACGATGGTCTTGAACAGGGTGGTCTTGCCGACGCCGTTCGGGCCGATCACGCCGACGATGCCGTTGCGCGGCAGGTCGAAGGAGAGCCCGTCGATGAGGACCCGGTCGTCGAAGCCCTTGCGCAGCTTCTCGACCTCGACCACGACGCTGCCCAGCCGCGGGCCCGGCGGGATCTGGATCTCCTCGAAGTCGAGCTTGCGGTGCTTGTCCGCCTCCGCGGCCATCTCCTCGTAGCGGTCGAGCCGGGAACGGGACTTGGTCTGGCGCGCCTTGGCGTTGGACCGCACCCATTCCAGCTCGCTCTTGAGCCGCTTGGCCAGCTTGGCGTCCTTCTTGCCCTGGACCTCGAGCCGCTCGCGCTTCTTCTCCAGGTAGGTGGAGTAGTTGCCCTCGTAGCCGACGACGCGGCCGCGGTCGAGCTCCATGATCCACTCGGCGACGTTGTCCAGGAAGTACCGGTCGTGGGTGACGGCGAGGACGGCGCCCTTGTAGGTGGCCAGGAACTGCTCCAGCCACAGCACGCTTTCGGCGTCCAGGTGGTTGGTGGGCTCGTCGAGCAGCAGCAGGTCGGGCGCGGAGAGCAGCAGCTTGCACAGCGCGACGCGGCGGCGCTCGCCGCCGGAGAGGTGGGTGACCGGCTCGTCCGGCGGCGGGCAGCGCAGCGCGTCCATCGCCTGCTCGACGGTCGAGTCGAGCTCCCACGCGTCGGCGTGGTCCAGCTCCTCCTGGAGCTGGCCCATCTCCTCCATCAGCGCGTCGCTGTAGTCGGTCGCCATCAGCTCGGCGATCTCGTTGTAGCGGTCGAGCTTCTGCTTGGTCTCGCCGAGGCCCTCCTCGACGTTCTGCCGGACGGTCTTCTCCTCGTTCAGCTCCGGCTCCTGCATGAGGATGCCGACGCTCGCGCCCGGCTGCAGGAAAGCCTCGCCGTTGCTGGCCTGCTCGATCCCCGCCATGATCTTGAGAACGGTCGACTTGCCGGCGCCGTTCGGGCCCACGACGCCGATCTTGGCTCCGGGGTAGAACGCGGTGCTCACGTCGTCGAGGATCACCTTGTCCCCGACGGTCTTGCGCACCTTCTTCATGGTGTAGATGAACTCGGCCATGCCACCGATCGTAGAGTGGCTCCTCCGGCGGCCTGACGGCGGTTACCACCGCGCTACCGAGGGTCAGGTCGTCCTCACTCCGGCGATATCAAATCCGGGGAGTCATTCCGCCCGTTTGCCCTCGGCGAGGTTCTTCAGCATCGCGTTGTAGGCGGCGAGTTCTTCGCCGCCGGTGGTCTCCTCGCGCCGGTCGCGCCGCTTCGCCTCGCGCTCGTCCTGGCGGGCCCACTGCACCAGCAGCGCGATCAGCACGAGCAGCACCGGCACCTCGCCCGAAGCCCACGCGATGCCGCCGCCGAGGCGCTGGTCGGTCAGCAGGTCGCCGACCCACGGCAGCTTCAGCGCCGTGTAGAACTCGCGGCCGATCACGGTCTGCATGTTCATCAGGATCACGCCGAAGAACGCGTGGAACGGCATGGCGCCGAACATCATCCCGAGCTTCCCGATCGGCGGCAGCCGCCGCGGCGAAGGGTCGACGCCGATCACCGGCCAGTAGAAGACGTAGCCGACGAGCAGGAAGTGCGCGTTCATCGCCAGGTGCGCCCAGTGGTAGTTGAGCGCGCTGTCGAAGAGGCCGGAGAAGTACAGCGCGTAGAACGACCCGACGAAGAGCAGCAGGGCGACGATCGGGTTGGTCAGGAACCGCGAAACCGGCGAATGGACGGCGGCCAGCAGCCATTCGCGCGGTCCGGGAGGGGCTTCGCGGCCGGCCGGCGGGAGCGCGCGCAGGGCGAGCGTGACCGGACCGCCGAGCACCAGCAGGACCGGCGCGACCATCGACATCAGCATGTGGGTGCCCATGTGCACGCTGAACATCGCGGGCGCGTACCGGCCGATGCCCGACGAGGTGGCCAGCAGGATCACGAGGCAGCCGACGAGCCATGCGACGGTCCGGCCGACCGGCCAGGTGTCGCCGCGCTTGCGCAGCCGCCGCACGCCGGCCAGGTAGAGCCCGGCGAGAACGATCGCGAGGGTGCCGTAGATCAGGTCGAACCGCCAGTCGGTGAGCAGCCGCCAGAACGTCGGCGGGCCCTGGAGGTCGTAGCCGATGAGGAGTTCGACGGTGCCCGGCTGGGTGACCGCGTCCGCGGGCGGCGGCGTGCGGGCGAGGCCGGAGGCGATGCCGATGGTGACGAACATGATCAGCACCTCGACGGCGGCGAGCCGCAGCAACTGGCTGCCGCCCTTGCCGTCGACGAGGTTGGCCACGCCGCGGCTGCGCTGCTGCTGGCCGAAGACGCCGAGCAGCAGCAGCGCGACGATCTTGGCGACGACGAGCAGGCCGTAGTCGGTGGTGAAGAGGTCGCCGAGGTTGATCCGGACCAGCGCGTTGACGATGCCGGACACCGCCATCACGACCCAGCAGACCAGCGCTAGCTTGGAGAACCGCTGCGCGGCGAGGCTGAGGTTCCTGCGACGGCGCCAGCCGAGCGCGAGCACGGCGAGCAGCCCGCCGACCCACAGCGCGGCCGCGACGAGGTGGAACAGCAGGCTGTTGGTGGCCAGGTCGTGCGAGCCGCCGCTGGCCGAGTGCCCGGTGACCGCGACCGGGACGAGCCCGGCGACGGACAGGAAGAACAGCACCGCCGTCCAGCCCCAGCTGAGCACCAGGCGGCAGCCGAGGGCGAGCAGGATCGCGATCAGCGCCGTCCACAGCCACGCCTTGGGCTGTTCGATCGCGCCGACGAGGCTCAGCAGGGTGTCCGGGGAAAGGACGTCGCCGAACGGCTTGCCCGCGCTGTCCGCGGCGGTGAAGGCGACGGACAGGATCGAGGCGGCGAACCACACCCACGCGGCGATCCCGGCGGTGCGGACCGCGGCGTACCCCTCGGGCGCGAGCGTGCCGGATTTCTGGGGCGGCACGAGGAAAGCGGCCAGCAGCAGCCCGCCGACGCACACCACCGACGCCGCTTCGGCGAGCACCCGGACGACCGTGACGCCATAGCGGGTGACGAGTCCCGGGTCCGGCAGCCCGGCGATGACGTAGCCCGCGCCGCCGGTGAGCGCGACGAGCCCGACCGCGACGACCGCGCCGAGCACGACTCCGACCGAAAGCAGCGGGAGCACGCTCGTCTTGCGGCCGCGGTTCGGGGCGGGTTTCGTCACAGGTTCCGAGCTCACGGTACGAGAGTAGGCCGGTCGCGCACGCGGCGGTGCGCGGGGCGGGGCGCTCGCCGGGTTTCGCGCCGGAACGCTCGCTTGCGGTGTTTGCGCTGGTCGAGGCGGGTTCCCGGACGGAATCCGGTGCACGGCAACGCTTTCCTCTATGCTCCGCCGATGACCAGCAGCCGTCGCCGCCGCCCGACGCTGGACGACGTCGCGGAGGCGGTCGGGGTGTCGCGCGCCACTGTGTCGAACGCCTACAACCGGCCTGACCAGCTGTCGGCGCAGTTGCGGGAGCAGATTCTGCGGGTGGCGGGTGAACTCGGTTACCCCGGCCCGAACCCGACCGCCCGCAGCCTCGCCACGAGCCGCACCGGCGCGATCGCTTTCCTGCTGGATTCGTCGCTGTCGGCGGCCTTCTCGGACCCCGCGCTGTCGATCACCCTGGACGCGCTCGCGAAAACCGTGGAACCCACCGGCAACGCGCTGTTGCTGCTGCCCGGCCGAGAGGCCCAGGAGGGCCCGCCCGCGTCGCGAGTGCTGGCCGCACAAGCGGATATCGCCGTGGCGTACTCCCTCGCCGACGGCACTCCCGCGCTGGAAGCCGTGCGGACCCGGGGTTTGCCGCTGGTGGTCATCGACCAGCCGCCCCTCCCCGACACGGCCCGAGTCGGCTGCGACGACCGCGGCGGCGCTTCGTTGGCCGCTCACCATTTAGTGGAACTCGGCCATCGCCGCTTCGGAATCCTGGCCGCCCCGCGTCTTTCTGCGGTGACCAGCCCTTTCCACGGCACCCGCGAACGCCTCGCCGGATACCTCGACACGCTGGCCGCCGCCGGAATCACCGACGTCACCATTACCGAAGCCCCCTGGCTCTCCGCCTCAACCGCCCGCGCCGCCGCGACGGACCTGCTGACCGCTTCCGTGCGTCCGACGGCCTTGCTGTGCATGTCCGACCAGCTGGCCTTCGCCGCGATCGCCGCCGCCCATCGGCTGGGCCTGCGGGTGCCTGCCGACGTTTCGATCGTCGGCTTCGACGACACCCCGCAAGCCGCGTGGTCTGAACCACCCCTCACGACCGTGCGCCAAGACCTCGCGGGCAAGGGCCGCGTGGCTGGAGAACTGGTGATGGACCTCCTCGCCGCCGCTCCAGTTCCGCCGCCTGTCGAACTCCCGGTCTCGCTGGCCGTCCGGGAAAGCACCGCCGCGATTTAGCAAGACCGCTCGGCGATCTGTGGACAACTAGGTCTCGTCCGGGTGACGCGAAACTACTTGTCCACAGACGTAGGAATGCGGGCAGACAAATCACGGGGAACCCGCCAAGGTGGAGACATGCCCGGTTTCCCGGGATACCCGCCGGCTCCTTCGCCCGGCATCGCTTCGATTGAGGGGGAGTTCCCACGATGTTCCGCCGTCTGCTGCCGTCCCTGCCGTTCCCCGGCCGCCGCTCCCGGCCCGCCGCCGCGTCCCGCCTGCCCGGGGTATTGCTGCTGGTCACCGCCGGTCTCCTGACCACTTCCGGCCTGGCCCAAGCCGCCCCGGCCGTTCCGCCCGCTCCCGCCTGCGGTGCGGGCGAGTTCTGCCTGTGGGATACCGAAACCTATTCGGGCGGCGTGCAGAGTTATGACCTGCGCACGGCAAATCCGGGTGATTGCATTCCCCTGCCCGAGGGATTCCAAGGCCATTCCTTCGTCAACCGGATGACCCGCGACGTCACCATCTACCAAGGAGCGGACTGTTCGACGGAAGGCGATTTCATCACCTATCCGGGCGGTGGCACGTACGTCCCGCAGTCCCCGTTCGCGGTGCGTGCCCTGAAAGTGTGGGAATAAGCCCCGCCCTCCCGAGACCGGGCCAGGCGAACGAGGCCGCTCCAGGCCGAGTCGACTCGCAGCCTTAGTGCCGCCTGTCCCGGGGGCCGCACCCCCGAGCGGCCCCAGGCCCGTGGGCGCGCAGCCCGGAACCACTGCGCCCACGGGCCCCTCGTCTCCCGCTCCCGGCCCCCGACCCGGGGGCGGGAGGCGAGGCTCCCTGTCCTCCACCGCGGCCCATGCGGTTCGGCCCCGTTCGGGTGCAGGTCTGCTGTGCTCTGCGGCTGGCCGCTGCTCTCAGCAGGACCGACCTGCCTGACGCCAAGATTCCCGCGCGGAACCTGACGGCAGGAGCTCACACACGGGCCCTGACGTGCGCGGACGTGATGTCCGAGTTCGTGCGCGCCCCCACCTGCCGGGCCGAGGTGGTCCAGCACCGCTCGAACACCCTGGAGACCGACCGCAACCGCCGAACCGCCCAATCGCCCCCGCCCTGGCCAGACGCCTTACATCACAAGATCGCCACAGTCTGTCCAGCCGCACCGCCCGCCCCCGAACCCCGTCCCGCCGCCCCGCTCAGGAGATCCAGGTGCGCAAGCTGCACAAACCCCAGTCCAGCCGCAGCAGCGGGCCGCTCCCCCGCGCAGTGCGTACCGGAACCGTCGCACGCTGTGGCATTCCGCCCCCGAAGACCCGCAAATCCGACGAACGGAAGCTGAAACGATTCGACGGTGTCGAACGATCGAGAGATTGGCGATGACTAAGCTGCCCATGCTGGAGGTCAGCAGCTGTCAGCCACCCGGGCCCTCGTAGCTCAGCTGGATAGAGCAAGAGCCTTCTAATCTCTAGGTCGCAGGTTCGAGTCCTGCCGGGGGCACTCCGCAGACGGTCCCATGGGGACCGTCTGCATACAGCCCTCCCGGGGGCACAAACGGCCTGGTCAGGGGAATCCCTGGCCAGGCCCGGCCGAAGGCCGGAAATCAGCCGGCCCATACCTTTGCCGGACGCGGTCGAAGCGCATCCGACGTCTCCGGCAAGGCATTGCCCCGAGTCGGCACTCCCGCCCGTCCAGAAGCACCCCGCCGTCACTCGGCATCACGACGCCTCAACCAGGTCGAACCGCACTCGTGATCTTGCCCTCAGCCAGCTCACCCACGCCAGGAACCCCTATGTCCGACCGTCCCAGTCCCAGCCGGCGAACGCGGAACCGAGCAGCCCGAGTTCTCTTCGAGGAAGCGCGCCGCGCCGGGCTCGTCCAGCGGCATCTCCGCAAACTCCACTACCTCGCCCGTCACCCACGATCACTGACCGCGAGCACCCCGCGACCAGCCGCGAACCAGCGCGCCGCCGAGGTGCCGGACCAACCGACCAGAGTCCGCCGGTCACCCGGGCACTCACCCTTGGCATCGACCTCGCCCGCCAGCCGGTAACGCCATCGCACCGACCGTCCACAAAGACCACCGCAACGGACGAAGCCGCCTAGCCGCCAACCACATTGGGCTAGCCCGCTCCGACGACAAGAGCCAGCTTTCCCGCTCTCGCATCAGCGGAGGCGAACGCGGGTATCCGCGCTCCTCGTACCCGAAGCTGCCCAGCGCGTAACAGGGCTGGATTGGTAATCAGGCTGGTCGAATCAGCGCATCGGGGAGACCAGAAGCCGGACGCCGCCGAGCGGAAGGCGTAACCGCTGGATCCCCTCCGACCACGACATGGACAAGACGAGCTGAGCTTCCCGCCTGAGCCCGCGCAGAGGTCGAGTGCCGATCACGACGCCGCCTGGAGATGTCCGATCATCGCGGTGGCGAACTTCTTCGCGATGCTGCAGGGGTCCTTCTTGTTCGAACCCATGCTGATGTTCGGCAGGACCGAGACGGCGAGCTGGTCGGTGACGCCGACCCAGAGGGTGCAGATGCCGTTCGAGCGGCTGTCCTCGGTACCGGCGAAGACGGCCGGGTAGCCGTTGACGGTGGTGGGTTCGAAGTAGGCCTGCTTGGCCTTCTGGTCGTAGATGTCGCTGATCCCGCGCTTGTTCTGCTCGATCGGCGTGTTGTTGACGAAGTTCAGGTTGCTTCCGGAGGAAGTCCAGCGGCACCCGTTCAACACGCCGGAGCTCTTCTCGCCGGGATACTTGAGACCGACCTGTGCTGCCTCCGCGGCGTTGAGCACGCTGCACGGATCGGCGAGCAAGTCCTTGGTAGGCAGAGGGGCCGGAACCTTGGGCCCCGAGCCGCCGCTGTCGGCCGGGCTGCTGGCCGGCGGCTGAGCAGTTCCTCCGGTCCCGCCGGTCTCACCGCCGCAGGCGGAGGCGGCGAGCAAGCCGATCGTGGCGACGGCAGCGGTGGCGAGTCGGACGGTGCGGTGCGGCATCTGGTGCTCAGACTCCCTTAGCCTGCTGGTTCAACGTGTCGCGATTATCTTGCCCCACCCAGCTTCAGTGCTGCGCGGTTGCGATCCGGGCTCCTTGACGACGAGGAAGTCTCCGTGATCACCATCGAGATTGTGCCCGCCCTTCACACAAGGCGCGGCCTGCCACGCCGATATCGTCGAGACCCGCCCGAGGCTGATGAGGCCGGCGGCGGTGAAGGCGCTCTGTCCGCATGCGCCGAACCTCGAAGAACCAATTCGCGGCTGACTTGTCCGCGAGCGGAGGACCCGGACCGCCGCATCGGGCGTGGCGTGCCATCTCCGCAGGCACCTCGGCCACCGGGCAGGTCCGTCCACAGTAGACGGACGTATCCGCGGTCAGCCGCCCCTGGAACACCCACAGCCGAGTGCTGCGTCCAGTACGCACGCCGACTGGTCGCCCCGCGACGCAGTCAGTGCATGGACATTCCGCCGTCGACCGCGAGTGTCGTGCCGGTGACGTAGCCGGACGCCGGTGACGCGAGGAACAGCATCGCCGCGTCCAGTTCGTGTTGTTCTCCCATCCGGGCGAGCGGGCTCGTGGAGCGGATGAACTCCGCCAGACCCTCGCTCGGCACTTCCGCGGTCATCTCGCTCTGGAAATAGCCCGGCGCGAGCGCGTTGACGCGAATTCCCTTGCGGCCGGACCACTGCTGGGCCAGGTCGCGGGTCAGGCCGATGAGCCCGGCCTTGCTCGCGGCGTACGCGGCTTGCGGGACATAGGATTTGATCAGCCCCAGCACGCTGGCGACGTTCACGATGCTCGACCCCGGTCCCATCGCGCGGCCGCACGCCTGGGCCATCCAGTAGGCGCCGTTCAGGTTGACGTCGATGACCTTGCGGAACTCGTCCGGTTCTTCGCGCAGCGCGGGTACCGCGGTGCCGATGCCCGCGTTGTTGACCAGCACGTCGACCTGCCCGAACTCGGCCAGCGCGGCCTCCACGAGCCGGTCGCACTGACGCGGGTCGCGCACGTCGGTCGCCACGGCCAGCGCTCGCCTGCCCCGTTCGGCCACCGCGGCGCGCGTCCGGTCGAGGAGTTCGGTCCGGCGCGCGGCGAGGACCAGGTCCGCGCCCGCGTCGGCCAACGCGAGCGCGAATCCGGCGCCCAGCCCGGAACTCGCCCCCGTGACCACCGCGACTTTGCCGTCCAGCCGGAACAGGTCCAGTACCGACATCACGCCACTCTCCTTCGCCTTCCTCGCGACGGGCGCCGCGAGCAGCTAATGTACGTTAGCCTTACACTGACGGACAACTAACGCCCTAGATCTCGCTCAGCTAATCTCAATTAGCCAGGAGGACCGCATGGCCGTCGATTTCGCGCAGGACCCCGAGGTGCTCGCTCTAGCGGACCGGACCAGGCGGCTGGTCAAGGACACCGTCCTCGACGCGGAGAAAGCGTCCAGCGGCGTCCTGACCGGCGACGAGGGCGAAGCCGTGCGCGGCAAGCTGCAGCAGGCCGCCAAGGACGCCGAGGTTTTCGCGCCGCACGTCAGCGCCGAGTACGGCGGCCACGGGCTGGACATGCGCGGACGGGCCCCGGTGTTCGAGGAAGCCGGTTACTCCCTGCTCGGGCCGCTGGCGCTCAACATCGCCGCGCCGGACGAGGGCAACATGCACATGCTGGAGCGGATCGCCTCTCCGGAGCAGCGGGAGCGGTACCTCCGCCCGCTGGCGACCGGCGCGGTCCGGTCGTGTTTCGCGATGACCGAACCGGCGCCGGGCGCGGGCGCGGATCCTGCCGCGCTGACCACCCACGCGGCGCGGGCGGCGGGCGGCTGGGTCCTCAACGGCCGCAAATGGTTTATCACCGGCGCTGATGGTGCCGCTTATGCCATCTGCATGGCCCGGACGTCCGGCGCGCCCGGCGACCGCGGAGGCGCGACGATGTTCTTCGTCGACGCGGACAACCCCGGCATGCGGATGGTGCGTCACATCGAGACTCTCGACGAGTCGCTGTACGGCGGGCATTGCGAACTCGTCTTCGACGACTGCTTCGTACCGGACGACGCCGTGCTCGGCGAGGTCGACCGGGGCTTCGAGTACGCGCAGGTGCGGCTCGGCCCGGCCCGGCTCACGCATTGCATGCGGTGGCTCGGGATCGCCCGCCGGGCACAGGACATCGCGCTGGAGCGCGCCAACGAACGGCGGCTGTTCGGTTCCCGGCTGGCCGAACTGGGCATGGCGCAGCAGATGATCGCCGACAACGAGATCGACATCGCCGCGGCCCGCGCGCTGATCCTGCGCGCGTGCTGGGAACTCGACCTGGACCAGCCGTCGGCGCAATCGGTCTCGATCGCCAAGACCTTCACCGCCGAGGCGGTGTACCGGACGGTCGACCGCGCGCTGCAACTCTGCGGTTCGCTGGGCGTTTCCGGCGATGTGCCACTGTCCCGGTTCCTGCGGGAGGTCCGGCCGTTCCGGATCTACGACGGCCCGTCCGAGACCCACCGCTGGGCGATCGCCAAGCGCGCGGCCAAGCAGGCGAGGACGGCCGCGGATGCCTGATTCGCCCGTCGGCCTCGACGTACCCGCGCTCGAGGCATACCTGCGACGCACAGTCCCCGGCTTCACCAGCCCGGTGGAAGCGGAACTGCTGTCCGGCGGCCGTTCCAACCTCACGTATCTGCTGCGCGCAGACGGCGTGCGATGGGTGCTGCGCCGCCCGCCGTTGGGCGGCTTGACGCCGTCCGCGCACGACATGGGTCGCGAGTACCGGGTTGTCGACGCCCTGCAGAACACCGCCGTCCCCGTCGCCCGGACGGTTGCCCTGTGCGAAGATCCAGCGGTGCTTGGTACGCCGTTCTCCATCGTGTCGCATGTGGACGGTCCGGCACTGCGCACCGCGGCCGACCTGAACCCGCTCAGCGACGCCGAACTCGCCGAAATCGCGGAGACGCTGATGACGACCATGGCCCGGCTGCACGCCGTGCCCTACGCCGAGGTCGGCCTGGGCGGGCTGGGCAGGCCAGCCGGGTATCTCCGGCGTCAGGTCGACCGCTGGGCCGACCAGTGGCGACGGGTCGCGACCCGCGAACTCGACGACCTTCAGACGCTGCACGCCCGCCTCTCCGCCGCGGTGCCCGCCGAGTCCGGCGCCGCCATCGTCCACGGCGACTTCCGCATCGACAACGCCATCCTCGGCACCGGCCGCCCGGCCGAGGTCCGGGCAGTCGTCGACTGGGAAATGGCCACGCTCGGCGACCCGCTAGCCGACCTGGCGCTGAGCCTCGTGTACCGCGATCCGGCCTTCGCCCCGGTCCTTCCGGGCGGCGCCGCGTCCACCGACGACCGCCTGCCGTCCTGGGAAACCCAGGCGCAGTACTACGCACGCGAATCCGGCCGCGATCTGTCCGATCTGGACTTCCACCTGGCGCTCGGATACTTCAAGATCGCGGTGATCGCCGAAGGAATCCACGCCCGGCACCTGGCCGGGCAGACCGTCGGCGACGGGTTCGACACCGTCGGGCAAGCCGTCCCCGAACTGGTCGCGGCGGGCCTGCGCGCCTACCCGGCAGCATGAGCTCCGAAGAGCGGATCGACCAGATCCGGGACGCGGCGCTCGCCCTGTTCGCCGAACGCGGTTACCTCGCGACGACGATGGCCGACATCGGGTCCGCCGTCGGGATCCGCGGCCCCAGCATCTACAAGCACGTGCCCTCGAAACAGCACCTGCTGGCCGAAATCATGACCGCCACGATGCGCGACCTGCAGAACGGCTTCGACCAGGCGACCGCAAGCACCGACGACGTAGTAGACCGCTTCCGCCGCGCGGTGGACGCCCACGTGCGCTTCCACGCCCGACGACGGCTCGAAGCCTTCGTGGGAACGCGAGAAATCCGTAACCTGGAACCGGAACCGCATGACCAGGTGGTGGCACAGCGAACCCGCTACGAGAATGGATTCCGCGAACTGATCGAAGAAGGCGCCGCGGCCGGGGTGTTCCACACGCGCTCGCCGAAGCTGGCGTCTTACGCGGTTCTCGACATGGGAATGGGCATTTCCGTCTGGTACCGGGAGGACGGCGACCTCGCGGAGGACGCGCTGGCGTACGCGTACGACGATCACGCATTGCGTCTCGTCGGCTACCGCCAGGCTGCGGGAGACTGACGCATCAGTGCGATCGACACTGATCTCAACTGCTCAATTCCTTCGCCCGAGCTAGTGCCGTCTGTCTGATTCGTTTCGTGCGCCCCGAGGAAGCCAGGTACTCGAGCACTTGCTGCCGAGAGGAAGAGGTCGCGGCCCGCAGTTGCAGCCACGGCGACCAGCGTTCCATCGAAGCTGGCTCCACCTGATCACCAGGCCGCGAAACGAGCACATCGAGAACCGACAGATCCGCCATGCGCGCTCTGACGAACTCTTGTGAATTACCAACAGGAAGCGCGCTCGCCACCATCTCGCGAAGCGACTCGGGAAGCTCCTCCAGGCACTTCAAGGCAACCGAAACAGCAATTGCCTCGTCTGGCTCATGGCCGAGCACTGAGATCAGTTGGTCGGCTCTGCCAGGAATCCGCAGGGCGGCGGAATATACGCGCCAGCGAGCATGGCCGCTTTCGAACGAATCCTCCTCCAGCCCGGTCTCATGCGCCAGCTTTCGCAGATCGCGCACGAAATCTTCTTCGAGCATCAGAAGCCTCCCGGGGGGCTGGGACGACGAGGGACCATACGCTCGCGGCAGCATTTCGGGGAATCGCAATATTCGGACGACCGCCGGAGTCAGAAGACCCGCGACGCTCAGCCAGGCCTACCATCTGGCACTGAGATCTGGCTCACAACTGGACCTGTCGCTGGACCTCGCCGCCCTCTTACCGTAGTTCTGGTATACCAAATTGCCTCCGGGACACCGCATCCGGAGCCGGGCAACCGACCCGGCCGCTGTCGTCCCGGCGGGTGCCGTCCCAGGCTTCAGGAGGTCTCATGCTCGGAAGTCGCTGGTCTCTCGTGATCGCCCTCGGCCTGCCCGGGCTGGCGATCTTCGTCGGCGTGCCGCTCTGCAGTCAGAGCACCGCCACCGTATTCGGCATACCACTGGTGTTCGCGTGGCTGTTCGCTTGGCTGCCGCTGACGACGCTCTGCCTGTGGGCGTCGTGGCGGTTCTTCGATCGTGCGCAGTACCGGCGAGTGGAAGGCGGAGAAGAATGATCGCAGCGGTATTCGCCGTCGTCATGGCGTTGTCGATCGGGGTGGCGCTGGCCGCTCGCCGCGGCGGGACCGGCAAGGGCGCGGTCGCCACGCTGGTCGCCGGGAGGGCGTTGCCGAGCCGGTTGATCTTTTTCCTCGCGGTGGGTGAGATCTACAGCATCGGCACCATGCTCGGCTTCCCGGGCGGCATCTACGCCAAAGGCGCCTCCTACGGGATCTGGTTCATCGGCTACATCCTGGCGGGCTACGTCCTCGGCTACTTCCTCGCTCCGCTCGTGTGGCGCGCGGGCAAGGCGTACGACGCAGTCACCGTCGCCGACGTCATGTACGGCCACTACCGCAACCGGCTGCTGGAACGGCTCACCGCGGTCTCGTTCGTGCTGGCGCTGGTGCCGTGGGCGATCTTCCAGTTCATCGGGCTGCAGACGGTCCTCACCGGACTGGGCATCCCGGTCACCCGCCTGGAGGCGATCGTCGGAGCGGGGGTCATCGCGTTCGTCTACGTCGCCGCGTCGGGCATGCGCTCGACCGCGTTCGTCGCGATCGTCAAAGACGTGTTCATGCTGCTGGGCATCATGCTCGCCGGCATCGCGGCGGTGATCGCGGCGAAGGGCGTGCCCGGAGTTTTCGCCGTGGTCGAAACGGCGCCGCGGCTGGCCACCGTCGGCGGCGCCGGGCTGGTCTTCGCGATGACCACGATTCTCATGCAGTCCTTGCAGTTCTACCTCACGCTTCCCGCGCAGTTCCTGTTCTCCGCGCGGTCCGAGGCCGGGGTGAAGAAGTCCGTGATCTGGATGCCGTTGTACATGCTGATGTACCCGTTGCTGGTCTTCGCCGCCTATTACGGCCTGCAGACCAGGCCCGGCCTGCACAACGCCGATTCGGTCTTTCTCGAGGTGACCCGCGAACTCGCGCCGGACTGGATCGTGGGCCTCGTCGCGGCGGGCGCCGGGCTGGCCGGGGTGCTGGTGCTGGCGGGCAACGCGCTGATGTTCAGCGGCGTGCTCACCCGCAACATCCTGCCGAAGCGCTCGCAAGCGGCCGCGCAGGGCAGGCTCAAGCCGATCATGGCGGCGTTCCTGGTCGGCACCGCGGCGCTGACGACGTTCGCGTCCTCGATCATGCTGACGTTCCTCAACCTGGCGCTGTCGCTGACCGCGCAACTGGTGCCGGCCTGGCTCGGCGTGCTGTTCTTCCGCAAGCTGCGCGCGGTCCCGCTGGCTGTCGGGCTGATCGCGGGCTGCGTCACCGTGGCGTTCTTGTACTTCAGCAAGGCTCCGGTCGGCGGAGTGGTCAACAGCGGCCTGATCGCGGCCGCGGTGAACGCGGCGGTCGCGGCGGGCTTGTCCGCACTCTATGCGGGCAAACCGGTCGACCACGAGATCCCGATCGTCCGCCGGGCGCGCGAAATCCTTTCGCCGGCGAGGAAAACAGTCCAGCCGGTTCCGGCGACCGGCGAACGGTGAGGCAGACATGGTTCGCATCGTGACGCGTTCGGATGTCGAGGCAGTCCTTGACCTGCGCGAGGTGATCGACGCCGTCGAGGACGCGCACCGCCAGCTCGTGCTCGGCGGAGCCACCCAGCCCGGCCGCTCGTGCGCGCCGATCCCCGGCAACGACGGGCTTCTCGTCCCGATGACGGCCACAGTGGACGGTGCCGGGGGCGTCAAACTGCTGGCCGACCTGCCAGGAAATCCGGCGGCAGGCAGGCCGCGCCAGCAGTCGACGATCACTCTGCTCGACAGCGCGACCGGCCGCGCCGAAGCCCTGTTGGACGGTGCGGTCATCACCCGCTACCGCACCGCGGCGGCTTCAGCGGTAGCGACCAGAGCACTGTCCAATCCGGACAGCTCAGTGCTCGGCTTGATCGGGGCCGGTGCACTGGCGCGAGCACACCTGGCGGCCATTTCCTGCGTCCGTCCGATCAGGACAGTGGTGGTCTGGAGCCGCAATCCCGCGACCGCACAGGCGTTCCGGGACGAGACAGCCGATTCCGGGTGCGAAATCCGCGTGGCGGACACCCCTGCCGAAGCAGTTCAGGCCGCCGACGTGGTGTGCACGCTCACCCCGTCAGTGGACCCGATCGTGCACGGAACCTGGCTGCGCGCGGGCCAGCATCTGAATGTGGTCGGCGCCCCGCCCCGCCCCCGCCACCGCGAAATCGACGCGGAATGCCTGCGGCGCGCCCGCGTCGTCGTGGACAGCAGGCATACCGCGTTGACCGAGTCGGGTGCCACGCTCACCGCGCTGCACGAGGGCGTGATCAGCAAGGAGCAGCTGGCGACCGAGCTGGGCGAAGTGCTGGCGGGAGTCTGTCCCGGACGGGCTAGGGAAAGTGAGATCACCCTGTTCAACTCAGTCGGGGTGGCAGTCCAGGACATCGCTACGGCGGCGTTGGTGCTGCGGCGCGTGGTGAGCAAGGGGCTCGGTGTCGAAATCGCGCTCGACCGATGACCGAGGCCAGGGTTCAGCGATGAGCGTGCCGCGGTCCGAGGTAGACCGCGCGGGGCCGGATCCGCGACGGTCGCTCGTAAGCTTCGGCCGCGTGGGCGAGCCAGCCTGCCGTCCTGGCCACGACCACCAATCCCACCGGAGCTTCCTCGGGCCAGTGGTGGAGCCAAGCCATGGCACCGAGCGCGAAGTCGATATTCGGTGCAGGCAGACCGCGTTGGCTTGCCGAAGCCAGTACCGTTCGCAGGAGGTTCCAGCGGTCGCTGCCCGCGTGGGCACGCTCGAGAGCAGACAGCAGATGCGGAGCCCGGGGATCGAAGTCGGTGTACACCGGGTGCCCGAATCCCGGCAACTCGCCTACGCCATCGGGGGCCACAGTGGACAATCCTTCTTCCGCGCATCGACGCAGCATTCGGTGGACCTCGCGGGCGGTTCCGCCGTGATCGACCGATCGCATGGCTTGAATTCCGATGTCCACGACGGCATAGGGATCCGCACCGCCGCTGGCCGCGATCCGGGAGACGAAGGTGGACGCCGCGAGTTCGTGGTCGGCCAGCAGGCACAGGGCCAGGTCGATCGGTGCCGAGGGAAGGCCGTCGTCGCGGGCGAGCCGCTCGGTGATGGCGGCCGCGACCGACGCTGAGGGCGGACGCGGATCCGAGGGCGCCGAGATCGCTGCGGCCATGGCCGGGATGAGCCGCCTGCCGACGTTGGCGACAGCGTCCGGTCCGAGGTCGTGTCGTGCCGGATCCGCCATGCCCAGAACCGTTGCCACCGCACTCATCCTGTCGAGCACCCTCGCGGTCTCGGGGAGCGCGGCGAGCACGCGAGTCGCCTCCAGGTGGTTCTCGCTCGGCCAGCAAACCGGGTCAGCGGGCAGTTCCGCGGTCCAGAGCAATTCCGCGACGTCCTCGAAACTTCGCTCCAGCAAGTCCTCGACCGGATAACCGCGAAACGTCAGCGCACCCGACGGTTTTAGTTCCGTGACAGCGGTCTCGACACGAATCTCGACCTGGCCCGCTCGTTCTCGTTTCGCCGTCCGGACGGCGAGTGCCTCGACCTGTGCCCGTTCGTAACGGGAACGGCGGCCGCCACCGCCGCGCACGGGCTGTGCGGTCAGGACTCCCCGGCTCGCGTAGGCGTAGAGGGTGCGCACAGTGACGCCCAGTCTCTCCGCGGCCTCGGACGCAGTCATCCATTCGCCGTCCATGACCGGACAATAGTGGACTCAATCAGCGTTGACAGCATTGATCGTCTCTGGCCAGAGTCAGTGCATGGCCAAACCGAACAGGGGTGGGCTCGGGGCGCGTTTCCTTGGCTTGTGGTGCTCGACCGCGCTCTCCGACACCGGCAACGGCATTTTCCTTGTCGGCGCGACGCTTCTCGCCATCCATACCCTGGAAAGCCCTGCCCTCGCCGGACTCCTGTTCACTCTCGCGAGCATTCCGTGGCTTGTCGCGGCCATCCCCGCGGGAATCGTCGTGGATCGGATGGACGCGCATCGCGTGATCCAGGTTGCCAACCTCGTGCGCGCGGCGATCATGCTCGCGGTCGGTGTCGTCAGCGCCAGCGGGCACATTTCCGCCGTGATTCTCGCCGTGGCTGTTTTCGCTTCGGGAGTGCTCCAAACGTTTGTCGACGGTGCGGCAGAAGCGCTTGTCCCCGAACTTGTTGACCGCGAACGGCTCTCGGACGCGAATGGTGCGCTGTCGGTGTCGACTCGGGTCTTCTACCAGTTCCTCGGACCGCCGATCGCCGGTCTGGCCTACGCGGTTTGGCCTTCGGCCGCGTCGCTGCTGTCGGGCACGCTCTGCGGGGTTTCGACGTTGTGCATCGCCGCGGTACGGCAGCCTTGGCCGCGCCGGCGCGGGGCCAGGGGCAGGATCGACGTCCGGGGCGGCCTGCGGATCGTGGGGCGAAGCCGGATCCTCAAAGCCGCTATCGCCATCAGCGGTCTCACCAGCATCGCCAACGGCATTTACCTGACTGCCTTTGCCATCTACGCCAACTCCGACACCGGCCTCGGTCTCACCCCGGCGACCTACGGAGTGCTTACCGGACTCGTCGGGGCCGGAGCAGGCGTCGGGGCGTATCTCACGAGCCGGGCTGAACGGCTGTTCGGAGTCGTCGGCATCATGCGGCTCACTCGGATCGGCTGGGCTTTGCTGTTCCTCAGTCCGTTGCTGCGCTCTCCTTGGCTTATCGCGCCTGTCATGGTCGTGGGGAGCGTGTTCGGGGCGATGTGGGCTGTGCAGGCGATGAATCTGCGGCAACGCGCCACCAACCCTGGTCAGCGAGCCCAGGTCCTCGGCGTTTTTCGGGCCCTGACTTTCGGAGCCACCCCTCTCGGGAGTTTCGCTGCCACCGCCTTTCACAGCACCGTCAGCAGTCAGGTCATGCTCGGGGTCGCGGCGGCGCTCACTGCTGGCACCATCGCCCTTGTCCCCTACCTCGCTGGCGGGTGATCACGGAATACGCGGCGCGGTGCGGAAAAGCCAACTGTGCCATGGATCGGCAGCGGAATCCGCCCCGGAGCGGGCCATCGCTGCCATCATCGGGTGGTTGGCGACATCGACCAGAGAGCGGACCGTGGCGAAGCCGCGCGTTCGGGCGGCGCGGTAAGCCGCCAGCAGCAGTTGGTCGACATAGCGATGGCCACGCTGCTTCGGAAGGACGCCGATCAGGACGATCATGCCTACCCTCGGATCCCCTTCCTGCTCGGCCAAGCCCACGAACCCGACTGGCACACCGTCTGTTGTCTCGGCGTACAACCACGACTGGGCATCCGCGTCGGACGCGTGACGGTCCAGGAAAGCGGTGGTCCATTGCTCCGGCTGGTATCTGCCGAACACGAGGGCGTCGGTCCGGTCCAGGGTCTGGGCCACGCATTGCCCGATCACGGAGGTGAACGCCTCCCGCCCGACCTGCGGCATCGGTGCCAGCCGCACTCCGGCGGAATCCGGGAGCGGCTGACCGGTGTCGGTCCACCGGAAGCCCTCTTTCTCCTGGAACAACTCGAACCCGCACGCCTGCGCGACGTCTCGGCGCGCGGCGTGGTCGGAACTCACCGCGGCGTTGACCGGGAAGTAGACCGAAACGTCCGGCGGAGCCGCGTCCACCGCTGCGGTCACGACGGCCCGCGCATTCGACTCGTCTTCTCGCCAAGACAGCCGAGCAACCACGTACTCGAGGGGTTCACGCTCGAAGATCTCCGCCCGTCCCAACACCGCCGACGCCTGTTCCACTCCGTCGCGCTCCACTGTGAAACGCGCGATCGGCCGCAGCGTCGAGCCCGGCTTGACCTGCGAAGGATCAAGCGTGACCCGGCGAACCTCACTCACTGAACAAACCCCCTCCTTCTGGCCCGCGCCAATTCTCAGGCGACATAACGCTTGCCAGCAAGGCAAAATGAGTCTCTCGTTACGACCACGGAGGCAAGCACGTGCCCGGCCAGCTCATCCCCGACCGCTCACCCACGAAACCTGACGCGCCAAGCATGCCTCGCCGTGACGTGCGGGCCAGTTTCACCGACCAGACCATCACCGTCTATCAGGCGTACTCACCGCAAATCGCCGGCGCGGCCGTCGAAGCGCAGACGTTCGTGGCACCGTTCAAGCGCGAGCGGATGACCTGGATCAAGCCTTCGTTCCTGTGGATGATGTACCGCGCCGGGTGGGCGGCCAAACCGGGGCAGGAACGGATCCTGGAAATCCAGCTCACCCGGGACGGCTTCGAATGGGCGCTCGCGCACGCTGCCCTCAGCAGCTACGAATCCGGGACCTACGCGAGCCAGCAGCAGTGGGCTGAGCGCAAAAATGCCAGTCCGGTGCGGATTCAGTGGGATCCGGACCGATCGGTGACACTCGCTCCGCTCAACCGGCGTGCTATCCAGATCGGGCTGTCCGGCGAGGCTGTCGACCGCTATCTCGACCAGTGGATCACCAGGATCACGGACATCACCCCGTTCGCGGAGCGGGTCCACCGCCAGGTCAGCGATGGCCGTCTCGATCCTGCGCGGGAGGAACTGCCGGTCGAGCGGGTTTATCCCGTGCCTGCGCCGATTCTCGGCCTGATCGGGGCCAGCGAGCCTCAAGTCGACGAGCCCGCGTGAAGCTGTCCGCGTTGTGGCGGGAGCAGTGGCCCCAGTGCAGTCCGCTGGCCGACGGCCTGAAGCACGCCTACCCCGACCGATGGGTGCGTTTCCACAGCCTGCCTGAATCCCAGCGCTATCCCGGCACCGACGCCGAGTACGAAATCGTGCTCGACCGCTACAACACGGTTCTGGACGAATTGTTCCGCGGGCAGGAGGTCTGGATCGTCACCGCCGACTGGTCAGGGACGTCCGAGCCCCCGGCATTGTCCGAGCGACACGCGCTCTGGAATCCAGGTGCCGAGCACTGGACGACCGTGCGCGCGAACGAGAGCGAGACCGACCCGGAATTCATCGTCTACACCCATCTTTACGCGGGCCGCCGACGTTGGCGTACGGGGCTGGTGGACCTCCTGCTCCGCACCGTTGCCGACGACGGCACAGCCAACGTGATGATCGCCAGCTTGTCGTTTGACCGCGTGCACCATCCGTACGACGGAGGTGCCGACATCCTGCTGCCCACGACCGGCGAACGCGACGAACTGAAACGTCGCCACGCCGACTGGCTTTCCGCTCACCCCTCCGGTTTCTGAGCGGCCAGCGCCGACACCATCTGGTCGTAGACCCGGGCTGCCCGGGCGTCGAGTTCTTCCGGCGGCACATCGAGGTCCCGGGCGAACGCCGTGCGGAAGATGCAGTAGCCGAAGTAGGCGGCGGCAGCCATGGCGTGCATGACTTCTCCGTCGGCGTCGGCGGGGAGGCTGCCGTCGCTCTTGTCTCGTTCCAGGGCGCGGCGGGTGAGGTCCAGCGCCGGGAACGGGGTTAGTTCGGGGTCCTCGTCGAGGGCGAGCAGCGCTTCGAGTTTGACCAGGTCCGGCTGCCGGAGCGCCCAGTGCCACATCGCTCGCCGTCGTTCAGCGAAGGGCTGTTCCCAGTGTGTGCTCGGGTCAAGGCGGTCTTGTTCGAGCATCTGGGCGATCGCCGCGCGCAGCAGTGCCTGGCGGCTGCCGAAGTACACGTAGATCTGCCCATGGTTGACGCCCGCCTCCTTGGCGACCTCGCGGAGGTTGATTCCCGCGAGCACGCCGTCGCGGCGAAGGAGCCGCAGGGCGGCGGCGAGCAGATCGGCCTTCGTCTCCTCGCGGCTGCGCCGCCGGCGTCGGGTTGGTGCGGTGCTCGGCTGCTCGGTCACGCCGTCCCCTCGTAAGTTACTCGTCAGTACGCCTTGTTGTGCCTCGGGCCACTCTATACGGTTCGTTACCAACGTTTCGTTAATAACACTTCGTTGGGAGTTGTGGTGGAAGCAGAGCTGCCGTTGCGGGGCGTGCGGGTGCTGGACGTGGCGACGGTGCTGGCCGCGCCGGTGACGGCCACGTTCCTCGGCGATTTCGGCGCCGAGGTGGTGAAGGTGGAGGAACCGGGCCGCGGCGATTTCACTCGCGGCCGGGCCGCCGAGCGGGGCGGCCGGTCGTTGCAGTGGCTGCAGGAGGGCCGCAACAAGAAGTCGGTCACGGTGGATCTGCGCCAGCCCGCCGGACAGGACCTGGTGCGCCGGATGGTGCCGCACTTCGACGTCGTGATCACCAATTACCGCCCGCCGACGCTGGAGAAGTGGGGCCTCGACCCGGAAACGCTGCAGGCGCTCAATCCCCGCGCGGTGCTGGTGTACCTGACCGGCTACGGCTTGTCCGGCCCCTACCGCGACCGCGGCGCGTTCGACCGGATCGCCAGCGCCTTCGCCGGATTGACCGACGTCAGCGGCGAACCCGGACGGGCTCCGGTCCGGTCCGGCTACGCGGTGATCGACTACATGGGCGCGTACCTTTCCGCTTTCGCGACGATGGTCGCCTTGTACGAGCGGGACGTCAACGGAGGCAACGGCCAGGTCGTGGATCTGGGCCTGTACGAGGCCGGGTTCCGCGCGGTCGAGGATGCGTTGCTCGACTTCTCGGCGAACGGCCGGGTGCGCCGCCGCATGGGCAACCGCAATCCGCACGTGGTGCCCGCCAGCGATTTCGACACCGCCGACGGACGGCGGATTTCCGTCCACGCCGGCACCGACCCGTTGTTCCGCCGGCTCGCCGCGGTGATCGGCCGGCCGGAACTCGCCGCCGATCCGCGGTTCGCCACCCGCGCCGCTCGCACCGAGCACGCCGACGAGCTGTACGCGATCATCGCCGGCTGGGTCGCCGAGCAGCCGGCGGACGAGGCGACGCGGGTGTTCAACGACGCGGGCATCCCGGCCTCGCCGATCATGACGATCGCCGACATCGCCGCAGACGTCCACTACCGCGAGCGCGGCACCATCGTCGACGTCGAGGACCCGGAGCACGGCACGGTTTCCATGGCCGCGCCGATCCCCCGGCTCAGCGCCACCCCGGGACGCATCAGCTCGCTCGGGCCCAGCCTCGGCGCGCACACCGACGACGTTCTCCGCCAACTGCTCGACCTGCGCGACGACGACCTCGCGACCCTCCGCCGCGACGGCGTCATCTGATTCCGGCAAAGGAGCCGATCATGCCTTTCGCAGCGCCGCCGTCCCCGGACGCGCCCCGGTCGATCCGCCGCCGGGCCTGGGCGGTCACCGCGCTCATCGCGGTCTTCATGGTCATCAACTTCGCGGACAAGGCGGTGCTCGGGCTCGCCGCGGTGCCGATCATGCGCGAATTGCACCTGTCCAACAGCACCTACGGCCTGCTGGCGAGCAGTTTCTACCTGCTGTTCAGCATCACCAGTCTCGCCGCCGGACTGCTTTCCGCGAAGGTCGCCAGCCGCTGGATCCTGTTCGCGCTGGCGGTGTGCTGGGCCGTCGCGCAGGTGCCGGTGCTCGCGTTCGCCGCGGTGCCGACGCTGTTCGCCAGCCGCGTCCTGCTCGGCGCCGCCGAAGGCCCGGCGTCCGGAATGAGCATGCACGCACTGTACAAATGGTTTCCCGACGAGCGCCGCAGTTTGCCCACCGCGTTGCAGCTCACCGGCGGTTCGGCCGGGATCTTCGTCGCCGCGCCGCTGCTCACCTGGATCATCACCGATTACGGATGGCGGGCCGCGTTCGTCGTTCTCGCGGTGGTCGCCGGACTTTGGGCGCTCGTGTGGCTGCCGATCGGACACGACGGGCCGTACGCCGCACCGACGGCGGCTGCCACGAACACCGAACCAGCACGTGTCCCGTACCGCAAATTACTGCTCAACGGCACGGTTTTCGGCGGGTTCGCCAGTGCTTTCGGCGCTTACTGGTCGCTGGCGCTCGGCTCGTCCTGGCTGCCCGCGTACCTGCAAACCGAAGCCGGATTCGGCCCGAAGACCTCGGCGACGGTGATCAGCCTGCACGCCGCGCTGAGCATCGTGCTGATCCTCACCGTCGTCCCGGCGACCGGCCGGCTCGTCCGGCGCGGGGTCTCGAGCCGGTGGGCCCGCGGTGCCACGCAAGGGATCGCGGTCGCGCTCGCCGGTGTCTGTATGGCGTTGTTCCCTCTCACGACGTCGGACGGCCTGCGCGTCGTGCTGATCATGATCGCGTTCGCGGCGGGCAGCCTCGCCTATCCGCTCGGGTACCTGACGGCAGGCGAACTCGTGCCCGTCCGGCAGCGGGGCACGGTTTTCGGGCTGGCTGTCGCGATCAGCACGCTGCCCGGGGTCATCGCACCCGCGGTCACCGGCAGCCTCATCGACCACTACGGCTATCCGGCCGCTTTCGCCGTCGGCGCCGCCATCATGGTGCTGACCGGCGCTTACGCCGCTTTCGCTATCCGGCCGCAACGCGACGCCGCGCGCATCGGCCTTTCCCCAGCGTCCAACATCCGCCCAGCGACCAGCCCGGCTCAGGAGCACGCGTGACCGACCTGTCCTTCGCCGCCGCGACCGAACTCGCCGCGATGATCCGCACTCGCGAACTTTCGCCGCTCGAACTCATGCGCCACACATTGGACCGCATTGCCTCGATCAACGGCGACCTCAACGCGGTCGTGTCGCTCGACCCCCAACGCGCGCTCGACGAGGCGACGGCGCTGACCGACCGGCTCGCGCACGGAGCCGTGCCCGGGCCGCTCGCCGGACTTCCGATCGCGGTCAAAGACCTCGAAGACGCCGAAGGTTTCCCCACCACCCGAGGGACCAAAGCTTTCCGCGACGCTCCGCCCGCCGCCTCCGACAGCGTCCACGTCGCCCGGCTTCGCGCGGCGGGGGCCATCGTGATCGGCAAGACCAACGCTCCCCCGATGGGAGCCGCGATCGCGACCCACAACGAAGCCTTTGGCATCACCCGAAACCCGTGGAATCTCGACAAGTCGCCGGGCGGTTCGAGCGGCGGGGCCGCCGCGGCCGCCGCCGCCGGGCTGGTTTCCCTCGCCACGGCAGGCGACGGCGGCGGTTCCACCCGGATCCCCGCCGCGCTCTGCGGCATCGTCGGGTTCAAGCCGACCCGCGGCCGCATTCCCCACGGCCCGGCCGCGATTCCGTCCTGGACGCAGCACAGCTGTCTCACGCCGATGACCCGCACGGTGCGCGACGCCGCGCTGCACCTGGATCTCGCCGCGGGGTTCGACCCGGCAGACCCGTACTCCCTTCCGCGTCCGGCGAAGTCCTATGTGGACGGGCTTGAGCAGCGGACCCCTGCGCTGCGGATCGTCGTCCACCGAACCCTCGGCGTCGCCGAGCCCGAACCGGCGGTGCTGCACGCGGTCGACCGCACGATCGAGGTTCTGCGAGAACTCGGCCACGACGTCGTGGAGGACGAAATCGTCCATCCACACGCTGAAGACTTCCCGGCCGCCGTCCAGCTGCGCCAGAAAGTCCTTGCCTACCAGCGGTTCGCCGCGGTCGCCGAGGAGTTCGCCGCGCACCGCGACCGGTTCGAGCCCTGGTTCGCGGACCTCCTCGACCACGGAAGTTCCGTCACCACAGCAGAACTCTCGCGCTACTGGGAATACCGCGGGCAGCTAGACCGCTGGGCCGCCGGACTTTTCGACCGCTGCGACCTGCTCCTCACCCCGACCACCCCGACCACCGCCTGGCCCGCGGAAGGCCCTGACGTCCAGCGGCGGACGATCCCGATCGCCTTCACCGCGCCGTTCAACGACACCGGCAATCCCGCGATCAGCGTCCCCACCGGTCTCAGCCCGGACGGCCTGCCGTGCGCGGTCCAGCTCGTCGCTCCGCACCACCGCGACGAGCTCCTGCTCCGCGTCGCGGCTGACCTGGAGCGGGTGCTCGGTGCGCCTCGCCCGGGAATAACAGCCCGGCGATAGCGTTGCGCAGCTGCATGATCAGCGTGCTCTGCTACGGCGATTCCAACACCTACGGCCAGCGTTCCGAGGAAACGGACAAGGGACGGTGGCCCGCGGACCTCCGGTGGACCGGCCAGCTGGCGGCCCTCCTCGGCAGCGGACACCACGTGCTCGAGGAGGGCCTCGGCGGCCGGACCACCGACCTCGACTACCCGGAATCGATGAACCGGCCGGGCCGCAACGGACGCACCTACCTCCTGCCCGCGTTGCTGAGCCACAACCCGATCGACGTCGTCGTGCTGATGCTCGGCACCAACGACCTGAAGATCCAGTTCGGGCGAACGGCAGCGGAAGTGGTCGCCGCGATCGCCGGGCTGCTGGACGACGTGGCCGCGCACGGGAGGACGGATGCCGGACGCGCGCCGGAGGTTGTGTTGGTGTCGCCGCCGCACATCGACGTGACCGCGCCGGACTTCGCGGCCGTCAACGGAGCCTTCTACGACGCGACATCGGCCGCGAAAGCGCTACAACTGGCCGGATCGCTCGCGAAACTCGCGGCGGCGCGCGGCGCGACGTTTGTCGACGCGGCCACCGTGGCTGAGACGGGAGCTGACGGGACGCACTTCAGCGTGGCTTCGCACGAACGGTTCGCCCGGGTGATCGCGGGCGAGGTGCGGCGCATCGCCGGTTGAGCGATAGTCAGACCAGCAGAACCCGCCGTCCACGGGTGTGTCCTGCCTGGCTGTCCGCGTGCGCCGCCGAAGCTTCGGCCAGCGGGTAGGACTTGTCGACCGGGATGTGGAGTTTGCCGCGCTCGATCAGGTCGACGGTCTCCGCGAGGGCTTCCTGCATGTTCCCGCCTGTCCCGGCGAACCGGATGCCCAGCATCGGGGCTTCCAGATCGGCGATCGTGATCACCTTGTCCGGGTCCCCGGTCAGGTCGAGCAGGCCGCGGATCACCCCGGTGCCGTTGAGGTCGAGGGCGGCGTCGACCTGGCCGAGCTGGCGCACCCGGTCGACCCAGCCCTCGCCGTAGGTGGTCGCGATGGCGTCCAGGCTGCGCAGGTAATCCTGATTCGCGGCGCTGGCCGTGCCGATCACCTTGATTCCCCGGTCCCGGGCGACCTGCAGCACCGCCGACCCGACTCCGCCCGCGGCGCCGCTCACCAGCAGCGTCTGTCCGGTTTGGACACCCACCAGCCGGAGGACGCGGAGCGCGGTCTCGACCACCGACGGGTATCCGGCGGCTTCGGCGAAGGTCAGCCCGGACGGCAACGGCGCCCAGGAATGCAGCACGGCGAACTCGGCGTAGGTATTCGAGCCTCGGCCCAGCACCGGGTCCCCGACCGCGATGCCGGTGACGCCTTCGCCGATCTCGTCGACCACGCCGGAGGCGTCCTGGCCGACGCCGGAGGGCAGTTCGATCGGGCGGATCCGCTGGAACTGGCCCTCGCGAGTGCGCCAATCGTGCGGGTTCACGCCGGCCGCCCGCACGGCGACGCGGATCTGGCCGGGTCCGGCGTGGGGTTCGGGGACTTCGTCCAACTCAAGGACTTCGGGGCCGCCATAGGCGGCGAAGCGCACTGCTTTCATGCCGCCAACTTAACAACAACGGTTAGTGTTTTGCAACGGTTAGTGTTATATTCGATCGCAAGGGCCCCGGACGGAGCGGATCCGTCCGGGGCACCCCCAGCATTTCCTCACGCGGCGGCGAAAGCCCGCTCCAGCCGCAGCAGGTAGTCCACCAGGTCCTGCCCCCAGCAGCCGGCCGTGTGCTTGCCTTGGCAGTTCGGTCCCCAGGTCTTGCCGTTGCCGTAATCCACGGCGTAGTAAGGGTGTCCGGCCTTGTCCAGCGCCGCCTTCAGGTTCTGCTGGGCGGCCTCGGTGACCGACTCGGCGAACGCCGGTTCGTCGAGCAGCACGTTGATCGGGTTGCCGTTGCCGGACCCGGTGTAGAGCGAAACGCCGACGCCGGCGAGTTTCCCGGCGTTCACGACCGGGCCGTGGGACAGCGCCGCGGACATGTCGCCCGCCTCGTTGAGCGAGCCGAACGCGGAGTCGGTCGGCACCGCCGGGCCGAACCCGCTGCCGCCGGCGCCCTCGCCGGAGCCCGACGTGCCCGACATGGCGAACCCGACGTTGGACAACGTGCCCCGGATCGCCGTGCGGACCCAGTACAGGTTGAAGTCGATCGCGCCGGACAGCGAAACGGTCTGGGCGAACAACTCCGGACGGTCCTCGGCGTAGTGCAGTGCGCCGAACCCGCCCATGGACAGCCCGCCGACGGCCCGGCCCGATTTGGCCGCGACGGTGCGGAAGTTGGCGTCGATGAACGGGATCACCTGGTCGAGATGGAAGGTTTCCCACTTCTGCGCCCCGGCCGCGGTGTCCTGGCGGACCCAGTCGGTGTACCAGCCGCGGAGCCCGCCGTCCGGGATCACGGTGATCATCTTCTGGCTGGCCAGCATCGCGGGATAGGCCAGGTACGGGTTGCTCGGATCGTCGCCGACGCCGTGCAGGAAGTAGAACACCGGGTAGCGCGTGGTGGTGTCGGCGTAGTAGCTGCTCGGGACGATGACGCGGATGTGGTGCTGTCCCGCGACCGCCGGGGTCGTCACGGTGAGGACGAAGTTGGTGGGGGTGCCCTGCGCGGTCCCGACCTGGGTGAGGCCGAAGCCGTCGGTCAAGGTCGGCAGGGCCGGGGTGTCGGCGTGCACGGCCGGGCTGGTGAAGGCCAGCATCGCCGCCGCGGCGGACACCAGTGCGCGCTTGAGCAACAGTCTCATGGTCACTTTCCCTGGTCGCGGGGTCACGGGTTCTGGGTCACGTGGAAACCGGCGCCATAGGTGCCGGGGTGCGCGGCGTCGCGGGCGCGCAGGTCGGCGAGGATGTTCGCCGAACTGGTGTAGACGTACTGCGGGACGCCGAGGATGATCGCCTTGGTGATGCCCGCCCACGGGCCGGCCGCCTGGAAGTTGTTGCCCTGTCCGGGATATTCGGTGCCGGGCACGTGCCAGATCGCCGGGCCGCCGGAGTCGTTCGCCTGGTGCTTGGCCCAGGACTGGTAGACGCCGTTGGCGTTGCTGGTGACGCGGCCGTACCAGACGCCGAGCTGACCCGACACCACGAGTTCGTTGGTGTTGTTCAGCGCGGCGCCGAGGAGGCGTTCGTTGTTCAGCGACGGATTGAGCGCGTTCGGGCTGGGCTGCCCGTCGGAGACTTCGAGTTCGCCGGTCTGCTTGAGGTACGGCCCTTGCGAGGACGGCGTCACCGACGGCACCAGCTCGATGATCATGTAGTCCTTCGTCGGGTGGCCCGTCATCGAGCCCTCGCGGTTCTTGAAGTACCGGACGTAGCCGATCGGGCCGAATCCGGTGTCGTTGCGGTCGTAGACCGGTGCGATGTTCTCCGGGATATCCCGGTCGGAGTAGTGCTGTCCGGGGGCGTCCACCAGGCAGTGCCCCGCGGACACGGCGATCTTCCGGTCGTACTTGTCGGTGCCGACCGCGCCGATCGTGCAGAAATGATCGGGGGTGTTGAGATCGAACAGGATCTGCATCGAGTTGAAGACCCGTTTGGCGGGTTCGGCCGAGGCGCTGGCCGCCCCAGTGACCACGAGGACGACCGCCGCGATCGCGGCGAGGAAACGTCGGGTGCGCACGCACGCTCCTTGATTCGTAGGGTTCACTGCCTGCTGCCGCAGAGAGCGGAGTCGATCACGTCGAGAGGCGAGGGCCGGATACTCGTCTCCTCCCACGCGTTGGTCATCATCGAGGCGTACCGGCCGTCGTCGGTCGCCGCGGTCCACGAGGTGTAGCCGGACGCCGCGAGGCCGTTGTGGAACCAGGCTTCGCCGCCGCAGGACAGCGTGATGGCCTGCAGTCCGAGGCCCAGGCCGACGTAGGCCGGATCGTGCACCGGGACCTGGATCGTCCGGCGCATCTCGGCCAGCGCGGCAGGCGAGACGACCTTGCCGTCGAGCAGGGCTCGGTAGAACTTCGACATATCCGTCAGTGTCGAGACGATCGCTCCGGCCGAGCTTTCGATCGACGGTTCGGAGATCACTGGGGCCGAGGTCGTCTCGGTCCAGAAGAAGAACGGGCCCGCCCGGACTCCGCGGTAGCCGGGGAGGTACGGCGCGGGAAGGGACCGGTCGCCCGCGCGCGGGAAGCTGGTCTGGGCCAGTCCGAGCCGGTCGATGACCCGGGTGGTGATCGCGTCGCCGACGGACATCCCGGTGACCTGCTCGATCAGCAGCCCGTTGATCAGGTAGCCCAGGTTGGAGTAGAGCACGCTGGTGCCGGGCGCGGACGCGGGCGGGAAGTTCCGCAGCCCGACCTGGACCAGATCGTGCAGGCCGATGCTGCCGTCCGGTTTGACCAGCCCGGCGGCTTTCTGCGCCCACGCCACGACATCCGGGGCGGGGATTCCGGCGGTGTGCTGAAGGAGCTGCCGGACGGTGATCCGATTGCCGTCGTAGCCGTTGCCGTCGACGAGGCCGGGCAGGTAGCGCTCGATCGGCGCGTCGAGCGCGACCTTGCCCTCGTCGACCAACTGCAGGACGACTGCGGCGGTGAAGGTCTTGGTCTGGCTGGCGATGCGGAAATGCTCGTCCGGCCCCAGGGGACGCGCGGCGCCGGTGATCGTGGCGCTGCCCGTCGACAGATGCCACGACCCGGACGCGTTGCCCGCGTAAACGGCCGCGCCTGGTCCGGCGTGGGCTTGGTAGCCGTTGAGAACAGTCTGGGTGTCGGCGTGGGCATCGGCCGCGGACGCCGGTGCGGCCAGCGCCACGGCGACAGCCGCGCTCGCCAGAATCGAAACCGCCTGTCTCAGTCTGCGCACAAACTCTCTCCTTCGCTCAAAGGGTTCCGGAACTACCTGGCCGTGTACCGGCAGACGGCCACCGCCACGACGATCAGCAGCAGCACGCCCACCAGCACCAAGCAGCCGACCCCGCCGCTGTTCGACCGCCGGCGCTCCGCCTGCCCCCTTGGCGGAACGCCGGGATGGCACCGGGCGTAATGCCGAGCTCGCTGTTCCGCGCTCTGCGACTGCGTGAGCCAAGGTGTCCGGTAGCCGCATTCGCCGCACCAGTACCGGAAGTCGGCGGCCATGTCTCTCCGATGCCGAGGTGACCCGATCCCGATCATCGTGGGGTTCGCGCAGGTCACCGCACCAGAGCACAAGCCGGTCAGGCATGACCGGCCGGCGCGGTAAGCTCGTTCCGGGGTAAGCGGGCGCATAGTGAGGGGTCTCCGCGGTGACGAGCCGGGCCGGCGTTCTGCTGCGCGAAATGCGGCGTCAGACGGGGTTGACCCAAGAGCAGTTGGCGGAGCGTTCCGGGGTGAGCGTCAGCACGATCCGGCGGCTCGAGAACGGCAGACCCATCGATCCGCGGATGGGCACCGTGAAACTTCTGGCCGACGCACTGGGAACCACGACGGCCGAACGGCGCGCGCTGCTGGCCGAGTTCGGCGTCTCCCCCGCACCGGAAGAGGCCGAGCCGCCGCGGATCCGGAGCGCGCTGTCCGACGCCGCGGACCAGTTCGCGCGGGTGGTCGCTTCTCGCTGGCAACGCGAGGAAGAACAGCGCCGCGTCCACGATCCTTTCCCGCTGCCGGTGCGATGGCAGCCGGCTTCGCCGCGGCTGACCGATCGCTGGGACAACATCCGCGGCGTCCGGCCGGGCGGCACCGCGGAACCGCTGGACTTGAACGGCGAACTGGACGACATCGCGAACGTCTACCGGCGGATCCCGTCCGGACGCCTGACGGTCCTCGGCCAGGCCGGTTCCGGGAAGACAATCCTGACACTGCGGTTCGTGCTGGGCTTTCTCCGCACGCGCACCGCCGCCGAACCGGTGCCGACGATCTTCAACGTCAGCTCGTGGGACCCGACGGCCCGCACGCTGCGGGATTGGCTGATCGAACGCCTGCCGCAGGACTACCCCGATTACCCCGGCCTGACCGGTCCGCTGGCCGCCGAGCTGGTCGAAACCGGGTGCGTCCTCCCGGTTCTGGACGGATTCGACGAGATCGCCGCCGGATTGCACGCCGCCGCACTCGCCGCGCTCAGCGCCACGTCACTGCCGTTCCTGCTGACCAGCCGTCCCGCCGAGTACGCGACCGCGGTCGCCGCGACGGATGTGCCGACCTCGACCGCGGGCGTGGAACTGCTCGACCTCACCCCGGCCGACGTCGCCAACTACTTGCCCCGCACGACTTCCCGCGCCGGAGACCGGTGGGACCCAGTGCTCGCCGAACTGCGCAATTGCCCGGACGGACCCTTGGCGACCGCGCTGAGCACACCGTTGATGGTGGTCCTCGCGCGAACCGTCTACCGCGACGGCCGGGACCCGGCGGTTTTGCTGGACACCGCCCGGTTCCCGACCTCGGACGCGCTGGAAGACCACCTGCTCGCCAGCTTCGTGCCGACCGTCTACCAGCACCGGCCCCCGCACGTCGCCCGCCCGGCCCGGAGCTGGGATCCCGAACGCGCCCAGCGGTGGCTGGGCTATCTGGCCCAGCACGTCGGCCACCTCGACGAGCACGATCTGGCGTGGTGGCAGCTGGGCGCTTCGCTGCGCCGGTCGTCGCGAATCCTCGCTCTCGTCATGGCTTCGACGCTCGCTATCGCCGTGCTGAACTGGCTCGTCTTCGTCCCCCTCGACCTCATCGACCGCGGCACCGCGTTCACCTTCCGCGCGGGGTTGATGGACGGACTCCTGATCGGCCCGATGGTCGGCCTGGCGTTCGGGCTGGTCCACGGCCTGATGATCGTGTGCGGCGGCCGGAAAATCGAACCGTCGCGCGTCCAGATCCGGCTGCGCGGACGACATCGGACCGGCAGGCAGTTCTTCCGCGCTTACACCGCCCGGCTCGGCGCCGCCCTGCTCGGCGGGTTCGTGATCGGCCTCGGATACGGCCCGGTCAACACGGCTTTGCACGGCCTGCTCTTCGGTTTTCCGCCGGACGGCAAGTCGCTCGCCGAGAAAATGCTCGTGCCCACGCTCGTTTACGGGCTCATCTTCGGGCTCGCGGCCGGACTGGTGTTCGGGCTGATGGCAGCGCTGGAAATCCCGCTGGACGTCGGCTCGGCCGCCACCCCGCTCGGTCTGCTGGCCACGAATCGCACGACAGCGTTGCGGCAGTTGCTCATTCTGGTGCCGACGGTCGCTCTCTCGATCGCTTTCGGTGGTGCGTTGCTGGTGGAGCTTCTCCAGGGTCCGTTGGGTCCGCTCCGGTGGCCGCTGTCGTCGGGCCTGCTGATCGGTGCCGTCGGAGGTCTCGGGGGCGGGCTCTCGTATGCACTGGCGTTCACGGCTTGGGGACAGTGGGTGCTGCTGGCGCGCATCTGGCTGCCGCTGACCGGCCGTCTGCCTTGGGCGGTACCGGCGTTTCTGGACGACGCGTACCAGCGCGGGGTGCTGCGACAGGCGGGGGCGGTTTACCAGTTTCGCCATGCGCGGCTTCAGGATCACCTCGGTCGCGCGTATCGCGCCTGATCCGACATGCTGCTCGGCATGAGCGACGAGGGGTGGCGAGGGTTCGGCTGGCAAAGCTGGACGGATCTCGGCAAGGTGCGGGCCCGGTTGGACGAGGGTGCTGACCCGAACGTCGGTTTTCTTCACGACCCGCCACTGCACGCCGAGGCCAAGTACGGCTCCGCGGAGGTCGTGGCCGAACTGGCGCGCTGGGTGGACGACGTGGACGCGATGTCGTACGGCCGCACCGCGCTGTGGCGGGCGGTGGCCGCGCACCGGTCGGACAATGCCCGCGTCCTGGTCGCCGCGGGCGCGGATCCGTTGCTGGAGATGATGTCGGGCTGGTCACCGGCCCGGCTGAGCCTCACGAGCCCTGTGCCGGAGCTGCCGGACGCGGGACTTTCGCTGACGCAGGAGGAAATCGCGACCGTCGAGGAGAGCCGTCGGCTGGTCGGCGCGCTCGGCGATCCGTACTACGAGGGGCTGGGCATCGTCTGCGTCGCGGGCGTCGACGTCGCGGAAGCGGTGCGCAGACTCGACGCCGAGGTTGTCGACGGCGACTACGACGAGATGCTGGAAGACCCGTTCGATCCCGCGGTCGTCCACACCCTGTGGGCCACCGACGTGCCCGGCGGGTGTGTGCTCGCGCAGCCGTGGGGTTACGCGCCGCAGATGCCCGGCGTCACCAAGGCGTTTGTCCGCAGGGACGACCTGCTACGGCATGTACGCCAACCCCACGAGCGGCAACCAGGGCGTACTGCTGTCCGCCCTCTACGAAGGCCACGCACTCGCCTACTGCTTCGCGTACGCAGGACTACATCCCGTCGACAACCGTTCGGTCACCAGGCCGCCTGGGCCTAACCCCGCGCAGTCCGCACCCGAACCGCGCTCCCCGCGCAGACGATCACCGCCAGCCCGCCCAGCATGGTCTGCCAGGTCAGTTCCTCGCCGAGGAAGACCGCTGCCCACGCCAGATTCAGCACTGGCTGCACCAACTGCACCTGGCTGACCCGGGTCATCGGCCCGAGTCCCAGCCCCCGGTACCACGCGAAGAAGCCCAGATACATGCTCACCACCGCCAGATAGGCGAAAGCGGCCCACTCGCCCACTGTCGCATGTGGAGGGTGGTTCGCCACCGACACGACGGTCAACGCGACCATCAACGGCGAGGCGACCACCGGCGCCCACGAAACCGTTTGCCAGGCGCCCAATTCCCGCGCGAGCAATCCGCCTTCTGCGTAGCCCACCGCGGCGGCCAGTACCGCGCCGAAGAAAAGCGCGTCCGACCATTGGAGTCCGCTGAGGCCGCCGCCTTGCAGGACGGCGAAGCCGATCGCCGCGACGGCACCGACGGCGGCCAGGGCCCAGAAGGTCGCGGGTGGGCGTTCGCGCGTGCGGAGCACCGCCACTACTGCCGTCGCGGCGGGGAGCAGCGCGATGACGACGGCGCCGTGGCTGGCGGAGGCTGTGGTGAGGGCGTACGAGGTCAGCATCGGGAAGCCGATCACCACTCCGCCCGCGACGACGGCGAGTCGAAACCATTGCGTGCCGCGCGGGAAGCGTTGTTTGGTGGCGATCAGCGCGACGCTCGCGAGCACCGCGGCGACCACTGCCCGCCCGGAACCAATGAACATCGCCGAGAGGCCGCCGTTTTCCACCGCGACCCGGGTGAACGGCACGGTGAACGAGAACGCCACGACACCGAGCAGGCCCCACCAGAGACCGGCCCGGGGTAGCGCCGGTGCCGCGGTGAGAGTAGCGCTATCCTTCAGTTTCATGTCCGACGATAGCAGTTCCCGGATCGCTTCGACACTGCGCGAGTGGATCGCCACCGCCCCGGCGGGCGCGAAGCTGCCCTCGTCGCGGGAGCTGGTCGCGCGGTATTCGGCCAGTCCGGTAACGGTCCAGAAAGCACTGCGCAGCCTGTCTTCCCAGGGACTGGTGGAGAGTTTGCCGGGAGTCGGCACGTTCGTCCGCGCCGCGCCCGCCACCGGGTCCGGCGACTACGGCTGGCAGACCGCGGCGCTCGGCACCCCGGGGCACGGGCCGCTCAAACAGCCCGCGTCGCTGCAATCGGTCTCCACGGGCACAGTAGCGCTTCATTCGGGATACCTCGACCCGGAGCTGCTGCCGGAGCGGCTCGTCCGGAGCGCGTTCTCCCGGGCCGCGCGGACGGCGGCGCTGGTCGGACGGCCGCCGACCGCGGGCGTTCCCGAACTGCAGGCCTGGTTCGCCGCGGAACTGCGCTCGGCGACCCCGGCCGGGATCGCGCCGGTGAACCCGCGAGACGTCGTGATCACCCCGGGCAGCCAGAGCGGACTGGTCACCGCCTTCCGCGCGTTGGTCGGGCCGGGGCAGCCGCTGCTGCTGGAATCCCCGACGTACTGGGGCGCGATCCTCGCGGCGACGAAAGCGGGCGTCGCGGTGGTTCCGGTGCCGAGCGGCCCGAACGGACCCGATCCCGACGCGCTGGACCGGACGTTCGAGCAAACCGGCGCGCGGGCGTTCTACGCGCAGCCCAGCTTCGCCAGCCCGACCGGCGCGCTGTGGCAGCCCGACCTCGCCGACCGCGTCCTCGACACCGTCCGCCGGCACGGCGCTTTCCTGATCGAGGACGATTCCGCGCACGATTTCGGCATCACCGCGGAACCGCAGCCGCTCGCGGGCCGCGACGACGACGGCCACGTGGTCTACCTCCGCTCGCTCACCAAGAGCGTCTCCCCCGCGATCCGCGTCGCCGCGCTGATCGCCCGCGGCCCGGCACGCGACCGGATTCTCGTCGACACGCTGGCGGAATCGATGTACGTCAGCACGGTGCTGCAGACCGTCGCGCTCGACGTCGTGACCCAGCCCGCCTGGCGCACCCACCTGCGCCGGGTCCGGCACCAGCTCAAGACCCGCCGCGACCTCCTGCTCGCCGGTCTCCGCGAACACGCGCCCGCGGTGCAAGTGGAATCCGTGCCGCAGGGCGGGTTGAACCTCTGGGCGCGGCTGCCCGGCACGGTCGACCTGCCGCGCGTGGTCCGCGATTGCGAGTCCGCCGGCGTGGTGATCGGCCCTGGCGACGAATGGTTCCCCGCCGAGCCGACCGGACGCTTCATCCGGCTCAACTACGCCGGGCCGAATCCGGACGCGTTCGCCGACGCCGCGCGGGTGATTCAAGAAGCGGTCGAGGCGAACGTCTGACCGCTAGCCGTTTTCCGCGCGCAGCGCCGCTTTCTGCACCTTCCCGGACGGCGTCAGCGGCAGGCTGTCGCGGAGCACGATCTGGCGCGGGACCTTGTAATCCGCCACCTGCGCCGCGCAGTACTCCTTCAGCTCCGCCTCAGTGATGGCCGAATCCTTTGCCGGGACAACGTAATACCGACCGATCTCCCCCAGCACCGGATCGGGCACGCCGACCCCGGCCGCCAGCAGCACCCCGGGATGCGCGGCGAGGACGTTCTCCACCTCGACCGGGTAAATGTTGAATCCGCCTTGGACGAACATGTCCTTGGCACGGCCGTGCAGCGTCAGGTAACCGTCCTCGTCCGCGCGGGCCATGTCGCCGGTGTGCAGCCAGCAGTCCGCGTCGACCGCCGCGGCGGTTTCCTCCGGCAGATTGTGGTAGCCAGCCATGATCGACGGGGTCCGGAACAGCAATTCGCCGGTCTCGCCAGTCGGCAAGGCTTCTCCGGACGGGGACGCGATTTTTGCTTCCACACCGGGGAAAGGGACGCCGATCGAGCGTTCAGTCGCTTCCGTGCTGGCATTCCACGGCGTCATCACCACCGCACCGGACACCTCGCTCAGCCCGTACAAATTCATCACGGTCGCCTTCGGGAACGCAACCGTAAGGCGTTGCAGCAAAGCAGGTTCCGCGTTCGCACCACCGGTGACGACCACGCGGATCGCCGAAGTGTCCACACCGGCGAAACGCTCGTGGTTCAGCAGCAGCGTGTGCATCGTCGGCACACCGACCCACATCGTGAGGCCAGCCGTCCGGAACAGATCAGCGGCGGCACCGGCGTCGAAGGACGGCAACAGCACTGTCCGGCTGCGCGCGACCAACGCGGACAGAATGCAGCAAGTGATGCCGCTGACGTGGTTCAGCGGAACGGCGACCGGCAACACGTCGTCGGCACTCAACTGCAGATGATCGGCTTCCGCGGCGGCGGACGCCAGCTGGCCGCGATGCGTCAGCGTCGCGCCTTTGGGACGACCGGTGGTGCCGGAGGTGTAGATGATCATCACCGGATCGTCCTTCTCGACTGCCGCCGAGGCAGCAGCCAGCGCGTCGGCGTCCGGCTCCGCAGTGCCCACTTCGGCGAAAGTCGCCGCGGAAACGCCCGGCAGCGCGAGGTTTCCCAGCAGGGCAAGGAAATCGACGTCGCCCGCCGAAGGTTCGGTCACCACAAGACGCGCGCCGGAATCGTTCAGGATGTGCGCGAATTCGGTTTCCCGGTACCGAGGGCTCAATCCGACGACCACGGCGCCGATCTTCGCCGCGGCGAAGTAGACCGCCAGCCATTCCGGCGTGGTGCGCCCGTTGACCGCGATCCGGTCGCCGCGCCGCACGCCCCGCCGCAGGAAATCGGCCGCGATCCGGTCCGACCAGGCGTCCATCTCGCCGAACCGGAGGTCCCGGGACCCGGCCGTCCAGCCGACAGCGTCCGCCGGGGCGGTGCGGAGCAGGTCGTGGATACGCGTCATCGCTCGTCCTCACTGGGTCAGGTGGACGGCGAGGAAGTCGAGCTGATCCGCGACGACCTTTTCGACCACAGGCGGATGGTAGACGGTGAAGTGATCCGCATCGTAGTGCTTCAGCACGGCGCGCGGCGCGTCCTCGGCCACCGCGGCGGCGATCGACGGATCGATGAGGTTCTCGCGGTCGCAAGCACAGATCAGCAGCGGGCACCGCACCCGCGAGGCCTGCGCGGCGGCGTTGTAGAACACCATGTCCAGCCCGGATGCGGCGGTGATCCGGTTGTCGAACTCATAGCCGTCGGGCGTCACCGATTCCCAGCCCGCCAACGCGCCGGGCTGATTCACGAAGGCCAGCTCGCCCGGGCGGCCGACCAGCGGAACGTACCGGCGCGGCAGCCGCAAGGCGGAGCGCACCAGGTCCGACACGATCGGCCCGGTGAACCGCGCGAGGTGCCGCAGCCCCGCTCGCGCGACGACGGCGCGGCCGCTGAACACCGGACACTGCACGACCGCCGCGGCCACCGACGGATGCCGCGCCGCCGCGGCGAGCACGTGACTAGACCCGAACGACGTGCCCCACAACGCGATCCGGCTCGCGTCGATCTCCGGCCGGGAGCGGGCGAATGCCAGCGCCGCGTCGACGTCCTCGGCGTACCGGCGCTGGCTGACCAGCTGCCGGGGCTCGCCGCCGGACTCGCCGAGGTGCCGGAAATCGAACGCCAGCACGGCGAAACCCGCCGCGGAGAACCAGGTTTCGTACTGGCCGAGCATCATCTCGTGGGTCGCGCCGCCGCCGTGCACGAGCACGACGGCCGGATGCGGCCCCGCCCCGTCCGGGAGGGTCAGCCAGGCCGCGCACTGGTCGCGACCGGAACGGAAAGCAGTGCGCACGATCCCTCCATCAAGTACGTTGTACGTGAACCTAGCCTAAACACGTACCTTGTACTTAATCAAGGAGAAGCATGCCCGCACCGCGGAAGTTCACGCGCGAACGGCTGCAGGCCGCCGCGCTCGCACTGGTCGACGCCGCCGGGCTGGACGGCCTGACCATGCGCAGCCTCGCGACCGAACTCGGCACCGGGCCGATGACGATCTACAACTACGTCGACGGCCGGGACGGGCTGGAACACCTCGTCACGGAAGCGGTGATGGCGTCGGCGACCTGGCCGGATCCCTCCGACGACTGGCGCGCCGACGTCCACGCTGTCGCCGAGGGAATGTGGCGGGCGGTGCGGGCGCATCCGCACGCCATCCCGCTGATCCTGACCCGCCGCAGCTTCGACCTGCCGACCCTGCGGCCCGCCGAGGCCCTGGTCCGGGCACTGGCCCGCAGCGGACGATCCGGAGCCGAGCTGCTGGTCGCGTTCCGCACGGTGTCCGCCTTCGTGGCCGGCTTCGCCCAGGCCGAACTGGCCGGTCCCCTGTCGCGCGACGCGGGCTCCGCCGAGACCGCCGACCGGATCGCGGAACTGGATCACGACGAGTTCGCCGGGCTCCGGGAGATCGCCGAAGCCGCCGCGCGAAGCGATCCGGAAACCGAGTTCACCGACGGAATGCGCGTGCTTTTGGCTGGCCTGCACGAAAAAACCCGGTGACCGCCCGAGGCAGCCACCGGGTTTTCTCCCGGGCTCAAGACAGGTGATGCACGTCCTGCAGCCCGTACACCGGCGTCTCAAGCCCTTCGAAGCGCGCCTTCAACTGCAGCGCCAGATACAGCGAGTAATGCCGCGACTGGTGCAGATTCCCGCCGTGGAACCACAATCCCTCCTGCTGGGTGGGCTTCCACATGTTGCGCTGCTCGCCCTCCCACGGGCCCGGGTCCTTCGTCGTTTCCGAGCCCAGTCCCCAGCATTTGCCGACCTTGTCCGCGGTCTCCTGGCCGACCAGGTCGGCGACCCAGCCGTTCATCGAGCCGTAGCCGGTCGCGTAGACGACCACGTCGGCTTCCAGCTCCGTGCCGTCTGACAGCACCACCGAGTTCGCGGTCAGGTGGTCGACCTGGCCGTGCGCGAGCTTGATGCTGCCGTTGGCGACCAGTTCCGACGCGCCCACGTCGATGTAGTAGCCGGAGCCGCGGCGCAGGTACTTCATGAACAGGCCGGAGCCGTCGTCGCCCCAGTCGTGCTTGAAGCCCGCCGCCTCGAGCCGGGCGTAGAAGTCCTTGTCGCGCTCGTGGATCGCCTGGTACACCGGGATCTGGAACTCCGGCATGATCCGGTACGGGATCGACGCGAAGATCAGGTCGGCCTTCTCGGTGGTGACGCCCGCGGCGAGCGCACGCTCCGAGTACAGGTCGCCGAGGCCGAGGTCCATCAGCGAATCCGACTTCACGATGTGCGTGGACGAACGCTGCACCATCGTCACGTCCGCGCCGTGCTCCCACAGCGCCGCGCAGATGTCGTGCGCCGAGTTGTTCGAGCCGACGACAACCGCCTTCTTGCCCGCGTACGCGTCCGGTCCGGGGTGCTGCGACGAGTGGTGCTGGTCGCCCTCGAACTCGTCCATGCCGGGGAACGACGGCAGATTCGGCTTGCCGGACATCCCGGTCGCGAACACGACGTGCCGCGGCGTGAGAACCACCTGCTCGCCGTCGCGGTCGACCGTGACGTGCCACTGCTTCGCGTCGTCGTCCCACACCGCGGAGGTGACCGCCGAACGCGTCCAGTACGGCACCTCCATCAGCTTCGTGTACATCTCGAGCCAGTCGGCGATCTTGTCCTTCGGCGCGAACACCGGCCAGTTCTCCGGGAACGGCAGGTAAGGCAGGTGGTCGTACCAGACCGGGTCGTGCAGGCAGAGGTTCTTGTACCGCTTGCGCCACGAATCGCCGGGCCGGTCGTTGCGCTCCACCACCAGCGACGGCACGCCGAGCTGGCGCAGCCGGGCGCCGAGCGCGATCCCGCCCTGCCCGCCGCCGATCACCACGACGTAGGGCTGCCGGCCGTAGCCGAGCGTCTCCTGCTCCTCGGCCCGCTTCTCCGCCCACGACCGGCGGCCGCGGACCACGCCGTGCTCGACGCCCTTGGGCCGCCGTTCGCGCTGCGACTCCTCGAAGCCCTTCAGCTCGCGCAGGCTGGTGAGCAGCGTCCACGCGCCTTCTTCCTTCAGCCGCAGATGCCCTTTCGCGCGTCCGGCGGCGGTCTCGAACTCGATCCACGCCTCGGTGACCCCGCCGGCCTCGGTGGCCGGTTCGCTCGTGCGGAAGCCGCTCGGATCGGTCGTCTCCAGACAGCCGCCGAGGAGGCCGGCGATCCCGTCGCGGCCCTCGACGGTCTTGAGGTTCCACGTGAACGAAACCAAGTCGCGCCAATAGGAATCGACGGCGAACAACGCCGAGGCAGCCTCGATGTCGCGAGCGGCCAGCGCGGCCTCGAACCGGGCCAGCCAGTCCTCGACCCGGGCCTGCGGCGTGCTCGCCTCCGCGATCCGGTCGACTGTCTGTGTCATCGCTACTCCTCGGACGTCGCTGTCGTGGGTGTAGCGCCGATCACACTCCTCCGGCGCAGGGCGCGGCAAGGGTTGCAGCGTGTTGCACGCGCCCGGTACGTGGAAACATCGGCGCAGGTCACCTACGCTGGGCGGCTAGCGCGACGGTGCGGGAGGTGACTGTGGTGGTGCACAGTGCGGTGCCTCCGGGCCGCAACCTGCCCACCCACGCCCGCGACCTGGTCCGCATGCACGAGGCCGTCATCGGCGGCAGCCGTCCCGCGGTGCCGCCGCGTCCGCTGGTCTCGCGTTCCTGGTCCCGCGTGCTGAGCCTCGGCCTCACCGCCGACGGGATGAACGCCCGCGATTCGGTGCCCGGCGACGAGATCGAACGCCGCAGGCACGGCTCCCCGCTGCGGCACGTCATCGAAGACCTCCGCCAGGTCGTCGGCGCGACCTCCGATTCCGCGCACATGCTGCTGGTAGTCACCGACGCCGACGGCATCATCCTGTGGCGCGAAGGCTCGTCCGCCATCCGGCGCAAGGCGGACACGCTGGGCTTCACCGAAGGCTCCGAATGGACCGAATCCCGCGTCGGCACGAACGCGATCGGCACCGCCCTGGCCGAAGCCGCCCCGATCGAACTGCTCGCCGGCGAACACTTCGAACAGAACCAGCACCCGTGGTACTGCACCGCCTCGCCCATCCACGACCCGCGCACCGGCGAACTGCTCGGCGTCATCGACGTCAGCGGCCCCGCGCTCACCCTCCACCCCGCCATCGGAGCCCTCGTCGAAACCGGCAAGCGGCTGGCCGAATCGCAACTGTGGCGCACCCACCGCCAGCGCCTCGAACGACTGCGCCAAATGGCTGAACCTGTCCTCTCCTCCGGCCCCGCCCTGGTCGTCGACGAGGACGGCTGGGTCGCGCACAGCGTCGGCGTCTCCGCGGGCGAACGCATCGCCGCCCCCCAAGCGGGCCAGGTCGTCGCCGTCCCCGGCCTCGGAGCCTGCCTCCCCGAACCCGTAGCCGACGGCTGGCTCGTCCGCCCCGCCGACACCGCCCGCACCGTCCGGCTCGACCTGGACCTCACGCCCGCACCCCTGCTGAGCCTCCAAGCAGGCGACACCGGCTGGCGCCGCCCGATCACCAAACGCCACGCGGAAATCCTGGTCCGCCTGGAAAAGGCCGGCCGCGACGGCCTGTCGGCGGTCGCGCTCAGCCACGCCCTCTACGGAGACGCCGAACACCTGGTCACCGTCCGCGCCGAGGTGTCGCGCCTGCGCCGCCTGCTCGGCGCCATCGTCGACACCCGCCCCTACCGCCTGGCCGAAGGCGTGCGCATGACTGTCCACGCAGGACAGTGACCAGCGAAGTCCGGTAAACCGGGCCCCCCGTGCGACGTCGCCGAGGCATCCGCTAATGTTTACGACACGTTGCACAGCAGCAAGCGCGATTAGCTCAGCGGGAGAGCGCTTCCCTGACACGGAAGAGGTCACTGGTTCAATCCCAGTATCGCGCACTCCAGTCCACCCCAGGCTGGTGCGTTGCACAACGGGCGATTAGCTCAGGGGGAGAGCGCTTCGTTCACACCGAAGAGGTCACTGGTTCGATCCCAGTATCGCCCACTCGACTCGAGGCGAGCAGGCCCGCACAAAGCGCGGGCCTGCTCGTCTCGTCGTGTTTTCTGGGGGTGCAACCCCCAGGCCCCGCCCGGAGGGGCTTCGCCCCCCGGACCCCCCGTCGCGTGTGGTTCCGTCGGTCTTGTCGGTGCTGGTGTGGGTCAGGCGCGGGGGTTTGTTTTGGTTGCGGCGGTGTGTCGGGTTTTCTTCGTGCGGGCGTGTTCGGCTAGCAGGGCGAGGGTCTGAGGGGACGCGGAGAAATCGGCTAGGCGTCGCTGCATCCAGTCGCTCGCTGCGGACAGGGCGGCGGCGTCCGGGGGCTGGCCGTTTTCGATGTCCAGCCACAGTTGCCAGTCTCGTACTCGTTGGCGGACGAACGCGCGGTCGTTAGGCGGTGCTAGGCGGTCTGCTTCGGTGACGATGTCTGCCGCTTGCTGCTGGAATTTGGTCGGGTCTGCGGTTTTTTCTGCGATGTGGTCGAGCAGGTTCACTATTGCGGTCTTGGCTGTCAGCGGTTCCGGGTCCCGTGCCAGCACTGCTGCCAGCGCTCGAAGGTCGGTGCTGTCCGCCGCGATGACGCGGCGGTAGGCGGCGGAACGGACGTGCTCGTCCGCGATCGCGGCGTCGACATCGACGTCGGTCAGCTCGGCGGCCGCGAACAAGGCGCTCAGGTCGGCTCGCAACGTCGTCACTTCGTACGTCCTTCGAGCACGGCTTGGCCGGTCAGAAGCTCCAGGGGTCGGGGTGCGGGGTTCTGGTGGGGTCCGCCGACCAGATGAGGCGGGTTTCCACGTCGGGAGCGGCCAGGGTCCGCAGGCGGTCGGCCGCCCATTCGTTCCAGTAGAGCTTGGTCGACTGCGGAACCCGGAAAACCGGGAGGCCGGAGGGCACCGCGTCGGGGCGGAACACCGATTTCCGGATCACCCCGTCCCATTCCGGCTCGGACGACTCGCCGAGATCCAGGCAGTCGACGACCTGCTCGACGAGAAAGAGGAACCACTCGTCGCTTTCCTTGCCGTCGACAATGAGCGGCAGCAAGCTTCCGGAAGCCTCGAAATCGGCGCGGAACTCGTCGGCGACGCGGCGGCCGACGATCGGAGCCTCGTCCGCGCCCGGCGAGAACTCGACCGGCCGCCAGCCCGGGTCGCCGACCCACTCCGCGACGATCCCGCGCGGATAGTCGTCCGGGGAGCCCGACAGCATCCAGCGGACGACCTTCGTCAGCTCGCCCCCGATGGTCAGCGCGCGATACTCCCCGCGGGCTTCGCTCACGCTCGGCAGCAGGCGGCACACCGCCCGGCCACGTGGGATGTCGGCCATCACGCGGTCCAGTATGCCCCAGGCCCCGGCGCGCCGCTGGAAAGCTCGCCCAGCACCGATTTCCCGATGCCGCGCAACTCGTTCCGCAGCAGCCCGCCGATCGCGGTCTGGCTGAGACCGCGCGCCTGGCCCTGTGCGACGACGCCCTGCAGCCGGTTGTAGACCTTCTCGTGAAATCCGCCGCGGTGGGTGTAATTGTGCGGCGTCGGATGCCCCAGCGGAATGCCGTTCGCCGGGTCGTTGATGTCGACCTTGTGCGCGTCCAGCAGATCCCGGCTCTTCGCGCCCCACGCCCACTGGTTCTTGGTCCCGCCCGACGGCACGATGTGCGCCGCCGCCTCCCCCGGCGCGGGAGCGCGCCCCTCGGCCGCCATGTTGTTGCGCAGGATCGCGGCGTTCTGCTTGCACGTCAGCAATCCGAGATAGTCCAGCCACGCCATCGGGTTGATCGCGTACGAACGCTGGTTCGGACCGCCGGCGAGACCGAGCGGGTCGGCGCTGGCGTACTCCGCGGTGGCCGGGTCGTAATGCCGGAAGTAGTTGTAGTGCCAGCCGGTTTCGGGATCGAAGTACTGCCCGGGGAACCGCAGCGGCGTGTCGGCGGTCGAGTCCGGGGCCCGGCTGGTGACGCCCCACACGGTGCGCCGCGCGTGCCACGCGACGGCGCCGCTCTCGTCGACCAGTTCGGTGGGAGTGCCGAGCACGTCGGTGACGATCGCGAAAAACCGTTCGTCCACCACATGTTGCGGAGCGTCCGCCGCCGTCCGGCGTTCGACCTGGCTCACCGGACGCACCCCGTCGCGGTCCCAGGTCGTGGTCGTCACGTCCGGACGGTCGACGGCACGAGTGCTCTGTTCGACGAGATGCACGCCGTCCCAGGCGAAAACGGTTTCTTCGGCCACGCTCACGCCGTCCGGGCCGAGCCGTTCCTTGGCGATCCGCCGCCCGAGCGGATCGTGCCGGTAGCGCCACCTGGTCCCGTCCGGGGTCGTCACGCCGGTCAGCCGGTCGTCGGAATCCCAGGTGTAGCTCCAGACCCGCCGCTGCCCGGACAGCGTGCGGCTGGAACGTTCGACGATCCGGCCCTGCGCGTCGTGCCGGTAATGCACGGCGCCACCGCGGCGAAGGACGACGCCCGCGTATTCGCGACCGCCCTGCGGGGCAGGGTCCTGATCCGGCCACTCGGCGCTGCTGACATCGCCGAATTCGTTGTAGGCGTAGCGTTCCGTCCATCCGGCCCCGCGCACCGCGGTGACGCGTCCCCAGCGGTCGAGGTCGTACTGCCGGGCACCGGCGAGTTGGTCCTGAATACTGGTGACGACGCTGTCCGCGCGGTAGTGGTAGGCGCGCCGCTGACGCGACCGGGCGGAGGCGTCGGTGACCTGCTGCCCGACGAGGCGGTGGTTCGCGTCCCAGCTCTGGTTCACCATCGCGCCGCCGCCGAGCTGACGGCGGACCTCGCGACCGGCCGCGTCGTAGCTGAGCCGGACCGTGTGGCCGTCGGTGCGGACCACCACCGGCTGGTCGTTCCCGTTGTACTCGCAGCCGGTCCGCACCCCGGCCGGGGTCACACGCAGGATCCGCCTGCCGAGCAGGTCGTACCCCGATTCGACGGCCCGGCCGTTGCAGCTTTCCCTGAGCACCCGCCCGAGCGCGTCCCGCTCGAGGACCAGTTCGGCGTCCGGCCCGGCCGCCCGGACCAGCTGATCGGCCGCGTCGAACTCGTACGTCGTGACCCGGCCGCCGACGCTCTTCTCGATGACGTTCCCCCGCGCGTCGTGGCGGAACGTCATGACTTCGCCCGCTCCGTTCGTCCGCGCGATCAGCTGGCGGGCCGGGTCGTAGGCATAGGACGACGTCCGCCCGCCGAAGTCGGTTTCCGAAACCAGGTTGCCCGCCGCGTCGTAGTCGTACCGCCATACTCGGCCGAGGGCACCGGTGACGGATAGCAGGCGCAGTTCGGTGTCGTACGCGAATTCCAGCCGGGACCCGTCGACGTCGATCTTCGCGGACGGCGAGTCGAAAAAGGTGTACTCGGTACGGATGGTCTGGCCGAGCGCGTCGACGTAAGCGATCTCGTTGCCCTCGCCGTCGTACCGCCAGTGTTCGGTGGTCCCGTCCGGCTGCGTGCAGGACAGCAGCTTGCCCTCGACCGTCCAGGAGAACCGGGTGATCCCGCCGAGCGGATCGGTGACCGTGCTGATCCGGCCGAACACGTCGCGGGTGTAGCGGGTGGTCGCGCCGAGAAAATCCGTGACCGCGACCGGTTGGCCCGCCGCGTCGGATTCGACACGCCGGGTCTGGCCGAGCGCGTCGGTCAGCCCGGCCGGATGCCCGCGGCTGTCGAGGTGGTACCGGGTGACCGCTCCCGCGGGATCGGTGACGGCGGCGAGATTGCCGCGTTCGTCGTACTCGTTGCGCCACACCGTCCCGTCCGGCCCGGTCAGCACGACCGGCTGGCCGTCGCTGTCATATTCGGCGGTCGTGGTCCGGCCGTCCGGGTCGGTGACGGCGATCAGCCTGCCGTCCTCGTCATAGCGGAACCGCGTCGTCTGCCCGAGCGGATCGGTGCGCGACAGCAGCCGGTCGTACCGGTCCCGCTCGGTGACAACCGTGTGTCCCAAGGGATCGACCGCGCGGACGAGCTGCCACGCGTCGTTGAAGTGGTAAGTGGTGACCTGTCCCAGCGAATCGGTGTAGGTCGTCGTCCGGGCCGCCGAGTCGTAGCCGATGGAACAGGCCAGCGCGCCACCGGTGCCGTCGGTGCGGATGCAGCGGCCGAGTTCGTCGAAAACGTAGGCATACCAACGGTCGTTGCGATCGGTCCACTTGACCACGCGCCCGTGGCTGTCGTACTCGAACCGGACCGGCAGACCCGAGGAGTTGAGGATCTCGGCCAGCCGGCCCGCGTCGTCGTAGCGGTAGCGCACCAGGTCGATCCCGGCCCCGGCGTCCGGGCCGAGCAGGCGAAGCCCGGTCACCAGCCCGTTGCCGCTGTCCACCGCGATCCGGTACCCGCCCGAATGCCGGAGCAGAGTCGGGACGCCGTTCTCGTCGCGGTCGACGTCGATCCGGTCGCCGTTGCGGTCGGCGATCGACGCGAGCGGCAGCACGGTGATCGCGCCGGCTTGGTGCGAGGGCGAGAAACTCAGCGTACGGCGGAGTTCCCGGCAGTCGATCGCGTAGCCGCCGTCCGGCGTGCGCGCCAGCGGCCACCGCGCGCCTTCCTCCGGCAGCACCGGCGAACCGTCCTCGGGCGGGACCGGGTACGCAAGCAGCACGCCGTCCGGGGCGGCGTACCAGATCCGCGTGCCGTCCGACTCGAGCCGCTCGTCCAGCGTCGAGGCCCAGGACGGACCGAAAAACCGGCCGGCGCGGTAGGAGGACAGGTGCGCCCTGGTCACCACGAGCGGCAGCGCGCCGGGCAGTTCGACGTCGGTCTGCACCATCAGCATGTCGCCGGTGGCCAGGTCGATCGGGTCGCCGCCCTCGCATTTCCCATCGTTGGAGCGGCCGTCCTTGCGCGGCTCGCCGTTCTCGTGCACCGAGCCTTCGCCGTCCGGATTCCCGGTGCGCGCCTCGCTCGGCGAGGTGTGCCCGTCCGGCGCGGCAGCGGGATCGTCGGCGTGCGCGGCCTGCGTTCCGTCGCCGCCGGGTTCCTTGCCGTGCGGGGAAGTGTGCGGATCCTCGGCCGACGACACGTGGGTCGCGTCGCTGGCTTCGCCTCGTCCGCCGTGGAGTTCGGCCAGCACCTTCTTGATCGACGCGAAGATCTCTTCGAGCTTCGACATCAGCGGCCGCAGCTTCTCGACCGAGTTGATCAGCTTCTTGATCAGCGCGCCGATCTTCTCCAGCCACGCCGACACCTGCTCGACGACCTGCGCCACCACGACCGGCGTGCCGAGCCCGAGCGAGCACACCTCCTCCAGCGCGTCCTGGATGAAGTCGCCGACCGCCTGGGTGATCATGTCGCGGACCAGGCAGCGCACCGCGGCGGTGATCACGCCGACGACCTCGACCACCGTGCTGATCGTGTTCGCGCACGTCGCGGCGGCGTTGATGTGGTCGATCTTCTTGCCGATATTGGCCCGGTACGCGTCGGCCGCCGCGCCCTTCCAGTTCGCGGTGTCCTTCTGCACGGTCGCGGCGAGGTCCTTCGCCGCCTGCTGCGTGGCCTGGCCGACGTTCTTCCAGGTCTGCGAGTACGCCGAGATCTGGTCGCCGTCGCCCGCCAGCTGGTTCAGCGCGTCCTGCAACGGTTTGACGTGCTCGATCAGCCAGTTCAGCCCGTAGGAGATCAGCGTGCCGACCGGGTTCATCGCCATGGTCAGCATGTCCAGGCCGGTGCCGAGCGCGGCGATCCCGCCTTCGATCCACGAACCGGACTGCACCCCGTCGTACACGCCCGCGGCGTCGTCGAGGACGTTGATCCCGCTGTGCCAGGTGGTCGAGTCCTGCCGCTGCGCCACCAACGGGTTGCTCACGAGAGCTTCTTCCCGAGGCCGTTGATGGTCTGCGTGTGGTTCTGCTCAGCGGTCTGATACGTCGTCACGGCCTGGTTCACCGTTTGCGCCACCTGGCCCATCGCCTGCTGCGCCAACGCCAGCGTCGCCAGCCCGGGCGCGCTCACCGCGAGCACGATCGGCACGAACAACGGCCCGGTGATCAGGCCGTACGCCTGCACCCCCACCGTCACCTGCTCCGCCGCGGCCAACGCCTGCCCGAGCGTTTTGCCGACCTGCTCCACCGCTTGCGCGTGCTTGGCGAGATCGTCCGGATGGACCTCGTAGCCGCCGGAACCGTCACCTGCCATCGGATCATCCCCGTGTCATGAAGGACTGGCCGAAGCCGTCGTCGCCGTCGTCGGAGTCGCCGGGCGGCCTGCGCACCGGAGGCGGCTTCGGCGCGGATTCCTCTTCGAGGCCGCCGAGATTCCGGACGTTGCGGTCCTCGCCGGGATCCGGTTCCTCCGGCTCCGGCTCGGGAAACTTGGCCCGGTAGTTGCCGACGATCGTGTCCATCGTCTGCCGGTCGTCGCCGATCGTCTCCGCCATGACCTCGCCGAGCCGGTCCGGCAACCGCGCCTGCGCGCGCCGCAAAGTCGTCAGCACCGCAGCGGCGACCTGCGCCCCGGAGCATTCCCGGACCTGATCGGTGATCCGCAGATCGGTCACGTTCCCCGCCGAGTCGACCGTGACCGTGACCAGACCGTCCTTGCCCGTCTCGGTCACCGAGACCTGCCCGACCGCGGACTGCATCGCTTGGTACCGCTGGGCTTTCTGCTTCGCCTCGGCCACCATCCGGTCCACGCGCGCCGCCGCGTCGCCGGCGTCACCGGACAGCGGATCGCTCATCCCCGCATCCCCCGTTCCCCCGGTTTTCGGACCCACCAGAGGAAACCACCGGCGTTCGAGGCACATGGTTCGCGCAGGGCAAGTTAGCTCGAATAGCCGAGCCGTTATGAGCGGTTAACTCGCCATTTGCCCGGAATGCCCGGCAACCGGCCCCTCGGCGTGACGGGCGGGTGGCGTCCGGATTGCCGGGATCCGGCGCGGTCGCGGCGAACCGGAAGTATTCACCCGCGCGCCAGATCCGGGACACTCGGCTCGTTCATGATCTCCCCCGGGCGAGCGGCGGCCGGTAAATCCGGGCGACCGCTGTCTCGCCGCGAGCACATGGAGGAACACGACATGGCGGGTACGAGTCGCCGGAACTTTCTCGGCATGGCGGGCGCTTCGCTCGCCGGGGCGGCGGCCGGAGGGCTGCTGCCCGGGTCCATCGGGAAGGCGCTCGCGGTCGAACCGGCCCGCCGCTCGGGGACCATCGAGGACGTCGAGCACGTCGTCGTCCTCATGCAGGAGAACCGGTCCTTCGACCACTACTTCGGCACCATGCGCGGCGTACGCGGCTACGGCGACCCGCGGCCGCACCTGCTGCCCAACGGGCGGCCGGTGTTCTACCAGCCGCCGGCGAAGACGCGTACTTCCCGCTACAACGGCCGCGGTCTGCCCGACGACGCCGAGTACGTGCTGCCGTTCCCGCTCGACGCCCTGCGCACCAGCGAGCACATCGCCGGCACCGACCACAGCTGGGGCAGCGGCGAGCCGCTCTGGAACGGCGGACGCTATGACGGCTGGGTGAACGAGAAGCAGGACGTGTTCACCATGTGCTACCAGCAGCGTTCCGAGCTGCCTTACCACTACGCGCTGGCCGAGGCGTTCACCATCTGCGACGCCTACCACTGCTCGGTTCCCGCCGACACCGCGCCGAACCGGATCATGCTCTGGTCGGGCACCATCGACACGCAGAACCGGCTCGGCGCCAAGCCGAACGGTCCCGGTCTGGACGAGCGCGCGAACACCAACGGCTACACCTGGACCACCTACCCCGAGCGGCTGCAGAAGGCCGGCGTCACCTGGAAGCTTTACCAGGGCGGCAGCGGCATCCCGGGCGAGCCGACGGACAACTACACGGACAACTCCCTCGAGTTCTTCGCGCAGTACCACCCGCAGGAGGGGGCGTCCGGCCCGCTGGTCGAGCAGGGCGTTTCGACGCACACGCTCAAGGAGTTCCGCGCCGACGTGCAGGCCGGGAAGCTGCCGCAGGTCACCTGGATCGTCCCGCCGTACAAGTACAGCGAGCACGCCGCCGCGTCCGCCAGCGACGGCGCGTACTACCTGAACCTCGTCCTCGACGCGCTCGTCTCGAACCCCGAGGTGTGGAGCAAGACCGTCTTCTTCGTCAACTACGACGAGAACGACGGCCTTTTCGACCACGTCGTCCCGCCGATGCCGCCGCTGCTGAACCAGCCGGGCACGGACGGCCTCGTGTCGCGGGCGCTCTCGGCCAGCCTCGCCGACGAGTTCCTCGACTTCGACAAGCTGCGCCCGAGCACCGGAACCGGCCCGAGCGGCCACCGGCTGGCCGGCAAGCACCCGGCCGGGCTCGGTTCCCGGGTGCCGATGTTCGTCGTGTCGCCGTGGTCGCGCGGCGGCTGGGTCTGCTCGGAAACCTTCGACCACACGTCGGTGCTGCGTTTCCTCGAAGCCCGGTTCGGCGTGGCGGAGCCGAACATCAGCGCGTGGCGCCGGTCCGTCTGCGGCGACCTCACCTCGGCGTTCGACTTCTCCCGCCCGCAGACCAAACCGGTCGTCACGCCCACGCCCGCCCCGCTGCCGAGCAAGAACCAGCCGTTCTCGGTGAAGCTGCCGCAGGCGATGCCGAAGCAGGAGCCGGGCGTCCGTCCCGCACGGGCGTTGCCGTACCGGTTCACCACCGCGCTCGCCGGAAAGCGCGACGGGCACTCGGTTTCGGTGCGGTTCGCCAACGACGGCACCGTGGGCGCACACTTCTACGTCTACGCGCACGGCGACTCGCCCCGCCGCTACACGGTCGCCGCGCATGACACCCTCACCGACACCTGGGACGGCGCACCGGGCACCGACGAGCACGGCAACTACGACCTGCGCGTCACGGGCGCGAACGGTTACCTCGCGCAGTTCACCGGCACCACCGCGGACACCACCGAACCCGAGGTCTCGGTGTCCACGAACAACTACGGTGCCCCGCTGCTGACCCTGACCGTCACGAACCCGGGCCGGCAGCGCCGGAAACTCAAGCTGCGCAACGATTACAGCCGCGGTGCCGCCCGCACGATCGTGCTCGGCCCGGGCGAAACCCGCCGGGTACCGTGCGAAACGGCCTCCGCGTTCGGCTGGTTCGACATCTCGCTGACCGACCCCGCCGCGCCGGGCTACCTGCGCCGGTTCGCCGGACACAACGAGACCGGCCGACCGAGCTTCAGCGACCCGGGTCCGCAGCGCTGATCACCGCTGCACACGTTCGCGCATAACGGAAACGCCCGGCCGGGCAGTCCTGGCCGGGCGTTTCCGCGTGCCGAGCGCTTCGTCGCTTGAGCCGGGTCACGCCCGGCGCGGGCGGATCGCGCAGGCTCTCCGCTGACGAAGCGGCTAAAGTCCGGCCATGAAGCGCGCATCGGCGGCCGACGGGCTCGACCTCTACCTGCCCGTGTCCACCACCCGCCCAGCGCACGCGCTCGAAACGGCTTTGCGCGCCGCGGTCGTCGACGGCCGTCTCCCGGTGGGCACCCGGCTGCCCGCCTCGCGCGCACTCGCCGCCGACCTCGGCATCGCCCGCAGCACTGTCTCCGAGGTCTACTCGCGACTCGCCGCCGAAGGCTGGCTGGAAAGCCGCGTCGGTGCCGGAACGTGGATCGCCGGGTTCCCTCGGCAGGCGCAACCGGCTGCCGCGCAACAACAATCGCCGCCGGAATACGAACTTCGCGGCGGCCTCGCCGACGCCGGCGACTTCCCGCGCAGCCAATAGAGCGCGCAAACCCGGCGGGCGCTGTCGGAAATGCCGGTCTCCGCGTTCGCCTACGCACCGCCCGAGGGAGTGCCCGAACTCCGCGACACCCTCGCCGGATACCTGGCCCGCACGCGCGGCGTCACCGCGGGGGACATCGTGATCGGCAGCGGCTTCGGCGACCTGCTTTCGTTGACCTGCCGCAGTATTCGCGCGCGCGGCGGCAAGCGGATCGCCGTCGAGGAGTACGGGCACGAACGGCACCGGCGCATCATCGCCGAGTCCGGTTTGGACATCGTCCCGATCCCGGTGGACGCGGAAGGCGCGGACCTCGACGGCACGAAGGCCGACGCGGTCTTCCTCACCCCGGCCCACCAGTTCCCGACCGGCGTCCCGCTCTCCCCGGAACGCCGCCGAGCCGCCGTCGAATGGGCCAATGCGCGCGACGCGCTGATCCTGGAAGACGACTACGACGGCGAATTCCGCTACGACCGCCGCAGCATCGGCGCGCTCCAAGCCCTCGCGCCGGATCGCGTCGTGTACCTGGGCACGTCGAGCAAAGCCCTCGCCCCGGCCGTCGGCGTCGCCTGGGCCGTGACCCCGCCCGACCTCCTCCCCGAGTTGCTCCGGCAGCGCAGCCTCAGCGGCGTCACGCCCAGCGGTCTGCACCAGCAGGTCCTCGCCCGTTTCCTCGATTCCCACGAGTACGACCGCGCCGTCCGCCGCCGCCGCGCCACGTTCCGGACGCGCCGCGAACTGTTCGCCCAGCTCCTCGCCGAACGCACTCCGGACCTGCGGCCCGGCGGTCTCGCCGCGGGTCTGCAGTGCCTGGTCGAACTCCCGAACGCAGCCGCCGAGGAACGCGCGCTCGCCGCCGCCCGCCAGTTCGGCGTCGCCCTCGAAGGACTCGCCGACTACCGCGCCCCCGGCGGCAACCCGGACCGCGCGGGAGTCGTCATCGGCTACGGCGCGGTGTCGTCCGCCCGCGCCACGCGCGCCCTCGCTTTGGCCGCCGACGCGCTGGCAAATGGTCTGAGTTATTAGCGTCAGATTGGCCGGGAACCCGGTCCATTTGAGACCTAATCTAGGTCCATGACAACGACGATCCCGATCCCCCAGCGCCTCGATTTCGACGCGCTGGCCCCGATTTTCTCCCGTGCGATGAGCACTTTGGACGACGCCGCGACCCAGCAGCTCGACCACGCGGGCATCGACCCGGGCCTGCGCGAGTTGGTCCGCCTCCGCGCGTCCCAGATCAACGGCTGCGCCTACTGCGTCGACATGCACTCGCAGGCCGCGCGCAAGGAAGGCGTCACCGCTCAGCGGGTCGACGCTCTCGCGGTCTGGGCGGAATCCGGCCTGTTCACCGCTGCCGAGCGGGCCGCGTTCGCGCTCACCGAGGACGTCACGCGCCTCTCCGAGACGCACGTGCCCGAGTCGACCGTTTCCGAGGCCGTCGCGGCATTCGGCGAGGAAGGCGCGGCCGCGCTGATCGCGCTCATCACCGCCATCAACATGTGGAACACGGTCGGCGTCTCGACCCGGTGCTGGTCGGTCAGCCCGGCATGACCAGCGCGCGCACGGCGATCCGGCGGCTCGCCACCGCCCAAGCTCTGACCTCGGCGGGCGACGGCGCGGTACTGGCCGTGTCCGCCGTCCACTTCACCACCAGGGTCGGCCTGCCGGCGGGCATCGTGGCGCTCGGGCTGTCACTCGGCGCCGCGACGAGCCTGACCACCACCGTTCCGTTCGGAACGCTGCTGGACCGGATCGGGGCCCGCCGCGCACTCGCCGCGGCGACCGTCGCCGCGGTCGCAGGCCTGCTGCTGTTCGCCGTCGCGCACACTGTTCCGCTGTACATCGCCGCGTGCGCGCTCTTCGCCTGCGGGCAGAGCGCGCTCGCGGCGGGCCGCCAAGCCGTCGTCGCGACGGTGGTGGCTCCCGAAGGCCGCGTCCGGGCCCGCGCCCTGCTGCACACCGCCGTCAACATCGGCATCGGCGCGGGCTCCGGCGTCGGCGCACTCGTCCTGGCCGCCGGAACCAACGCGGTCACCGTTTTCCTCGTCGACGCCGGATTGTTCGTCTTCGCCACCGCGCTGTACCTGCACGCCGGACCGGACGCGCCCACCGAACGCCAGACCGGCTGGCCAGCCTTGCGCGACCGCCGTTACGTCACCCTGACGCTGCTGGCCGCGATCACGCAGCTGACCATGCCGATCCTCAGCGTCACGCTTCCACTGTGGATAGTCACGCGCAGTTCCGCTCCACAATGGACGTCCGCAGTGGTGCTGCTGGCCAACACCGTCCTCGTCGTCCTGCTCCAACTGCCGATCAGCCGCCAGGTCCGCGACGCCCGCACCGCACGCCGATCCCTTGCCGTGGCAGGCATCTTCCTGATCGCCGCCTGCTCCGTCTTCGGCTCGCTCAGTGCTTCAGCGCACCCGGTAGTCCTGGCACTCGTCGGCGCACTCCTGCTCACCCTCGCCGAAACAACCGCCTCCGCCGGTGCCTGGCATCTCGCGTTCAGCCTTGCCCCCGAAGGACATCAGGGCCAGTACCAAGCGCTGTTCGCCACCAGCACCGCGCTCGCCCGCATCACCGGACCGATCGTGCTGGTCCCGCTCGTGCTGACGTTCGGCTTCCTCGGCTGGACGCTCGCCGGGCTCGGGATGCTGGCCGCGGCCGCCGCGCTGGCGGCCATGGCCGTCCCGCGGCGGAGCCCTCAGCGGAAAGCCGACTGCCCGGTGATCGCCTGACCCACCACCAGCGTGTGCATCTCGACGGTGCCCTCGTAGGTGAGCACCGATTCGAGGTTGTTCATGTGCCGGATCACCGGGTACTCCAGCGAAATCCCGTTCGCGCCGAGGATCGTGCGCGCGGTGCGGCAGATCTCGATCGCCTCGCGGACGTTGTTCAGCTTGCCGAGGCTGACCTGTTCCGGTCGCAGCACCCCGGCGTCCTTGCGCCGTCCCAAGTGGATCGCCAGCAGCAACGCCTTCGTGTACTCGAGCGTCATGTCGACAAGTTTCTGCTGCGTCAGCTGGAACGCGGAGATCGGCTTCCCGAACTGCGTGCGCTCCTCGGCGTAGGACATCGCCGCCTGCAAGCAGGAACGCGCCGCGCCCACCGAGCCCCAGACGATGCCGAAGCGGGCTTCGTTGAGGCAGCTCAACGGCCCCTTCAGCCCGGTGACCTCCGGCAGCACCGCGTCCGCGGGCAGCCGCACGCCGTCGAGGACAAGCTCGCTGGTGATCGAAGCGCGCAGCGACAGCTTGTGCTTGATCTCCGGCGCCGAGAAGCCCGGAGTGTCCGTGGGCACCACGAAGCCGCGCACGCCCTTGTCGGTCTGCGCCCACACCACGGCGACGTCGGCGACGCTTCCGTTGGTAATCCACATCTTCCGGCCGTCGAGGATCCAGTCGTCGCCGTCGCGCCGCGCGCGGGTGCGCATGCTCGCCGGGTCCGAGCCGGCGTCCGGTTCGGTCAGCCCGAAGCAGCCGATCGCCTCGCCCGCCGCCATCGACGGCAGCCACTGCTGCTTCTGCTCCTCCGAACCCCACTTCCAGATCGCGAACATCGCGAGCGATCCCTGCACCGACACCAGCGAGCGGATGCCCGAGTCGGACGCCTCCAGCTCCAGGCAGGCCAGGCCGTACTCGGTCGCCGACATCCCGGCGCAGCCGTAGCCCTCCAGGTGCATGCCGAGCACCCCGAGCGAGCCGAGGTCCTTGGCGAGACCGCGGACGTCGGGCAGTTCGCCGCGCTCGAACCAGTCGCCGACGTACGGGTCGATCCGGTCGGCGCAGACCCGGCGGACCGCGTCCGCGATCGCCTTCTCGTCTTCGGTGAACAGGTCGCCGAGCCCGGCGGGGTCGCGCGGATCCAGCGGCGGCAGGGACTTCGTGGCGCTCATTTCTTCTCCTCTGCGAGCCAGCGGCGAATCTCGTCGCTGTGCTGCCCCAGCCGGGGCGGGGCGGTGTAGCGGGCGACCGGCGTCTCCGAATAGCCGATCGGGTGACGGACCTGGGGCGGCGAGTCGCCGACCGGCACGGTGGGCGCGAGGCCGAGCGATTCCGCGAGCTTGAACCCGTCCGCGAGATCGCCGACCGCGCCGGCGGGCACGCCGACCTCGGTCAGCCGCGCGGCCCACGCCGCCACCGTGTCGGTGCCGAGCTGCCGTTCGAGCGCGGCGCGCAGCTCCGGACGGTTGCGCACGCGTTCGGCGTTCGTCGCGAACCGCTCGTCGTCGGCCAGCTCCGGAGCGCCCAGCACCTCGGCGAGCTTGCGGAACTGCCCGTCGTTGCCGCAGGCCAACGCGAGCACGTCGTCCTTGCAGCGCAACGTTTCGTACGGCGCGATCGACGGATGCGCGTTGCCCATCCGCTGCGGCGCGCGTCCGGTCGTGAGATACGACGAGGCCTGGTTGGCCATCGAACCGAGCAGACTGGACAGCAGATTCACCTCGACCCGCTGCCCCCGCCCGGTCTGCTCGCGGGCCCGCAGCGCGGCGAGAATGCCGATGGTGGCGTCCTTCGCGGCGAGCACGTCGACCAGCGCGACGCCGACCTTCGCCGGTTCGTCGGTGCCGGTGACGCTCATCAGACCGCCCATGGCCTGCACGAGGAAGTCGTAGCCGGGCAGGTCCGCGTCGCCGCCGAAGCCGGAAACCGAGCAGTACACGATGCCGGGATTACCCACGCGGACGGATTCGTAGTCGAGCCCGCGCCGTTGCAGCGCGCCGGACCGGAAGTTCTCCACGAGCACGTCGGCGCGCTGGGCGAGTTCGCGCGCCAGCACCAGGTCGTCCGGATCGCCGAGGTCGAGCACGACGGACTGCTTGGACCGGTTGGCGCATTCGAAGTACGAGCTGGAGTGCGCGGTCCACGGCGGTCCCCAGCCGCGCGTGTCGTCCCCGGAGCCGGGCCGTTCGACCTTGATCACCGTCGCCCCGAGGTCGGCCAAGTTCACGCACGCCAGCGGACCGGCCAGCACCCGGCTGAAATCCGCGACGACGACACCGTCCAGTGGCATGCTCACGAGCGCACCTCCTCGCTACGCATACTGGCATCGAAATACGTATTTACGCAACCCGCAGGTCCGGGTAGAGTTCCCGATCACCCGAGGAGAGAAAGCACCGATGCCGACGCACCCCACGCCGGACGGCCGCCCGAGGCCGCACCACCGGATGATCGACCGGGTGTCGACCATCCTGGAGCGGGCCGCGCGCTCCCGGAACGGGGTCACGCTCACCGAGTTCGCACGCGAGCTCGACGCTCCGATGAGCTCGATCCAGGGCCTGGTCAACGGCCTCGTCGCCACCGGCTACCTCGACGAGCACGACCGCCGCTACTCCCTCGGCCCGGCCCCGTTCCTGCTCGTCCGACTGGTCGGCCGCCCCACCGTCACCACGGTGTCGCACGAGGACCTCGAAGCGCTGCACGAGGAAACCGGGATGACCGCGGTGCTGGCGATCATGGTGGGCAGCGACCTCTATTACGTCGACTACGCCTCGCACGACCCGCGGTACGCGTATCTCGCCGAAGGTTTCGTGCGCCGCTCGCCGATCCGCACGTCCACCGGCTGGATCTTGCTGGCGGCCATGGAAAACCGGGACCTGTGGCCGCAGATCGGCGCATTGCCGCCCGCGGATGCCGAACTGGTCGAACGCTTCGTGCAGGACCTGACCCGGATCCGCACCGAAGGCCTGGTCGCCGCGCCGAGCGCATCGACCGAGGCGGACGGCGTGTCCGTCGCCGTGGTGGAGGACGGCCGGACCGTCGCCGCGGTCGGGATCATGGGCAGCCACGCCGAAGTGGCCGAGCGCAAGGACGAGCTGATCAAAGTCCTTACCCAGCACCGTCGTGAGTGGCAAAGCCGGTTCTAACCGGTTTCAACGCTCACGATCGCCGTCAGCACGCCGCCGTCCGGATCCAGTTCGCGTTCGACCTCCGCCAGCCGGGCCGTCGCCCGCTGATGCGCACTGCGTCCGCGCGGCGCGAGATACACCCGGACCCGCCGCCGGTCCTCCGCGTCGACCTCGCGGTACGCGGCCGCGGTGGTGACCAGCCGGTCGACCACCCGCGTCAGCGTCGGCCCGGTGACCAGCGTGCGCCCGGCGAGTTCGGTCATCGTGAGCCCGTCGCCGGCGGCGAGCGCGTCCAGCACCAGCCAGCCGTCGAGCGACAGCCCCTCCTGTTTGAGCAGCGGCTCGATCCGCAGGGTGACCGCGCGTGCGGTGCGGGTGAGCGCGCGGATCAGCGACGCCTCGGCCGCCTGTGCCTGCCTCATCTCGCCCGCCCTCGTTCCGCCCTTGCGCAAATGCCTCCGCATTGTAAGACTTTCAAATGGAAGCAAGTCAACCGGCAAAGAAGCCCGGAGCCGGCATGGGACTCGGAGTCGCCAGCCGCGCGAGCGCGTTGCGCGTCGCGCTGGTCGTCCCGCTGCAGGGACCGGCGGGCCTTTTCGGGCCCTCGTGCGAGGCGATCAGCGAACTCGCGGTCCGGGAACTCAACGACGCGGGCGGGATCCTCGGTCGCGAGGTCGCGCTGGAAGTCGTCGACGGCGGCGCTCCCCCGGCCCAGGTCGCCTCGGCCGTGCGCCGGCTGGTCGACGCGGGCGAGGTCGACGCGGTCACCGGTTGGCACATTTCCTCGGTCCGCAACGCTCTCGCGCCGGTCCTCGCCGACCGCGTTCCGTACGTGTACACGTCGCTCTACGAAGGCGGCGAAAGTCGTTCTGGCATCTACTGTTCCGGCGAAATCCCGCGTGTGCAGATCCAGCCCGCGCTGCGGTGGCTGCGCGACAACTGCGGCGCGCGCACCTGGTTCGTGGCGGGCGACGATTACGTGTGGCCGCGCGGTTCCGCGGACGCGATCCGGCGCTACGCAAGGGAACTCGATCTCCAGATCGTCGGCGAAGCATTCGTCGGACTCGGCTCGGGCGACATGGCCCGGCTCGTCCGGCGCGTCGAAACCTCGGCGTGCGACGGCGTTCTGATGCTGTTCGTCGGGCAGGACGCGGTCCGGTTCAACCGCCGGTTCGCCGCGCGCGGCCTCCACGAGCAGATGCTCCGGTTCAGTCCGCTGATGGAAGAAAACATGCTGCTGGCCAGCGGAGCCGAAGCGACCCGAAACCTCTTCGCGTCCGCCGCGTACTTCCGCTCCCTCGTCACCGCGGACGCGATGGACCTGCTCGGCCGCTACGTCCGCCTGCACGGCCCGGCCGCGCCGCCGCTCAACAACGCGGCCGAATCCTGTTACGAGGGCTTGCATACGCTCGCCGAACTCGCCCGCCGGGCAGGCACTCCGGACATGCGCGCCTTCAACGCCGCGATCGACGGCGTCGCCTACGACGGACCGCGCGGCACCGTCGAATTCCACGGCCAGCAAGCCGCCCAGCACGTGCACCTCGCCGCCGCGCAAGGCTGCGACTTCGATCCGATCACCCGGCTCTGACCCGTCCCGCTCCGCTCTTGACGCCCGCCGTCCGCCCATTTATTTTCACTTGACAGTATTTCATCTGGTACCAACTGAGGAGCGTGCGATGAACAACGTCGGCCTGCTCTACGTCGGGGCGGTACTGCTGGTCAACGGGCTGATGCTGCTCGGGCGCGTGCCCGCGCGGTCGGCCGCCGCGCTGAATCTGTTCGTGGGCGGGCTGCAGTGCGTGACGCCGACGGTGCTGATCATCCAGGCGCACGGGGATTCCGAAGCGATCCTCGGCGCGTCCGGGCTGTTCCTGTTCGGCTTCACCTACCTGTACGTCGGGATCGCGAACCTCGCCGGGCTCGAACCCGAGGGCATCGGCTGGTTCTCGCTGTTCGTCGCGGGCGCCGCGATCGTGTACGCCGGCCTGGCGTTCTGGCGGCAGGACGATCCGGTGTTCGGCGTCATCTGGCTGTCCTGGGCTCTGCTGTGGGGCCTGTTCTTCCTCGTGCTCGGGCTCGGCCGCGAGGAGCTGACCCGGTTCACCGGCTGGACGACCGTCCTGCTGAGCCAGCCGACCTGCACGCTGCCCGCGTTCCTCGCGCTCACCGGCGGCTACCGCTCCACCGCGACCGCCGCCCTCATCGCGGCGGCGATCGCGATCCTGCTCGTCGCCCTCGCCGCGGTGCTCGGGTTCCGCGGCCAGCCCCGCTCCGTCCCCGACCGCGCCGCGGCCGCGGCCTGACCCTCCACCAGAAGGAGAAATCCCATGCGACACGGTGACATTTCCTCGAGCCCGGACACGGTCGGCATCGCGGTCGTGAACTACAAGATGCCGCGGCTGCATTCGAAGGCCGAGGTGCTCGACAACGCGCGCAAGATCGCCGACATGGTGGTCGGCATGAAGAGCGGCCTGCCCGGAATGGACCTCGTCGTGTTCCCCGAATACTCGACGCAGGGGATCATGTACGACGAGCAGGAAATGTACGACACCGCGGCGACCGTCCCCGGCGAGGAGACCGCGATCTTCTCCGCCGCCTGCCGCGAAGCCGACACCTGGGGCGTTTTCTCGATCACCGGCGAGCAGCACGAGGACCACCCGAACAAACCGCCGTACAACACCTTGGTGCTGATCGACAACCACGGCGAGATCGTGCAGAAGTACCGGAAAATCCTGCCGTGGTGCCCGATCGAGGGCTGGTACCCGGGCGACCAGACGTACGTCACGGACGGTCCGAAGGGGCTCAAAATTTCGCTGATCATCTGCGACGACGGCAATTACCCGGAAATCTGGCGGGATTGCGCGATGAAGGGCGCCGAGCTGATCGTCCGCTGCCAGGGTTACATGTACCCGGCGAAGGACCAGCAGGTGCTGATGGCGAAAGCCATGGCGTGGGCCAACAACTGCTACGTCGCGGTCGCCAACGCGGCCGGATTCGACGGCGTGTACTCGTATTTCGGCCACTCCTCGATCATCGGTTTCGACGGCCGGACGCTCGGCGAAACCGGCGAGGAAGAATACGGAATCCAGTTCGCCCAGCTGTCGCTCTCGGCGATCCGGGACGCCCGCGAGTACGACCAGTCGCAGAACCACCTGTTCAAACTGCTGCACCGCGGTTACTCGGGCGTGCACGCGGCCGGTGACGGCGACAAGGGCGTCGCGGACTGCCCGTTCGAGTTCTACCGCACGTGGGTCACCGACGCGCAGAAGGCGCAGGAAAACGTCGAGGCCATCACGCGCAGCACGATCGGCGTGGCCGAATGCCCGGTCGGCCAGCTGCCCGCGGAAAAGACCAAGCAGGCCTGATCCCCCGCTGGCTGCCGGTTTTTCGGTTCAGGGAAAGGACACCATGCCGTTCATCACCGACAGGTACCACGACCAGAACCGGAACCGGCAGCCAGCCGCTCCGGCCGCCGCCCCCGCTCCGTCCACTCCGGACACTCCCGAAGCGCTCGCACAACACCTGCGCAGCCGCGTCCTGGGCCAAGACCCGGCCATCGACGCCGTCGTCCGCGCGATCACCCTGGCCCGCGCAGGCACGACGGAACCCGACCGTCCCCCCGCGACAGTTCTTCTTTTGGGCCCCACCGGCGTAGGCAAAACCGAACTGGTCCGCCAGGTCGCCGCCACCCTGCGCTCCGGCCCGGACGACCTGTGCCGAGTGGACATGAACTCCCTCGCCCAAGAGCACTACGCAGCCTCCTTCAACGGTGCTCCGCCCGGATACGCGGGAAGCAAGGAAGCCTTCACCGTCTTCGACCGGTCCACTGTGGAAGGTGACCCGTACACCCCAGGAATCGTCCTTTTCGACGAGGTGGAGAAAGCCCACCCTACTGTTCTGCGCGCCCTCCTGGGCGTACTGGACAACGGAATCCTCCGCCTCGCGAACGGTCAGGAGAAAATCTCCTTCCGCAACAGCTTCGTCTTCCTCACCTCGAACCTGGGCTCAAAGGAACTCGCCCGCCGCCGAGGTTCCCGCTGGCGCTCGCTCCTGGACCGCGGCCACACCCGCCGCACCGTGGTCGACAAAGCCCTCCAGTCGTTCTTCGACCCGGAATTCCTGAACCGCATCGACGAAACGGTGATCTTCGACGAACTGGACCGCACCACCATCGAACAAGTCGCCCGCCTCGAAACCGACCTGCTGCGCACGAGACTCCGCCGCCGCGGCGTCGACCTCCAAGTAGACGACTCCGCCGTCCACCTCCTCGCCAATCAAGGCTTCGACCCGATATACGGCGCCCGCGGCCTGCGCCGGACCCTGCGCACCCACCTGGCCGCCCCGGTAGCTGCGGAAATCATGCGCGTACGCCCGACCGGCACCGCCCCGCTGCGGATCACCGCAACCGCCTCGGCCGGATCCATCCGCGCGACCGCCACCGATCCCGCGCCTTGACACCGCGCAACCACCTCAGCCGGAACCCACCCGCACCACCACCACCGACCCAGAGCCCTGACGCCGCGCAACCACCTCGACCGACGCCATCCGCACCACCACCGATCCAGAGCCTTGACACCGCGCAACCACCTCGACCGGAACCCACCCGCACGACCGCCACCGCCCCAGAGCCTCGACATCGCGCGACCACCTCAGCCGGAACCCACCCGCGCCACCGCCACCGATCCGGAGTCTTGACGCCGCGCGACCACCTATCTAAGTTCTCCGGACATAGGACGTCGGACATCCCATGTCCAGAGCGAGAGGCGGTCCCCCGGTGCTCCCGAGAACAGTCACGCTTGCGCTCGCCGCAACCCTCTTGAGCCTCACCCCGACCCCGCCCGCCCACGCGAGCGGCAGCTGCACGTCGTCGACCCCGTTCGTCTCAGGCGCCGAGGGCTACCACACCTTCCGCATCCCCGCGGTGGTCCGCGCAGCGAACGGCTCGCTGATCGCCTTCGCCGAAGGCCGCCGCGACTCCCCCGGCGACTCCGGCGCGATCCAAACCGTAGCCAAAACCTCCCGCGACGGCGGCTGCACCTGGGGCGACCTGCGGGTAGTCGACAGCAACGGCGAGGCCACCGCCGGAAACCCGACCCCCGCAGTAGCCCGCAACGGCGACCTGGTGCTCCTGACTGTCCACAACGGACCCGTCAGCGAAAAAGCCATCATGTCCGGCACCGTGTCCGCACAAGACACCCGCCGGGTTTTCGTCCAACGCAGCCCCGACAACGGCCTCACCTGGACCCCAGCCCGCGACATCACCGCCACGACGAAACTCCCGTCCTGGCGCTGGTACGCCACCGCGCCCGGCCACGCCACCGTCCTCAAACACGGCCGCCACGCCGGGCGGATCGTGGTCCCCGCCAACCACTCGAGCGCCCCGCCCGCAGGTTCCGCGGATGTGGGAACCGAAGCCAAGTACTACGGCGGCCACGACCTCTACAGCGACGACAACGGCCGCACCTGGCACATCGGCTTCACCGACGACCCGACTGACGGCGTCCTCGCCCCCAACGAAACCACCGCCACCGAACTCCCCGACGGCACGGTGTATTTCTCGAGCCGCAACCAAGGCTCGGCCCCGGAACACCGCCTGGACGCCTACAGCACCGACGGCGGCGCCACCCTGACCCGCCCCTACCAAGTGCAGCCAACCTTGTCCGGCCCGAAAGTAGAAGGCAGCGTCCTGCAAACAACGAACCGCCGCGTACTCCTCTATTCCGGCCCGTCGGATCCGGCGTCCCGTCGCACAATGCAACTCAGGACCAGCTCAGACCGCGGCAAAACCTGGCACCCGTCCACCGTTCTCGCCGACGCCCCCGCCGGTTACTCCGACCTGGTCCAAGCAGACCGTTTCACCGTCGGAGTGCTGTTCGAAACGGGCGTCACCAGCGCGTACGAAAAGATCGAATTCCACCGCTTGCCCCTTTCCTGACAGGGGTCGCCGGTAAAATCGCGCGCATGACGGACCCGTGGCTACGCCGCTTCCACCCCGCCGACGACGCCCCCGCCCGCGTGGTGTGCCTCCCGCACGCAGGCGGCGCGGCGCCGTTCTTCCACCCGATGTCGAAGGCGCTGTCCCCCACTGTCGACGTGCTGGCGGTGCAATACCCCGGCCGCCAGGACCGAATGGCCGAACCGGCTTTGCGCACCATCGAAGAACTGGCGGACGGCGTCACCCAAGCCCTGCTGGCGTGGCTGGACCTCCCGGTAGTGCTGTTCGGCCACAGCATGGGCGCGACGCTCGCGTACGAGGTAGGGCTGCGCCTGGAATCGCGAGGCACCCCAGCGGAAGCAGTAGTCATCTCCGGCCGCCGAGCCCCGTCCCGCCTGGTCAACGAACAAGTCCACCTCCAAGACGACGACGGTTTGCTGTCCGAGATCGAAGGCCTGGCAGGCACCGACCCGAAGGTCTTGCGAGACCCCGAACTGCGAGAACTCTTCCTGCCAGCCCTGCGCGCGGACTACACCGCGGTCGAGACTTACCGCCCAAGCCCAGGCCCGCTAGCCGCCCCCGTCCACGCCCACACCGGAGACGCCGACCCGCACGCCCCCGTAGAAGACGTACAGGCTTGGTCGTCCCACACCACCGGGGATTTCACCTTGACCACCTACCCAGGCGGCCATTTCTACCTGGTGGAACACGCGGCCGCGCTGACCGACGCCCTGCTGAAACTGACCACGAGCGGGTTCTAGCTCTGGTCCCCTTGCCTCCGTCCCACTGTGATGCCTCACGTCCGGACGGTTGCCGAAAGAACCCAAACCTTGAGGCACCGATCGTCACCTCTTGACCAGCCGCACGCGCACACCACCTGACCACACTGCTAGCTAGCCGCGCAGTCAGGTGGTGTACGCCGCTGCTAGATAGCCGCGGACCGCGAGCAAGACTCCACCCGCCGGCTTTCCGCGACCCGTCCATCCGGCACCACTGCCACCCCGCCGCACGGCCCGCTCAAGCCGCCGGGGCGACGGCCTCCCCCGCACCGCCCCGTAGGCTGCGCCCCATGGAATTGCGCAGGATCTTCGCCGGTTTGGGCCGCAGCAAGGCATTCGCCGCGTTCGGCCAAGCGATGATGCCCGCCGACCGCCTGCTCCTCCGCATCAGCGGCGGCCGCGTAGGCGTAGGCGCGGCAGTCGGATTGCGCACCCTCCTGCTCACCACGATCGGCCGCGCCTCCGGCGAACCACGCCAGGTCCCGCTGCTGTACGTCGAACGCCCCGGCGGATACGTAGTAATCGGCTCCAACTGGGGCGGCGAACACCACCCCGCCTGGACGGCAAACCTCCTGTCCCACCCCGACGCGACAGTCTCCGTCCACGGCCGCACCGTGCCGGTCCGAGGCCGTCTCATGAAAGACGCCGAACGCCAGGAAATGTGGGACGCAGTCGCCTCCTACTGGCCCGCCTACGACCGCTACGCCGAACGCGCCGCCCACCGCGAAATCCGGGTCTTCCTCCTGGAACACACAACCCCAGCCGTTTGACAGGACTTGTTCCGTTCCAGATTCGCCGGTCCTCCCGCCTGCTCCGCTCCGCTCCGTTTCGTTTCGTTTCGTTTCGTTTCGCCAAGGCTCGCCCAGCCGACCCTCCCCGGCTGGATCCGCAGCCGTGAGCCGCACGCTCCGCGCGTGAGCGGCCCCGACAGCGGCCCGACTCACCAACTCCGGGCTCTCGGCGATCAGCGGAGCCGCGCGGCGATGCCGTCCAGCAGACATTCGAGGCCAAGCTCGAACTGCGCGTCCTCGGCCGCCGCCGCAGCGACCTTCCGCGCGTCAGCGGCAGCATGCGCCTCCGCCGCCTGACCCGAGCCCGGCCGACCCGAATCCGACGGACCTGAGCCCAGCCGACCCGAGCCCGGCCGGCCTGAGCCCGGCCGGTCTGAGGCCTGTCGCTCCGTGTCCTGCCGACCCGTGTCGTCCTGGCCCACGCCCTGCTGGCCCGAGCCCCGGCGGCCCGGCTCGACCGCCCGACCGGCCCCGGCAACCTCGCGGTCCACCTCGGCACCCCGGCCAGCCCCAGCCTCGTCCGCACCCGGCCGGGCACCCGGACTACCGACACCAACCGCCCGGCTCGATGCGTCCGGTTCCGCGTCCGATCCAGCACCGTCCGCACCAACCGCACCGTCCGCACTGGTCTCACCCGCCGCGTCGTGCCGCTCGGCCAGGAAGCTCTCCAGCACCCGCACGAGCAACGGATACGGCCCATCCTCCGACGGGACGTCGCCGAACCAAGCCCGCGCCTGCCGCTGCACGTCCACCACGTCGACGAACGCGTTGCGCTGCCACATCGCCCGCTCTTCCGCCCACTGCAGCGCCTGACCGGTGACGTACCCGTCGAGCAGCCGCGCGTACCCGAGCGCCGACGCGAGGTCCTGGCCCAGCCGGTCGAACGTCGCCAGCACGAACTCGGTCCGCCGGCTCGCGTTCGGCCCCGCCGGAGGTCGCTGGTGCACGAGTCGCGCGTACCACGGATGCCGCTTCGTCATCGCCCACGTGTCGACCGCGACGGCTGTCAGCTCGCTCCGCCAGTCCTCGCCCGGGACTTCCGGGGTGCGCACCTCGCCGTTCGCCAAGTCCAGCATCAGGTCCACCAGACCGTCTTTGCTGTGCACGTAGCGGTACAGCGACATCGGCGTGGACGCGCCCAGCTCCTTCGCCACTGCTCGCATCGTGAGCGCCTCCGCGCCGCCGTGGTCGGCCAGGCGCACGGCCGCGTTGACGATGTCGACTCGTCCGAGGCCCCATCCGCGTTCCGGCGGCTCAGGCAACAGCCAAATCGGCGGTGTCGGCCCTTGATCTCCCATTCATCTCCCTGTCTCCAGCCCGCTTGCGTACACAGTACATCGTCATGTACAACGTACACAAGATGTACGACGTACACGACCCTGGGGGTTATGAGATGACTGCACGAATTCCTGTTCTGATCTGCGGCGGAGGGATCGCCGGACTCACCGCGGCGCTGCTGCTGCACCGCGAGGGAGTAGCGCCGGTGCTGGTCGAGAAGCACGCTGGCACGTCCCCGCAGCCGAAAGCACGCCGGTTCAACCCGCGCAGCACCGAGGTGTTCCGCTGGCTCGGCCTCATGGACCAGGTCGAGCAAGCGAGCGCACCGCTCGCGTCGTTCACCGGGATGCTCTCCGGCACCACGCTGGCCGACGCGACCTGGCCGGAGGTCACCGATACCTTGCGCGAACGGCTCGTCCAGCACGCGAAAATGCCCGACCTCAGCCCCGCGCCAAGCGTGTTGTGCCCGCAAGACGTGCTGGAACCGGTGCTGAGGCAGGCCGCGGTCGAGCGAGGCGTGTCGGTTCGCTTCGGCACCGAACTGGTGTCGTTCGAACAGGACGACACTGGGGTCACCGCCCACCTGCGCCCGGCTGACGGCGAGCCGTACCAGGTCAGCGCCGAATATCTGATCGCGGCGGACGGCGCGCGCAGTCCGATCCGCACCGCGCTCGGGATTACGCGCAGCGGGCACGGGCACCTGGCCGACAACCTGGACGTCTGTTTCCGCGCCGATCTCGCCGAGCTCGTCCGGGACAAACCGTTCAACCTGTGTCGGATCGAAAACCCGGCCGCCTCCGGCGCGTTCGTGTCGGTCAACGGCACCGACCGCTGGCTCTTCTCCACCTCCGACTTCCCCGGGTCGGACTCCCTGGGCGAGGACGGCTGGCGGGAGTTGCTGCACACTGTCGTCGGCGTGCCGGACCTCGAGGTGGAAGTGCTCAGCCGGATGCATTGGGAATCAGGGATGTACGTGGCCGACCGCTTCTCCTCCGGACGGGTCTTCCTGGCCGGCGACGCTGCGCACGCCATGCCGCCGATGGCCGCCGCGGGTGCGAATACCGCGATCGCAGACGTAGCCAACCTGGCCTGGAAGCTCGCCGCAGTGCTGGCCGGCACAGCGACGCCTGCCCTGCTCGACACCTACCACACCGAGCGGTACCCGATCGGGTACGCGACGGCGGAGTTCTCCAGCATGGCCAGCGGCCATCTCGGCACGATGCTCGCCACGATCACCAGCGACGACGCGCCGCGCATCGACCCGCTCGCCGCGCTGTTCGGCGTGCAATACGAACAGGGTGCCTTCGTCCCGGACGGACGCGGTCCCGCACCGGAAGACCGCTATGCCCCGGCCGGTCGCCCAGGCACCCGGGTGCCGCACGCCTGGCTCGACGCCACGACGTCCACAGTGGACTTGGCGATGCCTGGCCTCACCTTGCTCTGCGGCCCGGACAGTGCTCGGTGGACGGCCGAAGCGAACCGGCTAGGCCTCCGCCTCGTCCCGGTCGCGGACGAGGCATGGCTGGCCGAGACGGAACTGCCTTCAGACGGCGCGCTGCTGCTCCGGCCGGACGCCATCGTCGGCTGGCATTCCTCGTCGGAGGTCCCGCTCGCGGACGCCCTGTCTCGCCTGCTCAACACCCCTGCGGAGGCAACTGTGTGATCTCTTCGACGGTGCTCGGGTTCGCCCACCCCGCGCACTGAAGCTGCCCACCTTCGACGCATGAAAGGAGCCTTGATCGAACACACCTGAGAGCGCGGACCCTCGGTGCCGGTACCTTGCCAGCCCGCTTCGGCACCCCACCGGATGCGATCCGCCGCTGCTTCTCCTGACCAGGTCGAACCGCGCCACCGTGCCAGCCCGCACCTACCGCGGCTCGTGCCTGAACGAGACCGCAGCAGCTGCCGCCGATGACAGCGAGGATCGCTGCGGCCCACGCCAACGGCATGCTCCTGCGTGCGAGAGAAGTCCAGAGAGCCAGGACCAGGGTCAACAGACACGCTGGAGCAGCTACCGGCTGTGCGTGAACGCTGGGTGTGCGAACAGATTGTGAGGGTCGCCGCCGAGGGTGCTCGGTGCCTCGGGCGACGAGAACCTTCCGCAGCCTGCATGAGGTGGAGGCCCGCTAGCGACCTGCGCGGTCGTCCGCCGACCTGGCGCAGTCGGCACTTCGCGTAGCGTGCGCCGACCGACCTGGCGTGGTCGGCACTTCGCATAGCGTGCGCCGACCGACCCGATGTGGTCGGCACTTCGCGTGGCATGCGCGGACCGACTTGGAGTGGCCAGCACTTCGAGTGGCATGCGCTGGCGTGCGCGCTCGTGTCCGCAGCAGGCCGGAGCGGCGATCGCCCGCCACGCGACCTGCGCTGGCAGCCTCGCCGCGAGCATCCCAAGCCGAGCGGCGCGGGCGGAACGGTCGCTGCATGTGCAGGGCAGTCGCTCCAAGCTGCCGTCACCGCAGGCGTCGGTTCATTCAGCCCGTGTCAATAGCCGCCCAGATAAGAACCGTCGCGTCAAGAAGCTGTCAGGAGCAACCGTCGAGTCGAGCAAAACCGCGTCAACAACCGTCGCGCCGAGCGGGCCGGAGCCGCCGCCCGCAGCAGGATCGAACACAACCCCGTCAGGAGGAGACAAGACCGATGACGACCCCGTTCACTCGAACCGGGACGGGTCACCTGCCCCGTGCCGCACGACCTCCGCCTCTCCGGAGGAGAAGTCGATCACCGTGGTGGGTTCCACGCCGCAGTCGCCGGAGTCGATGACGGCGTCCAGTACGTGGTCGAGTTCTTCCTTGATCTCCCAGCCCTGGGTGAGGGGCTCGCCGGAATCGGGCAGCAGCAGCGTGCTCGACAGGATCGGCTCGCCCAGTTCGCCGAGCAGTTCCTGGGTCACCACGTGGTCGGGGATCCGCACGCCGACGGTCTTCTTCTTGGCGTGCAGCAGCCGCCGCGGGACTTCCTTCGTCGCCGGGAGGATGAACGTGTACGCGCCGGGGGTGCTGGCCTTGATCGCCCGGAACACCGCGTTGTCGATGTGGACGAACTGGCCGAGCTGGGCGAAGTCCTGGCACACGAGCGTGAAGTGGTGCCGGTGGTCGAGCTTGCGGATGGTGCGGATCCGTTCCATCCCCTGCTGGTTGCCGATGCGGCAGCCGAGCGCGAAGCACGAGTCGGTCGGGTAGGCGATGAGCCCGTCGTCGCGCAGCAGGTCGACCACCTGGGAGAGCGCGCGGCGCTGCGGGTTCTGCGGGTGCACGTCGAAGTAGCGGGCCATTGCCCGAGCTTAGGCGTGCCGGCCGGGCCGGGCGCGCGGGCTCTCCGGGGGCCGGGCATTGTGACGGGCGAGGAGGTACGTCCGTGCATGCTCTCTGGTCCACCGGCGAACAGTGGGAACTGCTGCCGCCGGTGCTGCTCGCCCTGCTGCTGAGCACGGTGATCGGCATCGAGCGCGAGGTCGGCAACAAACAGGCCGGCCTGCGCACGCACACGCTGGTCGGCGTCGGGTCGGCGGTTTTCATGCTGGTGTCGAAATACGGTTTCGCCGATTTGCTCGGCATCGAGCACGTGGCGCTCGACCCGTCGCGGATCGCCGCGCAGATCGTGTCCGGCATCGGGTTCGTCGGCGGGGGGCTGATCTTCGTGCGCCGCGACGCGGTGCGCGGCCTCACGACCGCGGCGACCGTCTGGCTCGCGGCGGCCGTCGGTGTCGCGTGCGGTGCCGGACTGCCGGTGCTGGCCGTCGCGACCACCGCCGGGCTCGTCGTGATCACTCGCGGATTCCCGCCGCTTTCCCGGTTCGTCGCGCGTCATCGGCGGCAGCCGCCGATCCTCCGGTTGAGCTATAACGACGGGCACGGCGTGCTGCGGGCCGTACTCGCGGCTTGCACCGATCGAGGCTGGGCAGTCCACCGGGTGGCGGTCGATCGCGAGACAGTTTCCGAAGAGGGGCAACGGATCGCGGTCGTCACATTGCTGTTGCAGGGGCGCGGCGATCTTGCCGACCTCACCGCGGAACTGGCCGAATTGCCCGGCGTGCGAAGCACTGCGACAGGCTCCGAAGACCCGCTCGAAGATTGACCCGCCCCAGGCTCCCACGGATCGCCGGACTTCAGGCACACTGGAGGCAGTGCGGAAACCCCGGTGCGGCAAGAAAAACGAGCGCCGAGGAGAAACCATCCAAATGGGAGGTGAGAGCATGGCCCCTGGCGGTGGCGAGGACCTGATGGCCGTCCGGCCGTCCTTCGACTCGGCTTGGCGCGGCTATCAGCGCGGCCAGGTCGAAGAATTCGTCACGTGGGTCGAGGCGGAATTCCGGCGCCTCGCCGCGGAACGCGACGCCGCGGCACACCAGGCGGCCGAACTCGCCGAGCGCAATCGCGAACTGCGCGCGACGGTCGACCGGATCAGCCGCACCCCCATCGAGCCGGACGCATTGCAGGAACGCTCGCGCCGGATGGTCGAGCTGACGCGCGAGGAAGCCGCGGAGATCACCGCCCGCGCCGAGGACACCGCCGCGCGGATCATCGCTGACGCCAAGGCAGAAGCCGTCCGCCTCACCGAAAAGGAACGCGCGCTCGTCGAAGCTGTCGCCGCGGATCGCGAGCAACAGCGGCGAGAACACGAAGATCTGCTGCGCCGCGCAGTCGAAGAACGCCAAGCCGCAGACGAAGCGGCGGCGAAGGAACGCAAGCGGCTCGAAGAACACCTCACGCGCACCTTGGCCGACCGCCGCATCGACGCACTCCGCGAAATCGCCGACCGCACCGCCGCCGCCCGCGCCGAAGCCGACTCGCACGTCCGCCAAGCCACCGACCACGCGACCCGCATCGTCGCCGACGCCGAACAGCGGGTCGCCGAACTCGCCGCTGTCCAGCAACGGGTGAAAGCCGCCCTGCGCGGAGCCCGCGAACTACTGGCGACCGCGAACGCCGACCTCGCCCCGGACGGCACCCCCGTGCCGAATCAGCGACGTACCTCCGCACTCACTGAAGTCGCCGAGGCCGCCCCGACGGGCTAACCACTGGCCCGCCTGGCACAGCGGCTCTGCGGTCAACCACCGCGAACGCCGACTTTGAGCTGGTCCGACGGCGGGACCGGTGCGCTCACCGACGTCGCCGATGCCGTCCCGATTGACCGAACGCCCCGCGCGCGGCAGGCACGGCAGGCGCGGCGGGCAACCACCGCGAAACTCCGACCTCTCGACAGCGGCCGGAATAGTCTCGGCGTCCGGGTGGCCCGCGATGATGGACCGAGGATGCCGTCAACCCGCGCCAGACCGATGCCGGACCTCTGCGCTGAGCGAAGTCGTTGAGGGCGCCACCACTGGCTGAACGCCCGCCCCGGATACGCCGGGTGGGTATACTTGACGGTGAACCAACGGGGATGCCGAGAAAAAGGGACGATGTGCGATGACCGGCTACGGCAGTGAACGAGAGGCCTACCTCAAGCGCCTTCGCCGGATCGAAGGGCAGATCCGCGGCCTGCAGCGCATGGTCGAGGAGGACAAGTACTGCATCGACATCCTGACGCAGGTGTCCGCGGCGACGAAGGCGCTGCAGTCCTTCTCGCTGGAGCTGCTCGACGAGCACCTGGCGACTTGCGTCGTCCAAGCGGCGGCTGCGGGCGGGGAGGAAGCGGACCTGAAGGTGCGCGAGGCCTCGGACGCGATCGCCCGGTTGGTGCGTTCCTGAAGTAGTTTTCCCCGGCGCGACCTCGGCCCGGTGTTTCCCAGGCCGAGAGGACATAGAAGCGCTTCGCCGCCGCAGGCGGAGAACAAGTCCGGGTGCTCAGAAGCATGGGCTGAAGTCGGAGTGAACGGACCCTCGCCGCGGTTACCGGCTGGCTGAGGTGTTCTGAGGTAGTTCCCCGCCGGCTGTGCAGGGCGAGCCAGCAAGGCTGCTGCCACGACCGGACCGATCAGCGCGGACAGCCATGCAGGCCAGCAGCAAGGGCAGGCGGCAAAACGGGCCAGCAGCGGTAACTCCCGCCGCTGGCCCGTCGCCGTTAAGCCAAGCCGAACCCGACCGTCGTAGAAGCTGGCCGGTCCCTCGCTGCACCACGCCGCCCGGAACCGCCGTCGGCCGTTTCCTGGCGCAACCACACCGACCGAAACCGGCACAACCGCTCGCCGGTCCCAGGCACACCACGCCGACCCGGCACAACCGCTCGCCAATCCCAGGCGCGCCACGCCGATCCGAACAGTCGCGACTGCTCGCCTACCCCGGGCGCAGCAAGCCAATCCGAACAGTCACAACTGCTCACCGATCCCAGGCACAGCAGGCCAAGCCGAACGGTCACAACTGCTGGCTGGTCCGAGGCGCACCGCGCCGACCCGAACCGGCACGGCCACTCGCCGGTCCCAGCCACATCACGCCGACCCTAATCGGCACGGCCGCTGGCGGTCCCGAGGCACATCAAAGCCGACTGAGACCGCCGCGGCCGCTGCGATGGTCCCGGCCAGGTCAAGCCGACCGGGGCCATCGCAGTCGCTGGCCCGTCCGCAGGCAAACCATGCTGACCGAAACAGTCACCACCACGGCCCGGCCAAGCCACTCACTGGTCCAGGCACATCACGCAGCCCGGAACCGCCGCAGGCGCAGACTGTTCGACACCACGAATACGGACGAGAAGGCCATCGCCGCGCCTGCGATCATGGGGTTGAGCAGGCCGAACGCTGCCAGCGGCAGTGCGGCGACGTTGTAGGCGAACGCCCAGAACAGGTTTCCCTTGATCGTGCCCAGCGTGCGCCGGGCCAGGCGGATCGCGTCTACTGCTGCGCGCAGGTCTCCTCGGACCAACGTCAGGTCGCCGGCTTCGATCGCTGCGTCCGTTCCCGTGCCCATCGCCAGGCCGAGGTCGGCTTGGGCGAGGGCGGCTGCGTCGTTGACGCCGTCGCCCACCATGGCCACCACTCGGCCTTCGGCTTGCAGGCGTTTCACTACAGCCACCTTTTCCTCGGGCATTACCTCGGCGACCACCTCGGTGATGCCCGCGGCGTCGGCGATCGCTCGCGCGGCACCGGCGTTGTCGCCGGTCAGCAGGACCGGCTTCAGGCCTAGCGCGCGGAGTTCGGCGACGGCTTGGGCGGACGTCGGCTTGATCGTGTCCGCGACCACCAGCACACCCCGGGCGACGCCGTCCCATGCGACGAAGACTGCCGTCGCGCCTCGTTCTTCTGCTGCGGTCTTCGCCGAGGACAGCTGGTCGTCGACCTTCACGCTCCAGTCGGCCAGGAAGGCTGCGCGGCCGGCGAGGACAGCGGTGCCGTCCACGAGGCCGGAGACGCCCAGGCCCTCGGTGTTGCGGAACTCGGTCGCCGACGGGAGGTCGCCGACTCGTTCGCGGGCGCCGTCTGCGATTGCTTTCGCGATCGGGTGCTCCGAGGCGTGCTCGACTGCCCCTGCGTAGCGCAGCAGTTCACGTTCCGTGACACCCTCGCCGACGTGGATGTCCACCAGGCTCATTCGCCCGGTCGTGACGGTTCCGGTCTTGTCAAGCACCACGGTGTCGACCCGGCGAGTGGATTCGAGCACCTCCGGGCCCTTGATGAGGATCCCGAGCTGGGCACCGCGGCCGGTGCCGACCAGCAGGGCGGTCGGGGTGGCGAGTCCCAGCGCGCACGGGCAGGCGATGATCAGCACCGCTACCGCCGCGGTGAACGCCTCCGTCACGTTTCCGCTGGTCAGCAGCCAGGTGACCAGCGTGCCCACAGCCAGCACCAGCACGATCGGCACGAACACCGCCGAGACGCGGTCGGCCAGTCGCTGGACCGCGGCCTTGCCGTTCTGTGCTTCCTCCACGAGCCGGGCCATCTGCGCGAGCTGCGTGTCCGCGCCGACCCGTGTCGCGCGCACTGCGATCCGGCCGCCGACGTTCACCGTCGCGCCCGTCACGCCGTCACCCACTGCGACCTCGACCGGTACGGATTCCCCGGTAATCATGCTCACGTCGACAGCCGAGCTACCGTCGGTAACCACGCCGTCGGTAGCGATCTTCTCTCCGGGCCGCACCACGAACGTGTCTCCGACCCGAAGCTGGTCGACCGGGATCCGCTGCTCGCGGCCGTCGCGCCGGACCGTCACGTCCTTCGCGCCGAGTTCGAGCAGGGCCCGCAGCGCAGCGCCGGAGCGACGCTTGGACCTTGCCTCGAAGTAGCGTCCGGCGAGGATGAACGTGGTGACGCCCGCCGCGACCTCGAGGTAGATGTTGTCGGTTCCCGAGCCCCCGGACACTCTGAACTCGAAGCCGTGCCGCAAGCCCGGCATGCCCGCCATGCCGAAGAACAGCGCGTACAGCGACCACAGCGTGGCGGCCGAGACGCCGAGCGAGATCAGCGTGTCCATCGTCGCCGCGCCGTGCCGGAGGTTGGTCCAGGCGGCGCGGTGGAACGGCCAGGCGCCCCAGACCACGACCGGCGCGGCGAGCGTGAGCGACAGCCACTGCCAGTTCGTGAACTGCAGCGCGGGGACCATCGCCAGCACGATCACCGGCACGGTGAGGATCGCCGAGTACAGCAGCCGGTCGCGCAGCGGCCGCGTTTCGTCCTGTTCGGGTTCTTCGGGCTTCTCCGGTTGCGGCGCTTGCGCGGTGTACCCAGTCGCTTCGACGACGCCCACCAGGTCGTCGACCGAAACCGTGGAGGGGTATTCGACGTGCGCCTTCTCGGTCGCGTAGTTGACGCTCGCGGTGACGCCGTCGACCTTGTTGAGCTTCCGTTCGACCCGAGCAGCGCACGACGCGCAGGTCATCCCGCCGATGGCGAGTTCGACCGACTGCACGGGGGCTGGTGTCGTGGTGCTCATGTCACTCCTTTTTACGCGACGACCTGGTAGCCGGCCTCAGCGACCGCGGCCTCGACGGCCTCGCGCGAGATCGGCTCCGCACTGGTGACCTTCACGGCGCCGGTGGCGAGGTCGACGTCGACCGTCTGCACGCCGGCCAGGCCGCCTACCTCCTCTTTCACCGATCCGACGCAGTGCCCGCACGTCATGCCCTCGACGGTGTAAGTCGTTTCGGTCATCGCCACACTCCCTATCGTCTCTCCGCTTGCTCCTCCTTTATACCCCTAGGGGGTAGCGGCATGCCAGGGGACCCTGTCGTGAACCCGGTTACCCGCCGGGAGAGACTGCAAGGATGCGGAAGATCTACGCGATCGGGATCGGTGCCGGCGACCCGGAACACCTCACGATGCAGGCGGTCGACCGGCTCAATCGCGTCGACGTCTTCTTCGTGCTCGACAAGGGCAGCGCGAAGGCCGACCTGGTGCAGCTGCGCCAGGAGATACTGGAGCGGTTCGTGAGCCGTCCGGGGTATCGCGTGGTGAGCGCGAAGGACCCCGATCGCGACCGGAAGCCTGCCGACTACCGCACCGCGGTCGCTGACTGGCATCAGCTCCGCACCGACGTCTACGAGCGGCTGATCCGCGACGAACTGGCCGACGGCGAGACCGGCGCGTTCCTCGTCTGGGGCGACCCGGCGCTGTACGACAGCACCATCGCGTTGATCGAGGCCGTGCTGGCGCGCGGGAACGTGGCGTTCGACTACGAGGTCGTGCCGGGGATCAGCAGCATCTCCGCGCTGGTGGCCCGGCATCGCACGACGATGAACCAGATCGGCCGCGCCGTGCAGCTCACGACCGGTCGCCGGTTGGCCGAGGGCTGGCCGAGTGACGCCGACGACGTCTTCGTGCTGCTCGACGCGCACACGACGTTCGATCAGTACGCGGATCAGGGGCTGTGGATCTACTGGGGTGCGTACGTCGGAACCCCGGACGAGATTCTGCTGTCCGGGCCGTTGGACGAGGCGCTGGCGGCGAAGATCCGGGAGACGCGGGCCGCGGCTCGGGAGCAGCACGGGTGGATCATGGACACGTATTTGCTGCGCCGGCCGGAGTGAGGGCGGCGGGCCGTTCTCACGGTCCACCGGTTTTTTGGGCATAAAAAAAGAGGCGGGACTCCGGGAAAACCTTTTCAGATTCTCAACCGGAGCCCCGCCCCTTTTTCTTAAGTTAAGTTCGGCGGTGTCCTACTCTCCCACAACCCTTCGGTTGCAGTACCATCGGCGCAGTCAGGCTTAGCTTCCGGGTTCGGAATGGGACCGGGCGTTTCCCTGACGCTAAAACCACCGAAACACTCCGAAACAACACACACCCACCCCTCGAGGGGCGACCGGTGTGGTGTTTCAGAACCGTAGAGTGGATGCGTAACATCTTCGTGGGCAAGTCCTCGGCCTATTAGTACCAGTCAACTCGACAACACATTACTGTGCTTCCATTTCTGGCCTATCAACCCAATCGTCTCTTGGGGGCCTTAACCCACATGGGGTGGGATACCTCATCTTGGAACAGGCTTCCCGCTTAGATGCCTTCAGCGGTTATCCCTTCCGAACATAGCCAACCAGCCATGCCACTGGCGTGACAACTGGCACACCAGAGGTCCGTCCGTCCCGGTCCTCTCGTACTAGGGACAGCCTTCCTCAAGTATCCTGCGCGCGCGGCGGATAGGGACCGAACTGTCTCACGACGTTCTAAACCCAGCTCGCGTGCCGCTTTAATGGGCGAACAGCCCAACCCTTGGGACCTACTCCGGCCCCAGGATGCGACGAGCCGACATCGAGGTGCCAAACCATGCCGTCGATATGGACTCTTGGGCAAGATCAGCCTGTTATCCCCGGGGTACCTTTTATCCGTTGAGCGACACCCCTTCCACCAGGAGGTGCCGGATCACTAGTCCCGACTTTCGTCCCTGCTCGACATGTCTGTCTCACAGTCAAGCTCCCTTGTGCACTTGCACTCGACACCTGATTGCCAACCAGGCTGAGGGAACCTTTGGGCGCCTCCGTTACCCTTTAGGAGGCAACCGCCCCAGTTAAACTACCCATCAGGCACTGTCCCTGAACCAGATCATGGTCCGAGGTTCAGATTCCCAATCCGACCAGAGTGGTATTTCAACAACGACTCCACACCCACTAGCGTGAGCGCTTCACAGTCTCCCACCTATCCTACACAAGCCGAACCGAAAACCAATACCAAACTATAGTAAAGGTCCCGGGGTCTTTCCGTCCTGCCGCGCGTAACGAGCATCTTTACTCGTAATGCAATTTCGCCGGGCCTGTGGTCGAGACAGCCGGAAAGTCGTTACGCCATTCGTGCAGGTCGGAACTTACCCGACAAGGAATTTCGCTACCTTAGGATGGTTATAGTTACCACCGCCGTTTACTGGCGCTTAAATTCTCAGCTTCACCCCCCGAAAGGAGTTAACCGGTCCTCTTAACGTTCCAGCACCGGGCAGGCGTCAGTCCATATACATCGTCTTGCGACTTCGCATGGACCTGTGTTTTTAGTAAACAGTCGCTTTCCGCTGGTCTCTGCGGCCAACCACCGCTCCACCCGCAAGGGGTATCACAGTGCTTGGCCCCCCTTCTCCCGAAGTTACGGGGGCATTTTGCCGAGTTCCTTAACCACAGTTCACCCGATCGCCTTGGTATTCTCTACCTGACCACCTGTGTTGGTTTGGGGTACGGGCCGTGCATGCACTCACTAGAGGCTTTTCTCGACAGCATAGGATCACCCACTTCGCCTCAAACGGCTACGCATCACGTCTCAGCCTATATGCCATGCGGATTTGCCTACATGACGGCCTACACGCTTACACCAGGACAACCATCGCCTGGCGGAGCTACCTTCCTGCGTCACCCCATCGCTTGACTACTACGGAATCAGGTCCCACGCTCCACACACGGCCTCCGTCCGAAGACTTCAACCGCGGCTTCGGGTGGTTAGTGTCAACCGCCTCGCCATGGGCGCACATGCTCGGGTACGGGAATATCAACCCGTTGTCCATCGACTACGCCTGTCGGCCTCGCCTTAGGTCCCGACTTACCCTGGGCGGATTAGCCTGGCCCAGGAACCCTTGGTCATCCGGCGGCAGAGTTTCTCACTCTGCATTCGCTACTCATGCCTGCATTCTCACTCCCGCACCCTCCACGACTCGCTTCCGCGGCCGCTTCCCTGGATGCAGGACGCTCCCCTACCCATCCACACCACTGCACAAGAACCCGAAAGCTCTTGCGGATGTATTGTGTGAATGACACAGCTTCGGCGGTGTGCTTAAGCCCCGCTACATTGTCGGCGCAGGACCACTTGACCAGTGAGCTATTACGCACTCTTTCAAGGGTGGCTGCTTCTAAGCCAACCTCCTGGTTGTCTGGGCAATCCCACATCCTTTCCCACTGAGCACACACTTAGGGGCCTTAGCTGGTGTTCTGGGCTGTTTCCCTCTCGACGACGAAGCTTATCCCCCGCCGTCTCACTGCCGCGCTCTCACTAACCGGTATTCGGAGTTTGGTTGATTTCGGTAACCCGGTAAGGCCCCTAGACCATCCAGTAGCTCTACCCCCGGCAAGAAACACGCGACGCTGCACCTAAATGCATTTCGGGGAGAACCAGCTATCACGGAGTTTGATTGGCCTTTCACCCCTACCCACAGCTCATCCCCTCAGTTTTCAACCTAAGTGGGTTCGGGCCTCCACGACGTCTTACCGTCGCTTCACCCTGGCCATGGGTAGATCACTCCGCTTCGGGTCTAGACCACGCGACTATTTCGCCCTATTCAGACTCGCTTTCGCTACGGCTACCCCACCCGGGTTAACCTCGCCACGCAGCACTAACTCGCAGGCTCATTCTTCAAAAGGCACGCCATCACGTCGAAACGCTCTGACGGCTTGTAGGCACACGGTTTCAGGTACTCTTTCACTCCCCTCCCGGGGTACTTTTCATCTTTCCCTCACGGTACTCGTCCGCTATCGGTCTTCAGGAAGTATTTAGGCTTACCGGGTGGTCCCGGCAGATTCACAGCAAATTCCACGAGCTCGCTGCTACTCGGGAACACCAAACAAACACACGCAACATGTTTTCGCGTACGGGACTCTCACCCACTCCGGTCCGCCATCCCAAGCGGTTCCACTAACACGCGCGCACATTCCGAGGACTGTCAGATCCTCGACGCTGGGTCCCACAACACCGCCTGCACAACGCCTGACAGCTTGACATGCAAACGGTTTAGCCTCTTCCGCTTTCGCTCGCCACTACTCACGGAATCACTTTTGTTTTCTCTTCCTGCGGGTACTGAGATGTTTCACTTCCCCGCGTTCCCTCCGCACCGGCTATATATTCACCGGCGGGTAACACCACATCACTGGTGCTGGGTTTCCCCATTCGGAAATCCTCGGATCACAGCTCGGTTGACAGCTCCCCGAGGCATATCGCAGCCTCCCACGTCCTTCATCGGCTCCTGAAGCCAAGACATCCACCATGTGCCCTTAACAACTTGACCACAAAGATGCTCGCATCCACTCTACAGTTCTCAAACACCACACCAGAAACAACGTGTGTTGCCTCAGGACCCAACAGCGTGCAGTGAACACCCGACCACCCGGACTCCGCTCCCCCGTTCCACACGGCAAGCCGCAGTACTGAGCAGGAACATCATCCACCGTCGCCGGCGATAACCAGTAGTTCCACAATTCCTTGAGCAAGCCCGGCAACACCACACGCGGGTGTTAGACCGTGCCCACTCCCGACCGTGGCCGGGATGTGTTGTGCTCCTTAGAAAGGAGGTGATCCAGCCGCACCTTCCGGTACGGCTACCTTGTTACGACTTCGTCCCAATCGCCAGTCCCACCTTCGACCACTCCCTCCCTTGCGGGTTGGGCCATGGGCTTCGGGTGTTACCGACTTTCATGACGTGACGGGCGGTGTGTACAAGGCCCGGGAACGTATTCACCGCAGCGTTGCTGATCTGCGATTACTAGCGACTCCGACTTCACGCAGTCGAGTTGCAGACTGCGATCCGAACTGAGACCGGCTTTAAGGGATTCGCTCCACCTCGCGGTATCGCAGCCCTCTGTACCAGCCATTGTAGCATGTGTGAAGCCCTGGACATAAGGGGCATGATGACTTGACGTCATCCCCACCTTCCTCCGAGTTGACCCCGGCAGTCTCCCACGAGTCCCCGCCATGACGCGCTGGCAACGTAGGATAAGGGTTGCGCTCGTTGCGGGACTTAACCCAACATCTCACGACACGAGCTGACGACAGCCATGCACCACCTGTACACCAACCACAAGGGAAGCCCCATCTCTGGGGATGTCTGGCGCATGTCAAGCCCAGGTAAGGTTCTTCGCGTTGCATCGAATTAATCCACATGCTCCGCCGCTTGTGCGGGCCCCCGTCAATTCCTTTGAGTTTTAGCCTTGCGGCCGTACTCCCCAGGCGGGGCGCTTAATGCGTTAGCTACGGCACGGACAACGTGGAATGTCGCCCACACCTAGCGCCCAACGTTTACAGCGTGGACTACCAGGGTATCTAATCCTGTTCGCTCCCCACGCTTTCGCTCCTCAGCGTCAGTATCGGCCCAGAGACCCGCCTTCGCCACCGGTGTTCCTCCTGATATCTGCGCATTTCACCGCTACACCAGGAATTCCAATCTCCCCTGCCGAACTCAAGTCTGCCCGTATCGACTGCACGCTGAAGGTTAAGCCTCCAGATTTCACAGCCGACGCGACAAACCGCCTACGAGCTCTTTACGCCCAATAATTCCGGACAACGCTCGCACCCTACGTATTACCGCGGCTGCTGGCACGTAGTTAGCCGGTGCTTCTTATCCAGGTACCGTCACTTGCGCTTCGTCCCTGGCGAAAGAGGTTTACAACCCGAAGGCCGTCATCCCTCACGCGGCGTCGCTGCATCAGGCTTGCGCCCATTGTGCAATATTCCCCACTGCTGCCTCCCGTAGGAGTCTGGGCCGTGTCTCAGTCCCAGTGTGGCCGGTCACCCTCTCAGGCCGGCTACCCGTCGTCGCCTTGGTAGGCCATTACCCCACCAACAAGCTGATAGGCCGCGGGTTCATCCCATACCGCCGGAACTTTCCACCCCCCACCATGCGGTGAAAGGTCATATCCGGTATTAGACCCAGTTTCCCAGGCTTATCCCAGAGTACAGGGCAGATTACCCACGTGTTACTCACCCGTTCGCCACTCATCCCCGGCCGAAACCGGTTCAGCGTTCGACTTGCATGTGTTAAGCACGCCGCCAGCGTTCGTCCTGAGCCAGGATCAAACTCTCCAACAATGTCTTCAAGTTCGATCGAGACTACTTCTCAATCATTTCTCAAAGGAAACCCCGACGAGGGGGTTTCATATAAGCTCTACTGGCTTAGTTCACTAGCACACTGTTGAGTTCTCAAGCAACACACCCCGAACCAGCCCCGGAATCAACCAGGCCAAGCTCGATGCGTTATTTCAAGCTTTTGTTTTTCCGGAGTCCAACTCTACACCCTGGGAAGCTCAAGGCTTCGTCGGGGGCTGGTTCAGCTCCGGAGGTTTGGGACCACCCACTCTACCACTACTTTGGGAGCTTGGTTCGTGTTCCCGGCGGCCGCCCGGTCTCCCTGGCGACGAAGAGAACATTACACGCCCCGAAACAGCCCTCGAACAGGGGGGTCCCTTTTTTCGCGCCAAGCCGCTGACCTGCGTCGATACGGCGGCCACGGCCGGAAGCCGGTCAGCCGGGCTTGCGCTCGCCGTGCGTCGCGATCACCGTGACGCCGACGAGGATTGCCGCGAGGGCCGCCGTCACGTGGATCGGCGCCGGGCCGAACGACGCGGCGAGCACGAGCACCGCGGCCGCCGGGAAGCCGATCGCGATCGGGCGGCATTCGTTCGTCGGGCCGATGTGCAGCAGCCACACGCTCAGCAGGAAGACCGCGACTGGGATCGTCACGGCCAGCGCGGTCACGATGCCGCTGACGTGCACCTGCCCGCTGTCGAAGCCGACCGCCAGTTCCAGCCCGGCGCCGACCGCCGCGGCCGAACCGAAAATCAGGTAGTGGCCGTACCCCCAGCTCAACGCGGTCCACCGCGAGTTGCCGCGTTCGAGGCGGGCGTGCCCCGGCTGGTCGAAATACAGCCACCACATCGAGAACACCAGGACCAGGCCGGCGACGGCCAGCGACACCAGCTCGCCGGTGTGCTCCCCCTCCGCGATCCCCTCCTTCACCGCGTTGGTGGCGCTGAGCACGGTTTCGCCGAGCACGATCAGCGTGAAAAGCCCGTACCGCTCGGCGATGTGGTGCGAGTGCCACGGCGTGGTCGTTCGCGCCTCCGCCACCGCGGGCACCGCGAGTTCCAGGACCAGCACGACGAAGAAGCCGACGAACCCCGCGGTGCCGGGCAATGCCAGCCGGGCGATCCACAGGATCTGGCAGAACGTGATGCCTGCCGCGTAGAAGTACGCGGTCGTGCGGATTTCCGGTGACTGCCGTGCCGCGCGAAGCCACTGCGTGACCGCGGCCAACCGCATCAGGACGTACCCGATGACCACGATCGTGAAGTCGCCTTCGAAGGCTTTGTCCACGCCGGCCGCGACGGTGAGGCCGCCGCCGATCTGGACGAGAGTGGCCAGCCGATAAGGCACGTCGTCGGTGTCGAACGCCGACGCGAACCAGCTGAAGTTCAGCCAGCCCCACCAGATCGCGAAGAACACCATCCCGAAGCTGAGCACCCCGTGCCCGACGTGCCCCTCGGAAAGCGCGTGGTGCAGCTGCGCGGCAGCCTGGCCGACGGCGACCACGAAACACAGGTCGAACAGCAGCTCCAGCGGCGTCGACGCGCGGTGCCCTTCGCTGGTGTCGCGTGGTCGCATCGGCCGGTACCACACCCGGATCCGGTTGCCCGGCACTGACTCGTGGGCCATGTGCGCTCCCCTTTCCGCAGAACGCGGCCATCCCAACATGATCGACGGCGCGGCGCGAGCGCGACATCCCGAGCAGCCGGAACCGGGTGAAACCGGACGCCTCAGCGCAGCCAGACCGCCAGTTCGAAGACCGGATCGTCGAGGGCGGCCTGTCCGGGATCGCAGAGGAAGATCTGCCGCGGCTTCCAGTCGGCCCGCACGTCCCGGTCGGTCAGCCAGCGGTGCAGCGATTCGGCCCCGAGCGCGGTATTCATGTTCGCCTTCGGCACGGTGACGTACGCCTCGCGGCCCGCGTCGTCGCTGCTGAGCGTCATGTCCGGGAAGGCGATGTCCCCGCCGTCGGGGTCGATCGGACAGCAGAATTCGACCAGGCCGTCGCTGTCATCGCTGATTTCCCCGTGGTAGCGCAGGAACGGCTGTCCGGCATCACCGGACGGACGCGGGACCGCCGGGCCGCCGAAGAACGCGAACAGCGGGGCGGCGAATGCGCCGATCCGGTCGGCGGTCAGGTGCTCGGAGGTGACGAGCAGCGTGCGGGCGGGCATTTCGCGAACGGACACGTCGTACATCGGGGTTTCCTTCCCGGCCAGTCGGTCGAGGAAGAACCCGGCGAGTTCCCGCTTGGCGCGCCACTCCCGCTCCTGCTCGTCCCAGTACGCGCGGACCTCGGCCGCCGCCGCTTCCGGCGGCAGGTCGAGGACGGTCCGGATCCGCGGCAGCGGCATCCCGATCCGGCGCAGCTGGACGACGCGGCGCGCCCGCTCGAGCTGGTCCGGCGAGTACCAGCGGTAGCCGGTGTCCGGGTCGACGCGGGCGGGCGGCAGCAGGTTCGTCTCGTCGTACAGCCGCAGCGCTTTGGGCGAAAGGCGGGCCAGGCGTGCGAACGCGCCGATGGTCAGCAGGTCCGGCATGGGTTCTCCCTCGTTCGGAACACCCTGAGCGTGGGGCCGGCCCCGAGGGGAAGGTCAAGCGCGCGGCAGCCCCGGCGTTCCGGAGCCTCACGGAACCGAGGGAAGGCCGGGGAAGAAGAAAGGCGGGCGGGCCCGGTTCCCCCTCGCCCGGGCCCGCCCCGTTGCCTTCGCACGCACTCGGCCTGCCACTCCGGGCAGTGTCCCGGCGATTCGCCGTACGGTCCCCCGCGGACGCCGACGAATTTCGTACCGGGATGCGACTCCGGGTGTCCATTCCCCGGAACTTCGGACTCCCGGGCCGTCCGACCGATCGACCCATCCCCGGTCGATCGAGCGAATTGCCACTGTCGGTAGCCAAAGTGCCGTTCTGAAGGCTCCATAAGGTCTACTCGGTTGCTCTGAGTAGCACTAGGGGCGAAGGTCACCTGTCACCCGGATGGAGTATCACCTGGTGGCGGTAAGTAGCTCACCGAATAGGCAGGATCAGCGTTGCGTGGTCACGTACGGTGAATATTCGCCGCGGACTGCGCCGCTTGCTGGTCCTCCGTCAGGATGGCACGCCGCCGGCGGGCGCGAAGTTCCAGGGTCGCGAAAGCCAGCGCGATCAGGGTGAGCCCGCCCGCGCAGCACATCGCCGCGGTGAGCGCGGTCTGGTGCCCGGCGGTCGCGACCACCGATTCGAACACCGACGCCAGCACGGCCGTGCCGATCGCGGTGCCGATCCGCTGGCCGGTCTGCAGCGCTCCCCCGGCGACGCCGGCCAGCCGGTTCGGCACGCATTCGAGCGTGAGCGTCGTGTTCGGCGAGATCACCATCCCGCCGCCGATCCCGCCGATCAGCAACGGTCCGGCCACCGCGAATCCCGCGGCCGACGGCGGCACCAGCTGCACGACCAATCCCACCGAAAGCAGCGAGAGCGCGACGATGCTCAGGCCCATGACGGTCAGCTTCCGGCCGAACCGGGCCACGAGCCGTCCGGCGACGGCCGCCGTCACGGCCGAGCTCAGCGCGAACGGCGTGACAGCCAGCCCCGACTGCAGCGGCGTGTAGCCGAGGCCCTGCTGGAAGAAGAGCGCGAACACCAGCCAGATCCCGGCGAACCCGCAGAAGTACAGTGCCCCGACCGCCGCGCCGCTCGCGTAGCCCGGAGTGCCGGTGAAGAGCCGGATGTCCAGCAACGGCGGCCGGTTCTTGCGCACGACGCGCCTTTCCCACCACACGAAGGCCGCGCCGAAGACGATCGCCACCCCGAACAGCCACCAGAACCGGCCGAACCCGCCCCGTTCGGATTGCACGAGCGGCAGCAGCACCCCGAGCACCGCGACGGCCAGCAGCACGATCCCGGCGTAGTCGATTTCCGTGCGCAGCCGGAGTTTTCGCCGGTCTGTGCGCGGCAGCAGCTTCATCGCGAGCCCGAACGCGATCGCGCCGATCGGCACGTTCACGTAGAACACCCACCGCCAGCCGTCCGGGTCGCCGAACAGCGCGAGGATCACGCCGCCGAGCACCGGCCCGACCGCGGTGGAGATGCCGACGACCGCGCCGAACATGCCGAACGCCCGCCCGCGCTCCGCGCCGTGGAACAGATCCTGGATCAGGCCGCTGTTCTGCGGCGTCAGCATGCCCGCGGCGCAGCCCTGGGCCAACCGGGCGGCGACGAGGGTCGCCGGGTCCGGAGCCGCGCCGGCGAGCGCGCTCGTCGCGACGAACGCGGCCAGCGCGATGAGGAACATCCGGCGGCGGCCCAGCGCGTCGCCGAGCCTGCCGCCGGTGACCAGGACCAGGCCGAAGGCGAGCGCGTAGCCCGAGACCACCCACTGGATGGTGCCCGCGCCGGTGTTCAGGTCGCGCTGGATCGAGGGCAGAGCCGTGTTGACGATGCTGACGTCCAGCAGCGTCATGAACCCGGCGGCGAGGGTGACCGCGAGCGCCCGCCAGCGGCGGGGATCCGGCTCCGCCCCGGTCATCAGGTGTTGGCGGTGATCCCAGGGATGCCCTTGAGCTCACCGATGAGCATCGAACTGACCTTCACCGGGTAATCGTAAAGCGCGAAGACCGTCTGGTTCTTGCCGACGAGCTTGAGGTGCACCGGCGTATCGCCCTTGTGCGCCAGCAGCGTCGACTTCAGCTCGCTGACCACGGCCTGGTCGATCTTCTCCGCGGCGGCCAGCAGCACCAGCGGCGGTTCCTCGTCGCCGTTGCCGATCTCGGACAGGTCCAGCGGCACGAGCCCGCCGCCGAACACCGACATCTTGTCCTCGCGCCAGTTGACCCGGCCCTTCACCAGCACCGCGTTGTCCTCGACCAGGTCCGCGGCGAACATCGAGTACGCCTTGGCGAAGAACAGCACCTCGAGCGCGGCGTCCATGTCCTCGACGGTGCAGATCGCCCAGGGCTCGCCCTTCTTGTTGACCCGGCGCTCGAGCGAGGTGAGCAGGCCGGAGATGACGACCTCGCCCTCCTTCGGCGGGTCGGCGAGCAGCGCGGCGATCGGCTTCGGCGCGTGTTTGCGCAGGATGCGCTCGGCCCCGTCGAGCGGGTGCGCCGACACGTACAGGCCCAGCATTTCGCGTTCGTAGGCGAGGAGCTGCTTGCGCGGGTACTCCTCCTCGCCGAACTTGAGGTGCGCGAGCGGCGAGGACGACGGCGCTGCTTCGGCCGCGTCTCCGTCGTCGGCTCCGAACGAACCGAAGAGGTCGAACTGGCCCATCGCTTCCTGGCGCTTGAGCGGGACGACGGCTTCCACCGCGTCCTCGTGCACCTGGATCATCGACAGCCGCGTGTGCCCCATCGAATCGAACGCGCCCGCCTTGATCAGCGACTCGATCACCCGCTTGTTGCAGGCCACCAGCTCCGACTTGTCCAGGAACTCGGTGAACGAGGAGTACTTGCCCTTCTCCTCGCGCGTCTTGATGATCGACTCCACCACGTTCGCGCCCACGTTGCGCACCGCGCCCAGACCGAACCGGATGTCGTTCCCGACGGCCGCGAACCGCAACGCCGACTCGTTCACGTCCGGCGGCAGCACCTTGATCCCCAGCCGGCGGCACTCCGACAGGTAGATCGCCGACTTGTCCTTGTTGTCGCCGACCGACGTCAACAGCGCGGCCATGTACTCCGCGGTGTAGTTCGACTTGAGGTAGGCGGTCCAGTACGCGATCAGGCCGTACGCGGCGGCGTGCGACTTGTTGAACGCGTACCCGGCGAACGGGAGAATCGTGTCCCACAGCGCCTTGACCGCTTCCGGCGAGAAGCCGCCCTCGACCAGCGGGCTGGACTTCATGCCCTCTTCGAAGCCCTCGTACTCCTTCTCGAGGACTTCCTTCTTCTTCTTGCCCATCGCGCGGCGGAGCGTGTCCGCTCGGCCCATCGTGTAACCCGCGACCTTCTGGGCGATCTGCATGATCTGCTCTTGGTAGACGATCAGGCCGTAGGTCTCGGACAGGATCTCCCGCAGCGGTTCCTCCAGCTGCGGGTGGATCGGCTTGATCTGCTGCCGGTTGTTCTTGCGGTCGGCGTAGTCGTTGTGCGCGTTCATGCCCATCGGACCGGGCCGGTACAGCGCGAGCACCGCGATGATGTCCTCGAACCCGGTCGGCTGCATGCGCCGCAGCAGGTCGCGCATCGCGCCGCCGTCGAGCTGGAACACGCCGAGCGTGTCGCCCCGGCCGAGGAGCTTGTACGCCTCGGGGTCGTCGAAGCCGAGCCGGTCGAGGTCGATCTCCTCGCCGCGGTTGGCCTTGATGTTCTCCAGCGCGTCGCCGATGACGGTGAGGTTGCGCAGGCCGAGGAAGTCCATCTTCAGCAGGCCGATGGCCTCGCAGGAGGGATAGTCCCAGCCGGTGATGATCGACCCGTCGTCGCGCTGCCACACCGGGATCGCGTCGGTGAGCGGCTCGCTCGACATGATGACCGCGCAGGCATGCACGCCGGCGTTGCGGATCAGGCCTTCGAGGCCGCGGGCGGTGTCGAAGATCGTCTTGCACTCTTCGTCGGTCTCGACCAGCGTGCGGACCTCGGCGGCCTCGGCGTAGCGCTCGTGCTTCGAGTCGACGATGCCCGACAGCGGGATGTCCTTCGCCATGATCGGCGGCGGCAGCGCCTTCGAAATCCGGTCCGCGATCGAGTAGCCCGGCTGGCCGAAGTGCACGCGGGCGGAGTCCTTGATCGCCGCCTTGGTCTTAATCGTGCCGAAGGTGATCACCTGGGCGACCCGGTCCGAGCCGTACTTGTCGGTGGCGTACCGGATCATCTCGCCGCGGCGGCGGTCGTCGAAGTCGATGTCGATATCGGGCATCGACATGCGCTCCGGGTTCAGGAACCGCTCGAACAGCAGCTTCTGCGGGATCGGGTCGAGGTTCGTGATGCCGAGCGCGTACGCGACGAGCGCGCCGGCGGCGGACCCTCGGCCGGGGCCGACCAGGATGCCGACCTCCCGCGCGTGTTGGATGAGGTCGGCGGTGATGAGGAAGTAGGACGGGAAGCCCTTGCCCTCGATGACGCCGAGTTCGTAGTCGCAGCGTTCCTCGTACCCGTCCGGGATGCCTTCGGGGAACCGCCACTTGAGGCCCTCGGCCACCTGGTGGCGCAGCCAGGAAGCGTCGGTGTGTCCTTCAGGGACGTCGAAGACCGGCATCCGGTCCTTGTGCGTGTACACGTCCTCGTACGACTCGACCCGCTCCGCGATCAACAACGTGTTGTCCGCCGCCCCCGGAACCTCCCGGTCCCAGTACTCGCGCATCTCCTCCGCGGACTTCAGGAAATAACCGTCCCCGTCGAACTTGAACCGCGTCGGGTCGTTCAGCGTCTTGCCCGCCTGCACGCACAGCAACGCCGAGTGCGTGTCCGCCTGGTCCTTCGTCACATAGTGCGAATCGTTGGTGGCCAGCGGCGGGAGGTCCAGCAGCTTCCCGATCTCCAGCAAACCCTCGCGCACCGACCGCTCGATCGGCAGCCCGTGGTCCATCAGCTCCAGGAAAAAGTTCCCCGCCCCGAAGATGTCCTTGTAATCCGAGGCCGCCTGGATCGCCGCCTCCCGCTGGCCCAGCCGCAACCGGGTCTGCACCTCGCCCGACGGGCACCCCGTCGTCGCGATGATCCCGGACGCGTTCTCCGCGATCAGCTCCCGGTCCATCCGCGGCTTGCGGTAATACCCCTGAATCGACGCCAGCGACGACAGCTTGAACAGATTCCGCAACCCCGTCGCGTTCCCCGCCACCATCGTCATGTGCGTGTACGCACCGCCACCCGAGACGTCGCCGCCCTCGCCGAACTCGTCCGACCCCCGCTGCGACGCCTGCCCCCAGAACACCGGCTTCTTGTGAAACCGCGACTCCGGCGCGATGTACGCCTCGATCCCGATGATCGGCTTGATCCCGTGCTTCTTCGACGTCTGATAAAACTCGTCGCCGCCGTACATGTTCCCGTGATCGGTCATCCCGACCGCCGGCATGTTCAGCCGGGCCGCCTCCGCGAAAAGGGGACCGATCTTCGCCGCACCGTCCAGCATGGAGTACTCGGTGTGGACGTGCAGGTGGACGAAAGAATCGTTCGACACCAGCGAAAACCTCCCCTAGGCAGACGGCTTCCCGGCTCCGGTCGACGCGGCGGGCCCGGGCTGTCCACCCTAGTCCGCCGCGGTCTGAGCGCTCCGTCTGGATCCTCTCTCTTTCGTAGGCCGGGCGCGGCTCCGACGCGCCGGGCGCGTTCGGCGTGGTGATCGCCGGTGCGCCCCTCAGTACCCGGACACGGTCGCACCCGGCACCGACAAAAACCGGCGCCTCGGACAGCCGGGCCGCCCAGAGTCACCCGGGAGCGTGAACCAGCCCACAACCGCCGAGCAAGGGGCCATGGCTCCGCTTGACAGCGGCCGGGCCGGAACCGACGATCCGTCGCGTGAACCTGTCTGACAGCCGGGCAGCCGGACCGCTCCCCCGGCGCGTCAGCGCGATGGAGGCCGTCCTCGGCCATCTGCGGCAGGCGATCGAGCACGGCGAGTACGCGATCGGCGACCAGCTGCCGTCGGAGGCCGCGCTGAGCAGGGAGTTCGAGGTCAGCCGCTCGGTCGTGCGCGAGGCGCTGCGCGGGCTGCAGGCGCTCGGGCTGACCGTGTCCCGCACCGGCCGCGGCACGTTCGTCACCGCGAGCGGCCCGCCGGAGAACCCTACGTTCGGCGACTACTCGGCCCGCGACCTGGTCGAAGTGCGCAGGCACGTCGAGGTCCCGGTGGCCGCGTACGCCGCGCGCCGCCGCGACGCCGACCAGCTCGCCCGGCTCGCCGATCTCGTCGACCGGATGGACGCCGAGACCGCGGACGCCGCCTGGGTGGCGCTCGACTCACAGTTTCACGTCACGATCGCACGGGCATCTGGCAATCCGGTGTTCGCGAAGGTGATCGAGGAGATCCGCGACGCACTGGCCCGCCAGTCGGCGTTCCTGAACCAGCTCGGCGGACGGCGCACCCAGTCGAACGTCGAGCACCGGCGCATCGTCACGGCGATCGCCGAAGGCGAGGAAGACGCGGCGGCGGCCGCGATGACCGAGCATCTCGATCACGTCGAGAAGACCCTGACCACGATCGTCCGACCGGCGCGCGCCGGCGAAGCAGAAACAGGTACCACCGCGTGAGTGAAGAAACCCTGCCCGCCACTGCCGAGGCGGGTCCCGCCGACGCGGGCGACGCCGGATACAACAAGGCGCTGAAATCCCGGCACATCAACATGATCGCCATCGGCGGCGCGATCGGCACCGGCCTGTTCCTCGGCGCGGGCGGACGGCTCGCACAGGCCGGCCCGGCACTCGCGATCGTGTACGCGGTGTGCGGGCTCTTCGCGTTCTTCGTGGTGCGCTCGCTCGGCGAACTGATCCTGCACCGTCCGTCGTCCGGCGCGTTCGTGTCCTACGCGCGCGAGTTCATGGGCGAGAAGGGCGCGTACGTCGCGGGCTGGATGCACTTCCTCAATTGGTCGACGACCGGCATCGCGGACATCACCGCCATCGCGCTGTACGCGCACTTCTGGTCGTTCTTCACGCCGATCCCGCAGTGGGTGCTCGCGCTGATCGCGCTGGCGGTCGTGCTGTCGCTGAACCTTGTGTCGGTGAAGCTGTTCGGCGAGATGGAATTCTGGTTCTCGATCGTCAAGGTCGCCGCGCTGGTGCTGTTCCTGATCGTCGGCATCGTCCTGCTGGTGACGCAGCATCCGATCGACGGCCACATCCCCGGCCCGCAGCTGATCTCCGACCACGGCGGCGTGTTCCCGGCGGGCATCGTGCCGATGATCCTGATCGTGCAGGGCGTCGTGTTCGCCTACGCCTCGTGCGAACTGGTCGGCGTCGCGGCGGGCGAAACGGAGAACCCGAAGAAGATCGTGCCCAAGGCGATCAACTCGATCATGTGGCGGATCGCGCTGTTCTACGTCGGCTCGGTCGTGCTGCTGGCGATGCTGCTGCCGTGGGACGCCTACTCGGCCGACCAGAGCCCGTTCGTCACCGTGCTGGCGAAACTGGGCGTGCCCGGCGCGGACAGCATCATGAACCTGGTCGTGCTGACCGCCGCGCTGTCGAGCCTCAACTCCGGCCTGTACTCGACCGGGCGGATCCTGCGCTCGATGTCGCTGGCCGGGTCCGCGCCGAAGTTCACCGGCGTGATGAACCGCAACCAGGTGCCCTACGGCGGGATTCTGCTGACGTCGTCGGTGTGCGTGGTCGGCGTCGGGCTGAACTACGTGGTGCCGAAGGACGCGTTCGAGATCGTGCTGAACTTCGCCGCCGTCGGCATCCTCGGCACCTGGGCGATCATCGTGCTCAGCCACCTGCTGTTCGTGCGGAAGGCCAAGCGCGGCGAGGTGACCCGGCCGCACTTCCGGCTGCCGTTCTCGCCCTACACCGAAATCGCGACGCTCGCCTTCCTCGCCGCGGTCGTCGTGCTGATGGGCTTCGACAAGACCGGCCGGATCACCCTGATGGCGCTGCCGGTGATCGTCGTCGCGCTCGTCGCCGGCTGGTTCGTCGTGCGCAAGCGGATCGACATGAGCGCGTTCGACAAGGCAGAGGCGTCGTGATCCCGCAGGAACGCGAACCGCGGCACGTCCCGCTGGTCCACCTTCTGCGCGACGGCATGGTCGAGGGCGTCCACCACGGTTCCGTCGTCGTGCTCTCGCCCGACGGTTCGACGCTGTTCGAGGCGGGCGACCCCGACGTCGCGATGTACCCGCGCTCGACCGCGAAGCCGTTGCAGGCCGCCGCGATGGCCCGGCTCGGACTGCGCCTCGACCCGTCCGGTTTCGCGATCGCCGCGGCCAGCCACTCCGGCGAACCGCGGCATCTCGAGGCAGCCGCCGCCGTGCTGAAAAGCCGCGGCTTCACCGAAACCGACCTGGGCAACCCCGCTGACCTGCCCTACGACCCGGTCGAGCGGGACGCCTGGATCGCTGCTGGACGGCAGCCGTCGCGACTCGCGCACAACTGCTCCGGCAAGCACGCCGCGATGCTGGCCGTTTGCCAAGAGCAGCGGTGGGACGTCGACGGTTACCTCGATCCGGCACACCCGCTGCAGCGCGCGATCCGGGAAACCGTCGAGGAACTGACCGGGCAAACCGTGCCGCGCGTAGCCACGGACGGCTGCGGTGCGCCACTGTTCGCGCTGTCTCTGCGAGGTTTGGCGAAGGCTGCTTCGCGGATCGCGACCGCGCCAGAGGGTTCGCCGGAATCGTTGGTGGCCAACGGGATCCGGCAACATCCGGATCTGGTGGCCGGGAGCCGACGCGACGTCACCCGGCTGATGCGGGCCGTGCCGGGACTGATCGCGAAGGACGGTTTCGAGGCCGTGCAGCTCGCCGCGTTGCCGGACGGAACCGCAGTGGCGCTGAAGATCGCGGACGGCGGCGACCGAGCCCGTCCTGCCGTACTCGCGGCGGCATTGGCACGAGCAGGCGTCGATCCGGAACTGCTCGCCCCGTTCCGCAACCCCGCTCTCCAGGTGACGGACGCACTCGCCGCCTAAGTCCGTGAGGGGAACCCGCACAGCCGCTGATTCCCCCAGGGTTCCCCTCACGGACCGCCTTCTCCGCAGGAGCGGAACGGTAGCGACTCGCGTACGTTCGATTACGTGCTGAACCGAATCGTCGACCGACTGCTCGGTCTCCCCGCCGCCGAGGGTCCGGCCCCGACCGCAGCCAAGGGCCTCCGCGTCCCGATGCACAACGGCGTGCACCTCCTAGCCGACCGCTACACCCCGGCGGGCCTGACGAACGGCCCCGTAGTCCTGATCCGCACCCCCTACGGCCGCACCGGCCCCCTCGCCAAGCTCTTCGGCGAAACCTTCGCGCGCCACGGCCTGCAAACCGTCTTGCAAAGCACCCGCGGCACCTTCGGCTCCGAAGGCGAATTCCGCCCGTTCCACCTTGAACGCGAGGACGGGATCGCCACCGTCGAATGGCTGCGAGCACAACCCTGGTGCGACGGGCGGATCGCGATGGCGGGCGCGAGCTATCTCGGCCACACGCAATGGGCAGTCGGCCCGTATCTCGATCCGCCGCTGGAAGCCATGTGCCTCGGGATCACCGCGTCGGAATTCGTCAGCACGTTCTATCCGGGCGGGGTGCTCGCGGCCGACAACATGGTGTCCTGGTCGGCGATGATCGGGAAGCAGGAGGAGCGGTTCGCCGCGCTGCCGAACCCGTTGCAGACGCGGCGCACGCGCAGTGCGATGGCGTACCTGCCGATCGCGGGCGCGGACGTGGCGGCGATCGGCAAGCCGGTGCAGTTCCTCCAGGACGTCACCGAGCACGCCGACCCGGACGACGATTTCTGGCAGATGTCCGACCACAGCGCCGAAGTCGCGAAACTCGACGTGCCGGTCAGCATGGTCACCGGCTGGTACGACCTGTTCATCCGCGCGCAGATGCGGGACTTCCGCACGCTGCAGGACGCCGGACGGTCGCCGCGGATCACCGTCGGCCCGTGGTCGCACGGCGAACCGGCCAGCTTCCGCGTGCTGATCCAGGACCAGCTCGGCTTCCTGCGCGCGCACCTCGCCGACGACCGCACCCAGTTGCAGCGCTCCCCCGTGCGGATCTTCCTGCAGAAGGCGTCGACCTGGCTCGACTTCGACCACTGGCCGCCGGCTTCCGAACCCACCCACGCACACCTGCGCCCGGTCGGCGGTCTCGGCGAAACGGTGCCCGGCGAGGCCCTGCCCACGCCCTTCACCTACGACCCGGCGGACCCGACCCCGGCCGTCGGCGGGCCGTTGCTGATGGGAAAGTCCAAGCAGCGCGACAATTCCGAGATCGAGGCGCGCGACGACGTGCTGGTGTTCACCGGCGAACCGCTGGTGCACGACGTCGACGTGATCGGCGACGTGTCCGCCACGGTGTTCGTGCGGACCGAATTGGCCGACGCCGACGTGTACGTGCGGCTGTGCGACGTCGACCCCGGCGGCATCTCGCGCAACGTCACCGACGGGATCCTGCGGCTGCGTCCCGGCCTGCCGGAAGCCGACGCCGACGGAGTGGTGCGGGCCGAGGTGGAGCTCGACCCGACCGCGTACCGCTTCCGTCGCGGGCACCGGTTGCGGGTTCAGGTCGCGGGCGGCGCGTTCCCCCGGTTCGCGCGCAATCACGGTACGGGAGAACGGGTTTCGTCCGCGGTGCGCGGCACGCCGAACCGGTTCGAGGTGTTCCACGACGAGACCCGGCCCTCGCGGGTCACGCTGCCGGTCTTTACTCGGTGACCGTGCGCTGATGCGTCGTCAGCCTGCCGTCGTCGTGCAGCACGTGCAGCAGCAGCGACGGCGGGCTGTCGAAGTCCAGCGGCCCGCCTTCGTCCCAGCCGCGGCCCGCGCCGGGTTCCACCGGCAGCAGTGATCCGGACACCACGCCCGGCGCGATCCGCACCGGCACGCCCGCGAACTCCGTTGCCGCGCCGGTGTGCACGTGCCCGCACAGCAGCGCCACGACGCCGGGATGCCGCTTCAGCACGGCAGCGAGACGGTCTTCGCCGGTCTGGCGGATCGCGTCCACCAGCGGCACCCCGACGTCGAGCGGCGGGTGGTGGAACGCGACGAACGACGGACCGTCGTGCCCGGCGAGCGTGTCGTCCAGCCAGGCGAGCGTCTCGTCGGCGAGGTAGCCCGCGCCCTTGCCCGGGATCGTCGAATCGCACGACACGAGCAGGACATCGGCCACCTTGGTCGCGGAGTTCACCGGTGCGTCGCCAGCCGGCTCTCCCAACAGCGCCTCGCGAAACTGCGCGCGGACGTCGTGGTTGCCGGGGCAGACCACCACGGGCACCGGAAGGTCCAGCAGTTCGGCCGCGCGACGGTATTCCTCGGGCAGGCCGTGATCGGCGATGTCGCCGGTGGCGAACACGGCGTCGACCGGCGCTTCGAGGTTTCGCAGGTACTGCGTCACCGCGGCGGCCCGTGCGTCGGCGCGCTCGCTGCCGTCGAGGTGGATGTCGGAAAGATGCGCGAAAACCCGCACCGGCTCAGCTCCCTTGCAAGTACGTCAACGCTTTCACCCAGTTCCGGACCAGCAGCGCGGACGCGCCGGGCAAATCGTTCGCCCGCAAGGCCGCCGCGATCTCGCGGTGTTCGGCCACGCTCTCCGCCGCTCGGTCCCGCCCGCCGAAGTATGCCGTCTCGTAGCGTTTGAGCAATGGCTTTGTCTGCTCGATCAAGCGCAGCAGATGGGGGTTGCCGCAGCGAGACGTGAGCAGCGCGTGCCAGCGGTCGTCGGCTGCCGGGAGATCGCAGGAATCGGCTATCTCGTCGGAAATCCGGTCGAGCGCGTCCGGCAGCGAGGCGAGTTCCAGCGGCGACGTCCAGCGCAGGGCGAGCGCTTCCAGTTCGGCGATCAGCGGGTACAGCCGGCGCGCTTCCTGCGGATCGAGTGGCGCGACGAGGAATCCGCGCCCCGGAGCGGCGACGAGCAGCCCGCGGTCGGCCAGTCCGATCAGCGCCTCGCGCAACGGCGTGCGGGAGACACCCAGCTCGTTCGCCAGGTGGACCTCGTTGATCCGGGTCTCGGCGGGAAACCGTCCGTCGAGGACGCGCGCGGTGATCTCCTCGATGAGTTCACCGCGCAGGAGTCTCTTGCCCATGCGGTGAGTATTGCACACAGTTCACTCGTACTGTATTCAGTTCATATGGCCAGCTCTTTCGATGTCGCCCGCGCACGGTCCGAAACCCCAGGGTGCGTCGGAGTCACGCACTTCAACAACGCCGGCTCCGCCCTCCCTCCCGCACGCGTCACCGACACCGTGATCGACTACCTGCGCACCGAATCCCTGCTCGGCGGCTACGAAGCGGTCGAACAGACCAAGGACCGCATCGACGGCGTGTACGCCTCGATCGCGCGGCTGCTCAACGCCGCGCCGGAAGACATCGCGCTCAGCGACAACGCCACCCGCTCGTGGCAGGCGATCTTCTACGCGCTGCCGTTCGGGCCGGGCGACCGGATCCTCACCGCGAGCGCCGAATACGCCAGCAACGCCATCGCCTACCTCCAGATCGCGCGCCGCACCGGAGCGACCGTCGAGGTCGTGGGCGACGACGAAACCGGCCAACTCGACGTCGCCGACCTGCGCCGCCGCATCGACTCCGACGTCAAGCTCATCGCGGTGACCCACGTGCCCACCCAGGGCGGCCTGGTGAACCCCGCCGAGGAAATCGGCGCTGTCGCGCGCGAGGCGGGCATCCCGTTCCTGCTCGACGCGTGCCAGTCGGCCGGACAACTGAACCTCGACGTCGAACGCATCGGCTGCGACGCCCTGACCACCACCGGCCGCAAGTACCTGCGCGGCCCGCGCGGCACCGGCTTCCTGTACGTGCACCCGCGACTGCGCGACCGTCTCGAACCGGCGATGCTCGACCTGCACTCGGCCAAGTGGACCTCCCCCACCGAGTACGTCGTCGACCCGACCGCCAAGCGGTTCGAGGTATGGGAACGCGATTACGCCGCGGTACTCGGCCTCGGCGCGGCCGTGGACTACGCGCTGGAATGGGGCCTGCCCGCGATCGAAGAACGCGTCACCGCCCTGGCCGCGACCCTGCGCTCCCGCCTCGCCGAACTGGACCGAGTCACCGTGCACGACGCGGGCGCGCGCAAATGCGGGCTCGTGACCTTCAGCGTCGACGGACTGCCCGCGTACGAGATCAAGGACCGGCTGAACGCGGCGAAAATCAACACGAGCGTGGCACGCCCGCCGTCGGCGCAGTACGACTTCACCGCCCGCCAATTGCCGGATCTGGTGCGCGCGTCGGTGCACTACTACAACACCGACGAGGAGATCGACCGGCTGGTCGGAGAGGTCGCCGCACTCACGCGGTGAGATCACCCGGTTGGCGCAGTATCCAGCGCCGCCGAAGCCGCCTCTTGTCTCGCGTACACCCGCGGAGTGCGCTGCGGCCGGGCCTGTCGAGGGGGCAGGCCCGACGGGGCAAGGGGAGGAACGAGAAGGCCTCTTGGGCCGGGAACGATGGGGGATCCCGGTTCAAGGGGCCTTCTCTTGCGTCCGCGGACACCGCACCGGATGCTCACCAGTCCAGGCGGCGAAAACAAGCCGACCCCATCCGGTAAAGCTTTCACCGGATGGGGTCGGCTCGAGCACGGTGGGCGCAGCAGGGATCGAACCTGCGACCGCTCGGGTGTAAACCGAGTGCTCTCCCGCTGAGCTATGCGCCCGCGCGCCGGAACGGGGAATCCCCGCCCCGGCGAGCGAAAAGAATTCAGGCGGTCAGTTCCTCGACCGCCTTCTTCCACCCGGCCTGGTCGCGCGCCTCGCCCGGCGCGTTGACCTCGGCGAAGCGGACCACGCCTTCGGTGTCGATCAGGAAGGTGCCGCGGACGGCGAGCCCTGCCTGGTCGTTGAACACGCCGTACTTCTGCGCCACCTCGCCGTGCGGCCAGAAGTCCGACAGCAGCGGGAACTGGTAGCCCTCGACCTCGGCCCACGCCTTGAGCGAGAACGGCGTGTCGACCGAGACGCCGAGCACCTGGACGCCCTTGCCGTCGTAGTCGCCGAACTCGTCGCGCAGCTGGCACAGCTCGCCGGTGCAGATCCCGCTGAAAGCGAACGGGTAGAACACCAGCAGGACCGGCTTGTCGCCCTTGAACTGCGACAGCGTGACCGGCTGCTTGTTGTAGTCGTTGAGCGTGAAGTCAGGGGCCTGCGAACCGACCTCGACGGCCATACCGGCGATTCCTCTCCAGAGCGAACACGAGCGTGCCGCCCACCCTATCGCGGCCTCAGCGCTGCTTGGCCTTCGAGGACTTCGGCGACACCAGCCGGGTGCCCAGCCAGCCGGGGCCCACGCTGATGTTGGCCGTCTGGGCGAGCCCGACCTGGGGCACCGCCTCGGCGATGTCGCTGGGCTCGACGTGCCCGGGCTGCCCGGTCTTCGGGGTCAGCACCCAGATCACGCCGTTCTCGTCCAGCGGGCCTCGCGCGTCGACCAGCGCGTCCCCGAGGTCTCCGTCGTTGTCGCGCCACCACAGCAGCACAACGTCGATGACCTCCTGCGCGTCTTCGTCGAGGAGCTCACCGCCGATGGTTTCCTCGATCGCCGCGCGGACGTCGTCGTCGACGTCCTCGTCCCAGCCGATCTCCTGGACCACCATGTCCGGCTTGATGCCAAGGCTCTCGGCGACGCCGGCGTTGCCTGCGTCTCCCGCGGCGACCACTGCTTCCACTCCTCCAACTACGACGGAGCGCGGCGGTAGGTCCGCCGCACTCGGATACACGGTTGTCGAACAGCGAACACTGACGCGGCGCTGCGCGCAACCGTCCACACCGGATCTTTGGCAAGTCGTGTCTGCAGCGTAGGGGCTTGCCGCCTCCCCGCCCGACTCCGGGTGGCACTCAGTACCCACCGCTGCGAAGCCCTCCCCGGGAGCCTCCTTTAGGGTGGAGGAGAGAAAACGCGCGCGCGATACACCGTGCGCGGGGAGTGGCGACACTCGGGCGGCCGATGTTACCGGGCAGTACAGGTGACGGGAACCCCAACCGGGACGACCATGGACGTCGGCGAGCACTCCCGCCCACCAGCTACAACGGCTACAACCAGCTACAAGGAGACCCCTTGGCCCCGCAGAACGACGGCGCCTCCGGCAAGGAGACCCCGGCTCGCGTACGCGTCATCCGTGACGGACTCGCGGCGCACCTTCCCGACATCGACCCGGAAGAGACCAGCGAATGGCTGGACTCCTTCGACGAGGCGCTGGCGCGAGGGGGCCAGCAGCGGGCCAGGTACCTGATGCTGCGCATCCTCGAGCGCGCCCGGGAGCGCAACGTCGGCGTCCCGGCGCTCACGTCGACCGACTACGTGAACACGATCCCCACCGAGAACGAGCCGTGGTTCCCGGGCGACGAGGAGATCGAGCGCCGCTACCGCCGCTACATCCGCTGGAACGCGGCGATCATGGTGCACCGCGCGCAGCGGCCGGGCGTCGGCGTCGGCGGCCACATCTCCACCTACGCCTCGTCGGCGGCGCTGTACGAGGTCGGCTTCAACCACTTCTTCCGCGGCAAGGACCACTCCGGCGGCGGCGACCAGGTCTTCTTCCAGGGCCATGCCTCCCCCGGCATGTACGCCCGCGCGTTCCTCGAGGGCCGCCTTTCCGAGCAGCAGCTCGACGGGTTCCGCCAGGAGTACAGCCACGCGGGCGAGGGCGGCGGCCTGCCGTCGTACCCGCACCCGCGGCTGATGCCGGAGTTCTGGGAGAACCCGACGGTGTCGATGGGCCTCGGCCCGATGAACGCGATCTACCAGGCGCGGTTCAACCGCTACCTGCACGACCGCGGCATCAAGGACACCTCCGACCAGCACGTCTGGGCGTTCCTCGGCGACGGCGAGATGGACGAGGCCGAATCGCGCGGCCTGATCCACGTGGCCGCGGGCGAGGGCCTCGACAACCTGACCTTCGTGATCAACTGCAACCTGCAGCGGCTCGACGGCCCGGTGCGCGGCAACGGCAAGATCATCCAGGAGCTGGAGTCCTACTTCCGCGGCGCGGGCTGGAACGTGATCAAGGTCATCTGGGGCCGCGAGTGGGACGCGCTGCTCTCGGCCGACCGCGACGGCGCGCTGGTCAACCTGATGAACGTCACGCCGGACGGCGACTACCAGACGTACAAGGCCAACGACGGCGCCTTCGTCCGCGAGCACTTCTTCGGCCGCGACCCGCGGACGAAGGAACTGGTCAAGGACCTGTCCGACGCCGACGTCTGGAACCTCAAGCGCGGCGGGCACGACTACCGCAAGGTGTACGCGGCGTACAAGGCGGCCATGGAGCACCACGGCCAGCCGACGGTGATCCTGGCCCACACCATCAAGGGCTACGGCCTCGGCCCGTCGTTCGAGGGCCGCAACGCCACGCACCAGATGAAGAAGCTCACCCTCGACGACCTGAAGCTGTTCCGGGACGCGCAGCGGATCCCGATCAGCGACGAGGAGCTCGAGAAGAACCCGAAGCTGCCGCCGTACTTCCACCCCGGCCCGGATTCGCCGGAGATCGAGTACATGCGCGGCCGCCGCAAGGCGCTGGGCGGGTACCTGCCGGAGCGCCGCCCGAAGACCGCCAAGGCGCTCGTGCTGCCCGGCGACAAGGTCTACGAGGGCGTCCGCAAGGGCTCGGGCAAGCAGGAGGTCGCCACCACGATGGCGATCGTCCGGCTCATCCGCGAGCTGGCGAAGGACTCGGAGATCGGCAAGCGGATCGTCCCGATCATCCCGGACGAGGCGCGCACGTTCGGCCTCGACTCGATGTTCCCGACCGCCAAGATCTACAACCCGCACGGCCAGACCTACACCTCGGTCGACGCGAGCCTGATGCTGGCGTACAAGGAGTCCGAGAAGGGCCAGCTGCTGCACGAGGGCATCAACGAGGCGGGTTCCACCGCGTCGTTCACCGCCGTCGGCACGTCGTACGCGACGCACGGCGAGCCGATGATCCCGATTTACATCTTCTACTCGATGTTCGGGTTCCAGCGCACCGGCGACGGCCTGTACGCGGCGGCGGACCAGATGGCCCGCGGTTTCGTGCTGGGAGCCACCGCCGGCCGCACCACGCTCACCGGTGAGGGTCTGCAGCACGCGGACGGGCACTCGCTGCTGCTGGCGGCGACGAACCCGGCCGTGGTGGCGTACGACCCGGCGTACTCGTTCGAGATCGCCCACATCGTCAAGGACGGCCTGCGCCGGATGTACGGCGAGACCGGCCCGGACGGCAACGGCGAGAACGTCTTCTACTACATCACCATCTACAACGAGCCGTACCAGCAGCCGGCCGAGCCGGAGAACCTGGACGTCGACGGCGTCCTGAAGGGCCTCTACCGCTACGCCGACGCCCCTGAGGGCGACGGTCCGGAGGTCCAGGTGCTGGTCTCCGGCGTCACGATGCCGGACGCGCTCAAGGCGCAGAAGATGCTGGCCGAGGAGTGGGGCGTGCGCGCCGCGGTGTGGTCGGCGACGTCGTGGGGCGAACTGCGCCGCGAAGCGGTCGAGATCGACCACGAGAACCTGCTGCACCCGGACCAGACGCCGCGGGTTCCGTACGTCACGCAGAAGCTGGCCGAGGTTTCCGGCCCGGTCGTGGCGGTGTCGGACTGGATGCGCGCGGTGCCGGACATGATCCGCCCGTGGGTCCCCACCGACATGCTCACGCTCGGCACCGACGGGTTCGGCTTCTCCGACACCCGCCCGGCCGCGCGGCGCAAGTTCCTGGTGGACGCCGAGTCGATCACCGTCGGCGCGCTCTCCGCGCTCGCCAAGCGCGGCGAGTTCGACCAGGCGAAGGTCGCCGAGGCGGCGCGCCGCTACCGGCTCGACGACGTGGCGGCCGCCGGGCCGCAGACGTCCGACTCCGGCAACGCGTGACCGCTGCCTGACCGCGGAGGCCCCTCCGGGACGATTTCCCGGAGGGGCCTCTGCCTTAAGGTAGACATCGGATGTATCCGGATGCCTGACGAAAGGTGGTCGAGCGTGACCCAGCGTCGCCTGCCCCGGCCCAGCGAGCTCAAAGAGATCCTGCGGCCGAAGCCGATCGTGCTCAACCCGACCGACCGGCGCCTGGCCGGCGCGCACACGATCGCCGACCTGCGGATGATCGCGCGCAAGCGGACCCCGCGCGCGGCGTTCGACTACACCGACGGCGCGGCCGAGCTCGAGGACAGCCTGCGCCGCGCCCGGCAGGCCTACCGCCGGGTGGAATTCCAGCCCAACGTGCTGCGCGGCGTGTCCGATGTGGACACCAGCAGGGAGATCCTCGGCAAGCGCTCGGCGCTGCCGTTCGCGTTCGCGCCCACCGGGTTCACGCGGATGATGCAGACCGAGGGCGAGCGCGCGGTGGCCAGGGTGGCGCAGCGCAACAACATGCCGATGGCGCTTTCGACGATGGGCACCACGTCGATCGAGGATCTCGCGGCCGCCGCGCCGGATGCGCGCAAGTGGTTCCAGCTGTACGTGTGGCGCGACCACGGCGCGGGCGAAGATCTGATGAATCGCGCGTGGGAGAGCGGATACGACACGCTCCTGCTGACCGTCGACACCCCGGTCGCGGGCCAGCGGCTGCGCGACGTCCGCAACGGCCTCACCATCCCGCCCGCGATCACGCTGAAGACGTTCGTGGACGGCGCGATGCATCCGGCCTGGTGGTTCAACATGCTGACCACCGAGCCGCTGAACTTCGCGTCGCTCAACCGGTTCGGCGGCACCGTCGCGGAACTGCTGGACAAGCTCTTCGACCCGACGCTGAACTTCGACGACCTCGACTGGGTGCGCCAGACCTGGCCGGGCAAGCTCGTGATCAAGGGCGTGCAGAACGTCGACGACGCCCGCGAGGTGGTGAAACACGGCGCGGACGCGGTCCTGCTGTCCAACCACGGCGGCCGTCAGCTCGACCGGGCCCCGACGCCGATCGAGCTGCTGCCCGCGACGCTGGACGCGGTCCAGGACAGCGCCGAGGTCTGGGTCGACACCGGCATCCTGTCCGGCGGCGACATCGTGGCCGCGCTCGCCCGCGGCGCGAACGCGGTGCTGATCGGCCGCGCGTTCCTGTACGGCCTGATGGCGGGCGGCGAACGCGGCGTGCAGCGCTGCGTGGACATCCTGCGCACCGAGATGATCCGCACGATGCAGCTGCTCGGGGTCCGGCGGGTGGACGACCTGCGCCCCACCCACGCCACGCTCCGCTGAGCGGGGCGTCGGCGCGGACTGGTGCGGTCGGCGTAAGCGCGTATCCAGTGACGGACATCACGTCTCCTGCCTTCGGAAGATCCGAGGGGGAAAGACCATGTCCGTCACGCTGAACCGCCGCGCGCTGGCGATGCTCCGCGCGATCGCCGCCGGCCGAGCCGAACTCACCCGCAGCTGCGAACCGGATCTGAGGGTCGACGGCCTGCCCTGCTGCGACCAGACGACCGCGCACGATCTCGTCCGGGAAGGCCTGGTCCGCCCGGTGTCCGCGCTGGGCGGCCCGGTCGGGCAGTGGACGCCGGCCGAGCTGACCCCGGACGGGCAGCTCGCGCTCGGCGCCTGACCTCAGCGCGCCGCGGCGACGGCTTTCCCGCCGGACACCGCGGTGCGCGCCGAGCGGTTCCAGGTGACCCAGCCGTGGACGACCAGCGCGGCGAAGACGATGTAGATCGCGGCCGAGAAGTACAGGCCGGAGCTGATCTGCAGCGGCACGCCGATCGCGTCGACCACGAGCCACACGCCCCAGAACTCCACGAGCCCGACGCCTTGCGCGGCGAACGCGACGAGCGTCCCGACGAAGATCGCGGCGTCCGGCCAGGGCGCCCACGAGGCGTCGAGTGCCTGGAGCGTCAGCGCCATCGCGATCGTGCCCAGCCCGAACGCGCCGAGCATCACGGACCGCTCGGTCCAGCGGCCCTTGCGCACGACGACGCCGTACACCGGGTCGGTCCTGCGGTTCCAGGCCCACCAGCCGTAGAGCGAGATGAGCAGGATCGCGACCTGCCGTCCGGCGAGGCCGCCGAGATGCGCGGACGCGTAAACGGAGAAGAGCAGGACGGTCGCGCCGACCTGCACCGGCCAGGTCCACAGCGTCCGCCGCTGCGCGAGGAACACGACCGCGAGCGCGAACACCTGCCCGGCCAGCTCGGCGATCGAGATCCACTGGCCGAACACGGTCACGCCGTGATGCAACAGGAAGTCCACGTCGGCACCCCTTCCGATCTACGCCTCCCAACATGCAACACGGAGCCGCCATTCCCGTGCCGATGTGAGACTGCAGACAGTCCCGCTGAGTGGACGCCGGAGCCGGACATGGCGGAGGCCCGGCGCCGGGGTGGCGCCGGGCCTCCATCGCCCGAGCGGCGGGGCCGACTGTGGTGATCGAGCCCAGCCCTACATGCCGTCTTTGCCGACCGCCACGAGCAAAATGGCGGCGGGCAGACCGCGGGGCCGCGCTGCCGAAGCAACGCGGCCCCCTGTCCCCGACCCGCGGATCGGGGAAGGCCGTCAGCGAAGCCGCCGGCCGGGTTTGAATCCGGTCAGCAGCACGGCCCGGAGCCGGCGAACCTCCGCGGATCAGCTCGCTGTCAGCGGAATCCCCGGCTCGACTGGCCTCCGCTCAGCGGTCCACGCGGCCGAACCCGGCGGGCGGGGTCGGCGGCTCCGGCGGGCGGCCGCCGTCCGCGGGCATCTGGCGGGTCTGCTCACCCGGCTGCGGAAGGCTGCCCGACTGCGACTGCGGGTAGCTCTGCGTCCGGGCCTGCCCGGCGTGCGCGTGCTGCCCGCTCACCTGGCCCTGCTCCCGCGCACCGTTGCCGGAGCCGACCTGGCCCTGCAGGTTCGCCAGCCAGCCGCCCCAGCGTTCCTGGGCCGGCTTGATCAGGCCGCCGCCGAAGCCGACCACGATCACGCCGCCCGCGGTCGCCAGCACCGCGATCAGGATCGGGCCGGTCACCGCCGTCGCGATGTTCACCTGGCCCAGCGCCGCGATGATGCCGAACGCCATCACCAGCCAGTACGCGATCGTGCTGAGCAGCCGCCCGGCCGAACGGCCCGACAGCGCGCCCGCGACGACGTCCCGCACGACCTTCGCGATCGCCGCCGCGACGATGATCAGCACCACCGCGACCAGGATCCTCGGCAGGAACGCGATGATGTCGTTCAGCAGCTGGCTCACCGGGTTCGACTGCCCGAACACCCCGAACGCCAGCTGCAGCGCGATCAGCAGAATGAAGTAGTAGACGAGTTTCACGAGCACCGCGGTGGCGTCGAGATTCGCGCCCTTCACCATTCCGGTCAGCCCGGTCTTCTCCACCATCCGCGTGAAACCGAGCTTTCCGAGAACGAGCCCGACCGCTTTGGACACGGCTTTCGCGATCAGCCAGCCGATCAAGAGGATGATCAGAAAACCCACGAGTTTCGGGACGAACGTGGCCACCAGATTCCAGGCCTGTCCGAGTCCGTCCTTGAGTTGTTCACCCACGCTGGCTCCCTTCGCCGCGGTTCGACGTGGATTCCGGCACCGTCCTGTCGCACCGGGTCGCAGGACAGGTACCCACTGCGCCCGAGTGCTGTGCACCACGATCGAGTGAGACGACTGGCGCGGGAAGATCAATCGCCGCCATACTTGTCCTACCGGTGGGGACCGGGGAGACGAGGCCGCTCGGCGCAGCGAAAACCGCAAGCGCCGAGCGGCCTCGAACATTTTCCGCGCTTTATCGCCGCGCGCGGGCGCTTCCGAGACGAATGCGGTTCGGGTTTTCTCCGCCGTTCATCTGGCCTTCATGTTCGGGCGATTGGCGAGTCGCCGACGGATTTGCGCGCCGACCAGCGGACGGCGGCGGAGATGTCCGGACGGGAATCCCGTGCGGGAGCGGTCTGTGCGGTGCGAATTCGCGTCGCGCGACAGCCCGCGGCGGCGAATTGCGCGAGCCTTCCGCACACGTGCCGGATAACCGCGCGGCGGCAATAGCGCCCGGCGGAGATGCCGCGCGAAGGTCATTAACGGGCGCTCGGCCGGGTGGCCGGAACGGCGGGTTCGCGAGGGCGGCGTTCACGCAACTCACCCGATGCCGCTAACCCACGTGGGTTAGGGCCTCCGCTGCCCAGGTCCCTCACCGGGACAACGCGTCCACCGAGAGTAGAGGCTTCGGAACACAAACGGCGGGCCGCGGCATTCCGCCGCGGCCCGCCGTCTGTAACTTCACTGTCAGGCCGCGCGCAGGGCGTCCCGCAGCTTCACCTTCGCGCCGGTGCGCATCACCGCGTTGCGGTAGATCCGCGCGGCCAGCCAGATCAGCGCCGGGATCAGCACGATCACCAGGCCCACCGACAGCACCGCCTCCCACACCGGCACGCCGCCCATCGCGAGCCGCATCGGCATCAGCGTCGGCGCGAACACCGGGATCAGCGACAGCACCTCGGCCAGCGGGCTGCCCGGATTCGACGGCAGGATCGAAATCCCCACCACGTACCCGGCGATCACGAACATCAGCGCGGGCATCGTCGCGCCGCCCACGTCCTCCTGCCGCGACACCAGCGCGCCGAGAGCGGCGAACACGATCGAATACATGAAGAACCCGAGCAGGTACCAGACGATCAGCCAGATCACGGTGCCGACCGCGGCGTTCACCGAGATCGTCAGCACCCCGAACCCGAGTCCGGCCGCGACGCCCGCCACGCCGATCGCCAGCATCTGGATCAGCCCGACGACGCCGATGCCGAGCACCTTCCCGGCCATCAGCTGCCACGGTTTGATCGTCGACAGCAACAGCTCGACCACCCGGGACGTTTTCTCCTCTACGACGCCCTGGGCCACGCTCTGCCCGTTGAGCATCAGCGAGAGGTAGATCAGGATTCCCGCGATGATGCCGAGCACCAGCTGCTGCCCGTTGTAGTCGTACGGTTTCTCGAGCGGCGGCAGTTCGTCGATCGTCGCCTCGGCGGTCGCCTGGCGCACCTTCGCCGGATCGCCGCCGAGGGACTCGATCTGCTGGTTGAGCGCCAGCTGCCCCTCGAGCACGGTGAACGTGTTCTTCAGCTTCGCGTCCAGGTCCTTCTTCACCTGGACGTGCACCCGCTTCGCGTCCTGCACCAGCAGCGCGTCGATCGAACCGTCCCGCAGCTTGTCCTGGCCGGTCTTCTCGTCGGGCACCTGCTGCGTCGCGACGGTCTGGCCGATCGACTTCGCCGTCGCGCTCAGCGGCTGCGCCAGCGGCGAGGCGGCCGGCACGTAGCCGACCGTCGCGTCGGCGCCCCCGCCGCCGTTGAAGAGCTTGAAGACCAGCGCCAGCCCGACGACGATGACCACCATCACCAGCGTGGTGATGCGGTAGGCCTTGGAATTGACCCGCGTGGTGATTTCCCGCCCGGCGACGAGGCCGACCGCGGACATCGGGCTCATCTGAACGTTCGACCCGGTCATGCCGCGGCCTCCTGCTGCTCGGACACGACAGAACGGAACAACTCGGTCAGGGACGGCAGTTTGCGGGCGAATTCCCGCACCGGGCCGGTCGCCAGCGCGGCGCGCAGCACCGCCTGGTCGTCGGCGCCGTCAGCCAGTTCCAGTTCGGTCACCGAACCCTTGCGGCCGAGCACGGTCACGCCGGGCAGCGCGGCGGCCCAGCTTTCCGGAGCCTCCGGCGCGTCGACGAGCAGCCGGACGGTCCCGCCCGCGCGCAGTTCCGCCACCGTGCCGGACGCCTCCATCCGTCCACTCCGGACAATCCCGATCCGGTCGCACAGCCGTTCCACCAAATCCAGCTGGTGGCTGGAAAACACGACCGGAACGCCCTCGGCGGCCTTCTCCTTCAGCACGTCGCTCATCACGTCGACGGCCACCGGGTCCAATCCGGAAAACGGTTCGTCCAGCACGAGAATCCGCGGTTCGTGCACCAGCGCGGCGGCCAGCTGCACGCGCTGCTGGTTGCCGAGGCTGAGCTTCTGCACCTCGTCGTCGCGGCGCGCGGCCACGCCGAGGCGTTCGGTCCACCGTTCGCTCGACGCCTTCGCCGCGGCGGCGGGCATTCCGTGCAGCCGGGCCAGATACGTGAGCTGCTCGCCGACCTTCATCTTCGGGTACAGGCCGCGTTCCTCGGGCATGTAACCGATCTGCCGGCGCGTTTCATGCGTGATGGGCTCGCCCGCGTAGCGCACCTGGCCCGCGTCGGCGCTCAGCACCCCGAGCGCGATGCGCATGGTGGTCGTTTTGCCCGCCCCGTTGCTGCCGACGAATCCGAAAAGCTCCCCCGGCCGCACGTCGAACGTCATTTTCTCGAGCGCCACCACGGCGCCGTACCGTTTGGAGATCCCGTCGATCTCCAGTCCGGGCTCTGGCATGGCCCGTCCCCCTGTTCTTTTTTCGCGCGGGGTGATCCCCTACCACCCCACCCCGGATCCTAGGCACTTCGTCCAGGCGCCGCCCACCGCCCGAGGTCGCCGTCGCATCCGCCTAAAGTTGCGGGTCGCGCGCGGCACGTAGGATCGGATCCGACATGGCCGACACCACGGGACGCCCAGCGCGCAAGCACCACGGACTGTCCGCGAAAACCCTGCGCAGCCTGGAGCACGCCTCCGGGCGGCTGGCGAGCGCGAGCGTCGCGGAAATGGAACGCCGGCTGGTGTGGTTCGCGCGGCTTCCCGCCGACCAGCGCGCCAGCGTTCTGCTGATCACGCAGACCGGGGCCAGCGGATTCGTCGCGTGGCTGCGGGATTCGAAAGAAGCGCTGAAGCTCACCACCGAGGCCTTCCGCGACGCGCCGACCGAAGTGTCGCGCTGGATCAGCCTGCGCCAGGCCGTCGCGATGGTGCGGCTCGCGATCGAGGTGTTCGAGGAGCAGCTCCCCGAATTCGCCGCGTCGGAAGCCGAACGTGCCGCGTTGATCGAAGGAATTCTGCGCTACGGCAGGGAAATCGCTTTCGCCGCGGCCAATTCCTACGCCGCGGCGGCGGAAGCGCGCGGCGCGTGGGACGCCCGGCTCGAAGCGCTCGTGGTCGACGGAATCGTCCGCGGGGACGCCGAAGAATCCGTCCTTTCGCGAGCCGCGGCGCTCGGGTGGGATCCGGCCGCGGCGGCGACTGTGCTGGTGGGAAATCCACCGTCGGACGACCCGCCGACGGTGGTTTTCGACGTCCGCGCCCGCGCCGCCCGCGTCGGCCGCGCGGTACTGCTGTCGGTGCAAGGCTCGCGGCTGGTGATCGTGATCGGCGGCCCCACCGAGGGCGGGCCGAAGGAACGCGAAATCCTGGCCCGGATGTCAACGGTGTTCGCCGACGGCCCGGTCGTGGCCGGTCCGACGGTGCCGACGCTGGCCGAGGCGCACCACAGCGCGGCCGAGGCGCTGTCCGGCCTGCGCGCGGTGGTCGGCTGGCCCGCCGCACCGCGTCCGGTGCGCTCCGACGACCTCCTCCCCGAACGAGCCCTCTCCGGCGACCCCGGCGCGGAACGGCTGCTGGTCGACCTCGTGGCCCGGCCGTTGGAAGAAGCCGGAGCCGCCCTGCAGCGCACGGTCGAGACCTATCTGGACACCGGCGGGGTGCTGGAACGCTGCGCGCAAACGCTGTTCGTGCACCCGAACACGGTCCGGTACCGGCTGCGCAAAGCCGCCGAACTCACCGGCCGCAACCCGACCGACGCCCGCGACGCACTGGTGCTGCGGGTCGCGCTCACGGTGGGCAGACTCGCCCGGGCCCGCGGGCTTTGGTGATCGCCGCAGTGCGGTTTTCTCACTAACGCGGTGCGCGGTGAGTAAGAGGTGCTGCGAGCACCGGCCAGCAAGGCGCGCCGGGGCATTGCCGCTCCCGTTTCGGCCCGGTCGACGCCGCCCGCGCATCGCCGCACGCCGCGCTGCTGAAAAACCCCAATGTGGCATTGGGTGCATGTCACGCACCCAATGCGGCGTTCGGTGCGTCTGACGCACCCAATGCCACATTGGGAGCATCCTGCTCCGCCCCTCCGAGCCGAGGCGCGACCACGGCGTGACAGGGACACGGCGAGCGCGTGGCGGGTGACAGACTTCACGGCAAGCGCTGGTTGAATCCCACAAGGCGGATGGGTTAAGGGCCGGGTTCTCCGGCGGGTCTTTGGAGGTTTCCTCCAATAACGCCGCGCGGACTTGGTGACCGCCCGCAGCCGAAGCGCGACGGGTCCCGTGGTCTCATAGACAGCGTGACAGTTGCAGTCCTCTCCCCCGGCCAGGGTTCCCAAGCCCCCGGCATGCTCGCTCCGTGGCTCGAGCTCGACGGCGCCCGCGCGCGCGTCGAAGAGTGGTCCGCCCGCTGCGGGCTCGACCTGATCCGGCTCGGCACCGAGGCCGGCGCCGAGGAGATCCAGGACACCGCTGTCGCGCAGCCGCTGATCGTCGCGCTGTCCCTGCTGTCCTTCGAGCACCTCCCGGTCGCCGACGACGCTCCGGTCGCCGGCCACTCCGTCGGCGAGCTGGCCGCGGCCGCGATCGCCGGGGTGCTCAGCCCGGCCGACGCCGTCGCGCTCGCCGCGGTCCGCGGCGCCGAGATGGCCAAGGCCTGCGCGCTCGAACCGACGTCGATGGCCGCGGTGATGCTCGGCGATCCCGAGGAAGTCGCCGCGTGGCTGGAAAGCCAGGGCCTCGCCGCCGCGAACCGCAACGGGGCCGGGCAGATCGTCGCTTCCGGGTCCGCCGCCGCGATCGAGAAGATCATCGCCGAGCCGATGGAGGGCACGAAGATCCGTGCGCTCAAGGTCGCCGGCGCCTTCCACACGCCCTACATGGCCCCCGCGGAAGACGCCCTGCGCGAGCACGCCGCCGGTCTCTCCCCGGCCGACCCGACGCGCCCGCTGCTGTCCAATGCCGACGGTCAGGTCGTCACGAGCGGCGCGGAGTACCTGCGCAGGCTCGTCGCCCAGGTGACCCGCCCGGTCCGCTGGGACCTCACCATGGACGGGCTCGTCTCGCTCGGCGTGGACCGCACCGTCGAACTGGCGCCCGCGGGCACCCTGACCGGACTGGTCAAGCGGCAGCTCAAGGGCGTCGTCACCACTACCACCGCGCTGAAGTCGCCCGCCGAGCTGGCGGCGCTGCGCGAGGAGGACGCCCAGTGACCGCCCGCCCCACCCTGCGCCTGGCCCAGGGCGCCCCCGCCGCCCGCATCCTCGGCTTCGGCAGCTACCAGCCGGACCGGATCGTCACGAACGACGACCTGTCGCAGGTCATGGACACCAGCGACCAGTGGATCCGCGACCGCGTCGGCATCATCGAGCGGCGGTTCGGCGAGAAGGACGACGTGCTGGTCGACTACGCCGTCGCGGCCGGGTCCGAAGCGCTCGCCGACGCGGGCCTCGACGCGTCCGAAGTGGACACGGTCATCGTCCCCAACTGCACCATGCCCTCCCAGATCCCGAACGCGGCCGGGCAGGTCGCCGCGCGGATCGGCGTCGCCGCTCCCGGCGCGTTCGACCTCAACGCCGCGTGCGCCGGATTCTGCTACGGCCTCGGCGTCGCCTCCGACCTCGTGCGCGCGGGCTCGGCGAAGAAGGTCCTCGTGATCGGCGCGGAGAAGCTCACCGACGTCGTGGACCCGACCGACCGCGCGAACGCGATCATCTTCGCCGACGGCGCGGGAGCCGCGGTGGTCGGCGGGTCCGACGAACCGGGCATCGGCCCGGTCGTGTGGGGCAGCGCGGGCGACCTCGTCGACCTCATCTACATGCGCGACCACCAGTGGATCTACCAGGAGGGCCAGTCGGTCTTCCGCTGGGCGACCACGCAGATCGCGCCGATCGCGCTGCGCGCGCTGGAAGCCGCCGGACTGCAACCGTCCGATGTGGACGTGCTGGCGCCGCACCAGGCGAACCTCCGGATCGTCGAGTCGATCGCCAAGAAGCTGCGCGCCAAGGGGGCGCGCGAGGACATGGTGGTGGCCGACGACATCAAGTACTCGGGCAACACCTCGTCCGCTTCGATCCCGATGGCGCTGGACCACATGCGCAAGGCGGGGACGGCGAAAAGCGGCGACGTGGTGCTGGCGGTCGGCTTCGGAGCCGGGCTTTCCTATGCCGCGCAGGCGTTCGTCCTGCCCTGAGCGATACTTCCCCCGCGGGCGCCGTGCCCGCGAGCGGACCTCCAGAAGAACCGAGAAGGGAACAACACCGATGGCTGACAACACTGAGATTCTCGCCGGCCTCGCCGAGATCGTCGAAGAGGTCGCCGGCGTGGCTCAGGACGACGTCACCGCCGAGAAGTCGTTCGTGGACGACCTGGACATCGACTCGCTGTCGATGGTCGAGATCGCCGTGCAGGCCGAGGACAAGTTCGGCGTCAAGATCCCGGACGACGAGCTGGCCAACCTGAAGACCGTCGGCGACGCGGTGAACTACGTGTCCGCCAACTCGAAGTAAGTCCTCTTCGTACCCGGGCCCCGGTCCGGAGCCGACCTTGGGGAGACACCCATGAGCAACATCGACGTCGTGATCACCGGAATGGGCGCGACCACGCCGCTCGGCGGGGACGTCGCGTCCACCTGGGACGGTCTGCTGGCCGGCCGCAGCGGGATCCGCACGATCGAGGCGGACTGGGCGGCGGAGCTGGACCTGCCGGTGCGGATCGCGGCGCAGCTCGCCGTCGAGCCGACCGACATCCTGCCCCGCGTGCAGGCCCGCCGGCTCGACCGGTGCGAGCAGGTGGCGATCATCGCCGCCCGTCAGGCCTGGGCCGACGCCGGGTTCGCCGAGCAGACCGACGGGCACGCCGACGTCGAACCGGAACGCCTCGGCGTCTCGATCGGCACCGGGGTCGGCGGGCCGGTGACCCTGCTGACCCAGAACGATCTGTTGCACCAGCAGGGTCTTCGCAAGGTGTCGCCGCTGACCGTGCCGATGCTGATGCCGAACGGGCCCGCCGCGCACGTGGGCATCGACCTGAAGGCGCGGGCCGGGGTGCACTCGCCCGCGTCGGCGTGCGCGTCCGGGGCCGAGGGCATCGCGAACGGCTTCGAGATGATCCGGTCCGGACGGGCCGACGTGGTGGTCGCGGGCGGTTCCGAGGCGTGCATCCACCCGATCACCGTCGCCGGGTTCGCCCAGGCGCGCACGGTGTCGACGCGCAACGACGACCCGGCCGCGGCGTCGCGTCCGTTCGACGTGAGCCGCGACGGCTTCGTGCTCGGCGAGGGCTCCGGCGTCGTCGTGCTCGAGCGGGCCGACCGCGCGAAGGCCCGCGGCGCGCGGATCTACGCGAAGCTGGCCGGCTACGGCCTGACGTCCGACGCCTACCACATCACGGGCAACCACCCGGAGGGCATCGGGCAGATCGCGGCGATGCGCGCGGCGATGACGATGGCCGGACTGTCCCCTTCGGACGTCGGCCACGTGAACGCGCACGCGACGTCCACTGTGGTCGGCGACATCGGCGAGGCGGCCGCGATCCGGTCGGCGATCGGCGAGCACCCGGTGGTCACCGCTCCGAAGGGCGCGCTCGGCCACCTTGTCGGCGGGGCGGGCGCGGTCGAGGGCATCGCGACAATTCTCGCGCTGTACGAGGGCGTCGTTCCCGCGACGCTGAACCTCACCGAACTGGACCCGAAGGTGCAGCTCGACGTCGTGGCCGGGGAGAACCGCAAGGTCGAACTCGCCGCGGCGCTGTCCAACTCGTTCGGTTTCGGCGGGCACAACACCGCGCTGCTGTTCACGCCGGCGAACTGAGTCCTTTTCACGCTGAAGGGCCCCGCGGAAATCTTCCGCGGGGCCCTTCAGCGTTTCACCGGGTTCTCAGCACTTGTCGTGTTCGGTGGCGGTGCCGTCGACGGTGTCGATCCGGTACGAGCCGTGCTCGAACTTCAGCGGCAGCACGAGCCGCCAGTGGATGCACTTCTCCTGGAAGTCGACCGGGGCCTCGTTGAGCGACTGGGTGCTGGTGAACCCAACCAGTGCCCGCAGCGTCCCCTGCGCGCCCGGTTCGATGCGGTACAGCATGACGTCGACGTCCTTAGTGGACTGGAAGCTCCGGTGGAAGTCGTACTCCGGCATCTTGCTGCGGCGAGCGTCGCTGACCGTCTCCGCCCAGGCCTCGTAGTCCTTCTGGTTCACCGCTGTGAAATAGGACTTCAGCACCGTGCGGACGGCGTCGTCCTGCGGGTGGTTCTCGGCGTCCGGAGTGGCCCCGACCTCGACCGCGCCAGACTTGTCGGCCGCACCGCCGCTGGTGGTGGCGGACGGAGCCATGGCTTCGCCGTCGGCCGCACGCGGCGAATCGGGGCGGCGGTACAGCTCGCGGGCGAGCAGACCCCCGGCGACGGTGATGGACAGGACCACCACGAGCACGGGGATCAACCACCGCTGACGGGAAGGCGGGGCCGGGTGAACGCTCACCCGGGTGAGGGTACCGCCCCCGCTCACCCGACCTGGTGCAGCCAGGTGACCGGGGCGCCGTCGCCCGCGTGCCGGTACGGCTCGAGCGCCTCGTCCCAGGCCGCGGCGAGGAGTTCGTCGAGCTTGTGCGCGAGGGTTTCGCCGCCGCGGGTCATGCTGACGAGCGCGCGCAGCTGGTCCTCGCCCACGACGATGTCGCCGTTGGCGCTGGTGCGGCCGTGCCAGAGCCCGAGTCCGGGCGCGAAGCAGAACCGCTCGCCGTCGACGCCCGCGCTGGGTTCCTCGGTGATTTCGAAGCGCACCATCGGCCACGCCTTGAGCGCGCCGGCGAGTTTGCCCGCGGTTCCTGCGGGCGCGCTCCAGCTGCATTCGGCCCGGAGCTGTCCCGGACTGGCCGGCTGGGCCGTCCACTTCAGCTCGACACGGGCACCAAGGGTGCCCGAAATCGCCCACTCGACGTGCGGACATACCGCAGACGGCGACGAGTGGACGTACACCACGCCTCGGGTGCTGCCACGGGTGCTCACTGCTGACCTCCGCTTGTTCGACGAGGGACGTCTTCCCCTACGACCTCTCGAACCCTGCGCAGGTTGCGTAGCCTCCACGGCAGTTCCCGACCTGTGTAGCACATTCTGCACCCCAACCGTGCCGTTTGGCCACATGAACACCACAAGTCGCAGCGGACGACCCATTGTGGTGAGCCACGCCGACGCGAGGGCGCGAAGCACGGTTCCGGCGGCCCGGCACGCTAGCGTGGTGCACCGGAAACGCTGCGGATTCGACAGGAGAATTTCGGTGCGACTGGTCCGTCTCGGGCAGCAGCCCTCGCGCGTCGCGGAAGACGTGCGGGCCGCACTGGCCTCCCTCGGCCGGGGGAGCACGGTGATCGGCGGCGTAGCGCTCGTCGGCGCCCGCCCGACCGGAGACCGTCCGGTCGAGGCGGTCGTGGTGCTGCCCGCGGGCGTGCTCGTCGTGATCGGCGTCGACCTGCCCGACCCGGCCCTGCGCCTCGAAGCCCCGCTGAGCGGCCCGTGGAAAGCGGACGGCTGGCCCCTGGTCCACGGCGACGACGTCAACCCCGCCACCGAAGCGCTCGACCTGTCCCAGGAATGCGAACGCCGCATCGCGGAACTAGGCGGAGGCCCAGTCGGCACGATCGTGGCGGTCGGCCCGTACGTGGAGACGGTCGACCAGCCCCCCGGCGACCTCGCGGGCCCGGTCCGCGTCCTGCACCCGACGCCGACGACCATGCTGGCAGCGACGGTCTCCCTCGCCACGGCCCGGCATCCGCGCTCGGTGGACCAGGCCCGCGCGCTGATCGCGGCGCTGGCTCCGGACGCGCCGGAGCTTTCGGACGAGGTCCTGCGAGGGGAAGGGTTCGTCCGGTTCGCGGACGACGTTCCGGTTCCTCCTGGGCCTCGGTCTCCCGGGGGTTCGGCTGGTTCTGCGGCTGCGGGGGTGGCTGGCGGTGCTTCGGCTAGTTCGGCTGCTGCCGCGAGCGCAGCCAACACTGGCCCGGCGAGCAATGGCACTGCCGCCGCGAACTCCGGTGCTGCAGTCGGAACGGGAGTCTCCGCTGGGGCTGCGACTGCAGGGCTCGGAGCTGCTGCGGCCACCGCGGCGACATCCGGCCCTGCTGGAACCGCCGCCAAGCCCGATCCGGCCGGGGCCGTCGCCGGTTCCGGCTCGCCAGGCCCGGGAAACTCCGCTCGGGCCGATGCTGTCGGGTCCGGCGCAACCCCATCCAGTGTCGCTGGATCGAACACCGTCGCTCCCGGCACAACACCTTCCGGTGCCGCCGGATCGAACGCTGTCGCTCCCGGTACCGCTCCATCCACCGCGGAGGCCGTCCCCCGCGGCACTGCGAGGCCGCAAACTCCAGCCGGTGCCGGTGATGTCCGAGGGCTTCCCGTCTTCCCCGGTGCGACCACGTCGGGATCCGCTGGCACCGCGACGCCGAAGGCTGCTGCTTCCCCCAGCAACCCTTCCGCCGCACCGAAGTCCGCCACTCCCCCGGTGCCGAGGCCGAAGATCATCGCGGTGCGGCCGCCTCGCCCGGAGATTCCGTCGATCGAACTGGAGTCGCTTTCCGAAGCGCCTACCGAGTCCGCGGACCCGCCTGAGGCGCCGACCGAGAAGATGCCGTCCCCGGCGAAGCCGCAGCCTGCCGGACGTCCGCGCGGAGCCGTTCCGCCGGTCGTGCCAAGCAGTCGGCCCCAACCCCCGCGACCAGCTCCGGCCGCAACGGCGTCCGCCAGCCCCCGTGCCGGATCGCAGGCAGTCAGTCCCGGGACCGGGGCAACCGCTGCGGCAGGACCTGCGACTGGGGCAACCGGAGCGGGAGCAGGTGCACCCTCCGCGGCCGGACCCGGGACCGGAACACGCGCGACCGCCACGCCAGGAACCGGCACCGGGACAGCCGGGGCAGGAGCTGCGGCAACCGTCATGGCCGGACCCGGCACCGGGGCAAGCTCAGCCGCAACCGCCACGCCAGGAACCGGCACCGGGGCAACCGGGGCGGGCACAGCGACAACCCCCGTGGGAAACCGTGCCGGGGCAGGAGCAGTGACGACCCCCGCGGGAACCGGGGCGGGAGCAGCGGCAACCTCCGCGGGGACCGGTACCGGGGCAACCGGGGCAGGAGCAGCGACAACCGCCGCGGGAACCGGTGCCGGAGCAGCCGGAGCCGGGCCGAACTCCCCGGCTGGGCCGAACTCCCCTGCCGGGCCTGGAAAACCGGGCTCCCGGACTGTCAAGTGGGTGCCGATCGCGGCGATCGTCTTGCTGGTCGTCCTGGTGGTGTCGGCGATCGTCGTGGCGACGAGCGGCGGAGACGACACCGCCACTGCGCCCGTCAGCAGTGCGCCGCCGAGCAGCGTTCCAAGTCCCGCGCCTAGCAGTGTCCAGTCGAGCGCCCCGCCGGCCCCGACTCTCACCTTCGAACCCCGCGCGAGCAGCGCCGACCAGAAGTGCGCCTCGCACGCGTTCGGGGACGTCCAGGCGAGTCTCCAGCAGACCAGCTGCTCCGCGGTCCGCCGCGCGAGCTACACGGCTCTCGTGGACGGACGGCCGGCCGCGGTGACCGTCGCGGTGGTCGAGTTTTCCGATGCCGGGCAGGCCGATCATCTCAAGCAGATCGCCGACAACCCGGGCGGCGGCGGGATCTTGGACGTCGCCACGGAAACCGGCAAGTGGCCTTCGGGACCGCCGCAGTTCGACGGTGCCGCCTACGCCAGCAAGATCGACGGGAAGGGCGTCCGGATCGTGCAGGCGGTCTGGCAGCCCGGACCGTCCACTGCGGACGATCCCGGTCTCGTCCGCGCGGCGAAAGGCGCGCTCGACTTGCAGCTGCCGTCCTGAGAGAACGCCTCAGCGGCCGACCGCGTTCAGTTCACCACTTCTGGCCTGAGGGAACGCCTCAGCAATCGCCCGCCGCCACGGCACCCGGCGAACGACGCAGCAACCGGACGGCACCACCGCACCCGGCGAACGACTCAGCAATCGACCGCCACGGCGGCACCGCGCGAACGACTCACCAACCGATCTCCGCCGCAGCACCGAGCTAACAGCTCACCAACCGACCGCCACCACAGCACCGAGCCAGCAGCTCACCGACCGCCCGCCACGGCAGCACCGAGCGAACGACCCACCAACCGATCTCCGCCGCAGCACTGAGCTAACAGCTCACCAACCGACCGCCACCACAGCACCGCGCCAACAACTCACCAACCAACCGCCACCACAGCACCGAGCGAACAACTCACTGCCACCCGTTCTCCAGCAGGTCGAACGCCACGTCGACAACCCGCGGCGGGTCGTCCGAGCGGTCGGCCAGCGAGGCCGTCTCCAGTGCGAAATGAGCCAGCACCGCGCACCGCGGGTCGTCCTCCGGCGCACCGGTTTCCGCGGCGATCACGCGGCTCAGCGTGTGCTCGTGTCCCATCCACATCTTGTGCCAGTACTCGGAAAGCGCGGGCGTCTCCCGCACCAGCCGCAGCAGTGGTTCGGCTTCCGCGCGGATGCCGGAGGTCGCCCGCACGTGGATGTGCGCGCGGAGCGCCTCCAGCACCGACATGCCCTCCGGCCGGTCGCGGACAGCCGAGACCAGCGCCTCGTCCACCTCGGGCTCCCGGTCGAACACGAGAGCTTCCTTCGTCGGGAAGTGCTTCATCAGCGTGGTGGTGGACACGTCGGCGGCGTCGGCGATCTCGCGCACGGTCACCTGGTCGTAGCCCCGCTCCAGGAACATCCGCAGGGCAGCGTCGGCCAGCGCCTGGCGGGTCGCCGCCTTTTTGCGTTCACGCCGGCCGGGAACGGGGGCACTGGTCATGCCCCGACGCTACCGGACCGCACCGACATTCAGAGTCCGTAAGCCTCCAGCAGCCGCAGCCACACCTCGCTGATCGTCGGGAACGCGGGGACCGCGTGCCACAACCGGTCCAGCGGCACCTCGCCGACGACCGCGATGGTCGCCGAATGCAGCAGTTCCGCCACGTCCTGCCCGACGAACGTGACACCCAGCACGACACCGCGTTCGGTGTCGACGACCATGCGCGCTTTGCCCTGGTACCCGTCGGCGTGCAAGGACGAACCGGCGACCGCGATGTCGATGTCCACCACTCGGTCGGCAGATCCGTCGCGCGCCTCGGTCAGGCCGACTGACGTCACTTCCGGGTCGGTGAACACCACTTGCGGCACCGCGTGATGATCGGCGGTCGCGCTGTAGCGGCTCCACGGTTCCGTCGAGATCTCCTCGCCGCGAGCGCGGGCGGCGACCGAGTCCCCGACGACGCGAGCGGCGTATTTTCCCTGGTGGGTCAGCAAAGCGCGGCCGGTGACGTCGCCCGCGCCGTACAGCCAGCCACCCTCCACAGCGGACACTCGGCCGCTTTCGTCCACCTGGAGCGGGCCGTCGGTGGGCAGACCGAGGACGTCCAGCCCGATTGTGCCGGTCGCGGACGCGCGGCCGGTGGCGACCAGGAGTTCGTCCACGACGATCTCCCCGCCGTCGGAGAGCTTCAGCCGGGTTCCACCGTCCACACTGGACACTTCGCTCAGGCCCGAGTTCGCGTGCACGCGGACGCCCGCCTCGCGCAATCCGTCCAGGACCAGGTCTCCGGCGAACTCCGGCAGCCGGGGCAGCGGGCGCTCGCCGGTGATCACGAGGTCGACCTGCGCGCCGAGCCGGGCCCACGCCTGCGCCATCTCGACGCCGACCACGCCGCCGCCGAGCACGCCGAGCCGTCCGGGCACCTCGGTCGCCGACGTCGCTTCCCGCGAACCCCACGGCTTGATGGTGTCCAGACCCGGAATCCGCGGCGTGCGCGGGACGCTGCCGGTGCACACGATCACCGCGTGCCGGGCGGCGAAAACACGGCCGTCGTCAAGCGTGACCTCGCGTTCGCCGCTGATCCGGCCGTACCCGCGCACAGGTTCGATGCCCGCGCCGCGCGCCCATTCGACCTGGCCGGAGTCGTCGCCCTTGCCGGTGAACCAGTCGCGGCGGGCGAGCACCTTGCCCGCGTCGAGCGCGTCGCCGATCGGCACCCCGGGCATCCGCTTGGCCGCGGCGAGCAGGTTTCCCGGGCGCAGCAACGCCTTGCTCGGGATGCACGCCCAGTACGAACACTCCCCGCCGAACCGTTCGTGTTCGACCAGGGCCACCTTCAGCCCGCCCTTGGCGGCCCGTTCGGCGGCCACTTCCCCGACCGGACCCGCCCCGATGACCACCACGTCGAAAGTCTCTGCTGCCATTGCCCCAGCGCACACCACCGCGCAGGTTCGCGCAAGCCTGCCGGTATTCTCGTACGAGAGCTGCAAGAAACCGGCGGCACCGCGAAATCCGGGTCGTCGCCGTGCCGGTTGCACGCACGACCACGATCGAGCACGGGAGGCTCCCATGGCGAGGAACACTGCTGTCCGCACTCAGGACGACCTGACCGGAGGACGCGCGGCCGAGACCGTAGCGTTCGCGCTGGACGGCATCGAGTACGACATCGACCTCGGCGCCCGCAACGCGGCCGCGCTCCGGCGGTTGCTGGAGCGGTACGCCAAGGCAGGCCGCCGGACGGGCGGGCGGAAGCTGCGGCCGCGGCTCGTCGCCGGGGCGAAGAAGGCCGAGGCGAAGCCGGTGGCGGAGAAGGCCGCCGCGGCGGGCAAGGGCGGGAAAGCCGTTGCTGGCAAGAAGACCGCTGCCGCCGCTACCGCGAAGACCGCGGCGAAGACTGCCCGAGCGGGTGGCGCGACCGGGACCGGGCGCAAGACTGCCGCCAAGCCAACGAAGGCCGCCGCCAAGACCACCGCGAAGTCGACGAGCGCCGCGGCGACCAAGTCCGCGCCCAAGTCGGCGAAGACCGCCGCGGTCAAGACTCCCGCCGCGACGACGGCGAAGACCGCGACGGCCAAGGCACCTGCCAAGACTTCGACTGCCAAGGCACCCGCAGCTGCAAAGACCGCGTCCGCCAAGGCACCGGCACCCGCGAAGACCGCCACCGCCAAGGTCTCCGCACCCGCGAAGACCGCCCCGGCGAAGACCGCCGCTCCGGCAACGGCCAAGCCGCGCCGCCGTGCGGCCAGCGCGGTGCCGCAGGTGCTGTTCTCCTCCTCCGCAACCTGATCCGTCCGTGAGGGGAACCCTCAGGGAATCAGATTCCCTGAGGGTTCCCCTCACGCACTTTCAGCCAGGGCAAAGCGATTACGAACGCTGGCGTCCCTCGGCGTGCCAGTCCGGGTATTCGTAGCGGCTCCACAGCAATGCCCGCTGCCGCTCCAACTCCCCCGCCGTCGGTTCGCGCGGCGGGAGCGGGCCGAGCAGTCCCGCCGCGGCCGCGCGGACGGTGTCTTCCACTTCCGCCAGCGGCAGCCGCACGCCGTGGTCAAGCAGGGACGCGACCTTGCTCCGGTGCGAATCCAGCGGCTTCGGGTCCGGCGGCGGGCCGGTGAGGTAAGCGCCGACGCGCGCGGCGTCGGTGTCGACCAGCAGCGTCGAATGCGCCAGCAGCACGTCTTTGGTCCGGAACACCGCGAACCCGCACAGTTTCGCGTCGCCGACGAAGATCCCGCGGTCGCCGATCCTGGCCGGCAGACCGAGTTTCTCCACCGCGGCGGACATCACCAGGCCGAGCATCTCCAGCGGACGCGGCGCGGGGCCGGGCAACACGAGCGTCACGTTGAGATTGCCCGGGTCGTGGAACACCGTGCCGCCGCCGCTGGCCCGCCGCAGCACAGGAACGCCGTCCCGGGCGCATTCGTCCACGCGGACTTCGCGGGCGATTCGCTGACCGCGGCCGACGACGACGCACACCGGGTTGCGCCACAACCACACCACCGGCGCGGTCGGCCCCTCGCGCAGCAGCGCCTCGTCGAACGCCAGGTTGAGCACTGGGTCGGTGAATTCGGCTCGGACTTCCGACCCGCTCGGCATAGCGTTCCTCCACGATCTGCTGGACCCCGGGATCGTAGAACAGGCTCAGGAAGCGGCCGGTCCGAGCAGGTCCCAGCGGTTGCCCGCGACGTCGCGGAACACGACGACCTGGCCGTACGGCTCGGTCCGCGGTTCGCCGAGGAACTCGACCCCGGCGTCCCGCATCCGCGCGTAGCTGGCCGCGAAGTCGTCTACCCGCAGGAAAAACCCGACGCGACCGGCGTGCTGGTCGCCGACCGCGCGGGACTGCCGGTCCCCGTCGGCCTGAGCGAACAGGATGCCGGTTTCGCCGCCGGGCGGGCGGACGACCACCCACCGCTTGGGGCGGCCGTCGTTGGTGAGCGACGGCGAGTCCTCGACCAGGTCGAAGCCGAGCGCGCGGGTGAAGAAGGCGATCGCCTCGTCGTAGTCGTCGACGATGATCGCGGTCAGGTGCAGGAAGGCCATGCCGCTAAGGCTGCCAGTGCGGCACCCCAAGCAGGATCATCCGGAGCCGTTTTTCCGCCGCGGCCAACGTGCGCTCGTCCGCGGCGGTGTCGCCGGGACGGATTTCCAGCAGTTCGGCGACCGTGCCGAGCATCGCGGTGACGATGAGGTCGGCGAGCAGGTGCAGGTCCTCGGTGGGCCAGGTGCGCAGCGGATCGAAGCGCGCCAGGTCCAGTGCGAGGTCGCTGGAGAACATCCGCATCTCGATCGCGATCGCCCGGGACACCGCACCGGCGCCGGCGTAGCGCTCGCGCGTGACGAACCGGAAGTGGTCCTCGTGCTCGCGGACGTGCCGGTGCAGCGTGTGCACCGAAGCCCGGATCATCCCGCCGTAGCCGCTCTGCTCGGTGCGCGCGCCGCGGAGCAGGCCGCGCAGCGTGCGCGTGGTCTCCTCGACCAGCGCGACGCCGAGCTCCTCCATCGACGAGAAATGCCGGTAGAACGCCGTCGGCACGATGCCCGCGCCCTTCGCGACCTCGCGCAGCGAAAGGCTGGCGAAACTCCGGTCGGCGAGCAGGTCGAGCGCCGCGTCGAGCAGCGCCTGACGGGTGCGCTGTTTGCGCTCCTGCCGGCTCACCGGGCCGGCCGGCTCCTCGGCTGCGGACACGTCGAGCAGCGTACTGGCGATCGCCGCATGGCCCACGTCACATCACCTCGCTTCCGCGTTGACAGGTCCCGGGGCCTTGCCCCCACACTAGTCAGTGTACGACTGTGCACTCAACTTCTGGAGGGGTGATGACCGCACTGCTCCCGCGCCGCGTGCGCGGACTCGTCTCGCTCGCCGAGGCGCTGCTCACCCCGCACGGCGCGGACCGGTACCTCGAACTGGTCGACCCGATGCTGGTGCGGCGCGAGATCCGCGGCCGCGTCACCGCCGTGCGGCATCAGACGCCGGACACCGTCACCTTCACGGTGCGCCCGAGCCGGGCGTGGCAGGGCTTCCGCGCCGGCCAGTACGTGCGGATGCAGGTGGAGATCGACGGCGTGCGCCGGACCCGCTGCTACTCGCCGTGCGGCGCGCAGGGCAGCGGTGACCTGGAGTTCACCGTGAAAGCCGACCCGAAAGGCCTGGTGTCGCGGCATCTGCAGGACACCGCCGTCGGCGCGGTGGTCGGCCTTTCGCCGGCGGACGGCGAGTTCACCCTGCCGTCGCCGCGGCCGGACCGGATCGTGCTGATGAGCGGCGGCAGCGGGATCACGCCGGTGCTCGCGATGGCCCGGACGCTCGTCGCCGAGGGACATCCCGGCGAGATCGTGTTCCTGCACTACTCGAACACCCCCGCCGACGCGCTCTACCGGGAGGAACTGGCCGAACTCGCCGCCCGGCACCCGGCGTTCCGCGTGGCCCACGCGCACACCCACGCCCGCAGCGGCGGCGACCTGCACGGCCTGTTCTCCGTCAAGCACCTGGAGAAGGCCGCACCGTGGTTCCGCGAGGCCGAGACGTTCCTCTGCGGCCCGGCTCCGCTGATGGCCGCCGCGCGTGAACTCTTCGAAAACGAAGGGTTGAGTGCACAACTGCACACCGAAGAGTTCACGGCAGCGCCGCTGACCTTCTCCGCAGAGGCCGCCGAAGGCCGGGTGCGCTTCGCCCGCAGCGGCCGGGAGTGCGACAACTCCGGCAAGCCGCTGCTCGAACAGGCCGAGGACGCGGGCCTGACGCCGGAACACGGGTGCCGGATGGGCATCTGTTTCTCCTGCACGCAGCTCAAAACCGCCGGCCGCGTCCGCAACGCCCGCACCGGCGAGGTCTCCGGCGAGGAGAACGAAGAAATCCAGCTCTGCGTCAGCGTCCCCGTCGGGGACGTCGAAATCGACGCCTGACCACCGGAGGAAGCATCATGACCGGTCTGCAGGACCGCCTGACCCCCGAACAGGTCGAGGAATTCGGCCGGGAACTCGACGCGCTGCGCCAGCGGATCGTCGACGACCTCGGCGAGGAAGACCTCGAGTACATCCGCAAGATCATCAAAACCCAGCGCGCGCTGGAGGTGACCGGCCGCGGCCTGCTGTTCGCCGGCTTCCTGCCGCCCGCGTGGCTGGCCGGCGTCGCGGCGCTGTCGGCAGCGAAAATCCTGGACAACATGGAGATCGGCCACAACGTGATGCACGGCCAGTACGACTGGACGCGCATCCCGGAGCTGAGCTCGCAGCGCTTCGAATGGGACACCGTCGCGCCGGCGGAGAACTGGCGGCATTCGCACAACTACATCCACCACACGTACACGAACATCGTCGACAAGGACCGCGACGTCGGCTACGGAATCCTCCGGATGGACCCGGCGCAGAAGTGGCATCCGTACTACCTGGGCAACCCGGTGTACGCGACGCTGCTCGCGCTGCTGTTCCAGTGGGGCGTGATGCTGCACGACCTGGAGGTCGAGCGGGTCGTGAAGGGCGAGCGGACCTGGGCGGAGAACGTGCCGGTGCTGCGCCGGATCGTCCGCAAGGCGTCGCGCCAGATCGGCAAGGACTACGTCCTGTTCCCGCTGCTCACCGGCCCGCTGGCGCCGCTGACGCTGCTGGGCAACGCGAGCGCCAACCTGGTCCGCAACCTGTGGGCGTTCTCGATCATCTTCTGCGGCCACTTCCCGGCGGACGTCGAGAGCTTCACCGAGGAGGAAACGGAGAACGAATCGCGCGGCCAGTGGTACCTGCGCCAGATCCTGGGCTCCGCGAACATCACCGGCGGCCCGCTGTTCCACATCCTGTCGGGGAACCTGTCGCACCAGATCGAACACCACCTGTTCCCGGACCTGCCCGCCCGCCGCTACCCGCAGATCGCGGGCGAGGTGCGGGAAATCTGCGAACGCTACGGCCTGCCCTACAACACCGGCCCCCTGCGCAAGCAGCTGTGGTCGGTAGCGAAGAAGATCGCGCGGCTGGCCCTCCCCGGAAAACCGGCGGCGCCCGCTACCGTGGACCCGGAACGGCAACTCCGAGCAGCCTGAGGAAGCCCATGGTCGGCCCATTCGAAAGTGGCAAGGACACCGTGCAGGAGCTGACGGAGTCCGCGGCCACCCACATCGGCAACATCGCCACGATCATCACGGGAGCAGTCCGCGACATAGCCCGCGAAACCGGCGACTGGTTCACGGACATGATCGAAATGCGCGAAGCAGCCCAACGCGCAAAAGAAGACGCCCCCAACCTGACCCAACCCCCCAAAACAGACTGACCAACCCAAGTGCGCGAGGGGAACCCTGATTCCGCGAGGGTTCCCCTCACGCACGTCCAGAGCTCCCCAAACAGGCACCGGTGCACCCAACGAGCGAGGCACCCAGCCCTCCCCCGCACCCCGATACGAAGCTCCCCTGCGGTCGGTGGGTGCTTGTCAAGGCATCTTTCCCGCCTTGACAAGCACCCACCGACCGTCAGCACTGAGGTTTCCCCCGGGTACCGGTCACCGGGTTTCATGCCGCGTGGGCGTGGTGGTGACGATAACTCAAACGGGTTTCGTGGGGTGTGCGGTAGTCGAGGGTGGAGTGCAGGCGGTGGTGGTTGTAGTAGGCGAGGTAGGCGAAAACGGCTTGGCGTGCGTGGTTGCGGGTGGTCCAGGAGCGGGTGCCGATTTCGGTTTTGAGGGTGGCGAAGAAGGATTCGGCGGCGGCGTTGTCGTAGCAGGACCCGGTCCGGCCCATCGAGGCCCGGATCCCGTGCGCGGCCAGCGTGGCGCGGAATTCCGTGGAGGCGTATTGGGTGCCGCGGTCGGAGTGGAACACCGTGCCCGCGTTGACCAGGCCGCGGTCCGCGGCGAGGGTGATCGCGTCGCAGACGAGGTCGGCGCGCATGTGCGGGGCGAGGGCGTGCCCGACGATTTCGCGGGTGTGCAGGTCGAGCACGGTCGCCAGGTAGAGCCAGCCTTCGTCGGTGGGCAGGTAGGTGATGTCCCCGACCAGCCGGATGCCGGGGGCGCCGGCGGTGAAGTCGCGGCAGATCAGGTCCGGCGCGGCGGCGGTCTTGTCCGGCCTGGTCAGCGACCGCGACCGGCGGCGGGTGATCCCCGCGATGCCGCGCTCGCGCATGACCCGCTCGACCCGTTTGTGGTTGACCGCTTCGCCGCGCCGCCGCAACTCGGCGGTGACCCGCGGACTGCCGTAGGCGCCGTGATGGGCGGCGTGGATCCCCGCGATCTCAGACGCCAGCCGCTCCTCTTCCCACGCCCGCTGCTCGCGGGCCGGGGCGGCGGCGAGCCATTCGTAGAACCCCGGGCGGCGGATCTCGAGGACACGGCACAGCCGGGCGACGCCGTAGGCGTCGCGGTGTTCGGAGATGAACCGGTAGCTGCGGGTCAACGATCCATCTCCTGCGCGAAATAGGCGGCCGCTTTGCGCAGGATCTCCTTTTCCTTCTCCAATTCGGCCACCCGCTTGCGCAACGCGCGCAGTTCACGCTCGGCCGCGTCCCCGCCCGACGCCGCTGCCTGGTCGGCGCGGTCGGCGGCCCGCACCCACGTCCGCAGCGTCTCGTGATTCACCCCCAGCTCACGAGCCACCTGCGCCAACGGACGAGACGCCGACCGCGCCAACGCGACCGCATCCCGCCGGAACTCATCCGGATACCTCGACGAACCAGACACAACAACATCCTTCCCCAGGCCAAAGCCAAGGATCAGAGTGTCCGGCACACCGGGGGAACCTCACACAATCAAGCTTCGGGGTGCCCCACGCACGCCCGTACCAATGTCGCCGCCAGGCGACGAGGTAGGGCTACCCCCCACCCAACAACACAGGCCACCCCGCTACCAGCCACCCCCGCAACCCGGCAAACTCAGAAGGTGACCACCACCAAGCAACCCCACCCAGGTCACCCAACCCCTGCCCAACTCCGCCACCTCTGGCCAGCCACCCCCCGCCAAACCCTGACCGAAGCAACCTGGATAGCCACCACCGGCCTACTCCCACTACTCTCCGTAATAATCCTCCTAGCAGGAACAACCCTCGGCCTAGCCCTAACCCCAGTCTTCCTAGGCCTGTTAATCCTCACCACAGTCCTGAAAACCGCCAAACTCCTAGGCAGCCTCCACCGCCGCCTAGCCGCCAAACTCCTCAACCTCCCCCTCCCACCCCCACCGAGAACCACCCTCAAACCAGGCCTCTGGAACTGGCTAACCGCCCGCCTCTCCGACCGAACAGCCTGGCGCTCCGTCGCCTACCTCCTGGTCCGCCTCCCCACCGCCCTCCTGGCCCTCCTGGGCACCGGCACCCTCGGCTTCTACGGCCTGGCCTCCTTCACCTACCCCTTCACCTGGCTCCTCGAGACCAGACCCGGCCACGGCCTCCCCGTCTTCAACATCCAGAGCGACAACTGGATCGGCTCCCTGGTCTGGTGCGTCTCCGGCATCCTGATCCTGGCCGTCTGGCCCGCCGTGGTGCACCTCGTCGCCGGAGTGGACCGCCTCCTCCTCCGCCTGCTCGTAGCCGACCCAGGCCTGCGCGAACGCGTCCGTTTCCTCGAAGAAACCCGCGCCACCGCCCTGGACGAAGCAGCGGAACAACTCCGCCGCATCGAACGCGACCTCCACGACGGCGCCCAAGCCCAACTGGTCGCCATGGCCATGAAACTGGGACTGGCAAAGGAAGAACTGGCCACCGACCAGGTCAACCTCGACCAGATCCGCACCCTGGTCGACGCCGCGCACAGCAACGCCAAACAAGCCCTCACCGAACTGCGCGACCTGGCCCGCGGCATCCACCCCGCGGCACTGGACAAAGGCCTGAGCCTCGCACTGTCCACATTGGCCAGTTCCGCCGATTTCTCCGCGACAGTCACCGTGGAACTGAGCCGCCGTCCGCCACCTTCGCTGGAAACGATCGTCTACTTCGCCGCCGCCGAACTCATGACCAACGCGTCCAAACACGGTGCCGGACGCTGCACTGTCCTGGTCGAAGACCGCGAAGACGTCTTGCGCCTGACCGTAATCGACCACGGCTCCGGCGGCGCCGCGATCATCCCCGGCGGCGGACTGTCCGGCATCGCCGAACGCCTCCGCCCCGCCGACGGAGAACTGACCGTGTCGAGCCCGCCCGGCGGCCCGACCGTCGTCACCGCCACGCTCCCGCTGCCCCGCTAAACTCGGTGAAATGAGGGGGAAACCGTGCGGATCGTGATCGCGGAGGACTCGGCCATCCTGCGCCAGGGTCTCGTCGAATTGCTGGGCCTGCGCGGCCACGAGGTAGTCGCGGCGGTGAAGAACGCCGACGACCTCCGCGCCGCCGTCCGCGAGCACCGGCCCGATGTGTCCATTGTGGACATCCGAATGCCGCCGACCCACACCGACGAAGGCCTGCGCGCGGCGATCGACCTGCGCGCCGAACGGCCCGGGTGCGCGATCCTGGTGTTCTCGCAGTACGTCGAGACCAACTACGCCAAGCAACTCCTCGCCGGGGAAGCGGGAGCGGTCGGTTATCTGCTGAAGGACCGCGTCGCCGAGGTGTCGGACTTCCTCACCGCGCTGGAACGCGTCGCCGCCGGCGAGACGGTGCTCGATCCGGAAGTCGTCCGCCAGTTGTTCGCGACCACTGGCCAGGCCGGCCCGCTCGCCGAGCTGACGCCGCGCGAACGCGAGATCCTCGGGTTGATGGCGCAGGGCCGGTCGAACTCGGCGATCGCGGCGGAGGCGTTCCTGTCCGCGGGCTCGGTCGAAAAGTACGTGACGAGCATCTTCGGCAAGCTGGGCCTGCCGCCGTCGGACGGGCACAACCGGCGCGTCCTCGCCGTGCTCCGCTATCTCGATTCCTGACGCCTACGCTGACGGGATGTACTCCACCGAGATCGAGGTGCACACCGGCAACACCGCGGTCGTGCACAACCTGACCCGGGAAGCGGAGAAGTTCCTGCGCGACGCCGACGCCACCGACGGCCTGCTGCACGTGTGGGTGCCGCACGCGACGGCCGGGCTCGCGGTGCTGGAAACCGGCGCGGGCAGCGACGACGACCTCCTCGCCGCGCTCGACGACCTGCTCCCCCGCGACAACCGCTGGCGCCACCAGCACGGCACCGGCGGGCACGGCCGCGACCACGTGCTCCCGGCGTTCCTCCCGCCGTACGCGACCGTGCCGGTGCTCAGCGGCGTGCTGCTGCTCGGCACCTGGCAGTCGGTGTGCCTGGTGGACACGAACGTCGACAACCCCGTCCGCCGGGTCCGCTTCAGCTACCTCACCGGCTGAGCCCGCCGTAGCATCGCGGACGTGACAGCCATTCGCACGCACCGGCTGGTGCTCTGGGACATCGACCACACGCTCGTCGACTACACCGGACTGGGCATCGGCTGGTACGGCACGGCGCTCGCCGCCGCGACCGGCGCGGAGTTCCGCACGCCCCCGGACTTCGGCGGCCGGACCGAACGCGCGATCACCGCCGACGTGTTGGCGATGCACGGAATCGAACCGGACGAGGAAACCATCCAGCGGATGTGGCGGGAGCTGATCGCGGCCGTCGAACGCGCCCGGGAAACGCTGCCCGAGGCAGGCCGGGCGCTCGACGGCGCAGCGGCCGTGCTCGCTGACTTCGCCGGCCGAGAGGGAGTCGTGCAGAGCCTCATCACCGGGAACCTGCCGGAGATCTCACTGCACAAACTCGCCGCGCTCGGTCTCGACGAACATCTCGACCTGGAGATCGGCGGCTACGGTTCGCTTTCGGCCCGCCGCGCAGATCTCGTCCCGCACGCCGTCAAAGCGGCGGAAACGAAGCATGGCACGGAATTTCCTGCTGAATCCGTAGTGATTCTCGGGGACACACCGAACGACATCGAGGCCGCGCTCGATTACGGCGCGGTGGCGATCGGCGTTGCTACTGGCCGGTTTTCCGCCGAACAACTGACCGGAGCCGGTGCGCACGCGGTTTTGCCGAATCTCGCCGACCTTTCCGCCGTCCGCGCGGCAGTGCTCGGAACCCCGTGAAGCAAGCGACCGGAATCACTCGTTCGGGCGGCTTTCGGCGTCAACCCCTACTCCGGGTCGGAGGCGCCGCTTACTAGCCGAACGCCAGCCCCTTTCCGCTGGTGAGAGCGTTGCCGCACACCGCGGGTCAGTCTTGGGACCAGGGTCGGGTCCCCCTGGGGTAGCAGTCCCTTAGGGGGAGAAGTAGGTCCGACGGCCGATGACCGCTTAAGATCGCCGCGCCAAACTTTCCCCATGACGATCGCACAGGGGGGAACCGGCCTCACGGCCGGAGAGGCACGCGGGCGGCTAGCAGTGCTGTGGCACCGGATTCCGTTCACGACGACCGTGGTGCTCGCCATCTTGATCGTGGGGGTCGCGACCGGTTCGCTCTGGCACGCCGCAGAGCACCAGCACGCTTTCCACTATTACGCCTACGGCCTTCCCTCGCTCGAACACGGACGCTGGTGGACGCTGTTCACCGGCCCGTTCTACGCCCTGCGCCCGTGGTTCTACCTGCCGATGGCGGGCAGTTTCGCGCTGATGGCCGGATTCGCCGAATGGCACCTCGGCACCCGGCGCGCGATGGCGGTGACCATCGGCGGGCAATTGGTGTCGACGGTCGTGGCGGTGCAGTTCCTCGAGCTTTCCCGCAATTCCGGCTGGGCCTGGGCCGACCGGATCGCCGGCACGCTCGACGTCGGCTTCTCCGGCGGTGCGCTCGCCGCGATCGCCATCACCAGCGCGACCCTGCGGACGCCGTGGCGGCTGCGCCTGCGAGCCGGGCTGTGCGTGTACGCCGGGGTGGCGATCGTCTATGTCGGCACTCTCGCCGATCTCGTGCATTTCTTCGCGCTCGTTCTCGCGCTGCCGCTGGGCCGACGCCTCGCCGGACCCGCCGCGCGCAACGCCAACAAGCCGTCGCTGCGCGAATGGCGGCTGCTCGCGTCGGCCGGGCTGGTGCTGCTGGTCGTCGCCGAAGTGGTGATGTGGCTGGTGCCCGGCGACGGACCGTTCGGCTCGTCCGACTCGATCTCGATGTCCGGCAACGAACTCATCCCGCTGTGCCTCATCGCGGTGCCGATCCTCAACGGGCTGCGCCGGGGTTCGCGGTTCGCCTGGCGGTGCGCGATCACGCTGTGCGTGCTCGCCGCGTCGCAGATGGCGGTGCTGGCCGGGGTCGTCGCGATCACGCAGGTCGTCCGGCAGGAAGCCGAACTCAGCAACCCGCCGCTGTTCATTGTGGACAATCTCTTGTGGGGCGTGGAACTGGTGCTGCTGATCTCCGCGCGGCGCGCGTTCCGCGTGCCCTCGCGGCGCAGGCGGCGCAAGCTGTTCCGCGGCGGCCCGGACCCGGCCTTCGCCCGGCTTCTGCTGGGCCGCAACGGCGGCAGCACCATCTCGTGGATGACGACGTGGCCGCAGAACACCTACTTCGTCGCCTCCGACGGTGCTTCGTACCTGGCCTACCAGCGGCACGCCGGCGTCGCGGTGGCGCTCGGCGACCCGGTCGCGCCGGACGGGACGAGCGACCGCACGCTGCGGGAATTCGCCGCGATGTGCGAGAACACCGGGCTCGTGCCGTGCGTCTTCTCGGCGACCGCGGGAACCGCCGCGCAGACCGCGAAACTGGGCTGGCAGCACGTGCAGGTCGCCGAGGACACGTTGGTGGACTTGGAAAACCTCGAATTCCGCGGCAAGGCGTGGCAGGACGTGCGGACCGCGCTGAACCGCGCGAAGAAGGACGGGATCGAGTTCCGGCTGGTGCGGCTGGCCGAGCAGCCGTGGTCGATCCGCGACCAGGTGCGCGCGCTGTCCGAGGAGTGGATCTGCGACAAGGGCCTGCCGGAAATGGGCTTCACGCTCGGCGGCGTGGACCAGGCGATGGACCCGGCGACCCGGGTCGGTCTCGCGGTCGACGCCGACGGCACGGTGCACGGCGTGACGTCGTGGCTGCCGGTGCACACCGGCGACGGCGAGGTCGGCGGCTGGACGCTCGACGTGATGCGCCGCCGCACGGGCGGGTTCCGGCCGGTGATGGAGTTCCTGATCGCCTCGGCCTGCCTGGCGTTCCGCGAGGAGGGCGCGCAGTTCGTGTCGCTCTCGGGCGCGCCGCTGGTCCGCAGCAACGACAGCACGCCGCGGCAGATGGTCGACCGGATGCTGGACGCGCTGGGCTCGATGATGGAGCCGTACTACGGATTCCGTTCCCTGCACGCGTTCAAGGCGAAGTTCCAGCCGCGGCACGAGCCGCTGTACCTCGCTTACCGCGACGAGGCCGATCTGCCGCGGATCGGGATCGCGCTCGGCCGCGCGTATCTGCCGAACGCCGGGCTGATGGACTTCGCGAAGCTGGCGCTGCGCCGTCAGCGCGTGGTCGGCGGCGGCGTGGTCGTGGACCGGTCCTCGGCCGGGACGCCGCGGTAACTGTGCAGAATCCGGACGAGGTCGTCCCGGGACGCGGAGCCCGGGCGGCCTTGTTCGGAATACGCGACCAGCACGGCCGACTTTTCGCCGGCGGTGAGCGCGAGCGCCCCGACCAGCGCGCTCTTCGGCTGGCACGGCGCGTTGCTCGGGACGACCTCGGCGACCACGAGCGTGCCCTCGCGGCTTTCGTTCTCGATCTTGACTTCGGTCTTCTCCGGCGCACCAGGCGTCACCTTCGCGGCCGGAGCGCCTTCGCCGGTGTACGCGCTGACGCCCAGGTCGGTGACGGCCTTACGGGCGGCTTCAGCGGCGTCACTGGTCTTCTCGGTAGTGAAACCCGAGCCGCCGATCTGGCCGACCGGATCGTCCTTGCAGCTGCGCTTGCCGAGGAACGCGCTGGTGGACAGGTTGATGCCGGGCGATCCGGCGACCGGGTCCCAGCCGTGCAGCGTGGTCGGAGCCGGTTCCCAGGACGGCGGCACGTCGTACGCGTAACTGCCGTCCTTGCCCGCCACTGACTGCCATCCCGCGACCACCGGCGGCACGACGACGCGGGGGTCCGGCTGGTAGGTGTACGGGGCGCGCGGAGTGTCGTCCGTGCGGGCGGAATGGCGGCTGTTGGCGGAGAAGACGTTGTAACCGAACACCCCGATCAGGATGACGATCGGGACCGCCTTGACCAGGCGGAGATTGGTCTTGCGGGGCGTCCCTCGCCGCAGCTGCGCCGGGGTGAGGGACTGCCGCATCGGGTCGGCCCGCGGCTCCGGGGCTGGTTCGGACGGTGCCGGGTCCGGTTTCCCGTACCCGGCGCTCGGGAACTTCGGCGCGTCGGACGGCTCGTACCCGCCGAAGCCGCTCAGCGCGGCGTTGTCCCGGTACCCGCCGTCGTCGCGGCGGTTGCGCCCGAACCAGCCCACCGGTTTCAGCCGCGGACGAGCTTCGCGAGGTGGTCGACGACCGAGTCGACGGCGATTTCCTCGCGTTCGCCGGTGCGCCGGTCCTTGACCTCGACCAGCCCGTTCGCGAGGCCGCGGCCGACGACGAGGATCGTCGGGACGCCGACCAGCTCCGCGTCGGCGAACTTCACGCCCGGGGTGGCCTTGCGGTCGTCGAGGATGATTTCGAGACCGGCGGCGTCGAGCTCGGCGGCGATCTTCTCCGCGCCCTCGCGCACCGTCTCGTCCTTGCCCGCGATGACCACGTGCACGTCGAACGGCGACACCTCGCGCGGCCACACGAGGCCCTGCTCGTCGTGGTTCTGCTCGGCGAGCACGGCGACCAGGCGGGAGACGCCGACGCCGTAGGAGCCCATGGTGATGCGGACCGGCTTGGAGTCCGGGCCGAGCGCGTCGACCTCGAAGGCGTCGGTGTACTTGCGGCCGAGCTGGAAGATGTGCCCGATCTCGATGCCGCGCGCGGCGACGAGCGTGCCGTGCCCGTCCGGCGACGCGTCGCCCTCGCGCACCTCGGCGGCCTCGATGGTGCCGTCCGGGGTGAAGTCGCGGCCCACGACCAGGTCGAGCACGTGGTGGTCGCGCTCGTCGGCGCCGGTCAGCCAGGCAGTGCCCTCGACCACGCGCGGGTCGACGAGGTAGCGGACCCCGTTCTCCTGCAACGCCTTCGGGCCGATGTAGCCCTTGACGAGGAACGGGTTCTTCGCGAAGTCGGCTTCTTCGAGCAGCTCCACCTCGGCGGGTTCGAGCGCGGCTTCGAGGCGCTTGAAGTCCACCTCGCGGTCGCCCGGGACGCCGATGCCGAGCAGCTCCCACTCCTTCGCGCCCGGCTGGCGCGTCTTGACCAGGACGTTCTTCAGCGTGTCCGCCGCGGTGAAACCGCGGCCGAGCCCGGCGGCGTTGAAGAACGCGACGAGGGTCTCGATGGTCGGCGTGTTCGGCGTGTGGTGGACCTGCGCCTCGGGCAGGCCTTCGAGCGGCCGCGCGGCGGGCGCGGGCGTGACGACCGCTTCGACGTTCGCCGCGTAGCCCGATTCGGTGCTGCGGACGAAGGTGTCCTCGCCGTTCTCCGCGACGGCCAGGAACTCCTCGGACGCCGAGCCGCCCATCGCGCCGGACGTGGCGGACACGATGACGTACTCGATGCCGAGCCGGTCGAACAGCTTGATGTAGGCGTCGCGGTGCTTCTGGTACGAGCTGGCGAGACCCTCGTCGTCGAGGTCGAAGGAGTAGGAGTCCTTCATGACGAACTCACGGCCGCGCAGGATGCCCGCGCGGGGACGCGCCTCGTCGCGGTACTTGGTCTGGATTTGGTAGAGCGTGACCGGGAAGTCCTTGTAGGAGCTGTACTCGCCCTTCACGGTGAGCGCGAACAGCTCCTCGTGCGTCGGGCCGAGGAGGTAGTCGGCTCCCTTGCGGTCCTTGAGGCGGAAGAGCGTGTCGCCGTACTCGGTCCAGCGGTTGGTGGCCTCGTAGGGTTCGCGGGGCAGCAGCGCGGGGAACTGGATCTCCTGCGCGCCGATCGCGTTCATCTCCTCGCGCACGGTCTCCTCGACGCGCCGCAGCACGCGCAGCCCGAGCGGCAGCCACGAGTAACCACCCGGGGCGACCCGGCGGACGTAGCCGGCGCGTACCAGCAGCCGGTGGCTGGGTACCTCGGCGTCCGCCGGATCCTCGCGCAGCGTGCGGAGGAACAACGACGACATCCTGGTGATCACTGGGAACTCCCTGCGCTGAGCGGGCCTTAGACGTTTCGCACAGAGTAGTCAACCCCCTGGCCGCGACGCATGCGGGTTATCGGCGGACGCCGTTTTTGTCGGTGGTCGCGGTTAGCGTGCGGGCATGGGTTTGGAAATGGGCATGATCACCGTCGACTGCGCCGAGCCGCAGCGCCTGGCGGAGTTCTGGACGGCGGCGCTGGGCGTTTCGGTGGCCGCGGACTACGGCGAGTTCGTGATGCTGGAGGACCCGGCGTCCGGCGGCCCTCGGCTGGGCTTCCAGCGGGTGCCGGAGCCGAGGGCCGGGAAGAACCGCGTCCACGTGGACTTCGGCGCGGACGACCGGGAAGCCGAGGTCCGGCGGCTCGTAGGGCTGGGCGCGGTGGAGCGGGGAGGGCATTCGGTGCCCGGGCTGGAGTGGACGGTGCTGGAGGATCCGGAGGGGAACGTGTTCTGCGTGTCGGCGAAGGGGGCGCATTGAGGCTGTGGTGAGGGGTCCCCGGGTCGGGTGCTGGAAGGCGCGGGGCTGAGGTGCGCCGACGGCGGGTGTGGGCGGCACGGATCGGCGTGGACGGCGACGAGCCACGCTGAACCGAACGCGACCGGCGGCGAGCGCATCCGGGCGAGCGAGTTCTAGGCGAGCGCGCGGCTGGGCGAGCGCAGCCGCCGGTCCGCTCACGCGGCGGGCAACGGTCGTCGGGCAGCTCCCCTGCTCGCCGACCCTCGCCGCAGCCCCGCCCCCAGCGGGTCAGTCGAGCGGCAAAACGTACCCGTAAACGCGTGCATCCGTCCGGTACCCGCACCGCTCGTACACCGCGAGCGCGCGATGGGTGTTGTCCACGTCCACCGACAGCGACGACCTCTCGAAACCGGCCGCGCGACCGGCTTCGAGGGTGTGGGCCAGCAGGGCCGACGCCAGTCCTCGCCCGCGGGCCTCCGCCAGGGTTCCGACGTAGTTGACGTGCAGTTCCCGCACCCCGGTCGCCTGTGCGTCCGCCTCGAAGAACGACGACATCACGAACGCCACCACCCGGTCGCGCTCCGGGGAAAGGAGGAGGAACGACAAGGCCGGCTGGAAGTCCTTGCTGTCGCGGAACCGGTGCTTCCACTCGTCGGCCGAAAGCCACGTGCTGCCCCAGTGACCGGCGAACGCGGCGTTGCGCGCGTCGAGAACCAAGGCGTCGTAGCGCTCTTCGCAGGTGACCAGCGGAAGGTCGTCCGGGAGCGGCGGTGCGGCGGGCAGCGAGGTGAGGTCCGCACGCATCTCCACGAAGGTGCGTTCCTGCTTGAACCCGCCGCGTTCGAGGAGCGAGAGGTACCAATGCTCGTTCTCGTGCGCACCGGCGTGGAGTTCGAGCTTCGCGTCCGGGAAGTGCTGCGCGTGGACGCTCCGGGCCGTGCGCACGAGCCACTCCGTCAGCACCGAAGCGACCTCGTCCGTCCGGTACTCCGGGTCGGTCAGCGACGCCACGCGCGGCTGGTGCACCGGGTCAGCGGCGTCGCGCGGGATGACCAGCGCGTAGCTCACCAGGCGCGAACCGTCCCACGCTCCGATGCTCGCGCCGGGCAGGTCGACCGACGGGCCCGACATTTCCTGGCGCACGTCACTCTCGTCCCAATGCTCACCGGTCCGGTCGGTTTCCTCCGCGACCGCGCAGAGCCGGGTGACGGCCTCGACGTCGGCGAGCGCGAGCGGGCGCCAGGTGAGTTCCATGCGGCCAGGGTAAGGACCGGCACACGGCCGCCGCACCTGGATTACCGGGCGGTTACGCTCCGGGGGTGCTGGTGCTCCTCCCCCCTTCAGAAACCAAAGCCGACGGCGGCAAAGGCGCGCCGCTGGACCTGGACGCATTGTCGTTCCGAGAGCTGAACCCGGTGCGCGCCAAACTGGCCGACGCCCTGGTCGAACTCGCGGCGGACGTCCCCGCGAGCCTCGCCGCACTGGGCATCTCCGCGCGCCAAGCGGACGAGGTCACCCGCAACGCCCAGCTCTGGACCTCCCCGACGATGCCCGCCCTGCGCCGCTACACCGGCGTCCTCTACGACGCACTAGACGTCAAAAGCTTCACCCGCGCCGGACTAGCGAAAGCACAACAGCGTCTGGCCGTCACGTCGTCCTTGTTCGGCGTCGTAGCGGCAACCGACCCCATCCCCGCCTACCGCCTCTCCGGCGGCAACACGGTCCCCGCACTGGGAACCGTACGAGGCCTGTGGAAGCCAGTCCTGGAACCAGTACTGCACAACGTAGAAGGCCTGCTGGTAGACCTCCGCTCCGGCACGTACGCAGCCTTCGCAAAGCTGCCTTCGGACGCAGTAACCGTCCGCGTAGTAACCGAAGACGCCAACGGCAACCGCACCACAGTCAGCCACTTCAACAAGGCCTACAAGGGAAAACTGGCAGCAGTACTAGCCACCTCGCGCACCGAACCGTCCACTGTGGACCAGTTAGTACGCGTAATCACCAAAGCAGGCCTAACAGTAGAACGCACAGGCGACCACGCCCTAGAACTACTAACCGACTAACCACCCGCACCGACGCACCCAACGAGCGAGGCACCCAGCCCTCCCCCGCACCCCGATACGAAGCTCATCTGCGGTCGGTGGGTGCTTGTCAAGGCATCTTTCCCGCCTTGACAAGCACCCACCGACCGTCAGCACAATCAAGCTTCGGGGTGCCCCACGCAACCAAGAGGCCGATGTCGCCGCCAGGCGACGAGCCAAACACGATTCAAGAAAACCTCCCCACCCCAAACCCAGCCAGCAACTCCCCAGGAACATCCGCCCCCAAAACCAACTCCGCCACCAACTTCCCGGCAAACGGCCCCAACGTAAGCCCAGCCGGCCCAAACCCAGTAGCCAAAAACAACCCAGGTGCCACCTGCCCCAACAACGGCAACCCGTCGGGCGAAACCGGCCGAAACCCCACCCGAGTCTCCACCAACCCCGCACTCCCTAACCCAGGCGCAACAGCCAACGCCTGCTCCAGCACTTCCCGCTGCCCAGCCGCAGTCACCCGATGGTCAAACCCGGCCCCACTCTCCCGAGTAGCCCCAGCCACCACCCGACCACCAGGAAACGCCAGCAGGTAATGGCTGCTCCGAGGCAACACCACCGGCCACCCAGCAGTCTCCACCCCCGGCAGATCAAAGTGACTGATCTGCCCCCGCTGCGGCACAACCGGCACCGGCACCCCCAGCGCCTCGGCCACCTCCCCGGACCAAGCCCCAGCGGCAAGCACCACCGCGTCCCCGGAGAGCTCCTCCGCCCCAGCCCGCACCCGCAGCCCAGGCTCCAACGCAGCCTCAGCGGTCACGAACTCAACGCCCCGGTCAATCGCCGCGGAGATCAGCGCACGCCGCAGGACCTGCCCGTCCACCCGCCCAGCCCCCGACAAATGCACCGCAGCCAGTTCCGGTGCCAACGGCGGGAAAAGCTCCCGCGCCTGCCCGGCGTCGAGCCGCTCGACAACCCCAGCCTCCGGCGCATCCGCCGCCCGCCCGGCAAGCCGGTCAAAGGCCTCAGTCAGCTCCCCTTCAGAAGCCGACACCACCATCCCGCCGACCACCTCATACGACGATTCGTGCCCAGCCTCGCTCAATTCGGCTGCCAAAGCCGGGTAATACCGCCCAGCAGCAGCCGCGAGCGGATAGACCGCTTCGTCCCAGGAAGACGTCCAAGGGCTGACAATCCCGGCACCGGCATCGGTCGCCACCCCGGCCCGGTCCGCGTCCACCACGACGACGTCCGCTCCACGCAGCGCCAGGTGGTACGCCGTCGAAGCCCCGCCGATTCCGCTGCCGATCACGATCACGCGCATGTCTTCACCCTGCCTGTCCGCCGCCGAAACGTCGACCGAGCACCGCCATCGCCGCGTTGTGCCCGGGGATCCCACTGACCCCGCCGCCCCGGACCGCGCCGGCCCCGCACAGCAACACCCGCTCGTGCCCGGTCTCGACGCCCCAGGTCCCCGCCGTCTCTTCATCGCCATACGGCCACGACAGGTCGCGATGGAAGATGTGCCCGCGCGGCAATCCCAGCTCCGCCTCCAGATCCAGCGGCGTTTTGGCTTCAATACACGGTTTTCCGTCGCCGTCCAGCAGGAGACAGTCCTCGATCGGCTCCGCGAGCACGCTGTCCAGCGACGCCACCGTCGCCCGCAACGCCTCCGCCCGCGCCCTGTCGTTGTCCGCCTCGAACAGCCGAGCAGGCATGTGCAGGCCGAACAACGTCAGTGTCTGCACGCCCGCCGCCCGCTCAGCCGGGCCGAGAATCGACGGATCAGTCAGCGAATGGCAGTAGATCTCGCACGGCGGCACCGTCGGGATCCGGCCCGCCGCAGCTTCCCGGCAAGCAGTTTCGAGCTGGACAAACGATTCGTTGACGTGGAAAGTCCCGCCGAACGCATCGCGCGGATCGACCGCCGTGTCCCTCAACCGAGGCAACCGGCGCAGCACCATGTTCACCTTCAGCTGCGCACCCTCCGGTGACTCCGCGGGCTCCTCGCCGAGCAACCGGGCGAGCGTGCGCGGCGCGACATTCGCCAGCACATGCCCGCCGGCCACCACGTGTTCCGCATCGCCTGAGCGGTAACGAACTTCTCCGTCCGGCGTCACGGACAGCACCTCCGCGCCGGTGACCAGCATCGCCCCGGCGCGGCGGGCTGCATCGGCGAGCGCATCGGTGACCGCGCCCATTCCGCCGACCGGGACGTCCCAGTCGCCAGTTCCGTTGCCGATGAGGTGATAGAGCAGGCAACGGTTCTGCCGAAGCTGATCGTCGTCCGCGGCGGCGAAAGTGCCGATCAGCGCGTCCGTGAGCACGACGCCGCGCACGACGTCGTCCTCGAACAGCTCGCGCAGCGTTTCCCCTGCCGGACACTCGAAAAACGTCGTCCACGCCTCGTCGTCGCCAATCCGTCGACGCAGCTCAGCACGCGTCGGCAACGGCTCGGTCAGCGAATCGAAAGTCGCCTCCGCCACCCGTGCGGCCGAGGCGTAGAACCGTTGCCAGGCCGCATAGTCCTTTGTGGACCCAGTGACCGCACGAAACGACGCGCCGGCCCGCTCGTCGTCGCCCGTGTCGACAAGGAGACCCGCGTCGCCGGCCGGGGTATAGGACGACATCCGCCGCCTCCGCAGCTGGACATCGAGGCCCAGCTCGGCCGCGATCCGCCGGGGCAGCAGGCTGACCAGGTACGAATAGCGCGAAAGCTGGACGTCCACGCCAGGGAAAGCGCGGAACGACACCGCCGCGCCGCCGATCTCCGCACGCCGTTCGAGCACCAGCACCGACCGTCCGGCCCGGGCCAGAAAGGCAGCGGCGACGAGCCCGTTGTGCCCGCCGCCGACGATCACCGCGTCGTAGTCCACCGTCGCGAGCCTAATGCTTGACCCGGAGCGCGCTCCAGGATTTAGCGTCGCCGGAGACAGGATCCAGCGCAGAAGGAGCGACCATGACCGACGTCCCGACCCGGAACCTCGGCGGCCTGACGGTTTCCGCACAGGGCTTGGGCTGCATGGGAATGAGCCACGGCTACGGCGCGACCGACGACGCGCAGTCGATCGAGACGCTGCGCCACGCCGTCGACCTCGGGGTGAACTTCCTTGACACCTCTGACTTTTACGGCTCCGGACACAACGAGGAACTGATCGGCCGCGCGATCGCCGACCGCCGCGACGAGGTCGTGCTGGCCACGAAATTCGGCATCGCGAACCGCCTCGGCGAACCGACCAAGGTCCGCGGCGACGCCGCCTACGTGCACCAGGCCTGCGACGCCTCGCTGCGACGGCTCGGCATCGACCACATCGACCTGTACTACCTGCACCGAGTCGATCCGGACGTGCCGATCGAGGAAACCGTCGGCGCGATGGCGGAGCTGGTTCAGGCCGGGAAAGTCCGCCACCTAGGGCTTTCCGAGGCGAGCGCGCAGACCGTCCGGCGCGCCCACGCGGTGCACCCGATCGCGGCGCTGCAGAGCGAATGGTCGCTGTGGACCCGCGGCCTGGAGGCGGAAATCGCACCGGCCTGCCGCGAACTGGGCATCGGCATCGTCCCGTTCTCGCCGCTCGGCCGCGGTTTCCTGACCGGCCGCTACCGCTCCACCGAAACGATGGCGGACAACGACGTGCGCCGCTACCAGCCCCGTTTCGCCGACGGCAACCTCGACCGCAACCTCGCGATCGTGGCGAAGCTGGAGGAGCTGGCCGCCGCGAAGGAGGTCACGACCGGACAGCTGGCGCTCGCGTGGGTGCAGGCGCGCGGCGAGGACGTGGTGCCGATCCCGGGCACGCGGCGGAAGCAGTACCTGGAGGAAAACCTCGCGGCTCTGACGGTAGACCTCACCACCGACGATCTCGCCGCGATCGAGGCGGTCGCCGCGCCGGAGAACTTCGCGGGCGAGCGCTACGACGCCGCGCACCTCGCGTTCGTCAACGGCTGATTTGCCGGAGGCGGCGCTGGATTTCCGTCCAGCGCCGCCTCAGCCGCCCCCTGACCGAGGCGAGACCTGGACGCAGCGGCCTGCCTCAGCCGCTGACCAGGCGATCGACCATGTCGAACGCCCGCGTCAACCGCTCCCGGTGCGACGCCGCCAGCTCAGCCAGATCCTCCCCCTCCAACCGCCGCCGGATCGTCTCCACCGCCACGGTCCGGTAAGCCGCCACCACCAACGCCGCGAGCAGCGTCGAGTCCCCGGAGAACCGCGCGTCCGCGGCGAGTTCCGCGGCCAGTTCGGCTTCCATCTCGTACCCGAACGCCCACAGCCGCGCGATCAGTGCGGGCGACTCCGCGACCGTCCGCATCAGCGGCTCGATGTCGCCGCCCACGCCGGACAGCACGTGCCCCTCTTCCTGCAGCGTCAGCGCGAGCTGCCGGAGCGCGTCCACCACGCCGCCAGTCCGTTCGCGGACCGCCGACCGCACCAGGTCGATCGCCTCCGGCAGGCGGTCCAGGAGCAGGTCTTCCTTGCGCTCGAAGTGCGAAAACACCGTCACCTTGGACACCCCGGCCGCAGCGGCGACCTCGGCGATCGTGACCACGTCGAACCCACGCTCGAGGAACAGCCCGGTCGCGATCTCGGCGATCCGCGCCCGCGTCTTGGCTCCGCCTCGATCGCCGCGATTGGGCATGAGTCCACCCTTCCGTGTTATCTTTACCTGATAAGCTTACCCAGTAAGCACACTTGGTTAAGCCGTCAGGCAAGGGTAGAGGGGAGAACGACATGGAGCGGACTGAGGTGATCGTCGCGGGGGCTGGGCCCACCGGGCTGTTCCTCGCCGGGGAGCTGGCGCTGCGCGGGGTGGCGGTGACGGTGCTGGACCGGCTGCCGGAACCGGATCCGACCATCAAGGCCGGGTCGGTCAACGTCGCGAGCGCCGAACTGCTCGACCGGCGCGGCCTGCTGCCCGCGGCGGAGGCGGCGCAGCGGCGGTTCCTCGCGTCGGTCGGCAAATTCGGCCCGACGGTCGAGGCGGCCAAACGGGGCGGCCGCCGGTTCCTGGCCGCCGGGCACTTCGCGGGTTTCCTGTTCGACAACGACCTGATCGACCAGAGCGATCCCGTGCTCGCCGCGCACCGGGCGGTGTCGAACGGGCTGGGAGTGCCACAGCAGGAAGTCGAGCAGATGCTCGGCGAACATTGCGCCACGCTGGGCGTCGACCTCCGGCGCGGCGTCGAAGTGCACGGCGTGCGCGCCGCCGACGAGTCCGTGACAGTCGAAACGAGCGCGGGCGAGTTCGCCGCGAGCTGGCTCGTCGCGGCCGACGGCGGGCGGAGCGTCATCCGCAAGCAACTCGGCATCGAGTTCGACGGCACGGATCCGGAAATGACCGGCTACCAGGCCATCGCCGACTTCGAAGACGCGACCGGCCTGCGCCCAGGCTGGACCTGGACACCCCGCGGCGTCTACGCGTACGGCCCGGTCCCCGGCCGCATCTTCCTCAGCCGCTTCCGGCAGCCGCCGGAAGACCGCGACGCCCCGGTGTCGGTCGAAGAGCTGCAGGAAGCCGTCCGCGACGTCACCGGCGTCCCGGTCACCATCACCGGAATCCAGGGCCGGGCAACGCGCTTCACCGACAACGCGCGCCAGGCCCGGCACTACCGCCACGGCCGCGTATTCCTGGCCGGCGACGCGGCACACGTCCACTCGCCGCTCGGCGGACAGGGCCTGAACCTCGGCCTGGGCGACGCGGCAAACCTCGGCTGGAAACTCGCCGCGACCGTCCAAGGCTGGGCACCGGCGGGATTGCTCGACACCTACGAAACCGAACGCCACCCCATCGGCGCAGCAGTGCTCGACTGGACCCGCGCCCAAGTCGCGCTCCTCCGCGGCGACGAACGCACCGAACAACTCCGCACCATCGTCGGCGGCGAACTGCTCCGAGTGCCCGCCGCGATGAACCGCATCGTCGCGCTGTCGTCCGGAATCCTGCAGCACTACAACGTCGCCGACGAGTCCCCCGCCCCAGTCGGGTCGATCGCCGGAGACGTCGACCTGACCTCCGGCTCCCGCCTCGCCGACCACGCCCACGACGGCAGCTTCGTCCTCATCGACCGCTCCCCCGACGGCCGCTTCGCAGTCGCCGGCTTGACCGACCGGCTCACCCGCGTAGCCGACCCAGCCGACGAACCGAGCCTCCTCGTCCGCCCGGACGGAGTGATCGTGTGGGCAAGTTCCGGAAGCGACGACCAGAAGCTCCTCGACGCCGCCCTTGCGCGATGGGCAGGCGCGAAATGACCAGCCACGCTGTCCAACCGACAAGCCGAGCCCCGAGCCATACGCCAGACCCAGATCCGACACCTGCTCGACTCCGCACTCTGACGGAGGCTGGCACGAAAGAACCGGTAGCGCGGTCCCACCGAGGAGCCGAGCCGCGTCGCCACCGAGATGGAGCGACCGCGTGCGCCAAACGCTCCCCGACACCGCACTCACACCCGGCCAGTCGTGAACGAAACAGGTCACCCGGTCCTGCCGACGAACCGAGCCGCCTCACCACCGAGACGGACTAACCGCGCGGGCCAGTTAACGACACCCAGACACTGCACTCACCCGCTAGGCAGGGCACGAAACGATCAGTCACGAAGTCCAGCCGACAAACCAAGCCCCTCGCCCGCCCGGATCGCCCAGCCGAGTCCCGGGGCCGACGACCAGAAGCTCCCGACCCGCACTCACACGGCAGGCGAGCGCGAAACAGTCCAGTCACGCGGCTCAACCAACGAGCCACCCCACCCACCCAGACGGAGTGATCCCCTAGGCCAGTCCAGGAAACAACAACCAGAAGCCCCCAACGCCGCACTCGCGCGCCGAGCGGGCACGAAAATAAATCAGTTGCGCGAGCGCGAGACGGTCGGCAAGGTAGTCGGCGTCCGGCGGGTTGCCGTCGGCTGCCGGAAGCAAGGGAGGTGCGTCGTGGAGTTTGTCCGGGCGCTGTCCTGCCTTCTTCCGCCCGCCCGCCTCGGCTAGAGCACGCGCTCGCCCGGTGGGCACCCTCATCTAGGAGAACCCACCAGTGCGCGAGCACGATTTCGACGAATTTTCCGACGCTTCCGACTACACCGACCGCCGGATGCGCCGTCGCCCCCGCTTCGACGACGGGCCCGCCCCCGCTCGCCGGGGACGGCTCACCGAAGCCGAGCGAGTCCATCTCGCCCAGCTTCGCGAAGACGCCTACACCGAAACCGCACTGCCCGACGGCGCCGACCGATGGACCAACTGGGACGACGCCGACCAGGGTCCGCATCCGCGGCCCGATTGGGTGGTCACCGAACTCGCCGCGGTCGACACCGACCTCGGCGTGCTGAAGACCGGCAAGGAAGCCGACGTGCATCTGCTGCGCCGCAACCTTCCCGGAGAAGACGGAGTTCTGCTGGCAGCCAAGCGATACCGCTCAGACGAGCACAAGCTGTTCCACCGCGACGCGGGTTATCTCGAGGGCAGGCGGATGCGCCGGTCCCGCGAGATGCGGGCGATGGCCGGGCGCACCTCGTTCGGCCGCAACCTGATCGCCGAACAGTGGGCGGTGGCGGAGTTCGCCGTCCTCAGTCGCTTGTGGACGATCGGCGCGCCGGTGCCGTATCCGGTGCAGCGGCACGGCACCGAGATCCTGCTGGAGTTCCTCGGCGAGTCCGACGGCACCGCCGCGCCGCGGCTGGCTCAGCTGCGGCCCGGGCCGGACGAGCTGGCCGACCTGTGGGAGCAGGCCGTGTCAGCGCTGGAACTCCTGGCGGGGCAAGGACTCGCGCACGGCGACCTGTCCGCGTACAACCTCCTGGTGCACGAAGGCCACCTGATGGTGATCGACCTGCCCCAGGCGGTCGACGTGATCGCGAACCCGCGCGGCCGGGAATTCCTCGCCCGCGACGTCGCGAATCTCGCCGGCTGGTTCCACAGCCGCGGACTGTCCGAACAGGTCACCGGCACCGATGACCTGGTGCGGGAACTGGAAAACGCGGCCGGTCTCGGCTGAGTCCCCGGGCGGGGCCGCGGGTGTGCGACAGGCCACACCTGCGACCCCGCCCACAACCGTGCACCTGGGTGCGGGGCAACCGCTCTCTCTCAGGTAGAGTGTGTCAAGACCGCAACGGCGGCGTGGATGAGTTGGTGTCCGTCGCCTCCACAGTCCGCAGAAGGACTCGCGGCCATCCGAAGCAATTTCCGTCGGTGTGCCATGCCATGGCTCGGCACACCGGGTCCGTCCCTGTGAACGCCCATCGCCACACCATCTTGCCCTGCCTGCGCGCGGGCAGCCCGGGCCTCCTTGCGACGTGCCACGTCCGAGAGGCATTTGTGACGATCACGTACGACTCCGGCCAGTCCGCCCGCTCCCGCGCGGGCCGCCCCGAGCGCAAGCCGCGGCACCGGCCGGCCGGTGGAGACGTTCTCCACGACGACACGGTGGAAACCCCCGCCGTGAAGACCTTCGCCCAGCTGGGCCTGCCCGAGCCGCTGCTGCGGGCGCTTTCCGAGGCGGGCATCGACGCGCCGTTCCCGATCCAGTCCGCGACCATCCCGGACGCCCTGGCCGGCCGCGACGTGCTGGGCCGCGCCCAGACCGGCTCCGGCAAGACGCTGGCCTTCGGCCTGGCCATCCTGGCCCGGCTCGACGGCGGCAAGGCCCGCCCGAAGCGCCCCCGCGCGCTCGTGCTGGTGCCGACCCGCGAGCTGGCCATGCAGGTGGCCGACTCGCTGACGCCGCTCGCCAAGTCCCTCGGCCTGTGGTGCCGCACCGCGGTCGGCGGCATGTCCTTCGGCCGCCAGGCGGAATCGCTCGCCCGCGGCGTCGACCTGCTGATCGCCACCCCGGGCCGGCTGTCGGACCACGTCCGCCAGGGCACCGCCTCGCTCGGCGACTGCAACTTCATCGCGCTCGACGAGGCCGACCAGATGGCCGACATGGGCTTCATGCCGCAGGTCCGCGAGATCATGGACCTCACCCCTCCGGGCGGGCAGCGGCTGCTGTTCTCCGCGACGCTCGACGGCGACGTCGACAAGCTGGTCCGGCAGTACCTGGCCGACCCGGTCACGCACTCGGTCGCGCCGTCGACCGCGAGCGTCACCACGATGGACCACCACCTGTTCCAGGTGTCGCACTCCGACAAGCAGGACATCATCACCCGGATCGGCGCCCGCGAGGGCCGCACGATCATGTTCGTGCGCACGAAGCACCACGTGGACCGGCTCACCGAGCGGCTGCGCGAAAGCGGCGTGCACGCGGTGGCCCTGCACGGCGGCAAGACCCAGGGCCAGCGCAACCGCGTCCTGTCCGACTTCAAGGAAGGCCACGCGGCGGTCCTGGTGGCCACCGACGTCGCCGCGCGCGGCATCCACGTCGACGACATCTCGCTGGTGCTGCACGTCGACCCGGCCGCGGACCACAAGGACTACCTGCACCGCGCCGGCCGCACGGCCCGGGCAGGCGCGTCCGGCATCGTCGTCACCTTGGTGACGCACGACCAGCGGCGCACCGTCCGCCGGATGACCGACCGGGCCGGCGTGCGCGCCGAGACCACGATGATCCGCACCCACGACGACGACCTGTCCCGCATCACCGGCGCCCGCGAGCCGAGCGGCGAGCCGGTCGTGGAGCGTCGCCGGGAGTCCCCGCGCCGCTCCGGCGGCCGTGGCTTCGGCGGCGACCGCGGCGGCTTCCGCGGCCCGCGTGAGGGCGGCGGCTACCGCGGCGGACGCGAAGGCGGCGGCTACCGCGGCTCGCGCGAAGACCGCGGCGGTTACGGCTCGCGCGAGGACCGCGGTCCCCGCGAAGGCGGCTACAACCGCGGCTCGAACGACGGCCGGGGCTCCCGCGAAGGCGGTTACGCCCGCGAGGGCGGCTACTCGCGCGAGGGTGGTCGCGAAGGCGGCTACGCCCGCGAAGGTGGCTACGGCTCCCGCGAGAACCGCGGCGGTGGCGGCTACAGCCGCAGCCGCCAGCAGTCCCGCTCCGGCGGCGGCTTCGGCCGCCCGAGCCGCGGCCCGCGCCGCGGTCACGACGCCTGATTGATCCATGGAGAACGGCCCCGCTTCGGCGGGGCCGTTCTTCGTTTCCGGACCGGCTCCGCCTGCTGAACCAGGTCGCATGCCGCGGCCGGGCCTGGGCTCGGCGTCAGGCCGTGACGCCATCGCACCGCGACAGTCGCGCTTCGACGCAGCGGTCTTCTTTGAAGCAGGATCTTGCGCGCCAGCCAGCCCGCGCCCGAACCCCGACACGGCGGCCGTCGCTGAGGGCGGATCTCGCCCACCGAACCACGCTCCGCCAACCCGCACCCCGGGACAGCGACTGTTGCCGAGCAGGGGTCGCGCGCGGCAGCCAGTCCCACGCCGCAAAGCCCCACGCCGCAAAGCGCGCCTCGACACACCGATGGTGCCCAAGTAATGGCCAGCCCCGGGCGTACCGGCAATCCACAGCGGTCACCGCACTCCCGGCAGCCACGCCCCGACGCAGCGATCGCCGCCGAGCACCGGTCTCTCTCGCCAGCCAGCCCACGCCCCGCCACAACGATCCTCGCCAAGGAGGCGTCGCGCTCGCCAAACCACGCACCGCCAGCTCGTACCGCCACCGCTGAGCAGGGGGTCACGCGCTAGCCAGCACCCCCGACCACCCGCTCCGACACAGCAGCAGCCGAACCACGGGTCTCGTTCGTCGGAGCACCGCTCCACCAGCCAGCCCGCACCCCGACAGCCCGATCACCGCCGACGAGAGCCCGAGCCCACCACGCCCAACCCACCAGTCTGTTTCCGTTGCCCTGCCCCGCTTCCCGTCCGTCCCCGGGCGGGGGTGGGGAACGCGGCGCCCAGCCGGATGCGACACTGCCTCAGTGACTGACACTCCGCCGCTGCCGCCTGAGAACGTCTTCGACTGGATTGAAGCCGAAGGCCAGCGGCGGGCGGAAGCCGGTCTCTCGCGGCGGATGAATCCTCGGCCTGCGCAGCACTCCGTGCTCGACCTCGCTGGCAACGACTACCTCGGCCTCGCGCGCGACAAGCGCGTCGCCGGGGCAGCCGCCGCGGCTGCGTTGCGGTGGGGGGCCGGGGCGACTGGATCGCGTCTTCTCACCGGGTCCACCGAGCTGCACGTCGAACTCGAACACGAACTCGCCCGCTTCTGCGGGGCCCAGGCGGCGCTCGTCTTCTCCTCCGGATTCGCCGCCAACCTCGGCGCGGTGACCGCCCTGTCCGGGTCCGAATCGGCGATTGTCACCGACAAATACGTCCACACGTCGCTGGTCGAAGGCTGTCGGCTGTCCCGCGCGGACATCGCGGCTGTCGAGCACTCGACGCCGTCTGCGATCAAGCACGCGCTGGCCACTCGACGCAAACCGCGGGCGATTGTGGTTACTGACTCGGTGTTTTCCGCTGACGGTGAGGTCGCGCCGCTGGGCGAACTCGCCGAGATCTGTCGTGCGCACAGTGCTGCGCTGGTCGTCAACGACGCGCACGGGTTCGGTGTCCTCGGCGAAGGCGGACGGGGCGCGGTGAGCGCTGCGGGATTGTCGTCGGCGCCGGACGTCGTCACCACGCTCACGCTTTCCAACGCCTTGGGTGCGCAAGGCGGCGCAGTGGTCGGTCCGCGCCGTGTGATCCGGCATCTCGTCGACACGGCTCGCAGCTTCATCTTCGACACGGCTCTCGCGCCGGCCAGTGCCGCTGCCGCGCTGACGGCGTTGCAGGTGCTCAAGTCCGAACCGGAGCTGCCGGCGAAGGTCATCGAGAACGCCGGGAACCTGGCGATGAGCCTGAAGCACGCTGGTCTGCCGGTCGACCTTCCGGAGGCTGCCGTGGTCGCGGTTCGGACGCCGTCGCCGCAAGCAGCGACCGCGTGGGCGGAAGCCTGTGCAGAGCAAGGGATTCAGGTCGGCTGCTTCCGCCCGCCCGCGGTGCCGGACGGCGTTTCCCGGCTGCGGCTTACCGCCCGCGCGGATCTGTCTGAGGCGGACATCGACCGCGCGGTGAAGGTGATCGCCGCGACCGCGCCCCGCGGTTAAGCCGGGCGGCGCATGGTGATGTGCGGGATCCCGTCCTCGAGGAATTCCTCGCCCTCAGCCACGAAACCGAACCGCGCGTAGAGCTGCTGCGCATAGGTCTGCGCGTCCAGTACGAACGCGCCGGTCGCCCCGTCCAGCGCAGCCGCCATCAGTTGCGCCGCCAAACCCTGGCCGCGGGCTGACTTCGCCGTCACTACGCGGCCGATGCGCCGTCCGCCGCTTGGCTCGGCCAGGACGCGCAGGCACGCGAGAACCTCGGTATCGGAGGCCACCCAGAAATGCTCCGTCTCGGGAAGCAGATCGAGCCCGTCGATGTCGGCGTACACGCAGTCTTGTTCCACTACGAACACGTCCGACCGCAGCCGGAGAATCGCGTACAGGTCGGCCGCGGAGAGGTCAGGCCCGGCGGCGCGGTGCAGAGTCGTCACGCCGCCTTGCTTAACACAGCTCAGCCGAACAGCCGCGCCTGGGACTGGGCCGCGATGTCGTCGGAGAACTGCGAAACCCGCGTGTACACCCCGGGCTTGCCCGGCTTTCCGCAGCCGTCGCCGAAGGACACGATGCCGATCAGCGTGTCGCCCTCGACGAGCGGGCCGCCGGAGTCTCCCTGGCAGGCGTCCTGGCCGCCCTGCGGGTAGCCGGCGCACACCATGCTCGACGGGTCGTAGGTGTCGTAGGCCGTCTTGCACGTGGAGTCGCTGACCAGCGGCACCTGGGCGCTGCGCAGCACGTCCGACCGCTCCCCGCCTTCGGACAGCCGTCCCCAGCCGAGCACGGTCGCCTGCGTGCCTTCCGCGTACAGCGACTGGTCGCTCTTGTCCGCGACCTTCGCCGCGCGGTAGGGCAGCCGTCCGCGCACGGTGAGGACCGCGATGTCGTCGCCCCTCGTCGGGTCGCTGTAGTCCGGGTTCACCCAGACCCGCGAGACGCCGAGTTCCACGCCGTCGCTGCTCCGCTTGTCCTGGCGGCCCGCGACCACGTGGACGGACGACTTCGGCAGGGCTTTCGCGCAGTGCGCGGCTGTCGCCACCGCGGACGGGCTCACGATCACCGCGCCGCAGAACTGCGAGCCGCTCTGGTCGGTGAGGTAGACCGCGTACGGGTGGTCGGCCAGCGAAGCCTCGCTGCCGCCGACGATCCGGGGCTGCGCGTGCGAACCCGGGTCGGACGGCGTCGCCGCCCAGGCCGAGCCGACCGGGACCGCGATCGCGGCGGCGAGCAGCGAGCCCGCCGCGAGCAGGACCGGACGACGGAACTTCGCGGGCATGGGCTTTCCCTTCATCGGCACTACGACGGCACAGCCTGGACGCGCACGGGAATCAACCGACTCCGGCGCGTGCACACACGGCCGCGATTACCCTAAACGGGCCAAGCCCAAAACGGTGTCACTGGAACGGGTGGAGTCTCTATACACCGAGCGCATTCGCTTAGCTGGGGGCATGCGACGGAAAACAGCCGCGACGGCCGGCGCGCTGACGCTCTTTCTGCTGGCCGGATGTGCCACCAGCACCCCCGCGGCTCCCCCGCCGAGCCCGTTGAGCGCGCCGTCGGCACCGCCCAGTCCGACACTTCCGGCAACTCGGACAGCGACGAGCGCGCCCGCCGTCACCTGGCAGGTGGGTGCTCATCCGCTGCCGCGCCGCCCGGACGGCTTCGGCGAGATCCGGCCGACTCCACCCGAACTGGTGAACCGTTCGCTGCCGACCCAGGACTTCCTCCCGCCGCCGTCCGGCACGACGTACACCTCGAAGATCGCCGACGTCCCCGACGCCGTGCTCAAGCGCAGCACCTGGCAAGCCGCCTGTCCGGTGTCGTCGGCCGACCTCCGCTACGTCACGCTTTCCTTCTGGGGCTTCGATCATCGCGTGCACACCGGCGAGCTCTTGGTGAATAAAGACGCGGCTCCAGCGGTGGTCAAGGCGTTCAGCGAGCTGTACGCGCAGCAGTTCCCCATCGAGGAAATGCGCATCACCTCCCCCGCCGAACTCGACGCCTCGCCGACCGGCGACGGCAACGACACCAGCGCGTTCGTCTGCCGCCCGGTGCGCGGGCAGAAGAACTGGTCCGCGCACGCGTACGGGCTCGCGGTGGACGTCAATCCGTTCTGCAACCCCTACACCAAGGACGACCTCGTCCTCCCCGAACTGGCGTCCGCCTACGTCGACCGCGCGAACGTGCGGCCGGGGATGGTCACCGCGGGCGGCCCGGTCGTGCGCGCGTTCGCCGCGGCGGGCTGGCAGTGGGGCGGGGCGTGGAAGTCGCCGGTCGACCGGATGCATTTCACAGCCAACGGCGAGTGAGCCGGGAACACCGGGGCGGGCATCCGGGGTTGACTAGGCTGGCAGCAGACCGCTTTCGGGAAGGACCGCCGTGCCGCACTACGACCTGGTGATCATCGGGACCGGATCGGGAAACTCGATCCTCGGGCCGGAGTTCGCCGACCTCCGGACGGCCATCGTCGAGAAAGGCGTGTTCGGCGGGACCTGCCTGAACGTCGGCTGCATCCCGACGAAGATGTTCGTCTACGCCGCCGACGTCGCCGCGACGCCCGCGCACAGCTCGCGCTTCGGCGTGGACGAGGAGCTCACCGCGGTGCGCTGGCCGGACATCCGCGACCGGATCTTCGGCCGGATCGACCCGATCGCCGAGGGCGGCGCGGAGTACCGCGAGAACCACGAGGACAACCGCAACGTCGACGTCTACCGCGGCGAAGGCCGGTTCACCGGCATGAAGGAGCTGCGGGTCAGCTTCGCCGACGGCCGTCCGGACGAGGTCGTCACCGCGGACCGGTTCGTGCTCGCCGCGGGCGGACGGCCGGTGATCCCGGACGTGCCGGGGCTGGCCGAAACCGGCTACTACACCTCCGACACGGTCATGCGGCTCGACACTCTGCCGGAGCGGATCGTCATCCTCGGCGGCGGATACATCGCGGCGGAGTTCGCGCACGTCTTCGCGTCGTTCGGCGTCGCGGTCACGATGGTGAACCGTTCCGGCGCGCTGCTGCGCCAGGAGGACGCGGACGTCAGCGCACGGTTCACCGAACTGGCTTCGCAGCGGTTCGACGTCCGGCTGGACCGCAAGACGGTTCGCGCGCGCAGCACGGACAACGGGGTCGCGCTGGATCTCGAAGGCCCGCAGGGCGCGGAGACCGTCGAGGCCGACCTGATCCTGGTCGCCACCGGCCGCAAGCCGAACTCGGATCTGCTCGACGTGGCCGCCACCGGCGTCGCCACCACCGAGCGCGGACACGTCGTGGTGGACGACTACCAGCAGACGTCCGTCGAAGGCATCTACGCGCTCGGGGACATCTCGTCGCCGCTGGAGCTGAAGCACGTCGCGAACCACGAAGCCCGCGTGGTGCAGCACAATCTGGCGCACCCGGACGACCGCATCAAGGCCGACCACCGGTTCGTGCCGCACGCGGTGTTCACCTCGCCGCAGGTGGCGTCGGTCGGGCTGACCGAGGCGCAGGCGACCGAGCGCGGACTGTCCTTTGTGGTCTCGAAGCAGGACTACGCGGGCATCGCCTACGGGTGGGCGATGGAGGACACCTCCGGTTTCGCGAAGCTGCTGGCCGATCCGGCGACCGGGCAGCTGCTGGGCGCGCACATCATCGGCCCGCAGGCGTCGACGGTGATCCAGCCGCTGATCCAGGCGATGAGCTTCGGCCTCGACGCGCGGTCGATGGCGCGCGGGCAGTACTGGATCCACCCGGCGATGCCGGAACTGGTGGAGAACGCGCTGCTGAATCTGCCGCTGGACTGACTCCGGGGATACCCAGAGTTGATCACCCGGGGCGGGGATTCCCGAATCGGGTAACAAGGATGTCGCGTTGTTACTGTTCTCCGCGGAGGTGCGGGGACTGACATGACCGACATGATCGCCGGGGAAATCGTTGCGGCCGCGGAGAATCTGGCCGCTCGCTGGACCGACGTGACGGATCTCGAGCTGGTGTTCGCCGTGCGGCGGGCCGAGCTCGGGACGACAGCCGCGACGCTCGCGTTGCTGGAGGAGCTTCGGGCGATGCCGTCCGAACGGGCCGCGGAATGCCTCGCGGTCGCGGTGGCCGCGCTGGACGACGTCCGGCGCACTGGCCAGCTGCCCGAGGCGGCGCTGGCGAGCTGAGAGAGGTTCAGCTGCGCGGCGGATCCGACCCGCGCAGCTGAGCCTCGAAGCTTTCGTCCCGGCGGCGCAGGACGTCGCGGATCGCCAGAAAGACAGGCGCGACAATGAGAAACACGCTGAGACCGAACATGACGGCCACGATGAAGGCGTTTTGATCCCACTGGTCGGCGACGGTCGCGGTCTTCCCGCTGTCCACCCATTGGCAGCGCACCTCCGGCGAGGGCTGGCACTTCGGCTTCCAGCTCACGAAAAAGACGTCGATGGTGAACCACATCAGCGCGACCCCGGCGACGGCCATCAGGCACAAGAAGACCGCTCGGCTCACCATGCCGCTCCGTCGTGGCCGCGCCGTCATGGCCTCAGCGTGACACAGTCACGCCAGCCTCACACGAAACGGCGCCGCCCGGACAGCGCACCGAAGATCATCTGCGTCACCATCACCACGAGCAGCACGATCAACGACACCGTCCAGCTGCCCGTCGCGTCGTGCAGCAGGCCGAACACGAACGGCCCCACCGCGGCCAGCAGATAGCCGAAGCCCTGCGCCATTCCCGACAGCCTCGCCGTCTCGGCACCGGTCCGGGCTCGCAGCGCGATCACCGTCAGGGCCAGCGAGAACACGCTCATCCCGATGCCGAGCAGGATGCTCCACAGCAGCGGCGAGAACCCGGGCGCGATGACGAGGCCCAGCATGCCGGCCGCGCCGAAGACGCCCATGCCGACGATCCACGGGCTCTGGCTCTTCTGCCGCGCCGCGATCGGCGGGATCACCAGGCTGATCGGCACCGCGATCACCGAGATCAGGCCGAGCAGCAGACCGGCGTCGGCCTTGCTGACGCCCGAGTCGATGAACACCTGCGGCAGCCAGCCCATCACGACGTAGGCGATGAACGACTGCAGGCCGAAGAAGATCGTGACGATCCACGCGAGCGGACTGCGCATCAGCGACCGGGTGGGAGCGGAACCCGCGGCCGGACGCGGCGGACGGCCGGTGCCGCGCGAAGCGATCAGCCATGCCACCAACGCGATCGCCGAGAGAACACCCCAGCTGCCGAGCGCGGCGCGCCAGCCGCCGAGGGCCGATTCCAGCGGCGGGCTCAGCGCGGAACCCGCCGCGCCGCCGCCCTGCAGCGCCGCGGTGTAGACGCCGGTCATGAGCCCGACGCGAGCCGGGAACGAATCCTTGATGACCACCGGGATCAGCACGTTGACCAGCGCGATTCCCGCGGTCGCGACGAGCGTGCCGCCGAGCACGACGTACGGTCCGTCGAGCACCCGCACCGCCAGGCCCGCGGTCAGCACCGCCAGCGCCAAGCCGATCGCCGGGCCGATGCCCAGGCGGCGCGACAGCACGGGCGCGGCCAATCCGGCACCGGCGAAACAGAGGCCGGGCAGGGTCGTCAGGATGCTCGCCCACACCGCGGACGCGCCGAGGCTGCCGCGCATTTCCGCGAGCAGCGGACCGACGCTCGTGATCGCCGGCCGCAGGTTCATCGCCGTCAGCACCACCGCGACCGCCAGCAGCACGCCGCCCGCCACCACGCCCGGACGGCGACCGGCCGGCACCTCCTCCTCGATGCTGCCTTCCAGCTCGAGCTCGAGCCGGTCGGAATAGGTGGCGGTGGACACGGCTGCAGCGTCTCGGGAGTCGGCGGGCATGTGCGCTACTATTCCATACGTAGGATGATTGGATGAAGGGATCAGGCTGTGCCGTTGGCCACCACCCGCCGCGCCGGACTCGTCGACCAGGTCATCGATCAGCTGCGCGAGGCGGTCACCGCGGGCGAATGGCCGATCGGGCACCGGATCCCGACCGAGCCGGAGCTGTCCGCGCAGCTGGGCGTCGGGCGCAACACGGTCCGCGAGGCCGTGCGCGCGCTGGCGCACACCGGGATCCTGGAAGTCCGCCAGGGTGACGGCACGTACGTGCGCGCGACGAGCGAGGTGTCCGGCGCGATCCGCCGCCTGTGCGGGACGGAACTGCGCGAGGTGCTGCACGTCCGGCGGCTGCTGGAGGTCGAGGGCGCCCGGCTGGCCGCGACCGCGCGCACCGAGGAAGACCTGGCTGAGCTGCGCGTCCTGCTCAACCGGCGCGACACCGACTGGGACGAGGGCCGCCTCGACGATTTCGCCCGCAGCGACGCGGAATTCCACCAGGTCGTCGTCCGGTGCGGGCACAACGGGCTGCTGCTGGAGCTCTACCGCGGCCTGATGGAGGCGATCACCGCGAGCGTGGCGTCCACTTCGGACAATCCGGAGCACGCGGAGATGATCCGGCACCGGGAACTGGTGGACGCGATCGAGGCGCGCGACGCCGGGCGGGCTGCCGAGGAGGCGGCTGGGTTCCTGGACGAGTTGATCGCGCGGGCCGAGGGTTTGTGAGTGCGTAGGCCGATTAGAACCGGCCTACGCGCTCACGACAACCGACGCACTGTCACGGAGCGGCGGTGCGGCGGAGGCGGACCAAAGGCTGCTGCGGTGGCTGGTCAGGCCTCGTGAGCGGCTATCCCGGTTCTAACCGGCATAGCCACTCATGACCGCCCAGCTCGACGCAACCCGCAGCGGCTCGTGAGTGCTGGCGCCGGTTAGAACCGGCACCGCCGCTCACGAGGCGTCTTACGGAAGCGTCAGGATTTCCGCGCCGTCAGCAGTCACCACGAGGGTGTGCTCGAACTGCGCCGTCCACTTCTTGTCCTTCGTGGTGACCGTCCAGTCGTCGGCCCACAGGTCGTAGTCGATGGTGCCGAGCGTGATCATCGGCTCGATCGTGAAGGTCATGCCCTCTTCGATCAGCGTCTGCACCGAGGGCTCCTCGTAGTGCAGCACCGTCGGCGCGGTGTGGAAGGCCGGGCCGACGCCGTGGCCGGTGAAGTCGCGGACCACGCCGTAGCCGAAGCGCTTCGCGTACGCCTCGATCACGCGGCCGATCACGTTGAGCTGCCGGCCCGGGCGGACTGCCTTGATCGCGCGTGCGGTCGCCTCGCGGGTGCGCTCGACCAGGAGCCGTACCTCCTCGGAGACGTCGCCGGCGAGGAACGTCGCGTTGGTGTCGCCGTGCACGCCGCCGATGAAGGCCGTCACGTCGATGTTGCAGATGTCGCCGTCCTCGATCACGGTCGAGTCCGGGATGCCGTGGCAGATCACCTCGTTCAGCGAGGTGCAGCACGACTTCGGGTAGCCGCGGTAGCCGAGCGTGGACGGGTACGCGCGGTGGTCGAGCAGGAACTCGTGCACGACCTTGTCGATGTCGTCGGTGGTCGCACCCGGCTTGACCGCCTTGCCGCCCTCCTCGAGCGCCTGCGCGGCGATCTTCGACGCGACCCGCATCGCCTCGATGACCTCGGGCGTGCGCACTCCGTTGCCGGTGTCCCGTTTCGGCGCCGGCCGGTCCACGTACTCGGGACGGGCGATGTCGGCGGGGACGGCACGGCGCGGCGTCTGGACGCCGGGCTTCAACGGGGCGCGAACGGACATGTCCCCCAGCCTACGACCTCGCCCGGCCGCGGCGCAGCCAGCTCAGAACAGCACCGTCGCGTACTGGCCGACCTGCTGGAACCCGATCCGCCGGTATGCCGCCAGCGCGGGCGCGTTGAACCCGTTCACGTACAGGCTCGCGGTCCGGCCGAGGCCGTGGACCAGGCGGTTCACCACCGCCGCGGTGCCCGCGGTGCCGAGCCCGCCGCCGCGCCGGTCCGGGTGCACCCACACGCCCTGGATCTGGCCGACCCGCGCGGACATCGCGCCGATCTCGGCCTTGAACACGACCTCGCCGTCCTCGAACCGGGCGAACGCGCGGCCGGTGGAGATCAGCTCGCTGACCCGGGCGCGGTAGCTGGCCCCGCCGTCGCCCGCGCGCGGGTCGACGCCGACCTCCTCGATGAACATCGCGACGGCTGCGGGGAGGTAGCGGTCGAGTTCGTGCGGCCGGACGGTGCGGACCTGCGGGTCGGCGGGCACCAGCGGGTCGCCTTCCAGCGCCATCAGCGGCTGGTCGCCGCGCACCTCGCGGGCCGGGCCCCATTCCGAGGACAGCTCGTCCCAGAGCCCGAGCACCTGCGGCGCGGGCCCGACGAGCGAAGAACAGGTGCGCTGGCGGCGCAGCGCCCGGTCGGCGAAGGACCGCAGCGCCGAAGCGTTGCCGCGCAACGGGATCAGGTTGGGCCCGGCGAAGCACAGCCCGGTGAGCCGTCCGGCGCGCACCGGACGGGCGTCGGCCGCCCACAGCTCGCCACCAAGACGCCACGGGTCGAGACCGGCCGCCTCGACCCGGGCGCTGACCATGCAGCTGCCCACCGGGTCGGCGGCGAGTGCAGCGCGCACCGCCGGATAGTCCCGATCATCGAGCAGCCGTGCACCTGCAAGCCGCAACACGGGGTCCAGAGTGCCAGATGAACCGGGTGAACGGAACGCGAGCCGGCCGACACGCTGAGATGAACGGCCCTCGCACCCGAACGGCGGCGCCCCCGCGAGGTCCGCCACCGACCGTGCCCGAATCGAGAGAAGAGCGCTCCGGAGGCACCCCGCCCGGGCGCCTCCGGAGCTTCCCCGGGGAATCCGTGAAGGGCTCCCCGAGGGAATCAGATTCCGTGAAGGAGCCCTTCACGGACGCCCGGGCACGGCAAGGTCCGTGAGGGCCACCCTCACTGACGCAGATTCCCGCAGGGTTCCCCTCACGACCCGCAGCCGGTCGTGAAGGAGCCCTTCACGGACGGCGGCCGCCGCGTGCGGAGCTCAGTGATGCCGCGGGACCAGGTGCAGCAGCCGCGAAGCGTGCGGCGCGAGCGTCGCGGTGAGGCTGTCCCGGCTCACGCCCAGGTTCCGGTGCGTCCACAGATCCCGCACCGCCGCCGGGCCGCGCAGACCCAGGTCCTGCCAGGACGCGGTCACCGGGGCCTCCGTGGAGCCCAGGTTGAACAGTGCGACCGTGACCCCGCCGCGGCCGTCGGGGCTGAACCACACCTGCTGCTGGGTCGCCTGCGAAACCGGACGCGCCGCCCGTCCCGCCTGGTCGACGGCCAGCACCTCGCGGTTGGTGAGCAGTTTCAGGTCGTCCGGGTCGAGTTTGGTCAGGTCGGTGCCGAGCAGCAGCGGCGACGCCTCGATCACCCACAGCGTCATGACGCTCTGCCGTTCGTCCGGGGTGATGCCGTTCGCGTCGCCGTTGCCGATCTCGATGGAATCCAGGTCGTTCCAGTGACCGGGGCCCGCGAAGCCAGTCCACTTGGGAGCGTCGGCGAAGCGCAGCTTGACCCGCACGTCCCAGTTCGTGAGGCCGACGCAGTGCGAGTAGCACTCGATGTCGCCCTCGATCCGCCACCCGTTGCTGTAGCGCTGCCAGGTCGCGGCCTCGGCGATGCTGAGCGAGTTCGACAGTTCCAAGTGGATCGGGCGGCCGGTGGCCTGGATCGCCGCGTGCCACTGCCGGATGTCCTCGCGGTTGTCCGCCGGGATCTTGCCCCCGCCGGGTCCGACGAAGTCCATCTTGATGTAGTCGACGCCCCACGACGCCAGCTGCCGCGCCTGCGAGCGGACGTACGCGGCCGCGCCGGGCTTGCTGAAGTCGAGTTTCGCGGATTTGTCGTCCGCGGTGTTGCCCGCGCCCGCCATGACGATGTCGTGCACCCGGTACGGAGTGCCCTCGATCGGCGAATCGGCCGCGACCGCTTGCGCCGGGACGCCGGGCACCAGGTAGATGCCGAATTTCAGGCCGCGCTGATGCAGGTACCGGGCCAGCGACGCGATGCCGTTGGGGAACTTCTTCGGGTCCGGCGCGACGCGGCCGAATTCGTCGACGTGGTCGTTCCAGCCCGCGTCGATGTTGATGTAGCGGTAGCCGTACGCGGCGAGCCGGTCGTGCATGACGTCTGCCTGCGCCTTGATCGTTTCCTCGGTGAACTTCCGGCGCAGCGCGCTCCAGCTGCTCCAGCCCATCGGCGGCGTTCTCGCCACCGGCGTCCAGGATTCGATCGACTGACTGTCCGCGGCGGCTGTTCCCGCCAGCGCTCCGGCCAGCACCGCCACCGCCGCGGCCAGCACACCGATCCGACTTCGCTTCATCGCGACCACCTCTCCCGGGGATCGCTTCGTTGTACAAGCGGCGCGGCGGCCGCAGCAATGATTCATCGGATCACTGACCGCTAGCCGGGACGGAACCCGCCGACCGGATCAACCCTGTTCACCACCGTGAATGCTGGGAATATCCGTCGGAGACCTCTCGACACGATCGCGAATAGATCCTATCTTTCTTGCGGCGCGCCCCAGCGTCGTTCACTGGCGAACACGGAGGTCCCGGATGAAGTTCAGACCAGCGCGCACCCTCGGGCTCGCGGTCGCGGCGCTGACCGCGACCGCGCTGCTGCCCGCCGGTGCGGCGGCCGCGTGGCCGGGCAGCCAGGACGTGTACGTCTCGCCGTGGGGCAACGATTCCGGCTCCGGGGCCGTCTGGTCGCCGGTGCGCACGCTCCCCCGCGCCCAACAGCTCGTCCGGCAACGCGCCGCGCACCTGAACTCCGACCTGACCGTGCACGTCGCCTCCGGCACCTACCGGCTCGACAAACCGCTCGCACTCGACGCCTCCGATTCCGGCACGAATGGCCACCGGGTCGTCTGGCAGGGCTCGCCGGGCACCGTGGTCAGCGGCGGCAAGCAGGTCACCGGCTGGCATCCGGTCGCCGGACGCCCCGGCCTCTACTCCGCGCCCGCGCCCGCCGGGCTGGACAACACTCGCCAGCTGTACGTCGACGGCGTCCGCGCGCAGCGAGCGTCCGGGCGGCTTCCGGTCACGGTGAAGGCGACTGACACCGGGTACACCGCGTCCGCGGACACCATGGCGCACTGGCGGAACCCGAGCGACCTCGAACTGGTGTACACCAGCGGCGAGGAGCTGTGGAACGTCGAGCGCAACGGCCTGGGCCAGTGGACCGAGCCGCGCTGCCCGGTCGCCTCGGCGCAGGGCACGACGATCACCATGGCGCAGCCGTGCTGGGACAACTCGACCCGGCGCGTGATGTTCGCCGACATCCCCGGCCGTTCGGTCAACATGGTCGGCCCGGGCGATCTCACCAACGGACGGCAACCGTCCTATGTGGAGAATGCGTTCGAGCTGCTGGACACGCCCGGCGAGTGGTACCTCGACCGCTCCGCGCACACCGTGTACTACCTTCCGCGCAAGGGCGAGAACCTGCACTGGGCCGACGTCGAGATGCCCGCGCTGGAGAAGCTCGTGGACGGTCGCGGCACCGCCGAAGCGCCGATCCACGACATCTCGTTCCGCGGCATCCAGTTCTCCTACGCGACCTGGCTCGAACCGTCGTCGCCGGAAGGCTTCTCCGAAATCCAGGCCGGATACCGGATCACCGGCGAGCGCGGCTGGGCCACGCAGGGCCTGTGCCAGTTCACGCCCGGCGGCACCTGCCCGTACGCGGACTGGACGAAGGAACCCGGCAACGTCTCGATGTCGCACGGACACCGGATCGAATTCCGGGACGCTGTGTTCGCGCACCTCGGCGCGGCCGGGCTCGATCTCGGCGAGGGCGCGCAGGACAGCAGCGTGTCCGACAGCGTGTTCACCGACATCTCCGGCAACGGCGTCGAAATCGGCGGGGTCAGCAAGCCCACCGCCGCTGGCGCGGACCTGACGACGCGGGTGAAGGTGACCAACAACCACCTGTACGGCATGCCGCGCGAATTCACCGGCGGGGTGCCGATCGTCAACGGGTACTCGCAGGACAATGTCGTGTCGCACAACCAGATCGACCACGTCGCGTACTCCGGCATCTCGATGGGCTGGGGCGGCTGGCCGGACAAGATCAAGCAGGCCGCGACGCCGAACGTCTCGCGCAACAACGTGGTGTCGGACAACCTGATCCACGACTACATGCTTTCCCTCGACGACGGCGGCGGCATCTACACCCAGGGCATCACCGGCCCGTCGCAGGCCGAAGGCGAGAAGGTGACCGGGAACGTCATCTACGACCAGTGGGGCCTCGGCAAGTCGGTCTACACCGACAACGGCTGCACCTACGAAACCGTTTCCGGCAACGTGCTTTACCACGCGGCGTACGCCAACGTGGCCTCCACGCACGTCGACTACCGTGACTCGCTCGGCAACAACGACCCGACGGTCATCTCCGGAAACTACTGGGAGCAGGGCGATCCGGACGGCGACAAGAAGGGCGTCATCACCTCGGGCAACCACCTGTTGAACAACCCGGCCGCCGCACCTAAGTCCATTGTGGACAACGCGGGGATCGAGCCGGGCCACCGCTCGGTGCTGAACCGCCGCATCGACGGCGCGTCCGCTCCACAGGCCCCGACGCGGATCGGCACGTTCTCGGTGTCCGGTCAGCTGTACGCGACCTGGAACCCGACTGTCGCGGAAAACGGTGCGCCGGTGCAGGATTACCTGCTGACCGCGTCGGACGGCAAGCACAGTGTCACGAGTTCAGTGTCTGCCAAGGACTTCGCGCGCACCGGGTACACGGTGATCCCGAAGCTGACTGACGGCCAGACGTACACGGTCACGGTGGCGGCGCGCAACCGGTACGGGGTTGGCCTGCCGTCGCTGCCTTCGGCGCCGGTCACCGTCGCGCAGCCGGGCACCCAGCTCGCTGCTGTCCCGACCAAGGCGAAGGCGCTGCCGAGCACCGACGCGGCGAGCATCCACTGGACGCCGCCGGCGGAAACCGGGTCGACCCCGGTGATCGGCTACCGGATCACCGTGTCCGACGGCCGGACCATCGAGGTCACCGGACGCGACACGATCGTCAGCCAGCCCACCCAGAAGGGCCTGACCCGCGTCGTGGACGGGTTGAAGTCCGGCACCGCGTACACGTTCACCATCGCCGCCGTGACCGGAAACGGCGTCGGCCCCGCGGTGACGGTGCAAGCCACCACCGCGTAACCGGTGATCGGCGCGTACCGGACCTCCCTGCCGGTGCGCGCCGATCACCCTATCCGGAAAGCCCTTCGGTAGGCCCCCGGCGTCGTCCCTACCTGCGCCCGGAACCGACGTCGCAAGTTCACCGCCGACGCCAGGCCGACCCGCACCGCGATCGCGTCCACCGGCAGGTCCGTCTCCTCCAGCAGCCGCCGCGCCTCGGCCACCCGCCGCGACAACAGCCACGCACCCGGACTCGTCCCGAGCTGATCAGCGAACCGGCGAGCCAGCGTCCGCGGGGAAATCCGCAAGCGGGCAGCCAAATCCTCCACCGACAGCGGCGTGCCCAACCGCTCCCCCGCCCAGTCGAGCAGCCCGTCCAACGTGTTCGCGGACGCTTGCGGCGGCGCGTACTGCACTTGCCCGCCCTCGCGATGCGTCGGCATCACCATGTGCCGCGAGACGAGCGCCGCGTGTGCCGCTCCGTGATCCTGGCGGACCAGGTGCAGGCACAGGTCGATGCCCGCTCCCGCACCCGCGCTCGTCGCGACGTCCCCGTGGTCCACGTACAGCACGTCCGGTTCCACGTGCACCGCCGGGAAATCCCGACGCAGCTGTTCGGCGCGCGCCCAGTGCGTTGTCGCCGTTCTTCCGTCCAGCAGTCCGGTCTGCGCGAGCGCGAAGACGCCCGAACAGATCGTGACCAGCCGCGCGCCTCGTTCGTGCGCGTTCAGCAACGCCCGGCGCACCTTCGGGGAAAGCGGCGTCTCGACCGGCAGCCAGCCCGGGATCAGCACCGTGTCGGCCGTGGCGAGCTTCGAGAGCCCGTTGGACACGTGCATCGCATACCCGGCCGACGTCGGCACCGGGCCGGGATTCTCGGTGCACACCTCGAATTCGTAGTACTGCGGCACGCCGTCTCTCGGCGTGCCGAACACTTCGGCGCCGCAGCCGAGTTCGAACGTCGACTGCACCGGCCGGACGAGGGCGACCACACGATGCATGGCAAGAAAGTACCCGATGACGTCTTTCCTGACACTGTCCCGCGCGGGCACGGGAAGCCAACCTGGGTGTCATGCACTCCGAAATCCTTGCCCAGCCGGGCTACACGTCGGTCCCGGCCGGCGAAGCCCCGGTGAAGGACCTGTTCCCCGGCATCCGTCTCCGCCCGCTGTGGAAGGGCGAAAACGGCGCGCACGCCAACGTGGTCGAGTTCGAACCCGGCAGCACGTGGCCCGAACGCGACGTGCACGAGCCCGGTCCCGAAGAGGTCTTCGTCGTGTCCGGCACCTTCAACGACGGCGCCCGCGACTACCCGGCCGGCACGTTCATCCACGCCCCGGCGGGTTCGTGGCACGTCCCGGCTTCGGCGACCGGCTGCACGCTGTTCGTCTTCTACCCCGAGGGCTAAGCGCCGCGGTAACTCCCGATCGTCCAGGCGTTCCCCTCGGGGTCGCGGACGGTGAATGTGTGCGAGCCGTAGTCGGTGTCGTGCAGCTCCAGGCTGATTTCGGCACCGGCTTCGCGCACGCGGGCGTAGATCTCGTCGACCCGATCCGAGACCACGTACACCGCGCTGGCGCCGGGTTTCATCTCGTCGTGCACGCCGTCGGCTGGGCCGCCGCAGCTGCCGAGCATCACCGCACCGCCTTCGGGCCAGCGGAGTTCGGCGTGCGCGACGCCGTTCTCTCCGGGCACCACGAGGGTTTCTTCGAAGCCGAGAACGTCAGCGAGGAAACGGATCGCGCCGCGCGCGTCGTTGTAACGAAAAGCGGGCCAGACTGTCGGTTGCGGAGTCATGCCACCGATTCTGCGGCGGCGGTCTTCGACTCGTCTTGGAGAAACGGGAGCTCCTCAGCCATCCCCGGCAGCTACACCGTTGCAACACGCGGCCGAGTTCACTCGACCCATTGGCCAAGACCACCCCATTCAGGAGGCGTCATGGCCCCTCGGTTGTTCACCGGTCTTGTCGGCGCAGCACTGTTCATCGTCGGGCTTGTACTGTTCATCGTGCCGGTATCGGTGACCGTTGCCGGGGAAACCGGCACTTGCGCTTCGAGCGCTCCGTTCGGCGGAGTACCCACGGATTTGCTGCTCAATAACCAGGCAAGTGAGGACTTCACGGACTCGTGTGCGGATGAGAAGGGCACTCGTCAAGCGTGGAGCTGGGGGCTAGTCGGCGTCGGGGCGGTCGTCGTGCTTGGCTGTCTTGCCGTGCGCCGACCGGCCATCGCGACGCAGATACCGCAGCGGGGCAACTCGGACCCAAGCACGACGCAGTGACGCACTTGGGACTCGTTGTCTTGAAAGTTCTTTCAAGACAACGGGCAGCGTCACGAAAGCTGTTCCCTCAGAGGGAACTGTCCTCGGTCTGATAACCGAGAAACGGGAGCTCCTCAGCCATCCACGTCCGCGGCGAACAGCCCGCCAGCGCGCGCCACTCGTTCGAGAAGTGTGCCTGGTCGTAATACCCTGCGGCATAAGCGATCCCAGCCAGATCGCGATGCCCGGTACGCAGCAACCGCACCGCCCGCTCGAATCGCAGTACGCGGGCTGCCTGTTTCGGGGCCAATCCCAGCTCTGCGCGGAACCGCTCCCCCAGGTGACGGCGGCTCCAGCCGACCTCGTTCGCCAGCTCGCCGACTCGCAACAGCCCGCCGCTGCGGCGCAGCTCGTGCCACGCGCGGTCCAGCTCCGGCGGCTGTTCGGCGCGCTCGACCGCCCGCGCGGCCAGCACCTCGTCGAGGATCGCGAACCGGGTGCGCCAGTCGTCCGCCGCGGACAGCCGGTCCGGCAAACGGGCGAGGTCGCCGCCGAAGTCGGCCAGGTCGGTTACCCGGCCGGTCAGCTCCGCGGCGGTGACGCCCAGCAGCGTCCGCGCCCCCAGCGGGTCCAGCTCCAGCTGCACGCCGCGTTGCACCCGGTCCTGCGTGATCAGCGCGGGTTCGGTGTGCAGGCCGCCGACCACGCTCTGCAGCGCTCCCGCCCCGGCCAGCCCGGCGTACCGGATCGGGTCTTCGAGGCTGATCACGAGCGTGATGTGCCGCGAGGGCAGCCCGCGGTGCACCTCGAGGGTGACGTTCTCCTGCGCGTACCCGACGTAGCGCGTGACCAGGCCCCGCAGCACCGGATGCGGCGGACGGGCGGCCCAGCTGTGACTCACGCGACCAGGCTAGCCCCGATGCGGGCGAATTCTGCTACCACGGGAGAGCGGTCCCCACGATGAGGAGAAGCCCGATGACGATCCAGGAACAGGCGCAGCAGCTCGAACTGCTCGCCGACCAGGTGCCGACCGGAATCGCCCTCGCCACCAAGGGCGAACTGGAAGACCTGCAGGCCCAGGTGCTCGGCCTGCTCGGCGAAACCGGCTCCGCGACCGCCATCCAGGGTTCGGTGCAGATCGCGATCCGGCAGATCGACGAGGTCGCGGCTTCGCTGGAGAACGTCCGGATCCAGATCCGCGAAGCCGCCCAACATCACCTGCGCGGCTGACATGGTCGCGCACGCCGGCGAGTTGGCGGAAGTCGCGCTGGCCAATGTCGTACGCGAGTATCCGCATTACGAGAGCCACTGGCGCCTCGACGACACTCCCGTCCCGGCGATCCGCGAGCTGCACCCCTGCTTCTACGGCAGCTTCGACTGGCATTCGTGCGTGGAAATGTTCTGGGTGCTGGTGCATCTGCTGCGCCGATACCCGACGCTCGTCCCGGCCGACGAGATCCGCGCCGTGCTGAATGCGCACCTGACTGAGCCCGCGTTGGCTGCCGAAGCCGCCTACTTCGCGCCGGAGCAGCACCGTACGACCCAGCGTCCGTATGGCTGGTCGATCCTGCTGGCGCTGACGTTCGAGACCGCCACCTGGGACGACCCGGACGCCGCGCGCTGGTCCGCGGCGCTTCAACCGTTGAGCAGGCTTTTCGTGACCCGCTTCCTCGACTGGCTGCCGAAGGTCACGTACCCGATTCGGTACGGGCTGCACGAGAACGGCGCATTCGGGCTCTCTCGTGCGCTTCCCTACGCTCGGCACCTGGCCTCCCGGGGCGAGCCGCAGTTGCTGCAGGTCCTCACCGAAACGGCCTGGCGCTGGTTCGGGGAGGACCGCGACTACCCCGGGGCTTGGGAACCGTCCGGCGCTGACTTCCTCAGCCCCGCCCTGGCCGAAGCCGAGCTGATGAGCCAGCTGGTACCCGATTTCGGTGCCTGGCTGGAGGGTTTCCTGCCGGGGATCGGCGAGCGGAACCCGGCGGCGCTCTTCACCCCGGCGGTGGTGACCGACGCTTCCGACGGGTTGATCGCCCATCTGCACGGGCTCAACCTCCACCGCGCGTGGTGCTGGCAACGGATCGCAGCGGCGTTGCCGGAGGGAGACGGCCGGATCGCGGTGATTGAGGCGGCTTCGCGCGAGCATGCGGAGGCTGGGCTGCCGCAGGTTACGGAGGGGCCGTATGCGGTGGAGCATTTCTTGGCTTACTACGCGTTGCTTCTGTTGAGCGACGCCGAAGCGGGGAAGGCCTGAAGCAGTGTCGGATCCATGGTTATCCATCGAAGTGCTCGACGGAGAATCCTCCGCGAGCGATTGGCGACGCACCTACTCCGACGCGTTGCTCAAAGCCGCGATCATCGACCGCGCCGTGCGATGGTCCTGGCGGACGCACGAACGCGGCGTCGTCTTCGAGATCGCCTTCAGAACCGAGGCGATCCGCGACGAATTCTGCGCCCAGCCGTCAGTCAGGACAGCGCTCGCCGCCGTGCCGGATCCGCGCCACGGGCTCACAATCACCCCCGGCGGCTAGCTTTCCGGCAACGGCTCCCGATGCTCCGCCCGCAATCCGTCGAGGGAAACCCGCAGCAGCCGGTTCCACATGTGCGGCCGGCAAGCGTCCGTGAACTGCGCCGCGTACCCCAGCGAGATCAGCAGCAGCACCAGATCATCCGTCGTCACCCCGGGCCGCAGCAACTCCTCCGCGCGCGCCCGTAGCTCCTCCAGAACCGCACGGAGTTGCGGGATCCCCGTCGGATCGGGGTCGGTCCACGTCAGCGCGAAGCTCTCCATGATCGCGCGGTGCCGGGCGCAGCCGGACAACGCCTGCCGATAGAAATCGGTCAGCGCCGCCCACGGGTCGTCCGCCTCGATGGCTGCCTGGCGCGCGGACTCGGCCCACCGGGAGAAGTCCTGGTCCAGGACCGTCCGGACGAGGTCTTCCTTCTTCGGGAAATGCCGGTACAGCGTCCCCATGCCGACCCCGCTGCGCCGAGCGATCTCGCGGACGTCTACGGCGGCTCCCTGCTCCGCCATCACCTCGGCGGCGGCTTCGACGATCGCCTCCCGGTTGCGGATCGCGTCCGCACGGAGGGCGCGACGGCGGGTGGGGGTCTGCGGGTCAGCCACGGCCATGTGCCGAGCATACTCGCTTACCCGGAGCACGTGCTCCGTCTAATGTGCTACTTTGCGGAGCAAGTGCTCCGCCTAGTGAAGGAGATGCCGTGCCCACCCTCGACGACTGGAATGTCCGGATTCGCGCCGAATTCCGGGAGAATGCCGGGTACGTTGCCTGGAGCAGTCCGGAGGAATTCGCCGCGGGCCGGCCAGTTCCGCCGTATCTGCCGGGGTTTCCGGAAAAGGGGATGCCGCTGATCCTCGTGCACCACGTCGGGGCGAAAACCGGGAAGGCGCGGATCAGCCCGCTGTTCTACCAGCCGGTCGGCGACAGCTGGGCGGTCTTCGGCACGCACGGCGGCAGTCCGCGCGACCCCGCGTGGTACCGCAATCTCATGGCGAATCCGCGGACGGTCATCGAGGCGGGCGCGGAGGAAATCCCGGTCGAAGCACGGCTGACCGCCGGGGAGGAACGCGCCAAGATCTGGGCGGACCAGATCGCGCAGGTTCCGAAATTCGCCGAGTTCGAGGCCGCTTCCGGGAGGCAGGTACCGGTCGTCCTGCTGGAACGCCGCTGAAAAAGAAAGGGCTCCCCGACCGAAGCCGGGGAGCCCTTTCGCAGGGAAAACTCAGCCGACGGTGACGCTCGGCGCGCCCTCGCCGATCGACTCGCCGGATTCCTCGGCGATCCGCATGGCTTCCTCGATGAGGGTTTCCACGATGGCGTGTTCGGGCACGGTTTTGATGACTTCGCCCTTGACGAAGATCTGGCCTTTGCCGTTGCCGGAGGCGACGCCGAGGTCGGCTTCGCGGGCTTCGCCGGGGCCGTTGACGACGCAGCCCATGACCGCGACGCGCAGCGGGATTTCCATGCCTTCGAGGCCTGCGGTGACCTGGTCGGCGAGGGTGTAGACGTCGACCTGGGCGCGTCCGCACGACGGGCAGGACACGATCTCCAGCTTGCGGGGCCGCAGGTTGAGCGACTGCAGGATCTGGGTGCCGACCTTGACCTCTTCGACCGGCGGCGCGGAGAGCGAGACCCGGATGGTGTCGCCGATGCCCTGGCGCAGCAGCGCGCCGAACGCGACGGCGGATTTGATGGTGCCCTGGAACGCGGGCCCGGCCTCGGTGACGCCGAGGTGCAGCGGGTAGTCGCACTGTTCGGCGAGGATTTCATAGGCGCGGACCATCACGACGGGGTCGTTGTGCTTGACCGAGATCTTGATGTCGTGGAAGTCGTGCTCGGCGAACAGGGAGGCTTCCCACATCGCCGATTCGGCGAGCGCTTCCGGGGTGGCCTTGCCGTATTTCTCCAGCAGCCGCTTGTCCAGCGACCCGGCGTTGACGCCGATCCGGATCGGCGTGCCGTGGTCCTTCGCCGCCTGGGCGATTTCCTTGACCTGGTCGTCGAACTTGCGGATGTTGCCCGGGTTCACCCGCACCGCGGCGCAGCCGGCCTCGATCGCGGCGAACACGTACTTGGGCTGGAAGTGGATGTCGGCGATCACCGGGATCTGCGATTTCTTCGCGATCGCGGGCAGCGCCTCGGCGTCGTCGGCCGACGGGCACGCGACGCGCACGATGTCGCAGCCCGCCGCGGTCAGTTCGGCGATCTGCTGCAGGGTGGCGTTGACGTCGGAGGTCAGCGTCGTGGTCATCGACTGCACCGAGATCGGGTGGTCGCTGCCGACCCCCACCGACCCCACCATCAGCTGGCGGGTCTTGCGACGCTCGGCGAGAACGGGCGGGGGCAGAGCGGGCATACCTAACGCGACGGTCACGCTTCCAGCGTACCCACCCCACCCGGGCGCGGTTCAACGAAGTCAGCCGACGCGGTGAGCAGCGTTACCCCCGGTCGGGCGGCCGGGGACGCGCGCGTGACCCGCCAGGTGCGCGCGGTTACTGCAGGCGGATCGGATTGACGATGTCGGCCGTCACCGTGAGCAGCGTGACGCCGCCGCCGACGACCACTAACACCATCGTGATCGCGGACAGCTTCGTGTAGTCGACCGGGCCGCCCGCGGGTTTGCCGCGCAGGCCGCGCAGCCAGTCGCGGACCCGCTCGTACCAGACGATCGCGATGTGCCCGCCGTCCATCGGCAGCAGCGGCAGCAGGTTGAACACGCCGATGAAGAAGTTCAGGCTGGCCAGCAGCAGCAGGAACACCTGCCACAGCCCGGCCTCGACCGCCTCGCCGCCGAGCCTGCTCGCGCCGACGACGCTGACCGGGGTGTCCGGGTCGCGCTCGCCGCCGAAGATCGAGTTGAAGACCGCCGGGATGCGCTTCGGGAAGGCCATCAGGCCGTCCCACGTGCGGGCGAACATGTCGCCGGTGAACGACGCCGCGCCGCCGAACGCGCCGAGCGGGCTGTACTGGATGCTCCGCGCGACCCCGACGCCGACCGCGCCGACCGATTCGGTGCCGCCGTTCGCGGCCGGGCGGGTCACCTTCGGCACGTCGACGACGAACGTCTCCTGCTTCCCGCCGCGGTCCACGACCACCGGGACCTTCCCGGAGACCGCCTTGACCTGGGTCACCATCGCGTCCCAGGTCGGCGTCGGCTTGCCCGCCACCGAGACCACGACGTCGCCGGGCAGCAGGCCCGCCTTCTTCGCCGGGGCCGGGTCGCCGGGCTGGCAGACCGGGTTGTTGACCTGCTCGACCGTGGTGCCGCCGCGCACGCAGTCCGAAATGGTCGAAACGATCGGCTTCTGGTCGACGTTCGGCAGGCCCATGGTCGCGGCCATGACGAACAGCACGATGAAGCCGAGCAGGAAGTGCGTGATGGAACCGGCCGACATCACGACGGTCCGCTTCCAGGCCTTGAACCGCCACATCGCGCGCGGGGCCTCTTCCGCGGTGACCTCGTCGAGCGCGGTCATCCCCGCGATGTCGCAGAAGCCGCCGAGCGGGATCGCCTTGAGGCCGTACTCGGTCTCGCCGCGCCGGAAGGAGAACACCGTGGGCCCGAAGCCGACGAAGTACCGGCGGACCCGCATCCCGAACATCCGGGCGGTGACCATGTGGCCCGCTTCGTGCAACGCGACCGAAACACAGATCGCGAGCGCGAAGAGCACCACGCCGATCACATAGGCAAGCACGGGCCCTGCACCTCACCCCTCAGCCGCGGCCCGCGATGCGGTGGCGGCAGGTTCGTCGTCTTCCACGGCTCCAGGCGGTGAGACCACCCGAGAAAGTTCCGGGTTCAAGTATCCGCCGCCAGCGTGAAACCAGTGTTGCATCGACCGGCGCGGCTTCGCGCACCGGTCGCGCTCATCCCAGCAGCTCGGCGGCCCGGGTGCGCGCCCACTGCTCCGCGGCCAGCACGTCCGCGACGTCGCGGGGTTCGCGCCGCCATTCGTCCGCGTCGGACACCACCTGCGTCACCGTGTCCACAATCGACAGGAACTTGGCCTTGCCCGCCAGGAACGCGGCCACCGATTCCTCGTTCGCCGCGTTGTAGACCGCGGGGAGGCAACCGCCCGCGGTACCCGCTTCGCGAGCCAGCTCGACTGCGGGGAACGCCTCGTTGTCGACCGGTTCGAAGGTCCAGCTCGCCGCGGTCTCCCAGGAGCACGCGGCGGCCGCGCCCGGCACACGATGCGGCCAGTTCAGCGCCAGCGCGATCGGCAGCCGCATGTCCGGCGGGCTGGCCTGGGCGATCGTGGAGCCGTCGGTGAAGGTGGCCATCGAGTGCACGATCGACTGCGGGTGCACCGTCACGTCGATCCGCGAGGGTTCGATGCCGAACAGCAGCGACGCCTCGATCAGCTCCAGGCCCTTGTTCACCAGGGTGGCCGAGTTGATGGTGATCAGCGGGCCCATCGACCACGTCGGGTGCGCCATCGCCTGTTCGACGGTGACCTCGCCGAGGTCCGCGCGCTTCTTTCCCCGGAACGGACCGCCGGACGCGGTGAGCACGAGCCGCGCGACCTCGTTGTCCTCGCCGGAACGCAGCGCCTGCGCCATCGCCGAATGCTCGGAGTCGACCGGCACCAGCTGTCCCGGCTTCGCCGCGGCGAGCACCAGCGGACCGCCTGCGATGAGGGATTCCTTGTTGGCCAGCGCGAGCGTCGCGCCGGTGGCGAGCGCGCGCAGCGTCGGGTCGAGGCCCTGCGAACCGGGCAGCCCGTTGAGCACGACGTCGACCGGCACCGATTCGATCAGCTCGGCCACCGCGTCCGCGCCGGCGAGGATGCGCGGGAGGCGGAACTCGCCCTTCGCGTACCCCCTGCGCTGGGCCTCGGCGTACAGCGCGAGCTGCACGTCTTCGACCGCCGTGGGCTTCGTCACGGCGATGGCCGCTACTTCGTGCGCGATCGCTTGCTGGGCGAGCGCCGCCGGATCGGAACCTCCGGCGGCGAGGCCGGAGACGGTGAACAAATGCGGATTACGTGCGGCGACGTCGAGCGCCTGGGTTCCGATGGACCCGGTGGAGCCCAGCACGAGGATGCTTCGCGAAGTAGTCATCAGCAAGCATTATGGCCCGGGTCGTGTCCGCGTGGCGGCCAGCGGTGTGGGATCATGCGAGGGCACAACGTCAGGCGGTTTGAAGGAGTGGTCGTGGCAGGCAAGGCGGTCGAGAAGCGCCCCGAGGTCGACCCGCGCGACGAGCCGTCGGCGGAGTGGGGCTGGCACGGCTCGTTCCCGAAGGCCACCCGCATCGCGGGCTGGGTGTCCGCGGCGATCCTGCTGGTGATGATCAAGGGCAACCACGAGAACAACACCGAGAACGTGTGGCTCGTCGGACTGGCCGCGTTCCTCGTCCTGCTCCTGCTGCTCGACCTGCGCAAGAGCCGCACCGCCTGGCGCAAGTAAGCCCTGGCGCGGGCGGCCCCGGATTCGCTAGTTTCCGGGCTCATGAAGCCACGCTGGGCCGCGCTCGCGGCCGCCGTCATCGCCGGTCTTTCCCTGTGCACCGCGGCCCCGGCCAGCGCTGCCCCCTCGGTGAAGCCGCCGGTGGTGAGCTGCACCTTCACGCCGACGCCGGACAACCCGGCGGCGCGTCCCGTGCTGCGTCCGCTGCCGTTCGCGTTCACCCGCGGGACGGTCGACGTCACCTTCCACTACAACTACGGCCCGGTCACCGTGCGCCTCAACCGCACCGGGGCGGCCCCGTGCGCCGTCGCGAACATGACCAGCCTGGTGCTGCAGCACTTCTACGACCGTTCGCAGTGCTGGCGGCTGTCGAACTCCGCGCGCCTCGGCGTCCTGCAGTGCGGCGACATCTACGAGGTCGAAAAGGGCGGACCGGGCTACAAGTTCCCGGACGAGGTCACCGGTGCCGAGACCTACGAGCGCGGCACCGTCGCGATGGGCAACCAGGGGCCGGGCACCAACGGCAGCGAGTTCTTCATCGTGCATTCGTTCGCGCACATCCCGGCGAACTACTCGGTGCTCGGCAAGGTGGTGCGCGGCATGGAGGTCCTCGACCGGATGGTCGCCGACGGCATCATCCCGACCGACCCGAACGGCCCGCTCGACGGAGCGCCCAAGCACCCGGTGAAGATCCGCTCGGTCAGCTTCGGCTGGTGAGCCTGCAGGCCCGCAGGAAGACGCCGTCGCACCGGCCGAGATCGAACCGGCCGCGTACGTGAGCCGAAACCCCGTGCCTCACCAATACTGGTCGGGGTTGGCCACGACATCCCGCGCCAGCTCACGCACCTGAACACGGTCATCGTCCACCAACGAAGCGATCACCGCCCTCGACTCAGGCGTGTCGATATGCAGCAACGCATCCATCGCCTCCAGCGCGACGTCGTAGTCCGCAAACCGCTGCGACCGCCAAGCGATTGCCCGGGCGAGCGCACCCACCGAATCAGGCGAAGCCAGGTCTGAAAGCGCAGAGACCACGTTGGCTGTTCCGCGGAGCGAAATCGGTCGCTATCACATACCAGGAGAACTTTGCCCAGTCGCCGGTACGGAAACTGTCCCGCAACGCGGCTCCATCACAACTTTCTCCACCTCCGCACAGGTAAGCATCAGCCCGCAAAACCCTTCAGCTCGTCATATCGATATCCGAGGATTCGCACCCGGTGAAGATCCGCTCGGTCAGCTTCGGCTGGTGACGCCCGGCGCGTAAGCGCGCAGGAAGACGCCGACGCCGGACCGGACCAGCGCTTCCCAGTCCTCCCCCGGTTCGGCCGCGGCGGCGCTGCCCGCGGTGAGCTGCACGAGATGCACCGCGGCCAGCGACGGGTCGTCCAGCTCGAGGCGGCCTTCCGCGGCGAGCCTGCGGAGATGCCCGGCCAGTGCCAGCCGTACCCGGGTCGGGCCGCGTTCCTTCCACGCGGCGACCGTTTCCGGAGCGATGTGGTCCAGATCCGCCTGGATTTGGCGCACCAGCGCCCAGTGCGGTTCGGTTTCCGGATCGCGTTTCGCCCACTGGAGGCCGAACTCGACGAGGTCGGCCTCCAGGTCGGCGATCCGGCCGAGGAGCTTGTCCGCGACCGCGATCTGCCGCTGCGCGACCCGGTCCGAGCTGTCCAGGATCACGGCGCGGAAGAGCCCGGCCTTGTCGCCGTAGTGGTTGTAGATCGTCCGCGACGAGACGCCGGCCTCGGCCGCGAGCACGTCGATGCTGGCGCGCGAGTAGCCGTCCCGCGCGAACACCCGCAGGGCGCCGTCGAGCAGAGCACGTTGTTTGTCCGTCCGCACCGGCTCAGTATGCCGAAGTACAACGACCGTTGCAAAAACTACAACGAGCGTTGTACCTTCGGGGCATGACTTCTCCGCTTCGCATCGCCGTCGTCTCCGGAAGCACCCGTCCCGGCCGCCGGGCGACGCAGGTCGCCGAATGGACCCGCGCCCGCGCCGCCGCCTTCCTCGGCGACCGGGCCGAGGTGCGGGTGCTCGACCTCGCCGAAATCGACCTCCCGTTCCTGGACGAACCGCTGCCCGCCGCGCTCGGCGGCTACCGCAACGACCACACCCAGCGCTGGGCCGAACTGATCGACGGCTTCGACGGCTTCGTTTTCGTGACGCCCGAGTACAACCACTCCATGCCCGCGGCGCTCAAGAACGCCATCGACTTCCTGTTTTCCGAATGGGCCGACAAAGCCGCCGGTTTCGTCAGCTACGGCACCAACGGCGGCACGCGCGCGGTGGAACACCTGCGGTTGACGCTCGCCGAGGTGAAGGTCGCCTGCGTGCGCTCGCAAGTCGCGCTGGGACTGTTCACCGACTTCGCCATCCCGGACATGGCCGAGCCCGGCACGTTCACTCCCGCCGAGCACCACGAAGGCATCCTGACGCGGATGCTGGGGGAACTTGTCGACTGGTCGACCGCGCTGCGCACCTTGCGAGCTTCGCGATGACCACCGTCGCCGCTCCGATCGACCGCGCGACGTGGCGGATCTGCTGGATCATCGTGTTCGGCGCGTTCGCGAGCGGACTCGACGCGTCCGTGGTGACGATCGGCCTCGACTCGATCAGCAGCGATCTGGGCGCGGATCTCTCGGTGACGCAATGGGTCGCGAGCGGTTACCTGCTCGCGCTCGCCCTGTCGCTCCCCTTGACCGGCTGGCTCGCGCGACGTTTCGGCGCCGGCCGCGTGTGGCTCGTCGCGCTGGCCGCGTTCACCGTGACGTCCGGCTTGTGCGCGGCCGCGCCGGACGTCGTGCTGCTCATCGCTTTCCGGTTCCTGCAAGGCTTGGCGGGCGGTGTCCTGATCCCGGCCGGGCAAACCGTTCTGGGACAACAGGTCGGCGCCGCACGGCTGGGCCGGGTGATGGCGACGCTCGGGATCGCGGTGAGCGTCGCGCCCGCGCTCGGCCCGCTCGCCGGAGGCCTGATCCTGCACGGGCTTTCGTGGCCGTGGCTGTTCTTGATCAACCTGCCGATCGGCGCGGTCGGCCTGGTCCTCGGCCTCCGGTACGTGCCGCGCGGCTCCCGCGAGAACCCTGGCGGGATCGATTTCGTCGGCCTGGCCCTGATCGCTGCCGGGCTGCCGTTGGTCCTCTACGCCATCACGACGTGGGGCGACACCGGGCAACTCGAGTGGCCGATTCTGGTGCCTGGTCTCGTTTTGCTGGTGTGGTTCGTGCGGCGACGGCATCCGCGTCCGCTGCTGGACTTTTCCCTGTACCGCAACCGGCTTTACCGTGCCGCCAGCCTCGCCGCCGCTTTCAACGGGGCGCTGATCTTCGGCAGCGGGATCGTGGTGACGCTGTATTTCCAGCTGGGTCGGCACCTGGATTTCGTTGACACCGGTCTGAGTTTGCTCGGTTTCGCCGGTGCTACGGCAGCGATCGCGCCGGTGACTGGGCGAGCGGTGGATCGGTACGGCGCCGCGCCGGTCGCGTTGGTGGGTGCGGTGCTGGCGGTGGTGTGCACGGTGCCGTTCGCGTTCCTGCCGGTGGACGCACCTGGTGTTCTCGTGCAGATTCTGCTTGCCGGGTATGGGGCTTCGGTGGCTTTGGTGAGCATGCCGATGGGGATCGCGGCTTACAAAACTGTTGAACCGTCCCGGCTTCCGGACGCGGCCGCGCAGGTGACGATCCTGCTGCGGGTGGGCGGCTCGCTCGGGGGCGCGGTGTTCGCGGTGCTGATCGCGGGACGGCTGCCGGACGTCGACGCGGCGTTCCGGCTGGGATTCGCGGCGATCAGCGTGGGAGCGGTGGGGGCGCTGGGGACGGCGTGGATGGTGCGGAGGGCCTCGTGAGCGGCACTCCGGTGAGAACCGGCATCGCCGCCCACGACATCATGACCGCATGAGCACACCCCCGGACGGTCTCCCCGTCTACCGAGTCCTCACCGGTCCCGACGACGCTGCCTTCTGCCGCCGGGTCAGCGAAGCCCTCGCGCTCGGCTATCGCCTGCACGAGGGCCCCGCGTTGACCTTCAACGGCGAGAACGTGATCGTCGCCCAAGCCGTGCTGTGGCCCGCTACCGATCGCTCCGGGGAGACACCAGCTCGCTAGGCCCGCCGCCGGATTCCCCGGCCACCGCGGCCAGTTCCTCGCCCACCGACTCCGACGACTTCTTCGTGTCCTTCGTCAACAGCGACGCCACCGCACCGACCAGGCACACCACGATCGCGAAGCCGAACGCCACCGCGAGGCCGTCTTGGAACGGGCCCGAGATCAGGTTCGGGAAGAAGCTGCGTCCGGTCAGGAAGCTCGCCTGATCGGCGGGCAGGTGGGCGAGCTGGCCGCCGAGCAGCTGCTGGATCGGGTTGTATCCGAGGAACGCCGCGAACAGCACCGCGACCGCGGGCAGGTGGGCGACCTGCTGCGCGGCCGCCTCAGGGACGCCGTGCTGGGTCAGGCCCTGCGACATCGCGATCGGCAGGTGGTCCGACAGGCCGGCGATGATCAGGCTGAAGAAGAAGCCGATCGACAGCACCATCGCCGCGTTCTGGAAGGTCGTCATCATGCCCGCGCCGGAACCTCGCGCGTCGGCCGGGAGGCTGTTCATCACCTCGGCCCGGTTCGGCGAGGAGAACATGCCCATGCCGATGCCGTTGAGCAGCAGGATCCCGGCGAACGCCCAGTAGTCGAAGTTCACCGGCAGCAGCGTCAGCAACAGGAACGTGAGCGCGGTGATGACCAGGCCGCCGGAGGCGAGCGCGCGGCTGCCGATCCGGTCGGACAGGATGCCGGACGTCGGCGCGGCCACCAGGAAGCCGATGGTCAGCGGCAGCATGTAGATCCCGGCCCACAGCGGCGTCTGCTCGAAGGTGAAACCGTGCTGCGGCAACCAGATTCCCTGCAGCCAGATGATCAGCACGAACTGCAGCCCGCCGCGCCCGAGCGACGCGGTCAGGTTCGCCAGGTTGCCCCAGCTGAACGAGCGGATCCGGAACAGCGACAGCCGGAACAGCGGGTTCGGCACCTTCGTCTCGATCACCACGAACGCGATCAGCACCGCGACCCCGCCGATCAGGCAGGACAGCACCATCGGGCTGCCCCAGCCGGTCTGCGACGTGCCGTACGGCTGGATTCCGTAGGTGATCCCGACCAGCACCGCGATGAGGCCGACCGCGAAGGTGATGTTGCCCCACCAGTCCATTTTCGCGTGCTGGCGGACGCCGGTGTCGTGCAGTTTGACGTACGCCCAGATCGTGCCGATGACGCCGAACGGCACCGACACCAGGAAGATCAGGTTCCAGTTCACCGGCGCGAGCACGCCGCCGACGACGAGGCCGAGGAACGAGCCCGCGATCGCCGCGACGCCGTTCATGCCGAGCGCGAGCCCGCGCTGGTTGGCCGGGAAGGCGTCGGTGAGGATGGCCGACGAGTTCGCCATCAGGAACGCGCCGCCGACGCCCTGCACGATCCGCCAGCCGATCAGCCACAGCGCGGCCGCGTCGCCGTCGAACCAGGTGATCGCCAGCATGATCGAGGAAACGGTGAAGACGGCGAAGCCGAGGTTGTACATCCTGGCCCGGCCGTACATGTCGCCGAGCCTGCCGAACGCCACCACGAGCACCGCGGTGACCACGAGGAAGCCCATGATCATCCACAGCAGGTAGCTCGTGTTCGACGGTTCCAGGGGGTTGATGCCGATGCCCTTGAAGATGTCGGGCAGCGCGATCAGCACGATGGACGAGTTGATCGTCGCGATCAGCATCCCGAGCGTCGTGTTGGACAGCGCGATCCACTTGTACCGCGGACCGAGTTCCGCGATCGAATACGTCCTGCGCTCCGCCACTGTCGAAAACCCCTCTCCCAGCCGTTCCCTTAGCTAGGCTAAGCAAGTTGCTTGCGGTAGGCAACCAACAAAAGAAAACGACTGGGAGACAAGGGTCACAAACGGATGACTATCCTTTGTGGACTGTTTACTTTCACTCGGTCGAGTTACCGCTGGACGGGACCGCCGACGACCTTTCCGGGATTGAGGATCCCGTGCGGGTCGAGGGCGTTCTTGACCGCGTGGTGCAGGTCGAGGACCGCTGGTCCCAGCTCCTTTTCGAGGCCGGGCCGCTTCAGCAGGCCCACCCCGTGCTCGCCGGTCACCGTCCCGCCGAGTTCGAGCGCGTCGGCGACGATGTCGTCGAACGCGGCCTGCGCGCGGCGCTGCGCGTCGTCGTCCCCGGTCGGCGTGATCAGCAGCGGATGCAGATTCCCGTCGCCGATATGCGCGATATTGGCGATTTGCGTATTGTGCCGCTGCGCCGCCAGATCGATCCGGGCGAGCATTTCCGGCACCAGATGCGTCGGCACGCAGACGTCCTCGGTGAGCACCGGACCGAGCCGTTCGAGCGCCGGGTACGCCAGCCGCCGGGCGGCGAACAACGCGTCCGCCTCGGCCTCGTCGGTCGACTGCGCGGCCCAGGTCGCGCCCGCCTTCTCGAAGCACTCCACCATCACCGCGGCCTCGTGCCCGCCCGGCACGTCGCTGCGGCCGAGCAGCACCACGTTCGCGTCGGCGGACAAGCCCATGTTCTTCCAGGCGTCGACCGCGGCGAGGCAATGCCGGTCCACCAGTTCCAGCGCCGACGGCACGATCCCGGCCGCACGGATCGCCGCCGCTGCCTCCCCCGCCGCGACCGTCGAGTCGAAGTAGCCCGCGACGGTCGCCTCCGCCGCGCGTTTCGCCCGCAGCCGCACGGTGATTTCGGTGATGACGCCGAGAGTCCCTTCCGAACCGACCATCAGCCCCGCGAGGTCGTACCCGGCGACGCCCTTCGCGGTGCGGCGGCCGAGCCGGACGAGTTCGCCGGTGCCGGTGACGACCTGCAGCCCGAGGACGTAGTCGCGGGTCACGCCGTACTTCACGCAGCACACGCCGCCCGCGTTGGTCGCGACGTTGCCGCCGATCGTCGACCACGGCGAACTGGCCGGGTCCGGCGGATACCAGAGCCCGTGTTCCGAGCAGGCCGCGCGGAGATCGTCGTTGACCACGCCGGGTTCGACGACGGCGAGCCGCTCCACCGGGTCGATCTCCTTGATCTTGGTCATCCGGTCGGTCGCCAGCACGACGCAGCCGGCCAACGCGTTCGCGCCGCCGGACAGTCCGGTTCCCGCGCCGCGCGGGACCACTGGGGTGCCGTGTTTGATGCATTGCCGCACGGTCGCCTGCACCTCGTCCGCGGTGCGCGGGCGGACCAGGACCGCCGGTTCGCCGTAGGGGGCCCACTCCGCCTCGTCGTGCGCGAAGCTGCGCAGCACATCGGGGTCCCGCACGATCCGGTCGTCCGGCAGGACGGTGTGCAGGTCGTCGATCAGCATGGGGGCTCCCGTGTTCTTCCGGTCCGCTTTTCCCCGTCAGGTTAGGTCGAAATCCGGGCGGCTCGTTCGACGTATCGGTGAGAGCGAGCTTCGAGGAGGCAGCCATGAACAGCACCGACACCACTGTCACCCGCCGCGGGATCTCGATGCTGCGTGCCGTCGCCGCCGGGCGCGGGCGGCTGACCTGCAGCTGCGAGCCGGATCTGTTCGTGGACGGCCTGCCGTGCAGCGACCAGTTCACCGCGCACGCGCTGGCGCGCGCCGGTCTGCTGCGCGCGCGGGAAACCGGGCCGTTCGGGCAGCCGGTGCCCGCCGTGCTGACCCCGGCCGGGGAAGCGCTGCTCGCCGCCGCCTGACCCGGCTACGCTGACCAGCGAGAAACGGGAGGGCGGAGCAGATGGCGTCCGGAGCATCCGGGACGGAGACGGCGCGACGCAGGCGGCGCACCACGGTGGCCCTCAAGGAGTCGCTGCGGGAATTGCGCAATCAGCTGTCGCTGCTGAACCACCAGGTCGGCGGGCGGCTGAAGCTCAAGGACGTCGACCTCGACTGCCTCGAACTGATCTCGACCGGCGGCCCGCTGAGCCCGAGCGCGCTCGCCCGCCGCGCTGGTTTGCACCCGGCGACCGTGACCGGCATTCTCGACCGCCTGCAGCGCGGCGGATGGGTGGTGCGCGAACGGGATCCCGACGCGGCCGACCGGCGCGCGGTCACTGTGCGGGCGGTGCCGGGCCGTACGCAGGAACTGTTTCGGGTGTACGGCGGGATGAACTCGGCGATGGACGACCTGTGCGCCGGGTACACCGAAGACGAACTCATGCTGATCGCCGGGTTTCTGCGCCGCACCGCCGAAGCGGGCCGGGCCGCGACCGAGGAGCTCTCCGGGGAATGACAGAAGGGCCTCGCCGCTTCGCCCGAGCGCGAAACGACGAGGCCCCGGTATCTGTGCGGCTCAGCTGTCGAGCGTGCCGTACACGATGATGTTGTCGAGATAGCTCTTCTTTTCGGCGTCGAACGCGCCGCCGCACGTGATCAGGCGGATCTGCGAGTCGGTCGTGTTGCCGTACACGGCTTCGGTGGGGAACGTCTTCTTCGCGATCTGGTCCACCTTGGTCACCGTGAACGTGGCCTTCGACCCGTCCTTGCGGCCGATGACGACCTTGTCGCCCTTCTTCATCTCGTGCAGCCGCCAGAAAATGCCCTTCTGGTGGTTGCCGTCGATGTGGCCGAGGACGACCGCCGGTCCGACCTGGCCCGGTTTGGGCCCGAAGTGGTACCAGCCCGCCTGCAGCGGCTGGTCCACCGGCGGCACCTGCACGGTCTTGTCGTCGTTGAGGCCGAGCGGCACCAGTGACGAATGCGCGTCGATGCTGGGAACGTCGAGCGAGACCGGGTCCGCGACCTGCTGCGCGGCCGCCGCGGAACTCGCCGGGGCGGCGGCCTGCGGAGCCTGGTCCGCCGAACCGCAGCCGAGGAGGGCGAAGTTCGCGACGAAAGCCAGCAGCAGCGCGAAAAGCCCGAACCGGGAACGCGTCACCGGGCGGTCACCGCGGCCAGCGTGCCGTCGCCGGTCTCCGGCGCGCCGACCGGCACGACCGTGACCTGTCCGGGGCCTTCGGCGGGCGGGGTGCCCGGCTTGCTCGGCTGGGTGGTCGGCGGCGTGGTGGTCGGGTTGCCCGCGACCTTGGCGCAGGTGGCCGAGGCGAGGACGATGTCGCCCTTGCCGAGCGCGCCGGTGGCGGCGCCGCCGAGCAGCTTGACGTGCAGCGCGTTGACGGTGAGGCTGCCGTCGGAGTGCTTGATCTGCTCGTTGACGATCACCTGCAGCACGCCGTCGATGCCGAGCTTCTGGTTCGGCTTGGTCGACACGGGGAGCTTGCCGATCTTGCCGAGGTCGAGGCCGGCCAGCTCGGACGAGGCGGTGATGCCGTCCGGGGTGGACTTGCACTCGGAGCTGATCACGCGGGCCTTGGGGGTGGAGCCGGCGAGCGGGGCGAGCACCGGGAGCGCGGCGTCGACGATCGAGGCCTTCGCGTCGACCGGGCCGTTGCTGCCGTCCTGCTTCGCCGAGCTGCTGATCACCTTGGCCGTGACCAGGCCCTTCAGCGGCACGTTCACCACCTGCGCGGACTCCGGGCCCTCGGTCGAGGAGGGCGCGATCTTGCCGGTGTCGACGGTGATTCCCTTGTCGCCGAGCACGCCGGGCAGCAGCGAGACCGAGGCGGACGCGCCGTAGGCCGAGCCGGCCGGCGCGTCGGCGGCGAGCGCCGGCGGGGCGACGGCGGCGGCGAGCAAAGCCAGCGCGGGAACGGCGACCGCGACGGTCCGTCCGCGCAGCAGGGCAGAACGCATGAATTGTCCTTCCGAACATCAAGAATGGAGCCGCCGCACGGATCCCCGAATCCACGCGTGACCGAGCACAACTGTCGGTCCCTGGCAGGCCGCGACATTATCAAGACGCCCGGGAAACGCAAACCAAGATCCGTCGCGCACCGCGCCCGCCCACCGGTTCCGGTGACCACAATTATCGCAATTTCACCACTAAAGAGTGATGTAACGCGGCGCTCGCTCCGCGGTTTTCTCACGCTGAGCTACCGGAACCGAGGCCCCGATGGCGGATTGCCCTTCGCTCCACCCGGAGGAGTGATCCTGCGGAGGGTATTCGTTGACCACCCTCCGCAATGTGACCGCTACCGTCGCCGACGCCGCCATTCCCGGTTCGCCAATTCGTCCCGCGACCGGGTTCCGGGCGGGCGGAAATTGTCCACAATGGAATCAGCGGGAACGGAACGAGCGAACGGGAAAAAGGGTACGATTTTCTTGCCCAGGGCGGTGACCTGCGGCGACGCGCGATTGTGGACAGTCCGAAAAGGACTTCGGGCGCGTTCTCGGCTACTCCACGGTGACGGTCACCTGATAGAAAATCCCGGTCCGGTCCGGGAACACGAGCGCGCCGCGTTCGTCGACCATCTTCCACAGGACGTGGCAGACGCCGGTGCCGGTCGGCGTCACCGGGACGCTCACCTCCACCAGTTGCCCCGGCTCGGCGTCCGGGACCGGGACGCGCGGCGGCGACGGGCACAGCACGGTGGTGCCGCCCGCGACCTGCAAGAAGCGGCTGCGCCACGGGACCGAGCCGGTGTTCTTCAGCCGCCAGATCTTCGTGAACGTCTGGCCGTAGCGGGCTTTCGCGCCGTCCGGGAAGGTGACGTCGCCGGGCAGGCCGTCGCCGCCGAAGCCGGACGAGTCGCCGGGCAGCGGGTAGTGCGGGGCGGCGGCTTCCTTGTCGCGGGCGGACGGTGTGGCCAGGACGACGACGGCGGCCACGAGTCCGAGGACGACCAGCACGGTCGCGGCGACGACGATCGAACCCCAGCGGCGGGTCTTGGCCTTGGCCGCGGATGCAGCGGGAACGGCGGCCGGTTCGGGGGCGGCGGACGCAGCCGGAACGGCGGTCGCAGCGGGGACGGCGGACGGTTCGGCGGGAACGGCGGACGGAGCGGGCACAGCCGGATCGGCATCGGGCGGCGGTTCCGGCGCGGAGGAAGGTTCGCCCGCCGACGGCATCCGCTCCCCCGTACCGGGCCGATCGGCGGACGAAGCGCCTTCTGCCGAGTCGGCGCCCCACCCCGACTGCCCCTCGGCCGCCTCTTCCCAGCGCGCCAGCCACTCGCGGCGCACCGTCTCCTCGTCGCGGCCGAGGCCGGTCACCGCGAGGCTGCGGACGAACTCCCAGGTCGTCGGCCAGGACGGCGCGCTGCGGCCGCGCGTGGCGGCCGAAAGGGCGGACTTCGACGCCGCCGCGCCGAGTTCCGTGCGCATGCGGTCGTAGGACGGGTCGCCCGCTTCCCGCTTCAGGTCCAGCAGAGCGCAAGCGAAACGGGCCACCGGGCCCGAGCCGGCGTCGGGCACGATGTGCTTGCGACCCCGGCGGGCCCCGGGCTGCCCGGGCGCGGGCTCGCTCATGACACCTCCAATGATCGACATCGACCCTTGGAGGTTGCCAGGCGGCCCGGGGCGGCGCAGCCCCGGGCCCGCCCGGCGAATCAGCCGCGGAGGCTCAGAGCTTGCAGCCCTTCTGGATGCGCGCGACCGTGTGGTCCGCGCCGATGTGGAACTTCTTCTTGCCGCTGGTGCCGCCGTTCGTGGTCATGCACTGGACGCTCAGCGCGCCGTCCATGTCCTTGAGCACGATGCCCGCGGACACCTTGTGCGAACAGTGGTTGTTGAAGTAGACGGTGACGTTCGTCAACCCGTCGCCCCAGGAGTAGTTGGCCTTCTTCCCGGACGGCTTCGTGCACTTGATGCTCGCGGTGTGCTTGCTCTGCGCGCTCGCCGGAGCCGCGGTGTCCGCCGACGCGGCAGGCGCGGCGATCCCGGCGAGTGCGATCCCCAGCGCGGAGGCGGCCATCAGCGTCTTGCCGATCTTCATGGGTGTTCCCCTCGGACGAATCGGAATGGATTACAGCCGGGAAATCCCGGTGCACTCATCCCAGCGCGCCGTCCGTTTTGTCCTCAACCGCTCGCTGTCCACGGTCAATGTCCGGGGCTGTCCACGCAGGTCAGCGAATTGTCCACGGCTCAGTCAGCCGGGCCGCGCAATGTCAGGACGACGCGTAAGACGTGTTCGACCGCCGACTCGAACATCGCGGCGCGCAGTTCGCCGCGCGTCTCGAGGTTCCGCGCGGCGAAGTCGAGCATCCGGTCCGGTCCGGCGCGGCGGACGAGCAGCGCCGCGACCTCCTCGAGGTCGAGGCTCGGGTTGTCGAGCCGGGCGAGGGCGAACTCGATGATGAGCTCTTCGTCGGTCACACCTGTCAGGGTAATCACAAAGCGGGGTTCAGCCGTCGTTTCGATAGCGGCCGTAGGGATAAGCCTCGACCAGCGTCACCCGCACAAGCGCGCCGCTCGGCACCTCGTACTCCCGCTGCTCCCCCGGCCTCGCACCGTGCAACGCCCGCCCGAGCGGCGAATCCGGGGAGTACACCTCCAGCCCGCCGCCCACCTCGTCGCGCGCGGCCAGCAGGAACGTCTCGGTCCCGCCGTCGTCGTAGCGGACCGTCAGGACCATCCCCGGCTCGGCGACCCCGTCGTCAGGCGGGTCCTCGCCGACGACCGCGTTCTGCAGCAGGTCCTGGAGCTGCCGGATCCGCGCCTGCCGGTGCTGCTGCCGGTCGAGCCGGTCGTGTTCGCCCGCGCCCTCGTCGAGGTCGGGTTCGCGTTGCAGGTCAGCGAGTTCCGCGGCGAGGCGGGCGTGCGCGTCGGCGGTCAGCCAGGGACGCGAAGAGGTCGTCGACATGAGAGGTGCCTTTCGGATGACGTCCGTGGGGGCCGGGCAAGCAGGAGGCGTCCAGCCCCCACGGACTTTCGAGGAGTCCCGCGGCGGTCAGCGGGGCTCGGGCTCGGTGCGGCGGTCGAGCACGCCGGCGTCGGCGGCGAACCAGCCCGCTGCTTTCACCAGGATGTCCCTTTCGGTGCGCAGCAAGGCGTTCTCCGCGCGGAGGAAGAGCAGTTCGGCGTGCTCGTCGCCGGTCAGCGGGACGGGTTCGGCGGACACGCGCGGGTCACCGCAGCGGGTCGAACGGCCGCAGCGCTTCCGGGAGCCTGCCGGTGACCATCTGCTCGGCGAGCAGCTTCCCGGTGACCGCGCCGTGGGACAGGCCCCACATGCCGTGCCCGCCCGCGACGTACATCCCGGGCGCGCCGGTCCGGCCGATCACCGGCCGCCCGTCGGCGCTGACCGGGCGCGAGCCGACCCAGACGTCGGTGCGCTCGTCCCAGCGCAGGCCCTTGAGCAGCGGCCGGGCCGAGGCGATGATCGCGTCGACGCGGGCGGGGTACAGCGGGTCGTCCGGCTTGCGGAACTCCATCGTCCCGGCCACCCGCAGCCCGCCTTGGTACGGCGTGCACGCGACCCGGATGTCGGGCAGGTACATCGGGCTCGGCACCGGCTCGTCGGTCGGCACGGTGAAGGAGTACCCGCGGCCGGCGCGCACCGGGACGCGCACGCCCCACTTGCGCGCCAGCTCTCCCAGCCAAGCGCCGGTCGCGAGCACGACGGCGTTGGCGTTGACGGTCTGCCCGTTCGCCGACAGGACGGTGTAGGCGTACTCGTGCCGGCGGATCGCGGCGACCTCGAACCGGTGCCGGATCGTGCCGCCTCGGCTGACCACCGCGCGGGCGAGCGATTCGACGAACCGGCCGGGGTCGACGTACCGCTGGCCGTCGAGCCGGATGCCGGCCCCGATCCGGTCGGTGACCTGCGGGAAGTGCTCGCGCAGCTCCGGTCCGGCGAGCTGGGTCCAGGACACCTTCTGCCCGGCGTCGCCGAGCCGGTCCAGTTCCTTGACCAGCGTTTGCGCCTTGTCCGCAGTCTCGAACAGGGCGGTGATGGGCGCGTCGATGGTCGGCGCGTCCACGCCGTTCGCGGTCAGGATGTCGAACGCTTCGAGGCATTCCTCGTTGAACGGCAGGTTCGCGCGCACCGCCCGGTTCCAGGACCGGTGGGTGCAGTTCGCCGCGAAGCGGGCGAGGAACTGCCACAGCCGCGGGTCCGGGGTGGCCGGGACGTGCAGCGGAGCCTGCCGGTCGAGCAGGGTGCGCAGGCCGTAGCGGAGGACCGCGGGTTCGTTGAGCGGGATCGCGAGCCCGGGCGAAAGCCAGCCCGCGTTGCCCCAGGACGAGCCCGCCGCGATGCCCTCGCGGTCGACGACGGTCACCCGCACGCCGCGTTCCTGCAGGAACCAGGCGGTCGACAGGCCAACGATGCCCGCGCCGACCACGATCGCCGAACGCGGCCCGCCGTCCTTCCGGTCGAGATCGCCCATGTGTTCCTCCGTCGAACCGGTGCCGCTCGTTGTGCTGGTGCGGCCAGGATGACCCGGATCCGGCGGACGGGCTTTGTCGAGTTCGGCCAAACGGATCAAGCCCGTTTGTCCGGATCGGTCAATCCTGCGGATCGGCGACGGCCAATTCGATGATCATCGCCAGCCGTTTCGCGGGCAGATCGAGCCGCAGCGGCGTCACGTCGGCCATCTTCCGCAGCCGGTAGCGGATGGTGTTGGGGTGCACGCCGAGCCGTTCGGCGGCCTCGGTGAGATCGCCCTGGGTCTCGAGCCACGCGCGCAGGGTTGCGACATAGCTGGTCGAGTTGGCCGCGTCGTGCCGGGCCAGATCGGCGATCGGACCGCGCGCCGGGGCTCGTCCCGCTGCCGCCGCGGCGCGCAGACGGAGGATCAGGATGTCGTCCCAGGACTCGTCGTACGCGACGGTCGCGCCGGGTTTCGGGCGGACGTCGTGCAGCGCGAGGCACTCGTCGGATTCCCGCCTGCTCGCGGGCAGGTCCGCGGTGGACGCGGGCGCGCCGATCCCGGCCGCGACCGTGACCTGCGCGGGCAGCGCGTCGCGGATCCCGCCGATCCACGCGCGGGCGGTTTCGACGTCCTCACCGGGCAGAACGGTGTAGACGGTGTTGCTGAACAGCGTGCTCCGGCCGGGCCGTGACCAGCCGAACCCGGTGGTCGCGCGCTCGAACGCGAGCAGCAGCGCGGCGTGCCGTTCGTCGGCGATGTGCGCCTGGAGCGCGACCACGCGGAACCGGCCGGGCGGCAAACCGAGCCTGCTCAGCACGGCCGCCGCGTCCGGAGTGCCTTCCAGCAGGCGGATCACCAGGTCCGATTCGACCTGCCGTTCGAGGTCGGCGCTCGCTCGCGACCGCAGCAGATGCAGCCCGACCGTGCGGGAACTGTCGTGCAGGACGGTGCGCCGGACGTCGGACAGCGGCTCCTCGCACTCCACCCAGATCGACCCGAGCGTCTCGCGCCCGGCCCGGACCGCGACGACCATGCGCCCGGTGAGCCCGTGCTCGGGATCGGCCTCGACGAACAACGGCTCGTCCGAAACGGCGAGATGCGCGAACACTCCGCGGCGCTCGAACAGCTCGCGCACCTGGTCCGGAACTCGCCGCCCGAGGATCGTCTCCAGCCGCACGCGGTCCGCGCCCTGCTGACGGCTGGAGTACGCGAGCACGCGCGACAGCTGGTCCTCGATGGTGACCGCGCTGCCGAGTGCGTCGGCGAGGCTGTCGGCCAGCGCGAACAAGTCGGTCGGCCCGCGACCGGATTCCGTCTCGCGACCTTCGAGCACCAGGCCGTAGACGACGCCGGCGAGCTGTCCCCACGACACTTCCGGGTCCACGAGCAGCACCGCGACCTGGCTGTCCACCTCGGGTCCCGGCGGCGTCGCTCCCCGCACCAGCACCACCGAAGCCCGTGCTTGAGCGGCCCGTTCGACGGCTTCCGCCACCGAATCGACGCCGACCGCGAGGTAGACGTCGCCGCGCAACTCGCGCGGGTCGGCGGGGTCGTCCATCACCACGTCCCGCAGCGCCGTTTCGCGCGCGACGGGACAGCAGCACAACCGCGCGCCGTACCCACCGAGGACGTTGACGAGCCGATCCAGCGTGACCATGCCCTGTTCATACCTGACGTATCGTGGGGGGTCATGCGAGCGCGGGTCGAGGACGTGCACGAGCTGGCGCTGGGGATGCCCCACGTCACGGTGGTGCGCGGCTCGAAGGAAAACCCCGTCTACCAGGTCGGCGGCAAGTCTTTCGTGTTCTTCCGGACGCCGCGGCCGGACGCCTTCGACCCGGAGACCGGCGAGCGGTATCCGGACGTGATCGTGTTCTGGGTGCCGTCCGAATCGGACAAGCAGGCCCTGGTCCAGGACCCGGACAGCCCGTTTTTCACCACTCCGCACTTCGACGGCCACCTGTCGGTGCTGATCCGCGCCGCGCAGCTGGGCTCGCTGACGCGGCAGGAGCTAGCCGAGGTCGTCGAGGACGCCTGGCTGTCCCGAGCGTCACCGCGCCGGCGCGAAGCGTGGCTGGCCGGGACCCGGGCTCGGTAAGCGATCAGGAATCAAGAAGCATCCGGGGTGGCGCCGGATTTAGCGTTTACCGCATGACCTCCTTCGAATTCGTCACCCTGGACGTTCCCGATGTCGCCGCCGCCGAGCGCTTCTACACCGCTGCGTTCGACCTGGGCGACCGTCTCCGCTTCCGGCAGGCCTCCGCGCCGAGCACCGGTTTCCGCGGATTCACCTTGTCGCTCACCGTTTCCCAGCCTGCGAACGCCGTCGCTTACCTGGACGCTGCCCTCGCCGCGGGTGCCACCTCGCTGAAGCCGGCGGCCAAATCGCTGTGGGGTTTCGGCGGAGTGGTGCAGGCTCCCGACGGCGCGATCTGGAAGGTCGCGACCTCCACGAAGAAGGACTCCGGCGCAGGGGTCCGGGAATACGACCAGATGGTTTTGCTGCTGGGCGCGTCGGATGTGGCGGCGACCAAGCAGTTCTACGTCCAGCACGGGCTCGCGGTCGGCAAGAGCTACGGACGCAAGTACGTGGAATTCGAGACGAGCCCGATCAAGCTGGCGCTTTACGGCCGGAAGGCGTTGGCGAAGGACGCCGGGGTGCCGGAAGAGGGCTCGGGCGCGCACCTCCTGACCGTCGGCGGGGACGCGGGACGGATCACGGACCCGGACGGGTTCGCTTGGGAGACTTCGGTTCTGGCCGAGTGAGGGGCGCGGGGTCGTGAGTGTTCATGCCGGTTAGAACCGGCGTAAACACTCACGAGAACACGCTCAGCGCGCCCCGCTCTCCGGGCAATAACCGGAACACAGCAACACCATCCGCGTGAACTGCCCGTCCGCGTCGTCGTCCACGTAGGCCTGCTGTTCCACCGCGAACCACCCCTCGCCGAGCCGTTCCGCTCGCACTCGTGCCCGCCAGCGCAGGTGCAGTCGCGGGCCGACCCGGTCCACCTCGCCCTCGGCGAGTTCGAAGTCGTCGACCTCGCCGAACCAGTGGGTGAACGCGGCGGTGATCTCGGCCGGTCCGTGGAATTCACGCAATCCCGGCGGCAGCAGGGCGGTCAGCCGCACCGCACTGTCCATTGCGGACGACATCCGCGCGAAGTCCTGTCTGCTCAATGCTTCGATAAAGGCGCCCGCTCGGGAGATGCGGGAGGCCTGGAGTTGTGTAGTCATGCCTCAGGTTTACGGCGCGCCGCACCGCCGGGGATCGGGCAACTGCCCGATCTTTCACCCGGTCAGCCCGCGGCGCATCGCGACCAACGCGGCCTGCGTCCGAGTCGTCACCCCGAGTTTCGCGTAAATGTGCTCCAGATGCGTCGAAACCGTCTTGCGGGACACCGTGAGCGCGGCGGCGATCTCCGGATTCGAGAGTCCGCGAGCCAGGTGCAGCAGGACCTCGGTCTCCCGCGCGGTCAACCCGTCCGGCGTCCGGCGGACCCGCTGACCCGCCGCTGCCAGAACCGCGCTCACCGCATCGGGATCGAGACGTCCGGCGCGGGCTTCGGCGGTCAGCACCTGCGCGGCCGCGTCGGGAACCAGCGGCGCGCGGTGCGGACGTGGTTCGCCGAGTGCGTGGTAGACGTCGGCGGCGGCGAGAACCCGGGACGGCATCGGCAGGGCGTCGCCGGAAAGCCCGTGCGGGTAACCGGAACCGTCGAGGCGTTCGTGGTGGTGCGCCGCGCAGCGGGCGACCGCGGCGAGGCCGGGCATTCCGGCGAGCATCCGTTCGGTCAGGTACGGATGCGTGCGGGCGCGTTCGGCCTGCGCGAGCGACCACGGCCGGGTCGCGTTCCAGATCGCGCTCGGGACGCCGATCATCCCGATGTCGTGCACCCAGCCCGCGCGCCGGACCAGCCGGGCGTCCGGTGCCGGGAGACCGAGCCGGGTCGCGCCGTCCGCGGCGAGCGAAGCGACTCCGCGGGAATGCCCCAGCCGCGGCGGGGATTTGAGGTCGGCGAAGTCGGCGAACGCCTGCAATGCGCGGTCGAGTTCGTCCTCGGTCAGCTGCGCGCCGAGCCTCGGGTCGAGGGCGATCACCTCGTCCCAGGCCTGGATCCGGTCCAGTTCGGCCAGGATGTCGCCGCGGTGGTTCAGAAAACAGTCGACCAACTCCGGATCGAACTGGGTGCCGCGGCGTTCCCGGGCGACGGTGACGGCGCCGTCGACGCCCGCGCTGTCGTGGAAAGCCTCGACGTTGTCGGCGAGTTGCACCAGCCGGATGGCCGGGTCGAGGTCCGCGCCGCCGGCGTCGCCGGGGACGCCGCGGCCGTCCCAGCGTTCGAAGGACTGCAGCAGCGGACGGCAGACGTCCTCGCCGAGGTCGAGCCGTCCGGCCAGTTCGCTCGCGCTTTGGCAGTGCGCCTGCATGACCTGCTGCACCGACCGGCCCGCCGTCGCGAGGAACCGGCCGACGAGCGCGGCGCGGCGGAGTCGCGGACCGCCGCGCCCGAGGTGCCGCAGGACGAACATCGCCATCGCGACCCCGGCGAGGTCGCCGTCGTGGCTGTCGGCGTACAGCTCGGTCTCGTCGCCGAACAGCTCGGCCAGCTCGCTGGTGTCGGCGGCGCAGCCCACCCAGGTCAGCAACGACGTGTAGTAAGCCGCCGCGCGCACGCTGTCGTCGGCGCCCGCCGCGTCGGCCAGCCGCAGGGCGATCACGGTCTGCCGCAGCACGCGCTCCATCGGGCGGCCCATGCCGAGATCGGCCACCAGCGACAGGGTGGCGACCAGCTCGGACAACCGCACCGGCGCGGCGTTGTTCACCCCGGAAAGTCGCTACTGAAACTCCCGCTGTTACGCCGGACGGGGCAGCCCCGACTTCCAGGCAGAGTCCGGAGGTGCGCGATGGCGACCGAGGTGCCGACGTTCTGCCCGCTGTGCGTGTCGAGGTGCGGGGCTACCGCGACGGTCGAGGACGGGCGGCTGCTCGCGCTCCGCCCGCTGCCCGGCCATCCGACCGGTGCCGCGATCTGCGTCAAAGGCAAGGCAGCGCCGGAGATCGTCGCGCATCCGGACCGGCTGCTGCATCCCCTTCGCCGCACCGCTCCGAAAGGTGCGGCCGACCCCGGATGGGAGCGCGTCAGCTGGGACGAAGCACTGGCGATGATCGCGTCCCGGCTGACCGCGATCGCGGAGGAATCGGGTCCGGAAGCGGTGGTGTTCGGCAGTTCCTCGCCCTCGACGTCGGCGATGTCGGACACCGTCGAATGGCTGACCCGGCTCCGGCGCGCCTTCGGGAGTCCCAACTTCGTGAGCTATATGGAACTCTGCGGCTGGGGCCGCCACCTGGCCACGCTCTACACCTGGGGCGAGCCGGTCCCCGGCGCTTACCTGCCCGATCTCGAGAACGCGCAGTGCATCCTCTACTGGGGCTACAACCCGTCGGTCTCGCGGCTCGCGCACGCCACCGCGACCACCGCCGCGCTGCGGCGAGGGGCCAAGCTCGTCGCGGTCGATCCCCGGCGCGCCGGGCTGGCCAGCAAGGCCGACGAATGGCTGCGCGTCCGCCCCGGCACGGACGCGGCGCTGGCGTTGTCGCTCACGCACGTGATGATCGAGAATGATTGGTACGACAAGGAATTCGTCGAACGGTGGACCAACGCGGCGAAACGGGTCAGCCCGTCGCGCCGAGTCTGGGACCTGATCGCCGAGGAGTGCGCGAAGTACCCGCCCGAGGTCGCGGAGGAGATCACCGGCGTGCCCGCGGAGCAGATCGTCGCCACGGCCCGGCTGCTCTGGGAACACCGCCCGGTCGCGTTCTACACCTGGAGCGGGCTGGAGCAGCACAGCAACGCGACCCAGACCGTACGCGCCATCGGCCAGCTCTACGCGCTCACCGGATGCATCGACGCGCCCGGCGGGAACGTGCTGTTCACGCCCGTGCCGACCAACCCGGTCGACGGCCGGGAGCTGCTGGCGCCCGAGCAGCGCGCCAAGACCATCGGGGTGCGGGAGCGTCCGCTCGGACCCGCCCGGTTCGAGTTCGTCACCGGCGAGGACCTCTACCGCGCGGCGCTGGACGGCGTGCCCTACCGGGCCCGGGCGCTGGTCAACTTCGGCGGCAACCTGGTCATGGCCCACGGTGACAGCGCGCGAGGCCGGGACGCTCTCCGTGCGTTGGATTTCTTTGTCCACACGGATTTGTTCCTCAACCCGACCGCGGAGCAAGCGGATCTCGTGCTGCCCGCGACGAGTGCGTGGGAGACCGAAGCGCTGCGGATCGGTTTCGAGACAAGCCAGGCCGCGCAGTCGACTGTCCAATTGCGACAGCCGCTGGTCGCCGCGCGCGGCGAGGCTCGGCCGGATCTGCGGATCATCTTCGACCTCGCCGTCGCGCTCGGAGTGGGCCATCAGTTTTTCCACGGCGACATCGAGGCGGCCTGGCGACACCAGCTCGAGCCCAGCGGCCTCACCCTCGAGCAGCTGCGCGCCGCCCCGAAAGGAATCCGCCTGCCGTTGCGGACGGTCTACCGCAAGTACGAACGAAGCGGCTTCCAGACGCCGTCCGGGCTGGTCGAATTGTACTCAGAACCGTTGCGGGCACACGGATATCCGCCGCTGCCGACCTTCGCCGAACCGTCGATCAGCCCGCGGTCTCGGCCGGATCTGGCGACGCGCTACCCGTTGATCCTCACCTGCGCGAAGTCGCTGTTCTTCTGCGAAACCCAGCATCGGGAAATCACCAGCCTGCGCAAATCCGCACCCGATCCCGTCGTCGAGCTCCATCCTGAAACCGCCGCGGACCGGGGAATCTCCGCCGGGGACTGGGTGCGGTTGGAGACGCCGTTGGGGAGAATCCGCGCGAAGGCGAAGTTCAACGGCAACCTGCGCCCCGACGTCGTGTGCGGACAGCACGGCTGGTGGCAGCCCGCCGACGGACTCGGCCAGCCCGGCTACCCGCCGTTCGGCGACGACAGCGCGAACCTCAATCTTGTGCTGAGCCAAGGCCCGAGCGACCCGACCAGCGGCAGCTCGCCACTGCGCGCTTCGCTGTGCGAGATCACCAAAGACGGCTAGCCCAGAGCCCGCGAAAGCGCACCCAAGCTGATGTCGACGATCGCGCGAAGCTGCTTCTGGCTCGCCCCGGCCCGGCTCATCACCGCCAACGACTGGTTGACCGCCGCGAGGTGCACGGCGAAGTCATCCGCGTCAGGCACCTTCCCGGCACGCAACGCGGTCCGCAGCCGCGTGTGCTGACGGCCCAGCACTTCGGTCGCGCGCGCCGCGATGCCCGGGCTCAGCACCGGAATCGCCATCGCCGTCTGGGCGACGAGACATCCGTCCGGCACTTCGGGGTCAGCGATGCGGTTCAGCGTGACATCGAAGAACTCCCGTATCGCCCCCAGCGGTTCCTCAGCCGCCTTCGCCAGAGCTTGGTCGTACCTGTCCCCGTAGCGCGTCGCGTACCGGTCCAGGCAGCGCAGGTACAGCGCGTCCTTGTCGCCGAGCGAGGAGTAGATGGAACTGCGGTTCAGCCCGGTCGCCTTTGAGAGGTCGTCGAGCGAGGTGTCGGCGTATCCGGCTCGCCAGAACAGGGCCATCGCCGCGTCGAGCGCGACGTCCACATCGAACTGCTTCTTCCCGGCCATCTGCCCAGCGTAGCGCATCTTGAACTGATCGGTTCAAGATGCGCTACGCTGAAGTCATGACTGCCGCCGCGAACCCGATTTCCGCACTGCCGCTGCCCGACCTACCCGGCTTCACGCACCGCTGGGTCGATGCGGACGGCGTCCAGTTGCATACCGTGGAAGGCGGTCAGCCGACCGGCCCCGCCCTCGTCCTGCTCGCCGGATTTCCGCAAACCTGGTGGGCCTGGCGCAAAGCGATGCCGGGCCTCGCCGAGCGATTCCGCGTCGTCGCGATCGACCTGCCCGGGCAAGGGCACTCCGACCGCCCGCACGACAGCTACGACACCCACACCGTGGCCGCGCAGGTCCAGGCCGCGGTGACGGCACTCGACGTGCCGAAGTACTGGCTGGCCGCCCATGACGTCGGCGCCTGGGTCGCTTTCTCGCTGGCCCTTCAGCACGAAGCGCACCTGCACGGGGTCGCGCTGCTCGACGCCGGCATCCCCGGAGTCACCCTCCCCGAGTCCATCCCGACAGATCCCGAGCGGGCTTGGAAGACCTGGCACTTCGCGTTCCACCTGGTGCCCGACCTTCCCGAGACCCTGCTCGCCGGTCGTGAACGCGAGTACGTCGACTGGTTTCTGAAAGCCAAAACCCTGTCCCCGGATACTTTCGACAGTGCCGAAACCGACCATTACGCCGCCGCCATCGCCGCCGAGGGCGGTCTCCGGGCTTCGCTCGCCTACTACCGCGATGCGGCCGAGTCAGCGTGCAAGAACCGCGCCACCCTGGAGCAACGGCGTCTGACCGTCCCGGTCCTGGGCATCTCCGCCTCCCACGGCTCGATCCCCGACATGGCCGCTTCCCTCAGCCCCTGGGCGGACAACACGACCGGCGTCGTCATCCCGGATTCCGGACACTTCATCCCGGACGAACAGCCCGATGCCGTCGTGGCCGCGTTGACCGAGTTCATCGAGCGCTAGTGCGACGTCGGATTTGCGCCAGCGCATGACGTCCTCGCGGCGGAAGACTGGCGGGCATGATCGACGTTCTCGACCGATTCCTCGCCGCCAGCACCGAATTCGGCCAGCGCTTGCCGTCCGTCCGCCCCGACCAGTGGACGGCCCCGACGCCCTGTGCGGAATGGAACGTGCGCCAGCTGGTCAACCACATGGTGCGGGGGAATCTCAACTACGTCGATCTGCTGGCCGGGAGCAGCCGGGAGGACTTCGTGCGCATGCGCGACGCCGACGCCCTCGGCGACGACCCGCTCGCTGCTTATGCCGCGTCGGTGCGGCTGGTCGCCGACGCCTTCGGCCGTCCGGGCGCGCTGGATCAGGTGCTCGACTACCCGTTGGGGAAGGTGACTGGGTGCCAGGCGCTGGCCGTGCGTGCTACGGATTCGGCCATTCACGCCTGGGATCTCGCCCGAGCGCTGGGGGTGGATGACGGGCTTGATGCTGACCTGGTCGCTTGGATCAGCGACAGGCTTGGGGAGATTTACGCCGGGTTGGCGGAATCCCCCGTCGCGGCTGAGACGACGCATCGATTCTTCGCCGCGCCGGGGGTGGTCAGCGGGTCGGTGTCTCGGCAGGAGCGGTTGTTGGCCTTGATGGGTCGGAACCCTGGCTGGCACGCGGACTGACCCGCTGCCACCGCGTCGACCCGCTCACTCACCCGAGCCGGGCCGTCTGCGGCTTGTCCGCCGAGGTTTCGTTCAGATCCGCCGAACTCAGACGGATTCGCGGTACACCCGTCGGGCGATCTGCTCGACTTGTTCGACGGTGAGCACCGGCGCGTCCGATCGCTGCACTGCTTGGGTGAGGATCCGCCGCACCAAGGCAGAGGTAGGAATGTGCTCGGCCGCGGCGCGAGCCTTCAGTTCGGCCGCGAGCGCCGCGGGCACTCGCAGAGACAGCGCGGACTGCTCGTTCTCGGCGATGTCATCAGCGACCGCGTCCGCTTCTTCCTCGACGTAGTCGTGCCGGGACCGTGCGTGCCGAAGCATGCGCTCGCGCTTGACCGGATCGGCTTCCTGCCGCGCCGCGGCTTCCTGCTCGGCGATCTCTCCCTGAATCCCGGCCAGCACCTGTTCACGGCTCATGGGCTCAGTCATGATGCATCGTCCTCTCCTCCCAGTGCCGCTCGGTACGCACGCAGGTCAGCGCCGCTGGTCTTCCAGGCGTTGACACCCGAGTGATCCACGTGATCGATGATCACCGTGATCACGAATCCCGCTGCGGACGAGTAGCCGATCACGCGAATGTCCCCCCAATGACTCTTCGGGTCTGGATCGCGGGTGATCCGATGAGGATCGGCTGCCGCCTCCAACGTCCAGGCCGGCTCGATGTCACTGGCACCGGGATATCGAGCCGATCGTGTGCGGATGTACTCACCACCAGCTTCCTCCCACCACAGCCCGATGGTCATAGCGAAATGTAACACATCTGCACACATCTGCACACAGCCGTCTTCGCGAAGCTTCGCGAGCGAGCATCGGAACAGCGGCTCCGCCAGAAGCCGCTCCGAGATCACAACCGGCGCAGCACCCTCTCAAGCGCCTCCCCCGTCGCCTCAATATCCGACCCTGCATGCGCCGTGCTGAGAAAAACCTTCCCCGACGGCATCAACAGCACCCCCTCCCGCACCATCCCCTCCAGCAGCACCGTCCACAGCCCGCCCGTGCCGTGCAGACCCGTCGCCCCACCCGCAGGTACGTACTGCAGCAGCGACCCGACCCGGTTGAAGCTCCCGCTGCCAGGAACCGAACCGAGAACCCCGCCGACCAGGGATTCGAACTCAGCCGAGGTCTTCTCCAGCGTCTCGTAGACAGCCGGATCAGCCAGCACACGCATCGTCGCTTCGACGGCGGCGAGCGCGATCGGGTTGGCATTGAAAGTCCCGGCATGAGTCACGCCATCCGTCACCTGATCGACCAACTCCGCCCGGCCGACGACGGCGCTCTGCGTGAACCCACCGGCCATCGCCTTTCCGTAGACGGACAAGTCCGGAAGCACCCCGTACTTCTCCGCCGCGCCACCACGCGCAATGCGGAACCCGGCGATCACCTCGTCGAAGATGAGGACAACGCCATGCCGATCGCACAAAGTTCGCAGCGTGGACAGGAACTCCGGCGAAGGCGCCTCGACACCGGCATTGCTCATCACCGGATCGACAAGCACCGCGGCGATGTCGCGTTCGACAGACTCGTTCAGAAGCCGCGAAGCCAGCGCGACGTCGTTGAAACGCGCCACCACCAGGTCGTCCAGAACGCTCGGCGACTGCCCCTTGCTTGCTGGCTCCGCAGAACGGTCGCCGTCGGACATCCCGGCGTAAACGGTGTCATGCCAACCGTGGTAGCTCTTCGCGAACTTGAGGATCCGACGCCGGCCCGTCGCGGCTCGGGCTAGGCGCAGGGCGACTTGCACCGCTTCGGTTCCGGTGTTGCTCCACAGCAGACGCTCGCCGTGGGGCACGGCTTCGAGGACCGCCTCCGCGGCGAGGTACTCGAGGGCGTGACCGGTGCCGACTACCTGCATCTTCTTCGCGGCCTCGGACACGGCGTCCAGCACGCGCGGGTCGCCGTGTCCGAGTACCAGTGGGCCCCAGGCCATCACGTAGTCGACATAACGATCTCCGTCCAGGTCCCAGACATGCGCGCCTCGGGCCTCCCGCACGAAAAGCGGATGGGGAAGCATCGCGGCGCGCAGGCCTGACCCCACCCCGCCGCCGACGCTGCGCCGGGTCCGTTCGTAGGCGATCCGCGAAGATTCCAGAGCCATGCGGCGAATCCGTGCCTTTCTTCAGCAGGGCTTCAGTACTTGATCACCGAGCGGATGCCGATGCCGCGCTTCATTTCGTCGAACGCCTCGTTGACCTCCGCCAGGTCGATCACGCGCGTCACCAGCGAGTCGAGGTCGAGGCGGTGGTTCATGTAGTGGTCGACCAGCAGCGGGAAATCGACGTCCGGCTTGCTCGAGCCGTAGTTGGAGCCGACGAGCGAAAGCTCCTGATCGGACATGACAAACGGGTCGATCGAGATCCGCACGCCGTCCGCCACCTGCCCGGCCACCACGGCTTTTCCGCCTCGCGCGAGCACCTCGTAAACCGCCTCGATGGTGCGCGGCAACCCGATCGCCTCGATGGCGACCTCCACCCCGCGTCCGTCGGTGAGCTGGCGCACCCGGTCCGCGAGGTTCTCCCGCCCGCTGTTGACCAGGTCGGTCGCCCCGAAAACGCGGGCCTGCTCGAGCTTCTCGTCGGAAAGGTCCGCGGCGATGATCTTCCGCGCACCGACCAGGCGAGCACCCTGGATCGCGTTCAAGCCAACCCCGCCGCAACCCAGCACCAGGACGGTGTCGCTCGGCCGGATCTGCGCGGTGTTGACCGCCGCCCCGACGCCGGTCGTCACGGCGCATCCGACCAGGGCGGCCTGCTCGAACGGCGCGTCGTTCCGGATCGCGATCGCGGCCGATTCGGGCACGAGCGTGTACTGGCCGAACGTTCCGAGGCCCGCGAAGCTGTAGACGTCCCGTTCGTCCGTCGACGTGACGCGGGTCCGGCCGTCGAACGACAGGTGGTTGGCCGAGTGCTGGCTGACCATGTCGCAGAGGACGGGCCGGCCGCTGACGCAGTAGCGGCATCGCCGGCACGAAGGCGTCCAGGACAGGACGACGTGGTCGCCCTTCGCCAGGGTCGTGACTCCTTCGCCGACGCTCTCGACGATTCCGGCGCCTTCGTGGCCGAGAATCATCGGCGCAGGCGTCTCCCATTCGCCGACGAGGACGTGGAAGTCGCTGTGGCACACCCCGCTCGCTTTGAGCCGCACCAGCACCTCGCCCGGCGGCGGCGTGCTGGGAAGCGAAACACGCTCGACGGTCAGCGGCGCGTCCGGCGAGGTGAAGACGGCGGCGTCGAATTCAACAGTCATCAGAGATTCCCTCCGGGTTCACGCCCGAGCCGTGCGGATGAGCTTCTTGTTGGCGAACTCGTCGATCCCCGCCCGGCCGAGTTCCCGGCCGAATCCGGACCGTTTGACCCCGCCGAACGGCAATTCCGCGCCTTCGAGGCCGACGCCGTTGACGAAAACCATGCCCGCCTCGATCCGGTCGGCGACCCGCATCGCCTGCTCGGGATCCGTGGTGAAAACGTACGAGCCCAGTCCGTACGGAGTGCTGTTGGCCAGTTCGACGGCCTCGGTTTCGGATGCCGCGCGATAGACGGTCGCGACCGGGCCGAACAATTCCTCGGCGGCCGACGGCGAATTCGGCGACACCCCGGTCAGGACGCCCGGCGGGAAGAACGCGCCCTCGCGCCGTCCTTCGCAGACCAGGGTCGCGCCGTCGTCGACAGCCCGCTGCACCTGTGCTTCGAGACGCTCGGCGGCCGCCACCGAGGACAGCGGAGCCAGTCCGTCGGCTGTGGCGAGCACCTTTTTCGTGAATATGTCTAGGAATTCGTCGTAGAGTTCGGCGGCGACGATGACCCGCTTGCCCGCGTTGCAGGCTTGTCCGGCGTTCTCGAATCGCGTGTCCACCGCGGCCTGGGCCGTCGCGTCCAGGTCGGCGGAAGACAGCACGAGGAACGGATCCGAGCCGCCCAGTTCGAGCACTACCTTTTTGAGGTTGCGGCCCGCCTTTTCGGCGATTTCCGCGCCAGCCCGTTCGGAACCGGTGAAGGAGACGCCGCGCACCCTGGGGTCGGCGATGGCATCGGCGGTCTGGTCGTTGGTCGCGTAGACGTTGACGTAGCCGCCCTCAGGACAGCCCGCGTCGGCGAAGATCCGCTGCAGGGCCGCGGAGGATTCCGGACATTGCGGCGCGGGCTTGAGCACGATGGTGTTGCCCAGCACGAGATTCGGCGCGGCGAACCGGGCGACCTGGTAGTACGGGTAGTTCCAGGGCATGATGCCGAGCAACGTGCCGATCGGCTGGCGACGGACGAACGCCGTGCCCTCCCCCTCGAGCAACTCGACGGGCTCGTCGGCGAGGAACTTGTGTGCGTTCGCGGCGTAGTACGCGTAGATCGACGCGCTGAACTCGACCTCAGCGGCGGCTTCTTCCAGCGGCTTGCCCATTTCCCGTTGTGCGATGCGGGCAAGTTCGCCACTGCGCTCGTTGTGCAACGCAGCGACGGCGTTCAGCACCTCGGCGCGCTCAGCCAGGGTCGTCTCTTGCGACCACTGCCGGTACGCGTTCGCAGCCGCTTCGAGGGCCTGATTCACGGCCGCGTCAGTCGCGGCCGGATACTCCTGCTCCAACTCGCCAGTAGCCGGGTTGACCACGGCGTACACCTGCTTGCTCATGACGACGCACCCGCTTCCTGCACCGTCTTCACGCCCGAGGCCGCTTTGTGGTTATGCAGCGCGCGGTAAGCGAAGAAGTAGACGAATCCCTGAGTACCCCACGTCGCCAGTGCCGCGGTGTAGAAGAACGTGCGGTTCGCGTCGTCGAACGGGAAGGGGAAGAAGTCGTAGGTGATCGCGATGGTCGTTGCGGCAGCGGTCACCAGCCCGGTCCAGATCGCCGGCCATTTCGCGCCGGCGTTCCAAAGCCACTTGACGAAGTACGCCAGGAAGACCGCCGTGGCGAGGTTGACCGCGACGTAGAACGCGGCGACAGCGAACGCACCGTGGTCGACGCGGGGGTCTACGCCGTGGAATTGCCGGAGGAACAGCCCGGCCGCGGTGGCGAGCGCGAACACGCCGACGTCGACGGCGACGCTCGGCTTGTAGTCGCGGGTCACCTTCATCAGACCCATCACGAGGATGAGCGTGATGCCGGTCGACCGCGAGAAAGCGTCCAAGAAATACGCGACGTCGTAAAGGACGCTGCCCGGGTTGGCGCCGAGCAGCGACCAGACGAGAAAGTTGCTGCCCGAAGTCGCGACGACCATCCATTCGAGACCGAGCAGGTAATTGCCGTAACGGCGGATGAATTTCCAGCCGAAGAAGTAGCCGACGAAAATCATCCACACATCGGCGAGCAGGAAAAGGATGTCCTTCATCGCGCCAGCACCTCCTGGGATTCGCGCGCCACCGCGGCCGCGACGCGCTCGGCCGCGCGCTGCCCGGTCAGGACTGCGCCGTTCATGCAGCCCGCCCACTCGCCCGCGGTTTCGGTGCCCGCCCAGTGGACGCGCCCGTGCGGTTCGGTGAGAGCGGGACCGTAAGTCGTGGTCGCGTAAGGACCGACAGCCGGGTTCGGGCCGCCCGGCGCGAACGGCTCCTCTCCCCAGCAGTGGTCCAGATAGTCGATCGGCGCGCCCGCTTGCGTGCCGTACAACTGGACGAGCTGCTCGAGGACCATGCTGCGGCGCCGTTCGGGGCTGAACCCGTCGAACACCCGGGGGTCGCAGAACGTCATCAGAATGCCCGGCCCGTTGGCGTCGGGCGAAACGTCGAAGGTGATGAACACGGTCCCGGTGTCGGTCAGCCCCTCGCCGGAAAGTCCGTTGGCCCGCCAGAACGGCTTTTCGTACGCGACGAACGCCTTGCTCAGGATGCCCATGCGCCAGTTTTTCGCGAGCCCAGCCGCCTGCTCGGGCAGGGCGGGGCTGAATTCGATCTCGGCACGCTGTGGCGTCGCGACCGTGACAATCGCGTACTTCGCCGTGATTTCTTCCGAATCGGTGCTCACTGTGACGCCGTTTTCGTCTTGCGAGATCCGGCGAACCGGCGTCCCGAGAACAACGCGGTCGCCCAGTTGCTCCGCGACGCGCTTTGCGATCTCCTGGGTGGTTTCGACGTACCGTTCCTGTTGCTGGCCGCCTTCCACGTCGAGCATGTGGTCGACTCCGCCCGCCGCGCGGATGTAGCGCAAGGCGTGCAGCAGCGAAACGTCTCCTGGGCTGCAGCCCCACTGCACCTTGCTGACGACGGTCATCAGGGCGCGGGTGGCCGGAGCCGCGTGCTTCCGGTCGAGCCATTCGCCGAACGAGATCGCGTCGAATTCGCTTGCCTGAGGCGAATTCCAGGCCGCTTCGACGTCGATGCTCGCGACCAGTTTGTTCAGCGCCAGCTGCACGCGCGCCATGTCGACCAGCGCCGCGGGCGAGACCTTCGGAATCGTGCCCTGGTAGGTACGGCGCCGTCCGGCCATCCACAGCACGTTGCGGCCTTCGGCGAACTGGCCGGTCAGGGTGCAGCCCGCCCGGCTCGCGAGGTCGCGGATCGCCGTGTGCCTGCGGGAAACCCAGGTCGCGCCGAGGTCGACCCGCACCCCGGCCACCTCGCCGGAGAACGACCGGCCGCCGACGCGGTCGCGGCCTTCCAGGACGAGGACGGACTTGCCCATGCTCACCAGACGGTCGGCGGCGCTCAGCCCGGCGAATCCGGCGCCGACGACCACGACATCGACCGAGACGGCCTTGGGGCGGGTATTCCGGGAACTCGACATGATTTCCTCCTTTGCCCACGCAGATGCGTGCAGCGAGATGTAGTGCGGGTGAGGCCAGTAACCGCGGACCGCGCGGGCTGGCCGTCGCCAAGGGAGGGAATTTCGGCTTCTCCGCCCAAATCCCGTCAAAAATCCTCGTGCCGCGAACCGTCCGCGATCAGGTCGCGATCAGCGACCCGGCGTACGGGCAGATGTCGCCCTCAGGAGATCCGGGCATGGTTCCCGCCTTCGGTCACCCGCTTGGCGTGTTCCGCGATGTACTGCGTGATGGGCTCGACCAGTGCCTCGGGAATGTGGTGCCCCATGCCGGGAATGACCACGTGTTGCGCGGAGCGGATCGCCCGCACCGTCGCCGCGCCGCCGCTGGGGGCGACCAGCAGGTCCCGGTCGCCGTTGATCACCAGGGTGGGAGCGGTGATCCGGCTCAGCTGGGCGGTCCGGTCCCCGGAGGCCTGGATCGCCTGGATCTGCCGGGCCGAGCCCGCGGCCAGGTCCCCCGCGGCACGGTCCCAGCCGCCCGCCGCGACGGCTGCCTCGGCCGCGTCGTCGATGGGGTATCCGGTTCCGGCGATGTGACTGGTGATCCGCAGGTGGGCACGCACCGCCGCGGTCCGGGTCCGCGCCGGCGGGGCCGCGAGCAGCCGCATCGTCGACCAAGCCGGCTGACCGATCTTCTTCGCGCCCGTGGTCGAGAAGATCGAGGTCAGGGACAGGACTCGCGCGGGTTCGGCCGCGGCGACCGTCTGCGCGATCATCCCGCCCATGGACCGGCCGGCGAGGTGCACCTGCCCGATCCCGAGGTGGTCGAGGACGCCGGCAGCGTCGGCGGCCATGTCCGCCAGCGAGTAGGCGTCCGCGCGGGGGCTGGCGAGCAGCTGCCGCCACAGCGCGGGCGGCGGGGTGGCCGCGAACGTGGACTGGCCGACGTCGCGGTTGTCCAGCGTGACGACACGGAAACCCCGGTCCACCAGCGAACTGACGAACGAGCCCGGCCAGAAGGTGAGGTCTTCGCCCAGACCGGCGATCAGCAGGATCGCGGGATCGGCCTGGTCACCGTGGTCGCGGAAGCAGATCGTCGTGCCGGACGGCAGGGCCGCGTACTGGTCGATGGATTCCTCAGACATGGGCCGACCGCCTCTCGCCGGGCAGCGCGACCACGCGGGCGCTGCCGAACTCGAGGTTCTCGTCGGCGACCGGGCCGCGCAGCGCCTTGGCGTCCTCGGGGAAGGACATCGCCATCCGCCAAGGCGCGGCGTGTCCTTGTTTGGGCAGGGTCTTCTCGGCCCGTTTGGCGTACCCGGCCTTCAGGTCCATCACCGGCTTGCGCGGCATCCCCGGCACCGCGACCGGGACCACCCGGTCGTGGCCGTGTGCGTCCATGTGCCGGACCAGGTCGATGAAGTAGCGGCACATGAGGCTCACCTTGAGGGTCCAGGACGAGGTCGTGTAGCCGAGCGCCATCGCCCAGTTGGGAATCCCGCTCAGCAGCATCCCGCGGTAGGAGACCGAGTCCGCGATGTCGATTTCGCGCCCGTCGACCACGATCGGCATCCCGCCGAAGAGCCGCATGTTCAACCCGGTCGCGGTGACGATGATGTCGGCTTCGAGCTCCTCGCCCGATTTCAGGACGATGCCGCGCTTGCTGAACCTCGTGATGGAGTCGGTGACGAGCGAGGCGGTACCGGCCGAGATAGCGTCGAAGAAATCGCCGTCCGGGGCCAGGCACAGCCGCTGGTCCCACGGGTCGTACGGCGGGTTGAAGTGCTTGTCGACGTCGAACCCTTTGGGCAGCCGCTTGAGGTTCTCCCGCCGGATCAGTGCGCGCCCGATCTTCGGGAACGCGCGCAGGCCCTTGACGATCCCGTGTTCGATCCAGATGTTCTTGAACCTGGTCGCGGCGTACCCGCGCTTTTCTCCCAGCAGCTTCGTGAGAGTCAAAGCGAGCCGGTCGACGCGGGCCAGCGACATGATGTAAGTGGGCGTGCGCTGCAGCATCGTGACGTGCTGGGCAGTTCCCGCCATCGCGGGCACGAGCGTCACCGCGGTCGCGCCGCTGCCGATGACGACGACCTTCTTGCCGCTGTAGTCGAGGTTCTCCGGCCAGTGCTGCGGGTGGACGATCGTCCCCCCGAAGTCTTCGCGGCCGGGGAACTCCGGGGTGAATCCCTTGTCGTAGCGGTAATAACCGGTCGCGGCGAACACCCAGCCCGCCCGGATCGTCTTCGTCGTGACCGACCCGGTGGCCGGGTCCGCCGCCTCGACGCGCAGCGTCCACCGCGAGTCCACTGTGGACCATTCCGCCCGGACGACCCGGTGGCGCAGCCTGATCAGCCGCCCCAGGTCGTTCTCCGCCACCGTTTCCTGGAGGTACTCCCGGATCAGCGGGGCGTCCGCGATCGCGGCCTCGTGGCGCCACGGCTTGAACTCGTAGCCGAACGTGTGCAGGTCCGAGTCCGACCGGATGCCCGGGTAGCGGAAAAGATCCCAGGTGCCGCCGATGTTGTCGCGGCCCTCCAGCACGACGAGCGATTTGCCGGGAAGCTCCCGGCTGAAATACGCGGCCGCGCCGATCCCGGAGATTCCCGCACCGATGACGACGACGTCGAACTCCTCGATCGCGTCCGACACCTCATCTGTCATGTCTGCCTCTCCTCGTTGAGCCGGCTGCTGATGTGGGCTTCACTGTCGCGAGCCGCGACGCCGGTCACAACGACAGCGGGCACCGGCTTCGCCGGGAGCGTGTGCACGATGCACTCCCCCGGCGCGTGCCGTGCCGATTCGCCGGAGCCGAGGCACACTTCGGGGATGGAAGAGCTGTGGCCCCCGCCCACCGCCGAGGCCGCCGAAGCGATCCGGGCCGTGTGCCAGCGGCTCCTGGCGGACGCCGAAGCGCTGGCCGACGCCGTCTCCGCGTCCACCCGCCGGGTGCAGTACAACCCGGTGGCGCTCACGGACGCGTCGCTGGGCGAGGAAGACCACGAGCTCAACCGCTCGGACCTCGTGCAGTGGCTGACCTCGAACATCCAGCGTCCGGGACAGCGGGTGGAGCCCTACGTCGGGCCGAGGATCGCCGCGTACATCGGCGATCTCGTCGCCCGCGGCATCGCACCCGACTTCGCCGAGGGCTGGCGCGCGGCGCTGGGGCTCGGCTGGCGCCGCTGGCTGGAGGAATGCGCGGCGCACTGTGCGGACCGGGACCTGCTCGTGGACGTTCTGGACGTGTCGGCGAAGTCGCTGATGCAGTACGCGCTCGACTCGGTCGCGACCCTGCACGAGACCAGCCTCGCCGCCGCGATGGGCAACGCGGACGCCGAGGCGATCGCCCTGATCCAGATGATCGCCAGCGGCACGCCGGTGTCGGAGGATCTGGCCGAGCGGCGGTTGCGCTACCGAATGGGGCGGTGGCACGTGGGTCTCGTGTTGTGGGTCGACGATCCCGGCCAGCAGGACTGCCTGGAGGAAGCGACCGCCGCCCTGCGCTCCCCCGACGCGAGCCGGAGCACGCTGGTCGCCCGTGCCAGCACCACCTCGCGCTGGATCTGGCTGTCCGGAGCGGACGTCCCGGACCTGCACCCGGCGGAGAAGATCTTGGCAGACAACGAGGTCCGCGTCTCAGCGGGACGGCCAGGACGCGGGCTCGACGGGTTCCGGTCCAGCCACCAAGACGCGCTCTCGGCGCAGGCGCTGATCGTCCGGCTCGGCTCCGACCGCCGGTTCACGGCCTACGCGGACGTCGAACTGATCGACGCGCTCACGAAGGATCGCGACAGCGCACGCCGGTTCGTCGTCAACACTCTCGGCCCGCTGGCCGAAGCCGACCCGGCGCTACGACAGGCACTCCTCACCTATGTGCAGTGCGGCTTCAACACCACTCGGGCGGCCGCCAACCTCTACGCACACCGCAACACCGTGGAGCGGCGAGTCTCGCGCGCCAACGAACTTTCGGTCGTCAAGGTCGAGAACAACCCCACGCATGTCGCGGCCGCGCTGCTGGTGCTGGACATCGCGCCGGAAGTCATGGCCGACGGTTCCGACTGAGCTTGTTACTGCTCCAGCTTCCGGAACCAGTGCAGTGCCGGAAGCGCGAGCAGGGTCGCCCCGGCCAGCGCCGCGAACGCGATGGCCGGGCTGGCGACGAGGAAGCCGACGACCGTCGCCAGCAGCACCCCGCCCAGATTGCCCGCCATCCAGATGAGCCCGGCCGCGGTGCTCTCCGCGTCGAGGGCGTGCCGTTCGCTCAGCGAGAGCACGATGGGCAGTGCGGGCAGCAGCACGAAACCGGTTCCCAGCAACGCGAGGTAGGCCATCGGGACACTCGGCACCAACGCCAGGTGCAGGCACGCCACGGCGGTGAACGCGATCCCCGCGCCCATGAGCCCGACCTCGCGGCCCCGCCGATCCGCCCACACCGGCACGACCGCACAGCCGAGCACGCCGGCGATCATGGTGAAGGCGAGAATGAGCCCCGCGGTGGACTCCGGAATTCCGGCCGGAGCCAGCAACGGTTGCGCGAACGTCGCGAGAGCGATGAACGTGCCCATCGGAATGGCGACCACCGCGCACAACCGGCGGACGTACCGATTCCCGAACGCCGCGCGGAAGGCCCGCAGACCGCCGCTGGGGTTCGCCTGCGCCGGCGGCAAGCGCAACGCTCCGATGACGCACAGCCCGGCGTCCAACGCGATCAGCGCGGTGATGAGCGTGAGGGTGCGGATGTTGCTCTCGCCGGGCAGGAACGCGCCGAGCAGATACCCCAGGACCATGCCGCCGAAGGTGGCCGACGACGCGGCGGCGATTCCCGTCGCGCGATCCTTCGCGGCCAGGTAACCGACCGCGAGCCCCGGGATGGCGTTGAGAATGAGCGGCTGCCCCACCGCGGCGACGACCTGTCCGGCGAAGGCCCAGGTGAAGTCGTCGTTGACCAGTCTCAGGAAGGCCCCGCACGCAGTGAGGACCGCACCCGCGATCAGCGCCGGCCGGAGAAACCGGTCGAGCGCGATCCCGGCCGGGATGGCGAGAACGACGTAGATCAACGGGAAAACCTGGGACAGCCACCCGATTTCCCCGACGGAAACCCCGAAATGCCGCGCGGCATCCGCGGTCACCGGCGCGTAGTTCACGAAAAGCGCCTGACTCGCGGCGGCGAGCAACCCGTAGGCGAGAAAAACCGACCACCGGCTCTTCACCTGCGGCAACGCCTGGGGGATCTTGCGCACGACCCGGGCCTTGCGAGGCCGCGCCTGCAGACCGAACGACTCGTCACGCCTGCGGGCATTGCTTCCGATCAAAACGGTGGCGACCGCGACCACGCCTGCGGCGGCAGCACCACGCACTCGTCGTTGAGTGGGCATCTGAGTGTCCTTGTCGGTCGAACGTGAGGACTCACTGTCGCCATCGCGTTCGCCCTTGGGTACGACACTCCGCACCCCGATTCGAGCCGGGCAGTGCACCCGGCACCACCCGACGGAGCGACTACGGCCGTTGAGGCACGAAACGGTCAGCGGGCAAGCCAGGGAGTCGCCCGACCCGGTCTTGTCCGGAATGCTCACGCCGCCTCGGCCTGCAGGGCGGGACCAAGGAGGAGCCCGCCGTCGACGACGTACTCCGACCCCGTGACGAACGACGCGTCCGACGACGCGAGGAACAGCAGAAGACGGCTGACGTCGGCAGGTTCCCCGAGCCGTGGGACAGCGAACGGCTCGGGCGAGTAGAAATCAGCGATCGCCGCCGCGGCACCGGCTGCCGGTTCGTGGATGAACGGAGTCGAGATCACGCCGGGATGGATGGTGTTCACGCGGATGCCGTCGCGGCCAAGCTCGAGCGCGGCCGTCTGGGTGAGACCTCGCACGGCCCACTTGCTGGCGACGTACGGCGCGTAGTGCGCTGTGCCGCCCAGGCCCATCACCGAGGCGATGTTGATGATGGCTCCCCCAGCCGCGCGGCGCAGAGCGGGGGCTGCGGCCCTGATGCCGAGGAAGGTCCCGGTGAGGTTGATGTCGAGGATGCGCGACCACGTGGCCTGATCCGTGTTTTCGATTGTCGCAGGCGGATTCTGCACGCCCGCGTTGTTGACGAGGACGTTCAGCGCACCGAAAGCGTTCTCCGCGGCCAGCACAGCGGCGGACCACGAGCTCTCGTCGGCAACGTCAAGACGGACAAAGCGTGCGCGCGTCCCGAGCTCGTCGACGAGAGCGGCGCCGCGTTCCGCATTGAGGCCGCCGATCACCACGTTCGCTCCCTCCGCATGAAAAGCGCGCACGTGGTTCGAGCCCTGGCCGCCGGTCCCGCCGGTCACGAGCACGGTTTGATTTTCGAAGCGGGGCATCAGAGGTTCCTTCGATACGAGGGGAATGACCGGCTTCGATGAGCGACAGCCGATGGTGAGCCGGTTGACTCACCTCTCCGAGGCTAGGTCGGCGGCAGTGGCGAGTCAAGCTACTCACCTCGTATGCTCGGCCCATGAGCAAGGTCGTGCCGACGTATCACCAGCGCGTCGCCCAGGAGAAGCGCGCGCTGATCGTGACGGCCGCGACCGCCCTGTTTCTCGAGTTGGGCTACGACCGGACGTCGCTGGCGCGGATCGCGGAGCGCTCGGGCGTTTCGCGGGCCACTTTGTTCAAGCAGTTCCCGAGCAAAGCCGCGCTGTTCGACGCCATCGTGACCGAGTCCTGGTCCACCGCTGACGAGGCGGATCCCCCGCCGCCGGGCAACGTTGTCGACGGACTCGGCATCATCGGCCGCCGTTACGCCGAACTGCTCGGCCGCGCCCAGATGACCGACCTGTTCCGGATCGTCATCGCCGAACTGCCGCGGTTCCCCGAGCTGGCGCATGCGCAGTTCTCGCAGGGAAAGATGCCCTACTTCGAGTCCGTGCGCAGCTACCTCCTGGCCGAACACGAGGCGGGCACGGTGCGGATCGAGGACGCGGACCTCGCGGCCACCCAGTTCCTGGGCATGATCTCGAACTACGTCTTCTGGCCGACGCTCCTGGTGCCAGGCTGGGAAGTGAGCGCCGAACGCGTCGCGCAGGTAGTCGACGAGGCCGTCCGCACCATCGCCGCCCGGTACGCCGTGAGCTGATCGCGGCGTTACCTCCGGGACAGAGATCAGCAACACTCTTGTCCAGACCGCCCCGGACACGGTAAAAGCAGCAGGTCACACCGAAAAATCCGCCGCACGCAGCGGGCACGTCCGGCAGGCCGCCGACCGGGTGACTCCAGATCACTAGGAGAGGTCTTGACCGCGCTCGCTTCCCCCGCCGCCGTGCTGCCCGCCGCCCGAAGACCCCGCGTCGGAATCGCCGCCCTGGCAGCCTTCGCCGCCCTCCCCGCCGCGCTGGCGTTGTGGACCGCCCTGCACGCCCCGCGCGCACACGTCCTGCTCGACTACTGGCACGTCCTCGCGAAAATCACCGACGACCGCGGAAACCTCGTGCTGGGCCAGGTGCTCACCTACCACCTCGACCAGCCCTTCGTGATCCCCTCGCTGCTCTTCTACGCCGACGCCGCCTGGTTCGGCGGCGACAACCGCGTCCTCACCGTCCTCACCGTCGCCCTCGTCGCCGGGATCGGTGCCTGCCTGTACTCGATGCTGCCTGCGTCCATGTCCCTGCACCGGAAAGCGGCACTCGCCGCCGGGATGTCGTGGCTGCTGTTCACCTCGCACCTGGCTGAGATCTGGCTGCAAGGCACCAACGGAATCAGCTGGATCCCCGCGGTCTTCTTCACCGTCCTCGCCGCCGCCCAAGCCCACCGCGGTCGCCTGTGGACCGCCGCGACCGCTGCGCTGCTCGCCAGCCTCAGCTTCGGCGCCGGACTCCCCGCGTTCTTGATCGTCGCCGCGATCTTCCTGCTCCGCCGGGAACACCGCGCCAAAACCATCGCCATGGCCGCCGCCGGAGTCGTCGTCCTCGCAGGCTGGCTGCTCACCAAACCCGCCGGCACCCAATCGCTGGCCACCACCGCACTCGACCCCGACGGCCGCCTCTCCGTCGCCGCCGCCGCGCTCGGCAGCCTCTGGTCCGGAGACCACGCCGTCACCGCCGTCCTCGCCGGAGCCCTCACCGCCGCGCTCCTGGCTGCCTGCGGGATTTCAGCGAAGAACGACCCGCACGCCGCCGGATGGATCGGCATCGCCGGATACGCCGCCGCCCTCGCCGTTCTCGTCGCCCTCGGCCGCACCAGCGCACTCGCCCCTGGTGGGAACATCGGCCTCATCAGCCGCTACGCCATCGCCAGTGCTCTAGCTACCGTCGCGCTCCTCGCGCTCGCGACGTTCGTCCGTCCACAATGGCCGCTCACCGCCGTTGTCATCGGGATCTGCACGATCTCCCTGACCACCCACGCCCTCGGCGGTGCCAAAGCAGACCTCACCCGCCGCGGCTACGCCCCGCTCTCCCTTGCCCCCATCGCCCTGCGCACCGAAGCCACCGGCGTCCTGGACCAACTCCACATCCAAAGCCAAGTCATCCCCGCCGCGAAAGCCCTCGGCGCCTACCCCTTCAACCCCCACTTCACCCTCGGCTGCCACGGCCCCGAACTCGGCACCACCCTCAACCCGGCCACCGCCACCGACCTGCCCGCCGCCCACGGCGCCATCACCACCCCACAGCCCGGCACCCTCATCACCGGATGGACCGACCTGCACCCCGACTGCATCCTCACCACCAACGCCACCGGCACCGTCACGGGCGGCGGCATCACCAACCTGCCCTCCCCGGCCCCCGGCATCCCCGACGGAAACGCCTGGCAAGCCACCGCACAACCCGGCACCGGACCGATCACTGTCTACGCGGTAGTCGGCGACCGCCTCTATCGGGTGCACGAATCCGCGGGTAGCGCGAACTGAGCAAGAAAGCGAAATCCGTTGGCACGGCGCGCCTAGGCCCCACGTGCCGAAGACGCTCACAGTCGCCACTGAAGCTTCATGGATGCGGCAAATCGCCCACACACATCGGCATTTGACGCTGGAGTCACGCATCGGCAATGTCGTGAGCGCCTGCGCGGCCTTTCCGATGCAAAACGAGGTGAAGAACTTAAAGCTGTCGTTTTCCGGATTGGCCGCCCCGGACCTGGACGGCCGTTCGCGAACGGAAGTGTTCGTCAATGTGGGAAGCCGACCTCACTGCGCTGGACGGCGATCCGGACGCCTTCAGACGCCGCGATCGACGAATTCACTACCCGTTTGCGGGGCGACTGCATACAACTGCTCGGCCCATGGATCGAGCGGTACTTCGACTAAGACACCGATAGCCGGTTCAGGAGCGTGGTCGCCCGTCGTGCAGTGTCTAAATCAGCGACCCAGCCACGGTGCGAGCAGCTTCTCCAGCGCATCGTCCGACAGCGCCGCCGCTCCGCCATGGAATTCGTGCCACCGCGACGCCTCGCGGGCCGCGTGGTAGTCGACCTCGAAGGCACGCATCAGGACGTACATGAAGCTGCCCGAGTCGAACCGCTCGCCCAGCAGGGTACGAGCCGTCCGGGCCACGTCCACTGCGGTGTGGGGGCCGTTCACGTCAGCCAGCTTCAGTTCCTCAGCCGCCGGATCGAGCAGGCTCGGCGCACACAACAAGACAACTACTCCACTCTGAACTGTTCGCTCAACCTTCGGCGGCAAGCTGCCCGCAGGCCGCCGCGATGTCCTGGCCCCGGGTGTCCCGCACCGTGCACGCCACGCCGCCCGCGTTCACCAGCCGCACGAACTCGCGCTCCACCGGCTTCGGCGACGCATCCCACTTGCTGCCCGGCGTCGGGTTCAACGGAATCACGTTCACATGCACCAACTGACCCAAATGCTTCCGCAACCGCTTCGCCAGCAACTCCGCCCGCCACGGCTGATCATTGATATCCCGGATCAACGCATACTCGATCGACACCCGCCGACCCGACGTATCGGCGTAATACCGGGCAGCAGACAGCACCTCGTCCACCGACCAACGATTGTTCACCGGCACCAACGTGTCCCGCAGCTCATCGTCTGGCGTGTGCAGCGACACCGCGAGACGCACCTGCATCCGCTCGTCCGCCAGCTTCCGAATCGCCGGAGCAAGCCCCACCGTCGACACCGTCACCGAACGCTGCCCAATACCCAGACCACCCGGCGCGGGATCCGTGATCCGACGCACCGCAGCCACCACACGCTTGTAGTTCGCCAGCGGCTCGCCCATGCCCATGAAGACGATGTTCGACAGCCGCCCCGGGCCGCCGGGCATCGAGCCGTCTCGCATGACCGCGGCGGCGTCGCGGACCTGGTCCACGATTTCCGCGGTCGAGAGGTTACGGTCGAGGCCGCCCTGGCCGGTCGCGCAGAACGGGCACGCCATGCCGCAGCCGGCCTGGCTCGAGATGCACAGCGTGGCGCGGTCCGGGTAGCGCATGAGCACGCTTTCCAGCAGCGTCCCGTCGTGCGCGCGCCACAGGGTCTTGCGGGTCGCGCCGCCGTCCGCGGCCAGTGCGCGGACCTCGGTGAGCAGCGGCGGCATCAGGTCGGCGACCAGCTTCTCGCGCGAGGCGGCCGGGATGTCGGTCATCTCCGCCGGGTCGACGGTGAGCCGCGAAAAGTAGTGGTTCGACAACTGCTTGGCGCGGAACGCCTTCTCCCCCAGTTCGACGACCGCCTCGGCTCGCTCGGCCACCGTGAGGTCGGCGAGATGGCGCGGCGGCAGGCCGCGCTTGGGCGCGTCGAAAACAAGAGGGAGGGCAGTCATGACCGATCAAGTGTCTCATACGCGCGAATCCGGCGCTCCGCCCCCTCGCGGGCGGCGGGCGAACCGGGTCAGCGGGCGGCCTCGGCGCGATCCGGCCGCCGGGTCGCCGGAACGGCGGCCGACGAAGGACGGGCGGGATTCAACGGAAAAACACCCTACGAAAGTCGGATTGCCGAATGCTTTCCGGGATGAATTCCCTTATAGTCGACGCCGGGCACACAAATAATCGACCGGCGTAGAAATATCCGGCGCGGCACTTCGGCAACGGAATACCCCCGTTAGTCGGTAGTCGCCGCAAACTTCGCGCGCGTACCGTTCGCGGCGCATCTCCCCTTCCCCACCGGTCCGGAATTCCCCGGACCGGCCGGGCTTCCCCGTTGGAGGATCCCGTGAAAGTGCGTTCTTCGATTCTGCGCGCAATAGCGGCGGTCGCGACCGCCGCGGCCGCCGCGCTCGCCGTTCCCGCCGCCGCGGACGCGGGCGAAACGAACATCTCGATGCAGGCCCAGCAGAAAGACCAGTGGTGCTGGGACGCCAGCGGCAACACGATCGCCGCGTACTGGGGCTATTCCCTTACCCAGACCCGGTTCTGCCAGATCGCGCACAACGAGTCCGGCAGCGACTGCGCGAACAACCAGGGCTATCTCAGCGACCAGCAAAGAGTTTTCCGCTACCTCGGGTTCCGCAGCGTCGGCTCCTACAATTCCAACGGCTACCGGCTCTCCTTCTCCGGCATCAAGAACCAGATCGACGCCGGGCAGCCCATCGGCACCCGGATCGGCTGGACGTCCGGCGGTGGCCACATGCACGTCCTCTACGGCTACGACGACTCCAACGGCCGCAGCATCGTCGAATACGGCGACCCGTGGCCGTCGAACAACCGCTACAACTCGATGAACTACAGCTCCTACGTCTCCAACAACCAATTCGCCTGGACCCACACCGTCTACGGAATGGTGGGCTGACTCATGCTGCGAACCATCCTCCGCACCGCTGTCGCATCGGGAGCCATCGCTGCCGCCGTGTTCGCCGCGAACCCGGCGTCCGCCGCGCAGTCGCCGACCGGGCCGTCCTCCTCGGACACCGCGGCGATCTCCGGTCTGCTCGCCAGCCCGGACACCGCCGCCCGCCTCGCGCACACCAAGTTCCCCGGCGCGGCCCCGGCGGCCGCGCACGCCACTCGGGCCGCGGCTGACGCCAACACCCAGATCCCGGTCTACGAACCGACCGCGGCGTTCATCAACGGCGAATCCGACGTCCCTGCCGCCCTCGCGTACGTCGCGTCTCCGGCCCACCTCGCCGACGGGCGCGCGGCGACCGTGTGGGCGCAGCCGAGCAAGGCCGGATGGCAGGTCATCAACGTCGCTTCCGGCAACGACGAACAGGTCCACGCGGCGGCCGCGCACGGCGGCTACCTGCTGCACGAACCGCAGGTCAACGCCTGGTACTCGGTCAACGGCGACACCGTGACCGTCCTCGACGGCGCGGTCTCCGGCGTCCCGGCAGGCACCCGCGTCACCTTGGCGGGCTACCGGGCCGAACTGCAGAAACGGTACGGCGACAAGCTGCCCGGCTCGACGTATGACAAGACCGGCGCGGGCGGCGGTTATGCCGTCACCGCCCCGAACACCGGCGGGGACGGAAGCCCGGCCACCGCGCTCGCCGTCGGCGGGGCGGCCGCGGCAGCCGCGGGCGGCGCGTTCCTCCTGCGCCGCCGTTCCCAGCACAGCAAGTGATCCGTCGGCGGCAGGGGTCCGCCCCTGCCGCCGATCACTCGCCGCCGTCGAGCGACGCGGCCCACCGATCCGCCCACGACACGAGCGGCCGCAGCGCGTCGAACGCCTCGCGGCCCAGCGTCGTCAGCGCGTAATGCGATTCGCCGGTCTGGTGCACCAAGCCGGCCTCGCCGAGTTCGACCAGGCGTTGCCGCAAGACGCTCGAAGACATCCCGTCGCACCGTTGCTGCAACGCGCGAAACCCGAGCGTGCCGACCTGCAGCTCCCACACGATCCGCAGGCACCACCGCCGCCCGAAGAGGTCGAGCGCGGCCATCAGCGGACGGCCGGTCGTGGAGCCCCGGACCGGCTGTCCCGGCTTCGGCGTCACCATCCGAATCTCCTTGTGCTTCGATTTCCGAAACACTAACATCGGCCGCCATGATTCGATTTCCGAAGCAGGTCTGCGCCGCGCTCGGCATCGACGTGCCGATCGCGCAGGCCCCGATCGGCTCCGCTTCGACCCCGGCGCTCGCCGCGGCGGTCTCGAACGCGGGCGGCCTGGGGACCCTCGCGCTCACCTGGACCGACCCGGACGAGGCGGTCCGCCGGATCCGCGAGGTGCGTCGCCGCACCGACCGTCCGTTCGCGGTCAACCTCGTGCTCGACTTCCCGATCGACGACGTCCTCGACGCCTGCCTCGCCGAAGATGTCCCGATCATCTCGACGTTCTGGGGCGACCCCGCCAAGGTCGCCGCCCGCGCGAAGGACACGCGGCTGATCCACACCGTGGGCTCGGTCGCCGAAGCACGACAGGCGGCGGAAGCAGGCGTCGACGTCGTGGTCGCGCAAGGCTGGGAAGCGGGCGGACACGTCCGCGGCCAAGCGTCGACCCTCGTGCTGGTACCCGCCGTCGTGGACGCGGTCGGCCCGATCCCCGTGCTCGCGGCAGGCGGAATCGCCGACCGTCGCGGGCTCGCCGCAGTACTCGCCCTCGGCGCGCAAGGCGGCTGGCTGGGCACCCGATTTCTGACCGCGACCGAAGCGGCGACCCACGATTCCTACCGCGAAGCCGTGCTCGCCGCGGAACTCGAGGACGCCGTCCACACCCGCTGCTTCGACGGCGGATGGCCCGACGCGCCGCACCGCGTGTTGCGCAATTCGACGCTCACGCAATGGGAAGCAGCAGGCCAACCGCGCGCGGACCGCCCCGGCGAAGGCGACGTCGTAGCAACGGATGCGGCCGGAAACCCGTGGCAGCGCTACGACGACATGATTCCCGTGCCAGGCATGACCGGAGACCTCGAAGCCTTGGCGCACTACGCCGGACAAGCCGCGGGGTTGGTCCGAAACGTCGCTCCGGCCGCGCAAATCATGGCGGACCTCGTCGGCTAAACCTGTTCCACCGCCGCCGGAAGCTCGACCGGCTGCTGCAGCGCGTCGAGCACCGCGTTCACCGCCGCCCGTCGCGGCGATCCGCGCCGGGTGACCGCGACGATCGTGCGCGTCACCGGCGTCGACAGCGCCTTCGTCGCGACCCGGTACCGCGGATCCACCGCCAGCCCGGGCAGCAGCGCGATCGACAGCCCGGCCTCGACGTGCTGCAACGTCATCAGGTAGTTGCTGAACCGGCACACCGCGCGCGGCTCGAATCCCGATTCGCGGCAGAGCCGCAGCGTCAGAGTCGCCATGTAGGACTGGGGAATGTCGAGCGCCCACGGTTCGCCCGCGTAGTCCGCAAGCACCGCCGGCCCGGGCGGTTCCGGCCGGTCGAGCGAGGTGACCAGCACGATCGGGTCGGTCGCCAGCCGGATGATCTCGAGGTCGGGACCGAGCGGCAGGTCGACGAAATCGGTGGTGGTGATGATGACGTCGCTGTCGCCCGCCCGCAGCGCCGGGACGCTTTCGTGCGGTTCCCGTTCCGCCAGTTCGGTTTCCAGCCGCGGATAAGCCTGCGCGAGACGGGTCGCGGCGGGCACGGCGAAGGTGTGGATCGCGCTCTGGAACGCGCCGATCCGCACCAGTCCGGCCGGTTCGTCGCCGCGCAGTTCGGCCTCGACCGCGTCGAGATGATCGAGAATCGCCCGCGCCTGCCGGGCCAGTTTCTCCCCGGCGGGCGTCAGCCGGACGCGGCGGCCGGTGCGTTCCAGCAGCCGGGTGCGGGTTTCGGTCTCCAGCAGCGCGAGCTGATGCGACACCGTGGAGGCGCTGAGATTCACGTCCTGCGCGACCGCGCGAACGGTGCCCAGCACGGCGAGCCGGCTCAGCAGCCGCAGCCGCCACGGGTTCAACATGCCCCCATCGTTGTTCGATGCCATCGCACAGGCAAGCGGAAACTGTGAGATGGACGCGGCGCTCGGTCCGGCCCTACCGTCGAAGCCATGGCCACCGACACCTTCTGGTCCGACGTAGACCGGCACCTCGTCCGCTACGCCGGCCCCGGCTCGTTCACCGGCGAAATCATCGACCGCGCCGAGGGCAGTTTCGTCTTCACCGAGGACGGACGGCGCATCCTCGACTTCACGTCCGGGCAGATGAGCGCGATCCTCGGGCACGCGCATCCGGAGATCGTCGAGACCGTCCGGAAGCAGGCCGCGAAGCTCGACCACCTGTTCAGCGGGATGCTGAGCCGTCCGGTGGTCGACCTCGCCCGGCGGCTCGCGGAAACGCTGCCGGCCCCGCTGGAGAAGGCGCTGCTGCTCACCACCGGCGCCGAGTCCAACGAGGCCGCGCTGCGGATGGCCAAACTGGTGACCGGCAAGCACGAGATCGTCTCGTTCGCCCGGTCCTGGCACGGGATGACGCAGGCCGCGGCAAGCGCCACCTACAGCGCCGGCCGCAAAGGCTACGGTCCCGGCGCGCCGGGCAACTTCGCCATCCCAGTACCCGGTGCGGACTGGGAGCACCAGCTGGACCTCGCGTTCGACCTGATCGACGCGCAGTCCGTCGGCAGCCTCGCCGCGTGCCTCGTGGAGCCGATCCTCAGCTCCGGCGGGATCCTCGTTCCCCCGCCGGGCTATTTCCAGGCCCTGCAACGGAAATGCCGGGAACGCGGCATGCTGCTGATCCTCGACGAAGCACAGACCGGGTTGTGCCGCACCGGAACCTGGTACGCCTTCGAGCACGACGGCGTGGTCCCGGACATCCTCACGGTGTCCAAAACGCTCGGTGCCGGACTGCCGCTGGCCGCGGTGCTGACGAGCGCGGAAATCGAGCAGGAGGCCCACGAACGCGGGTACCTCTTCTTCACCACGCACGTCTCGGACCCGCTTCCCGCCGCGGTCGGGAACACAGTGCTGGACGTCCTGATCCGCGACCGTCTCGACGAACGCGCCCGTGACCTCGGCACCCGGCTGCGCACCGGATTGGACGAAATCGCGACGCGGCACGAGGCAGTCGGCGAGATCCGCGGTCGAGGACTGCTCGCCGGACTGGAACTGAGCGGCGGCGGCCCGGACGCGGACAAGCTCGGCGCGCGCGTGACGCAGCGCTGCCTCGAACTCGGGCTGCACATGAACATCGTGCAGTTGCCGGGGATGGGCGGGGTGTTCCGGATCGCGCCGCCGCTGACCGCCGCTGAAAGCGAGATCGACCTCGGACTGTCCATTCTGGACGAGGCGATCGGGGACGTCTCGTAGCTCAGCGCGGAACGCGGCCCGCGACGGCGTCCGCCGCCTTCTTGGCGAGGTCGCAGGTGTCCATGGCGACGGTCACGAACTCGCGGGTCGTCACCGCGAGGACGACCCCGTAGCCGCTGCCCTGGCACCAGCGGCCGACGGTCTTGGGCGCGGTACCGCTTCCGTGGCTGAGTTCGGGCACAGTACGGCCCCCGGCGTCCGGTTCCCCCTACTCGTCCCGGTTCAGGGGTGGGGCCCCGCGCCCGCCGCGATTAGCGTGCGCGGGGTCAACGCTGCTGCCGGGGGTGGGGAAATGCGGTCCAAAGCTACCGTCCTGATACTCGTTCTGACGCTGCTCGGCACCGCCCCGGCCGCGTCGGCGAACGCCGGGAACACCGTCGCGCTGGACGGTCTTTCCCGCCCGGTCGACCTGCTCGTCGACAAGTGGGGCGTCCCGCACATCTACGCCGCCAACACCGCGGACCTGTTCTACGCACAGGGATTCACCGTCGCCCGCGATCGGCTCTTTCAGCTCGACACCTGGCGTCGCCGGGGGCTCGGGTTGCTCAGCGAGGTCCTCGGCGAGTCCTATGTGGACCAAGACGGCGCCGCCCGGCTTTTCCTGTACCGCGGCGACATGCAAAAGGAATGGGCCTCCTACGGTCCCGAAGCCAAACTCGCCGCCACCCGGTTCGCCGCGGGGATCAACTCCTACCTCGACTGGCTCGCCAAGCACCCCGAGGCCGCCCCGCCGGAGTTCGCCAGGCTCGGCTACCAGCCGTCGCGCTGGCAGCCCGAGGACATCGTCCGCATCCGCTCGCACGCGATCGGCGAGAACCTCACCTGGGAGGTCGCCCGCGCGCAAATGGTGTGCCACGCCGGGCCGGGCGCGAGCAAATACCTCCGCAGCCTGCACCCCGACCACGAGCCCGCGGTGCCCGAGGGCCTCGACCCCTGTTCGATCCCCGGCGACGTGCTTTCCGTGTACAACAAGGCGACCGCCGGCGTCACGTTCCCGAAGGACGTCGCCTCGGACCGGGACATCGCCGACGCCACCAGCGGCAGCAACTCGTGGGCGATCGGCCCCGGTCGCACCGCCACCGGACGGCCGATCCTCGCCAGCGACCCGCACCGCCGCTCCGACTCGTTGCCCTCCGGCCGTTACGTCGCCCAGCTTTCCGCGCCCGGCTTGAACCTCACCGGCGCGGGCGAGCCGTGGAACCCGGGCATCGCCATCGGGCACAACGATTCCGTCGCGTTCGGCCTGACGAACCTGCCGGTCGACCAGACCGACCTCTACGTCTACGACCTCGATCCCGCCGACCACAGCCGGTACCGGTACCGCGGCGGCTGGGAGCCGATCACCAAGCTCACCGAAACCATCCCGGTGCTCGGCGGACAGCCGGTGACCCGCGAACTGTCCTTCACCCGGCACGGCCCGATCGTGAAGGTCGACGAAGCAGCCCACCGGGCATTCGCCGTGCGCACCGTCTGGACCGAACCGGGCAGCGCGGCCTACCTCGGCAGCCTGAACTACCAGCGGGCCCGCAACTTCACCGAATTCACCGCCGGAATGCGCGAATGGGGCACACCCGGATCGAACCTCGTCTACGCCGACGTCCACGGCGACATCGGCTACGTCCCCGGCGCGCTGACCCCGCGCCGCACCGGGACCGCTTACGACGGTCTGCTGCCCGTCCCCGGCGACGGCCGCTACGAGTGGAACGGCTTCCACGCCAACTCCGAACTCCCGTGGCAGCACAATCCGCCTGCCGGATTCTTCGCCTCCGCCAACGACTACAACCTCCCGCCGGGCTTCCCGGTGGTGTCCAACTACGAATGGCAGCAGCCGTACCGCAAGGAGCGGATCGACGAGCTGATCAAGTCCACGCCGCGCGCCCGCGTCGCCGATTCGCTCGCCATCCAGCGCGACGAAAAGTCCTTGCTGGCACCCCGGCTCGCGCCGTTCCTGCGGAACCTCTCCTCCACTGATCCCGACACCGCGAAGGCGCTCGAAGTGCTGCGCGGTTTCGACGGCGTCGCCTCGGTGGATTCCGCACCGGCCCCGCTGTACGAAACCTGGCTGCTGAAGTACCTCCACGGCGGCTGGGCGCACGCGACGCTCCCGCAAGCCGCCGCAGATGTCCTGGCCAGCACCATCAATCCGGATTTCAGCCTGGTGCTCGCTTCGTTCGCCGACCCGGACGCGTGGTTCGGCCCGGGCGGCGCGGCCAAACGCGACAAGCTGATCCTCGACACTCTCCAGCTCGCTTTCCGCGACGTCGCCGGAAAACTCGGCAGCGACCCGGCGAAATGGCGCTGGGGCGCACTGCAGCACCAGGAATTCGTGCACCCGGCAGGCGGCCCGAACGTCGGCCCTAACTCGGTCGGCGGCGACTACCAGACCGTCCACCCGTCGTTCTTCCACCCGTTCACCTACCAGCAGCTCAACGGCGCGACCTTCAAAATGGCGCTCGACGTCGGCGACTGGGACGCGTCGCGGGCGATCAACGCGCCCGGCCAGTCCGGCGACCCGCGCAGTCCGCACTACCGCGACCTGAACGACCTGTGGGCGTCCGGCGGCTCGTTCCCCCTGCTCTCGAGCCGCTCGGCCGTCGAACGCAACCTCGACACCCGGATCAGGCTGGTTCCGAGGTCCGCTTCGGGAAGTTAGCCCGCATCCGGACGAGCGGGACCGCCGCGCCGGCCAGCAGGACCGCACAGGCGGTCTGCAGCAGCAGGAACCAGACCGGGCACGCACCCGGGATCAGGTCGACGCCGACGAGCGCGACCGGAGCGATGATCGAGATGAACCGGGCCCGCTCATAAGCTCGGCGCGACCCCTTCGCCGCGAGCGTGACCAGCCAGTACATGATCGCGGCGCTGACCGGCACCAGCGCGGAGCGCGTCCACATGAAGCCGGTCGCGCTCCCGTCGACGACGGCCAGCGCGACGATCGTGCCGAAGACGGCCGCGCCCATCGCTCCGTAGGCCACGACGAACTTCTTCGCCAAGCCGAACCGGTCTTGGCCGGCGGGGCGTTCGATGGTCTGCATCGCTGTTCTCCCTTGTGGTTTCCCGTTGTGCCAGCAACGCTAGGAAGCCGCGGCCCGGCCCGGTATGGGTCTGGCCGCACAAGGGGGTGGGGCTGGACCCACTCCTGTCCCGCGACGGCGGGAATCCGGCGTTTCGTGGTGCACAGTGGACCGCGAAGCCGGATGGACAGGGGGGGAAGAAACGATGCGACAGCTACGGTCCTGGGTGCACGACTGCGGGGTGGGATTCGTCCGCGCCGCCCAGGCGGCGGGCGTGGCGCTGCTGATCCCGGTCGTGTGGGCGGCCGCGGTCGGCCTGTGGCAGCTGTGGGGCGGCAGCCCGTGGTCGTGGATCGCGCCGTTCATCTGGGCGGCGATCGGGACGCTGGCGCTGGCGCGTCCGGTGTGCCGGATGACGCGGGTCATGGTCGCGAACTGGACCGGCATCGTGCTCCCGCTCGGATACCGGAAGCTCCCGCCGATCACCCAGCTGTCGACCGGGTACTGGTGGAACGGCCACTCCTACTCGCGCACCCAGGAAGAGGCCCGGCGCGAGCAGCGGTTGAAGAACTGGCGCTACGACCCGGCGACCTGGCGGGACCTGCGGTTCGCGCTGATCGCGCCGGTCTCGTTCGGCTTGGTCGCGCTCGTGCCGCTGCTCGGGGTCGTCGCGGCGGTTCTGACGCTGGTGAACCTGCCGGAGGGGTACCTCGCCGGTCTGCTGGTCACGATCGCGACCGCGCCGTACGCCTGGCGCAGCGTCATCCCGGTGGCCACGCGGTTCCTGGGCGCGTCCGCCACGATGGAACTGGCCGACCGCGTCGACACCCTGACCGCTTTGCGCGCCGACACGACCATCGCGCAAGCCGCGGAAATCCGTCGCATCGAACGGGATCTGCACGACGGCGCGCAAGCCCGGCTGGTCGCGCTCGGCCTCGCGCTGGCGACGGCGGAGAAGCTGATGGAGACCGATCCCGAGCAGGCCAAGGAATTGCTGCGCGACGCCCGGGCCGGTGCCGCCACGTCGCTCACCGAATTGCGCGAGCTGGTCCGCGGCATCAGCCCGCCGGTGCTGAACGAACGCGGGCTCGCCGACGCGGTCCGCGCGATGGCGATGGACCTGCCGCTCGACGTGACAGTCGAAGCCGATCTGCCGCAGCCGCTCGATCCCCCGATCGAATCCGCGCTGTACTTCGGAATCGCCGAACTGCTCGCCAACACGGTCAAGCACGCGCACGCGTCGCACGTGCAGGTTTCGCTGGTGCAGGAAGGGAATCGGCTGTGCGCCGCGGTCGAGGACGACGGCCGCGGCGGGGCCGGGATCCACCCGGACGGCGGGCTTGCCGGGCTGCGCCGCCGCCTCGCGGTCTTCGACGGCACGGTGGAGATCACCAGCCCGGCGGGCGGGCCGACCCGAGCGTGGATGATGGTGCCATGCGCATCGTCGTAGCCGAAGACCTCTACCTGCTGCGGGACGGTTTGGTCCGGCTCCTCCATGCCTACGGCCACGAGGTGGTGGCGACCGCGACGACCGGCCCGGAAACCGTCGCCGTGCTGCGCGAACACCGGCCGGACGTCGCCGTGGTCGACGTCCGGATGCCGCCGACGCAAACCGACGAAGGCCTCCGTGCGGTCCTCGCCGCGCGCCGCGAGACGCCCGGGCTGCCGGTGCTGATCCTGTCGCAGCACGTCGAACAGCTCTATGCCCGCGAACTGCTGGTCGACGGGGCCAGCGGCGTCGGATATCTGTTGAAGGACAGCGTTTTCGAGGCCGAACAGTTCATCGACGCGCTCGAACGCGTCGCGGCCGGCGGCACGGCGATGGACCCGGCGGTGATCTCGAAACTGCTCACCAGCGGATCGCCGGACCAGCGCCTCGGCTCGCTGACCGAGCGCGAGCGTTCGGTGCTGGAGCTGATGGCGGAAGGCCTGTCGAACGCGGAGATCGCCCGGCGGCTGTTCCTGAGCGAAAGCGCGATCAGCAAGTACACGACGTCGCTGTTCGGCAAACTCGGCATCACCGACGACGACACCGGCAACCGGCGCGTCCTGGCGGTGCTGACCTACCTCAACTCGTGAGCGCTTAAGCCGGTTCTCACCGGCCTCAGCACTCACGAGCTGGTCAGCTCACCAGATTGTCGAAGCGGCGCAACGTTTCCTCCGCGCCCAGCGCCTGCGTGATCGAGTGCAGGTCCGGGCTGCGGGTCGACCCGGTGATCGCGATCCGGATGATCTGCGAGGCCTCGCGGATCGAACCGGGGTACGCGTCCGGGTCCTTCTTGTATTCCTTCGCGTTCTTGGCGAACCCGTGCTTCGCCGCGACCTCGCGGATCTGCTGGAACCACTCCTGGCCGTCGTCGAGCTGCTGGTACGCGGACACGAAGTCCGACGCCACCGCGCGCACGACGTCCGCCGGAACGCCCAGCGCCGCGATCCGCTCGTCGTCCGGACCGGTCGCCGCCTGGTGCAGCTGTGGGAAGAAGAACCCGTAGACGGCGCGGAACTCGCTCCACTTCTTGAGGTCCTTGCGCGGGTTCTCGACGCCCTCGCGCTCCACCGCCAGCGCACGCAACGCCAGCTCGCGGGAGGACTCCAGGACCGCCTTGAGCTCCGGGTCGAACCGCTCAGCCCACTCCAGCACCGACGCGAGGATCTCCTCGCCGGACAGCGTCGCGACGTAGTCGGCGGCGAGGTCGTCCAGCTTCACCAGGTCCACGAGCGGACCGGCGACGCCGCACTCGTCGAGGTTGATCGGCGCGTCCAGCGCTTCGGCGAGCGGCATCTCGGCGAGCCGTCCGTTCGCCAGGCCGCGCAGGTAGTACAGCACCGCCGGGACCGGGTAGCCGGCTTCGAGATAGAAGTCGACGGAGGCTTCCGGGTCCTTGCGCTTGGACAGCTTCCGCTTGCTGCCGCCCTCCTGCTTCATCAGCGGCGCGATGTGCGCGTACTGGATCGGCTCGAAGCCGAGCGCTTCGAAGAGCTGCTGGTGCGTCGGCACCGACGAGATCCACTCGTCACCGCGGATCACGAGGTTCACCCGCATCAGGTGGTCGTCGACGGCGTGCGCGAAGTGGTAGGTCGGCAGCCGCGGGCTCTGGTCGGAGCTCTTGAGGATCACCACGTCGTTGCGGTTGGCCTCGGCCTCGATGGTGCCGCGGATCGCGTCGGTGAAGCGCACGCGCTGCCCGGTGTCGTCGGGCGCGCGGAAGCGGACCACCCACGGCTCGCCCGCGTCGAGCTTCGCCTGCACGTCGGCCGGGTCGGCGTCGCGCCAGATCGCCCACGAGCCGTAGTAGCCCGTCGGGAGCTTCGTGGCCTGCTGCCGCGCGGTGATCGACGCCAGCTCGTCCTTCGTCGCGAAGTCGATGTACGCGCGGCCTTCGCGCAGAAGGTGCCGTACGTAGGTGAGGTAGATCTGCTCGCGCTCGGACTGCCGGTACGGCCCGTACTCGCCGCCGCGCACCGCGTCCTCGTCCGCCTGCAGCCCGAAGTACGCGAAGCCGCGTTCGAACTGCTCCAGGGCGCCCTCGACCTCGCGCGACTGGTCGGTGTCCTCGACGCGCACCAGATAGCGGCCTTCGGAACGGCGCGCGACGTCCTGGTCGATCGTCGCGACATAGATGCCGCCGATGTGCACGAAGCCGGTCGGCGACGGGCCGAACCGGGTCACCTTCGCGCCGTCGGGCAGCTGCCGGGCCGGATAGCGCTGTTCCCAGTGCTCAGGCTCGGGCAGATCCGCGGGGAACAGGGCGTCGATGACCGCACGGTCCAGCATCGGAGGTCGGGTCTCCCAGGTCGTTCGGGTGTTTTCGCTAGTGCTTCGAGTATCGCCGACCGCCGTCCTCCCCGGTCGGCCAGGTCCCCGGGTGGTCGGTACGGTTGCGAACCGACCTTTTCCGATATATCGTGAACGTGTCGCAACAGTTCGAGAAAGGAACTCAAGACCATGAACCGACGACGACACCCCTTCCCCGGCGGACGCGCGTTCCCCGGCGGACATCACGAACACGGAGAACACGAACAGCACGGCCGGTCCTCGTTCGGCCCCTGGGGCCGGGAATTCGGCGAGTTCGGCTTCGGGCCCGGCGGGCGCGGACGACGCGGCCACGGTCCGGGCGCACGCCGCGGCTCCCGGCGCGGCCGGCGCGGCGACGTGCGGGCGGCGATCCTCACCCTGCTCGCGGAACAGCCGCGGCACGGGTACGAGATCATCCGCGAGATCGGCGAGCGCAGCGGCGGGCTCTGGAAGCCCAGCCCCGGCTCGATCTACCCGACCCTGCAGATGCTGGCCGACGAGAGCCTGGTCGTGAGCCGCGACGAGAGCGGCAAGAAGCTCTTCGAGCTCACCGACGAGGGCCGCACCACCGCCGAACAGCAGACCGGCACGCCGCCGTGGGAGCACTTCACCGACGACGTCGAACCGGTCGAGCACGACCTGCGCAAGGCGGGCGCGACGCTCGCCGCGGCGGTCGTGCAGGTGATGCGCGCCGGCAGCGAGAACCAGCAGGCCCGCGCGGTGGACGTGCTCAACGAGGCACGCCGGTCGATCTACTCGATCCTCGGCGAGGTCGAGGAATCGGAGGACTCGGCCGAGTCCGGAGAGGCAGCCGAGTGACCGGGCAGGACGAGGCCGGTGGGTTTGACGCGGCAGTGCACGCGATAACCCACCGGCAGCGTCACCTCTCCCGATCCCGGGTTCAGGCGGCGCGTGTCAGCGATCGCCCGCTGCGCGACCTTCGCGCTGAACTCGATCTTCAACACTGATTCCGCCGCGGCGAAGTCCGCGAAGCGCCAACGCGTGCGTACGCGCCGACAGTTGAAGCCGTGCGCGGCGAAGAACCGTTCCACCGCAGGCGGGTCGTAGTGCGGCAAATCCGCCCGCATCCACCCGCCGTAGGGCTCGCTGGTCACGTCGAGGTCGACGATCATGATCGATCCTCCGGGCCGCAGCACCCGTTCCGCTTCGCGCAAACCGGGTTCGCATCCAGGGCCGAAGAAATACGCGGTGCGCGCGTGCACGATGTCCACACTGGCGTCGTCCGCCGGCAGCCGCTGCGCTCGTCCCACCCGGACCCGCACGTTCTCCAGATCCCGCACCCGTCGCTCCGCGTCCCGCGCGAGCGGCGGGTGCGGTTCGATTCCGAGCACCGAACGCGCGTCCGCGGCGAAAAGCGGCAAGTGGTACCCGTCACCGCAGCCGAGATCGAGCACGTCGAGGCCGGTCCAGTCGTGCTCTTCGCGCAGTACGCGCCAGATCTCGCCGTCCGCGTCCTGCGCCCGGTTCTCGACGTCGTAAACGTCCTGGTAGTACCAGATGTTCGGACTGGGAACGACTTCCTTCGACGCCGCCGGGCCGCGGAACAACCAGCGCACGGCACTCCTCTCCGCCTCCAGGGGCTCCGACGGGCGCGGCAGCTTTCCCGCTCAGAGCGTAGAACGCCGCTCCGCCGAATAGACTTCACCCTCTCGGGGAGGAGAACGCGATGTCGACCGACTGGCAACTCGCCCGCACGCTCCCGGCAGGCCTGCCCTGCTGGGTCGAGGTGGCGTGCCGCGACGAAGCCCGGACCCAGGACTTCTACTCCCGGCTTTTCGGCTGGGAATACGAAACCCGGCGCGATCCCGCGTCGCCGACCGGCCGGTACTCCATCGCCCTGTGCGACGGGGTTCCCGCCGGCGGCCTGTACGAAGCCGGCGCCCGCAGCGCACCCGGCTGGACGATGCAGCTCGCGGTGCCGCACACGGCGAGCGCCGCCGAATGGGTCGAGCACCTCGGCGGGCAGGTGACGCTCGGGCCGATCGCGATCCCCGAGCGCGGCAGCATCGTGCACGCGATCGACGCGTGCGGCGCGCCGGTGGTGTTCTGGGAAGCCCCGCCGGACTGGCAGTTCGCGGGCGGCGTGCCCAACACGTTCAGCGGCGCGGACCTCAACACGCACGACGGCGTGGCCGCGGACCACTTCTACACCAAGCTGTTCAACTACTCGAGCCGTCAGGTCGGCGACGGCGAAAGCGTCGACTATGCGGAATATTCCATTGAGCACACGGCGGTGCTGTACCGCTACGTGATGGGTCCCGAGTACCGCCGGGACACTCCCCCGCACTGGCTCGTGTACTTCGAGGTCGACCCCGCGCGCGGCGCGGACGCGGCGGCGGGCGAGGCGCTGATGCTGGGCGGTTCGGTGGTGATCGAACCGTACGACACCCCGTTCGGCCGCACCGCGATCCTCGCCGATCCGGACGGCGCGGTGTTCGCGGTGATCGACCACTCGCGGGTGCTGGAAGACGTGGGCCGCGCCGAGGTCGACGACCCGTACGACGACTGAGGATTCAGACGGGGACTCAGGCGGGACTCAGGCCGGGACGAAGGCCGACAGCAGCAGCCACGACACGACGGCCGAGGGCAGCAGCGAGTCGAGGCGGTCCATGATGCCGCCGTGGCCGGGCAGCAGCGTGCCCATGTCCTTGATGCCGAGGTCGCGTTTGATGAGCGATTCGACGAGGTCGCCGAGCGTCGCGGTGAGCACGATGGCCGCGCCGAAGATGACGCCCTGCCACGCGTGGCCGTCCAGCATCAGGCTGATCGTGAGCACGCCCGCGACGATGCCCGCGATCATCGAACCGGCGAAGCCCTCCCAGGACTTCTTCGGGCTGATCGTGGGCGCCATCGGATGCTTGCCGCCGAGCACGCCGGCGATGTAGCCGCCGGTGTCGGAGGCGACGACGCCGATCAGGAACGTGAGCACGCGCCCGACCCCGTCGTGCGGCGGGACGAGCATGGCCGCGAACGCGCCGAACAACGGCAGGTACGCGGCGGCGAAAACGGAAGCGCTGACGTCGCGCACATAGCCCTTCGCGCCGCCGGGCAACCGCCACAGCAGGCACGCGAGCACGGTGAGCACGAACGCGGTGAGCGCGCCTTCCCGGCCGAACGGCCAGGCCAGCCAGATCATCGCCTGCCCGCCGACGAGCACCGGGATCAGCGCGACCTTGGTGTCCGCGACCCGGCGCAGCACGCCGGAGAACTCGAACGTGCCGACCGCGATCGCGGCGGCGATGACCCCGATGAAAATGAACCGGACGGTGACCAGGGAAACGATGATCGCGGCCCCGAGCAGCAGCCCGACGCCGATCGCCGCGGGAAGGTTGCGCCCGGCCCGGGAGGCTTTCTTCTCCGGTTCGGCCTTCGCTTCGTCGCTGACTTTCCCGCCGTTCACCGGGCCGGTCTTCGCGCCGCGCTCCGGTTTGCCCCCGGGCTCGCCTTCGGCCGCACTTTTCGCTGATCCGCCCTTGAACGCAGCTTTCGCGCCTTCGGCCAACCCGCCCTCAGTGGTGTCTTTCGAGCCCTTTGCCGACCCGCCCTGGGGCGCAGCCTTCGCGCCCTTCGCCAGGCCACCCGCGGGAACGCCCTTCGCACCCTTCGCCGACTCGCCCCCGGATTCCCCGGGATTCCCCGCCGCAGCACCGGATTCCGCGCGCGCATTCGTCGCGGAATCCGATTTCCGCTGCCCAGCAGGGGTTTCCGAAGCCGGTTCCAGCCGCGAAACCGGGTCCGGCTCGGCGGCCGGGCCCAGTGGCGGGGTGTCGCTCACCCGCTCGTCGCGTTCCTCGCTCACCTGGCTCATCAGACCTCGAGCAGCTCGGCTTCCTTGTGTTTCACCAGCTCGTCGACCTGGTGCACGTAGGTGTCGGTGAGGTTCTGCAGTTCCTTCTCCGCGCGCGCGACCTCGTCCTCGCCCGCTTCGCCGTCCTTGGCGATGCGGTCGAGTTCTTCCTTGGCCTTGCGGCGGACGCTGCGGATCGAGACGCGGGCGTCCTCGCCCTTGCCCTTCGCGACCTTCACCATCTCCTTGCGCCGCTCCTCGGTGAGCTGCGGGATGACGATGCGGATGACGTTGCCGTCGTTGCTCGGGTTGACGCCGAGGTCGGACTCGCGGATCGCCTTCTCGATGGCGTTCAGCTGCGTCTGGTCGTAAGGCTTGATCAACGCCATCCGGGCCTCCGGCACGTTGACGCTGGCCAGCTGGTTCAGCGGGGTCGGCGCACCGTAGTACTCGACGACGATGCGGGAGAACATCGACGGGTGGGCCCGCCCGGTGCGCACCGACGTGAGGTCTTCCTTCGCGACGGACACCGCTTTTTCCATCTTCTCCTCGGCGTCGAGGAGGGTCTCGTCGATCACGGCTACTCCCGGTGTTGTGTTGTCGGACCTGAGCTTGATCCCAGCAGGTCTAGGCGGACGCCTCGTCGGCGGGGGTCGAGACCAGCGTGCCGATCCTCTCACCGCCCACCGCGCGGGCGATGTTGCCCTCGGTGAGCAGGTTGAACACGATGATCGGCATCTTGTTGTCCATGCAGAGGCTGAACGCGGTGGCGTCGGCGACCTTGAGACCGCGCTCGAGCACCTCGCGGTGCGTGATGTCGGTGAACATCTTCGCGTCCGGGTCGGTCTTCGGGTCGGCGGTGTAGACGCCGTCCACGGCCTTGGCCATCAGCACGGCTTCGCAGCCGAGTTCGAGCGCGCGCTGCGCGGCGGCGGTGTCGGTGGAGAAGTACGGCATGCCGACGCCGGCGCCGAAGATGACGACGCGGCCCTTCTCGAGATGCCGTTCCGCGCGGCGCGGAATGTAGGGCTCGGCGACCTGGCCCATCGTGATCGCGGTCTGCACGCGGGTCGGGAGGCCTTCCTTTTCGAGGAAGTCCTGCAGCGCGAGGCAGTTCATCACGGTGCCGAGCATCGCCATGTAGTCGGCGCGGTCGCGGTCCATGCCGCGCTGCGACAGCTCCGCGCCGCGGAAATAGTTGCCGCCGCCGATCACCACCGCGATCTGCACCCCGGTGCGCGCGACGTCGGCGATCTGCTGGGCGACGGAGTGCACGACGTCGGGGTCGACGCCCACCGCGCCGCCGCCGAACATCTCGCCGCCCAGTTTCAGCAGCACCCGGCGGTACCCGCCCTCGACCCGGTCCTCACCCATGTCTGTCGCCTCCTGCCCCTCGGTAGACCCGACTGTGCCCCGTCCCCGATGCGCGGAGACGGGGCACAGTGCCAGAACCTAGTCCCAGTGCCTCGCTCAGGCCTGGCCGACCTCGAACCGGGCGAACCGGGTCAGGGTCACGCCCGCCTCGTCGAGCAGGGCCTTGACGGTCTTCTTGTTGTCCTTGACCGACGGCTGCTCGAGCAGCACGTTGTCCTTGTAGTACGCGTTGACCTTGCCCTCGATGATCTTCGGCAGCGCCTGCTCGGGCTTGCCTTCCTCGCGGGCGGTCTGCTCGGCGATGCGGCGCTCGTTCTCGATGATCTCGGCCGGCACCTCCTCGCGGGTCAGGTACTTCGCGCGCAGCGCGGCGACCTGCATGGCGGCGCCGCGAGCGGCGTCGACGTCGTCACCGGTGAACTCGACCAGCACGCCGACGGCGGGCGGGAGGTCGGAGCCGCGGCGGTGCAGGTAGGTCGCGGTCTTGCCCTCGAACGACACCACGCGGCGCAGCTCGAGCTTCTCGCCGATGCGGGCCGACAGCTCCTGCACGACCTCGTTGACCGGCTTGCCGTCCAGGTCGGCGGCCTTCAGTGCCTCGACGTCGCTGGACTTCAGCGCCTTCGCGGTCTCGACGATCTTCGCCGCGAGCTGCTGGAAGTCGTCGTTCTTGGCGACGAAGTCGGTCTCGGAGTCGAGCTCGATCATGACGCCGCCGTCGCCGGCGACCAGGCCCTCGGCGGTGGCGCGCTCGGCGCGCTTGCCGACGTCCTTGGCACCCTTGATGCGCAGGAACTCGACAGCCTTCTCGAAGTCGCCGTCGTTCTCCTCGAGGGCCTTCTTGCAGTCCATCATGCCCGCGCCGGTCATCTCGCGCAGGCGCTTCACGTCAGCGGCGGTGTAGTTCGCCATCGTGTTGAATCCGTCCGTTTCAGGTACGTGTGCGGTGAGCGCCGTCCGGGCGGCCCTGCGCGGACCGCCCGGACGGGGTGGATCAGGAGTTGGCCGGAGCCTGCTCGCCGGTCGCTTCCGCGGTTTCGGTCGCGGCGGTCTCGGTCGCGGCGGCCGTCTCGGTGGCGGCAGCGGCCTCGGTCGCGTCGGCGGCGGCGGTCTCCGAGCCCGCGAGGAGCTCCTTCTCCCACTCGGCCAGCGGCTCGTCCGAAGCACCGGTCTCCGGCTTCGCGTCGGCCGAGGCGCCGTTGCGGCCGGAACGGGCCATCAGCCCGGCCGCGGCGGCCTCGGCGACGACCTTCGTCAGCAGCGCGGCGGAACGGATCGCGTCGTCGTTGCCCGGGATCGGGTAGTCGACCTCGTCCGGGTCGCAGTTGGTGTCGAGGATGGCGACGACCGGGATGTTGAGCTTGCGAGCCTCGCCGACGGCGATGTGCTCCTTCTTGGTGTCGACGATCCACACCGCGGACGGCACCTTGGCCATGTCCCGGATGCCGCCCAGGGTCTTCTCGAGCTTGTCCTTCTCGCGGGTCAGCGTGAGGATCTCGCGCTTGGTCAGGCCGGTGAAACCGCCGGTCTGCTCCTGGGCCTCGAGCTCCTTCAGGCGGAGAAGGCGCTTGTGGACGGTCTGGAAGTTGGTCAGCATGCCGCCGAGCCAGCGCTGGTTCACGTAGGGCATGCCCACGCGCGCGGCCTCGTTGGCGATCGCTTCCTGAGCCTGCTTCTTCGTGCCGACGAACATGATGGTGCCGCCGTGCGCGACGGTTTCCTTGATGAACTCGAACGCACGGTCGATGTACGTCAGCGTCTGCTGCAGGTCGATGATGTAGATGCCGTTGCGCTCGGTGAAGATGTAGCGCTTCATCTTCGGGTTCCACCGACGGGTCTGGTGCCCGAAGTGCACGCCGCTGTCGAGCAGCTGCTTCATGGTGACGACGGCCATTGCCGGAATCACACCTTTTCTGTAGTCGCGCGCTCCCGCTGCCGGTGTTCGTTCCGCCCGCGGAGGCGCTGTTCCGGTTAGTCGCCCCCGACCGGGAGGTCGTGGGCCCTGGTGCCGCAGCCGATGCCCGGACCCGTGGGTTCGGCTGTGCGAAACCCCAGGGACCGCCGGACACCGTGCGCCCCTCCGTCCGGGTTCCCGCCAGAAGCGGCCCGTCCGGGGACGCGCGCACGTGCACGCGAAGTCAGCCCAGCGAGTGGACTGCGGAATTGATTCTACCCCCTGCCACCAGGCCCGCCCCTGCGGGCAGCCTTCGCCCGGCCCGGAGTTGTCCACAACCGCGCCCACCTGTGGACAACCCCCGCTGAACAGCGGGTTCCGGTCGGCCGGCGCCCGAGGATGGGGACATGACCACTACGCGATCTTTTCCCGTTGCCGCCGTTGCTTCCCGCACTGCCGATTCTCCTGAGGATTCCCCGGTTCTTGCGCCCTCGGTTCCTGCACCCTCGACGTCGAGCTCTCTGCCCAATCCCGCCGCTGCCCCCGCTGAACCCCGCACGGCATCCCCCGTGCGTGAACCCTCGGCACCGAATTCTGTGGCCGACGCTCCTGCTTGTCCCGCCAACTCCTCCTCGGCTTCCCCGTCGCGTGCGCCCTCGACACCGCGTGCGGCCAGGTCAATGCCCTCCCCTGTGCCTCGTCCGGACAGAGAAGCGAGCAGCCAATCCGGCCCCTCGCCGAATCCGTCGCCGCTCGATCGGCCGCCTGCGACGCCGTCGCCAGCGTCGTCAGTGCCACTGCCGTCGTCGCCGTCATCGACTGCGGTGGCGGCCGAGTCGGCGGGGCCGGGATCAGAGGGATCGGAATCGGCCGGGTTGGGGTCGGAGCCAGCGGTGTCGGCCTCGGCAGCGAGGGTGCCGGATTCGCCTCATCCGGTGGTCCTGGCAACCGCGGCCCTGCTCACTCAGCACCCATCGGCAGGTGCTGCCCTCCTGAGCCCGGACGACGCCATCCCGCCCCCGACCTCAACGGGTCCGCTCCCGCGCGGCGGCCGCCACCGACGACCGCCCGCCAAGCCGCCCAGAATCCGCACCGCGCTCCGCCGCACGTGGACCCGCGCGAGGTCCGCCGCGAGCACCGTCACCCGGTACGCCCTCTTCGCCTCCCGCAGGCTCCTCCGCCCTACCCGTCCAAGACCCGCGGCCCTTTTGCCGAACATCCGAATCTCCCTGCCCTGCGATTTCAGCTGGGGTCACCCACCCCTGCGTCTGGCCGGAGCAGGCGGCGAACTCCCGATGTTCGCCCCGCGCAGCCGCAAAGTCACCCGAACGTGGCTGATCCTCGCGACGGTCTTGACCCTGTCCGCGGGCTCAGCAGCCCTGCTCCACTCCCGAGCCGACGCCGCACCCCTCCAGCCCATTCAGGAAGAACCCGGACGGCTGGCCTGGCCCCTGACGCCCCGCCCGCACGTCACCCGCAACTTCGAACCGCCCGCGACCCCGTTCGGCCCCGGTCACCGAGGCGTAGACCTGGAAGCCGCCACCGGACAACAGGTGCTGGCCGCGGACATGGGAGTGGTGGTCTTCGCCGGTCAGGTCGCGGGACAAGGAGTAGTCGCCGTCGACCACGACGGCGGCCTCCACACGACCTACCTCCCGATCACCCCGACAGTCGCCGCAGGAGACCAGATCTACCGCGGCCAGCCGTTGGGAACCGCCGTCCCCGGCCACCCCGGTTGCCCGACCGCCACCTGCCTGCACTGGGGAGCCCGCCGCGGCACGGAATACATCGACCCGCTCGCCTTGGTCGGCACTCCCAGCCGGGTACGCCTCAAGCCGTGGGCGGAAGGCCCGTGACGCCAAGGCAGCCGCCGCTACCGGCCGATCGATCCGAAGGAGGTCACTAGGCTCAAACCATCGACACATCGACCGTGGTCCGCCGCCGTGTCGACAGTGGTCCGCCGCCTGGTCAGCCTGCGGTCCGCACCGACCGTGCCTGAGCATCGGACAAGCCTTGCGAACAAGGCAATCGTTGCGCCGGTTGCGGATCCGGAGGTCAGCCGCTGGGCTGCTCCATCAGCTTGGCGCGCAGCCGCATCACCGCGCGGGTGTGCAGCTGGCTCACGCGCGATTCCGTGACTCCCAGGACCTTGCCGATTTCCGCGAGGGTCAGGCTTTCGAAGTAGTAGAGGCTGACGACGATCTTGTCCCGGTCGGTCAGCTGCGCGATGGCTTCGGCGAGCTGGCGGCGGTTGTCCTGGTCCACGAGGACGGCCACCGGGTCGACCGCGCCGTCGTCGGGGAGGGTGTCGACCAGCGAACCGGCGTCTTTCCCCGCGGCGACAAGGTCTTCCAGCGCCACCACGCTGGTGAGGCGGAGCTGGCCGTAGAAGTCGCGCAGGTCGTCGAGGCTGATGCCCATTTCGCCGGCGAGTTCGGCGTCGGTCGGGGTTCGGTGCAGGCGGGCGCCGAGGCGTTCCAGGGCGCGGGCCGTTTCCTTCGCCTTGCTGCGCACCGCGCGAGGGACCCAGTCCTGGGAGCGCAGGTCGTCCAGGATGGCGCCGCGGATGCGTTGCATCGCATACGTCTCGAAGCGCAGGCCGCGTTCCGGGTCGAACTTCTCGATCGCGTCGACCAGACCGAAAATGCCTGACTGCACAAGGTCGCCGACGTCTACGTGCGTCGGCAGACCGGTGCCGACCCGGCCCGCGACGTACTTCACCAGCGGTGCGTAGTGCAGCACCAGCCGGTCGCGCGACGTCTGGTCCGGTTTGTCGGCGAACTGCTGCCACAGCGCCTGAATCCCCGCGTCGACGTCCTGACCAGGACGACCGTCCCCGCTGACGGCGTCCTGCACGCCGGGGCGTGCCGCCCCGGCTTCCGTGACCTGCGATGTGGAAGTCATTGCACGGTCGTTCTCGGCGTGCTGCTCAGTGTTGTCTCCGTGCTCGTGCGGATGCGCGTGCGCCGACGGTTCGGCCCTGCCGTCCCCGGCCGAGCCTCCGCCGGCCGCGTCAGGCCCGCGGGTGTGCTCGGTCATGGATCGCCTTCAGCCGATCGACGGTCACATGAGTGTAGAGCTGGGTCGTGGCCAGCGTAGCGTGACCAAGCAGTTCCTGAACGCTCCTGAGATCGGCACCTCCTTCGAGCAGATGCGTCGCGGCGGAATGCCTTAGCCCGTGCGGCCCCATGTCCGTTGCGCCCGGCACCGCGGCCACCGCCTCGTGCACCACCCGGCGCGCCGCGCGCGGGTCGAGACGCTTGCCGCGAACGCCCAGGAAAAGCGCCGCTGGCGGCGTTTCCCCAGCCAGCGCAGGCCGTCCGTCCTCCAGCCACGCCGTCAGCGCCTCAGCCGCCGGGACGCCGAACGGAACCGTCCGCTCCTTGTCCCCCTTGCCCACCACCGAAACCACGCGGCGGGAAAAGTCCACGCTGCCGACGTCCAGTCCGCACAACTCCGACACCCGAATGCCGGTTGCGTACAGCATTTCGACCAACGCGCGGTCACGCAGAGCGACCGGATCCCGTTCGGCTGCCCCTTTCGCGGAGACGTCCATGAGCGCGTCGGCTTGCTCGGCGCGGAGTACCCCCGGCAAGGTCCGGTGCGTGCGCGGCGCGGCCAGCCGGCCGCCCGGGTCCGACTTCAGCAAACCGGTGCGGTGCGCCCAAGCCGTGAAGGTGCGCGCGGCCGCGGCGCGGCGCGCAAGGGTGGTGCGCCCGGCGCCGTCCGAGCGCTGCCCCGCGAGCCACGCGCGCAGCTGCGTGACGTCCAAGTCCTCAAAGCGCCGCGCGGGACGGTCGCCCTCCCCCACGGTCAGGAACGCCAGCAGCGAAACGACATCGCCGACGTACGCGCGCACGGTGTGCGGCGACAGCCCGCGCTCCAGCGACAGATGCCGTTCGTAACCGGCCACCACCGATTCGGCGGACTCCGGCAATTCGGCGCGAAGTGCACGAAGATCGGGTCGTGGCGGGCGTTTCCGGTGTCCACCGGGACGCGGGACCGCGTCCTTGCGTGCACTCGCTGACGGCATGACGATTACGCTGCGCGAACCATCGCCATTGGTCAAGCATCGCCACGCCCATCATCGGTTGGCCGTTCGGACTATCTGCCGCCAGCCGGTCTCGCCGCGCACCGCGAAGCCGTCGACTTCCAGTGCGGGCAACAAGGCGCGAACTCGGGAAACCGGCACGCCAGCGCTTTCCGCGACCTCCTCCGGAGCCCGGCCAGCCCGGGGAAGCAGCGCGTCGTAAACCCGCGACGCCTCCGGACCGAGATTGTCCGTGGGCCGCCGACTCGACTCGGCCGCGGGAGCAGCGGTGCCGAACCTGCCCACGGTTTCGAGCACCTCGTCAACCGAAGTGACCAACGTGGCCTTGCAGTCCCGGATCAGTGCGTGGCAACCGGCCGAACTGCCCGAATGCACTGATCCCGGCAACGCCATCACGACCTTGCCGAGCGCACCCGCGATGGTGGCGGTATTGCGCGCACCGCTACGGATTCCGGCCTCCACAACGACTGTTCCATCGGTAAGACCTGCGATAAGGCGATTTCGCACCAGAAATCGATGGCGTGCGGGCGGGGTCTTCGGCGCGTACTCGCTGACGATCGCGCCACCCTCGGCGACGATGCGGTCCAACAAGCCGCTGTTCCCAACCGGATAGGAATAGTCGACTGCGCAACCGAGGAGCGCGACCGTGACCCCGCCGCCGCTGAGCGCGCCTCGGTGGGCGGCGGCGTCGATGCCCAGGGCGGCACCGGAGAAGACCGGTACTTGGCGGGTTGCCAAGGCGTGGCCGATCTCGACGGCGTTGTGCAGGCCGTAGTCCGTGGCCATCCGAGCGCCGACGACCGCCACCGCGCGGTCCGCGACTTCGGCCAGGCTCGCGTCGCCGCGCACCCAGAGCCCGAGCGGCGCCGCCACGTGCTTCACACCGTTTCCGGTTGCTACCGCTAGCGACAGCAGTGGCCACGCGGGCCATTCGTGGTCTTCGGGAACCACGAGCCGGGCACCGGCTTTGGCGGCTGCCTCGAGATCTTGTTCCGCGATCGTGGATTCCCGCCGCGCGGCCGTTTCGCGGAGAACCTTCTCGGGACAGTCCCCGGCCCGGACGCGCTCGGCGGCCGCGACCGGCCCTTGTTCGCCGACGAACTCCAGCAGATGCGGTGCCGGTGGTTCCGCGACGCCGAGCAGATACGCGCGGGCGAGGCGTTCGGAGTCGGTCGCCGCAGTCTGGTCCTCAACGGCGATGCTCACGCCGCACCTCTTCGGCTGCCGGGGTTTTCGGGGCGGACGACGGCGAGGTGGCGGTGCAGCGCTAACCGTTCTCGGACCCGGACCGGATCGTGCTCGGGGCGGACTTCCCGGTGCCGGACCGGATGCAGATGCCGGACGATCTTGTGCTGCGGCGTCTTCGGCCTGCGGTGCCGGGTGCGCTGGGACGAGGAGGGGATGGCTCGGTGGGACATGGTGCTTTCCTTTCGTTGGGATTCCGGACCGGCGGGTTTGCCGATTCGGGGCTTGGGCTTGGGCTTGGGCTTGGGCTTGGGCTTGGGCTTGGGCTTGGGCTTGGGCTTGGGCTTGGGCTTGGGCTTGGGCTTGGGCTTGGGCTTGGGCTTGGGCTTGGGCTTGGGCTTGGGCTTGGGCTTGGGCTTGGGCTTGGGCTTGGGCTTGGGCTTGGGCTTGGGCTTGGGCTTGGGCTTGGGCTTGGGCTTGGGCTTGGGCTTGGGCTTGGGCTTGGGCTTGGGCTTGGGCTTGGGCTTGGGCTTGGGCTTGGGCTTGGGCTTGGGCTTGGGCTTGGGCTTGGGCTTGGGCTTGGGCTTGGGCTTGGGCTTGGGCTTGGGCTTGGGCTTGGGACACAGAATTGCCGGTCTGGGGGTTGGGACATCTGGTCCGGACATCGATGCGCGGGTACGGGGGTTGATTTCGGGGCGTTCGCCGTCGGGCGGGCTCGGTGTGCGGGGTGGATCAGCCGGTTTTGCGTTCTCGGAAGTCCAGGGCCGCGGTGACGTGGTCGGTGTCGGGTTGGGACAAGGCGGCCAGGTCGGCCAGCGTCCAGGCGATGCGGAGGCATCTGTCGGCTCCTCGGGCGGTCAGCAAACCTCGGTCCAGGGCTCGATCCAGGACTGCGGTGGCGGGGGGTGGCAGGGCGAAATCTCGACGCAGGATCGGGCCCGGGACTTCGGTGTTGGACTGCCAGCCGTGTTCGTGCCAGCGGTGTTTGGCTCTTTCGCGGGCGGCCAGGACGCGGGCTCGGACGGTCGAGGACGGTTCTGGGGTGGTGGATTGGTGGGCGGAGATCGCGGTGAGGGGGCGTAGGCGGACGCGGAGGTCTACTCGGTCCAGGAGAGGGCCCGAAAGGCGCGACAGGTAGCGGCGGCGGGTGGGTACTGAGCAGGTGCAGTCGGTTTCTCGCGGTGGGGCGCAGGGGCAGGGGTTGGTGGCCAGCACCAGTTGGAACTGGGCGGGGTAGCGGACGACGCCTTTCGCGCGGGCAATGCGGACTTCGCCTTCTTCCATGACGGTGCGGAGCGAGTCGAGGCGTTGGTTGCCGAATTCGCAGGCCTCGTCTAGGAAAAGCACGCCTCGGTGGGCTCGGCTGATGGCACCGGGAGCTGCTAAGCCGGTGCCGCCGCCGATTAGGGCTGGTGGGCTGATCGAGTGGTGTGGGGCGACGAAGGGCGGGACTGTCACCAGGGGCGATGACTTGGAGAGGGAGCCGTCTACTGAGTGGATGGCGGTTACTTCCAGGGACTCGGCTGGGGAGAGGTCGGGCAGCAGGCCTGGGAGACGCCTGGCCAGCATGCTTTTGCCTACGCCGGGCGGGCCGGTGAGCAGGAGGTGGTGGCCGCCTGCTGCGGCGACTTCCAGGGCCCATCTGGCTTCTGGTTGGCCTACTACGTCGGCCAGGTCGGGGACTTCTACTGGGGCGGCGGCTGCGGGAGCGGCGGGTGGTTCCAGGTCGGCTTCGTCTTTGAGCCAGGCGATGAGTTCTGCCAGGCGGGTTACTCCGGAGACTTCCAGGCCGTCTACCAGGGCGGCTTCTACCAACGACTCGGTGGGCACGACGGCGCGTTCGTGGCCGGCGGCTTTGGCTGCGAGCAGGCCGGGGAGGACGCCGCGTACGGGGCGGATTCGGCCGTCCAAGGCCAGTTCGCCCAGCAGGATTGTGTGCAGGAGCTTTCGGGCTGGGACGGCACCGATGGCGGCTAGGACGGCGGCGGCGATGCCCAGGTCGTAGCCGGAGCCCATTTTGGGCAGGTTGGCGGGAGACAGGGCCAGCGTGATCTTGCCGTCGGGCCAGGATTCGCCGGAGTTGCGGACTGCGGAGCGGACTCGGTCTTTCGCCTCGCGGAGGCCGGCGTCGGGCAGGCCGACCAGGGTGACTCGGCTCAGGCCGCCGCCCAGATCGGCTTCGATTTCCACTACGCGGCCTTCGATGCCGAGCAACGCGACGGACCAGGTTTTGGCGTGGGGCATCAGAAAGCACCCACCAGGTGCCGCACGACCGGCTCTTCGCCGTCGGGGGCGTAGACGGTCACGACGTCGTAGCGGATGCGGCACCAGCCGACTCGATGTTCCTTGAGCCAGCGCATCGCGGCGCGGTGCACGCGGTCGATCTTGTCCTGCGTGACGGATTCGGCGGGAGTGCCGTATTCGGTGCTGGAGCGGGTTTTGACCTCGCAGAAGATCACCCGGTCGCCCTCGGACAGGACTAAATCCAGCTCGCCCTCGCGGCAGTGCCAGTTCCGGCTGAGCAGGACCATGCCGGCGGCCTGCAGATGCCGGGCGGCGAGGTCCTCGCCCCAGCGGCCGAACGTCCGTCGCCAGGCAGCGCCGGGGTGCGGGCCGTCGTTCATGGTGTCCCCCTCGGACAGCGTGAGCACCGTCGATCACGGTGCGTGTGCTTTCACGATCGCAGTGTGATCAAACGCAGCGCCAGGGGGATTCCGAGCAACTGTGGATAAGCCGGGGGTTGTGGATCAAGCGCTGGTCTCCGGGCGAGAAAACCGGCGGATTGTCGGTGCGGTGTGCGTGAGGGCAGGGAACGACGAAGGCCACCCGGGCAGGTGCCGGGTGGCCTCGTGGTGAGAGAAAAGCGGGGGTCAGCCCGAGAACGGGCCGTCCTCGGGGAGCCGCAGGTCGGGCTTGTCCAGTTCTTCGACGTTGACGTCCTTGAAGGTGATGACCCGGACGTGCTTCACGAACCGGGCGGGGCGGTACATGTCCCACACCCAGGCGTCCGACATCCGCACCTCGAAGTACACCTCGCCCCCGCCGTCGCGGACCTGGACGTCCACCGCGTTGGCCAGGTAGAACCGCCGCTCGGTCTCCACCACGTACGAGAACTGGCCCACTATGTCGCGGTACTCGCGGTACAGCGAGAGCTCCATCTCGGTCTCGTACTTCTCGAGATCCTCTGCGCTCATGAAATCCGCGCCCCTCCTCGCATTCGTCCTGCTCCGGCGGCGGAGCGTTCATTCTTACCCACCGAGCGGCCCGGGGCACGGACCGGCCCGCCCGCTTTTTCCAGGGCATTCTCCAGTGCAGCGTAGGTGAGCACGACCGGATGCGGGGCAGTGAGTCCGTGTGCGAGGGCGACAGTGGCGACATTCGTGTAGGACCAGCGGTGCGCCGGGCTCGGGCCGTGCTCACTCAGCGCAGCCAGATGGTCCGAGGTGCTGTAGCCCTTGTGCACGTCGAAGCCGTACGCCGGCAACTCTTCGTGCAGGCCGGCCATGATCCGGTCCCTCGTCACCTTCGCCAGGACCGACGCCGCCGCGATGCTCGCGACGCTGCGGTCTCCCTTGATCACCGCGACATTCGGCGCGGGAATGCCGGGAACCGGGAAGCCGTCGGTGAGGACGTACCCGGGATGCGTGCGCAGTCCGGCGACGGCGCGGCGCATGCCTTCCAGGTTCATCACCCGGATGCCGAGCAGGTCCACCTGCTCGGAGGGGATGACGATCACCGAGTAGTCGAGGGCGCGCTGCAGGACCCGGTCGTAAACCCGGTCCCGGGCCTTCGCCGTGAGCATCTTCGAATCGGTCAGCTCGGGCAGGCGCGCGCCGTCGCCGGGACGGAGCACGCACGAAGCCACCACGAGCGGGCCCGCGCAGGCTCCGGCGCCGGCTTCGTCCACGCCGGCGACCGGGCCTAGGCCGCGTCGTTCGAGTGCGCCTTGCAGACCCCAGAACAGCTCGCCGCGCACCACGGCACGGGGCGGGCGCAGCGGTTCCGCCGGAGTGCGGGGAGGAGGGAGAGTCACCGAAACACCACCCGGGAGTCGCGGACGACGGAGCGCACCGCTCAGCGTCTCCGGCCAGCCGCCTTGCGGAGGCGTGCCTTCAACCGGCGTCCGACGAAGAGCGTCGGCACCGCGGTGGCGAAACCGATGCCGAGCGGCAGCCCTTGCTGCCACGCGGGCGCGCCGAGCGCGACCGGCTGGGCGTTCTGCTGCGGATTGTGGTCCGAGATCCCGCCCCAGCGGCTCGGCGGCAGCACGATGATGCGGGCCTTGCCGATGACGTCGTCGACCGGAACCGCGCCGTTGGGCCCGCCGCCGCCCTGATAACGCGAGTCGGCGGAGTTGTTGCGGTTGTCGCCCATCACCCAGAGCGCGCCCTGCGGGACCTTCACCGGGGCGAACGACTCCTGCACGCGGTGGTTGTCGTCTTCCCAGTGGATGTAGGGCTCGTCGAGGGCCTTGCCGTCCACGATCACCCGGTTGCGGTCGTCGCAGCACTGGACGGTCTGGCCGCCGGTGGCGATGACGCGCTTGACGAAGTCCCGCTCGTCCGGCGGCGCGAAGCCGACCAGCGAACCGAGACCGCGCAGCGCGCGCACGACGATGTTGCTCGACTCCTGCGGCGCGATCTCGTTCTCGGTCCACGCGGGCGGGCCCTTGAACACGATCACGTCCCCCGGGGAGGGGTCGGTGAAGTCGTAGGTGACGCGGTCGACCAGGATCCGGTCGCCGGTGCAGCTCGGGCAGCCGTGCAGCGTGGACTCCATGGATCCCGACGGGATCATGTAGACCTTGGCGAGGAACGCCTGGATCAGGATCGTGAGCACCAGGGCGATCACGATCAGGATCGGCAGTTCCTTCCAGAACGACCGCTTTTTCGAGGACTTGCCCCGCCGGTGCGACCCCCGACGCCCGCCGGACCGTTCCTGGTCCTCCTCCGGGCGTTCGGGGCCGTCCTCATCGGCGTTCCGCGACACAGGTTCGACCACGTCGCCAGGCTACCGGTAACCGGCTCGTCACTCAGGAGGCGGAGGTGGTCTCGCGGTTCTCGCGGCGCTCCTTGATCTTGGCCTTCTTGCCGCGCAGCTCGCGCAGGTAGTACAGCTTCGCCCGGCGGACGTCGCCGCGCTTGAAGACCTCGACCTCGGCCAGGTTCGGCGAGTGCACCGGGAAGGTGCGCTCGACGCCCACGCCGAACGAAACCTTGCGCACGGTGAAGGTCTCCCGGATGCCGCCGCCCTGACGGCGGATCACGACGCCCTGGAAGACCTGGTTGCGCTCGCGGTTGCCCTCGATGACGCGGACGTGCACCTTGAGCGTGTCGCCGGGGCGGAAGTCCGGGATGTCGGAACGCAGTGACTGCGCGTCCAGCGCGTCCAGGGTGTTCATCGGTGGTCCGTCCTCGTATTCGTGTGGCTTACGTACAGCTCGAGCGCGCAGCGGATCACTGCGACTAGCCCGGGGCTGATGGCATTCACGGTTGGCATCGCGACTGAACAGCCGCTGTGAGCGCATGTGAAGCACCACGCGTCACGCCAACTAATCCATTATGGCAGAGGCCCCCGGAGACCTCGCACGGGGCCTATCCGGGCTGGTCGTCCAGCCCTTCGAGGACCTCGCGGTCCCGCTTGTCCAGGCTGCCCTCGGGCAGCCGGTCCAGGAGATCCGGCCGCCGCTGGGCGGTGCGAGCCAGCGCCTGGTCGCGCCGCCAGCGGTCGATGAGCGCGTGGTTGCCCGAGCGCAGCACGTCCGGAACCGCCAGGTCGCGCCATACTTCCGGGCGGGTGTAGCTGGGGCCTTCGAGCAAGCCGTCGGAGAACGAGTCCTCGGCCGCCGAGCGCGCGTTGCCGAGCACGCCCGGCAGCAGCCGGACCACGGCCTCGACGATCACCAGCACCGCGGCCTCGCCGCCGACCAGCACGTAGTCGCCGATGGAGACCTCGTCCACCGGCATCCGGCGGGCCGCGTCGTCGACCACCCGCTGGTCGATGCCCTCGTAGCGGCCGCAGGCGAACACCAGGTGCTTTTCCTCGGCGTAGGAATGCGCCAGCTCCTGGGTGAACGGCTTGCCCGCCGGGGTCGGGACCACGAGCCGGGTCCCCTCGCCGCACACGTCGTCCAGCGCGGGGCCCCAGATCTGCGGCTTCATGACCATGCCGGGGCCGCCGCCGTACGGCGCGTCGTCCACCGCGCGGTGCACGTCGTGGGTCCAGTCGCGCAGGTCGTGCACGCCGACCTCGATGAGGCCGCGGTCGATCGCCCGGCCCAGCAGCGCCGCGCGCAGCGGGTCGAGGTACTCGGGGAAAATGGTGACGACGTCGATGCGCAAGCGGTTACCAGTTCCAGTACTCGGCGGCCTGGGCGTGCCACGGGCTCGGGACGTCCTGGTCGATCGCGAAGGCCATGCCCAGCCCCTTCGCGATCTTGATGCTGCGGTGCAGGGTCTTGCGGATCGGCGACCCGGCGGGCAGCCCGTTGTCGTCCGACCACGTCTCGGTCTGCGTGACGCAGGTGCGCGCCCCGAAGCGGGCGTTCGAGCACGGAGCGGGCGCGCCCCACGTCTGCAGGTGCTCGAAGTGGACGACCTTGCCCGAGCTCTTCTCGGTGATCGTGCCGCGCGCGACGAGCCGGTAGTCGGTGGATGGCACCGTCCAGCGCACGTAGTGCTGGCGGCCGCCGTCGGACGGGATCGGCGTGCAGGTGGAACCGGTGCACGCGAGTTCTTCGGTGACGCGCTCCGTGTAGTACGTGCCGTTGCCGTCCCAGCCGTCGATCAGCACCCAGTCGCCCGAGCGGACGAAGTGCTCGGCGGTCGCGGGCGGCCACGTGACCGGGTCGCCCCAGGTGATCTGCGATTCGGTGGCCGACTGCGGCGACCACGCCCACTGGAACGCCTTCTCCCCCGGCGGCGCGTACTGTCCGGCGCTGCGCTGGAACATCATCGAGAAGTCGCCGTACACCGGCGAAGCGGCCTGCGCGGGCGGCGCGGCGAAAGCGGTGGCCAAAACGGCTGCGAAGACAGCCTTCGTCCAGAACTTCACGAACTCCCCCTCAGTCAGCGCCGAGGAGGCCTTCGGGCGGATCGAGCACGACCCGGCCCCCCGCGACGTCCACCACCGGAACGATGGCGCGGACGAAAGGTACCAAGACCGAGCGTCCGTCATGATCGAGTTCGAGCAATTCCCCGGCCGGCGAGTGGACCACCTCGACGACCTTGCCCACGGCCGTCCCGTCGGCAAGTTCGGCGCGAAGCCCGGCCAGCTCGTGGTCGTAGAACTCGTCCGGGTCGCCGGTGGGCGGCAGCGTGGCGGTGTCCGCCAGCAGCAGGGCGCCGCGGAGGGTTTCCGCGACGTCGCGCGTGAGCACTTCCTCGAAACGCACCAGCAGCCGCCCGCTGTGTTCGCGGGCGGCTGCGATGGTGAGTTCTCTCGTGCTGCCGTCGCGCAGCTTCGTCGTGACGACCGCACCGATCGCGAACCGCTCCTGCGGCGAATCCGTGCGCACGTCGACCGCGAGCTCGCCGCGGATGCCGTGCGCCTTCGCGATACGGCCGACTACGACGTCCATACCTGACCGTTTCCGAGAATCCGGGTCAGCGATCGGTGTCGACGACGTCCACGCGGACGCCTCGGCCGCCGATGCCGCCCATCACGGTGCGCAGAGCGGTCGCGGTGCGCCCGCCCCGGCCGATCACCTTGCCGAGATCGTCGGGGTGGACGTGCACCTCGAGCGTGCGGCCACGACGCGTGGTCAGCAGCTCGACCCGGACCTCGTCCGGGTTGTCGACGATCCCGCGCACCAGGTGCTCGAGGGAGTCGGCGAGGAAGCTCACTCGGACTTCTCGCCCTCGGCAGCCTCGGCCTTGTCGGCTTCGGCCTTCTTCGGGGCCGACTTCTTCTTCGGCGTGACGGCCTCGGTGGAGGGCTCCTCGCCCGCCGCGGCCAGCGCCGCGTTGAACAGGTCCTGCTTGGACGGCTTCGGCTCGGCCACCTTCAGGGTGCCCTCGGCTCCCGGCAGGCCCTTGAACTTCTGCCAGTCGCCGGTGATCTCGAGGATGCGCTGGACCGGCTCGGTCGGCTGCGCGCCGACGCCCAGCCAGTACTGCGCCCGCTCGGTGTCGACCTCGATGAAGCTCGGCTCTTCCTTGGGGTGGTACTTGCCGATCGTCTCGATGGCCTTGCCGTCCCGGCGGGTGCGCGCGTCGGCGATGATGATGCGGTAGTACGGCGCACGGATCTTGCCGAGGCGCTGCAGCTTGATCTTGACGGCCACGGGTGTGGGTACTCCTCAGTGCTGTGTGGTGCAGGGCGCGCGCAGAACCCGTGGGGACAGGCTCGCGGCGCCCGGAGGTCAGGAGCTTCCACACGGCGAGAGGGTCCGGCGGAAGCGGGCAAGCGAACATTCTGCCAGATGCCGTCGTTGTGCCTGCGCAGGGGCCTCAGAAGGACGCGAGGCCGAGCGCGCCGAGCAGGATCGCGACGGCGGGCAGGAAGTTGTTGACCGCGTGCGCGACGATGCTGCCCGCCAGCCGTCCGGTGGACAGCCGGGCCAGCCCGATCGGGATGGAGATCACCAGCAGCAGCGTGGTGCGCAGCGGTTCCAGGTGGCTGGCCGCGAAGACCGCGGTGGACAGCAGGAACGCGGCGACCCGGCCCCAGCGCTCGCTGCGCCACTGCAGCCGCTCGACCGCGCCCCAGAGCAGGCCGCGGTAGATGATCTCCTCGCAGATCGGCCCGAGCAGCCACAGGTAGCCGAACATCACCGCGGCGGCGGGCACGGACATCTTGCGGTCGTCGACCAGCGCGCTGATCGCCGACGTCGCGTCCGCGGCGCCGACCAGCTGGGTCCACACGTAGGCGCTCAGCGAGGTGAGCACGAGGCCGAGCATGCCGAATTTGAGCCCGGTCCAGACGTCCGCCCAGCGCCATTCGAGCCGCAGGTCGAGCTTCGGGCCGTTGCCGCGCACGACGGTGACCAGCACCGCGACGCCCGCGGCGATCATGGTGGGCAGCATCGTGCCGAGCAGCACCGTGCCGATCGGGAGCGGCTTGCCCGGAGCCGTGGGGCCGGCCAGCGCGCCGATGAACGCGGCCGACGCCAGCAGCACCGCCTCGACCAGCAGGAACGCCCCGAATCCCCAGCGATGCGCCGGGAACGCGGTCGGTTCGGCCACCAAGTCCTCCGGGGAGAGCGCGCGGGAGAAAGGTTCACGGGGCTGTGATGTGGTCACGCCCGCCTCCCCGTGCTCGCTCTGCTCACCGGTCGAGCCTAGCGGCCGAAATGGTTTCGCACAGTACTCGGCCGGTCACCGGTTTCCCTCAATGCCCGGTGAAGAGAAGGACGGCGGGCGGCAGGTTGTTCGCCGCGTGCGCGAGCACGCTCGCCGAGGTCCGGCCGGAAAAATGCCGCGCCAGCCCGAGGACGAGACCCTGGCCGAACAGCGCGATCGTGCGCGTGGTCTCGCCGTGCAGCAGCGCGAACACCAACGAGGTGAGCACGAGCACCACCCACGGCGGGATCCGGTAGTGCAGCAGGGCGTTCCACAGCGCCCCGCGCACCAGCAGTTCCTCGGTGAGCGGGACGGCGACCACCAGGACCAGCGCGGTCGCGATCAGCCAGACCGGGCTGCCGCCGGACACGTCGGGCAGGTCGGTGAGCGGGCTGTCGGACACCTCGTCGCCGCCGAAGACCGCGATTTCGGCGGCGTTCAGCACGAAGCCGACGACGAGCGCGAGCAGGCCGCAGGCGAGGCCGATGCGGAGGTCGCGGCCCCGGGTGCGGAGCCCGAAGTCGCGTTCGAGGCCGGAGCCGTACCGCAGCGAGGCGGTCGCCGGGCCGAGGCCGAGGACCAGGTTCGGCAGGAACGCCAGCAGCAGCAACGGTCCCGCGTACGCCTCGACCGGGTCGTCGTCGCCGACGTGCCGGTTGAACGCGGCGGCGGTGAGGAGGGTGACGAGGTAGTAGCCGGCTACTCCGAAGAAGAACGCGGCGAAAGCCCAATGGGCGCCCAGGATTCGCTTTCCCCCACCGTCTTCGGCCACGGGTTCACGCTATGTGGCTGGGGCGTGGCGCATCGAGGCGGGGTCGTCTCGCGCTTGTCGACCGGACTGCCCCTCGCCCCGGCGCGGACGCGGAGGTCCGTGAGGGTCGCCTTGAGGGAATCTGATTCCCTCCAGGCGACCCTCACGGACTTCTGCGGAGCGGGAAGGCCACTGGGCCACCTCGTGCCCCGACGGGTATCGCATGCAACGAACGCCACATTGGGTGCGTCGCATGCAACCAATGCCACATTGGGTGCGTTCAGCGCAACCAATGCCACATTGGGGGTTTTTCATCCTGGTTTGTGCTGGTCATGGTGGGTTGGCGGGGTGTGGTAGTTGTCAGGCTGGGGTGGGCTGGGCGGTGTCGCGGGTGTGTTGTTCGTGTTGGGTGAGGACGAGCAGGGCGCGGACGAGGGTGGTGGCGTGGCGTGGTGCGATGCGGAGTTTGTCGAGGACGCGCCAGGTTTTGAGGGCGGCGAAGCCGCCCTCGACCGCGCAGCGCATCGCGTTGAACGCGGAGTTGGCGGTTTTCTGGGCGTGGGTGAGCGGCCGGTTCGTTTCGGCTTTGTAGGGGGTGAGCACGATCTGTTCGCACGGCCCGTCGCACTGGTCGCAGCGGCGGGTGTCGCGGACGTCTTTGCGCCAGCCCTGGTAGCCCTTGTCCGCGGCGGGGGTCAGGCCGCGGGCGTGGATGCGGTCGCGCAGCCGGTGGCGGCGGGCGGCGGTGATGTCGGCGGTCCTGCCCGGCAGCGCGGCCGAGACCCACAGCAGCCGTCCGTGTTCGTCGGTGAGGCCTTGGACGTTGAGGCCGTGGTGTTTGTGCTTGCCGCTGTAGTTGCGGCGATTGTCTGTGCCGGTGCGGCGGCGGGTGCGGATCAGGGTCCCGTCGGCCAGCACCACCGCCGCGCCGCGGGCGGCCAGCCGCCGCAGCACCCGGTCCAGCCGCGGCGCCCGGGCCGCGAGCAGGTCGATGGCTTCCAGCAGCCAGCGGCGGATCGTGGCGGCCGACACCGCGTTGGCGCGGGACAGGTCCAGCAGCCGCTGGTCGTGGCGCAGCATCGCCAGCACCAGCACCGCCTGCTCGGCCGGGGACGCCTTGCGCCACCGCGACCCGATCGCCCGGCGGCGGCGGCCGATCAACCCGGCCAGCATCGCGATCGTGGGCGGCGACACCGGCAACACGCTGCGATACGAGGCCAGAACCTGCTGTGAGACAGTGGGACCGGAGCCCCCGGACGTTTTTTCTTGAGTCACGACTTGATCAACATCCGGGGGCTCCGCCACGTTCCGGCCACGGGCAGGCAACCGGCAGGCCCGTTGCCGCACAACCACTCCCGCCACCGTCAACCCCGCCTGACCAGCACCAACAGGATGAAAAACCCCCATTGGGGTGGTCAGTGGAAGACCGTGCCGCCCAAGACGATGTGGGTCGGGTGGTGCAGGGCGGCCAGGTCGGTGCGCGGGTCGTCGGCGTAAACGATCAGGTCCGCCGGGGCACCGTGTTCGATGCCGGGGTGGCCCAGCCATTCGCGCGCCTCCCAGGAAGCGCTCGCGAGAGCCTGCGTACGCGACATGCCGGCGCGGTGGAGCGCTTCGACCTCGTCGGCGATACGGCCGTGCGCGACCATGCCGCCTGCGTCCGTTCCCGCGAAGACGCGTACGCCCGCTTCGACCGCTGAGGACACCATCTCGCCCACACCGGCGTGCAGTGCGCGCATGTGGGCCGCGTACGTCGGGTACTTGCCTGCCTTGTCCGCGATGCCCGGGAAGTTCTCGATGTTGATGAGCGTGGGCACCAACGCGACGTCGCGGCGCGCGAGTTCGGCGAGCTGATCCGGCGACAACGCGGTGCCGTGCTCGAGACAGTCGATGCCCGCGCCGATCAAGCCTGGCAGCGCTGCTTCGCCGAAGACGTGCGCCGTGACGCGTGCGCCGAGGTCGTGGGCGATGCGGATGGCTTCAGCCAGCACGTCGTCCGGCCAGAGCGGCGCGAGGTCGCCTTGGCCGCGGTCGATCCAGTCGCCGACGAGCTTGACCCAGCCGTCGCCGTCGCGCGCCTGCTCGGCGACCGCTTCGGGCAGCAGGGCCGGGTCGTCCAGTTCGATCGCGAAGCCGGGGATGTACCGCTTCGGCAGCGCCAGATGGCGTCCGCAGCGGATGATCGTGGGCAGGTCGGCGCGCGATTGCAGCGGACGGACGTCCAGCGGCAGGCCGCAGTCGCGGATCAGCAGGGTGCCCGCGTCGCGGTCGGTCGCGGCCTGGTCCGCCGCCTCCTCCACCGACAGTCCGCCGCTCGGGCCGAGGCCAGGGTGGCAGTGCGCGTCGACGAGCCCAGGGACCACGAATCCGCCGCTGGACAGCGTTTCCGCGCCGGGAACCGGCTCGAAAGACAGCTTTCCGTCCTGGATCCACAGGTCACGCGGTTCGCCGTCGGGCAGGACGGTTCCGTGCAGGTGCAGCGGGCTCAATTGTTCTTCGGGTCCTTCGGCAGCTTGAACTTGGACGGGTCGAAGCCGGGCACGTCGTTCATGCCGCCGAGCTGCGACAGGTCCGGCATCCCGCCGGGCATTCCGCCGCCGGGGGGCAGCATCGGCATGCCGCCGGGCATCCCGCCGCGCATCCTCGGCTGCGTGGGGCCCTTCTTGCCCTTCTTCCCCTTCTTGCCCTTGCGGTTCTTGCTCCCGCCGCCTCCGCCGCCGAAGCCGAACCGGCCCGCCATCTGCGCCATCATCTTGCGCGCCTCGAAGAAGCGGTTGACCAGGTCGTTGACCTCGCGGACGGTCACGCCGGAGCCGTTCGCGATGCGCAGCCTGCGCGAGCCGTTGATGATCTTCGGGTCGGCGCGCTCGGCGGGCGTCATGCCGCGGATGATCGCCTGGAGCCGGTCGAGCTGCTTGTCGTCGACCGCGGCGAGCTGGTCTTTCATCTGGCCCGCGCCGGGCAGCATGCCGAGCAGGTTGCCGATCGGGCCCATCTTGCGCACCGCGAGCATCTGCTCGAGGAAGTCCTCCAGCGTGAGCTGCCCGCTGGTGAGCTTCTGCGCGGCCTGTTCGGCCTGCTCCTGGTCGAAGTGCTGTTCGGCCTGCTCGATCAGGGTCAGCACGTCGCCCATGCCCAGGATGCGCGAGGCCATCCGGTCCGGGTGGAACGTGTCGAAGTCTTCGAGCTTCTCGCCGTTGGACGCGAAGAGGATCGGCTGGCCGGTGACCTCGCGGACGGACAGCGCGGCGCCACCGCGGGCGTCGCCGTCGAGCTTCGTGAGCACCACGCCGGTGAAGCCGACGCCGTCGCGGAACGCTTCGGCCGTGGTGACCGCATCCTGACCGATCATGGCGTCGACCACGAACAGGACTTCGTCCGGCTGCACGGCCTCGCGGATGTCCGCGGCCTGCTTCATCAGCTCTTCGTCGACACCGAGGCGACCGGCGGTGTCGACCACGACGATGTCGTGCTGCGCGTGCTTGGCCTCTTCGATCGCGCGGCGGGCGACGTCGACCGGGTCGCCGACGCCGTTGCCCGGCTCCGGCGCGAACGTGACGACACCGGCTCGCTCGCCGACGACCTGCAGCTGGGTGACCGCGTTCGGCCGCTGGAGGTCACAGGCGACCAGCATCGGCGCGTGGCCCTGCTTCTTCAGCCACATCGCCAGCTTGCCGGCGAGCGTCGTCTTACCAGCGCCCTGGAGACCCGCGAGCATGATCACCGACGGCGGGTTCTTCGCCAGGTTCAGCCGCCGCGTCTCGCCGCCGAGGATGCCGACGAGCTCCTCGTTGACGATCTTCACGACCTGCTGCGCCGGGTTCAGCGCCTGGGAGACCTCGGCGCCCTTCGCGCGGTCCTTGATCTTCGCGATGAACGCCTTGACCACCGGGAGCGCGACGTCCGCTTCCAGCAGCGCGATGCGGATCTCGCGCGCGGTGGCGTCGATGTCGGCGTCGGAGAGCCGGCCCTTGCGCGAGAGCGACTGCAGGGCCGAGGTGAGCCGATCGGAGAGGGTGTCGAACACGGGGGTGCACGCTCCAGCTGGGTCGAAAGTTCGCGTGCCGGGCGGTGCTCGGCACCCCCGGCATCTTCCGAGGGTAGCCGCCCCGGCCACCCGGCCTTCACGGGTACGGGAAGGGTACTACGCGTAAGCGTAGTAATTGACCACACGACAACAGCTCAACCACGCGAAAACCGCTCGACCGGCGTCGGGAATTAAGTAAACATAGGCGTATGACATCAGCTACTGCCCGGCGTCCAACGCTCGCCGAACCGGCAGGGGACGAGGACGACCAGGTCCCGTTCCGCCGCATCGCGGGCCTCTTCCGGCCGCACCGGCGGGCGCTGGCCGGGCTGTGCGCGCTGCTGGTCGTGCAGGCCGGGCTGGGCGTCACCTCGCCGTTCCTGCTGCGCGAGATGCTGGACGACGCGCTGCCGCACCGCGACACCCTGCTGGTCAGCCTGCTGGCGGCCGGGATGATCGCCGCCGCGCTCGGGTCGGGCGCGCTGAGCGTGCGGACCACCGGGCTGTCCAACACCATCGGCCAGCGGGTGATGAACGAGCTGCGGGTCGCGGTGTACAGCCATCTGCAGCGGATGTCCCTGGGCTTCTACACCCGGACCAAGACCGGCGAGGTGCTGTCGCGGGTGTTCAACGACATCGGCGGCGTGGACAACGTCGTCACCGGGACCGCCGCGTCGATCGTGCAGAACGGCACGACAGCGCTGGCGATCGCGGTGGCAATCCTGGTGATGGACTGGCAGCTGGCGCTGTTGTCGCTGGTGGTCGTGCCGTTGTTCCTGCTGTTCACCCTGCGCCTTGGCGGCAAGCAGCGGAAGCTCGCCCGCGGCCGGACCCGGCGGATGGCGCGGCTGACCACGATCGTCGAGGAATCGCTGTCGGTCACCGGCGTGCTGCTGGCCAAGACGATGGGCAACGCGGAGCTGATGCGCGACCGGTTCGCCGAGGAATCGCGCGAGGTCGCGGCGCTGGAACGCAGTGCCGCGCTGGCCGGGCGGTGGCAGCGGGCGGCGCGGTCGATGAGCCTGACGATCATCCCGGCGCTGGTCTACTGGGCGGCCGGACTGGAACTCGCCGGGGGCGCGGCGCCGATTTCGCTGGGCACGGTCGTCGCGTTCACCAGCATGTTGAACCGGCTGCTCGCGCCGGCGACGGCGATGCAGACGGTGGGCCAGAACGTCTCGTCGGCGAAGGCGTTGTTCGGGCGGATCTTCGAGGTGCTCGATCTGCCGGTGGAGATCGACGACCGGCCGGGCGCGCGGACGCTGCACCCTAGCGGCGGAGCGGTCTCGATGTGCGGAGTCTCGTTCCGCTACGACGACGAGGGGCCGTGGACGTTGCGCGATATCGATCTCGACGTGCCCGCGGGGACGACGACGGCGTTGGTCGGGTCGACGGGTTCGGGGAAGACGACGCTCGCCTACCTGGTCGCCCGGTTGTACGAGGTGACCGAGGGAAAGGTGTGCGTGGACGGGACGGATGTCCGGGATGTCACGCTCGCGTCGCTGGCCGCCGGGGTCGGGCTGGTGTCGCAGGAGACGTATCTGTTCCACGCGTCGGTGCGGGAGAACCTGCGGTTCGCGAAGCCGGACGCCACCGACGAGGAGCTGGAGAACGCCGCGAAGGCCGCGCACATCCACGACACGCTGGCCGCGCTGCCGGAGGGGTACGACACCGTCGTCGGGGAACGCGGCTACCGGTTTTCCGGCGGGGAGAAGCAGCGGATGGCGATCGCGCGGATCCTGCTGCGCAATCCGCCGGTGCTGATCCTGGACGAGGCGACGAGTTCGCTGGACAACCGCACGGAACGCGCGGTGCAGGCGGAACTGGACCGGCTCGCCGCGGGCCGCACGACGATCGCGATCGCGCACCGGCTGTCCACTGTGGAGCACGCGGACCAGATCGCGGTGCTGGACGCGGGACGGATCGTCGAACGGGGAACGCACGCGGAGCTGCTCGCCTCCGGCGGCAGGTATGCCGCGCTGGTGCGGGGAGAAACCGCCTAATGTGGCCGCATGGAGACCGAACCCGACGCGCACCGGGCCGACGAGCTGGCGACGCTGGCCCGGACGGTGCGCGAGGGCGTCGGGCGGCTGAACTGGCGGATGCGCTCCGAGGCGGGCTCGCCCGCCCCGGGACCGGCCGTGCTGGCGGTGCTGTCGCGGCTGTACCGCGGCGGCACGCACACGCCGGGCGAGCTGGCCGAGGCCGAGCGGATCCATCCGCAGTCGCTGACGCGGATCCTGGCCTCGCTGGCCGAACGCGAGTGGATCACGCGCACCCCGGACCCGGCGGACGGGCGGCGGTCGCTGATCGAGATCACCCCGGCCGGGCTGCGGGAACTGCGCACCTACTCGATCGCGCGGGAGAACTGGCTGGCCGCGGCCGTCGAACGGACGCTGAGCCCCACCGAACAGGAGCTGCTCCGGCTCGCGGCCGGGCTGCTGACGCGGATCGCGGATTCCTGAGGCCCGGGAGTTCCGGGGCGGCCGCTCCCCACGGCCGTCCCCGGAACCGTGGCGGAAGAGCTCACCTCCCCAGGAGGCCTTCCGCCGCGGGCACGCGGAGCGGTTCCCCCTCGGCCGCCCGGCGTTGGGGAGAAGTCTGCCGTCCGGGGGCGGGCGCGCGGCAGCGTGAAGTCCCCCAATCCGGACTGAGTAGGACTACTCAAACGCGGGTGTCGGGTCCCGCGGAGTCGCTCGCGAACTCGAAGAGCGGTTCGGCGTCGGCGAGTTCCTCGGCGGAGCAGCTGACCGCGCAGGCGGCGGCTTGCAGGACCTCGGTGAGGACCTCGACCTCGGACGGCGAGACCGTGGCGAGCGCGGGATTGCGGACGTCCATGCGCCCGGCGAGACCGGCCAGGGCGTGGGACAGCGCGTGCTGGCCGGCGACCAGCTGGGTGACCACCTCGGAGAGTTCGCCGAGGGTGGCGGCGGATCCGTCGCCGCGGAGCAGGGCGGAGAGCTCCTCGGCGCAGGTGCGGAGGTGCCCGGCCACGACTGTCGGGGGCAGCGAAAGCTCCGGCAGGTTCTCGTGCCCTCGCATCGCGTTCACCTCGCCCCTTGCCCGGACCTGCCATCCTGCCATCGGAACCGGGGTCGGCGCCGCCGACACCCCGGACGGGTGAGCCCGGATGGCGCAATGCGGCCGGGTCTGCCCTGGTCATTCGTCCGTGAAGGACTCCTTGAAGGAATCTGATTCCCTCAAGGAGTCCTTCACGGACGGTCAGGAAACGGCGGCCAGGACGGCGTCGGTGATCGCGGTGCGCCACGAAGGGGTGACGTGGCCGGTGCGCGGCGAGAGGGCGAACGAGTCGACGACGGCGCCGCCCAGGGTCGCGGCTTTCGCCCAGTGGACGTCGGCCTCCGCGCGGCGCAGGGCGCTCGCCACGCGGAACAGCAAGCCGATCCGGTCGGCGGCGCGCAGTTCCAGCACGACGGCGTCGGGACCGCTCGTTTCGTCGTCGAACCAGCGCACCACCGGCTTGACCACGACCGGCGACGCGGTCGCGTAATCGCGTTCCTTCGCGGCCAGGCGCTGGGTGAGCGGCATCGTCCCGGCGACCGCGCGGGCGAACTGTTCCCGCAGCAGCGCGGGATCCGGCAGCGACCCGAACTTCGGCGACGCGGTGAACACGCCCGCCCGGCCGTAATGCTCGCGCAGGACCGCCGAGTGGACCTCCAGGGAGTTCAGCGCCAGCACCCCGGCCGCGGGAGCGAGCAGTTCGCGGTCCGCGGGGACGGCCAGCAACACCGTGACGACCTTGCCGTGCGCGGAGATCCGGATTTGGCCGACGCCGGTCCGGGTGGCTTCGGCGACCAGCTCGCGTTGGTCGTCGTCCAAGGGCTCCGGCGGCGTGAAACCCTTGCCGTGCACGGCTTCCTCGCAGCCGCTGACCAGCTCGGCGAGCAGGCGGTCCTTCCAGTCGGTCCAGACGCCGGGTCCGGTGGCCAGCGAATCGGCGCGGGTGAGGGCGTGCAGGAGTTCCAGCAGGACGACGTCGCGGTCCAGGGTTTTCACCACGCGCGAGATGGTCGCGGGGTCGCCGATGTCGCGTCTGGTCGCGGTGTGCGGCAGCAGCAGGTGGTGGCGGACCATCGCGGAGACCGTCGCGACGTCCGCGGGCGGCAGGCCCAGGCGTTGCGCTACCGAGGCGGAGATCTTCGCGCCCAGCTCGGAGTGGTCGGCGTCGCGGCCCTTGCCGATGTCGTGCAGCAGCGCGCCGATCAGCAGCAGGTCCGGCCGCGACACGGTAGTGGTCAGTTTCGCTGCTTCGACGCACGCCTGGACGAGGTGCCGGTCGACGGTCCATTGGTGCACTGGCGACCGCGGCGGCAGGTCGCGCACGGCGCCCCATTCCGGGAACAGCCGGGCCCACAGGCCGGTGCGGTCGAGGGCTTCGACCGCGTCGACCAGTCCCTCCCCCGCGCCCAGCAGTTCGACGAGGGCGTTGCGGGCGTCGTCCGGCCACGGTTCACGCAGTTCCGGGGCGGACTCCGCGAGGGTACGCAAAGTGCCTGGTGAGATGGGTTTTCCGGTCCGAGCCGAGGCCGCTGCGGCGCGGAGCAGAAGCGCGGGGTCTCGGGCGGGGAGTGCGTCTCGGGCCAGCGCGACCTCGTCGCCGTGCAGTACGACGCCCTCCGCCAGCGGGCGGCGAACCGGGCGTCGGCCGAAGAGTGGACGCGGTTGCTCCACAGTGGACCGAAGAGCGACATCGACGGCGTACGCGATGGTTCGGCCTGCGCCGGAAAGCTTGCGCGCCAAGGCGAATCGGTCGCCCAGCTCCAGTTCGTGCGCTACGACGTCGGCGTCGGCCGCGCTGAGGATGTCTCGTTCGCGACGTGCTTCGCGGCGGAGTTCGGTGCGGACGTCGAGCAGGAGTTGCTTTGCTGCCAGCAGTTCTTCGCCCGGTCGCGCGGTGAGCTGTCCGGCCGCGAGGGCTTCCAGCACGCCGAAGTCGCGAAGGCCGCCGCGGCCGTGTTTCAAGTCCGGCTCGGCGGATTGGGCGATCTCACCGCTGCGCCGCCATCGTCCGTGGACGGATTCAGCCAGCTCCGGCAAGCGTTTGCGGGCGGTGCGCCGCCACTGGTCGCGGGCGGCGGACGCGAGGCGTTCGGTGAGGCCCGGGTCGCCGGCCAGGTGCCGGGCATCAAGCAGACCGAGCGCGGTACGCAGGTCCTCCGCGGCGACTTTCAGCGCCTCGCCGGGCGTGCGGACCGAATGGTCGAGGCCGACCCGCGCGTCCCACAGGGGGTACCACAGCGCATCCGCGATCTCCCCGACCTGGTTGTTTCCGTTGTGCAGCAACACCAAATCGAGATCGGAGTACGGCACCAGCTCGCGCCGTCCCAATCCCCCTACGGCGACCAGCGCGACACCTGGGTCCGCGGTGTCGACGCCGGCCGCCGTCGCTCCTTTCCCGAGCCAGAACTCGTAGAGATCGACCAGGGAGTTCCGCAGCGCGGGCGCTCCGTGCCGTCCTTCGAGCAGCAGCGCAGTGGCTCGGGCGAGTTCGCCCCCGTCGGTCATCGGCTACAGCGCGTCCGTGCCGCGTTCGCCGGTGCGGACCCGGATGACCGTCTCCACCGGCGTCACCCAGACCTTCCCGTCGCCGATCTTCCCGGTGTGCGCGGCGGTGGTGACCGCGTCGAGGACCTTCTCGACCACGACGTCGTCCACCACGACCTCGATCTTCAGCTTGGCCACGAAATCCACCGAGTACTCGGCCCCCCGGTAGACCTCGGTGTGGCCCTTCTGCCTGCCGTAGCCCTGGACCTCGCTCACCGTCATCCCGAGCACGCCCAGCTGCTCCAGCGAGGAGCGGACGTCGTCGAGCGTGAACGGCTTGACGATCGCGGTGATGAGCTTCATGCCTTGGTCTCCTCGAGTTTCGTGACGGGCTTGGCCGGGAACGTCGCCGAGTGGCCGAGGCCGCCCATGCCGGTGAAGTCGTAGGCGCTCTCCGCGTGCTGGCCCTCGTCGATGCCGCTGACCTCGTGTTCGGTGCTGACGCGGAACCCGCCCGCCTTCTTGATCGCGAAGCCGATGATCAAGGTCATGATGAACGAGTAGCCCAGCACCGCAAGCGCGGCGACCACCTGAATGCCCAGCTGCTTGAAGCCGCCGCCGTAGAACAGGCCGTCCGCGCCCGCCGGATTCACGCTCTTGGTGGCGAAGAACCCGATCAGCACGGTGCCGACAAGACCGCCGACGAGGTGCACGCCGACGACGTCGAGGGAGTCGTCGAAGCCGAAGCGGAATTTCAGCGAGATGGCGAGCGCGCACAGCACCCCGGCGATCACGCCGATCGCGATCGAACCGAGCGGGCTCACGAAACCGCAGGCGGGGGTGATCGCGACCAGGCCGGCCACCGCGCCGGAAGCCGCGCCGAGCGTGGTCGGCTTGCCGAACTTCAGCTGTTCCACGACGAGCCAGCCGAGCACCGCGGCCGCGGTCGCGACGGTGGTGTTGGTGAACGCGACGCCCGCGAGGTCGTTGGCGCCGAGCGCGGAACCGGCGTTGAAGCCGTACCAGCCGAACCACAGCAGCGACGCGCCGAGCAGGACGAACGGGACGTTGTGCGGACGGCCGGTGTCCTTCGGCCAGCCCTTGCGCTTGCCGAGCACCAGCGCGAGGGCGAGACCCGCGGCGCCCGCGTTGATGTGCACCGCCGTGCCGCCCGCGAAGTCGAGCGCCTTGAGCTGGTTGGCGATCCAGCCGCCCACCGAATCCTTGCCGGTGAATCCGTCGAACGAGAACACCCAGTGCGCGACCGGGAAGTACACGACAATGACCCAGATCGTCACGAAAAGCGTCCAGCCCCAGAACTTCGCGCGATCCGCGATGGCCCCGGAAATGAGCGCCGGGGTGATGATCGCGAACATCAGCTGGAACATGCAGAACGCGAGCAGCGGCAACGCGTCCGGGCCGGGCCACGGGACGGCGGGCGGCCCCGCGCTGGCGAGGCCGACGAGCTTGCCGAACGCGTCCGTCAGGCCGGCGTAGTCGAAGTTCCCGACCAGGCCGCCGAAAGCGTCGTCGCCGAAGGACAGCGAGAACCCGAAGAGCACCCACAGCACCCCGACTATCGCGAGTGCGATGAAGTTCATCATCAACATGTTCAAAACGCTCTTCGCGCGGACCATGCCGCCGTAAAAGAACGCGAGGCCTGGGGTCATGAGCATGACCAGCGCGGCGCTGATCAGCACCCAGGCGGTGTCTCCGGCGTTCAGCACAATCGTCCTCCCGTGCCGTGGGCAACTGCAGAGGAAGTGTTGGCCGCGGGTGTTTCACCAGGCTTCGGTTCACGTTTCCCTCGCGTGAACTCCGGCACGTGGGTTGTTACGGGGACGTTTCCGGGGAGCCGGGGTGAAATGTCCGGTCAGGCAACCTCATGGTCGAATAGCGCCATGTCTTTGCCTGATCGGGTGATCGAAGCGCTGCGCTGTTCGGTGTGCGCGGAGCCGGTCTCGCTGACCGGCCGGACGCTGCGCTGCGAACGGCGGCATTCGTTCGATCTGGCCCGGCAGGGTTACGTCAATCTTCTCCACGCACGCATCCCGGCGGGAACGGCCGACACCGTGCCGATGGTGGACGCGCGGGCGGCGTTTTTGTCCTCCGGGGCGTACGCGCCGCTCGCCGAGGCGGTCGCTGAGGTTGGTTCTGCTCCTGGATTGATCATCGACGCCGGAGCCGGGCCGGGCTATTACCTCTCGCGAGTACTGGACGCCGCGCCGGACGCAGTCGGGCTCGCACTGGACGTGTCGGCGATCGCACTGCGACGGGCCGCGCGGGCGCATCCGCGGCTGGGTGCGGCGGTGTGGAACCTGTGGGAACCGTGGCCGGTGGGCGACGGGGTGGCTTCGGTGGTTCTGGACGTGTTCTCGCCGCGGAACGCCACGGAGTTCCACCGGGTGCTGGAGCCGGGCGGGAAGCTGGTGGTGGCGTCGCCGTTGCCGGGGCATCTCGCGGAGCTGGGGGACCTGGTGCTCGCGGTGGACGCGCGGAAGGAAGAACGGCTCGAGGCCGCGTTGGGCGGGTTGTTCGTGCGGGAGTCCGGGGTCGAGGTGATCCGGACGCAGGCGTTCAGCGCGGCACAGGTGCGGGATGTGGTGGCGATGGGGCCTGCCGGGTTCCATCTCGACCGGGACGGACGGCGGGAGCGGCTCGAAGCGGCGGCGGGCCGGGACGTGACGCTGGCGGTTTCGGTGAGCACTTGGCGGAAGAGGGACGACGGGCCGTGAGCCGGGTGCGCAGGGCCGAACTGAGCGACGTCGAGGCGATCTGCCGTTTCGGCGAGACGCACATCCCGCCGCACTACACCCCGTTGATCGGCGAAGCGGCGGCCCAGCGCCAAGTCCGCCAGTGGTGGAACGAAGCGCATATCGGCGCGGCCGTGACCGACGGACGAGTCGTCGTCGCCGAACTCGACGGGTGCGTCGTCGGCGTCGGTCAGCGCGGACCGGACCACGTCGTCTACAAGCTCTACCTGGACCCGGAACACCGCGGCCGCGGGTTGGGCCCACAACTGCTCGACGCCCTCGCCAGCCACCTGCCGGAAGGCGTCGACCGGCTGCGCATCGAGCACTTCGCCGCCAACGAGCGGGCCGCGGCGTTCTACGAGCGGGAAGGATTCGCGGTCGAGCGGATCGAGCCGGACCCAGCAGGCGATCCGGCACTCGCGGTGGTCTGGCGCGCCCGCCCGATCACTCTCCGGGAGGAATGGCCGCCACCGCCCGCGCTGGGTTAGCGTGACCGTCGATGAGCGAACGTACCTGGGGCTTCCGCACCCGCGCCCTGCACGCCGGCGGCACTCCCGACCCCGCGACCGGGGCCCGTGCGGTGCCGATCTACCAGACGACCAGCTTCGTGTTCGAGGACGCGGCCGACGCGGCCAATCTGTTCGCGCTGCAGAAGTACGGGAACGTCTACAGCCGGATCGGCAACCCGACCGTCGCGGCGTTCGAGGAGCGCATCGCGAGCCTTGAAGGGGCCATCGGCGGGGTCGCGACGGCCAGCGGGCAGGCGGCGGAGTTCCTCACCTTCTCGGCGCTCGCGGAGGCCGGCGACCACATCGTGTCGGCAGCCGGGCTGTACGGCGGGACGGTCACGCAGCTCACCGGGACGCTCGCGCGGTTCGGCGTCGAGACGACGTTCGTGCACGGCGACACCGAGGAGTACGCCAAAGCGGTGACTGACCGCACGAAGCTGATCTACACCGAGGTGATCGGCAATCCGAGCGGCGCGATCGCGGACCTCGCCGGGCTGGCCGATCTCGCGCATTCGCACGACATCCCGCTCGTGGTCGACGCGACGCTCGCGACGCCGTACCTCTGCCGTCCGATCGAGCACGGCGCGGACATCGTCCTGCACTCGGCCACGAAGTTCCTCGGCGGCCACGGCACGACGCTCGGCGGAGTCGTCGTCGAAGCGGGGACTTTCAACTGGGGCAACGGAAAATTCCCCCGGATGACCGAGACCGTCGACAGTTACGGCGGGCTCAAGTACTGGGAGAACTTCGGCGAGTACGCGTTCTGCACGAGGCTGCGCGCAGAGCAACTGCGTGACATCGGCGCGGTGCTGTCGCCGCATTCGGCGTTTTTGCTGCTGCAGGGCGTGGAAACGCTGCCGCAGCGGATGGACGCGCATGTGGTCAACGCGCAGGCGATCGCGGAGTACCTGAACGCGGACCCGCGGGTCGCGTGGGTGTCTTACGCGGGGCTGCCCGATCATCCGGATCACGAGCGCGCGGCACGGTATCTGCCGCAGGGGCCGGGCGCGGTGTTTTCGTTCGGAGTCAAGGGCGGACGCGCGGCGGGCGAGAAGTTCGTGGAATCGGTGGAACTGTTGTCGCACTTGGCGAACGTCGGCGACGCGCGGACGTTGGTGATCCATCCGGCCTCGACGACGCACGCGCAACTGTCCGAGGACCAGCTCGCCGCGGCGGGCGTCGGCGCGGACCTGATCCGGCTGTCGGTCGGGCTGGAGGACGTCGAAGATCTGCTGTGGGACCTCGACCAGGCTCTCGACAAGGCGGTGAACGCGTGAGCTACGACGTCGGAGCGGTCGAACGGCGGCGTCTTCTCGGGCGCACGAAATCGGTGACGGTCGTAGGCGCGTCGGCGAATCCGGCGCGGCCGAGCTACTTCGTGGCGACGTATCTGCTGTCTTCGACGCGTTACGAGGTCAACTTCGTCAACCCGCGGCTCGACACGTTGCTGGGGCGGCCGGTGTATCCGTCGCTGGCGGACGTGCCGGGCGAACTGGATCTGGTGAGCGTGTTCCGCAAGCACGACGACCTCCCCGGGGTCGCCGAGGAGGTCATCGAGGCCGGCGCGCGGACGTTGTGGCTCCAGCTCGGCCTGTGGCACGAACCGGTGGCGGACCGCGCCCGCGAAGCCGGGCTGGACGTGGTGATGAACCGCTGCGTGAAGATCGAGCACGCGCGGTTCGCGGGCGGGCTGCATCTCGCGGGGTTCAACACCGGGGTGATCAGCTCACGGCGGCAAACCGCGCCCTGAACACGCTAGGTTCGGCGAGGTGAACCCGAACTGCCCGCACGGCTGGCCGCGGCCGGAAACCGAGATGACCTGCCTGGACGACCGGGAAGTCGTGTTCCGCGGCGACCAGGTCTCGGTGCGGTTCGGCGAAGCCGCGGCCTCGCCCGGTTTCTCGACGGGCTCGACTTCCGCGGCTGGGAAGGCGAGCGACGCTGGGTCAATGCCGACCGCGACCTGATCGTCTGCGCGACCCACCACTCCGGCGGCCGCATCGAACTGGCCTGGACGCTGCGTCCGTGGCGACAGTCCGTCTACGGCGAATGGGAAGCCACCGTCACGACCACGATGGAGGCAGGCGCGGAGAAGGACGACCTCGCCGCCCAGCTGCACGATTTCCTTACTGCCGAAGGGTTTCCGGTCGAATACCGCGACGCCGAGTTCAGCTGACCGTCGCCACCAGGAACTCCTCCCCCGACGTCTCCAGCCCGTCCGAACGACCGGACAGATACCGCTTGTTCAGCTCAGCTGCGCTGACATGCCGGACGTCCTGGAAACCGCACTCCCGCGCGAAATCCAGCATCTCGTCCGGCGCGAAGAAGCTCACGAACGGCGTCCCCGCCGCCTTCGCGCCCTTCATCGCCGCTGCCCGGGCCGCGCGATCGGGTTCCTCCAGATACTCCTCCGGCATCTGGAACGTCATCGCCACGACGGTGCCCGGCGCGAAACCGGCGAGCGCACGCAATGTCGCGGCGTTCGCCTCGCGCGTCAGGTACATGCTGACTCCCGTCGACGCCACCACGGCGGGTTTCTCCAGCTCGAAACCGTTGGCAGCCAAGCGTTCCGGCCACTGTTCGCCGGATTCGAAGTCGACCGGCACGAACCGGTACGGGGCGGGCAGCCCGAGTTCGGCCAGCCGCGCGCGCTTCCACTCCTGCGTGCCCGGCTGGTCGATCTCGAACACCCGCACGCCCAGCTCCGGTTCCCGCTGCGCGAACGTGTCCAGCCCGGCGCCGAGCAGGACGTACTGCGAGACCCCGCGTTCGCGCACCAGATCTTCGACAAACCGGCTGCGCAACGCGATTCCCGCGCGGAACCGGCGGGTGAAGTCCAGGTCCATGTCCGGCCGGGAGCGCCAGTCCGGACCGGGATCGGCCAGCCGCAGCCCGATCTCGTCGGCCAGCGCGTGCGGCGGCGGATCGGCGAGCACGTGCAGCGCGCGCCACAACGCGACGCGCACCGCGGTGTGGTCCGGCTCGCTCACTTCGGGGCCCGCAGGGTCCAGATCCGGCCGTCCGGATCCCGCACGGTCATCTCACGCGTGCCGTAGTGAGTGTCTTCGAACGGGGTGACGACGTCGAGTTCCGCGTCGACCGACTCGTCCGGCACCGCCACCACCACGGCCGTGCGCGGCTCCTGGTTTTCCGGCACCTCGACGACGAACACCGGCGCGCCGTCGCCGTTTGAGAGCTGGCCCGAGTTGTGGTCGGTCTCGAAATCGAGGCTGAACCCCACGCGCTGCAGGAACTTCGCGGTCTTGCCCCAGTTGTGCGTCTCCATGACGAACATCGTGATGCCGTCGCTCATGTCAGCCGTCCTCTCGTTGGTCGGGCGAGGTGCCGAGATAAGCCCGCAAGGCCGCGGTGACCAGCGCGGACAGTGACTGCTCGGTCTCGATCGCCCGGTACTTCACCTGCTTGATCAGCTCGACCGGCAGGTAGACGTTGAATTGTTTGACCTCTTCACCGGCCATTCTAGGATGCTAGCAATCTAGCCAGCGGCGGACAAGGCCCGCCCCTGGCGCTCGTGAGAAGGTGGAGGCATGGCGAAACCCTCCGGGCTGCAGATCAGGAACATCATCGCCGCCGTCCTGATGGCTGCCGCGTTCGTGTTCAACCTGGTGACCGGCGGCCCGTGGTGGGTCACCGCGATCGTCGGCGTCGCGGCCCTGCTGTCGTCCTTCTCCGCCTACCTGAACCGCCCCAGCGCGCGCGGCTGACCCGTCCGTCCCTTCCGGGCAGGAAGATCGTCTCGTTCAGCCTTCGTCCGCACGCACGTCGCCTCCGGTTCAGCCGCCGCTGCTCTACTCGGCGCGGCCCGATCGCGGCAGGCGAAGGAGTGTTGGTGGCAGGGAACGGCTTCACCGTCCACCCGGACGAGTTGCACACATTCAGCGAGTACCTGGACAAGACCACCGTGCCGACGGTGAACGACTCCGCGAAGGCGGTGGACGACGCCAACGGCGGGGACATCGACGCGTTCGGCGTCGTGCTCGCGCAGGTGCTCGCGATTCCGGCGCGCATCGCGCTGAAGGCCGTCTCCGACAATCTGCACGGCGTCGCGAAGGACGTGACCGACAGCGCGGACAAGACGCGCCAGGCCAGCGAGCAGTACAGCAAGGGCGACCAGGACCTCGCGAAGGCGTTCGACAAGTTCAAGCCGGAGCAGGTGAAATGAGCGTCGTCGAGCCCATCACCGATGCGAACAGCACCACCGGCGCCGGGGTCGCGGACAGCTGGCACAGCGTCGTCTCTTCGATCCAGGAAATCCAGCACCTGCACGGCGCCGACGCGGCCGCGGTGGGGGTCGAGATCGGCGTCTCGATCGTCGGCGCGATCGCGGACACCGCGGCCTTCGTCCTCGACCCGTTCGGCAAACTGATCGCGGCCGGGCTCGGCTGGCTGATCGAGCACATCTCGTTCCTCAAAGAGGGCCTCGACAAGCTCGCCGGCGACCCCGCGGCGATCAAGAAGATGGCCGAGGAACTGCACAAGACCGCGCAGAACCTGCGCAACGCGGCGAAGGACCTCGACACCACGCTGCAGAAGACGGTCACCGACTGGCAGGGCGACGGCGCCGAGGCGTTCAAGAAGAACATCGGCGACCGGCGGGGCCAGATCGACAGCGCCGGACAGGCGGTCGACGTCGCCGGTTACGTCGTCGAGACGACGATGGCCCTGGTCACCGTGGTGCGTTCGCTGATCCGGGACCTGATCACGACGTTCCTCGGCGACGTCATCGCGACGATGCTGATCGCGCTCGCGATGGCGGCGTTCACGTTCGGCGCGTCGATCGTGGTCGGGGTCGGCAACGTGATCCGGTCGGGGATCTCGCTGGCGCTGACGATGGCGTCCAAGATCGCCCGGGTGGTCGGCCTGGGAGGGCGGACCGCGAGCCGGTTGGCGCAACTGGCGGAGAAGGTGAAACCCGGACGCGGCGGCGGCTCGCACGGCGGCGGGAACAACCACGAGATGACCGACCTGGGCGGCAACCACGGCGGCGGCCATGGCGGCGGGAGCGGCGGTAGCGGTGGCGGTCAGGGCGGGCAGGGTGGTCACGGCGGGAACAACACGCCGCATGACGACACGCCGGGTGGCAACAACCACCACGACGACACCCCCGGCGGGAACAACACCCCGCACGACGACACGCCCGGCGGAAACAACAACCCACACGAGGACACCCCCGGCAACAACACGCCGCACGACGACACGCCAGGCGGCAACAACCACCACGACGACACCCCGGGCGGAAACAACACCCCGCACGAAGAGCGGCCGAACAACCAGCCGCACGAGGACGATCCGTTCGACACCTGGCTGGCCGCGGATCAGCACTTCAACCCGCCGCCCAACCGCCCCCACGACACTCCTGGCGGCAATCCGCACCACGAAGACACCCCGGGCGGGGGCGGCAACCACGAGAACACGCCGGGCGGCCACGACAACACCCCCGGCGGGAACAACCAGCACCACGACACCCCCGGCGGCAGCAACACGCCGCACGACGAGACTCCCGGCGGGAACAATCACCACGAGGACAACCCGGGCGGGAACCAGAACCACGAGACCAACGGCGACCATCACGGCGACAACGCGGGCGGCGGCAACCAGCACAACGAGAACACCGGCGGCGACCACCACGGCGACAACGCAGGCGGCAACCACCAAGAAGGCAACGCAGGCGGGAACCACCAAGAAGGCAACGCAGGCGGCAATCACCAAGAGGGCAACCAAGGCGGCAATCACCAGGAAAACAACCAAGGCGGCGAGCACGGCAACACCCAGGGCAACGGAGGCGGATCCGGTCGTCCCCCAGGCCCGCAGTCGCCGCTCAAGCCTTACGAGTTCAGCTGGATGAAGAAGCACGAAAGCTGGCTCGAGAACATGTGCGACCTCCCCCAGGTTCAGAAGTACACCGGGGGCAAGAACGTCTGGAAGGACATCGTCAAGGCCCCGGACGAGTACTTCAAGACGCACCCGAAGCTCTACCCCTTCCTCAAGGGCCTGGCCGATGCCAAGAGCAGCAAGAACTTCGTGGGCTGGATCGGCAAGGACGCGATCAACTTCGACAAGGCGATCACCGACATCCACATGCAGGCCGAGGAAGCCTGGAAGACCTCCGACGAGGAGTGGCGCAAGGAGCATCCGGATCCGGCCGCCGAAGGAAGCACCGCGGAGTAACGAAAAAACCGTGCGGGTCACCCGGAAGGAATTCCAGGGTGACCCGCACGGCTGTGACCGCCGAGAGGTCAGTCGGACGTCTCCGCGAACCGTGCCGTCATGGCTTCCCTGCCGCGTTTGCTCAGTTCGCCGAACAGGCGCAGCCGGGCGAGGCCGCCGTCGGGGTAGATGTCCAGGCGGACTTCCGTTACCTCGGGGCCGTCGTCCGCCAGGGCGAAGCGGTGCCGGGTGTCGGGCTGCAACCTGGTGCGCGGCAACAGTTCCACCCACTCGCCCTCGTCCAGGCGGCCGCTCACCGACGCCCAGCCGGGGGCGTTTCCCTTGAGGTTGCTGGTGTCCAGTTCCACGAACCGGACCAAGCCCGCGCCCGCCAGGGAGACCGTCGCCCAGTCGTTGCCGTCGTCGCGGCGGCGGGCGGTTTCCCAGCCCTCCGCCTGGTGCGCGGCCAGGCCCGGCGACAGCATGTTGTTCGGCGACGAATAGAACATGTCGCTGCACCCGGTGACGACCGCGCCGTTTTCCAGCGCCGCCAAGTCCAGGGAGCGCGGGTCGAGCAGCGAAGGGTCGGGAACCGGCGAACCGTGTACGCGCAGTCGGGCTACGCCACCGTCGGGGTGCTGGGTGAGGCGTACGTGGGTGTAGCGCCGCGGGGACGTCACCTTGTAGTAGTTCTCCGAATCACCGACCGCTGGTTCGTGGTCGACCAGGACGTCCCAGTCGGCGTCCTGCAGTTCGGCCGCGCTCGGGTAGCCGGGGACGGACGTCGCCGCCACGGACACGAACGGCGGGTAGTTGCCCTTGAAGAACGCCGTGTCCACCACTACCCCGGACACCACGCCGCCGAGGCCGAGGCGGATCAGGGCGTGGTCGTCGCCGGGTTCGCGGTGCCGCCGGGTCTCCCAGCCGTCGTACACCTGGCCTTTCGGGCCGAACGTTTCGGCACGGTGGGCCGGCCGCCACGGGTTGACCAGGTTTTCCTTCTCGGCGAACAGTTCGTCGCTCGCCCACATCACGGTGCCCCCGAACAGGCGCGAGGCCAGATCGGGCTGGGTAGTCCACTCCGGACGGTCGGACACGTGCTCCTCCATCTCTTCAGCAATTGCCCCGGGTCAGCAGAGTCCCCCTCGGTTCGCCGCCGGTCACCGGCTCGCCGCGCAGCCACGTGCCGCGCACGACGCCGGCCAGCGGACGCTGGTCGTACGCGCTCACCGGGTTGCGGTGCTTGAGCTTCGCGACGTCCACGACGAAAGCCTCGTCCGGCGCGAAGACGCAGAAATCGGCGTCGCAGCCCACTTCCAGCTTGCCCTTGCGCGTCATCCCGACCTGCGCGGCCGGTCGCTCGGCCATCCACCGCACGACATCGACCAGGCCGAAGCCGCGCTGGCGGGCCTGCGTCCAGATCGCGGGCAGACCGAGCTGCAGGCTGGAAATACCGCCCCAGGCAAGACCGAAATCGCCGGTGTCAAAGCGTTTCAGCTCCGGCGTGCACGGCGAATGGTCGCTGACGATCGTGTCGATCACGCCGTCCGCCAAACCCTGCCACAGCAATTCCCGGTTCGCCGCCTCGCGGATCGGCGGGCAGCACTTGAATTGCGTTGCCCCGTCCCGGATTTCCTCCGCGACGAACGACAGGTAGTGCGGACAGGTTTCCACCGACAGCGCGACACCCTCGCGGCGAGCACTGGCAATCAGCGGCAGCGCGTCCGAAGAGGACAGATGCAGGATGTGCGCGCGGGCTCCGGTGCGCCGCGCCGCTTCGATCACGTGCGTGATGGCCAGGTTTTCCGCGCCGCGCGGGCGGGAACCGAGGAAGTCGTGGTACTTCTCGCCGTGCGGGTCGGGAGCGGCGTCGATCGCGTCGGAATCCTCCGCGTGCACGATCATCTGCGCGTCGAACGATTTCAGCTCGCGCAGCGCGGATTCCAGGCCGTCCGCGTCCAGGGGCGGGAACTCGTCGACGCCGGAGTGCAGCAGGAAGCATTTGAAACCGAAGACGCCTTCGTCGTGCAGCCCGCGCAAATCGCCTTCGTTGCCCGGAATCGCGCCGCCCCAGAACCCGACGTCCACGTGCACGCGACCACTCGCCGCCTTGCGCTTGACCTCGAGCGCGGCCACGTCGACCGTCGGCGGCAGGCTGTTGAGCGGCATGTCCACGATCGTGGTGACGCCACCGGCGGCGGCCGCGCGCGTCGCGGTCTCGAAACCCTCCCACTCGGCCCGGCCGGGGTCGTTGACGTGCACGTGGGTGTCCACGAGACCGGGCAGCAGCACCTCGTCCTCGGCCAGCTCGACGAGCCGCGTGCCCGGCATCTCGACAACGCCGGGTTCCGCGGCGACAATCCGGCCGTCCCGCACGCCGATCGTCGCCGGCCCGAGACCGGCGGGGGTCACCGCACGCGCGGCCCGCACCACGAGGTCCATCGACGGTCTCCTCCACTTCCACGTTACGGAAAGACTCTTTCGCTCACCGAGATTAGACACGTCCTTCCCGGCTCGTCAACGCCGTCCCTCCCACGTTACGGTCACCAGGTGGAGTTGGAAGCCGAGTTCACCAGCGAGCCGTTTCGCGGCGAGGGCGCACCGCCGGAGCACGCCGTCCGCGCCCGCGACGCCGCCGACGCGGCCGGGCTCGACACCGACTTCGGCCCCCTCGGCACCCTGGCCCGCGGCACCGCCGACGAGCTGTTCGCCGCGCTGCCCTCGATCGCCCGCGCCGCCCTCGAAGGCGGGGCCACCCGGGTGACGCTGCAACTGCGCCGAACCGACGATTCCGACACCGTTCCGGCGGTCGAACTCAACAGCGCGCTCTCGCGATTGATCTCCGACGTGGAACGCGAGCTCGGCTCGAAACTCCGCGATCTCGACCGCCCGGAAAAGCAGCGCGCGGTCCGCCTCCTGCGCGAGCGAGGGGCCTTCAACCTGCGGAAATCGGTTTCGGCGGTCGCCGAGGAACTGGGCGTCACGCGGTTCACGGTCTACAACTACCTCAACCGGGAAGCCGACTGAGCCGCGATTCAACAAAGTGTTGACGCACGCTCGACCCGGCCGTACGGTCAGCGGAACACCACCTCCCCGGAGGAGATTCCGTTGCCGCTCGCACTCGCCGAGTTCAACTCCGCATCCGCCGCCGAACTCCGGCCGACGCTCACCGCCTGCCTGGCCGTGCCGCGCTGGGTCGACACCGTGCTCGACGGCCGCCCGTACGCCGATTTCGCCGCGCTGAGCAAGAGCGCGGACAGCGCGACCCCGTTGCGCCGCAACGAGATCCGCGACGCGATCGCCGCGCACCCGAGGATCGGCGAACGCCCGACCAGCAAGGGCAGCGACGCCGACTGGTCCCGTTCGGAGCAGTCCGGCGTGGACAACGCGGACGAATTCGCCGCCGCCAACGCCGAGTACGAAGCCCGTTTCGGCCACGTCTTCCTGGTGTGCGCGAGCGGGCGCAGCGGCGAGGAACTGCTCGCGAACCTGCGCTCCCGGCTCGGCAACGACCCGGAGACCGAACTCGACGTCGCCGGCGCGGAGCTGGCCAAGATCGCGCAACTGCGCCTCGCGAAAGCGGTAACAGCATGAGTCTTGTGACCACGCACGTCCTCGACACCGCGACCGGGAAACCCGCCGCCGGGATCGCCGTGCGTTTCGAGCGCCAGGACGGCTCGCTCGTCGCCGAAGGCAAGACCGACGACGACGGCCGAATCCGCGACCTCGGCCCGGACACGCTCGACCCCGGGGTGTACCGGCTGATCTTCGACACCGGGAGCTACCTCGGCCCGGAAGCGTTCTTCCCCGACGTCACGATCGCTTTCCGGATCGTCGACGGCACGTCGCACCACCACGTGCCGGTGCTGCTGAGCCCGTTCGCCTATTCCACCTATCGCGGGAGCTGACATGGGAATCTCATTGGGCCCCAACCAGTACGGCAAGGCCGAGGTCCGCCTCGTCACCGTCCGGCGCGCCGGCGGCGTGCACCACCTGCGCGACCTCACGGTGTCCTCGGCCCTGCGCGGCGACCTGTCGGCCACGCACCTCACCGGCGACAACTCCGCCGTGCTGGCCACCGACACGCAGAAGAACACGGTGTACGCGTTCGCCAAGCAGCAGGACGTCGGCGAGATCGAGGATTTCGCGCTGCGGCTCGGCCAGCACTTCGTCGGCACGCAGGAAAAGATCACCGGTGCGCGGATTTCCGTCGAAGAGCAGGAATGGGACCGCATCACCGTGGACGGCGCGCCGCACGACCATTCGTTCAGCAGTTCCGGCGGCGAACGCCGCACCACGACCGTCACCGTGCACGCCGACCGCGCCTGGGTGGTGTCCGGAGTGGACGGTCTGGTGGTGCTCAAGTCCACCGGGTCCGAATTCCACGGATACCCGAAGGACGAATACACCACGCTCGTCGAAACCGACGACCGCATTCTCGCCACCGCCGTCACCGCGCGCTGGCGCTACGAGGGATTCACCGGGATCGACTGGGCCAAGAGCCATCGGGAGATCCGGCGGACGCTCCTGGAGACGTTCGCCACCAAGCACAGTCTTTCGCTGCAGCAGACCCTGTACGCGATGGGCGAAGCCGTGCTGCAAGCACGGCCGGAAGTAGCCGAGATCCGGTTCTCCCTGCCCAACAAGCATCACTTCCTCGTCGATCTAAGCCCCTTCGGCCTCGAGAACCACAACGAGGTGTTCTACGCCGCCGACCGCCCGTACGGCCTCATCGAAGGCACGGTGGTCCGCGACGAAGCCGAAGAGCCCGGCCCGGCCTGGACCGACGCCGTGCTCTAGCCCCGAGTCCCCTCCGGGAGAGCGCATGTCAGTTGCACAGGAACGACCTTCTCGGCACCCCGTGGACGCGGCGCCTCCGCTGCCGCAGTTGATCCTCGGCGGAATCCAGCACGTAGCGGCCATGTACGCCGGAGTGGTGGCACCACCGCTCGTCATCGGCGCGGCCGTAGGCCTCTCCCCCGGCCAGCTCGCCTTGCTGATCAGCGCGGCGTTGTTCACCGCGGGGCTGGCCACTCTCTTGCAGACCCTCGGCTTCTGGCGCTTCGGCGCGAGACTGCCGCTGGTCAACGGCGTCACTTTCGCCGCTGTCGCACCCATCCTGTCCATCGCGGCGCAGCATCGCGACGGCAACGCGCTGGGCGTCGTCTACGGCGCCACGCTCGTCGGCGGCGTGTTCGTCGTGTTCGCCGCACCGTTTTTCTCCAAGCTGACGCGGTTTTTCCCGCCGGTGGTGACGGGGACGGTCATCACGCTCATCGGGATCTCGCTGCTGCCGGTCGCCGTGCAGTGGATCGCCGCGCAGCAGAAATCGGCCAAGCCCAGCGGGCTCCTGCTGGCCGGGATCACGCTGGTCGCGGTGCTGGTGTTCACCCGGTTCCTGACCGGGTTCTGGAGCCGGATCGCGCTGCTGCTCGGCCTGGTCGCCGGTACCGCGGTGGCGTGGCCGATGGGCCAGGTCGACACCTCGACGCTGAAGCAGGCCCCAGTGTTCGGCATCGTGACGCCGTTCCATTTCGGCACGCCGGCGTTCGACATCGCGGCGATCGTCTCGATGCTCATCGTGATGCTGGTGATCATGGCGGAAAGCACCGCTGACCTGCTGGCACTCGGCGAGATCGTGGACCGGCCGACCACCAGCCGCGTCCTGGCCGACGGCCTGCGCGCGGACGGGCTCTCCACCGCCGTCGGCACGATCTTCGGCGGGTTCGCCTGCACGGCGTTCGCGCAGAACATCGGACTCGTGTCGCTCACCCGCATGGTCAGCCGGTACGTGGTCGCGGCCAGCGGCGTCGTGCTCGTGCTGCTGGGCGTGTTCCCGGTGACCGGCGGGATCGTCGCGCTGGTGCCGCAGCCGGTGCTCGGCGGTGCCGGGCTGGTGCTGTTCGGCAGCGTCGCGGTCAGCGGCGTCCGGACGCTCGCGAAGGCGTCGTTCGAGCATCCGATCAACGTCGCGATCGTCGCCGCGTCGCTCGGGGTCGGGCTCATCCCGATCGCCATGCCGGACTTCTACTCCGGGTTCCCGGCGGCGCTGCAGGTCGTGCTCAACTCCGGGATCAGCGCGGGCTGCGTGACCGCGGTGGTGCTCAACCTGGTGCTCCGGCCGCGCTTGATAGAACGCTCTACCGTCCAGGAGCTATCCTCGGTGTCGTGACTGGCACCAAGGACCGGATCCTCGCCGCCGGGGCGGAACTGTTCCGGCAAGGCGGGTACGCGGGCACCGGCATGAAGCAGATTGTCGAAAAGGCCGGCGCGCCCTTCGGGTCGGTGTACCACTTCTTCCCCGGCGGCAAGGAGCAGCTGGGCGAAGAAGTGGTACGCACCTCGGGGATGCAGTACGCGCAGCTGTTCGAGGTTTTCATCGGGCCCGCGCCGGACCTGATCACCGGTCTCGAAAGCTTCTTCGCGGGCGCGGTCACCACGCTGCTCGACACGGACTACGTCGAGGGCTGCCCGATCGCGACCGTCGCGCTCGAAGTGGCGACCACGAACGAACCCTTGCGCAAGGCCACCGCGGACGTGTTCGAGGCATGGACCCAAGCGGGCACCAAGGGGTTCTCCGCGTTCGGGCTTCCCGAGGAGCACGCCCGCACGCTCACGCTCGCGTTGGTGACCAGCCTGGAAGGCGCGTTCGTGTTGTGCCGCTCCATGCGGACGACTGAACCGATGGCGGTCGCGGGCGCGGCGGTGGTCGACGTAGCGCGACGGCTCCTGACCGAACTGGGTGACGACGGGAAACGCCGTCCCTCCGGCGGCTAAGCTGGAACCAGCGTCCGGGTCCGCAGGAGGTGGCCGGTGTTCGGTCTCAGCATCGACCACATCGTGATTTTGCTGCTCGCCGGGTTGTTCATCCTCGGCCCGGAGCGGCTGCCCGAGGCGGCGCACTGGGTCGCGCAGGCCCTGAAACGCGCGCGCGGGTTCGCCGCGGGCACCAAGGCCCAGCTCGAGGCGGAACTCGGCCCGGAGTATCAGGAGCTGCGGAAACCGTTGCAGGAACTGCAGTCCCTGCGGATGGGCAACCCCCGGGCGGCCGTGACGAGGTATCTGTTCGACGACACTCCCCCGGCCGCGACGCCGCCGCCGGTCCCGCCGGTTCCGGCTCCGGTTCCGTTGCGGGCGAACGAGCGGCCGCCGGTCGATCCCGACGCCACCTGATCATTCGGCCGCGCGCCACGCCCATCCGGCGAGCACGAGCAGTTCGACGAGTTCCAGCACGGCCATCAGCCGTTCCACGAGCCCGGTCGCGACGGTCGGCAGATGCTGCCCGAATGCGACATTGGCCGCGAACGGAATGAGAAACGGCAGAAAGAACGGCACGGCCGCCAACCCCAGAATACGCGACCAGCGCGCATAACCCCGCCAATCCGGCGAATTCCGGTGTGCCCGGCCGAGCAGCCATCCGGCCAACGGCAAACTCACACAACTGATCCCGGTCGCGCCGAGGTGCACTTTGCCGACCCACGACACCGCATTTCCCTGCGGGTCCTTCGTGAACAACGCGACCGCCGCGAGCCCGGCGCACCAGGCGGCCATCGCGACGACCGTCAGCCCTCCGCGCAGCAGCCCGCGGCGGCGCAGGACCACGGCCACCACGACCGAACCGGCCGACGTCAGCAGCATCGCCGCCGCCCACATCCACCAGCCAGGAGTCCAGGCGTAGTCGCTGAGCATCGCGCTGACCGGGTCGATCGGGCCCCAGTAGCGGTCGACGTGCAGCACCACCAGGAACGCCGCGGCGAGCAGCACCGCGACCACCGCCGCGCCGAGCGCGCGTTTCGTCGCTTTCGCCGACGGGGCCGACACCAGCACCGGAGTCAGTTCTGTCGTCACCGCTGGTTCTCCGCTCGCCCGCCCGCTTTCCCGAAAGCATATCCCGGCCGCTGTCCCGTCGCTTTCGGACAGTCCGCCCGAATTGCCGCGCATTCTCAGCGTCCTGCCAGAAATCGCGACTACCCTCGCGGCGGTTCACTGATTTCTACCGACGGGAAATCCATGCCTGCCGCGCGCGGTACGGAATTGCGGCTGCTTCTGTTCGCGGTGGCGATCGTCTGGTGCGCGTTCCTGCTCGTGGACGCGAACGCCTTGGCGCGGCTCAGCTTCTCCGTCGTCGGCTACGGCGCGTCGTTCACCGCGGTGGTCGCGGCGGCGCACCTCGCGGTCCGGCGCTGGGCCCCGCACGCGGACCCGCTGATCCTGCCGTGCACCGTGCTGCTCAACGGGCTGGGACTGGTGGTGATCCACCGGATCGACCTCGGGCTCGCCGAACAGGCGGTGCAGCGGGGCAAGACGTACTCGGCCGTCGCCGGGCAGCAGGTGCTGTGGACCGTCGTGGCGCTGGCGTTGTTCCTGGCAGTGCTCGGTTTCGTTCGCGACCACCGCGTGCTGGCCCGGTACGGCTACCTCGCCGGGCTGGCCGGGATCGTCGCGGTGCTCCTGCCCGCGCTGCTGCCGTCGTCGCTGTCGGAGGCCAACGGCGCGAAGGTGTGGATCAGAATCGGCCCGCTGTCGCTCCAGCCGGGCGAGTTCGCGAAGCTGCTGCTGATCGTGTTCGCCGCGACGACGCTGGTCGCGAAACGGGAGCTGTTCCGGGTCGCCGGGCGCAAGGTGCTCGGCGTCGAACTGCCGCGGGCGCGCGACCTCGGGCCGATTGTGCTCGCCGCGCTCGGCTGCGTGGCGGTGCTGGCGTTCGAGAAGGAACTCGGCGCCTCGCTGCTGTTCTTCGGGATCGTGCTGGTGATGATCTACCTCGCGACCGAGCGGGTGATCTGGGTGTACGCCGGGCTGACGGTGTTCGCCGGCGGCTGCGTGCTGGCGTACTTCCTGTTCAACCACGTGCGGCAGCGGGTCGCGAACTGGATCGACCCGCTCGCGACGTACGACCAGGCCGGCGGCGGGTACCAGATCGCGCAGGGCCTGTTCGGCCTCGGCACCGGCGGCATGGGCGGAACCGGCCTCGGCGCGGGCAGGCCGGACATCGTGCCCGAGGCGAACAGCGACTTCATCACCGCCAGCATCGGCGAGGAACTGGGTTTCCTCGGGCTGGCCGCGGTGCTGATGCTGTACCTGCTGATCGCCCTGCGCGGTATGCGCCACGCGCTCGCCGTCCGCGACAGCTTCGGCAAACTCCTCGGCGGCGGCTTGGCGTTCACCGTGGTGATGCAGATTTTCGTAGTCGTGGGCGGGGTGACGAAGCTGATCCCGGAAACCGGCATCACCGCACCGTTCCTGTCGAAGGGCGGTTCGTCACTGCTCGCAAACTACATCCTGGTCGCGCTGCTGCTGCGGATCTCAGACGCAGCCCGCCAGCCGAGCACGACGGAACCAGTGCAGACGGTGCGAGCCCCACTGGCGGAGGCCGGGACCGTGCTGGTCAAACGGCCTCGGTGAGCTGTCAGTCTTCCCTCAGCCGAGCGCTCGCCTTCGCCAACTCGCCCGCAATCGACGTCGCGTCGGCCGTCCTGAGCTGACCCGTCTCCACCACCGTTTTCCCGCCCACGAAAAGCCTCCGCAGCGGCGGCGGCGCGGCCAGCACCAGCGCCGCGACCGGGTCCTCGATGCCCGCGTAGTTCAGCCCGTTCAGATCCCACACCGCCAGATCCGCGAGCTTCCCCACCTCTACCGAGCCCATGTCGCGCTCCCGGCCGAGACACCGCGCGCCGCCCATTGTGCCCAGCCACAACGCTTCTCGCGTGGTCAATCCCTTCGGCCCGCCGCGTTGCCGGGCCTGCAGCAACGCCTGGTGCAACTCCTCCGCCAAGCCGCCGGACTCGCTCGAAGCCGCGCCGTCGACGCCCAACCCGACCGGAGCACCGGCGTCGAGCAGGTCGCGCACCGGGGCGATTCCGCTGCCCAGGCGGCCGTTCGACGTGGGGCAGTGTGCGGAACCCGTCGCGGTCGCGCCGAAGCGGCGGATCGCGTCCGGCGCGAGGTGCACGGTGTGCGCCAACCAGACATCCGGCGCCAGCCAGCCCAGTTTGTCCGCGTACTCCGCGGGCGTGAGGCCGGTTTCGGCGAGGCATTGCTTTTCCTCGTCCTGGGTTTCGGCCAGATGCGTGTGCAGCCGGACGCCCTTGCTCCGGGCCAGCTCGGCCGAAGCGGTCATCAGCCGCCCGGTGACGGTGAACGGCGAGCACGGGCCCGCTGCGATCTGCAGGTGCGCGCCCGGCGAGGCGTCGTGGTAGCGGTCGATCGCGGCTTCGGTGCCGAGGAGCGCGTTATCGGCGGTCTCGACCAAACTGTCCGGCGGCAGCCCGCCGTCCGATTCGCCGCGGTCCATCGAGCCGCGGACCAGGTGCAGCCGCAAGCCGATCCGCTCCCGCGCGGCGACGAGCGCGGCCACCTGGTCGCCGCCGTCGGACGGGAAGACGTAGTGGTGATCGGCGACCGTGGTGCAGCCGCTCAGGGCGAGCCGCGCCATTCCGGCGGTGCCCGCGGCGTGCGTGATCTCCTCGTCCAGCTTGGCCCACACCGGGTACAGCGCGACGAGCCACTCGAACAGCGTGTGGTCGGCGGCGAGGCCGCGGGTGGCCCATTGGTAGAGGTGATGGTGCGTGTTCACGAGGCCCGGCGTGACGAGGCAGCCGCTCGCGTCGACGCGTTCGTCCGCCTCGCCGGTGAAGCCGCCGTCGCCGACAGCCGCGATGCGGTCGTCCTCGAGCACGACGTGTCCGTTGCGGTATTCGGGACCGCTGACCGTCGCGATCGCGGCGTTCTCGACGACTGTCCTCATGCGACACTCACCTCCGGAAGGTCTCGTGAGTGGCTACCCCGAACCCGCGGCAGCCACTCACGAAACCCCTCACAACGCCTTGGCCGCGCGATCCGCCACCAGGTTCAGGAACCGGCTCGGGTCGCTCAGCTCGCCGCCCTCGGCGAGCAACGCCATGCCGTGCAGCAGCTCCGCCGTCTCGGCCAGCGAAGTGTCCTCCGGGTGCTCGGCGAACGCCTTGCGCAGCCCGGTCACCAGCGCGTGCTCCGGGTTCAGCTCCAGCACGCGCTTCACCGGCGGCAGCTCCTGCCCCATCGCGCGGTACATCTTCTCCAGCGTCGGGGTCAGATCGCCCGCGTCGCCGACGATGCAGGACGGCGACGTCGTCAGCCGCGACGACAGGCGGACCTCCTTGACGGTGTCGGACAGCGTCGCCGACATCCACTTCAGCAGGTCCTCGTACTCGGCCTTCTTCTCGTCGGACGTCTCGTCGCCGAGGTCGACCTCGCCCTTCGCGACCGACTGGAACGTCTTGCCGTCGAAGCCGCTCGCCGACTCCGTCCACATCTCGTCCACCGGGTCGGTGAGGATCAGCACCTCGTACCCCTTGGCGCGGAACGCTTCCAGGTGCGGCGAGTTCTCGATGACGGTGCGCGAATCGCCGGTCAGGTAGTAGATGTGCTCCTGGCCCTCCTTCATCCGCGACACGTAGTCGCGCAGCGAGGTGGGCTTGTCCGCGTGATGCGTCGAATCGAACGACGAGATCTCGAGGATCTGCTCCCGGTTCTCCGGGTCGTCGATCAGGCCTTCCTTGACCGCGCGGCCGAACTCGGACCAGAACGTCGCGTACTTCTCGGCGTCCTCGGTCATCATCGTCTTGACCGTGGAGAGGATCTTCTTCTCCAGCCGCCGCCGGATCGCGCGGATCTGCCGGTCCTGCTGCAGGATCTCGCGCGACACGTTCAGCGACAGATCCGCCGCGTCGACGACCCCCTTCACGAAGCGCAGGTAATTCGGCATCAGCGCTTCGCAGTCGTCCATGATGAACACGCGCTTGACGTACAGCTGCACCCCGCGCTTCGCGTCCCGCATGAACAGGTCGACCGGCGCGCGCGAGGGCAGGAACAGCAGCGCCTGGTACTCGAAGGTGCCCTCGGCCTGCATCCGGACCGTCTCGAGCGGGTCGGTCCAGTCGTGGCTGATGTGCTTGTAGAACTCGTGGTACTCCTCGTCGGAGACCTCGTCCTTCGAACGCGCCCAGAGCGCCTTCATGGAGTTGACGGTCTCGAGACCGCTCTCTTCGTCATCCTTGGCTTCCTTGGCCATCTGCACCGGCCAGGTGATGAAGTCGGAGTAGCGCTTGACGATCTCGCGGACCTTCCACGGCGACGTGTAGTCGTAGAGGTGGTCCTCGTCGTCGGCGGGCTTGAGGTGCAGCGTGACCGACGTGCCCTGCGGCGCGTCGGAGAGGGACTCGATCGTGTAGGTGCCCTCGCCGGTGGATTCCCAGCGGACGCCCTCGTCCGTGCCCGCGCGCCGGGTCACCAGCGTGACCTTGTCGGCGACCATGAAGCTCGAGTAGAAGCCGACGCCGAACTGCCCGATCAGGTCCTGTCCGGCGGATTCCTTCGACTCCTTCAGCTTGCGCAGGAAGTCGGCGGTGCCGGATTTCGCGATGGTGCCGATCAGGTTGACGACGTCGTCGCGGCTCATCCCGATGCCGTTGTCGCGCACGGTGAGGGTGCGCGCCTCGGCGTCGAGGAGGATTTCGATGTGCAGGTTGTCGGTCTCGGCCTGCAGATCCTTGTCGCGGTACGTCTCCAGCCGCAGCTTGTCCAGCGCGTCGGAGGCGTTGGAGACCAGCTCGCGCAGGAAGATGTCCTTGTTCGAGTAGATCGAGTGGATCATCAGCTGCAGCAGCTGGCGCGCCTCGGACTGGAACTCCAGCGTTTCGACCGTCCCGGTTTCCTCAGCCATGTGTTTCCTTTCCCGCCCCTGAAAAGACCGGCGTGAAGTCTACCCAGCGCGACCGACAGAACGTGCGGAGACCGCGAAGTCCGATTGCCGCCAGCGGCGCCCGCCCGGGACGGCCAGGCTGATGCCCGTGACTGATCCCGCAGCCGTGCTCAACGGCATGTATCGAGCCGAAGCCGAGTATTTCGCCGCCGGCGGCCCCGGTTCGGCTTCGTTTGCCCCGCTGGCCCCGTATTTCGCCGAGGATGTCGTACTGCACCAGGCCGCCGGGCTGCCGTTCGGCGGCGACTGGCACGGCCACGCCGGGCTGGAGAAGTTCTTCCTCGAGATGAGCCGGATCTGGGAGTCGTTCGACATCGGCGACCAGGAGTTCCTCGCCGTCGGCGCGACGTCGGTGGTGCTCACCCAGGTGCGCGCCCGGACGCGGGCGACCGGGCGGGACCTGGAGTTCCCGATCCTCCAGGCGATCCAGATCGAGAATGGGCGGATCGCCGAGGTACGGCCGTTTTACTGGGACACCGCAGCGATCGCGAGTGCCTGCGCGGAGTAGCACAGGCACTCGCGACCGTTCAGGCTTGTCGCCGCGCGTACGCGTCCAGCCGCGCCGGTTCGAACGGCAGCTCCGACTCCGCCAGCGCACCGCAGTGGAATCCGCCGAGCAGATACCGGGCCAGCGCTTCCGCCGTGGCGGGCTCGTCCAGCACTCCCCCGGAGGTCTTCGACGCGTAGTCCTGCAACCGCTTGGCCGCCGCCGGGGCGCCTTCGCGGTAGAAGGCGTACGTCGCCGCATACCGGGTCGGCAGCTGGTGCGGATGCAGGTCCCAGCCCTGGTAGAAGCCGTTCTCCAGCGACCGCCGCACCAGGCGCAGGTGCTCGGCCCACGCGCCCGGCAGGTCGTCGCCCACCGGGAGCCGGTTGGTCGAACCGTCGGACAGCCGCACGCCCGTTCCGGCAGCCGCGACCTGCATGAACTGCTTCGCGAAGTCGGCGGCGGGGTGCGCCATGCTCTGGTACGCCGCGCTGATCCCGAGACCCGCGCTGTAGTCGTAGGTCCCGTAATGCAGCCCGGAGCACCGGCCGTCCGCCGCTTGGATGATCTGCGCGACCGAGACCGTGCCGTCGGTCGAAAGGATCGACTGCGCGGTCTCGATCTGCACCTCGAACCGCAGCGCGCGGTCCGCCAGTCCGTACGCGGTTTCCAGCCGCCCCAGCACTTCCGCGGCGACCTCGACCTGTTCGACCGCGGTGACCTTCGGCAGCGTCACCACGAATCCGTCCGGCAGCGATCCTTCGGACAGCAAGCCGGACAGGAACAGGTCGAGTGTCCGGATGCCCCGCCGCCGCGTCGCGGCTTCGAAGCTCTTGAACCGGATTCCGACGAACGGGGTGCCGCCGGTAGTCGCGAGGGTGCGCCCGGCGGCCTCGGCGGCCGCGTCCTCCGCTTCGTCGCCGGGACGGCCGTAACCGTCCTCGAAGTCGATGCGGAGGTCCTCGATCGGCTCGGTGAGGAGCTTCTCGCGGACCCGCTCGGCCACCGCCGGGTCGAGGTTCAGCAGGTCGCCGTGCTCGACGAAGACCCGCATCGCCTGCTTGCCCCAATCGGCGACCAGACGGGTGCGGTACTGCGACGCCGGCACGTACACCGTGTGCACCGGACGACGGCCCGGAGACTCGCCGGGATACCGCGCCGCCACGCGCGCGTCGGCCGCGGCCAACCGCGCGTCGGCGGTGCGGTAGACGTCCTCGGCGAGTCGTCCGTCAGCCATTACTGGATGTGCTCGTACGCCGGCAGGGTCAGGAAGTCCGGGAACTCGTCAGCCAGCGCGACCTGCTCGAACAGCTCGACCGCGGGCTTCAGCAGGTCGTCGGAGACCTCCGCCGCCAGCTCGCCGCGGACGTCGGCGACGACGCCGCGCACCAGCTCCGCGGTGACCTTCTCGCCGTTGTCCAGCTGCGTGCCGTTCTTGACCCACTGCCACACCTGCGACCGCGAAATCTCGGCCGTGGCGGCGTCCTCCATGAGGTTGTGGATCGCCGCCGCGCCGTTGCCGCCCAGCCACGAGGCCAGGTAGCGGATGCCGACGTCGACCGCCGCGCGCAGACCGGCCGCGGTGGCGCTGCCCGGCGTCGAGGCGACGTCCAGCAGCTGGTCGGCGGTCACGCTCACCTCGTCGCGAGTGCGGCCCAGCTGGTTGGGCTGGTCGCCGAGGACCTTGTCGAACTCTTCCTTGCAGAGTGCGACCATGCCCGGGTGCGCGACCCACGAACCGTCGAAGCCGTCCCCGGCCTCCCGCGACTTGTCGGCGTGCACCTTGTCGAAGGCGCCCTTGTTGACTTCCGGGTCCTTGCTCGGGATGAACGCGGCCATGCCGCCGATCGCGAACGCGCCGCGCTTGTGGCAGGTGCGCACGAGCAGTTCGGTGTAGGCGCGCATGAACGGCGCGGTCATGGTGACCGAGTTGCGGTCCGGCAGCACGAACTTCTCGCCCGCGTCACGGAAGTACTTGATGACGCTGAACAGGTAGTCCCAGCGGCCCGCGTTGAGGCCGGAGGCGTGCTCGCGCAGTTCGTAGAGGATCTCTTCCATCTCGAACGCGGCCGGGATGGTCTCGATCAGCACGGTCGCGCGGACGGTGCCGTGCGGGATGCCGAGCGCCTTCTCCGCGTGCGTGAACACGTCGTTCCACAGCCGCGCTTCGAGGTGGCTTTCCATCTTCGGCAGGTAGAAGTACGGGCCCTTGCCGCGGTTGAGCAGCTCTTGCGCGTTGTGGAAGAAGTACAGGCCGAAGTCGACCAGCGCGCCGACGCCCTTGCGGCCGCCGAAGGTCAGGTTGCGCTCGTCGAGGTGCCAGCCGCGCGGGCGGACCACGATGGTGGCGTGCTCGACGTCCGGCTTCAGCTCGTAGTGCTTGCCGTTCTGGTCGAGCGTGATGGTGCCGCGGATCGCGTCGGACAGGTTGACCTGGCCGCCCACGACGTTCGCCCAGTGCGGCGTGTTGGCGTCCTCGAAGTCGGCGAGCCACACCTTGGCGCCGGAGTTGAGGGCGTTGATGGTCATCTTGCGATCGGTCGGGCCGGTGATCTCCACGCGGCGGTCGCGCAGCGCTTCCGGCGCGCCCGCGACCTGCCAGTCGCCCTCGCGGATCTCCTTGGTCTCGGCGAGGAAATCGAGGCGGCCGGTGGTCCGGGCCTCCTCGCGCCGCTTGCCCCGCGCGACGAGGAGTTCGTCGCGCCGCGCGGCGTACTCGTCGTGCAAGCCCGCTACGAAAGCGAGGGCTTCCGGCGTCAGAATCTCGTCCCCACGCTCGACGGACCCGCCGAGAACCTGGACCTCAGACATGCGCAACACCCCGAGTAGTGCTTTGGATAACGTCCCTACGGTTTTTACCTGACGGACTATAGTTTCTGCATAGCGGAACATCAATCGGGTCTGTGAGGAGGACCACTGGTGGCGGCTGAGAAGAGCGGACGAGACGGCGGCGTCCAGTCCCTGCAGCGCGCGTTCGAGCTGCTGGAGCACCTGGCGGACACCGGCGGCGAGGCCAGCCTGTCGGAGCTGGCGACCCTGTCCGGGCTGCCGATGCCGACGATCCACCGGCTGATCCGCACGCTGGTGTCGCTGGGCTACGTCCGGCAGAACACCAACCGGCACTACGCGCTGGGCGCCCGGCTGATCCGGCTCGGCGAGAACGCCAGCATGCAGTTCGGCGCGTGGGCACGGCCGCTGCTGGTGGAGCTGGTCGAGGAGGTCGGCGAGACGGCGAATCTGGCGGTGCTGGAACGCGACGAGGTGGTGTATGTCGCACAGGTGCCCTCGAAGCACTCGATGCGCATGTTCACCGAGGTCGGCCGGCGCCTCCTGCCGCACGGCACCGGCGTGGGGAAGGCGATGCTGGCGGAACTGCCCGCCGACGAGGTCGCGTCGCTGCTGGAACGCACCGGAATGCCCGCGTACACCGAGCACACCTTCACCGACCCGGACGCGCTGGCGGTGGAGCTGAAGAAGATCGCCGGACAGGGTTACGCGCTGGACGAGGCGGAGCAGGAATTGGGCGTGCGCTGCATCGCCGTCGCGATCCCCGGCGCCCCGGTGCCCGCCGCGGTGTCGGTGTCGGGCCCGTCCGGCCGTCTGACGGCGGACGCGGTGAGCCACATCGCGCCGGTGGTGCAGAAGGTGGCGGACCGGCTTTCGCAGCAGCTGCCGGTTACTTGAGTTCGCCCTTGAGTTCGCCTTTGAGGAGGTCCATCAGCAGACCGTCGTGCCAGGTTCCGTCCGGCCCTTGCTCGTAGTCGCGGAGAATCCCGACCCGGCGGAAACCGAGCTTCTCGTACACGTGAATCGCACGGTGGTTGGCCGCCGCCGGATCGATGGTGATCCGGTGGTGCCCCTGCCCGAACAGACGCTGCGCGAGGATCCGGATCGCCTCCGAGCCGAGCCCGAGTCCGTAGTGGCCAGGGTGCACAGCGAGGTCGATCCCGGCGTGCCGGTAGCGGGGGGTGGTTTCTTCCCAGCTCTGGATGATGCCGACGGTCTGGCCGTTGTGCTCGATGGCGTAGGCGTGTTCTTCGTCCTTGGCGAGAAGCCCGTCGGTTTCCTCGTCGGGATCGCCCCACCACTGCGAAACTTCCGGGGCGGAGAGGATCTCGCGCACTCGCGACCGGTCGGCTTCGGTGAGCGGGCGGAGGGTTACCCGGGTCACTGCATGGGTTTCTGATCGACCTGGACGTCGTACTTCACCTCGGTGCCGTTCACCGCGCCGATTTTCGCGGTGAGCCCGACTTTCTGTCCACCCGCGGTGAGGACGCAGCGCATCGACTCCCCCTCGACGGCCTTGATCGGTCCCGGGCAGGCGACGGTGTCCGGCCGCTTGCCGATGGACTGCTGGAGAGCGTCGGAAATGCCCTTTTCGAAGTTCTCCTTGGAGACCTCCTTGCCGACGCTCACGTGCGCGGAACAACCGGTGAGAACCAGCGCGCAGGCGGCGAGCAGGACAGGGCGAATCCGAGGGTGCATGGAGGTTCTCCTAGGGCTGGTTGAACCGAGCGGACCGTCCCGCGCAGCGTGCCGCCGCCCACCGTGGCAGGCAGCCCCGCGAGAGATGTCCGCTTTAGCCCGTATTCACCCAGCCAGGCGAATCAGCCCAGCAAAGCGTCCACGAACGCCCCAGGCTCGAACGGTGCCAGATCATCCGGCCCCTCACCAAGCCCCACCAGCTTCACCGGCACTCCCAGTTCCTTCTGGACCTGGAACACGATCCCGCCCTTGGCGGTGCCGTCCAGTTTGGTCAGGACGATGCCCGTCACGTCGATGACCTCGGCGAACACCCGGGCCTGCGCGAGTCCGTTCTGACCGGTCGTCGCGTCCAGCACGAGCAGGACCTCGTCCACCCGCGCCTGCTTTTCCACGACTCGCTTCACCTTGCCGAGTTCGTCCATCAGGCCGGTCTTCGTGTGGAGGCGGCCCGCGGTGTCGACCAGGACCGTGTCCACGCCTTCGCTGATGCCCTGCTTGACCGCGTCGAACGCGACTGCCGCCGGGTCTGCGCCTTCCTTGCCGCGCACCACCGAGGCGCCCACGCGTTCGCCCCACGTCTGGAGCTGGTCGGCGGCCGCGGCGCGGAACGTGTCGGCCGCGCCCAGCACCACGGTGCCGCCCTGCGCCACCAGCACTCGCGCGAGTTTGCCGGTCGTGGTGGTCTTGCCGGTGCCGTTCACGCCCGCCACGAGGACCACCGCGGGCTGCTTCTTGCCGTCTACCTCGTGCGGGAGGGCCCGGACGGAGCGCTCGGCGTCCGTGGACAGCGCCGCGGTCAGCACCTCGTGCAGCAGTTCGCGGGCTTCGTCCGACGTGCGCACCGCGCGGCGGTTCAGTTCGTCGCGCAGGCGGTCGACGATCTGGGTCGTCGTGGCGGCGCCCAGGTCCGCCATGAGCAGCGTGTCTTCGACGTCCTGCCACGAGTCCTCGTCCAGGTCGCCGCCGCCGAGCAGGCCCAGCAGGCTCTGCCCGAACACCGAGCGGGACTTCGACAGGCGGCCGCGCAGGCGCTCGAGCCGGCCGGTCGGGGACTCGATCTCCTCGATCGGCTCGACCGTTCCCGGCACGACCGCTTCGGGAGCTTCTTCCTCGACCGGTTCGGGGAGCTTGACGTCGCGCACCGTGCGCTGGTCGGAGTCGCGCGGGACCGCGGCGTCGTCGCCAACCGCGGGCTGGCCGTCGACTTCCGGCCGGTCCTCGACGGGGTGCTCGACCACCGGATCGGGCGACGACTCCGGCGAAGGAGCAGGCTCGGGTTTCGCCTCGACGGCAGTTCCGCCGGACGCGAAGGAGATCCCGCCGCTCGCGGCGTACCCGCCGCCCTTCGGCTTCTCCTCGACCTTGCGCTGTTCGGCGATGCTGATCCGCCGCTTGCGCGCGATGAGCAGCCCGGACACCAGCACGGCGACCAGGACGACGACGGCGACGACAACGATCCAGAACCAGGTGCTCGACACGCCACCATCCTGTCATCCGCGTGCACAAGCCACCGGACACCCCACCGCGAGGCCAACGAGTAACGCGAACGGTTCCGATTCGGCCAAGACTCCACGAAGCGTCTTGCGCCACCCTTCCGCGTTGACTAGACCACATCGGATGACCACCCCCGCCGGCCACTGTTTCCGCGTCCTCGGGCTGCTGTCGGGCACGTCCGTGGACGGGATCGACGTCGCGGTCGCCGAAATCCGCGAAGACGACGGGACCGTCGTCCTCACCCCGCTCGGCGAGCTCGACGTGCCGTATCCCGCCGACCTCCGCGCGGACCTCCTCGACGCGTTCCCGCCGCGGCCGAGCAGCGCGCGGCAGCTGACCGTCCTCGACACCCGGGTCGGCCAGGCGTTCGCGGACGCGGCCGCGCGCGGGATCGCCGCGTACGGGCCGGTGGACGTGATCGCCTCGCTCGGCCAGACCGTCTACCACTGGGTCGAAAACGGCGTCGCGCTCGGCACGCTCCAGCTCGGCCAGCCGGCGTGGATCGCCGAGCGCACCGGCGTGCCGGTGATCGCCGACCTCCGCATCCGCGACATCACCGCGGGCGGTCAGGGCGCGCCGCTGGCGAGCACGCTCGACGCGATGTGGCTGCGCGGCCTCGCCGAGGCCACCGGACGTCCGGTGGCCGCGCTCAACCTCGGCGGCATCGCGAACATCACCGTGGTCACGCAGTCGGACAAGGTGCTCGCGTACGACACCGGCCCGGCCAACGCGCTGCTCGATCTCGCCGCCGCCCACGTCAGCGACGGCAAGCTGTCCGCCGACGTCGACGGACGCCTCGCGCTCGCCGGCTCGGTCCGGAAGGACCTGCTCGACCGGCTGCTCGCCGACCCCTATTTCGCCGCCCCGCCCCCGAAATCCACGGGCAAAGAGCACTTCCACGGCGGATACCTGAACGCAGCCCTGTCCGGACTGCCGTCGTTGTCCGCGGAGGACCTGCTGGCGACGCTCACCGAACTGACCGCCGCGACGGTCGCCGCGGAATGCCGGCGGCACGGCGTCGCAACCGTTGTCGCGTCCGGCGGCGGCGTCGCGAACCCGGCGACCATGGCCGCGCTGGCGCGGCATCTTCCCGAAGGCGCGCTGCGCACCAGCGACGACCTCGGCCTCCCCGGCTCCGGCAAAGAGGCCTACTTGACCGCGCTGCTCGGATGGCTGAGCTGGTGCGGCGTCCCGGCGACGCTGCCCTCGGCCACCGGTGCGAGCGGTCCCCGCCTGCTCGGCGCGCTGACGCCGGGTGCGGCGCCCCTGAATCTCCCCGCCCCGCTGGGGGGCGCCGCGACCCGGCTCCGGGTCGCGGAATCCGGGCAACCACGGTAGGAGAACCCCATGAATCCAGTCGATCTGGTGATCGTCATCGTGTACCTCGCGGCGATGCCGGTCATCGGCGTGCTGGTCGGACGCAGACAGAAGTCCGCGAACGACTACTTCGTCGGCGAGCGCAGCATGCCCTGGTGGGCGGTCACGCTCTCGGTGGTGGCCACCGAGACGTCCACGCTCACCGTCATCTCGACGCCCGGGCTCGTGTTCGGCAGCGCCTTCCTGTTCCTCGAAGTCGCGTTCGGCTACATCATCGGCCGCGTGATCGCCGCGTTCGTGCTGCTGCCGCGCTACTTCCGCGGCAACTACGTGAGCGCGTACGAATTCCTCGGCCGCCGCTTCGGCCGCGGGCTGCAGGGCACCGCGTCGGTCACCTTCGTGGTGACGCGGCTGCTCGCCGAGGGGCTGCGGCTGTTCGCCGGGGCGATCCCGATCAAGGCGATCCTCGGCCACTACGGCATCCACACGGAGTACTGGCACATCGTCGTGCTGCTGACCGCGCTGACCGTGGTCTACGCGTTCGTCGGCGGCATCAAGTCGGTGATCTGGGTGGACGTCATCCAGTGGTCGCTCTACATCCTCGGCGCGATCGGCGCGGTGATCTTCCTGTCCACGAAGCTGCCGTCCGGCTGGACGCAGATCGCTTCGAGCCAGGGCCGGTTCCAGCTCACCGACTTCGCGTCGAACCTGCTCACCAACCCGTACGCGTTCCTCTGCGCGGTAGTCGGCGGCGCGTTCCTGTCGATGGCCTCGCACGGCGCGGACCAGCTGATCGTCGGCCGCCTGCTCTCCTGCCGGAACCTGCGCGACGGCCAGCGCGCGCTGATCGGCTCGTCCATCGTGGTGTTCATCCAGTTCGCGCTGTTCCTGCTCGTCGGAGCGATGCTGTGGGTCTACACCGGCGGCAAGACCGGCGCGACGGCCACCGCGGTCGCGGCCGGGAAGATGTCCGGCGACGACGTGTTCTCCAACTTCATCGTCAACGACCTTCCGGTCGGCCTCGCCGGGCTCTTGATCGCCGGCATCCTCGCCTCGACGATGGGCGCGCTCGCATCCGCGCTCAACGCGCTGTCCACCTCCACGATCGCCGACCTCTACCAGCGGTTCACGCACAAATCGATCGAGGACGCCAAACTGCTCCGGCACGGTCGCATGTGGACACTCATCTGGGCGGCCGTGTTCGCCGTGTTCGCCTCGATGTTCACCAACTCGAAGGACCCGGTGATCCAGCAGGGCCTCGGGATCGTCGGCTACACCTACGGCGCGCTGCTCGGGTCGTTCTTCCTCGGCCTGCTGGTGCGCAAGGCCCGCCAGTCCGACGCGGTGATCGCGTTCGCCTGCTCGGTGGTCGGGATGGCGTTCCTGATCCTGTTCGTGAAATTCGACAAGGCGACCACCGAGGTGCACATCCAGTTCGGCGCGGCGACGAAGACGCTCGTGCCGCTGGCGACCTACTGGTACACCTTCGCCGGCGTGCTGATCACGCTGATCGTGGGCGGGCTGCTGTCGCTGCGGCGGCGCGGTGTGGACCCGAACGTCGAGCAGGTCGAGGAGCCCGCGGAAACCCCTGCCTAGCAAGGGCTTTTCTCTCGCCGGGTTCCCTCGGGAGCCCGGCGAGAGCGCGTTTTACGGCTGCGTGTAGAAGACCATGCCGTCCTTGTCGCAGCCGATCCGGCCGCTGCCCTGCGCGCCGGTGTCGGCCATGCACCGCCAGCCGCTCACGTTCAGCACGTGCGCGGTGCCCTCGGCCTTTTTCGGCGCGTCCTCGAAGTACTGGGTGATCACGTTGATCGCCTCGGTGCAGCCGGGGCGACCGGCCTTGGTCTCGGCGGCGGCCAGGCCGACCTTGCCGTGGGGCGCGTCGATCGGGCCGCAGTCGACCGGAGGGCCGACCGTTTCCCCGGCGTCCGAGCTGCTGTCCTGGGATTCGCCCGGGCTGTGCGTCTTGCTCGACGGCGCTGCTTTGCTGCTCGGCAGGGGGCTCGCCGGCACGGACGTGACAGTGAGCGCGACCGACGGCGGGGACGAGACGGCGGCCGCCGGGTCGCTGCTCCCGCCGCAAGCCGCGAGCAGGGCACCGAACGCGAGAATCGACGCCGTGACAACGGCTTTGGGCACCATCGCGCGCATGAAGAAGTACCTCCCCGGCTCTCGGCCGCCGTTCGGCCGGATTCACTCTATGGGGCCAACGCCGGGTCGGCAGTGTGACAGCGAACGGCCCGGCCTCCCCTCGATGCGGGAAAGCCGGGCCGCCGGCGGAATCGCTTAGTGGATCACGACCTGCCGCACGTGCACGAAGTTCAGGTCGCCGCCCTGCCAGCGGCCAAGGTCGGTCCGGCCGCCGTCCCAGTACAGGGTGACCGAGTTGTTGCCGGAGTCGACCCGGGTGACGCCGCCCAGGTCCACGTACGTCGCGCCGCTGTTGGCGAAGCAGGCGACATCGCTGCCGTCCCACGGGCTTCCGCCCGCGAGGCGCAGCTGGACGAAGTCGGTGCGGCCGTTGCACGCGACCCGGTCGATGGCGAACGCCTGACCGGCCGGAACGGTGACGGCCAGCGCGAGCGCCGCGGCGCCGCCGATCGCGAGTCTCTTGACGAGTGAAGGCATGATCGCTGTGGAACCTTTCTCCCAGTGCTGCCTTGAAGGTGCGCCCGGCTCAACCGCACCGCCGGACAAGACCGACCGTGCCAGCCCCGGACGGCGAGCGGACAGCCGCGGCACCCGCTTCTACCCGTTCGTACCCGGGGCGCGAGAGAAAAGTGCCGCGCTCACACCGCCTTGCCGTGGAACGAAAGCCCCTTGCTGCCGCAGAAAATCTGCTTGCTGCCGCCGTTTCCGCCGTCGTATCCGCAGTTCCAGCCGTCGACGTCGAGGAAACGCCCGGTGCCCTCCGCCTTGGTCGGCGCCTGGACCAGATAGTCGGACATCACGTTGATCGCTTCGGTGCAGCCGACGGTGCCGGCGGGCATCGCCTCGGTCACGACGTCGACCTTGCCCCCGGGGCCGTCGATCGGGCCGCAGTCCGCGCCGTTGCCGAGTTCTCCCTTGCCCGGCAAGCGGTCGCCGGGCTGTTCCTTGGCCGGGGTCGAGTGCGGCTTGGGCTTGCTCTGGTGCGCCGGGGCCTGGGCGGACGGCGTGGGCGTCGCGGAAGAAGTCGGTGCGGCCACGGAAGAAGCGGTCGGCGCGGCCGAGAGCGCAGTCGGCGCGGCTGCGGCCTGCCCGGTCGGCGAGCCGCCGCCGCACGCGGCGACCGCGAGGGCGGCGCCGAGCAGCGAACCGGAAATCAGGGTGCGGGCCACGATGGTGCGCATTGTCGAATCCCCTCCAGGATGTGGTGCTTGCGAACACCCCTGAAGACGCACGGATCCGGCAGCAGTTGGCCGATCGGACAGCAGTCCGGCAAGGCCTGCCCGTTCGGGCAGGATCGGCTGAACGGCGCAACCCCGCTCAGGAAGCCGGGACGGGTTCCTCTTCCGCGGTGCGCAGCCGCTGCGAGATCACCTTCGTGATGCCGTCGCCCTGCATGCTCACGCCGTACAGCGCGTCGGCGATCTCCATCGTCGGCTTCTGGTGCGTGATGATGATCAGCTGCGACGAATCGCGCAACTGCTCCAGCAGGCCGATCAGCCGGCGCATGTTGGTGTCGTCCAGCGCCGCCTCGACCTCGTCCATCACGTAGAAGGGCGAAGGGCGGGCGCGGAAGATCGCCACCAGCATGCCGACCGCCACCAGCGACTTTTCGCCACCGGACAGCAGCGACAGCCGCTTGACCTTCTTGCCCGGCGGGCGCGCCTCGACGTCGACGCCGGTGGCGAGCAGGTCGTTCGGCTCGGTGAGCACCATCCGGCCCTCGCCGCCGGGGAACAGCACGCCGAAGACGGTCTCGAACTCGCGCGCCACGTCGGCGTAGGCCGAGGTGAAGACCTCCAGGATCTTCTCGTCGACCTGCTTGATGACGGCCTCGAGGTCCTTGCGGGTGTCCTTGAGGTCTTCCAGCTGGGTGGAGAGGAACTTGTACCGCTCCTCCAGCGCCGCGAATTCCTCCAGCGCCAGCGGGTTCACCTTGCCCAGCAGGGTCAGGTCCTTCTCCGCGCGCTTGGCGCGGCGGGCCTGGGTGTCGCGGTCGTACGGCATCGGCGGCGGCGGGGTGACGTCCTCGCCGCGCTCCTTGGCCGCCTCGTACTCGGCCATCTCGCCCGCGCTCGGCGGCACCGGCACGTTCGGCCCGTACTCCTCGACCAGGTCCGCCAGCCCGATGCCGAAGTCCTCGGCGATCTTCGCTTCCAGCGTTTCCAGCCGCAGCTTCTGCTCGGCGCGCAGCACCTCGTCGCGGTGGACGGCGTCGGTCAGCTTCTCGAGTTCGCCGGACAGCTCGCGCACCTTCGCGCGCACCGCGGTGAGCGCGGTTTCGCGGGTTTGGCGCTGCGCCTGGGCTTCGTCGCGCTCGGCGGCCGCGCGCTGCACGGACAGTTCGATCCGCTCCAGCGCGAATTCACCGGCGTTGACGACAGCGTTCGCGATTTCCGCGCCACGCTCGCGCGCTTCCCGGGCCTTGGCCGCGCGCTCGCGGGCCTGCTGCTCGGCATAGGCCGCGCGGCGCAACGATTCCGCGCGCCCGGCGATGCTGCGCGCGCGTTCCTCGGCGGTGCGCTGCGCGAGCCGCGCTTCGACTTCTTCCTGCCGCACCACGGCAAGCTGCTCGGCGGCTTCGTCGCGCTCGGCGGTGTCCGGGTCGTCTTCGACGGGCTGCTCGGCGACCGCGGCGAGGCGTTCTTCCAGCTCTGCCAACTGTTCCAGCGCCTGCTCGCGGCTCTGCTCGACCTTCGCACGCTGCTGGGTCAGCCGCTCGACCTCGGCCTGCGCGGACCGCGCCGCCTGCTGCAACCGGTTGAGCCGCTCGGAGGAACGGGCCTTGCGCACCTTGGCTTCGCCCAGCGCGTCCTTCGCCTGCCCGACCTCTTCGCGCCGGGACCGCTGCTCGGCGCGTGCGCCTTCCAGTTCGGCGGAGTACTGCTCCAGCGCGCGTTCGGCCGTACGCAAGCGTTCCTGCGCCTCGTCGACCGCTGCCTGGACCTCGATCACGCTCTCACGAGCGGCGGAACCACCGGCGATCCAGTCGGCCCCGAAGACATCGCCCTCGGCGGTGACCGCCCGCACCTGCGGGTGCTGCGCCACGAGCTGGCGCGCGCTTTCCAGATCCGGCACCAGCGCGAGCCGGTCCAGCGCCTTCTCGACCGCGGGACGCAGCTGCTCCGGCGCGCTGACGACCTCGCGAGCCCAGCGGGCGCCCTCGGGCAGCGGCGGCCACGAGCTGATGTCCACAGTGGACCCAGCACCGGCCGGCACGATCCCGGCGCGGCCGGAATCGGTTTCCTTCAAGTACTTCAGCGCGGACAGCGCGTTCTCGCCGCCGGACACCGCGACCGCGTCGGCCACCGGTCCGAGCGCGGCGGCCAGCGCGACCTCGTGCCCCGGCTGCACGGTCAGCAACGCGGCGACCGAACCGAGCAGGCCCGGCAATTCCGCGGACGCGCCGAGCAGCGCACCCGCGCCGTCCTTGCGCTTGAGCCCCATCGACAGGGCCTCGACGCGGGCCTTCTCCGACGCGATCTCGCGCTCGGAACCGCGCTCGGCCTTCACCAGTTCTTCGACGCGAGCCTTGGCGGCGTTGTTCGCCTCCACCGCGCGGTCGTGGCGCTGCTGCAGCTCGGCGTCGTCGGATTCCTCCGTGCCGCCAACGGCTTTGGCTTCTTCCAGCTCCTCGACCGCGATTTCCGCGCGCTCGGCCGCTTCCTGCAGCCCGACGGTGAGCCGGTCGACCTCTTCCGCGGTCGCGCCGTTCTTGCTGCGCAACGCTTCGACCTGACCGGTCAGCTTCGCCATGCCCTCGCGACGGTCGGCGATCGCCCGGACCGCGGCCCAGTGCGCGCGCTCCGCGGCCTGCACCCGCTGTTCGAGATCTTCCCGGCGCAGCACGGTTTCCGCGAGAAGTTCGCGGGCCTCCATGACCGCTTCGGTCAGCTCCTGCTCGCGCTCGGCGGCCTGTTCCGCCTCGGCGAGCAGTTCCTCCGGGTCACGGCCGCCGGTGGGCGCGGAGACGTCGGAAGAAAGGTGCCGCTGCCGTTCGACGGCCAGCCGTACGGTGCCGCGCAACCGCTCGGTGAGCGCGGACAGCTTGTACCAAGTCTCCTGCGCGATCTGCAGCCGCGGCGCGTCCTCGGCGAGCGAAGCCTCCAGCTCGGTTTCTTCCGCGGACACGATTTCCAACGCCTGCTCGACCTCGGCGCGGCGCTGGCGGGCGGTGCGCTCGTCGGCTTCGTCCCGCTGGATGGACTCGCGCTGGGTGACCAGGTCGTCGGCGAGCAGCCGGAGCCGGGCGTCGCGCAGGTCGGACTGCACCGACTGGGCCTTGCGGGCGATCTCGGCCTGTTTGCCCAGCGGTTTGAGCTGGCGGCGCAGTTCGGTGGTGAGGTCGGTGAGCCGGTCGAGGTTGCCCTGCATGTTGTTGAGCTTGCGCAGGGTCTGCTCTTTGCGCTTGCGGTGCTTGAGGACGCCCGCGGCCTCCTCGATGAACGCGCGCCGCTCCTCGGGCTTGGATTCCAGGATCGCCGACAGCTGGCCCTGCCCGACGATGACGTGCATCTCGCGGCCGATGCCGGAGTCCGACAGCAGTTCCTGGACGTCCATCAGCCGGCATCGGTCGCCGTTGATCTCGTACTCGCTCGCGCCGTCGCGGAACATCCGGCGGGTGATGGAGACCTCGGCGTACTCGATCGGCAGCGCGCCGTCGGCGTTGTCGATGGTGAGCGTGACCTCGGCGCGGCCGAGCGGGGCGCGTCCCGCGGTGCCGGCGAAGATGACGTCTTCCATCTTGCCGCCGCGCAGGTCCTTCGCGCCCTGGGTGCCCATGACCCAGCGCAGCGCGTCGAGGACGTTCGACTTTCCGGAGCCGTTCGGGCCGACCACGCAGGTGATGCCGGGTTCGAAGCGCAGCGTGGTCGCCGAGGCGAAGGACTTGAAGCCCTTGAGCGTCAGGCTTTTCAGGTGCACGTGCTGCCGACCCCTCTTGGCCACGGGTACTGGATGGCTACCGGTTCCCCCGGTTCGGGACAGGCTACCCGGGGGTTCTCCGGCGCCGTGGGAGGCCGGGCCGCCCGGGCGCGCCTAGCACAGGACCGACCGCCCCGGCAACCCCAGGCACCCCGTCAGCCGCAGCCGCCCCACCCGCCTCAGCGTTCGGCGAACCCGTCCAGCCCGCCCTTGGCGGCGGTCCAGCGTTCAACTACCTGATCCACTCTTCCGGGTGAGGTTCCGGAGCGCAGCGCGCTCAGCAACTGCGCACAGTTGCCCCGGCTACCCTCCGCGACCACCTCGACACGCCCGTCCGGGAGATTCCTGGCGAATCCGGTCAGCCCGAGTTCCAGCGCCCGGCTCCGGGTCCACCAGCGAAAACCGACACCCTGCACCTGCCCGTGCACCCAGGCGGCCAGCCGGACGGGCGATTCCTGCTCGTTCACCGGCCCCATCCTGCCGCACACCCCCGGCTGCGGACGGTGACGGCCCCGTCCCTCGGTCGCGCGAACGGGTGCTGAGCAGTGATAACCTCCCGCCTGGCATCCGGGGCCGGAGCCCCGCTCCCCCGTTGCCGCCCCTCGACTTGAGCGTTGACCCCTTCTAAGGAGCCTGCATGTCCCGTCCCGACGGGCCTGAACCAAGCTCAGCGTCGCCCGAGATCGCGGTGAGCGCTGCCCCCACCGCTCCGCCGAAGGGCGCAAGCGGGAGGCTGAGCCGCTCCGGCTACGCGATCCTGGGCGTCAGCGGCCTCGTGGTCGCGACGGCCTTCGCCGCGGTCGCCGAACTCGCCGGCCCCGGCTCGGTCACCGACACCGCGACGAACACCACCGGCGGCGGCCAAGGCGGACTGCAGGGCAGCTCCCAGGTAGTCGTGCCGGGCAACGCCGTCCCCGGCGGCCCGATGACCGTCCCCGGCTCGCCGACCCCCGGCCAGACCTCCCCGCCGACCCCGACCACGGTGGTGGCCGTGGGCCCGGACGGGAAGCCGACGACGAGCGTGATCACTCCTCCGCCGAACGCCGGTCAGCCTGGCGGACAGCCGGGTGGCGGGCAACCGGTGCCGGGCCCTGGCGGGAACCCGGGCAGTTCCTCGAGCACGCCGCGCAGCGACACACCGACCACGAAGACCGTCACGCCGCCTCCGGACACGACAACGCCCCCGGACAGCAGCACGACGCCGACGCCGTCCGACAGCTCGTCGCCGAAGCCCCCGCCGGGCAGCAGCTCCACCGGCGGCAGCACCTCGTCGACGCCGAGTGCGTCCACTTCGGACACCAACCCGTCGAGTTCCACCAGCCGCTGAGGTCCGTGAAGGCTCCTGCTGCGGCAACCCGCTTCTAATCTGCGCTGCAAAGCCCCCATTCTTCGATGGGGGCTTTGTGCTTTGCCCGTCTGGCTACGAAGAGTGGCCGCTGCCAAGATGTGCGGCATGGGTTCGAACTGGTCCTGGACGTTGGCGCTGCCTGAAGGATCGTTGACCACTGGCACTGTCGAGCAGATTCTCGAACAGGCGGAAACCGCTGGCCTGTCCCCGATCCGGCCGGGCGGCGGATGCAACGGATTCGACAACGCTCCCGGGCACGAGGGCGAGCACCGCGTGGTCGACCGCGACGAGATGGTCCGTGGCCTGGTCACCGGCTCCTGGGCCACCAATCTGTGGACCGGATCCGAGACGGACATCGGGCTGAACAGCCGCCCGGGCCGCGGACGAGGCTGGGACCAGGTGCGCCTGGACCTCGATTCGGTCCACAGCTGCCGGGAGCCGTCGCCGCGGGCCCAGCCGTTCCGGGACTTGCACCGTCTCCTCACCGGCCTGTGGCTGGCCGTCGCAGCCCGAACGGGCGCGTTCTTCGGCCGCGTCGAAGACGAGTGGTCCCTGACGCAGATCTGGGCCGAGCTGACCGATCCGTTGTCCGACGCCCCACCACCAGTTGGCGTCTGGCCGCGGCGGCTGGGCTGGTGGACCTACTTCGACGCCGACCGCTACCGGCTGCTGCCGACCGTGCCGACGGCACTGGAGTCCAGCGTCCGCCGGATTCCCGAGGGCGCGGCGGTGATCGAACTGCTGACCGACCCCGCGGCAGTCGACCCGGTGCGATTCAGCGATCTCCACCACGACTACTGGCGCGGGATCAGAGCTCGAAGCGGTAACCCATCCCGGGTTCGGTGAGCAAGTGCCGCGGCCGTGAAGGCTCCGGCTCCAGCTTCCGCCGCAATTGCGCCAGATACACCCGCAGATAATGGGATTCCGTCTCATACGACGGTCCCCACACCTCGTGCAGCAGCTGTTTCTGCGCCACCAGCCGGCCGCGGTTGCGGACCAGCAGTTCCAGCACTCCCCATTCCGTCTTGGTCAGGTGCACCTCGCGTCCCTCGCGCAGCACCTTCTTCGCGGCCAGGTCGATCGTGAACGAGCCGGTGTCCACCACCGCTTCCGCGCCGTCCGTGCCGCCGACCGACGAGCGGCGGACCGCGGCTCGCAGGCGGGCCAGGAGTTCGTCCATGCCGAACGGTTTGGTGACGTAATCGTCCGCACCGGCGTCCAGTGCCTGGACCTTGTCCGCCGAATCACCGCGCGCGGACAGCACAATGATCGGCACCGTCGTCCAGCCACGCAGGCCTGCGATCACCTCGGTGCCATCGAGATCAGGCAGGCCGAGATCGAGCACCACCACGTCGGGTTTCGTTTCGGCGACCGCTTTCAGCGCAGCGGTCCCGTCGTGTGCGGTGATCACTTTGTACCCGCGTGCGTTGAGGTTGATCCGCAACGCCCGCACGATCTGCGGTTCATCGTCGACGACCAGTACCGTCGCCGCTGGATCGGCAGTCATCGCGCCACCCCCTCCTCCGCCGGTTCGGCTTCCACGAGTTCCCGGCCGGTACAGGCCGGCAGCGAGATCACCACCGTCAACCCTCCACCAGGAGTGTCCTCCGCGCGAACGGTACCGCCCATCGCCTCGGTGAACCCCTTCGCGACCGACAAGCCGAGCCCGACGCCCGGCGTCGAGTCCCGGTCGCCGCCCAGCCGCTGGAACGGCGCGAACGCGGACTCCGCGGTCCCCTTCCGCAGACCCTTTCCATGGTCGACGATCCGCAGTTCCACGAATTCCGAATGTGCGCTCGCCCGCGCGGAAACGTCGCCGCCGCCGTGTCGGAGAGCGTTGTCGAGCACGTTCGCGATCACTCGTTCCAGCAGGCCGGGATCCGCTTGCACCGAAGGCAATCGCGCGTCCACCGATACCTGCACTTGCTGCGAATTGTCCACATTGGACAGTGCATGCGCGACCACTTCGTCGTAGCCGACCGGCCTCAGGTGCGGGGTGACCGCTCCGGTCGCCAGCCGCGACGAGTCGAGGAGGTTGTCGATCAGCCCGGCGAGCCGGTCCGCGGAAAGCTCCACGGCTTCCATCAGTTCCTCAGTGTCCTCATCGGACAGCGAAAGATCCGGCGCGCGCAGGCTGCCGATCGCCGCCTTGATGGACGTGAGCGGCGTCCGCAGGTCATGTCCGACCGCGGACAGCAGCGTCGTGCGCAATTCCGTCGCCTCGGCCTTGCGTTCGGCGGCCGCCGCAGCCGCTGCCATACGCTGCTGCCGCAAGGCGAGCAACGCTTGTCCTGCAACGGCTTCCAGCACCCGGCGGTCCGCCGCGGGCAATGCGCGACCGCGCAATGTCAGGTGGACGTCAGCGGTCACCGCAATGTCCACATCGGCCTCATCCGGATCCGCACACGGCTCCCCGCCGGACAGCGCGACCTTGTCCCACTTGCCATTGCGTTTCTCCAGCAGCGTCACGGAAGTGAGGCCGAAGTTCTCTCGTACCTTCTCCAGCAACCGCTCGATCGGGTTCGGATTGGTCAACACCGTTCGCGCATAAGACGCCAACAACGACGCCTCCGTGCGAGCCCGCGCCGCCGCCACGCCCCGCCGGGCGGCGGAAGCGACGACCAGCGCCACCATCACCGCCACCACGATCATCACGATCAGCGTCACGACATTCTGCGGACTGTGCACATTCAGCGTGTACAGCGGCGGCGTGAAGAAGAAATTCAGCAGCCCGGCCCCGAAAATCGCGGCCACCAGCGCCGGACCGAGCCCGCCCACCAACGCGACGATGACGGTGGCCAGCACGTAAAGGATCACATCGGTGGAGAACTCGACCGCGTCGCGCAGCAGCACGCCGAGGCCGGTCGCGATGACCGGTGCCACGATGCTCAGCACCCAGCCCAGCACGAGCCGCGACGGGGCCAGCGGGCTCGTGCCCAGCCGCGCCCGCAGCCGTCCGCCGGCGTAGGAGTGCGTGACCATGTGCACGTCGATCGGCCCGGACTGCTGCACCACGGTCGCGCCGATCCCCTGGTCGAAAAGCCGCGCGATTCGTGACCGCCGCGAGGTGCCGATGACCAGCTGCGTCGCGTTGACCCCGCGCGCGAAATCGAGCAGCGCCGTCGGCACGTCGTCGCCGACCACCGCGTGGAACGTCGCGCCGACCTCCTCGGCCAGCGTGCGGCAGCGGGCCATCGCGGTCGGCCCGAGCCCGGCCAGGCCGTCGCCGCGCAGGATGTGCACGACCTGCAGTTCCGCGCCCGCCCGGGTGGCGATCCGGCTGGCGCGCCGGATCAGCGTCTCGCTTTCCGGACCGCCGGTGATCGACACGACCACCCGTTCGCGCGTTTCCCACGTATCGGTGATCTTCTGCTCGGCGCGATAACGCTGCAGCGCGACGTCGACCTGGTCGGCCACCCACAGCAGCGCCAGCTCGCGCAAAGCGGTGAGATTGCCGGGCCGGAAGTAATTGCCCAGCGCGGCGTCGATGCGCTCGGCCGGGTAGACGTTGCCGTGCGCGAGCCGCCGCCGCAGCGCCTCCGGCGTGATGTCCACCAGCTCCAGCTGCTCCGCGCGGCGCACGACCTCGTCCGGCACGGTTTCCTGCTGGGTGACGCCGGTGATGCGCTCGACGACGTCGTTGAGGCTCTGCAGGTGCTGCACGTTGACCGTGGACAGCACGTCGATGCCCGCGTCGAGCAGCTCGTCGATGTCCTGCCAGCGCTTCTCGTGCCGCCCGCCGGGCACGTTCGTGTGCGCCAGCTCGTCCACGACGACGACCTCGGGCGCGCGGGCGAGCACCGCGTCGAGGTCCATCTCGGCGAACTCGTGCCCGCGATGGCTGACCGTGCGCCGAGGCACGACCTCCAGCCCGTCGAGCAGGTCGGCGGTCTTCTCGCGGCCGTGCGTTTCGACCAGGCCGACGACCACGTCCGTGCCGCGGTCCAGCCGACGGCGGGCTTCGCCGAGCATGGCGAAGGTCTTGCCGACGCCCGGAGCCGCGCCGAGGTAGATGCGCAGCTCGCCTCGGCGCGGCTTCGGGGGTGTGTCAGGGGTGCTCACTGTGTCAGTGTGCGCCAGGAGCGGCCGAATGCACGGCAAGGTTGAGCCGGAGCACATTCACGCCCGGCACCCCGATCCCGTTGCCGCTCGTGTTGTCCGCGACCAGCTGCCGCACCTTCTCCTCGCTCAACCCGGTGTTGCGGGCCACGCGAAGCACCTGGAGATCGGCGTACGCGACGCTGATCGCCGGGTCGAGGCCCGAGCCCGAAGCGGTCACCGCGTCCGCGGGCACCTCCGCCGGGGTGACGCCCTCGCGTTGGGCGATCAGCGCCCGCCGCTGCGCGATGGCTTTGGTCAGATCCTCGTTGTACGGCCCCTTGTTGGACGGCCCCGACGTCGACGGGTCGCCCGGCCCGAGCACGTCCTTCGAACCGGCCGAGGGCCGGTTGTGGAACCACGGGTCGCGCGCGGGGTCGGCGGCGACCGGGTCGATCCCGATCAGCGACGAGCCGACGGCCTGGCCGTGCAGCGTCACCACCGAACCCTCCGCGTGCCCCTGGAGGCCGGGGACGCGGGACACCGCCCACACGCCCAGCGGGTAACCGATGCCGAGCAGCACGGTCATCGCGAGGAGCAGGCGCAGGCCCGCCCAGGTCTGCTTGAGCAAGACGTTCATGTCAGCCAATCCCTGGAATGTGGCGCACGATCAGGTCGATCACCCAGATCCCGAGGAACGGGCTGACGATCCCGCCGAGGCCGTAGACGAGCAGGTTGCGGCGCAGCAGCGCGGACGCCGACGACGGCCGGTACCGCACGCCGCGCAGGGCGAGCGGGATCAGCGCGACGATGATCAGCGCGTTGAAGATCACCGCGGAGAGGATCGCCGACTTCGGCGTCGCCAGGTGCATGATGTTGAGCGCGCCGAGCTGGGCGAAGATGCCGGTGAACATCGCGGGCAGGATGGCGAAGTACTTCGCCAGGTCGTTCGCCACGCTGAACGTGGTGAGCGCGCCGCGGGTGATCAGCAGCTGTTTGCCGATGCCGACGATCTCGATCAGCTTCGTCGGGTTCGAGTCGAGGTCGACCATGTTCCCGGCCTCCTTGGCCGCCATGGTCCCGGTGTTCATCGCCACGCCGACGTCGGACTGTGCGAGCGCGGGCGCGTCGTTCGTGCCGTCGCCGGTCATCGCGACGAGCCGCCCGCCCTCCTGTTCCTTCTTGATGAGCGCCATCTTGTCCTCGGGCTTGGCCTCGGCGAGGTAGTCGTCGACGCCCGCGTCCTCGGCGATCGCGCGCGCGGTGAGCGGGTTGTCGCCGGTGATCATCACCGTCTTGATGCCCATCGAGCGCAGTTCCTCGAACCGCTCCTTCATGCCCGGCTTCACCACGTCCGACAGCCGGATGACCCCGCGCACGAACGCCGTCCCGTTCGCCGCTTCCGCGACCACCAGCGGGGTTCCGCCCTGCTGGCTGATCTCGTCCACGACGCGTTCGGTCTCGTCCGGAACGTCGCCGCCGCGGTCGCGCACCCACTGGCGCACCGCCGAGGTCGCGCCCTTGCGCACCTCGCGGCCGTCCAGGTCGACGCCGCTCATCCGGGTCTGGGCGGTGAACGGAACGAACTCGGCGAGCTTCTCGCTGTCGTCCGCCGCGCCCGGAAGCCCGTGCTGCTCGGCGATCAGCTCGACGATGCTGCGTCCTTCCGGCGTGCTGTCGGCGAGGCTGGAGAGCCGGGCCGCGCGCGCCAGATCGTCCATAGTGGACTTCCCGACCGGGATCAGCTCGGTCGCGCGCCGGTTGCCGAAGGTGATCGTTCCGGTCTTGTCGAGCAGCAGCGTCGAGACGTCTCCGGCGGCTTCGACCGCTCGACCGGAGGTGGCGAGGACGTTGCGCTGCACCAGCCGGTCCATTCCGGCGATGCCGATCGCGCTCAGCAGCGCGCCGATCGTGGTCGGAATCAGGCAGACCAGCAGCGCGCTCAGCACGATCACCGACTGCTGGCTGCCGGAGTACGCGGCCATCGGCTGCAGCGCCACGACGGCGAGCAGGAAGATGATGGTCAGCGTCGACAGCAGGATGGTCAGCGCGATCTCGTTCGGCGTCTTCTGCCGGGAAGCGCCTTCCACCAACGCGATCATCCGGTCCACAAAGGACTCGCCGGGCTTGGTGCTGATCCGCACGACGATCCGGTCGCTCAGCACCGTGGTGCCGCCGGTGACCGCCGAACGGTCGCCGCCGGACTCGCGGATCACCGGGGCCGACTCGCCGGTGATGGCCGATTCGTCGACCGTGGCGATGCCTTCGACGACGTCGCCGTCGCCCGGGATCACCTCCCCGGCCTCGACCACCACGCGGTCGCCGACCCGCAGGTCCACCCCGGGCACCTGCTCCTCGGAACCGTCCTCGGTGAGCCGCCGCGCGACGGTCTCTTTTTTGGTCCGCCGCAACGATTCCGCCTGCGCTTTGCCGCGTCCTTCGGCGACGGCCTCGGCCAGGTTCGCGAACACGACGGTGAACCACAGCCACACCGCGATGAGGATCGAGAACACGCTCGGGTCGGTGACCGCGAAGACGGTGGTCAGGACCGAACCGGCCCACACCACGAACATCACCGGGTTCTTGAGCTGGTGGCGCGGGTTCAGCTTGCGCAGCGCGTCCGGCATGGACGACCACAGCTGCTTCGGGCTGAAAACCCCGGCACCGACGCGTCCAGCGTTTTCTACGTGATGCTGCGTCTCCTCTTCGGGAGTCCGCTCTTGGGTGATGGTCATGCCAATGCCTCTGCAATCGGCCCCAGCGCGAGCGCCGGGATGAACGTGAGGGCCGCGACGAGGACGACGGTGCCGGTCAGCAACGTCCCGAACAGCGGCCCAGTGGTGGGCAGCGTGCCCGAGGTTTCGGGAACTTTCTTCTGCGAGGCAAGCGAACCCGCCAGGCAGAGCACCGCGACGATGGGCACGAACCGGCCGATCAGCATGGCCACCGACAGCGACGCCTGGAACCAGTCGCTGGTCGCGGTGAGACCGCCGAACGCGCTGCCGTTGTTGTTGCCCGCGGACGTGTAGCCGTAAAGGACTTCCGACAGTCCGTGCGGGCCCGAGTTGCCGAGCGCGTCCCGGGCGCCCGGCAGCAGCAGGGCGATTCCGGAGCCGAGCAGGACCACAGTGGGCATCGCCAGCATCGAGATCGCCGCGCAGGTGACCTCGCGCTTGCCGAGCTTCTTGCCCAGGTATTCCGGCGTTCGCCCGACCATCAGCCCGGCCAGGAACATCGCGATCACGGCCATGACGAGGATCCCGTACAGCCCGGTGCCGACGCCGCCCGGCGAAACCTCGCCGAAGAGCATGTTCAGCAGCGTGCCCCCGCCGCCGAGGCCGGACAGGCTGTCGTGCGCCCCGTTGACCGCGCCGGTCGACGTGCCGGTGGTGGTGTCGGCGAACAGCGACGTGCCGCCGATGCCGAACCGCTGTTCCTTGCCCTCGAGATTCGCTCCCGCGGCCAGCGCCGACGGGCTGTTCGTGCGCGCCTCGGACGTCCAGATCACCGCGAGCATCGCCGTCCACAGACCGGCCATCACCGACAGCAGGACGTAGCCCTGCTTGCGGTTGCCGACCAGCTGCCCGAAGGCGCGGGTCAGGCAGACCGGGATCACGAGGATCAGGAACATCTCGATGACGTTGGTCCAGACGTTCGGGTTCTCGAACGGATGCGCGGAGTTGGCGTTGAAGATGCCGCCGCCGTTCGTGCCGAGTTCCTTGATCGCTTCCTGGCTCGCCGCCGGGGCCAGCGCGATCGTGCTGCTGGAGCCGTCCGGGTTCGTCACCGGGACGCCGGACCGCAGGCTCTGCACGACGCCGAGCGCGACGAGGACGAGCGCGAACACGAATGCCATCGGAAGCAGCACGCGGATCGTGCCGCGGGTCAGGTCGACCCAGAAGTTGCCGAGCCGGTCGGTGCGCGAGCGGACGAACCCGCGCGTCACCGCGATCGCCACGGCGAGCCCGACGCCCGCGGAGAGGAAGTTCTGCACGGTGAGCCCGGCCATCTGGACGAAGTGGCCCATGGTCGACTCGGGCGTGTAGGACTGCCAGTTCGTGTTGGTCACGAAGGAAACCGCGGTGTTGAACGCGATGGCGGGCGAAACCGGCCCGCGGTCGAAGTTCCACGGCAGGATCGACTGCAGGCGCTGCAGCAGGTACAGCAGGATCACCGAGACGAACGAGAAGCCGAGCACGCCCGAGGCGTAGGTCTTCCAGTGCTGTTCGGTGTTCGGGTCGACCCGCACGATCTTGTACAGGGTCCTCTCGATCCGCAGGTGCTTCTCGGTGGAGAAGACGCGGGCGAGGTAGTCGCCGAGGGGTTGGTAGACCACCGCGAGGGCGACCAGGAGCACGCCGGCTTGCAGGAAGCCGGCCGCGACGTCACTCATCTCAGAATTTCTCCGGCCTCACGAGGGCGACGAACAGGTAGCCGAGGAGGCCAAGCGCCAGCAGTCCGCCGACGATGTTGGCCACGGTGCCCGCGCCGCTCACAGCTTCTCCAGCCCGCGCAGGACACCGGCGAGCACCGCGAAAACGCCGATGAGCAATAGGGCGTACAGCAAATCCGCCACGAGGCACCTCTCAGGAAGGGTCACCCGGCACGGGCGACCGTCGGTCGAGAGCCACTGTGCGGTCGTCGCGGAGGGTGAGCACCCGCGTCTGACGCCTCCTTGACGCCGCGACCTGGGGGCGTTTACGCGATCTTGACGGCCGGTGACCCGGGCCACTGCGTCAAGCGCCATCCGGGTCAGCGGGGTCACGTGACGGTCCGTAGTTGGTGGGTGACTTGCGGCACAGCTGGTAGCGGATCAAGGACAGAGAGTGCAATTCGGGCAGACAACGGTCGGGGGTCCGTGTTACACCTGAGTAACCAATAGTTGTATCAACTAACTAACTAGGTTCAGGGAGGGCTCGTATGTGCGGAATCGCGGGCTGGGTTTCCTACGACACGGATCTCACGCGGCAGCAGGAGATCGCGGACGCGATGACCGAGACCATGGCCTGCCGAGGACCGGACGACCGCGGGACCTGGGTCCGCCGCTCGGTCGCTCTCGGTCACCGCCGGCTCGCCATCATCGACCTGCCGGGCGGACGCCAGCCGATGAGCGTCAAGACCCCGAACGGCGAGGTCGCGATGGTCTACAGCGGCGAGGCGTACAACTTCTCCGAACTTCGTGAAGAACTCACCAAACTGGGCCACCGCTGGGAGACCGACAGCGACACCGAGGTCGTGCTGCACGGGTACCTGCAGTGGGGCGCCGAGGTCGTGGACCACCTCAACGGCATGTACGCGTTCGCGATCTGGGACGAGCGCGACCAGAAGCTCGTGATGATCCGCGACCGGATGGGCATCAAGCCGTTCTACTACTACCCCACCCGCGACGGCGTCCTGTTCGGCTCCGAGCCGAAGGCGATCCTGGCGAACCCGTTGGCGCGCAAGGCGGTCGACAGCGACGGCCTGCGCGAGCTGATGGGCTTCACGAAGCGTCCGGGCTGGTCGCTGTGGAAGGGCATGCACGAGGTCGACCCGGCCACCGTGGTGACGGTGACCCGGGAGGGCATCAACACCCGCACCTACTGGAAGCTCGACGCGAAGCAGCACACCGACGACCAGGAGACGACGGTCGAGCGCGTGCGCGAGCTGATGACCGACATCGTCCACCGGCAGCTGGTCGCCGACGTCCCGCGCTGCGTGCTGCTGTCCGGCGGCCTCGACTCGAGCGCGGTCACCGGTCTAGCCGCCGCGCGGCTGGCCGAGGAAGGCGAGCAGCTGCGCACCTTCTCGGTCGACTTCTTCGGGCAGGAGGAGAACTTCAAGCCCGACGAAATGCGCGACACCCCCGACTCGCCCTACATCCGCGACGTCGCCAAGCTGGTCGGTTCCGCGCACCAGGACGTGATGCTGAACCCGGCCGACCTGAGCGACCCCGAGGTGCGCCGCAAGGTGCTGCGCGCCCGCGACATCCCGACGGGTCTCGGCGACATGGACACGTCGTTGTACCTGCTGTTCAAGGCGATCCGGGCGGAGTCGACGGTCGCGCTGTCCGGCGAATCGGCCGACGAGGTGTTCGGCGGGTACCGCTGGTTCCACGACGAGGCCGCGGTGAAGGCGGACACGTTCCCGTGGCTGGCGTTCCGCAACAGCCTGATGGACGACCGTGCTTCGCTGCTCGAACCGGGTCTCGCCGCGAAGCTCGACCTGGATTCCTACATCGACGACCAGTACCGCACCGCGGTGTCCCAAGTGGACTTGCTGGACGGCGAATCCGAGCGGGAGTCGCGGATGCGGGTCATCTGCAACCTCCACCTGACCCGCTTCGTGCGGCAGCTGCTCGACCGCAAGGACCGGATGTCGATGGCGGTGGGCCTGGAAGTCCGCGTGCCGTTCTGCGACCACCGGCTCGTCGAGTACGTCTACAACACGCCGTGGTCGCTCAAGACCTACGACGGCCGGGAAAAGAGCCTGCTGCGGCACGCGACGAAGCACGTGCTGCCGGCGTCGGTGCGGGACCGGGTGAAGAGCCCGTATCCGTCCACTCAGGACCCGGGGTACGCGATCGCGCTGCAGGAGCAGGTCAAGGAAGCCTTGGCGCAGAAGGACAACCCGCTGTTCCAGATGGTCAGCCGGGAATGGCTGCAGCAGTCGGCGGCGACGGACCCGGCGGCGATCAGCCAGGCCCAGCGGGTCGGCATGGACCGGGCGCTGGACCTGCACCACTGGTTCGACATGTACTCGCCGGAGCTGGAACTCAACTGACCTCCTGCTCGCCCGGCGAGCGCCCCAATGCCGCATTGGGTGCATGTGACGCACCCAATGCGGCATTGGTTGCGTTCAGCGCACCCAATGCCGCATTGAGGTTTTCTCAGTAGCGCGGTGTGCGGTGGGTTCGCGGTAGCGGCGCTTGCCAGGGCGCTGCGGGCACCGGCCGACGAGGCGCACCGGGGTGCTCCTCCCGCTGAGGTCCGTGAAGGGCTCATTGGGGGAACCTGATTCCCTCAATGAGCCCTTCACGGACCTCGCCAGCCCGCCGCGCGCGAGAAACCCCCGCGAGCGCGGCGCATGAAGCTGCCCCTGGTCAGTGCGAACGTCCGTGAGGGCCACCCTGAGGGAATCTGATTCCCTCAGGGTGGCCCTCACGGACATCGGAATCGCGCGCGGCGGGCGGCGGTTGGGGTGGGAATTCCGGCGCCCGCCGGAAAAACCCCAGCGGGCGCTCGCAGGACCGAGCCGGGCAGTCAGAAGTCCAGGTGTGCGTCGATCTCCGTGCCGCGCACGTCCAGTTCCGCGCCGGCTCCGCTCAGCAGTCGCTGGGCCGCCGCGTTGTCCACAGTGGTCGTCGCGACGAACTTCGCCGCTCCGCCGTCGCGGGCCGCGTCCAGCAGGACCGCGGTTACCTTGCGGCCGATTCCGCGTCCGCGCGCCGAGCGGCCGAGCCACACTCCGGCCTCGACCTCCAGCGCGGCCCGTCCGGACACCGGGCGCAGCCGGGCGGCTCCGCAGACCCGGCCGTCGACTTCCACGACCCACGTCGTCTCGATGGCGGTGTCCGGATTGAGCGATCGCCGGCGGTGGAATGCGAGAAACGCTTCGCGGCGGGCTTCGGTCCACCCGGCGGGACCTTCCACCGGCGGCATGACCTCGGTCGGTTCGGCGTCGGCCACCGCGGCTTCCAGAAGCCGCTCCAGCCCCTGCTCGTCGAGCGGGATCAGCACGATCTCGGATTCTCCGGATCCAGGCACGCCCCGCAGCTTGGCACGCGAAGCCGTCCCGCGCTACCCGATCGGCCCAGTCGTTACCAGGGAACCAGCTCGCCGAAGCGGTCGAGGAACCGCAAGCCCGGCTCGCCTGCCTGCGCTTCCAGCACATCGACGACCGCGGGCACGCTTTCCTCCGGCAGCAACGGCGCGTCCGGACCGCCGAGTCGCGTCCGGTTGTGGCCCGGGTCGATGAGCAGTTTGGTGCGCCCGTCGCCCTCGTGGCGAGTGGCGTAGCTGCGCATGAGCTGGTTGAGCGCGGCCTTGCTCGCCTTGTACAGCTCGTATCCGGGTTCGACGTTCATCGAGACGCTGCCCTGCTCCGACGACATCACCGCGACCGTTCCGCCCGGCGCGACCAACCCGTGCAGTCCTTCGAGGACTCTCAACGGGCCCAACGCATTGGTGATCATCACTTCGGCGAACATCTCGGCGGGCACTTCGCTGATCGGCAGATTCCCGCGGTCGATCGCCGCGTTCACGAAGAGCAGATCGAGCGGGCCGTCCACTCTGTCGCGCAACGCGGCTATCTGTGCGTCGTCGGTCATCTCCAACTGCTCGGTCCGCATTCCTTCCCGCGGCACCGATCCGTCGCGGGTCGTCGCGACGACCTCCCACCCGCGCCGGTCCAACTCGGTGACCAGCACCAATCCCAAGCCCCGCGAAGCCCCGACCACCACTGCCCGGCGTGCCGCCATGACCCCTCCTTTGTCTAGACGCAACGTCACGTCTAGACAGTAGCACGGTAAGGTGCCCGGTATGCCCGCAGTCAATTCCCAGCCCCGCAGGGCACGCTCCGGCAACCGGCGCGACGAGGCCGCTCGCCTGGCGGTGCTCCACGCCGCCGACGACCTGCTCGTCGAGCACGGCTTCGGCGGGCTGACCGTCGAAGCGATCGCACGCCGGGCCGGCGTCGCGAAGCAGACGATCTACCGCTGGTGGCCGTCGAAGGTCGAAATCCTGCTGGACACGCTGATCGAGGACAGCGAGAAGCGCCTGCCGGTGCCGACGGAACTGCCGACGGCCGACAGCATCCGGGCGTACCTGCGCGACTTCGCGCACTTCCTCGCCGAAGACCCGGCGGGCAAGTGCCTGCTCACCCTGCTGGCCGAAGCGCAGCACGATGTGGGGACTGCGGCTCGCTTCCACGAGCGTTACCTGGAGCCGCGGCAGATCGCGGAGCGCGAGATGCTGACGCGGGCTGCCGAAGCGGGCGAGGTTTCTCCGGTGCTGGATCCGGAGGCCACAATGGACGCTCTGCTGGGGCCGATTGTCTACTGTGCACTCACCGGGGCGGCGGTGCCGGGAGATTTAGTGGATACGTTGGTGGAGAAGCTGCTTCGCCCGCGAGCTTGACCTACCGGCGCACCTCGGCGACCCGCACCGGACGGTTCTCCTTCCGCGAGACCTCGCACGCCTCCGCGATGTAGAACGCCTCCAACGCATCCGCCGCTCCCGCGGGCGACGGGATAAGCCCGGCGGCAACATCCAGGAATGCCCGCAGCTCAGCGGCGTAGGCCGTCCGGAAGCGTTCCATGAAGCCCGGATACGCCGGTCCCGGCAACGGTTCGACGCCTGGCTCCACCGACCGCAGCGGTGCTTGGTCGTCCAGGCCCACCACGGCATTCCCGAGCGACCCGAGGGCCTCGAAACGCACGTCGTAGCCCGCGCCGTTGTAGCGCGTCAGCGAGACCGTCGCGAGAGTTCCGTCGTCGAGAGTCAGCGCGACCGCTGCGGTGTCGACGTCTCCGGCGTCCGTGAAGAACTGCTCGCCTTTGTTGCGACCCAAGGCAAACACCTCCTCGACCTCCCGGCCGGTCACCCACCGGAGGATGTCGAAGTCGTGCACCCCGCAGTCCCGGAACAGACCGCCGGAATGCGCGATATACGCGGCGGGCGGCGGCGCGGGGTCCAAAGTGGTCGCCCGGACACTGTGCAGCCAGCCCAGTTCGCCGCTCTCCACCGCGGCCCGCGCGGCCTGGTAGCCCGCGTCGAACCGGCGCTGGAAGCCGATCTGGACCGGGACGTCCGAGTCCGCGATCCGGTCGATCACCGCGAGCGTGCCAGGGATGTCCGCGGCTACCGGCTTCTCGCAGAACACCGGCACCCGCGCGTCGACCGCTTGGATGATCAATTCCGGATGCGCGTCCGTGGCCGCCGCGACGACCAGGCCGTCGAGACCAGCCCGGAACAGCGCGTCGATTCCGTCGGCCGCCTCGACATCGACCCGAGCAGCGACCGACTGGGCGCGCGCGGGATCCACGTCCGCTACGACCACCGACGTGACCTCGTCGAATCCCGCGAGCGTTTCCGCGTGCGCGGCGCCGATCCGGCCGGCTCCTGCCAGTCCCACCCTCATCGCTGCGCCTCTCCTGAGTTGGGTCCCGTGGTCTCCCGCACGACCAGGGACGGATGAAGCAGATGCCGCACCGGTTCAGTGCGTTCACCGCGGATGCGCTCCAGAAGCGCGTCGAAAGCCAACCGCGCCATTTCCGCGCGCGGCTGGTCCACTGTGGTCAGTGAAATGTGCCGCAGGGAAGCCAAGGACGTGTTGTCGTAGCCGACCACCGAAACGTCGTCCGGCACCCGCAACCCGTGTTCCTCGAGCGCCGAGATCGCGCCGACCGCGTTGAAGTCATTGCCCGCCACCAGTGCGGTCGGGGTCGGAGAGCACGAGGACAGCAATTCCTGCACGGCTTTCTCGCCCGCGGTGTCGGTGTGTTCGCTGCGCACCACGATCGGCTCCAGCCCGTGCGCCCGCATCGCCTGCCGGAACCCTCGCCGCCGGGCCGCGGCACCGGCCGCTCCCCCGCCGTCGAGATGCGCGATCCGCCGATGTCCCAACTGGACCAGATGCTCGACCGCCAATGCCGCGCCAGCCTCGCCGTCGTCGTTCACGGTATCCACAGTGGACAGTCGAGAAGTCCGCGACACCAATACTACCGGACACTGCCGTGCCGCGGCCTCGATCGCAGCGGCCGGAACCACCGGCGACAACAGCACGACGCCAGCCGGACGGAACGACAGAAGACTGCGCAACGCCGCGCCTTCCCGAGAGGGCATCCGCCCGCCGGTGTTGAGGATCAGATCGAAATCGGCCGCTTGCGCCGCCGCGTCCAGCCCTTCCACCACGTCGGCGAAGAAGGCGTTGCGCAGGTCGTTCACCATCACGCCGAGCACCGTCGACGTCCGGCTCGCCAGCGACCGCGCCATCACGTGCGGCGAATAACCCAGCTCCTCGGCGGCTTTCGCCACCGCCGCGCGGCGCTGCGCCGAGACGTTCGGCGCGTTGCGCATCACGAGCGACACCAAGGCCCGCGAGACCCCGGCTCGCGCGGCGACGTCCTCCATGGTGGGCTTCCCCATTTCGAAAACCTCCCCGGAGAAGCGCTTGACGCGACGGGTCGGACGCTACAAGATTAGAGCGCTCTAATCAAGAGCGTGTCCCCCGACCGGAGAGGGATCCATGACCGCGAAGATCCGCGTCGCCGCCGCCCCGATCTCGTGGGGAGTCTGCGAGGTTCCCGGCTGGGGCCGCGTGCTCGACGCCCCGGCGGTGCTCGGCGAGATGGCCGAATTGGGCGTCACCGCAACAGAACTGGGCCCGCCCGGCTATCTGCCGCGCGAACCGGCCGAGTTGAAGAAGCTTCTGGAAAGCCATGGGCTCGACCTCGTCGGCGGGTTCCTGGCGGTGCCGCTGCACGAGAACCCGGACGCGGCTGTTGCCGAAGCCGAGGATTCAGCCGCGCTCTTCGCGGCTTGCGGCGGCGGGATGCTCGTCCTCGCCGCGGCAACCGGCCTCGACGGCTACGACGAACGGCCCACTCTCACCGACGCCGAATGGTCCACTTTGGTCCGCACGGCAGGCAAGATCCGAGACATAGCGGCAAAACACGGCCTGGCAACAGTCCTGCACCCGCACGTCGGCACGCACGTGGAAACCGAGGCGGAGGTGGAACGATTCCTCGCCGATTCGGACCTTCCGCTCTGCCTGGACACCGGCCACCTGCTGATCGGCGGCACCGACCCGGTCGCGCTCGCCCAGCGGCATCCCCAGCGGATCGGGCACCTGCATCTCAAGGACGTCCGCGGCGAGCTGGCGAACGCTGTCCGGGCAGGCGAACTCCCGTACGCTGAAGCAGTCGGCAAGGGTCTCTACGTGCCGCTCGGCGAGGGCGACGTCGACATCGAAGCCATGGTCCGCTCCGTCGCCGAAGCGGGCTACGACGGCTGGTACGTCCTGGAGCAGGACACCGCGCTGAGCGACGACAGCCCGGTGGACCGCCCTGGCCGCGACGTCGCGGCCAGCCTTTCGTACCTGCGCACCATCACCGGCTGACGTCGGAAAAACAAGCGAGGAGAGACAACGATGTCCCATCGCTGGGAGCGCGCACGGCGCTCCGGCCGCGCGGTGGCGGGCCTGCTGGCCGCGGGCTTGCTGCTGGCGGCGTGCACCGGTCCGGCCGCCGAACCGAAGACGACCGCGCCCGCCGCCGCGCCGACGCCGTCCGGACCGCTGAAGGTCTCGGTGATCACACACGGCACCGCGGGCGACGCGTTCTGGAACGTGGTGAAGAACGGCGCCGAACAAGCGGGCAAAGACCTTGGCGTACAAGTGGAATACACCTCGGACGGCGATCCGGGCGCGCAGGCGAAGCTGATCGACAACGCGGTCGCGCAGCAAACCGGCGGGCTCGTGGTGTCGATGGCGAACCCCGAGGCGCTGCGTCCGTCCATTGAGGCCGCGGTGCGCGCGGGGATCCCGGTGATCACCATCAACTCCGGCGAGGACAAAAGCGCGGCGTACGGCGCGCTCACCCACGTCGGGCAGAACGAGTCGATCGCGGGTGAAGAAGCCGGGAAGAAGTTCAAGGAACTCGGCAAGCACAAGCTGTTGTGCGTGATCCACGAGGCAGGGAACGTCGGGCAGGCGCAACGCTGCGACGGCGCGAAGACCGGGTTCGCCGGCACCGTGCAGACGCTGCAGGTGGACATCTCCAACCCGACCGACGCCGAGTCCCGCATCCGCGGCGCGGTCCAGACCGATTCGTCGATCGACGCGGTCCTCACGCTGAACTCGCAGGTCGCCGCCCGCGCGGTGAGCGCGATCAAGTCGGTGAACTCGAAGGCGCAGGTCGCCACGTTCGACCTCAACTCCGACGTGGTGGCCGCGATCAAGGCGGGCGACGTGCTCTTCGCGGTCGACCAGCAGCAGTACGAACAGGGCTATCTCCCGGTGCAGTTCCTGAAGCTGTACCGGGACAACGCGAACGTCGTCGGCGGCGGCAAACCGGTGCTCACCGGACCCGACCTGGTCGACAAATCCACAGTGGACAAGGTCGGCCAGTACGTGCAAAGGGGCACCCGATGACGACCCTCGACGAACGGCTGGAGAAGCCGCGGCTGACCGACCGGCTGGTGATCCGCCCGGAAATCGGCGCACTGCTCGGCGCGGTCGTGGTCTTCCTGTTCTTCACCTTCGCCTCCGACAAGTTCTTCAGCGCGAGCGGAGCCGCGACCTGGTTGGACGACGCCGCGACGCTGGGCATCATGGCGGTGGCGGTGTCGCTGCTGATGGTCGGCGGCGAGTTCGACCTGTCGGCGGGCGTGATGACCGCGTCCACCTCGCTGGTCACCGCGATCCTCGCCACCCAAGCGGGCTGGAACGTGTGGCTCGCGCTGCTCGTCTCGCTGGTCTTCGCACTGGCGGTCGGCGCGTTCAACGGCTGGCTGGTGATGAAAACCGGACTGCCGAGCTTCATCGTCACGCTCGGCACTTTCCTTGCCCTGCAAGGGTTGAACCTCGGCGTCACCCGGCTGGTGACCGGCACCGTGCAGGTCTCCGGCATGCGCTCGACCGACGGCTACGCGTCCGCCGGTTTCGTCTTCGCCTCCACTGTGGACGCCGGCGGCACGCCGTTCCAGATCTCCATCGTCTGGTGGCTCGGCGCGATCGCGGTGGCCGCGTGGCTGCTGGTCCGGACGCGCTTCGGCAACTGGATCTTCGCGGTCGGCGGTTCCGCCACCAGCGCCCGCTCGGTCGGCGTTCCCGTGGTGCGCACGAAAATCCTGCTGTTCATGGGCACCGCGCTGGCCGGCTGGCTGGTCGGTTCGATCAACATCCTGCGGTTCGCGAGCGTCCAGGCGAATCAGGGCATCGGGCTGGAATTCCAGTACATCATCGCCGCGGTGATCGGCGGCTGCCTGCTGACCGGCGGGTTCGGCTCGGCCGTCGGCGCGGCGATCGGCGCGCTGATCTTCGGCATGGCGCGCCAGGGCATCGTGTTCGCCGGGTGGGACAACGACTGGTTCATGCTGTTCCTCGGGATCATGCTGCTGGCGGCGGTCCTGGTCAACAACGCTCTGCGGCGGCGCGCGGAAAGGGTCCGGCGATGAACGCTCTTCTCGAAGTCAAGAACGTCGGCAAGCGGTACGGCACCGTGGTCGCGCTGCGCGAAGTGTCCACTGTGGTCAACGCGGGCGAGGTCACCTGCGTGCTGGGCGACAACGGCGCGGGAAAGTCCACTTTGATCAAGATCCTCGCCGGGGTGCACCAGCACGACGAAGGCGAGTTCCTCGTCGAAGGCGCGCCGGTGCGGTTCGCCTCGCCCCGGGAAGCGCTGGACCGCGGAATCGCCACGGTGTACCAGGACCTCGCCGTGGTGCCGTTGATGAGCGTGTGGCGCAATTTCTTCCTCGGCTCCGAGCCGACCGTGGGGTTCGGCCCGTTCCGCGCCCTGGACCGGCGCAAAGGCCGGGAGCTGACCAAGAAGGCCCTCGCCGACCTCGGCATCGACCTGCGCGACGTCGAGCAGCCAGTCGGCACGCTGTCCGGCGGCGAACGGCAGTGCGTCGCGATCGCCCGGGCCATCCACTTCGGCGCGAAGGTGCTGATCCTGGACGAGCCGACGGCCGCGTTGGGCGTGAAGCAGGCCGGGGTGGTGCTGAAGTACGTGGCCCAGGCCCGCGACCGGGGCCTGGGCGTCGTCCTGATCACGCACAATCCGCACCACGCGTACCCGGTGGCCGACCGCTTCCTGCTGCTCAAACGCGGCACGGCGCTCGGGTCTTACGAGAAGTCGGAGATCGAGCTGCCCGAGCTGACGCGGCAGATGGCCGGTGGCGCGGAATTGGAGGCGCTGGAACACGAGCTGCGGCAATAGCTCACGAGACCGCTTTCTCCAGCCACGGCCGCACCACCGGCAGCGCTGCGGCCGCCTGCATCGCGCTCATGTGGTCCAGGCCGTCGAGCACCTCGACGGTCCACCCGCGCGCCTCCAGTTCGGCGCGCTCGCGCAGCAGCGGCCCGGCGATGTCGACGGTTACCCCGCCCCACCGTTCGCTGTACACGATCCGGTCCTCCGAACCCGCGAAACACAACCGCGGGCAGGACAGCTCGACCGCCCGGTCGTCGAAATCCCGCAATGCCTCATAAAGCGTCACGAACTGCTTCGTCTGCCCGGTGGACAACGTGACATCCACCGAATCCCAGTCCCCCGGCTCGCCTTTGGTTTCAGCAGTAGGCCCGGCTAGAGCCATCTCGTGCGTCGCCCGGGTCACCGCGAGCATGGCCGCATACGGCCCGTCCAGCGGCGGATACCCGCCCATCACCAGCGCGTCCAGCCGATCCGTCCGCAAGGCCAGCTGCAACCCGGAAAGCGCCAGCCACGAGTACCCGTAATAGGAGAACCGCGCCGCCCCGACCGCATCTGCCACGGCGAGGAAGTCCGCCGCGATCGCGTCCGGCGTCAGCTCGGCCGGATGCGCCATCCGGTGCCCCTGGTAGTCGAAGGCCACCACCCGGAACCCGGCGAATCCCTCGATCAGCGAACGGCCCAGCTCCGGATCGGCGCCCCACTGCCGGGCCGCCTCGGCCTCCGGTCCTTCCGCCGGCCGGGGGTCGACCGGGAGCAACAGCACCGGCCCGTCCCCGTGCACCTGCGCTTCGATCCGCGTTCCGTCGTGCAGAGTCGCTTCAGCCATCTCATCTCTTTACGTCGTAAAGTATCGCCGGACGCGAGGGTACTATACGACGTAAAGAGATGTCGAATCAGTGGGTGACGGCCGGCGACGCGGCGTCAGAGACCAGCTTTCGCGGGGCTCCGGTGCCGTCCGCGGGCACCGACCACACGGCGTTGTCCAGTCCGTAGAGGATCGTGTGGTCGTCCTGCCAGAGCGCTTGGTCGTCGACGCTGCGGGTCTCGGCGAGCGCGGTCTCCCGCATCGTCTTGAGGTCGAGCACGGACAGCCGCCAGACGCCCTCGCCGACCTTCTTCTTGAACGCGATCCGCGTCTCGTCCGGCGACAGCGACGGGCATTCCACGTTTTCCCGCAGCGCTTTGCCGCGGTAGGTGTCGTAGTCGCCTTCGATCAGGTACGTCTTGCCCTTGGTGCCCAGTGTCGAGTAGAACCGCTTGCCGTCCTTGCTGAACGTGATGCCCCAGTAGTTGACGTCTGAGGAGAAGTACCGTTTCCCGTCGACCAGGACCGGCAACTCCTCGATCGTCTTCTCCAGTTCGCCGTTGTCCAGCTGGTAAATCCCGGCACGCGTCGAAAACCCGGTGGCGGCATAGGAATCGCCGGTGACGAACACCGTCCAGTACACCCGCTTGCCATCCGGCGACACGCGCGCGCGGCTCGGGGTCCCCGGCAGGTAATCCTTGTGCGTAGTGGCGAAATTCCGGTCGAGAATGCTGAAATCGCTGACCGCGGGCAAGGTGCCGGGTCGCACGGCGAGGCACATCCCCGTCGACGCGGACACGGCGAACCGGTCGCACTTCAGATCGCTGAACTTCGGCGCGGCACCAGGATTCGCGAGCGGAACAACGCCGACGTTGCCCGTTTTAGTGCTACGAAAGAACAACTGCCCCGGGGCGAGCGAAAGGTGCTCCACCTTCGCGGGCTCAGCCGGACTGGGCCGCGCGGCAACGGTGTAAACCACCGCGGCAGCCGCGAGCGCCACAGTTCCGACAACGGCGAGAAGAACCTTTTTCATTTGCGCACCGGCCTTGCGAAAGCGGCGCCGAGCGCCACGACAGCGAGCGCTCCGGCCGCCACGAGAACTGCGGGCTGCAGATCCCACAACGTCCAGGCGAGTCCGAAGAGGACTGACGAAAGCATCCGGGCGGCGGCCTGTCCAGTTTGGACCACCGCGAGGCCGGTCGCCCGGAGGTCAGCGGGCACCAACGGTCCAGCCGCGGCCATGAGCACCCCGTCGGTGGCCGCGTAGAACACGCCGTGCAGGCCCAACGCGAGAGCCGCGAGCCAGAACCCGGACACCGGCCCGCACAACGCGATCAACGCGGCGACGAGCGCGACGTGCCCGCCGAGGAACACCGGCCAGCGCCCGATCCGGTCGGCCAGCTTGCCCAGCGGGACCGCCAGCACCAGGTACACCCCGGCGGTGCCGAGCGGCAGCAACGGGAAGAACGTCGCCGCGACGTCCCAGCGCCGCTGAAGCACCAGGTACACAAAGGAATCGCCGAGCGTCACGAACCCCAGCAGCGCCGCCCAGATCGCGACGCGGCGGAAACCCCGCTCGCGCAACAGCCCGAACGCCGCCCGCACGGACACCGCGGCCCGGTCGGCGATTTCCTGCTTGTGATCGCGGACGAACAGCACCAGCAGCATGACCGCGATCCCCGCGATGCAGAAACTGGTGAAGAACACCGACGTGTAACTGCCGAGGCTCAGAGCGAGCACGGCCATCGCGACCAGCGGGCCGAGGAACGCGCCGACGGTGTCCATCGCGCGGTGCACGCCGAACGACCGGCCGAGAGTGTCGGGCTCGCTGCTGAGCGAGATCAACGCGTCGCGCGGGGCGGTGCGCAGCCCCTTGCCGGTCCGGTCGGCGGCGAGCACCACGCCGATCGCCGCGACCGACGAACCGGCCGCGACCAGGCCGAGCTTGCACACCGCGGACAAGCCGTAGCCGAACCCGGCGACCGCCTTGAGCCGCCGCCACCGGTCGGCCAGATGCCCGCCGAGCACGCGGACCACGGCGGTGGCTCCCGCGTAAAGCCCGTCGAGCAGGCCGAACTGCAGCGGGTTCAGCCCGAGGCCGAGCACCAGATACAGCGGGAGCACCGCGGTCACCATCTCCGAGGAGATGTCGGTGACCAGGCTGACCGCGCCGAGTGCGACGACGTTCGCCGACACCCGGCGCAGGCCGGCCTTCCGGTCGGTGCCCGCCGCGACGTCCGAACTACGGCTTGTCGCGATGTACATGACCGGCCCCTAGTTGTGGCAGGTGTAGGTCGGGCTGCTGTCCTGGACCTTGCCGTCGAGACCGATCAGCTGCTCGGAGAAGGTGTTGTCGGTCATCGTCAGCTTCAGCACGCCGAAGGTGTCCTTCAGCAGCTTCGCCGTGGTCGGATGCGCGGAGTGGACCGGGTACGGGTTCGCCCCGCCCATGCCGCCGATGATCTCGACCGGGCCGGCCGGGTTCGCCTTGCCGCTCGCGTCCTGCGGCACGAACCGCTCGTAGTGGTGGTCGTGGCCGTTGAGGATCAGGTCGACCTTGTTCTGCGCGAACAGGTCCCACAGCTGCTTGGAACCACGCTGGTCGCCGTGGTCGCCCGAGCTCCACCGCGGGTGGTGGTAGTACGCCGCGACGCAGCCCTTGGTGTTCTTCGCCAGATCCTGCTTGATCCAGTTCATCTGGTCGGTGTCCTTGAGCTCGCCGCCGTCCTTGTCGTCGACGAAGCCGTTGGAGTCGAGGGCGATGAAGTGCCAGTTGCCCATTTCCCAGCTGTAGTACCGCTTCCCGTTCGGCGTGGCGATCTTGCCGAAGTACTGCTCGTAGGCCTCGAACGGCTTGTTGTCGTCGTAGGTCTCGTGGTTGCCCGGGATCGGGTGCGTGATGCTCTTGAACTTGCCCCAGGTCTTGTCGTAGTAGTCCTTGAAGTTCTGCAGCGTCAGACCGGTGTCCTCGGCGTCGTACTGGTTGTCGCCCATGGTGATCACCGCGGCGGGGTTCATCGACTGGACGAGCTTCGCGGTCTTCGGGTGGATGCAGCTTGAGCTGCTGGCGGTGCACTGTTCGGCGATGTCGCCTGCCGCGGCGAGGACGAACGTGTTGCCCGCGGTCCCCGGCTTGGTGTGCACCTTGACCGCGCTGCTGGCCGGCGACGCGTTGCCAGCGGCGTCCTTCGCGCGGACGGTGTAGGTGTAGTCGGTGTCCGGCGAAAGGCCGTTGTCGGTGTAGGACGTGCTCGTGCTGGTAGCGATGGACTTGCCGTCCCGCAGCACCTCGTACCCGCTGACGCCGACGTTGTCCGTCGCAGCGGCCCAGGTCAGCCCGACGCTGTTCGAGCCGATCTCGCCCGCGGCGAGGTTCGACGGAGCGGTGGGCGCCTGCGTGTCGCCGGACGAGTCCGGCGTGCCGTACGCCTGAAGTTCCCAGAGGGAGTAGCCGTACTTCGTGGCGCGCTCGGTGCCGACGAAGCGCAGGAAGCGGCCGTGCCCGGACAACCCGGTGAGGTCGTCGGTGCCGCCGTCGCCGCTGGTGATCGTCGCGATCGACTTGAAGTTCTCGCCGTCGTCGGAGATCTCGATGCGGTACTTCTTGGCGTAGGCCGCTTCCCAGTTCAGCTTCACCCGGTGGATCGTGGCGGCCTGGCCGAGATCGACGCGCAGCCACTGCGCGTCGGCGCTGACCGCACTGGCCCAGCGGGTCTTGAGATTCCCGTCGACGGCGTTCTCGCCGCTCAACGTGGACGTCTCGAGCGTGGACGTGCTGACGGGTTTTCCTTGGGACAGCAGCACATCGGCGGCAGCGGCACTGGCGTCGCGCGCGGGCGACACCGCGGCGGGCAACAGCACCACTGCGGCCGCCGGCAAGGCGAACCGGGCGAAACTTCGGACACGGGACGAGGACACGTCGCACTCCTTCGGGCCGGACGGGAACAGGGCGGCGGCGTTACGGTTCTGCGGCGTCTCGTTGCGTTAAGAAAGTTTCCTAACTAAAACGGCAGAGTAGCGGGCCCGGTTTCCCCCGACAAGCCCGGAACGGACGTGAAACGATCAAGACCGCCCGATCAGCGGAACGCCCCGCTCCCGTCCGGGGAAGTGCCGTGAAGGACTCCTTCAGGGACTCAGATTCCCTCAATGAGCCCTTCACGGACCGTCAGTGCTGGAGCAGCCGCCGCACTTCCTGCACCGCAGCGCGTCCGGCCCGGTTCGCCCCCACCGTGCTCGCCGAGGGCCCGTACCCGACCAGATGCAGCCGCGGTTCCGCGACCACGCGAGTCCCGTCCATCCGGATCCCTCCGCCGGGAGTCCGCAGATGCAGCGGAGCCAGGTGGTCGATCGAAGCCCGGAACCCGGTCGCCCACAGGATCATGTCCGCGGGCTCGAAACTGCCGTCCTCCCAGACGACGCCGTCGGCGACCAAGCGCGAGAACATCGGCCGCCGGTCCAGATATCCCGCCGCCCGGCCCGCGAGCACCTGCGGCGTCACCGGCAGGTCCGTCACGCTCACGACGCTCTCCGGCGGCAGCCCGGCCCGCACCCGCTGGTCGACCTTCGCCACCGCCATCCGTCCCCAGTCCTCGCTGAACTCCTCCTCGCGCCACACCGGCGGACGCCGCGTCACCCACACCGTCGAACGGGCGACCGGACCGATCTCCATCAGCAACTGCACCGCCGACGTCCCGCCGCCCACGACCACCACGCGCTGGCCGCGAAATTCCTCCGCGCCGCGGTAATCCGCCGTGTGCAGCTGCCGTCCGGCGAAGGTGCCGGGATAACGCGGCCAGAACGGCCGGTCCCACGTCCCGGTCGCGCTGATCACCGCGCGCGCCGCCCACGTCTCCGCGGGCGATTCGACCACCAGCCGCTCCCCCGCGCGCCGCACCGCGGTCACGTCGACCGGGCGGTGCACCGGCAGGTCATACGTCTTCTCGAAGCGCCCGAAGTACTGCGACACGGCCTCGCTCGCCGGGCGCGCCGGATCCGGGGTCCCGAACGCCATCCCCGGCAGGTCGTGGATCCCGTGCACCTTCCCGACCACCAGCGACGGCCACCGGTACTGCCACGCCCCGCCCGCGCGTTTGCCGTGGTCGAGCACGACGAACCCGCGTTCGTTGGCGAACCCGGCCCGCCGCAGGTGATATGCCGCCGACAGTCCGGCCTGCCCGGCCCCGATCACCACGACGTCGGTCTCGTGATCCGCAGTGCTCATACAACGTTCAACAATTGCCCGCGCCCGGTATTTCCGGCTCAGACCGCGACCCGGTTCCGGCCGCCGTCTTTCGCCCGGTACAGCGCGGCGTCCGCTGACCGCAGCACCTCGTCGAGCGTGTTTCCCGCCTGCGGATAACACGCGACCCCGACGGACACGGAGAGTCCGCTGATCCGCAGCGGACCTCCCACCGCGACGGTCAGCTCCCCCACCGCGCCCCGCACCCGTTCGGCGATCCCGAGCACGTCGGTGCCACCGGTCGCGGGCAGCAGGACCACGAATTCCTCGCTGCCGAACCGGCCGACGGTGTCGCTTTGCCGCACCGAAGCCTCGATCGCCACGGCCACCGCGGCCAGCACCTCGTCGCCGGTGAGGTGCCCGTACGTGTCGTTGATGCGCTTGAAGTGGTCGAGATCGATCATCAGCACGGCGAACCCGCTGCCGGTCCCGCGCCGCCGGGCCCGGGTGAATTCCCGGGTCGCCAGCTCGTGCCAGCCCGCGGTGTTCAGCAGCCCGGTCTTCTCGTCCGTCACGACCGCCACCTGCAACTGCTGCTTCAGCAGGAGATAGCGGTGCAGCAACAGCAACGGCGGCAGCACGAACACCACCAGCACCGGCTGATGGACGAACGCCAGCGCAGCGAGCCCGCCGAGACACAGTGTCGCGAGCTCGAAGGCGTTGTCCTCCCAGGTGCCGATGAGGTCCGCGGGCGAGCGGCTGTTCGTGTACAGGTAGATGCCCGTCGCTACGAGCACGACGTTCACCAGTTCAAAGGCGGCTGCTGCCAGTACGAGCGCGAGGACGCCGTACGCGGTGTCGAGCCGCGCTTGATCCAGACCGCCGATGGTCAACACCGCAGATGCCGCGAAGCACGACAGCATCGCCCACGCGGTACTGGCCGCGAAGCGATGTGCGGGCCGCGTACGCACGTGTCGCCACACTCGCAGCCACAGATGCAGGTACAGCACCAACGCCAGCAACGCGACCCACGCCGGCGGAAGCAGGAACGCACCGGCGAGGTACCAGACGGACGTGACGTTGATGTGCGTCTGGCCGCTCATCCACCGTCGCAGCCGCTCGATCCGGCGCGACATCTCGGCCTGCGCGATGCCCAGCCCGACGAGGACGCCGAACGAACTGAACTGCACCGGCCCGCCGAACCCGGTCGCGAGGCCCGTCGCCGTGAGTGCCACGGCGAGGGCCTCGCACGCCATCGCGTAGCCGATCCATCGCCGCCGCGCGACCGCCCACATCGCCCAGCGCGGCGGCCAGCCTCTCCAGGACGTCACCGCGCCGCGCACCCCGATGGGGACAGGTGCCTGGGTCACGGGCGCCCCCACGCGAAATTCGGCCTACGGAAGTTGCCCAGGGTAGCGGGTCCGCTCCGCAGCTAGCCGAACCGAGCGAAAACTCCTTCGCGAACTGCCCACCGGGCACGCTCTGGGTAGAGCGGGCGGGCAACTTCCGGGCTGGGTCAGCGGCGGCGCAGCTTCCGCACGACGGCCAGCACGATCAGCAGCACGACCGCGCCCGCGGCCACCGGAGCCAGCCGCTTCGCGACGGACTGGCCCGCGTAGTCGAGCAGGTCGATCGCCTCGGTCTCGCCGGTCGAACCGCCCGCCGGAACGCTCCGCAGATGCGGCTTTTCGTCGGCGACCGGCTCGGCCGCGGGCTTTTCCGCAGGCTTCTCTTCGGCCTTCTCCTCCGGCTTCGCCGCGGGAGCCGCTTCGGCGGGGGTCTCCAGCGACGCCGCGAGGTTCCCCGCGAAGGTGTCGAGGATCTTGCCGCCCACCTCGGAGATCAGGCCGCGCCCGAACTGCGCCGGACGTCCGGTGATCGCCAGGTCGGTGGCCACCGCGCCGTGCGTGCCGCCGTCGCGCTCGGTGAGCGTGAGGGTGACCGTCGCGGCCGCAGTGCCGCCGCCGCGGGAGTCCTTGCCGGACGCCTTGATGACGACCTTGCGCGCCGCCTCGTCCTTCTCCAGGAACTCGCCGGTTCCCTTGTACAGCAGCGAAATCGGCCCCAGCTTGACCTTCACCGTGCCCGCGAAGGTGTCCCCCTCCACCTTGGTGAGCGAGGCGCCCGGCATGCACGGGGCGACGCGCTCCGGGTCGATGACGGCCTGCCAGACCTCCCCGATCGGGGCGGGGACGGTGAATTCGTGGTCGAGCCGCACGGGCCGACCTCCTCTCCTGCACACTGCTTCGAGCCGTTGCCGTCCACCTTACGGCCGTCTCCCGCGAAGCGGTCCGTGAAGGACTCCTTGGGGGAATCAAAGTCCCCCAAGGAGTCCTTCACGTCCCGGTCAGCTCAGGCGCCCACCGCCGCCGCGACGGCACGCCCGGTCAGCACCCGCGCGAGGTGCTGGCGGTATTCGACGTCGGAATTGCCGTCCGCGACCGGGTTGGTGCCCTCGGCCGCGTGCGCGGCGGCCGCCCGGATCGTGTCCGCGTTGGCCTGCGCGCCGAGCAACGCCTGCTCCACGCCGGTCGCCCGGACGGGGGTCGCGCCCATGTTGGTGAGCGCCACCCGGGCTTCCTCGATCACGCCGCCCTCGGTGCGCACGGTGGCCGCCACCGCGCACATCGACCAGGCCTGGGCGACCCGGTTGAATTTCTCGTAGTGCGCCCGCCAGCCGGTGTGCTTGGGCAGCCGCACCTCGACGAGCAGTTCGTCCGGGGCCAGCGCGGTGGTGAAGTAGTCCTGGAAGAACTCCGCCGCGGACACCGTGCGCCGCCCGTTCGGCCCGGCCAGCACCAGCTCGCCGTCCAGCGCGAGCACCGGGGCCAGCAGGTCGCCCGCCGGGTCCGCGTGCGCGATCGCGCCGCCGAACGTGCCGCGGTGCCGCACCTGCGGATCCGCCACCGTGTCCGTCGCCTCCTTCACCAGCGCGGCGTGCTCGGCGATCAACGGGTCGCGCTGGACCTCGTAATGCGTCGTCATCGCCCCGACCACGAGCGCGTCGCCGTCCTCGCGCACTCCGCGCATTTCGGCGACTTTCCCGAGGTCGACCAGGGTGGTCGGCGCGGCCAGGCGCATCCGCAGCACCGGCAGCAGGCTTTGCCCGCCCGCCAGCACCTTGGCGTCCTCGCCCGCCGCGGCGAGCGCCTGCACGGCTTCGTCCACCGTGGACGGAGCGACGTAGTCGAACGGAGCCGGGATCACTGGGCACCTCCGGAGGCGTCGATCGAACCGAGGCCGCCGCCGGCCTCGCCGCCGGGTCCGCCGGCATTGGCGGTGCCATGGCGCACCGCGTTCCACACCCGCATCGGGGTGAGCGGCATTTCGATGTCGTTCACCCCGAACTGGCGCACCGCGTCGACCACCGCGTTGACCACGGCGGGCGTCGAAGCGATCGTGCCCGCCTCGCCGACTCCCTTGGCTCCCAACGGGTTCGTGGTCGACGGCGTTTCCGTCCGGTCCGTGGTGAACGACGGCAGGTCAGCCGCCGAGGGCAGCAGATAGTCGGCGAACGTGCCGGTGGTGAGCGTGCCGCTCTCGTCGTGCACGGCCTCCTCGAACAACGCCTGCGCGATGCCCTGCGCGAGCCCGCCGTGGACCTGTCCTTCCACGATCAGCGGGTTGACCACCTTGCCGACGTCGTCCACGCAGACGTACGAACGCAGTTTCACCTGGCCCGTTTCAGTGTCCACTTCGGCCGCGCACAAGTGGGTGCCGTGCGGGAAGGAGAAGTTCTCCGGGTCGAAGGTGGCGTCGGAATCGAGCGACGGTTCGACGCCGTCCGGCAGGTTGTGCGCGGCGAACACGGCGAGCGCGATGTCCTGGATCGTCGTCGACGAATCCGTGCCCTTCACGGTGAACTTGCCGCCGGAGAACTCGAGGTCGTCCTCGGAGCACTCCAGCAGATGCGCGGCGATCGGCTTCGCCTTCGCGACCACCTTCTCCGCCGCCTTCACGATCGCGATACCGCCGACGACCAGCGAGCGCGAACCGTAGGTGTCGAGGCCCTTGTGCGAGGACTGCGTGTCGCCGTGCAGCACCTCGACGTCCTCGAAGGACACGCCGAGCTGGTCGGCCACGATCTGGCTCCACGCCGTCTCGTGCCCCTGACCGTGCGCCGACGCACCCGTGGTGACCTCGACCTTGCCGGTCGGCAACATCCGCAGCGACGCGTACTCCCAGCCGCCGGCGCCGTAGTCGAGCGAACCCAGCACCCGCGACGGCGCGAGCCCGCACATCTCGGTGAACGTCGAGATCCCGATGCCGAGCTGCACTGGGTCGTTCGCCTCCCGGCGTTCCTTCTGCTCGCGGCGCAGCGCGTCGTAGCCGAAGAGTTCCTTCGCCTTCTCGGTCGCGGCCTCGTAGTTGCCGGAGTCGTAGGTGAGCCCGCAGACCGTGGTGAACGGGAATTCCTCGTGCTTGATCCAGTTCTTTTCGCGCAGCTCCACCGGGTCCATGCCCAGCTCGTCGGCCAGCTCGTCCATGATCCGCTCGATCGCGAACGTCGCCTCCGGACGGCCCGCGCCGCGGTAGGCGTCGGTGAGCGTGGTCGTGGTGAACACGTTGGTGCAGGCGAAGTGGTACGCCGGGATCTTGTAGATCGCGTTGAACATGAACGCGCCGAGGATCGGCACGCCCGGCCCGACCAGGCCGTTGTACGCGCCGAGGTTGGCGAGCAGTTCGACCTTGAGCCCGGTGACCGTCCCGTCGGCCTTCGCCGAGATCGTGATGTCCTGGATCTGGTCGCGGCCGTGGTGCGCGGCGAGCATCGTCTCGGACCGGGATTCGTTCCACTTCACCGGCTTGCCGAGCTTGTTCGCGACCAGCACGGCCATCATTTCCTCGGGCAGCACGCCGATCTTGCCGCCGAACCCGCCGCCGACGTCCGGCGCGATCACGCGCAGCCTGTGCTCGGGGATGCCGAGCGTCAGCGCGGACATCACGCGCAGGATGTGCGGCACCTGGGTGGCCGACCACATGGTCAGCTGCGCGCCGGTCGGGTCGACCACGCACGCGCGCGGCTCCATGAACGCGGGCACCAGGCGCTGCTGGCGGAACCGCCGTTTCAGCACGACCTCCGAAGAGGACAGTGCTTCCTCGACGTTCCCGCCGGTCCCGGCCTCGGCCGAGTCGAACACCCAGAAGGCGTTCTTGTTGCTGCCCAATTCCTCGTGCACGAGCGGCGCGTCTTCGGCGAGCGCCGCTTCCAGGTCGAGGACCGGCGGCAGGTCTTCGTACTCGACCTCGATCGCCTCGAGCGCGTCATGCGCCTCCGCGGCTGATCGAGCGACCACCACCGCCACGCCTTCGCCGGCGAAATTCACCCGGTCCGAGGCCAGCACCGGACGCCGCGGCGCAGCCATGTCCGGCGTGATCGGCCACGCGCACGGCATGCCGATAGCACCCTCGGGATCGAGGTCGGCGGCGGTGTAAACGGCGACGACACCAGCGGATTCCTTGGCCGCGGACGTGTCGATCGAAACGATCTTGGCGTGCGCCAGCGGACTCCGCAGCACCGCGAGATGCAGCATCCCCGGCAACGCGATGTTGTCCGTCCACCGGGTGCGCCCGGTGATCAGCCGCTCGTCTTCCTTGCGGCGCCGGGACTTCCCTACCTCAGGCTCGATCGTGGCAGTCATCATTCACCACCCACGCCGACGTGGTTGGGTTGATCGATCTTCTCGGCTTCGGGCCCCGCACCGGGACTCATGTGCTTCGCGGCGTCGCGCACCGCCTTCACGATGTTCTGGTAGCCGGTGCAGCGGCAAAGATTGCCCTCGAGCCCCTCGCGAACGGCCTGCTCGTCGGGGTCCGGGTTGTCCGCCAGCAGGTCGATCGACTGCATGATCATGCCCGGCGTGCAGAACCCGCACTGCAGGGCGTGGTTGTCGTGGAAAGCCTGCTGGACCGGGTGCAGTTGCCCGTCGCGGGCCAGCCCCTCGACGGTGGTGACCTCGCATCCGTCGGCCTGCACGGCGAGAACGGAACAGGATTTCACGCTGTGCCCGTCGAGATGGACGGTGCACGCGCCGCAGTTGCTGGTGTCGCACCCGACGACGGTGCCCACCTTCCCGACGCGTTCCCGTAAGTAGTGGACGAGCAGGGTGCGCGGCTCGACGTCATCGGTGTATTTCGTGCCGTCGACAGTGACGGTGATGCGCATCAAAGGCCTCCAAGTGCAAATGCCCGCCAGCCCCGGCGGAGGCGGCGGGCCGGTTCGGGAACGGCCAAGGCGCGATCGTGATCGGCCTCACAGGGGAGCGTGCTACGCCTTTCGCGCGCGGACAAGTCCTGATGTCGCACGTCGCCCTGACGGTTCCGCAGATGCGGGTTTTTTGCATTTCTGGAGACGCAGATGCGTGAAGCCGGACGGGTGATTTTTCGAGCGGCGGATCTTCCCGAGTGGCCGCGGTTTCGAGTCGGGGGTTCACCGGGTTTCGTTGCTGGACGGGGTTTTCCTCGCGGATCGCACTGCATGGCGGGTGCGTCGTGGCAGGGCTGCGTGGGCTTCGGCCTGGACGGTTCGGCTTGGTGCTGTGTTTCCGGCTAGTTGCGTCCTCGGTGCACCTGCGGCCGGGTTCTCGCAGCATCTGCCGCGTTGCCTGGGTGCCCAGGCATGCTTCTCGCCTTTGCTGCTGCATGACTGGCGGCTGCTGCCCGCCGCAGCCGCCGGGGATGCGTCATTCCGGGTCGCCTCGCACAGTGCCAAGCCTCGGTCCGGATGGTCCGCCCTGCGGCCGCCCAACTTCGGTGCACCTGCTGCCGGGTCCTCGCAGCAACTGCCGCGTCGGCTGCGCATCCGGCCTGCTACGGCCCCGCTGCCACATCCCGGCCCCGCAAGCGCTGCCACGTTGGCCACGTGCGCAGCGCCGTCAAGCACCGAAGTCCGGCCAGGCAGCACCGCCGAAGCCCCGCATGCCCGCCCGCACCAGCCACCGAGCGACCGCAAACGCTTGCCAGGCCTCCCAGCTCACCAGCCAGGTCAGCTAGGAATCCGCCCGCCCAACACCGCCAGCCGCCAAGCCCAGCCGCGACACTTCCCCAACCTCCCAGGCCACCGGCCAGGTCGGCGAGGAATCCGCCTGATTAACGCCGCCAGCCGCCTAGCCCAGCCGCAACACTTCCCCAGCTTTCCAGGCCACCAGCCAGGTCAGCTGTGAATCCGCCCGCTCAACGCCGCCAGCCGCCGTCCGGTGCCGCTCCAACGAAGCGCGATGATCTCCGCCGCGATCGACACCGCCGTCTCCTCCGGCGTGCGCGCGCCGAGGTCGAGGCCGATCGGCGACGACAGGCGTTCCAGCTCGCCCTCGGTGATCCCCGCCTCGCGAAGCCGCGCGAACCGGTCGTCGTGCGTCTTGCGCGAACCCATCGCGCCGACATACCCGACGTCGAGCCGCAGCGCGACCTCCAGCAGCGGCACGTCGAACTTCGGATCGTGCGTGAGGACCGCGATCGCCGTCCGCGCGTCGATCCGGCCCGCGTCGGCCTCGGCCTTCAGGTAACGGTGCGGCCAGTCGACGACCACGTCGTGCGCCTCCGGGAACCGGCTGCTGGTCGCGAACACCGGACGCGCGTCGCAGACCGTCACCTGATACCCGAGATAAGCACCCATCCGTGCCATTGCGGCGGCGAAATCGATGGCCCCGAACACCAGCAGTCGCGGCGGCGGTTCGAAGGAATTCACGAAAACAGCCATGCCCTCGCCGCGCCGCTGCCCGTCCGGTCCGTAATGGAGCGTCCCGGTGCGTCCGGCGGCAAGAAGCCCACGCGCATCGTCCGCGACAGCATCGTCCATCCGGGACGAGCCAAGGGACCCCTCGACCCGGTCCGGCCACACAATCATGTGCTCGCCGACCAGTCCCGGCGTCTCGTGCTCCACGATCGTGACGACCGCGACCGGCTCGCCGCTGCGCACCGACTCGACGACGCGCTCCAGCTCCGGCATCGATTCGCGGTCCACCGGCTCGACGTAGATGTCGATGATCCCGCCGCAGGTCAGCCCGACCGCGAAGGCGTCGTCGTCGCTGACGCCGTAGCGCTGCAACACCGGCTTCCGCTCGGCGACGACCTCGTTGGCTAGCTCGTACACCGCGCCCTCGACGCAGCCGCCGGACACGCTCCCGACGACCGTGCCGTCCGGCGCGACCATCATCGACGCACCCGGCGCCCGCGGGGCCGACGAAAACGTCGCCACCACCGTGCCGAGCCCGACCGTTTCGCCCGCCTGCCAGCGGCGGTACACGTCGTCCAGTACGTCACGCATCGGCAATCTCCCCGAGGAGTCGTTCCAACGTCGCCAGGCTGTGCCCGGCCAGCAAGCGGTCGATGTGCGGCAGGGCGGCCACGATGCCGGATTGGACCGGAGTATAACCCTCGTGCCCTGCGTGCGGATTCACCCAGAATACGGCGTGCGCGAGCCGGCGCAGCCTGCCGAGCTGCTCGGCCAGCAGGCTGACGTCGCCGCGCTCCCACCCGTCGGAGAACACGGTGACTACCGCGCGTCGCGCGAACCCGCGCTGTCCCCACCGGTCGAGAAACACCCGCAATGTCTCGCCAAGCCGTGTCCCACCAGCGAAATCGGGCACCGCGGTACCGGCCGCGAGCATCGCCTGCTCCGGATCGCGCTGCCGGAGCTGCCGGGACACTCGCGTCATCCGAGTACCCAGCGTAAACACCTCGACCGACATCGGAGCAGCCCGCGCGACGACGTGCGCGAACCGCAGCAACGCGTCGGCATACGGGCTCATCGAGCCGGAAACGTCGATCAGCAAGACGACCTTCCGCGCCCGCGTCCCCCTTCGATGATGCGCCAGCCGCACCGGCTCGCCACCGGACGCAAGCATCGCCCGCAGAGTCCGCGCGGGGTCAAGCGCACCACGATGCGCAGGCGCCCGCCGCGCCGCCCGCCGCCGGGGCAGCACCGGACGCAACGTCGCGAGCAACTCCCGCAAGTGCGCCCGCTCAGCTTTGGTCAACTCGGCGAGATCCCGATGCCGGAGAACCTCGTGATCACTAGCCGCGACCCGAAGCGTGTCGGGCGATTCCTCGGCGCTGTCCCCGTCCCCGGCCGCCGCGACCAGCGGAGCGATCCGGGCTTGCTTCCGCACCGGAGTCCCCGACGTCGCCTTCGGACTGTCATCGCCTTCGAACCATCGCGCGAACGCTTCCTCGTACCGAGGCAGATCGTCGGGGTCGGAGCAGAGCGTCAACCGCCCAACCCAGTACAACTGCGTCGGCCGGGCGACATCGACCTCCGCCACCGCGGACAGGTAAGCCTGCACCCGCCGCGCGTCACAGGCGACGCCCGCCTCCCGCAATGCCGCCGCGAACCCCGCATAGCCAGCAAGCGGGTCAGCGACTTCGGTGTTCATGTTCCCCATTGTGACCCCAACCCCGAAAACCGCGCCGCGACAGCCGATCCTGCCTGGTTCAGACGCCCTTCACTCACTCCGGCGGCGACCGATTCAGCTTCCTGGAGCCGCGGTCGTCCGGCTGCGGGCTGCGAGTCGCCGGCAGCGGTCTTGGCACGCAACGGTTCTTGATCGAGTTCTTGGCCAGGCTCCCGGCCGCGCGGCGGTTCTTGGCCGAGTTCCGGTTCGTACAGAGGCTCTTGGGCAAGTTCTCGCCTGCGCGAACGTTCTGGGGCAAGCGCTCGGCCGCTCGAAGGTTCTGGGGCGGGTTCTTGGGCACGCCAAGATCCCGGCTTGAGCTGCTCCAGCTCGCCAGTGTTCCTCCGCACCGCCATTCCAGTGTGAACCGCGTCGGCCCCGCAGATGTTCCGGCTTGCGCCAACTCGCCGCTCCGCATGACCCGCACACCGCGCCATCCAGCTGAACCGTCGCCAGCCCAATTTCGCCCGCGCGCAAGCCCGCAGACATCCCGCGCCCGTCGGCCAACCCCACACCGCACCAAGGCTTGCCGACGTTTCCGCCCACTAGCCATCCGCGTCGCGCGCAGGATTCCTGGCGCTTCCACCCGCCAGCCAGCACCGCACCGCACCGCACCGCACCGCACCGCACCGCACCGCACCGCACCGCACCGCACCGCACCGCACCGAGGCATCCCAGCACTTCCACCCGCCAGTCAACCCCGCGCAGCGACAGGGCTTCCCGACGTTTCCACCCGCAGGTCAACCCCGCGACGCGGCATCCCGGCATCTCCGCCTACTAGCCAACCTCCGCACGTAGCCAACCTCCGCACGGCACCAAGGCTGCCCAACATCTCTGCCCGCCAGCCAACCCCCGCGCCACGCCCAGGCAACCGGGCACTTCCACCCGCCAGGCAAGCCGCGCCACCACGCCAAGGCATCCCGACGCCGCCGCCAGGCAGCTAGACCCCGCGCCGCGTTCCCGGGCGGTTCGTTCAGCCAGCCCTCCGCCGCGCGAAACTCCCCCAGGCCCCACCACACCGCTCACGGCGGCGACGAAGGGCGGCCGCGCACGCCGTCCCGCCTCCGGGACAGCGTGCGCGAGCCGTGGTTGCGCGCAGCGGCCAGCCTCGGTAGCGCAAGGCGGGCGCGCGGAACCTTCAGGAAAGAACGGGAACTCAGCGGACAGCCGGGAGGGCAGTCCGGACGAAGTCGGTCACGAGCCCTCCTTCCGGCACAGTCGCAGTCACAAGATCAGGCACTCATCAATGAAGTCGGCGAAGTCATCCAGTGATGCTTCAAGCATGCCCGATCCCGCACCCCGCCGCAACGGAATTACTTGACCGTCCATAGTAGACAGAAGCTCAAGAGAACAGCGTGTCCAGCTTCGCCCGCACCCGGTCGAGGTCCTCGCTGTACTTGAGCACCGCACCGAGAGTCCGCGCGGCCGTCGCGGCGTCCAGTTCGTCGCGCTGGAGCGCGAGCAAAGCCCTTGCCCAGTCGAGAGATTCGGCAACCCCGGGCGGCTTGAGGAGGTCCATCGCCCGCAGCCGGTGCACCGCGTCGGCGATCTGCCGGGCGAGCGTCTCGCCGATCCCCGGCAGCCGGCGGCGCAGGATGCTGATCTCCCGAGCCAGGTCCGGGTGTTCTAGCCAGTGGTAGAGGCACCGGCGCTTGAGCGCGTCGTGCACCTCGCGAGTCCGGTTCGACGTCAGCACGACCAGCGGCGGCTGCTCCGCCCGCACCTCGCCGTACTCCGGGATCGTGACGGTGTACTCGTCCAGCAACTGCAGGAGGAACGCCTCGAACTCATCGTCCGCGCGATCGATCTCGTCCACCAGCAGCACACACGGTGTCGTGGTGAGCGCCTGCAGCAACGGCCGCGCAAGCAGGAAACGCTCCGTGTACAGCGAACGCTCGGCAGTTTCCGCGTCGAGCCGCCCGCCGTCTGCCGCTTCGAGGGCACGCAGGTGCAGCAGCTGACGGGGGAAGTCCCATTCGTAAAGCGCCTGCGCGGCGTCGATGCCCTCGTGGCACTGAAGCCGCACCAACGGCCACTTCAACGCCTCGGACAAGGCAAGCGCCAGCGAGGTCTTCCCGGTGCCGGGCTCGCCTTCGCAGAAGAGCGGCCGCTGCATCTGCGTCGCGAGAAATCCCGCGGTGGCCAGCCCCTCGTCGGCGAGGTAACCGGTGGTGTCGAGGGCGGCCGCGAGCGCGTCGGGCGAGGCGAGGGACTCTGTCACGCCCCCGATCGTAGATCCGAGACCGCCCAGTTCGCCGTTCACCGCGTCGCTCAGAGGCTCATGACGCACGCGGTCCTGACCAGACAAGCTCCGTCAGCGACCCAACGCAGCCCTGCACCCGACCGCACCGGCACCATTCATCGCCGCTCCGCGCCAGGCCCGGCCAGGTCCCCAGGCCGATCGACATCGCTGCCGCTCCCGAGGTCACCGCACTCGACAAGCCGCACGTCGCCGCGCCCGCGCAACCAGTCCCGCGCCCCGTGGTCACCGTGCGCCGACTCCGCGATCTCTCCCCACCAACGCCGCCCGAACAGCACCGGATGTCCCGGAACCCCCTGGTACGCGGCCCGGACGACGGCGTCCTCGGAAGCCTCCTCGACGATCCGCGCGAGCGCCGCCGCCGGTACCCATGGCAGATCCACCAGGTGCACGAGCACGGCCGCTGACGGCTCCCCCGCCAACGACTCGAGCCCGGCTTTAAGCGACTCGCCCATCCCGTCCTGCCACCGCGCCGCGGACACCGCAGTGACGTCCGGCGGCAGCAGCTCCCGGACCTGCTCAGCCGACGCTCCGACGACCACCCGCACCGAGGTGCATCCGGCCTCGGCCAGGTTCCGGACCGCCCGCTGGACCAGCGGCTCCCCGTCGTACTCGACCAGCGCTTTAGGCCCGCCGAATCGCCGCCCCGCCCCGGCGGCGAGCAGCAATCCGGCAACTGGTTCCGGCATCGGCGCTCCTCAGCCCTTGATCGCTCGCCCGGGCGCGACCGCGGCGAGCTCCGCCGAAATGGCAGCCGCGGTCTCGAGCAACGGCGGAACGAACTGGGTCCGGACGGTCTCCACCGGCGTCCGGCTCGCGTGCGTCGAGATGTTCACCGCGGCGACCGCGCGCCCCGCCCGGTTGCGGATCGGCGCGGCGACCGAACGCAGGCCTTCTTCGAGCTCCTGGTCGACCATCGCCCAGCCTTGCTCCCGGACCTTGGCCAGCTCGGCTTCGAGCGCGGTGCGGTGGGTGAGCGTGTGCGGGGTCAACCGGTCGAGGTCGGCGACGACGAAGTAGGTGTTGAGTTCGGTCCGGTCCATGTCGGCGAGCAGCACGTGCCCCATCGACGTGGCGTGCGCGGGGAACCGCGTGCCGACGTTGATGCTCACCGTCATGATCCGCGACACCGCGACGCGCGCGACGTACACGATGTCGGCGATCTCCAGCACCGACACCGAACTCGACTCGTGGACCTCCGCCGACAGCCGTTCCAGGTGCGGTTGCGAGATCTCGGCCAGGCTGAGGCTGGACAGATACGCGTAGCCGAGCTCCAGCACGCGCGCGGTGAGCGAGAAGTACTTGCCGTCGGTGCGGACGTAGCCGAGGTCCACGAGCGTCAGCAGGAACCGGCGCGCGGCCGCGCGGGTCAATCCGGTGACGCGCGCGACGTCGCTGAGCGTCGGATGCGGCGCCTCTGCGCTGAACGCCTTGATCACTGCCAGCCCGCGTTCCAGCGACTGCACGTGGTGCGCACCGCGTTCGGCCTCGTCGTCGGATTCCATGCGGCGAACCCTATCCGGCCGGCGGCTGAGCGGTGGGTTCTCCCAGCTCCGCGAGGACGCGCTGGGCGATCCCGATCGCCGTGTTCGCCGCCGGAACCCCCGCGTATACGCCGGTGTGCAGCAGGACTTCGCGGATCTCGTCCGCGGTGAGCCCGTTGCGCACCGCCGCGCGGACGTGCATCGCCAGTTCGTCGTGGCAGTGCAGCGCGGTGAGCGCGGCCAGCGTGATGCAGCTGCGGGTCCGCCGGTCGAGGCCGTCCCGCGTCCACACCGAACCCCACGCCGCCTCGGTGATGTACTCCTGGAACGGCTTGCTGAACTCGGTCGTCCGCGCGACCGCCCGGTCGACATGGTCGTCGCCGAGCACCTCGCGGCGCACCCGCATGCCCGCCTCGTAGCGCTCTCCGGTCACTGCTCCTCCGCGATCCGGTCGAGGATCAGCCGGGTGAATTCCTCCGGCTGCTCGTAGCTGCCCAGGTGCGCGGCGGAGGCGACGACCTCGAGCCGGGCGCCGGGGATCCCGTCCGCGATGACCCGACCGTGCGGCTCGGCGGGCGTCGACGGGTCGTCGGCACCGGCGATCACCAGCGTCGGGACGGAGACCTTCGGCAGGTCGCCGGTGAGGTCCATCCGCTCGATGACCTCGCAACATCCGGCGTATCCCTCGTCCGGCTGGGCCGCGACCATCTCGCGCAGGTACGCGACCTGGTCCGGATGCGCCTGCGCGTAGCCCGGCGTGACCCAGCGCCCGACACTGGCTTCCGCGACCGCCCCGGTGCCCTCGGCCCGCACGAGCCGCGCGCGATCGGCCCACATCTCGGGCGGCCCGAGCAGCGCTGACGTGCAGCACAACGTGAGGCTCGACAACCGCTCGGCGGCGTTGACACCGAGCCACATCCCGGTCATCCCGCCGAGCGATAGGCCGACGAAATGCGCGCGCTCGACACCGAGGTCGTCAAGCAACCCCAGCACGTCGCCGCCCAGATCGGCCAGGTCGTACGGCCCCGGCGGCACCGGCGACGACCCGTGGCCCCGCGTGTCGTACCGGACCACGCGGAACCCGCGTTCGGTCAACGGCGCGACCTGCGGCTCCCACATCCGGTGGTCGCTGCCGATCGAGTTGGAGAACACCACCACCGGACCCGCCGCCGGGCCTTCGACGACCCGGTGCACCCGGACACTGCTCACGCTTGAACCTCCACAATGGACACGGCCGGTCAGACCGCGAAGAACACCGTCTCGCCTTCGCCTTGCAAACGCACGTCGAACCGGTAGCCGGAACCGTCCTTCTTGGCCAGCAACGTATCCCGCCGTTCCTCGGGCACGCTCGCCAGCACGGCGTCGCCGGCGTTGTCCTGGTCCTCGAAGTACACCCGCGTGACGACCCGGTTCAGCAGCCCGCGAGCGAACACCGAGACGTCGATGTGCCGCGCCTGCGGAGCCCCGGACGCGTCCGGCACGATCCCCGGCAGCAGCGTCAGGATCCGGTACTGGCCCTGCGCGTCGGTGGGGCACCGGCCGAATCCGCGAAACGCACCGGAGGGCTTGCCGCGCGGGTCGTCGGGGTGGTCGAACCCGCCGTCCGGATCGGCCTGCCACGTCTCGATCATCGCGTCGGGAACCGGGTTGCCCGCGCCGTCGTACACCCCGCCGCGGATCCACACCGCGCCTTCGGTGCCTTCCGGGACCACGAACGGCCCGTCGTCCCACGGCAGCCCGATGGACAGGTACGGCCCGACGGTCTGCGAAGGCGTGCCTTCCAGCCTCACTCGTCCTCCTCCTCGTCCTCGAACACCGACTGTTCCCGCCCGCGCACCACGATGTCGAACTGGAACGCCAGCGCCCATTCCTCCTCGGTGCGGTCGAGGTCGAACCGGGAGATCATCCGCTGCCGCGCCTTCTCGTCCGGAATGGAGTTGAAGATCGGGTCCTGCGAGAACAGCGGATCGTCCGGGAAGTACATCTGCGTGACGAGCCGCTGGGTGAACGCCGAGCCGAACACCGAGAAGTGGATGTGCGCGGGACGCCAGGCGTTGTCGTGGTTCTTCCACGGGTACGCGCCGGGCTTGATCGTGGTGAACTCGTAGCGCCCGTCGTCGTCGGTCAGCGTGCGGCCGAGCCCGTCGAAGTTCGGGTCGAGCGGGGACGGCCAGCGGTCGCCGGTGTGCCGGTAGCGGCCGCCCGCGTTGGCCTGCCAGATCTCCACGAGCGAGTTGCGGATCGGCCGTCCGTCGCCGTCGAGAAGCCTGCCGGTGACGATGATCCGCTGGCCCTGCGGCTCGCCCTCGTGCTGACGGGTGAGGTCGTTGTCGAGCTCGCCGAGCCGCCCCGGGCCGAGCAGCGGACCGGTGACCTCGGTGAGCATCTGCGGCAGCAGGACCAGCGGCTGCTTCGGATGCCGCAGCGCGGTGGAGCGGTACGGCGCGTAGTCGAGCGGCGGGTGGGTACCCTCCGGATCGGGCCGGTACTGCGGCAGGCGCCGCTCGGTCGGTGTGGCCACGATGCCTCCCCTTTCTCAGCGATTCTCGAGCACGACAGCGAGACCCTGGCCGACGCCGATGCAGATCGCCGCGAGGCCCCAGCGGCCGCCGGTGCGGCGGAGCTGATGCGCCAGTGTGCCGATGATCCGGCCGCCGGACGCGCCGAGCGGGTGCCCGATCGCGATGGCCCCGCCGTTGACGTTGACGATCTCCGGGTCCAGCTTCGACCATTCTTTCAGGCAGGCCAGCGATTGCGCCGCGAACGCCTCGTTGAGTTCCACCGCGGCGAGGTCGTCCCAGCCGATACCCGCCCGTTCGAGCGCGATCTCCGCCGCGCGCACCGGGCCGATGCCGAACACGTCCGGGTCGACCCCCGCGGCGCCGCGCCCGGCGATGCGGGCCAGCGGCGCCTTGCCGAGCCGCTCGGCCGCGGCCGCGTCGCCGAGCAGCAACGCCGACGCACCATCGTTCAGCGGTGACGCGTTGCCCGCCGTGACGGTGCCGTTTTCCTTGCGGAACACGGTTTTCAGCTTCGCGAGCTTCTCGGGCGAGGAATCCGGCCGGATGCCCTCGTCACGGGTCAGCTCGACGCCTTCGACCGGGACCACGTGGTCGTCGTAGAAGCCCTCGTCCCACGCCCGTGCGGCGTTCACGTGGCTGCGCGCGGCGAACGCGTCCTGCTCGTCGCGGCCGATGCCATAGCGCTCGGCGAGCAGTTCCGTGGACTCGCCGAGGGAAACGGTCCACTGCGACGGCATCGCCGGGTTGACCATCCGCCAGCCGAGTGCCGTGTTGTACAACGTCTGGTTGCCGGCCGGGAAAGCCTTGTCCGGCTTCGGCATCACCAGCGGCGAGCGGCTCATCGATTCGACGCCGCCCGCGACCACCAGCGAAGCGTCGCCGACCTGGATCGCCCGGCTCGCCTGCATGGTCGCCTCGACGCCGGACCCGCACAGCCGGTTCACCGTCGCACCGGGCACCGACGTCGGCCAGCCGGCGAGAAGCGCGGCCATCCGCGCCACGTTGCGGTTGTCCTCGCCCGCCCCGTTGGCGTCGCCGAGCACGACCTCGTCCACAGTGGACGGATCGAGCCCGTTGCGCTCGGCCAGCGCGCGCAGGACACCCGCGGCCAGGTCGTCAGGACGCACTCCGGAAAGAGCGCCGCCGTAGCGCCCGAAGGGAGTGCGGATCGCGTCGAGTACGTAAGCGTCGCTCATTCGCCGGCCTTCTTCAGTTCGCGGAGCAGGGTCAGTTCGCGTTCGGTGGGCGCGGGGGTGGTCTTGAGATCCGCGGCCGTCTTCAGTGTCCACCCCGTCGCTTCCACGACCTGGTCCAGTTCGACCCCGGGGTGCAGTTCGGTGAGCGTGAGCTCCGCGGTGTCCGGGTCGGGCCGCATGAGGCCGAGGTCGGTGACCACGAGCGTCGGCCCGGCTCCGCGCAGGCCGAGCCGTTCGCGGTCGCCGCGCCCGGAGCCATGGCCGAACGAGGTCACGAAGTCGACCTTGTCCACGAACGTCCGCTTGCTTTGACGCAGCACGACGAACACTTCCTTGCAGGACGCGGCGATCTCCGGTGCCCCGCCCGCACCGGGAAGGCGCACCTTCGGATCGTGGTAGTCGGAACCGATGACCGTGGTGTTGATGTTGCCGAACTTGTCGAGCTGCGCGGCGCCGAGGAACCCGACGTCGATCCGGCCGGGCTGCAGCCAGTAGTTGAACACCTCGGGCACGCTGACCACCGCGTCGGCGGTGTCGGCCAGCTCGCCGTCGCCGATCGACAGCGGCAGCCTGCTGGGTTTCGCGCCGAGACAACCCGATTCGTAGATCAGCGTGAGGTTCGGGGCGTGCGTGCGCCGGGCCAGGTTCGCCGCCGTGCTGGGCAATCCGATCCCGACGAAGCACGACATGCCCTCGCCGAGCGCGCGGGCCGCGGCGATGCTCATCATCTCGTCGGCGGTGTACTCGCTCATGCCTTCACCCCGGTCAGATCGTTCAGCCACTGGGCGAATTCCTCTCGGTCCCGCCCGATCTCGTCCCACGCCTGGTACGCCGCGTTGTCCCGCTCGTAGTACCCAGCGGCGTACGACGGCGCCGCGCCGCGCGGCACCTCGGCCACCGCGGTGACCGCCCAGGACGGAAGGACCAGCGCGCCCGGCCGGGGCTCCAACTCGTCGACGACCTCTTCCACAGTGACCAGTGACCGCTTCGCCGCGAGCACCGCTTCCTTCTGCACACCCGCGATGCCCCACAGCTGGACGTTGCCCGCCCGGTCGGCGCGCTGCGCGTGCACGATCGTGACGTCCGGGTTCAGCGCGGGCACAGCGGTGAGCTGTTCGCCGGTGAACGGGCAGGTGATCGGCTTGATCGTGTCCGTCTGCGCGGGCAGATCGGTGCCGGTGTACCCGCGCAGCACGGCGAACGGAAGCCCGGAAGCGCCTGCGACATAACGGTTCGCCATGCCCGCGTGGCTGTGCTCCTCGATCTCCAGCGGCACCGGCCACGAGTGCTGCACGGCGTCGCGGAACCGGTGCAGCGAGCCGACCCCGGGGTTGCCGCCCCACGAGAAGATCAGCTTGCTCGCACAGCCCGCGCCGATGAGCTGGTCGTAGACGATGTCCGGCGTCATCCGCACGAGCGTGAGGTTCCGCCTGCCCTGACGGATGATCTCGTGCCCGGCCGCCATGGGGATGAGGTGCGTGAAGCCCTCGAGAGCGACAGTGTCTCCGTCGTGCACCAGCTCGGCGACCGCCTCGCCGAGCGACAGCACCCTTGCCATCACGAGCCCTTCCGTCTGGATCTTCCTGCTTCTGCCGTTCCGTGCTAGCGTGTTCGCATAGCGCACAGAAGTTCTAGATGAGAACATAGCACGATCCGGCCGCCCGCGGGAGTGCCAAAGGGTGAAGCGGACGTCCGGAGAGACGGCACAAGACGACGCGAGGTTTTGCGAACTGCGAGGGAAGAGAGGTGATGCGATAAGACAACACGGTGCGCTAGGAGTCGGCGAACGGGTTTCGCGGCGGCACAGGGCGGCGCGGCCGTCGGCAGACCGGGATTTCGTTGCGTGGTACCGCAATGCGGAATTCAGGCCCTGTCAACGTCAGTGGCGTTCTGTCGCAGTTGGACGCTCCGTCGCAGCTCAGGCGGGTGTCCGGCGGTGAGCGCGCCGCGAACCTCGCTCGGGCGGCACTGTCGGCATTAGGCTGCTCGGCATGCCGAAGATCGCTGTCACCCGCTGGATCCCGGACGAGGCCGTGCAGGTTCTCGGCGAAGCAGGCGAAGTCGAAATCTCGCCGGAGGACCGGCCACTCACGCCCGAGGAACTGCGGAAGTTCGTCGCCGGATCGGCCGCGGTGGTGTCGATGCTGCACGACCGGATCGACGGCTCAGTCGCGGACGCGGCGGGTCCCGGACTGAAAGTCGTCGCCAACGTCGCGGTGGGCTACGACAACGTGGAGGTCAGTGCACTGGCCGACCGCGGGGTCGTGGTCACCAACACGCCGGGCGTGCTCACCGACGCCACCGCGGATCTCGCGTTCGGATTGCTGCTGGCAGTCTCGCGGCGGCTCGGCGAAGGCGAACGTTTGCTGCGCGCGCGGCAGCCGTGGTCGTTCCACCTCGGCTTCCTGCTCGGGTCCGGACTGCAGGGCAAGACGCTCGGCATCGTCGGGCTCGGGCAGATCGGCCGTGCGGTGGCGAAGCGGGCGGCGGCGTTCGGGATGCGGGTCGTCTACTCCGGACGGTCGGCGAAACCGGACTTCGACGGCGAGTTCGTGTCGTTCGACGAACTGCTGCGGCGTTCCGACTTCGTGTCGCTGCACTGTCCGCTGACTCCCGAGACCCGACATCTCGTCGACGCGGATGCCTTGCGGGCCATGAAACCGAGTGCGTACCTGGTGAACACCACTCGCGGTCCGGTCGTTGACGAGTCGGCGCTGGCCGACGCGCTCGCGGCCGGAGAGATCGCGGGCGCGGCGTTGGACGTGTTCGAAAAGGAACCGGACGTCGAGCCCCGGTTGCTGGAGCGCGACGACGTGGTGGTCACACCGCACCTCGGCTCGGCGACGGTGGAAACGCGTACAGCGATGGCGGTGCTGGCCGCACGCAACGTCGTCTCAGTGCTCGCCGGCGCCGATCCGCTGACGGAGGTGGGCCGATGACTCGGGTCGTGATCGCACCGGACAAGTTCAAAGGAAGCCTGACCGCGGTCGAGGTGACGGAAGCGATCGCGCACGGCGTACGCGATGCGTTGCCGGATGCCGAGATCTCCGCGTGCCCAGTCGCCGACGGCGGCGAAGGGACGCTGGAGGTCCTCGAGAACGCGGGCGGCTCCATGGTGCGGTTGTCGGTGCGCGGTCCGCTGGCCGAACCGGTCGATGCTCGGTACGTGCTGCTCGACGGCACGGCCTACGTCGAATCGGCGCGGGCGTGCGGGATCGAGTTCGTGACGCCGAGCCGGGAAGTCGCGCTGGCCGCGCACACGTGGGGCGTCGGCGAGCTGCTGAACGACGCCCTCGCCCGCGGAGCGCGGCGGCTCGTGCTGACCGTCGGCGGCACCGCGAGCACCGACGGCGGTGCCGGGATGCTGGCTGCGTTGGGTGCCGAGGTCCTCGACGCGTCCGGTGCGCCGGTTGGTCTCGGCGGCGGGTCGCTGGCGCAGGTCGCGCGCGTCGACTTGGGCCCGGTGCGGGAGCGGCTGGGCGGAGTGCCGGTCGCAGTCGCGACGGACGTGACGAATCCGCTGCTCGGCGCGAACGGGGCGGCGGCCGTGTTCGGGCCGCAAAAAGGTGCGGTGCCGGACGACGTCCGCACGCTGGACGAAAGCCTGTCGCACTGGTCTAAGGCGCTTGTGCAGGCTGGCGCACCGGACGTCTCCGACCTGCCCGGAGCCGGGGCTGGCGGAGGTGTCGCGGCGGGAGCGATCGCGGGGTTCGACGCGACGGTCGAGTCCGGCTTCGACCTGATCGCCGCGTTGACCGGCGTCAACACCGCGTTGACCGGTGCGGATCTGGTGATCACCGGGGAGGGCTCGCTGGACGAACAGTCGCTGTCCGGCAAGGCCCCGGCAGGCATCGCGGCTCGCGCGGGACAGACGGGCGTCCCGCTTCTGGTGCTCGCCGGACGGATCCAGCTGGACGCGGACGCGCTGGCCGGATTGGGAGTCGTGGGCAGCAGCGCGCTGATCGACCACGCACCGTCGCTGGACTACGCCCGCTCGCACGCCGCGGAACTGCTGCGCGAACGGGCCGGAGTGCTAGTGCGGGACTGGCTGCGCACCAGGTAGCAGAACGCTCCCGCGATCAAGCCGCGGGAGCGTTCCACACAACAACGCAGCCACCCCGTCGTCTGGACAACCCGCGTCTTGGGCGGCAGCACCGCCCAGGGATCGGCCATGAATCAACTCACCGGCCCCGGACGTCCTGAGACCTCCGGAGGCACCGGCGAGCGGCTCACAGGATCAGCGGACGGACACCGCCGCGCCGACCCCCGTGGCCGGGAGCTTGCTCGCGCAGCCCGTCAGGCGGACTGCTGCTGCGGCAGGACGGCGAAGGCGACGTCGCCGGTGTCGTCCTGCTGAACGTCGAGGACCTTGTCGTCGAGCAATGCCGCTGCCTGCGGCTCGAGGAAGACCTTGGCTCCGCCGTCGGCACCGACGATGCGGTCGCCGTCCTCCGGGGCCGGGGCTACCGACAGCGCCAGTTGGGCACCGTCGCCTTCCATGCTCTGCAGCGCGAAGCGCAGGCCGCTCTTCTCGGAGTCACTGCCTTGTTCAGCGGTCAACGCGGTGATCGCCTCGGCGGCGGCTTCGGTAACGGTCAGCATCTTTCGGCCTTCCCTTCGTCGCAGTCGGATGCGCGCGGTCGGTTGCAGGGTGGTTTTTCACGCTAAAGGCGGCATGACGGTCGCGCAGTGTGAGCGCTAGGCCGTTTGCCGCGACGGTGGAACCTGTCACAAATACGTTTGAGATCAGGATCTTCGGGCCATGGCCGACCGGATCGCGTCGGCAACCGTGCCTCCTCCGTGGTCGACCCGTTCGCCCTGTCCGGGCACCGGGGGCCAGTCGTCTCCGGCCGAGCCGAGCGGCCCCAATTCGGGGTCGCCTCCGTCGGCCTCCCCAGCAGCGTGGACCGGCGGCCGAACCTCCGGCTCGTCCCCGGCACGCTGGCTTTCCCGGACCTCGCCAGAAGCTGCCGCGCCCATGGAGCCGGACGCGCGAAACGAGTCGGCACGAGAGCCGTCCGCACCGGGCACTTCACTCTCGCGGAGAGTGTCGTCACCGGGATCGCTCACGGGCACCTCCCGAAAGTCCGGATTTGTTCGTGGTGAGCTACCCGAGGCGACTTCGAGTGAAACGGGCCGAACGGCTGTCGTCGGAATCACAGCGTTTCCTTGGGTCTGCCAGGGCGTCAGCAGGCGAAGCAGAGCTAGCGTCAGGACATGACCACCACCCGGTGGAAGCCGCGCGGCCGGATCGGTCTCCGCCCCCGGCGCAAAGCCAGCGACGACCCGGTCCGCGATGACGCGCAGCCGGAGTTCCGCACGCTCGACGAGACTCCGAGCCACCGCTCCCCCGACTTCGACGAGGCCGCCGACCAGCACCGCGCAGCCGACGACGAACTGGCCGCACTCGCCGACGAAATCGAGACTCGCCGCGACCTGCTGGACTCCGCCGCCGACCGCCCCGCCGAGAGCACCCGTCGCCCCTCAGCGGCTAATCCGAGCGCCGACCGCCAGGCCGCGACTGATCCCGACGCTGACCAGCTACCGGCGAATCCCGGAGACAACAGCCCTCGCCGCTTGCTGGCGAACTCGAGCTCCGATCGCCACGAAAGGGCAACTGACTCGGTGCCGGTCCCCGACGCCGTCAGCCACGACCGGGTGAGCGACGCGAGCACCGATCGCCACAAAACGGCAACCAGCGAGGGCGAGCTGCTCCCGTCGGCGACCGCCAGTCGCCACTCAGCGGCAACTACGAACGCCCGTCGCCTTCCGCTAGCAACTGACGACGCCGAGCTGCCGCGATCGGAAGCCAACAGCGACCACGCCAGTCGCCGCTCACCGGCGGATCCGAACGTCGCTCACCATGCGACGCCGTCCGCCGACGCCGAACCGCGCCGGCCGGAAGCCAACAGCGCCCACGCCAGTCACCGCTCACCGGCGAATGCCCAGGCCGATCGCCATGAAGCCGCGATTAGCAACACCAGGCTGCGGCGAGCGAAGGCCAGCGGTCAGCGCTCCAGGCCCAACACGAGCGTCCTTCGTCGTGAAACGGCAACCGACTCCGCCGAACAGCCACTGCGGGGGTCCAGCGACCAACCCCGTCGCCATTCAACGGCGAAACCGACCCACGCGCCGAGCGACACTGACCTCCTGCCGCCACAACCCGCCAACTACAGCGCCGCCGAAGCCCGCCAACCGCGAGCAGCGACGGCTCCAGCAGTCGAGCCCAGTCACCACCAGCCCCACCTGACTCCCGCCGCTGCTCCCACCAAGCACCCAGCGCTCACGAGCGTTGCCGATAATCGGCCAAACCCCGAAGACCGCGCCACCCGCCGCCGCGAGATGGGCAGTCATGCTGTCTGGTACCTGGCCGCCGGTGTCGTCACCACCGGGCTCCAGGCAGTCCTCTTCCTCGCCTTCCGTCCGGAAATCGGCGCGCAATGGGCGAATCTCGCCGCGCTCGCGATCACGACGGTCGGCAACACCGAGTTCCATCGCCGCGTCACGTTCGCCAACCGGAGCAGCCGCGCGGGCAAGCGCCACCTTCAGGATCTCGTCACTTTTGCCTTCTACGCTGGCTACGGATCGGTCGTGCTCGCGGCCCTTGACGCCGTCGTCCCGCATCCGTCCGCCGGGCAGCAAACCGCTGTGCTTCTCGCGGCCAGCTTCGTCGGCGGGGTCGTCCGGTTCGCCGTTCTGCGATGGTGGGTGTTCGCACGGGCTCGGCGAGCGGACGCGGCACAAGATCACCAACGGTAGTGGAACCCGTTCTACCCGCAGTGCGACCACTCTCTGTTGCGCTACCCCGCTATCACTCTTCGTGACGTACGAAACCGGACATCCGCACATGCTGCGAGACCGGATTCGTACTGTGCGTCGGCTGGTCTCGTTTGTGTCAAGACCACTGCTGCTAACGGGGTATTCGTAGTTGAAATGTGGACGGTCGGCCTCCGGCCGCTTAAGGTTACGGAGCGTCGCAACGATCGCAGTGCTCCCCCCGTTCGATTGGAGTACTTGCGACCGCAACATCACAGAGTGTTGACCCCAAGACAGCGACGGTCGCAGGGTTGCCGGGGAGACGACCATGACAGCACCGTCGAAGACGTCCCGAACTGCGGTGTCCGGCGTCGAGGGCTACGTGAGCCCCGCGACGCTGCCCCGGTCCGGCGGACGCCTGACCAAAGAAGACCTCGACCCGCTCGTACGCGCGGCGGGACAGGGCGATCAAGCCGCGGTCGCCGACCTGCTGCACGTGCTCCGCCCCGTCGTCGCCCGCTACTGCCGGGCTCGGATGGGCGGCCGCGACCTCTCCTACCTCGCCGCCGACGACGTCGCACAGGACGTCTGCATGGCCGTCCTCAAGGCCCTTCCGGACTACCAGGACCGCGGCGGCTCCTTCCTCTACCTCGTGCACGCGATCGCGGCCAACAAGGTCGCTGACGCCTACCGGGCGGTCGCGCGCGACCGGTCCGAGCCGGTGCCCGAGCTTCCGGAGCACCCGCTCTCCGGCGGCAACGAGCCGGAATCGCACGCGCTGCGCCTCGACCTCGGCAGCCGCCTCCAGGAACTGCTCACCCGCCTTGCCCCGCTGCAGCAGGAGATCCTGGCGCTGCGCATCGTCGTCGGCCTCAGCGCGAACGAGACGGCCGAGACGCTGGGCATTTCGGCCGGCAACGTCCGCGTCACGCAGCACCGTGCGTTGTCCAAGCTCCGCGAGATGGTGCAGGGCCAGGACTTCTGAGCCGTTTGGTCACTCGAACGGCTGGAACGCCGTCGCGGACCGCCGAATAGGTCGACAGGCTCGGTTTCGCGCGGCACTCTGGTTTTACCCGCCGCATCTTTCAGCTCAACTCATAAACGCGTGCCGCCGTGTGCTCGAAGACGTCGAGCCGTTCCGGGTCGCTCAGCGCACCGGTCAGCGACACCGCCGCGTCCAGTACGACTTCGTACGCTGCCGCCAGTTCGCACACTGGCCAGTCGGAGCCGAACATGACCCGGTTCGCGTCGAACGACTCGAAAACGTGGTCTGCGTAGCGGCGCAGATGGCCCACCTGCCATTCGCGCCAGTCGGCTTCCGTCACCAAGCCGGACAGCTTGCAGTGCACGTTGCCGTGCTTGGCGAGCGAGGCCACGCCGTCCGCCCACGGCTGCCATTCGCCGGCTGCGATGCCAGGTTTCGCGGCGTGGTCGAGGACCAGGCGCAGGTCCGGCAGGCGTTCGGCGACCTGCCGAGCGGCGGAGAGCTGCGCTGGTGCCACCAGCAGGTCGTAGACCAAGCCCGCGGCGGCGACCGCGGTCAGCCCGCGCAGGATTTCCGGGCGCAGCAGCCAATCCGGGTCCGGTTCGTCCTCGACCTGGTGTCGGATACCGACCAGCGGGCCGAGTTCGCGAAGCCGGGCTATCCGGTCGGCCACGTCCGGAGCGGTGAGGTTGACCCAGCCGACGACGCCGGCCACCACGGGCTCGGACGCGGCGGTGGCAAGGAATTCCTCGGTTTCCGCCTCGTCCGAGACGGTCTGCACCAGCACGGTGGCGTGAACGCCCGCCGCAGTGGCCACCGCGCGCAGATCGTCGACGGTGTACGGCTTGCGGATCGGGGCCAGTGCGTCGCCGGACATCCACGGGTACTCGCGATGCGCGGGATCCCACAGATGGTGATGCGAATCGATCACTGGGTTCCTCCGGACACGACGGGGCGGGCGGCCGACCGCAGCAGGCCGGCGTCGGCGAGGTCGTCCCACAGTACGGCCGGGATTTTCGCCGCGGCGCGGCGAACGTTCAGCGACACCTGCTCGGCGTCATGCGCCCCGACGACCACCGACACCACCGCCGGGTGCGTACGCGGCAACGCGAGCGCGGCCTCGGGCAGCGAAACACCGTGTCGCGCGCAGATTTCCGCGATCTTCTGCGCTTTCTCCACGAGATCCGCGGGTGCGGCCGCGTAATCGTAGATCGCGCCGGGTTGTTCCGTGGCGAGGATTCCACCATTGAACACCCCGCCCGCCACGACGCCGACGCCGCGTTCGACGCACAGCGGCAACAACTCGTCTAACGCCGGCTGGTTCAGCAAAGTGTAGCGACCAGCCATCAGAACATGGTCAAGATCGAACCGGCGCACGAATTCCGCCAGCATCGGCGCTTGGTTCATCCCAGCCCCGATCGCCCCCACGACGCCCTGCTCGCGCAACTCCAGCAACGCCGGAAACGCACCCGAAACCGCTTCCTCGAAATGATCGTCCGGATCGTGCACGTACACGAGATCGACGCGGTCGAGACCCAGCCGGTTCAGGCTTGATTCCAGCGAACGCAACACCCCGTCGCGGCTGAAATCCCAGCGGCGCCGGTAAGTCCCCGGGACGTCGAAGCCCTGGTCGTCGCGTTCCCCGGGGGCTGCCGCACGCGGTTCCAGGACGCGACCGACTTTTGTGGACAGGACGTATTCGCCGCGCGGATACGCCGCCAGCGCGGCTCCGAGCCTGCGTTCGGACAGCCCGAGCCCGTAGTGCGGCGCGGTGTCGAAATAACGGATCCCCTCGTCCCACGCCCGTCGCACGCTCGCCGCCGCGGTTTCGTCCGGCACCGCGTGGTAGAGGTTGCCCAGCTGTGCGCCGCCGAGCCCCAGCGGAGGAAGGTCCACGGTCACGCCTCCGCCGGGAGTTGCCACACCAGCCCGAGGCCGTGCGCGACGTCGGAGTGGTCGAGGTCGAGCAGTTCGTTGATCCGCTTCTGCCACGCGATGTCGGCCGGGTCGCCGGCGAGTTCCGCGCGCATTCGCTCGAAATCGTCCACCTCGACGAAGTGGAACAGGTCGAGCCCGTCGCGCCAGATCCGCCACGACCGCACGCCGGCGCGGCGCAGTGCGGCGTCCAGGTCCTGCGGGATCACCGCGTGCACCTCCTCGTACGTTTTCTCCATTCCGGGCTTGAGCCGGATGCGCAATGCGACCGTTTGCGGCGCCGGGCCGTGGGTCATCGTTCCTCCTGACGGGAGTCGTGGCACGCTGTAGGGGGTAAACATCCGAGGTCTCTGCAGGGAGGGCGGTCCCGATGCCCGTCACCGATGTCGCGATCGACAAGATCAAGGACATGATCATTTCGGGCGAGCTGGCCCCGGGCGACCGGCTCCCCAAGGAGGCCGAGCTCGCGCAGCGGCTGGGACTCTCCCGCAGTTCGCTGCGGGAAGCGGTGAAGGCGCTGTGCCTGATCCGGGTGCTGGACGTGCGCCAGGGCGACGGCACGTACGTCACCAGTCTGGAACCGAACCTGCTGCTCGACGCGATGACCTTCGTCGTCGACTTCCACCGCGACGACACCGTGCTCGATTTCCTTGCTGTGCGGCGGATTCTGGAGCCCGCCGCCACCGCGATGGCAGCGCTGCACATGCGCGACGAGGACGTCGCCGAACTCGGCGCGCTGCTCGGCGAGTTGGAGGATTCGCCGACCGTCGAGGCGCTGGTGGCCAACGACTTGCAGTTCCACCGCAAAATCGCGGACGGCTCGGGCAACCCGGTGCTGTGCTCGCTGCTCGAAAGCCTCTCCGGCCCGACGGCGCGAGCCCGCATCTGGCGCGGCCTCACCCAGGAAGGCGCGGTAGCCCGGACCCGGGAACAACACGCCGCGATCTACGACGCGATCGCCGCACGGGAACCAGAACTGGCCCGCTCGTGGGCGACGGTGCACGTCGCGGGAGTGGAACAGTGGCTGCGAAGCACCCTGGTCGAAGACGACGCGCCCGGCGATGAGGCCGAACCCGCTGCCTCCTGACCGAACGGCGACGGCTCCTGAGCGGTTTGTTGCAGTGACGGGTCCCTTCACTCCTTGCTGATAGGAGTGAAGGGACCCGTCACTTTTGTGCGGTGGACGCGAGGGGGACTTTCGCGCAGCGGGCGCGGCGTAGACCGGCAAGCGGCGAAATGGGAACGGCGAGGGGACCCATCGCGCGCGCTCGGCTGAAGTGGTGGGGACTCGCTCGTCGACGGGCGGAATGAAGGGACCCTTCATTAACTCCGGCGCTGGTGATGCGGAGGTTGCTTCCGCCGCACCACCAGCAGAGGCGAAGGGCCGTGCGGCGGAAACGGGAGCGCAACCGGCAGCAACGGCACCGGCACCAGTCGCGGCACCGGCACCGACACCAGCTGCGGCACCAGCTACGGCACCGGCACCAGCTGCGGCACTGGCCCTGGCACTGGCACTGGCACTGGCACCAGCCAATCGCTCGCCCACCGAACCCGACGGCAGCGGCCACCCCGGCCCCGGCAGCACCGAGGTCGGAGACGAAGCCGCCGACCAGACCGAGCGCAAGCCCCCATAAGGTCGGATGATCACCGAACCTCCGCCGATCAGGTCTGGGGCTTTCCGCCGGCGTACCGGCTGATGATCAAGGCGATCAAAATGATCCCTCCGTAAATCGCCTTCAGCCATTCCGCCGGGACCTGGGCGATGCGCAGCAGGCTGTCCACCGACTGCAGCAACAGCACCCCGGTCAGCGCTCCGACCAGCGTGCCTCGCCCGCCGTCCAGGGAGACACCGCCGATGACCGCCGCGGCGAAGACCTGGAGGATCAGGCCGTCACCCTGGTCAGCGCCGAGGGCACCGACATAGCCGGTGTATGCCAGGCCACCGATAGCAGCCAGCACTCCGGCCACCACGAAGACCGCCCACGAGATCCGGTCCACTCGGATGCCCGCGGCCCGCGCGGCTTCTCGGTTGCCGCCGATCGCGTACAGGGAGCGGCCGACTCGGTGGTATCGCAAGCCCAGCCCGAAGAGCACGAACAGGGCCGCCGCGAGCCAGACTGACATCGGCAAGCCGGCAAACGTCGTGGTCGCCAGCGCGGTGAACGCGTCCAGCTGGTCGAACAGAGTCTTGCCGTTCGTCGTGCCGATCTGGGTTCCGCGCAGGACCGTCAGCATCGCCAGCGTCACGATGAACGCGTTCAGCTTCAGCTTCACGATCAGGAAGCCGTTCACGAAGCCGATCAAGGCACCCACCACGGGGATCGCCACCAAGCCGAGCACCGAAGGCCATTCGGTGCCGAAGCCGGACGACGCCGCGGGAATGACCAGCATCGCGCCGATCGCGGGGGCGATGCCCATCGTGGATTCCAGCGACAGGTCGAACTTGCCGGTCAGCAGCACCAGAGACTCGCCCAGCACGACCAGCGACAACGCGGCCGCCGCGGAAAGGATGCTGATGATGTTGTCGAAGGTGAAGAACGTGTCGCTGATCAGCCCGCCGATCACGAACACCACCACGAGCGCGGGCAGCAGCGCCAGTTCGCGCAGCCACGCCGACTTCCGGCGCTTCGGCGCCGCCGCGGGCAGCGCCGTCTGCGGGTCGCTCATCAGGTCAGTCATGGAGCCCGACTCCTTCGATATCCGCCACCAGGTCCCCGTCGGACCAGCCGGCCTGGTGAACGGCGGCCACCTCGCCGGCGCGCAGCACCAGCACCCGGTCGGCCAGGCGCAGGTCGTCCAGCTCGTCGCTCACGAGCAGCACCGCCTTCCCCTCGGCCCGCACCCGGTCCACGACCGCGAGCAGGGCCTCCTTCGACTTCACATCCACTCCCGCGGTGGGGTTGATCAGCACCACCACGCGCGGATCGCTCTCCAGAGCCCTGGCGAGCACGACTTTCTGCTGGTTCCCGCCGGACAGATCCGAAACCGGCTGGTCCGGGCCGGCCGCGACGATGTCGTAGTCGGCCAGGGCGCGCGATCCGCGTTCGCGGCGGGCCTTCGGGGACGCCAGACCGCCGCGGCCCATCCGGTCGAGCACCGACAGGGTCGCATTGTCCATAATGGAGTGTTCCAGCACCAGACCTTCATGGTGCCGGTCCCGCGGGACACAGCCGATGCCTGCACGCAGGGCAGCGGTAATGTCCCCGGAGGGCAGGCGTTTTCCGTTCACCGCAACGGTTCCCGCGGTGGGCTTGCGCAGGCCGTAGACCGTCTCGGCTACCTGGTGCTTGCCGCTTGCGTTGCTGCCCGCGAGTCCGACGACCTCACCGCGGTGGATCCGTAGCGAGACATCGTGGAATCCGTCGCCGGAGAGGTCATCTACGGCGAGGACCTCTTCGGCGTCGACCGCGAGCGGGTCGCGGGTGGCGGCGTCGCGGACGGCGAGGCCGCCCTGCTCCCCCGTCATCGCGTCGACCAATGCCGCGCGGCTGACCTCCTCGACGGGTGCGGTAAGCACGTGGCGGGCGTCGCGCAGGACGGTAACCGCTTGGCACACCTCGTAAACCTCGTGCAGGTGGTGCGAGATGAACAGGAACGTGACACCGTTCTCCTGCATCTGCCGCATGCGCTCGAAAAGCCGCTCGATAGCCTGGCTGTCCAGCTGCGCGGTCGGCTCGTCCAGCACGATGAACCGGGCACCGTAACTCAGCGCGCGCGCGATCTCGACGAACTGACGGTCCTCAACGGACAGATCGCCTGCCGGAGTGTCCACATCGACCCGCACATCCCACGAGTCCAGCAGCTCCCGCGCCTGCCGGCGAAGCTTCTTCCAGCCGATCGCGAATCCGCCCCTGGCCTGCCGGTTCAGGAACAGATTCTCCGCGACGGTCAGCTGCGGCACCACCATCGCGTGCTGGTACACGCACGCCACGTGCGCCTTCCAGTCGTCCTGTTTGGACAGGGAAGGTGCCGGTACGCCGCCGAAGGAAACGCTGCCGGTGTCCGTTTCGGACAGTCCGGTGAGGATGGACACCAGCGTGGACTTGCCCGCCCCGTTGCGGCCGACGAGTGCGTGGGACTCGCCGGGCCGCACGGTGAGGCTGACGTCGTGCAGCGCCACGGTGGGCCCGTACCGCTTCCCGACGCCGTCCGCCTGCACTACCGGCGCGCTCACAGGTTGTTACCCCACAACGCTTTGTCGTCCACGTTGTCCTTGGTCACGACCGGCGCGGGCAGCTGGTCTTCCAGGATGCCGGGGCTGATCTCGACGATCGTGGAGTCGTGGTCGGTCGGGCCGGGCTTGAACGTCTCGCCCGCCATCGCCTTCTTGAGCCAGTACATCCCGTACTTGGCATAAGCGTCGGCAGGCTGCGAGACGGTCGCGTCCAATTCTCCGTTGCGGATCGCGGTGAGCTCCTGCGGGATGCCGTCGTTGCTCACCAGCACCACGTGCTTCGGGTCGCCGACCGGGAAGAACAGGTTCTTGCGCTTGAGCGCCTGCTCGGTCGGCGCGAGGTAGACGCCGCCTGCCTGCATGTACACGCCCTTGATGTCCGGGTTCGCGGTCAGCAGACTGTCCAAACCGGACGAAGCCTTGTCCGCCTTCCATTCCGCGGCGACCTCGAGAACCTTGACGTCCGGGTACTTCTGCTTCATGCACTCGCGGAACGCCGCCGACCGGTCGCGGCCGTTGACCGACGCGAGGTCGCCCATCACCTGCACGACCTTGCCGCTCTTCACGCGCTTGCCGATTTCCTCGCACGCCTTGGTTCCGTACGCCTTGTTGTCCGCGCGCACCACCATCGCGACCTTGCCGCTCTCCGGCGCGACGTCCACCGCGACCACCGGGACGCCCTTGTTCTCGGCCTGCTTCAGCCCGGCGACGACCGCGGCCGAGTCGAGCGGGGTGACGACGAGGCCCTTCACGCCCTGGCTGAGCAGCGTGCCGATGTCGGTGATGAGCTTCGCCGGGTCGCTGTCGGCGTTCACCGTCGGCAGCGCGTCGAGGCCCTGCTCCTTCGCCATCTGCGGCACGTATTTGTTGTAGGCCTGCCAGAACGGCGAGGTCAGCAGGGGCAGCGTCGCCCCGACCTTGCCGGTGCCGCCGCCGCTCGCCGCGGCCGCCGGTTTGTCCTTAGTGGACCCGCACGCACCGAGCACCAAACCGCAGGCGGCCACCGCGGCGGCCAGCCGGATCACCTTCGTACGCACCGCATCCTCCTTGATGACAGGCCTTGTTGGCTAAGCAGATCAGTTCTGCACGGGTCCGCGCGGGCGCAGGCCGTACATGCCGCCGTCCACCGCGAGCGCGGTGCCGGTAGTCGATGCCGAAAGCGGGCTGGCCAGATACGCGATCGCGTTCGCGACCTCGTCCGCGGTCACCAGCCTTCCCATCGGCTGGCGGGCGGCGAGCGCCTCCCGCTCGGCCGAGGGGTCCGCGGCGGTGTCGAGCAGCCTGCCGACCCACGGGGTGTCCGCGGTGCCGGGGCACACGCAGTTGACGCGGATCCGGTCCGGCAGGTGATCGGTGGCCATCGCGAGGGTCAGCGACAGCACCGCGCCCTTCGTGGCCGAGTACAGCGCCCGCGCGGGCAGCCCGGCCCACGCGGCGATCGAGCACGTGTTCACGACCGCTGCCGCAGGCGAGTTTTTCAAGTGCGGCAAGGCAGCCCGGGCCGTGCGCACCATGCCGACCACGTTCACGTCGTACGCGCGGTGCCACTCGTCGTCGTCATTCGCGGTGACGTCGCCCTGCGCGCCGATTCCCGCGTTGTTGATCAGGATGTCGAGGCGGCCGAAGCGTTCGGCCACCGCGTCGACGGCGGCGCGAACCTCGGCGTCGGACGTCACGTCGCAGCGGAATCCGGCCAGCGGCTCGGGTACCTCGTCGGTCTTGAGGTCGAGCACGGCCACCTGCGCGCCGCGCTGGGCCAGCAGGTTCGCCGTGGCCAGGCCGATGCCCGAAGCGCCGCCGGTGACCGCGGCGACCAGGCCGTCGAATTCGCTCACTGCGCGTTCTCCGTCCATTCAGGACCGTCCGGGAAACTGAACCGGCGCAGCGTAGCGTCGTGCATGCGCGCGGAAAAGCCCGGTGCGGTCGGGGCCAGGTAGCGACCGTCGCGCACGACGGCCGGGTCGGTGAAGTGGTCGTGCAGGTGGTCGACCCATTCGATGGACCGGTCACTGTCCGAACCGGACACTGCCACGAAGTCGAACATGGACAGATGCCGCACCAGTTCGCACAATCCGACACCACCGGCGTGCGGACACACCGGGACGCCGAATTTGGCTGCCAGCAACAGGATCGCGAGATTCTCGTTCACCCCGCCGACGCGTGCGGCGTCCAGCTGCAGCACGTCGATCGCGTTAGCCTGCAGTAGTTGTTTGAACACCACACGGTTCTGGACATGCTCGCCGGTGGCGACCTTGATCGGCGCGAGCGCCTTCGCGATGGCCGCATGGCCAAGAACATCGTCCGGCGATGTCGGCTCTTCAATCCAATATGGATCGAACGGTGCCAGCGCGGTCATCCACGACACTGCCGTCGCGACATCCCAGCGCTGGTTCGCGTCGACCGCGATCCGGATGTCAGGACCGACAGTCTCGCGGGCTAGTTTCATTCGCCGGACGTCGTCTTCGAGATTCCCGCCGACCTTCAGTTTGATCATCTCGAAACCGTCGGCAACGGCTTGTTCGGCCAGCCGCACCAGTTTCGCGTCGGAATAACCGAGCCAGCCCGCCGACGTGCTGTACGCGCGATAGCCGTCGGCTTCGAGTTTGGCGATCCGCTCTGCTTTCCCGGGTTCGGCGGCGCGCAGGATGTCGAGCGCTTCCTCTTCGGTGAGCGCGTCGGAGAGGTAGCGGAGGTCCACAAGGGACACCAGCTCCTCCGGCGTCATCCGCGACGCGAACTTCCACAATGGAAGTCCGGCTCGCCGGGCGGCTAGGTCCCACGCGGCGTTGACGATCGCGCCGATCGCCATGTGCGCCACGCCTTTTTCCGGTCCCAGCCAACGGAATTGCGAGTCGCCGACCAAGGCCCGAGAGAGCGCACCGAGCGCTTCTGCGTCTTCAGGAACATCGCGGCCGACCACATGCGGCGCGAGCGCGCGGATCGCGGCGGCCTGCACGTCGTTGCCTCGGCCGATGGTGAACGCGAGGCCGTAACCGTCCGGTCCGGCGTCGGTGTGCAACTCGACGTAGGCCGCCGAATAGTCCGGATCCGGGTTCATCGCGTCCGAACCGTCGAGGTCGCGCGACGTCGGGAAGCGGACGTCCCGGACCTCCATGGCCACGATTTTCGCCATGTCAGGCCTGCCCGAAGGTCTGGCGCTGCTTGCCGAGGCCGTCGATTTCCAGTTCGACGACGTCGCCCGCGCGCAGGTACGGCTTCGGCTCCGGCTGCCCGAGCGCGACGCCCTCCGGGGTGCCGGTGTTGATCAGGTCGCCGGGGCGCAGCACCATGAACTGGCTCAGGTAATGGATGATCTCGGCGACGCCGAACACCATGTCCTTTGTGGACGAATCCTGCACTTTCTCGCCGTTGACCCAGGTGCGCAGGCCGAGCGCCTGCGGGTCGGGGATCTCGTCGGCGGTCACAAGCTCCGGGCCGAGCGGGTTGAAGGTCTCGCAGTTCTTGCCCTTGTCCCACTGGCCGCCGCGGTTCAGCTGGAAATCGCGCTCGGAGACATCGTTGGACACGACATACCCGGCGACGTGCGCCAGCGCTTCGTCCACGCTTTCCAGATACCGCGCGGTTTTCCCGATGACGACGCCGAGTTCGACCTCCCAGTCGGTGGCCGTGGAGTCGCGCGGGACGAGCACCTCGTCGAACGGTCCGACCATCACGTCGGACGCCTTCATGAACAGCACCGGCTCGGTCGGCACGGCCGCGCCGGTTTCCTCGGCGTGACGGCGGTAGTTCATGCCGATGCAGACGATCTTGCCCGGCGCGGCGATCGGCGCGCCGAACCGCAGCCCGGCCCCGTCGGCGACCGGCAGTTCCCCGGCTTCGAGCGCCCGCGCGGCCTTGGCCGGTCCGTCGCCGGCGAGGAACGCGCCGTCGATGTCCGGCGTGACCCCGGAGAGGTCGTGGAGGGTGCCGTCACCGGCACGGACGAACGGACGCTCAGCCCCCGCTGCCCCGAGACGCACAAACCGCACGGACGAACCCCTCTCTCGACACCGTTCTCGCGATACATCCGATGTATAGCGCACCGGAGGGCGACAGATCTAGAGGGAAGCGGGATTTGGTGCGGAAATTGATCCGATCACCGGGCTGGCGGGTGGATAACGGACACTCGTCCTGGCGGGGTGGTCCCGTCAGAGCGAGGGAGACGGTGCGGCGCGGATGGCGAGCGGGGATGCGGCTGGGCCGCGGGGACGTGCGAGCGGCGGTTCGCGCGACGGCGAGGAAGGCAGCGAGGCGCGGGCGGGCAGCGGCGGAGAGTCGGGGCCGACGAGGGGGCCTCGGGACAGCTCTGATGCGGGAGGCGTGCGGGGTGTCGGCGACGAGGGAGGCCTGCGGGGTGTCGGGGACGAGGGTCGGGTGCGTGAGCCCAGCGATGGGAACCGGCGCGATCGCCGGGAGGACCCGAACATGGCTGGCGCTCCGGCGGACGGCGCGGACAGCTCCGACGACTCGGACAGCACGGGCGGCACGGGCGGCACGGGCGGCACGGGCGGCACGGGCGGCACGGGCGGCGAATGGTGTGCCGCTGAGCGGGCAGTGCCGTTGCCGGACGGCTCGTGGATGCTCCCTCCGGAACGCTCCGCTGCTGATCATTCGGCGCACGATCAGGTGGCTCTTGATCATTCCGCGACGGATCACTCCACGGCGGACCGCGTGCCGTCGGATCATTCCGGAGCTGAATACTCCGCCGCTGGTGCCTCCGGCGCGGAGCATTCCAGGGCTCAGGGATCGGTGGCGGATCATTCGACGCCCGATCACTCCAGGGCCGACCACCCCACGGCGAACCGTGCCACGCCCGATCACTCCACGGCCAATCAGCCCATGCCAAACCACTCCACGGCCGATCACTCTGCAACGGAATACTCCGTCGCGGGTGCTTCCAGCGCGGAGCATTCCGCAGTGGAGCGATCCGTCCTGGAGCACTCCACACTCGATCACTCCGCGCCCGATGAATCTGCAGCCGAGTGCCCCACGCCTGATCACTCCGAAGCCGCCCGCCCCACGGCAGACCACTCCGCAACGGAATACTCCGACGCGGAGCATTCCGTTGCCGAACCCTCCACCGCGGATCACTCCACTGCGGAATACTCCGCAGCCAATCACTCCGCAGCCGACTGCCCCGCCCCGGATCACTCCGCGGCGGATCAATCCGCGGCAAACCACCCCACCCCGCGTCACTCCGCGGCGGATCAATCCACAGCCGACCACCCCGCCCCAGATCACTCCGCTGCCGACCACCCCACCGCGGCCAGCGCGGAATATCCCTCCCTCGAACACTCCGTCACCCTCCCCGAGCACCCCCGCCGGGGCAAGATCCGGCGTCTTCTCATCCTCGGCGGCCTCTCCGCCTTTGGGCCTCTCTCCATCGACATGTATCTCCCCGCTCTGCCCCGGATGGCGGGGGATTTCCGGGCCTCCGACACGACCGTCCAACTGACGCTCACTGCGTTCGTCGTCGGGCTCGCGGTCGGGCAGATCGTCGCTGGGCCCCTGTCGGATTCCTTCGGGCGGCGGCGGCCGTTGCTGGTCGGGTTGGGGTTGTACATCGCCGGGTCGGTCGCGGCGGCGGTGAGTCCGGGCGTTGAGCTGCTGATCGCGGCGCGGAGTGTTCAGGCGCTCGGCGCGGCGGCGGGGATCGTGATCGCGCGCGCGACCGTCCGCGATCTTTACACCGGTACGGCGATGACGAAGTTCTTCTCGCTTCTCCTGCTGGTCAACGGTCTCGCGCCGATCCTCGCTCCGGTGCTCGGCGGGCAGTTGCTCACGTTCACGTCCTGGCGCGGGGTGTTCGTCGTCCTCACCGGGTTCGGTGCGCTGTTGCTCGCTGCGGTCGCGTTCGCGCTGCCGGAACCTTTGCCGGTCGAGCGGCGGCATCCGGCGCGGTTGGGTGGGGTGCTTCGGACGTATTGGCATCTGCTCACCGACCGCACGTTCCTTGGTTACGCGCTCACCGCCGGGCTGAACTTCGCCGCGTTGTTCGCGTACATCTCGGGATCGTCGTTCGCCCTGCAGGACGTTTACCGGCTGAGTCCGCAGGAATACAGCGTCGTCTTCGGGCTCAACGGGGTGGGCATCGTGCTCGCTGGGCAGCTCAACGGGTGGCTCGTCGGCCGGTTCCCCGAACGGGTGCTGCTGCGCACGGGGCTGACGGTGTCGACCCTCTCTGGTCTGGCCACGCTGGCGGCCGCGGTCATGCGGCTGCCGTTGCCTGCGTTGCTGATTCCGTTGCTGCTCATGGTTTCCTGCATCGGAATCATCAACCCGAACGCCAGTTCGCTCGCGCTGGCGGGGCACGCGCGCACGGCGGGGTCGGCGTCGGCGCTGCTGGGCGTGCTGCAGTTCGCGATCGGCGGGATCGCGACGCCGCTGGTCGGGCTCGGCGGGCCGGGCACGGCGGTGCCGATGACCGCGGTGATGGCCGGGTTCGGGGTGGTCGCTTGGCTGTCGTTCGCGACGCTGGCGGTCAGCCCAGATCGGCGAGATTTCCGCTCCGCAGCTGGTCGTCGGTGACCGCGATGCGTTCGTCGACCAGCTTTTGGAGCGCGTCCCCGTCGTCCCACTGGTTGACGTTCATCGCGGCCGAGACCTCGCTCTCCGGGGTCACCCAGAACGCCGTGAAGTCGTAGGTCGCGAGGTCCCCGCGCACGACGACGCGGTCTCGGTCCAAGACGGGCAGGCCGCGGTATTCGCACCCGATCGCCGGACCGCCGCGGTCTGGGTCGTATTGGTCGGAGAAGAAGTACGGGCTGTTCAAGTACGGCTCGTTCGCGCCAAAGAGGTTGGCCGCCACGTGCTCGCCTTGCGTACGCGCTGTCGCCCAGTGCTCGACGCGTACGCGGCGGCCGTAGCGCGGATGGAACTGCGAAGCGATGTCGCCGATCGCGTAAACGTCAGGTGCCGCTGTACGCAGACCTGCATCGACATCGACACCGCCGTCGTCTGCCAACTCGAGACCGGCGGCGTGCGCCAGTTCGACGCTCGGGGCCGCGCCGACAGCGATAAGGACAACGTCGGCGTACAGCTCTTCGCCGCTCGGCAGTCGGACGCCGGTCGCTGCGGTGTCACCGGTGATCGCTGCGACGCCTTCGCCGAGACGCCACTGCACACCGTGTTCTTCGTGCAGGCGGTAGAACGCTCCGGCCACTTCGTCGCCCAGCACATTCGCGAGCGGCAGCTTCTCCGGGGCGACCACAGTCACCTCGGCACCGTGCGTACGCGCGGCAGCGGCGGCTTCGGTACCAATCCAGCCCGCGCCGACGATCAGTACGCGCTTCGCAGCCTCGAAGGCCGCGCGCAGCCGCAGGGAGTCGTCGAGAGTGCGAAGCATGTAGAGGCCGGGGAGGTCGCCGCCGGGCACCTTCAGCGTCCGCGGGTGTGAGCCGGTCGCTAAGACGAGACGGTCGTAGCGGTGTTCGTCGCCAGCGTCGTCGAGGACCAGTCGGGCACCCAGTTCAACCCGGGTTGCGGTGGTGCCGAAGAGCAGTTGGATGTCGTGCTCGCTCCAGTAGCCCTCTTCGCGCACCCAGTCAGGCTCGTCGGCGTTGCCGAGCAGTACCGCCTTCGACAGCGGCGGCAGCTCGTACGGCCGGTGCGGGTCCGATCCCAGCAGCAGGATCTCGCCGTCGAAGCCGCGTTCTCGCACTGTCGCCGCCGCGGTGGCACCGGCGAGTCCGGCTCCGACGATGACGATTTTCCGAGGTTCCGACATGCGTCCTCCTGAGTGCCCGCGGCGTGCGGTGGCCGACGCTACTCCGGTATGCGGCTGGTCACACCCCGTGGAAAACCGGCCGGTAGGCAATTCGGGTGAACCGGCGTAAGCCGCCGCGGAGGGCGCGGTCACACCCCCGCACGAAGGACACGGGTGCTACGTGATCGGAAGGCGAGGGCCGTGACAGCGCGGGACGACAGTGCGGTGCGGAACGAGTGGACGGTCGGCTGCCGGGACCTGGCGGGCAGGCGGCGCGACGTGACGGTGTTCGTGAGCAGCGACGACAAAGTCGTCCTGGTCGCGCCGCCGGGAGAGGCGGCCGTGCTGGGGCCGCTGGAGGTCGGGCGGCTGCGCGCGGCCCTGCGCGACGCCGTGGTGGCCACCGCGACGTCGGCGCGACGCACCGGAACCGACTGACAACTACCGTTCCTACTCATGAGTAGGTAGAGTCGGCACCCGCAGACCCCGAAAGGTGCCGGCCATGACCACCTACTTCGTCACGGGCGCGACGGGCTTCCTCGGGAAGCGCCTGGTCGCCCGCTTGCTCTCGCGGCGGGACACGACCGCCGTCCACGTGCTCGTCCGCAACACCTCGCGCGACCGCCTGGCCGCGCTGGCGCGGGACTGGCCGAACGCCGACCGCCTGGTCCCCGCCGTCGGCGACCTCACCGAACCGCTGCTGGGCCTCGACCCGGCCGGCTACGACGGGGTCGATCACGTCGTCCACCTCGGCGCGGTCTACGACTTCACCGCCGACGACGCGGCGAACCAGGCCGCGAACGTCGAGGGCACCCGGAACCTGCTCGCCTTCGCCGCCGCTGCGGGCGCGGGACTGCTGCACCACGTGTCGTCGATCGCCGTCGCGGGCGATCACGCCGGCCGCTTCACCGAAGCCGATTTCGACCTCGGACAGTCCTTCAGTTCTCCGTATCACGCCACGAAGTTCGAGGCCGAGAAGCTGGTCCGCGCACAGTCCGACGTGCCGTTTCGCGTCTACCGGCCCTCCGCGGTCGTCGGCGATTCGCGCACCGGCGAGATGGACAAGATCGACGGTCCGTACTACTTCCTGCCCGCCATCTCGCGCCTTGCCGCGCTGCCGAAGCAGCTGCCGCTCGCCGCGCCCGATTTCGGGGCCACCAACCTCGTCCCGGTCGACTACGTCGTCGCCGCGATGGAAAACCTCATGCACCGCGAAGCGCCTTCGGGCAGTACGTATCACCTCGCTTCGCCGCGACCGCAGAAGCTGCACGAGGTCTACAACGCCTTCGCCCGCGTTGCCGGAGCGCCGCGCGTACGCACGACGGTGCCGTCCGGTCTGCTTCGCAGCACAGCGTCTCGCCTCGCGACCGCTGTCGACCGCCTGCCGACTGGACGTGCGACGCGCGCAGCAGTGTTGACCGAGCTGGGAATTCCGCTCGAAGTACTCCCCCACCTGAACATGGAGGTGGAGTTCGACACCGCGCGCACCACTTCGGAGCTGTACGGCAGCGGCGTCCACCTTCCCGAGCTTCGCGACTACGCAGAACCGCTTTACCGCTACTGGCGCGCGCATCTTGATCCGGACCACGCTCGCCGCCCAGGGCTTGAAGGACGCGTTGTCCTCATTACCGGTGCGTCGTCGGGCATTGGCCGCGCTAGTGCGCTCGCTGTCGCACGACGCGGTGCGAAGGTGCTTCTCATCGCGCGTCGTGCCGAAGAACTCGAAGACGTGCGTAGCGAGATCACCGCAGCAGGTGGCGAAGCAGCGACGTACCCGTGCGACCTCACTGACGGCGACGCGCTCGACGGTCTCGTGAAGGCGGTCCTCGCCGACCACGGCGCGGTGGACGTCTTGGTGAACAACGCCGGACGCTCCATCCGACGCTCGGTGCAGCTGTCGACGGAACGGTTCCACGACTACGAACGCACCATGGCCATCAACTACTTCGGCCCGGTGCGGCTGATCCTCGGGCTGCTGCCGTCGATGACCGAACGCCGGTTCGGCCACATCGTGAACGTCACCACGCAAGGCCTGCAGACCGACACCCCGCGGTTTTCCGCTTACCTGGCTTCAAAAGCCGCGCTCGAGGAGTTCAGCCTGACCGCCGGGCGCGAGACGCTGTCCGACGGCGTCACGTTCTCCTCGGTCCGGATGCCGTTGGTGCGCACGGACATGATCGCGCCGACCGGTTCGTACCGCGGGCTGCCCGCGAGTTCACCGGAACGCTCCGCGGCGCTGGTGGTGAAGGCGATCGAACGGCGACCACAGATCCTGAGCCTCCCCGAGGGCCGGGCCGCGGAACTGGCCTCGCTGGCAGCGCCGGACCTCGCGCGGTTCGCGGCGCACCTCGTCTACCGGGTGATGCCGGAATCCGCGCCGGAAGCCAAAAAGCTGCCCCGCCAGCCCGCTTCGGCAAAGGTCGCGGCGACGCTGACGCGGCTGGTGTGGCGGCGGAAGGCCTAAGGACGTCGTGAGTGTTCAGCACGGTGAGAACCGGCAACGACACTCACGAGTCCACCAGCAGGTCGTCCGGCGATCCGCTGGCCAGCCCGGCCAGCACGTCCAACGCACTCGCCAATGTCTCCTCCGAGGGTGCGGACACCGCGATCCGCACCGCGTTCGGCGCGTGCCCCGGCACGACCGAAAACGCCGCCGCCGGGGACAACGCGATTCCCCGGCGAGCAGCGGCGGCCACGAACGTCTCGGCCCGCCACTGGTCCGGCAGCACCCACCACCGGTGGTAGGCCGAGGCGTCGCCGTACACCTGGAAACCCGCCAGCCGCTCCGCGACGATCCGCGCCCGCGCGCCGGCGTCCGCGCGTTTCGCCGCTTCGACCTCCGCGAGCACGCCGCCGGTGATCCACCGCCGCGCCGCCTCCACCGAGAACCGCGACGCCGACCAGCCGCCGGACCGGATCGCGCTCGCCAGCCGCGCGACCCACGGCGGCGGCGCCACGAGGAACCCGGCGGTGAGCCCGGGCGCGACGCGTTTCGACAGGCTGTCCACGAACACCGTCCGCTCCGGCATCAGCGCGGCGAGCGGTTCGGTGTCCGGGCGGAGGAACGTGTAGATGCCGTCCTCGATCACCGGCAGGTCCAGCCTGCGGACGGTCTCGGCCAGTTCGGCGCGGCGCCGCGGCGGCATCGTGGTGCCGAGGGGGTTGTGCAGGGTCGGCTGGACGTACAGCGCCCGCACCGGAGCGCTCGCCGCGAGCGCGGCCGGGACCAGGCCGTGCGCGTCGGTCTCGATCGGCACCAGCTCGATGCCGAGCCGGGTCGCCGCGGCCTTGACCACCGGATACGTCAGGGATTCGACCGCCAGCCGCTCGCCGGTCGGCACGAACGCCGCGAGCGCGGCGGCGATGCCCTGCCGCCCGTTTCCCGCGACCAGCACCTGGTCCGGATCCGGCCGCCAAGTGCCCCGGGCGAGCATCGAGACCGCCGCCTCGCGGACCGCTTTGGTGCCGGCCGCGCCGAGCGGATGCAGGGCGTCGGTGAAGACGTCCGCACGCAAGACGGGTTCGAGTGCCTGCGCCAGTTTGGCCGATTGGGTCGGCAGCACGGCGAAGTTGAGTTCGAGATCCACGCGCGCGTCGCCGGGTTCGGACAGCGCCGGTTCCGGGCCGGGCTTCGCCGCGCGCACGAAGGTGCCCCGGCCGACCTCGCCGACCGCCAGGCCGCGGCGGACGAGTTCGCCGTACACGCGGGCCGCAGTGGAGCCCGCGATGCCGCGGTCGCGCGCGAACCGGCGCTGCGGCGGCAGCCGGTCGCCGGGCCGCAGCCGGCCGGCTTCGATGTCGGCGGCGAGTTCGTCCGCGACGACGCGGTAGTCGTCCATCCCACCCTCGCTCTGCCGGGATTCTCCCGGACGCATCATGGCACCGGCCGGTCACTGTTCGCTAATGCGACCCACGGAACTCCCCGGACGGGGGTCACTAGGTTAGCCTTACCTGTGTGGCACGGACGAGCGAAGACACCCGACTGCACGCCGAGGACCTGACGCTGGCCTATGACGGCCGCACGGTCGCCGAACGGCTCGGCGTGGTCATCCCGGACAAGTCGTTCACGGTCATCGTCGGCCCCAACGCCTGCGGCAAGACCACGCTGCTGCGCGCGCTCGCCAGGATGCTGAAGCCGCGCGCGGGCTCGGTCTACCTCGACGGCGAGGTGATCTCCAGCTACGGCGCGAAGGAGGTCGCGCGGCGGCTCGGCCTGCTGCCGCAAAGCTCGATCGCGCCGGACGGGATCACCGTGTCCGACCTCGTCGCACGCGGCCGGTACCCGCACCAGAAACTGCTGCGCCAATGGTCCCGCGAGGACGCGACCGTGGTCGCCGATTCGATGCGCGCGACCGGCGTCGACGACCTCGCCGAGCGGATGGTCGACGAACTGTCCGGCGGGCAGCGCCAGCGCGTCTGGATGGCGATGGCGCTGGCCCAGCAGACCGATCTGCTGCTGCTCGACGAGCCCACGACGTACCTGGACATCGCGCACCAGCTCGACATCCTCGACCTCTGCGCGACCCTGCACAGCGAACAGGGCCGCACGCTGGTCGCCGTGCTGCACGACCTCAACCACGCGGCCCGGTACGCGACGCACCTGATCGCGATGCGCGACGGGAAGGTGCTGGCCACCGGGACACCGGAGGAGGTCGTGACGGCGGAGAACGTGGAGCGGATTTTCGAGCTGCCGTGCCGGGTGATGGAGTGCCCGGAGAGCGGGAGCCCGATGGTGATCCCGAAGGTCAGCCGCCGCGCGGCGTGATTCAGCGGCGGGACATGAACGACCGCCACACGTCTGCCGGGACCGACGAACCCGTCACCTTCTTGCCCGTCGCGTCGAGCAGCTTGCGGTTGTCATCGGTACCGAGCCACACCGCCGTCGCCAACTGCGGTGTGTAGCCGACCGCCCAGGCGTCCTGGTTGTCCCGCGAATTGCCGCGCTCGAACTCGCCCGTGCGCAGAGCCGCCGCGCGCCCGTCCGGCAACGTCGTCTGCAGAACGGAAGTCACGTCCTGCGCGACCTGCTCCGGAACGGCGGAGACCGGTTGGTTTTCGTGCTGCCACACGACTTTCCCGGACTGATCGAGCACCTTGTCCACCAGGTGCACCGGCGCGTGCATCCCGTTGGCGGCATAGGTCGCATACGCCCCGGCGACGTCGAGCGGCCGCATCGGGTACCGGCCGACGACGATGCCCGAGCCGATCGTGGCGCCGTCCTGTTCGCGCATGGTCGGCGCGCCGTCCACCTCGTCCGGGATTCCGGCTGACCGGGCCGCCTCGCTCACCTCGTCGACGCCGATCTTCTTCGAGACCGTGATGAACGGCGTGTCCGCCCCGGACGTCAACGCGGTGCGCAAGGTGCACGGCTGCGGGCACTTCGGCGGGTAGTCGAACTTCTCGCCGAGGTACTGGATCTCCCGGGGAGCAGCCACTTTCTCGTCCAGCGACATCCCGTTCTTCAAGCCGGCCGCCGCGGTGAACGGGTAGAACGCGGAGCCGAGCGGATGGCCGGTTGCCGCATAATCCCGGACCCCGTGGTTGCCGCCGTCGTACGCCCGCACCGCGCCGCTGGCCGGATCGACGGCGACCAGCGCACCGCGGAACTCCGCTGGTTCGCCCTTCAACCGGTCGCTCAGCGCGGCGTGCGCGGCGGTCTGCAACCCTGGGTCCAGGGTGGTCTGGACGGTCAGATTCCCTTGCTGCAACCGGGAAAGCGAGAACCCGGCGGCCTCCAGTTCAGTGAGCACTCGCTGTTTGAGGTGGTATTGGTCGTAATTCAGGCTTACCCGGGTCTCGGCAGGCGGCTTGATCTCCGCGCCGGGATAAGCCATGCCGTCGGAGTTCTTGAGATAACCGCGCTCGACCAGCTTGTCGCGCACGTACCGCCAGCGCTTCGCCGCGTGTTCGTCGCCGGACACCGCCGGATCGTGCACCGACGGCGACTGGATCATCCCGGCCAGGAACGCGGCTTCGCTCCAGGTGATGCTGTTGTCCAGCGGGCGGCCGAAGAACGCGTTCATCGCCGCCGCCGGGCCGAAAGTGTTGCGGCCGAAGGAGATGATGTTGACGTAGCTCTCGAAGATCTGTTCCTTGCTCTGCTCCTGGGTGATCTTCGTGGCGAGCACGAGTTCCTGCATTTTCCGGGAGAGCGTCGAATCCTCGTCGCCGGTCGACTTCTTGATGTACTGCTGGGTGATCCCGGACCCGCCGCCGACGCCGGTCAGGAACGCGCGGCCGATCCCGGTCGGGTCGAAGCCGGAGTTGGCCCAGAAGGTCGGGTCTTCCGTGGCGACGATGGCGTCGCGCAGCTTCTGCGGGATCTGGTCGAACGGCACGAACCGCCGGTCGCCTTCCGGGGGCACGACGCGCAGCAGCTCGCTGCCGTCGGCGTATTTCAGCGTGACGGTTTTGCCGAGCGAGGCGAGGACGTCCTGCGGACTGCGGACGTCCAGCAGCAGGTAGGCGATCCAGAACGCGATCAGCGGCACGCCGACCGCGAAGCCGGTCAGGTAGTAGGCACCCTTGCGGATGCGGCGCCACGTGCTACGGGCAACAGCGGATTGCTCACTCTCCGGGCCTGGCTCCACGAATGGAGGACGGCTGAACTAGTGACAAGGTTCTGTCGACCCGGTGAATTGATCACGAGAGGAACGCGCGAAGCAAGGACGCGGTGCCCTCGATGTGCTCGGCCATCGCCTGCCGCGCGGCGACCGGATCGCCGGCCAGGATCGCGTCGACAATCGCCTCGTGCTGCGCGTTCGAATGCTCCAGGTTGGGCTCGAGCAGCGGAATCCGGTCGAGCAGCTGGTTGACCCGGGTTCGCGCGTCGGCGACCGTGCTGGTGAGCGACGCGGACGCGGTGACCTCGGCGATCGCCAGGTGCAGCCGCGAATCCTTGCGCCGGTAATCGGCGAGACTGGCCGCCGACGCTTCCGCGAGGGTGCCGGTGAGATGCTGCCGATCGGCCGGGCTCAACGTGCGCGCCGCGGCCGCCTCCGCGGCACCGGTCTCCAGGACATGCCGCAGGCACAACGCGTCTTCCAGCCCGGCCGCGTCCACCTCGCCGACCGCCCGTTCGGCAGGTTCCGGCAGGTTCTCGTTCACGAACGTGCCGCCGTACCGCCCGCGCCGCGACTCGACGTACCCGGCGTCGGCCAGCGCGCGAATCGCCTCCCGCAGCGTCACCCGGCTCACACCGAGCCGTTCGGCCAGCTCGCGCTCGGAGGGCAACCGGTCCCCCGCACCGACGACCCCGAGCCGAATCGCCTGCAACAGTCGCTCGACGGTCTCCTCGAAGGCGTTCCCGGCACGCACCGGCCGGAACAGGGCCGCGTTCGCGCTCACCACCGAGGTCGACTCCACCTGCCCGATTCTATGCTGCCTGATTGCAGAGAAGTCTTTGCAAAGAGTTCTCTGCGGTTCTAGGGTGGACGCATGCCTTCGGAACACCACGACCGGCAGATCGACGCCCGCGCCCTGCGCGCGCTCGCCCATCCGCTGCGGATGGAACTGCTGGATCTGCTGACGATGGACGGCCCGGCCACCGCGACCGGCCTCGCCAAACGCGTCGGCGAGAGTTCCGGCACCACGTCCTGGCATCTGCGCCAGCTCGCGGACGCCGGACTGGTGGTCGAGGATCCCGAACGCGGTTCGAAGCGCGAACGGTGGTGGAAGGCGGCGCAGCAGGGCACCTCGCTCAAGACGAGCGAGTTCCTGGAGGATCCCGACCTCGCGGGCACAGTCACCGCGTTCCTGCACCACGTCGTCAACCAGCGCTATCGCGAGACGCTGCGGTTCGTCGCCGACATGCCCCGCTGGGGCAAGACCTGGCAGAGCAACGCGACGTTGAGCGACACCGGACTCCAGCTCACCCCGGAGGAAACCGGGCGGCTGAGCAAGCAAATCCAAGAACTGATCGAGAGCTACCGCCGGGAAAGCCGTCCCGGCGACACCACTGTGTTCGCCCAGTGGTCGGTGTTTCCCTACGCGCCCAGACCGGAAGCAGAGGACCAAGACTGATGAACCCAGACCTGCTGGCCTTCGTCACCCAATATCAGGACGGACTGCGCGCCGACGCGGACCAGCGCCGTCTCACCCGGCACAAACCGCCGTCCACGCCGAAGGATTCTCCCCGGCAACGGTTCGGCTGGTGGCTGATGACCGTGGGCCTTCGCCTCGCCACCCCGAAACGCCGTGAAGGACTCCTCGAAGGAATCTGATTCCCGCAAGGAGCCCTTCACGGAACGAAAATCAGCACTCGATGACGTTCACGGCCAACCCGCCGCGGGCGGTCTCCTTGTACTTCACCGACATGTCCGCGCCGGTCTCGCGCATGGTCTTGATCGCCTTGTCCAGCGTCACCACGTGGCTTCCGTCGCCGCGCATCGCCATGCGCGCGGCGTGGATCGCCTTGGACGCGCCGACTGCGTTGCGTTCGATGCACGGGATCTGCACCAGCCCGCCCACCGGGTCGCACGTCAATCCGAGGTGATGCTCCACCCCGATTTCCGCCGCGTTCTCGACCTGGGCGGGCGATCCGCCCAGGACCTCGGTCAGCCCGGCAGCCGCCATCGCCGAGGCCGAGCCGACCTCGCCCTGGCAGCCGACCTCGGCGCCCGAGATCGAGCCGGTCTGCTTGAGGATCGAGCCGATCGCGCCCGCGGTGAGCAGGAAGGTGACGATGCCGTCGTCCGAAGACCCGCGCACAAACCGTTGGTAGTAATGCAAAACCGCCGGAATGATCCCGGCCGCGCCATTGGTCGGAGCGGTGACGACGCGTCCGCCCGCGGCGTTTTCCTCGTTGACCGCGAGGGCGTACAGGCTGACCCAGTCCATCGCGTACAACGGATCGTCCGCACCGTCTTCGGCGAGCAGCTTGTCGTGCAACGACTTGGCCCGCCGAGGAACCTTCAGACCGCCCGGCAGCACGCCCTCGTGCGTGTACCCGTTGCGCACGCACTCGGCCATCACCTGCCAGATCTGCAGCAGCCCAGCCCGGATTTCCTCGCGGCTGCGCCAGGAAAGCTCGTTCTGCAGCATGATCTCGCTGACCGGAAGCCCGGTGTCCGAGCAATGCTTCAGCAGGTCCGCCCCGGTGCGGAACGGGTACGGGACCGGCGTGGAATCCTCCACGAACACCGTGTCGGTCTCGTACGACTCGTCCCGCACGAAGCCGCCGCCGACCGAGTAGTACGTGCGTTCCCGCACCAGCGAACCGTCGGCGGCGAACGCGCGGAACACCATCCCGTTGGGATGCGCGGGCAGCGACTTCCGCCGGTGCATCGTCAGGTCGGTGTCCTCGACGAACGCGACCTCGTGCGTCCCGCCGACAGCCAGCCGCCCGGACTCCCGGATCGCCGCCACCTTGGCGGGCACCGTGTCGGTGTCGATTTCCTCCGGACGCTCCCCGGAAAGCCCGAGCAGCACCGCCTTGTCGCTGCCGTGCCCGAACCCGGTCGCGCCGAGGGAGCCGAACAATTCGGCCTGCACTCGCGCGACCGTCTCGAGCACGCCGTCCTCGACCAGACCGTCCACAAAGGTCTTGGCCGCGCGCATCGGGCCGACCGTGTGCGAACTCGACGGCCCGATGCCGATCGAAAACAGGTCGAAGACGCTGATCGCCATTGATCCGCCCCTTCTCTTAGTTCCTCGCCAGCACGCTGCTGGCTTCTTGCGCCGCCGGTCCTTCGGCGGTCAGGTGGGCGAGGTTCTCCGGCAGTTCCTCGCCGCGGTGCGCCTTGGTCTGCGCGTACAACCGGCCCGCGCGGTACGACGACCGCACCAGCGGTCCCGCCATCACACCCGGGAACCCAATGGCCTCAGCGGTCTTGGCGTGCTCGACGAATTCTTCCGGCTTGACCCAGCGGTCGACCGGGTGGTGCCGGGGCGAAGGCCGCAGGTACTGGGTGATCGTGATGATCTCGCAGCCCGCGTCGAACAGCTCCTGCAACGCCACGCTGACCTCGTCCGGGGTCTCCCCCATGCCGAGGATCAGGTTCGACTTCGTCACGAGCCCGGCCGCGCGGGCCTGCGTGATCACGTCCAACGACCGCGCGTAACGGAAACCGGGGCGGATCCGCTTGAAGATCCGCGGCACCGTCTCCACGTTATGCGCCAGCACCTCCGGACGCGACCCGAACACCTCAGCCAACTGGTCCGGCTCCGCGTTGAAGTCCGGGATCAGCAACTCGACACCGGTACCGGGGTTCAGCGCGTGGATCTGACGCACCGTCTCCGCGTACAGCCAGGCGCCGCCGTCCTCGAGATCGTCACGAGCCACGCCGGTGATGGTCGAGTACCGCAGCCCCATGGCCTGCACCGACTCCGCGACCTTCCGCGGCTCCGTCCGGTCCAACGCAGCAGGCTTGCCCGTGTCGATCTGACAGAAATCGCAGCGCCGGGTGCACTGGTCCCCGCCGATCAGGAACGTGGCCTCCCGGTCCTCCCAGCATTCGTAGATGTTGGGACACCCGGCCTCTTCACAAACCGTGTGCAGACCCTCGCGCTTGACCAGGCCCTTGAGTTCGGTGAACTCCGGACCCATCCGCACCCGCGTCTTGATCCACGACGGCTTCTTCTCGATCGGCGTCTCGCTGTTGCGCACCTCAAGCCGCAACAACTTCCGCCCCTCGGGCTGCGCGCTCATCGGCTCAGGTCCGCGTACAGCGGGTGCTTCTTCGCCAGCAGCTCGACCCGGGTGCGCAGCGCCTGCTGCGCGGCCTCGTCGAAGTCCGGTTTGAGCGTCTCGGCGATGATGTCGGCGACCTCGGTGAAGTCGTCGGCGCCGAAGCCGCGGGTGGCCAGCGCCGGGGTGCCGATCCGCAGGCCCGAGGTGACCATCGGGGGACGCGGGTCGAACGGCACCGCGTTGCGGTTGACGGTGATCCCGACCGAGTGCAGCCGGTCCTCCGCCTCCTGGCCGTTGAGCTGGGAGTTCACCAGGTCGACGAGGACCAGGTGCACGTCGGTGCCGCCGGTGAGGACGCGGACGCCCGCCTCGGCGCAGTCGGTGCGCGACAGCCGGTCGGCGAGGATCTTCGCGCCTTCCAGGGTGCGCTCCTGGCGCTCGCGGAACCCGTCGGTCGCGGCGATCTTCAGCGCCACGGCCTTGGCCGCGATCACGTGCTCCAGCGGACCGCCCTGCTGACCGGGGAACACCGCCGAGTTGATCTTCTTCGCCAAGTCCTGGCGGGAGAGGATCAGGCCGCCGCGCGGACCGCCGAGGGTCTTGTGCGTGGTGGTCGTGACGATGTCCGCGTGCGGCACCGGCGACGGGTGCAGCCCGGCGGCCACGAGGCCGGCGAAGTGCGCCATGTCGACCATCAGCTTGGCGTCGACCAGGTCGGCGATCCGGCGGAACTCGGCGAAGTCGAGCTGGCGCGGATAGGCCGACCAGCCGGCGACGATCAGCTTCGGCTTGTGCTCGACCGCCAGCCGCTCGATCTCGGCGACGTCGACGATCCCGGTTTCCTTGTCGACGTGGTAGGCGACCACGTTGTACAGCTTGCCGGAGAAGTTGATCTTCATCCCGTGCGTCAGGTGGCCGCCGTGCGCGAGGTCGAGGCCGAGGATCGTGTCGCCCGGCTTCAGCACCGCGAACATCGCCGCCGCGTTGGCCTGCGCGCCCGAGTGCGGCTGCACGTTCGCGTGCTCCGCGCCGAACAGCGCCTTGGCGCGGTCGATCGCGAGCTGCTCGACGACGTCGACGTGCTCGCAGCCGCCGTAGTAGCGGCGGCCCGGGTAGCCCTCGGCGTACTTGTTCGTCAGCACCGAGCCCTGCGCATCGAGCACGCCGACCGGCGCGAAGTTCTCCGAGGCGATCATCTCGAGCGTCGACTGCTGGCGGTCCAGCTCCGCGGCCACCGCGGCGGCGACCTCGGGGTCCACCTCGGACAGGGGGGCGTCGAACGGGGCGGTCATCAGTTCTCCTGGGTCAGCTCGGCGTACGCGGACGCGTCGAGCAGCTCCGGGACGTCGCCCGAGAGCCGCACCTGCAGCAGCCATCCTTCGGTGTAGGGGTCGGAGTTGATGACCTCGGGGGTGTCCGATGTGGCCTCGTTCACCGCCACCACCTCGCCGCTGACCGGCGAGTACAGCTCGCTGACCGACTTGGTCGACTCGACCTCGCCGAACACCTCGCCCGCGGTGACGGTGTCGCCGACGCCGGGCAGCTGCACGAACACGATGTCGCCGAGCGAGCCGGCCGCGAACGCGGTGATGCCCACCGTCGCGACGCCGTCGTTGACCGACAGCCACTCGTGTTCCTTGGTGTAGGACAGGTTCTGGGGAATGCTCACGGTGCTAGGGCCTCTCAGGCTCGGGAGTAGAAGGGCAGGGCGACGACCTCGACCGGCTCGACGCGGCCCCGGATGTCGACGGACAGCGCGGTGCCGGGCTCGGCGTGCTCCCGGTCTACATACGCCATGGCGATCGGGTAGCCCAGCGTCGGCGACAGCGCGCCGCTGGTGATCTCCCCGATAGTGGCATCCCCGGACAGCACGGCGTACCCGTGCCGCGGGGCGCGGCGGCCGGTGCCGCGCAGGCCGACCCGCACGCGCGGGACGTCGGCCTTCTTCAGCTCCTCCAGGGCCGCGCGGCCCACGAAGTCGCCCGGCTTCTCGAACTTCACGACCCGGCCGAGACCGGCGGCGAACGGGTTCAGCTCGCGGCTGAGTTCGTTGCCGTACAACGGCATCCCGGCTTCCAGCCGCAGCGTGTCGCGGCAGGCGAGACCGCACGGGACCAGGCCGTGCTCCTGCCCCGCCTCGGTCAGCAGCTGCCACAGCGCCGGAGCCTGCGCCGCGGGCACGAACAGCTCGAAGCCGTCCTCGCCGGTGTAGCCGGTGCGGGCCAGCAGCACGTCGATGCCCTTCACGACGGCGGGCACGCTCGCGTAGTACTTCAGCGACGCGAGGTCCGCGTCGGTCACCGCGGCGAGCACGTCGACCGCCTTCGGGCCCTGTACCGCGATCAGCGCGGTGTCCGCGGACCGGTTCTCGACCACCGCGTCGAACCCGGCGACCCGCTCGGCCAGCGCGTCCGCGACCACGGTCGCGTTGCCCGCGTTGGCCACGACCAGGTACTCCTCGTCGGCGAGCCGGTAGACGACCAGGTCGTCCAGCACGCCGCCGTCGGCGTCGCAGATCATCGTGTAGCGGGCGCGGCCCGGCTTCACGCCGGTCAGGTTGCCGACCAGCGCGTAGTCGAGCACGTCGGCGGCCTGCGCGCCGCGGACGTGGATCTCGGCCATGTGCGACAGGTCGAACAGCCCGGCCGCCTCGCGCACGGCCTTGTGCTCGGCCAGCTCGCTGGCGTAGCGCACCGGCATCGACCAGCCGGCGAAATCGGTGAACAGCGCCCCGAGGTCCTGGTGGACCTGGTGCAGGGGGGTTTCCGTCACAGGAAGCCTTTCGTTGTCGCGAGCGGAGGTCGCGCTCACGCGTCGTACGCGTCGAGGGGCGGGCAGGAGCAGACGAGGTTGCGGTCGCCGCGCGCGCCGTCGATCCGCCGCACCGGCGGCCAGTACTTGGTCTTGCGCGCCACGCCGACCGGGTACACCGCCAGCTCGCGGTCGTAGTCCGCGGTCCACTCGCCGACGATCGACGACGCGGTGTGCGGCGCGCCGCGCAGCGGGCTCGTCTCGGCGGTCCAGCGGCCGGCCGCGACCTCGTCGATCTCGTGCCGGATGGCGATCATCGCCTCGCAGAACCGGTCGATCTCGGCCAGGTCCTCGCTCTCGGTCGGCTCGACCATGAGCGTGCCCGCGACCGGGAAGGACATGGTCGGCGCGTGGAAGCCGTAGTCGATGAGCCGCTTCGCGACGTCGTCCACGGTCACGCCGGTTTCCTTGGTGATGCCGCGCAGGTCGAGGATGCACTCGTGCGCGACCAGGCCGTCCTGCCCGGTGTAGAGCACCGGGTAGTGCGGCGCGAGCCGGGCGGCGATGTAGTTGGCCGCGAGCACCGCGACCTTGGTGGCCTCGGTGAGCCCGGGCGCGCCCATCATCCGCACGTACGCCCAGGAGATCGGCAGGATCGACGCCGAACCGTAGGGCGCGCCGCTGATCGGGCCGACGCCGGTGTCCGGTCCGGCCTGCGCGAGCAGCGGGTGGTTCGGCAGGTACGGGGCGAGGTGTTCGCGCGCCGCGACCGGGCCGACGCCGGGACCGCCGCCGCCGTGCGGGATGCAGAACGTCTTGTGCAGGTTCAGGTGCGAGACGTCGCCGCCGAACTCGCCCGGCTTCGCCAGGCCCAGCAGGGCGTTGACGTTCGCGCCGTCGACGTACACCTGGCCGCCGCCGTCGTGCACGATCTTGGCGAGCCGCTCGATGCCGTGCTCGTAGACGCCGTGCGTGGACGGGTAGGTGACCATGATCGCGGCGAGGTCGCTGCTGTGGGCGTCCACTTTGGACTGCAGGTCTTCGAGGTCGACGTTGCCCTCGTCGGTGCACTTGACCACGACGACGCGCATCCCGGCGAGCACCGCGGACGCGGCGTTGGTGCCGTGCGCGGACGACGGGATCAGGCAGACGTCGCGCTCGGGCTGGCCGTTCGCCTGGTGGTAGGCGCGGATGGCCAGCAGCCCGGCGAGCTCGCCCTGGCTGCCCGCGTTCGGCTGCAGCGACACCTGGTCGTAGCCGGTGACCTCGGCCAGCCAGCCGGACAGCTGGCGGACCAGCTCGTGGTAGCCCTCGGCGTCCTCGGCGGGCGCGAACGGGTGGATGCCCGCGAACTCGCGCCAGCTGATCGGCTCCATTTCGGTGGTGGCGTTGAGCTTCATCGTGCAGGAGCCGAGCGGGATCATCCCGCGGTCGAGCGCGAAGTCCTGGTCGGCGAGGCGGCGCAGGTAACGCAGCATCGACGTCTCGGACCGGTGCGTGCTGAACACCTCGTGCGTCAGGTAGCCGCTCTCGCGAGCGAGACCGTTCGGGAGCGCCTGCGCGGCTTCCCACGCACTGTCGACACCGAAGGCGCGAAGCACCTTCGCGAGCGTGTCGGGACGCGTGACCTCGTCGCAGGCGATGCGCACGTGGTCAGCGTCGATGTGGCCGAGGTTGATCCCCGCCTCGCGCGCAGCCGCGTGCACCTCAGCGGCGCGACCAGGCACCTTCGCGACGACAGTGTCAAAGAAGGCCTCGTGCGCGACTTCAACGCCACCGGCGCGCAGCGCGTTCGCGAGACCGGCCGCGAGCTCGTGAACCCGCGTCGCGATCGCCTTCAGCCCCTCGGGACCGTGGTAGACCGCGTACATCGCCGCGAGCACCGCGGGCAGCACCTGCGCGGTACAGATGTTGGAGGTCGCCTTCTCGCGACGGATGTGCTGCTCGCGCGTCTGCAGCGCGAGGCGGTACGCAGTGTTGCCGTCCGCGTCCACGGACACGCCCACAAGCCGACCCGGCAGCGAGCGCTCCAGGCCAGCGCGCACCGCCATGTACCCGGCGTACGGACCGCCGTAGCCCAGCGGCACGCCGAAGCGCTGCGTGGAACCGACAGCGACGTCCGCGCCGAACTCGCCGGGCGCGGCGATCAAGGTGAGCGCGAGCAGGTCGGCAGCGACCGTGTACAGCGCGCCCGCGGCCTTCGCCGCTTCGGAAACCGCGTGGTAGAAACCGCGCCCGCGCAGCACGCCGGACGCGCCGGGGTACTGCACGATGACGCCGAAGAACTCCTCGGGCAGCCCGGTGAGCAGGTCGCGCACCTGCACGTCGATGCCGAGGCCGGCGGCACGCGTCCGCACGACCTCGATGGTCTGCGGAAGGCATTCGGCGTCGAGAACGACCACATTGGACTTCGACTTCGACGCGCGGCGCATCAGCGTCATCGCCTCGGCGGCCGCGGTGGACTCGTCGAGCATCGAGGCGTTGGCGATCGCCAGCCCGGTCAGGTCGGACACCGCGGTCTGGAAGTTCAGCAGCGCTTCGAGCCTGCCCTGCGAGATCTCCGGCTGGTACGGCGTGTACGCGGTGTACCAGGCCGGGTTCTCCAGCACGTTGCGGCGGATCACGCCCGGGGTGACGGTGTCGGAGTAGCCGAGGCCGATCATCTGCGTCATCGGCCGGTTGCGCGCGGCGAGCGCACGCAGCTCGGCGGTGGCCTCTTCCTCGGACGCGGGCGCGGGAAGCGCCAGGTCACCGGCCGTGCGGATGGCGGACGGCACCGCCGCTTCCACGAGGGCGTCCAGGCTTCCGTAACCGCATTCGGCGAGCATCTTCGCCCGCTCGGCCTCGCCGGGACCGATATGGCGGGTGTCGAAGGGGGTGGAGGTGATGGGAGCTCCTCGGGACGGGCACCGGGCGCGGCGGTGCACTGGGAACTCCCCCTCTGTCATGGGCACCTGAGAGTTTCACCGCGCTCGGCGCGGCTTTCACCTTGGGTGAGGCGCGGGTGCGCCTGCTTTCCAGAGTGGCCTCGCCAAAAGCGGTAGCGGTTACCTGAGAGATTCCGGGGAGTTTGCTCCTTCGGTGTCCCACTGATCGCATGGGACTCTCCCGCTCCGGCTCGAACGGCCCTGTGTTCAGTTGTGAGTACTGCGTGGTGGCGGCCACCTTACCTGCCGCTTCACGCGCCAGTCTACCTCGCCAGGCCTACGCCACACCCCCTTGCCAACCGTCCGTGAAGGGCTCCATGAGGGAATCAGATTCCGTCAAGGAGCCCTTCACGGACGGTCACAGCGGGGTTACATAGGCGCCGGAGATGCCGCCGTCGACGAGGAACTGCGCGGCGGTGATGAAGCTGGCGTCGTCGCTCGCCAGGAAGGCCACCGCGGCGGCGATCTCCTCCGGTTCGGCGAACCGGCCGACCGGAACGTGCACCAGACGGCGAGCCGCGCGTTCCGGGTCCTTCGCGAACAGTTCCTTCAGCAGCGGCGTGTTGACCGGCCCCGGGCACAGCGCGTTGACCCGGATGTTCTCGCGCGCGAACTGCACCCCCAGCTCGCGCGTCATGGCGAGCACCCCGCCTTTCGAAGCGGTGTAGGAAATCTGCGACGTCGCGGCTCCCATCACGGCCACGAACGACGCGGTGTTCACGATCGAACCGCGGCCCTGGCGCTGCATGTGCGGCAAGACCGCCTTGCAGCACAGGTACACCGAGGTCAGATTGACCCGCTGCACCTTCTCCCAGGCTTCGATGCCGGTGGTGAGGATCGAGTCGTCTTCGGGCGGCGAGATGCCCGCGTTGTTGAACGCGACGTCGACCGCGCCGAACTCGTCGACGGTCGTCTGGAAAAGGGCTTCGACCTGGTCCGCGTCGGTGACGTCGACCTGGACGAAGGCTCCGCCCACCGCGTCGGCGGCCGCCTTGCCCTGCTCCGGCGCGACGTCGCCGATCACGACCTTCGCGCCCTCGCTCGCCAGCCGCTTGGCGGTGGCGAGGCCGATGCCGCTCGCGCCGCCGGTGATCACCGCGACGCGGCCGTCAAAACGCTGCACCATCGTGGGTCATTCCTCCGTGCTCAGGAAAACGTTCTTGGTTTCGGTGAAAGCGGCCGCGGCGTCCGGGCCCAGTTCGCGGCCGAGACCGGACTGCTTGAAGCCGCCGAAGGGCGTCCAGTACCGGACCGAGGAATGCGAATTCACCGACAGGTTCCCGGATTCGACGCCGCGCGCGACCCGGAAGGCACGGCCCACGTCGCGGGTCCAAATCGAACCGGACAGGCCGTATTCGGTGTCGTTCGCCATCCGCACCGCCTCGGCTTCGTCGCGGAAGCGGACCACCGCGACGACCGGGCCGAAAATCTCGTCGCGGGCCAGCGGATCGTCCAGTCCCGGCGGGAGCACGACGGTCGGCGCGAACCAGTAACCCGGCCCGGACGGGGCGCTGCCGCGGAAGGCGACCGGCGTCCGCTCGGTGACGTAGGAGGAGACTTTCGCGTGGTGGTCCGCGGAAATCAGCGGGCCCATCTCGGTCGCCTCGTCGCCCGGATCGCCGACGACCACGCCCTGCACCGCGGGTTCCAGCAGTTCGAGGAACCGGTCGTAAACGGTGTCCTGCACCAGGATCAGGGACCGCGCGCAGCAGTCCTGCCCGGCGTTGTCGAACACCCCGTACGGCGCGGTCGCCGCGGCCTTCTCCAGATCCGCGTCGGCGAACACGATGTTGGCGTTCTTACCGCCCAGCTCCAGCGTCACCCGTTTCACCTGCGCCGCGCAGCCGGCCATCACCTGCTTGCCGACCTCGGTGGAGCCCGTGAACACGACCTTGCGCACCGCCGGATGCGTGACAAACCGTTGCCCGACAACGGATCCCTTGCCCGGAAGCACCTGGAAGACGTCCTCCGGGATACCCGCTTCGCGAGCGAGTTCAGCCAGCCGCAACGCGGTGAGCGGCGTCAGCTCGGCCGGTTTGAGCACGACGGTGTTGCCCGCCGCGAGCGCCGGCGCGAAGCCCCAGCCCGCGATCGGCATCGGGAAGTTCCACGGCACGATCACGCCGACCACGCCCAGCGGCTCGTGGAAGGTCACGTTGACGCCGCCGTCGACGGGGATCTGCTTGCCCAGCAACCGTTCCGGCGCGCCCGCGGAGTATTCGAGCAGGTCGCGCACGTTGCCCGCTTCCCAGCGGGCGTTGCCGATGGTGTGCCCGGAGTTCTCGACCTCCAGCCGGGCCAGGTTCTCGACGTCGGCGTCGACCGCGTCGGCGAACCGGCGCAGCAGCCGCGCCCGATCGCCCGAGGCGACCGCCCGCCAGGCCGGGAACGCGGCGTGCGCGCGGGCGATCGCGGCGTCGGTCTCCGCCTCGGTGGTCAGCTCGACCTGGCGCACCACTTCCGCGGTCGCCGGGTTGCGCACCTCGAACGTCGTCATTTCCCCTCCTGCGCGGCGTTGACCAGCGCGGCGAACAGCCGGACGTCGTCGCCGTCCTGCTCCGGATGCCACTGCACGCCGAGCACGAACTCCCCCGGCACTTCGGCGGCCTCGATCGTCCCGTCCGCCGCGTGGCCGGACGCGACCAAGCCGGAGCCGAGCCGGTCGATCGCCTGATGGTGGTAGCACTGGACTTTCGTTTCCCGGCCGAGAATCGCGGCCGCCCGGGTTCCGTCGACCAGGTTGACGGTGCTGGTGCCGAACGTGGCCGGGGCGGGCTGATGCGTTGCGTCGCCCAGGGTTTCCGGCAGGTGCTGAGAGAGCGTGCCGCCGAGCGCGACGCTCATGACTTGCAGCCCGCGGCACACGCCGAGCACCGGCTTCCCGGCCGCGCGCGCCGCCGCGAACAGGCCGAACTCGAACGCGTCGCGCTCCGGGCGGATGTAGGTCGCGGGGTGCGGCTCCTGGTCGTACCGGCTGGGTTCGACGTCCGCGCCGCCGGTGAGGACAAGACCGTCGATGCGCCCGACGAGCGCGTCGTAGGCCGTGCTTACCGGCGGCAGCAGCACCGGGATCCCGCCCGCCTTGACCACGCAGTCCGCGTACACCCGGTGCAGCAGCGTCGCTTCGGTGTCCCAGGCCAGGAACTTCGCCTGTTCCGAATACGTGCTGAGCCCGATGACGGGCGGGTCAGAGTCGTTCGAAACCACGGATGCGCTCCCAATCGGTCACAGCTCGCTCGTACGCTTCGCGCTCGATCCTCGCGGCGTTGAGGTAATGGTCGACTACATCGGCACCGAAGGCATCTCGCGCGATACGGCTGCCTTCGAGGGCTTCAGCCGCTTCAGCGAGCGTGACGGGCACGGTCGGTTTGTCAGAGGCGTACGCGTTGCCGACGAACTCAGGTTCCAACGGCAGTTCGTTCTCGATGCCGTGCAGCCCAGCAGCGACCATCGCGGCGACAGCGAGGTACGGGTTCACGTCTCCGCCGGGTACGCGGTTCTCGACGCGCAACCCGTCACCGTGTCCGACAACGCGCAACGCGCACGTACGGTTGTCCGTGCCCCACGCGATCGCTGTCGGCGCGAAGCTGCCAGGGACGTAACGCTTGTAGGAGTTGATGTTCGGGGCGAAGAAGTACGTCAGCTCGCGCAACGCTTCCAGCTGTCCGGCGAGGAAGTGCTGCATCAGCTTCGAGAAGCCGTGGTCACCGTCGCCGGGAAGCACCGCTTCGCCGGACTTGCTGCGAAGGCTCAGGTGGATGTGACAGGAGTTGCCCTCGCGCTCGTTGTACTTCGCCATGAACGTGAGGCTCTTGCCCTCCTGCGCGGCGATCTCCTTCGCACCGTTCTTGTAGATGCCGTGGTTGTCGCAGGTCGCGAGCGCTTCGGCGTAGCGGAAGGCGATCTCGTGCTGACCCGGGTTGCACTCGCCCTTCGCCGACTCCGGATACAGGCCCGCGCCCGCCATCTCGTTGCGGATCCGGCGCAGCAGCGGCTCGATGCGCGCGGTGCCGAGCATGGAGTAGTCGACGTTGTACTGATTGGACGGTTTGAGGTCGTGGTAGCGCTTGTCCCACGCGGACTCGTAGGAGTCGTCGAACACGATGAACTCGAGTTCGGTGCCCGCGTACGCCTTCAGGCCGTGCTCGGCGAGCCGGTCGAGCTGACGGCGCAGCACCTGGCGCGGGGAAACGGAAACCGGGCCGCCCTGCACGCGTTCGACGTCCGCGAGCACCAGCGCGGTGCCCTCCTGCCACGGGATCTCCCGCAGCGTCGCGAAATCCGGCCGGAGCACGAAGTCGCCGTAACCGCTCTGCCAGGACGAGATGTCGTAGCCGTCGACGGTGTTCATGTCGACGTCCACCGCGAGCAGGTAGTTGCACGCCTCGGTCGCGTGGCCGACCACCTCTTCGAGGAAGTACTCCGCCGAACAGCGCTTGCCCTGGAGCCGCCCCTGCATGTCGGTGAGCGCGACGAGCACCGTGTCGATCGTGCCCGCCGTCACCCGTTCGCGGAGTTCTTCGAGCGTGAGCATTCCTCGCCTGGCCGCCATCGCATCGCCCCAAAGGTTCGGATCAGGTCCTTTGCGGCTTCTTCCTACCGGGCCGTCGGGCCTCGGTCAATCCACTGAAAGGTATTTTCTCATACCTTTAAACACGCGCTCGACCAGCCTCCCCCGCGCGGCGCCTGCTATGTCCGGGTTGCCCGGCTGAGAAGATACTGTGAATCGGGTGCGTCCGGGACCAAATCCGCCGCCTCGTGCGTTGGACCGGGCAAGAGAGGTGAGAGGGATGACTGAAGCATTCACGCAGACCACGTTCAGCCAGCAGCAGGCGCGGCCGCAGCTCCCGACGCTGCCCACCGGGTGGCCGATCGGGTCGTACGAGTCCTACGAACAGGCCCAGCAGGCCGTCGACCACCTCGCGCACGCTGATTTCCCGGTCACCGACGTCACGATCGTCGGGGTCCAGCCGATGCTGGTGGAGCGCATCGCGGGCAAGATGAGCTGGAGCCGGATGCTCAGCAGCGCGGCCATGTCCGGCGCGGTGTTCGGCCTGTTCCTGGGCCTGGTGCTGAGCATGCTCAACCCGGCCGCCGGACTGCTGTCGATCGTGCTCGGCCTCGCCGCGGGTGTCGTGTTCAACGTGGCCTTCGGCGCACTGGGCTACGCGGCGAACCGCAACAAGCGCGGGTTCATCTCGCAAAGCCAGCTGGTCGCCCAGCGCTACGACGTGCTGTCGCAGCCGCGCAACGCCGAGAAGGGCCGCCAGCTGCTGGCGGACCTGGCCGCGCGCTCCGCGTTCAACCACTGAGTTCCGGCGACTCGCCTCCCGGGCGCCCCGGCCGTTCGCGGCCTGGGCGCCCGGTTTCGCGTTCCGGGGCTTTTCCGGGAGGCGGGGTCTCGTGAGTGCCGAAGCCGGTTCTCACCGGAATCAACGCTCACGAGGGCGCGCTTACCGCGTCGGCGGAGCGGCCTTCGTCGGAGCAGTCGGCGGAACCGGCGTCGGGGCCTTCGGAATCACCGCCGCGAACGGCACCCCCGCGTCCTCCCGGCAGTATCCGCGATAACCGTTGTAGCCGTTGACGTTCCCGTGGTCGTCCTGCACTCCCTCGACGACCTTCGGGCGCGGGAACTGGTTGTCCTGGCCGGTCATCTGGCTCGTGCCGGTGTCCTTCTCGCAGCCGTAGCGCGTGATGGTGAGCGGGCGGCCCCGGTCGTCGTACAGGTAGACGTTCTCGAGCGGTTTGCCGTTCGCGTCGAAGACGTACAGGTTGGTCAGTTCGTGCTGGCCGTAGCGCAGCGAGTCGTTGCCGTGGGAGTCCTGGTACATCGACGAGGTGTAGATCGGGGTGGAGTTCGACGAGTACGAGCGGTCGCGGACGAGGTTGACCGCCGCGCCGAGGCCGCCGAACGCGCTGCCCACCACGAACGCCGACACCGGAACCGCGATCCACAGCATCCGCCCGTCGGCCTTGGTGCGCGGGCCCGCCCACATCACCAGGCCCGCGCCGACCAGCAGCACCGGCAGCAGCAGGATCGCGTGCAGGTTCCGGACCATCAGCAGCAGCCCGAACGCCAGCAGCGCGAACCCGCAGACCACCCACCACGCCGGCTTCAGCGAGTTGAGATACGTGAGCGCGCGGTCGGCCGACCGGTCCTCCCGCATCGACTTCACCATCGCCTTGGCGCGGACCACCTCCGGCAGCTCCCGCATCGCGTCGACCCCGCGGAGCAGCAGGAAAGCCACGCTCACCGCGAAGACGGGGGCGAGCACGAGCATCCCGATCAGCACCTCGGCGTCGAAACGCACCGCGGCGGAGAACGCCACCAGCGCCGTCCCCGCCGCACTGAACAGCAAGCCCCACAGGGCAAGCCGCGGTCCGACCCGGCCCGGCTTCGCCGCCGGGAGCACCTCGGTCGCCGCTTCCGGAGCCGCCGGGGCGGGCGGGTAGCCGCCGGACGCCCGCAGCTCGGCCGCGTAGCTCTCCGGGGTGCCGAGCCGCGCGACGAGGTCCTCGACCTTCGCCGCCGCCCCGAGTTCCGTCTCCATCTCGGCCAGCTGCGGCCGGACGTCCTCGAGCAGTTCCTCGATCTCGTTCGCGGGCAGATCCGCGAGCGCGGTGCGCACCCTCGACAGGTACGCCCGCGCGGCCGTCGGCTTGTCCGTGCTCATTGCTGCCTCTCCCCGATTCGTGCCGCGTTCCGCCTGTCCGCGCGGTCAGGCCCGCTCTTTCACCAAACTGTCCATAGTGGACGCGAAGCTGCGCCACGTGCGCGCCGATTCGGCGAGCCGCGCCCGGCCCCGGTCGTTCAAGCTGTAGTACTTGCGGTGCGGGCCTTCTTCGCTCGGAACCACATAGGACGTCAGCAACCCCGCCTTGTACAGCCGCCGCAGCGTGCCGTACACCGATGCGTCCCCGACCTCGTCCAGGCCGGCGACGCGAAGTCTTCGGAGCACGTCGTAGCCGTACCCGTCGTCGTCGCGCAGCACCGCGAGGACCGCCAGGTCCAGCACTCCCTTGAGCAGCTGACTGATCTCCACGGCGTTCCTTCCCCGGTGTTACGCGAGAGAAGGTACCACGCATAGCGCAGTAGTGTGCGCAGCGAGCGGCCATCCGGCGGTATCGCTGCCCATCCGGCCAGGTCAGCGGGAGACAAACGGCCAGGTATACAGCGTAGACCTCCTGGTCTACAGTGTAGACATGGTCGAGATCCCGACAGCCGAACGGCTCGCGTCGGCGGCGCGCGAGATCATCGCCGCCGAGGGCGCGGCGGCGGTCAGCATGCGCCGGGTCGCCGAAGCCGCCGGAGTCACCGCGATGGCGATCTACCGGCATTACGAGAACCGAGAGGTCCTGCTGCGCGCGGTCGCCGACGCCACCGGCCGCGAACTGGGCGCGGCATGGAAAGACCCGGCCCCGGACGGCGACTGGTTCGACCGCTTCGACGCGCTGCTGGCCCGGTTCCTGGATTTCGCACTCGGCCAGCCGCACCTGTACCGCTTCCTGATGACCGACGACGGCGCCCAAGCCCGGCTGTACCCGGACGGTTTCCGCGAGCCCGGCTCGCCGCCGTTCACCGCGCTGGTGCGCTTGATCGAAGAAGGCATGCGCGACGGCGTCCTGCGCGAGGACGATCCGCTCGAAGCCGCGCTGACCGTGAGCACGCAGACGCAAGGCATGGTGCTGCACTATCTCGCCGGCCGGATGGGGGTGGCGGAACCCGAGTTCCGCGCACTGTGCCGGCGTACTTCCCGGAGGATTTTCGATGGCCTCAGAACGTAATGCCCGCCGAGAGATCCAGGCCGCGCACCCTATGCCAACGGAGCCCCCCGAAGGATCTCCGATGACCTCAAAACCTCACGCCCGCCGAGAGATCCAGGCCGCGCAACCTCGGCCATCGGAGCCCCCGAAGGGCCTCCGATGACCTCAAAACCTCATGCCCGCTGGCAAATCCCAGCCGCGCTCCTGTCTTCGGCGGCACTCTTCTACTTCGGCACCGGCCTCGCGCCGATCGCCGCGTTGACGTGGCTCGCGCCGTTTCCGGTGCTGCTGCTGGCAACCCGCGTCGGCGGATGGACCGCCGCGGGCACCGCGTTCGGCGCTTTCCTGCTCGGCACCGCGAATATGTGGGCCTACCAAGCACATTCCGGCGACGAACCGCTGTGGCCGTTCGGCGCCGCCATCGATGTCGGGATGTCGCTGGTGTTCACGTTCGCGGTCTGGCTTTTCTGGGCCTTGGCGCGCCGCCGCCGGGCGCTGCTGGCCAGCCTGGCCGCCCCCGCGGCGTGGACCGCCCTCCTGTACCTGATCGCGACCTTGAACCCGATGGGAATGATGGGTTCCCTCGCCAACGACCAAGGCGACGCGCCGCTCGTACTGCAAACCGCGTCGTGGGCCGGAATGTGGGGCGTCGAGTTTTTGGTGCTGCTGCCCGCCTGTGCGGTCGCCGCGATGTGCGCACCCGGCGCTTCCCGGCTGCGCACCGGTGTTGTCGCCGCAGTCATCGTGGCACTGTCCCTCGGCGGCGGTGCCCTACGACTTTCCGGCACGGGCGGCCCGACGGTGCGGATGGCCGCGATCACGCAAAACGCCGGCTACCACTGGGGTCCTGAACTCGGCACCGCTCGCGGCCGCGCTCTGGTGCAGGAGTACATCGACCAGATCTCCGCCATGCCCGACGGCGTGCAACTCGTTGTCTTGCCGGAAGCCGCTTTCAGCGCCGAAGAAGAATGGCCCGCCGCACTGGTAGATCCGATGCGACGCGCGGCGAAGGCCCGTGGTGCGGCGATCGTGGTCGGCTTCGAGTACTACGACCGCCCCGGCAGGCACAACTACGACTACGCACTGGCCTTCCCCGCCGACGGCTCGGCGCCCGCTCGCTACCTGAAGCACCACGACCTGGTGAGCCCGCCCGGCCGGGACCTGGTGTTCGTCCCCGGCGCGAAGGTCCCGACCGGCTTGGTGATCTGCGGCGACACGACGTTCCCCTCCCCCAGCCGCGACTACGCCGCCGCCGGTTCGAGGATCCTCGCCGTCCCCGCGGAACTGGCGGTCCCACCGGGCACCAACGACGAGGGCGGCTGGCAGCACACCCGCAACGCGCTGCTCCGAGGTGTCGAAAGTGGACAGTCGATAGCCCTCTCCGACGCGAACGGCAGCCTGATGCTGTCCGACGGCTACGGCCGCGTCCTCGGCGAAGCCCGCACCGGCGGCCTAGCCCCGTTCACGTCAGTCACCACCGACGTCCCGGCGGGTCCTGGCCAGACCTTCTACACCCGCTTCGGCGACTGGTTCGCTTGGCTCGCGCTGGCGATGACCGTTGCTGGCTTGGCCTTCACCCGACTCCGCGCTGCTAAGCGGCCCGCGCCCGCCGCCGACACCGCGACGCGAACGGCAGCCTGACGCAGTCCGCCAACTACACCCGCGTCCTCGGCGAAACCCGCACTGGCGGCCACCGACGTTCCCGCCGATCCCGGCCAGACACTCCACACCCGCTTCGGCGACCGGTTCGCATGGCTCACACACGCGACAACCCTTGCTGACTTGGCCTTCACCCGCCTCCGCGCGACTAAGCGGCCCGTGCCCGCCGCTGACACCGCGGGCACGAGAACGACGACCGGTTCATGAACGGCTCCCTCCGGATCGGCGACCCGCATCGACGGCACGGCATCCCTTCCTGGCCGTACGCATCGAGCGAGCGCTCGAAGTACCCAGACTGTCCGTTCACATTCACATAAAGTGCGTCAAACGACGTCCCGCCCACAAGCAACGCCGCCGACATCACGTCGCTGGCCGCGGACAACAGCGTTCGCCCTTGCGCGGCAGTGAGTTTCTCGGTCGGCCGGGACCAATGCAGCTTGGCCCGCCACAACGCCTCGTCGGCATAGATGTTGCCCACCCCGGACACCAACGTCTGGTCCAGCAGCGCACGCTTCACCTCGGTCCGCCGCGAGCGCAGCGCGCGCACCGCCGCCTCCGGATCGAATTTCGGGTCCATCGGGTCCCGGGCGATGTGCGCGATCGTGCCGGGCAGGCTGTCGCCGTCGACCTCGACCAGTTCATCCAGGGCCAGTCCGCCGAACGTGCGCTGGTCGACGAACCGCAGTTCCGGTCCGTCGTCGGCGAACCGGACCCGGACGCGCAGGTGTTTCTCGTCCGGCGCGTCCTCGGGCTGCACCAGCATCTGGCCGCTCATGCCGAGATGCGCCAGCACCGCCTCGCCGTCGGACAGTTCCAGCCACAGGTATTTGCCGCGCCGCCGGGCAGCTTCGATCGTGACTCCGGCGAGCCGTCCGGTGAAGTCGGCGGCTCCCTGGGCGTGCCGCCGGATGGCGCGGTCGTGCAGCACCTCGACGGCCCGGACGGTGCGGCCGGCGACGTGCGCTTCGAGACCGGCGCGGACGGTCTCGACCTCGGGTAGTTCGGGCATGCGCTCATTCTGCCCGGAGCCACCGACAAAAAACGGGGCCGGTCGACCTAGGTCGACCGGCCCCGGGAAGAGTGCGACGCGTCAGCTCGCGTCGTCGCCCGTGCCGAGTTCCTCCGACAGGGCCCGCCAGGCGGTCTCCGCGGCCTTCTGCTCGGCTTCCTTCTTCGTGGTGCCGTTGCCTTCGCCCAGCGCACGGCCCGCCACCAGCACGGTGGCGGTGAATTCCTTGCGGTGGTCGGGACCGCTGTCCTCGACGCGGTACTCGGGCACGCCGAGTCCCCCGGAGGCGGTCAGCTCCTGCAGGCTGGTCTTCCAGTCGAGGCCTGCCCCGCGCAGCGGAGCCTCGGCCAGCAACCCGTCGAAGAGGTGGTGCACGAGCTTGCGCGCGACCTCGATGCCGTGCGCGAGGTACGTGGCGCCGATGACGGCTTCGAGACCGTCGGCGAGGATGCTCGCCTTGTCCCGGCCGCCGGTGAGCTCTTCGCCCTTGCCCAGCAGCAGATGCGCCCCGAGCCCGCCCTCGCCGAGCCCGCGCGCGACGCCGGCCAGCGCGTGCATGTTGACGACGCTGGCGCGCAGCTTCGCGAGCTGGCCCTCGGGCAGGTCGGGGTGGGTGGTGTAGAGGTGGTCGGTGACGACGAGGCCGAGCACCGCGTCTCCGAGGAACTCCAGTCGCTCGTTCGGCGGCAGGCCGCCGTGCTCGTACGCGTACGAGCGGTGCGTGAGCGAAAGACGGAGCAGCTCGGGGTCGAGAACGACCCCGAGCGCCTCGAGCAACGATGCGGGATCGGCCGCGGGTCCTCCGACGGGCTTACCCCCCATGGTCGGCTGCCCGCTCAGGCGGGCTCGACGACCTGGCGGCCGTTGTGCTGGCCGCAAGCCGGGCAAGCGACGTGCTGGATTTTCGGCTGGCGGCAGGCGCGGTTGGAGCAGGGCACCAGCTGAACCGGAGCCGCCTTCCACTGGCTGCGGCGGGAGCGCGTGTTGGATCGCGACATCTTCCGCTTCGGGACGGCCACGAGTAGATCTCCTTCAAACGGTCTGCTCGCGGATGCGAGCGAACTTACTTCTCCCGGATCGAGCTGGACGCTCGTCAGGCTTGCTCTCCGGAGCCGTGCGCAGGCTTTTCGCCCGCGTTCTCGTCGAATCGCTCGACCAGCGCGGCCCACCGAGGATCTATCTTCTCATGCCCGTGTCCGGGCTCGAGATCGGCCCACTTGACGCCGCATTCGATGCACAGTCCCGGGCAGTCCTCGCGGCACAGCGGGGCGAGCGGAAGCGCCAGCACCACGGCGTCGCGGACGGTCGGCTCGAGGTCGATCCGGTCGTCGACCAGGCGGGGGATCTCGTCCTCGTCGGTGGTCTCCTCGGTGGCCGAGCCCGGGTAGGCGAACAGCTCGGTGAGGTCGACTTCGACGTCCTCGGTGACCGGGTCGAGGCAGCGCGAGCACTCGCCGGTGGCGACCGCCGAGGCGGTGCCGGTGACGAGGACGCCCTCGACGACGGATTCGAGCATCAGGTCGAGCTCGACCGGCTCGCCTTCGCGGATTTCGAGCACGCCGGGGACGCCGAGCGAGGTCGGCACGGGCGCGCTGCGGCGCAACTCCCGGCTGAGTCCCGCGCGGCGGCCGAGCTCACGGGTGTCGACCACCCACGGGCTGCGGTCGTCGAGCTGCGCGGGGCGGGGGTTCTGGGCAGGGTTTTCGGACATCGCCTACCAGCGTACGCAGCGCCCGCAACCTCGTTAGAGCTGGCCGGGGCTAGTGCGCGGTGAAGCCGGTTCCGACCGGCATCCGCACCTGCAAGGCTCACCCCGCCGGGCGCGCATTCAGCCGGTCGCGCCAAGCGCCGCCGCGAGTCAGACCTGGTAGTCGTACAGCGTCGAGCGACCGCCGCCGTGGCCGGTCGAGGGCGAGCGCAGGTGGTTGCGGCCCGAGTCGACGGTGCGCAGCGTGGTCGCCAGCAGCTCGGAGAACTCGGCCAGCTTGCCGTCCACGTACGCGTCACAGTCGGCACGCTGACGGTCGGCTTCGGCGTGCGCCTCGTCGACGATCCGCGCGGACTCGGCGTGCGCGGCCTGCACGACCTCGGTCTGCGAGACGAGCCGGGCCTGTTCGGCGCGGGCGTCCTCGATCGCGCGGTCGTAGGCGTCGCGGCCGGCCTGGATCATCCGCTCGGATTCGGCGCGGGACCGTTCGGTGAGGTTCTGGTACTCGGCCTGCCCGCCCGCGACCATGCGCTCGGCCTCGTTGTGCGCGTCGCCCAGCATCTGCTCGGCGCGGGCGCGCGCGTCGGCGAGGATGCGCTCGGCCTCGGACGTGGCGTCCGACACCGTCCGCTCGGCTTCCTCGTTCGCGCTCGAGACGGTCTCCCCCGCCTCTTTGCGCGCGGCAAGCAGCAGGTCGTCGCGCTTGTCGAGCACGTCCTGCGCGTCGTCCACTTCGCCGGGAAGCGCGTCGCGGACGTCGTCGAGCAGCTCGAGGACGTCGCCGCGGGGCACCACGCAGCTGGACGTCATGGGAACCCCACGGGCCTCTTCGACGATCGTGACGAGCTCGTCGAGTGCCTCGAAAACCCGGTACACGGCCACTCCCTCAAGCAGTTTCCCCGATCACTGGCTTCCAGTCTGCCCGCTTCGCAGCCTGAACCGGTGAACGAGCACCCGACCGGGCGTGTCCTGGTGCGCACGGGAAGGGGCGGCCTCACTCGTCGGTGAGACCGCCCCTCCCGCACCAGCGTCAGCCGTTGAGATCGATCTTCTTGAAGGTGGCGTAGTGGTCCGGCGTGTAGACGAGCTCGCCGCCCTCGCCGGAGATCACGCGGTCTTCCGAGCCGACGTCGTACAGCGTGTAGTAGCCGGCGTCGCACGCGGGCAGGACGCCCTCGCGGTTCTCGTAGGTCGTGCCGTCGTTGAGGGTGCCCTCGCGGACGCCGTCGACGACCTTCTTGGCGTCGGCGGACAGCGTCGAGTAGCCGACCGGGCTCAGCTTCGACAGGTCGCCGCACTTCGTCGGGGTGCTGCCGCCGTCGATGTCGATGACCTGGAAGGACTCGTAGTGGTCGCCGGTGTAGAAGTACTCGCCGCCCTGGCCGGTCACGATCCGGCGGGTGCCGCGGTTGCTCGAACCGGGCGTGGGCACGGTGTACTCGTGGTAGTAGCTCGACGCGCAGGAGGGCAGGATCCCCTCGCGGTTGGTGAAGACGACGCCGTCGTTCTTCGGGTACGGGAACGGCCCGTTCGTCTGGATGAGCTTGTAGGTGTCAGTCGCCTGCGCGGGCAGCGCCGACAGCTTGACGTGCGTGAAGCCGGACAGATCCCCGCAGGAGTTCTGCTTCGGCTGCACGGACGCCGGAGCCGCCGGGGACAGCGGGACGGCCTCCGCGGCCGTGCCGAACCCCAGGAAACCGACCAGCAGTGCGAAAAGGACACCGACTATGCGGCTGCGGTTGTTGGTCATTTTCGGACGGTAACCCGGACGGGTGGTCTGCAGAATGACGCGAGGTGAACAGCTTCGGGCCGCGGCCGAAGTCCCGACGAAGGCAGTAATCCGTTCAGGCTAAATCGGCCGCTGGACTGGCCTTCCGGCCGGACGCGGTGCTCAGTCCCGCTTGGCGTAGACCGCGACGAGGCGTTCGTAGACCACCGGCGGCACCAGGTTCTCGATGTCGCCGCCGAGCGCCGCGATCTCCTTCACCAGCGAGCTGGACACGAAGCCGTACGCCGGGTTGTTGGCCATCAGCAGCGTTTCGAGGCCGGTGAGCTCGCGGTTCATCTGGGCCATCTGCAGCTCGTAGTCGAAGTCGCTGACCGAGCGCAGGCCCTTCGCGACCGCGGCGATGTCGTTCTCGCGGCAGTAGTCCACGAGCAGGCCCTGCCACGAATCGACGCGCACGTTCGGCAGTTTCGCGGTGATCTCGCGCAGGATCTCCATGCGTTCCTCGACGCTGAAGAGGCCCTTCTTGCTCTTGTTCACCCCCACGGCGACGACAACCTCGTCGAAGAGCGCCGAAGCCCGCTCGATGATGTCGAGATGTCCGTTGGTGGCCGGATCGTAAGAGCCGGGACAGACCGCACGCCGCATGGCGCGGACGCTATCAAGCCCCGCCGTCGCGCGCGCTCTCGTGACGACTGCGTCACACCTCAGATGAGCTGTCGTACTCAGCCCAGTACAGCGCCGTGTCGCCGTAGCGCTTGTCGCGAAGCGGCTTGAAGGTCGACGGCCAGTCCGGAGCACCGTCGCGCGCTGCGCGTTCGATTACTGCCAACGCGCCTTCGGTGAGCCAGCCGCCGCTGTGTAGCGAAGCGAGAACTGTGCCGAGCGAAGCAGCGTCGACCGCGTACGGCGGATCTGCCAGCACCACGTCGAACTGCACCGTCGCAGGCGCGGCGACCACTGTCTCCACTTGCCCGGCTCGCACCGTGCCGCCCAGCCGCAACTCGGCGACGTTGCCGCGAAGCACGTCCGCGGCCCGGCGGTCGGCTTCCACGAACCACGCGTCCGCGGCACCGCGCGAAAGCGCTTCGAGACCGAGCGCGCCCGAGCCGGCGTAGAGGTCGAGCACGCGGGCTCCGTCCAGCTCGCCGGCCACTTCGAGGGCGTTGAACAGTGCTTCCCGCACCCGCTCCGACGTCGGGCGGGTGCCTTTGGGCGGCACCTTCAGCCGCCGTCCGCCCGCCTTCCCCGCCACGATCCTCGTCACCCGGCCATCTTCGCCCAAGGTCGCGATGTGGCGTTGGGCAGGACTTGCCGAACCCGCGCGCGCGGGCGCGTAGAGTCGTCCTTCGCCCTTCAGAGGCGCGTTGATGGAGTTCAAGGGAGCGTTGCGTGTCGGAACCCCGGGTGAGACGGGCTGAGATCGCCGTCGAGCAGGCACACGTCGACCGGGTTTACACGCGGCTCGCCGAGCTGCGGACCCAGGCCGAGGCGATGCGGGCCAAGGGCTACGAGCTGGGCCAGGGCGCACAGCGCGAAGCGATCTTCGAGCAGGCGTCGATGCTGTTCGAGCGCGACATGATGGTCTACCACGCGAACCAGACCCTGCAGACGCTCGACGCCGAGTACGAGGGACTGGTCTTCGGCAGGCTCGACCACCTCGACCGCGAGCACATCTACGTGGGCCGCCTCGGGATCCGCGACACCGAGTTCGACAACCTGGTGACCGACTGGCGCGCGCCCGCCGCCGCCGCGTTCTACCAGGCCACCGCCGAAGAGCCGATGGACGTCGTGCGCCGCCGGGTGATCCGCTGCTCCGGGCAGACGGTGCTGGACGTGGACGACGACGTGCTGATCGCCGACGCCGTCCCCGAGGACATGCAGATCGTCGGCGAGGGCGCGCTGATGGCCGCGCTCGGCCGCTCGCGCGGCGAGAAGATGCGCGACATCGTGGCGACGATCCAGAAGGAACAGGACGACGTCATCCGGGCGCCGTGGCGCGGTGTCACCGAGATCACCGGCGGTCCGGGCACCGGCAAGACGGCCGTCGCGCTGCACCGTGCCGCGTACCTGCTGTACCGGCACCGCCGTCAGCTCGGCGGCGCGGGCGTGCTCGTGATCGGTCCTTCGGGCGTCTTCACCACGTACATCTCGCGCGTGTTGCCGTCGATGGGCGAAACGAACGTAGAGCTGCGCGCGCTCGGCGAAGTCCTCGACGGTCTCGAAGCGACGCGGCAGGACACGGCCGCGCTGGCCGCGATCAAGGGTTCGCTTCGCATGCGAAAGGTGCTTCTGCGCGCGTTGCGCGACACCCCGCCCGAAGCGCCGACGGAGTTGAAGATCGTCTATCGCGGCGAAGTACTGAAGCTCACCGCGCGCGAGTTGGAGAAGGTACGGCGCAAGGCGCACACGCAGGGCGCGCCGCCGAACCGGTCGCGCGTACGCGTGGCAGAGCTGTTGCTGGCCGCGTTGGCGGACAAGGCCGAGGAGTACGCGAAGGCGGACGGCAAGGAGATCGACCGCGCGGAGCTGATCAACGATCTCGGCGAGCGCATCGACTTCCACCGGTTCCTGGTGGTGTGGTGGCCGGTGCTGTACCCGGCGCAGGTGCTCAAGTGGCTGGGCAACGAGAAGCGGATGGCCGCCGCGTCGAAGGGCATCCTGAACCGCACCGAGATCAGCCTGCTGTCGGCCGATTTCGCGGACCGTTCGCGCGGCTGGTCGGTCGCCGACGTCGCGTTGCTGGACGAGCTGCGCGTGCTGGTCGGTCCGGAGCCGAAGCGCCGCCGTCGCCAGACCGTCGTCGAGGTGGCCCCGGAGCGCGGCAGTTCCGGCGGCGCGCCGCACCGTCCGGAGCACTACGACGAGTACTCGCACGTGGTCGTCGACGAATCGCAGGACCTTTCGCCGATGCAGTGGCGGATGATCGGCCGTCGCGGCAAGTACGCGAGCTGGACCGTCGTGGGCGACCCGGTGCAGAGTTCGTGGCCGGATCCGGACGAGGCGGCGCAGGCGCGCGACCAGGCGTTCGGCGTGAAGACCACGCGGCGGCGCTTCATGCTCCGCACGAACTACCGGAACTCGGCGGAGATCTTCGACCTGGCGGCGAAGGTCGTGGCGGGCCACGCGCAGGCCGACGAACTGCCCAAGGCCGTGCGCACCACCGGAATCGAGCCGGAAGTCCGGCCGGTCGACCAGGCGGCGCTGGCGACGGCGACGCAGACCGCGGCGAAGGAACTGCTCGGCGCGGTCGAGGGCACCGTCGGGGTGATCACCGCCATGGACCGCGTCGAAGAGGTCGAAGGCTGGCTCGCCGGGCAGACCGACGAGCGGCTCAAGGTCGTCGGGTCGCTCGATTCGAAGGGCCTCGAATACGACGCGGTCGTGCTGGTCGAGCCGATGGACCTGGTCACCGAGTCCTCGACCGGGCGGCGCGTGCTGTACGTCGCGCTCACCCGCGCGACCCAGCAGCTCATCGTGCTCGCCTCGAACCCGGATTGGCTGCCGCACGCGTAGGCGGGAAGGGAATCGCCGCCGCATGCGTTACGGCTGTACGTGACCTCCCTGCCTGACGTGCCGCTGTCCGTGCTCGACCTCTCCCCCGTTTCCGAAGGGAAGGGGGTCGGCGAGGCGCTGCGCAACACCCTCGATCTCGCCCGCAACGCCGAGCGGCTGGGCTATCACCGGTACTGGCTCGCCGAGCACCACAACATGCCGGGCATCGCCAGCTCGGCCACGGCGGTGCTGATCGGGCACGTCGCGGACGCCACCGAGAGCATCCGCGTCGGGTCCGGCGGGATCATGCTGCCGAACCACGCGCCGCTCGTGGTGGCCGAGCAGTTCGGCACGCTGGAGGCGTTCCACCCGGGCCGGATCGACCTGGGCATCGGCCGCGCGCCGGGCACCGACCAGCGCACCGCGCTCGCGCTGCGCGGGCCGGGCGGGCTGTCCGCGGAGAACTTCCCCGAGCACCTGATGGAGCTGATCAGCTACTTCGAGCCGGACGCGGCGCGCGGCGTCAACGCGGTCACCGCCGAGGGCAACAAGCCGCCGGTGTGGCTGCTCGGCTCGTCCGGCTTCAGCGCGCAGCTGGCCGGACGGCTCGGGCTGCCGTTCTCCTTCGCGCACCATTTCGCGGCGGAGAACACGCTTCCGGCGGTGCGGCTGTACCGCGAGAACTTCCAGCCGTCCGAGGTGCTTTCCGAGCCGTACGTGATGCTGGGCGTGCAGGTGATCGCCGCCGAGACCGACGAGCGCGCGGAGTACCTCGCCGGACCGAGCGGGCTGACCTTCCTGAGCCTGCGCCGCGGCCGCCCGATCGCGCTGCCGACGCCGGAGGACGCCGCCGAGTACCCGTACACCGAAATGGACCGCGCGTTCCTCGCCGAGCGGTTCGGGTCGAGCATCGTCGGCGGTCCGGAGAGCGTCCGCAAGGGACTGGACCAGCTGCTGGCCGACACTGACGCGAACGAGCTGATGATCACCACGATGGTGCACGGGCACGAGGACCGGGTGCGTTCGTACGAAATCGTCGCCGATCTGAAGCGCTGATGGAGGTCTTCGACTGGCGCGGCCAGCAGGTGCGGTGGTCCCGGCAGGGTTCGGGGCCGCCGCTCGTGTTCTGTCACGGCACGCCGTGGTCGTCGAAGCTGTGGGAGCCGATCGCGGCGACGTTCGCGGCGGACTTCACCGTGTACCTGTGGGACATGCCGGGCTACGGCTGTTCCACCATGGCCGAGGGACAGGACGTCTCGCTGGCCGCGCAAGGCGAGACGTTCGCGGCGCTGCTGGACCACTGGGGCCTTGATGAGCCGGACGTGGTGGCGCACGACTACGGCGGCGCGGTCAGCCTGCGCGCGTTTCTGTTGCACGGAGCGGCTTACCGCTCGCTGGCGCTGGTGGATGTCGTCGCGCTGGCCCCGTGGGGTTCGGAATTCTTCCGTCTGGTGGCGGAGAACGCGGCCGTGTTCGCGCAACTGCCGCCGAATCTGCACGAGGCGCTGGTGCGGGAGTACATCGCCGGCGCCGCCCATCGTCCGTTGTCCGCCGAAGCGCACGAGATGCTCGTCGCACCGTGGCTCGGCGAAGGTGGGCAGGCCGCCTTTTACCGGCAGATCGCGCAGGCCGATCAGCGGTACACCGACGAAATCGAGCCGCGCTACCGCGACGTCAGCGTGCCCACGCTCGTCGTGTGGGGCACCGAGGACACCTGGATCCCGGTCGATCGCGCACACCGGCTCGCCGGGACGATCCCGGGCGCCGGACTGGAATTGGTCCGTTCGGCCGGACACCTCATCCAACTCGACGCACCCGAGGCGCTGACCGCTTCGCTGCACCGCTGGCTCGCGCGCTGAAATCCCCGAAAACCGCCGCACCGGTTTTTATTTTCCGGCACTGACAACCGCATTCCCGGCAGTTGTCACAACCGCACAAGAATTCGGCGGTTACTGCGCCGTGACCCCGGATGACGGGGCAAGTTCTTGTCTGCGGGCAAGGCCCTCGTTAGCGTACTGACCAGTAACGAAACCGCACGGTAACCCCGCCGGAGTTTCCGCACCGGACCGGTCCGCCATTTGGACCAGCACCGGAACGGGCGTTCGGCGGGCATTCCGCCGTGCCCGGAAATTGCTGGGAGGTCGGGCGATGGCGTTTCCCGGCGCCGCGGCACTGCACCAGACCGGCCGGCTTTACGCGCTGGGGCTCGACGTCGTCCGGCTGACGTTCCGCCGTCCGTTCCAGTTCCGCGAACTCGTGCAGCAGTTCTGGTTCATCGCGAGCGTGTCGATCCTGCCGACCGCGCTGGTGTCGATCCCGTTCGGCGCGGTGATCGCGCTGCACATCGGGTCGCTGACCACGCAGATCGGCGCGCAGTCGTTCACCGGCGCGGCGAGCGTGCTCGCGATTATCCAGCAGGCCAGCCCGATCGTGACCGCGCTGCTGATCGCGGGCGCGGGCGGCAGCGCGATGTGCGCCGACCTCGGTTCCCGCACCATCCGCGAGGAAATCGACGCGATGGAGGTGCTGGGGGTTTCGCCGATCCAGCGGCTGATCGTGCCGAGGGTGCTGGCCGCGATGGGCGTGGCGGTGTTCCTCAACGGCATGGTCAGCGTGGTCGGCGTGCTCGGCGGCTACTTCTTCAACGTGATCATGCAGGGCGGCACCCCGGGCGCGTACCTGGCGAGTTTCTCCGCGCTGGCGCAGCTGCCGGACCTGTGGATCAGCGAGATCAAGGCGCTGCTGTTCGGGTTCGTCGCCGCGGTCGTCGCGTCGTATCGCGGACTGAACCCGCGCGGCGGGCCGAAGGGCGTCGGCGACGCGGTGAACCAGTCCGTCGTGATCACGTTCCTGCTGCTGTTCGTGCTGAACCTGGTCCTCACCACGGTCTACCTCCAGCTCGTGCCGCCGAAGGGAAGCTGATGGCCACCCCGACTCCGACGCGCGTGCTCGAGGCCATCGACCGCAGGCTGGGCTTCCTCGACACCCTCGGCGACCAGATCCTGTTCTTCCTGCGCGCGCTCGGCTGGGTGCCGCGCGCGGTGCGCCGGTACCTGCGCGAGATCGTCCGGCTGCTGGCCGAGGTGAGCTTCGGCAGCGGCGCGCTGGCGGTAATCGGCGGGACCATCGGCGTGATGGTCGGGATGACCGTCGCGACCGGGACTGTCGTGGGGCTGCAAGGGTATTCGGCGCTGAACCAGGTGGGCACGTCGGCGTTCGCCGGGTTCATTTCGGCGTACTTCAACACCCGCGAGATCGCGCCTTTGGTGGCCGGGCTGGCATTGTCGGCGACGGTCGGCTGCGGGTTCACCGCGCAACTGGGCGCGATGCGGATCTCGGAGGAGATCGACGCGCTTGAAGTGATGGGCATCCCGAGCGTGCCGTATCTGGTGACCACGCGGGTGATCGCCGGGTTCATCGCGGTGATTCCGCTGTACGCCGTGGGACTGTTGTCGTCGTATCTCGCGTCGCGGCAGGTCACGGTGTGGGGCTTCGGGCAATCAGCGGGCACGTACGACCATTACTTCCTGCTGTTCCTGCCGCCCGGCGACGTGCTGTGGTCGTTCGGGAAAGTGCTGATCTTCAGCGTCGTCGTGGTGCTCGCGCATTGTTATTACGGCTTCCGCGCGAGCGGCGGCCCGGCCGGCGTCGGCGTCGCGGTGGGCCGGGCGGTGCGGACGGCGATCGTCGCGATCAGCGTGCTGGACTTCTTCCTCAGCCTCGCGATCTGGGGCGCGACGACGACCGTGCAGGTGGCCGGATGAACCGGCGCTGGCACAAGACCGGAGTCCGCACCGCCGGGGTGCTGTTCCTGGCGGCGCTCTCGGCGTTCGTGCTGCTCACGGTGAAGATCTACAACAAGGACTTCACCACGACGGTCCCGGTGACGCTGCAAGCCGACCGCGTCGGCAACCAGCTGCGCGCAGGCGGTCAGGTAAAGGCGCGCGGCGTCGTGGTCGGCGAGATCCGGGGCGTGCACGCGATCCGCGGCGGTGCGGAGATCTCGCTCGCGCTGGACCCGGATCAGGTGAAATGGCTGCCCGTCAACGTGTCCGCGTTGCTCGTGCCCAAGACCCTCTTCGGCGAACGGTACGTCCAACTGTCCATTCCGGACACCGGCCGGCAGCGCCCGTTGCGGGCCGGAGACGTGATCTCGCAGGACCGGTCGGCGAACGCGATCGAGCTGGAGCGCGTCTTCGACAACCTGCTCCCGGTGCTGAAGGCCGTGCAGCCGCAGAAACTGGCCACCACGCTGACCGCGGTTTCCACTGCACTGCAAGGCCGCGGCGAACAGCTGGGCAAGACGTTGGCGACCGCGTCGGACTACCTGCGGCGGTTCAACCCGAACCTGCCGCAGCTCGACCGAAACGTGCGCGACCTCGCCACCGTCACCCAGATGTACGGCGACATCGCACCCGATCTGCTCGACGCACTCACCGATTCGTCAGTCACCCTCGGCACAATCAACGCCAAGCGCACTGACCTCGGCTCGCTGTATCAGCAGGTGACCACGTCGTCGCAGGACCTCACGACGTTCCTGCAGCAGAACCGGAACAACATCATCGCGTTGTCCGCGGACAGCCGCCGTCCGCTCGAAATCGGTGCTAAGTACTCCCCCAGCTTCCCCTGCACTCTACAGGCGCTCACCGACTTAAAACCGTCGATGGACAAGGTCCTCGGTGCCGGAACGAAAGAACCCGGGCTGCACGTCGAGGTCACCGTGTCCAAGTCGCGCGGGAAATACGTGCCGGGCAAGGACGATCCGGCGTACACCGAGAAGACCGGCCCGCGCTGCTACCCGAGCGGGGTGACGCCGACCGCGGGCACTCCGGCGACCGTGCCGTCGACCGGCGACCTCGGTATCGCGAATTCCCCGCAGGAGCAGCAGTTCCTGGGCCCGTTGCTCGCGCCCCAGCTGGGTGTTCCGACCGCTGACGTGCCGATGTGGAGCAGCGTCCTGGTCGGCCCGCTCTATCGCGGAACGGAGGTGACGGCGAAGTGAGAAACCTTGCCGCTCCCCTGGTCAAAAGCCTGATCTTCATCCTGGTCACCGTGCTCGCGACGGTCATTCTCGCGTTGTCGATCACCGGCGGCTCGGTCGGCGGGAGCCAGCGGTACGGAGCCACTTTCGTCGACGCCACCGCGCTCAATGTCGGCGATGACGTGCGGATTTCCGGGGTGAAGGTCGGGCAGATCGAAGGCCTCGACGTCGTCGACCAGAACCGCGCGCACGTCAGCTTCTCACTGGAAAACGGCCGCACGGTGCCCGCCAACGTGACCGCGGTGATCAAGTACCGCAACATGGTCGGCCAGCGCTATCTCGCTTTGGAGCGCCCCCGCGACCCGGCCGGGGTGTTGCCGTCCGGCGGCGAAATCCCGCTGGACCGCACGACTCCGGCGCTCGACCTGACCGACCTGTTCAACGGTTTCAAACCGCTCTTCCAGGCCCTCTCGCCGAAGGACGTCAACGACCTGTCCGGCGAGATCGTCCAAGTGCTGCAAGGAGAAGGCGGCACGGTGACCGAACTGCTGCAGCACACCGGATCGCTCACCAGCACGCTCGCCAGCCGCGACCAGGTCATCGGCGAGGTGATCGGCAACCTGAACTCGGTGCTGAAAACCGTGAACGGCAAGGGAGATTCGCTCGCGACGCTGGTGTCGACCCTGCGCCAGCTCGTGTCCGGGCTCGCCGAGGACCGCACGGCGATCGGCGACGCGGTGTCCGGGCTGGCCGAGCTGACGCAGTCCACCAGCGGCCTGCTCACCGAGATCCGGCCCGGGCTCAAGGACAGCATCTCCGGTCTCGACGCGCTGACCCGGAACCTGAACAAGGGGGAGGCCGACGTGGACAAGGCACTGACCACGCTGCCCAAGAAGATGGACCGCATCGGCACGCTCGGGTCGTACGGCTCGTGGATGAACTTCTATCTGTGCAAAGCCGTCCTGGAGACGTCGCCGCCGCGCGGCGTGGCGGAGACCGCGGCGAGGTGTGGCGCGTGAAGTCGTTCCGGGAGCGCAATCCGCTCGTGCTGGGGGTCGTCGGCAGCCTCGCGCTGGCCGCGGTGCTCACCGGCACGCTGAACTACAACCGCCTGCCGTTCCTCGGCGGCACCACCTACCAGGCCGAATTCAGCGAGGCCGCCGGGCTGCAGGCGGACGACGAGGTGCGGATCGCCGGGATCAAGGTCGGCGAAGTGTCCCAGGTGGACCTGGACGACGACCACGTGCTGGTCAGCTTCCGGGTCAAGAACGCCTGGATCGGCAACCGGACGTCGGCGCAGATCAAGATCAAGACGTTGCTGGGCCGCAAGTTCCTGGCCCTCGACCCGGCCGGGCGGGCGGAGCAGGACCCGGACCAGCCGATCCCGCGCGACCGCACGGTGACCCCGTACGACGTGACCGACGCGTTCAACGGCCTCGCCGACACCGCGGGCGCGATCGACACGAAGCAGCTCGCGACCAGCTTCTCCACGATCAGCGACACCTTCCGCAACTCGCCGCAGCATGTCCGCACCGCGCTGGACGGGCTGAGCGCGCTGTCGAAAACGATCTCCTCGCGTGACAACGAGATCGCCGAACTGCTGGCCAATGCCCGCAAACTGACCACCACGATCGCCAACTCCAACGACGACTTCGAGAAACTCGTCAAGGACGGCGACCTGCTGCTCACCGAACTGGACCACCGCCGCGACGCGATCCACCAGCTGCTCGTCGGCACCCAGCAGCTCGCGAAGCAGCTGTCCGGGCTCGTCGCGGACAACACCGCGCAGCTCGCACCGGCGTTGCAGCAGCTCGACCGCGTGACCGATCTGCTGCAACGGCAGGACGAGAACCTCGCGCAAAGCCTCAAGCTCGCCGGGCCGTACTTCCGCGTGCTGACCAACACCGCCGGCAACGGCCGCTGGATCGACAGCTACCTGTGCGGCCTCCTGCCGGAGAACCGCGATCCGTGCACCCCGCCGAAGGAAGGCGCGAAATGACCACGCGCGCATACCGTTTCGTCGTCTTCCTGCTGGTCATGGCCTTGGTGATCTGCGGCGTCCTGTGGTGGGTGTTCTCCGGGTCCGGCCGATACCGCGTCACGGCGTACTTTTCGCGGGCAGTCGGTGTCTACAGTGGATCCGACGTCCGGGTGCTCGGGGTGAAGGTCGGCGAGGTCACCGCGGTCCTTCCGCAGGGCAGTCAGGTTCGTGTCGACTTATCGGTAGATCCGCACATCCCCGTCGCCGCCGACACCACCGCGCTGGTCATCGCGCCGAGCGTGGTCGCCGACCGCTATGTCCAGCTGGGCAAACTCGCCCGTGGCGGCCCACGTTTAGCCGACGGCGCGGTGATCGGTACTGCCCGCACGGGCACGCCAGTGGAGCTGGACCAGCTGTATTCGAGCCTGGACACGCTGAGCAAGGCGCTCGGCCCGAACGGCGCGAACTCCCACGGCGCGCTGTCCGACCTCCTCCGCACCGGCGCGGCGAACCTGGACGGCAACGGCAAGGCGTTCAACAGCTCCGTCCGCGACTTCGCCCGCCTCGCCCGCACCCTGGCGGGCAATTCGCAGGACCTGTTCGGAACCGTCGACGAACTGCAGAAGTTCACCACCATGCTCGCCACGAACGACCATCAGGTCGCCGACGTGAACCAGCAGCTGGCCAAGGTGTCGGCCACCTTGGCGGAGAATCGCGGCGAGCTGTCCGACGCGTTGCGCTCGCTCGGCGGCGCGCTGGCTTCGGTCCAGGGCTTCATCCGGGACAACCGGGCCGCGATCAAGTCCAATGTAGACAAACTGGCCAAGACGACGCAGACGCTGGTCGACCAACGCGCGTCGCTGGCCGAAGCGCTGGACGTCGCGCCGCTGGCCGCGCAGAACGTGCTGAACGCGGTCGATCCGGAAACCGGACGTCTGCAAGGCCGCGCTGACCTGCTGGATTACCTGCCGTTCCCGACGACGGACGCGGCCGTGACGGGAGGCGGCCGATGAAGGCGCGAAGGCTCTTCCTTGCGCTGGCGGTGAGCACGCTGGCCGGTTGCGCCGCACCCGGCGGCTTCCGGGGCGTCTACGACCTCCCGCTGCCCGGCGGTGCGGACCTCGGCGCGCATCCGTACGAGGTCACCGTCCAATTCGCCGACGTCCTGGACCTGGTCCCGCAAGCCGCGGTGAAGGTGGACGACGTCCCGGTCGGGCGCGTCCAATCGATCCGCCTGGGCGCGGACGGCTGGACCGCCGAAACCGTCCTGGCGGTGAACGGCGACGTCCACCTGCCCGCGAACGCCGTCGCCCGACTGCGGCAATCGTCGCTGCTGGGCGAGAAGTTCGTGGAACTGGCCGCGCCGGTCGCGTCCCCTTCCGGGCAGCTGGGCGACAAGGCGGTCATCCCGGTGTCGCGAACCAACCGGAACCCAGAGTTCGAGGAGATCTTCGGCGCACTGTCGCTGCTGCTCAACGGCGGCGGGATCGGGCAGTTGCAGACGATCAACCGCGAACTGACGAAGGCCATGGACGGCAACGAGGAGGAAATCCGCAGTTTCCTGTCCGGGGTCAACCAGCTGATGACGAACCTCGACGCGCACCGCCGCGACATCACCGCCGCGCTGGACGGCCTCAACCACCTGTCGGCGTCGCTGGCCGACCGGAACCAGCAGATCGCCGACGCCCTCACCGACCTGACCCCCGGTCTGAAGACCCTCACCGACCAGCGACCGCAACTGGTAACGATGCTGCAATCGCTGGACCAACTGTCCACAGTGGCCACTGATGTGACGAACAAGAGCCGCGACGACCTGGCCGCCGACCTGCGCGCACTCGCTCCCATCCTGCGCCGCCTGGCCGATGCGGGGCAGAACCTGCCGAAGGCGCTGGAAATCCTGCCGTCGTTCCCGTTCACCGACCCCGTTCTGGACGCGATCAAGGGCGACTACCTGAACGTCTACGCCACGGTCACGCCCGGTGCCGGTGTCCCGCTGCCGCCGCCGGATCAAGGCGTCCCACCAAGCCTTCCGACGCTGCCTCCCCCTTCCGGGGGTCAGTGATGCTCACCAGACGGATCCGGATCCAGGTCATCGCCTTCGTGATAGTCGCGCTGGCCGCGACTTCGTTCGTCGGCGCGAAATACGCCGGGATCGCGCGTCTTTTCGGTGCCGGCACCTACACCGTGCACCTGGAACTTTCCGAAGGCGGCGGCATCTTCACCAACGGCGAGGTCACCTACCGAGGCGTAGCGGTAGGCCGGATCGGCCAACTACGCCTGACCGAACACGGCATGGAAGCGGACCTGTTGCTGGACACCTCCGCCCCGCAGATCCCGTCGAACGCCCGCGCAATCGTCGCGAACCGCTCCGCCGTCGGCGAGCAGTACGTCGACCTGCAACCGACTAACGACCGGGGTCCCTACCTGGAAGACGGCAGCGTCATCCCCCGCAGCTCCACCACCCTGCCCCTTCCCGTGCAGACCTTCTTGTCCGACGTGGACTCGCTGACGGCCTCGGTCCCGACCGAGGACCTGCGCACCGTGGTCAACGAGCTGGACAACGCCCTGCAAGGCAGCGGCCCAGACCTGCAGTTGCTGATGGACACCGCGAGGTCCTTCACCGATTCCGCCTCCGCCCACCTGCCCCAAACCACAAAACTCCTCGACGACGGCTCGACAGTCCTGAAAACGCAAGCCGCGTCCTCAACCGCGTGGCGCGACTTCAGCCGGAACGCCCACCTGTTCGCCTCGCAACTGGCTTCGTCGGACGGTGACCTGCGCCAGCTGATCGCGACCGCCCCGCCGGCTGCTACCCAGGTGACGGGCTTGCTGCGCGACAACAGCCCCGGCCTCCCCATCCTGATGGCCAATCTTTTGACGACAGCCGACGTCTTCAGCGCCCGTACCGACGGCCTGGAGCAACTGCTGGTGACGCTGCCGAAAACCGTAGCCGCAACGTCGTCAGCCATCACCCCCGACAGCGGACGGCTGTCACTGGCCCTGACGTTCTTCGACCCGCCGCCGTGCCGGAAAGGCTACGAGAGCACGAAGATCCGCAGCAGCGCCGAACTGCCGGTGCTCCCGTTCAACACCTCAGCGGCCTGCACGCTGCCCGCCGGAGACCCGTCGTCGGTGCGCGGCTCCCAGCACGCACCACACCCCGGAGTCCCAGAGCCCGCCCACCCAGGCGGCCTCCCCGCGGCGGCTGCCGGACTTCCGACGTCGACTGATCTGGAGGAGATGCTGTGGCTACGCCGGGGAAACTGACGGTCTCAGCGGACGAGGCTTCCTCCGTCGACGATTTGCCGCCTGACGCGGAGTCCTCACGCGTCGCCGACTCCGCGACTGACACAACCGCCTCCCCCACGACCGCAAAATCCCCTCGCAGGTGGACGTGGGCCGCCGGAATCGCCCTGACCGCAGCCGCCGCTTTCGCCGCCTGGTCAGCCTGGTCGTGGCACGCCGCCGCGACCGCTCCCGCCTCGACCGCAGGCGCGACCCGCGACGAAGCCGTCACCGCCGGCCGCACCCTGATCGCCACAGTCACCACCTTCGACCCCCAACACCGCGACCAAACCCTGACCCACTGGCAATCCGCGACAACCGGTGCCCTCCAGACGACCCTGCCGAGCAGTGTCCCTTCCGACGGCTCCGCCACCACAGGCCACGTCCTAGACGCCGGACTCTCCGACCTAGACGCCGACGCCGGTACCGCGAAACTCCTGGCCTCCGTGGAAATCACCGTCACCAAGGACGGCGCCGCACAGCCCATCCGCCGCACCCGCCTGGCCGCGACGATGACCCGCACAGCATCCGGCTGGAAACTCAGCTCACTGGAGCAACTGGGGGTGGCGGGGTCATGAAGCTCTCCCTGCACCGGCGGAAGCCACGCACCGAACCCGCTGATTCCGCTGTGGCCGCAACCGACTCCGCGCCGCCGAGCGCTGTTGCTGACGATTCCGCGCAGCCGCATGCGGCAGGCACCGACCAGACACCAGCCGAATCCGCCGAGCCACCCGCGAACCCCGCCCAAGCCTCGGCCACCGACCAGCGAACCACCGCGGCAGCCATTCAGCCAGCACACATCACCACTCACCCACCCTCCCCCGCGACCGCCACCTCCTCCCGCACCGACTCAACTCCCCACGCCACAACAACCTCCGATTCCCACCAACCACCCGCCGACACCGAACCCGCCGAACATCCCGCTCGCGACCCCAATGCCGAGCATCCCCGTCACACCCGCCTCCTCGTTCTCCTCCTGTCCTTGACCGTCCTGCTCACCGCCGTCGGCGTCTGGTGCACCGCCGAAGCCCGCTCCACCAGCGCGTCCGCCGCCGCCTCGAACCGCGCGCTGACCGATCAGCCCGCGACCGCCGCGGTCACTTCCGCCATCAGCCTCACCCTCAACAAGATCTTCTCCTACACCTACGACAAAACCGACGTCACCGAGAACGCCGCCGCCACCCTGCTCCGCGGCCACGCCCGCGATTCCTACGGAAAACTCTTCGCCCAAGTCCGCACAATGGCCCCGAGCCAATGCCTGACTCTCACCTCCCGCGTCTCCGCCGCCTCCGTCCAGCAGCTCACGAACGATCACGCACAGTTGCTCGTTTTCCTCGACCAGTCCGCCACGAGGGGGAATTCCGCCACTCCCGAGACAGCCGCCGCACAACTGGCCGTCACCGCTGAGCGCATTGACGGAAACTGGTTCGTCACCGATCTCGCTCCCCGATGAAATTCTGTTTCCTCACCGCCGAAGGAGTACCGTCATGCCCATTTCCCGGATCGCCAGAATCGGCGTGCTCGCAGCGGCCGCCGCGACCGCGGTCAGCCTCGCCTCCGCTGTTCCCGCATCAGCGACCGAAATACCCATTCCGATCTCCTACTCTGTGACGGGCAGCACGGTCGTGAAGAAGACCGGAAGCACCCTCGACCTCGGCCCCGGAAGTCTCGCCGGAAATCTGCTGGTCGACGATCAAACCGGAGCCGTCGGTCTCAACGCCAATCTGCAATTGCCGCCGGCCACCGCGCACATTTCGCTGCTCGCAGGCGGCTTCAAGATCAAAGCAAAGGTCACTGTCACCCCGACCGCACCCGCGACCGGCACCCTCGCGAACGGCACCCTCACCACGCACGAAACCGCGAACATGGAGATCAGCGACATCTGGGCGGGCCCGATCGTGCCGGTCTTCCCGGTCCCGACCGTGCCCGGCAGCTGTACGACCGTCAAGCCGATCGACCTGACCCTGACCGCGGCGAACGTCGACATCACCAAGCCGATCACACTCACCGGGAATTACACCATCCCGGACTTCAAGAACTGCTTCATCGCCGACCTCGCGCTCGGCGCACTGGTGTCCGGACCGGACAACACCATCTCGCTGACCTTGACCTCCAAGAACTGATCAACCATCCGAAAACGGAGTGCCGGAAAGTGTTTCCGGCACTCCGTTTTCGCATATCCGGCCTGAGTACAATTATCATGCTCGCACGAGACGCCGATACTGTTTACGCGGCCGGTGACAAAAGAATCGGTCCAGTCGCCGACTCGCGGACAAGGCGCTGACCAGGGTTGTTGCCGACTGAACTCACGGGTAACCTTGGGCTCGCGGCCGGTATCGCTCACCGAGCCGATCCCCGTTCCCGAAAACCTGGTCCGGAACGGAATCCGCGGAAACCTCCGTCCCCACTGCGCAGGATCGCCGCGAAAACTGCAGTCCGATCTAAGGAGAATGGTATGCCCCGGCTCAGCAAACTGTCCACGGGCGTGGTGACCGGCGTCGCGGTAGGCGCGATCGCGGTCCTCACCGCAGGCACGGCCTCGGCCGCCACCGCGACCTACCAGGCCGGCCCCGCGAACTACAGCTGCACGTTCCCGGCCATCCCGGCACAGAACGTGGCGATCACCGCGCAGTTCGACGGCCCGGACACGATCCCCGTCAACGGCACCACGACGCCGTCCAACGTTTCCGGCACCGCGACCATCACCGCGCTGGTCCACGCGCTGCTCACCGCCGCGGGATACGACGGAATCCGCGGCACCGCCGACGTCCCGATCACCGTCGACAACGGCTCGCTCTCCCCGTCGGACGCCTCCGGCCTGCAGATCCCGGAGCAGATCTACCCGGCGGGCGGCGCGATCACGGTGAACATCGCCCAGACCTCGACGTCGTCGATCCCGACCTACACGGCGCCGAGCACCCCCGGCACGGTGACGTTCGGCCTCGACACGGGACTCTCCGCGCAACTCGAGTTCCACAAGGCGTCAGACGGCAGCTGGACCCCGTGGACCATGCAGTGCAGCGCCCCGTCGGGCACCAGCTTCAGCCCCTCGGGCACCATTTCCTGACCCATTCCGGCGGAGGGGCGGCCGAGTGCCGCCCCTCCGCCGTCGTATCCAGGACCTGCGCAGGCAACCAGAAGACCAACTCCCGCCCAGCCGTGTGCTCGGTCTGGCACCTGTGAACCGCTTCCCGTCGTGACACGGAGAAGCGCCTTCCTCAGCATGCGGGCAACGATCCGCTGGTGCGGCGAACGAGAAACCGGTTCAACACCCGAGCTTCCCAGCGCACCGGAAATCGGCTCCGTTCAGCGTCCGGGAACCGGCTCGACTCGAGACGAACAGTCATGACCCCGTTCCAGCGCACCGGAAACGCGGCCATGCGCCCTCGCCGCCTGGCGCTTCACCGACGGCAGCGGATCGACAGATCCGTGATCACCAGGTTGTACTCGTAGCCCGCCGACGCACCGGTCACTGGCCCGCACACCGGCGGTTTCGGCACCGTCGCCTGGCTGTAGGTGTTGTTGCCCCAGAGGACCATCGACCCGTCCGCCTTGACGACCAGGTTGTGGTTCCACCCCGCGTCAATGGCGACGACCCCGCTCTTGGCCGCCGCGGGGACCTCGGTCTGGCCGTCGTTGTCGTGCCCCCAGGCGATCACTCCGCCGTCTTTCAGCGCGAGACCGTGCTCATACCCGGCCGAAATCGCAGTCACCCCGGACCGCGCCGCCTCGGGAACCGTCGCCTGGCCGAAAGTGTTGCTGCCCCAGGCGAATACGGAGCCGTTCTTCAGCACGAGGCTGTAATCCCCGCCCGCCGAGATCGCGCTGACGCCGGACTGCGCGAAGTCCGGAACGTCCGACCGGTTCCCCCAGCTGACCACCCGGCCGTCCGCCAGCAACGCGAGACTGTGCACCGCACTGGTGGAAATCGCCGTGACCCCGCTGGAGACCGACGCGGGAAGCTCCGTCTGGCCGTACCAGTCGTTCCCCCACGCATACACCTTGCCGTTCTTGAGCCCAAGGCCGTGCGTCCAGCCCGCAGCGATCTGGCTGGTGCCCGACGACAGTTCCGCCGGCACCTCGCTTTCGCCGAAATTGTTGTCGCCCCAGGCGAGCACGGCACCGTTCTTGAGCGCCATTCCGAACTCTCCTCCGGCCGAAACCGCGGAGAGACCCGAGGTCAGGGCCGGTGGCATGGGCGAGGGCGCTTTTTGCGTCCCCCACTGGTAGAGCCCGCCTGCGGCGGTCAATTGCGGCACGTCCGCCGCGCCGGCCGCACTGCCCGCTTCCCGCTGCGCTCCCGCCGCATTCGGTCGCGTCGGCTGCGGTGCCGACGTCGCGGCTGCCGGACCGCTCGACGAGGTCCCTGCCCCCACTACGACGACCGCGAAGACCGCCGTCGCTGCCTTGCCCCATCTCCGGCGTCCGGCCGCCATCGCAGCTCCTTCCTCCGTGCTTCCCGCAGAGATGTTCCCAGTCCCGCGGCCTGCGCGGGGAACGCGCGAATTCTTTGTCAGTTTCCGATGAAAAACCGGCTCCAGACTAGCTCCCGGCCATAAGAAAACCCTTTTCCCGCAACGGAAAACGACCGTCCGCCACCCATGCTTGCGCACCGGCGAAACTCACCGGTAACTTCGCTCGGAACCCATTTTCCGGACCGCAGGGCGAGGAGGCGCACGATGCCGAACCCACGCGGGCACTCCGCCCGCCGCCGCCCAGCTTTCCTCGCCCTTGCAGTACTCGGCGCACTGTCGATCGGCACCGGCGCCCTCACCGGCGTCAGCTCCGCCTCGACCGAGACACCCACCCCCGCCGCACCGCCCCCGGTGTCAGCCGGCGAACAGAGTGTCAGCAAGGACATCGTCCTCGACTGCCCGTTCGCCGCCCCCGCCGGCTCGCAGCAGATCACCCTCACCGTCTCCGCGACCGTGCCCGCGACGGTGCCGGTCGGGTCCGCGCTGAAATTCCGTTCCCTGACCGCGTCTTTCACGCTTCCGCGCGCCGTCGCCGTCCAGCTGCCGCCAGGCGCCCCAGACGGCATCCGCGGCGGCCTGACCCTCGACCTCACCGCGCGCCAAGGCGACAAGAGCACCGCGATCCCCGCTCCGTTCACGATCGCCGCAACCCCGATGCCGCCGGCTGGCGACGTGAAGCTCACCGCGACCGCGGACCTGCCGGAACAGGCAATTACCGTTCCCGGCAAGGTCAGCTTCGACGTCGGAGCCCCGACCATCGCGGTGAAACCGGCTGCCGACGGTGCCACCGAGACCGCACCGGTCGCCTGCACCCTTCTTCCCGACCAGACCACCACCCTCGCGTCGATCCTCGCCACCGGAGCGCCCACGGCTGTCCCGAAGAAGCCGGCTGAGCCGAGCACCGCGCCGTCGCCGCCGCCTTCAGCCCGCCGCGACGCGGCTACTCCGCAGGACGACCCTCCTTTCCCGCTCATCACCCCGCTCGACTACGTCCAGGTCGCGGCGACTTCGTCCGTCTACCGGCTGGGCGCGACCGTCGCCAGCGCCCGGACCGGCGTGCTCAACGGAACCTGGACGGTGCTGCTCATCCCGCCCGACTATCTCCAGCACGACCCGAGCACGATCAGCGGAAACGTCGGCTTCCGCCCGGTCGACGCGACGTTCCTCGGCTTCGGCTTCGTTCCGGTGACCGCCACCGTCGAGTTCCTGCCCGTCGACTACCGCAACTCCAAGCTGATCGAGTTCACCGGCAAGCTCGTCCTCTCCGGCGATTTCCTGACCACGCACATCCAGGTCATGGCCCGGATGAGCAACGCCAGAATCAACGGCGTGCCGCTGGACCTCGGCCCGGACTGCGTCACCGCCAAGCCGATCTCGCTCAGCCTGTCCGGTGCGTACAGCGCCTTGAAGGGCGGCATCCTCAGCACGGACCCGAATTCGCCCGACCCCGACTACCGGGGTTTCGCCCTGCCGCCGTTCGTCCACTGCGGCACCGCCGAACCGCTCAGCCCGCTGCTCACCGGCATGGCCTCCACCACGACGAACGTCAACCAGGCCAAGGTCGTCAACGTCAACTTCGGCTCCTGCCCCGCCAAAGACTATCCGGATCACACCAAGTGCAAGCCCATCCCCAGCACACCGCCTCCTGGCTGAGACCGAACACGCCCCGGCTGCCGGAACGGTGTTCGGTCAAGGTTCCGCCAGCCCGCGGACGACCGGGCAGCACCGGTTTCGCTCCGCTGCTTCACCCGGTGGCCGCCGACCACGACCATGAGCCCGGTGCCCCGACCCCGGCACCCGCACCGGTCGCCGCTCGTCCAGCAGCATCGCGGCACGCGGCCGATCGGTCATCCGCTCGCCGGACAGGGAGCCGTTGCTCCAGCCTCACCTGCAAACCACACAAGATTCGCCATTGAGCGGCTACGTTGGCCGCTACAAGCGATTCCGACGCTGCTCGTCCTGTCCGTCCTGGTGTTCGCCGGGTTGCGTTCCCTCCCCGCCGGGCCCTCTGCTCGAGACAAAGCGACCCCGGAAGTACCGGCGAACCTGAATCACCTGCCCGACCTTGGACCGGACGAATTTTCGAGCGAAGTCGGCCGACGGCTGGCGGGCACCATATTCGCCCCGGCGAGAGGCTGCGGCCAAGACAGCCCCGAACGTGGCCGGTCGTCCGCGGCCGCGCGCAAGACCAGTTCCATTTCGAACCGCGCGGCTGGATCGCGCAGCAGCTCGCCGAAGGTCGCCTGCAATTGGCGCATGCGGTACCGCACCGTCTGCGGGTGGACTTGCAGGCGCTCGGCAATCTCGACCACGTTCCCCTGACTGTCGAGCCAAGCGCGCAGCGTTTCGAGCAGACGCTCCTGTTGCTTGTCGGTCATGTCCGCCAGGGGGGCGAAAAGCCGGGTGCGGAGGAGGTCGGTGAGCGCGCCGTCCGAGTGCACCAGCAAGGAAGCGAGATGTTCCTCCGCGCGCAGCACCCGCTCACCAGGGATTCGCCCCCGATCGGCGAGAACCAGCGTCCGGCGTGCCCAGCGCAGGGAATCGGCGAGGCTCGCCAACGGCACACACGGTCCGACGGACAGTCGGCAATTCGGCAGCGCAGCCTGAAGTGTCGCCAGCCGCGCGCCATTGACCGCGCCGGGCACGACGATGCACGGCTCGGCGGAGTCCAACTCCGCCAGGACGTCCGAGTCCAACGTCGCGTGCCGGCGGGCCCTGCCGTTCAGCGGCGATTGGACGGCAATCGGCGACGCCTGCTCCGGCACGGCCCATCCGGTCAGCTGGGCCAGCTCCGCGATCGCCTTCGGCGGAGCGGCCGGGACCTCCAGCAGGACACCGAGCAACCGTCGCCGCCAAGTGTCCAATGCGCCGGCGGTGCGAGCTTTCGCCTCTAAATAGCCATCCAGTGCGACCGACGCCAATTCGTCCATGAACGCCAACATCGCGTCAGCCAGCTGCGACATCACCGCCGACGAAAGGCCAGCCCGCCGTCCGACGCGCATGATCCGGCGCCACGACACGCGCGCGCCGACCCGGTAGGCCGACTGCAGAGTGTCGAGGCTCCGCCCTTCCCGCATCTCGTTCTGTCCGAGCCGATGGTGCACCTCGTGCGACTGTTCCTTCGACGCCCGCGGGTCGGCGATCTGCGCGACGAACAACGTGATCGCATACTCGACGCCCGCACGGATCGATCTCCCGTACGGACCGTCGAGCGGCCGCGCGTAGGCGGGAATCGTCGCGCGGATTTCGTCGACGATCTCGGCGGACAGGCTCGCCAGCTCGGGCCGCAGGATCTCGGCGAGTTTGCGCGGCAGCGCAGCCGACGGCACAGCGTGATCGAGTCCCCGCTCCACCGACATCGCAGCTCCTTCGCTCCGCCCCGGTTCCCCGACCGCGCCGCGGCGCCGCCGGAAGCCCCCGCATCCATTGAGGGGTGACACCCGACACATCGAAAAACCAACGCCAAACGTGTCACCGCTCCCCGAAGAAACCGATTTCTTGTCACGTTCGTGACAAGTTCACGAGGTCGGAGGGGCACATCGCGACAACACACCACCAGGTGCGCTACGCCATGCCTGCAAACGGGCGAACCTGGACACCTGCCTTCAGCGGCGGCCCGCCGGGTCGCCACAACGACCACAGAGCGTCACGCGGCAAAGCCCGCGGCCCTCTTGTAACATGTACTTGATACAAGAGGGAGGGGTCCACGATGCAACTCGACTCGGCGCTCGCCGTCGCGGGCATTACCGGCCCGTTCGGGCTGATCATCCTCGTCGTGTTGTGGCCAGGCGAGAAACAAGGCGCTCGGCTGCTCGCGAAATGGGGCGTGCGGAACCCGACTGCCGACCAGGTGCCGGTAGCCGTGCGGTATCTGCGCCGTCGTCGATTCTGGTATCCGTGGCTGTTCCTCGGTCTCCCCCTCATCCCGGGCGCGACGAATCTCGTCGGAGAACGGACAGCGAACTCGCTCGTGTTCGTGGTGCTGCTCGGCGGGCTCGCCGCCGAAATCCTCGCTCAGCGTCCCTCGCGGGAACCCCGCAGGGAAGCCGTGCTGGCACCACGCGCCGTGCTCGATTTCGCTCCGTTGTGGACGGTCATCGTCTCCGGGCTGGCCACTGTCGCCGCCGTCGTGCATCTCGCCGTTTTGCGGCAATGGGGCCCGTTGGCGGTGACTGTCGGCGCGGCGGCGGTGTCGTGGATCATCGTGCTCCTCGCGGTGCGGCGTCCGGCCGCCGGCGACCCGGAAGTCGACCAGGCACTGCGCGTGCGCAGCGCCCGCGTCGCTCTCGGGCTCGGCACCGGAACGGCTGCCACGCTCGGCTGGACAGTCGGCGACCTCGCCTCGTTCCTCGCGTTCGTGGCCACCGTCGCCGCGTTCCTCGCGATCGTCGGCCCGCCGCCCAAGCAGCGCGCGACAACCACGGCAGCGCGGTAGATGCCGCTGCGAGTAGTGGTCGACGCCGAAAGCGGGGTTCCGCCCTGGCGTCAGGTGCACGACCAGATCATCCGCGCGATCACGACCGGCTCCCTCGTCCGGGACGCCCGTCTGCCGCCGATCCGTCAGCTTTCAAGGGACCTCGGACTCGCCTCCGGGACCGTCGCCCGCGTGTATCGCGAGCTCGAGGCCGCCGGCTGGGTCACCACCGCACGGGCACGCGGAACCGTCGTGACCGGCCCGGCCGAACGACCGGATCCGGGCACGCTGCTTCTCAACGCGGCCGTCGAATACGCCCGGCACAGCCGGGAACTCGGGGTCGCGCCGGACGAAGCCGTCGGCGCCGTGCGCGTGGCATTGGCGAGCCTGGACGCACCGTCGCGGTGAATCCGGGCGATCGTCCGGCCGGCGCGGTTTTCGCCGTTCTGTGAACCGTCTTCCGCACGGTCTCGGGCACACCTCCTTCTTGCCCGTGCGTTCCCGTGGTCCACTCACCGGACGAGGCGCGGATCCCGCCGCCTCGGCGCGGAGGTTCAGCCCTCCATCAGCACCCTCCCCACCGCGGCCAGCACGGGTTCCAGCGCGGCGACTTCCGTGCCGACGCATTCCGTGATGCCCGCACCGACGACCTCCATTCCGGAAAGCCCGTCGATTGCGTCAACCAATTCTGCGATCGTGAGCCCGCCGGGCTCCGGATAATTCACTCCGGGGAACTCGCCGGGATCAAGAATGTCCAAATCCACATGCAGATAAACGCGGTCGGCTCCGGCGGCGTTCAGCGCTCCGGCGACATCGTCGGAGCGCACGGCGAGGCCGCCGGCAATGGCTTCCTCTTCCGCGGGATCGAGCGAGCGAGCGCCGAACAGCACCGCTCGGCCGCGTTCGATCGCCGGACTCGCGGCGAACTCCTTGTCGCCCTCGCCGAGCAACGACCGCAGCACCATGCCGTGATACGCACCCGAAGGCGAGGAATCCGCCGTGTTCAAGTCCGCGTGCGCGTCGAACCACGCGACGCCAAGCGTTGCGCCGTAACGGAAACGCGCGACGCCGACCGGGACCAGCTCAACGCCGCAGTCGCCGCCGATCGTGAGCACCGGGCCTTCCGGCGCTTCGAGCGCAGCCAGCTGCAACTGCCGGTTCGTGCCCGTGAGCACGGACCGGTTGGCTATCCCGGCGACGACGTCGGACGCCGCTGCGTCCTGGCGTACGTGGTGCACCGGCTTGCCGAGCACGTGCCCGGCCAGTTCGGAAAGTGCGCGGCAGCCCTCGATCAGCCCCTTCGCCCCGGGGCTGATCGCGCCCTGCCATTGCGGCACCGCGTTGATCAGCATGCTTCGACGCTAGCGCGAACACCCCGGAAAAAGCGAGCCGTAAATGGTGCGAGGGGTCCCCTCGCTCCGTTTTGGGGCGAAGGGACCCCTCGCACAGGAAAAAGTGGCGCGGGAGCCGGTTATTCGAGCACGATGAGAAGGTCCCCGCCCTCGACCTGCTGAACGGAGGTGATTGCCAGCCGACCGACTTTGCCCGCCGCCGAAGCGGTGATCGACGCTTCCATCTTCATGGCTTCGATCGTCGCCACTGTCGCCCCTGCCGCCACCTGGTCGCCTTCGGCCACCTGCAGCGTTACCACGCCCGCGAACGGCGCGGCGATCTGCTTCGGGTTGCCCTTCTCGGCCTTTTCGGTGGCCGGGATGTCCGAGGCGATCGACCGGTCCCGGATCTGGATCGGCCGGAGCTGGCCGTTGAGCGTGGACATGACGGTCCGCATGCCGCGCTCGTCGGCCTCGCCGATGGCTTCCAGCTCGATGAGCAGCCGGACGCCGGGCTCGAGGTCCACCGAGTACTCCTCCCCCGGGCGCAGACCGTAGAAGAAGTCCTTGCTCGGGAGCACGCTGGTGTCGCCGTAGGCGTCGCGGTGCGCGAGGAATTCCTTGGTGGGACCGGGGAACAGCAGCCGGTTCAGCGCGCCGCGGCGGTTGTCGGCGAGTTCCTTGTGGTCCTCTTCGGACAGTTCGGCGACCGGTTTGGCCGCCGAACGGCCCTCGAGCGCCTTGGTGCGGAACGGTTCCGGCCAGCCGCCGGGCGGGTCGCCCAGTTCGCCGCGCAGGAAGCCGATCACCGAGTCCGGGATGTCGAACTTGTTCGGCTCCGCCTCGAAGTCCGCCGGGGAAACGCCGGCGCCGACGAGGTGCAGCGCGAGGTCGCCGACCACCTTGGACGAAGGCGTGACCTTCACGAGGTGGCCGAGGATCTTGTCCGCCGCGGCGTACATGGCTTCGATGTCCTCGAACCGGTCGCCGAGGCCCAGCGCGATCGCCTGCGTGCGCAGGTTGGAGAGCTGGCCGCCGGGGATCTCGTGGTCGTAGACGCGCCCGGTGGGCGACGCGAGACCAGCCTCGAACGGGGCGTAGATCTTGCGGACGCTCTCCCAGTACGGCTCCAGGTCGCCGATCGCGTGCAGGTCGAGGCCGGTGCTGCGATCGGAGTGGTCGGTGGCCGCGACGATCGAGCCGAGCGACGGCTGCGACGTGGTGCCCGCCATCGACGACACGGCGCCGTCCACCGCGTCGGCGCCTGCCTGGATGGCGGCCAGGTAGGTGGCGAGCTGACCGCCGGCGGTGTCGTGCGTGTGGATGTGCACCGGAAGGTCGAATTCCTTGCGCAGCGCGGTCACCAGCCGAGCCGCGGCGGGCGCGCGCAGCAGGCCGGCCATGTCCTTGATGGCCAGCACGTGCGCCCCGGCTCCGACGATTTGCTCGGCGAGCTTGAGGTAGTAGTCGAGCGTGTAGAGCTTTTCGTTCGGATCCGACAGATCGGAGGTGTAGCAGAGCGCGACCTCGGCGACCGCGGTGCCGGTGGCGCGGACGGCTTCGATGGCCGGCCGCATCTGTTCGACGTCGTTGAGGGCGTCGAAGATGCGGAAGATGTCGATGCCGGTCGCGGTGGCCTCCTCGACGAAGGCCGTGGTGACCTCGGTCGGGTAAGGCGTGTAGCCCACGGTGTTGCGGCCGCGCAGAAGCATCTGCAGACAGATGTTCGGTACGGCCTTGCGCAGCTGCTCCAGGCGTTCCCACGGGTCCTCGGCGAGGAATCGCAGCGCGACGTCGTAGGTCGCGCCGCCCCAGCACTCCAGGGACAGCAGCTGCGGCACCGTCGCGGCGACGACCGGGGCGACGGCGAGCAGATCCTTCGTCCGGACGCGCGTCGCGAGCAGCGACTGGTGCGCGTCGCGGAAGGTGGTGTCGGTGACGCCGAGCTGCGGAGTTTCCCGCAGCCAGCGCGCGAATCCCTCCGGGCCGAGTTGGGTCAGCTTCTGCTTGGAGCCGTCCGGCGGGACGAGATCCGCGGGCAGCTTCGGCAGCTTCGTCGCGGCCTCGGGAGTGCGCGGCCGCTCGCCGTGCGGACGGTTCACCGTCTGGTCGGCGAGGTAGGTCAGCAGGCGCGTGCCGCGGTCGGCGGAGTGCCGTGCGGTCAGCAGGTGCGGCCGTTCCTCGATGAACGACGTGGTGACGTTGCCCTCGCGGAAGTCCGGGTCGTCCAGCACCGCCTGGAGGAACGGGATGTTCGTCGCCACGCCGCGGATCCGGAACTCGGCGACCGCGCGGCGGGCGCGGCCGACCGCGGTGCGGAAATCGCGGCCGCGGCAGGTGAGTTTCACCAGCAGCGAGTCGAAGTGGGCGCTGATCTCGGTGCCGGAGAACGCGGTTCCGCCGTCGAGCCGGATGCCCGAGCCGCCCGGCGAGCGGTAGGCGCTGATCATGCCGATGTCCGGCCGGAAACCGTTGGCCGGGTCCTCGGTCGTGATGCGGCACTGGAGCGCGGCGCCGCGCAGGTAGATCTTGTCCTGCGACAGGCCGAGGTCGGCGAGCGTCTCGCCGGAGGCGATCCGCAGCTGGGACTGCACGAGGTCGACGTCGGTGACCTCTTCGGTGACCGTGTGCTCGACCTGGATGCGCGGGTTCATCTCGATGAACACGTGCTTGCCTTCGCGGTCCAGCAGGAATTCGACGGTGCCCGCGTTGCGGTAGCCGATCTGCCGGGCGAATTTCACGGCGTCGGCGCAGATGCGGTCGCGCAGTTCCGGGTCGAGGTTCGGGGCGGGGGCCAGCTCGACGACCTTCTGGTGGCGGCGCTGCACCGAACAGTCGCGCTCGAAGAGGTGGATCACGTTGCCCTCGCCGTCGGCGAGGATCTGGACCTCGATGTGCCGCGGCTCGACCACGGCCTTCTCCAAGAACACGGTCGGGTCGCCGAACGCGGATTCGGCCTCGCGCGCGGCGGCCTCGATCGACTCGCGCAGCTGAGCCGGGTCCTCGACGCGGCGCATGCCCCGGCCGCCGCCGCCGGCGACCGCCTTGACGAACACCGGGAAGCCGAGTTCGTCGGCTGCCGCGACCAGTTCGTCGACGTTGCTGGACGGCTCCGACGAGCCGAGCACCGGGACCCCGGCCTCGCGCGCCGCCTTGACCGCACGCGCCTTGTTGCCGGTCAGTTCGAGGATTTCGGCGCTCGGGCCGACGAAGGTGATCCCCGCTTCTTCGCAGGCCATGGCCAGGTCGGGGTTCTCCGACAGGAAGCCATAGCCCGGATAGACCGCGTCCGCGCCCGCCTTCTTCGCGGCCTTGACGATCTCCTCGACCGACAGATAGGCGCGGACCGGATGGCCCGGTTCGCCGATCTCGTAGGCCTCGTCGGCCTTCAGCCGGTGCAGCGAGTTGCGGTCTTCGTGCGGAAACACGGCGACTGTGCCCGCGCCCAGTTCGTAACCTGCGCGGAACGCCCGGATCGCGATTTCGCCGCGATTGGCCACCAGCACTTTGCGGAACATGCCCGGTCCTTCCCTTTTCGGATCGGTATCGAAGGCACGTTACCCGGTTCGTCCCGCGGTGCGGGAGCCGTAGTCCAAGTGATGGACATCATGCACGCCGACCTGCATGCATGATGCTGGTCGGACCGCGGCGCCGCAACCGTCAGGGCGTTCCCGCAGGCAGTGTGCACAGCAGCCGATTCGCGGTTCCGGAGGGCGCATTCTTGACCACGTTCTGCGTTGCGTCCTGCACAATTGCTTCGCCGACCGCATTGGGCGCGGCGTCGGGATGTGCGGACCGGTAGAGGGTCACCGCGCCAGCGGCCACCGCGGCGGCCATCGCTGTGCCGGACAAGGTCCCGACGTCGGCTGTTCCGGCGATCGGCGCGGGAATGTCGACGCCCGGCGCGTACAGATCGAGCGACGTGCCGAAGTTCGAGAACGGCGCGACCTGGTCCTGGACGTCGGTCGCGCCCACGGTGAGCGCTTCCGGCACTCGGGCGGGCGAGGTTTGGCTGGCGTCGGTGCTGCCCTCCCCTGCCGGAAGCACGATCGGCATCACCGCGGCGACTCCCTTGACCGCGTTGTCGAGCTGCTCGTTCGGCACGCCGCCGATGCCCAGCACCGCGACCGCGGGTTGGTGGGCGTTCTGGGCGACCCAGTTCAGCCCGGCGATGATCGTGTCGGTCGCGCCGCCGCCTGCTTTGTCGAGCACTCGGACCGGGAAGATCTGCGCGCCTTTGGCGACGCCGTAGCTGTGTCCCGCAACGATTCCCGCGACGCGGGTGCCATGGCCGTTGGTGTCCGACGTGTCCGTGCCGGTGGTGAGGAAATCCTTGCCAGGCAGGACGCGGCCCTGCAGATCCGGGTGTTTGGCGTCGACGCCGCTGTCGATCACGTAGACGGTGACGCCGGAGCCGTCCGAGTCGTAGTGGTACTTCTGATCGAGGCCGGTTCGCTGGTCGATCCGGTCGAGCGCCCAGCTCGGCGGGTTGTCCTGCGTCCCGCTCGCCGCCAGCGCGGCCGGTTGCACCCCGGCGACCAGCAGGAATGTCAGAGTTGCCGAAAAAAGGCCACGCGCCGCTCGGTTCCGCATGCCTGCGGTCGTATCCCGGTGGCCATTCGGCGGCAACTCGACGTCACACGATGGGCTGGTCCCAGTCCAGCAGCCGCCCGCCCCGGCGCACTGATAGGTAAAGGCAAAGGGGGACGATGCACGGCACCTATCTCGCCGTTAAGAGGCAAACCGCTGTCCGACCGACGCGTTTCGCCGCTCCGTGGCCAACGGTTGACCGGCTGAGAGCTTTAGCCGCTAGCCGGCCAACCGTTGGCAGACCGACAATTACTTCGCCGCCGGGACGTGCGCGCTCACCGACATCGTCGGCAAGTAGACCAGCGCGTCGAAGGCTTGCACGACGTCGACCTTCGTGAACATGTGCGCGTGCCGCACGCTCGACGGTCCGGTCAGGCCCTGCGCCCGGTCTTGCCGCAAATCGACCACGCACGGATCCGCGCCGGCCAATGCCGCTTCGACACTGCCCTCGGCGGGTGGCTCCAACTCCTGCGCGTAGACCCGGAAGCCGAGCCGCTCGCTCTCGTCCGGTTCGAGGCCGGTGGTCGTACCGGTCCCTGCGGTGAGGCCGAGCGCGAAGTAGTCGTCGCCGAACTCCTCGGCGAGGTGGGTGCCCGCGGAAGGGAACGTCATGGTCGGCAAAGCGGCGAACGGCACTCGCTGCAGGTGTCCGTTGTGGACCATCACCACGATCTTCTCGCCTTCGCCGTACAACTTGCGAAGCAGCTTCACGGTTGCGGCCATGTACGTGTCGCGAGACGACCCCTGGAGCGACGGTGCCGTTCCCGACATCATGGCGCTCAACTCGCGCAGGTACGCGTCAACGCGAAGCGCGCCGACCGCGTGGTGCTCGGCAATCGCATACCGGGCTGGCTCGCTCCGTTGCCGATAAACTGGCGAAAGAGAACGAAGGTGCGCGACGAGAGTCGTCAACGCGGCCGTGGCTGCGTCCCGGTCCGCGGCGGTCATTGCCGCATAACGGCCAGGCGCGACCGCGTTGCTGACCGCCGAGTACGGCTCGGACGCGGCGATCGCGGCGTCGACCAGCGGAAGAACCTCCGGATCGACCTCCTCCACGAAGCCGCGGACAATCTTCAACGCCGGCTGCGGCGAACCGCTCGAACTGGGCAGGTCGAGTCCGGAAAACCGGACGCCGCCGTGGCTGCGCATCCACGTCAGCATCTCGTGTACCTCGGCCGACTCGCCGAGGGAAAAGGTGAATCCTTCTCGCCCGACCTCAGCAACCGTGCCGGGGCCACCGTCGAGCCACTGCTGCACCAGGTCGCCCTCGGCGAAGCCCGATTCGAAGCCGAGCACCGTGAACCCGTGGTCCTCGACGAGGCGGCGGAGCAACCGGGCGCGGAGTTCGCCGAACTCGCGGATGTGGTGGTTGTTCTCGCCGATCGCGACGATGCGCGCGTCGCCGATCAGGCCGGTGATCGAGGCGACGTCGCCGTCCAGCGGCGAACGGGTGCTCAGCGGTGTCATACTGAGGACACTAATGCAACAGGGGTAGCGATTGGCCACTGAGGTACCGGGAACCAGCAGGCCGGGCGGGCGCACGGAACGCACGCGCGTCGCCGTTTTGCGGGCGACGCTCGCTCTGCTGGCGGAGGTCGGGTTCACGGATTTGACGGTCGAGGCCGTCGCCGAACGGTCGGGCGTGCACAAGACGACGGTTTACCGGCGATGGGAGTCGCGCGAAGGACTGGTCGCGGCCGCACTGCGGTTCGGCACCGGCGAACCGTGGAGCCCGGCGGACACCGGTTCGCTTGTCGCCGATTTGCGGCGAATGGCGTTGGACGTGGTGCACATATTGACCACCCCCGGGCAACGCGAGCTGCCGACCGCCGCGGTGCTGGCGGCCTTCCACTCGGAACGGGCGGCCGAGGCGTTGCGGGACTTCTATCAGGATCGGCATGCCCGGGCCGCGGTGATCGTGGAGCGGGCGGTGGCGCGTGGGGAGGTGCCAGCCGACACGGACCCGGACGAGGTGACGCGGACGGTGTGCGGGCCGGTGTTCTACCGGTTGTTCGTGTCGCGGGAGCCGGTGTCGGAGGAGACGGCTGAGATCGCGGCGGAGGCTGGGGCGGCGGCTGCCCGGGCGGGGGTGTTGTGCAGGCGGTTGCCGGGCGATGGCGACCGGGGTTGATTCCGAGGTGTGGGCTTTGTTGCCGGAAAACGGCGACGGGTGGAGGGCGCCGCTGGATTGGGTGGTTTGGCCGCGGAACGGCGAAAGCATAGTGCGGCTGAGCTATGGGCTGGCTCGATGCTCTCGGCGAAGCTGGGACGACGCAGGCGAAGCCGGGCGGCGGGAAGAGAGGCACGGTTGGTGATTCGGTTCTGCTTTCGCCGCTGAACGGCGAAAGCAGGGTACGGCCGTTCGACGGTCCCGGCGAAGCGGGGCAAGCCAGGCGTCGGGCACCAGACGACGGGCGGAGAAGAGCGGTTGGCGGGTCGGCTCTGGTTTCGCCGCAAAAGGGCGAAAGCAGAGTGCGGCTCAGGGACGGGCTGGCTCAACGTTCGCAGCAAAGCGGGGACGAACCAGGCGAAGCCGGGCACCGGGCACCGGGCACCGGGCACCGGGCACCGGGCACCGGGCACCGGGCACCGGGCACCGGGCGATGGTCGCCAACGAGCGGCATGCGGAGCGACCCTGGCGGGCGAGATGTGCAGGAAGTCGCCGTCAAAGCGGCAACGCACGATGAGAGGTCGCAGCCAGGCTGAGCAGGCAATCGCCACTCAACGGCAACAGCCCGAACAGCAACAGGCCGAGCTAGCTGCCGAGCAACCCGACGTGCGTTGTCGCCAAACGGCGACAAGCGCGAACGGCAGGGAGCAGAGGCAAGCAGACGCCGCTAAACGGCAACAACCGAAGCCCGCTCAAAGAAGCACGGCTAGCCCAACGGCAGCCGGTACCGGACCTCCTCCAAGGTCACCGCTCCGTCGGACATCGATTCCACCTTGGTCTTTCCGTCCGCAACCCACCCGGCCCGTTCGTAGAACTTCCGGGCCCGGGTATTAGTCGAGAGCACCCACAGCGTCGCCGACTCGAACTGGGACGACAGGCCGCGTACGCACTCCTCGTGCAGGGCTCGGCCCATCCCCTGGCCCCACTCCGACGGGAGGAGGTAGATCGACGACAGTTCGCCCGTTGCAGGGGTGGCGTCGTCGTCTCGGCTGGGGCCGAAGACCGCGAAGCCGGTGATCTTCTCGCCGGTGCTTGCCGTCAGGACGGTGTGCGGGCGGGAAGTGTCCGCGAGGCTCGAAGCCCAGAACTGTTCCCGCGTCTCGACCGACAGGCCGGACAGGAACTCGTCCGGCAGCAAACCCGCGTAGGCCGCTTGCCAGGAGCCGACGTGGACGGCTGCGATGTCTGCCGCGTCTTCCGGGGTCGCGGGGCGGATGACCAGGTCGGGCACCATTCCTCCAGAGGCTCGGCACGACGGGCGGTCGGGCTGGGAGCAGTTCAGCACACAAGCAGGTCGGCCCGCATGCGGTTTACCGGAGTGACCACAAAGGACAGTCAGGGAACCGGACAAGGGCGGCTGGGCCAGCGGGGAGTGAGTGTGTTCGGGCAAGGGTTCCGGGACTTCAGGCATCGCCGCCCCGCCAGGGAGGCTCGTCGGGGCATCCGGCCGATAGCCTCGTCGGATTGGCGGGTCAGGCTCCGCTCGTTCGTCATGCCCGTGCACACCAGGAAATGGGACTATCGATGACCAACCCGTTGATCGCGCCGGTGAAGGACTCCACGACCGCGATGTCCGGGATTCCTTTGCTGGAGGACGCGACCGGCCTCAAGACCGCGATCGAGAGCAAGAACTGGGCGGCCGTCGCGATCGGGGCGGTGGGCACCGCGATCGACGTGCTCACCGCGGTGATGGATCCGTTCGGCGCGATCTTCGCCGCGGGGGTCGGGTGGCTCATGGAGCACGTCGGGCCGCTCAAGGAGGCGCTCGACGCGCTCACCGGCAAAGCGGACGAGATCAAGTCCCAGGCGGAGACCTGGACGAATGTCGCCAAGGAGCTCGAAAGCGTCTCGGCGGAGCTGACCGAACTGGTCAAGAAGGACCTGCAGGACTGGAACGGCGAAGCGGCCGACACCTACCGCCAGAAGGCGGAAGACACCTCGGCGCTGATCGCCAGCGCGCAGAAGGGCAGCGAGGGCGCGGCGAGCGGGGTCAAGACCGCGGGCGAGATCGTCGCGGCCGTGCGGTCGCTGGTGCGGGACACGATCGCCGACCTCGTCGGGCACCTGATTTCGTGGGCGTTGCAGGTGCTGTTCACCGCGGGGATCGGGATGGCCTGGGTGGTTCCGCAGGTCGTCACCGCCGTCGCCAAGACCGCGTCGAGCATCGCGAAGGTCACCTCGAAGCTGGTCAAGGCGCTCAAGGCGTTGGTGCCGCTGCTGAAAAAGGCCGGCGTGCTGTTCGAGGACGCCGGCAAAGCATTGAAGGGCCTCAAGAGCGGCAAGGCAGCGCCGACGCACACTCCCAAGGACATCAAAACCGGGAACAGGTCTCACCCCGGCGGAGACGAGGGCACGCATACTTCCAGCGCCGGAGGGGACAGCGGGCACCACGGCGGCAGCCACTCGAGCGGCAGCCACGAAAGCGGCGGCGAGCACGGCGGCGGCGGAGGGGCGGGCGGGCACACGTCGGCTTCCAGCAGTTCCTCCTCAGGCGGGGCCAGGGGGAACAGCGACGCCTCGCGGTCGCTCGGCAAACAGGGCGAGAACTCGCGCAGCCTCGACAACATCTGCACCACCGGCGACCCGATCGACGTCGCGAGCGGCCAGATGGTGATGGCCGAGACCGACGCGACCTTCCTCAGCGCGCTGCCGATGGTCTTCGAGCGCACGCACTTCTCGTCGTTCCGCGCGGGCGGCTGGCTCGGTCCCGCCTGGGTGTCCACTTTGGACGAGCGGATCGAGGTGCACGAGGACCAGGTGTGGTTCGCCGGCGCGGACGGGATCGTCCAGGTGTTCCCCCGGCCGCGCGGAGACCAGTGGGTCGCCGCCGAGCACGGGCCCGCGCGGTATCTCGCCGAGGAGCCCGGCGGCGGATTCGTCCTCGAGGACCGCGAAAGCGAGCGGGTCCTGACCTTCGAGCGCGGCAACGGCCCGGTCCGGCCGATCCGCTCGATCAGCGGCCGCGGCAAGGAGCACATCTACTTCCAGCGCGACCAGCACGGCACGCCGGTCGCGATGCGGCACAGCGGCGGCCACCTGATCCAGATCGCCACCGAAGGCGGACTCGTGACCGGGCTGTCCACCGTCACCAAGGACGGGGACGAGGTGCCGTTGGTCCGCTACGGCTACACCGCGGGCAACCTCACCGAGATCACGAACGAATCCGGCCTCCCGTTCCGCTACGCCTACGACAATCTGGGACGGATCGTCGAGTGGACCGACCGCAACGGCGAGTGGTACCGCTTCCACTACGACCGCGAAGGCCGGGTCGTGCGCACCGAAGGCTCCGGCGACTGCCTCACCGTCACCATGCACTACGACCTGGCCGCCCGGATCACCCACGTCGTCGACTCGCTCGGCCGCCGCAGTGCCTACCACCTGAACGAAACCGGCCGGGTCGTGCGCGAGGTGGACCCGACGGGCGCGGCGCGCGCCTACGAATGGGACGCGCTGGACCGCCTGGTCGGCGAAACCGACGAAATGGGCAGGCAGCGGACCTACCGCTACGACGAAATGAACAACCTGGTCGCCCTCCAGCGGCCGGACGGCACGGAATTGACCATCGAGCGCAACGACTTCGGCCAAGCCGTCCGCATGGCCGAGGCGCCCGGCGTCGAAACCCGCTGGGAGTACGACGAACGCGGCAACGTGACCCGCGTTGTCGAACCGGGCGGCGCGACCACCAGCTACACCTACGACGAGTGGGGCCACGTCGCGTCGGTCACCGATCCAAACGGCTCGACGCTGACCGTGGTGTCCGACGACGCGGGCAACCCGATCACCGTCACCGACGCCCGCGGCGCGACGACCGCCTACGCCTACGACTGCTTCGGCAGGCTCTCCGCGATCGTCGATCCGAACGGCGCGGCCGAGGAATTCGGTTACACCGTCAGCGGCGCGCTCGCCTGGCACCGCCTGCCGGACGGCTCGACGGAGGAATGGTTCTACGACGGAGAAGGCAACAACCGCCTGCACTCCGACGCCTCCTCGGCGATCGCCCAGCAGGAGGTGACCCATTTCGACCTGGTCTCGGCCGAGATCCGGCCGGACGGCACCCGGCTCGAATACTCCTACGACACCGAACTGCGGCTCACCGCGGTGACCAACGAACAGGGCCAGGTCTGGCGCTACGAATACGACCTGGCGGGCAACCTCTCCCGCGAGACCGACTTCGGCGGGGCCAGTTCGTCCTACGGCTACAACGCCGCCGGCGAGCTGACCGAGATCCGCAACCAGGAAGGCGAGGTCGTCACCCTGCGCCGCGACGTGCGCGGCAACATCGTCGAGGAAACCGTCGAAGGACCGTCCGGGACGCTGCACACCCGCTTCGAGTACGACGTCCTCGGCGAGCTCGTCGCCCTCGACGACGGGACGACCCGCATCGAGTACACCCGGGACGCGGCGAGCCGGATCGTCGGGGAAACGGTCAACGGGCGCGCCGTCCGCTCCGAACTCGACCCCGCGGGCAATCAGGTCCGGCGGCAGACGCCGTCCGGGGCGGAAAGCGTCTGGGAATACCGCGAAGCCGGGCTCCCGGCCGCGGTGCGCGCCGCCGGCCGGACCACCCGGTTCGAGTACGACCGGGCGGGCCGCGAAACCCTCCGCGCGTTCGGGCAGGACGCGGCGATCGTCCGCTCCTGGACCCCGGCCGGACGGCTCGCCCGGCAGGCGGTCCGGTCCGCGACCGGCGAATTCGGCCAGGACCGGCAGTACCACTACCGGCCCGACGGCCTTCCCGACCGGATCGACGACGGGACGGCCGGGTCGCGCTGGCTCGCGATGGACGTCCGCGGCCGGGTGATCTCGGTGCGCGCCCAGGGCTGGAACGAGCAGTACGCCTACGACCCGACCGGACGGCTCGTCGACGCCGACTGGCCCGCGCCCGAGGACGAGGACCGCCGCGGCAGGCGGGCGGGACCGGCTTCGGTGATCACCGAGGCGGGCGGCGTCCGCTACACCTACGACCAGTCCGGCCGGATGCGCACCCGCCGCCACGAGGACGGCCGGACCTGGACCTACACCTGGGGCCCGCTGAACCGGCTCGTCGCGGTCGAGGTCCCGGACGCCACGACCTGGCGCTACACCTACGATCCGCTGGGCCGCCGCATCCGCAAGGAACACTTCGCCGCCGACGGGACGACGCTGCTCGAACGCGTCGATTTCGCGTGGGACGGCGAAACGCTGGCCGAGGCGACCAGTTCCGGCCCCGGCGCCGCCGAAACCACGGTGTGGGACTACGAACCGGGCAGCTTCGTGCCGCTGCTGCAGCGCCGGCGCACCGGTTCCGCGGACCAGAAACGCGTCGACGAGCAGTTCTTCGCCATCGTGGCCGAACCGTCGGGCACGCCGACCGAACTGCTCGACGACCGCGGCGAGATCGCGTGGCAGTCCCGCAGCAGCCTGTTCGGCGTCGTCGTCGCCGAGTCCGGCGGCACCGGCATCCCGCTCCGGTTCCAGGGCCAGTATTTCGACGAGGAAACCGGGCTGCACTACAACTTCCACCGGTACTACGACCCGGTGCTCGCGCGGTACCTCAGCCCCGACCCGCTCGGGCTCGGCGGCGGACTCGACCCGCACGCCTACGTCAGCAACCCGCACGTCTCGGTCGACCCGCTCGGTCTCGTCGGGGGATCCTGCAACACCCCGCGCGGGTCCGGCGGCTCCGGCGGCGGTTCCCAGCGCGGCCGGGGCCGCACCCGCTCGCCCAGCCCCGGCCCGAACGGGGAGCGCCGCGTGCGCTCCCCCGGCGGCCGGGTTTACCAGGAGGGACCGCCCACCCTCGCGTCCGGCGCGCGCAGGCGCGAGCACTACGGCTACAAGAACCTGTCGCACAAGCATTCCAAGATGCGGCCGCTGTTCGAGCGGAACGCCGTTTCGCCGCCGCCGAAGTTCCGCAGGCGCGGCGACGACACCAAGTGGTACATGGACCCGAACCGGCGCTACCAGACGCACGACTACCTCGGCAATCCCACCGGCATCGTCCGCGGCCACAGCAATGTCGTGATGGGCCACAACCCTTCGGCCGGAACCCATTTCAACCAGACCGGCCATCGGAACACGCCCGAACAGAACTTCGCGCACAACTCCGACGTGCGGATCTTCAAGCACCTCGAACCGAAGAGCAACTCCGCCGCGAGCGGATCCCAGGAACCCCGGTTCGGCGCCCCGGACCCGCGGGACTCCAACCGGGTCTACTGGGACAAGAACCACCGGGGCTATGTCGGCAATCCGGACCACGACTGGGATCTGGTGAGTCCGCAGCCGAGCCGGTCCTCCGGCCACCGCGGGTCAGGCGGCGGGAGTTACAGCGGCGGGTACAGCGGGAGTTACGGCGGCGGTTCCAGCAGTTACGGCGGCGGATCCAGCAGCCACGGCGGATACAGCGGTGGCTACGGCGGCAGCGGCGGGTACGGCGGCGGCAGCAGCTACGGAGGCAGCAGCAGCCGCCGGAACCACGGCTACGACTCCGACGACGACCTCTACGACGCCTGACCCGACGAGAAACCTCGAGCAAGAAGGCGTGGCCCGGGAAACCCCCGGGTCACGCCCCGCTCAGCTCTTCTCCAGGTACTCCGCCCGCTCCAGGTCGACGACGTCCGCCACCATCTGCGCCAGGCCCGGCAGCGAAGCCAGCTCCGGATCGGCCGTCACGATCTCCTGAGCCTGCGCCCGCGCCTCGGTGATCACGTCCTCGTCCCGCAGCAACGACAGCAGTTTCAGCCCGGACCGCTTGCCCGACTGCGCCGCACCGAGAATGTCGCCCTCCCGGCGCAGTTCCAGGTCCAGTCGGGACAGTTCGAAGCCGTCCGTGGTGGACTCGACCGCCGCCAGCCGTTCGCGGGTGGAAGTGCCGTCCAGGGTTTCCGTGACCAGCAAACACAATCCGGGCACGCTCCCCCGCCCGACCCGGCCGCGCAGCTGGTGCAGCTGGCTCACGCCGAAGCGGTCGGCGTCGAGGATGACCATCGCCGTCGCGTTGGGGACGTTCACGCCGACCTCGACCACGGTCGTCGCGACCAGCACCTCGACCTTCCCCGCGCCGAATGCCTGCATGACGGCGTCCTTCTCGTCCGTCGGCATCCGGCCGTGCAGCGCGGCGATCTTCAAGCCCTTCAACGCGCCGTTGGCGAGATCCGGCGCCACGTCCAGCACCGCGAGCGGCGGCCGCTTGTCGCTCTTGTCCGACGGCGGTTCGTCGCCGATCCGCGGGCACACGACGTACGCCTGGTGTCCCTTGCCGACTTCCTCGCTGACCCGCTGCCACACCCGGTCGAACCACGCGGGCTTCTCCGCGACCGGCACGACCGTCGTCTTGATCGGCGAGCGGCCGACCGGCATTTCGCGCAGGGCCGAGATTTCCAGGTCGCCGTAGACCGTCATGGCGACCGTGCGCGGGATCGGCGTCGCCGTCATGACCAGCACGTGCGGACTCGTCGAATCGGCACCGCGCGAGCGCAGCGCGTCCCGTTGCTCGACGCCGAACCGGTGCTGTTCGTCCACGACCACGAGCCCGAGATCGGCGAACTGCACGGTGTCCTGGATCAGCGCGTGCGTGCCGACGACGATGCCCGCCTCGCCGCTTACCGTCTCCAGCAACGCTTTCTTGCGTTCCTTCGCGCCCATCGACCCGGTGAGCAAGGTGATCCGGGTGGAATTCTCGGCCGCGCCGAGCTCGCCCGCCATCCCGATGTCGCCGAGCATTTCGCGCAGCGAGCGTGCGTGCTGCGCGGCCAGTACCTCGGTGGGCGCGAGCATCGCCGCCTGCCGTCCGGAATCGACGACCTGCAGCATCGCCCGCAGCGCGACCACCGTCTTGCCGGAACCGACCTCGCCTTGCAGCAGCCGGTTCATCGGATGCTCGGTCGACAGGTCGGCCGCGATCTCGTCGCCGATCGCGCGCTGGCCCGCGGTGAGGTCGAACGGCAGCCGCTTGTCGAACGCGTCGAGCAGGCCGCCGTCGACGTGCGGGCTCGCCTTCGCCGGACGCGACACCGCGGAATGCCTGCGCTGCGCGAAAATCAGCTGCACGGCCATCGCTTCGTCCCACTTGAGCCGGTGCCGCGACGACTCCAGGTGCGCCCAGTCCTCCGGGCGGTGGATGCCGCGCAGCGCGCGCTCGAGGCCGGGCAGCCCGTGCCGTTTGCGCAGTTCCTCGGGCATCGGGTCCTCGCCGACCTCCAGCACGTCCAGCACCTGCCGCACGCATTTGGCGATCGACCAGGTCGGCATGCCTTGCGCCGCCGGGTACACCGGGATGATCTCGGCGAGGAAGTTGTCGACCGCCTCGGCCTCGCGTTCGGCGTCGAGCAGTTCGTACTCCGGGTTGGCCAGCTGCAGCGTGTCCCGGAACGCGGTGACCTTGCCCGCGAACAGCCCGGTCTTGCCGGGGGCCAGCTCCTTCTCGCGCCACGCCTGGTTGAAGAACGCGCACGCGAGCCGTCGCTTGCCGTCGGTGATCACCATGTCGAGGATGGTGCCGTTGCGGGACTTCATCCGGCGCTTGCTGATCTTCTCGATCCGCGCCAGCACGGTCGCGTGCTCGCCGAGCTCCAGCCCGGCGATGTCGGTCAGCTCGCCGCGTTCGGCGTAGCGGCGCGGATAGTGGCGCAGCAGATCGGAAACCGTCTCGATGTCGAGCGCACTCGACAGCGCCTTCGCCGTTTTCGCGCCCAGCAGCAGCGGGAGCTTGTCGCGAAGCCCGGCCATGATTATTCGACCCCCATCAGCAGCACAGCGTCGTTTTGCCCGCCGGCGTAACTCGTCAACTCCACCTCGGGGTGCTCCAGCCGCAGTTGCTCGGCGAGCTCGGCGGCCACCCTCGGCGGAGCGTCCGCCCCGCTCAGGACGGTGACCAGCTCGCCGCCGAGCGCCAGCATCCGGTTCAGCACGCTGACCGCCGCCGCGACGAGATTCGTCGCCGACGCCGGGGCGGGCTCGATCAGCACCACCTCGTCGTCGACCAGGCCGATCACGTCGCCGGACTGGGCCCGGCCCACCCAGGTTAGCGACTCCTCGTGCGCGATCCGCAGCTCGCCACGCCTGGTCGCGGCGGCCGCCTCGGCCATCGCGACGACGTCGTCGTTGACCCGGCGTCCGCTGTCGTGCACCGCGAGCGCGGCCAGCACCTGCACCGGCGACGCGCACGGGATCACCACGACGTCGCGCTCGCCCGCCATCGGATGCCCGGCGGCGGTGTCGGCGGCCGCGGTGAGATCCGGGCCGCCCGGCAGGACGCTCAGGTGCTGTCCGGCCGCCTCGTTGAACAGCCCGATCATGTCCTCGACGCTCGGCGTCTCGCCCTCGGGCACCGCCAGCACGGCGACGCCCTCGGCCCGCAGCAGCTCGGCGAGCCCGCCGCCGCGCACCACCGCGACCACGGACCGGTCGATGCCGCCGCCGGGTTCGATCGGCGTCGGCGTGATCAGCGGTTCGACCCGGATCTTCCGCGGCCGGCCCAGCTGCAGCCCGGCTTCGATGGCCGCGCCGATGTCCGCGCAGTGGACGTGCACCGCGTGGCTGCCCGAACCGTCGCCCGCCACGGTCACGCTGTCGCCGAACCCGCTCAGTTCCTTCCGCAACGCCGGCAGCCGGGCCTCGTCGACCTCGTCCAGCAAGTACATGACCTCCCACGCGTACGGCGCCTGCTCCGGCAGCGAAGCGACCGCCTTCAGGTCGTGCCCGGGATCCTCGGGTTCGCCGGTGATCACCCCGGCCAGCGCGTCGAGCACCGCGACCAGACCCCGGCCCCCCGCGTCGACGACTCCCGCCTTGGCCAGCGCGGGCAGTTGCTTGGGCGTCTCCTCCAGTGCGGCCGCCGCCACGGTGACGACCTCGCGCGCGACCTCGGGCAACGTCCGCGTCGTGTCTCGGACGGCGGCGGCCACGGCGTGCAGGACGGTCAGCATCGTCCCGGCGACCGGCCTGCTGACCGCGCCCGTGGCGGCCTGGTCCGCGTGCCCCAGCGCGGCGGCAAGGCCCGATCCGTCGAGGTCGCCGCCGGTGGCCGCCCAGTCGGCCATCCCCCGCACGACCTGGGACAGGATCACGCCCGAATTGCCCCGCGCGTGCGCCACCGCCCCGCGCGCCAGCACCGCCAGCGCCTCGGCCGCGTCGGCCGGTTCCGCCGCGGCGAGCGCCTCGTGCGCGCCGGTCATCGTGTACAGCAGGTTGGAGCCGGTGTCGGAGTCCGCGACCGGGTAGACGTTGATGCCGTCAATGGCCGTGCGCAGCCTGTCCAAGCTGCGCACAGAGGCCGCCGCCCAGCCCGACACCGCCGCCGCGTCCAGCACCCGCACCCCGTAACCTCCTAGCCGGTCCCCGCGAGGGTAACGACCCCGCGGCAAGGCCCCCGAGACCACTCGTTACTATGGTCGAGTTGCCCGGCACGTTCGGGCGCGCATTCTTTGTCCCATATCCAGAGGAGTTCGACGTGGCTGCCGTGTGCGACGTCTGTGGCAAGGGACCCGGCTTCGGCAAGTCGGTCTCGCACTCCCACCGGCGTACCAACCGCCGGTGGAACCCGAACATCCAGGTTGTGCACGCGAAGGTCGGCGTGTCCCAGCGCAAGCGCCTGAACGCCTGCACCTCGTGCATCAAGGCTGGCAAGGTCGTGCGCGGCTGAGTTCAGCAGCTTTCGGAAAGGGGCGAGTGCTTCGGCACCCGCCCCTTTTTCGTCACCGCAGGAAGTTCGCCAGCACCTCTCGCAAGGACTCCGGCGCGTTCAGCACCCCGTGGTCCTGCCCCGGAATCTCCTCGTGCCGCCCGTGCGCGACCGCAGCGGCGACGGCCTTGGCGGACGACGTCATCCACGCCTCCCCCGCGCCGCCGGACAGCGACAGCACCGGGACGGTGATCGCCGCCAGCCGGTCCGTCGGCAGGTAGTTGCCGCGGCCGCACACGGTCAGGTCGTACGGCAGCGTGTGCGCCAGTCCGACGAACCAGCCCCACACCGGCGCGGACTTCATCGAGTCCACCATAGAGGCCGGGGTCCCGGTGCCTTCGACCAGGAACAACTCGACCGCGCCGTCCCGGTCGCCGTCGGCGAGGCAGGCGCTGACCCGGTCCACTAGGTCTTCGGCCGGCCGTGGGCGGTCGTCGCCGATGAACGGCGGTTCGTACACCGCCACCTTCGTGATCGGCAGTCCGCGTGCCGCCGCTTCCAGGGCCAGGATCGCGCCGGACGAGTGGCCGAACACCGCGGCCGAGCCGCCGACGGCCTCGATCAGCACCTCGAGGTCGTCGATCTCGCGCTCGACGGCGTAGACCGGCGCGTCGCCGCTGTCGCCGCGGCCTCTCCGGTCGTAGGCGACGGCGGTGAAACCGGCGTCGGCGAGCACCGCGGCGAGTGCGGCGACGGTCGTGCGGTCGTTCACCGCGCCGCCGACCAGCAGCACCGGCGAACCCGTGCCGTAGGTGTCGAAGGCGATCGGGGTGCCGTCGGCGGACGTGACGGTGGCGGTCATGGCGTTCCTCCAGGGTTTCAGTCGCTGCTTACCCTGGTGGTCGGCGCCGATCGCCGGAACTGGACACGCCGCGTCAGGGAAGTTTCCAGTCGAGCGGTTCCGCGCCCTGCTGGACCAGCAGCTGGTTCGCCCGGCTGAACGGCCGCGACCCGAAGAAGCCGTTGCGCGCCGAAAGCGGGCTCGGGTGCGCCGATTCGATGCACGGCACCTCGCCGAGCATCGGCCGCAGGTTCCGCGCGTTGCGGCCCCACAGGATCGCCACCAGCGGTCCGCCGCGCGCGGCGAGCGCCTTGATCGCCTGCTCGGTGACCTGCTCCCAGCCCTTGCCCTGGTGCGAGTTCGACTTGTGCGGCTGCACGGTGAGCGACCGGTTCAGCAGCAGCACGCCCTGCTCCGCCCACGGGGTCAGATCGCCGTTGGACGGCGTCGGATGGCCGAGGTCCTCGCAGTACTCCTGGTAGATGTTGATCAGGCTCTTCGGGATCGGCCGCACGTCCGGGGCCACCGAGAAGCTCAAGCCGACCGCGTGCCCCGGCGTCGGGTACGGGTCCTGGCCGACGATCAGCACGCGGACGTCGTCGAACGGCTGCTTGAACGCGCGCAGCACGTGCTCGCCCGCGGGAAGATAGGTGCGGCCCGCGGCGATCTCGGCGCGGAGGAACTCCCCCATCGCGGCGACCTGCGGGGCCACTGGTTCAAGGGCTTTCGCCCAGCCGGCTTCGACGATTTCGTCCAGCGGTCGTCCAGTCACGGCCCGCGAGCCTAGCGCCACGTGCCCGAGGTCACCGGGGCGGGTCCAGCCTGCGCAACTCCGCCCGGAACCGGGCCCCGCGCCGGACGTAGGAATCCACCACCGCGGCGATCTGGTCTTCGGAAAACGACTTGTTCGGCCGCGTTTTCGCCGGAACTCCCAGTGCGATCTCGCCGGTGCCGACGCTCGACTCGTACGACAGCACCGCGCCCGCGCCGACCATGCCGCCGTCCTCGATCACGCTTCCGTTCAGCACCACCGAACCCGACGCGATCAGGCAGCCGGTGCCGATCGTCGCGCCCTCGATGTGCACCGCGTGCCCGACCGCCGAGGACGGGCCCACGATCGTCGGATGCCGCGCGGTGCAGTGGACGACGCAGCCGTCCTGCACGTTCGAACGTTCGCCGATCTCGATGTACCCGTGGTCGCCGCGCAGCACCGTCTGCGGCCAGACCGAGGCGCGCGCGCCGATCCGGACGTCGCCGATCACGGTGGCGTCGGGATGGACGTAGGCGTCCGGGTGGATGGTCGGGACCAGGTCGCCGAGCGCGTAGATGGCCAATGCCGCCTCCGGGTCGTTCAGTGTTGTCGGTCGCGGGCCAGATCCTTGCCGTAGTACCGGCTTTCCGGCATATCGCCGTAATAACCGAAAGCCGGGACCTCGACGTAGCCCGACGAACGGTAGAGGGCGATCGCTTCCGGCTGTTCGGTGCCCGTCTCCAGCACGACGCGGCGGCGTCCGGCGGCGACCGCGGTGCGTTCCAGTTCGGCGAGCATCGCGCGGGCGAAACCGCGGCCCCGCGCGGATTCGACCACGTACATCCGTTTCAGCTCGACGTCGCCGGGCCGGAACGTCGGCTCGGGACCGTCGTGCGCGCGCCACGCGCCGGACGCCACCGGCACGTCGTCCAGGTACCCGACCAGGAACAGGCCCCGCGGCGGCGCGAACTCCGCGGGGTCCATCGGGGTCTCGTCCTCGGAGCCGTAGCGGCGCACGTACTCCAGTTGCACCTCGGCCATCAGCTTGGCGGCGTCGGGGTGGTCGAAGGCGACGGCACGGATGTCCACGGCGCCAGCCTAATGAAGGTTCACTGCTGCCAGTGCTCCCAGCCGCCCTGCTGGTCGTACTCGCGCCCGTCCACGGTGACGCCGGATCCGGGCATGGTGACCACGCCGATCTTGCGCCAGCCCTCGGGCAGGTCGTCGAACGGCGGGAACGTCGCGACCAGCGCGTGGTCCTCGCCGCCGGTCAGCACCCACTGCATCGGGTCCGCGCCGAGCGCGCTGCCGACCTCCTTCAGCCGCGTCGGCACCTCGAGCAACGCGGTCTGCACGTCGAGCCCGACCTCGGAAGCGGCGGCCAGGTGCGCGAGGTCGGCGAGGAGCCCGTCGGACACGTCCATCATCGCCGTCGCTCCGGCGTGCGCGGCCTGCGGACCGGCCGCGTACGGCGGTTCCGGGCAGCGCTGCGCGTTCACCACGCCGACCGGCGACCGGAATCCGCGGCGCAGCACCGCGAGCCCGGCCGCGGCCCAGCCGAGCCGCCCGCACACCGCGAGCACGTCGCCGGGGCGCGCGCCGGAGCGGGTCACCGGTTCGCGGTCTTCGAGGTCGCCCAATGCGGTGACGCTGATCACGAGCTGGTCCGCGCTCACGAGATCGCCGCCGGACACCCCGATCCCGGCCGCGTTCGCCTCGGCCCACATGCCGTCCATGATCTCGGTCACGACCTGCGCCGGGGTGTCGGCCGGGCACGCGATCCCGACGACCACCGACGTCGGTTTCGCGCCCATCGCCGCGACGTCGGACAGATTCACCGCGACCGCCTTGCGCCCGACCTGCTCCGGGCTCGACCAGTCGAGCCGGAAGTGCACGCCGTGGACCAGCACGTCGGTCGTGACGACCACGCGGCCGTCCGGCGCGGCGAGAACCGCCGCGTCGTCGCCCGGGCCCAGCAGTGTCGACGGCGGCTGCGCGCGTCCTTCGGTGACCCGCCGGATCAGGCCGAACTCGCCTGTCGCGGCCACCGAGTGCTCGTCCGGTGACACCGGTCACCTCCTGTTTCCCTCGCCTGTGTCGGATCGGCCACCGACAATCGGATCCCCTAGGTTTTTCCCAGGGCTGGCGCTACGTTTCCTACACCGTCTACACCGTTCCTACCTCGACTAGACCGCCACCGACGAAAGGGCACGCCGTGGTCCACGCATACATCCTCATCCAGACCGAGGTCGGCAAGGCGGCCGCGGTGGCTGCGGAGATCGCCGGGGTCCCGGGCGTGACCAGCTCCGAGGACGTCACCGGCCCGTACGACGTGATCGTGCGCGCCGCCGCGGACACGGTGGACCAGCTCGGCCAGCTCGTCGTCGCCCGCGTGCAGAACGTGCAGGGGATCACGCGCACGCTGACCTGCCCGGTCGTGCATCTCTGAGCCGTGGTCCACTGAGGCGGTGGCAGACACCGACACCGGGGCCCCTCCGAAGGTCGTCCTCGTCACCGCGTCGTTGCTCGTGGCCGCGCTGGCGGTCGCGGTCGCGGTCGTCGCGCTGACGAAGAGCTCTTCGGGACAGCCCGATCCGAACCAGCCGCTCGCGCTCGTGTCCGTTCCCGCGCCGCAGGCCGGGTCGCCGGACTGCGCGAAGCTGATCGCCGGGGTCCCGGCCACGCTCACGTCGAACGGCAAGGAACTGTCGCCGCGCACGCTCGCCGAGCCCGCGCCGAAGGCCACCGTCGCGTGGGGCGAACCGGATCCGGTCGTGCTGCGCTGCGGCCTCGAACGCCCGCCGGAGCTCACCCAGACCGCGCAGCTGCGCGTGGTCAACAAGGTGCAGTGGCTGCAGATCGAACAGGGCGGTTCGGCCACCTGGTACGCGGTCGACCGGCCAGTCTACGTCGCGCTGACCGTCCCGGCGAGCGCCGGGACCGGTCCGCTGCAGGCCATTTCGGACGCCATCTCCGCCAAGCTGCCGGTCAAGCCTCTGAAGTTCTAGCCGCGATCGTTTCCAGCGACTCGCCAGTGGTGCGCGGGCCGAGCACCGCCACGTCGACCATCAACAGCACCATCGCACCCGCGACCACCGCGAACATCGTCGTCGCACCCGCCGAATGCAGAACCGGCAACAGCACGAACGGCATCGCCGCCGTCGCCAACCGGGACAGCGCATAGGCCGAACCCGCGGCGGTGCCGCGCAGCGACGTCGGGAACAGTTCGCCCTGGTAGGTGTGGAAGGCGTTCGAGAAGACGTTGCTGACGGCGGTGTAGCAGAAGCCGAACACCGCGATCAGGACGCCGGACGTCGCGTAGCCGAAGGCCAGCCCGAACACCGCCATCGCCGCCGCGCTCGCGACGATCAGCCACTTGCGTTCCAGCCGTTCGATGATCGGGATGGACAGCGCCGACCCGATCGGATAGCCCAGGAAGGTGAGCGCGCTGAACGTCAGCGACGTGACGAGGCCGAAACCCTTGGCGGCCAGCACAATCGGCACCAGTGAACCGAATCCGTAGTAGCCGAACGATTGCAGCAGCTGGAAGACGTACAGCATCGCCGTGCGACGGAACCACGGCGGACGCAGCAATGCCGACGCGCGCACGGGTTCGGGCGCGGGCGGTTCCGGCTCCGGTTCGGGCAACGGCTGCGGCGCACTCGCTTCGAGCTTGCGCACGACCTCGTCCGCTTCGCCGATTCTTCCTTGCGCCGCAAGCCAACGCGGTGACTCCGGCAGCGTGAACCGCAGCGCCCACACGACCGCCGCGCCCAGCGCGCCGATCACGAACAGCCAGCGCCAGCCGTCGATGCCGAGCGGCGCGTGGCCGACCAGCGCACGGGCGAGGAATCCGGCAGCGGGGACACCGCAGAAGCCGATGGTGTAAGCCCAGGCTGTCGCCCGGCCGCGGGCGCGCGCGGGCAGCAGGTCGGCGAGATAGGCGTCAGCGACCGGCAGTTCCGCGCCGATGCCGATCCCGGCGATGAACCGGCAGATCACCAGCATCCACACGTCCGTGCTGAACGCGCCGAGCAGCGTGAACACCGAGTACAGGCCCAGGGTGAGCAGGAACGCGCGACGCCTGCCGAGCCGGTCGGCCAGCCTGCCGAGGAACACCGCGCCCACGAACGCGCCGACGAACGCCGACGCCAGGACGTACTTCAGCGTCGTCGGGGTGACGCCGAACTCCTTGGTGAGGACGGTGCTGATGGTCGCGGCGAGGAACAGGTCGTAGAGGTCGAAGAAGGTCGCGATGCCGACCACTGCGACGAAGTACCGGTGCCGCCGGGTGACCGGGAGCCGGTCGAGCCGGGATGCGATCTGCACGCGCTGTTTTCCTTACGGTGGGGACAGGCCGTTCGTTCGAGGGCCATCGTAAGGTCGCCGGCCTGGTCCGGCCGCGCGCGCCGCTGTCGCGGCGGTCAGCGCAGGCCGGTGCCCCGCGCGAGCGCGGTGTCGATCAGCGTCGACAGCAGCGTCGGGTAGTCCACCCCGGTGACCTCCCACATCTTCGGGTAGGCGGACTTCGTGGTGAACCCGGGCATCGTGTTGACCTCGTTGATCACCAGGTCGCCTTCCTCGGTCACGAAGAAGTCGACGCGGGCGAGGCCCTGGCAGTCGAGCGCGCGGAACGCCTCGACGGCCATCGCGCGCAGCCGGTCGGTGAGCGCGTCGTCCAGTTTGGCCGGGATGTCCAGTTCGGCGTCCTCGCCGAGGTACTTGGTTTCGAAGTCGTACCAGGCGTCCTCGCCCTCGGCGAGCACCCGGATCTCCGCCGGGAGCGACGCCTCGACGCGGCCGTCCGGGAATTCCAGCACGCCGCATTCGACCTCGCGCCCGCGCACCGCGGCCTCGACGAGCACCTTCGGGTCGGTGCGCCGGGCCAGTTCGATCGCGGCGTCCAGGTCCGCCCAGTCGGCGACCCGGGAGATCCCGACCGACGAACCGGCGCGCGAGGGCTTCACGAACACCGGCAGGCCAAGGCGTTCCCGGTCCGCTTCGGCCAAAGTGGACTGTCCGCGGCGCAGCGCGGCGTAGGTGCCGACCGGCAGCCCTTCCGCGGCGAGCAGCTTCTTCGCGTACTCCTTGTCCATCGCCGCCGCGCTGGCGAGCACGCCGGGGCCGACGTACGGGATGTCGGCGAGTTCGAGCAGGCCCTGGATGGTGCCGTCCTCGCCGAAGGCACCGTGCAGCACCGGGAAGACGACGTCGACGGTGCCGAGCACCTCGGTGGCCTGGCCCGGGTCGACCGTGCGCAGCTCGCGGCTGGTCGGGTCGCCGGCGAGCACGAGCGAGCGGCCGGACTCGACCGACGGCAGCTCGCGGCCCTGGATGCTGAGCTGCTTCGGGTCGCCGGTGCCGAGCACCCACCCGCCGTTCGGCGTGACGCCGACCGGGAGCACCTCGAAGCGGTCCGGATCCAGGTTCGAGATCACACTGCCCGCGGACAGGCACGAGATGGCGTGCTCGCTGCTGCGGCCACCGAACACGACCGCGACCCGGATCTTTTCAGCGCTCATAGCCGGTCACCGTACCGGGTGAGCCTCGCCAACAGCGCGCGCCGGGGGTGTCTGCGCTGGTCGGGAGGGTCGAGCCGCTGGTCGGCGAGTCCGCGAGGCGGCCAGCGCGAACCACCCCAACCCGCGCACCGCGAGGAACGCTGTCCCGGCCAGGACGAGGACCGTGAAGTCCGGCAGCGTCTGGAACGCGACGTCCACCGGCAGCCAGCCGCCGTAGCTGAGCAGGCCGACTCCGACGAACACCGCCGCGTACAGCGCGGCTGCGGCGATGAGATGTCCGACCAGCGGCCGTACTGCCACCCGACGGAAACCCTTGTCCCGCAAGAGTTCCGGCAGCTTTCGCGCGCGACGGATCTGTCGGCGGGTCGCCAAGACCATCGCAGCGAGGGCCAGGAGCGCGACACCGTCGATGACGCCGTAGGTGAGCAGGAAACCGTTGCCGATCTCCGGGGCCGGTGCGCCCGCGAGCATCGCGAGGGTGTGGTGGAACGGCGCGCCGTTGTCCAGCAGGACCGGGTTGCGCGAGGTCAGCACCACCAGGCCGACCTGCTGGTTCGGCAGAAAGCCCAGGTTGGCGTGGTAGCGGGTCAGGTCGCCGTCGTGCTGGACGACCGGCTGGCCGTGGAGAGTGCCGGTGCCCCAGCCGGATCCGTAGTGGTCGATGCCGTCGATCGCGTGGTCGTCGCCGGTCGGGACGGCCGCGCTGTGCATCAGGCGCAGGCTTTCGGCGGACAGCGGACGGACGCCGCGGTAGGCGCCGGTCATCTGGAAGGTGAGGTAGTGGCTGAGGTCCTCGGCGGTCGAGACCAGGTAGCCGTCAGGCAGCGCGCCCGGGAAATCCGGTGTTTCCATCGGCACGTTCAGGCCGAACAGCACCGACGAGCCCTCGATCAGACCCGCGCGACGGGCGTCGGCGAGGTTGGTGAAGGTGCGGTTCATGCCGAGCGGGGCGAGGACGTGCGCTTTGAGGTAGTCGGCGTAGCTCTGGCCGGAAACCTGCTCGACCAGCAGACCCAACGTCGCGTAATTCTTGTTGCAGTAGTGGAAAGCGGTGCCTGGGCGAGACACCGGGACGACGTCGGCGAGTGCGCGGACGCGCTGTTCCAGCGTGGTTTCCGGCTCATAGAGGTCGACGGTGCCCGCTTCGGTCGGCAGCCCGCTGGTCTGGTTCAGCAACTGCCGCACGGTGATCGGATCGTTGGATCCGGCGGTGCGGAACCACGGCAGGTACGCGGTGATCGGGGTGTCCAGGCCGACTTTGCCCGCGTCGACGAGCTGCATGACTGCCATGGCGGTGAACGATTTGCTCAGCGAGCCAAGCAGAAACGGCGACTGCGGCGTCACGTCGGGGCCGACCGCGCCGGTCGTCACCTTGCCGTCCGCGGGCACCAGCGCGTAGGACGACGGCGGACCGCCCGCCAGTTCTTCACGCAAGTGCGCTACCGCAGTGTCTGCTGGCTGCGCTGAGGCCGGTGCGGCGAACACCGCCAGCATCGCGGTCGCCATCGCTGCTACCCGGATCCGCCAAGTCATCCCGCACTCCTCCGCGCGCCGAACTGATCGGCAAAAGCCTCGCGGAGCAGCGGATCCGGCACCATGAAGCTGACCGGCGGACCGAAGGTAGGGCTGGCCCCCGTAGTCAGCGGAGAAGATCGACCAGCGTCGGCACCGCGGCCATCAACGCTTCCCGCGAGCAGCCCGCGTAACCCAGCGCGATGCCGTGCACCGTCGGCGTTCCGGCGAAATGCCGCGCCAGCCCGTCGAGCCGGATCGAATGCCGTTCCGCCGCGGCGATCAACTCGGCCTCGGTCTCGGCGCTTTCCGTCCGCACCACCAGATGCGCGCCGGCGTCGTCGCCGACGAACGGGATTCCGGCGTTCGACAGCGCGGTCACCAGCACCGTCCGGCGTTCGGCCATTTCCCGGCGCAGCTTCCGCAGGTGCCGGCCCAGATCGCCGGTCCGGGCGAGTTCGACGAGCACCCGCTGCCCCGCCGGCGACGGACGGGTTCCGGTGAGATCCCGGTACGCCAGAATGGAATCGGCCACCGAAGCGGGCGCGACAAGCCAGCCCGCGCCGAGGGTCGGGGTGAGGATTTTGCTGGTGGTCCCGAGGTGCACGACGACGTCCGGGGCGAGCGCGGCCAGCATCGGCAACGGGGCGACGTCGAAGCGCAGCTCGCCGTCGTAGTCGTCCTCGATGACCAGCATGCCTTCCGCGCGAGCGCGTTCCACGAGCTGCACGCGGCGGGCCGCGCTCATCCGGCTGCCCATCGGGTACTGGTGCGCGGGCGAGCAGTAAACGGCGCGCGCCCCGGCGGGAATCGCGTCCGGGCGCAGGCCTTCCTCGTCCACCGGCACGCCGACGACGGTGAGCCCGGCCTGCCGGAACGCTTGCACCGCACGCTGATAACCCGGTTCCTCGAAGGCCACGACCGCACCTCGGCGCAGCACGGCGGCGGCGAGTTCCACGACAGCCGCGGTCGTGCCGCCGGTCGCGAGCACCGAACCGGCGGCCAGACCGCGGTGGCGCAGCAGGTGTTCCGACACGGTCGCGCGGTATTCCGGCAACCCGGCGCGGTGCGCGCGCGTGAGCGGCTCGGGATCGGCGGCTGCCCGCCACGCTCGCCGCCAGGCCGCGCGGTCAAGGCCGCCAGCCCACGGCGTACCCGGCGCGAGGTCCAGTAGCGGGGCTTGTTCCGCCTCGGCGAGTAGCGAACCGGGCACCGTGACGGACGCGGCGGCGCGCGTCGGCGGAGTGGTCACGTAGGTGCCGGAGCCGTGCCTGCCAGCGATCCAGCCTTCCGCGTGAAGTTGCTCGTACGCAGCGGAAGTGACCGTGCGCGAGACGCCGAGCCGTTCCGCCAGCGCGCGCGTGGACGGCAGCCGGTCGCCGCCGCGGAGATGTCCGCCGGCCGCGGCTTCGCGCAGCGCGTCGGCCAGCTGCACGGCCAGCGGGGTGGCCGCTTCGCGGTCGAGACTGACCGGCAGGGCGGTGTCGGCGTAGGACACGGCGGACCTCCGTTACGGCGAAGTGGACTTCTCAAGTGTAGAAGAAGTGGACATTCAACGTAGCCACTTGGCCGCCGCACACTGAACGCATGAGCAGCCTTTCGCCCACCGAACGCACCACGCTCGGCCGCAAACGCCACCGCGCCGCCAGCGAGCGCGCGGTCCTGCACGCCGTGCTCGACGAGGCGCTGATCTGCCACCTCGGCGTGGTCCGCGACGGCGTCCCGCTGGTGCTGCCCACCGGATACGGCCGCGACGGCGACACCCTGTACCTGCATGGTTCCACGGGCGCGGCCAGTCTGCGAGCCGCGACCGGAGAAACCGACGTCTGCGTGACGGTCACCCTCCTCGACGGCATCGTCTACTGCCGCTCGGTGAACAACCACTCGGTCAACTACCGCAGCGCGGTGATCCTCGGCAAGGCCCGGCTGGTGACCGACCCGGACGAGAAGATGCGCGGCCTGCACGTGCTCACCGACCACCTCTCCCCTGGTTCGTGGGAGCACGCTCGCGCGGTGAACAAGAAGGAATTCGCCGCGGTGTCGGTCATCGCGCTCGATCTCGCCGAAGCGTCGGTGAAACTCCGCGCAGAAGGACCCGACGACGAGCCCGAAGACGTCACCGCAAATGCCGCCTGGGCCGGAGTACTGCCGGTGCGCACGGTCTTCGGCGAGCCGGAACCGTCCGCCGACCTGCCACCCGGCTGGGCCGTGCCCGAACACGTCACCGCACGCGTCACGAAGGCAGCGGCAACCGCACGGTGAATACCGTCCGTCCGGGGCGGCTCTCCAGCGAGACCGTCCCGCCGTGCTCCACCACCAGCGAATGCACCACTGACAATCCCAGCCCGGTGCCGCCAGCGGCCCGGGTGCGGGAGTTGTCGACGCGATAGAACCGGTCGAAAATCCGCTGCTGATCCGCCGCGGAAATCCCCGGTCCGGCGTCGGTGACGGTGGCGACGGCCATCCCGTCGGCCACCGACACCGCCAGCTCGACCGGCGTTCCCTCCGCGGTGTGCACGGCGGCGTTCGCGAGCAGGTTGTCCAGGACTTGCCGCAGCCGCGCCGGATCCGCGTGCAGCAGCACCGGTTCCTCCGGAATCGAGACCGTCAGCGGATGTCCCGGCCGACCGGCCCGGAACGCGTCCGCGGCGGCCGCGGCGATCTCGGTGAGATCCATCCGCTGCGGCCGCACCGGCGGTTCGACATCGCGCGCGTCCAGCCGCGCGAGCAGCAGCAGATCGTCCACCAGCACGCTCATCCGCGCCGTCTCGGCCCGGATTTTCTCCAGGTGCGCCTCTCGTTCCTCGGGTTCGTTCGCGGCGGCGTAACGGAAAAGATCGGCATAGCCGCGGATCGACGTCAACGGCGTCCGCAGCTCATGCGAAGCATCGGCGACGAACCGGCGCAGCCGATCGTTCGCCTCGGTGCGCGCGGCCAGCGAGGATTCGATGTGGCTCAACATCAAGTTGAACGCCGTCCGCAGCTCCTCGACCTCCGCTCCGCCACCCGTGCCGGACGCGCGCACCGGCAAATCCGCCGTGGCGGTGAGGTCGTGCGAGGCGATGTCGTGCGCCGTGCCAGCCATGTCCGACAACGGACGCAATCCGCGCCGCAGCACCACGCGGCCCGCGACGACGAGGATCGCCAACGCGATGAGAAACGCGAGCACTTCGATCAACATCAGCTGCTGCACGGTGTTGTCGAGATCGGCCTGCGGCGCGGCGCTCAACAGCACGGTGCCGGTCCCGTTCTGCGAGGTCTCCACCGGACAGGCCCGGACGCGGTAAGAACCCTGACCGGGCAAGGCGATCGTGCGAAACAGGTCGCCGCTGGTCGCTTCTTCGGCGACCTGCGCCAACGGCCGCACGTCGTTCGGCAACGTGCTGCCCGGCTGCGGGACGGCGTGCCCCGCCCGCACGTCGAAAACCGCGGAGTACCAGGAGTAAACGACTTCCGGATTGTCCTTCGACTCGCGCAGATGCGGCACCTGCGCGACCTGGCTGGTTTTGAGCTGCTCGTCGAGCCGCCGGTTGAGGTAGTCGTGCATCAGCTCGACGGTCAGCGCGCCGACGATCGCGAACACCACCAGCGACAACGCGCCCAGCCCGAACGCCAGCCGCGTGCCGAGCCGGGAAGCGCGCCAAGCCCGGTACCAGCGGCGAGCCCAGCGCCCGACCCGGTTCACCGGCCCGCCTGTCGCACGGAATACCCGACGCCGCGCACGGTGTGGATCAGCGGTTCGGCCTCGGTGTCGAGCTTGCGCCGCAGCCGCGAGATCGCGAGTTCGACCACATTGGACCGTCCGCCGAAGTCGTACTCCCAGACGTGGTCGAGGATCTGCGCCTTGGTGAGCACCGCGGGCGAACGCCGCATCAGGTAACGCAGCAGCTCGTATTCGGTGGGCGTCAGCTCGGCGAGCTGGCCGCCGCGGCGGACTTCGTGCGTCTCCTCGTCCAGGGTGAGATCGCCCACCTGCAGCACCACCGTGCGGGTATCCGGTTTCTCGGACGTCCGCCGCAGCACCGCACGCAGCCGCGCCATCAACTCCTCGACGGAGAACGGCTTGACGAGGTAATCGTCACCCCCGCGGGTGAGTCCGGCGATGCGGTCGGCGGTCGCGTCCTTGGCAGTCAGGAACACCACCGGCACCGCGTCGTGTTTCTCGCGCAGCTTGTCGAGCACGGTGAAGCCGTCGAAATCGGGCAGCATGAGGTCGAGCACGACGATGTCGGGAGCGAACTCCGCGGCGCGCGCGAGCGCGTCGGCGCCGCAACCGGCCGTCACGGCCTGCCAGCCCTCGTAACGGGCGACGGTCGCGACCAGGTCGGCGATGTGCGGCTCGTCGTCCACGACGAGCAGCCGCACCGGGTTCGGATTCTCCACCCCGCCATCCTCCGCGACGTCCGCTCGGGCGCGCGAGCCGAACCCCCAGCTGACAGCGACTCGACAGGAAACCTGTCGCGCGCATCGGGCATTCCGGGCAGACTCCGGACCGACAGCAACCATAGCCCGAGGAGCCCGATGACTGCTTACGTGGACAACATCACCGTCGACTGCGCCGACCCGTGGGCTCTGGCCCAGTTCTGGACCAAGGTGACCGGCCGCCCGGTCGGCGACGACGACCATCAAGGCGATCCGGAGATCGGCATCAGGCTCGAGTCCGGCGTCACTCTCCTGTTCATCGCCGTCCCCGAACCCAAGACCGTCAAGAACCGGCTGCACGTCTGCCTGAAGCCAGACGGCGGGACCCGTGACGAAGAGGTGGAGCGGCTGCTCAAGCTGGGCGCGACGCTGCATGCCGACCACCGCCGCGAGGACGGCGGCGGCTGGATCGTGCTGCGGGATCCCGAAGGGAACGAGTTCTGCGTCGAGCGCAGCCTGGCGGAGATGGCGTGACCGATTCGTTCGAGATCAACCGCGCCAACTGGGACGACCGCGCGCCAATCCACGCGCGCTCGGCGTACTACGAGTTCGACAAGTTCAAGGCCGATCCCGCGCACCTGAGCCAGATCGTGCGCTTCGACCAGCCTCGCCTCGGCGACGTTTCCGGGCTGCGCACCGTGCACCTGCAGTGCCACATCGGCACGGACACGCTTTCGCTGCACCGGCTCGGGGCCAAGATCTCTGGTCTGGACCTTTCCCCGGCGTCGCTCGCCGAGGCGCGCGAGCTCGCCGACGCCACCGGCGCGGACATCGACTACCACGAGGCGAACGTCTACGACGCGGTGGAAGTCTTCGGCGAAAACGCGTTCGACCTGGTGTACACCGGGATCGGCGCGATCTGCTGGCTGCCGAAGATCGCGCCGTGGGCCGAGGTGGTCGCGCGGCTGCTGCGGCCCGGCGGACGGCTCTTCATGCGCGAAGGCCATCCGATGCTGTGGACGCTCGACGACGAATCGGAACGCGCGTGGCCGAAGTACGACTACTTCGAGCACGACGAGCCGCTCGTGTTCAGCGACGACACCACCTACGTCGACACGGACGAACCGATGCGCACGACGACCACGCACAGCTGGAACCATTCGCTCGGCGAGATCGTCACCGCGCTGCTCGACCAAGGCCTGATCCTGACCGGGCTGACCGAACACGACACCGCGGCGTGGAACGCGTTGCCGCACGAGATGGAAGAGGCCGGGGGCGGCGAATGGCGGCTGCGGGACAACCCGCGCCGGGTCGCCGCGAGCTACACCCTGCAGGCGCGGCGCCCCGCATAGAGTGCGGGGCATGACTCGCATCGCCGTCGCCGCGCTGGGCGGCACCATCTCGATGGCTCCCGGACGTTCGATCGAAGACGGCGTCGTGCCGCGGCTCAGCGCCGAGGACCTGCTGGGAGACCTGGGTTCCCGGCTGCCGATGGAGATCACCGCGGCGACGCTCGCCGGGCTGTCGAGTTCGTCGATGGACTACGCGACGCTCGCGCGGACCCGGCAGTGGGGCGTCGAGCAGATCGAGGCGGGCGCGGACGGTCTCGTGGTGGTGCAGGGCACGGACACGCTGGAGGAAACGGCGTACCTGTTCGACCTCACGTGGCCGTCCGACGCGCCGGTGGTGATCACCGGCGCGATGCGGAACCCGAGCCTGCCCAGCCCGGACGGGCAGGCGAACATCCTCGCCGCGCTCGCCGTCGCCGCCGATCCGCGCAGCCGCGGCCGGGGCGCGCTGGTGGCGTTCAACGACGATGTGCACGCGGCGCGCTGGGTGCGGAAGACGCATTCCAGCCACGTCGAAACGTTTTCGTCGCGGCCGGCGGGCCCGCTCGGCATGGTCGCTGAGGGCTCGGTGCATTACTTCCACCCGTCGCCGCCGCGCCTGCCGGTGCTGCCGGGAGCCGAAACCGTCGATCTCGTTCCGCTGCTGGAATCGGGCCTCGAAGATTCGGGCGAACTGCTGTCGTTGGTCCTCAAGGGCGGCGCGCGCGGCGTCGTGGTGGCCGCCAACGGCGTCGGACACGTGTCGACCGGAACCGCGGACGTCATCGCAACGGCCGAAGTACCGGTGGTCGTCGCTTCCCGGACCGGCGCGGGCCCGACTTTCCGCGGCACCTACGGGTTTCACGGCTCCGAATCGAGCCTGATCCGGATGGGCGCGACGATGGCCGGCTGGCTCTGCCCGCGGAAATCGCGGATCCTGCTGCAGGTTCTGCTCGCGGCGGGCGTCTCCCGGGAGGAGATCGAACGGCAGTTCAGGCTGCGCGGCGACCTCGACCGCTGATCACGCCCGGAACGGCCCGTCGACCGCATTCGCCTGGTACGACCGCATCTGCCGGCCGCCCTGGCGGTAGACGTGCACGCTGATCGCCGGGTCCGGGCCGTCGTTGCGCACCTCGTGCACGTAGCCGGGCCCGAACACGCGCGACTGCCCGGCGGACAGCCCGTGCACCTCGGTCACCGCACGCCCGCCCGGGGCGCGTCGCGCGACGGTTTCGGTCAGCCGCCCGGACACGACGGTGAACGCGCCGGTCGAGAAGGCGTGGTCGTGCAGGTCGGTGCGCTGGCCGGGAAGCCAGCTGAGCAGCCAGATCTCCTGGTCCTCGGTGCGTTCGACGAGGGCGGAGAACCGCTGGTCGGGGTCGTAGCGCAGCAGGGCGCCCCAGCGCTCCCGGTCAGCGGCCACGTCGACGGCGACGCGGACCGGATGCCGCAGGGCGGGGTTCTCGGGACGCAGCAGGGTGTTGTCCGGAACGGCGAACATGAAAAGAAGTCCTCACGGGAAGAAGATGGGTGTCGAACTGGGCCGGGACGGTTTCACCGACAACAGCGACACGACATGCCCATGACGGGGCGGAGGTCGTCAGACCCCGGCCGCATCGTCATCTCGCACGTCAGCATGCCGCACAGAGAACCAGCCTCGGACCGCCCGGTCAACCCGTCTCACCCCCTGGACCGCCCAGGTGAGCGCAGGTTCACACCCTCGCGCACCCGCTCGTGCGCGGCAATGCCGGTTCTAACCGGCAGCGCCGCTCACGACACCCAGCCCGCTCGCCAGGCCGAGCTTCCCGCCTTCGCAACTCGTGCGCGGCAATGCCGGTTCTAACCGGCCCCGCCACTCACGAGACCCCAGCCACCGCCAAGCCGAGCGTGCTCAGCCCCACAAGCCCTCGCCGCTCGTGAGTGTTCATGCCGGTTCTAACCGGCACCACCACTCACCAGATCGAGCTTTCCCCGAGGCCGCCACCCCTCACACCCTCGTGCGCGGCAATGCCGGTTCTAACCGGCACCGCCACTCACGAGTCTCAGCGCCACTCCGGCTTCCGCGACCGCCCGAGCAGTTCCGCGCCCGCCTGCCGCGGGTCGACGCCCTCGTGGCACACCCGGTACATCGCGTCCGTGATCGGCATGTCGGCCCCGTGCCGCTGCGCCAGTTCGCGGATCGACGAGCACGACGCGACACCCTCCGCGACCTGCCCGCCGGTCGCCGCCTGCGCCTCGGCCAGCGTCTCGCCGCGGCCGAGGCGTTCGCCGAAGGTGCGGTTGCGCGACAACGGCGACGAGCACGTCGCGACCAGGTCGCCGAGCCCGGCGAGTCCGGCGAAGGTCAGCGGGTCCGCGCCGAGTTTCGCGCCGAGCCGCGCCATTTCGGCGAGGCCGCGCGTGATGAGCGTCGCCATCGTGTTCGCGCCCAAGCCCATCCCGGCGGCCATCCCGCAACTGAGCGCGATCACGTTCTTGCACGCGCCGCCCAGCTCGCAGCCGACCACATCGGTGTTCGTGTAGGGCCGGAAATACTGGTTCGACGTCGCCTGCTGCACCGCTTTCGCGCGCTCGTGGTCGGCGCACGCGAGCACCGCGGCGGCGGGCTGCCCGGCGGCGATCTCGCGGGCCAGGTTCGGCCCGGACACCACCACGATCTCGCCCGGATCGACTTCGGCGAGTTCGGCGATCACCTCGCTCATCCGCTTGAGCGTGCCCAGTTCCACGCCCTTGGCGAGGCTGACCAGGATCGCCTCGGGCGGCAGCAGCGGCCGCCAGCCGGTGAGATTCGCGCGCAGGCTTTGGCTCGGCACCCCGAGCACGACCGCTTGCGCGCCGTCCAGCGCCTCGGCCGCGTCGGACGTCGCGGTGATCCGGTCCGGCAACGTGGTTCCCGGCAGATACGACTCGTTGGTGTGCCGCTCCCGGATTTCCTCGGCGACGCTTTCCCGGCGCGCCCACATCGTCACGTCCCGGCCCGCGTCGCCGAGCACCTTCGCGAACGCGGTGCCCCACGAACCCGCGCCGAGCACGGTGACCCGCTGCACGTCGGCGGCGAAACCCGCCATCAGGCACCGTCCTCCGGCTTCTCGGCCTCCGCCTTGGGCTCGGCGGTGATCTCCGCCTTGGTGTCCGCCGCCGCGTCCGTTTCCGGCTTCTTCGCGGGCGGTTCCTCCTGCCGGATCTCGGCCAGCAGCCGGGTCACCTCGTCCATCAGCACCGCGGTGACCTCGCGCAGCGTCGAGGCGCTGCGCGGGTTCGCGCCGCGGAACCGCGACAGGTCGATCGGGTCGCCGACCAGGTGCGTCACCGTCTTGCGCGGGAACGGCGTGAACTTCTTGGTGTAGCCGTTGAAGATCTGGTTCGTTCCCCAGCGCGCGATCGGGATCACCGGCACGTCGTTCTGCAGCGCCAGCCGCGCCGCGCCGCTGTAAGCCTCCTTCGGCCAGCCCAGCGGGTCCTTCGTGATGGTGCCCTCGGGGTAGATCACGATGACCTTGCCCTCTTCGAGCGCCTGGTGCGCGGCCTTGAGGCTGTCGCCCGCCGCGCTCGACCCGCGCGCCACCGGGATCTGCCCGGACCCGGTCACGATCCGGCCGAAGACCGGCACGTTCTTCAGGCTCGCCTTGAGGAAGAACCGCGGCACCCGCTTCTGCCGGTGCACGAACACCGCGTCGACCGGCGGGTCGAGGTGCGAGATGTGGTTCATCACCAGCACCGCGGGCCCTTGCCGGGGGATTTTCTCCGCGCCGAGGTACACCCGCTTGCCGATCGCGGTCATCGGGTAGAACGCGGCGGCGGCCAGCCCCACCCAGAATCCGCCCTTCTCACGCCGTGCCACAGTTCTCCTCCTCGGGTCGCCTCTGCTCCGGGTGATCCTGCCGCGCGCCGGTTCGCGCAGTCCAGGGAGGGTGCGCTCACGCACGCGCGCGAGCGGTTTCGGGTAAAGATGGACAGGTGGACGCAGACCTGGTCATGCCGCTGAAACCGCCGGGCGCGGGCAAGTCGCGGCTGCGCGGCGCGGTCGCCGCGCACCGGCACGCCGAACTGGTGCTGGCGCTGGCCTGCGACACGCTGGCCGCGGTCACGTCGGTCGCCCGGGTCCGGCGCGTGCTCGTCGTCACCTCTGATCCGGCCGCGCTGTCCGAATTGGCCGGTCTCGGCGTCGAACTGGTCGCCGAGCCGGCGGAGGGCGGGCTCAACGAAGCGTTGCGCCACGGCGCGGAGCTGCTGCGCGCGGACGCGCCGGACGGAGTCGTCGGCGCGCTCCAAGCGGATCTCCCCGCGTTGCGCGCGGTGGATCTGGAACGGGCGCTCACCGAAGCCGCCGGCCGCCGCGCGGTGGTGTTCGACCGGCAGGGCACCGGGACCACGCTGTTGCTGTCCGCGCCGGGGAAACCGCTCGACCCGCACTTCGGCGCCGGCTCCGCGGAACTGCATCGGGCGTCCGGTGCGATTCCGCTCACCCAGGCTTTGCCGTCGCTGCGCAGCGACGTCGACACCGAAGATGATCTCCGCCACGCCGCGCGGCTCGGTCTCGGGAAGCGCACCGCGGCATTGCTCCCGGCCGAACGGACGCAATTGCGCTGACGTGTTCACTCGACCTTCATCGCGGCCTGCGCAAACCGCGGCTTCGTAGTGAACAATGGGCAGCGTGAGCACAGAAGACGGCAGCACTCCGGCCCGGCGGCGCGTGAAGAGCGGCAGCAGCGCGTCCCCCTCGTCCCCGGCCCCGCGCACCGCGGGCGGGAAGGCGACCTCGCGCGGGAACGGCGACGCCGCGGCGGCCCGCCGGGCAAAACCCAAGGCGGCTCCGGCTGAGGACAACGCCAAACCGGCCAAGCGCAAAACCGCTTCGTCGAGCGCGCTGCGCTCCTCGGCGAAGAAACCCGCCGCGCCGCCCGCCGCCGTGCGATCGCGCCGGACCACGACCGAGAGCGGCGAGGAATTCCGCTCCGTCCCCTCGGCCCCGCCCGCCGTCACGTCCGCGCCCACCGCCGTCGAGTCGCTTCCCGACGACCGTTATTTCAACCGCGAGCTGTCCTGGCTCGACTTCAACGCCCGCGTGCTCGCGCTGGCCGAGGACGAATCGCAGCCGCTGCTCGAACGGGCCAAGTTCCTCGCCATTTTCGCGTCCAATTTGGACGAGTTCTACATGGTCCGGGTCGCCGGGCTGAAACGCCGCGACGGCACCGGCCTCTCGGTGCGCAGCGCGGACGGGCTCACGCCGCGCGAACAGCTGGACTACATCGCCAAGCGCAACCAGGACCTGGTCGAGCGGCACACCGCCGCGTTCAAGGAGCACCTGCGCCCGCAGCTGGCCGAGCAGGACATCCGGATCGTCGGCTGGTCCGACCTGTCCGGGGCCGACCAGCTCCGGCTGTCGAGCTACTTCTCCGAGCAGATCTTCCCGGTGCTCACGCCGCTCGCGGTCGACCCGGCGCACCCGTTCCCGTACATCTCCGGGCTGTCGCTCAACCTCGCGGTGACGGTGCGGGATCCGCAGGGCGGCCTCGAACGGTTCGCGCGCGTGAAGGTGCCGAGCAACGTGCCGCGGCTGATGCGCGTGGAAACCGAACGCGGCAACCGGACCGCGACTTTCCTGCCGCTCGAGGAACTGATCTCCGCGCACCTGAGCGATCTGTTCACCGGCATGGAGGTCACCGAGCACCACGTCTTCCGCGTCACCCGCAACGCCGACTTCGAGGTCGAGGAAGACCGCGACGAGGACCTGTTGCAGGCCTTGGAACGCGAGCTGGCGCAGCGCCGGTTCGGCCCGCCGGTGCGGCTCGAGGTCGCGCAGGACATGAGCGAGCACATGCTCGAACTGCTGCTGCGCGAGCTGGAAGTCGATCCCGAGGACGTCGTCGAGGTGCCGGGTCTCCTCGACCTCACCTGCCTGTTCCAGCTGTCCGCGGTCGACCGCAAGGAGTTGAAGGACCGGCCGTTCGTGCCCGCGACGCATCCGGCGTTCGGCGAACGCGAGACGCCCAAGAGCGTGTTCGCGACGCTGCGCGAGGGCGACGTCCTGGTGCACCACCCGTATGACTCGTTCTCCACGAGCGTGCAGCGGTTCATCGAACAGGCCGCGGCCGACTCGAAGGTGCTGGCGATCAAGCAGACGCTGTACCGGACGTCGGGCGATTCGCCGATCGTGGACGCGCTGATCGACGCCGCCGAGGCGGGCAAGCAGGTCGTGGCGCTGGTGGAGATCAAGGCGCGGTTCGACGAGCAGGCCAACATCACCTGGGCGCGCACGCTGGAACGCGCGGGCGTGCACGTCGTGTACGGCTTGGTGGGCCTCAAAACGCACTGCAAGGTGTCGATGGTGGTGCGGCAGGAGGGTTCGACCATCCGCCGCTACTGCCACATCGGCACCGGCAACTACAACCCGAAGACCGCGCGGCTGTACGAGGACCTCGGCCTGCTCACCGCGGACCCGAGCATCGGCGCGGACATCACCGACCTGTTCAACGTCCTCACCGGCTACTCGCGCCAGGACACCTACCGCACGATCCTCACGTCGCCGCACGGCATCCGCCGCGGCATCGTGCGCGCGATCGGCGAGGAGATCGAACTCGCGCGCGCCGGGCTCGACGCGGGCATCCGGATCAAGTGCAACTCGCTCGTGGACGAGCAGGTGATCGACGCGCTGTACCACGCGTCGCAGGCAGGCGTTCCGGTCGACGTGGTGGTGCGCGGGATCTGTTCGCTGAAGCCGGGCGTCGAGGGCTTGAGCGAGAACATCCGCGTCCGCTCGATCCTCGGCCGGTTCCTGGAGCATTCGCGGGTGTTCAACTTCCGGGCGGGCGGCACGCACTGGATCGGCAGCGCGGACATGATGCACCGCAACCTCGACCGCCGGATCGAGGCGCTGGTGCGGGTCAAGGACCCGAGGCTGACACGGCAGCTGGACGAGGTGTTCGATTCGGCGCTCGATCCGCACACGCGCTGCTGGGTGCTCAGTTCCTCAGGCGAATGGCAGCCGTTCCCGGCCGCCGGTTCGCAGGTGCGCGACCACCAGCTCGAACTCGCGAAGCTGCACGGGGCCGTCGGATGAGCGTGGACGTCCGGGCCGCGGGCGCGGTGCTCTGGCGCCGTGCCGGGGCGGGGATCGAGGTAGCCGTCGTGCACCGGCCCCGCTACGACGATTGGTCGCTGCCGAAGGGAAAGGTCGACCCCGGCGAAACGATCGCGGCCACCGCGGTGCGCGAGATCGCCGAGGAGACCGGGTTCCGCGCGGTGCTGGGCCGCTATGTCGCGCAGACGAGGTACGAAGTCCCCGCGAAGAACAACGGGCGGCTGCTGCGCAAGAGCGTCGACTACTTCAGCGGCGAAGCCGTCGAGGGAGCCTTCGCACCCAACGAAGAGGTCGACGAACTGCGCTGGCTGGACCCGATCGCGGCCGAGCAGCTGCTCACCCGGCCGGCGGATGTCCGGGTGCTGCGCGAGTTCTGCGCCCTCCCGCCCGCGCCGACGACGGTGTTGCTGGTGCGGCACGCGAAAGCGGGCAAACGCGAAGACTGGACCGGCGACGACGACCTCCGCCCGCTGTCGGAAGCCGGCCAACGCCAAGCGGCCGCACTGCGAGACCTGCTGCCGCTCTTCGGCCCCGACCGGGTGTTCTCCGCACCGCGGCTGCGCTGCGTGCAGACCGTCGGCGGAATCGCGGACGCACTCGGCGTCGAGGTGCGGCACGAGCCGTTGCTGTCGGAGGAGGGCTACTGGCCCGACCCGCTGCTCGGAATCCGCCGCCTGCTGGCGATCGCGGCCGACGGGGGCACTCCGCTGATCAGCAGCCAGGGCGGGGTGATCCCGGACCTGGTGAGCGCGCTGGCGGACCGGGACGGCCTGGAACTGCCCGCCGCCCGCGACGGGGTGGTGCCGAGCAAGAAGGGCTCGCTGTGGGTCCTGTCGTTCTCCCCCGGCGACGACGGACCGGTTCTGGTGGGCGCGGACTATTACCCGAGCCCGCTGCCCGCTCCGGTGCCTTCGGCAGGCTGATTTTTTCACCAGGGGCCCGGCGTGCGCGCCGGGCCCCTTCTCGTGCGCGCTCTTCGGCGATTCGGATTCTATAGAGACCGGTATTGCTGAGCGCCGCTCAGCAGTTATCCGCGGGTCCGGCATAAGCGACGTCCGAGACACGCTCGCGGGGTTTATTTACCCCCGGCGGGGATTTATCTCCGGGCGTCGGATTAGCCCTCCCGGACCCGTCGCTTCGGGGAATCCGATCGCCTTCCCGGACGGCCCCGAATCTGTTGTCTTATCAGCAATTCGGCGGGTTCTCCCCGGAGCCCGAACAGGCCGCCGACCTCGGGAAACGCGGTCTTCCCGCTGCCCCAACACCATCCGGGCAGGTGCTCCGGCAACCCTGGCGGGGCAGCGAATTCGCGACCTCCGGAGAGACTCGCCACACCGGCTCGCTTGCCCCGCTGTCCCGCCTCGCCCGGAAACCCCGCGACCACAACGGGGTCTGGCGGCCCACCGCTCGCCCGGCCTCGAAACCCGTCCGCCACAACAGCTCGCCCGCCCTCTCGCAGCAGGTCGACACCGCAATCGCCCCCGCAGCGCCATCCCCGCAACGCACCCGGTCCGCTCATCCGGGTGCCGCTCAGCCACCCGCGACCCGCCGCCGTCCAGCCACAATCCCAGCCCCCGCAACCCCGTCCGACTCCCCGCCCGAAGCACCCCGCGCAGCCGCAACCTGACCCCGCACCAGCACAACAGCCCTGCCCGGCTCACCGCGCGAAGCACCCACCCAGCCGAAACCCCACGCCAGCACAGCAACCCCCGCGCAGACTCACCGTCCCAAACACGCCGCCCAGCCGACCCCCAGCCGAGCGCCCGCATAACAACCCCGCCCCGACTTCCCGCTCAGCCCAGCCGAAACCCCAGCCCCACAACGCCTCACCACTCCCCCCGCCAGCTAACCCTTCCCACCACCCGACTCCCCCCATCCAGCCTCCCAAGTCCCCCGAAAACGCGGCAGCGCCCCGACCTCACCTCGCCCCGACTCCCCCCATCCAGCCGCCCAAACGCCCGAAAACGCGGCAGGGCCCCGACCTCACCCGAGGTCGGGGCCCTGCCGCGAAGCAACGAATACCGGGGCTGTTACTTCTTCTTGGCCGCCGAGGTGCGCTTCGCCGGGGCCTTCTTGGCCGCGGCCGTGGTCTTCTTCGCTGCCGCGGTGGTCTTGGCGGCAGGCTTGGCGGCGGCCTTCGCCCGCGTGGTGGTGGCCTTCGGGGCCGCCTTGGCGCGGGTGGTGGTGGACTTCGCGGCCGTGGCGCGCGTCGTCGTCTTGGCCGCGGTGGCCTTGGCGGGAGCCTTGGCCGCGGTGGCGCGGGTGCGCGTGGCGGCGGGCTTCGCCGCCGTGGCACGGGTGCTGCGCGTGGCGGTGGTCGAGGCGGCGCGGGTGGTGGTCGCCTTCGCGGTGCTGGCCGTGGCCCGCTTCGCCGCCGTGGCCTTGGGCAGCTTCTTCGAACCGGAAATCACGTCCTTGAACGTGGTGCCCGCACGGAACGCCGGAACGTTCGTCTTCTTCACTCGCACGGCTTCGCCGGTGCGCGGGTTGCGCGCGGTGCGGGCGGCACGAGCGCGCTTTTCGAACACCCCGAAGCCGGTGATGGTGACCTTTTCGCCCTTGTTGACCGTCCGGATGATGATGTCGACGAGACCGTCGACGGCCTCCGAAGCAACCTTTTTGTCGCCCAGACGCTCCGACAGCGCCTCGATCAGCTGGGCCTTGTTGGCCATTCCAGTCCCTCCAAGAAGAACTCTTCGTCCACGGCCAGGTCGGCCGGCTAACGCACACGGTATTACCAAGACAGCACAAATTCCAAACGGCACGCGAAATTTTCCCTTGCGACGGGAACGGTTCCGCCCTCCCGAAGGACCCGTTTCCGGGTCCGGGAGGCTCCGTTTGGCGTGGGCGAAGAGGGGGCCCGCCGGGGCCGGATTCCCTTTCCGAGCAGGGAATCCGGCCCCGGCGGCGCAGGTCAGGAGGTCGCGGCGGGAAGCGTCGCGGGCTTCCAGGAGGGCCGCTTCGACTCGAACTCGTCGATGTCCCCCGCGTGGCGCAGAGTCAGCGCGATGTCGTCGAGTCCTTCGAGCAGCCGCCAGCGGACGTAGTCGTCGATCTGGAAGGGCGCGGTGAAGTCCTTGGCCCGCACGGTCTTGGCTTCGAGGTCCACCGACACCTCGGTGCCGGGCTCGTTCTCCAGCAGCTTCCAGAGCAGTTCGACATCCGACTGCTCGCACTGCGCGGCGACGAGGCCGCCCTTGCCGGAGTTGCCGCGGAAGATGTCGGCGAACCGGGACGAGATGACGACCCGGAAGCCGTAGTCCATCAACGCCCACACGGCGTGCTCGCGCGACGAACCGGTGCCGAAGTCCGGCCCGGCGACCAGCACCGACCCGTTCTTGAACGGTTCCTGGTTGAGGATGAAGTCCTCCTGGCCGCGCCAGGCGGCGAACAGCCCGTCCTCGAATCCGGTGCGGGTCACGCGCTTGAGGTAGACGGCCGGGATGATCTGGTCAGTGTCCACGTTGGACCTGCGCAGCGGGACCCCGATCCCGGTGTGCTGGGTGAACGGTTCCATGGTGGGAGCTCCTCTCGGGGAAGTCAGGCGGGCAGGTCGGCGGGCGAGGACAGCGTCCCGCGCACGGCGGTGGCGGCGGCCACGAGCGGCGAGACGAGGTGCGTGCGGCCGCCCTTGCCCTGCCGTCCCTCGAAGTTGCGGTTGGAGGTGGACGCGCTCCGCTCGCCGGGGGCGAGCTGGTCCGGGTTCATTCCGAGACACATGGAGCAGCCCGCCTGCCGCCATTCGGCTCCCGCCTCGGCGAAGATCTTGTCCAGGCCTTCCTCTTCGGCGGTCTTGCGCACCCGCATCGAACCGGGCACCACGAGCATCCGGACCGAATCGGCCACCTTGCGCCCACGCAGCACCTCGGCCGCGGCGCGCAGGTCCTCGATCCGGCCGTTGGTGCAGGACCCGAGGAAGACGGTGTCCACCGCGATCTCGCGCAGCGGCGTGCCCGGCTTCAGATCCATATAGGACAGCGCCTTCTCGGCGGCGAAGCGCGCGTTCTCGTCCGGGATCGCGGCCGGGTCGGGCACCGAATCGCCCAGCGGCAGGCCCTGTCCCGGGTTGGTGCCCCACGTCACGAACGGCGTCAGCTGGTCCGCGTCGAGGTGGACCTCGGCGTCGAATTCCGCGCCCTCGTCGGTGCGCAGCTCGCGCCAGGCGGCGACGGCGGCGTCCCACTCCTCGCCCTTCGGCGCGTGCGGACGGCCCTTGAGGTAGGCGAAGGTCGTCTCGTCCGGCGCGATCATGCCGGCGCGCGCGCCCGCCTCGATCGACATGTTGCAGATGGTCATCCGGGCTTCCATCGACAGGTCTTCGATGGCCTTGCCGCGGTACTCGAGGACGTAGCCCTGCCCGCCGCCGGTGCCGATTTTGGCGATCACCGCGAGGATCACGTCCTTCGCGGTGACGCCCGGCTGCAGCGTGCCGTCGACGTTGATCGCCATCGTCTTGAACGGCCGCAGCGGCAGCGTCTGGGTGGCGAGCACGTGCTCGACCTCGGAAGTGCCGATGCCGAAGGCCATCGCGCCGAACGCGCCGTGCGTCGAGGTGTGACTGTCGCCGCACACCACGGTGGTGCCCGGCTGGGTCAGCCCGAGCTGCGGTCCGATCACGTGCACGATGCCCTGTTCGGCGTCGCCCATCGGGTGCAGCCGGACGCCGAACTCCTTGCAGTTGCGGCGAAGCGTGTCGACCTGGGTGCGGGACACCGGGTCGGCGATCGGGAGGTCGATGTCGACGGTGGGGACGTTGTGGTCCTCGGTGGCGATGGTGAGGTCGGGGCGGCGCACCTGCCGCCCGGCCAGCCGCAGTCCGTCGAACGCCTGCGGGCTGGTCACTTCGTGCACCAGGTGGAGGTCGATGTAGAGCAGATCCGGTTCGGCGCCTTCGCCTCGGCGCACGAGGTGGCTGTCCCACACCTTCTCCGCCAGCGTACGAGCCTTGCCGGTGGGGGTGGTCATCTCCGGCTCCTTCCACGGGATCGGCCGGGAGCACGGAACCCGGACAGAGCCGGTGAGGAGGGGCGAGCCGCGGCTGGCCGCGGGCCCGGGTTTCGTTTTTCCCAGATTCTGGACTTCCCACACTGCGGGAAGATAGTATCGCGTCGTGGGACAGCATAGCGGTATCGGAGTACTGGACAAAGCCGTGGCCGTGCTGCAGGCCGTCGCCGAGGACCCGTGCGGGCTGGCGGAACTGTGCACGCGCACCGGGCTTCCGCGCGCGACCGCGCACCGGCTCGCGGTCGGGCTCGAGGTGCATCGCCTGTTGCGGCGCGGCCCGGACGGGCGCTGGCGGCCGGGCACCGCGCTCGCCGAACTCGCGGGCGGGTCGACCGACCCGTTGCTCGACGCGGCGAGTTCGGTGCTGCCGAAGCTCCGGGACATCACCGGCGAAAGCGTTCAGCTTTACCGGCGCGACGGCGTGCAGCGCGTGTGCGTTTCGACCGCGGAGCCGCCGAGCGGTTTGCGCGACACGGTTCCGATCGGCTCGCGCCTGCCGATGACGGCGGGCTCGGGCGCGAAGGTCCTTGCCGCGTGGTCGGATCCGCACACGCAACGGACGATCCTCGCCGACGCGGTTTACGGCGAACGCACTCTGCTCGAAGTCCGCCGCCGCGGCTGGGCGCAAAGCGTCGCCGAACGCGAGCCCGGCGTCGCGAGCGTTTCCGCCCCGGTGCGCGATTCCTCCGGAACCGTCGTCGCCGCGGTATCGGTCTCCGGCCCGATCGAACGCATAGGGCGCAAGCCCGGCGCCCGGTGGGCGGCCGATCTCCTCGCCGCCGCCGACGCGCTCCAGGAACGCCTCTAACGCCCGCCTCCCACCACGCGCCAACCCCAGGCCGCCTTCCGCCACCCCGGCGGGAGGCGGCCTTTTCACATCGACGCCCCCTGACGCGGGTTACCGCGAACACATCCCGCCCGACGGCCAGACCCCAAGCGCCACTGCCGAAGCACCCGGGGAACGACTCCGCCGCTCAGCCCTTCCCCGACAGCCCTCCCCTCACACAAGGCAGCTCCCCTCGCCCCACGCGACGAACCCAAAGCCCCGACCGCCTCTCCTCCACCCCGGCGGGAGGCGGCCTTTTCACATCGACGCCCGCCGTCAGACCCGAATCCAAAGCCCGCCCACCCCAGCCGCCGCTCCACCGCACCGGAAGGAGGCAGCCTTTTCCCATCGACAATCCTGACGCGGGTTACCGCGAACACACCCCACCCGACAGCCAGACCCAAAGCACCGCCGCCGAAGCACCCGGGGAACGACTCCGCCGCTCAACCCTTCCCCGACAGCCCTCCCCTAACGCGAAGCCGCACCCCTCACCCCACGCGACGAACCCAAAGCCCCAACCACCTCTCCGCCACCCCGCCAAGAACCGCCCTTCCCCCACAACCGATCCCACCGACGCGACGTCCCGCGAACCCAACGCACCCCGCAGCCGAACCCAAACCCGGCACCGCGAACGATTCCGCCCCGCCGCGCGATTCCCCGCCCCCGCCGCCGCACCGACCCGATCGAACGACCTCAAGCCCCTCCCGAAGACCCTCCCCGCCGCCAACCACGACGCCCCGCGGAACGCCTCTGTCGCCCAGCCCCCGCTCCGCCACGCCCGTGCGAGGCAGCCTTTTTCGCGCGGTTTTCGATCGTCCTCAGTAGACCGTCCGGCCGCTGCACGGGCCCTCCGAGCGCCCCCGCCGCACTCAGCCACGACACCTCAAGAAAAGGCAAAACCGCAGGCCAGCGGCTGTCCACATGCGACTTTGCCGGTGCCGCAAGCACTCTCGCGGGTCTTCCGGCCAGTGAAAGAATCCGGCGCTTCGGGCGGCTCGCCCACTCTCCGGTTAGCCGACACGGCAACGAAAAAGGCAGGTCCCGATTGGACTTGCGAAGTCTATGGGTGATAATGACTGCGTTCGGCCTGTATGGCCGTATAAAACAAGTTCTGGTTGGAGGAACTGGAATGGCCAACAAGGCCCAGCTGATCGAAGCTCTGTCGGAGCGCATCGGCGACAAGAAGGCAGCCGCGGAAGCCGTCGACGGTCTCGTCGACATCATCATCCGCACCGTCCACAAGGGCGAAAAGGTCACCATCACCGGCTTCGGAGTCTTCGAAAAGCGCGCTCGTGCCGCCCGCACCGCGCGCAACCCGCGCACCGGCGAAGCCGTGCGGGTCAAGAAGACCAACGTTCCGGCGTTCCGCGCGGGCACCACGTTCAAGGACGTCATCTCCGGCTCCAAGAAGCTGCCGAAGGCGACTGCCGTGAAGCGTGCGACCGCCAGCACCGCGAAGGCGACCGCCACCCGCGCCACGGCGACGACCACCACTCGCGCCAAGGCCACCGCCGCCAAGCCGGCCGCCACCCGCACCCGCGCCACCGCGGCCAAGGCTCCCGCCAAGGCCACCGCCGCGAAGGCCACCACCACCCGCGCCAAGGCGACCGCCACCAAGGCCACCGCGGCCAAGGCGGCTCCGAAGGCCACCACCACGCGGGCGAAGGCCGCCGCCAAGCCGGCCGCCAAGAAGACCACGGCGACCGCGAAGAAGGCTCCGGCCAAGCGCACCTCGGCCGCGAAGAAGAAGTAACTCCGCTTCTCCGGAAGCAGACCGCAAGCCCCGCCCGGCTTCTCCCCGGGCGGGGCTTGCCGCATCTCTGCCCTTTTTTCCCGCGCCGCATGCGCTCTCCGGCATTCGGAGCAAACGGCGCACGGACGACCCCGATTCCCCAGCAGCGCGTCGACCGTCAAGATCCGTTGGCACGCTTGCCCGTACGGCTCTCCCGGACCATGAAGCGACAGCTGGGTCGCAGCGGCGGGCATTGTCCCCGCCGCATCACAACGGCGCAGCGCGAAGGAAATCGAGGGAACGCCTCTGCGTTTTCCCGATCGCACCGGCCATCTCGCCGCCGCCTCCAGTCGATCACCTGTTCCCCCAAGCAAGTGCGAACGCCCGCGCGAAACGGTCTCCGGGGTTTCCTTGCCGTGTCCGGCCCGGCACCATGCGTGGCCGCCAGGTGTCCGCGATCACCCAGGCCGCGCAAGGTCCACAACAGACTTTCGGGTTGTTATGCGAACGTGACAACCACGCACTGTCGCCACCGGTAATCCAGTCGGGCGAACCGGCGAATCCGGACTGGTTTCGCCAGCGCACACCGTCTTTTCCCCGCCGCCGCACCGGTGTCTCGCGGGCGCGCGCACCGCGCCCGCGAAAGTGGGTGCCGGGCCACGAAAACCGGCCGTCATCGGTGAAGCGGTCGCGCGATCGGCTCCGATCACTGTTGGTCTATGCAATCATGACGCCCGGCAAGGACCCCGAATGCGAGAACATGAGACGACTGTGCCGATAGTTCGTGTGGAGAAGCTGTACAAAGTGTTCGGCCGCCGGGCGGAAGAAGCGGTCGGCAAGCTGGAGAACGGCGCCGACCGCGCCGAATTGGAGCTGCCCGGCGTGACCGCGGCGGTGATCGACGCCTCCTTCACCGTGGAGCGCGGCGAAATTTTCGTGGTGATGGGACTGTCCGGTTCGGGCAAGTCGACCCTGCTGCGCACGCTGAACGGATTGCTCCCGGCCACTTCCGGGCGGGTACTGGTCGACGACATCGACCTGACCGACAAGTCCGCGAGCGAGGTGCGCGAGCTGCGCCAGCGGCGGATGAGCATGGTGTTCCAGCACTTCGCGCTGTTCCCGCACCGCACGGTCGCGGAGAACGTCGCCTACGGGCTGAGCGTGCAGAACGCTCCGCGCGAGCGGCAGCGCGAACGCACCGCCGAAGCACTCGAGATGGTCGGGCTCACCGGATGGGAGGACCGGTTGCCCGGTCAGCTTTCCGGCGGGATGCGCCAGCGCGTCGGCCTCGCCCGCGCGCTGGCCGCGGACACCGAGATCCTGCTGATGGACGAGGCGTTCAGCGCGCTGGACCCGTTGATCCGCAAGGAGATGCAGGACCAGCTCCTGACGCTGCAGCGGCAGCTGGGCAAAACGATCGTGTTCATCACGCACGACCTCAACGAGGCCATGCGCCTCGGCGACCGGATCGCGATGATGCGCGACGGCCGGATCGTGCAGGTCGCGACCGCGCAGGAGATGCTCACCGAACCGGCCGACGAATACGTCGCGAAGTTCGTCCGCGATGTCGACCGTTCCCGGGTGCTCACCGCGTCCGCCGTGATGGCGCCCGCGGACATCTCGTTCACCCCGGCCACGACCGTCGCCGAAGCGCTGGAAACGATGCGCCGGAACGAACTCTCCGGCGTGCTGGTGACCGAGGACGGCAAGTTCGCCGGCGCGGTCGACCGGCGCGCGGTGAGCGAAGCCGCCGACAACGGCACGGAAACGATCGCCGGCCTCGTCGACCGTTCCGCCGCGCGCACCAGCCCGGAAACCCAGATGGCCGAACTGTTCGGCCACGCCGCTTCCGCGCCCGCGCCGCTCGCGGTGGTCGACGCCGAGGGCGCGCTGCTCGGCGCGGTGACCCGGGAGGCGCTGCTGAACGCGCTGAGCTCAGGAGAAAACGACGAACAGGAGGTGAACGCCCGTGTCTGACAGCGTCCTCTTCGGCGATCTGCCGCAGATTCCCGTCGGCACCTGGTTCAAGGCGATCATCGACTGGCTGCAGGGCAACATCGGCCCGTTCTTCGATTTCGTCGAAACCGTCGTCAGCGGTGCGATCAACGGCCTTTCCTCGGCCCTGACCTGGGTGCCGTGGCCCGTGCTGCTCGTGATCTTCGCGGCGCTCGGCTGGTGGCTGCGAGGCTGGAAGTTCGGCCTCGGCTCGGCGATCGGGTTCGCGCTCATCGACAGCCTCCGCGAGTTCCCCTCCGCGATGCAGACCCTTTCGCAGGTGCTGATTTCCGGCGTGGTCGCGGTGGTGATCGCGGTGCCGGTCGGGATCGCGGCCGCGCGCAACGAAACAGTGAGCCGGATCGTGAAGCCGGTGCTGGACTTCATGCAGACGCTGCCCGCGTTCGTGTACCTGATCCCGGTCATCTTCTTCTTCTCGATCGGCGCGGTGCCGGGCGTGGTGGCGACTGTCGTGTTCTCGCTGCCGCCGGGCGTGCGGCTGACCGAACTCGGCATCCGCCAGGTCGACCCGGAAATGGTCGAGGCGGGCGAGGCGTTCGGCTCGCCGCCGCGGCGGATCCTGCGGGAGATCCAGATCCCGCTCGCGATGCCGTCGATCATGGCCGGGATCAACCAGATCATCATGCTGTCGCTGTCGATGGTCGTGATCTCCGGCATGGTCGGCGCTCCGGGACTCGGCGCCGAGGTGTACGCCGCGGTCACGAGCCTCAAGCTGGACCTGGGTTTCCAAGCCGGTCTCAGCGTGGTCGTGCTGGCGATCTACCTCGACCGGCTCACCTCTTCGCTCGGGGCGCGCTCGGCGGTGGGCCGCGCCCTCCGCCGGGCCGACGCGGCCTGATCCACCTCCACCGCAACGAGAAAGGACGAACGAGTGCGCACATCGAAACGCTTCGGCCGGATCATCGCCATCGGCGCCGCCGTGACGGCCCTGGTCGGCCTCACCGCGGCGTGCGGCGGCCGGGAGTCCCAGTCGGGCAACAGCCAGGAAGCCAAGAGCGTCACCATCGGCTACATCAACTGGGACGAGGACGTCGCCCTCACCAACCTGTACCAGGCGGTGCTGGAGGAGAAGGGCTACAAGGTCAAGACGCAGATGCTCGACGTCGGCCCGATCTACGCGGGTCTCGCGAAGGGCGACGTCGACCTGTTCCTCGACTCGTGGCTGCCCGCGACGCACAAGCAGTACTGGGACCAGTACAAGAACCAGCTCGAGGACCTCGGCGTCTGGTACGACAAGGCGACCCTGAACCTCGCCGTGCCGGACTACGTGAAGGACGTCAACAGCATCGCCGACCTCAAGGACAAGGCGAGCATGTTCGGCGGCAAGATCACCGGCATCGAGGCGAGCGCGGGCGAGACGGGCATCGTGCAGAAGAACGCGATCCCGCAGTACGGCCTCGACGGCGCGATGACCCTGCAGAACTCGTCGACCACCGCGATGCTGGCCGCGCTCGACAGCTCGATCAAGGCGAAGAAGCCGATCGTCGTGACGCTGTGGCACCCGCACTGGGCGTGCTCGCGCTACCAGCTCAAGGATCTCCAGGACCCGAAGGGCGCGATGGGCAAGGGCGAGCAGATCCACGCGCTGGGCCGCAAGGGCTTCGAGAAGGACTTCCCGGCGCTCGCCGGCGTGGCCAAGAAGCTGAAGATGTCGGACGAGGACCTCGGTTCGCTCGAGGACGCGATCCAGAAGGCTCCGAAGGGCCAGGAAAAGACCGCCGCCAAGCAGTGGGCGGATCAGCACAAGCAGTTCGTGGACCAGGCTTTCGCCGGTCTCTGAGCAGGCTCCGGAACGACCCCGCCTCCCGTTCGCCGGGACGCGGGGTCGTTTCTTTTTCCCGCCGGCCGGGCAGCCGGGACGGCCCGATTCCCCCTGATTCGTTGCCCAGCACCGTTATCGAGCGGAATCCGCCGCGAGATGCGGCACACTGGGCATATGTCTCGCGCGCCGATCTCCGCTCGCACCGACGTACCCGACGACGTCGACGCGGTCACCGAAGCCGTGCTCACCGCTTCGCGGCTGCTCGTCGCGGTGTCCGCGCGGTCCATCGCCTCCGTCGGCGACCTCATCACGATGCCGCAATTCCGGCTCCTGGTGGTGCTGCATTCCCGCGGCCCGCTGAAACAGGCCGCGCTCGCCGAACATCTCGGCGTCACGCCGTCCACCGCGAGCCGGATGATCGACCGGCTGGTCGCCGTCGAGCTGGTCGCCCGTTTGGGCAATCCGTCGTCCCGGCGCGAGGTCGTCATCGAACTCACTCAGGAAGGCGACCGGATCGTCCGCGTCGTCACCCAACGGCGGCGGCGCGAAATCGCCGCCGTCGTGGAGAAGATGCCCGAATCGGCCCGCCGCGGCCTGGTCGACGCGCTGACCGCGTTCGCCGAAGCAGGCGGCGAACCGCCCGCCGGAAACCCGGCCGACTCCGTCTGGGTCTAGCTTTCCGCTGCCACCGCGCGAATCCCGTCGGTGACTTCTTTCGCCGACGGGGCCTCCTCCGGGTCGAGCAGCCACTGCACCATCAGCCCGATCACCAACGCGCTCTGCACCGCCCCGCCGACCCCCGCGCGCGCCTCCCGCAGCCCCTGCACGAGATGCCGGCGCACGTCCGGTGACCGCTCGGCCCGCACGAGCGCTTCGAGCTGCGCGACCCACAGCGCCCGGTGCTCGCCGAAGCTGTCGATCAGCCGGCTCAGCCCCTGCTCGGACAGGTCGAAGGACGAATCCGCGACCTGACCGCCCAGCTCGTCGACAGCCGCGACCAGCGCCTGCGTCAGCAACGCGTCCCGCGACCCGAAGTGGTAGCCGATCGCCGCGTGACTGACCCCCGCGGCGGCCGCGATGTCGCGCACCGTCGTGGTGCCCCAGCCCCGCTCGATCAAGCAGCGCTTCGCCCCGGCCAGCAGATCCTCGCGATTACCCATGGCGCCCAGCCTAGCCCAAGTCTTGTCCAGATGGTTTATCCAAACGGTTTGACCAAATGGACAAACCTTGGCTACGGTCTCTCCCATGACCTCCTCGAACGTCCTGATCTCCGGTGCCGGCGTCGCCGGCACCACCCTCGCCGAGCTGCTCACCCGCGCCGGCCACCGCGTGACGATCGTCGAACGCGCCCCCGCCCTCCGGCACACCGGTTACGCCGTGGATTTCCGCGGCGCCGCCTTCGATGTCCTCGCCGAGCTGGGCATTCTCGACAACGTCCGCCGGCACGACACGAAAATGACCGGCACCGCCATCGTCGACCGCGACGGCACCCAGGTAGACCTGCTGCCCGCCGAAGCTTTCGCGGGCGAGCTGGAAGTGCCCAAGCACGTCCTGAACGAGCTGCTGTACGCCCTGACTGTAGATCATGTCGAGTACCGCTTCGGCACCTCGATCACGTCGCTGACGCAAACTGAGGCCGCCGTGACCGCCGAACTGACCGACGGTTCCGCGGAGACCTACGACCTGGTCTTCGGCGCGGACGGCGTGTACTCGAAGGTCCGCCAACTGGCCTTCGCCCCGCACTCAGCAGTACTGCAGCACCTCGGCCTTTCCGGCGCGGGCTTCACCATGCCGAACTTCCTGAACTTGGACCACAGCGGCCTCCTCCGCACCGCCGACGGCACTGCGGTCTACTTGTTCAACTCAGCGGATCCCGACCGCCTGACGGTCAGCCTGTCCTTCGGAACGACCTCAGGAGCCCTGGACCGTCTCCCCCGTGCCGACCAGGAAGCAGCGACCCGCGCCGCCTTCGCCGGTGACGCTTGGCACACGCCGCGCCTGCTCGAGGCGATGTCGGAAGCCGCGGATTTCTACTTCAGCTCGAGCACCCAGATATACCTGGACCACTGGTCGACCGGCCGCATCGCCCTGGTGGGAGACGCCGGATACTGCGCCGCGCCGACGGCGGGCATGGGCACCTCGCAGGCCCTGCTCGGCACCCGTTCGCTGGCCCGGCATCTGGCGGACGCTCCATACCCGGAAGCTTTCGCCAAGTACGAGGCCGAACTCCGGCCGTATGTGACCGAAAACCAGGCGAATGGCCGCGCGGCGGCAGCGATGTTCGGCGGCGCGCAGGAGTGATCGCGGATTGCCCTGGGTTTTCCCGCCGAATACAACAAAGCCCGGTTGATCTTTAATCGATCAACCGGGCTGGCTGTACCCCCGATGGGATTCGAACCCACGCTACCGGCGTGAGAGGCCGGCGTCCTAGGCCGCTAGACGACGGGGGCTTAGGAACTTCCCCGTTTCCGGGGCGTTTCTTGCGAGAGAGAACTTACCAGAAGCGATTTTCGCACTTCCGAGAGGGGGTCCTCTCTGCAGCTGGGGTACCAGGACTCGAACCTAGACTAACTGGACCAGAACCAGTCGTGCTGCCAATTACACCATACCCCAGTGAGGTACTTTCCCGGTTGCCCAGGTCAGTGCCGCACGAGAAGAAATACTAGAACATCCCGCCGCGGACCGTCGCAGCGGGGGTCCCCGCCGCCCGCGGGGCAGGCACGCCGACCGTCGCGTACTCCGAAACCAGCAGCTCAGGAAGCTCGCCGAGCCCCGCCACGGTGTGCACCCCCTCAGGCGCCCGCTCGCCGGTGCGACTGGTCCCGTCGCGATCGAGCCAGACCGCGCCGAGCCCGGCTTCGAACGCGCCGATCGCGTCGGTGTCGAGCTTGTCCCCGACGTGCACCGTGCGCTCCGGCGGGCAGTCCAGCGCCAGGCAGACCGAGTGGAACATCACCGGATCGGGTTTCGCGACCCCGACCTCCCCCGCGATCGCGACGTGGTCGAAATACGGCGCCAGCCCGAGTTCCGCGATTTTCTGCCGCTGATGAACCCCTGAGGCGTTCGTCACGGCGGCCAGCTGAAGCCCCGCGGCGCGCAGCCATTCCAGGCAAGGAAGAACATCGTCGAACAACCGCCAGGACCGAGCCAGAATCTCCCGCCGGCGCGCCTCGAACGCGCTCACTTGCGCGGAGTCGCCGAAGATCCCCAACTCGGCGAGGAAACATTCAGTACGCCGGTGATGCATGACGTCGTAACCGAGTTTCCCCGCCACCACGAGCGCGACGTGCTCCTCGGTGATCAAATCCCACAACGGCCAAAGATCGTCGCGCCCCGTGAGCGCGTGCAACGTACGCCGGATCGCGGCGGTGCAGTCGATCAACGTGTCATCGATGTCGAGGCAAACCAGACTCAACTCAGGAGGAGCCCACGGTTCGCGACCGGCAGCGGCCGGCGGGGCAGTACGAGCACGCGACAGAGCGGCCGGGGCGAAATCCACCCCGTGAGGCTAGGGCACTCGCCGCGTTCGCAACGCGGCCAAAAAGGTGATTACCCCAGAGCCGTTGCCGCTGACCGGCTCTACCGCCGGTGCACAAAGTGTCCGCCCCGTGACGTTCACCACCGCCCCAGAGGGCCGAGCGGGTGAAAGCCGCTTACTCCACGCTCCCCTTCGAAAACTTACCAATTCCGAACGGTCCCCCTCGGTGCTCGCCCCACTGCCCCCTCCCGCATCCGCCTCGAAACCCTGTAGCCACAACCCTTTCCCCGCTCACAAAGTCGGCCGTCCTCAGCCTTGACTGTCCTCAAAGCAACAACAACCACGCATAAGTTCCGCGACCGAACTAACCACCCGAAATCCTTTCCGGAAATACCGTCGCCGTGACCTTTCCGGCCAGATGGCAGCGACCCGTCATCCCGCCGGAGATCCACATACGCGAACCACGTGCCATTACGCAAACTCCCCACATTCTGGCCTCCCGCGGACTACATCAACTCCGCTGCCGACACCAGCCAGTGGCAGTTCCCGTGCTCTCCCTGAAGACACCGCGCCCCGCCGATCCCGACCACGATCCCCGGTGGACAGAACCGATCCCGCCCACAACCCCCGGCGGTAAAGCCGATCCCGCCCACAATCCCGGGCGGGCAAAGCCGATCCTGATCGCGATCCCCGGTGGGCAAACATGCTCTCGACCCCGCCGCTGCTGCCCATCGCCGCTGAGGCAACCCCTCTCCCGCTCGCCTTGCCTGCCCGCCTCGCGTTGCATGCCTGCCTCGCATTGCCTGCCTGCCTGCCTGGCCTACCTCACTTGCCTTGCCTGGCCCCCCTTGCCTGCCTCACTTGCCTTGCCTGGCCCCCCTTGCCTGCCTCACTTGCCTTGCCTGGCCCCCCTTGCCTGCCTCACTTGCCTTGCCTGGCCCCCCTTGCCTGCCTCACTTGCCTTGCCTGGCCCCCCTTGCCTGCCTCGCTTGCCTCGCATGCCTGCCTTGCCTGCCTTGCCTGCCTCGCCCGCCCGAAGCCTCCGCCAACTCCGACCCCAACCGCACTCCCCGACACCCACCCCACGCCTGACCCCCACCCCATCGGCCGACTTGACGCACCCTCCGCCCAAGGTGCATCCTCAGTGTTATTCAACAGGCGATGAATAAGAGGGAGCTGGGGAAGATGACCGAGCACACGGGCTGCGTCATAGTCGGCGGCGGACCAGCAGGCATGGTGGCGGGTTTGCTGCTGGCCCGAGCAGGCGTAGAGGTAACCGTGCTGGAAAAGCACGCAGACTTCCTCCGCGACTTCCGCGGCGACACCGTCCACCCGTCCACCCTCAGGCTCCTGGACGAGCTGGGCCTGGGCGAGAAATTCGAAGCGCTCCCGCACACCAAGGTGACCACCGTCGGACTCCCCACTCCCGACGGCGACGCGCTGACCCTCGCCGACATGTCCCTGCTGAACGTCCCCCGCCCGTATGTGGCGATGGTCCCCCAATGGGATTTCCTGGACCTGCTCGCCGAGACAGCGCAGAAGGAGCCGACCTTCACCCTGCGCCTCGAAACCGAAATGACCGGCCTGCTCCGCTCGGGCCGCCGAGTCACCGGCGTCCGCTACCGCACCGCAGACGGCACCGAAGGCGAACTGAAAGCCAACCTGGTCCTCGCCGCCGACGGCCGCTGGTCCCTGGCCCGCCGCTCAGCCGGCCTCACCCCGCGCGAGTACTACACCCCGTTCGACGCCTGGTGGTTCCGCCTCTCCCGGAAGCCCGAGGAACAGGAAGCCACGCTCATGCCGAGGATGCGCAACCACCGTTTCGCAGTGCCGTTGCCACGCAAGGGCTACTACCAGATCGCCTACCTCACGCCGAAGGGCAAGGACCTGAAAGACGCCGGCATCGAAAGCTTCCGCCGCGACGTCACCGAGGTCTGCCCGGAATTCGCCGACCGAGTGCACGAACTGAAGTCCATGGACGACGTCAAGTTCCTCAACGTCCGCCTCAACCGCCTGCACCGCTGGCACGTCGACGGCCTGCTGTGCATCGGAGACGCCGCCCACGCGATGTCCCCAGTCGGCGGCGTCGGAATCAACCTGGCGGTCCAAGACGCCGTCGCGGCCGCGAGGCTACTGGCCGAGCCGCTCCTCCGCGGCAAACCGACCGAAAAGGACCTCACCGCAGTCCGCCGCCGTCGCCTCCTGCCGACCGTCGCCGTTCAGGGCTTGCAACGCCTTCTCCACCGCCGCGTAATGGGCCCCGTAATGACCGGCCACGCCGACGGCCCGCCCGCACAATTGATCGCCCTGCTCAGGCGCTTCCCGAAACTCGCTCGAGTCCCGGCGTACCTCATCGGCGTAGGCATCCGCCGGGAATCCGCCCCAGCCTTCGCCCGCCGCCCAGCAGAACCGGCCAGCCGCTAAGCCCTCACTGGATTCGCCACCAACCGGCAAGACCGAGCACCTCTCGCCCACGCGACGCACCCGCCCACCGGCATCACCCGCCGGTGGGCAAAGCCGACGACGGGAATGCGTTTCGCCACCCAGCGGCAACAACGCCAACGACCCGCCGACTGACCATCAGCGCTCTCGCCACCCAACGGCAACAACGCCACCAACTCGCCAACTGACGATCAGCTGCGCTCTCGCCACCTACCGGCGACGGCACCGACTCCCAGCCAGCTCAGCACCGATCGTCTTTCGCCGCTCCGAGGCAACGGCGCCGACCGCTCGCCAAGCGAAGCGCCAGCGACCATTCACCACTCACCGGCAACAGCGCTGACCACTAGCCAGCCCGATCACCAGTCACCTCTCGCCGCCTCGCGGCGACAACGCCGACCACTCGCCGCTCAACGGCAACAACACCCGCCGCTCCCGCCAGAGCAGCGATCACCTCTCGCCGCTCAACGGCAACGGCTGCCACCAACCCAGGCACTAGCCACCGAACGGCAACAGCCCAAGCCGCCGCAGCTTCACCCCGGCAGCCAGAAAACCAGCCCCGACTAGGGATTCGCCACTAAACGGCAACGCCCGAACGCACTCCGCCGAGCCGCTGTCGCCACTAAACGGCGACACCCAGCTCAGAGGTCCTGAACCGGGTTCGTCAGAGTCCCGATGCCGTCGATCGTGATGGACACCGACTGCCCGTTGACGATCGGACCGACCCCCTCCGGCGTGCCGGTGAGGATCACGTCGCCGGGAAGGAGCGTCATCACCCGCGACACGAACTCGACCAGTTCGGGCACCTTGTGCACGAGGTCGGAGGTACGTCCGTCCTGCTTCAGTTCGCCGTCGACCTCGCTGCGGAGCGCCAGGTCGGACGGGTCGATCGACGTGTCGATCCACGGACCGAGCGGGCAGAACGTGTCGAACCCCTTCGCCCGACCCCACTGGCCGTCGGACTTCTGCAGGTCGCGCGCGCTCACGTCGTTCGCGACCGTGTAGCCGAGGATCGCACTGGCCGCGCGGGCCGCGGGCACGTTCTTGACCGGCTGTCCGATGACGACCGCGAGTTCGCCCTCGAAGTCAACGCGTCCGACATCCGACGGACGGCGGATCGGAGCATTCGGCCCGACGACCGTCGTGGACGGCTTGATGAACAGCATCGGCGCGGACGGCACCTCGTTGCCGAACTCCGCCGCGTGCTTCGCGTAGTTCCGGCCGACCGCGATCACCTTCGACGGCAGGATCGGCGCGAGCAGCCGGACGTCGGCGAGCGGCCAGCGCTTGCCGGTGAAGTTCGGCTGGCCGAACGGATGTTCCGCGATCTCGAGGACCTGGGCATCGTCGCCGTCCCCCTCGATCGAAGCGAACGCGACACCACTGGGATGAGCAATACGAGCTAGACGCACGGCCCCAGTCTACGTACCCCCACCGACTGTCGCGCACCCCGAGCGTGCGCGACAGTCCCCCTCGCTCCATTCCGCACGAACGGACCCCTCGCACCAGGTGACCTGACGTGACACAACTGGCGCGAAAGGACCCATCGCACCGGCCAGAAACGACCGCAAATACAAGCCAGCCTCAGCACCAGCACGCACGGCCACCAACGACCCGATTGTGAGCCGTAATACCACCCGCACGAAGGCCAGACCCGAAAGCCTCGACGCCCCCAGCAGGAAAGCCGGAATCACCCGCCCACAGCAGCCACCCCCAGCTCGGGCACCGACGGTTCCGACGCGACTGCCAGGCTCTTGTGCACCAACGCGTCGCACAACGCCAGCCAGCTCGCCTCGACGATGTTGCCGTGCACGCCCACCGTCGTCCATTCGTGTTCGCCGTCGCTAGTTTCGAGAAGCACCCGCGTGACGGCGTCCGTCCCTGGGTTCGACGGCAGGATCCGCACCTTGTAATCAGCCAGCTCCATGCTGTCCAACCAGGACAGATATGGCGTCAACGCCTGGCGCAGCGCCGCGTCGAGGGCGTGCACCGGGCCGTTCCCTTCGGCGGTCGCGATGACTCGCTCGCCCGCGACGTGCACCTTCACCGTCGCCTCGGAGACGACTTCGCCGTCCTGGCGGTGGTCCAGCACCACCCGGTACGACTCGAGCTCGAACGGCGGCGGATCCGACTTTTCGCCGGAAACCTCCTCGACCTCGCGGCGCAGCAACAGCCCCAGCGACGCGTCGGCCGCTTCGAACGACCAGCCTTCCGATTCGAGTTCTTTCACCTTCCGCACCGCGTTCGTGAGTGCGTCGGGCCGGCCGGCAAGGTCGACCCCGAGTTCACGTCCCTTGAGCTCGAGACTGGCCCTGCCGGCCATCTCTGTGACCAGTACTCGCATGCCATTGCCGACGGAAGACGGATCGATGTGGTTGTACAACAACGGATCCACCTTGATCGCACTCGCGTGCAGCCCCGCCTTGTGGGCGAAAGCGGACGACCCGACGTAAGCCTGGTGGGTGTCGGGTGCGAGGTTGGCGATTTCGGCCAAAGCATGGGAGACGCGAGTGAGCTCGGCGGCTCCTCCGGTCGGGAGGACGTCCATTCCGAGCTTGGTCACGAGGTTTCCCGCTACGGCGAACAGGTCGGCGTTGCCTGCCCGCTCCCCGTAGCCGTTCGCGGTGCATTGCACGTGCGTCGCACCGGCCTGTACCGCAGCGACAGAATTCGCTACGGCACAGGAAGTATCATCCTGGCAATGGATTCCGAGCCGGAATCCGGTCTTTTCCTTGATCTCGCCTACGGTTTCGGCAAGCCCCAGCGGTAACTGCCCACCGTTGGTGTCGCACAGCACGAGAACGTCCGCGCCAGCGTGCGCCGCAGCGTCGAGCACCCGCAGCGAGGTTTCGGAAGAGAAGGCATAACCGTCGAAAAAGTGTTCTGCGTCAAGGAAAACGCGTCGTCCTTCGCCGACGAGGAAAGCGACTGTGTCCCGCACCATCGCGCATGCCTCGTCGACGTCGACCCGCAGCGCTCGCTCAATGTGCCGAAGGTCCGATTTGGCCACCAACGTGACAACCGGGGCCGCCGAGTCCAAGAGCGCACGGACCTGCGGATCCTTGTCGGCCGCAGTTCCGGCCTTGCGGGTGGATCCGAACGCAACCAGCGCAGCGTGCTTGAGCGGCAATTCTCCCTGTGCCGCGCGGGAAAAGAACTCCGTGTCCTTCGGCAACGCACCCGGCCAGCCGCCCTCGATGAACCCGACCCCCAGCTCGTCCAACAGCCGCGCAACAGCCAGCTTGTCCGTGACGGAGTAGGTGATCCCTTCGCGCTGAGCACCGTCGCGCAAAGTGGTGTCGTAGAGGTGGAAGGCATCGCCGAGCGGCGTGCCGGCGGGTTCCGTGCGGGTCACGGTGTTCTCCTTGTGGCGGGGCAGAACCTGGTCCAGGCAACAAAAAAACCTCCCGCATGGGTGCGAGAGGTTGCGCGCCGGTAGCTCTTGTGGAGCGTCTATCCGGCGCGCAAGGCAATAATGACGGAGATGGCGGTCATGTCGGCCATCATGCCACAGCTTCGCCCGGCTTCCAAACGCCGGGCGAAGCATCCCACCTTCTGAGAGTCGTCAGCCGGACAGTTTCGCCAGGTAGCGGCCGAATTCCTCGACCGCGGCCGCATTTCGCGGCCCCTCCACCAAAGCCGCGTACGGCAGCGCGAAGAAGCGTCCTTCCTTCACCGCTGGGATGTCGCGCAGGCCAGGACGCGAGCGGAGGAAGTTCTCCTTGTCGGCCACGCTGCCAACCTCGCCGCCGTAGTCGTTGATGAGGATGACGTCCGGCGCTCGCTGGATCACGGCTTCCCAGCTGACACTGGTCCAGCTGTCGTTGAGGTCGGCGAAGATGTTGGCACCACCCGATTTGGTGATGATTTCGTCCGGGCCCGCGTTGCGTCCGGAGGTGAATGGCTGGTCACGGCCGTCGTCGTAGAGGAACACCTTGGGTTTCGGCCGTCCCGCCGGGACCGCGTTCGTGACAGCGGCGACCCGTGCGCGGTACTCTTCGATCAAACGTTCTGCACGATCACTGATTCCGAAAATTTTCCCCAGATTGCGCATGTCTGTGTACAGCGCGTCGAGCGGTCGCATGATGCCCCGTTGCTTGCCATTGCCGTTGCGGCAGGCCTCGGTGAGCAAGTAGCTGGAGATGCCCAGCTTCGCGAGGGAGTCCGGGGTGAACCCGGTTGCTTCCGAGAAGCCGTAGTTCCAGCCCGCGAATACGAGGTCCGCTCCCGCGCCCTGCACCACCTCACGGTTGATCTTCTCCGCGAGCTTGGGCACCTTGGCGAAATCGGCTTTCCACGGCGACGAGGCGACGCCGCCGGACTGTCCTTTGTCGACCACGTAACCGGCCATCCGGTCGCCCAGGCCGAGCGCGAACATCAACTCGGTGATGCCGATGTCATTCGTCACGACGCGAGAAGGAGGTTTGGACACGGTCAACGACGACCCGCAATTGGTCACCGTCACCGGAAACCCGGCCGGTGCGGCTCGACTGTCCCCTTCGGACACTTGAGCGCCGCATCCGGTGGCGACGAGGGCGACCGTCACGAGCAACGCGACTGTCCTACGCATGACTGTCCTCCTGGGACTCGAGCAGGTCGAACAACAACTGCGGACGGCCCGTAGCGGGATGCGGCACCACATGCCCGCGCACGCCGAACACCTCGGCGAGCAGAGCGGGCGTGAGCACCTCCGCCGGGGTTCCGCTCGCGACGAGACGGCCGCGGTCGAGCACGTGCACCACGTCGCACACGGCGGCGGCGAGGTTCAAGTCGTGAAGTGCGGCCAGCACCGTAGGTCCGCTGGTGCGTGCGAGCGCGAGGACTTCGAGCTGGTGCCGGATGTCGAGATGGTTAGTCGGCTCGTCGAGCACCAGGATCCGGGGCTGCTGCGCGAGTGCACGCGCGATCAGCACCCGCTGCCGTTCGCCGCCGGACAAGGTGAGCACGCCTCGCTCGGCTAGGTGCGCCAGACCCACTTGGGCCAGCGCGTCGGCGCACAACCGGTGGTCGGTCGCGCTCATGCGGTCGAGCAGGCCGTGATACGGCATTCGACCCATCGCCACCACTTCTGCGACGGTGAAGTCGAACTCCGCGTGCGATTCCTGCGCGACCGCGGCGATCGCGCGCGCCCGCTTCCGCGGTGCCATGCCATCCAGCGGTCGACCGTCGACCAAAACAGCTCCGGCCGACGGCTTGAGCACTTGGCAGACGGCGCGCAGAGTCGTCGACTTTCCGCTGCCGTTCGGGCCGAGCAGTCCGACGAACTGACCTTGCCGTGCTTCGAGGGTCACGTCTTCGACCAGCGTGCGACCGGCCGCGGTCACGCTGACGCCGTTGAGCGAGAGGTCCATTCACGCACCTCCGAACACGTAGGCGCGACGACGCATCAACAGCAGGAAGGCCGGTACCCCGACCGCCGCGGTCAGCACCCCGATCGGCAACTCCTCGGGTGCGGCGAGCACCCGCGCCGCGACGTCCACCCACACCAGGAAAACCGCACCGGCCAGCGGTGCCACGGCAAGCACCCGGCGATGATCGGCACCGACGACCAGCCGCACCAGATGCGGAAGGATCAGCCCGACAAACCCGATCGCCCCGCTCACCGCCACCAGAACCCCCGTCATGGCAGCACAAACGATGAACAGGAGGATCCGCAGTTTCCCGACGTCAACGCCGAGAGTCGTCGCCGCTTCGTCGCCCATGGCGAGCGCGTTGAGCCGACCGGCCAGCGCCAGCAACAACAAAACCCCGCCGACCACCACGATCGCGGCGACCGGCAGCGTGCCCCAATTCGCGCCGGCGAGGCTGCCGAGAAGCCAAAACAGCGCCGACCGCGCGGCCTCGCCGTTCGGCGCTTGGAAGACGATGACCGTGGTGATCGCGAAGAACCCATAAGACAACGTCGTTCCGGTGAGCACCAGACGCAGCGGTGTGAGCCCTTGCCGCGTACGGGCGACGAGGTAAACGATCAAAGTTGCGGCGAGCGCGGCCACGAACGCCCCGACCGACAACGCGTAGATCCCGAGCGACGCGAAGACGCCGAACAACGTCACCGCCGTCGCGCCGACGGACGCGCCAGAAGAAATCCCCAACACGTACGGCTCGGCGAGCGCGTTGCGCACCATCGCTTGAATCGCGACGCCCACTGTCGACAACCCCGCACCGACGACCACCGCGAGCAGAACGCGAGGAAGCCGAAGGTCCCAGATGATCCGGTACTCCCCGACCTCGTCCGGGCTGATCGTCCCGCCGAACAACCCAGCGCGGAGAAAGGCCCACGTGTGAGTGACCGGTACCGCCACCGTCCCGATCCCGACCGCGATGACGATCGACCCGAGCAACGCCACCCCAAGCCCGAGCAGCACCGGCGTCAACGGCCGTCGCCGCTGAACGGCTACGGCCCCGACCTGGGATTCGCCGCTCAGCGGCGACACAGCCTGCTGGCCCTGCGATTCGCCACTCAACGGCGACACAACCTGCTTGTGCTGGGGTTCGCCATTCGACGGCGACGGGACCCGCTGGCTCTCGGGTTCGCCACCCAACGGCGACGTAACCGGCTGGCTCTCAGGTTCGCCACTCGACAGCGACACAGCCCGTTCGCCCGGGGATTCGCCACTCAACGGCGACGCCACCCGCTGGCTCTGAGATTCGCCAGTCCACGGCGACACAACCGGTCGGCTCTGAGATTCGCCAGTCAACGGCGAACCCCGCCCCTCCCCCAAGGATTGGCCGTCCAACGGCGAGACATCGCGAGCCCCGGAGCCACCCAACTCACGGCGAGCCGAGTTGTCGGCCTGCAACTCACCGATCGGCGACTCGCCGCACTGCCCCGAGTCGCCGCGAAGTGGCGAGCCCGCGGGAGCAGAACCACCCTGCCGGCTCGAGCCGCGCGTACCTCCATCACCGCTGGACGGCGAAACACCAGAACCACCGTCGCCGGAAACCGGCGAATCCCTGGCCTCGTCGACCACGGGCTCGGGAGAAGCAGAACGTCCTTCAGAAAAAACCACCGGCGACGACCCAATCGAGACATTGGGCCCGCAAAAGACGGCAGCCGCCGGCGGCGGGAGTGTCGTCTCCCGCAGACCACGACGGGAGGGGACGAGGTTCGAGGAACCTCCGCCGGTATCGGGCTCGCCTTCGGCTCCCGGGAGAGGGAGCCGAAGGCCTACCGTTGCGGGTCAGCGCCGGAATTCGACCGGCTTCCGCGGCGGGGTCCGAAAAAATCAGGCGGTCAGCCGGCCTGACGCGCGTTGGACGAGACGAGCGCCGCGAGGCGGTCGCCGATCGCCTGGGTCGCGCCGGGGGACGCCTGGTCGCGCGTGGCGAGATCGAACGCCACCGAGGCCTCGATCCGCCGTGCCGCTTCCTTCTGGCCGAGGTGGTCCAGCAGGAGCGACACCGACAGCACCGCGGCGGTCGGGTCCGCGAGGCCCTGGCCTGCGATGTCCGGAGCGCTGCCGTGCACCGGCTCGAACATGCTCGGGTTCCGGCGCGTGATGTCGAGGTTCCCGCTGGCCGCGAGGCCGATGCCGCCGGTCACCGCGGCCGCGAGGTCGGTGATGATGTCGCCGAAAAGGTTGTCGGTGACCATCACGTCGAACCGCGACGGGTCGGTGACCAGGTGGATCGTGGCGGCGTCCACGTGCGAGTACGCGACGGTGACGTCCGGGTGCTCCAGCGAAACCTCTTCGACGATCCGCGACCACAGCGAACCGGCGTGCTCCAGCACGTTGGTCTTGTGCACGAGCGTGAGGTGCTTGCGCGGCCGCTCTTCGGCGCGGTTGAACGCGTCCGCGACCACGCGCCGCACGCCGAAGGCCGTGTTGACGCTGACCTCGGTGGCGATCTCGTGCTCGGTGTCCTTGCGCAGCAGGCCGCCGTTGCCCGCGTACGGGCCTTCGGTGCCTTCGCGCACCACGACCATGTCGACGTCCCCGGCATCGGCCAGCGGGCCGCGCACTCCGGGGTACAGCCGCGCCGGGCGCAGGTTCACGTGGTGGTCCAGTTCGAACCGCAGCCGCAGCAGCAGGCCGCGCTCGAGGATTCCGCTGGGCACCGTCGGGTCGCCGACCGCGCCGAGCAGGATCGCGTCGTGCTGGCGCAGTTCGCCGAGCACCGACTCCGGGAGCAGCTCCCCGGTGGCGTGCCACCGCGAGGCGCCGAGGTCGTAGTTCGTGATCTCCGCCGCCGGTGCTACCTCACCGAGCACCTTGAGCGCCTCGGAGACCACCTCGGGCCCGATCCCGTCCCCTGGGATCACCGCGAGCCGCATCCACACACCTCCGTAGCCCAGGCCACCGGGCGCACCGATGGCCCATTCGCACAAAAACGCCAGCAGCGGAAGGTTACCGGCCGTAGACAAGGTGCCGTAGCCGCACCACCCTTATGCCGCATCCTCCCACAGGGTGAGACACCCGTTCGGGCGAACGGAAACGGGGGCTTGCCCAGGCCGGACAGCCTTGGCAAGCCCCCGCGTCCCGCTATGCGGCCGCCTGCGCGGCACCCTTCAAGTTCCCCTCAAAGGGTGAACCAGGGTCAGCCGCGCGGGAACTGCGATTCGATCCGCACGACCGAGGCGCGCTGCCCGGCCGCGTTGTGGTGCTCGATCGCCAGCAGGCCCTTCGCCTTGTCCCCGGCGACGGCGGCCCTGTTGCGGTTGACCACCAGAGCCGTGCCCGGCTTGGCGACGTAGCCCAGCGCCGCGTCGCCGCCGCCCTGCGCGGAGTACGCCGGTGCGAGCACGTCGAACGACAGCGGAGTGCTGACCTGGTCGATCAACCCGTTCGAGGTACCCGGCGCGACGTAGTACCCGGCGGTGCCGACCGTGTAGCTGATCCGGTGCGACGCCTCCTTCGGGTCGATGCCGAGCGCGGCGATGCTGACCGGCAGCACCATCACGTTCGAGTCGAACACGTTGGTGTCGACGTCGCCGAGCTGCCCGTTGATCGCCTGCAGGTCCACCGACGGGTTGCCCGGCTTGGTCAGCGACACCGTGTTGACGAGCAGCACGTCCGACCCCGTCGCCTTCGTCACGAAGGTTTCGAAGTCCGGCTTGCCGTCGCCGGTGGTGTCGATGTCCACGAACGGCACCGTGTTGCTGCCGAGGTTCGCGAAATCGCTCCAGGTCGTGATGCCGAACGCCAGCGTCGCGTTCTCCGGCTCCCCCTGCGCCTTGGCGAGCGGGGCCGTTGACGCCGCGCCGACATAGCGCAGGTCGCCGCCCTTCGCGGTGCGGTTGAGGGTGCAGTCGGACGTGACGTGCGAGTCGCATTCCGGCAGCTGCGGCGATTCGGCCTGCAGTTCGAGGACGCTGATCAGCGAGCGGTACCGCTGGGAGCCGCTGCCCTGGTCGATGCCTTTGCCGCCGAGGTTCAGCACGGCCTGGTCGGCGTTCGCGCCGAAGCGCACGCCGGCCGGGGTGGTGATCGCCGAAACCGGCTTCGGCGACGAGTACACGGCCACCCGCAGCGGAACGGTCGCGCCGTTCTTCGGGGTGAACGCGACCCGGCCCGAGGCGTCGGCAACGAACTGCCGGGCGAGCCCGGCCTGCGAAGCCGCCATGGTCGGGTCGAGAACCTTGCGCAGCGCCTTCGGGTCGGTGATCTTCAGCGTCACCTTCACCGTCGCGACCCCGCGCGGGTTCAGCTTCACCGAGCTCTTGTCCACTGTGTACTCAACGCCGGGCAGGCTGTTGACCGCCTCGTAGCCCACCGAGTACTCGGCCGCCTTGACGCCCTTGTTGACCACCTTGATCGTCTTGCTCAAGGTGACCGGCCCAGCCGCCTCGACGGTGCCGAACGTGACGCTCACCGCGCCCGGGTCGTCCTGCACATACGCGAGAACCTGGTTGTCCAGCGCGGCTTTCGCGTCGATCCGGCCGGCCCCGACGCGCTGCGGGCCGTAGGTGTGCCCGGCTCCGTCTGTGATGTCGTGCACCGCGGTGCCCACAACGTCGGCCTTGACCTCTTCGACGCTCCAGTCCGGGTGCGCCTGGCGGACCAGCGCCGTGATGCCCGACGTGTGCGGCGCGGCCATCGACGTGCCCGAGATGACCAGCCGCTCGTTGCCGCTGCCGCGGAACGCCGACGTGATCGTGTCGCCGGGCGCGGCGACGTCCGGCTTCACCGACGGACCGCGTCCGCCGCGCGAGGTGAACGAGCTGGGAGTGTCCACGATGGACTGGTCATAGGTCTGCAGCGTGGTCCGACCGGCTCCGTACAGCCGCACGGTCAGCGTGCCCGCGGTCAGACCCGCCCGCACGGCCTGGGTGGCCTTGCCGGTGAGCTGGAACATCGGAACGGCCGCGTTGCCCGCGATACCCGCGCCGAAATGCTCCACAGTGGACGAAAGCAGCACGCCCTTGGCACCCGCGGCCTGCGCGTTGTTGGCCCGTGCCGCGGAACCGCACGGACGGGTGGCGTCGTTGTCGTCCCACTCCAGCCACGCGATCTTGCCCGCGACCTTTGCCTTGTCCTCAGCCGAATAGGCGGCGCAACCGGCGTTGTTGCTCGCCGAGATCGGCACCACCGGAGCGGTGAGGTCGAGGGTGTCGTAGCCGGTGTACTCCTGGCTGTACTGACCAGGCTGCTGGCCGGCGGTCGGGGCCTTGACCTCGATCGCGTCCCGCAGCTCGCCCGCGTCGCGGCTGCTGGCCACGGTGAGCGCTTCCGGGGTGTTGCCCGGCGAACCGGCGATGTCGTTGATGTCGCCGCCGTTGCCCGCCGAGATCACCGGCAGCACGTTGTTCTGCGCGAGCTTGCGCACGAACAGCGAGTCCGGGTCGTCCGGCGCGCCGAAGTCGCTGCCCAGCGACAGGTTCACGACGTCGAGATGGTCGGTGAAGTCGCCGTCGCCGTCCGGGTCGAGCGCCCAGTCCAGCGCCTGCGACGTGACGTTCGTGGAACCCTTGCAGCCGAACACCTTGATCGCGTACAGCAAAGCCTTCGGCGCGGTGCCCGGCCCGATCCGCATGGCGTCGAGCGTCTTCTTGTTCAGCTTCTTGTAGTCGCCGGTGAACGTGCTGCCGTCGGCGTTCACGCCGAAGCCGCCGATCGTGCCCGCGACGTGCGTGCCGTGCTCGCCGCACGCGATCGGGTTGGGGTCCGGCACCGGCGTCGGCGAACCGGTCTTGCCCGCCGAGTCGTAGTCGTCGCCGACGAGGTCGGTGCCGCCGACCACCTTGGCGCTCGGGAACAGCGGCGACGGCTTGGCGCGGTCGACCGCCTTGTACGCCTCGGGCGTGCCCGGTCCGCCGAAGTCGGCGTGGGTGTAGTCGATGCCGTCGTCGATCACGCCGACGCGGATGTTGTCGCCGAACTTGCCGGTTTTCTGCCAGCTGGCAAGCGTGTTGGTGAGCTGTTCGGCGCTGGCGTTGGTGCGGTTCTTCGGCACGACCGTGCGCACCGAGACGACGTCCGGCCGTTCCGCGAGCTGGCGGATCTTGGCCGCGTCCGCGGTGACGACGGCGCCGGGCACCGCGTTGGCCGTCTGGGTGACCAGCTTCGTGCCCGCGTCCGCGGACCGAAGCTGCCCGACGACGGAGCTGACCGCCGCGGCGACGTCGGCCTTGGCCGCCTTCGCTGCCTGCTTGGCCTTCTCCTTGCCCTTGCCCTGCTCCTCCTTGAACGCGTCCACCGCGGGCTTCTTGGCCAGCTCGACGAACGCGGTGATCTGCCCCTGGGCCGCGCTCAGCCGGGGCGAAAGCTTGCCCTGGACCTTGCTCGCGTCGACCTTCACCGGAGCGACCGGCTCGGCAAGCGGCGCGCCCTGCGCGGACGCCGCGGGCACGGCGACAGCCGCCGCCAGCACCACCGCGGAACCCACGACCACCGAGCGGGCAGCCCACCCGGGCAACCGGGTTCTGCTCATGAGTAACCCCTTCTCGAGGCCCGGATCACGAACCTGCCCGCGCTCCCCATTCGCACCCCCGACGGTGAGCACCGGCGCCGCACCGTGCTCTCACGGCGCGTGGTTCAGCCTCGCGGCAAGAACCTAACTGTCCGAAACCCCTACTTTCGTGCGGAAAAAGCTCCGTTACCCGAATGTTGCCGGTGCGGGCGAACAACAGAACGGCCCCTTCCCCGGGAGTCCGGGAAAGGGGCCGTTCGGCGAAATCGGGACTAGCTGAAGTCGACGGCGCGGATGGTGTGCGCGCCGACGGTGGCTCCGATCGGCTCGAGGACGTTGGCGTCCACGTGCCGGTCGACGCGCAGCAGCATGATCGAGTCGGAACCGTCCGTGCTCTGGCTGATCTGCGCGGCCTCGATGTTGATGCCGGCCTCGCCGAGCAGCGTGCCGACGCGGCCCATGACGCCCGGGCGGTCCGGGTACTCGATCACGAGCACGTCGCCCTCGGCGCGGAGGTCGAAGTGCCTGCCCTTGACCTCGACGATCTTCTCGACCTCGTCCTTGCCGGTGACCGAACCGGACACGGTGAGCGTCCCGCCGTCGCCGTGCACCGCGCGGAGCGTGACCAGGCTGCGGAACTTCGGGCTCTCCGACTCGGAAACCAGCTCCGCCTGCACGCCGAGCTCCTCGGCCAGCCGCGGCGCGTTGACGAAGGTGACCTGGTCCTCGACCACTCCCGCGAACAGCCCGCGCAGCGCCGCCAGCTTCAGCACGGCGGTGTCTTCGCTGGAGATCTCGCCCTTGACCTCGACGGTCAGCGACGTCGGAGCCTTCGGGTTCAGCGCGGTCAGCACCTGGCCGAGCTTCTGGGTGAGCGACAGGTACGGCCGCACGTGCTCGCCGACCGCGCCGCCGCCGGACACGTTCACCGCGTCCGGCACGAAGTCGCCGCGCAGCGCCAGCAGCACCGAACGCGCCACGTCCGTGCCCGCGCGGTCCTGCGCCTCGGCCGTCGACGCGCCGAGGTGCGGCGTGACGACGACGTTCGGCAGGTTGAACAGCGGGCTCTCGGTGGTCGGCTCGGTGACGAACACGTCGATGCCCGCGCCGCCCACGTGGCCGCTGCGCACCGCGTCGGCCAGCGCTTCCTCGACGATCAGACCGCCGCGGGCGGCGTTGACGATGATCACGCCGGGCTTGGTCTTCTTGAGCGCCTCGGCGTCGATGAGGCCCTTGGTCTCCGGCGTCTTCGGCAGGTGGATGGAGATCGCGTCCGCGCGTTCCAGCAGCTCGTCGAGGGTGACCAGCTCGATGCCCAGCTGGCCGGCGCGCGCGGCCGAGACGTAGGGGTCGTACGCGATGAGCTTCGCGCCGAACGCGGCGAGCCGCTGGGCGAACAGCTGACCGATCTTGCCGAGCCCGACGACGCCGACCGTCTTGCCGTTGATCTCGACGCCGGAGAACGAGCTGCGCTTCCACTCGCCGCCGCGCAGGCTCTGGTCGGCGGCGGGAACGCGGCGGGCGACCGCGAGCAGCAGCGCGACCGCGTGCTCGGCGGCGGAGACGATGTTCGACGTCGGCGCGTTCACCACGAGCACGCCGCGCTCGGTGGCAGCCGGGACCTCGACGTTGTCCAAGCCGACGCCCGCGCGGGCGACGACCTTCAGCTGAGTGGTCGCCCCGAGCACCTCGGCGTCGACCTTGGTGGCGGATCGGACCAAAAGCGCGTCGGCGCTCTTCACCGCCTCGAGCAGAGCGGGACGGTCGGTGCCGTCCACGTGCCGGACCTCTACCTCGTCACCGAACACACTCAGCACGGAGGGCGCGAGCTTCTCCGCGATGAGGACTACGGGTTTGCTGGGCTTGGTCACGATGCGGCTCCCACTATCTGGTCACGAAATCGAGGACGCTCTCTCGCGGCGCACGTCGTTGTGCCCGGACTGGCGGGAGTTTAACGCGGGGCACTGACAGCCCGCTGCCCCCGCTGTTCACTTGTTCGTAATCCGGTGAAGACAAGCCCCATCAGGCGCTCTGTACCGCCTTCTCCCGGAAGGTGGGATCCGGCCCAGGAAGCGCCGTGCAGCAACAAAAGCAGCTCCCGGACCGTCACGTCGGCGCGGAAAACGCCGGCCGCTTGCGCCCTGTCCACTAGGTGAGACGCGGCTTCGCGCATCGCTTCGCAGGAGGCATGCAGCCGCGACTTCGGATCGTCGAACGCGTGGGCCAGCATTTCGGTAAGCCCGCGGTAAACGGCGGACGTTTCGCCGAAGCCGATCAGCCAGGTGTACAGCCCATCGAGCGGATCGTCGGCGAGCAGCAGCTCACGCGCCTTTTCCGCCTGGGTGTCGAACCGGTCCCGCAGCAGCGTCTCGATCAGGTCTTCCCTGGTCGGGAAGTGGCGATACAGGGTGCCGATCCCGACGCCGGCGCAGCGGGCGACGTCTTCGAGCGAGGCGTCGACGCCGCGTTCGGCGAAGGCGCGCCTCGCTTCGGCCAGCAGGCGGTCGTAGTTGCGGCGGGCGTCCGCGCGCATCGGCTTGACGTCGGTCATCTCGGGTCCGAGTTTATCCCGTGACAAATCGGAGGCACCCTCCGTATAGTAACCGGAGGCAGCCTCTGGTTCTGTGGTGCGTCCTCAGTGGACGTATCGACCTTGGCTGCGCCGGGATCACGCCGCGCTTCCGCGGCCAGGAACTTCTTGGAGTCTGTTGTGGATCTGTTCGCGAAGCTTCCCGCCGCCGCGGAAGGCGGGACCCGATGACCGTCGGGATCTGGACGTTTGCCTTTGACGGCAAGGAAATCGGCGAGTTACGCACGGCGGCCCGCGAGGTCGAATCGCTGGGTTTCACTGCCCTGTGGTTCGGCGAATACCGCGGCCGAGAGGCGCTCACTCAGGCCGCGCTGCTGCTCGAGGCGACCACGACGTTGACTGTGGCGACGGGGATCGCACGCTTCTCCGAACGGTCAGCGGCGTCCGCCGAAGCTGCTGGACGGACGCTGGCCGAGGCGTATCCAGGACGGTTCACACTGGGTTTGGGCGGACATCGGCCCGGCGGCGGAGGCAGCGCGATGCAGGACTACCTCGACGCCATGGATGCAGCCGACCTCGACTTTGCCTCCAGCGCCCGGCCACGTCGACTTCTAGCCGCCCTCGGCCCGAAAATGCTGAAACTCGCGGCGACTCAGGCCGACGGCGCGCACACGTACTTCGTCCCTCCAGAGCACACCGCATTCGCCCGCGAGACGATGGGACCCGACGCGTACCTCGCCGCCGAACAAGCCGTCGTCCTCGACCCAGACCCGTTGCGGGCGCGGCGAATCGCCCGCGAACACGTCGCCGGCTACGTGCGACTCGCCCCACACCAAAGAGCGAATCTGCGCCGCCTCGGCTACACCGAGGAAGACCTAGCCGACGGCGGCAGCGACCGCCTGGTCGACGCGATCGTGGCGTACCGCAGCGAGCAGGAAATCGCCGACCGAATCCGCGCCCACCTCGACGCCGGCGCGGACCACGTCTGCGTCCAGGTTCTCGGCGACGGGCCGGAGATTCCCGTAGACGGCTGGCGTCGCCTCGCCGACCTGGTTCCCTGACTCCCCGATGGGGCTTTCGGCACTTCCCGCGAAAGCCCCACCCGGCTTACTCACGAGATCTCCGCCAAACCCGGCTACCGGTTCAGCCCGCACTCGCCGAAGCCGTCTCTCGGACGCCGAATCCCCTGCTCACCACGGATTCGCCACTAAACGGCGAATCCGTTCATCCCCTGCATACGGGCACTTTTTCGTTCATCACCGACATTCTCCCGCCTCCGCGCCCGCCGCAGTGATCCCGACGAACACTTCCCCTGAACGGGCGACCCCGGCGGGACCGTTTCGCCGTTCAGCGGCCACCACCCGCTGTTATCTTCGCGAGACGCCTCGCCCGCGTTCGCCCCGGGAGCCGCCGGTGTTCACGAAACTCGCCATCGCCGCGTCCCGAACAGTCGAACTGGTCCTGCTGGCGCTGGGGATCGTCACCTTCATCCAGGACGACAACGTCCTCGCCCTTCTCTCCTGGGATCTGCTCGCGCTGATCTATCTCGGCATCCGGATCGCGCGCGTGTCCCGTAGCCGGAAAAAAGACCACACCGACGCCCGGTGGTTGAAAGGCGTACTTGGCCGCCGGCTGGGACTGCTGTTCACCCTGTTGACCAGTCTGGTCGGCGTCACCGCTGGACTGTCGATCGTCTTGCCGGAAACAGCGGGCATCGACCCGGTCGTGGCGAGAATCGTCGGTGTCCCCGCGGTCCTGCTGGCCTGGGCGATCCTGCACTTCGGTTACGCGGAACGCTACGCCCAGAAGTACTACGACAGCCTCCCCACGCAGCACTTCCGCTTCCCCGAAACGGAACGTCCCACCCTGGCCGATTTCACCTATTTCGCGTTCACCATCGGGACGAGCTTCGCCGTCTCGGACGTCGAAACGAGGACGACGTCGATCCGTTCCCTCGTCCTCGCGCACAGCGTCCTGTCATTCATGTACAACACGGCCACGCTCGGCATCGCAGTCAGCGTCATCACCGGCGGACGTTGACCCTTTTGAGTTACAGTTGTCCTCGCGCGGCAGGGGCCGCGTCCTGTCCGCGGAAAGGGCTGAGCCCACCCCCGTACTACGAGTTGCCGAGCTTCTCCTTCTTCCCTGCCCGGTGCCGGCGGACCACGGGGCGCACAAGGGAAGGAAGGACTCCCTGATGACGGCCTTGCCCGCCAACCCCGACCTCGGTCAGCTCCGCAAGCAGGCAAAGGAACTCGCCCGCGCGGATGCGGTCGCACTGTCGGAAGCGCAGTTCCGGCTCGCCCGCCGCTACGGATTTCCCAGCTGGCCACAGCTTCAGTCGTACGTCCGCCGAATCGCCGAGCACGGACCGGACGTCCAGCACGCCTACCACCAGGACGTCGAGTACTACCGAGGCCGCGCCGTCGGCCTCCTCGCCTCAGCCGAAGACGGCACTCCCGACGCCCGCACCGCCTTCGACCGGCACGAACAACCGCTGACCCGCACCGGCGCGCGAACCGTCATCGCCCGCGAGCACGGCTTCCCGACGTGGCGGGCTTTGGCAGCCCACGTCGAGAATTTGCCGAAAAACGGCGAACCGTTCGCCCGGGCGTATCAGCTGGTAGAAGCCCGAGACTTGGACGGCCTGACCGCACTGCTCACCGAAGCCCCGTACCTTGCCCACGCACGCGGCACCAACGGAAACGATCTGCTCGGCATGGCCTCAGCGACCCATGACGAACGCCTCGTCCGCATCCTGCTCGCCCACGGTGCCGATCCCGCACGAGCCAACGCACACGGTTGGACTGCCTTGCACCAAGCCGCCTACAGCAATTTACCACTGATCGCCGACCTGTTGATCAACGCCGGCGCGCCCTTGGCCGTCTCCGGCCGCGGCGACGGCGGAACCCCGCTCATTGTGGCTCTATTTTGGGGAAATCGCGCTGTTGCCGAAAAACTGGCAACGCACGAACGGTCCCCTCACAACCTCCGCGTCGCAGCCGGTCTCGGCGACGACGCACAACTGGATGAACTCGTCAGTCCAAAGGGGACTCTTTCTCCCGCAGCCGGCGCACACCGTGAGTTCTACCGTCCACACAGCGGTTTTCCCTTCTGGCAGCCCACAAACGACCCCACGGAAGTCCTCGACGAATCCCTAGCCTGGGCCGCCCGCAACAACCAAACGACCGCACTCCGCACCCTGGCCGCACGCGGCGCGAACCTGGACGCCGACGTCTACCGCGGCACCGCCCTCACCTGGGCAGCGACGTGTGGCCACTCAGCGGCAACAGAAACCCTGCTGTCACTGGGCGCGAACGTCAACCACGTCGGCACCTTCGGCGGCCCACGCCACGGCGTCGGCGTCACGGCGCTGCACCTGGCCGCCCAAAGCAACCGACTGGACGTCATCGAACTCCTCGTATACGCTGGCGCCGACCTCACTGCCCGCGACGCTCTCTGGGACAGCACCCCCGAAGGCTGGGCAGAAGCCTGCGACAGCCCCGCCGCTCAAGATCTACTACACCGCCTCAGTCGCCACTAATCGGCAACTCCCAGCCGGTAGACAACCGGAGTCTGCAGTCCGTATCGTAACGGACTACAGACTCCGGTTAACCGACCCCGCGGAGACCCTCATGCCGACCGCACGCGACCTTTTCGACCAGCTCTCCACCGGAATCACCGACGGCCGCTTCGCCGACCTCGCACGCCTCTACTCCGAAGACACCGTCGTGGAACACCCCACCGCAGTCCCCAGGCCCAGACGCTTGGAAGGCCGCGCCGCAGTGCACGACCGTTTCGTCAGCGGCTTGGGCCAAACCCTTCGCCTCAAACGCCACGACGTGACCATCCACGACACCACCGACCCCGACGTCATCGTGGCCGAATACCAGTACACCGCCGAATCGCTAAAAACCGGCCGGACCACCGAGACCGCCAACATCCAAGTCCTCCACGCCCGCGACGGACTCCTTACCCACACCCGCGACTATCACGACTACCTACGCCTGGCCGCGATCCAAAACGCGACCGCCGGCTTAGGCGCGGCATACGCCCAAGCACCCGCTTACGAAACACGCCCCATCGCTCCGCGCCCGGCTGAACTCTTCTCCCCGAACAGCCGCGAAGGCGTATTCCAACGAGTCGTCTTCGGCGTCGCCGACGGACGCTGGTCCGAACTCCCTGACCTCTATGCGGCAAAAACCGACGTCCGCCACCCATTCCTGCCCGGCGCCCCTGTCCTCCGCACCCGAGACGACCTGCGAGCCCACTTCGCCGCCGGTGCCGCAGCAGCCTTCCGCATCGAGGTGACCGATTTAGTGCTCCACCTGAGCACCGATCCCGAAGTCGTCATCGGCGAATCGACCTACGTAGGCGAAACCAGCTCCGGGACCCCGTTCCAGGTGAACAACATCTTCGTCATGCGCATCCGAGACGGCCACATCGTCGAATCCCGCGACTACGGCGACCACCTCGCCCTGGCCGCAGCCACCGGACGCCTGCCGGACCTCATCGCCCGCGTCGCCGAATAACGGCAACACCTCCAGCCTCTCGCCGCTGAACGGCAACCCCCACGCTATCCACAGCCACCACGGCGGCTCGCCACAAGATTCGCCACTCAACGGCGAACCAACATCCCGACGCAGCCAATCAAGCATCGAAACCCATCGTTGCCATTAAGCGGCAACAGCCGCCGCCCCACCGGCCGCGCCGGTCGCCGCTGAACGGCAAGTCACCCCAGATCAACTTTCGCCATTAAATGGCAAATACCCCCTGACCAGCTTCAACCCACTGAATCTCCGCCAACCACCGGCACCCGCCTAGGTACTTCCCGAGCCCTCACCACCAACATCCTCACGCTCTTCAACAACCTTCACCAAAGCCGAAGCCACCAACGCCACCGCCCGGTCCCCATCCCCCGCCAGTTGCTGCAACGCCTCGCGCGCGAGCGTCCCCGGCATCTCCGCGAGTGCCTGCGTCAACCGGATCCGCACCGCTGAGTCGGCAGGATGCGCCGCCGACGCATCGACCAACGCGCCGACAATGTCGTCCGCGCCCCCGTCCGCCAGCGCGCCCAAGACCTCAGCCGCCTCGACGTCGTTTCGCCCCTCAACGACCATTTCGACGAGCGTCGGCACAGCCTCCTCCACACCGCGCGCGCCCAGAGCGAGCGCCGCATGCCGACGGACCGCAGGATCGGAACCGGCGAGCGCGTCCATCAACACCGCGGTCGCCTCGTCGCCGGGCAACTCGATGAGTGCCAGGATCGCGCGTCGGCGGACGTCGGCGTCCTCCGAGCGGAGACCGGACGCCACATTCGCCACCGCGTCGCCGTCGGTCCGGGCGAGGGCCCATCGGAGTGCGCCGGCGACGTTCGGGTCGGATTCGGCGAGGATCGCCCTGGCCAGCACTTCTGCGGGGACCGGAACATCGTCGGCCGGAGCCAGGACGGTCTGCTGCCGACGCGCGGCACCCGGTGAACTGAGCCCGCGCAGCAATTCGACGATGCGCAAGGCACCCTCCCATCCGGAGGGTGCCGAGGCATCGACCGCGCGGAGCCGGTCGAGCAGCTCCTGTTCCCGCTTCAGCCGGTCTTCGGTCTGCCGGATGAGGTCGCCGACCAGCTCCGACGGCACGAAAGCGGGATCTTCCAGCGCCCGGCCGATCTGCCGCAGCGACATCCCGAGCGACCGGAGGCTCTCCACGTGGAAGATCCGGCGGATGTCGTCGGCGGAGTATTCGCGATAGCCGCCCACGGTGCGACCGGTCGGCCGCACCAGGCCGAGGGCGTCGTAGTGCCGGAGCATCCGGGTGCTCACCCCCGAGCGGCGGGCGACCTCGCCGATCAGCACGCGGTTTCCCGAGCCCGTTCCGGACCGAGTGCGACAATCCGTTTCGCCTCGTCCACGGCTTGGTCGAAACCGGCGTCCGGGTCGCGAAGCAGCCGCTCTGTGGCAACAGCGTGCGCCCGAACATCCGGGTCGGTACTTGTCACTGCGGCCTCCAGCACCGGCTCGATCGTGGGGCCGAGCGCGACCAGCGCCCGGCTGAGGCTGAGCTGCAGGGTTCGGTCACCGCGACCGAGCTGTGTCGCCAGTTCAGCCGCCAACCCGGGCTTGTCCCCGTCCGGCACCAGGACGACAGCCACCCGCCACGCGCTTCTCGCGACCTCGTCGTCGACGTCGCGCAGCAACGACCGGGTGATCGCTGGCCACACGTTCCGGTCGCCGATTTTGGACAACGTGTGCAGCGACTGGCTCCGGGCCTGCGCCACCGGCGACCGCAGCTCCGCGAGAAGCCGCGGCACCGTGTCCCCGGCCGGGAACCGGGTCAACGCCCAAGTGAGCATGTCGCGTACGTAAAAGTCCGGCTCGATCGCGCACCGTGCGACGAGCGCCTCGACGAGACCAGGGCCGTCCGGGCGCGTTCCGATCGTCAGGGCGGCCTGCAGCCGCGTCGACGAGTCCCCCGCGCCCAACGCCTCGATCAGCCGTGTGAGCTGGGAATTCATCTGGGTCGAGTTCATCGGGATCACCTCCGGCGACCAGTGAAGACCTTGTCACGATGTCAATGTCAAACCCGGCGGGCAAAAGGAACTGTCGCCGCTCAGTGGCGAATCCGGCCTACGCCCGATCTGCACCGACAGCGACGCCGACGATCGTGCACGGTTCGGTGCCGTGGTTTCGCCAAGCGTGCCGCGTGCCGTTCTGGACGACGACGTCGCCTGTCCGCAAGACCGTCTGCTCCCCGTCGTCCAGCTCCAACGTGACCTCGCCCGAGACGACCAGGACGTAATCGAGGGTGTCGGTGGTGTGCATGCCCGGTACGTCCGGCTCCATTGCGGCGGCCGCGCCCGGTGCCTGTCGCTCCAGTTCTTCCCAGGCTGCCGTCACGTCGAGATCTGGCGCCGGGGTCAGTTCGCCGGGCGCGATTGTGTTGATCATGAACCGCGAACCGTCCCGCGGCGGGTAATACGCCTCGGCCTGCCCCGGCGAGCCGTTGTCGGGAAATACCGGTCGCTCGTCCCTGCCCCACAGCCGGTAGATCGCGCAGCCCGGCATCAAGCCGGAGGTGATCGGCTCGACGGCACCGTCGGCGACCACCCGCGCCTTGCCGTCGGAGTCGTGCCCGGTGACCACCCGGCGAACCTTCGCGTGTGCCATCTTTTCGCCCCTCAGTACGGCAGCGTATGAATACGGTTGCGTATGGATACGCCACCGTATCCAGCGTGGACAGGGCCGTCAATACGGTGGCGTATCCTCCGCGCATGGTGAACGATTCGCCCCGGCTGTCCGCCCAGGACTGGACGCGGGCCGCGCTGAAGGCGATCGCGGACGGCGGACTGGCCGCGGTCGGAGTCGAGCCGCTCGCGCGGACGCTCGGCGTGACCAAGGGCAGTTTCTACGCGCACTTCCGCAACCGGGACGAGCTGATCACCGCGGCTCTCGCCGATTGGGGGCGAAACCACGGCGAAGCGGGGCTCGCCGAGTACGCCGCAATCGTCGATCCGCGGCAACGGCTGCGCGAACTGCTCACCGCCGTCGTGCGCGCAGTCCAGCCGTTGGCCCCGTCGGTACACCTGAGCCTGCTCGGCGATCGCAACGACCCGCGGGTCAAGGACGCGGTCGGCCGCGTCAACCAAGCCCGGCTCAACCTTCTGACCAGCACGTACCTCGAACTCGGCTTACCGCCGGATCAGGCGGCGCATCGGGCGCGAGTCGCTTACGCGGCCATTCTCGGGCTGCTGCACCTGGCCCAGACCGAAGCGGACTCACCAAGTCCCGACGCACTTGCCGACGCAGCGGCGGCGATCTTCCTGCCGTCCTGAGGGCCAGCCCGCGCGCACCGCACCGGCCGCTGCAGCATTGGCCTCCCAGTGGCGAATCCGACGGGACACGAATCTGGTCCGGCGGGATCGGAGTAGCCGCGAATCGGCGAAACTCGCGATCGACCGAGCATCCGGAGACCCGAGAACCCCGTCAAACGCGAGGCGGCTGATCGCGACCCGTGCACGGAATCGCTCGATAAGGTGGCATTCCTGGCCATGTGTCGCCAAGAAGGGCGTGATGGAGATGCGGGTGCTCGTCTCGGTCGACATGGAGGGAATCGCCGGAGTGGTCCACGGCGAAGAGGTCATTCCCGGGCACAGCGAATACGAGCGCAACCGCAAGCTGCTCACCGCGGAGGCCAACGCAGCCGTCCGCGGCGTATTCGCGTATGACGCAGCCGCACAGGTCCAGGTCACCGAGGCGCACGCGAGCTTCCGGAACCTTCTGCCTGAACTGCTGGACCGACGTGCCGAATTGCTCCGCGGCACTCCCAAGCCTGGCGGGATGATGGCGGGATTGGCCGAGAACACGGACGCGGTCCTGTTTATCGGCTACCACGGCAAAGCCGGCACGCCCCGCTCGGTCATGGCGCACACCATCTCCGGCGGGACCATCGCGGACGTGCGTTGCAATGGCCGTTCGTTGGGCGAAATCGGTCTGAACACCGCGCTCGCGGCGCACTACGGCGCACCACCGGTGCTGGCCAGCGGCGATGACACCGTGGCGGCTGAGGCGGCCGAAGTCGCCCCGGGCATCCGCTCTGTGGTGGTCAAACGCGCGCTGGGGGCGGGCGCGGCCGCGATGCTGCATCCCGATGAGGCGTGCGACCAAATAGAGCACGCGGTACCCGAAGCGCTGGCCGGCCGGGAGGACGTCCGCCCGCTGCGCTTCGACGGCCCGGTCGACCTGGAAGTCGAGGTGCACCGACCCCGGATGACCGAACACGCGCTGCTGGTGCCGGGCATGGAACTCGCCGACGGCCGCACCCTCCGTTACGGGGCACCGGACTTCCCGACGGCCTACCAGGTCATTGAACTCATCGCGACGCTCGGAGCCGTCTGATCCGGACAGCCAGACCCGACCGCGCGGCCGCGCTCAGACCTCTGACCTGGGCAATCACGCAGCTAACCACAGATTCGCCACTAAACGGCAACAGCCGCCCCCAAGCAGCGAGGCCGGTTTCCCGGTCAGCAATGGCCGCGAAAAACCCTACGACTCCGGCAGCTCGAACTCGCCGTCCCGGACCCCGCGCGTGAACGCGTCCCATTCCGAAGGCGTGAACACGAGCACCACACCGTCGGGGTCGGACGGCTGCCGGATGGCCACGTAGGTCACCCCGTCCGAGTGCGGGACGAACGCGTACTCCGCGCAATGCTCCAGGGTCACGCCCGCCGGTTCGGCGCGGATCCAGGTGACGCCGGTGAGGTCGAGTTCGTGCCGGATGTGCGCCTTGTCGTCGGTCGGGCGGCTCATCGGCACAGCGTATCCGCCATTCAGCGGCAACGCCTGGAACGAAAAGAGGCCCCTGCCGTCCGGCGAACGGACGGCAGGGGCCTCCTGCCAAGAAAACCGTCAGGCGGTCTCGGTGATCGGCCGGTCCACCCACGACATGAGGTCGCGGAGCTTCTTGCCGGTCTTCTCGATCGGGTGCTGGTTGCCCTGCTCCTCGAGCTTCGTGAAGTTCGGCCGGCCGGCCTCGTCCTCGGCGACCCACTCGCGGGCGAAGGTGCCGTCCTGGATCTCGCCCAGGATCTTCTTCATCTCCTCCTTGACGGCCGGCGAGATGACGCGCGGGCCGCGGGTGAGGTCGCCGTACTCGGCGGTGTCGGAGATGGAGTAGCGCTGGCGCGCGATGCCGCCCTCGTACATGAGGTCGACGATCAGCTTCAGCTCGTGCAGCACCTCGAAGTACGCGATCTCCGGGGCGTAGCCCGCCTCGGTGAGCACCTCGAAACCGGTCTGCACCAGCGCGGACGCGCCGCCGCACAGCACCGCCTGCTCGCCGAAGAGGTCGGTCTCGGTCTCCTCGGTGAAGGTCGTCTTGATGACGCCGGCCCGCGCGCCGCCGATCGCCGCGGCGTAGGAGAGCGCGAGCGCCTGGGCGTTGCCCGAAGCGTCCTGCTCGACCGCGATCAGGCAGGGCACGCCCTTGCCGTCCACGAACTGGCGGCGGACCAGGTGGCCCGGGCCCTTCGGGGCGACCATCGCGACGTCGACGTTCGCTGGCGGCTTGATCAGCTCGTACCGGATGTTGAAGCCGTGGCCGAAGAAGAGCGCGTCGCCGTCCTTGAGGTTCGGCGCGATGTGCTCTTCGTAGATGAAGCGCTGCTTCGTGTCCGGCGCGAGGATCATGATCACGTCGGCCTCGGCGGCCGCCTCGGCGACCGACAGCACGCGCAGGCCCTGCTCCTCGGCCTTCGCCCGGGACTTGGACCCCTCCTGAAGGCCGATCCGGACGTCGACGCCCGAGTCGCGCAGGCTGAGCGAGTGCGCGTGGCCCTGGCTGCCGTAGCCGATCACGGCGACCTTGCGACCCTGGATGATCGACAGGTCGGCGTCGTCGTCGTAGAAGATTTCCACTGCCATGGGGGGTACTACTTCCTTCCGTACTTACACGAAATCTGAGGTTCAGCGGGGAGAAGCGGCGGTGATCGAGCGGGCCCCGCGGCCCACCGCGACCATGCCGGACTGGACGAGTTCGCGGATGCCGTACGGCTCCAGCATCCGCAGCAGCGCGCCGATCTTGTCCGACGTCCCGGTCGCCTCGACGGTGAGCGCCTCCGGCGAGACGTCCACCACCTTGGCGCGGAAGAGCTGGACGGTCTCGAGGACCTGGCTGCGCACGGTGGCGTCGGCCCTGACCTTCACGAGCAGCAGTTCGCGCTGCACCGCGCTGCCAGTTTCCAGCTCGACGATCTTGATCACGTTCACCAGCTTGTTGAGCTGCTTGGTCACCTGTTCGAGCGGTAGCTCCTCAACGGCGACCACGATCGTCATCCGGGACACCTCGGGGTTCTCCGTGGGCCCGACAGCAAGGGACTCGATGTTGAAGCCGCGGCGGGAGAACAGTCCCGAGACCCGGGCGAGCACACCGGGCTTGTTCTCGACCAGCACGCTCAGCGTGTGGACAGTCATGCTTGTTCTCCCTCCGCGGCCGCGGCCTCGGCGGCTTCCTGCGAAACCTCGTCGTCGTCGAACAGCGGCCGGATGCCGCGGACGGCCATGATCTCGTCGTTCCCGGTGCCCGCGGCGACCATCGGCCACACCTGGGCATCCTTCCCCACGACGAAATCGATCACGACGGGGCGGTCGTTGATTTCCATCGCGCGCCGGATCGTCGCGTCGACGTCTTCCTTGGTCTCGCAGCGCAGGCCGGCGCAGCCGAGCGCCTCGGCCAGCAGCGTGAAGTCCGGGATGCGGTGCTTGTGCGTGCCGAGGTCGGTGTTGGAGTACCGCTCGGAGTAGAACAGGTTCTGCCACTGGCGGACCATGCCGAGGTTGCCGTTGTTGATCACGGCGACCTTGATCGGCGCGCCCTCGATGGCGCACGTGGCGAGTTCCTGGTTGGTCATCTGGAAGCAGCCGTCGCCGTCGATCGCCCACACCTGCGTGTCCGGGAGGCCGAACTGCGCGCCCATCGCGGCCGGGACGGCGAAGCCCATGGTGCCGAGGCCGCCGGAGTTGATCCAGGTGCGCGGCTTCTCGTACTTCACGAACTGCGCGGCCCACATCTGGTGCTGCCCGACGCCCGCGGCGTACACCGCGTCCGGGCCGACCAGCTCGCCGATCCGCTCGATGACGTACTGCGGGGACAGCGAACCGTCGTCGGGCCATTCGTAGCCCGCCGGGTAGTCCTCGCGCCACGAGTCGACCTGCGTCCACCAGTCGCTCAGGTCGGGACGGGAGCGGTCGAACTCGGTCTTCACCGCTTCGATCAGCTCGCCGATGATCTCCTTGCAGTCGCCGACGATCGGCACGTCCGCCTTGCGGTTCTTGGAGATCTCGGCCGGGTCGATGTCCGCGTGGACGATCTTCGCGTCCGGCGCGAACGAAGACAGCTGGCCGGTGACCCGGTCGTCGAACCGGGCACCGAGCGCGACCAGCAGGTCAGCGCGCTGCATCGACGCGACCGCGGCGACGGATCCGTGCATGCCGGGCATGCCGACGTGCTGGCGGTGCGAGTCGGGGAACGCGCCGCGCGCCATCAGCGTGGTGGCGACCGGGATGCCGGTCAGCTCGGCGAGTTCGCGCAGCTGCTCGGACGCCTCGGCCTTGATCACGCCGCCGCCGACGTACAGCACCGGCCGCTGGGCCTGCGCGATCAGCTTCGCGGCCTCGCGGACCTGCTTGCCGTGCGGACGCAGCGTCGGGCGGTAGCCGGGCAGCCGCAGTTCGGGCGGCCAGGAGAACGAGGTCATCTCCTGCAGCACGTCCTTGGGGATGTCCACCAGCACCGGGCCCGGGCGTCCGGTCGCGGCCAGGTGGAACGCCTCGGCGATCGCCCGCGGGATCTCCGCCGGGTCGGTGACGAGGAAGTTGTGCTTGGTGATCGGCATGGTGATGCCGCAGATGTCGGCTTCCTGGAACGCGTCGGTGCCGATCAGGGCGCGCGACTGCTGCCCGGTGATGGCGACGACCGGGACCGAGTCCATGTTGGCGTCGGCCAGCGGGGTGACGAGGTTCGTGGCTCCCGGACCCGAGGTGGCCATGCAGACGCCGACCTTGCCGGTCGCCTGCGCGTACCCGGTGGCGGCGTGCCCGGCGCCCTGCTCGTGGCGGACGAGGACGTGCCGGACCTTCGTCGAGTCGAGCAACGGGTCGTAGGCGGGAAGGATGGTGCCACCCGGAATGCCGAACACGACCTCCGCGCCGACCGCCTCGAGCGAGCGGACAAGCGACTGCGCGCCGGTGACGCGCACCGGCGTACCCGCCGGCGGGGCGGGCTTCGGACGTGCTCCTGGGACACCGGGCGCGGTCGGCCCGGGCTTCGCGTCGCTGCGCGACGTGGCACTGGTCATCGGTTCTGCCTCGTGGGTTCTCGGTGTCACTCGTTCGGGTTGTCTGGGCCGTACTTCCGGTCGGGGAACCGGTTTCACGCAACAAAAAACCCTCGCCGACCGTAAGGTCGCACGAGGGTCGCGCGTCGACGCAGAGGACTCTTCCTAAGCGTCGGCGCGCTGGGGAAGTACGAGACCGGTCTGCGTAATCACGGCCCCGACGTTAGTCGCGCGCCCGGGCGAGTGTCAACTCTACGGGACGGCGGTTCCGCATCGTGGACGGCCAGTACTGCTCCCGCGCGACCCGGACGCAGGTCACTCCCGGCGTCGGTGCACCATTCCTGCGTGGCCAAGAAACAGCAGGACCAGCGTGCGGACGAGGGCCGGAAGGCCGTGTTCCGGATCCCGACCACGGCGTATCTCGCGATCGGTCTGCTGACCGTCTGTGTGACACCGATCGCACTGGGCGAGATCGGCGGATTCCAGTGGCTGTACGTCTTCCCGCTCGCGCTGCTCGTGTTCGTCGCGCGCACGCGCACCGTCGCGACCCGCGAAGGGCTGCACATCCGGACCGTCTTCGGCAAGCGCGACCTGCCGTGGTCGTCGCTCAAGGGCCTGGCGATCACGAACAAGGCCCGCGTGCGCGCGGTCCTCGGCGACGACACGCAGGTCAGTCTTCCCACGGTGCGGACGCGGCACCTTCCGGTACTGGCGCTGGTGAGCGAGGGCAAGATCCAGGACCCGTCCGGCGTGCTGAGCGACGAGGAGCTCACCGGTCGCAAACCGGCGGCCGAGACCGCGCCGGATGCTGCCCAGGAACCTGCTGAGGAACCCGCGCCGGAGCCCTCTCCCGAGTCCTCCCCCGAGCCCGCTGAACCGGAGCCTTCCGCCGACGCGGAACGGACCGGCGGCGGCAGCGGCAAACCCGCCGAGTAGAATTGGTAGGACCAGTTTGCGGAGCCGTAGTTCCCCTCCGCCTGGTTCAGCCTTCTGACCTGGGAGAATGCCGTGCCGCACCTCCGTTCCCGGACCACCACCCACGGTCGCAACGCGGCGGGCGCACGCTCGCTCTGGCGTGCGACCGGAATGACCGACAGCGATTTCGGCAAGCCGATCGTCGCGATCGCCAACTCCTACACCCAGTTCGTGCCCGGCCACGTGCACCTCAAGGACCTCGGCGAGATCGTCGCCGAGGCGGTCGCCGAAGCAGGCGGCATCGCGCGCGAGTTCCACACGATCGCGGTCGACGACGGCATCGCGATGGGTCACTCGGGCATGCTCTACTCGCTGCCCTCGCGCGAGATCATCGCCGACTCGGTGGAGTACATGGTCAACGCGCACCAGGCCGACGCGCTGGTGTGCATCTCCAACTGCGACAAGATCACGCCGGGCATGCTCAACGCCGCGATGCGGCTCAACATCCCGACCGTGTTCGTCTCCGGCGGTCCGATGGAAGCCGGCAAAGCAGTGGTCGTCGAAGGCGTCGCGCACGCCCCGACCGACCTGATCACCACCATCGCGGCCTCCGCGAACTCGGCGGTCGACGAGGCCGGCCTGTCCGAGGTCGAGCGCTCCGCCTGTCCGACCTGCGGTTCCTGCTCCGGCATGTTCACCGCGAACTCGATGAACTGCCTCACCGAAGCGCTGGGCTTGTCGTTGCCGGGCAACGGTTCCACGCTCGCGACGCACGCGGCTCGCCGCGAACTGTTCTCCAACGCCGGACGCACGGTGGTCGAGCTGTGCAAGCGCTGGTACGGCTCCGATGACGAGTCCGCGCTGCCGCGTTCGATCGCCACGAAGGAGGCGTTCGAAAACGCGATGGCGCTCGACATGGCCATGGGCGGGTCGACGAACACCGTGCTGCACATCCTCGCCGCCGCGCAGGAGGGCGAGGTCGACTTCACGATCAGCGACATCGACGCCATCGGACGGCGGGTGCCGTGCCTGTCGAAGGTCGCGCCGAACTCCGACTATCACATGGAAGACGTCCACCGGGCCGGCGGAATCCCCGCCATCCTGGGCGAGCTGTACCGCGGCGGCCTGCTGAACACCGGCGTGCACGCGGTCCACGCGCCGGACATCGCGACGTGGCTGAACGAGTGGGACATCCGCGCCGAGTCTCCGTCGGAGAAGGCGCTGGAGCTGTTCCACGCGGCACCGGGCGGGGTCCGGACCACGCAGGCGTTCTCGACGGAAAACCGCTGGTCGTCGCTGGACACCGACGCCGCTGGCGGCTGCATCCGCGACGTTGAACACGCCTACACGAAGGACGGCGGCCTCGCGATCCTGCGCGGCAACCTGGCCGAGAACGGCGCCGTGATCAAGTCCGCGGGCATCGACGAGGAGCTGTGGCACTTCCAGGGCCCGGCGCGGGTGCTGGAAAGCCAAGAGGAAGCCGTGTCGGCGATCCTGAAGAAGGAGATCCAGCCGGGCGAGGTGCTGGTCATCCGGTACGAGGGCCCGGCAGGCGGCCCCGGCATGCAGGAAATGCTGCACCCGACGGCGTTCCTCAAGGGATCCGGCCTCGGCAAGAAATGCGCCCTGATCACCGACGGCCGCTTCTCCGGCGGTTCCTCGGGCATCTCGGTCGGGCACATCTCGCCGGAAGCGGCCGCGGGCGGACTGATCGGCCTGGTGGAGAACGGCGACCAGATCGTCCTGGACGTCCACGAGCGCCGGCTCGAGCTGCTGGTCGAACCGGAAGTTCTGGCCGAACGGCGGGCGAAGATGGAGGCTTCGGAGCGTCCGTGGCAGCCGAAGGACCGGGAACGCCCGATCACCTCGGCGCTGCGGGCCTACGCCCGGATGGCCACGTCGGCCGACACCGGCGCGGTCCGGGACCCGAACCGCTGATCCTGCTGCTTGCTTTTGCCGGAAGGGGCCCGCGCGTGGTGCGCGGGCCCCTTTTCCGTATCTCGGCCAGTCGGCTTCCACCGCTGCAATCCCGATTTGCGCCGCCGACGTTCCCCGGCCGACACAATTCGCCGCCGAACGGCCAACGGTCACCGTGGCTAGCCCAAGTCCCCCGGCCCGCCCCATTCGCCACTAAACGGCGACCGCTCCCCTGACCAGCCCAAGCCACCCTGGGTCAACGCGAATCGCCACTCAACGGCGAGCAGTCGCTGCGGCCTGCCCGAGTCGCCAGGCCGCAACATTCGCCGCCAAACGGCGAACACTCGCTCTCGCCAGCCCAAGGCCCGCCGAGCGGCACGATTCGCCACTCAACGGCCACGGATCGCCCACCCGCGCCAACCTCCGGCCGCGGCACCCACATCTGCAGCCGCCACCCACGAGCCAGTCCAGCGAGCCTCGGATTGCGGCCCCGACCAGGCATTCGCCACTAAACGGCAACGCCTGAACGGTCTGGTCAACGACCCGAGCCCACCAACCCCACCGTTGCGTCCTCCGCGCAGTCAGCGACGCAGTCTCCGGCCCGGTCAGCGAGTCAGGACAATGACCACCACAGACGCAGCCGCCGCCAGCAGCAATGAGATGAACCCAAGCGGCAACGGCCGTTTCCGCCACGGCGTGTTCCGCTCCAGCGAGATGGTGCCCGCGCCGGTGAAGATCAGGGTCAGCGCGCACAGGCCCAGGAGCAGCTCGTACTCCCAGCCCTGACCGGTGCCCTCGAAGAAGCCGCCGTGGAACTTCGCGTAGACGATGTTCGCGGCCACACCCAGCAGCCCCGCCGCGGCGAGCGGGGTGAAGAGGCCGACGATCAGCAGCGCACTGCCCGCGACCTCGGTGATGCCGGTGATCCAGGACAGCAGCGTCGTCTGTTTGTGGTATCCGAACATCTCGAGCACGTGCGCGAACCCGCCGACGCCCGGTCCGCCGAAAGCGCCGAACAGATGCTGCAGGCCGTGCGCACCCATGATCACGCCGAGCCCCAGGCGCAAGACGAGCAGGCCGAAGCCGAGACCGCCCTGCCGCGGTTCGTCGTAGTCGTTGCCGGCAGAGTCCTCGACACCGGACAGCACGCTGGTCTGGTAGTCGTCCCCTTGAGTGGTCACGCGGCGAAGATTAGGGGATTCAGCCGTGGCCCGCGAGCGAGCACGCCGAGGTCAGGGGCTCTTTCAGGGTTCACCCTGAGTGCCATGCCGACATCCGGGAAATGATCAGTATTCGCCGCGCACGAGATTGCCAGGTAGCTCTCCGCCAGCGTACCGGGCGATTTCCGCGGCAGCCACCAAATAAGCGCGCCGCCGGACGCCCCGTACTGCTCCGGCGACGTGCGGCGTCAGCACGAAACCGGGTGCCGTCCACAGTGGATGGCCGTCCGGCAATGGCTCGGGATCGGTCACGTCGAGCGCGGCGCGAAGCCTTCCCGCCACCAGCTCCGCCGCGAGCGCGTCGGTAACCACAACAGGCCCTTGAGCAGCATTGACCAACACTGCGCCGTCACGCATCGCCGCGAGGAAATCAGCGTCGACCATGCCCCGCGTCCGCGACGTGAGGGGGACCATCATGACCACCACATCGTGGTGCGGCAGCAGTTCCGGTAACTCATCGACACCGTGCACGCCCTCACGCGCCGACATCCCGACCATCGTGCAGCGGACGTCGAACGGCTCCAACCGCCGTCGCAACTGCCGTCCGACGTCTCCCGCCCCGACGATCAGCACGCGCTGGCCCTGCAACGTGTCGGACGGCAACTGCTCCCAACGCCCAGCCCGTTGCGCCGCCGCGTAGACGTCCAGATTCCGGTACATCGACAACAGGACGCCGACGACCCACTCCGCCAAGCTGCCGCCGTGCGCGCCGCGGCAGGTGGACAACAGCACGCCGTCCGGGACGCGGCCGACCCAGTCTTCCGCGCCGGCGGTCAGGAGCTGGACCAGCTTGAGATTCGGCAGATCGCTCCAGATGTCGTCGCCCGCCGAATCCATGGCCGGGACGAGCACCTCGGCTTTCGCAGCCTCCGGCGGCAACGGGCGGCCCCATTCGTAGCGCACCGCGTGGACGAGGGGGATTTCGGACAGCACGGCGACGCCCTCGTCGTCCGGGACCAGCACGGTGACTGTCATGATCACCACGGTAGCCACTTACCAGTGGCTCACGCCGCGCCACCTAGGCTGGGGCATCATGCGTACCCGGTTCCGGTGGTCGGCGCCGCTGGCCCTCCTCGCCTGCGGCGGCCTCGTGCTTTCCGGCTGCGCCCGGTTCGACGACACCGCCGCCGGCCAGACGTTCACCCCCGCGCCGGTGCCGAGCCCGGAATCGCCGCCGCACGTCCAGGAGCACGGCGACGGCCCCGGCAGCGGTCCCCGAAACGGCCCCGCGCAAGCGCCGCCCTCGCCGGTTCCGCCTCCGCAGGGCTGCAAGGACTTCGACAAGGCCGTCATCGCCACCTGCCTCGACACAGTCGCCGCCGTCGCCGGGCTTCCCGGCGAAGGTTCCGCGCCCGCCGCTCTCGCCGGTGAACGGAAAACCGGCCGGGTGATGCTGGCCAGCTCCGGACATGACGCGACGTCGTTCGCGCAACTGGACGTCCAGGCCGACGGCGACGGAGGGCTCACCAGCCTGGCGCTGTCACCGAGTTATGTCGAGGATCAGCTGGTCTTCGCGTACGTCACGACGGCGTCGGACAACCGAGTCGTGCGCTTCGCCAAGGGCCAGGCCCCGAAGCCGGTGCTGACCGGAATCCCGAAGGGCCCGACCGGCAACCGCGGCGCGCTGGCCAGCGACGGAAGCGGCGCACTGCTCGTCGCGACCGGCGACGCTGGCAACCCAGCCGCAGCTGCGGACCCGAATTCCCTGGCCGGCAAGGTCCTGCGCATCGACGTGTCAGGGAAGCCGGCCACCGGCAATCCCGCGTCCGGGTCGGCCGTCTATGCCGCCGGCCTGCACTCCCCCGGCGGCATCTGCCGTTCGTCCGACGGGAAGCGCACGTGGGTGACGGATCACCCGGCCAACGGCCCGGACGCCGTGTACCGCCTCCAGCCCGGACAGCCCCTCATCACACCCGCGTGGACCTGGCAGGACAAGCCCACTCTCGGCGGCTGCGTCGATTTCGTCGACGCGAACGGCATCCTCGGCATCGCGTCGTCCACCGGCATGCAGAACGTGCCGGTCAACAAGGACGGCGCGGTCACGGGCAAGCCGACGGTCACCCTCGACGGCAAAAGCAAGGCCGCTACGACGTACGGCCGGCTCTCCGCCATGAGCATGATCAACCCCCAGCTGGCCGTCGCCGGAACCGTCAACAAGGACGGCGGCAAACCGGTCTCCAGCGACGACCGCGTGGTCCTGATCGTGATGAGCGACACGGGCGGCGGTCCCGGCAAGGACTGACGCCCAAGGTGCCGGGTAGAGCCTTTCCCGGGGCTCGATAGGCCAGCTGACCTGCGGTTAGCCATTTAGTGGCGACATCTGACCCGGTCACGCGACATTCTGTTTCCGCTCGAGTTGCCCGCTTGCCGTGGCCCGCTGCGCCCAGCCGACGTGAAGTCCGGCAAGAGTCGCCGCTCAACGGCGAATCCACCAACCCGCTTCCCGACTGAGCTTGCGTCGCCGCTCAACGCCCAATCCGCTAAGCGCCGACTCCCGATCCGAGCACCCGTCGCCAGCCAGCGGCGAATCCCCTGAAGCCAGCCAACGAGAACCCAACCCCGTCGCCACTGAGCGGCGAATCTGCCAGAAGCCCGCCCAGAACCGACCCGTGTCGCCGTTCAGCGGCGACGACGGGAAGCCCGGCTCTCCGCCCGAGCCGCCCGGATGTCCACGATCGCCACCACGACCGACCCGACCGCGAACGCCATCCCGAGATACCGCCCGACCCCGCCCGAGATCGACACGCCCGCAGCGTCCAGGAACGCTCGTTGATCGCTGTCGAACACCCAGTCCAGCGTCGTCCAGCCGATCACCATCAGCAAAACCGTCGCCAGGCCGCCCACCAGCCACAACTGCGGCAGCCCGCTTACCCGTGCCTTCGTGACCTGCCCGAACAGCACGACCGCAAGGCCGACCACGGCCAGCAGCAACGGCGGACCCCACGAGAAGAGATCCGAATTCCACGCCGTGCGCACGACGTCGCTGTGCGGCAACGTCTTGAATGCCTCGCGGACATCGGACGTCGCGGTGTCTGCCGACAACACAGTCCAGGGCAGGGCTGTCGACCCGGCCGCGAGCAGCCCGGCCGCCAGGCCGAGCCACTCGCGCCAGGTGACGCGTCGAAGCGAAAAAGCCACTCAGGAACCGACGCGCTCGATGATCAGCTCGCGCACCCGCTTGGCGTCGGCCTGGCCCTTGGTCGCCTTCATGACCGCGCCGACGATCGCGCCTGCCGCGGCGACCTTGCCGCCGCGGATCTTGTCGGCGATGTCCGGCTGCGCGGCCAGAGCTTCGTCGACCGCGGTGAGCAGCGCCGAATCGTCGGAGACGACCTTCAGGCCGCGCTTCTCGACGACCTCGCGCGGCGAACCCTCGCCCGCGAGAACACCCTGCACGACCTCCTTGGCGAGCTTGTTCGTCAGCTCCCCGGAGGACACGAGCCCGATCACCTCGGCGACCTGCGCCGGCGTGATCGCCAGTTCGGCAAGCTCGACCTCGCGCGCGTTCGCTTCCTGCGCCAGCGTGTTGACCCACCAGCCGCGCGCCTCGTCCGGCGTCGCGCCGGCTTCGACCGTCGCCGCGACGAGGTCCACAGCACCGACGTTCAGCAGGTCGCGCAGCGCCTCGTCGGAGAGCTTCCACTCTTCCTGGATCCGCTTGCGCCGCTCCCAGGGCATCTCCGGCAGCGTCGCGCGCAGCTCCTCGACCCACTCGCGCGACGGCGCGATCGGCACGAGGTCGGGCTCCGGGAAGTACCGGTAGTCCTCCGCGGTTTCCTTGGCGCGCCCGGACGACGTGGTGCCGTCGGCCTCCTGGAAGTGCCGCGTCTCCTGCCGGATCGACCCGCCTTCGGCGAGAATCGCCGCCTGGCGCGTCATCTCGTACCGCACCGCGCGCTCGACACTGCGCAGCGAGTTGACGTTCTTCGTCTCGGTGCGCGTGCCGAATTCCGTCGCGTCCTTGGCCATCAGCGACACGTTCGCGTCGCAGCGCAGCGAGCCCTGGTCCATGCGGACGTCGGACACGTCGAGCGCCCGCAGCAGATCGCGCAGCGCGGTGACGTACGCGCGCGCCACCTCGGGCGCCCGCTCGCCGGTGCCGGTGATCGGCTTGGTGACGATCTCGATCAGCGGCACGCCTGCGCGGTTGTAGTCGAGCAGCGAGTGCTCGGCACCGTGGATCCGGCCGGTCGCGCCGCCGATGTGCAGCGACTTCCCGGTGTCCTCCTCCATGTGCGCGCGCTCGATCTCGACGCGTACGACCTCGCCGTCGTCCAGCGTCACGTCGAGGTACCCGTCGAACGCGATCGGCTCGTCGTACTGCGACGTCTGGAAGTTCTTCGGCATGTCCGGGTAGAAGTAGTTCTTCCGGGCGAACCGGCACCACTCCGCGATCTCGCAGTTGAGCGCGAGACCGATCCGGATCGCGCCCTCGACCGCCTTGCCGTTCACGGCAGGCAGCGAACCGGGCAGGCCGAGGCAGGTCGGGCACGTCTTGGTGTTCGGCTCGCCGCCGAACTCGTTGACGCAGCCGCAGAACATCTTCGTGTTCGTGCTGAGCTCCACGTGGACCTCGAGCCCGAGCACGGGGTCGAACCGCTCAATGACCTCGGCGTAGTCCATCAACTCGGCCACGGCAGTCACTTCGTTCCTCCCAGCTCCGGAGCCTGGTGCACGAGCGAGCCGCCGGCAGCGGCGTCGCGCGCGGCCTCGTACGCGGCGCCGACGCGGTACAGCCGGTCGTCGGCGAGCGCCGGGGCCATGATCTGCAGGCCGACCGGCAGCCCGTCCTCGTCGGACAGTCCGCTCGGGACGCTCATGGCGGCGTTGCCCGCGAGGTTCGACGGGATGGTGCACAGGTCGGCGAGGTACATCGCCATCGGGTCGTCCACGCGCTCGCCGAGCTTGAACGCCGTGGTCGGCGTCGTCGGCGACACGAGCACGTCGACCTTCTCGAAGGCCTGCGTGAAGTCGCGCGTGATGAGCGTGCGCACCTTCTGCGCGGAGCCGTAGTACGCGTCGTAGTAGCCCGACGAAAGCGCGTACGTGCCGAGCATGATGCGACGCTTCACTTCAGCGCCGAAGCCCTTCTCGCGGGTCAGCGACATCACTTCTTCGGCGCTGTGTTCGCCGTCGTCCGAGACGCGCAGGCCGTACCGCATCGCGTCGAAGCGCGCGAGGTTCGACGACGCTTCGCTCGGCGCGATCAGGTAGTACGCAGGCAGCGCGTACGTGAAGTGCGGGCACGACACCTCGACCACTTCGGCGCCGAGAGCGCGAAGCTGCTCCACGGCCGCCTGGAACGAGCGCAGCACGCCTGCCTGGTAGCCGTCGCCGCCGAACTCCTTCACGACGCCGACGCGTACGCCGGACAGGTCGCCCTTCGCGCCTTCGCGCGCCGCGGCGACAACCGGCGGCACCGGTGTGTTGATGGACGTCGAGTCCATCGGGTCGTAGCCAGCGATCGCTTCGTGCAGCAGCGCGGCGTCAAGCACCGTACGCGCGCACGGCCCGGCCTGGTCGAGCGAAGACGAGAACGCCACGAGCCCGTAGCGCGACACTCCGCCGTACGTCGGCTTCACGCCCACAGTGCCGGTGACAGCGCCGGGCTGGCGGATCGAGCCGCCGGTGTCCGTACCGATTGCGAGAGCCGCCTCGAACGCCGAGATCGCCGCGGAGGAGCCACCGCCCGAACCACCCGGGATGCGCGCGTGGTCCCACGGGTTGTGCGTCGGGCCGTACGCAGAGTTCTCCGTGGAGGAGCCCATCGCGAACTCGTCCATGTTCGTCTTGCCGAGGATCACGACGCCCGCTTCGCGCAGCTTCCGCGTGACGGTCGCGTCGTACGGCGGCAGCCATCCCTCGAGCGTGCGGGACCCGCAGGTCGTCGGGATGCCCTTCGTGGTCAGCACGTCCTTCAGCGCCAGCGGGACGCCCGCCAGCGGCGACGCCGGCTGGTCTCCCGCGGCCAGCTGCTCGTCGACGGCCTTGGCCGCGCCGAGCGCGCCTTCCGTGTCGACGTGCAGGAACGCGTGCACGTGGTCGTCCACCGCGGCGATCCTGTCCAGGTGCGCCTGCGCGACCTCGACGGCGGACACCTCGCGCGCGTGGATCTTCGCCGCCAGTTCGGCGGCGGTCAGCTTGACGAGTTCGCTCACTGTTCTTCTCCCAGGATCCGCGGCACCCGGAACCGGCCGTCCTCGGCGGCCGGCGCGGCGGCCAGCGCGTCCTGCTGCTCGAGACTGGGCCGGACGGTGTCCTCACGGAAGACGTTCGTCAGCGGCACGGCGTGCGAGGTCGGCGGGACGTCTTCCTCGGCGACTTCGCTGACCTTCGCGACCGAATCCAGGATCTGGTCGAGCTGGCCGGCGAAAACGTCCAGCTCGTCGTCGGTCACGGCCAGCCTGGCCAGCCTCGCGAGGTGTGCGACCTCGTCTCGGGAAATGTTGGGCACGCGGGTGACTCCCGGGGTGTGCTGTGCGGGTGCTCTCGGAAGCTGCAAGTCTATGGTGACGGCGTCGGACGGTTCGACCGGGTTATCGGGCCGCGGGCGCCGGGCAGGGCGTCCCGCTTGCCGGACAGCGGGCCCCCGCGGGTACCCGGTCTGTCACAATCGGCGCCCGGCAAGCGCGTCCCACGACAGGGCTGGGACGCCTGAGGCGAGAGGGGCGCGTGGTGTCGTTCCTGATCCGGGTCCAGCTACCGGACTCCCCCGGCACCCTCGGCGCGGTCGCGACCGCGCTCGGCACGGTCGGGGCCGACATCCTGAGCGTGGACGTGGTGGAACGCGGCGGCGGGCTCGCGATCGACGACCTCGTGGTCGAACTCCCGTCGGGCAGGCTCCCGGACGCGCTGATCACCGCGGCCGAGAGCGTGGAAGGCGTCGAGGTCGACGCGGTGCGGCCGTACGCGGGCATCCTCGACACCCATCGCGAGCTCGAACTGGTCGAGGAGATCGCCGCACAGCCGAAGGCCGGGCTGGATTTGCTCGCCGAAGGTGTGCCGAAGATCATCCGCGCCGGGTGGGCGGTGATCGTCGAGCACGCGGAATCGGGCCCTCGCCGCTTGGCTTCGTCGAGCGCGGCGCCGGAAAACCCGTTTACGGACTTGCCGTGGCTGCCACTGGAACGTGCGACGGTTTTGGACGGCGAGGATTCGTGGGTCCCGGAGACGTGGAAGGAACTCGGCACCGAACTGGCCGCCACTCCGCTGGGCAAGCCGGGAAAAGCGATGCTCGTCGCGCGACCGGGCGGGCCCAACTTCCGTGCCGCGGAGGTCGCCCGGCTGGCGCACTTCGCCGGGATCGTCGCGGTGGTTCTGGACGGGTGACCCGGGACTTGGGTCAGGTGTCCTGAAGGTGGTGGCCGAGCGGAGCGTCTGGCGGATCTTGCTTGCCGATAATCGGCGAATCGGCCGGTAAAAGGTCGTAGCCAGCAGAAATCCAAGCCCGGCTCGGCCCTTCGTTGCACTGGAGTTCAGTCGCCGTCGACTGTCCTCAAGTGCAGACAATCTCTCTCGTGAAGGTGAAACGGCTACCGGCTCCCCTGGCTGCGGCGATCAGCACTTGTCGGCATAGAGGGTGACGACTGTGCCAGCAGAAACCACGGTCCCAGGCTTGGGATCCTGCCCGGTCTGGCACCAGTTCCGGTCGATGATCATCATCCGTTTCTTCCCGGACGAATCGACCTCGCGCAGGTTGTACAGCCCAGCCGCCTGCATGGCGTCCTGCGCGTCCTGATGATTCATGCCGGACACGTCAGGGACTTTGATCGTCGCCGGCTGCGCAGTGCTGACCGGTGCGCTCACGGTTGCTGTCGAGGACTGGGTCGCCGTCGCGGTCACGGTCTCGCTCGTGACTGTCGTCGTCGGGGTGCCACCAGGTTGTGGTGCCGCGTTGCACGCAACAGCAAGAAACGCGGCAACGCCAACGACCGGTACTGCGGCTTGAACGAATTTCGCCATGCTCACGCTTCCTCGGTACGAGTCGGTACTTCACGCGTGACAGCTTGAGTCGAAGCCAGACATCCAGACGTTACAACCCGTACCCAGTCGAAGCTCGCCAAACAGGCGCGCCAATGCACAGCCGTCCGCCAACGACAGCCTGGGCCATTCCCGCCCGACCGACGCTCACCGCCAGGTCCGCCAAAGCGCTCACCAGTACCCGACGGAAGCCCAGGCGGGGTTCGTCAAACCGTCGCCACTCAACGGCGAAAACCGGCGACGAACCCTCTCCAACGCTTTCGCCAAAAAACGGCAAAAGTCCTTGACCAGCGAGAACGAGAGGTCAGAAGCCGTATTCGTAGGCGATCAAGTTGACGCCCGGATGCGGATGCCAGTCCCGCGCGGGCAAGCGCCGGAACCCAAGCCGCTCGTAGAGCCGGTGCGCCTTCCGCATCACGTCGAGGCTGCTCAGCACGACCCGGTCGACGCCGAGTTCCCGGCCACGGGTCAGCACCGCCTGTGTGAGCGCCTCCCCGACCCCTCGCCCGCGCGCCGCCTCCGCGACCGCCAGCATGCGGAACTCCAACTCCCCCGGCTGGGAAATCTCGGACAGCTTGCTCCCGGGCTGAACGATCGCGACCGAGCCCAAGACCTCTCCGTCCGGATCTACCGCGACCAGCAGCTCGGCGTGCTCCGCTCGCCCCGACACGTCACGGAGTTTCGCCTCGTACGCCGCGTCCGTGTCGAAAAATCCCTCGATCCGGTAAGCCTCGACGGTCACCTCGCCGAGCGCCTCGAACTCCTCCGGCCGCGCCGGACGGATCTCCACTTCACTCATCGCCGTCCTCAGCTTCCTCGTCCGAACCGGTGTCGAGCGCCAATTCCGCAGCCGCCTCGGGGCCGCGCTCCAGCAGCGCGCGAAACCCGTTCTCGTCCAGCACCGGCACCTTCAACTGCACAGCCTTGTCGTACTTCGATCCCGGAGCTTCGCCCACCACGACGAACGCCGTCTTCTTCGACACCGATCCCGCCGCTTTGCCGCCGCGCGCCATGATGACTTCCTTCGCCTCGTCACGGGAAAACCCGTCCAGCGAACCGGTCACCACGATCGACAGGCCCTCGAGATTCCGCGGGATGGACTCGTCGCGCTCTTCCTCCATCCGAACCCCGGCCCGTCGCCATTTTTCGACGATTTCCCGGTGCCAGTCGACCTCGAACCATTCCTGCACGGCGTGCGCGATGGTCGGGCCGACGCCGTCGACGTCCGCGAGTTCCTCCTCGCTCGCGTCCTCGATCCGTTGCAGCGAACCGAATTCGCGCGCGAGCGCCTGCGCCGCGGTCGGCCCGACATGCCGGATCGACAGCGCGACGATCACTTTCCACAGCGGACGGTCCTTCGCCGAATCGAGGTTCGCCAGAAGCTTCCGCGCGTTCGCCGACAGGTCGCCTGCCTTGGTGCGGAACAACTCCACCTCGGCGAGCGCGTCCTCGGTGAGGTCGAATACGTCGCCCTCGTCAGCGACCACCCTGGCGTCGAGCAGCGCAACCGCCGCCTCGTACCCGAGCACCTCGATGTCGAACGCGCCGCGACCGGCGAGATGGAACAGCCGTTCCCGCAGCTGCGCAGGACAGAACCGGGTGTTCGGACACCGGATGTCCTTGTCGCCTTCCTTTTGATAGGCGAGTTCCGTGCCGCATTCCGGACATTCGGTGGGCATGACGAATTCGCGCTCGTCGCCGGTCCGCGCGTCGACGACGGGACCGAGCACCTCGGGAATCACGTCGCCGGCCTTGCGGATCACGATCCGGTCGCCGATCAGCACGCCCTTGCGCTTGACCTCTTCTTGGTTGTGCAGCGTCGCCCGCGCGACCGTCGAGCCCGCAACCTTCACAGGCTCGGTTACGGCGAACGGGGTGACCCGCCCTGTGCGCCCGACGCCGACCTGGATGTCGAGCAACGTCGTGATCGCCTCTTCCGGCGGATATTTGTACGCGATCGCCCACCGCGGCGCACGCGACGTGGTGCCGAGCCGGCGCTGCAAAGCGACCTGATCGACCTTGATGACCACGCCGTCGATCTCGTGCTCGGCGTCGTGCCGATGTTCACCCCAATAAGCGATGTGATCGGTGAGTTCCTTGCCGGTCCGCAGCACTCGCGTGTGCGGCGACACCGGCAACCCCCACGCCGCCAACGCGTCGTAGGCATGCGACTGCGTGACAGGCTCGAAACCATCGCGCTTGCCGAGACCGTGGCAGATCAGCCGCAGCCGGCGCTCGCGGGTGATTTTCGGGTCCTTCTGCCGCAGCGACCCGGCAGCGGTGTTGCGCGGGTTCGCGTACGGCAGCTTGCCCGCCTCGACCATCTTCGCGTTCAGCTCAAGGAAGTCCTCGACGCGGAAGTAGACCTCGCCGCGCACCTCGACAAGCTTCGGCACCGGGAACTCGTCGGTGCCGGTGAGCTGATCCGGTACCTGGTCGAGGGTGCGGATGTTGAGCGTGACGTCCTCGCCCGTACGCCCGTCGCCGCGGGTAAGGCCCCTGGTGAGCTTGCCGTTTTCGTAGAGCAGGTTGATGGCAAGCCCGTCGATCTTCAGCTCGGCCAAGTACTCCGTCGACCCGACTTCCTTCTCGACCCGTTCGACCCAGGCGAGGAACTCGTCGGTGTAGAACACGTTGTCCAGGCTCAGCATGCGCTCGAGGTGGTCGTGCGCGACGAACTCGGTGGAGAAGGTGCCGCCGACGTTCTGGGTCGGCGAATCCGGTGTGACCAGCGCCGGGTACTCGTCCTCGATCTCCTGGAGGTCGCCGAGGAGCGCGTCGAACTGGCCGTCGGAGACGATCGGCGAATCCAGCACGTAGTACCGGAACTGATGGCCGCGGATCTCCTCGGCGAGCGCGCCGTGCCGCTCGCGCACGTCGGCCGGTACGTCGGTCACGTCCTGGGCGGCCTCCACGGCCGCCTGGTCTTGGGGAAGGTCGGTGCTGCTCACAGGTGGTGAGCCTAGCCGGAGGCACCGACACTTTCGTCCGGTTGCTCGGTCAGCCCGCGGACCAGCTCCCGGAACTCCAACAGATCGATCGTGCCCTCCGGCACCGCCTCGGCGGTCTCGACCCGGCGTAGCCGCTCGGCGGCCAGACGCTCGCCTAGCGTCGCGTCGAGCGGCAGGAACGTCATCGTGGTGCGGGCGGCCTCGTCCAGCTCCGCGAACGCCGGATGATGGACTGCGACGTCGACCACGCCGTCGTCCACCTGCGCGACGACCCGGACATCGGCCAGCGAGATCCGATGCTCGCCCAGGTTCACCGTCACCTCGGTCGGGTCCGGGACCGGAGGCACCGAATCGTGGTACTCCCAGATCGCGTCGTCCGGCGGTCCAGCCGCTTTCCACGCGTCGGTGTACGGACGCAGCTCCGGGTCTTCCTGCCCGCTCACGACCAACGCGTAGATGGCGGTCCGGCCGCGTTCGAGCGAGAAGTGCAGCCGCGGGTGCAGCGCCTCGACCAGCACGCACAGATCGTGCTCGACCCGATGCGGCTCGCCTTCGCCCAGCGCAGCACTGACTTCGGGCAGGAGGTCGTACCACCCTTCCCAGAACGCAGCCGCCGCGGCGACGGCGTCGGACGGCACCTGCTGCTCAGGCCATGGCGTACGGGGATCTGGAGGCGCGGCCTCGGTGTCGGCTTCCGAGCGGCGACGACGGAACAAACGCATGATTCGGAATTCCCCCGGTTGTTTCTCTTCGCCAGCCACGGTACGCGGCACGGCAGCGGCGCGTCCGCGAAATCACCAGTTCTCGGGTGGCTCCACGAACCCTTTGCCCAGGTCGCTACTAAGAGCAAGCGCACGGCGCATCCACTCGTTCGTGGCACCGGCCAGCCCACACGCCGGCGTCGGAACCGCACGCTCGGCCAGGATTGAACGGTTGAACCCCAGCCGGTCCACGAGCTTGAGCGCCGGCGAAGCGAGGTCTTTCAGGCCCGGAGCCGTCACCGGGTCCGTAGCCGGTACGAGGCCCAAGAAGAACGAGATACCGCTGTCCCAAGCCTCGCCAATCTCATCCAGGAGCTCGGCGGACGCCCCGGCAAGCAGGCTGACGTCGAACGCGATGGCCCCGGCACCTGCGGCACGGAGGAGCACGATCGGCGGCCGCGGAGCGCAGCAGTGGACGATGACCGGCTGCCCAGTCAACGCGCCGATCCGTTCGATCGTCGTCGCAAGCAGCTCCCGAACCTCAGGCTCAGGCACCGCCGGCACGTTGCCGTAACCCGACGGAGTTGACAGTTTTCCGGCGAGAACAGCAGGCAATGACGGCTCGTCGAGCTGCACGACCACCGGTGCATCAGTCCTTGCGGTCAGCTCCGCGACATGCTGGGCAAGCCCGTCGAGGAGTGACGCGGTGAAGTCCCGCAACGCCCCGCGGTCAGTGAGCACCCGGTGTCCGCGGGCAAGCTCGATCCCCGCGCCGAGCGTCCACGGCCCGGCGATCTGGGTCTTGAGAACGGCCGGCGCGCCAGCGTTCTCTCGGGCAGCTTGGACGGCGTCGAGGTCCCACTGGAGCAGGTCACGCCCGCGACGATGCTCGTGACCGGGCCTCCCGGCCACGCGGTAACCGCTGGGCACGACCTCGATCGCCAGGTCGACCAGCAGTGCCGCGGTCCGGCCGACCAGGTCGGCACCGACGCCACGAGCCGGCAATTCGGGCACATACGGGAAGCCGGGAAGCTCTCCGAACACCACGGCAGCGGCCTCGACGGGATCGGTCCCCGGCATAGACCCGATTCCCGTTGCCGCGCCCGCGGGCCAAGGTCGTTCAGTCACAGGCCGGATTGTCGCGGAACGTGCGGGTGCCGTCCGCACCGCCCCTGTGGACAAGCTTCACCCAGCCGCGCGGCAATAGCCGGACATTCGCCGCATATCCCTTTGCCTGCACCGAATTCGCGGTCACCGCGTTAGTCTGGATCGTCATGACCAGCTCCGCCCCGCCACCGCCCGGCAAAACACCCGGTGACGCATCCGCCCGGGAGCCGCGGCGGAGCAGCATGCCCGGCGCACCGGGCCGCCGGGCTTCAAGCCGCTCTTTTGAGCGAACCCTCTTCACCGAGCCGGTCCTTTACGTCAGCCGGGAGCCGAAGCCGACCACCGTCGGCCAGGAGTACGGCGTGTTCGACCGCCACGGCCTCCACATTGGCGACGTGGCCGTCACGACGCCCAGTTTTCTGCGCAGAGTCATTCAGCATCTGTGGAAATCCGGCCAGCACATCGGCCGCAGGTTCGAGGTCCGCGACGCGAACCAGAGCACTGTCCTCAAGGTCGAGAAACCCGCGAAGGACCAGTTGGCCCGCTTCGTGGTCACACGCGCGGACGGAACTCCAATCGGCGAAATCATCCCGGCCGACGCAGGCCTCGTCCGTTTCACGCTTCGCGCCGAAGGCAAGACGATCGCCACCGTCATCGCCACTGGCCGGCAACGCTGGGAAGTCACGGTCGAGGACCCGGCCGGCGCAGAGGTCGCCCAAGTCGGAGTTCCGTCGCCGGAGCTTTCGCCGCTCAGCGGCAACACCTGTCTCGTAGAGATCCCGCAGCAGGTCCCCGAGCCGCTGGCCAGCATGCTCATCGCGACAACGTTGACTATCGACCTCGCGCTCACCGCACCATCCGGCTGATCACGTGACCGGTGTCTCAGCCCCGCCAGGTGGACAGCGACCGGAATACGGCCCAATGTAAGGAAAGTCCGGGACGCCGAGGTCCCGCCTGGACGGAGGTCGCCGTGGAGCCGTTGCCCGAAGGCAGTTACTCGAACTGGGCCGATCCCGGGGTCTACGAAGTGGCCGCGGGCGTCTACCGGATCCCCTTGCCGCTCCCGAACGACGCCCTGCGCGCGGTCAACGTCTACGCCGTCACCGACGGCACGAACCTCGTGCTCGTCGACTCGGGATGGGCCCTCACCGAATCTCGCCAGTTGCTGGCCGACGCACTCAAGGCGATCGACGCCGAACTCGGCGACGTCCGCGAGTTCCTCATCACCCACGTCCACCGCGACCATTACACGCAGGCAGTCGCGCTTCGGCGGGAGTTCGGCAACCGGATCGCCCTAGGCAAGCTCGAGCAGCCCTCACTGGACGCGAGCGCCAACCCGAACCAGTTCCCCATGCAAGCCCAGCTCGATCTACTTCGCCTCAGCGGCGGGCAAGAGGTCATCACCGCGCTCAGCAAGCTGTTCGGTTCGGAACCTCGCCACACTGAGGCAAATCTTTGGGAAGAGCCGGACGAATGGCTGACACCTGGCCGGCGAGCGGTGCTGCCCGACCGTGAATTCGACGTGGTCCACACCCCAGGGCACACCAACGGACATGTGGTTTTCGTCGACGGCGCAGCAAACCTGCTGTTCTCCGGCGACCACGTGCTCCCGCACATCACTCCGTCGATCGGCTTCCAGCCGGTTCCGGCCGAGTTGCCGCTGAACGACTATCTCGACTCTCTCCGTCTGGTTCGAGGCATGCCGGACCGGCGAATGCTGCCGGCTCATGGCCCAGTCACCGACAGCGTGCATGCCCGCGTCGACGAACTACTCGAACACCACCGGAAACGCCTCGGCACGATGGCGGCCCAGATCGAAGCAGGGGCAAGCACCGCTTTCGAAGCCGCCAACCGCCTCGGCTGGACCCGCCGCGGCCGCAAACTGTCCGAAATGGACGCCTTCAATCAGATGCTCGCCGTCTTGGAGACCGGCGCGCACCTGGATCTGCTGGTCTCACAGAATAAGCTCGCGGCCGAAGAAGTCGACGGCATTCGCCACTACAAGACCACGTAGCGGTCGACCGTCCAGCGATCGCCCAATGGAATACTGAACTACCGTGCATCCTATCACTGTGAGACGAGCTCGAGCCGACGACGTCGAAGCGATCGTCCAGATGCTTGCGGACGACCAACTGGGAGCAACCCGTGACTCGCCGGCCGACCTGGAGCCCTACCTGCAGGCTTTCAAAACCATTGATGCAGACCCAAATCAGCTACTGGTCGTCGCAACGTCAAACGACCGACCGGTAGCCACACTTCAGCTGACGATCATCCCCGGTCTCGCGCGGCGCGGAGCACTTCGCGGGCAAATCGAAGCCGTGCGCGTGCACCGCGATCACCGCAGCTCGGGCATGGGCGCACAACTCGTGCAGTGGGCCATCGACGAATCCCGACGACGCGGCTGCAACCTGGTCCAGCTCACCTCGGACACAACGAGGACGGCAGCGCACCGCTTCTACGAACGATTGGGCTTCGTCGCGAGCCACACGGGTTTCAAGCTGCATCTCTGATTACTCCCTCCCGCAGCTTCAACCGTCCGCGCGCTCAATAGCCCTGCCTTCACCGTGCCAGAGTTGCCACGCGGAAGCCAAGCGATTGCGCGAGGGGTCCCCTCGTGCAATTTAGCTGACTGTGCTCGAATAAATGCGTATCGTGACGATCATGAGCAAGTCGACCGCGCCGGCGGATCACGTCGGCCAGACCAACACCACCATCGAAACCGCAGACCTCGCCTTCCTGCTCCGCACCATGCACGCGAACCTCAGCCTTTTCGATCGCTTGCAGCCAGACCAGTTGATAGCGGCAGTGAAGGACGCGAACCGGCAGATCGCCCGCTTGCAGGCGTTGCAGTTGCATTGCATGGCGGGCATGCGAAGACGAAGATCAGACCCGCACGAGCTGGCGTGCGAGCTCGCGATTGCCTTGCATATCACCGATACCCGAGCCGGAGCGATGATCCACGCGGCCGAAGCTCTGGCCCACCGTCTGCCTCGAACTTTCCGGCTGATGGACCAGGGCAAGTTCGATCTGTATCGCGCCATGAAAGTCACCGACGGCACCAGCCAGCTGTCCGACCACCACGCGCGGATGGTCGACTACCTGCTCGAACACCGGCTGGAAGACAAGAACCCGACCCAAGTCCGCAAGGCGACCGCTTACGCCGCAACGAAAATCGACCCAGATGGGGCGATGAACCGACTGTCTCAGCGGAAAGCCGAGCGTCGCGTCATCCTGCAGCACCAGAGCGAAGGAATCTCGCGGTTCTCCATCGACAACGCCTCGACGGACAAAGCTGCAGCGGCCTACCTCCGCGTCGACAAGATCGCTCGGTCGCTCAAGACGGGCGACGAAAAGCGAACCCTCGACCAGCTGCGCGCTGACGTCGCGATCGATCTGCTGCTCAGCGGCAAGGGCGGCGTTCCCGAGCAGACCGAGGTGTACCTCTATGTCGATCTGAAGACATACCTAGGCCTCAACGACAATCCCGCCGAGCTGGCCGGTCACGGTCATATCCCCGCCGAACTCGCGCGCCACATCGCGACTGGTCCCGACACGATCGTCCGCCGGGTCATCACTGACCCGCTGACCGGGCAAGTGATCGAGGTCGGCAAATTCCGGTATCGGCCGAACATCGATGTCGACGAGTTCGTGCGGGTCCGCGACCGTGAGTGCCGACAGCCCGGCTGCCCGCGGCCCGCACACAACTGCCTCACGGAGCCGACCGGCCCCGATTCCGCGGACGCAGACTCGACTTTGAGCTACTGCCTACGTCACCGTCGTCTCAAGAATCGAGCCGACTGGAGCTACGAGGTCATGCAGGACGGGAAGCTGATCGTCACGACTCCGACGGGCGAGACGGCTGAAAGCGCGCCTCCGCCACTGCACGATCCACAGCCCACGCCGGAGCAACCTGAGGAGGAACGCCTAGGCGCGTAAGGAGATCAGCGCGTGCCAGAGATCTTGGCACTCCCGAGCACAAGGTCGCCGGCCTGGTCGTCTTGCCGATAAAGGACAACGACCTGGCCAGGTGCCACACCGCGCAGCGGCTCCCGCAGTTGGATGGAGACTCGTCCGTCTTCATCCACTTCGGCGACCGCATCGGCAATACCTCCGTGCGCGCGAACCTGGACGGTGCATTCGGTCGGCCCGTCCAATGCTCGTCCGCTCGGCCAGATCGGGCGGTCCGCGTCGATGGCGTGGACACCGAGGTCTGCGGACGAACCGACCTTCACCGTGCCCGAAACAGGTTCAAGCGAAAGGACATACCGCGGTCGCCCGTCAGCGGCCGGCGCATCGATGCCGAGGCCCTTCCGCTGGCCGACGGTGAACCCGTGCACGCCAGTGTGATGCCCAAGCACCGCACCGGTCTCTGCATCGACGAGTTCGCCAGGACGTTCGCCGAGCCGCTTCTCCAAGAACTTCTTGGTGTCGCCATCCGGGATGAAGCAGATGTCGTGGCTGTCCGGCTTCCGCGCAACGGAAAGCCCGCGCTGCTCCGCCTCGGCACGCACATCCGACTTCCAGGAGCCGCCCAGCGGAAACATCGCATGACGCAGCTGCTCTGGCTGCAGTGAAGCCAGTACGTACGACTGATCTTTGCCTTCGTCCGCGCTCCGGCGAAGTTCCAATTCGCCGTCAACGGTCGCCAGGCGCGCATAGTGACCGGTCGCGACAGCATCGAAGCCGAGAGCGAGCGCCTTCTCAAGCAGCGCCTCGAACTTGATCTTCTCGTTGCAAGTCACGCAAGGGTTGGGCGTACGGCCAGCGGCGTACTCGCCGACAAACGTCTCGACAACCTCTTCGGTGAAGCGCTCCGCGAAATCCCAGATGTAGAACGGGATACCGAGGATATCCGCGGCCCGGCGGGCGTCGTGTGAATCTTCGATGGTGCAGCAGCCGCGGGAACCTGTCCGCAGCGTGCCAGGTTGAGCTGAAAGCGCCAGGTGCACTCCGACGACGTCGTGGCCGGCGTCCACTGCACGCGCGGCGGCGACGGCCGAGTCGACTCCTCCGCTCATTGCGGCCAGTACCCGCATTGCTTTACACCTCTTGCTTCTGGGTCTGCTTGCGCATGCCGGCGAGGCCGGCCTGTCGGGCACGGGTGACGACGCCACCGATCTCGCGCGCCAGCGTGTGCACGTCGTCCAGTGTCGACGTGTGGCCAAGCGAGAATCGGAGCGAACCGCGAGCCGCGGCGGCGTCTGCCCCCATTGCCAGGAGGACGTGACTTGGCTGCGCGACACCCGCGGTGCATGCCGAGCCGGTGGAGCACTCGATGCCCTTGGCGTCCAAAAGCATGAGCAGGCTGTCGCCCGCGCAGCCGGGGAAGGTGAAGTGAGCGTGGCTCGGCAGGCGCTCGCCGTCGCGACCATTAAGAATCGCGTCCGGGACCTCCCGCAAGACTGCGGCGACGAGTTCGTCGCGCAGCTTCTCAACTCGGTCGGCGTACTCCGCGCGGCTGCTGATCGCCGCTTGGACAGCAGCAGCGAAGCCAGCAATCGCCGGGACGTCGAGAGTCCCCGAACGAACGCTGCGTTCCTGGCCACCGCCATGGAGTACCGGCACGCATGACGTATCCCTGTCGAGAAGAAGCGCACCGACGCCGTACGGGCCGCCAAGCTTGTGACCGGTCAGCGTGAGTGCGGCTGCGCCGGATGCGGTGAAGTCGACCGGAATTGCACCGACCGCCTGGACGGCGTCGGTGTGCAGGGGGATGCCGTACTCGTTGCAGACCGCGGCGAGGGCGGCGACCGGATTGACCGTGCCGACCTCGTTGTTCGCCCACATCACCGTTGCCAGGGCGACAGTCTCCGGTGCCGATTCAATCGCCGCGCGGAGCGTTTCCGGCGAGACCCGGCCCTTGTCGTCGACTTCGAGCCAGGTGATCTCGGCGTCGGAGTGCTGCTCCAGCCACTCGACAGTGTCGAGGACCGCGTGATGCTCGACCGTGCTGCAAAGGATGCGCCGCCGAGCCGAGTCCTCGCCGTGGCGAGCCCAGAAGATGCCCTTGACCGCGAGGTTGTCACTCTCCGTACCGCCGCCGGTGAAGATAATCTCCGACGGCCGCGCGCCCAGAGCGGCGGCGATCACTTCGCGCGCTTCCTCGACGGCCCGCCGAGCACGACGGCCCGAAGAATGCAGCGCAGAGGCGTTGCCCACGGTGGACAAAGCCTCAGTCATCGCCGCAATGGCTTCGGGCAGCATCGGAGTCGTTGCCGCATGGTCGAGATAGGTCATCGCTCTATCAGGGTAGACCGATGCGGCCTGTGACGAAGCTCGCCCCGGGCCGCGGAGTGGCACGTCACACCTGTTTCGGCCACCTGCTCGTGAGTTGCACGCCGAGCAGCGCCAGCAGGACGAGGGCGATACTGAGCAGTCCCATCGCGGAGGACGGCTGGGCGGCGGACGCGACGGCGGCCAGGAGGACCCCGCCGAGCCCGATGAGCAGCGCTGATCCGACCCAGTCGGCGAGCTGCATCGCGGAGGTGTTGAAGCCGCGCTCTCCTTCCGGGGAGTAACGCAGCAGGAGGACCGAGATGGCGGGCATCGCGATTCCCATCCCGGCCCCGCCGACCGCGCAAACAGCGAAGGCCACCCAGGCCGGGAACCACGATTGGGCGACAAAGCCGAAGCCGACCAGGCCGATCGCGACGAGTGCGAAGCCAGTACGCAGCGATGCCTCCCGGGACCAGTCGAGGAACCGGCCTTGGAGGGCAGATGCGGCGGACCAGCCGAGAGCGGTGATGGTGAGCGGCAGACCAGCGAGTGCAGGGCTGTAACCGTGGACGGCGGTCATGGTCAGCGGGAGATACGCCTCCATTCCCGCATATGCGCCGGCGATGAGGGCACGGGAGGCGACCACCGTTGGCAGTCCGGGGCGAAAGGTCATCGTTCCGGCAGGCAGGAGTTTGCGCAGTGCGACGGCTAGCGCGACAAGACCCAAGGTTCCGTATGCGATTGCAGCAGGCGATGGGTGTTGTGCGGCCCAGCTCAGGGCGGCAACGCCGAGCGCGGCGACGACGGCGGCGATGACGCCCGCGCGACGTCCGGCTGGGAGCGGCACATGGGCGGGCAAGCGGCGAGTGATCTTGTAGAGCAGAGCAATTCCGATCCCGACCAGCGGAAGCAGGCCGAGGAAGACCCATCGCCAGCCCACCGTCACGGTCACCACGCCGGCGACGGACGGGCCGATGACCGCGGGGAGGACCCAAGCGGCTGCGTTCGCCGCGTAGATGACAGGGCGTTCGCGGTCGGTGAACGTCAGAGCGATCAGCAGCGAGACGGACACCAGCAGAAATCCCGAGCCGAAGCCCTGCAGCGCTCGACCGACCAGGAGCATCGGCATCGTCGTGGCGATACCTGCGACAGCTAGTCCTGCGGCAAACAGAGCCGGCCCCACTAGCAGCGCTGGCGCTGGACCTCGACGGTCGCCTAGCCGTCCGGACAAGACGGTAGCGACGACGCTCGCCACCAGGAACGTGGTGAACGGCCACGAGTAGAGCGCAAGACCGTGAAGTTCGGCGACGAGCGTCGGCATCGCGGTGGCGACGCCCATGTTTTCAAAGGCCACCAGCGTGACCACAAGCAACAGCCCGACGGTGACAAGGCGGTGTTCGCGACTCCAGAGGACACTTTTTCGAGGCTGCGCTTCGACGGCCTGGCTCATGATCGGAAGCTTGCAACCTCCAGCGCTCTGGAGGTCAAGCCACCCGCAGGTCTTCAGGGGTGAACAGTGGGGCGCATCGCATCCAGGGCGGATCGTTGCCTCAGGTTGGCGTTAGCCCGTGGATGCGGCGGCGGGCCGAGCGAGGGGCGCTCGGCACAGGAAGTTGATGACGCCGGGTAACTGGCGACGTCGTTGCAGTCGCCTAGAACGATGGATCAGGCTCAGGGCTGGTGGTCGAGCGCGACAGAGCCCGGATTTTGCCGTTGACTGGCGAATCGAGCGTGCGGTTCGGAATGCGCCGGATGCTGGCTGGCTTTAAGTAGGACGTACGGCGACCGAAGGAGAGTGCGAACCGAGATGCGAGCCATCACTTTCGCCGAGTACGGCGGGCCCGAAGTGCTGCAACTGAACGAGGTTCCGACACCGGAGCCTGGCCCGGGACAGGTCCGGGTCGCGGTCCGGCGCGCGGGGATCAACCCGATCGACTGGAAGATTCGTTCGGGGGCGATGGCTGGCGGTGCAGCGCTCAAAACTCCGCAGATTCCGGGGTTGGAGATCGCCGGAGTGGTCGACGCGGTGGGCGACGGTGCCGAGTTCGGCGTAGGAGATGAGGTGTTCGGCTGGTCGGCGACCGGCGGATACGCGGAGTTCGCGCTCGGCGATGCGCTCGTTCGCAAGCCTGCCGGCCTCTCCTGGGAAGACGCGGCGGCGTTGCCGGTTGCTGGCGAAACTGCGTTGCGCGTGTTGCGGCTGCTCGACGTCAAAGCTGGCGAACTGTTGGTTGTCCACGGAGCGAGTGGCGCTGTCGGTCGTTTCGCGACACAGATCGCGGTCGGATTGGGCGCGACGGTAATCGGGACGGCTGGACAGCACAATCTCGATGAGGTGAAAGCGCTGGGTGCGATTCCGGTGCGTTACGGCGACGGGTGGCTCGAGCGGGTCCGTGCGGTGGCGGACCGACCGGTCGATGCGGTGTTCGACGCGTCCGGCCATGGCGTTTTGCCGGAATCGATCGAGCTCCGAGGGTCGAAGGATCGCATCGTGACCATTGCCGACGGTGCGGCTTTCGAACTCGGAGTGCCGTTTTCGTCTGGTGGCCAGGACGGGCAGACACAAGAGGTCCTGAACGAGATCCTCGGATATGTACACAACGGGTTGCGGATTGCGCAGGGTAAGACGTTCCCCTTGGCGGAAGCAGCGGCTGCGCAAGAGGAGAGCCGGAACGGGCACCCCGGCGGGAAGCTGACTCTTGCCATTTCTTGACCATGATCGTCGGCTAGGCTTGAGGACGACGCGGCTCGGCAAGTTGGTGTTGCCGGTTTACGGCGACTGCGGCGCGTGGGCCGTTGCCGCTCAGTGGCGAAAAGGCTAAGCACCGTGGGCAGACGCGCCGACGATACGCGACTGTCGCCATTCAGCGGCGAGAGATGTGAGTCGCGGAAATTAGGCGCGCCGAGCTGAGTGATTCGCCGCTGGGAGGCGAGTGGCGGATGACGAGGTGGCGGTTACAGGCGACGAGCGGGGTAGCCATCCGGTGGCGAGGCGAGTCGGGCGGCTGTCGCCATTGAGTGGCGAATGGGCTGGTCCACTGTCTGCCGAAAGGCTAACCGCGGCTGGGCTGGGAGCCGCGGAGAAGGTGTCGCCAAAAAACGGCAACTCCCCTCCGCGGCCCCGTGACCAGGGGTTTCGTCAGTGCGCAACTGGCTGGGAATCCGCAGGGCGGCCGACCAGAACCCGGCGGCGACGCTGCGGCGGGATGCGGACTGTGCCGAGAGCCGAGTGGACAGCCGCCTCGGCAAGGGCGGCCAGCGAACGGCGGTCCTCTGCGCGGCCGGGAGCGATCTCCGGGCACACGTGCACTTCCAGCACCAGGCCGCGCAGCGCGGCGACCCGGCGTAAAGACGCGATGAGCGACTCCGGTCCGATGAACGCCGGCTGGCTGGTTTCGCGGCCATCGGCGAGGCGGTAGCGGAGAGCAATCGGCCGGACCGGAACACCGCCGTCGATCGCGGCTTGGAAGGTAGCCGTCGTGAAGCGGCCGGAGGCGAGGCCGCACCAGGTGGTGCCCTCAGGAGTCACGTTGACGAGCGCGCCGGCGCGGAGGCTGTCGGCAAGTTCGGACATGGTGTCCGGCAGAGCGCGCAAACGGTTGCGGTCCAGGAAAATGCTGCCGCCGCGACGGACAAGCATCCCTAGGATCGGCCAGGAGGCGATCTCGATCTTCGCGAGGGCTCGCATCGGGCGCAGCGCGTTGATCGCAATGATGTCCAGCCACGAGATGTGGTTGTTCACCACGAGCGCACCGCGACCCGCGGGGGCGGCGAGGAAGTCTCCGCCGCCGACCACGGACATCCGCACGCCGAACGCCCTCAGCACTGCCCGGAAGATCCGACGCACCAAGCGTTCCCGGCTCCGGCCGCGAATCACCAGCAACGCCGGCGCGAGCAGCAGCGCCGCGAAGACCACTGAAACCGCTGCGGTGAAACGCAAAATCCGTCGCGGCAGGCCGACCGTCGGTGCGCCGTCGGTGAGGCAACCGTCACCGCAGGGCGACGTCGGCATCCATGCGTGGCTCATCCTTGCGCCCCGAGGAAGAACTTCAAGTACCGCTCGTCGACCTGCTGCAGATCAAGAAGGACGAAAAAGTCCGCGACCCCGAAGTCGGCGTCGAGAGCCGGCGGGCCGCACACTTTGGCACCGAGCCGCACGTAACCCTTGATGAGCGGCGGAAGCATGGCCCGGTCGGGACGTGGGATCGCGCCCGGTTCCCAGGGCGTCAACGGCGAGACGCGCAACGAGTCGTCGGCGTGATGCTTGGTGCGCAAGACATCCCAGACGCCCGCGGCATAGCTGCCGCCGTCGTCGATCGGGACCGAAGCGCATCCGGCGAGATAGCGGTGTCCGGAAAGGAGCATGTAGCGCGCGATCCCGGCCCACACCAGACTCACGACGGCACCGCTGCGATGGTCGGGGTGGACGCAAGACCGTCCGGTCTCGACCAAGGACGGCCGCAGCGCAGCGAGCGTCGTCAGGTCGAATTCGCTGTCCGAATAAAGCTTTCCGGCCTGCGCGGCGCGCTCCGGCGGAAGCATGCGATAGCAGCCGACGATCTCGCCGGTGTTGTCGTCGCGGACGACGAGGTGGTCGCAGAATTCGTCGAAGTAGTCGACGTCCCGGCCGGGCTCCGGGGAATGCAGTTCCGCCCCCATCTCCTCGGCGAAAACCCGGTATCGCAGTTTCTGTGCGGCGAGCACTTCATCGTTCCCGTTGGCGACCAGAAGCGAATACCGCGGAGCGCCTGCGGGAAGGTCGGCACCCGCCTGATCAGTACTGACGAGGAGCTCTGACGACGTCATGGTCAAGGTGTACCTGCCGGTAAGCGGCCTCGGAGAGTGCCAATCGATGACCGGTCAGTGCACGTTGAGTTAATTGCGGGTTCTCAGGTTCCTCTCAGGCAGCCGGGAAACTTCCGGAGAACGCGGAAGGCCGCCGCGTGACGAGCACGCGACGGCCTTCCGAGCGAAAAGAAAACGTCAGCCCTTGCGCTTGTCGACCGCGTCGGTCAGCTGCGGCGCGACGTTGAACAGGTCGCCCACCACGCCGAAGTCGGCGATCTCGAAGATCGGGGCCTCGGCGTCCTTGTTGACCGCGATGATCGTCTTCGACGTCTGCATGCCGGCGCGGTGCTGGATCGCGCCGGAGATGCCGAGCGCGATGTACAGCTGCGGCGACACCGTCTTGCCGGTCTGGCCGACCTGGAACTGCGCCGGGTAGTAGCCGGAGTCGACGGCCGCACGGGACGCGCCGACAGCCGCGCCGAGCGAGTCGGCCAGCTTCTCCACGACGTCGAACTTCTCCGCCGAGCCGACGCCGCGGCCACCGGACACGACGATCGACGCCTCGGTCAGCTCCGGACGGTCGCCGCCGACGACCGGCTCGATGCCGGTGATCTTGGCGGACTTCGCCGGGTCCTGCGCCGGGATCTCGACGGTCTCCTCGGCGGCCGCGCCGTCGGCGGCCTCCGCCTCGACCGCGCCAGGACGCACCGACACGACCGGCGCGCCCTTGGCGGCCTTGGCCTTGACGGAGAACGCGCCACCGAAGATGGACTGGTCCACGGTGCCGTCAGCGTTCACGCCGACCGCGTCGTAGAGCAGACCGGAGCCCAGCCGCAGCGCGACCCGCGCGGCCACCTCCTTGCCCTCGGCGCTGGCGGCGACGAGCACCGCGGCCGGGGAGACCTGCTCGGCGAGCTTCGCGAGCACGTCGACCTTCGGCGTCACCAGGTAACCGGCGGCGTCGTCGCCCTCGGCGACGTACACCTTCGCCGCGCCGTGGCCGGCGAGCGCTTCCTTGGCCTTCGCCGCGGTGCCGGTCGGGCCCACCACGACGGCGGAGGGCTCGCCGAGAGCGCGCGCAGCGGTCAGCAGCTCGAGCGTGACCTTCTTGACATCACCGTCGACGTGGTCGACGAGGACGAGTACTTCAGCCATTTTCCGGAATCCTCCTCGAAACCGTGTCTCAGATGAGCTTCTGCGCGACCAGGTACTCAGCGACCTTCGAGCCGCCGTCGCCCTCGTCCTCGACCTTCTCGCCCGCGGTGCGCGGCGGCTTCGGCGAGGCCTCGACGACCGTCGACCACGCGTTGGCGAGGCCGACCTCGCCCGCGTCGATGCCCAGGTCGGCGATGGTCAGCGTCTCGACCGGCTTCTTCTTCGCGGCCATGATGCCCTTGAAGGACGGGTAGCGCGGCTCGTTGATCTTCTCGCTCACGCTCACCAGCGCCGGCAGGTTCGCCTCGAGGTGAGTGATGCCGTCTTCGGTCTCGCGGTCGGCCTTCACGGCGGAGCCCTCGACGGTCAGCTGGCGCACATAGGTCAGCTGCGGCACGCCGAGCAGCTCGGCGAGGATCGCGGGCACGGCAGCGCCGCGGCCGTCGGACGCCTCGTTGCCGGCCAGGATCAGGTCGAAGCCCTCGACCTTGCCGACGGCGGCGGCGATGACCTTCGCGGTGGCGATCGCGTCGGAACCGTGCAGCGCCTCGTCGGAGACGTGGATGGCCTTGTCGGCGCCCATGGAGAGCGCCTTGCGGATCGCGTCGGTCGCGCGGTCCGGGCCGACCGAGATCACGGTGACCTCGCCCTCGCCGGCTTCCTTGATCTTGAGGGCCTCTTCGACAGCCTTCTCGTTGATCTCGTCGAGCACGGCGTCGGCGGATTCGCGGTCAAGGGTGTTGTCGGAACCGGAGAGCTTCCGCTCCGAGTAGGTGTCCGGTACCTGCTTGACCAGGACAACGATGTTCGTCATGGGTCTTCTTCGACCTCCCGGTTGGGGCCGGCTCTCGGCCGCGGGACAGTGCTCTACTGAGCGGTAGATTAGGGGCAATTCCGCGGCCGGACCCCTCGAGGTGACGGCATTCACCTGGATGAGCAATCTAATGGGACCATCGTCCCAGTAGTTGGCCGGTTAGCCCTTCCAGCGCGCCGCTCGCCCGATCGGAGCAACGGTCACTTACTCGCAGTAGGCCGTTAGGGGTTACGCTCCGGCACCATGTCCGCGCACATCGCCGTAGTCACCGACTCGACCTCGTGCCTGCCCGAGCAACTCGCCGCTCAGTGGCGAATCAGTGTCGTCCAGGTCCAGCTGCATGTCGGCGACCAGACGGACGACGAGCACCGCTTCGACCGGAGCGAGCTCATCCAGACGATGAAATCCGGCGCGGCCGTCACGACTTCGCCGCCGGATCCGGGCGCGTTCTTCTGGAGCTACCAGGACGCGGCCTCCGCCGGCGCGTCCGCCATCGTGAGCCTGCACATCTCCGGACGGCTTTCGCAGCCCGTCGAAGCCGCCCGCGAAGCCGCCCAGCAGGTCCGGATTCCGGTGCACATCCTCGACAGCGGGACGGCGAGCATGAGTCTCGGCTACGCAGCGGTGTCCGCCGCTCGGGTCGCCGGGGCCGGAGGGCAGCTCGAACGGGTGTTGGACGCCGCGGAACGACGAGTGCGCAACTCGACCGAACTGATCTATGTCGACACGCTCGAGTACCTGCGACGATCAGGACGGATCGGCGCTGCCCAGTCGATGCTCGGAAGTGCGTTCGCGATCAAGCCGCTGCTCACCGTCCGCAATGGAGAAGTGAGTCCGCTCGCCCGCGTTCCCGGCACTAAACGAGCGATGAACCGGCTCGTCGACCTGGCGGTGAAGGCCGCGGGCGACCAGCCAGTGGACCTCGCGGTGACCCGGTTCGGCTCCGACGAGAACGAGATCGTCCGGCGGCTGCGGGAGCGAGTGCCGGGCGCGGGCGAGATCGTGGTGGGCGACGCGAGCACCGTGATCGGCGCTCACGTCGGCCCGGGTGCGCTCAGCATCACGGTGTCGCCGTCGAACTGATCTCGATTCGCCGCCCCGGGACCACAAGCACCACGAGCGGCAGCAGGACCGTAACCGCGAGCCCGCCAATGATGAGCACCTGGTCGAGCTGCGGATAGTGCCCGACGTGACCCGCGTGGTAGACGAGGTGCGGGACGGCGAACAGCAACGCCGCGATCGCCACCAGCCTCGCGACAGCTGTGGTGCCCATCACGGCAGCGCCCACCAGCATCGCGCCGAGCGCCAGGCTGAGGCCGCCGAAATCGATGATGAAGTGCTCGTTGTAGGGCCCGTCCATGGAGACCCAGCCGTGCCGGAAACCGGGAAAGTCCTGGTAAAACCCCATCGGGTCGAGCAGCGGCCACAGCCCCTGCACCAGGGTGTAGAGACCGAGCAGGATCAGGAGGATGCGCGTGATCGTCCGTTGCATACCGCTGGAACGAGACGGCTGCGCGAAACGTGACAGGCGCTAGGGTCGCGCAGGTGACCAACGCAGCCACCCGGGCCGAGGCACTGCACCTCACCGGCGAACGGACCGTCCCCGGCATCCCCGAGGAAAATTACTGGTTCCGCCGCCATGAAGCCGCGTACCTCGCCCTCCTCCCCCACTGCACCGACGCGACGGTGCTCGAAGCCGGCTGCGGCGAGGGCTACGGCGCCGGGCTCATCGCCCAGCATGCCCGGCGAGTGCTCGCACTGGACTACGACGTACCGACCACCGAGCACGTCGCACGCAGGTACCCAAGTGTCGACGTCGCGCGCGCGAACCTCGCGTACCTCCCGTTGCATGACGGCGCGGTCGACGTGGTGGCGAACTTCCAGGTGATCGAGCACCTCTGGGACCAGGACGGTTTCCTCGCCGAATGCTTCCGGGTCCTGCGCCCGGGCGGAAAACTGCTGGTCACGACCCCGAATCGGCTCACTTTCACGCCGGACAGCGACACTCCGCTCAACCCGTTCCACACGCGCGAACTGGCACCGTCCGAAATGGACGACTTGCTGCGCGCAGCCGGATTCACCGTGGCGGCGCTGAACGGGCTGCACCATGCGGAATCCCTACGCACCATCGAAACCCGTTATGGCGGTTCGATCATCGACGCCCAACTAGACGTGGTCATGGGTTCGCTCCCCGGACAGGCCGCCTGGCCCGCCGACCTCCTCGCGGACGTCGCGGCGATCCGGGCCGACGATTTCGCCGTCCACAGCGACGATCTAGACGCGAGCCTCGACCTGGTGGCCGTGGCGGTGCGCCCGTGAGCGCCCGGAATCCCGCCCACGAAGGCACGTTCTGCCTCGTCCTGCACAGCCACCTGCCATGGCTGCCGCACCATGGCAGCTGGCCTGTCGGCGAGGAGTGGCTGTACCAGGCGTGGACGCATTCGTACCTGCCGGTCGTCGACCTGCTGCGCCGATTCGCCGCTGAGGGGCGACGCGACGTCCTGACACTCGGCATGACACCGGTTCTCGCCGCACAGCTCGACGATCCGTACGCCATCCGCGCCTGCCACGACTGGATCGGCCATTGGCAGCTGCGCACGCAGCACGCATCGACGCTCTGGCACGGCGATCCATTGCTGCGCGACCTGGCCGCCGCCGAGCACCAGGCCGCTATGCACGCCACCGAGGAGCTGGAAACGCGCTGGCGGCACGGTTTCTCGCCGGTTCTTCGGTCGCTTGTAGACAGTGACACGATCGAACTGCTCGGCGGACCGCTGGCGCATCCGTTCCAGCCGCTGCTGGACCAGCGAGTGCGACGGTTCGCTCTCCAGGCCGGGCTCGAGGACACCGCGCTGCGCATTGGCCGCGCACAAGAAGGTATTTGGGCACCTGAATGTGGTTATGCACCGGGGATGGAACAAGATTATCACGATGCCGGTGTGCGACGCTTCCTTGTCGATGGTCCTTCACTCCATGGTGACACTTCGGCCGCGCATCCTGTCGGAGACTCCGACGTCGTCTGCTTCGGCCGCGATCTCGAAGTCACCTACCGGGTTTGGTCGCCGAAAGCCGGCTATCCAGGCCATGCCGCGTATCGGGATTTCCACACCTGGGCACATGAAGTCGGGCTGAAGGCGTCGCGCGTCACCGGCAAAACCGTTGAGCCACAAGACAAAGCTCCCTACGATCCCGCGCTCGCCGCGGACGTTTTAGGTTCGCACGTCAAGGATTTCGTCGAGACAGTCGTCGCGCGTCTGAGGTCTCTCCGCGAGCAACATGGGCGCGAGTCGCTAGTGGTTGCGGCATACGACACGGAACTCTTCGGACATTGGTGGCACGAAGGGCCCGCGTGGCTCGAAGGAATCCTGCGCGCACTGCCCGAAGCAGGCGTCCGGGTGACCACGTTGCGCGGCGCGCTCGAGGCTGGCCACCTAGGCGAACCGGTCCAGCTGCCCGCATCCTCATGGGGTTCCGGCAAGGACTGGCGTGTATGGGACGGCGAGCAGGTCGCGGACATGGTGCAGGACAACACCGCACTGCAGGCCCGCCTGCTCGACCTGGTCGATAAGCAGGATGGGACCACTCGCGACGCCGTTGCCGATCAGGCCGTCGCCGAGGCGATGATGGCACTGTCCAGCGACTGGGCGTTCATGGTCACCAAAGACTCCGCCGCCGACTACGCCCGCCGGCGCGCTCGTGTGCACACCGAGCGGTTCGACGCCTTGGCAGGGTTGCTGCGCAGCGGAGATCGCTCTCGCGCGCTCGCCCTGGCCGAGGAATACCGCCGGGCCGACGGCCCGTTCGGACATCTGGACGCGCGCACCCTGCGGCGTCCTCGCGCATGACGATCGAAAGGAACTCCATGGGAATCCGCGACCTGCCCCTCAAGACTCTGTCTGGCGAAGACGCCACTCTTGGCGGACCGCTGGCCGGCAAGACGCTGCTCGTGGTGAATGTGGCGTCGAAGTGCGGGTTGACGCCGCAGTACACCGGCCTGGAACGCCTGCAAGAACGCTACGGCGACAAGGGCTTCTCGGTCGTCGGGTTCCCCTGCAACCAGTTCGCCGGTCAGGAGCCAGGCACGGCGGAGGAGATCCAGACGTTCTGCTCCACCACGTACGGTGTGTCTTTCCCGCTGTTCGAAAAGGTCGACGTCAACGGCGAAGACCGGCACCCGCTCTACGCGAGCATCACGGAAACTCCCGACGCGGACGGCGAAGCCGGTGACGTGCAGTGGAACTTCGAGAAGTTCCTGATCAGCCCGGACGGCAAGGTGCTCGGTCGCTTCCGGCCGCGCACGGAGCCCGAAGACGAGACGATCGTCGCGGCGATCGAAGCGGCGCTGCCTGCTTGAGCTCCGGTCCTGCTCTCCGGCCAGCGTTCATCGCGGCCGGAGGGCATTTGCCGTTTTTCGGCAACTGCTGGCAAACGCCGAGGCGGCTGGCTTCCCAAGGAGACAGCGCTAGCCGTTTGCTGCCGTTGCCGCTCAGTGGCGAAAGATCCGGCGTTCCTCACCTCTGCTTGTCCGCGGTGGTGTCGCCACTTATCGGCGACTGACGACCAGCGCCATAAGTCGCCACGAGTGGACGTCACCGCGCACCACAACGTCAGGCCGGTGCCACGACCGAGGATGCCGTCGCCGTTCAAAGGCTAATTCGGCAGTGACGTCGGCACAGCACGGTGGACGGTGACCCGCCATGTCCGAACTGGACGAAACCCTGGCAGCTTCGAAACACCGTTGGCCAGTTCGTCGCCAGTGAGCGGCGAATCGCAAGTCGGCCTGGTTCGTCCCCCAGGCCGCAGCCCAGTGCAGGGCTGCCTGTCTCGCGTTGCCGCTCAACGGCGAATTGCAGGTCAACGGCTGTCCGAAGCCTCGCCAGCCAGTTCGGCCGCGGTCTTCACGTCGGGATACGAACCACGCGCGATCACCGCTCGGTTGTGGTTCGCGGCGTCGGTGAAGTCGAGCTTTTCCACTCGGCGGTCGTAGGTGAGGAGGCCGTTCACTTCGTTCTCTACATCAGTGGTCTGAGTATAGATCGCGCCGGACAACCCCAGATCGGAAACCAACCGTTCGAGGCGTTCACTCACCTCCGCGTACCGGCGAGTGAGATGCGTGGAATCCGCCGTCATTTCGTAGGCGTTGGGCGGACCTGGCCAAATGCGGTCGTCGAGCACCAAGCCCAGGCCGCCGTATTCACCGTCCACCAGGGCGCGATGGTCCCCCTCGTGCGGCTCCCCTGGCCCGACGTAGGTGTGGTCGTCGTAGATGTCGCCAGCACCAGTGTCGGGGCGAGAGAAACAGCAGTTCACGCCGCTGTTGGCGATCACCAGCCGAGTCGGGTCGAGTTCCTTTACGAGCGCGGCAATCCGGGCAGTGTCGAATTCTCCCCAGCCTTCGTTGAACGGCACCCAGGCGACGATCGACGTGACGTTGCTCAGCTGCGCGACCATTTCCCGCAGTTCGGCCTCGAACCGTTGTTGTCCTTCGGGCAGCGGATCCGGCGCGTGCCCGGGCGGTCCGGCGAACGAGACGACCAGTGACGGCATGTCCTGCCAGACCGCCAAACCCAGCCGGTCCGCCCAGTAGTACCAGCGCGCGGGTTCGACCTTGACGTGCTTGCGGACCAGGTTGAACCCGAGTTCCTTCGTCTTCTCCAGATCGAACCGGAGCGCCTCGTCTGTCGGCGCGGTGTAACCGCCATCCGGCCAGTAGCCCTGGTCGAGTGGTCCGTGCAGGAAGGTGATCCGGCCGTTCACAGCGATCCGTGGCTGTCCGTCGACATCCGGGACGATTTCTACCGTTCGCAGGCCGCAATAACTGGCGACTTCGTCCAATACATCACCGTGCGCATCGAGAAGCCGGACGGTGATGTCGTAGAGAAACGGATCGTCGGGAGACCACAGATGCGGTTCCGGAAGGTTTGCTCGCAGCCGCACGCCGGCGGTGCTCCGAACGCGTACTGCCTCGTCGCCGTTTGGCGGCGAAACGATCAGCTCCACTTGAGCGCCACCGGTGACCTGCGGGAACACTGAGACGCCGGATAGGTCCGAGGTGATTTCGAGGGAGGAAATGCGCTCGTTCGGCACCGGCTCGACCCAGACGGTCTGCCAGATTCCCGACGTCGGGGTGTAGCAGATACCGCCAGGTTCGTTGCGCTGCTTGCCGATCGGGTACGGCTCGATGTCCGTCCGGTCCTCTGCGCGAACGGTAATTTCCTGCGGTCCCGATGCACGGAGCGCGTCTGTGATGTCCGCGGAGAACGACGTGTACCCGCCCTCATGGGTGACCACTGTCTGGTTGTTGACCCGAACCTCAGCTTTCTGGTCGACTGCACCGAAATGCAGCAACACCCGTCGCCCGCGCCAGCTTTCCGGAACCTCGAACAACCGCCGGTACCAGAGCACTTCGTCGCGTCGGCCGATTCCGGAGAGCGCCGATTCCGGCGCGAAGGGAACCAGGATGCGCTCGCTATACCCGGCCGGGCGCGGCTCCGCGGGCGAAGCGGGCCATCCTGCGTACTCCCAGATGCCGTTGAGGCTCAGCCATTCCAGCCGGCGGAGCTGGGGGCGTGGGTACTCGGGCAGCACCGCGGCCGGGTCGACTCGGTCGGTCCACGGGGTGGTCAGTGGCGGATCCGCTTGCTGCCATTCGGGCTCTGTTGGAGTCATCACTGGTCATGGTGGCAGAGAATCGCGATCCGCGGCATGGCTTGGGCACCACCTGGGCAGCCGACGACCCAGGCCCTGCGCGACGGTCATGTCGGCTGTCGGTGGTCGCTGGCTGGCAACTGGTCCTTGGTGGAGGTTTCCCAGGCGAGACGGTGGAGATGCCGTCGACAACCTCCTCGCCATTTAGTGGCTAATCGCTGGTCAGCAGCTCGCCAGCGCGCTTCGCCCGCGGGCGCAGTGGGTGTGCCGCGGCGCGTGAGGGTTGCTCGTCGCGACGGGTGGCTGTAGCTGGAACGTATGTCTTCGGCCTGGTGCTCTCTGCGAGCCGCAGCGGGGTGCTGAGCTGCGGGGATGCGGTGGTCACGAGCCGTCGAATCGGCCGGGCGGACCTGTTGCCGTTTTTTGGCGAAACGCTCTGACCAGCTGATTCTTCCTTGCTCCGGCACTTTTTCACCAGCTGACGGCGAGGCTTTCCGCCGGTCGTTCGGGCGGCCGCCCCGGGGTAAGCGACTGGCGAGTAACCTCGGGCCATGCGCGTGCTGATGTTGTCCTGGGAGTACCCGCCGGTGGTCATCGGCGGACTGGCCCGGCACGTTCACGCGCTGGCGAGGCACCTCGCGCAGCAGGGCCACGACGTCGTCGTCCTCTGCCGGCACACCGCGGGCACCGACGCCTCGACGCATCCGCGCAGCGATCGGGTCATCGAGGGGGTCCGGGTCGTCCGCGTGGCCGAGGATCCGATGCACCTGACTTTCGAGCGGGATCTCGTCGCGTGGACGCTCGCCATGGGCCACGCCATGATCCGGGCGGCGCAGGATTTGCTCCGCACGTGGCAACCCGACGTCGTCCATGCCCACGACTGGCTGGTCACGCATCCGGCGATCGCGGTCGCCGAGGCTGCCCGGGTGCCGCTCGTCGGGACGATCCACGCGACCGAAGCGGGCCGGCATTCGGGGTGGCTGTCGCATCCGCTCAACCAGCAGGTGCATTCGGTCGAATGGTGGCTGGCCAACCGCGCCGACGCGGTGATCACCTGTTCGCAGGCCATGCGCAAGGAGGTCGCGCACCTCTTCGAGATCGACCCAGCTGACGTCTCGGTGATCCACAACGGCATCGAGGGGCGCAGCTGGCGCGTATCGTCCAGCGAGGTCGCGCGGATGCGGGAGCAGCACAGCCCGGACGGGGCTCCGTTCCTGCTGTTCTTCGGCCGGCTTGAGTGGGAAAAGGGCGTGCAAGACCTGCTGGCCGCGCTGCCCCGGATCCGCCGGCGGTTTCCAGGGACTCGGGTGGTCGTCGCCGGTAAAGGGCGACATCACGACGAACTCGTCGCGCAGGCTCGAAAGCTGCGGATTCGCCGGGCGGTGGACTTCGTCGGTCATCTTTCCGACCGTGACCTGCGAGCTCTCCTCGCCGCGGCCGATGCAGTCGTGCTGCCGAGCCGGTATGAGCCGTTCGGGATCGTCGCGCTGGAAGCTGCTGCCGCGAAAGCGCCGTTGGTGGCGTCGACCGCGGGCGGGCTCGGCGAGGTTGTCATCGACGGGGAGACCGGCTTGGCCTTCGCGCCAGGTGACGTCGCGGGTCTCGCCTCATCCGTGACGACTGTCTTGAGCGACGTCCCGGCTGCGACCCGGCGCGCGCGTGCGGCGCAGGCCCGGCTGAGCGCGGACTTCGATTGGGGACGGATCGCTGAGGCGACCGTCGAGGTTTATCGGCGGGCTCGGGTCGGCGAACCGGTAGAGTTGGGACGGCCGAAGATCGCGACTGGCAACGCGTTCGAGGTGTAGGTCAAGCGCTGGTCGAAGGTGGTCGGCGAGATTCGCCGTTCAGTGGCGAATACCTGGTCAGGGCGCTTTCAGCGGGGATCGACGGCGGCGATGAGGTCGCGGTAGTCGGGGTCCGCTGCCACGCGGTCGAAAGCGTTCGCCAAGGCTGCTTCGTAGACCGGGACAGCCTTGCGCAACGTGGCTCGTCCGGCGTCGGTGATTCCGGTGTAGACGCCTCGGCGGTCGTATTCGCAGAGACGTCGTTCGGTCAGACCGGTCCGCTCGAGCCGGCCCACCAGGCGGGTCGCGGAGCTCTGGTTGAGTGACGTCGCGTCCGCGAGCTCCTGCATGCGGAGTTCGCCGTCGGGTCGATCGGCCAGCGACATCAGGGCGACGAATTCCGAGAAGCCCAGGTGCAGCTGCCGTTGCAGGGCTTGCTCGACCTCATGGTCGATACGGCTGCGAAGTGCCATCATGCGGGGCCACATCGCGCCGAGGGTGGTGAGTTTCGCCCCGGCCTGCTTGCGGCCAGGGGAAGGTGTGGTGGTCACGCGAACGACCTCTCCGGCAAAGCCTCGTCCAGCGTCGAGAAGTGACGCCGAGACCTCTTGTATAGCACATGTGCGTGCATGCAATTGTGCGTTCGTCAAGCCTCTCATGTCCGGAGATCGCGGTGGTCTGCATGGCACTGGGAGGTGGGAGAATTCGGGGTTTCGGGCTGCGCGAGCAGTCTCGGCCGCTCGGTGGTACCGGTCAGGCCAGCGTCTGCAGGAACTGTTGCAGCAACGGGTTGACCTGCTCCGGATGAGTCAGGGTTGGGGTGTGGGCCGCGCCGCGGATTACGTGCACGTCTCCGGCGTTCTGGAGGCGTTCGCTCAGCAGGTCCATGCGGTCGTGGGGAAGAGAAACGTCTTGCTCGCCCCACATCAGCAACGTCGGACAGGTGATTTCGTTCAGTCGGGGCGAGACGTCGTCTCGTTCCAGCAGGCAGTGCGCGGCCGGGCCTAGCGGCAGTGCGGGTGCGGCACACCATCGTGCGCGCAACTCGTCACGCAGGTCGGATTCTCCGAGCAGCTGGGTCGACAACGGTACGATGAGGTCATCGATTGGTCCGTATTCGCGCAATGCGGCGAACATATCGCCGTAGGCTGCTTTGTCGGCTGGGTCGCACGGTGTTGCTTCGGTATCCCACAGCACCAGGCCTGCGACTCGTTCGGGTGCCAGCAAAGCGATTCGTAGCGCGATGAATCCGCCTTGGGACAGTCCGCCTGCGACGGCGCGTTCGATGCCCAGGTGGTCGAGCAGGCCGAGCGCGTCTCGGGCTTGGTCCCAATAGGTGTATGAGGTGCCGGGGTCGTCGTCCGGGGTTTGCCCGTGGCCGCGGGCGTCCCAGGTGATCAGGCGCCACGTGGGCGCGAGCACCGCTGCTTGCGGCGAGAACGTTGAGTGGTCCAGGAAGTAGCCGTGTCCCAGGAGCAAGACCGGTCCGTCTCCCCCGGTGTCGGCGAAGAAGAGCGGGCGGTCGTTGACGGTCGCCATCGGCATTGGCTGGCCTCCAGGTTCGTCGCAAGCAATGGTGCAGCGTAGTGACGAAAACGTGCTCACGGCGCCCGCCGCCAGAGTTAGGCAGATTCGCCGCCAGTTGGCGGATTTGGCGGGACGGCGGGCTGGATACGGTCAGTCGTCGGCCTTCGCCGAGTCGGTGGATCCGCCGGCGAGTTTGAGGCAGATGACGCCGGTGATGATCACTGCCAGGAACAGGATGCGCAGCGGTCCCAGACTTTCGCCGAAGATGATCGCGCCGAAGATCGCGGCACCGCTCGCGCCGATACCCGTCCAGACCGCATAACCGACGCCGACATCGATGGTGCGCAAGGCCAGGCTGAGCGTGAAAATCGTTGCGGCGGCCGTAATCACCGTGGCGATCGACCACGGCAGGTTGGTGAAGCCTCGACTGCCGTCCGTGCTGACGGCGAACGCGATTTCGCAGACTCCGGCGAAGAGAAGGATGCCCCATGCTCGGCGATTAGTCTGCGTACTCTCCGGTGTGATGGCTGGTGCTGCTTCGGGCTGAACGGACACGGCGGAAATCCTTTCGGGAGCGGGAAGAGGAGCGTCAGGCACCGGTTAGCTGGAGACCGATGATGCCGCAGATCACCAGGCCGAAGCCGATGAGCTTGCGCCAGTTGAGCTTCTCTTTGAAGATCAGCGCGCCCAGCAGCACGATGCCCACCGAGCCGAGACCGGTCCAGATCGCGTAGCCGACGCCGACGTCGAGGGTCAGCAGGGCCCGGCTGAGGAAGAAGATGCCACCGGCTGCCATGACCAGCGTGAACACCGACGGCCACAGCTTGGTGAACCCGTCCGTGGCGTTGGCTCCGAGCGCGAAGGCGATCTCGAAGAGCACAGCGATGCCGAGGTAAAGCCAATGCATGGGTTTCTCCGAATGCGAGTCAGATCGGAAGCTGCCCGGCACCCTCGCCGGCGACGCTCCCCAGGTAGTTACATGTGCAATATATGTATGTCGAATCAAATAGGCAAGGGGTGTTCGGCAGGTGGGCGGCGCGGCTTCGGGTGCCTGCCGCGGAAGGGAGCCGTCGTGACCAGGAGGGCGATCGAAGGCTTGAAATGGGCGTCTACCAGGCATTCGCCATTGAGCGGCAACGGTGGTTCGGCCGGGCGACGGCGGAGTGGGGCAGATCGGCGCAGCTCGTTCGCGTTCTCGGGCGGACCGGGTGAGGAGCCGAGATCTCCGCGGGATAGGCCGTTCGAGGAGCGATGGCTGGGCGCGGCCAAGGCTGGAGACCGGTTGAAGAGAGCGGGCGAAATCCATCCGGCGCGGGCGTGTCAGGGACTCGGCGACATCGGGCGTCGGGGCTGGAGCGCCGGTCCGAACTGGGTAACGCGGTCGAACTGGGAGCGGTGATCGGCGTGCTCTGAACGAGAGGCGAGATCAAGCGCGACCTGGGGCGTACGCGGGATTCGCCACTGAGCGGCCACGACACCCGAACAGCACCCGGGGGTCGGGCAGCGTGTGAGCGGAAGTGAGCGAGAAGCCAAGCCAGCCAAGACCCAAGCCCGAAGCATCGAGAACCCGCGAAGCCGAAAACCCGCGCCCCTCGCCGCTCAGCGGCGAAGGAGCGCGGGTCCGGAAAGACCCGGGTCCGGTGGCGGGGAGCCTCCGCCACCGGACCCGTCCCCTGCACCATCCCAAAATGTGGTGCGGGGTAACCGGTCGCCGGTGGTCAGGTCACTGGCGACCGGAGCCTGTCACCGCTCGGTCAGGTAGCGGGCGTAGGCGACAGTCGTGAGGAAGCTCGGCAGCTTCTCGCCGAGGGCGGTCTCGGTGAAGATCGCGCGGGCGTCGTCGAGGCGGGCCGACGGGCCGAGGTCCGTGCGGACCTTCGTCAGCTCGTCGTCCAGGAATTCGACGGCCAGCTCGTGGGTCAACGCCGTGCCGTCCTCGAGCTTCGTGCCGTTGCGGATCCACTGCCACACCTGGCACCGCGCGATTTCCGCGGTCGCGGCGTCTTCCATGAGGTTGTGGATCGCCGCGGCACCGGTGCCGCGCAGCCAGGAGTCGATGTAGCGGAGGGCGACGTTGATGTTCGCCCGCACGCCCGCTTCGGTGACCTCGCCGCCGGCGCTCGCGACGTCAAGCAGGTCCGAAGCGTCGACAGTCACGTCCTCACGCAGCTTGCCGAGCTGGTTCGGCCAGCCGCCGAGCACCTGGTCGAACACCTCGCGGCACACCGGGACCAGGCCGGGGTGCGCGACCCAGGAGCCGTCGAAGCCGTCGCCGGCCTCGCGTTCCTTGTCCTGGCGGACCTTCTCCAGCGCGTTCTCGTTGGTGACCGGGTCCTTGCTCGGGATGAACGCGGCCATCCCGCCGATCGCGTGGGCCCCGCGGCGGTGGCAGGTGCTGACGAGCAGTTCGGTGTAGGCGCGCATGAAGGGGACCGTCATCGTCACCTGAGCACGGTCCGGCAGCACGAAGTCGGCACCGTGCGCGGAGAAGTTCTTGATGACGCTGAAGATGTAGTCCCACCGTCCGGCGTTCAGGCCGGCCGCGTGCTCGCGGAGTTCGTAGAGGATCTCGTCCATCTCGAAGGCCGCGGTGATCGTCTCGATCAGCACGGTCGCGCGGATGGTGCCGCGCGGGATGCCGAGTTCCTTCTGCGCCAGCAGGAACACGTCGTTCCACAGGCGCGCTTCCTGGTGGCTTTCCAGCTTCGGCAGGTAGAAGTACGGGCCGCTGCCGCGCGCCAGGAGCTGCCGGGCGTTGTGGAAGAAGTACAGGCCGAAGTCCACGAGGCTCGCCGAAACCGGGCGGCCGTCGATGCGGATGTGCTTCTCGACCAGGTGCCAGCCGCGGGGGCGGGCGACGATCGTCGCCGGGTCGTCGCCGATCGTGTAGCGCTTGCCGGCCTCGGTGGTGAAGTCGATGTTGCGGCGGATGGCGTCGAACAGGTTGAGCTGGCCGTCGACGACGTTGTGCCAGGTCGGCGACGTCGCGTCCTCGAAGTCCGCCAGCCACACCTTCGCGCCGGAGTTGAGCGCGTTGACCGTCATCTTCCGGTCGGTCGGGCCGGTGATCTCGACGCGGCGGTCCTCCAGACCGGGCGCGACGGGAGCGATGTGCCAGCTCTCGTCCGACCGGATCGACCGCGTTTCGGGCAGGAAGTCCAGCTGCTCCTCCCCCGACTGCAGCCGCTCACGACGGCGGCGGCGCTCGTCGAGGAGTTCGCGGCGGCGTCCGGCGAAGGTGTTGTCGAGTTTGGCTACGAAGTCCAGTGCTGCCGGGGTGAGGATCTCGGCGAAGCGGCCATCGGCGGGACCGGTGACCTCGATGCGGGTGTTCAACGTGTCAGCCATCTCGTACCTCCGCGAAGGGGGAAAGGGAAGGGGCGGGCCGGCGACCGGAATCGCCGGCCCGCGGGTGCGTCAGTGGAACTGGTCTTCTTCGGTCGAACCCTTGAGCGCGGTGGTCGAGCTCTCCGGGTTCAGCGCGGTGGACACCAGGTCGAACCAGCCGGTGCCGACCTCGCGCTGGTGCTTCGTCGCGGTGTAGCCGCGCTCCTCCGAAGCGAACTCGCGCTCCTGCAGGTCGACGTAGGCGCTCATGCCGTTGCGGGCGTAGCCGTGCGCCAGGTCGAACATCGAGTAGTTCAGCGCGTGGAAACCGGCCAGCGTGATGAACTGGAACTTGTAGCCCATGGCGCCGAGCTCGCGCTGGAACCGCGCGATGGTGTCGTCGTCGAGGTGCTTCTTCCAGTTGAACGACGGCGAGCAGTTGTAGGCCAGCATCTGGTCCGGGTACTGCGCCTTGATCGCCTCGGCGTACTTGCGGGCGACCTCGAGGTCCGGCGTGGAGGTCTCCATCCACAGCAGGTCGGCGTACTGCGCGTAGGCCAGGCCGCGGTCGATGCACGGCTCGATGCCGTTGTTGACCTCGTAGAAGCCCTCGGAGGTGCGGCCGCCGGTGAGGTACTTGCGGTCGCGCTCGTCGACGTCGCTGGTCAGCAGGGTCGCGGCCTGCGCGTCGGTGCGGGCGACGACCAGGGACGGCACGTTCAGCACGTCGGCGGCGAGACGGGCGGCGTTCAGGGTGCGCTCGTGCTGCTTGGTCGGGATAAGGACCTTGCCGCCGAGGTGGCCGCACTTCTTCTCGGACGCGAGCTGGTCTTCCCAGTGCACGCCCGCGGCGCCGGCCGCGATCATGCCCTTCATCAGCTCGAACGCGTTCAGCGGACCGCCGAAGCCGGCTTCCGCGTCGGCGACGATCGGGGCGAACCAGTCGATGTCGCCGTTGCCCTCGGCCCAGTTGATCTGGTCGGCGCGGCCCAGCGCGTTGTTGATGCGGCGGACAACGGCCGGGACCGAGTTGGCCGGGTAGAGGCTCTGGTCCGGGTAGGTCTGGCCGGCGAGGTTGGCGTCGGCGGCGACCTGCCAGCCGGACAGGTAGATGGCCTTCAGGCCGGCGCGCACCTGCTGCACGGCCTGGTTGCCGGTGAGCGCGCCCAGCGCGTGGACGTAGTCCTCGCTGTGCAGCAGCTCCCACAGCTTCTCGGCGCCGCGACGGGCGAGGGTGTGCTCTTCGACGACAGAACCGCGAAGCTTCACCACGTCGGCGGCGGAGTAGGTCCGCTGGACACCCGCCCAGCGGGGGTCGGTCTTCCACTGCTCGGCCAGCTCGGCCGCCGCCTGCTCGAGCTGATTGGCCTGCTCGGTCATCGGACTCTCCCGTGTTGCGAAGTTTGCGATTGCTCGCCTTGCCTGGTCACGACCCTGACACGAGCGGGAAAACTCGGTCTACTGCTCCAATTTGCCAATTTCTGCGAAGATTGCCTAGCATGTTGCAAAGGTTGCGAATCTGCTGTTCGCAACCACACCGAAAATTCGCGGGCTTGATCGTTCACGTAATCGTTCAGGCCCGGAAACCTTCCGGCCGGACGGAGCACTCATGGACAAAACTTTCGCCGGGGCGCGGCTGCGGCATCTGCGCGAAAGCCGGTCGATGAGCCAGGCGGATCTCGCCCGTGTGCTCGAGATCTCACCCAGTTACCTCAATCAGATCGAGCACAACTCGCGCCCGCTGACCGTGCCGGTGCTGCTGCGGATCACGCAGGCATTCGGCGTCGACACGGAGTTTTTCGCCAACAACGACACCTCGCGGCTCGTCGCCGATGTGAAGGAAGCCCTGCTCGACGAGGCTGTCGGCGTCGAAGCGACCACGAGCGAGCTGAACGACCTGGCCAGCAACTTGCCGTCCATCGCCCAGGCGCTGGTGAAACTGCATCGCAGCTACCGGAACGCGGTCGAGAGCACGGCCGCGCTGACCACGGAAAACGGTCTCGGCCTGCACGGGAGCGCCGCTGCCCCGCTGCCGCACGAGGAGGTCCGCGACTTCTTCTACGAGCGGGAGAACTACGTCGCCGAACTGGACGAGCGGGCCGAGCGGATGGCCGCGCAGATCCCGCTGCGGCGCGGATCAGTGCTGGGGTCGCTCAAGGAACGGCTGTGGCAGCGCTACGGCGTCGACGTGACGAACGAGGGCATCAACGAATCCGCAGGTGAACAGCATCGGTACGAGCCGGCGACGCGGGTGTTGCGGCTGGCGCCGAGCCTCCGGGTCGGACAGCAGGCGTTCCGGATGGCGTCCCAGATCGCGTTGCTGGAATACGACGACCTGATCACTGAACTCGCCGATTCGTGGGCGTTTTCCGGCCCGGCCGCGCGGACGCTCGCGCGCGTCGGCCTGGCTAACTACTTCGCGGGCGCGCTGATCCTGCCGTACAGCCCGTTCCTGGCCGCGGCCGAGGAGTTCCGGTACGACATCGAGCGCCTTTGCGACCACTTCGGCGTCGGGTTCGAGACGACGTGCCACCGGCTGTCGACTCTTCAACGGCCAAAACAGCGCGGCGTGCCGTTCTCGTTCGTGCGCGTCGACCGGGCCGGGAACATGTCGAAACGCCAGTCAGCGGCGGGTTTCCACTTCTCGCGCGTCGGCGGCGCTTGCCCGTTGTGGAACATCTACGAGGCCTTCACCTCTCCGGGCAAGATCCTCACGCAGATCGCGGCGCTGCCGGACGGCAAGCGGTACTTCTGGGTCGCGCGGACGGTGTCGCGCAATATCGGCGGGTACGGCAGCCCGGGCAAGACGTTCACCGTCGGCCTCGGCTGCGAGCTGCGACACGCTGGCCGGCTGATCTACTCGACCGGCCTTGACCTGGACGAACCCGCCGCCGCGACGCCGATCGGCATGGGGTGCAAGGTGTGCGACCGGCCCGCTTGTTCGCAACGCGCGTTTCCGGCGATCGGCAAACCGCTCACGGTGGACGAAAACACCAGCACCTTCGTCCCGTACCCGGCGGTGCCGAAGACGTGAACGCGGCCAGTGACGTGAGTGCCCCGGACGTGTTCACCGGGTGCGAAGTACATTCACCCGAGTGCACGACATCGACACGGTGAACGCAGAACTGGTCGAACAGGCCGCCGAACGGCTCGCGGGCGTGGTCACACGTACGCCCCTGGAGCCCAACGCGCGTCTCTCGTCCCGCGTAGACGCGCGCGTCTGGCTTAAGCGCGAAGACCAGCAGACGGTCCGCTCGTACAAGATCCGCGGCGCGTACAACTTCATCGTGCAGCTCGACGCTTCGACGCGGGAGCGCGGTGTCGTCTGCGCGAGCGCCGGCAACCACGCGCAAGGCGTCGCGTACGCGTGTCGCCGCTTAGGGGCGAACGGTCGCGTGTACGTGCCGGGCACGACGCCGCGGCAGAAGCGTGAACGCATTGCGGCTCTCGGTGGCGCGCACATCGAGGTCATCGTCGTCGGCGAGACGTACGAAGACGCCTTCGCCGCGGCTAAGGATGACGCCCACCGCACTGGAGCCACGCTCGTGCCGGCGTTCGACGACGTCCGCACTGTCGCCGGTCAGGGCACTGTCGCGCTTGAAGTGGTTTCGCAGCTCGGTTTCGTGCCGGATGTCCTGGTGGTTCCTGTTGGCGGCGGAGGGTTGCTGGCTGGGATCGCGACGTGGGTTCGCGAGCGGCATCCGGACATCCGGGTCGTCGGCGTCGAACCGGCAGGCGCGATGTGCATGGCGGCGGCTCTTGAAGCGGGCGAACCGGTGCGGATCGACGCGGTGGATCCGTTCGTGGACGGCGCCGCGGTGCGCGAGGCCGGCCAGGTGACGTTCCCGTTGATCCGTGACAGCGGCGCGGAGCTGACGTCCGTCGCCGAGGGCGCGGTGTGCACGGAAATGCTGTCGATGTACCAGTCGGACGGCATTATCGCCGAACCCGCGGGTGCGCTCGCGGCCGCTTCGCTCGGGACCAGCGTGCAGGTCGAGCAGGGGCAGACGGTGGTGTGCATCGTGTCCGGCGGCAACAACGACGTCAGCCGGTACAGCGAAGTCCTCGAACGCTCGCTCATGCACGAGGGGCTGAAGCACTATTTCCTCGTCAGCTTCCCGCAGGAACCCGGCGCGCTCCGGCGGTTCCTTGACGAAATCCTCGGGCCGGAGGACGACATCACGCGGTTCGAGTACGTGAAGCGCAACAACCGGGAGATCGGTCCCGCGCTGATCGGCGTCGAGATCCCGCGGCGCGCGGACCTGCCCGGGCTGCTGGCGCGGTTGGAGAAGAGCCCGCTGCAGGTCGAGCGGGTGGAGCCGGGGAGTCCGTTGTTCCATTTCCTGCTCTGAGGTGCCGGTGTCCACCCGACGCCCCGCGAAGCCGTGACCAGGAGATGGGTGGCCCGACGAGAGCACGAACCAAGAGGACGATCTGAGTGGACGCGCCAGTCGAGATCGTGGACTACGACCCACGATGGCCTCAGGTCTTCGCCAGCCTCAGCGACCGCATCACTGCGGAGGTGGGCGGACTCGCGCAACGCGTCGAGCATGTCGGCAGCACCGCGGTCCCCGGGCTGGCCGCTAAACCGATCATCGACCTGGCCGTCGTGATCGCCACCCGCGACGACCTGCCTGCTGTTGTCGCCAGTTTTCAGGCGATCGGCTATCGGCATAGAGGCGATCTCGGCATTCCCGGTCGAGAAGCCTTCGCTCGGCCTCCGGACAGCCCACCGCACCACCTCTACGTCTGCGCAGCCGACAACGAGAATCTCGCTCGGGTACTCGCGTTCCGGGACTTCCTGCGCACCCACCCGAGCACCGCGCAGGACTACGCGACGCTGAAGCGCTCACTCTCCCATCGCTTCCGCACCGATCGTGCTGCATACACCTCAGCGAAGACCGCCTTCATCGACGATGTAGTAGCGAAGGCGCTGTCGGAGCCGTCGGGCCGGGACGTCTAGTCACGGGCGTCCAGGTAGGCCGCTCCCCTGCCGCCGACCGGCTAATCGGGCCGCTCGGGCTCACGTTTCCGCAGGTCAGCGCGATTCGCCAAAAAACGGCAACACCGGTCAGTCGAGTTCGGCGCTGCCCTCGCGGTAGATCTTCGCCGACTTGATGCGGTCTCCGGACAGCCGATAGAACCCGGCGATGGCGAAAACCTGGTCCTCGCCGTTGTGGGTGAGCCGTTCGGTCAATTGGGCGGCAATCTGATCACCGTCCGCGAGAACGTTCTCGACCGTCAGCGTCGGAAGAAGTTGTTCCATGGCACCCTTGAACAACTCGGTGAGTTCCTCGCGTCCGCGCACGACGCTGCTGCCGGTGATCCAGACCGCGTCCTCGGTGAAGCCATCGAGGAGGCCTTGCAAGTCACGGTTGTTGAAGGCGGCGACGTGTCGGCTGAGGGCTTCGCTCATAAGGCGAGGTTATCGACGCTGTCAGGTTATTTTCGGCGCCGAACTCGACGTGCGACCGCGCTGGCGTCAGCTGTCGCCGAGCGTTTTCTGCAGTGCTTTGTTCGCCTTGCGCGCCATGTCGGCGACGGCCTCGCGCCGGGCCGCATCCGCGGCGTAGTCGTCCTCGCGGTTGCGAACCACCCGGGCCGGTGAACCGACCGCGATCGAGTAGTCCGGGATGTCGCCGCGCACCACGGCGTGCGCGCCGAGCACGCTGCCGCGGCCGACGCGCGTGCCCTTGAGGACGCTGACCTTCGTGCCGAGCCACGTGTCCGGGCCGATCCGGACCGGCGACTTGACGATGCCCTGGTCCTTGATCGGCACGTGGATGTCCGCGGTCACGTGGTCGAAGTCGCAGATGTACACCCAGTCGGCGACGAGCGTGGCGGCGCCGAGCTCGATGTCGAGATAGCAGTTGATCACGTTCTGCCGTCCGAACACCGACTTGTCGCCGATGCGAAGGGACCCCTCGTGACAGCGGATGGCGTTGCCGTCGCCGATGTGCACCCAGCGGCCGATCTCCATCCGGCCGTATCCGGGACGGCAGTGGATCTCGACGTTCTTGCCGAGGAACAGCATGCCGCGCAGGATGATGTGCGGGTTCGCGATGCGGAATTTGAGCAGCCGGTAATAGCGCACGAGGTACCACGGCGTGTACGCGCGATTGCGCAGGATCCAGCGCAGCGAGTCGGCCGTCAGGAACTTCGCCTGGTGCGGGTCCCGCCGGGCCCGCCGCCAGGCGCGCACGCGCGACAACGCGGGCGCACCCCACATCGACGTCATGCCCTTGACCGTAACCTGTGGACGACGGCCGGCCACACGCAAGGGGAGCAGGATGGGGACCAAGCTGATCATCGACACCGACCCCGGCGTCGATGATGCTTTCGCGATCGCACTGGCCGCGAGGTCGGCGGACGTCGACCTGCTGGGCGTGACGACTGTCTTCGGCAACGTGCCGCTGGCCACGACCACCTCAAACGCGCGCCGGCTGCTGCAGATGTGCGACCGCCCGGACGTCCCGGTCGCCGCGGGTGCCTCGCGGCCGCTTCTGTACCGCGAGCTGCACCGGTCGAGCACCGTCCACGGCTCCGACGGACTTTCCGGACACGCCGCTTCGCTGCCCGACGCCACCCGTCCGCTCGAGGATTCGGACGCGGTCAGCCTGATGGTCTCGCTGCTCGAAGCCTCGGACGAACCGGTGACCATCGCACCGATCGGCCCGCTCACGAACATCGCCGCCCTGCTCGCGGCCCACCCCGGGGTGCGTTCGAAGATCGCGCGCATCGTCCTGATGGGCGGAGCGATCGCCCTCGGCAACTCGACCGCGGTCTCCGAATTCAACATCTGGGCCGACCCAGACGCGGCCCGACGCGTGATCGCCGAGGACGACGTTCCGTGCGTGATGGTCCCCCTCGATCTCACCCACCGGTGCGCGGTCGACAGCACGTGGCTGGCGAAACTCGCCGCGTCCGGACCGGTCGGGCAGGCGCTGAACTCGTTCACCCCGGACTACCTGGCGCACTACCGCCAGGTGCTCGGCTACGAAGGCATCGTCATGCACGACGCGGTGGCCGTCGCCGAGGCGATCCGCCCGGGCATCCTGCGCACGGAGACCTACCCGGTCGACATCGACGCCGGCCTCGGCCCGACCCGCGGCATGACGATCGTCGACCGGCGGGCGGTCCCGAACAGGCCCACCGGGCGGCCGATCGAGGTGGCGGTGGATACGGAACTGGACGTGCTGCGCGAGTTCGTGCTGTCCAGACTTGCCGGGGGCCGGTGATGGACGGGGCCGGGAGATCGCCGCTGGATGGCGAATCGCAGGTCACGCCTGGTGTGGTGGCCGGTGGGGAGCCTGGGGGCTCGGGTTCGTTGCCGGTTAGCGGCGAATCGGCTGGCTCCGGTCCTTCGTTCGCCGGTGGGGCGTCGCCGGTTACTGGCGAATCGGGCGGCTCCGGTCCTTCCTCGGTGGGTGACTCGTCGCCAGTGAGTGGCGAGAATGCTGGGTCGACCAGCGTGTCGCCGCTGAGTGGCGAAACAGTCGACGCGGGTGGTTCGTCCGCCGGTGAGGCATCGCCAGTGAACGGCGAATCGGGCGGCTCCGGTCCTTCGGCGGTGGGTGACTCGTCGCCAGCGAGTGGCGAAAATGCTGGGTCGACCAGCGAGTCGCCGCTGAGTGGCGAAACCTCCGGGCTGGCTGGCGAGTCGCCGTTAAATGGCGACGGGGGCCAAGCCTCGGAGGGCGAAGGAGGCGCACGTTCGGCGAGGCAGGGTTTTCTCGCGCGGAATCGGCGGGCCGTGGTGACGTTGGCGGCGGTTGTGGTGGTCGTCGCGGCGTTGGTTGTCGCGGTGCGGGTTCTGCCGGGCGGCGGTGCCGGCGATGCGAATTCCGGGAACGTCGCGGCGACGTCGTCGTTGGTTCCGAGTACATCAAAGACGGCTCCGGTCGCGACTGCGCCGACGTCGGTGGTGCCGTCCCAGCCTGGGGTGCCGAGGGCTGGGGAGTTCGGGGCGTGGGCGTCGCGGACCAGTCAGTGGCTCGATATCCCATTGCGGGCGATGAACGGGTACGCGCAGGCGACCGTCACGCTCAGCAAGGAGCAGCCTGACTGTCACCTGTCCTGGATCACCCTCGCCGCGATCGGGAAGATCACCAGCGATCATGGGCGGGCGCAGGGTAATCGGGTCGGGGAAAACGGGACTCTCGCGAAACCGCTTGGCACGGTGGCGGTTCTCGACTTCTATCACCGGCCTGTTTCGACGCCGGGGGCAGCGGGGCCATTGCAGCTCTCGCCCGCGGTGTGGAGCAAGTGGCAGCGCAGTGCGTCCGGTGGCAAGCCTGACATTCAGAACATCGATGATTCGGCGCTCACGGCTGGGCGCGCGCTCTGTGCGAATGGCCGCGATCTGGCGACGGATTGGTGGAACGGGGTCGCCACATTGGAGCCAGCGCCGGTCGTCTTGCATCGGACGCTTGCGACGACCAACGTCTACGGCACGGTTGGCCAGAGCGATCAGCCGCCTAATCCCGCGGTGCTCACTGCGGTCGACTTCGCGATTGACCAGATTGGTCTGCCGTACGTCTGGGGCGGCAATGGCACTCGAGACGCCGATCCGGGCTTCGACTGTTCCGGTCTGACGACCGCTGCTTACGCGAGCGCTGACGTCAAGCTGATGCGGACGGCGGATACGCAATTCCGCAGCGTTCCCCATGTGAGCGAACCCCAGCTGGGCGATTTGATCTTCTACGGTGCGCCCGCTTCGAAGATCCATCACGTGGGGCTGTACATCGGGAATCAGCAGATGATCGACGCGCCGCAGACTGGGCAGGCGGTGCAAGTTCATCCGTATCGAAAGCCCGGCGACGACTACGCGGGGGCGGGACGGCCGACGGCCTGACTTGCGCGGTGATCTCTCGAGAATGCCGTTCCGCGGATTGGTGCGACCTGCGATGGCAACCACAGGTCCGCGGCTCAATCTGTCGTGTGCACGGCGAAAACCTAGCGAACGTGAGACACGCGCTTGTGGCAACTGACGTGCTTTTCTCTGACGGTGTTGGATCTCCAGCGGGCCTCGTCAGCGTTGACGGACCAGGTCTAGGGACACCTCCCACACCTGGTGCGCGGGCGAGGCGTCGCGGGCCCAGCGTTTGACGGAGTGGCTGTTGCCAGCCAGGTCGACGTCGTCGGGAACGGTCGCGGATTCGTTGCCGTCATCCAGGTAATGGCCACCGTTATGGGCGAATTCCAGGGCGGTCGCGGCGACGAGGGTGGTGGCCGCGCCTTGTTCGACGGTCTTGTAGGCGAAGATTCCGGCGGCTTCGAGCCGGTCCAAGTGGTTCTTCATGTCTTGGGTGAAATCCCGTTGCAGGCCAGTGGAAACTCCGCCGGGGTTGACCGCGTTGGCGACGATTCCGTCGGCTGCCCACCGGCGGGTCGCTTCGACGGCGAACAGCGAGTTGGCCGTTTTCGACTGCCCGTAAGCCAATTGGGGGTCGTAGGACCGGCGGGTAAAGTGGATGTCATCAAAGACAACGGGTGAGTACATGTGCGCGCCGGAGGTCACCGCGACGATCCGGGCCGTTCCTCGCTGATTCGCGCCTGCGGCCAGGGCGTCGCGCAGGCCCAGTGCCAGCGCGAAGTGGCCGAGGTGATTGGTCGCGAACTGCAGTTCCCAACCCTGTGGAGTGCGCCCCAGGGTCGGACGCATGACGCCGGCATTGTTGATCAGCAGGTGCAGCGGGCCGTCCCAGCTTGCGGCGAAGCGGGCGACGGTGGCGAGGTCGGCCAGTTCGAGGTGGGCGACGCGGACGGCTCGGTTTCCGGTGGAGGCGGCGATCTCCTCGGCGACGCATGCGCCGAGGGCGGTGTTGCGTACGGCCAGGGTGACGTCCGCACCGACGGATGCGAGCGCGCGGGCTGTTTCGCGACCAAGGCCGGACGTGGCACCGGTGACGATTGCGCGGACACCGGTGAGGTTCTGGCCTGCGATGACGTCGTCGGCGGTACTGGTGGCGTCGAAGGCCGTGCGGATCAAGGAGGATTGAGACACCCTTCGAACTATACGCATCGTACGTAGTTTGTATAGTGTGTCTATGAGCAGTGATCGGCGCACGCACGTACTGGACTCGGCACTGGAGGTGTTCGCGCGCTACGGCTATCGCAAGGCGTCCATGGACGACGTCGCGAAGGCCGCAGACATCTCGCGTCCTGGCTTGTACTTCTACTTCTCGTCCAAGCCGGAACTGTTCCGCGCGACCGTGCAGCATTCGCTCGACGGCAGCATCGAGGCAGCTCGGGTCGCTCTCGCCGATTTGCGGCAACCGCTTCGCGAGCGGCTGATCGAGGCGTTCGACCACTGGGCCGGTCGGTACGTGGGGCCGATGGCTGCGGAGATCAGCGTTCTGATCGACTCGAATCCCGATCTGCTCGGCACAATGCCTGCCGAGTACCCGAAGCGGTTCCGTGCGCTCGTCATCGACGCGATTGGGGGGCGCTCACCCGACGACGTCGCTGGGACACTGATCAGCACGGCGATCGGGATCAAGTACGACGCGGAGACCCGCAACGAGTTTCGCGCTCGGATGACCATCGCGGTCGACCTTTACTGCAAAGGCTGAGACTCAGGCAGGCGGCCAGTTGCACAGGGCCGCGTCGGCAACTTCCTGCAGTTCTTCACGGGTTGCGCCGCTTGCCGCTTCGACGGCGATGCCGAACGCGACCGTCATGACGTAGCGGGCCAGCCGTGCCGGGTCGGCGTCTGGCGGCAAATCGTGTTCATCGATGGCGCGTCGAAATCGCTTCTCCAGGGCTCGGCGTGCGGCGTTTCGCCACTCGACGAGCAATTCGCGCGCGGGGTGGCCTAGTTCGCCGGCCGCCAATGAGCCTTGGACGCCCAGGCAGCCGGGCGGACAATCGGGGTCAGTCGTCGCTCGGACGGCGCCGTTGAGTATCGCGGCGGCCACCTTGGCGGCAGTCGGCTCGGCCCAAGCTCGCGGGCCGTAGGAGGCGGGGCCTTCGTCGTAGAGCGCCAATGCCTTGCGAAACAGCTGCTCTTTGTTGCCGAAAGCCGCGTACATGCTGGTTTTTGTGATGCCCATGGCCCCGGTCAGATCGGCCAGACTGGCCCCTTCGTAGCCCTGCTCCCAGAACACCAGCATGGCGCGCCGGAGCGCCTCGCCGGCGTCGAATCCGCGCGGTCGGCCGATCTGCGCCTTGTCCTGACTGGTCACCTCGCCAGCATACCCCTTCAGTATCGATCGGTTCAGAAGTGCTACGGTCGCCTTAAGTACCGATCGGTACCGAATAATTCGGAGGTCAGCAGTGGGACAGATTGAGGGCAAGACAGCAGTCGTCACCGGCGGAAGCAACGGGATCGGCCGGGCCGCGGCCGAACGGCTCGCTGCCGAGGGCGCGCACGTCTTCATCACCGGCCGGAATCTGGGCGCGCTGGACGAGGCCGCGAAGACCATCGGTTCGGCCACCGCGGTTGCGGGCGACATCGCCGATCTGGGCGACCTCGATCGGCTTTACGACGCGGTTCGCGCCCGGGGCAAGGGACTCGACATCGTTTTCGCCAACGCAGCGACGGGATCTTTTGCGAGCCTGGAGGAGACCACTCCGGAACACTTCGATCAGGTCTTCACCACCAACGTCCGCGGCACGCTCTTCACCGTGCAGAAAGCGTTGCCGCTGCTCAACAAGGGTGCGTCGGTGATCTTGAATTCGTCGGTGCGCGCGGATGACGGTCTCGCGTCGTTCGGAACGTATTCGGCGTCGAAAGCTGCCCTCCGCTCCTACGCCCGGACTTGGGCGAACGAGTTGAAGGACCGCGGCATCCGGGTCAACGTGGTGTCGCCCGGCACCATCGACACGCCGGTGCTCGAGAAGGCGGTCGGCGCGGACAAGGTCGACGAGGCCCGGGCGAGTTTCGCGGCACGGGTTCCGCTTGGGCGAATGGGAACGCCGCGCGAGGTTGCGGAGGCCGTGCTGTTCCTCGCGTCGGAGCAGAGCAGTTTCATCCTGGGCGCGAACATCTACGTCGACGGCGGCGAAAAGCAGTTCTGACCAGCGTCAGCGCGGGGACAACGGGGTTCCCGCCGCTTCACAGTAGCGCGAAGGCTATACGTGCGTGTAGCGTACTGTTCATGCGTATAGCGAAGATGTCATGACCGACCCCGACGACCTGACCGCGCGTGCCCGTATCCGCGACGCGGCGATGCGGCACTTCGGCGAGCACGGCTTCGAGCGCGCCACGATCCGCGGCATCGCGGTGGAAGCCGGGGTGTCGCTGGGCTTGGTGCGGCACCACTTCGGGTCCAAACAGGCACTCCGCGAGGCGTGCGACGCACACCTGATCAAGCTCCTCCGCGAGCTCAACGACCAGGTGCCGGACGACCTGGCCACCAGCGTCACCGCGAATCCTGTCGCGGCGGCACGGGTCGCTGTCGGACCGTACCGCGACTATCTCGTCCGGGCGCTGGTCGAGGGCGGCGTCGCGCCGTTGTTCGACGAGATGGTCGAACTCGGCACGAACCGGCTTGTCGCCGCTGATCGGCAACGGACGGATCCGCCGACGGTCGAACCCAAGATCCGCGCCGCGATCGGCACCGCGATGGCGTTGTCGATCACCGTGCTGCACCAGCACATTTCCCGTGCGGCGGGCATCGACATCCTCAGTCCGGCTGGCGACAACATGCTCGCCCGCGCGCTGATCGACATCTACTCGCATCCGCAGCTCAGCCTCGAGGAAGCGCAGGCGGCGCTCGACCGCCTGCCCGCGGAAGGAAACTGACATGCCGCACGCGACGATCCCCCGCATCCCGCCGCTCGAACTCGACGAGATGGATCCCGAGAAGCAAAAGCTGGCGAAACTCGGTGCGGACACCGTGATCCAGGTTCTCGCCCGCGCGCCGGAAGTGATGCAGGCGTCCGGTGCGTTGGGCGCTTACCTGTTGAGCCAGGGAAAACTGCATCCGCGGATCCGCGAGCTGGCAATTCTTCGCGTCGCGCTGCGGTGCGACGCGCCGTACGAGTGGGCCAACCATGCGCCAGCCGCGCTCGGCGGTGGCGCGACGGAGGCGGAGATCGCGGCTCTCTCCGATCCGGACGCCAGTTGGCCGCCCGAGGACGAGGCGGTGCTGCGTGCCGTCGACGAGCTGTGCGCGAATGTCTTTGTGTCCGACGGAACCTGGGCCGCTCTCGCTGCGACTCGCGACCATGCCGAGATCATCGAGATTCTGTTCCTCGTCGGCTACTACCGGATGATGGCGGGGTTTCTGAATTCCGCGGGCGTTCCGGTGAAGCCTGGACAACCGGCGCTCGGCGAGCCTCCGGCGCCGGTGGCTGTCGCTTCTCAGCAGGTTTGGCCCGCCAGCGGCGAAACCGGCCCGGACGGCAGCTGGAAGATCACGTTCACGCATCCGGCGGGAAGCAAAGATCTGCTCCTCGAACTCGCGACCGACGGCACCAGGGTGTCCGGTTCCATTTTTGACACTCAGCTGAAGGTCACGGTCCCCATCGTGTCGGGGACGGTCGACGGCCAAGAGGTCGCCTTTACCGCGCTGGTGACTGATCCGGCGCGCTTCGAGGTGAGCGTGACCGGCACGGTTGACGGCGATCTGTTCTCCGGCTCCGTCACGGTGTCCGGTGGGGGCACCTTTCCGCTGACCGGGGTTCGGGAGGTCAGTCCCAGTAATTGAACAGGGCTTCGCCGACGGTCGATGGTTTCCAGTACGCGACGTCGGACCGCGTGAGGTGTGGCCAATCTTTGGCGACGAAGGACCGATCGAGGTCGGCTGGCGTGAGCACTTGGAACTGCTCGGTTTGCGCCAGCACCGCGATCAGGTCCGGTTCGTCGACGAACTCCAGCGGGCCCCATTCCCGCGCTGGCGCGAAGTCGAACGAGCGGGGCCGAGCGAGCGCGACCACTGGTGCGTCGTTGGCGGCGACGACTGAGATTGTGCGGTCGGGATACTCGATGACGGCTTGCCAGAAATTCGGCGTGACGGTCGGGACGCGAAAATCGGTCAGGGTTCCGCCGGTGCTACGGGCGAAGTCGTAACAGAGACGGCGAACCTCGCGAACCTCGACCACCGCCGCATTCTACGCGGCCGGTCCCCCGGCGGTGGGCGCGGAATTGCGGCGGGCGAGGACGGGTGGTCTTCTTGGCTCAAGATCGAAAGGTGAGCCGCCATGCCGTACGCGTACACATTCGACCAGATCCGCGACCGGCCGGTCACCGTGTTCGGTGCCGGGACGCTGGGCAGGCGCATCGCGCTGATGTTCGCCTCGCGCGGCGGGACCGTGCGGATCAGCGACCCGAGCGCCGAACAAGTCGCCGCCGCGGCGGAATACGTGGCGGAGGCGCTGCCTGTCCTGCTGGAAAAGCGCGGCAGCGGCGAGGTCGGCCAGGTCGAGGACGCGGCGTCGATCGAGGACGCGCTGCGTGACGCGTGGCTGGTCGTGGAGGCGGTGCCAGAGCGACTGGACATCAAAATCCCGCTGTGGGGCCAAATCGACGAAGCCGCGCCCGCTGACACCATCTTCGCCACGAACTCGTCGTCGTATCCGTCGCGGATGATGGCCGAGAAGGTGCGCGACAAATCGCGGCTGTGCAACATCCACTTCTACATGCCGCCGACGGCGAACGCGGTCGATCTCATGTCCGACGGCGAAACCGGCCGGACCGTGCTCGACACGCTGCTCGGAGTGTTGCCGGAGTTCGGCATTCATCCGTTCGAGGCGCGAAAGGAAAGCGTCGGCTTCATCTTCAACCGCGTGTGGGCGGCGATCAAACGGGAATCGCTGGCCGTCGTCGCGGAGGGTGTCGCGCGGCCGGAGGACGTGGATGGAATGTTCAAGATCAACTGGCATCTGCCGTACGGGCCGTTCCAGATGATGGACCAGGTCGGCCTGGACGTCGTGCTGGACATCGAAAACCATTACGCGGACGAGAATCCGCACCTGCCTGCCGGCCCGAGGGACCTGCTGCGCAGCTACGTCGACGCGGGGAAGCTCGGGATCAAGACCGGCGAGGGGTTCTACTCGTACGGCTGAATCACGGCAGCACGACGTCGACCCGCAGTCCGCCGTCCGGCACCGCGACCGCGGACACCCGACCGCGGTGTGCGGTGGCTACCGAGTTCACGATTGACAAACCGAGGCCGGCTCCGTCGCGATGGTTCAGGCGTTCGGCGGTCAGCCTGCGGAACGGCTGGAACAGCGAATCGACCGCCTCGGCAGGCACTCGGTCGCCGGAGTTGCGGACGCTCAGCGCCGGCTCGCCGCCGACGTTCACCTCGACCCACCCGCCGGGCCGGTTGTACTTGATCGCGTTGTGCACGAGGTTGGCGATCATCCGTTCGAGCAGGACGGGATCGCCGGGCACCGTGCGCTCGGCCGAGTGGCGGCGCAGGGTCAGTTCGTGCTCGGTCAGCTGATCGCCGTACCGGGTGACGACGGCGTCCACCAGCTCGTCAAGCCGGACCGGGACCATGCCGGGCAGTCCGCGGTCGGCTTCGGCCAGCACCAGCAAGCCCTCGATCAGCTGCTCGTTGCGTTCGTTGACGACGAGCAGCTGCGCCGCGAGCCGCCGCACGTCCTCTCCCCCGCCGGTGACGATCGCGACCTCCGCGAGCGTCCGCTGCACCGCGAGCGGCGTGCGCAGCTCGTGCGACGCGTTCGCGGCGAATCGGCGCTGACCTTCGAAGCCGGCCGCGACGCGGTCGAGCATTCCGTTGACCGCTGTCGAGAGGACCCGCAGCTCGCGCTCGGTCTGGTGCGGCGGCATGCGCTGCCCGAGGTTCCGCGGCCCGAGCTGGTCGATGGTGGACGAAAGATCCAGCAACGGCCGCACCACCCACGACACCACCGGCCGCCAGCTGCGGATCGCCAGAACGACGACGAGGGCCAGCGGCAGGAACCACAAGATCGTGCCCAGCGGGTTGCGGCAGGCGGTACCGCGCGGGCAGAACGAAGTGTCCACGTAGGTCCCGAGCACCATGGAGACTCCTTTGCCGACCGGGTACGCCAGGACCAGCGCGACCAGCAGCCCGCCGAGGAACACCAGCTCGATGCGACCGCGCAGCGAGGCTCGGGCCCGTTTCAGGTAGCCAAACGGTAGCCAGCGCCGGGAACCGTGTGGACTATCGGCGGCGGGCCGAGTTTCTTCCGCAGCGTCATGACCGTCATCCGCACTGTGTTCGTGAACGGATCGGCGTGTTCGTCCCATGCCTTCTCCAGCAGCTCTTCCGGGCTGACGACCCGCTCCTCGGCCCGCAGCAGCACCTCCAACACGGCGAATTCCTTGGGAGACAAGGACAATGGCCGACCGTCGCGCGACGCGAACCGCTTGGCCGGGTCCAGCTCGACGCCCGCACCGTGCAGCACCGGCGGCAACGAGGGTCGTGCCCGCCTCGCCAGGGCGTGCACCCTCGCGACAAGTTCGGCGAACGCGAACGGCTTCGTGAGATAGTCGTCCGCGCCGAGACCGAGCCCTTCAACCCGGTCGCGAATACCCGCCGCGGCGGTCAGCATCAGCACCCGGGTCTCGCTGCCGTCGCCGGCGATCCTTCGGCAGATTTCGTCGCCGTGCACCCGCGGCAGGTCTCGGTCCAGCAGCACGACGTCGTACCGATGGACGGCGACGCGTTCGAGCGCGGCGTCACCGTCGTAGCAAACGTCGACTGCCATGCCGAGGTGCCGCAAGCCCTCCGTGACGGAGTCGGCCAGCATCCGCTCGTCTTCGGCCACGAGCACTCGCATTCAGCTTCTCCTCACGAGCGCCAGTACAACGCCAGGCGGATAAAGACCGGATAAACGCCGATCTTAACTGCCCGGGACCACGCGCTGACTAGACCTGCGGGATGATCTTCGCCGGGAAACGCGCGTCTGGTGCACGGGTCGCAGGGACAGGCGGCTCTGTCGCGAGATTCTGGTCCGCCGTGCGATTTCCGCGCAGGACACAGCGCGAGCCGAGTGCGCGAGCCCGGTCCCGTGCACTGCTCGAGCCGCGCGCTCTTGGCCGATGCACCTCGCCGGTCAGGTCACTCAGCCGGGTTGCGGTGGCCGTGTCCAGTTTGTCATCCGGAGCAGGCACAGGGAGCGCCGGACGGCTCGAACCGTCTGGATTTTTGGCGCAGCCTGGGTTCCTTGGGCCGTTCGGATTCGTGGCGTGGCTCGGATCGATCGCACGGGCCTGGCCTGACGCACGAGTCGCTGGAAAACACGCGCCAGCCCCGAAGGCCGCCGGAAGACACGCGGCTACCTCTGCGCTCCCGAGAATGCGCGCCTTTACCGCGAGGTCTTCTCGAGCGAGCGCGTCTGCCGCCGGTCTCGCCGGGAAACGCGTGTCCACACCAGCGTTCACCGGAAGAAGCGCTTCCGTCTCGGTGCCCTCTGGGAAACGCGCCTTGGCTGGGCGGTTTCCCGGGTGCGGAGCGTCTGCCGTCGGGCTCGCTGGATCGGTACTGGTTTCGCTCGGCGCGTTCGGCGCGGGCGCGACGGTGCGGCATGATCCCGTGCTGTCCGGGACCGTGTTGAGCGCCATGCGCTTCGGCCATGGCCGCCTGCTGGCGACTGCTGTTGTCTATCTCGGCATTTTCCTCCTGGTATCAGCTTGGGTCCGATTAGGACATTCCACGCGTGCGGAACAGGCGGACTCGCGGAAGATCGTGCGGACCACCTGGATGTGGTGTGTACCGCTGCTTTGCGCGCCGCCGTTGTTCAGCACGGACCTGTACACCTACCTCGCGCAGGGCGTGGTGGCACAGTCCGGGTTTGATCCCTACACCCGCGTTGCGGCGGACTTTCCGGGTCCGATCACCGACAATGCGGCTGGCGGCTGGCTGCGTATTCCGTCGCCTTATGGGCCGTTGCATATCTTAATCGTGAAAAGCGTCCTCTCGATAACTGGTGACAACGTGATTCTCGGGGCGCTGCTGACCCGCCTTGCCATGACGGCGGGTTTGGCGCTGATGTGCGTCGCTGTGCCGATCTTGTGCCGACGACTGGGCGCGCGGCCGGAATGCGCACTGTGGATGGCGGCTGCGAACCCGTTGACGGTGCTGTGCGTGGTTTCAGGCGGGCACAACGATTTGCTGATGATCGGGCTCTTGAGTGCGGGCGCGGCGTTGGTGATCACCACTGTACCAGGGTTCGGGTTCGTCTTGGTAGCACTTGCTGCGGCGGTGAAAATTCCGGCTGCGGTGGTGTTGCCGTTTCTCTGGTGGGAGTGGGCACGTCGTCGATCGGGTGGGCGGTTTTCCGTTCGCGGCTATGGGTTCACGCTCGTCGCCGCGGTGTCCATTGTGGTCGTTACGATGGGTCTCTGCAGTGTCTTCGCCGGGGTCAGCCTCGGGTGGATTCGTGCGCTGAGCGGAAATTCGGAGCTCGAACCGTGGTTGTCGGCGTCGACTTCGGTCGGGAAGATCGTGGGCTTACTCGCAGGCGAGCCGGCGGAAGTTGTTGCGGTGAGCCGGGTTGCGGGCCGTGTTGTGCTCGTGGTTGTGGTCGCCTGGTTGTGGTGGCGTTCGCGAGCGGGCGGCGCGGGTGCGGTGCGCGGAGCTGCTGTGGCGCTGTTTGCGACTGTTGTGCTGGCTCCGGTGGCGCTTCCCTGGTATTTCACGTGGCCGTTGGTTCTGGGAAGTGCTGCTGTGTGGCCTCTTTCGCGGGTCACCGTTGCGGCCGCTGCGTCCACGTGGTTGGTGGTCAGCACTCATCCTGATGGCAAGAGTTTGTTGCCACCATGGGGGTTTGGGGTGCTGGCGGTGCTGTCGGTCGTTGTGGGCGTGCTGACTGTGCGCGGGAAGTTCGCACGGTTGGGTGATGCCGGGGCTGGTAGAGTGGTGGCATCAACCTTCGAAGGTTCTTCTTTACCCATCAATGGATTTCTTGCCATTCGTGCGCGTCTGTGTGCCGGTTTGAGTGTGGCGTTCAAGGATCGTGACCGTGTTGCGGTTACTGCACCGCGGTCTGCCGTGGCGGTGATCGACAGTGCTGAGGCGGTGCCGGTCGGGCCGCGGGCGGACGGATGGGGTGGCGGCGAGCGGCGGGCGGATTGCAAGGCGGGCGACGAGCAGTGTGCGGAGAGGTGGATCGGCGACAAGCGGCGAGCGGACAGTCAAGCCAGCGACGGACGGTGCGCAGGCTGGAGGATCGAGGACAGACGACGGGAGGGCAGCGAGGACAGCAATGAGCGGCGCACGGACAGCAGGGTCGGCGGTGAGCGGCGCACGAGCAGCAGGATCGGTGATGAGCGGCGCACGGGCAGCTAGGCCAGCGATGGACAGCAGCCGCGCAGCTTGACTGACAATGGACGGCAGCCGGACAGCAAGGCCGATAATGGGCGGCAGCCAGGCAGAAGGGCCAGCGGCAAGAGACGTGTGGACAGCCGCACCGGCAGTACGGCAAGCGACGTGTGGACAGTCGCACCGGTAGTAGACGTGCGGACAGTCGCACCGGTAGTAAGCGGCAGCCAGACGGCGAAACCAGCGTGCGCGCGGCACGCGAAATGCTCGACGCCCGCGCCACGGCGAGCAGCGCGCGGACAGCCGAACCGGCAACAAACCGCAGCCAGACAACGAAACCTGCGACAAGCAGCGCGGGAAAAGGAGGTGCGAAGGCAAGCAGCGGCCGCACAGTTGGGGCGGAAGGGAGTAGGTGAAAGGTGGGACGGAAGGGAGTAGGTGGAGGGTCCGGCGGTGTGGGCATGAACGCCGCCAAGACCGATCGCTGGGGAGCTCAGCCGGGAGTGGCGCGACCGTCGTGCTGACACGGAAGAGCGACGACGCTGAGCATGGCCGGCTGAGCACGGGTTCAGGTCGCGCGTGCGCGCAGCCGGGCCAAGCTCCAGGGAGGAGAGTCAACGAGAAAAACCCGTTGGCTCAATTCAGCGAAACCGCGACTTCCTCCAGTGCGTCCATCGACGTCTGCATTCCGCCCTCCATACCGGATTCCAGGATGGCGTCGCGGAGTTCCTTGGTGTGCGTTTCGGTCAGCATGGTCACTGTGGTGCGGCCGCCCGATTCGGCGAACGTCACGGTGACCACGGGGGCTTCCATATCCTCGGCACCGGGGGTTTCGTAGACCTCGGTGTGGACCAGGCGTTCGTTGGGCGTTATCTCTCGGTACTCGCCGTGAAAAGCGACCTCGAAATTGCCGTTCGCCAGCATCACGTAGCGCCATTGGCCGCCGACGCGCAGGTCGATGTCTACGGACGTCACGGTGCCTCCTTTGCCGGCCCACCAGCGTTTCACCAGCTCCGGCGTGATCCAGGCGCGGTAGACGTGCTGTCGCGGGGCGGCGAAGTCGCGGGTGATCAGGATCTGGTCGTCAGCGGGCAGCGTCACCTTCGCGGTGCCGGTCGTCGTGTCGGTCATGGGGTTTCCTCCTCGGTCGTGTCCATTTCTTCCAGCACGGCGTCCAGCGAGGCGAACCGTTCCTCCCAGGAGCGTTCGTAGCGGCGTACCCAGTCGTGGATCGGTTTGAGGGCGCGGCCGTTCAGGCTGTAGAGGCGTTGCCTGCCCTCGTCTCGTACCTCGACCGCGCCTACCTCGCGCAGAACTCGCAGGTGCTTCGACACTTGCGGTTGGCCTAAGCCCAGCACGCGGACCAGGTCGTTCACTGGGCGTTCGCCCTCGGCTAGGACGTCCAGGATTTCCCGGCGCCGTGGTTCGGCGACGGCGTTGAAGACGTCCGCGGTGGTTGCTGCCCGTGCCATGCGGCAATCATATTCCGATATGGGTATGCGTCAAGAGGCTGGGCGGGCGCGGACATGGAAGCGTTCTCCTTGCGGGCCGAACAGGGCCAGGACCTCGCAGACCTCGTCGCCCGCGTTGCCGAACCAGTGCGGGACGTGGGTGTCGAACTCGGCGACCTCGCCTGGTCGGAGGATCACGTCGTGTTCGCCGAGCATCAGGCGCAGCTGTCCGGACAGGACGTACATCCACTCGTATCCCTCGTGGACCCGCTGGTCCGGGGGTTCGGGCGAACGTTCTGGCGGGAGGATCATCTTGTAGGCGCGCAGACCGCCTGGGCGACGGGTGAGCGGCAAATAGGTCCGGCCGTGCCGGACGAAGGGTTTCGGGTGCAGGCGCGGGTCGCCGGTCGGGGGTGCGCCGACCAGTTCGTCCAGCGGTACCTGGTACGCGCGGGCCAGGGCCAGCAGCAGCTCCAGGGTCGGTTTGCGCTGGCCTGCCTCGAGGCGGGACAGGGTGCTCACCGAGATGCCGGTCGTTTCCGAGAGGCCGGTCAGCGTCGCGTTGCGTTGTTTGCGCAGGGCGCGCAGCCTCGGGCCGACCGCGTGCAGGACGTCGCCCAGGTCCTGGTCGTCTTCGCTCATGCCGTTCAATTTGCCACTTCGGCAAAGAACTTTGTCAAGTCGGCGCGTTCTCCGGATAGTCCGTGGCACGGGGACTGACAGGAGGATCCAGTGGACGAGAAGTACGACGTGGTGGTGGTCGGCGGCGGTGCGGCCGGGCTCAGCGGAGCGGTGGCGCTCGCTCGGTCGCGGCGGTCGGTGCTGGTCGTGGATTCCGGCGAACCGCGCAACGCGCCGGCCGGGCACGTGCACAACTATCTTGGCCGCGAGAGCACGCCGCCCGCCGAGCTGCTCTCGCTCGGGCGCGCGGAGCTGGCCGGGTACGGCGGCGAGGTCGTCGCAGCGACGGTGACCTCGATTGCCAAGGGGGACAACGGGTTCGAAATCTCACTGGCCGACGGGCGACGCACGCGCGCGCGGCGGGTGCTGGTCGCGACCGGTCTCGTCGACGAGCTTCCCGAGGTCGCCGGGCTGGCGGCGCGGTGGGGGCGCGACGTGCTGCATTGCCCGTACTGCCACGGCTGGGAGGTCCGCGACCGGGCGGTCGGCGTGCTGTCGACTGGTCCGATGACCGTGCACCAGGCGTTGATGTGGCGGCAGCTGACCGATGACGTGGTCGTTTTCCGGCACACGCACCGGGATTTCGACGAGGCCCCGCTGCTGGCTCGCGGGGTCCGGATAGTGGACGGGGCGGTCGCCGCGGTCGAGGCCGAAGGCGACCAGCTGACGGGGGTGCGGCTCGAATCGGGCGAGGTCGTGGCACGCGAGGCGTTGGCGGTCGCGGCGCCGGCCAGGACGCGGGCGGACTTTCTCGCGCCGCTCGGGATCGAGCCGGAACCGGTGGAGTTCAACGGTTTCGTGATCGGCACGCGGGTTCCCGCGGACGCGGCTGGGCGGACGTCCGTGCCCGGTTTGTGGGTGGCGGGGAACGTCACGGACATGCGGGCGCAGGTCGTCGTGTCAGCCGCGGCGGGGTTGATGGCCGGGGCGGCGATCAATGGCGAACTGGTCGAGGAGGAGGCCGCGGAGGCCGTGCGGCTGCGGGAAATGCCGTTTTCGCATCAGATGGAGCGGGAGGTTGCGCGGGCTAACGAGCGCCTCGCCGAGGACCGGGAGGGCGTGCGAGCCGACGACCACCACACCGAAGACCGCGAAAGCGTACGAGCCGACGACCACCACACGGAGGCACCGCCGTTCGACCGGGCTTCCTGGGAGGAGCGGTATCGCTCGCAGGACGGAATGTGGAGCGGACGCCCGAACGATCAGCTCGTGACCGAGGCTCGCGGTCTCGAACCGGGGCACGCGCTGGACGCTGGTTGTGGTGAGGGTGGCGACGCGCTGTGGCTCGCGCAGCAGGGCTGGCGCGTGACGGCGGTCGACTTCTCCACGACAGCCATCGAACGTGGACGTGTGCAAGCGGCGAAACTCGGGGTGGCGGACCGGATCACGTGGGTTGCGGCGGACTTGGGCGAGTGGGTGCCCGAGTCGAAGTACGACCTGGTGACGTCGCATTTCCTGCACATTCCGTCGACGGCCCGTACCGCCGCGTTCGCGCGGCTCGCGGACGCGGTGGCTCCGGGCGGCACGCTCCTGGTAGTGGGGCACGACCCCGCGGATCACCACGCTGGGCGGCCGCACATGCCGGACATGATGTTCACGGCGGAGGAAGTGGCGGCGACGCTGGACCAGTCGTGGGCGTCGGTGGCCGCGGACAATCGTGAAAGGCCTGCGGTCGGGGCGGAGATGGTGGTTCGGGACACCGTGCTGGTGGCTCGGAAGAGGTGACGGCTCCCCCGGTCTGGCTACGGGCAACCCTGCCAGGCCGGGGGTTGGCCGCAGCTGCGTTGCCGAGGGGTGGTGTGAGGCAGCGCCGTCATGTCGGGGCGAGGTCGGCAGGGCTCGCGCGTCCGCATACACAGGCACCGGGGTCAGCCGTTGACCCAGCATGAATTAGGCGTGGTGCACGGATTCCACGGTGCACAGGTGCGGATCGCTCTCGGCCAGGGCCAGGGCGGCGGACAGGTGGTCGCGGCATTCCGGGGCGGCGAGCATGGCCTGGAAATCCTCGGCGCTCGCCCACTGGGCGTAGTTCACCACGCGGGTGCCGTCGGTGCTCGCGTGGATGTTCGCGGACACGAAGCCGGGCCGGTGGCGGATGACCTCCTCCGTCGCCGTCGTCAGGACCTCGACGAGGGCCTGCTGCTTTTCCGGGGCGACGGTGAAGACGTTCACCAGCGTGGCGACGTCGGCGTCGGTGCTGATGGTGGTGAGCGGCATCGGATTCTCCCTATGACAGGTTCCTGACAAGAGTCATTATGTGTAAGGTTCCTGTCATGAGTCAAGAGACGACGCGACGGCCGGGGTACCTCGTGAAGCGGGTGCAGCAGGCGTTCCGGCAGGCGTCCGACGAGCTCTTGCGGCCGATCGGGCTGTCGATGGCGCAGTACGCGGTACTGGCGGCGCTGGCGGAGAACCCGGGAGCGTCGTCGGCTGAACTCGCGCGGCATTGCTTCGTGACGCGGCAGTCGTTGCGGGACGTCCTGGCCGGACTGAAGACGGCCGGGCTGGTCGCGGTTGCCGAGGAAGCGTCGACCGGGCGGGCGCGACCGGTGCGGCTCACGGCGTCCGGCGAAGACCGGCTGACAGAGGCGCATCGGGTGGTCGACCAGGTCGAGGAGCGAATGCTCGCCGGGATGCCGGAGGACGAGCGGCATCGGCTGGCTGAGCTGCTGAGCATCTGTTCGGAGAACCTGGCGCCAGGGGACCGATGAGTTTTCGCTGCCCCGCCGGTCTACCTCGTTATTGAGCACACGAGGAGGACCCATGGGCAAGGTGTTGTGGCACGTCGCGATGTCGCTGGACGGGTTCGTCGCCGCGGACGGGCATGCGATGGACTGGATGTCGGGCATGCGCGTCACGCCGGGGGTGCACGAGGAATCCATCGCGCGGATCGGGGCGATTCTGGGCGGGCGGCGCGGGTTTGACGCGCTCGTCGCCCGCGTGCCCGGGGAGGTCGCCAGGCAGCCGTATGGCGGAGCGTGGAGCGGGCCGGTTTTCGTGCTCACCCATCATCCGGAGGACGCTCCGGCCGAGGACGGGGTGACGTTTCTCGGCTGCGACGTCCGGGAAGCGGTCGAGATCGGGCTCGCGGCGGCCGGCGGGAAGGATCTTGAGCTGCACAGCCAGGATATCGCGCGGCAATGCGTCGAGCTGGGGATTCTCGACGAGTTCCAGGTGCATCTCATGCCGGTGATGCTGGGCTCCGGGGTGCGGCTGTTCGACAATCCGGACGGGAAACCGGTTCGGTGGGACCGGGTGCACGACGGGGATCCGGCGCTGGCGGTCGACCTGCGATACCGGCTCGCCGCGCGACGCTGAATCCCGGTCAGCGGGACTGATCGGCCTACTAATGGCGTATGGCCCCCACGGGGTTATTGGTCTATACCATTTGGACAGGGGTTTACCGCCCCTCGGTCCTCACCGTGGAGGTTCCACCTATGCGTCTCCCCTCCCCCCGGAAACTGGCGGCCGCGCTCGGCGGGTTGCTGGCCGTAGCCGGACTCGCGGCGCCGCCGAGCACCGCGGCCGCGGCGAGCGGCTCGTCGATCGCGCTCGCGCCCTATGTGGACATGGGCGCGTGGCCGTCGCCTGTGCTGTCTTCGATGTCCCAGCAGAGCGGCATCAAGAGTTTCACCCTCGGCTTCGTCACCGGAGCTGCTTGCAAGGCCAGTTGGTTCGCTGCTTACGACCCGCGCCAGGGCTGGCAGTCCGACGAAATCGCGAAGATCCGCGCGGCTGGCGGAGACGTCAAGGTCTCGTTCGGCGGTGCGTCCGGCGTCGAGCTCGCGCAGGCGTGCGGGGACGTCAATTCGCTGGTCGGCGAGTACGAGGCGGTGATCAAAGCCTACGACCTCAAGTACATCGACGTGGACATCGAGGGCGCGGCGGTCGCCGACCCGGGTTCGATCAAACTTCGTTCACAGGCACTGAAAAAGGTGCAGGACGACAATCCTGGGCTCAAGATTTCCCTGACGCTGCCGGTGCTTCCGACCGGGCTCACGTCGGACGGGCTGAACGTCGTGACCTCGGCGCGGGACGCGGGCGTCAACCTCGACCTGGTGAACGTCATGGCGATGGACTACTACCAGGGCTCCGGCGACCAGGGTGCCAAGGCGATCCAGGCCGCGCGATCCACGCAGGCGCAACTGAAATCGGCGCTCGGACTGTCCGATGCGGACGCTTGGCAGAAGGTCGGGCTCACGCCAATGCTCGGCGTCAACGACTCGCAGAACGAGATCTTCTACCAGAAGGACGCCAGCGCCGTGGTCAGCTTCGCGCAGAGCGTCCACCTGGGAATGCTGTCGTTCTGGGAACTCGGCCGGGACGCGAACGCGTGCAGCGGGCCGCTGTACCGGTGCACGAACATTTCCCAGCAGCCGTACGAATTCTCGAAGATCTTCGCCGGGTACTCCGGCTGAGGAGAAACGGAGCAGCCCGGGCCCGGCGCGGGACCCGGGCTGCTTCCGGCAAGGAACTCAGGGCAGGTAGTACATCGGGTTCGGCAGCTTCACCGGGCGGTCCGCGTAGCCGCCTTCAAGGTCGCTGAACTGGTCGCCGAGGTTGAGCACGATGTGCGCGCCGGTCGACTGGATGTGCGCGCGGGTGCCCGACTTGTACTGGACGGTGTTGCAGGTCAGCCCGCACGGCAGGTAGTCCGGCGGGGTGGTCTTCGGCTTGAAGTACGCGCCGGCCGGGGTCGGGTAGCCCTCGTTGGCGAGGTTCTTGAGCGACTGCGGGCCCTGCTTGTCGTTGCGGCCGGTCAGGAAGTAGATCCGCACCCCGCGGTCGGCGGCCCACTTCGCCAGTTCCAGCACCGGCTTGTTGGCTTCGAAGGTGCCGTCGTCGATGGCTTTCTGCTGCTTCACCGGGTCGAAGCCGAAGTCGTTGTCGGCCTCCCAGCCGTAGGTGATCTCGGACGTGTCGTCCACGTCGAGCACGATCGCCGGGTTCTTCACCTTCCCGAGCTTCTGCTGCAGGTACCGCTTCGCGTCGGCGACCACGCGCTTGGTGTCGGTGACGAACCGGCTGGTTTCGGAGTAGTGGTGCTTGCCGGACGCGTCGAGCCAGTCGCCGTAGTACGCCTTGACGTCGTTCTTCACCTGGCCGATGTTGGCCGGTTCGCGGCCGTGCGCGGCAGTGACGGCGTCGGACCCGGCCAGCGCGGTCGCGCCGCCTGCGACGGTGGCTCCGATGGCCGCGGCGGCGGCCAATTTGACGAGAGCGGGAAAACGAGACACAGCGACCCTCCAGTGATGATGCGTCAACCCGCAGAACTTACGCCGCGTTCCCCGGCTTGGGAACCCTCCATCGGGATGCGCTCGGCGCGGCACACGAACGCCACCGGCGACCGGCCGATCCGCGTCAGCACCACAGTGGACTCTTCGCGACCGCGCGGTTTCAGCTTGCGACGCAAGGCGTCCGGGTCTACGTCGAGGCCGCGGACGAGGATCTCCAGCCGTCCGACGTCGAGCTTCTTCAACGCCTGCCCGAGCGTCTTTTCCCGGTACGGCAACTGTTCGAGCACCCGGAAGGCACGCACTCCGGGCGGCGGCGTGTCGCCGGTGAGGTAGGCGATGCGTTCGTCCAGTTGCCACAAGCCGTGCCGCGCCGCGTAATGCCGCACGAGCCCGGCTCGGACGACCGCGCCGTCCGGATCGACCAGCCACTCCCCCGCCGCCCGTACAGGAATGTCGTCCGGTTCCGCGTCAGTGAGAGTCCACTGTGTACTGTCCGAACGCAACACTGTCGCGCGACGGGTGACCCCGGACGAGAGTCCGCGCCACAGGCAGGCTTCGCGGACTTGGCCGTCGAGCGACACGAGTTCGACCTCGTCCGCCCACGGTGCGATGGAGAAATCCATGCCGGGCGCGCATTTCACCGACAGGATCCGGCCGGGATACGCGGCCACGAGTTCGTCGAGCGGCGGCAGGAAGTCGGCCGGACGCCACACCCGGCGACCCGCGGAGTCGCGGCGGGCGGGATCGGCGACCACAGCGGCGGCCCGGGAAATCGGCCGCAAGGCATCGGCCCGGGCGATGAGCGGGGAGACTCCGGCAGCGAAAGCGTTGTGCTGAGCCATTTCCAGCCGTACGGGGTCCACATCGGACCCGACCGCCACCGGGGCGACGCGAGACAGTTCAACCAGGTCCGCGCCGACCGAGCAGGTGACGTCGTGCACCGGCAACCCCGCGAGCCGGGAAGCGCGATGCCGGGCCACTGGCGTAGCGCTCGCCTGCTGCAAGGCGTCGCCAGTGAACAGCCAATCTTCGGACGAAGCCAGCTTCAGAACCGATTTACGCCGCAGCGCAACGGTTTCCAGCACCGGGGAAGCGTGCTCCCCGACCAGGCGACGAGCGGTCGTGACGTCCGCGATCCGCGAACCGTTCAAAGCGGAGCACTCGGCGAGCGCCGCCCGTCCCGCGCCGGAACGCAGGAAGGCGACGTCGTCGAGCGTGAAACTGTAGGGCAATTCAGGACGGCCGCTTGGTCCCGGTGATCATCACGTTGTAGAACAGCTCGCGCGGCAGCACCTTCGACAGCAGCTTCTTGTCCAAAGCGGACAGCCGCAGCCACAGGTGGTAGGCGAACAGCCGCCAGCGCACGGTGAGCTTCTCCTGCGGCACCGCGGCCTCGAAGGTGCGGATCGGCCAGCCGGCCAGCGCCGCCGAGAACTCCTCGGTGACCGCGCGGACGTCCTGGGCGCCGGCGCCGCGCGCCATCGCTTCCAGCTCCGACGGGTCGAAGGTGTGGATGTCGACCACGGCCTCCAGCGCCGCCGCACGCGAGGATTCGTCCAATTCGGACTGCGGACGCCGCCAGCCGCTCAGTGCGGGCAGCTTGGTGATGTTCGTGGTCAGGTACCAGGTGAGCTGGCCGAGGCGGCGCGCGTAGCGGTCGCCGATTTTCGTCGGCTCGCCGGCGAACACGAACCGCCCGCCCGGCTTGAGCACGCGCAGCACCTCGCCGAACGCCTGGCGCACGTCCGGGATGTGGTGCAGCACCGCGTGCCCGACCACGAGGTCGAACGTGTTGTCGTCGTACGGGATCCGCTCCGCGTCGGCGACCCGGCCGTCGACGTCGAGACCGAGGCCCTCGGCATTGCGCAGCGCGACCTGCACCATGCCCGGCGACAGGTCGGTGACCGAACCCTTCTTCGCGACGCCGCCCTGCATCAGGTTCAGCAGGAAGAAGCCGGTGCCGCTGCCCAGTTCCATCGCGTGCTGGTACGGCTGGCCGTCGTCGCCCGCCACCGCGTTGAACACGTCGGTGGCGTAGGAGATGCAGCGCTCGTCGTAGGAAATCGACCACTTCTCGTCGTACGTCCCGGCTTCCCAGTCGTGGTAGAGGACGTTCGCGAGCTTCGGGTCGGCGTAGGCCGCCTTGACCTCGTCTTCGGTGGCGTGCGGGTTCGGCGCCGGGTCGGACACGGAAGTCACTTCCCCTCGAAACTGGCTTTGCCGGGGCCGTTGTCGATGAACGACTGCATGCCGTTCTTCTGGTCCTCGGTCGCCCACAGCGCGGTGAACAGCTGTGTTTCGATCTTGAGGCCGGTCGCCAGGTCGACGTCGAGGCCGGAGTCGATCGCGGTCTTGGCCGCGCGCAGCGCCACCGCCGGGCCGTTCGCGAACTGCGAGGCCCACTTGCGCGCCGCCGCGTACACGTCGTCCGGGGCCACGACCTCGTCGACGATGCCGAGCTTGAGCGCCTCTTCGGCCTTCACGAACCGGCCGGTGAAGATCAAGTCCTTGGCCTTGCTCGGGCCGATCAGCCGGGTCAGCCGCTGCGTGCCGCCCGCGCCGGGGATGATGCCGAGCTGGATCTCCGGCTGGCCGACCTTCACGTTGTCGCCGGCGATCCGCCAGTCCGCGGTCAGCGCCAGTTCGAGGCCGCCGCCGAGGGCGTAGCCGGTGATCGCGCAGACGACCGGCTTCGGGATGTTCGCGACCCGGGCGAGCGACGCGGTCAGCTCGGCGCCGAACTTCGCGATCTCCGGGTAGGTGCGGGACGCCATCTCCTTGATGTCCGCGCCGCCGGCGAAGGTCTTCTCGCCGCCGTAGAGGATCACCGCGCGCACGTCGTCGCGGTCGGACGCCTCGCGCGCGGCCTCGGCGAGCTCGGCCTGCACCTGGTTGTTCAGCGCGTTGACCGGCGGCCGGTCCAGCCGGATCGTGCCGACCCCGCCCTCGACCTCCAGGGTTACGAACTCTCCCACGCGAACTCCTCCTCGTTAACGGCGTTGACGCAGCGCCAGCAGGCTACCGGCCGGTAAGGCCAACCTAGCCGACCTACCTGCGGCGGGCGAAGAACCGCTCGCCCGAACGCTGCAGCACCAGGTCCTGGTCGAACGTCTTGGACAGGTTCTCGCTGGTGATCACGTCGTCCACCAGCCCGGACACCACCGCGCGGCCCTCGCGCAGCAGCAGCGCGTGGGTGAAGCCCGGCGGGATCTCCTCGACGTGGTGGGTGACCAGCACCATCGCCGGCGCGTCCGGGTCCATCGCGAGCACCGACAGCCGGGCCACGAGGTCCTCGCGACCGCCGAGGTCGAGGCCCGCGGCGGGCTCGTCGAGCAGCAGCAGCTCGGGGTCGGTCATCAGCGAGCGGGCGATCAGCACGCGCTTGCGCTCGCCCTCGCTCAGCGTGCCGAACGTGCGCTCGGCCAGGTGCGCGATGCCGAGCGTGCCGAGCAGTTCGGTCGCCCGGTCGAGGTCCATCCGGTCGTACTGCTCGCGCCAGCGGCCCATCACCGCGTACCCGGCGCTGACCACGACGTCGCCGACGAGCTCGTCGCCGGGCACGCGCTGGGCGATCGCGGCGGAGGTGAACCCGATGCGCGGGCGCAGGTCGAAGATGTTCACCTTGCCGATCCGGTCGCCGAGCAGGTCGACGGTGCCGGAGGTGGGGTGCAGTTCGGCGGCGGCCAGGCGCAGCAGGGTGGTCTTGCCGGCCCCGTTCGGCCCGAGCACCACCCATCGCTCGTCCAGCTCGACCGCCCAGTCGAGGGCCGCGAGGAGGTCGTTTCCGGTACGGCGGACGCCGACACCGGACATCCGCACGACGAGGTCGTCAGGATCGCTGGGCAGGATCGGCTCGCTCACGAGCCCATTGTGGCGGTCGCCCGGGCACGGACTCGCACCCGCCCGGGGCTAACGGCGCGCCGGGCGTCCAGCCGCTGGGACGAGCGGCCGTGATCGCGTGGCTGTGGCAGCATCCCCGGCATGTCCAGGTCCGCGCGCCCCGTGTTGTGGCGCCGTCGCGCGATCGACCTGCTCCTGGTGGCTTCCAGCGGATGTAGCCGGGCGCGGCACGCACGCTGATCCTCCGTCGGCGTGCCGCGCTGCCTCGCGTCCCGGCACCGACTCATTCCAGGAGCACCCGCGTTGACCACGTCCATCGTCCGTCCGGAAATCGAAATCCACCCCCAGCTGACCGATCCGCTGCTGCCCGAGTTGCTGCACCCGTCGCGGCTGCTGTGGACGCCGCGCGAACTGGTCGATCTGACCCGCACGGTCACCACCGAACTGACCACCAGCCTGCGCGACGTCCTGCGCTTCGACGAGGACCGGCGCTGGTGGGCGCGCCTCGCGCTGACCGACGGCGTCGAACTGTGGCTGCTGTCGTGGCTGCCCGGCCAGGCCACGAAGCCGCACGACCACGGCGGCGCGTCGGGTTCGTTCACCGTGCTGCAAGGCGAACTCGGCGAGGAGTACCGCTACCCCGGCGGCCCGGTGCGCCGCCGCACGCACCTCGCGGGCCAGGGCATCGGCTTCGGCGCCGGGCGCGCGCACCAGGTACTCGGCGTCGGCAGCGAACCGGCGGCCAGCGTGCACGCCTACTCGCCGCCGCTGGTGCCGACGCGCGAGTACACGAGCCTCGCCGACGTGCCGAACGAGATCCCGCCGCTTCCTGCCATTGTGCGGTCATGAGCGCACTTGATGGTTTCCTCGCCGCCGCCCGGTCCACGCTGGACCGGGCGGACCCGGCGCGCGCCGCCGAACTGCAGGCCGACGGCGCGCTGATCGTCGACATCCGGCCGTACGCCAACCGGGTCGCCGAGGGCGAGATCCCCGGGTCGGTGGCGGTCGAGCGGATCCACCTGGAGTGGCGGCTGGCCCCGGAAAGCGAGTGGCGGCTGCCGGGGGTTTCGGCGGAGACGGTCGCGGTGGTGGTGTGCAACGAGGGGTACGCGTCGAGTCTGGCCGCGGCGGATTTGCAGCGGCTCGGGTTGGCGCGGGCTACGGATCTGGTGGGCGGGTTCCGGGCTTGGGCGGCGGCTGGGTTGCCGGTGCGGGAAGGCGGAACCCCGGCGGTCGATTGAGCTGGGTCGCGAGCGCCCCAATGGGGTTGTTTCATCGTGGTTGTGGCTGGTGGGGGCGGTGGTTGCGGGTTGGTTGGGTTGTGGGGCAAGGGGGAAGTGCTGTCGGGGCCCGGCGTGGCGGCGTGGGCATGGGTGAAGCCCTCGGCAGGATCGAGATGTGAGTCAACCATCCGCCGAGGGCTTCGACCCTCTTTCCTACCAGGTCGTTCTTCCTCTTTCGCGGCAGACCCTGCAGCTGGTCGCCGAGTTGATCCGCGGGCGCCGGCGGCGGTTGCGGTCCCGCTGGCGCAAAGCCGGCCCGGCCGGACAGGCTTTGGTGGTGCTGGCGGTGTTGCGCCACGATCCGCGGCTGGCGCACATCGCCGGCGGTCACGGCGTCTCGGCCTCCACGGTGCGCCGGTGGGTGCTGGAAACCGTCGGCCTGCTCGCCGCCCGCGCCGCCCGGCTGGACCGGGTCCTGGACCGGCTGGCCGCCCGCGGCGCGGCGGTGGCGCTGGTGGACGGAACGCTGATCCGGACCCGCCGCCGGGCCGGGCGCGCCAACCGGGCCCATTACAGCGGCAAGCACAAACAGCACGGGCTGGTCGTGCTCGGGCTGACCGACGAGGCGGGCCGGCTGCTGTGGATCTCCGCGGTCCTGCCGGGCCGCACCGCCGACATCACCGCCGCCCGCCGGCTGCGGATCCGCGAACGGCTCCACGCCCGCGGCCTGTCCCCGGCCGGGGACAAGGGCTTCCACGGCTGGCACAAAGACGTCCGCACCGCCCGCGACTGCCCGCACTGCGGCGGGCCCTGCGAGCAGATCGTGCTCACCCCGTTCAAAGCCGAAACCAACCGGCCGCTGACGAAAGGCCAGAAACAGGCGAACGCGGCGTTCGCCGCGATGCGCTGCGCGGTCGAGGGCGGCTTCGCCGCCCTCAAAAACTGGCGCATCCTCGACAAACTCCGCATGGCACCACGCCACGCCACCACACTGCTGCGCGCCCTGCTCGTCCTCACCCAGCACGAACAACACGCCCGCGACACCGCCCAGCCCACCCCGGCCTGACAACTACCACACCCCGCCAACCCGCCATGACCAGCACAAACCAGGATGAAAAAACCCCAATGTGGCATTGGGTGCGTCCCACGCACCGAACGCCACATTGGGTGCGTCAGATGCACCCAATGTGGCATTGGGGCGCGAGCGGGCTCAGGCGAGCACGACGCGCGCCAGCTCCGCCGGACTAGCCAGCAGCGGGTGTTTCGGCAGCACCCGCACCGTGTAGCCGACCGAGCCCGCTCGGGGCAGGCGCAGGGTCGCGGCGAACGCGCCGATTCCGTCCGGTGTCATCGGGACCTGCACGGCGTCCGCGAGTTCGTCCCCGTCGCCGACCTGGCCCACCACGGCTTGGATGTCCACTTCGGACGGTTCGAGGCCGGCCAGGTCGATCCGGGCGCGGATGGTGACCTCGGTGCCCACGACGAGGCGTTCGGTGTGGTCGTACTGGAGTTCAGCGTCGAAGATCCGCACGCGCGGCCACGCGACTTCCAGTTTGGTCCGGTAGTCCGCCAGCGAAAGCGCGCCCTGGTGGCCGTTGTCGGTGGCGGCGGCAACCATCCTCGATGCGGGCAGATAACCGGAATCCACGTACTCGCGCACCATTCGCGACGCCTGCACGCGCGGGCCCAGCGTTTCGAGCGTGTGCCAGACCATCGCGAGCCAGCCGGTCGGCACGCCGTCCTCGCCGGTGTCGTAGTAGAGCGGCGCGATCTGCTGGCCGAGCAGGTCGTACAGTGCCGCGGCTTCGAGGTCGTCGCGGCGGAGCGGGTCGGTGACGCCGTCCGCGGTGGGGATGGCCCAGCCGTTGGAGCCGTCGTAGCACTCGTCCCACCAACCGTCCTTGATGGACAGGTTCAGGCCGCCGTTGAGCGCCGACTTCATCCCCGACGTGCCGCACGCCTCCAACGTCCGCACCGGGTTGTTCAGCCACACGTCGCAGCCGCGGTAAAGGTAGCGGGCCATCGACATGTCGTAGTCCGGCAGGAAGACGATGCGGTGGCGCACCGCGGGATCGTCGACGAACCGCACGATCTGCTGGATCAGCTGTTTGCCGTTCTCGTCGGCGGGATGCGATTTGCCGCCGATCACGATCTGGATCGGGCGCTTCTCGTCCAGCAGCAGCGCGCGCAGCCGGTCCGGGTCGCGCAGCATCAGCGTGAGCCGTTTGTACGTCGGCACGCGGCGGGCGAAGCCGACGGTCAGCACGTCCGGGTCGAAAACGCGGTCGGTCCAGCCCAGTTCCAGCGCTGACGCGCCGCGCTGCATCCACGCCGCCCGCACCCGCCGCCGGACCTCGCCGACCAGCTTCCCCCGCAGTTCCCGGCGCAGTTCCCACAGCTGCTGGTCGCTGACGCCGTCGCGCAGCGAACTGTCCGGCGTGCGGCCCTCGTGGCCGAACTCCTCGTGGTTGCCGCCGAGCAGCGCGCTCAGCTCACGCGCCACCCAGGTCGGCCCGTGCACGCCGTTGGTGATGGACGCGATCGGCACCTCGGCGTCGTCGAAACCGGGCCACAGGCGGGAAAACATCCGGCGCGTGACACGGCCGTGCAGCTTGGAGACGCCGTTCGCCCGTTGCGCCAGCCGCAGTCCCATGTGCGCCATGTTGAACAGGCCGGGGTTGTCCTCCGCGCCGAGTTGCAGCACGCGGCGGACGTCGACGTCCGGGACGAGCCTGCCGTCGGAGAAATACCGCTGCACGAGGTCGACCGGGAAGCGGTCGATGCCCGCGCTGACCGGCGTGTGCGTGGTGAACACGGTGCCGGCGCGGACCGCGGGCAGCGCCTCGTCGAAGGCGAGACCGTCGGACTGGATGATCTCGCGGGCGCGCTCCAGCCCGAGGAATCCGGCGTGGCCCTCGTTGGTGTGGAACACCTTCGGCTGCGGATGCCCGGTCAGCTCGCAGAACTTCCGCACCGCGCGGAACCCGCCGATGCCGGCCAGGATCTCCTGCCGGATCCGGTGGTCGGCGTCGCCGCCGTACAGCCGGTCGGTGACCGAGCGGAGGTCCTCGTCGTTGGCCTCGATGTCGGTGTCGAGCAGCAGCAGCGGGATCCGGCCGACGCGCGCCCGCCACATCTGCGCGCGCAGGTCGCGTCCGCCGGGCATGGCGACCTCGACCAGCACCGGGCGGCCGTCCTCGGTGACCAGCTCCAGCGGGAAGGCGTTCGGGTCGATCACCGGGTAGTGCTCGACCTGCCAGCCGTCCAGCGACAGGCCCTGGCGGAAGTAGCCGGACCGGTACAGCAGGCCGACGCCGACCATCGGGACACCGAGGTCCGAGGCCGCCTTGAGGTGGTCGCCGGCGAGCACGCCGAGGCCGCCGGAGTAGTTCGGCAGCGCCTCGGTGACCCCGAATTCCATCGAGAAGTACGCGACCGCCTGGGGCAGGCCGTCGTCGGTGCGCCGCTGGTACCAGCGCGGTTCGGTGAGGTAGCGCTCCAGCCCGGCCGCGGCCTCGCGGGTGCGGTTCAGGAAGTCCTCGTCCTTGGCCAGTTCCTCGAGCCGCTCCGGCGGCAGCGCGGTGAGCATGCGCAGCGGGTCGCGGATCTTGTTGAACAGTTCGGCGTCCATCGAGGCGAACAGGTCGCGCGTCGGCGGATGCCAGGTCCAGCGAAGGTTGGTCGCGAGTGCCCCGAGCCCGGCGAGCGGCTCGGGCAGGCTGGCACGGACGGTGAACCGGCGGACTGCACGCATGGTCAGCGACGATATCCGGCCCGCCGCGCGAGCGCTCGCACCCCACTTCGGGGATTGTCCGCGCAGTGCGCCATCCGGGTCAGTAATGTCCCGGTTCGTTGTCGGACGCGGATGGGGAACGAGGGAACATGAGCCGAGGGGGACGCCGGTACGCGCTGGTCGCGCTGGTCGCGGCGACCGTGCTGGGGACAGCCGCGTGCGGGGACAAGACTCCCCCGGCGACGCCGGGAGCCGGGAACGTCGCCGGGCTGCCGGTCACGCACTTCGAGAGCGGGCTGCGGACCGACGCGCCGAAGCCGGACCTGCGGGTGCGCAACGCCAGCGGCAGCGAGGACGACCAGCTCGCCACCGCCGCGATCGCGGACGTGCAGGCGTACTGGACCGAGGCGCTGCCCGCCGAGTTCGGCGGCAAGCGGTTCGAGCCGGTCAAGTCGCTGCTGTCGTACGACTCGAAACGCGACACCGAGGACACCGCGTGCGGCAGCGTCAAGCAGCTGGTGAACGCGTTCTACTGCGCGGGCGACGATTCGGTGGCCTGGGACCGCGGCGTGCTGCTGCCGATGCTGCGCAAGCGGTTCGGGCCGATGTCGGTGGTGACCGTGCTGGCGCACGAGTTCGGCCACGCGATCCAGTACCGGCTCGGGGCGACCGCGGGGATTTCGAAGTCGACGCCGACGGTGGTGAAGGAACAGCAGGCGGACTGCTTCGCCGGCGGGTACTTCCGGTGGGTCGCCGAGGACAAGAGCAAGTTCTACCGGGTGTCGACCGCCGAGGGGCTCGACCAGATCATGGCGGCGATGTTCTTCATCCGCGACCAGGCCGGGACCAGCGCGACGGACCGGCAGGCGCACGGCACGGCCTTCGACCGGACGTACGCGTTCCAGGCCGGGTTCGAGAAGGGGCCGAAGGAATGCGCGGCGATGAACGCGCAGAACGTGCAGAAGCGGTTGACCGAGCGGCCGTTCGACTCGGGCGACAAGGGCAAGGGCGACGCCCCGTTCGACGAGCAGCGGGTGGCGAAGCTGAAGGGCAGCCTCGACGAGGCGTTCCGGGAAGCGGGCGTGCAGGGGCCGCAGTTCCGGGCCGGGTCGGGCAGCTGTCCCGGCGGGCCGAGCACCCCGCCCGCGTCTTATTGCCCCAACGACAACACGGTGGTTTTCGACCAGCGGGCGCTGGAGAAGCTGGCCGAGCCGGTGGACCAGGAAGCCGAGATGGCCGGCCGGCCCGGGGGCGGGTTGGGCGACTTCGCCGCCTTCGCCGAACTGGCGTCGCGGTACGCGATCGGGGTCCAGAAGGGCGTGGGAGCGTCGATCGACACACCCAATGCCGGATTGCGCACGGCTTGCCTCGTGGGGGCTTGGGCGGCGTTCTCGAACCACCCGACCGGCGAAGTGCGGCTGAAGCTGTCGTCCGGCGACCTGGACGAGGCGATCGCAGACCTGCTCCGGCCGGACGGGCTGGTGTCGGCGAACGTGAACGGGGAGCGGCCGGACAGCGGGTTCGACCGGGTCGAGGCGCTGCGGCGGGGCTATCTCGAGGGGTCGTCTTCCTGCTCGAAGCAGTACCCCTGAGCCAGTAATGAAAAAGGGCCGCACCGGAACGCTCCGGTGCGGCCCTTTTCGTCAGCTCAGAACAGGGCGCTCGCCAGGTCGCGGCGGGCCTTCGCGACGCGCTCGTCGGCCGGGTCGAAGAGTTCGAACAGGGCGACCAGGTGTTCGCGGACGCGGTTGCGGTCGTCCCCGGCGGTGCGGCGGACGACGTCGACGAGGCGGCGGAACGCGCCTTCCACGTCCTGTTCCGCGATGTCCAGGTCGGCGGCCGCGAGCTGGGCGTCGATGTCCTTCGGGTCGGCTTCGGCCTTCTCGCGGGCGCTCGGGTCGGCGGCTTCGGCGCGGGCGGTGAACTTGACCTGGGCCAGCGCGTTCTTCGCCAGCTCGTTGGCCGGTTCGGCGTCCAGGATGCGCTCGTACGCGGCCTGCGCGGCGGCGTAGTCGCCCTGCTCGAAGGCTTCCTCGGCCTCGGTGAAGCGCGGGTCTTCCGGCTCCTCGACCGGGCCGCGGGCCTCTTCGGCGGCGCGGATGCCGGGCAGGCGGTCGCGCAGGGCGTCGAGCAGGGAGTTCAGCCACTTGCGGATCTCCGGCTCCGGCAGCGCGCCGGAGAAGGCGTCCACCGGCTGGCCGCCCGCGATCGCGACCACGGTCGGGACCGACTGCGCGCCGAACGCCTGCGCGATGCGCGGGTTCGCCTCGACGTCGACCTTCGCGAGCACCCAGGCGCCGCCGCTCTCGCCGGCCAGCCGCTCCAGCACCGCGGTCAGCTGCTGGCACTGTTCGGAGAACCCGGCCCACAGGTCGACGACCACGAGCTGGTTGAGGGAGAGTTCGACGACGGACTGGAAGGTCGCCTCGGTGACCTCGAGCACCGTGTCCGACGGAGGCGCGGACGTGCCGCCCGGCTGTCCCGCCCCCGAAGGCGGCTGGTTCCGGGACGCCTCCGCCCTGGCTTTGAGCGCGGACAGGTCGACCGCGCCGGACAACGCGGCGGACATGGCCGCTGAGTTCGCTGCAGATCCGCGTGGGTGTGTCACGCCCTCCATCCTGGCACGCCTCGCCGCGAGAGTTCAGCAGCAGCCCCGAGGTTCGCTTTTGGCATGCGCACTCCGCTGAGGCATGCTCTGCGCGAGGACAACGAGGAGGCCGCAGGATGCTCAGCCGGCGCAACGTCACGGTGGCCGCGGCCGTCGTGGTCGCGGTGGCGTGGATCGCCAGCATCACGGCGACCCGTCGCGCACCAGGACCCGCCCGGCGCGGCGTCCCCGCCGGAACTGCGCACGGAGCTGACCGCGGCGCTGAGCGGGCGGGACGCAGACGCGCTCGCCGGGCTCTTCGACGTCCCCGGCTCCGGCGGCGACGACCTCGCCAAGGACTACGTCAGCGTCCTCAAGGACGGCAACGCGCACGACATCTCCGTGCGGCTCGCGCCGGACGAGCGCTCGCCGACCGCGGCCGTCGTGCAGGGGAAGACCGGGGCGGGCGAGCAGTTCAGCTACCGGCTCGCGGTGACCAGCGCCAAGGGACGCTGGACCGTCGCGTTCACGCCGCCGATTCCGTAGCTCAGTCCTCGCGCAGGTGCGCTTCCACGCGCTCGACCTTCGCGGTGAGCTGGCCGGAGTCGTAACCGGGGCGGATGTCGGCCTTCAGCACCAGCCCGACGCGCGCCGAGCCCTCCCCCGCGGCTTCCACCGCCTTCTTCACCACCGCCATCACGGAGTCCCAGTCGCCTTCGATCTCCGTGAACATCGAGCTGGTCGAGTTCGGCAGGCCCGATTCGCGCACCACCTTCACCGCGCGCGAGACGGCCTCGCTCACTCCGCCGTCCGGTTCCCCCGCCGAGGGGCTCACGCTGAACGCGACGATCATGCCGGATTCCTTTCGCTGTTCTCGCAGGGCGACCCCCACGACCGGGGTACCCGCTGGTAGCTTCGGTTGCCATGAACCGTCCGCTGCCGTTCGATCCGATCGCCCGTGCCGCGCAGCTGTGGGAAGACCGGATCGGCCCGGCCGGAACCATGGCCGCGGTCACCGGTGTGATGCGGGTGCAGCAGATCATCCAGTCGGCGGTCGACGGCGCTCTCAAGCCGCACGGCCTCACCTTCGCCCGCTACGAGGCGCTGGTGCTGCTCACCTTCTCCCGCAACGCGCGGCTGCCGATGCGGGTGATGGGCGAACGGCTCCAGCTGCATCCCACCAGCGTCACCAACATAGTAGACCGGCTCGAGCGCGACGGGCTCGTGAAGCGCGTGCCGCATCCCACCGACCGGCGCACCACGCTCGTCGAGATCACCGACGAGGGGCGCGCGCTGCGGGAAACCGCCACCGCCGCGGTCACCGGCATCGACTTCGGGCTCACCGGGCTCACCGAGCGGCAGGTGGAGCAGCTGACCGACCTGCTCACCAAGGTCCGCAAGTCCGCGGGCGACTTCACCTCGTAACGCACGAAGGGCCCGCGCGGTTCGCACGGGCCCTTCGGCAAAAGCGGAAGATCAGACGCCGACCGGCTCCTGCGCGCGGACGAAGAGGCCGACGCCGCCGTGGGTCAGCCGCTGTGGGCCGTCCAGCTTGCCGTTGCGCAGGGCCCACTTCTCGAACAGCCAGGTGAACAGCGGCGGAATGCTCGCGAGCAGCGCCAGCACCAGGGTCTTGCCGCGCCAGCCCAGCGGCTTGGCCACGGACAGGGAGACGATCACGTACAGGGCGAAGACGACGCCGTGCACCATGCCGAGGACGGGCACGCCGCCCTCGTTAGACGCGTCGACGACGTACTTGAGAAACATCCCGATCAGCAAGCCGAGCCAGGACAGAGCCTCGGCGACTGCGGCCACGCGGAACACGAGAGCGGCCTTGCTGGACACGACATCCTCCTGTGCGTCACCCGGTGCGTGCTGACTGCACACACAAAAAACACGTCCGACGGACTGTCCAAGGCGGACGGAAACCGCCTGGCGTCAACAGCACTGTCGAACGGGTATGAGACCAGTGTGAGGCGTGACCGGCCTCACCGGAACACCGGGGCCCGTGACTCTGGTCACGAGCGATCGCGGCAAAGGTCCGAACCAATTCCGGACGAGAGCCGGAAACAGGCGGGAAATGCCCGGTTAACGGGAAAGGCCGCCTCCCGATCCCAGGATCCGGGAGGCGGCCTTCACTTACCGTCCACGTGCGAACACTAACCGGCACAAGGAGAAGGCGGCGCGGAGGAGGGTGACGTTCCCCACGTGGCCTTCGGCGCGTCGGCGGTCAGCGCGAAGTCCAGAGTGGACCCGCGGCGCAGTTGTTCGAGACTGACGAACGTTTTGTCCGACGCCGTGCCGTTGACGCGCAGCCCCGAGACGTACTGCAATTGCGCCCCGTTCGCGCCGCGCGCGTTGATGGTGAAGTCGCGGCCGTTCGGCAGGTGCACCACGGACTTGGCGAACCGCGGCGCGTTCAGCACGAAGTTGCCGGTGCCTGGAACGGCCGGGTAGAGGCCAAGCGCGCTGAAGACGTACCAGGCGGACATGGTGCCGAGGTCGTCGTTGCCGGTGACTCCGTTGGGGGCGTTCGTGAACAAGGTGTGCGCGGCCCGCACCACCGCGGAGGTCTTCCACGGCTGTCCGGTGAGCGTGTACATCCACGGCGAGTGCAGATCGGGCTCGTTGTTGGGGTTGTAGCGGAACTGCTTGTAGTAGTCGTACGGGCCGACGACCCACTTCTCGTGCGCGGTCTTCGCCGGGTCCTTCACCAGGTCGTCGTAGGCGAAGAAGTCGTCGAGCCGCTTGCCCGCGTTGGCCGCGCCGCCCATCTTCGCGACCAGTCCGGGCACGTCCTGCTGCACCAGCCACTGGTACTGCCAGGCCGTGCCCTCGTGGAAGCCGTCCTGGCCCTGCGGGCTGTACGGGCCGTCAGCCGGGGTGTACCAGCTGCCGCCGGTGACCTTCGGGCGGAAGTAGCCGGTGAAGCCGCGGTCGGTCACGGACGGATCCCACAGCGTCGCGTACGTCCGGCCCTTGGCGGCGAGTTGCTTCGCGTCTTGCTTGCGGCCGAGCGCGGAGGCCATCACCGAGAGGGAGCAGTCGGCGAGGGCGTATTCCAGCGTCGCGGACGCGCCGTGTGCCGGATCGGTGTCCTGGCCCTTTTTCGGGAAATTCGGGTCGTATTGGACGAATCCGTCGGCCTGGTAGCTCGCGTTGCCGGAGCGGCCTTGGAACGGCGACGACGCGGGCGGGATCTCGGTCGAATTCTGCAGCAGCGCTTGGTAGGCGTGCATTTCTTCGCCGCTCAGCGCGCCGAACCGCCACAGGTCGACCAGGAACGGCGTGACCGGGTCGCCGGTCATCGTGTTCGTTTCCTGGCTCGCGTACGCCCAGCGCGGGAGCCAGCCGCCCTGGTCGTGGATGGCGAGGATGCTCTTCGCGATGTCGCGGGCACGGTCCGGTTTCAGCAGCGCCAGCAACTGGTTCTGCGAGCGATAGGTGTCCCAGAGGGAGAAGAAGTCGTAGTACGTCCAGCCGATCGCGCGGTGGATCTTCTTGTCGAAGCCGTAGTACCGGCCGTCGGCGTCGTTCGCGGTCAGCGGTTGCAGGAAGGCGTGGTAGAGCGAGGTGTAGAAGACCGTGCGGTCGTCCGGGGTGCCGCCGGTGATGTCCACACTGGACAGTTCACGTCGCCAGTCTCGCTGGACGTCCTTCTTCACGGCGTCGAACGGACGGACGCGCGAGGCGGCGAGGTTCGTGTCCGCGCCGCGAGCGTCCACTTGGGAAATCGACGTGGTGGCAGTGACTTGACCGCCCTTGGGGAAGGTCAGCCACGCACCGCGCAGGCCCACGCCGCCTTGTGCCGAGCGGCTGCCGGGCGTGCCGCCTTCTGGCGACCACGTGCCGTACGAGGAGAACGGCTGGTCGAATTTCGTGGTGAAGTAAGTGGTGTAGGGCTTGCCGCCGCAGAAAGCTTGCGATTCGACGGTGCCCGCGATGGTGTGGTCGTCGACGATCCGGACGCTGCTGCCGCTGACCGGTTCCTTCGCGTTGGCCTGTCCGACATTCACGAAAACGTTGGCCGGGCCGGATTTGTCGAAGGAATACCGTTCGACGCCGCTGCGGGTACTGGCGGTGGTTTCGACGTCGATGCCGCCGTAGCCGGTGAGATGCACCTTGTAGTAGCCGGGTTTGCCGACTTCGCCTTCGTGCGTGTACGGCGCGGCGTACTTGGCTTGGTCGAAGGTCGCCGGCTTGCTGGTGTCGAACGCCGCGCCCGGGCCGATGTCGCCGGTGGTGGGCAGCATGGACACCAGGCCGCCCTGTTCCCAGCAGCCCGCGCCGGACAGGAAGAAGTGCCCGAAGCCGCGGATCGCGGTGTCGGTGTAGAGGTATCCGGCGTAGTGCGTGGTGATCGGGCTGGACTGGACCATGCCGAACGGCGCGGACGCACCGGGGAAGGTGTTGCCCTCGTCCTGGGTGCCGATGAACGTGTTCACCGCGTCCAGCGGATCGGCCGGACGCGCCTGTGCCGCGACCGGCGTCAGCGCGGCCGCGACCACGGCGAGCGCCGTCGCGCCCGCCACAACTCTGCTCCTCATGAGACTCCTTGGAAAAGTCCGCAGAAGCGGCTCCCCGCGGGAATTCCCGCCGGGAGCCCTTCTGCGGAACGAGTGGATCAGCCCGCGGCGATGGCGAACACGTGCAGGGAGCCGCCGCTGACGCCGCTCGGCAGCGTCACGCTCGCGACGGTTTTGCCCGCGTCCAGCGTGATCGGCGCGGTGGCGAACACCATCGTGCGGATCTGCTGCGGGTCGCCGCCCGCGGAGTTGCGGTACGGCGTGGACAGGACGATCCGGTTGCCGAACGCCGGCTGCGCTCCGCCGCCGCCGAGCGTCCAGTCGGAGAATCCGATGGTGGCAGTGGACTTGCTGCCGTCGGTGTAGGTGACGGTGAGCGTGCCTTGCGCGTTGCCGTTGCTGGCGGAGCCGAGCAGCGCGAGCCGTCCCGAACCGGACAGGTTGATCGTCTGCCCCGAGGCCACGACGTTGTCCGGGTCGCCGACCGGGAACGACGGCCAGGTGAAGTTCAGCCCGTCGCTCGACACCGTGCTGCCCGGCTTGGCGCCGGCCTTGGCCAGTGCGTCCGCGGAGTAGCTCCAGCCGCCGCCGTCGAAGTTCCCGGCCGCCGAGTTGGAGTCCGGCGACAGACCGGTGTTGTTCACCGTGGCCAGCCAGCTGTTCGGCTTCGCCACCAGGACGGTCAGCACCGCCTGGACGTCCGCGAGACCCGGCGAGGAGAAGGTGACCGGGATCCGGCGCGGACCGTCAGAGGTGCCTGCCGGAACGCTCACCGTCACGTCAGCGTGGCCCTTGCCCGCCGCCGGAACCTGGACGGAACCGGTCGCGGGCGTCAGCGTGATGCCGTCCGCGCTGCCCGCGGAGTAGGTCCAGGTCCTCGCGGTGCCGGACAGATCCTGCACGCCCACCGAAGCGGTCGAGGTCGTGCCAGCGGGCACCACCGCGCGTGCCGGGTCCACAAAGGACAGGCTCGGCTTCTCCTGTTCGCGGAACGACGGCGGCGCGTCAGCCGGCGCGGAACCCCACGCGGTCACGGTCGTCGAGCGAGTGAAGTCCAGCTTGCCGCCCTGCGAGATCAGCCCTTCCGACAGCCACGCCTTGGTGGCCATGCCGCCGTTCACCTTCAGGCCGCTGGTGTACTCGCCGGTACCGGGAGCGTTGACGGTGATCTTCTTGCCCGCTCCGGTGGTCACCTCGGCGTGCGCGAAACGCGGCGTGGTCAGCACGGTTTCGGCGCGGCCCGGGATCTCCGGGTAGACGCCGAGCGCGGACCAGACGTACCAGGACGACATCTGCCCGAGGTCGTCGTTGCCGATCAAGCCTTCCGGACGCGGGTTGTACAGCTCGTCCATCGCCCGGCGCACGATGTTCTGCGTCTTCGCCGGAGCACCCGCGAACGAGTACACGTACGGCGCGTTCGAGTTCGGCTCGTTGCCCAAGAACGCGTACGGCTCATGGGTTCCGGCGTTCAGCTTCGTGAAGAAAGTGTCCAAACGCGACTGCGTGGCGGTAGGGCCGCCGAACGCGGTCACGAGACCGGCGAGGTCGTACGGGACCATCCAGTCGTACTGCGCGCCGTTGCCCTCGACCCAGCCCTGCGAGCTGGCCGGGTCGTAGTTCCCGGAGAACGAGCCGTCCGCGTTGCGCGGCTGCAGGTGTCCGCTGCCCGGGTTGTAGAGGTTCTGCCAGTACTGCGCCCGCTTCATGAACGTGGTGTACGTGGCGCTGTCGCCGAGCCGCTTCGCGAACTGGGCGATGGCGAAGTCCGCGCTCGTGTACTCCAGGGTGTCCGCCGCCGCGCCGGGCACGTAGCCGAGCCGCTGGTAGTCCTGCAGACCCGGCCGTTCGGTGTAGCCCTGCGTCGGCTGCGTCGCGCCCTTGATCATGAGCAGCAACGCTTTCTGCGCGTCGAAGTCACGCGCGCCGAACGCGTAGGCGCTGGAAACGATGATGTGGTAAGGATCCCCGTTCATCACGCCGGTGTAGTCGTTCGCCACCGTCCAGCGGTCCCACGAACCGCCCTGTTCGGCGAAGGCCATCATCGAGCGCACGAGGTCCGAGGTCTGCTTCGGCGCGATAGTGGCCAGCAGCGGGACTTCGGAGCGGTAGATGTCCCAGCCGGAGATGTTGGTGTACATCGCGTGGCCGCGGTCGGCCTGGTGGATCCGGCCGTCGAAGCCCGGGTAGCGACCGTCCACATCGGAGAACACGTTCGGCTGGATCAGCGAGTGGTACAGCGAGGTGTAGAACGTCGTGGTGTCGGCGTCGCTGCCGCCGCTGACCTGGATCTTGCCGAGCTGGTCGTTCCACGCCTGCCGCGCGGACGCGGCCACCTGGTCGAACGACTTCTTGCCGTTGTTCTCCGCCTTCAGGTTCGCCTTCGCCCCGTCGACGGACACAAAGGACAGTCCGACCTGGACGTTGACCTGCGCGCCGTTGAGGTTCGGGAACGTCACGTACCCGCCGCTGCCCGGTCCGCTGACCGTGGTGTCCTGAGGCTTGGCCTTCGCCGGGCGCGCCATCGAGGAGCCGATGCCGTTGGGCTGGGCGACCTTCGCCCTGGCGCCGCCGGTCTCCGCGGTCTTGCCCGGCGTCACCGCGCCGTTCTTCCACGTCCCGACCGACTCGAACGGGGTGTCGAACTTCGCCGAGAAGTAGACCCGGTACGAGTTCTTCGCGCCGCAGAATCGGCCGCTGGTCGCCCAGCCGCTGATGGTGTCCTTGCCGATGCTGATCGACGCGTCGTCGGTGCCGTTGACCGAGCCGGAAGTGTTGACCAGCAACGTCGACGCCGCGCCCGCCGGGTAGGTGAAGCGGCCGGAACCGGTGCGCTGGGTCGCGCTCAGTTCGACCTTGGCGCCGTTGTCGAGGGCGACGTCGTACGCGCCGGCGGTCGCGTGCTCGTTCTTGTGGTCGAAGGTCGAGGTGTAGTGGCCCGGGTCGGTCGCGGGCGACGTGCTGATCTCGCCGACGTACGGCATGAACGGCAGGTCCTGATACGTGGTGCAGCCCGCGCCGGAAAGGTGCGTGAGGCTGAAGCCGGTGATCGTGTTGTCGTCGTAGAAATAGCCGCCCGGCTGGGATTTCTTCGTGTCCGGGCTCCACTGCACCATGCCGAACGGCGCGACCGCGCCGGGGAAGGTGTTGCCCGCGCCGCCGCCGGTCCCGTGGTCCGCGCCGCCGGGCCGGGTGCCGACGAACGGGTTCACCCACTTCGCCAGGTCAGCGGTCTTCGCGGCGTTCGCCCCGGTGTCGGCCAGTGCGGGAGCAGCGGGGACCAAGGAGGCCCCAGCCGCCACTACCGCGGAAGTCAGGAAGATCAGTCCGGCTCTCCAGCGCGCTCGCGCCATCGCCATCGCCTCTCCAGTTGTCCGGCGCGAACCCGCCGTCACCGACCTCGAGGCATCGATGACAACCTTGTCGCGCACCGTCGATGCGGGCTACCTTCGGCAATGGCTCACCGGATCGTCAAGACCGCGGTGAGAGCCTGTCCGATTCGAGACAACGATGTCCACCATCCGCACCAGCGGATTCGTCGCCCAGGGCACAGCCGGTCGGCGGCCATTGACACGAAGCGGCCGGATGGTGTCCAATCCCCCGCATTATGACAACGTTGTCTCACTCGGGCCGGGACGCGGACGGGCTTCCCCGCCCCGCCAGCAGGCGGGCCACGATGAGCGATGTGGCGCGGCTGGCCGGCGTCAGCATCAAAACGGTGTCGCGGGTCGTCAACGACGAGCCCGCGGTGCATCCGGACACCGCCGAACGCGTGGTGGCCGCGATCGAACAGCTGGGGTTCCGCCGGAACCTCGGCGCCCGCAACCTGCGCCGCGGCTCGACCACCGGCACCATCGGCCTGGTCGTCGAGGACGTCGGCAACCCCTTCTATTCCGAGCTGAACCGCGCGGTGGAACGGATCGCGACGTCCTTCGGCAGACACGTGCTGACCGGGTCGTCCGGCGAGAACTCCGACCGCGAGCGAGAGCTGTCGCTGGAGTTCTGCGCGCGGCGCGTGGACGGGCTGCTGATCGTGCCCGCCGGGCTGCAGCACGGCTATCTCGTGCCGGAAATGCGCGCGGGCACGCCGGTGGTGTTCCTCGACCGGCCTGCCGGCGACATCGTGGCCGACACCGTGCTCGTGGACAACCTCGGCGGCACCATCGAGGCGGTCAGCCATCTCGTGCGGCACGGCCACCGGCGCATCGCGTTCCTCGGCGACAGCCCGGACATCTTCACCGCCGCCGAGCGTCTTCGCGGATTCCGGGAAGGCTGTGTGCGCAACGGGATCTCCTACGACGAGAGCCTCGTGGCGATGCAGACGCCCACGCCGGAAACCGTCGGCACCGCGGTGCGCAAGCTGGCCAGCGGGCCGAATCCGGCCACCGCCGTGATCGCGGGCAACAACCGCGTCGCGGTGCACCTGCTGCGCGCGCTCGCGCACGCCGAGCACCGGCCCGCGCTGGTGAGCTTCGACGATTTCGAACTGGCGGACCTGCTCGACCCGCCGGTCACCGTGATCGCCCACGACGTCAGCGCCCTCGGGCATGCAGCGGCCGAGCTGCTGTTCGCCCGCATCCAGGGCGATCAGTCCGCCCCGAGAAAGGTAGTTCTGCCCGTGCACCTAGTCGCCCGCGGTTCCGGTGAGGCCGCCCTGTGACCCAGCACCTCGAGCCGGTCGCACTCCCGGCCAACCAGCCGCCGCAGTTCTACCGGGGCGGCGACGCCATCGCCGCCCTGCGCGGCGCCACCGGCACCGACTCGAAATTCGGGCCGGAGGACTGGGTCGGTTCCGTCACCACCATGTTCGGCCAGGAGACCAACGGTCTCACCAAGCTGCCCAGCGGGATCTGGCTGCGCGACGCGGTCGGCAACGACCCGGAGGCGTGGCTGGGCGCGGCACACGTAGCCAAGCTCGGCGACTCGACCGGCCTGCTGGTCAAGCTGCTCGACGCCGGACAGCGGCTTCCGGTGCACTTCCACCCGTCGGATTCCTTTGCCCGCAAGCACTTCGACTCGCACTTCGGCAAGACCGAGGCGTGGATCGTGGTCGGCACCTACGGCGACGACCCGCGCGTCTACCCGGGTTTCCGGGAGACGCTGAGCAAGGAAACCGTCGCCGAGTGGACCCGCGAACAGGACGCGCCGAGCATGCTGGGCGCGCTCAACAGCATCCCGGTGCAAGCAGGCGACACGGTCTACATCCCGGCCGGGCTGCCGCACGCGATCGGCGAAGGCGTCTTCGTGGTCGAACTGCAGCAGCCGACGGACTTCTCGCTGACCCTGGAATGGCGTGATTTCCTTGCCTCGCCGGAAAAGGGCCACCTCGGGATCGGCTTCGACACCGCGATCGAGACGCTCGACACCTCGGGCTGGGACGACGACCGGCTCAAGACGATCGTGAAGCACACCTCCGGCGACGAAGCGACCACAGTGGACTTGCTCGCGCCGGGCTCGGCGGACTTCTTCCGAGCCGACCGAATTCAGTTGTCCGGCAACGCGTTCTCGCTCGACCCGTCGTTCAGCGTGCTCGTCGCGCTCGACGGCGAAGGCACCCTGCGCACCGAGCACGGCGGCGAGTTCCCGGTGACCAAGGGCGACACCTACGCGGTGCCGTTCGCCGCGGGCCAGACCGAACTGTCCGGCTCGCTCACTGTCATCCGCTGCCGTCCGCCCGCCCCGGAAAGGAGTTAGCGCCGATGAGCGAGATCCTGCTCGACGCGGTGGACCTGACCAAGCACTACGGATCGGTGGAAGCTTTGCGCGGCGCGTCTTTCCAGGCGCGCGCGGGCGAGGTGACCGCACTGATCGGCGACAACGGCGCGGGCAAGTCCACGCTCGTGAAGTGCCTGTCCGGAGCCGAACAGCCGACGTCGGGCCGGATCTTGCTCGACGGGAAAGAGGTCCATCTCGACTCGCCGGTGGCCGCGCGCCGGGCCGGGATCGAGACGGTGTACCAGGATCTTGCCGTCGCGCCGGAGCTGGACCCGGCGGCGAATCTGTTCCTGGGCCGGGAAATCCCGCGCAAGGGCATCCTGGGCAAGCTCGGCATGCTGGACAAGGCGGAGATGCGTCGCCAGGCGGTGGTCGAGTTCGAGCGGCTCGGCGTGACTCTGCAGAGCACCGACGTGCCGATCGGTTCGCTGTCCGGCGGGCAGCGGCAAAGCGTGGCGGTGGCACGGTCGGTGGTGTGGGCTTCGAAGGTCGTGTTCATGGACGAGCCGACCGCCGCGCTCGGGGTGGTGCAGCGCGAACGCGTGCTGGACGTGATCAAGAAGGTCCGCGACAAGGGCATCGCGGTCGTGCTGATCAGCCACAACATGCCTGAGGTGCTTTCGGTGTCGGATCGGATCGAGGTGCTGCGGCTGGGCAAGCGGGTGGCCCGATTCGCCGGTGCGGACACGAAGCTCGAGGACCTGGTCGCGGCGATGACCGGGGCTCTCGTTCAGGAGGAGGCGGCATGAGCGCTCCGGTGAAGGATATCCAGGCCACTGTGGACGGCGGGTTCGGCAAGCGTCCGCTGGGGAAACGGCTCATCGGGGCCAATACGTTCTGGATCGCGCTGGTGCTGATCGCGTTGATCGCGGTGTTCACCGCCATCGCGCCCGCCGAGTTCGCGACGCTGTTCACCTTCCAGACGCTGCTGATCGAAACGTCCGTGCTGCTGGTGCTTTCGGTCGGCATGACGTTCGTGATCATCACCTCCGGCATCGACCTGTCCGTCGGGTCGGTGCTGATCTTCGCCGGGATGGTCGCGGGCAAGACCATGGAAGCGCTCAGCGGCGGCGACGCCTCGCACGCGGGCTGGGGCGTCATCACCGTCGGGCTTGTCGCGGCGGTGCTCGCGGGCACGGTCTGGGGCCTGATCAACGGCTTCCTCATCGCGGTGGCGGGCATTCCGCCGCTGATCGTCACGCTCGGCACGATGGGAGCGGCGCTCGGTGCGTCGTACCTGCTCAACGGCGGGTCGGACGTGCGCAGCGTGCCCACCGAACTGAACAAGACCCTCGGCTACGGCACGTCGTTCGGCGGGGTCCCGAACCTCGTGCTGGTGGCTGTGGTGATCACGCTGATCGGTGCGTGGCTGCTGCACACCACGCGGTTCGGCCGCTACACGTTCGCGGTCGGCTCGAACGCCGAGGCGGCGCGACGCTCAGGCATCGGTGTGACCGCGCACCTGCTGAAGGTGTACCTGCTCACCGGTTTCCTCGCCGGAATCGCGGGTTTCCTGTCGCTCGCCTATTACGCGTCGACCACGATCTCGGCGCACACCAACGACAACCTCAACGCCATCTCCGCGACGGTGATGGGCGGCACGAGCCTCTTCGGCGGCGTCGGCTCGATGCTCGGCACGGTGATCGGGGTGTTCATCCCGGCGGTGCTGAAGAAGGGCTTCAACATCACGCACGTGCAGGACTTCTGGCAGATGATCGCGGTCGGCGCCGTCCTGATCGCGGCGGTGTGGTTCGACCAGCGCCGCCGCCGCAAGCGCAACTCCCGCTGAATCGGTTCCCGAGTACAAAGAGGTGCTTACGATGAAATTCAGCAAAACCGTCCTCGCCGCGGGGACGCTCGCGTCCGCGGCGATGCTGGTGGCCGCGTGCGGCTCCGGGCAGGTGGGGCAGAGCGGGTCCGGGGACAAGCCCGGCGGCAACTCCGCGAACAGCAAGAAACTCGCGCTGGTGCCCGGCGTACAGGCGGAACCGTTCTACATCTCGATGCAGTGCGGCGCGCAGGCCGAAGCGAAGAAGCTCGGCTACGAACTGACCACGCAGGCGCCGCAGAAGTTCGACGCGGCCATGCAGACGTCGATCGTCAACGCGATGGGCTCCAATCCGCCCGCCGCGCTGCTCATCGCGCCGACCGACGACCAGGCGATGCTCGCGCCGATCCAGCAGGTGAAAAACCGCGGCACGAAGATCGTCGAGGTCGACACCTCGCTCAAGGACAAGAGCGTCGCGGTGTCGTCGGTGTCCTCGGACAACGCCGAGGGCGGCAAGCTCGCCGCGCAGACCATGGCGAAGCTCGTCGGCGACAAGCCGGGTTCGGTGCTGGTCCTCGACACCATCGCGGGCACCTCCACCACCGCCGCCCGGGCGAAGGGCTTCGAGGACGAGCTGAAGAACCACCCGAACCTCAAGTCGGTGGGCATCCAGTTCACTCAGAACGAGCCGGACCAGGCAGCGTCGAAGGTGACCGCGGCGCTGGCCTCGACGCCGGATCTCGTCGGCATCTTCGCCACCAACCTCAACACCGGCGAGGGCGCGGCGACCGGCCTGCGCAACGCGGGCAAGATCGGCAAGGTCAACCTGGTCGGCTTCGACGCCAGCCCGTCCGAAGTGGACGGTCTGAAGAAGGGCGAGTACCAGGCGCTCATCGCCCAGGACCCGGCGCAGATCGGTACGAAGGGCGTCGACCAGGCGGTGGCCGCGATCGAGGGCAAGCCGACCGAACGGGACCTGACCGCGCAGCTGCACTCGATCACCAAGGACGACCTGGACGCGAATTCGCAGTACTTCTACAAGCAGAGCTGCTAACCTCGGGCTCGACCGAAGGGGACTTTCCGCACGGAAAGTCCCCTTCGCCTTGTTACGGGCTAGTATCTACTCCCCCAGGTACCCGAGGGGAGGCCGTCGATGACCGAGAGTGCCCGGCTGCCGTGGCGCTCCCGCCCGGACGCCGTCGGCGTGCTCGGCGCGGCGCGGAAGGTCGCCGACGACCTGAAAGACGGCCTGTCCGGAGTCCGCGCCCGGCGCGCCGTACACGGTCTGCGACGGCTCTTCGACGTCGTCGGACTGGGCCTCTCCGATCTGTCCGGCACCCTGATGTGGTCCGGTCGCCCCGGTGCCGACGACGCGGTGTCCCAAATCCTGGACGACGTGCTGCACCAGGAAGAGCCGATCACCTCGCGTGGCGTCACGGCGGTCCCGTTGCACGTCCACGACGAACTGACGGGCGCGTTGCTGCTGGTCGGCGAGGTGCCCGGCGCGGTGACGCGGCAGGCGACGGACTTGGTCGTGCAGTCTTTGGAACGGGGTCGGCTCGAAGCTTCGGCGGACCAGGCGGCGCAAGCCGAACTCCGGGCATTGCGCGCGGAGATGTCGCCGCATTTCGTGTACAACGCGCTCACTGTGATCGCCTCGTTCGTCCGATCGGAACCGGACCGCGCCCGCGATCTGATGCTCGATTTCGCCGACTACACCCGTTACAGCCTGTCGCGGCACGGCGAGTACACCGTCGTCGCCGAGGAGTTCCGCGCGGTGGAGACGTATCTCGCGCTGCAGCGCGCGGTGCTGGGCGAACGGCTCAAGGTGCAGGTGCGGGTCGCGCCGGAGGTGCTTGCGGTGGCGGTGCCGTACCTGGTACTCGAACCCCTCGTGGAGAACGCGATCCGGCACGGCATCGAGCCGCGGTCGGGCACCGGGCTCGTCCAGGTGCACGGACAGGCGGAAGGGAACGATTGCGTGATCAGCGTCGAAGACGACGGGGTCGGCATGGAGCCTGAACGCGCCGCCGCCATCCTCGCGGGCAGCGGCGACGGCACCGGACTCGGACTGGCCAATGTGGACAGAAGATTGCGCACGGTGTACGGGGCCTGGTACGGGCTGACCGTGGAAACGGCGGTCGGCGAAGGCACCCGGGTCGTGCTGCGCGTGCCGCGATTCCAGCCGGGGGTGCTGCCGTGAGCGGGCTGCGGGTGCTGGCGGTCGACGATCTCGCGCCGGCGTTGGACGAACTGTGCCGGATGCTGCGCGAGGCGCCGGAGGTCGGCGAGGTCGTCGGCGCGAGCGATGCGTTGAAGGCGCTGAAACTGTTGCAGGCAGACCATTTCGACGCGGTCTTCCTCGACATTTCCATGCCCGGCTTGGACGGGCTGGAGCTCGCGTCGCTGCTGGCGAAACTGTCCGAACCGCCGGTGATCGTGTTCGTCACCGCGCACGACGGGCACGCGGTCACCGCATACGGCATCGGCGCGGTCGACTATCTGCTGAAACCGGTGCGCACGGAACGGCTTTCCGCCGCGCTGGCGAAGGTGACGCGCTTGGTGCCGAGCGGCCGTCGCCAGTCCTCGCCGGATGCGATGGCCGCACTGCCGGTCGATTCCGGCGGCCGCACCCGGTACGTCCGCCGCGACGATGTGTTGTTCGCCGAAGCCAACGGCGACTACGTCCGCCTGCACACCCGCAGCGGCGTCCATCCGGTGCGGATGCCGATCTCGCGGCTCGAAGAATATTGGGAAGGGACCGGATTTACCCGGGTACACCGCGGATTCCTGCTCGCGGTGAGTGCGGTGCTGGAACTGCGAAGCGACACGACGGGCGGCTTGCTGGCACACACGGAGGCTGGCGATGTGCCGGTAAGCCGACGGCATGCGCGGGATCTCCGGGACCGGTTGCTGGAGGCGGCGCAGCGCGGGCAGCTCGGGAGTGCCCGGTGAGGGGGCGCTGGTGCTTGGGGGCTCGTGAGCGGCTAGGCCGGTTAGAACCGGCAACGCCGCGCACGACAACCCGACTGCACCCGGCAACCGCTCGCCAACCGGTGCCTTGTGAGCGGCAAGCGACGCCGCGCACAAGGATTGCGCGGGCCGTCCGGTGAGCCGCACCAAACGGGTCGCCGTCACCAGTCCGCAGACGAGGCTCGCCCGGTCGCGGCGGCTCGAACGCGGCCGGTGGCGGATGCCCCGTCTGCGCGCGCCGGAAGCGGAACGCGCGGCCGTCCTCTACCGGATCCAGCGGCGGCGCGGGATCCCCGCGCTGGTGGGGATGTTCGTGCTGGTGCTGGGTTTGCCGGTGCTGTTCTCGCTCGCCCCTTCGCTCGACAGCGTGCGGTTGTGGGGAATTCCGCTGTCCTGGCTGCTGATCGCGGTCCTGCCGTACCCGGTGCTGGCCGGGCTCTCGTGGTGGCAGCTGCGCCGCGCGGAGAAGATCGAGGACGATCAGTGAGCCGACTGCCCGCAGCGCCCCAATGTGGCATTGGGTGCATCTCACGCACCCAATGTGGCATTCGGTGCATCGCATGCACCCAATGCCACATTGGGGCCGCAGCCGGGGCGGGCGGGAGCGGATAGATGGACATCGCGCTCGCGGTAGCCCCGGTCGTCCTCGTCACGTTGCTCATCGGCGTGCGCGGGGTCGCCGCCATGCGCACCACCTCCGACTTCCTGGTGGCGTCCCGGCGGATCTCGCCCTTCGTCAACTCCGCCGCGGTCTCCGGCGAGTACCTCTCCGCGGCCTCATTCCTCGGCGTCGCCGGGCTGATGGTGAAGGACGGCGTCGGCGCGCTCTGGTACCCGGTCGGCTTCACCGCGGGATACGTGGCGATGCTGGTCCTCGTCGCCGCGCCGATGCGCAGATCCGGCGCACTCACCGTCCCCGACTTCGCCGAAGCGCGCCTCGCCTCTCCGGCGCTGCGCCGGTTGGCCGCGGTGGTCGTGCTGGTGATCGGAACCATCTACGTGGTCCCGCAATTCCGCACCGCCGGGTTGGTGCTCACGGCGGTCGGCGGGACTCCGTACTGGGTCGGCGTCGTCATCGCGGGCACCGCGGTCAGCGTCACGCTCGCGCTCGGCGGGATGCGCGCGGCGACGTACGTCCAGGCGTTCCAGTTCTTCCTGAAACTCCTGCTGTTCCTCGTTCCCGCGCTGTGGCTGGTGCTCCAGGTCGGCGCCGAAACCCGCGACGCGAGCCTCACGCCGGTCGAGTTCACCCGCTTTTCGCACGCCACCCCGGTGCAGTTCGACCACGACGTCACCCTCACCTTCCGCGAACCCACCGCGATCGAGGACCGCGGTACGTTGCCGCCCGGACAACTGGTGGTGCACAAGGGAGAACAGCTCACCTTCGCCGCCGGTGCACAGGTCCCCGGCGTCAGCGGAGAGGTCGCGCTCGGCGGGCCGGACTGGCAGCGTCCGCTGCTGGAAATCGACAAGGGCTACCCGCTGCTCGGCACCTGGGCGGTCCTCATCGCGACCGTCCTCGGCACGATGGGTCTCCCCCACGTCCTGATGCGCTTCCACACCAGCCCGGACGGCCGCGCCGCACGCCGCACCGCTGCGATTACCGTGGCACTGCTGGGAGTTTTCTACCTTTTCCCCGGCATCTACGGCGTCCTCGGCCGGATTCTCGTGCCGCAGCTGTATCTGTCCGGCAACACCGACACGGTGGTCGTCGCGCTTCCGTCGCAGGTCGACCACAGCTGGGCCGGGCAGTTGTTCACCGCGTTGCTCACCGCGGGCGCGTTCGCGGCGTTTCTGGCGACGTCATTGGGATTGCTGCTGGTGATGTCCGGCGCGCTCGCCTACGACCTCATGCCCGGCGGCCTGCGCCGTCTTCGCGTGACGGTCGTGTTCGCCGCGATCGCGATGGTGCTGCTCGCGCTGCCGTCCGCGCGGCTCGACGCCGGGGTGCTGGTGACGTGGGGGTTCACCGTCGCCGCGTCGACATTTTGCCCGCTGCTCGTGCTCGGCATCTGGTGGCAGCGGCTCACCGCGGCGGGCGCGATCGCCGGAGTGCTGACGGGTCTGGCGGCCTCGTCGGGGTCGATCCTGTTCGCGCTGGCCGGACCGTCGATGGAAGGTTGGGTGGCGATCTTGGTCTCGCAACCGGCACCCTGGTCGGTACCGCTCGCGTTCGGCGTGATGATCGCGGTGTCACTGCGCGGGCGCCCACCGTCCTGGGCCGGGGCCGCGGTGCTGCGGCTGCACCTCGACGAGCGCCCTTCGTCCGCGCCCGGTGACCGTTCGTCAACCGTTCGTCGTGCGGCGAGGCGTTTGAGCCGCTGACGGTTTCCCTGGCCCGGAGTCCTCCCTACTGTGTCGCGGACCACATCCGCAGCGTCGCACAAGGGAGATCCCATGAGCGCAGGCGACCCGTCCGGCGCCCCGCCGGACTCGACCTGGGAGCAGGTGCACGACAGCGCCGAGTTCCGCCAACTCCGCGGCAGGCTCCGCCGGTTCGTGTTCCCGATGGCCGGACTGTTCCTCGCCTGGTACCTGCTCTACGTCCTGCTCGCCGACTACGCGCACGGCTTCATGAGCACGAAGATCACGGGCAACTTCACCGTCGGCCTCCTCTTCGGGCTCCTGCAGTTCGCGTCCACGTTCCTCATCACGTGGCTGTACGTGCGCTACGCCAACAAGAACCTCGACCCGCTCGCCGAGCGGATCAAGGACGACATCGAGAACCCGGCGAAGGAGGAGGCGTGAAGACTCTCGCGGCGAGCGTCGAGGGCAGCAACCCGACGCTCAACATCACGATCTTCGCGCTGTTCGTGGTCATCACCCTGGTGATCGTGTTCCGCGCGAGCCGCAACACGAAGACCGCGTCGGACTACTACGCGGCGGGCCGCGCGTTCACCGGCCCGCAGAACGGCATCGCGATCTCCGGCGACTACCTGTCGGCGGCGTCGTTCCTCGGCATCGCCGGGGCCATCGCGGTGTACGGCTACGACGGGTTCCTGTACTCGATCGGCTTCCTGGTGGCGTGGCTGGTCGCGCTGCTGCTGGTGGCGGAACTGCTGCGCAACACCGGCAAGTTCACCATGGGCGACGTGCTGGCGTTCCGGATGAAACAGCGTCCGGTGCGCGCCGCGGCGGCGATTTCGACGCTCGTGGTGTCGTTCTTCTACCTGCTGGCGCAGATGGCGGGCGCGGGCGGGCTGGTCGCGCTGCTGCTGGGCATCGACGGCAAGGCCGCGCAGGCGCTGGTGATCGCGGTGGTCGGCGTGATCATGATCGCCTACGTCCTGATCGGCGGCATGAAGGGCACCACCTGGGTGCAGATCATCAAGGCGGCGCTGCTGATCGTCGGCGCGCTGGCGATGACGCTGTGGGTGCTCGGCAAGTACGGCTTCAACTTCTCCTCGCTGCTGCAGGGCGCGGTCGACAAGGCGGGCGAGGCCGGCGAAGCGCTGCTCGGGCCGGGCAAGCAGTACGGCAAGAACGGCACGACGAAGCTGGACTTCTTCTCCCTCGGCATCGCGCTGGTGCTGGGCACCGCGGGCCTCCCGCACGTGCTGATGCGCTTCTACACGGTGCCGACCGCGCGCGAGGCGCGTCGTTCGGTGGTGTGGGCGATCGTGCTGATCGGCGTGTTCTACCTGTTCACCCTGGTGCTCGGCTACGGCGCGGGCGCGCTGGTCGGACCGGACGCGATCAAGAAGGCCCCCGGCGGCGTCAACTCCGCGGCTCCGTTGCTGGCGCTGAACCTCGGCGGCCCGATCCTGCTCGGGCTGATCTCGGCGATCGCGTTCGCCACGATCCTCGCCGTGGTCGCGGGATTGACGATCACCGCGTCCGCCTCGTTCGCGCACGACGTCTACGCGAACGTGCTGAAGAAGGGCAAGGCGAACACCGGTTCGGAGGTCCGCGTCGCGCGGATCACCGCCGTGGTGATCGGCATCGTCGCGATTCTCGGCGGCATTCTGGCGAACGGGCAGAACGTCGCGTTCCTGGTGGCGCTGGCGTTCGCGGTGGCGGCTTCGGCGAACCTGCCGACGATTCTGTACTCGCTGTTCTGGAAACGGTTCAACACCCAGGGCGCGCTGTGGAGCATTTACGGCGGGCTGATCGTGACGATCGTGCTCATCGTGTTCTCGCCGGCCGTTTCCGGGAAGCCGGTCGACCCGAAGACCGGCAAGAGCGCGTCGATGCTGCAGGGCGTGGACTTCCACTGGTTCCCGCTCGACAACCCGGGCCTGATCTCGATCCCGATCGCGTTCATCCTCGGCTGGCTGGGCACGATCCTGTCGAAGGAAAACGACAAGGCTAAGTTCGCCGAAATGGAAGTACGAGCACTGACCGGTGCCGGCGCGGAAAAGGCCGTGCAGCACTGAGTTTTCGTCCCGCTGAAACCGCTGGGTGCCGCTTTCGCCGCGGTGCCCAGCGGTTTTTTCAATACGGCAGCTTCCCCTGCGCGATCCCGTCGAGCGTGCCTTCCAGCACCCGGCGGAGATACCGCCACAACCCGGCCCCCAGCGAAATCCGGGCTACCCCCAGTTCGGCAAGCCCGGCCAGCCCCGGCCCGCCGGGAAGCGCCGAAGCGTTGACCGGACCGCCCACCTGCCGGACGAATTCGGCCAGCACTTCCGGCGAACGCACGAGAATCGGGTACACACAGTCGGCCCCCGCTTCCACATACGCACGCCCGCGAGCCACGGCGTCGTCGAGCACCGCCTGCTCGTCCTGTGCACCGAGGAACGAATCCACTCGCGCGTTGACCACCAGCCCGTCGCCAGCCGCCCGACGCAACTCGGCAATCCGTTCCGCTTGCTCGGCCGCCGGTCGCAACGCGCCCTTGCCATGGTCGGTGTCCTCGATATTGCAGCCGACCGCACCGATTTCCTTCAACCTGGCCGCGAGATCCGCCGAGCTCAGGTCATAACCGGCCTCGGCGTCCACCGTCACCGGCACGGACACCGCGTCCACGATCCGCTTGGCCGCCGCGAGCATCTCGTCCGCCGACGCGCCTTCGTGGTCCGCCTGCCCGAGCGCCGCCGCGACCGCCGCGGAACTCGTTGCCACCACCGGGAATCCGGCGGCTTCCACCGCCTGCGCGGTATCCGCGTCCCAAGCGTTCGGCAGAATCAACGGCTTCCCGGGCACATGCAGCGCCCGCAACTCCTCAGCACTCACTCCGCACGCTCCGGCAGCTCAGCGTGGCTCGCGACCATGAGCCGGTTCCAGGTGTTGATGGCGACGACACACCACGCGAGCGCGCGGTGCTGGTCCTCGGTGAAGACGCGGACAGCCTCGGCGTAAACGTCTTCGGGGACGTCCTTGTGGTCCGAGATCCGGGTCATCGCCTCGGTGTACGCAAGCGCGGCGCGTTCCTGCTCGGTGAACAGCTCGGTCTCGCGCCACCCCTCGAGCACGTAAAGCCGCCGCGGCGATTCCCCAGCCGCGACCGCCTCCGCCGCGTGCATGTCGAGGCAGTAGGCGCATCCGTTGATCTGCGACGCGCGCATCTTGACGAGCTCGATGAGCTTCACGTCGAGCCCCGCGTTCGCGCTGGCCTTCTTCACCTCGCCTTGCAGCTGGGACATCGCTCGATACAACTCGCCGGTGGCGAGCGCGATTCGCTTCGTCATGCCGCCCACGCTAATGGGGATTGGCCTAGCTGGGTGGTCCAGTTCGAGGTGGGTGGCGTGGGCCAGTCAGGGTCGCGGTCGCGCGTTGCAGGCGATCGCCCACGAATTAGGCGGCCCGAGCGGATCCGTGACGACGCAGCCGCTCGAGAGGGGCTCGCCGAACGGCCGGAACCTGGCCGCAAGAAGCCGATAGGCGAACGATTTCACCGCCCAGAGAGTGTCCAGCCAGCGGTATTCGACGGCATGGACCCGGTCTACGGCATCGCCCGCGGGCAATGGCGGGCAGCGGTCCGCGTCGAGCGTTCAGCCGCAGGGTTGCGGCCGCCGGGCGATCACCGCGACGGCCAGGCCCGGCGTCAGCGGCCGCAGAACAGGCACAACGGCAGAACCAGCTCCAGGTCCGTCTTCCGCACCGGTTTCCCGTCCACCGGCGTCTTCCCCGGCGGGGTGTCCGCGTCCGGCTGGATGCCGCCCGCCGCGACGCGGTCTAGCGTGCGCAAACCGGCCGAGCCGACCGTGCCGAAGACCGTGTAGTTCGGCAGCAGGCTGGAATCCCCGTACACCACGAAGAACTGCGATCCGTTCGTGTCCGGGCCGGCGTTCGCCATGGCCAGCAGGCCGCGCGCGTACGTGCGGCGCTTGCCGGTCGGGTCGGACGGGGCGGGCGGAAGCGTCGTCGGGAGTTCGTCGCGGAACTTGTAGCCCGGGCCGCCTTCGCCGGTGCCGGACGGGTCGCCGCACTGCAGGACCTTCAGCGTCGGGTACGCGGTGAGCCGGTGGCAGGTCGTCTGGTTGTAGAAGCCGTGCGCGGCCAGGTGCAGGAAGCTCTGCACGGTGCACGGCGCCTGCGCGCGGTCGAGCCGCAGCGGGAGCAGGCCCTGGTTGGAGAACACGGCAACGTCGACACTGCCGTGGTCCGGCGTGTGCTTCGGGTCGCGCGGCAGGGAAACCGGGCGCACCGCGGGATCGTCCGGAGTCGAGGTGTACTGGCACGGCCCCGAGGTGACCTTCGGCGGCGCCGAAGCCGCCGAAGCCGGTGCAGCGACGGCGACCAGCGACAACGCGGTCAGCACGGACACGAGCAGTCTCTTCATTCCGGTTCCCTCCCAGTGCACGGAGGATCGCAGTATAGGGACGGGAAACCGCCTGCGCTTCCGGCGAAAGTCGCATCCTGACCGGTTCCTGACACCCGCGTCCTACCGTGCGGTTCCATGATCACTCCCCTCCTCGCCGGACTGGTCGCCGGACTGCTGACCGTCCCCGCCGGTCCGGTTCAGCAACCGCTCGCGTCCTCCGCTGCCGAACAGCAGGCGGTGGTCGCCTACTGGACCCCGCAACGCCTGGCCGCGCTGACCGAACCGTCGTCGCAGAACCCGCCGAAGAGCGGCCCCGACGGAGCGCCTTGGCCGGACCCGCTCCCGAAGACGATCGGCCGGATGTTCTACACCGACCACGGCGAGGACGCGAGCTGCACAGCAACCGTCGTCCGCAGCAAGAACCGCAGCACGATCGTCACCGCCGGACATTGCGTCAACAACACCGACCTCCTCGGCGAGCACAACGCCTGGAACGCGCACGTCATGTTCGTCCCCGGCTACCACGACGGCCAGACGCCGTACGGCAAGTTCGCCGCCCGGATCGGCGTCGTCGACCGCACCTGGCTCGCGAACGACCAGCAGAACGCGCAGAAGTTCGACACCTACGACCAGGCGTTCGCAGTCCTCGGGCCGAACGAAGCGGGACAGCTGGTGCAGGACGCGGTCGGCGGTGCGCAGCAGATCGGGTTCGACCGGCCGGGCGGCGCGAAGGTGACGCAGTTCGGCTACCCGCGGGCGGCGTCCGATCCGGCACGCGAAGGGCTTCCGGAGTACACCGGGGCGAGGTTGGCATATTGCACTGGCACCGCACGGCATTGGACCGGTACGCCCACCTATCCGGACTCTCCCGATCTGTGGGGCGCGGCGTGCGTCATGGGCGGCGGCTCGAGCGGTGGGCCCCGGTTACGCGACTTCAACCCGTCGACGGGACTGGGAACGGTCGTCGGGGACAACACGCACGCGGGATTCTTTGCCGCGGACGGGAAACCGTGCGAGCGCGATGCGGGCTGCACGCGGTATTTGGTGGGGCCGCAGTTCAGCGGCAAGGTGACGAAGCCGTTGTACGAGGTCGCGCAAGCCGCGCGTTAGCCCTTCAGCTCCGCGATCAACCGGTCCGCCGCCGCGAACGGGTCCAGTTCCCGGGCCACCACTCGTGCCGCCAAGTCGCCCAGCCGGTCGCCGTCCCGGAGGTCCGCCAGTTCCGCGTGCAACCTCCGCAACGCGATCGCGGCGACCTCCTCCCGGGCGCGGGCGGCGCGGCGGCGGTCCAATTCCCCGTGCGCCACAAGCCATTCATGGTGCGTCCGCAACGCCGACACCACCTCGTCGACGCCCTCGCCCTTCGCCGCCACCGTGCGCACGATCGGCTGCCGCCAGCTCGGTCCGCGCAGTTCGCGCCGCGCGAGGCTGATCATCTGCTTGAGGTCGTGCACCGTCGCGTCGGCGCCGTCGCGGTCGGCCTTGTTGACCACGAACACGTCCGCGATCTCCAGCACCCCGGCTTTCGCCGCCTGGATGCCGTCGCCCATTCCCGGGGCCAGCAAGACGACCGTGGTGTCGGCCAGTTTCACAACGTCCACTTCGGACTGTCCAACCCCGACAGTCTCGATCAGCACCACGTCGAACCCGGCGGCGTCGAGCACCCGCACCGCCTGCGGGGTCGCCCACGAAAGGCCGCCGAGGTGGCCCCGGGTCGCCATCGAGCGGATGAACACGCCGGGATCGGTGGCGTGCTCGGTCATCCGGATCCGGTCGCCGAGCAACGCGCCGCCGGAGAACGGCGACGACGGGTCGATCGCCAGCACCCCGACCCGCAGTCCCTCGCCGCGCAACGCGGTGAGCAGCGCGGACGTCGACGTCGACTTGCCGACCCCAGGCGGCCCGGTGAGGCCGACGACGCGAGCACGCCCGGTGTAGGGCGTCAGAGCACGGGCGATGTCCGCCACTCGCGGCGAAGAGTCCTCGACAAGAGAAATGAGCCGGGCGACCGCGCGCGGTTGTCCTTCCCGCGCGCGGCCGACCAGCTCATCGAGGTCCGGGCCGGCCAACTTACGCCGACGGGACGCGGATCAGCAGCGCGTCGCCCTGTCCGCCGCCGCCGCAGAGCGCGGCCGCGCCGAGACCGCCGCCGCGGCGGCGCAGCTCGTGCACCAGGTGCACGGCCAGCCGCGCACCGGAAGCGCCGATCGGGTGGCCGAGCGCGATCGCGCCGCCGTTGACGTTCACCTTCGACTCGTCCAGCCCGAGCTTCTCGCTCGAAACCAGGCCAACCGCGGCGAACGCCTCGTTGATCTCCACCAGGTCCAGGTCGCCGACGTCCAGCTTCGCCTTCTTCAGCGCGGCGCGGATCGCGTTCGACGGCTGCTCGTGCAGGCTCGCGTCCGGACCGGCGACGACGCCGTGCGCGCCGATCTCGGCCAGCGGCGTGATGCCCAGTTCGGCCGCCTTCTCCGGGCTGGCCACGATCACCGCGGCCGCGCCGTCGGAAATCTGCGACGCCGAACCCGCGGTGATGGTGCCGTCCGAGGCGAACGCCGGACGCAGCTTCGCGAGGCTCTCGCCGGTGGTATCGGCGCGCACGCCCTCGTCGGTGGAGAACACGACCGGGTCGCCCTTGCGCTGCGGAATCGACACCGGCGCGATCTCCTCGCGGAAGAACCCGGCCTCGATCGCCGCCGCGGCCCGCTGGTGCGAACGCGCGGAGAACGCGTCCTGCTGCTCGCGGGTGACGCTGTAGCGGCCGTTGTGCTTCTCCGTCGAAACACCCATCGCGACCTGGTCGAACGCGCAGAACAGGCCGTCGTAGGCCATGTGGTCGACCAGCGTGGTGTCGCCGTACTTGAACCCGGCGCGCGACTTCGGCAGCAGGTGCGGCGCCTGCGTCATCGACTCCTGGCCGCCCGCGACGACGAGGTCGAACTCGCCCGCGCGGATCAGCTGGTCGGCGAGCGCGATCGCGTCGAGGCCGGACAGGCAGACCTTGTTGATGGTCAGCGCCGGGACGTCCATCGGGATGCCCGCGGCGACCGCCGCCTGGCGCGCCGGGATCTGGCCCGCGCCCGCGGTGAGCACCTGGCCCATGATCGTGTACTGGACCTGGTCCGGGGAGACGCCGGCGCGTTCGAGCGCGGCCTTGATCGCGATCCCGCCCAGCTGGGCTCCCGAGAAGTCCTTCAACGAGCCGAGCAGCCGCCCGATCGGGGTACGGGCAGCGCCCAGGATCACGGAACCGGACACGACGTCCTCCAAAGCATCGGTGCACTGGCAGTGTTCCCACGATACGGCCTGCGCGGGGTTCCCGGCGCGTCTTGATGGAGCCAGTGTGAGGGGGCGCACGCGGGGTTCCCCGAGGCCCGCCGGGGCTTATCCTCCCCGGTATGGACACCGAGCCCAGCGCATCCGTGCTCAAGCCGTTCGTGACCGCGATCGACCACGTCGGCATCGCCGTGCCCGACCTCGACGCGGCCATCGCCTTCCACCGCGACCACTTCGGCCTGGAGGTCGCGCACGAGGAGGTGAACGACGAGCAGGGCGTGCGCGAGGCGATGCTGCGCGCCCCGGGTACCGCGGGCACCGAGACGATGATCCAGCTGCTCGCCCCGTCCCGCGACGATTCGACGATCGCCAAGTTCATCGGCCGCAACGGGCCGGGCCTGCAGCAGCTCGCGCTGCGAGTGTCCGATGTGGACGCTGCGGCGGAGGCGCTGCGCGCGCAGGGGCTGCGGTTGCTGTACGACGCGGCCAAGCGCGGGACGTCGAACAGCCGGGTCAACTTCGTGCACCCGAAGGACGCTGGCGGGGTTTTGGTCGAGCTAGTGGAGCCTGCGGCCTCGCACTGAAGCGCGCCCCCAATGCGGCGTTTGGTGCGTTGAGCGCACCCAATGCGGCATTGGAGCTCGGCCGGAGCGCGCTTCGGCGACAGGACCGCCGCGGGCCAGGGCGAAGCGAGCCGGGCAAGTCGTGTCCGGGAGAAGTCGGTGGCGGCCAGGCCGTGAGCGGCGATGCCGGTTCTAACCGGCAGAAACACCCACGAGCACCTCACACCGCCGAAGCGGGCGGCTTGCCCTTGGCCGCCCGGGCGGACAGCGCGTTCGCCACGAACGTCAGCTCCCCGTCGAACTCCGCCGGGCGGTCGTCGCCGGTGTGGCGGGCCGTCGCGTGCCGGTGGGTGATCGCGCGGGCCAGCAGGCCGGACGCGTTGTCGATGTCCGCTCCAGGGAGCCGTCCGCCGGTGGCGGCCACGATCACCGACCGCATCAGGCGGACCAGTTGCTGGAATCGTTCGGACAGCGCGTCGCGGACCACGTGATGGGTGTCGGCCTCGCGCCACAGCAGGTGCGACAGCCCCAGCGAACCGGTGAACCGGCGGTCGAGTTCGCCGACCAGCCTGCGCAGCGAACCCGCCAGGTCGCCCGGAACGACGACCGCGGCGGGTTCGATGCGTTCGTCCGGCAGCCGGTCGACCAAAGCGGCCAGCAGGTCGGACTTGCGGCGGAAGTAATAGTGGACGAGGCCCTTCGGGACCCCGGCGCGCTCCGCGATGCGGGACGTCGGGGTCGCTTCGAAGCCGGACTCGGCGAACAGTTCCTCCGCCGCGCACAGGATCCGTTCTTTCGCCGAGTCGTCGGTCATGTCCGCCTTCCTCGTCAGGGCTCCGCTGCCCCGATCAGTGCTGGCCCGCCATCCGGTGGGCGGCGTTGGCCTCCGGCATCGCGGCCGCGCCGGCGATGATCGTCAGCGCACCGCCGACCCAGGACGTCCACGACGCCCCGTTGAATTGCGTATACCCCATCACCCACGGCGCGATGAACAGCAACGCGCCGAGGACGATCTGCACGCCCTCGCCGTAAACCATGCTCGGCGACGCGAGCGACACCAGGCCGTCGATCGCGATCAGCGCACCGAGGACCACCATCGTCCACACCATCGTGGTGTTCGTGCTCAGCCAAAGGGGTGAAAGAGCGGCGACAACACCAATCACGACCTCGGCCCAGTCATAGGGCCGCGTCCAGGCGCGCGTCGAGACTTCACTCATTCGTGCTCACCTCCGCCGGAAAAGAGCCGTTCAGGGAGATTTCCCACTGCCGACTATGCTCCTTGACTGGCCAGCCGGTCAAGATTCGTGCGTCACACTTCGACTCGTGTACGGGGTGTCTGTCTCGTACAGTGAGGCCCCCGGTTACCGACGAGTAATTTCGTCCAGTCGCGCCGCGACCGACCCCTGGAGGTTCCCGATGACGCACCTCGACGAGATCCAGCAGGCGATCCTCGACGGCCGCTTCGACGCGATCGCCGAGTTGCCCGTGCCCGAGAGCTACCGGGGCGTCACCGTGCACGCCGACGAGGTCGACATGTTCGAAGGCCTCGAAAGCCGCGACAAGGACCCGCGCCGCTCGCTGCACGTGGACGAGGTCCCGACGCCTGAACTCGGCCCCGGCGAGGCGCTGGTCGCGGTGATGGCCAGCGCGATCAACTACAACACCGTCTGGACGTCGATCTTCGAGCCGATCCCGACGTTCAAGTTCCTGCGCAAGTACGGGAAGCTCTCGCCGCTGGCCAAGCGCCACGACCTGCCGTACCACGTGGTCGGCTCGGACCTGTCCGGCGTCGTGCTGCGCACCGGCGCGGGCGTGCACAACTGGAAGCCCGGCGACGAGGTCGTCGCGCACTGCCTGAACGTCGAGCTGGAAGGCCCGGACGGGCACAACGACACGATGCTCGACACCGAGCAGCGGATCTGGGGCTTCGAGACCAACTTCGGCGGGCTCGCCGAGGTCGCGCTGGTCAAGGCGAACCAGCTGATGCCGAAGCCGGCGCACCTGACCTGGGAGGAGTCCGCCTCCCCCGGGCTGGTGAACTCGACCGCGTACCGGCAGCTGGTGTCGCGCAACGGCGCGGACATGAAGCAGGGCGACGTCGTGCTGATCTGGGGCGCGTCGGGCGGCCTCGGCTCGTACGCGACGCAGTACGCGCTCAACGGCGGCGCGATCCCGGTGTGCGTCGTGTCCAGCCCGGAAAAGGCCGAGATCTGCCGGAAGCTGGGCGCGGAGCTGATCATCGACCGCACCGCCGAGGGCTACCAGTTCTGGAAGAACGAGAACGAGCAGGACCCGAAGGAATGGCAGCGGTTCGGCGCGAAGATCCGCGAGCTGACCGGCGGCGAGGACCCGGACATCGTGTTCGAGCACCCGGGCCGCGAGACCTTCGGCGCGTCCGTCTACGCCGCGCGCAAGGGCGGCACCATCGTCACCTGCGCGTCCACGTCGGGCTACATGCACCAGTACGACAACCGGTACCTGTGGATGAACCTGAAGCGGATCATCGGCTCGCACTTCGCGAACTACCGCGAATCGTGGGAGGCCAACCGGCTGATCGCGAAGGGCCTCATCCACCCGACGCTGTCGAAGACCTACTCGCTCGAAGAAACCGGCCAGGCCGCCCTTGACGTGCACCGCAACGCGCACCAGGGCAAGGTCGGCGTGCTCGCGCTCGCTCCGGAAGAAGGACTCGGCGTGCGCGACGAGGAGCTGCGCGCGAAGCACCTCGACGGCATCAACGCCTTCCGCGGCGCGTGAGGGCAGACCACCTGCCTCTTCGGTCCGGCCGCTCGCCGCACGAGCGGCCGGACCCCGTGGGTGCTCACCCGTCCGTGACCGCGGAGCGACTACGGTGGTGTCATGAGTCTTGGCGATGAACGCGAACTCGTGCCGCTGGGAGCCGGCTTCGACGTAGCGAAGCGGGGGTACAGCCGGGCCCAGGTCGACGAGCACCTGGAACGGCTCGACGGCGACCTGAAGATGCTCACCGCCGACCGCGACGCCGCCATCGCCCAAGCCGGCGACCTGGCCCGGCAGCTTGAGGTCGCGCGCGGCGAGATCGCCGATCTGCGCGGTCAGGTCGACCGGCTCGCGCAGCCGCCGACGAGCGTCGAGGGCCTGTCCGAACGCCTCCAGCGGATGCTGCGGCTGGCGCAGGACGAGGCCGCGGACACGCGTGCCCGCGCCGAGGCCGAGGCAGGCCACATCCGGGCCAAGGCGGAGACCGACGCCAGCGCCATGCGCGCCCGGTACGAGCAGCTGCTCACCGAACTCGACCTGCGCCGCAAGGAAATGGAAGCCGAGCACCGCAAGGTGCTCGAGGACGCGCGCGCCGAGGCCAAGCGGATCACCGACGAGGCCGAGGCCGAGCGCAAGAAGCTCGACGCGGAGTCCGAGGCCCGCCGCACGCAGGTCGAGGAAGACTTCGAGATCGCGATGGCGACCCGGCGCGCCGAGGCGATGCGCGTGCTGGCCGAGCAGGAGGCGGCCAGCAAGGCCGAAGCCGAGCGCCGGGTCCGCGAGGCCGCCGAGGACGCGGCCGCGATCCGGGCGAAGGTGCTGGAGGAGGAGACGGCCGCCAAGGCCGACATCGACCGTCGCCAGCGCGAATCGGTCGCCGACGCGAACAAGCGCCGCCAGGACTCGATCACCGAGGCCAACGCGCGGCTCGCGGAAGCGGCCGACGAGGCCCGCCGCCGCGTCCGCACCGCCACCGACGAGTCCAACCGCCGGATCACCCAGGCCAACGAGCGGGTCGAGGCCCTGCGCGCGGTCCGGGCGAGCCTGGCCGAGCAGATCCGGTCGGCGCGCACCGTGCTGGCCGAGGCGCAGCACGTGCTCGGCGAGATGGACGGCGAGGTGCCCGCGGACATCAAGGCCGCCGCCGAGACTGCCAACGGCTCCGGGCCGAAGTCCGCGAATGGATCCCCGGCCGGCGGCGCGAAGGCGAGCAGCGCCCAGCCGAGCGGCAACGCGGGTGCGCAGAACAGCAAGCCCAGCACTCCGGCCGGGCAGAAATCCGCTGGTCAGGGCGGCAAGAACGCCCCGGCGAACAGCGGGAAGCCCGCGGCGAGCGGCGACGTCGAGCAGACCGTCCGGCTGCGCACGTCCGACGTGCCCAAGCCGCAGCCGCAACCGCGCCCGGCGGGAAAACCGACTGGCGAGTAACCTTCCCCCGCGAAGGGGCCGCGCCGCCCCGCTGACCGATTCGCCGGGAGGTTGTGGATGGCTGTCTATCGGACTGTGGTGGTGGGCACGGACGGGTCCGACTCGTCCTTCGCCGCGGTGGACAAGGCCGCCGGGGTGGCTGCCGACGCGGGAGCGACGCTGGTCGTCGTCTGCGCGTACCACCCGGCCAGCCGCCAAGACGTGGAACGCGCGCAGGACGAACTGGGCGACGAGGCCTATCAGGTAGTCGGGTCCGCGCCCGCTGAGGACACGCTGCAGTCCGCACGGGACCGCGCGGCGAAGGCCGGCGCCGCGAACATCGAAACGGTCGCGCTGGAGGGGCAGCCGGTCGACATGCTGCGCAAGGTCGTGAAGGACCGCGAGGCGGACCTTCTGGTGGTCGGCAACCGCGGCCTCAACACCCTGACCGGGCGGATCCTGGGCTCGGTGCCGTCGGAGGTGGCCCGGAAGTCGGGCGTCGACGTGCTGATCGTGCACACCACCTGAGGCCGTGGCCGATCCTTCCCGGGACCTGCAGCAGCGGCTGGAACGCGCCCTGCTGGGCGGCCCTCGCCGCTACACCCGGCTCGAAGTAGCGAAACGGGCCGGAGTACCCGAAGAACGCTCGCGGCGGCTGTGGCGGGCGCTGGGTTTCGCCACCGTCGAAGACGACGAGGTGGTGTTCACCGACGCCGACGTCGAAGCCATGCGCATCGCCGACGGCCTGGTGAGTTCCGGCCTGGTCGCGCCCGGCATGGAAGTCGCGGTGACCCGTGCCCTCGGCCAGCATCTGTCCCGGCTGGCCGAGTGGCAGGTCCACATGCTGTGGTCGCTGATCACCGAAAACCCGGAACTGGCCCGCAGCGACCGGCAGGTCACCCGCCTGGTGGAACGCCTGCTCCCCGAGCTGGAGCAAGTGCAGAATTACGTCTGGCGCCGCCACCTGGCCGCGTTCGCCGGCCGCGCCTTCGCCAGCCCCGACGAGGACCTGGAAACGCGCGCCCTGGTAGTCGGCTTCGTAGACATGGTCGGCTACACGCGCTTCACGAGAGAAGCCGACGAGGAAGAACTGACCCAGGTCCTGGACGGCTTCGAATCCCTTGCCACCGAAGTCATCGCGGAACACCACGGCCGAGTCGTGAAAATGATCGGCGACGAAGTCCTGTTCGTCACCGACACCCCCGCCGACGGCGCGGAAATCGCCCTGACGCTAGCCGAACGCACCGGCGAAGACGGCGGCCTCCCCGCAGTCCGAGCCGGAATGGCCTCGGGCCGAGTCCTGTCCCGCTTCGGCGACGTCTACGGCTCCGTAGTGAACCTGGCCGCGCGACTCACTTCAGCCGCAAGGCCAGGAACCGTACTGGTCGACCGAGAACTGGCCGGGGAACTGGAACCCTTGCCGCAGTTCGATCTCCGCACCCGCCGCCCCATCGCAGTACGCGGCTACAACCGCCTACGCCCCTCTGCCCTGCGGAGGGCGAAAGACAAACCCACCGGCCGCTTCGCCTCGTCGCAGCAACTGGCCGCGGAAATGCTAGGCCTAGGCGACCAGCCAACGCCAGAAACCCCAGAACCAGACGACTTCCCCACCCCCACCGCTCCACGCAAACGCCGCCGACGCCGCTAACCGCACCCGGTGCACCCAACGAGCGAGGCACCCACACCTCCCCCGCACCCCGATACGAAGCTCATCTGCGGTCGGTGGGTGCTTGTCAAGGCATCTTTCCCGCCTTGACAAGCACCCACCGACCGTCAGCACAATCAAGCTTCGGGGTGCCCCACGCAACCACCCCACCTACGAACCTCAAGCATCAAAATCAACAGTAACCCGCTCAGAAACCGGATGAGACTGGCAAGTCAGCACAAACCCAGCCTCCACCTCAGCCTTCTCCAACGCGAAATTCCGCCGCATATTGACCGCCCCCTCGGTCACCCGAGCCCGGCAGGTCCCGCAAACCCCGCCCTTGCACGCAAACGGCAAATCCGGCCGAAACCGCTGCGCCCCGTCCAGCACCGACGATTCCCGGGGCAGGTTCATCGTCGTGGACCGACCGTCCAGCACCAACGTCACCTCGGACGAAGCCCCCGCAACAGCAGGGTCGACATGCTTGACCGGCTCCGGCGGCACATCGTCCACATAGAACAGTTCCTGATGAATCCGCTCCTCAGGAACCCCCAGCGACCCAAGCAGATCCTGCGCCGACGTCACCATCCCGAACGGCCCGCACAGCCAGAAATGGTCCACATCCTCAACCGGCACAATCGATTCGAACAGCGCACGCAGCTTGTCCGCATCCAGCCGCCCGGTGAACAACTCCGCCTCACGCGGCTCCCGGGACAACACATGCACAAGTTCCAGCCGAGCCGGGTACCGATCCTTCAAATCAGCCAGATCGTCCGCGAACATCACCGTGTCAGTACGCCGATTCCCATACAGCACAGTCACCGAAGCGTCCGGCGTAGCCAGCAGTGAGGCCGCAATCGACAACACCGGCGTAATCCCGGACCCGGCAGCGATCAGCACATGATGCCCGCCAGCAGCGAGATCCGGCGTGAACGACCCAGTCGGCGCGGAGACCTCAACCGTATCCCCGGCACGAACCTCATTGACCAGCCACGACGAGAACACCCCGTCCGGCACCAACCGCACCCCGACCCGCGGCCGCTCCCCCGCCGGAGCGCAAATCGAATACGACCGCCGCTCGTCCCGCCCGTCGACAAGACGCCGCAAAGTCAGCGACTGCCCAGGCGCGAACGCGTAGACCGAAGCCAGTTCCTCCGGCACGTCGAACGTCACGGCCACGGCGTCGTCACAAAGCCGTTCGACCTCAGCCACCCGCAACGGGTGGAACCCGGCACGGCGGGAAACGGTGGCAGTCACTCAAATCTCCTTGACGTGTTCGAACGGCTCCCAGCAAGACCGGCACCGCCGCAACGCTTTGCACGCAGTCGCGCTGAACCGGGACTGCTCCTCCGTGTCCATCGAGCCGCAATGCGGACAAGCCACCCGCCGCACCGAAGGCCCCAACGTCAACGGAATCGGCCCGGCAGCCCGCCGCGGCGCGGACCCAGGCGGCGCGATCCCGGCCTCCGCCAGCTTCCGCCGCCCGTCCGCGCTGATCCAATCCGACGTCCAAGCCGGTTCCAGCACCGTACGGATCTCAACCGAGGTGTACCCGGCGCCCCGCAACGCGTGCTCCAGGTCGTCCCGCATCGTGTCCATCGCCGGACAGCCGGTGTAGGTCGGCGTAATAGACACCGTCACCCGACCGTCCTCTTCGGACACTTCACGCAGCACACCCAGATCCGCGAGCGTCAGCATCGGCAGCTCCGGATCAGTGACCGTCGAAGCCACCGCCACCGCGGTCACCACGACGCTCCAGGCATCGCCCGAGCCACACTCTGCAGCTCAGCCAGCAGGAAACCCATCTGCTCGGTATGCACGCCGTCGCGTCCCATCCGCCCGGAAACCCCGGCGATAGCGCCGATCTCCGGCCGTTCCAACGTAGCCGCCGCCAACGCCTGAACCAGCACAGCGTCGAACTCCGGCCGCAGCGAAGCCGCGTCGACCATCTCGGACGGATGCGTCGAGAACAGCTCGTCGACATACGGCCACACCGCGGCCAGCCCCTCGGCCATCCGCTCGTGCGACAACGGCGTCCCGTCGCCCAGCCGCACCAGCCACTGCGCGGCGTAATCCCGGTGGTAGGCCAATTCCTTCACGCCCTTGGCCGCGATAGCCGCCAGTACCGGGTCCACACTGGACTCCAGCTGCTGGAACAACGCGAGCCGCCAAGTCGAGAACACGAACAGCTGCGCGATCAGGTGCCCGAAGTGCCCGCCGCCCAGCTCGGCCAGCCGGACGTTCCGGAACTCGTTCTCCGCGCGCAAGAACGCGAACGTGTCCTCGGACCGGTCCGTGCCGTCCGCCTTGCCGGAACGAGCGAGTAGCAACCGCGCCTGGCCGAGCAGGTCGAGGCCGATGTTCGCGATCGCGACCTCGTCCTCCAGCTCCGGCGCGCTCGCGACCCACTCCTGCAACCGGTGCGAGAAGATCAACGCGTCGTCGCCCAGCATCAAGCAATAGGCGGCGAGCTGGGCACCGTCCACTCCGGACGGAACGGAGGTGTCCACTCCGGACAGCGGATCGGCGAACCCGGTGCCGAAGGCCCACCGGGCGTCGTTGTCTTCGGTGATGGCTTCGTAGACGTTGTCGAAAGACATCCCAGACCTCACATGTGGGGAACGTTGTCGGGAATGTCGTAGAACGTCGGGTGCCGGTACACCTTGTCCCCGCTGGGCGCGAAGAACGGGTCCTTCTCGTCCGGCGACGACGCGGTGATGTCCGAGGCGCGAACGACCCAGATGGACACTCCCTCGTTGCGGCGCGTGTAGAGATCGCGCGCGTGGTGCAGCGCCATCTCGTCGTCCGCCGCGTGCAGCGAACCCACGTGGACGTGGTTCAGTCCCCGCTTCCCGCGGACGAAAACCTCGTACAGCGGCCAGTCGTGCTTCATGCCGAAACCTCTTTCTTGGCCGCGTGCGCCGCCGCGGCCTCCCGGACCCAGGCGCCTTCGTCGTGTGCGCGCTTGCGGTGCGCGATCCGGTCCGCGTTGCACGGGCCGTTGCCCTTGAGCACGTTCTTGAACTCGTCCCAGTCGACCGCGCCGAAGTCGTAGTGCTCCCGGTCGGCGTTCCACTTGAGCTCCGGGTCCGGGAACGTCACGCCGAGCGCCTCGGCCTGCGGCACGGACATGTCGACAAACCGCTGCCGCAGCTCGTCGTTGGTGTGCCGCTTGATCTTCCACGCCATCGACTGCGCGGTGTTCGGCGAATCCGCGTCCGGCGGGCCGAACATCATCAGCGACGGCCACCACCAGCGGTTCACCGCCTCCTGCACCATGTCCCGCTGCTGCTGGGTGCCCTTCATCATGGTCATCAGCAGCTCGTAGCCCTGCCGCTGGTGGAAGGACTCCTCCTTGCAGATCCGGATCATCGCCCGCGCGTAGGGCCCGTACGACGACCGGCACAGCGGCACCTGGTTGCAGATCGCCGCGCCGTCCACCAGCCAGCCGATCACGCCGACGTCGGCGAAGGTCAGCGTCGGGTAGTTGAAGATCGACGAGTACTTCTGCCTGCCGGTGATGAGCTTGTCGGTGAGGTCCGCGCGGTCCGCGCCGAGCGTCGCCGCCGCGGAGTACAAGTACAGCCCGTGGCCCGCTTCGTCCTGCACCTTCGCGAGCAGGATCGCCTTGCGCCGCAACGAAGGCGCGCGGGTGATCCAGTTGCCCTCCGGCTGCATGCCGATGATCTCCGAGTGCGCGTGCTGCGCGATCTGGCGGATCATCGTCTTGCGGTAGCCCTCGGGAATCCAGTCGCGCGGTTCGATGCGCTGGTCCCGTTCGATGGTGTGCTCGAACAGGGCTTCCAATTCCGGCTCTGCCACAGCGGTCACGGCTGCTCCTTCGAGACGAGGGTGAGCACGTCGTACTTCGCGACCGAGTCGCCGTCCTGGTTGGTGACGTCGGCGTCCCAGCGGACTTCGCCGTACTCCTGGTCGATCCGCGGCGTAATCTGCTTGGCCGTCAGGGTGACCGTCAGCGCGTCACCCTCCTTGACCGGCGTGAGGAAGCGCAGGTTCTCCAGGCCGTAGTTGGCCAGCACCGGACCCGGTTCGGGCGAGACGAACAGGCCCGCCGCGAACGACACGACCAGGTAGCCGTGCGCCACGATGCCGCCGAACAGGGGGTTCGCCGCGGCCGCCGCCTCGTCGGTGTGCGCGTAGAAGGTGTCGCCGGTGAACTCGGCGAAGTGGTCGATGTCGGCGCGGGTGACGGCGCGCGGACCGGCCACCACGGTGTCGCCGATGCTCAGCTCCGCCAGCGACTTGCGGAACGGGTGCTCGCCTTCGACGCGCGGACCGCCCTCGACCCACCGGCCGGTGACGGCGCCGAGCACCCTCGGGCTGGCCTGCACGGCCGTGCGCTGCATGTGGTGCAGCACGCTGCGGATGCCGCCCATCTCCTCGCCGCCGCCCGCGCGGCCGGGGCCGCCGTGCACCAGCTGCGGCATCGGCGAACCGTGCCCGGTGGATTCCTTCGCGTCTTCGCTGTCGAGCACGAGCAGCCGGCCGTGATACGGCGCGACGCCCAGCACGATGTCGCGGGCGAACACCGGGTCGCCGGTCACGACCGACCCGGCCAGGCTGCCGCCGCCGCGTGCGGCGAACTCGATGACCTGCTTGACCGACGTGTACGGCATCAGCGTGGACACCGGGCCGAACGCCTCGACCTCGTGCGGCTCGGCGCGCTCCGGGTCGGCCTTGAGCAGGATCGGCGAGATGAACGCGCCGGTCGCCTCGTCGCCGTCCACGACGTCGACGTGCTCCGGGTCGCCGAAGACGATGCTGCCCGCGTCGAGCAGGGCCTTCAGCGAACGACGTACTTCTTCACGCTGCTCCAGACTGGCCAGCGCACCCATCCGGACGCCCTCGGCGTTCGGGTTCCCGACGGTCACCTTGGCGAGCCGGGCGCTGACCGCTTCGGCGACGTCGTCCAGCATCTCGGCCGGTACGAACGCGCGGCGGATCGCGGTGCACTTCTGGCCCGCCTTCACCGTCATCTCGGTGGTCAGCTGCTTGACGAACAGATCGAACTCCGGCGTCGACGGCCGGGCGTCCGGGGCGAGGATCGAGCAGTTCAGCGAGTCGGCCTCGGCGTTGAACCGCACCGAGTTCCGCACGATCGCCGGGTGCGCGCGCAGCTTCTGCGCGGTGGACGCGGAACCGGTGAACGACACCAGGTCCTGAGCCGTGACGTGGTCGAGCAGGTCGCCGACGCTGCCCGCGACGAACTGCACCGTGCCCTCGGGCAGGATGCCGGACTCGACGATCAGCTCCACGAGCCGCGCGGTCAGGTACGCGGTCTGGCTGGCCGGCTTGATCAGGCTCGGCACGCCGGCGAGGAACGCGGGCGCGAACTTCTCCAGCGGACCCCACACCGGGAAGTTGAAGGCGTTGATCTGGATCGCGACGCCCTGCAGCGGGGTCGCGATGTGCTGCGCGACGAACGTGCCGCCGCGGCTCAGCGGCTCGACCGCGCCCTCGACGTACACGGTGTCGTTCGGCAGCTCGCGCTTGCCCTTCGAGCCGTAGCTGAACAGGACGCCGATGCCGCCGTCGATGTCGAACTTCGAGTCGCCGAGCGTCGCACCCGTGCGCGCTGACAGCGCGTACAGCTCTTCGCGGTGCTCGCGCAGGTGCGAAGCGAGCGACTTCAGCAGCGCGGCCCGCTGATGGAACGTCAGCTTCCGCAGCGCCGGACCGCCGACTTTGCGGCCGTACTCGAGCGCCGCGGCGAAGTCGATCCCTTCCGACGAAATCCGGGCCACTTCCTCCCCGGTCGCCGCGTCGTGCAGCGGGGCGCCCTCGCCCGGCGCCGTGTGCCATCCCCCGGAGACGTAGCTGCGGAGCAGAACCATGCCGACCCTCTCGCCGAATTACCAACCGGACGTTCAGTAATTCGCAGGATAGCCGTTCTCCCGGCTGATCGGAACCCCCGCATTGCTTGACACCGCCGGAGTCGCGGCCTTTACTGGGCTCCAGCCGGGATTACCGGCCATTCGGTCAGTAAGTCACCGTCCCGGAGGGCTAGCTCGTGACCCGCAACGCCGCGCACGCCATGTTCGACACCGACGAGGCGTCCCGCTCTCTCGGCATCGAACTCGTCGAGGCCGCCGACGGCAGGGCGGTGGCCACGATGAAGGTCACCGAGACGATGGTCAACGGGCACGACATCGCCCACGGCGGTTACGTGTTCCTGCTCGCCGACACCGCTTTCGCCCTGGCCTGCAACACGCACGGGCCGGTCACCGTCGCCTCGGGCGCGGAGATCTCGTTCGTCGCCGCCGGGAAACTGGGCGACCACCTCGTCGCGACGGCCGCCGAGCGCACCCGCTACGGCCGCAACGGCATCTACGACGTCACGGTGCACCGGGAGACCCCCGGCGGGCCCGAAGTCGTCGCCGAATTCCGCGGCCGCAGCCGCGTCATCGAGAAGACCCGGGAAGCACAGTGACCCCCACCCTCGCCGAAAACGTCAGCGCCGACGAGCTGGCCGCACTCCAGCTTGAACGGCTGCAGTGGACCCTGCGGCACGCGTACGAGAACGTCCCGCTGTACCGCAAGAAGTTCGACGACGCCGGGGTGCACCCCGACGACTGCCGCGAACTGGGCGACCTGGCGAAGTTCCCCTTCACCACCAAGGCCGACCTGCGCGAGAGCTACCCGTTCGGGATGTTCGCCGTGCCGCAGGACCAGATCCGCCGGCTGCACGCGTCGAGCGGCACCACCGGGAAGCCGACCGTCGTCGGCTACACCGAGAAGGACCTGGACACGTGGGCCACCGTGATGGCGCGCTCGATCCACGCCGCGGGCGGACGGCCCGGGCACAAGGTGCACGTCGCGTACGGCTACGGCCTGTTCACCGGCGGGCTCGGCGCGCACTACGGCGCGGAAAAGCTCGGCTGCACGGTGATCCCGGCGTCCGGCGGCATGACCGCCCGGCAGGTCCAGCTGATCACGGACTTCAAGCCGGAAATCATCATGATCACGCCGTCGTACATGCTGACGCTGCTCGACGAGTTCGAGCGCCAGGGCGTGGATCCGAGGGCCAGTTCGCTGAAGGTGGGCATTTTCGGCGCGGAGCCGTGGACCGAGCAGATGCGGTCCGAGATCGAGGAACAGTTCGCGCTGGACGCGGTCGACATCTACGGCCTGTCCGAGGTGATGGGCCCCGGCGTCGCGCAGGAATGCGCGGAAACCAAGGACGGCCTGCACATCTGGGAGGACCACTTCTTCCCCGAGGTGATCGACCCGTTCACCGATCAGGTGCTGCCCGAGGGCGAACGCGGCGAACTGCTGTTCACGTCGCTGACCAAGCAGGCGCTGCCGATCATCCGCTACCGCACCCGCGACCTGACCCGCCTGCTGCCCGGCACCGCGCGTCCCGCGTTCCGCCGGATGGAGAAGGTCACCGGACGCAGCGACGACCTGATCATTTTGCGCGGGGTCAACGTTTTCCCGACGCAGATCGAGGAAATCGTGCTGCGCACCGAGGGATTGAGCCCGCACTTCCAGCTGGTCCGCTCGACCCGAGGCCGCCTGGACCACCTGACGGTGCGCGTCGAAGCCCGCGCCGAGACGACCGCCGAAGCCCGGAACGCTGCCGCCGCGCTGGTGGCCGCCGGGGTGAAGGACGGCGTCGGCGTGAGCGTTTCGGTGGAGGTCGTGGACCCGGACACCCTCGAGCGCTCGCTCGGTAAAATGCGCCGCGTGCTGGACGAACGCTCGTGACCGCCCCCGCCCGCCGCGGCCGGCCTGGCTACGACCTGGAATCGCTGCTCCAGGTCGCGGTCAAGCTTTTCAACGACCGCGGCTACGACGGGACCAGCATGGAGGACCTGTCGCGCAAGCTCGGCATCACGAAATCCGCGATCTACCACCACGTGCCGAGCAAGGAAGAACTGCTGCGGCTGGCGGTGGGCCGGGCCTTGGACGGACTGTTCGAGGTCGCGGAATCGACGGAAGCTCTCGACGGACGGGCGATCGACCGTCTGGAACACCTGGTGCGCGGAAGCGTGCTGGTGCTGGCGGACCGGCTGCCGTTCGTGACGCTGCTGCTGCGGGTGCGGGGCAATACGAAGGCCGAGCGAGCGGCGTTGGCGCGGCGGCGCGAGTTCGACCATCTGGTGACGGATCTGGTCAAGCAGGCCGAAGCTGAGGGGGATGTCCGCCCGGATATCGACCCGGCGATCGCGGCGCGGTTGTTGTTCGGCACGGTGAACTCGCTGATCGAGTGGTACCGGCCGCGGCGGGGGTCGTCCCCGGAGGAACTGGCGGACGCGGTGTGCAAGATGGCGTTCGACGGATTGCGTGCTTGATCCCCTCTGTCGGGGGGCGTTTCTCGCTAGGCTGATCTTGTGGACTTGGGGGAGATCGGGCGGACTCTGGCAGAACGGGTCCGCAACGCGGTCGGCGGCCGCCGGTCGGATGCGGTGCTGCAGATATCGTGGCACGGCCGGGGAATACGGGCCGCGGAGTGGCTGGACGAGGGGCCGCCGGAGGACCCGAACCTGTACGTCGACACCTTCGGGGTGTTCCCGCCCGACTTGCCGCATGGAGTGTACGAAATGCGGCTGCGCCGGGACGGCAGTTACCGGTTCTCGTTCAGCTCCGACATCGAGCTGCTGACCGAGCGGGCCCGCTTCGTGTTCGACCCGGATTTCCGCTACCCGGGGCACCCAGTGCCCGGCATGCCGAGACCAGCGGGCATCGAGCCGACCGGGAGGCCGACCGATCCGGCGGTACTGCGGGAAGTCGGCGCTCTCGTCGGAGAGTTCGCCGAGCGGTACACCGCGATCATGGGACACGCCCCCGAGTGGGCTCCCGGAGCCAGCGAGGAGGAAATCGCCGCGGCGGAAACTCAGGTCGGGGTTCGGCTGCCGGAAGACCTGCGCGCGCTTTTCCGGTTGGTCGGCGAGGATTCCGGTGAGACCGGGCTGCTCAGCTACTACGCCCACGATTCCCTGGAGACGTTGGTCAGGGAGTACCACGACGGCCTGCCCGGCTCATGCGCCGGAGTCTCGTTCGACAGCCCGCTGGAAGACACTTGCCCCGTGTTCGACGCCGATCCGCCGGGGCGGCTCAAGCGCGTGTTTCGCAATGACTGGTGGGTGACCTTCGGCGGCAACCACGGCGGCGAGTATCTCGCTGTTGACCTCGATCCGGACATCGAGGGGAAGCCGGGCCAAGTGCTCGCGTACGGCGACTTCTCCGAAACGCCGCGCCTGGTCGGCACTTCGGTCACCGAGATGATCGAGGAAGTGGTGAAAGCGCTGCGCGCGGGCCGCTACACCCTGCACGAAGGCGATCAGCGGATCGAAGTCCACGCGTCCTTTACCGATCTGCCGGTGCGGGACCCCGCCGAGAGCGTTCGCGATGGGGCGGATCCGGTTGAGGCGATCGCCGGTGCCGAACATCCGGAACTGGTCCAGGCCTGCTACCTCCGCCACGACGGAGACCTCGACTTTACTGTGTTCGAGCCGCTCCGCTCGCTGCGCGACATCGGCGTGCGCGGCGCGAAAACTGTGACTCCCACTGTGACGAACCTACCGCTCCTGGAATCCCTCACCATCGCCGCCGAACAGACCGACCTCAAGGCACTCGCCGGTCATCCAACCCTGTGGGATCTCACCCTCAGCGACCTCACCCACCCAGTCGACCTGTCCCCACTGGCCACCCTCCCGAACCTCACCCGGCTTGCCATCTCCGGACTCGACATCCCGGCAATCGACCAACTCGCCCACCTGCCAGCCCTGGGCGTGCTCACCCTCGACGCGAACCAGCTCACCCGTCTCCTGGCCTCCGGCCACCGTCTCCCCCAGCTGGCCGCCCTGACCGTCTCCGGCCGCGTCCTGCTCCCCGACGCCGTCGAGTTCCTCCGTCAGCTCCGCGACGCCGACGTCCACCTGCAGGAGTTCACCGGTTCGCTCAGCGCTCCTCCCGAGCCGGAGCGGGCATAGTCACCACGAACCCCGTGCTGCGCCCCAAATCGTCCAGCAGCCAGCCCATTCGCTTGACCGTCCGCAGGATCAGCGCCGAGTCCACCACCGACAGCGGCGCGAGGTCCTGTTCCAGGTGTTCCTGCATCCGCATCGATTCCTCGATCGACCGCATCCACGTGGTCACCAGAAGATTCGCCGGCCCCGGCAAACTCGCCGTCTGCCGCACGGTCGGGTTGGCGCGCAACCGGTCCACGCACGTCGACACGTGGGCCACCGGCACTTGGCACCACCAGTTCACGACGATCGGCGACGGCGTCAGTCCCTGCGCGATCTCGCAGCGGAACGTCAAAGCATCCGCGTTCAGCAGGTGTCCGAGCTGGCGGCGCACGGTCGACACCGGACGGCCGGTGATCCGCGCCAGATCAGCGGCGCTGCGTCGACCGTCCTCGCCCAAGGCGACAGTCAAAGGCGCGTAAGGCTCTTCCCACGGCTGCAGTTTGGCCATCCGCCCACCGCCGATGGACGGTAGTTGCGACAGGGCCTGCACGCGCCGCCGATCCAGCGCGCCTACTCGCCAGGAGCTGCCTTCGACGTGCAGTCGCGACGCGAGGTGCGAGCGAGTGTTGAGCACGCCGGGCAGGCTGGGGATCGCGTCCAGCAGTAAGGCGGACAGGTCGCGCAGACCGAGGCCGAAAACGGTCAGCACCAGGCTGTATTCGCGCGAAGCCTCCTCGATGCTGGCCACCGAAGGCCATGTCGCCAGCTCCCGAATCAGCTCGCGTACCTGGCCGCTCGCACAGCGAATTTCCACGTACGCCGCCTGCACCTGGTACAGCCCGGGCACGTGCGGATATGCCGTCACCCACGCCGCTCCCCCGTCGCGCAGGCGTTCCCAGCGCCGGGCCAGCGTCACCGGGGAGGAGTCGAGCGCCGCGGCCAGTTGCGTCCAGGTGGCGCGGGGGCGCAGTTGCAGTGCGTGGATGAGCGAAAAGTCTTCCTCCTCCAGTGAGTCGATCATTGTTTCTTCTCCAGAGGGCCGGTTCGCGAGCGATTCCGACAACTCTAACGCGATATCAGGCGTGAGTTCGCACACTCGACCACCAAGACGCCGTTCCCCGACGAAGAGGAGCCGAGCCGGTGGACCTCCACGAAGACGCCCGCAGCCAGCAGGACGATCTGGCGCGGCTGCGCCAGGAACTGCACCGCGAGCCCGAGATCGGCCTCGACCTGCCGCGCACCCAGGAACGGGTCCTGCGCGAGCTCGACGGGCTCGGGCTGGAGATCTCCACCGGAACCGGCACGACGTCGGTGACCGCGGTGCTTCGCGGCGAAGGCTCCGCCCGGGATTCGGCCCAGCCGCGCACGGTCCTGTTGCGCGCCGACATGGACGCGCTCCCGGTCCAGGAAGCGACCGGGCTCGATTTCGCCGCTACCAACGGCGCGATGCACGCGTGCGGCCACGACTTGCACACCACGTCGCTGGTCGGCGCTGCCCGGCTGCTCCACACGCACCGCGACCGGATCAACGGCGACGTCGTCCTGATGTTCCAGCCCGGCGAAGAAGGCTGGGACGGCGCGGGCGTGATGCTGAAGGAAGGCGTGCTCGACGCCGCCGGCCGACGCGTCGACGCCGCGTACGGGCTCCACGTCTTCTCGTCGATGCTGCCCAGCGGCCAGTTCGCGAGCCGTCCCGGGACGCTGATGTCGGCCTCGCACAAGCTGCTCGTGACCGTGCACGGCGAAGGCGGCCACGGGTCGATGCCGCACCGTGCCAAGGACCCGATCTCCGCCGCCGCGGCGATGATCACCGCGCTGCAGACGATGATCACGCGTCGCCTGGACATCTTCGACCCGGCGGTGCTCACCGTCGGCGTCATCCGCGGCGGCACGAAACGCAACGTCATCCCCGCGACCGCCGAGTTCGAGGCCACCGTCCGCTGCTTCTCCGACGACACCGCCGCCCTGCTGGACACCACGATCCGCGAGACGATCGACGGTGTCGCGCGGGCGAACGGCGTCACCGCGGACGTCGTGTTCGAGAACGAATATCCAGTGACCGTAACGGATGTCGACGAAACGGCGTTCGGTGCCGAGGTCGTCCGCGAGACGATCGGCGAGCAGTACTACACCGATCTGCCCAACCCGGTCGCCGGTTCCGAGGACTTCTCCCGCGTGCTCGCCGCGGTGCCGGGCACATTCCTCGGCCTCGGCGCGCTGATGCCGGGCCTCGAACCGGACACCGCGCCCAACAACCACAGCCCGTATGCCGATTTCGACCCGTCCGTGCTGTCCCGCGCCGCCACCGTCTACGCCGAACTCGCCGTCCGCCGTCTCGACCGGTTCGCCGAAGGAGCATTGCGATGACTTCTGTGGTTCCAGACCGGCGCCGCACCCTGTTCGGGCTCGGCGCCGGCAACGCGATGGAGTGGTTCGACTGGAACGTCTACGCCACGTTCGCGTCGTTCTTCGCCGCGCAGTTCTTCAACGCCCACAGCGCCGTTTCGGCTTTGCTAAGCACGCTCGCGGTATTCGCGGTCGGGTTCGCCGCGCGGCCGATCGGCGGCTGGGTGTTCGGCTGGATCGCCGACCGCAAGGGCCGTCAGCTGGCGATGGCGCTGACCGTCGCGATCGCCGCCGCGGGCAGCCTGGTCATCGGGCTTTCCCCGACGTACGGCCAAATCGGCGTGTGGGCGTCGGTGATCCTCGTGGTCGCGCGGCTGGCGCAGGGCCTCGCGCACGGCGGCGAACTGCCGTCCGCGCAGACCTACATCGCCGAGGTCGCCCCGCCGGCCCGCCGCGGACTGTGGTCGAGCCTGATCTACTTCTCCGGCACCTGCGGCGTCCTCGTCGGCACCCTGCTCGGCGCGGTCCTCTCCGGCGTGCTGACCCACGAGCAGATGCTCTCCTTCGGCTGGCGAATCCCGTTCATCCTCGGCGGCGTCTTCGGGATCTACTCGCTCTACGTGCGGCTCCGCATGCGCGAGACCGAGGTCTTCCAGGCGGCGAAGAAGGACGCCGGGAAGGAAAAGGGCCAGATCTGGCGGACGATCAAGCAGAACCCGAAGCTGCTCGCCCAGGTCATCGGCCTGACGGTCGGCGCGACGGTCATCTACTACATGTGGGCCGTCGCCGCGCCGTCGTACGCGATCACTGTGCGCGGCGTCCCGCCGACCGGCGCGCTGTGGGCGGGCGTGTTCGCGAACGTGGTCTTCCTGATCGCCTTGCCGCTGTGGGGAATCGTGTCCGACCGCATCGGCCGCAAGCCGGTGTTGTTCATCGCGATCGCGGGCCTGCTCCTGCTGAGCTTCCCGCTGAACGCGATGGTCGGACACGAGGCGTGGCAGCTGTTCGTGGCGATGTCGATCGCGCTGATCTTCATGGCCGGGTTCTCCTCCATCGGCCCGGCGGTCTACGCGGAAATCTTCCCGACCCGCATCCGCGCGGTGGGCGTCGGAGTCCCGTACTCGATCGCGGTCGCGGCGTTCGGCGGCACGGCACCGTACTTGCAGACGCTGTTCGCCGGTAACGGACATCCGTCGCTGTTCATCGTCTACGGGATCGTGCTGATGGTGATCAGCGCGCTGGTGGTGTTCACGCTGCCGGAGACCCGGGGCGTGGACCTGCGGGAGAAGACTGAGACGGCCGACCGGGCGGTCACCGGGTCAGGAGCGTAGGGCGGAGCCACCGTCCGTCGCTTGTGGACAGTTCGCCACGCGGCCGTGCGGGGTTCCCCGCACGGCCGTCGGCGTGAGTCAGCTGTCCGCCTGAGTCTCGCCCAGCTGCCACCACAGTGCCGCGCGCAGCTGTTCGATCAGGGCCTCGTCGTCGTCCTCGCTCGGGTCCGCTCCCAGCGGCACCCAGCGTTCCTCCACCAGTTCGCCGTCGTCGTAGCTGCTGATCAGTATCCCCGGATACGAAACCGTCAGCTCGTCCTCCGGGCAGCCGGTCGCGCACGGCCGGTCGTCCATCCGCACATGCCGGTAGTGCAACCGCACCCCGACCCATCGGCCGGACGGCCGCGGCTGCTGGTCCGTGCCGTCCATCGCCCGCTCCCGCTCGCCCCACGTCCCCCGGCTGAAGGTCGCGCCCGGGGCGGCCGGAGTTACCGGCCGGTTGTTCCGGTTGGGTAACGGCATCCGGCGCCGACGCCGCCGGGCGCTTCGCAACGTGTTGACAACGACCTCGCCCGGCGGCGAGGCTGGCCCGGTGAACAGCGGATCTCGGCGGCGGCTGGACCCCGCGCAGCGCCGCGCCGAGATCCTCGCCGCGGCCCGGCGGTGCTTCGGCGCCGGCAGCTACTCCTCGGTGTCCACTTCGGACATCGCGGCCGCCGCGGGAGTCGCCCGGCCGCTGATCAACCACTATTTCGGCGGCAAACGCGAGCTGTACCTCGAAGTGGTGCGGCAGATGACGATCGTGCCCGCCCCGGTCGTCGACGCGCTGCCGGACGGCCCGCCCCGGCTGCGGCTCGAGGTCGGCATCGACCGGTGGATCGACGTCGTGGAGCGCAACCGCGACGCCTGGCTGACCGTGATCGACGCGGCGCACGACCCGGAGGTCGAGCGGATCATGCGCGAGGCGGACGAGATCGCCGCCGACCGCGTCCTCGCCGCCGCCCAGCTGCCCGAGAACGGGCATCCGCAGCTGCGGGCGATGATCCGCGCGTACGGCGGGATGTTGCGCGCCGCGTCCCGGGAATGGCTGGTCCGCGGCACGCTGGAGCGGGCCGAACTGCGTGCGTTCCTGGTGGAATCGCTGGTGCAGCTGCTGGAAGTCACCTATCCGGCGGTACTGGCGCAAAAGAACTAACGGTTGCGGCGGGCGTACGCGGCCGGAGTCGTCCCGGTCCAGCGTTTGAAGGCGTAGATGAAGCTCGACGCTTCGGCGTAGCCCAGGCGCAGGGCGACGTCGTCGACGGACAGCACGCCGGTGTCGAGCATTTCTTCCGCGAGCGTCTGCCGGACTTCGTCCAGCAGTTGCCGGTAGCCGGTACCCGCCTCGGTCAGCCGCCGTCGCAGGGTTCGCGTGCTGAGGGTGAGTTGCCGGGCGATCTCGTCCATCCCGGCGTCCGCGCCGCCGAGCCGCACCAGTCGTTCGCGCACCAGCTGCGGGACGCCCGAGCGCGTGCGGCGGCGGGCGACGAGAGCGTCGCACTGCGCGGCGCACAAGGCGACGGTTTGCTCGTTGGCCTGCGGCAGCGGAAGGTTCAGCAGCTCCGGATCGAGGGTGACCCGGTGTTCGGCCGCGCCGAAGACCGGAGCGACACCGAAGGCCATCCGATAAGAGTCCACAAAGGACGAGGATGGGAAGCGGAACTCCAGGCGTTCCAAGGAGATCTCCGGCAGCAGGTCCCGCATGACCGTGCAGATCGCGGACAGGTCGCGCAGCGCGAGGAACCGGGCGACGTCGTCCGGCACCCGCGAATCGTCCAGCACCAGGCGGAGTCCGGCGGCGTCCAGCTCGACGTGCGGAATGCAGAAGGTGAAGGACAAATCCAGGTAGCGCAACGCGAACACCATCGCGTCGCGCATCGTCGGGCTGCTGATGCAGGCGAAACCGAAGATGCCGAACGTCGTCGCGCGGTACCGGCAGCCGAGGCTGAGCGCGACGTCGTCCCCCGAGCCGACCGTCGACAGCAATGCCCGCACGACGGCCAGCTCCTGCCGCGCGTCGAGCTGCCGATCCGGCGCGCGCAGTTCCTCGACCGGCACTCCGGGCAGCGAGACGCCGCGTTCCTCGGCGAAGCGGTGCATGAGCAGCACACTCGCCGTGCCGCGCGGGTAGTCCCAGTCGCGGATGGCGGGTGCGGCTAGCTCGGCCATGGCCGGAATTATGGATCAACCGCCCGCCCGCGTGCGTTCGAGGGCCAAAACTGTCCGGGTTGCTCGTTAAGCTCCCGCCGTGCACCTTTCCCACCGCGTCCTCAACCGCGCCACCCTCCACCGGCAACTGCTCCTGAAGCCCGCCAAGATGCCGGTGCTCGACGCCGTCACCCACCTCGCCGGGCTGCAAGCGCAAGCGCCATTCCCGCCGTACTACGCGCTGTGGTGCCGGTTGCAGGACTTCCAGCCGGACGATCTCGCGAGCCTGCTGCTCGACCGCAGCGTGGTGCGGACGGTGCTGATGCGCGGCACGGTGCACCTCGTCCCGGCCGCGGACGCGCTCGCGTGGCGGCCGCTGGTGCAGATCGTCATGGACCGCGCCCTGACCGCGGCCAACCAGCATCGGGAACCGCTGTCCAAACTCGACCACGACGCGGTGGCGAAGACGACCAGCGAGCTGCTGCGCGAGCGGCCGTATTCGAGCGATCAGCTCGGCAAAGCGCTGGTCGAGCACTATCCGGAGACGCCGGCCGGGTCGCTGATGTTCCTGGTCCGCGCCATCCTGCCGCTCGTGCAGATCCCGCCGCGCGGCGTGTGGGGCAAGGCCGGGCAGCCCACCTACCAGGTCGCGGACCACTGGCTCGACGGCGTCGACGCGCCGGAGCAGTCCGCCGCCGAACTGGTCCGCCGCTATCTCGCCGCGTTCGGCCCGGCGACGGTGGCCGACGTGCAGGCCTGGGCTGGCTTCACGAAGCTCGGCGAGGTGGTCGAGGAGATGGACTTGCGCACGTACCTCGACCCCGAAGGACGCACGCTCTACGACCTGCCGGACGCGACGCTGCCCGACGAGGACACGCCCGCGCCGACGAGGCTGCTCGGTCCGTTCGACCAGATGCTGCTGTCCTACGCCGACCGCACGCGGATGATCAGCGACGAGCACCGCAAACGCGTGATCACCATCAACGGCCTGGTCAAAGGCACCCTGCTGGTCGACGGCCAGGTCCGGGGAATCTGGGAGACCACCACCAACCGCGCGTCGGCGACGATGGTCCTCACCCCGTTCGAACGGCTCGCGAAACGTGACACCGCCGCGCTGGAGAGCTCCGCGCGGAAGCTGCTCGCGTGGGCCGAGCCCGGCAAGACGCACGAGGTCCAGGTCGTGCCCGGGTAGTCGCGTCCGCTGGCCGGAATTCTCGATCGAGTGGCCGTTCGTGCCTTCCGCACCGGCGGCCGCCTGCGTAACTTCGGCCTATGGACGACACCCCGTCGGTGCTGATAGTCGGCACCGGGTTCGGCGGAATCGGCGCCGCGATCGAGCTGAAGCGCGCCGGTTTCCCGAACGTCACGATCCTCGAGCGGGCGGCCGAACCGGGCGGCGTGTGGCGCGAGAACACCTACCCCGGCGCGGCCTGCGACATCCCGTCGCCGCTGTATTCGTTCTCCTTCGAGCCCAATCCGGACTGGCCGAAGCGGTACGCGATGCAGCCGGACATCCACGCCTACCTCAAGCGCGTGATCGCGAAATACGGCATCGAACCGCACATCCGGTACGGCCGCGAGGTCACGTCCGCGACCTACGACGACGGCCGCTGGCGCGTCGAGACCGCACAGGGCGAAACCTTCGAGGCAGACGTCTTCGTGCCCGCCGTCGGCCAGCTTTCCCGGCCCGCCTTGCCGTCGATCCCCGGCCGCGAAACCTTCGCGGGAGCGGCCTTCCACTCCGCGGAGTGGAATCACGAAATCCCGTTGGCGGGCAAGCGGATCGCGGTGATCGGCACCGGCGCGAGCGCGATCCAGTTCGTGCCGGAGATCCGCAAGGAAGCCGCGCACGTCACCGTCTTCCAGCGCACGCCGCCCTACATCATGGCCAAGAACGACGGCCGCTACAAAGCCTGGCAGAAGCGGCTTTTCCGCCGCGTGCCGAAGACGCAGCTGTTCGGCCGCGCGCGGATCTTCCTGCTCGCCGAGTACGCGACCTACGGCATGACGCGGCACCCGGTGCTGACCAAGGCCTTCGAACTGCGCACCGCTCAACTGCGCCGCCGTCACCTCAAGGACCGCACGCTGCGCCGCAAGGTCAAGCCGGACTATCCGCTGGGCTGCAAGCGGATCTTGTTCACCAACGACTACCTGCCCGCGCTCGCCCAGCCGAACGTGTCGGTCGAAACGTCCTCGATCAAGGAGATCACCCCGCGCGGCGTGCGCACCACGGACGGCGTCGAGCACGAGGCGGACGTGCTGATCTACGGCACCGGGTTCAAGGCGACGGAATTCCTCGGTCCGATGAAGGTGTTCGGCCGCGACGGACGGTCGCTGGCCGAGGCGTGGAGCGGCGGCGCGCGGGCGTACCTCGGCATGACGGTGCCGGGATTCCCGAACCTGTTCTGCGTCTACGGCCCCAACACCAACCTCGGCGCGGGTTCGATCATCTACATGATCGAACGGCAAGCCCGCTACCTCCGCCAGGCCGTCGAGCACCTCGCCCGGCCGGGCGTGGCGTCGCTGGAGGTGCGCGCCGAGGTCGAGGAGCGCTACGACCGCGAGGTGCAGGCGCGGCTCTCGCACAGCGTCTGGAGCGGGTGCACCAGCTGGTACCGGCAGGAGAACGGCCGGGTGAGCACCAACTGGCCCGGGCTGGTCACCGAATACGACCGCCGGACCAGGGCACTCGACCCGGCCGACTACCTGGTGCGTTCGATCAGGGCAGGTTCTTCAGGCCCGCGCTGACCGTGTTGGCGAAGGAGTAGCCGTTCGACGCGTCCCAGTTGATGGACCAGGTCATCGCGCCGCGGAACTCCGGGTAGGTCGTCGAAGGCTTGAACGAAGCGCAGCCGGTGCCCTTGGCCATGCAGTTCATCGCCGACACGACGTTCGACGGCGACTGGTACCCGCCGCCGGCCGCCGAGCCCGAGGACGGCAGCCCGAACGCGACCTGGTCGGCCCGCAGTCCGCCCTGCAGCTGGATGCACGAGAGCGCGGTGAGGAAGTCGACGGTGCCCTGGGAGTAGACGTTCCCGTTGCAGCCGTTCATCGCGCCCGAGTTGTAGTACTGCATGTTGACGACGGTGAGGATGTCCTTGACGTTCAGCGCCAGCTGGAAGTAGCCGCCCTGGGTGGACTGCATGTCGATCGTCTGCGGCGCCATGGTGATCACCGAGCCGCCGCCGTCGTGGATGCTGCGCAGCGCCTGCCCCATGTAGGTGGCGTTGATGCCGTTCTCCAGGTCGATGTCGACGCCGTCGAAGCCGTAGGTCGAGATCAGCTGCTTCACCGAGTTGGCGAAGTTGCTCGCCGACTGGCTGTCGCCGACGCTGATCGTGCCCTTCTCGCCGCCGACCGAGATGATCACCTTCTGGCCGCGTGCCTGCACGGTCTTGATGTCCGCGCGGAACTGTGCGTCGGTGTAGCCGCCGAGTTTGGACGACAACGCCGGGTCGAGCGTGAAGCTCACCGCGCCGGGCGTCGTGGTGGCGTCGGCGAAGGCGATCGCGATGACGTTGTACGTCGTGGGCACGTCAGCGAGCTTCAGGGTCTTCGCGCCGTTGTCGAAGTTCTGCCAGTAGCCGGTGAGGATGTGCTTCGGCAGGTCGCCGTTGTGCGGCGGAGTGCTGGTCGTGGTGGTCGTCGGCGGCGTGGTCGGAGTGGTCGGGGTCGTGGGCGTCGTCGGCGAAGCGGAGGTCGTGGGCGGGGTGCCCGGGCCGTCGAGGCTGACGTCGTCGGCGAGGTAGGCGGGCTGGCCGTACCAGCCGTGCAGGTACACCGTGAGGCTCGTGGACGAGCCGGTGGTGAAGCTCAGGCTGAGCTGCTGCCAGCCGGTCGCTCCAGGCGTCCAGGTGTTCTGCACGGCCGAACCGGAGACGCCGAGGTAGACGTAGCTGCCCTGGACCCACGCGGACAGCTTGTACGCGGTGTTGGGCTGCACGGTGACCTGCTGGGAGCACTGCCCGGTGTCGGAACCGGAGGGCGCCGCGCTCAGCGAGTGGCTGCCGTCGTGTGCCTGGGTCGAGACGACCGACGAGGTGCCGGTGCAGGTCCAGCCGGAGAGCGAGCCGCTCTCGAAGCCGGGGTTGGCGAGTATGTTCGCGGCCGACGCGCTGGTGGTGCCGAGGGCCAGCGTGACTCCGAGCGCGAGCGCGACCGAGGCCAGCAGGGACACCAGGGCGGGCAGCCGCCGGGGGGACGGGTGTGGGGACACGGGCAGACCTCCGCAGGGGCAGTGAGCCAGATCACCTCAAAATGGACTAGACCAATACGGATGTCAAGGAACTTCCGGAGGTGCTTCGGCGGGCCATCCGCAGCGCGCGGGGCGGGCAGCGGCACAATGCAGGCTCGGAGCAACCCGAGACGAAGCAGGAGCCTGGTTTTGAGCGTGCAGTCGGTCGAACAGCGGATCGCCGAAGAGCTGGGGGTGCGCGAAGGGCAGGTCAAGGCCGCCGTCACCCTCCTCGACGAGGGGTCCACGGTGCCGTTCATCGCCCGGTACCGCAAGGAAGTCACCGGAGAGCTGGACGACGCGCAGCTGCGCACGCTCGAGGAGCGGCTGCGCTACCTGCGCGAGCTCGACGAGCGCCGCGCCGCGGTCCTGGAGTCCATCCGGAGCCAGGGCAAGCTGGACGAGGCGCTCGAGGCGCAGATCCTCGCCGCGGACACGAAGTCGCGGCTGGAGGACATCTACCTGCCTTACAAGCCGAAGCGGCGCACCAAGGCGCAGATCGCCCGCGAGGCCGGTCTGGAGCCGCTGGCCGACGGCCTGCTGAACGACCCGACGACCGATCCGCAGGCGGCCGCCGCGGTGTTCGTCGACGCGGACAAGGGCGTCGCGGACGCGCAGGCCGCCCTCGACGGCGCGCGCGCCATCCTGGTCGAGCGCTTCGCCGAGGACGCCGACCTGATCGGCGAGCTGCGCGAGAAGATGTGGATCGAGGGCCATCTGGCGTCGAAGGTCCGCGCGGGCAAGGAGACCGACGGGGCCAAGTTCTCCGACTACTTCGACTTCTCCGAGCCCTACACCAAGCTCCCCTCGCACCGGATCCTCGCGATGCTCCGCGGCGAGAAGGAAGAAATCCTCGACCTGTCGATGGAGCCTTCCGAGCCGGTCGCCGAGGACGCCCCGCCGCGCGTCGGCCCGACCGAGTACGAGCAGCGCATCGCCGCCCGGTTCGGCATCAGCCAGCAGGACCGTCCGGCCGACAAGTGGCTCGGCGACACCGTGCGCTGGGCCTGGCGCACGAAGATCCTCCTGCACCTTGGCATCGACCTGCGGATGCGGCTGCGCCAGTCGGCCGAGGACGACGCCGTGCGCGTGTTCGCCGCGAACCTGCGCGACCTCCTGCTGGCCGCCCCGGCGGGCACCCGCGCGACGATGGGCCTCGACCCGGGCTTCCGCACCGGCGTGAAGGTGGCCGTGGTCGACGCGACCGGCAAGGTCGTCGACACCCACGTCATCTACCCGCACCAGCCGGCGAACAAGTGGGACCAGTCGATCGCCGAACTGGCCGTGCTGGCCGGGAAGCACAACGTCGACCTGATCTCGATCGGCAACGGCACCGCCTCGCGCGAGACCGACAAGCTGGCGATCGAGCTGATCAAGAAGCACCCGGAGCTGAAGCTCACCAAGGCCGTGGTCTCCGAGGCGGGCGCGTCGGTGTACTCGGCGTCGGCGTTCGCTTCGCAGGAACTGCCGGGCATGGACGTCTCGCTGCGCGGCGCGGTCTCGATCGCCCGCCGGCTGCAGGACCCGCTGGCCGAACTGGTGAAGATCGACCCGAAGTCGATCGGCGTCGGCCAGTACCAGCACGACCTGTCCGAGGTGTCGCTGTCGCGTTCGCTGGACGCGGTGGTCGAGGACTGCGTGAACGCGGTCGGCGTGGACGTGAACACCGCGTCCGCCCCGCTGCTCACGCGGGTTTCGGGCATCACGACCTCGCTCGCGGAGAACATCGTGGCGCACCGCGACTCCAACGGCCCGTTCCGCTCGCGGACCGCGCTCAAGGACGTCGCGCGGCTCGGCCCGAAGGCGTTCGAGCAGTGCGCGGGCTTCCTCCGGATCCCGGACGGCGACGACCCGCTCGACGCGTCCTCGGTGCACCCGGAGGCGTACCCGGTGGTGCGGCGGATCCTCGACCGCACCGGCACCGGCATCCGCGAGCTGATCGGCAACGCCCGGACCCTGCAGGCGCTGAAGCCCACGGAGTTCGTCGACGACACCTTCGGGCTCCCGACGGTCACCGACATCCTGTCCGAACTGGAGAAGCCGGGCCGCGACCCGCGTCCGGCGTTCAAGACCGCGACCTTCGCCGAGGGCGTCGAGAAGATCGGCGACCTCAAGCCGGGCATGCGCCTGGAGGGCGTGGTGACGAACGTGGCGGCGTTCGGCGCGTTCATCGACGTCGGCGTGCATCAGGACGGTCTCGCGCACGTTTCGGCGCTGTCGAAGAACTTCGTGAAGGACCCGCGCGACGTCGTGAAGCCGGGCGACATCGTCAAGGTGAAGGTGCTGGACGTCGACGTGCCGCGCAAGCGGATCTCGCTGACGCTGCGCCTGGACGACGAGCCGGGTGCGGGCAACAACCGCGGCGGTGGCGGCGGACGTGATCGCGGCCAGGGCGGCGGTGGCGGCGGTCAGGGCGGCGGCGGTCAGCGCCGAAACCAGCCGCAGCAGCGCGGCGGCGGCCGGGACCGTCGTGATTCCGGGGGCGGCGGCGCGATGGCGGACGCGCTGCGGCGCGCCGGATTCGGCAAGTAGCACAACGGAAAACGGCCTCCCGAACTGCTCGGGAGGCCGTTTTCGTTGTCTGGGCTCAGGGATTCATCTCGTACGCGCCGGAAAGCTCGCGCACCTTTTCCCACACGCGACCGAACCGCTCGGCATCCACGACCGGCTTCCGCAGCCCGGCCAGCGCCAGCTCCTGCTGCTTCTCGGTCGAGCTCGACTTGCCGTGCAGATCGACCGCGGCGACGCTGAAGTCCTGCACCAGCACCGCGAACAGCTGGTCCAGCACATCGTCTGACACGCCGGTCAGCTCAGCCTGCTCCAGGATCAGCTGCCCGTACACGACGAGCGTGAACAGTTCGGTCAGCGCGAGGCCGAAGTCCAGATCCTTCTGCTGCGCCTCGTCCGGCGTCGCCTCGGAAAGCAGCCGCACCAGCACGCCTGCCTGCTCGGTGAAGCGGGCGACGTTCGGCAGGTGCTTCGCGTTCTCGTACGCCGGTTTCCAGTCGTGGAACCGGATCTTCGACAGCCCGCGCGCCGGGCCCTGCCGGAACAGGAAGTCGTCGTCGGAGGCGTCGTCGCGGGTCGGCACCGCCGGGTATTCCTGCGGCGCGAACAGGTACGCGGGCATGAACTTCGCGATCAGCGCGAGGTTCACCGCGACCGTGCCCTCCAGCTTGGGCAGGCCGTCGATGTCGTTCTTGGCCATCGCGAGATAGGTGTCGGCCTCGAAACCCTTGGCCGCCACGACATCCGCGACCAGCCCGATCACCTTCTGCGCCTCGGTGGTCACCTTCATCTTGGTGATCGGGTTGTACAGCAGGTAGCGGCGGTCCTGCTGGTTCGCCGAGCGGAAGTAGTCGATCGCGCGGTCGGAGAACAGCTTCATCCCGGTCAGCCGCGCGTACGCCTCGACGAATTCGCGGCGCACGTGCGGGAAATCGGTGACCGGGTTGCCGTACAGGATCCGGTTCTGCGCGTGCGTGATCGCCTCGTACAGCGAATGCGTCGCCATCCCGATGCCGCCGAAGCTCAGGTTGAACTTGCCGATGTTGACCGTGTTCAGCGCGGCGCTGAAGGCTTCCGCCCCGGTGTGGAGGATGTCCTCGGCGCGCACCGGGTAGTCCTCGAGCCGGAACTCCGCGACGTACATCTGCGACGGCACGATGTTCTTCACGACGTGGTAGTTCGGGTGCTCGGAATCGGCGTAGAAGAACACGTACTGCTCGGGCCCTTCGACGCCGTCGATCCGGCCGAACACCGAAACGGTGCGCGCGCAGTTCCCGTTGCCGATGTAGTACTTCGACCCGTTCGCGCGGTAGCCGCCCTCGCCGTCCGGGGTGAGCACGAGGTCGGACGAGTAGATGTCCGCGCCGTGCTCCTTTTCGGACAGTCCGAACGCGCCGACGCCGCCCTCGGCCAGCGCCTCCGCGGCACGCTTGCGGGCGGCCGCGTTCCCGCTCTGCCACACCGGTCCGAGTCCGAGGACGGTGACCTGAAATGGGTACCAGTAGTTGAGCCCGTAGAAGCCGAGGATTTCCGCCAGCGCGGCGATCCGGCTGGTGTCCCAGCGCTTGTCCGGGTCGCCGGCGGAATCCGCGGCCGGGGTGAGGAACGTGGCGAACAGGCCTTCCTTGCCCGCGAACTCCAGGAAGTCGGCGTAGAACTCGCGGTCGTGGTACGCCTGCGCGAGACGGCGTTTGCCGCGCGCTTCGAACCAGTCGATCGTCGCCCGCAGCAGCCGCTGGGTCTCCGGGTCGAACTTCCGGGCGTCGTAGTCGCGCGGGTTCAGCAGCGCTGTCGCCGTTTCGCTCATCGCATCTCCAGGTCAGCCGATATTACTGCCCGGTAACTTTAGCGCGGTGCGGCCGCCGAACTCCACCGCGTCCACCCGGCCGTGGCCGTCGCGCCGGAAACGGGCGCTCGGCCTGCTGGTGTCGGAGGCGCGGGCGAGCACGTCGTCGTCGACGAAGACGACCTCGAACGGCGGCGCGGAGAGGATGTCCGGATCCTCGGTGTCGAGGATCATCTGCGCCCAGAGCGAGCCGTCGCGTTCGGTGATTTCGAAGATCAGCGAGCCGGTCCGATACCGTCCAGGGCAGTCGCCCGGGTCGACTGCCCGGGTCGGACGACCGCCCGGTTTCGGCAGGTCAGCCACGTTCTCCAGGCACCAGTCGACGATCCGCGGGCCGAGCGCGCCGCCGCCCGCGCTGTTGGTGAGGACGGTGACCGCGAGGTTCTCGCTCGGCACCATCACGAACTCCGACAGCTGCAGGTTGCTGATGTTGCCGCCGTGCCGCACCACCTGGGCGTCGCCGTGGCTCAGCCGCAGCCAGGACAGCCCGACCTCCTCGAACGGCAGCGCGCCCGTGCGCTGCGCGGCGTGCATGAGGCGGCGGGTCTCGTCGCTCAGCACGTCCGCGCCGGTCAGCTGGAATCGAGCCCATTTCAGCTGGTCGCGGGCGGTCGACCAGAGGCCGCCGGCCGCGGCTTCGGCCCGCGAGATGCCGACGGTGTGCGCGGCCGCCGGACCGTCCTCGCGCAGCGCGTGCCCGACCGCGTGCCGCCGGGTCAGCACCTCCCAGGGCTGGAAGTACGAGTCGGTCATCCCGAGCGGTTCGAGCAGCCGGGTGCGGACCAGGTCCTCGTAAGTGCCGCCGGACACCGCCTCGGCGACGCGGCCGGCCAGCAGGAAGCCGGCGTTGCAGTAGGAGAACACCTCGCCGACCGGGAACACCTGCGGCAGCTCGGCGAACTGCCCCACGGCGCGGGCGAGCGCGTCGTCGCCCCATCCGGTGTCGACCTCGATGTCGCCGAGGAAACCGGACGAATGCGTGAGGAGGTGGCGCAGCGTCACCGTCTTGGTGGCGAGCGGGTCGGCGAGCCTCAGCTCCGGGAGGTACTCGACCACCGGCCGGTCCAGTTCGAGCACGCCGTCCTCGACCAGCACGAGCACCGCGGCGGCGGCGAACGTCTTGCTGGTGGAGCCGATCATGAACAGGGTGCCGTCGTCGACCGGCGCTCCCGTGTCCACACTGGACACTCCTGCGGTCAGCAGGGTTTCCGTGCCCTCGTGGAAAATTCCGGCCGAGACGCCGGGAACTTTCGCTTCTCGCGCCCATTCCGCCAGCAGTCCCCGGAGTTCGTCTGTGCTCATGCGGCCAGCCTCGCACCCGCGTGCGCGGCGGCGATGGTGGAAACGGACGAACATCGCGCGCCCGCTTCGTCGGTTCGCGCGTGGCGGCCTGCGGGCGATATCACGTAGCCCGCTGGATCTTGGGACGGTATAGTGGGCGATGCGGTCCGCTCAGTTCTGCCTCGGACCGCGTTTCACTGTTGTCGACGACCACGCGCCGCAGCCACCCGAGGCCGCGCCGGGCAGGACAACCGCGCTACGTACGGAGATACGGGACGCTTTCGCGTCCGCACCAACCCATGACGACTTTCACCGAACTCGGCCTGCCCAAGACTCTTGTCGACGCGCTCGCCGCACAGGGCGTCACCGAGCCCTTCCCGATCCAGGCCGCCACGCTCCCGCACACGCTCGCGGGCCGTGACGTGCTCGGCCGCGGCCGCACCGGCTCCGGCAAGACCTACGGCTTCGTGCTGCCCGTGCTGGCCCGCCTCGCCGCCGGGCCCACGCGGCGCCGCCCCGGCCGTCCGCGGGCGCTGATCCTCGCCCCGACGCGCGAACTGGCCACCCAGATCGAGGCCGCGATCGTGCCGCTGGCGCGCCCGCTCGGCCTCAAGGCCACCACGATCTTCGGCGGCGTGAGCGCGAACCCGCAGATCACCCGCCTGCGCGACGGCGTCGACATCGTCGTCGCCTGCCCCGGCCGGCTCGCCGACCACATGCGCTCCGGCGAAGCGAAGCTGGACAAGATCGAGATCACCGTCCTCGACGAGGCCGACCACATGGCCGACCTGGGCTTCCTGCCCGAGGTCCGCCGCATCATGGCGGCCACCCCCGAGCGCGGCCAGCGCCTGCTGTTCTCCGCGACCCTCGACAACGGCATCGACGTGCTCGCGAAGCGCTTCATGAACGACCCGATGCTGCACAGCGTCGACTCGGCGCAGTCCCCGGTCTCGACGATGACGCACCACGTGCTGCACCTCGAGGAAACCCACCGCCTGCCGGTACTGGTCGACCTGACCGCGGCTCCCGGCCGCACCCTGGTCTTCACCCGCACGAAGCACCGCGCGAAGGCCCTCACCCGCAAACTGGTCGCGAGCGGCGTCCCCGCGGTCGAACTGCACGGCAACCTCGGCCAGAACGCGCGCACGCGCAACCTGGAAGCGTTCTCGTCCGGCACGGCGAAAACCCTGGTGGCCACCGACATCGCCGCCCGAGGCATCCACGTGGACGACGTCACGCTGGTGATCCACGCCGACCCGCCGGTCGAGCACAAGGCGTACCTGCACCGCTCCGGCCGCACCGCCCGGGCGGGCGCGTCGGGCACCGTGGTGACGCTGATGACCGACGAGCAGGTCTCGGACGTCCGTGCGCTCACCCGAAAGGCCGGGATCTCGCCGACCACCACGCGGATCTCGCCGACCCACCCGCTGCTGGCCGAACTCGCCCCCGGGGACCGCTCGTTCACCGCTTCGCCGCGTCGCCCCGTAGTGGACAACCGCCCGAAGACGGTCACCGCCTCCGGTGCCGCACCGGGCACCGGCCGCCGCCGCGGCGCCCCCTCGGAAAACCGAGGCGGACTCGGCGCGCGGACTGGTTCGCAGCCCCGCCGCTCCAGCGGCCGCGGCGGACCTCGACAGGGCGGCGAGGCCCGTTCCACGGAACGGCAGCCAGGCCAGGCCCGCCGGGAAGACCAGCGCCGCGGTTCGGGTGCTTCGGCCTCGGCCGGGCGACGCGGGTCGGGCTCGACCGGCCGCCGGGCCGCCGGCGGTGCTGACCGCGGTGCCTCGGGTGGTCAGCCTCCGCGGAACCGCCGCAACGGCTCGTCGGGCGGGCGTCGGCAGCCGGGCGCCTGAGCACAGAATCCGACGGGCGGATCCGGGACCGGCTACGCGCCCGGCCCCGGGTCCGCCCAGAATTCCTTGATCTCTTCAGTCACGCCGTAATGACTCGGAACGCTGAAGGACAACTCCATCGGATACGGCTCCGCACGAATGCGGCGAGCTTCCTCCGCGGACAATTCCGGCAGTTTCCTCCGTCGCGACCTTGCCAGTTTCCGCGGATGCCCGTCGTGCACGCACACCGCGGCGATCGCCGCCGCGTTGGCCAGGGTCATGCTCGCGCCGGACGGAGTCGACGGACCGGCCACGAGCAGCCAGGAACCGATCCCGCAGACTTGAATGAATTCGTCGTCAGAGGTGGAGACAATCCATTCCGCCGCGGACTCCTCGCCGTATTCGAGGAGGTACCGCCGAACCGCCCCCCGGGTAATCTGCATCATCGTCGCGTTCAGCCGCCTCGGTTGCGTAGTCCTGCCCAAGATACCCGGGGGCCCGAGCGGAACAACTCGCCCGTTCCACCGGGACGCCCGCGGCTCAGACGTTCGCGTCGCGAACTCCGGCAATGATCATTCCCAGTTTGCTCTGGATAGGTCGGGAGCCAGAATCTTGCCAGTCCCCCGATCCGCCCAGAACTTTGCGGCTTTCGACTCCCGAGCGATGCGAGCCGCTTACTCCTCTTCGTCCGCAAACCAGTCGCCGATGAATTTCCACTGAAAAGACGACTTCCAGGAATCATCGTCAGCGAGCCAGGCAACAATAGCGGCACAGACCTTCTCCCGGGACACCGTCAAGGTCTGATACTGCCGAGTCGGCCTCCCGTCACGGTATTCCAGCTGGTATACCCCGTTATCTCGAAGCCATACCTGAATGAATACCAATGTTGGGTCGCCATCGCTGGAGACGACAGCATTTCCGCCGCGCGCCATCGACTCGAGCACTGCGACCACATTCGCTTCCACGGGGTTTTTGATGATCACACCATTCGAAGCCTGCAGTGTGGCCTTCATCCCGTGACGCCTCCCGTCGATCGGCCAACGCATAGCAACCAGCCGGACATCAGCCCGCTAAGGCACCACGACCACCGGTAGTACGCCGACGATGTCGTACCCGTCCGCCCCACCATACCCCTTCGCGACATTGCCAGATTCGACCCAGGCGTCAAAAGCTTTCTGCCAGGGCTCCACGCGGTAGTCCGCCGTAGGCTTCACCTCAATGCCGAGGTACTTGCCGTTGCCCAGGTCGACCGCTCCGTCGTAGATTCGCACCTGCACACCGTTTCCCCGAGTGTAGATGCGGCCCCGGATCACCTTCATCCCCTGTGTTTCCAGCTGATCCCACGCCTGCGCCTCCTTGGCCGCGCCAACGACAGAACCAGTACTGCCCGCCCACCTGCCCTGAATTCTCACCGAACCGTCATCGTACAGTTTGACCCCGTTTCCGAGGTCCTTGATGCACTGAGCACCATTGTGCACAAGAATCGGAGTGCGACCGGCAAGAACATAGAATGTCGGAGTTACGGAAACAGTCAGGTTGTAGGTCCTGAGATGGTTGACGTAACCGCGCATGCCGGAGACCTTTGCCCGGCCGCCGTTCGGCACGTGAAGATAGTCGCCCACCTTGAAGCTCGCCGCTGGCATCCATTTCCTGGACGTGTCGTTCCACAGCAGATGCCCGGAAGTAACGTTGACAACCCCGTTCCCCTGGCCTGCGGAGATGCTCAGCCGGACGAAGCTCTTATCGTCGTCGGACACATGCACACCGGTGACCACGTGCTTCTGGAGCTGCGCGGTGTACGGCCTGGAGTTGGCGATGGCGTCGCCCGGTTTCACCAAGCTGATCCGCTTGGTGGTGCCATCAGCCAGCAGGACCGGAGTTTCGCCAGGGAAGCTGTTGCCCACACACGGAACGGGTTCTTCCGAGAGTTCCTCGGCTGTCTTGGCAAGTTGCGATTCCTCGGCCGCCGCCTCAGCGGCCAGGTCCGCTGCTTCACCCGCTTCGGCGGTCACGCGGACACTCGTTGCGTCCAGCGCGCTGCCCATGGCCGCGTCGAGCAGGTCCCCGGCGAAGATCTCGCCGAGCCCGACCCCGTCGGCCAGGTCGGCGACCGCCCCGCCCAGGAGTTCGACCAGGTCGCATTCCGGGCAGGCCAGTGCGACCAAGCCCATCAGGACGAAGCCGCCGTACTCGGAGAGTTCCTGGCCGGAGCCGTCGAACGGCCGGGCCGCGAAGTTGGAGCTCAGCAGGTTGTGCGGGTCGAGGCAGCGCGCGGTGTCGGCGCTGCCTGCCGGGTTCATGTTCCGGCAGACCTCTTGCAGGTGCGCGAGAATGCGCTCCTGGTCGGCCTTGCTGCCGGAGAACAGCAGGTTGCAGTCCTGGTTGTTCAGGTAGAGCAGCGAGTCGTGCGACCGGTACTGGTCTCGGCAGGACGCTTGCCGGTCCTGGATCGCTTGCTGTTTCTCCGCCTTCGCCTTGGTGGCGACGGCCTCCCAGGCCTGCTGAGCGGCGACCGCGGCATCGTGGGCGTCCTTGCCCGCGTCGACCGCCATCTGATGCGCGGTCGCGGCTGAATCCGCTGCCTCGCGGGCATAGTTCGCGGCTACCTGCGCGGAATGCTGCGCCCAGGCCGCCGAGCGGCCGGCCGCGTCCGCGGAAGCGACCGCGGAGGCCGCTGCCCGGGCGGCGGCGTTCGCGGAATCCTGCGCCTGCTTGGCGGACGCGGCTGCGCGGTCGGCGGCCGCCTGCGCGGTCTTCGCGTAGTCCGCGGCTTGGGCGGCGGCCGCGTTGGCCTCTTGTGCGTACCTGTTCGCGTCGTCCGCCGCGTTACGGGCGCGGGCGGCTGCGGCCTGGGCTTCATTGGCGTCGTGAGTCGCGTTCGCGGCCGCGCGGGACGCTTGGGCCAGCAAGGAATCGATCGCAGCGTTGTGCGCGGCAGTGTTCTGGTCGCGCCGCGCCGCGCTGTACTGCCCGACGGCCAAGAACTCGTGGGCCAGGGTCGGCGGTCCGTCCAGCGCGGCCTGCGCTCCGGCGGCCACCTCGCGCTGCCCGGCGTTCCGGGCACCGGAGAGGACCTGGTTGACCTTGACCTGGTCGTCGATTCCGAGAGCCGTGTACTGGCCGGCATCGAGGAAGTCGCGCAGAGCTTTGTCGGTGTTCGCGTCCAGCGCCTTCTGCGCGTACTGGACGACGATCGTGCGCCCGGCCGTGCGAGCGCCCGACATGATCTGGTTGACCTGCAGCGCGTCGTCCTGCTCCCGGCCCGCGTAATCCCGGCTGCGCAGGAAGTCGCGCACCTGAGCGTCGCTGCCGGCGAGCGCGGTGTTCGCCGCGTTCTGGAAACCGGTCGTCGCTGTTTCGCACAGTTGCCGGAGGATCGACCGGTCGTCCTGTCCGGCGGCGGCCTGCACACCGGTGGTGACGAAGTCGATCGCCTCGTCGTCGGTCGCGGCGAGCGCCGCCTGCGCGGCCGCCTTCGTCCACTGTCCTCCGGTGTCGGCCAGGGTCAGCGCGACCTTGCGCGCGTCGGCGAGCACCGTGGCCCGCGGAGCGCCTGCCGCCGTCGCTTCGGCGATCAACCGGGTGGTTTCCGCGTCCCAGGTACTGACTTGGTCGACGTCCCACCGCTTCGGTTTCGGCTGTGCGGCGTAAGCGGCCAACGCTGATTTGGCGGCGTCGTCAGCCGTTTGGCTGGCCTGCGCGATCCGGTCGTCGTCCGCCTTGCGCGCGGCTTGCGCGATGTGGATGGCCTGGTTCGCCGCGGTGACCGCCGCGTTCGCGGCGGCTGTCGCGGCGTTCGCGTGCTCGGTGGCTTTCTTCGCCGCGTCCGCTGCCTCGCCCGCGTGTGCCGCCGCGTCGTCGGCCGCTTGCGCAGCGGCGTTCGCGTCGAGGGCAGCCGCGTGCGCTGCGTTCGCAGACTGATCAGCGGCATCGCTCGCCTGGTGTGCCCACGACTGGCTCGCGTTCGCCGCCGAGACGGCGCGGGCCGCCTGCGCGCGAGCCGTCGCGGCCGCGGCTTGCGCCTGACGTGCGTCCGCGCCTGCGGCAGCAGCGTTGTTAGCGGCATCCGTGGCGGCAGCGGCAGCGTTGCTTGACTGCAGTGCAGCATCGTGTGCAGCGGCACCCGCGTTCTCCGCCTGCTGCGACGCCGTCCGCGCCGCGCGGGCAGCACCAGCTGCTTTCTCCGCACCTACAGCGGCATCGCGCGCGGTCTGCGCGGCATTGCGCGCGACGTCCGCGTGCTCCTTATCGAGCGATGCCTGCGCAGCTGCGTCGTACGCATTCGACGCAGCTTGTCCCGCGCGGGAAGCCGCCGCGGCAGCACGAGACGCCGCCGCGGCCGCAGTGTGTGCGGCGCGCGAAGCAGCGTTCGCGGCCCCGATCGCCTCTCGAGCGGTGATCGCGGCCTGGTTTGCGGCGTACGCAGCCTGCGAAGCAGCTTCGGTCGCCTGACCGGCATGTCCCTGCGCGGCCGCAGCAGCGTCCTTGGCGGCTTGCGCGGCCTTCGCCGCCGCAGCAGCTTCGGCGACTGCGCGGTCGGATTCCTGTTTCGCCAGCTCAGTTTGGGTCGCTGCCTGCGCCGAAGCCGAGTTGGCGGTGGCGACGAGGTCGGCGATGGTCGCTGTTTCAGCGTCGCGAGCTTGCGCGACCGGAAGATCGATGGCCAGGAACTGGGTGAGGGCGTCGTCGGTGTTGGCGTCCAGCGCCTGCTGCGCGGTCTTCTTCACCTCCGGTCCGCCTGCGGCCATTTCCTGGTTGACCTTGACCGCCTGGTCGGTCCCGAACGGAACCTTCCAGCCGGTGGCGAGGAAGGTCCGCAAAGCTTCTTCGCTGTTGGCGTCCAGGGCTTTCTGAGCGGCCTGCTTCAGCTGCGGTCCGCCCGCGGCCATCATCTGGTTGACGCGCAGCGCGAGATCGTTCTCGTGCGCGCCTTCCCAGCCGGTGTCGAGGAAGGTTTCGAGTGCGTCGTCGCTGTTGGCGTCCAGTGCCTTCTGCGCGGCCGTCCGGGTCGCGACACCGCCGGAGGACATCAGCTGGTTGACGTGGATGCTCCGGTCGATGGACGCGTCGACATCCTTTTGCGCGGTGAGGAATCGCGTGACGTCTGCGTCGGAACCGACCAGCGCGACCGCCGCGTCCCGTTTGGTCGCCGGACCGCCGAACTGCCACAACCGCCAGGTCTTGGCCCGATCGGTATCCGTGCTGCCCGCCGGCGCGGCGGAAGCCGCTGCTCGCGGCGCCTCGGCCGCGACGGCCGGGGCCTGCACCGTTCCCGCGGCCAAGGAGGCGGTCAAGAACGTCATCAGAGCAGCACGAAAGCGGGCTTTCGCCGTACGCATCGATTCCCCCTGTGAAATGCCACGCGATCCCCGGTGACCGTCCGATCACCACGCGTCTCCGCCCGAGACTAGCCAGCCGCGAGCACCCGCGAGCGATTTCGAATTCATAAAGTTACCAACCGAAACCCGGTCAAGAACACTTTACGATTCCTTTTCCAAAATAATAGAAGTGAACCGCATCACATTCTTGCTAACACCGGGACCGATTCCACCGAAAAACGCGCGCCAGGATCGCCGGAACCAGCACGCCGAACCGGGTTCACTACTCGCTTTGCCACGGTTTATTAGTCCGCAAGGGGGAACCTTTGAGCTTGTCGACCCGAACGAAGTCCGGCATCGCGGCCACCGCCGCGGCAGCGGTCTGCGCCGCCGCGGCCACGACCTTGACCCTGGGCACCGGGTCCGCCGCCACCGCGGAGGACCAGCAGCCCGCGATCGTCGAGGACTTCCATTATCCCGGTGCGGACCAGATCCTCGCCGACTACCACGTCCAGCTGCTCTCCGGCGACGGGCACATTCTGTTCGCCGCCTGCCCCTCCGGCCCGGACACGGTCGGCCTGATCCAGGTCCGGACCAGCGAGCCGGTCGGGCAGGGCAGCGACGGCCGGGTGTGCTTCCACGTCATCGCGCCGACCGGTCATCTCACGATGAAAATCCCGGCCGTCTATTCCATCCGCGGCGACGGGATCAATTCCGGGGCGGGGCACAAGGTGCGCGCGGAACTGACCACCGACAGCGGGCAGCACAGCACCGTCGACGTTAATCCGAGCGGAACGACGCAGGTCGGAGTCGGAACCAATCCGCCCGGCGCGCCGACCACCTTGCTCCAATTAGACGCTTCCTCGTGATCGAGCACCGTCGAGCGGAAACTGTTTCTCCGGCAGTTTCCGTTCGACGGCCCCGGCAGCCGGGAATAGCACTCCCGCTCACCGGCACATCCGGTAATGCCGCGGTCCCAAGATCGATAGCGTAGCCGTGACTACTCCCCCACGCCTCAGGCTGGCCGTCGCTGCCTCGGCCGCAGTCGCGGCAGGCCTGTTGATCGTCCCGCCCGCGGACGCCATCAGCGGCGGAACTCCCGCCCCCGACAAGGCTTTCGACTTCGTCGTTCGCGTCGCTGCCGATGGGCACGGCTGCAGCGGCGTTCTCCTCGGACCGCAGTGGATCGTCACCGCCAGCGGTTGCGTGCCAGCCGGTTCCGGGACACCGGCAAGCCCGGTCACCGTCACGGCGGGCGCTGCCACGGCGAAGGTCGCAACCCTGATTCCGCGACCGGATCGGGATCTGGTGCTGGCCAAGCTCGCCACCCCGATCGCCAACGTCACCCCGATCTCCTTGGGACGGACCGCGCCGACAGCGGGCGAAACGCTCACCGTCGCCGGCTTCGGCCGCACCTCCGACACTTGGGTTCCGGACAAAGCCACGACCTCGCCGTTCACCACTTCGTCGGTCGCTGCCACCGCCTTCGGCATCACCAACGCCGACGGGCACGACACCTGCCTCGGCGACGCGGGCGGTCCCGCGATCCGCACCACGGCGAACAACACTCCCGAGCTCGTCGGGATCAGCTCGCGGTCGTGGCAGCACGGCTGCCTCGCCGTCACCGAACCCCGCCAGGGCAGCGTCGAAACCCGCACCGACGACCTCGTCGACTGGATCCGTGCGCAGGCACCCGAGCTGGCCATCCAGTGCCGGACAACGGTTCCGCTCTTCGCCGTCACCAGCGACCTGCAGCTCTACCCGCATCCGAACCCGACTGACGGCGGTCCGATGGATCCCCGCCAGTCCACGATCGGCACCGGCGGCTGGAACGGCTACGTCCGGCTCCTCGCCGGACCCGACGGGCTGCTCTACGGCATCCGCGCGAACGGCGACGTCTACCGCTACCAGTGGAACGGCACCGGCTGGACACCCGACTCGCGCACCGTTGTCGCCACCGGCTGGACCGGGTTCGACAACGCGGCCAACCACAACCGCATCACCATCGACAGCCGCGGCGACATCTACGTCGTCAACGCGGACGGCTCGCTCTCCCGCCGCCGCTACGACACCGCCGCCAAGACCTGGTCGTCCGAAACCCTCGGCACCGGCTGGAATTCCTACAACCTCATCACCGGCGGCGGCGACGGCGTGCTCTACGCCCGCAGCACCGACGGCTTCCTGTACCGCTACGCCTGGGACGAGGCCGGGCACAAGTGGGCACAGGAAAAGAAGCTCGTCGGCAACGGCGGCTGGAACGCGTTCACCCGCATCACCTCCGCGGGCGCGGATGTCCTCTACACCGTCACCGGCAAGGGCGAGCTGCGCTGGTACCGCTATCTGCCCTACAGCGACACCTGGTCCCCCGGCCCGACCGTGATCGGCGACGGCGGGTGGCAGCAGTTCTCCGACGTCGAGGCGCAACGCAATTCCTGCACCTTGGTTCGCTAGAACAGGATCGCCGTGCCGTAATTCCCTGTGCGGCGCGGCGGTCCTTGCCTAAGCTGGCCGTCGTGGAGCATCTCGGGAAGGTCGTGCGCTGGGAAGTCGACGAGGGCTGGGGCATCCTCGAATCGGCGGCCGTCGACGGGCCGGTCTGGGCGCATTACTCGATGATCGAGGCTGAGGGGTTCCGGTTCCTGACCGCGGGCGACCAGGTGCGGTTCACCGTCGAACGGGCCGAGCAGGACGGCTGCCACTGGCGCGCGATCCAGGTGCGCGTCGTCTGATCAGCTCATCAGGTACAGCAAAAACGGCCCCACGCCCAAAACCAGCAACGCCGCCGCGTTCGTCTTCCGGTACTCCAGCAGCAGTGCGACGAACTCCCGCAAGAACGCGCTCGGCACGAAATACGACGCCGTCTTCGCGCCGATCACGTTGAGCCGCAATCCCAGCTGCCGCGCGAGCACCGCGGTCCGGAACACGTGGTAGTTGTTCGTCACCGCCAGGATCGGCCCGGAAAAGCCTCGCTGCGCAAGCAAAGCGACGCTGAATCGCAGGTTCTCGCTCGTAGTCGTCGCCCGGTCCTCCAGCACGATCTGCTCCGCCGGAACCTCCGCCGCGAGGAGATAGCGCGCCATCGCGTCCGCTTCCGACGTCAGTTCGTCCGCGCCCTGCCCACCGGACACCACCAGCAACGCTCCCGGCGACCGCTGCTGCACCTGCACCGCGCGGTCGAGCCTGCTGGCCAGCAGCGGCGGCACCCGGTCGCCCTGCAGCCCGGAGCCGAGGACGACTACGGCTCCGGCACTGGCGCGGCGGGTGACCCGGCTGTAGAGGATCGAGTACAGCAACAGCGCCGTGAACAGGAACGCCAGATAACCGGTCACGAGCAGCACCGCCATCGCGGCCACGCGCAGCAGCGGCTGATCGTCGAAGATGAGCGAGCTCACCGCGAGAGCGAACACCGCGAGCAGACCGAGCCCGGCCAGCAGCGACAACAGGTTCGCGAGCCGCCGTCCTTCCCGGCGCAGCATTACGACGCCGTTCGCGATCAGTGCCCACGGCAGGGCCAAAGCACCGAGCCCGCCGACGAGCGCCACCACCACGATGATCGCGACTTGCGCCCATTCGACGTGGTTGAAAAACGACAGCAGCCACAATCCGGTGAAGCCGAGCGCGATCAGGAACCACACCGCGTTGCCGACCCGCCGCGGCTCGCGCGCGAACCGTACGACGAACACGAGCGCGGAAGCCAGCGCGAACAGCCCGGAAGTCATGGTCCAGCATTCTGTCTGGCACCCGCGAGCGGCGCTCGGGCAGGTACTCAGAGTGACGTCGTCAGGCCCCGCGCGCGCAGCACCGACCGTTCCAGCGGACGGAACACGATCAGCTCGATCGCCACCCCGACGAACAAAATCAGGAAAATCGCCGCGATCACCTTGGGCATCGAGTTGTACGACGACCCGTCGTTGAGATACGTCCCCAGCCCGACGCCGAGGCTCGGCGAGCGCGCGATCAGTTCCGCGGCCATCAGCGAACGCCACGAGAACGCCCAGCCCTGCTTGAGCCCGGCCAGGAACCCGGGCAGCGCGGCGGGCAGCAGGATGTGCCGGGCCGCGGCGAGGCGGCCGGCGCCCATCACCTTGCCGACGCGCGGCAGGATCGGCGGGATCTGGTCGATGCCGGACACGAGGCCGTTCGCGATCGACGGGACCGAGCCCAGCAGCACGACGAAGTAGATCGCCGCGTCGTTGATGCCGAACCAGATCACCGCGGCGGGCACCCACGCCACCGACGGCAGGCTCTGCAACCCGCTCAGCAGCGGTCCGATCGCGGCGCGCACCACGCGGACCTTCGCCACCAGGATGCCCAGCGGCGTGCCGAGCACGACCCCGGCGGCGAAACCCAAGGCGGCGCGGTGCACGGAGGTCCAGATGAAGCCGAAGACCGAACCGTCGGTGACCGTGCTCCAGAACTCGGCCCAGACGTCCAGCGGCGCGGGCAGCGTGGTCTCCGGCCAGAACGCGGCGGCCCACAGGATCTGCCAGAGGATCACCAGCAGCACGAGCGCGCCCACGGGCGGCAGGAATCCGCGCACGAACCGGCGGCGCAGCGAAGCCGGCCGCGCGCCGGTGGGGGTGTCGAGCCGGTCCAGGCCGGCGCCGACGGCTTCGTCGAGCTCGGGGGCCGCCTGATCAGGCTGCGGCATGGGTGCTGATCACCTTTCGCAGATCGGCCGTGATCTCCTCGGCCAGCAGTTCGGCGTCGGCAGACGGCACGTCGTCCCACTCTCGGACCACGCGGCCCGGACGCGACGACAGCAGCACCACGCGCTGCCCGAGCCGGACCGCCTCGCGCACGTCGTGCGTCACGAACAGCACCGACGTACCGGTGCTGCGCCACACCCGCAGCAACTCGCTCTGCAGCACGTCGCGGGTGATCGCGTCGAGCGCCGCGAACGGTTCGTCCATGAGCAGCAGCGCGTTGCCGTCGTCACCGCCGACGCGGTGGGTCGCGGCCAGCGCGCGGGCCAGCGCGACCCGCTGCCGCATCCCGCCCGACAGCTCGTGCGGACGCTTGCGTGCCGCGTCGCTCAGCCGCACCAGGTCCAGCAGCTCAGCGGCCTTTTCCCGACGCTCGGAACGGCCGAAGCCAGCGAGCCGCAGCGGCAGTTCCACGTTCCGGGACGCGGTCAGCCACGGCATCAGCGCGGCCTCCTGGAACATTACCGCCGGCCGCGAGGTGGTGAGAGTGATCTCGCCGGCGGACGGCTGGTCGAGGCCGGCGACGAGGTTCAGCAGCGTGCTCTTGCCGCAGCCGGAGGCACCGAGCAGGCAGACGAACTCGCCCGGTTCGACGGTGAGGTCGACCCCGTCGAGCGCGGTCACGGCGTTGCCGGCGGAGCCGAACACCTTGCCCACGCGGTCGAGGTGGACGGCGGCGGTCACTGGCCGGGCCAGGGTGGTGGTCATCGCGGATCGCCTTCCGGTCGGGACGTCATTTGGCCAGTTCGGGCGCGTTGACGGCGGGCAGCTGCTGCGCCTTGAGTGCCTCGTTGAGCGGGCCGAAGTCGGCGAACCCCTTGAGGTCCACCACCTGGTCGACCACGCCCGCGGTCACCGAGTCCTTGGCCAGCTGCGGGAACTGCGCGGGCACCGGGTCGGCGGTCAGTTCGATGTTCGCGAACGCGCGGTCGAGCACGGCCGGGCTGAGCGAGCTGCCGGACAGCTCCTTGAGCGCTCCGTTGACCACGGTCTTCGCCTCGGCCGGGTTCTTCTTCGCCCAGTCGATCGCCTGCAGCTCGCCCTTCAGCAGCGCGCGCACGGTGTCTGGGTGCTGCTTGAGGAATTCGCTGCGCACGATCGCGACGGTCGTCGGGAACCGGCCCTGCGGCCACAGCGACTTCTCGTCGACCAGCACCTTCGCGCCCGCGTCGGCGATCAGCCGCGACGACCACGGTTCGGGCAGCCAGCCGCCGTCGACCTCGCCCTTGCGGAACGCGTCGAGCGTCTTCGGGTTGTCCAGGTTGGTCACGTTGACCTGGCCGGTCAGGTGCTTCTCGGCGAGGAACTTCTTGAGCGCGACGTCCTGGGTGTTGGCCAGCTGCGGCGTCGCGATCGTCTTGCCCTTGAGCTGGTCGACCGAGGTGATCCCGGGCTTGACCACCAGCTGCGCGCCGCCGGTGACCGCGCCGGACACCAGCTGGATCGCGCCCTTGGACTTGGTGAAGGCGTTGATCGCCGGCCCGGAGCCGATGAACGCGACGTCGAGCGAACCGCCGAGCAGCGCGTTCACTTCGGACGGACCGGCGTTGAACGTCTGTGTCGTGAGCTTGGTGCCGCCGAGGTTCTGCGCGAAGAAGTTCTTCTTGACCCCGATCAGCGCGGGCGTGTGCGTCACGTTCGGGAAGAAGCCGACGCGCACCTCCCCGGCGGCGCCCTGGTTGGTCGCGGCCTCGGTGCGGTCCGCGCGGGTGCACCCGGCGAGCGCCCCGAGCACCGTCACAGCGGCGAGTGCGGAAGCGAGCAATCGGGTTCGCGGAAATGTACGCACAAATGGCCCTTTCGCGGTCAGCGGAACGGGGCGAGAATGACACGTTCACCCGCGAGACTGCATATGCATCCGCATCCCGGGAAATTGTGCGGGATTACTTGACAGGCCTGGGCCTCACCTGCTTGTCAGGAGCGAGACATCGCCGAACTCGTGCCACAGATACTCCCGTCGCACCGCCGCGTCGTAAGCCCGCTGCACCAGCTCCGGACCCACCACCGCTTCGAGAAGCAGCAGGTGGGAAGCCTCCGGCGCGTGCAGGCCGGTGAGCAAACCGTCGACCGCGCGTGCCGGCCGGTCCGGGCCGAGAACCAGTTCGGTCCAGCCCGCAGCCGCGGTGACGAGTCCGCCGGGATTCGCGGCGGATTCGATCGCGCGCACCGCCGTTGTCCCTACTGCGATAACGCGTCCACCCTGGTCACGCACCCAATTGACCAACGCCGCAGTCGTGGCCGGAACGCGAAATCGCTCACCGTACGGCGGTTCCCCGGCTTCCGGCGACGAGACGCCGGTGTGCAACAAGATCGGTGCGAACAACACACCGCGCGAGACGAGTTGTGTGACCAATTCCGCAGTGAACGGCCGCGCCGCGCTCGGCATCTCCGCCGAACCCGGATCAAGGGCGAACACCGTCTGGTAATTCGGCAGCGGCCACGCGCGCGGGACATAGCCGTAGCGGATCGGCCGCCCGACCTTCGCAAGATACCGCGGGACCTCGCCTTCTAATTCGATCTTCGCGCGCCACAACCGTTGCGCCCCGGCTACGTGCGGCTCGCACAACGTGACGACGGCGCCGGCGGGCAGCCGGAGCCGCTCCCCCGCGCGTCCGTCGAGGAGTGGGCCGCCGGGAGCGCGAAGCTCGACCACCCAGGTGCCGTCATCCAGCTCGGTGGAGAAATGGATGGTGATGACGTGGTCGTCCCGGACAGCGTCGACCGCGGCGGCCAGCGTGCCGGAAGTGTTGACCAACAGCAGATCGCCGGGATTCAAGAACGCTGCCAGATCACGGAAAACGGCATGCTGCACGCCTTCCGGACCGGCAGCGAGCAGCCGCACTTCGTCCCGGGCGAGGCCGCGCGCTTCGGGCGGCGCGGACGCGCTGCGGTCCTCGGCCAGGTCGAACCGGGCGCGCGGTGCGGTCATGGCTGCACCTGCAGATCCGCTGCCCGGAAGCGGCCGCTCGCCGGACGTTCGTCCAGCAGCCGCAGGAAAGCCGGTACCGCGGTCTCCGGCAACGGCCGGTCCGAGATGTCCTCGCCGGGGAATGCGGCCTGGTGCATGGCGGTGCGCAGATCCCCGGGATCGACGGCATACACCGCGATGTCCGGGTTTTCCACGCCCAGCACCGCGCTCACGTGGTCCAACGCGGCCTTCGCCGAACCGTAGCCGCCCCAGCCCTCATACGCCTCGACGGCGGCGTCGGAGCTGATGTTCACCAGCACTCCCTTTGCCGCGGCGAGCGCGGGCAGCAGCAGCCGGGCGAGCGCGAGCGGCGCGAAAACGTTGGTGCGGAAGACAGTTTCCAGCTCGTCCGGTGGATACTCGGCCAGCGGCGGCAGCGGGCTGACGCCGAGCGTGCTGGCGTTGTTGACGAGCAGGTCGAGCCGGGATCCGGCGGCGTCGGCGAGCTGGGCGCGGTGCGCGGGATCGGTGACGTCGCCGGGCACCGGGGTGAACCCGAGGTCCGCGGCGGCCGCACGCAGCGTCCCCGGGTCGCGTCCGGTGCCCAGCACTGTCCAATCGCGACGGACGAGAGCCGAGGCGAGTGCCCGGCCCAGACCGGCGGAAGCGCCGGTGACAACAGCTACTGGCATGGTCCCTCCAGAAGTAGGCGCCTGCCAGCGTGCGACCTCTACCTTACTGGAGGTCAACCGGTCGGCGGCCGCGCAGCACCAAATACGCCACGAGCGAAACCACGAAGCCGGCGTAGTAGGCCAGATCCGCCCCGTGCAGCGCCGCGGCGACCGGTCCGGTGTAGACAGTCGTGTTCATGAACGGCACCGCCGCCGCGAAGCCCACCACGAACGCCACCAGCGCGGCCCAGCCGCGAACCGGTCGGCGCAGCTCAGCCAGCACGTCGACCTCGCGGCCGCGACGCGTGCGCCGCAGCCAGTCCGGCACGACGACACCGAGGAACGGCGGGATCCAGTAACTCACCACCAGCAGCACGTTCTGGAATTTCGCCGCCAGATCGCCGCTGTGCATCCAGAGGATCAACGCGAACGCCAGCACCGTCACGACCACCGCGGAAACCGGACGACGCACCCGCACGCCGACAGTCTGCAACGCGAGCGAGCCGCTGTAGTCGTTCATCGCGTTGGACGACACCGCCGCCAGCGCGATCACCAGCAGCGCCACCGCACCCAGCACGCCGCCGCCGAGCAGCGTCGACACCCCGGCGGCGGTCTGGTCGCCCAATGCCGTGCCGAGGGCGAGACCGATCCCCTCGCCGATCGCGTACGACGCGGTCAGTCCGAGCAGCGTGTACCAAAAGACGCCGCTCGACCGGGTCGTGGCGGGCAGGTAACGGCTGAAATCCGACGCATAAGGAGCCCACGAAATAGCGAGGCTGAGCGTAATGGTGGAAAACAGCACGACGGCTCCGGCGAAATCGCCGCCGGTCGCGGAATCGGTGAACGTAATCGGATGATCAAGCACCACCTTTACCGCCAGCGCGACAAATGCGACAACCAGCACCACACTCATCACGGCCTGGACCCGGTGGATCACCGCGTAGCCGAACACGCCGAGCGTGCACTGCAACACCAGCACCACCAGCACCGCCGCCCAGAACGGCAGCCCGGTCAGCTGCGCCAGCGCCTCGCCGCCGAACAGCCCGACCAGCGCGTCCCACGCGATCGAGCCGAGCCATTGCACCAGGCCGGGCAGCACGACGCCGCGGCCGAAGGGGAGCCGCGCGAGCGGCAGTTGCCCGGTTCCGGTGCGCGGCCCCCAGGTGGACAGCCACGCGACCGGCAGCGAACCGAGCACGGTGCCGATCAGCGCGATGACGAACCCGGTGGTGAAACCGAGCCCGAGCGTCGCGCCGAGGGTGCCGGTGAAGACGGCGGTCATGGTGAGGTTCGGGGCGAACCACACGCCCGCGAGCCGCCACGGCCGCCCGAACCGGTTCGCGTGCGGGATCGGGGTGATTCCGTGCGTTTCGATCGCGAAATCCCCTGCTCCAGACGGCATTCGGCCCCCGAAGACCTCGGCGTCGATCCCGCTCATTTCGTGCCCTTTCTCCCGGCTGACCCGTGAGTCTGAACCGGAGTACCCAGCCTCGCCAATACTCTGTGGCGTTCCCGACCCGTTCTCGCCAAGATCGCGGGGTGGGGGAAAGACCGCGCACTCCGCTGCGCCATCGGGCATTCGCCGTTTTCTACACCGGACGACTGGTCTCGCTGCTGGGCAGCGCCATGACCCCGGTCGCGCTCGCGTTCGCCGTGCTGGGCAGCAGCCGCAGTCCGACCGACCTCGGCGTCGTGCTCGCCGCCGGGATCGTGCCGCGGCTGGCGTTCCTGCTCGTCGGCGGCGCGGTCGGCGACCGGTTCCCGCGCAACCGCGTGCTGCGGCTGTCGAACCTCGGCGCGGGCGCGGCGCAGCTGGTCGCCGCGGCCATCCTGCTCACCGGCAATTACTCGCTGGCCGCCCTCGCCGGCACCGAGTTCCTCGGCGGGGTCTGCACCGCGTTCACCACGCCGGTGCTGCGCGGGATCGTGCCGCAGATCGTCCCGGCGGAATCGCTGCGGCAGGCGAACTCGCTGCTGGCCACCGGGCGGAACCTCACCAAGGTGGCCGGTCCGGCCGTCGCCGGGGTCCTGGTCGGCACGGTCGGCGGCGGCTGGGCGATCGCCGCCGACGGGGTGTCGTTCGTGCTCGCCGCCTTGCTCTACCAGGCGATCACGCTGCCCCCGGCGGAGCACTCCGAGCCGGACAGCGTCTTGCGCAGTGTGCGAACCGGCTGGCGGCAGTTCTGGCGGATACCGTGGCTGTGGCGGGTGGTCAGCGCCTTCACCGTCTACAACATCGTGTTCACCGGCGGCTGGCTGGTGCTCGGGCCGGGAATCGCGCAGGACACGATCGGCGCGGCCGGCTGGGGCGTGGTGCTGAGCGTGCGCGCGGTGGGCGCACTGCTGTCGGGCCTGGTGATGTACCGGCTCGCGCCGCGCCGGCTGCTGCCGCTGGGCCTGGCGAGTGCCGCGCTGACCGTGCTGCCGCTGATCGCGCTCGGCCTGCACGCGGGGTTCGCGGTGCTGGCGGGGTCGACCTTCGCCGCCGGGTTCTGCGCGGGCGTCATGGGCGTCGCCTGGGACACGACGATGCAGGAGAACATCCCCGGGCATCTGCTGTCGCGGATGGCCGCCTTCGACGATTTCGGTTCCTACGCGGGCATCCCCCTCGGCGAACTGCTGGCCGGACCGCTCGGGGCGGCGTTCGGCGCGCCGCAGGTGGTGCTGGTCGGCGGGATCGTCATCGCCGTCGCCGCGCTGTCCCCGCTGCGCTCGCCCGCCGTCCGCGCGCTGCGGCATCCGCCGGTCCGCGTGCCGTGAAGGACTCCTTCCGGGAATCTGATTCCCTCAAGGAGTCCTTCACGGACCGATACGCAAGGAAGGGCCTGCCAGGGAATCCCGGCAGGCCCTTCCTTCACCCCTCGGTCACACCAGCAACAGGAACGCCACTCCGTTGGGCGAGCCGAGGCCCGTCACGTCGTCGTAGCCCTTCGTCGTGTGGATCGTCAGGTTCGGGTAGTCGAGCACCCGGGCGGAGGTCTTCAGCCCCTCCGTGGCGTCGACCCCGTTGGCGAAGTCCACGCGCTGCACCGCGCCGTCGACGTGCTGCACGTCGTGGATCGCCGACGTGCGCGACGTCAGCTGGTACAGCACCGGGTTGATGAACCCGTGGTGGTAGTGGTCGAGGCTGTCGGCCACCGCCATCACGCCCGCGAACACCGGCGACGCGAGGCTCGTGCCGCCGATCCGGTACTGGTCGTAGTAGACGCCGTCCGGGAAGGTCTGCGTCTGGCCGACCAGGAAGCCGGTGTTGGGGTCGGCGATCGCGGAGATGTCCGGGACGACCCGGCCCTTCGCGCCGCCGGTCTGGTTCTTCGTGGACAGCGCGTCCGGCACGATTCCCTTCTGGTAGAAGGGCTGGCCGAACAGCCGGCTGGTGCCGCCGCCCGCGCCGCCGTTGAACGCGCCCGGGAACGCCGGGGCGTACGTGCCGTCGGTCAGCGTCGACTTGCCGGTCTCCCAGCCGGTTTCGAAGATCCGCTTGCCGTCCTTGCCGACCGCCAGCGACGTCCCGCCGACCGCGGTCACCCACGGAGCCGAGGCGGAGAAGTCCGGCGACGGCGTGCCGAGGCGCGCGACCTCGTCGCCGTTGTCGCCGGAGGAGAAGTACACGCCGATGCCCTCGAGCACCGCCTGCAGCGAGATGTGGTTGAACACCTTGACCTCGGCGGCCGGGATGTCCTCGCCGGTGTCGCCGTAGGAGTTGGAGATGATGTCGGCCTTGTGGCCCGCGACGACGTAGTTCAGCGCGGTGTCGAGCGACAGGTCCTCGCAGTCCTGCCCGCCGACGTACAGGATGTTCGCGCCCGGCGCGAGCCCGTGCGCGGCCTCGACGTCCAGGGTTTCCTCGCCGTACCAGCCGGAAGCGTCGCACTGGTCCGGCGGCTCGAGCACCGGGTTCGGCGGGAAGATGTGCTGCTTGAACTGCTGCTGGGTGAGCGGGTGCGCCGGGTCGTTGCGCTTGGCGTACTCCGAGGCGTCGGCGTAGATCGTCGGCGACGCGAAGGCGTCCACGATGGCGATCGTGGTGCCGCGGCCGTCCGCACCGAACTTCGCGACCTGGTCCAGCCCGTAGGCCGAACGCAACTGCGCGGGCGTGTAGCCGCACGGCGCGTACGGAAGCTGCTTGCCGTTGTACGCCGGGTCAGTCGTGTCGGTCTTTTCGCCGTAGTAGGCGCTGCACGGACCAGAATTGCGGAACCCGTTGCTTGGCGGCGCGGTCGACGGGCTGGCCTGTGCCCGGGACTGCTTCTTCGCGGTCGGGTCCGCACCGTCGGTGTGGTCCGGCTTGAAGAGGTTCGTCGCCTGGTCGACGCCGACGACGCCGAGCACGTCGTTCGCCAGCGAAGCCGGAACGGACAGGTCCTTGTCCGCCGCCCGCAGCGTCTGCCCCTTGACCTGGTACTTGCCCAGGGTGACGGCGAACGCGCGCTGGACCTGATCGGCGGTACCGGTCGCCTCGACGTACGCCCGGTTGGACGGCACCTCACCGATGCCGAATCCGCTTGCGGACAGCCAGTTCTTCGCGGCGGACACGGTCTGGTCGGTAGCCGCGAACTGGTCCCGCACCTGGTCCGGCGACAGGTAATGCCGGTAGTTGCGACTGTTCGGATCGGACACCGACTGCGCCGCGGCCTCGGCCGCGCCCTGGTCCTTGAGGTTCAAGTAAACCCGAAAGTCCATAGTGGACGACCCGGCCGTGTCGGCCACCTTGGACTGCGGATTGGCCCAAACCGGGTGCGATTGCGGAATGTCCGCCCGCCCCTGAGCCGACGCCACGGCGGGTGAAGCGGCTAAACCGCCCACCACCGCAAGCGAAAGAAACATGGTGACGCTTCTACGCACAGCAACTCCCTCGTGTTGCGCGGCCCCTCGACCCCCGCCTGCCGCCGGAACGAGATTAGGACTGCCCGGCCCGCCAGGGAAGCGTCCGGCTCCCCGGTGCGGAACCGTTATCTGCTCCCCTCATCGCGACCAAAGGGACAACTGCGACCAAAGTCCGTTTCATCCGCACTGTCCACAGCGGAATGTCCAGAAATCAGAAGAATGCCCGTTCCCCCACAACCCCCTCCCAGCACTAGACGGCCAGCAACACCACCTACGAAGGTCGCACAATCCCATTCAGCAACACCAGAACCTCACCCATCTGCCGAGCGCACTGCCCAAGTCGCCATGAGGGCCACCCACATTGACTCTGATTCCGTGAGGGTTCCCCTCACGACCCTTCTGCGGTCCGTGAGGGACCCCTTCCCGGACCTGGATTCCCTCAAGGAGCCCTTCACGGACCACCCCGCCACCCGCGCGCCCGCTCGGGTTCCGCCCCAATGCGGCATTGGGTGCATCCCACGCACCGAACGCCACATTGGGTGCATCTGACGCACCCAATGCCACATTGGGGCGCTAGCCCCACCCCCACCAAACCCGCACCGGTGCACCCAACGAGCGAGGCACCCAGCCCCTCCCCCGCACCCCGATACGAAGCCCATCTGCGGTCTGGGGGTGCTTGTCAAGGCATCTTTCCCGCCTTGACAAGCACCCCCAGACCGTCAGCACAATCAACCTTCGGGGTGCCCCACGCACGCTCAGGCCAATGTCGCCGCCAGGCGACGAGGCCCATCGCCCCCGCACATGAAAACAATTCACCCCACCCCAGCCGAACACTAAGTGACATCCACCCCCGATATCACCCCATATGGGGTATTCCTCCCCCAGTGGATCTAGGCAACCGCCCCAAACGCTCCTAGCATGCCGACCATGGGGACCTTGCCGCCAAGGCGGGTAAATTGATTTCGCTGACCTTCCGGATCCTGGGGCCGTTGGAGGTCGTCGCCGAGGGCCGGGCCGTACCGCTGGGCGGCCCGAAGCCCCGTCTGCTGCTGGCCGCGCTGGCCCTCCAGCCCAACATCGTCGTGTCCACCGAAGCCCTGGTCGAAGTCCTCTGGCCGACCACCGCCCCCCGCTCCGCGGCCGCCAACATCCGCACCTACGTCCACTCCCTGCGCAGACGCCTGGCGGAAACCTCCCCCGACCTCGCCGACCGCATCACCAGCCGAGCGTCGGGCTACCTCCTCACCGTCGAAGAAGACGAACTCGACCACCTCGTCTTCACCCGCTTGGCCACCCAAGCCTGGGAATCCCAAGACGACCCGGAAACCGCACTGGCCCTGCTGGACCAAGCCCACTCCCTCTGGCGCGGCGAAGTACTGGAAGGCCTCCCCCACGACCCCACCTGGGGACCCACCGTCGCCCGCCTGGACGAACTGCGCCTGGCAGTGCAGGAACAACGCCTGCGCGCCCGCCTGGATCTGGGCCGCCACAACGAAGTCATCGCCGAACTCCGCGCCCTCGTCACCGAGCACCCGCTGCGCGAAGAACTCTGGCACCACCTCATCACCGCCCTGCGCGACTCAGGCCGCACCACCGAAGCCGCGGAAGCGTACGAACTGGTCGAACAAACCCTCGCCGACGAACTGTCCGCGAGCCCCGGCGCCGCACTCCGCGAACTCCGCACCACCCTCGAAGTCCCCTGCGCCAAAATCCCGCCGATCTGCCAACTCCCCTTGGATCTGCCCGATTTCACCGGCCGCGGCGAAGTCATCGAGCACCTGGTCGCGAAACTCCGCCACCACGCCGAAGCGGAACGCCCCACGATCGTCGTCCTCTCCGGCGCACCAGGCATCGGCAAATCCTCAATCGCCGTACGGGTAGCGCACGCCGTCCGCACCGTTTTCCCGGATGGACAGTTGCATGTGGACCTCGCCGGAACCTCGTCGTCGCCGCGCTCGCCCATGAGCGTCCTTGCCGAACTCCTGCGCGCCCTGGGCATTCCCGACTCCGGCCTCCCCCGGGACCTGGCCGAACGCGCCGCGCTCCTGCGTTCCCAGCTCGCCGGCCGCCGGATGTGCATCGTCCTCGACGACGCGGGCAGCGCCGCCCAGGTACGCCCGCTGCTCCCCGGCGCGGGCGCGTCCGCCGTACTGGTCACCAGCCGGATCCGCCTGCCCGACCTCGCCGGCGCGGTCCCGGTGGACGTCGACCTCCTGCCCGAGCCGGAAGCCGCGCGGCTGCTGGAAGGCATCGTCGGCCACGAACGAGTAGCCGCCGAACCCGAAGACGCCGCGGCGATCCTGCGCCAATGCGGACATCTGCCCCTGGCGATCCGGGTAGCCGGAGCCAAACTCACCCACCGGCCCACCTGGTCGTTGCGCATCCTCGCCGACCGCCTCCACGACGAGCACCGCCGCCTGGACGAGCTGCGCGTCGGCGATCTGGCCGTCCGGGCGAGCGTGACCCTGAGCTACGACCTCCTGCCGATGTCCGCCGCCGCAGCCTTCCGTCGCCTGGGCGCACTGGGCCCCGTGCAATTCCCCGCCTGGGCAGTCGCCGCGGTCCTGAGCCGCCCGTCCGCGGACGACGTCCTCGACGTGCTCGTCGACGCCCACCTCGTGGAGCTAGTCGCCACCGACGTCGCGGGACAGCCGCGCTACCGGCTGCACGACCTCCTGCGCGTCTACGCCGCGGAACTGGCCGAGCCCGGCGAAACCCGCGCCGCGATCGGCCGCGTGCTCGAGGGATACCTTGCGCTGGCAGTAGAAGCCGCCGAACGCATGCCGATCCACTTCTTCGGCCAGTACCACGACGACACCGACCTGGCCCTGCCGCCGGAAGCCGACCGTCTGCTGACCGACCCCGCCGCCTGGTTCGCCGCCGAACGCGCCACCTGCGTCGCCGCCGTCGCGCTTGCCGCCGAACGCGGGTTCGACGACCTGACCTGGCGGCTCACCGTGGCCCTCACGCCGTACTTCGACCTCCGCGGCCACCAAGACGACTGGCACGCCACTCACCTGATCGCACTGGAAGCGGCACGCCGGGCGGGCGCGATCCGCGGCGAGGCAGTCGTTCAGCGCAACCTCGGCCAAGTCCTGCTGTACCAAGACAACGACGCGGACGCGATGGTCGCCTTCGAGGCAGCACGCGAGCTGTACCAACGGATCGGCGACCAGCAAGGGCTCGGCGAGGCGTACGCCGGTCTCGGCACCGTACTGCGGATGCAAGGCAAAACCGACCGCGCGCTCGAACCGTGCCACGAAGCGCTCCGGCTGTTCGGCGAGGCGGGCGATCCGCACGGCGAAGCGGTGATCCGGATCGCGATCGGATCGATCTGGGTCGCGCGCAAGTGCTACGCGACCGCGCGCCGCTGGTACACCGACGCGCTCGAGCTGTCCTGCGAAATCGGCGACCGGCACCGGGAAGCCCATGCGCTGCAACGGCTCGGGCTCCTGAACCAGCGCGAGGGCAACCTCGCCGAAGCCCGCGAACACGTCACGCGCGCCATCGCCGTGTTCACCGATCTCGGCGACGACCACTGTGTCGGCTACGCGAACCAGAACCTGGGCGCACTGTGCCTGTACAGCGGCGATCTCGCGCACGCGCAACTGCTGCTGGTGAACTCGCTGAGCGTGCACCGCCGCAACGGCGACCGCCGGTCCGAGGCCGAGGTGTCCCAGCTCCTCGGCGAACTTCACTCCGCGCTCAGCCAGCCGGAACGGTCCCGCAGCTACGCCGAACGCGCCCGGGCCATCCGCCGCGAACTATCCGCCGGCACCCCGGTCGACGACCAGCCCCGCAAGACCGGACCGCACCGGATCGTGTCCGCCTGACGCGCGGGCCCGGTTGCGCGGCCAAACCCGCGCGCCGGGCCACGATGCGCAGATGAACACCAGGAAAGCGGCCGGTCACGTCCTTCTCGCAGTGGCGGTTATCGCTTTGTCGACTCCGGCTCCCGCTGGCGCCAAACCCAAGCACGGCAGGAGAGCGCTGGAAAGACCGCTGACCTACCGCCTCTACGCGACCCGAGAAGGACTCGTCGGTGGCACCACTTCGAGCGGGCACCGGATCACGGAACGGGACCATTTCGTCGCGCTCCCGTCCACGAAAACGGTGTCCTCGAAGGGAAGGGGGACTTTCACCGTCCGGGTCTGCCGCACCGACGGCACCCGCTGCGAGTACGCGCCGGTGTGGGATGTCGGGCCGTGGAACGAACACGACGATTACTGGAACCCCGCCGACCGGCGCGCGACGTTCGGTTCGCTGCCGCAAGGCGTGCCGGAAGCGCAAGCGGCGTACCAAGACGGGTTCAACGGCGGCAAGGACGAACGCGGCCGCACCGTGCGCAATCCAGCCGGTCTCGACCTGGCCGACGGCACGTTCTGGGACGGTCTCGGCCTCAAAGGCAGCAGCTACGTGGACGTCACTTTCCTGTGGACCGGCAGCGCTCCGGCCACCGGCGTGGTGACCGGCGGCGCCCCGCTGGTCGTGCGCACGTCCGCGAGCAACGACGCGCCCTCGGCCGGCTTGGCCGCCGACTCCGCGCAGGTGCCGATCGAGTGTTCCGTGCAAGGCGATCCGGTGGACGGAACCACGCGCTGGAACCGGATCGGCCCCGGGCACTATGTGTCCGGGGCTTACCTCCGAGCCGACGCGGCCGTGCCGTCCTGCTGAGGCTCAGTGCTGGTGGTGGGCATGCACGACGGCGTGCCCGCGACCGCGGCCGATCATCCACTTGTTGACCGGAACCGTGACCACGAAAGCGATCGCGAGCGACAACGCCAGCGACAGCCAGAACAAGCCGCTCGACAATCCCGCGTCCATCGCGCCCGGGATCGCCACGACCACGGTGTTGTCGATGACCTCCATGACCGCGATCGACACCGTGTCGGCGGCGAGCGCGACCTTGAAGGCGGCACCGAGCGCAAGGCCCGACTTGAGCACGCCGCGCATGGTGAGCGCGTAGCCGAAGACGAACGCCAGCACGATGGACAGCACCACAGTGGCCGCGTTGTGCAGGCCGAGCGCGGTGCCGAGAACCATGCCGAGCACTTCGCCGATGGCACAACCGGTGAGGCAGTGCAGCGTCGCCTGGGCGGCGGTGGACCAAGACGCTCCGTGCTGGTGTTCGTTCATGCTGGCGACTATACCCCTTGGGGGTATCAAGAACGCAAGGTCGCCCGATGTGATGACTGTCGCCCGGCACCGCCGCGCCAACCAGCCGACGGGCGGAGGCGAGGCTGCGCCGTCCGGCGGTTGAACTCGCTTGCGTAACCGTTTGGTCGCGTTCGGTTGACCCCCTGCCGTCACTGGCCCTACCTTCGGCTGCCAGGTCACATAGCCGGGGAACGGTGGGGGATGCGAGGGCGGACCAAAACGCTCGTGCTGGGTGCGGCGCTCGTGGCGACCGCGGCGGCGATGGCGGCCAGTTGCTCGCCGGTTCTGTCGGACTCGCCCCCGGAGCAGGCGAAAATCGCCTTCGTGCCGAAAATCGGCGGCATCCCGTACTTCGACGCGATGAACGCCGGCGGCATGGCGGCCGCCAACCGGCTCGGCGCGAAGTGGCTCCTCCGCGCCCCGGCGTCAGTCGATCCGGCCGCGCAGACGGCGATCCTGCGCCAGCTCATCGCCGAACGCGTGGACGTCATCGCGGTCGCCCCGAACGATCCGGCGCAGCTGGCCCCGACGATCGCGGAGGCGCGCGCGAAGGGCATTCACGTGCTCACCACCGACACCGACGCCGCCGGCTCCCAGCGCGAGGTCTTCGTGAACCAGACGACGGCCGACGGCATCGGTTCGGCGCTGGTCGACTCGCTGATGAAGAAAACCGGCGGCACTGGCGAGTACGCCATCGTCTCGTGCGGGCGCGCCGCAGCGAACCTCAACTCGTGGATCGAAGCCGAGAAAACGTATGCGGCGCAACGCTATCCGCAGGCGAAGCTGGTCGAGACGGTGTACGCCGACGAGGACACCACCACCGCCACAAAGCTTGCGAAGGAGATCCTCAACCGGCATCCGAAGCTCACCGGCATGATCGGCCAATGCACCACGGCGACGCCCGGCATCGCGCGAGCGGTGCGTGATCAGCAGAGGATCGGCCAGGTCTTCACCGTCGGCACGGGCACGCCGCAGACGATGAAGCCGTACCTGGTCGACGGTTCCTGCTCCATGACGGTGCTGTGGAACGTCGAATCCCTCGGCTACCTCACCGCCTGGACCGCCGAGCAGCTCGCGACCGGCGCCCCGCTCCGGCCCAAGAACAACGTGAGCCCGGAGCTCCCCGCGGTGCGCTACGACGCGGCCACCCAGACGGTCCTGCTCGGCGATCCCCTGCTGATCACGCAGAACAACGTGGATCAGTTCAAGTACTGACGGTCCTCAGCGCACGTCAATGGTCACGGTCAACGTGCGCGTCCGCGCCGGCAGCTTCGTCATGTCCACCTTCAGGTACTCGCCGTCGTCCTGACGGCCGTTCGGCTGCGTCTTGGCGTGCAGGGTGTAGGGAGCCGCCGAGTTCGCGACGCCGTCAATGCCGAAGTCGCTGTCGTTGCTGATCACCACGGTGCGGCCGCCGTCGGTCGTCGCGACGCCTTCGACCTTGTCGTGCCCGAAGAAACCGCCCCTCGGGTCGAGCCCGGTCACCAGGCCGCCGACGTCGAGGAACAGCTTCTTCGCCGCGGGAGTCACCCCGACCTTCGCCAGCGCATCCTGAGCCTCCGCGGTACTGGCCTTGCCGACGTACGCCTCGATGCTCTTGCCGCCGTCAACCAGCAGCCCGCCCTTCGCCGCGTCGTAGGTCGCGCCCGGCACCTTCGCCACCGGTCCAAGGTCGGTCGCCTTGCTCAGGTCGATCTCGAACAGCCTCTTGTACGCGCCGGGCTCAGCCTTGCCGTCGCGCTCGTCCACGAGAAACCGGGTCGCCGACAGCGCGGTGATCTCGGAGACCGCGGTGCCGGTCTCGTCCGGGTTGTCGAGCAGGTAGGCGTACTCGTGCGTGGCGCGGGTCTTCAGGTCGACCGTCACGATCCGCAGCGCGGGAACCTTGCTGGGCTTCTTCGTGAGATCCGGCTGCTGCAGCGCGGACTGCATGATGCCGACGAGCGTCCGGCCGTCCGGAGTGAGCGCGAGCCCCTCCATGCCCTTGTTCGGCACGCGGTTCTTGAGTTCCTTCGGCAGCGACCCGTCGAACGGAGAGAGCCGCTCGATCGCCCGGCCGTCCGCGCGGAAGTGCGTGATGAACGGGCCGTACTCGTCCGACACCCAGAACGTCCCGTCGCGTTGCGCGACGAGCCCTTCGGAGTCGTAACCGTTCGGCGACGCGGGCAGTTTCGCGCCGTCGCGGTCCACGATGGTCTCGCCGGTGTTCGCCAGGGTGTTGACCTGGCCGTTGTACGGCGATCCGTCGGCCGCGCGCAGTGGAATGTTCCGCTCCAGCACAGCTTTCCCGCCCTTGAGCCGGAACTTGCCGATGGCGGGCGTGAACGACGGCAGCGGCTCCACTTTGGACCCGTCCGGCGCGTCGACGTTCGGGCCGCGGTCGGTGAGCCCGTAGAACTCGTCCCGCGAACCCGGCACCGGGGTGAGCGCGGACCCGTATCCGCCGCCGGTGATCTTGACGCCGCCGACAGTGCCGAGCGGCGGCAAGTCCGTCGGATACAGCCGGACCGCGTCGCTCACCGTGTAGGTGAACGTGTCGTGTCCGGTGAACCCGGCGGCGGGCGTGTAGCGGAACGACCCGTCCGGGCCGATGGTCAGCGCGCCGTGCCCGGGATCGGTGTGCCGCACCACCGCACCGTCGCGCTGCGCGTCGCCGCGCACCTGCAGCGTGTGCCCGGCCCGCACCCGGTAATGGTCGTCCGGACGGCCCTTGGCCTCGGCCGGTCCCGCGGCGGCCAGCGGCAGCACCAGCGCGACCAACCCGATCTTCACGCTTTTCATTCGGCTTTCTCCTCCTCTGGCGTCGTTTCGACGCCTGGGGGAGTCTTGACGGCCGAGTTGGACAGCGTCCGTCATCGAGACGACTGCCGCGTTAACGAGCGCGCCGTGCTCGAGCCGCTACCGCACCTCCTCCGACGATCAGCAGGACCGCGGTGATGCCCCAACGCCGCTGCTTCTTGACGTTGTCGTGTGCTCTCGCCGCGCGTTTCTCGGGCAGTTTCGGGATGGCCTTCACCGGGGCGGCGCGCGACGGCGCCGGGGGCTGCGGCATCGGGATGGGCGGGATGATCGCGTCCGGCGGTTGCCGGGACGGGGTGGGGGTGACCGGATTCGGCGTGATGGGTGGCGGTGACGATGAGAACGGTGGGGACGGTGGAGTGGACGACGGCGTGGGGCTCGCCGAGGTCGATGGCGTCGGGGATGGAGACGACGTCGAGGGTGGTGGTGGCGTCGGCGTGGACGAGGTCGTCGGCGGGGCCGAGGACGACGGAGGCGGAGGCGGTGGCGGCGGAGGCGGTGGCGGCGGGGGTTCTGCCAAACACCCGGCACCGTCGGACATGACCATCGGCGGCCCAGTGCTCACCTCGACCGCGGATCCGCCGTCCAGCCGGTACGTGACACTCCGCCCGTCGACCCAGTTCGCGGTCGCGTAAAGCTTGCGGTCCGGCCCGAACACGACCGCACCGTAAGTCGCCTCCGGAAACCGCTCCCCCGGCACCTTCGCGACCTTCCCGGTCACCGGATTCACCGTGACCACCGCGCCCTCCCCTGTGGACGAAACCCCATACAGCAGGCCGTCTTCGGAGTTGTACGCGAAATCGTCCACTCCGGACGCGAGCCACCACGGATGCAGCAACACCGGCCCAGTCGCGGTGAGATAACCGGAACTGTGCGGGTCGACGTCCACTGTGTACAGACTGGTCGCCCGCTTCACGTACCAGGAGTTGCCGGACATCGCCCCGGCCGTCGCGCCAGTCACCCAGCTCCATACTCCGTGGTGCGTGTCACGGCCGACCCCGCCGAGGTCGGTCAACTCGCCGTCGGAGTCGATCCGCACCGCGTGCCAGCCGTCGCGGAAGCGCCCGTCGGCGACGCCATACGTCACGTCCTGCGCCGCCGAATACGCGATGGCATTCAGCGCGAAGGGACTGTGGTGCAACAGATGTCGCGCACCGGAGGGCAAGGTCAACCGCACGATGTCGGACGACTGCCCGTCGCGGCTTTCGACCTGGAGCATCCGGCAGGACGTCGCGGCCGCGCGCTGGCGAGCCGGAGCGAGCCACCCCGACGCGACGAGCAGCCCGGCGACCGCGGCCGCGGTCGCCGCCACAGTCAGGTACCGGGAACCTCGCACCGGTCAGCCGAGCCGCGAGATCGCCGAGGTGAACGCGTCCGGATGCACGTTCGCGCCGCCGGCGTATGGGTTCTGCAGCTGGAAGATCGCGTACAACAACAGCACGATCGTGCCGGCCAGCGTCGACACGATCACCAGGTGCGCGGCCATCCGCGTGCCGCCGAAGAGGTTGGGCAGCAGGATCGAGATGACGCTGCCGAGGATGAGCGCGAACCACATGACCGAGCCGACGCCGTCGGTTTCCGCGCCGGTGAGCCGGGTCTGCCGGGCCTGGTACACCTGCCAGAGCTGGGCGGCGGCGTCTTTCTTCCGGTCGTTCGTCCAGTCGTCGCTGGCTTGCGCGTTGGCGACGACGCGGCGCATCTGGTCGAGCTGCGTCCAGCCGGTGTCCGGGACTGGTCCGTTGTCGATGAGCCGGGGCCATTCCTGTTTCGACACCGTCGTCGCGTACGCGATGGCCAGGCGCCGCACCTGCTCGCCGGAGTCGCCGGGCAGCGCCTCGGCCGACCAGGTGGCGGCGACCAGGCCCTCCGCCTCGGTGTAGGAACCCTCGCGCGTGGCCGTGACGGCGTCGAAGAGCGAGATCAGCACGAACGCGACCAGCACCGCGTGCAGCCCGCCGACGATGGTGAACACCTGGCCCGCGGCGTCGTTGTTGTCGCGGCGGCCCTCGTCCCAGCCGAAGCGCCGGACGAGATAGCCGATCACCGCCGCCGCGATCGCCGCGCCGACGACCCAGAACACCCCGGTCACGTAGACGTTCATCCGGTTCCTTTCGCGCGGGTGAATACGCTGGCCGACGCTATCCAGCCGATTCCGGAACGGACAACGGCGCCACCCGCGATTCAGCCGGGTGGCCGTCCACCGCCCGCGCGGTTCGCCGGATCGGAGCAGCGGGCCGGGTACGCGTTCCCTCGATTGCTCTTGCTCGGCAAGGGAAACGCCTCGGATACCGCTGGCGCGCACTCGACCGGGTTACGGCAGCAGACCCACCGTGACGCGCTTCTCGTTGTCGGCCGGACAACAGCACCGGCAATGTCCGAAAAGGAGCTTCGGCAAACAGGTGAATCGAACGCGCCTACCCGATCGAGTGATTATCGAGGTCATCCTTCTTGCTAAGTTGATGCACGGCGCCGCTTACCATTCGCATTCCTCTCCCGGAAAACACCGCTCCGCCGTGTTCCGGCGTTTTCGACGTTAGGTGGTTTCGCAGTGATCGTCCCGAGCCCCTCCGCACTGTCCACTGTGGCCGCCGCGCGGCGTCCGGAAGCGGAAGAACGATGACGACGGTGGACGCGCGCACCGGGGCCCGCTCCGTGGCCGAGGTGCTGGACTGGAGCCGGGGCCGCTGGGAACCGGCGATGCGGGCGGCGGTCGACCGGCTGCCCGGGTCGATGCGCCGGATCGCCGGCTACCACCTCGGCTGGTGGGACGAAACCGGAACGGCCACGAGCGCCTCCGGCGGCAAAGCCCTGCGCCCGGCGCTGGTGCTCCTGTGCGCGGAAGCCTGCGGCGGAGACCCGGAAGACGCGATCCCCGCCGCGGTGGCCGTCGAACTGGCCCACAATTTCTCGCTGCTGCACGACGACGTCATGGACGGCGACCGCACCCGGCGGCACCGCCCCACCGCGTGGACCGTGTTCGGCACCGGACAAGCCGTGCTGGCCGGAGATTCCCTGCTCGCACTGGCCTTCGACGTCCTGTCCGCGGACGGCCCAGCCGCCGCCCGCCTGCTGAGCACCGCGGTGCTGGACCTGCTGCACGGCCAGCACGAAGACCTGGCGTTCGAGCAGCGAACGAACGTCGAAGTGGCGGAATGCGTCCGAATGGCCCAAGGCAAAACGGCAGCCCTGCTGAGCGCGGCCTGCACCCTCGGCGTGCTGGTAGTCGGAGGCCGCGGCGAACACGTCGAACGTTTCAGCCGTTTCGGCCGATCACTAGGCCTGGCCTTCCAGCACGTCGACGACCTCCTCGGCATCTGGGGCGACCCGGCAGTCACCGGAAAGCCGGTTTACTCGGACCTGCGCAGCCGCAAGAAATCCCTCCCCGTGGTCGCTGCGCTCACGTCAGGCACGTCAGCCGGACAGGAACTGGCAATGCTGTACCGACAGCCGCTGCCGGACGACTGCCTCGCGAAAGCCGCTGCCCTGATCGACGAAGCCGGTGGCCGCTCCTGGAGCCACGCCCAAGCAGACGAACTGCTCACCGACGCGTTGACCGCCCTCACCGCCGCCCACCCAGCCGCCCGCGCGACGGCCGAACTGACCGCGATCGCCCAGCTCATCACCCGCCGGGACCACTGAAGGGAGCAAACCGCAGCATCCGGGCAGACACCCTTTCACCAGGGTTGCCGCTCGGAGCTCATACCGAGCCGCCGCAGGCCGCTGAGACGCGGCGGATAAGGCCTCGCCTGCGGTAGGGTTCGCCAGTGGCCAATCTCGAGTCGCGTCGCATTGCCGGACTCATGCTTGCCTCGATGGCGTCGCAATCTCTCATGGTTGTTCTGGCACCAGCAATGGTTCGCATAGCCGAATCGTTCCACGCGTCAGTAGGCACGGTGAGCCAAGCTCGCGCAGTAGCGGCCGTCGCGGCAGTTGTCTCGTCTTTCTGGCTCAGCCCGAGGTTGAGCAAGATCGGAGTACGGCGAGCAATTCAAACAGGCGGCTTGCTCTCGCTTGCCGCTTGCCTCGTCGTAGGACTTTCCGCGTCGCTGTGGATTTTCTGGCTAGCACATCTCATCGTTGGTTTGGCGGTGTCGTTTCTTCTTTCCGCCTCGTTCTCGGGTGCCGCTGCCGCTGAGTCCCCCGTTCGGACACTCGGCCTCGTGGCAGCGGCAAACTCACTGGCCTGGGTAGCGATCAACCCGCTTTCCGGACTGTTCGCCCAGACGCTCAGCTGGCGGTTTTCCTTCTTGCTGCCAGCAGGATTTGCCCTGACCGCCATGTGGTGCGCACGATACGTACCCCCAACCAAGACGCAAAGCCAGAGCGAAAGATCAACAGTATGGCAACTGCTGGCCGCGAAGCCAGCTCGAATGTGGATTCTCGCCGAACTGGCCGCCTACACCGCCTGGACGGCCACCATGACTTTCGTCGGCCCGCTTTTGATCCAACGAGGTCAGCTGCCGGAAACCCTCGCAGGCGTCTGCCTGGGTCTCGGTGCCAGCATGTTCTTCATCATCTCCAGCCGCGTCAAGAACCTTCTCTCCAGAACGAGCGCGAAAGCAGCCATCATCACTTCCTCCGCAGGCATGTCGATAACGGGAGGAGCGCTCTTTTTACTCCCTCTTCCCGCCGCACTGCTAGCCGTCCTGTTTTGCGTCATGTCGGCGTTCTGCGGAGTTCGCACCCCCGTCGCCAGTTTTATCGGCACACAGGTCGAACCGACTCGAACAGACGCGATGATGACCGCGAGGACCGCGATTACTCAAACCGGGTACCTCTTGGGAGCCGCGCTGGGTGGGGCGCTGCTGACCTGGTCCGGATTCGACGCGCTGGGCTTACTGGTGATGGCTGGCACCATCACCGGCGGCCTGGTGTTGTTCTTGAAAGCACCCGTGCCGTCGGCCGCCTGAAGCCGCGGACCGGTCACCGCCCCGGTCGGTTCAACCCGTCATCCCCGGCACCCCGGGAAAGCACCACCTGGTCGGTGTTCCCGAGCGCTTCCTTCCCGCGCTCCGTCGGCGGCGCGGTCGTCAGGTCCCGCAACCGGATCGGCGGCCCGAGGTCGATCAGCGTCGGCACGTACTCGGCCTTGTCCACCGTCCACTTCCCGCCCGTCCGGCTGAACCGGAACCGGGCCGCGACCCCTTCCTCGGTGGATCCGCGAGGTTCGTCGTGCCGCGCGACCTCGTTGCCGAGCCCGAACGCCACCCACTTGCCGCCGACCTTCTGGAACGGCTGCACCACATGCGCGTGATGCCCGACGATCAGGTCGAGATCCGGCGACGCCGTCAGCTTCTGCGCCAACTGCTTCTGCTCAGCAGTCACGTCGTGCTGATATTCGACGCCCCAATGCAGGCTCGCGATCACGACCTCCGCCCCGGCCGCCTTCGCCTCGCGCGCCGCGGAAAGGATCTCGTCGGGGTCGATTTCGTTGGCCAGCCACGGTTTCCCAGCCGGCCGCTTGATCCCGTTGAACCCGAACGAATACGATAGCTGCGCGACCTTCACCCCGTGCACGTCCAGGATCAGCGGTTTCCCCGCCTCCTCGGCCGAACGCGCGGACCCGGTATGCTTCAGCCCGGTCTGGTCGAGCTTGTCCAGCGTCCGCTGAACACCCGCCGCGCCCTGGTCGAGCGTGTGGTTCGACGCGGTGGAGCAGGTGTCGTACCCGGTGTCCTTCAACGCGTCCGCGATCTCCGGCGGCGCGCTGAACGACGGATACCCGCTGTACGGCCCGCCTTCCGGCGCGAGCGGCGTTTCGAGGTGGCAGATCCCCACATCCGCGCCGGACACCAGCGGTTTGACCCCGGCGAACAGCTGCCGGTAGTCGATCTTCCCGCCGCCGTCCGCCTCGGCCTGCTCGGTGAGCCGCGGGTGGATCAGCACATCCCCGGTCGCCACGACGGTGAACGAGTCCGGCGATGCGGCCGCCGCCGACGACGGTCCGGCCGAGGGCCGTTGCGGGGCGGCTTCGCTCCCACACGCCGTCAGCATCAGCGCGACCCCGGCGAGGGCGGCGGCGCGGCGCATGTTCGTCATGATCATCCCCTTTGCCCGACTGCCCGGCACATCCTTCCTCATCACTCTTGTGGGTTAGCACCCCGGTCGTGACCAGGCGAAACGCTCAGGCTAGGCAGTCAGCGGGCTCGCCGCGAGTCAGCGCGGGGTCGGTCTGGTCGAACGTCCGCGCGACGCCCGGACCGGACGTGCGCGTCTCGAACCGCACCGTCACCCGGCCGTGCCCCGCGCCCTGCACCCAGCCCGTCCCGTACTCGGCGTGCACCACGTCGTCGCCCGGACGCCATCCCGACGACGACACCGGCGCGCTCCCGCCCGGCGACGGCGCCGAAGTGACTACCGGCTCCTCGGTCGCGGCGGGCACGGTCAAGCTGAACAACGCGTCCTGATGCGGCACCGAGAGCCCACTGAACGCGACGCCCGCCAGCCGCACTCCGCCGAACTCCTGCGGGTCGAGCAGCAGCCGTTCCGCGGTAGCCGCAAGCTGTTCGAGGTCGTCGGTGGGCGACGCGGTGGTCTCGGAGCGAGTCACCGTGCTCATGTCGGTATGCCGCAGCTTGATCACCACCGTGCGCGCGACTCGCCCCGCTTTCACCAGCCGAGCATGCGCGCCAGCCGCGATCTTCCTTACCTCAGCACGCAATCGGACGAGATCGACCACGTCGACGTCGAAGGTCGTCTCCGCGCTCACCTGCTTGGCTTCGCCCCGTTCCGCGACCGGACGGTCGTCGAACCCGCTCGCCAGCCGCCGCAGGTCGCGGCCGACCACGCCACCGAGCGTCGACACCGCGTCCGGCTCCGGCAACGCCGCCAGCTCGCCCAAGGTGAGGACGCCGATCGTGCGCAGTTTCGCTTCCGCCACCGGCCCAATCCCCCACAACGCGCGCACCGGCAGCGGAGCCAGGAACTCGCGTTCGGTGCCCGGCGGCACGACGAGCAGGCCGTCCGGCTTCGCGCGATCCGAGCCGATTTTCGCGACCTGTTTGCCGGTCCCCGCCCCGATCGACGCAGTCAGCCCGGTCCGTTCCCGGATCCGCGCCCGCAACTCCTCGGCCCATTCGGTCACCTGCTCGACCGACGCACCCGCGAGCGCGGGCGGTTCGGCGAAGGCCTCGTCGAGGGAAATCCGTTCCAGCACCGGCGCGACCTCGCCGACGACGTCGAAAACCTGCTTGCTCAAGACTTCGTACAACCGGAACCTCGGCGGCAGCACCACGCCGCCAGCCGGCAGCAGCCGTCGAGCTTGGGACATCGGCATCGCGGACCGCACGCCGTACTCGCGGGATTCGTAACTTGCCCCGGCGACGACGCCGCGGTGCCCGGTGCCGCCGACCACCACCGCGCGTCCGCGCAGCGTCGGCCGGGTGAGCTGCTCGGCGGAGGCGTAGAACGCGTCGAGGTCCAAGTGCACGACCCAGCGAGACATGTCAGGTTCCAGCGTCCAGGAGCCGTTGCAGCGCCTTGGTGTAGGTCTCGAACGCGGCGCGGCCCGTGCTCGTGAGCCGCACCAGCGTGACCGGCGTGCGGTGCTCGTAAGCCTTGGTGATCTCGACGTACTCGGCGTCCTCGAGCTTGCGCAGATGCGTCGAGAGGTTGCCCGCGGTCATCTCCAGCAACTGCTGCAGCCGCGGGAAGGTGATCTGGTCGGCCGGACGGAGCCCGGCGAGCGCGACCGTGACGCGCAGCCGCGCCTGGGCGTGGATGACGGGGTCGAGCTCCGGCAGCTCAGTCACGGGGCCGCACCACGTAGACCAGCGCCGCGACCGCGAATCCGCCGCCGCCGGCGAGCGAGAGGACGAGGAAGTTGCCCGGCACGCCGACCAGGACGCTCGCCCCGCTGCACACGATGATCCAGCCGCCCAGGAAGTACTGCCGCAGGTCCTGCCACAGCGTGCCGCCGGCGAGGTAGAGCGCGCCGGTCAGCAGCAGCGACGCGCCGGACCACAGCAGCGGCACGAGGTCCGAGCCTTCGGGGAGGAGTTTGGTGATCCGGATGTCGATCAGGCTCATCCCGGCGAACGAGATCATCCACGCCCAGCCGTACATCGCGCCGATCCGCCGGGACGGCCCGCGGATTCCGCGGCCGCCTTTGCTGCCGTGCCAAGCGGAGTAGACGATCGCGCCCACCATGAGCACCGCGACGACGATGCCCGCGACCCACCCGGGCAGCAGCGCCGCCGACCGCTCGTCGGAGAGGTAGACGAGCCCCCAGCCGACCAGCCAGGCGAAGGCCCAGACGGCGAACAGACGCGCCGGGCTGACTCGCAGCTCCCGGCGCGTCCGTTCGTTCTGCCGGGCGATGAGCTCCAGCGATTCCGCCACGGACAGCGGCTCGCCTTCGTCCTCGACGGGGTCCCCCGCGTCGTTGTTCACCCCGGACCGCCCTTCCCCCGTACTGACCCCGCATGCAGCACGGAAGCTAACACGTCACGCGACCTTCACCGGGCCCAGCCGGAACCGCCGCACCACCACGAGCGCGGGCACGACCAGCCACGCCGCCAGCACGCCGACCGCGAGACCGAGCCCGCCGGCGTGATCCACCGGGAGCGTGCCGACGCGGCCGAGCCAGTACGTGGGGAAGAAGTGCGCGAGCGCGGACATCCATTCCGGCAAGATCGACAGCGGCATCCACAACCCGCCGAACACACCGAGCGGGAGCATCAACGCGCCGGTCATCGCGCCGACCGTGTCGCCCTTGCCGAACAACCCGAGCAGCAGCCCGAGCACCGCGAACGGCAGCGCGCCCAGCCACAACGAGACCCCGCTGAGCAGCCACTGCGCGGCGGTGAGCTGTACCCCGCGCACCGCACCGGCCACGAAGATCACCAGAACCACCGGCAATGCCATCGCCATCGAGGACGCGATCTTCACCGCGAGATAGCCGGGCCCGCGCATCGGCGTGAGCCGCAGTTGCCGCTGCCAGCCGTCCGTCCGCTCGGTCGCGACGCGGGTGCCGGTGAACAACGCGCCGCTCATCGCGCCGTACGCGCCCATGTTGATCATCGTGGTGACGCTCGCCTTGATGCCGTCCGGTCCGACCTGGTCGCCGAACAACCCGCCGAACAGGAGAAACATGCCGAGCGGGACCACGATGGTGAACAACGCGAACTGCGGGCTGCGGACGATGCGCAGGATCTCCAGGCGGAGGTAGACGAGGTTCATCGGAGCGCTCCCTGCGGCTCGTCGGAGGTGAGGGCGAGGAACGCTTCCTCCAGCCCCGCGGAGGTGATCTCGATCGAGCTGGCCTGGGGAAACGCCGTGAGCAGCGCCCGGATCGCCAGGTCGGAATCCGTGCAGGCCAGTTCCGTACGATCGCCCTGTACACGTGCCCTGGCGACCCCGTCGAGCGCGGCCAAGGCTTCCGGGCGAGCGCCCTGTACGACTGCCCTGATCACTCGCCCGGACACATTCGCGCGCACCTCGTCGACTGCCCCGTCCGCGACGACCTTCCCGTGCCGCATCAACACGACCCGGTCCGCGTAGTCCTCCGCCTCGGCGAGGTAATGCGTCGCGAACAGAACAGTCCGCCCCGCCGCGGTGAACTCGTGCATCGATGCCCAGAACTCACGCCGAGCATCGACGTCCAGCGCCGCCGTCGGCTCGTCGAGCACCAACAGCTCCGGGTCACCGGTGAGCGCGAGCGCGTACCGGACCCGCTGAAGCTGCCCGCCGGACAGCTTCCCGCACCGCCTCTTGGCGAACTCCCCGATCCCGGCCCGCGCGTAAACCTCCTTGGCAGGCAGCGGATTCTCGAACATCGACCGATGCAACTCCACCAGCTCGGCCGGTGTGACATCCCGCAGCAAGAACCCGTTCTGCACCATCGCCGCGAGCCGCCCGGAATCGAGCGCCGCCCGGGGCGAACCGCCGAACACCCGCACGCTCCCCTCGTCCGGCGAGGCAAGCCCCAACAACATGTCAATCGTGGTCGACTTGCCCGCGCCGTTCGGCCCGAGCAACGCGACAACCTCACCCCGCCGCACGGCCACCGACACGCCGTCGACCGCACGGACCTGCTTGAACTGCTTCACCAGGCCGGTCAGCCTGAACGCTTCCGTCATCTCGTCCCCCAGTGCTTCGCTGTCCTGAACTTTGTAACACAAAGTCGACTGTGTTGAAAAGTAGTGGGCGACGCCGAGTCGTTCACGATGGCAAGTCCGGCCCGGTTAATCCGGTTGCTCCCCGAGATCAGCCGCACTACCGTCCGGATTCATGACGATCTTCGCCCGCTGCCGCCTGTCCTGATCCCGGCACGACTTTCCGGGCCACCCGCCACCCGGCGGCCCCCGCTCTGCGTGCCGGACCGCCTCTCGTCCGGAAAGGACACTTTCGCCTTATGGGCAAGCACATCGTCATGGTCGGCTGCTCCGCGCCGAGCCACGTCTACCCGTCGCTGGGGATCGTCCGCGAACTGGTGCGGCGCGGGCACCGGGTCAGCTACGTCGTCGGCGAACCGCTCGCCGAACTCGTCGAAGCGACCGGCGCGGACGTCGTCGCGCATCCCACGATCTTCCCGCTCGGCCCGGACGCGGAATGGCCGGAAGACCCGGCCGAAGCGATGCGCGTCTTCCTCGACGAGGCCGTCGCGATCCACCCGCGGCTGATCGAAACCTTCGACCACGACCGCCCGGACCTGCTGCTCTACGACATCGGCGGCCTCGGCGCACCGCTGCTCGGCCTCCGCTACGACGTGCCTGCGGTGCAGCTCTCCCCCACCTACGTCGCCTGGGACGGCTACGAGGAGGAACTCGCCGACATCCTCAAACCGATCCGCACCTCACCGTCCGGAGTGGACTACCACCGCGCCTTTACCGAGTGGCTGGCGGAAAACGGAGTGACCGAAGACGCCTGGACGTGGCTCGCGCGACCGGTGCCGATCCTGTCGCTGATCCCGCGCGCGATGCAGCCGAACGCCGACCGTGTGCCGGAAGACCGGGTCCAGTTCGTCGGCCCGTGCCTCGACCCGGCGCGCGCAGCGGAGCATTGGACGCCGCCGTCCGACGGCAAACCCGTGCTGCTCGTGTCGTTCGGCACCGCATACAACGACCAACTGGACGTCTACCGGCACTGCATCACCGAGTTCGAAGACTGGCACGTCGTGCTCTCCATCGGCAAGCACGTCTCGAAGGACGATCTAGGCCCGCTGCCGGAGTCGGTCGAGGTGCACGAAACGGTGCCACAGCTGGCAATTCTCGACGTCGCGTCCGCCTTCATCACGCACGCCGGCATGGGCGGCTGCACGGAATCCCTGTGGTACGGCGTCCCGACGGTCGCCATCCCGCAAGCCGTCGACCAGTTCGGCAACGCCGCGCAGCTGGAAGCGTTGGGAGTCGGCAAGCATCTGCCCGCGGACCAGGTGACCGCCAAATCCCTGCGCGAAGCGGTCGATGAGGTCAGCAGTTCGCCGGACGTCGCCACGCGGTTGGCTGAGCTGCGCGCGGAAATCCGAGCCAACGGCGGGATTACCGCGGCCACGGACGCGGTGGAGAGGTTCCTGAAATAAGCGCGAGGAGCACGTCGCGGTCGAACCATTCACCGCCGACGTGCTCCTGGTGCAGATAAGCAGTGCCCGCCCGGGCATGGCAAGATCGCTCCGCCAGCTCCGGATCCACTTGTGCGGCATGGGAAAACCGCGTGATCAACCCGGCCAGGTCGCGTGTCGGCGTGGTTTTCGCAACCACGGTGAACGCGTCGAAAGCCGCTGTCCCACGCCACCCGATCGGATCGATCGCCAGCCACGGTTCCCGTTCCGCCCGCAGCACATTCCCGAAATGCAGATCGGCGTGCAACATCGTGGCAGTCCGGTCCTCGGCGAGCTGGGTGATCAGTTCGCGTGCCCAGTCCACCTCGCGCGTCGGCAACAGCCCTGGTGCTGCCAGTTGTTCCAGCTGCGCGAGCCACGACCGGGCGTCGAGGCGAGCGACCGCGTCCCGGCCGGCGCGGGCACCGCGAGCCGACGGGCCAGCTCGCCAGCGATCTCGGTCGCTTCCTCCGCGCGCACCGTTTCCAGCGTCGCGGGGCCGACGCGTTCGAGCAAAAGTGCGGCACGATCCGCGGAGACCGCCAGCAGCCGCACGACTCCGGCACCGTCGAAGTGCTCCAACGCCGCCGCTTCCTCAGCACAACGCGGACGGGGAAACGAAATCTTGAGCGCGGCGGCCTGCCCGCCGCGTTCGACGGGCAGCACCAGCGCGGTCTCCCCATGCAGCGGAGCCCCTGCGATCCGACACCTCCACCGCGCGCAAGCCGCCGCGGCCACCTCGGGCAGCTCCCGCAGCCAAGCCTCGCCCGCGCTGCCCTCCCGCCGCCGCACCGCCGCAGCCAATCCAGGCGGCACGGCGAACCTCGTCATCCCCGGATCTCGTTGAGGTAGTTGTAGATCGTGTACCGCGTCACCTCGAGCTGCCCGGCCAGGTGGTCCACCGCGTCCTTGATCAGGAAATACCCGGCCTCGTCCAGCTCCCGGACCACCGCCGACTTGTGCCGCTTCTTCATCAGCTCCACCGGGATCCCGGACTTCCCGATCGCGCGTCCGACGAGGAACCGCTGCAGGCTGTCGACGTCCGGCAGGAACGTCTCGTCCCGCCGTTCCTCCGACGTCTGCGCCGCCGCGGGCAGTTCGCTGTTCACGCACAGGCACCCGATCGCCGCCCCGTCGGCGTCGCGCAGAAACAACGTGGACGAACGGATCTCGCGCCCGTCCGGGCTGTGCGTGCGGTAGTTGGACAGGTCCTGCGTCGTGCCGCGCCGGACGAGCCCGAGCAGCAGATCCGTCATCGGCCCGCCGACCGAACGGCCGGTGAGCTTCCCCGCGATCGCGACGATCGAATCCGGCAGCCGCGACAGGTCGTGGAGCAGCACCTCGTTGCCCGGCCCGAGCATCGCCGCCAGTCCGTCCACCGCCGGGATCAGCGCGGTGAGCAGCTCATGCGTCGCCGTGCCCGCAGCCGACGCGACCGGCACGACCCGGCGCGGGCGCAGCAGTGTTTCCAGCGCATCCCGTACCAGCTCGGCAGCCGCGGCGGGGGTCGACGCGTGCGGCGACAATCGGACATGTTCCGGACGCACCGTTGCCGCGATCCCCGCTGCCGTCAACGCCGCCCCGACCTGCTCCGCCGGCTTGTCCGGCAACGAAAACGCGAGAATCCCGGCGCGCCGTTCAGTCGCCGAGACGATCTCCGCGCCGAGTGAGCGCAGCACGTCCTCAAGCTCGCCGACGCGTTCGCCGATCCGGCCCGCGATCGCCGCGACGCCGGTTTCCTCGACCAATTCGAGCGCCGCCGCGAACGCGCCGGACGTGACGGGGCTGAGGTTCGAGATCGACCAGCTCGCCGCGGTCGGGTCGGCCGGGTGGATCTCGTTGTCGAACAAACCAGGGTCGCGCGCGCCGGTCCAGCCGGACAGGATCGGGTCCATCCGCGCCAGCGCCCGGTCGGACAGCACCGCGAACCCGGTGCCCCAGCCCGCCCGCAGCCACTTCTGCCCGCCGACCACGAGCACGTCGGCGACCTCCCACGGCGCGTCGACGACCCCGAAGCCCTGGATCCCGTCGACCACCAGCAGCCGATCGCCCACCACCTCGCGCAACGCGGCGAGATCAGCCCGGTAACCAGTGCGGAAATCGACCGCGCTCACCGAAACGACAGTGGTTTCCGGCGTAAGAGCTTCCGCGAGCCGATCGGGAGTGACGTAACCGCCTTCCAGCCGCCGCATCCGCACCCGTCCGGCCTGCTCGGCGCGTGCCCACGGGTACGTGTTGGCCGGGAACTCCGCGGCCGAAACGAGCACTTCGCCGTGGCTGTTGAACGCCGCCTGGAACAGACCGAGGCTGGTGTGCGGGAGCAGGACGGTGTGGTCGGTGTCGCTGCCGCAGAGCCGCGCGGCCGCTGCCTTCGCGCGGATCTCCTGCCGCATCACTTCGTCCACAGTGGACGGACCGGCCTTGGTCGTGGCCTCCAGCAACCGCGCGGTGGTGTCGAGCACGGCGTGCGACGGCGGCCCGAACCGCGCGAAGTCCAGGTAGCCCGCGGGCTCGTCGAACTGGAGCAGGTACCGGGGCGGGATCCGGGTCACGACAGGACCCGCGCGAGGAACTGCCGCGTCCGCTCGTGTTCCGGGGACTTCAGCACGCGCTCCGGCGGCCCGGTTTCGACCACCGTGCCGTCGGCGAGGAACACCACCTCGTCGGCGGCCTCCGCGGCGAAAGCCATTTCGTGCGTCACGACCACCATCGTCATCCCCTCCCGAGCCAACGTACCCATCACCGCGAGCACCTCCCCGACCAGCTCCGGGTCCAGCGCGGACGTCGGCTCGTCGAACAGCATGAGCTTCGGCTTCATCGCCAGCGACCGGGCGATCGCGACGCGCTGCTGCTGCCCGCCGGACAGTTGCCCTGGGTAAGCGCCCGCTCGGTCCGCGAGCCCGACCCGGTCGAGCAGGTCCAGCGCCTCTTTCCGGGCCTTCGCCGGGTCGACGCCGAGCACCCGCACCGGTCCCTCGACCACGTTCTCCAGCGCTGTGCGGTGCCCGAACAGGTTGAACCGCTGGAAGACCATGCCGATGTCCCGGCGCTGCCGGGCGACGTCCTTCTCCCGCAGCTCGTACAGCTTGCCGCCGCGCAGTTTGAACCCGATCGGCTCGCCGTCCACCCAGACCTGGCCGCCGTCGATCGTCTCGAGATGGTTGAGGCAGCGGAGAAACGTGCTCTTCCCCGCTCCCGACGGCCCGAGCAGGCACACCACCTGTCCTTTGCGGACCTCCAGGTCGATGCCCTTGAGCACCTCGGTGTGCCCGTAGTTCTTGCGGACCCCGACAGCTTTCAGCAGCGGTTCAGACACGCGCACCCCTCACCAGCGGCATCCCCTTGAACGCCTTCCCGACCCGCACGACGGGACTCCGGTCAGCCGCCCCGAACGACCGTTCGAGGTAATGCTGGCCGACCCCGGCGACGGTCACCACGACCATGTACCAGATCGCCGCCGCGATCAGCGTCTCCATCACCAGCAGGTTGTTGGACGAGATGTTGTTGGCCGCGTGGATCAGCTCGGTCACGCCGATCACCGACGCCATCGACGTGCCCTTGAGCATGTTGATGAAGTCGTTGCCGGTCGGCGGGATGATCACGCGCATCGCCTGCGGCAGCACGACCCGGCGCAGCGTCGCGCCAGGCGTCATGCCGATGGATTTCGCGGCCTCGGTCTGCCCGGCGTCGACGCTCGTCAGCCCGGCGCGGACGATCTCCGCCATGTACGCGCTCTCGTTCAGCGCCAGCCCGAGCAGCGCCGCGGTGAACGCGCTGATCAGCACGTTCGTCGGCTCGTGCACGAGGTAGCCGCCGAAGGGCAGCGGGATCGAGACGGTCGGGAAGATCAGCGCCAGGTTGTACCAAATCAGGATCTGCAACAACACCGGGAGCCCGCGGAACAGCCAGATGTAGGCCGCCGCGAACCATTTCGCGACCGGGTTGGCGCTGAGCCGGAGCAACGCGATCAGGATGCCGAGCACGATCGCGACCGCCTGCGCGATCACCGCCAGCACAACGGTGTTGAGCAGGCCGAGCGCCATCACGCGGTAGAACACGAAGTCGGGTACCGAACCCCAGTCGATCTGCGCCTGCGCGAGCGCGAAACCCAGCAGTACCAGGAGCGCGACGATCACCACCGCACTGACCCAGCGACCCCAATGCCGCAGCCGGACGATCGGCAGCGGTTCAGCTTCCGCCATTGACGGCCGCCTCCTTGATCGCGCCCTGCTCGACGCCCCAGGACTGCAGGATCTTGCCGTACGTGCCATCGGTGACGAGCGACTGCAACGCCTGCTTGACGGCGTCGCGCAGCTTCGAGTTGTTCTTCGCGAAGCCCATCCCGTACGGCCCGCCTTCGATCGGCTGGCCAGGCACGACCTCGAAGAACTTGCCGTCGCCCGCGGTGCGCGAGATGTAGACCGCGCTCGGCAGGTCGTTCAGGATCGCCGCGACGCGACCGGTGCGCAGCTGATTCTGGTTCTGGTTGTCGCTGTCAGTCGCGGTGACCGTGATGGCAGGCTTGCCCGCCTGGGTGCATTTCGCGCTCTGCGCCGTGGCGAACTTCTGGTGACTGGTGCCCTGTACGACTGCCACGTTCTTGCCGCACAACGTGTCCGGCCCGGTGATGCCGTCCGGGTTGCCCTTGCGGATCATGATCGTGATGCCGGACGAGAAGTAGTCGACGAAGTCGATCTGCTGCTGTCGTTCCTTGGTGTCGTTCATCGCCGCCATGGTCAGATCGACGCGGCCGGACTGCAGGCTCGTGATCAGCGAACCGAACGCCAGGTCCTGGTACGCGACGGTCACCCCGAGCTTCGCCCCGACCGCCTTGGCCAGGTCGACCTCGTAGCCGATCGGCGTCTTGCCGTCCGCGGCGTAGAAGTTGTTCGGCGCCGACTGGATATTGGACGCCAGCCGCAACGTCTTGGCCTGCACAACAGCCGGCGGCAACCCCGCGGCGAGCTGCGGGTCGGCCTTGATCGCCCCGAGCAACGCGGTGTTGTCCGGAACAGCGCTCGGCTTCTGCTGCTGCCCGCCGCCGGCCCCGTCAGGACCTCCTCCGCAGGCGGTGGCGAACACGAGCAGACCGCCCAGCAAAGCGGCTTGCCAGGCACGGGAACGAAGCGACGACATGCGGATCCTCCAGGACGTCGTTGGTTCCGCGGAACGCTACAACTGGTTGTTAAAGAGGTCAACAACCAGTTGAATTTCTGTCTCGTCTAGCGTGCGGACATGCCCCTCGACGAGAGCTTCCGCCAGTTCTGGACCGAACGACGGCTCGCGTCCCTCACGACGGTCCGCCCCAACGGAACGCCACACGTCGTAGCGGTCGGCGTGACGGTCGACTTCGACCAAGGCATCGCCCGCGTGATCGCCTCCGGGACCTCGTACAAGGCCCGCCTCATCCGCGCCGCCGGCGACACCGGATTGGCCGCCGCGGTATGCCAGTTCGAAGGCCGGACCTGGTCCACGTTGGAGGGTCGAATCCGCCTCCTCGACGACGCCGCTTCCGTCCGCGACGCCGAAGAGCGCTACGCCCAGAGGTACCGGAAGCCGCGGGAAAACCCGCAGCGAGTAGTCCTGGAACTCACCATCGGACGGGTGCTGGGCAACGCCTGAGGTTCCGAGATCCGGCCAACCGCCCCGGTCAGTCACCCCGGTCAATCGCCCTGGTCAGTTGTCCCGGTCAGCCACCCTGGTCGGCTGCCCCGGTCGGCCATCCTGGTCGGTTGTCCTGGCTGGTTGCCCTGATCAGCCACACCATCGGCCGCACCAGCCCGTTGCTTCAGTCGGTCGGTCGTCCCGGGCGCCCGCCCTGATCGACTGCCCAGTCAAGTCGCGTAGGTCGGTCGCCTTGACCAAACGGTCCTAGGCGTCCACCCCGGTCAGTCGCCCCGGGCGACCGTCCCAGTCGTCCGCCCGGGTCAGTCATCCCGGGCGACCGCCCTGGCCGCCCTCTCCGGTCAGCCGCCTCGGTCAGTCGTCCCGGCCAACCGTCCTGGGCGATCGTCCCGGACGACTGCCCCGGTCAAACGAACTGCGCCAGCAACCCTTCCGCGCTCCGCACCACAACCTGCGCCGCCGCGCGCTCCGCCAATGCCCGGTCCAGCCGCTCCGCCTCATGCCGCCACCGCATCACCGCGTCAAGACCGGCCTCATACATCTCGCGTGGATCCGTACCCGCCGCAAGTCCCAGCCGTTCCTCCGACGCCGTCCCCTCCGCGCCCAGCAACCGCACAGCCTCTTCCGCCGACTCCCCCGCTAAAGCCGTACGCCCGCCACGGATGTCCGCGATCAGCCGCAACTCGCGGAAGTCATGTGCACCGGCCGAAAACCGCTCCACCCGCGCAGCAAGCCGATCACTGTGCGGTCGCGGCTCCGCGTTCAACACCGTCTCCAACCGAATCAACGCAGTCCGAGCGCGCAACGCGTCCGCACGCGCAGCGAAACAACCCGCAATAGTGTCGCGAAGCTCGCCAAGACCGCTGCGCCGCACCAGTTCCGTCGACAGCTTCACCCGGTCATCGCAGCCCGTACGGATGAGCGTCAGCGCAAGCTTCACCCCGAACAGCCCGAAACGAACCACCAACGACCGTCGCGTCTCGACGGACACCGGCCCCGGGAACGCCGGATCAGTAAAGGAATCCACCGAAAGCAGATACCGCTCCAACTCCTCACGAGGCACAGCCGCGAAGGCAGCGAGAAGCTCGAACTCGTCATCGGTGAACGCGCGCGCCCCGTACGCAAGCTGCGCCGCCACCGCGATCACGCCTTGGAACCCGCTGCACAGTGGATCTTCGCGCCACGCGCGCCGCGCAATCTGCTTCGCGGTAAGCAGTGCGTCAATCCGCCCCGCGCCAGTCTCGTCCGCGCGCGCAAGCACAAGGATCGTGTCGACGGCCGTCTGCCGCGCGAACGCTGAAGGCGTTGTCGGACGCAACGTCGCCAACTGGTCGGGTTCTAGGTGACGAAGCAGCCGTACGGATGCGTCAGTGAGCGTCGACGGCGGCGGCGCATCGAGAAACTCCAGATCGCGCAACGCCCGCGTCGGCCAATCGCCCAACGCCGCAGCCAACGTGGACTTCCCCGTCCCCGCAGGCCCTCCGATACTCACCCGAAGCGGCTCGTCGAGATGGTCAAGCGCTTCGCCCAGCAACGCCGAAGCCCTCGGACTGTCGCGGTAGTACGCACAAGCATCCGCCAGAAGAGCCCGAACGTCCTCACCCACGCGCGACACCACTCCTCACTCGACTCACCCGGCACAGCCCCGAACATCCTCGACTACCCGGCAACGCACCGCTCACCGAATCCCAAAGCCCGCCGCCATCAACCCCGCAGATGTCTCCCGAAACGCCCTCAACCGCCCAAGAAGGGCACTTTCCGAATCTTCCACCACGCGGCCACGTCTCCCGGCTCCGCTCCCGCGATTCGACCCCGCCGAAGCATGCCGTCACTAACCGATCCCGCCCACCAAACCGCCTTCACCGCAGCAAAACGCCTCAACGCGCCAAAGACCAACTCACTCTCACCATGCGGAACCCCGCTCACGACCACAGCCGCCAGTGCTCAGAGCCCGCTTCTTCCGTCCAGCACCAAACGCCACAGCCACCCGAAGTCGCAACCATCTCCATAACGACCGATTGGCCAGCTTCCCCTCAGCTGTCCCACCCGAAGAACTCAGCCCGCCCCAGAGAGCCGCCGCGCGCGACGCCCGGCTCTCCCATCCGATGTCACGCAGACAACAACTAACCGCCGCACCCTCCGCATACGAGACGACCGGCCAGCATCACCAGCCCACCAAAAAGCCGCCAGCACCGCCAAAAGCACACCGCACCCAGCCCACCAAGTCGAAACCACGCAGGCAACTCCATCGCCCCTGACCGGCCGAGCATCACCGATCCGTCCAGCCGCGAACGCCGCCACAACCCACGCCGCCAGGCCAAGGTCACGCAGGCAACTCCTTGGGCACCCGATTAGCCAGCATTCCCAGCTCTCCAGCCCGCTTGTGCAACCCAGCCAGCCGGTCGATCTCCCGCCGCAGCGCCGCGCTGCGCCGTTCCCGCTCGGCCGACCCGGCGATGATCATCTCGCGTTCCCGTGTCAGCTCGTCGGCGAGACTGTCCGCGAGCTCGGTGAAGTGGTCCCGCAATCGTCGCTGCACGTGGCGGATCGCGTCGCGGCATTCCTTGCTGAACCGCAGGAACACGTCGTCGACGTGCCGTTGCGCGGTCATCTTGGCCACCGCCTGCCGGCGTTGCAGCCGCATCCCGCCCTCGTCGCTGATCGTCTTCGCAGCGAACGCGACGCCGGCGCCGATCGACACCGGGTTGATCAGCGGCAGCCCCGCCAACCCGGTCACCAGACCGAACATCAGCACGCCGCCGTACGAACCGCGCAGACCGGTGAACGCCTTCTGCCCGATCTTGAACCGCTCGATCCGCGGCTGCCGCACCTCGGCGATCCGGTCCGCGCCGGAGTCGGTCAAAGCCAATTCCGGCAGGTCGTACTGCGCACCGAAGCTCACCGCGACCGCCTGCGCGATCCACTCCGCGCGTTCGGCCGCGAACGTGTAGGTCGTCTCGACGGCTTCCGCGAGCGTGCTGTCCAGCCACGGCCCGAACTCGTCCCACACCTTCACCGGGTCTCCGCGGTCGAAGGTCTCGTCGATGCTCTCGACGATCTTCCGGGTGCGTTCGCGCAGGTCGTATTCCGCGTCGGACTGCAGGTCGGCGATCTCGTCAGCCAGCAGGTTCTGCCAGCGACTGTTGCGTCGGCGCAGCTCATCGGCGCGACGTTGCGAACGCTGCAGCAACGTCGTCTGGTCGACGCCGGCTTCCTGCCCGGCCGCCTCGGCGCGTGCTCGCAACGTCTCGACCAGTTCGGCCGCCGCAGCGCGCACACTCACGGCGGCGAGCAATGCGGCCGTACTCTCCGCCGGTCGCGAAACCTGCGTCGCGATCCAGGAAAGCAACTCCGGGAAGCCGGACCGCGCGTTGAGGTCTTGGTCACCGCCCTTGGCCGCGGCGAACCGAACCGTCGCCGACACCGGCAGCACCGGCGAGTCGATCCCGGCCGCGGAGAGCGCGGTCCGGTTCTGTTCGGCGACCGTGCGCCATCCTGCGCTGACATCGATCTTGGTCAGCGCGATGACCACGTGCGGACACCAAGTCCGGATGTGATGCGCCAGCGCCAGCTCGGCCTGATCCAGCGGAGCGGCTGCGTCGGAAACAAGAATGACCGCGTCGGCGTCCGCGAGAACGTCGAGAGCGGCAGCTGTGCGCGGCGACCTCGGGTCGCCGATCGCGGGGGTGTCGATGAGCACCAGGCCTGCGGACAGCAGATCGCGCGGGACGCCGACCTCGACTCGTCGCAGCGACCCGGCGGGCCGGGCACCGACCTCGCCGGTCAGCTTCTCGATCTCGACCGGGATGCGTTCGTCGGCGCGTCCGACGAGCGTCGCGCCGGGTTCGGCCGCGTACCCGACTTCGATCGGCACCGCGGGAGTCGCCGCGTCGCCGACCGGGCAGACCGGCGCGTTGAGCACCGCGTTGACCAGGTAGCCCTTGCCTTGCTTGGGAAAGCCGAGCACAGCGACCCGCGTGCCCCCCGGAGGCCGGTCCTGACGCCGGCGAAGGCGTTGCGCCAGGTCTTCGCGGCCGTGCGTCCGGCAGGCATCCGAGGTCTCGGCGAGCACTTCGAGCCAAGCTGGAGCCGTCACGGCGAACCAGTGTCCCCCGTGTACGGGGAGTATCCGAACCGGGTGGTGGCTCCGCGGTCGCACCCAGACCGCGGAGCCACCCCCGAATTACCCTTGCTCAGAGGGAAATGTGCAGCTCACCGCCGCCGTGCGAGGTCTCCGCACCGGCGTGCAGGTCAAGGCCGAGGCCCTGGTGCCCGAGGTCGGAGACGGTCGAGACGGTGTCGTGCACCATGCCGACGCCGGCGTCGGTCCCGGTGTGCGTCTCGGTCGCGGCGTCGGAACGCTCGGACTCGCCGTGCGAGATGAGCGAGTGCGCCTGCTGGGTCACGCCGTTCACCGCGTGGTTCAGCCCGTTGGCGCTGAGCGTGTTGCTCAGGCTGCCGACGTTCTCGGTGACGGTCCCGACCGCGTCGCTGACGTGCCCGGCAATCCCGCCGCCGGCCTCGGTCGCGTGGTCGGCGACCTGCGAGCCGGAGTTCGCGACCGGCAGGTCGCTGACGTTCACCGGGGAAGCCGCCGCGAGCTCGCCGCCGACGTGCTGCACCTGCGAGATGGCACCGTCGGCCGCGGTGGCCGCCTGCCCGCTCGCCTGCGCGACCGCGCTGGAGTCCAGGCCGCTGGCCAGATCGTTGCCCAGGGCGAGTGCACTGGTCGGGTTCTGCACCAGCGCGGTGACGGACGCGGCAGCGTTCTGCACGTCGCCGAGACCCGGCGCCGAGGGCAGCCCCGGAACGGCCGGGACACCCGGCACAGCCGGAACCGACGGCAGCTCGCCGGCCGTCGGAAGCGCCGGAACCGCGCTGGCGACGTCGCCGACACCAGGCAGCGCACCGACACCCGGAAGAGCACCGGCACCCGGCAGCTCACCGAGTCCGGGCAGCTGGCCGACACCCGGCAGCTCGCCGAGACCCGGCACTGCCGGAAGCTCGCCAAGGCCCGGCAGCTCACCGGCCGCGGGCAGCGCCGAAGCACCAGCCACGTCGCTCACGACGGGCAGTTCGCCGAGGCCCGGAAGGTCTCCGGCGGGCACCGCACCCGCCAGGTCACCGAGACCCGGAACGTCGCCGACAGCAGGCAGCGCGCCCGCACCCGGCAGCTCGCCGAGACCGGGCAGCTCGCCCACGCCCGGCACCGCCGGCAGCTCGCCGAGGCCCGGCAGCCCAGGCGTAGCCGCGGACGCTTCCGCGCCACCGGCCGAGACGCCGAGCGAAGCGGTCAGTGCCTGCAGCTGCTCGATCGCGCCCTGCGGGCCGTCGCCGAGCGCAGTGGTCAGGTCGCCCGCCTGGGGCAGCTGGCCGAGCGAGGCCAGGTGGTCCACCGGCACGTAGTCGAGCACCAGCGGCGCGACCTCGTTCACGTCGGCGGCGCTGATGTCGCCCAGCCCAGCAGCGGCCAGCGCGGCCTGCGGGTCCTGGCCGAAAGCGGCGAGCGCGGACGGGTCTTGGAGCAAGGTGAGCGTGAAGTCGTGCAGAGTCTGCACCGAATCCATGGGGGGATCTCCACTTGTAGTGATTACGGGGAATGCCCGGCCCTCCCCGGCCGGGCGTGGCGCCCAAGGTAGGGACGGGGCACCCCCGCTCACATCGGGGTTTACACCCAGTCGCGCCTCGCTCAGCCGTTAGGGGGTCGATATGAGATCGTTAGGGAGTTAGGGGATCGGACACGCGGAACCCGGTTGGGTTAAATCCCACCCCACTCTTGCCCGTCTGACCCGAACGGGTGAGGATGCGTATCCGTTCAGTGAGTTACGCCCCTTGGCCGAACCCTGACTGCGACGAAGGGAGGAAGCGGCGGTGCCCTACGTGCTCGGCATCGACCTCGGCGCTGCCCGGACCCACGCCGCGCTCCGTCGCAGGCAAGGTGACCGGTGGGACGATCCCGAGCCGTTGTGGCTGGGCGAGACGTCCCCGGCGACCGCGACCGCACTCTTCCTCGACGACGAGGGATACCTGCTCACCGGCGACGCGGCAACTCAAGCCGGCGCCGCCGTGCCCTCCCGCCTGATCACCGGTTTCCATCGCCGCATCGGCGACGACGTGCCGGCCTTCATCGGCAGCGAACCGTTCACTCCGGAGTCCCTGACCACCGTCTTCATCGAAGGCATCGCCGACGTCGCAGCCAGCCAGACCGGCGAACCGCCGCGCCAGCTGGTCGTCACCCACCCCGGTGACTGGGGCGGTTACCGACGTGAACTCCTGCGCCAGTCGCTAGCGGAGTCAGGTTTCTCCGCGGTCACTCTCGTTCCCAGTGCGGTCGCCGCGCTCTACGCCCACCTCCCGGAACCCGGCGCAGGCGACCGAACAGCCGCAGTGTGCGAGTTCGGCCCGGACGGCGTCACCGTCACGTTGGCGACCGCTTCGGGAGCCAGCGGCTGGATCGCCCGGAACAGCACGGAAGGCGTCGCGCCGGGTTCCGCGGTCAAGACCGCGTTCGGCCTCGCGCAGGCGGCCAACGTCGCCCCCGAGTCACTGGCCGGCATCGTGTTCTGCGGCGAACCTGGCCCGGGCACTCGCCCTGGACGTCTGCCCTGCCCGTTCTTCACCGGCCCTCAACCTGCCGATACGGCGGCCATCGGGGCCGGGATCCTCGCCAGCCAACGGACGAGGCCTCTCGCGCGAAGGGAAGCCCCCGCCCCCGAAACCACGTTGCTGCCGCGAGTCGACCGCGAACCCGAACTTCCGGAAAGACCCGAGCGGCCGCCGGTGGAGATCACTCCATTCACGCTGCCGGAGCCCGAGGGCGCTGCCAAACTGTTGCGTCGATGGCGACCGCTCGCCGCCGCGGCGGCAGTACTGGCGATCAGCTCCTCGATCCTGATCGCGGTCCTCACGTCACACGAAGCGACCGCCGACAAGGAACCCGTTTCTCCCCGTCCCCCTGTCCTGAGCTCGTGCGCCCACCCAGCCACAGCTCCCTCCGGTGAAGGTCACTGTTGAACGCACTGCTGGCGAAAACCGGCAACGACGCCGTCCACCCCGCAGCCCGCCGCCTCCTTGAACAACTCGCCGACACCCCCGCGGCCCCAGTCCGGCTCGTGGTCGTCGCGCCGGGCGGCTACGGCAAGACTGCCTTGTTGGGTGCCCTCGATCGCAGCTACCGCGAAGCAGGCGTCGAGGCCACGGTCGTCGACGACGCAGACCAGCTCGACGACGAAGACCTGACCAGGCTCACCATGCTCGCGGCCGCCAAAGAGGGACCACTCGTGGTGGCACACCGTCCGAACCCTCGCGCGCAAGCGTTGCGGTCCCTCGGCGAAACGCTGCTGCTGCCACCGCTGACCGTCGACGAAGTCGGAAAGCTCGCGAAAGAACTCACAGGCCGCACGGCGGACGCTCCCGCCCTGCACGCGAGCACCGGCGGTGTCCCCCGTCTCGTGGAACGTGTCGTCACCGGCCGTCTCGCCGACTTCCGCGCCGAACTAGCAGCACTGGACGACGACGTCCTCCGCTACCTCATCGCCGCCGAAGCCGGCGCGGCCCGCAACCTCGACCTGCTGTGTTCGTTGCTGGAGCGCACACCAGACGAACTGCCCGAAGTCGTCGACGGTGCCCGCGCGACGGGCCTCCTTGATGCTGAAGACATTCTCCTGCCTGCCGCCGCTGAAGCAGTACGCGCTTACGGACCACCCGCTCGACGCCTAGCTGTGTTGCAGCAACTCGTGGAAGCACAACTGACTCGGGGCCTGCCCGTACTTGACCTCGCGACGTCACTGCTCGACGCCGGCAGCTCCGGTGCCTCCGCAGCAACCGCATTCGCAACCGCTGCGAGCGAAGCACTCCCCACCGACCCAAAGCACGCCGCACGACTCTTCGAAGCCGCCGCCGAAGCTGGTGCCCGCGACGCCGCGACCACGACGGGTTGGGCCCGCGCCGCCGCACTGTCCGGAGACCTGGACACCGCCCTCCGCCTTGGCGACGGCATGCTGTCCGGCGAAGATCCGGAAGCACGAGCCGCCGGCGCCGAGATCGCCGCGACAGTCCTGGCTCACCGCGGCGAACTGGCCCGAACCGCTGAGCTGTACCGCTGGGCCGCAGCCACGGACAACTGGTCTCGTCAACATGCGGCAACTCCGTCATCCAACTCCGGCGGCTATGACTCCAGCAACGAAAGTCCCACTGCCGCGGCAACGAACCACCAAGCGGCAACCCAACGGACGCTAGCCAGCTCGACAGACTCTCAAGCCTCCGCGCTCCCCCGCCGCGCGGACGCTGCCGGAACCCCGACCGATCCCGCTCCCGCCGCACCCAACGGCAATCCCGCGTTCTCCGGACAGCCCCAACCGAATGGCGAAAGCTATCGCTGGGTGGGCCCTGGCGCGGTGGACGCATTCGCCACGATCGCCCTCGTCGGAACCGGCCAGACCACCGACGGTCAAGCTGTCTCCAACGTCCCGATGCCTGGAGCCGCGCCGACATTGTTCACCGGTGCCGCTGCGCGAACAGCAAACGGGATCGTGGAATCGGTGTTCGGTTGCGGAACAGAGGCCCTGCCGACGCTTGTGGGTGCCGCAGCAATGCTCGAACCAGCAGTCGGCGGCGCACCCCTGCCGGACAGTCCGGCCGCACTCGCTGCACTCGCGGGCCTGCACGCAGGCGAACTGGCGCTCGCAGAATCGGTGCTGGAACGAGCATTAGCCAGCAGCGTCGGCGGCGACCTGCTTGCCACCCGGCACCGGCTGCTGCTCGGCTGGGTCGCGATGACCGGCGGCCATCTCGCCGCCGCAACGGAACACCGCGACGCCGTCGCCGGCACCAAACTTGAGGCCCGTGACGAACTGTTCTTCGCGACACTGGAACTCGGCCTCGCCCGGCGAGCGAGCGACCTGGTCGGACTGCAACAGTCGTGGGAACGGGCGTATCAGGCGTCCATGCGTCAGCAAGTGGACCTGTTTACGCTGCTGCCGTTGGGAGAACTGGCAATCGCAGCCGCTCGGACCGGTGCGCACGCCAAGCTGTCCCGCCGACTAGAACGCGCGCACGCGATGCTTGATCGCCTGGGCAACCCTCCTTTGTGGACAGTGTCGCTGTGCTGGCATGAACTGCACGCCGCGATCACCACAGAAGACCGCGCCACTGCCGAGCAGCAACTGGCAGCGCTGAACCACTTCGCCGACTGCGGCCGCTACCCGGCAGCGCTCGCGCGCGCCGCTGGATGCTGGCTTGCGGTTCTCAGCAGCACGTTCGATCCAGGCGAAATCTCCGCGGCAGCTGCGGAACTTCATGAACTGGACCTGTGCTGGGACGCGGCCAGGCTGGCGGGCCAAGCCGCGATTCGCACCTCCGATCGCAAGGCGATGGTCCAACTCCTCGAAGCAGCTCGGCAGTTCCAAGGCACGACTGGACGTCTTGAGTCCGCCGCCCCGGCACCGGGCGCGGCGACCGGCTTAAGCGCACTCAGCGAACGCGAGCTCGAGGTCGCCCGCCTGGTCGTCGACGGCCTGACTTACAAACAAGCCGGCAGCAAACTCTTCATTTCCGGCAAGACTGTCGAACACCACATGGCCCGCATCCGCGGCAAACTCGGTGCAGCAGACCGTCGCGAACTGCTCGCGACTCTGCGCGAACTCCTCGCCAAACCGACCGTGCACTGATTCGTTGACGGCCTCAGTCCCGGCTGGGGCCAAAACGCTCAGTCCGAATCGACTGCGGCGAGTGTCCCAGCGCGAGCATGATGTCCGCTGCGGTCTCCACGAAGCCGGTCGGCCCGCAAATGTACGTGGTGGCACCGAAGTCAACCGGCCACGCAGCGGTGTTCAATGTGGCGACGTCGATGCGCCGCGGGATGCCGGATCGCCCTTCCGGGAGCTCCCGCGTGTAGACGTAAGTGATGTCCAAGCCTGCGTAGGGTCGGCGGAGCTCCTCGGCGTAGTACAGCTCTGCGGGGGTACGCAGCGAATAGACCAGCCTGAATAGTGCCTTGCTGCCAGCTTCGCGACGAGCCCGAACCATCGACATCAGCGGGACGATGCCTGCGCCACCCGCCACGAGCAGCACCGGAGCCGACTCGGCGGGACGCCACACGAACCAACCGCCGATCGGGCCGCGGATTTCGACCGGGTCACCGACCGCGTAGGGGCCGGTGAGGTGTTCGGACACTTCGCCGTCGGCCACCCGTTGCACGGTCAGTTCGATCCGGTCTCCGTTCGCCGGTGCAGCAAGTGAGTAGCTGCGTTGTGCCGTGTAGCCGTCAGCTGCGGTGAGGCGAACGTCGACGTGCTGTCCCGCGAGATGGCCTGGCCACCCTGGGATATCGAAGACCAAGGTGCGCGCGGTCGGTGTCTCCTCCCGGATCTCGGCGAGCCGGGCGACGCGCCACGCTAGTCTCCCTGATACCGCTGTTCCCGCCATGGATCTCCGTAGTCGTGGTAGCCGGCAGCTTCCCAGAAGCCCGGATCGTCCTTCGTAGCGAGCCGCAGCTCGCGCACCCACTTCGCGGACTTCCAAAGGTAGAGGTGCGGCACCAACAGCCGAGCCGGGCCGCCGTGTTCCGGAGTGAGCGGCTTGTCGCCGTACTCGTAGGCGATCCAGGCTTGTCCGCCCAGGAGATCCGCGAGCGGAAGGTTTGTGGTGTAGCCGCCGTAGGAATGCGCCATAACGTAATCAGCGGCCGTATCGAGATCCCCGACGAGCGCGTCCACTGGGACGCCGCGCCAACGAGTGTCCAGTTTGGACCATTGGGTGACGCAGTGGATGTCAACAGTGATCTTCTCGCTCGGCAGCGCCATGAGTTCCGGCCACGACCATGAGCGACGTTCGCCGCTCTCGGTCACTACCGCGAACTCCCACCGCTCTGTGCTCACTCGAGGAGTCGGCCCGGCTGAGAGAACCGGGAAGTCTTCGGCGAGATACTGCCCTGGCGGCAGCCGCGGGTTGGCACCGCGGGCGCGTCCGGTGAAGCCTGGTGTGACGACTCCCATCGCGCTCCCTCCGGACATACCCGACGGCTCGGTTCCCAGAAGCGAGACTACCCGCGGACCTGCAGTCCGAGCGACGTGACGAGCACCGCCGCCTGCTCCGGGGACACGATCGCGCCGGTCAGCGACGAACGAGTCAGATCGAGTGACGACAGGTCGCTGCCCCGGAGTTCGGCGCGCGTGAGGTCGATGTCCTGCAGCTCTGCGCCGGACAGATCCACGTCGGTGAGCACTGCTCCCGAACACTTCGCCTTGGTGAGGTCCGCTTCGCGCATCCGCACCTGTTGGAACGTGACTCCACGCAGGTCGGCACCATTCAAGCCGACGAAAGACCAGTCTCCGCCGGTCACGCGCAACGGACGCAGGTCGCAGTCCTGGAATCGGCTGCCGACCAGCTTGCAGCCGGTGAACTCGGCATCGAACAGGTTGCATCCTTTGAACACGCAGCCCGTGAACGCAGAGTCGGTGTGGCGGGAGGCGTTGAACTGGACGTTTCCGAACACACAGTCCAGGAAGGAGACACCGCGGGTGACTGCCTCGGTCAGGTCGACCTGATGGAACTCACAGCGCAGGAACCGACGCGCGGTGAACTCCTCCGCGTACCAGTCTTCTCGCCGGTAAACGCGGTCTTCGACTGTCTCGATGCCGGACGGCTCGTGGTCGGGTTCGGACATTCGGCAAGCCTAGTTCGCCGCCCAGCGGATCGGGTGCCAGACGCGACGTCAAGCGGCTCGCTGTGACGGAATTCTGGCTGGTGGCGGCCAGGATCACCGAGGCCGGAGCAACTTCCGGGCTGCTGGCTGCTCCGATGGCTTGAGTGATCGGCCCCTTGCCGTCCGTTACGCGGCTCATGCCACAGCGAGGAGCGGTCTCCTCGGGACAGCCATACGATGGCCGAATGAGCGAAGGCCGATGGTTCGATGCCTGGGTGCCCTGGCCCGAACTGTCGGGGCTGGCAGCCGCGGGCCGGGCACTGCTGCCCGCAGTGCCCGCGACCCCGGCCGCGCTCGCCCGAACCGTCACCGAGCAACTGGTGGGTCGTCGCCTTACGACCACAGTGCAAGGCCACGAGGTGGGCCTGACTCTCACCGAACTCGACTATCCAGCGGACTCGCTTCGTCTCGCCACCGGTCGAGTGGGAGACGTCCGTATCGTCGCGGAAGATGTCGACTGGCCCGTTCCGAACAGCTCGGCGGACCCCGTTGCGCACGGCGCTGGCAGCCTTGCCGGCAATGCCCGCTCGTCTCGAACTGCAGCGGCCTCAGCAGCGTCGAACGCGCGTGGCGAAACGAAGGACCCGACCATCGCGGACGCGTCCGGCATGCCTGCTGCGACGGACACCCCCGTCGGCGAAACGCGCAAGACGGACGGCCCGCTGGATGCGGCTGGGCTTGCGCCTGGTCACCTCGCGCGGCCCGCCGACGGCCGAACTGACGCACGCCCATCCGGTCCACGAGAGAACACGGCATCGTCGAATTCTGTTCAGGCGCAAGGCGATCGCCGAATCGCGGAAGCCACACCAGGTGCCGCAGCATGGAAACCCACCTCGGGACCTGACGCAGGACACGCGGGACCGCACGAATCCGAGCGACCGACTTCTCGACGCAGCTCCGGACGGGCGTCCGCTGCTCGCGAAGCCAGTCCTGAAACGCGGCCCACTGCCGGACCGCCTGCGCAGCCAGACGTCGAACGCATTCCGTTGCGGCGCGTGACCGTGCTCGCCAAGGACGTGCGGCTTCGAGGATTGCCTTCGCCAGCGGCGATTCCCGGATCTGTCGAACTCGAGATAGAAGTGAGCGGAACCGTGGTGCGGGATCGGGTCGCCGCGGCACGTCCGGACCTGATCGCGACACCGCATCCGGACGGGTTCCGAGTGCGCTGGCGGAAACGTCCGCGCTGGGGATATTTGACTCTCGTCGCAGACATCGAAGACGAAGCAATAGTGCTGACCCCGACCTCGCTCTGCCTCGGACGGTGGACGAGGTGCCCGCCGAAGCGGATCCAGCCGATCGTGCTTCCCCTCCCGGATCTGCCGAAAGGCTTGCGCCTGACCGGAATCCGGCCTGGCGAAGATGAGCTCGCACTGACGATCGCAGCCGACGAATGGCCTGGACGGCTCGCCCGGATTCCGTTGCCGGACTTGCTGACCTGGCTGACGACAGCGGCAATGACACTGACACTTCCCGGATTCGGATCACGGTCCCTCCCCTGAACCGGCGGCGGCGCCCACCGGACCCCCTGCGGGTCCGAGCAATGGGCGCGGCGCTGCCGTGTTCCAGAGTGCTCGAACATGCGTTCCCAATCATCACCCGATCAGGGAAAGATCGAAAACCGTTGGCGCACAAGGGAAACTCGAAAACAGCCCGAAATCCTGTCGGTGCGGTCGGCTAACCTCGGAATCGAGCCGTCAGTTCGCTCCGAGGGGATACCGCCGATGACAACCACCGCAGAACTGCTCCGAAGAACCCGAAGATCCCAGCCTCATGCCGGGCATCCGCGGGCAACCGCGCGTTCAGAGCGACGCTTGCTCCTCCACGGGAAGGCAGACCTCGAACCGCGTGTCGCCCGGTTCCGACGTCACTTTGATGTCGCCCGAATGCCGTTCCACGACGATCCGCCACGAGATGTCCAGCCCGAGACCGGTGCCTTCGCCCACGCCTTTGGTCGTGAAGAACGGCTCGAAGATGCGCTGGCGCACCTCTTCCGGGATCCCCTGGCCGGTGTCGCCGATCTCGACGCGCACCTGTTTGCCGACCTGCCACGTGCGCAGGGTCAGCGTTCCCTCGCCGCCCATGGCGCCGACGGCGTTGTCGATGATGTTGGTCCACACCTGGTTCAGTTCGGCGGCGTAGGCAGGAACCCGGTCGATCGAGCAGTCGTATTCCTTGACCACGCGGATGCCCTCGCCGAGCTTGCCCGACATCATCACCAGCGTGGAGTTGAGTCCTTCGTGGACGTCGATGAACTGGTGCGGGGCGCGATCCATTTGCGAGTACTGCTTCGCCGCGCCCACGAGCGTGGACACCCGGCTGGTCGAGTCCTCGATCTCGCCCATCAGCATCTCGGTTTCGAGCGCGTACGCGAGCCAGCGGATCGCGCCGTCGAGCAGTCCTTCGCCCACCGACTCCAGCACGTGGTCGAGGTTCGTCGGCGTGAGTCCGGCAGCGACGAAGATGCTGGCGAGGTCCCAGCCCTGGTCGATGCCGTGGTCGTCGAACCAGTCGCCGATCTCGTCCTCGCGGTCGGCTTGCTGCATCGCGGAGAGCTTGGGTGCGTCGCCGACCTGCTTCACCAAGCGTTCCTGCACGTCGAGGAGCAACTCGAGCAGGTTCGGGTCGATGTCTTTCTTCGCCAGGATCGCGAGTTTGTGCCGCATGCCAGCGACTCGCTCGCGCAGCGCGGCCGTGGCCCGCACCGCAGCTGCGGCCGGGTTGTTGAGTTCGTGCATGAGCCCCGCGGACAACTCGCCGAGGGCGACGAGCCTGCGGCGCGACGACACCAGCGCGTCGGTGTTGCGCCAGCCGAGGTACATGCCCTCCAGCAAGTGCGCCGCCATCGGGAACCATTGCCGGAATTCGACGGCGAACTCCGCGGCGGGAAGCGTGAGGAACGTCAGGTCGCTGACGGCGTAGATCGTCGCGCCGTAGGTGGCTTCGCTGTCCTGGTAGGCCAAGAATTGCGTTGCGCCGCAGTAGGAACCGCGTTGATCGGACCGCTTCATCTCGACCTCTGCGCCGGCCACCACGCGGGTCATCCGCAACGCTCCGTTGAGCAGGACGTAGAAGCACGTCGCCGGGTCGCCTTCGCGGATCACCACGGAGTCGGCCTTGAACTCCTCGCGCACCGCGTTCTGCTCGATCCAGTCGAGCTGCGTGTCGGAGAGATGTTCGAACAAGAACAGTCCGCGCAGTTCCTCGCGCGACAAGGCGGGCTGAGTCACTGTTCCTCCAAGTAACGGTGGACCAGGGTCACGGCCATGGCGCCCTCGCCGACGGCGGACGCGACGCGTTTCACCGACTGCGAGCGCACGTCTCCGGCCACGAACACGCCGGGCACTGACGACTCCAGGTAATGCGGGTCGCGGTCCAGGCTCCATCCCGGCGGCCTGCGTCCGTCCTCCACGAGGTCTGGGCCGGTCCGGACGAATCCGTGGGCGTCCCGGAGGACGCTCTTTCCCAGCCACTCCGTGCGCGGAGCGGCTCCGATGAAGATGAAGAGGTGTTCCGTGTCCAGTTTCTCGGTCACGCCGTCTTTGCAGACCGTGATGGACTCGAGGTGATCGTCCCCATGCGCCTTGACCACCGTGGTGTGCATGCGAACGTGGATGTTCTCGATGGCAGCGATCTGCTCGATGAGGTAGTGCGACATCGACGACTCCAGCGACGCGCCGCGCACCAGCAGCGTCACGTCGGCGGCGTGCTGGGCGAAAAACACAGCCGCCTGACCGGCGGAGTTCGCGCCGCCGACGATGTACACGTGATCGTTCGAGCACTCAGGTGCTTCCGTCGCGGCAGAGCCGTAGTAAACGCCCCGGCCGGTCAACTCCGCGATTCCCTCGGCTTCCAGCGCTCGGTAGTTGACGCCGCTGGAAAGGATCACGGAGTGCGCAGCGATCTCGGATCCGTCGCCGAAGGTCACGACCCGGCTCGAGCCGCGCGCTTCCAGACCCACGACATCGCGAGCCGTAAGCACTTCGGCACCGAACTTCTGCGCCTGGCGCCGGGCTCGGTCCGTGAGCTGCGCGCCCGACACTCCGTCCGGGAAGCCAAGGTAGTTCTCGATCCTGGAGCTGGTTCCGGCCTGGCCGCCGGTGGCCTTGCGCTCGACCAGCACGGTCCGCAGTCCTTCGGAAGCGCCGTAAACGGCGGCGCCGAGTCCGGCCGGACCGCCGCCGATCACCACCAGGTCGTAGAAGTCCTGCGCGGGCTGCGTAGAAAGGCCCACCGCATCGGCGATCTCGCTTCCCGATGGCTGTTTCAGCACCGTGCCGTCCGGCGTCACCACGACCGGGATGTCGGTCTCGCACGCGCCGGCGGCTTGGAGGATGCGGCCGGCTTCTTCGTCGTCGACCGAGTACCAGCGGTACGGGACGGCGTTGCGAGCCAGGAAGTCGCGCATCCGGAACGACGGCGCCGAGTACCGGTGCCCGATCAGCTTCGTCTCTTCCACCGGACGATCGCCGACCGCGAGCCAGGTCTCGACGAGCGAGTCGATGACCGGGTACAGCTTCTCTTCGGGCGGGTCCCAGGGCTTGAGCAGGTAGTGGTCGACGTCGACCACGTTGATCGCCTGGATCGCGGCGTCGGTGTCGGCGTAGGCCGTCAGCAGTGCGCGCCGGGCGTTCGGGAAGAGGTCCATCGCCTTCTCCAGGAAGACGATGCCGTCCATGTGCGGCATGCGGTAGTCGGCGAGGATCGCCGCGACGGCGTCGCCGCGCAGCTTGATCTCGCGAAGTGCGTCGAGGGCGTCGGCGCCCGAGTCGGCACGGATGACGCGGTAGTCCTTGCCGTAGCGGCGACGCAGGTCGCGCGCCACCGACCGCGAAACGGCGGGGTCGTCGTCGACGGTCATCAGGATCGGCTGGCTCACACGGCACAGCCTACGGTGTCCCGTCGGCTGTCGTGGCAAACGACAGAACCAGGGACCGGTGCCCGTCGCGGCCGCCACCGCGGCGGGCACCGGTTGTTCAGGTGGCGGCTATGGATAGCGCACCAAGTTCACCGGCTTCGTCCCCGACGGGGTGGCCGCACCGAGGTCGTTGATCACGTGGGTGATCGTTCCCTGGTGGTTGAGCGAAACCGTCACCATGCCGTGGAGCTGCACGTCAGGGGCGACAGGAGCGGCGAAGGCGTGCGAGCAGGACACCGAGGGGTTCGTGTTGAAGAAGCAGTAGCTGCCGAGACCCCAGGCTTCGTGGCTGGTCACGTCCGGGGCGACCTGATACGCGGCGTAGCCCGCGCTCTCGCCGTTCATCCAGGCTGCCTGATCGGGGACGTCGTAGGGCATCTCGTTCTGGAAGAAGTAGGTGCGCCCGCCGTTTCCGTTCCAGGTCACCTGCGTCTTCTGGAAGTGCTCGACGAACAGCCCGTAGACGGTCACGCCGTTTCCGTTCACGACCAGGCCGGTGTCGGCGGTATTGGAGTTCCAGCCGACGTGGCTGTCGTCGGCGCCGTGGTCGGCTCGCCAAAGCCAGAGGTGGTCGCCGATCACGTCGTTGCTGTTGATGACGAGGCTGGTGTGCGCTTTGCCCGCGGCAGCGCCGCCGACGCGGAAGAACACGTCGTGCAGCGAGGTCGGGTTCCCCGAATGGTCCGCGTTCGACTCGGGATCGCCGACCTGCATGAGCGTGGCCGACGAGGTCGTTCCGGCGTCGATCAGCAGGCCGGCGATCTTCACTCCGTCCACGTCGTCGACGTTGATCGCGGTGATCCCGCCGTCCGGGATCAAGGTCGCGATGCCAAGGCCGAGGACGACGGTGTCCGGGCGAGTCACGTGAAGAGGCTGATCAAGGTGGTACACGCCTGGGGTGATCAGCAGGTTCTTGCCCGCCGTCAGTGCCTCGTTCATCTCGGACGCGGTAGTGCCCGGCTTCGTGATGAAGAACTGGTCGATCGGCAGCGAAACGCCTGGTGCGCTGTCGTGTTCCCAGGTGACGCCGGAGGTGTTGTTTCGCAGGGCGGGCACGAACACCCGGTAGTGACCGGACTCGTTGACCTGGAGGCACGGCTTCTCGCGGACGATCGGGGCTTGGTCGATCGTCGTGTACGGCGGGTCCGGGAAGGCGCCGGCGGGAGCGCCGTCCACGCCGACGAACACCATGTTCCAAGTGGACCCGGTCCAGCCGCCGAAGTGCGAATCGCGCGAGATCCATTGCTGCTGCGACCCGGAACGGACCCGGCCGTCGATCTTCGTGTCCGAGATCCAGCCCCCGCTCGACCAGCCGCCGCCGTCGTCGAGGCGGAGGTCGCCGCGGACGTGCATGCGCCGGTACGGGCTCGCCTGCGATACGGCCCATTGGTCCGCGCCCCCGACGGGGTTCACGGACAGGTTTTCCGCGCCGCGCCAGAAGTTCTGGGTCGCGTTGTTCGGGGGAAACCAGTCCGCGTCCACGTGCACCGCACCGTTGATCGTCACGGCGTCGGGCGTGCTGCCTAGTCCGAGGATTTGCGTGTAGAAGCCGACGTTCACGTCGTTGGAGTACGTGCCAGGTTTGAACAGCACGGCGTAGCGCTGACTGCCGAACTGGTTCTTCTCCTGCTCCGCGAAGATCGCGTCGAGCTTGCGCTGGATGCTCGCGCTCGGCATCGACGGATCGAAAACGACGACGTTCGGCCCCAGGTCCACTTGTCCCGGCGGCGGAGAAGTAGTGCCACCCACGGAGATCAGTGTGAACGACCGGTTGGCGGCGTCATTACGGCCGTGCTGCTGCGGCTTCTCGTGACTGGCAGCCAGTCCGGCCGGGTGCGGTTCACGGTCTTGGCCGGAGGGAAGATCGACAACTGCAGCAGTCGGATGCGCTGGCCATTGCGGGTCGGGCTCGGTGGACGGCAGTCGCGGCGGGGCTGCGGTGTCGTGGGTTTCCGAGGTGTTCTCGTGTTCCAACGCGGGGTGCCAGGAGGGGTAGGTGGACGTCTCTGCATCGCCCTTGCGGGTGAGGTGGAAGTGCCAATCGTGCGCGTTTGTTCCGGTTCCGGTGTACGGGCGGGCCAGCGGGACGGGCGGACGAGCAGCGGTTCGCCGGGCGTTCGCGGTCCCTGTTTGGGCGGGCCACGCACCAGCGTTGGTCTCGAGGGGATGGCGGGACGGCGTTCCGCTGTTCCGGCCGCAGGGGTAGTCCGCCGGACTCGGAGGGGTCGGCGCTAGCGCGGCCACTTTCCGTGATTCGGGGTTCATCGTCACCTCCCTTGCCGAGACGGGACCGCTGGGCGACCTCGGCCGGAGGTGGGGTTCGCCTCGTGGCGAGGGTCGGCTCGACGTCGCGACTGCGGAGGAATGTAATCGCGGGCACACTGACACTCAACGCAAACCTGAATAAAAGTCAGATAGGGCAGGCGACCTGCACTAATGCGCTCGGCACAGGTCGCAGGGAGGCGGGTTTGGGCAGCTTGGCACGCCGTTCCGGCGTGGCTGCGGCGCGTAACCGACCCCCTGACGAAGGGACCGAAGGCGGGGTGTACTGTATGTCCATACGAGATGCGGAGTTCACCTCTGCTTCGGGGCTATGGCGCAGCTGGTAGCGCACCTCACTGGCAGTGAGGGGGTCAGGGGTTCGAGTCCCCTTAGCTCCACCACGACGAAACACCGCCCGCCGGATGCAAAATCCAGGCAGGGCGGTTTTTTCGCATAGATGGATCTTGAGTTTGAGGCACCACACTTCAGCTGCCGTTCAGTAGCTGAGCAATCCTGGGAGCAGTCCCGGCCCCGTTTCGGTTCAGGCGCACGCAAGGCTCCAGAGCATCTCGCCCAACGGGTGATTATCGGAGGTCCCTTCCGAATGCGGGTGAGCAAGGCCGCCGCACCACAGTTCATGCCGATACGTGCTGAGCCAAAACCACGAGGCCGAAACAAACAACCACGGTTGCTAGCCACCGTGAGCACGCCGCTGCCGCCGACTGGCTCGCCGCCTGCGCGCCGGCACGCTCCGCGTGCGAGAAGCTGACGGCTGGCACCGACGCGCTGGCCGCTGTTCTCGGCGAACTCAGGTTGCAAGCATTCGGTGGTGGTCGCAGAAATGGCGTCTTCGCATGGACTGCGGCCCCACGCCCATCGGCGTCACGCTCTGCGGGGTTGAACGCGATCTTCGACGCCGCCGCGGCATGCCGGGGACGGGGACGGCCCCTGCCTGTGCTGCCCCGGCTCGGCGGACCTCCATTCGGCGTGGTCGCCGCGGACCCGGCCCTCGGGCCGACACGTCGGCCCGAGGAGCCCTGGCCGTCACTTGTCTGACAGACCTGTGCGAGACCTTCCACCTCCTGATCGCCAACCGGCATCGAGCCAGCCGAAGCTGGGCTCGGCCGTCCGGAGCTCGGGGCTGGCTTCCCTCGCAAGGCGGCATCGAGGCAGCCTTCCGTGCGCAGGTCGAGCAGACTGACCCGGCGACCGAACCGGTTCGCATTCCAGCCGAACGCTCGGCGTTGTCGTCGCCGTTCTGGCCGCCGAACAATTCGGAGTCCAGGACATCATCGGCCCGCGCGCCAGCCGCCCATTGCTCAGAGACTGGATCCGCGACGCCTGCCGGTAGCTGTCCGCCAAGCTCGGGAGGGCCTCATTCGGCACCCAGCCGTCAACGAGGTACCGATGCGGCCGGGTCAGTCCCGCGTGGTCGTGGTCCTCTTGCGCAAGGGGCCTGACACCGAACCGGAATGAACATGGCGGAGCTGGCATGGGTATCCGGCATCCCGGTCAGGGTGCACCGCCGCTCTTGCTGTTTCCGCAGGGCTGGCCTACGCACCCGGCATTTTCTCGATCCGCCCCGGTCACCGTGCAGCGGATCCGAGTACGCACGGAGTGCACGGCAACCAAAACCCAGCCTGCCGAGGATCGGATGACAGGACAAGCCACCTGCAGCGCGCCGGGGCGGAATTGGCAGCGACGTTCCAGGCCGACGTCGTTGCGCGCCTGCGCTCCCGGCCGGAAGGCGGGCTATTGTTCCCGTTCCAGGCCCTCTGCGATCTCCTCGGCTTGAGACGAGTCCAGGTATTCGAGGGTGACGCTTTCGAGCACGCCGTCGGGCAGCGCGAATTCTCCTTGGTACGCCGTCGATACCTGGCTTCCCTTGTCGCGGCCGACGTCCAGCCCGTAGCAGGAGAGGCGGCCTGCGGCGACCGGAATCAGCGCTTCGCCGACCGTCTCGGAGCCGAGGAACAGCTCCACTTTCGCGGTGCGATCCGGTTTCCGGGAGAGGGTGAACCCTAATTGCCGGGGCGCTTCCGCGATCGGTCCGGACCGGCAGGTGATCCGCTCGTCGAGAAGCAGGTGTTCGAACACCAGCTCCTGGCGAAGCAGGTAGAGCACGTACCCTCCGTACGAACCGCCGCTCGCGAGGATGACGCCTTCCGCGGGCCAGGCGTCTGGCCGGATTCGTGCGTCGACTCGCATGGACCGGTCGGTGCCGGTGATCCGGCTGGCGAGGGGAACGTGACTCTGCCCGGGACGCAGCACCAGACGCCGCAGCGCCATCAGCCCCTGCGGTGCCCGCAGGCCGAGCAACGTGACGAGGGGCCGGTCGTCGAGCGGAAAAACGTCGTTGGCTTCTGCTTCCCGTTCCCATAATCGCCGCAGTTCATTCACAAGCTCGGGACGATGGGCGGCGATGTCGTGGCACTCGGAAAAATCAGCGGCGGTGTCGTAGAGCCGCCAGGTATCGGCGTCGAACGAGGCGCCAGGAGTGTGGATGGTGACGGCTTTCCAGCCGCGGTGCCAGATGGCGCGGTGGCCGAGCATTTCGAAGTACTGCGTGTCCCGCGCGGACGGGGCGTCCGGGTCGGCAAAGGTTTTTGCGATGCTGCGCCCGTCGACTGGACCGCTCGGTTCGAGGCAGGCGAGTTCGAGCAACGTGGGCATGATGTCGATCGCGTGGACGAACTGCGTCCGCGTCTGCCCGCCCCCGTCGATGCCGGCCGGCCAATGCACGACCAGCGGCGACCGGATGCCGCCGAGGTCGACGAATTGCTTGTACCGGCGGAACGGGGTGTTGCCGGCGCTCGCCCATCCCTGCGGATAGTGCGCTGGGCCGTCCGGTCCGCCGATCCGGTCCAGCCGGGCGAGTTCCTGGTCGAGAGTTTGTTCTACCCGCCCGTAAGCCGAGTTGAGGTCCGCGGTTCCGGCGGCACCGCCCTCGGGGCTCGCGCCGTTGTCGGACAGCACCAGCACGATCGTGTCGTCCAGGATGCCCCAGTCGCGCAGCGCGTCGAGCACCCGGCCCACCTGTGCGTCGGCGTGTTCGAGGAAGCCGGCGAACGCGGCTTGCAGGCGGACTGCGAGCCGCTGTTGTTCGGCGCTGAGGGTGTCCCACGCCGGCACGCCCGGATTGCGTTCGGTCAGCTCGGTCTCCGGCGGCACCAGGCCGGATTTCCGTTGCCGGCGCAGCCGGTCCTCGCGCGTGCGGTCCCAGCCTTTCTCGAAGACGCCGAGGTAGCGCTCCAGATAGGGGCGCGGGACCTGGAACGGGGCGTGGGTCGCGCCGAGAGCCAGCTGCAGGAAGAACGGGCTGCCCGGCCGGAACGCGAGGTGGTCGCGGACGAACCCGATCGCCCGGTCCGCGAGATCCGCCGACAGGTGGTAGTCCGCGCCGCCCGGCGGGTCGACCGGATGGTTGTCCTCGTACAGCTCGGGAACGTACTGGTCGGTGCAGCCGTCCAGGAAACCGTAGAAGCGGTCGAAGCCCTTGGCCAGCGGCCAGTTGCCGAACGGTCCGGCCGGGCTGATCTCCGGCAGGGGCGCGAGATGCCATTTGCCGGCCAAGTAGGTGCCGTATCCGTCCCTGCGCAGCCGGGACGGCAGCAGCTCGATGCCGGGGTGGACGCGACCCCGGGAATTCGGGAACCCGGTGTCGGCGCTCGGCAGGAACCGCATCCCGGCAGCGTGATGGTTGCGGCCGGTCAGCAAGCTCGCGCGGGTCGGCGCGCACAGCGGCGTGACATGGAAGTTCGTGTAGCGCAGACCACCCGCGGCGAGCCGGTCGATCGCGGGCGTGGAGATCTCGGAGCCGAAACACCCGAAGTCCGACCATCCCGTGTCGTCCAGCACCACCAGGACCACGTTGGGCGCACCCGGGCGGCTCGGCGGCTCCGGCCAGTACGACGACGACTCGGCGACGGTGCGCCCGATCCGTCCTTGCCACGCCGGGTCCGTTCCGTACCCGGGCACACCGGTCAGTTCCGCCACCGTTCCTCCTCGCCGTCGTTTCCGCGCCACCGTCTCGCCCAGCCGGGCTTGACTATCCGTGACCGCCGTCTCAGTATGAACCAGCTACTGACAGACGTCTAGACGTCCATTGTCGAAGGAGTCCGGATGGACCGCCTCATTGCTCGTGGTCACGGCAGGCTCGTCGTGGCCAGCGTCATCGGGAACACGATCGAGTTCTACGAGTTCAACACCTTCGGGACGATGACCGCGCTGGTGTTCGCGCACCTCTTCTTCCCTGCTGCCAGCCCCGTGGCAGGCACTCTGCTGGCATTCGGCACGTTCGCGGTCGGGTTCGTGTCCCGGCCGCTCGGCGGCGCGCTCTTCGGATATCTCGGCGACCGGTTCGGACGGAAACCGGTCATGATCTGGACGCTGATGGTGATGGGCGGCGCGACCGTCCTGATGGGAGCGATTCCGACGTACGACAGCATCGGCATCGCGGCTCCGGTTCTGCTGACCGTGCTGCGGTTCGTCCAGGGCTTCGGGATCGGCGGGGAGTGGGGAGCCGCGGTCACGCTGGTCACCGAGCACGCGCCGGCGAAGCGCCGCGGGCTCTACGGCAGTCTCGTGCAAACCGGCAGCGGTTTCGGCCTGGTGCTCTCCTCGCTGACGATCACAGTGTTGCTCGCCGTGCTGACGACCGACCAGCTGCTCGCCTGGGGCTGGCGCATCCCGTTCCTGATCAGTGTCGGCCTGATCGGGGTCGGCTTGTGGGCACGGCTGCGGATCGCCGAATCGCCGGAGTTCGAGCGGATCAAGGCAACCGGAACGCGCCCGCGCTCGCCGCTGTGGGAAACGGTGCGGCACCACCCGGCGACCGTGCTGTTGTCGATCGGGATCTACACCTCGGTCGCGGCGTTCGGGTTCCTGATGGTCTTCGTGACCTCCTACGCCGTTTCCCCGCTCGGCTTCTCCCGGTCGATGGTCATCGACGCCCTGCTCGTGGGCAATATCGTGAACCTGCTCGCGGCACCGCTCGGAGGACTGCTCTCCGACCGGATCGGGCGGCGCCGTTCCTTCGTCATCGTCGCGCTGTGCCGTGTGCCGTTGGCGTTCGTGTTCTTCGCGGTGCTGGAAGCACGGACCGCCGGTGCGCTGTTCCTCGCTCTGATCCTGGTGAATCTGTTCAACGGCCTGGCTTACGGCATCCAAGCGACACTGTTCACAGAGCTGTTCCCGGCGCGCGTCCGATACACCGGGATCTCGCTCGGCTTCCAGGCCGCGACCGTCCTCGGGGGCGGGCTCATGCCGACGATCGCGACGCTGCTGTTGTCCGCGAACGGCGGCCAGCCTTGGGGAATCGCCGCGTACATCGCCGCACTGTGCGTCGTCACGGTGATCTGCGTCGGGCTTGTGCGGACCCGCGGATTCGCCGGCTCCTCAGGCGCGGCGGAAACCGATCCGGCGGTGACGGAAAAGCAAGGGTCCTGAGAAGGAGAGGGGGAAGGCCGTTCGGTGTTCCCCCTCTCCCTCTCAGGTGCCGGTCGTGCGCACCAGCATGAAAGTGAAGACGTCGGACCGGTAGTACCCGGATGTGGAAACGACTATCTCCCCGGTGTCCGCGTGGCTGGCCTGGCGGGCATGCAGAACCGGCGCTCCGTCGGCGAGGCGGAGCAGCCGCGCGACGCCCGGGTCGGCCGCGACCGCGTCGAGCCGAGCCTCGTCCCGCACCACGCGAAGCCCGATGCGCTGCATCAGGCTCGGCAGGTCCGCGTCGAGGTCGGTGAGCCGGTCGGCCGGGAAGTCGACGCCGTTGAGGCGAAGCGGAATGTGATCCCGCAGGACGATGGCGGGCACGCCGTCGATGGTCAAGCACCGTTCGACGCGCCAGATCGGGTCGCCGGAGTGAAGACCCAGCTCGCGCGCCGCTTCGTCCGCACCGTCGATCCGGTCCACCTTGGCGTGCGAAAGCGCCGGGGTGTGGCCGGCGGCCTCGATCTTGTGCGGCAGGGACCCGACGTCGGCGATGTCGACGTAAATGTTCGTCACCGCACCGCCGAGCGGCGCGGAAGTATCGCGCACAAACGTGCCGACACCCCAGCGACGCGTCACCAGTCCTTCGACCCAGAGCTGGCCGAGCGCCTCGCGCACCGTGACGCGGCTGACGCCGAGGCGGCGGGCGAACTCGGCCTCCGAGGGAAGCTGGTCGCCCGCCTGCAGCTCGTCGGCGATGAACTGCCGGATCGCCTGTGCGGCCGTCGCGGCGCGCTTCGGGGGCTTAATCACCCGGCCACCCTAAAGCCCACCGGCCCGCACCGGCTCACCATGTCCCGATCCCGAACAGCCCGCGCGGACTGTTCGGATAGCCCTCCAGCGCAATCCGTTCGAACAACCGATCACGCAGATCCCGCTGGATCCACTCGGATTCCGGCTTGCCGGCAAGGTTGTGCTGTTCGTCGGGATCGCGTTCCAGATCGAACAGCTGCTCGCCGCCGCCGGCCAGAAAGCTCGTGTAGCGATAGCGCGCGGTGCGCAACGTCCGTGCCCAGTTTCCCGGTGTCGCCGACCAGTGGTTGTTGTTGCTCTGGACGTAAACCGCGTCGCGCGGTTCCGACTCCGAAGACGAGGCGAACAGCGACCGTCCGGCGAACCGGGGCAGGGTGTCCGGTTCGTACGGCCGCCCGAGATCGGGCTTCGGCAGCACGGGCTGGGGCAGTCCGGCCAAGTCGAACACGGTCGGAGCGAGATCGCACAGGTCGACCAGATCGGTGCGGACGCCCGGTTCGACCCCGGGACCGCACACTATCAGCGGAACCCGGATGCACGGGTCGTAATGGCGCTCCCATTTCCCGAGAAGACCGTGATCGTGCAGCAATTCGCCGTGATCCGAGGTGAAAATAACGTGCGTGCGGGCGAGCCTGCCGGTCTCGGCCAGGCAGTCCAGCAGCACGCCGAGCTCGTGATCGAGGTGGGCGAGGTCGGCGAAGTACAGCTTCCGGTCGCGTTTCCAGTCCGCGATGTCGTAACTCGGCCGGGCATACCGCTCCTGTGCGAAATACGGGACGCGCGCGTCGTCCTGCCATTCCGCCCCGACCGGTTCGGGGATCAACGCGTCGCAGACCAGCGGCACGTATTCCTGCGGCGGAGTGAAAGGGTTGTGCGGCTGCACGTAGCTGACCTGCGCGAACAGCGGCGTGTCGACGGGGGTTTCGCGGATGAAGTCGCACGCTCGGCCGGTGATCCAGGCCGTCTGGGACACTTCGGCGGGAAAAGGCAGCGGGTACGCCTCGCCCGCCGTCTGCGGGTAGTACTCCCTGGCGCGGCGGATTTCCTCGGCAAGGTCGATGTGCTCGGGCCCGTAGTCGGCCAGCTCCGGGATCATCGTCATCCACACCGTCGCCTGCGCGGCACGGTAGTGCTCAGGATGGACCCGCCGCACCCAGTCCAGCCACTCCCCGGCACGCGGGTCCTCGCTGATCCGCGTGACCTCGAAGCCGTAGGGCCGGTAGTCGGGGCGCACGCCCGCCAGCTGCGGCTGGAAATGCAGCTTGCCGAACGCGCCGGTCCGCCAGCCTGCCCCCTGGAGGGCGTGCATGAAAGTCGGCACGTCAGGACTGAGGCGGTAACCGCATTCGGTGACACCGTGCCCCTGGCTGCTCAGGCCGGTCGCGATGCTCGCCCGCGCGGGGCTGCAGACCGGGTTGGGGGTGAAGGCATTGGCGAACCGGACCCCGCTCTCGGCCAGCCTGCGCAGATTCGGCACGGCGACGACCCCTTCGAACGCCCGCTCCAGCCAGCGAGCGGCAAGCTGATCCACCATCACGAGCACTATGTCCGGTCGCACCGTTCCACCCTTCGCAAGACGTCTAGACGTCCTTCCTATTCCCTGTCATAGTGAAGTCATGCCGCTGGGACCTGTCAAGCAGAACGGACGCTCGCCCGTCATCCTCGACGTCGACACCGGGGTGGACGACGCACTCGCCCTCCTGTTCGCTGTCCGGCATCCGGGGCTCCGGGTGCTGGCGATCACCTGCGTGGCCGGCAATGCCGCCGTCGACCAGGTCGTCCGGAACACGCTCACCGTGCTCGACCACGCCGATGCGCCCGCGATACCCGTCGCCGCGGGAGCCCGGCGTCCGCTGATCGCCGCACCGCACGACGCGAGCCACGTCCACGGCAGCGACGGCTTGGCCGGCCTCGGGCTGCCGGCCCCGCTTCGCGCACCGGATCCCCGCCATGCCGTCGAGTTGCTGCGGGACACCATCCTCGACGCGCCCGAACCGATCACGCTCATCGCGCTCGCCCCGTTGACCAACCTCGCCCTGCTGGCTCGGATCTATCCCGAAGCGCTGCAACGACTTGAGCGGATTGTCGTGATGGGCGGCTCCGCCTCGACAGGCAACGCGACGCCGGTAGCCGAGTTCAACACGTGGCACGATCCCGAGGCCGCCGCCATCGTCTTCTCCGCCGGGGTGCCCGTGACGATGTACGGGCTCGACGTGTTCTACCGCGTCGGGGTGCGCACGGCCGACTGCGAAAAGCTGGCCACGCACGAGGATCGCGGTGCTCGCCTCGCCGAACAGTTGCTGCGCCACCAACTCCGTTTCTGCGCCGGCGAGGGCCGCACTGAGCCTGGCACCGCCACAATCGGCGACGCCGGCGCGGTCTGCGCGGTCGCTGATCCAGCAGGTCTCGGCACCGCGCTCCTTCCCGTCCAGGTGGAACTCGCCCCTGGACACAGCCGCGGCCAGACGCTCGTCGACCGCCGGGTGAGGCCGGGCGAGCAGGAACTTCACGGGATGGCCGATCCGGCCGCACGGATCGAGGTCGCGATCGACGTGGCCGCCGACCGCTACCGCGACCTGTTCCTGTCCACCCTCATGGGCGAGCAAGGCGCGCTGTGAACGGCATCGTCAGCGTCGTCGGATCGCTCAACATCGATCACGTCGTTTCCGTCGCTCAACATCCCGCTCCGGGCGAAACCGTGCTCGGCGGGCGCCTGCGGATTCTGCCCGGCGGCAAAGGAGCCAACCAGGCAGCTGCCGCCGCGCGCGCTGGTGCCACCGCCCGGATGATCGGCCGCGTCGGGGACGATCCGGAGGGCAGGCGGTACCTGCGCGGTCTCCGCCGGCGCGGGGTCGACACTTCCGCAGTCCTGCGCACGCCCGGGTCCGTCACCGGCAGGGCCCACGTCACGCTCGACCACGCCGGGGAGAATTCGATCGTCGTCATTCCCGGCGCGAACGACACGCTCACTGCCGACGGGGTGACCGCGGCTGCCGAGTCGATTCGCACTGCCTCCGTCGTGTTGCTCCAGTTGGAGAGCCCTCCGGCCGCAGTGGCGCGAGCCGCGGAACTGGCTGCCGAAGCCGGGGCACGACTGGTTCTCAACGCCTCTCCCGCGGAGACGCTGCCCGACTGGCTTCTCCAGCTCGCGGATCCGGTCATCGTCAACGAGCACGAGCATCGGCGATTGCGCGTTCAGCCCAGGTCCGTGTGTGTGACACTGGGTGCGGCCGGAGCCCGCTGGGGCGAGCACAGCGAACGACCGCCGCGGACGGCCGTCGTCGACACCACCGGTGCCGGCGATGCGTTCGCGGGAACGCTCGCCGGTCTGCTCGCCGCTGGGGTCAGCGAACAACCCGCGCTGGCGGCCGCGGTCGCGGCGGGGGCGCAAGCCACTACCTGGCACGGGGCACAGGGATGGGAGTTCTCGTGAACAACACCTGTTGCGCGGCTGCCCGAGAAACCCCGGCCGCACACTCCGCCCAGCCGGTGCCGGCAGCGAATGAGGAAGTGCGCAACCGGCTCCAGCGCGGCATGATCCGGCTTCCCGGCGGCGAATTTCTGATGGGCACTGACGACCCCGACGCCAACCCCGCCGACGGCGAAGGACCAGTGCGCCCAGTCCGGGTCGCGGCGATGCGCATCGCCGCCACCACCGTCACCAACCGGCGCTTCGCCGCTTTCGTCAAAGACACCGGCTACGTGACCGATGCCGAACGCTACGGATGGTCCTTCGTCTTCCACCTGTTCGTCCCGCCGACGGTGCAGAAGACCATCACGCAGGCACCCGCCGCCGCGCCATGGTGGCTTCCCGTGGACGGGGCGTACTGGAAGCGTCCGGAGGGGCCGGGGTCGACCATCGGCGACCGGCCCGAACACCCGGCAGTGCACGTGTCCTGGAACGACGCACAGGCGTACTGCGCGTGGAGCGGCACCCGGCTGCCCAGCGAAGCCGAGTGGGAATACGCCGCCCGCGGAGGCCTGGTCCAAGCCCGCTACCCGTGGGGCGACGAACTCACCCCGCGCGGCAAGCACCGTTGCAATATCTGGCAGGGTCGCTTCCCCGAGCACAACACCGGCGACGACGGCTTCGTCGGCACCGCACCGGCCAAAGCGTTCCCGCCCAACGGATTCGGCCTCTACCAGACGGCCGGGAATGTGTGGGAGTGGTGCGCGGACACGTTCCGCGCACCGGACTCGGAACCCGACGCACACGTGATGCGGGGCGGCTCGTACCTGTGCCATGACTCGTACTGCAACCGCTACCGAGTCGCCGCCCGCACCAGCAACACGGCCGACAGCAGTTCCGGCAACGTCGGGTTTCGCGTCGCCGCAACGTAAAGCCGCCACTCCGACACATCCCGGACGCCCGTTCGGGGCATCCGTTTGATCACGCAGTTGATGCTGGCCTCAGGGCTTTCTCGGGTTGCGGGCTGATCTTTCCGGTCGGCCTCGTCTGCGCCCTCAGCTGAACGCTGCCGACAGTTGCAGACGGGGTATAGGCGCAGGAACCTGGACTGGCGTCATTCATGTGGGGGTATCCCCATCCGTCCCGCGGCAGCGACGTTGGGCTTTGGGTCCTGCCGCCGGAGCTCGCGGCAGAACCGAACTGCAGTTCGACGAGGGCATCCAGGCCGGGACCCCGGATTTCAGCCACCGACTGGTGAAGCGCGCTCGGCGGGAAATGCGCGCTCTCGGTCTCAACACGGTCCATCGACCGGTTTCGCGGCACAGCCAGCGGTATGGCGACCGTAACCAGACGAGGCGGCCGGACGCGACCGGCGTCTCCCGACGACGTCGGCGAGCCTGCCATGCCCATCGGTTCGCCCAGTGCCGGGCTCCCGACTCAGCCGACGTCAGCGCCCGTGCCTTGCCAGCAACCAAGTGCAGAACGCGCCGTCCCGCAGACGATCGGGTCGCAGCCTCCGAAAGTCACGGTCAGGCAGCAAGACCCGCCGGGCGCTGCGCGAGGCGCTGCTAGGCGCAGTGCTCTGTTCACGAGCAGCCCGGCTGTCGATCATGTCCGGCGCGGGCCCGGACGCCGGTCGAGCGAGCCCTCACCCGGCTCCCCTATCCGCAAACGGCACCGGGATCGGGCCGCGCGAGCGTCCTTGCTTCGGTCAGCGGCAGCCCGCCCTCTCAGGACATTTCGACGCGCGAAGCTCCGCTACGAGTACGCAAGCTCGCAAAATGCCGACACCCGGACAACTCTCGGGAACAACGGAAACACTCTGCGTCGCCAGCCCGATAATAGATAACCATTCGACGACCCGGCAGCATCGGGCAGAAATTGTGCCCAGAACTGCAAATTGCACTCACCCCATGTCGAAAAATGTCGCTCCGCCTCGGCCGCGTTAATTGATTCAACACCGTACCGGCGAGTACGGCAAGGTATTCGCCGCCGAGAGGCCCCTGGTGGAGGCAACACCACTGCCCCTACTGGTGCTAGCACTACCATCGGGAGGCCCTGCCCGGTAAATCGCGAGGGTCCATCCCATTCGGCGCGGGAAACTGCGAACATGACGCAAACGCATTACCCCAATCGGAGGTAGACCGACTTTTCAATGTCTGACATGCTCGGCTCGGCCGACAGCTCGGTGCGTGGGGTCACTTGAGGCGGGCTATTTTTCTCAGGGGTAGATATGGAAATTGAGCTATTGGGTTCGGTCACGCTCAGGCAAGCCGGCCGCAGACACGGAGTCGCGTCGCGAAAGGTGCGGACTGTGCTGGCGTTGCTGGCCTTGTCGCCGGGGGTTCCGTTGTCCCTGGACACGCTCGCGGACGAACTGTGGGCCGACAAACCGGTCTCCAACGTGCGCAATGCGTTGCAGGCCAACATCGCGCGGTTGCGGAAGCTCGTGTTCACCGTGACCGGCGAGCGGGAGGTGGTCCGGACGGTCAGCAGCGGGTACCTGATGACCGTGCCTGCCGAGGCCGTCGACGCGCATCGGTTTTCTGCCTTGGCACAGCGTGGGGCCGCGTTGCTCGGGCAGGATCCGCGGGGAGCCATCACGGTCTTCGAGCAAGCGTTGCGGCTCTGGCGGGGGCCGGCGTTGCTCGACGTGGCCGATTGCACTCGCTGCCGGTTGGCTGCCGAGCAACTGAACGAGCGGCGGCTCACCGTGCAGGAGGACCTGATCTCCGCGCGGCTTCAGGTCGGCGAGCATCATGGGCTTTCCCACGACCTGAAACAACTCGTCGCGGAGAACCCGGCGCGCGAGCGGCTCAGCGAGTACCTGATGATCTCGCTTTACCGCGACGGCAGGCAGGGCGAGGCGGTCTCGGTCTTCCACAGCACCCGGAAGTGGCTGGGCGCCGAACTCGGACTGGAGCCCGGGCCGGGGCTGCGCCGGCTGTACCAGTCCATCCTGATGCAGGACCAGGTTCTCGACTGAACCGTCGTTTTCGCTTCCACCGGGTCAGCATGGCAGTCCCCGATGACCGCCTGCTGACACCGCGCCTACGGGGGACTTCGCGTCAGGGCGCTGTCAGAAGGGTGTCACCGCTCGCCGCTAGTTTTCGGGGCCGAATCCCTTGTAACGGTCCCTGACGATCGGGAGTGACCCCCATGACGACAGCCGTCTCCGAACGCATGCAGCAGATCCGCGAGATCGTCTGCACGCATCTCGAGCTCGACGACGCGGAGCTCACCGAAACCAGCGATTTCGCCGACGACCACGAGGCGGATTCGCTGTCGCTAATGGACGTGCTGGCCGCGCTGGAGAAGAAGTTCGGCGTCACGATCGACCAGGCGCAGTTCGCCCGGATGACCAACCTGCGCGCGGTGTACGAGGTCGTCTCGGAATCCGCGAGCTGGTAGCCGACATGTCGCAGCCGACCAGTATCGGACGCCGGGTGGTCATCACCGGATGCGGTGTCGTGTCGAGCATCGGGATCGGGGTCCGGGAGTTCACCTCCGCCCTGCGCGCCGGGCGCAGCAACGTCCGGCCGATCTCGGTGTTCGACACCACCGGGTTCGCCCACGACAACGGCTGCGAGGTCGCCGACTTCGAGCCTGCCCGGTGGATCCGCACGCTCGACCCCGCCGATCTCGGCCGGGCGAGCCGGTTTTCCACCGCGTCTGCCCGCCTCGCCGTCGAGGATTCGGGGCTGCCGCTGGAAACCCTGCGCGCCGCGCGCACGCTCGTCTCGGTGGGCAGCACCGACGGCGAGGCGCACGAACTCGACGGTCTGGTGGCGCAGGAACTCTCCGCCGGGCTGGCCGGGCTTGACCCGAAGCTGGTGCGCCGGACTTCCGCGGGTCGGCTGGCCACGTCGATCGCGCGTGAGCTGGAACTGACCGACGTCGAGACCGGGACCATCGCGACGGCGTGTTCGGCGGGGAACTACGCCATCGGCAACTCGCTCGACGCGATCCGGTGCGGGGATGCCGAGTTCGCTCTCTGTGGCGGCGCGGATGCGCTGTGCCGCAAGACGTTCACCTCGTTCTACCGGTTGCGCAGCATCGCGCCGGACTGCTGCCGTCCGTTCGACCGCAACCGGATGGGCATCCTCACCGGCGAGGGCGCGGGCATTCTTCTGCTGGAGAGCCTCGACTCCGCGCTCGCCCGCGGGGCGCGGATCTACGCGGAGGTGCTGGGGTACGGCATGTCCTGCGACGCGCACCATCCGGTGGCGCCGCATCAGGCCGGGATCGCCCGCTGCATGGAGCTCGCGCTGGCCGACGCCGGGGTCAAACCCGCCGAGATCGACCTGATCTCCGCGCACGGGACCGGGACCAAAGCCAACGACATGACCGAATCCGCGGCGATCCGCGACCTGTTCGGGCCGAAGCCGCCGCGCACCGTGTCGATGAAATCGATGCTGGGGCACTCGATGGGCGCGGCGAGCGCGCTGGCCGCGATCGGCTGTTCGATCGCGCTCACCGAGCAGTTCATCCCGCCCACCATCAACCACCGCGACACCGACCCGGACTGCCCGGTGGACTGCGTGCCCAACGAATCCGTCGACGCCGACCTCGACATCGTGCAGAACAACGGCTGGGCCTTCGGCGGCAACAACGCCGTGGTCCTGCTCGGCCGGTACGAGCGGCAACCCCGAGAGGAGGCCGTACGGTGACCGCACCGGCTCGGCGCCGTCCGGTCATCTCGGCCTGGACCGCCATTTCCCCCTTCGGCTACGGCCGGGAAGCGTTCGCCGACGGCGTTCGCTCCCGGCGCGAGCCCGCCCTCGAAGCCGGCGGACCGGGTGATCCCGCGGCCGTCGTGCCCAGTTTCGACGTGCGCGAGATGTTCGGGCGCAAGAAGACCCGGGCGATGAACCGGGTCAGCGGACTGACCGTCGCGGCCGCGCAGCAGCTGCTCGCCGACATGGAGCTGGCTCCGGACGGCGACCGCGAGCACATCGGTTTCGTGCTCGGCACCACGACCGGCAGTGCGCAGAGCATGATGGACCTGACCCGCGCGTCGATCACCGGCGAGCAGCCGGACCACGTCGAACCCGCCGCGGTTCCCGGCACCGTGATGAACTGCGCGGCCGGGCAGGCCGCGATCTGGCACGGGCTCAAGGGACCCAACGCGACGATCGCCGCCGGGCGCACCACCGGATTGCAGGCGTTGAACTACGCTCGCCGGCTGCTGATGACCGAACGTGCGGCTCAGGTGTTGTGCGGTGCGGCCGAGGAGCATTCCGACGCGCGGTCCTGGCTCGAGCACCACCGGCGCGGCGGGGCGGCGACGCTCGGCGAAGGCTGTGCGATGTTCCTGCTCGAACCGGCGGACTCGGCCGACCCACGCAGCGTGCTGGCGATGCTGACCGGGATCGACTCGCGGATCTGCCTCGACGGTGACCTCGCCGGAACCTTGCACGCCACCGTGACCTCGCTGTTGAACCGGTCTGGCGTCAACGCGGACCGCGTGTGGGCGGCCGTCGGCAGCGGCTTTCCCGCGGGGGCGGACCGTCCCGAGGACGCGACGCTGCGGCAGTTGTTCGGCGACGAAGTGACCGATCGCGTGCCGCCGGTGGATCTCATCGGCGACACCTCCGCGGCGACCGCGTTGTTCGGCTTGGCGTCGGTGCTCAGCATCGCCGACGGAGCAGACTACGGCGAACAGGACCACATCGTCGTCACCGCTTGCGATGACGACGGTTCGGTGGCCTGCGCGCTGCTGCAGCTCGGCGGTGCGCGATGAGCCGAACCGCACTCGTGACCGGCGGTTCCCGCGGGATCGGCCGGGCGGTCGTGCTCCGCCTAGCGCAGGACGGGTTCGACGTCGCGTTCTGCTATCACAGCAACCAAACCGCGGCCGACGTTCTCGTCAAGGAAGTCCTTGACCTGGGCGTGCGCGTCGAAGCGAGCCAGGTCGACGTCGCTGACGGCGAGGCGGTCACGGCGTGGGTGGAGCGCACGGCCGACGAGTTCGGCGCGCCGGACGCGCTGGTCACCTCGGCCGGGATCACCCGGGACGGTTCGCTCGCGCTGATGTCCGAACCGGACTGGTCGAGTGTCCTGCGCACGAACCTCGACGGTGTTTTCCACGCGTGCCGTCCCGCCGTGTTCCGGATGATCAAACGCCGCGCCGGAAGCGTCGTGACGCTTTCCTCGGTGTCCGGCGTGCACGGCAACCCGACGCAGACCAACTACTCGGCGGCCAAGAGCGGCGTGCTCGGCTTCACCAAGGCGCTGGCCAAGGAAGTCGGCCGGTACGGGGTGCGGGTCAACTCCGTCGCGCCGGGCCTGATCGAGACCGACATGCTCGGCAAACTCAGCGAAGCGACCCGCGAGAAGATGCTGCGGGCCGTCCCGCTGCGCCGGTTCGGCACGCCCGAAGAAGTCGCGGACCTGGTGTCGTTCCTGGTTTCCGACCGCGCTTCCTACATCACCGGCAGCGTCTTCGAGGTCGACGGCGGCTTCGTCGTCTAGCTGCTCTCTCCCCGCGGCAGCGCTGGCAGCGCGTGCCGCGTCCTATCCGTGCGCTGGCGAAAGGACGTCATGAGCGCCGACAACGGTTTCATCCCGCGGCTCAAGACCGCGGTTCTGGGCACGGCCGACCGCCCGCTGGTGTTCGTCGGCAACTTCGAGGTCGAAGAGCAGTGGGCGGTCGACGAACAGGGGCTGCCCCGGGTGTCCGCCCCGGGCGGCATGGCGGTCGTCAACAGCATGGACGAGTTCGCGTTGCTGCTGGGCGGGAAGCGGGACCACGTGGTGCTCAAGCACGCGCCGGACCCCGGTTACCGCAGTTATCTGGAAGGGCTCGGTCTCGACCTGCCGCAGATCCACGTGATCGCGGACCCGGATCCGGCGCGCACAGTCAGCCAGGACGCCCTGCACGATCCGTGGCTGATCGCCGCGCTTTCCGCGTTGCGCACCGACGAAGCGCATCTGCTCGCGCACGGTGTCTCCGCGGTGGAGGAAGAACTGTCCGCTGCGACGGGGTTGCCGCTGGCCGCTCCGGACGCGGCTCGATGCAAGGCGGTGAACAGCAAGATCTATAGCCGCCGCGTCGCGACGAAGCTCGGGTTGCGGCAGCCGAACGGCTGGGCCTGCGACACGCTCGATCTGCTCGACGAGGCCGTCACCGCGGCGGGGGCCGTGCTCGCCACCGGGCGGAAGGTCGTCGTCAAGGAGGCGTTCGGGGTTTCCGGCAAGGGAATCTCGGTGGTCTCCGACGAACGCCGGCTCGACCGGTTGCGCCGGATGATCTCCGCGACCGCCCGCCGCAACGGCCGGGACCGGATCGCGTTCGTCATCGAGGAGTGGGTCGACAAGCGCGCCGACCTCAACTACCAGTTCACCGTGAGCCGCGACGGGTCGGTGCACTTCGACTTCGTCAAGGAGCTGATCACCGAGCACGGCGTCCACAAAGGACACCGAATCCCGCCGCGGCTGGACGAGGCGCAGCTGGAGACCATCCGGTCCGCGGCGCAGGCGCTCGGCGGGCAGCTCGCCGCCGACGGCTACTACGGCGTCGTGGGAGTGGACGCGATCGTCGAACCGGACGGCGGCATCTTCCCGGTGCTGGAAATCAACGCCCGCAACAACATGTCCACCTATCAGGTGCCGATCCAGGAACGCTTCGTCACCGCGGGCGAGACCGCGATGGCCCGGCACTACTCGCTGCGGCTCGGCGCCAGCGTCGGCTTCGACCGGGTCCGCGACGTGCTCGGCGAGCTGCTTTTCGACGGTGCGGGCAGCGGCCTGCTGGTGAACAACTTCGCCACCGTCAACGCCGGCGCGCAGACCGCGGACGGGGCGCCGTTCGCCGGCCGCCTCTACGGCGTGCTCATCGGGGATTCGGTCGCCGAGGTCGACCGGATCGACGCGCGGGTCGAACGCGCGCTGGCCGTCCTGCAGCAGGACTGATCCCCATGCCGGGAACCCGGGGCGTGGCCGCAGGTCCGCGCGGGGAACCCCGGCGACTGCCCGGACTAGCCCCAGTTTCCGCCCAGCCGAAGAATAAGGAAGTTCTGTGACCGAAACCGCTACCGTTCCGGAGTTCGCCGTCGTGTCCGGAGCACAGGTGCACCAGGTGCTCGACGGCGCCGAGAAGCAGCTGGCCGAACTGATCGAGGCAGCTTACCGGCTGCACGGGCAGCAGGCGACCGTCAACCCGCCCTCCTACTTCCTCCGGTTCCCGGACCGGCCGTCCGCGCGCATCATCGCGCTGCCCGCCTCGGTCGGCGGGGAGGTCGCGGTGGACGGGGTGAAGTGGATCTCCAGTTTCCCGGAGAACGTCCGCACCGGGCTGCCGCGCGCCTCGGCCGTGCTGATCCTCAACGACCAGGCGACCGGGTACCCGCTGGCCTGCATGGAAAGCTCGATCATCAGCGCGAGCCGGACCGCGGCGTCGGCGGCGCTGGCGGCCGACTGGCTCAGCCGCCGGGGCGAACGGCCGCGGCGGCTCGGGTTCGTCGGCACCGGGCTCATCGCGCGTTACGTGCACCGGTTCCTGCTCGGCACCGGCTGGGACTTCGACGAGACCGCGGTGTTCGACCTCTCCGCCGAGCACGCCGCCGGCTTCCGGGGCTACCTGGAGGGCACCGGCGCGAGCGGGATCTCGGTGCGCGAGAGCGCCGAGGAGCTGATCCGCGGCAGCGACCTGATCGTGTTCGCCACCGTGGCCGCGGAACCGCACGTGCACGATCCGGCCTGGTTCGGCCACAACCCGCTCGTGCTGAACGTTTCCCTGCGCGACCTGTCCACCGAGGTCATCTTGGCTTCGGCCAACGTGGTCGACGACGTCGAGCACTGCCTCAAGGCCAACACCTCGGTGCACCTGGCCGAACAGGCCACCGGCGGCCGCGACTTCCTCGACGGCACCCTGTTCGACGTGATGACCGGGGCACTCGCCCTGGACGCCGACCGGCCGCTGGTGTTCTCGCCGTTCGGTCTCGGCGTGCTGGACCTCGCGGTCGGCAAGCACGTCCTGGACGAACTGCGCCGCCGCGGCGAACTGCACGAGGTCGGCGACTTCTTCTTCGAACTCGACCGCTACGGCCGGCGCTGATGCCGATCATCACCAGTCCGCACGAGTTCAACGTCGACGACCTGTTCGTCGACCTGAGCGGGTGTACAGGGCGATCGCTCTACCTCAAGTGCGAGGGCTTCAACTTCGCTGGTTCGATCAAGATCAAAGCAGCGAAAGAGATGGTCGACGCCGCCGAACTGGACGGCACGCTGAGGCCCGGCGCGACCCTCGTGGAGAGTTCGTCGGGCAACCTCGGGGTGGCGCTGAGCCTCGTCGCCACCAGCCGGGGTTACCGGTTCGTCTGCGTCACCGATTCCCGCTGCACCCTCGGCGCCCGGCAGCTGATGCAAACGCTTGGCGCCGAGGTGCACGTGATCACCGAACCGCATCCGAAAGACGGGTTGCTCGGCGCGCGGATCGCGCACGTGCGGCGGTTGTGCGCCGAGGGCGACGACCGGGTGTGGCTCAACCAGTACGCGAACGCGGGGAACTGGCAGGCGCACTACCGCACCACCGGACCGCAGATCGCGAACTCGTTCCCCGGCGCCGACGTGGCGTTCATCGGAGCGGGCACGACCGGCACGCTGATGGGGTGCGCGCGCTACCTGCGCGAACACTGTCCCGGAATGCGCGTGGTGGCCATCGACACCGTGGGTTCGGTGACCTTCGGAACCCCGGCCGCCCCGCGGATGATCCCCGGTCTCGGCACCGGCGTCCGGCCCGCGCTGCTCGACGAGTCCTATGTGGACGATGTGGTGCACGTGCCGGAACTCGCGACCGTGCGGATGTGCCGCAGGCTCGTCCGGGCCGGGTTCCTGTTCGGCGGCTCGACCGGCACCGTCGTCGCCGGGGCGCTGCACTGGCTCGACCGGCACGAGCACGGCGAAAACCTCACCGCGGTGGCGGTCTCCCCCGATCTCGGCGACCGCTACCTGGACACGGTCTACCACGACCAGTGGGTGGCCGACCTCTACGGAGACGCGGCGCTCGCCCCGCCCGCCGCGCTCGGGAGCTAGTACCACTCGAAATCGAGGTGCCACGCCCAGTGTGCGCGCGATCACGAGGAGCCATCCTTAGACCGTCCGGCTTGCCGCCTGCGCGGCGGGAGGCCTGAAGCGGCCCAAGGAGTTCGGCATTGCGAACGCTACCTCTGCTCCGTCTCGCGCGCTGGTGTGCCGGACACCCCGGCCCGGTGCTGTGCGCGTGGCTGCTGTTCCTGGTCGGGGCGGCGAGCGAAGACCTCGCCGCCCCGGCCGGCAGCTCGGCGGCGCCCGCCGGTTCCGTCCTCGGGGTCGGCTGCCTGCTCACCGCGCTGCTGCTGGTGCTGGTGCTGGGTTCGCCGCGGCTGGCCGCGATCGCGTTCGGCTATCTCGCGACCGTCGGGGCAGGCGCGCTCGGCGTGCTGACGGCGGTCGCCGAGGGGACGGGTTCGTTCGGCAGCTGGAACCTCGTTCTCCTGCCCGGAATCACGAGCGCCGCCAACCATCTGCTGTTCGCGGTCCGCAGGCAGCAGGAGATGCCGCCGGGCAAACACGACGCGTCCGACACCGCGCAGATCGTCGCCTCGACCGCCGGACGGACCGCGCTCGTCACCGGGCTCGCGATGCTTTCCGCGATGACCGGGCTGTATCTGACCGGCGAGCCGCAGGTCATGCGGTTGGCGGCGGCCGTGGTCCTGGTCATCCTGGTGGAAGCCGCCGCGGCGCTGACCTTGCTTCCGGTGCTGCTGACCCGGATCGCGCTTCCGGTGAAGAGATCGTTCCAGTGGCACTGGCTGCCCCGGTTCGTCGCCCGCCTGCCCGCGAGCTGGCGTTACCGCACCGCAGCGGGACTCATCGGCGCGCTGGCCTGCACTGCCGCGGCGCTCGGCTACGTCGTCTACCGCTACCTCGAATCGCCGACGTTGCCGCCGTTGCCGTTGGCGTTGCTGATCGGGCTGACGTCGTTGGCGGTGATCACGGCTTTCCGGCCGTTCGTGGTCGCGCTGACGACCGCGGTGCTTTCAGTACTGTCCGCGCTTTTCGCGCTGACCATGCTCACCTGCATGAACCCGCCGACCCCGACCTGGCTGCCGGTGGCGCTCGTAGCGGTGCTCGCCGCGCCCACGACCGACATGCATGTCTGCCTGCTGCACCACTTCCGAGTCGAGGCGCTGACCGGGATGTCGCCGCAGCACGTGCTCGCGGAGGGTCTGCGCCGCGGCACCGTGGCGATCTCCAGTGCCAGCGTGGTGTCGATCGGGGTCTTCAGCGCGCTCGGGATCGCCGGCAGCGGCGAGCTGAGCGAGTTCGGCTGGGCGGCCGCGGCGGCGCTGGCGATCGACGTGCTGGTGATCCGGCTGGTACTGCTGCCCTTGCTGCTCTCGCTAGCCGGCCCGGTCCGCTGGTGGCGGCGGACCGGGCCGGGGGCTGCGCGAAAGTGAACCGGGGGAATCACCCCGTGGTCGGGTGCCCGGTGAGGTCGAGGAAGGCTTCGTCGAGGGTCGGCCTGCGGAGCGCGAAGTCCGCCAGCGCGACGCCGCGTTCGTGCAACGCGTTCGCCGCCGCGGCGATCCCGCCGCTCTCGTCGAGCAGTTCGAGCGAGATGCTGCACCGGCGTTCGTCCACGACCGGGACGCCCACCGCGACCGGCGTCAGCGCCGCCACCGCGTCCGCGAGACCTTCGGGGTGGGCGACAGCGACTTCCAGCCGTTCCCGGCCGACCTTGCGCTTGAGCTCGTCCGCGGTTCCTTCCGCGACGCTCCGGCCCTTGTCGATGACCACGATCCGGTCGGCGAGGTAGTCGGCTTCCTCGAGGTACTGCGTGGTGAGCAGGACCGTGACGCCTTCGCTGACCAGCTCGCGGACCATCGTCCACAAGCCCATCCGGCTCGCCGGGTCGAGGCCCGTGGTCGGTTCGTCCAGGAAGAGCACCGACGGACGCGCCACGAGACAGGTCGCGAGGTCCAGACGGCGGCGCATCCCGCCGGAGTAGGTCCCGACCGCGCGGTCGGCTGCCTCGGCGAGGTTGAACCGCTCCAGCAGTTCTCCCGCGCGGGCGCGCGCTCCGCGGCGGCCGAGGTGCAGAAGACGGCCCAGCAGCACCAGGTTCTGTCGGCCGGTCAGCAGTTCGTCCACGGCGGCGTACTGGCCCGCGAGGGCGATGTGCCGCTGGACCTGTTTGCGTTCCCGCACGATGTCGTGCCCGGCGACCAGCGCGCGGCCGCCGTCCGGCGGGAGCAGGGTCGCGAGCATCCGGACGGTGGTGGTTTTGCCCGCGCCGTTGGGACCGAGCAAGCCCAGCACCGTGCCGGGCGGGACGGCGAGGTCGACGCCGGCGAGCGCTTCGTGGTCGCCGTAGCGTTTGCGGAGCCCTTCGGCTTCGATCGCGAGTTCTCCGTGCGGTGTCATGTCAGCCTGCTTCCCGGATGTTCTCGGGCGACAGATCGGTCCAGTGGCCCGAAATGTGCGCGAGGGCTTCTTCGCGGCTGCTCTCCCCGAGCGAAACCCGCCAGCCGGGCGGGACTTCCGCGAAGGAGGGCCAGAGACTGTACTGCCGGGCGTCGTTGACCAGGACGAGGAAAGCGCCGTTCTGGTCGTCGAACGGGTTTGTCATTGCATACTCCGGATCGGTTAGGCGAGGCGGTAACGGCGGAAGCTCAGCAGGGTCGCCGCGGCGAAGAGGACGACCAGCGTCACCGCGACGACGACCCCGGGATGCTGGGCGGGGAACGAACTGTCCGCGGGCACCGGCACGCCCCACAGCTGGCGGCACAGCGTGGTGACGGAGCTGACCGGATTCCATTCGGCGATCGGCCGGACCCACGACGGCAGCTGGCTGACCGCCATGAACGCGTTGGAGAGAAAGGAAAGCCCGAGGGTCAGCACCGCGCCGACGCCGTCGATGGATTCGGGATTGCCCATGGTCAGCCCGAGCAGCACGCCGACCCAGATCATCACGTAGAGGAACAGCGCGAGCACAGCCAATCCGGCGAGCAGCGCGGGGAACCCGGCGTGCACGCGGCCGCCGACCGCCAGTCCGATCCCGGCGACGATCGCCAGCGCGACGAAGCCGACCAGCGCGTCGCCGATGGTGTGGCCGAACAGCACGGCGGGACGGGAAATCGGCAGCGAGCGGAACCGGTCGGTCAGGCCGCCTTTGAGGTCCATCGCCACCGCGATCGCGGTCGGTGCGACGCCGGCGAGGCCCACCTGCATGAGCGCGGCCGGGAAGAGGAACTCCGGATAGCTGCCGCCGCCTTCGACGCTCACCGCGCCTTTGAAGACGTAGCCGATGGCCAGCATGGTGATCAGCGAATTCAGCGTGATCGCGAGGAGCCTGCCCGGCACCTTGCGCAGGTGGGTCAACCGGCGACCCGCCAGCGCGAATGTCTCGACGAGCGCCGCTGCCCGCGGAGTGTTCGCTGGGGTGGTCATTGTGGTCACTGCGACTCCTCGTTGCTTGCCAGCGTTCCGGCCGTCGCGGCGCCGATCTCCGCCTGCGGCCCGGGGTCCATCAGGTATTCGTGCCCGCACTCGATCCGGTGCGCCCGCACTGGACCCGACACGTGCGGCACCCAGCGGCCTGCTCGTTCGGCCACCTCGGCGTCGGTCAGGCCTTCGGCGGCAACGAACAGTTCGACTGCGCCGGTGAACCGCGTCGGGCGGTACCGGTGGGCCAGCGTGGCGTTGTTGTCCATCACGGCGAGGACGCGCGTCATGCGGTCCTCGCCGATGTCGGCCAGCCTGCTGTCGCCCTGCCGCAGCACGGCGATGACGTCGACCGGGGTCAGCTCGGTACCGGCTTCGGTGTCGTGGAAGCCGACGTGTTCCAGGAAATCGACGAGCAGTTCGTGCCGGGACAGTGCGGCTTCGGTCCCGTCCTGCGGGTAACTGTCCAAGATGGACAGTGAGCCGACCGTTTCGCCTTCGGCTTCCAGGCGTACCGCGAGCTCGAAGGCCAGCAGACCGCCGTAGGACCAACCGAGCAAGTGGTACGGACCGTGCGGCTGGAGGCGGCGGATGTGCTTCAGATAGTTCTCGGCGACCTGCTCGACCGAGTCCGGGAACTGTTCGGCACCGCTGATTCCCGGCGATTGCAGGCCGTAGATCGGACGGTCCGGCAGGTGGGCCGCCAGCCCGAGGTACGGCAGGCTCAGGCCGAGTCCGGCGTGCAGGCAGAACAGCGGCGGCTTCGTCCCGGTCGGCCGGATCGGCAGCACCGGCGCGAACGGGTCCGGCAGGTCCGCGAGATCCGGTTCGGCTCGTTCGGCGAGCGCGGCCAGGCGTTCGATGCTGCCGTGGGTCAGGACGTCGGCGACTGTCAGCCGGAGTCCGGCTCGTCGGGCCAGTGCGACCAGGCGGACGGATTGCAGGCTGTTGCCGCCCAACTCGAAGAACCCGGTCTGGATGTCGGGGTCCGCGATACCGAGGGTTTCCGCGAAAGCGGTGCGCAGCAGTTCGACGGTTTCGCTGATGTCCTGGCTGGTTTGTGCGGCCGGAGCGGGCAGGGCGGAGCGGTCCAGCGAGCCGTCCGGCGCGACTGGGATGGTGTCCAGTTCCGCGAAGGCGGTCGGGATCAAGTAGTCAGGGAGTTCGGCGGCCAGCGCTTCCCGCAGGGTTAGCGGGTCGACGCCGCGTTCCCACTGCGGGACGACGTAGGCGATCAGCGCGTCGTTCTCGGCGATGACGGCGGCTGCGGCGACCGAGGGCTGACGGTGCAAGGCCGCTTCGATCTGCCCGAGCGGGATTGCGAAGCCGCGGACCTGAGCCTCGCGGATCACTTCGACGGTTCCGTCCAAGCGGATACGGGCGGGGAGACCGGTGGGCGCGTCAGCCAAGTACAGCTCTCCTCGGCCACCGCGAGGCACTGGCTGCCGACTCTGGTCGAGGACGTTGGCGTGACGGTGCGCGAACGGGCGTCCGTTGACCAGCGTGAGCCAACCGGAGGTCGCGGTGCCTTCGCAGTTGAGTGCTCCGTCAAGGAAGCTCTCGCCGAAGTTCACCACCCGGGTACCCGGTCGCAGTGCCAGCATTTTCGCGATGCTCGGGGTCAGGACCACGACGCTCGGGTCCACCGACGAGGCGAGTTCCGCGATCTCCGCGGCGGGAGCGACGGTCACCACCGCGCCGACGTGCAACGCGGCGAGCACGACCGGCAGCGCGAACTCGGTGTCCGGTGCCAGGAGACGGTCGCCGGCGGTGAGCGGCAATTCCTTCAGCAGAGCGGCGATGGTCGCGGCCAGGGCATCTCGGCTGAAGACCGCGTCTCCGCGATACGCCAGCTCCGCTCCGGGCAGCGACACCTCCAGGTCGGTGTCGGCGAATCCGGACACGTCCGCGGGGATGGTGTAGCGGGACTCCCCGCTCGGTGTCCAGGCCGCGCCGATGGCGAGGACACCGAAGATCGCTGCCCAGCGGTCGCGGCCTGGCGGCAGGTCAACGGTCACCGTCTCCCCCGGACCCGCGCCCTGCGCCTGCAAAGCCCGAGCCAGCCGGTTGGCTTGCTCGCGCAGACCGATGTCCCCTGGCACCAGCAAGCCGTCGGGCACCTCGAGAGCCGGTGCCGCTGGGGTGACTCGCTCGGCTGGAGTGCGCAGGTCGATCCGGCTCAGCGGCTGCCCGGGGTCTTCGGCGGCGGCCGTCAGGAGAAGCGTCAGCCGGTCGACTAGCAGCTGTGCGGTTTCCGCGGTGAACGCGTCGGCGTTGTATTCGAGCGTGCCTTCCAGACCGCGCTCGCCCTTGTGCTGGCCCAGCTGGAAGGTCAGGTCGAACTTGAACTTCTTGTGCGTCGGGGCGAGCATTTCGGGTCGCGCGGTCAGGCTGCCGAGGCCGACTTCCGAGGGCGGGACGTCGTAGAAGGACAGCAGCACTCCGAACAACGGCTGTCGCGACATCGACCTTGCCGGTTGCGTCGCCTCCAGCAACCGCTCGAACGGCAGATCCTGGTGGGCGTAGGCGGCGAGGTCGGCGTCGCGGACTCGCGCGACCAGTTCGGTGAAGCGCGGATCGCCGCTGGTGTCGGTGCGCAGGACGAGCGTGTTGACGAAGAAGCCCACGAGGTCGTGCACGGCTTCGTCCGGACGTCCGGCGACCAGGCTGCCGAGCGGAATGTCGGTTCCCGCGCCCAGGCGGGTGAGCAGGGTGGCCAGTGCGGCTTGGACGACCATGAACAGGCTCGCCCCTTGATCGTGCGCGAGCCGCGCGAGGTCGCGGTGCACGGTCGAGGACAGCTCGAACTCGATGGTTCCGCCGCGGTAGCCGGCGGAGGCGCGGCGCGGCAGGTCGACCGGCAACGCCAGTTCTCCGGGGAGTCCCGCGAGCGCTTCCCGCCAGTGCTTCAGCAGGCGGGCGGATTCGCCGTCCTTGGTGTCGTCCAGCAGGGAGTGCTGCCAGACCGAGTAGTCCGCGTACTGGGCGGGCAGTTCGGTCCACTGTGGACTGGTTCCGGACAGCCGTGCCTCGTAGGCGGTCGCGAGGTCGCGGGCGAGCACGTCGACGGACCAGGCGTCTCCGGCGATGTGGTGCAGCACCAGCAGGAGGACGTGGTCGCCATTCTGGTCGGGGCCGAACAGTTTGCTGCGCAACGGAAGGTCGACGGCCAGGTCGAAGCCGCGGGCGACCTCCTCGGCCAACGCGGCGGCGAGGTCCTCGGGCATCGGTGCGGTGCGCAGCGACTCCCCCGCGTCCAGGACGCGCTGGAACGGGACGCCGTCGGTGTCGGGGAAGACGGTGCGCAGGATTTCGTGCCGTGCGGTCAGATCGTCGAGGGCTGCGGCGAGCGCCGAGCGGGCCAGCTCGCCGGAAAGCCGGACGGCGAGGGGGATGGTGTATCCGCCGTGGTCGCCTTCGAGCCGGTTCAAGAACCACATGCGCTGTTGCGCGTACGACAACGGCAGCGGGTCGGGACGGTCCAGCTTGCGGAACGCCGCACGTGCCTGGCCTGCCGACGCGAGCCGTCCGGCCAGCGCGGCCACGGTGCGTGCTTCGAATAGATCCCGCAGCGGCAGTTCGACGTTCAGTTCCGACCGGATCCGGCTGACCAGCGCGGTGGCGAGGAGGGAATGGCCGCCGAGTTCGAAGAAGTCGTCGTCGATACCGGCCTCGGGCAACCCGAGCACCTCGGCGTAGAGCCGGGTCAGCTGTTCCTCGACGGGAGTGCGCGGGCCGCGTTTTTCTTGGCCGGTGAAGCTTTCCGGAGCGGGCAGCGCTTTGCGGTCGACCTTGCCGTGCGCGGTGAGCGGGAGCCGGTCGAGTACGACGATCGCGCTCGGCACCATGTACGCGGGCAGCAGTTCGGCCAGCTGCGCTTGCAGGTCCTCGGGACGGGCGGTTCCCGCGACGTAACCGACCAGGTGCCGGTTGGCCGCGTCGGAGCCCTGCACGACGACTACCGCGTCGGTGACGGATTCCTGCGCCAGCAGACCGGCTTCGATCTCGCCCAGTTCGATGCGGTGACCGCGGATCTTGACCTGGAAGTCGCGGCGTTCCACGAACTCCAGCGCGCCATCGGCCCGGCAGACCACGCGGTCGCCGGTCCGGTACATCCGGGTGCCCGGTTCGCCGAAGGGGTCGGCGACGAACACGGAACCCGTCTTGACCGGATCGCCCACGTAACCGCGGCCGACCACCAAACCGCCGACGTACAGCTCGCCTGCGGCACCGGGCGGGACCGGACGCAGCTCGTCGCCCAGCACGTACAGCCGGGTGTTCCGCACCGGCAAACCGATCGGCACCCGCAGGCCCTGCGCATCGTCCACACTGGACAGAACTGCGTGCGTGACGTCGTCCGAGCACTCCGTCGGGCCGTAGGCGTTCACCATCGGGATGTCCGGGAAGTACTCGAACCAGCGCACGCACAGGTCCGGCGGCAATGCTTCGCCGGTCACGACCAGCCACCGCAGACCGGTCAGGTCCGGCGGGCTGCCCGCGTCCCAGAAGTCCAACGCGGCTCGCAGCAGCGACGGTACGACTTCCAGCACCGACATGCCCAAGCCGAACAATGCGTCCGGATCCGCCGCGGTCTCGCGGCTGACGGCTCGGACTTGAGCGCCGACCATCAGCGGGGCGAGCATCTGCCACACCGAGACGTCGAACGTCAGCGGCGCGTTCTGCACCAGCACGTCCGACGGCTTCAACGCCAGGTCTTCCACCTTGGCCAGCAGGTGGTTGACCATTCCGCGGCGAGACACCATCGCGCCCTTGGGGCGGCCGGTGGAACCGGAGGTGAAGATCAGGTACGCGACGTCGTCGTCCGCACCGACGACCGGGGTCAGCTCGGCGTCAACGGCGCCGTCCAGCTCGATGACCTCCACCGGCAGGTTCGCTGCGAGCTCCCGGAATTCCGGGGCCGCGATCACGCACGCCGCGCCGCTGTCCTCCACCAGGCCTTGCAGCCGGGCGAGCGGCACGGTCGGATCCAGCGGCACGTAAGCACCGCCTGCGCCCAGGACGCCGAGAACCGCCGAGATGAAGCCGATCCCTGGACCGGCGAGCACGCCCGCTACCCGTCCCGGCGGCACCCGGCGAGAAAGAGCCGACGCCAGGCCGACCAGGTCCGCGTAGGTCACCGAACCGGAGTCGTCGACCACCGCGACCGCGTCTGGCTTCTGCGCACGCACCCGTTCGACCACGCCCGCACCGACCGGGCCGGTCGCGCCGAGCAGGAAGGTCTGCGCCGGGTCGGCCACCACGTCGATGCGGCCGAGCAGGCGGTCGGGATCGCCGAGCACCGTGTCGAGCAGCGCCTGGAACTGCTGCGCCAGCTCGCGGACGCGGTCGTCGCCGAAGGCCTCGCGAAGGTAGTCGAAGCGGAAGACGAGCGAGGCATGCGGTTCCACGACGAGGCTGAGCGGGTAGTGCCGGGAGTCGAGCGTGACCGCGTCGACTACGCGGACGTCCTCGCCGAGCATCACCAGCGGGCCGCCGTCGCCGGCGGGGACGTTCTCGAACACCACTGCGGTGTCGAAGAGTTCGCCGCTGTCCGGGATGGCTCCGCTCAACTGCGCTTGCCCGATGTGCTGGTAGGACACCATGGCGGCCTGCTGACGGCCCAGTTCCGCGAGCAGTTCGCGGACCGGGCGGGCCGGGTCGAGACGGGCCCGGACCGGCACGGTGTTCACGAACATGCCGACCATCGTTTCGACGCCCGGCAGTTCCGCGGGACGTCCGGACGCCACCGCGCCGAAGACCACGTCCTGTTGCCCGGCCAAGCGGCCGACCAGAATCGCCCAGCAGGCTTGCACGATCGTGCTGACGGTCAGGTCATGTTCCCGTGCCCAGGCATAGAGGTGTGCAGTGTCGCTTTCGGACAGTGCTAACTCGACAGTCGCGGGCAGGTTCGCGGCGGCGGGCAGGTCTGGTGCGACGCGGGTCGGGCCGGGCAGGCCGTCGAGCAGGTCCTGCCAGGCTTTCCGCCCGGCCTCCTCGTCCTGGCGGGACAGCCAGGCGAGGTAGTCGCGCATCTGCGGCACCTCGGGCAGCGCGGTCGTCGCGCCGCCCGCGTAGAGCTGAGCCAGTTCGTCGATGAGGATGGGGACCGACCAGCCGTCGGTGGCGATGTGGTGTGCGCTCCACAGGAACCGGTAGCGCTCGGCGGCGACCCGGATCAGCGTGAAGCGGACCAGCGGCGGGTGCGCCAAATCGAAGCGCTGCAACCGGTCCTGGTCGACCAGTCGCTGCAGTTCCGCCTCGCGATCCTCCTCCGGCAGGACGGTCAGGTCGATTTCGGTCCACGGCAGCTCGACCGATTCGGCGACCAGTTGCACCGGTTCCCCGTTGCGGCGTCGCCGGAAGTATCCGCGCAGGGCGGTGTGTCGGGTCAGCAGCGTGGCGCAGGCATCGCGGACGGCGGCGGTGTCCAAGGTCCCTTCGAGGTCCGCGATCGCTTGCACGGCATAGAAATCGACGCCCTCGGCATCGAGTTCGGTATGAAAAAGCATGCCCTGCTGCAACGGCGCGAGCGGAAGCACTTCCTCGACCGGCCCGGCCCGCAGCTCGTCAAGTTCTCCCGGTTCGAGTTCGACCAGTGCCGCGGCGGGTTCCGGAGCGACGTCGTCCCCGATCGGGACCGCGTTTTCCGCGATCGCCGCCGGTGTCCGGGCTTCCAGCAGGTCGCGCGGGGTGATGACCAGCCCGGCCTTGCGCGCGCGGCTGACCACCTGGATCGAGCTGACGCTGTCGCCGCCGAGTGCGAAGAAGTTGTCGTCGATGTAGACCTTCGGCACCGTCAGCACCTCGGCCAGCACGTCGCACAGGATGGCCTCGACGGCGTTGCGCGGCGACCGGCCGACCGCTTCGGCGGCGAAATCCGGCTCGGGCAGCGCGTCCCGGTCGACCTTGCCGTGGACGGTCAGCGGCATCGCGTCGAGCACGACCATCGCGGGCGGCACCAGGTAGTCCGGCAGCCGCTGCTGCAGTTCGCTGCGCACGGACGGCACGTCGACCGGCTCCGTGCCGACCAGGTACGCGGCGAGCCGTTTGGTCCCGGCGTCGTCGCGCACCACCACGACCGCGTCCGCGATCTCGGGCAGCTCGCGCAGGGTCGCCTCGATCTCGCCGAGTTCGATGCGGTGACCGCGGATCTTGACCTGGAAGTCCCGGCGCTCGATGAACTCCAGCGCCCCGTCCGCGCGGCGCACCACGCGGTCGCCGGTCCGGTACATCCGCGTGCCCGGCTCGCCGAACGGATCCGCGACGAACACCGAACCCGTCTTGCCCGGATCGCCCACGTAACCGCGACCGACCACCAAACCGCCGACATACAGTTCGCCAGCCGCACCGGCCGGAACCGGACGCAGCTCGTCGCTCAGCACGTAAAGCCGGGTGTTCCGTACCGGAAGACCGATCGGCGTCCGCAGCCCGCGTACATCGTCCACACTGGACAGAACCGCGTGCGTCACGTCGTCCGAACACTCCGTCGGACCGTAGGCGTTCACCAGCGGAATCTCCGGGAAGTACCCGAACCACCGCACGCACAGGTCCGGCGGCAACGCCTCGCCCGTCACCACCAGCCACCGCAAACCGGCCAGCTCCGGCGGACCACCGGCGTCCCAGAAGTCCAACGCGGCCCGCAGCAACGACGGCACCACTTCCAGCACCGACATGCCCAGCCCGAACAGCGTCTCCGGATCCGCCGCGATCTGCCGGTCCACCACGCGCACCTGACCGCCGACCACCAGCGGCGCGAGCATCTGCCACACCGACACGTCGAACGTCAGCGGCGCGTTCTGCACGACCACGTCCGACGCGCCCAGCCCGAGGTCTTCCACCTTCGCCAGCAGGTGGTTCATCATCCCGAGCCGCGAAACCATCGCGCCCTTCGGACGACCGGTCGAACCCGACGTGAAGATCACGTACGCGACGTCGTCGTCCTCGCCGACCACCGGTACCAACTCGGGGTCGACCGTGCCGTCCAGCTCCACGACGTCCACCGGCAGCTCTGCCGCAAGCTCCTGGAACTCCGGGGCTGCTAGCACACAGGCCGCGCCGCTGTCCGCCACCAGGTCGCGCAACCGCGCCAACGGAAGCGTCGGATCCAGCGGCACGTAAGCACCACCGGCACCGAGCACGCCGAGAACCGCCGAGATGAAGCCACTCCCCGGTCCAGCGAGCACGCCGACCACGCGTCCGGCTGGCAACCGCCTCGACAATGCCGAGGCCATCCCGACCAGATCCGCATAACTCACCGAACCGGCAGCATCAACCACCGCCACCGCGTCCGGAGCCTGCGCGCGCACTCGCTCCACCACGCCCGCGCCCACCGGGCCGCGAGCGCCCAGCCCGGCGGCAAGCAGTTCCTCGCGCTCCTGCGCGTCGGCGACATCGATACGGGCGAGCGGCGCGTCCGGATCGGCGCGTGCGAAGCGGTCCAGGAATCCGGCGAACCGGTGCAGGTGAGTGTCCACTCCGGACTCGTCGTAAAGGTCCGGGTTTCCGTTGAGGTGGAGTTCGATCCCGCCGCCGGGCTCGTCGAGGACGGTGATCGACAGGTCGTTCGTGATCCCGGTCGACAGATTCCGCACCCGGGTCACGCAGTCGCCCAGCCGCAACCCGGGGTCCGCGGGCAGCACGTTGACGAAGGGTCCGCCGAACGGCCGCCGCTCGTCGCTGCGCACGCCGATGTCGCGGCGGATCTGGTTGACGTGATACCGCTGGTGCTTCAGCGTGCGGGCGAGCTCCCGCGAGGCTTGCTTCAGCAGCAGCTGCGGCGTCATCGCGGGCGTGACCTGCATTTTCAACGGCAGGTAGTTCGCCATCATCCCCGGGATCGTCCGCGTCCGGACCCCCGCGCGGGCGGCGACCGGGACGGTCAGCATCAGATCCTGGATCCCGGAAAGACGCTCGGTGTAGGCGGCCATCGCGGCGAGCAGGAAGGTCGGCAGGGTCACCCCGGCCTGTGCCACCGCCTTGCGCGCCGCGGCGGCCGCGTCGGCGGGCAGGGCGAGGGTGCGGCGAAGGAATCCGCGAGCCGGCGCGGGTTCCTTGCCGGACAGGCTGATCAGGTCCGGGACCGTGCTGAAGTGGCTGCTCCAGAACTCGCGGTCACGGCCGAGGTGCGTCGAGTTCTGGTAGGCGAGTTCGGATTCCAGCAGGTCCCGGAACGGCGGCAGCGGACGGCCCTCGGGCTCCTTGCCGGTCAGCACCGCCGTGTACAGCTCGCCCATCCGGCGGTGGCAGATCGCGGCGCTGAACCCGTCGCCCACCAGGTGGTGGGTGGTGAGATACCAGAACCGCCGGCGCGGGCCGAGCGTGAGCAGCGCGGCGCGGAACAGCGGGAAATCGCTGACCGAGAACGGCCGGGCCAGGTCCTCGTGCATCCACGCGAGCGCGGCCGCCTCGGGGTCCGGTTCGCCGGACAGGTCCAGGAAGCTGACCGGCAGCTCGGTCAGCGGCTCGACCACCTGGCGCGGTTCGCCGTCGACCTCGAAGAAGCGCGCGCGGAAGCATTCGGCCTCGTCGGTGAGCAGGCGGAACGCCTCGACGAACACCGGCACGTCCAGGTCGCCGGAGATGTCCAGGTAGTCGGCCATCGCGTAGGCGAGACCGCCTCCGGACAGCTGCTCGTCGAACCAGACGTCGGTCTGGGCCGTGGACAGGGGCAGGCTGGTCTCGACAGCGGTCATCGCGGCACCTCGGAAAGTCGGTCGGTGGTCTGCCCGGGCACGCGGCCGAGCGCGTCGGCGGCCCAGTGGTCCCGGTAGACCGTGTCCAGGTAGTGGTCGCCCAGATCCGGGGAAATGGCCACGGCGGTCAGGTCGCGGTCCTCGCGGGCGAGCCAGGACAGCGCTCCGGCGACGACGGGTGCCGGTCGAGCCGCCGAACAGGAACCCGTGCCCCACCAGCGTCCGGCACATCTCCACGGTTTCGGTTTCCTCGACGTGCACCACGTCGTCCACCAGGGACTCGTCGAGCAGCGCCGGGCGGATCGCGGAGCCGAGCCCGGGAATCTGCCGCGGTCCGGGCGGGCCGCCGAAGCTCACCGAGCCGACGCTGTCCACCGCGACCACCCGGATCGACCGGCGCGCCTCGCGCAGGTACCGGGCGCAGCCCATCAGCGTGCCGGCCGTGCCGGTGCCGACGAACAGCACGTCGAGGCCGGGGAACATGCGCAGGATCTCCGGGCCGGTGGTCCGGTAGTGCGCGGTCCAGTTGCCCGGGTTGGTGTGCTGGTCGAGCCAGACGTAGTCCTCGTGCTCCGCGCAGAGGCTCTCCACCAGCCGCTGCCGCGCGCCGACCAGCCCGTCGACCGGATGCGGTTCGGTCAGCACGCGGACCTCGGCGCCGTAGTTCTGCATCAGCTGCCGCGCGGACAGCGTGCAGTGGTCGTCGGTCACGCAGATGAACCGGTAGCCGCGGCTGGCCGCGACCATCGCGAGCGCGACGCCGATGTTCCCGGACGAGCTCTCGACGATCGTCTGCCCGGGACGCAGCCTGCCGTCGCGTTCGGCGCGCTCGACGATCTCCAGCGCGGCCTTGAGCTTGATCGACCCGGCGAAGTTGAACCCCTCGCACTTGACGAACAGGTCGCGGCCGACGAACCGGCGCAGGTCGACGTAAAGATCCGGGACGGTGAACTCCTGAGGGGCGGATATCACCCGCACGGCAAACCTCCGCGGTTCAGCGCCGGGAACGACTCGCCCTGGCCGACTTTGCCGGCGAGCAGCCCGGTGAAGACGATGAGTTTCTGGATGTTCGCGGCGCCTTCCATGAATTCGACGCCGCGTGCGTCGCGAATCAGCTTGTCCAGCAAGGGATGCGTCCAGCGCGCGCCCGGCCCGAAGAACCGGCAGGCTGCCCTGGTCGCGTCCTCGGCGAGCCTGCTCGCTTCGGCTTTGGCGGACGACGCGAGGTGCCCGCCGCGGCTGCCGCCCGCGTCCACCTCCATCGCCGCGAGGTGCACCAGGTTCCGGACGCTCTCGATCCGGTAGCCCAGCTGGTCCCATTCGGCTGCCGCGCCGCCGGTGAGCAGGCCGCCTTCGGCCCGGACGTACTCGTGCGCCGCTCGCGCGATGCCGATCGCGATCGCCGCGACGCCGGGGCGGAGGCGGTTGAACGTCAGCGTGGCGGCCCACATCCCGCGCCTGGCCGGGGAAAGATGGCGGCCCAGCACCCGGTTCGCGGGAATCCGCACGTTGTCGAACTCGAGGGCGCAGAATCGTGCGCCGCGCAATCCGAGCATGCCCAGCGGTTCGGCGTGGAAGCCGGGGGAAGCGGTGTCCACGAGGACCGCCCGCACGCCGAGCGGGCCGGGCGCGGTGCGGGCGAAGACGACGCCCATGCCTGCGCGGGAAGCGTTGCCGACATACCGTTTCCGGCCGTTCAGCACGAAGTCGCCGTCCGGTCCCGGAGTCAGGCTCGTGGTCAGCGCGTTCGCGTCGGAACCGACGTCCGGTTCGGTGAGCGCGAAGAAAGTCCACGTTGGACGGTCGACGAGCCTGCCGTAAAACCAGGTTTTCTGCTCGTCGTCGCCGAGCACGTCGAGCAGTACGCCGGACATGGACGCGCCCGGTGCGGCGAGCGTCGCGCCCGCGTCGCCCCGGGCGAACTCCTCCAGCAGCACCGTCCGTTCCAGCGCGGTCATCCCGTGGAACCGGCGCCCGGCGACGTTGATGCCCTCCGAGCCGTACTCCCCCGGGACCAGCAGCTGCGCCATGCAGCGCACCGCGGGCAGGTCAGCGAACTGGGCGACGGCCTCGGGATCGCGGTCGAGCACCGCACCGGCGGCACGCAGGCCGCTCGCCCACTCGGCGGCGAGCTCCCGCAGCGCCAGCAGGGGTTCGGTCAGCACAGTGCCCGTCACGTCGTCCCCTCGGCCATTTCGTGGACGCTCGCGAGCAGTTCCGAGACGTCGGCGACCTCACCCGGACCCCCGGCCAGGAAACCCTTCGCCCCCAGCAAGCCGAGCAGTTTCCGGTCCACATCGGACAGCAAGTGGTGCAGATACCGCACCCGCGCGGGAGCCACCGTGCCGCCCGCGGCCAGCAGATCAGCTTCGACCGCGAGCTGGCCGTTGAGCGCCGTGGCGAGGCAGTCCTGGATCATCTGCTTGCGCAGCAACGACTCTTCCCCCGAACGCCGCTCGCCCAAGTACCGGACGCACTCGTCGAGCAGGGCCTGGGACAGCCCCAGCCGCACCCACACCAGGTCCGGGCCCGCAGGGGCGCCCGGCAGCCCCCGGGCGAACGCGACCGCGCCGCCGGGCAGATCGGCTTCCCGCAGAATCTCCGTCCCGGCGGGCAGTTCTCCCGCCGGGACGGCCGCGATCGCGGTGTTCCGGGGCCCCGTCCGCAGCAGTTTGAGCGCGGGCGCGACGCCCTGCTCCCGGGCGACGCGCCGGCACTCCTGCCACGACGCCTGGTCAGGCACGGATTTCCGCGATGACGAACGCGGCGAGCGAACGCACCGATTCGAAGTGCTGCATCTCCAGGTTCTCGGTGTCGAACTCGATGCCGAACGTGTCCTCGAGCTGCATCAGCAGCTCCAGCACGCCGGTCGAGTCGAGGCCCGCGTCGGACAGCCGGGTGTCCTCGGACAGGTCGGCGACGTCGCGTTCGAGCACCGCGCCCAGCGCGCCGGTGATGCCCTCGACGACCCGGTCCTCGGTCAAGGTCTGCGTGGTCTGGGTTGTCTCAGTCATGGCTCTCCTTCTCCTTACACAGGGTTCAGCGCGCCGTCGGAGCGAATCCGCGGGCGTCGCGGCGGGCCTGGCCGCGGGAAATCCGCAGCGGATCCCAGTCGTGGCCGCGTTCGGGCAACAGGGCGCGGTCGGCGAAGACCGCGCCGTCGTAGGCTTCGGCCAGCACCGGCCGGTCGAGAATCGCTTCGGCGCATTGCGCACCGCCGACCGCGGCTCCGACGACTCCCCCGCCGTGGACGTCCTGTCCGGCGACGAACAGTCCTTCCACCGCGGTCCGCACGTCCGGGCGCCGTCCGTGCGGGCCCCAGGACTGCAGTCCGTACGCGGCTCCTCCGGTGGCGAGCGTGTACCGCTCCTGCGTGAGCGGGGTGGCGGATTCGAGGTAGACGATGCGGTCCCGGAACGGGCCGAGCACCTCTTCGGCGCGGTCGAGCAGGCAGGCGGCGAGTTTCTCTTTGGCCGCGCGGTATTCGGCAACGCGTCGGTAGCGGAGACCGGACGCCGGTCCCTCGGTGACGCCCCACGGTGCGTAGCCGGGCGGGCACGCGGTCATGATCTGGAGGTTCGTGTGTCCGGGCGGGCAGACCGCGGTGTTGCCGGGATCCTTGTGCGACGCGGACGAGATGAACACGAACGGCAGCTCGTCGAACTGGCCTGCTTCCGTTCGGGCGTAAGCACTTTCGACGTCACCGCTCGGCCAGTACCAGATATTGGCCTCGGAAGCTTCGGGCAGTTCCGCGGCCGCCACCGCATAACTGGTGACCAGCGGCAGCCGCATGACCGCGTCTTCGGTTCGCCGGACGACGCCTTCGGGGAAGTTTTCCCGGCCACCGCACAACTCCAGCACGGTGCGCCGATAGTCCGCATTGGACACGACAAGCGGCGCGCGCAGCACGTCTCCGTCGGTCAGCTCCACGCCGGCCGCGCGACCGTCCTCGATCAGGATCCGCGCGGCGCGGGCTTTGGTGCGCAGCTGGCCGCCGTGCGCTTCGAGCTGCTCCACCAGCGCGGCCGCCAGCATCTGGCCGCCGCCGACCGGATAGTATGCGCCGCCGGTCAGGTAGTCGTCGAGCATGCGAATGTGCGCCGCGACAACGGTGTTCGCGGGCGAGGAGGCGTAGTTGCCGGACTGCGCGGCCAGCACCGTGCGGGCGGCCACGGACAGTCCACAATGGTCGAACAGGCGGCTCAGGCTGCGCCGGCTCCAGCGCACCACCGCGGGCGAACCGCCCAAAACCGGCTGAGCGCTCGCCGAATAACGGGCCGACGCGGCGATCTCGCCGCAGATCGCCAGGTACTCCTGAAGTGCGGCGGCCTCCGCGGGAAAGGTCTCGAGCAGCCGGTCCCCGTACCGGGACCAGCCTTCCGGCACGTCGAACCGCACGCCCGGCAGCACGATCCGGTCGAAGCCGTCCGGGTCGAGCCTGCGGAACCGCACCCGGTCGCCGACGCCGAGCCCGGCCAGCAGCGACGGGAGCAGCCCGCCGGGCCCGCAGTCGCCGAGGTAGTGCACGCCGATGTCGAACTCGTAGGAGCGCCGCCGCCGGAACATGTGGCAGTTGCCGCCCGCGACGTCGTGCTGTTCGAGCACGAGGACCCGGCGGCCGAAGGCGGCGAGGTAGCCGGCGCAGACGAGGCCGCCGATCCCGGACCCGATCACGATCGCGTCCCAGGAAGGGCTTCCCGCCTCGTTCGGACTCATGCCGGTGACGCTACGGCGGGGCGGTGACCCCGGGCTGACCGCGCGCTGACAGCTGGGGGCAGTCAGCGGCGGGCGGCCGCCCAGGGGTCACCTATTCAGGAGAGAGCATGGCGATCGAGGTCTTGCCGCGCACCGCGAGCCACGTCGGGAAGAGCGTGGCGACCATGCTTACCACGACCGCGAGCACGACCACCACCCCATAAATCCACAATGGACCATACGGCAGCCAGCTGTCGGACACCGCCTGGCTGAACGGGACCAGCATCGCGAGCGAGACGGCGGTGCCGAGAACCACGCCGATGATCGCGACGACGATCCCCTCCACGGCCATCACGCCGAGCACCTGGCCCCGGCTCGACCCGGCCAGCCGTTGCAGGCCGAACTCGCGCCGCCGGTGCGCGGTCGAGAGCACGAGCGTGTTCACCACCGAGATCGCCGCGTAGAGCAGGATCATGCCGACCACGAGGTAGTTGACCCACGCGTTCGCTTCCTGTTCCTGCACGAACTTGGCGGTGAGCGTGTCCCGGTTCGCGACCTGCACGCCGGGCGAGGACTGCGCCAGCCCGTCGAGCGTGCTCATCAGCTGCGAGACGCTCGTGCCCGCCGCCGCGGTGACGAGCACCTGCGACGCGATCCCGTCGGTCGTGTGCGGAGCCAGCGTGCCCGCGGGCAGCAACGCCGTCGCGAACTCCGCCGCCGACCGCAGGGTCGCCACTACGCGCAGCCGCACCTGCGTGCCGTCGCCGAGCCGCAGGCCGATCTCGTCGCCGACCTTGACGTGCAGCCGAGTCGCGTTGTCGACCGGGAGCGCGATGGTGTTGCCCTGCAACGCGTCCAGCGAACCGGTCGCGACCTCGGACGCCCGGGTCTTCGCGACCGCGTCACCGGTGACCCCGGTCAGCGCCAGCCCGTCCTCGTCCTGGCTCGAGTCCGACGGCTTCTCGTTGTAGCCCTTGCTGGTCACGTACGCCGAAGCGGTGCCGACCCCGGGCAACGCCCGGACCTTGTCGAGCAACCCGGTGCCGACGTCGCCGGTCGACGAAGTGACGACCGCGTCCGCCGAAAGGTTCGACGCGTACTTCTGCTTCGCCGATTCCACCTGCGTGGTCTGGAAGTAGAGCATGAACACGGCCAGCGTCGTGGCCAGCATGACCGGCACGACCGCACCGGACATCGGCAGCCAGCGCACCCGGGCGTTGGCCATCGCGAGGTAGCCGGACAGCCCGCTCACCGCCCGCACCGGAACCCGCAGCACCGCGACCATTACCCGGGTGATTCCCGGCGCGAAGAGCGCCACCGCCGCCGCGACGAGCGTGACCGCCGGTCCGGCGGTACTGGCCGCTAGGGGTCCGTCCATCACGGTGATCGTCAGGTACGCGAGCGCCACGCCGCCGATCAGGCTGCCAATGCCCCACCACAGCCGGAACGACGTCAGCCAGCGCTTCGGCGAGACCAGTTCCTGCATCGCCTCCACCGGACGCGTCCGCCCGGCGTACCGTGCCGCGACGAATCCCGCGCCCCACGCGGACAGCAGGCCCACGAGAACGCCGGCGGCGGTCGGGATCCAGTCCTGGTGATACGCCAGCACCGGTTCGAAGACGCCGAACCCGGACAGCCGGTCGAACAGCCAGTTCCCGAGCAGTTCGCCGGGGAAAGCGGCCAGTACGGTCGCGAGGATCCCGATCACCATCGACTCCGCGGTGATCATGCGGCTCACCTGTTTGGGCGTCGCGCCGACCGCACGCAGCAACGCGACCTCGCGCCGCCGCTGCTGCACCGACAGACCCAGCGTGCTGGCCACCACGAACAACGCGACCTGCACAGCGAGCCCGCCGAACACCGCGGCCAGGATCACCAGGATTTCGCCGCCGTCGCTCGCCTGCGCGAACTCGGCCGTCCCGCGCGCTACTCCGGTCAGCGCGACCGCGTGCTGGTCGCGGACCACGTTCGCGATCTGGGTGCTCAGCGCGGCCGGTTCCGTGCCTGCGGCGGGAAGCACGCCGAACGCGTCGACCTGACCGGTCGCGGGCGTAAGCGCGAGAGCGTCTTCGTGGGAGAAGAACACGGCGTCGGAAGCTATTTTTCCGCCCGCGACAGCGATTCCGACCACCTGGAAGGACCGGACCCCGCCGCGCACGGCGATCTGCACCGAACCGCCCGAGGCGACCCCGGTGGCCGCGGCCGTCGACTGGTCGAGCACGACTTCGCCGCTGCGCTGCGGAGCCCGCCCGTCGGTCAGCGAATACGGGGCCAGCTCGGCGGTCGCCCAGTCGTGCCCCAACGCGGTGCCGCGTACCAGTTTCACGTCGGGATCCGCGGGCAGCGTCGCCGGGATCGACACGTCGGGAATGACCTTCGCGACGCCCGGAACGGCCGCGATCTTCGCCCCGAGCGACGCGTCGAGCCGCACCCGTTCGGGCAGGGTCGCGGATTCGTGGTCCTCGTCCTCGGTGCCCGGGTTCGTCGGCGGCAGGTTGTAGTGCTGGTCGCCCGCGACGACCACCGGGGCCTCGGCCAGCCGCTGCGGCGGCACCCGCGGCGAGATCCCGGTCTGCATGAGCCCGCCGCACGCCATCACGATCGCGGTTCCGACGAGCAGCGCGACGAACGTCGCGGTGAATCCGGCCTTGCGGAACCGGAGCGTGCTCAGGGCAAGGCGCAGCATCAGCGCACCGTCCCGACGGTGTTCCGGCCGTCGCGGCCGAGCCGCGTCGTGCGTGCGCTCAACGCGGTCAGGCCGCGCGCGACCTCGTCCACGGTCGGTTCGTGCAACTCGCCGGCGAACTGCCCGTCGGCGAGGAACAGCACCCGGTCGGCGTAGGAGGCGGCGACCGGATCGTGCGTCACCATCACGATGGTCTGCCCTTCGGCCCGCACCGCGGCGCGCAGCAGGTCCAGGATCTCGCTCGCCGACGTCGTGTCCAGCGCGCCGGTCGGCTCGTCGGCGAAGGTCACGTGCGGACGGCTGACCAGCGCGCGGGCGATCGCCACGCGCTGCTGTTGGCCGCCGGACAACTCACCGGGGCGGTGCCCGCGCCGTCCGCCGAGCCCGACCTGCTCGATGATCCGGTTCACCAGCGCCGGATCGGCCTTCTTCCCCGCCAGCCGCAGCGGAAGCGTGACGTTGTCGACCACGTCGAGCGACGGCAGCAGGTTGAACTGCTGGAAAATGAATCCGATGTGGTCGCGGCGCATCCGGGTCAGCTGCGCCTCGTCGAGCCGGCCGAGATCCTGGTCGGCCAGCACGACCGTGCCCGAATCCGGCTGGTCGAGCCCGGCCGCGCAGTGCAGCAGCGTGCTCTTGCCCGAACCGGACGGTCCCATCACCGCGGTGAAACTGCCGCGGGCGAACGAAACCGAGATCCCGTCGAGTGCGACGACGCGGGCCCGGTTCCCTCCGTAGAACTTGGTGACGGAGCGGAGCGTCACCGCATCCGTGCTTGGCTGTCCGGACTGGTACATCGGTCACTCTCCCAGGCGCGTCGGGTACAGAAGAAACCTACGAGCGGCAAGGGCGGATTCCGATGGTGCTAACTCTTCGATCCGGACTGGTCCTAGCACCCCTGCCGGGAAAGCCGGGAACAGCACATAATCGGGACATGCCCTCCACCGATGCCCGCGAGCCGGCGGCGCCGAAGCCCTGGTTCGCGCGGGGCGGCCTCGCCGTGCTGCACAGCACCGCGCTGGGTCTGCTCGCACCGGTCGAGGTGGTGCTTTTCGCGCTCCTGGCCTGCGCTGCTTCCCTGCTGGGCGTCGGCGTCGGGGTGTTCCTGATTCCGCCGGTGGTGTACGCCGTCCGCGCGGTCGCCAATCTGCAGCGGAAACTGCACGGTGCCTGGACCGGACGGGAGGTGCCGCAACCGTATCTCCCGCTGCCCGAGGGCACGCGGTTCTTCCAGGTGTTCGCGCGTTTGCTGGCGGACCGTGCCACCTGGCGGGACACCGCCTGGCTGCTGGTGGACTGCACGATCGGGTGCCTGCTCACGCTGGCCCCGCTGGCGCTCGTGGTCGACGGCGTGCGCGGGCTGCTGATGCCGTTGCTCTACCCGGTTCTGGACGATTTGTGGCTCGGCGACTGGTACGTGGCGCTGCCGGTGGACAACCCGGCCGTCGCCTGGATCGCGGTCGTGCTGGGCCTGCTGCATTTCCCGCTCGTCCTGTGGGCGGCCCCGCACCTGCTGAAACTGCACGCGGCGCTGGCGGCCAAATTCCTTTCCCCGTCCGAAAGCACCGTGCTCGCCCAGCGCGTCCAGCACCTCACCACCACACGCGACGACGCGGTCGGCCACCAGGCGCTGGAACTGCGCCGGATCGAACGCAATCTGCACGACGGCGCGCAAGCCCGCCTGGTCGCGATGGGAATGACGCTCGACGCGGCCGCGAAACTCGCCGAACGGCAGCCGGAAGCCGCGAAGAGCCTGCTGGAAGAGGCCAAGGCGAGCTCGGTGAAAGCACTGCAGGAACTACGCGATCTGGTGCGCGGGATCCAGCCGCCGGTGCTGGTCGACCGCGGTCTCGCCGACGCGGTCCGCGAACTCGGGATGGAAGCGACGCTGGAGATGGAGACCACCGTCGACCTCCCCGGCCGGTTCGCGCCCGCCGTCGAGACCGCCGCGTATTTCACCGTTTCCGAGGTGCTCAACAACGCGATGAAGCATTCCGGCGCGGATTCCGGGAAAATCGACATGCACCATTCCGCCGGACGGCTGTCCATCACGGTCACCGACTACGGCAACGGCGGCGCGGACCCGGCGAAGGGCACCGGCCTGCGGGAACTCGAACGCAGACTCGCCCCGCTGGACGGATTCCTCACCGTGCTCAGCCCGCTCGGCGGCCCGACCTCGGTGGTCATCGAAATCCCGTGCCGGCCGATCGGCTGAACGCTCAGCGCCTGTCGTGAGTAGCGATGCCCGGTATCGGCGAGCAGTCAGCGGCGCAGGTAGGCCAGCACCGCCTGCACCCGGCGATTGCTGTCCTCGGACACCGGCAGCTGCAGCTTCGCCAGGATGTTGTTGATGTGCTTGGACACCGCCTTCTCGGTGACGAACAGCTCGGCGGCGATGTTGCTGTTGGACCGCCCCTCGGCGATCAGCCGGAGCACGTCGTTCTCCCTCGGGGTGAGGCTCTCCAGCGCGACGTCGCGCGTGTTGTGCGTGAACAGCCTCGACACCACTTCAGGGTCCATCATCGTGTTGCCCGCGGCGACCCCGCGCAGGACGTCGACGAAGTGGTCGCCGTCGAGCACCCGGTCCTTGAGCTGGTAGCCGACCGCGCCCGCGCCGTCGGCCAGCAATTCGTTGACGTACAAGCGTTCGACGTACTGCGACAGCACCAGCACCGGCAGCCCCGGCACCTGGCGGCGCGCCTCGATCGCCGCGCGCAACCCCTCGTCGGTGAACGACGGCGGAAGCCGGATGTCGACGACGCCGACGTCCGGCTTCTCCGTGACCAGCGCGTTCAGCAGATCCGGCCCGTTGTCGAGCGCCGCGACGATCGTCATCCCGTGCGCTTCGAGCAGCCGGACCAGCCCGTCGCGGAGCAGGAACTGGTCTTCGCCGATGACCACGCGCACAGATCTTCACCTTTTCTTCGCCGCGGCAGTTCCGCTCCCGATTATAGGGGCGCGGAGGGCTCGCTTTCCCGGGCGAAGGCGCAAATTCCCCGTGTCGGTTCCGTCCGCGCCTGAAGGTCCGTGAAGGGCTCCTTGAGGGAATCTGATTCCTTCAAGGAGCCCTTCACGGACGGCGAGCCAGGGCTGAGGCGACGCGGCTTCGACCCCGCGCAGCCGCACCGCGGTCAGGCGTGCAGGGGCGCGGAGGGCTCGCTTTCCCCGGCGAAGGAGCAAATTCCCAGAGTCCCGCGAATCGGGTCGTAATCAGCGAGAACCGCAGGCGGCTCGGCCCACAACGCGGTAGCGGAGCGTCCTTCCGCAACCGACCCGTCAGCCAAACCCGGCCCATAACGATCCGCCGACGCGAGCCGATCAGCCTCGGCCCGGGCATCAGCCGGGTCGATTCCGGGCAGCAGCGCCACACGGGTGCTGCCCGCTCCGGACTCGAACAGCAGCGCGGCTGCCGCGTCGCCGGGCGGGCGTGCTCCGGCGTACGGCATTCCCCGCTGCTCCATGACGAGGATCAGCACGCGCCGCATCGGCCTCCGGCGCGCGTATCCGGCCGCCACCCGCAGGGCGAGGAAACCGGCGAGCGGGCCCTGTCCGGAGACCGAGTACGTCATCGGGCCGCCCGGCAGCACCGCGGTCAGGTTGACCGGAGCGGACAGCCGCGGGTCGAAGTCGGGACCATCGTGGGCGACGACGACCAGGTCGAGCGGCTCGCTCACCTGGTCGTGCAGCAATTCCCGGGCCAGGGAGATGAACGTGTTGCCTTGCGCCTGGGCGACGAGGTCCGGCGAGTAGCCGACGTCGTGTCCGGCGGCCAGATCGGTGAAGTATCGCGTCATGATCGGGCCGTCGAGCCGGTCGGCACCAGAGGCGAAACGCCGGTGCAGCACGGTTTTCAGCCCCATCGGCAGCACGGCGAACGGCGAGGTCCGCGTGGTCGCCACGGGAGCGCCGGCGCTGAACATCAGCCCTCCACCGCGGGAACCGGCAGCCGGTGCAGGTGCTGGCGGCGCAGCAGGTCCTCCGGCTGGTCCCGTTCACTGATCACATAGGACTGTCCATCATGGACCAATACTTCGGCGGGATAGCCGTGGCTGAGGAACAGCACCGGTGACGCGCTCGGGCCGTAAGCACCGGAGCGTTCCACGCCGATCAGGTCGCCCGGTTGCACCGGCGGCAGCGGGATCTTCTTGCCCAGCACGTCGTTCGGCGTGCACAGCGGGCCGGTGATCTGCCAGGTTTCGGTGGCTGGTTCGTCGATCCGGTTCAGCAGCCGCATCGGGAAATCGCGCTTGACGTAGGAGCCGATGCCGACCGCGGCCATGTGGTGGTTGGTGCCGCCGTCAGCGACCGCGAAGTTCTGTCCCAGCGAGGTTTTGACGTAACGGACGCGCACGACGTAGGTGCCGCTCATCGCGGTCAGGTAGCGGCCCAGCTCCATCACGAGCCGCGTGTCCGGATGCCGCGTGGCGAACTCGTCGATCACCGGGTTCAGCCGCGAGGTCAGCAGATCGAGGTCGAGGTCACGTTCCCCGTCGAAGTACGCCACGCCCAGCCCGCCGCCGACGTCGACCAGGTCGAGCCCGAAGCCCAGCCGCGCGGACAGCTGTTCGGCCAGCGCGAAGATGCGCGTGGTGTTCTCCACCACCGATTCCTCGCTGAGAATGCGCGTGCCCATGTAGACCTGGACGCCCATGATCCGCACATTCGCATGCCGCGAAACCAGATCCTCGGCGGCGAACAGCTGTTCCTCGTCCATGCCGAACTGGCGCGGCTTCCCGCCCATCGTCAGCCCGGACCCCTTGACCGCGAAGCTCGGATTGACCCGCAACGCCACCCGCGCTCGCACTCCGCGCGCCGCGGCGAGCTGGTCGATCAACGCGAGTTCCCCGAAGGATTCGCAGACGATCGCCGCGATGTCCTCGTCCAGGCAGGCTTCGAGTTCCGCCTGGCTCTTGCCAGGACCGAGGAAAATGATGTCGTTCGGCGACACTCCAGCACGGCGCGCGGTGCGCAGTTCGGCGAGGCTCGAAACCTCCGCGCGAGCCCCATTGTCGTGCAGCACAGCCAGAATCGACACGTTCGGGTTCGACTTCAGCGAGAAGAAGACCTCCATGCTGTCGTGCAGTTCCCGCCGCAGCCGGGCCATCCGGCCGGACAGCTCGCCGCCGTCGTAGACGAACAGCGGGGTGCCGTAACGGTCGGCCAGCTCGGTGATCCCGACGCCCTCGATCTCGAGTTCCGTACTCATCAGGTTCTGCTCCTAGTGTTCGAAGACCATCGCGGAAAACGTCGAGCCGAGGCCGACCGAAACCATCAGGTAGCGCTCGCCCGGGTTCAGCAGCCCGAGCCGGGTCGCGGTGTGGTAGTTGAGAAACGGGTCCGCGCAGAAACAATGGCCGGTGCGCGGGACGTTGCCGAGGAAGATCCGCTTCCGCGGCACGTCCATCGCCTCCGCCGCGCGGATCCACGAAACCTTGTTGACGTTGTGCGGAAGGACGAGCGCGAGATCGCCCGCCGCGCACCCGGCGGCCTCGAGCGCGGCGCGGGTGACGTCGCCCAGCGCGTCCGGATAGATCTGCCGGAACACCTTGTTCTGCTCTTCGTTCGTGATGACCTCGCCGCCGGGACCGCCGAGCGTCGTCGTCGCGTAGCCGAGCAGCCGATCCCGTTGCCCGCCAGGCGCGACCAGCACCGCGGCGGTCCCCTCGCCCATCACCGCGACGTCCGGGATGATCTGCGCGGCCGGGGTGAAAGCCTTCTCACCAGCGAGAATCAGCACCAGCGCGTCCGGGTCGCCGTCCTGTTCGAGCAGCGCGCCGGCGAGGTCCAGAGCGAGCAGCCCGGACGCGCAGGCGTGATCGGTGACGGTGAAGGCGAGCGCGTTCTGCAGCCCAAGCCGCTGCTGCACTTCGGCCAGCGGATCGAACGGATGCGGCGACGCCGCGGGCACGGTCTTGGGCCGCAGCACGTAGCGGACGCGTTCCTCGACCCCGGCGAACCCGTCGAGCTTCGCGACCGCGCCGAGCAGCATCTCGGCCTCGGACTCGGGCGACCGGCAGACCTCGGACAACCCGTAGATGCGATGCAGCCTGCGCAACTGGGCGTCGGTGAGGCCGAGCGCGTCCTGCAGCGTCGCGATCGGCACCGCGGCGGGCAGGTAACTGGACACAGACATCAGGCACGTCACCCCGACAGCGTCGCAACCGGCACTGACGTGACGCTGACGCGCGGCTTTCAACCGGCTTCGTTCACCACATCGCGACGGCGGTGAGCACATGCACCGCGCCCACCACGGAGCTTCCCGCGATCATCCCCTTCTCTCCGCGGAAGATCCCGATGCCGGCGTCTCCAGCCTGCGCGACCGCCGCCGCGATCAGGACCACCGCGCAGACTGGTCCAGACCAGATGAACGGCACCACCGCGGCCGCGCAGCCCAGCGGCACGGCTCTGACCGCGTACATCCAGCTGTAGAACTTCTCGCCGTTCGCAGGAGCCTCGCTGTGGCTCAACGCCGCGGGCCGCACGGCCGCCACCACCGCGAAAACAACGCTGACCACCGCGAGCACGGCATTGGCCACCACCAGGACGGTCATCATTACCTCGCTCATCAACTATTTACAGATTGAACTATGCACAGATGATAGAGTACCCGCGTGGCGACCGACAGCTCCTTGCCCGAGACCGCGGCCTTCCGGCTCATGGTGCTCGGCACCGACCTGGCGAACGATTTTGGCGGGCACCTGCGAAAAACCGGGCTCACGCCCAAACATCTCGGGACGCTCGCCATGGTCGACCAGGGTTTCGCCCGTACCCAGGACGACATCGCCCGGCTCATGCGGGTGAGTCCCAGCCTGGTCGTCCGGCTGGCCGACCAGCTGGAGCAGCGCGCCCTCATCGAGCGGCGCCGGGACCCGGACAACCGGCGCAAGCACATCCTCACAGTCACCGCGGAAGGGAAAACCCTGCTGGCCGAGATGGGTTCGCTCGCGGCGGCCGTCGACGCCGAACTGACCGCCGTGCTCGGCTCGCGGCTCGGCGGCCACCTGGACGAGGCGCTCTCGCGGCTGATGGGCAAGCTCATGACGGACCGGCAGCGGTGATCAGCGAAATCCCGCTCGTCCGGCTACCGTCGCAAGCATGCGGGTACTGGTCGCCGGAGCCTCGGGGTTCGTCGGCAGACGGTTGTGCCCGGCGCTGATCGACGCCGGGCACGACGTGCTCGCCATGACCCGCCGCCCGGACAGCTACCGCGGCGCCGGTCAGCCGGTCCACGGCGACGTCGCCGACATCGGTTCCTTGCGGGACGCGCTCAAGAACGTCGAAGCCGCCTACTACCTGGTGCATTCCCTGGACAGCACCGATTTCCAGCAGCGCGACGCCAACGCGGCCCGCTCGTTCGCTCGTGCCGCCGCGGAGGCGGGAGTGCGCCGGATCGTCTACCTCGGCGGTCTCGGCGACGACGCGGACTCGCTGTCGGCGCACCTGGCCAGCCGACGCGAGGTCGAACAACTGCTGGCGGAGACCGGAGTGCCGGTGACCGTGCTGCGCGCGGGGATCGTCATCGGGCACGGCGGCACGTCGTGGGAGCTGACCCGCCAGCTCGTCGAACGCCTGCCCGCGATGATCACCCCGCGCTGGGTCGGGACGCGCACCCAGCCTATCGCGCTCGCCGACGTCGTCCGCTACCTGGCCGGCATGCTGGAGCATCCCGAGACCGAGGGCCGGACGTTCGACATCGGCGGCCCGGAAGTGCTGACCTACCGGGACATGCTGCAGCGCGTCGCGGTGATCGAGGGCCGGATGCTGGCGATCGTGCCGGTCCCGCTGCTCACGCCCCGGCTGTCGTCCTACTGGCTTTCGCTGGTCACCGACATCGACGCCACGACCGGGCGCGCGCTGATCGACTCGATGGGCAACGAGGTCGTCGTCCGCGACGACGCCATCCGCCGCATCGTCGAATTCGAGCCGATGGGCTACAACGATGCCGTGCTGCAAGCACTGGGCGAACGAGCGCGGCGTCGGCGGGCCAAGTGAAGAAGCTCCTGACAGCGGTGACCGTGGCGGGCTCGGGGCTGCTTGGCGCGTCCTTGGCGAGCAAGCCGGGGTCGCGCCGGTTTCACGCGCTGACCGCGTCGGTCGCGGCGACCTGGTTCGCCGGAGCGCGCGCGGCTGGCCCGGTGCCACGAGGTCGTACCGCCGTCGTACAGCCGGTGTTGGCGGGCGCGGGCGCGTTCGGCGGGTTTTACGGCTGCGCACTGGTCGCTCGCCGAATTCCGTTGCTGCGCCGGGCAATCACCGGCGTGCTCGGCCACGCCCATCACGGTTCGACGCCGACCGTGGTGACGACGACGCTCGTAACCGGTGCCGCTGAGGAGATTTTCTTCCGCGGCACGCTTTACGACGCGTTCGGCGCGCGAACATCGACCGCGATGTACGTGCTGTCAACCACCGCGACACGGAATCCGGCTTTGGTGCTGGCGTCAGCGGCCATGGGGACGCTCTTCACGCTGCAACGCCGTTGGGGCGGCGGCGTTCAGGCACCCTTGTTGACGCACGTGACCTGGTCCGCCCTGATGATCAGCTTCCTGCCGCGGCTTTTCCCGCCTCAGGATTCCAGCACCGGCGGAGTAGGTCCGTAGGCATTGGCGCGGGCGGCGCGAGCGCGGGCGCCCGGGATGCCGGTGAGCAAACGCAGCAGCCGATACGGCGGGGCGGCGGGACGACCACGCTCCCTCGCGCGAGCGGCGCGTTGTTCCAGCCGGACCTGCTGCGCCTGCACCTGCCGGATCGCGGGTTCGCGTTCGGCCTGAATCCGCGCGAGGGCAGCGTCGGACGTATCCCGGACGAGGTGGTTGGCCGCGGCGACGGCGTCCTGGATCGCCATGAGGATTCCGTTGCCGCCGACCGGCGAGATGACGTGCGCGGCGTCGCCGATGAGCAGCAGACCCGGCCGCCACCAGCGCTCCACCCGGGAGATGTCGACCGACAACAGGGTCGTCTGGCCGAAATCGGTCAGCAGCTCGGCACGGTCGGCCAGCCACGGCACGTGCTCGGCGAGGAACGCCCGGATCGGGCCGACGCCCTGTTCGCGAGCCTCGGCGTAGCCGCCCTTGGGCAGGCTGTATCCCACCTGCCAGCCGCTGGTCCCGGCGAGCAGGCCGACGTAGTGATGCCGTCCGAAGAAGAGGTCGACGTCGGCGTCCGGCGGGTCCGCGGGACGGTGCGGGAGTCGGAACCACAGCAGGTCACTGGTGGCGCCGAGGGAGTGCGCCGGAGCGTCTGCCAGGCGGCGGATCCGGGAAAAGCGGCCGTCCGCGCCGACCACGAGCGCGGCGGGCTGGTCGTGGGTACCGGTGTCGTCGCGGTAGCGGACGCCGGTGATCCGGCCGTCGCCATCGCGGTTCAGATCGACAACTTTGGCACCGGTCCGCACACTCGTGCCCGGGAGCGCGGCGGTTTCGGCGGCGAGGAAATCGAGGAAGTGCGCCTGCGGCATCAGGGCGACGTAGTTGTACGGCGAGGAGAGCTTGCCGTAGTCGGCGGTGGTGATCGACCCGGCCGGGGTGTGGAAGCGGAAGAAGCGCGCTTTGTGATGCGGAAGGGCGAGCAGCCGGTCGGCCAAGCCGAGGCGGTCGAGCAGTTCGAGGGTGTAGGGGTGCAGCGAATCGCCGCGGAAGTCGCGGTCGAAGTCCTGGTGCGCTTCCAGCAGCGTGACCGGGATTCCGGCGCGGCCGAGCAGGTAGGCGAGCATCATGCCGCCGGGTCCGCCGCCTGCGACGACCACGCCGGTCATTCCGCCCCCGGTTCGAGGCCGTCGAGCAGCTTCCGCACCATCTCGGCATTGACGTGGGCTATTTCGCTAGATTTTCTAGCCATACCCGGCACTGTACCTCGTCGCTAGAAGTTCTAGCTACTATGCCGACGTGGCGGACGAGCAAGCGGCGCGGGACCTCTCCCTGGCAGTGCGGCGGCTGCTGCAAGCGGGCCGGGGCATGCAGGCGGCGCTAGCGCGGAAACTGTCGCTGCGGGTCACCGACGTGCAAGCCCTCGACCAGGTCGTTTCCAGTCCGGAGCCGCTCGGACCCGGCGAGCTGGGCAACCGGCTCGGCATCACCTCGGCGTCGGCGACCGTGCTGGTCGACCGGCTCGCCGCCGCCGGGCACCTGGCCCGCCACGCCGACCCGGCCGACCGGCGGCGCGTCCACCTCGAGGCCACCGAGCATGCCCGCGAGGACGTCCGGACAGCGCTGGGCCCGCTGCTCGCCGAGATGGAAGCCATCACCGACCGGCTAGAGCCCGAGCACGTCCCGGTCGTCCTGTCCTTCCTGGACGACGTCGCGGCGGCGATGCGCGCCTACGACTGACGCTGAACCGCCTGCTCGCCCCGTCGGCGGGTCAGCAGCGTCCACCCGATCAGCCCGGCGAACGCGACGACCAGCAACGCCTGCGAACAAGCAGCCGCCGTGTCGAACGGCAGCGTGTAGACGCCCACGATGCGAAGCACGGAGTCGGCGGTCAACCCGAGGCCCCACACCAGCGAGACCTGGTACCAACGCCGCCGCAACCTCGCGTCGCCCGCGGTGGCCTCGAATTCGCGCTGCTGCTCGCCGCCGGCCGAGAGCGCGAAGCGTCGTGCCGCGTAGTACGCGAGCGGCCGGTTGAGCACACAACTGCCGACCAGCGCCACACCGGCGCAGAAGGTGGTCACCGATTCCTTCGCCAGCAGGAGGCGCGGGTCGCCGGTGAGGAAGCTCAACCCGAGCCCCAGGCCGAAAAGCAGCACGAGGAACGACGAGAAGAGGTCGAGCCGCCGCTGGGCCACCGCGACCCAGATCGTCCGCACTCCCGCGACGATCGTGCCGATCAGCAGTGACACGTAGGCACTCGCGCCGAGCAGGTTGGCCGCGTAGTAGGCGACGACGGACAGGCCGACGTCCAGGAACAAAGTAGTGATCATCGTGCGAGCGTGCGAGGTCATGCCGTACTCCCCGATTTTGGCTTGGCTGCTGGGATTCGCCAGGAAAACGCTACGGTCGCCGCGGCCGGCCGTCTTGCCGCCGAGGGCGTATCCCGGGTGGAGAAATCCAGGGCCGGGTGGAGGGATTTCTCCACCCGCGGATACGCCGCGCACCGCACGACTTCGCCGCCGTTCCGCCGTAGTTTTCTCGGCATCGGAACGAAATCGAAAGGCAGGAACAACTCATGAGCGGACCCGTGGAGATCGTCCTGATCGTGGCGGCGGTCGGCTACCTGATGGTGCGGCGGATGATCGGCGAACCCGCGCAGGCCAAGCAGATGCTCATCCTGCCCGCGATCCTGTCCGTCGTCGGCCTCAGCACGGTGTCCGGCGAGGTGAAATCCGCGGCCTCGCTGGTCTTCCTGATCGGGACCGCGGCGATCAGCGTCGTCCTCGGCGTCCTGCGCGGGTACAGCGTCCGGATTTCCCGGCGCGACGGCACCGCCTTCGTCCGCTACACCCCGGTCACCGTCGGACTGTGGGTGGCGAACATCGTGGTCAAGATCGGCGTGAACGTCGCGCTCGACGCGTTCGCCCCGCAGGACGCGGGCGGCGTCTCGAACAGCATGCTGCTCACCATCGGCGTCGGCATCCTCGCCGAGGGACTGGTCGTGCTCTACCGCGCACTGCGCGCCGGGCACCAGGTCATGTGGACCCAGGGCAGCGACGGCGCGCCCGGGCAGACCTCGCCGCTGCTGGACAACATCCAGCGCAACCTCACCGGCCGCCCGGCCGAGTGGAACACTCAGTCCGCGCACGACGCCGGCCAGACGAGGAGGAACCTGGTCCCATGAGCACGCCGGACCAGCGGTCGCTGTCTTTTCTCGGGCAGCACCGGGACGAGCTGATCCAGCCCGCCCTCGTCCTCACCGCGATCGCCTGCACCGCGGTTCAATGGCCGGACGCGACCATCGCGTACCGGCCATTGGCCTTGCCGCTGTTCTTACTGTGCTCGGTCGCCGGGATCGTCTCGCTGCTGCCCTGGGCGCGGGTCGCGGAAAACCGGCAGATCGCCGTGATGGGCGCGTACATGCTGTTCGGCGCGCTGCTCCTGCCGCTCGCGCACGGAACGTTCGCGGCGATGTTCCCGTTCGTCGCCGCGTCCGCCTCCGGGGTCAAGCTCGCGTCCCGCCGGGCCGCGGTGACCATCGCGGTCGCCGGATCGGTCATCGCGGCCGCCTCGACCTGGACGGTCGGCGAGCTGTTGCCGGGCTTCCCGGTGTGGCCGGTGTGGGTGCCCCTGACCGTGGGTCTTCCGGTCGCGGTCGGCATCTCGCACCACGACCGCCTCGACGCCGTCCGCAACGCCCAGCTCGCCGCCGACTCGGCCCAGCGCGCCCGCGAGTCCGAAGCCCGCGAGGCAGCGCTCGTCGAACGCGGCCGCATCGCGCGCGAGATTCACGACGTCCTCGGCCATTCGCTTTCCGGGATCGCGCTGCAATTGGACCTGGCCGACGCACTGCGCGGCAGCGGCCGCGACGACGAGGCAGCCGCCGCGGTCCGCAAGGCACGCGCCATCGCCGTCGACTCGATCAGCGAGACCCGCCGCGCGGTGCACGCGCTCCGCGAAGACACCTTGCCGCTGCCTGAGACGTTGAGCCAGCTCGCCGAACACGCGTCGGCCGATTACGCGATCGAGGGCGAAGCCGGCGCGGTCGGCCCGGAGACCACGCACACCATGGTCCGGGCGGCGCAGGAGGCGATGACCAACGCGGCCAAGTACGCGCCGGGCGCGACTCGCAGCCTCCGGCTCGCCTTCACCGCCGATCATGTCAGGCTGACCGTGCACAACGGGCCCGCGACCGAACCCCGCCGCGCCGAACTGGCCGGCGGTTCCGGAGTCGGGCTCGTCGGGATGCGCGAACGGGCCGCCCTGCTCGGCGGCACCCTGAAAGCAGGCCCGGCCGGCGACGGCTGGACCGTGGAACTGGAGCTGCCTCGATGACCGACCGCCCGATCAGTCTCGTTGTCGTCGACGACCAGGCGACTGTCCGCGAAGCGCTCGCGGTCATGCTCGACCTCGCCGAGGACGTCAACGTCGTCGCGACCGCGACCGACGGCGCGGAAGCGGTCAAGGCGGCGCAGGAACACCGCCCGGACGTCGTGCTGATGGACCTCAACATGCCGGTGCTCGACGGGGTCGGCGCGACCGGGCGCATCCGCGAAAGCCAGCCGGACACCACCGTTCTCGTGCTCACCACGTTCGACGACGACGAGTCGATCCTGGCCGCACTGCAGGCGGGCGCGAGCGGATACCTGACCAAAGAAGCGGACCGCACCACGATCCTGCACGCCGTGCGCACCGCGGCGCAGGGCCAGACCGTGCTCTCGCCCGAGGTGCAGCGACGGTTGCTCGCGCTGGCCGCCAAACCGGCCCCGCCCGCCGAACCGGATCTGGCGCTGACCGCACGCGAACGCGAAATCCTCGGCCTGATCGGCGACGGCCTGCGCAATCCGGAAATCGCGGCCGCCTTGGTCATCAGCGAGGCGACCGTGAAAACCCACATCAACAACCTTTTCGCCAAGGCCGGCTTCCACTCGCGCGCCGACGCGGTCCGCTACGCGCTCAACTATCAGAACGGCCAGCGTCGGCCGTAACTTTGCGGCGCGGTTCTTATCCAGGCAGGTCTTCGAGACCGAGCCGGTACCAGTCGTCCCGGGTCACGACGTGCAAGTCCGCGCCCCGCCCGAAAACCCGGGCATCTCGCGGTACTTCCTCCCCATCCGGCAACACGAGCCGGTACTCGCCGGTGACCCGGAACCGGTCGTCATCGAGCACTCCGGCAACCAGCCGATCCCGGTACGCCTCGTAACCGCCGTAGAAGGCCAGCCGGGAACCACGCACTGCCAACGCGGTGGCGCTGCGGATCTCGTTGCGCCACCCGGTCACGCCGCCGTCGTGGATCCGGACGACGGGCCATTCGGTGTAGAAGCACGTCCATGCGGTGTCGCCGTCGACGTTGAGGGCGTAGCAATCCAAGATGTGCCCCCACGCCGCCCGCGCGGAATCGGGGTAACGCCATTGCTCCGTCAACTCGGCCGAGAACCGGACCAGCCCGCTCCGGCCAACAGGAGGCGCGGCACCGTCGTCACCCCAGCCGTGCGAACCGAGGACGCCTTCGTCGAAGTAGCCGACCCAGATCTCGCCGTTTCGGGTGGTTTGCACGTGATCGATGCCGTCGCCGAAGGTCTGCTCGGCCACGGCTTCACCGTCAGAGTCGTAGACGATCGCGTTGCGGTCCGGCCCTTCAGACCGCCAGGTGCACCGCGCGTCGACCGTGAGCACGCGACCGTCCGGCAGTGGCTGCACCGTCGGATGCGCCAGCCGAAAATCCGGAATCCGCGCGGCAACCGCCATTTCCGGCACATGCACGGTCACCCGCACCGGACGTGAGGCGCGCACTTCCGGAAGCTTCACCGCTCGGTCCGCAGGGGCCGACCACACCGCCAGCAGCTCACCGAGCGGCCCGATCGACTCCGAGATCCGCACATCTCCGTGCTGTGGCGGCACGATTCGCGCATGATGCCAGGCGTGGACGGTCGGCAGGGCCAAGACCGCTGCCCGGCGCGCGGCGTTCTTTTGCTCCCACTCCCCCACTCGTCTATCCGACCACGCTGAGGTCTGCGAGCTCCACCGGTTTTCCCCACCATCCCCCCGGCGACCCGCGATCCGCATATCGTCCGTGTATCGGAAACCGCATACGTGCTGGCAACATCCCCCTGCCTTGACTGGCACCCATGACCTACCGCGAACCGGCACGTGCTGCGGGGCTTCGGGTTCGGTCGCTGGTTCCGGCGGCCGGGATCACGATCTACGACTGCGGGCCCGACGAAGCCGCTCTGGTCGAGGAGGCGGTGTCTCGTTTGGGGGTGACACCGACTGTCACCGCGGCGGCGTTGTCCGAAGCCACCGTCGAACTTGCTGCCGGGAACCGGTGTGTCAGCGTCAGTCACAAAACCCGCATCACCAATGGCACCTTGCGTGCGCTCAGCGAGGTCGGCGTCAAGTATCTCTCGACGCGGAGCATCGGCTGCAATCATCTCGACGTCGAATATGCCGAGAAAATGGGCATCACAGTGGAAAACGTGGCGTATTCGCCCGACAGTGTCGCTGATTACACGCTCATGTTGATGCTGATGGCGATCCGCAACGCGAAGTCCCTCATCCGCCGGACCGACGCGCACGATTACCGATTGAGCCACACCCCCGGAAAAGAACTGCGCGACCTCACCGTAGGCGTCATCGGAACCGGACGGATCGGCGCGGCGGTCATCGATCGGCTGTGGGGCTTCGGCGGGCAGAAGCTGGCCTACGACCTGTACCCCCGGACGTCAGCCGATTACGTTCCCCTCGACGATTTGCTGCGGCAGAGCGACATCGTCACCCTGCACACGCCGCTCACTCCGGAAACCCGCCATCTTCTTGACCGCCAACGGATCGAGCAGATGAAGCCCGGCGCGATCGTCGTCAACACCGGCCGCGGCGGGCTGATCGACACCGACGCTCTCCTGTCCGCACTGGAAAACGGCAGGCTCGGCGGCGCGGCATTGGACGTCCTCGAAGGGGAGGAAGGGATGTTCTACGCCGACTGCCGCCGCAAACCCCTCGAGAACACGAATCTGGCGCGGCTGCAGAACCTCCCGAACGTCCTGATCAGCCCGCACACCGCCTATCACACCGACCACGCCTTGCGCGACGCAGTGGAAAACAGCCTCCTCAACTGCCTGAATTTCGAAAGCTGGACAAACCATGCCTAAACTCAAGGTCGGCGTGATCTTCGGCGGAATCTCCGAGGAACACCCCGTATCGGTCAAATCCGCGCGAGAGGTCGCGAAGAACCTCGACCCGGAAAAATACGAACCGTACTGGGTCGGGATCACCAAGGACGGCTCGTGGAGGCTCTGCGACGGACCCGGCGAGGCGTGGGAAGACAGCGGTCGCCCGGCGATGTTGTCGCCGGATCGGGGCGTCCACGGGCTGCTCGTCGAGGAGCAGGGCAAGTACGAACCGGTCCGGCTGGACGTGGTGCTGCCGGTGCTGCACGGCAAACTCGGCGAGGACGGCGCGATGCAGGGCCTCCTCGAACTGTCGGGAATCCCCTACGCGGGCTGTGACGTGCAGAGTTCCGCACTGTGCATGGACAAATCCCTCGCGTACCTGGTCGTCGACAGCGCGGGAATCGCGACACCGAACTTCTGGGCCGGCACCGCGGACGAGGATGTCGACGCCAGCAAGTTCTCCTACCCCGTCTTCGTGAAACCAGCCCGGTCCGGTTCGTCGTTCGGCGTCACCAAGGTCTCGCGCGAGGAAGACCTGCCGGGCGCGATCGCGGAGGCGGCGCGGTTCGATTCCAAGCTGCTGATCGAGGAAGCGGTCGAGGGCAGCGAGGTCGGGTGCGCGGTACTGGGCAACGGCGCGGACCTGATTGTCGGCGAACCGGACCAGATCCGGCTGTCGCACGGGTTCTTCAAGGCCCACCAGGAGGACAACCCGGAAACCGGCTCGGAGAACTCGACCATCCTCGTCCCCGCGGACATCCCGGCGGAGTCGCGCGCCCGCGTCCAGGCGACCGCGCAGACCATCTACCGCGCCCTGGGCTGCCAGGGACTCGCCCGCGTCGACCTGTTCCTGCTCGAAGACGGCACCGCCATGCTCAACGAGGTCAACACCTTCCCCGGCTTGACTTCCTACAGCCGGTACCCGCGGATGATGGCAGCGGCCGGACTTTCGTTCGCCGAAATGCTCGACCGGATGGTGTCGCTCGCGCTGGCCGGGACGCCCCGATGAAGCCCGGTTTCGCCTTCCTCGACGAGGCTGTGCCCGGGATCCGCTGGGACGCCAAGTACGCCACCTGGGACAACTTCACCGGCAAACCGGTCGACGGCTACCTGGCGAACCGGATTGTCGGCACCCACGCCTTGTGCAGCGCACTGCAAAGCGCGCAGGACAAAGCCGCGACGCTGGGCTTCGGCCTGCTGGTCTGGGACGGCTACCGGCCGCAGCGCGCCGTGGACTGCTTCCTGCGCTGGGCGAAACAGCCGGAGGACGGCCGGAAGAAGCGCCAGCACTACCCGAACCTCACCCGCGCGGAGATGTTCGAAAACGGTTACGTGGCAACCAAATCCGGACACACCCGAGGCAGCACAACGGATTTGACGCTGTACCACTTGGACACCGGCGAGCTCGTCGCGATGGGCGGCGGCTTCGACCTGATGGACGCGGTCTCGCACCACGGCGCACCCGGCCTCACCGCGACCGAGGCAGCGAACCGGCAGCACCTCCGTTCCATCATGGAGGACTGCGGTTTCGCCGCCTACGAATCCGAGTGGTGGCACTACACGCTGAAGGACGAACCTTATCCGGACACGTACTTCGATTTTCTCGTTGCCTAGATGGACATCAAAGCACCACGCGTGGTCGTCGCCGGAGGCCATTCGGCCGGACACATCGAACCCGCGATGAACTTCGCCGACGCACTGCGGAGATTGGCCCCCGCTGCGGAAATCACCGCGCTCGGCACCGTCCGCGGCCTGGACACGACGCTGATCCCCGCGCGCGGATACCCGCTGGAACTCATCCCGCCGGTCCCGCTGCCGCGCAAGGCAACCCGGACGCTGCTGCACACGCCGTCCCGGCTGCGCGCTTCGATCCGGGCCGCCGGCGCAGCCCTCGACCAGGTCCAAGCCGACGTCGTCGTGGGCTTCGGCGGCTACGTCGCCGCCCCGGCCTACCTCGCCGCCCGCCGGCGCCGGCTGCCGATCGTCATCCACGAAGCGAACATCCGCCCGGGAGCAGCCAACCGCATGGCCGCCAGGCTGACGCCCCACGTGTACACCGCTTCCCCGGACATCCGGCTGAAAAACGGCACCGCGATCGGGATCCCGCTGCGTCCAGCGATCACCGGACTCGACCGTCCCGCGACCCGCGAAGCAGCTCGCCGCAAGTTCGGCCTCAGCACCGATGGCCCGGTCCTGCTGGTCACCGGCGGTTCGCAAGGCGCCACCACGATCAACGCCGCCGCCTCCGGCGCAGCTGCCGCATTACGGAAAGCCGGGGTGCAAGTCCTGCACATCACCGGCCCGCGGCACACCGTCGAAGCGGCCGACCCGTCGTATGTAGTCCTGCCGTTTGTCGACGAAATGCAGTACGCCTACGCCGCCGCCGACTTCGCGATCTGCCGTTCCGGCGCGATGACCTGCGCCGAACTGGCCGCCGTCGGACTCCCCGCCGCGTTCGTCCCGCTGCCCGACCGCGGCGGCGAGCAACGGCTGAACGCCGGACCGGTCGTCGCGGCAGGCGGCGCACTGCTCGTCAACGACGCCAACCTGACCCCAGCGTGGATCGAATCCGCCCTCGTCCCGATCCTCACCGACCCAGCACGTCTCGCGGCGATGTCCACCCGCGCCTCCGCGACCGGAGCACCCGACGCCGACACCGTCCTAGCGCGACACGTCTTATCGATCGCCCAACAACATCGACCCGCCAGGTAGCCGCACCGTCACCCGAAGCCCGCCCGCAACCCCCGGTGCGAGAGAAAGCGTCCCGTCATGCGCCTGCGCGATGCTCTTCACGATCGCCAGCCCCAGCCCGACCCCAGCGTGATCACGACGGATCCGCTCGGTGCCGCGCTGGAACGGCTCAGTAAACGTCCAGATCCGCTCCGGACTGACTTCCTCCCCGGTGTTTTCCACGATGAGCGTGCTCGACGTCGCGGACGCAGTCGTGCGGAGCTGCACCGTCCCGCCTTCCGGCAGGTTGTGGACGATGGCGTTGTGCAGCAGATTCGTCGTCAGCTGCAGCAAAAGCGCCCGAGACCCGTTCACGGCAGTGACGTCGCCGGAGGTCTCAATGGTCACCCCGTGTTTCTCGGCAAGCGGGAGCAACGTCTCCGCGGCTTCTTCCGCCAGAAGCGACAGGTCGACGGGCTCCCGGGTGAACGACCGCTGATCCGCGCGGCTGAGCAGCAGCAACGCTTCGGTGAGTTCGATCGCCCGCGCGTTCACGACGCGAAGACGCTCGTGCAGTTCGCCGATATCGCGCTCCGGGTCGTCGCGGGCGACTTCGAGGAGGCTCTGCGTGATCGCCAGCGGCGTGCGCAGTTCGTGGGAGGCATTGGCGGCGAATCTCCGCTGTTCGGCGACGTGCGCGTCGAGGCGCGCGAGCATGGCGTCGAAGCTGTCGGCGAGTTCGCGGAACTCGTCGTCGCGGCCTTCCAGTTCGATCCGGTGCGCGAGCGACCCGGTCGAGGCCTGCCGGGTCGCGGCGGTGATCCGGTTCAGCGGGGCGAGCATGCGCCCGGCGAGAATCCAGCCGCCCAGCAGGCCGAACAGCAGCAGGAGCAGCATCACGACGGCCGCGTCGGGCGCGAAATCCTTGATCAGATCGCGGCCGGACGGGGCCATCACCACCGGCATGACCTCCAGCGCCCGGTCCTGGTAGTCCAGCAGGAAGAAGCCCACCGCGCCGAGCAGCAGCGTCCCGGCCAGCATGAGGAATCCGGCGTAGCTGAGGGTCAGTTTGAGCCGGACGCTCATCCCCGGCTCGCGGATCACGCGCGGTCCGATCCGTCGTCGATCCGGTAGCCGACCCCGGGGACGGTCGCGACCAGCCACGGTTCGCCGAGCCGTTTGCGCAGCGCCGAAACCGTGATGCGCACGGCGTTGGTGAACGGGTCCGCGTTCTCGTCCCAGGCCCGTTCGAGGAGTTCCTCCGCGCTGACCACCCCGCCCTCGGCCGCGACGAGCACCTCCAGGACGGCGAACTGCTTCCGGGTCAGCGCGACGTACCGGCCGTCGCGGTAGACCTCGCGGCGGAACGGGTCCAGCTTCAGTCCCGCGATTTCCCGCACCGGCGGCCGGTTGTGCGCGCGCCTGCGATCGAGCGCGCGCAGCCGGAGCACGAGTTCCCGCATCTCGAACGGTTTGGTGAGGTAGTCGTCGGCGCCGAGTTCGAAGCCGGAGACCTTGTCGTCGAGCCGGTCGGCGGCGGTGAGCATGAGGATCGGCATGCCGCTGCCGGACGCGACGACCCGCTTCGCGATCTCGTCGCCCGAAGGCCCGGGGATATCCCGGTCGAGCACAGCCATGTCATACGCGTTGACGCTCAGCATTTCCAGCGCGGTGTCGCCATCCCCGGCGAGGTCGGCCGCGATCGCCTCCAGGCGCAACCCGTCCCGGATGGCCTCAGCCAGGTAGGGCTCGTCCTCGACGATCAGCACACGCATGCCGTCGATGCTACGAGCAGACACGTATCGCTGGCATATCCGAAACCGCGTACGTGCTGGCAACACCGGTTCGCCTTGGCTGAATGCCATGACCCGCAGCGAATCAGCACGACGCCCGGCTCTCGCCGTTTTCCGGCGAACCGTCCGCCAGGTGCTTCGCCGTCGTGGCGCATTGAGCGAGGCCGACGGAGCCGTCCCGCCCGGCACGACGGTGTTCGCCGAGATTCCGGCCGTGGCCAATCTCGACCCGGTTTTCCTGGATGCGCTGCGTCGAGCGGCGAAGGACGCCGCGAACGACGGCGTCGAATTCCGCGTCAACAGCGGCTGGCGTTCCCCGGCGTATCAGAATCAGCTTCGGCACAAGGCAATCGCGAAGTACGGCTCGGAACAGGAAGCCGCCCGCTGGGTAGCCACTGCCGACCGGTCCGCGCACGTTCTGGGAAACGCGATCGACCTCGGTCCCGCCGAAGCGACGTCGTGGCTCTCGAAACACGGTGCCGCGTATGGACTGTGCCAGATCTACCGCAACGAACCGTGGCACTACGAACTGCGCCCCGAAGCCATCGACCAGGGTTGCCCGCCGATGTACGCGGACCCTTCGCAAGACCCGCGATTGCAGCGCTAACCCGGATCCGCCGCGAGCCGTTCCTGCAACCGCGCGTGCCGGAACTGGTAGACCTCGCCGACCTGACGCAGCACACCGCGGCGATGCGCGTCGTCGAGGAAACCCATCAGATCCACCGGGATTCGCTTCCGCGAGGCCAGCCACAGCCGGCTGAACGTGTACGCGCCCCAAGCCCGGGAGATCCACACGCTCAGCCCCACGGCCAACCCGAACATCAGTCCCGCCGCCACCGCCTGTGCCGTGCTCGAAGCCCGCGAAAAGACCTGGCCGCCGATGATCACGCCAGCGATGCCGTAGGCGAGACTTCCCGGACTCCGCACCAAAAACCGGCCCAGCAACGCCGACGCCAGCCCGCCGGCGAAGGCCAGCGCCAGGTCGTAATGGTCGTTGAAGACGCCGAGGAACCGCGTTTCTTTCGTGAAGGCGAACGCCATCCCGTAGAACAGGCCCAGCGAGACGATGAAGGACAAGGTGAACGACAACGTCGCGGCGCGGTCGTTGCGCAGGACGCTCGCCGGACTCGACACGCGGCTCGCCTCCAGCGGCGTATCCAGCCAGACGTGCACTCCGATCGCCAGCCCGAACACAATCGCGAGCAGGGCGATCACCCCGACCGACAGCGACCACGCCAACCCGAGGCACACCCCGATCAGCACCCCGACCGCGAACCGGCGCAGGAACCGGCCCGCAGTACCGCGGAACCGCGCCTCCACCCGCAACGGCCCCGGTCGGCTGCCGACTGTATGCGTTACACAACCTGCCACCGCGAACGACAGCCCGTAGATCGCCCCGATCACCGGACCCGCGGCGATCCAGCCGGTCAGCGCGAACAGCAACGCCGGCGGCAGTCCGAGGCACAGCCCCAGCACCAGCCTCGGCACCGCACGATCCAGCTGCCACCACGCGAGATCGCGGCTTCGGTCGCGTTCCAGCTGCCTGGCGAAGAAGCTCAGCCACCGCTGCGCCTGCTCCGCCGGGTAATCGCGCGGACGGGTCGGCCGGTCGAGCCGGGCGGGCGGGGCCGGTCGCGAGGTGTAGACGACGGGCAGGTACTCGTCCAGCAGATGTCCCTCGATCGCCGCGCGGTCGGGAAAGCGCGTCGTGTCGCAGAGTTCGCCGGGATCGGTCGACGGATGCGCGTACGCCGTCCTGGCCAGATCGACCATCAGCGGCGTGCGAAGTGCCTGCGCCAGCGGGCTTTCCGGATGTTGCCGCAACTGCCGGACCACCGGGTCCCAGCGGGTCTCGCCGAAGCGCTGCCGGGCGGTGAGGAAGTCGATCGCGTCCTCGGTCTCGACCGGTTCGATCTCCACCACCGCCGCGCGCGACAGGAAGGTCCCGGACTGCTCCACCGCGGATTCGTACTCGGTGCTGCGGCAGGTCACCACCAGCGGACGCCCGCCGGAAACGGCCTGGTCCAGCGCGTCGATCGCGGCGGTGTGCAGCCCGGGAGCCAGCTCGTCGAGACCGTCGAGCACCGGGATGACCCGGCCTTCGAGCACCAGCCGCAGCGCCGCGCCCTTGCCGTACGCGCCGGTGTTGGCCAGGCCCGGATACTCCTCGACCAGCCGTCGGGCGAGCCAGCCGTGCAGGTGTTCCTCGCGCGGATTCCACGACGACAGCGGCAGCAGCACCGGCACCGGTTCGCCCGGCGGCGGGTCGGCCAGCAGCCCCAGCGTGAGCAGGATGGCCAGCACCGACTTCCCCGCGCCCGGCTCGCCGAGCACGACCAGCTGCCGCGCCGGGACCTGCCGGAACTTCGCGACGACGTCGGTGAGATCGCCGCTGAACGTCAGCCGCTCCGGGTCGCCAGGCCGGCCGAGCACCGCCGACGCGGCCGCGGCGACCGGACGCTCGGTGCTCGTCCAGGTCAGCGGCACCGGCTCCGGACGGTGCAGCGAGCGGATCTCGGTCTCCGCGGTCCACTGCCGGACGATCGCCGCCGCGAGTTCCTCGGCCGCCCGATCGAGCTGACTCGAGGGCTGCTCCGGCCGCACCTGCTCCACGGCAACCGGCTCTTCGGTCTCCCCGCGCAGGATCTGCTCGTGCAACCGGCGCACCTCGGCGCCGGGATCGACCCCGAGTTCCTCCGCGAGCTGCGCCCGCAACCGCTGGAACACCGCGAGCGCGTCCGCCTGCCGCCCGCTGCGGTCCAAGGCGAGCATCAGCTGCGCATACGGCCGTTCCCGCAGCGGATGTTCCTCGACGATCTCCCCCAGCTCGTCCACGACCTCGCGGTGCTGGCCGAGCTTCAGCTGCCAGTCGATGCACAGCTCCACCGCGTTGAGCCGCTGCTCCTCCAGCCGCGCCGCCCGCCCGGCGAGCGCCGCGGCGTCCAGTCCGTCCAGCACCGGACCGCGCCACAACCGCAGCGCCGACCGGATCTTCTCGACCGCGTCCGCCAGCGCTCCGCCCTCCGCCGACTGCCGGGCGGCGGCAACGGCGTCGGTGAACCGAAGCCAGTCGACTTGCAGATTGTCGACCGTGATCCGGTAGCCCGAGCCGTCGGTGACGATGAGCTTCTGCTTGGGATCGCCGAGCCGCTCGCGGAGCACGGACACACAGTTCTGGATCTGCTTCGTGGCGGTCGCGGGCGGCTCGCCGTCCCACGTCGCCTCGATCAGCTTCGGCAGCGGGACGACCGAGTTGGGCGAGAGCAGCAAACAGGCCAGCACGCGGCGATGGCGCGCGCCGGGCAACGTCAGCCGGTCGGTCCCGTCCTGGATTTCCAGCGCTCCGAGCACGCGAAAATCCATTCCGCGACTTCCCTCCTCCGCTCCGGGTTACGAGCATACCCGTGCAGGTCACCGGCACCGCGAAGATCGAAAGGACAGACCGGGGACAGCTTGGGGACGGCGCCGGGCAGGGTGGGAACCACGTCCGGCCCCCGAGGTGGGGACCTGGTCGCCTGGCCTCCGGGCCGACGGCGGTGGGGCCGGGCGGACAGCCTCCGCGGGAGGGGCGAGTGCTGGGGGTACTCGCCGCGGCGCGCCGGAAAATGGGGCGACGCGAGTGATCGTCTTCGTGACAATCGCGGCCATGGAGGAAGTCGAAGTCATCGTCGCCCACCACGAACGCGCGACCCTGCGCGTCGGCGACGTGTTCCTGAAGGTCGACACCGATCAGGCGCGCGCCGACGCCGAGGTCGCGGCGATGGCGCTGGCCCCGGTCCCGACGCCGGAGATCCTGTGGCGGAAGCCGCCCGTGCTCGCGCTCGCCGCCCTGCCCGGACGCGAACTGGGCCGCCCTGGCACACCGTCGACCGCGTCGCCCGAGGCCTGGGCCGCTGCGGGAGCCGCCGCCCGGAAACTGCATGAGGCGCCGCTGCCGCCGTCGCCCGGCTGGGACCCCGACGAACTCGCCGCGGAGCTCGACCGCGAATGCGCGTGGCTGATCGCGAACGACGCCCTCCCCGCCGACCTGGTCACCCGCAACCACCAGCTCGCCAAGGCGGCGCTGCGGCCGTGGACCCCGGTGTTCACCCACGGCGATCTGCAGGTCGCCCACATCTTCGTGGAGGGCGACGAGGTCACCGGCGTCCTCGACTGGTCCGAAGCCGCCCAGGGCGACGCCCTCTTCGACCTCGCTGCCCTGACCCTCGCCCACCAGGAACATCTCGCCGACGTCGTCGCCGGTTACGGCACGGACATCGACCTCGACGTACTCCGCGCGTGGTGGTCGCTGCGCAGCCTCCGGGTGGTCCATTGGCTGCTCGGACACGGCTTCGACCCGGCACCGGAGGTCGCGGTCTTGGAGGCGCAGCTATTCTAGCACTAGAATAGCTGGCGTGCCCGCCCTCACCGACGCCGAACTGACCGTCCTCGGCCTGCTCGTCGAACAACCCCGGCACGGCTACGAACTGGAGCGGGTGATCGAGGACCGCGGCATCCGCGCCTGGACCGCGCTCGGCTTCTCCTCGATCTATTACGTCCTCGACAAGCTGGCCAAACGCGGTCTGATCGAAGCAACCGGCGGCCCGCGCTCCGGGAAATCGCGGGCGACCTTCCAAGCCACGCCGTCCGGCGTCGAACTCTGTGCGGACGCCACCCGCGAAGCGCTCACCACCCTCACGCCGGTCCACGCGCGCGTCCTCATCGCGATGGCCAACAGCCCGGGCCTGCCGGACGCGGAAGTGCATTCCGGCCTGACCGCCCGGCTCGCCGCGGTACGCGCACAACTCGCCCAAGTCCGAGCGACGCGCGCCCGCCAAGAACCCCTGCCCGACGCCGCGGCGGCGATCTTCGACTACAGCGAAGCGATGCTCACGGCCGACCTCACCTGGACCGAGAGCGTCCTCGCCAAGGAGACCGCGATGGAGAAGTACGACGTCAAGAAGGCCCACCGCGCGCTGTATGCGCCGCCGTCGAAGGACTTCACCCTCGTCGACGTCCCCGCGCTGCAGTACCTCGCCGTCGACGGCCACGGCGACCCGAACACCGCGCCGGAGTACACGAACGCCGTGGAAGCGCTGTACGGAATCGCGTATTCGGTGAAGTTCGCCAGCAAGAAAACCCTCGGCCGGGACTTCGTCGTCGGACCGCTCGAAGGGCTGTGGCGCGCCGACGACCCCACCGTCTTCCTCACTCGGGAAAAAGCGAAGTGGGACTGGACGATGATGATCAATCAGCCGGACTGGGTCACCGAGGAGATGGTCCGGGAAGCCGCCGAAGCCGTCGCGAAGAAGAAGGACAACCCCGCGCTCGCCGACGTTCGGCTACGCACGCTGACCGAAGGCGCGAGCGTCCAGATCCTGCACCACGGCTCGTACGACGACGAAACGCCCACGCTGCACCGGCTCCACGACGAATACCTGCCCGCACACGAGCTGACCTTCAACGGCGACCACCACGAGGTCTACCTGAGCGACCCGCGCCGCACCGCACCCGAGAAGCTGAAGACCGTGCTGCGACAGCCGGTCAAGCCTCTTCGAACACGATCTGCTCCGGCGGAGTCGTGAGCTTCAACGTCTGCCGCCGGACGGACAGGAGCGTGTGGAGTTCCGTCGCGTGCCCGTCCGGGATGGTGAAAAGCCGGTCGTTGCGGGTGTCGACGTAATCCGCGAACCCGGCGAGCGAGACGCCGCCGGTTTCGTCGAGGCTCAGGTAATCGGCCAAACGGCGGAACAGTTTCGGCAAAAGCACCACGTCGTCGCGCAATTGGGCGCGGCTGCTCAGCTTGAATCCCTTGGTGGTGACGTCGTGCTCCCACACGCCTTTGCCCGCAGTGCGCGCCGCGACCGCCGCGTCGGACATCGCCTGCCGGAGGTCCGGGTAAAGCTTGGAGTAGAACGTCGGATACGCCAGCCCGGTTTCGAGAAGGCGGAAGTTCGCCGACGCCTTCAGTGCTTTCGGATCGAGGTGCACGCTCCCGCCGTCCGTGGAACGCCCCGCGCGCTGCCCGGGAAACGCGAACGCGACCGCGCGGCCGTACTTGTCGGCGAACCGGGTCAGGATGTGCCCGCTCGTCTCCCCCGGCGTACTGGTGGAAACGCGCCCGCCTTCGTCGCGCTCGATCTTCGTGAAACCGAGGTACCGCAACAGTTCCGCCCCGGCGGCGTCCGCCAGTTCCTTGGGCTGGCGCCACAACTCGGCCCCGGCGACCCTCGGGCGGTAATGCGTTTCGAGCGCGTCGATCCCGTCGAGGCGCAACTGCACCCCGCCGCGGGAATTGGTCCGCACTTTGAGGTTGGCGGCGGAAAACGCGTCGGCGCGGTCGGGATAGAACCGGACCGAATCCCCGTCCGGGGAGGCCCCGACGACCCGGAACTGACCTTTGATCAATGTCAACGGCACGAGAATGACGGTAACTGCCGGAAGGGCCGGCAGTTACCGTGTTTCCCGAGCCGTCACCGACCGGTCACTCGTGTTGTTACCACTTGTCACGCAGCGGATTCCTCCGTGCGTGCGGTGTTACTGGCAGGCTTCGCAGTCCGGGTCGTCGATCCGGCAGGCGGCGCCGTCGACGAGCGGGAAATCGAAGTCGTCCAGAACGGGAACGACCGCGGCGGACTCTTCTGGCGTAGTGGGAGCAGACATATCCGTTGTAGCGCCCAAGATCGCCGAACATTCCGTGACGCCCGCCACAGCTCAGGCGACCCAGTCCGGAAGAATCTTGTCCCCGTCCGCAGTCGCACAGGCCGGCACCACACCCGTCCGATACACCCGCGTGCTCCCCGGCGCACACGCGATCGCCACCATGCCGCTCCGCGCATCCGCCCGCACCTGCCGCTCCGCGTCCGCGGGCAGCACCACCGTCTCCCCCTCCTGCACCGCCTCGACGACACCGCCCACGGTGATCTCCGCCGATCCGCCGAGGATCGTCCACACCTGCTCGGTATCGAACGCGTGCACCGGTCCGACCGCGCCGGGCGCCATCTCGACTCTCCAGACCGCCTGCTGACTGCCGCCCTGCGTCGGCGAAGCCAACGTCGTCATCACCGCGTTGGGCGTCTCGGTCCGACGGCTGTCCCGGATCACTGTCATGCTGCTCTCCCCGTTAAGATAGACAATCAGGTTGTCCATATAGTCAACGAGGTTGTCTACCTATGTCAAGCGATCCGCCCGGATACGAGCTGCCGCTGCGCCTGCTGTTCGCCTTCCGCAGCCTGATCGACGACCTGCACGCCGAGCTGGCGAAGCAGGGCCACCCCGGTCTGCGCCCGATGCACGGTTTCGTCTTCCAGGCAATCGGCCCGTCCGGGACCACCGCCGTGGAACTGGGCCGCACGCTCGGGGTCACCAAGCAGGCCGCGGGGAAGACGATCGACACCCTGGAACGGCTCGGATACGTCCACCGGGAACGCGACCCTGAGGACGGCCGCCGCATGCTGGTGCGCCTGACCGACCGTGGTCTCGACTGCCTGACCAAGTCCGCACACATCTTCGACCGGCTGCGGGCTGAGTGGGCTGAGACCTTGGGAGCCGGGCGGCTGCGGTCGATGGAGGAGGATCTGCGGAAGGTCGCTTCGCCGGAGTCGGCAAGGCTGGATCTGCCGGGGTGGTTCTCCGGGCATTGATCACGTGTCGTGGGTGTCGATGACCAGCCTCTCGAGCTGCGAAACGAAGATGCCGCGCTCGGCAAGCACAGCCTGTTCCGGCGGCGCTCCGGCTAGTTCTCCGAGGCCGAGAGTGGTGAGCCGCCGCTGGATCGACGGATTCGATCGCTCCGCTGCCCGCTGACGTTCGCTACTGGTCCGACACTCAGCGATCTGGTGATGCTCGTCTTCCAGGGCGGCTCGGAGGCCCGCATCGGCAGGCGCGAACTGCTGCGCGATCCGCCGCCGGATGCGATTCACCGCCGCGGGGTAGGAAATCGCCTCCCAGCCGTGGGTCGCGGGAAGACTGGCGCGCACCGCCGCCGCCCCGCGCAGCACGCCGGACACCGCCTCCGCACGGTACCGCTCAGCAGTCTCCGGACCGACCAAAATGGACAGTTCGCGCAGCGCATTGGCTGGATCGTCCGGGCAGTGCAAGAGATTGAGGATGACGTTCTCCCCGAGGTACCGCACCGTCCCCGGCTCCGCGGCGTCCGGCCGGGTCGCGCCCTTGCAGCGCGTCAACGTCGCGCAAGCGTCCCCGTCGGCACGATGCAGCAGGAGCAAACACGCCGCTCCCGAACCGTAAAGCTGCGCGAACGGGTCGTTCTCCAGATCAACCGCTTCCGACGCCCGGTACACCCGCATCATCGTCGGCAGATCCAGCTGAAGCACCCGACCCGTCACCACGACGAAGCCATTGCGCTGCACCAGATCCACAATAGAATCGAACGCGTCACTGACCACTCCGTCCGGAGTGATCAGCGCGAACGTCCACACATCCGTCACCGGCGAAGGCTGATCGGCGGAACCGTCGCCCCGCGCAACGTCAGCGCGTCGACCGACACCGGCCGGTACGGCAGTGTCTCCAACCGCGCCACCATGGTCTCCAGCGGCGCTTCCACGTCCGTCCCGAAGAAAAACGCCCATTCGTGCTCCGGTGACCCGAAGTAAACCGGCGTCGGGAAGACCTCCTCGAACCGGCGCCAGCATTTCACCAAGGTGGAGTTCCGCCACAACGTCGGGCACCCGCCCTGATACGCCACCACTCCGCCAGGCGTCAGCAACGAGCGGCACTGCTCCAGGAATTCCTTGCCGTACAACCGATTGTGCTGAGCATCGGTGCCGTCCTGCTCATCCGGAAGATCGACCAGCACTACGTCGTACTTCTCCGCGCAGGTGTGGACGTACTCCCACCCATCAACGTAATGCACCCGAACCGGCCCCTCGCCACGCTCCGCCCGAGCCAGCTCAGCCGACGTGTACCCGTACGGAAGATGCTCCGCGCACAGCCGAACCGCCTCGGCGTCGATGTCCACGTGATCGACCGAAGCCCCCGCCTCGGCCGCGATCTGGCACACCACGCCTTCACTGGACCCGACCACCAACACCCGGTCCACAGTGGACGCCAGCAGCAACGCCGGAACCAGCAGCGCCTCGTGATATACCAGCTGACTGAACTCGGTGCTCTGCCGCTCGTCGTCGCAGAACAGCGAAATCCCCTGCGCTGTCTTGCCGATCACCAGGTGCTGATAGGCAGTTCGCGTGTCGACCAGCACGTCCGAGACGTGCCACGTCCGGGTCAGTCCCGCACCGACTGGTTCCTCGATGTTCAACTGTCTTCCTGTCCTCTGTGGATAGTGGTGACCCGCGAAACGCTCGCGCCGAGCAAGTCCCGCAACAACTGAACCGCCTGCTCCGGATCCGCCTTGTGCCCGCACGTGAACACATCCACGAACGCCGACCCGCGCTCCGGATACGTGTGGATCGAAGCGTGCGACTCCGACAGCAACGCCATCGCCGTCACCCCGTGGGGTTCGAACTGCTTGTACGTCAGCTCGCACACCGTCGCGCCGGCCTTGTCCAGCACCCGTTCCAAGCTCTCGCACAGAAACGCCGGATCGTCGAGCAGCTCCGCGGACACCCCGGAGAACTCAGCCAGCACATGCCGTCCAGCGAATTCCCCGACCCCGCCGTGCTCCCCTCCGATGAAGTATGACCGCAGCGGCGGAAACCCGTTGAACGACACCGAAGAATAGCTTTGCGTGTACGCTCCAGCGTCCGGAATATCGACGTAATCCCCAGCCCGCAACGCCAACGGCAACCGATACGGCGTGCGCTGATAAAGCACGTTGTCCCCGTCGCACGTCGGCCCCGCAACCACGACAGGCCCATCCGGACCGCCGTCATGCGCGGCGACCAACCGGTACGCGATCGCCTCGTTCTCCGTCTCGGCGAGCCCGCCGTACCGGCCGATGTCGAGGTACACCCAACGCTTCTCGTCCGCCGCGGACTTGCGGGACACCAGCACGACCTCGCTGCGAATCACCCCAGCCGACGCCACCACCGCCCGCCCCGGCTCGAACGACAACTCAGGCGCCACCGCGAAATGCCGCCCGAGGGCGTCGCGAATAACCGCCGCGTACTCCGCCAACGGAGGCGGCTCAGTCAAATACCCAACGGGAAACCCACCGCCAATATTCAAGCCCCGCAAGGAAACCCCGCGCTCCGCAACCGCACGAGTCACCTCGCCCGCGGCAGCGATCCCGACTTCCCAAGCCCGCGGATCGACATGCTGCGACCCAACGTGAAACGCGACCCCCTCCGGATCCAGCCCCAGCCCCGCCGCCCGAACCAGCAGGTCGACCGCCATCTCGGGAGCACAGCCGAACTTGCGCCCGAACGGCGTCTGCGATCCAGGACTGTCCACCAGAATCCGGCACGAGACCGTCGCTCCGGGCGCGAACTCCGCGATCTTCTCGAGGTCCTCGAGGCTGTCGAAGGTAAACCGCCCCACCCCCACGCGATGGGCGAACTCGATGTCCCGAGCCTTCTTCACCGTGTTGCCATAGGACAGCAACTCGGGCCGCACCCCTTGCGCGAGACACAACTCGATCTCCTCGCGCCCCGCGACATCGAACCCAGCGCCCGCTTGCCGAAGAACCCGCACGACCTCCGGCGCCGGATTAGCCTTGACCGCGTAATACATCCGCGCTTCCGGCAACGCCTGGCCGAGCCGCTCGCAGTTCCCGCGCACCACGTCAAGGTCCACGACCAGACACGGCGTCGACGGCTGCCGCTCCTCCAGGAACGCCCGGCAACGCTCCAGCACCTGCGAGAACCCTTCAGTCACAACGCCCGAGTATAGGTGCCGGCTTCACCGAAGCAGCTCCGCGAGCCTGCGCCGCGCGAACCCTACGAACGGTACACAGTCCATTACTTGACACTCCGCGCTTCCGATCTTCCCCCGCCGGACGCCGCCCGTCTCCTCGAATTCCGCCCCGACCTGAGGAAAGAAGCGCCCGTTGTCGTCCCCGACGTCGTCGGTCCGCACCCACACCCGCTCCCCGTCCACCAGGTACGGAAACCGCCGAACCTTCCGCCGATGATGCGGGACCAGCGATTCGGCGTAGTGCAAGAACGAGTTCCGGTCGTGCCCGACCCCGAGCAACAAGATCCGCGCCCGCTCCCGATACAACCACTCGAACGGCGACCCCCGCCCCACCGCATACGCCAACGGTTGCCGACCAGCAACCTCCGCCGCCCGCGCCCCCACCGCCGCTACCGACGCCTGCGGATGCCGGCTGCGGCAGCTCCCCTCCCACCCCAGCACCGCGTTGGGAATCGCCCCCATCGGCGTCGCCAGCCCCTCATGAAACAGCGGCACCCTCCCCCGCGCCTCGTCCACCTCGACGTCCCCCGCCCCCACATACTCCGGAAACGGATCCGCCACCTGCGGCGTAAACGCAGGCACCACTACCGTCCCCTCGGGCCCCACCGCCCGCAACACCCCACGCACCACCGCATCCGCCCCGCCACCCACCTCCCCCAACGCAGACAACGACGAATGCACCATCACCACCCCGCCAAACGAAACCCCCAACTCCCGAACCCCCGCACACACCACATCCGCGTCAACCACAATCACAACAGCCACCAACCCCCATAACTCACCAAGACGACCACTCCACCCCCATCCCCTCGCCCCCGCCGCAGTTAGCACTGGCTCGGCGCTGTCAAGGGTGGCCGTGCCAGCGGTCATCGCGCAGCGACGCCGAAGGCGCCCTTGATAGCGCCGAGCCAGTGTTAAACAATCAAAAGCGAGGGAGCCAACGCAACCCAGACTCACCAAGCAACAGGAATCCGGGAAACCCCGTAAATATTCTGCAACTCAGGCCGCAAAACAACCTCCCCCGCCACTCGCAGCTCAGGAAACCGCCGCACCAACGCAGGCAACGCCACCGTCATCTCCACGCGAGCCAACTGCTGCCCCAAACACTGATGAATCCCATGCCCGAACCCGACATGCCCCACCGCACCCCGCCGCACATCGAGCTCATCCGGCCGCTCGAACTTCAGCGGATCCCGATTAGCCGCCTGCACCGACAGCACCACCGACTCCCCAGCCCGGATAACCTGCCCGCCGACCGCGACATCCTCCAGCGCCGCCCGCACCCCGGTATGCGCGATGGACAGATACCGCATCAGCTCCTCAACCGCCCCGCCAGCAGCCTCCGGCTCATCCCGCACCGCCGCCCACTGCTCCGGATGGCGAAGCAACGCATAAGTCCCCAACGCCAGCATGTTCGCCGTGGTGTCCAGCCCAGCCGCCAGCAGGAACGTCCCCAGCCCCGCCAATTCCTCGTCGGTCAGATCGCTGCCGGTTAGGTCGCTGAACAAATCGTCCGTGGGCGCGGCCCGCTTAGCCGGTACCAGCGAAGCCACATACTCCTGCAGCTGTCCATAAGCAGTCATCCTCTCCGCGTCGGAAAGATCAACATCACTGATCGCCGCGGCGTACCCGAGAAATGAGGCCCGATCCGAATAAGGCACCCCGAGCAATTCGCAAATCATCACCGCAGGCACCGGATACGCGTAAGCTTCGAGCAGATCGACCCCCGGCCCGGCCTTCTCCATCGCGTCCAGATACTCGCCGGAAACCTCGGCCACCCGGTCGCTGAGCAACCGCATCCGCCGCACCGTGAACTTGCCCGTCAGCAGTTTCCGGAACCGCGTGTGCTCCGGCGCGTCGAGTCCCGTCATGTCCCCCACGGGAGCTGGCGGCAATTCCGGGAACTGCTCCATCCCGGGAAACGGGTAGTGCCACAATTCGTACCGACTGCTGAACCGCTGGTCCGCCAGGATCGCCCGGACCTCCGCGTGCCCGGTGGCCAGCCAGCCGACGTGCCCGTCCGGGAACGCCATCCGCGTCAGCGGAGCCCGGTCCCGCACCGCGGTCAGCGACGGCGGAGGATCGAACGGGCATCCTCGCGCCCGCCCCATCGGAACCCCTTGCACGATCTCTTCGCCAGTCATCCCCCATGCCCCCTTCAGTGTGCGTATTCGCGATTGAAAAGCTTCTTGGACCAGAGGTAGCCGCCGATGCCCATCACGGCGCACCAGCCGAGCGCGAACCACAGGTGGTTGCCCAGCGGCTTGTCGAGCAGCAGCGCACGCAGGGTCTCGATGATCGGCGTGAACGGCTGGTACTCGGCAAACCACCGCAGCGCGCCCGGCATCGAGTCGGTCGGCACGAACCCGCTGCCGAGGAAAGGCAGGAGCAGCAACGGCATCGGCGTATTGCTGGCCGATTCGACGCTCTTGCTCACCTGTCCGAGCGCGACACACAGCCACACCAACGCAAGCGCCACCACCACCAGGAATCCGACCGCGGCGAACCACGAACCGACCCCGGCGGCGGGCCGGAACCCGACCAGCAACGCGACCCCGGTGACCACCACGAGCCCGAACAACGCTTGCAGCACACTGCCGAGCACGTGCCCGGTCAGCACCGAAACCCGCGCGATGTGCATGGTCCGGAACCGGGCAATGACCCCCTCGGTCAGGTCCATCGCCACCGAAATCGCCGTTCCCTGCACGGTGGCGGTAATGGTCATCAGCAGAATCGTCGGCGCGACGAAATTGGCGTACTCGGCTCTGCCTCCTCCCGCACCGCCTAACCCCGCGCCTAGAGTGCCGCCGAAAACGTAGACGAACAGCAGCAGGAACACGACCGGCATGCCGACCAGCATGATCGTCAGCGACGGATACCGGAGCATGTGCTTGAGATTCCGGCGCAGCATGGTCAGCGAATCGCGCACCGGGTGGAACCGCAGATCCGGGCCGGCGAGAACGGGAGCAGTCATCGGGAAGTCACCTTTTCGTCAGTGGGGTTGCCAGTCAGGGCAAGGAAAACGTCGTCGAGATCAGGGGTGTGCACGGACAGTTCGCCGACCTTCACCGGCAACGCGTCGAGCCGGTCGATCAACGCCTTGAGCGACTGCAGGCTCCCGTCGCTGGGCACGCGCAGCACCAGCGCGTCGTGCTGCCGCGACGCCTCGCTCAGCGCACGCTGCGCCTCCGCAAGATCCGCCTCTTCCTCGAAGCGCAATTGGACGTGTCCGCCGGGAATCTGGCGCTTCAGCTCTTCCGCTGTGCCCTCAGCGACAATCCGCCCATGGTCGAGCACCGCGATCCGATCCGCCAGTTCGTCGGCCTCTTCGAGGTATTGCGTGGTAAGGAAAATCGTGACCCCACCGGCCACCAGTTTGCGCACGATCTCCCACATCGCCCGGCGGCTGCGCGGGTCGAGGCCGGTGGTCGGCTCGTCGAGGAAGATCACCTGCGGGCTGCCGACCAGCGTCAGCGCCAGGTCGAGCCGGCGCCGCATGCCGCCGGAGTACGTCGACACCGGCTTCTTCGCCGCTTCGACGAGATCGAACTGTTCGAGCAGCTCCGCCGTGCGCTGCCGCCGGGCGGTCCGGTCGAGGTGGTGCAGATCCGCCATCAGCAGCAGGTTTTCCTCGCCGGTCAGCAGATTGTCGACGGCGGAGAACTGCCCGGTGACCCCGATCGAAGCCCGCACCCCGTCCGCTTCCGCGACGAGGTCGTACCCGGCGACCTGCGCCGCACCGGCGTCGGCATTGATCAAAGTGGACAGAATCTTCACCGTGGTGGTCTTGCCCGCGCCGTTCGCGCCGAGCAGCGAGAAGACCGTGCCGCGGGCGACGGTGAGGTCGATGCCGTCGAGCACGACGTGGTCGCCGAAGGATTTGCGGAGTCCGGTCGCGGCGATCGCGGGCCGGGAATGGTTGCTGGACATAGGTTTCCCCTCAGATGTGAGTCAGGAGCGGTGGATGACGATTTCGCCGAACGCCGTGTGCCCGCGGACCTCGACGGTCTCCTTGGACTCGCCCGCGCCGGCCGACGTCTCCAGCTGGTTGCGCACGTGGCCGAAGTTGGTCTTCACGTCGAGCCACGCCGCGGTGCCCTCAGCGATGCCGATCCGCAGGTCGCCGATCGCGCTCTCGAGCAGGACCGAACCGCGCACGACCTCGCCGAGCCGGATCGCCCCGTTGGACGTCTTCGCGTCGACCCCGGAACCGGCGTGCTCGACGGTGATGTCTCCGTTGGCCGCACGCACGTGGACCTCGGCGCCGGCGGACTCGATCGTGGTTTCGCCGTTGGAGTTCTTGACCGCCACGGTCCCGTCGATCTGCCCGAGCCGGACCTTCCCGGACGACGTGGAAACCTCGGCGTCGCCCGCGACTCCTTCGACCGTCACGTGCCCGACCGAGGTGTCGACGCGCAGCGGACCAGTGCGGTCGAGGCTGACGTTCCCGGCCGCGGTCTTGAAGCGCGACTGTCCGAGCTGCCCGGTGCCCTGGAACGCACCCGCCTGCACCTCGGCGGTGACCCGCGAGCCGGTGGGCAGTTCGACCGTCACGTCGACCGAGCGGGTCTTGCGGGAGAAGTCGAACGCCCGCATCTTCGGGCCGGTGATGTGCAGCGTGCCGTTGCTGTAGTCGACGCGGACCTGCTTCGCGGTCTTCACGTCGGACGAGTCCGCCTCGTCGGTCGGCCGGACCTCGACGACCGTGTCGGCACGGTCGCTCGCGGCGAACCGGACCTGGCCGACGCCCAGGTCGAGGGTGACGGAAATCGGGTCGGGCGTGTCGAATTTAGGCATGGTTGTCCCCACATTTCGGATAGGTGTGCCGTCTCCGCAGGTCAGAGACGGGTGAAGGAGTGCGCGAAGAAGAGAGAGCTACCGGACCCAGCCGGTGAAGCTCTGCTTGGAAAACGTGCCGCCGGGCGGCTCGAACCGCTGCTCGCGTTCGGGCCGCTGCTGCAGCGCCGCGGTGGCCGCCCGGACGAGCCAGGCGTTGACCGAACGGCCTTCCTTGGCGGCGGCCTCCTCGACCGCGGCCTTGAGCTGTTCGGGCAGCCGCACGTTGATCCGCGCGGACGGACCGTCCTCGGAGAACAGCGGTTCGGCCTCCGGAGCCGGTTCCGCCGCGGGCGCCGGAGCCGGAGCGGGTTCGGCGGGCGGCGCGGTCACGACGAAGTTCGGGTCGCGGCCGCGCAGGCGCAGTTCGACCGAGCCGGGCGCGAGGTCCCGGGTGATCTCGTCGACGGCGCCGGACAGGGTGTCCAGGAGGGTCATCCGGATCGCCGATTCGAGCGATCCGGTCAGCCGCTCGACCAGCGCGCGTCCCTCTTCGCCGCCGGCCTCGGCCAGCGTCGCGAATTCCCGCCCGAGGTTGCTTACGTACGTGGTCAAGTCCATGGCACCACTATGGCACACGCTTGGCACCACCACAAGCCACCATGGCTCAGTTTGGCACCACTATGGCACTGCAGATAGCGAAACCCCTGGTCAGAGGGTGGTGCCACCTCGGAAAAATCCGGTGCCACGATGGCACCGGCTACTTGGTTGCTTTGGCGACCGGCAGCTCCACCCCGGCCCGGAACCCAGGGCACTCGTCCAGAGGACCGTCGTGCCGACACGTCATGAGGTGGTGCAGATAAGCCTGCGCGTCGAGCAGCCGCGTCACCTGTTCCTGGATCGACCCGATCCGGGCGGTCACCGTGCTCCGCCAGTCGTCGGACTGGCCGTGGACGCCGAGCAGCGCCGCGATGTCGTCGAGGCTCAGCAGGCCGGTTTCGCGCCAGGTGCGGATCAGCGCGATCCGGTAGAGCTGGTCCCGGTCGTAGAACCGCCAGCCGGAGCGGCGGCGCGGCTCGATCAGGCCGCAGCTCTCCCAGTAGTGCAGCGTCGACACCGGCACGTCGAAGCGCGCCGACACCTCGCCGATCGAGTACAGGTCCATACCTCATTGCACCGCACCTCGACCACTCGAAGCAAGGTTAGCCTAACCAAACAGTCCGCTGGCGTACCAGTCGGCCTGGTCGCGGACGCCGGGCAGCGTGAAGAAATAGCCGCCGCCGAACGGCTGGACGTAGTCCACCAGCGGTTCGCCGGCCAGCCGTTGCTGCACCGTCTCGAACTGCCGCCGGACGTCCTGCTGGTAGCAGACGAACACGTGCCCGGCCTGGAGTTCCCCGTTCGCGTCCACGCCGAGGTCGTAGTTGTAGGAACGGCGGACCAGGCGCTGGTTGTCGGTGGCGGGCGTGCGCGGGTTGGCCATGCGGATGTGCGAGGTCAACGGGATCACCGCGCCCTTCGGGTCGGCGGCGTAGTCCGGGTTGTCGGTCTCGGCGTTGCCGTCCAGCGGCGCGCCCGAATCGCGGCGGCGGCCGAACATCTTCTCCTGTTCGTTGATCGACACCCGGTCCCAGAACTCGACCAGCATCCGGATCAGCCGCACCACCTGGTAGCTGCCGCCGCGCGCCCACGCGGGTTCGGCCGGATCGTCGACCCACACCAGCCCGCTCGCCTCGCCGCCGACCGGGTTCGCCGTGCCGTCCTTGAACCCCAGCAGGTTCCGGCCCGCGCCGGACGGCCGCGGCGGCGGGTTGTAGCCGTGCATCTTCCACCGCAACTGCATCGCGCCGCGGGTGTGCCGGGTGAGGTCGCGGAGCGCGTGGTGCACGGTGTCCGGATTGTTGGCGCACAACTGGATCAGCAGGTCCCCGTGCATCCAGGCGGCTTCCGGCGCGTCGTCCGGGAAGATCTTCATCGGGGTCAGCTTTTTCGGTTTCCGCGCAGCGAGACCGACGCGGTCGAAGAGGCTCGAGCCGAAGGAAACCGTGACGGTGAGACCGTCGGCGACGACGGACGGGCCGAGCACCTCGCTGTCCGACGGCGGCCGTCCGACGCCCAGATTCGGCGGCGTGCCGCCGGCGGTGAGGAACCGGGCGCGGTCGGTGAGCGTGTGCAGGAGCGCGATCAGGTCCGTCTTCGAGCCGCTGAGCAGGTCGAATGCCACGAAGGCGGCGGAAGCCTGCTTTTCGACCGGAGCCGGAGTGAGCACGCCGGACTGGTTGGCGCCGTGGAACGGATACTCCGTCGCCGGGGTCGGCGCGGCGCCGGCGGAGCGTTCGTCGGCCTGGGCGCCGCCGATCAGCACGCCTCCGGTGAGCGCGGTGCCTGCCGCTCCGGCGGCCGCGCCTTTCAGGAAGTTGCGGCGATTGACGTTCGTCACTTCGGGATTCACCAGCCGATCAGTGGCTCGGAGGAACTTCGAGCAGAGTGGGCACCGCGGACAGCGTCTCGACGACAGCTCCGGCCGCGCCGTTCACCGCCTGCCGCTGGGCGAGAGTGGTGGGCGCGTGGTTGACCAGCGCCTCGTGCAACGTGGTGAGCTGCTTTTCCGCTGTCTGGACCAGATTGGGCGCGCGCTCATTGAGCAGCGGAGTCAGCTCAGCCAGGATTGTACGGGTGACGTCGACGTCGGCATCCGTTGCGGGGTAAGCGGTTCCGCTGCCTTGGTCGTCCATTCCGGACAGATGATCGCGGATCGCGTCTTCGAGGATTTCATGCGCGCGGATCGGCAGCTTCGTGGGATCGCCCGCGACGTCGTCAGTGGCGAGTTTTCCGCGCAGGGCCGCGAGATCCTGGGTGAGCTGGTCGGCGACCGGGACCAGAGACGCCGGAGCCTGGCCGTGCCACAGGCCGTACTCCAAGCGGTGCAACCCGGTGAAGCCGGGATCAGCTGTGTTGGCGGGCAACCCGTTGGGCAGGCCGTCGACCGCGGTACCCGCGTCGCCGAAACTGTTGTAGGACGCACCGACTCGCTCCCACGCGAGCTGCGCGGTCAGCCAATCCTTCTTCGCCGCATCGGTGTTGTTCGCGGCCAGATCCGCGCGGATCGTGCCCACCGCGCTCGACACCGTGCCGAGTTGCTGGGCTGCGTAAGCGAGATATTTCTGATTCGGGCCGGTGAGATCCTCAGTGGTGACCGGCTTGACCGGAACCGGACCGTCGTTCGCCGCCCCGCCGCTGACCTGCACCGGAGCCGAGGCAGTGGTCGCCTGTCCGGACATCAGGCAGTGGAAGGTGTAGGAACCGTCGGCCAGCGTCGCGGACATCGTGGCACTCGTGGCCGGGCCGATCGTCTCGATCTCCGCGACGATCCCGCCGCTGCTGTCGTCGAGCCGAATCTCGCCTGCCTTCGCGGTTTTGTTGGTCACCGTGATGCTTTGCGTACCGGCCTGCGCCGACTTCCACTCCGGCGCGCAATCGTGCTCGGATACGGAGATTGTGGAACCCGTTGCGGCTTGGGGAAGCACGGCGATCACCAACGCAGCCACCGCGACCGGTGCCAGCACCAGCGCGCCCGCGACGATCGCGGTGTGCTTGCCCGCCAGCCGTTCCCACTTCCCCGCCGGCGCAGGTTCGCTTTCCGGCTTGCGCTCGACGGGCTGCCGACCGGCCTTGACGAACAGCGGGAGCACGACGGCGAGGTAACCGAGCCAGGCCGTCACCTGCAGGACGGTCATCCGAGGCGTCAACTCGGTGACGCCGCTGATCAGCGAAACCCACCACGAGTTCGGATCGAGCGTGCCGGTGAGGTCGAAGGCGACCCAGCTCTGGCCGGGCAGCACGCCCCCGTCCTGGAGGTCGCCGAGGCCATAGGACAGAACGCCCGCCGCGATGACGATCAGCACGAAGGCCGTGCGGCTGAAGAAAACGCCGAGGTTGAGCTTTACCGCGCGGCGGTAGAGCAGCCAGCACAGCAGGATCGCGAGGCCGAGCCCGAGCGCCGCTCCGGTCAACGGCGCGACCGTGGTACCGGACGCTTTCACCGCCGTCCAGAGAAACAGCGTGGTCTCCAGGCCCTCCCGGCCGACCGCCAGGAACGCAGTGAGCGTAAGCGCGCCCGCGCCGATCGCCACCGCGCGTTCGACTTCGCCGCGCAATTGTGCGGAAAGCCCCATCGCGGTACGCCGCATCCAAAACACCATGCCGGTGACGAGGAATACCGCGAGCACGCTCAACGAGCCGCCAACGATCTGCTGCGCCCGGGAAGAAAGGACATCGGTGGAAAAGGTGAGAATTGTGGCGAAACTGCCCGCGACGGTCACCGCGCCCAGCACGCCCAGCCACACCGGAGCGGTCGAAACCGGCCCCGCTGTATCGTCTTCCGGCCGCCGGATCTTGCGCAGCGCGGCCAGCAGGATGCTCACCACGAGGCCCGCTTCCAGCCCTTCGCGCAAGCCGATCATCAGGTTCGGAACCGCGTCTGCCCACTGCACGCAGATTACGATAGGCAAACCTAAATTAGCGGTCGAGAGCGGGCCGGGAAACGGTTCTTTTTCTCCCGGATAGTCCTTATTCGGGGCCGATGATCCGTTCGACCGCCTCGGTGATCAAGTGTTCCCGTTCCGCTTCGGAGAAAACGTCCGGCAAGGTCAGTTGTTCGACGATCAGCCAGTTCAGCGCGAGAATCAGCAGCTTGACCGCGGTGGCGTCGCCGGGCAGCCCGGACGCCAGGTGGTACGCGACGTTCCCCTCGACGTCGTCCCGGACCCGCTCCGTCAGCACCCTCCGCAACTCCGGCCGTCGAGTGGCTTCGAGGCGGAGTTCCAGCAACGCCAGATACCCGGTGCGAAACGCCGCGATCCGACCGACCAGCTCACGCATCAGCTGGGCATACGACTCCCGGTCCCCGAGCCCCGGCGGCAGCGAGTCGTCCTCCGGCTGCAGCCGCTCGTACACCCGAGCCCCAGCCTGCGTGAAAAGCTCGTCACGATTGGCGAAGTAGTTCGACGCGGTGCCCGCGGGCACGCCAGCCTCCCCGTCGACCGCCCGGAACGTCAGCCCACGCGCTCCCTCGCGCGCCAGCACCTCGATCGCCGCGTCGACGAGCGCAGCCCGCCGCTGGTCGTTCCTCCGCACCATTTGACACCACTCCAGCTGTAGTAGTACGTTTCAAACCACTTCATCCATAGTACTACAGACGGAGTTACCAGATGCGAAAGCTCGTGTACTACATCGCAGTCACCCTCGACGGCCGCATCGCCGGCCCCGCGGGCGAGTTCGACTTCTTCCCGCAGGGCGACGCCCAGCAGACCGCCGCTTACATGGGATTCATGAACACGCTGTACCCGGAAACCATCCCGACCGCCTTCCGCGCCGCTGCCGGTGTCGAAGGTGCGCCGAACCGCCGGTTCGACACTGTCCTGATGGGCCGCGCGACCCATCAACTCGATCCGAGCGTCCCCAGTCCCTATGCGCACCTTCGCCAGTACGTCGTGTCGAGCACCCTGAAACCGGACCTCGACCCAGCAGTAACCGTCGTCCCCGGCGATCCGGTCGGCCTGGTGAGAGACCTGAAGACGGAGGAAACCGGAAAAGACATCTGGCTCTGCGGCGGCGGCAAACTCGCCGGCGCGCTGCTGCCGGAGATCGACGAGATCGTGCTGAAGAGCTACCCAGTGGTGGCTGGTGCGGGCATCCCCATGGTGGAGGGAGGGTTCGATCCGACAGTGTTTTCGGTGGCGGAACGAACGGCTTTCCCGAACGGGGTCACGGCGACCCGGCTCGTACGGAACTAGACGGACGGGCCGCGATTTCGGGGGTGTTTCGGACAGGTGGGTGCTCGCTCGCCGACACGGCTGCCCGGTCGGGGGTGCTGCGAATCTCCGCCCCAACCGACACGGCTGCCCCGGCCCCGTGCCGCACCACTCCGCCCCGGGCGACACGGCAACCAGGGCCAAGCGCCGCATAACTCCGCCCTAGTTGACACTGCGGCCCGGTCCAGGTGCCCCACCGCTCCACTCCGGCGGGCACAGCTACCCGGTCCAAGTGCCGCATAACTCCGGCTCCAGCTGACCCGCCCGCCCGGCGCAAGTGCCGCATAACTCCGCCCCACCTGCCAAGGCGACCTGGCCCAGGCGCCGCACCACCCCACCCGCCGGGCACAACTGCCCGGCCCAAATGCCACATAACTCCGGCCCCAGCCGACACTGCCACCAGTTCCATGTGCCGCACAACTCCACCCCGGCGGACACCGCTGCCCGGTCCAGGCGCTGCACAACTCCACCCCAGCCAACAGATCCACGCCCCGCCTCACTCTGCCCCAGCCAACACGGCGACCAGATCCAAATGCCGCACATCTCGGCCTCGGCGGTCACGTCGCCCGGTCCAAGGCTGCGCATCTCCGCCCGACCAGACTGCACATCCCGCCCCGACCGAGACCGAGCCGAACCCCGGGCTCAGCATGCACAAAACGCCGCATCGAGTGCCTGGTGTGCACCCGATGCGGCGTCGAGGGAGCGATTTTCCGTTGCCTCGCGGCGGTCCGTCAGTTGAACTGATCCGGGTCCGGCCCGGTGCGCAGGCCGCGGTCGGCGGTGGCGATGGCGGCGAGGTCGCTGTCGGTCAGGTCGAAGTCGAAGACGTCGAGGTTCTGCCGGATCCGGGCGGGCGTCACGGACTTCGGGATCACGATGTTGCCGAGCTTCAGGTGCCAGCGCAGCACCACCTGCGCGGCGGATTTCCCGGTGCGCGCGGCGATTTCGACGATCGCCGGGTCGGTCAGAACCGCGCCTTGAGCGAGCGGGCTCCACGCTTCAGTCGCGATACCGTGCTCGGCGTGGAAGGCGCGCAGTTCGGCCTGCTGCAGGCCGGGATGCAGCTCGATCTGGTTGACCGCGGGCACGAGGCCGCTGTTGTCGAGCAGGCGGCGCAGGTGCGCGGGCTGGAAGTTGGACACGCCCGCGGCGCGGATGCGGCCGTCCTTGGCGAGGTGTTCCAGGGCGCGCCAAGTGTCGAGGTAGCGGTCGCGGGCGGGGGTCGGCCAGTGGATCAGGTACAGGTCGACGTAGTCGAGACCGAGTTTCGCGAGGCTGGCGTCGAAGGCGCGCAGGGTGGAGTCGTAGCCCTGGTCTTCGTTCCACAGCTTGGTGGTGACGAAGAGGTCCTCGCGCGGGATCCCGGACTCGGCGATGGCGCGGCCGACTCCTGCTTCGTTGCCGTAGACCGCGGCGGTGTCGATGCTGCGGTAGCCAGCTTCGAGAGCGCTGGCCACCGCGGCCGTGGTCTGGTCGTCCGGGACCTGGAATACGCCGAAGCCGAGCTGCGGGATTTCGACGCCGTTGTTGAGGCGGATCTTCATCGGTATTGCCTTTCTCAGTGCTGGACAAGAGGTTCGGGTGCCGTGACGCGCGGTCGGCGTTCGAGGGCGGCCGACAAGACCGCGAGGCCGAGCGCGGAACCGGCGAGCGCGGCCCCGACCCAGTTTGGTGCTGTGTAACCGAATCCGGCGGAAATCACGACGCCGCCGAGCCACGCGGAGAGCGCGTTGCCGAGGTTGAACGCGCCGATGTTGACGACGGAGGCGAGCGTCGGCGCGCCGTGCGCCTGGTCGAGAACGCGCTTCTGCAGCGGCGGCACAGTGGCGAAGCCGAGCGCGCCGATCAGCAGAATCGTTGCCGCGGCGAGGATTTTGCTGTGCGCGGTGACGGTGAACAGCGCGAGAACGATCGCGAGGCCGCCGAGGCTGACGTAGAGCATCGGCATGAGCTTGCGGTCGGCGAACCGGCCGCCGGTCAGGTTGCCGAGGAACATGCCGATGCCGAACAGCACCAGCAACCAGGTCACCGCGCCCGAGGAGTACCCGGCGATCTCGGTCATCATCGGGGCGATGTAGGTGATCGCGGCGAAGACCCCGCCGAAACCGAGGACCGTCATGGCCATCGCGAGCACCACCTGGACGTTCCGGAACGCGGCGAGCTCCTTGCGCAAATGCGCCCCTTCGGGCCGGGGCAGGTCCGGCACCAGCTTCGCGACGCCGACGAGCCCGACGACGCCGAGCGCCGCGACGATCCCGAAGGTGACCCGCCACCCGACCGCCTGCCCGACGAACGTCCCGAGCGGCACGCCGACGATGTTGGCGACCGTGAGCCCGGTGAACATGATCGCGATCGCCCCAGCGCGCTTGTCCGGCGCGACGAGCTCCGCCGCGACGACCGAGCCGATCCCGAAGAACGCCCCGTGCGCGAGCGACGCGACAATCCGCCCAGCGAGCATGACCCCGAACGCGGGCGCGACCGCCGACAGCAGGTTCCCGGCGATGAACAGGCCCATGAGCAGCATGAGCATGGTCTTGCGATTGATCTTCGTGCCGAGAATCGTCATCACCGGCGCTCCGGCGACGACCCCGAGCGCATACCCGGTCACCAGAAGGCCCGCGGACGGGATGGACACCCCGAATTCGGCGGCGATCTCGGGGAGAAGGCCCATGATCACGAATTCGGTGGTGCCGATCCCGAACGCGCCGATGGCCAGCGCTACCAGTGCTAGTGGCATGAGCCCGCGTCTCCTTGGTCTGCGTGTTGGTGCTGTTTGTCGGCCTTCGCAATAGTTGCATACGCGGTATGTTGTTGGCGCTTGTTGTTGATGAGGGTCACAGTTGGGGTGGCCTTGAGACGGCGTGGGTGCGGAACCGGGGTTGCGGGCGCGTGAGCGGTCTCCGCGCGCCAATGCACTGCGCCAATCCGCGGGGGTTCTTGCCGGGGTATCGACTGCGGCGAGAGAGGTGTCGGCTGCAGTGGGGTTTGACTGCAGCGAGAGAGGTGTCAGCTGCGGCGAGGTGTCGATTGCCGGATGTTGCTTGCCCGCAGACTGCAGCCGACTGTATGCAATCGACCAGGATACCGGCGGCTGGTCGACAGGTGACCGGCAGACATGCGACTGACAGACAGGCGACTGGCGGCTCGCGGACAGGCGACGGGCGACGGGCGGACAGGCGGACAGGCGGACAGGCGGACAGGCGGACAGGCGGACAGGCGACTGGAATCCTGCTTACTGTCTCCGGTAGATGAGCTGCCGGATTCGACCGGATTCGATCGGCAGAATCCATTCCGGGCCTGCCGTGTCCGCGCGCCGCCCGTCGACGGTATGCAATCGACTATCGGCGCGTGGTCAGGCGACTGTATGCAATCGACTTGGATATCGGTGGCCAGTCGGCAGGATCAACGACCGTCCGGTGTTGTACCGGCGGCCGGGACTCCCGTCGCCTCCGGATCGCAACGGCCGGATCGCAAGCCCTCGGGGAAGCGAAAGTGCGCCGGTCCTCCCTGCGGGAAAAGACCGGCGCACAGAAGAAAGAATTCGAGGTAAGCAAGCGAACCCGCCAGGAGAAGGCGGCCCAACTTACCTCGCCGCGAGCGAAACCCGTCAGGAGCCGCAACCCGGCTCACCGCACCCCGAGCGGAACCCATCGGGAGCAGCGGCCCTGCTTACCTCACCCCGAGCGGAACCCGCCGGAAGCGGCAGTCCGGCTCACCTCACCGCGAGCAAACTCGCCAGGAGCAGCAGTCCGGATCATTTCACCGCGAGCGAACCCAGCAGGAGAAGGCAGCCCAACTCACCTCGCCGCGAGCGAACCCACCGGGAGCAACAGCCCGGCTTACCTCACCGCAAGCGTGCCTACCGGGAAGCGCTCCCCCAGCCACCGCCCCATTTCCGCTCCGGCGAGGGTTGCGCCTGAGGTCATGCCCTCGTGCAGAGGGGCGCCGAAATGCCTGCCTGGCACCCGAACATGTGTGGCGTCTGACGCGCCGCTCAAGTCGTGGAAGCGTTTGGCGTCGGCGGGGAAACACGCCTGATCGCCAGTCAGTTCGACCAGCAGCGTCGGCACCTTCACGTCCGGCAGGCAGCGGGCCAAGTCGGCGTTGCTCGAGATTGCCGACCAGGTCGACAGCCACGAGTCCGGGGTCGTCAGGCGGCCGAAGCCGAGCACGCCGTAGTTGGTCAGGTCCGGGCGGCGGCCGAATAGTGAACCGTATGGGCGGTCGTTGTGATCCAGCGACAGGTCGACTGAACGCAGGTCTGCGTCGGTGCGGTAGACGGTTAGCACTCCGGTCGCCAGGGCGCTCCGTCGGTCCTCTGGGTCTTTGGAGGTGGCGTAGCGACGCCGCGCGGTGGCCGACTTCTCTGCCAGTTCCCGGGCTCGTTCGTCGATTCGGGCGACGCGTTCGTATTGGGCCGAGCGGTACGCCGTGATGAAATCCGCGGAGTACGTCGAGGATTCTGGCGGGGTGGCGAAACCGTTCGCGGGGAGGTAGGGGTCCAAGGCCGGTGAAGCTGAGCGGGGGTCTTGTTCGTCGGTTACCGAGGGGTCGATCAGGCGCAGCAGTAAAGCTCCCTGACCGGGATGCGGGGCCATCATGAGGAAACCGTCCGCGACGGGCATTTCGGCCTCAGTGAGAGGGACGGGTTTTCCGCTTGGGGCACAGTGGAGTCGGGCGGATGGAGGCAGGGCGGCCTGCTGTAAGTAGAAAGCAGCCAGGGCTGCGCCGCCGGAGTGTCCGATGAGGACTACTGACGGGAAGCCCGCGGAGCGCAGGAAGACGTGTCCGGCTGCCATGTCCAGGAGGGCTTGTTCGTGCAGCAGGGTGAGGTCATTGCCGACGGTGCGGGTGCCTTGGGTCCATACCGCATAGCCTTGGGCTAGCAGTTCGGGAACCAGGACGTGGTGCGAGAAATCCTGCCGCGGATGCATCAGGAACGCCACTGTGGACGCACCTGGGACTGTCCTAAGCAGACCGTTGACTGTCGCGCCGTCGGAGGTGGTGAGTTGGTGTGCGGTTGTGGTGGTCGCCTCGGGGAGGGAGGCGGGGGCCAGGTAGCGGCCCGCGCCTAGGCCGTTTTCAGGCATGGGGGCGCCTTTCGATCCGCAGCGCGTTCTTGTCGTGCTGAGTGATCACGGACCCTTCCAGACCGGCGATCGCGCTGTACCAGACGGCGTGCCGACAGCCCGTCGCGCGGCGGTCGATGACGATCGTTTCCGGGGCCGTGATTCGGAAGTACGGGCCGATCCGGTCGACCGTATTGCCGTCGTCTTGGCGGGCCACGGCGAGGACGCCTTCGTTTTCCGGCACGTCTAGGACATAGAAACGCGCCACGTCAGACCATCTCCTTCCCCGCGGGCTCCCACGAAGCCGCTTCCTCGACGATCAGTTCTGCTTTGCGCGTAAGCAGTTTGTCCATCGACGGGTCCTCGCCCGAAGCGACGTCGCACAACGCGCGCAGGGTCAGTTCCGCGTCGAGGTCCTCCTGCGGGGTCACTGGACGCAAGGCGCGGGTGATTTCGACCATGTAGCCGTTCGGGTCGTGGGTGTAAATGGATTCGATGGTTTCGTGCATCACCTGCATTTCCACCGGCCATTCGGATTCGTCCAGGCGACGGCGGTATTCCAGCAGATCTTCCTCGTCGGCGACGTTGATCGCCAGATGCCTGCTGTCGGCGAAGAACTTCGGGGTGCCGTGTGGCAACCGCGCCCACGCGTCGCCCGGGGCGGTTTGGTCGCCCGCTGGTTTCCAGTCGAAGTAATAGAAAAAGGCCAGACGGTCGCCGCCGCCGATGTCGAAGAAGAAGTGGATGAAGTCCGGGTGTTTCTCCGGGCCCCAGCCTGCGGCGCAGATCGAGTGGACGATCGGGAAATTGAGCACATCGCGGTAGAACCGGACCGTGGCGACCGGGTCGAAGGTCGGGAAGGCGGCGTGGTCGACTCCGCGCACGCGGTGCACTGGCTTCTCAGTCATGCGGATACTCCTTTCAGGCCTGGACTTTGGCGTCGGCGCGCAGCAGCGAACCCGCGCCGGGCAGATCGACCGGAAGGCCGAGGCTGCGCAGGATCGAGTACGCGCCGGCGGTGGCGGCGGAGAGCACGGGCAGTCCGAATTCGTCCTCGGCGGGCTGGATCAGGTCGAGCGACGGCATCTGGACACAGCACGACAGCACCAGCGCGTCGCTGTCCCGGAGGTCGAGTTCGCGGGCGGCAGACAGCACATTGTCGCCCGGTATACAGCCGACCTCCGTATTGTCCGCGACGCCCAGCGCACGCCAGCCGGTGATCGTGAAGCCCTCGGCCTCCAGGTACTCGACCACAGTGCGCGCGACCGGTTCGGTGTACGGCATGACGAGCGCGACGCGGTTGGCTTCAAGATCCTTCAGCGCGCGCACCAGCGCACCGGCGCTGGACAGGACTTTGGCGTCCGCGCCGCCGAGCGCGAGTTGCTCGGCGATCCGCAGCTCCGTGTCCCGATGCGCCCCGACGCCGGACGCCATCACTGCGACGAGGCAGGCGTAGAGCAGCACGTCCGTCCGCGCGTCGCCGATCTCCAGGACGCAACGCTCGCGCTGAGCGTTCATCGCGCGCAGCTGCTCTGGCGTGACCGCGTGCATGCGCATTCGGCTGGAGTGAAAGGAAAACTCGACGTCCGCCGCCCGCTGGAGCAGCCGCGGCAGCTCCGTTTCGACGGTGACGTTCGAGCTCGGCACGATCAGCCCGACGCGCCGGGAAGTGCTGGTCACGAATTCCTCCTGGGAAAGTCTTCAAGGACTGCGAAATCGGCCCTGCCGGCACCGATCGAGGTCGCCGCGAAGGCCCGCGCGGATTCGGGGAGCTGCACGCCGACGCAGCGGCTGGTCTGCAGGCGAAGCCGCTCGGCAAGGTCGACCCTTGCCCAGAACTCGTCCGCGGCTGCAGTGAGCAGCAGAGGACCGGCACCGCGACCGGCGCGGGCGACCGCGTCGTCGGCGGACTCGCTCCACACGTCCGGTTCGGTCCAGGAAAGCTCTTCGACCGGGCCGAGGTCCGCGCGCGTGGTGACCCGCGACGGAAGCTGGAACCCGTTGCCCCGCAACGGTTGTGCGAGGACCCATTCCTCCGGGTCGCCGGTCGGCGCCGAACCCAGCCACTCCAGCGCGGCGCGCACGACCTCGGGTTCGGATCGGGCGTAGTCGGCCATCGTGATGTTGCCCGAACGCGTCATGTAGGACAGGCCGAGCCGTTCGGCCGACCAGTCCGCCCGCCACCGGTACGAATCCCACCACCGCTGACTGCGGCCGGCGAGCTGCTTGAACCGCTCCACCGCCGGTCGTCGCGCCTGTTCGTACGCGGCGAACGCGGCGGACGGCGAACTCTCCCCCGTCAACGCCCCGGCCAGCGCGATCGCGTCTTCCAGCGCCAGCTTGGTGCCCGAGCCGAGCGTGTAGTGCGCGGTGTGCGCGGCATCGCCGAGCAGCACGACGTTCCCGCTGTGCCACCGGTCGAGGCCGAGGTTGACGAACCGGCTCCAGCGAGTGCGGTTCGTGAGCAGCTCGCCGCCGCGAAGCTGGTCCGAGAGCACGTTTTCCAGCAGCCGTACGCTTTGCCGGTCCGTCTCGCCGGCGCCGGTCGCCGCGTCGAACTCAGCGAGACCGGCGTTCGTCCACGTCTCGTCGTCCACTTCGATCAGGAAAGTGCTGCGGTCCTCCGCGTACGGATAAGCGTGGGTGACGAACAGCTCCGGCCCGCGCCGAGCCGCGGCGAAGAACGCCGACGACGCGGCGAACGGGGCACCGCACCACACGTACCGCGTCCGTCCGAGGGTGGTGCGGACGCCGAGTTCCGCGCTGAGTTTGGTGCGCGTCGCGCTGCCGACCCCGTCCGCGGCGATGACGACGTCGCCGGTCACGGTGCCGAGATCAGCGCGCGACCCGGCGCGGTATTCGACGCCGACCTCGGTCGCCGCTTCTCGCAGCACCCGCAGCAGTTCCGCCCGGCCGACCGCGAGATTGCGCGCGCCGTGCAGGCACACGGACCGATCAGGAGCGTCGAAGCGCAGTTCGTGCCCGACGTAGCTGACCGCCCGGACCCGGTCCGCGGTCTCCGGATCGGCCTGTTCGAGGTTGCGCATGGTGGCCTCGGTGAGCCCCACCCCGAACCCGAACGTCGCCCGCGACGCGTCCGTCCGCTCGTGGACGACGACCTCCAGACCCGGGTCGTTGAGTTTCAGCAGCCGGGCGGCATACAGCCCGCCGGGTCCGCCCCCGATTACGTTCGCGCGCCGGGTCACCGGGCACTCCCTTCGGCCAATTTCGCTTGCACGTCCTCGCGCAGCCGGTTCTTCGCGACCTTGCCGACGTTCGTCAACGGCAGCGCCGGGACCACCTCGACGCGTTCGGGCAGCTTGTACTTCGCGAGCCCGCGGCTGAGCAGGTGCGCGCCAAGCGTTTGCACTGTCAGCGGCTCGGCGCCGTCCTCGAGCACGAGGTACGCGCACGCTCGTTCGCCCAGCACCGGATCGGGCATCGCGACGAGCGCGGCAGTGACCACGTCCGGATGCTGAACAATGATCTCCTCCACCTCCTCGGCGAAAATCTTCTCGACGCCGCGGTTGATGACGTCCTTGATCCGCCCGTCGATCGAGTAGCTGACGCCCTTCGCGCTGACGTGCCGCCGGGCCAGGTCGCCGGTGCGGTAAAACCCGTCAGGCGTGAACGCGGTCTTGTTGTGCTCCTCGGCGCGGTAGTAGCCGCGGATCGTGTACGGCCCGCGCGCGGCGAACTCGCCGACCTCCCCGTCCGGGACTTCGCTTTCGGACACCGGGTCGAGAATCCGGATCTCGTCCGCCGCGGAGATCGGCGCACCGACGGTGTGGTGCCGCACGTCCTCGTCCGCGCCGGCGGGCGTGACCAGGAACATCCCTTCGGCCATCCCGAACATCTGCCGGATCCGGATGCCGAGCTCGTCCCGCAACCGCTCGGCGACCTCCACCGGCAACCGCTGCCCGCCGACCACGAAATCCCGCAGACAGGACAGGTCCGCCGCCTGTGCCCGCGGCGATTCGAGAAGCCGCACGGCAAGCGCGGGCGGCACAAGCGGCAGCACGTCCGGCCGGTGCTCGGCGATGAGGTCGAGCAGCGTGTCGACGTCCGCGGAGGGAGCGAGAACGAGCGTCGCCCCGGTGAGGATCGCGGGCTGCAGCGCGAGCGAGATACCCGCGTTGTGCATGAGCGGCAACGGATACAGCACCCGCGAGTGCTCGTCCATCTCCATCGCGGCCGCCCAGGCCCGAGCGTTGTAGGCGTACTCCTCGTGCAACCGCGGCGCGACCTTCGGCAGCCCCGTCGTCCCACCGGAAAGCTGGAACACCGCGGGCCGGGCAAGGTCAACATCCAAGTAGGGCAACGGTTCCCGCGCTTGTTCAGCCACGAGCCGCGAGTACGACGGCGTATCCCCGAGCGCCTCACCGCGGCACACAACGACGTCGGAGACGGCCCCGTCCGCCAGCAACTGCTCCGCCTGCTTGCGCAACCGCCCGTCCCGGAAATCGGCCTGCGCGATCAGCGTCCGCGCCCCGACGTGCGCCGCGAGCAACCCGATCTCCCGAGTCCCGTGCTGCGGCAAAGTACAGACCGGCGGCGCGGCAGCGAACAAACACCCGAGGTACGCGACGACGGTCTCCGCCACGTTCCCCATCTGGAACACCACCGGCTCCCCCGGACGGACCACACCCGACCCGAGCAGCCCCGCCGCGAACCGCGACGCAGTGTCGAAAAGCTCGTCGTACGACCACGCCACACCCTCGGAAACGAGCGCGGTGCGACCACCGTGCCGACGAGCCGCGGCCAGGAGTTCAGCAGGCAGGGACTGCCCCGCCCACAACCCGGCACGCCGATAAGCAAGCACGCTGACCTCGTCGAACGGGGCCACTGGTAGTGCAGCTGGAGGCAACGTCATGCAGCCAAGGTAAGCCGCCCGAGCGCAGAATTCAATACCTGTGTCGAACTTTCGACACAAGTGTCACGGCGCGAGGTTCGTGAGGGCCACCCTCACAGCCCCTGATTCCCTCAGGGTCCCCCTCACGACCAGCCCTGCCCAGCTCAACCCGCCCTACGCGATGCGCCCCAATGCCACATCCGTTGCGTCCCACGCACCGAACGCCACATTGGGTGCGTCAGACGCACCCAATGCCACATTGGGGCGCTAGCCCCACCCGAAAACCGGCACCGATGCACCCAACGAGCGAGGCACCCACACCTCCCCCGCCCCCGATACGAAGCCAAAAACACGGCGCGGGGGTGCTTGTCAAGGCATCTTTCCCGCCTTGACAAGCACCCCCGCGCCGTAGTGACAATCAAACTTCGGGGTGCCCGACGCAACCACTCTCTTTTCGCGGCTTCGCCGCTCTCTTTTCGCGGCATCGCCGCTCTTCCCCCCGGCACAGCCGCTCCTTCCCCCGGCACAGCCGCTCTTCCCCCGGCACAGCCGCTCTTCCCCCGACCCAGCAGGAGGAGAAACCTCACCCCTCCAACCGATCCAACAACCCCCGAATCTCCGCAATAGTCCGAGCATCCTGCCGCCCCCGCCCGGCATTCTCCCCAGCCGCCAACATCCCCGTCGCCAACCCGGTCACGGTAGCCACCAGCGAATCCACATCTCCCCCAGGCCGGAACCACCAAGCAACCCAGTTGCACATCCCCAGCAACGACAACGCCGCCGTCCGCGCGTCGACCCGCCGGAATTCCCCGGCCTCGATCCCCGCCTCGACCAGCGCCGTGAACTCCCGCAGGATCTTCCGCTTGGCCGCCAGATGCTCCCCGGCCAGCGGCTCCGGCAGGATCGGCTCGGACCGGTCGAGGATCCGGAACTGGTCGGAGTGCTCCGCCCGCTGCCGCACGATCAGCGCGACCACGTCGGCGATCTTCTCCGACGGCGTCAGGTCGTCGCGCGCCTTCAACTGGGCCAGCACCTCGGCGAACCCGTTGGTGACCTGCTCGACGAGCATCGCCAGCAGGTCTTCCTTCTTGCTGACGTAGTGGTACAGCGCCGGCCGGGAAATGTTCAGCGCGTTCGCGATGTCCAGCAGGCTCGTGGCCTCGTAGCCCTTTTCCGCGAACAGCTTGGTCGCGGTGTCCAGAAGTTCGGACGTCATCAGCGTCCGGCGCAACCCGCTGCGCGAACCCTTGCCTCGCTCTGCCGTGGACATGCGCCGCAGTTTACCGGTCCGCTGCCCCGGCGAACTGCGGCACACCCGGCTCACTGGACCCCGCGGATCCCTCGTTCGCCGAGCCAGCTCACGATTTCCCGCAGGTAGTCGACGCCGCCGTAGCCGAGCAGCGTGGCGTGTCCGGTGTTCTGCACAAGGTATTTCGTGAACACGCCCGGCCGGTAGTAGCTCGCTTCGTTCGCCGCCATGGGATCGGTGTTGCAGTCGTCGGTGGTGCCGCACCAGATCTTGTCGTACTGGCCGGGCGACCACAGGATCGGAGCGTCGATGTTCTTCGTCTGGTCGGTGTAGGTGCGCAAGGTGATGTCCGCCAGCTCGGTCGCGGACATAGTGTCCTTTGTGGCGTCTTCGACCTGCAGCTGCTCCGGGTCATACGTCCCTTGTGGACCGTGGAACAGGTCGCGTTTGCCGGGGATGCTGGTGAGGTACGCCGGATCGAGCGCCCACGGTTTGTCCGCGAACTTCGGGTCCAGCAGCGCGGGGTAGGCGAACGTCCCGAGCCGCAGTGTCGAGCGCGGGGTCAGCAGCCCGTGGCCGACGGCGTGCACCATCAACGCGTCGACGTCGTGGAATTTGCCCGCCTCGACCTGCGCGGTGAGGCCGCCCATCGAGTATCCGTTGACCGTCACGGTGCCGAACTGCTTGCCCAGCGCGCCCTGGCGCAGATACTGCACGATCTGGTGGGTCGTATTGGCCGCGACGTCGAAGTTCATGCTCGCGGCCGGCGGATGGTCGCTGTGGCCGTAGCCGATCCGGTCGAGGTTCAGCGTCGTGAAGCCGCGCTGGGTCATGTAGCGGACGTAGTTGTAGCGGTCCGGCTGGTACGGCCAGTCGTAATAGGTGTGGTCGTAGGTGCCGCCGTGGATGAGGATCTGCACCGGCTGCTTGCCGAGCAGCGCCGGGTCCGAAGTGCACAGTTGGCCGAATTCCTTGAGCACGGCGGGACTTTCCGGCGATTCGGTGACCGGGAAGAAGTAGTCGCGGCACTGCGCGCCGCTGGCCGACGCCGTTCCCGGCACGTCGGCGGGCACCGGCGTGCCGGGCAGGCCGGCCACCGCCTCGGTCGCGGGCCAGGCATCGGCCGCGTTCGCGACGCCGGTCAGCGTGAGCAGCCCCGCCGACATCACCGCCAACATCCGAGTAGCAAGTCGTTTGACGCTGCGCACGGTGGTCTCCTTCCATGGGGCCGGACGGCATCAACCCATGTTTACGATTGTGTCATATTATCGACACTGGTGTTGATGTCAAGACCTGGCCTTTCCGCCGCAGCCGTTCCGCCGGTGGCCGGGGCGCGGCCGTGTCGCATGAGGACAGTCAGCAAGAGCGCGAGGACGCTCACGCCGAGCAGTACGAAGTACGCCGCCTGGTATCCGGTGTCGTTGGTGATCGAGACACCGGAGCTGAGCCGGACCTGATGGGCAGCGGTGATCGAGCCGACGATTGCGGTGCCGAGGGTGTTCATTACGCCGAGTGCGGTGTAGAGCAACGAAGTCGTGACGCCCTGCGCCTCCGCGGGCACGGCTTCGATGACGAGATTGTTGGCTCCGGCGTAGAGAAATCCGAGTCCGATGCCCATGAGCGCGGCGATCACCACGATCAGGACCGGTCCGCTCAACTGTCCGAAAAGGATCAGCACGACCCCGCCGAGAGTGCCGATGATCGAGGTGAGCAAGGCCGTTCTCGGCGCGAATCTCCGGCATACCCATCCGGCGGCATAACCCGCGGCCGCGCCGACCAGACCGAACGGGAGACCGTAGCTCACGCCGTATTCCAACGCGTTCATGCCGAGACCGTATTCTGACACTCCGGGCACGTGCGGAGTCCGAAGCAGCTGCGGGATGAGCACGGAACTGTTGGCAGTGGTGACGAAGATGGCGGTTCCCGACGCGAGCAGCGTCAGCCACACCTTGGGTTGAGCCGCCAGCGCCAGATCGATCAACGGTTCGGCGCGGCGACGCTCGACAATCACGAAAAGCACCAGCATTATCACCGAAAGCGCCACTGCGTAAGCGAGATACTCCTTCTCGACCAAGCCGAGCACGAGCACCGCCATCCCGCCGCCGAGCAGCAAGCCGCCGGCGACGTCGATGCGGCGTTTGATCCGCACTCGGGTTTCGGGGACGACGAGCAGCACGATTGTCGAGACGACGACGTCGTAGCCGAGAGTGAACCAGAAGGCGCTGCGGAACCCGTAGGTATCAACGAGATACCCGCCGAGCAGCGGACCGCCGAACGCGGCGACGCCGGTGCCGACCCCGAGCGCGCCGACGCCGAGCGGCACCAGTCGCGGCGGGAAGAGGTCGCGGATGAGGCCGTAACCGGCGACGTACGCGACGACGAAAGCGGACTGGAGCACGCGTCCGGCGAGGAAAAGCCAGTACACCGGCGCCAGTGCGCAGATCAGCGAGCCGGTGCCGAACATGATGGCCGCGGCCAGGAGGACTTTCTTTTTGCCGTGCGTGTCGGCGAGTTTCCCGGCGATCGGGAGGAAGACGAGCGACGCGACGAAGACGACGGTCATCACCAGCGCCACCTGGTCGGTTCCGAAGGCGGCGGCGATGTCGGGCAGGCCCACCCCGACGAGGGTGAACTCGAAGTTGGCATTCTCGGTCAGGAGCGCGATCGCCACGACGATCGATAAGTAATACCAGGTCGACCGCTCTGCGGTGCGCGGTTGCTCAGCCATGCGCACCGATGTAACCGGCGGTCCGTCCGGATCGAACCGGTCAGTCCCGCTGTCCGGGACTCACTCCGCCAACCGGTCGAGCGCTTGCTTGAGCTGCGGAATCCAGGCCTCGTGCTCGGGCTTCATCAACACCGACCGAAGGATCGTGACGGTCTCGGCGTCCCGTTCGACGTCCGGATGCAGCGCGGCGAACGCCTCCGCGTCGACGCGCAAAGTGGACAGATACAGCGGGTTGTCCTTGTCCGCCATGCCGTTCTGGAGGATGGCGTTGGCGGCTTCGGTGATCTCGCTCATCCGGGTCCGTCGCGGCCAGTAGGTGACAATGTCCAAAGTGGGCTCGAGGTGCAGGGCGAAACGGTCGGATTCCTTGAGCAGCCCGGCGAAGTCGTTCGCCGCTCGACGGCACGCCGCCAGCAATCGACCCAATCCTCGGTCGCGTTCCAGCGGGAACGCTTGCAGGGTAAGCCAAAGTGCTCCGGCGGCGGCACCAGCGCGGGAGCATTCCAGGGAAATCTCGCCGAGGTGCAGCTCGTCGGAGGTGAAGTAGGTATAGGGAGAATCGTGTTTGTAGAACCGGCCGACCGACGGGTCCGCGAACAACACCGCGCCGCAGCCGTACGGCTGGAGCCCGTGTTTGTGCGGGTCGACGACGACGGAATCGCACGAGCCGATCGCGCGGTAGGCCTCGTACTCGCCCAGCAAGGTGTAGAACCCGCCGTACGCGCCGTCGACATGCAGGCGGACCCCGTACCGTTCCTTCAGCGCCAGGGCCTGCTGGATGTCGTCGACCGCCCCGAGTCCGGTCGTTCCCGGAGTCAGCACCACCGTGCCTACCCCGCCACCGCGGACTTCGGCTTCCACAGCGGACAGATCGACGCGTCCGTCGGGAAGTGCCCGCACCGCGCGGGATTCCACGCCGAGAACCTGGCACATGCGGCCGTGCGTGTAGTGCGCGTCCTGCGAGTGGACGACTGCCTTGCCCGGGGCCAGTTCGCGGGCGACCCAGAGGGCTTCGAGGTTCGCGATCGTCCCGCTGGAGGTGAGGTGGCCGAGCGACGGCTGCGCGAACCCGAACATCCGCGCCAGGTCCGCGATGACCTCGACCTCCATCGGCGAGGTGGCCTGCGAGGCGTCGAGCGCGTGGTTGTTCGGGTTGACCACCATCGCGGCGAGATAGGCGGCGACCGCGACCGGATGCGGCGGTTTGAGCATCTGGCCCGCGTAGCGGGGGTGGAAGAAGGGGAACGACGCGTCCATCCGGGCGGCGTAGGTCTCGAGCAGCGCGGGGAGATCGACGTCCGGCTCGCTGGCCGGGGACGGGGTGAACGGACCCCATTTGCGCTCCCAGGCCTCGACGCCGCGGAGAGCCTGGTCGATCAGTTCGCGCCGGTCCATGCGTCACCTCGTCGGTCGCTGGGTGCTTCCTCCGGCACCCTACCGAGCACGTCCGCGCTCTAAGGTGTGGCAACGTTTCTTTCGCACGGTGAGGAGCTTCCGGTGACTGACGAACCCCGTCCGCAGGGAATGCCGCCGGCCGGACCCGGGCAGCCGTGGCCGGTTCAGCCGAATGTCCAGCAGTACCCGGGCTACGCCCCTTACCCGCTACCCGCTCCGGCGAACGGCGTCTGGCTGGGGGTGTTGTCGCTGGTACTGGGCGTGCTGGGCTGCGTGGTGCCGCTGCTGCCGATCGACCTGACCGGCATCCGGGCGTACCTCGCACTTCCGTTCGGACTGGCCGGATTGGCCTTCGGACTCGTGGGCGTCGTCGGACGGCGTACGGGGAAGCCGGTGTCGGGGGTGGGCATCGGCGTGTCGGCGATCGCGCTGGTGCTCGGTGTGATCATGCTCGGCAACCAAGTCGCGGGGTGACGTTCTGCCCTGAGCGGAACCGCTGTCGCCGAGGGCCCGGCGGATGCCAGGCTGGGCCTATGGCGGACATCCTTCCTTTCCACCAGCGCCGCGCCCCCGCCCGGGACGACGAGGCGGAACCCCTGTGGCGCGAGGTGCTCGGCCGCAGTCTCCGCGCCGCCCGGGAGAACCAGGGCGAGCGGCTCGTCGACGTCGCCGAGCGGGCCGGGATCTCGCCGCAGTACCTGTCCGAGATCGAGCGCGGGCGGAAGGAACCGTCGAGCGAGATGATCGCCGCGGTGACCGGGGCGCTCGGGGTCAACCTGGCCGGTCTGCTGAGCGGGATCGCCGGGGACATGCGGCGGATCAGCGTGGTCGGACCGCGACCGGCGCGGCGTCCGGCCGGTCCGGTGCTGATGGCGGCCTGAACCGGGCCGCGGAATTTCTCGAACCACCGGCGCCAGGCTGTGAAATCACCGCGCACGACCGGCAGATCGATGCGGTCGAGCCGCAGCTCGCACCAGCGCTCACGGCAGCCCGCGGAACCACCCGCGGCCCACCGAACCGGGGCGCGAAGCCGCAGGCCGGAGCCCCAGAACCGGCCTGCGTCCTCGCCTCACGGGCGTGCTTCGATCACCTGGTCCGCGAGCCCGTACTCCACCGCCCCGGCCGCGTCGAACACCCGGTCGCGGTCGGTGTCGTGCCGGAGTTCCGCGACGTCGTGGCCGGTGTGCCGGGACGTGATCTCCTCCAGCTGGGTCCGGACCCGGATCACCTCGTCGGCTTGCAGGATCAGGTCCGGGATGGTCCCGCGGCCCTGTGCGGCGGGCTGATGCAGCACCACCCGTGCGTGCGGCAGCACCGATCGGCGGCCTGCGGCGCCTGCGGCCAGCAGCACCGCTCCCGTCGCCACCGCTTGGCCGACGCAGGTCGTCGCCACCGGGGCCTTGATGAAGCGCATCGTGTCGTACAGCGCCAGCATCGCGGCCGGGTCGCCGCCCTCGGAGTTGATGTACAGGTTGATCTCCTGCTCCGGGTTGTCCGACTCCAGGAACAGCAGCTGCGCGATCAGCGCGTTCGCGACGCCCGAGTCGATCGCCGTGCCCAGGTACACGATCCGTTCGGACAGCAGGTGCGAGTAGACGTCCATGATCCGCTCGCCGCCCGGACTGCGGGTCACGACGTTCGGGATGGTGTAGGTGCTCATGCGCGTACCCCCAGGCCCATCGCGTGCGTGCGCACCGGCACGACCTGCTCCAGGCGGTCGACGATCTGGTCGATGAAGCCGTAGTCCTGCGCCTCGGCGGCGGTGTACCACCGGTCGTGCAGGGAATCGGCGAAAATGCGGTCGAACGGCTGACCGGTGTCCTGCGCGGTGAGGCCCAGCACGGTGTCCCGGGTGTAGCGCAGGTCGTCGGCCTGTACCTCGACCTCCACGGCCGAGCCGCCGATTCCCGCCGAGCCCTGGTGCATCAGGATGCGCGCGTGCGGCAGGGCGAATCGCTTCCCGGGAGTGCCGGCGGACAGCAGGAACTGCCCGGCGCTGCACGCCAATCCGAGGGCGAGCGTCGAAACGTCGCACGGCACCAGCCGCATCACGTCGCGGATCGCGAGCATCGACGGGACCGATCCGCCGGGCGAGTGGATCCACAGCGCGATGTCCTTGACCGGGTCTTCGCCGGCCAGCGACAGCATCTGGGTCGCGAGGACCGTCCCGTTGTCGTCGTCGAGCACGCCGTCCAGTACGAGGACCCGCTGGCTCAGGAACCGTTCCCGGAGCCGCTGGTCGAACATCGGCGGAGTCGATTCGTTGGTCATGCCCCGACTCTGCCGCCGCGGAACCCGTCGCGTCCGCCTTCTCTGCCGACGGCAGATCTGCTGTGAGCAGCGCGGAAGGTCAGGCGGTTTTGCGCACCAGGTTCGTGTATCCGGCCAGCGCCAGCGTCGCGAGTCCCCACACCGCGATCTGCACTCCCCAGATCGCCGCGGTGAACACCTGCCCGGCGACACTCGCCGTGTCGAGGTCGCAGCGGCTCCGCAAGCCGGTCGGCGCGATCGGCAAGCCTCGGTCGAGTCCCAGACCGATCAGCTCGACCGGGGAGCACGCCGCACCGGTCGCGACGCGTTGTGCCGCGTGGTGTCCGGGCTGGGTTTCCGTTGCCCCGGCCCACAATCCGAGCGCTCCAGCCGCGACGAGGGCGAGCAGCAACGCCGCCGCCGTACGCCGGGCGCGGTAGCCGTATCCGGCCAGCGTGCCCCAGATCCAGTGGAACAGCCGCGACATCCGACCGCCGAGCGCTTCCGGCGAACGGCGGCGCAGGTCGTCCTGCTGCGCGATCAGGATGGTGCGCGCGTTGCCGTCGTGGCCCGCGGTTCGTTCGACGGCCGCCAGCTTCTGGTAACCGGTGGCGTCGTAGTACTCGGTGTGGCAGCGAAGCAGGTGCAGCCATCGCCGCCAGCCGAACGACGGATCGATGGCGGCGTAGGTGAACCCGTCCAGCCACGCCAGTTCGGGGTGGTCGCACTCGGCGCTCGTGCTGCCGCCGGGACACACGAGTTTGTCCGGCATGAACACCGTGGTCGCCTTCGCGTCGGAGAGCCCGAGCAGCCGTCCTTCCGGCGACGTGACCCGCGTGGTCGCGGAAAACTCGAGCTGCCCGCCGATCTGCGCGCCCTGCAACCGCACCGCGCCGATCTCGCCTTTGCCGCTCAACTCCGAGTCGCGGATCAGCATGCTGCGACCGACCGTCAGGGTGTCCGCCTCGATGGCCGGCCCGAGATCGTTGGAAACCTTGATGCTCTGACACTCCAGCGGACCGCCGATGCACGCGCCGTTGAGGTGGATCGCGCCGTCGGCCGACGAGCCGGTGATCCGCGTTCCCCGGTGCAGGTACAGCCCGCTGCCCAGCTCCGCCGAACTCGCCTCCAGCGCGAGCCCGGCCGGGTTCGTGATTTCGGCGTCCCGGCACAGCAGGCTCCCGCCGAGGTGCGCGCCGATCAGCCGGATCGCCCCGTCCGGGCTGTCCCCGGTGATCCGCACGCCGTCGGACAGGTGCAGGTCTCCCTCGATCCGCACCCGGGACGCGTGCAGGCCAGGCATCCGCCCGCCGATCAGGTACAGGTGCGGCAGCCTTGCCTGGCGCGCGAGCACAATCTGGTCGAAAACGCAGGTCAGCAGCATCAGCCCGGCGGCCGCGGAGACGCCGTCGAGGTTGAGGAGACCGGTGATCCGGGCCCTGGCGAGCATGATCCCGCGCGGGTCGAGGTCGCCGTGCCTGCCGAGCAGCAGGTCGCGGAGGACCTGCGCGCGCACGACGTGGTCCGGGCTTTCGGTTTCGGCGAGGTCCGCGACGTCGATCTGGGCGGCGCCGAGCAGTTCGCCTTCGCGGGCCGCTTCGACGAGCCGTTGTTCGAAGTCGCTGAGATCGGTCACGCCGAGATCATGCCTGGTCCTGGGTTCAGTCGCGACCGTGTTCGAGCTGCTCGGCGAGGTCCGCAAGCCCGTCGGCGTGGAAGTCGAACCGATCGTCGGGACCCGGCGGATCGCCGACCGGACGGCCGACGTACGCGGTGCGGAACCCGGCTTCCTGCGCCCCGCGCAGATCCCACGCGTGCGCCGCGACCATCAGCAGCCGCTCGGGCGCGCGACCGGCGACGTCGATGGCCAGGCGGTAGACGTCCGGGGCGGGCTTGTAGGTGCGAGCGTTCTCGGCGGACAACACGGTGTGCCACCGCAATCCGGCGTTCGCGCACAGGTCGAGCAGCACGGTCCGGCTCGCGTTGGACAGGCCGACCAGCGGGAATCGTTCGGCAAGGCGGGCGAGGCCGTCCACCGTGTCCGGCCACGGCGGCAGTCGCCGGGCCGCGAGCGCCAACTCGGCGACATCGCCGGTACCGACCGCGTCGGCGACCGCCTGCGCGGCTTCCCGGTCGATGGCATCGCTCGCGACGTACGGCCGTTCCCCGGCGACGATGCGGCCCTGCTCCTGCTCGACGTGCTTCTGCCACACCAGAAGCAGCTCTTCGACTTCCGCAGCGGCGAGCGACGGCGCGAATTTCCGGATCCCGGCACGGATTCCGGCCGGTTCGTCGACGAGCGTGCCGAGCACGTCGAACACGAGCACCTCGATGTCCATGACCGCAACCTATCCGGCCGCGCCAGCGCTAGTCCACTGTGGAGGATTTCCGCAGCGCGAAGAACGCTGCGACCACCACCGCGAGCCCGATCACGTACGCGAGCACCAGCAACCCGACGCGCCCGCTGAAGTTGCCGCCCACCGGCGGAAGCACGACCGAAAACACCGCGACGAGCGTGATCACCACGGACCGCACGCGTCCGGCGGGCAGCGACGCGGCCAGCGGAATCACCGCCCACAGCAGATACCACGGCTGGACCACTGGCCCGAAGACCACGACCGCGCTCAGCATCAGCCCGAGCGAGCGGACCGCGTTGATCCGGCCGGTCCACTGCCGCTGCAGCACCACGACGATCGCGGCCGCGGTGAGCACGTACCCGATGATCTTGCCGACACCGATCATCGTCTGCGTGATGTGCGCGCCGAACAACGAACCGATGCCGCCGACGAGGAAGCCGAACCAGTTCGTCGGCGCCATCCAGCTGTTGACCTCCCCCGAGGTCGTCAGCGCGGACACCCAGCTGAACCCGATCCCCGACGCCAGCGAAACCGCCGCCGCCACCGCCGCGAAGACGACGACCATCGCCGCGCCGGCGAGCAGGAACTCGCCGATCCGCCCGCGCCGCCGGGCAATCGCCGTGCCGACCGCGGCCAGCGCGACCAGCGCGGGCACCTTCACCTCCGCGCCGAGCGCGATGAGCAGCACCCCGCCCGCGAGCGGCCACCAGCGAATCCGGTCGCCCAGCGCGTTCAGCGCGATCGCCACGCCCGCGACCATCAGGCCGAGCATCAGCGAGTCGTTGTGCGTCCCGGCGACCACGTGCCACAGAACCAGCGGGTTCAGCACGCCCAGCCACAACGCGACCCGCGGCGACGCCCCCGCCGCGGCCGCCAGGCGCGGCACCGCCCACGCGATCAGCACCAGCCCGGCCACCTCGATCAGCCGGTGCAGCGCGACCCCGACGATCGGATTCCCGCCGGACACCTGCGCGATGACCCGCTCGACCGCGCCGAACAACGGTCCGTACGGCGACGGCGTCTCGCGCCAGTAAACGCTGACCCGCCCGACGATGTCCGACGCCGAGCCCAGTGCTTGCTGCGGCCCGACGACGTTGAGGTCGAACCCGTGCGCGGCCACCGCACCCTGCGCGAGATAGCTGAAGACGTCCCCGCTGAACAGCGGCGGCACGACGAGCAACGGCCCGCACCACAACGCGAGCGTCCGCTTCAGCCAGCCCGCGTCGGGGAGGTCCGAGGCAAGGACGCGCCCGCCCAGCAGCGCCCACGCCAGCACCACCAGCCCGACACCGGCGATCCCGCCCGCGAACGGCAGGACCCCGGACATCCCGGCGGCCCCGGCGTACACCGCGACGGCCAGCAGCAGCACCCCGCCGAAGCCGGTCCAGCGCAGACTCGCCGCGGACGCGAAACTGAAGAACCGCACGGGCCGCGAGAGCGTGACCGGCTGACTAGACATGCCCCGATCGTAGTAGCCGCCGGCTCGGCGACCCCGGCTGCCGGTCCGTGAAGGGCTCCTTGCGGGAATCAGATTCCCGCAAGGAGCCCTTCACGGACCACGCTGAACTTGAGTCCACAAAGGACTCGGTCAGTTCTGGTCCCGGGTGATCACACCGCAGGCGAACCGAGTGCCCGCGTCGCCGGTCGCCTTGGTTTTCTCGTCCGGCACGGGTGCGTTCGGGTCGCCCCGGACGCTGTAGCGGTCGGCGGGAATGTTCGCGAAATTGTCGGACTTCGAGTGGACGATGATCGAGGTCCCGTCAGGACCGAACAGCTGGTCCAGGGTGAAGGTGTCCAGCACGAACTTGAGGTACCCGCGGCCGTTCGACCGCACCTGGACCGACGGCAGCTGCCCGATCGGCAGTCCGGTGTGGTGGTCCATCGGCATCAGGTGGCCGCCGGCGGCGGTGAACGGGTTCTTCGGGTCGCCGACAGTGCAGTTTCCCTTTTCGTGCACGTGCATACCGTGGAAACCGGGCGTGAAATGACCGGTGAGGTACACCTCGACCCAGACGGCGTGCGAACGGTTGTCGGCGGTGAACCACGCGGAACCGACCTCGTTGCCGTTGGCGTCCTTCAGCGTGGCGGAGGCGGAATCGCCGTCGCGATAAGCCGCACCGGCCGGCTGCCGGGCGGTGTCCGGCAACTGCTCGCCGACGTAGCCGCTGGCCACTGGCGCCACGCCCATGACCAGTGCGCAGGCACCCAACGCGCCTGCCACCAACTTCTTTCTGCGCACGGTATCTCCCTGAAGGCACTGGTGATCTCTGACCGATCCAGAATCGGGCCTCGCCTTCCCCGTGACCAGGGGCCAGATGGCACTAACCGAGTCCTGCGCGCGGCGGAATGTCCACCTTTCGCAAATCCGGAAGTCAGGAAGAATGCTCGGCAATCAGCCGCTTCACCGTCTCGTACACCGGTTTCGCGGAATAGTCGTCGCGCAGCAGCCCGAACCGGTTTTCCCGCGGACCACTCGACAATCCGTCCCGCAGCCCGAAAATCTCGTAGGTATCCACCCCGATCTCGGCAGCCAACCCGAGCACCGTGCGCGCCACGGATTCCATCACCCGAACCTGTTGTTCCTCCGAATTCTCCGACCCGGTCGGCCATCCGGTTTCGGTGATATGAATCGGCACGCTCGCCGGGATCCCGATCGCCGACGCGGATTCGCGAAACGACCGCACGACGTGGGTCACCGCACCGACCAACGCGTCGGCTGGCACTGGACGGAAAACGTCCGGGAAGAAGTCCAGGCCAAGGAAATCGACCCGAGCCAGCACCTCCGGAGCCACTGCCGACTGCACCGCGGCCCAGAACGGATCGCCGGGCAGTGCGACCGCGGCGTTGAACCCGATCGCCACGTCGACCCCGAGCCGCGTCCGCTCGTCCAGCGCCGCCGCGAGCCCGGCGCCGAGCGCTTCGTAGCAACCAGGACTGCCGCCGTCCAGCGGCGCGGCCACGTTGACCTCCTCGCAGACCTGCAGTTTCCCGCCGCCTAACTCGGCGACCTCGCGAACCGCGGCGCGCACCGCGTCGGCGAACCCGTCCGGATCGGCCTCCGGACTGCTGTAGCCGAGCACGTAGTCGACCACCCGCCCGTCGCCGAGATACGGCACCGGGTTCGGCGGCGTCGGCGCGTGCGGGCCCCGGTAACTGCGGTAGCACCGCACGTAGAACCGTTCCGTGCCCTTCGCGAGGTCCCGCAGCGCTTCCGCGGTCCGTTCGACGTCCTCCGGCGGCGCGTCGATGAAGGTTTCCAGCCGCACCAGATCCGTGCTGACCACGCCGGGCCACACGCCAAAGACGATCACGAGCATCTCCTCCAGTAGTCGTATACGAGCAATGTACTCGTATACGACTAACGTGCGCTACCCTGGTCCGGTGCCGACGAACGCTCTCGACAACCCGCTCGTGCTGCCGATGCTGGGCTTGCTCGTGGAAACCCCGCGCCACCAGTACGCGCTCCTGCGCGAGCTGCGCACCCGCTATCCGTTCCTGAACCCGAAGACGTCGACCGTGTACACGCTGGTCGGCACGCTGACCCGGAACGGGCTCGTCGAACCGGACGGCGACGGCGATCCGCAGCCGGTGCGGCTGACCGAGGCGGGCCTCGCCGACTTCCGCGAGCGGATCGAACGGCAACTGCGCGACGCCGACCCGAACCTCGATTCCCGGTTCCTGATCGCGCTGGCCTACCTCGGCGCACTGCCGCCCGCCCGCGCGGTGACCCTGCTGCGCGACCGGGCGGAACGGGTCCGCGACCAGCAGCACGAACTGTCCGCGACGCTCGACAACGCCGATTTGCCGGAACTGCAGATGATCGAGGCGCATTTCCTGGTTTCGCGGCTCCGGCACGACGCCGCGTGGCTCGCCCGCACCGCCGCCCGGATCGAGAGCGGAGACCTCGTCCCGCCCCGGTGATCACAGCTTTCATCGTGATTTCATCGCCGCCCCTTACCGTGCGCGAGTGCCTGGCGACAGCCTGCCGGGCAGAGGCGAAGGTGGGGGTATGACCGGCGAATCCGGATCAGTGGTCGACGCCGCGTCGGCAGGGGTGGAGAACCTGGCGGACTCGGCGCTCGCGGGACTCGACAAGGCAGGACCGGTCGGCGACCTGGCCAAACCGGTCGTGTCCGCGCTGCGCAACGTGTGGGAGGGCTACTTCGGGGCCCCGATCCCGCCCGGCAGCACCAACTGGAACGCCTACACGCACCAGCAGCTGTACCAGATGCTGTGGGACAAGGCCGACGTCGGCGACGTCAGCACGGTCGCCGCCGAATGGCAGCGGCACGGTTCGGAAATGCGGTCGCACGCCGATTCGCTCAAGTCGCAGCAGGGGACGCTGCACGAGAACTGGAGCGGCCAGGCCGCCGAACGCGCTTCCGGACGGCTGGGTTCGCTCGGCGAGCGCGCGTCCGGGATCGGCGACCGCGCCGGGACCGTCGGCGGCGCGGCCCAGAACGCGGGCGATTCGCTCGCCGTCGCGCGCAACACGATGCCGAAACCGCCGGGCGACCCGACCGGGGGCGTGGTCGCCGCCGCGGCGGCCGGAGCGGGTGCGGGTGCGGTCATCGGCGGGATCCTCGGCGCCGGAGCGGGCGGGATCGGGGCCGGTCCGGGTGCGTTGATGGGCGCGGCGATCGGCGCGGTCGCGGGCGGCGGGGCCAGCATGTTCGCCGCGAATGTCGCGGCGGCCGAACAGAAAGCCGAAGCGGTGCACGTGATGCAGCGCTACGAAGCCAGCCTGCACAAGAGCTCGCACGCGATCAATCCGCCGCCCGCCGGGGCGACGACCGCGGATTCCTACGGCGCGGACGAGTCGACCAGTGCGTCGAGCTACGTCGGTCCGCTCGGCGGGGCCGGGACCGGCGCGGGAAGCGGCATGCCGTGGGGCGCGCTGACCACCGCGGCCCCGGTCGAATCGGGCATGGCCGCCGGGATCCGCTCCGCGCTCGGCATGGAGGGCGCGCTGCTCGCCCGCAACGCGGCGATGGCGGAGATGGCCGCCGCCCGCGCGGCCAGCGGCAACGGGATGATGCCCGGCCGCGGCGCGGGAGCCGCACAGGAGGAGGAAGAGGAGCACAAGAACAAAATGCCGGTCCTCGACCAGCCGCTCCTGCACCCCGAAGACAAGACCATCAGCCCGGTGATCGGGCTGTGACGGCCGAAAAAGACAGGAGCTTCCGATGACCGGCCACGAGGTCGCCCCGAACGCGCTGGACCGGCAGGTCGCCGCGCTGGGCAGACTCGGCGAGCAGACCGGGGAACTCGTCGGTTCGGCGGGACGGCTCGCCGACCGGCTCCCGCAGCTCGGCACCGCGCCGCCCGCCCTGCACCTGGCGCAGCGGCTGCGCGAGGCCGCCGGGCACGCCGGGCTCACCGGCGAACTGGGCGCGGCGGACACCGAGCTGACCGGATTCCACGAGGCGCTGCAGGCGGGCATCCGGCGCTATCAAGAGCACGAATCCGGGGTGCAGGAAGCGTTCCAGCGGCTCGAACGGCAAGCCGAATGACCGCCGTGCTGCCGCGCGCCGGCGACGAGACCGTCCACATCGGACTTGTCGAGGCCGACCTGCTGGCCGTGCACGCCGGGGCGAGCTGGCCGTTTCCGTTGCAGGTGCCGTCTTACGGCCGGATCGAGGGCGAACGCGAGATCCTGTTCGCCACCGCCGGACAAGCGCTGCAAGCGCGCGGTCTCGCGGACGAATCCGGACCGGACGGCCTCGCCGCGGAAGCCGTGACCGCACTGCGCGAACGCCGCGGCATCGTCGATTTGGTGGTGGCGGACGCCGAGGGGGCGACCGCCGTCACCGCACTCGTCTACCGGTCCTCCGCGCTGATCTGCCGGCAACGGCTCGAGGCCGACACGCTGTCGGTGCGCCGGGTGGACGAGACCGCGCTGGTGGACGCCGTGCTCGCGGAGATTCCGCAGGTCGAGGCGGCCCGCACGATGCCGGTCACGTTGCCCGCGCACGCGGTCAAGGAGGCGATGGCACTCACCGACGACGAGGACGACGCCTCGCGCGCGCACCGGCTGCGCGACCTCGTCCACGACAGCGGCGGAGACCCGGCGGCGTTGGACAGCCTCGTCGGCCTCGTCGTCCCGCTGACCGGCCGCGGCCAGCTCGGCGCGACCCGCGACGGGCGCACCAGGGCAGGCCGCGAACTGTCCTGGATGGACGGACCGCGCGGCCGCGTCCGGATCAACCCCGCGCGGGGCGGCTGGCTCAGCGTGAACTCGCTGCGCCCGGCCGACCTGCGCTTCGCCCTCGGCGAGCTGGCCACCGCCGCCCGGCGGCCGTGATGACCGCACCGAAAACGACCGGAGGATCTTCCGTGCCGATCCAAGACTCGGCGGCCTGGCTCGCCGACTACCAGAAAAACCTGTCCCGGATGCAGGCGAACGCCGAGGCCGCGAGCGCGAGCCTCAGCCGCGTCGGCGGCCGGGCCGCGTCCCCGCGCGGCGAGGTCGAGGTCGAGGTGGGCCCGAGCGGCGCACTGACCGACCTGCGGCTGAGCCCCGCCGCCCGCGCGCTGGAAGCCGACGCGCTCGCCCGGCTCATCCTCGCCACCGTCCACGACGCGCACCGCCAGGCCGGCGCGCAGGTCGTGGACATCATGACCGACTACGTCGGCGACGGCCCGGCACTCCAGCTCGTCCGCGACAACCTGCCGGTCGAGGCCGCTCCCGCCGCGCCGCGCGAGGACGACTACTTCGCGAACCCGGGGATCATCTCGTGACCGCCGGCTTCGAGGTCGACCCCGCGCAACTGCGCCGGCACGCGGCCACCGTCGGCGACCTGGCCGACCGGCTCGGCAATGTCGCCCGCAGCGCCCCGTCCGGACTCGGCGACCAGGCGCTCGGCGTCTTCGTGCAGTTCCTCACCGTCGGCCTGCAAGCAGCGGTCGGCAAGACCAACGACGCCGTCTCGCACGCGTCGTCCACTGTGGACAAAGTGAGCGCGAATCTCACGCAGGCCGCGGAAAGCTACGAGCGTCGCGACCAGGGCAACGCGGCTTCGCTGCCCGGGAAGGACCTGCCGTGACCGACTCCGGCCAGCTGCTGGCAGACCTGAAGACCACCACGAAGGCGGTCGAGAACCACGACTGGGTGTCCGCCGGGCTCGGCGGCGCGACCACCGCGCTCGACCTGCTCGGCGCGTCGCAGGACCCGCTCGCCGCGTTGACCTCCGCCGGGTTCGGGATGATCACCGAACTGGTGCGGTTCCTGGAAGAACCGCTGAAACAGTTGCAGGGCAACCCGGATTCGGTGTCGTCGCACTCGCAGGGCATGGAGGGCGGCGGCCAGCAGGTGTCGTCCGTCGCGGACGACTACCGGCAGTCGACGGGTCCGGAAACATCGGAGTGGAGCGGTTCTTCTGCTTCGAGCTACCGCGACAACAGCTCCCAGCACGCGGACTGCGTCGAGGCTGTCGGCCAGGCCGGCATCGCGATGGCCAAGGCGGCCACCGGAGCCGGGAAGGTCGTCGCGAAGGCGCAGCAGGAGGTCGGCGGGCTCATTTCGGAGGCTGTCGGGCAGATCATCCAGCTGATGACGCAGGCGTTCGCCGCCGCGCAGGCGACCTTCGGCGCGAGCATCGCGGCGGCGATCCCGCAGGCGGTGGCGATCGCGACGCAGTACGGCGGGCAGATCGCGCAGAAGCTCGGGGTTTTGCTGTCGGACTCGGACAACCTGCTGCAGCTGATCACTTCGGTGACGCAGGGGCTGGAAGCCGCGACGCAGCTGATGACGAAGCTCAGCGAGGCGTCGAAGGGCGGCTCCGGGGAGGATTCCAGCTCTTCGGATTCTTCTTCGCAGGCTTCGTCGCGTTATCCGGCTTCTTCGCAGTACGCGGATTCTTCGGACTCGGACTCGGACTCGGCGGATTCGCAGTACCCGAGCCAAAGCCGCCCGCGCACTCCGGTCAGCACCGCGCAGCAGAGCTGACGAGCTCGACCTCGAAGCCGTCGTCGTTCTGCAGGTACGCGGCGTAGTGCTCCGCGCCGCCCGCATGGGGATGTTTCTCCGGAAACATCAGCTGCCACCCGTGCCGGGCGGCGTCGGCGGCCAACCGCTCGACCGTCGCCGCGTCCTTGACGTGAAAGGCCAGGTGGTTCAGCCCCGGCCGGCAACGGTCGTGCCGGTCCGCGGTCAGCGCCGGGGATTGCTCGACCACGAGGTACGTCGGCCCGAGCCGCCAGCTGCGTCCCGCCTCCCAGTCCTGGAACCGCTGATATCCCAGCTCTTCCAGCAGCCATCCCAGCGACGCGACCGCGCGGGCCAGGTCCGGCACCCACAACTCGACATGGTGCAGGGTCCCGTGCGCACTCACGAGGGACCCCGATCCGAGCTGAGCACCACCCGCAATTCCCGGTCCAGCTCCGCCCCCGGTTCGACATCCAGGTCCGCCCGCAGCCGTTCCCGTATCCGCCGGTGCACCGCCAGCGCGTCCGCCCGGCGGCCGCCACCGTGGAGCGCCCGCATCAGCAACACCGCAAGCGGTTCCCGGTGCGGATGCACCGCCAGCAACGCCGACAGCTCGTGCACGACGTCGTCGGTTCGCCCGAGCTTCAGCTGCAGCACGGCTTTCTCCTGCACCAACGTCAGCCGCCGCTCGGTCAGGCGCACGCGTTCCCCCTCGACGAACGGGCCGGGCAATCCGGCCAAGGGCTCGCCATGGAACAGGGCCAGCGCACCGTCGTACGCGTCGACCGCGACTGCCGGGTCACCGCCTCGGGTGGCGGTCGCGGCTTCCGAGATCCGGTCGGTCAGCTCGGTGACGTCCAGCTGCGCTCGCTCCCCGGCGAAGCGGTATCCGCCGCGGTCGCTGCCGATGACCGAGTCTTCCGTCCGCTCGCCAGCCCCGCGCAGACATTTCCGCAGGCGGTGCACGTAAACCGGAACCACCCGGCCACCGGTGCCGGGCGGCTCCAAACCCCAGACGCCGTCGAGCAACTCCCCGGGGCTGACCGTCTCGCCCGGGCGCAGGACCAGCGCCGCGAGCAGCGCTTGTTGCCGCACCGGGCCCAGGTCCAGCAGGTTCGGCCCTCGCCAAGCCTGCAACGGGCCGAGGACGCTGAACCGCAACGAATCCGGATCGACCGGAGCAGGGGCTGTGCCAGGGGTGACCAGGCCGTGGTCGAAGGCGTAGACGATGGCCGCCGCCCGGTCGCGGAGGCGGAGTTTCGCGCACAGCCGCTCGAAATGCGCCTCGACCGTGCTCGCGGAAATCCCCAGCGTTCCGGCGATTTCCGCGTCGGTCAAACCCCGCGCCACCGCGGTCAGGACATCCAGTTCGCGCGGCGTCAACAATCCGGACGGCATCGCCGGGCGATCCACCGCCGCCTCGCGGTAGGTCGTGAGCACGCGTCCGGTGACTGCCGGATCGAGCCACGCCTCGCCCATCGCGACCGCTCGCACCGCGCGGATCAGGTCCTCCGCGGAGGAATCCTTCAGCACGTATCCGACCGCGCCCGCGCGCAGCACCCCGGCGAGCAGCTCGTCGTCATCGAAGGTGGTCAGCGCGAGCACCGGCGGGCGCGGGCCGGACGCACGCAGCTGTCGCGTCGCCTCGATGCCGTCGACGCGCTTCATCCGCAGGTCCATCACCACCACATCGACCCCGCCGGCCGCTTCGAGCGCGGCCGGGACCTCGTCGCCGTCCGAGCACTCGCCCACCACCACGAACCCGTCGCGGCGACGCAGGATCAACCGCAACCCGGATCGCACCAGCTCCTGATCGTCGACGAGCAAGACCCGCGTTTCCCCGGCGGCAGCGGTCACGACGCGGCCCCGCGCGCCAACGGCACCGCCACGTCGACTACCCACTCGCCGCCCTCGGGTCCGGCTGCCAGCCGCGCACCGAGCTGATCCGCTCGCGCCGTCATGCCCGCCAACCCCGAACCACCCTCGTTGCGCGCCGCGCCGTTGTGTCCATTGCGGACCGTCAGCCGCGCGTCCGCCGCGTCAATCTCCAGTCGTACCAACGCCTTCTCCCCCGGTGCGTGTTTGACGACGTTCGCCAGCGACTCCTGGACGATCCGGTAGAGCCCCAGCCCCACCGTGCTGTCGACCACGGTCACGTCGCCCTTCAGTTCGTAGTCCGCGACCAGTCCGGCCGCGCACGTTTCGGCCACCAGGTCCGCGATGTCGCCCGCACCGGGCAACGGCCGCGTCCCCGCCGACTCCTGCGCGAGCAATCCAACCGTGCGCCGGATATCGGCCATCGCCGCCCGTCCGATCCGCTCCGCCTCGGTGAGCGCCGCGACGGCTTCGTCGACGTCGCGATCCGTGCGCAACCCGTGCCGCGCGCCCGTGACGTGCAGCAACGTGATGCTCAGTGAATGCGCGACCACGTCGTGCACCTCGCGCGCGATCCGCTGCCGCTCGCCGAGCATCGCCTGTTCGCGCACGGCCTCCTGCTTGCCTCGCTCGGCGTCCAGCGCACGCACGTACCAGCGCAACATGAACCCGGCAGCCATCCCGACCACCACCGCGAGCATGTACACCGGGAACCCGACCAGCCCGACGGTCAGCGCGGCCGCCCCGAGCACCGCGATCGCCCCGCCGGTCGCCGCGAACGCGACCCGCGCCGAAGCGATGGACCCCAGTTCGCCGGTGAGCACGATCAGCGGCATTGGCGCGAAGTCCGGCACCACCGGATGCGTCAGCAGCAGCCCGATCCCGGCGAGCATCCCGAGCGCCTTCACCCACGACGGCGCGAGCCGCCCGGTGCACACCCACAGCAGCGTCGACGCCGTGGCCAGCAGAAACCCGCCGATCGCGACCGGAAGCGCGGACCCGGCCCGCTGCCCGACCGCGACGATCAGCCCGATCACCGTGAAGGCGGTCGTCCCCATCGGCACCCACCAGGGCAGCGTGAGCCCGGACCGGGCCAAGCCGTCGGCCAGCCTGCTCCGCAACCGGTCCCGCGCTCTCTCCCACACGAGGTCCAGCCTAGGAAACCGGGGCGGAGGCCGCCCGCGGTATCAGCGATACCATGCCGTGTGCGCCTCGCCCGTCGCCTGTTTCTGCTGGCACTGCTGCCCCTCACCGCGTGCGCGACCGGGAAGGACGCGGTCAGCCAGTCGGACACGTTCGAATTCGTCTCGCCGGGCGGGCAGACGACCATCCACTATCCCGTGGAGCAGCGCAAAAAGGTAGCGGACCTCAAGGGCCAGAGCCTGCGCGAACCCGGCAAGGACCTGTCGCTGGCCGATTACTCCGGCAACGTCGTCCTGCTCAACCTCTGGGGCGCCTGGTGTGGGCCGTGCCGTGCCGAAGCGCGCACTCTGCAGACCATCGCCGACTCCGGCCGCGCCCGCGGGATCCGGGTGCTCGGCCTCAACGTCCGCGACAACCCGAAGTACGCCGCCGACTTCGTCAAGGACCTCGGGCTCAGCTACGAGTCGATCTTCGACCCGTCCGGCCGGGTCGCCCTGCGGCTGCGCGGCCTCCCGCTAAGCGCGGTGCCGATCTCGCTGATCGTGGACAAGCAGCAGCGGGTCGCGGCCGTCTACCTAGGCGCGATCCTGCGGACCGACGTCCAGCCCACCCTGGACCGCGTGCTCGCCGAGTAGACCGGCCAAGGTCCAGACCGTTCGGGCGGCGTGCGCCTACCATGGGCGGATGACCGCGAGTGGCTACAACCGCCGGGAACGTCCCGCCAAGCCCGCGCTGAGCCGCGAAGGCATCGTCGCGGCCGCTCTCGACGTCGTGCGCCGCGAAGGCGCCGAACGCGTCACCATGCGGCGGCTCGCGAAGGAACTGGACACCGGCCCGGCCTCGCTCTACGTCTACGTCCGCGACACCGACGAACTCCACGCCGCGGTGCTCGACGAACTCCTCGGCGAAGTCCCCACCACCGCCGGCGCCGCCGAAGGAGACTGGCGGAGTCGCTTGTGGACAGTCATGTCCACCTACCGCGACGTCCTGTACGCGCACCCCGGGCTCGCCCGCGTCGCACTCGTGACGCCGTTGAACGGACCGAACTACCTCGCCGTCGTCGACACCGTGCTCGGCCTGCTCGCCGAAGCCGGGGTACCGTCCGGCCCCGCCGCGTGGACGGTCGACCTCCTGCTGCTCGTCGCCACCGCCAGCGCGGTCGAGCACAGCACCCGCAAGGACCGCCCGGACGCGGAACGGCAGCACGACGCGCTCGCCGAAACCGTCCGCGGACTCTCGCCGGAAACGCATCCGAACATCGCCGCGGCGAGCGGGAATCTGTTCTCCGGCAACGCGGACACACGTTCCCGATGGGCGATCGACGCCCTCCTCAACGGCGCGCGCACGACCCCGCTGCCGGACTGAGGTTTCTCCGTAGCGGGTTGCGCTCACGTACTTCGCGGTAGCCCGCCGCACCAGCGCACCCGCATCGCCCGGCGGTTCGCTGCGGCGGCTTTCGCACGCGACGCGCAGCGTGCTTCTCTCCCCGGCAATGGTCCGCGCACTACGAGAAAACCTCGCCGAATGGTTCAAACCACTGCGGGGGCAAGGGTTTCCCACGAGTCCATAATGGACCAGTACGCCGGAATAGCGGCGATAACGGGCGGAATGTCCGCTTGATCGATCCCCCGCAAATACCGCAGTTGATACGTTCCCTCCTTTCGTAGGTTCCCGGAAAATTTCCGCCGATCTACCTTTGCTGTGGTCGGATCCACCTCCCCACCCTTTCCGATTTCTTTTTCTGCATGCCCACAAGGAGTATGAGAATGCAGATCAGAAAAACGTCCGCACTCGTTTCCCTGCTCGCCGCCGCCGGCATGGCCGCGGCGATGGGCGCGACCCCGGCCTCCGCGGCCGCCGCCCAGCACCACCCGCAGCACCAGAAGCACGGCCTCGGGCTGAACGTCGCCGGGCTCAAGGCCGCGCAGTCCAGGATGCACGCCCACGCGAACTCCGCGCTCCCCGTGCACCAGCGCACCACCGCCGAACTGCCCTCCAGCGGCGACCTCACGCAGTACGCCAACGCACCCGGCGACCAGGGCCAGGTCGGCTCGTGCGTCACCTGGGCCACCGGCTACACCGGCTACGGCGTGCTGATGAACGAGCAGGGCATCAGCGGCGGCCCGATGGCCCCGATGTTCATTTACTCCCAGATCGCCAAGGGCAACGACCAGGGCACCTGGGCGAGCGTCGCGCTGCCGATGGAACAGCAGCAGGGCATCGACACCAAATCCGACTACTGGCAGGGCGATTTCGACTACACGACTCAGCCCGACCAGAACGAAAAAGCGAATGCCGCACACTACAAGCTGTCCGGCTACACGCAATTGTCCACGAGCGGCGACGCGGCGCGGTCCGACATCGAGAACGCCATTTCCCAGGGCGAGCCGGTCGCGATCGGGTTCACCGTGCACCAGAGCTTCATGGACCTGAACTCCTCGACCGCGAGCGACTACTCGTACCTGCCCGGCGACTCGAACAGCGACCCGGTCGTCGGCGGGCACGAGGTGACCATCGTGGCCTACAACGACCAGGGCGTGAAGATCGAGAACAGCTGGGGCTCCGGCTGGGGCGACAGCGGTTTCGTGACCGTGCCGTGGTCGTTCTTCAACACCGGCGACGTCGACGAGGTCAACGCGATGGGCAAGCTCGTCCAGAGCTGACCGTCGCGCGCGACCCGGGTGATGCGAAAAAAGGGCTCCTTGCGGGAATTCCCGCAAGGAGCCCTTTTCCGATCAGCTGATCAGGAAACTCAGACCAGGTCGTACCGGTCGTTGTTCATGACCTTGTGCCACGCGGCGACGAAGTCGCGGACGAACTTCTCCTTGGCGTCGTCGCTGCCGTAGACCTCGGCGACGGCGCGCAGTTCGGAGTTCGAGCCGAACACCAGGTCGTTGCGGGTGCCGGTCCACTTGACCTCGCCGGTGGCGAGATCGCGGCCCTCGAAGGACTCCGCGTTCGGGCCCTCGCCGTCGGCGGGCTTCCACTCGGTGCCCATGTCGAGCAGGTTGACGAAGAAGTCGTTCGTCAGCGCGCCCGGCCGGTCGGTCAGCACGCCCGCCGCCGAGTTCTGGTAGTTCGCGCCCAGCACGCGCAGGCCGCCGACCAGCACGGTCATCTCCGGCGCGCTCAGGTTGAGCAGGTTCGCCTTGTCCACCAGCAGGTACTCGGACGGCAGCGCGTTGGCCTTGCCGCGGTAGTTGCGGAACCCGTCGGCCTTCGGCTCGAGCGGCGCGAACGAGTCCGCGTCGGTCTGCTCCTGCGTCGCGTCGGTGCGGCCCGGCGTGAACGGAACGGTGAGCTCGACGCCGCCGTCCTTCGCCGCCTTCTCCACGCCCGCCGCGCCGGCCAGCACGATCAGGTCGGCGAGCGAGATCTTCTTGCCGCCGGTCTGCGCGCTGTTGAACGCTTCCTGGACACCCTCGAGCGTGCGCAGCACCTGCGCCAGCTCGTCCGGCTCGTTGACCTCCCAGCCGCGCTGCGGCTCGAGGCGGATGCGGGCGCCGTTCGCGCCGCCGCGCTTGTCGCTGTGCCGGTAGGTCGAGGCCGACGCCCACGCGGTGGACACCAGCTGCGCGACCGAAAGGCCGGACTCGAGGACCTTCGCCTTGAGGTCGGCGACGTCCGCGTCGTTGACCAGCTCGTGGTCGACGGCCGGGACCGGGTCCTGCCAGATCAGCTCTTCCTGCGGCACGAGCGGGCCGAGGTAGCGCTGGACCGGGCCCATGTCGCGGTGAGTGAGCTTGAACCAGGCGCGGGCGAAGGCGTCCGCGAACTGGTCCGGGTTCTCGTAGAACCGGCGCGAGATCGGCTCGTAGATCGGGTCGAAGCGCAGCGCCAAGTCGGTGGTCAGCATGCTCGGCGCCCGGTTGAGGTCACCGGTCTCCGGGTCCGGCACGGTGTTCGCGGCGGCGTTGTTCTTCGGTTTCCACTGGTGCGCGCCCGCCGGGCTCTTGGTCAGCTCCCACTCGTAAGTGAAGAGGTTGTGGAAGAACCAGTTGCTCCACTTCGTCGGGGTGGGGGTCCAGGTGACCTCCAGCCCGCTCGTGATCGCGTCCCGGCCCTTGCCGCTGCCGAAGCTGTTCTTCCAGCCGAGGCCCATCTGCTCGATCGAGGCGCCTTCCGGCTCGGCGCCCACGTGCACGTCCGCGTCGGCCGCGCCGTGCGTCTTGCCGAAGGTGTGCCCGCCCGCGATCAGCGCGACGGTCTCCTCGTCGTTCATCGCCATCCGGCCGAACGTTTCGCGGATGTCGCGCGCCGCGGCGATCGGGTCCGGGTTGCCGTTCGGGCCTTCCGGGTTCACGTAGATGAGCCCCATCTGGACCGCGGCCAGCGGGTTCTCCAGCTCGCGGTCGCCCTTGTACCGCTCGTCGCCGAGCCAGGTGCGCTCCGGGCCCCAGTACACGTCCTCGTCCGGCTCCCACACGTCGGCGCGGCCGCCGGCGAAGCCGAAGGTCTTGAAGCCCATCGTCTCGAGCGCGCGGTTGCCGGTGAAGATCATCAGGTCGGCCCACGAGATCTTCTTGCCGTACTTCTTCTTGACCGGCCACAGCAGGCGGCGCGCCTTGTCGAGGTTCCCGTTGTCCGGCCAGCTGTTCAGCGGCGCGAACCGCTGCTGCCCGGCGCCGGCTCCGCCGCGGCCGTCGTCGATCCGGTAGGTGCCGGCGCTGTGCCAGGCCATCCGGATGAACAGCGGGCCGTAGTTGCCGAAGTCGGCGGGCCACCATTCCTGGGAGTCGGTGAGCACCGCGTCGACGTCGCGGGCGAGCTCGTCGAGGTCGAGGCTCTGGAATTCCTTCGCGTAGTCGAAGCCGTCGTCCATCGGGTCCGCCACGGCGGGATGCTTCCGGAGGATCTTCAGGTTGAGCTGGTTCGGCCACCAGTCACGGCTGCTGCCGCCCTCGGTCGGGTGCGCGAAGCGGCCCGTGTGGACCGGGCACCCGCCAGCGGTCTCCTCATTCATCTCGCCGACTTCGGCGTTCGGGGTGTCAGACACGGGAATCCTTCCGGAAATCAGAATCAGTTTGCTGCCGTCGAACAGGCGGGGCATCGGCCCCAGTAGACGACCTCGGCCTCGTCGATGACGTAACCGTGCGCGTCGGAAGCGGTGAGGCAAGGCGCTTCCCCGACCGCGCAGTCGACGTCCTCGATGGCACCGCACGAGCGGCACACGACGTGGTGGTGATTGTCCCCTACCCGGGCCTCGTACCGCGCGACCGAACCGGGCGGCTGGATGCGCCGCAGCAGCCCCGCGTCGGTCAGCGCGCGCAGCACGTCGTAAACGGCCTGGTGGGACACCTCGCCGAGATCCGCGCGCACCATGCCGATGACGGATTCGGTGTCCGCGTGCGCGTTGGCGTGCACGGCGGAGAGCACGGCCACCCGGGGGCGCGTGATCCGCAACTGCACTCCGCGCAGCAGCTGCTCGAAGTCCGTGGTCGTCGGCATGCCCGGGAGTCTGCCCGATTTTCTGGAATGAATCAAGAATCTGTCACCCACTCCGGTTGTCCTCCTCCTGGCGGTCGCTTGACAGCCCGGAAGGTCTACGGTGAGTAGACCAAAGAGACGTCCGACACATCCGAGGTGACGCCAGAAATGACCGAGGCCGTCGAATCGCCCAGTTCGCACCCGGTCGGGGTCGATATCACGCGAGCGAGCATTGCCCGGGTGTACGACGCCGCGCTGAACGGCACGAACAACTACGAGATCGACCGCAGGGTGCTCGACCAGGTGCGGACCGTGGCCCCGGAGGTCAACGACCTCGCCTGGGCCAACCGCAACTTCCTCATCCGCGCCTGCCGCTTCCTCGCCACCCAGGGCAGGGTCACCCAGTACCTCGACTGCGGTTCGGGCCTGCCCACGGCGGAGAACACGCACCAGGTCGTGCAGCGGATCATCCCCGAAGCCCGCGTGCTGTACGTGGACAACGACCCGGTGGTCCTCGCGCACGGGCGCGCGCTGCTGGAGGAGAACGAGAACACCCGGTTCATCGAAGCGGACATCTTCAAGCCCGACCAGATCCTGCAGAACGAGACCGCGCGCGAGTTCCTCGACTGGACGAAGCCGATCGCGTTGCTGCACAACGGAACCCTGCACCACTACCTCGGCGACGACTACGAGGAGATGATGCGGACCTACGTCGACGCGCTGCCGTCCGGGTCGTTCGTGGTGGTCGCGCACTTCCTCGACCCGCAGACGCCCGAGCACAGCGAGATCGCCCGGCGGATGGAGGACAAGTTCACGCACAGCCCGATGGGCAGCGGCCTTTTCCGCACCTGGGACGAGATCGGCCGGATGTTCGGCGGCACCGAACTGGTCGACCCGGGCCTCGTGCTGTGCGAGGACTGGTGGCCGGACGGCCCGCGGTACCAGCCGCTGAACCAGGTCCAGGAGTGCATCGCGGGCGGGGTCGGCCGGAAGGCCTGACGCGCTGGTCCGAGAAGGGCCCCTTGCGGGGATTCCCGCGAGGGGCTCTTTCGCGCGGTCAGTCGAGGATGCGGTAGTCCAGATCGGACAGCGGCGAGTCCGGGTTGAGCGCGACGCCGACCGTGCGCAAGGTGTCGTCGAGGATCGACCAGACCCAGCGGGCGAGCAACTGGCGCAGATCCTCGCGGTCGATGCCGCGCGGGGCGTCGAGCCAGTGCGCGGTGCTGGACTCGACCAAGCCGACCAGCCCGTACGCGATGGTTTCGCCGACCCGCTGGTCCGCGCCGAACAGGCCGAGGTAGTACTCGAACAACACAGTCAGCTGCCGGGCGATCGCGGTTTTCACGTCCGCCACGACGTCGCGCGGCCCAGTCACCGACTGCCGCATCAGATATTGATACAGCGCGCGGTGTTCGGAAAGCCATTCGATATGCGCGCCGATCGTCGCGTGCACCATTTCGCGCGGAGTGCCGGAAACTCCCCACAACGGCGAGAATTGCGCGCCGATCATTTCCGCCGCCCGCAACGCGATAGCGCGCTGCAGGTCCGCGGTGTCGGCGAAATGCTTGTAAATGCGCGTGCGAGCGACGCCGGCCTCGTCGGCGATCTGCTCGGTGGACACCTCCGGCCCGAACCGGGCGATCGCGCGCATACCGGCTTCCACGAACTCCCGGCGCCGGCGTTCGCGCTGCCCTGCCCACCGGGTGGCCCGCCCGTCGGGCGGAGTACCTGAGGACGTCATCCGCGCGAGTGTATCGCCGGGTCACATACCGGATACGCCACTGTACCTGTTACTTTGGGTATAGCGGGATGACTGTCTGTGGTCGGGTTGCCTCGATGCGGGTGTCGCGTTCACCGCGGCCGTTGCGTCGCTGTGGCCCAGATCACGGACCGGGAGTGCGTCATCGACCCGAGGGGAGCGAGTCGCGTCGATGAAGCGAGCGTCGCCCACAAGGGTGGCGTGCAGGGAGGAACACATGGACGGCGAACAGCACCGGTCCGAACTGTCCACCGGCCACCGGGTCACCTACCTGGTCGGCCAGCGCACCGGCAGGCGCCAGCTGTGCCGGCGCGGGGTGGTCACCGGAGCCCCGGTCACCGACGACGCGACCGCGGTCACCTGGGTCCCGGTCCAGGTCGACGGCCAGGCAAGAGACGCGGATCCGCAGTGGATCGCGGCCGACGCGATCATCGACGTGGTGAGCGCGTCGTGAGCGCGGAACAGGCCGTGGCCACCCCGATCTTCGACGGCGTGGTCGCCGAGGCCGGGCTCGACTGGTCCGAAGAGGACGTTGCCCAGGGCGCGGCGAAGGAGAAGCCCGGCTCGGGCAAATAGACACCGGCGGGCTCGTCCCAGCCGAGATCGCACCGGACAGCTCCGGTGCGGTTTTCACGCGCCCGGGTGGGCTTAGGCCCGTTCGGGGTGCGTCCGATACTGCACTCGTCCGGGTGAACTGTGCGCGGCCGAATGTCGGTGAACGCTGCCCATTTCGCCCTCGCCGGACGCCCGTCAGCCCCTCCCGGGCCGCATGCCGTCAAGCCTTCACCGCTTCACTCAGAAGCACGCGAAGGATCAACGGCGTGCTTCTTCCAAATAACGCAGGACCGCGGTAACCCGCCGATCCGCGCTGTCGTCCGGTGCCAAATCCAGTTTCGCGAAAATGCTGCGAATATGTTTGTGGACCGCGCCGTCCGTCACCACGAGCCGTTCCGCGATGGCACCATTCCCTAATCCCTCCGCCATCAGCGCCAGCACATCCCTTTCGCGCGGGCTGAGCCGTTCCAGCCCGGAATCCGCACGCGTCCGGGTCAGCAATTGCGCGACCACTTCCGGATCGATCGCCGTCCCGCCGTCGGCCACCCGGTTCAGCGCTTCCATGAACTCGGTGACCCGTCCGACGCGTTCCTTGAGCAGATACCCAAGCCGCGCGCTGCCACTGCCGAGCAGGTCGGTCGCGAAGGCCTGCTCGACATACGCCGACAGCACCAGCACCGCCAGCCCCGGCCGCCGCCGCCGAGCCTCGACCGCCGCGACGATCCCCTCGTCGGTGTGCGTCGGCGGCATCCGGACGTCCACGACCGCGGTGTCCGGCTCGTGTTTGTCCACCGCAGCAAGGAAATCGGTCGGGTTGTCGGTGGTCGCGACGACGTCGAGACCCTCGGCCCGCAGCAGCAGCGCGAGACCCTCGCGCAGCAACGGGTCGTCCTCGGCGATCACAATCCGCATGGCAAGCTCACCGTCACAGTCGTCGGTCCGTCAGCGGGACTCGCCAGCGCAAACGTTCCATCAAGCGCCTCGACTCGGCGTCGCATCCCACCAAGCCCCGAACCACCGGACTCCGCCGCACCGCCACGGCCGTCGTCGGTGATACGCAGGTGGAGCACATCGTCCTCCCGGCGCAAAACCACCTCCGCACCGCTGTGTTTGGCAATGTTCGTAAGCGCCTCGGCGATCACAATCCGCATGGCAAACTCACCGTCACAGTCGTCGGTCCGCCAGCGGGACTCGCCAGCGCGAAAGTTCCATCAAGCGCCTCAATCCGACGTCGCATCCCACCAAGCCCCGAACCACCAGACTCCGCCGCACCACCACGGCCATCGTCGGTGATGCACAGGTGCAGCACGTCATCCTCTCGCCGCAAGACCACCTCAACACGGCTGGCACCGCTGTGCTTCGCGACGTTCGTCAGCGCCTCAGCAACCACGAAATACACCGACGCCTCCACCGAAACGGCATACCGCCCGGGCAGGTCGGCGTCGATGGTGCACGGCACCGGACAGTCCGCGGCGAGCGCGGTCAGCGCGTCGGCGAGGCTTCGGTCGGCCAGTACGGGCGGCAGGATACTGCGCACCACCGCGCGCAGTTCGGCGAGCGCGGTCTCGGTGGCGTCCTGCGCGCGGCCGAGGATTTCGTCGACGTCTGCCGAACCCCGGGCGGCTGCCCGGCGGGCCGCGCCGACCAGGACATTGACCGCGACCAGCCGGTTTTGCGTGCCGTCGTGCAGCGCGCGCTCGATGCGGCGCAGTTCGGCGGAATGCGCGTCGAGCGCGGCGGCGCGGGTGGCGGTGAGGTGGGCGATCCGGAGCGTGACGTCAGCGTCCGAGCCCGCGGGCAGCAGGCGTCGGCCGGGCAGCGCCTGCAGCCGAGCCATCGCGGGCAGCAGCGCGACCGAGAGGAACGCCCACGCGACGCCGAGCAGCGACACCGGGAGCGCCTCCGCCAGGCTGTGCACCGGCCAGCCGAGCGACGCCGTCGCCTCGTCCGGCGGGAGCAGGTACCAGTAGAGCGGGAAAAGCCCGTCGCGCGCGGTGTTGAGCACGATCGTCAGCGCGATGAAGCCGAGCAGAAAACCCGCCGCACCGTGGATCGCGACCCACAGCAGTTCGCGTTGCACCGTCCGCTCGCGCAGGGCCGCGCCGAGCCGTTCAGGGCCCGGGCCGGGGCTGATGACGTCCGGTTTCATCGCGGTGAGCCGGATCCGTTCCCGGTCGGCGACCGCGTGCACGACGCGCAGCATCGGCCGGGCCAGCAGCAGACCGACGCCCACGAGGCTCAGCACCGCGACCACGGCCACGCCGAGCAGCACCAACAGCGCCAGCACCGAGGTGCCGATCCCGCCGACGAGGTGTTCCAGCGCGTCGAGAGCAGCCCGGACGCGCGCGGTCCACGGACGCGGCGTCGGTTCGCCTGCGGTTGCCATCGCACCTCCCACCCCGCCGAACCCTAGCCCAGAAATCCGCCCCGGCACCGCCTCGGAGCGAAGGAGTACAGCCTGCTGTACCTAGATCCTCCCGCGCACGGGATCGTCCTGGCGAGCCCCGGTTCGTAGCGTTCCCGGCATGACGAAATCACCTCCCCGGGCGCTGTTGTGGGGCGTGCTGGTGCTCAGCGCCGCAGCCAACGCGATCACCTCGGCCCTCGGCGTCAACCTGGTGCTGAGCACCGTTTTCGGCGTCGTCACCCTCGCCTCGGGCATCGCGCTCGTCGCGAACTACCGCACCCACCGCTGACTCGTCCACAAAGGACCATCATGACCGCCCTCGTCGCCCGACGCCCGATCACGGCTTTCTTCACGCTCGCCATCGCACTGAGCTGGCTCGCGTGGCTTCCTTATGTACTCTCGGACAATGGTCTAGGCATCGTCCACTTCGGATTCCCGCCGGTACTCGGCACGACGCAAATCCTGGGCATGCTCCCCGGCGCGTACCTCGGCCCGATCTTCTCCGCGTTCATCGTCACCGCGCTCGCCGAAGGCCGTCCCGGGCTGCGCGCGTGGGCGGGTCGATTGCTGCGATGGCGGGTGAACTGGCGATGGTACGCACTCGCGCTCTTCGCTGTTCCCGTCGTGCTGACGCTCGCCAGTCTGCCGTTCGCCGGCGCGCTCCGGGCCCCTGCCGCGTCGCTGATCCTGGTGTGGGTCTTCGGTTTCGTGCTCCAGGTGCTCACCACCGGCCTCGCCGAAGAACCCGGCTGGCGCGATTTCGCCCTCCCGCATTTGCAGCCGAAGTACGGCCCGCTGCGCGGCACGCTGATCCTCGGGCCGCTGTGGGGCGTCTGGCATCTGCCGTTGTTCTTCACCGAATGGGGCCACTGGCCGAACGTGACGGTCTGGTCGGTGCTGGAGTTCGTCGGCACCGCGATCGCGATCAGCTTCGTGATGACCTGGGTGTTCAACCGCAGCGGCGAAAGCCTGCCGATCGCGCTGCTGCTGCACGCCGGGATCAACAACTACCTGTCCGTCGCCTGGTCTGAACTGTTCCCCAACGCGGATCCGAAAATCGCCGAGCACCTGCTGTTCGCCGCGTTCGCCGCCGCCGCGCTGATCGTGCTCGCCGCGACCAAGGGCCGTCTCGGCTACCTCAGTCCAGCGCGCGAACTCCAGGCCGTTCAGTAGTAAATCTGCCCGGGGACGCCGCCGCCGACCGCGATGGCGTCTCCGTTGATCGCCACGCTGCGCGGGGACGCCAGGAACGCCACCACGTCCGCCACCTCGGCCGCCGTCACCAGCCGACCGATGCTCACCCCGGCCGTGAGACCTTTTTCCAGCTCCGCCACGGAAATTCCCCGCGCAGCGGCGATCTCGGCGAGCTTCTCCGGCGTCCGTTCGGTCACCGTGTAGCCCGGATGCACGACCGTCACGGCGATTCCCTGCGGCCCCAGTTCGTCGGCGAGATTCTTGGTCATCGCCGCGACCGCGACGTTGCGGATCGACCCGAACGTCGAACCGGCCAGCCGCGCGTTGAGCCCGCTGACGTTCACGATCCGGCCCCAGCCGCGCTCCCGCATCCCCGGCGCGAGCGCACGGGCGCAGCGCAGGTAGCCGAGCACCTTGGTCTCGATCTCGAGGCGCAGGTCTTCGTCCCGCAGGTCCGCAAGCGGCGTGCGGGCCCCGCTGGACGCCGGTGCCGCGCAGTTGACCAGGACGTCCGCCGCCCCGAACTCCGCCTTGACCCGCTCCGCCATCGCCGCGACGGCAGCGTCGTCGGTGGTGTCCGTCGGAACCGCGACCACCTTCGTGCCGTGCCTGCCGAGGCTTTCCTCCGCAGCGGCAAGGGCTTCGGCGTCCCGGGCGACGAGCGCGAGGTCAGCACCCTCCGCCGCGAGCACCTCGGCAACCGCCAGCCCGATGCCGCGGTTGGCCCCCGTGACGACCGCGCTCTTGCCCTTCAACCCGAGATCCACAGCTGCTCCCTGAACGTCAACGACGACGGCGAGGCTTGCCGCGCCCGCCGGACTTGGGCACGCTCCGGCGACGGTCCGGTTCGCGCTGCTTCTTTTTGGCGGGTGCCGCCTTGCCGGTCTTCGCTTGCGTTTCCTGCTGCCCGCGAGTGCTGTTCACCGTGCGCCCGCGAACGATGCCGATGAACTGCTCCACGAGATCGCTGGTCTCGCCCTCCGGCCAGGACAACGCGACGCGTGACTGCGGCGCGTCCTCGACCGGCCGGTACGTGAGATCACGCCGATGGTGCAACCGGGCAAGCGACTGCGGCACCATCAGCACGCCGACGCCCGCCGCCACCAGCTCGATCGCGTCGCCAGTCGTCTCGGGCCGTTCCAGGGCGGGCTTGCCGGGCAGCTGGTCCCACTCGAGCGAGTCGTCGAGCGGATGCAGCACGAGCTCGTCCGCGAGGTCCGCAATGGACACCTCGTCGGCGGCCGCGACCAGGTGATCCTTGGGAACGACGACCACCGTGGTCTCGGTGTAGAGCGGAATCGCGTGCAGCCCGTCACGGTCGGCGGACAGCCGCAGCAGCGCCGCGTCCACCCCACCGTCGCGCACGACGCCCGCGGCCTCGGCAGCAGCGACCGCGACCAGGTCGAGCGGCACTTCGGGATTGCGTTCGCCCCAGATCCGGACCCACTTCGCGGGGGTCGCACCCGGAACGTAGGCGAGCCGGAACGCCGAGGCCTGGTCGGCTCCTGTCACGTGGCAAGGCTACCGGCGCGGGGTCGCCGGTTACGCTGGTGGGCATGACGGCGCAGAAGACCCCCCAGACCATGAAGCCGGCGACGGCAGCGAAGAAGCTGGGCGTCTACCTCGAAGCGACCCCCGCAGAGTTCCGCGCGGGCGCCGTCTCGCGCGACGAACTGAACGCCCTTCAAACCGACCCGCCGGAATGGCTCCGCGACCTGCGCCGCAACGGCCCGCACCCGCGCCCGGTGGTAGCCGCGAAACTGGGAGTATCCATCGGTGGCCTGGCCAGGGGCGGCGTCACCGAAGCCCTGACGACGGACCAGATCGAGGCCCTGAAAGCCGAAAACCCCACCTGGCTGCAACGCGAACGCGAAACCCAAGCCGAAGTCCGCCGCGAAGCCGCGAGGCTGAACGCGGAGAAGAACGACTAGTCCGTCCACTTCGGACCTTCTTGCGCGCCCGCGCGCTGCTGCGTTACGTGGGGGCCCTGATTCCTTCAGGTTCCCCTCACGACTGTTTTCTGGTGCGCGTGAAGGCCCCTTCACAGACGCAGATTCCCTCAAGGAGCCCTTCACGGCCTTCGTCGCGGCGCACGAAGTCCGTGAGGGTTCCCCTCACGACCTCCCCACCGCTGCAACGCCGCGTTCGGTGCACCCCCACGCACCCAACGCCACATTGGGTGCGCTGGATGCACCCAATGCCACATTCGGTGCGTCACATGCACCCAATGCCACATTGGGGCGCTATCCCGCGACCGCAGCCCCACCCGCGACCAGCCACCCAAACCACACACAGCAATTGCAGCCCTCGCACCCGCCGCGACCAAGCACTCAAAATGCACCAGCCGCAGCCCACTCACCCAACGAGACCAGACACCCAACGCACGCGGACCCGCCGCAGCCCGCTCACCCACCGCGACCAGTCACCCAACCCACGCGCCCTAAACCGCAGCCGATGCACCCACCCATCGAGGCACCCAGCCCCTCCCCCGCACCCCGATACGAAGCCTCCCTGCGGTCTGGGGGTGCTTGTCAAGGCATCTTTCCCGCCTTGACAAGCACCCCCAGACCGTCAGCACAATCAACCTTCGGGGTGCCCCACGCAACCAAGGACCGATGTCGCCGCCAGGCGACGAGCACTCACAACCACCCCCGCTCCTCAGCAACCCGAACCGCCCCCATCCGATTCCGGGCTCCCGTCTTGGCAATAGCCCCAGACAAATAGTTCCGCACAGTCCCCTCAGACAAATACAAACTCCCCGCAATCTCCGCCACCGACCCCCCACCCCGGGCCGCGATCAGCACATCCCTCTCCCGAGCAGTCAACGGCGATTCCCCGGCAGCCAAAGTAGCCACCGCCAACGCCGGATCCACCACCCGCTCCCCCACCATCACCCGCCGAATTGCGTCCCCCAACGCCTCCGCGGGCGCGTCCTTGACCACAAACCCGACCGCCCCAGCCTCCATAGCCCGCCGCAAATACCCGGCCCGCCCGAACGTAGTCAAAACCACCACCCGGCACGAAGGCACCTGCTCCGCCAAAACCGCAGCCGCGGCCAACCCGTCCAGCCCAGGCATCTCGATATCCAGCAACGCAACATCCGGCCGATGCTCAAGCGCCGCCCCCACCACCTCATCCCCCCGTCCGACCTGCGCAACCACCACAAAATCGTCCTCAAGATCAAGCAAGGTCCCCAACGCCTGCCGCACCAAAGCCTGATCATCCGCAAGCAACAACCGAATAGTCACGCCACAGTCACCCGCAACCGCCACCCCCGAGGCCGCACCGGCCCCGCCTCCATCCGTCCGCCAGCAGCGACCACCCGATCCCGCAACCCGGATAGCCCATTCCCGGCATCCGCAGCAGAACCAACACCGTCGTCACGAATTTCCACGGAAGAACCCGAAACAATCACCTCACAAGCGGTAGCCCGGGAATGCCGAACCACATTAGTCAACCCCTCCCGAACCACCCAACCGAACAATTCCTGATGAGGCCCGTCCACCGCAGAAGGAAAATCCGCACTAATCCCCGCCGCCCGCAACAATTCGCGCCCCCGAGCGAGCTCACCGGCCAGCGTCACCTCTCGATAGCCCGAAACCGCCGCCCGGACATCCGCCAACGCCTGCCGGGACAACTGCTCAACCTCGCCGATCTCCTCGACCGCCCGCTCATCCCCCTTCACCGCGAGCCGCCGGGCAAGATTGCTCTTCACCGTGATCGCGGTGAGCGAATGCCCCAGGAGATCATGCAAATCCCGCGAAATCCGCGAGCGCTCGGCATCCGCGGCCAGTCGCTGCACCTCCGCCCGCGCCTGCACTAACGCCCGGTTCGCCCGCAGCGCCTCCGCGAACGCGACCACCACCAGCACGGTGAACACCAACGCCGCCGCCTGCGCCCACCCCGGGTCGGCCTGCCAAACCGCCCACGGCACCACCACAGTCGCCGCCGCGGCGATCGGCACGATGACCGCACCCCAGCGCGGCAACCGCGGAACCGCGAGCGAAACCACCACCGCGAGCAGGTAAAACGCGTTCGCCCGAGCGATCGGCAGCACGACGGCGAACAGCACCGTCAACGCCCCGGTCAGGATCCAGAAAAGCCGGCTTCGGAACTGGTATGCGGCGATGGCCGCACCGATGTAGCAGGCGCAGAACGCCAGCAGCGCCACCACCGCCGCGGGCTCGCCGCCGGTTTGGGCGAGAACGATCAGCGGATACACCAGGAGGCCGGCGTCCAGCACGAGCCGGCGCCAGCCCAGTACCCAGCGTTGCGCGTCGGAATCGGGGCCGCGGTCCACGTCCGGCACGCTACTCGGAGAAAAGCGAACGCACGTGCCGTCCGTTGACCAGGACGACCACCGCCAGCAACAGCGCCCCGCAGACGCCCTGCTCAAGCCGGACCCACAGCGGCAGGAAGCCCGGAATCGACACGATGACGACGATCGCGACCGTCATCACCGCCGACACGATCCGGAGCCGCAGCAGCCCGCGTTTCGACCCGCGAGCCGCGCTTCTCGCGAACAGGAACGTGAGCAGCGCGCTGGCCGCCACGATCGTGGCCCGGACCCAGACGACGTCGGTGACCATCGACGGGTCGTCGCGGAAGAGGAAGATCGCGCCGAGGGTGAGCACGCTCAGCGCCAGGTAGGCCCCGGTGAGGACGCGGACCGCCCTGATCCGGGGTTGTTCGGAAACCGTTGCGGGACGGGAGTTCATGACTGTCCTTTCCGGACCGTTGAGCGGTCCGGAGGAGCCGGCGCCGCTTGCCCGTCCCATGGTGGGCGGACGGGCAAGCGAGCCGTAGTGTCACCGCGCACCGGTGCGCGGTGACATTTGTCAGAACCCGGTCATCCGCGACGTCAGCGGGCAGCCGTGAGCTTCGGCCCGATCGCCGCGCCGGCGATCACGAGCACCCCGCCGAGGATGAGCAGATACGCGCCGAGGCCGATTTTCGACAGGTCCTCGGAGAACATCGCGACGATCCCCGCGATGTGGAAGGCCAGCATGACGGTCGCCCGGCCCGCGAAGACGGTGCGGTACCACCAGAAGTTCGGCGGAGTGAGCTCCCGGCGACGAATCCCGCTGAGCCAGTACGCCGACCTCTTCGTGCGCAGCGCGCCGAGCGTCCACGGGAGAGTGGACAGCAACGTCGCGGCGATCAGGAGGAAGGCGAGGAACCGCACGTACATCGCGGCGAAGCTGTCCATGCCGGACGTCATCTTGCTGAACGCGTCGATGAAGGTGACCGAGGCGGTTTGGGAGCCCAGGGTGAACGTGACCCAGGGGACGAACAGGGCGACGACCTCGAGGATCGCGCCGAGAGCCACCGGGATCGCGCCGAGCCCCGGGGTGGTGAGCGGCCGGTTCTGGGGCAGGAAGCCCTGGCCGGGTGCGGCGTAACCGGCTCCCGGTTGCTGGGGCGGGTAGCCCGGCTGTTGTGCTGGATAACCCGGCTGGCCAGGGTAAGCCGCTTGACCGGGGTACGGCTGGCCCGGCTGGAACTGACCCGGTTGCCCCGGGTACTGCGTCTGCCCAGGCTGTCCCGGGTACTGCCCAGGCTGTCCGGCCTGGCCCGGGTACTGCTGTCCGTACTGCGGAGACTGCCCGGCCTGCTGCGGATAACCCGGCTGCGTTCCGGGTTGCTGCGGATAACCGACGCCCGGCGGAGGCGCCTGCCATCCCGGCGGGACCGCGCCCGGTTCCTGCGGCGTTCCCGGCTGCTCCTGTGGACCCCCTGAGGTGCTCATGGCCGCCGATGGTAACTGCCGCACCGACGCGGCGAACGGCGAAATTCCGGCTCGGCTATGACGAGTCCGCACAACGGGACCGATCGACTGCCCGAACCCCGCACAACAAGCCTGCCGACCAGGCCAATCACCGAAACCGAGCCCGGAGATCCGGGACCGCCGAGCCGGTCCCACGCTGCACACCCAGGCGCAGCGCGGGACCGGTCTCACCTCGGCAAAGTCACCGGGCAGCGCGCAGGATCAGGTCCGCCACCGCTTCCGGCTGCGCAACCAGCACCGCGTGCGAAGCGCCCTCCACCTCGACTACCTCCGCCTCCGCGCGTTCCGCCATGAAGCGCTGCGCCTCGGCGGGGATGTTCTTGTCCGCGGTCGGAATCAGGCTGTACACCGGCAAGTCCTTCCACGCCGGTGCGGGCGAGGCCTCGTCCAGGGCCGCCGCGGCGATCGGGCGCTGGCCCGCGGCCATCAGGCTGGCCTGTGCGGCCGGGACGTCCGCCGCGAACTGCTGGTGGAACAGGTCTTGCCGGACGTAAAGGTCGACGCCGTTCGCCAGGGAGACCTGCTCCAACGTCTCGCCCAGCGTGCCGCCGGGGAACTTGCCGGCCAGTTCGCCCGCGCTTTCGCCTTCGTCCGGGAGGAAGCCGGCGATGTAGACCAGCGCCCGCACCCCGGGGTGGCCCGCCGCGGCGGCCGAGATCACCGAGCCGCCGTAGGAGTGGCCGACCAGGACGATCGAGCCCTCGATGCTGTCCAGCAAAGACCGCACGGCGGCGGCGTCTTCGGCGACTCCGCGCAGCGGGTTCGCCGCCGCGATCACCCGGTGCCCGGCTGCTTGCAACCGCTCGATCTCCCCGTTCCAGCTGGACGAATCCGCGAACGCGCCGTGCACCAGAACGACAGTGGCAGTCATGAGGTCCTCCTCAGAGAAAGTTCCGAACGGGACCCACAGTACAACTAAGTTGTGCGCAATCAAGTTGCACTCAATGAGATCTGAGTCACGGCTCGCGGTAAGCCGTCGGCGGGGCGCCGAGCAGGCGGCTGAACATCGTCGTGAAGGCGGCGGGGCTTTCGTATCCGAGGGTGACCGCGACGTCGGCCACCGGAAGGTCCGCGGCCAGCAGCGGGAGTGCGTGCAGCACACACGCCCGCTCCCGCCAGCGGGCGAAGCTCAGGCCCGTTTCGGCGCGAAACAGGCGGTGCAGCGTCCGTTCGCTGACGTGCAGCTCCGCCGCCCAGCGAGACGGCGGATCATGCACATCGGGAGCGTCCGAAAAGGACTGACACAGGGCACGCAGACCCTCGTGCCGCGGCCACGGGAGTTCGAGCGGCAGCGGTACGCAGCGGGAAATTTCGTGCAGCAGAAGGGAAATCAGCGTGGCATCGCGACCGCGGCGAGGGTATTCCGGGGCGACGTCCACGGCTTCCCGGAGCAATTCCCGCAGCAGGGGCGAGACGTCGACGGTCTGGCAGCGGCGCGGGAACCACGGCACGGCGGACGGTTCCAGATACAGACTGCGCGTGGTCACGTTCATCATCACGACGCTGTGGTCGGTTTCCGGCGGGATCAGCACCGCGCGCCGCGTCGGGACGGTCCAGGTTCCGTCTGCCGTTCCGACCCGCATCGCGCCGGTCGCCCCGTAGAGGAACTGCGCGCGGCGATGGCGATGCGGCGGCAGGAAGTGGTCCGGCGGGTAGTCCGTGCTGATCGCGAGCACGGCCCGCGGCAGGGCGTCGACCTCGGACAACGGAACGTTGCGCATGCCTCCAGAGTAGGTGTCCGATCCTCGAAAGAAGCTGGCGAATCTTCGGATGCGCGCCGCACCCGACACGACCTACCTTGAAGCCAGTGTTGACCTCGATCCTGATTCTTCTGCTCTTCGGCTGCCTCAGCGGCGTCACGACCGTGCTGTTCGGCTTCGGCGGCGGATTCGTCACCGTGCCGGTGGTCGCGGCGGTCACGAGCCGCGGCGACGCGATGCATGTCGCGGTCGCGACCTCCACCGCGGTGATGGTGGTGAACGCGGTCAGCGCGACCGTCGTGCAAGCCAGGACCGGACGCCTCCGTCGCGACTACATCTGGCCGCTCGCCGCGTTCGTCGCGATCGGTGCCGTCATCGGTTCGGTGGCCGCGACCTACGCGGGGGACGGACTGTTGCGCGTCCTGTTCATCGTCTACCTGGCAGTGACCATTGTGGACAGCCTGGTGCGCGGCGGATTCCTGAAGCCGCAAGGCGAACCCAAGCCGTTGAGCACGTTTACGACCACTGCGGGCGGCGTCGGAATCGGTGCGGTAGCGAGCTTTCTCGGGGTGGGCGGCAGCGTCATGACGGTACCGTTGCTGCGCCGCAAAGGACTGCCGATGGCGGACGCGGCGGCGATGGCGAACCCGCTCAGCGTGCCCGTCGCGGTGGTGGCGACGGCGGTCTACGCGACAGCGGGCGGCGGGCCGTCCGGGTATCTCGACCCGATCGCGGGCGCGGCGCTGCTGGCCGGTTCACTGCCGACGATCGCGCTCGTCCGGCGGGTCGCCGACCGGTTGCCGGACAAGGTGCACGCCGTCGCGTACGTGGTGCTGCTGGCGGCCGCGCTGATCGCGGTCGCGGTCAGCTGAGCACCGATCGGACGGTGTCCTCGTCGCGCGCGACGACCGTGGTGCCGTCGTCGGCGGTGATGATCGGACGCTGGATCAGCTCCGGGTGCTCGGCGAGCGCGGCGATCCACCGTGGACGGTCTTCCGGGGTCCGGGACCAGGATTTCAGCTCGAGTTCACCGGCGATTTTCTCGCCGGTGCGGGCGATGTCCCACGGGTCGAGGCCGAGCCGGTCGAGCACCGCGACGAGCTCCGCCTCGGTCGGCGGATCCTCCAGGTAGCGGCGCACGGTGTACTCCGCGCCGGCCTCGTCGAGCAGCGACACCGCCGAGCGGCACTTGGAACAACGCGGGTTCACCCAGATCTCCACCCGCGCAGTCTAACCCGCGCGTTCCCGCGGGCGGAGTCCTTGGCTGGCAAGACTTCTGCGGTGCGTCCTGGATCACTTGCCCCGATCGGGTGGAACGGGCGTACCGTTCTTGCATGACCCTGCCGATTACCACCGACCGTCTCGTGATCCGGGACTGGACGGCTGACGACGCCGAAGCCGCGTATCAGATCTACGGCTCCTCCGACGTGACGCATTGGCTCACTCCCGCGATGGACCGGGTCGCGGACGCCGCTGCGATGCGGTCGGTGTTGCAGGCCTGGCAGGAGGCGCAGCCGAATCTGACTCCGCCTCGGGGGCGGTGGGCGGTGGAGCTGCGGTCTGACGGCCGGGTGATCGGAGGGCTGGGGATCCGGTTGCTGCCGCCCTATCGGGAGGATTTGGAGCTGAGCTGGCAGTTGCGGCCCGAGGAGTGGGGGCACGGGTACGCGACCGAGGCCGCGCGGGCGTTGGTGGAGTGGGCGTTTTCCCAGGACGGGACTGATGAGTTGTTCGCGGTGGCGCGGCCTAGTAATTCCCGGGCTATTGCTACCGCGGAGCGGATCGGGATGTCTTGGGTTGGGGAGACTACTAAGTATTACGAGTTGAGGTTGCAGGTTTATCGGGTTCGGCGGGGGGATGTTGTTTGACGTTCGGCTCGTCGCCTGGCGGCGACATTGCGCCCTGGCGTGCGTGGGGCACCCCGAAGCTTGATTGTGCTGACGGTCTGAGGGTGCTTGTCAAGGCGGGAAAGATGCCTTGACAAGCCACCCCAGACCGCAGGAGAGCTTCGTATCGGGGTGCGGGGGAGGGCTGGGTGCACCGATCGTTGGGTGCATCGGCGGCGGTTTGCGGGTGGGGCTTGGGTCGGTCGTGAGGGGGACCCTGGGGGAATCTGCTTGGGTTCTAGTGGTGGTTGCAACGCCTGAGTTGTGCAGGGGTTGCAGTGGTCGTGGTCGGGCGTGGTCGGGCTCCGCGGGGCCGGGTGAGGCTGGCGGCGGAACGCCGCCGCTATTTTGATCTTGTGGCGGAGGGCGTGGGCACGGTCGAGGCGTGCCGCAGGGTCGGGGTCGACCGCAGGACCGGGCACTATTGGCGGCACGGGCGACCGAGCCGGGCGGGCGCGACCGCGCGCCCGGCCGCGCGGCCCGGGCCGGACTCGGGCCGGTTCCTGAGCGCGGGCGAGCGGATCGCGATCGCGGACGGGCTGGCGGCGGGCCGCTCGCGGCGGGCGATCGCGGCCGAGCTGGGCCGCAGCCCGTCCACGATCAGCCGGGAGATCGCCCGCAACGCCCGCCCCTGCGGCGAATACCGGCCCCACGCCGCCCACGACCTCGCCCGGGCACGGCGCCCGCGACCGAAAACAGGCAAGATCGCGGCCTGCCCCGAACTGCGGGACCGGGTGCAGGCGATGCTGACCGACAAATTCAGCCCGGAGCAGATCGCCGCCCGGCTGCGCCGCGACCACCCCGACCGGCCGGAGCTGCACGTGACCCACGAAACGATCTACCAGGCCCTCTACGTCCAAGGCCGCGGCGAACTGCGCCGCGAGCTGGCCCGCGCCCTGCGCACCGGCCGCACCATGCGCAAACCCCGCGCCAGCAGCGAACAACGCCGGCCCCGCTTCGCCGAACCCATGGTCATGATCAGCGACCGGCCCGCCGAAGCCGCCGACCGCGCCGTCCCCGGCCACTGGGAAGGCGACCTGATCATCGGCAAGGACAACGCTTCCGCCATCGCCACCCTCGTCGACCGCTCCACCCGCTACACCCTGCTCGTCGCGCTGCCCGACGGCCGCGGCGCCGACGCCGTCCGCGACGCCCTCGCCGACACCGCCGCGACCCTGCCCGCACACCTGCGACGATCCCTGACCTGGGACCAGGGCAGCGAAATGGGCCGCCACCACGAATTCACCGTCGCCACCGGCATCCCCGTCTACTTCTGCGACCCCCACAGCCCCTGGCAACGCGGCAGCAACGAAAACACCAACGGCCTGCTGCGCCAGTACTTCCCCAAAAGCACCGACCTCTCAGTCCACACCCCCGAACACCTCGCCGCCGTCGCCGCACAACTCAACCGCCGACCCCGCAAAACACTCAACTGGGACACCCCAGCCGAACGCCTCGCTACACTCCTCGCCGAAACCAGTTGAACCACCCGCGTTGCAACAACCCCTCGAATCCACCCTGGGGCTGTGAGGGTTCCCCTCACGACTGGCGTGCTGCGTGGAGGGCGTGGCTTGTCAGCGGGTGGCGGTGGCGGGGGTCCAGAGGGCGTCGATTTCTCGTTCTGCTGCGGAGAGGCTTTCTTCTGCGTGCGGGCGGAATTCCGCCAAAGCGGGGTTGACGTCTGCCATGGTGAATTCTGCTGTGATGAAGCGCGGTTCCAGGCCGGTCAGGGAAAGGCCGTGCGGTAGCCAGCCTTCTGCGTGGTCCCAGCCGTGCCTTGGGGTGCCTTCGCCGTAACCTCCGCCGCGGCTTGCCAGGACCAGGAGTTCTCGGCCGCCCAGGACTGACGGGTCCTCGCCGGCAGCGGCGATCATGCGGTCTACCCAGGCTTTCACCGAGCTGGGGGCGCCGTAGTTGTAGAGCGGGAGGCCCAGCAGCACGGTGTCTGCGGCCAGTACTTCCGCTGCCAGTTCTTCGCCGATCCGGGCGGCTTCGCGGTGGGCTGCGGTGTGCTCCGACGCGGGGGTGATGCGGGCTTCCCAGGCCAACGGGTCCAGGTGCGGGACTGGGTTCGCGCCCAGATCTCGGTAGGTCACCGTTCCGTCTGGGTGGGCGGCTTGCCAGGCCTGAGCCGCGCGTGCGCTGAGTTTGCGGCTCACCGAGCGGTCGCCGTTGATGCTGGAGTCGAGGTGCAGCAGGTGTGCCATGTCGATGACCGTCCGTAGATAGTTTGTGTAAGACAAACCATTTATAGCACGGCAGCTACCCGGACTGTCTCGTAGACTGGACACATGGCTCCGCTGCCGCTCGTCGCCCAGGCTCCGCGCAGGTCTGGTGCGTTGCTCGAGCACTTCGCGCGCCGGATCCGGCTGCGCGCGGAGAGCGTGCTCGCTCCGTTCGGGCTGCGGCCTCGGCATTTGATCGCCCTGACCGTCCTGCAGACCCGCGGTTCCAGCACCCAGCAGTCCCTCGCGCAGATCCTCGAGATGGACAGCACCAACGTCGTCGGCCTGCTCAACGACCTCGAGGCCGACCAGCTGATCGAGCGGCGTCGTTCGCCGGAGGACCGCAGGCGGCACGTCGTCGTCCTGACCGATCGGGGCGCGAAGGAGCTGGCCCGGGCCGAGGCGGCGCTCGCGGCGGTCGAGGACGAGGTCTTCGCGGCGCTCGATCCGGACCAGCGCGAGCAGCTCTACAGCTTGCTGTTGCAAGCGGCTTCCGGAACGGTCGACAGCAGCTCCTGCACCGAGGAGCCTCCGCCGACCTGCTGACGGGAGGGGCAGCGAATGGACGGAGCCGCCGAGCGGCTGGCGAAGTACCGCGCCATGCGCAACTTCGCGAAGACCGACGAGCCGGCTGGTGCGAACGCTCCGAGGGAACCCGGTTACCGGTTCGTCGTGCAGCGGCATCGGGCGCGGCGGAAGCATTACGATTTCCGGCTCGAGCTCGGTGGCGTGCTGGTCAGCTGGGCGGTGCCGAAGGGGCCGACGCTCGATCCGAAGGCGCGGCGGATGGCCGTGCACGTCGAGGACCATCCGCTGGAGTACGCCGATTTCGAGGGTGTCATCCCGCGCGGCGAGTACGGCGGCGGCGACGTGATCGTGTGGGATCGCGGACGCTGGGAGCCGGTCGACACCGACGATCCCGAGCAGGCGCTCGCGGACGGGAACCTGCACTTCGACCTGTACGGCGAGAAGCTGGCCGGGCGCTTCGTGCTGATCCGTCCGAAGAAGGACGACGACGGGAAACAGTGGTTCCTGCTGCACAAGCAGGACGACCACGCCACCGCGGGCTGGGACGCCGAGGACCATCCGAAGTCGGTGAAAAGCGGGCTCACCAATGACGAGATCGCGGCCGCTCCGCCTGCGTTGTGGCGGAGCGATCTGCCCGCGACCGAGGCGGAAGTGCCGTTGCACGCGGTGTTCGAGCCAGCATCCGAGGATGAACTCGAAGCGTTGAGCGAGCTGGGCAAGCAGGGCTCGTGGACGGTCGCCGGGCGGCAGTTGAAGGTCACCAATCTCGACAAGACGTTGATCCCGGGCCGCGACGGCGACGCGCCGATCACCAAACGGGAACTGATCGAGTACTACACCCGGATCGCGCCGACGATGCTCCCCTACCTCGCCGGCCGCGCGCTCAACACCAACCGGTTCCCCGGCGGCGTCGGCAAACCGGGGTTCTGGCACAAGGAAGTCCCCGACCACGCGCCGGAATGGCTGCACCGCTGGCATTACGAGGCAGCCGACCCCGGCGACGTGCAGCAGTACCTCGTCCCCTCCGGCGTCGCGGATCTGGCCTGGCTGGCCAATTTCGCCGCGCTGGAACTGCACGCCTGGACGTCGCGCACGTCGGACGTCGAGCATCCGACCTGGCTGCTGTTCGACATCGACCCCGGTTCGGAAACCTCGTTCGACGACGTGCTCGCGCTCGCCCGGCTGCACCGCACCGCGCTCGATCACTTCGGGCTCGTCGGGCGACCGAAGACGACCGGGCAGCGCGGGATCCAGATTTGGGTGCCGATCGAACCGCGATATACGTACGCCGAGACCCGGTCGTGGGCGGAAACCGTGTCGAAGTCGATCGGCAAGATCGTGCCGGACCTGGTGAGCTGGGCGTGGCAGAAGGACCGTCGCGGCGGGCTGGCGCGGCTCGACTACACGCAGAACGTGCTGAACAAAACCCTCGTCGCGCCGTACAGCGTGCGGCCGAAGCCGGGGGCGCCGGTGTCCGTCCCGCTGGAGTGGGACGAACTCGACGACCCCGACCTCACTCCGGATCGGTGGACGATCCGGACGGTGCTCGATCGCGTGGCGAAGGCGGGAGATCCGTTCGCGCAACTGCTTGACGTGCACCAACGCCTGCCGCAGCTGTCGTGAAAATCCCAGCCGCAGCGACGACGGCGAAGCCGATCAGCAGGTAGCGCGCGGACGTCACCATCGACGGCGCGCCCAGGTTCACCAGCAGACCCGCGATCGACGCACCGAACGCGGTCGCCATCGTGAGCACGGTCGCGATCGCCGCTGCCGCTTGCTGACCGCTGGCCATCGCGGCGACCGACAGGTGCGGCATCGCGATGCCGATCCCGGTGCCACCGGCGAGAAGGACGACCAGCCACGCCAGCACCGACGCATTTTCCTGCTGCAGCAAGGCAAGTACGACGAACGCGGCCGCCAGCAGCGTCGGTCCGGCCAGGCAGAGCAGCCGGACGCGACGGGCCGAGGAGCTGACGATCTGCCCGGCGGACCAGCCGAACGACAGCGCGGCGGAGAAGAAACCCGCTGCGGCAGGGGGTAATCCGCCGAGATGCTGGCCTAACAGCGGCAGGAACGACTCGACCGAAACTCCGGCGGCGAGGCACATGATGGTCAGGTAGATCCATCGCAGCGGCGAGCCGGAATAGGTCTCAGCGGGCAGCACCCGTACCGCGGCGCGCTTCTCGACAAGCAGAAACGCCGCCACGAAACCGAATCCCAGCACGATGAACGCGGCCATCGCGACAACGTTGGTCAAGATTCCGGCGATGCTCACCGCTCCGACCGCGCCCACGACGGCCACCAATGCGAAGGTCGGCACCGGGGTCGACTCGCCGCTTCGTTCGCTGCGCGGGAGCGCCCGCGGCACCAAGGCCGCGATCACGACCGCCGCGCCAGCCAGCACGACGAACGCCGCCCGCCACGAACCGAATTGCGCGAACAACCCGCCGAGCGCCGGGCCGACGAGGTTGCCGACGCCGAACATCGCCGAGATCAACGCACTCCCCCGCGCCCACAAATGCCGCGGCAGCGCCGAGTGAATCACCGCGAACCCCAGTCCGGTCAGCAATCCGGCACCCAAGCCCTGCACTCCGCGTCCGGCCAGCAGCACCGGCATCGCCGGGCTCACCGCGCACACCACCGAGCCCGCCGCGAAAACGCCGAACCCGAGGTAGTACGCCGTCGCGTTGCCGAGCCGCGCGAGCGCCCGGCTGACGAACATCGTCGCGACGACCTGCGCGACCAGGAACGCCGTCATGTTCCACGCGTAAAGCCGCTCCCCGCCGATGTCGGCGACCGCGGTCGGCAAAAGGCTTGCTGCCACATAGATGTTGACCGCGCCGACCAGTACGCCGCCGGCCAGCACGACCGCGGTGCTGAAATGCGCTCCCAATTCGCGCCACGAACCCACTTGCTTCTCCTCCCGGATGCTGTGCGGTCGCATCATGTCCGGGCGGGAGACCCCGGTAATCAGACAAATCAGGCATGAACTGGGTCACACTTTGGTGAGCACCACCAGGTAGCGGCACGGCTCGGCGCCGGGGTTCTCGTACGCGCAGTCGACCGGTCGGCCGAGCTGGAAGCAGTCGCCCGCGGCGAGTTCGTGCACGACGTCGCCTTCGTGGAATCGCAGCTGGCCGGACAGCACCCAGACCTGGTGCTCGGCGAAGGCGTAGGAGCTGGCCGGAAATCCGGCTTTCGCGCCGGGCGGCAGCTCGATTTCCACCAGCTCGGTAGCCCCGTGCCCGGGCGGCGAGACCGCGCGGCGCACGTAGCCGGTGACCGGGTCCCGCCAGGTCGGCTGATCCTCACGACGCGCGAGGCGGCGGTCGTCGTCGCCCTCCGCGCGGGCGATGAGCTCGGACAGCGTGAGCCCGAGCGCGGTGGCGAGCCGGCTCAGCAGCACCGCCGTCGGCTGCGCTTCGCCGCGTTCGATTTTCCCGATCATGGCACGGGAAACTCCGGAACGTTCGGCGAGCACGCCCGCGGACAGCGCACGGTCCTGCCGGGCCTCGCGCACCGCCGCGGCGAGCGAGGCGGAGAGGGGATCGGTCACAGTGGTCGACTATAGCAGCGGATCGTGTCTACTATCGGGGACATGTTGATCCGACCTGCCGAGGAACGGGACGCCGAGGCGTGCGCGGCGATCTACGCGCCGTACGTCCGGGACACCACGATCAGCTTCGAGACCGAACCGCCGACGCCGACGGAGATGGCCGCCCGGATCGCGAAGGCGACGAAGTCGTACGCGTGGCTGGTGCTGGAAATCGACGGCGAGGTGGTCGGGTACGCGTACGGCAGCCCGTACAAGGAGCGCGCCGCCTACCGTTGGTCGTGCGAGGTCAGCGTCTACCTGGCGCAGGATCGTCGGCGCGCGGGTGGCGGGAAAGCCTTGTACGAAGCCCTTTTCGCCCGGCTCGCCGAACGCGGCTTCCGGATGGCGGTGGCCGGCATGACCCAGCCGAACGAACCCAGCGTCGGACTGCACAAGGCGATGGGCTTCGAACTCATCGGGACCTGGCGACGGATCGGCTGGAAACACGGGGCCTGGCGCGATGTCACCTGGATGCAGCGAGAACTCGTCCCCGCCTCCGACGACACACCGGAAGAACCGCGTTAATCCACGCCGAGGTCGAGTTCCTCGATGTCGTTCTCCAGCCGGGCGCGCCAGGACCACTTCGGTTCCGTCCAGTCGGTGTCCGACGGCGGCGGCTCGCCCAGCGGCAGCGCGGGATCGACCACGCCGTGCGTCACCCGGTAGGCCAGCGCGGACGTCGCCGCGCGGATCCACTTGTCCCCCGCCGCACCGGACGGCGGCGCGACCCCGAACGCGTGCGTGAACCACACCGGCAGCAACGCGCTCGACCCGATCGCGTCGGTGATACGCTCGCGCAGCCGGGAATGCAGTTCTTCCCAATCCCGTTCGCACTTCTCGATCTGCGGCAGCACCCGGGTCCGCGTCACCTCGTCCGCGGCCAGAACCTGTTGCGCCGCTTCGGCATCCTGCTGCGCGGCGGGCAGCTGGCGATCCAGCACACCGCGTCGTCGAGCGACCACTTCGGACAGTCGCGACTCCGCGTCGTCCCGTTCCGGCGTGCCGCGCTCGGCCTTCGCCAGTACCTCCAGCACGGCGATCAGCGCTTCTTCGCTCTGCGCCAGCACTTCCCGTGCCTGCGGCAGCCGCGCGACGTCCTCTTCGTACGGTCGGCGCTGGCTCGGCGTGAGCAGCTGCGCGGCCAGACTGTGCCGCCGCTCCGCCTCCGCGGCGAGCTGCCGCAGCCGCGGGCCGACGTCGTCCAGGTCGACCACCGGCACCTTCTCCGACACCCGGACCGCGCGTTCGAGCACCAGCAACCGCTGCCGGAGCCGTTCGAGCTGCCGGGCCGTGTGATCCAGCCGGGTTTCGTGCCGGGAATGGGTTTCGGTGAACGACTCGACCGTCTCGCGCAGTTCGGAAAGCTCGCGGACGGTGCGGTTTTCCAGATCGTCGACAGTCTCCTGCATCCCGCCGACAGTGTCGGTGAGGGCGACCAGTTCCGGATCGGCCTCTGGCCCCTCCTCGGCGGGGTAGTACTCGGTGTCGCGGTAGTACTCGGAGTAGGTCACCGCGCCTCCTGCACCAGAAACGCCACGGTCGCCACCGTGGTGAGCGCGGCCAGGACGACCACGATCGGCTGGGCCGTCGGCCCGGTCCCGATGAGCGCGGCCGCGGTGAAGATCGCGGCCAGCGCCCCGCTGTACGCGGCCCGCTGCCGCCGGTTGACCATCAGCGGCGTCGGCCCGAGCGGCCCGAACGCGATCCGCAATCCGGCGCCCAGGAGCGGCAACGCGAGCAGCAGCCACACCGCGTTGAGCGCGCCGAACAGCATCATCGCCCCGCTCACCATCCCGACCGCGACCGGCGCGACCGCCAGGTACAGCGTCGTCCGCTGCACCTTCCCGCGCTTCGCCTCCAGCCGGGCGAGCCGCACCTGCTCGACGGCCGCGTCGACCTCCTTCTCGGTGCTCAGCAGCGCCTCCGCCCGCTCGACCAAGGCGTCGAGCGTCTGCGTGCGTTCGTCTTCCGCCTGGTCCGGCAGCTGCGCCAGACCCGCACGAAGCTCGCGGCGGAGCGCGGACGCGCGCGCCATCACGTGGTCGCGCTGGTCCTCGGCAGGCGTAGTCACCTGGCCACTGTAGGTACGAAGCGTGCTGAACCCGGGGAACGACGCGACTTCGGCCCGATCCGGTCAGAGGCGCAGCAGGTCTTTCCCGACGACGACCTCGCCGTCGAACCCGGCAGCGGCGTGGTCGCGCCACACCTCGTCGGGGATATCGGCGTCGGTCGGGACGAAATGCGACAACACGAGCGTCCCGACGCCCGCTTCCTTGGCCAACGCACCGACCCGCTCGACACTCGTGTGGCTCGCCAGCAGGTGATCCCGCAGCGTCGTGCCGTTGTAGCGGCTCACCATGGCGTCCACCGCGGGCACGTACATGACCTCATGCACCAGCACATCCGCACCAGCCGCGAGCCGCACCAGGTTCTCGCACGGTGCGGTATCGCCGGAAATCACGATTGACCGGTCCGCCGTGTCCACGCGGTAGGCGAACGCGTCCACGATCGGCGGGTGATCCACCCGGGCCGCGGTGATGCGGACGTTCTCGTCCTCGAAGACCACGCCATCCCCGGTGACTTCGTGCGGGTCGAGCAGTTCATCCAACGGGCGCAGGCCCTCGTCGCCGACCCTCGTGTCGATGTCGAAGCGGTTCAGCGCCAGGAAATGCCGGGTCATCTCCGCGAGCGGCGGCGGGCCGAACGCCGGGACCCGCCGTTCCAGGTTGGCGGCCCAGGCCAGCAGGTAGAGGTTGCCGTAATCGGCGTTGTGGTCGGAGTGGTGGTGCGTGATGCCGACCGCGCGCAGCGAGTCGAGCGGGATGCCCGCGTGCACCAGCTGCCGGGCCACGCCGTTGCCGCAGTCGATCACGTAAGTGGCTCCGTTGACGACGATCGCCTGCGCGGGAGCGCTCCGGGTGCGTTTCGGAGCGGGACCGCCCGCCGTGCCCAGGAGGATGAGCTGCGTGGTCATGCGTACTCGCTTTCGAGGTTGAAGGAAACAGTTCGCGACCGGCGCGCCAGCCACACGACGAGCCCCAGCACGCTCCAGGCTGCCAGCGCGAGCAGCGCCGGCAGGGTGATCTGCTTGAGCAGCAACCAAGTCTGCACCCCGAGGATCGCGACGCCGAGCGCGGACAGCACGGCGTGCGACGTCCGGCGCATCCGGAACGGGGCCGCCGCGTGCAGTTCCGGACGCTGCCGGCGCACCCGCCACGACGCGATGATCAGCAGGGTGAGCAACGGCCCGGTGACGATCGAGGTCATGGCCGCGATGTTCGCGACGCTGAAGCCGGCGAGCACCGGGACCACGCCGATCAGGTAGAGGATCGCCAGCAGCCAGTGCGGGGTGCCGAACCGGCGGTTCACCGCGCCGAGCCCGGCGGGCAGCCAGCCGTCGCCGGTCGCGGCCAGCACGGGTTTCGTCGCGGCCAGCAGCAGCGAATTGATGTGCCCGATCACCGACGCCATCGCGCCGCCGAGGATGAAGAACGCGAAACCGCCCGGGGAAAGGATGTGGCGGGCGACGTCCGACATCGGCGTGCCCGCGGACGCCGCCGCGCCGAGCACGCCTACCGACGGGATCGCCACGACCACGTAGATCACCGCCGCGACGAGAGTGCCGCCGACGACGGACAGCGGGATGTCGCGTCCCGGCCGCTTCATCTCGCCGCCGATGTCGGCGATCAGGAACGCACCGGTGGTGGCGAAGGTGAGCATGGCCGCCGCGTTGAGCAGGCCGCTGATGCCGTGCGGGGTGAGGTTCGCGAACTCGCTCAGGCGCACCTGCCCGATTCCGGCGATCCCGTACAGGAGGAAGGCGGCGAGCATGACGACCGCGAGCACGATGCCGACCCGGCTGGAGAACGTCGCGCCCGCCAGGTTGGTCAGGAAGAACACCGTGATCAGCGCGATCGCCAGCGGCCGGACCGGAACGCCCGGCACGAGCGCGCTGACGTAGTTCGCCCCGGCCAGCGCCATCAGGCTGAGCTGGATGACCGACACGGCGGACAGCCACATCGACGCGAATCCGGCGCCAGGCGAGACCAGCCGCGCGGCGTAGGCGTAGCGGCCGCCGGTGACCGGCATCGCGCTGCCGAGCGACGCGATCGGCAGCGAATAGACGATCACCGCGAGCGCCGCGATGGCGAAGGCGATCGGCGCGCCGGCCCCGGTCAGCGCGATGGCGGTGCCCATCAACGCGACGACTCCGCCGCCCACTACCTGGTGGAACGAGACTCCGACGGCTTGGAAGAGGGAGATGCTTCGCTTGAGGTTCGCTTCTGCTTCGGTCGGCATCGTGATCACTGCCTCCTGCTGGCCGTTGTCGGTCGGCACAGCGTGACCCAATCCGCGACGCTTCGAAAATACCGAATGCCCGCCCGGACATAGCCGTTCGGGAATACCTCGGGATAGCCGGGCAGGCATGGGAACGAGCGAATCAGGCATTGGACGGGCATGGCGTCCGGCAAGAACGATGGGCTGCGTTCCTTCGCCGACTTTGTGGAGTTCCCATGACCGTGGCCCTCGCCGAAGCGGCCGCCCGCGACCTCGACGCCCAGGATCCGTTGCCGACGTCGCGGGCGCAGTTCCACGTTCCGCCCGCGACCGGCGGCGGCTACCCCGAGACGGCCTACTTCGCCGGGAACTCCCTCGGCCTGCAGCCGACCGCGACCCGCGCCGCACTGGACGCGGAACTCGCCGACTGGGCCCGGCTGGGCGTCGAGGGCCACGTCGAGGCAGCGCGTCCGTGGGTCTCCTACCACCAGCAGCTGCGCGATCCAGCCGCGCGGCTCGTCGGCGCGCGTCCGGCCGAGGTCGTGATGATGAACTCGCTGACGGTCAACCTGCACCTGATGATGGTCAGCTTCTACCGGCCGACTCCGGAGCGGCACGCGATCGTCATCGAGAACACCGCCTTTCCCTCCGACAGCTACGCGGTGCGCAGCCAGGTCGTGTTCCACGGCTACGACCCGGACGAAGCCGTCATCCGGCTTTCGCCGCGTCCCGGGGAATCGACGTTGCGCAGCGAGGACGTCGCCGGCTGGCTCGCCGAGCACGGGCACCGGGTCGCGCTCGTTCTGCTCGGCGGGGTCAATTACTACAGCGGGGAACTGCTCGACATCCCGGCGATCACCCGCGCCGGGCACGCCGCCGGAGCGATCGTCGGCTGGGATCTCGCGCACGCGGCGGGCAATGTGCCGCTGCGGCTGCACGACTGGGACGTCGACTGGGCCGCTTGGTGCACCTACAAATACCTCAACAGCGGACCGGGTGCGATCGCCGGAGCCTTCGTGCACGAACGGCATCTCGCGGACCGTTCGCTGCCGAAGCTGGCCGGCTGGTGGAGCACCGACCCGGACGTGCGGTTCCGGATGCAGCCGACCGTCACGCCGGTCGACACCGCCGACTCGTGGCAGCTGTCGAACCCGCCGATCCTCGCGATGGCCCCGGTGCGCGCCTCGCTGGAGATGTTCGACGCGGTGGGCATGACTGCGTTGCGCGCCAAGAGCATCCGGCTGACCGGTTACCTCGAAACGCTGCTCGACGAGGTCTGCGCGGGACGTCCGCTGGAGGTGCTCACACCCCGCGACCCGGACCGTCGGGGTGCGCAGCTTTCCGTCCGCCTGCACGGGTTGGACGCCGACGACGTCAGCGCCGCGTTGCGGAACCAGCACGGCGTTATCGCGGACGCACGCCGTCCGGACGTCATCCGCCTCGCGCCGGTGCCGATGTACTCCACCTTCCACGACTGCTGGCGCGCGGCGACCGCGCTGGCGGAGGTCACTGGCGGTTCTTGCGCCGGATCTTGATCGTCCGCAGGTCGGTGACCGCGTAGTTCAGGTCCCGGTACGGGAGGCCGTGCGCGGCCAACGCGGCGGTCGCGCCGTCTTTGGCCGCACGTTCGTCGTCGTCTGGACCGGCCGGGACCTGGCAGCGGAAGGTGAACGCCGTCGCGTTGACGTCGTGTGTGAAGGTGCCTTCCTCGGTGAAGGCGACGTCGGTTTTGTCCTCGAGCGAAGTCCGGGCGGCCTCGTCGAGAGAGTCGAATTTGCCGCGGATGATTACGCGGAACGCGTCCATGTCAGGTGTCCTTCCGGGTCGCATAAGTCAGAACTTGTTCGCTGAGCAGGCCTTCCACCGCGTCGAGGAGCGTGAGCGCCGCCTCCGCGATGTCGTCCGGCCACTCGCCGGCGACGGTGCGTTTGCCGATCTCGCCGTACAGCAGGCTGTGCACCCACCCGATCTGTGCGGCGACCAGGCGGGGCACCGGATCCCCCTGCGCCGCACCGGTTTCCGCGACCAGCAGGTCGGCGAGTTCGGCGACCATCTGCTCGCCGAGTTCCCGCAACCGGGCGGCGAGCGTGGGCGCGGCCAGCATCATCGGCAGCACCCGGCCGAACCCCGGGCTGAGCCCGATCGTCCGCGAGCGCTGCTCGATCTCGCCGCGCAGGCGGTCCAGCACCGCGCGCGCCGCGGACACTCCCGGCTCGCGCGCCTGCACGATCCCGGCCAGCCGTCCCGCCGACGCCTCCGACGGCGGCAGCACCAGGTCTTCCTTGACGCGGAAGTGGTTGTAGACGGTGTTGACCGCGACGTCGGCGGCCTCGGCCACCTCGGCGATCGTCACCGCCTCGAATCCGCGGTCGACGAACATCCGCAGCGCGGTTTCCGCGATGCGCCGCACGGTCTCCTGCTTCTTCCACTCTCGAAGTCCCACGTCGGAAAGTGAAACAGACTGCAAACTTGGTGTCGACTGCATTTATTGCCCGAACCTCCTGGATATCGGGGAGATCCCGGAGGACGGGACGGGGGCCCGCGCGGCATCATCGACCAGGTGCGGATCGGCTTGCTGGGCCCGCTGGAGGTCCGGAACGACGACGGTGCCGCGGTCGAGATCACCGGTGCCCGATTGCGGACGCTGCTGAGCGCCCTCGCGCTGGAGCCCGGCCGGGTCGTCTCGGCCGGGCAGCTGGTCGACGCCGTCTGGGGGACGCGTCCGCCGGCCACGGCCAACGCGTTGCAGGCGCTCGTCTCGCGGCTGCGCCGGGTCGGCACGCGGCTCGATTCCACCCCGTCCGGCTACCGGCTGCCCGAGGCGACCGTCGACGCGGCCCATTTCGAGGAGCTGGTCACCGCCGCCCGGACAGCGTCTGACGAGAAGCGCGTCGTACTGCTGCGCGAGGCGCTCAACCTGTGGCGCGGCCCGGCGCTCGGCGACGTCTCGGACGCGCAGTTCTTCCAAGGCCACATCGCGCGGCTGAACGAACTGCGGCTGTCCGCCACCGAGGACTACGCCGAAGCCGCGCTCCGGCTGGGCCACGGTGCGGATCTCACCGAAGAACTGTCGAGGGTGCTCGCCGAACATCCATTGCGCGAACGGCTGGCCGCGGCGTTGATGCTCTCGCTCCAAGCCGCGGGACGACCAGCCGAAGCGCTACAGGTGTTCGCGCGGATCCGGATGGCGCTCGCGGACGAACTCGGTGCCGACCCGGCCGCTGAGCTGGCCGCCGCGCACACCAAAATCCTCCGCGAGACGGTCGCTGACGAGGACGTCGCGCGCACGAACCTGCGGGCCGGGTTGACCAGTTTCGTCGGCCGGAACACCGAGGTCGCGCGCGTGGCCAAGCTGGTCGGCGAGTACCGGCTCACCACGCTGACCGGGCCCGGCGGGGCCGGAAAGACGCGGCTGGCCACGGAAACCGGACGGCATCTGCTGACCGAACGCGGCGGCGTGTGGTTCGCCGAACTGGCCCCGATCGGGGACGGCGCGGACGTTCCGCAGGCCGTGCTCGACGCGCTGGGCCTTCGCGAGCAGATATACAAGGGATCGCTCGTCAGCGGCACTCCGCGCGAGCGGGCGACGAGAGCGTTGCGTGACCGCGACGCGGTGCTGGTGCTCGACAATTGCGAGCACGTCATCGAAGCCGCCGCGGAACTGGCCGACCACCTGCTCGGCGAGTGCCCGCGGCTGCGCATCCTCGCGACCAGCCGGGAACCCTTGGCGCTGACCGGCGAAGCGCTCTGGCCGGTCGAGCCGCTGACGCTGCCCGCGGAAGGCGCCACGTCCGTTGAAGCGATGTCGTGCGCTTCGGTGCGGCTGCTGGCGGACCGTGCCGCTGCGGTGCGGCCAGGGTTCGTCGTTGACGAGTCCACAGTGGACGATGTGGTGCGGATCTGCCGCGCGCTCGACGGAATGCCGCTCGCGGTCGAGCTCGCCGCGGCCCGGTTGCGGTCGATGACCGTGTCGCAGCTGGCGGCGCGGCTCGACGACCGGTTCCGCCTGCTCACCGCGGGCAGCCGGACCGCGTTGCCGCGGCACCGCACGCTCCGCGCGGTCGTCGACTGGAGCTGGGATCTGCTGGAACCGGACGAACGGCAGCTGCTGCGCCGGTTGGCGGTGTTCTCCGGCGGCGCGACCGCGGAAGCCGCGGAAGCGGTCTGCGGCGGTACTTCGGAGCTGCTCAGCGCGCTGGTCGACAAATCGCTACTGACTGTCTCCGCGGACGCCGAGCCGCGCTACCGGATGCTCGAGACGATCAAGGCGTACGGCCTGGAGCAGCTCACTGCGGCCGACGAACGCGAGGAAATGCGCCAAGCGCACGCCGAGTGGTTCGCCTCCTTCGCCGAGGCCGGCGACAAATACCTGCGCCGCGCCGAGCAGATCGAATGGCTGGCGCGTTTCGCCGCGGAGCACGGCAATCTGATCTCCGCGACGCGCGGTGCCATTGCCGCGGGCGAAGCCACGACCGCACTGCGGCTGGCGACGTCGTGCGCGTGGTTCTGGATGCTGACCGGGCGCAAAACCGAGGCACAGGAAGTGATCGAGGCGGCGTTGGCGCTACCCGGCGAGGTGGTGGATCGCGAACTGCGCGCGATGGGCTACGCGATGGCCGCGTTGTTGCTGACCATCGGGATGTCCTCTGAAACCACCGCCGACGCGCTGGGCCGCAAAGCGCTCGAACTCAGCCGCGACAGCAAGAATGCCTTGCTGCGCTCCATTATTCCGGTGTTCACGCAAAGCGGGGATCCCAGCGTCATAGGGTCCACATTGGACGATTTACTATCCGATGAGGACCCGTGGCTGCGCGCCCATGCCCGGCTGCACCGCGCGCGGATACAGCTGAACCGCTGGCACGACTCAGCCGCGCAGGAAGCCGACACCCGCGAGGCTGTCCGGCTGTTCCGGCAGAGCGGGGAACGCTGGGGCATGTCGCTGGCGCTGAACAGCCTCGCCGAGGTCGTCGGCCGTCGCGGCGAACTGGAGGAAGCCGTTGCGTGCTACGAGGAATCCATCCAGGTCGTGTCGGAAATCGGTTCGGCCGAAGACGTTCTCTTCGCGCGAGGACGGCAAGCGCACCTGTTCTGGCAACTCGGTGACGCGGCAGCAGCGGCAACCGCGATAGCCGCCGCCGAACGCGACGCGCGGACCGTGCCGTTCCCTGATTCGCTCGCGTTTCTGGCCCAGACGAAAGCGGATCTGGCGCGCTGGCGCGGAGACCTCACGGAAGCCCGGGCGGAACTGAACCGGGCCGAAGCGTTGCTGAGCGAAGTCTCGCCGCATCCGTTGTTCTGCGCGATGATCCAGCATTCGCACGCCTACCTGGACGCGCAAGCCGGCGACCTGCCCACAGCCCGGGGCCGCCGCCGCGAAGCACTGGCCCTGGCCGCGGAATCCGGCGAGGTGCTGTATCTGTCGATCGTTCTCGTGGGCATCGCCGACCACGCTGTGCGCTTGGACCGCCCAGTCGCCGCCGCTGACCTGCTGGCCGCCGCAGACCACCTCCGCGGCGGCCCCCACCTGGCCCTTCCCGACGCGACTGCCGCTGCGGCCGCCGTCCAGGCCCAGCCGTCAGGCACGGTCGACGACCCAGTCGCTCTCGCTTACGACGTCCTCAGCTGACGAATCCTTCGGAAGCCACCGCAGCGCAAGCACTCCCAGCCCCGCGCAGAGCACGGCCGCGATGCCCATCGCGACATGCAAACCAGTCACGTGCGCCTCCGCGGTCCCCTCCGACCGGACGACGAACGCCGCGACCGAACCGAGCACCGCGATGCCCAGCGCGTTGCCGATCTCGTTGGACGTCTCCGCGATCGCACCCGCCGAGCCCGCGCGGTCAGCCGGGACCGCGCCGACCGCGGTGTCCGCGACGAGGGAGAACGAGATCCCGTAGCCGACCCCGGCCACCACCGAGGAGGCGATGAACCAGCCGATTCCGCCGGTGGCCGTGGTCGCCAGCAGCAACGCCAATCCGAGCGCCATCGCGAAATGACACGTCACCAAGGCCGCTCGGTTCCCGATCTTCAGGGAGAACGCCGGGGTGAGGACGCAGACCGCGGTAAGCGCGGCTGCCCCCGGAAGCGCCAGCAACGCGGTGGCGAGCACGGACACTCCCAGCACCGACTGGAGGTACATCCCGGTCAGAAATGCCGCAGCTGACCAGGCGAACAGCGACAACACTCCGGTGATCACCGCGACGGTGAAGGCCTTCTCGCGGAACAAGGTCACGTCGAGGAGCGGGTACTCCAACTTCCGCTGCCGCCGCAGAAACCACGTGAGCACCGCCGCTCCCAAGACCCCGGCGATCGCCGACCAAGACAAACCGTAGGCAGCGAAGTTCTTGACCGCGTAGACAGTCAGCAGCAAACCGCCTGCGGACAAGACGATGCTGAGCAGGTCGACCTTGCCTGGCCGGGTCGTCTTGACCTCCCGGAGCACCACAGGCGCGGCAGCGAGGAAAACCGCGACCACCGGCAGGTTGACCAGAAACACCGACCCCCACCCGAACCGGCTCAGCAGCACCCCGCCGAGGATCGGCCCGATCGCGAAGCCGGCGGCGAACGTCGCAGCGAAAATCCCGATCGCGCGGGCCCGCCGCCGCGGCTCGGGGAACACCTCGCTGAGCACCGCGAGCCCCGACGGCAGCAACGTCGCGCCGCCGAGCCCCATCAGCACGCGACAGCCGATGAGCCATTCCGGCCCGGTCGCGAACGCGGCGCCCGCCGAACCCGCCCCGAACACCGCGGCGCCGATCATCAGCAGTTTGAGCCGCCCGTACCGGTCGCCGAGGCTGCCGAAGGCGATGAGCAGCGAGCCGACCGCGAAGCCGTAGCTGTCGAGGATCCACAGGGCTTGGTCCGGCGTCGGGGCGAGGGCGTGCGTGATGGTCGGCATGGCCAGGAACAGGATCGAACCGTCCATCGAGACCAGCAGGACCGGTCCGAGCACCACGAGCAGCCCGAGCCAGGCGCGGCGAGTTTCCGTCATGCCCCCGATCCTGGAAACGCGCGAACCGCCTCGGCCAGCACCTGCGATGAGTACCCCTCGCAGGTGCAGGCAGCGACGCGCGCGGCTGCCTACCATCGAGGTCATGCAGACCGAAACCCTTGGCGTGTTCCTCAAAACCCGCCGCGACCGCGTGCCGCCGGAGGCCGCCGGGCTGCGGACGTACGGCACGCTCCGCCGGGTGCCCGGACTGCGCCGGGAGGAACTCGCCCAGCTGGCGGGCGTCAGCGTCGGCTACTACACGCGATTGGAGCAGGACCAGTCCGGCACCGCGTCGCCGCAAGTGCTCGACGCGCTGGCACGGGTGCTCGGCCTCGACGACGCCGAATCGAGCCACCTGCACAACCTCGCGCAACGCCCCGGTGTCTCCCGTCTGGTGCGCCCCGCGCCGGAAACTCTGGACCCGCGGGTCGCGACCCTGTTGCACGCACTGAGCGACAGCGTCCCGGCAATCATCCTCGGCCGCCGCGGCGACGTACTGGGCTGGAACCGCACCGGCCACCTGCTGCTCGCCGAACACGTCGAGTACACCGCGCCGGACTTTCCCGAAACCCGGCCGTCGATCCCGCGGATGTTCTTCCTCGACCCGCTGCACCGCGACCTCTACCGCAACTGGTCCGACCTCGCCCGCATCCACATCGGCTACCTGCGCCTGACCTCCGGCCGGCACCCGACCGACGCCCGGCTCGCGGAGCTCATCGGCGAACTCGCGATGGGCAGCCCGGAATTCGCCGAACTGTGGGCAACCGGCGACGTCGCGGACTGCACGAGCGGACCGATGAACCTGCGCCACCCGACGCTGGGCCACGTGGACGTCGACTACCAGGTCTGGCTCCAACCCGACAGCCCCGACCACCGGCTCGAGGCCTACACCCCGCGCGACACCGCATCCCGAGACGCGCTGCGGCTGCTCACTTAGCGCTAACAGTCACCGAAACCGCCCTGCCCGAAGCACCGCATATGGCATCATCCGCCGGTGACCGGCGAGCGGACCGACCCCCATCTCCTCGAGGAAGAAGACCTCGAAGACTTCGACTCCTGGACCGCCCAAGCCGCACTCGCCTCCCTCATCGACGAAACGCTCAGCTCCCACGAAGTCACCCGCCTGCTCGCCCGCGAATCACTGCGCACCGAAGTCGTCCGCGAGGAACTGTTCGGCAACGAGACTCTGCTCGCCAAGATCCGCACGCTGCAGGACCAGGTCATGGCCGAAGGCGACCGCGGGTTCCGGCCGCGAAACCGGGCGGTGTCTCCGGGCGAGGTGGTCTGGCTGGTCGTCGCGGTGCTGCTCGGGCTCGTCTACCTCAGCTTGATGAGCGCAGCGTGGAGTCAGCTTCCCCTGTTCTTCCGGGTTTTCGCCGGAGTCATGATGCCGTGCGTCCTGTTCGCCACCGGCGTGCTCGCGGTCCGCAAAGTCACCGCGTTGCGCGAGTGGATGAGTCCGGACGCTATGCAGTTCCACGAGGAGCAGCTCGGTCTCGGGCCGCGGCGTTCGTTCGCCGCGCGCGAGATCGTGCTGCCCGAGGTCCGCGACGTCATTTCCGCGCACCGGCGGCTGCATTTCGGCACCACGCTGGTTTTCGACCAGCAGCACGACCTCGGCGAAGAGGACAGCAGCCGGATCGTGCCGACCGCCGCGGCGAAACGGATCCGGCGCGTCCTCGAACGCGCGGGTTCCGGCGCGGTCGCGCTCGGCGGGCAACGCGGGTCCGGCAAAACCACCGCGATCCGTTCCATGCAGCGAGGGCTGCTGCACGGCAGCGAAAACCCCGCGCCACTGGTCGTGGTCGCCTCCGCCCCGGCCACCTACGACGCCCGCGATTTCGTGCTGCACCTGCACAAACTGCTGTGCCAAGCCGTCCTCGCCCGGATCCGGCAGACGCTGGGTCCGGAACTCGGCTGGCGCTGGTGGGCCCGCCGGTTCTGGCGCGGATCGGCCGACCTCGTCCTCTCGGCCGCGCTCGGCTGGGCTATCGGCGGCCTGCTGTGGAACGGAAAATTCACCCGGTTCCCCGTCGAACTGTGGCAGACCGTCAGCACAGTGCGGTTCCCGAATCTGCTCGGTCCACTGTGGACTAACCAGCCAGTGAGCAACCGGATCGCGCTGGCCGTGGTCGCGGTCCTCGCGCTCCGCTGGGTGTGGAAACTTCTCGCGACCGCGATCGGCGCGGTAATCCTCTTCCTGCGCCGGAAATCGTCCGCCGGGCCGCGCGCCCTCGAAGCCGAAGCACGACGGCAGTTGCTCCGGATCCAGTACCTCCTGACCTACACTACCGGCTGGTCCGGCAAGCTCGCCGTCCCGGCCGGCGGCGAGCTGGGCCGCACCCGCACCACGCAACGGGCCGAACAGCAGCTGACGCATCCGGAGGTCGTCGACGAGTTCCGCGCGTTCGCCCAGCTGACCGCCGAGTCCTTGCGCGAGGAGGGAATCACCGATCGGGTCGTGGTCGCGATCGACGAACTCGACAAGATCGGCGAGCAGGACAAGGCCCAGCAACTGGTGAACGACATCAAGGGCATCTTCGGCGTGCCCGGCTGCCTGTACTTCGTGGCGGTGTCCGACGACGCGGTGCTCAGCTTCGAGCAGCGCGGACTGGCCGTGCGCGACGCGTTCGACAGCGCGTTCTCCGAGGTCGTGCGCCTGGAATCGTTCACGCTGGACGAAAGCAGGCTGTGGATCGCGCAACGGCTGCCCGGCGTCCCGGAGCAGTTCTGCTACCTCGGCCACTGCCTCTCCGGCGGCCTTCCCCGCGACCTGCGCCGCACCACGATCGACATGGTGGACGTGACGATCGAGCACTACGAACCGTCGCTGTCGACGGTCACCGGCATCCTGGTCCGCGCCGACCTGACCGCCAAAGCGAGCGGCTTCACCGGACAAGCTCGCGGGCTCACGCAGACTCCGGAGCTGACCGAACTGTGGCCAAAACTGCTCCGCATCCCCGACACCCGCGAAGCGGTGGAACTCGCCGAACTAGCCGCCGAACTGCACGAAGGCGCGACCCCCGACCTCGCCGACGCGGTCAACCGATTGCGGTTGCACAGCAGCGCGTTCGTCCTCTTCTGCGCCACCGTCCTGGACGTGTTCACCGACGCGCTCACCCAGTCCCGCCTCACGCCGAGCCTGCACGAACTGGCCGTCGCCCGACGACGGCTCGCGCTGGACCCGCATCTCGCCTGGGCCGCGCTGAACGACTTCCGCAAAGCACACGACCTTCCGCTGCCCGGGCGCGAATAACGGACGGTCAGCGGAAGAGACGGAAGAACCCCCGCACCTGCTCGACCAGCGACTCCGGCTGCTCCAGCGCGGCGAAGTGACCGCCACGCGGCAGTTCCTCGAACCAGCGCAGGTCGGTGAACCGCAGTTCGGCCTCGCGCCTCGATGGTCGGGTTATGTCGCGCGGATAGACCGACAGTCCGGACGGCGCGGTGACCTTGTCCCGGAAGTTGGCGAAGCTCTCCCAGTACAGCCGTGCCGACGACGTGGCCGACGCGGTGAACCAGTAAACCGAGATCTCGTCGAGGATCTTCTGCCGCGGCAACGCGTCCTCGGGGTGGCCGTCGTTGTCCGTCCAGGCCCAGAACTTCTCGGCGATCCAAGCGGCTTGACCCGCCGGGGAGTCGGTGAGGCCGTAGCCGAGGGTCTGCGGCCGGGTCGCCTGGAGCGCCGAGTACCCGCGGCCGGTGCGCTGGAATTCCTTCTCTGCCTCAAGATTCGCCAGCTCCGCGGGCGTCGGGTCATCGAACGTGCCCGCCGCCACGGACCCCAGGTTCAGGTGGACGCCGGCGACCCGCTCGGGTGCCACCTCGCCCAGCGCGCCGGACACTGCTGAACCCCAGTCGCCGCCCTGCGCGCCGTACCGTTCGTAGCCCAGCGAAACCATCAACGTGTCCCAAGCGCGCGCGATTCGGGTGACGCCCCAACCGGTCCTCGACGGCTTGTCACTCCAGCCGTACCCGGGCAACGACGGCGCGACCACGTGGAACGCGTCCGCCGGATCCCCGCCGTGCGCGCGCGGATCGGTCAGCGGGCCGAGGACGTCCAGGAACTCCAGCACCGACCCCGGCCATCCGTGCGTGAGCACGAGCGGGAACGCGTCCGGTTCCGGCGAGCGGACGTGCAGGAAGTGGATGCCCAGCCCGTCGATGGTGTCGCGGTACTGCGGGAAAGCGTTCAGCCGCTCGGCGAACCCGAAGTCGTAGTCCTCGGCCCAGCTGCGGCACAGTTCCTGCGCATAAGCCAGCGGCAACCCCTGCGACCAGTCGTCCACCGGCTCGGGCTCGGGCCATCGCGTCCGGCGCAATCGTTCACGCAGATCCGCGATCTCGGCTTCACTGACACTGACTTTGAATGGCTCGGCGGCCACGGCGGGCTCCTTTCCGGGACAGGCTGATAACGACTCCGGCCAGCGGGAGGGCCGCGAGCACCGCGAGGGCCACCGACATCGGCACGAGGCCGGACAGACCCGCGACCGCGGCCGGGCCGATTCCGCCGCCCAAAGCGGTCATGAAGTTGAACAGGCCCTGTGCGGTATCGCGATCATCCGCGGCGACCAGTTCCGGCGCGAGGCCGACAAGTACGGCCTGGGAACCGGCGAACCCGCACACGGTGAGCGCCGCGCCGATGACCACCGCGACCGGCCCGTCGAAGACCGCGACCACGAGGACCCCGACGACAGTGAGTCCCGCGAGTCCGGCCGCCATCTGCCAACTGGTGAACCGGTCGTGCAGGGTGCCCACTAGTCTCCCGGCCAGCACTGAGCAGGCGGCGGCCGGGACCAAGATCGCGCCAGCTTCAAGGGCACCGCCGCCGGTGGCCTGTTCGATCAGGGACGGGGCGACGAACAGCACCCCGTAGTAACCGGCGAAGACCGTCCCGCCGATCAGACCGGCTGGCAGGAAGCCGTGTGCTGCGATCACCCGCCGAGGCACGAACCCGTCGGGCAAGCGCCGCACGCGCCGCCACAGTCCCGCCGCGGCGAGCACACCGGCGACAGCCACGGCGACGGTGACCGGAGCGGGCAGGCCGACCGAACGCGCTTGCAGCAACGCGATCAAGGAGCCAGCGAGCACCGACAGCACAGCCGCGCCGACAATGTCGAGCCGCCCGTCCCGCTCACCACCGTCGGTCCGCGTGAACGTGCGCCTGCGCGCCACCACAGCCAGCAGCAAGGGCAGCGCGAGGGCCGGGAGCGCGAGCACGGCACGCCACCCCAGCCATGCAGTGACCGCCCCGCCCAGCAGCGTTCCGCACGCCGACGCCGTCGCGCTGGCGGCCGCGATGATTCCCAGCGCGCGAATCCGTTCCCGCCCAGGAAGAGCGGTGGCCGCGGCGAAGACGGCGATCACGGTCGCACCCGCCCCCGCGCCGCCGATCAGCCGACCGGCGATCACGACCGGCAGCGTCGAACCCGCCCCGGCGAGCACCGAGCCCGCGGCGAGCACCACGACTCCGGCGACGAGCACCCGCAGCGGACTCCACCGGGCCATCAACCGGCCCGCGACCGGCATCGCGAGCGCGGAGGTCATCGACCACGCGGCGAGAATCCAGGCCGTGGCCCCGAACGGCACCGCGAGCGCGCGGCCGATGGCAGGCAGCGCCACCGCCGGCGCGCCCAGCGCCACATACATCGGCAGCACCAGCATCCCCAGCGTCAGCCCCAGCCGCCGCCCGTCCGCGCTCGCAGCTTCCGCCGCAGGTATCCTGTGACACGCGAACGCACCCATGGGTGTCACAGTACGAAGACACGAGGAGACACGTCAAATGCTGGATGCGTATCACGTGCAGACGGCCGTCGACCTCGCCAACACTTTGCGGCCGATCAAGGGAGAGGACGCGCTCGAGACCGTGGAGCAGCTGCGGGACTTCCTCGCCGGCCATCCCGCGGCCGCGCCTTCACGCCGTCTCACCCGCGCCGACCTGGCAGAAGTCCGCGAGTTGCGCGAGACCGTGCGCGCCGTGCTGGAACGAGCGAGCACCGACGCGGTCGAAGCCGCGGCCCTGATCAATGCCGGGCTACGGGACAGCCGAGCCACCCCGGAACTGCGGCACGAGGACGACCGCTGGTGGACCGAGGTGACTTCCGACACCGACCGCTGCTCAGCACATCTGGCGGCGACCACGCTCAGCGCACTGGCCTCCGTGATCGCCACCCACGGTCCGTCGCGCCTCGGCGTCTGCGCAGGACTGAACTGCCGAGCTACTTTCGTCGACCTGTCGCGCAACGGCTCGAAGCAGTACTGCACCCGGAATTGCGCGCACCGGGCCAGCGTCGCGGCCTACCGGAGTCGGCAAAACGCGGACTGACTCGCGGATCTCACGACCCCAGTTCAGGCACCCGCTCCCCCGCCGGCGGCGGCCCGGGCGGCGTCCCGTCGCCGAACGGACGCCCGCCCAGCTCCTCCCGCCCGTGCGGCGTCAGCCATCCCGACAGGTCCGGCCCCAGCGGCACGATCCCGGTCGGGTTCACGTTCCGGTGCACCACGTAGTAATGCTCCTTGATCTGCCCGAAATCGATCGTGTCCCCGAAACCGGGCGTCTGGAACAGATCCCGCGCGTACGCCCACAGCACCGGCATCTCCGCGAGCTTCTGCCGGTTGCACTTGAAATGCCCGTGGTACACCGCGTCGAAGCGGACCAGCGTCGTGAACAGCCGCACGTCCGCCTCGGTGATCGTGTCGCCCACCAGGTATCGCTGGCCGGACAGCCGCTCGGACAGCCAGTCCAGCCGGGAGAACAACGCGCGGTACGCCTCTTCGTACGCCTCCTGCGAAGTGGCGAAACCCGCTTTGTACACGCCGTTGTTCACATCCCGGAAGACCTTCTCCGCGACGTCCTCGATCTCGTCGCGCAGCCGTTCCGGATACAGCTCGGGCGCGCCGTCGCGATGGTAGGCGCCCCATTCCAGCGACAGATCGACGGTGATCTGCTTGAAGTCGTTCGTCACCACCCGTCCACTTGGGACATCCACAATGGACGGAACGGTGATCCCGCGCGGATAGTCCGGATACCGCGCGAAAAACGCCTCCTGCAGCCGTTCGATGCCGAGCACCGGGTCGCGGCCGCCGGGGTCGAGGTCGAAAGTCCAGCTGCGCTCGTCGTGCGTCGGACCGCACAGGCCCATCGACAGCACCTCTTCGAGGCCGAGCAGCCTGCGCACGATCGACGCGCGGTTCGCCCACGGGCACGCGCGCGCGATCACCAGGCGGTAGCGGCCCGGCTCCACCGGCCAGCCGTCGCGGCCGTCGGCGGTGATGCGGTCGGAGATGTAGTTCGTGTCGCGCTTGAACTCACCCTGGTCGGGCATCGGAACCCTTTCGTCGCGGAGTCAGGTCTGATCGTCCGGGCAGGCGGGACAGTCCGGCGGCTCCAGCGCGGCGGCCAGCCGGGCGAGGATCGGGCCCGCGGCGCGGACCTCCTCGGGCGAGAGGTGGTCGAACAGGTACGAGCGCACGCGCTCAAGATGCCCGGGGTACGCGGCGGCGAGCTTCGCCCGCCCCAGTTCGGTGAGCGTCGCGTGCGCGGCCCGGCGGTCCTGCGGGCATTTCACCTTCTGGACCAGGCCGCGGCGCACCATGGCCTCGACGACCCGGCTGATCCGGCTCAGCGACAGCGCCGCGGACTCCGCCAGATCGGTGAGCCGCAGCCTGCCTTCGGGCGCTTCCGAGAGCGACACGAGCACGGTGTAATCCGTCAGCGAGACGCCGGTGTCGTGCGCGAACTGGTCCTCGAGAGCCCTCGGCAGCACTGTGACGACCCGCATCAACGGACGCCACACTGCCTCTTCTTCGCTGGTCAGCGGGGTTCTGTTCACCACAGACGAGGAGTATATCCGACACTTGCTCGCGCAATCAGTTATTGTGGGCTACAGTGCTAGTTGAACACTCAACCAAGGACCCGAAGGAACGGAACTCATGACCAGCGCGACCACCTACTCCCACCTGACCGGCACCTACACGATCGACGGCTCGCACAGCCGGATCGGCTTCGTCGCCCGCCACGCCATGGTCACCAAGGTCCGCGGCTCCTTCAACGAGTTCGAGGGCTCGTTCACCCTGGACGGCGAGAACCCGGCCAACTCGAGCGCGAACGTCACCATCCAGACGAAGAGCGTCGACACCCGCAACGCCGACCGCGACGGTCACCTGCGCAACAACGACTTCCTGTCCTGCGACCAGTTCCCGACCATCACCTTCACCTCCACCGGGATCGCGCAGACCGGCGAGGACACCTTCGACGTGACCGGCGACCTGACCGTCAAGGACGTCACCAAGCAGGTCACCATCCCGTTCGAGTTCGGCGGCTCGGCGAAGGACCCGTTCGGCAACGACCGCGTCGGCTTCGAGGGCTCGACCTCGATCAACCGCAGCGACTACGGCGTCACCTTCAACGCCGCGCTCGAGACCGGCGGCGTGCTGGTCTCGGACAAGATCACCCTCGAGTTCGAGATCTCCGCGATCAAGAACGCCTGAACCACCCGAGCTGTCCGTGAAGGGCTCCTTGCCGGAATCTGATTCCCGCAAGGAGCCCTTCACGTACTTCGGCTAAGCGGCGCGCAACCCGGCGATACCGACTTCGAGCGCGGCTTCGAGGTGTTGCGGCTCCCCCGTGGTCAGCAGCATCAGCACCCCGCCTTGCACCCCGGCCAGCAGCGCCGACGCGGCCCGCTTCGGATCCAGCCCTTGCCGGGTCTCCCCCGCCGCACGCAGGTTCTCGATCCCCGCGGTCAGCTCGCACAGCCAGCGCTCCATCAGCTGCGTCACCACCGCCTGCGCGCCCGGCGTGTTGCGGCCGATCTGCGACATCACCACGTTCAGCGGGCAATGCCTGCCCTGCTCGGTGTAGTGCCCGAGCACCACCTGCTGCCAGGTCCGGAAGTCGTCCCAGGTGCGCAGCGCGCCGAGCGACGGCTGCTGCACCTCCAGCACCCGGTCCGCCTCCCAGCGCGCGACGGCCAGCAGCAGTTCTTCCTTGCCGTCCGGGAAGTAGTGGAACAGCTGGCTTTTGCTGGTCCTGGTCTGCGCGCGGACGTCATCGAGCGTCGTCGCGAGCACGCCCCGCTCGCGGATCACCTCGGCCGCGCCCTCCACGATCCGCTGTCGCGTGGCCTCGCCCTTGCGCGTGAGCGTCATCGCCTGCCTCCTGATTGGACCTGCGAGTCCACTCTACCCGCGAGTGCTCAGAACGCGGCGCCTCCGTCCGACCAGGACGTCTGGCCGAAGTCCTCGTCGTCCACCGGCGCGCGGCGCGGTCGCGGACGTTCGGGCTCCGGAGCTTCCGCGACTTCCTCTTCTTCTACGACCGCTTCGGGCGCAGCCTCGGGGGTGCCCTTCGGCCAGACGCACGGCGACGTCGCGCCGAGGTAAAGCTTCCCGAGTTCGTTTGCCTGCAACGACATGTCGAAGCCGTCCCGCTCGTTGCGCGCGAAGACGTACTGGTCGGTCGGCCGCCGGTCGGTCAGCACCGTGAAGCCGTGCCCCTGCCACCAATCCACGACGGCGTCGAACTGCGCCTTGAAGGTGTCCGGTTCGAGGCCGGTCACCTCGTAGGTGGCGGAGATTTCGTACCGCCCCGCCGGACCGTTGTCGGTCGGATCGGTGCATTCGGACCGGTTGCGGGAGAACAGTTCCCGCGCGGCCGGCGCGGGCAGCACCGCGAACACGGCGCGCACATAGCCCTCGACCCGGTCGCGGGCTTCGGTTTCGGTGATCGTGGTGGTCATGGCTTCACCTCCTGGGGAGCAGGCTACGAGAGGAAGGGCGGCGAGGCAGGCCAGCGCGGTGCGGCGCGCCGTCACGCCGGCAGCCCGGCGATGATCCGGCCGAAGCTGCGCAGCGACGGGTTGTTGTCCTCCCAGTATTGGCTGTGCGCGGCCCCGGACAGGCCGCCCTCGTACCACGGGCCCTTGTCGCCCGGCGCGGACTCGAATACCTGGCCGCCGAATCCGTCGCCGGTCGGGCTCGGACCGAGCGGGTCATGGCCGCCGACGCCGATGTTGGTGATCTTGATGAGGTCGTGTTCCGCGACCGTCGAATGCACGTGCTGGGCGACCTGGTCCTGCGGGACGCCGTCGAGGTGCAGTTGGTTCGCGTGCTCGACGCCGACACCGGGGCTGCCGGCGAAGATCAGGTCGTCGGCATTGAGACCGCCATCGCGAGCCGCGTGGCCGATCACCGTCGTGCCGTAGCTGTGGCCCAGCACGGTGTTGTGCGACGGCGCGCCTTCGTGCGATGCCCGCAGTCCGTCCTCGAATTTCGACAATGCCGCTTTGCCGCCGTCGGCGTATTTTTCGCTGGCGGCGTTGACGAGTTCGTCCGGCGCGTCGTAGCCGATCCAGGTGATCACCGAGGTCGACGGCGAGCCCGCCATCGTCGCCGACTGCCACATCTTGTCCGACCGGCCGAGGTCGCCGCCGATCTTGGCCAGTTCGCTGCCGGTGCCGGGCACGTAGGTCGCGACATTCGCCGCGGTGTCCGGGTTTCCCGCCGCGACCACCGCGGTGCCGTCGCCGCTGACGTCGAGCGAAATCAGGAAGGCGGGCGGTTTGCCGTCGCCGGTGGCCGCGAGCCGGTCGCGGATCGCGGTGAGGCCGCGAAGTTGCGCGTCGTCGCCCTTGCGCTTGTCGATTTCCTGTTGCAGCACAACACGATTAGCCGCGTCGCGATCGACCACCGGAATGCCGTCGAGGTTGCGGATCAGGTCCGGACTGTCGCGCAGGATCGAGGACTGCGCGGAGTCGGACAGGCTGTCCCACCACGCCCGGTTCTCCGCCGGGGTGCCGTTCGGTTTCGGCTGGCTGCTGGTCGCCATCGCCAGCGCGACGACACCCGTCCCGCCGCTTTCGCCCTTCGCCGCGCGATCGAGCACGACGGTGAGGTCCGCGTCGACTGCGGTGGCGTCGCGGAGAATCTGGCCGACGCGGTCGGCGACCTCGGCTTGCCGCTCGGGTTCCCCGCTGACCCCGCCGCCGTCGTCGATCCGCATTCCGTTGCGCGAGGCGAAATCGTCGACGTCGCGTACCGCCGAGCTGATCCGCTCGACCGCCAGCTGCGCGTCGTGCACCCCGCGCCGAACCGCCGACACGTCGGTGGTCAGCTGCCGCAATTCCGCCGTGAGCGCAGTGCCTTTGGCGGTCGCCGCGTCCGCCGCGTCGCCTTGCCAGGCACCGAACTTCGTCATGGCGTCGGCGTCGTCGTTCGCCGCGGCGAGCCGCGCGGCCCGGGCGCCGAGCGCGTCGACCGCCGCGGCGAGGTCAGCCGGGTTCCAGCGCCGGACGTCTCCCCAGGTGATCATCGGCCCGCCGCCGCGATCTCGCCGGCCGCGTTCTGGTCGCTGTCGCGGTAGCCGGCCGCGGCCTGGTCGAGGTTCTCCGCATAAGCCTCGGTGTCGGCGGTCCACTTCGGAACGACGCGGCCCCAGGTGTCGGACAGCCGATCCGCCGCCGCCACGCTCGTGCCGCCGGACAGCCCGACCCCGGCGAGCGCGCCCGCGAGGTCGACCGTCCGCACGGTCGCCGCCGCCTGGTGCGCCCGTCCGGCCGCGGTCACGACCTCCCTCGGAGCGACCTCGAAACCCGTTCCCATGCGCATCTCCCCCACCGCGGCGACCGGACGCCCGGTACGACGGACGTCCCCGGCAGCCGGTTCCCCACAGTTCGACGTTCGCGGAAACTCTTGACAAGATCTCCCTGCCACCACGTTGACCTGCGAAAACGCTCGCCTACCGCGTCCACATATGTGAACGCTAGTCACGTGACTGAATAGTTATCAGCCCGCGTCTTGCCCGCCGGTGACCAGCGTGTGACTGTGTACGGCGAAGTTCGAACGGGAGCGAGCCGGGCAGGCGCACAGCGTGGAAAGGCGCTGTGCGACGGCGGATCCGGCCGTTCCGCAGTGCTGGACCAGTCCGGCAGTCCTTGTCCCCTCGACCCCCATTCGTCCGGCCAGGACGGCGCTGACCTCGCGGGCAGCGGACCAGGACCGGCCGGCCATCCCGGAAAGAGACGGCTCGGCAATGACACAGACAGCCGCGGCGCGGCGGCCCATCGGCAGAACGACGCTGTACTTCTTCGGTGCCCTCGGCGGCATCCTGTTCGGTTACGACCTCGGCGTCATTTCCGGGGTGTTGCCGTTCATCGGGAAACTCTGGGGCCTGTCCGGCTGGGACAAAGGCGTCATCACCGCGAGCATTTCGATCGGTGCGATCGTCGGCGCGAGTTTCTCCTCCCGGCTCAACGAAAGGCTCGGCCGCCGCCGCACGATCATGGTGGCCGCGGTCGTCGTCATCATCGGCACGCTCGCGGCCACGTTTTCGCCGACGTTCGCGTTGCTGATCATTTCCCGGCTGGTGATCGGCGTCGGCATCGGGCTTTCGTCCTCGACGGTCCCGACGTACCTGTCGGAACTCGCCCCGGCCCGGCTGCGCGGGGCGATGGGCGCGCTGAACCAGATCTTCATCGTGCTCGGCATCCTGATCGCGTTCCTGGTCAGCTACGGGCTCGGCAGCTCGGGCAACTGGCGGCTGATGTTCGCCGGCGCGATCGTGCCCGCGGTGATCCTGCTGGCGGGCCTGGTGTTCCTGCCCGAAACGCCGCGCTGGCTCGTCGCGAACGGCCACGAGGAACAGGCCCGCGCGGTCCTGCTCAGCTCGCACGGCGGCGGCGTGAACGTCGACGAGGAGATCGGCACGATCCGCGAGGTGATCCGGCTCGACTCGGAATCGGCGAAGACCCGGCTCCGCGACCTGCTGACGCCGACTGTGCGGCCGATGCTCGTGGTGGCCATGCTGCTCGCGATCGGCCAGCAGTTCAGCGGCGTGAACGCGGTGAACGCGTACTTCCCGACGATGCTGATCGGCCTCGGTTTCGCGACCCAGGCGGCGCTGCTGTCCGGCGTGCTGCTCGGCGTGACCAAGTTCCTGTTCACCGCGTGGGTCGTGTTCGTGGTCGACCGGTGGGGCCGCAAGCCGCTGCTGCTGATCGGCAACGTGCTGATGGTGATCACCCTGGTCGGGGCCGGGTTCATCGTGCTGGAAGTCCACGACACCGCGACCAAGGGCATCCTGATGCTCGTCGCGATGGTGCTCTACCTGGTCGGCTACGAACTCGGCTGGGGCGCGGTCGTGTGGGTCATGATGGCCGAGGTGTTCCCGCTGAAGGTGCGCGCCGCGGGCATGGGCGTGAGCAGCGTCGTCCTGTGGGCCGCGACCGGCATCATCAGCGCCGTGTTCCCGATCATCTCCGACCCGGGCGCACTCGGCCTCGGCGGCTCGATGTTCCTGTTCGCGGGCATCAACGTGGTCCTGTTCTTCCTCACGAAGTGGCTCGTCCCGGAAACCAAGGGGCGGTCGCTGGAGGAAATCGAACTCGATCTGCGCGGACGGACGCACGCGAAGGCACGCGCCTGATTTTTTCCTCTCGGGGTGCAGCCGGGCGGCAGGGATTTCCCTTGCCGCCCGGCTGTTTTTTACCGACCGAGCATCCGGTACTGCCGGGTGGCGAGCGGCAGGAAGACCGCCGTCAGCACCGCGGGCCACGCCATCGCGAGCAGCACGGAATGCTCCGCCGCCCAGCCATTCGCCGCCCACGCCGGATTGCCCGCCAGCTCGCGCACCGCGGAAGCCGTTGCGGTGAGCGGATTCCAGGTCGCGACCGCGCTCAGCCAGGCAGGCATGGTGTCCGGGGAAACGAAAACGCCGGACAGGAATCCGACCGGCCACACCAGCACCTGCACCGAAACCGCCGACTCCGGGGTCTTCAGCAGCAGTCCGAGATAGATCCCGATCCAGACGAAGGCGAACCGCAGCCACAACAGCAGCCCGACCGCGCCCAGCACGGACACCTGGTGCGGCCGCCAGCCCAGCGCCAGCCCTGCTCCCATCATCACGACCAGCCCGGCGACCGCGCTGATCAAGTCGGCGAGACACCGTCCGGTCAGCACGGCGAGCCCGCTGACCGGCATCGCGCGGATCCGCTCGGTGACGCCCTTCGCGGCGTCGGAAGTCACCGCGAGGACGGTGGATTCCAGCCCGAACAGCATGGTCATCGCGAGCATGCCGGGGATGAGGAAGTCGATGTACGCGCCGTCCCGGATGTCCATCGCGCCGCCGAAAAGCTGGCCGAACATCACCACGATCAGGACCGGGAACAGCAGCGTGACCGCGATCGAGACCGGACGTTGCTTCCAGTGCACCAGGATCCGCCGGGTCAGGACGGCGGTGTGCGTCGGCCAGGACACGCGCGCGGATGCGGGGACGGTCATCGCGCCTCCTCAGTCGCGTTGCCGGTCAGGAGCAGGAAAACCTCGTCGAGCGTCGGCTTCCGGACGACCGTCTCGACCCGGTCCGGCCCGACCTTCGCCTTCAGCTCGTCCGGCGTGCCCGCGGCGACGACCCGGCCGGCGTCGAGGACCGCGATCCGGTCGGCGAGCTGATCGGCCTCCTCCAGGTACTGCGTGGTCAGCAGCACCGTGGTGCCGGTGCCCGCCAGCGCGCGGACGTCCGCCCAGACGTCGATGCGGGCAGCCGGGTCGAGCCCGGTCGTCGGCTCGTCGAGGAACAGCACCGCCGGGTTCAGCAGGAGCCCGGCAGCCAGGTCCAGCTTGCGCCGCATGCCGCCGGAGTAGCCGGAGACGGACCGGCCCGCGGCTTCGGCGAGACCGAACCGGTCCAGCAGCTCCGTCGCTCGCATCCGGGCCGCCCGCGAGGGCAGTCCGCCGAGCCTGCCGAACAGTTCGAGGTTCTGCCTGCCGGTCAGGATCTCGTCGACCGAGGCGTTCTGCCCGACCAGCCCGATCCGCCGCCGCACCTCGTCCGGCTCGGCGACCGCGTCGAAACCGGCCACCCGCACCTCCCCCGCGTCCGGCCGCAGCAACGTGGTCAGAATCCGGACCGCGGTCGTCTTGCCCGCACCGTTGGGACCGAGCAGTCCGCACACCGTTCCCGGCTCAACCCGCAGGTCAAACCCGTCCAGCGCGGCCCGTTCGCCGTACCGCTTCTGCACCCCGCGCGCCAGCAGGCCATCTACTCCGTATGCCATACGAAGAAGGCTAGCACAACACTCCGTATTGCCTACGGAGTTAAGTTCCTATGCTGGTCACGTGACGACTGACGGCAACCCCGGCGACCCCGCCGCGACGATCGCGCTGCTGTGGGGCACCCGCCAGCTGCCGAAGCGCGGCCCGAAGCACGGACTGACTCCGGCCCGGATCGTCGACGCCGCGGTCGAGGTCGCGGACACCGAACAGGACCTGGCGACGCTGTCGATGCGCCGGGTCGCCGAATCGCTGGGCGTCGGGACGATGTCGCTCTACACCTACGTTTCGTCGCGCGCGGAGTTGGTCGAAGCGATGGTCGACGCGGTGTACGGCGAGGCAGTAGCCGAACTGTCCGAAATAGACGCCGACGACTGGCGCGACGGCCTCCGCCGCGTCGCCGCCGTCAACTGGGCGATGCACCTGAGGCATCCGTGGCTGCTGCAAGTCTTCACCGGCCGTCCGACGCTCGGCCCCAACGCGATCGCGAAGTACGACCTGGAACTGGCGGTCGTCGACGGGATCGGCCTGTCGGACCTCGAAATGGACTCGACGATCACGCTGGTGACCACCCACGTCGAAGGCCTGGCGCGCCGCAAGGTCGAAGCCGCCCGCGTGGTGCGGCAAACCGGGATGACCGACCAGCAATGGTGGGCCGCGACCGCCCCCGCACTGGCGGAGGTCTACGAACCGCGCCGCTTCCCCGTCGCGGACCGGGTCGGCGCCGCCGCCGGGCAAACGCACCAGGCTCCGTACAGCCTCGACCACGAGTACGCGTTCGGCTTGGACCGCCTGATCGAAGGCATTGCCGCACTGGTCAACCGACCCGCTGAGTAGCGTCCTTCCGCCCCAACACCGCCCCCGCGCTCGCGAGCCCCACACAGGCGAGCGCCACCCACTGCACCGCGCGCAAGTGCTCACCGAGAACCAGCACCCCGGCCAGCCCCGCACTCGCCGGCTCGAGACTGGCCAGCACCCCGACCGTCCGGGCAGGCAGCCGTCGCAAAGCCGCCAGCTCCAAGGAATACGGCACCACCGCCGATAACGCGGCCACCACGACGCCGACCAGCAACACCCGAGGCGCCACCAGCCGCGTGCCTTGGTCTATCACCCCCAACGGCACCGAAAGCACGGCAGCCCAAGCCAACGCCAGCGCAAGCGGACCCCCACCCGCGCTGCTTGCTCCCGCGCGTTTGCTGAGCAGGAAGTAGGCAGCCATGCACGCGCCAGAAGCCAACGCGAGAGCCACGCCAGCGAGCGGAAAACTGACCTCGCGCGGAGCATAGAACAACCACACCCCCGACTCCGGCCACGACCGCACAAGCCACGTCGCGGAGACGTCGCGAGGTGAACAATGCCAAGGAAATCGGCCCCAACAACTGCAACGCACTCGCCAACCCCAACGGCAAGATGGTCAGCGCGGGATAGATCAAATTCATCCCCGCGATGGCCGTGCCGAAGCCGAGAATCACCCTCCTTTCCGCCCAACTGCGGGGCACCGCAGGCCGGTACAGGATCAGCAGAGCCGCCGCAGCCAGCCCAAGCCGCAACGCCACCACACCGGACGCGCCGACGTCCTCGGACAGTTGCTTCCCGAACGCCTGCCCGAACTGGACGCTCAGCACACTCCCCACCATCAGCGCAGGCGCATTCCTCATCCCTCCAGGCTTGCCTCTGGAAGCGTGCACGTCCAACGAATCTTTCCGCACGAAACCGTTTAGCCTGGACTACATGATTGACCACCGGTTGCACGTCCTGCGAACCCTCGCCGAGTACGAAACCGTGACCGCGACCGCCGCCGCACTACACCTGACCCCGTCTGCCGTCTCGCAGCAATTACGTTTGCTGGCCCGGGATCTGGAGGTGGAACTCCTGGTGCCGCAAGGCCGTCGAGTGCAGCTGACGCCCGCCGCACACATCGTGCTCCGACACGCCGACGCCCTACGCCTGCAATGGGAAGCAGCCCGCGCGGAACTCGCCGCGGAGGCCACTGAACTCCGCGGCACACTGCGCCTGTGCGGCGTCTCCTCCGCGCTGGCGACCCTCGCCGCCCCCGCCGTCGCCAGCCTGCGCCGGACGCATCCGTTGGCAGAAACGCAAATCACCGAAGCGGAAAGCGCCGACTGCTACCGCCTCCTCCTCACCGACGAAGCCGACATCGCCTTAGTCCTGCCCGGCCCGGAAGCGCCGCCGGTCACCGATTCCCGCTTCGAACAGACCCCGTTGACGACCGACCGCCAAGACCTGCTCGTCGCCGCCACCCACCCCCTGGCCCGCCGCAAGGGAATCGAACTCGCGGAGGCGGCTGATCAGCCGTGGATCGTCAAGAAACACAACAACGACACTTATCCCTTGGTGACCGCAGCCTGCGCCGCCGCTGGTTTCACGCCTCGGATCGTGCATGAAGTCAAGGAGTGGTACGCAGTTTCCGCCCTCGTCGCGGAAGGCCTCGGCGTGTGCCTGATGCCGAGGATCGTGCCGCTGCCGGAGCACGCGGTTAAGCGGATTCCTTTGCTGGGCACGTCTATTCCTACCCGGCAATTGCTGACCGCGGTACGACGTGGCAGCAGTGGACATCCTTTGGTCAGTGCAGGCCTTGTTGCACTGCGCGCCATTGCCTCGGGGAGGCCCTCCCGGTAGCCCGGTACGAACAGTGACCAACCGGGCTCTGAACTGCGCACCGCGGAACCACGCTTAACCCCAGCAAGCCATCGCCGTCTCGTGGCTCAGCGCCCTGCGGTAGACATCCTCTGGCAGTCCTACCGCATTGTGCGATGTTGCCTCGGCGCGCAGTGGACCAGGCGCATCAAGGAATCTGAGCCTCAATCTGGGCCAAGTGACCGGCGACGATTTCTTCAAACGCGGCGCGGCGATCCGCCCCGAGGGGACGGACTTCGCGGGCGAAGAACGCCAAAGCGGGGAAGCGTTCGGGATCGGCGCCGAGCACTGCGACGCGGAACTGTTCCAGACCCTGTTCGTACTCCTCGGCGGTGATGCTGCTGACGCCAGCCTCGGCGGCGATCAGGGCGGCGATGAGGACCACGAGGCGGTGGTACAGCACCGGGATCTGCTTGTCGGGAACCCCGGCCGCGCGCAGGGCCTGCAGCAATTCCTCCATGACCAACCGGGATCCGGTGCCGCCGGACGCGTAGCGGCCCCACACGGTGGCGAGTTGAGGCTGCTCTCCGAAGGCCTCGCGCAGGCACAGCGCCAGTGCGGTGATGCGCTGCTTCCAAGTGCCTTCCGGACGGTAGCCGTCCATGGCGGCGAGCAGGATCCGGTCCGCGACGGCGCGCAGCAGTTCGGTCTTGTTGCGGAAGTGCCGGTAAAGGCTGGAGGGATCGGTCCCGAGCGCGGCGGCGAGTTTTCGCACGCTGAACGACTCCGCGTCGCTCGTGCGCAGCAGGTCTTCCGCGGTGTCCAGGATCTCGTCGGTCGACCATCGCCTGCGACCGGTCATCTCGGCCCCTCTCGTCCGGCCCAGCATAACCTATGCACTTGGCAATGCACACAGTGTGTGCATAATAAGGACAAGTCACTGGGGACACCACGACGCACCCGGCTTTCCGCCGGGAGGAAAGAAGGAATCATGGGAGAACCCGCTGCCCCGACGAGACCGCCGGAGCCGGACTACTCGGTGATCACGCCCGAGGAACTGCACGTCTACCGCGAGGCGGAGAACCGCTTCCGGGCTTCCAGCGCGGCGTACCCGATCATCGGAGAGCCGAGCCCCGATGCCGAGATCGAGTGGCGCGAGATCGCTCTGCCCGGCCGTGACCTGCCGGTCCGGGTCTACCGGCCGAGGCTGGAAGCCACACTGCCGTTGGTGGTCCATGTCCACGGAGGCGGCTTCGTGGGCACGGCGGCGCAGTGCGACTGGACCAACAGCCGTCTCGCCGCGCGGCTTCCCGCCGTCGTCGTCTCGGTAGAACACCGCCTGCTCGCACCCGACACCCCGCTCGCGAACGCCGCGGACGACGGCTGGAACGTGCTCTGGCACGTGGTCCGGCACTCCGCGGAGTGGGGCATCGACCCCGCGCGCGTGGCGGTCTTCGGCGAGAGCTGTGGTGCCCTTATCAGCGCACTAGCTGCCGTCCGCGCCAGGGAAGCCGGTCTCGAGCTTAAGGCGCAGGTGCTGGTCAACCCGGTCGCCGACGTGACCGGCACGATGTTCGACTACCCCTCTGTCGCCGAATACGCGTACCGCCCGAGCCCAGCCCTGTCGCTGCTGAAGCTCTTCCAGCGACTCGCCATCCCGCCTGGCGCCGACGCCGCTGCTGTCTCCCCGTTGCACACCAACGATCTGAGCGGGCTCGCTCCAGCACTCGTGGTGGTGCCCACCCAGGACGCTGTAGCCGACCACGGCCGCCGCTACGCCGAGCGGCTGCGCGAGGCCGGAAGCCCCGTGCAGCTCTCCGAGTACCCGGGCGCGAAACACGCATTCCTCACGTTGCCTGGCATCGAACCGCAGGCCGAAGCCGCACAGGCGGAAATCCTCGCCTTCCTCGGCGCGGCTTTGGCGAAGTGACGGAGGATCAGGTGCACAACAACGCCCGGCTCGGTCTGGGTTGCCTGATCGTTGTCTGGGCCCAAAAACCGGTGTCCGGCGCGCTGCCACGACCTGGTGCCCGCCGGTTCGCCCGACGATCCGCTGCGTGCCTGCGAAGCGTCATTGCGCCGACAGCACAACGATCACCTCGCGGCAATCTCACAGTCGCCTCGCCTTGGGGCGCCAGGAGACCGACATGACCCAGCATTCCCTGGAGGACAACAACATGCGGAAAATCGGCATCGTCGGCGTCGGCGAAATCGGCAAGGCTCTCGTCGAAGGCATACGACACGAAAACGGTGCGGCAGCGGAAATCTTCCTCTCCCCGCGAGGAGCCCGCACCGCCGCCGAACTGTCCGAACGTTTCGAGGGCGTCCAGGTGTGCGCCGACAACCAGGAGGTCGTGGACCGCGCGGACCTGGTAATCATTGCCGTGCGCCGCCAAGACCGCGACGAAGCGCTAGGCGGGCTCAAGGTGGCCGACGAGAAGATCGTGGTCACCCTGATGGCCGGGGTCGGCATCGACGCTCTGCGCCAAACCCTCGGCACCGGCGCCCCGATCGTCCGCGCCATCCCGCTGCCCGCCGTGCGCGTACGCCGGTCCGTCACCGTGACCACACCTCCGCATCCAGCGGTGGACGCTCTCTTCGACCAGTTGGGCGGGTCGTTGCCCGTCGCGGACGAGGACGCCTTCAACGTCTTCTCCGCCCTGACCGGGACTCTCACCGCCCACTACGCCTACCTCGCCACGCTCACCGCCTGGGCCGGCGAGCACGGCATCGCGACCGAGGTCGCCGAACGGTACGTGCGCGGTCTCTTCCAGAACGTCGGCCGCGCACTGGACGACGAGACCCGCTCGCTTGATCAGCTTGCCGCCGACCACGAGACGTCTCAGGGAAACAACGAACGAATCCGCACGACGTGGTTCGGGCCAGCCAACGCCGAGGCCCTCGCCACAGCCCTGGACGGTCTGCTCGCTGACCTGAAATAGCGGCTTCCGGGCGAAGACCTGTTTCCGTGCCCTGGAACGGCCTGCGTCTCGCATGGACCTTGCCGGGCGGGGGGGATTGTGCCTCGGCACTCCCCCGCCCGCGCGTGCGATGACCGGAACAGACCACGGACGCCCGCGGGCGACGACCGCGGTCAACGACGTTGAGCCTGAACAAGATCAGCTCACCGGAACCGCACCGGCCCAGCAACCGCAGCTCCGGGGTTTCCCGAGGCATGCCGCACCTGTTCGTGTTTCCGGGGGCACGCCGCACCTGTTCGTCCAGTCGTCGCCCCACTCGCTGCCCGCAGCAACAGGATTTCCCGGTGGTACGCGGCACCTGGTTCTTCAGGAGCCACTGACCGAGCACCCGCAGCACCGGATCCCCGGAGCCACGCAGGACCTCGCCCACCAGTAGCCGCCCCGCCCAGCACCCACAACACCGGACTCCCAAGGCCGCACAACACCTCCTCCAGATGCCGCGTCACCCTAGCCGGGCGGCTGCAGAGAAGCGGCTGGACTCGGCACCGGTTTCGGTGGCGCCGCCGAAACCGAGCCAGTCCATACCGGATCCGAAGAACGGCCACCCGGAGCGCGCTCTCCGACTGCGGCCAAGTGCAGCCATCCGACTCCGGCCAAGTGCAGCCACATCGGGTCGGCGCAAGCCCCCGCACTCAGATCCCGGCCAGCCAAATTCCGCCCAGCATCCAGCTGTCCCGGGATTGCCCGCCCGGTTCGGGTACCAGCCCTCGCGGAACCACTACGCTCACTAGATCCGGCAGCACAAGCATCCATTCCTGATGCCGGGCAACGACCTCCCGCACTCTCGCACGCGGAGCGTGCTGTCGTGCAAGGTCGTCCGGACCCACGGCGAAGCGTCCGCGGGACCACCGCATTCGATTAGTCCGGCAGCATAGGCATCTCCATCCCCGCCTCATGGCTCAGCAGCGCCGCACGGGTCAGCGCGGCCGCGCCGAAGCGGTCTCGTAGCGCGTCCACTGCTGAGTCCAGCGCAGTCGCCTCCGCGGACAACGCTGGGCTGGACGGTTGGTCCAGCGGCAGCGCCAACTGCACCGCGCCGTGGCTGTCGAGATTCGAGAACGACAGGCCCAGCAACGTCAAACCCCGGTCGTACACCAGTGGTTGCGCCGCGGACAGCAGGCCGCGGGCGGCGCACAGCAAGGTTTCCGTGTGGTCGGTGCTGTCGGCGAGCGTGTGCGACCTCGTGGCGCGGGTGAAGTCCGCGAAGCGCATTCGCAGCACCACCGTCCGGCATACGCGTGACGCGCCGCGCAGCCGACGGGCCAGTCGGTCCACAATGGACACCATGATCTCGTCCAGTTCGGCCGGAGAGCGGGAGCGGCGGCCCAGCGCGCGTTGCGAGCCGATCGAGCGGCGGCGTTTTCCTGGTTGAACCGCGCGTGGGTCACGACCATGCGCCAGGGCATGCAGGTGGCGTCCCGAGCCTGGGCCCAGCATGGAGATCAGCGCGGCCTCGGGCAGTTCGGCGACCTGGCGCACGGTGCGGACACCGCGTTCCCGAAGCTTCGCCGACGTCACCTTTCCCACTCCCCACAACCGCTCCACCGGCAGCGGGTGCAGGAATTCCAGCTCCTGGTCTGGCGGCACCACCAGCAAACCGTCCGGTTTCGCGACGCCGCTCGCCACCTTCGCCAGGAACTTCGTGCGCGCCACCCCTACCGTGATCGGCAGCCCGACCTGCGCCAGCACCTCCGCGCGCAGGCGTACCGCGATCTCCGACGGACGTCCCGCGATCCGCCGCAGACCGCCTACGTCCAAGAAAGCTTCGTCTATCGACACTCCTTCCACCGCCGGCGTCGTCTGCCGGAACACCTCGAACACCGCCTTGCTCGCCGCGCTGTAGACCGGCATCCGCGGCGGCACCACCACGGCATGCGGGCACAACCGCCTGGCCTGCGCCCCGCCCATCGCGGTGCGCACGCCCAACGCCTTGGCCTCGTAGCTCGCGGCCAGCACCACGCCACCGCCCACGATCACCGGCCTGCCGCGCAGCCGGGGATCGTCGCGCTGCTCGACCGAGGCGTAGAACGCGTCGAGATCGGCGTGGAGGATCGGTCCTTCGCTCGTCACGAACATATGTTCGCATCGAACACCGACAAAAACCGCGATCCGTTCACTCGAACGGAGTAGAAAAATCTCCCGGAGCCCGGACTGAACCCGGACGGGACGCGCTAACCTCTCCCCCGTGCGGCTCGTCCTGTTCGACCTCGACACCACGCTCGTCGATCGCGCGGAGGGATTCCGCCGCTGGGCGTGGGAGTTCTGCGCGGAACACCGGCTCGCCGACGCGGACGCCGCGTGGCTCATCACCGCCGACGACCGCGGGCGCGCCGACCGGGCGACGTTCTTCAAAAACCTTCGCGAGCGCTTCGACCTGCAAGAACCCGATCTCGAAGACGCCTACCGCGAACGCCATCCCGCCCTCGTCCCGGCCGCCCCCGGCGTCCTGGCCGGATTGCCCCGGCTGCGCGCGGCGGGCTGGCGGATCGGCGTCCTCGGCGAGGGCGAACCGCAGCTGTCCACGCTGCTGTGCACCGGAATCGCCGGGCTCGTGGACGGCTGGGCGCTCGCCGGGCCGGACGGACTGTCCACATCGGACCCGAAGCTGTTCGGGCTCGTCGCCGAACGCTGCGAGACCACGCTGGACGACGCCTGGTTCGTCGGCGCGGACGTCGGACCCGCCCGGTCCGCCGGATTGCGCACCGTGCGGGTCGGCCCGGACCGCGACCCCGCCGCCGCGATCGCGCTGCTGCTCGAGAGCTAGTTCTCCACGTCGATCTGCCAGGTGCCGTTGCGCTGCGACATCGTGTAGCGGTGCGTCTCGGTCGTCGGGCCGCCGCCGGCGCGGTGATAGGTGATCACCGCGGTCAGCGTGTTCTCACCGGTGACCTTCACGTCGTTCGCGGTCACCGAACTGAACCGGCTCCACCACGCCTTGTACTCGTCGAAAGTCTGATTTTTGTGCGCGGCACGGAACTTGTCGCTGATCATCGCCCAGCCGGCTTCCAGATTGCTCGGCAGGTACGAGAAGTAGGCACGCAGTGCGGAAGCCATCGCCTCGGGCGAGTTCGCCGCGGAACTGGACGACGGAGGGCTGCTCGACGAGGACGGCGTCGACGGCTGCGTCGACGGTGACGGCTGCGACGCGGACGAGGTCGCCGGAGCGTTGGAAGCCGCGGAGCTCTCGGCGGGGGGCGGCGGGTTCGCGGAGGGGTTTTCGCCCCCGTGGTTGCGGGTGAGGACGACAGTGACGATCACGGCGATCACGACGAGCAGCGCGCCCGCCCCGGCGAAGATCATCCCGCGGCGTCTTCGGTCCGAGCCCGCAGGCGGCGCGGCGGCGGCGCCCGCGGCCGGAACCGCGACCGTGGTGGGTACGACCGGCGGTTTGGCGTCCGGAAGGGTCGGCGGTTCCGGGACCGCCACGACCGGGGTGACGCCGCCGTCGAGTTTGCGCAGTTCCGTGACGACCTCGGCCATCGACGGCCGGTCCTCCGGCTTGAGCTCCAGCAGCTTCAGCAGCAGCGGCTCCAGCTTGCCAGCCTGTTTCGGCGGGTTGATCGAACCGCTGGAAACCCGGTACAGCAAGGCGATCGCGTTGTCCGCGGTGCCGAACGGCGGGTCGCCCTCCACTGCCATGTACAGCGTCGCGCCGAGGGCGAACACGTCGGAGGCGAACGTCGCTTCCTCGCCGCGGGCGACCTCGGGCGCGAGGAACGCGGGCGTGCCGGAGATTTCGCCGGTCGCGGTGAGCGTGACGTCGCCGACCGCGCGGGAAATGCCGAAGTCGGTCACCTTGACCGTGCTGCCGTCGTCGCCGAGCAGGACGTTGCCCGGTTTGACGTCGCGGTGCACGATGCCCGCCCGGTGCGCGGCGGCGAGCACGCCAGCCAGCTGCACCGCGAACGGGATCGCCTCGTCGACGGTCAGCGGGCCGTCCTCGCGGAGTTTCACCGCGAGGCTGCGCGACGGCAGGTACTCCATGATCAGCCACGGACGGTCCTCGTGCTCGACCACGTTGAAGACCGAAATGGCGTTCGGATGCTGCAGCCGGGCGGCGATGCGGGCCTCGCGCATGGCGCGGTTGCGGGCTTCCTCGACCTTGTCCTCGCCCTGGTTCACGGGCATGAGGAGTTCCTTCACCGCGACGACGCGGCCGAGGATCTTGTCCTCCCCGCGCCAGACCATCCCCATCGCGCCGCTGCCGATCAGTTCGACGAGCTCGTAGCGACCGGCGACCTGCCGGCTCTCCTCGGTCAACGGAAAACCCTTCGGTGCGACATCATCCACGGACGGCGATCACCCAGTTTTCCACGGACGGCCGGAGCCGGATCCGCGACCCACCCGCGCCAGGCCGGGGTTGCTCCGGGTGGCCGAGTCACGACAGGGTGAGCACATGACCACGACAGCGCCGTCTTTCCGGAGTGTGTTCCGGATGGGCGAATTTCGTGCGCTCTGGCTCGCGCACGTATTGTCGGTGGCAGGTGATCAACTAGCACGAGTCGCGCTGACTGTGTTGGTGTTCAACCGAACGGCGTCCGCGGGCTGGGCCGCCGGGACGTACGCGCTCACCTATTTGCCGGACCTCCTCGGCGGTGCGCTCGGCGGGCTCGCCGACCGGTTCCCGCGCCGGACCGTGCTCGTGGTCGCGGATGTCGTGCGCGCATTGCTGGTCGCGTTGATGGCGATCCCCGGCATGCCCTGGCCGGTCGCCGCGGGACTGCTCGTGATCGTGCAACTCGCGGCCGGACCGTTTCAGGCGGCTCGGCAGGCGGTGCTGCCGGACATGCTGGGCGAGGAGAAACTGGCGACCGGTCAAGCGATTCTCTCCTCGACGTACCAGGCCGCGCTGGTGATCGGCTTCGGCGCGGGCGCCGCGGTGGTCGCGTGGCTCGGGGTTTCGGGCGCGCTGTGGGCGGACGCGGTGACGTTCGCGGTGTCGGCGGCCGCGCTGCGCTGGGGATTGCGGCCGTACCCGGTTTCGAAGGTGACCGCGCACGTGCCGCAATGGGCGTCGCTGAAGGCTGGTTGCCGGCTGGTCGCGCGGGACCGGAAGCTGCGGTCACTGCTGGCGATCGCGTGCTGCTGCGGGTTTTACGTGGTGCCGGAGGGATTGGCGGTGCCCGTGGCCGCGCAACTCGGCGGCACGGGCGTGCTCGGCTGGCTGCTGGTCGCGAACCCGGTCGGGACGCTGCTCGGCGCGCTGCTGATCAGCCGGTTGCCGCGGGCACGGCAGGTGCGGTGGCTGGGCCCGCTCGCGGTGGCGAGCAGTCTCGTCCTGCTGCCGACCGGCTGGACGCCCGCGTTGCCGGTGGTCGTCGCGGTCTGGACGGTGTCCGGGATGTTCTCCGCGCACGACTTGATCACCCAGGTGCAGTACAGCCTCGCCGCGCCGCCGGAACAGCGCGGCCAGGTGATCGGAGTCGCGATCGCGGCGTTGCGGGCGGCGCAAGGACTGACGATCGCGGCCGCGGGCGCGCTGGCACTGGCCTTCGCGCCGACGACAGTGGTCGCGATCGCCGCCGTCGCCGGGGCGGGATGCGCCGCTCTGGCCGGGATCGCCTGGACGCGGGCGGTGCGAGCGGACCGCGCGGTGCGGCCCCGCCGAACTCCCCTCGACGGGGCCACCCCACCTCCCGCGCCGTAATCCGCGGGACGGGTGCGCCGCGGGACTGGCTTCGGTCACGTCCAGTTGTTGTCACGCATGCCCTCTCACCTCCTCGTGGGGCGGGCTGGGGGCGGTTCAGCGGGTCCAGTTGTTGTCGCGCACGGTGGGCTCCTTTCTTGGCTTGAGGGGCGGTGGTTGCAGGGGTCAGCGGGTCCAGTTGTTGTCGCGCACGGCGGCGGCTCCCTTCTTGGCTCGACGGGCGGTCGTTGCGGGGGTCAGCGGGACCAGTTGTTGTCGCGCACGGGGCGGTTCCTTTCGCGGTCGGGCGGTCGGTGGTCGCGAGATTCAGCGGGTCCAGTTGTTGTCGCGCACGGCGGCGGCTCCCTTCCTGTCTCGACGGGTGGTGGTTACGGGCTCAGCGGGACCAGTTGTTGTCACGCACGAGGCGGTTCCTTTCGCGGTTGAGCGGTCAGTGGTCGCGGGATTCAGCGGGTCCAGTTGTTGTCACGCATCGCGGCGGCTCCTTTCCTGTCTCGGCGGGCGGTGGTTGCGGGGTTCAGCGAGTCCAGTTGTTGTCACGCATCGCGGGCGGCTCCCTTCGCGGCTCGACGGGCGATGGTCGGCGGGACTCAGCGAGTCCAGTTGTTGTCACGCACAGCAGCGGCTCCTTTCGTGGCTAGGCGGTCGGCGGTCGACAGATTCAGCGGGTCCAGTTGTTGTCGCGCACGACGGCAGCTCCCTTCCGGATCGACGGTCAGCACTCAGCACGTTCAGCGAGTCCAGTTGTTGTCGCGCATGGCAGTTGTTCACCTCCTCCGCGCACATTTCGTGCAGGGATTTCAGCCGTCTCACCGAGTCCAGTTGTTGTCGCGCATCGAGAGCCCTCCTTTCCGCATCCCGGATTCCCTTCTCCGACCCACTCACCAGTTGTTGTCCCGCACTGTGGGCACCTCCTCTCATCTGCGAAGACCGAAGTCTCGACCTCGAGTCGAGACCGCGAGGGAGACCGAGGTCACCGAAGAGCCGTCCAGTTGTTGTCGCGCACTGTTGTCACCTCCGTTTCAGAGTCGCGCCTTCGGCGGTTTTCGCACGTCATCGCCGGTCGGCTGGTCACCGAATGTGGCCATGGGGGCCCCAAGGGGACCCTGTTGGATCCCCTGGTCCGGCCCGGATTCGGAGCAGCTGGTCACTACTCACAGTGGCCACCTCCCCCCGCCGGCCGTCTGGCGCTGGGCTGACCGGGCGAAATCGCCCCGGGGCTTCCCAGAGTCCGGACGACAGGCAGCACACAACGCGCCTCGTCGTTTACCGTAGAAGCCAATCGGGTGAGGTGAAGAGTGCGCGGACGAGTTGCCGGGTGGTTCACAGGCTGGCGCCTATGGCGGCTGCCCTCTCACGTCCGCATGTATGTGCTGCTGGTGAACGTCGTGGCGGTGGGCACCACCCTCGCCACCGCGTGGCTCGCGCCGGTGCGTCAGATCGACCTGGTCCGCTTCGGGGTTCTCGCCGTGTGCGCGGCGCTCGCGATCGAGGCGACCCGGCACATCGAACGGCAGCGCGAGTACAGCCGCGCACCCACAGTCGCGTACGTCGACACCAAGGCTGTGTGGAGCATCGCCGCCGTGGTGGCGCTGCCGGCGATCCTCGCGTCGGCGATGGTCGTGCTCACCTACGCCGTCGCGTGGTGGCGGATCTGGCCGCGCGAACGGCCGGTCCTGCCGCACCGCTGGATTTTCTCCTGTGCGTCCGTCCTGTGCGGGACGCAAGCCGCCGTCGCGGTGCTCGCGCTCGGGATGCACGAGTACCCCGGGGTGCTCGCCCACGGCTTCGGGCCCGGCCTGGTCGACCTGATCGTCTTCGTGCTCGCCGCCGGGCTGCGCTGGGCGATCAACACCGCGCTCGTCATGGTCGCGATCGCGCTGTCGAGCCCGCCGCGGTCGTTCGCCGACCTGTTCTCCGGTTTCGGCGACCAGCTCCTCGAAGCGGGCGCGATCGGCCTCGGCCTGGTCACCGCCGCGCTCCTGCTGCTGGCCAACCCGCTGATCCTGGCGGGCGTCGTGATCGCGCTCGTGGCATTGCACCGCGGGCTGCTGCTCACCCAGTTCCAGCGCGACGCGCGCACCGACGTCACCACCGGGCTCGCCACCAAACGCTGGTGGCGCACGGTCGCCGAGCGCTACCTCGAACGCGCGCGGGCGAACCAGGACAGCGTCGGCGTGCTGCTGCTGGACCTCGACCACTTCAAGGCGATCAACGACACCTACGGCCACCCCACCGGCGACCTGGTGCTGCGCGAGATCGCGCTGTCGTTGCGCGACGAGGTCCGCGAGCAGGACGTGTGCGGCCGCTGGGGCGGCGAGGAGTTCGCGATCGCGCTGCCGGACATCCCGAGCGCCGAGCACCTCGGCCACATCGCCGACCGTATCCGGCGGCGGATCCCGCAAGTGGTCGTCGCGCTGCCGGACCAGGATTCGGTGATCAGCGACCTGACCGTCTCGATCGGCTGCGCGCTGTACCCGGCGAAGCACCTCGCCAGCGTCGACGACGTGCTGGTGGCCGCCGACGCCGCGCTGTACCGCGCCAAGCAGGCGGGCCGCAACCGCGTCGAGCTGGCCAGCGCTTGACCGCCTGCTCAGGCCACCGCTAAAACTCGTCTCATGGACTGGACTCTCGAGGTCGTCGTCGTTCCAGTAACCGATGTGGACCGGGCGAAAGCGTTCTACGTCGACCAGGTCGGCTTCCGCCTCGACCACGACATCAACCCCGGACCGGGCCAGCGCCTGGTGCAGCTGACGCCGCCCGGATCCGGCTGTTCGATCGTGTTGGGCAAGGGCATGGTCCCGGACATGCCGCCGGGGTCGCTGAAGGGCCTGCAGCTCGTCGTCGCCGACGTCCGGAAGGCTCGCGAGGAGCTGGTCGCACGCGGCGTCGACGTCGGCGAACTCCAGGTCTACGGCTCAGACCCGGGCACCGGCGCGCTCGAAGACCTCTACAACATCGGGTTCATCCACTTCGCCGACCCCGACGGCAACAGCTGGGCCGTCCAGCAGATCTCCGCCCGCGCCAAGAACTGACCCTCAACAGCGACAAACACTGTGTCCAACCGGCCTAAACCACCAGCGCGCCACAGCTGACGTTCACCGTCGCAGCGGTCATCGTCCGGGCGCGACAAACGCCGCCACCACATCGACATCGGCCAGCGTCGCGGTGCGGCCGAATTGGCCGACCCTGACGGCAACAGCTGGGCCGTCCAGCAGATCTCCGCCCGCGCCAAGAACTGACCTCGGCCGCGAGAATCACTGTGTCGAACCGGCCTAATCCACCAACGCGCCACAGCTGACATTCACCGTCGCAGCGGTCATCGTCCGGGCGCGATCGGACGCGACAAACGCCGCCACTGCACCGACATCGGCCAGCGTCGCGGTGCGGCCGAGCATGGTCGGTTCGGCGAGTTCCGCACTGAGTTCCTCGGCACCGGGGAAGTCCGCGGGGATCGTTTCCGGGACACCGCCGGTCCGAAGGGTCACCGTGCGGACGCCGTACTGGCCGAGTTCGGCGGCGAGTTGTCGACGCATCGCTTCCAGCGCGGCGAAGCCGACCTGCAGACCTCCGACCGCGTGGTTGCGCACCGGGTCGCCGTCGCCGCCGAAGAGCAGGACTACGCCGTTGCCTTGGCGTTTCATGTGCCGACCTGCAGCGCGCATCGTCAGGAAGGTGGTGCGCACGCCGTTGACCACCGGTTGCTCGTAGTCGGCCAACGACATCTCGACCATCGGAGTCCCCTGGACGTCGCCATGGCTGATCACGTTCACCGAGATGTCGAGACTGCCCGCGGCCTCGACTACCGCGTCCGCATGCGCGTCGACAGATTTCTCGTCGAGCGCGTCGACTACGGCGACGTCGGCGGTACCGCCAGCGGCGCGGATCTCCCCGGCGACTCGGTCCAGCTTCTCGCGAGTACGTCCGGCTAGGAAGACCCGAGCGCCTTCCTCCGCGAACGCTCGCGCGAACGCACCGCCGATTCCTCCGCCAGCGCCGTACACGACCGCGTTCTTGCCTTCGAGCAGCATCTTCCGGGCTCCCTTCTCGTGCCTGTCACCAGTGCGTCGAGCGGGGAACCGGGAAATCGACACCGTTCTCAGGGACGTTCCGCACCCATCGGATTCGGAATAGGCACACCTCCGTTGTCAATGATCCGTCGGCTCAACGGGATTGCCAGGTCCAGCAGCCGGTCGACGCCTTCCGGACCCAATGCTTCGAGCGGGGCGGCGGCCAGGCGGTCGGTGGTTTCCTCGACGGTCCGGCGGACTTCCGCACCCGCTGGGGTCAACCCGCCAGCGTCGAGCAGACCGCGATCGACCAGGTTTGCCGTTGCCTCGGACCATTCCTCGTCGGTCCACCCTCGGGCGCGCTGGACTTGCTCGCGGCTGGTGGCTCCGGTGGCGATGTGGGTGAGGGTGGTTTCCAGCCCGGTCAGCCCGGACGCGACTGCGGCCAGGACGTGGCCGTCGCCCCGGTGTTCGCGCAGGACGGCAGTAGCGAGCCACAACCGGGCCAGCGGCCGGTCCGGGCGAGGCACCGCGGACCAGGCCGCGGCGAGTGGCCGGGCGTCGAACTGGCAGGCGGCGACGGCTTGTTCCAGCAGCGTGACCAGTTCGTCCACAGTGGACGGACCGAGCAGTCGCGTCAACGCCGCTTCGACCGCTTCCACCCGCGTGCGCACCACATCGGCGGGAGAAGCGAACGTCCACGCGTCCGGCAGCGCTCGCTCGACCATCCGCGGCGCGAACCCGAAGAACATCGACGTGACCGGTTCCGGGCCGATCGGGCCGAGTGGCGCCGCCCGGCCCGCGAAGTAGCCCATCCACCAGCCGCGCAAGCCGACGTCCTTCGCCGCCGCGGCGGGTTCCGGGGCGAAGTAGACGACTGCGTGGAGGGGTTCGATGGCGGTCCAAAGGTTTCGGGCCGGGTTCGGCTTCATGCGGAAAACTCTAAGCCCCGGGTACGACAAAAACCGCCGCACAGGAAGAAGCCCGCCGCCCCGGAAGGGGGACGGCGGGCCGTGGAACCGAAAAACCTCAGGCGAGCTCGAGGCCGTAGGACTGCAGTTCCAGAGTCAGCGGGTAGAAGTAGCTGGTCTGGGTGTCGCCGCCGGAGAGGGTGCCGAGGCCCTTCTCGCCGTCGTACGCCGGGCCGCCCGAGTCGCCGTGGTCGGTGTGGGCGGTGGTGCCGAACTCGTGGTTCAGGACGCCGACGTCGAAGTTGACCGACTCGTCCACCGAGGTGACCTCGCCGCTGCCGCCGCCGGTCGTCTGGCCCATCTTCTGGATCTGCTCGCCGACGGTCGGCGTGCCGGCGCTGGTGATCTGCTGGCCGGTGTTGATCGCGCCGGGACCGGAGCCGTTCGGGCGGGTCAGCAGGCCGGAGTCGGCTCCGGGGCAGTCGCTTTCGACGACCTGCGCGCCGGAAACGTCGCCGCCGGACCAGGTGCCGCCCTCGTTGGTGCAGTGGCCCGCGGTCAGCATGTACGGCTGGCCGCCCTTGGTCACGTTGAAGCCGAGGGAGCAGGTGAACTGGCCGTTGTTGATCGAGTCGCCGTCCGCGATGTAGGTGGCCAGCTTGCCCGAGCGGTGCTCGACGCGCGCCGCGTCGCCCAGCTTCGCCGCGGCCGCCGCGACCTTGTCCTTCGTGGCCTGGGACGCCGAGTCGTAGATCTTCACCACGACCTGGTTGGTCTTGGTGTCGATGCCCCACGACGTCTGCGGCACGTTCTTGACGGTGTCCATCTGGTTCTTCGCGCCGGTGAGGGCGGTGAAGCTGTGCTTGACGAGCTTGGTCGCGAAGCCCGCGGCCTCGGCCTTCTCCTGCGCCGCGGCGTCGGTGACGTTCAGGACCGCCTTGCCGCGTTCGAGGTAGATGCCGCCGTTTCCGGCGCCGAGCGTGTCGGCGACCTGCGTCGCCTGGGTGATCGCCTGTGCCTGCATCTGGGCGAACGCCATCGGGCTTGCCGAGGCGGCGTTCACGCACATGCCCGCGGTCAAGGCCGCGGCCGACAGTGCGGTGAATCCCGCGACGAGCGTCTTCCGGGAAGTCATGGATCTTCCTCCAGGTGGGCTGAACCGACCGGTGGGACGCCCCACACTTTTGTTGCCCGGCAACCAACGCGAAACCGACGAAGGTTGGTTAATAACCAAAAAATGCGGACTAATCGGACACCGTTGCGCCGTTCGGGCCACCTGGAATACCCCGAACGGCGCCGCTGACCTGCGTCGCGACCTGGATCAATGCTGTCCGGGCCACCGGACGTGCTCGGCGTAGCCCTCGTTCTTGCGCAGATACCCGGCGATGAACGGGCACACCGGCACGATCACGCCGCCCCGCGCGACGACGTCGTCCAGCGCGGCCTTCGCCAGCACCTTGCCGAGCCCGCGGCCGCCGAACTCGTCGCCGATCTCCGTGTGCGTGAAGACGGTTTCGGTGTCCTTCGAGGTGAACTCGGCGAAGCCGGCGAGCTTGCCGTCCGCATACACTTCGTAGCGGTTTTCGCTGTCGTTGCGGGAAACGCTGGTCTCTTCGCTCATTCCCGCATCTTCACACACCGCCGTCGGCCGGGCCCGATTCCGTGCTCTCCCTCGCAAGCACCGTGTGCGGCGCGACGAACTCCTCGGCAGGCAGCTCCGGGTTCTCGATCCGGGCGGCGAGGCGGGACACGGCGGTCCGGGCGATGAACGGAGTGTCCAGCGAGACAGTGCTCAACGACGGGCGGGAATAGCGGCCTTCCTCGATGTCGTCGATGCCGATGATCGCGACGTCCTCCGGGACCCGCAGACCCGCGTCGAAAACCGCTCGGATCGCACCCATCGCGAGCAGGTCGGAATAGCAGAAAATCGCGTCCGGGCAAGGGGATTCGCGAAGCAGCGACGCCGTCGCCGCGTATCCGTCGGCCCGCCCGTAATGGGCCGCGGTGGCCTGCAACGCGTTCACCGGCTCGAGCCCGTGCTCGTCGAGCGCTTTGCGGAATCCTTCCGTGCGCTGCAACGGCGTCGAGTACGTCTCCTTCGGCTGGGCGCCGATCGCCGCGATGCGCGTACGGCCGCGGTCGAGCAGATGCGTCGTCGCGTCGTGCGCCGCGACGACGTTGTCGATCGCCACGTGGTCGAAGCGGTTGTCGAAGACGTGCTCGCCGAGAAGGATCAGCGGCGACGAGCGGGCCGGGTCCACGTCGCGCAGTTCCTCGCTGGTCGCGAGCGGCGCGAACAGCATGCCGTCGAACAGGTTCCGCCTGCCTCCGCCGCGCAGCAGCTGGCGTTCCCGCTCGTGGTCGTGCCCGGTCTGGTCGATCATCACCTGGAAACCGAGGCTCGCGGCGGCGTCGATGACCTCGCGGGCGAGCTGGCTGAAGTACGGCACGTCGATCTCGGGCACCACCAGCGAGAGCAAGCCGGTCTTGCCGGTGCGCAGCGTGCGGGCGACCGGATTCGGGATGTAGCCGAGTTCGTCGATGGCACTCAGCACGCGCTGGCGCATCTTCTCGCTGACGTGCTCGTATCCGCTGACGACGTTCGACACCGTCCGCACGGAAACCCGCGCCCGGTCCGCCACGTCCCGCAACGTCGCCGCCATGAAACTCCTTCCGCCCGGAAAGTCATCCTACCTTTTGCAACGTGTGCAAGCATGTCGTACAGTTTGCCTACGATGGCAAATCCGCGGCGCGCCTCGCCGCGTTGCCACCGTCCCGCACAAAGGAGTGCCATGAACCCCACTCTCCGACGGAGCGGACGGACAGCCCGCCTCCTCGCCCGCCGGGCCGGCGCCGTCGCCGCCGCGGCCCTGCTCACCGCCGGGCTGACCGGCTGCGGCCCGGACATCAGCTCCGGCGGTTCGGCAGCGGACAACGCCGTGCTGCAGGCGCCGTCCGAAGACGCGCCGAAAGGCGAAATCACGATCTGGGACCGCTCGGGCGACCTGTACAAGGTCTTCGACGCCGCGATCAAGAAGTTCACCGCGAAATACCCCGGCGTCACGGTCAAGCACGAGGCCGTCGACATCGACGGCAAGCTCCAGAACACGCTGATCACCGGCACCGACGTGCCCGACGGGGTCTTCCTCGACGACGCCAAGGTCGGCGGCTACGTCAGCCACCTCTGGAATCTCAAGGACGTGCTCGCGCCCTACACCAAGGACATCGCCAAGCAGAAGGTCGACGTCAACACCGTCAACGGCGGCATCTACGGCGTTCCTTTCGACCTCGACCCCGGGCTGCTGTTCTACAACGCGAAAGCGCTGAGCGCCGCCGGGATCGACCCGAACGGCATCAAGACCTACGCCGATCTGCTCGCAGCGGCGAAGAAGTACCAGCAGTTCAAGCCGGGCGCGAAGCCGATCCACCTGGAACAGAACGCCTTCAACAGCCAGCTCCAGCTGGAGATGTTCGCCAGCCAGCTGGGCACCGGCCTCGCCGGCCCGGACGGCAAGCTGCGGCTGAATTCCCCGCCGTACCACCAGATCCTGACCTGGCTCGACACCGTGCGCAAGGAAGGGCTCGGCACCCGCGCGGAGTACCTCAAGCCCAGCGACGTGAGCGCGCTGGACTCCGGCGACGAGGTCTTCTACCCGTGGGCGATCTGGTTCGACTTCGCCCCGCAGCAGCAATTGACCGCGACGAAGGGCGATTGGCGGGCGATGCCGCTGCCCGCGTGGAACGCCGGCGGCGCACGCAGCGGAGCGATGGGCGGTTCGTCATTCGTCATCCCCAAGGACGCCAAGAACCCGAAGCTGTCCTGGCTGTTCTACCGCTTCCTGATGTTCGACCAGGCGGGCTACACCGCGGTCTACGGTCCGAACGCGGTCTATCCGGGCGGGCTGAACACGTCGGTCCCCGCCTACCTGCCCGCGGCCGATCCGGCGAAGCCGCTGTTCCGGCCGATCGACGCGATGGGCGGCCAGGACGTCTGGAAGACCGCCGTCGAAGCGGGCCGGGAAATCCCCGGCGGAGCGCCGATCCCTGCCTGGTGGTCGGGCGCGGTCGACTACCTCGGCACTGACCTGCAGAAGATGCTGGACGGCGCGCTGACTCCGCAGCAGGTGATCGACAAGGCGAGCAAAGACATCCAGACCAACCTGATCGACCGCAAATGACCACTCGCTCCGTTACCGCCGAGGCGAAGGTTTTCCGGGAACCGTCTCCGTCCGTCGGACCGCGGGCCGGAAAACCGCGGCGGCGCGCCTTCGCGTGGCGCCGCCGCCTCGCCCCCTACCTGTTCGTGCTGCCGTTCGTGCTGGTGTTCCTGGCTTTCAGCGTCTACCCGTTGTTCTTCACGCTGCGCCTGAGCTTCACTGACTGGCACGGTTCCGGCACCGCGCACTGGATCGGTTTCGACAACTACCGGTATCTGCTGACCAGCAACGGCTTCTGGTCGTCGCTGGGCAACTCCGGGGTGCTGTGGCTGCTGATCGTCCCGGCGCAGATCGTGCTGGCGGTGCTCGTGGCAGTGCTGCTCAACGCGATCAAACGGCTGCGCGGGTTCTACCGCGTGGCGTTCGTCGTGCCGTTCGTGACCCCGCTGGTCGCGGTGGCGCAGATCTGGATCGTGCTGTTCGACCAGAACAACGGCGCGGTGAACGCGGTGCTCGGCGCGGTCGGGCTGCCGCCGGTCGGCTGGCTCGTCACGAGCGGATGGGCGAAGCCGACGCTGGCGCTGCTGTTTCTCTGGAAGACCACCGGGTTCGTCGTGCTGATCGTCCTTTCCGGACTCCAGCAGATCGACCGCGGGCTGTACGAAGCGGCCTCGCTCGACGGGGCGGGCCGGATGCGGCAGCTGTGGTCGATCACCGTTCCGCTGCTGCGCCGGTCGCTGATGTTCAGCGTCGTGCTGCAGACCCTGGCGGTGTTCCAGATGTTCGCCGAGCCGTACGTGGTGACGCAGGGCGGGCCGTACACGTCGACCACCACGGCCGGGCTCTACCTCTACAACCACATCACCCACGCGGATCTCGGCACCGGGGCGGCGAATTCGTTCCTCCTGGTGATCATCGTGATGGCGGTGTCGCTGCTTTTCGTGCGGCTGCTGCGAGCGGAGGACTGACATGACCACCCTCGACGTCCGGGAGCGGCGGAAGTCCGCCCGCCCGCTGCTCGGCTCGCACGCGTTCCTGCTCGTGCTCACCGTCGCGCTGCTCGCACCGGTGGTGTGGGCGATCCTGTCCTCGTTCAAACCGGCGGGCGAGATCATCCGGAATCCGCTCGGATTCGACCCGGCGACGTTCACCCTCGCCAATTTCCGCGGGATGTTCCAGGACGTGCCAATCGGCAGCGGCTTTCTCAACACCGCCGTCGTGCTCGCGGCGAAGGGCGCGATCACGATGTTCTGCGCGCCGCTGGCGGCCTACGCGTTCGCGAAGTACCGCTTCGCGGGCCGGAACCTGATCTTCGGCGCGGTGCTGCTCACCTTGATGCTGCCGACGATCGTGCTCGTCATCCCGCTGCTGCTGGAGATGAAGGAACTCGGCTGGGTCAACACCTACCAGGCGCTGATCCTGCCCGGTTCGGTCGACGCGTTCGCGATTTTCTGGATGCGCCAGGTGATCGCGGCGGTGCCGGACGAACTGCTCGACGCGGCCAGGGTGGACGGCTGCGGCGAGTTCGGCATCTTCTGGCGGGTGGTCGTCCCGGCGATCCGGCCGGGGCTGGCCGGACTGGGCGTGCTGACGATCATGAACATCTACAACGATTTCGTCTGGCCGGTGGTGTCGGCCAGCTCCAGCCGGATGGCCACGCTCCAGGTCGTTCTCTCGACGCTCGCCCAGAACATCTCGGGCAACCGCGTGGGCTCGGATTACGCGACCGTCACCGGCGAACTGCTCGCCGCCGCGTCGATCGCGCTCGTTCCGCTCCTGATCCTGTTCATCGTGCTGCAGAAGCATTTCATCAACGGCATCCTCGCCGGAAGCGTAAAGGGCTGACACACATGACGATTGCCGAGAACGCCGCCGACCCGCGCAGCGAAGAGGCGGTTCCCCGGCCCGGATACCCGCGCCCCGACCGGGACCGGTCCACGCGGTGGCTGAGCCTCAACGGCCGCTGGCGGTTCATCGCCGACGACGGGGCTCCCGAGTCGATCATCGTCCCGTTCGCCTGGGAGACCGCCGCTTCCGGCGTGCAGCGGACCTGGCTGCCGCGCGCGGTCTATGCCCGTACGGTCACGGTTCCGCCGGAGTGGAGCGGACGCCGCGTGGTGCTGTGTTTCGGCGCCGTGCATCACCGAGCGGCCGTCTCGATCGACGGCGTGCCCATCGGCTCGCACGTCGGTGGGTACAGCTCGTTCGAGTTCGACGTCACCGAGGTGCTCGAACCCGGCCGCCCCGCCGAGCTGACCGTGGAAGTCGAGGCACCGGCGGACAAACGCGAAATCCCGCACGGCAAACAGCGTTCGATCCCGCGGGACGACTACGACGGCGTTTCGTTCACGCCGACGTCCGGGATCTGGCAGAGCGTCTGGCTGGAGGCCCGCGGGCGCACGTACGCCGCTGAAGTTTCCGTGCGCGGCGATTCGCTGACCGGCTTCGACATCACCGGTGACCTCGCTGGCGACGCTCCGGAGACTGCGGTCGTGGTCGCTGAACTCGAAGGCCGCGAGACCGTCCTCCCGGTGCGCGACGGTCGGTTCTCCGGCAGGTTGGACGTTCCCGACCCTCAGCTGTGGAGCCCGGAATCACCGCATCTGTACTCCATCGCGCTGACCGTCGGCGAAGGCGACGACGCCGACCGGCTGACCGTGACCGGCGGGCTGCGCCGGATCGAAACCCGCGGCGAAGCGTTGTATCTCAACGGGGAACGGCTGTACGTGCGCGGGGTGCTCGACCAGGGATACTGGCCGGAGAGCGGGCTCACCGCGCCGGACGACGAAGCGCTGGTCCGCGACCTCGAACTGGCCCGGGAACTCGGTTTTTCCCTGGTGCGCAAGCATCTCAAGCCCGAGGAACCGCGCTGGCTGCACCACGCGGACCGGATGGGGATGCTGGTGTGGGCCGAACCGCCCGCCCCCAGCCGGTTCAGCCCGGCCGCGGCCGCCGCTTTCGAGGCACAGCTGCCGGGCCTCGTGCGCCGCGACGGCAACCATCCCTCGATCGTCATCTGGGGGCTGTACAACGAAGAATGGGGCCTGGACTGGGACATCCCGGGCAGCCCCGAGCGCGCCGCCGCGGCAACTCATGCTTACGACCTCTTGCGCTCGCTCGACGACACCCGCCCGATCGTGGAGAACTCCGGCTGGGCGCACGTGAAGACGGATCTGGTCGACTGGCACTACTACGACGAAGACCCGCGCAGCTGGGCGGACAACCTCGCCGCGCTCGCGTCCGGCGAACGGGAGTCCTTCGAGGTCAAACTCCGAGCGGACTTCCTTGTCGACAAATCGTTCTACGGCTCGGCCAGCTTCCCGCGCTCCGGAGTGCCGGTGCTGAACAGCGAGTACGGCGCGGGGTTCACCAGCCTGGAACGAGCGTGGCACGTGCGCTGGCAGACGCAGGAAATCCGCAGGCACGACCGGTTTTCCGGGTACATCTACACCGAACTGACCGACGTGGAACACGAAATGGCGGGCCTGCTGGACGCACACCGGCGGCCCAAGGACTGGGGCGGGCTCGACCCGGCCGACGCGTTCGCGCCGACGACGCTGGTAGTCGACCTGGTCCCGGCGCACGCAGGCGCGGACCTGCCGGTTCCCGCGGAACCGCTGACCCTGGACGTGCACGTGTCGCACACCGGGACGGAACCGATCGCGGGAACACTGCACGCGGGGTGGGGAGCCGCTGGCTCGCGAACTCTCCCGGAGTCGATGGATTCCGTTTCCGCGCAAGCGAAACCGTTCCGGCTCAGCGACGCGTTCCCGCTGACCGTCCCCGCACCAGGCGGCCCGGCGCGGCTGCATCTCTGGCTGGAGACTGAAAGCGGGACAGCAGCGCGAACCTTCGTGGACGCGGCTGTGGTGGAGGAATTGAACCGGCGCGGCGCGCGGGAGTGACCGTTCGCGGGAAAGGGCGGCCAGCTTGAGCTGACCGCCCTTTCCGCTCAAGCAGGAATGTGCCAGGACTGAGTGAACAGCCCATTGCAGTCATAGATCTGCAGTTGCGTGCCGTCCGCCGTCTGGGCCTGCGGATCGTCCAGGCAGCGGCCCGATGGCGGGTTGTAGATCGATCCGTCCGCGCGGGCCTGCCACTGCTGTGCAGGCGTGCCAAGGCAGTCGCGCAGTTCTACCTTGGCGAAGTTGGCAGTGCTGCCGCCGACGATGTTGAGGCATTTGTCGAAGGCGCGGATCGTGCCGTCGGTTTCCAGAGACCACTGCTGACCGGTCGCGATGCCGCAGGTATAGAGCTGCACCGCGTTGCCGTTGACGGACGTGTTGGTGTTCACGTCAACGCATTTGCCCGCGGGGCCCGTGATCTGCCCCTGCGCGTTCGGCAGCGTCGCCGTGCCGAAGGCGGTTTCGCATTTGCCGGTGGACAGGTGTGTGCCCGCGAGCATCAGGAAGGTGTTGCCGGACGACGCGCCGAGCAACGGGGAGCTGTACCCGGCGCACGCTGTCTCGCCCGCGTCGTAGCCGCCGGTCGGAGCGGTGGTCACCGGCGTGGTGATCTCCTGCCAAGCACCGGATCCGAGGTTCCGGTTCACGAACAGCACGTGCCCGTCTTCCGGCTGCACGGACAGCGATCCGTCGGTGCCCGCGACGACCCGCTGTCCGGACGCGACGAGGGTCCCGTTCGCGCCGCCGGCGGGCGACCACGTCAGGTACGGCGTGTGCAGCAGGAAGCGGTGGTCGGCGGTTTCGATCCGGGTGCCGAGGCTGCCGGGGTTCCACGATTCGGCGTCCGCCGAGGTCTTGAGGTAGACGTCGCAGGCCTGGTCCGGGTCGGCGCCGGCTTTGCAGTCCTCGTAGGTCATCGCGTAGGAGCCGTTGGGCAACGGGACCACGGTGGCCATCCCCGGCCGGTCGACACCGTTTTGCACCGCGACGTCGTAGACCTCGCTGCCCCAGGTCAGGCCGCCGTCGGCGGAGACGGTGTGCGCGAGCACCTGGGCGTATCCGTTCGAGGACGGGCGTTCGTCCGAGAAGTAGCAGACGAGACCGTGGCTGGTGGTCTCGAACTCCGGCTCCCAGATGCCGTGCCCGATCGTGTTGGCCATGCCGGACTCGGCCGCGCACGAACTGCGGTAGGTCCAGCTCGCCCCCTGGTCGGTGGACGCGAACACTTCCACCGCCTGCTGCGTGTAGTCGCCGTGGTTCCACGCGGTGCCCGCGGCGAGCAGCGTGCCGGCGGGCAGCGACCCTTCGGCGCGCGGAAGTTCGTAGAGCGTCGGGCCGTCGAGATCCCAGCCGTGCTGGGTGTCGGTGACCGTGCTGATCGGCGAGGAAGTCCACGTCACGCCGTTGTCGGTCGAGCGGTAGATCGGGAAGTTCGCCTTTCCGACGCCGGTGCCGGAATGAGAGAACGTCGCGAGCAGCGTGCCGTTGGCGCCGCCGTTGTGTTCGAGGCGGATGACCCGCGGATAGCTCGCGTCTTCGGTGGAACCACTCGCGGTGCTGGGCCGGTAAAGCACTCCGCCGGACGTCGTCGCCGCGACGGCGACGCCTTGCGGGAGCGCGGCCGCGACGAGCACTACGGCCGCGACCAGCGCGCCGCACCGTCGTGGACCAGATCGAGAAGCCAGGGGACCAGGCGACATGAGCGTCACTCCTAGGACGGGACAGCGCCGCGGCCCCTGGGCACGACGGCCCACGCGTGCGGCCTTCTCTCGCCGCCGCGCCGAGTCGTCTCGAAGAGGGCCGCCACGGGGATCCGGGCCGCTTTGCCATCGTGTGAAAAACTGAGAATACTCCAGTTTGCACACGTTGCAATAAGCTGTTCGGGCCGCCCGCGCAGTCGTTCGCACCGGTTACCGCGCCCCTACCCGGATGTCGGCGCGCCCCGCACCGACGAGCGACGCGACAGCACACAGGGGCGATCCCGCGCCGGCCTCCGCTAGGCCGCCCGGGCGACCGCGCGGTTCGCCGGAGTGGCGGGCCTTCCGCCGCGCCGGTGCGGTCTGTTTGCCTCGTGGTGTCGGTACCCGCGACCGCGAGGGGAGCCCGCGTGCAGCCGTTCGTCCTGCCCGAGTTCTATCTGTCGTACCCGGCCCGGCTGAACCCGCACCTGGACGGCGCGCGGAAGCACAGCAAGGCGTGGGCGTACACGATGGACATGATCGACGTGCCCCAGCACGGCACCGTCATCTGGAACGAGCACGACCTCGACTCCCACGACTACGCGCTCCTGTGTTCCTACACCCATCCCGACGCCGCCCCACAAGAACTCGACCTCGTCACGGATTGGTACGTCTGGGTATTCTATTTCGACGACCATTTCCTGGAACTGTTCAAACGCACCGGCGACATCGAACACGCCCGCGATTATTTGGACCGGATCGCTCGTTTCATGCCCGCCGAGGGCGAAATCACCGATACCCCGGAAAACCCCGTCGAACGCGGCCTGACCGATCTGTGGAACCGCACTGTCCTGCACCGGTCCGCGGCCTGGCGGCGACGCTTCCGCGAAAGCACCCGCAACCTCCTCGACGAATCCCTCTGGGAACTGGCCAACATCAACGAAAGCCGGGTCGCGAACCCGATCGAATACGTCGCCATGCGCCGCAAAGTCGGCGGCGCCCCCTGGTCGGCGAACCTGATCGAACACTCCCTGAACGCCGAGGTCCCGGACGAAATCGCGGCGAAACGCCCGATGGAAGTCCTGCGCGACTGCTTCGCCGACGCCGTGCACCTCCGCAACGACCTCTTCTCCTACCAGCGCGAAGTCGAGGACGAAGGCGAACTGTCCAACAGCGTCCTGGTCTTCGAAAAGTTCCTGGGCTGCACCACCCAAGAGGCCGCGGACGCGGTGAACGACTTGCTAACCTCGCGCTTGCACCAATTCGAGCACACCGCCCTCACCGAAGTCCCCGCCCTCTTCGAAGAACACGGCGTAGAACCAGTCGGACGAGCCGAAACCTTCGCGTACGTCAAAGGCCTGCAAGACTGGCAATCCGGCGGACACGAATGGCATCTGCGCTCGAGCCGCTACATGAACGAAGGCGCCCTAGAGGCCCGAGGCGGCCCAGAGTTGCTAGGCGGCCCTTCCGGACTGGGCACCTCCGCCGCCCGAATCTTCCGCTCCGTCGCCACCACCGCCCCGCAACGCGCACGATCTTTCGCGCACCACCCCCACGAACAACTAGGCCCAGTCCCTCTGCCCGCCCTGCCCCTGCCCTTCCCCCTGCGACTCAGCCCGCACCTCTCCGCGGAACGCAAGAAAATCGCCGATTGGCCACGCCGCATAGGTCTCCTGTCCGAGGGAGTCTGGGACACCGCCCGCCTGCGCGCGTCCGACGTGCCACTGGCCACCGCAGGCATCTGCCCCGACGCGCCTCCGGAACAGGTCTCCCTCACCAACGACTGGCTCACCTGGGGCACCTACGCCGACGACTACTACACAGAAGTCCTCTCGCCGGACCTGTCCGCCACCAGACTGACCACCGAACGCCTCAAACTCTTCATGCCCACCAACGGCGAGCCCCCTCCCTCACCGCAAACCGCGCTGGAAACCGGTCTAGCGGACCTCTGGCAACGCACCACCGGCCCCCTGAGCCCCACGGAACGCGAAACCTTCCGCACCACGGTCGAGTCCATGATCGACGCCTGGGTATGGGAAGCAGCCACGCAAGCCCAAAACCGCATCCCCGACCCCATCGACTACGTCGAGATGCGCCGCCGCACCTTCGGTTCCGACCTGGTGGTGAGCATCAGCAGGCTGACCGACAGCCGCACCGTCCCCGAGGAAATCCACCGGAACCGAGTCATCGAAGCACTGGAAGACTCCGCCGCCGACTACGCCTGGCTGATCAACGATTTGTTCTCCTACCGCAAGGAAATCGAGTACGAAGGCGGCCTGCACAACGCAGTGCTGGTAGTACGGTCCTTCCTGGACGTCGAGCAAGACCGAGCCATCCGCATCGTCGCCGATCTGGCGGAAGCCAGACTCGCCGAGTTCCGCCACGCAGCAGACGTAGGCCTGCCAGGCCTCTTCGCCGACTACGGCCTGGACACAAAAGCACGCGACACACTCACCGCTTACGCGGACCTGCTGAAGAACCTGATGACCGGCATCGCGAACTGGCACCACGAATCCGCTCGGTACACAGACGAAGAACTGGACCGAGTCCGCGCCGCACAGCTCACCGCCGAACCGACCCCACCCGCTGCTAACGCCATGCAACACCCAGGCTGCACCGGCACCCCCCACGTCCCGCTCGGCGCAACCCCCCGCTTCCACCTGAACGCAACGGGCCTAGGCACCAAATCCCTGCACATCCCCGCCCCATCCAGCCCAACCCCACACTGACGAGGTACGTGAGGGGAACCCTGAGGAACTCTGATTCCGTGAGGGTTCCCCTCACGACCCACGACTAGCCCACCGCCCGCCGGGACCCGCCCCAATGCGGCATTGGGTGCATCCCACGCACCGAACGCCACATTGGGTGCATCTGACGCACCCAATGCCACATTGGGGCGCTAGCCCCCCACCCCCACCCAGCCGCACCGATGCACCCATGCATCGAAGAACCCAGCCGCAGCCGGTGCGCCCGCTATCGAGACACCCAGCCCACCCGCACCCGGCGCACCCAACCATCAAGGCACCCAACCGCACCCGGCGCACCCAACGAGCGAGACACCCAGCCGCACCCGGCGCACCCAACCATCGAGACACCCAACCGCAGCCGATGCACCCAACGAGCGAGGCACCCAGCCCCTCCCCCGCACCCCGATACGAAGCCTCCCTGCGGGCGGTGGGTGCTTGTCAAGGCATCTTTCCCGCCTTGACAAGCACCCACCGCCCGTCAGCACAATCAAGCTTCGGGGTGCCCCACGCAACCACCAAGCGATGTCGCCGCCAGGCGACGAGCCGCCAAGCAAACCAACAGCCCCAAAGGGTGCCCCCCACCACTCCACCGAGCATCCAGCCGCACATCCAGCAATACTCGAACCCGTGACCAGCCCGAACCTCCACTTCCTAGGCCACGCGTCCACCCGCGTGGAGCTAGCCGGCCAGGTCGCCCTCACCGACCCAGTCCTCACCCGCTGGGTAGGCCCGCTAACCCGAGTAGCCCCCAAACCCGACGTCTCCGCCTGGACCGCGGTAGACATCGTCCTCATCTCCCACCTCCACGGCGACCACCTCCACCTCCCCTCCCTGAAACTCCTCGGCAAACACACCCGAATCGTCGTCCCCCGAGGCGCGGGCTCCTGGCTGGTCAAACGAGGCTTCACCGAGGTGGAAGAAATTTCCCCAGGCCAAACCATCACCAGCGGCCCGATGAACATCACCGCCACCGAAGCGGTCCACTCCGGCCACCGCTGGGGCCCTCGCCTCACCCACGGCCCGCAAAGCCCCGCCCTCGGCCACCTCCTCGAGGCCGACAACCAGCGGATCTACTCCGCAGGCGACACCGACCTCTTCCCCGGCATGGCCGACCTGGGCCCGGTAGACGTAGCCCTCCTCCCCGTCTGGGGCTGGGGCCCGAACCTCGGCCCAGGCCACCTCACCCCGGAACGAGCCGCCGAAGCCGCCGCTCTCCTCCAGGCCCGCACGGCGGTCCCGGTCCACTGGGGCACGCTCGCCGTCCCCGGCATCCACCGCACCGCCAAGATGCGCCAGCTCCTCGTGGAACCCCCGCGCACGTTCGCGCACCACGTCCGCTGCCGCGGCCTGGACACCGAGGTCGTGCACACCCGCCCCGGCTCCGACGTCCTGCTCCCCACTCGCGAGGAGCGCGGGTGAATTGGACTGACCCGTCAGCGATCGGTTACCCGGCGCTGTTCGGCGGAGTACTGCTCGGCTCCGTGATCCCCATCGTCCCGACCGGCGCGGTCGTCGGAGCGGCGGCCGCGGTCGCGATGACCACCGACCATCTCTCGCTCCCGCTGGTGATCCTGCTGGCGGTCGCCGGCGCGTACCTGGGCGACGTGATCACCTTCGCCGTCCCGAGATTCGGCAGCGAACCCCTCCTGCGTTTCGTGGAACGCCGCCAGCAGGCCGAACGCCTCGCGAAAGGCCGCGAGCAGTTCGCGAGACGCGGCTGGCAGCTCGTGGTGCTCGGCCGTCTGGTGCCCGCCGGGCGCATCCCGGTGCTGCTCGCCGCGGGCACGCTCGGCTATCCCTGGCGCAAGTTCCTCCCGTCCGGCCTGCTGGCGTGCGTGCTGTGGGCGGTGGCGTACTCGCTGCTGGGCATTCTCAGCGGCGGCATCTTCGACTCGCCGCTGATCGCGACGCTGCTCGCCACCGTCCTGGTGCTGCTGGTGACCGTGGTGACCACGCTGATCTCCAAGAAACGGGCGGCCCATCAGACGGGAGGACATCGATGACGACACCTGCTCCGGCGAAGGGCCGGTTGCTGCGCGGCGGCCGGGTCGTCGCGCGGGTCCTGCTGGTCTGGGTGGCGGTCACCGGCGCGTTGCGGCTGCTCGACGCGTGGCTCGACGGCTTCACGATGCAGTCGTGGTGGCAGCCGACGGTGTGCGCGCTGATCCTCGGACTGCTCGTCTCGGTGGTGTGGCCGCTCGTGGTGCGGGTGGCGTGGCCGATCGCGTACTTCACCCTCGGCGTCGGCACCTACATCCTGCTCAGCGCCGCGGCACTGGCGATCCTCCAGGCCGTACCCGGCGTTGAGCTGCACGGTTTCTCGACGGCGGTCGTCATCACCGTCGCGATGTCCGCAGTGGGCGCGGTGATTTCCAGCGTGCTGGCCGTCGACGAGGACGAGATCTTCTTCCGGCGCGCCGCTCGCCGCCGGCGGAAAGCGAAGCACCGCACCGATTTCGCCGACCAACCGCCCGGCGTGGTCTTCCTGCAGATCGACGGGCTCGGTTACGACACCGTCCGCCGCGCCGTGCGGGACGGGGACATGCCGACCTTCGCCAAGTGGCTGTCCGAGGGCACGCATTCGCTCACCCGCTGGCACACCGACTGGAGTTCGCAGACCGGCGCGAGCGTCTGCGGGATCCTGCACGGTTCCAACCACGACATCCTCGGTTTCCGCTGGTACGAAAAGGACCGCGACCACGTCATGGCGTGCGCGCATCCGTCCGACGCGGCGGAGATCGAGCGGCGGCACAGCGACGGGCGCGGCCTGCTGTCGATCGGCGGCGCGAGTCACGGCAACCTCTTCTCCGGCGACGCCCCGCACGTCAGCCTGACCATGAGTTCGGTGCCGGTGCTCACGCCGCGCAAGCGTCGCCGGGACCGGGTCGGCGCTGGGTACCGTGCCTACTTCGCCAATCCGGTCAACGTGTTGCGCACCTTCGGGGTCGCGCTCGCCGACGTCGTCCGCGAACTGTCCGCGGCCGCCAAACAGCGGCGCGCGGGAGTGCTGCCGCGGATTCCGCGCGGCGGCGTCTACCCGCTCGCCCGGCCGGGCACGACGGTGATCGCACGCGACGTCGTGGTGTCCGCGATCATCGGCGACATGCTCGCCGGACGGCCGGTGGTGTACGCCGATTTCCTCGGCTACGACGAGGTCGCGCACCACTCCGGCATCGAACGATTCGACACGCTGGAGGTGCTGCGGTCGATCGACCAGCAGTTCGCGCGGCTGCTGCGGGCCGGTCGGCTCTCGCCGCGGAAGTACCACATCGTCGGGTTGTCCGACCACGGGCAAACCCAAGGCCAGGCGTTCGTCGACCGGTTCGGCGAAACCATTGAGGCGCTCGTCGGACGGCTCTGCGGCGGAGAACCCGTTGCCGAGCAAGGAAAGCGGCGACAGGCGGAAAGCTGGCAGGTCAACGCGGCACTCGCCGAAGCGACCGCGACCGGCGGCCTGATCGCGCGACGGTTGCGGGCCCGGGTCGAAGGCGCGGAAGGATCCGACAACCGGCCGCGCACCGCGACTGGCTCGCCGGGGCAGGTCACCCGGGTGGCTCCCGGGGTCGTCGCGGTCGTGTCCGGGCATCTGGCGATGGTGTCGTTCACTGAGCACGAGGGCCGGGTCGAACTGGAGACGATCGAACGCGAGTACCCGGACCTGCTGCCGACGCTGGTCGACCACGACGGCGTCGGGTTCCTGCTGGTCCGCAGCCGCGAATTCGGTCCGGTGGTGCTCGGTCGCGACGGATTGAAGCGGCTGGCCACCGGGGTCGTGATCGGCGAAGACCCGCTGGCCGACTACGGTCCGTACGCCGCCGAGCTGGTCCAGCGCGTCGACAGTTTCCCGCATTGCGCGGACATCATGATCAACAGCCGGTACGACGCGGACTCCGACCAGTCCTCGCCGTTCGAACGGCACGTCGGCTCGCACGGCGGGCTCGGCGGACCGCAGCAGCGCGGCTTCCTGCTGCATCCGCGAGAATTCCCGGCACCCGGCGAACCCGTCGGCGCGGAAGCCGTGCACCGCGTGTTCCGCGACTGGCTCACCTTCCTCGGCCACCCGGAACCCGGTGCGGCCGAAGACAAACCCGCTGTCGTCCCCTCGGAGGTAGTGTCATGAGCAACCCGATCGTCTACGGCGCGAGCTGGTGCTCGGACGTCAAGCGCAGCCGCGCGCTGCTCGACGCGAAGGGCGTCGAGTACGACTACGTCGACGTCGAGGCCGACCCCGCCGCCGAAGCCCGCGTACGCGAACTGCAGGACGGCGCTCGCCGCATCCCGACCATCGTCTTCGCGGACGGCAGCCACCTCGTGGAGCCGAGCGACGACGAGCTGAACGCGCACCTCGCGCAGTGACTCCGCTGACGGAACTCCCGCTCGGCACGCGGGTTGTCGTGCGATACCGGATCGAGGGCGGATTCACCGACGCCCTCGGTCCGTTGCGTGCCCGCGACGCCGACACCTGCACCGTCGAGACCAAACGCGGCCTGGTCGTCGTTCCGCTGGCCGCGGTGGTCGCCGCCAAACCCGTGCCGCCAGCTCCGCAGCGGAGGTAGACCGCCGCCTTCTGGTAAAGTCGTTTCGTGTCGCAACGAAACGACTCTGCGGACCTGGCCCGCGCGGTCATGGAACTCATCGACCGGGGCCACCGCCAGCTCTCCCGGCGCCTGGACCTGACCCGGATCCAGGTGCTCGGGACCGTCGCCGCCCGGGGACCCGTCCGGCCCGCCGCGATCGCCGCCGAACTCGGGCTCACCGCCTCGGCGACCAGCCGCCACCTCGCCGCGCTCGAACGGGCGGGGCAGGTCGTCGCGGAGCCCGATCCCAGCGATTCCCGCACGTTCCTCGTCCGGCAGACCGACGAGGGCCGCGCGGAGATCGCCACCACGATCGAGGCGGGCGCCGCCGTCTTCTCGGAGGTCATCGCCGACTGGCCGGACCGGGACGTGACCACCGCGCTGGAGCTGGTCACCCGGCTCAACCAGGCGTGGGCGGAACGCGGCGGCACGGTCACGAGCCCGCCCGGAACCGGACCTCGCTGGCGCCGCACGCGACACGTGCGGGAAAGCGAGGAGGAGCAGTGATCCGGGAGCGACCAGTGCCGAGGCCAGTGCAGTGGGCGCGGGCGCTGCTGGCCGTCGTGGCGATCACTCATCTGGTAGTGCCCGTGGTGATGTGGTCGAGCCGGGGCACCTTGCGCACGCAGATCGCGTCCCAGCACCCCGAGTTCGCCACGGCCGAGATCGACCGGTCCGTCGATGTCGCGGTGGTTTCCGGCGCGGTGTTCCACGGCGTCCTGCTGGTGCTGTGCCCGCTGCTGGTCTGGAAGCTGGCCACCGCGCGACGGTGGACCCGCCGTCTCACGACGGTCTCCCAGCTGTTGTCCGTGGTGTTCAGCGCCTTCTCCTGGTCGTCCTCGCCGATGTTCCACGCGATCGTCCCGGTCGTCGGCGCGGTGCAGCTCGTCATCGTTGCCCTGCTGTGGGCACCCCTGTCCGCGCGGGAGTTCTTCGACGGGCAGCGGCAAAAATCGAGTGGCTCGCCCGCGCCGAATTTGTGACGATCACCGGATGCGCACCTTCGACGAACTGGTGGACGAGGCCGCGTCGGTGTCGGTGGACGGCTGGGATTTCTCCTGGCTCGACGGCCGGGCCAGCGAGCAGCGGCCGTCCTGGGGATATCAGCGGCTGCTCGGCGAACGACTGCGGGACGTCCAGTCCGTTGTGGACATCCAGACCGGCGGCGGCGAAGTGCTGGCCGGTGTGCCGGTCCTGCCCCCGCTCACCGTCGCCACCGAATCGTGGCCGCCGAATCTCGAGAAGGCGGCGGCGTTGCTGGAACCCCGCGGCGCGACCGTCGTCGCGGACACGGACGAGCCGCCGCTTCCGTTTCAGGACAACACGTTCGAAATGGTCGTCAGCAGGCATCCGGTCACGGTCTGGTGGGACGAGATCAAGCGCGTCCTCAAGCCCGGCGGCCGCTATCTGTCGCAACAGGTCGGGCCGTGGAGCGTGTTCGAGCTGGTCGAGTACTTCCTCGGACCGCAGCCGCCGGAAGTACGCAACGGCCGGCATCCAGACCACGCGAAGGCCGCAGCGGAGCGGGCCGGGCTCGAGGTAGTGGACCTGCGCTTCGAGGAACTCCGCACCGAATTCCACGACATCGGCGCGGTGATTTACTTCCTGCGCAAGGTGATCTGGATGGTGCCGGGGTTCACTGTGGACGAGTACCTGCCGCGCCTGCGCGAGCTGCACGAGGAACTTCAGAAGGGCCCGTTCGTCGCGACGACTACTCGGTATCTGATCGAGGCGCGCAAGCGATAGCCGCCTCGATCCCGTCCGCCAGCACCGCCACGCCGGCGTCGAAGCTCAACCGGGCTTCGTGCTCCAAATAGGACACTCCGGCGGGCGGTGGCGGCGCCCCTTCCTCGCCCAGCCGCGCGACGTTCGGGTACCGCTCCGCCAGATCCGGGGCCAGCTCGCCGAGCGCGGACGTCCGCGCACGCCACCAGTCCTCATCGGACAGTCCGGTTTCCTTCAGCGCCAACCGCGATTCGGCGGCGATCTGCACCGCGCCGCGCACGACGTTGAGCAGTGCGCCCACCAGCCGCCGCACCTGGCCGGCGGGCAGACCGGTCGCGAACAGCACCCGCAGCACCGTTTCCTGCATCCGGAACTCCCCCGGACCGAGCACCGGCCGCGCGTAGGACACCTGCAGCAGCCACGGGTGACGCAGATGGAAGTCCCACAGGTCGCCGGCCAGTTCGAGCAACGCGGGCCGCCAGCCGCCGGACAGCTCGTGGTCGTCGCGCAGATCGCCGAACACCTGGTCGCACATCAAGTCGATCAGCTCGGTCTTGCTCGGCACGTACGTGTACAACGCCATCGCCGTGCGCCCGAGCCGCTCCCCGACCGCGCGCATCGACAACGCCGCCATGCCCTCGGCATCGGCGAGCTCGATCGCCGCGTTCACGATGAGGTCCACGCTCAGCGCGGGTTTCGGCCCCGGCGCGCTGCGCGGTTCGCTGCCCGCGCGCCACAGCAGTTCCATCGAACGGCGGGCGTCGCCCTGCCCCGCGAACACGACCACCGGCGACCCCTTTCCCCTTACAGGATAAAGGACCGCCGGGGCCGCCGGCTCAGCCGTCCACCTCGATCGCGAGCGCCGGGCAGAGCTGCGCCGCCTCCTTGGCCTGCGCCTGCAGTTCCGCGGGCGGGTTTTCCTGCAGCAGCACCACGATCCCGTCCTCGTCGCGCTGATCGAACACCTCGGGCGCGACGAGCACGCACTGCCCGGCCCCGACACAGCGGGACTGGTCCACGACCACCTTCATTTCGCGGCTCCTTTCACCAGGTCACGGGGAGTTCGTGCACCCCGTAGACGACCATGTCGTGCTTGAACTTCAGCTCCTCCAGCGGCTTCGCCAGCCGGAGCGTCGGAATCCTCCGGTAAAGCGTCCGGTAGGCCACCTGCAGTTCGACCCGCGCGAGCGGCTGGCCGAGGCATTGGTGCACGCCGTAGCCGAACGCGACGTGGTGGCGTGCCTTGCGGGTGACGTCGAGCTTGTCCGGCTCGGGGAACTGCGTCGCGTCGCGGTTGGCGATGTCGGTGGCCGCGACCATGCCCTCGCCCTCGCGCACGGTCTGCCCGCCGATCTCCAGGTCTTCGAGCGCGACGCGGCGGCGTCCGGAGTGGACGATCGTCAGGTAGCGCAGCAGCTCCTCGACCGCGTTGGCCAGCAAGGCGTCGTCGCCGTCGCGGACCGCGGCGAGCTGGTCCGGGTTCTCCAGCAGCGCGACCGTGCCGAGCGCGATCATGTTCGCCGTGGTCTCGTGCCCGGCGACCAGCAGCAGCTGCCCCATCGAAGCCGCTTCCCGGACGGTCATCGCGCCGGTGGCGACCTGACCGGTCGCGAGGCGGCTGAACACGTCGTCAGCCGGGTCGTCGATCTTCTTCTCCACCAGCCGCCCGAGGTAGTCGAGCAGTTCCTCCGCCGTGGCGAGCGACTGTTCCGCGGTCGCTTCCCGCGAGACCAGTATCTTGCTGCAGCGGTGGAAGAAGTCGCGATCCTCGTACGGCACGCCGAGCAGCTCGCAGATCACCAGCGAAGGCACCGGCAGCGCGAACGCCTGCACGAGGTCGGCGGGCTTCGGACCGGCCAGCATCTCGTCGAGCAGCTCGTCGACGATCTGCTGGATCCGCGGCCGCATCCGCTGGACCTTCTTCACCATGAAATCGCCGGTGAGCAGCCGTCGCTGGGCGGCGTGCTCCGGATCGTCCATGCCGATGAACGACTTGAACCGGCTGCGCCGCACCTTGAGCCCCGGCGTCTGCGACGGATAGCCGGCGCGGCCGGGATCGGCGCTCACCCGCGGGTCGGTGAGCATCGCGCGGACGTCTTCGTAGCGGGTGAACAGCCACGGTTCGCTGCCGTCCCAGATCCGCACGCGCGACACCGGTTCGTCGCGCAGCTTGCGGTCGAGATCGGGCGGCGGGTCGAACGGGCAGCGCCCGCGCGACATCGGGAACTGCTCTACGGGCCGGGCGTCGGCCATCACAGCCTCCTGGAAAAGTCACCAAACGATCGTTCGGATACTTACCGAACACATGTTAGGCGACTTCGTGAACAATTGCCCAGACTCGGGTCCAAAGATCACCGGGATGGCCGTGGACAAGAGGGGGAAAGCGGGCGAAACCGCCCGTGGCTCAAGCGAAAATGAGCGCCAGCAGCTCGTCGGCGAAGCTCACCACGGCGTCCTCGCCCGGCTGCCTCCCGGACGAATGGAACAGCGCGACGCGGCCGTGCGCGCCGACGAACGCGATCACCCCGGCCCGGTCGGCGGGCACCCGGAGCGCGGCCCCGGCCTCGGCGCAGCGGGCGAACGCGGCGCTGATCTGGTCGACGAAATCGATCGTCGGACCGTGCGGCCGGACGTCCGGCGAGGTGCGGCTCGACCCGTTGGCGGTCATCAGCCGGTAATGGCCGGGGTTGTCCATCGCGAACCGGCAGTACGCGTGCAGCAGCGCACGCAGCCTGCCCACCGCGTCGTCGGCGGGAACCTGGGATTCGGCGGCTTCCATCGCGAGCCGCAGGCGGCCGAACTCGTGCTCGGCGAGTCCGGTGACGAGCGCGGCCCGGTCGCTGAAGTGCTGGTAGATGCTGGCCGGGGCGATGCCGACGGCGCGGGCGACGCCGCGGATGGTGAGCGCGTCCTCGCCGTCGAGTTCCGACAGGAGCCTGCTGGCCGCGGCGAGGATTTCCCCGCGCAGCCGCTCGCCCTCGCCCCAGCGGTTGCGCGTGCGGGCCTGGACTTCTTCGGACACTTGCCCATTGTTACCGCTCGCGCTGCCCCGCACCGCTCCGGCCCGCCGCGGATGTCGGTCGTTTCGTAGCCCGTCAGCCATCCGAGGTTCACCGGCTGGGCGCGGGCGGCCGATAGCGTTCGCCGGTGGACGATCAGGGGTGGCTGGACGACTTCCAGCGGCGGATTGACGAGATGCAGGCGAAAAGCGTTGCCCTGCAGGAAACCTTGAGCACCGCGGAGGGCCGCGCCAAGTCGGGCGACGGGCTGGTGTCGGTCGCGGTGACCCCGAACGGCGCACTCAAGAACCTCGAGATCGACGACCGCGCCCTGCGGCACGGCGGCGCCCGGCTGACCGCGGCGATCATGGACGCCTACGGGAAGGCGCAGCGCCAGGTGTCGCGCGACGTCATCGACGCGTTCGAGCCGATCGCCGGCGACAGCGAGATGATGAACGTGGTCAAGTCGTACCTGCCGGAGCCCGAGGAAGAGCCGGAACCTCCGGCCGAGCCGCCGCGGCCCGAACCGCCCGCCCGTTACGCGGGACCTCCGCCGGGCAGCACCACCCCGCCGGGCAGCGCGGCCTACGGACGCCCGATGCCGCCACCGGGCGGCGCGACGCACAGCCGTCCGCCGGTGCCGCCTCCCGGCACCACCCCGCCGCCGCCCCCGGCCGCGCCCGAACCGCCCCGGCCGACGTCCGGTCCGCACCGCAGGCGCGCCGCCGGCGAGGACGACGACGAGATGCAGCCGTGGTGACCGGATTGTCAACCCGTCGTTAGTGCTGGGAAATCACCAGTTGCCGGACCGTACGAATGGGGGGTCACAGACCGGGAGCTTCTGCCTACTTTGGGTTGAGCGCGCGCAAACCCGGCAAAACTCCCCGATCCCCCAGGAGCTTTCTTATGTCCAGGAAGTTCGTGCTGTCCGGCGCGGTGGCGCTCGCGCTGGCCGCCGCCCCGCTTTCGGGCGCCGTGGCGGTCGCCGCTCCGGCTCCTTCCGCCGTCGCGTCCGCCACGGTCTACTACTCGACGTCCGGCGCACCGTCGTTCCGGGCCGCGATCAACGCGGGCGCGGCGAACTGGAACCGCGCGGTCACCAACGTGAAGCTGGTCGAGCGTTCGTCCGGGGCCACGCTGCGGTACGTCGAGGGCAACGACCCGCGCGGCTCGTACGCGCAGACCGACGGGCACGGCCACGGCACCATCTTCATTGACTACACCCAGGCCCGCCAATACGACAACACGCGGATCACCGCGCACGAGACCGGCCACGCGCTCGGCCTGCCGGACCACTACTCGGGCCCGTGCTCCGAGCTGATGTCGGGCGGCGGCCCCGGCCCGTCCTGCCACAACGCCAACCCGAATTCCCAGGAAGCCTCCCGCGTGCAGCGGTTGTGGGCCAACGGGCTCAGCGCGGTCTCCGGACCGCAGCAGCGGATTTACGACCACTCGCCGGTCGGCTGACGCACAGCTGAGCGAGCGGCGGCCGGGTGCGTCCCGGCCGCCGCTTCGCTGTCAAGGCCTCCGAGTCGGATAGCGCCGTTCGGGCCCGGGTTGAGGTCGGAATCCTCCTTTTTCCGCGGGGACCGGGAATCCACGGACCCCGCCCGTGGTTGGCTTGCCTTCAGACGAAGGGGAGGCATTCATGGCGGAAATCGTTCTGGTTCACGGCGCTTGGAGCGACGGGTCGGCGTGGCTGGAGGTGATCCCCGCGCTGCACCGGCAAGGACACCGGGTCCGTGCCGCGCACCTGCCGATGACCTCACTCGCGGACGACATCGCCGAGGTTCGCCGGGAAGCCGCCGCCTTCGACGGCCCGGTCGTGCTGGCCGGCCATTCCTACGGCGGCGCGGTGATCTCCGGTGCGGCGAAGGACAATCCGCAGGTCAACGCCCTGGCTTACTTCGCGGCGTATGTCCCGGACGAAGGCGAGAACGTGCCCTCGCTGAACGGCAAGTTCCCGGACTCGCCCGGCAACGACGCGATGGTGTTCACCGAGGACGGCTGGTCGTCACCCGACCCGGACCGCTTCCACTACGCCTTCGCCGCCGACGTGGCTCCCGAACGAGCCACCGCACTGGCCGCGGTGCAACGCCGTGCGCGTGCCGAGTGCTTCGCCGTGCCCGCGGGTCCTGGCGCCTGGCACGACCTGCCGACCGCTTACGCAGTGTCCACAGAGGACCGGATCCTCAACCCGGACCTGCAACGCTGGCTCGCCGAGCGGGCTGGGTCGGACTGTGTCGAGTTGGCGGCCAGTCACTATTCGCTGTGGTCCCAACCGGACGCGGTGGCGACGGTGATCGACAAGGTGGCGGCGCGCGGCAAGTAGCGGCTACTCGCCCGCCGCGGCCGCGAGCACCGCGAAATCGGCTTCCCGCATCGGTCGCGCGTGCGCGGGGCGCGGAGTGCTCGGCTCCCTGACCACGGTGACCGGCACCGTGGTCAGGCCGAGCCGCAGTGCGACGGCGATCCGGTGATTGCCGTCGAGCGTGCCGAAGTCTTCGCAGAACCCGAGCCGCAACGGCGTCCGGATTCCGTTCCGCGCGATGTCCTCGGCGAGCGCATCGAGGTGGCTCGGAGTGTCCACCAGTGCGGATCCCACCGTTTCGCGATCCACCGCGCGGTACCGGACCACAAGCGGCACAGGCAGTTCAACCGGCATCCGCCCATCCTGGCACGGCGGAAAATCAGTTGCCCAGTCCCGGCCGGACAGCCGAGTATTCCGGTCATGACCACCGAACCCGCCCGTCGTTGCCCGTCCCGCTGTCTCGCCGCGCGCGGCAAGCAGCAGACGGCGCAGGAAGGGATCCGCCAGGCAGTGCGATGAGCGCCGCGCTCGTCGCGGGGCTCGTCGCCGGGTACGGGATCGCCATGCCGGTCGGCGCGATCGGCGTCTACCTGGTCGAACTCACCGCTCGCACGTCGTGGCGGGTCGGGGCGGCCGCGGCGATGGGCGTGGCTACCGCGGACGGCGTCTACGCCGTTCTCGCCACCACCGGCGGGGCCGCGCTGGCCCCGCTGCTCGCACCGATCACCACTCCCCTGCGCCTGACCTCCGCCGTCGCGTTGTTCCTGCTCGCCGCGTGGACCGCGGTCCGGGCGATCCGGCGTTATCGATCCCCGGAAACGCCTTTGCTGGCACCGGAACCGCATCCGCTGCGGGCGTACGCGACGCTGCTCGGCCTGACCCTGCTGAACCCGTCCACCATCATCTACTTCACCGCGCTCGTCCTCGGCGACCGGCCGGCCAACGGCACCGTGTTCGCGGCCGCCGCGTTCGCCGCTTCGGCCAGCTGGCAACTGGTGCTGGCCGTCGGCGGAGCGTTGCTCGGACGCGGCCTCACCGGTCCGCGCGGACGGCTCGGCACCGCTTTGCTGTCCAGCGCGGTAATCCTCGTGCTGGCGGTGCGGCTCCTCTAGGAAACGACCGTGCTTTCCCTTACCTCCAGGGAAAACGGCGGCTGCACCGAGCGCGGCGCGGCACTCTCCGTACCGGCGAGGCGGCTGTCGATCAGGTCGATCGCGGCCTCGGCGATAGCCGCCTTGTCCGGCGAGATCGTGGTGAGCGCGGGCAGACTGAACGCGCTCTCCTCGGTGTTGTCGAAGCCGACGATCGCGATGTCCTCGGGGACCCGAAGCCCGTGTTCCGCCGCCGAGCGCAAGGCACCGACGGCCAGCAGGTCGTTGAAGCAGAACACCGCGTCCGGCGGTTCTTCCTGTGCCAGCAACCGTTTCATCGCCGCCGCTCCCTCGGCGCGGTGGTACTTCGCCACCGGTTCCACCAGGGAATCCGCCGACCGCAACCCAGCGTCCGCCAACGCGGCCCGGTAGCCGGCGAGCCGCAGCGAAGACGTCCCGCGCTGGGGGTTCGCGCCGATCGCCGCGATCCGCCGGCGGCCGAGCGACACCAGGTGCGACACCGCGACGTGCGCGGCCCGCACGTTGTCGATCGCCACCCGGTCCAGCGCGACGTCCACCGCGTGCTCACCCAGGAGCACCAGCGGGATTTTCCCTTCCGCGTCAGGGAAGTCGTCCGCTTCGAGCGCTTCGGGATGCACCAGCGCGCCGTCGACCAGATGCGGACCCAATGAGTCCACAGTGGCCCGTTCCCGGTCGCGAGTCCCTTGTGTCTGCTCGATCAGCACGCTCCACCCGCGGCGCTGCGCGGCGGTGATCACCAGCCCGGCCATTTCGCCGAAGTACGGAATGCTCAGCTCCGGCACCATCAACGCCAGGAACCCGGTCCGCCCGCGGCGCAGGTTGCGCGCGCCGACGTTCGGCCGGTACCCGGTCGCGGCCAGTGCCTCTTCGACGCGCCGCCGGTTCTCGGGCTTCACGAACGCGTAGCCGTTCACCACGTTCGACACGGTTTTCACCGAAACGCCCGCCAGCGTCGCGACGTCCTTCAGGGTCACGGCCACGCTGACTCCTCATCTCGTTCGCCCAGAGCCCATCACGAGCCCGCGAAGCTCTCCGCACCAGCCCCGACGACCACGTAGTGTAGCGACGTTTTGCCTGTTTACAACGTTGTTCCAACGATGTAAAAATAGCCGGAGCTCAGCGGGGTGACGGCCGTCACTCCGCCGAGCGGGTTGCCCCAGTCGTCGGCTGCGAGGAGTCCGCCGTGTCCCCGTCCGTCCCTGCCCGCTTCGCCCTCGTCGCCGGGGCCGCCACGGCACTCGTGCTCGCCGGCTGCACCAGCCGCGAGGAAACCCCCGCCGCGCAAAGCAATGGCTCCGGCCCCGCCGCCTCGGCCGCGTCCGCCGCGCCGGCTGCCGACGGCTGCACCCTCGACAAGACCGGCTACCCGAAACTCGACCCGAAGACCGCGATCGTCGGCTTCTCCCAGTCGGAGAAGGAGGCGAACCCGTTCCGGATCGCCGAGACGCAGTCCATCCGCACCGAGGCGGGCAAGCTCGGCATCCCGGCCGACCACCTGCTCACCACGAACGCGCAGAGTGACCTCAACAAGCAGATCTCGGACATCAAATCGCTGCTGGACCGGGGTGCGCAGCTGCTCATCGTGGCCCCGCTGAACTCCGACGGCCTGCAGCCCGCGCTCGACGCGGCGAAGGCGAAGAAGGTCCCGGTCGTCACCATCGACCGGCAGGTCACGTCGAAGCCGTGCACCGACTACCTCACCTTCATCGGCTCCAACTTCATCGAACAGGGCCACCGCGCTGCCGCCGCGCTGGCGAAGTCCACCGGCGGCAACGGCAAGGTCGCGATCCTGCTCGGCTCCTCGGGCAACAACGTGACCACCGACCGCACCAAGGGCTTCAAGGACGAGCTCGCGAAGACGCCCGGCCTCACCGTGGTCGCCGAGCAGACCGGCGAGTTCGACCGGTCCAAGGGCCAGTCGGTGATGGAACAGCTGATCCAGAGCCATCCGGACCTCACCGCGGTGTACGCGGAGAACGACGAGATGGGCATCGGCGCGGTCAACGCCCTCAAGACCGCGGGCAAGAACCCCGGCAAGGACGTAAAGGTCGTGTCCGTGGACGGCACCCGCAACGCGGTGCAGCTGATCGTCGACGGCAGCTACAACGCGGTCATCGAGTCCAACCCGCGCTTCGGGCAGCTGGCGTTCCAGACGCTGCAGCAGTTCGAGGACGGCAAGCCGATCCCGCCGAGCATCGTCATCACCGACGACTCGTACGACGAATCGAACGCGGCCCAGAAGGTCGGGAACGCGTACTGATGACGAGCACGGCCGACACCCAGGTGGCGACCATGACCGCACCGGTGCTCGAGGTGACCGGGGTGACCAAACGGTTCCCCGGCACCGTGGCCCTCGACAACGTCTCCTTCAGCCTGCGCCGCGGCGAAGTCCACGCGCTGGTCGGGGAAAACGGCGCGGGCAAGTCCACTTTGATCAAGGTCCTCACCGGTGTGTACCGGCCGGACGAGGGACAGGTGCGCCACCTCGGCGAACCGGTCGAGTTCCGCAGGCCGATCGACGCGCAGCGCGCCGGGATCTCCACCATCTACCAGGAGGTGAACCTCGTCCCGCTGATGAGCGTGGCGAGCAACGTCTTCCTCGGCAGGGAACCGCGCACCCGCACCGGATTGATCGACTGGTCCGCGATGAACGAGCAGGCCCGCGAACTGCTCAGCGGGTACGGAATCGACACCGACGTGCGGCGTCCGCTGCACACGCTCGCGGTCGGTGCGCAGCAGATGGTCGCGCTGGCTCGTGCGGTGTCCACAAAGGCCGGTGTGGTCGTGATGGACGAGCCGACGTCGTCGCTCGAACCGCGCGAAGTGGACACCCTGTTCGAGGTGCTGGCGAGGTTGCACGCAGACGACATCTCGGTGCTTTATGTGAGCCACCGGATGGACGAGCTGTACCGGGTGTGCGACAGCGTCACGGTGTTGCGCGACGGCCGTGTGGTCCACAGTGGACCGCTGAAGCCGTTGCCGCGCATCGAACTGGTGTCGATGATGCTCGGCCGGGAAATCCGGCAGATCCGCGCTGAGGGCGTCACCGCGTTCGGCGAGGAGCATCATGCGGAGAAGGAACCGTTGCTGCAGGCCTCGAATCTGTCCGGCGGCAACAAACTTCACGACGTTTCGGTGAGCGTGCGGCCGGGCGAGGTCGTCGGGCTGGCCGGGCTGCTCGGGTCCGGTCGGAGCGAGACCGCGCGGGCTGTCGTCGGGGCGTTCCCGCTCGACGGCGGTACTGTGCTGCTGGCCGGGAAACCGTTGAAACGCGGGAAGATCTCCGCGGCGATGCGGGCCGGGATCGCGCTGCTGGCGGAGGACCGCAAGGCGGACGGGATCATTCCGAACCTGTCCGTGCGAGAGAACATCGTGCTCGCCGCGTTGCCGCGACTGTCCACTTTCGGCTTTGTCAGCCGGTCCAAACAGGACCGAGTGGTGAAGACGTTCATGGAACGGTTGCGGATCAAGGCCTCCAGTCCGGAGCAGAAGGTGTCCGAGCTGTCCGGCGGCAACCAGCAGAAGGTCTTGCTGGCGCGCTGGCTCGCCACCGGACCGAAAGTGCTGCTGCTGGACGAGCCCACGCGCGGCATCGACGTCGGAGCGAAGGCCGAGGTGCAGGCGCTCATCGACGAACTGGCGCAGGACGGGCTCGGTGTGCTGCTGATTTCGTCCGAACTGGAAGAGATTCTCGACGGCGCGGACCGGGTGGTCGTCCTGCGCGACGGCAGCGTCGCCACCGAACTGGCCGGCGACGCGGTCACCGAAGACAACGTGCTGGCGGCGATAGCTGCAGGGGGTGACAACGATGTCGACCGCGACACTGACGAGACCTGACCGCGCCCGCGTCACGAGCTGGCTGCAGAACTACGGCGTGTACCTGGCCGTGGTCGTGCTGCTGCTGTTCAACATCGCGTTCACGCAGAACTTCCTCTCCGCGGCCAACTTCCGCACGCAGTTGGTGCAGGCCGCGCCGGTGTGCATCGTCGCGCTCGGCATGGCGCTGGTGATCGGCACCGAGGGCATCGACCTGTCGGTGGGCTCGGTGATGTCGGTCGCCGCGGCGCTCGTCCCGCTGTATCTCGGGGCCGGGCCGGTGATGGTGATCGTGGTCGCGCTGATCGCCGGGGTCGCTTCCGGACTGTTCAGCGGATTCCTGGTGGCCCAGCTGGGCATTCAGCCAATCATCGCGACCCTGGCCTTGCTCGTCGGCGGGCGCGGGCTGGCGCTCGTGATCGCGCACGGACAGCTAGTGCAGCTGCACAACCCGGACTTCCTCGCGCTCGGCACCGGCGACGTGCTCGGCGTGCCGATCATGGTCCTGGTGGCCGCTGTCCTCTCGGTACTGGCCGGATTGCTGGTGCGGCGCACCACTTTCGGCCGACACCTAGTCGCGGTCGGCGGCAACCGTCCCGCTGCGACACTCGCCGGACTGCCGGTGAAACGCGTCCTGATCGGCGTGTACGCCATGTCCGGCGCGCTGGCGGCGATCGCGGGCGTGTTGTCCACCGCACGGCTCGCCGCGAGCGATCCCAACGACCTCGGCCTGTTGATGGAACTGTCCGCGATCACCGCGGTGGTGGTCGGCGGGACTCCGCTCACCGGCGGCCGCGTACGCGTGCTCGGCACGGTGTTCGGCACGCTGCTCATGCAATTGGTGCACGCGACGCTGATCAAGCACAACCTGCCCGATTCCGCCGCGCAAATGGTGCAGGCCGCCATCATCGTCGCCGCGGTGTACGTCGCCCGGGAACGGAGCACGCGATGATCGCGACCACCGCCACCCCGCCGTCGGAACGCGGCGCGGCGTTCGCGGCAGTCCTGCAACGCCAAGGCGCGGCCGTAGTACTGGTGCTCGGCGTGGCTGCCGCGTGGTTTGCCTTCCCGCGCTTCGGATCCGCGGACAACCTGCGCGACCTCGCATTGCAAAGTTCCTTCCTGGCAGTGATCGCGCTGGGCATGACGTTCGTGATCATTTCCGGCGGGATCGATCTGTCCGTCGGCTCGGTGTACGCGCTCGGCGGCGTGCTGGCCGCGTACGGTTCCCAATACGGCCTGGTCGTGGCGATCCTGCTGCCATTAGTCGTTTGCGGACTGATCGGGTTCGTCAACGGGCTTCTCATCGCTCGCACGAAGATGGCACCGTTCATCGTCACGCTCGCCTCGCTGTTGTTCGCTCGCGGTCTCTTGCTGGCATTGACCAACGAGGGCGCGACGACGTACAAAGTAGAGCCGGGTTCGGCGTTGCTCTGGCTGGGACAGGGCAAGATCTTCGGCATCGGCGTACCGGTGTATCTCGCTCTGGTCCTTTTCGGACTCGGCGGACTGCTGCTGCGCCGGACCCGGTTCGGCCAGTCGATTTTCGCCCTCGGCGGCTCGGAACAGTCCGCGCTGCTGATGGGTCTTCCGGTGGCCCGCACCAAAATCACCCTCTACACGCTCAGCGGCACACTCGCCGGATTCGCCGGCGTGCTCACCGCGGCGTACCTGCAATCAGGCGTCACCGTGCTCGGCGTCGGCACGGAACTGGACGCGATTTCCGTCGTGGTCATCGGCGGAACGCTGCTCACCGGCGGCGCGGGAACCGTCATCGGCACGCTCGTCGGCGTGCTGCTGAAGACGCTGATCCAGAACGTCATCAACCAGGTCGGCACTCTCGATTCCAACTACCAGACGGTGGTCAGCGGCGCGTTCCTGCTGGTCGTCGTCGTGATCCAGCGACTGCTGGCCCGCTCCCGCCGATCCTGATCCGCGCAGTCCCCCTTCGCAGGAGATCCACCTGTTAGTAGGAGGTTCGACGATGGTCCGTCCTGCCCGCAGACCCGGCCGTTTGGCCACGGCGGCCGCCGCGCTCGCCGTGGCCGTGTCCGGGTTGTCGAGTGTCCCCGCCGCCGCGGCCGATCCGCCGCAGTGGCACCGCCTCACCCCTCCCCTGACCACCCCGTGGACCGGCCAGGTCTCGCCGGACAACGCCCTTCCCGAGTACCCGCGGCCGCAAATGACCCGCGACAACTGGCAAAACCTCAACGGCGTCTGGGAATTCTCCGCCGCCAAACCGGGCGATTCCCCGCCGATCAAACGCAGTCTCGACGAACGCATCCTCGTGCCGTATCCGGTCGAATCGGCGTTGTCGGGAATCATGCGGCACGAAACGTCGATGTGGTACCGGCGGACGTTCCAGGTGCCGAAGAACTGGCACGTCGGCGGCCGCGGCGAGCGCCTGATCCTGCACTTCCAGGCGGTCGACTACGACACCACGGTGTGGGTCAACGGCCATCAGGTCGCCCGCCACACCGGCGGGTACGACGCGTTTTCCGCGGACGTCACCAACGCGTTGACCACCGGGAAGGACCAGGAAGTCGTCGTCGGCGTCACGGACCCCAACGACGCGGGCGGACAACCGCTCGGCAAACAGCGGAAACCCGGCGACGGAATCTTCTACACCCCGACGTCCGGCATCTGGCAGACCGTCTGGATGGAACCGGTGACCCCGGCCTACATCTCGCGAGTGGACACCACACCGGACGTCGCCAGCGGTTCGGTCACCGTGAACGCCGTGGTGGGCGGGCCGACGAAACAACGCGTGCAAGCCATCGCCTACGACCACGGCCGCGTCGTCGGCTTCGCGTCCGGACCGGCGAACACCCCCTTGAAACTCAAGGTGAACAAACCACATCTGTGGACGCCGGACGATCCGTTCCTGTACGACCTGCGGGTCTCACTGACCTCCGGGGACAGCGTCGGCTCGTACTTTGGCCTCCGATCGGTCTCCATCGGGAAGACCGCCGACGGCAAGCAACGGATGCTGCTCAACGGCAAGTTCGTGATGCAACTCGGCCCGCTGGACCAGGGCTTCTGGCCGGACGGCATCTACACCGCGCCCACCGACGCGGCGCTGAAGTTCGACCTGGAGCAGGAAAAAGCGCTCGGCTTCAACATGGTGCGCAAGCACATCAAGGTCGAGCCTGATCGCTGGTACTACTACGCGGACAAGCTCGGGCTCCTCGTGTGGCAGGACATGCCCGCGATGAAGGACGACATCGAGCCGACGCCCGCATCGCAGGCGAACTTCGAATCCGAGCTGCACCGGATGATCGACCAGCACCGCAGTTTCCCGTCGATCGTCACGTGGGTCCCGTTCAACGAAGGCTGGGGCGACTACGCCGTCGGCCGGATCGCCGACCAGGTCAAGGCCTGGGACCCGACGCGACTCGTGGACGCGGAGTCCGGCGTCAACTGCTGCCGCTCCGAACCGGACAGCGGCCGCGGCGACATCTACGACGACCACACCTACACCGGTCCCGGAACCCCCGTGCCAGACGCCACCCGCGCCGCGGTCGACGGCGAATACGGCGGCCTGGGCCTGAAGGTCGACGGACACCAGTTCGACCCGGCCGGCAGTTTCGCCTACGAGATGGAACCGGACAGCGCCACGCTCACGCGCCGCTACGCCGAACTCCAGCAACGCCTCCTGCTCGCCGGACGGCAATGCGGCGTGTCGGCAGGCGTGTACACGCAGACCACCGACGTGGAGAAGGAGGTCAACGGCTTCTTCACCTACGACCGTCAGGTGAAGAAGATGGACTTCGCCGCCGTCCGAGCCGCAAACCTGTCGGTGATCAACGACGTCGACGGCTCGCCGCAACAGGGTCCGGTGATCCCGCCAGGCACCCCGGGCATCGACGGAATCGCCGCGTACCCGTTCGACGAGAACAGCGGCACCACGGCTGCGGACACCGTGGGCCAGCACGACGCCACGCTCGTCGGAGGCGCTTCCTGGACCGCGGGACACAGCGGTTCGGCACTGGCGGTGAACGGCTCCGGCCAATATGCGGACGCCGGTGCGCCGCTGGTGAAGACCGACTTGAGCTACAGCGTCGCCGCGTGGGTCAAGTTCAACGCGGTCGGCGACGGTTTCCAGACCGTGGTGAGCCAGGACGGGAACGACCACAGTGCGTTCTTCCTGCAGTACTCCGGCGCGGACCACAAGCTGGCGTTCAGCTTCGTGGGCACGCGGGCACTCGCCCCGCTCACCCCGGAAGCCGGCCGCTGGTACCACCTGGTCGGGGTTAGGGATGCCGCTACCGGACAGCTCGCGCTGTACGTGGACGGTCAACTGGCTGCGTCGAAGAGCGTCTGCCTAGGCGAGGCGTCGACCGGCCACACCGTGATCGGCCGCGGCAAGTACGGCGGCAACCCGGTCGACTTCCTCAACGGGGCGGTGGACCAGGTGCATCTGTACGACCGGGCGTTGTCGGCTGCGGAGGTGGCGAAGCTGTACGCGTCCTGATGTCCGTGAAGGACTCCTTGAGGGAATCTGATTCCCTCAAGGAGTCCTTCACGGCTCTCCCCGCTTCGCCCGCACCCGCCGGTAACTCCAGATCAGCAACGCGAACAAGATCAAACTGGACAGAATCAGACTCGTCCCCGTGCTCCACCCGCTCAACGGCAGCGACCGCACCGTCCCCCACACGATTCCCGCGGCCAGCAGCGCCAGACCGGCCAGCACCGAGCCGGCGATGCGCAGCGGCGAGGACACGCTCTCCTCTGCGGCTTGCATCGCTCGCGTCCGCACCGGGTCGACAAATCGCTGCAGCGCCGGGAACTCCGACGCCAGCACCAGCAGCCCGGCGAGCACCAGCAGCAATCCCGGCCCCGGCAGCACGAGCAGCACGACCCCGACGATCACCAGCGCCCCGCCGACGACCGCGAGGAGCACCCGGCGCACTGGCTTGCCCAATCCCATCGGGCCAGTGTGCCGCCGGGCTCGCGGTACTGCCAGCCGGACTGTCCATACTGGACCCGGCACCGCGCTGGCCGGTTTTTGTCGGTGCCGGGTGGTTAGCTGCTCAGCGTGGTCGAATCACTACCTGACCTCATCCGCCGCTGGCAGGCGGGATGGGGCGCGTCCCGAGGATTCCGGCCCGCCGAGGAAAGCCGCGGCGGGCTGCACGTCCTGCTCGAACAACCGGATCGGCATCGCGAGGTCGTCGCGTTGTCCGCCGAAACCGACGTCCTGCGCGGCCTCGCCGAAGAAGTCGCCGCGGCAGAACGCCCGACCTGGCTGACCGTGCCGACGAATCGGCCGGAGGAAGTCGGAGCGATCGTGCGCGAGGCTGGGCTGAAGCTCCGCGACGCACGCGAAGCGCTCATGACCATTCCCCTGCGCCGACATCCAGCGCGTCCAACTCCGCCGCCCTACACCAGTGCGACCACCGTAAACGGGCCGGTGTGCGAAACCGTGCTGCGACATCCCGATTCGGGTGTCGCGGCGCGCGGAACCATGGCCGTGGTCGGCACGGACGCGATCGCGGACCGGATCGAAACTGTCCCGGAGCATCGCCGCCGCGGTCTCGGCAGCGTGGTGATGAGTTCGCTCGCGGAAAACGCCATGGCACACGGCGCGACCACCGGAATCCTCGTCGCCACCGCGGACGGGCAACAGCTGTACTCGGCGCTGGGCTGGACCACGCGCGCCACCGTCCTCATCGCCCAGAACCCGGCAGGCTGACATGGATTGGCTCACCGACACCCGAACGTCCTACGACACCGTGGCGGAGGACTACGCCGCGTTCGTCCGCGACGCACTGGGCAAACAGCCGTATCTGCTTGCCGCGCTGCGGTTATTCGCCGAACAAGTCGACGACGGCCCAGTCGCCGACGTCGGTTGCGGCCCCGGCCAGGTCACCGCCCACCTCAACGGGCTCGGCGTGGCCGCGTACGGAGTCGACCTCTCCCCCGGCATGATCGAGGTGGCCCGGCGCGACTATCCGGAGCTGCGGTTCGAGGTCGGTTCGATGACTGATCCGCTGCCGGCCGCGTCGCTGGCCGGGATCGTGGCGTGGCAGTCTGTCATCCACCTGCCCGACGAGCTGCTCCCGGCTGTCCTCGCGAACTTCCGCCAAGCGCTGCGTCCCGCCGGATTGCTTCAACTGCTCTTCCACGTCGGCGACGAAACGCGGCTGAAAACCGAGGGCTACGGCGGCCACCCGATGAACGTCCAGGTGCACCGCCGCCCGCGAGAACGCATGACGACATGGCTGCGCGACGCCGGGTTCACCGTCGAGGCCGAACTGCTCCTCAACCCGGAAACCCCGGCGCCGCAGGCACTTTTGACCGCCAGGAGCCGTTAGTGACCAGCCAGCAACTGCTCGAACGACACCGACGCGTACTCGTCGTCCGGCTTCGCCTCAGGCGCCGCCGCGACCAGTTGCGCCAGCTCGCGGCCAGCCCGCTCCACGCGCTGTTGCAACGCACCCGTCGCCTCGACGCTGCCCCAATCCGACGACGCGGCGTACACGCCTGTCGCAACCACGGTCGCGCGAAGGTAGGCGAAGAGCGGCCGCAGCGCGAAGTCAAGCGCGAGCGAATGCCGTTCGGTACCGCCCGTCGCGGCGAGCAGCACCGGCTTGCCGTCGAGCGCTTCCTTGTTCAGCACGTCGAAGAACGATTTGAACAGCCCGCTGTAGGAAGCGGTGAACACCGGCGTCACGGCGATCAAGCCGTCCGCGCGAGTCACGGTGTCGATCACTTCCCGCAGCTGGGGGCTGGGGAACCCGGTGAGCATGTTGTTGGTGATGTCCACCGCGATGTCGCGGAGTTCGAACACCTTCACCGTCACGTCGTCGTCGACGAGGGCGGCGCGGGTGGCCTCGGCCAGCCGGTCGGCCAGCAGCCGCGTCGACGACGGCTGGCTCAACCCCGCGGTGACCACGGCGATAGTGCGTGCAGTCATGACCTCTCCACTCGATCCGGGGTACCAGGGTCAGGCGTTGACAGCCTGGGCTGCCTTGAGCGATTCGTGCGTGGGCGCGTCCGGCACGTGCGCCGGGCGCTTCGCGTCCAGTTCCTTGCGCAGCACCGGCACGACCTCCTCGCCGAGCAGGTCGAGCTGTTCCAGCACGGTCTTCAGCGGCAGCCCGGCGTGGTCCATCAGGAACAGCTGGCGCTGGTAGTCGCCGAAGTGCTCGCGGAAGGTCAGCGTCTTGTCGATGACCTCCTGCGGGCTGCCGACGGTCAGCGGCGTCTGCTCGGTGAAGTCCTCCAGCGACGGGCCGTGCCCGTACACCGGCGCGTTGTCGAAGTACGGCCGGAACTCGTTCCACGCGTCCTGCGACTTCGGCCGGATGAACGCCTGCCCGCCGAGCCCGACGATGGCCTGGTCGGCCTTGCCGTGCCCGTAGTGCTCGAAGCGCTGCCGGTAGAACGCGATCAGCTGCTGGAAGTGCGAGGTCGGCCAGAAGATGTGGTTCGCGAAGAACCCGTCGCCGTAGTAGGCGGCCTGTTCGGCGATCTCCGGGCTGCGGATCGAACCGTGCCACACGAACGGCGGCACGCCGTCGAGCGGGCGCGGCGTCGAGGTGAAGCCCTGCAGCGGGGTGCGGAACTTGCCCTGCCAGTCGACGACCTCCTCGCGCCAGAGCTGGTGCAGCAGCGCGTAGTTCTCGACGGCCAGCGGGATGCCCTCGCGGATGTCCTTGCCGAACCACGGGTAGACCGGGCCGGTGTTGCCGCGGCCCATCATGAGGTCGAGCCGCCCGTCGGCGAGGTGCTGCAGCATGGCGTAGTCCTCGGCCAGCCGCACCGGGTCGTTGGTGGTGATGAGGGTGGTCGACGTCGAGAGGACGATCTTCTCCGTCTGCGCCGCGATGTTCGAAAGCAGCACCGTGGGGTTCGCCGGCGCGGCGAACGGCGGGTTGTGGTGCTCTCCGACGGCGAAGACGTCGAGACCGACTTCTTCGGCCTTGAGCGCGATCTTGACCATCGCCTTGATGCGCTCGTGCTCCGAGGGCGTGACGCCCGTGGTGGGGTCGGTCGTGACGTCGCCCACCGAGAAGATTCCGAACTGCATGACCGCTCCCTAGCCGGTTGCTTCGTACCTTGCTTGTCGGCACAACTACTCGCGTGGAAGATGTATTCCTACAGGACTATACCGGTGACCTGGGACACGCTTCCGGACGCCGTCGGAGGCGCAGCGGCCAGTTCCTGTCAGGGGGTGCGGATATCCTGCAGTACGGTGACGGCCCGGGGCCCCTGCTCCGGCCACCTGTTTGCCCACCGAACAGCACGCCTCGATCCGGGAGAACGACCTCGTGACCGCTGAGACTCTGTACGGGGCCGACGACCTGACCCACCTCGAAGGACTAGAGGCGGTCCGCAAGCGCCCCGGGATGTACATCGGCTCCACCGACAGCCGAGGCATCAACCACCTCTTCTCCGAGGTCGTCGACAACTCCACCGACGAGGGCGTGGCCGGCCACGCCTCGCGCATCGTCGTCACGCTGCACGCCGACGGCAGCGTCCAAGTGGACGACGACGGCCGCGGCATCCCCACCGGCGTCCACGCCAAATCGGGCCTTTCCGGCGTCGAACTGGTGCTGACCCGGCTGCACGCGGGCGGCAAGTTCGGCGGCTCCGGGTACAAGACGTCCGGCGGCCTGCACGGCGTCGGCGCTTCGGCGGTCAACGCGCTGTCGCACCGCTTCGACGTCACGGTGAAGCAGGACGGCAAGGTGCACCAGATGTCGTTCGCGCACGGCGTGCCCGGCGTGTTCGACGGCCCCGGCCCGAAGGCGAAATTCACCCGCCGCTCCGGCCTCAACCTCGTCGGCAAGATGAAGCGCGGCGAACGCAGCGGCACGTCGATCCGCTACTGGTACGACGCGCGGTACTTCGAAACCGGCGCGGCGCTGGACGTCGAGGGCGTGCGCACGAAGCTGCGCAACACCGCGTTCCTCGTGCCGGGCGTCACGTACGTGCTGCGCACCACGTTCGAGGACACCATCAACGAGGAGACCTTCCACTTCCCGAACGGGCTGGCGGACATGGTCGACTTCCTTGCCCCGGACAGCGAAAAACCCGTCTGCGGCACGCTGATGATCACCGGCGAGGGCACGTACAAGGAGAACGCGGCGGACGCCAACGGCGTCATGCAGTCCAATGTGGAGCGACACGCCGAGGTCGAGGTCGCGCTGCGCTGGGGCACCGGCTACGAGCGCACCGTGGAATGCTTCACCAACACGATCCGCAACGTGCACGGCGGCACGCACCGGCGCGGCTTCGACCGCGCGGTCACCCGAGCGCTGCAGGACGTGATCGGCAAGACGCGCGGGCTGCTCAAGGCGAAGGAGGACCCGCCGACCACCGAGGACGTGCTGGAAGGCATGACCGCGGTGATCCACGTCCGGCTGCCGGAGCCGCAGTTCACCTCGCAGACCAAGGACGAACTGTCCACGGCGGGCATCACGCGCGTCCTCCAGGGCATCGTCGACAAGCAGGTGCGCGCCTGGACCGAGGACCGGAAAACCAAGTCCGAGGCCAAGATCGTGCTGCAGAAGGTGGTCGACGCGGCACGCGTGCGGCTCACCCAGAAACAGCAGAAGGACGCCGCCCGGCGCAAAACCGCGCTCGAGGGCGCGGCGATGCCGCCGAAGCTGGTCGACTGCCGCACCACCGGCGTCTCGCGCAGCGAACTGTTCCTGGTCGAGGGCGACAGCGCGCTCGGCTCGGCGCGGATGGCGCGGGTGTCGGAATACCAGGCGCTGCTGCCGTTGCGCGGCAAGATCCTCAACGTGCAGAAGGCGTCGCTGGGCGACACGCTGAAGAACGCCGAGATCGCGTCGATCGTGCAGGTGCTCGGCGCGGGCACCGGCCGCACGTTCGACCTGTCGACGATGCGCTACGGCCGCGTGATCCTGATGGCGGACGCGGATGTCGACGGTTCGCACATCCGCACGCTGCTGATCACGCTGTTCGCGAAGTACATGCGCCCGGTGATCGAGGACGGCAGGCTGTACGCGGCCATGCCGCCGCTGCACAAGATCACCACCAAGGGCCGCGGTTCGGAGACCGTCTTCACCTTCACCCAGCGCGAAATGGAGCAGAAGGTCGCCGAACTCGAAGCGGCGGGCAAGACGGTCGTCACGCCGGTGCCGCGGTTCAAGGGCCTCGGCGAGATGGACGCCGACGAGCTGTGGGAAACCACGATGAACCCGGCGACGCGCTCGGTCCGGCGGATCACGCTCCAGGACGTCGAGGCCGCGGAGCTGGCGCTGGAACTGCTGATGGGCGAGAAGGTCGAGCCGCGGCGCAACTGGCTGGTCGAATCGTCCGACCGCGTCGACCGCGACGCCATCGACGTCTGAGTTTTCCGTTCGTTCCCAAGGAGTTGTGAGCCATGGCTCGCCGTAGCAAGACCCCGGTGACCCGGGTCGACCCGAGCGCGTTCGACTCGCCGGGCGCACAGGTCTTCGACAACCCGCTGAAGACGGAGATCGAAGACTCGTACCTGGAGTACGCGTACTCGGTGATCCACTCCCGCGCCCTCCCGGACGCACGGGACGGCCTGAAGCCGGTGCACCGCCGAATCCTGTTCTCGATGAACGAGAACGGCTACCGCCCGACACACGCGTACGTGAAGTCGTCACGCGTGGTCGGCGACGTGATGGGCAAGTACCATCCACACGGCGACACGGCGATTTACGACGCGATGGTCCGGCTGGCGCAGGACTTCTCGATGAACGCCCCGCTGATCGACGGGCACGGAAACTTCGGGTCCCCAGACGACGGACCGGCCGCGAGCCGGTACTGCCTGACCGGCGACACCCGGATCCGCCTGGCGGACGGCTCCAGCCCGCGCATCGCCGACGTGGTGAACCTGCCCGCCGATTCCGAAGCCGACGCCGACTTCGAGGTGCTCGACAAGGACGGCAAGGCAGTCCAGGTCGACAAGGTCTTCAACTCGGGCGTGCACCCGACCGTCCAGATCCGCACCAAGTCCGGCTTTTCCCTCCGGGGCAGCGAAAACCACCCGGTGCTGTGCTTGGAAGCGCCGATGGGCGTGCCGATGTTCCAGTGGCGGCAGCTCGACGAGGTCAAACCGGGAACCGTCGTTTGTCTTGCCCGCAACGCGTGGACGCAGGTGGTCCCGACCTCGCGCGAGTACAACCTCGGCGTCCTCGCCGGGGCTTGGGTGTCCGAAGGGTTCGCGAGCGAGAACCGCGCCGGCTTCAACAACACCGACGAACATTTCTTCAGCGAGGTCCTGCACGCTTACGACCAGGTGGTCGGAGGCAAGCGCTACGTGTCGGAACGCACGACGCGACGAGACCGCAAGCGGATCCGCGAACTTGACATCCAGGACTACTCCGGAGCGATGGACGCCTTCCGGGCCAGCCCGCTGGCCGAGTTCATCGGTCACCAGGCCCGGGACAAGGTCGTCCCCGAATTCGTCTGGAACGCTGGCCCCGGTGTGAAACGCGCGTTCCTGATGGCCGCGTTCGAGGGAGACGGCGGTTGCCGAGTCGCCGTCGACGGCTTCACTGTCCAGTACTCGAGCTACAGCCCGCGGCTCGCCGCTCAGCTTCAGGAAATGCTCGCCGAATTCGGTGTCATCGCCACCCACCGGCAGTACACCCGGCCCAACGGTTCGATCGAGCACCGCCTTGTGGTGTCCGGCCTGCGCAACGTCCGCGCGTTCGCTGAGCGTGTCGGTTTCCTCAAGTCGAAGCAGGCGAGGCTGCGGCAGCTCCTGCAGCGGTCCGTATTGCGCACGCACCGGCTCAGTTCGGACAAGGTGCCCTTCGTCGCCGATTACGTGCGCGGCGCGCTCGACTTCGACCGTCGTGGCAGCGGCCGGAAATGGCTCACCCAGCACAACTTCGACCGCATCGAACGGTGGGAAACCGAGCGGCTCCGGATCATCGATCGCATCAAGGACACCGAGGTCCTCGCGACGATCCTGCCGATCATGGACTCCGGCTACCGGTTCGAAGAGGTCGTAGACGCGACCGCGGCCGAACCCGCCGAGGTCTATTCGGTGCGGGTGACCACCGAGGACCACTCGTTCCTGGCCGGTGGTTTCGTCAACCACAACACCGAAGCCCGGATGTCGAACGAAGCGATGCTGCTCGTCGGCGAACTCGGCGAGGACACCGTCGACTTCCGGCCGAACTACGACGGTTCGCTCGAGGAACCGTCGGTGCTGCCTGCGGCGTATCCGAACCTGCTGGTCAACGGCACGTCCGGGATCGCTGTCGGCATGGCGACCAACATGATCCCGCACAACCTCGGCGAGGTGATCGGCGCCGCGCGGTGGCTGATCAACCATCCGAACGCCACGCTCGACAAGCTGATGGAGTACGTCCCCGGCCCCGACCTGCCCACCGGCGGCAGCCTGCTGGGCCTGGACGAGGTCCGCAAGGCCTACGAAACCGGCCGCGGCGTGGTCCGCATGCGCGCGAACGTCGAGACCGGCCCGCTGGAAGGCAGCCGCGGCCGGCAGGCGATCACGGTCACCGAACTGCCGTACGGCGTCGGCCCGGAGAAGGTGATCGAGAAGATCACCGACGAGGTCAACAAGTCCAAGCGGCTCACCGGAATCGCGGACGTCAAGGACCTCACCGACCGCGAGAACGGCACGCGGCTCGTCATCGAGTGCAAGGTGGGCGTCAACCCGCAGGCGCTGCTGGCGGATCTCTACCGCCTCACGCCGCTGGAGCAGTCGTTCGGCATCAACAACCTGGTGCTCGTCGACGGACAGCCGCAGACGCTCGGCCTGAAGGCGCTGCTGGAAGTCTTCCTGAAGCACCGCTACGAGGTCGTCACGCGGCGCACGCGCTACCGCCGCCGCAAGCGCGAAGAGCGCCTGCACCTGGTGGACGGTCTGCTGATCGCGCTGCTGAACATCGACAAGGTCATCCGGCTGATCCGCGAAAGCGAAAACGCGGCCGCCGCGAAGGACGGCCTGATGACGAAGTTCAAGCTGTCCGAGATCCAGGCGACCTACATCCTGGACACCCCGCTGCGCCGCCTCACGAAGTACGACCGCCTGGAACTGGAAAACGAGCAGGACAAGCTGCGCGCGGAAATCGCCGAGCTGACCACGATCCTCGAGGACGAGTCGGTCCTGAAGAAGCTCGTGTCGACGGAACTGGCGAAGATCGCCAAGGACTTCCCCACCGACCGCCGCACCCGCCTGATCGACGGCGACCTGAAGGAAGTCCTGGCCGCGTCGAAGCCGTCCGGCCCGCTCGAGGTGGCGGACGACCCGTGCCAGGTGATCCTGTCGGCGACCGGCCTGGTCGCCCGCACCGCAGCGGAATCCGAAGAGGCGTCGGAAGTCCGCCGCCGAAACGGCCGCGTAAAACACGATGCCGTGTCAGCCGTCGTGCACACCACCGCACGCGGCCAGGTGCTGCTGGTGACCAGCCGAGGCCGCGCGTTCAAGACGGACGTGCTGCCCCTGCCAGTGCTCCCAGAACAAGCAGGCACAGTCTCGTTGCGCGGCGGCATGGCAGCGAAAGAGCTGGTACCGCTGGAAAAGGGTGAACGCGTCGTAGGAATCGCCCCACTGGGCGAACAAGCAGGCGACTCACCAGGCCTGGCCATCGGCACACGCGGTGGCGTAGTGAAGGTGTGTGCCCCGGATTGGCCCGTGCGCTCGGACGAATTCGAAGTCATCAGCCTCAAGGATGGTGACGAGATCGTAGGCGCGACCTGGCTGACCGACGGAAACGAAACCCTGGCGTTCATCTCGTCGGACTCGTCCCTGCTGCGCTTCGCCGCGAGCCTGATCCGCCCGCAAGGCACCAAGAGCGGCGGCATGGCAGGCGTGAAACTGTCCGCAAACGCCACCGCGGTCTTCTTCGGCGCCATCCGCACCGACGACGAAGAACACGGCGAACCCATGGTCGTGACGGCGACGGGCCAGAGCGTCAAGGTCACGCCCTTCAGCGAATACCCAGCGAAGGGCCGAGCCACCGGCGGCGTGCGAACCCACCGTTTCCTCAAGGGAGAAACAGAAGTCCAGGTCGCGTGGGTAGGCCCCCGCCCAGCAGGCGCGAGCCGCACCGGAGACCCAGTAGAACTCCCAGAAATCGACCTCCGCCGAGACGGCTCAGGCCACGCCCACCCAGGCCCAGAAGTAGTAGGCCACCTAATCGAACGCGGCTAACACCAGTACGTGAGGGGAACCCTAAGGGAATCAGCTTGGGTTCTAGTGGTGGTTGCAACGCCTGAGTTGTGCAGGGGTTGCAGTGGTCGTGGTCGGGCGTGGTCGGGCTCCGCGGGGCCGGGTGAGGCTGGCGGCGGAACGCCGCCGCTATTTTGATCTTGTGGCGGAGGGCGTGGGCACGGTCGAGGCGTGCCGCAGGGTCGGGGTCGACCGCAGGACCGGGCACTATTGGCGGCACGGGCGACCGAGCCGGGCGGGCGCGACCGCGCGCCCGGCCGCGCGGCCCGGGCCGGACTCGGGCCGGTTCCTGAGCGCGGGCGAGCGGATCGCGATCGCGGACGGGCTGGCGGCGGGCCGCTCGCGGCGGGCGATCGCGGCCGAGCTGGGCCGCAGCCCGTCCACGATCAGCCGGGAGATCGCCCGCAACGCCCGCCCCTGCGGCGACTACCGGCCCCACGCCGCCCACGACCTCGCCCGGGCACGGCGCCCGCGACCGAAAACAGGCAAGATCGCGGCCTGCCCCGAACTGCGGGACCGGGTGCAGGCGATGCTGACCGACAAATTCAGCCCGGAGCAGATCGCCGCCCGGCTGCGCCGCGACCACCCCGACCGGCCGGAGCTGCACGTGACCCACGAAACGATCTACCAGGCCCTCTACGTCCAAGGCCGCGGCGAACTGCGCCGCGAGCTGGCCCGCGCCCTGCGCACCGGCCGCACCATGCGCAAACCCCGCGCCAGCAGCGAACAACGCCGGCCCCGCTTCGCCGAACCCATGGTCATGATCAGCGACCGGCCCGCCGAAGCCGCCGACCGCGCCGTCCCCGGCCACTGGGAAGGCGACCTGATCATCGGCAAGGACAACGCTTCCGCCATCGCCACCCTCGTCGACCGCTCCACCCGCTACACCCTGCTCGTCGCGCTGCCCGACGGCCGCGGCGCCGACGCCGTCCGCGACGCCCTCGCCGACACCGCCGCGACCCTGCCCGCACACCTGCGACGATCCCTGACCTGGGACCAGGGCAGCGAAATGGGCCGCCACCACGAATTCACCGTCGCCACCGGCATCCCCGTCTACTTCTGCGACCCCCACAGCCCCTGGCAACGCGGCAGCAACGAAAACACCAACGGCCTGCTGCGCCAGTACTTCCCCAAAAGCACCGACCTCTCAGTCCACACCCCCGAACACCTCGCCGCCGTCGCCGCACAACTCAACCGCCGACCCCGCAAAACACTCAACTGGGACACCCCAGCCGAACGCCTCGCTACACTCCTCGCCGAAACCAGTTGAACCACCCGCGTTGCAACAACCCCTCGAATCCACCCAGAGTTCCTCAGGGTTCCCCTCACTCACCCAGCCCACCCCAATTCGGCGGGGACAGGCACATTAATTTCTCTCAGCAGTTCGACAACCAACGAATCCGCCGCGCCAGCATTTACCACAACAACGCAAAGCCCTAAACCGGCAGCGATGCACCCAACGAGCGAGGCACCCACCCCACCCCCAACCCCGATACGAAGCCAAAAACACGGCGCGGGGGTGCTTGTCAAGGCATCTTTCCCGCCTTGACAAGCACCCCCGCGCCGTAGTGACTGAGGTTTCCCCCGGCGGTCGGACACCGGGTTTCATGCCGCGTGGGCGTGGTGGTGACGATAGTTCAGGCGGGTTTCGTGTGGTGTGCGGTAGCCGAGGGTGGAGTGCAGGCGGTCGTGGTTGTAGTAGGCGAGGTAAGCGAAAACGGCTTCGCGTGCGTGGTGGCGGGTGGGCCAGGAGCGGGTGCCGATCTCGGTTTTGAGGGTGGCGAAGAAGGATTCGGCGGCGGCGTTGTCGTAGCAGGACCCGGTCCGGCCCATCGACGGGCGGATGCCGTGTGCGGTCAGGGTGGCGCGGAACTCCGCGGACTTGTATTGGGTGCCGCGGTCGGAGTGGAACACCGCGCCTGGGCCGGTCAGGCCGCGGCGGGCGGCGAGGGTGATCGCGTCGCAGACCAGGCCGGCGCGCATGTGCGGCGCTATCGCGTGCCCGGCGATCTCGCGGGTGTGCAGGTCGAGCACGGTCGCGAGATAAAGCCAGCCTTCCTGCGTGGGCAGGTAGGTGATGTCCCCGACCAGCCGCTGTCCCGGCGCGTCGGCGGTGAAGTCGCGGCCGATCAGGTCCGGCGCGGCCGCGGCCTTGTCGGGGCGGGTCAGCGACTGCCGCCGGCGACGGGTGAATCCGGCGATCCCGCGTTCGCGCATCACCCGCTCGACGCGCTTGTGGTTGACCGCTTCGCCGCGGCGGCGCAGTTCCGCGGTGATTCTCGGACTGCCGTAAGCACCCTGGTGAGCAGCGTGGATCTCGATGATCTCCCCGGCCAGCCGGTCCTCGCCGGCGGCCCGCTGTTCGCGGGCCGGGCCGGCGGCGAGCCACTCGTAGAAACCGGGGCGGCGCACGTCGAGGACACGGCACAGCCGGGCGACGCCATACGCGCCGCGGTGTTCGGAGATGAACCGGTAGCTGCGGGTCAACGATCCATCTCCTGCGCGAAATAGGCGGCCGCTTTCCGCAGGATCTCCTTCTCTTTCTCCAGCTCCGCCACCCGCTTGCGCAGCTGCCGCAGTTCCCGCTCCGCGGCGTCGCCGCCGGTCGCGGCCGCCTGGTCGGCGCGGTCGGCGGCCCGCACCCACGTCCGCAGGGTCTCGTGATTCACCCCCAGCTCACGAGCCACCTGCGCCAACGGACGAGACGCCGACCGCGCCAACGCGACCGCGTCCCGCCGGAACTCCTCCGGATACCTCGACGAACCAGACACAACAACATCCTTCCCCAGGCCAAAGCCAAGGATCAGAGTGTCCGGCACACCGGGGGAACCTCACACAATCAAACTTCGGGGTGCCCCACGCAACCACCACCCCCGAAGGGGGCGTCAGCCCCCTCCGCTAAGCGTCTCCGCTAAACGGGCCTACCCGTCAGAAGCAGAAGCCCACAACTTCGCAACTCACCAAATACCGAAGCCGCAACCACTCACCGATCCGACCGCAACGAAGCGGGATCAAAGTCCTCCCACTCATCATCCACAGCAGACGAAGCAACAACCGGGGCAGGAGCAGGAAACCGCCTCTCCCCAACCCTCTCCGCCCTCAACCGCTGAAACTCCTCCACCGTCATCCCAGGATCATCATCCGAAGACCGAGCCGGAGCCGCCCGCCCAGACAAGGCTTCGACAAGCAACCCAGCCTCCTCCCCCAACAACAACCCCACCCGGTTGTAGCAATCCTGCTCAGCCTCAGCCATCGCAACCCGCACAACCTCAAGCACCAACGCCGAAACCCGAGAAGGATCCGCCGACGCCAACGAAGGCGCAAGCCACAACCGCTTCAACGCCCCCAACGCATCCACAGTCACCTCAACCGACCCATCCAACGCATGAGCCGACCCCCGAGCCTCCCCCATCAACGAAGCGACCTGCCCCAACGCCTCCTCACGAGAACGAGCCAGCGAAATAAGCTCCCGAGTGTTCACAACACCACCGGCTCTTCGTCATAGAAATCGGGATCATCCTCAGCCAACGCCGTATACCCCAACGCAGCCACAGCATCCGCCCCCAAAACCGGCGACAGCACCTGATACATCCGATCCCCGGCCCGCCGCTCGGCCCGCCGCGACAACTCCAGGATCTGCGCGGCAACAGCCTCCGACCCGCCCCGCAACGCAGCCCGGGAAACCGTCAGCCCAGTCAGCAACCCGCCAGGCGCGACCTCGACGGAAACCCCGCCGGCAGCAGCCTTCCCGACCACCGGCCCAGCCCGCTCGAACCGAGCCGCAGCCGCCTCCCCGGTCCGGGAAGCCTCCTCCATCACCCGCGCCACCGCGCGATCCATGTCGAATTCAGCCACCACTCACCCCGTCGGCCGGTAAAACCCGATGAACTGCTGCCCGGCATTAGTCGTCCGGATCTTGCTGATCTGCACCGGATCCCCGGCCTCGACCATCTGCCCGTCGCCGATCACCATCGCGACGTGCCCGGACCACACCACCAAATCCCCGGGCAGCAACTGGTCAATAGAAGGCACCTCGGCCCCGACAGTCTGCTGCTTCGCCGTCCGCGGCAACTGCAACCCAGCGTCCTGATAGGACGTCATGGTCAACCCGCTGCAGTCGAGCCCTTGCCCGCGCGCGGTCCCGCCCCAGACATACGGCACGCCCAGCTGAGACAACGCCGCCCGCACGGCTTTGGCCGCGGTTTCGTTCGGTGCCATCACGGTTTTCCCGCCCGGCAGGTTGATCCCGACCCCGCTGCCCGGCTGCGGCGGAACGGCCACCGGCAACCGCGGCTTCCCGGCATACCCGCCGCCGCCTCCTCCACCGCCGCCGCTGTCGCCGCCTCCGCCGCCACCGTGGCTGACGTGCGCGCCGTTGTTGTTGAACGCCTGCGGCACTGACGTCGTCGCGCTGCTCGCGGACGTCGACTCCGAGCCGCCGAGCTGCTGCCCCAGTCCGGTCAGCTTTCCGAGCGTCTCCTCGGTGAACGTGGCCGCCTGCCCGGTCAGCTGGCCGATCTTCGTCTGCAGCTGCAGGAGAATCTGCCGAGCCGCGGCCGCCCGGCTCTCCGGCGGCTGAATCCCGTTGACCGCCGCCAGCGCCTTCATCGAAGACGCGATCTCCCGCAGGATCTGGTCTCGCACCTGATCGTTGCGGATCTCGCCGACGTGCAGCGTCTCCGCCGCCTCCGCGACCGCCCGCTCGATTTCCGCGCTCTCGTCGAGAAGGTCCTGGACTTCCTTCTCCAGATCCTTCGACGTCTGGACCGCGCGCTCCGAGGTCGCCCCGGAACTGGCGTGCGCCAGATTCACCCGCTGCGCGCCGGCGTGCTGATTAGCTTGGCCGACGGACGTCTGCAGCGCGACATGCCCGTCGCGCGCGCCGTGGATCGCCGACGGGTCGTGCTTCAGCTTCGCGGCGAACTGATTCGTGGTGTCCAGCCCGTTGCGGACCAGATGATCGACGGGAGCGTTCACGAAAGCCTGCGCATCGCGTCGCCGTGTTCCTGCTCGACCGCGGCGTAGTTGCCCTGCGTGCGCCGAGCGGCCTCGCCGACGTTGTGCCAGCCGCCCCCGAGCGCGTGCATCCGTTCCTGCAATGCCCGCATCCGCGCGCCGTACGCGCCGGCGAACCCGGATTCGTCCCCGATCGCGGAGAATCCGTCGCCGGACAGCGTCACGTGCGGACCGATGTGCGCTTTCGCCGCGGAACGCACCTCGTCGCCGAGTGGGTCGACCTGCTTCGCGTAGTTCTCGTACGCGCCGTCGTCGACATGAAAACCGGACACAACCCGCCCCTCCCCTGAACCCTGCGGCCCAGGTTAGCGGACGAGTTGTGCCCGGACAGGCGAATTGACCGGATCAGGTCAGCCGTTGAGAATCTTCGTCAGCCAGTCGCCCTGCGCCGGAACGGCCTTGCCGTCGACCGCGACGGTCGGCGTGCCGAAGCCGATCTGGCCGTTGCCGAAGTCCTGCTGCAGTTTCGGGTCGTTCTGGATCTGCTGGAACGCCGCCTGCAGCTGCTGGTCGTAGGCGCCGGAGTTGACCGCCTGCGCGAACTTCGGGTCGCTGATCCCGAGGTCCTGGCCGAGCTTGATCAGCTGGGCCTTGTCGTACCCGCGCCCGCCTTCCTGCGGCTGGTTCTTGAACAGCGCGTCGTGGAAGGCGGTGAACTTCTGCTGGTCGGCGGCGGCGAGCGCGGCGTTCGCCGAGTCGAGGGAGTAGCCCGGCGGGTCCGAGTTCTTGTTGAGCAGGATCACCATGTGGTAGCGCACGGCGAGCTGGCCGTCGTTGATCGCCTTCTCCATCCGCGGCCCGAAGTCCTGCTGCAGCTTCGCGCAGTACGGGCACAGGAAGTCCGCGTAGAGGTCCATGGTCTTCGGCGCGCCCGGCTTGCCGACCGTGACGACGGCCCCGTCGCGCTTCTCGACCACGCCCGGTCCGAGCGCCGAGGTCGTGCCCGGCTGGATCGCGCTGTCCTGCGTCGCGTTCTTGCTCGAGTTGATCCAGAGCACGCCGCCGATCACGAGCGCGGCGACCACCACGACGGCCACGGCGATCGCGATGATCTTGTTCCGGTCGCTCTTCGAGCCCCGCGCCTGGGCGACCGACCTCGCGGCCGCCGCCTGCTGACGGCTTTTCCGCGCGTTGCGCGCAGCTCCACCCACTGTTCCTAATTCCCTTCCGCGATGCCCTTGGGGTAGTCGTCCGAGGCCTCGCCCGAGTTCCCGGCGTTCCTGCCTTTGCCCCAGCCGAGCCAGCCGTCGACCGAAAGCCACGTGCGCGGCCGGACGAGCAGCCACACCGCGAGCAGGGCGAAACCGGTGTCGCGCAGGATCTCCTGCGGGTATTCGGTCTGCCCGGCGTCCACGCGCCCGCCGCCGCCGAAGCAGCCGCAGTCGATGCTCAGCCCGCGCGCCCACGACTGCGCGATGCCCGCGACGAGCACGGCCAGCAACAGCAGCGACGCTCCCGCGACCCAGCGCGTGGCCAGCCCGGCGAGCAGCAGCAGCCCGAGCACCAGTTCCAGCAGCGGCAACCCGGTGGCGACCGGGCGCACCAGCGCGTGCGGGAGCACGTCGTAGGCCTGCACGGCGATGTACGTCTGTCCCGGATCGGCGATCTTCAGGCCGCCGGACACGAGCCACACGGCAGCCAGCCCGAGCCGGGCGAGGGTGCCGATGGTGTCGAGTACAGGTTGGGGCAGTCGGCGCACGCGCTTAGGCTAGCCGTCTGACCTGAGAACCATGTGAGCAGCCAACCGGCGAAGCGGAGGCACCGATGCGGTTACGCGCAGCGCTCGCCGCCGTGTTTCTGCTGTTCAGCTGCGTCTCGTGCGGGTCGTCGGAGGTATCGAAGGACGATCCGCTTCCCACCCGGGCGCGTGACGGCAACCACCTGACCATCGGAATCCGGTTCGACGCGCCCGGGCTTTCGCAGCGGACCGTCGACGGGAGGCTCGCCGGTTTCGACGTCGATGTCGCTACTTTCGTCGCACGCGAACTGGGGGTCGAACCGGACCACATCACCTGGCACGAGACCACCCCGGCGCGCCGCGAAACGGACCTCACCTCGGGCGCGGTCGACCTGGTCGTGGCCACCTATTCGATCACCGACAAGCGGAAACAGCAGGTGGGCTTCGCCGGCCCGTACTTCGTCACCGGCCAGGACCTGCTGGTACGGCTCACCTCGCCGGACATCACCGGTCCGGAAAGCCTCAACGGCAAGCGGCTCTGCTCGGTCACCGGCTCGACGCCCGCGCAGACGGTGAAGGACAAGTTCGCGCAGATGGTGAAGCTGGTCGAGTACCCGCGTTATCCGGACTGCGTGACCGCGCTGCTGGCGAACCAGGTCGACGCGGTCACCACGGACGCGGTGATCCTCGCCGGGTACGCCGCGCAGAACCCGGAGCTGCTGAAGGTGGTCGGCCGTCCGTTCTCCACTGAGCGGTACGGCATCGGCCTGCGCAAGGGCGACACCGAGGGCCAGCACGCGGTCGACGACGCCATCCGGAAGATGGTGTCGACCGGGGCCTGGCGGAAGTCGCTGGAGACGAACATCGGGCCGTCGAACTACCCGTTGCCGAATCCACCGGAGATCACCGAGCAGTGACCGACCTAGCCTCGCTGCCGGACCTGCCCGTCCGCGCGGTGCTGCCGTCCGTGCTGAGCGCGCTCGACGACCACGGCGCCGCGGTGCTCGTCGCCCCGCCCGGCACCGGCAAGACCACGCTCGTGCCGCTCGCGCTGAACCGGGGCGAAGGACGCGTCGTGGTCGCCGAACCGCGTCGGCTGGCTGCCCGGGCCGCGGCCGGGCGGATGGCCGCGCTGCTGGGCGAACCGGTCGGCGAGACGGTCGGGTACGCCGTGCGCGGCGACCGGAAGGTGTCGTCGCGCACGCGGATCGAGGTGGTCACGTCGGGGCTGCTGGTGCGGCGGGTGCAGCACGATCCCGAGCTGGCCGGGGTGTCGACGGTCCTGCTGGACGAATGCCACGAACGCCATCTCGACGCTGACCTGCTGCTCGCCCTGCTCCTCGACGTCCGCGCCGGATTGCGCGACGACCTGCGGCTGCTCGCGACCTCGGCGACGGTCGCGTCCGGACGGCTGGCCGAACTGCTCGGCGACGCCCCGGTGATCACCGCGCACGCGCGCACGTATCCGGTCGAGCTGAGCTACCGCGCTCCGGCGCGCGGGGAACGCCCGGAAGCCGCAGTCGCTTCGGAGGTCCGGAAAGCCCTCTCCGAAGGAGACGGCGACGTGCTCGCGTTCCTCCCGGGTGCCGGCGAAATCGCGCGTACGTCAGTGTTGCTGAGTTCGCTGGACGCGGACGTGCTGCCGCTGCACGGGCGGCTTTCCGCTGCCCGGCAAGACGAAGCATTGCGGCCACGCGACCGGCGACGGGTAGTTCTCGCGACCGCCGTCGCCGAGTCGAGTCTGACCGTTCCCGGCGTCCGCGCGGTCGTGGACTCGGGTCTCGCGCGCGTTCCGCGGGTGGACCATCGACGTGGTCTCGCCGGGCTCGCCACGGTGCGGGTTTCGGCAGCGGTGGCGGAACAACGCGCTGGTCGTGCGAGTCGCGAAGCGCCTGGCCGCGCGTACCGCTGCTGGCCGGAGCACGAGCAAGCGACGCTGCCCGCGTATCCGGAGCCGGAGATCCGTACCGCCGAACTGGCGCGGTTCGCGTTGGAACTCGCCTGCTGGTCCACTCCGGACGGAACCGGCCTCGCTTGGTGGGATCCGCCCGGCGAAGGTGCGCTCGCCGCCGCGCGAAGCCTGCTCGTCACGCTCGGCGCGACCACCTCGGAAGGCGCTGTCACGCCGCGCGGACAGAAGATGGCCGACCTCGGTCTGCATCCCCGGCTGGCGCGCGCGTTGCTGGACGGCGCCGAGACAGTCGGAGCCCGGGCCGCCGCGGAAGTGGTCGCGCTGCTCGATACCGGAGCGACGCTGACCGATGTCGAGGCCGAACTGCGCCGGCTCCGTTCCGCACACGACGACGCGGCCCGCCGATGGCAGCGGGACGCGAAACGGTTGGCCGCACTGGTCAATTCCCCGGCCAAAGCAGACCCGGACGTCGCGTTGGTCGTCGCCCTCGCCCATCCGGAACGCTTGGCGCGGCGGCGCGCGGGATCGGCCCCGGTGTATCTGATGGCCAGCGGCACCGCGGCGGAACTGCCCAGCGGCAGCGGCTTGGGCGACGCCGAATGGCTGGCCGTCGCCGAAGCCACCCGCAACCCGGGCCGCGTGCACGGCACCATCCGCCTCGCCGCGACCGCCGACGAAGCACTGGCGACCCGAGCCGCGCCGACCCTGGTGTCCGAAGTGGACGAAGTGCATTGGGACGGCGATGTCGTCGCCCGGCACGTCCGTCGGCTGGGTGCGATCGTTCTGTCGGAAAAGCCGCTACGCAACCCAGATCCGCAGCTAGTCCACGACGCAGTCGTCACCGGGCTCCGCACCGAAGGCCTCGGTTTGCTGCGCTGGAGCCAAGACGGCACCCGCCTCCGCGAACGCCTCGCCTTCCTGCACCGGGTACTCGGCGATCCGTGGCCCTCAGTGGACGACGAGGCGCTGCTGTCCGAAGTAGACACTTGGCTGGACCTGTCGAGAGTCCGCCGCCGAGCCGACCTGGCGAACGTCGACGCCGGAACTGCCTTGCGCGGCCTGCTCCCCTGGCCCGAAGCCGCGCGGCTCGACGAACTCGCGCCGGATCGGCTCGAAGTCCCGTCCGGTTCGCACTACCGGGTGGACTACCACGGCGACCAGCCGGTGCTCGCGGTGAAGCTGCAGGAGACGTTCGGCTGGACCGAGACGCCGTCGCTCGCCGACGGCCGCGTCCCGGTGGTGCTGCACCTGCTTTCGCCCGCCGGCCGCCCGGCCGCGGTCACCGCCGATCTCGAGTCCTTCTGGCGCACCGGATACGCCGCCGTCCGCGCGGACCTTCGCGGCCGCTATCCGAAACACCCGTGGCCGGAGGACCCCGCGACCGCCACCCCGACCCGGCACACCACCCGCAGGTCGCGCTGACCCCCTGCCGAAAGTCGGGGTCGGTCCGGGACGGTCGGCTGATGTCCGCGCACCCCGCGCGGGCGCAGACTTCGCCCTATGATCACGTTTCGCGGATTGACGAAGCGCTACGGCCAGAAGACAGTGGTCAACGGCCTCACCTCGGTCATCGAGCCGGGCACGGTGACCGGGTTCCTCGGCCCGAACGGCGCGGGCAAGTCCACCACCATGCGGATGACCGTCGGGCTCGACCGGCCGGACTCCGGCGACGCGCTGATCCGCGGCAAACCGTATGCAGAGCTACGGTTTCCGCTGCGGGAAGTCGGTGCGCTGCTGGATGCGAAAGCCATGCATCCCGGCCGCAGTGCGGGCAAACACCTGCTCGCGATGGCGCACAGCAACGGGATCGCCGCGAGCCGCGTCGAGGAAGTGCTCGCGACGGTCGGGCTGAGCGACGTCGCGGGCAAGCGCTCCGGGACGTTCTCGCTCGGCATGAGCCAGCGGCTCGGCATCGCCGGCGCACTGCTCGGCGACCCCGGCGTGCTGATGTTCGACGAGCCGGTCAACGGCCTCGACCCGGACGGCGTCCGCTGGGTGCGGCAGCTGATGCGTTCGCTCGCCGCCGAAGGACGCACTGTGTTCGTGTCCAGCCATCTGATGAGCGAAATGCAGCTGACCGCGGACCGGCTGCTGGTCATCGGCAAGGGCTCGATCCTCGCCGACGCGGCGATCGGCGACTTCATCGCGGGCAACTCGAGCCGGTCGGTCGCGGTCCTCGTGCCGGATCCGGCGGAGCGCGCGAAACTCGCGGACTGGCTTCGGGGGAACGGCCGGTCGGTGCTGCCCGGGGAGGACAGCGAACTGCTCGTCGACGAGGCGTCCGCGGCCGAGATCGGGGACCTGGCTTACGAACTGGGCGTCCGGTTGCACGGACTTGCCGAGCGGACCGCTTCGCTCGAGCAGGCGTACATGGAACTGACCGCCGGATCGGTGGAATACGGGGTTACGGCATGACGAAGCTGGCGATTTCGGCGGAGTGGACCAAGTTCTGGTCGGTGCGGGCGACGTGGTGGTCGCTGATCGGCGGAGTGCTGCTGATGGCGTTCTATTCCGTCGTCACCGGGATCTCCCAGCACGCGGGCGGCGAACGGCAGCAGACCGCGCACGGCATCGTCAACAGCGGTGCGATCTGCCTGGTCGAGTTCTGCGTGCTCGCGGTCGCGACGCTGTTCGTGACCAGCGAGTACACCAGCGGGTCGATTCGCTCGACGCTGCAATGGGTTCCGGTGCGGGCGAGGGTCACCGCCGCCAAGGCCGCGGTGCTGGTGCCGGTGCTGTTCGTCTACGGCGTGGTCGTCGCCGCGCTGGGCATGGGGGTCGCCTCGGTGCTGATGCGTGGGGCTGGGGGTTCCACGTCGCTGTCGCAAGGGGCGGTCACCGCGCTGGGCATGGGTGCGTATTTCGCGCTGCTCGGCGTGCTGTGCCTGGGGATTTCGTTCGTGCTGCGCAGTGCGGCGGGCACGTTGGTGGTGGTGATCGTGCTGCTGCTGCCGTTGCCGATGCTGATGTCGTCGTACGTGTTCCCTCCGGCGATGAACTACTTCCCGGCCTTCGCGGGCATGAACGCGATGGTGCCGCCTGGCGACGCGAACCCGTTGCTGGGCAGCCTGCCGCCCTACGGGCCTTGGGTCGGCGTGCTGGTCTGCCTCGCCTGGGCGGCCGCCGGGATCGCCGCGGGAACCGCGCTGCTGAACCGCCGCGACGCCTGATCAGGCGTGCGGCAGCCCCAATCCGGCGAGCACGGCACGGGCGCCGGCAACCAGTTCGGCTTCGGTCGGCGGGTTGACGGAGCCCGTGCCTGCCAGCGCGTCGAAGATCGATCCGTCGAGCCACCCGATGAGCACGCGGGTGTGGTCCTCGGGAGTCGGAGACCCGGCCGCGGCAAGCACTTCCGCGCACCGGCGGCGCAATTCCAGCCCGCCGGCGTCGTATCGAGCGCGCAGCTCCGGCCGCCGGGTCGATTCGAGCGCGAATTCGTAGCGCGCGAGCATTCTCGTGCGTCCGACGGTGATCGAGCGGTGGACCGTCGCGCCCAGGAACTCCGCGAGTTTCCCTTCCGGCGGGACGATTTCGGCCTGGTCCAGCGCGACCATCCGGTCCGCGGCCAGCTCCAGCAACGCGACGCGGGTGCGCGCGTAGTACGACGTCGAACCCGCGGGCAGCCCGGCTGCCCGATCGACGGCGCGGTGCGTCAGCCCGCGCATGCCCTCGGCCGCGATGACCTCGATGGCTGCGTCGCCGATCACAGCTGTCCGTTCCACCCTCGGCACACTACAGGTGTAGAGTCCTCTACAGACGTAGAGGAGGTCGGCATGGCTACGCACCGCGCGGTCGTGGTCGGGGGCGGCATCGGCGGACTGGCCGCGGCGATCGGGTTGCGCCGGGTCGGCTGGGAGGTCACGGTGCTCGAACGGGCACCGGAGCTGACCGCCATCGGGGCGGGAATCTCGTTGTGGCCCAACGCGCAGCGGGCACTGGCCGAACTGGGCGTCGAGCCGCGGATCTCGGCGCAGCGCGGCGGTGGCTTGGTCGACTGGCGCGGACGTCGGCTCGCGAGTTGGGACGCGGACCTCTTCGTCCGCAGTCACGGGCTGCCGCTGGGCGCGATCCACCGGGCGAATCTGATCGAAACGCTGCGGTCGGCGCTGCCGGGCGAATGCCTCAAGACCGGGGTCGAGGTGACGAGCGTCGAGCAGAACGGCGTGGTGCACCACGATTCCGGCTCGGTCGAGGCGGACCTGGTCGTGGCGGCCGACGGAATCAACAGCCCGATCCGGCAGTCGCTCTTCCCGGCCGCACGCGTGGAGTACAGCGGTGGCGCGGCGTTCCGCGGGATCGCCAAGCTGCCGCTGAAACCCAGTTTGAGCACGACGTGGGCGGCGGGAATCGAAATCGGCGTCCTGCCGTTGCTGGACGACGAGGTCTACTGGTGGGTTTCCGAGGCTCGCCCGGCCGGGATCCGGCACGACGACATCCGCGCGTACCTGAGCGCGAAGTACGCCCGCTGGCACGACCCGATTCCGCAGCTCATCGACGCCACGCCGGAAATCCTGCTGCACGACACGCATCACCTCGCGACGCCGCTGCCCCGCTACACCCGCGGCCGCATCGCGCTGCTCGGGGACGCCGCGCACGCCATGCCGCCGTTCCTCGGGCAGGGCGGCTGCCAGGCATTGGAGGACGCGGTAGTGCTGGCCTCGCACGTCCATAAGTCCACAGTGGACGAAGCGCTCCGTAGTTATGACGCGGAACGCCGCCCGCGCACGCAGAAGGTCGCGAAGGCGTCGATCCAGGCCGGCGCCAGCGGTCCGCTCCTCCGCAACCCGGCGGCGGTCGCACTGCGAGCGGCGTTCACCCGGTTGCTGCCCGCAGCGGTCACCACTCGCGTCGGAGCCGGCATCAGCCGCTGGCAACCGCCGACGCTCACACCAGTCCAGCCTCGAACGCCGTGATCGCGGCCTGCACCCGGTTCCGCACGTCCAACCGGGTCAGGATCGTGCTCACGTGCGCCTTCACCGTGCCTTCCACCACGAACATCCGCGCCGCGATGTCCGCATTGGACAGTCCCTCGGCGAGCAGCACCAGCACCTCCCGCTCGCGGTTCGTCAAGACGCTCACCCGCTCGCGCGCGGTCGCGGCCCTGCTGAACCGGCTGCCGGACAATCGCGTGATCACCCGGTGCGCGACCTTCGGCGAAAGGAACGCCGCGCCGTCGGCCACCGCGTGCACCCCGGCGAGCAGTTCGCGCGGATCGCCCGCCTTGAGCAGGAATCCGCTCGCGCCGAGGCCGAGCGCGCGTTCGATGTACTCGTCCTCCCCGAACGTCGTCAGCATGAGAACGCCGGTGTCCGGCAGCAGTTTGCGGATTTCCTCCGCCGCGGCCAGCCCGTCGAGCCCGGGCATGCGAATGTCGAGCAGCGCGACGTCCGGCCGGTTCGCACGCGCCAGTTCGACCGCCGCACGTCCGTCCGCGGCCTCGGCCACCACCTCGATTTCCTTGTCCGAGGCCAGAATCGCGGCCACGCCGGCGCGGATCATCGCTTCGTCGTCGGCCAGCAGTACGCGAATCACGGTTCGTCCTCACTGTAAAGATCCTTGCTCGCCACTCGATCGTCCACAAAGCACAGTCGATAGACGGCATAGTTGAAGTTGAGCCAGCTCCGGCCTGCTCCGTAGTACTCGCAGGTGCTCCGGTAAGGCTGGGGCGGCACGTTGATCGACGGCAGCGTCGTGCGCTGGCGGGCGGGCAGCAGCGGTTCGACGGCCGAGTGCGGCATGCCGATCTGGATCCGCGCGTACGAGTCCGGCGGCAGTTCCGACGATGACCACTGAACCAGGAAGGTCACGCCCGCCCCGCCGATGACCACTCCGAACAGCGCCAGCGGCACCACGATCGCCTGCACCAGGCTCGACCGCACGGCGCGACGGGCGCGTTCCAGCTCGCGCGCGGCCTGTCCGATCCCGTCGTCCTGCTCCGGCGCGGGTGCCGAATCGTGCGGCAGACGGGCCGCCACCTCGAACCCGCCGTCCGCCGGGCCCGCGGTCAGGCTCCCGCCGACCAGCCGCACCCGCTCCTGCAGGCCGATCAGCCCCCGTTGCCCGGACCGGCCGGGCAACGGTCCGGCTGGCGGCGGCGCATTCCGGACCCGGACGTCGGTGGACTCATTGTTGCTGGTCACGACCACCGTGACGGCCGCGCCGGGCGCGTACTTCGCCGCGTTCGTGAGCCCTTCCTGCACCACGCGGTAGGTCGCGCGCGCGACCATCGGCGGTGCGCCGTCCAGCTTGTCGATCCGCGCGCCGATCTCGATCCCGGACGCCCGCGCGCGGTCGATCAGCTCCCCCAGATCACCCTGCACCGGCTCGATCGGCGCGGCGTCCTCGCGCAGCACGCCGATGATCTCGCGCAGCCGTTCCGTCGCCGTCGCCGCGCCCGCCCGAAGCTGTCCGGCGGCCTCGCGTTGCTCTTCGCCGAGCTCGCTGTCAACCTCCAGAGCCGCCGCGCGCACCGCGATCAGGCTCAGCTCATGGCCGAGCGAATCGTGCATGTCGCTGGCGATCCGGGCCCGCTCCCGCAGCCGCGCCTCCTGCGCGACCAGCCGGTGCCTGCTCTCCATCTCCTCCGCGCGCCGCCACCCGTCCTGCGCGAGCTCGCGCCGCAGCCGCACGTGCCTGCCGAGCAGACACGGCGCGACCCCGGCGAACGCGAGCGTGCCGAGCACCGCGCCCCACGCGTCGAAGCCCGCCGTCGGCAGGAAAGCCAGCGGGATCCCGGCCACTGCGATGGCGAAGAAGCAGATCATCGCCACGCGTGCCCTGGCCAGCCGCAGCCCGGCCAGGTACGAGATCACGACGATCAGGAAGAACTCCCACACCGCCACCCGGCCGCCCCAGCCGAACGCGATGACGAGCGCCGTCGCCATCGCCACCGCCAGCGCGAACGCCGGGTAGACGCGGGCGGTGGCCATCGCCAGGGTGACCGACACCAGGCCGTAGACGAGTTCCCAGACGTTCGGGTCGAGCGGGCCGTCGAGCACGACGAACCCGCACAACGCGGCCCAGAGCAGCGCGTCGAACGTCACGCGCCAGCGGACTCGCGTCGCCTCCTTCATTCCGCTGACGCTACAAGGGCCGCCCGATTCGTCACCACTGCCGAAAGTCAAGGTCGAGATCGTGAGGCATGATGGGTCACCATGGCTGAACGCACCCTGGCCGAGCAGCTCGGCGCTCCCTTGCCGGACGGCATCGAATCCCTGCCTGAGCAGCACAAACAGGATCTGTCGGCGGCCTTGCGGGACGCCCGGCACCGGCAGGCGCAGGCGCTCGCCCGCGCGGGTGAGGAAAGCCTGAAATACGTGCCCGCGCTGCTGCGCGGCGCGGTGCGGAAAGCGGTCGGCCTGTGAACCCGGAAATCCTCAAACTCGCCCGGGTGCTCGACGTCGACCCCGCCCGGCTCGACTACCTCGCCGACGTCGACCAGGGCGAGGTCCGGCTGCTGCGCGAGCAGATGACGACCACGCTGTTCGACGCGAACCTCGTCGTGCTGGAGCGGATGGCGCTGGCGAGCAAGCTGCTGCCGGCCGGGGTGACCGCGAAAATCGCGGAGAAGGTGTTCGGCCCGCTGCTGTGCGCGCGGATCGCCGGACTGGTCGACGTGTCACGCGGCGTCGACGTCGCGAAACGGCTGTCGCCGAAGTTCCTCGCCTCGGTCGCGGCGGAACTGGACCCGCGGCGGGCCACTTCGATCATCACCCGGATCCCGGTGACGACCGTCGTGGCGGTCGCCGAGGAACTGACCCGCCGCGAAGACTGGATCACGCTGGGCCGCTTCGTCGGCCACCTGCCGGACGACACGGTCCGCCGCTGCGTAGGCCTGCTGGACGACGCCGGTCTCCTGCACACCGCGTACGTCCTGGACGACCGGAGCCGGATCGACCACGTACTCAGCCTGGTCGGCGAGGATCGCCTGCCCGCACTGGTACGCACCGCCGCGGCGGACGAGTCGCTGTGGGCACCGGCGCTGGATGTGCTGGCCCATCTGAACGAAGCCCGCCGAGCGACGGTACGACCGCTGCTCGGCGAACTTCCGGAGGAACTGCGAACCCGCGCCGAAGCGGCGCTCGCCTAAGCCACGATCAGATAGATCCCGTACCCGATCACCGCGGCACAAACCGCGAAACACACCACCGCGCCGGTCAGCTGAACCGTGCCACTGCCACCGTGCGCCCGCGCCGTCACCCGCTCCGAGAGGCCGCGCACCCCGTACGCGAACAGCCCGGTCAGCACAACCGCCGCGGCCAGTGCCACCACGAAAACGATGCCCAGGGCACCCCAGTTGATCGCCATGTCGTGCTCCCTCAGGCCGCGGCCGGAGCGGCCTCGGCGGCCTCCGGCTCGTTGTTGACGGTGGCCGGCGTGACCGGGTTGCGCCGCGACGCGAGCCAGATGCCCAGCGCGAGCAGCACTCCGACGCCGCCGACGAGGACGGTTCCCCAGCTGCCCCGGGTGGAAACCGCGGCGGCGACGGCCCCGACGATCGCGGCGGCGGGCAGCGTGAGCGCCCAGGCGAGCACCATCTTGCCCGCGACGCCCCAGCGGACCTCGGCGAGTTTCCGGCCCAGCCCGGAGCCGATGATGCCGCCCGAGGTGACGTGCGTGGTCGACAGCGCGAAGCCGAGGTGCGACGAGGCCAGGATGACCGCCGCGGAACTCGTCTCGGCGGCAAAGCCTTGCGGCGTCTGGATTTCGGTGAGCTTCTTGCCCATCGTCTGGATGATCCGCCAGCCTCCGAAGTAGGTGCCGAGCGCGATCGCCGCGCCGGAGGCGAGGATGACCCACACTGGCGGGTTCGACCCCGGCGCGAGCGAACCGCCCGCGATCAGTGCGAGCGTGATGACGCCCATCGTCTTCTGCGCGTCGTTGGTGCCGTGCGCGAGCGACACGAGGCTCGCCGAAAGCACCTGACCGGTCTTGAACCCCTTGCCGACCACGTCCTGCCGGGCCTTGGCGGTGATCCGGTAAACGAGGAAAGTGCCGACGATCGCGACGATTCCCGCCACCACCGGCGACGCGATCGCCGGGATCAGCACCTTTTCGACAACCTTCGCGAAGTGCACGGCGTCCGCGCCGGACGCGATCCAGGTCGCCCCGATCAGCCCGCCGAACAACGCGTGCGACGAACTCGACGGCAGCCCGACCAGCCACGTCACGAGATTCCAGACGATGGCCCCGACCAATCCGGCGAAAATCACCACCGGCGTGACTTTGGTGTCGTCGACGATCCCGCCGGAAATGGTTTTCGCGACCTCGATCGAAAGGAACGCGCCGACGAGATTCAGCACCGCCGAGATCGCGACCGCGACCCGGGGCTTCAGCGCACCGGTGGCGATCGAGGTGGCCATCGCGTTGGCCGTGTCGTGGAACCCGTTGGTGAAGTCGAAGGCCAGCGCCGCGACGATCACCACCAGGACGATGAGAGAAAAGTCCATGCCCGCTCTCCAGTCCGGAGTGTCCTGCGGGAGTGACGGTACCTACGCGGGCGGGGTCTCCAGATCCCTCAGCGAGTGGCCAGTAGTTGAACTCTGAATGAACGAGATCTTGCCGATGCCGCCGGTTTTCCGCCGTTTACCTGCTGGTCCTTTTTCATCGTCGCCCTTGAGCTTCCGGACTGCGCGCGCGGCTGGGCGCGGGGGCAGGAACTCTGCCCCCGCACCCTGTCAGGAAAAGGACGCCGAAGACATTTCCGGCAATGGGTTCTGCCCCAGATGCTGCGCCCCGTTCGCGGCGGATTCCCGGACCGCGGCGAAGCCATACCGGCGCATTTCCGCCTCGTATTCCCCGATCGCATCCGCCGAGCCGCTGCTCAACGCGGCAGCGAGCGCAGCACCGTCGCGCATCGCGGTGTTGGCACCCGCCCCGGCGGCCGGGCTCATCGCGTGGATCGCGTCACCGACCAGGCACACCCGCGACGGCTCCCACGGTCCGATCGGCACGCTGGTCCGGATCGAAACGAGGAACGGCGAGTCCGGAAGCCAGCTTTCGACCATCCGGCGCACGCGCGGGTTCCAGTCCGCGACCCGGTCGAGCACGAGCTTCTGCATCTCGTCCGCGGACAGCGCGCGGAGTTCGTCGTCCGTCCGCCCGAAGACTTCCTGCCGCGCACCGAAAGCGCAGGTCATGTACGGCTCGTCAGGGCTGAGCCGAACGTTCGGCGCGAGCCGCGCGCAGGCGTCGGCGATCGGCTCCGGGTAGTCGACCGGCGCGAACCCGATCATCTGCTTGTGCGGCCCGGAAACGATGCTGAACACGGCGAACATCTCCGGGTCGAACAGTTCCCGGGTCGCCTCGGTGAGCGGGATCTTCGCGTACAGCTGGCGCAATCCGGTGTCGACGACCCGCGCGTGCGGGAGATATTGGCGGCGCACCGGCGAATTCACCCCGTCCGCGCCGACGAGAACCGCGCCGCGCGCCTGGGTGCCGTCGGCGAAGTGCGCGATCACGCCGTTGTCGTGCTTCTCGTACCGCACGAACTCTTTGCCGAAATGGACGTTGTCGAGGCCCTCGAACAGAATCTGCCGCAGGGTGAACCGGTTGACGTTGCGCTGGACCTCGCCGTCGTCCAGCACGAACTCGGTGCGTGGCGTCAGCTGGCTGTCGTAGATCGTGGTGGCGTTGCGTGGCTGGCCCGAGGTAGCGAGGAACAACTCGTGCAGGTGCGGCGGCAGAACTTCCCGCAACGCCTGGTCGCCGCGGGAATCGATGTGCAGCCGATAACCCTGCCGACGCGCGTCCAGCGCGGAATCGCGTTCGTAGACCTCGCACGGGATCCCGGCTTTGCGCAGGCCCTGCGCGAGGCACAGCCCGCCGAGCCCGGCCCCGATCACGAGCACAGTGTTGTCCGCGTTGTTCACGTTATTCGCCATCAGCGAAGTCCCTTCCGTACCAACGTTCTGGTTCGAGAGGGACGCACTGGGCTCGGCCCGCCTTAGCCGGGCGCTCGGAAACAGAGCGAATGAGTCGTCCGGCCTAACCCATACCGGACAATGGTCTTTCGCGCGTCCTGTTCCCTTTCACGTTAGCGCAGCCGCGGACGCCGTCGCCACCGAATTAACGCACCCTTGCCCCTTTCCGCCACACCGAGTGGGTCAACGGGACCCCGGGCCGATAAGCGAGATGCGTAGTGGACGGCGCGTCGAGTACGTGCACATCCGCCCGCGCACCCGGGCGCAAATAGCCGACGTCGTCGCGGCGAAGTGCCCGCGCCCCGCCGGCGGTCGCCGACCACACCGCCTCGTCGACGGTCATCCGCAGCTGAAGCACGGCCGTCGTCACGCAGAACGCCACCGACGTGGTGTACGAGCTGCCGGGATTGGCGTTGCTGGCCAACGCGACCGTCGCGCCGGCGTCGAGCAGCCGACGCGCCGGTGCCAGCGCTTGCCTGGTGGACAGATCGCAGGCGGGCAGGATCGTCGCGACCGTGTTGGACGACGCGAGCGCCTCGACGTCGGCATCGCTCAGATACGTGCAGTGGTCGACACTCGCCGCGTCCAGCTCCACCGCCAGCCGCACGCCCGGCCCTTCGCCGAGCTGATTGCCGTGCACCCGCAGCCCAAGCCCGCGCTCCGCCGCCGCTTTGAGCACGCGCGCCGACTGCGCCTCGTCGAACGCGCCGGTCTCGCAGAACACATCGGCCCACCGCACGTGCGGCGCGACCGCGTCCAGCATCTCGCCGCAGACCAAGTCCACATAGGACTCCGCGTCGGCGCCCGGCGGCACGAGATGCGCTCCCAGGAAGGTCACCTCGTCCGCGACCTCGCCCGCGATCCGCGCCGACCGTGCCTCGTCGGCGACGGTGAGGCCGTATCCCGTCTTCGTCTCCAGGCAGGTCGTGCCCTGCGCAGCCGCTTCCTCGACATGTCGACGCAGATTCGCCGCCAGTTGCTCGTCCGAAGCCGCCCGCGTCGCATCGACGGTGACCGCGATTCCGCCTGCCGCGTAAGCCTGTCCGGCCATCCGCGCCTCGAACTCGGCGGTGCGGTCGCCCGCGAATACGAGATGCGTGTGGCTGTCGACCCACCCAGGCAGCACGGCACGGCCCTCGACGTCGACGCGCTCGTCGGCGTCCGGCGCCTGCGCAGCCGGACCCGCCCACGCGACGGTCTCGCCGTCGAGCACCAGCGCGGCGTCGCGGAGCTTGCCCAGTTCCGGGTCGTTCGTGGTGAGCTCGCCGATTCCGGTGATCAGAACTGCCACAGCGCCTCGATCTCCTTGGCCAGTAAGGTTTCCGGTCGTTCGATCAGCACGTGCGCACCGTCGCGCACCACTTCCCGCCCGGCCACCACCACGGTACGGACGTCCGCGGCCGCGGCGGCGAACAGCACGCCAGACGGTTCGATCCCGGCCGTGCGCACCGTGTCCGTTGCGACCGTGACCAGGTCCGCTCCGGCGCCAGCCGCGAGAGTGCCGGTCTCCGGCCAGCCCGCGGAGATGTGCTCGGTGCCAGCGGCGAGCAGCTCTTCCGCGCTGAACCGGCCGCGCTCCTCGCTGGCGAGCCGATCGTCCAGCTCCAGCGCCCGGGTCTCCTCGAACGCGTCGACCACCGCGTTGCTGTCGCTCCCGATGCCGAGCCGCGCGCCCGCGTCGAGCAGGCTCCGGGCCGGGCCGATGCCGTCGCCGAGATCCCGTTCGGTGGTCGGGCAGAAGCACGCGCCGCTTCGGGAATCACCCAGCCACTTGATGTCCTGCTCGGTCAGATGCGTCGCATGCACCGCGGTGAGCCGTTCGCCGAGCACGCCGTAATCCCACAGCAACCCGGTCGGCGTCCAGCGATACGCGGCCTCGCACTGCTCGTTCTCCGCACGCTGTTCGGACAGGTGGATGTGCAACGGCCGGTCCTTCGGCACCGCGTTGTCCACCTTCGGCAGCTCGTACTCCGGCACCGCACGCACCGAGTGGATCGCCCCGCCAACGCGGAACAGGTCGTCTTCTTTCAGCAGCGCAACGCGTTCCGCCCACTTCTCGGCGGAACCGTCCGAAAACCGCTGCTGCACCTCGTCCGGCGGCACGCCGATGCCGCCCGCGAGATAGCAGGTGTCGAGCAGGGTCATCCGGATCCCGGCGTCCCGCGCGGCCTGCCGCAACGCGTCGCCCATCGCGTTGGGCGACGCGTACGGCTTGCCGCCCGGACCGTGGTGCAGATAGTGGAACTCGGCGACGCTCGTGTACCCCGCCAGCACCATCTCGGCGTAAACACCCCGGGCGAGCCGGTAGTACGAATCCGGATCGAGCCGGGCGGCGAGCGAGTACATCCGCTCCCGCCACGTCCAGAACGTGCCCCGCTCGTGGTGCGTCCGGCCCCGCAACGCGCGGTGGAACGCGTGCGAATGCCCGTTGGCGAACCCGGGGAGCGTCAGTCCGTTAAGGATGGTTCCGGTCTTCTCCGCATTGGCGGTCACCGAAACGATCCGGCCGTCGGCGATCTCGATCCGGACCGCTTCCGCGACCCCGTCGGGCAGCCAGGCCCGTTCGCACCAGTACGTGGTCATCTCGCGAGCCGCTCCAGCACCTCGGCGAGCGCCCGCGCACCGGCCTCGACGTCGTCCGCCTCAGCGAATTCCTCGGGCGCGTGGCTGATCCCGGTCGGATTGCGAACGTACAGCATCCCGGACGGCACGAATCCCGACAGGATCGCCGCGTCGTGCCCGGCGCCGGTGGGCAGCTCGGGCGGATTGCCCAGCCACTCCCCCAGCGACCGCCGCAGCGCCTCGTCGAACACCACATCGTCGGAGTACGACTCGCGCGTGACCGCCAGCTCGCACCCTTCCGCCTCGGCAGCGGCCCGCGCCGCTTGAGTGATCTCCTCGACCAGCGCCGGCGTCGCAGTGCCCGGAACGCGTGCGTCCAGCCACATGTCCACAGTGGACGCGATCACGTTCGTCCCGCCCGGCGTGGGCACCAGCCGTCCCACGGTCGCCCGCGCGTCCGACGTCTTCCGCGCCAGCCGCCGCACCGCGACCACGGTCTCGGCGGCGGGAAGCATCGGGTCGACCCGGTCCGCGAGCAACGTCGCACCCGCGTGGTTTCCCTGCCCGGCAAAGGAGAATCGCCACCGGCCGTGCGCGATCACCGTGTTGCCGACCGCCACCGGCGACCCGAGGTCGGTCAGCCCCCTGCCCTGTTCGACGTGCAATTCCAGGAACTGCCCGATCATCCCGAGCCGGTCCGGATCCGCGCCGACCCGGTCCACGTCCAGCCCGGACTTCGCCGCGGCCTCCGCGAACGTGACGCCGGACGGATCCCGCAGCGCCCGCGCCCGGTCCGCGTCGATCGTCCCGGTGAGCAGCCGCGAACCGAGACACGGCACGCCGAAGCGCCCGCCCTCCTCTTCGGCGAAGACCACCACCGCGAACGGTTTGGCCGGGCGGAAACCCTTGGCCTGCAACGTTTCCACCGCCGCCAGCGCACTCACGACGCCGAGCGGACCGTCGAACGCGCCGCCACCCGGCACCGAGTCCAGATGGCTGCCGGTGACGACCGCGTCCGCGCCAGGAGCGCCCCACCACGCCCACAGGTTGCCGTTGCGATCGGTCTCGACGTCGAGGCCCAACTGCTGCGCCCGTTCGACGAACCACGTGCGCAGGTCGTGTTCCGGCGAATCGAACGCGTGCCGCGAGTAACCGCCGCGCCGGGCGTCGCGCCCGACGTCGGCGATCTCGCCGAGCAGCCCGGATGCGGTCACGCCTGCTCCCGCATCGGCACCCGCACGCCACGCTCGCCGGCGACCTCGGCCGCGCGGTCGTATCCGGCGTCGACGTGCCGGATGACGCCCATGCCCGGGTCGTTCGTGAGCACCCGCTCCAGCTTCTGCGCCGCCAGCGGCGTGCCGTCCGCGACGCTCACCTGCCCGGCGTGGATGGACCGGCCCATGCCGACCCCACCGCCGTGGTGGATGGACACCCAGCTCGCCCCGGACGAGGTGTTGACCAGCGCGTTGAGCAGCGGCCAGTCGGCGATCGCGTCGGAGCCGTCGGCCATGCCCTCGGTCTCGCGGTACGGCGACGCGACACTGCCCGAGTCGAGGTGGTCGCGGCCGATCACGACCGGGGCCTTCAGCTCGCCGCTGGCCACCATCTCGTTGAAGCGCAGACCGGCCAGGTGCCGTTCGCCGTAGCCGAGCCAGCAGATCCGGGCGGGCAGGCCCTGGAAGGCGACGCGCTCGCCGGCCATCTTGATCCAGCGGGCCAGCGATTCGTTCTCCGGGAACAGTTCGAGCATCGCGCGGTCGGTCGCGGCGATGTCCTCCGGGTCGCCGGAGAGCGCGGCCCAGCGGAACGGCCCGTTGCCCTCGCAGAACAGCGGCCGGATGTAGGCGGGCACGAAGCCCGGGAAGTCGAACGCGCGCTCGCAGCCGCCGAGTTTCGCCTCGCCGCGCAGGGAGTTGCCGTAGTCGAAGACCTCGGCGCCGCGGTCGAGGAACCCGAGCATCGCGTCGACGTGCTCGGCCATCGACTCGCGCGCCCGGTCGGTGAACTCGTCCGGCTTCTTGGCCGCGTAGTCCTGCCAGTCGTCCACGCTGATGCCCTTGGGCAGGTAGGACAGCGGGTCGTGCGCGGACGTCTGGTCGGTGACGATGTCCACCTCGACGTCGCGGCGCAGCAGCTCCGGCAGCACCTCGGCGGCGTTGCCGACCACGCCGACCGACAGCGGACGCCGCTCCTTCTTCGCCGCGGTGACCCGCCGGATCGCGTCGTCCAGGTCGTCGGCCACCTCGTCGAGGTAGCGGTGCTCGACGCGGCGGTGCGCGCGCTGGGCGTCGACCTCGATGCACAACGCCACGCCGTCGTTCATCGTGACCGCGAGCGGCTGCGCGCCGCCCATGCCGCCGAGCCCGGCGGTGACGGTGAGCGTGCCGCGCAGCGTTCCGCCGAACCGCTTCTTCGCGACCGCGGCGAACGTCTCGTAGGTGCCCTGCAGGATGCCTTGCGTGCCAATGTAAATCCACGAACCGGCGGTCATCTGCCCGTACATGGTGAGGCCCTGCTGCTCGAGCCTGCGGAACTCCGGCCAGGTCGCCCAGTCGCCCACCAGGTTCGAGTTCGCGATCAGCACCCGCGGCGCCCATTCGTGCGTGCGGAACACGCCGACCGGCTTGCCGGACTGGACCAGCAGCGTCTCGTCCTGCTCCAGCGCGGTCAGCTCGCGGGTGATCGCGTCGAAGCTCGCCCAGTTGCGCGCGGCGCGGCCGGTGCCGCCGTAGACGACCAGGTCCTCGGGCCGTTCGGCGACCTCGGGGTCGAGGTTGTTGTGGAACATCCGCAGCGCGGCCTCGGTCTGCCAGTTCTTCGCGGTCAGCGAGGTGCCGCGGGCGGCGCGGACGGTACGGGCGGTGCTAGTCATGCTCAGGCCTCCAGTTCGGCCGCGGCCAGGACAGCGCCCGACCGCACGAGTTCTTCGGCGGCCGCGATCTCGGGCGCCAGGTGACGATCGGGGCCAGGACCCGCGACCTTGGTGCGCAGCAGGTCCCGGACGCGTCCGGTGACCGGCGAGGGCTGCAGCGGCGCGCGGAAATCGAGCGCGCGGGCAGCGGTGAGCAGTTCGACGGCGAGCACGGTGGTCAGGCCGTCGACCGCCTTGCGCAGCTTGCGCGCGGCGGACCAGCCCATGGACACGTGGTCCTCCTGCATCGCGCTGCTCGGGATCGAGTCGACCGAGGCGGGCACCGCGAGCCGCTTCAGCTCGCTGACCACGGCGGCCTGCGTGTACTGCGCGATCATGTGCCCGGAGTCGACGCCGGGGTCGTGCGCGAGGAACGGCGGCAGCCCGTGCGAACGCGCCTGGTCGAGCATCCGGTCGGTGCGGCGTTCGGCGATGCTCGCCACGTCCGCCACCGGCACCGCGAGGAAGTCGAGCACGTACGCGACCGGCGCGCCGTGGAAGTTGCCGTTCGACTCCACCCGGCCGTCGGCCAGCACCACCGGGTTGTCCACCGCGGACCAGAGTTCCCGCTCCGCGACCAGTTCCGCGTGCGTCAGCGTGTCCCGCGCGGCGCCGTGCACCTGCGGCGCGCACCGCAGCGAGTACGCGTCCTGCACGCGGTTGCAGTCCGGGCCGCGGTGGCTCTCCACGATCTTCGACCCCTGCAACGCCGCGAACATCCGCGCCGCGCTGGTCGCCTGGCCGGGATGCGGACGCAGCGCCTGCAGATCGGCGGCGAACGCGCGATCGGTGCCCAGCAGCGCCTCGACGCTCATCGCCGCGGTGAGGTCGGCGACGTCCAGCAGCCGATGCAGGTCGGCGGCAGCGAGCAGCAGCATGCCGAGCATGCCGTCGGTGCCGTTGGTGAGCGCGAGGCCCTCCTTCTCGGCCAGCACGAGCGGCGTGATCCCGGCCGCCCGCAACGCGTCCGCGGCGGGCTTCCGCTCGCCCGCGTGGAACACCTCGCCCTCGCCCATCAACGCGAGCGCGACCGCGGCCAGCGGCGCGAGGTCGCCGGAGCAGCCGAGCGAACCGTACTCGTGCACCACCGGCGTGATGTCCGCGTTGAGCAGCGCCGCAAGCGTTTGCGCCGTCTGCGGGCGCACCCCGGTGTAACCGCTGGCCAGCGTGCGCAGGCGCAGCAGCATCAGGGCGCGCACCACCTCCGGCTCCACCGCGGGCCCGGCGCCCGCGGCGTGCGAGCGGATCAGGCTGCGCTGCAGCGCGGTACGGCTCTCGACGGGGATGTGGCGCGTGGCGAGCGCGCCGAACCCGGTCGAGACCCCATAGGTCGGCGACGTGGCGTCGGCGAGGTCTTCGATGTGCTGGCGGGTGGCGGCGAGGTTCTTCTCGACCGTCTCGGCGAGCCCGACGTGCGCGTGCCCACGGACGATGTCGACAACCTGCGCCGCGGTCATCGGCTTCGAGCTCAGGAGGACTGGTTCCGGCATGCCGCCATTGCACCTCCCGGCGGGCCCGCGCGACAGGGCGGAGTTCGCGGTAGTGTCTGGTATCCAAGACAACACGTGGCGAGAGCCTCGACCACCGGCGCGAAGGGACCCCTCATACTCCGTTCGGGCAGTGCGAGGGGTCCCCTCGCGCCACTTCCGGAGGAGGCCCAGTGAGCAGTTCCGACGTTCCCGCCCTGCGCAACGGCCTCTCCGTGCTGCGCCTGCTCGCCGGCCACGCGGGCCCGGTCTCGGCCGCGGCCATCGCGCGCGACCTGGAGTTGCCTCGGTCGACGACGTATCACCTGCTCAACGAACTGACCGCAGCCGGTTTCGTCACCCACCTGCCCGCCGAACGCCGCTACGGCCTCGGCATCGCCGCCTTCGAACTCGGCTCGGCCTACCTGCGCCACGACCCACTGGAGCGCTTGGCCGGACCGCTGCTGCGCAAACTCGTCGACCGCATCGGCCACACCGCACATTTGGGCGTCCTGCACGGCAACGAATCGCTGTACCTGATCAAGGAACGCCCAGCCCGCCCGGAAACCCTCGTCACCGACGTCGGCGTGCGACTGCCCGCACACCTGACCGCGTCCGGCCGCGCGATGCTGCAACACCTGCCAGCCGCACACGTCCGCGCCCTGTTCCCAGCCGCCACGTCGTTCGTCCTGCGCACTCCACGCGGCCCCAATTCGCTGGCCGCACTACGCCGCACCTTGGCGACCGAACGCCGCCTCGGCTGGTCAGTAGAAGACGGTCACGTGACAGCAGGCTTCGCCTCTGTCGCCGCCCCAGTGTTCGACCACGGCTCCAGGCCGATGGCCGCGATCAGCGTGACACTGCGCCACCTCTGCCCAGACGAGGGCCCTTGCGAAGAGACCTTCCCCGACCTAGCCGAAGCCGTCGCCGCGACAGCCGCAACCCTAACCACACACATCGGCGGCACCCGCCCAAGATGAGATCCGGTCGCAGGGCAGCCGGTGCCACAGAAGGCTTCCCGCGATGCTGGGGGCCAGTGCCGAACACCCATTCCGCCTAGGCAATTGCTTCCTTGATGCCGTCGGCCAACGCACCCAGCCCACGCAACGCAACCACCACGATGGGGGTCCAGGGGGCGCAGCCCCCTGGCGGGGGTTTGGGGGTCCGACCCCCAAAGGCAAGGACGAAGAAGAGCCCTGGCCAACGCGCAAGCGTTGGCCAGGGCTCTCCCGCGAATCGAGTGGAGGTGCCGGGAATTGAACCCGGGTCCTCTAGCGCCTCCTCAAGGCTTCTCCGTGCGCAGTCCGCTATGTCTCTGCTTGGCCCCTTCAGTCACGCGAACAAGCTGAAGTGACGAGCCCAGCCACTGTTTGCTTCCCTACCGGGCCCCGTGGCCGGGACCGGCGGTAAGCCTCCTAGCTGATGCCGGCGACCGGGTCGGAGGCGACCCCGGGCCGACAGACTTGCTCTACTGCGATCAGGCAGCGAGAGCGAAGTCGCGCTGGCTATTGGCCTTGGCGCTTATTAGGTTGCGATGACGCTTACGGTGGTCTCTCGCCTGCACCGGCACGCTTCCCTTGATTCAACGTCCAGAGTCGAAACCGTTCACCCCCTTGTAGGTGCTTGTAACCTCACCATCATAACCCGCCCGGCAACCCGATAATTCCGGCACGGGGTAGGGCTGTCCCCACCTCGAAGATGCCCGCTCGCCCCCTGGTTGCCCGGCACCGGTCCGGCCATGCTGAGCAGGTCAGTTTCCGCAGTGAGGGAGCCCCGCCATGGTCACCGTGCCCGCCGGTCGCAGTTTTGGGCGCCGCACTCCGCCGTTGGGCGGGGCGCTGGCGTATCTCCTGCTCAACCTGCCTATCGGGATCCTCTCGTTCACGCTCATCGTGACGCTGGGGTCGGCCGGGCTGGGGACGATCGTCGTGTGGCTCGGCGTTCCGCTGCTCGCGCTGCTGGTCCTGTTCGCGCGGACCGCGGGGCGGGTCGAGCGGGGACGGGTGTTCGCGCTGCTCGACGTGTACATCGACGATCCGTATCTGCCGTTGCCGCCGTCGGGGCAGAAGCAGCGCTGGCTGACCCGGCTGAAGGACCCGGCGACCTGGCGCGACCTGTCCTACCTTTTCCTGCTCTTCCCGCTCGGCCTGGTGGAGTTCGTGCTGGTCGTGACGGTGTGGGCGGTCAGTCTCGGCCTGGTCGCGCTGCCGATCTACTACCGCTTCCTTCCGGACGGGGTCTACGCCTTCCCGAGCTACGATGTGCAGTGGTTCGTCGTCGACTCGACGGTGGCCGCGCTGCCTTGGGCGGCGCTGGGGGTGCTGTTCGCCGCGATCGCCGTGGCCCTCACCAAGGGGCTCGCGGCCCTGCACGCCGCGTTCGCGGCCGGGTTCCTGCGGCCCACGGTTGCCCAGCGGCGGCGCATGGAGCGCTCCTGGAACGAGATCGACGGGATCACGGTGGCCGGATGACTGCGCAAGACCCGCCTCCGGAGCACCCTCGTCCGCATCCGGCTCGCACGATCGGGTACATGATCCCGACGTTCGTGCTGCGCCTGCTGCAGTTCATCCTCATCGTGGTCGGCGCGACCGTCGGCACGGCGACGCTGATCATCTGGGTCGGCTTCCCGATCCTGCTGGCCGTCACCGGCTTCATCCGCTGGTCCGGCGACCTCGAGCGACGCTGGGCCCGCCGGATGCTCGGCACCCCGCTGGGCCCGGTCGAGCGGCTGCCGCTGGAAGGGCAGCCGATGACCCGCCGCTGGCTCACCCGGCTGTCCGACCCGACGACCTGGCGCGACCTGGCTTATCTCCTGGCCGCGTTCCCGCTGTCGATTGTCGAGCTGCCGATCGCGCTCGCGTCGATCGTGCTGCTGCCGATGGCGATCTGGGTGACGCCGTGGCTGGGCTGGCTGCACGGCAACCTGGCGCTGTCGCTGCTGGGCCCGAACCGCACGAAGAAGCTGGAGAAGAAGGCCGAGCACCTGCAGGCGTCGCGGGCTCGGGGCGTGGACGCCGCGGAGGCCGAACGCCGCCGGATCGAGCGTGACCTGCACGACGGCGCTCAGCAGCGGCTCGTGGCGGTCGCGATGAGCCTCGGCCGGGCGAAGTCGAAGTTCGACAACGACCCGAACGCGGTGCGCGACCTGATCGACGAGGCCCATTCGGACGCCAAGCTCGCCGTTTCCGAACTGCGCGACCTCGCCCGCGGCATCTACCCCGCCGTACTGGGCGACCGCGGTCTCGACGCGGCTTTGTCCGCGCAGGCCGCGAAATCGCCGATCCCGGTGGACGTACACGTCGACGTCGAGCCCCGCCCGCCGGCCGCGGTCGAGACCACCGCGTACTTCATCGTCGGCGAGACCCTCACCAACATCGCCAAGCACTCCGGCGCGACCGAGGCGATGGTGAAGGTGTGGCGCTCGGACACGCACGTCATCACCGAAATCACCGACAACGGCCACGGCGGCGCCGAAGTACGCCCCGGCGGCGGGCTCGCCGGGCTGGCCGACCGAGCAGCGACCATCGACGGCGTGATCACCGTCGTAAGCCCGGTCGGCGGGCCGACGGTCATCAGGGCGGACCTGCCGTGTCAGTGGTAAGTCACCCGTCGAGGCTGGCGCGAAGCGCGGCCACTCGCTGAACGAGCATCTGTCCTTCCCCAGCCATGACCGTGATGTAGCGGTTCCGTTCTGACCCGGAGACCTCGAACGCGACCCGGCCGTCGCTGAGGTCGCGGTAGGTCAGAACGCCGTCAGCGACCCGCCTGCTCCGCCCTGTCCCGCGAATCGACACATTGATCTCGCCACGCCCAAAAGCAGGCCGGGTGAGTAGTTCGTCGACGGTCCGCGCGGCGCGGCTGCGCTCGTCCGGGAAGTCGCTGTCGTCGCCGCGGAATTCGTGTTGCGACAGAGAAATCAAGGCGAGTTTCGCCGGGCGGAACGTCGGCAGACGCGCGACGAGAGCGGCGGCTGGCGACTCTCGGCTGTCCGAGGCCTTCACCAGCACCCGAGCCCCGTCATGGACCGCAGTCACTACGCCCCGCCCACGAGCCCCCACGAACACGCTGTACTGCTCGCCCTGGTTGTCGACGCGTGCCACATACTCCGTTTCGGGCCGCGCGAGCGTGTACAGCGCGTCCTCGAACGCGTCGGACACGCGGCCGCGGTCGAGAAGTCCCAGCCGGTGCAACTCGTCGCGAGCCTCATCGGCCAACTCGCCCGCCAACGACTCCGGCACGTGCATCGCGCCGAAGCCGAACAACGGGTGCGGGTCATTCAGCTTGACTTCACGAAATGAATACTGCAGAGCACTCAGTGTAATTTCAGTTGTGCGCGCGAACAGCACCGTCGTCCCTCCCCTGAACTGATGCGCTATCGCTGCGGACGATCACCGATGACCGGCGGGACCGGCTTCACCTCGTTGCCGCCGAACACTCCGTCCGGATCGGCTTCCCGCAGGTAGGGCGCGGCCTTCTTTTCCTTGTCCTCTTCACCTTTCCCGCCTTTTCCGCCCAACGGACCGGCCATCGAGGCCGCGTTCTTCCCGGACGAGCCCGGAGCCCCGGCCGCACCGCCGCGCCCGGGGGCCGATTCACCCGGCGTCCGGGCACCGGTACGACCGCCCGCGCCCGGTTCGCTGTCGACGCCCGCGCCGCCCGGCGAATAGCCGAGCGGGCCGAACGCGCCGCCGTGGCCGCCGGTCCCGTCTCCTTGCCCGAGACTGATCGGACTCGGCGACGGAACCGGCTGGAAACGCGGCGGGACCGGCGGCCACGACTGCTTCTTGACACTCTCGTCGTCGCGTTCGGACGGGACCCGCCAACCGGGCGGCGGCTGTACTGGCGGCGGCTGTACAGGCGGCTGGCCGCCGGGACGACGGACCGGACCTGGCGTCGGGACCGGACCCGGCGTCGGCGACGGCGACGGCGGCGGGGCAGGAGCCGGACTGGGCGCCGGGCTCGGATCCGGACCGCGCTCGACCGGCCCAGGCCCGGACGACGGCGGGCGGCGCAATCCGCCGCCCTGGCCGCCAGTGCGCGACTGTCCGGGCCGGGCCGGATCTTCGGCACTGGCCAGGGTGATCTGCGCCCCGCTGTCCCGCAATTCCGCGTACTTCGCGGGCACCCGGCCGTTATTCGATCCGCTGGTCGCGCTGTATCCGCTGAAAACCTGCACATTGTGCTGCGAATCCGCTTGCCATTGCGTCACCCGGTCGGTGTACTTCTGCCCGTCCCCGTGCAGAAGGGCGACGACGTCCTCGTCGGTCAATCCGGGTTCCTGCGCGGCCACCGGTTTCACGCTGTTCTTGGCATTCTGGAAAGCCGACATCTGCTCGTGGGCGACGACCTGGACCGCACCCAACCGTGCCGAGTCTTCCGCGGCGGTCTCGAGCAGCGGGGTGCACGAATTCGCCGCCGCCTCGTTCGCGGCCTCGCCTTGCCACGCCTCGCGCTGGAAGGCGGCGAGCGTCCCGGCCCGCGTGGCCAGGTCGAGGAGATGATCGCTCAGCTGGGAAGCAGCTCGCTGGGTATCGCCCAACGACCCGGCTCCGGCTCCGCCGGTCAGCTCGCGGTAGATCTCGGCAGCGCTCATGCACCGCTCCGGCTGCATCATCGCCCTCCCTTGAGATTGCCGACCACGGCGGCGGCTACGGCATGAACGGAATCGCAGGGATCTTTCTTCTCCTTGCGCGAGTCCGGCTGTTCGACGAAGAGCTCGATCGTCTGGTCGTCTCGCACGCCCAAAGACGCCCGGCATTGGCCGAAGGTGCGCTTTTCCGCGGTATCGGTGGCGACCAGCGGATATCCGTCGACCGCGGGGAGCGGCTGGAAGAACTTGTAAAGACCCCCCTTGGCCGCGTAAACGGAGGTCAACCCGCGTTTGTCGACGCCATTGACAATGACGCTGATGCTGGCGTGCTCGTACTGGTGACCGCCGAACCAGCTGCAGGAAGGCCCTCCGCCCGCGTTCTCGGACTTGGGCGCGACCGGACCGCCGAGGAAGCCCTTGACCTGTTCAGCGGTAAGAACCGTGCACGGGTCCTGCGAGGCTTTGGCGGTGTCGATCGGATCCTGCACCTTCGGCACTCCTGGCCCGGGCAGTTGAGCATCAGCCGCGGTGCTGGTCGGCGCCGGCGAATCGCTGTTCGACGTGATCGGGGTTGCCTGCCCTCCGGCGCCCCCGGAGCACCCTGCCAGGGCAAACAACGTCGCCGCCGACAGCATTGCAACGCGCCTCACAGGGTGCCCCCGACCTTCTTCACGTCATGCGCTTGCTCGGCTTCAACCGTCTGGTACTTGCCTGTAGCCGCTCGGAACTTGGCTGCCTGCTGACGGCAGTACTGCGCCCGATCCTGAAGAGACGTGATCAGGACGCCTCCTGAGTTCCGAAAGGTCTCCGCGTTGTTTCCGCTCGCGTAGTCCAGAGCCGGAGCCAGCATCTGCGCGATAACCCGTGCGTTACCGACAGCTGTCGTGAACTCGTTTGCCAGCTTCTCGAACTCGTCCGCTACACGGTCCAGTCCCGCCGCGTCCAGCGAGTAGCTGCCCGCGCCCGCTGCTCCGCGATTGTCAGTCACTCTTACGCCCTCCCTGCGCAGAACAACTCCGGCCGACCGTCGCTCACCCGTCCGGGCTACCGAAGCCACCGGGCGAATCCCGGCTCGTCTTTGTGGTCGACCGCGCCGGATGCTGACTGGATTGCCGGGGCGCCGATATCCGTCTCCTGAGCGACCTCTGTCGGCACTTGCAGACAATTTATAGCAGGTCTTTTTCATAGGGTGTCACTTATCGGACCTTGCTTAGAGCATGATCTGGTGCACTGGGACGAGGCGACGGCGAAGAAGTTCGGTCGCGCGTTGCGTCGCTTGCGCGAGGAGCGGCAGATGTCCCAGGAAGCTCTCGCCTTCCAAGCTGGGGTCACGAAAAACCAGGTCCAGCTGATCGAGTCGGGCCGGGCATCCGGGCGCAAGGACGCGGCCGGCCCGTCGAATCCGCGCATGTCGACGCTCGTCGGGCTCGCCGCGGTGCTCAGCGTGTCGGTCTCGGACATGCTCGAATCCGCCGACCTCTGACCCGTTCGGCGGTAAAGTCGACCTGCCGCGCCCGAGATTGCCCACTCGTGAGTGAATAGGCCCGCGAGCCGTTCACTCACTGATCTGGGGGCCTTGATGCGAGTAGTGATCGCGGAAGACGCCGTGTTGCTTCGGGCCGGGGTCACCCGGTTGCTCGCCGACGAGGGCATCGAGACCGTCGCCGCGGTCGACAATGGCGACGATCTGCTCGGCGCGATCACCGAACACCGTCCTGACCTGGCGATTGTCGACGTCCGGATGCCGCCGACGTTCACCGACGAGGGTTTGCGCGCGGCACTGGCCGCTCGCAAGGAGATCGCCGGTCTGCCGGTGCTCGTGCTGTCCCAGTACGTCGAGGAAAGCTACGCGGTCGAGCTGCTGTCCGGTGGTGCCGGAGGCGTCGGTTACCTGCTGAAAGAGCGCGTCGCCGACGTGGACGAGTTCCTGGACGCGGTCCGTCGCGTCGCGGACGGCGGCACCGCCATCGACCCCGATGTCATCGCCCAATTGATGGCTCGCGGCCGCCGCAACCCTCTGGATGCGCTCACCGCGCGTGAATCCGAGGTGCTCGGCTTGATGGCTCAGGGCCTGTCCAACAACGCCATCGCGAACTCGCTGGTCGTGTCGCACGGAGCGGTCGAAAAGCACATCGGCAACATCTTCTCGAAGCTCGGTCTCGAGGCCAGTTCCGAGGAACATCGCCGGGTTCGCGCGGTGCTGACCTACCTCGGCCGCTGAAACCCCTCACTCGAACTGACGGCAGCCCCGACGCGGGTCCCTCGCCTACCATGGACTGATGCCGAGCGAGGAGAACCCGATGTCCGACCGCAGCGTCCGCTTCTTCGGCGGCCCGCTCGACGGCCGGGTGCAGGAACTCGCCGACGAGGAACCGGTTCCGGGCACCGTCGTGCGGCACATCCACCTGCACGGCGGACCGAAAATCGAGACGCGGTACGAACTCGGCCTCACCGAGGACGGCTGGGCGTACCGGGTGCAGGCGCACGAATCCGAACCGGAGCCGGACACCCTGTCCTAGCCCGGTAGGGCAAACCCCACCTTTCGCCTACTGCTGACCCAACCCCGTTTTCGGTGGTCTGCACCGCTGTTCCGGAGCCCGGAAACCGACAGGCTCTTCAGCATGACGACGAGCCAGCTGCAGACCCGCGGCACCAGGGCGACCCGGGACAAATTTCTCGACGTGGTACGCGCCGGAGCGATCCTCGCGGTGGTCGCGCAGCACTGGACGATGCCGGTGCTTTCCTTCTCCGGCAACACTCTTGCCACCGGAAACGCCCTCGCGACGCCCGGCTGGTGGATCATCACCTGGGCCTCGCAGGTCATGCCCCTCGTGTTCTTCGCAGGCGGTGCGGCGAACCTGATCTCGTTGCGCCGCGCGGAATCCACCCGCGCCTGGTTTGCCGGACGCGTTCGCCGGCTGCTCGTTCCGGTGCTGCCGCTGATGGCGGTGTGGCTCGTCGTGCCGGATCTGTTGCGCGGCATGGGAGTTCCGCCGCAACCGGTCCAGGTGGCCAGCGCGATCGCCGCACAACTGCTCTGGTTCCTCTCCGTCTACCTGCTCACCGTGCTGCTCACGCCGCTGATGGTCGCCGCGCACCGCCGCTGGGGTCTCGCGGTTCCGGCGGTGCTGGCCGGACTGGGCGTTCTCGTTGACGTGGCACGGTTCTCCGACCTCGGGATGATCGGATACGCCAACGCCGTCATCGTCTGGGTCGCCGTGCACCAGCTCGGCTTCCACTACGTCGAAGGCCGCCTCGGCTCGCTCAGCCGCCGTGCCGCGCTGGCCGTTTCCGCCGCCGGTTTCGGGGTGACGGCGCTGCTGGTCGCGTTCGGTCCGTACCCGGCGAGCATGATCGGCATGCCGGGCGCGCCGGTGTCCAACATGAGCCCGCCCACCGTCCTGCTGCTGTTCCTCGCGCTCGGTCAGATCGGCTTCCTGCTGGCGTTCCGCGAGAAGCTCGTCTCGCTCCCCCGCGTCACCGCGGCACTCAGCTGGCTCAGCCCGCGGTTCATGTCGGTCTACCTCTGGCACATGCCGGCGCTGGTCGTGGTTTCCGGCGTGACCGTCCTCGGCCTCGGCTACTCGACGCCGACCCCGGGTTCGTCGATGTGGTTCCTGATGGCACCCGCCTGGATCGCCGTGTGCGGCGCGGTGCTGCTGGGTCTGCTGCGCCTGTTCGAGCGCTTCGAAACGCAGCCGGACGGCCTGGTCGTGACCGCTCGGACGCCTCAGCTGGTGCTGGCGGGCCTGCTCGCCTCCGGCGGTCTCCTGGGATTGGCCGCGCACGGGTTCGCCCCGCTCAACGACAACCTGCTGACCGGTCCGCTGCCCTGGGTGGCGCTGGTCGCGGCCGGATACGCACTGGCCGGACGTCAGGTGTCGATGACGCGCAGCCGGACTCTCGTGGCGGTCAAACGCTGAGGAGCTTCGCGGGGGTGTCGTGCAGCACCGCCCGCAGGAACGGCTCGCCAAGGCGATCGTCGGCTGCCCAGCCGGCGATCGCCTGCAGCTGTGTGGCGTAGGAGTAGGGGATGTTCGGGAAGTCGGTGCCGAGGACGACGCGGTCGGCCACCTCCGCCAACCGGACCGTCCAGTCCGGCGGCAGCGGCGACATCGCCTCCGCGAACGGCACGCCGACCATGGTGGTGTCGAGGTGCACTCGCGGGTAGCGCGCCAGCAGCTCGAACGCGGTGGCGAACTGCGGCATCGCCGCGTGCGCGAGGACGGCGGTGAGCCGCGGATGCCGTCGCAGGACTTCCTCGAACACCTCAAGCCCGGTGAAATCGCCGCGCAACGGACCGTGTCCACAGTGGATCACCACCGGCACGCCCGCTTCGGTGAGCGAGCCCCACACCGGGTCGAGCAGCTCGTCCCGCGGGTCGTACGCCCCGACCTGCACGTGCGCCTTGAAACACCGGGCTCCGGCGCGCAACGCATTGTCCACATAGGACGCCGCCCTCGGCTCCGGGTAGAACGTGCCGGTGGGCACCGCTTCCGGCACCTGCTCGGCGAACTCCAGCACCCACGACGTGAGCCACTCCGCCATGCCCGGCTTGTGCGGGTACACCAGCGGCGCGAAGGCTTTCACGCCCAGCGCGCGCAACGTGCCGATCCGTTCCGCCTCCGGCGTGCGGTAGTGGATCGGCCACGGCGTGCCGTAGTGCTGCTCGGCGCGGTCGAAATACGCCCACACCTTGTCCAGCACGGGCTTCGGCAGGAAGTGGACGTGCAGGTCGACGATTCCGTCGAGGCCGAGCCCGGCGATCCAGCCCGGGACGTCGGCGTCGGTGGCCGGACCCGCCGTCACTCCGTGAACCGGCCCTTCAACGCCCGCCCCATCGCGCGGCTGATGTCCTTCTGCGCGTCGCGCTTGGCGAGCGACTGCCGCTTGTCGTAGGCCTTCTTGCCCTTGGCCAGCGCGATCTCGACCTTGACCTTGCCGTCCTTGAAGTACATCGACAGCGGCACGAGCGACAGACCGCTTTCCTTGGTCTTGCCGATGAGCCGTTCGATCTCGCGCCGGTGCAGCAGCAGCTTCCGCGTGCGCCGCGGCATGTGGTTGGTCCAGGTGCCCTGGGTGTACTCGGGGATGTGGACGTTGCGCAGCCACACCTCGCCGTCGTCCACCGTCGCGAACGCGTCCACAAGGGAGGCTTTGCCTGCGCGCAGGCTCTTCACCTCGGTGCCCTGCAGCACCATCCCGGCCTCATAGGTGTCCAGGATGGAGTAGTCGTGCCGAGCCTTGCGGTTCGACGCGATGACCTTCTGTCCACGTTCCTTGGGCATACCGACCACTTTACGTGATGTGTCCGACGGCGAGCAGCGGATTTCTTTCCGCTAGTGCCGCACGTACAGGCGCAGCGTGACGTACCCGGTGATCGCCGAGATCACGATCGACACCGCGAGCAGGATCGGCGCGACCGGGAACAGCACCTCGAGCGTGGTGATCTGCGGGAACACTTCGCCGGTGAAGACCGTGTCGAGGAAGGACAGCTTCGTCAAAAGCAGGAACACCACCCCGAGCACGGCGCCGACCGTGCCGGCGACCACCGCCTCCAGGAGGAACGGCAGCTGGGTATACCACCGCGTCGCGCCCACCAGGCGCATGATGCCGACTTCCGTCCGCCTCGTGAACGCCGAAACCTGAATAGTGTTCGCGATCAGCAGCAAGGCGGCGACGGCCATGATGAGCGCCATCACGAACGCGATGTTCCGGACGCCGTTGAAGACGTTGAACACGCGGTCGAGGAACTTCTTCTGGTCGTCGACCTTCTTGACGCCGGGCTGGCCGGTGTACTGCTTGATGATCGCGTCGGACCGGTCCGGGTCCTTCAGCTTCACCTGCAGCGACGCGGGCAGCGCCTCGGGGCCGGTCAGCTCGAGCAGTTCGGGCTGGCTCGCGAAGATCTTCTTGAACCGGTCGTAGGCCTGGTCGCGGTTCTCGTACACGACCGATTCGACGCCGGGGTTGTTCTGCAGCGACTGGCGGAGCCCGGTGCAGAGCGCCTGCGTGCAGTTCTTGTCGTTCGCGCTCACGTCGTCGACCAGCGTGACCGAAACTTCGACTTCGGCGAGGAAGTTCGCCTTCATCTTGTCGATCGTGCGCACGGCGAGCAGACCGCCGCCGAGCATGGCGAGCGAGACCGCGGTGGTGAGGATCATCGCGATGGTCATCGTGACGTTCCGGCGCAAACCGGTGACGACCTCGCTGAAGACGAAACTGGCACGCATCGCTCTCGTAATTCCTTGGGTCGGGGCGGAAAAGGGCGGGGTGCGTCAGCGGCCGATGCCGTAGACGCCGCGGGCGTCGTCGCGGATCACGCGACCGAGCTGCAGCTCGACGACCCGCCGCCGCATCGAGTCCACGATGGAATGGTCGTGCGTGGCCATCAGCACCGTGGTGCCGGTGCGGTTGATCCGCTCCAGCAGCAGCATGATGTCCTGGCTGGTGTCCGGGTCGAGGTTCCCGGTCGGCTCGTCGGCGAGCAGCACGAGCGGCCGGTTCACGAACGCGCGGGCGATCGCGACGCGCTGCTGCTCGCCGCCGGAGAGCTCGTTGGGCAGCCGGTCGGCTTTGCCGTCGAGGCCGACGAGTTCGAGCACCTCGGGCACGACCTTGCGGATCGTGGGCCGCGGTTTCCCGATCACCTCGAGGGCGAACGCGACGTTTTCCGCGACGGTTTTGTTGGCCAGCAGCCGGAAGTCCTGGAACACGCAGCCGATGGTCTGGCGCAGGCGGGGGACCCTGCGCCGGGCGAGCTTGGCGACGTCGAAGTTCGACACCATGACCCGGCCCTTGGAAGGCACCTCTTCGCGCAGCAGCAGCCGCAGGAACGTCGACTTCCCGGAGCCGGACGGGCCGATGAGGAAGACGAACTCACCCTTGTCGATCTCGACCGACACCCGTTCGAGGGCGGGACGGGTCGAGGTCTTGTAGACCTTGGAAACCTCTTCGAGCCGGATCACGGTTCGGCATCCTACCCATGGGCCCCGTTAAGCCCGGGTTGCCGGTGCCTTGGGTGACCCGCGCCTCGTCCCGGCGCGGGTCACCGCGGCGACGCGGATCAGGCCGCGTTCGCCTGCTTGCGCCAGCGGATCCCGGCCTCGAGGAAGCCGTCGATGTCGCCGTCGAGGACCGCGGTGGGGTTGCCGACCTCGAATTCGGTGCGCAGGTCCTTCACCATCTGGTACGGGTGCAGCACGTAGGAGCGCATCTGGTTGCCCCAGCTGGAGCCGCCGTCCTTGAGCGCGTCCATTTCGGCCCGTTCCTCCTCCTTTTTGCGCTGCAGCAGGCGCGCCTGGAGGACCTTCATCGCGGCCGCCTTGTTCTGCAGCTGCGATTTCTCGTTCTGGCAGGAGACGACGATGCCGGTCGGGATGTGGGTGAGGCGGACCGCGGAGTCGGTCGTGTTGACGCTCTGCCCGCCGGGGCCGGACGAGCGGTACACGTCGACGCGGATGTCCTTTTCCGGGATGTCGACGTGGTCGACTTCCTCGACCTCGGGCAGGACCTCGACGTGCGCGAAGGACGTCTGCCGGCGGCTCTGGTTGTCGAACGGCGAGATCCGCACGAGGCGGTGGGTGCCCTGTTCGACCGAGAGGGTGCCGTAGACGTACGGGGCGCTCACCTTGAAGGTGGCGGACTTGATGCCCGCTTCTTCGGCGTAGGAGATGTCGAAGACGTCCGTGGGGTAGCCGTGCCGCTCGGCCCAGCGCAGGTACATCCGGAGCAGCATCTCGGCGAAGTCGGCCGCGTCGACGCCGCCTGCTTCGGAGCGGATGTTGACGACGGCGTTGCGGGCGTCGTATTCGCCGGACAGCAGGGTGCGGACCTCGAGCGCGTCGATGTCCTTGGCGAGGTCGGCGAGGTCGCCCTCGGCCTCGGTCATGCTGCCGGTGTCGCCTTCGTCGGCGGCGAGCTCGTAGAGGACGCCGAGGTCGTCGAGGCGCTGCCGCAGTTCGGAGACGCGGCGCAGCTCGGCCTGCCGGTGGGACAGCTGGCTGGTGACCTGCTGGGCTTCCTCGACGTTGTCCCAGAGGGTCGGGCTGGACGCCTGTTCCTCGAGCTCGGCGACCTGCGCGCGCAGCGCTTCGAGGTCCATCACCGACTCGATCTGCGTCAGCTTGCCGGTCAGGTCCTTCAGTGCCGCATCGAACTCATCGCTCACGTCGGACAAGGTTACGGCAAAACCCACGACCGGTCGCGAACCGGTCGTGGGGCCGGGGCGGCGCTCAGGCCTGCGGGATCGAGTCGAGCAGCTTCAGGGCGGCCTTGGCCTGCGCCTGGGCGAACTCGGCGACTGCCTTGGCGTAGGGGCCGTCGGCGGTCTTGGCGGCGTTCTTGGCCTCTTCGAGCTGGGCCTGGTAGGTGGTGCGGGCGCTGTCGAGCAGGGCGCCGCGCTGCTTGGCCGTCAGGGAGCCGGCGTGCACGAGCCGCAGGATGAGCGGGCTGCGCAGGTGGTCGGGTCCGGCCTCGGACGTGAGCCACGTCTTGAAGGCCTTCTTGCCCGCCGCGGTGAGCACGTACTGCTGGCTCGAGCGGGGCCCTTGCTTGCCGAGCCGGACGAGACCCTCTTTCGAGAGCGCCGGGAGCTCGCGGTAGACCTGGCTGCGGGTGACACTGAAGAAGGCGCCGAAGCGCTCGTCGGCGCCCGACACGAGCTGCCCGCCGGTGGCGGGACCGTCGTGGAGCAGACCGAGCAGAGCGGCGGCGGTTGCATTCAATTCGGACACCCCTCTACGGTCCCACTTATCCGCCGCTGTGTCCACAGTGGTCACCAATCAGTCCATTGTGGCCAGCGGCAACCCCTCTAACAGCCCAGTCCGCAGGTATGTCCACAATAGACTCTGCCACTCTGAGCAACCACCGCCGAAACGATCACCGCGCCGCAACCACCACCCGAGCGACGGCCAAATGGCGCACAAAAAGGCCGGGGCCCGTGCATCCGCACGAGCCCCGGCTTTCGTTCCACGTAGCGGGGACAGGATTTGAACCTGCGACCTCTGGGTTATGAGCCCAGCGAGCTACCGAGCTGCTCCACCCCGCGTCGTTGTAAAAACAACTCTACACCCCCGAAAAACCCCTCCGACACCACCCCCACAAAACCCCCTCACCAGCAAAAACACCCCACCCCGCCCCTGCCAGATCAACCTCACCCAAAGACCAAAACCCAGACCGCAAGCCAGCCGCCCCCAGAACTCGACAGGTTTAGACCTCTACTCGCGTCCGGTGTAGAGAGTCAAAAACCGTTGGGAGCATTGGAATATTCCACACAGCCAACACGCAACCCCCACAACGAGAAAAGTCATGGTGCTTCCGACGGCAATCGTTGCCTTTTCGCAGCCCCCCCCGGAGCCCACACACCAACCGCAAGCCACCCGCCCAACGCAACCCAACACGGGGGTCCAGGGGGCGCGCCCCCTGGCGGGGGTCTGGGGGTTCGACCCCCAGGGCAATAACGAAAGAGACCCGCCCTCGCGCTTTCTGCGAGGACGGGTCTCTTGTCTCTGTAGCGGGGACAGGATTTGAACCTGCGACCTCTGGGTTATGAGCCCAGCGAGCTACCGAGCTGCTCCACCCCGCGTCGTAGGACCTACCTTACGCCCTGGTTTCGAGCGGGCGCAAAGCAGGTGCCTATTACGTAACCGAGGTCACCCGCCGGGCTGGGAGGTCGGCCCGTTGGACGGCGGCGGCGTGGTGGGTTTGGCGGAGTTGTACTCCTTGGTCGCCGCGTCGAGCGCGGCCAGTGCCGCGCCTTGGTCGGCGAAGTTGCCGGATTGCTGGGCTGCCTTGAGCTTGGCGAGCGCGGCCTGGATGTCGGCGACGGCCTTGTCCATGGCCGGGTTGCTGCCGCCGGTGCTGGGCGGCGGCGCGGCGGTGCTGGACGTCGGCGGGGTCGTCGTGGTGCCGGGGTCGCCTTCCTTCGGCGTGGTGGCTGCCGCGCCGGTGCCCTTGCCGAAGACTTGGTCGAGTGCCTCGTTGAGGGTGGACGCGAAGCCGATCTTGGCTCCGTAGGAGACGAGCACGCGCGCCAGCTGCGGGTAGCTCAGCTGGTTTCGCTGGCGGATGTAGACGGGTTCGACGTACAGGAATCCGTCCGCGACCGGCAGCGTGATCAGGTTGCCGTAAATGGGAATGACGTTGGGGTTGTTCAGCAATGTCCGGTCTTGGGCGACGCGGGGGTCGCTCTGGAACCGGTTTTGCACCTGGACGGGTCCGTCTACCTGGTTGGCCCCGCTGGCCGGGGGTAGTCGCAGGACGCGGATGGTGCCGTAGTCCTCCGGATCGGACGAGATGGACATCCAGGCGGAAAGGTATTGCCGTTGCAGACCGGTGAGCGCGCTGGTCAGCTGGAACGTCGGCCTGCCTTCGCCCGCCGCGTTGGCGAGGACGTAGTACCCGGGCTGGTTGGCGACGTTCGCGCCAGCCGTGGTGGAGCTGCCGTCCTCGGTCGGGTCCTGCGGGACGCTCCAGAACGCCTGCTGCGCGTAGAACTCCTGCGGGCTGTCGACGTGGTAGCGGGCGAGCAGTTCGCGCTGGATCTTGAACAGGTCCTCGGGGTAGCGGAAGTGCGAGCGCAGTTCCGGCGAGATCTCGGAACTCGGCTTGACAGTGCCGGGGAAGACCTTCTCCCACGCCTTGAGGACGGGTTCGTTGTCGTCGATCGAGTACAGGTTGACGGTGCCGTCGAACGCGTCGACGGTCGCCTTCACCGAGTTGCGGATGTAGTTGATCGAGTTGTTCGCCTGTTTGGTGACGCCGTTGAGCGAGTCGTTGGTCGCTTCGCCGAGTTGCGTCTGCTGGGCGTACGGGTAGTTGTCGAGCGTGGTGTAACCGTCGACGATCCACTGGATGCGGCCGTTGACCACCGCGGGGTACGGGTCGCCGTCGAGGGTGAGCCACGGGGCCACCTTCGCGACGCGGTCGCGCGGTTCGCGGTTGTACATGATCTTCGAGCCGTCGCCGATGGCGTCGGAGAAGAGGATCTTCGGTTCGCGGTATTCGGCGGCGAACATCAGCCGGTTGAACCAGTTGTCGAGCGAGACGCCGCCCTTGCCCTGGTAGAGGTAGCCGCGCTGGGCGTCGGTGTCGTACTCGCCGGGGGCCTTGCCCGGCGTGCCGCCGACGATCGCGTAGTCGGACTGGTTGGTGAGCTCGCCGTAGTAGATCCGCGGCTGGTCGACCTTGATGCCCGGCTGGCCGTTGACCGAGCCCGCGCCGGTGGGGTTGCTCGTGTCGCTCGTGGTGGCGATCGGGTAGCCGCCGTCAGAGTTCGAATCCTTCACCGCACGGTCGATCGTGTTCGCCGGCGCGGCCACGAAGCCGTTGCCGTGCGTGTAGACCATGTGCTTGTTGATCCAGTTGTTCTGGTTCCCGGTGAGCCCGTCGGTCTTCATTTCCTTGGCGGCCACGATGTAGTCCTGCGTGGTGCCGCCGATGGTGTACCGGTCGATGTCCAGCTTGGACGGGAAGCCGTAGAAGTTCTCGCGGCCGACGCGCTGGGTGAAGGTGTCGCTGAGGATGTTCGGGTCGAGCAGCCGGATGTTGGACACCGTGCCGGTGTCGGCCTTCACCGCGTCCGCGGTGGTTTCGGTCTTGCCCGGGTACTGCTCGTATTTCACGTTGGTGAGGCCGTACGCCGCGCGCGTCGCGTCCATGTTGCGCTGGATCGACGTCGCTTCCTTCTCGTTCGCGTTCGGCTTGACCGAGAACTGGTCGAGAATCGCCGGCCAGGCGACGCCGACCAGCACGCCGGACAGGATCAGCAGCACCAGCGAAATCGCCGGCAGCTGCAGATTCCGCAGGAACGCGCCCGCGAAGAAGGCGATCGCGCAGATCACCGAAATGCACAGCAGGATCAGCTTCGCCGGGAGCACCGCGTTGAGGTCGGTGTAGGTGGCGCCGTTGAACAGCGGCATGTTCCGGTCGGACAGCAGCAGGTTGTACCGGTCGAAGAAGTACTCGACCGCCTTCAGCAGCACGAAAAGCCCGACAGTGATGGCGAGCTGCGCGCGCGTCGGCCCGGCCAGCTGGCCGCCGCGGCCGGCGAGCCGGATGCCGCCGAAGATGTAGTGCGCGATCAGCGCGCCGAAGAACGAGACGACGACGGTGACGAACAGCCAGCCGAGCAGCCAGTTCACGAACGGCAGCGAGAAGGCGTAGAAGCCGAGGTCGATGCCGAACTCGGGGTCCTTCTGCCCGAACGAGGTGCCGTTGAGGAACAGCTGGATCGTCTGCCAGTCCCCGCTCGCCGAGGCTCCCGAGATGACGCCGGTGAGCACCGGGATGCCGATGCCGAACAGCCGGATCCGGCTGACGATCACCGAGCGGTAGCGCGACAGCGGATCGTCGCGGCCGGACACCGGCACGAACACCGGGCGCGTGCGGTAGGCGATGAGCAGGCTGACCGCCAGCGCCCCGCCGACCAGCAGCCCCACCGCGAGGAAGAGCACGATGCGGGTGACCACCTGCGTGGTGAACACCGACCGCGCCTGCACTTCGCCGAACCACAGCCAGTCCACGTAAGTGTCGAGCAACCGGACGCCGGCCAGCAGGGCCAGCACGATCACCGCGGCGATGATGAGAAGGATCCGGCTGCGCCGGGACAGCTTCAGGCTCACCGGGGGCCGAGTCGCCACGGCAATGCTCCTGTCTTCGTGAACACGTTCTCCGGGGACAGCGGTGTCCCCCGTGACCTCTAACTCTACGGATGGTGCCGCGAGTTCCCGGGACCGCCCAAACCGGGCACGCGCGGCGCGTCGCGGGGACGCCTGACACGATGGTCGCCATGCCACCGAGTGAGCCGTCTGCCGCCCACCCTGTCGCCGGGCTGGCCCGGGAAGTCGAAGAGTTCGTCGCCGCCGCGGGCTGGAACCAGCCGCCGCAGTTGTTCGCGCTGGTGCCGACCGCGGCGCTGCTGGACGAACAGCCCGAACTGGCCGGTCAGCTCGACCGGGCGAACCCGCTGACGCCGGTGGCCCAGGAGGCGCTGCCGGACGGCGATCTCGCCGAATCGCTCGGCCGCATCGCGTGGCCGGAGATCGTGGTCGGCTGCGCGCTGGCGCAGGAGATCATCGTGCTGCCGCCGGACGTGGAGGCGGAACTCGAAGGAATCGCCGAGGCGGACGCCGAAAGCCTCCGCCGCGCCGCCGCGGACCACCCGCGCCGCACCGAGGCCCGTCTGGTGGCCGCGGTCCTGCGCGAAGGCGACGCGGCTTGCGTGATGCGGCTGCGCGGGGTCCAGCCGGGCAACGAGGACGAGAACGCGGTCGACGAACTGGTGGAAAGCCCGGACCTCGCGCCGAACCTGGTCGAAGCGCTGAAGACGACCCTGCAGCCCTGATCCTTCCTGACGACGAAAAGGGCCCGTTGATCCTTCAACGGGCCCTTTTCCGTGTCGCTGGGTCAGCAGTGCGCGGTCGGGCGACCGGCCTTCAGGTTGTCCAGCTGCTTGAGCGCGTCGTCGAGGTTGGACACCTTGATGAGGTTGAGCCCTTCCGGCGCGGCCGATTTGGCCTCGGCGCAGTTGTGCTCGGGGACGAGGAAGTCGGTCGCGCCCGCTTCCTTCGCGCCGACGACCTTGAACGAGATGCCGCCGATCGGACCGACCTGGCCGGTCTCGCTGATCTCGCCGGTGCCCGCGATGTGCCTGCCGCCCGCGAGGTCGCTGCCCGGTTTCCCGGGCGGGGTGAGCCGGTCGATGATCGCGAGGGTGAACATCAGCCCGGCCGACGGGCCGCCGACGTCCTGCAGCGAGATGTCGACGGAGAACGGCGCGACCGCGCGGTCGACGGCGGTCAGGCCGAGGAAGCCCTGGGTGCGGTCGTCGCGGTGGGCGAGCGTGACCGGCACGGTGCGTTCCGGCTGGCCGAGGTGCTGGAAGGTGACCTGGACGGTGTCGCCCGGCTTGGTGTTGACGATGGAGGCGGCGACCTCGCCGGCCTCGCGCACCTGCTTGCCGTTGACCGCGACGAGCTTGTCGCCGGGGGCGAGGATGTGGTCGGCCGGGCTGCCGGACACGATCTGCTTCGCGACGACCTGCACCGGGTAGCCGAGGTGGCGCAGCGCGGCGACCTGGGCGTTGCTCTGCGAGTTCTGCAGCTGCTGGATGTTCTCCTGCTTGACCTGCTCGTTCGTCTCGCCCGGCTTGTAGTACTCCTCGCGCGGCGCGAGCGCGTAGCGGCCGCTGGCCCAGAGGCCGAGCGCGGTGAAGAGGTTGATGCCGTCGTTGAGCGAGACGGTGGTCATCCGCAGTTCGCCGCTGGTGCCGTAGGTCTGCTGCCCCTTGACCTGGATCACCGGGTTGCCCGCGGCGTCGCGGCCGAGGGTGTCGTAGGTGGGCCCGGGGCTGATCGCGACATACGGCACCTGGACCAGGAACCCGGCCACGACGAACACCAGGAACAGCACGCCGCTGACCAGCATCGTCCATCCGCGGCGGGTCATCCGCCGGTCACTGCGGCCCGGCGCGCGCGACGGCTCGGCGCGGCGGGACTGGTTCGCGGTGTCCTCGTCCGGTTTTGTCACGAGCGACAGCGTACGGTGACTGTGTTCGCTTCCCGGTGAAGGCCACGGTTGACGCGCTGAGCCGGGTCGCACCCGCGTACGGTGGAGCTATGAGCAATCCCCCGTTCGGCTTCGGACCGCCCGATCCCGACAAGCGAGGCGACAACGACCCCTCGAACCCGGGCCAGCCCGGCGGAGCCGAGGCGTTCAACCAGCTCGGGCAGATGCTGAGCCAGCTGGGCCAGATGCTGAGCCAGGCGGGCTCGTCGAGCGGGCCGGTCAACTACGACCTGGCGAAGCAGATCGCACTCCAGAACCTGAGCGGGCGGGACGACGCCAAGATCGGCTTCACGTCCGAAGGCGGCGACTCCGCCACTGCCGTGCGCGACGCCGCGCACCTGGCGGAACTGTGGCTCGACGCGGCGACGATCCTCCCCGCGGGCGCGACGTCGACCGTCTCGTGGTCCGCGCGCACCTGGGTCGAGAAGACGCTGCCGACCTGGCAGCGACTGTGCGATCCGGTGGCGCAGCAGGTGTCCGGCGCGTGGATGCAGGCGCTGCCCGAGGAAGCCAAGCAGGCGGCGGGCCCGCTGCTGTCGATGATGGGCCAGATGGGCGGAATGGCCTTCGGCTCCCAGCTCGGCAACGCGCTGGCGCAGCTCGCGCAGGAAGTGCTCACCTCGACCGAGGTCGGCCTGCCGCTCGGCGAGGCCACCACGTCGGCGCTGCTCCCGGCGAACATCGAGAAGTTCACTGAAGGCTTGGAGCTGCCCGCGAGCGAGGTGCTGGTGTTCCTGGCCGCGCGCGAGGCCGCGCACCAGCGCCTGTTCGCGCACGTCCCGTGGCTGCGGCAGCGCCTGCTGGCGACGGTCGAGGAGTTCGCCCGCGGGATCACCGTGGACACCTCCGCACTCGAGTCGCTGGCCGGAAGCATCGACCCGGCGAACCCGGCGAGCATCGAGGAAGCGATGTCGTCCGGCCTGCTGGAACCGCAAACCACGCCGGAGCAGCAGGCGGCCCTGAAGCGCCTGGAAACCCTGCTGGCCCTGGTGGAAGGCTGGGTGGACGTAGTGGTGGCCGAGGCCATCGGCGACCGTCTCCCGGGAGCCGAGGCCCTGCGCGAAACCCTGCGCCGCCGCCGCGCGACCGGCGGCCCGGCTGAGCAGACCTTCGCCACCTTGGTGGGTCTCGAACTGCGCCCGCGCCGGATGCGCGCCGCGTCGTCCCTGTGGAAGCTAGTCGGAGACCGCCACGGCCTCGAAAAGCGCGACGGCCTCTGGTCGCACCCCGACCTCATGCCGACGGCCGACGACCTGGACGAGCCCCTGGACTTCGCCGACCGGATGTCCGAACCGCCGTCTCTCGCCGCTGACCTGGACCCGATCGCGGAACTGGAACGCACGGAGAAGGCGGAACGGGAGGCCCGCGAGGCTGGCGAGGCCAAGGACGCCGGTTCCTCCGACGAGGGCAGCGAGACTCCGAAGGACGAAGGCAAGAAGGACGAGGGGAACTCGCCTTCCTGAGGCTTCCCGTCTGGGGTCGCCTTACGCCCCGGCCACACTGCCGTTAAGCGCGGACCGTCTCACTCAGTTGAGACGGTCCGCGCTGCGTCTGTCCCGCCAGCGCTCGCCTCTCACCACGGGTTCCGCCCACCGCGTGATCACGAGTACGGGCACGCCGCCACACGAAGAACTGCGCGACGCTTCCGCCGCAGGTCCCGCCGCACCGCCTCGCCACGGCCGCTGGCCGCGAGTCCCACCAACCTGACTCGTCACCGGCCCTGCCGCACCCTCGACACCGGTTCCGCCACGCCGCCGGTTCCGCCGCTCCATCTCCTCACACGGTCCGCCGCCACCATCGATCAAGCCAGTCCAGCGCCCACGGACTACTCACCCAGCCACCCTCCTACCCCTCACTCCCCCACACCTGGTCGCAGGCCCCTCCGCCGACGCCCTCGGCCACGCACCGCCCCTCCAAGACCCAGCCGCGCCCAGCCACCGACTCCGTCCTCCTCCGAAATCCCCCACCCAGCCGCCGCCGAAAGCCCCTCCAGGTACCCCATCGCCCGTTCCGTCTTCGGATACCGGTTGACCAGCGCCCAGAACGCCGGGTCGTGCCCCGGCTCCCGCAGGTGCGCCAGCTCGTGGACCAGCACGTAGTCCAGCACCCATTGCGGCACCTTCTGGAGCCGTTCGCTGACCCGGATGGTGGCGTCCACCGGCGTGCACGACGCCCACCTCGTGCGCATCGGCGGCACCCACCGGACGCTCGCCGGCAACGCCTTCCCGTCCAGGTACTTCGCCCCGAGCACCGCGCAGCGCGCCAGCAGCGCCGCGTCCGACGTCTTGGGCGGCGCCGTCTTCCGTCCTCCCGGGCGCAGCAGCCTGCGCTCCATCTCCGCGACCCAGTGTTTCTCTTCTTCGCGCGTCATCCGTGCCGGGATGAGGACGACCAGGGTGTCGTCATTCCAGTACGCGGTGACCGTCCGGTGCCTGCGCTGGCTGCGCCGCACCTCGACCTTGTGTTGAGAAGTGTCCGACGGGGCCTTCTCGCCCCTGCCTCTCAGGGAGGACATCCGTGCTTCGACCACTCGACAACGGTAAGGCTCAGCACCGACAACTTGGAGCGCCGAAAGGTCACAGCCCTGACTTGTCCACAACTAGATTTCCCTGTGGACAACTCAGCTTCTCACCCACGAGTGGCGTTCCGGAGCTGCCAAGCTGACCGCATGACCCTGTCCAGTGTTCCGCCGCCGGACGTGCTCCTCCCGGCGTACCCGACGTTGCTTCCGGGCCTCCACGTGCTCGAACGCGACGACAACGAGATCCAGTTCGGCCTCGACCGCCGCCACGGCATCATCGCCAACGGCCTGCCACCGGCGATCGTCGACAGCGTCCGCAGGCTGGACGGACGGCGTGGGCTCGAGGACGTCCTGCTCGCTGTAGGCGAACACCGGGACCAGTTCCATCTGCTGCTGAAACAGCTGTCCGCGCTCGGGTTGGTCACCGAAGCGGCGAAGAAGGAGGCGAAACGGGTCGAGACCGGCTTGTGGTCGCTGCGTGCCCGGCACTACCAGCCAGCTCTTACGGATCGTCGCTGGCAGAGCCTCATCGCGGTCCACGGCAGCGGACGCATCGCGGTGGCAGTCGCCGCGCTGCTCGCGACGTCCGGAGTCGGGCACCTCGACATCCGTGCGTCCGGCACGGTCTCCGAAGCCGATCTCGGTTCCGGGTTCACCCCCGCTGAGCTGGGCCAACCCAGGCAACGCGCGATACGGAACGTCGTCGCCCGGGTCGCGCCCGACGTCACCACCGCTCGCAACCAGCGCCGCCTCCCCGACCTCGTGCTGCTCACCGACACCCTCGTCCCGCCGCCGGAGGAGGTGGCCGAGCTGGTCGATTCGGGCACCACGCACCTGCCGGTCCGGGTGTGCGAGGGCACGGGCATCGTCGGACCGCTCGTGGTGCCCGGCCGCAGTGCCTGCCTCCGCTGCTGTGACCTGCACCGGACCGACGCGGATCTGTCGTGGCCGAGGATCGCGACGCAGCTGGTAGGCCGGGTACCCGGGGCTGATCTCGGTGCTGTGCAGGCGTGCGCCTCGCTCGCCGTCGCCCAAGCGATGCGGCTGCTGTCGCCGAGCGAAACCCCGCCGCCGGCTTGGAACGCCACGCTCGAGATCGACAACTTCGACGGAAAACTCCACCGCCGGATCTGGGAACCGCACCCGGACTGCGGCTGCGGTGCGCCAGTTCCCGTCGAGGACGCTCTCGAAGCGGCGGAGGAGGCTTCCGAGGAGGTGCTGCAAGAGACGTAGGACACACCTGGGTGCCGTCAGCGGGCTGCGAGCGTCGTGCTTGCCAAGGCAGAATCGCAGAGTGACCGACTTTCGCGACCGCGCCGGAGACCGCGATTCCGCCATGCCGCGCCGCGGCGCTGCCCGTACCGCGAAGCTGGCGAGCCTTCCGCTCGGCATCGCCGGACGAGCGGTGGGCGGCTGGGGCAAGCGGCTGGCGGGGCAGAGCGCTGAGCAGGTGAGCGCGACGCTCTCGGCCAAGGCCGCTGAGCAGCTGTTCGAGGTGCTGGGCACGCTCAAGGGCGGCGCGATGAAGTTCGGGCAGGCGCTGAGCGTGTTCGAGGCCGCGGTGCCGGACGACATGGCGCAGCCGTACCGGGAAGCGCTCACGAAGCTGCAGTCGGCCGCTCCGCCGATGCCGGCCAGGCAGACCCACCGCGTGCTCGCCGAGCAGCTGGGCCGCTCGTGGGTCGGCCGGTTCTCGCACTTCGACGACGAGCCCGCCGCCGCGGCGAGCATCGGCCAGGTGCACCGCGCGACCTGGCACGACGGTCGCGAGGTCGCGGTCAAGGTCCAGTACCCGGGCGCGGACGAGGCGCTGCGCAGCGACCTGCGTCAGCTGCAGCGCTTCAGCAGGCTGTTCCAGGCTTTCATCCCGGGCACCGACGTGAAACCGCTGCTCACGGAGCTGGCCGAGCGGATGGACGAGGAGCTCGACTACCTCGCCGAGGCCGACAACCAGCGCGCGTTCGCGAAGGCGTTCGAGGGCGACCCCGAATTCCTGATCCCGCGCGTCGTGGCGAGCGCGCCGAAGGTCGTGGTCAGCGAGTGGGCCACCGGCACGCCGCTGGCCAAGATCATCTCGGACGGCGACCCGGCCACCCGCAACCTGGCCGGGCGGCTGCTCGCGGAGTTCCACTACTCGTCGCCGGCACGGGCGCATCTGCTGCATTCCGACCCGCACCCCGGCAACTTCATGCTCACCAGCGACGGCAGGCTGTGCGTGATCGACTTCGGCGGCGTCGCGAAACTGCCGCACGGAATTCCGCGCCACCTGGGCGAAATCACGCGGCTCGCCCTGGACGGCCACTCCGACGAACTGATGCGGCTGCTGCGCGAGAACCGTTTCGTGCGGGCGGATTCGTCGCTGGAAGCGGACGAGGTCCTGGCCTATCTCGCGCCGTTCACCGAGCCGCTGGCCGAGCCGACGTTCCACTTCACGCGCCGCTGGATGCAGCGACAGGCGGGCCGCGTCGGCGACTCGCGCGGCAACGACTTCCACGTCGGCCGCTCGCTGAACCTGCCGCCGGAGTACCTGATGATCCACCGGGTCACCGCGGGCTCGACGGGCATCCTCTGCCAGCTCGACGCCGAGATCCCCGCACGCGGCATCGTGGAACGGTGGCAGCCCGGGTTCGCCGCCTGAGTTATCCACAAGGCGGGTCGACAACACCGAGTTGTCCACAGATTGCGCAGAGTGGTTTCGCGGAGTTGATCAAGGCGTCATTCTCGATGTATGACGACTACAACAAGCACTGACTCCCTCGCTTTCGGTGATCTGGTTTCCCACGGCGTACTCCACAGACGGCACCTGCGCGTCGCCGGAATTTCCGACCGAAGAGCCGCCCAGCTCTCCGGCCCGGGCGGGCCGTGGCGACAGGTGTATTCCGGCGTATATCTCGTGCACGACAAACCTCCGAGCCGAGAAGAGCTCCTGCACGCAGCCGTCGCCCGGTACGGACGCGGAACCATCATCACCGGCACGGATGCGCTGTGCGCACACGGAATCAGCCATCCGCGGACTCCGGAAATCCACCTTTTGGTGCCACACAACCGAAGGCCAGCCAACGAACCGAGCGTCATCACCTACCGCACCGCACGAATGCCCGAAGCAATCCAGATCGACGGCCTGCCCTACGCAAGCGCCGCCCGCGCCGCCCTCGACCTGGCCCGGCGGGAGAACGATCCGGACGAGATCGCCAGGTTGGTGTCGCTGCCGCTGTATTGGGGCTTGGCCGACCGCGCCGAGCTGACGACCGAACTGAACACCGGAAACCAGCGCGGTTCAGCCGCCGTACGCACTGTCCTGCGCAACCTCGACGACCAAGAAACCTTCGCGCACGGGCAAGCACTCCGAGTCCTCCAGCGAACCCCGCTGCCCACCCCGCAATGGAACGTCGCAGTCTGCGACCGCCGCGGCCGCCGCCTCGGCACCGCAGACGCTTGGTGGGACGAGATCGGCTTGGCCTGGCGCTACCGCACAGCCGCGGGCCCAGAAGACTTCAGCCACCTGGCTTTAGCCGCGACTGGCACCGTGCTGTTTCGGTGCACCCCACGCCAACTCCGGGAATCCCCGGAGGAGATGAGCACAGAACTCCTCAACGCCTACCGCCACGCCGCGCGCACGCCCCGCCCGAAAGTACGCGCCGTCTACAAGACAGGAAATGCCGCATGACTCGAACCTGACGCCCGCATACGTACGCCGATTACCGGGACGCGGCAGGATGCCTGACCTCTCATCAACACTCGTCAGGAGACCTGACCTCAGCGCTCCGAACATGGTTGGCCGCGACCCGGGCACGAACGCTCGTCAAGCGATCCGCCTCCCAAACCGGATCGCACACGCGGTCCAGTCACCAGTACTCGTCGGGCAGCTTGCCTTCGATGTCCCGGACGTGGTTGCGCGCGCAGTCCGGACAGAGCCAGCGCTGTTGCCCGTTTTCCTTGGTGCTCACCCAGGCCAAGGTCGCGAGCGGATCGGTTTCGGCGGAACGTGCTCGGCCGCACCGCGAGCACGTCGGATCAGGCGCGGTCACGGTCGGCGTCCGTGGTGCACGGTGCGGGCACCGAGCAGGTAGAGGTCGCGGCGATGGCCGAGGTAGTGAGCGCTGTCCGGATCGAGAAGGGACGCCAGCGTCGCGCGGTCTTCGTCAGAGAGATGGTCGGCACCGTGCGTTGCGAGACGGGAAAGGTGGTGGTGCACGTAGTCGGCGAGACCGTCCGGGCCAGGCGCGGGGTGGTCCACGAGCGCGCTGAACGAGCTGACGTCAGCGAGTCCGGCGCGTTCGAGCGCGAGCGGCCAGCCGTAGGGCATCGGCACGGCACCGTCGATGCCCTCGCGCATTCCGACGAACCATTCCGCCTGCGCGGCCTGCAACCGGTCCTCCAGACCGGGCCGTCCAAGTCCTAGATCCCAAGGGAGGCAAGAAAAAGACAACCCACCCTCAGCCAGCGCGACCACGCCGCCAGCCCGTGCGACCGCGGTAAGCGTGCCAATCGCGGCCTGCTGGTCCGGAAGATGATGCACGACACGCGATGCCCATACGAGATCCGCGGCAGGCAGCAAATCGGGCAGGGCACCGTCGGCGAGGTCGGCGACTATCGCGCGAACCTCGATGGTCGGCGCGGTGCCCTCGGCTGTCGATGCGCCGCCTTCGACTGTCGTGGCGGTGTCCTCGGCTGCTGCGAGATGGCCGTTCGAGGGCTCAGCGCTGCCGTCAGGCACTCGGCCGTTGCGCGTCTGCGTTGAGCCATCCCTGCGGTGGGCCTGCGCGGCATCGGCGGCGGCTCGTACGGCGCGCTCGGCCTCATGGAGCAATTCGGGTGTCGCGTCGACCAGGATGATCGTGCCGCCGCCTTGGGTGGCCAGGGCTTGGGCAAAGTGGGTGCTCATGCCGCCAGCTCCGCAGCCGAGGTCGATTACCGTCGGGTTGGCGGGGAGTTTCGCCACCAAGCGTGCGGCGATGGCGGCGTGGGCGGGAGCGTCGAGGGTATCGGCTGCGCGGAGGAGAACCAGCCGGTCAGCCCAGTCGATGTGGTCGTGCGTATGTCCGGACACGGGGTCATTGAACACCGGTCCGCGCGCGAGAACGAGCCTGGACTGTCCCCCGACGGACCTTCCAGGCTCGTTTCAGCGAAGGGATCGCGCCGGAACCGGTCGCACGTGATGGGTCGCCTGATCACCCAACTGCTGGGTGATCAGGCGACAAGAACCTGCGCCGGAATCCAGCATCCGGGCGAGCGGCACCCGCAGGCCAGGACTGGAGGCAATCCTGGCGGCGGACACCTGGGCTCCCGGACATGGCAGCGCGCCGGGGCACCCGCATGAAGACGGGGCTCCGGCGCGAAGCGGCCGGTCAGGCAAGGAGCCGGGCCGAGACCCGGCCCTGCCTGACCAGGCCGTCCGTATTAATTGGGTGGTTGGTAGCGCTCCGCTCGGCTGGCCGCCCAGCGGGCTACCCGCGACCAGCGGCGCGCGGCTCGCGCTTGGCGCCACGGGCGTTGGGCTTCGTGTTCGGTTATCAGGTCGCGTATTCGCGCTCGGGACAGTTCTTCGTGAAGCAACATCTTCGTGGTCTCCTGAGACTTGTTCTGCTTGGGTTTCGGCTGAACGCGGACCGGTTTTCCGGTGCGGGCCTCGAAATCGCGCGTGGTGATGAGGTCGACGGTCATGCGGCTGCGCTCCGTGCTGCTGCGGCGGGTTCGAGGGCGGCGTTCTTGCGCGGACGGCCACGGGGCCGCTTGCGTGCGATCACTGCGCCGCGCTCGAAGATCTCTCCTCCCCAGACACCCCACGGCTCACGCCGGGCGAGTGCACCCGCGAGGCAGGCCTCGCGGACCGGGCAAGCGGCGCAGAACGCCTTGGCCCGCTCGAGTTCCGCGGGCGATTCGGCGAACCAGAGGTCCGCGTCTCGCGAGCGGCAGGGGAGTTCCGGCTCGGCGACCCCTTCGAGCAGGTCGCCGATGTCGAACCCTTCGGCTAAGGGGCCCTCGGCGAGGGCGATGGCGGATGACATTTCCGTGCTCCTTTGCGATGCGGTGGTGGTGTGGCGGTGGGCGATCGAACTGGACAACTTGTTCCTTCTTGTTGTGCAGCCAAAAAAACACGAAGGCCGCGGATCCGGTTACCGGTTCCGCGGCCTTCGTGAGCCTTGAGTCCTGACGTCAGGTCAGGAACTTCGCTCCCGTATCGACAACGGAACACGGAACTGCTTGATGGTCGGCAGATCGACATCAACCTGCGGGTACGCGGCAACGACGGCGGCGCTCGCGAGAGTGATGCCGACCGGGGCCCCGTTGCGCTCGATGCGACGCAATCCGTCGATGTGACGACGCGTTCCGTCGATGTGCGCGAACGTGGACACACCGGTGCCCTGGCGCGGGGCGTCAACGGTCATGCAGAGAGACAGACCGGTGCCAGGGTTCGTCTGCATCAGATTGCTGATCATTTCACCGGCACCGCCTTTCTCTCTCGGACTGCGCCGCTCGAAGCGGCAGCCGTCGTGTGTTCTTCCCCAGACCGGGCTCTCGCCCGGGTGCCTACGCAGGTTATGCGCCCCGGCGCAACCGGGGCAACTTATTTTCCCAAATCTCTGCCGAAAAGCTGAAGATCGCCTCCGAGCTGCAGGTTCGCCGCATCGATCACCGCGAAGACGCGGTCAAGATCGCATCGACGACCGGACCACGTCGAGCACCTCGGCGCCGAACCGCTCGAGCTTCGTCGCGCCGATCCCGGAGATCGACACCAGCGCGCCGTCGTCGGTCGGCCGTTGTTCGGCGATCGCCATCAGCGTCGCGTCAGTGAACACGACGAACGCCGGGACCTTCAGCTCCCGCGAACGCTCCCCGCGCCACGTCTTCAGCTTCTCCAGCAGATCCTCATCCACTGTGGACGGGCACTTCCCGCACCGGCCGAGCTTGACCTCCATGGTCTGCACCAGCGGACCGCCGCACAGCCGGCAGCGGGCGACGTTCGACCCCGGCTTCGCCGTCTGCTGCGATCGGGCGATGCGCGCCGCCGGGTGGTCCTCCGGGATCAGCCCGTACAGGAACCGCGAGCGGCGCCGGTTGCGTCCCCTGCCCTGTCCGCGCGACAGCGACCACGACAGCGACAGGTGCTCCCGAGCCCGCGTGACGCCGACGTAGAACAGCCGTCGTTCCTCTTCGATCGCGGCGTCGTCGCCGTCCGCGTGCAAGATCGGCATCGTGCCCTCGGACAGCCCGACGAGGAACACCGCGTCCCACTCGAGCCCCTTCGCCGCGTGCAGCGACGCGAGCGTGACGCCCTCGACGGTCGGCGGGTGCTGCGCCGCCGCGCGCTGTTCGAGCTCCGCGACGAAGCGCGGCAAATCCGCGTCCTCGACCGCCGCCGCCAGCTCCTCGGCCAGCTCCACCAGCGCGAGCAGCGCGTCCCAGCGCTCCTTCGCCGCTCCGCCCGACGGCGGCTGCTCGGTGAGCCCGACCCGCGCGAGCACCGAGCGCACCGCGGTGACCAGCTCCAGCGAGGTCGGCTCCATCGACGCCGTGCGCAGCGCCGCCATCGCCTGCCGCACCTCCGTGCGCTGGAAGAACCGCTCGCCGCCGCGGACCAGGTACGGGATCCCGGCTTCGGTGAGCGCCTGCTCATACGCCTCGGACTGCGCGTTCACCCGGAACAGGATCGCGATCTCGCTCGCCGGCACGTCCGCGTCGAGCAGTTCGCGGACCCGCCGCGCGACCGCGCTGGCCTCGGCGGCCTCGTCCTCGTACTCGGCGAACCGCGGGTCCGGCCCCTCCGGACGCTGCCCGATGAGCTTCAGCCGCGACCCGGCCGGACGTCCGCGCGCGGCGCCGATCACGCGGTTCGCGAGCGCGACGACCTGCGGCGTGGACCGGTAGTCGCGTTCGAGGCGCACGACGGTCGCCTCCGGGAACCGCCGCGTGAACTCCAGCAGCGACTTCGGCGAGGCCCCGCCGAAGGAGTAGATGGTCTGGTTGGCGTCGCCGACGACGGTGAGGTCGTCGCGGCCGCCGAGCCAGGCGTCGAGCAGTCGCTGCTGCAGCGGCGTGACGTCCTGGTACTCGTCGACCACGAAGCAGCGGTACCGGTCGCGGAACTCGGTCGCGACCGCCTCGTGCCGCTCCAGCACCGCGGTGGTCTGCAGAAGCAGGTCGTCGAAGTCGAGGACCTGCGCGTTCGTCTTCAGCTCCTCGTACCAGCGGTAGACCTCGGCGACCTGCGCGACCGGCGCGGGAGTGTCGCGCTGCATCCGCGCGGCGACCGTCGGGTAGTCGTCCGGCGAGACGAGCGACGCCTTGCTCCACTCGATCTCGCTCGCCAGGTCGCGCAGCACCTCGGTCTCGGTGCTCAGCCGGACGCGCTGGGCGGCCTGGGCGACGAGCCGGAACTTGTTGTCGATCAGGTCCCACGGCCGGTCGCCGACGACGCGCGGCCAGAAGTAGCGGAGCTGACGGCGGGCGGCGGCGTGGAACGTCAGCGCCTGCGCGGCGTCGACCCCGAGGCCGCGCAGCCGGGTGCGCATCTCCCCCGCCGCGCGCGTCGTGAAGGTGACGGCCAGTACCTGCCCGGCCGCGACATGGCCCGATCGGACCAGGTGGGCGATGCGGTGCGTGATCGTCCGGGTCTTTCCGGTGCCCGCGCCGGCGAGTACGCACACCGGGCCGCGGGGGGCCGCCGCGGCGGCGCGCTGCTCGGGATCAAGCCCGTCGAGCAGGCTCGCGCGGCTCTGCCGGCTCTGGGGAGACGATGCGATGGCCACCCCGCGATCCTCGCAGAGGGGGCCGACGGATTCCCGGCCGGGCACGCGGCCGTATCCTGGTCATATGGCGGGCAAGCAGGACAAGGAAGCGGCCAAGCAGGCCAAGCGGGAAAAGCGCGCTGCGAGCAAGGCCCGGCGCGGCCAGCTGTTCGAGGCGTTCAAGATGCAGCGCCGCGAAGACCCGATGCTCATCCCCTGGATGGTCGGTTCGATCGTGGTCGTCGCCGGTGTGCTGTTTTGCATCGGGCTCATCTTCGGCATCCAGTGGACGCTGCTGCCGCTGGGCATCGTGCTCGGCATCCTGCTCGCCGTGATCATCTTCGGCAGGCGCGTGCAGCGCACGGTCTACGGCAAGGCCGACGGCCAGCCCGGCGCGGGAGCCTGGGCGCTGGAGAACATGCGCGGCAAGTGGAAGGTCACGCCGACCGTCGCCGCGACGACCCAGCTCGACGCCGTCCACCGCGTGCTCGGCCACCCCGGCGTGATCCTCGTGGCCGAAGGCGCGCCGCACCGGGTGAAGAGCCTGCTCGCGCAGGAGAAGAAGCGCGTGTCGCGGCTGGTCGGCGACACCCCGATCTACGACGTGACGATCGGGCACGAGGAGAAGCAGGTCCCCCTCAAGAAGCTGCAGTCGCACCTGACGAAGCTGCCGCGCAACCTCAAGCCGGCCCAGATCGACGCCCTCGAGGCGAAGCTGGCCGCGCTCGGCTCGCGCGGCGCCGCGATGCCGAAGGGCCCGATGCCCGCGGGCGCGAAGATGCGGAACGTGCAGCGCACCATCCGCCGTCGCTGACACTTGGTTGTCGAGAACCCCCGGTCCGCCACGACCGGGGGGTCTTCGCGTCCAGGAGTCAGCGCATCCGGATGACGACGGTGTTGGTGATGCGGTCGAGCCAGTTGCGGCCGTCGGCGTTGCGCACCAGCGGCGGGAGCAGCAGCACCGTGAGCACCATCCGCACCAGCGCGCGCCACGCGCCGACCATCGCCGCCCCGTCCAGGCGCGCCACCCGGATGCCGAGGGCCGCCATGCCGGGGGTGAAGCCGAAGAACGTGACCGGAATGACCGTGATGACCGCCCAGACGGCGCCCGCCCAGAGGTTGAACGTCTGCATCGCGGTGGCGTTCTGCAGGTCGTAGCGCACGAACAGGGCCGTGATCAGGGAGGCGAGCACCAGGTCGAGCACGAGCGCGAGGAAGCGCGGGCCGCCGCCCGCGACCGCGCCGACGCCCGATTCGGGCAGGCCCATCGACTCGCCGCGCCACTTCGGGGCCTCGCGCGGGCCCGCCGCGGTGGAGCCGTCGCCCGTGCCCGGCAGCCATTCACCCGTCCATCTCGCCACCCGTCCAGGGTATGCCGGTGGCGCGGACCACATCCGGCCTGGTCGACTGGGCAGTGACGGCGGCCCGTTAACACCCGCGAAACATTCGGGTGACGGTCGGGCAACACCGCCCTCTTAGCGTGAGCCGAAGAGAGTACAGCCGCCGGTAACGAACGAGAAGGAGTCACCGAGGGTGCCCACTACTCCAGACGACATTCAGCGCCTCATCGCCGACGAGAAGGTCGAGTCGATCGACGTCAGGTTCTGCGACCTGCCGGGCGTCATGCAGCACTTCACGGTGCCGGCCAAGGCGTTCGACCTGGAGGCGTACGAAGAGGGTCTCGCCTTCGACGGCTCCTCGGTGCGCGGCTTCCAGTCGATCCACGAGTCCGACATGCTGCTGCTGCCGGACCCCGAGACGGCGCGGATCGACCCGTTCCGCAAGGCGAAGACGCTCTCGCTGAACTTCTTCGTGCACGACCCGTTCACCCGCGAGGCCTACAGCCGCGACCCGCGCAACATCGCGCGCAAGGCCGAGCAGTACATCGCGGAATACGGCGTCGCCGACAACGTCTTCTTCGGCCCCGAGGCGGAGTTCTACATCTTCGACTCGGTCCGCTTCGAGGACGCCGAGCACCTGTCGTTCCACGAGATCGACTCGGTCGAGGGCTGGTGGAACACCGGTGCCGACACCGAGGGCGGGAACCAGGGCTACAAGACGAAGTTCAAGGGCGGATACTTCCCCGTCCCGCCGGTCGACCACTTCGCCGACCTGCGCGACGACATCGTCCGCACGCTGACGAACTCCGGCTTCGAGATCGAGCGCGCGCACCACGAGGTGGGCACCGCCGGCCAGACGGAGATCAACTACAAGTTCAACACGCTGCTGCACGCTGCCGACGACCTGCAGCTGTTCAAGTACATCGTGAAGAACACCGTGTTCGCCGCGGGCAAGACCGCGACGTTCATGCCGAAGCCGCTCGCCGGCGACAACGGCTCGGGCATGCACTGCCACCAGTCGCTGTGGAAGGACGGCCAGCCGCTGTTCCACGACGAGTCCGGCTACGCGGGCCTGTCCGACACGGCGCGGCACTACATCGGCGGCCTGCTCAAGCACGCGCCGAGCCTGCTGGCGTTCACCAACCCGACGGTGAACTCCTACCACCGCCTGGTGCCGGGCTTCGAGGCCCCGGTTTCGCTGGTGTACTCGCAGCGCAACCGCTCCGCGTGCGTCCGCATCCCGATCACCGGCAACAACGCGAAGGCCAAGCGCGCCGAGTTCCGCTGCCCGGACTCGTCGGGCAACCCGTACCTCGCGTTCTCCGCGATGATGATGGCCGGGCTCGACGGCATCAAGAACAAGATCGAGCCGCCGGAGCCGATCGACAAGGACCTCTACGAGCTGCCGCCCGAGGAGGCCAAGAACGTCAAGCTGGTCCCGGGCGACCTGGGCACCGTGCTGGACACCCTGGAGCAGGACCACGACTACCTGCTCGAGGGCGGCGTCTTCACGCCCGACGTGATCGAGACGTGGATCCAGTACAAGCGCGAGAACGAAATCGACCCGCTGCGGCTTCGCCCGCACCCGTACGAGTTCTCGCTGTACTACGACGTGTGATGCAAGACCGGGTTTGACCTGGTAAACGCCTGCTTTCGGTCCACCTCGGGCCGTCTGCCGGCCGGCATCGCGAACAAGCGGCCGGTTCCGCCACCCGTGCGGACCGGCCGCTTGCGTTTCATGGGACCGCGCCTGCCGTTCCGCTGGTGACCGCCTCCCCTAGGGTGCTTCCATGCAATCCCGCGCGGAAGGACGAGAGCCAATTTTCTCGCCCGAAGAGCTCGCGTCGGCGGCGCGAAACTGCCCGGCGCTCGCCGAGGCGGCGAAGCTGGCCGAATGGGTCGGGCCCGGTCGGCCGCTGACCGCTCGCGGAGTGCTCAGGCCCGCTGCCGCCGTCGAGGCGTGCGACCTGCTCGGGATCGAACTGACGACCCGCAAGCCCCGCAGCGCACTGGACATCGGGCAACTGATGATGGCGTGGTTCGCCGCGTCGGCGGCCGGATTCGTCGAGGTGGAACGTGGTCGCGCGACGGCAGGCGCCGCGCTGGAGACCTGGGCCAAGGGGACCGCGGACGAGGTGCTGACCGTCTGGACCCGGTGCACGATGGAGTGTTTCGGGCTGGCCGGTGAGGCGGGCGAGCCCGATCCGGAGGTTCTGGACGGGTTGGCCGTGCTGTACGAGCGGGACGGCGCGATCTCGCTGGACGACCTGAGCGAGGACATCGCGGGGGTCCTCGCCGCCGACGTCGCACCGGGCTGTACTTGCCCGTCTTGCGAGCGGGCGGCCGGCCTGCACGATGACCCGGCAGGCACGACGGAAGACGGCAGCGAGATCGTCGAAGCCCTCGCCGAGTTCGGTCTCGCTGTCCTGCGCGGCGAAACCGCCGAACTGACCCCGCTGGGACATTGGTTCACCGATTTCCTGTTCCGCCGGAACGCCCCCGCGGCCGGAGCCGATGCCGCCACGCTGGTGAATGCGGTCGTCGCGCTGCCGGACCGGGTGGCCGCGCTGCTGGCGCGGCCCTGGCTGTCCGCCCGTTCGCCGGCCGAGGCCGCAGCTGAACTGATCGCGGCCGGCGAATCCTCCTCGGGGCCGCAGCGGCCCGCCGCGCTGGAGCTGGCTCGCACATGCGGCCCGGACGCGGCCCCGGCTTGGCGGGAGTGGGCGGGCAGGGAAGGGTTCGGCGCCTACGCGCGGATCTGGCTCGCCGAGCAGGACGGCACGGAGCCTGCCGAGAACGATCTGGCCTGGACCGCCGTGGACGCACTCGGCATCCTGCAGGACACGCTGGCACCCGATCTGTCCCCGCACACGCTGTCCGGCCTGTTCCAGGACCAGGCGGGAGCGGAACTGGCGGAAATCCTGCCGCTGCTGGCCGGCACTGGCCATCCGGCAGCCGACCGGCTGGTCAAGTTGCTTCCGGTCCCTCCGATGGCCAGACGGCGCGACAGTCCACCAGACGCGCTCGTCCGGACGAGCGCGCCGCCACCGGCCGCCGCGGTGCGCCCTGACGCCCGTTACCGGATCAAACTCGCCCTGCGCGACGTGACGCACCCGCCGGTGTGGCGACGCCTGGAGGTGCCGGCCGATCTCGACCTCGGCCAGGTGCACGAGGTGATCCAGACCGCGATGGGCTGGGAGAACTGCCATCTGCACGTGTTCTCCGCGGGCGATGCCGAGTACGGAATGCCCGACCCGGATCTCGGCCACGCGAACGAGCGGGCGGTGCGTCTGTCCCAGCTGCTGACCGAGGCAGGCGACCGGCTGGGCTACACCTACGACTTCGGCGACGGCTGGGAACACGACCTCACCCTGGAGGAAATCCTGCCTGCCGAAGCCGGAACGACCGGTGCGATCTGCACCGTCGGCAAAGGGGCGTGTCCGCCGGAGGACTGCGGCGGCCCGTACGGCTACCAGGAGCTGAAGGCGATACTGGCCGATCCGGGCGACGACGAACACGAGGACATGCTCGGATGGCTCGGTTTGGCTTCGCCCGGCGACTTCGACCCGCACGCATTTTCCGCCGAGGACGCCAATCGCCGGCTCGACCAGCTCACCGGGCGCCACCTGCGCATCGTGCGCTGACTCTGCTTCGTCCCCGCATGCCGCGACGCGGACGGCCTCGGCCGCGTCGCCGAACATCACTGGCACGATGGGATGTTCCGCCGGGCAGGAGGCAAAAGCCAGCAGCCGTCAACTGGTCGCGGAAGCGAGCGGTGTTCCGATGGAGGGCGGTACGGCGGGCGGAGTCAGTCACGAGGTCCAGGGCTGTGAGCGAGCCTGCTACGAGGGCGAGGCCGGAACTGCTGGACCTCGCGGCGGCTGCCGTCCCAGCCGGTTCGGTGCAGCCAGTCTTCGAAGGTCATCAGGCCGGGGTGGAGGCGGCGCAGCAGGGCGAGGTCGCGGTCGTGAGCGGCGACGTCGTGTTGCTGGAAGAAGCCGAACATTCCGGCGTAGTCGTGGCCGACGTCGGGGATGCTCGTGCGGAGGGCGCCGAGTGGCAGGTCTTCGTAGCGGGAGGGCGTCCCGGTTACCCGCTCGAAAGTTGCGGCGATTTCGGGGCCGGTGAGGCTGTCCGCGGACACCGCTAGATCGCGTGCGCCCCAGGATTGCCAGTGTTCCAGCAGGTGTACCGCGAACCAGGCGATGTCGGCCAGGGCGATCATGGGGTACCGGCCGGTACCGAGCGGGAGGGTGAAGACCACGGCCTCGTCGCCCTCGGGTGACAGGCGGGACTGGAGGTTCTCGAAGTACGGCGAGGTCACCAGGATCGAGACGTGCTCGGAATACCACCCGTCCGGTTCGCGGCGCATCATTTCTTCGGATCGGTGCAGCTGGATGTGTGCGGCGACTGCGGCTTTGGCTTCGTAATGCGGCACGAGAACGCGGCCGGCGGTGAGCGTCGCGGTGCTGTCCAGCGAGGACCACACGAATCGGTCGACGCCGTGTTGTCGGGCTGCTTCGAGGATGCCCGTGCCTTGCGTGAACTCGGCGAGCGGGCTTCGCGTGGAGAAGAAATCGGTGTTGCAGAAGACTCGGGAGACGCCGTTCAGCGCGCGCTCGATGCTTCGCGGATCGCTTGCGTCGCCTCGGACTAACCGCACTCGGTCGTGGGAAAGGGCTGTCGCGCGCGGTGAATCTGGGTCGCGGGTGAGCACGGTGACTTCGTCGTCTGTACCGGCCAGGAGCCGGGTGACGACACGGCTGCCCATGGCTCCGGTTCCGCCGATGACGAGGGTGTGGGTCATGACGCGGCCTTCTCGAGCACGTGCTCGGCGAGTTCGTGGTGGGTGGCGATCCAGAGGTCGTCTCGGAGGAGGGCGACTTCCTGGAGCAACTGGTCGAATTGGTCGGCGAACAGAGGGCGTCCGCCGACGTGGGCGTGGACGGTCAGGTTGAGGATTCCTGGGGTCGGCTGGCGGAGGAGGTAATCGAGAAAGTCGACGTGGATGTCCCGGTATGCGCGCGGGCCCGCCATGACGCCGCGTACGTCGGTGAAGTCGCTGTGCATCAAGTAGACCAAGGGGCCTGCGGACGTGGTCGTGACGTACGGCAAATCCTGGTCGCTGTGGTCGCCGGACCAGAGGTAGCCGGACGCGGCGAGCAGGTCCGGGGTGCGGCGGGATTCGGTGGCGCGTGGGCTGAGCCAGCCGGTGGGCCTGGAGCCGGTGATGTCTCGCAGGATTTCGGTGCAGCGGTTGATGTTTTCCACTTCGGCGTCGGGATCGAGCTGCCCGGGAATGACGTCCTGGGCGTAGGAATGCGCGGCGATCTCGTGTCCGGCGGCGTGTGCGGCGAGCACCGGTTCGGGGTGTCGCTCGGCGAGAAGGCCGCTGACGCCGAAGGTGGCCGGCAGGTCGTGCCGGTCCAGGATTTCGAGCAGCCGCCACACTCCGGTCGTCGCCCCGTATTCGGCCCACGACATGCTGTGCCGGCACTCCACGCCGGGCAGCGGCCAGGCGGCGGCCATCGGCGCGTAGACCGGCCAGTGGCCGTCGGACCACGACTCGAGCGCGACGCAGATCTTCACCGCGACCTTCTTGCCGTCCGGCCAAGCCCGCACGGGTCCCATGGGCATTCTCCGCTTCTTTCCGTCGGAATTTCGACGGTAGCCGCGGGCGGGCGATTCATTTAGCCTCGTAGGCGGAGAGGATTTATCCACGCGATGCATAAGCCAGAAGTCACGCTCGACCGCATGCGCACGTTCGTCCGGGTCGCCGAAAGCGGCAGTTTCTCCGCGGTGGCCCGGGATCTCGGCGTCGGGCAGTCCACCGTCACCCGGCATGTCGGCGACCTGGAGGAGGCGCTCGGGGTCTCCGTGTTCAGCCGCACCACCAGGAGCATTTCGCTGACCGACGAGGGCCGCCGCTATTACGCCCGTGCCACGGAGATCCTCCGGCTGGTCGAACAGGCTCAGCAGGAAGTCGAAGACGCCAGGACCGGCGCGTCCGGGAAAGTGCGGATCTCGTGTTCGGCCTTCTTCGGAGTGATGCACCTGAGCCGGTTGATCTTCGGCTTCCAGGATCGCTATCCGGACATTCGCGTCGACTTCGTCCTCACCGACGAGCGCTCCGACCTGATCCGCGACGGCGTGGACATCGCGATTCAGCTCGGGCCGCAGCCGGACAGCGAACTACGCCTGCGCCCGCTCGGGATGGCGCATCAGATTCTGGTCGCGTCACCCGATTATCTCGCGCGGCGCGGAACGCCTGAGTCGCCGGAAGATCTCTCGTCGCACGACGTGATTCGCCGGACCAGCGTCGCCAAGAGCGGCGAACTGACGCTGATCGACGAACAGGGCACGGAGCACGTCGCGACCTTCACGCCTCGGCTTCGGGTCGATCACGGTCTCGCGGCTCGGGAAGCGCTCGTTGCTGGCCGCGGAATCGCGCCCGTGCCTTGGTGGCTGGTGGACGACCTTCTGCGTGACGGAGCGCTGCGGGCGGTGCTGTCTGAGTACGGTTGCGCGCCGGTGCCAGTGAATCTGCTCGTCGTGCCGGAGCGGGCGGAGCTGACGCGGGTGCGGCTTTTGCGGGACTTTCTCGCGGACGAGATCACGCGGGTTCCGGGAGTGGGGCCGCTGCTTCGTCAGTGAGGCTTGCTGGCGCGGATGATCGCCGAGTACAGCTTGTTTCCGACCTCGTGCGTACGCCGGATGTCCACGTCCACGAGACCCGCGGCGTGGAGCAAGGCTCGGTAATCGTCCGCTGTCAGTGTTCCGCCGAGGCATTCCTCGTCGGCGGCCGCGCGCTCCGCCGCGGTCAGCGTTTCCTCGGCGAGGAGGTCGGTCACGCCGAGGCGGCCGCCGGGACGCAGCACGCGTGCGACTCCCGCGAACACAGCCGGTTTGTCCGGCGACAGGGCGATGACGCAGTTGGAGATCACGACGTCGACAGTGTTGTCCGGCAAGGGAATGGCTTCGATCGTGCCTTTGACGAACTCGACATTCGCGACTTCCGCCTGCGCGGCCTGTCGCCGGGCGAGAGCGAGCATTTCGTCGGTCATGTCGAGGCCGATGGCGCGGCCGGAAGGTCCGACGCGCCGCGCGGAAAGCAGGACATCCAGGCCGCCACCGGAGCCGAGGTCGAGGACAGTTTCGCCGGGGCGCAGGTCGGCGACGGCGAGCGGGTTGCCGCAGCCCAGACTGGTGGCTGCCACGGTTTCGGGGACGTCTTCCCCGGCGTAGTGCAGTGCGCCGAGTTCCCCGGCGGCTTCGCCGGCCAGCGCTCGTCGTGCGGCATTGGCGTAGCGTTCCCGGACCGCGTCCTGATCTGGACTCATCTCGGTACCTCGCAAGCGATGTCGGCGAAGGGGACGGCGGCGCGGCCCATGACGACGTCGGCCGCGCTGGGGAAGCAGGACAAACACCGCTCGTTCACCCGGTACAACCGGGCGGTGCCGTGCGGCTGCACGAGGACGAACCGAGCTTCGGTGAGGATCTTCAGATGCGCCGAGACGGTCGATTGGCTCACGCTTACCTGCTCGACGATTTCGCCGACCGACAGCGGGCGATTCGCGGAGGCGATCAGGTGCAGGATCTGGACGCGCGTCGGATCCGCGAGCGCGCGGAACCATCCGGCGTAGGTCTCCGCCTCGGCTCGGTCCAACACGGCAACCCCCTTCATCGTCCATCGACGATAGACGATGAAGGGGTCAGTTGGCTAGTTCGGCGAGCAGCGCCCGGACCCGGCGGTCGATCTCGTCGCGGATGGGACGGACCTGCTCGGGCGGGAGGCCCGCCGGGTCGTCGAGCTGCCAGTCCAGGTAGCGCTTGCCGGGGAAGACCGGGCAGGCGTCGCCGCAACCCATGGTGATGACGACATCCGCCGACTGGACGCCTTCGACGGTCAAGGGCTTGGGGAATTCGCGGGACAGGTCGATGCCGAGTTCGGCCATGACCGCGACGACGGCGGGGTTGACTGTGTCGGCCGGCGCGGATCCGGCGGACCGGACGACGACCTTGCCCCGCGCGTGATGGTGCAGCAACCCGGCCGCCATCTGCGAACGCCCGGCGTTGTGGACGCACACGAAAAGCACTTCAGGGACGCTCATGACGCAACCGCCGCGGTCGCGAATCGGCGGCGAAGCGCGAGAGACACGTAGACCAGCGCGACAAGGACCGGGACTTCGATGAGCGGCCCGACCACTCCGGCGAGCGCCTGTCCGCTCATGGCGCCGAACGTCGCGATCGCGACCGCGATGGCGAGCTCGAAGTTGTTGCCCGCCGCGGTGAACGCCAGGGTGGTGGTCCGCTCGTACGACAGGCCGACCGCCTTGCCGAGCGCGTAGGAGCCCGCCCACATGAGTCCGAAGTAGACCAACAACGGCAGTGCGATCCGGGCGACGTCGAGCGGACGGCTGGTGATCTGGTCTCCCTGCAACGCGAACAGGACCACGATGGTGAACAGCAGCCCGTACAGCGCGACCGGGCCGACCTTCGGCAGGAACCGGGATTCGTACCAGGTGCGGCCCTTCGCGCGTTCGCCCAGCCGCCGGGAAAGGTAGCCGGCGAGCAGCGGAATGCCCAGGAACACCAGCACGCTCTTGGCGATCTGCCACGCGGAAACGCTCAGATCGGCTTGCGGCAGACCGAGCCAGCCGGGCAGCACGGCGAGGTAGAACCAGCCGAGGACGCCGAACATGACGACCTGGAACACCGAGTTGAGCGCGACCAGCACGGCGGCGGCTTCCCGGTCGCCGCAGGCGAGGTCGTTCCAGATGATCACCATCGCGATGCAGCGGGCGAGGCCGACGATGATCAGCCCGGTCCGGTATTCCGGCAGGTCGGGCAGCAGCAGCCAGGCGAGCGCGAACATCAGCGCCGGGCCGATCAGCCAGTTCAGCACCAGCGACGGCCACAGCAGCCGCCGGTCCGCGGTCACGCTGCCGAGCCGGTCGTAGCGGACTTTCGCCAGCACCGGGTACATCATCACGAGCAGCCCGAGCGCGATCGGCAGCGAGATCCCGTCGACCTCCACCGCGGACAACACGGTGTTCAGTCCCGGAATCCACCGGCCGGCCAGCAGCCCGAGCACCATCGCGGCGGCGATCCACACCGGGAGGAAGCGGTCCAAAGTGGACAGTTTGCCGACGACGCCGGTTTCCGCCGTCATGCCCTAGCCTCCGCGTCGCTCGGGACGAGCACGGCCGAGAGCCGGGCGAGGACTTCCGGGTGGACGCGGTAGTAGACCCAGGTGCCGCGCCGCTCCCCGGTGATCAAGCCGGATTCGCGCAGCACCTTCAGGTGATGGGAGATCGTGGGACCGGTCAGGTCGAACGCGTCGGTCAGGTCGCAGACGCACGCTTCCCCGCCCGCGTGGGACGCGATCAGCGACAGCAGCCGCAGCCGCACCGGGTCGGACATCGCCTTGAACAGCTTCGACAGTTCCGCGGCCTGATCCTCGGACAGCGGTTCGCGCGCCAACGGGGTACAGCACGCGCTGATCGCCGCCAGCAGGATTTGCTTCGACATACGTCTATCTTGACAGATCTCTAGATAGACAGCAATCTAGGTCCATCCTGTTTCGACAACCATCTATTCAAGGAGTGCCGATGTCTCGAGTTCAGCTCGCCCTGCGGGTCGGTGACCTGGCTGGTTCGATCGACTTCTACTCAAAGCTGTTCGGCGTCGAACCGGCCAAGCTCCGGCCGGGTTACGCCAACTTCGCCGTCGCGGAGCCCGCGCTCAAGCTCGTGCTGCTGGAAGGCGAGCCGGGCCAGAACACGGTCTTGGACCACCTCGGCGTCGAGGTCGAATCGACCGACGAGGTCAACGAGGCCAGCAAGCGGCTCACCGGAGAAGGCCTGGAGACGCTGACCGAGGACAACACGACCTGCTGCTATGCCGTGCAGGACAAGGTGTGGGTGCACGGTCCCGGGCAGGAGCCTTGGGAGGTCTACACCGTCAAGGCGGATTCCCAGACGTACGGCTCCGACAGTGCCGCGCTCGCCACGTGCTGCACGTCCGATGAGGCGGCCAAGCCAGAGGGTTGTTGCGCCTGACAACCGGTGGCGCGTTCCACGGTGCTTCGCGGGCACGGACAGGCACGCCCTACGCTGCCAACGTGCCCGCTTCGGACCGGCAAGGACGGTAAACCCACCGTGCGCATGTATTTCGAGCCCGAGGACGCCGACGCGTTCGAGGCGGCCAAGGCCCTGCTGGTCCGGCGCTGCGCGGCCGATGACGAGCACGTCGATCCACTGACAGTGGAATCGGCGCTGAACTTCCGGCACCACAGCATCGACGGTCGGCTGGGCTACTGGACGACAAGTCTGGTCGCGGAATTCCTGTTGTCCTACACGCCTCGGACGCTGTCGGCCGCTCCCGAGGACGCGGCCGGCGTCCCGGACGATCTGCGGCTGTTCCTGCGCTGGCTGCACGCGAACGAACTCGCCGACCCCACGGGCGATCCGCTGGCCGACCTCGACGCCGCGGCGGTGAACGCCAGCTACGGATTCGCCGCGGCGATGGCCGACGAACGGAACTTCGGTGTGGCCAAGTTCTGGGTCATGAACGCGCTCCGGCAGGGCATCGATCCCACGGACAACGCGGCCATGGAACGTTTTCTCGACGAAGTTCGTGCGGGGAACGTCGACTTCGACGAAGCAGTGCTCGAAGAGATCGCCGCCCGGCACCTCCTCGACGGCGGCCAGCCTGAACGTGCGGTGCCGCAGCTGCCGGTGTCGCTTCCGCCGGACGCGGAGCTCGCGGAGGCAGCCGAGCGGACACCGGTCGTCGCCCGGTTGCGCGCACTGGTCGAATGGGTCGGCGACGGCCGGGCGCTGACCTCGACCGGCCAGCTGAAACTGGCCGATGCGCGCGAACTGGTGGACCTGCTGGGCACTGGCGACCGGATCGATCCGACGATCGGCGACCGGGTTTTCCGGACCCAGAGCAGCGCCGACCTGCCCGTGCTGGCCGGACTGGTCGAGCTGGCGAAAGAGATCCGCGTCGTCCGGGCGGTCAAGGGCAAGCTGGTGCGCGTCGCGAAGAACGCGCGGCTGCTCCGGGACAGTCTCGCTCTCTGGATCGCGGCGTTCGACGCACTGCCCTCCCCCGAACTCGTCGTGCAAGGACGCTGGGTGCCGCAGTACACCGTGCTGTTCGGCGAAATCATCGACATCGTGCTGCCGGACGTGCTCAACGCTCTTTACGGCTTTCCCGAACCGATGCCGGTGGTCCGGCTCGAGGAAACCGTCTGGCTGTCCTTCCTCGAAGCCGTCTGGCTTGAGGACCCGGACGATCCGGAGACGCGTCACGGAATCGGCGCCGATCTGCGCCGGGTGTTCGCCACGCTCGCGGACTTCGGCGCGGTCACGCTCACGACCGGTGCGCCCGATCCGATTTTCCGCGCCGATCTCGGCCCGGACGGGCCCGCCGGGTTTCCGCCGGACACCGATGCCCGCCTGCGGACCGCGCTTTCCGGCGAAAGCACCGACCTGGTGAGACTGACTCCGTTGGCGGCTCGGGCGGTCCGCGCCCGCATGGTCGCCGAAGGCCGCCACGCCCCGCTGATCGGGGAGCTGTCCGACGCCGAACCCGCCGGGTTGCTCGGCTTGCTCTCCGAGCACTACCCGCCGGAGGCCGCGAAAGCGGAATTGACCAACTGGATGGCCGCGTGCGGAGGACGGCGACTCGCGCTGCCGCTCCTGCTGAACGCAGTCCGCCGCAGCCCGTTCCGCACGCGCGCGCGAGCGATGCTCGACGTGACGGTCCAGGCTCTTCCCGACGGCACCGCGGTGCTGCGGGAACTGAGCCACGACCGGCAGCTCGGACCGATCGCCGTGCAACTCCTCATCGACGACGGCGAGTTCCCGATGGAGGACCTCGGCGAACAGGAAGCACTGCGCGGCATGGCCGAACACTTCATTCACCTGCTCGAAACCGGCGGCCCCGAGGCGGTCTCCGACACTCTCGCCACGATCCCGCCCGACAAGGCTCGCGGCTTGACCGCGAACGTGCTCGCCTGCGGCCATCCCGACGAGACGGGCTTGGCGGAGCTTCGGGAGGTGTTCGCCCGGCCGCGGCCTGGACACTCGACCGCGCATCCGCTGGCCGGGGTTTCCCGGTCTTCGAACAAATCGCGCAAGAAGCGGCGCTGAGCCCACGCGGGCGAGCACCCCGGCTGTCCTGACTGGCCCGGACCGACGTCCGGGGCTCCTGCCTGCGCGCCCGGCCGATCCGCGCCCATGATCCGGACCGCCTCCGCTGATGCCGGTGCCAGCGAGCGCCCCCGGCCGGTCGTTGATCCGGAGCGGCGACACCTCTTGCCACCAGCTGTCCGGCGCCGTTATGTTAATGAGAAATCACTTCTTCCGAGACTGTCGACAGGGGTCGGCGAGCAGCCCCTGGCCGGTGATGGGATGGCAACGACGCCTACCAGAGAGGCAGACAAGTACATGGAGAATCTCAGCAGAAGGAAGGTGCTGACCCTCGGCGCGGCGTTGGGCATCGCGGGGATGGCGGGCACCACCGGCACCGCGTGGGCTTGGTCGAGCAAGGGGTCCATCGCCGGGAGCGGGACGGGGGCCGATCCGTTCCAGGTGTGGGACGACAGCGCGGACGCGGTCGCCAAGGCGTTGCTGGCCGAGGGCAAAGTAGCGGCGGTCAACAAGGCCTGGGAAGGCTGGATCGACAACAGTGCGCCGTTGCCCGCCGGCATGCCGGACTATCTGGTGACGTATCTGCAGCAGGTCAACAAGCTGCCGTCGTGGGCGGATCCGGCGAAGCTTGCCGCGTCGGAGAAGCTTTATACCCGGTTGAGCAGTTATCTGTTCGTCTCGGAGACGCTCGGCAGCGGGATCATGAGCACCGTTATCCCGCGGGAGGCGCGGGCGGTTTACTGGTCGGCCGGCGGCGCGGACATGAAGCAGCGGGCGGCCAAGACGTTCACCTTCGGCTACGACCTGCACAACTCCAAAGCTTGGGCACCGGACGGGCATTTTGTCGTTACGGCCAACAAGACTCGCCTCGTGCACGCGGCGGTGCGGAATTTGCTGCCGACGTCGGCGAAGTACCAGGCGGGCGCGGATCAGCTCAAGCCGATCAGCAACGGGGACATTCTGCGGACGTTCCATTCTGTGGCGACTTTCGCGCGCAGCAACATGCTCAAGTGGCACATCGCGTTGTCGACGGCGGAGCAGGACGCGGATCTGCATGCCTGGCAGGTCGCGCTCCATCTGCTCGGCGTCCAGGAGCAGTTCATTCCGCAGACGTGGGCGGACGCGGAAGCGCAGGCTCAGCAGATGTTGTGGCCGGTGCTCGGGCCGACCGAGGAAGGGGTCAGCCTGGCGAAGACGTTGCTCGGGTATATCGAGAATCCGACGCTCGGGCTCGATTCCGGGTTCGTCAACGAACTGGTGCGGTATCTGCTCAACGACCAGATGGGCGATTGGCTCGGACTCCCCCGCGACTACGCGCAGGCGGCGTTGGTGCGGATCGAATGGCCTGCCTATGTGGCGTTCCGGGAAGGGGCGTCCAAGATCATGCCGGGCAGCTTCTATCTTTTCGATCAGTTCGTGCGCGGCATTTCGATGCTGTACCTCAACAACGGGACCTCGCCGACGCAGACGCCGATCACGCTTCCGACGGCGAATCGGCCGGGAGCCTAGAGGCCCAATGCGCTCAACAGGAAAGCGGTAGCGGCGGCGCGGTGGCCGGGGGTGTCCTCCCACCGCAGCCGCCGGCCGGTTTCGACTACTGCGCCGAAGCCCGCGTGCACCAGTACGCGGGCTTGGTGCGCGTCCAACTCCGGCCGGGCCTGGCGGAGTTGTTGTTCCCAGACCGCGATGTGCTCGCGTTGGGCGAGGATCAGCGGGCGTTGCAACGCGGCGGGCAGGCCGCCCAGTTCGGCGGCGGCGACGTTGGTCAGTGCGGTGTGTTCGAAGCTGTACGCCACGTACGTCGCGGCCAGAACGGGCAGGGCTTGCGCGCCGGTGGTGCCGTGGAGGTTTTGTTCTACGGCTTGAGACAGGAGTCCTGCGGCTTGCAGGCAGGCTGCCGCCAGGATTTCGGCTTTGTTGGGGAAATGGCGGTACAGCGCGGAAGGCACTATGCCCACGGCTTCGGCGATGCGGGCGTTCGTGACGGTCGCGAATCCGTCGCGCTCGAACAACGGCACCGCGGCGGCGAGGATCTGCGCGCGGCGGGTCCGTGCGACGGGCTGGGCGGGCAGCTCCACCGAAGGCGCGGTCGGGGTGATCGTCGACGTGGCGAGGCGGAGGGCGGATTCGGCCAGCAAGTTCTCGGCGCGATGGTGGGCGATCGACGTGCGGTGCATGGTGATCGAGCCGATCGCGCCGAGTGCGGCTACGGCCCGGAGGTCCGCGTCCGGGGACGGCTGCACTACCTCGGTCACGCGCGCGACGACTTGGGCGAATTTCGCGCTCAGCACGCGCCGGTCCGGTCGGTCGAGGTAGCGGGCTTCCCAGCGGTACAGGCCGCCGGACTCGCGGTGGGCGACCGTGACCTGGGCCAGCGGACGGAGGACGGCCACGGCTGGTGCGTCAGCGGGCAGCGCGCCGAGGGCGGCGACGAGGCGGTCTGCCATCACGTTGGCGCACTCGGTGAAGAGGGCGTACTTGTTCGGGAAATGCCGGTACAGCGCCGCGGCAGTGATCCCGACGGCGGCGGCGATCTCCTCCATCGACGCCGCGTGGTAGCCGCGCTCGCTGAAGGCGCGGCCCGCCGCTTCGACGATGAGCTGCCTGCGATTGCGCGGACGCGTGGCCGCAGCCGGTTCGGAGGTCACTGCGGACCCCGAACACGCGGATGCGGAAGTACGGCCATGCCGGCCAGTCAATCACGAGACGGGCGGGTCTTCACGTGCGCGGACGCGTGGTTACCGCCACCGCCGGATCCAGGCCAGGAGGTCCGCGTCGCGCAGGGACGGGACCACGACGTCGGCGGGAAACTCGGTGCCGGACAACGTCGGGACCCCGACCACTGGCACGCCGGCGGCGCGGGCGGACCGAAGGCCGGTCATCGAGTCCTCGAAGGCGAGGGCCGAAGCCGGAGCCACGCCGAGCCGGGTGCAGGACGTCAGGTAGATCTCCGGAGCTGGCTTCGGCGCGACGACCTCGTCGGCAGCCACGCTGATCGAGAACTCGAAGCCGCCTCGCTTCAACGCGGCTTCCAGGAGAGCGCGTGGCGAGTTGCTGGCCACCGCGACCGGCACCGCGGCGGCGGCCAGTTCGACCAGTTCGTGGGCACCGGGCATCGCTTCGGCTTTGGCGGACACCACGTCGGTCACCAAGGCCAGCAACTCGTCCGCGATCGCGGGACCGTTGCCCGGTTCGCCGAAAACCTCGGCCATGGTGTCGGCCGCCGCGGCGAGCGATTTGCCGATGACCAGCGCCTTCTGCTCCGGTCCGAACGGGAGTCCACGGCGGGCGAAAAGCTCCGTTTCGCCGACCGACCAGCAGGGTTCGGTGTCCATCAGCAGGCCGTCGCAGTCGAAGACGACCGCCTGTGGCGTCCAGTCGAACAGCATTGGATCCCTTCCGTCAGCGGATCTTCAGTCTGTCATCGTCCGGCTCCCTGCTCGAGGTTTCGGCGGATGCGCTCCCGCGCGGCCGAATCGCCCGTTCCCAGGTCGGTGTTGCGGATTTCGTGGCGAAGACCGTCCGCCAGGACGAAACGCGGGTGATGCAGCGAAGCCAGCGACTCGGTCGGGTCGCCGTCCACCGCGATCACGTCCGCGCGCAGACCGGGGACCAATCGGCCGGTCACGTCTGACAAGCCGCACACGCGAGCGGCGACGGAGGTGGCGCTGGCGATCGCTTGCCGTGGGGTCATTCCGGCTTCGGCGAAGGTGTCCAGGCAGTCTGCGTAGCGTTCAAAGTGCACGAGCGGGATTCCAGCGTCCGTCCCGGCGACGATGACGGCTCCCAAGGCGATCAGCGCGCGCAGGTTGCCGACCACGGCGTCGCGTTCATCCCAGGGGCACATGTAGTCCGCTGCGGTGCAAGCGGTATTCATGGTCGGGCTCACGGCGATTCCGCGGGAAACGATCATCTCGGCGATTCGCGGATCGAATTCCGTACCGGTACGGGTGACCCAGCCGCAGTGTTCGATGCAGTCGACCCCGGCGAGTACGGCTCGTTCGATGCCTTCGACGCCCAGCGCGTGCGTCGTGACCGGCAGGGAACGGTCGTGTGCTTCGGACACCAACGCGGTCAGCTCATCCACGGTGTAGCGCGCTTGCGCCGGATGACTGCCGGGGGTCATGAAGCCGCCGGTGGTCATGACTTTGATCAGGTCGACGCCGTCCTCCGCGTGCTGTTTGACCCTCGCGCGGACCTGGTCGACGCCGTCCGCGATGCCGCCCATGGACGCGGCGTGGCCGTTGGTGACGGTGATCGGGGCGTTCGCGGCGAGGATTCGCGGGGTGGCGTTCGGGGCGGCGGCAAGCAGGTCTCGTACGCGGGTGCCCAGGGTGCCGGGCGCGCCTAGATCGCGGGCGGTGGTGACTCCGGCGTCGAGCAATCGCTGCGCGTTGGCGATCATCCGGCGGCTCAGTACGTCATCGTCGCTGGGCATTTCCAGGCTGACTTCGCCGGAACCCGGGTCCTGGCAGAGGTGGACGTGACAGTCGATCAATCCGGGCATCAGGGTGACGTCGCCGAGGTCGGTCACCGGGCCGTCCGGAGCGGAATTCCGTGGTCCGGCATAGGTGATCACACCGTCCGAGACGGCGACGGCGGCGTCGTGGACCAGCGGGGCGGACGCGTCGGTCAAGAGCCGCGCGGCGGTGAGGATCATGCGTGCCTCCGGTATTCCGCGAGCGCCGTGCACAGGCGGTCGATGTCGTCGGTGGTGTTGTAGCAGTGGAAGGAGATCCGCAGGTTCGACCCGCGCGGCGCGGTGACGATGCGGCGGGCGGCGAGGAAGTCCGCCAGGGCAACGGGATCGGCGTCGACCAGTGCGACTTGCGGACCGGGGCGAGTGTCGGGTGCGGGTCCGTTCAGCGTTTCTCCCGCGGCGGTGAGGCGTTCGGTTGTTTCCGCGACCAGGCGTTCGACGTGGGCCCAGGCCGCCGCGGGATCGAGGTGGCTGAGGACTTCGATTCCTGCGCGGGCGGCGTAGGCGGCGGGGATTCCGGGGGTGCCGGATTCGAAACGGCGGGCGCTGGTCGGGACGTCGAGGAGCGCGGGATCGAAGTCGAACGGGTCGACGCGGCCGAACCAGCCGGTCATCCGCGGCGGCTGGTGGTCTTCGACGCCGCTGCGGGCGAACAGCACCGCGATTCCGGGCAAGCCAAGCAAATACTTGAGGGTGCCGGTGACCAGATAGTCGCAGTCCAGTTGTGTGACGTCGACGGGGACGACACCGACCGCTTGGTAGGCATCGACTAAAACTCGGGCCCCGACGGCTCGCGCGTGTTTGGCGATTTCGTTCACCGGTTGCAGGGAACCGTTGGTGTACAAGGCGAACGGGATCGACACGAGCCGAGTCGACGAATCGATCTGAGCCCGGTACGCCTCGATCACTCCGAGCGAACGCATCGCGTCCTGGCTGACCCACCGCATCTGCTCGTGTGCCGGACGTTGCGCGTGCAGCACCTGCCCGACGCTGGGAAACTCCGACGCCATCGACACAATCACGCCGCCGTCGTCGAAGTCGACCGCGTTGACCGCCTGAAAAGCGGCGTGCGACGCAGAGGGCACCAACGCGATCTCGTCCGGTTGCGCATGGAGGAAACCCGCCGCGGCGGTGCGCAAACGCTCGACTTCGGTCATCCACGGACCCCACGGCGCACCCTGGTCGCGCAGCGAATACGCCAGCTCCCCCAACGCCGCGGTGACCTGCGTGGAAACCGCGCCCTGGCTGCACGAAGCCAGGTGCGTGGTGTCGGCCAAACTGGGGAACTGGGCACGGAACCGGTCGGGATCCACGAGTCACCTCCGCGAGAACTGCCGTCAGCCACAGTGAACAGCGAGCACTTCCACTGCGCAACCCTCTCTCGCGCCGCCACGATTGTCGTCATTGACGCGACACAAGTCATCGCTCACACTGATGCACATTCATCCAGGCTGAACACATCGACGTGGGTAGCTGAGGAGCGATCATGACCCGAACCGCACCAGGCAACCGCCGCCGCTGGCATTGGCTTCTGCTCGTCGTCCCGTTCGCGTGGTGCGTCGCGGCGATCCCCCTGGTCAACCGGATCGACTACGTCTTCGGCTCGATCCCGTTCCTGCTGGTGTGGATGACCGCGGGCGTGCTGATCGGCTCGGGCGCGATCGGTCTCGTCTACGCGATCGACCGCCGCCGCGGCGACCTGGACCGGGTGTAGCGCGATGGCACTGGCACTCGCTCTCCTGATCGCGGTCGGCTCGATCGTCTGGGGCACCGTCGCCGCCGCGCGCGGCCGGGCGATGAATCTGCAGGAATGGTCCGTCGGCGGACGCCGGTTCGGCACCTGGCTGTTCTGGTTCCTGCTGGTCGGCGAAACCTTCACGACGTTCGCGCTGCTCGGCGCGTCGCAGGGCGTGTTCAGCAACGGCGCGCCCGGGTTCTACGTCCTCGGCACGGTCGTGCTGACCGCGGCGGTCGGCTACTGGGTGGTGCCGAAAATCTGGCGTGCGGGCAAACAGCACGGCCTGGTCACCATGGCCGACTACTTCACCACCCGCTTCGAAGCCCGCTGGTTCGGCGGCCTGATCGCGGTCTTCGGCATCGTCGCGCTGCTGCTGTACGCCCAGGTCCAGTTGACCGGGCTCAGCCTGATCCTGGCGAGCCTGTTCGGCAGCGAGGTCCCGTCGCTCGTCTACGTCGTCGCCGGCGGGGCGCTGGTCGCCGGGTTCGTGCTGGTCGGCGGGATGCGCAGCGCCGCGTTCACCGCGATCGTCAAGGACGTCCTGCTGATCGCGATCCTGCTCGTGGTCGCGATCGGCGCGGCGGACGCGGCCGGCGTGAGCGGTCCGCTCGGCGTGTTCGACGCGATGAAACAAGCGCACCCGAACGGCGCGACACTGCCCGGACTCCACGGTTCGACCGCCACGAACACCTGGTGGTGGATGAGCTTCCTGCTGCTGACACCGCTGGGCTCGTTCGCGCTGCCGCACATGTTCCAGGTGTCCTACAGCGCGAAGGACGTCGCGACGATCCGCCGCAATCAAGTCGTCCAGCCGCTGTATTCGCTGTTCTACGTCCTGATCGTGATGATCGCGCTCGCCGCGGTGCTCGCACTGCCGAAGCTGACCGACAAACAGGCGAACGCGTCGCTGCTGATTTTCGTGCGCGAGAAGTATCCGGAATGGGTCATCGGATTGCTCGGCGGCGCGGGCATTCTCGTCGCGCTGGTGCCGACCGCGGTGCTCGTGCTCGCGGCCAGCAGTCTGTTCACCCGCAACGTGCTCGGGGCCCGGTCGAAGAAATGGGCCTCGTCGCTGACTGCGATGCGCGTCGGCGTTCTCGTTTTCACTGCGCTTTCCGTGCTTCTTGTCGCGCACAGCAACGAAAAACTGTTGAGCATCATGACGAACGTGTACAGCGCCGTCGGCCAGCTCGCTCCCGCGCTGTTCCTTTCGATGCTGTGGCGCCGGGTCACCGCGCCCGGACTGGCGGCGGGTGCGTTGTGCGGCGGGCTGATCGTCGGGGTGCCCGCGCTCGGTTCGCTCGTCGCGCACGCGATGCCGCCCGGGACCGTCGTCGGATTGCCCGCGCTCGTCGTCAACCTGATCGTGACGGTGGCGGTCAGCCTGGTGACCCGCCCGCCGTCGCGAACCGCGGTCGAGGTCGGGACAGGGGACCGCCCAGCGGGACCCGCGGAGGCCAGTGACCTGCGCCGGAGCACCGTTTGACGATAATGATCGGGTGACCGTGACGAGGATCCGCGAATTCCGCACCCTGCGCGGGCTGACCGTGCGCCAGCTCGCCGACCAGGCGGGCGTGTCGACCGGGTTGATCAGCCAGGTCGAGCGGGGCGTCACCGACCCCAGCCTGGAAACCATGCGGCGCATCGCCGAGGTGCTCGACATCCCGCTGTTCAGCCTGTTCCAGGAGCCGGACGAGGAAACCGTCGCGGTGATCCGGCACGACGACCGGTACCGGATCTCCTCGCCGCACCACGCGATCACCTACACCCGCGCCTCCCCCGGCGGCGCGAAGCTCGAGGTGCTCGAAGGCGTGCTCGAACCCGGCGGCGCCTCGTCCGACGAACTGCGCTCGCATCCCTCCGAGGAATGCGTGGTGGTGATCGCCGGACGGCTGACCGTCCAGGTCGGCGAGCAGACGCACGTGCTCAAGACGGGCGACAGCTGCCACTTCGATTCGACCATCCCGCACCGCTTCCGCAACGACGGCCGGACCACCGCCCGTTTCCTCGTGAGCGTCACTCCACCGAGTTACTGATACTTCCGTCGGAAGTATCGTGGCCAAAATTGGTCTAGACTTTTCGTTCCGAAACCGGCGAAAAGGACGGACTGATGCGAGGGACGACGGTGCCTCCGGGAATGTGCTGCCGACCGGTCAAAACCGGTGAACTTCCGCTGCACCGGCTCGAGGTGCCCGCGCCCGACGCGGTGCCGTTCGCGGTCGGGTCTTTCGACGCGGTGGGCCCGTTGTCGCGGGCGGAATTCCCGCACCGGCACACGTTTTACGAAATCGTGCTCGTCACCGGAGGGACCGGCGCGCACGTGGTCGACCTGACGCGGTGGGAGCTGAGCCCGCCGCACCTCGGCGTCGTCACGCCGGGCCAGGTGCACCACTGGGAGGCGAGCGAACTCGCCGGATCGGTCGTGCTGTTCACCGACGACTTCCTCTTCGACCATCCGGCCGACCGCGAAACCCTGCGCAGGCTGCGCGAACGGCCGTGGCTGCGGCTGGACCGGGCCGAACACGACCGGACCGCGCGGCTGATCGCCGAACTCGAGGAGGAATTCCGGCGCGGCGGCGAGGACGGCGAATCCGTGCTGCGCGCACTGCTGCACGTGTTGATCGTGCGCGCCGGGCGGCTTCCCGGGATTCCGTCCGCGCCGGCACCCGCCCGCGCCCGTGCGGTAGCGGCGGAATTCGCGCAGCAGGCGGAAAAATCGGAGCTGGGACTGTGGTCGGTGCGCGCGCACGCCGAACGGCTCGGCGTCACTCCGGGCTATCTCACCGAGGCCGTCAAGGCGGCAACCGGGCGTACCGCGGCGGAATTGGTGCGCGAGGCGCGGACCCAGGAGGCGAAACGGTTCCTGCTGCGGACGAATCTGTCCGTGCGGCAGGTGGCCAGCCGCGTCGGATTCGCTGACCCGGCCTACTTTTGTCGGTTCTTTCGGCGCGAAACGGGGTTGAGCCCCGGCGGATTCCGCCGCACCGGCGACACCGCCCCGAAGATTCACCACGACTGCATGACTCCGTCCATCGCTGCGGGCTGATCTCCTCCCTACCGTCGAGGGGAATCCCGAGCCCCCACCGAGGAGCAGGCATGGACGAAGACAGAAAGTTCAGCCGCAAGGCAGTGCTGAAGGCCGCGCTGGCCGCCGGAGTCGCCGCGCCGGTGGCACTCGTCGGCGGCCCCGCCTTGGCCCGCACGAATTTCGCCGGCGGGCAGAAGGTCGAGCCCACCCCGTACTGCCACGACGGCGACGAGCCGACGATCGACCAGACCGAAGGCCCGTACTTCAAGCCGAACTCCCCCGAGCGCAGCGTGCTCGTCGACGCCAACACCCCGGGCCAGCGGCTCACCGTGAGCGGCTACGTGTTCGGGCTGTCCTGCCAGCCCGTCAGCCGCGCACTGCTGGACTTCTGGCAGGCGGACGTGAACGGCGCGTACGACAACGTCGGGTACACCTTCCGCGGGCACCAGTACACGAACGACCTCGGCGAGTTCAAGCTGACCACGATCGTGCCCGGCCTCTACCCCGGCCGGACGCGGCACATCCACGTCAAGGTGCAGGCCCCCGGGGAGCCGATCCTGACGACCCAGCTGTACTTCCCGGGCGAACCGCGGAACAACACCGACACGATCTTCGACCCGCGGCTGCTCATGACCGTCCGCGACGCCCCGAACAACGCCAAGGAGGCGGCGTTCGACTTCGTGCTCAACGTCCAGCAGACGCCGACCGGCGGGCCCTCGACGAGTCCGACGTCGCCGACCGGCCAGCCCGGCGGGACGTCCTGGACCGCGGGCAAGTCGTATACCGCCGGCACGCGCGTCACGTTCAACGGGGTCAGCTACGTGTGCCTGCAGGGCCACACCGCCCAGCAGGGCTGGGAACCGCCCAACGCGCCAGCGTTGTGGCAGAAGGGCTGATCTCCTCCCCACGAGAACGGCGGGCTCCCCCGGGCCCGCCGTTCTCCGTTCTCCGGGAATTTCCGAGAAGCCCGGCACGCGCTGTCGAGTTACGGTCGACGCGTTCGTCTTCCATTGCGAACTCGCCGGACCGGCCCTCGGAGGACACATGCTGTACCTGCTGGTGATCTACAACTGCGACCGCCCGGAACCCGGCGATCCGGCCTTCCCGGACGCGCTGGCCAGGGTGAACGCGTTCGCCGACGAATGCCGCCGGCGCGGGGCGCTCGTGTCCGAGCATCCGCTGCAAGGCGAGCACACCGCCACCACGGTCAGCGTCCGCGACGGGAAGACGCTGATCACCGACGGGCCGTTCCTGGAGACCCACGAGCATCTCGGCGGCGTCTACGTCCTCGACTGCCGCGATCTCGACGAAGCCCTCGAACTCGCCGCGCTGTGCCCGATGGCCGCGGTCGGCACCGTCGAGGTGCGCCCGGTCGCCAGTGTGCCCGGGCTGACCGGCCACGCATGACGTCGCCGCTGCTGCGGGAGGTCTATCGCGAGCACCGGGCCCGGATGCTCGCGGCGCTGGTCCGCGTCCTCGGCGACTTCGAACTCGCCGAGGACGCGCTCCAGGACGCCTGCGCGCTCGCCCTGCGCAGCTGGGGCGACAAGCCGCCGGACGACCCCATGGCGTGGCTGCTGACCGCCGCCCGCAACAGCGCGATCGACCGGCTCCGGCGCGCCCGCCGCGGCCTGGAGAAGCTCGCTCAGCTCGGGGGACAGCCGGAGGTCACGGTGGATCGGTCCGAGGACAGCCTGCTCGCGATCGGCGACGAACGGCTCAGTCTCGTCTTCACCTGCTGCCACCCCGCGCTCGCCGAGGAGGCCCGCGTCGCGTTGACCCTGCAGGCGGTGGCCGGGCTGACCGCGGCGCAGATCGCGCGGACGTTCCTGGTCAGCGAGGCGACGCTGGCGCAGCGGCTGGTGCGGGCCAAACGCAAGATCCGCGACGCCGGGATCAGCCTCGCCGTACCGGCCGATCATCTGCTGCCGGAGCGGTTGTCCGGGGTCTTGGCGGTGTTGTACTTGATCTTCACCCAAGGCTACACCGCGCCGGAACACCGGGAGCTGCAACAGGAAGCGATCCGGCTGGCGAAACTGGTCGCGACGCTCATGCCGGACGAACCCGAGGCGCTCGGCCTGGTTTCGCTGCTGCTCGTGCACGATTCGCGCACCGCCGCCCGCTACACGCCCGACGGCGACGTCGTGTTGCTCGAAGACCAGAACCGAAGCCGTTGGGACCACGGCGAAATCGCCGAAGCGATCGGTCTGCTGGACCGGGCGCTGCGCTTCGAGAATCCCGGGCCGTATCAGTTGCAGGCCGCCATTGCCGTCCAGCACGCGCAGGCTCGTTCCGCCGCGGACACCGACTGGGCGGCGATCGCTGGGCTCTATCAACGTTTGTACGAAACGAATCCGTCTCCGGTGATCGCGTTGAACCACGCCGTCGCGGTCGCCATGGCCACCAGCCCGGAAGAAGGCCTGGCGCTGATCGACGGTATCGACGGCCTTGACCGGTACCACCTCATGCACGCCGCGCGCGCCGATCTGCTGCGCCGACTCGGCCGTACCGACGAGGCGATGGCCGCGTACCGGCGCGCCCACGAACTCGCTGTCAACCCAGCCGACCGGCGATTCCTCGCCAGCCGCTTGACCACCTTGGAGTCCTGATGAGACTGTCCATTCTCGACAACGGACATCGCTTGCGCGCCAAGATGTTCATGTCGGCCACGTCGAAACAGCCGCCGGACATAGTCAAGATGCTGTTGTACCGGCCCGGCTTTTTCGCCCGGCCGTTGCTGGACGTCACCGTTCCGGCGATGCGCGGCCCGTCGTTCTGGACGGCCGGGGAACGCGAATTCCTCGCCATGTCAACGGCGTTGCTGCACGATTGCCCGTTCTGCATCGACTCGCACGCGGAGCTGACCCGGATCGCCGGACAAGGCGAGATCGACCCGTCGCGACCGGAAGCGGCGCGGCCCGAGGTGCGCACCGTTCGGGCGTTCCTGGAGACCGTCACGCTGAACCCGGACCAGATCGTTCTGCCGGATCTCCCGCCGGAGGCGATTCGCGAAGCGCTGCGGGTGAATCTGGTGTGGAACATCGTGAACCGGCTCGCGAACGCGTTCGGCTTCGTGCTTCGCGAAGGCCAACTGGAGAGCGGGACCCGTGCCTTGCACAAATTCGGGTACCGGTTCCCCGGGTTTCTGCTCGCCGGCGGTCCGAGCGGCAAGCACGAGGATCCGGTGGAGAACCTGCGATATTCCGTGTTCACCGCACCCGCGACAACCGACCCGGCGCTGCGCAAAGCGGCGGCCAGCGGCGACGGCCTGCCCGCGCCGCTGCAGCCGTTCGCGGAGAAGGTTCGCGACGCGTCTTACCGGCTCACCGACGCCGATTTCGCCGAGCTGACCACGAAATACCAGGAAGACGAGGTCTACGAGATCACCGTCGCCGCGGCCGTCGGCGCCGCGTTGCGCAGTTTCGACGCCGGGCAACGGAAACTCACCGCATAACGCGAACCGGCGGCCAGGACGCACCCGGCCGCCGGTTCGGATCCGCTCAGGGGCGGTAGAGCTCCTTGACGACGTCGATGGTGTCGTTCTTGTCGACGTGGATCTCGGCGTACAGCGGCTTCGCGCCGGTCAGCGCGTCCATCAGGGCCTGCTCGGTGCACGGGTTCGTGCCGCGGCCCTGCGGGTCGAGGGCGACCTCGCTGCCCGGGCACAGCTCGGCCGCGCCGAAGACCTGCGCGGTCTTGCTCACCGGGAGCCGGTAGGTCTTGGCGTCGGCCGGGACGAACTGGCCGTTGTCCGGGCCGCCCTTCTTCCAGGTGACCAGCTGGAACTGGGCCATGTTCACCGATCGGTCGAACCCGGCGAACTGCACGGTCTGCGTCGTGTTCGGGAAGCGGCGCGTCGGGGCGGCGGGCTGCTGGCCGCCGGTGCCGCCGGTCGGCGCGGTCTTGATCATGAACTCGGTGCCGCCGTCCTTGCCGCAGTTCACGACGCCCTGGGCGAATTCCTCTTCCGCGCCCAAGGCGCAGTCCCAGTGCCCTTCAATGCCGAGAACCCGGTGGCCGGGGCCTTCGCCCTGCGACGGCGCCAATTCGTAGTATTTCGTCATCACATTGAATGCTTCGGTGCAGCCGGGAATGGTTCCGTTCGCGCTTTGCACCGCGATCAGATCCATTTGCTTGCCGCCGGCCGGGCCGACCTGCCCGCCGTGCTTGCTGCAGTTGACATCGCCGTTCGACGTGGCCGTGGTGCCCGCCGCACCGGCGGAACCGCCCTGCGGGTTCTGCTTGACCGCCGCCGCGTCGGAAACGCTCTTCGCCGCGGAACCATTTCCGTCGACATTGTTTCCGCTGCACGCGGAAAGCAACGCGGTCGCGGCGACCGCCCCGCCGACCATGACCAGCTTCATCGACTTCATCGCGGTGAATCCCATTTCGTGCTCCCCGTGTCTTTTGGCGAATCTCTGCCCACAAAGACGTGAAGCACCGAATGACGTTGCCTCGAAGTTCCGCGGAGAGCCATCGTTGCCCCAATGTCGCGCCCGCCTGGTCCGTGCGGGCACGACCGCGAAGGGCGTCGCAACCCTCTAGTACACGCCGGTTTCCGATGTGCCCCCGCCGAGCGGCCAGGCGCTAGGCCGGGATGCCGAGCGCCGCCAGCCACACCCGGGTCAGCGTCGCGGCCGCGTCGTCCAGCGAACTGTCCGCGATAAACGCCTGATAGAAGACGCGTTCGGTCATCCAGACCAATGCCGCGGCGACCTCCGCCGCGGTCCCGGACGAAAGTCCGGCGCGTTCGGCGACGCCTGCCATGGTGTCGGCGAGCGCGACCACCGCGGAGCGCCACGCCTGGTCGATCGCCGGCACTGACGGGGAGAGTTCGACCGCCGTGCGCATCACCGTGCCGTGCTCGCGCCACATCCGCGCGGTCTGCTCGAGCCCTTGCCGGACCGCGTCGCCGGGAGCCGCGGCGGCCGCGTCCACCGCGTCGACCTCGGCGCGCAGCTTGGCCACCGTCCGCTCGACCAGCGCGGCGAACACCTCGTTCTTGGACCCGAAGTAGAAGTAGAGCGCGCCCCGGGTGATCCCGGCTTCCTGCGCGATCGTGGCGACGGTCATGCACGCCCCGCCCGTCTCGTTGAGCTGCTGCTCCGCCGCGTCGAGAATCGCGCGTTCGCGCAGGTCGCCCTTGGTCGGAGCCGTCCGGCGGCGGGTGCTTCGCTCTTCCACCTGCACGTTCTATCACGCCGACTATTTTTGACGCAGTGCAGATTTTTCTCGACGTGGGGTAGAGTTTGCTGCATGACCAAGCTCTTCCTGATCACCGGCGCCAGCTCAGGCCTCGGCCGGGCGTTCGCCGAGGCCGCGCTCGAAGCCGGCCACACCGTCGTCGGCACCGTCCGCAAGCAGGCCGACGCCGAGGAGTTCGAGCAGCTCCGGCCGGGGAAATCCCTCGCGCGCATCCTCGACGTCACCGATGACGACGCGGTGTTCCGGACCGTCGACGAGATCGAGGCCGAGGTAGGCCCGATCGACGTCGCCATCGCCAACGCCGGTTACGGCCACGAGGGCGTCTTCGAAGAGTCGACGATGGCTGAGCTGCGCGCGCAGTTCGAGGTGAACGTGTTCGGCGTCGTCGCGACGGTGAAGGCGGTGCTGCCGTACCTGCGGCAACGGCGGCGCGGGCACATCCTCGGCGTGACGTCGATGGCCGGGCTGATCACCGTGCCGGGCACGTCGTTCTACCAAGGCAGCAAGTACGCCGTCGAAGGCATTCTTGAAACGGTGGGCAAGGAAGTCGCACCGTTCGGCGTGCACGTCACCGCGATCGCGCCGGGTTCGTTCCGCACCGACTGGGCCGGCCGGTCGATGGTCCGCACCGACCGCTCGGTGCCGGACTATGACCAGGTGATGAACCCGATCCGCGACCACCGCCTCGCGGCCAGCGGCAAACAACTCGGCAACCCTCAGAAAGCCGCGGAAGCGGTGCTGCACATCCTCGACGTCCCGAACCCGCCCGCGCACCTGGTCCTCGGCTCCGACGCCCTCCGCCTCATCGCGAACGGCCGCGCGGCGGTCGAGAAGGAGATCTCGGAATGGGCGGAGCTGAGCCGGTCCACGGACTTTCCGGGCGGGGCTCAGCTGCCTGGCTGAGCAGCGGTGAACGTCCGCGAGGGGAAACGCGGAAAAGGCGCAACCGCACTGCGGCGCACTCCCCGACGACCCGCGAAACCGCCGAGTCCGAGCCGCCGGTTAAGCCGGAAGGGGGCGCCCGCACCCGGACGCCCCCTCCTCGGTCACTCCACCAGCAGATCCTCGATCATGATCGGAATGCTCCGCACCCGGATCCCGGTCGCGTTGCACACCGCGTTCGCCACCGCGGCCGCCATGCCCACCGCGCCGATCTCGCCGACTCCGCGGGCTCCGACCGCGTTGTGCAGCGTGTCCGGGTACTCGACGAACTGCACGTCGATCTCCGGGATGTCGGCGTTGACCGGCAGCAGGTAGCTCGCGAAGTCCGCGTTCGCGGGGCGTCCGCTCGGCTCCGTTTCCAGCCCCTCGTGCAGGGCCGCCGAAACGCCCCAGATCATGCCGCCGGACAACTGGCTCCGCGCCTGCGTCGGGTTGATGATCCGGCCGCCGTCGAAGACGCCCAGCATCCTCGACACCCGGACCTCGCGCGTCAGCCGGTGCACCCGGACCTCGCAGAACTGCGCGCCGAACGAGCTGAACGAATGCTTCGTCATCTCCTCGCCCGGAGCCGAGGAACCCCTGGCGGACAAGGATTCCCGGCCGATCGCGCGCAGCAGTTCACCGAACGGCATGGTGCCGTTGTTGCCGTGCAGCAACCCCTCGGCATACGTGACGACCTCGCCCTCGAACGGCGCGCCCGGCTCGGCGGCGAGCGCCACCAATTCGTCGAGCAGTTCGGTGGCCGCGAGCATGATCGCGGTGCCGGTGCTCGCCGTGGCGGTCGAGCCGCCGGACATGCCGCCCGGCGCGAACCGGGAATCGCCCAGGTGCGGGGTGACGCGTTCCGGGTCGATGTCGAGGGATTCGGCCCCGATCGTGGCCAGCACGGTGAGCAGCCCGGTGCCCGGGTCGGCCCCGCCGGTGGACACGTCCGCGGTCCCGTCCGCGTTGAGCACGATCTCGACCGTCGCCGGGAAGCGCAGCCCCGGGAACATCGCGGTCGCCGTGCCCATGCCGACGAGCCAGTCCCCGTCGACGTGCCCGCGCGGCGACCGGTTCGCCCAGCCGAACCGCTGCGCCCCGACCTCGTAGCACTCGTCGAGGTGCTTGCTCGACCACTGCAGATCGACGCCGGGAGGAGCCAGCGAACTGTTGCGCTTTCGCAGTTCGATCGGATCCATCTCCAGCGCGATCGCGAGTTCGTCGATCGCGCTTTCGAGCGCGAACGAACCCGACGCCTCCCCGGGCGCGCGCATGAACGTGCCCGGCGGGATGTGCAGCGGCACCATCTTCTGGCTGATCGACAGGTTCTGCGTCGAGTACCACTCGCGCGAGGTGCCGTGCGACGTCGGCTCCACGAAGGACCGGCTCATCGACGTGGCCGACCAGAGTCGTGCTGCACCGCGATCAGCGTGCCGTCGCGGTCCGCGCCCAGTGCGATCTTCTGCACCGTGGCCGGCCGGTTCGCCGTCGCCGTGAACACCTGCTCGCGGGTGAGCGCGCACTTCACCGGACGGTCGAGCGCCTTGGCGGCGGCCGCGGCCAGCATCCCCGGAGCCGAGGTGCCCGCCTTGCCGCCGAACGCGCCGCCCACGTACGGGTTCACCGCGTGCACGGCCGACGGTTCGATGCCGAGCACCCCGGCCATTTCCATGGCCTGCAGGTAACTGGCCTGGTTTCCGCTGTAAAGGGTGAGCTCGCCGCCGTCCCACTTCGCGACCGCCGAATGCGGCTCCATCGCGGCGTGGTTCTGCGTCGCGGTGCGGTAGGTCTCCGAAACGACGACCGCGCTCTCCGCCAGTGCGTCCGCGATGGACTCGACCCCGTCGGCGAGCACCTCGATCGACGGCGCGCTGCCCCGGCTTTCCGGTGCGTCCTCCGCGGTCGCGAGCCCGTCCTCCATCGACGTCAGCGCGGGCTTCTCCTGGTAGGAGACCTCGATCAGCCCCGCCGCGTCCCGTGCCTGTTCGAACGTCTCCGCGACGACCAGCCCGATCGGCTGCCCGTAGAACACCACGTCCCGGTCCTGCAGCGGGAGCCACAGATCGCCCATCAGCTGCGACTTGAACGGGTGCAGCTCGAGCGGGTCGAACGGGCTGTAGACGCTCACGACCCCGGGCGCGCTCTTCGCCGCGGTGACGTCCATCGCGGTGATCTCGCCGTGCGCGATCGTGCTGAGCACGATGTACCCGTACAGCATGCCCGGGAACGTGCGGTCCAGCGCGTAATCGGCCTGGCCGGTGACTTTCCGCGGACCGTCCAGCCGCGCACTCATGCCCGGCTCCCTTCGGTCAGTTCGAGCAGCGCGCGGACGATCGTCCGCTTCAGCAGCGAAGGTTTGAACACGTTGCCGGACAACGGCTTTGCCCCCTCGACGGCCACCGCGGCGGCAGCGGCGAAGGCTTCCTCGGTCAGCTCCGCGCCGCGCAGCGCCTCTTCCACGGCGGGCAGCCGCCACGGAACCGTCCCGACTCCGCCAGCCGCCACGCGGGCGTCGGCGATCTTCCCGTCGCGCACGTCGAGCGCGACCGCCGCCGAGCACAGCGCGAACTCGTACGACTGCCGGTCGCGGATCTTGACGTACGTCGAGTTCTCCGCCCAGTCGAGCTGCGGCACGCGCACCTCGGTGATCAGCTCGCCCGGGCGCAGGTCGTGCTCGATCTCCGGGGTTTCGCCCGGCTGCCGGTAGAACTCGGTCAGCGGGACCGTCCGGGTGCCCTCGGCGCCGGCCAGCACGACCTCCGCGTCGAGCGCGACCAGCGCGACCGCGACATCGCTGGCGTGGGTGGCCACACAGGAATCACTGGTGCCGAAGATCGCGTGCATCCGGTTGACGCCGGAAATCGCCGAACAGCCGCTGCCCGGAGCACGCCGGTTGCACGGCATCGCGACGTCCCGGAAATACGAACACCGGGTGCGCTGCATCAGGTTTCCGCCGATGCTGGCCATGTTCCGCAACTGCTGCGACGCGCTGAGCAACAGCGCGCGCGAGATCGCCGGGTACACGCCGGGATGCGCGGCGATGTCGCCCATCCGCTCCAGCGCGCCGAAGCGCAGGCCGTCCGCGGTGTCGATGCCCCGCAGCGGAAGGTCGTTGATGTCCAGCACCTGCTGCGGGGTGAGAACGTCGAGCTTCATCAGGTCGACCAGGGTGGTGCCGCCCGCGAGGTAGGTGCCCGCGCTGCCCAGCGCGTCCTCGACGGTGGCGGGTGCGGTGAGCTCAAACGGTCGCATCGGCCTGCCTCGCCTGCTCCACGGCGCGCACGATGTTCGGGTACGCCGAACAACGGCACAGATTTCCGGACATGAACTCGCGGACGTCGGACACGTCGTCGCGCACCGCGGCGACCGCCGACATCACCTGCCCGGACGTGCAGAACCCGCACTGCAGCGCGTCCTGGTCCACGAACGCCCGCTGCACCGGGTGCAGTTCGTCCTCGGCGGACAGTCCTTCGACGGTGGTGACGGGACCGCGCACGGCGGCCGCGAGCGTGAGGCAGGACAGCACCGGCTTGCCGTCGACGTGCACGGTGCAGGCACCGCACTGACCGCGGTCGCAGCCCTTCTTCGGGCCGGTGATGCCGAGCCGCTCGCGCAGCGCGTCCAGGAGGGTCACTCCCGGATCGACGCCGAGCTCCTCGGTTGTTCCATTGACTTCAAGGGAAATGTCCACAGTAGGGTTCGCTTTCCCGCAGCCCGTCCGCGGCGGACGTCCTGCGGCGTGATGGTGGTGGTGACGGCCCTTCGGGAACGCGAGCCGCCGGAGGTTAAACCGGATATTCATCCGCTTGGCTCGCTTTGACCGAGGCTAGCGGATTAGAATCCGCTACGCAACGAAGTGGAGCTACTCCAGGTGACGCTGGAGCAGCTCCAGGTCAGGCAAGCGAAGCACCCCGGGAGGCGCGATGCCGGTGAGCCCGCGGCGGGCGGACACCCGGCGCAACCACGAACGGATCCTCGCGGTCGCGGCGGAAACCGTGAGCCGGGCAGGAGAAGTGTCGTTCAACGCGGTCGCCAAGGAGGCGGGCGTCGGCGTCGGCACGGTGTACCGGCACTTCCCCACGCCGGAGTCGCTGGTGCTGGCCGTCTACGAACGCGAGGTGAACCAGCTCGTCGAGATCGTGCCCGAATTGCTCGCCGAGTATTCCCCCGATCAGGCGCTGCGCGTCTGGATCGTGGACCACCTGGCGCACTACATGATGACGAAACGCGGGCTGGCCAACGCGTTGCGCGCGTCGCAGAGCGAACTGCCGACGCAGGCGTACGCGCGGATGCTCGACGCGCTCGACACCCTGCGCGAGGCGAACGCGGAGGCAGGCACGATCCGCCCGGACCTGAAGACGGAAACCCTGATGCGCGGTCTCGGCGGGCTGTTTTTCCTTACCCCGGAAGGAGATTGGAAAGCCGAGACGGAAGGGGTGGTGGACCTGGTGTGGCACGGGATGCGGCTGGACTGACCCCGGCATCAAGCCGCGGTGAGGGTTTCGACGACGGTCCTCGCGCTGGCTTTCGGGTATGCCGTCGGACCGTCACCACGAATTCCGGGGCATCGGCCTCGCGGTCGGCCGGATTCATTGCCGATCAGGGCGGCGAGTGGCCCGAGCGCCGCTCCCACGCCAGCGGTCTCGAAAGTCTGGGCCAGGCGCGATCACTCCGAAGTGGACAGCACCTTCAGATCGACCCCGGCCCGCTCGAAATGCCCCCGCGGATCCGGCACCAGCTTGCGCTTCTCCAGATCCATCAGCCCCAGCGTGCACTTGATCTCGGCCGACAGCGTCCCGTCCAGCTTGACGATCCGCGAGGCCATCCAGAACACCTTGCCGTCGCCGAACGAGGCGTCGCAGGTCACGTCCACCACGTCGCCGGCGCGCAGTTCCCGCCGGTACACGATGTTCGATTCGAGCAGCACCGGCGCGAGATGCGATTCGTGCAGGGTGTTGCCGCCTGCCGCCTCGAAGACTTCCAGCCGCGAAACCTCGCCGTACGAGTGGTAGACGGCGTGGTTCAGGTGGCCCAGCGTGTCGAGTTCGTAGTGGCGCACCTTGATCCGGGTGCGGAACGGTTCGCGGTCGGTCACGAGGTCCAGGCTAGTTGTCGTAGAAGAGTTCCTCGACCACGGCGTGCGCGTGCCGCGTCACACGGCGGTAGGCGTCGAGGAACTCGCCGGGGTCGTCGTCCACCGAGTAGCCGAACACGCGCGCCACCGCGGCCAGGTCGCGGCCGGTGCCGGGCACCTCGTCCGCTGCCTTGCCGCGCACCAGCATCGTCGCGTTGCGCACGCGCGTGGCCAGCAGCCAGGCCTCGCGCAACGAGTCCACCGCCTCGGCCGACGCGAGGCCCGCTTCGGCCAAGGCGGTCAGCGCGTCGAGGGTCGACGTCGTCCGCAGGCCAGGCACCTCGTGCGCGTGCTGCAACTGCAGAAGCTGGACGGTCCACTCGACGTCGGCGAGACCGCCGCGGCCGAGTTTGGTGTGCCGGGTCGGGTCGGCGCCACGCGGGAGCCGTTCGGTCTCCACCCGCGCCTTGATCCGCCGGATCTCGCGCGCGTCCGTCGGGTCGAGCCCGCCTTCCGGATAGCGCAACGGGTCGATCATCTCGATGAACCGCTGGCCGAGCTCCTCGTCCCCGGCGACGAACCGGGCCCGCAGCAACGCCTGCGATTCCCACACCTCGCCCCAGCGCTGGTAGTACGCGCGGTACGACTCCAGGGTCCGCACGAGCGGCCCGCTGCGTCCTTCCGGCCGGAGATCCGCGTCGACGACCAGCGCCGGGTCCGCGCTCGGCGCGCCGAGGATCTTCCGCACCGTCTCCGCGACCGACGAGGCGAACCGCAGCGCTTCGGCGTCCGGAACGCCTTCCGCGGGCTCGCAGACGAAGAGGACGTCGGCGTCCGAGCCGTAGCCCAGTTCCGCCCCGCCGAGCCGTCCCATGCCGATGACCGCGATCGTCGCCGGAGTACGCCCCAGCTCAGCCTGCCGTTGCCGATAAGCCGCCGACAGCGCTCCCTGCAACACCGCGACCCACACGCTCGACAGCGCTTCGCAGACCGACGGAACATCCAGCAGTCCCAACAAATCCGCGCACGCGACGCGAAGCAGCTCATGCCGACGCAGCGACCGAGCAGCGGTGACCGCCGCGCGCAGCCCAGGCTGACGACGTACGGCGGCCCGAAGCGACGTCGCCACTTCGGCTGGCGTACGTCCGGTCAACCGAGCCGGATCTCCCAGCAGCTGCAGCACTTCCGGCGCGCGGACGAGCAGGTCCGGAACCAGGTTCGATGTGCCGAGCAGGAAAGCGAGCCGCTCGACGACCGTGCCCTCGTCACGCAGCACCCGCAGGTACCACGGCGTGTCCTGAAGCGCCTCGGACACCTTGCGATACGAGAGCAGCCCACCGTCCGGATCCGGCGTGTCAGCGAGGCAATCGAGCAACACCGGAAGCAGCGCCTGCTGAATCGCCGCGCGCCGCGACACCCCGGCGGTCAACGCCTTGATGTGCTGCAACGCCCCTTCCGGCGCGGCATACCCGAGCGCTGCGAGCCGGCTCGCAGCCTGTTTCGTGGTGAGCCGCAACGCTTCCGTCGGCACATTCGCCACCGACTGCAGCAGCGGACGGTAGAAGACCTTCTCGTGCAGCCGCCGAATCCCCTGCGCGTGCCGGCGGAACTCGGCGAGCAACGCCTCGCCCTGACTGCGTCCGCGCACCGGCCGAATCCCGCAGGCACGCGCGAGAATCCGCAGCTCATCGGTGTCCGACGCGGCCGGGAACAGGTGCGTCCGCCGCAACCGGCGCAACTGCAGCCGGTGCTCGACGGTGCGCAGGAACTCGTACGACGAGCTCATCTCCGCCGCGTCCGCGCGGCCGACGTACCCGCCGTCGCCCAGCGCGGCCAATGCGTCCAAAGTGGACGAAGAACGCAGCGCGGGATCGACCCGGCCGTGCACGAGCTGCAGCAGCTGCACGGCGAACTCGACGTCGCGCAATCCGCCGCGGCCCAGCTTCAGCTCGCGTTCGAGATGCTCCGACGCGACGTGGTCCTCCACCCGCCGGCGCATCTGCTGGACCTCGGTCACGAAGTTCTCGCGGTCCGCGGCCGACCACACCATCGGCGCGACCATCTCCGCGTACTGGCGTCCCAGTTCGGCGTCGCCCGCCACCGGACGCGCCTTCAGCAAAGCCTGGAACTCCCAGGTCTTCGCCCACTTCTGGTAGTACGCGGTGTGCCCTTCGAGCGTGCGCACCAGGGCCCCGCTCTTGCCTTCCGGCCGCAACGCCGCGTCGACCTCGAAGCACGCGTTGCCGACCAGCCGCATCATCGTGCTGGCCAGCCGGGTCGCGACGCCGAGGTCGCCGGCCCCGACGAAGATGACGTCGACGTCGCTCACGTAGTTCAGCTCGCGGCCGCCGGTCTTGCCCATCGCGATCACCGCGAGCGTGCCTTCGGCGGACGCGCCGACCTCCTGCTCGGCGACGACGAGCCCGGCCTGCAACGAAGCCTCGGCGAGAGTGGTCAGCTCGCTGGCTACATCGCGGAACTCCGGATGTTCCAGCCCGGGTTCGACGAGGTGGCCGAGGTCAGCCGCGGCGATGCCGAGCAGCAGCCCGCGGTAACCGGCCCGCAGCTCGGATTCGGCGGCGGTCCCGGTGAGGTACGTCCCGTCGTCCTGCCGGACCCGCTCGAGCAGCCGCTCCGCGAACTTCGCCGGGTCGGTGCACCGGTTGTCCGCGAGACACCGCCACTCCCCCGGATTGGCGACGAGGAAATCCGCCAACGCGGTGGAGGTGCCGAGCACGCCCAGTAGCCGACCGCGGAACGTGCGGTTCTCGCGGAGCGTTCTGTCCAGCTCAGACCAGCCGGGTTCGTCGGCCTCGCGAATGCGGTCGAGCCCGGCCAGCGCGAGATCCGGATCCGCGGCACGGGAGAGAGCGAGGAGGACGTCGGTGGCGCCGTCGGCGGGTCCGCCTTCGGTCCACCAGCCCGCGGCGCGCAGTTGACCGTCGGCCCGGGTGTCAGTGAAGCCGTACCTGGCCGCCGAAGCTGTGGTCCGCGCGCGCTCTGCCATCGCTCACACCGTAGCCGGACCCGGGGCGGTTCAGGCAGCCAGGCGGTCCGGTTCGGTGTCGACAGCGGAGGGTTCGGGGACCTGGAAGCTGTGTGCGGTGACGGGTTTGCGCCGGGAAAGGAGGTAGATCCCGGCCGCGAAGAGAATCCCGGCGACGCCGACCGCGATCGTCCCGGCCTCGCCGAGCGAGGCGATCTTGCCCGCCGCCGCGCCGACGATCGCCGCCGCGGGCAGCGTGAACAGCCACGCGAGCACCATCCGGCCCGCCATCCGCCAGCGCACCGGAGCCTCACGACGGCCCACACCGGAGCCGATGATGCCGCCCGAGCAGACGTGCGTGGTCGACAGCGGGAAACCGAGGTGCGAGGACAGCAGGATCACGACTGCGCTGCTGGTCTGCGCGGAAAAGCCCTGCGGGCCTTCGATGTCGGTGAGGCCCTTGCCGAGGGTGTGGGTGATGCGCCAGCCGCCGAGGTAGGTGCCGAGCGCGAGCGCGGACGCCGCACTGATGATCACCCAGACGGGCGGCGCGGACCCGGCGGGGAGACTGCCGGCCGCTACGAGGGTCAGGGTGATGACACCCATGGTTTTCTGCGCGTCGTTGGTGCCGTGCGCGAGCGAGACCAGCGACGCGGAGACGATCTGTCCGACCCGGAAACCCCGGCCGCCGCGCTTGCGCACCAGGAACCGGTAGACGAAGTACGTGACCGCGGCCGCCGCCACGCCCGCGATGATCGGCGACGCCGCGGCCGGGACGAGCACCTTGTCCACGATCTTGCCGAAGTGGACGGAGTCCGCGCCCGCGGACACCCAGGTCGCGCCGATCAAGCCGCCGAACAGCGCGTGCGACGAACTCGAAGGCAGGCCGACGTACCAGGTGAAGAGGTTCCAGACGATCGCCCCGATGAGCCCGCCGAACACGATGGCGGGCCCGATCCTCGTCTCGTCGACGAGACCGCTGGAAATCGTTTTCGCGACCTCGACCGACAGGAACGCGCCGGCCAGGTTCAGCACCGCGGAGATCGCGACGGCGACGCGGGGCCGGAGTGCTCCGGTGGCGATCGAGGTCGCCATCGCGTTCGCCGTGTCGTGGAAGCCGTTGGTGAAATCGAAAACCAGCGCCGTGCAGATCACGACGACAACGAGCAGCGAGGGGTCCACCCCGACCTCCGAACCCTACGGAAATACCTCTCGCAAGGTACCTGACCGTTTGGGTGAACCGTTAACTCGCCGTAAGTGATTCCGACGTCATCCGTTAAGCCAGCGGCAACTGGCGTTGACTTTCCGGAGCCGCCTCCAGCTTCCCGGCGGCCAACTGGACGAACCGGCGCGCGAACGGACGCCACGTCTCGGCGATGTCCGCGTGCGCTGAGATCAGGCTCTCCTCCTCCAGCGCGCCCGGACGGGTGAGTTCCGCCATTTCCGGTGCCGCCTCGGCCCAGGCGCGGACGACGTCCGGCGTGGTCTCGATGTGGAACTGGACACCGTAGACACAACGGTTCATCCGGTACGCCTGGTGCGGGTACTTCGGAGTGGACGCGAGCAGCTCGGCGCTCTGCGGCAGGACGGTGATGACGTCACCGTGGAACTGCAGGACGTCTGGGAGGAAGGGCATGTCCGCGAAGAGCGGATCGACCCACGCGGCGTCCTTCTTGGAAACGAGCCCCGGCCCGACCTCGGGACCGGACTCGCCCTTCGCGACCTGCCCGCCGGTCGCGACGGCGAGCAGCTGCGAACCGAGACAGATCCCGAGCGTCGGCAAGGCATGCCCCGCCGCGGTGGCGAGCAGCTTCCGGACGTCGGCGAGCCAGGGGTGCTTCGCGTCGTCGAGCGCGCCCATGCCGCCGCCGAGACAGATCAACCCGTCGTACCCGTCGAGGCTCGAGGGCAACTCCTGCTCCGGCGGCAGCCGCACGTCGAGTTCCGCGCCGGCCTCGGTGAGCCACTCCCCGAGCGGGCCGATGGGATCGCTGGCGTCGGGCTGGATGATGAGCAGACGAGTCACGGCGTCCAGGGTACGGGCTGTACGGCCTCCGTCGGATAGCCGTGGGCGAGCCAGGTCGTGATGCCGCCGGAGAGCCGTTTCACGGTGAAGCCGAGCTGCGCGAGCCGGTACGCGCCCTGGGTGGCGGCGTTGCAGTAGATGCTCTCGCAGTAGCAGACGTAGACGAGGTTCCGGTCGAGGTCACGGGTGCTTTCCTCGGTCATTTCCCGGTACGGCAAGCAGATCGCGCCCGGCAGATGAGCTTCGGCGTACGCGCCCGGGCTGCGGGTTTCGACGAGGACGTAACCATCGGTGCGTCCGTCGGCGAGGTCCTGGGCGAGGTCGACCGGGTCGACCTCGAAGGCGCGCTCACGCCCGAAGTACTCGACGGCGTTGGCGGCTTCGCGGGGAAGGGAGAGGATGCGCGGTTTCACACTGATGATCCTCCCGTTCCGGTCCTGGTCCGGGACAGGGGAAGATCCAGGTGTTCCGCCGTCCTCACCAGGGTTTTCCGGGTCTGGACGGCAGTTGGCCTTGAGTTTCTGAGAGGGTGCCGCGATGGACCTGGACGACGTTGACCGGCACCTGCTGAAGCTGCTCCAGTCCGACGGCCGCCTGACGTTCTCGGAACTCGGCCGCCGGGTCTCGCTGTCCGCCCCCGCCGTGACGGAACGAGTGCGCCGGCTGGAACAGCACGGGGTGATCACCGGCTACGCGGCACGCGTCGATCCGGAGAAACTGGGCCGCCCGATCCAGGCGATCGTCCGAGTTCGCGTCCGGAGCCTGGACGGCCCGCGCTTCCGCGAGACGATCCTTCCGCTGCCGGAGATCACGGACGCCGATCACGTCACCGGTGACGAATGCTGGCAGCTCCGCGTGCACTGCCGCACGACGGCCGAGCTGGAGCGTTTTGTGGAACAGGCCCAGCGCTACGGCGAGACGACGACCTCGCTGGTGTTCTCGTCGCCCGTCCGAGGCCGCGGGCTGCCGCTGTGACCCGGACATGACGAAGGCCCGGTTCCCCGTGTGGGGTTCCGGGCCTCGTACTTGTCCGTGAAAATGAGTCTGGGCCCCGGGAAAACCCATTTCGGGTTCTCGACCGGGGCCCAGACTGTCAGGTTAAGTTCGGCGGTGTCCTACTCTCCCACAACCCTTCGGTTGCAGTACCATCGGCGCAGTCAGGCTTAGCTTCCGGGTTCGGAATGGGACCGGGCGTTTCCCTGACGCTAAAACCACCGAAACACTCCGAAACAACACACACCCACCCCTCGAGGGGCGACCGGTGTGGTGTTTCAGAACCGTAGAGTGGATGCGTAACATCTTCGTGGGCAAGTCCTCGGCCTATTAGTACCAGTCAACTCGACAACACATTACTGTGCTTCCATTTCTGGCCTATCAACCCAATCGTCTCTTGGGGGCCTTAACCCACATGGGGTGGGATACCTCATCTTGGAACAGGCTTCCCGCTTAGATGCCTTCAGCGGTTATCCCTTCCGAACATAGCCAACCAGCCATGCCACTGGCGTGACAACTGGCACACCAGAGGTCCGTCCGTCCCGGTCCTCTCGTACTAGGGACAGCCTTCCTCAAGTATCCTGCGCGCGCGGCGGATAGGGACCGAACTGTCTCACGACGTTCTAAACCCAGCTCGCGTGCCGCTTTAATGGGCGAACAGCCCAACCCTTGGGACCTACTCCGGCCCCAGGATGCGACGAGCCGACATCGAGGTGCCAAACCATGCCGTCGATATGGACTCTTGGGCAAGATCAGCCTGTTATCCCCGGGGTACCTTTTATCCGTTGAGCGACACCCCTTCCACCAGGAGGTGCCGGATCACTAGTCCCGACTTTCGTCCCTGCTCGACATGTCTGTCTCACAGTCAAGCTCCCTTGTGCACTTGCACTCGACACCTGATTGCCAACCAGGCTGAGGGAACCTTTGGGCGCCTCCGTTACCCTTTAGGAGGCAACCGCCCCAGTTAAACTACCCATCAGGCACTGTCCCTGAACCAGATCATGGTCCGAGGTTCAGATTCCCAATCCGACCAGAGTGGTATTTCAACAACGACTCCACACCCACTAGCGTGAGCGCTTCACAGTCTCCCACCTATCCTACACAAGCCGAACCGAAAACCAATACCAAACTATAGTAAAGGTCCCGGGGTCTTTCCGTCCTGCCGCGCGTAACGAGCATCTTTACTCGTAATGCAATTTCGCCGGGCCTGTGGTCGAGACAGCCGGAAAGTCGTTACGCCATTCGTGCAGGTCGGAACTTACCCGACAAGGAATTTCGCTACCTTAGGATGGTTATAGTTACCACCGCCGTTTACTGGCGCTTAAATTCTCAGCTTCACCCCCCGAAAGGAGTTAACCGGTCCTCTTAACGTTCCAGCACCGGGCAGGCGTCAGTCCATATACATCGTCTTGCGACTTCGCATGGACCTGTGTTTTTAGTAAACAGTCGCTTTCCGCTGGTCTCTGCGGCCAACCACCGCTCCACCCGCAAGGGGTATCACAGTGCTTGGCCCCCCTTCTCCCGAAGTTACGGGGGCATTTTGCCGAGTTCCTTAACCACAGTTCACCCGATCGCCTTGGTATTCTCTACCTGACCACCTGTGTTGGTTTGGGGTACGGGCCGTGCATGCACTCACTAGAGGCTTTTCTCGACAGCATAGGATCACCCACTTCGCCTCAAACGGCTACGCATCACGTCTCAGCCTATATGCCATGCGGATTTGCCTACATGACGGCCTACACGCTTACACCAGGACAACCATCGCCTGGCGGAGCTACCTTCCTGCGTCACCCCATCGCTTGACTACTACGGAATCAGGTCCCACGCTCCACACACGGCCTCCGTCCGAAGACTTCAACCGCGGCTTCGGGTGGTTAGTGTCAACCGCCTCGCCATGGGCGCACATGCTCGGGTACGGGAATATCAACCCGTTGTCCATCGACTACGCCTGTCGGCCTCGCCTTAGGTCCCGACTTACCCTGGGCGGATTAGCCTGGCCCAGGAACCCTTGGTCATCCGGCGGCAGAGTTTCTCACTCTGCATTCGCTACTCATGCCTGCATTCTCACTCCCGCACCCTCCACGACTCGCTTCCGCGGCCGCTTCCCTGGATGCAGGACGCTCCCCTACCCATCCACACCACTGCACAAGAACCCGAAAGCTCTTGCGGATGTATTGTGTGAATGACACAGCTTCGGCGGTGTGCTTAAGCCCCGCTACATTGTCGGCGCAGGACCACTTGACCAGTGAGCTATTACGCACTCTTTCAAGGGTGGCTGCTTCTAAGCCAACCTCCTGGTTGTCTGGGCAATCCCACATCCTTTCCCACTGAGCACACACTTAGGGGCCTTAGCTGGTGTTCTGGGCTGTTTCCCTCTCGACGACGAAGCTTATCCCCCGCCGTCTCACTGCCGCGCTCTCACTAACCGGTATTCGGAGTTTGGTTGATTTCGGTAACCCGGTAAGGCCCCTAGACCATCCAGTAGCTCTACCCCCGGCAAGAAACACGCGACGCTGCACCTAAATGCATTTCGGGGAGAACCAGCTATCACGGAGTTTGATTGGCCTTTCACCCCTACCCACAGCTCATCCCCTCAGTTTTCAACCTAAGTGGGTTCGGGCCTCCACGACGTCTTACCGTCGCTTCACCCTGGCCATGGGTAGATCACTCCGCTTCGGGTCTAGACCACGCGACTATTTCGCCCTATTCAGACTCGCTTTCGCTACGGCTACCCCACCCGGGTTAACCTCGCCACGCAGCACTAACTCGCAGGCTCATTCTTCAAAAGGCACGCCATCACGTCGAAACGCTCTGACGGCTTGTAGGCACACGGTTTCAGGTACTCTTTCACTCCCCTCCCGGGGTACTTTTCATCTTTCCCTCACGGTACTCGTCCGCTATCGGTCTTCAGGAAGTATTTAGGCTTACCGGGTGGTCCCGGCAGATTCACAGCAAATTCCACGAGCTCGCTGCTACTCGGGAACACCAAACAAACACACGCAACATGTTTTCGCGTACGGGACTCTCACCCACTCCGGTCCGCCATCCCAAGCGGTTCCACTAACACGCGCGCACATTCCGAGGACTGTCAGATCCTCGACGCTGGGTCCCACAACACCGCCTGCACAACGCCTGACAGCTTGACATGCAAACGGTTTAGCCTCTTCCGCTTTCGCTCGCCACTACTCACGGAATCACTTTTGTTTTCTCTTCCTGCGGGTACTGAGATGTTTCACTTCCCCGCGTTCCCTCCGCACCGGCTATATATTCACCGGCGGGTAACACCACATCACTGGTGCTGGGTTTCCCCATTCGGAAATCCTCGGATCACAGCTCGGTTGACAGCTCCCCGAGGCATATCGCAGCCTCCCACGTCCTTCATCGGCTCCTGAAGCCAAGACATCCACCATGTGCCCTTAACAACTTGACCACAAAGATGCTCGCATCCACTCTACAGTTCTCAAACACCACACCAGAAACAACGTGTGTTGCCTCAGGACCCAACAGCGTGCAGTGAACACCCGACCACCCGGACTCCGCTCCCCCGTTCCACACGGCAAGCCGCAGTACTGAGCAGGAACATCATCCACCGTCGCCGGCGATAACCAGTAGTTCCACAATTCCTTGAGCAAGCCCGGCAACACCACACGCGGGTGTTAGACCGTGCCCACTCCCGACCGTGGCCGGGATGTGTTGTGCTCCTTAGAAAGGAGGTGATCCAGCCGCACCTTCCGGTACGGCTACCTTGTTACGACTTCGTCCCAATCGCCAGTCCCACCTTCGACCACTCCCTCCCTTGCGGGTTGGGCCATGGGCTTCGGGTGTTACCGACTTTCATGACGTGACGGGCGGTGTGTACAAGGCCCGGGAACGTATTCACCGCAGCGTTGCTGATCTGCGATTACTAGCGACTCCGACTTCACGCAGTCGAGTTGCAGACTGCGATCCGAACTGAGACCGGCTTTAAGGGATTCGCTCCACCTCGCGGTATCGCAGCCCTCTGTACCAGCCATTGTAGCATGTGTGAAGCCCTGGACATAAGGGGCATGATGACTTGACGTCATCCCCACCTTCCTCCGAGTTGACCCCGGCAGTCTCCCACGAGTCCCCGCCATGACGCGCTGGCAACGTAGGATAAGGGTTGCGCTCGTTGCGGGACTTAACCCAACATCTCACGACACGAGCTGACGACAGCCATGCACCACCTGTACACCAACCACAAGGGAAGCCCCATCTCTGGGGATGTCTGGCGCATGTCAAGCCCAGGTAAGGTTCTTCGCGTTGCATCGAATTAATCCACATGCTCCGCCGCTTGTGCGGGCCCCCGTCAATTCCTTTGAGTTTTAGCCTTGCGGCCGTACTCCCCAGGCGGGGCGCTTAATGCGTTAGCTACGGCACGGACAACGTGGAATGTCGCCCACACCTAGCGCCCAACGTTTACAGCGTGGACTACCAGGGTATCTAATCCTGTTCGCTCCCCACGCTTTCGCTCCTCAGCGTCAGTATCGGCCCAGAGACCCGCCTTCGCCACCGGTGTTCCTCCTGATATCTGCGCATTTCACCGCTACACCAGGAATTCCAATCTCCCCTGCCGAACTCAAGTCTGCCCGTATCGACTGCACGCTGAAGGTTAAGCCTCCAGATTTCACAGCCGACGCGACAAACCGCCTACGAGCTCTTTACGCCCAATAATTCCGGACAACGCTCGCACCCTACGTATTACCGCGGCTGCTGGCACGTAGTTAGCCGGTGCTTCTTATCCAGGTACCGTCACTTGCGCTTCGTCCCTGGCGAAAGAGGTTTACAACCCGAAGGCCGTCATCCCTCACGCGGCGTCGCTGCATCAGGCTTGCGCCCATTGTGCAATATTCCCCACTGCTGCCTCCCGTAGGAGTCTGGGCCGTGTCTCAGTCCCAGTGTGGCCGGTCACCCTCTCAGGCCGGCTACCCGTCGTCGCCTTGGTAGGCCATTACCCCACCAACAAGCTGATAGGCCGCGGGTTCATCCCATACCGCCGGAACTTTCCACCCCCCACCATGCGGTGAAAGGTCATATCCGGTATTAGACCCAGTTTCCCAGGCTTATCCCAGAGTACAGGGCAGATTACCCACGTGTTACTCACCCGTTCGCCACTCATCCCCGGCCGAAACCGGTTCAGCGTTCGACTTGCATGTGTTAAGCACGCCGCCAGCGTTCGTCCTGAGCCAGGATCAAACTCTCCAACAATGTCTTCAAGTTCGATCGAGACTACTTCTCAATCATTTCTCAAAGGAAACCCCGACGAGGGGGTTTCATATAAGCTCTACTGGCTTAGTTCACTAGCACACTGTTGAGTTCTCAAGCAACACACCCCGAACCAGCCCCGGAATCAACCAGGCCAAGCTCGATGCGTTATTTCAAGCTTTTGGTCGAGCATGCCGGTACCTACAAGGCTAGTCGTAGGGAGTCGGCGGCCGCTCGTGGGCCGACGCTGAACATTACCTGGTCCGTTTCGCGGTGTCAACCCGCTCGGCCCTGGCTCCTGGTCGGTGAGGCTTTCGGCCCCGCCGGCCCGGTGTTCCTGGCGACGAAGAGAAGATTACATGCCTTCCAACCACCCGAAAACAGGGGGGTCACTTAACGGCATCGACCCTGGTCAGAGGGTTGCCAGCGCGCCGATTCGACCGCTTCGAGGGCCGCGGACCGCGCTCCGAAGGGCCCCGGAAAGGCCCCGAGTGACCCAGGTCTCCCCCATCGGGCGAGCCTCCTGCTGCCGAAGACCCCGGAACCAGACCCGATTCAGCAGGTCAGCGCCCTGCCCGACCACCGCGGCGCAAGCGATCTCGCCGGAAAAGCAAGCCGCCGGCCAGTACAAGGGCACTGACCGGCGGCCGCCACAAACCTTCACCCGCTCCGGGCAACCCCAACCGGATTAGCCGGGCAGCTTCGGCAGGTACCGGGGCGGAACCCGGACCGGCGCGACCCGCATGTAGTCCGCGGCCAGCGCGAGCATCTTGCCGTCCGTCCACTGTCCGCCCATGAACGAAATCCCCACCGGAAGCGGTCCGACCGAACCGGCCGGGACCGTCACGTCCGGGTAGCCCGCCACCGCTGCCGGCGTCGAGGACGGGATCACGTCGTTGTCGCCGACCTTGCAGTCCGTCTTCCAAGCCGGCGGGTTCGTCGGCGACGCGATGGCGTCCAGGTCGTACTTCGCGAGGGTCTCGTCCAGCGACCGGCGCGACAGGTCCGTCAGCTCCGCGCGGTTCTTCAGATAGGTCGGATCCTGCGGGCCGGGTGCGGCGAGCGCCTGTTCGAACAGCTCCTGACCAGCGAAGCAGGTGCGTTCCAGCGGGTCGGCGCGGTTGTACGCGATGAGGTCCGCCAGGTTCCGCGGGCCGGTGGGCCGCGTGGCGAGGTACGCGTCGATGTCGCGGTGGAACTCGGTCAGCAGCGCCGGGAATTCCAGCTCGGAGAGCCGGTCCTGGTACGGCAGCGTCACCTCGACGACCGTCGCGCCCGCGCGTTCCAGCGAAGCCTTCGTCTTGCTGACCACGGCGTCCGTGTCCGGGCCGAGCACTGGCAGCCGCCACAGGCCGATCCGGGCGCCGCGCAGGACGCCGGGGCGGAGAAGTTTCGCGTAGTCGGTCGGCTGGGTCGACGGGTAGCGCAGGGTGGCCGGGTCGGACGGGTCGCGGCCCTGCAGCACCGAGAGCGTCAACGCGGTGTCGACGACGTTGCGCGCGATGGGTCCCGCCGTGTCCTGCTCCGCGGAGATCGGGACGACGCCGGTGCGGCTGACGAGCCCGAGACTCGGTTTGTGCCCGACGGTCGCGGTCATCCCGGCCGGGCACACGATCGACCCGTCGGTCTCGCTGCCGATCGCGACCTGGGCGAGCGACGCGGCGACGCCCGCCGCGGATCCGGCGGAAGAACCGCACGGGTTGTGGTCCAGGACGTACGGGTTGTTGGTCTGGCCGCCGACGCCGGACCAGCCGGAAGTCGGCTTCGCGGCGCGGAAGTTGGCCCATTCCGACAGGTTCGCCTTGCCGAGGATCACCGCGCCCGCGTCGCGCAGCCGGGTGATCAGCGTGGCGTCCTTGGCCGGACGGCTGCGCAGCGCGCGCGAACCGGCGGTGGTCTGCTGGTCGTGGGTGTCGACGTTGTCCTTGACCAGCACCGGGATCCCGTCGAGCGGACCGCGGGTGCGGCCGGTCCGGTGCCGGACGTCGCTGGCCGCGGCTTGCGCGAGCGCCGCCGGGTTGAGCGCGAGGACGGCGTTGACCTTCGGGTCCAGCACCCGGATCCGGGCGAGATACGCGCTGGTCAGCCGGGTCGCGGTGAGCTGCCCGGCCGCCATCCGGTGCTGCAGCGACGGGATGTCGGCGCGGTCGAGGTCGAAGTGCAGTTCGGCCGGGTCCGCGTGGTCAGTCTCCATCGCGACCGCCGGCGGCGCGGTGGCCAAGCCCGCCGCCGCGACCAGTGCGGCGAGTACGGCGGGCAGTCTTTTTCCCATGTTCCGATGCCTCCCCAACGTCGGAGCACGGCCCCGGGGTCCGGTTCAGAGCATCGGCAACAGGGTCCGGAGCTCGTACGGAGTGACCGCGCTCCGGTAGTTGTCCCACTCGACCCGCTTGTTGCGCAAGAAGAAGTCGTAAACGTGCTCGCCGAGCGCTTCCGGCAGCAGCTCGGACTTCTCCATCTCGGCGAGCGCCTCGCCGAGGTTCTGCGGCAACTGGGAGTAGCCGGCGGCGCGGCGTTCGGAATCCGACAGCTGCCAGATGTTGTCCTCGGCGGGCGGCGGCAGCTCGTAGCCCTTTTCGATGCCCTTCAGCCCCGCGGCCAGTATCACCGAGTAGGCCAGATACGGGTTGCACGCCGAATCGAGCGTGCGGATCTCGACGCGCCGCGACGAGGCCTTGCCCGGCGAGTACATCGGCACGCGCACGAGCGCCGAGCGGTTCGCCCTCCCCCACGACACCGTCGTGGGCGCCTCGCTGCCGCTGATCAGCCGTTTGTAGGAGTTGACCCACTGATTGGTGACCGCGGAGATTTCCTTGGCGTAGTGCAGGACGCCGGCGACGAACGCCTTTCCGGTCTCGGAAAGCTCGTGCGGGTCCTCCGCGTCGTAGAACGCGTTGCGGTCGCCTTCGAACAGGCTGACGTGGGTGTGCATGCCGGAGCCGGGCTGGTCGGTGAACGGCTTCGGCATGAAGGTCGCGCGCACGCCCTGGGTCAGCGCGACCTCCTTGACGACGTAACGGAACGTCATCACGTTGTCGGCCATGGTGAGGGCGTCGGCGTAGCGAAGGTCAATTTCCTGCTGGCCCGGCGCGCCCTCGTGGTGGCTGAACTCGACCGAGATGCCCATCGCCTCGAGGGTCTCGATCGCGTGCCGGCGGAAGTGCGTCGCGGTGGCGTGGCTGGCCTGGTCGAAGTAGCCGCCGTTGTCGGCGGGCTCGGGCTCGCTGCCGTCGTCGGGGAGGTTGGCGAGCAGGAAGAACTCGATCTCCGGGTGCACGTAGCAGGTGAATCCGGCTTCGCTGGCCTTCGACAGCTGGCGGCGCAGCACGTGCCGCGGGTCGGCCCAGGACGGCGAACCGTCGGGCATCGCGATGTCGCAGAACATGCGCGCGGAGTACGGGCCGCCGTCGGGGGTTTCCCACGGCAGCACCTGGAACGTCGACGGGTCGGGCTTGGCGACCATGTCCGACTCGTAGACGCGCGCGAAGCCCTCGATGGCCGAGCCGTCGAACCCGATGCCCTCGCTGAACGCGCCCTCCAGTTCGGCGGGCGCGACCGCGACGGACTTCAGGAATCCCAGCACGTCGGTGAACCACAGGCGGACGAAACGGATGTCGCGCTCTTCCAAGGTGCGGAGCACGAATTCCTGCTGGCGATCCATGGCCGAACCCTAACCAGCACGTGTTAACGCCATGTTTCACGGGTCACCCACAACGGCGGCGGATTCACGCCACCTGCGCGAGCTGGGTTTTCCCGGGTTTCCTCGACCGGGTGATCGACAACGACGCGACCGAGGCGATCACCGCGAGCCCGGCGGCGACGTACCAGGCGATCGCGTAATCGCCGAACTGGTCCCGCACCGCGCCGGCGGCGGAGGCGGCGAACGCCGCGCCCAGCTGGTGGCAGGCGAAGACCCAGCCGAACACGATCGGACCGGCTTCCCCGAAGGAGCGGCTGCAGAGCGCGACGGTCGGCGGGACGGTCGCGACCCAGTCCAGACCGTAGAAAAGGATGAACGCCCACATGCTCGGCTGGACCGAATTCGTGAACAGCTGCGGCAACAGGGCGAGCGAAACTCCCCGCAACGCGTAATAGATGCCGAGCAGGATCCGCGGGTCGACACGGTCGGTGAGCCATCCCGACGCGATCGTTCCCACCACGTCGAAGACACCGACCAGTGCGAGCAGGCTCGCCGCGGTCGTCTGCGGCATGCCGTGGTCGTGCGCGGCCGGGACGAAGTGCGTGCTGACCAACCCGTTCGTGGTCGCCCCGCAGATCGCGAATCCGACAGCGAGTAGCCAGAACGTCCGGGTGCGCGCGGCCTGGAACAGCACCGACAGACCGCGGCGGACAGTGCCGACCTTCGGTGCCGGACGCTCCACTTCGGCGTCTTCGGGCGCTCCGTACGCGACAGTGCCGATGTCGGCGGGGTGGTCGCGTACGGCCAACAGCACGACCGGGACCACGGCGAGAGCCGCGATGGCGATGACCATGGACGCTGTCCGCCAGCCGTCGTCCGCCGCGAGCGACGCGATCAAGGGCAGGAAGATCAGCTGCCCGGTCGCCCCGGCGGCGGTGAGCACGCCGGTTACGACGCCGCGGTGGCGGATGAACCAGCGCGTCGCGACCATCGCGGCGAAGCTCATCGCCATCGAGCCGGTGCCGAGGCCGACGAGCACGCCCCAGCAGAGGATCAACTGCCAGCTGGCACTCATGAAGACGGTGCCGCCCGCGCCGAGAGCGACGACGCACAGCGCGGTAGCCGCGACCCGGCGAATGCCGAACCGTTCCATCAGCGCGGCGGCGAAGGGCGCGAAGAGGCCGTACAGAACGAGGTTGACCGAGACGGCGGACCCGATCGTGGCGCGGGACCAGCCGAACTCTTCGTGCAACGGATCGATCAGGACGCCCGGCGCGGCGCGGAAGCCGGCGGCGGCGAGGAGGGCGACGAACGCGGCCGCCGCGACGAACCAGGCGCGATGCAGGCGGCGGGCAGGACGGGTCTCAACGGTCACGAGCAGACAGTCTGGTGCGCCGGAAGCCTCGGTGACAGTGGCCGGAAGGACACTGTGCGAAAGGATCGGGCCAGCCAAGTAGGCTCTCGGCCATGCTCAGCCGACGTGTCCTGCCGGCGCTGCTGCTCCTCGGGCTGGTCGGCGGTTGCACCGCGGCACCCCCCTTGCCCGCGGCGGACGGGTTGCTCGCCGCCGCCAAGACGAACTTCGCCAAGGTCGCCAGCCTGCACTTCTCGGTCGGCGTCAACGGCGTGCTGCCCGGCCTGCCGATGACCAAGCTCGTCGGCAACGCGACCCTCAAACGCGGCGGGCAAGCGAGCGGCAGCGCGGAATTCACCGATCGGTCGTTCTCGTTCACCGTCTCCGGGCCCACCGCGACCACAAAGGACACGAAGGGTCGCGAAACGAACGGCCCCACGCCCTTCACCGTCGACCGGTTCCTCGGCCCGCACGGCGGCCTGATCCGGCTCCTCGACTCGCTCCAGCAGCCGAAAACCGAAATCCGCGAGACGATCCAGCACGTCGACGGGTACCGCGTCGGCGGAACCGTGCCCCAAGCGGTCGCGGCGAACCTGGTGCCGCAGATCCACGACGACGTGAACGTGAAGATCTGGGTGACGGTCGCCGAACCGCACCGGTTCGCGCGGATGTGGCTGCAGGTGCCGCCTGCGACGAACCGCGACAGTCCGGTGATGTACGAGGTGCTGCTGACGGATCAGCAGCCTTAACAGTCGCCGGTGCGGGCGATGGCCGTGCTGAGGTAGGTCGTTGTGGCTTTGTCGACGCAGGCGTTGCCCTTGAGGAACGCTGCGTGCTGTACGTCGTCGACAGTCAGCAGTGCGGCGTTGAGGTCTTTCGCGAGCGATACGCCCTGGCGGTAGGGCGTAGCTGGGTCATGCGTGGTTGAGATGACGAGCGTCTTCGGCAGGCCGGGTGCGGACGGACGGTGCGGCCGTGAGGTCGGCGGTACCGGCCAAGTCGAGCAAGTGTCGAGTTCGTGCGCGTCGGGTGAGCTGCCAGCCAGGAACGGTGCGCCGGTGCGCATTTGGCGGTGCGCGGCGTCGATGGTCGCGCGGTCGGTGACGCGGTCGTAGTCGACGCAGCGGACGGCGTAGTAGGCGTCGAAGGCTCCGCTGTAGTGGCCGTTCTGGTCGCGTTGGTAGTAGTCGTCGGCTAGCTGAAGCAGCTTCGCGCCGTTATGCGTGGTCGCTAGTTCTTCCAATGCTTGCTGCAAATTCGGCCACTGCGCGCGGGAGTAGAGCGCGGCTTCTGTCGCGGTGACGGCGTCGGCGAAAGACAGCGTGCGTCCGGGCAGGGCAGAGACCGGAAGGCTCGCGATTCGCTGGAAGGCTGCGGTCGCGTCGCTGGTTAGCGGGCATCCAGGTCGCTTCGCGCACCACTGCGCGAAGCGGGTGAAGGCGTCCTGAAAACCGGCAGTCTGGGCGATCAGCGTCTGCGGCAAGTTCTGCGCGGGGTCGATGGCTCCGTCGAGGACCATGGCGCGCACTTTGTCCGGGTACGCCTCTGCGTACGCGGAACCGATCTGCGTGCCGTACGAGTAACCGACGTACGTGAGTTTCGTGTCGCCGAGGGCGGCACGGAGCGCGTCGAGATCGCGTACGACTTCTCGCGTGCCTACGTGTGCGAGGAACTCCGCGCTGGTCTTCTTGAGACAGTCAGCCGCTCCCCCGGTGTCTGACGCACGAGCGGCGTCTTGTTCGGCATCCGACCGGCACCTGATCCGCGGCTCACTCGCGTGAACACCGCGAGGGTCGAAGCCGACCAAGTCGAACTGCTCAGCAAGCTTTCCGGCAGGTCCCGCCAACGTGGCCGCCGCAGTCATCCCCGAACTGCCCGGCCCGCCGGGGTTGAGCACGAGCGATCCGATCCGGTGTGCCGGATCTGTGGCCCGGTGCCGCAGCAAACCGATCGACACTGTCGGGCCCTGCGGGCTCGCGTAGTCGAGTGGAACCGTCAGCCGAGCACAGTCGACCGACTCGTCCGCGTACAGGCTCTTCTCGGCAGCGGTCTGCGCGTACGGCGCACACGGTCCCCACTCGAGCGTTGCCCGCTGGCTCGCGCAAGCCGTAGCAGCGAGCATCATCGCCACCACGACCGTCGCGAGCCAGCGCAATCTCAGTTGGCCTTACAGCGCGTGCCGTCCGGAGGCGTGGTGCCGTCGATCAGGTACGCGGTGGCTGCCTTGTCGACGCAGGCGTTGCCTTGCAGGAACACCGTGTGCTGCGTCCCCTCGAAGGTGAGCAGTGACCCCTTCAGCGCCTTCGCGAGGTTCACGCCCGCCTGGTACGGCGTTGCCGGGTCGTTCGTTGTCGAGATCGTCAGCGTCTTCGGCAGGCCTTCGACGTTCGGTTCGTGCGGCTTCGACGTGTTCGGCACCGGCCAGAACGCGCACGCGTCACGGGCGGAACTGGGTTGGCGGCCGTCGTCCAAGAAGGGCGCGGCCTTTACGTATTTCTCCTGGCCTTCCAGGATCTGCTTCGGATCGGTGACGCGCGGGTCGTCTACACAGCGAATCGCGACGAAGGCGTCCTGCGTGGTGCCGTAGCTGCCGTCCGGATTGCGCTCGTTGTAGATGTCGGCCAGCTTCTCGAGCGTGGCGCCGCGCTGCAGCTTCAGTTCGTTCAGCCCGGTGTTCAGGTACTCCCAGAGATTCTGCTGGTAGAGGGCCTGTATGGCACCCGTCGTGGCGTCGTCGTACGACAGCTTGCGGCCGTCGCCGACCGGAACCGGGAAGTCGATCAGCCGGCGCGTGAGGTCTTGAAACTGCTTCGTCGCGTCAGCCGGGTTGTTGCCGAGCGCGCAGTCCTGACGCGCCGCGCACCACTTCGCGAACTCGTTGAACGCGCCGCCGAAGCCCTGGCCCTGCGCGACGAGCGAGTCTTCCGTGCTCTGCGTCGGGTCGACAGCGCCGTCGAGGACGAGCGCGCGCACGTTCTTCGGGAAGGTCTCCGCGTACGTGGACCCGATGCGCGTGCCGTACGAGTAACCGAGGTACGTGAGCTTCTGGTCACCGAGGACGCTTCGCAGCACGTCCATGTCCTTGACGACGTCGCGCGTACCGACGTGCGCGAGCATGTCGTCGCCGTACTTCGTCCGCTGTGCGCACTTCGCGGCGAAGTCCTTCTGCTCTGTTTCCTGCTTCGTGACGCCCGCGGGAGAACCGTCGGTCTCGCTGTCGTCGGCGCGGTCGGCGTCGCGCTCGGGTCCGGTCAGGCATTGGATCTGCGGTTCGCTCGCGCCGATGCCGCGCGGGTCGAAGCCGACGAGGTCGAACCGGTCGCCGAGATCGGACTTCGACACCTGGTCGATCAGGCCCGCAGCGGCGACCATGCCCGAAGCGCCCGGTCCGCCCGGGTTCACCACGAGCGAACCGATTTTCTCGCCCGGATCGCTCGCACGGTGCCGCAGCACGCCGATGGTGATCGTCTGGCCGTCCGGTTTGTCATAGTTCAACGGAACGGTGAGGCGTCCGCACTCGATTCCCTGCGCCTTGAACGCCGACCGGGCGTCGGCCGAGGTCGCGTAGGGTGCACACGCGGACCAGGACATGCTCTGCCCGTAGAACCGGTCCAGTCCGGCGGGCACCGGGCCCACCGGAGCGTGCGATTCGACCGTCGGCGCGGACGCGGCCTGGTCGGGCTTGGACGTGCACGCCGCGAGCGTGGTCGCGAGCAGGCCGGCAGCCGCGAACACGACTAACGGATGGACTTTCGGGCTGGCGCTGGGATGACGGGACACGGTTTGATCGTGCCATCCGGGCGCGGAACTCGAACGCACCGTCGGCGCGTTGGGCAGTGCGGGTGCGACCGGAGACACATCGACACGAGGAGACCAGGGGTGGCACTGATCAGCCGAGTGGGCAAGCGGCTCCGCCGGATCATCCAGCGGCCGGGCAGCGTCGAGCTGACCCGCTACGAAGCGCTGCTGCCCGCCGTCGAGAAGCTCGAACCGGAGCTGGAGAAACTCGAGAACGCCGAGCTCACCGAGCGCGCGGGCAAGCTGCGGGACTCCATCGGCGGGGCCGCCTCGTTCACCGACAGCCAGCTCATCGAGATCTGCGCGCTCGGCCGCGAGGCCGCCCGCCGCGAGCTCGGCGAACGGGCCTTCGACGTGCAGTTGCTCGGCACCATGGGCCTGCTCACCGGCCACGTCGTGCAGATGGAGACCGGTGAGGGCAAGACGCTCGCCGGCGCGCTCGCCGCCGCCGGGTACGCGCTGCGCGGCCGGCGCGTGCACGTGGTCACGGTCAACGACTACCTCGCCCGCCGCGACGCGGAGTGGATGAGCCCGGTGTACGACCTGCTCGGCGTCACCGTCGGCTGGGTCGAACCGGCGCACTCGAAGGAGGAGCGCAAGGAGGCCTACGGCAAGGAGGTCACCTACGGCGCGGTCGCCGAAATCGGCTTCGACGTGCTGCGCGACCGCCTGGTCACGCACCCCGACGACCTGGTGCAGAAGGCTCCCGAGGTGGCGATCGTCGACGAGGCCGACTCGGTGCTGGTCGACGAGGCGCGCGTGCCGCTGGTCATGGCCGGTTCGATCGACCACAACGACGCCGACGAGGAGGTCGCCAAGATCGTCCGGCGGCTGCGGCTCGGCCTGCACTACGAAACCGACTCCGAGGGCCGCAACGCGTGGCTGACCAGCGCCGGCGCGTCAGTCGTGGAGAAGTCGCTCGGCGGCGTCGACCTGTACGACGAGTCCGGTTCGGACCGGCTCGCCGCGGTGAACGTCGCCCTGCACGCGCACGCCCTGCTCACCCGGGACGTCGACTACCTGGTCCGCGACGGCAAGGTGCAGCTGATCAACGCCGCCCGCGGCCGCGTCGCCGAACTGCAGCGCTGGCCGGACGGCCTCCAGGCCGCGGTCGAGGCGAAGGAGCAGGTCACGGCCACCGACCGGGGCGAAATCCTCGACTCGATCACCGTGCAGGCGCTGCTCGCGCGCTACCCGGAGGTCGCGGGCATGACCGGTACCGCGGTCGCGGTCGCCGAGCAGCTGCGCGAGTTCTACAAGCTCGAGGTCGCGGTCATCCCGCCGAACACCCCGAACGTCCGCGAGGACCTGCAGGACCGCGTCTTCGCGTCGCCGTCGCAGAAACTGCGCGCGATCGAGGAGGAGATCCGCACGGTGCACGAGACCGGGCGGCCGATCCTCGTCGGCACCCAGGACGTCGCCGAGTCCGAGGAGCTGGCGGAGAAGCTGGCGAAGGCCGACCTGCCGTGCGTCGTGCTGAACGCGCGCAACGACGCCGAAGAGGCCGCGATCATCGCCGAGGCGGGCAAGAAGGGCGCGGTCACCGTGTCCACGCAGATGGCGGGCCGCGGTACCGACATCCGGCTCGGCGGCAGCGACGGCGCGTCCCGCGAAGAGGTCGCCGAGCTGGGCGGTCTGCACGTGATCGGCACCGCGCGGTATCCCTCCAGCCGCCTCGACGGGCAGCTGCGCGGCCGGTCCGGACGACAGGGCGACCCGGGCAGCGCGATCTTCTTCGCGAGCCTCAACGACGACCTCGTGCTGTCGAACGCGCCGGACCTGCCGGACGGCATCGACGCGGACACCGAGACCGGCGAGATCACCGACCCGGCCGCGCACCGGCAGCTCAACCACGCCCAGCGCGTCGCCGAGGGCGTCGACCTGGAGATCCACCGCAACACCTGGCGCTACACCCGGCTGATCGAGCGGCAGCGCGCTGAGCTGCTGGAACACCGCGACCAGGTGCTGCACACCGGGCTCGCGGCGGAGGAGCTGGAGAAGGCGCAGCCGGAGAAGTTCGCCGAGCTGAAGGAAAAGCTGGACGACGACGACCGGCTCGAGCAGGTGTGCCGCGAGGTCCGGCTGTTCCACCTCGACCAGCTGTGGTCGGATCACCTGGCGTACCTCACCGACGTGCGCGAGAGCATCCACCTGCGCGCGCTCGCCCGCGAGACGCCGCTGGACGAATTCCACCGCGCGGCGATCCCGGAGTTCCACAAGATCATCGCCGAATCCGCCTCGCGGGCGGCGAAGACGCTCGAGGAAGCCGAGATCACCGACAACGGCCTCAACCTCGAGGACGTCGGCGTGCGGCGAGCGAACACGACGTGGACGTACCTGGTGCACGACAACCCGTTCGACTCGGACTTCGAGCAGACGGTCAAGAAGGTGCGCAGCATGATGCGGATGAAGAAGTCCTGATTCCTTCTTTCGGAGGGCCCCTCGCCGCGGGTGGGGGGGCTCTTCGCCGTTCTCTGGCTCACCTCTGCGTAGTTTCTGTCGGTGCGGTGGGACAGAATGGCGGCATGCCGCAACTGCGCATCGCACTGGCCCAGGTCAACACCACCGTCGGCGACATCGACGGGAACACCGCGCTCACCGTCGAGTGGACCCGCAAAGCCGCCGAGGCGGGCGCGCACGTCGTCGTGTTCCCGGAGATGTCCCAGACCGGTTACCCGGTCGAGGACCTCACGCTCCGGCGCACGTTCGCCGACGCGTCCCGGCGCTCGGTGACCGAACTGGCGCGCCGGCTCGACGAGGCGGGCTGCGGCGAGGTGCTCGCGTACGTCGGCTATCTCGACCACGACGAGGTCGGCCCGCGCGACGCCGCGGCGGCGCTCTACCGCGGCGAGGTCGTGGCCCGGCAGTTCAAGCACCACCTGCCCAACTACGGCGTGTTCGACGAGCACCGGTACTTCAAGCCGGGCACCGAACTCGAGGTGCTGCGGCTGCACGGCGTCGACATCGGCATGGTGATCTGCGAGGACATCTGGCAGGACGGCGGCCCGATCTCCGCGCTGGGCAAGGCCGGGGTCGACCTGGTGGTCGCGCCGAACGCGTCGCCGTACGAACGGTCGAAGGACGAACAGCGGCTGCCGCTCATCGCCCGCCGCGCGGCCGAAGCGGGCGCGCCGCTGGTGTACACGAACCAGGTCGGCGGACAGGACGATCTGGTTTTCGACGGCGACTCGCTCGTGGTCGGCGCGGACGGGACGCTGCTCGCGCGGGCGCCGCAGTTCGTGGAGCACCTGCTGGTGCTGGACTTGGATCTCCCCACTGCGGACGCATCGGCCACGGGCTCTTTCGACGGCCTCGAGGTCCACCGTCGAGTGCTGACCGATGCGCCGTTGCCCGCGTACGAACCGCTTTCGGCCCGGACGATCAGCGAGCCGCTGTCGGACGAGGCCGAGGTGTGGTCCGCGCTGGTGGTCGGGCTGCGGGACTACGTGCACAAGAACGGCTTCTCGACGGTCACGTTCGGCTTCTCCGGCGGAATCGACTCCGCGGTATGCGCGGCCCTGGCGGCGGACGCACTCGGCGGCGACAACGTGTACGGGGTTTCGATGCCGTCGAAGTACTCGTCCTCGCACTCGCGGGACGACGCTTCGGATTTGGCGGAGCGGATCGGCGCGCACTACCGGGTCGAGCCGATCGGCGAGATGGTCGATGTTTATGTCAATCAACTGCAGCTGACCGGGCTCGCCGAGGAGAACATCCAGGCGCGCGTGCGAGGGATGCTGCTGATGGCTCTGTCCAATTTGGACGGACACCTGGTGCTGGCGACCGGCAACAAGACCGAACTGGCCGTGGGTTACTCGACCATTTACGGCGACGCGGTCGGAGCGTTCGCGCCGATCAAGGACTTGTTCAAGACGCACGTGTGGCAGCTGGCGCGGTGGCGGAACGAGGAAGCGGCCAAGCGAGGGGAAACGCCGCCGATCCCGGAAAACTCGATCACGAAGCCCCCGTCGGCGGAGCTGCGGCCGGACCAGAAGGACTCGGACTCGCTGCCGGACTACGAACTGCTGGACGACGTCCTGGACGATTACGTCGAGAACGACCGCGGCTACGCGGATCTCATCGAGGCGGGGTTCGATCCGGAGACGATCGACCGGGTGGTGCGGATGGTCGACCGAGCCGAGTACAAGCGGCGGCAATATCCGCCGGGCACGAAGATCACGTTCAAGGCGTTTGGGCGGGACCGGCGTCTTCCGATGACGAACGGGTGGCGGGAACGGAAGTCCTGATCGGGGTTTCTGACACTGGTTGTTGTTCGGACTCGGTTGGCCGGGCTGGCTGGATTGGCTGGCGCGGTCGGCTGGGTTGGCCGGGCTGGCTGGCGCGGTCGGCTGGACTGGCCGGGCTGACTGGCGCGGTCGGCTGGACTGGCCGGATTGGCTGGCGCGGTCGGCTGGGTGAACTTGGCTGACCGGGATTTCCGGCTCCACGGCCTGGTTTTCGGCCTGGCTCGCTGAAACTCCGATGCCCGTCCGGCTCGCCGGGCGCGATCAGCCGCGTTGCTGAACGCGGCTGCAGGGTCATGTCGTTTTCTCGCCAGTTTCTGTCGGTGCCGGGTCGTACGCTGGCGATATGACGGTTGGGTACACGGTGTTCGACACCCCGATCGGGGCGTGCGGCCTCGCCTGGCGGGATGGTGCGGTGGTCGGAACCGCGCTGCCGGGGAGTACGGCTGAGCGGACTCGCGCGCACCTCGCGAAGCGCTTCCCTGATGCGGTGGAATCGCCGGTGCCGGAGGAACTGCGCGTGGTGGTGGATGACGTCGTCGCGCTGCTGTCGGGGGAGGCACGCGATTTGCGTGCGGCTCCGCTGGATTATCGGGATGTGCCGGAGTTCAACCGGCGGGCGTACGACGTCGCGCGGGCTATTCCGCCGGGGAAGGTACTGACGTACGGGGACATCGCGCATCAGCTGGGTGCGCCGGGCTCCGCGCAGGCTGTCGGGCAGGCGATGGGGAGCAATCCGTTCCCGATCATCGTGCCGTGCCATCGGGTTTTGGGCGCGGGCAAGAACACTGGCGGCTTTTCGGCACCGGGAGGGGTCGAGACCAAGCGGCGGATGTTGGTGATCGAAGGGGCGTTTCCGGAGGAACCGACTCTGTTCTGACGCATCGGCTGCGGGAATCGGACCAGCCTCGGTGCCTGAACGGATTGGGCGTCGGCGCGCTCGGTCGGTTCCAGCCGCACCCCCAGTGCCGCTGGACGCCAACCGAGCACGCCCCAAACCTGCTGAGCCCAACCGAATGAATTGACTGCACGCCTCCCCAAGTGCAGCGCAGCCAGATCGCTTGGCTTCGCGGTCCCGGGCCCATCGGCGCGCCTCGGCGAGCCGACCCGACAGCCCGCCGACGAGCGCTCCGGCTCCCCGGGACAGGCCGGTCCGCTCAGCAGCCAAGCCAGATTCCCGACCGCATCAGCCACCGGGAAACACGAGCCGCATGGCTCAGGCCCAACCATCGGGGCGAGCGCCTCGCCGACCGCCCAAGCCAACTCCCCCGACCGCGTCAGCTACCGGGAAACACGAGCCACATCGCCCAAGCCCAACCACCGGAGTGACAACCTCGCGGAGCAACCAAGCCCTGTCCCTCCCGCAACCGAACCAGTCCCAACGGCCATCCAGGGAAGCTCGGCCCGGCTCGATCAAGCCCAGCCCGCGCGGAAAGTCAGCTCATTCGGCCGGTTTCCAAGGCTTCAGCCAGTCCGTCTCCGGCCAGCCCTCGGCGGCGGCTTGCAGGGGCATGGCGGTGGCTCCGTCGATGGACTCGCGGACGATGTCGGCGTGGCCGGCGTGCCGGGCGGTTTCTTCGATCAGGTGCAGCAGCACCCAGCGGACGGACCAGGCAGACGCGTCGTCCGGGTACCAGGGGACGCCTTTCGGGATGGGGACTTCCTGGTTCAGGTCCGCGATCCCGGCGATGACCTCTTCGGTACGGGCGGCGACCTGGTCGTAGGCGGCGATGACCGACTCCAGCGTTTCGTCCGGGCCCAGCCGGTAGTTCTCCTGGAAGGCCTCCACGGCTTCGGCGAAGGGTTTTGGCTCGATTTTCAGCACCAGGTCGATCCAGCCGCTTTCGGTGGACGACACGTGTTTCAGCAGGCCGCCTACGCTCAGCGCGCTCGCGCTGGGGACGGCGCGTGCCTGGTCGTCGGTCAAACCGTACGTGGCGACCTTCATTGCCTGACGCTGTTGTGCCAGGAAACCGAGCAGACCGCCGCGTTCGTCGGGGGTCGGGGAGAGCTTTCCAGCCATGGTGGCCTCACTTCCGGTGTCTGTTGCTCCGCAGCATCGCACCTGCCACCGACAATTTTCGGCCGCGGACCGGAACGGGAGTCTGGACGATGTACGCGCCGCCGATCACAACCTGCGCCGAGTGCACCACCAACTGCACCCTGGTGAACACGCCTTCCAGGTGCCCGGTCAGCTTCGACGCCACCACCAGCGCCCACGCGAGCAGCACGACTACCAGGCAACCCACCGCGCAGGCTCGCCAGCCGGACGGCCACCAGAAGACGAGGCTCAGCGCTCCGACCGCGACGGCGGCGCTCAGCAGGTTCGGGGTCACTGCGGTTTCCGGGACCCCGGCGTACACCATCAGCATGATTCCGAACGCGGACACCGAAACCGACGTCAGCCGCCCGCTCCAGTGTGCTGGCGCGAGTCGCATGAGGGCGGGTCCGGTGAGAAGAAAGGCCAGGCCGCCGATCGCCGTCGCTACCGGGAAGACCGGTTGCGCGCTGAACAGGTCCCAGACCGGCTGTTCGGTCGGCGACACCCCGGTCTGCATGAAGAACTCCAGCAGCCACGCGGAATATCCCGCCAAACCCAGTCCGAGCAGGACTATCGAAGCCACCCGCGCAGCATGCACTTGCCCACCCTAAGCGAATCTCTGCGACGAAGTGCCGGATGGTGTCACACCCGTGACTTACCGGAGGTTCCGGACACCATCCGCTACCACGAACTCACGCACCGAATCCCTGGTGGAGGTTACCGGATCCGAGTTGGCGGACTGCCAATACCTGCCTCGGGGACGGGCCGGGACTGACAGCGGCCAGCCGGATGAGGGCGAAGCGGGCCGTGCCGAGCGATGCGCATCAGGGCTGGGCAGGCAAAGGGTCAGTGCCGAACGAAGTGCGGAGGGCCAGGCAAGCGAAGCGAGTCGAAGCCGAGCAAAGCGCATCGAGGCAGGCAGGCGAAGGGGCCAAGGGCGAGCGAGGCGCGTCGGAGCCGAGCAGCAAAATCAGGCCGAAGCTGAGCAAAGCGCATCGGCATCAGGCAGGCAGGCAGGCAGGCGAAGCCGAACGAAGCGCATCGGCGCTAGGCAGGCGAAGCCGAGGGAAGCGCATCGGCGCTAGGCAGACAAAGCAGGCGAAGCCGAACGAAGCGCGTCGGCGCCAAGCAGGCAAAAGGACAGCCAGCCCCGAACGCCACCCTCACCCCTGCGGTCGGACGAACGGAAAAAGCACCGTCTGCCGAATAGACGTCCCGCTCAGCATCATCAGCAGCCGGTCCACTCCGAGGCCCAACCCGCCGGTCGGGGGCATTCCGTGTTCCAGTGCCAGCAGGAAGTCCTCGTCCAACTCCATCGCTTCGACATCTCCGCTCGCGGCGCGCAGTGACTGTGCCTCCAGCCGGCGGCGCTGTTCTAGCGGGTCGGTCAGTTCCGTATAAGCGGTGCCGACTTCCGAGCCGAACGCGATCAGGTCCCAGCGTTCGGCCAGGAGCGGGTCGGTGCGGTGCTGGCGGGTCAGCGGGGAGACCTCGGTCGGGTAGTCCGTGTAGAAGGTCGGCAGGACCGTCGAGCCTTCGACCAAGTGCTCGTGTGCTTTCAGGACCAGGTCGCCTGCACCGGCTTCCTCCGGCACGGGGACTCCGGCGGCGGCGCACAGTTTTCGCAATGTCGCGACCGGCGTCTGCGAGTCGACTTCTTCGCCCAAGGCCTCCGACACGGCTTTGTGCACCGGGATCACCGGCCAGTCGCCGGAGATGTCGTGTTCGACGATGCGGCCGTCGGCGTCTGGGCGTCGCACGATCTGTGCGCCGTACGCGGCTTCGGCGGCGTACTGGATCAGGTCGCGCATCAGGTGGCGCATCGCGTTGTAGTCCGCGTACGCCTGGTACGCCTCCAGCATCGTGAATTCCGGGTTGTGGGTCGCGTCGACACCTTCGTTGCGGAAGTTCCGGTTCAGCTCGAAAACCCGCTCGACGCCGGCCACGCACAGGCGCTTCAGGTACAGCTCCGGGGCGATGCGCAGGTACATCCGCATGTCGTACGCGTTGATGTGCGTGACGAACGGCCGTGCGTTGGCGCCGCCGTGGATGGTTTGCAGCATGGGGGTTTCGACTTCGAGGAAGTCGCCCTGGTGCAGGCGTTCGCGGACGGCGCGGACGACTGTCGAGCGCAGGCGGAGCATGTTCGCGGAGTCGGGGTTGACCGCCAGGTCCAGGTAGCGCTGCCGGACGCGCGTCTCCGGGTCGGTGAGGCCCTTTCGCTTGTCCGGCAACGGGTGCAGGCACTTCGCGGTGACGGTCCATTCGTCCACCAGCACCGACAGTTCGCCGCGGCGAGAGGTGATGACCTCGCCGCTCACGCCGACGTGGTCGCCGAGGTCGACGCCGGTGCGCCAGCCGGTCAGGTCGAGGACCTTCGCGTCGAGCATCAGCTGCAGTTCGCCGGAGAAGTCCTTGATCCGCGCGAAACACAGGCCGCCGAGGGTGCGCAGGGCGAGCACCCGACCGGCTACCCGGACGCGTTTTCCGGTGCGGGAATCCGGTTCCAGTCCGGAAAACGCGTGCACGATGTCGCCGAGGTGGTCCTCGCGGGAGAAACCGACCGGGTACGGGTCCACCCCGAGTTCCCGCAGTTTGTCCACTTTGGCCACTCGCACGCGGACCTGTTCCGGACGGCGTTTGGCCCGCGGCACGACCTGCGCCGCTTCCTCGTCGATCCGCCGGACCTGCGCGACGAAATCCTCGCCGACGTTCTCCAGCCGCAGCGACCGCGCGCGTCCGGTCGGCACGAAGCCCTCCAGCGCGCCCGCGACGATGCCGACTCGCGGGAGCCGTCGCGCCGACGAGTAGCAGAGGAACCGCGGTTCCCAATCCGGGCCGTACTTGGCGTTCGACCGGTAAAGCGATTCCAGCTGGAAGAACCGCGACGCGACGCCGAGCACCGCCCGCCACGCGCGCAGTACCGGGCCGGCGCCGATGCGCTCGCCTTCCGAGAACACCGCGCGGAACATCGCGAAGTTCAGCGAAATCCGCTGTGCGCCGATGTGCTGGGCGGCAGAAACGACCTCGGCGACCATGAACTCGTTGAGCCCGTTTTCGGCGTCCCGGTCACGGCGCATCAGGTCGAGAGAAAGGCCTCGGCGGCCCCAGGGAACGAACGACAGCAAGCCGCGCAGCTCGCCGTGCGCGTCGTACGCCTCGACCATAACGCTGCGGCCGTCGCTCGGGTCGCCGAGCCGGCCGAGCGCCATCGAGAAGCCGCGTTCGGTCTCGTCGACGCGCCACTGCTGCGCGCGGGCGAGCAGTTGCACCATCTCGTCTTCGGGGATTTCGCTGTGCCGCCGGACCTGCGAGGTGTACCCGGCGCGCTGAATCCGCTTCACCGCCTGTCGCACGGACTTCCGCTCAGGACCGGTCAGCGAGAACTCGCGGACGTCGAGGACCGCTTCGTCGCCGATCTGCAACGCGCGCAGCCCCGCGGCGGCGTACACCTTCGCGCCCTTCTCGCTCGCGCCGAGCACGCCCGGCGTCCAGCCGTACGTACGCGCTTCGTGGAGCCACGCCTGCACCGCGTCCGGCCACGCGTCCGGGTCGCCGATCGGGTCCGCGCTCGCCACTGTGGTCCCGGCGAGCACGCGGTACGTCACCGCGGCGCGGCCGTTAGGCGCGAACATGACGCTCTTGTCGCGGCGCGTTGCGAAGTAGCCGAGAGAGTCGTCCTCGCCGAACTCTCCCAGCAGACGGCGCAACTGCAACTCTTCGTCGTCTGTCCGAATGCGACGGCTGCGTACGCCGCGGAAGAGCGTGTACAGCGCGGCTGTGGACACGAAGGTCGCGCCGAGGTCGAGAACCACGTCGATCCACGCCGGGCCTTCGCCGACGCCGATCCGGCGCAGTTGCAGGTTCTCGCCGGTGGCGTGGTTGACCACCCAGGCGAAGCGCTCCCACGCGTCGCCGAGACTGCCCGGGAACACCTCGGTGAGTGCCCAGCCGAGCACGATCACGCCGAGGAACCCGACGAACAGCACGGAAAGCCCGTTCCACCAGGCACCGGGGGCGAGCCGCGCGGGGAACGCCGGACGCAGCGACAGCAGGAACACGATCAGCAGGATCGAGATCACGTCGGCGATGGCGAGCGCGCCGACCTGGGTCGGGATGTGGCGCATCTGCCGGGCGCTGAGGGTGAGCAGGTCGGGAGCCCACAGCAGCAGCGCCTGCAGGACCAGCGTCGTCACCAGACCGGCGACCTGGAACAGCACGAGCACGTACAGCGCGGCCTTCTTGCGCCTGCGCAGCGCCGCGCCGAGCACGACGAGCAGCAGCACGATCACCAGGCTCGAACTGGTCGGCACGCTCACCACGCCGAACGCCATGTCGATGCCGTTCAGCAGGTGCCCGTGCCGTCCGCCGGCGAGCAGCAGCACGATCGAGAAAAGCGCTGCCAGCTGCACGACAGTGGCCACGAGGCCGCCCGCGCGGGCTTTCCAGCCTAGGCTGCGCGGACGGGTCACTGGGGTTCCCATCGGTACCTTTCTTGCGGCGCGATCACCTTGCGGGACGCGCCGGACCTTCTCACCCACCGGGCGCAAATCGGCCCGATGCCTATCAAGACGTCACAGGAGGCAAAACGGTTGTCGCTACCCGGCCGTGTGAAGCTGGTCGCACGACCTTGGGGCCCTCCGGCGCGCGTGTCACGCTGTGTCCGGTACTGACTCCACGACCCGGGGACCTCTGCGAGGCCTCGAGGGAAGGACGGTCGACGACGATGTCTGCCCAGTCTGCCCAACCCGACGGCGCCGCCGGCGAGGTGGCCGCCCCTTACGGAACCGGCCCCGCGACCAGCGCGGGCCCGGGCAAACCGCGAAAAGTCCGGATTCATCATCTGCGCGAGCTGAAGGACCGCGGCGAACCGTGGCCGATGCTCACCGCTTACGACATGTATACCGCCGAGCTTTTCGACGAAGCAGGCATCCCCGTGCTGCTGGTCGGCGACTCCGCGGCGAACAACGTGTTCGGCTACGACACGTCGCTGCCGGTCACCGTCGACGAGCTGCTCCCGCTGGTCCGCTCGGTCACCCGGGCGGCGAAACGGGCGCTCGTGGTGGCCGACCTGCCGTTCGGTTCCTACCAGCTTTCCCCGGAGCAGGCGCTGGCCACGTCCGTCCGGTTCATGAAGGAGGGCCGCGCGCACGCGGTCAAGCTCGAAGGCGGGCACCGGTTCGCACCGCATGTCGAGGCGCTCACCTCGGCCGGGATCCCGGTCATGGGCCACATCGGCTTCACCCCGCAGAGCGAGCACAACCTCGGCGGCTACCGGGTGCAGGGGCGCGGCGAAGCGGCGGAGAAGCTGCTCGCCGACGCGCTGGCGCTGCAGGAAGCCGGCGCGTTCGCGGTGGTGATGGAGATGGTCCCCGCCGAGGCGGCCAAGCGCGTCACGCACGAGCTGAAGATCCCGACGGTCGGCATCGGGGCCGGTCCGGACTGCGACGCCCAGGTGCTGGTCTGGCAGGACATGGCCGGGCTGCGCCGCGGCAAGGCACCGCGGTTCGTGAAGCGGTACGCCGACGTCGCCGGGGTGCTGCAAAACGCCGCGACGGCGTTCGCCGAGGACGTCCGGCGCGGCGAATTCCCGGCGCCTGAGCACGCGTTCCACTGAGCTGCCTCGTGAGTGCCGGTGCGAGCCGGCACTCACGAGCGGCGGAACCGTTCGGCGAGTTCCGGATCGTTCTCCCACCACAATCCCTTCGCCGGTGCCTCGCCTGCCGCTGCCTCCTCGTCCAGTTTCCGGTCGAGCCGTTTCGCCCGTTTTTCGTCGTCGCGGGCCCACCTGATGAAGAGCGCGCCGACGAACGGCAGCCCGGCGACGTCGCCGCCGATCCACAGCACGCCCGCGCCGATGATCTGGTCCGTGCGCCGGTCCGGTCCCCAGTCGCGGTGCACCGCGTCGTAGTGCGCGGGCGCGAGCAGCGGACCGAGCCACAGCACGAGGCCGAGCGCGCCGTCGAACACCACTTCGGTGAACGAGATCCACACCGACACCAGGTGCGAGCCGTTGCGCGGCGTCGGATCGAGCTGCACGCGGCTGTAGAAGTACAGGAAGCCGGCCAATACGAGCGCTACGCGTACGAGGCCGCCGACGACCGCTGAGTCGAGCGAAAGCTCGTACAGCGGCGTCAGGTAGATCAGCAGGAACGGCGCGATCAGCACCACGGTGACGCACAGCGGGAAGGTGATGAACTGCGCGAAGCGGCCACGGCCGTGCGTACGCAGCCACGTGGCGAGCTTCGGCGGCGCGGTGCGCATCAGCAGCGTCACGGGCGCGCCTAGCGCGAGAAGCAGTGGCGTGACCATCAGGAGCACGGTGTTCTGCGTGGCACGTACCCAGAACAGCGTCGTGTCGTACACGCCGAGGAACGAGCACGTGACGAGGACGAGCGTGGCCAGCCCGGCGAGGAACGCTGTGGTCCGCCCGGCGCTCCACTCCTGACGGCGGGCCGCGGCCACGTATCCGACGCCGAGCGCGAGCGCGACGAGCACGGCCGGGACGTCGAAGGTCCAGGCCGTCAACAACGTCGATCCGCTCAGCGGTGGCAGGTCAGGCACGATTTCGATGCGTTCAGTGTGCACCCGGCAAAATTGCGCCTTACGCCGCCCCTGACACCGTGAAGAAGATCAGGCTGCCGATTCCGGCGACCGCGCAGTAGATGGCGAAGGGGGTCAAGGTGCGCGTTTCAAAGTATTTCGTCAGAAAACGGACAGAAATGTAGGACGCCGCGAACGCGACCACGCTGCCCACCAACGCCGGCCCGAGCGACGGCTTGTTCTCCGGCGTGAACAGCGACGGCATCTTCAGCGCACCCGCGGCGAGGATCACCGGGGTCGCCAGCAGCCAGGCGAACCGGGCGGCGTCCTCGTGGTCGAGCCCGCGCCGCAGACCGGCCACCATGGTGATGCCGGAGCGGCTGATTCCGGGCAACAGAGCCAAAATCTGCGCCGAACCGATGAGCACGGCCTCTTTCACGCTCAGTTTGGACAGCCGGAGGTCGGTGGCCTCGTCGACGGTCACCGCGCGCATCACCATCGTCTCCTCGGCGCTGAAGTCGATCGTCTCCTCCTCGCGCGCGACCCGCGCGACCTCCGGCTTGGGCTTCCGGGAGAACTTCTCCGCCGCGTAGAGCACGCCGCCGTTGAGCGCGAGGAAGATCGCCGACGGCACCGGTTTGCCGAGGACGTCGCGCAGCAGGCTTTCCAGCAGCAGCCCGGCGATCCCGACCGGGATCGTGGCGAGGATGAGCAGCCACGCGAGCCGCTGGTCGGCCGTGCGGACCTCGCGATCGCGGACCGACGTCCACAGGCCGGCGACGATGCGCACCCAGTCGCGCCGGAAGAAGAGGATCAGCGCGATCGCGGTGGCGACGTGCATCGCCACCAGCACGGCGAGATACGGCGAATCCTTCCCGATGCTCAGGTCGCGTCCCCAGCTTCCGCCGACGAGCGCGGGCAACAGGACGCTGTGCCCGAGACTGGACACCGGAAACAATTCCGACACGCCTTGCAAAGCGCCGACGACAATGGACTCGAGGTAGCTGACCGCGGACATTCACGAAGCCTTTCTCGCCGCAGTTCGGGCATTCCGCGGAAAAGCTACCGAGGATCGGGTTAACTCCGAGCAAGCCGGGCGGGAACAGACGCAGCCGACACTTTCCGGCCACGCTTTGTTCATCCCGTTCACATCCATGAACATCAATCATGTACTTGACCAGCGTTCTCTCGATGTCTTAGCGTGAGCGCACGCCGCATCCGAAGTCATCGAGCCTCGACGAGGAGGGTTGGAATGCGCGTCCGCGACCGAGTTCTGGCAGCCACTGCCGGAGCCGCAGCACTGCTCGCACTCGCCACGCCCGCGGCGTCCGCCGGGACCGTCCCGGTCAAGAACTCCGCCGAGCTGAAGACGGCGCTGGCCTCGGCCAAGCCGGGCACCACGATCCAGCTGGCCGCGAACACCACCTACACCGGCAACTTCAAGGCCGCCGCCAGCGGCACCGCGAACGGGCGCATCACGCTCACCGGCCCGCGCAGCGCGGTCGTGCAGGCGTCCGGCGGCCGCACCATCGAGCTGACCGGCAGCTACTGGACGCTGTCCGGGTTCACCGTCACCGGCGGCCAGAAGGGCGTGATGGCGCTCGGCGTCAACCACACGCTGGTCGACGGGCTCAAGGTGACCGGCATCGGCAACGAGGGCATCCACTTCCAGCACGGCAGCAGCGACAACGTCGTGCAGAACTCCGAAATCTCCGACACCGGCAAGGAAAACGGCGGTTTCGGCGAGGGCATCTACTTCGGTTCGGCCAAGAGCAACTGGCCGGACGGGCAGCCCGATCACAGCGACCGCAACAAGGCGATCGGCAACAAGATCGGGCCGAATGTGCGCGCGGAGTCGATCGACGTCAAGGAAGGCACCACCGGCGGCGAACTGCGCGGCAACACCTTCGACGGCACCGGGCAGAGCGGCGAGAACTACGCCGACAGCTGGGTCGACGTGAAGGGCAACGGGTACCTGGTCACCGGCAACAAGGGCAGCAAGGTCTTCGTGCACGACGCGACCTACGGGTCGTTCGAGGTCCACGTGCAGCTCGACGGCTGGGGCCAGAACAACACCTTCTCGGACAACACCGCGGACGTGCAGGCGCCCTCGGCCTACGGTTTCTACGTGGTCAAGGCGGCCACCGGGAACAAGGTCTGCGCCAGCAACAAGGTGACGAACGCCGGGAAGGGCTTCGCGAACGTAGCCGCGACACCAGGCTGCTGACCGCGATCACAGACGGGGGCCCGCTCAGCCCGGCGGCGGGGGCGGGCCCCCACCCTGCTTTTGAGATGCCGGGAGCTTTCGGGAAGAGTGCCCGGTATGGACGAGCTCTACCCGCCGATCCCGGTGCGCGCCGACGGAATGCTGGACGTCGGCGACAGGCACCGGATCTACTGCCAGGAGGCCGGGAACCCGCAGGGGAAACCGGTGGTGGTGCTGCACGGCGGGCCCGGGAGCGGCATCGCCCCGATGACCCGGCGGCACTTCGACCCCGAGGCGTACCGGATCATCCTGTTCGACCAGCGCGGCGCCGGCCGCAGCACGCCCAACGCGGGCGACGACCTGTCGGCGAACACGTTGTGGCACTTGGTGTCCGACATGGAGCTGCTGCGCGAACGGCTGAACATCGAACGCTGGCAGCTGTTCGGCGGGTCGTGGGGCTCGACGCTTGCCCTGGCGTATGCGGAAACCCATCCGTCGCGCGTGTCCGAGATGGTGCTGCGCGGGATTTTCACCGTGCGGCAGCGGGAACTGGACTGGCTTTACCGCGGTGGCGCGGCGAATCTCTTCCCCGCGGAGTGGGACGCTTTCCTGGAGCCACTGGACAATGTGGACGATCCGCTCGCCGGGTACGCGGAACTGCTCCACTCCCCCGACCGCGCGGTGCGTGAACGGGCCGCGATCGCTTGGAGCGTCTGGGAAGGCGCGACGGTGGCGTTGCTGCCGCAACAGTCCTTTGTGAACCAATACGCGAATCCGCAGTTCGCGCTGACGTTCGCTCGCCTTGCGGTGCACTACTTCCGGCATGGCGCGTGGCTCGAAGAAGGCCAGCTGATTCGCGACGCAGGGAAGCTCGCCGGGATCCCGGGCGTGCTGGTGCAGGGGCGTTACGACGCGGTGTGCCCGCCCATCACGGCGTATCAGCTCCACCGCGCCTGGCCCGGCTCAACGCTGAAGCTCACCGAATCCGCGGGACACGCCGTCACCGACCCGGGCATCCTCGCCGCTCTCCGCGAGGCCACCGACAGCTTCCGGTAAAAGCGCGAAAGGGCTCCTTGCGGGATTCCCGCAAGGAGCCCTTCACGGACCTCGGAGCTAGATCCGGCCGCCGCTGGAGCTGTCGCCGCCGGAAAGCCGCTGCGCCAGATACACCGGCACCGTCGAGACGATGATCAGCACCGCCGCGACCACGTTGACCACCGGGGCCTGGTTCGGCCGGAACAGGTTGTTGTAGATCCAGATCGGCAGCGTTTCCATGCCGGTGCCGAGCGTAAAAGTCGTCACGATGATCTCGTCGAACGACAGCGCGAAGGCGAGCAAACCTCCTGCCAGCAACGCGGATCGCAGCATCGGGAACGTCACCAGGCGGAACGTCGTCATGCCGTCCGCGCCGAGATCCATGGACGCTTCTTCGAGATTCCCGCCCATCCGGCGCAACCGGGCGACGACGTTGTTGAACACCACCACGATGCAGAACGTGGCGTGCGCGACGATCGCCGTCATCAGCCCGAGGTCAAGGCCGAAGATCGTCCGGAACGCGTTGTTCAGCGCGATGCCGGTGACGATGCCGGGCAGCGCGATCGGCAGGATCACCAGCAGCGACAACGAGTTCCGGCCGAAGAACCGGTACTTCTGCAGCGCGAACGCGGCCATCGTGCCGAGCACCAAAGCGATCGCGGTCGCCGAGAGCCCGGCGATGACGCTGGTCCACAAGGCGTGCAGGGCGCCCTCGTTGGTGATCGCCCTGCCCCACCATTCCAGGGTGAAGCTCTTGGGCGGCCAGCCGAACGTGGTGTCGGCGTTCACCGAGTTCAGCAGGACCACCAGCAGCGGGAAATAGATCACCGCGAATCCGATGCCGAGCGCGGTCCACAACAGCACCCGGGCGGGTTTCGACATCCGCACGGCGGTCTCCTAGAGGTTGTCCAGCGCACCGGTGCGACGCACCGCGGCCAGGTAGACGAGCATGATGACGACCGGAACCGTCGCGACGGTCGCGGCGAACGGCAGGTTGTTGGCCGCGCCGATGTTGTCGTACACGACGTTGCCGAGCATCTGCGAGGTGCCGCCGACGATCTTCACCGCGATGTAGTCGCCGAGCGACAGCGAGAAGGTGAAGATCGAACCCGCGACGATCGCCGGGAACGTCAGCGGCAGGATCACCGAACGGAACGTGCGGAACGATTTCGCGCCGAGGTCGCCGGAAGCGTCCACCAGGGACGTCGGAAGCTTTTCCAGGCCCGCGTAGATCGGCAGGATCATGTACGGGAGCCAGAGGTAGGACAGCGTGATCACGGTCGCGGTGACGCCGTATCCCGGCCCGGAGAGGCCGAGCGGGTCCAGCAGCCAGTTCAGCACCCCGTTGCCGGACAACAGGGTCCGCCACGCGTAGGCCTTCACCAGGTAGCTCGCCCACAGCGGCGTCATCACCATGATCACCAGCAGCCGCTGGGCCCGCGGGGACGCGAGTTTGGCCATGGCGAACGCCATCGGGAACGCGATCACCGCGTCGATCACGGTCACCAGCAGCGCGATGCCGACAGTGCGGAACGTGATCGTGCGATAAACAGAATCACTGAAAAGAGTGACAAAGTTGTCGAAGGACCAGTCGGTGACCACCTTGCCGGTGAAGACGTCGGTGGACCAGAAGGCCGTGATGAAGAGGGCGGCGAGCGCGCCGAGGTAGGCCAGGCCGAGCCAGAGCATCGGCGCGGTGAGGAGAAGTCCGAGGCGCAGCTGGGGTTTGCGGTGGAAGAAAGCCGAGATGCGGTGACTCGGCGGGCTCACGGCGGTCATGTCTTAGCGCTTTCGGGTGCGGAAGGGAGAAAAGCCGGGGGCTGCGGGAACATTGGGGAGGGCCCGCAACCCCCGGCGGGCTCACGGACGCCGGCGCGGTGGGTACCGGCGTCCGCGAGGGTCGGTCAACCCTTGATCTCGGTCCAGGCCCGGGTCCAGTCGCCGTAGTCCTTGCACTTGACGTCCGTGCGGCCGTCGAGGCACTGCGGGATCGGCGTGGTCCAGTACTGGATCTTGGCGGCGTACGCGGCGTCGTTGGCGTGGTAGGTGTCGCACAGCGACTTGTCCTTGAACTCCGCACAGGCCTTGGAGTTCGCCGGGGCCTCACCGAAGTACTCGGCGACCTGGGCGTTCACCTTCGGGCTCGTGATGTAGTCCATCCACTTGTACGCACACGTCTTGTGCTGCGACTTCGCGGACACCATCCAGGTGTCCGACCAGCCGGTCGCACCCTCGCTCGGCACCGTGGCCGCGATCGGCGCGCCCTCGCTCTTCGCGAGGTTCACCGTCACCTGCCAGGCCGTGCCGATCACGCCGTCGCCGCTCTTGAGCGACTGCGTTTCCTTGAGGTAGTCCGACCAGTACTCCTCGACCAGCGGGCGCTGCTTCTTGAGCAGGTCCGTGGCGGCCTTGAACTGCTTGTCGTCCAGGGCGTACGGGTTCTTGATGCCGAGGTCGGGCTGGTGCGCCATCAGGTACAGCGCGGCGTCGGCGATGTAGATCGGCGAGTCGTAGGCGATGACCTTGCCCTTGAACTGCGACTTCTCGTCGAACATCGGCGACCACGACTTCGGCTCCGGCTGCACCTTGTCGGTGCGGTAGGCCAGGACGTTCGCGCCCCAGCCGTGCGGGATGCCGTAGGCGACGTTGTTGACGCTGTTCCACGACTTGTTCTTGAGGAACGGGTAGATGTCGTTGTAGTTCGGCACGAGCGCGGTGTTGACCGGCTCGACGTCGCCCGAGGCGACCAGCCGCAGCGAGGCGTCGCCGGACGCGGAAACCACGTCGTACTGCCCGGTCTTCATCAGCGTCACGGCCTCGTCGGAGGTGCCGAACGGCTTGACGTTGACCTTGCATCCGGTCTGCTGCTCGAACGGCGTGACCCAGTTGACCTTCGGGTCGTTCGAGCCGTTTTCCGCGTAACCGGGCCACGCCAGCACGTTCAGCTGGCCTTCCGGCTGGCCGAGTTGCGTCAGCGCGTTCAGCTTCGGCGGCGTGAAGCCCTGTGCGCCCGGCGCCGACCCCGCTTTGGAGTCGGAGCCCGAGGTGCCGCAGGCAGCGAGCAGGAGGCTCACGCCGCACAGCCCTGCGAGCAGCGTCTTCCTGTTCTTCATAGCGAGAGAAACCTTCCCGTGAGGAACTAGCCGGCTTCGGGGACCCGGAAACTGTGTTCGCGGCGCCAGCGCAGGCGAACGCGACCGTCGGCGAACTCGGTCGGCTCGCTGGTGTTCTGGCGGACAACGGACAATTGGCCCCCGGCATCGAGCGCGACAGCGTAGCGCACTGTCGACCCGGCATAAACGACATCCGTCACCGAACCGGTCGCGGAGGTCTCGCCGGGGCCCGCCGGAGACGCGAGATCGCCGTCGATGCGGATCTTCTCCGGCCGGATGCTGTACACGCCCGGCCTGCCGATCACCGCCTCCGCGCTGCGCCCGCTGAGCAGGTTCGATGTGCCCACAAACCCTGCCACGAAAGCAGTTGCCGGGCGTTCGTACACCTCGACCGGAGTACCGACCTGTTCGATGCGGCCCGCGTTGAACACGGCGATCCGGTCGCTCATCGTGAGCGCCTCGTCCTGATCGTGGGTGACGAAGACGAAGGTGATGCCGACCTCGCGCTGGATCTGCTTGAGCTCGACCTGCATGGTCTGGCGCAGCTTGAGGTCAAGTGCGCCAAGGGGTTCGTCCAAAAGCAACACTTTCGGGCGATTCACTAGAGCGCGCGCAAGTGCTACGCGCTGCCGCTGTCCACCGGACATCTGCGACGGTTTGCGGTCGCCGTAGTCCTCCAGCCGCACCGTGCGCAGGGCTTCCTTCGCCCGGTCGCGGCGTTCGGCTTTCGCGACCCGCTTGACTTTCAGGCCGTACTCCACGTTCTGCTGCACCGTCATGTGCGGGAAGAGCGCGTAGTCCTGGAAAACCGTGTTCACGTCGCGGTCGAACGGAGCCAGTTGGCTGACGTCCTTGCCTTCGAGTTCGATCGTGCCCGCGGTGGGCAGTTCGAACCCGGCGATCATCCGCAGCACGGTGGTCTTGCCGGAACCGGACGGGCCGAGCATCGAGAAGAACTCGCCGGGCGGGATGTCGAGGTCGACCCCGTCCACGGCGCGCACCTTGTCGAAGTGCTTTTCCAGTCCGGTGAGCCGGATCGCCGGCTGTCCGGTCTGCGGACGCCTTCCCGGCGGCCGGGTCTCGGCGGGGGCTTGATGGGGCATGACAGGCCTTCCGATGGATCTGGTCACGACGGCTACAGCGCACTCATCACGTGCTTGACGCGGGTGTAGTCCTCGAGGCCGTACAGCGAGAGGTCCTTGCCGTAGCCGGACCGCTTGAACCCGCCGTGCGGCATCTCGGCCACGAGCGGAATGTGCGTGTTGATCCACACGCAACCGAAGTCGAGTTTCGCCGAGAACTTCATGGCTCGCTGGTGGTCCTTGGTCCACACCGAGGAGGCGAGGCCGTAGGGAACCCCGTTGGCGTGCTTGAGCGCCTCGTCGTCCTCAGTGAACCGCTGGACCGTGATGACCGGGCCGAAGACCTCGTTCTGGATGATCTCGTCGTCCTGCTGGAGTCCGGAAACCACGGTGGCCTCGTAGAAGTAGCCCTCGTCGCCGGACCGCCGTCCTCCACAGTGGACAGTCGCGTGCTCCGGCAGCCGGTCGACGAAACCGGCGACCTTTTCCAGCTGCGCGGCGTTGTTGAGCGGGCCGAAGGCGACGTCCTCGCCCGTGCCGGTCTTGTTCGCCTCGGCCTGGCGGGCGAGCGCGTTGACGAACGTGTCGTGCACGTCGTCGTGCACCAGCACGCGAGTCGCGGCGGTGCAGTCCTGGCCCGCGTTGAAATACCCGGCCGCGGCAATGGCTTCGGCGGCGGCTTCGAGGTCGGCGTCCGGGAACACGATCACCGGGGCCTTGCCGCCCAGCTCGAGGTGCACGCGCTTGACGTCGTGCGCCGCCGAACCGGCGACCTCGATGCCCGCTCGCACCGAGCCGGTGATCGACACCATCGCCGGAATGTCGTGCTCCACCAACGCCCGTCCGGTGTCGCGGTCGCCGCAGATCACGTTGAACACGCCCGCGGGCAGGTGCTCGCCGCAGATCTCGGCGAGCAGCAGCGTCGAGGCGGGGGTGGTGTCGGACGGCTTGAGCACGATGGTGTTGCCCGCGGCGAGCGCGGGCGCGATCTTCCAGATCGCCATCATCAGCGGGTAGTTCCAGGGCGTCACCTGCGCGCAGACGCCGACCGGCTCGCGGCGGATGAACGACGTGTGGCCTTCCATGTACTCGCCGGCCGAACGGCCTTCGAGCACGCGCGCGGCACCGGCGAAGAAGCGCACCTGGTCGATGACCGCGGGCAGCTCCTCCTCCATGGTCAGCGCGAACGGCTTGCCGGTGTCCTGCGCTTCGACGCGGATGATCTCCTCGCCGCGCGCCTCGAGCGCGTCGGCGATCTTCAGCAGTGCGAGCTGCCGCTGCGCCGGGGTGGTCTCGCGCCAGCTTTCGAACGCTTCCGCGGCGACCTTCAGCGCGCGGTCCACGTCCTCGGCGCCGGCCACCGGCGCGGTGCAGTACGCACGGCCGGTAACCGGGTCGACGATTTCCGCGACCTTTCCGGACAGCGAGTCGACGTAGGTCCCGCCGACGTAGTGCTTCAACTCCTGCACGCGTGCGCCTCCTGACTCTCCGTGGCAGGATGAAACATATAACTCCATATTTCAAATGACAAGGCCCTGGGGCAGGATTGGCTCCAACGGATGCCGAGACGGGTGGACCAACGATGCGCAAGGAGATGTCGAACAGCGCACGACTGGCGATGTTCGCCCCGCTGGAACAGGTGGGGCGCGCGGAGGCGGTCGCGGCGCGGCTGTTCGACGCCATCACGCTCGGTCTCCTCGACGACGCCGAGCAGTTGCCGAGCGAGGCCGAACTCGCCGCGCAGTTCCGCGTCTCCACGGTCACCGTGCGCGAGGCGCTCGCGGTGCTGCGGCAGCAGGGTCTCGTCGAAACGCGGCGCGGACGCGGCGGCGGCAGCTTCGTGCGCACCCCGGACTGGCCCGCGCAGAGTTCGTGGGCCGAACGCCTGCGATTGGTCTCAATGGCTGAACTTCGCGACTTCGGCGACCACTACCTCGCCGTCGCGGGCTCGGCGGCGAAACTCGCCGCGGAACGCAGCACTCCCGAAGATCTCGAACGGCTGCGGCTCACCGCGGAAGACCTCCTCGGCGCGAGCGGCCCCGACGCGACCCGCGCGGAACGGCACTTCCACCTCGAAGTCGCCGCCGCCGCACAGTCCCCTCGGCTCACCAACCAGGAAGTTCAGCTGCAGAGCGAACACGGCGTATTGCTCTGGGCGCCCCTCGGCGACAAGGAAACCTGCCGCGGGTCTTACGCTGAGCACCAGGCGATCGTCTCGGCGATCGCCTCGGCCGACGGCGATCGGGCGCGCGCCTTGACCGAAGAGCACCTTCTCGGCGCGCTTGATCGGCTCGCAGATCTGCACCTGACCCTCGAAACGCCGTAAGCTCCGATGACCCGCATCACGAGGTGAGCATCGTGCCCGACACCCGCACGCTGACCGGCGAAGAGGTAGTGACCCAGGTTTCCTCCCTCGTCGAGGAGATTTTCGCGCGCCTGAAACCGGTTCTGGCCGCCGCCGAGACGCTGCTCGCCGAATCCGGCGAGCTGTCCGCCGATGCGCTGCACACGATCCGGCCGCAGGTCATCGAGGCGCTCGGCGGCCTCGTGGTCGGCGCGGGCTTCGTGAGCGCGCCGAATGTCCTTGCCGATCAAGAACTCGGCTTCGAATGGTGGACCTCCTGCCGCGCCGACGACGGGGCTCCGGAACAGCTGTTCATCAGCCTCGACCCGGAGAGCCCCAATTTTCTCGACTACACGCGGCAATCCTGGTTCACCGTCCCGCGCGACAGCGGGCGGCGGCATGTCAATGGGCCGTACGTGGACTATCTCTGCACCGACGAGTACACGCTCACCTTCACCATTCCCGTCACGCGCGGTGAGGAATTCGCCGGAGTCGTTGGTGCGGACGTGTATGTGCGCGAGTTCGAGCGCACGGTGAGTCGCCGGCTGCGCGCGCTCGGCCGGACCGCCGCGTTGCTCAACGCGCAGGGGCGAGTGATCGTGTCGAACAGCGTGCGGAAGGCGACCGGGTCGCTGGTGCGCGAGATCGACGTTCCTGCCTGGTGGGCATCCGGCGCGGAACCGTATACGGCGCCGGGCGGGATGACGTTGCGGCGGTGCGGGGATTCCCCGATCACGCTGCTGGTCACGACCTGATCTGCAGCGCGAACCACAGTTCCGCGCGGACGCCCGGCGCGTCGAGGTCCCGGCCCAGCAACTCGGCGGCTTTGGTGACCCGGTTGCGCAAGGTGTGCCGGTGCACGCCGAGCTTTGTCGCGGCGAGGTCCCAGTGGCCGTGGTGCTCGAGCCAGCAGCGCAGCGACAGTTCCAGGTCGCCGCGGCCGGTCCGGTCGAACTCCCGTACCGGCGCGAGCAGCTGGTCGGAAAAGGCTTGCGCGGCTTGCTGATCGATCAAGCCGAGCAACCCGGCCCCGGCGTGATCGGCGTAGCGCAGCAGCGGCACGCGCTGGGCCTGAGCTGCCTCGGCCGCTTCTTCCGCCTGCCTCAACGCGGTTGGAAAATCTCCTGTGGACAGTCCACTGTGGAATTCTCCGGTTTCCCCGACGATCGCGGTCACCTCGTCGTTCTCCGCCAGCACGATCAGCTTATCCCCGCGATGCGCGGCGAAAACCTGCCCGGCAAGGGTTTCCAGCCGCTCGTACAGCGTGTTCCGGGCTGCCTTGCTCCCCTTTACCGCCAGCACCGTCCATGGTTCTGCCGGGAGATCCGGTACCACCTCGCGGGCGAGCTCGTCGTGTCCGGCGGCAAGTAGCTCCAGCACGCCGGTGTGCAGCTGGGACAGCGAGAGCCGCTGTGCGCGATCTTGTTCCAAGGCAAGGGAAAGCAGTGAGACAGCCGTGTTGACGATGTGCTGTCCGGTGCTGTCCAACGGTTCCGCAGTACCGACCGCCAGCGCACCCCGCGTATGCAGAGTCTGGATGACAACCTCGTCGTCGCCATGAGACACCACGCGCGTGCCCGCGCGAAGACTGGTGACGTCCAGTTCGACGCTGCGCGCTTTGGCCGACGACGCCTCGCGCACGCGTCCGGCGGAGTCGTACAGCACAACCCAGCCGTCGATGAGCCGCGCGAGCCGACGCACCACTCCCCCGGCACCGCTGCGCCCGACCGCGGTACGGGTCAGTTCCTGCTGGGCGCGGCCGATCCGCACTGTCGCGGCGTACTCGTCAGCCGCGACCGACCGGGAGACCGCGCGCGTGATCGCGATGAACGGCGTCTTCCGCGGCACCTCCAGCACCGGCAACCCGACTTCGTCGGCGACGGCCACCAACGCGTCCGGCACCTTCGCGTGGCTCAGCCCGACGCCGAACCCGAGCCCGGCGACGTCTGCGTCGACCAGCCGCCGGATGTAGGGCGCGTAGGTCGCGCTGTAGAGCGTCAGACCGGTCGTGAGCAGCAGTTCGCCGCCTTCGAGGAAGACCTGCGGGTCGGTCAGCTCGGTGGGGTGCACCCAGCCGATCGGCCGGTCCAGCCCGGCCTCGCCCGCGACCACGCGCAGGCCGAGCGCAGGTTCGGCGGCCAGCGCCCGCAGGGTGAGTGCCATAACGGCCAATTGTAGACGTCAAGTTGGACAGAACGGCCAGCTGACGGCGAGCGGCGCAGGCCCCATCCTGAGGGCGACCCACCCGAAGCTCGTGAACGCCGGTCCTCACCGGCACGCACGACCGCGACGTAGGAGCGCCGTGACCACCAGCACCGCCGCCGAGCCGCAGGCTCCGGCACCCCGGCAGCGCAGGCTGCAGACCGAGATCCCCGGGCCCGTCTCCCGCGCGCTGCAGGAGCGCCGCGCGAACGCGGTCGCCGCCGGGGTCGCGTCGACGCTGCCCGCCTACATCACCTCCGCCAGCGGCGGCCTGCTCACCGACGCCGACGGCAACGTGCTGATCGACTTCGGTTCCGGGATCGCGGTGACGAGCGTCGGGCATTCCGCGCCCGAGGTGGTCGACCGGGTGCGCGAACAGGCGGCGCTGTTCACCCACACCTGTTTCATGGTGACCCCGTACGAGGGTTACGTGGAGGTGTGCGAGGCGCTGGCCGAGCTGACGCCGGGCGACCACGCGAAGAAGTCGGTGCTGTTCAACTCCGGCGCGGAAGCGGTCGAGAACGCGGTGAAGATCGCCCGCACCGCCACCGGTCGCCAGGCCGTCGTGGTGTTCGACCACGCCTACCACGGCCGCACCAACCTGACCATGGGCATGACCGCGAAGTCGGTGCCCTACAAGCACGGTTTCGGCCCGTTCGCGCCCGAGGTGTACCGCGTGCCGGGCTCGTACCCGTACCGCGACGGGCTCGCCGGCCCGGAGGCCGCGCGGCAGGCGATCGATCGGATCGAGAAGCAGATCGGCGGCGACCAGGTCGCGGCCGTCGTGCTCGAACCGATCCAGGGCGAGGGCGGGTTCATCGAGCCGGCACCCGGTTTCCTGCCCGCGATTTCGTCGTGGTGCAAGGCGAACGGCATCGTGTTCGTCGCCGACGAGGTGCAGACCGGTTTCTGCCGCACCGGCAACTGGTTCGCCTCGGAGCACGAGGACGTCGTCCCAGACCTGGTCTGCACGGCCAAGGGCATCGCGGGCGGCCTGCCGCTCGCCGCGGTGACCGGGCGCGCGGACCTGCTCGACGCGGTCGGCCCGGGCGGGCTCGGCGGCACCTACGGCGGCAACCCGATCGCGTGCGCCGCGGCGCTGGGAGCGATCGAGACGATGCGGGGCGAAGGCCTGACGGGTTCCGCGAAGCGCATCGAGGAACTGGTGCTGCCGCGGCTTCGGGCGCTGGCCGAGGAAACCGGCGTTATCGGCGACGTGCGCGGGCGTGGCGCGATGCTGGCGGCCGAGTTCGTCAAGCCGGGCACGAACGAGCCCGACGCCGACCTCACCAAGCGCATCGCCGCCGCCTGCCACGCACAAGGCGTCGTGGTGCTGACCTGCGGCACGTACGGCAACGTCGTCCGGCTGCTCCCCCCGCTGTCCCTGTCCAACGAGTTGCTCGACGAAGGCCTCGCCGTTCTCGAGTACGCGATCGCCACGGAGGCCCGCAAGTGACTTTCCCGTTCTGGGTGGCCGGAAAGCCGGTAACCAGCAGCGAAACGACCGTCGTCCGGCATTCGTTCGACGGCTCCGAAGCCGGTTCGCACTACGTGCCCGGACCGTCCGAAGTGGAGACCGCGGTGCAGGCCGCGGCGGACGTCGCCGACGAGTACGCGACGCTGCCCGCGCACGTCCGCGCGGGCGCGCTCGACCACATCTCGCGGCGGCTTTCCGAGCGGACGGAGGAGATCGCGCAGCTGATCACCGCCGAATCGGGCAAGCCGCTGAAGTGGTCACGCGGCGAGGTCGGCCGTGCGGTGTCGACGTTCCGCTGGGCGTCCGAGGAGGCCCGTCGGTTCTCCGGCGACCTGCAGCGCCTCGACACCGACCCGGGCGGCACCGGACGGCTCGCGCTCGTCCGGCGCGTGCCGCGCGGTCCGGTGCTGGGCATCACGCCGTTCAACTTCCCGCTGAACCTGGTGGCGCACAAGGTCGCCCCGGCGATCGCGGTCGGCGCGCCGATCGTGCTCAAGCCGGCCCCGGCGACGCCGCTGACCGCGCTCCTGCTCGGCGAAATCCTTGCCGAGACCGCTCTTCCGGCGGGCAGCTGGTCGATCCTGCCGCTGGGCAACGAGGCGACCGCCGAACTGGTCAAGGACCCGCGACTGCCGGTCGTGTCGTTCACCGGTTCGGTACCGGTCGGCTGGGCGATCCGCGACAGCGTGCCGCGCAAGCACGTCGCGCTGGAACTCGGCGGCAACGGCGCGGTGCTGGTCTGTCCGGATTGGACTGATCTGGACTTCGCCGCGCAGAGGATCGCGACGTTCGCCATGTACCAGGCGGGACAGTCGTGCATTTCGGTGCAGCGCGTGTACGCGCACACCGACGTCTACGACGAGCTGCAGAAGAAGGTGCTGGAGCAGGTCGCCGCGCTGCGCACCGGAAACCCGCGCGAGGACGGCGTCGACGTGGGCCCGCTGGTCAACGAAGCCGCCGCGTCGCGAGTCGAAACCTGGGTCACCGACGCGGTTGTCGCCGGTGCCAAGCTGCTGGCCGGCGGCGGCCGTTCGGGCGCGACGGTGGAGCCGACTGTGCTCTCCGAGGTTCCCGAGGACGTTTCGGTGATGGCGGACGAGGTGTTCGGCCCGGTGGTCTCGCTGGTCCGGGTGTCCTCTGTGGACGACGGAGTCGAGCGGATCAACGCGTCCCGCTTCGGTTTGCAGACCGGCGTGTTCACCCGCGACCTGCCGACCGCGTTCGACGTGTCGGCGCGGCTCAAGGTCGGCGGCGTGCTGGTCGGCGACGTGCCGAGCTTCCGTGCCGACCAGATGCCTTACGGCGGCGTGAAGGACTCCGGTGTCGGCCGGGAAGGCCCGGCGGCGGCGATGGCGGACTTCACCGAGGAGCGCGTGACTGTCCTTACCGGACTGACTCTCTGAGCGCCGCGTAGGCGTCCACGAGAGACGGGCCGTACCACGTGAGGTAGCGCCCGGAAATCAGTACCGGGCGCATCTCCGGGAAGAAGCCGGGGCCGTCGTCCTGGGTGAACTCGTACGGCTCGTCGGGCAGTACGACCAGGTCGGCCCCGGTCTTCTGGAGTTCTTCCAGCGCGGGCCGGGGATAGCGCTCGAAGTGTCCTGAGTAGACATTCTCGACCCCGACCCGGCGCAGCACGTCTCCGGCGAAGGTGTCGCGGCCCAGCACGATCCACGGCTTGCGCCACACCGGAATCACCGCACGGTGGCGCACCGGTGCCACTTCGCGCCATAGCTCGTCCGCGGTGTCGAGCCATTCCGGTTCGTCGATGCCGTACACCTGGCCGAAAATCCGCCGCAGCGATCCCAGCGCGGCGGGCACCGACTCCGCCGCGGCCATGACGAACACCGGGATCCCGTTGGCACGCAGGGTTTCCACGTCCTCCGGCCGGTTCTCCTCGGAGTTCGCCAGCACCAGATCCGGTTCGAGCGCCAGCACCCGGTCGAGTTTCGGGTACTTCGACCCGCCGACCCGTTCCACGTCCAGATCCGCCGGATGCGTGCAGTAGTCCGTCGCCCCGACCAGCCGTCCCGGCGCGCTCGCCTCGACCGCTTCGGTCAGCGACGGCACCAGCGACACCACGCGCCGCGGCGAGCCCTCGATCGGTACCGGCTCGCCGAGATCATCGACCAGTTCCGCGTTCCTCATACCCGTTCGAACGACACCTTCCGCTGCTCGACGTCCACTTCGGTCAGCCGCACCGCGATCCGCTCGCCCTCGGGGAACTTCTCGCCGGAGCACTTCGCCATCACCGGCGGGTTCTCGACCAGGATCTCCGCGCGCGTCTCGTCCGCGCGCAGCACCACCGCCGTGAACTCGTGACCGACATGCTCTGCGAGTACCCACGCTTCGACCTGATCTATGCACGCGCGCTCAACCCGTGCGGCCAGACTGTCCGAAGCGGACATGTACGCCGGTACCTCGGACAACGCCTCGCGCACCCAGTCCGGCACCTCGCGTCCGGCTGTCACCGCCAGGCACACCTCGGTGCCGAACCGGTCGACCAGCCGTCGAATCGGTGCCGTGACGTGCGCGTATGCCCCGCCGATCCCCGCGTGCGTCGTAACCGCGGGCAATTCCCCGGCGAAGGCCGTGTACCCCGCGCCGCGCAACAGCCGCGTGGTGTCCGCGTACAACGCCATCGACGCGGGCTGTCCGGGGTCCAAAGTGGACAGGAACTCGGACACCGTCAGCTCGACCGGCCAAGCCAGCCCGACCACCGTCGCCGACCGGCGCAGCCATTCCACCGCGTCCGGCTCCGGGGACGGCAGCGTCCGCAGCACCCCGATCCCGGCGTCGATCATGATCCGCGCCGCGGCCATCCCGGTCAGCAAAGAGATTTCGGCATTCCACGCGTCGACGACCGTCCGCGGGCGGCGCGCGAGAATCCAGCCTCCGTCGACGTCGCCGCTGATTTCCTGCTCCGGCAGCTGCAACTCGACCGCCCCGCGCCGCACCGCGAGACTCCGCCGCAACCGGCCGAGTTCCGGCAGCGCCGCCACCGAGGGATGCGGCCGTCCCGCGTCCAGCGAGGCTTGCACGCCCTCGTAGTCCAGTTGCTCGGTCGACCGCACCAGCGCCCGCCGAACCCGGGTGGCGACGATTTCGCCGGCCTCGTCGACGTCGATCGTCCACAGCACCGCCGGCCGCACCTCGCCCGGCAGCAGGCTGGCCGCGCCCTCGGACAGCACCGGCGGGTGCAGCGGGACGTTGCCGTCCGGGAGATACAGCGTCTGGCCGCGCCGCCGCGCCTCGTGATCGAGCGCCCCGCCCGGCGGGACGAACGCCGCCAGGTCCGCGATCGCGTACTGCACCCGGAAGCCGCTGCCGCGCCGCTCGATCACCATCGCCTGGTCGAGGTCCTTGGACCCGGGCGGATCGATCGTGACGAACGGCAGGTCGGTGGCGTCCTCGCGGCCGCCCGCCGACGCGAGCGGATCGAGCACCGCCGTTTCGGCCTCCGCGAGCACCGCGGGCCCGAACGACTCCGGCAGCGCGAACTCCGTCCGGAGACGACCGAAGTCCCCTCCCGACGCTGGTGTCCTCAGCACGAGTGGCGGCACGGTCCAACACTATCCCGCCGAACCGCCGGTGATCGCCCGTTCGGGCGCGGGCCGGGCGGGTGTAACCTGCCTGGCATTGATAATCGTCTTCATTTTCAGAAGGGGCCGGATCGGTGAAGATCGCGTTCGTCGGCAAGGGCGGCAGCGGGAAAACCACGCTCTCGTCGCTGTTCGTCTCTTATGTGGCCGCTGCGGGCAAACCGGTGCTGGCGATCGACGCCGACATCAACCAGCACCTGGCGGTCGCCCTCGGCGCGACCGAGGAGCAGGCGCTGGCGTGGCCGACGCTCGGCGACAACATGCCGCTGATCAAGGAGTACCTGCGCGGCGACAACCCGCGGATCCCGTCGGCCGACGCGATGATCAAAACCACCCCGCCCGGCCGCGGCTCGCGGCTCGTGCGGCCGTTCGAGGACAACCCGATCTTCGACGCCTGCTTCCGCCCGCTCGGCGGCGTCCGGCTGGGCGTCACCGGCCAGTTCGACGAGGACGACCTCGGCGTGGCCTGCTACCACTCGAAGGTCGGCGCGGCCGAACTGCTGCTGAACCACCTGGTCGACGACACGGACGAGTACGTCGTGATGGACATGACCGCGGGTGCCGACGCGTTCGCCTCGGGTCTGTTCACGCGCTTCGACGTGACGTTCCTGGTGTGCGAACCGACCCTGCGCAGCGTTGGTGTTTACCGTCAGTACGCGGATCACGCGCGGGACTTCGGGGTTCACCTGGTCGCGATCGGGAACAAGGTCACCGACGGCGACGACGTCGACTTCCTGACCGAGCAGCTGGGTTCGGCACTGCTGGGCTGGATGACGACGTCCGGCCACGTCCGGGCCGCCGAACGCGGCACGACCCGGCCGATCGGCGAACTGGAACCGCGCAACCTGGCGACGCTGGCCGCGATGCAGGACCTGGTGGACACGACGCCGCGCGACTGGGCCCGGTACCAGCGCCAGGGCGTGGAGTTCCACCTGCGGAACGCGCAGGCCTGGGGGAACGGACGCGCGGGAACGGATCTGGCGGAGCAGGTGGATCCGGAATTCGTACTGGATCCGGCCTTGGTGATGGGGTAACCGCACACCTCGCCGAATCCGCCACCGGGGCCGGAGCCGCGCCGCCATAATGCCGCGCATGGACTGGAAACCCTGGCTGTCCCGGTGGAGCGCGGAGTGGATCCAGAGCTCCGAGCCCGCCGATCTCGACCCGCAGGTGCTGCGCGATCGATGGCTCGGCTTCGCCCCGGCGAGCGAGGAGGCGGTCGCGGCGGCAGAGGCACGATTGGGTCTGCCGCTGCCGCCGTCCTACCGGGATTTCCTGCTGACGACAGACGGCTGGCGCGACGCCGGATCGTTCGTCTGGCGCATGCGGGACACCGCCACTCTCGGCTGGCTGCGGGACATCGAGCCGTACTGGGAGGGCTGGGAAGAACTCTCCGAGGAGGAACCGGCCGAGAGCAACAAGTTCAGCCGGGGACTGCTGATCTCGCTCGAGGCCGACGCCGGGATCCTGTTCCTCGACCCGGGCGACGTCGACGAGTCCGGCGAGTGGGCGGCGTACAGCTTGTTCTCCTGGATGGCTGAACCGCCCACCCGGTTCGCGTCGTTCACCGCGTTGATGGAGAGCCTGTACGCCGAGTTCCACCAGATGCGCCGTCCGGAAGGCGAAACTCGCGACTCGTGGGACGCCAAGGTCGAACAGGCCAGGCTCGACGCGCTCGCCGGCGATGCCGACGCTGCCTCGGCGGTTCTCGCTCAGGCCGAGGAATTCGGCCGCGACCGGGCCACGATCCTGCTCGTCCAGTTAGACCTGCTTCTCGGCCGGGAGTATCAGGCCAGCCAGTCGTTCAGCAGGCTGCTGCATCAGGCGCCAGAAGGCTTTTTCGCCGATCCGCTGTTCACCGAGGAATTCCTGCCGTGGCTGTTCGCCGAGCACGCTCGGTCCGCGACGAACTACCGCCACTCGGTACTGCAGACGGCGATGATCGGCGAACGCCCGGAGATCCAGCTCGCCATCGGCGAGGGCCAAGCCCGGCTTCGGCGGGACGGCCCGAACTTCGGCGAGCCAGCGTTCGATCAGCTGGTCAGGAAGGCCCTGGACGACCATGCAGGCGACGCGGACGCCTTGTGGCGGGCCGTGCGGGCGGCGATGGAGCACTGGCGGCCGCGAAACGCCGACCACATCGCCCCGGTCGCGCTGCTCGCCGACCCGGCGCTGGCCTCGACACTCACCCCCGAGCGCGGCCGCGCCCTGCTGACCCGACCGCGAGGTGACCGATGAGACCTGTCCCGACCCGGGAAGACGTCGCGATGGAACACATCCTGCGCGCCTGCGGCAGCCCGCACGACTTCCCCGACTTCGCCCTGGAAGCGACCGAAACCCAGACCGACGCGTCCGGCCGGACCATCTGCATCAGGCGGGACGCCTGCCGAACCTGCGGGACCGTGTCGATAAGCCAATGGCAAGGCCCCTTGCCCGAAGGCCCCGGCCAGATCGCGGTCGTCAGCAGATACGAACGGCCGGAGCCAGGAGACGTCCCCGGCCTCGCCGAGCGCACCCGGCAGGTGACCGACGCCCAGTTCATTGAATTCCTTGCCTCGAACGGTTTCCCCGACGGCATCCCCGAGGACTTCGCCCCGTACCGGCCCGCGACCACGCGCCTCGATTTTCTCCTGCGCGTCCGGGCAGGGCAGTTCATGCTGCTAGACCGAGGCCGTTCGCTCGGCGACATCCTGCCGGTACCGCCGTCCGCCGAATCCGCAAACCTGATCGACGCGGTCCCCGGCGCGGCACTCTTCTGGCCCCCGATCCACGACGGCGAACTCCCGTTGACCGTGGTGCTCTGCCCCGCGGATCCGGGCCCCGACCGGTCCTATGCCCGGATCGCGGAGCTGAGCTGCCGCTTTCATTCCGGCCACGTCGTCCTGCGCGAACTGGCCGGACAGGAACGGGAGTTGCCGCCGCTGCCCGCCGGACACGGCGACTACCGGCTCCGCTTCCACACCGCGGATTCCGGCTGTCTGCTGCAGTTGTGGGGGCAGCCGCGAACTAAACCGCGCTACCCTGCCTGACCGCCCAGTCAGTCACGGTCGGCGGCGTCGGCTTGCCGGGTGCGTTAGCCGCATCCGCACTGCGGCCTCCGGCTGCCTGCTGCAACTGTGGGGGCAACCGTTCTACTCCGACTGACCGCCCGGTCAGCCGCCACCCAGGCACGGTCGGCGTCGGCTTGCCGGGTGCATTAGCCGCTTCCACATCGCGGACTCCGACTGCCTGCCGCACCTATGGCGGCAGCCGCGCACCAAACCGCTTTACCCCGCCTGACCAGCCCAGTCAGTCGCCATCCCAAGACCGGTCCGCCGCGTCGGCTTGCCGGGTGCGTTCGCGGGCGATGTCGAGCGCACGGCGGGCCGTGGCCTCGTCCGGGTACGGGCCGAGGAGGTCGACTCCGCGGCTGCGTTCCAGGTGCTCGACTTCGTGGGTGCGGGTGTTGTAGTACCAGCCCTGGTCCGGGTTCGGGTCGTCAGACATGGGTTCAGCCTGACATCTGCCCGCTCACTTGCGCCAGCGGAACGGAACCTCCGTGGGCTGCCCGGTGGGCCCGAAGTCGGCCGGACCGTCGTCCTCGTGGTCGGGATGCTCGTCGAACCACCCGCGAGGATCCCCGACCGGAATGCCGCGAGGCGGGATCGCGGCGTCGTCCGCCGGGGAGGAAGCACCGTAATCCGGAACCGGCGGTACGGCCGACTCCTTGCCCGGAAACACCGGCAACTCATCCCGATACGGCCGCACCGGCGGCGGCGTGGAGGTGCCGGTCTCCTGCCCAGGGAAGACAGGCAAGGGCCGCCCGTCCGGCCCAGTCTCAACCGCCCGACGGCGACCGCTGGGCTGCGGAAGCTGGAACGGAGCACCCGAGGCGGAAGGTGCTTGCGGCGGCTGGGCAGGAGGATTCCCAGGTGGTTGCGGTGCGGAAGGGGCAGGCGGGTTCGCCGACTCCGCGGGTGCGGGAGGAGCAGTCGGGGGCTGCTGCGGTGCAGCAGGCGCGGACGGATTCGCTGACTCCGCGCTGGGCACGGGAGGAGCTGTCGGCGGCTGGTGCGGTGGCGGTGCAGCAGACGCGGGCGAGTTCGCCGACTCCGCGCCGGGCACGGCGGGAGCAGGCTGGTGCTCCACCGGTGGCGGTGCAGCAGAAGCGGGCGAGTTTGCCGATTCGGAGCCGGGTGCGGCAGGAGCCGTCGGCGGCTGCTGCGGTGCAGTAGGCGCGGGCGGGGTCGCCGAGTTAGCGCTGGGTGGAGCAGGAGCCGGATCGCTCGCAGGCGAAGTCGGTTGCGAGGCACCAGGCGCGGGCGGAGTCGCTGCCTCCGCGCTGGGCGCGACAGGAGCTGTCGGCGGCTGCTGCGGTGCAGTAGGCGCGGGCGGGGTCGCCGACTCCGCGCCGGGTGCGGCAGGAACCGGATCGCTCGCGGGCGGAACCGGTTGCGACGCACCAGGCGCAGGCGGATTCGTCGACTCCGCGCTGGGCGCGGGAGGAGCAGGCTGCTGCATCGCGGGCGGAACCGGTTGCGCAGCACTAGCTGCGGGCGGGTTCACCGACTCCGTGTTAGGTGTGGCCGTAGGCGGCTGCTGCGAAGCCGGTTGCGACCCACCGGACGTGGGCGGAGTAACCGGCTGTTGCGCAGCTGGCTGGGCCGGGGGTTGCGGCGCAGGCATCGGCGGGGTCGCGGGTGCGGGGGGCGAACCCGCGCCATACTGCTGCGCCCCGGGCTGCGGAATCTGACTTTGCTGTACCGCCGGGTTCTGTCCATGCCACCCGGGAGCGGCCTCATGTCGACCGTGTGGCGGAACCACCGGATTCCCCTGCTGCGGCAACGGTTCCGCCGGGCGGGCAGGCTGACGTGGCTCGTGCACGTACGGCTTCGGCTGCCACGCCTGCCTCGCCTGCAACTGCGGATTGACCGCAGGTTGCGCGGGTGGCGGCATCGAGGACGGCACGCTGGTGTCGGGCGGCGGCACCGGCGGAGCAGCAGGCGAAGCCGGGGCGGCAGGCGGAGCGGCGGCCTCGGCAGCAGGGCTGGGCTGGGATGTCTCGTCCGCAGCAACCGTCTCCGGACCAGCAGCTTCCGTGACCCGCTCAGCGGGCGGAACGGCCTGTTCCGCCGCGGCAGGAACCGGGGCCGAACCCCCATGAGCGTCTGAAGGGCGTACAGCCCCTGCCGGAGCGGACTTAGTCGGCGATTCATCCCCCACCGGCCCCTGAGGTGCCGACGAGCGCCAAACCGGGGCCGGTCCGATGTTCATCGGTACCGCCGCGGCCAGCGGGCCTACCGGGGGCGCCTCGCCTGAAGGCACCGGGCCAGCGGCAGCCGGGCGCGGGATCGGGTCCAGGCAGGACACCAGCACCGTCGTCCGATCGGGGTCCTGGACCTTCCGGCCGCTCCGTTCCCGGTAGACCATCTCGCCCTCGGCGTCCATCTCCACCAGGTAGCCCGCCTCCGCGAGCTGCTCCTCGTCGAGATCCACCAAGCGCTCGTAGCGGGACGGGACCACCCGGTACACCGGCCACGACAACCGTGCGTGTTCGGCGTGGAACTGGGCCAGCAAAGCCGCCATCTGCTGTTGCCACGGGAGCGACATGCCCTCGGCCAGGGAACGCGGCAGGACGACGTACCCGCCGTCGACGCCGGGCATTCCCTGGTTCAGCAGGTCCGCCAACGGGGTGCTGGACGCGGGGTGCGCGGACTGGCGCGGCGGCTGCGGTGCGCCGAACAGCGCCGCCGGGTCCTGGGGCTCGCTTTGGCCGGCCTTGCCTCGCTTGCCGAATTTCCGTGCCACGTGTGCCATCCTCTGCCAGCGCGCGGCCACGTGCTCGTGGACAGGCCGCGACTTCGGGGTGAATCCGGACCCGCGGTACTGGGCAACCCGCGGGTCAAGAGCCGGTGCCTCCCGCACCCATGCTAGACGCCGGGGCGCACCGCCTGCGGCACGACTTCGTGCTCGTCGAACGAGAACGGGCGCACGTGCACCGGCACGCCGGTCTGCTGGGCCTCGACGATCTTGCCGTCTCCCAGGTACATCGCGACGTGGTGGATGGTCGTCGGGTCGGCCGGGTCGGTGGCGAGGAAAATCAGGTCGCCGGGCTGCGCGTCGCGCACCGGCAGCATCGCGCCCGCCTTGTACTGGTCCTTCGACACGCGCGGCAGGATCACGCCCGCCGACTCGTAGGCGCGCAGCATCAGGCCGGAACAGTCATACGAATCCGGGCCGGTCGCGCCCCAGATGTAAGGCTTGCCCTGCTCGCCGAGCGCGAACTTGATCGCCTGCGCCGCGGCCTGGCTCGGCGGCAGCGCGGCTCCCATGCCCTGCCCGCAGCCCACCACGTCGGCGATCTGGCCCATGTTCTGCACCAGCGCGGCCGCCATGGCCTCCCAGCGGTGGTACCGGTCCGGGAAGCCGGACCGCTCGACCCGCTGCGCGGCGTCGCCGGGGCGCAGGTTTTCCCAGTCCGGGACGCCGAGCAGGACGTCGAAGAATTTGTTGATCGCGTAGTTCGGGTCGGTGACCTGGGCGGCGCTGCCCCAGTTCATCGACGGGCGCATCTGGAAGATGCCGAGCGAATCGCGGTCGCCGTAGTTCACGTTGTGCAGCCGCGATTCGGTCATCCCGGCCTGGATCGCGACCTGCCACGCCCGCGGCGCGAGGCTGCGCTGCTTGCCGATCGAGATGATCAGCGAAACCGTGTTGCGCGACTCCTGGTCGAGTTCCGCGGCGTCCGCCCCGCCCTGCTCCGGCTGGCCGGGCTGGCTGGGGCCGATCGCGGCGTCGCACGAGGTCAGCGCGACCCCGCCGGCCGCCGCCTGCTGCTGGTCGGTCACCGCCTTCTGCACGACGTTGGTGGTGAGCACCGTGGCGAAAACGGCGGCGATCACCACCGAGACGAGAATGGCCAGCTTCACGGTCAGCTCGCCTGGTCATAGTCCGACACTCGCCATCCCGCCGCGGTTTTGACCACGGTGATGCTGAGTTTCGGACCGTCGGTGGGGACCACGACCTTGACCGAACTGGAGTAGGACTGCGCGACCGTCGGATCGCCGGTGACCTTGGTCGCCGGGATGTTCGCGGGGTCCACAGTGGACATAATCGGGAGGTACTCGTCGGTGGTGAGCGCGCGCATCCCGTTGAGCCAGTCGGCGTTCGAGATGCCCGCCGGATGGTGCACCCACGCCGTCGCCCACTGCTTAGCAATGCTCAGCGCCTGCGGGTTCGGCACCGCCGACGACGGGGTGACCAGCGGCTGCGACAGCCGGGTCGGCAGGGTTTCCGTGCTCGGCACCGGGGCCGCGACGCCGGTGTGCGGCCCGGCCGACGAGTTCGGCGGAGCCGTTCCCGGATGCGCGGACGCCGGTTTGCCCAGGAGTTTGGGCAGGCCGACGCCCAGCGCGGTGATCACCACGGCGAGGAACACCAGCGTGCCCACGAGATGCCGGGGCGAGCGGAGCGGGAACCCCCACAGGCGGCGGTAGACGGCGGTCCGGCCGCGGTTGGTGCGGATCGGCATCGGTCACCGCCCCATGACCTGGTCGGTGTCGCGGACCTCGATGCCGCGCGACGGGCGGTACAGCACGAACACCGGTTTCCCGGCCACGACCTCCGGATCCACCCGGCGCGGCTGCGCCCGGATGCCCTGCGTCGGCACGGTGAAGCCCGGCTGGTCCGGCGCCGGAGCCGAGTAGCCGCGATCCGGCGCGCTCATCCGCGACGGGACGACCACCGGTTCCGGTTCGTCGCTCCACCGCCGGTCGGCGACCGGGGACGTGTCGACCTGGCGGCTTTCCTTGACCGGCCACCGCGCGCCCGCCATCACGTAGTCGCCGGGCGCACCGGCGACCGGGTGGTACTGGCCGAACGCCGGCGCACCGCCTCCGCCACCCGAGGGCAACGCGCCCGCGGCGGACTGCGCGGGACCGACCGCGCCCGGCCACGGAGCACCGGACCAGGCCGCGGCGGGACGGGCCGCCCGGGAGCCGTTGTCGAGCCGCTGCGAGCTGGCGAAAACCGCCGCCTCGGGCCGGTACCGGCCGCCGCCGACGGTCGCGCCGATCGGGCCGCGCTGCTCGCCGTCCACGACGTCGTCGGTGTCGCGGACGTTCTGCCAGAACTGGTCCTGCGGCGTCGGCTCGTTCTTCCGGCGGAACCGGGAGAACAGCCCGCCGCCCGGCGACGGCACCGCGCCGCCGACCATGCTCACCGACATCTCGACCATCTGCCACAGCCGCCGCACCGGGCGCCCGACGAGGAACAGCAGCACCGTGATGAGCCCGGCGAGGACCATCTTGGTGAGCAGGTTGAGCCCGTCGCCCGCGGCGAAGATCGCCTGCAGCAGCAGCGCGTGCACGCCGGCCAGCACCGACAGCACGACCAGGTTGAACGCGATGCCGCCGGCGACCTTGAGCACGCGGCGCAGGATCTCCGGGTTCAGCAGCGCGACCAGGCCGATCAGCGGCGCGGTGAGCGCGAACAGGCGGATCAGCACCTGCGCGAGCAGCACGGACGCCTTGGCCAGCAGCTGGAAGAGCGAGTAGACGAGGCTCTGGCCCAGCGCGAGGAACCCGGCGCCGGTGCGGCCGCCCGCCTCGCCGGTGAAGTAGCCGGTGGCGGGGCCGAGTTTGGTGGAGATGTCCTTGAAGGCGGCCTTCTTGGCGTCGACGACGTTCTGCTTGCCGTCGTCGCCGTTCACCAGCTGGTCGCGGGTGAACGCCTGCGCGTCCAGCAGCGGCCTGCCGTATTGCTGGGCCTGCGGAGCGGTGGGCGAGCCGAACTCGCCGCGCAGCCAGTTGTCGTAGACGACCTGGTTGTGCAGGTCCGTGGGCAGGATGTCGCGCACGATCCGGTCCTGCGACGAATCGACGAATCCCGCTTGGATGTTGGTGGTGGTCTGGACGATCGCTTTGTCGATCGGATCGAAATATCGCAGCATCGCCAGCGAAGACGCCGCCAGCCAGACCCCGGCCATCGCGTAGAGCGCCCGCTTGCTGACCCCGGCGAGGTCGCCGCGCCAGATGTTGCGGAACAACATGATCGACAAGATCAGCGCGACCAGGCCGAACAGCTGCGTGTAGATGTTGTTGTAGACCTTTTCCGCACCCGATTTGACCGCGTTGTAGATCGGGTTCAGCAGCCCGCCCTCGAGGACGGTGTAGTGCAGCGAGTTCGTGGCGCCGACGATGTTCTTGCCGACGTTGAACAGCTGGTTCCCGGCCCAGGTGTCGATGGTCGAACTGGGGGACGCGATGGCGGAAAGCGCGGTGCAGTTGGTCTGGTAGGTGTTCCAGACCATGCCCGCGTAGCTGTAGTCGATGTAGGCGCTTTGCGGCTCGCCGTGTCCCTCCGGCGGATCGAGCGCGCCGACCATGCCCGCCCCCGGACGCTCCGGGTTCGGTGATTCCCCGCAAGCCGCCGCGTTGGCCGACGGGGCGAACAGCACCGTCTGCAGCCCGATCACCGCCACCACCGCCAGCAGTGACGCGCGCCTGCTGGGGCGGCGGCCGCCCGGCTTGGGGCCTTCCTTGACGCGTTTGCGGAGCGCGTGCCAGCCGGCGGCGAACGCGAGGACGAACGCCAGCGTGAAGACGGTGTTCACGCAGGCCTCCTCACGGCCGGCGCGGGCCGGCCCGGATCACCGGGGGTCATGCGGCATCCCTGCCGGTTCCGCCGCCCTTGCCGCCGGCGCGGGCGTGCCGGTCCTCCTGCCGTCCGTTGCGCACTGCACCCTCCACCTCGCCGGTCTCGGACGCGAGCGGGTCCGGCGAGCCCAGCAGCTGCTCGTCGGCGAGACCGACCTCGAGTTCCGCTTGGAGTTCGAAGTCGTGTTCCAGCTCGTCGTCCTCCGGTGGGGCGGGGACGTACGGCTTGGCCTCGTCCTCGTGCGGTACCACGAGTTCGCTGCCGGGTTTGCTGCGCGCGTCGGGCGAACCCGGGGTGGTGTCCATGACCGCGCGCAACGGGTCGAGATGCGGGCCGGAGAAGTCGACGCGGATGCGTTCCACGCCGCCGGCGCCGTCGCCGAAGATGAACTGCCGGGGCTCCATGTCGCGTTCGAGCCCGCGCTGGGCGCCGGGGCGGCGGCCGAGCGCGGCGACGACCTGCTCGTAGCCCACGCCGACCGGCACCTTCAGCAGCCGCAGCGCGTCGGCCTGGGCGTCGTCGTCGTCGAGGCGACCGACGAACACCGAGTCCAGCAGCGCCACGAAACCCTGGATCTTCAGGAAGTCCGCCGGGATCTGCGACGACAGCAGCACCCGGACGTTCCACTTCCGCGAGTCGCGCGCGAACCGGTTCATCAGCACGCGCCCGGTCGGCACCTCGGACAGGAAGAACGCCTCGTCGATCCAGACGCCCTTGCGCAGTTCCTTCGGCTTCTCGTACACCGACCGCTGGGTCAGCCAGGCCGCGAGGTTCAGCATTTCCACGCCGAGCGATTCGGCGTCGGTCCAGTACTCGCGCGGCACGCCGTCCTTCGGCAGGGTCAGCCCCGCCATGGTCAGCACGGTCATCCGGTCGTCGCGGGTCTCGGAGTACGGGTCCGCGTCGGTTTCCGGGATCAGCAGCGCCATCCGCTCGCGCATTTCGTCCAGGAAGTCCGCGACCACGACCGCGTGCTCGTGGTGCTCGCTCGAATCCCGCCGCAGCGCGTCGATGACCTGGCCCGGGTCGGCGTCGAACCGGCCGCCGACCGCGCGGACCGCGCGCAGCAGCACGATCCGGGTCTGCGCCATCCGCGACACCTCGTACGGCAGCACGCCGGTGAGCACGTCGAGCACGAGCCGCCGCCGGGTCGCCCCGGCCAGCGCCTTTTCGCGCCGCCACGAGCGTTCCGGGTCCTCCTCGTCCATGAAGTGCTCGATCAGCGGATCGGCGACCACCCGGTACGGGTTGAGGATGCCCGGCTGGGCGTTGAGCAGGTTGATCGGCCGCGCGTACGGGCGGATCTCCGGCAGGTCGCACAGCCGCGACAGCGGGCCGGACGGGTCGAGGATCGTCCAGTGCGCCCCGGCCCGCAGCGTTTTGTAGACGATGCCACCGCCGAGGAACGACTTGCCGCCGCCCAGGCCGGCGACCATCGCGGTGAGCCCCGATCCGTCGCGGATTTCCTGTGCCATCCACGGGTCCCAGGCCACCGGCCGCCGCGTCGCGGTGACCGTTTCGCCGAGCAGGATGCCGCGCCGGTCGCCGACCTCCGCGGTCGCGGTGGGCACCGCCGAAGCCGTCCACACCACCGAACCGCGGCGCATGTACGCGCCGGAAGCGAGCGGCTCGCCCGGGATGAACTCCCGGGCCATCGCGTACTGCGCTTCCGGGTGTTCGATGGCGATCTTCGGCTTGTACAGGTCGAGCAGCTGCTGGGCCAGCCGCAGCGCGTCGCGCTCGGTCGGACCGGACACCGCCAGGCGCCACCACGACCGCACGCGCGTGGCCAGCGCGGTGAAGCCCGACGTCATCTCGTCGTCGATCTCAAGCACCCGGCCCGCTTGCCGGGCCAGCGACTGCGGCGGCTCCAGCTCGTGCTCGTCGGTGTAGTGCTTGACCTGCGAGCGGACCTTGTTCATCTGCCGCTGCAGTTCGCCGGACACCTCTTCCGGCCGCCGCACGTAGATCCGCGCGGACACCTCGACCGCCGCGGGCAGCCGGTCCGCGTGCTGGATCCACGGGTCGTCGACCTCGGGGATCTGCAGCCCGTGCATCTGGCCGACGGTGAGCACCGCGAGATGCCGCGACACGCCGGCGTTGGACCCGGTGCGGCCGCGCACGGTGACCGTGGGCGCGTACGGGTCGGCGTGGAAATCAGCCGCATCGGTGAAGCTGGCGAGGTCTTCGGGCTCCCACGCCGCGCCCGGCACCGCGGGCATGTTCCGCGGCGCGGGCAGGCCGAGCGAGCACGAGCGGTGCATCAGCCAGGACATCTCCTCGGCGTGCACCGGACGGCCTTCCAGCCCGGCGCTGCCGATGACCTGGTCGAGGTGCTCGATCTCGGAGTCGAGCGCGGCCAGTTCGGCGTCGACCGCCTCGGGCAGGATGCGGCGCAGCACCGGCGCGGCGCGTTCGACCGCGCGGTCCACCATGCGCCGGGTCTGCACCTGGACGCCGAGGTAGACCTCTTTTTCCGCCATCGAACGGCCCATCAGCTGCTGCTGCTCGCCGATCAGGTAGTCGTCGAACGACAGCGCGCCCGGCACGTCGTTCGGCCTGCCGACCGCGTTGTGCACGTGCGCCTCGGCCCACATCCGGATCGGGTACGGCCGGTTCGTGACGCGCAGGTGCAGCCAGCGGCCCTGCAGTTCGGCGTACTGGCCCGCGATGGCCGCGATCAGGTCGCGGCGCTGCGAATCGGAACGGAACGACCAGCGCTGCGGCGCGAGCCGGTACCAGGCGTACACCTCGTACCCGGTGCGCAGCAGATGCCCGTCGATGCTGCGCGCGGCGATCGACGGCGTGTACGCCGGTATCGCCTGCTCACCGGGCAGCCTGCGGCCCTTGCCGCCGGACTTGCTGCCGCCGGACGGCGGACGGCCCTGCGGGGGCGTGTTCCACGCACCGGCAGGGACGTCTTGCTCCCGCTTCCCTCGGCTTCCGCCGCGACCGAACAACGACTACCTCCCGGCCCGAGCCGCGGGGCGGCTCCGGCGCGCTCGTGGTGCTCCCTGTTTCCCGGCACTCGTGCCGGCACCGCGACGCGGGTCGCGGTGCTGGTATTGCCGCCTTCTCTTGTGCTTCGGCAGCGGGCGCTCCGCCCGCACCCGGACCCGGCTCGCGCTGACCGCGCCGCCCGCGCCCGAGGTCCGTTCTCTCGGCGCGCGCAGTTCCTGGCCCATCATCGCGATCACCGCGCCCAGCGGGCGCTCGTGGCTGATCTTGGCGGTGATCAGCCTGGTGATCACGATCGTGGCCACGAACGCCCACGCCGTGGAGAAAAACCCGAAACTCCAGCCGACCCACCGCTCCACGGTGAGCACGACCAGGAAGACCGGAATGCCGACGAGCCATGCCACGTAGCGGGCTCGCCAGGGAAAAGTCGCCTTCGGCGGGCCGAGCCAGACGGCATCGACCCGGTACACCTCGTCATCGGTCCTGATCCGCACGCCTGCTCCGCCTCAGCCGGTGAACAGGCCGGCGATCCACTGGCCCACGTTCACGCCCGCGCCGCTGACCGCGAGTCCGATGATCGCGAGCGCGATGACCACGCCGGCGAGCCGCCGCATGACCCCCGCGTTGTCGCCCTTGCCGCCGCCGAGCCACAGCAGCAGCAGCGCCACCGCGAGGAGCACGAGCGGGATGATGTTGTCGAGCAGCCAGGTCCGGACGTTGCCGGTGCTGAGCCCTTCGGCCACAAACGTCTCGAGGGCGGTCATGCTGGTCATCGCGATACTCCCGGTGCACGGCGGGCGCCGCGCTGTTCTGGCTTCGGCGAAGCTACGAACACCATCATGGCGTTACAAGGGGTAATGGTCAAAGCGCGCTGCGTAGATGTCGACTTGTGGTCAATGGGCGGGTACTGCGGTCCGATGGTCAGGATTCCTCGCCCTCCATCATCGTGGCAAGGGTGCTCCGGAATAACCCAAGCCACCCGGATTGCGCAGTCTTCCGGCGGTGCGGCTCCGCGAAACGTGCGGCGCTCACTCTCGGTGCGCCCCGGACCGGCGTGTCGGGCAGGCACCAGTGTGGCATGCCCCGATCGGCGTTCCGCCGCGAGTCCGGTGAGTGACAACCGGATTGGAAAACAATCTGGAATTGATCACTCTCCGATGCGATAACGGTCACCATCGCGTCCGATGTGCGCATTTGTTCACTACAAAGCGTGATCCCGGGCAGTTCCGGACCGTCTCGCGGATCAGGGCCGGAACGCCGCGCTCGGGATCGCGCCCGCTTCGATCACCCGGCGGCTGAGCGGAGCGCACAGCTGCTCCAGCCGGGCCGTCTTCTCCTCGCCGAGGTGCTGCCACGGGCCCCGCGCCGCCGCGTTCGTCGCCGTCTCGACGCGTTCGCGCAGCTCGAGTCCGCGTTCGGTGAGCGCGCCGCCGGCGTCGAGGATTCCGTCGGCGGTCAGCCGGGCCGCGGCCGCGTCCCACTCCTCGTCGCTCCAGCCGCGGGTGCGCTTGGCGGTGTCCGGCGGGGTGCGGTTCGTGGTCGCGCTGTGCGTGACCAGCGCTTCGAGGCCGGGCAGGCCATTCGTGGTCAGCGCCGCGACGTGCCCGTCTCCGCGGTGCTCGCGCAGCAGGGTGACCGCGTGCCAGAGGGCGAGGTGCGGTTGTTCGGGCCAGTCCAGGTCCGCGTGCGCGGCGTAGAGCGGACGGCCTTCGGGACGGCAGCCCTCGGTGGCCTCCCGGGCGAGCTCGGCAGCTTCGGCGACCTCGGCGGACGCGAGCGTCTCGTCGCCGAACAGCCGGCGGTAGATGTCGTCGACGGCGGCGAGCCGGGCTTCCAGCACGGTTTCGGGGGTGGCGATCGTCCAGACGCGCGGGACGAAGTGGGCGATCAGGCTGGGGCTGAAGCTGTAGAAGGTGGCGGTGACCGTGCCCGGCCCGACCGCGCCCATCGCCGCGGCGCGGCTGGCGAAGTAGGTCATCGACCCCGGTTTGAGCCCGGCGGCGGCGAGCCGCTCCTGGGTCTCTGGCGCGAAGTAGACGGGAGCGTGCAGAGCGTCGAAGGTGGTCCGGAAGGCGACAGCGGCGGCGACGGCTTGACCCATGCGCCCGATCGTAGCGATCGGGCGGACGAGCTGGCATGTAAGCCGGATCCTGTTCCCGGGCCGCCTCGCGGCGGACCGGGCGACGGTCATCCATCTCGGCCTGCCGTCGCCGGCAGGCTCCAGCGGCCTACCCGCAGGCATCGGGCGGGCCGCCCTCGATCGCCTGCGCAGGAGCGAACTCCCTCTTGGCCTTGCTCCGGGTGGGGTTTACCGAGCCATCCCGGTCACCCGGGATGCTGGTGGTCTCTTACACCACCGTTTCACCCTTACCCCCGTCGCGAGACGGGGGCGGTCTGTTTTCTGTGGCACTGTCCCGCGGGTCACCCCGGGTTGCCGTTAGCAACCACCCTGCCCTGCGGAGTCCGGACTTTCCTCGGACCGGGAGAACCCGGGCCGCGACCGTCCTGCCAGCTCGTCCGCCGAAACAGCGTACCCGGGAGGCCGCGCGGCCCCGGGCACCGGCTGGCACATTCCACCGCGTGGACGCGCTTGGCCCGGCGCCCGGCCGCTGTTTCACTCCCGGCATGACCTCACTTGAACCGCAGGAACCTCTGAAATTCGCTTACTGGGTCCCGAATGTGAGCGGCGGCCTGGTCACCAGCGACATCGAACAGCGCACCGACTGGGGCTACGAGTACAACCGCGAACTGGCCGTGCTCGCCGAGAACAACGGCTTCGAATACGCGCTCACTCAGGTCCGCTACACCGCCAGCTACGGTGCCGCCTATCAGCACGAATCCACTGGTTTCAGCCTGGCGCTGCTGCTCGCGACGCAGCGGCTGAAGGTCATCGCGGCCGTCCATCCCGGACTGTGGCAGCCCGGCGTGCTCGCGAAGTTCATCGCCAGCGCGGACGTCATCTCCGGCGGCCGGGCCGCGGTGAACGTGGTCAGCGGCTGGTTCAAAGACGAGTTCACCGGTCTCGGGCAGCCGTGGCTCGAACACGACGAGCGCTACCGCCGCTCGGAGGAGTTCATCCGCGTGCTCAAGGAATTGTGGACCGACGACCACGCCGAGTTCGGCGGCGACTTCTACCGGATCCACGATTTCGACATCAAACCCAAACCGGTCGCCGGGCCGGGCCGGCCGCATCCGGAGGTCTTCCAGGGCGGCAACTCCACCGCGGCACGCAAGCTGGCCGGTCGCGTCTCGGACTGGTACTTCAGCAATGGCAAGGATTTCGCCGGGTTCAGCGAGCAGGTCGACGAGGTGCGCGGGTACGCCGCGGAGAACGACCACGCGGTGCGGTTCGGCCTCAACGGGTTCGTGATCGCCCGCGAAACCGAAGCCGAGGCGCGCGAGGTGCTGCGGGAGATCGTGGCGAAGGCGAACGTGCCTGCCGTCGAAGGATTCCGCTCGGCGGTCAAACAGGCCGGGAAGTCCACTTCGGACACCAAGGGCATGTGGGCGGATTCGGAGTTCGCCGACCTGGTGCAGTACAACGACGGATTCCGGACCGGCTTGATCGGCACGCCGGAACAGATCGCGGACCGGGCGATCGAGTACAAAAAGCGCGGCGCGAACCTGTTGCTGCTCGGTTTCCTGCACTATCTGGAGGACGTCGAGCACTTCGGCCGGGAGGTGCTGCCGGTGATCCGGGAGAAGGAGCGGGTGCTGGACCGCGGCGCGGGAGTGCCGGAACCGGCGGGGATCTGAGGTTTCGCGGCGGCTAGCGTTCGGGGGTGAACGGTCCCCTGTCCCTGCTGCTTCTGGCCGGAACGCTCTGGTTCGCCATGGCGCGTCCGCGCGGCCTGCCGGAAGCTGTCTTCGCGGTCCCCGCCGCCGGTGTCGTCCTCGCGCTCGGCCTGACCTCGCCGCACGAAGCGGGCGAACGGGTCGTCCAGATGCTGCCGACGATGGGCTTTCTCGCAGCGATCCTGCTGGTCAGCCACCTCGCCGCGGCGGAAGGCGTCTTCACCTGGCTCGGCGCCGAACTAGCCGAAATCTGCCGCGGCCGGCAACCTCGGCTCCTGCTGCTCACCTTCGCCGCGGCAGCGATCGTCACCGCCGTGCTCAGCCTTGACGCGACTGTCGTCCTGCTGACCCCGGTCGTCCTCGCCACAGCCGCCGAACTGAAACTCACCGCGCGGCCGCATGTCTACGCGTGCGCGCACTTGGCCAACTCGGCGTCCACGCTGTTCCCTGTCTCGAACCTGACGAACCTGCTCGCCTTCACCGCTTCCGGCCTCACCTTCGCCGGGTTTACCGCGCTGATGGCGTTGCCCTGGCTGGTCACGCTCGCCGTGGAGTTAGCTGCGTTCGCCTGGTTCTTCCGCAAGGACCTGCGGGAACCGGCCAGCACCCGGCAACCCGAACATCGGGAAGCGCCGGTCTTCACCCTGGTCGTGCTGGCGGTCATGCTGGTCGGCTTCGCTACCGGACAGCTGGTGCACGTCGAGCCGGTCTGGATCGCCGCGCTGACTGCGCTCGTCCTGGCCGCGAAAGCGTTGGCGGAGCGGAAGATCCGGCCTTGGCAGGTGGTCGCCGAAGCGTCTCCGCTGCTGGTGCTCTTCGTGCTCGCCCTGGCGGTGGTGGTGGAAGCGGTCGACGAGCATGTCCTCGGCGGCCTGCTGCGCACTCTGCTGCCGACGACCGCCGGGCTGCCCGAGCTCCTGCTCGCCGCGGGTGTCGCGGCTTTGCTGGCGAACGTCGTCAACAACCTGCCCGCGACGCTGATCCTGCTGTCTGTGCTCGGCCCGCACCCGAATCAGGGCGTACTGCTCGCCGTGCTGCTGGGCGTGAACATCGGCCCGAACGCGACGTACCTCGGTTCACTGGCGACGCTGCTGTGGCGACGGGTGGTGGTCCGGCACGGGGAGCATCCGCCGGTGGGGGAGTTTCTGAAGCTTGGTGCGCTCACGACGCCGCTGTCATTGGCAGCGGCGACGTGCGCGCTATGGCTGGTGCTTTAGCCGAGCGACGCAACAATGCCGGGACCACACCGTCGAGACCGTCGCCGAAACGCTGCGCCTCAACACCGACCATCGCGACTCGCAATTCGCACACGACACTCCTGCGGCGACGTGTCGTCATCCGGCACGGGCAGCATCCACCGATGCGCGACCTCAAGCTCGGCGCACTCACGACGCCGCTGTCATTGGCAGCGGCGACGTGCGCGCTATGGCTGGCCCTCTAACCCCGAGGCGGGATCGTGCTCCCCCGCGACAACGTCGGGCCGCAGTCCTCGAGGCCGCTGCCGAACCGCTGTGCCTCGACGGACATCATCGTCACCTGTGCGTAGTGCTGAACCGCCGCGAGCTTCGCCGGGTCGGTTACCGCGTCCTTGCGGACGAAGTCGCCCTGGCGTTTGCCCGGGCCGGGGTACACGAGGATCGGGACGTAGTCGCGGTCGATGCGCGGGTCGATGCTGATCTCGTTGCCGTCCGCCCACGGGCCCCACGAGTGGATGAAGGTCGGCTTGACCGTGTCGAACACGTAGTCGCGCAGGCCGGCGATGTCTTCCTTGTGCGTGAGGTCCGCGATCGGGGCGTTCACGAGTCCGGCCATGTCGACCAGTTCGAGCCGGCTGGTCATCGACGAGCCGCCGAGGTCCGGCAGCAGCAGCGACGCGTGCTGGAGGCCGAGCATGTCCGCGTACGTGTTGAAGCCGCGGCCGAAGCGGTCGGCGATCAGGCACGCCGGCACGGTCGGGCTTTTGACGAATTCCTCGTCGTGGTGCACGAAACCGATCGCCGACGGGACCGCCGCGGCCACCAGCACGAGGGCGGCGACCGCCTTCAACGGCACCTTCGGCAGGGAACGCAGCAGCTCGGCGAAGGCCATGACGCCGCACAACGCGCCAAGCACCCACACCGGCGTCGCGAAGCGGTACTGGGCCATCCAGTCCGGGACCATCACGCCGTACGCGATCACGCCGAGCACGAGCGGCGTGACCAGCCCGATCAGCGGACGCCGCCACGGAGCCTTGAGCAGCGCCCACACGACCACGGCGACCAGCACGAGCGTCAGCGCGATGCCCGCGTACTCCACCAGCTGGTGCGGCCGGATGATCGAGGCGAACGTCGGCAGGCCCTGCTTCTTGGCGACCGACGGGTTGGCCAGCAGCCGGTGGAATTCCGTGTAGCGCCAGACGACGTAGCCGCCGAACAGCACAGCGAACGCCGCGATGGACACCAGCGCGGACCGGAAGCTGGGCCAGAATCCTTCGCGCTTCACGCCGAACAGCAGGACGATCGGGTACGCGCTGGCGTAGATCAGGCCTTCCGGCCGGGTCAGCGCGGCCGCGGCGACGAGCACGCCGGCGACGATCGCGACCTTGAACGACAGCGAGTTTTCCTTGCGCAGCGCGGTGAACAGCAGCGCGGCCAGCGCGGTGGTGAAGAACGCGAACAGCGAGTTCTCGAGGCCGGAGACCACCCAGATCACGAACGACGGGATCGCCGCCAGCGCGAGACCGGTGGCCAGCGTGATCGCCCACGCGTGCCTGCGGAACACCTGGCGGGCCACCAGGTGGCACAGCACCAGGATGCCCGCGGCGAAGAACAGGCCGAGCAGCTTGGGGAACAGCACGTAGTCCGGGATGCCGAACAGCAGGCCCTTGTCGAACAGGCCGACGACCTTGCCCAGCGCCAGCAGGATCATCCAGGTCGGGTCGGAGAAGCCCTCCACCGGCGGCGCGCCCGGGGCCAGCACCGGGCCGAGGCCTTCGGCGACGCTGCGCGAGTAGGAGAACGTGATGGCCGCGTCGTCGACGATCCAGTGCCCGTAGCGGGTGGCGTGCCAGGCGACCGCGGCCACGCCGGCCAGCACCGCCAGCGTCGACGCCAGCCAGCTGAGCTTGAACCGCGCGGGCGGGTCGGTCGTCTTCTCCCCCGGCAGGTCGGGCCCGGATACTGCGGTGAGTGCGCTAGCCGTCATGTCCTCGTCACTGTTTCCACTTGCGGATGCTGCCGAAGAAACGCACGAGCCTGCGCCCCCCTTGAAGTCCCGGCCGGGACCTGCGCCGCGGCGCCGCGGTCGACACCGCACTCTAGCCAATACCTCATCCGGGGCGTTTCACACGTCATCCCCGACCGTGACCTGTCTCACATTTGTCCGGTTCAGGACAGATGCGAGATGTCGTTCACCAACCGGACCGAGGCGTTGCCGTCCGGGTAGAACTCGACGATCGACAGCGACGCCAGGTCGAGGTGCAGCCGGAACAGCAGCGACGGCCCGGCGTCGAGCCCCATCCGCAGCAGGGTCTTGATCGGCGTCACGTGGCTGACCACGAGCACCGTGCGCCCGTCGTACTGCTCGACCAGGTCGCGGCGTGCCTTGCCGACCCGCTCGTGGACCGCGTCGAAGCTCTCGCCGCCGGGCGGCGGGCAGGAGGAATCGCTCAGCCAGCAGCGGTGCAGTTCCGGGTCCCGCTGGGCGGCCTCGCCGAAGGTGAGGCCCTCCCATTCGCCGAAGTCGGTCTCGATGAGCCCGGGGTGGGTTTCGACCCGGCCGCCGAGCGCGTCGGCGACGGCCTGCGCGGTCTGCTTGGTGCGGATCAGCGGCGACGAAACGATCGGTGCCGGTTCGCCGTCCTCGCCGATCAGACCGGGCATCGCGGCCAGCCGTTTGGCGGCCGCGGCGGCCTGGCCCCGGCCGTGCTCGGTGAGCGGGACGTCGCCGCGCCCGGAGTAGCGGCGGTCGACCGACATCTCGGTCTGGCCGTGGCGCAGCAGGAGCAGTTTGGTGGGCGTGCCGAGGGCCCCGGTCCAGCCCGCCGGGGACACCCGGTCCGGTTCGGTGACCTTCGCCCGGGACCGCGTCTCGGCGACCGGGGCGGGCGAGGTCGCGCCGGACCCGGCGCTGTCCATGGCGACGTTCGCGAGCCGGTCCGCGTGCGAGTTCTCCGCGCGCGGGATCCAGGTGTAGCCGACCCGCTCGAAACCCGCCGCGATCTCGCGCGCCTGCGCGGCGAGCGGCTGCAGCGCGGCGTGCTTGATCTTCCAGCGCCCGGACATCTGCTCGACCACGAGCTTCGAATCCATCCGGACGTCCACAATGGACACTCCGAGTTCGGCGGCCGCGGCCAGCCCGGCGACGAGCCCGGAGTACTCCGCGACGTTGTTCGTCGCGATGCCGAGGTATTCGTGGCGTTCGGCGAGCACCTCGCCGGTCGCCGCGTCCTTCACGACCGCGCCGTAGCCCGCCGGGCCCGGGTTGCCCCGGGACCCGCCGTCGGCCTCGACGATCGCCCGTTCGGTCACAGCCCCGACTCCAGCGTGCGGACCAGGATCGCGCCGCAGTTGTCGCACTGCACGACGCTGTCCTCGGCCGCGGCCTTGATCTCGGAGATGGTGTTGCGGTCGAGTTCGAGCTGGCAGGCGCCGCACCGGCGGGCCCGCAGCAGCGCCGCGCCGATGCCCTTGTGGTCGTAGACGCGGGTGTACAGCTTGAGCAGCGGCTCCGGGAACCGCGGCAGCAGCTTCGCGCGGTCCTCCTTGCGCCGGGCCTCGGTGGTGTCGAGGTCCTTGAACGCCTCGTCGCGGCGGGCCGCGGCGGCCTCGACCGCCTGCGTCGCCTTGTCGACCTCGGCGCTCGTGCGCTGCGCGTCCAGGCCCAGCGCCTCGCGCTGCTCCATCAGCTCCAGCAGGTCGTCCTCGAGCGCGCCCTTGCGGCGGCCGAGCGTCTGCAGTTCGTGCTCGATGTCGGTCATCTGCTTGGCCCCGACCGAACCGGATTCCATCAGCTTGCGGTCGCGGTCCTCGCGCGCCCGGACCGATTCGACCTCTTTCTCCTGCCGGGCGATCTCCCGGTCGAGGTCGGACGTCGCGGTCTCGACGGACACCAGCGCGTCGCGTTTCTCCCGGACGGTCTTCTCCCCGGCCTCGATCTCGGCGAGCTCGGGCAGAGTGCGGCGGCGGTGCGCGACGCGCGAAAGCTCGGCGTCCACCTTCGCGAGTTCGAGCAGCTGACGCTGGACGGCGGGGTCGGCCTTCACTGTGCTCCCTGATTTAGTTACTGGGCGGTAGCGCGGATGGTCCACGGGTCGGTGCACCGCGTGGAGACGTGAGCTTCGACGGTACCCGCAAAGGCCGCGCCGACAAGGGCCGAGGCCTGTCCGCACCACGGCCACTCGCTGGCCCAGTGCGTCAAGCCGACCAGCGCGGGCACGGTTCCGGCGGACGCGAGGTGTTCGCCGGCGGGATGGTGGCGCAAATCCGCGGTCACGTACGCGTCGACGCCCTCGGCCGTCGCCTTCGCCAAATACGAGTCGCCTGCGCCGCCGGACACCGCGACCGTGCGAATCAGCCGGTCTGCGTCTCCGGCGCCGAGCACGCCGGGCACGGTGGCCGGCAACGCGTCCGCGACCCGCTGGACGAACTGCGCGAACGGCTCCGCGGCGGGCAGGTGCCCGATGCGGCCGATCCCGGTGGCGCCGCCGGGTTCGTGCGGGTCGAGCGGCCGGTCGACCTCGAGACCGATGGCTTGCGCGAGCGCGTCGGACACGCCGGGGTCGGCCGAATCGGCGTTGGTGTGCGCGCAGTAGAGCGCGATACCGCCGCGGATCATGCGGTGCACGAGCGAGCCCTTGGCGGTGTCGGCGGGGACGCCGTGCACGCCGCGCAACAGCAGCGGATGGTGCGCGACGATCAACTGCGCGCCGATCTCCTCGGCCTCGGCAAGCGTCTCCTCGACCGGGTCGACGCAGAAGAGCACGCGGCGGACGTCCTCGGCCGGGTCTCCGCAGACGAGCCCGACCGCGTCCCAGCTTTCCGCCAGCCGGGGCGGGTAACTGCGTTCGAGGACGGCGATGATCTCGGCTAATGCAGGCACCCGGGGATCCTCGCACGGTCGCTCTGGAAGACTGCGGACCATGCCCAAGCTGGTGTTTGTCTGCTCCGGGAACATCTGCCGCTCCCCCATGGCGGAACTCGTCTTCCGCAAGAAGCTCGCCGACGCGGGTCTCTCGGACGCCGTGCACGTGTCCAGCGCGGGTACCGGTCCGTGGCACGTCGGCGAGGCGGCCGACCGGCGGGCGCGCGCCACGTTGAAGGCGCACGGCTACCCCACCCAGCACATCGCGGCCGAGGTCAGCGACGAGGACCTCGAAGCCGACCTGCTGCTCGCCGCCGACGAGAGCCACCTGGGCTTCCTGCAGTCGCGCGTCGAGGACCCTTCGCGGGTGCGGTTGCTGCGTTCGTTCGACCCGTCCGCTCCGGAAGGCGCCGAGGTGCCGGACCCGTATTACGGCGGCGACGACGGCTTCGACGACGTGCTAGGGATGATCGAGCGGAGCGTGCCGGGACTGCTCGACTGGGTCCGCGAACAGGCGTGACGTCCGGTCCGGGTGCGCGCACGGAACGCGACGGCCTACCGTAGAGGGGTGCGGTTGCGGTTTCTGCTCCGGCCGGGATGGCTGGCGTTGACAGTGGTGGTGTTCACCTTCGCCATCTGCTGTTACACGCTGCTGGCCCCGTGGCAGTTCCGCCGCGACAACGAGCAGGTCACCCAGAACAACGCGCTGACCACGTCGTTCACCGCGAAACCCGCGCCCGCGGCGCAGCTGTTGCCGCCCGGGACGAAGCCGGACAAGAACACCGAGTGGCACCTCGTGACGATCACCGGCACGTACCTGCCTTCGGCCGAGGTTGTCGCGCGGCTGCGCACTGTGCAGGGCCAAGGCGCGTACGAGGTCCTCACGCCGCTTCGCGCCACCGACGGCACTGTGTACCTGATCGACCGCGGCTACGTGGGGCTCAGCAGTGACTCCGGCGTGCTTCCGTACGCGGCAGCGCCGGGCGGACAGGTGACGGTCGTCGCGCGCGTGCGAAGCGACGAGACGGACCCGAAGAACCGCGACGCGTTCGCCGACGCGTCGACGAACGGGAAGCTGCAGAGCTACACCGTCGACTCGCGCGTGGTGGCGAAGTCTTCCGGCCTCACGATCCGGCCCGGGTACTTCCAGCTCGACCAGAACCAGCCCGGCGTGCTCAGCCCGCTGCCGCTGCCGCAGCTCGAATCGGGCCCGTACTTCTCGTACGCGCTGCAGTGGCTGGCGTTCGGCACGATGGCGTTGCTGGGCTGGCTGTACTTCACGATCCGCGAACTGCGTCCGGGCGGCGCGCTGACGACCGAGCGCCCGCAGCGCGGCCGGCGCAAGTCCGTCGCGGAGATGCTCGCCGAAGACGAGGACGAGTACACGCCGACCGCCTAAGTGGCCTGGTCGTTTCTCGGGAAAATGGCTCTTTGTCGGGGCCACTTGCGGCGCTGATACTGACGGCATGCTGATCCACCCCTGGGACGCCGCGGACGAGAACGAATGGCGGGAATGGCTCGCCGGACACGATTTCGGCGAATTGGTCGCCGGCGGCCGCGGCCGCGATCTCCCCGTGGTGGTGCCGACGCACTTCGTCTTCGACGGCGACGCGACCGTCCGCCTGCACCTCGCCCGGCCGAACCCGGTGTGGCCGCTGCTGGAGGAACACCCGCGCGCCCTGCTGACGGTGACCGGCGACTACACCTACATCCGCTCGGACTGGAACACCGCCGACGATCCCGCGCTCGGCGTGCCGACTTCGTACTACGCGAGCGTGCAGCTGGCCTGCGACGTCCGGGTCATCGACGATCCCGAGGAGAAGGCAGCGCTGCTGAACCACCAGCTGGCGCATTTCGAACCGGACGGCAAGCGCACCCCGGTGTCCGCTGTGGACGCTCCGGATCGGCGGCTGCTGCCTGGGATTCGCGGCATCGAGCTGACGGTGACCGAGGTGCGGGCCAAGTTCAAGTACGGCGGGAACAAGAAATCCGAAGACCGGCAGCGGATCGGCGCACTGCTGTCCGAACGGGACGGTTTCAACGACGCGGAAGCCATCGCGCATCTGAAACCCTGACGGCTCAAGGGTTTCGGCGGCGCACCCCGGTCAGTACCGCCACGAGCACGGACGTTCCCGCGGCCAGCCAGCCGACCACCCGGGACAGCTCCACCGCGCGCGTCACGTGCCCGGCGTCCGGATTCCGGCCGACCCCAAGCACCGGCAGCTCCACGACCCCCTGCGGGTACTCGGTCCGCCCGCCGACGCGGATCTCCAGTGCCCCGGCGAAAGCCGCCTCGACCCGGCCCGCGTTCGGGCTCGGATGCGCGATCGTGTCGCGCCGCCAAGCCCGCCACGCGCCGCCCGCCGAACCACCGACGACCGGCGCGCCGAGAACCGTCAACGCAGCCGCCACCCGGGTCGGCAGGAGGTGCACGAGTTCGTCGAGCCGGTCGAGGACCCAGTGCCCGGGAAGCAGCCGGCGCAGCAAACCGATCGTCCGCGCCGCGAGCAGCCCGGGCACGCCCGCGACCGCACCCCACAGCAGCGGCGTGACGACCACTTCGGACGTGTTCTCGGCCAGAGTTTCCACCGACGCACGGGAAAGCCCGATCGTGCTGAGGCTGTCTGTGACGCGCGGGTCCAGTTCGGACAGTGTGTCGCGCGCGGGTTCGAGACGGCCTTCCTCGAGATCGCGAGCGAGCTCCGTGCCCTGCGTCGCCAGCCCGGCCGCGCCGACGACCGCCCAGGTCGCCACTGCCGTCGTCGTCGCTTGCAGCACCGGGCTGCGGCGGCCGGTCCGCTCGACCAGCACTCCGGCCGCGACTGCCGCGCCCGCGATTCCCAAGCCTGCCACGCGTCGCGCCCCCGTGGCGGCGACGACCTGCCGGAAGGCGGTGACCGGCGGACGTCGCCGCGGGTCGCCAAGTGCCCCGTCTGCGGCCAAACCGAGAATCAAGCCGATCGCGCGCGCCGCGCTCACCTGTAGCCCCCCGAACGTGGACGATTCAGTCGCCGAGATTACTCGACACCGCGGCGGCGATTTCCTCGCGTGCCTGCTCCACGATGTCGCGCATCGCGCGTTCGGCGCGAGCCGCGTCGGCGAGGTCGATCGCTTCGGCGACCTCGACGTGCAGCGCGACCGCCTCGGGCTGCGGTTCGTCCGGCATCAGGCCGTGCCCGGTGCGGCCGGCGAGCACTTCGGCGACCACTGAGGACAGCTGCGCGAACATCGGATTCCGCGACGCGGACAGCAGCAGATCGTGGAAAGCGACGTCGTGGCCGAGGAAGGCGTCCAGGTCGCGGGCCCGCGCCGTGCGCTGGAGATGCACCGCCAGCGCGCGCAGCCGTCCGCGTTCCTCCGGGGTCGCCCGGAGCGCGGCGAACCGCGCGGCGCACGGTTCGACGGCCGAACGCAGCTCGGTCAGCGTGCGCAGCGCGGTCGGCCGGTCGGCTCCGTCGAGCTGCCAGCGGATCAGCCTCGGGTCATAGTGGTTCCACTCGGCCGGCTCGCGGACGGTGACCCCGACGCGGCGGCGGCTGCTGGTCAACCCCATCGTCTCGAGGACCCGGACCACCTCGCGGGCGACCGTCCGCGACGCCCCGTACCGCTCCTGCAGCTCCTCCGAGCGCAGCACCGCGCCCGGAGCCAGCTCGCCGCTCGCGATGGCCGCGCCGAGCTCGTCGAGCATGTCCTTGTGCCGATCATTCCCCACCGGCTCAACCTAACCCTCTGACTCGATTAAGTACTACTTCTTCTTGATTAAGTAGTACTTTTGAGTTTGACTCTCCAGGGCACAAAGACGTGGGAGGTGCGCATGACGGTCATCGTGGTGATGGGCGTATCGGGCTCGGGCAAGACGACAGTCGGCACGGCGCTCGCGAAGGAGCTCGGGACCGTGTACGCCGAGGCAGACACCTTCCACCCGCGAGCGAACATCGAGAAGATGACCGCCGGGCACCCGCTGAACGACGAGGACCGGGCTCCGTGGCTCGCCGCGATCGCGGAGTGGATCGCCAAGCATCATGAAAACGGTGCCGTGGTCAGCTCGTCCGCGCTGAAACGGCGCTACCGCGACGTGCTGCGCGGCGGCGGGGACGTGTGGTTCCTGCACCTGCAAGGCTCGCGCGACCTGCTCGCCGAGCGGATGAAGACCCGCAGCGGCCACTTCATGCCGGTCTCGCTGCTCGATTCCCAGCTCGCCGACCTCGAACCGCTGGAAGCGGACGAGCCGGGAGCGACCTTCGACATCAGCCGCCCGCCCGCCGACCTCGTCGCGTCGGCGCTGAAAGCGTTCCAGGAGCGCGCATGACCGCCCTCGCCGCCGGCTGGACCGGCCACGACACCCGCCTGATCGTCGCCACGGTGCTGGCCATCGCCGTGATCGTGGTGCTGATCAGCAAGGTGAAACTGCATCCGCTGCTCGCACTCACGCTGGGCTCCGGCGTGCTCGGCCTGGTCGCCGGGATGCCGATCGACAAACTGCTGAAGAGCTTCACGAACGGCGTTGGCAGCACCGTCGCGTCCGTCGGCGTGCTGATCGCGTTCGGGGCGATGCTGGGCAAACTGCTCGCCGATTCCGGCGGCGCGGACCGGATCGTCGACACCGTGCTCGGCCGGGTTCGCGGTCCGGGGCTGCCGTGGGCGATGGCGCTGGTGGCCGCGCTGATCGGGTTGCCGATGTTCTTCGAGATCGGCCTCGTGATGCTGATCCCGGTGGTGCTGCTGGTCGCCAAGCGCAGCGGGAAACCGGTGCTGCTGCTGGGAATTCCGGCGCTGGCCGGTCTGTCGGTGCTGCACGGCCTGATCCCGCCGCACCCCGGCCCGCTGGCCGCCGCCGGTTCGCTGAACGCCAACGTCGGCCTCACCCTGGGGCTGGGCCTGCTGGTCGGCATTCCCACGGTGATCATCGCCGGCCCGCTGTTCGGCCGCCTCGCCGCCAAGATGGTGCCCGACGCCGCTCCGCCCGCCCGGCTGGTCCCCGAATCCGAGGGCACCGACGAAAAGCACCGCCCGAGCTTCTTCGCGACGCTGGCCACGGTGCTGCTGCCGGTGGTCCTGATGCTGGCCAAGGCGCTCGCGGACATCTTGGCGGACAAGGGAAACCCGACCCGTCGCGTCCTGGACTTCATCGGCGACCCGCTCGTCGCACTGCTCCTGGCGGTCCTCGTCGGCATGGTCGTGCTGGGCCGCCCGGCACGGCTGAACCGGGAACGTCTCTCGTCGATCATCGGCGATTCCCTCGGCCCGATCGCCGGGATCGTGCTGATCGTGGCCGCGGGCGGCGGGTTCAAGCAGACCCTCGTGGACGCCGGGGTCGGCGACGTGATCACCAGCCTCTCCAAGGGCGCGGACCTGTCCCCGCTGCTGCTCGGCTGGCTGGTCGCGGTGGCGATCCGCCTGGCGACGGGCTCGGCCACGGTCGCGACCGTCTCCGCGGCGGGCATCGTCGCCCCGCTGGCCGCGACGCTGGACCCGACGCACAACGCACTGCTGGTGCTGGCCATCGGTGCCGGGTCGCTCTTCTTCTCGCACCTGAACGACGCCGGGTTCTGGCTGGTCAAGGAGTACTTCGGGATGTCGGTCGGCCAGACGCTGAAGAGCTGGTCGGTGATGGAAACGGTGATCTCGGTGGTGGCGATCGCGTTGATCCTGCCGCTGGGCGCGTTGCTTTAGCGCTCCCCCTCCGGCCGCTGGGTTTCCCTCGTTGGAAGCCCAGCGGCCGTTCTTCTGGTTGACATGTGACCTTTTGGTCACCTATTCTCGGTGCGTGCCCGACGAGGACCTGGTTTTCAAGGCTCTGGCGGATCCGACCCGCCGGTTCCTGCTCGACCTGCTCTACGAGCGCGACGGCCGCACGCTCACCGAGCTGGAGTCCGAAGTGGACATGACCCGGTTCGGGGTGATGAAACACCTCAAGCTGCTCGAGGAGGCCGAGCTGGTCGTCTCGCGCAAGGAGGGCCGGGAGAAACGGCATTTCCTGAACCCGGTCCCGATCCGCCAGATCCACGACCGCTGGATCGACAAGTACACCGCACACCACACCGCGGCGCTGCTGGACCTCAAGGCCCAGCTCGAAGCCGAAGAATCCCAGAAGGAGCCCGGACCATGAGCGACACCACGACCGTGCTGGTCAACCGCGTCTACATCAAGGCCTCCCCGCAGGCGGTGTGGGACGCCGTCACCAAGCCGGAATGGACCGCGAAGTACGGCTACACCGGCCTGGCCGAGTTCGACCTCAGGCGCGGCGGCAAGCACCGCGCCAGGCCGACTCAGGAGTTCATCGATTTGGGCGTCACCAACGATCTTCTCGACGGCGAAGTGCTCGAGGTCGATCCGCCGCGCAAGCTGGTGATCACCTGGAAACTGCAGATGGACCCGAGCCTCGTGGCCGAGCCGTACACCACGCTCACCTACGACATCGAGGAAACCCAGACCGCCGGCACCCGGCTCACCGTCACCCACGACGTCACCGGCGCGCCGAACCATGCGGCGCTCGTGTCCGGTCAGCACGAGGACATCAACGCCGGTCCCGGCGAGAACGCGGGCGGCGGCTGGGCGTGGGTCCTGTCCGACCTGAAGTCCGTGCTCGAGACGGGCAAGAACCTCACCGCCTGAGCGAGGAAGGGGTGGCTGCTTTCGGGCAGCCACCCCAAACTCACGCGCGTTGCGTCGCGGCCTTCAACGCAGCCTTCGCGGAGTCGGAAGCCCCGATCTTGTCCAAACCGAACAGCGCAGCACCGACCACCGGGTTCACCTCCACCACGCGCACCTGCGCCCGCGGCGCCACCTTCAAGCAGCGGCGTTCGATGTCCGCGATCACGGACGCGCCGACGCCAGTCAGCACCCCGCCGCCGAGGATGACCTCCGGGGCCGACGTCGTGAGGCCCAGGCGGCGCATGATCGCGGCCACCAGCAGGCTCACTTCCTCGGCGAACCGCGTCACCACGTCCTGCGCGACCTCGTCGCCAGCCGCGGCCACCTCGAACAGCAGCGGGCAGAGGCCGTGGATCGAGGCGGCGTCGATCTCCTCGAAGTGCAATCCCTGCACCACATCCAGCAGCGTCGAAGCACCGTAGTACTCCGCGACCGCCGATTCCAGCGCAGTCCGCGGACCACGACCGTCCTCGGCGCGGACGGCCCACCACAGGGCTTCCTCACCTAGCCGGTAGCCGCCGCCCCAGTCGCCAGAAACCTTGCCCAGCGCGGGAAAACGGTAGGATCGGCCGTCCGGGGCGAAGCCAGCGCCGTTGATCCCGGCACCGCATACCACCGCTACCCCGGTGCCGTCGGAGCTTCCCGCCCTCAGCAGCGCGAGCACGTCGTTTCCGACGTCCAAAGTGGAACTCCACCCGCGCGCCGACAGAGCCTTGTGCAGTGCCGCTTCTTCCCGGGGGAAGTCGAGGCCCGCCAGATACGCCGAGGTGTGCACGGCGAACGGCGGTTCAGCGGGCAAGCCGCCGGAGCGGAGGGCTTCCTGGACAAATTCCTCAAGCGCGGCAACGCATCCGTCGACTCCGACCCGCTGGGGAGAAACGCCGGGGCCGCGGGAAGCGCCGAGCACGACGCCGTCCCGCGAAACCACCAGCACCTCGGTCTTGCTGTTCCCCCCGTCGATCGCGACGACGGTGTCGCTCATGCCCGCGCCCAGGGCAGGAAATCCCGGTTGCGTGCGACGAGTTCGTCCGCGAGCTGGTCCGCCTTGGCGTACTGGCCGACCAGCGGATGCGCGAGCAGCGCGTCCGCGACCCGGTCCCGGCCGCCCTTGATCGCGGCGTCCAGAGCCAGGTACTCGTACGCCGTGACCCCGGCGATCAGCCCGGCGAACCGCAGGTCCACCGGAGACTGCTGGATCGGCGTCGCGCCCGCGGAATCCACAGTGGACGAAACCTCGATCACCGCGTCGTCCGGGAGGAAATCGAACGTGCCGTTGTTGCGGACGTTCACCACGTGCTCCTCGGCGGCGTCGCCCGAAGTGAGCGCGTGCACGAGCTGCACCGCTGCCTCCGAGTAGTAGGCACCGCCGCGCTTCTCCAGCGATTCCGGCTTCGTGACCTGCTCCGGGTCGAGGTAGATCTTCAGCAGTTCTTCCTCGACGTCGCTGACCACCTCGGCGCGCGGACGTTCGGTCTGCTGCTTCGCGACCTGCGCGTCGTGCGAGTAGTAGTACTTGAGGTAGTACGACGGCACCGCCTGCATCCGCTGCATCCACTCGACCGGAACGCTGACCTCCTCGCGGAGGTATTCCGCGTGCTGGGCCAGGAGTTCCGGCAGCCGGTCGACGCCGTCGACCAGGACGCCGCGTTCCCAGCTCAGGTGGTTCAGTCCAGTGTGGACCAGCTTGACATCGCCGGTCGAAGCGCCGAGCAGCTTCGCGAACTTGCGCTGCAGGTTGATCGCGACGTTGCACAGGCCGACCGCGCGGTGCCCTTCCTGCAACAGCGCGCGGGTGACGATGCCGACCGGGTTGGTGAAGTTGACGATCCAGGTGTCGTCACCGGCGACCTTGCGCACCCGCTCGGCGATGTCGAGCACCACCGGCACCGTGCGCAGCGCCTTCGCCAGGCCGCCCGCACCGGTCGTCTCCTGGCCGACACAACCGCACATGTGCGGGAACGTCTCGTCCGACGCGCGTGCCTTCTGACCGCCGACGCGCAGCTGGATAAGAACCGCCGACGCGCCGTCGACGCCTTCCTCCAGGTTCGCCGTCGTGCGCACGCGGGCCGAATGTCCCGCGTGGTTCAGCAGCCGCTGGCTGAAATCGCCGACCGCCTCGACCCGGTAGGCGTCCGGGTCGATCAGCACGATCTCGTCGACGTCGAGCGAGGCCCGCCGTCCGGCGATGCCGTCGATCAGCTCCGGCGTGTAGGTGGACCCACCGCCGACCACTGCCAGTTTCATCCCTTGACTCCCGTGAACGTGATGCCCTTGACGAACGACTTCTGCGCGAACACGAACAGCACGATCACCGGCAGCATGATCAGCGCGGTGGCGGCCATCGTGAGGTTCCATTCGACGTGGTGCATGCCTCGGAAGGACGCGATCGCCAGTGAAAGCGGCCAGTTGTCTTTGTTCTCGCCCGTGTAGAGCAGCGGGCCGAAATAGTCGTTCCAGGTGAACAGGAAGCAGAACATCGCGGTGGCCGCGATCCCCGGCTTCGCCATCGGGATCAGCACCCGCGTGAGCACCCGGAACTCGTTGCAGCCGTCGATCTTCGCCGCTTCCAGGTAGTCCTTCGGAATGGTGAGGAAGAACTGCCGCAGCAGGAAGATCGAGAAGGCGTCGAAGAAGAAGTACGGCACGATGAGCGGCACCAGCGTGCCGGTGAACCCGAGCCGCACCCACAGGTCGTACAGCGGGACGACGGTGACCTGCGGCGGCAGCATCATCGCGACCACGACGAGCATGAAGCACAGGTTCTGCCCGCGCCACCGCAGTTTCGCGAGCCCGTACGCCGCCGGGATCGCCGACACCAGCGCCCCGATCGTCGCCAGCGCCGAATACAGGAAGCTGTTGCCGAAGTACTCCAGCAACGGAGCCTTCCGGAACACCTCGACGAAGTTCTCGAAATGCCATTCGGTGGGCCACAGGCTCGACGTCATCGCCTGGTCGCTCTTCATCACCGAGGTGAGGAAGACGAACAGCAACGGCAGCATGAAGATCACGCCGAGCGCGATGCCGACCGCGTGCGTGGCCACAAAGGACAGTTTCTTGTCCCAGCGCCGCTTGAACTTCTCCCGCGGATGCACCGGAGGAGCCGGACGCGGCGGTGCCGAAAGCGTCGTCATGCTCCGTCCTCCTGATGTTGCGTCTTACGCATCTGCCGCACGAGAATCCAGGTGAAGCCCGCGGAAACCAGGAACAGCAGCACGGCCATCGCCGCCGCGTAACCCATGTTGAAGTACCGGAAACCCTGCACGTACAGCCAGATCGGATACGTCAGCGTCGAGTTTTCCGGCGCACCGATCAATTTCGAGTTGCCCGCGACATCCGCCGTACCCGCTGACGCGGAAGCCGCGACGATCGCCTGGGTGAAGAACTGCAGTGCGTAGATCATCGAGTTGACCACGCCGAACAGCAGCACCGGCGAGATCGACGGCAGCGTCACGTGCCAGAACCGGCGCACCGGGCCGGCCCCGTCGAGTTCCGCGGCCTCGTACTGCTCCTGCGGGACGTCCAGCAACGCGGCCAGGATGATGATCATCAGCTCGCCCGAACCCCACAGCGCGAGCAGGGTCAGCGCGGGCTTCGACATTTCCGGGCTGTTGAACCACAATCCGCCGTCGATGCCCACGAACCGCAGGAACCGGTTCACCGGACCGAATTCCGGGTTGAACACGAAGACGAACGCGAGCGTCGCGGCCGCCGGCGGGGCGAGCGCGGGCAGGTAGCAGAGCGTGCGGACGATGCCGACGCCCGACTTCAGCCGCGAAATCACCGACGCGACGCCGAGCGAGAACAGCACCCGGCAGACGGTCAGGATGATCACCAGCCACAACGTGTTGTACGCGGCGGTTTTCACCAGCGGCTCGCTGGTGAACATGCGCACGTAGTTGTCGAACCCGATCCACTGCGGAGGGTTGATCAGGTCGTAGCGGGTGAACGAGTAGAACAGCGTCGCGCCGAGCGGGTAGGCGAAGAAGATGAGGAACCCGATGGTCGCCGGCGCCATGAACCAGAACACCGTGCGCCTGCGCTTGGCCCGGGGAGACCCCCGCCGCGCCTGGTTCGGCGCGGAGGGGGTTCCGGTTTCCGCTGCGGTCAGCGTGGTCATCCGCCGGCGCCCTTCTGCGCCAGTTCGTCGTTGATCTGCGCGTCGACCTTCTTGAGGCCCGCGTCCAGATCAGGCACCGACCCGGCCTGCCACTTCTCGGCGAAGTCGTTGACCGCCTTGAGGAACGCGTCGCCGATCGGCGTCGTCGGGTTGGCGACCAGCTTGCCGCTGTTGTAGATGTCGGTGAAGGTCTTGAACTGCGGCGGCATCTTCAGGTTCGGCGAGTTCAGCGAATCCTTCGTGCTGGGCACGTTGTTCAGGCCGTTGGCCATCTCGACGAGGGTGTCGGTGTCGAGCGAGGCCTGCTTGATCAGCTCCCACGCCGCGCCGGGGTTCTTCGCGCCCTTCGGGATCGCGATGATCGTGCCGGTGCCGAACCCGCCGCCGTACTGGCCGGCCAGGCTGTCGAGCACCGGCGCGGGCGCGGTGCCGTAGTCGAGCGAGGGCACCTGGTCCTTGATGAACGCGGTGCGGAATTCGCCGTCGTAGATCATCGAAAGCTTGCCGGTCTGGAAACCGTTGTCCTTCGAGTATTCGTCACCGAGGCCGGCCTTGAACTTCTCGACCTTCTCGTGCCCGCCGTAGAAGTCGATGAGCTTCTTCTGGAACTGGAACATCTCCTTCCAGCCGGGGCTGGAAGCGAGCGACGATTTCCCGTCCGGGCCCATGAACTTGGCCCCGAAGTTCGGCGCCCAGTACTGCGCCTGGTTGGCGTAGAACGGCATCGACGGCAGGAAGCCCGCGGTCTTGATCGAACCGTCCGGGTTGAACTCGGTGAGCTTCTTGACGTCCTCGAACAGTTCGGTGGTGTTCTTCGGCGGGCCGGCGATGCCCTTGGCCGCGAACTGCGTCTTGTTGTAGAAGAATCCGTACACGTCGGCGAGCATCGGCATCGCGCACCGCTTGCCCTGGTACGACGTGTAGTCGCGGACCGCCTGCGGGATCTGCTCGAGGTCGATCTTGTCGCGCTCGAGGTAGGGCTTCAGGTCCTGGAAGCTGCCGGTCGAGCACCACGCGCCGAGGTTGTCGGTGTAGAACGAGATCGCCACGTCCGGCGGGTTGCCGCCGCGGATCGACTGGGTGAGCTTGTCGTCGTCCTGGTTCCCCTCGTGCTTGATGGTGATGTTGGGGAACTTCGCCTTGAGCTTGTCCAGCGCCTTCGTGACCACGCCGTACTCGCGGTCGGTGAACTTGCTGTAGACGGTGATGGTGAGCTTGTCGTCCTTGTTCGGCGGGGCCGCGGCGTCACCGCCGCCTGCGGGCGCGGCGGCGCCGCACGCGGCGGTCGCCAGCAGCGTGCTCGCCGCGAGAGCGCTGAGCACCAGGGATCCGCGCTTGCGCGCGAGACCCCGGATGCGGGTGGGAGCGGACATGAACCCTCCTGTCCATCGGGTGGGTCTACTCGGTCGGGGACGGGGCTTGCTCTCCGGCGGACCGACGCGGCCCGAGGAGCGTGGGGGTGACGACGCCGAAGACGTCCTCACGGGCGGTGGCGAGCGCGGATTGCAGCGCACCGGCGCGCACCGCGTTGCCCTGCACCGAAGCGACGCCGACCGGCGTGCGCGGCAGGACAAGTTCGTGCAGTTTTTCCGCGACGATCCCGGCGAACTCGTCGCCGCCGGCGCGGCTGGTCTCGCCGCACAGCAGGATGAGCTGCGGGTCGGCGACCGCGACGAGGCTGGCGACCCCGCTGGCGACGCGCCGCGCGAGATCGTCCAGGAACCCTTGGTGAGCAACGCGTCGCGCCTGGGTGACGGCGTCCCATCCGCTGTCCGCGGAGATGCCGTGCGCCTTGGCGAGCCGGACGATCGCGGACGAGTCGACCAGGTTGCCGTATCGGGCTCCGGCCGAGGGCCAGCTGTCGCCAGTGTCCACAGTGGCCGGATCGGGAACGCGCATCCAGTCGATCTCGCCGCCGCCACCAGTCGCGCCGCGCAGCAGCCGCCGTCCGATGACGACCGCACCGCCGACGCCCTCGGACAGCCACACCAGCACGAAGTCGTCGACGTCCTGCGCGTTGCCGACGGTCATTTCCTCAACGGCGACAAGGTTTACGTCGTTTTCGATCTTGACCGTCACGCCGAGTTCGTCGCTCAGCCGCTTCGGCACGTTGAATCCGAGCCAGCCCGGGATGTGCGGGGCCGAGGACAGCAATCCGGTGCGCGGGTCGAACGCGCCCTGCGCGCCGATGACCACATTGGCCAGATCGTCGAGCTGCATGCCCGCGGCCTTGGTGACCCGGCGCAGCGCCTGCCCGAACGAGCCGACGACGTCGGCGTCCTCGGCCACCGGAAGCTGCACGCGGTACTCGGCGAGCACTGCCCCGGCGACGTCGGCGACCACGAAGTCCGCGACCCGCGGGGTGAGGTCGACGGCCGCGACGTGCGCGAGGGCCCCGTTGACCGCCCACAGCTGGGCGCGCGGCCCGCGTCCGCCGCCGGCGCGCTCCCCGGCTTTGCCGACGAGATTGTCCTGCTCAAGCCGGGTGAGCAGCTGCGCGGTGGCGGGTTTGGACAACCCGATGGCGGCCTCCAGCTCGGCCCGCGTGAGCGGCCCGTTCCGCAGCAACGCCTCGATCGCCGCGCGGTCGTTCATCTCGCGCAACGTTCGCGGACTGCCGGCTCGCACCTGGCTGCTCCTTTATTAGGAAACTTTACAGACGGTTTTCCGGGACTGTAGTGAGCGCGGCCACACGGCGTCAATGGGCTCGGGAAACAGCGCGGTAACGGCTTGATACCGCGGGATGTCCGCGCTGGGCGCAGGGTGACCAGGCGAACGCGCAGGGTTGGCCGAGGCGGACCGCGGGCAGGGCGTGGTCCGGGGCGGGGAGGCCGCAACGCAACTGGGCCTCGTGAGTGGCTAGACCGGTTAGAACCGGCGTCGCCGCTCACGAGGCCCAGAGGCTCGCATCGCGGGAGAGTTACTCCTCGGCTTCCGCCCACGCTTTCAACATCACGCGGGCGATCGACGAGTTCCCCGGCAGCAGCAGATTCGACGCGCCACCGGCGATCGGCGTCGGCACTCCGGTTCCGGCGTTGCGGAACGCGGCCCGGACGTCCTCACGGGACACCCACAGCGCTTCCTCGATCTCGCCCTCGGCCGGGACCAGCGGCGCGTTGCGGTCCGCGCGCGCGGTGAAGCCCAGCATGATCGAGCGCGGGAACGGCCACGGCTGGCTGCCGAGATACCGCACGTCCCCGACCTCGATCCCGGCCTCCTCGCGGATTTCGCGGACGACGCAGCCCTCCAGGGACTCCCCCGCCTCCACGAATCCGGCGAGCACCGAGTACCGGTCCGGCGGCCAGATCGGCTGGCGCGCGAGCAGCACGTGCGAACCGTTGACGCCGTCGAGGTCGTGCACCAGGCAGATCACCGCCGGGTCGGTGCGCGGGTATTCCTCGTGTCCCTTGGCTTCGCAGCGGCTGGCCCAGCCGAACTGGATCAGCTGCGTCGGCGAGCCGTCGCGGGTGCAGAAGCGCGACTGCCGCCGCCAGTGGCGCAGCGCCTGCGCGGTGGTGAACAGCCCGGCCGACGTGTCGTCCAGCTGCTCGCCGTAGCCGCGCAGTTCGACCCACAGCTCGCCGTTGGCGCGCGGGACCTCTTCGATCACGCCCCAGCTGCCCGCCAGCCGGACGCTGTCGACGTCGCCCTCGACGGAGCCGGGCAGCGACCAGTAGTCGACGTCCTCCCACTCGCCGAGGAACACCGCGTCGGCGGGCGGTTCGGTGCCGAAGTCCATCGCCTTGCGGGTGGCCAGCGATGAGCCGCCCTCGAGGACCGGCGTGCGGCCGGTGTCGTCGAGCAGCACCACGCGGGCTTCCGACCATTTCGCGGCGAGCCGCTCCGGGTTGGTGCGCAAGGTTTCCTGCCGGTCCACTGTGGAACGCGACAGGGTCGGCAGTGCCCCTAGTTCGAACGGAACGCTCATCAGTCCTTCTCGCTGGTGGAAACTCCGAGCGCGGCCAGCTTCGGCGCGAGCAGGTCCGCGTCGCCGACCACGACTCCGGTGAACCGCCCCGGCGCGAAGAACTCCGCCGCGGCTTCGGCGACCTGCTCCGCGGTGACCGCCGCGAGCCGCTCCGGGTGGCTCTGCAGCCATTCGATGCCGAGGCCGTTCGACGCCAGCGCCATCAGCTGCCCGGCGAGCCCGCCCTGCGACGACGTGCCGGTGACGAGCGAGCCCATCGCGTACTGCCGCACCGATTCGACCTCTTCGGCCGTCGGCGGCACGGTGCCGAGCCGGAACAGCTCGTAGCGGGTTTCCAGGTACGCCGCCGCGGTGACCTCGTTGGCGGTGTCCGCGTCCACATTGACCACTGCCGTGTCGCCGGTGAACTCGAAGCCCGAGTGCGCGCCGTAGGTGTATCCCTTGTCCTCGCGGATGTTTTCCACCAGCCGCGAGGAGAAGTACCCGCCGAACGCCAGGTTCGCCAGCTGCAGCGCCGGGTACCGCGGGTCGACGCGCGGCACCGTCTGCGCGGACAGCCGGATCTGCGACTGCACCGCGCCGGCGCGCGGAACCAGCAGGACGTTGCCGCCGGTCAGCGCGGGCAGCGGTGGCAGCACCACGGCCGAACGGTCCGACTTCCAGCCGCCGAGCGCGCGCTCCAGTTCGGCCGGAACCTCTTGCGGGTCAAGGTCTCCGACCAGCACGAGCACCGCACCGCGCGGCAGCACCGAAGCGTTGTGCAGCGCACGCACCTGCTCGGGGGTCACCTCGGCGACGTCCTCGGCCTGCGGGACCTCGCGGGTCGCCGGGTGGTCGCCGTACCGGTGCTTCTGCAGTGCTTCGCGCGCGATGGTGCGCGGCTGCGTCCGCGACACCGCGATGCGCTCGATCAGCCGCTCCCGCTCGCGCGCGACCTCCGCGTCGCCGTACGTGGCTCCGGTGAGCACGTCGCCGAGCACGTCCAGCAGCGTCGGCAGGCCGTCGGACAGCGCGGTGCCGCCGAAGTACAGCCGCTCCGGGTCCACGCCCGCGTTGAGGTCGCCGCCGATCAGCGCGACCTCGGCGTCGATCTCCACCCGGTCGCGCCGCGCGGTGCCGGTGAGCACGGTTTCCGCGAGCACCTCGGCGGTGGCCGCGTGCATCCGGTCCTCGCCCGCGAACGGGATCCACAGCCGCAGTTCGACCATCGGGACGCTCGCCTTGCGCACCGCGAGCACGCGCAGCCCGTTGGACAGCGTGGTGTCCACATGGGACAGATCCGCGGCGGCGCGCTGGTGCCCCAGCGCGGGCAGCGGACGCGGTCCGGCGGCGGTGCGGCCGATCTCCTCGGCGCTGCGGTGTGCGGCTTTGACCTGTTCAGCCGAGGTCACTGTTCCGTCCCTTCGGTGCTTGCGGGCTTCACGACGAGCACGGCGCGCGCGTCCGGGCGCAGCGCCTTCGCCGCCGCCGACACAGCCTCGCCGGAGACCGCGGACAGGCGGTCGGCGAGCTGGTAGACCAGCGACGCGTCGCCGTAGAGCAGTTCGAACGCGCCGAGCGCCAGGGTGCGCGACACGAGCCGGTCGTGCTCCGCGTGCAGGCTCGCCGCCCAGCGCGCGGTGACCTTCTTCAGTTCCTGGTCGTCCGGCGGCGTGGACGCGAGCTTCTCCAGCTCCTCGTCCAGCGCGGCCAGCACGCGCTCGCGCGGCACGTCCGGCGGGTGGATCGCGGTGATGGTGAACGTGTCCGGATCGCGCGCCTCGAACGGGCCGAAGAGCCCGGCGCCCGCGCCGACGTCGACCACCAGCGGTTCGACGTGCACCAGCCGCTGCTGCAGCCGCGAGCCGTCACCGTCGGTGAGCACGCCCGCCAGCACCAGGTACGCGAGGTAGCCGTCGAGGTCGTTGATCGGGTCCGGCATCCGGTAGCCGACGGCCAGCGCGGGCAGCGGCGCGTGCGGGTCGGTGTGCTCGCCGTTCAGCTGCGTGGTGGGCAGCGGCTCGGAGAACGACGGACGGACCGGGGCCGGCCGGTGCGGGACGTCGCCGAAGTGCTTCTGGACCAGCGCCTTCGCCTCTTCCACCTCGAAGTCGCCCGCGACGGTCAGCACCGCGTTGGCCGGCGAGTAGAAGGTGTCGAAGAAGGCGGCGCAGTCGTCCAGCGTCGCGCCCTCGAGGTCTTCGAAGGCGCCGTAGCCGTCGTGCGCGTTGGCGAAGGTGGAGTACAGCACCGGCGGCAGCAGGATCCACGGGAATCCGCCGTACGGCCGGTTGCGCACGTTCAGCCGGATTTCCTCCTTGACGACCTCGATCTGGTTCGCCAGGTTCTCCGCGGTCAGCTTCGGCGCGCGCATCCGGTCGGCCTCGAGGAACAGCGCGCGTTCCAGCGCCGCGGCGGGCAGCACCTCGTAGTAGTCGGTGTAGTCCGGGTGCGTGGAACCGTTGAAGGTGCCGCCGCTGGACTGCACGTGCCGGAAGTGCGCCAGTTTCTCCAGGCTTTCGCTGCCCTGGAACATCAGGTGCTCGAAGAGGTGCGCGAAACCGGTCAACCCCTCCGGCTCGGAGCGGAAGCCCACGTCGTAGTGCACGCTGACCCCGACCACCGGCGCGGTCGGGTCAGGAGCGAGCACCACGCGCAGACCGTTGTCGATCGTGAAACGGAAGAGCTCGGGATCGGCCATGCCTCCACCCTACGCAGGCGCGGGCGTCTTCGGCTCGTCCGGTCGGAGGTCCCTCGCGCCCTCGAACGCGACGGTCAGCGCGGTCACGAATCCGCTGGTCCGCGCCAACGGCACGGCGTCCTCGCCGGAGCTGCCGTACCAGTACGCCGACAGCGAACAAGCGTTAACTAGCCAAGCGTCTGCTTCCCCCAGCGCGTACGCGTACGGGAGCGCACGAGAGCCGAGCAGTTCGTCGTCCGGCGCTTCCATCGTGCGCAGCTGTGCGTTAAGGCCGAGAAGGCGGTCTCGGAGGTCCAGTCCGGCCTTCGTCCGCTCCGGCAGGAGACGCGCGGCTGCCGTCACCACGATGCCGGTGGCGAGAAGCACCAACCCGAGTTGTGCGTAACCGACGGTGAAGGCCAGCAGGACGGTGAGGAAGACGCCGTACCCACATAGCCGCGGGCCGATCTTCGACAGTCGCTTCGGGGAGCGCCAGCCGCGACGGACCGTGTCGGCGGCTAGTTCGCGTACGCCTGCTTCGCGGACTTCGGCGAGCGTCGCGGCTTCGCCGGGCACGGTGGCTGTGTACACCGCGCGCTCGAAGGCGGTGAGGTGTTCGTCGGGTGGGTTGCGGCGTACGAGGACCCAGTTGCGCGGGCCTTCTTCGCTGACCCATAGGTAGTTACGGACGCATAGGTCCAGCACTGTCGCGGCTAGGTCGACAGAGCTGACGCGTCCGGCGAGAAGCAGTCCTACGTGTCCGGGGAGCACGCCGTCCGGCGAAGAGAAGCGGCCGTTGTCGAGGAGCTGTACAGGGGTGGCGCGGCCGGGCTGTTGGTCGCGTCGGCGGCGTACGTACACCGCGACGGCACCGGCGATCGACAGGACGGCGAAGGCCAGCCAGGCCCACCACACTGACGCGGTCGCGGCGAAGGGGCCGCTGGGGATGAGCTTCTCGGTTGCGGCGACGGTGCCGCCGGGGAGTTCGGCGGTCAGCTGCACGCGGGAGCCGGGCTCTAGTTTCGGCACCGAGACGCGGGTCAGGCCGGAGTGGTCGATCTGCGCGGCACCACAGCGGGTCGTCGAACCGGGCGGACCGGCGAGGCAGCTGAGCGCGTCCGGGATGGCGGGCGCGGCGAAGGTCGCGCGGACCAGTTCGAGCCGGGTGTCCCAGCCGCCCGCGACGTCCCAGGTCACGTGCTCGACGCCGAGGCTCGTGCCGACCGCACCGTCCACTGTGTACCGGAGCACGGACGTTCCGCCACGCAGATAGAAGATCACTTGGTCGTTGCCGGATTCGGCGTTGCCCGCGCCTTCGATGCTGATGTCGCGGATGCCGAGCACGCGATCGTTGGCGCGCAACGGAATGGTGCGGGTCATCGAGGTGTCGCGCGGCACCGAGACTGCCTCGGTGACGGAGAGGCTGCCGTCGCGCTGGACCTTCAGGGCCACTTCGACGCTCTGCGGCAAGCCGGGCAGCGACGGCTGATCTTGCGCCGCAGCGGGTGTCGCGGAGAGGAACGGGATCAACAGCAGCGCGGCGAGTTTCATTGCGCGGACACCGCCGAGCGTCGTTCGGCCATGGCTTGGATCGCGTTGATCTCTGCCGCCAACGGTGATTCGCCTCGTCCGGCCGGAGTCCCCAACGCGCGGCCACGGCGGGTTTGCACCAGCGGAGCGGCGGCGAAGGTGGCGATTCCAGCGATCAGGAGCGCGACGCCGATCAGCGCCTCGCCGACGGTGAGGGCGAGGACGACGGTCGTCACGATGCCCGCAGCGGCAAGGATGAGCGCGGCCCAGCGGACGAGCGGTTGCCTCGCGGACAACCAGCCTTGGCGATGCGCTTCGGCGTCGAGAAGGGCGCGCAGCTCATCCTGATCCGGCCGCGCGGCAGCGAGCGGACCCGGCGGGAAGGCCGTCTTGACCGCTTGCTCGAACGGCGTGAGCGGATCGGCTTCGCCATGGCTGACCTGTCCGTCGGCGATGTGCAGATGACCGCGAGCGACGAGGTCGAGGACCGTGCCGGTGAGGTCGAGTTCGCCGCGCGGCCTGGTGCGGCGACGCAGCACACTGGCACCGACGAGCAGGTAGAGCACTAACGCGAGACCACTGAGGACGGTCGGAAGTCCTGGCGCGAAAACAGCCAGCGGTCCAGTCGGGACAAAGCGGGCGTTGTCCGGCAACGGTCCGGTTTGGACTGCCAGATCGATCCGTTCCCCTTGGCGCAGAACGTTCTGTTCAGCATGCGCTCCCCCGCTTCGGAGTTCGGAGAACGTGCATTGCCGAGACGACCCCGGCTGACCGGCGTAACAGTCCGCAGTGGACACTTCCGGCCCATTGAAGGCGGCCGTGACCCGATCGACCGTCCGATCCCAGCCCCCGGTGAGCTGAAAGCGGACCTGTCCAGCGGCGACCGCACCGTCCACTGTGTACTTCACGGTCGCCGGCCCGGTGACCGTGACCGTCGTTCCGTCGGCGGCAGCGGCACCGGAGACCTGCAGATCGGTGATCGAATAAAGCCGGTCCTCGTCGTCGGTGACCGGTACGCGTTCGGCGATGCGGTGGACGGCTGGGGCGTCGGTGACGATGCGCTCGATGACCGTGAGCTGACCGTCCTGCGCGGTGGTGACGGTGACGTCGTCGGCGAGCATGTCCTCAGCTCGGCGGGGTGAAGGGGTTGTCGGATTTCGGCGGTGCCGGAGGCTGGACCGGCGGAGGAGCGGCGGCGGGCGGGCCGTAGTGCATCGGCGCGAGCCGGGCGTGGTCGCGGTTGCGGCGTTCGGCCAGCACCGCGGTGAGGAAGACCCACGGCGGCATCCCGTACGGCATCGGCACCCCGATCGCCGCGGAAACCTGCTGCGCCAGGCCGAAACCGAGCGACGCGGCCGCTTCCGGGCGCAGTTCGTGGTAGCGGCCGAGGTACTGACGGGCGGCCATGGCGAGGTCGTCGGTGAGGCCGCTGAGATCGAAGTGCGCGGCCCACGCCTCCAGGCCGGGCGGCACCGCGAGAATCGCCTGCGCGGATTGCGGCACGCGTTCGCGGATCACCAGGGTGCCCGCGAGGTAGTCGCCGACGCGCCGGCCGTTCGACGACGTCAGCGACACGATGACGGCCACCGCGCCGAGGAAGCCGAGCGCCCAGAAGTCGACGAAGAAGCCGGCGAGCGCGCGGGTCAGCGCGTGCCGGAAGCTGATCGGGCCGCCGTCGAGGCGCACCACGCGCAGGCCGAGCGCGAGTTTGCCGAGCGAACGGCCGCGGCTGAGCGTTTCGAACAGCACCGGATAGCCGATCACCACCAGCACGAACACGGTCAGCATCAGCGCGACGGTGAGCGCCGAGTCGAACGACCCCGCGGTCAGCATCAGCGCGACGAGCACGAGCAGCAGCAACGCGGCCTGGACGAGGACGTCGAGCAGCATCGCGACCGCGCGGCTGGCGAGCTTCGCCACCCGCAGGTCGAGGACGACGGCCTCACCGGTGACGAGATCGGACTCTTCCTGCACGAGGCCAGCGTAGAGCGCCTGCCTCTATCCTGGCGGGAGAGGAGGTGGCCGGTGGACGTCGACGTGTTCGTCGCGGCGCACAGCGCGGAGTGGAGCAGGCTCGGCGAACTGGCCGGACGGCGCAGGCTGACTGGTCAAGAGGCCGACGAGCTGGTCACGCTCTATCAGCGGGCGGCGACGCATCTGTCGATGATCCGCTCGACCGCACCCGACCCGGCCCTGCTGGCGAGGCTGTCGGCACTGGTCGCGCGCGGCCGTTCAGCGGTCGCCGGTTCGCACAGCCCGGCGTGGCGCGAGGTCGGGCTCTTCTTCACCCACCGCTTCCCGGCGGCGGTGTACCTGAGCCGCCGCTGGTGGATCCCGGCGGCGCTGCTGTCGGTCGCGGTGATGGCGGTGCTGGGCGTGTGGATCGCGGGCGACCCGCAGGTGCGCGCGTCGCTGGTCTCGCCGGACGAGGTGAAGGCGATGACCGCGCCCGGCGGCCAATACGAGACGTACTACTCGAACGGCCCAGCGGCGTCGTTCGCGGCGAAAGTGTGGACGAACAACGCGTGGGTCGCGGCGACGTGCCTGTTCCTGGGCGTCGCGCTCGGCCTGCCGGTGATCGCCGCGCTGTGGATGAACTCGCTCAACGCCGGGGTCGCGATCGGCCTGATGTCCTCAGCTGGCCGCGGCGATGTCCTGCTGGGCCTGCTCCTGCCGCACGGCCTGCTGGAACTGACGGCGGTGTTCATCGCGGCCGGGACCGGACTGAAACTCGGCTGGACAGTGGTGGATCCGGGCCGCCGGTCGCGCAGCGCGGCGCTGGCCGAACAGGGCCGTTCGGTGGTGGTGATGGCGCTGGGACTGGCGTGCGTGCTGCTGGTGTCGGGTGTGATCGAGGCGTTCGTGACGCCGTCGGGCTGGCCGACGTGGCTGCGCATTGGCATTGGGGCGGTGGTGGAGCTGCTGTTCCTGACGTACGTGTTCACGCTGGGACGCCGAGCCGCGCTGGGCGGCGAAACCGGGGACGTGGACCGGCGGGCTGCCGGGGACGCGCTTCCCGAAGCTGGGTAGAAGTCCGTGAAGGGCTCCTTGAGGGACCTAGATTCCCTCAAGGAGCCCTTCACGGACCTACAACCGGCCTGCGGCTTTCAGGGCCAAGTAGCGGTCGGCGAGCGCAGGCGGAAGTTCCTCCGGCACCGCGTCCACCACCCCGACCCCGTGCCGGGTCAGCCATGCCACCGAGGACTCCCGGTCCGCCAACGCCCGCTCAGCCGCGGCCGCGTCGTAAACCGCCTCCGCGGAACCCCGCGAAGCCGCCATTTCCGCGACCCGCGGGTCCGCCACCGAAGCCACCAGCACCTCGTGCCGTGCGGTCAACGACCCCAGCACCGGGAACAGCCCCTCCTGCAACGGTGCCGGTTCCAACCCAGTCAGCAGCACCACCAAGGCCCGCCGACGGGTCCGGCGCAGCACTTCCGCCACCATGCCCCGCGCGTCCGTCTCGACCAGTGACGGTTCAATCGTCGCCAACGCGTTCACCAAAGACGGCGTCGACGCGTTCGGCACCGAAGCCTGCACCCGCCGGTCGTAAGCCACCAGATCGACCCGGTCCCCCGCGCGCGAAGCCAGCGCGGCTAGCAAAAGCGCCGCATCCATCGCCGCGTCCAAGCGGGGCGCGTCGCCGACCCGGCCCGCCGAAACGCGGCCAGTGTCCAGCACCAGAACGACCTGCCGGTCGCGTTCCGGACGCCACGTCCGCACCATCACATCCGACGCGCGTGCCGTCGCACGCCAGTCGATCGACCGGACGTCGTCGCCGATGACGTATTCGCGCAGCGAGTCGAATTCCGTTCCCTGGCCCCGAATCAGCACCGCGTTGCGACCGTCCAGCTGCTGCAGCCGAGCCAGCCGCGAAGGCAAATGCTTACGGCTGTGAAACGGCGGCAACACGCGGACCGTCCACGGCACCTCGTGCGAACCCTGCCGCGCGGCCAGCCCCAGCGGGCCTACCGCACGCACGGTCACCCGGGCCGCAATACGGTCGCCGCGGCGGGTCGGCAGCAGCGGGGTAACGAGAGCACGCCGTTCACCGGAAGGAACCGCGAGCGGGTGCCGGTCGTCGGCACCGGCGCTCGGCGGCCAGGCATCCCGCAGCGAACCACGAACGGTGCGTCCGCCGGGATTCGTGACGGTCAGCGTGACCTCCGCGGGCTCCCCCAGCCGGACGGAAGTGGTACCGCTGCGCGAAAACCGCAGCGCTCGCACACTCCCGGCGAGGACGAGGTCCACGACGACCAGCACCAGCAGCACCGCGACCACGACCGCGACGCCGGTGCCGGACGGGAACAGCAGCCCGACCACCAGCGCCCCCAGGAGCGCCAGCAGCCCGAGCCGCCCGGTGACGGCCATTTAGCGCGGCACCGGCACAGAGGCCAGCACCCGGTCGAGGACGCCGTCCGCGGTCACGCCTTCGAGTTCGGCTTCGGGCCGCACGTCGAGCCGGTGCCGGAGCGCGGGACGGGCGAGCGCCTTGACGTCGTCCGGCGTCGCGTAATCCCGGCCGGACAGCCACGCCCACGCACGCGTCACGGCGAGCAAAGCCGTTGCGCCACGCGGAGAAACGCCGATGCGCACGGCCGGAAGTTCCCGCGTCGCACGGCAGAGGTCGACGACGTAGCCAATCACTTCCGGGCCGACGGTCACCTTCGCGACCGCTTCCCGAGCGGCAGCGAGATCCGCCGCGCCGGCGACCGGACGGACGCCCGCGGCGGCGAGGTCACGCGGGTCGAAACCCTGTGCGTGCCGCCAAAGAATGCCGATTTCGTCCTCGCGCGACGGAGCCGGCATGGTCAGCTTCAGCAGGAACCGGTCCAGCTGCGCCTCGGGCAACGGGTAGGTGCCCTCGTACTCCACCGGGTTCTGCGTCGCGACCACGACGAACGGATCCGGCAGCGGACGCGAGGTGCCGTCGATCGACACCTGCCGTTCCTCCATCGCCTCCAGCAGCGACGACTGCGTCTTCGGCGGCGTCCGGTTGATTTCGTCGGCCAGCAGCAGATTCGTGAAGACCGGGCCCTCACGGAACGAGAACTCGCCGCTGTGCGCGTCGTACACAATGGACCCGGTGACGTCGCCCGGCATCAGGTCCGGCGTGAACTGCACGCGTGTCGTCTTCAGGTCCAGCGACGCCGCCAACGCCCGCACCAGCAACGTTTTCGCGACGCCGGGAACGCCTTCCAGCAGCACATGCCCCCGGCAGAGCAACGCGAGGATGAGCCCGGTGACGGCCGCGTCGTTGCCGACCACGGCCTTCCCGACCTCGGTGCGCAACGCGATCAGGGCCGCCCGCGCGTCCTGCATCTGTTCGGTACTCAAGAACGCTCCACCTCTCGTTCCACCGCGTCCAATTCGTCCGCCAGCCGCACCAGCGCCGCCTCGTCGGACGGCGACGGGCCGTACAGCACCGCCCCGACCTCGTTCGGCGCCCGGCCGGTCCGCGCGCTCACCGTCTCCACCACCGCGGGCGGACCGGCATCGCGCGGCAATCCCAGTCTCTTTCGCAGCCGCGTCCGGGCCGCCTCGCGCAAGGTTTCCGCCGCGTGCCCGGTCGCGCCGCCCCGCCGGTACAGCCGGGCCCGGCCCTCCGCCGTTTCCGCCGACCGCACGACCACCGGCAGCGGTTCCCGCACCACCGGCCCGAGCCGTCGCGCGCGCCACAGTGCGAACAGGACGATCGCGATCCCTACGGTCAGCGCGCCGTATCGCCAGCCCGGCGGGATCAGGTCGACGAACGGCTTCTTATCGCTGTCCAGCGCGGGGTCCTCTGTGGACGGTACGTACCAGATCAGCTGCCGGTGATCGCCCAGCAGCCGCATGCCGAACGCCGCGTTGCCTTCCTTGGCGATCTGGTCGTTGGTGAACGCTTCCGCCGAGCCGAGCACGGTCACGGTGCCAGTCCGGTCGGCCAGTTGCACGAAAGTCGGTTCACCGCCGTCGCGATAGCAGGCGCGCGCAGTCTTGTCGTCCGTGCGGTAATGGCGTCCGCCGAGCGTGACCGAACCCGCGCTCACCGCCGCGCCGACCGTGCAATCCGGTTGCAGCGTACGGATGTCTCCCGCCCCCGCCGAGGAAACAGTCGGCGCAGCCATGTCCAGCGCGGTCGAGCCGGGCGCGACGAGCACGAGGTGCGCGACCCGGCGGCGCAGATCGGCCAACCCGTTCGCGGGCACCAACTGCGGGTTGGTGATCAGCAGGGTTCCGCCGTCGGCGGCCTCGCGCGCTTCGGCAAGCGAATGCGCGGCGCGGATCTGAACGCCTTGCTGCTCCAGCAAATGCGCGAGCGCGTGACTTCCGCGCGGTTCGTAGGAACCGGGGTCGAACTCGCCGCTGGTCTGTTTGCCACGACTGAGCACAATGGCCAGTGCGATGATCACGATCAGCAGGAGCAGCGCGAGCGGAACCCAGGCACCGCGCCAGATTCGGCGCAGGTCCGGCGAAACAGCCGTGCTCATGCGTCCGCCAGAACCGGTCGGGCACGCCGGACGCGATCGTCCAATTCGGACAATGTGCGGTAGCCGGATTCGGTGCCCGGCCGTCCGCCGTAGTGCACGTCGTCGAATTGCCGCGCGGCGGCGATGAGATCAACGGCCAGGTCCGGCAGGAACCTCCCGGCTTCGGCTACGGCCTCGTCGGCGGTCCGGCCGGAACGGACGTCCAGCAGCGCGCGTTCTTCCATTCCCCGCACCAGCGCGCGGAACCGATCCCGCACCGCGTCGGAGAAATCGCCGCGAGCAGCGGCCTCCTCGGCGGCTTTCCGGTACTCGTCCGCCGTTCGCCGCCGCCCGCTGAACACCTCGCCGGAGGTTTTCGCCGCCCGGCCGACCTTGCCGACCCGCAGCCGCACGACCACGATCAGCACGATCAGCAGCGCCACCACCAGCAGCAGGCCGAGCGGGCCGCCGGGCACTCCGGACAACGCGTCGAACAGCTCGGAAATCCGCTGTCCGAGCCATTGCCAGAACCGTTCGAGCACCCCCGGCCGCGCGGCCGCGTAACCGGGATCGGTGAGTTCCTGGATCGCCCGCAGCCGGGCGGGGTCCCGGTCGATGTCGACCGGGACGTCGGCGAGGAAGCCGATCACCACGCCTGCCGCGGCGGTTGCGGCGGCTGAATGCCCGCCGCCCTGGCCAGTTCGATGTCCATGCCCTCGCGGCGCATCCGCTGGTCGATGTAGAGCACCACGGTGACCAGCGCGGTGAACGGCATGACGATCGTCTCCGCGATCACCTTGCCCACCGACTGCAGCACCAGGCCGCCGGTCGTCACCGTCGGCAGGGTCGCCTGCGGGTCGAAGATGCCGCTGAACGCGCCCGAGCCGAGGCTGAACGGAATGCCGATGATCGCCGAGATCAGCCAGCTGATCACGGCCGCCAGCAGCAGCACCCCGAACACCCGCCAGAACATCCCGGCCACGAGCTGCCGCGACCGCGTGAACGCCTGCCCGATGGTGCCGCGTTCCAGCACCAGCGCCGGACCGGCGAGCGACCAGAACACGTACGGCAGCACGGCCGGGATCAGGCAGAACACCGCCGCGACCATCGTGGCCAACGTGTACAGGACGGTGACCGCCAGCAGCGGCAGCAGACGCGGCGCGGCTTCGCGCATCGCCGAGCCGAAGTCGACCGGACGGCCGAGCACCGCCTTGCCCATCACCACGGTGAGGAAGCCGGTGAGGAAAGTCTGCGTCAGCATGGAGATCACCAGCACGGGCAGCAGCGAGGTGAGCGCCGAGCCGAGCAAGCTGTAGGCCGCGTCGAGCTGCTGTTGCTGAGTCGCGGCTGGGCCGAGCTGGGCGACCCGGTTGAAATCGGGAACCAGCCACAGCGACGCGACGAGGTTCAGCCCCGCCGAGATCACGGCGACGACCGCGGACACCCCGAGGATCAGCAGCGGATACCGGCGGATCGCGGTGATCGCGCCGTCGAGGATGTCGCCGACGTTCAACGGACGCAACGCGATCACGCCCGGTTTGCCCAGCCCGTTCGGCCCCCAGCCCGCACCGGGACGGCCGTAGCCGCCGCCCGGGTACTGCGGAAGCGGTTGCTGGCCCGGGGATTGCCACTGTGCGCCGCCTGCCGGAGGCGGAGTCCCGCCGGGCGGCGGGAACGCACCGGGCTGCGACGGGGTCGCGCCGGGGGACGAAGCCGATCCGGCCGAGGTCTCGCTGCCCGGCTCCGGGGTCGCGCCGGAGCTTTCGCCGCTCGGCTGCGAAGTCACGCTTTCGCCACTCGGCTGAGATGTCGCGCCAGCAGAGCTTCCACCGCTCGACTGCGGCGTCGCGCCACCCGGGCTCACCCAGCCCGGCTGCGACGGCGCCGGATTCTCACCGACCGAAGGCGAACTCCCGCGGACCGAGCCACTCGAGCCACTCGACTGCGGCGTCGCACCAGCGGGATTTTCGCTGCCAGCCGAAGAATCCGCGCCGGTCTGGTTCGTCCCGGCAGCCGGATTCGTCCCGGTCGAAGCGGCGTTTTCGCTGGCGGACGACGAAATTCCGGCGCTCGTGCCGGACGGCGCGGACGAGGTGTCCGTTTCGCCGGTCTCCGGCGGGGTGGCGGCGGACGCGTCCGGATCGGGAGCGGCGAAGCCCCGGCTCGGCGTAGGCGTGTCGTCCCCCGGCCCGGGCGCACCGGGTGAATTTGTCATCGGAGCCCCTCGTCTGCACGGCCCTTGCGGTTGCTGCCGTCACTCTTCCAGAGCCGTCCGCACCCGGCCAGACCTGGGGGGACGTCCGGACGGGAAGCCAGTCCGGCGAAGTGCTGCGGCGGGCCGGGCGTCCCCCGATATGCTGAACGGCAAGCCGGGGGACGCCCGGCCCGCGCCGAGACCCACCGGGACTGCCCTGATGACGCAACCGCCCTACGGCCAGGTGCCGCCACGCGGGACCGTTCAACCCCCGCCGGTGCCGGGTCAAGGACCGGTGCCGCCGGGCCAGTACCCGGGCCAGGCGCAAGGCGGCTACCAGGCCCAGCCTGGGCAGGGTCCGTACCAGGGGCAGCAACCGCCGTTTCAGGGCCCGCCGCCGCAGGGGCCGCCGTGGCAGCAGCCGCCGCCGTCCTATCCGGTGCCGCCGCGCAAGCCGACCGGGCTGATCGTCGGGCTGTGCCTCGGCGCGGTCGCGGTGCTGGCGCTGGGCGTCGTGGCGATCGTTTCGCTGAACCGCGGGTCGGGGCCGAGCAACGCCGGCTACCAGGCCGCGCCGCCGTCGCCGTCGTCCGCCTACGAACTGCCGCCGACCAGCGGCTCGTCCGCCCCTTCGAGCTCGCCGAGCAGTCCATCGGAAAGCCCGAGCACCTCGACCAGCGCCGGCCCGCACAAGATCCTCAAGCTGGCCGACCACCCGATCCTGCAGGATCCCAACGCCGGCCTGCAGAACCGCGTCTGCAACCTCCCGCCGTGGACGAGCACGCAGGACGGCGCCGAAGCCTTCTTCACCGCCGCGAGCAAATGCCTCGACGCGGCGTGGGGCCCGTTCCTCGAGTCCTACAACCTGCCGTTCACGCCGCCCGCGCTGCACTTCCCGACCGGCCCGAGCTTCGACACCGAATGCGGCACCATCCAGGTCGGCATCGCCACCGCGGCGTACTACTGCGAGAACAATCTGTACGTTCCGTTCAAGGGCCTGCAGACCGACCAGTACGGCAACAATCCCGGCGTCTACCTGGCCTTGTTCGCGCACGAGTACGGCCACCACGTGCAGGAAGTCGCGGGCATCATGGACGCCGCGTGGCAGAAGATCTACGCCGCCGGGCAGAACAGCCCCGAGGGCCTCGAGATGTCGCGCCGCAAAGAACTCCAAGCGCAGTGCTTCTCCGGAATGTTCCTGGGCGCGCACGTCGACCGCGGCGGCACGATCACCCGCGACATGTACAACAAGGCTTGGAACGACCAGGAAACCCGCGGGGACAACACTTCCCGCAGCCACGACCACGGCACCAACGCGCACTACGCGCAGTGGTGGCGCGCCGGGGCGAAGGACAACCGGATCGCGGACTGCAACACCTTCGCCGCTTCCTCGTCGGACGTCAGCTGACCCGGCAGCCACTACGTCCGTAGTGGTTCGCGGCCGAGCACTACGGGCGTAGTGGTTTCCCGCACTCCGGGCCGCGTCAGCTGAGCAGCGCGAGCTTGCCCGGACCGCGGATCACCAGGTACGCGTACATCCCGCCGCAGAAGCAGACGAACACCAGCAGCGCCAGCGCGATCGGCGCGCGGAGGTCCTGCGCACCCGCCGAGGTGTCCGGCATGGTGACGGAGACGATCCCGTCCGCCGGGGCGTCGTCCGGGACCAGCACCTGGAGATGCTCGTCCTTCCCGTGCCCGCAACTGTCGAGGGTGCCCTGCCGCGGTTTGCCGCCGAGCTGGAACGAGACCGATTCGGCCGCCCCAGGAACGGAACAGTCGACGGCCTTGGTGACCTGGGCGTCCACCGGCGCGCCAGGAGACTTCGCGTGGATGCCGAGCATCCCCGGACCGGCGAGCCACACCAGGACCACGACGAGCACCCCGACCGCGACCGGGATGCCCACCTGAAGCCACCGCTTGACCGCGCTTTTATGCGGGGGGTCGGAAACCTGCACGACGCCATGCTTCCAGATGCCGGGGGCAAAACCCAGTGAGGTGCCCGCGCACGGGGGACCCCGGGCGAGGTCGCGTCCGTCACTCCCGGTGGATGCTCGCCGCCACCCGACTCGGGGGCGGCCCTTGCCACTACCCGGCTCCGGCCAGACCTCGCCGCCACCCAGCCCGCTCGGCCCTCGCGCCGCTACCTGGCGCCGGTCGGCCCTCGCCTCTGCCCTGGCGCGGGGCGGTGAGCCTCGTCTCCGCCCCGGCTCGCCCGCGCGAGCGCCCCATGCCGCGTTGCGTGCCTCTCACACAGCGCATTCCGTTGCGGCGGCGGCGCATGGATGAAGCACCCAAAGCGGCATTGGTTGCGTCCCACGCACCCAACGCGGCCCCCGCCCCGAACCCAACCGAACCCCAGCGAGCCCACCGCACCTCACCGCTCGATGTGATCCACCTGCGTGACCTTCTTGACGTACAGCAGCCGGTCCCCCGGCTCCAGCGCGTCCGCCTGCGGAGCGTCCACCCGGTAAAGCACCCCGTCGCGCACCACGCCGAGCACCGTGTCCGCCAGGTGCCGGGGCGAGCCGCCTTCCTCGCTTGGTTCGATGCCTCGCTCGGCGATCGCCAGCCCGGATTCCGGGGTCAGCAGGTCCTCGACCATGTCCACTACAAGCGGAGTGGATGTCGCCATCCCGAGCAGCCGCCCGGCGGTCTCGCTCGACACCACGACCTGGTTGGCCCCGGACTGCTTCAGCAGGTGCACGTTCTCCGCCTCGCGCACCGACGCCACGATGTGCGCCTTCGGGGCCAGCTCGCGCGCGGTGAGGGTGACCAGCACGGCGGTGTCGTCGCGGTTCGGCGCGACCACTACGGCCCGTGCGTGCTGCACGCCCGCGACGCGCAGGACGTCCGCCCTGGTCGCCGAGCCGTGCACGGTGACGAGGCCGAGCGCGCTCGCCGCGTCCAGCGCCTGCTGGTCGGTGTCGACGACCACGACGCGGTTGGCCTGCACCTCCTCGTCGCCGAGCAGCGCGTTGACCGCCGAGCGGCCCTTCGTGCCGAAACCGACGACGACGGTGTGGTCACGCACCTTCGTCCTCCACTTCTGGATTTTGAACGCCTGCCGGGAGCGCTCGGTGAGCACTTCCAGGGTGGTCCCGACGAGTACGATGAGGAAGAGCACCCGCAGCGGCGTGATCACGATGACGTTCACCAGCCGCGCGGACGCGGTGGCCGGAGCGATGTCGCCGTAGCCGGTGGTCGAGAGGGAAACTGTCGCGTAATAAAGCGAGTCGAGAAGGGAAAGGCCGTCGCCGTTCGCGTCGCGGTAGCCGCCCCGGTCGAGATAGACGATCAGCACCGTCGCCAGCAGCGCCAGCATCGCCCCGATGATCCGCTTGACGATCGACCGCATCGGGCTGACGGTCAGCTCCGGCATCCGGATCACGCCGACGAGCTCGTGGTCGGGCCGGTCGTTCAACCGGACGTTGAGGGGCAGCCGTTTCAAGGCCTTCATGCACCGGCTCCCCGCGCGCGTTCGGCGTCACTCACAGCCGGGAGGATAACCCAATCGGAGCACCCGCACACCCGTCGCGGCGATCATGCTGTGGCAGGCTTGCCGCATGTCCGAGCCTCGCGCGTCGCAACGTCCAGCGCTTCTTCTCGCCGCCGTCCTCGCCGGGGCGGGCGTCCTGCACTTCGCCCGGCCGAAGCAGTTCGACGCGCTGGTCCCGAAGGAATTGCCCGATGACCGGCGCACCTGGACGTACGCGTCGGGCGTCGCCGAGCTGACCGTCGCCGCCGGGATCGCGATGCCGCGCACGCGCCGGCTCGGCGGATTGGCGGCGGCGCTGCTGTTCGTCGGGGTGTTTCCGGGGAATGTGAAAATGGCGTTGGATTATCAGCGGCGCGGTCGCCCGGCCCGCGACCGCGCGGTGGCGTGGCTTCGGCTGCCGCTGCAATGGCCGTTGGTGAACTGGGCGTTGACCGTCCGGGATCGGGCCTAGCTTCTATTCCTGCGGAACGTTGCGCAGCAAGGCGCGCAGGCCTTCCGCGTCCAGCAGGTCGGCCGGGCGCAGCGTGTGTCCATGCCGGACATAGTGGAAGGCCGCACGCACCCGTTCCACCGGCACTTTCTTCAGCGCGGCCCATGCCAATCGGTACGCACCGAGCTGAATAGCCAAGGCCGGCAGCCGTTCTTCGGACGGGACGGAGCCGGTCTTCCAGTCCACGACAGTCCAGCCGCCGTCCGGATCCGCGTACACCGCGTCCATCCGGCCGCGCAAGGTAATGCCTTCGACGTCCGCGGAGAACGGCACCTCCACGGCGACCGGGACCCGGTCGGCCCATTCGCTGTTCTCGAAAGCTTCTTGCAGGGCTTCGAAATCGGTGTCCGGTGCTTCGCCGACGTCGGCCGCGCCCGGGAGGTCGTCGATCTCCAGCAGCCGGTCGCCGGAGAACCGTTGCTCCAGCCAGCTGTGGAACGCGGTGCCGCGGCGAGCGAAAGTATTGGGCGGCAACGGAAGCGGGCGGCGCAGGCGTTGCGCCAGAGCGTCCGCATCGGACGCCAGGTCCACCAACTGGCTCACACTCAGCTGTGCGGGCAGCGCAACGCGGTCCACCGTGGACTGCGAGCGGGCGCGTTCGGCGAGAAGGACGTCGGTGTCGGCAGCCCAGCCGTCCGGGTCTTCCGGATCGATGACGTCCTCGTCGTCTTCGAAGTATTCGTCGTCCGGCAGGAATTCTTCTTCGTCCTCGGGTTCCGGCGGCAACGGGATTTCGTCGTCGTCAGCGGCCGGAAGCGGCTCGGCTTCCGGTTCGGGCTCCGGTTCCTCTTCCAGGGCCGCCATTTCCGCCAGCAGCAGATCCACCCCGGTGGCGACGCCGGACCGCCGCTCGCCCAGCGGATCCACCGGCCACTGCGCCGTCCGAGAGTCCGCGACCAGCGGGTTCTCCTCGCCCTCCTCCGGTTCCTCGGCCCAGACGTCCACCACGCCCAGCGGCGGATCGGCCTCGTTCATCACCTCGGCGATTTCGGAGAGGAAGATCGACGGCCCTTTGGCTCGCGTACTGCTTTCGTTCCACCAATGCCCGGAAACGAGCAGCGCCCGCTCGGAACGGGTCAGCGCGACGTAGCACAACCGTCGTTCCTCGTCGGCCTCGCGGGCGACGAATCCTTCCTCGTGCAGTTCCAGCGCTTCCTGCACTTCTTTGCGGTCATAGCCTTCCGCGATCTGCAGCTTCGGCAGATCCGCCGCGTCACCGCGCAAATGCGCGGGCAGCGCGGTAGAAGTACGCAACCACGACGACGAACGACGCTTGCCCGGGAACACCTCAGCGACCAGATGCGGGACCGCCACCACTTCCCACTCCAGCCCCTTGGCGGAGTGCACGGTGAGCACCTGCACGCGATCCGGAACCACCTGCACCTCACCAGGTGTTAGCCCGTCTTCCGCGTGCGCAGCGGTGTTCAGGTAGTCCACAAAGGACAAGAGAGTCGCTGTCGGCGCTGTCTCCGCGTAGTCAGTAACGACTTCGGCAAAAGCATCCAAATGCGCGCGACCCGCTGACCCAGGTCGGGCGAGCGATTCAACGTCGAGCAGCATCGTGCGTTCGACATCCGCCACCAATTCCGGCAGCGACTGATCCAACCGACGGCGCAAGGCGGTCAATTCCGCGCCCAGACGGCGAATTCGCCGGTAGCCCTCCGCGGAATACCGCTCAGGCGCACCGGGTTCGTCGACGGCGTCGATCAGCCCGGCCTGTTCCGCGCGTTCGGCAACTAGTTCCGGCTCTTCGCCCTCCTTCACCCGAGGCTCGGGTGAGGTGAGTTCGTTGGCCCGCCGCCACAACGCCGCGACGTCCGCCGCCGCGATCCGCCAGCGCGCACCGGTCAGCAATCGAGCGGCCGCGCTGCCGGCCAGCGGATCGGCGAGCACCCGCAGGGTGGACACGAGGTCGGCGACCTCAGGTTCGTCCAGCAACCCGCCGAGGCCGACGACCTCCACCGGCAGCCCGCGCATCCGCATTTCCGCCGCGATCGGCGCCATGTCCGCCCGGCGGCGCACCAGCACCGCGGCGGTCGGCGGCTTGCCGGATTCTTCTTTCTCCGCATGCCAGCGCTGGGCCATCGCGTCAGCAACCCATTCGCGTTCCGCGCGCACATCCGGCAACAGCGCGACCGCGATGTCCGCCGGACCGGCACCGTCCCGCGCCCGCAACCGTTCCACGCCAAGTCCGCGCTGCCGCAGCGGTTCCGAAATCGCGTTGGCCAGTTCCAGGATTTCCGGCGGATTGCGGAAACTGGTAAGCAGCCCGAATTCGTGCGCCGTTTCGAGCCGTTCCTCGCCACGGCGCGGGAAGTCCGTGGTGAACCGGGGCAGGTTCGCCGCGCTCGCGCCGCGCCAGCCGTAAATCGCCTGCGCCGGGTCGCCGACCGCGGTCACCGGCATCGGCGCATGCTCAACGCCGCCGAACAACGACCGCAGCAACACTCGTTGCGCGTGCCCGGTGTCCTGGTATTCGTCCAGCAGCACCGCCCCGTACCGCTCGCGCTCCCCCGCCACCACCGCCGGATACCCGTCGGCGAGCTGCGCCGCGAGAGACATCTGATCCGCGAAGTCGAGCGCACCTTCCGCCCGTTTGCGGCGATGATAATCCTCGACCAGCGGCAGCAGTGCCAGCCGGAACCGTTGCGCTGCCAGCACTTCCTGCAGCTTCACCGGCAGCGACGCGCGCTGGCCTTTGGCGCGTGGCGCATTCTCGATGACCTCGCACAGCCACTCGGTGTATTGCCCGAGCTTCTCCGTCGAGATCAGATGCTCGCCCAGTTCCCCGGCCAAAGCGAGCAGCTGCGCGGTGACCGTCGGCGGCACGCGGTCGGTGTCCAGGTCATTGTCCCAAGTGGACACCACTCGATGCGCCAGCTGCCACGACGAAGTCTCCGACAGCAACCGGACACCAGGCTGCACCGGAAGCCGCAACCCATGCTCCGAAAGCAAACGCCCGGCGTACGCGTGATAAGTCAGCACCGTCGGCTCACCGGCGACCACAGTGGCCCGCAACGCGCCCGACGGATCGATCCGCTCCAGCAGCCCCGAACCGGCGAGCCGCCGCAACCGCGCCCGCACTCGCTCCCCGAGCTGACGCGCGGCTTTCCGGGTGAAGGTCAGCCCGAGCACGCGTTCCGGGCTCACGATTCCGTTAGCCACCAACCACACCACGCGCGCGGCCATGGTTTCGGTCTTCCCCGCGCCCGCGCCCGCGACGACCAGAGACGGCTCGACCGGCGACGCGATCACGGTCGCCTGCTCGGGCGTCGGCCGGTGCAATCCCAGTGCGTCGGCGATTTCCGCGGGCCCAACGGGATTGGCGATCACCACCGGGCTCACGGTCCGGTCACCTGACGGCCTTCCGGACGCAGCGGGCAGCAACCACGCGCCGGGCACCGGTCGCAGTCGGCGTTCTCGTGCGCCTGGTAATCCGGACCGACCGCGGCGGCCGCGGCCGAGCGCACCAGTTCCAGCCACTCGCGCCCGTTGTCCTCGTCCATCGGCGGCTGATCCCGTTGGGTGGCCCCGGTTTTGTTGTTCCCCTTCGCGACATACACGAGCTTCGCGCCGCCGGGCGTCGTCTTGCCCTCGACCGCGCCCAGCAGCACCGCCAGCTGGTACGCCGCGAGCTGCGGATGCTTCTCCGCGTCCGCGCCGGACACCGGGACCTTGCCGGTCTTGATGTCGACGATCACCGGACGGCCGTCCTTGTCCATCTCGACCCGGTCGACGCGTCCGCGCAGCAGCACGCGCACTTCTTCGTCGCCCATCGGCAACTCGACCTCGATGTCCTGCTCGACCCCGGCCTCGATCAGCTCCTGCCGCGATTTTTCCAGCCACGACACGAAGTTGCGCAGCATTTGCTCCACCCGCGACCGTTCGCGCCGGGAGAACCACGGCGCGCCGGCGTCGACGCGCACCCACGCTTCGTCCAGCGCGGCCTGGATCTGCTCCTCCGTGCTGCCGCCCGCGATCGCCTGCGCCAAACCGTGCACCAGAGTTCCGGTCACCGCCGCCAGCTGCGCCGGATCGCTGCCGCCGTGGCGCTCGATCAGCCAGCGAAGCGGACACTTCACCAGGATCTCCACAGTGGACGGCGAGATCCGCATGAGGTCGCCGGGCCCGTGCACCGGGTCCTCAGTGGACGCTTCCATCAATCCGTACCAAGTGTCCGGATGCGCCCCCGGAACCCCAGCCGCGGCCAGCCGGGCGAGTTGTTTCGCCGCCCGCTTCCGGCGTTCTGGATCCGTCTTGTCGTCGCACACGACCTCGCGCAGCTCGCCGACCAATTCGGCCAGCACGAGCGATCGGCCCGGCGGCTTCATCCGGGAGTCGAGCATGCCGTCGTCGGCACCGTTCTCCTCAAGGTCGTCGAGGAACCGGGACGGCTGCTCGTCTTCCCCGGCGACCGCGGTCACCAGCAGCGTCCGGCGCGCGCGGCTCGCCGCGAGGTAGAACAGCCGCCGCTCCTCGGCGAGGATCGGCGCGATAGCGGACACCTTGTCGTGTTCGTCCACTCCGGACAGCAGGTCGACCAGCCGCTCGACACCCAGCAACGAGCCACGCAGCCGCATATCCGGCCACGCGCCCTCCTGCACCCCGGCGACCGCGACCACTGTCCACTCGCGACCCGCCGAAGCGTGCGCTGTCAGCAGGGAAACCCCTTCGCCCGGAATCGCCGCCGGTGCGAGCGTGTCCCCCGCGATGTTCTGCGACGACAGGTAATCCGCGAACGCCGCGACGCTCGCCTTGGGCAACCGATCGGCATACCGGCCTGCCGCGTCGAACAACGCCACCACGGCGTCGAGGTCGCGATCAGCCTGCGCACCAAGAGAGCCGCCGCGATCCACCAGACGCAGCAACCGTTCCTGCAGCCCGCTCGCCTGCCACAGCTCCCACAGCACCTGCTCGACGCTTTCGCCGCGGCTCACCGCCTGGTGCGTGACGCTCAACAGCTTGCCGACCCGGCGAACCGGCAACGCCTCGTTGTCAGCGAGACCGACGAGAATATCCCCGCCCCGCAACGCTTCCACCAGCAATTCATCACTGGACCGCTGCCCGCCGCCAGCCAACTCCAGCCGACGAAGACCGCGCCGCAACCGTCGCAACGCCAACGGATCCGCCCCGCCGAGCGACGAGGACAGCAACATTTCCGCGATGTCGACGTCCAGCAATTCCGGCTCCGCCGCGATCCGCAACACCGCCAGCAACGGCCGTACCGCGGAATGCTTCGCCAGCGGCAATTCCTCAGTGGCCGAACCGATCGGCACCCCAGCAGCGCGCAAGGCGCGTTGCAGCACAAGGAAAGTCCGTGCTGGAGACCGGACCAGCACCGCCATCTCCGACCACGGGACTCCGTCAACGAGATGCGCTCGCCGAAGCTGGTCGGCGATCCAACTGGCCTCCGCCGCCGGAGTCGGCATCAGCCGCACCCGCACCTTGCCGCCGCGTTTCCCTTGCGGGGTAACCAACTTCCGATGCGGCGAGGCACCCGGCAACGTAGCACCGAGCTTCGCGACCGCCGCCCGGACCGTCGGAGCGAGCCGGTGCGAGGTGGTCAGCATGACTGTCCGGTCGCCGTCGTTGTCGGAATCGGCGAACAGTTTCGGGTCCGCGCCGCGGAAGGAAAACACCGACTGGTCCGGATCGCCAGCCACCACGAACTCCTCCGCGGTGTGCCCGATCGTGCGGATCAGCTGAACCTGCAACGGATCCAGGTGATGCGCGTCGTCCACGAACAAATGCCGGACCCGGCCGCGTTCGCGTTCGCGCAATTCCTCGTCGTCCTCCAGCGCGAGCAACGCCGACGTCACCAGCTCCGCGGCGTCCAGCGCGGGCGCGGCAGGCAGGCCGAGCGCGTTGCCGCCCGCCCCCTGCAGCTGGGTGACCTCCTCGTACTGCGCCCAGAAGTGCCCCGCCGCGACCCACTCCTCGCGGTCCTGGCGATGCCCGAGTTCAGTCAGATCCTCCGGCCCGAGCCCGCGTTCGGCCGCCCGCATCAGCAGGTCGCGCAACTCCTCGGCGAACCCGGGCACGGTCAGCGCCGGACGCAGTTGCTCCGGCCAGCCGGTCGCGCCCTCCTCCAGGTCGCCCTCCAGCAGTTCGCGCACGACGACGTCCTGCTCCGCCCCGGCCAGCAACCGCGGCGGCGGCAGTTCCTCGGCGCGAGCTTCCAGGCGCAGCAAGGAAAACGCGTACGAATGCACTGTGCGCACGAGCGGTTCACTCACCGTGCGCGGCAGCGGAGACTCCTGATCCGGGTCCGACGTGAGCCGCCGGGTGAGGTCGGCGCGCAGCGCGTCGGCGGCCCGCCGGGACGTCGTGAGCAGCAGCACGCTCTCCGGATCCGCCCCCTCGGCGATCCGGCGCGCGGCGGCGGTGGCGAGCAGCGCCGTCTTCCCGGTGCCCGGCCCGCCGAGCACGCGGCGGAATCCCGCGGGCGCCGACAGCAGCCGTCGAGCGTCCTCGTCCCAGGTGAACGTGGGTGCGGCGGGGACCGGCGGGCGCACCAGCCGCGCCTGCCCAGTCCCTGCTCTCCGCACGTGCACATCAGCGATGGAACCATGCCCGCTCACCCGGGTGGCGCACCGGCACACCCCTCGGCGGGACTATCATTCCCCGGGTCATGAACGACGAACTGCACGAGCGGATACGCGCAGTCATCGCCGACGTACCCGCGGGGACAGTCGCGACGTACGGCGACGTCGCAGCGCTCTCCGGCGCTCCCTCTCCGCGCATGGTCGGCCGCGCCCTCGCCGAGGACGGCCACGACCTGCCCTGGCACCGCATCCTCCGCGCGAACGGGACCCCCGCGCCGCATCTGCTGCACGAACAACTGGAGCGACTGCGCGCCGAGGGCGTCCTCGCGGACGGCGGCAAGGTGGACCTGCGGAAGTACCGCTGGCGCCCGGACGGTGACGAGCCCGGGGAGGACGAGCCGGTCGGCTTGTTCTAGAGACGGCTTTAGCTTTCTGGTGACACTGCGGCGTCCGCGATACTGACGACCGTGAAGGACGCCCCGAGGGACTCTGATTCCCCCAAGGAGCCCTTCACGGACCTCTGCCGAAACCCGCCGCGTGGTCCGGGCCGCACTTGACCGGGCCGTCGCGCCACGGCCCGCACCTCGGCGTGCCGACCACCCGGTGCCCTTGAGCGACGCCGCCTCCCAATCCGGAAAGCGCCGTGGCCTCACCACACCCTGGCCCCGCCGACCACGACCGCACCCCGACCGACGCCACCGGACCCGGCAAACCGTGGCGTCCGCCATCCTCCCCGGCCATAGCCCGCCCCGCCTGTTTTAGGTTAGCCTCACCTCATGAGCGTCCTGACTTACCACCCCGGCAGGGTCACCGCGGTCCGGCGGGTCACTCCGCACATGGCGCGGATCACCTTCGACTGCCCGGGGCTCGCGGCGGCGGGCCCGGCGGCGCCGGACGCGTACGTGAAGGTGTTCTTCCCCCTCCCCGGCGACGAGGAGCCGCACCTGCCGCCCGCCGAGGTGGGCGAGGACGACGTCCTGTCCTGGTATCGCCGGTACCTCGCGATGCCCGACGACGTCCGGCCGCCGATGCGGACGTACACGGTGCGCGCGGCGCGTCCGGAGACCGGCGAGGTGGACGTCGACTTCGTGCTGCACGAGGAGAGCGGCGGCCCGGCGTCGACGTGGGCCGGGCAGGCGGAGGTCGGCGGCCGGGTGGCGTTCCTCGGGCCGCACGGGCTGTACGACGTGCCGGACGGGACGATGTGGCAGCTGCTGGTCGGCGACGAAACCGCGCTGCCGGCGATCGGCGGGATCCTCGAGCGGTTGCCGCAGTCGGCGCGCGCGTCGGTGTACGTCGAGATTCCGGACCGTGCGGAGCGACAGACCTTCGAGACCAACGGTGTCGTCGAGGTGCACTGGGTGGTCCGCGGTGCGCGTACGCACGGCGAAGCGCTCGTAGACGCCGTACGCGCGGCTGAGCTGCCTAACGGCACGCCGTACGCGTGGGTCTCCGGCGAAGCAGGCGTCGTGAAGCTCGTTCGGCGACACCTTGTCCGCGAGCGCGGCTTCGACAAGACAGCCATCTGCTTCACCGGCTACTGGCGACAAGGTCTCAGCGAAGAGGCTGCGGGACGACAGCAGGCCGAAGCGTCCTAACCGAGCTTCGCGACCACCAGCTTCACCAACGCGCCGAGCCGCTGACGCTCCGGCTGTAACGTGCTGATCCCGGCTGCCTCCAACGGTGCCGCGGTCACCGGACCAACGCACGCGCAGACGACCGTGCCACCGCGCAGGGTCTCGCGCAACTCCGCGCCGTGGCCGGATTCGTCGGCGAGGGTCAGGAAATTCGTCGCCGCCGGGGCGCTGGTGAACACCAACGCGGCCAGTTCTCCGGACAGCACTTCGCGGATCAACGAGAACACCGGCTCCGCATCCGGCGGCGTGTGCCAGCGGTAAGGCTGCACGGCGAGCACCGACGCCCCGGCCGCGACGAGCGGATCGGTGAACTCCGGCAGCGGCGCGCCGTGCAGTTGCAGCGCGACGCGCGCACCCTCGACACCGGCTTCGGTGAGCGCGCCGAACAGCTCGTCGTTGGTCTCGCCGGGCGCGGCGTACTCCTCGCGCAGGCCGACGCCCCGCACCGCGCCGACCGCTTTCGGCCCGCGCGCGAAGATGCGCGACCCGGCCAGTGCGTCCAGCAGCGCCTCGCGAAGTCCCCAGCCCTCGGCCGCGTCGAGCCAGCCGCGGAACCCGGCCCCGGTGGTGACCGCGGTGAGGTCGACCGGCGCGGCGAGCACGGCTTCGGTGCCGCGACGCAGTTCCGGATCGTCGGCCAACGGGACGATCGTGATCGTCGGCGCGTGCCGCACTTCCGCGCCGTGCCGGAGCAACGCGCCGATCAGGTCGTCCGCGCGCCGCTCGGCCGTGACGCCGATCCGCACGCCGTCCAGCTCACCCATTCGCTTGCCCCGTCTCTTGCGAAAACCCGATCAGCTCGCTCATCCGCTCGTCCCGTCTCCGGCGAAGGCGGGCAGCCAGCCGAACCCCGCCGCACTCACTCATACGCCTGCCCCATCTCCCGGATCGCCGCCGCCAGTTCCGTCCGCAGACCCTCCGGCGCGAGCACCTCCAGATGCGGCCCGAACCGCAGCAGTTCGCCGATCGCGGCTTCTCCCGGTTCGACCGGCAGGTCGATTGTCAACCATCCGTCGCTGTCCGGTTCCGCTCCGGCGGCGGTTGCCTCGCGCAGCGCCCGGGCACCGACGCTGCCCGCGTAGAACGGTACGAGAGCTTGGGCCCTCGGCGAGAGGCGGACTGTCGCCTTTCGGGGGTACATCCGGCGTTCGAACTGCTCGGACCACTCCTGCCAGTAACGAGCGAGGTCGAATTCCGCCGGTCGCTCGAACTCCTCGCCGAGGTCGGTCAGCTCGTGGATGCGCGAAATCCGGTAGGTGCGATCGGTCCCCTCGCACCGGGCGGCGAGGTACCAGTTGCCTGCTTTGAGGATCAGCCCGAGCGGCTCCAGCACCCGCTCGACCTCGCGCTGGCCCCATCGTTCGTAGCGAACGCGGACCCGTCGCCCGGCCCACACCGCGTCGGCGACCGCGGACAGGGTCGGCAGGCTTTCGATGCCGCGATGCCAGCCGGGAACATCGAGGTAGAAGCGTTCGGCGACGCGGCCCGCGCGGCTTCGCAGCTCGTGCGGCAACGCGGCGTACAGCTTCAGCTGCGCCGCCGCGAGCACCGTGCCGAGCCCCAGCTCCGCGGCCGCCACCGGGAGCCCGGCCAGCGCCAGCGACTGGGCTTCGTCCTCGTTGAGCCCGGTCAGCCGGGTCCGGTAGCCGTCGACGAGCTGGTAGCCGCCGCTGCGGCCGCGGTCGGCGTAGACCGGCACGCCCGAGGCCGACAGCGCCTCGATGTCCCGGTACACGGTCCGGACCGAAACCTCCAGCTCAGCGGCCAGTTCTTCGGCGGTCATCCGGCCGCGGTTCTGCAGCAGGAGAAGCACGGTGAGCAAACGGCCGGCACGCATGTGGCAAGTATGACTGAAATACCTGACACAAGATGGCAGGTATAGGTGATTGAGTATGCGGCATGAACACGTTTGGCATGACGAAGTGGGAAGAGCACGTGGCGAGCGGCGAGGAGGGCGGCCCGCGCGTCGCGTACGTGCACGCCGCGATGGACTACTCGGGCGTGATCCAGGGTGCGGCCACGGGCGACTACCTGCTGTACTACCCGGGCGAGGGCTACGACGGCGGCGCGACCACGTCGCCGGGCTACGACCGGTTCGAGGGCACTGTCGACGGCCGCCGCGGCACGTTCGTCGTCCGCCAGGAGTGGAGCTTCGACCCGAAGAGCATCAGCTCGAAATTCGAGGTCGTGCCGGGCTCCGGCACCGGCGAGCTGGCCGGCATCGGCGGCTCCGGGACAGTGCACGGCGTACTGGGCGAGCCGACGGTGTCGTACACCTTCGATTACACGCTCTGAAGGAGGCCGGGATGCTGGAGGTGTCGCGCGCACAGGCGCTGGCGTACCGGATCGCCGAGCAGGGGCTGCACCGCTCCGTCGCCGATCCGTACGACCTGCCGCTGCTGGACCTGGGTCTGCAGGACAGCATGCGCGACACCGCTTTGCTCTCGCTGGCGGCCCGGATGCCGGATCCGGTCACGCCGGAGTCTCTTGTGGACGATCAGCGGCTCGCCCTGGTGTGGTCGCACCGGGGCGCGCCGCATTTCCACCGGCGCGTGGATCTGCCGGAGCTGGCGGCCGCTTTGGTGCCGATCGGCGATCCGGACGCGCTGGCGCGGATGTTGTGGCAGAAGAAGGACATCCAGGCGGCAGCGGAGTCCCCAGTGGACATTGTGTTCACCACCGCGCGGGCGATCCGCAAGGTGGTCACCAAGCCGATGACCAAGGGCGCGGTGAGCGGGGAAATCACGAAGTTGTTGCCGCCCTCGTTCAGCCGCTGGTGCCGTCCCTGCAATACCACCCACGTGCACGAGCAGCTCATGCGTGTCGCTGCGCTCCACGGCGGCACGCGGCTCGAAGCCGGGCAGAGTCCGGCGACGCTCGCGCCGCTGGAGGGTCGCGGACGGATGTCCACCCGCCCGGTTCCGGCGGCGGTTTCGCGGGTGCTTGAGCAGTATTTGCGCTTCAACGGACCCGCGACGCCGGGCGACGCGGCCGGTTTCGTCGGCACCGCGAAGACGTGCATCAACGAGACGTGGCCTGCCGCGGTCACCGAGGTCAAAGTGGACAGTCGGCGGGCCTTCATCCCGAATGACCGGTTGGCCGCGCTGGAAAACCCGCCGTCGCCTGCCGGAGTACGCCTGTTGCCGCCGCTCGATCCGTACACGCAGGGCCGCGACAAAGCCGTCCTCGTTCCGGACAAAGCGCGGGCGAAAGAGGTGTGGAAAATTCTCGGCAGCCCGGGGGCGCTTTTGGTCGACGGCGAGATTCTGGGCACTTGGCGGATGAAGGCGTCCGGCAAACGGCTGACTTTCACGCTGGCCGAATTCGATCCGCTCCGCCGCCCGGACCGCGCGGCGGCCGAGGACGAGGCGGCCCGCGCCGCGACCGCGCGGGGTTACCAGGACTTTTCCGTGACCTGGGCTTGACCGGCGGGCTACAGTTTCTGACGTGCTGAAATGGCTGCTCGACTCCGACCCGGCGCTGCGCTGGCAGGTCGAACGTGACTTGGCGGACGCGCCGCCCGAGGTCTGGACGGCCACCCGGCACAAGATCGCGACCGAGGGCTTCGGCGCGCAGCTCCTCGCCCGGCAGGACCCGGACGGTCAGTGGGCGGGCGGTGCTTACTTCCCGGCGCAATTCACGCCAGGTCCCGATACCGGGCAGCCGTGGACAGCCACCACGTGGTCGCTCAATATGCTGCGGGAATGGGGAATGGATCCCGCGGTCTTGCGCGCCAATCGCACCGCTGAATTGCTCGCGGAGAATTCCCGGTGGGAATACGACGATTTACCGTACTGGGGCGGCGAGGTCGACGTCTGCATCAACGCCTGGACGATCGCGAACGGCGGCTGGCTCGGCGTCGACGTCTCCGGGCTCGCCCGCTGGTTCACCGAGCACCAGATGGCCGACGGCGGCTGGAACTGCGAATGGGTCGAGGACTCGAAGCGCTCGTCCTTCCACTCGACGCTGAACGCGGTGAAGGGCTTGCTCGCCTACGACATCGCGACCGGCGGTACCGACGAGACCCACGCCGCCCGCCGCGCCGGCGAGGAGTACCTGCTGAAGCGTCGTCTGCTCTATCGGCTTTCGACCGGCGAACAGGTGGCACCCTGGGTCGACCACTTCGCGTACCCGACGCGGTGGCACTACAGCGCGATCAACGCCCTCGAATACTTCCGCGAAGCCGCCGTCGTGGACGACATTCCGCCCGACCCGCGCCTCGCCGACGCCGTGGAACGGGTTCGCGCCGCCCGGCAACCAGACGGAACTTGGCTGCAGGACGGCCGATTGCCCGGCGACATGTGGTTCGAGGTCGACGTCCCGGCCGGCGAACCTTCGAAGTGGCTCACGTTGTACGGCACCCGCATTCTGTCCTGGTGGGACTCCGCGCAGTCCTAACTGGACTTCGCGACGCGAAAGCCGACGTCGTCCACCCGGAACGTCGGGTGGCTCCGACGACGCACCGACACCCGGACGCTCCAGTGCTCGTCCGCCCAGCCGCCGCCCTTGAGCACCCGGTACTCGCCGTAGACCGCCGGGTCGTAGAGATCCCAGCACCAGTCCCACGTGTTGCCCAGCAGATCGTGAACACCCCAGGCATTCGGACGTTTCTCGCCAGGCGGATGCAGCCGACCGCCGGAGTTTCCTTCGTACCAGGCGATCTCGTCCAGGTCGCCGTACCTCGGTCCCTCGGTTCCCGCGCGGCAGGCGTGTTCCCATTCGGCTTCAGTAGGCAGCCGGTAGCCGGACGCGGACCGGTCCCACGCCACTTCTCCGCGGTCAAGGCGATACGCCGGTGCCAGATCGTCCCGTTCGGACAGAGTGTTGCAGAATCGCACCGCGTCCAACCAGGACACCTCGACGGCGGGGAGACCATCGCCGCCGTCGTATTGCTCCTGGGTGACCGGGAACGCGCCAAGCTCGAAAGCGGGCACGTCGACTGTCCAACTTCGCTCTGTCCGCCGGTCGGTGAGCGTCACCGTTCCCGGCGGAATCGGGACCATCCGCACTGTGCCGAGGCTAGCCGATCGACGCTGGGGTGTCGCCGGGATTCACTGCCAGCCGGTACCCGCGCTTGACCACCGTCTGCACCACACCGGCACCGCCGAGAGACGTCCGCAACCGCCCGATCGCCGTCTCCACCGCGTGCGCCTCGCCGCCGGACGGAAGCTCGGTGGACAACTCCCGGCGCGCGACCACCCGGCCGGGCTGCCGCGCGAGTGCACGCAGAAGCGCCATCGGGGCCGGAGCGATCTCGCGCCATTCGCCGTCCACCAGCGCGCCGGTCCCGCGGATCTGCAATACATGTCCGGCGGCATACAGCGTCGGCGAGGCGGTGACCAAGGCGTCCGCGACCGTTCTCGCTAGCGCTCCGATCCGCGACCGTCTCGGTTGGACAGTCGGAATGCCGAGCGAAGCGAGCGGCGCGGCCGCGATCGGGCCTACGCACGCCACGACCACGCGGGTGCTCAACACCTCGATCAACGCAGCGAGCCGACCGGTCCGCCGCGCCATCGCGACCGTGGACGCGGCAGCGGGCGCACTCGTGAACGGCAACGCGTCGATCGTGCCTTCCAGGACCGCGTCCAACAGCCGGTCCAGCGGCCCCGGATCAGCCGGAGCCACCCAGCGGTACACCGGGATCTCGATCACCTCGGCACCCGCCTGCCGAAGAGTCTCCGCGAAGTACGGCAATGGCTCGCCGTGCAACTGCAACGCGATCCGTCGTCCGTCCACTCCGGACTGCGTGAGGTACTGCAACAGCTCCGCACTGCTCTCCGACGCGGGTGAGTAGTCCTCCGCCAACCCGGCCGTGCGCACCGCCCCGGCTGCCTTCGGACCGCGAGTGAGCAACGAGGCGTCCGACAGATGGTCCAGCACCTTTTCGCCGAGACCCCAGCCTTCCGCGGCCTCGATCCAGCCGCGGAAGCCGATCCCGGTCGTCGCGACCACGATGTCCACTGGGGATTCCAGCAACCGCATCGTCGCCGCGTGCAATTCGGTGTCGTCGGCCAGCGGCACGATCCGGATCGCCGGTCCGTACCGGACGGCCGCACCCTGGCGCACAAGCAGCGCGCCCAGCTCTTCAGCTCGGCGCGCTGCCGTGATTCCCACCGTGAACCCGGCCAACGGCCGGACGTCCGTCACGGCGAGCCCACCTCGATCACCCCGTCCCGTACGCGAACCGGATACACCGGCACCGAAACGCCTTCCGCGTCGAGACACGCGCCGCTGCGAAGCGAGAACCGTTCCTTGTAGACCGGCGACGCGACCACCGGCTCTCCCCCGGCGTCGCCGACGATCCCACGCGACAGCACCGCCGCGCCGCTGCACGGGTCCCAATTGGACAGTGCGTACCAGCCGTCTCCGGCGTGGAACACCGCGACCTGGTGGCCGTCGATCAGCGCCGCCGCTCCGGAGAACTCCGGGATCTCCGCCGCCGCGCACACCGCGGTCCAGGATGAAGTCATGGTCATCGCCGCACCTCCGGAACTCCCAGGAGCACCGGGATCTTCTGCTCCCGCTCCGCACGGAACGAGATCGACGGGTCCGGCGTCCCCGGCGCGTTCACGAACGAACTGAACCGCGCCAGCTTGTCCGGATCCTCCAACACTCCTCGCCATTCGTCGGTGTAACCCTCGATGTGTTTCGCCATCGCCGCGTCCAGGTCCTCGCAGATGCCGAGACTGTCGTCCACGATCACCGCACGCAGGTGGTCGAGCCCGCCGTCGAGCTCCTCGATCCACGGTGCCGTGCGCTGCAACCGATCCGCCGTGCGCACATAGAACATCAGGAACCGGTCAATCGTGCGCACCAGCGTTTCGGTGTCCACATCAGACACCAGCAGTTCCGCGTGTCGCGGCGTCGCTCCGCCATTGCCGCCGACGTAAAGGTTCCAACCGTGTTCGGTGGCGATCACGCCGAAGTCCTTGCCGCGCGCTTCGGCGCATTCGCGCGCACAACCCGATACTCCGGCCTTGATCTTGTGCGGCGACCGCAGTCCGCGATACCGCAGCTCCAGATCGATCGCCAGCCCCACACTGTCCTGCACCCCGTAGCGGCACCAGGTCGATCCGACACAGGATTTGACCGTCCGCAAAGACTTTCCGTACGCGTGCCCGGACTCGAAGCCCGCGTCGACCAGTCGCCGCCAGATGTCCGGCAGCTGGTCCACAGTGGCCCCGAACAGGTCGATCCGCTGTCCGCCGGTGATCTTCGTGTACAGCCCGAAATCCTGCGCGACCTGAGCGATCACCATCAGTTTCTCCGGCGTGATCTCGCCGCCGGGAATCCGCGGCACCACCGAATAGCTGCCGTTGCGCTGCATGTTCGCCAGGAACCGGTCGTTCGTGTCCTGTAGCGCCGCCTGCTCGCCGCCGAGAATGTGCCCGTTGCCCAGCGTCGCCAGAATCGACGCCACCGCGGGCTTGCAAACCGCACAACCCGTCCCGGTGCCGTACCGGCTCACTACCTCGCTGAACGTCGTCATTTGCGTCGCACGGATGATCTCGAACAGCTCCGCACGAGACTGCGTGAAGTGTTCGCACAACGCCTTCGACTGCTCGACGCCGCACGCGTTCAGCAGCTTCGCCAGCATCGGCACGCACGAGCCGCATGACGTTCCCGCGCGCGTGCACGCCTTCAGCTTCCCGACCGAATCACAACCGTCCTCAGTGATCGCCCGGGTCAGCGCGCCCTTGGAAACCCCGTTGCACGAACAGACCTGCGCCTCGTCCGGCAACGCGTCCACGCCGACCGCCGCACCGCCGCCGGCCGGGGCGAGCAACGCGCCCGGGTCGGCGGGCAGCGGACGGCCGACCAACGCCCGCAGCGTGTTGTACTCCGCCGCGTCGCCGACCAGGACCCCGCCGAGCAGCGTCCGGCCGTCGTCGGTCACCACGAGCTTCTTGTAGGTCCCGGCCACGGCGTCGTTCACCGCGACTTCCAGCGCTCCTTCGGTGACGGCGTGCGCGTCGCCGAAGCTGGCGACGTCCACGCCCATCAGCTTCAGCTTCGTCGCGGTGTCCGGTTCGGGGAAGCTCGCCGTCGTGCCGGCGAGCTGCGCCGCGACCACCTCAGCCATCGCGTATCCCGGCGCGACGATGCCGTACACCCGGCCCTCGACCGCCGCGCACTCGCCGATCGCGTACACCGACGAATCGCTGGTCCGGCACGTCGCGTCGACCAGCACGCCGCCGCGCTCGCCAACGTCCAAACCGGACTCGCGAGCCAAGTCGTCCCGAGGACGGACCCCGGCGGAGAAGACCACCAGGTCGACGTCCAACTCCGTGCCGTTGCCCAACCGAGCCAGCAACCGCGTACCGTCCGCCTCGATCGCATCCGTCGAGGTTCCGGTGTGGACAGTCACGTCAAGGTCGGCGATCAGCCGTCGCAACAGACCGCCGCCGCCATCGTCGACCTGCAATGGCATCAGCCGCGGTGCCATCTCCACCACGTGCGGCGACAACCCCATGTCCCGCAATGCCTTCGCTGCCTCGAGACCGAGGAGACCGCCACCGATCACCATCGCTGCACGACGGCCGCGACCCTGCCGTTCTGCGGCGGCCCGAATCGCGTCGAGGTCTTCGATCGTCCGGTACACGAACACGCCCGGCAGATCCCGCCCCGGCACCGGCGGCACGAACGGACGCGAACCAGTCGCCAGCACCAGCGAGTCGTACGACTCGACCTGTCCGGAAGCCGTCGTCACCGTCTTGGCTTCGCGATCCACCGATACGACGACTTCGCCGAGCCGAAGGTCGACCGTGTCATCGTCCGCATAGTCCGATCCCGGCAACGCCAACGCGGCCGGATCCCAACTGTCCACATAGGAGGTAAGCGCCACCCGGTCGTAAGCGGGACGGTTCTCCTCGCCGAAGACGACGACCCGCCACTCGCCCGCCTTGTCGGCCGCACGAAGTGCCTCCACGAACCGGTGCGCGACCATGCCGTGCCCGGCAACCACCGCTGTAGGCATTTCAGACCTCCGCTCCTGCCAACGCCACCTGCGCGCGCACCGCCGGCTTGCGCAAGTAGCCGAACCACGTCACACCCACGCACACCGCGTAGAAGACCAAGAAACCGACGAACGCCGGAACGCCGCTGTGCGCGTCAGCGAACGACTGCCGGAACGCGAGGTTGATGAACAACCCGCCCAGCGCACCGATCGCACCGGCCAATCCGATCAACGCACCGGACAGTCGACGCGCGTTGCGCAATTCCGTCGCCTCGTCCGCACCAGCCTGAATCGCTGCTCGCGCCTTGACCTGGAAGATCGCCGGGATCATCTTGTACGTCGATCCGTTGCCGATTCCGGTGAGCACGAACAAAACGATGAACGCGGCGGTAAATGTCGCCAGCGAGTCCGCCGAGGAAGCCAGCACCAGCACCACGGTCGCCAACGCCATCGCGCCGAACGTCGCGAAGGTGACGCGGCCGCCGCCGATGCGGTCTGACAGCCACCCGCCGATCGGCCTCGACAGCGAACCCAGCAGCGGACCGAGGAACGTCACCGCGGCCGCCTGCAACGGTGACCGGCCGAACTGGTTCTGCAGCACCAAACCGAAGGCGAAGCTGTAGCCGATGAAGGAACCGAACGTGCCGACGTACAGCAGCGACATGACCCAGGTGTGTCCATAACGGACTACCTCGCGCATGGCTTTGGTGTCCCCGCGAACGCTGGCCAAGTTGTCCATGAACAACGCGGCGCAGGTGGCGGCGATGACGATCAGGGGAAGGTAGATGTAGAGCACCAATCGCGGCGCGGTCGCACCAGCGGTGCCGATGACGAGAAGTCCGACGAGCTGGATCACCGCGACACCGAGGTTTCCGCCGCCGGCGTTCAACCCGAGTGCCCAGCCCTTGTGCCGTTCGGGATAGAAGGTGTTGATGTTCGTCATCGACGAAGCGAAGTTGCCGCCGCCGACGCCGCCGAGCGCGGCCATCAGCACGAACGTGCCCAGCGAGGTACCCGGGTGCAGCACGATGGCGGTCAGCACGGTCGGAATGAGCAGCAGCACCGCGCTGATGACCGTCCAATTGCGACCGCCGAAGCGCGCCACCGCGAAGGTGTACGGGATCCGCATGATCGCGCCGACCACCGTCGGGGTGGAGACGAGCAGGAATTTGTCCGCCGCGCTGAACCCGTAGGCCGGGCCCATGAACAGCACCACGACCGACCACAGTGTCCAGATCGAGAAGCCGATGTGCTCGGAGAACACGGAAAACCACAGATTGCGCCGGGCGACGCGCTTGCCGGTCGATTCCCAGAACTCGTCGTCCTCGGGATCCCAGTGCTCGATCCAACGGCGGGTCATGGCGTCCTCCTCGTTACGGGGCGCGGTCATTGCGCGGCCAGCCAGTCCGCGACCGCGCCGACCGTGTCGCGGCAGCTGCCGCATCCCGTGGTGGCGCGGGTGGTGCGGGCGAGTGCGGCAGCGTCGGTGGCGCCACCCCGCCAGGCTTCGATCAGCCGGCCTTTGGTCACCGCGTTGCAGCGGCAGATCACTGTGGACGAAGGAAGATCCGCCGGGCTCGCCGCCGTTGGCGCACCCGCGGGCAGCGCACGGCCGAGCAGCACCGCGAGCCGGTCTTCGGGGACCGGCGTGCCCCGGTCGTGCAGTTGCGTCACGGTCGCCGCCGCGTCCGGCAGGCCGAGCAGGATCGCACCGGTCACGCGGTCGCCGCGGACGACGAGCTTGCCGTACCTGCCGCCGGACGGATCGTCGAACGTCACGACCTCGGCGGCGGCGTCCTCGCTGGTCACCTGCGTTTCGCCGAGCGCGGCGAGATCGATGTCGCGGGCCTTGAGCCGGGTCACCGTGCGGGTGCCGCGATAGCGTGCCGTGGCGTCCGAACCGGTGAGCAGGTCCGCGAGCACCGCGGCCTGTTCCCACGCGGGCTGCACCAATCCCGGCGGCGCACCCGGATGTCGAGCGCAGTCGCCCAGCGCGTGGATCCGGCCGTCGCTGGTCCGGAGCAGATCGTCCACCAGGATTCCGCGGTCCACCGCGAGCCCGGCGGCTTCGGCGAGCGACGTCTCCGGGCGCACTCCCGCCGCGACGACCACCAGGTCAGCGGGAACGAAGCTGCCGTCATCGAGTTTGAGACCGTCTCCGGGCAGGTGCCGGGCGGCCGTCACCTCGAAGCGGAACGTGACGCCCAGCTCCGCCAACCGCCGCGCCAGCACCCGGCCGGCGCCGGAATCCAGTTGCCGTTCCAGCACATGCGGCTGCGGATGCACCACCGTCACGTTCGCTCCGCGTCCGGCCAGCCCTCGTGCGGCTTCCAAGCCAAGCAACCCGCCGCCGAGCACCGCGACCGGCGCGCCTGGCCGTGCGGCGTCCACGATGCGCGCGCAGTCGTCCAGCGTGCGGAACGCCACGACCTCCGGTCCGAGTTCGAGCCCTTCCACCGGCGGCAGCCAGGGCGCGGCTCCGGTCGCGAGGACGACTGCGTCGTAAGGGAAATCCACGTCTTCAGTGCAGACGACTCGGCGCATCGGGTCGATCCGCGTCACCCGCGTTCCGAGCCGCAAATCGACTCGCGTCTGCGCGGCCCACTCGGAATCGTGCAGCCGCACCGTGTCCGGGCTCATCCCGCCAGCGACCACAGTGGACAGCAGCACCCGGTTGTAGGCCGGATGCGCCTCCTCGCCGAGCACGGTCAGCCGTACCCGGTCGCCTTCCGGATCGCGCCGCCGAATCTCGTCCGCGAGCCGTGCCCCGGCCATCCCGTATCCGATGACGACGACGTTCCGCGCGCTCATGCTTCCGCCCTCGCCAACGACACCGCGCACACCTTGAACTCCGGCATCCGGCTCACCGGGTCCAGCACTGGGTTGGTCACCAGATTCGCCCGCGCCGCACCGGGAAAATGGAACGGCAGGAAGACGAGGTCCGCCCGCATCGACGGCACACACCGCACCAGCGCGACGGTCTCCCCGCGCCGCGACCGCACCACCGCGTGGTCTCCGTCGGCCAACCCGGACCGCGCCGCAGTATCCGGATGCACCTCGACGAATGCCTCCGGCACGACCGCCGTCAACTCCGCGATTCGGCGAGTCTGCGCACCGGACTGGTAATGCTGCAACACCCGCCCGGTCGTCGCCTGCAACGGAAAAACCTCGTCCGGCAGTTCCGCGGGTCCACTGTGGTCAACCTCGGCGAACCGTGCCCGGCCGTCTGGGTGCGCGAATCCGTCGAGGAACATTCGCGGCGTGCCCGGGTGTGTCTCGTCCAGCACCGGCCAGTGCAATGCTTCCCCGGAACGCAGCCGTTGGTAAGTCACCCCGGAGTAGTCCGCAGCTCCACCCTTCGACGCGACTCGCAGCTCCTCGAAGACCTCCACCGCGTCGTCCGGAAACCTTTCCGCAGGCTGTCCAATTCGGACTGCGAGATCCCGCAACAGCGACAGATCGCTGCGTACTCCGTCCGACGGCTCAATCGACCTTTGCCGCAAGAGGACTCGGCCCTCGAGGTTGGTCAACGTGCCCTCCTCTTCGGCCCACTGCGGGACCGGGAACACCACGTCGGCCAGCTCCGCGGTTTCCGAGAGGACGAAGTCCGCCACCACGAGAAGATCCAGTCCGGCCAACCGTTCCTGCACCCGGGACGAACGCGGAGCCGACACCACCGGATTGCTTCCGAACACCAACAGGGCCTTGATTGAATCGCCCAGCGCGTCGAGCAACTCGACCGCGGAACGCCCCGGTCCCGGCAAGCTTTCCGCTGGTACGCCCCAAACCTGGGCAACATGCGCACGCGCCGCCGGGTCGTCGATCTTGCGATAGCCCGGCAGTTGATCCGCTTTCTGCCCGTGCTCGCGCCCGCCCTGGCCGTTGCCTTGTCCGGTCAGACACCCGAAGCCAGATCCAGCACGCCCGGGCAAGCCCAGTGCGAGGGCGAGATTGATCCACCCGCCGACCGTCGCGGTTCCGGACGCGTGCTGTTCGGTCCCGCGCCCAGTAAGCACATACGCGTTGCCAGCCCGCGCGAGCATTTCCGCGGCCTGCCGCTGGTCCGCGGCCGAGACCCCGGTGACCCGCTCGACCCGCTCCGGCCACCAGGTCGCGGCGATGCGCCACATTTCGTCGAACCCGGACGTCCGAAGATCCACATAGGACTTGTCCAGGTGTCCTTCGGCGACGACCGCGTGGAGAATTCCCAACGCCAGTGCGAGATCCGTTCCTGGCGCTGGCGCGAGGTGCAGCGCGGCCCGCTCGGCGGTCGGCGTGCGGCGCGGGTCGATGACGATCAGTTCCGCGCTTTCCAGATGCTGCATGAATGGCGGCATCGTCTCGGCCGGGTTCGCCCCGGCGAGGAGGACGACGTCCGCGTTCGCAAGATCGGTTACCGGGAACGGGAGTCCGCGGTCCACTCCGAATGCGCGCATCCCGGCCGCGGCGGCGGAGGACATGCAGAATCGGCCGTTGTAGTCGATTTGCGACGTTCCGAGCGCGACCCGGGCGAATTTCCCGAGCAGGTAAGCCTTTTCGTTCGTAAGCCCGCCGCCGCCGAACACGGCGACCGAATCCGCACCGTGTTCGCGGCGCGAGGCAAGCAGTCGGTCCGCGACGAAATCCAGTGCCTCGCCCCAGGAAACCGGCTGCAGTTCGCCGTCTCGGCGGAGCAGCGGCGAGGTCAGGCGTGCGCCGGATTCCAGCAGGGCGCCGGCGGTCCAGCCTTTCTGGCACAGGCCACCCGCGTTGACCGGGAAGTTCCTTGGGGTGACCCGGGTCTCATCCAGGCGCATCCCGCACTGCAGGGCGCAGTACGGGCAATGTGTGTCGACGTGCGGCACAGGCGCTCCTCGGGTCGGCGATGACCCGACGGTAAGGACGCTGTGTTACCTCGACGTGCCGGAATGTTTCGGGCAGTTGACATTGCCCGCCGTCATGGCGGAGGCGCGCAGTGAGTCAGAGGATCGCGCTGACCTCGCGGGCCGCCGCGCGCAGGCCGTCCAACGCGGCGTTCGTGGACCTGGGGTCGAGTGCGTGCGAGGCGAGGCGGAAGAGAATGGCGCGCAGCAGGAGCTGGGGCCATTCGGGGAGGTGGGCCCAGCGCTCCAGGAGAGCTCCGGTCGCGCCGCCCCAGATCAGCGAGTCGACCGCGGCGATCGCGGCACCCCATTCGCCTGGGCGGTAGTACGGGACGAAATCGACCACGCCGGGAGCTTCGTCACCGTCGAAGAGCAGGCCGGCCAGGAGTTCGCCGTGCGCGACCTGGTGCGGGAGCTTGATCGGACGGCGGGCCGGGGCGAGGATTTCGAACCAGCGGCCGCCTTTTTCCTCCGACAGGGGGCGGTCTAGTTCTTCCCAGGCGATCCGGTCGGCTACCGCGTCGATGTCGTCGCGGGCGGAAAGGAAGTCCGGCCTCGGGAGGTCTGCGGTGGTCCGGTGGAGGCGTACCGCGGCGAGAACCGCTTCGTCACAGCGGTGTTCGGCGGTGCCGGGGAGGTAGCGCCAGGCTGACCAGTCCCCGACGATCCAGCGGCCGTCTCGTGAGCGGACCGGTTTGGCGATGCGGAGGCCGGGGTCCTCGGCGAAGTCCAGGGCTCGGGCGGTCCAGAGGGCTTGGGAGCGGTCGGTGACGCGTTTGAAGACCACGTCGCCGGCGTGCCAGGTTTCGGAGTCCGGGAGGAGGGTGATGGCGTCGGCGTCGCTGCCGAACGCGTTGCAGACGCGTTCGGAGGGGCGTTCGAGGGTTGACCGCACAAAGGGGGAGGTTACCCCGGGGTGGGGGCGTTTCCTGGGGAGACTCGCTGGTCCTCTGTCGGCTCGTCGCCTGGCGGCGACATTGCCTTGGGGAGTGCGGTGGGGCACCCCGAAGCTTGATTGTGCTGACGGTCTGGGGTGGTGTGGGTGCACCGACAGTTGAGTGCACCGGCGGCGGTTTCTCGCAGTGTGGGGCTAGCGCCCCAATGTGGCATTGGGTGCATCTGACGCACCCAATGTGGCGTTCGGTGCGTGGGACGCAACCAATGTGGCATTGGGGCGCATCCCGAGCGGGCACGGGGCGGGCGGGCCGTGAAGGGCTCCTTGAGGGAATCCAGGTCCGTGAAGGGGTCCCTCACGGACCGTCGGCTGGTCGTGAGGGGAACCCTCACGGAATCAGAGTTCCTCAGGGTGGCCCTCACGTCACCAAAAAAGCCGTGAAGGGCTCCTTCAGGGAATCGAAGTCCCTCAAGGAGCCCTTCACGGCCAAACAGTGCTCAGTAAGTCGGCAGGCTCGGGTCGATCTGCCGTGCCCAGGCCAGGACTCCGCCGCCTAGGTGGGTGGCGTCCTTGAAGCCCGCTGCGTGCAGCGCGGCCAATGCCTCGGCCGAGCGGGCGCCGGACTTGCAGTGCAGGACGATGGGCTTGTCCTGCGGCAGCTCTGCCAATGCCTCGCCGGACAGGATGCGGTCCTTCGGGATCAGCGTGGCGCCCTTGATGTTCACGATCTCGTACTCGTGCGGTTCGCGGACGTCGATCAGGGCGAAGTCCTCGCCCGCGTCGAACTTGGCCTTCAGTTCCGCGGGGGTCAGCGTGCTGCCCGAGGCGGCCGAGGCGGCTTCGTCCGACACGACGCCGCAGAAGGCTTCGTAGTCGATCAGTTCGGTGATCTTCGGGGTCTCCGGGTCCTTGCGGATCTTGACCTCGCGGTACTTCATCTCCAGCGCGTCATAGGAGATCAACCGCCCGAGGAGCGGCTCTCCGATGCCGGTGATGAGCTTGATCGCCTCGGTCACCATGATCGAGCCGATCGACGCGCACAGCACGCCCAGTACGCCGCCTTCGGAGCAGGACGGGACCATGCCGGGGGGCGGCGGCTCGGGGTAGAGGTCCCGGTAGTTGAGGCCCTTGCCGTTCGGGGCGTCCTCCCAGAAGACGCTCACCTGGCCTTCGAACCGGAAGATCGAACCCCACACGTACGGCTTGCCGGCCAGCACCGCCGCGTCGTTGACCAGGTAGCGCGTGGCGAAGTTGTCCGTGCCGTCGAGGATCAGGTCGTACTGGTTGAAGATCTCCAGCGCGTTCGCCGATTCCAGGCGCTCGGTGTGCAGGTGCACCTTCACCAGCGGGTTGATCTCGGCGATCGATTCCTGCGCCGACGCGGCCTTGAGCTTGCCGAGGTCGGACTGGCCGTGGATCACCTGGCGCTGCAGGTTGGATTCGTCGACGACGTCGAAGTCGATGATGCCGAGCGTGCCCACGCCGGCGGCCGCCAGGTACAGCAGCGCCGGACTTCCGAGGCCGCCCGCACCGATGACCAGGACCTTCGCGTTCTTCAACCGCTTCTGCCCGACCACCCCGACGTCCGGGATGATCAGGTGACGGCTGTACCGGGCCACCTCTTCCTTGGTGAGCTCGGCTGCCGGCTCGACGAGCGGCGGCAGTGCCGTGTCTGACATCGGGTCCTCCATACTCGCGCGGGTCGCGTAGTCGATCCCAGTATGTTCAACGCCCGCCCGCAAGGGAGACTTCCCTGCTCTCAGATCGTGGGACGTTGTTACTGGCCCGGCGGGGTCGGGTTCGGCCACGCGTTCGGCTTGCACACGCGATGGTCCGCCGCGACCTTGCCCTTGTCGCCGCCGGGGATGTTGTTGAGCATCGCGACGTAGTCGTCGGCGACGCCGAACGACTGCTGCATCATCACCGGAGCCGGCTGGTCGTTTCCGGGGCAGCCCACGTGATTGTTGCCCAGCGCGTGCCCGACCTCGTGGTTGATCGCGTACTGCCGGTACCCGGTCATGTCGGACATGTAGACCTTCGCGCCGCGCACCCACCGGGACAGGTTGATCAGCACCCGGCCCATGCTCCGCCGGTAGCACGAGGCCTCGAATTTGATCTGGAACCCGCACGCGTCCGGCCGGTGCGTGGTGTCCGGCGTGGTGAGGCTCACCCGGAAACTCGGGTTCGGATAGCTCGCGTCGACCCGCTGCAACCGGATCTCGCCGTTCCAGGTCCAGCTGCGCGGATCGGACAGAATGCCCTGCACCGCGGTGCCGAAGCTGTCGTCGCCCGCATAGCTCGACGGATCGATGCCGTCCTCGACCTCGACGGTGTAGGTGTAGAGCTTCCCGCCCTTGCCCACGACGTCGCTGGACCCCGGCACGACGTGCCAGGTGCCTTTGCCGGTCTGCGTGAACGGTCCGCCTGCGGGCAGGTCGGCGGTGGGCACGTTGAGGTTCACCGGCTGCGCGGGGTTCTCCGGGATGCCGCCGCTGCCGTCGATCGCGCCGGAGGACGTGTCGCCGGACGCGACCTCGCCGCTGCTGCCGGCGACCCCGGCGTCGGACGGGCCGGAGGCGGTGTTGACCGCGACCAGCACGGTGATCACGGCCAGGATCGGCAGCGCGTACACGCGCCAGCCGTAGGTCTTCACGAACCGCGCGAACGGTGACTGCTTCTTCTTCGGCGCCGGGCGCTTCTCGGAGCCGCCGTCCTTGGGTTTCCAGGAGGCGGCGAGCGGCTCGGCGCTGGTGCGGCGTCCGCCCGGCCGGTACCGGTCGTCGCCTACGCGCTGGGCGGGCTTGCGCGCGGGCCGGTACTGGCCGACGCGCGGAGAGTCGGCCTCCGCATCGCCGGAGCCCGCCGACCCCGAGGACGCTGAACGCCGGGCCGACCCGGCGGTCGGGTCCCGCCGGTCCTTCGCTCGCGCGTCCTGCTTCAGCCGGTCCACCGACCCAGGGTGCCACACGACGGCGACGTTCCCGGCAGCGACTGGCGGGCTCCCCGGCGATCCGCGGTCCCCCGTCCGGGCTACCAGGAGCCCTTGTCCGCGCCCTCCCACAGACCCAGCACGGCCTTGGCCACCACCTGCGGACGTTCCATCTGCGCAACGTGTCCGGTGCGCGGGAGGACCAGCATCCGGGCGTGCGGAATCGTCTGCGCGGTCCGCAGCGCGCGCTTGACCGAGATCACCCGGTCGTGGAGTCCCCAGACGACCAGCGTCGGGGCCTGGACCTGTTTGGCGACCGACCACAGCGACGCGGCGCCGAGCGCGGTCCAGCGCCGGAAGATGCCGAACGTGCTGCGCTCCATCGCGGCCAGCGCCCACGGGAACCCGGCGCGCGCGGCGTGCTCCTCGACCAGTTCGTCCAGCCGGGCGTCCGGGAAGCGGGACGGATCGTGGAAGCACAGCTTGATGACCTGCGCGGCGCGTTCGCGGGCGGTCATCCCGGCCATCCGGCGGCGCACCCGCGCCCCGACCACCGGGAGGTAGGCCAGCGCCATCAGCGGATCGGACAGCCTGCGCGGGTCCGGGCGGCGGTCCGGCATCGCCGGGGAAATCAGGGTGAGAGTTCTCACCAGCTCCGGCCGCCGCGCCGCGACCAGCAGCGAGATCGCGCCGCCCATCGAGTTGCCGAGCAGGTGCACCGGCTCGCCGAGCCGTTCCAGCCTGCTCGCGATGACGTCGGCGTGGTCGTCGAGGCTGTAGGCGAATCCTTCCGCGGGCTCCGAATAGCCGAATCCGGGCAGGTCAACGGCCTGCCCGGCCGCGGTCGGGGCAAGCAGCGCGGCGAGGTCGGTCCAGTTCGTGGACGACCCGCCGAGCCCGTGCACGTACACCGCGGGCGTGCCGTCGGGACCGGGCGTGTGCCGGATGTGGAGGCCGTCCTCGACCGTTCCCGGCCAGGCAGGCAGCGCCCCGTCGAGCGGCGGAAGGGGAGTAGTCGACAATGGCACCTGGGTCACCGGCGGGCGGACCGCCGCCGCGGCGGTGGGGCGGGAGGTCGTGGTGGTCACCGTTCCAGGATGCCTGACCCTTGGCATTTCGGGCGTACCCACGGGTAATGTCAGATTCACTTCACGCGGTGGTGAACCCGCCCGGCGAAGGCTGCGGACGGAGGAAGAATGACGGAGATGGCGCGACTGCAACGAGGCGTCCGGTTGCCCCGGACGGAGCGCCGGGCCCAGTTGCTGACGGCCGCGCAGCGCGTCTTCGCCGAGCACGGCTACCACGCGGCGGCGATGGACGAGATCGCCGAGGAGGCCGGGGTCAGCAAACCGGTCCTCTACCAGCACTTCCCCGGCAAGCTCGACCTGTACATCGCGCTGCTGGAAAGCCACGTCGACGACCTCGTCGGCCGCGTGCAGGGCGCGCTGAACTCCACCACGGACAACCGCCAGCGCGTCCCGGCCACGGTCGGGGCGTTCTTCGACTTCGTGAACAACGACGCCGGCGCGTTCCGCATGGTCTTCGAATCCGACCTCCGCGGCGAGCCCGCCGTGCAGGAGGCGGTGGACCGCGCGACCTCGGCGAGCGTCGAGGCCATCACCGAGACGATCACCTCCGACGCCGGGCTGGACGAGGAGAAGGCCCGCCTGCTGGCGGTCGGCCTGGTCGGGATGAGCCAGGTCAGCGCGCGCTACTGGCTGCAGCACAACCAGTCGATGAGCCGCGAGGACGCGGTGGCGCTCACCGCGAACCTCGCCTGGCGCGGCATCGGCGGCGGTTTCCCGCTCAAGGACAACTGACGCCCGTGCACGTGGTCGCGGTGCCGGGCACGTTGTGCAGCCCGCTGATCTACGCACCGCTGGCGGCCGCGCTGCCCAATGGACTGGACGCGGTCGACTGGATGACCGCACCGGGTCCGTGGCGGATCGAGGACATCGCGGCGCGCGTCGCCGACCGGATCGAACAGCACGGCGGCCCGGTCACCCTGATCGGGCACTCCACGGGCGGCTGCGTCGCGGCGACGGTCGCCGCCACCCGGCCGGACCTGGTTTCCGCGCTGCTGCTCGCGAACACCGGCGCGCACATGCGCGGCCACGGCGACGTCGACCGGATCCTCGCCACGATCGCCACCGAATGGGGTCCCGGCCTGCACGCGGCCGTCCTCGACCGGTCCTTCGCCGCGCCGTTGCCGCCGGATCTGCGCACTCAGCTGCTCGACTATGCCGCCCGCGTCCCGGCCGAAGCCGCGCTGGAAGTCCTGACGAGCCAACGGGATCTGGACCTCACGCCGCGGCTCGCGGCGATCCGCTGCCCGGTCACGGTGCTGCACGGAATCCGCGACCGCGCCCGCACGCTCGCGGACGCCCAGCACCTCGTCGACCACCTGCCGGACAGCGAACTCGTCACCGTCGAGACCGGGCACTCGCCGATCTGGGAAGACGTCCCGGCCACCGTCGCCGCGCTCGAACGGCTCCGCTAGCTCATTCGCGCGGTTTTCGCTGGCGGGGCACCGATCTCGCCGCTCCGGGCAGTTCGACCAGCAGCTGTTCGAGATGGTCCGGCAGCGCGCCGTGCGGATCGGTCAGCCAGGCGTCGGATTTGCTTCGCCGCGACGGTTGTTCGCTGTCTGGCAACAAGGCGACGTAACAGCCGTAGTCGATGGCGAACCCGTCGTAGAGCGTTCCCGGCCGCTTGCGGTTGACGATCCCGCGCCGCACCAGGTGAACGAGCCGGGCGTCGTGCAGATCGCGCATGGTCTCGTCGTGCGCGCCGCTGGCGTGCTCGAGCAGGAAAGTACGCGAGCGGCGCCGGCCGACGACCTCGTCCACCAGCCAGCGAAGCGTCGTCAAGGCCGGTTCGTTCCCGGCGATGGCGGCGTATTTGTCGCGCAGGTACCAATCTTGCGCGGCCTGCCGGACGTGCCGGATCCCGATCGTCGCGGTATTCGCGTGCTGCGCGGCCAACGCGGCGATGTTGATCGCGTCGCGGGGCACGCCCTCTGCCGCGCGCACGAGTTCGGGAAACGCGGTGCGGCTGAACGCCGTGGCCACGAATTCCGCCGGGTCGTCGGTCATCGGCATCCGCGGTCGTACGTGATTGAGGAAGAGTTCGGCGAAAAACTGTCTCGACTGGGTCCGGCCGTGGTCGAACAGCAGCACGTCGTCGAAGCTGACCGCGGAGGCCGCGTCCGCGCCGACCTCGATGCCGACGTAATCGCCGTCGCGGCCCGGTTCGCGGAACCGGGACCGGCGTTCGATCGCCGCGATCTTGACCGTCGTCCCGCGCGTCGGCAGCACGCTGCGGCGCAGCAGATCCGCCAGCAACGGTTGCAGTTCAAGGGGAATCGAACTCCACTCGTCCAGCAGCAGCCACAGCCGGGCCGGCGCCAACGCGGCCGTGACCCGGGCCAGCGCCCGGCTGAGCGGCCCGAAAATGACCTGGTGATGCTCGGTTCCGGTGCGCCGCAAGCGATCCGAAGCCGTCACCGATTGCCGGCTGCTGCCCGACATCGTCACCCGACCGCGCGGACCGCCCGGTCCCCAGGACGCCGAAGCCCCTGCGCTGGTCGCCTGCTCGGCTGAACCGCCGACGGTCGTCTCCCGCTCGACATTGCCGACGACCTCGACCGTCGTCGCCGCCTCGGTCAGCTCGTCGAGGCCCTGCAGCAAGCCTCCTTGATCGGACACCTGCGTCTCGATCGCCGTGGTCAGCAGCTGTTCGTGCACCGCTTCCAGCGTGTCGACCAGCAGCTGCGTGCCTCGAAGCGACACTGGCAGCTGCTGATTCGCATACAGCCCGCTGGTGGACCCGATCGTGCGGAGATCCAGGTACACCGCGACATCGTGCGTTTCCTCGACCAGATCGGCCAGATACAGCAAGGCGTGCGTTTTCCCGGTGCCGCGGCGGCCGTAAAAGATCTGGTGGTCAGCCGAATGCAACATCGCCGAAAACGACCCTGCCACCACGAAGGTCTTGGCCAGCGTGTGCCGGTCCACGCTCTCCGCCCGCCGGGAAATCGCCATCAGGCTGCGGTTGACGTGCGCGCTCAGCGGCTGGCCCATGCACCCGTCCTGTCTGTCGGCGACATCCCAGCCACCCAGCGTGACAGCGCCGAGCGGCCGGGAACAGCCGACAGACAGGTACGAGCGCGAACGCGAAGGGTCACGAAACCCGCAGCAGCGCCCCGATGCGTTTCGCGACCTCGCCCGCGCGCTCCTGCGGCAACATGTGCCCGGCGCCGGGAAAACGGACAAACTCCGCGTCCGGCAGCTCGTCCGCGATCACTTTCGCGTGCGGCAGCGGGCAAAGCCGGTCCTTCTCCCCCGCCAGCACCACGGACGGCGTACCGCGCAAGGTCGCCAGCGCGACGCGGCGGTCGTGCGTCGAAATCGCGTCCTGGAACGCGCCGAGGCTCGCCGGATGCGCGCACAACAGCTGATCCGCGACCAGCCGCAGGTCCGCGCGGCGCGGGTGCTCCCCGAACACGAGGAACCGCGCGCCCGAACGCACCATCGCCGGGCTCAACGGCAGCCGCTCGCCCTTGCGGTGCGACAACGCTTTCGCCAGCCTGCGCTCGAACCGTGCGGAGAACTGGCCCGCCATACCGGGCAGCCCCAACGTGATCCGGTCCATCTGCCCCGAGGACGTCGCCACGAACGCCGCGCCGACCACCCGGTCCCGGACCAGTTCCGGATGCCGTTCGGCCAGCGCCATCATGGTCATGCCGCCCATCGAATGCCCGGCGAGCACCAGCGGACCCGACGGCACGCGCGCGGCGATCAGCTCGGCCAGATCGTCGGCCAGCCGCGGAATCGTGCCGGTTTCCTTGGTCGCGGGCGCGGAACCGCCGTGCCCGCGCAGGTCGTAGCGCAGCGTCCGGACGCCGGGGCCGAGGTGGTCCATGACGCCGTCCCACGTGCGGTGGTCCTGCGTCCAGCCGTGCACCAGCACCAGCGTCACCGCGGCATCGGCCGGGCCGCTCAGTTCCACGTGCAGCGCACAGCCGTCACTGGTCACGAACCGGTGCTCACGAGCCGGATTGCGCAGCCGTTCTACGGTAGTCATTTCGCCTCCGCGGGAAAAAGTACGTCGGCGGTAGTCATTTGCCCTCCGGCAACAGGAAAGACTTGCGCCAGAACGGTTTCCCTGGCAACCCGACCAGACCGGATTCCTGCAGGAACGGCATGATCTTCTCCCCCGCCCATGCGATCGTCGCGCGCCAGTGCGGGTTGTTCAGCGCCGTCTCGACGCCCTCGCGCGGCCGGATCCCGACCGCCTTGTAGACGTTCGGGTTGATGAACGCCCGCGTCACGAAGTACGAGATCAGCGCGATGCTGAACTGCTGGTAGGCGACCTCCGCGCGGCCGAGTTTCGCCATCCCGCGGGTGACTTCCTCGCGGGCGAAGGTGACGTGCCGCGCCTCCTCCAGCACGTGGATCCGGTTGACCATCCGGACCAGCGGCTGGATCTGGTCGTCGTTCATCTGCTCGCGTTGCAGCCGGTCGAGCACCTCCTCGGCGACCAGGATCGCGCCGTAGCGCGCCGGGCCGTAGGAGATGGTCGGCATCAGTTTCGCGAACTGCCGCAGCACCGGCACCGGGCCGTAGGTCGGGCAGCCGATCCGCGCGGACATCCGGGCGAACATCGTGGAGTGCCTGCACTCGTCGGCGATCTCGGTGAGCGCGAACTGCGCGTGCGCCGTCGTCGGGTCCTGTGCGTAGACCTCCTTGAGCAGCATCTGCATCAGGAGGATCTCGAACCACAGCCCGGTGGTCGCGATGCTGGCCATCTCGTGCTTGCCCAGCTCGATCCGCTGTTCCGGGCTCAGCCGGTCCCACAGCGGGGTGCCGTAGAGCGACGAGCGCTCCGGCAGGATGTACCGCTTGCCCTCGACCAGCGGCGCGTCCCAGTCGATGTCGACGTCCGGGTCGTAGAACTTGTTCGCCGCCGACTTCAGCAACCGCTGTGCCGTCGCCTCCCGGTCGGTCACCTTGAGCGTCCGCGTCATCATCAGCCCCTTCCAGCGCCTGACTCGCCGTTGAATCGAGAAGCCGCGTCCCGCCTGTTGCCCCGGGCTCTGTGCTCCAGAACATGTAACCCGTGGTAACAGTTACCTCTGGTAGCATGACCGCCGTGATCGAACGTGTCAAGCGCTCCAGCAAGCAGTCCGGCAAGCAGGCGGCCGACACCGAAACGAGCACCGGGGACGCGCGCCGCGATCGCTGGCGCAAGCACCGCATCGCCCGTCGCGCGGAGTTCGTCGAAGCGGCCCTGCGCGCGCTCGACGCGCACGGTCCAGACCTCGGCATGGAGGACGTCGCCGCGGAAGCGGGCGTCACGAAACCCGTGCTGTACCGGCATTTCGAGGACAAGGCCGACCTGTACGTCGCACTCGGCCAGCGCGGCACGGAGATCCTTTTCGAACGGCTGATCCCGGCGATCAACGCGGAACTCGCGCCGGTGCCGCGGATCCGGATGGCGCTCGACGCGTTCTTCGGCGTCATCGAAGAGCACCCGAACCTGTACCGCTTGCTGGCACACGGCGGACTGCCGGGCAAAACCACCGATTCGGACGTCGTCGCGGAGGACAAGGAGGTCATCGCGACCGCGCTGACCGCCCTGCTCGGCGACTACATGCGGATGTTCAACATGGACTCCGGCGCGGCCGAACCGTGGGCGCACGGCATCGTCGGCATGGTCCAGAGCACCGGCGAATGGTGGCTGGACCGGCGCTCGATGGGCCGCGATTCGGTGGTCGAGTACCTCACCCAGATCATCTGGGCGGCGATCGACGGGCTCACCCGCCAGCAAGGCGTGGTGATCGACCCGAACCTGCCGCTCGAGGAGAACAAGGTCGTCCAGCTCGGACGCACCGAGAACGACACCGCCGCCGGCGACGAGGCCGGCTGACGAGAGGACCCCGGATGAGCGACGAAGACGGCTACACGGGCTCGGCGACGCTGGTCGTCGACGGCACGGAGATCGCCGCGGACCTCGATCTGCGCGGCTATTTCCAGCCGATCGACGGGTACTACCACTGGTACGGCCGCGTCGCCGCGAACCCGAAGCTGGCCGAGGCGGTCGGCGGGCGCAAGAAGGCGTGCGAGGTGCGGGTCGGCGAGCACACGGCCGAGGGCGAGCTGTCCGATCCGGATCCGTGGGGCCGCTACCGGCTCACCGGCACGTCCACGCCCCCGTTCTCGGTCCCGAAAACGCTGGCCGAGGTCGAAGAAGCAACAGCCTGAACCACGAAAAAGGCCGCTCCGGAAGCTGTGCTCCGGAGCGGCCTTTCGCGTGTACGGCTGAATCAGTCGCCGACGCCGAACCCGACCTTGCGGACGTCGGACGGGGCGATCTCGACGTACGCGATGCGGTCGGACGGGACCAGGTACTTGCGGCCCTTCTCGTCGTTGAGGCGGAAGAGCCCGTCACCGGCCGTCAGCGCCTCGGCGACCAGCTTCTCCACCTCTTCGGGAGTCTGGCCACTGGACACCACCAGCTCGCGCGGCGTGTCCTTGATGCCGATCTTGACCTCCACGTGGGACCTCCGCTGGAAACTCGTTGTGACTACGCCCGGCAAGGCTAACCGAAGCGGGCCGCCGCGGTGGCGCGCGACCAGCAGGTGATTCGCGACCACTCGCTCAGCCCAGCCCCAGCGCCTGCATGCGCTTGGTGTGCCCTTGCTGCAACCGGCGGAACAGCGCGCCGATTCCCGCGAGATCGCCGGACCCGGCGACGATCAGTTCGGCCAGGCCATCGCGCTCGGCCACCACGTACTGGGCCTGGGTGAGCGCCTCGCCGAGCAGCCGGCGGCCCCACAGCGCGAGCTTGTCGCGGGCCTTCGGATCGGCTTTGATCCCGGCGGCGACTTCGCGTTCGGCGAACGCGGAGTGCCCGGTGTCTGCGAGCACGGTCAGCACCAGGTCCTTGGTCTCCGGATCGAGCCAGTTCGCGATCTCGCGGTAGAGATCGGCCGCGAGCCCGTCCCCGACATACGCCTTGACCAGCGACTCCAGCCACGACTTCGGCCGGGTGGAGCCGTGCCAGGCGTCCACTTGCGACACGAACGGGGCCATCGCGTCCTCGACCGCGACGCCGTTCGCCGCGAGATGCTTCGTCAGCAGGTCGAGGTGCCCGATCTCGGCGGCAGCCATCGAGGCGAGCGCGGCGCGGCCGGCCAGCGTCGGCGCGCTGCGGGCGTCCTCGGCCATCCGGTCGAACGCGGACAGTTCGAGGTAGGCGATCACGCCGAGCAGGTCGACGACGCCTTCGCTGATCGCGGGCGGGGAAGTTGCGGGCGCGGCTTCGGCGGGGTCGGTCACGGCGACGAGGGTATCGCCGAACCGCAGGCCCGCGCCGCGAAGAGACCGATCCCACGCCGCGCCGCCCGCTCCCGGTATTCCCCGGAAAACACCTGACCAGGTACAGTGGGGTCGGATAAACAGAGCTTCGCCGCGCCGGACCGCCCTTTTTCGAGGGCCCCGACAGCGGCGGGAACCAGGCGAACGGCCGGTGCCACCAGGGCGGCCGGGGTTCGCCGCAAGTGTGCGTGCACGCCTCCTAGCGGCATTCCCGGGAGGGCGGCTCCGGCGCCACAGGCCTCCGCAGACGAGGCCGCGGCGTGAGTCAGGCCCCCGGTCGAGTGTCGAGTGACAACCGGCCTGTGCGCGCTGGTCACGAGAGAGGCGATCACCCTGACCGCAGAACAGTCCACAACCGAACAGACCGAAACCGCGCAGGCCACCGCCGCTGTCGCTCTCGAGCACAGCGAAAACGGACCGGCCGCGCTGGACACGTCGCACCCGCTGCAGGCCGGTGCCCCGGTGACCGAAGAGGCGCCGACGTTCGAGTCCTTCGGTGTGAAGCCGGAAATCGTCAAAGCGCTCGCCGAAGCGGGCATCGTGCACACGTTCGCCATCCAGGCGCTCACCCTGCCGCTCGCCATGGCCGGCGACGACCTCATCGGCCAGGCCCGCACCGGCATGGGCAAGACGCTGGGCTTCGGCGTCCCGCTGCTGCACCGCGTGCAGGTGCCCGGCGACGGCACCCCGCAGGTGCTGGTCGTGGTGCCGACGCGCGAGCTGTGCATCCAGGTCGCGAACGACCTGAAGGGAGCCGGGAAGCACCTCGGCATCCGCACGCTGGCGATCTACGGCGGGCGGCCGTACGAGCCGCAGATCGAGGCGCTGCGCAAGGGCGTCGACGTCGTCATCGGCACGCCGGGACGGCTTCTCGACCTCGCCGAGCAGCAGCACCTGGTGCTGGGCAAGATCCGCGGGCTCGTCCTGGACGAGGCCGACGAGATGCTGGACCTCGGCTTCCTGCCGGACATCGAGCGGATCCTCCGGATGGTGCCGGACGAGCGGCAGACGATGCTGTTCTCCGCCACGATGCCGGGCCCGATCATCACGCTCGCGCGCACGTTCCTGAACCAGCCCACGCACATCCGGGCCGAGGAGAACGACGCGGGCGCGATCCACGAGCGCACCTCGCAGTTCGTCTACCGGGCGCACTCGATGGACAAGACCGAGCTGATCGCGCGGGCGCTGCAGGCCGAGGGCCGCGGGCTCACGATGATCTTCAGCCGCACCAAGCGCACCGCGCAGAAGATCGCCGACGACCTGGTGGAACGCGGTTTCGCCGCGGCCGCGGTGCACGGCGACCTCGGCCAGGGCGCCCGCGAGCAGGCACTGCGCGCGTTCCGCTCGGGCAAGGTCGACGTCCTGGTCGCCACGGACGTCGCGGCGCGCGGCATCGACATCGACGACGTCACGCACGTGATCAACTACCAGTGCCCGGAGGACGAGAAGACCTACGTGCACCGCATCGGCCGCACCGGCCGCGCGGGCCGCACCGGTGTCGCGGTCACGCTCGTCGACTGGGACGAGGAACCGCGCTGGAAGCTGATCTCGGACACGCTGAACCTCGACCTGGCAGAGCCGGTGGAGACGTACTCGTCGTCGCCGCACCTGTACAGCGACCTGGGCATTCCGGAGGGCACGAAGGGCCGCCTGCCGCTGTCGAAGCGCACGCGAGCCGGCCTGTCCGCCGAGAAGGAAGAGGACCTGGGCGGCAAACGCCGAGGCCGTCGCGGTGGTAGTGGTCCTTCCTCGCCCGCCGCGGAAGAGGAAGCCCCGCGCAAGCGCAACCGCGCCCCGCGCAAACGAACCCGAGGCGGCGCCCGCTCCGCCGCGGCCATCGAAGCCGCCGACGCCGCGTCGACTGCCTCTGACCAGCAGGAAGACCGCCCCCGGACCCGCCGCCGCACCCGCTCGGGAGCAGACGCGACCGGCCCGGCGACCTCCGCGGGCAACGCCACCCCCGCGACGACGTCCGACTCCGGAGAAACCGGAGACCGCCCGGCACGCCGCCGCCGTCGCCGTCGTCCGTCCGCATCTGATACACCTGCGTCGGCAGACTGAGCGACACACCGGGAGTCAGTTACGTGAACGACCACGGGAACGGCACCGACGAAACGCCCCCCGAACCCGGATCGAACGTAGCGGGCACTCCCGCGAATCCCGACGAACGCCCCCAGCCGGATAATCCGGCCGGGGAGCACGTCCCGGACGAGGGCCCTGTTGGGGTGGGCGGGGTGCCTTCTGCTGAGCGGGGCGTTTCGTTGTCTGGGGATTCCGCTGTTGCGGGCGCTGGTTTTGGTGGGGACGCTTCGGGGTCGCAGGCCGGGGAGTCGGCCGCTTCCGCTGCCGACGGTGCTTCCGCCGCGGCAGAGGAGCCGTTTGCGGGCTCTACCGGGGCGGTTTCTGGTGCTGCTGGAAGCGCTTCCGCATCGACTGCTCCTGGCTCGCAGCCTGGAGACTCCGTCGCGCGTGATGCCGACGAACCTTCCGCCGAGCCCCATCGACCCTCCGGTGCTGCCGGAAACGCTTCCGCGGCATCGGCCGTTCCCGGCACGCAGCCCGGAGACACCGCCGCGCACGCCGCCGACGAACCTTCCGCCGAACCCCAACGGCCCTCCAGTACCGCCGGGAACGCTTCCGCGGCACCGGCCGCTCCCGGCACACAGCCCGGAAACTCCGCCGCACACGCCGCCAACGAAGCTCCCGCCGAACCCCACCGGCCCTCCAGCACCGCCGGAAACACTCCCGCAGCACCGACCGCTCCCGGCACACAGCCCGGAGACTCCGCCGAGGAAGCTCCCGCTGAGCCCCGCAGGTCCTCTGCAGTCTCCAGCGCTGCTGGAAACACTCCCGCAGCATCAGCCGTTCCTGGCTCGCACGCCGGAAACTCCGCCGCACACGCCGCCGACGAAGCTCCCGCCGAGCCTCACCAGCCCCCCGCAGGAGCCTCCCGCCCGGCCGGAGACACTCCCGCCACACCAGGCTCGCAATCCGGGCAGCCGATCGAGCCTGCGCACGAAAAGGCTTCCCCCGCAGGTGCCCACGCCGCGATCCCCCCGGTCACTCCCGAGGAGCAAACCGGCCCGATCGCGCGCGTCACCGACGAACCCGTCGGGGTCAGCAGCACCTCCGCCGAGTCCTACGGTTCCGAAAACCTCCTCCCCCGCCAGCCCGCCGCCGCGGATTCCGTTGCGCCGCCGGGTAAAGCCCGTCGCTCGCCGTGGAATCGGGGGCGGGACCGGGTGATCGCGGGGGCGATCGTGGTCGTGGTCGCGGTGGTCACCGCGATCGTCGCGGTGAACAGCGACAATCTGCACACCAGCCGCGCGCTGGCCGATCCGCCGCATGCCCTCCCCGCGCCGCCGACCTCCGTGCCTGGGTCGATGACACAGTTGTGGCAGGCCCCGAGTTCCGCGACGCCGATCCCGATCGGACAGTCCGACACCGTCACCACCGCGGACGGCAGCGAGGTCGCCGGCCGTGATCCGCTCACCGGGCAGATCCGCTGGCACTACACCCGTGAAAACCTGCAACTGTGCACTGTGGACACTGCGTGGGGCCGGGTGAACGCGGTGTACCACAAGTCCATGGGCTGCAGCGAGGTCACGCAGCTCGACCCCGCCACCGGCCGCATCACTGCTCAGCGCAACGGCGACGCCGAACTGGGCACCCGCCTGATCAACGACGGCAGCCACGTCACGACGACCGGCAAACATCTCCTCGACACGTGGCGCGACGATCTCGTGAAGAGCATGGAGTACGGCAAAGTCCCCTTCCTGCAAAACGCGAACAAACAACCCCGCCCCAACTGCACTTACGGCACGGTAGCAGCGGGTGCCGACAAAATCGGCGTGATCGAACGCTGCCCCGGCGATCGCACGGACCGCCTGACCGTCTACAAGGCGACCGCCGAGCACGAGGACGAACCGAAGGTCACCTACACCGCCCTGCTGGCCGGCAAACGAGCCCGGGTCATCGCGATGTCGGGCGACCTCACCGGCGTGCTGCTGCCCGACCAGAAGCTGTACGTCGTGTACGGCGCGGACGGTTCGCAAAAAGCCGCCTACCCCATGGATCTCCCCGATGCGGACACCGCAAACGACCCAGTCGGCGGCACCGAGGCGACGACCCGCACCGCCGCGGGGATCTACTGGTACACCGGCTCCAAAACCGTTGCCCTGTCCCGAGACGACCTGTCTCCGCGCTGGACCCTCGACGGCACGCTCGGCCCGGGAATCACCTTCGCGACCCAGTTGGTAGTGCCTATCCGCGGCGGCCTGGCCGTGCTGAACGAAATGAACGGCGCAACGCTGCGCACAGTCGGCATCGACCGCGGTGCCTACACGGGCCCAGTCCGCCTCACCGCACTAGGCCCGGTACTGCTGGAACAACGCGGCCCGACCCTCGCCGCCCTGCGCTGACTTCCCTCAGAACCACCACAACAGACTGAACGCAACTCCCGCGACGACCAGCACCCCGGCCCCCGCCCCGACCGCCAATTTCCCGACGCGACGGTCGGCAACCCGTTGCAGCACAAGCGCAATCACCGCGGCGACGGGATGCCCGACCAGCTTGAGCGGGCCCGGCCCGGGTGCTCCGTTGACGAGGCACAACACGCCGACCACGAGCACCCCGAGGGCCAGGACCGCCAGGCCCGCGGCGACCGACCCGGTGAACCCACGCCACCACCGCCCACGCGGCTTGCGTGACGACTCATGGCGCTCGGGTGCCGCCTTGGCTGGCGCTTCGTCTTCGCCGGTCGCGTCGTCGCGCGCGGGTGATTCATGGATAACCGCATCCTCGCCAGGCACAAGACCATCGGCGGCGGTCGAGTCATGGATAACCTCGAACCCGGCGCTGTCCTCCGCCGCCGAACTCCGCGACGCCATCGCAGCCCGCTTCACCTCAGAACCAGCCAGAGCAGCACCCTCCGCCGCTGAACTCCGCGACGCCATCGCAGTCCGCTTCGCCTCAGAACCAGTCAGAGCAGCATCCTCCGCCGCAACACCGCTGCCCCATGCCGCGCTATCGCTTCCACCATGCGACATCGCGGCACCGCGCGTGTCCGCACGGCCGTTCCCCGCCGTGCTGACCGCATGCGAGCTGGCGTCCTTGACACGACGACCGTCACGAACCCCGCCAGATCCCGCGGCAAGATTCGTCGACACAGCAGCAGAATCCTTCCTTGCTACGCCGTGAACCGACCCATCACCCGCGACTCCACGGCCCCGGCCAGCGTCGCAACCATGCGCAGCACCAGCCCCGCCGCGGGACGGTTTTTCGATGTCCGGTGACGCCACGATCCTCGGGTCCAATCCACGTCTCGGGAAACCCCCTACGGCGCAAGCAAATCCCACGGTTGCGCGGCAGGGGCGGTCTGCTGTCCCGCCACGCAGCTCGGGCGGAAGTCGCACCATGCGCAGCGGCGGTCGGGGCGGGCGGGGAACAACGTGTCTCCGTCGCCGCCTGCGTCAAGGGTATCTGCTGCCAACCGCAAATCCCCCGCGGTCTCCTCGGCGCGTTCCAGGTGGCGCTTCAAGGTTTCCGGCGTGTGTTCCGCCGCGGCGATCGTGCCGGACGGCAAATGGTGCAGCTCGACCTTCGTGCACGGCATGCGCAACGTGCGCGTGGCCGCCACGGCGTACATCGCCAGCGCTTGCGACGCGCGGGCCTCGTGTTCGTCCGGGGCTCGGCGGCCGGTTTTGTAGTCCACGATCACCAGTTCGCCGCCGCGCTGGTCGATCCGGTCGGCTCGGCCTTCGATGATCATCGTCGGGCGGCCGCCGGTGGTGCTGACCGGGGCGGACACCCAGCGTTCCAGGCCGACCGGGTCGTCGCTGACGTCGTTGTCCTCCACGTACTCCGCGACCCAGCCCTTCGCGCGCGCACGGTAGCGCGCGGCCTGCTCGTCGTCGGCGAAACCCGCGTCTTTCCAGTGCTCGGCCACCAGCGCGATCCCGCGCTGCGGCGTCCGTTTCGCCACTGGCAGGTCGAAAAGCGCCCGCAACGCGTTGTGCACCACCGCGCCCAGCGTGCTGTGCGCCCACGGCCCGGTGCGCTGCGGTGTCGGCCGGTCGAGATAAGCCAGCCGGTACCGGCGCGGGCAATCGTCAAAGGTGCTCAGCCGCGCGGGCGAGACCTTGGTGAGCCGCTGCGGTTGCTCGACGCCGAAGTCGAACCCCATCTGTTCTTTCACGCCGCCCCCTTCCATCGACGCCCACGCTACGCACCACCACCGACACTTTCCGGCGTGGGCTAGCCGCCCGCGATGAAGCCCTGCACCGAATTCGCGACCAGCTCGACGGCGATCGCGGCGAGCAGCAGGCCGGCGATCTTCGCCAGCAGCGTGATGCCGCTTTCCTTGATCAGCCGGATGACCACGCCGGAGAACCGCATGCAGGTGTACAGCACGAAATGCACGGTCACGATCGCGAGCGCCAGCGCGATGTACGCGCCGAGGTGCCCGTCGGCCTGCCGGACGAACACGATGGTCGCCGCGATCGCGCCCGGACCGGCCAGCAGGGGCGTGCCGAGCGGGACGAGGGCGACGTTGACGTCCTCGGCCGCCTCGGGCTCGTTGCTGCCCGCGTTGCTGGTGAGCAATTGCAGCGCGATCAGCAACAGCAGCAAGCCGCCCGCGCCCTGCAGTGCCGGGATGCCGATGCCCAGATACGCCAGGATCGCCTGCCCGGCCACCGCGAACAGCGAGATGACCAGCAGCGACACCAGCACCGCCTGCCGGGCCGCTTTCACCCGCGTCGCCATCGGCTTGCGGCCGACCAGGCTCAGGAACACCGGCACGGTGCCCGGCGGGTCCATGATCACGACGAGGGTGATCGTCGCGCTCATGAAGAGCTTCGCGTCGAAGAAATCCGAGACGGCCATCTCAGCCTTTCACCACTTGGAAGCCGGTCGCCCGCCCCACCAATTCCTCCAGCTGGTCCGGTTCGGTCGTCTCCTGGCCGAGCCCGATGGTCTTGTTCGTGCCGTGGTAATCGCTGGACCCGGTGCGGACCAGGCCCAGCTCGTCGGCCAGTTCCCGGGTGCGCGCCCGGGTGGCCGGATCGTGGTTGGGATGGTTGACCTCGACGCCGGTCAGCCCGCGCGCCGCCAGGTCACGCAGGGTGTCCTCGCTGATCGTCGCGCCGCGGCTGAAGGCGAAGGGGTGCGCGATCACGGTAACCCCGCCTGCCGCGGTCACCATGTCGATCGCGTCCTCGACCGGAGTGTCGCGGCGCGCGACGTAATAGCCGCGACGGCTGTGCAGATAGTCGCTGAACGCCTCGTCGACGGAGCTGACCAGCCCGGCGCGGACGAGCGCCTGCGCGAGGTGCGGCCGCCCCGCGGGCGAGTCCGCCGGCAGCAGGCCCAGGATCTCGTCGGCGTCGACCGGGAGGCCGTCGGCGGCCATCCGCTCGGCCATCCGCCGCAACCGGGTGCGCCGTTCGATCCGCAGCCGCGTCTGTTCCGCGACGATCGCGGGCGCGGCCGGGTCGAAGAGGTACGCGAGCAGGTGCACGCTGATTTCGTAACCGGTGTCCGGGTCGATCGAGACCGTCGACAGTTCCGCGCCCGGCACCAGCGTCAGGCCGGCGGGCAGGGCCTCGGCGGCCGGTTCCCAGCCCGCGGTGGTGTCGTGGTCGGTGATCGCGACGACGTCGAGACCGGCACGCGCGGCAGCGCCGACGAGCTCGGCAGGGCTGTCGGTACCGTCGGAGGCCGTGGAGTGGGCGTGCAGGTCGATGCGCATCGGACCCATTCTCGACGATGCGCTGCGTCACCTCGGCACCGGGACCAGGGCCGACGCGCCCCGAGGTCAGCCGACCGGCTTCTTGCCCCGCGCCGCGCGCTGCGCCTTGATCATCGAGAACCGTTCGGCCTGCTTCTGCTTGTCGCCGAACACGAGCTCGGAGATCGTGTCGTAGAACTCCTCGGGCCGCGGCAGGTAGTCGATCCGGTTCAGCGCCTGGATCTGGCCCGCCGATTCGACGACCATCGTGCCGTAGCCCAGCATCCGGCCCCAGGCCGAACGCTGGTAGGTGAGGTCGGTGACCTTGCTGATCGGCATCATCAGCACCTTGGTGGTGAAGACGCCGGTGGTCATCACGAACCGTTTGTCGGTGACGACCAGCCGTTCGACCCACCACTCGATGATCACGTAGGCGAACCGCAGCACCACCGCCAGCGCGACGTACCAGAGGATGTTCTGCACCACCCACAGCGAGGGCGGCAGCAGATACGACACCAGCACGCACACGATCAGCAGCGCGGCTGCCTCGAACGTGTCCCAGAGGAGCACCGCCCAGTGGCGGCGGATCCGGATGACCCGCCGCTCGGTGTCGAGAAGGTACTCGTCAGGGTCGCGTGGCGCGAACATGGTTCGAGGGTATCCCCTGTCGTCAGTGGAAGATGTTGCTGACGAACGTGATCACCGATTCGGCCGAGCTGCGGAGGAAGTCCACAATGTTGCTGACAAGACCAGCAGCATGGCCCGGCTGAGCGATCACGAAGAACAGCACCAACGCGATACCCACGAGTCCCGCAAGCTTCTTCGCGTTCACAGCGATCAATCCCGTCTCTTCCATGACACCCGGAAAACTGACTTTCTACGTTGTACCGCACTGACCACTCACGCGGGAGGAAAGTCCCGCGCATGGGTCAGCCAGGCGCTCGAAGTGTACCGTACGGCTACTCTCCGTGTACAGGTTCCCGAACGCTAGGGGGCGCGGCCGGGTTCGGCTACCTTCGTGGCATGGACGGCCTCGAGCGCTGCGTGGGCGGAATTGTGTTCGACGACCAGGGCAGACTCCTGCTCATCCGGCGCGCGAACGATCCGGGCAAAGGCCAGTGGTCGCTGCCCGGCGGCCGGGTGGAACCGGGCGAAACGGACCACGAAGCAGTGGTCCGGGAGCTCCGCGAGGAGACCGGGCTCGACGTGAGACCGCACACACTGGCCGGCTCGGTCGTCCGCGGCAACTACGACATCCACGACTACGAATGCACGTGGACCGGCGGAATCCTCACCGCGGGCGACGACGCCACCGACGCGCGGTGGGTCAACTCGGCCGAACTGGTCAATCTGGACGAAGCGGGCCACCTGGTGGACCAGTTGCTCATAACGCTGCGTGACTGGAATGAGTGGCCCGCCGCGTAATCCGGAGCGGCTATTTCCGTATTGCCTCCGGCGGCGTCCGCGATTGCGAACGCATTGCGGAGTTGTCGGAAAGTTTCCCCATCGTTCAAGCATCCGCGATGAGCACGGAAAATGCGCGGAACGCGTATTCGATATCGCCGGACGCGCATCCGTCCGGCGGCGCGGGCGCGTGCGGGACAGTGTGACTGATGGGGTGAATGTGACACACGTTACTCACGGCGCCCGAGCGATGCCGAGTGGCACCGAGCGACGTCGTGCGCGGCGATCACGGTTCCAGCCGCGGTCGCCGCGCACGAATCAGCTCACGGCAGCCAGGTCATCCGCTGCCCGTGCGGCGCCGTCCTGGCCAGCGCGCGGGCCTCGGGTTCCCCGCCGACCCAGCTCGTCAGCCCCAGCACCGCCATCGCGGGCTCGCCGGCGGCCGCGTCGTCCGAGGACAGGTCGTCCCGGCCGGGCAAGACGGTCTCCAGCCCGGCCCGGTAGAACTCCTGGCTCACCCACCACACCGGCCGGGACGAGGACAGCCGCGCCAGCTCGGCCACGAAGTCCGCCCGCCGGTCCCCGAGATACGCCAGCGCGTGACTCGTCAGCACCACCAGCGGCAGTTCCTCGGGCAGTCGCGCGGCCGCCGAGGCCAGGTCGTCCACCGCGTCCCCGGCGATCAGCTCCGGCGCGTGCTTCCGCTGTTCCGCGGCAGCCGTGCGCAGCAGCCGGATCCGGTCGACCTGGTCGGCCCAGACGCACGCCTCCAGCCACGCCAGTTCGTCCTCGTCGGAGAGGTCCACCGGTGCCCGGTCCAGGCCCGCTCGGGCCGCCACAGCGACCTTCTTCGGCAGCTTGGGCAGCTTCGCACCAGGCGCGACGTCGATCGCGCAGTGCAGCCCGACAGCGGCCTTCGCCGGACCCGCCGCGAGCTGTTCGCCGCCGTCACACTGGTAGCGGTAGCCGAACCGGTCGAGCCCCAGCAGCAACCCCGCGCTGCAGCCGACCTCGAGCAGCGCGATCTTGCCGCCCGCTTCCTTCGCCGCCGCCGTGACCGCCGGGTACAGCAGCGCGGCGCGGCGCACCTCGTTCGTCTGCGTGTAGCGGGTCGAGATGATCTCGCGGGCCTGGTCCGCGCGTTCCAGCAGGAACGAGCGGAACAACGGCCACGTCTCGCTGTCGACGCCGTCGAAACCGCCGACCGACGGGTAGTACCGCGACAGCGGATGGATCGGATCCGCCTGCACCAGCCGGTGCGCGGCGGCGAACAGCAACGTCCCGCGCGCTTCGCCGCCGCGAGCGTCGGTCAGCAGCGCGGCGACGTCGTCGTCCTCGGCCGCGTGCGTGGCGAGGTGGTCATACAGCGGCGAAACCCCGCGCGCCTCCACCTCGGCGAACTTGCGCAGCGTCTGCTTGATCTTCTCCAGGGCGATGGCCACCCGTGCTCCCCTTCGGCGGATCGATCACTCGTGCGGCGTCGGACGGCCGGGCTGCTCCCCGCCGCGGGTGTCGCCGTAGGACCGCTTCGGCACCATCACTTTGCGCCGGAAAATGCACACGATGGTGCCGTCCTGTTTGTACCCTCGCGTCTCGACGTACACCACTCCCCGGTCGTCCTTGGACTTCGACGGGGTCTTGTCGAGCACCTCGGTCTCGCCGTAGATCGTGTCGCCGTGGAACGTCGGCTTGACGTGCTTGAGCGATTCGACCTCGAGGTTCGCGATGGCCTTCCCCGACACGTCGGGCACCGACATGCCGAGCAGCAGCGAGTAGATGTAGTTGCCGACCACGACGTTCTTGCCGAAATCGGTCGTCTCGCCCGCGTAGTGCGCGTCCAGGTGCAGCGGGTGGTGGTTCATCGTGATCAGGCAGAACAGATGGTCGTCGTATTCGGTGACGGTCTTGCCGGGCCAGTGCTTGTAGACCGCGCCGACCTCGAACTCCTCGTAATACCGGCCGAATTGCACGCTTGCGCCTCCTGTCCGGGTAACACCTGCCGAACCAGGTGCGACACGTATCCGTGGTGAGGAGTACCCTCGACCATCGGTGATCGCGCGTCAACGCGACCCCTGCCACTTCGCACGCCCTGGCGTGTCCCGGCCGAAAGGAGGTGAGGAACCGCTCATGAGCAGTGGTGATAGTCCGCTCCCTAGTAGTACGTGCGTTCCCGCCTCGCCGGCCGGCCTTTCCCCTTCCTGGTAGCCCGCGTCCGGGAACTCACGGTGCCGCCGGACGGACCCCCGCAGTCCGCCTGGCCGTCGTCTTCGTGCTTCACGACGCCTGCCCAGGAGAACCCATGCCTGCCATTCCCTCGCTAGGCGGCCTTCGCGGCCGCGGCAACAACCGGGCCAAGGCCAATCTCGACCGGCCGATCCCGGTGCCGCTGTCGGCCTATGTCGTCGATTGCGCGGTGTATGTCGACGGCAAGCGGCTGCCCGGGCGCTGGACGCACGCCGAGGCGATCCGCGAGGTGCGCAAGCGCCACGCGGGTTTCGTCTGGATCGGCTTGCACGAGCCCGATTCCGACCAGATCCAGGGCATCGCGGACACCTTCGGCCTGCACGAACTGGCCGTCGAGGACGCGCTGGAGGCGCATCAGCGGCCGAAGCTGGAGCGCTACGACGACACGCTGTTCCTGGTGCTGAAGACAGTCCGTTACGTCGAGCACCAGTCGCCGACCACGGCGAACGAGATCGTGGAAACCGGCGAGCTGATGGTGTTCCTCGGCCGCGATTTCGTGATCACCGTCCGGCACGGGAACCACTCCGGGCTCGCCCGGCTGCGCCGCGACCTCGACGACGACCCGGAGCGGCTCGCCCTCGGCGCGGCGGCGGTCGTGCACGCGATCGCCGACCACGTGGTCGACCACTACCTGGAGGTCACCAGCCGGATCGAGGCGGACATCGACGAGATCGAGGCGCAGGTGTTCGCGCCGCGTTCGTCGGTGAGCGCCGAGCAGATCTACCTGATGAAGCGGGAAGTGCTCGAACTGCGGCGCGCGGTGGTCCCGCTCGCCACGCCGGTGTCGCGGCTCGCCGAGGGCTACACGCGGCTGGTGCCCGACGAGGTCCGCTCGTATTTCCGCGACGTCGCCGACCACCTCGCCACCGTGTCCGAACGCGTGGCGGCGTTCGACGAACTGCTCAGCACCCTGGTCGACGCGACGGTCGCGAAGATCTCGCTGCAGCAGAACACCGACATGCGCAAGATCACCGCGTGGGCGGCGATCATCACGGTGCCCACGATGGTCGCGGGCATCTACGGCATGAACTTCGACTACATGCCCGAACTGCACTGGCAGTTCGGCTATCCGATCGTGGTCACGATCATTCTCGCGATCTGTCTGCTGCTGTACCGAATATTCCGGAAGAACGGCTGGCTGTAGCCGCCCTCGCGGTCCCCTTTTCTTCCCCCGGTCGCAGGAGGTTTGTCTCGTCATGTCCCGGTTGCTGTCCAACCTCAAGTTCTGGGCTCTCGCCCTCTGCCTCGTCTGGATCGTCGGCATCGTCGCGATGATCGCGCTCAACCCCGGGTTCGCGCACGGCATGAAGTGACGCCGCGTGCGCCGTAACCTTGGCGCATGCCGAAAGCGCTGGTGGTGGCCGACGAGGCCGACGAGCGGCTGTGGACCTCCGCGGTCCGCTCGCTGCGGGTCGACCTCGTCGTCGCCGCCGGCGATCTGCCGTTCGCGTATCTCGAGTTCCTCGCCGGCATGCTCGACGTGCCGTGCGTGTTCGTCCCCGGCAATCACGACCCGGATCTGAGCGGCTTCACCCGCTACGGCGGACTGTCCATGAAGGACGGTTTCCCGACCGAATGGCCCGGCCCGGCGGGCGGGATCAACGCCGACGGCCGGATCGTCGACGTCGCCGGTCTCCGCATCGCCGGGCTCGGCGGTTCGATCCGCTACCGCGACGGCCCGAATCAGTGGACGCAGCGGCAGCAGGCGCGCCGGGCCCGGCGGCTGGAGCGCCGGTTCCGCTGGCGGAAATGGCGCGACGGCAACGGAATCGACATCCTGCTGACGCATTCGCCGCCGCGGCATCTCGGCGACCGCGAAGACCCGCCGCACCAAGGTTTCACCTGTCTGCACCGAACGATCGACACCCTGCGGCCGCAGTGGCTGCTGCACGGACACATCCACCCGCACGGCGAACCGGTGCCCGATCGCGTGGCAGGCCGTACCCGGATCCGCAATGTGGTGGGCTATCAGGTGATGGAGTTCCCGCGATGACCCGACCGACCGGTTTCCCGCGTGCCGACGCCGAAAACGACTTCCTGCGCGCCCGCCGCAGGCAGGTGCTGTCGCGGCTTTCCACGTGGCTGCGCCGCGAACCCGACGACGTCAACATCATGCTGCCCTTCCACGAAGTGGTGCAGGCGCTCGGTTACGTCAGCGAGGCGCGGATCGGGACGCGAGTGATCACTTTGGACTCGATCGTCGGCACCGTCGACCGGAGCCGCGATTTCGACCGCCGCTTCCGTCCGACGTCCGCCCGCGTCCGGCAACGCTGGGAACGGCTCGCCCTGGCCGCCCGGCGCGGCGAAGCGATCCCGCCGATCGAGGTGTACCGGATCGGCGAGCTGCACTTCATCATCGACGGCCACCACCGGGTTTCGGTCGCGCTGGCGCAAGGACTGTCCACAATAGAAGCTTCGGTGACGGTCGTGCGCACCAAACTGGACCCGAGCGGCATCCGGTATCGCGGCGACCTGATCGTGAAGGACTACCGGCGGCTGTTCCTGGAACGAGTCCCGCTGTCCGGACACGCTCGCGCGTCGGTGCTGATGACGGATCCGTGGAACTACGCGCAACTCGGCGAGCACGTCGAAGCGTGGGGTTTCCGGCTCATGCAGGACGAAGGCCGGTTCACCGACCGCGCGACCGTCGCGCAACGCTGGTTCGACGAGGAATTCACGCCGGTGGTGGCGATGCTGCGGCAAGCGGATCTGATCGGCGACCGCACCGAGGCCGAGGCGTACCTGTGGGTCGCGTGCGAGCGGTACCGGCTGATCCGGACGCATCGCTGGGACGAGGAGGTCATCGAGACGCTGCGCGCCCAGCAGTGACTTGTCAGGCCACTCCTGACGTGTCAGGATAATCCTGACACGTCAGGAGGTTGCCGATGACTTCGTACTGCTCGTTCTGCCTCAAACCGGCCGACGAGGTGGCCAAGCTGATCGCCGGCTCCGGCGTCTACATCTGCGACGGCTGCGTCGGATTGTGCGAACAGATCCTGGCCGGGAAACACGAGCCGGGAACGCCCGAGGTGACGCTGTGGGAGCGGAAGACGGACGAGGAGATCCTGGAGAGCATCCCGCGGATGGCGAAGGTCAGCGCGCAGACGGACGCGCGGATCCAGGAACAGGTGGACCTGCTGCGGACGCGCGGCGTGGCGTGGGCGCGGATCGGCGAGGCGCTCGGGGTGACGCGGCAATCGGCCTGGGAGCGGTTTTCCGCCGAGCGGAAATGAGAAGGGCCCCCTCCCGTCTGGCGGCGGGAGGGGGCCGATCGAGCTCGAGGGTCTGCTCAGTCGTTGGGGATGATGGCCCAGAGGATCAGGTACGCGACGAACTGCGGCCCCGGAAGCAGGCACGACAGCAGCGCGAGCACCCGGACCTTGCCCGGCGTGGTCCCGAAGCGGCGGGCGAGCCCGGCGCAGACGCCGCCGATCATGCGCCCCTCCCGCGGCCGGCTCAACCGGCGAGTGACAGGTGCGGTCATCGTGTTCCCCTCCCGTTTGGGTTCGTACCTCTATGTCACCACGTCCGGCGTCCGGGCACATCGCTCCGGGGGACGATCTGGACCCCTAAGGGGTTGGGGCGCGGCGGTGGGGAGAAGTCGGGGTCGGGGCGGGAACTCGCAGGTCAGGATCCGGCCGCGAGCCATTCGTCGCTGACGCAGCCCTCCTCGTAGGCCCACGAACCGTCCGCCCGGCCCTCCTGCAGCGCACGCTTCGCCTCGGCGAGGTTCGCTCCCGGCGGGACCGTGAACCCGACCATGCCGAATTGGCTGAGCTGTTCGCCCTCGAAGCCGAACGGGGCGAAATGGTCGATCGCTCGGCCGAGGTCGCCGCCGAACGGGCCGTCCGCCCAGACGATCATCCGAATGGTGCAGTTCCCGGACCATTCCACCCGTTCGACCAGCCGGAGCACCCCCGCCTCGTCCCGCTCGACGCGGAAGACGTCGCCTTCGGCGGCGCCCCGGGCGAACCACGGAATGGTGGCCAGCCGGACGTGATCCAGTCCGAGCGGGACCGCCCACAGCCCTTCCCGGCTCACCGGCGGCCAGTCGTCGCCCTCGGAAGGGAGTTCGAACACCACCTTGACGTGGGCCGGCTGATCAAGGTCGGCGGATTGTTCAGGCACCGCCGTATCCTGCCACCCGTCCGAAACCGCCCGACCAGCGGTGATGACACAGCGAAGTGTGGGATTTCCCGGCGAGGGCTGGCTTTTTCGCCACTCACGGTGATACTGCACCCCGTGCGTAACCCACTCGGAGTCCTCGCAGTCGGCTGTTCGGTGCTTCTCGCCGCGACGGCCGGATGTGCCGCGGAGTCTGCCCCGACGACGACGCAGGCGCAGTCCACGCCGGTGCCCTTGACCGCGATCTCGGCGCTCGGGGACTTCGCCACGCTCGACTACTGCAGCCTGCTCGACCCGAAACGGCTCAAGAACAGCACTGCCGACACGCCAGATTCCTCGTTCACCGCTTGCCAAGCGGACTTCGTGCAGGCCGGGCGGCCCCGGACGGTCACCATCGGGCCGCTTGCCGCCGATCGCGATCCTAATGTGCAGGCTTACGCGTACCCGGGTCAGGTGCCGGACGGGGTTTCGGTGCAGCAGGCCGGGTTCGTGCCCCCGCGGACGTGCGGACGGGCCGTCACATTCGCCGACGGGGTTCGGCTTGCCGTCTCGATCACGGACAAGGACGACAGCGGCAGTGCGGAGGATCGGTGTACCGCGGCGGACGACGTGGTCGGCGGGGTGCTGGACGCGGTGACCGGCAACCGGGTGCGGCATCCGCAGTTGCCGGACCGGTCGTGGGGCCGGGTGGATTCCTGCGCGATCCTCAGCGCGTCCGGGGCGCAGGGTGCCGACGCGACGGCCGGGTTCGCCGGGCATTCCTGCATCCTCGACAAGGTGAGCCTGGAGTTCGCGGTGGTGCGGCAGGCTCCGGCGGGGCCGTCGGAAACGCTCGGCAACCGGACCGCACGGGTGGCGGCCGACGGAGCGTTCTGCCGCGTCCGGACGGTGCAGCCCTCCCCGGCCACTCCGGGACGCGCGGAGCAGGCGACGGTGAGCGTGGTCGACACCAGCGGCGCAGGCGGGGAAGCTGCTTGCCCCGCCGCCCGCACCGCTGCTGCGACGATCTTTTCGCGGATCCCGTGAAGGGCTCCTTGACGGAATCTGATTCCCTCAAGGAGCCCTTCACGGACCGGCGGCTCAGTCGGAGTAGGTGACGTTCCGGCCGTCGGACGGGTCGAAGAGCTTCACCTTGTCCGCGTCGAACCACATCTGCAGGTCCTGGTTCTCCGCGGCCGCCGATTCGGCCGACAGCCGGGCCACGATCAGCGATTCCGCGCCGGGGACGTCGGCCGAACCGCTGTCCGCGGCCAGTTCCGCCAGTTCGGCCGAGGTCGCGGCTTCGCCGTCCACGGTGAAGTGCGCGAACTTCTCCGAACCCATCGACTCCAGGACGTCCACGTGCGCGGTGAACGTCGCGCCCTCCCGGCCCGATTCGACCAGGGCGGCGTCCTCGAAGTGCTCCGGGCGGATGCCCATGATCACCTCGCGCGGGGCGTTCGCCGCCTCGGCCATCCGGCGGATCCGGTCGGTCAGCGGGGTGGTGCCCAGCGAACTGCGCAGCTCGCCGTTTTCCAGCGTCGCGGGAACGAAGTTCATCGACGGGGAGCCGATGAACCCGGCCACGAACAGGTTCGCCGGGTTGTCGTAAAGGAACTGCGGCGAACCGATCTGCTGCACATACCCGGCCCGCAGCACCACGACGCGGTCGCCGAGGGTCATCGCCTCGGTCTGGTCGTGCGTGACGTACAGCGTGGTCGTGCCGAGCTGCTTCTGGATCTTCGACACCGACGTCCGCATCTGGCCGCGCAGTTTGGCGTCCAGGTTGGACAGCGGCTCGTCCATCAGGAACGCCTTGGGGGTTGCGGACGATCGCCCGGCCCATCGCCACCCGCTGCCGCTGCCCGCCGGACAGGTTGGCCGGTTTGCGGTCGAGATGCTGGGTCAAGTCGAGGATCTGCGCCGCTTCCTCCACTTTGGACCGGACGATCTTGTCGTCCACTTTGGCCAGCCGCAGCGGGAACGCCATGTTCTCCCGCACGCTCATGTGCGGGTACAGCGCGTACGACTGGAACACCATCGCGATGTCCCGGTCCTTCGGAGCCTTCTCGTTGACCCGCTTGCCGTCGATGCGCAGTTCGCCCGAGGAGATGTCCTCCAGTCCGGCGACCATGTTGAGCGTGGTCGACTTCCCGCAGCCGGACGGGCCGACGAGGATGATGAACTCGCCGTCGGCGATCGTGATGTCCACTTCGGACACCGCGAGCGCGCCGTCGGGGTAGCGCTTGGAAACCTTGTCGAGAACGATTTCAGCCATGGGTCAGCCCTTCACCGCACCGGACGTCAGCCCCGCCACGATGCGACGCTGGAAGAACAACACGAACAGGATGATCGGCACCGTGATGACGACCGCGGCCGCACACACCTGGCCGGTCGGGTCCTCGAACTGCGAGGACCCGGTGAAGAACGACAACGCCGCCGGCACCGTGCGCGACGACTCGGTGGACGTCAGCGAGATGGCGAACAGGAAGTCGTTCCAGCAGAGGATGAACACCAGGATCGCCGTGGTGAACACGCCCGGCGCGGCCAGCGGCGCGATCACCTTCCGGAACGCCTGCGCCGGCGTCGCGCCGTCCATTTTCGCCGCCTTTTCCAGTTCCCACGGGATTTCCCGGAAGAACGCGGACAGCGTGTAGATCGACAGCGGCAGCGCGAACGTGATGTAGGGCAGGATCAGCCCCGGCCAGGTGTCGAAAAGGCCGAGCCCGCGCTCGATGTTGAACAGCGGGGTGACGAGCGATACCTGCGGGAACATCGCGATCAGCAGGGAAAGCCCCACCAGCACCTGTTTCCCGGGGAAATCCAGCCGGGCGATCGCGTACGCGGCCATCGTGCCCAGCACCACCGCGATGACCGTGGAGATCACCGCGATGCCGATCGAGTTCACCAGCGCGTGCAGGAACTCCGTGGTCTGGAAGATGTCCGCGTAGTTCTTGAGCGTCCATTCCACCGGGATGAAATTGCCGTCGGTGAGCGTCGCCTTCGTCTTGAACGACAGCGAAAGCACCCACAGCACCGGGACGATCGCGAACACCAGCACCAGGATGTCGAGCAGGCCCCAGCCGACCTTGCGGCCGGTGGTGGCCGCACCTCCGATAGCCATCAGCGCTTCCCCCCGTCGTCCGTGCCGGGCGCGGCGGTGCCGAACACCTTGATGAAGAGGAACGCGATGATCGCCACCGTGATGAAGATCAGCACCGCCATCGTGGAGCCGATCCCGAGGTTGAGCCCCTTGACCAGGTTGTCGTAGGTCTGCATGGACACCGATCCGGTGTCCTGCGCGCCGCCGGTGAGCACGTAAATGTTGTCGAAAATGCGGAACGCGTCGAGTGTGCGGAACAGCAGCGCGACGAGAATCGCCGGTTTCATCACCGGCAGCATCACCTTGGTGAACCGCTGCCACGCGGTCGCGCCGTCCATCGCCGCGGCCTTCAGCAGGTCGTCGGGCACCAGCGCCAGCCCGGCCATCAGCAGCAGCGCCATGAACGGCGTCGTCTTCCACACCTCGGCGAGAATGATGATGAACAGCGACGGCCACTGGTCGGTGAGCGGTGCGACGCCCTCGCCCAGCGCGTTCGCCAGGTAGCCGGTTTTGGGCGTCCACGCGAAATACCACGAGAACGCGGCCACCACGGTGACGATGCCGTACGGGATGAGCGCGACGGTGCGCACCAGTCCGCGGCCGACGAGCGTGCGGTGCATGATCAGCGCGAGGCCCATGCCGAGCACGAACTCGATCGCCACCGACACGACGGTGAGGAACATCGTGGTGCCGAACGCGGTCCACCAGTAGGAATTCGTGAGCACCGCGGCGTAATTGTCGAAGCCGATGAACTCGTGCTTCGCCGGGAACCGCAGGTCGTAACGCTGCAGCGAAAGCCAGACCGAATAGACGATCGGGTATCCGGTCACCGCGATCATCACGAGGAACGCGGGCGCGCACAACCACAGCCCGAGCCGTCGTTCCGCCTTCTTGCCCTCGGAGAGCTCGGGCTTTCCCTTGCGGTGCGCCGCTTCCTTGGTGGCGGCGGCGGGATCCTGGACGGTCACGGGATCACTCCCTTCGACTGGAGCGCGTCATCGAGCTGTTCCCGCAGTTTCTGCGCGGTCGTCTGCGGATCGATCGCCGAGGGCGGGGAAAGGATTTTCGACATCACCGTGGACAGGTTCTGGTACACCGGAGTGAGCGGCCGTACCGCGGCGGTTTTCAGCGCCGACAGAATGGAGTCGCGCATCGGGTACTTCTCGGCCATGTTCGGGTTGTCCGCCGACGCGGGCTTCGAAGGATCCAGCGGGGTGTCGTCGTGGTACACCGACTCGATCGTCGGCGGCACGCCGTCGTTGATCGCGGACACCTTCTGGTTTTCCTTGCTGCGCAGGCACAACGCCGCTTCGTACGCCTCGGGCTTGTGCTGCGAGAAGGCACTCACCGCCAGGTCGAACCCGCCGATCGTGCTCTTCGACGGAATGCCCGCCTTCGCCTGCGGATACACCGCCCACTTGAAGTGCGACAGGTCCTGCGGCTTTTCCTCGGCGTAGGAGGCGTAAACGAACGGCCAGTTGAGCTCGAACGCGGCACCGCCGCCCTGGAAGGTCCGCCGGACGTCGTCCTCCTTCTGGTTCGTCAGCGACGGATCGGTGATGCCCGACGACGTGACCTTCTTCAGCAGCTCCAGCGCCTGCACCGCGCCCTCGTCCATCACGACGGATTTCCCGTCGTCGGACAGGATGTGCCCGCCGAGCGATTCGACCAGCGTGTTGTAGATGACGACCAGGCCCTCGTACTGGGCGCCGGTGAACACGACCGAATACGGTTTGTGCTCGCTCTTGAGCCGCTGCGACATCTGCATCATCTCGTCCCACGTCTTCGGCGGGGTCGGGGTGAGGCGGTCGTCGTACCAGAGCAACTGCACGTTGGTGTTCTTCGGCGCGGCGTAGAGCTTTCCTTGATACGTCGCGGTTTCCAGCGGGCCCTTCAGCACGCCCTCGGACGCGGCCGCCTTGTTCTGCCCGGTCCACTCGTCGACCCAGCCCGCCTCGGCGAACTCCGAAACCCAGGTGACGTCGAGGCCGAGCACGTCCATCGACGTGTCGCCCGCGGCGAGCCGGCGCGCCATCTGGATCCGCTGGTCGTCCGAGCCGCGCTGCAGCTTGTTGTAGACGATCCGGTACCGCCCGGCGGCGGTCTTGTTGCAGTTGTCGACGACCGTCTGGAAGTGGTCCTCCGGGGAGTAGTAGACGTTGATCGTCGTCCCGGAAGCCGTTCCGCAACCCGCTATCAGGCCGCTGCCCGCCAAGCCCGCGGCGAGCAGCGCCGCCGCGCGGGCAGGTCCTCGTTTCTTTCCGCTGGGCCGTTTCTTCCCCATTCAAGCCTCCTCGCCATGTGCACACGGCACCGTCCGGCGCCGCCCCCAGACAGCACGCCGCGACGAGGCGGACCCGAGCCAGCACCCCGACGTGCCAGTTGCCGGCAGGCCGCGCTGGAGGACACGACCGGCCAACCGGTGTCGGTCAACCTATGCCCGGCGATCACCGGCCGCAAGCAGGGTCGGTAACGATTCAGCCAGGTGCGCGCGAACCATCGGAAGGACGGGTGAAAAAGTCCCGTGGGTAGTTATGCGGTGGCAGGCGGCGGACGCAACGCCAGCTTCGCCAGCAACTCCCGACCCTGCTCCGCACTGCGCGGCTGACACAGCACGTCATACCGGCCAGCCACAAGCTGACTCGCCGACGAGAAATCCCGACGCCCCCGCGACGTGCGGTAACCGATCGCGGAGAACGCCAGCCCGGACAGCACGCCCAGCACCAGCCCAGTCAGCAGTTGCAGCGTGAATCCGCCCTGGTTGACGAACATCCCCAGCAGCAGCCCGGCGAACAGGCCGAACCACGCGCCCGACATCGCGCCCGCGGCGAGCACGCGGCCCCACGACAGCCGTCCGATGACGCGTTCTACCAGCATCAGGTCGACGCCGACGATCGTCACGTCGGTGACCGCGAACTCGCTTTCGGCCAGGAAATCGACCGCCTGCTGCGCTTCGCCGTAGGTCGAGTACGACCCGATCGGCCAGCCGGTGGGCGGCGTCGGGAGCCGCGGCAGCCCGGCCGGGCTCTGGCCGCCACCAAAGGGACTGCTCACCATCATCACCTGCGCTCGTCCGGTCCGAGGGTTCCATCTTGTCAAGAACCGGCGGAGCGCGCGAACTCCGGCGAAGCGCGGGTCAGGCTTTGTAATCCCGCAGGAGGCCGCGGCTGATGATGGTTTTCTGGATTTCGCTGGTGCCCTCGCCGATCAGCAGGAACGGGGCCTCGCGCATCAGGCGCTCGATCTCGTATTCCTTCGAGTAGCCGTACCCGCCGTGGATCCGGAACGCTTCCTGGGTCACCTCGGCGCAGTACTCGCTGGCGATCAGCTTCGCCATCCCCGCCTCGACGTCGTTGCGGGCGCCGGAATCCTTCAACCGGGCCGCGTTCACCATCATCAAATGCGCGGCCTCGACCTTCGTCGCCATCTCCGCCAGCTTGAACGCGATCGCCTGGTGCTGCGCGATCGGCTTGCCGAACGTCGACCGCTGCTGCGCATACGCGATCGCCAGCTCGAACGACCGGATCGCGATCCCGCACGCCCGCGCCGCCACGTTCACCCGGCCGACCTCGACCCCGTCCATCATGTACGAGAAGCCCTTGCCCGGCGCCTCCCCCAGCACCTTGTCCGCGCCGATCTTGAAGCCGTCGAACACCGCTTCGGTGGTGTCGACGCCCTTGTAGCCCATCTTGTCGATCTTGCCCGGGATCGTCAGCCCCGGAAGCACCTCGCCGAACCCCGACGGCTTCTCCACCAGGAACGTCGTCAGGTTCTGATGCGCCTTCTCCGCGCCCTCATCGGTCTTCACCAACAGCGCGATCAGGTTCGACGAGCCGCCGTTGGTCAGCCACATCTTCGCGCCGTCGATCACGTAGTCGTCGCCCTCGCGCTTAGCGCGGGTCTTGATCGCCGCCACGTCCGACCCCAGATCCGGCTCCGACATCGAGAAGCTGCCGCGGACCTCGCCGGTCGCCATCCGGGGCAGGAAATGCTGCTTCTGCTCCGGCGTCCCGTGCTGCTTGATCATGTGCGCCACGATGAAGTGCGTGTTGATCACGCCGGACACGCTCATCCAGCCCCGCGCGATCTCCTCGACCACCAAGGCGTAGGTGAGCAGCGACTCGCCCAGGCCGCCGTACTCCTCCGGGATGGTGAGCCCGAACAGGCCCATCTCCTTCATGCCCTCGACGATCTCCGCCGGGTACTCGTCCGCGTGCTCCAGCGCCTGCGCGTGCGGGATGATCTCCTTGTCCACGAACGAGCGCACCGTGGACAGAATCTCCTGCTGTACATCGGTCAGGCCGGCGGTCCGGGCAAGACGGGCCATCACTGGGCTCCCTTCGGCGGCGACGCCGGCTCCCGGCGCTGGGTTACCGGGGAGTATGACTGGTTCGCGCCCGAGCGGCTATGAGGGTGCTCACGCCCGGCCCCGGTTTCCCCCGTTAAGGTGCGGATAAGGTGCTGATCCACCCGAAACCGCGAAGGATCCCGATGAGCGAGGGCAGCGAAGAGCCTGCTGGCCGCGGCAGCTACGAGCACCCGTCGTACGAGCACCAGCCCTATCCGCCGCGGGGTCCGGCGCCCGGCGCTGGGCTCGCGATCGGGTCCCTGATCTGCTCGATCGCCGGGTTCGTGGTGTGCGGGCCGATGGCCATCGCGGGGATCGTGATGGGGCACGTCGCGTTCTACCGGGCCCGGCGCGGCCGCGGCACCGGCGGCGCGCTGGCGGTCGCCGGGTTCGTGATCGGCTACGCGGCGCTGATCGTCTGGGGCATCGCCGTCCCGCTGGTCGTGCGCGCGCTGGTCCAGTCCGGCGTTTTCGGCTGATGCCGCCGCGAAACCCGGTAGCGTCGTCCTCCGAACCCGGCACCGTGAGGGAGCCCCGATGACCACCCCGTCCGACCGCGATCCGGTGCCGTACGAGCCGCCGCCGACCGCGGACCCCGCTCCGTACGAGCCGCCGGCCACCGCCGATCCCACGCCGTACGAGGCTCCGGCGGACGCCGTGTCGTCCACCGCGGAGACCGACTCGCCCGTCCCGCCGCCGGGCTGGACCGCACCCGATCCCGGACCGGTCGCGGTGCTGCCCGGTGAGCAGCCGGCTGCCGCCGCGGAACCGCCCGCGACGCCGTATCCCGTTGCGGCGCAACCGGATCCGTTCGCGCCGCCGCCCGCGTACCAGGGTTTCCCGGCTCCGCCGCCGTACGGCGGCGCCTACCGGCCGTACCCGAACACCAGCGACAGCGGGCTCGCGACCGGCGCGCTGGTGTGTTCCGTGCTCGGCCTGGTGACCTGCGTTCTCGCGATCCCCGGCATCGTGATGGGGCACGTCGCGCTGGCCAAGGCCAACCGCAACGAGGCAGGCGGCCGCACGATGGCACTGTCGGCCGTCGTGGTCGGCTACGTCATGGCCGCGCTGTGGGGCAGTTTCTTCGTGACGCTGCTGGTCCTCGGCATGAACGGCTACCTCGACCGCTGATCCGGCACGTCGCTCGCCTCGCTCGCGGGCGGCGCGACCTGTCCGTTGCTGGCCGCTTCCGACGCCGACGGTGCTCGCGGCTCCGGCGGTTTCGCGGCCGGCGCCGCGGGGTCGGTCCGCGCGTCCAGGAACCGCAGCAACTCCACCGGGAACGGCAGCACCAGCGTCGAGTTCTTCTCCGCCGACACCTGCACCACGGTCTCCAGCAGCCGCAACTGCAGCGCCGCCGGGGTGTCCGCCATCGTCGCGGCGGCCTGGGCGAGCTTGTGCGACGCCTGCAACTCGCCGTCCGCGGAGATGACCCGGGCACGGCGTTCGCGTTCGGCCTCCGCCTGACGCGACATCGAGCGTTTCATCGACTCCGGCAGCGCGACGTCCTTGATCTCGACCCGGTCGATGTGGATGCCCCAGTCGAGCGCCGGGCTGTCGATCATCAGCTCGAGGCCCTCGTTGAGCCGTTCGCGGTTCGACAGCAGGTCGTCCAGGTCGCTCTTGCCGATGATGGACCGCAGCGACGTCTGCGCGACCTGGCCGATCGCCGACCGGTAGTCCTGCACGTGGACCGCGGCCAGCACCGGGTCGATCACCTTGAAGTACACGACCGCGTCCACCCGGACGGTGACGTTGTCGCGGGTGATCCCGTCCTGCGCGGGCACCGGCAGCGTCACGACCTGCATGTTCACCTTCTGCATGCGGTCGGCTATCGGCAGCAGCAGCGCCAGCCCGGGATCCCGGACCTCCGGCCGCACCCGGCCGAACCGGAACACCAGCCCGCGTTCGTACTGTTTGACCACGCGCACCGCGGAGGCGAGCCACACCCCGCCCGCGACGACCACCGCGCTGACAATCTCGACGATCATGGCAGCTCCCGGGTTCGCCAAACCCCTATCCGTTCACTGTACGCGCGCGAAACAGCCCCGGAAACGGTTTGCGCGGCCGACCAGGATGGGCGTTGTGACCGTTTTGGAGATCCCGCCCGTCTTCGCTGAACGCGCCCCCAAGGTGCTCGGTCCGGAAGCCGTCCCGTGGCTCGCCTCGCTGCCCGCGCTCGCGCGGCGGTACGCCCGGCTGTGGGGGCTGGAGTTCGAGGACACCGCCCGGCACGGCTACGTCGGCGTCGTCCAGCCCGCCCGGCGCGCGGACGGTTCCCGCGTCGTGCTGAAACTCGGCTGGGTGGAGGAAGAATCGCGCGACGAGCCGCTCGCACTGTCCACATGGGCCGGTCGGGGATCGGTGCTGCTGCTCGAATCCGCGCCCGAGGACGGGGCGATGCTGCTGGAACGCCTCGACGACAGCCGGACGCTGGAGGGCGAACCGCTGCTGCCCGCCGTCGAGATCATGAGCGAACTCGCCCGGCGGCTCGCCGTGCCCGCGCCCGCCGAGCTCACCCGCACGCTGTCCGCGGTCGCGGAGGAACTGCTCGAAGAACTGCCCAAATCGTGGCGGGAGCTGGCCGAACCGCTCCCCCGCCGAGAGCTGGACGCGGCGCTCGAGGTGTGCCGCGACCTCGGCCCGGAAGCCGGAAACGCACTGGTGAACGAGGACCTGCACTACGAGAACGTGCTGTCCGGCATTCGCGAGCCGTGGCTGGTGATCGACCCGAAACCGCTCGCCGGCGACCTCGAGTACGGCGTGCTTTCGTTGCTGTGGAACCGGTTCAGTGAATCCACACTGGACTCGAAGCTCGCCGCGAGCGGGCTGGACCGCGACCGCGCCAAGGCGTGGACGCTCGTCCGGGCAGTGCAGAACCGGCTGTGGCACGCCCAGGATCTGGTCGATTTCGGCGGATTGCCCGAGGACGACGACGGCCCGTCCGCCGACGCGCTGCCCACGCTCACCCGGTGGGCCATGGCAGGCTGAGAATTCGCCGAGTCGCGGCACGAGCGCGCTCGGGCGCCAGCCGATAGTGTCGGCGCCATGGCAGGCACAAACCGGGTTTACGCAGCACAGCTCGCGGGTCTGCCGGTGTTCGGGCCCGACGGGGAGTCGATCGGCAAGGTCCGCGACGTGGTCGCCGGGCTGCGGCTGGACCAGCAGCCGCCGCGGATCCTCGGCATGGTCGTGGAGCTGGCGACCCGGCGGCGGGTGTTCGTGCCCATGCTGCGGGTCACCTCGATCGAACCGAACGCCGTGACGCTGGCCACGGGTTCGGTCAACATGCGGCATTTCCACCAGCGGCCCAACGAGGTGCTGGTGTGCGGCCAGCTTCTCGACGCGCACGCGACGCTCACCGGCGCGGACACCCGGGTGACCGTGGTCGACGCGGCGATGGAGCCGACCCGCACCCGGGACTGGGTGCTCGCGAAACTCGCCGTCCGCGAACGGCCGACCCGGCTGTCCCTGAGCAGGCGGCGCACCGCGATGCAGGTGCTGCCGTGGAAACGAGGTCGCCGGGCTCGGGCTCACCGACCTCGCCGGACAGCCGCAAGGCGCGGGCCAGCTGCTGATGCTGTTCGACACGATGCGCGCGGTCGACGTCGCCGCGACCCTGCGCGACCTGCCGATGAAGCGCAGGCACGAGGTCGCTGACGCGATGGACGACGAACGGCTCGCGGACGTCATCGAGGAGCTTCCCGAGGACGACCAGAAGGAACTGCTGTCCTACCTCGCCGAGGAACGCGCCGCGGACATCCTCGAGGCGATGAACCCGGACGACGCCGCCGACCTGCTCGCCGAACTCGCGCCCGCCGAGCAGAGCAGGCTGCTGGAACTGATGGAGCCGGAGGAATCCGCGCCGGTCAAACGGCTGCTGGCGTATTCCTCGGACACCGCGGGCGGTCTGATGACGCCGGAACCGGTGGTGCTGACGCCGGACGCGACGATCGCCGAGGCGCTGGCGCACATCCGCAACGCCGAACTCCCCGCCGCGCTCGCCAGCATGGTGTTCGTGTGCCGTCCGCCGACCGAGACGCCGACCGGCCGGTTCGTCGGCGTCGTGCACTTCCAGCGGCTGCTGCGCGAACCGCCCGCCGAACTGGTGGCCAGCGCGGTGGACACCGACCTCACCGCGTTGCGCCCGCAAGCGACGCTGTCCGAGGTCACCCGGTATTTCGCGGCGTACAACCTGGCCTGCGGCCCGGTCGTCGACGCCGAGGACCACCTGCTCGGCGCCGTCACCGTCGACGACGTGCTCGACCATCTGCTGCCCGACGACTGGCGCGAAACCGGGCTGCACGACGCCACCGACGGCGCCGACGGCACCGACCTGGAGGAGGCCGAACGTGCCTGAACTCAGGACCGGCCGCAGGCTCGACCAGCCGCGCAGCCAGGCCCGCCTGCGGCTGAACATCGACCCGGACACCTTCGGCCGGTTCACCGAGCGGATCGCGCGGTTCCTCGGCACCGGGAAGTACCTGTTCTGGCAGACGCTGATCGTGGTCGTCTGGATCGTGCTGAACCTGGTCGCGGTGTCGCTGCGGTGGGACCCGTACCCGTTCATCCTGCTCAACCTGGCGTTCTCGACGCAGGCCGCGTACGCCGCGCCGCTGATCCTGCTCGCGCAGAACCGCCAGGACGACCGGGACCGGGTGTCGCTGGAAGAGGACCGCACGCGTGCCGCGCAGACCAAGGCGGACACCGAGTACCTCGCCCGCGAACTGGCGGCGCTGCGGCTGGCGGTCGGCGAGGTCGCGACCCGCGACTACCTGCGCAGCGAGCTCGACCGGCTGCGCGACGATCTCGACGTGGACTCCAAGCCGCGCAAGGCCAAGCAAAGCTGAACTGGGCAGTACGTACGATGGAAGCGTGACTGGTACACAGCAGCTCCCCAGCGTCGACGACGTCCGCACCGCGCTGAAGGACGTGTACGACCCGGAAATCAAAAAACCGATCACCGACCTCGGCATGGTCAAGGACGTGGCGGTCGGTGACGACGGGCTGGTCACCGTCGGGATTTACCTCACGGTCGCGGGCTGTCCGCTGAAGGCGACGCTGACCGAGGACACCAAGAAGGCCGTCTCGAAGCTCGACGGCGTCGCCGACGTCAAGGTCGAGCTGGACGTGATGAGCGACGAGCAGCGCACTGAGCTGCGCAAATCGCTGCGCGGCGACGCGGCGGAGCCGGTGATCCCGTTCGCGCAGCCGGGTTCGATGACGCGGGTGTACTGCGTGGCGTCCGGCAAGGGCGGCGTGGGCAAATCCTCGGTGACGGTGAACCTCGCCGTGGCGATGGCCGAGCGCGGCCTGTCGGTCGGCGTGGTGGACGCGGACATCTACGGCCACTCGGTGCCGCGCATGCTGGGCGCGCGCGAGAAGCCGACGAAGGTCGACACGATGATCATGCCGCCGCAGGCGCACGGCGTGAAGGTCATCTCGATCGGCATGTTCACCCCGGGCAACACCCCGGTCGTGTGGCGCGGCCCGATGCTGCACCGCGCGCTGCAGCAGTTCCTGGCCGACGTGTTCTGGGGCGACCTGGACATCCTGCTGCTGGACCTGCCGCCGGGCACCGGCGACATCGCGATTTCGGTGGCGCAGCTGATCCCGAACGCGGAAATCCTCGTGGTGACCACGCCGCAGCAGGCCGCCGCCGAGGTGGCCGAGCGCGCGGGCGCGATCGCGATGCAGACGCGGCAGCGCGTCGCGGGCGTGATCGAGAACATGTCGTGGCTGGAAACCCCGACCGGCGAACGCATCGAGGTCTTCGGCGCGGGCGGCGGCCAGACGGTGGCGGATTCGCTGTCGAAGTCGGTGGGCTCCACGGTGCCGCTGCTGGGCCAGGTCCCGCTGGACCCGCGGCTGCGCGAACAGGGCGACGAGGGCACGCCGATCGTGCTGTCCGATCCGGAGGCGCCGGCGGCGCTGGTGCTGAAGGACGCGGCGAAGCAGCTGTCGGTCCGGGCGCGCGGGCTGGCCGGGATGATGCTGAACGTCAGCCCCGCCGGACGCTGATCCTGCTCAGCAAAGAGGCGTGCACCTGGATCAGGTGCACGCCTCTTCGCTGTGCTCTTTAGGACGCGTGGATCGTCACCAGGAGGGCACCGGACTCGCGGAGCGTCACCTTGGTGTCGCCCGGCTTGCTCACGGTCCAGTCGATGTCCTCGGGCTTCTTCGCGGACACGTCGCCCGACTTGTCCGGCAGGTCCTGGACGTCGATGTTCTGCGGCTGGTCGGACGACACGAGGATCTTCACCTTGTTGCCGACCTTGACGTCGACGACCTCAGCCGGCGGCGTGACCTTCCCGCCCTGGTAGGCGACGGTGACCAGCACGTCGACGCCCGCCTCGCCGGTCTGCGCGCCGCGCTTGACGTTCGGCTGCTCACCGGTGGCACTGCCGTTCCCAGGAGCGCTCGACGGAGCGTTCGACGGGGCCGAAGAGGACGGCATCGCCGGGGCGGGCACCGAAGTGTAGGTGGCGGGCGCCTTGGTGCTGGGCTCGTCGTCGGCACTGCACCCGGCGACGGCGAAGGCGGCCGCAGCGATCGTTCCGGCCAGCGCAGCCGCACGGCGTGACATATCGGGAACCTCCAGGGTCGGTTGAGCTGATGCCCTGAGGCTACCCAGCCTGATCAGCGCGTCGCCCGGCTGGTCGTACGAGGAATCAGGTCGCGTCCGGATCCACCGGCGGACGCTCACCCGGCTTCAACGGCTCCGGCTGCGGCAACGCGGTCTGCAGCTTGATCGTCGGAGCACCGTTGGAGCCGTTCCCGTTCGATGCAGCGGATCCGAAACCCGGTCGAACAGATGCTGCGCGACTACCCGCTTCGGGTCGAGGTTGCGCAGGCCACGCCGGTCTTCCAAAGGTTTGCGCAACTGGACGAACCCGGGACCCATCTCCTCGCGAGGAATCAGGTGGCGTCCGGATCCACCGGTGGACGCTCGCCCGGCTTCAACGGCTCCGGCTGCGGCAACGCGGTCTGCGGCTTGATCGTCGGAGTGCCGTTGGAGCCGTTCCCGTTCGACCCGTTCAGCTCGTTCTTGAACCCGTTCAACCCCAGCGGATCCGAATCCCCGTCGAACAGATGCTGCGCGACAACCCGCTTCGGGTCGAGGTTGCGCAGGCCGCGCAGGTCTTCCAGGGGCTTGCGCAGCTGGTCGAACTCGGGACCCATTTCCTCGCGCAGCTGCTCGCGCGCGCCGGTCGCGAAGTCGCGGGCCTTGCGGACGCTCCTCGCCATCCAGGCCGCCGCTTCGGGCAGCCGTTCGGGTCCGAGGATGAAAAGCCCCGCGATGATGATCACGAGGATCTCGCCCCAGCCGACACTGTCGAACACCCGTGAAACCTCCGCTCGGTGCTGCCCCGCCCAAGACTACCCGGGCCGTTTCTCGTCCCGGCAGGCCCGAACGTCGCACGGGAGCTTAAGAACGGATGTCAGTCCGACCCCAGCGTGACGTCCACCACCAGCAGCGCACCGTCGCGGGCCAGTTGCACCGGGACGACCTGGCCCGGATCGTGGCTGCGCACCGCGACGGTCAGCTCGGCGGAGTCGCGCACGACGTGGTCGCCGACCTTGGTGATCACGTCGCCTTCCTTGATCCCCGCCGACGCCGCCGGTCCGCCCGGGGCGACGTTGCGCACCTGCGCGCCCATCGTGGTCGAGCCGGCGACCGTCGAGGCCGCGTTGATCCCGATGTCGGCGTGCTTGACCTTGCCGTCCTTGATCAGCGCCTTGGCGATCTTGATCGCGTAGTCGCTGGGAATGGCGAACCCGATGCCGATGCTGCCGCCGTCGGAGCTGGAGGAACGGATCGCGGAGTTGATCCCGACCAGCGCCCCGGTCGAGTCGACGAGCGCACCGCCGGAGTTGCCGTGGTTGATCGCCGCGTCGGTCTGGATGGCCGAGTAGGTGACCGGAGCCGCCCCGTTGTCGCCGCCCGCGGTGACCGGCCGGTCGAGCGCGCTGACGATGCCCGCGGTGATCGAGTTCTGCAGCGCGAGCGGCGAGCCGACCGCGATCACCGCGTCCCCGACCTGCAGATCCGACGACTTCCCGACCTGCATCACGACCGGGTTGGTCACGTTGACCTTCACCACGGCGAGGTCGGTCTTCTGATCCGCGCCCACGATCTTGGCCTCGGTGCGCGTCCCGTCGTTGAACACCGCGGTGATCTTCGTAGCCGCGTCGCCGACCGCGGTCGCGACCACGTGCTCGTTGGTCAGCACGTACCCCTGCGGATCGATCACCACGCCGGAGCCCTGCTCGCCGCTGTCCGCGCCAGGCTTGACGACCTCCAGCGAAACCACCGCCGGCGACACTCGCCGCGCGATGTCCGCGAGCGACCCCGGCGGCCGCTCCTTGGCCGCCTCCGCCTCGGAAATCGTGGCGCTGCCGGTCAACGCGGACCCCGTGTCCGCGACCCACCAGCCGACCAGCCCGCCCACCGCGCCGATCACCAACGCGACGACCCCCAGCAGCGCCAACGCCTTCGGCTGCACCCGCCGCCCGAACAACACCTCGGGCAAGCTCAACTGCGCGCCCTTGGGCAGTTTCGGCTTCTCGGCCTCGTCCTCCTCCGGAGCGACCGCAGGCCCAGCCAACACCGCCCCGGCCGCCGGATCCCGCCACGGATCGCTGGCGTCAGTCCACAACGGATCTTCGGAAGTGCCGTTCTCCCCGGAAGCCTCGAGCGGCCGCTGCAGCCGCACTCCCTCAGCCCCCGCGGGACGGCTGAACGCCTCCGCCAGCGACTCCGGCGTAGGCGGCGCGAGATTGAGCTTCTGCCCGTTCCCGTTGGGCGCAGGGGTGTAAAGCTTGTCGAACGCCCCCTCGACCCCGTGCGGCCGCCCGAAGACAGCCGCCTGCTGCTGGTCGACCGCGGGCCGCTCAAGCGGCCGAGGCCCCAACCGGTCCGTTCCGACGGCACCGGACTGATCAGAATTAGCGTTCGGCTGGTCGGTCATCATTCCCCGGGATGCGGTTCAGTCTGGCTGGGAGTCGACGATACCCAAGCCTAGGGATGAGTGTGCCCAGGCCGCAGTGAAATGCCTGTTGCCTGCACTCCCACACCCCCCGCCCGACACCCGGATGCCGCCCGTCAGTGAGGGGCCCCTTCACGGACCTGGATTCCCTCAAGGAGCCCTTCACGGACCACCCCCGCCCGGCCCGCCACCCGGGATGCCGCCCCAATGCCACATTGGGTGCGTCCCACGCACCGAACGCCACATTGGGTGCGTCCCACGCACCCAATGCCACATTGGGGCGCTAACCCCGCCCCCAACCGCCGCCCGCCGAATCCATCGCAACCACGCCCCCACCCCGCGCGCCCAAAACCGCAGCCAGTGCACCCAACGCATCGAGGCACCCACACCACCCCCGCACCCCGATACGAAGCCAAAATGCGGACGGCGGGTGCTTGTCAAGGCATCTTTCCCGCCTTGACAAGCACCCGCCGTCCGTCATCACAATCAAGCTTCGGGGTGCCCCACGCAACCAAGGGGCGCAATGTCGCCGCCAGGCGACGAGCCACCCGCGATCTACCGAGCCGCGACAGCAGCCCCAGCCCGAACCACCCCAGCTTCTTCCGGCTCCGGCGAAGACGAAGGAGAAGGCGCAGGAGAGGAAGAAGGCCCACCAGCCCGAGGCACATTCATATTCGCCGGCAGCAAATTAGCGTTAGGCGCCCGAACCGGCCCACTCCCGCCGGACCCTTCCCCGCTATCCGCCGCGGTCCCGACGAGCGCGAGCGCGCTCAGCACGAGCCCGGACACCACGACTCCGGCTCCTTGCGCCGCCCGCTTCCGGCTGAAAGCGAACCGACCGCCGCCGAGCACGTTCGCCGACTGCCCGAGCGGCGCGGTTGTTCCCAACGGCGCAGCACCCCCGAGCACCCCAGCGTCGCGCAGTCCAGCCACCCGGTCCGGCCGCTGGATCGCCACCAGCTGACCGTCCGAGGTGACCGCGAGGTTGTCCGGCGTGCCCGGCAAGTCAGTGTGCTCCGGAATGGACCGGAGACTGGCCAGGAAGCCCGCCGACATCGACGGCGCACCCGCGTCCTTCACCGCCGCGACGGCCTGCCGCTGCGACGTCACCTCGGCCGCGCAGTCCGGACAGCGCGCGAGATGCGCGAGCGCGCGGTCGTGGGCGACCGGCGTCAGCTCGCCGTCGACCAGTGCGACTACCGCGTCGGGCATGAGGTGGGATTCGGCGAAACGCCAGCCGGTCATACGGGCACCTTCGCAGATTCCTCCCGAGCCGCGCGACGGCGCTCCAGCGACGCGCGCAGCGCCGAGCGGCCGCGGTGGATGCGGCTGCGCACGGTGCCGAGCTTGACGCCCAGCGTCGCACCGATCTCCTCGTACGACAGTCCTTCCACGTCGCACAGCACGACCGCGGCCCGGAACTCCGGGGGCAGCTCGTCGAGCGCCTCCTGCAGGTCGGGGTCGAGGTGGGTGTCGCTGTAGTGCTGCTCGGGGCTCGGGTCGTCGCCGACGATCCGGTCGGTGTCCTCGGGCAGTCCCTCCATGCGCACGCGCGAGCGGCGGCGCGCCATGTCGAGGAACAGGTTCGTGGTGATCCGGTGCAGCCAGCCCTCGAAGGTGCCGGGCTTGTACGACGCGAGCGACCGGAAGACGCGGATGAACGTCTCCTGGGTCAGGTCCTCGGCGTCGTGCGTGTTGCCGGTGAGGCGGTAGGCGAGCCGGTACACGCGGTCGGCGTGTTCCCGCACGACCTCGTCCCACGAGGGCGGCGTCCAAGCCGTCTCGGCTGCGTCCACGGTCACCGGGGCGGCTTCCGGCAGTTCGGCGTTCTGCATCAGGGGAGCAGGCACCTCCATCTGGGTCAACTCCTCTTCACCTCTGCCAACGCGGGCCGGGCACACGGTGTTCCCGTGTGGTTGAGACTCAGTCTGTCGGCCTTCCTTATGGAACTCATGAGACCGATCTGAGAGCAGCCTGAGAAGTTGGCCGGCGAGGTCCTTTCCAGGGCGATCGCGGGCTTTCCCCCGGGCCGGAAGGCGCTTACCAGGGAGCCTTCGCTGATTTATCGACAACCAGCGCTAACCTTCGCGCGTGAGTTCGGGGACAGAGGCGGCGGCCGAGACCGGGGCGGTCGGCGCCGAGCAGGTCGACGGGTACCTGCCCGACGACGACGTGCTGGCCGCGGCACGGCTGCGCGCGGTCGACCTCGGGTGCGCCCCGCTGGCCCCCGGAGCAGGCACGACGCTGCGGTTTCTCGCCGCGACGGTCGCCGCGCGGGCGGTCGTGGAGGTCGGCACCGGCTCCGGCGTGAGCGGGCTGTACCTGCTGCGCGGGATGGCCCCCGACGGCGTGCTGACCTCGATCGACGTCGAGCCGGAGTACCAGCGGGCGGCGCGCAAGACCTTCCTCGAGGCGGGCTATCCGCCGGGCCGGATGCGGCTCATCGTCGGCCGCGCGCTGGACGTGCTGCCACGGCTCACTCCGGGCGGCTACGACCTGGTGTTCGTCGACGCCGCGCGGATCGAGTACCCCGGCTACTACGAGCAGGGCGTGGCCTTGCTGCGCCGCGGCGGGGTGATCGTGTTCCACCAGGTCCTGGCGGGCGGCAGGCTCACCGACCCGGCGCGGCGCGATCCGGAGACGATGGCGTTGCGCGAGGTCGCACGAGCGGTCCGCGAGGACGACCGGCTGATCCCGGCGCTGCTGCCGGTCGGCGGCGGACTGCTCGTGGCCACGGCGTGCTCGTGAGCGGTCAGCTGCCCACCAGCACCCGCTTCTCGCTCCGCACCCGCGTGCCCACCTGCACCGCCGCGACAGCCAGCCCCAGCCACACCACGACGGCCACGATCAACCAGCTCCACCCGTCCGCTCCGTAGACGACGCTGCCGACCCCGCCGCCGACGCTGCTGCCCAGGTAGTACATGAGCATGTACAGCCCGCCGACCTGCCCGCGCGCGTTCTCCGGGGCCTCGGCGGCGGCCCAGCTGTTCGCGATCGAATGCGCGGCGAAGAAGGCCGTCGTCAACACGAGGAAGCCGACGACGATCAACGGCAGCGAGTCAGGAATCGTCAGCAGCGCCCCGACCGCGGTCAGCACCAGCGCTCCGACCAGCGCCTGCCGACGGCCGACCCGCGCGGACAACCGGTTGGCCGTGGCTGAGGAAACCGAGCCCAGCGCGTACGACACGAACACCAGCGACGCGATCGCCGGCGACAGGTTCAGCGGCTCGCCGGTCAGCCGGAACCCGGCCGCGTTGTACAGCGCGACGAACGCGCCCATGGCCAGCAGCGCGACGGCGTACTGCGCGAGCAACACCGGCCGGCGCACCGCGGAAAGCAGGCCCGCGCCGATGTCGCGAAGGCCCTGCCGCTCCCCCGTCCGGACCGGAGAAGGCGGCAGCGTCACCACAGTCACGACCGCGCAGACCAGCGAAAGCCCAGCCACCACGTACAGCGCGCCGCGCCAGCCGAACGGACCTGCGGTGAACCCGGTGGCCAGCCGTCCGGTCATGCCGCCGATGGTGTTGCCCGCGATCATCGCGCCGACCGCGGCCGCGACGCCGGTCTTCCCGAGCCGTTCCACGAGATAAGCTGTGGCCACGCCCGGGAATCCGGCGATCGCGACGCCCTGTACCGCGCGCAGCACCAGCAGCAGCGGGTAGTTCGGCATCAGCGGAAGCAGAAGCCCGAGCACCGAGGAGAGCACGACGGACGCGATGATCACCGGCCGCCGCCCGATCGCCTCGGACAGCGCGGCGATGGGCAGCACGGAGATCGCCAGTGCGCCGGTCGCCACGCTCACCGCGAGCGCCGCGCCGCCGGGATCGAGGTGGTACTGCCCGGCGAGCTGCGGCAGGACCGCCTGCGGGGCGTAGAGCAGGGCGAACGACGTGAAGCCCGCGGCGGCGACCGCGACCTTGGCCCGGCGGGCGGAGGACAGCATGACCTCGAAAGTAAGCTTCGCTAATCAATACGTCTAATACGCAGATCTGCCATCATTCATACCGTGCCGAATGAGAGCCTCACCGCGCAGCTCGTCCCGCACCTGTGTCTGCTGGCCACGCTGCGAAGCACCGGAAACGTCACTCGCACGGCCGAGCTCCTCGGAGTGCCGCAACCCACAGTCAGCAGGCGGCTAGCCGCGCTCGGACAGGCTCTCGGCGCGCCGCTGACCGTGCCCGACGGGCGCGGCGTCCGGCTCACCCGCGCCGCCGAACTGCTGGCCGACGCGGCGGAACGCGCCCTGCCCGTGGTCGACGCCGGGGTCCGCCTCGCGCGCGAGGAGATCGAACCGGCGACCGGCCGCGTCGTGCTCGGGTTTCTGCACCTGCTCGGCCGGTCGTTGGTGCCGGAATTGCTGCGCAGGTATCGCGAACAGGCCCCGACCGCCCGGTTCTCCCTCGTGCAGGGTTCGTTGCAGGACATGGTCGACCGGCTCGTGTCCGGCGAGCTCGATCTCGCTCTGCTCGCGCCGGTCGTCGAGGACGAACGACTGGAGACCGTCGTGCTCGACCGGCAGCCGATCCATCTGTCGGTCCCGGCCGGGCACCGGTTGGCCGGACGGCGCAACGTGCGCGTCGCGGAACTGTCTGACGAGCCGTTCGTGCTGCTGGAACCCGGCTACGGCTTGCGCCGGATCACCGACGACCTCTGCGCTGCCGCCGGTTTCACGCCGAAGGTCGCCTTCGAGGGCCAGGAATCCGACACTGTCCGCGGCCTCGTCGGGGCCGGGCTGGGTGTCGCGCTCCTGCCACGCTTCGAGCCGGGTTCCCCGGCCGGGGTCGCGGAGGTGCCGCTGCACCCGCCGGTCCACCGGACGATCGGGCTGGCCTGGCGCGCCGGGGAACCGCTTTCGCCCGCCGTCCAAGCGTTCCGCGACCACGTGCTCGGCAGGACGGATTAGCCGCCGGGGTGGTATTTGTATCCCGGTACCGTGCTAGCGTTCCGGTATAGAAATACCGGAACTTGAGGACGCGAGGTAGTCGTGATCGAGCTGAAGACGCCTGCGGAGATCGACCGCATGCACGTGACCGGGCGGTTCATCGCCGAGGTGCTGACCGAGGTCGGCAAGCTCGCCGACGTCGGCGTCAACCTGATGGACATCGAGCACCACGTGCGCGGCATGATCAAGCGGCGCGGGGCCGTCTCGTGCTACTGGGATTACGCGCCGTCGTTCGGAGAGGGCCCGTTCCGCAACGTCATCTGCCTGTCGGTCAACGACGCCGTCCTGCACGGCCTTCCGCACGACTACACGCTTCGCGACGGCGACGTGCTCACCGCGGACATCGCGGTCACCATCGACGGCTGGGCGGCGGACTCGGCGCGCACGATCATCGTCGGCACGCCCGCCGAGGAGGACCAGCGGATCATCCGGGCCACCGAGGAAGCGCTGGAAGCCGCCATCGAGGCGTCCCGTCCGGGCAACCGGCTCGGCGACATCTCGGCCGCCATCGAGGCGGTCGCGACCGGCTACGGCTACCCGGTCAACACCGAGTTCGGCGGGCACGGCATCGGCCGCACCATGCACGGCGACCCGCACGTGTCCAACCGCGGCCGGGCAGGCCGCGGCATGAAACTCCGGCCCGGCCTGACGCTCGCGCTGGAACCGTGGCTGGCTCGCACGACGGACAAGATCGTCTACGACCCGGACGGCTGGACCATCCGTTCCGCGGACGGCTCGCGCACCTCGCATTCCGAGCACACGGTCGCGATCACCGACGGGGACCCGATCGTGCTGACCCGCCGCGAGGAAGAGCTGGCGGGGAAGAACTAGCCCGCACTGCCGCGGCGACTTCCGCCGCGGCAGCGACCGGCTAGCCCTCGTAGGAAGCCGCGAACTCCACCAACGTCCGCGCCGCGAACCCGGACGCGCCGGGCACCACGTCGTCGTACGTCTTGTCCGCGCGCGCCGGGCCCGCGATGTCCAGGTGCGCCCACGGCAGCCCCGCGGTGAACTCGCGCAGGAACAGCGCCGCCATGATCCCGCCCGGGCCGCCGGGGGCCTGCCGGACGTCGCCGAGTTCGCCCTCGATGCCGGTCGCGTAGTCCTCGACCAGCGGCATCCGCCACCAGGCCTCGCCGGCGCGGGCGCCCGCCTCGATCACGCGGGCGGCGAGGTCGTCGTCCGTAGCGAAGACGCCGCCGGTGCGCAGGCCGAGCGACACCTTCATCGCGCCGGTCAGCGTGGCCGCGTCGACGATCAGGTCCGGCTTGAACTGGGAGATTCCGTAGGCGAGCGCGTCGGCCATCACCATCCGGCCCTCGGCGTCGGTGTTGCCGATCTCGGTGGTCCGGCCGCCGTAGTGCCGCACGATGTCGCCCGGCCGGTACGAGCCGCCGGAGACGTGGTTTTCCGCCGCGGGCACCAGCGCGGTGACGCGCACCGGCAGCTTCAGCTCCCCGATCGCGCGCATCGCGGCGATCACGGCCGCGCCGCCCGCCATGTCGGTGCGCATCAGGTGCATGCCGTCGGCGGGCTTCAGCGAAATGCCGCCGGTGTCGAAGGTGATCCCCTTGCCCACGAACAGCAGGTGCTTCGTCGCGCCGCGCGGGCGGTGCGTCATCTCGATGAGCCGCGGCGGCGAAGCCGAACCGCCGCCGACCGCCAGGACTCCGCCGAACCCCTTGTCGGCGAGCCACTTCTCGTCCCGCACGGTCACGTCGACCGTGCCGCCCAGCACCTTCGCCGCGGTGTTCGCCAGCCACGCCGGGTTCTTGATGTTCGACGGCGCGTTCGCCAGGTCGCGGGTAAAGGCAGCAGCCGCCGCGAGAACGCGTACGCGCGCTACGGCGTCTGCGTACGCGGGTACGGCACGCTCGTGCGCGACAACGAGGCGTACGGCGGGCACCGGCGGCTTCGGCTCTGTCGTGGTGACCACGAACCGGTATCCGCCCAGAGACAGTCCGATCGCCAACTCGGCAGCGTGCTCGGCTGTCGCGTCTTCGGGCAGTACGACCTGGACTGTCCGGATCGGACGGTCCCCGGCCGCTTCGCGGAACGCGCGCGCCAACGCGGCACCGGTCTGTCGAAAGTCCTTCGGCGCGCCTTCGCCGATACCGGCGACCCAGCGCGGAGCGTCGCCGTCTTCGGGCACTTCGCGTACTTCGGCGGCGCGTCCGCTCGACCCGTACGCTGTGCCTTCCTCCGCCTCGGCCGGCGCGATCAGCACTGCTCGCGGAACTCCGCGGCGCGTCGCGGCGACGACCTCGATTTCGGGCAGCTTCGTGGGGACGGGTGGTAGCGAGTTACGCACAGCGAGCAACCTTAGGGCGCAGACGAACCGACCCCGGCCTCCAGAAGGAGACCGGGGTGCACAGTGGACAGAGCGGGGAGAGCGCAGGTCAGCCAGTGACCTCCTGCAATGCGGCGCCGAGGTCCTTCGCTTCCTCCGCGGAGAGCTCGACGACCAGCCGGCCGCCACCCTCCAGTGGCACCCGCATGACGAGGCCCCGCCCCTCCTTGGTCACTTCGAGGGGACCATCTCCGGTCCGGGGCTTCATGGCCGCCATAGCGTGCTCCCTCCGTCTCAACCGGCGCGCCCGGGTCGCGCACTCCCATGCCAGCCGGGTCTCGTCCCCCATTGTCCCTCATCAGCGCCCGGGCGCGAACGCGGACCGATCATTTGCCGCCGCATCGGTGCTGGTATGCCGCCCGCCGAGGGTGCGAGACTCAGTCCCGAGAACCCGAGCCGCCGCTTCAGAGGAGCATTTCGTGACCACATCCGACGTCCTGTTGACCGCCGACGCCGACGGCGTGCGCACCCTGCGGCTGAACCGGCCGGAGGCGTACAACTCGCTGACCGTCGAGCTCAAGGAGCGCCTGATCGCCGAGCTGCGCGCGGCCGCCGAGGACCCGGACGTCCGCGCGGTGGTGCTCACCGGCACCGGGAAGGCGTTCTGCGCCGGACAGGACCTCAAGGAGCACGTCGGCCTGCTGCAGGCGAACGACCCGGCCCCGCTGCACACGGTGAGCGACCACTACAACCCGATCGTCAAGGCGATCACCGGGATGCCGAAGCCGGTCATCGCGGCGGTGAACGGCACCGCGGCCGGTGCTGGCGCGGCTTTCGCGTATGCCAGCGACCTGCGGATCGCGGCGGAGTCGTCGTCGTTCTTGATGGCGTTCGCGAATGTCGGGCTTGGGCCGGACTCGGGCGCGTCGTGGACGTTGCAGCGGTTGATCGGGTATGGGCGGGCTGCCGAGTTGATGCTGATGGCGCGGACGGTGGATTCGGCGGAGGCGTTGCGGATCGGCCTCGTCGGGGAGGTTGTGCCGGACGAGGAGCTGGCCGCTCGGGCGCAGAAGGTGGCGGCGAAGCTCGCGGCTGGGCCGACTGTGGCTTACGCGAAGATCAAGGGCGTGTTGGGGGTGGCGGCTGAGTCTTCGTTGGAGGAGGCGTTGGCTGCTGAGGACGCTGCGCAGACGGAGTTGGGGGGTACTGCGGATCATGCGGAGGCTGTGGAGGCGTTTGTGGGGAAGCGGCGGCCTAATTTTCAGGGGAAGTGAAGGGTTAAAGAGGAGCGGCTGCGCCGCATAAAAGAGGGTTGCGTGGGGCACCCCGAGGCTTGATTGTGCTGACGGTTCGGGGGTGCTTGTCAAGGCGGGAAAGATGCCTTGACAAGCACCCCCGAACCGCAGGAGAGCTTCGTATCGGGGTGCGGGGGAGGGCTGGGTGCCTCGCTCGTTGGGTGCATCGGCTGCGGGATGGGGCTTGGTGCCTCGATGCGTTGGGTGCACCGGCTGCGGGGGGCTGGGTGCACTGATTGTTGAGTGCACCGGCGGCGGTTTGGTTGGTGGTGGGGCTAGCGCCCCAATGTGGCATTGGGTGCGTGGGACGCACCGAACGCCACATTGGGTGCATCTGACGCACCCAATGCCGCATTGGGGGCGCATCCCGGGTGGCGGGCGGGGCGGGCAGCTGCCGGGTGGTCCGTGAAGGGCTCCTTGAGGGAATCCACGTCCGTGAAGGGGCCCCTCACCGAACGAGCGGCCGGTCGTGAGGGCCACCCTGGGGGAATCTGTGTACGTGAGGGTTCCCCTCACGTACTTCACGCGGCGCGGAAGCAGCCTTTTACGTGGTCGTCGACCATGCCGGTGGCTTGCATCAGCGCGTAGCAGGTGGTGGGGCCCAGGAAGGCGAAGCCGCGTTTCTTCAGGTCTTTCGCCATTGCCTTCGACTCGTCGGTGATCGCCGGGACGTCGGCCATGGTGCGGGGGCGGCGGTGTTTCGCGGGGGCGAAGGACCACAGCAGCTTGTCCAGTGGGATGTCCAGGTCTGCGACGGCGCGGGCGTTCTTCACGGCTGCTTCGATTTTCGCGCGGTTGCGGACGATTCCCGCGTCTTGCATCAGGCGGTTGACGTCCTTCTCGCCGAAGCGGGCGACCTTCTCCGGTGCGAAGCCTCGGAAAGCCTTCCGGAAGTTCTCGCGTTTGCGCAGGATGGTGATCCAGGACAGTCCGGACTGAAACGATTCCAGGCACAGGCGTTCGTACAGCTCGGCCTCGCCGTGGAGCGGGACGCCCCATTCCTCGTCGTGGTACGTCGCGTAATCGGGGGCTGAGTTGCCCCAGCTGCAGCGGGCGATGCCGTCTTCGCCCAGTAGTTCCGTCATTGTTCCCCCATTGAATAATTTTCCGCGAACCTCGCGAACTGCCGCAGTGAATGGCGTACGCCGAGGGCGAACGCGGGGCGCGCCAGGGGCCAGCCTGCGCGGCCTAGCAGGCCGAAGGGCAGTTTGAGGTGTTCGGCCCACACGAAGGTGCAGTGGCCGGCGCCCTTCGACAGCACCTGGAACACGCCCGTTCCCTGCACCAGGCTGCCCAGGTGGCGCACCGTGCAGCGCAGGGGCGGTTCCCAGGTCGTGATCTCCATCGTGTCGGTGAAGCCGATGCCTCCGAAGCCGGTGAAGGCCGCGAGTTTCGAGCCGACGCTGCGGCCGTTGCCCTCGACGACCCGTACCTGCGTGCCGAGCATCCACTCGCCTTGGCGGGCCCAGTCGGTGAGTGCGAGCCAGGTCGTGCCAGCCGGTGCCGCGACGTCTACCGACAGCACCAGGTCACTCACCCGTCGGCCTCCGGTGCGCTGCTTCGCGGGGCTGTTGCGCGGCTTCGAGCCGGGCGACCCGTTCGCGCAGTTCGTCCAGTTCCACGCCGGTCCTGCGCAGCACCCAGTCCACTTCGGACATCTTGTACCCGCGGAACACCAGCTGGAAGCGTACCTGGCGGACGTCCTCGCCGGTGATGTCCTCGGCGGGCAGACGAGTGGGCGAGCTGCCCGGCGGCAGCGGCGCCAGTTCCTCGCCCCGGCCGAACACCACGGCGGCCAGGAGGAACACCACGGCGGCCACCAGCAGCATGACTACGAGGTAGATCAGCGCGGTCGTCACGCGACGATCGTGGCACACCGCCGCCAGGAACGTCGCGCTAGCACGACAAGTCGGAACGACAGGACCACCCAGGCGACCATCAGCACGCCGCACGGACCGCTCAGGAACAGCCGCGCCGCGTCGACTACCCCGGTCGCTCCGATCAGCAGCAGCACGGAGAACAGGTTGAGGCCCACCGCGATCGCGCCGAGCGTCCGGCTGACCCGGGCCGTGCGGACGCTGTCGAACCGGCGGCTGAGGAACCGGGTGCCCAGCAGCGCGAGCAGGCCCAGCACCGGCACGGCGTAGATCGCGGCGTGGGTGAACTGCGTGACGTACGGATACCAGCCGGGGTTCGGCGTGGTCAGCCGCGACCAGGAGCCGTAGGTGAAGATGCGCGCCACCTCCCACGACGTCTGCATCGCGGGCACGCCGAGCACGAGCAGCCACAGCGTCCGTACGCCGTTGTGCATGCTCAGTTCCGCTTGGTAGTCACCGGCGATCTCGCGGACCTGACCGAAATCCGCTACCGCGCGGCGTTGCGCTTCGACCTCGCTCCAGCCGCCCTCGCGGTACGCCTCGGCCGCGTCACGCAGACCGTCGCGGGCTTCGGCGAGCAGGTCCGCTTTCGTGCCGCGGCGGCCGATCAGCGCGCGGTCCAGTTCGGCCAGGTAGGCCTCGATGGGGCTTGCCGCGGTCTGGCTTGTCGTGGTCATGGTTCCAGCACTCCACCGATCACCGTGGTGAACTCCCGCCACTGCACCCGTTCCGCGGCCAGCGCCTGCTGCCCGGCGCGAGTGAGCCGGTAGGTGCGCCGCTTGCGGCCGGACACCACGTCCCACTCGCTGGCAAGCCAGCCGGCGCGCTCGAGCCGGCGCAACGCCGGGTACACCGTGCCGGTGGGCAGGTCGAGCGCTCCGTCGCTGCGCAGCGCCAAAGCCTCGATGATCGCGTATCCGTGCAGCTTGCGGCCGTCGAGGACGGCGAGCAGCAACGCGTCGAGGTGTCCGCGCAACGTGTCCGCTTTCATAGGTCGGCAGTCTACTCATCTTGACCCTGGCAGGCTAATCTCCGCGCCTTCCCGAACCGTCCGGGAAAAACCCTGAGATCACCCCGATCTCATGGGTTTTGCCGCTACATGTAGCCGCGCTACGTATAGGCTCCATCGGCATGGACCCACTGCCGATAGCGCGACTCCAGTTCGCGACCACGACCTCGTTCCACTTCCTGTTTGTGCTGCTCACTCTGGGTTTGGTGACCATGGTGGCGATCATGCAGACCCGCGCGACGCTCCGCGGCGGGGAGCAGCTGCACCGGATGACCGCGTTCTGGGGCCGCCTGTACGTGGTCAACTACGCACTCGGAATCGTCACCGGAATCGTGATGGAATTCCAGTTTGGGATGACCTGGACCGGGCTGTCCGCGTTCGCCGGGGACGTTTTCGGCGCGCCGCTCGCGATCGAGACGCTGGTGGCGTTCTTCCTGGAATCGACGTTCCTCGGCGTGTGGATCTTCGGCCGCGGCCGGATGAACAAGTGGCTGCACCTGGCGGTGTTATGGCTGGTCACGCTCACCGCGTACGCCTCCGCGCTCTTCATCATGGTCGCCAACTCGTTCCTGCAGAACCCGGTCGGCTCGCGGATGGAGAACGGCGTGCTGCGGCTGGACGACTTCGGCGCGTTGTTCGCCAACCCGGCACTGGTCGCGTCGCTGCCGCACGTTATCGGGGCCGCGTTGCTGACCGGCGGCTTCTTCGTGACCGGCGTCAGTGCGTACCACTTCCTCAAGCGCACCAGCGAGATCGACTTCTTCCGCCGGTCGCTGCGGATCGGGGTGGCGGCGTCGCTGATCGGCAGCGTGCTGGTGGTCCAGGCCGGGTTCGCGCAGTTCGCCGAGGTCGCCGGGTATCAGCCGGACAAGTTCAAGGGTTCGGTCGCCGTCGGGCTGCCGCTCGGGATGATGATCAATATCGGCTTCTTCGCGTTCTTCGCGGCGTTGGTCGGCACGCTGCTGTTGTTCCGCGACCGGCTGCTCCGGGCACGGCCGGTGCTCATCCTGATGGTGCCGGGGATCGCCGTGCCGTTCATCGCGGCGATCCTGGGCTGGCTGGTCCGCGAGATCGGCCGTCAGCCGTGGCTGGTGTGGGGCAAGCTGCGCACCGCGGACGCCGTCGCCGGCGTCAGCGGCGGGCAGATCCTGTTCTCCTTCATCGCTTTCACGCTGTTGTTCGCCGTGCTGGCCATCGCCGACTGGGTGCTTCTCGCCCGGATCGCCAAACGCGGTCCGGCCGTCGCCGCGGCGGAAACCGAACTTCCTGTCCTGAGTGGAGTGTGACCCGTGGTGACGATCTGGTGGGGTGTGCTCGGTTTGCTGCTGGGCGGCTACTTCGCGCTGGCAGGCTACGACTACGGCGTCGGGATGCTGCTGCCCGCGCTCTCCCGCGACGAGGCTGGACAGCGGCGCGTGCTCGGCGCGGTCGGCCCGTTTTTCCTGGCGAACGAGGTGTGGCTGGTCGCGGCGGTCGGCGTGCTGTTCGGCGCGTTCCCGCATCTGGAAGGGCGGGTGTTCGCCGGGGCTTACGTGCTGATTGTGCTGTTGCTGCTGGGCTTGGTCACGTTCACCGCGGCGGTGCAGTTGCGGAGTCGACATCCGGAGGGCAACCGGCGCGGGTGGACGTTCGCCATTACCGCGGGTGCGCTGGTCACCGCGGTCTCGTGGGGATTGTTCCTCGGCAACCTCGTGCGCGGGCTTCCGCTCGACGCGCAGGGCCGTCCGGTCGACGACGTTCTGGCGTTGTTCAATCCGTACGCAGTGTTGTGGGGGCTTGGGTTTGTCGCCCTGTTCTGCTTGCAAGGATTGGTTTTCCTCGCAGTGCGTGGCCCCGGACGGGTTCGTCGGCTGACCCGGTCGTTCCTGCTTCCGGTGGGCGTTTTCCTGGTGACAGCGACGGTTTGGGGAGCTTTCTTCGGCGGCTCCTGGGCCGCGCTGACGGTGGTAGCTGTCGCCTTCGCTGCCTATCTGACCGTCCTTTTCGGACTCCGGCGACCACGGTTGGCGCTCCCCGCCGTCATGCTGCTGAGCGCGTGCCCCGCGCTGCTGGTCGGCGTGCTGCGGTTCCCGGTCGTCCTGTCCTCTGGCGCGGGCTACCAGTTGACCGTCGACCAGGCCGCCACCACGCCGGACATGGCCGCGGTGCTCGGCTGGTTCGCCGCGCCCACGCTCCTTGTGCTGGTCGTCGTGCAGTGGCTGACCTGGCGAGCGCACCGACGTCCGGTCGACGAGAAGTCGTTGCTGCACTTCTAAAGGAGACTCACCATGCCTGGTCTACGCGGCTACCTGACAGCGCTCGCCGTGCTGGGCGTCGGCACCGCTGTCACCGTGCTCGTCCAGGCGGACGGGCTCGCGACCCTGCTCACCGGCGGCGGCGTTTCGGTCGCCCTGTGCGTCGCCGTCGGAGCGAGGCTTCTGCTCGTTATCGCGCAGGGCCTGCTCGCCAGCCACTTCGCGGCATCGGCCCAGGCTGGCCTGCGTCGTCGGTTGCTAGACGCGACCGGCGACCCCGGCGTGACCGCCACCCGAATCACCAAAGGCGTCGAGGCCACTGCCACCTACCTCACGGGCTACTTGCCAGCGATGGTGCTGTCGGTCGTGGTCCCGATCGCAGTACTGGCAAGGCTTTTCACTGCCGATCTGACCTCCGCCTTGATCGTCACCGCCACCGTCCCGTTGATTCCGCTCTTCGGCGCGTTGATTGGCGCGCACACAAGAGCGCGTACACAGTGGACACTCCTAACGCGACTGGGCGGACACTTCCTCGACGTCGTCCGAGGTTTGCCGACGCTCAAACTGTTCGGCCGCGCGCAAGCCCAGACCCGGATCGTGCGCGAAATGGCCGACGCGCACGCCGACGCCACCATCCGGACGTTGAAAGTCGCCTTCCTGTCCGCGCTGGTGCTGGAACTCGTCGCCACCCTGTCGATCGCGCTTGTCGCGGTACCCATCGGGTTCCGCCTGCTGTCCGGCTCGATGACCGCGCACACCGCAATGCTGGTCCTGGCCCTCGCCCCGGAGGCGTACCTGCCGCTGCGCGCCGCCGGAGCCAAGTTCCACGCCGCTGCAGAAGGACTCACCGCATGGAAAGAAATTCTCAGCGCACCAACGACAATCCGCCGGTCCGGTACGCAGACACGCCGCCTCGGTCCACCGGAAGTGGTATTCGACCACGTATCCGTGCATTACGGCGAAACTTGCGCACTGTCCGAAGTAGACTTAACGATTCAACCCGGCGAACACCTCGCCTTGGTCGGACCGAGCGGTTCCGGCAAATCCACCCTGCTCGCCGTTCTGCTGGGTTTCGTCGAGCCGACCTCCGGGCGAGTGCTCGTGGACGGCGTCGACCTGCGCACCCTCGACCACTCGTCCTGGCTGCGCGACACGGCGTGGCTACCGCAACGTCCGACGCTCTTTCGCGGGACCCTCAAGGAAAACACCGGCGGACGCCGCGTTGACGACATCGTCACCGACCTCCCCGACGGCTACGCGACGCAGATCGGCGAACTGGGCGCGGGACTGTCCGCCGGGCAACGCCAACGCGTCGGACTGGCCCGAGCTCTGTCCCGCACCGAAGCCGGACTCGTCCTGCTGGACGAACCCACCGCTCGCCTCGACACCGGTACGGAAGCGACCGTGCTGGCCGGTGCCAAGGAACTGCTGCCCGGCCGCACCGCAGTCCTGGTCGCACACCGACCCGCGCTGGCAGCACTCGCGTCGCGAACGGTCGAGCTCAAGCATGGGGTGACGGTATGAAACTCGTCCGCGCGACCCTCCTCGCCGTCGGCGCCGAACTCGCCGGACTCGGCCTGACTGGCACTGCGGCCTGGCTGCTCATGCGTGCCGCCGAGCAACCTCCGCTCGCCGCGCTCACCCTCGCGATCGTCGCCGTGCGCGTCTTCGCCTTGGCGCGCGGCGGACTCCGTTACGCCGAACGCCTTGCCGGACACGACGTTGTCCTCCGCTACCTCGGCTCCCTCCGGACCCGGGTGTACCAGGCCCTACTCCCCCGCCGCGTCGCCGAACACTCCGGCGCGGACTTGGTCACCCGCCTGGTGTCCGATGTGGACGCCGTGCAAGACGCCATCCTCCGACTAGCGCTACCGGCCGTGGTCGCGAGCACTGTCGGTCTAGCGGTCGTGGTTTTCGCCGGGCCGGTAAGCCTTCCGCTTTCCGGAATTGTCCTCATCGGACTGCTCGCAACAGGACTTCTGTTAATCCCCCGAAGCAAAGCCCCCGAGCCGCCGCAGGAACTCGCCGAACGCACCGTGGAACTCGTCCTCGGCCGCCACGAACTCATCGCCTACGGCTGGGAACAACGAGAAAAAACCCGCGCCACCACGGTCATCGACAAGCTGGCCGCAGAATCCCGCCGCACCGGCCGCCGTCTCGCCCTGACCACTGCCGCCGGAGTGGCCGTGCAATTCGCGACCACCGTCGCGGTCGCGCTGCTCAGCCCCGCGAGCATCCCGGTCACCGCCGCCCTCACCCTGACCACGATGGCCCTGTTCGAACTGGTCCTTCCGCTGCTTCCCGCCGCCGAGCGAATCCCCGAAATCCGCGCCTCGCTGAGCCGGGTGCGCGCCGTCCTCGCCGCGCCGGCCCGAACCCCCGAACCGATCCCCGGACCAGGGCATTTCCGGCTGACCAACGTCGGCGTCCAGTATCCCGGCCGCCGCGCCGCGCTGGAAGGCATCGACCTCGACCTGCCGCCCGGCACCCGGTTGGGCATCCTCGGCCCCTCGGGCGCCGGAAAAACGACTCTGCTGCACGTCCTGCTCGGCTTCGTCTCCCCCACGTCCGGTTCGATCACCGTCGACGGCCGCCCCGTGACCGGACCGCACCCCGCGGTGATCTCCGGAGCCCTCGCCGACGCACACGTCTTCGCCACGACCGTCCGCGAGAACCTGCTGCTCGCGAACCCGGAAGCCACCGACGACGACCTGCGCGCCGCCTGCGAAACCGCTGGCTTCGACCTCCCGCTGGACCGGGACACCGGCCAAGACGGCGACGCCCTCTCCGGCGGTCAACGGCAACGGCTGATCCTCGCCCGCGCGGTACTCGCCGCACCGCCGGTCCTGGTCCTCGACGAACCGGTGGAAGGCCTCGACCCAGCACACGGCGACGAGGTCCTGGCGAGGATTCTCGCTCAGGCGAAGGGAACCGTCGTGCTGGTGACGCACCGGCCAGAGCACGTCGCCGGGTTCGACCAGATCCTCATGGTCGAAGACGGTCGGCCAGCGCTCACTGTTCCCGGATGAGCTGGATCGGCGAGTCCATCGGATCGAGGTGGAACAGGTCGTTGGCGTCGACGTACGGCTGCGATTCCGGCGATCCGCGGAACAGCGCGACGACGACAGCGGTGAGCCGGACTCGTCCGCCGCCGAGATGAGTGATCCCCTTCGGCTCGGCGAGACCGGCCAGCCAGTCGGCCTGCACCGGGTGCATCGTGGCGGTGTAAGTCCCGGCCCGGCCGGCGCGGGCGGCCAGGACGTCGCCCCACCGGGCGAGCGAGAGGATCTCGTCGATCGCCAGCCGGATCTCGTCGCTTCCCCCGTAATCCAACGCCGTGTACCCGGCCTGGCGGGCAATTCCGCCGCGCCAGTAACTGGAGTCGTCGCCGGGCACGCTCCGGTAAACCGTCTGCCACGCGGGCCGCCGGTGAAAAGGATGCGGAGCCAGTTCGGCCCAGCCGACCAGAAACCCGTCCCTGCTGCCGTCGTCCGCGTATACCCGCACGGTGTTCCGGTCCGGCTGCCGAAGAACCAGATCGCGCAGCTCCAGCCGGCGCGCGCTCGAAGGATCCAGTCGGTCTTTGGCCACGTCCATCGCCCCCGCTGCTCGAATCGGATCGGCTCCGGAACGTAGCGCGCGACGATGACATCTCGATGAAGCCGCGTTCTGTCCACTGTAGACAGAGGGTCACTCCCGCCGGGCGGCCAGCACCTCGCGCATCGGCGGCCGATCCGCCACCGGCACCTCCGTCACGTCGGGCACCCACTCCCCCGACACCTGCACGAACTGCGTGAACCGCGCCGCCTCCGCGCTCGGCATCCCGCAGCGGGCCAGCGCGGTGCCGAGGATCTGCCGCGCCATCACGCCGAGTTGCAGCAGCGACCGGTTGCGGTGTTTGCGCACGCCGAGGTTGACCTGCGCCAACCCGTCGAGGCCGTAGCGCTCCTCGGCGTCGAGCAGCAGGCCGATCTCGACGCCGTATCCCCCGGCGAACGGCACCGACTCCAGGAACTCGCGCGTGCCCGCGTACTCGCCGCCCAGCGGCTGCACCAGCTCGCCGAGGGCCGGGCGCAGCGCGGACAGCACCGGGCGCGCCAGCAGTTCGGTGACCCGGCCGCCGCCGGTGCTCTCCAGCCGCAGCGGGCGGCGGTAGAAGCCCTTGACCAGGTGCAGGCCGTCCTCGGTGAGCAGCGGGCCGAGCAGCGACGGCACGAACGCCGGGTCCGGGTCGACCAGGTCGGAGTCGAGGAAGACCACGACGTCGCCGGTCGTCGCGGCGAGCGAGCGCCACAGCACCTCGCCCTTGCCCGGACGCGGCGGCAGCTCCGGCACGACGTCCTCGCGGCGCACCACGCGAGCCCCGGCGGCCGCGGCGACCTCGACGGTCGCGTCGGTGGAGCCGGAGTCGACGACCACCAGCTCGTCGACCACTCCGCCGAGCAGCGGGCGCACCGAGGCGACCACCGCGGCGACCGTTTCCTCCTCGTTCAGCGCCGGCAGCACGACCGACACGGTCCGGCCGCGTTTGGCGGCGAGGATGTCCGCGGCGCTCCACCCGGGCTCCTGCCAGGTGCGACGGTGAAACCAGCTCATGGAGGCGATCGTGCCATGCTGGAGCCGGTGCCCGATCCTCCGGAGGGAGAACCCTTGCTGTCGCTGCTCGTCCGTTTCGTGCTCGGACCGCTGGTCCGCGCGCTTTACCGGCCCCAGGTCGAGGGGGTCGAGAACATCCCCGAGGACGGTCCGGTGCTGCTCGCCTCCAACCACCGGGCGGCGCTGGACACGGGTGTGATCACGTTCACCACCCCGCGGCAGGTCCGGTTCCTCGGCAAGGCCGAGTACTTCACGGGCAAGGGCGTCAAGGGCCGGTTCATCGCGAAATCGCTCGACGCGCTCGGGTACGTCCCGGTCGAACGCGGCAACGCACAGGCCGGGCTCGCCGCGCTCGAAGCGGGCCGGAAGGTGCTCACCGACGGCGGCGTCTTCGCGATCTACCCCGAGGGCACCCGCTCGCTCGACGGACGGCTGCACCGCGGGCACACCGGCGTCGCCGCGCTCGCGCTGTCCACCGGGGCGAAGGTGGTCCCGGTCGCGTTGTTCGGCACCGAGGGCATCCAGCCGAACGGCGCGAAAATCCCGCGGCTCGCCAAGATCAAGGTCCGCTTCGGCGAACCGCTGGACTTCGCGCGCTACGAGGGCCAGGACTCGTCCTCGGCGATCCGCCGCTCGGTCACCGACGAGATCATGTACGCGATCCTCGAACTGTCCGGGCAGGAATACGTCGACACCTATCACAAGCGACCGGACGAAAAAGCGTCGTAGGCGCCTTATCCGACCGAGCGGCTCATGATGTCGACCAGCTTGTCCGCGTCGGACGCGACGCTGATCAGCTCCCGCGTTTCCGGCCGCAGGAATCCCTTCTCCAGCATCTGATCGGCGAACGCCACCAGCGGCGAGTAATACCCGGCCACGTCGAGCAGCCCGATCGGCTTGCGGTGAATACCGAGCTGCGCCCACGTCCACACCTCGAACAATTCCTCGAGGGTGCCGACCCCGCCGGGCAACGCGACGAACGCGTCCGACAGCGCGGCCATTTTCGCCTTGCGCTGGTGCATGTCGGCGACCACGTGCAATTCGGTGAGACCGCCATGCGCGATTTCCACGTTCGACAGCACTTCCGGGATCACGCCGATCACTTCGCCGCCCGCGGCGAGCGCGGCGTTCGCCACCACGCCCATGGTGCCGACGCTCGCGCCGCCGTAGACGAGGCCGATTCCCCGCTGCGCCAACAGTTTCCCGACACCGGCCGCCGCTTCGGCGTACTCCGGCGAGAAGCCCTGCGCCGAACCGCAGAACACACAGATCCGCATCAGTGCGTGTCCTCCCAAGCCTGATAAGACTCCTGCACGACGCGCACCGCGTCGTCGATGTCGTCGGTCAAGTGCAGCAGGTCGAGGTCCTTCTCGCCGATTTTCCCGCCGTCGAGCACGGATTTCGCGATCCAGTCGTACAGCCCGCCCCAGTAGTCGGTGCCGAACAGCACCACCGGGAACTTCGTGACCTTCTTGGTCTGGACCAGCGTGAGCGCCTCGAACAGTTCGTCGAGCGTCCCGAATCCGCCGGGAAGGCAGATGAACGCCTGCGAGTACTTGACGAACATGGTCTTGCGCGCGAAGAAGTAGCGGAAGTTCACGCCGAGGTCGACCCACGGGTTGAGGCCCTGCTCGAACGGCAGCTCGATGCCGAGCCCGACGGAGAACCCGCCCGCCTCGTTCGCGCCGCGGTTCACCGCCTCCATCGCGCCGGGGCCCCCGCCGGTCATCACCGCGAACCCGGCGTCGGCGAGCGCGGCCCCGATCTTGCGGCCCAGTTCGTACTCCGGGTGGTCGCGTTTGGTGCGCGCCGAACCGAACACGGTCACCGCGCGCGGAACCTCGGCCAGCGCGCCGAATCCCTCGACGAACTCGGCCTGGATCCGCAGCACGCGCCACGGGTCGGTGTGCACCCAGTCGCTCGGCCCCCGCGAGTCGAGCAGCCGCTGATCGGTGGTGCTGCCCTGGTCGCGCCGATCGCGCCGGAGCACCACCGGGCCCTTGTGCCGCTCCACCGGACGTTCGGGGTACTGGCCGTCGGGAAATTCAGACTGTTCGCTCACCAGCCAAGCCTACGGGCCGATCGGCCGCGGCGGGCGCCCGAGGCGGCACCGGAGCGTGACGGCTCGGTTGCCCGCGGCTGAACGCGGGAAAGCGGACCACCAGCGGGTTCCGGTCCTCCTACCAACGGCCGGTTGTCAGGAACTACCTACGAAAGTCGTCCGGCCCGTCCCAAACCGGCGTTTTCCCTGCTACGGGGCTACTTGCGGGGAATAGTCCCGATCGCCCCCGAGGTCCCGCTGGTCCGTTCAGCGCATTGACCGCCCCCGTGAGCGCTTTTTTACTCACGGTGTCCGCGGCCTGATCAGCCCAGCTCAACGCGTTGCGCTTTTCCCCATCGTGTACCCCGAAAGGACTGTCGATGACGTCCAGAAGAGGGCTCGCCACCGGCATCGCAAGTGTCGCCGGTCTCGCCCTTTCCCTGCTCGCGCTGCCGGTGACCCCGGCATCCGCGGCCCCCGCCCACCCCACCGCAGACCCGCAGGCCACCGCGATCGCGGCCGCCGACCGGGCCGCCGCCGCAGGCGCGGTCGGGCTCCGCAAGAGCTCGGCCGAAAGCCTGCACCGCGTCAGCACCACCCTGGGCGACGCCGGGCTGTATTACAACTCCTACGAGCGCACCTACGACGGCCTCCGGGTCGTCGGCGGGGATGCGGTGATCGTCGCCGACGGAACGGGCCGCGTGCGCGGCACCGACTCCGCCGAGGGCGCGGCCATCACCGTGGGCACCAAGCCCACTGTCGACGCGGCGCGCGCGGCCTCGGTCGCCCGCGCCCAGTTGCCGACCGTGAGCACGGTGAGCAAGCCTGATCTGGTCGTTCTCGGCGGCGCACAGCCGAAACTGGCCTACGAGGTCGTCGTCAAGGGCCGCACCGCGAAGGCACCGAGCAACCTGCACGTCTTCGTCGACGCCGCCACCGGCAAGGTCCTCGACCAGCGCGACGACGTGAAGGCCGAAAGCCCGGCGAAGTCCGGCGCGAACGCCGCGGCCCCCGCCGCGGCGGGCAACGGCAACAGCTACTACGTCGGCCAGGTCAGCATCGACACCACCGGGTCGGGCAGCTCGTACTCGATGCGCGACCCGAACCGGTCGGGCATCAGCTGCGGCCGCGAAAACGGCTCGGTGTTCACGAAGTCCAGCAACAACTGGGGCAACGGGCAGGGCACCGACCTCGAAACCGGTTGCGTCGACACGCTTTACAGCGTGCAGACCGAGTGGAACATGCTGAAGGACTGGCTGGGCCGCAGCGGCATCGACGGCAACGGCCGCGGGTTCCCCGCCTCGGTCGGGCTGAACGACGTCAACGCGTACTGGGACGGTTCGTCCACGCACTTCGGCCACTCGCAGGACAACCAGCGCCAGGCGACGTCGATGGACGTGGTCGGCCACGAGTTCGGGCACGGCATCTTCCAGAACACGCCGGGCGGCGCGGGTTCGGGCAACGAGAACGGCGGGCTCAACGAGTCCACCGGCGACATTTTCGGCGCGCTGACCGAGTTCTACGCGAACAACCCGGTCGACAAGCCGGACTTCACCGTCGGCGAGGGCGTCAACCTGGTCGGCCAGGGCCCGATCCGCTACATGTACAACCCGGGCCAGATCGGCGACCCGAACTGCTACTCGTCGTCGATCCCGAACACCGAGGTGCACGCCGCCGCGGGCCCGCAGAACCACTGGTTCTACCTGCTCGCCGAGGGCAGCTCTCCCTCGGACGGCCAGCCGTCGAGCCCGACCTGCAACAACAGCAGCGTCACCGGCGTCGGCATCCAGAAGGCGGGCAAGATCTTCTACAACGGCCTGCTGCACAAGACCTCGTCCTGGAACCACAAGGCGGCCCGCAAGGCCACCCTTCAGGCCGCGGTCGACCTGTTCCCGGGCAGCTGCACCGAGTTCAACGCCACCAAGGCGGCGTGGGACGCGGTTTCGGTCGGCGCGGTTTCGGGCGAGGCCACCTGCACCGGCAACCCGCCGGCGGGCAACGACTTCTCGGTCGCGCTGTCCCCGGCGACCGCGACTGTCCAGCCCGGTGAGTCGGCCAAGTCCACGGTGACCACCAAGATCACCAACGGCAACGCGCAGTCGGTGAAGCTGACCGCGAGCGGCCTGCCCTCGGGCGCGACCGCGACCTTCGACCCGGCGACCATCCAGTCCGGCGCCACCGCGACCGTCACCATCGCCACGACGGCCAGCACGCCGAAGGGCACCAGCAAGGTCACGATCACCGCGACCGGTGCGAACGCCACGCACACCTCGGACTTCACCCTGACCGTGGGCAGCGGCACCCCGCCGGGCTGCGGCGGCATCGCGGCGTGGGACTCGAACACGTTCTACGGTCCGGGCGACGTGGTCTCGTACAACAACCACAAGTGGACCTCGACGTGGTACTCCGTCGGCGCTGAGCCGGGCGCACCCGGTTCCTGGGCCGTCTGGACCGACAACGGGGCCTGCTGACGCAGTAACCGCACTCTAGTTTCTCGGCCTTCTGGACCAGCCGGGCACGGCGCCTCGTGCCCGGCTGGTCTGTGTTCACCCACTTGTCCAGACCATGCTGGTGGAATTTGTCTAGACCATACGATCGGGGGTAGGCATCCCCCGGTGCGCCGCTTACCGTTGCGACACCACCGTTACCGGGGACGGGAGCCGTGATGAACGGACGGAAATCGCGCTGGTTCGGGACCGCCGTGGCGGCCCTGCTCGCACTGCCGCTCGCGGGAATCGCCCCCGCCTCAGCGGCCGCTCCGCAGTCGGACACGTGCGCGGTAAAACCGAGACCCTCCGGTTCGGTGCTGCAAGGCTATTGGGAAAACTGGGACGGAGCCTCGAACGGCGTCCACCCCGGCATGGGCTGGGTGCCGATCAACGACCCCAGCATGGCCGCACACGGGTACAACGTCATCAACGCCGCCTTCCCGGTGATCCTTTCCGACGGCACCGTGCAGTGGGAAGACGGCATGGACTCGACAGTGAAGGTCTCCACGCCCGCCGAGATGTGCGCGGCCAAGGACGCCGGAGCCACCATCCTGATGTCCATCGGCGGCGCGGCAGCGGGCATTGACCTGTCGTCCAGCTCGGTCGCCGACAAGTTCGTCAGCACCATCGTGCCGATCCTGAAGAAGTACAACTTCGACGGCATCGACATCGAGACCGGTTTGTCAAGCAGCGGCGACATCAATTCGCTGTCCGCCTCGCAAGCAAACCTGGAACGCATCATCGACGGCGTACTGTCCCAAATGCCCGCCGGCTTCGGCCTGACCATGGCCCCGGAAACCGCATACGTAACGGGCGGCTCGGTAACCTACGGCTCGATCTGGGGCGCATACCTCCCCATCATCAAGAAGTACGCCGACAACGGCCAACTGTGGTGGCTGAACATGCAGTACTACAACGGCTCCATGTACGGCTGCTCCGGCGACAGCTACGAAGCCGGAACCGTGCAGGGATTCACCGTGCAGACGCAGTGTCTGGACAAGGGCCTCACCGTTCAAGGCACCACAATCCGCGTCCCACTGGACAAACAGGTCCCAGGCCTCCCAGCCCAACCAGGCGCAGGCGGCGGCTACATGGACCCGGGCTTGGTCTCGCAGGCGTACCAGAGCGTCCCCGGACTCAAGGGATTGATGGACTGGTCAATCAACTGGGACGGCTCAAAAGGCTGGACCTTCGGCGACAACGTGAAATCGCTGCAAGGCCGGTAAAAAAGCTGCTGTGGGCCGGGGTGCTTGCGCATTGCGCCGCCCCGGCCTCAGCCCACAAACCCGAACGGCCGCCGGTTCTCCCCGGCGGCCCTTCCTGTCGTGAGGGGCCCCTTCACGGACCTAGATTCCCTCAAGGAGCCCTTCACGGCCCTAAACCGCACCAGTGCACCCAACGAGCGAGGCACCCAGCCCCTCCCCCGCACCCCGATACGAAGCCTCCCTGCGGTCTGGGGGCGCTTGTCAAGGCATCTTTCCCGCCTTGACAAGCACCCCCAGACCGTCAGCACAATCAAGCTTCGGGGTGCCCCACGCACGCACGGGCCAATGTCGCCGCCAGGCGACGAGGCCCGAACCGAAACAGAATCAACTCAAAAACCGCCTCAACACCTCAGCAACCCCCCGAATCTCCCCAACCCGAACCGACTCCTGCTGCGTATGCGCCAACGTAGGATCCCCAGGCCCGAAATTCACCGCAGGCATCCCCAACGCAGCGAACCGAGCCACATCCGTCCACCCCAACTTGGCCGCAGCCGCCCCCCCAGCCGCAGCCACCAGTTCGGCCGCCGCAGGCGCAGACAACCCAGGCAACGCCCCAGGCGACATATCCACCAACGTCACATCAAACCCATCAAAAACCCCCCGCACATGCGCCTCGGCCTCCTCAGCCCCCCGATCAGGCGCGAACCGATGATTAACCGTCAAAACGGCAGCATCCGGCACCACATTCCCAGCCACCCCGCCGGAAATAGCAGTAGCCTGCAACCCTTCCCGATAAGTCAGCCCGTCAATCTCCACCACCCGAGGCGAATAAGAAGCCAGCCGCCGCAACGGCTCCGCCAACGCGTGAATCGCATTCGACCCCATCCAAGCCCGAGCAGTGTGCGCCCGAGCCCCGGAAGTCCGCACCTCAACCCGCAGCGTCCCCTGACACCCGGCCTCAATCACCCCATTGGACGGCTCCCCGACAATCGCGAGGTCCCCGGCAAGCCACTCAGGCAACTCCCGCTCAATCCGCCCAAGCCCGTTCCGAACAGCCTCAACTTCCTCATTGTCGTAAAACACAAACGTCACATCATGCCGAGGCTCCGGCAAAGTAGCGGCGAGATGCAAGAAAACCGCATCCCCGCCCTTCATGTCCACCGACCCCAGCCCATGCAACACGGAATCGTCCCCGACCCCAGTACGACGAGAAGGCAAGTTGGAATTCTCCGGAACAGTGTCCAAATGCCCCGCGAGAATCACCCGCGAAGGACGCCCCAACCGAGTCCGCGCCAGCACCGCGTCCCCATTGCGCACGACCTCCAAATGCGGAGCCTGCTCGGCCAGCGCCGCCTGCACCAGGTCCGCGAGCTTGCCCTCCTCCCCGGAGACGCTGAACACATCCACAAGGGCAGCGGTGAGGTCGGCCGGATCGGCGCGCAGGTCAAGGGAGGTCATACCGGCACCGTACCCAGCAGGCGCGGGGGCTACCGTGAGGACGTGCGCACGCGAAGCTCCCTGGTCGCTCTCGGCGTCCTCGCCCTCGTCCTCACCGGCTGCAGCAACGAGGCCGGGCCCAAGGCCCGTCCCGGAGCCGGCGATCCGGGTCCGGACGCCCTGCCGACCAAGCTCGAGGCGCTGTCGGCCGACGCTTGCTTCACCGGTCCGCAGACCCAGCTGCCCAAGGGCTGTGAGAAATACGTCACCGAGGTCGGCAACACCGCCGGTTCGGTGCACAAGCTGGCGAAAGCGGGCAAGACGGTCAACCAGCCGCTCGACCGCGACGCGACCGCGCTCGACCAGGCGGTCGGCGCGTTCCGCCAGGCGGGCTGCACCACCGTGCCGACCCCCGGCGGGGCGTGCACGCAGGCGCTCGTGTCCATCTCGACCGCGCTGACCGAGGTCAAGCAAAAGGTGAACCAGCTGGCCACCACAGGTTGATCCGGCCCGCTTCGGCTACCGTGACCGGCGTGAGCGAGCAGACCCCTGACCCCGAAACGACCGGCGCCGTCGGCGTCGGGCTGGCCACCGTCACGTCCGACGGGACCGTGCTGGACACCTGGTACCCGCACCCCAAGCTGGTCGACGCAGGCACGAGCGGCACCGAGCGGCTGACCGCGGAACAGACCACCGAGCTGCTCGGCGAGTCCGCGGCCGCGCTGCTCGGCCCGGACACCGACCGCGGTGTCGAGGTCGTCGCGGTGCGCGTCACGATCGGCAGCCTTGCCACCGCGCCCGCCGACGCCCACGACGTCTACCTGCGCCTGCACCTGCTGTCGCACCGGCTGGTCCAGCCGCGCGTGCAGAGCCTCGACGGCATCTTCGGCCTGCTGGCCAACGTCGTGTGGACGAGCCACGGCCCATGCCCGGTCGAGGGCTTCGAGCAGACCCGGCTGCGGCTGCGGTCGCGCGGCGCGGTCTCCGTGTACGGCGTGGACAAGTTCCCGCGGATGGTCGACTACGTGCTCCCGACCGGCGTCCGCATCGCCGACGCGGACCGCGTGCGGCTCGGCGCGCACCTGGCGTCCGGCACCACCGTGATGCACGAGGGCTTCGTCAACTACAACGCGGGCACGCTCGGCGCGTCGATGGTCGAAGGCCGCATCTCGGCGGGCGTGGTGGTCGGCGACGGCAGCGACGTCGGCGGCGGCGCGTCCATCATGGGCACGCTGTCCGGCGGCGGCACCGAGGTGATCTCGATCGGCGAACGCTGCCTGATCGGCGCGAACGGCGGCGCGGGCATCTCCCTCGGCGACGACTCAGTGATCGAGGCCGGGCTGTACATCACCGCGGGCACCAAGGTCGAGGTCGACGGCAAGACGGTCAAGGCACGCGAGCTGTCCGGCATCTCGGGCGCGGTGTTCCGCCGCAACTCCGCGACCGGCGCGGTGGAGGTCGTGCCGCGCGGCGGCGTCGGCATCCAGCTGAACGAAGCACTGCACGCCAACTGATCCAGCTCTTCGAAGAGGGTGCGCTTCCCGCTGCGGGAGCGCACCCTCTCGCTGTTTTGGCGGACTCCGATCGGATCGCTGTTCACCTACCATTAACTAGGTGACTTCCGACGCGACCAGCCGCCGCCGTACTCCGGAACCGACGACGCCGGCCGCTCTCGGGCTCCCCGCCGAACCGGCGAAGGCGGGCCCCGAGGCACCGGCCGCCGCGCACGTCCGCGCCAAACTCGACCACGAACTGCGCGAACTGCTGTCCCGCGAACCGGGCACCCGGGCCGGGGCCGATCCGGAGGAACTGCACCAGATGCGCGTCGCGCAACGGCGGATGCGAAGCGTGCTGAAGTCCTCGAGCGCGCTGGTCGGCCCCACCGCGGAACCGGTACGCGCCGGCCTCGGCTGGCTGGGCCAGGTCCTCGGCGAGGTCCGCGACTACGACGTCCTGATCGGCCACCTGCGCGAGGTGATCGCCGACTTCGACGTCCGAGACCAACCCGCCGGACGACGGCTGGTGTCCCGCTTCGTCTCCGAACGCACCACCGCCCGCCGCCGCTTGAACCGGGCGCTGTCGAGCCCCCGGTACGCGACCCTGCTGCAGGGCATCGCCCAGCTGTCCCGCACCGCCGAGCACGAGATCGACGAAACCCCCGCCGAGAAGCCCAGTTTGGCCGCGGACGTACGAAAGCCGTACCGGAAACTCGCCCGCGCAGTCGCCGCCCTGCCCCCGAATCCCCCGGACGACGACCTGCACGCACTGCGCATCCACGGCAAGAAACTCCGCTATACCGCCGAATTGGCCCGATCGGCGGCGAAGAAGAAGCAGGCCGCGAAACTGTCCGAGCTGATCAAGGCGACGCGCAAATTCCAGACCGTGCTGGGCGATCACCAGGACGCGGTGTTCGCCGCGGAGAAGGTGCGCGGAGTACTGCCCAACGCAGACGCAGAAATCGGCTTCGTCGCCGGACGAATCGTCGAACACGAACTCGCCAAACGCGCCCACGCCCGCGCCACCTGGCTCGACATCTGGCACCGCATCGAAGCAGCCGAACACGCAGTCAGCTAACCGACCACACGTACCCATCCGGCCGCACCAGCACCCGTTTCCCCGGTGCCCCCTCGTACGCCGCGTACGCATGCCCGCCCGCGTCCACGAGTTCCCCCGTCGCCCCCTGCGGCAGGATCCGGTACGCGGGATGCTCCGTCCCGAGCGGTCCGTCGCCGAAGACCAGTTCTGTCGCATGTGGACCCTGGAACAACTCGAACAGCCGCACGCTCTTGCCGTTCGCGTCCACGAGCGGCGCGTCCGGTGCCCGGTCTCCCGGCCGCAACGCTCCCACACCAACCGGCGACAGCGGGCCGCCCCGGTAAGTCAGGTCGAGTTGCTGCGTCTCCGGCCCGCGTTCGTGCGCGTCCTCGGCACCCTCCTTGTACTTCTCCAGCAACGCAGTGCTCACCCCCAGAACCCGCGCCGCGACCGCGCGTCGTTCCGCCTCGTAGCTGTCCAGCAGCGCGGGCGATCCGTCGGCGAGCTTCCAGGCCAGGTTGTACGCGTCCTGCACCCCGGTGTTCAAGCCCTGTCCGCCGGTCGGCGGGTGTACGTGCGCGGCGTCCCAGGCGAGGAACACCCGGCCCTGCCGGAATGCCGCCGCCAGCCGGATGTTCGGCCGCCACACGGTTGACCACGCCAGCTCCAGCAGCCGGATCCCGCCGCCGGACACCGCGTCCAGGTGCTCCTGCAACTCGCTCAGCGAGGTGCCCGCGTCGCCGTCGCCGAGCGGGGAGGCGAACTGGAAATACGGCGTCCCCGGGAGCGGCGTGAACGCGACGCCGGACATCGGCTCGTCCGCCTTCGCGAACCAGTACGCCGAGCCGTGGTCGAGCCCCTCCGCGGAGACGTCGCCCAGCAGCATCCGGATCGACTCGTCAGTGGCCCCCTCGAACGCGATCCCCAGCGTCTTGCGCACGAAGCTCTTCCCGCCGTCCGCGCCGACCAGGTAGTCCACGCGCACCGTCTCCCCCGTCGACAGCTCCGCGGTGACGCCCTCCTCGTCCTGCGTGAAGCCGGTCAACGCGGTGTTCAGCTCCACCCGCACGCCGAACTCGGCCAGCCGGTCCCGGAGGATCCCCTCGGTCTGCGACTGGCCGAGGAACCAGGCGGTCGGATACGGCACCGCGGGCGTCGGCTCGACCGGCTCGGCCATCCGCCGCACCATCGTGAACTCCCCGTCGAGGTACACGCGCATCTCGTGCGGCGGCGCACCCGCGGCGAGCACCGCGTCCAGCACGCCCAGATCCTCGAAGACCTCCATCGTGCGCGGCTGCAGCCCGTCGCCGCGCGAGCCGACGAAGTACTGCTCCGCCTTGTCCACCACCCGCACGCCGACCCCACGCCGCGCCAGCTCGATCGCCAGCGTGAGCCCGGTCGGGCCCGCCCCCGCCACCAGCACCGTCATGTCCTTCTCCCGTCTCACTGAATTATGATTCACTGAATTTAGATTCAGCATGCCCGCTGATAGCGTTCGCGTCAAGGGAGGTGCCGGATGACAGCGACGAGCCGCCGGGACAAAGCCGCCGAAACGGAAACGGCACTCAAGGACGCGGCCAAGCGCGTGTTCGCGGCCAAGGGCTACCTGAACACGAAGATCACCGACATCACCCGGGAAGCCGGCCGCGCCGCGGGGTCGTTCTACAACCACTTCGCGGGCAAGGAAGAACTGCTGATCGCGCTGCTGGCCGACCTGGCCGAGGACAGCGACCAGCAGGCCATGGCCGAGGACCATCTGTCCGATTTCAGCGATCCCGCCGCGGTCCGCTGGCACGTGCGGCAGTACTGGGACTTCTACCGCGCCAACGCGCCCACGATGCTCGCGCTGCGCCAGGCGGCGATGGTGAACGAGGCCTTCGCCGCCGCGTACGCGAACTTCGGCGCCACCCAGGCCTCGGACGTCGAGAGCCACCTCAAGCACGTCACCGCGGCTGGCTTGCGGCTCCCGGCGAACACCCAGCTCACCATCGCGATGATGTACCAGCTGATCGACAACTTCGCGCAGATGTGGCTGGTCACGCCGCCGCCAGCAGGGTGGAACCAGCCCTCCGACGAGGAAGCGATCGAGGCGCTCACCCGGTTCGTCTACCGCGGTTTCACCGGCCGCGACTACTGACGGCCGGTCACCTTTCCGGCCCCCGCCCCGTCAGGGAAGTGGGACCGGAAAGGAGCAGCCATGCAAACCGGACTTCTCGTCGCCACCTTCGTCTGCGTCGCGATCAACGCCTTCGAGGTCGTGGCCAAAGCCGTCCGAGCGCGGTTCGTGGTGCAGAACTCGACCGAGGTCGGCGTCGGCCCGCGATGGATCCCCTACCTGGCGATCCTGGAAGGCGCGGGCGTCGCCGGGCTGGTGGCCGGCCTGCTCGGCTGGCCTCGCCTGGGATTGGCCGCGGCGATCGGGCTGACGCTGTTCTTCGTCGGCGCGGTCGGAGCGCACATCCGCGCGAAGGTGTTCCACAACATCGCGTTCCCGGCGGTCTTCCTCGCGCTCGCGGTCGCGGCGACCGGGTATTTCACGGGGTCAGTCGCCTGACCCCGTGCTCTCAACCCTGCGCCAGCCGCTCCGCGGCCGCCTCGATGCGCTCGTCCGTTGACGTCAGCGCGACCCGCACGTGTTCCTTGCCCGCGGGCCCGTAGAAGGTGCCCGGCGCGACCAGGATGCCGCGCTCGGCGAGCCATTCCACCGTGGCCTGCGCGGATTCCCCGCGCGTGGCCCAGAGATACAGCCCGGCTTCGGAATAAGTGATCTCGAAGCCGTTGCCCTGCAACGCCTTCCGCAGCACGACCCGCCGCGCGCGATAGCGTTCGCGTTGCCCGGCAAGGGCTTCGTCGTCGGAAAGCGCGGCCACCATCGCCTGCTGCACCGGGCGCGACACGATCATGCCGGCGTGCTTGCGCACCTCCAGCAGGGTCTTCACCAGCTTCGGGTCGCCCGTCACGAATCCGGCGCGGTAGCTCGCGAGGTTCGCCGACTTGGACAGCGAGTGCACCGCGAGCAGGCCGTCCGTCTGTCCACCGTGGACGGACGGATGCAGCACCGACAGCGGTTCCGCCTCCCAGCCGAGCGAGAGGTAGCACTCGTCGGACACCACGACGGTGCCGCGTTCGCGCGCCCATTCGACCACCTTGCGCAGGTGGTCGACGCCGAGCACGCGGCCGGTCGGGTTCGACGGCGAGTTCAGCCAGATCATCGCCGGGCGGCGCGGGCCGAGCTGGGTCAGCCCGTCCGCGCGCACCACCTCGGCGCCCGCGAGCAGCGCACCGACCTCGTACGTCGGATACGCCAGCTCCGGGATGACCACCACGTCGCCCGGCCCGAAGCCGAGCAGCCGCGGCAGCCAGGCCACGGCCTCTTTCGAACCGATCGTCGGCAGCACCGCGTCCGGTTCGACGCCGGTGATCCCGTACCGCCGCTCCAGCGCCGCGACGGCCGTTTCCCGCAGCTCAGGCGTGCCGTGCGTGGCCGGATAGCCGGGGATCTCCGACACCGACGCGAGCGCGGCGCGGATCGAGTCCGGCACCGGGTCGACGGGCGTGCCGACGGACAGGTCGACGATGCCCCCGGGATGCGCCTGCGCGCGGGCCTTGACCTCGGCGAGCGAATCCCAGGGGAAGTCGGGCAGCCGGGTCATTCGCCCTGCGGGGGCAGAGCCTTGATGAACCCCGGGTCGTGCGCGGTCTTGCCGACCTTGGAGGCGCCGCCGGGCGAGCCCAGCTCGTTGAAGAAGTCGACGTTCGCCTTGGTGTAGTCGGACCAGTTGTCCGGGACGTCGTCCTCGTAGTAAATGGCCTCGACCGGGCAGACCGGCTCGCAGGCGCCGCAGTCGACGCACTCGTCCGGGTGGATGTACAACATCCGCTCGCCCTCGTAGATGCAGTCCACGGGGCACTCGTCGATACACGCCTTGTCGAGCACGTCGACGCAGGGCTCGGCGATCACGTAGGTCACTGCGTACTCCTGGCTTCTCCTGCTGGGCCGGTCGGTGCGGACATTACGCGCTTCCCTGGCCCCCGGTGGTGGTTAGGCGACCCTTATCCCACCCCTGGAAACGGGGCGGATCCGAGCCGCTCAGCGGTCCCGGCGGCGCGGTTTCGGCGCGTTCCGGGCATCGCCGGTAATGGTGAACGCGGGTCCGGCGGGCTTGCCGTCCTCGCGTTTCTCCTCAAGAGTCCGCTTGAACCCGTCGGCGATCTCGTCGACAAGCTCATCGTTGTGCCGGTCGTCCTTGCGCGCGTAACTCATGGGGTTCTCCTGCGGAACGGGACAGCTCTCTCCGTCACAATCTAACCGTGAACTCCCGGGAAAAGCTCGAAATCGTGTGTGCGAAAGCGTGGCAGGCGGTGGTCGAGGAGCCGCTCGGAGAATGGACTCTGCGCTGGGCGGACGGCTTCACCGGGCGCGCGAACAGCACACTCGCGGTCGGCGACCCCGGCCGTCCGGTCCCGGACGCGCTCGCGGCCGTATGTGACTTCGCCCACGCTCGCGGCATTCCGCCCGCGGTTCAGGTGCTGGAAGACAGCGAACTGGAGCGCGCGGTGGCCGCCGCGGGCTGGCGCGAGCAGGTCGAGCACGCCGCCGGGTACCGGGTGTCGGTGCTGACCGGTCCGCTGCCGTCCGGTCCTTCGCCCGGCGCCGAGGTCCTCGACCAGGCGACGCCGGAATGGTGGGAATTGGCCGAGAACACCACCGAGCCGGGTTCCGCCCAGCGGCACGTCGTGACCACCGGAAAGGTCGGCTACGGCGTGGTGCTGGCCGACGGGGTCACCGCCGGGGCGGTGCGCGGGGCCGTCGTCGACGACTGGCTCCACGTCGCCCGTCTCGCGGTCGCGCCGGAGTTTCGCCGCCGCGGCCTGGCCACCACGGTGCTGCACGCGCTCGCCGACTGGGGCCGTGCGCACGGCGCCGACAAGTGGGTTCTGCAAGTGGCGGTGGGCAACGCCGGCGCGCTCGCGTTGTATTCCGCGCTGGGCTGTTCGGAGCACCACAGGTACCGGTACTGGGGCCCGGCGCCGCGGACGTGCGAGGATCGCCAGTCGTGAAGATCGTCGTACTGGTAGGCGGGGTGGGCGGCGCCCGCTTCCTGCTCGGGGTCAAAACCGCACTCGGACTTCCCGCGATCGGCGCGGGCGAGTCCCCGCACGAGATCACCGCGCTGGTGAACACCGGCGACGACGTGTGGATGCACGGCCTGCGCATCTGCCCGGATCTCGACACCTGCATGTACACCCTCGGCGGCGGCATCGACACCGAACGCGGCTGGGGCCACGCGGGCGAGACCTGGACGGTGAAGGAGGAACTCGCCGCCTACGGCGCGGAGCCGACCTGGTTCGGGCTCGGCGACAAGGACATCGCGACCCACCTCATCCGGTCGCGGATGCTGCGCGCGGGCTATCCGCTGTCCCAGGTCACCGAGGCGCTGTGCGATCGCTGGCAGCCCGGCGTGCGCCTGCTGCCGATGTCGGACGACCGGGTCGAAACGCACGTCGTGATCGACGATCCGGACCAGCCGGAGCAGCAGAAGGCCGTGCACTTCCAGGAGTGGTGGGTGCGTTACCGGGCCGGCGTGCCCGCACATTCGATCGTGGCGGTCGGCAATGACGAGGCGAAGCCCGGTCCGGGGGTGCTCGAAGCGCTGGCCGAGGCGGACGTCGTGCTGTTCGCGCCGTCGAACCCGGTCGTGTCGGTCGGCACGACGCTCGGGGTGCCCGGCGTGCGCGACGCACTGCGGAAAACTCGCGCCAAGGTCGTCGGGGTGTCGCCGATCATCGGCGGGAAAGCGTTGCGCGGCATGGCCGACGCGTGCCTCACCGCGATCGGCGTGGAGACCTCCGCGGAGGCGGTCGGCCGCCACTACGGAGCGCGTTCGGAAGGCGGCGTGCTCGACGGCTGGCTCGTCGCGCCGGAGGATCACGAGGTCACGGTGCCCGGCGTGGACGTGCGCGCGGTGCCGCTGCTGATGTCCGATGTGGACGCGACGGCGGACATGGTCCGCGCGGCGCTCGACGTGGCTGGAGTCTCCAGTGTCTGATGCAACACAGCTTGACCACGCTTCCCAGAAGATCGAGATCCTGCCGGTTCCCGGGCTGCCGGAGTTCCGTCCCGGCGACGACCTGACCGGCGCGATCGTGTCCGCCGCGCCGTGGCTGCGGTCCGGCGACGTGGTCGTGGTGACCAGCAAGGCGTTCTCGAAGATCGAGGGCCGCTTGGTGCGCGTGCCGAGCGACCCCGAGGCGCGCGACGCGGCCCGGCGGAAGCTGATCGAGGAAGAATCGGTGCGGGTGGTCGCCCGGATCGCGCGCACGCTGATCACCGAGAACAACCTGGGCATCGTGCAGGCGGCGTCCGGGATCGACGCGTCGAACGTGCGCGGCGACGAGGTGGCGTTGCTGCCCGCGGACCCGGACGCGTCCGCTTTGGCTCTGCGCAACGGTTTGCGCGAGCGGCTGGGCGTCGAGGTGGCCGTGGTCGTCACCGACACGATGGGCCGGGCCTGGCGAGTCGGCCAGACCGACGCCGCGATCGGCGCGTCCGGTCTGCGCGTGCTGCACGGGTACGCCGGACAGGTCGATTCGCAGGGAAACGAGCTGGCCGTTACGGAAATCGCGATCGCGGACGAGATCGCCGCCGCGGCGGACCTGGTGAAGGGCAAGCTCGGCGGGTTGCCGGTCGCGGTCGTGCGCGGCCTGCAGATCCACGACGACGGATCCACCGCGCGGGACCTGATCCGCCCGGGCGAAACCGACCTCTTTCGCTTGGGCACCAACGAATCCATCGCGCAGGGCCGCCGGGAAGCGGTACCGCACCGGCGTTCCGTCCGGCACTTCAGCGACGAGCCGGTCGACCCCGAAGCCATGCGTCGCGCGGTCGCGTCCGCGCTCACCGCGCCCGCGCCGCACCACACTCACCCCGTGCGGTTCATCTGGCTGCGCGACGAAGGCCTGCGCCGCAAACTCCTCGACGCGATGCGTGCGTCCTGGGAAGCCGACCTGACCAGCGACGGCTTCACGCCCGAGCAGATCGCGAAACGCCTTTCCCGCGGCGACATTCTTTATCGTGCACCGGAACTGGTCATCCCGTTCCTGCTGCCCGAAGGCGCGCACACTTACCGCGACGACCGGCGAAACCGCCACGAGCGCACCATGTTCACCGTCGCCGCCGGTGCCGCCGTGCAGGGCCTGCTGGTCGCGCTGGCCGCCGAAGACCTCGGCTCGTGCTGGATCGGCTCGACCATTTTCGCCGCCGACCTGGTCCGGTCCACTTTGGACCTGACCGACCAGTGGCACCCGCTCGGCGCGGTCGCCATCGGGCACCCGGCCGAACCCGCTCCCCCGCGCGGACCGCTTTCCACCGGCGATTGGCTGATCGAACGATGACCCTGCACGAATCCGCGGTCGCCGCGCTGACCGAATGGAAGCCCTCCGAACCGGCACAAGAGTCGCTGCGGCAAGCGTTTCTCGGTTTCCTGGCGTCGCGTTCGGACACTTGCCAGCGCTCCTGCGAAGCCGGGCACCTGACCGCGTCCGCGGTGGTCCTCGACTCGACCAGCACGCAGGTCCTGCTGACCCTGCACCCGCGCGTCGGCCGCTGGCTGCAACTCGGCGGGCATTGCGAACCGTCCGACGCGTCGCTGGCCGAAGCCGCCCTGCGCGAGGCGACCGAGGAATCCGGCATGAGCGGCCTGGTGATCGGGGAAACGCCGGTGCACCTGGACGTCCACCCGATCACCTGCTCCCTCGGCGTCCCGACTCGGCATTTCGACGTCCGGTACGTCGTGCACGCCCCGCCCGGCGCGGAACCCGTGCGCAGCGAGGAATCCGACGACCTGCGCTGGTGGCCGGTCGACGCGCTGCCCGCGGGTTCGGAAGATCTGGCCGAATTGATCGCCGCGGCCCGTTAACCTGGACGCATGGACCTGGCGCGACCGCACCTGCACCCGGGCGACACCGGCGTGGCCATCAGCGGATGGGCGGTGTTGATCGGCTTCGCGGTAGCGTTCGCGCTGCTGGCGCTGGGCATTGTGGTCAGTATCCGACGGAAACGGCGGCAACGATGAGCATCAGCTACGACCCGGCCTCGGCTGTCCCGCCGTTCGAACAGGTCCGGACCTCGCTGGCCAACCAGATCAACGACGGCACCCTGGCGGTCGGCACCAAACTCCCGACAGTGCGCGGGTTGGCCGCGGAACTGGGCATCGCGCCGAACACCGTCGCGCGTGCGTACCGGGAACTCGAGGAAGCCGGTCTGCTGGAAACCCGAGGCAGAGCAGGCACTTTCGTCGGCGCGACCGGCGACGAGACGCTGTCCCGAGCCCAGGCCGCCGCGGCCACGTACGCCGAGGTGATCCGGGGGTTGGGCTTGTCGGCCGAACAAGGCGTGGCAATCGCGGCGGCGGCCCTGCGCTGATCACGGCGAGGAATTAGCATCTGGTTTTGTCCTTGCCCGACCCGATGGGAACCTCATGCTGAAATTCGTCCTGCCGGTCGTGCTGATCCTGCTGCTGATCCTCATCCTGGTCTTGAAATTCGCGGTGGGACGGCCTAAGCAGCCGCCGCAGGCCGGTCCGGGGCAGTACCCGGGACAGCAGGGGCCCGGTGCTCCGTATGGTCAGCAGCCGCAGGGCCAGTACCCGCCGCAACCTGGTCCTCCGCAGCAGTACCCGCCGCAGCAATATCCGCCGCAGAATCCGCAGGGCTGACCCGCTTCGTCCTGTGGCAAAGCCTTGACCAGGGGAGGGTCTTCATGGCTGTACAACCGTGGCATCTCATCATCCTGCTGCTGATAGCAGGCGCGGTATTCGCGATCGTGCGCGCTTCGGCCAAGAAGAAGCAAGGCCCGCCGCCGGGCTACTTCCCGCCGCAGCAGGGCTATCCGCCACCCGGCCAGAGCTATCCCCCGCCGGGACCGCAGCAGGGCTACCCCGTCCAGAACTACCCCGGCTATCCGCAGCCCGGCCCGCAGTATCCGCCGCAGCCCGGTGTCCCGCCGCAGAACCCGCAGTATCCGTACCCGCCGCAAGGCCCCGGTCAGTAGCCAGACCGCGGCACGCCGGTCAGGCACTCACATCGCCCGGTAATCCCGCAGCTCAATCCGCGGCCCGAACCGCGGCCGCCGAGCCCCGGCCGCTCCCAGATACCGGATCGCCCGCTGCCGCTGCGGTACGTACGGCGCGAGTACCTGCGCCATTTCCTCGTCGTCGATCTCCCGCCCGAGCAGCGTGTACCCGACCACCGCCGGGATGTTGTAGTCGCCGAAGCTGACCGCGTCCGGGTCGCCCCACGCGCGCTGGGCGATCTCCGCCGCCGTCCACACGCCGATGCCCCGCACCGTCCGCAGCCACGCGCGTCCCTCAACCCCGCGCAACTGCACCGCTTCTTCGAGCCGCGGAGCGACCCGGGCCGCCTCGATCAAGGCCGAGCGGCGCTTCACATCCACCCCGATCTTGTGCCAGTTCCAGTCCACAATGGACCGAATGGCGACCGGGTCCGGCGGCACCCGCAGGAAGTCCGGGCCGGGGCCGGGGGCGCGCGTGCCGAACCACCGGCACAGCTCCGCCCACGACCGGATCGCTTCCTTGCCGCTCACCTTCTGCTCGAGGATCGCCAGCACCAGCGCGTCCCACACCCGTCCGGTCGAGCCGAGTCGCAGCCCAGGCGTGTCGCGGCGGGCGGCGGCGATCACGTCGTGGTGCGCGACGAATCCGGTGTCGTCATCGTCCGCGCCGAGCAGCGCGGGCACGCCGGCGAGCAGGAAATCCGCGCCCTCGCCCCAAGCCTCGGCCTCGACGACGCCGTCCGGCCGGTGCAGCAGCGCGAGCGTTCCCTTGCCGCCGGGCGTGTTCGCGGCCAGCCACCAGACGCCGCGGTCGCGCCGGAAGTTCAGCGACCCGCGCCCACGGCTCAGCGGACCCAGCACCTGCGCCAGATCCACCGGAAACCCCGGACGCCACTCCATCACGCGTCGCTCGAAAACCGGATGCCGCCGTCCGGCACCGAAACGCCGGGCCAGATCCGCACGCCGTCGAGCAGTTCGCAGCGAGCCCCCACCGACGCGCCGTCGCCGAGCACCACACCGCGCAGCACCGCGCCCTCGCCGACCTGCGCTCCGCGGCCCAGCACCGAATTCTCGACAATCGCGTCCGGGCCGATCACCGCGTCGTCGAACACGACCGAACCGGACACCGTCGCGCCCTTCCCGACGACAGCCCGCGCACCGACCGTCGTGCCGTCGGTGAGCTTCGCTCCGGTAAAGACAGAAGCCCCGTCCAGCGCCAGAAAATCGCCGGTCGGCCCGGCCAGCGCGGAAGTCGGCGCGACGCCGCGGACCAGATCGGCGCTGCCGCGGACGAACGCCTCGGGAGTGCCGACGTCGAGCCAGTACGAAGAATCAACAAATCCGTGCAGATGCGCGCCATTTTCGAGGAGCCCGGGGAACGTCTCGCGTTCGACCGACACCCGCCGCCCGGCCGGGATGGTCTCGATCACCGGACGGCGGAAGACGTAGCAGCCGGCGTTGATCTGGTCGGTCGGCGGATTCGGCGTCTTCTCCAGGAAGGCGGTGACCCGGCCGTCGGAGTCGGTCGGCACCGAGCCGAAGCGGCTCGGGTCCGGGACGCGCTGGAGGTGCAGGGTCACGTCCGCGCCGGAGTCGAGGTGGGTGCGCAGCTGGGCGTGCAGGTCGGCACCGGAGAGGATGTCGCCGTTGAAGACGATCGCGTGGTCGGCGCGCAGCCGGTCGTAGACGTTGCGGATGGCACCCCCGGTGTCGAGCGGCTCCTCCTCCACCACGTACTCGATCTCCAGCCCGTGCGCGGACCCGTCGCCGAAGTACTCCTCGAACACCTCGGCCCGGTACGACGTGCCGAGCACCACATGCCGGATCCCGGCCGCGCGGATGCGGGAGAACAGGTGGCTCAGATAGGGCGTGCCCGCCGTCGGCAGCATCGGCTTCGGCGCGGACAGCGTGAGCGGGCGCAGCCGCGTGCCCTGGCCGCCGACCAGTACGACGGCGTCGACCTCGACCTCGGACGTCACAGAAATCTCCTTTGTATCACGCACCGCTGAGCGACAAGCCGCGGGAAACGTGGGCGGCGCGGGCCCCGAGGGCCTACCCTAGACAGGAAACAGGCGGGCCTTTCCCTAGAGGCCCCGGGTCAGTCGGGAGGCCGAGGGGAATGGACCCCCGCGATCGCGCGGACGCATTGCTCGCACGCGCACGATCCCGCGGCGCCTTCGTGGTGACGCCGGACAACATGACGTCTCCGATGGATTCCTCCAGCACTCAGCAGATCTCCGCCGCGGTGGTCTCCGGGCTGGATCCCGACACGACGACGCAGCTGCCCGCGTCGCTGATCGAAGAGAACGACCATCCGCTGGCAGCGGGCACGCGCACCCAGCCGTCGCCGCATCCGCTGGCCCAGCCGACGCCGACGCGGCCGCTCGAAATCCCCGGCGCGCAGAACACCGCTCCGCAGCCGACGGTGCCGAGCCCGGCCGCTCCGCAGACGACGCCGCTGGTCCCGCGCCCGCAGGCGAAGCCGGTGGCGAGCCCGCTGAAGGATCCGGCCGAGGAGGAAATGACCGGCCTGGTCCCCACGATCAAGCAGAACAGCGGACGGTCCAACCTGTCCCGGCGGCTCGACGGGCTGTGATCCTCGCGGGGTCTCCCCGGGCCCGGGCTGCCCGGATTGCCCGGGGAGACTTCCCGTTCGGGAGGTCGCGTCTCCCGCGAGCGATCTTTACGACCGCAAAGTGTTGCGGCGGCTGAGCATCTGGACGATCCCGGGGGCACGCCGGTTGCCCGGGCGTCCTTTGCGGACCGTCAGCCCTTCCGGGTCTCCAGCTTCACCCGCAGCGCCAGCCCGAGCTTCACCGCGGCCAGCACCGGCTTCCACAGCAGCCCCTGGTGCCGGTCGGCGAGGTAGCGGTAGGCGCTCGCGTGGTGGGCGCGCAGCATCTTCGCCGACGCGCGCGCGGTCGAGTGGCCGCCGATGTGCATCACGCTCGACGACGGCGCGTAGACGTTCTGCCAGCCCGCCTTCGCGAGCCGGTCGCCGAGGTCGACGTCCTCGAAGTACATGAAGTAGCGGGTGTCGAAGCCGCCGACGGAGTCGAACGCCTCGCGCCGGAAGAGCTGGCAGGAGCCGGACAGCCAGCCGGACGTGCGCTCGACCGGCGCGGCGTTTTCCTGGCGGTATTCGCGAGTCCACGGGTTGCCCGGCCAGACCTTGCCGAACACCGCGTGCCCGATCCCGCGTCCGAACGACGGCAGCAGCCGCGCGGACGGGTAGACGGTCCCGTCGAGGTCGTGGATCAACGGCCCGAACGCGGCCCCGCGCGGCCAGCGCCCGGCGACCTCGATCAGCGCGTCGAGCGAGCCCGGCTCCCATTCGAGGTCCGGGTTGACCACGACGACCCAGCCGTAGCTGTCGTCGAGCGCCGCGACGCCGCGGTTGGCAGCCGTTCCGTAGCCGACGTTCTCGCCGATGCTGACGAGCGTCACGTTCTCGCGCTCGGCGGCCTTCTCCGGAGCGCCGTCGGTGGACGCGTTGTCGGCGACGACGACGTGCACCTCGCGGTCCGTCGCCTTGTCGAGCGTGTCGAGGAACTTCTCGAGCGTTTCGCCGGGGAAGTAGGTCACGGTCACGACGCCGACGCGGTCACCATACGTGCGCTGCTCAGTCACGGCGCCATTGTCCACTGCTCACGGACGGCTACATCAGCCCACCGACCCGGTCACCCGCAGTGATTCCCCGGACCGCCTTTCAGCTCCGCCAGTTCGTCGTCGATCAGCAGGCCCGGGTCGAATTTCATCCCGGTGAAGTGGCCGGCCAGTTCGAGCGACAGGACCCCGTGCAGCCGGGTCCAGAAGGACAGCGCGCGCCGCACCGCGCCGGTGCCGGCGGTGTCGCTGTCCACCCACTCGCGATGGGTTTCGAGGTGCACGTGGAACGTCGTCGCCGACTCCGGTTCGCCCAGTGCCGCGTTCGCCTCGATCAGGACTTCCATGACCTCGTTGGAGATCGCCGTCGTGTCCGGCGGCGCGTGGTAGCCGGGCACCGGCGTGCCGTAGATGAGGAAGTAGCGCTGCGGATCGGCCTTGGCCCAGTCCCGGATGACGTGTGCCAGTGCCAGCAGGTCCGCCCCGGAATCCGCCGCCGCGCGGACGGTGTCGGCGAGGCTCCGGAACGCGTCCCGGATCAGCGCGGTGATCAGCTCGTCCCGGCCGCGGTAGTACCGGTACAGCGCGGGCACGGTCATGCCCATCTGCTTGGCGATCGCGGTCAGCGACAGCGCGGGCAGCCCCGCCTCGGCGATCTGCTGCCGCGCGTGCTGCTTGATCTCCTCGCGCACCTGTTCGCGGTAACGCTCCCGCGGTGCCTGCTCGGCCATCGGCTGTATCCCTTCGCTCCTCTCCGCACAGTGTAGTTAAGCCCCTTCACTCCCGCTATTGACGTTCACGGTCGCGAACTTGTACGGTCTTAACTGAAGTTAAGCCAATTAACTATCACTAATGGAGTTCACCGTGTCGAACCTCAAGCCGCGTCTGCGCGCCGCACTGCTGGCCCTTCCGGTCGCCGCCGGACTGCTCGGCGCCGCGACCGCCCAAGCCGCCACCCCGCACCCGAGTTCCCTGACCTGCCAAGGAAAAGGCATCGACCCGACCGCCCAGCTCCACCACCGCGCGGAGACCTTCATCAAGGCCCCGCTGAGCACCGTGTGGCGACTGCACACCAGCGTCGAAAGCTGGCCGCGCTGGCAAAAGCCGGTCACGAGCATGAAGCGCCTCGACCCAGGTCGCCTGCACCCCGGTTCGCGGTTCCGCTGGACCACGCCCGCTCCACCCACGCCGTCGACCCCGGCCACCACACTGGTCATCACGTCGACCGTCCACCAGGTCAAACCCGGCCAGTGCATCCGCTGGTCCGGCCCGGCGATCGGCCAGGGCCTGCGGATCGACAAGGGCACGCACGTCTGGAACTTCGTCCCGGTGCGCGGCGGAGTCCTCGTCCGCACCGAAGAAAGCTGGACCGGCCAGCAGATCGAGGCCGACCCGGCCACCGCGATCAAGTACCTGGCCCCGGGTCTGGACCTCTGGCTGGCCGATCTGAAGACCGCCGCCGAAGCTCACTGTCACCGCTGAACCCGTACCCGCGAAGGAGAATCGTCATGCCCGCGTCCCGTGCCTCGCTGCCTGTCCTGATCACCGCCTGGTCCGTCCCTGCTCTCGTCCTCGGGCAGTTCGCGTTGCTCTCCGGCATTCCGTTGATCGCGCTTCTCGTCTCCAGCCTGCGCAATTCCCAGCCGCGCGCGCTGCGCTGGTGGTCCGCCGGATTGGCCGCGGTCTATCTCGGAGTGCTCGCACTTTGGGCGTTAAGTCCGGAAAGCGCGCCGAGTTTGTCTAAATCGATGAATCCGGCGGTCACGGCATTCTTCGTCGCGAGCGGAGTCGCGGTCGCCATCGCCCACCACGTCCGCAAACGCCCCGGTGCCGTTAACTGAAACTGGTAACCTCGAAACCACCAGCCGTAAAGAGGGGGCCGATGAAAACCGTCGCCATCGAGGAGCACTGGACCACCTCCGGCATCGACCGGATGCTGCGCACCGAATCCGGCGACCCGAGCATCGCGCACAACGACCGCGGCGATCTCGCCGAGCGCCTGCTCGACATCGGCGACCAGCGCGTCGCGTGGATGGACGAGGCGGGCATCGACGTCCAGCTCCTCTCGATCGCGCCGCCGGGAACGCACGGATGCCCGGCCCCGCAGGGCATCGAGCTGAGCCGCGAGGCGAACGACCTGATCAGCGAGGCCGTCGCGAAGCATCCCGACCGCTTCCGCGCCATGACGACGCTGCCGATGTCCGATCCGGACGCAGCACTCGCCGAACTGCAGCGGACCGCGAAGGATCCGGCGCACGTCGGGATCATGTCGTACGGCCGCAGCGGCGACCGCCCGCTCGACGATCCCGCGTACGACGAACTGCTCGGCGCGGCCGCCGCGCTCGGCAGGCCGGTTTTCGTCCACCCGCAGATCCCGGTGGAGTCCGTCCGCCAGGCTTCCTACAGCGGTTTCGGCCCGGAACTCGACCTCGGACTGGCCACGTACGGCCTCGGCTGGCACTACGAGGCCGGGCTCGCCGTCATCCGGCTGATCCTGCGCGGAACCTTCGACCGCCACCCGGATCTCCAAGTCGTCCTCGGCCACTGGGGCGAGGTGGTCCTGTTCGCACTGGACCGCATCGACAGCCTGTCGCACACGGCCACGCATCTCGAACGTCGCGTCTCCGAGTATTTCCGCACCAACATTCACCTGGCGACCAGCGGAATGCTCGTCCCGCGAATGCTGCGCAATGCTCTCGAATACACCGGCACCGATCGGATCTTGCTTTCCGGCGATTATCCATTCCACCGGGTCCAATCCACAGCTGTCGCGGAATTCCTGCAGAATTTACCCGACGAGGAAGACCGGGAAAAGATCGCGCACGCCAACGCGGAAGCCCTTTACGGTCTCCGTTAACGATTGCGCAAATGCTGATGCCAGGCTTTTCCGTAAGCCTCGCGGTGCCGATCCGCCGTTGTCGTCCACGAGAATTCCTTGGCGCGCCGCTGCGCCGCGGAAGCGAGTACTGAGCGACGCGACGGATCGGCCAGCAATTCCGTCAACGCCGCGGCGACATCGCCCGCACCGACACCGCAGTACGCGACCGCGTCGCCGCCGACTTCCGGCAGGGAGAGGCGGCGCGTGGTCAGCACCGCGGCACCGCAGGCCATCGCTTCGAGCACCGGAAGCCCGAATCCTTCGCCGAGGCTCGGGTACGCCACGAGCTCCGCACCGCCGAGGAATCCGGCGAGCGTCCCGAACGGCAGATACCCCGCGCGAATCACCCGAAGCCGGTGCGGCACCGCGTCCAGCGCGCGCTCCACCTGGGTGTCCCAGCCAGGCTGCCCGGCGAGCACGAGCGCCGGCGCGTCCCGCTGCCCGGCGACCGCGCGGGCGTAACCGCGGATCAGCGCGGGCACGTTTTTCCGCGGTTCGAGCGCCCCGAGGAACGCGATGTACGGCGTCGCACCGAGCCCGACCGCCTTCCGCGCCGCCGCGATCTCCTCCGGGGACGGCGGGTGGAAGCGTTCGCTGTCGACGCCGTGATGGATGATCTCCAACTCCGCGTGCCGCACCGGGCTCACTCGCGCCAGCTCTACCGCTGTCGCGTGACTGGGAACTACGCAGAGTGTCGCCCGCCGCAGCGCGGTGGCGGTCCACGCACGGAAGAACCGGGCCTTGACCGACGAGTGCAGGACCGCGTCGGTGAAGAACGTCGCGTCATGCAGCGTGACTACCGAAGCGGCCCCGCTGGCGAGCGGCATCGTGTAGTGCGGAGAGTGCACGACGTCGGCAGCGAGCCGCCGCACGAGCCGGGGCAAGGTGGCTTGCTCCCAGGTCAGCCGGGCAGTGCGCGTGGAGGTCGCGGGCGACGCGGCGACGATCCGGGAACCAGGCGCGAGCTGACTGTAAAGCGGCAGGTCACGAGGCTGGCAGACCACCGTCAGCCGTGCCCCGTCCTGATCGAGCGCACCAACGAGCGAGTCCACGTATCGGCCGACCCCACCCCGATCCGCGGGCACCGCGGTCGCGTCGATCAGCACACGGGGATCACCGGTCACGAGTGCAGCGTACGGCGATCACCCACCGCACAGGTCAGGAACCGGCAAACTGCCGCCGACTCCAGGCGCCACCACCCTCGCCCACCTGCACTCACCCGTCCGGGTTCACTCGACCGTGTTAGGCCGATGGCAGCCTGACGACTGCCGACGCCACACCGGCCCGCGAACACCTGCGCCTGCTCCCTGCCGACTCCCTGCCGAGCTTCGACAGCCCCGCCGCCCCTCGGCAGCCGCGGCACTGCCAGCCCGGCCGCCCCGGTTCGACCAGCACCGGAACCTTCGCGAGCACCCGACCCGGCCGCCGATGCCCAGCCCACCCAGCCTCCGCTATAGCCGCCATTGCCCAGCCGCTACCCGAACGGCCGCCGGTGCAGCCGCCAAAGCCCCAACCGCAACCCGCCCACCAAAGCCCCCACAGCAGCCCGACAGCAGCCCGCCCGCCGACGCAACCGCAGTCGCCGCCCCCGCTACAAACCAGCCGCCCGCCGCCGCAGGCGCCAAAGCCCAATTGCCGACCCGCCGCAAGCCCGCCAGCCGTCAGCCAGCCCGCCGACTCAGCCGCCAGAGCCCAGCCGCCGCCGACCGCAGCCAGCCCGCCGCAGCCGCACTCGCCACCCCGCCACAAACCACCCGTCAGCTAGCCCGCCGATGAGCCGCCCACACCGCCTCAGCAGCCGCTCGCCAAGTGAACGTCCGGGCCCGCTCCCGCCCCAACTTCGAAAGCTCCGCCGCCTTGTCCGGCGACAACAGCACCTCTTTCAGCGCCCACGCCAGCGCGTCCGCATCCCCGCGCGGCACCACCAGCCCGGCCCCGCCGGAGACCTCTACCAGGGCCGGGACGTCCGTGTGCACCACCGGGACCCCGATCGCCATCGCTTCCAGCAGCGGCAGTCCGAAGCCTTCGGCGAGGCTCGGCATCGCCAGCACGCTCGCGCCGCGCATCGCGGTCGCCAACTGGGCGTCGGTCACCTTCCCCAGGACCCGCACCGATTTCAGGCCGCGGTCGGCCGCCAGCCGCACCGGGTCGATGCCGCCCCAGCCGGGCTGGCCGGCGAGCACCAGGCCGACGTCGCCGACCTCGTCCGTGCCGTCGAGTTGCGCCACCGCGTCGACCAGCACGTCCATGCCCTTGCGCGGTTCGATCGTCCCGACCGCCAGCACGTACCGCGACGGCAGGTCAAGCTGGGCGGACCCCTCCGGCACGGTCACCCCGTGCGGCACGACCCGCACCGGGACGTCCACGTCCAGCAGCACCGCCAGCTCGTCGGCGACCGCCCGGGTCGGCACGATCAGCCCGGACGACCGCCGCGCCGCCCGCGCGATCATCGACCGGTGCCAGCTGACGCCGCGTGCGGTCAGGGTCTCCGGATGCGTCCACGGCACCGTGTCATGCACGGTGACGGTCAGCGTTCGCCCAGCCGGGGCACGGGGCGGCGCGAACGGGGTCGGCGCGTGCACCGCGTCACCGCCCGGCCACCAGCGCAGGCCCAGTTGCCACAGCGCGACCAGCGCCCTCGGCGGCAGCGGCAGCACGCGCGGTCCCTCGACCCCCTCGACCTGCGCCGCGGAGACGTCCGCGTGCCGCGCGACCACGCTGGACACGGTCCAGCCGGGCGGCGCGGTGCGGGCGAGCGCGGGCAGCAGTTCGGCGGTGTACCGGCCGGTGCCACCCGGAACGGGGGCGAGCAGTTGCTCAGCGATCACGACCAGTTCGGGCACGCCGCTATTCTCTCCCAGGTGACCAGCGCGGAATCCGGCACCACCGTCGTCGTGGTGACCTGGCGTGGGGAAGCCCACCTCGCCGCGTGCCTCGACGCGCTCGCCGCCCAGGACCGTCCACATCGGACACTCGTGGTGGACAACGCCTCAACCGACGGCACCGCAACGATTCTGGCCGAGCACCCGAGCCGTCCGGAGGTCCTCCGGCTGCGTCGCAACACCGGTTACGCCGGTGCGATGGCCCACGCGCTCGACCGCATCGGCACCCCTCGCGTCGCCTGGCTCAACGACGACGCCGCCCCTGAACCGGACTGGCTCGCCAACCTCGAAGACACCCTCGACAGCCAGCCGCTCGCCGCCGCCGTCACGTCCCGGCTCGAACTGACCGACGGCAGCACCCAGTCGACCGGCGTCCGGCTCACCGCCGACGGCCACGGCGCCGACCTCACCGAGCCCAGCGACGAGGTCTTCGGCTTCTGCGGCGGCGCCGCGCTGCTGCGCACCGACGCCGTGCGCGCGGTCGGCGGCGTCCCGGCGAGCTTCTTCTGTTACTACGAGGACACCGACACCGCGTGGCGGCTGCGGCTGGCCGGCTGGCACGTCGTCGCCGCGCCGAAAGCGCGGGTCCAGCACCTGCACGGAGCCAGCACGAAGCCCGGTTCACCGCAATTTCACCGCTGGAACGAACGCAACCGCCTGCTCATGCTGCTGCGCTGCGCCCCTACGAAAGTCGCGATCCGGGAATTGGCCCGCTTCGCCGCGATCACCGCGCTGCTTCCGCTGCGCCGGCGCCGTCCGGACGCGGCGAACTTCGACCCCGCGCTGCGGCTGCGGGTACTGGCGGAGATCGTCTTCCGGCTCCCCCGCACGCTGCGGGAACGCGGTCGCGTCAGCCGGATCTCGGCGCTGGGCCGAGGCGCGATCTGGGATGCCTGGGCTGGCCTTTAAGCTGGGCGGAAATTCGACGGAGGAGCTCGTCTTGGCAGTGGGGGACCCGCAACCGCTCGTCTCGGTGATCGTGGTGAATTACCGCGGCGCCGACGACACCATCACCTGCCTGCGGGCGCTGCGAACCGACCTGGATTACGCGAATGTCGAGCTGATCTGCGTCGACAACGCTTCCGGCGGCGACGACGCGGCCCGCATCCGCGCCGAGCTGCCCGACGTGCAGCTCATCGAATCGCCGGTCAACACCGGGTTCGCCGGCGGCTGCAATCTGGGCGCGAAGCACGCGAACGGCACCGTCCTCGGCTTCCTCAACAACGACGCCCGCCCCGCTCCGGCGTGGGTCTCCGCGGCCGTCGCCGAACTGCGCGCGCAGCCGACCGTCGCCGCGGTGGCGAGCAAGGTCCTCGACTGGGACGGCACCGGCACCGACTTCGTGGACGCGGGTCTGACTTGGTTCGGCATGGGCTACAAGCGCCACGCCGGCAGCCCGATCGCGGACGTGCCCGAGGCCGAGCACGACGTCGCCAAGGACGTCCTCTTCGGCACCGGCTCGGCGCTGTTCGTGCGCGCGTCGGTGTTCGCCGAACTCGGCGGTTTCGACGAGCGTTTCTTCATGTTCTACGAGGATGTCGACCTCGGCTGGCGGCTCAACCTGCGCGGCTGGCGCGTCCGCTACGTGCCGGAATCGCTCACCTACCACCGCCACCACGGCACCATGGCAGCCGTCGACGCGCCCGACACCGGCCGCGAGACGTTCCTGCTGGAACGCAACGCACTGGCCGCGCTGTACAAGAACCTCTCCGACGAATCCCTGGCTCGCGCTCTTCCCGCGGCCCTCGCGCTGGCCGTCCGCCGGGCGACCGCACGCGGCGGCATCAACCCGGACCAGCTTGATCTGGAAAAGGGCGTCGGCCCCGTCGACACCTCGGAGGTCGCGGTCCCACGCACCACGCTCGCCGGAGTGCTGGCAGTGGACCGATTCGTGGAGATGATGCCGTCGCTGGCGGAGTCCCGCGCAGTCGAGCAGGCCGCGCGCGTGCGTACCGACGCGGACCTGCTTCCGTTGCTGCGCAAGGCACTTGAGCCCGCGTACCCGCTGCCGGATTACCTTCGCGCACACGAAATCCTCGTCGAAGCGTTCGGCATCAAGGACGTGTTCGGCCAGCGCCGCAAGATCCTCGTGCTGACCGGCGATTCGATCACCGAGCGCATGGCCGGCCCGGCGATCCGGGCGTGGAACATCGCCTCGACGCTGTCCGCCGAGCACGACGTGCACCTCATGACCACCAACCCGCTGGTCTCGCCCCCGCCGGCGGCCTTCCAGGTCAGCTCGGGCAAGCACCGCGACCTCGACGGCCCGATCGAATGGGCGGACGTCGTGATCCTTCAGGGGCACGTGCTGGAGCTGGCGCCGTCGCTGAAGAAGCAGCACGAGCACAAGATCGTGGTCGCCGACGTGTACGACCCGATGCACCTGGAGCTGCTGGAACAGGGCAAGGACGCCCCCGACGACCAGCGCGCGCTCGATCTGGCCGGCGTCACCCGCGTCCTCGACGCCCAGCTCGAACGCGCCGATTTCTTCCTCTGCGCCTCCGAGCGCCAGCGCCACTTCTGGCTGGGCCACCTCGCCGCGCTCGGCCGTCTGTCCCCGCGCCTCTACGACGCCGACCCGACCACCCAGTCGCTGCTCGCCGTCGTCCCGTTCGGGCTCTCCCCGCAAGCCCCGACGCGCACCGGCCCGGGTCTGCGTTCCGCTCTCGGCATCGGCGAATCCGACCGGGTCGTTTTGTGGGCAGGCGGCGTGTACAGCTGGTTCGACCCGCTGACCCTGATCCGCGCCTTCGACCTCCTCCGCCACCGCCGCGACGACGCCCGTCTGGTGTTCCTCGGCATGAAGCACCCGAACCCCGAGGTCGCCGAAATGGACATCGGCGCCAAGACTGTGCGGTTGGCGGATTCGCTGGGCCTCACGGACAAGAACGTTTTCTTCAACGAACAATGGGTCCCGTATTCGGACCGCCAGAACTGGCTTCTCGACGCCGATTGCGGTGTCACCACGCATTACGAACACGTCGAGACGACTTTCGCTTTCCGCACCCGGGTTCTCGACTACCTGTGGGCCGGTTTGCCGATCGTGACGACCGACGGTGACGCATTCGCCGACCTCGTCCGCGCGGAAGGCCTCGGCGTCGTCGTCCCGGCCGAAGACGCGGGCGCGTTGGCAGCCGCACTGGAAAAGTCGTTGTACGACCGGGAATTCGCCGACGCCTGCGTCGAACGGATCCGGGTGGTCGCGCAGCGCTACGCCTGGCCGGAAGCGCTGAAACCCCTGGTGGAGTTCTGCCGCAACCCGCGCCCCGCCGCGGACCGGTTGCCCGGCGGCGCCGACCTCACCGTCAGCGACCCGGTACGCGGCACCGCGATGGTGCGGCGGGATTTGGCGCTGGTACGGGAATATCTCGCCGCTGGCGGCCCAGGCGAACTGGCGAAGCGAGCAGCAGGACGGGTCACGAAGGTAGCGCGGGAGCGGTTGCGCCGTGGCTGACCGTCCGCTGCGCGTCCTGCTAGACGGCACCCCTCTGCTCGGTTCCCGGACGGGCATTGGCCGGTACACCGCCGCGTTGAGCGAAGAGCTCGCTTCCATGTCCGAAGTGGACCTTCGCGCAGTCGCGTTCACTCTGCGGGGCTGGCGGAAACTGCGGCATGTCTTGCCCCACGGCGTTCAGGCACGCGGAATGCCAGTCTCCGCAAGGCTGCTGCGAGCCACCTGGCTGCGCACCCAGCTACCCCCCGTCGAACTTTTCGCCGGACCAACCGATGTAGTCCACGGCACGAACTTCGTCCTCCCCGGCCGCCTCCGTGCCGCCGCGGTACTGACCATCCACGACCTGGCTTTCATCGACGCCCCCCAGGAACTCGCCCACTCCGACCGAACCCTCCCGGAATTGGTCCGACGCGGCGCCCACCGAGCGAATGTCATCTGCACCCCCACCGAGGCCGTCGCGGATTCCGTCGCCGAGAAACTGGATGTCGATCGATCGAAGATCATCGCCACCCCGCTAGGCGTGAACCCAGCCTGGTTCACCGCCCGCCCACCGGATGACGGAGTGCGAGCGAAGCTACGGTTGCCAGAGAAGTATTTGCTGTTCGCCGGCGCCGCCGGACCACGCAAGGGTCTCGACTGGCTAGCCGCCGCCCACGCCGCCGCCTCAGACCTTCCACCGCTGGTCTTCGCTGGCCCCGGCCCATTCCCCAGGTTGCCAAGGTCAGGACAGACCGGCTATCTGTCCGATGTGGACCTCCGCACGGTCGTGGCTGGCGCCGCAGCATTGGTTCTCCCGTCGAGGGATGAAGGCTTCGGCTTGCCGGTCCTGGAAGCAATGGCTTCAGATGTCCCCGTCGTCTGCACCGACATCCCGGCCCTGCGCGAGGTAGCAGGAGACTGCGCCACCCTAGTCCCGTACGACGACGTAGACGGCCTCGCAGAAGCCTTGCGCCAAGCCGTAACAGACCCCCACGGCCTAGCCACCTCCACCGCCCGCAGAACCCACGCGGCAAGCTTCACCTGGCACAACACCGCACTACGCACCTTAAACGCATACCGCCAGGCAACCGAAGCGTAAAACGGTTTAAAACCGCAGCATCAACGCATAACAGGGGCACCACCCAGACCCCCGCATCCCCGATCCCCGCCAAGCACGCGGTCTGAGGTGCTTGTCAAGGTACTCTTTCCAGCCTTGACAAGCACCTCAGACCGTAGTGACAATTAAAGGATCGGGGTGGGGGGCCACAAGCCGAGAATCCGGCGAAGCCGGGAAGAACCGGCGAAGCCGGAAAAGAAACCGCCCGGAGAAAGGCCCCGAAGCCCCATTGTGCTGACGGTTCGGGGGTGCTTCGTATCGGGGCGCAGGGTGGGGGCTGGGCCTTTCTCCTCTTTAGCCGTGGATGTAGCTGTTTAAAGCCGCGCGCCAATCCCTCAATGGGGTAAGTCCTGCGTCTCGCCAAGACGCGTTGGAGAGCAAAGAATAAGCGGGGCGGGGTGCTGGGCGGGGGAATTCTTCGGTGGTGCACGGCTTTACTCGTTCGGGGTTTGCTCCGATTTCTTCGAAGATCGCCCTGGCGAATCCGTACCATGAGGTCTCTCCGCTGCCGGTGCAGTGCAGGACCTTTCCTTCCGGGCCCCTGCCCCCGGCGATCGCTCCTGCCAGTTCCCAGAGGCCTTGGGCAAGATCAGCTGACCAGGTCGGTGCGCCTACCTGGTCATCTACCACCGACAACTGGTCACGTTCCGATTCCAGCCGCCGGATTGTCTCTACGAAGTTGGCTCCGGTCTTCCCATAAACCCAGCTCGTCCGCACTACCCAGGCCGACGCTCCCGACCCGAGTACCGCGTCCTCCCCTGCGGCCTTAGTCCGCCCATAGGCATTCTTAGGCCCCAAAGCATCATCGACCTCGTACGGCCGATCTCCATCCCCAGGGAATACATAATCCGTAGAGATGTGAATCAACGGCACTCGCCGTGAAGTGCAAGCCGCCGCCAGTACCCGTGGTCCGTCGACGTTCACCGCGAACGCTCTAGCCTCATCCGACTCCGCTGCGTCAACTGCCGTGTAAGCCGCGGCGTTGATCACGACCGGCACCGCACCTGCCGCCGAAGCGCGCTCTGCCAGTTCTCCCACGGCGGCGATCACCTGGCCGGTCGCCGTGATGTCCAGCTCCGCCGACGAAGGTGCCAGCACCTCCGTTTCCGGGCCCGCGGAATTCACCAGGTCCCGGCCTAGCTGGCCAGAACCGCCGGGCACGAGCACTGCCAGCCGCACCGGCGTACCTCCTACTGCGAAAAGGGTTTCAGGACGTGCCGAGCGCGGCGCGGGCCTTCAGCGGCTCCCACCACGCGCGGTTGTCGGCATACCAGCGCACCGTCTCCGCCAAACCGTCCTCGAACGACACCCGCGGAGCGTAACCGAGTTCGCCGCTGATCTTCGCGATGTCGACCGAGTACCGCCGGTCGTGGCCCTTGCGGTCGGCCACCGGTTCGACCATTTCCCAGCCGACGCCGACCGCGGCGAGCAGGCGTTCGGTCAGGTCCCGGTTGGTCAGTTCGGTGCCGCCGCCGATGTTGTAGATCTCGCCGGGACGGCCGCCGTCGGCGACCAGCTGGATTCCGTGGCAGTGGTCGTCCACGTGCAGCCAGTCCCGGACGTTCAGGCCGTCGCCGTACAGCGGGACCTTCTTGCCGTCCAGCAGGTTCGTCGCGAACAGCGGGATGACCTTTTCCGGGAACTGGTACGGGCCGTAGTTGTTCGAGCACCGCGTGACGCACACCGGCAAACCGTGCGTCCGGAAGTACGAGCGGGCGATCAGGTCCGACGAGGCCTTCGAGGCGGAGTACGGCGAATTCGGCTCCAGTACGTGGTCTTCCGACCACGAACCGTCCTGGATGGACCCGTACACCTCGTCCGTCGAGACGTGCACGAACTTCCCGACCTGCGCCTCCAGCGCCGCCTGCAACAAGGTCTGCGTGCCGAGCACGTTGGTGAGCACGAAGTCCGCCGAGCCGAGGATCGAGCGGTCCACATGGGACTCCGCGGCGAAGTGCACGACCAGGTCGACGCCGCTCATCAGCTCGGCGACCTGCGCGGTGTCGCAGATGTCGCCGCGCACGAAGCGCAGCCGCGGGCTGTCGGCGACCGGGGCGAGGTTCGCCTCGCTGCCCGCGTAGGTGAGCTTGTCGAGCACCACGACCTCGGCGTCGGACAGTGTCGGATACGCCCCCGACAGCACCTGCCGCACGTAATGCGAACCGATGAACCCAGCACCGCCCGTGACCAGGACCCGCATCCTCATCCACCCCTTCCGCCCGACCGGGCACTCTCGCCACCAGCCTACGGGTGGCTCACCTGAGACTCGGTAGAGTTCGGCAAAGCGCGAAAAGCGCGGGGCATCCTGGGGAGGAACAGTGGCCGAATGGCCGGGGACGCCGCTGCCGGCGCACCGCGGTCGCGGCGTGCTTGTCGTGCTGCGGCGAAGCGGGAAGATCCTGCTGTCCGTCGTGTCCGTGGTCGTGCTGGCGGTGACCTGGTACGGCTGGCAGTTCATCGGCGACCCGCGGTCCGGCTTCTCCACCACGGCGATCTTCGGCGAACAGCAGCCGCACGCGAAACCGCTCGACGGCGCGATCGACATCCTCCTGGTCGGCCAGGACAGCCGCACCGACGCGCAGGGCAATCCGCTGCCCCGCGAGGTGCTCGACATGCTGCACGCGGGCGAGTCCGACGGCGAAAAGCAGACCGACACGATGATCCTCGTGCACATCCCGCAGAACGGGGAGCACGCGATCGCCATCTCCTTCCCGCGCGACTCCTACGTCGAGATCACCGGCGGCTTCGGCAAGCACAAGCTGAACAGCGCCTACGTCTACGCCTACAACGACACCGCCAAGACGCTGCAGGCCAAGGGCAACGCCGACCTCAAGGACGTCGACGAGAAAGCCAAGCTCGCCGGACGCAAGAACCTCGTCGCGACGCTCGAGAAGTTCATCGGCAAACCGGGCATGATCGACCGCTACGCCGAGGTGAACCTGGCCAGCTTCTACGAGGTCACGAAGGCCATCGGCGGCGTGCAGGTGTGCCTCAAGAACCCGGTGAAGGAAAAGAAGTCGGGCGTCGACCTGCCCGCGGGCAAGCAGACCATCGAGGGCGTCCAGGCGCTCGCGTTCGTCCGCCAGCGCTACGGCCTGCAGAACGGCGACCTCGACCGGATCGCGCGCCAGCAGGCGTTCCTGTCCGGGCTCGCGAGCAAGGTGCTCTCGTCCGAGGTGCTCGCGAACCCGGTGCGGATCGCGCAGCTCATCGAGGCGGTGAAGAAGTCCGTGGTGCTGTCCGCCGGCTGGGACCTGTCCGAGTTCGTCGACCAGATGCGTGGGCTGACCGGCGGAAACGTCGAATTCCACACCATCCCCACCGAGGGCAACGCGGTCATGGGCGGCGCTGACGTGCTGCGCGTCGACCCGGTGAAGGTCCGCGCCGAGATCGACCGGCTGACCTCCGACGGCAGCACCCCGATCCCCAGCAACGCGCCGTTGCCCGGGGCCGCGCAGACCACCGTCGAGCTGTTCGACGGCTCCGGCTCGGGCGCCGCCGATCAGGTGCAGACTCTGTTGCAGGGCAAGGGTTTCCAGCTCGGCACCAGCACGAAGCTGTCCACCCGTGCGACGACGGTGCTGCGCTACCACCCGTCGGACGAGGCCGCCCCCGACCTGGTCCGCCAAGCTCTCGGCAGCAACGCTCAGGCCGAGCCGGACGCCGACGTCGCCGCCGGGCACGTCCGGGTGATCCTCGGCAAGGACGCGCGCGACACCGCCGGCGCGCCGGCCACGACGTCCTCGGCTCCTCCTGCGGCACCGCCCGCGTCCTCGCCGTCCGGAGCCCCTCCGTCCAGCCCGTCGACCTCACCCGCGCCGCTCATCACGGCGGGCGATGTTCCCTGCGTCAACTAGAGTCGAGCACCCAGCGTGCCGGTGCGCCGCAGGCCGTACGCTGGTGAACGGGGAGGTAGCCGGGGTGAGCGAAAACCAGGACAAACCGGACCGGACGGCGGATTCCGCCGACAGTCCGGCGGTTTCCGACGCCTCGGACCGCGGATCCGCCGGAACGCCGGAGCCGAAGCACGCGGCCGTCGAGCCTGCTGCCGAGGAATCCGCGTCCGCTGAGCCCGCTGCCGAAGAGTCTGAGCCCCCCGCCGAAGAGGCAGCCGAGGACACCGCCGCGGACGAAACCGAGCCGGTCGCCGAGGGCGCCGCTGCCGCTTCCGAGTGGAAACCCTCGCCGCACCCGCGCGTCGAACTCCCCCAGCCGTCGAACCCAGCGCCGCCGGAACCGCAGCGCCGCTCGGGCCGGGCCACCCGGATCACCCGTCGCGTCGCGATCGGCCTGGTCTCGCTGCTCGCGCTGAGCGGCACGGGCTACGCATACGTCACCAAGGACAAACTGCAGGACAACGTCGCGACCGCCGACGTCCTCACCCCGCGCGCGGGCGAGCCCCCGGCCCCGCCCGCCGACGACGGCGGCACGGACATCCTGCTCGTCGGCAGCGACGCGCGCACCGACCAGCAGGGCAACCCGCTGCCGCCCAGCATGCTGAAGTCGTTGCGCACCGAGGACAAGGCCGGCATCAACACCGACACCGTCATCCTGCTGCGGATCCCGAAGAACGGCGGCAAGGCGTCCGCGGTGTCGATCCCGCGCGACAGCTGGGTCGACGTGCCCGGCCGCGGCAAGGCGAAGATCAACTCCGCGTACGGCGTCGCCAAGGCGCACGCCGAACAGGAGGAACGCGCGCAGGGCGAGCGCGACCAGGCGAAGATCGCCCGCGATTCGGACGCCGCCGGGCGGCGGGCGCTGGTGCAGACCGTGCAGGACCTCACCCAAGCGCGCATCGACCACTACGCCGAGATCAACCTGCTCGGGTTTTACCTGATCACCGAGGCCGTCGGCGGCGTGCCGGTGTGCCTCAACCACGCGACCTCGGACAAGGACTCCGGCGCGAACTTCCGCCGCGGCGTGCAGACGGTGAGCGGCGGCGAGGCGCTGTCCTTCGTGCGCCAGCGCAAGAACCTGCCGAACGGCGACCTCGACCGGATCAAGCGGCAGCAGGCGTTCCTGTCCTCGGCGCTGCGCAAGGTGCTGTCCGCGGGCACGCTCGCCAATCCGGGCACGCTGAACAGCCTGATGGACGCGGTGCACCGGTCGTTCGTCCTCGACGACAGCCTCGACGTGCTCGAGTTCGCCCAGCAGGTCAAGGGCATCGCGTCCGGCGACCTGACCTTCGCGACGATCCCGGTCATCACCACGAACGGCCGCAGCGAGGACGGGCAGAGCATCGTCGAGGTCGATCCGGCGGCGGTGCGGAAGTTCGTCGCGGGACTGGCCGGACGCACCAGCACCGGCGGCACCGGGGGCGGTGGTGCGGCGGCCGGTGCGGTTTCGCAGAGCCTCGACTCCGGAATCCCGGGCGTGCCCTGCGTCGACTGACGCCGCGACTAGCCTGAAGACATGAGCGAGCTTGCGAGCGAATCATCCAACACTGCGCCTTCGGCTCATGCCGCGCCGAGCGCTAGCGAGGCGGGCGCATGAGCCTCACCGAGCAGCTGCTGCGGCCGCTTCTGTCCTCGCCGGCGAAACCGCTGATCACGCACTACGACGACCGGGTCGGCAGCCGGGTCGAGCTGTCCGTGGCGACGATGCAGAACTGGGCCGCGAAAACGGCGAACTGGCTGGTCGACGAGTTCGACGTGGAGCAGGGCGACGCCGTCGCGGTGCGGCTGCCCGCGCACTGGCAGACCGCGGGCGTGCTGCTCGGCGCGTGGTGGTGCGGAGCCCGCGTGGTCGCGGAACCCGACGGCGCGCGGGTCGTGTTCACCACCCCGGACGAGGAGATCGACGCCCCGGCCGTCGCGATCGTGTCGCTCGACCCGATGGGCCGCGGCCTGTCGACCCCGCCGTCCGGCGGAGCGCTCGACTACCTCAGCGAGGCCCGGATGTCCGGCGACCAGTTCTTCCCGGCGCAGCCGACGCCCGGCGACACCCCCGCGCTCGGTTCCTCCACAGTGGACGAAGTGTGGGCGGAAGCCACTGCGCGCGCGGCAACACTCGGCCTGACCGCGGCAGACCGAGTGTTGTCCACGATGGACTGGACGGTGCCGGACGGCGTACTCGACGGCCTGCTCGTTCCGCTCGCCGCCAGCGCGCACCTGGTCCAGGTGACGAACGCCGACCCGGCGAAACTGTCCGCCCGCCGCGAGGCCGAACGCACCACCGCCGACCTGCCCTCGTGAGCGCTGGCGCCGGTTCTAACCGGCACCAGCACTCACGACGCGCTCAGGCGCTCTGCAGCTCGTGCGCCCCTTCGCGGCGACGCCGGAACAGCACGTGGTCCAGGGACAGCCGTCCGCCGTTGAAGCCCAGCGCCAGCGCGGTGAGGCCGAGCACCAGCACCAGTTCGTAGCCGCCTTCGCCGGTGAGACCGTGCGCCGCGTGCACCGAGATCAGCGCGCCGGCCATGTTGATCGCGTAGCCGATGGCGACCACCGGCAGCAGGAAGCCGACGACGAACGCGATCGAGCCGAGCAGTTCGAGCACGATCACGAGGAACGCGGAGACGCTCGGCAGCGGGATGCCGATCTGGCTGAACATGTCGGCGGTCGCCCCGACGCCGCTGTCCCATTTCTGCAGGCCGTGGGCGAAGAACACCACCGCGATGCCGATCCGGCCGAGCAGCAGCGCGACGTCCTTGACTCGAGTCAACATGGAGACAGCTCCCGATAGGTGAAAATTCAACTGACCAGGCCCACGGTAGGGCACTGAACACCGCCGCGGGGGTGTCAGCCAGTGATCGACAGGAAACCGACAGGCACCGAAAACTCGCTGTACACCGCGTCACGCCCGGCGCTACCGTGCCGATAACCGCGGGTGTGTGCTGCTCGCGGCCGTGTTGTTCGCTGTTGTTCGCCACCTGCGAGGAGTCCCGATGCGCCGACAGTCCGATCGACCCCAGTTCGGCCTGTCTCCCGCAGCTGAGGACTTCCGCACGCATGAAAACACTGACCATCGGCATCCTGGCGCACATCGACGCAGGTAAAACCAGCCTCACCGAACGTCTGCTGTTCGAGACCGGCGTGATCGACCACGCCGGCCGCGTCGACGACGGCGACACCCAGACCGATTCGCTCGACCTCGAACGCAGGCGCGGCATCACCATCAAGTCCGCCGTCGTGGCGGTCAGCACGCCTGGCCACCGGCTCAGCCTCGTGGACACCCCCGGCCACCCCGATTTCATCGCGGAGGACGAACGCGCCGTCGGCGTGCTCGACGGCGCGGTGCTCGTGGTGTCCGCGGTGGAAGGAGTGCAAGCCCAGACCCGCGTGCTGATGCGCACGCTCGTCCGGCTCGGCATTCCGGTGCTGGTATTCGTGAACAAGATCGACCGCACCGGCGCGCGGGAAACGTCGCTACTGGAATCCTTGCGTACCAAGCTTTCCCCGCGATGTGTCGCAATGAGCACGGTAAAAGAACTCGGCACCGCTGACGCACACCCAGTGCCGCTGCCCTTCGACGAACGGCTCGCCGACGCTCTCGCCGGAGACGACGTCTTCCTTGAGTCCTATGTAGCCGGTACAGCGTCTCCTGTGGACTACCGAAAAGCATTGGTGCGCCAGGTATCCGCCGCCTCGGTGTATCCAGTCTTCTTCGGCTCCGCAGCCACCGGCGCTGGCGTCGCCGACCTCATCGCCGGGGTTTACGAATTGCTGCCATCTCGCGAACGCCGCGGCGACGGACCGCTCGACGCCACCGTCTTCAAAATCGAACGCGGCCGCTCGGGCGAGAAAATCGCTTACGTGCGAATGTTTTCCGGCAACCTGGCAGCACGCCGACCGGTACCCTTCCGCCGCGTAGGTGCGGAAGGCGTCGGCCGCCCGTCCGCAGTACGAGTGTTCGAGCACGGCGCGACGCCCGTGTCCGGCGAGGCGCTGGCCGGAGATGTCGCACGTGTCTGGGGCTTGCCGGAGATCCGGATCGGCGACCGATTAGGCGACAACGCCGACCTGTCTCAGGACCGGTTCTTCGCCCCGCCGAGCCTGGAAACGCTGGTTTATCCAGTCGATCCAGACCAGACCAGTGCGCTGTACACCGCGCTGACCCGACTGTCTGAACAGGACCCGTTGATCAGCATCCGCCGACAGGACCAGGAAATCACCGTCCGCCTGTACGGCGAGGTGCAGAAGGAAGTCATCCGGACGACCCTTGCCGAAGAGTTCGACATCGCCGCCGAATTCGAGGAGTCGCGACCGCTGCTGGTCGAACGTCTACATGGGACTGGGCATCGCGTACGTCGCCCGGCCCCGGACGAGCGCGTGTTCTTCTGGGCAACCGTCGGACTCCGCGTCGAACCCGGCCCGCCCGGCTCCGGTACCGACTACCGGCTGGAAGTCGAACTGGGCTCGCTGCCGCTTTCCTTCCACACGGCCATTGAGGACACCGTCCATGAGGTCCTGCACGAGGGTTTGCACGGCCGGGAAGTGATCGACTGCGTGGTCACCCTCACCGACACCGCGTTCTACCCACCAGCAAGCACCGCCGGCGATTTCCGCGGCATGACACGGTTGGTTCTGCAGGAGGCCCTTCGCCAAGCCGGAACCCGTGTGTACGAACCAGTCCACGCGTTCGAACTGGAGGCTCCGGCTTCCGCGATCAGCGCCGTACTGCGCAAGCTAATCGAGCTACGCGCCGTCCCCGGCGAACCAGTGATCACCGGCGATCGGTGCACTGTGGACGGTCATCTCCCCGCCGTCTCAGCGCAGGAACTGGAACAAGCACTGCCCGCGCTCACCCAAGGCGAGGGCACGTTGGTCACCAGTTTCGCCGAGTACCGGCTCAAGCCGGGTGGCGGCGGGCCAGGTCGAGTTCCGTCCAGCCGCCGTGGGCGGACAACAGCGTGAGAACGCGCTCCGCGAGGGCCGAAAACCGGCGCAGGTCCTCGTGGAGCGCCTTCGCACGGGTGGAGTCGAGCGGGGCGTGGTCGTCCCACCAGAGGCAGATGACCGCGCTCGCGCACAGCACGAGCGGCTGAACGATGTCCGTGAACTCCGCGGACGGCTCGGCCGTTTCCCGGCACGTGCTCTCGATTTCGTCGCACGCGTCGAGCAGTTCGCGCAACGGACCCACCGCGCCGGACGGGGTGCCATCCCACGACGCGGTGGGCCACGCGCGGTCGCTCAGCTCGAGCCAGAGCCGCCATCCAGCGACCAGCTCGGCCTCGTCGTGCGGCGTCCAGGTGTCGGGGAGCAGCCAGAACATGTCACCGACTGTGACACCGGAGCCGGAGTCCGCACAACCAGGTCGGCGAAAGTGTTCGCGTTTATACCCCGGCGCGGGGGTATCTCAGCTGATCACCGGGGGCACGAACACGCAGTTGGGCTTTTTCGCGTGCTGCGGGTCGAGCGCGTTGAGCACCTCGCGCTGCGCGATCGGGTCGTAGGTGATGCCGAGGTGGTCGGTGTAGTCGAGCCCGCAGACGTCCTGGAGGACGAGGTTTTTCACGTTGGGCGCGGGCTTGAGGAACGCGTTGGTGTACGGGGTGACAACGTCGTCATACTTGGTCTGGATCACGGTGTAGTCGACGCCCGGAACTGTGTCGCCGCCGGCGTTGAGATCTTTGAGGAACGCCGACCCGGTCGACTGCTCATTGCAAGCCGCACAAGCCACGCCGACGAGATCGCGCGCGGGCGGGATCGCCTGGATCGCGGTGAGCAGGCCGAACAGGCTGGTGCCGTAGTTGGACGGAGACAGCCCGATCAGCTTGCCGATCTTGCTCGCGCCGCCGAGGTACTTGATCCAGTAGCGCGGGTTCATCCCGCCCTGCGAATGCCCGACGACGTCGAGCTTCGAGGCCCCCGTGGCCTGGAGAATCTTGTCCCCGAAGGTCGCGAGCTGGCCGGCTGTCCCCGCCACCGGACCCACCGTCTGCAGGAACGCCCCCGGCGACCCGCCGAAGTTCCCCGCGAACACGCAGTACCCCTCATCGGCGAGCCGCTGGGAAAGGTTCGCCCAGTTCTCGTACGCGTTGGCCGTGGTGCCGTTGGACAGCAGCACCGGGTTCGGATGCTCCGCGGAAGGTTTGCAGTTCCAGTCGTTGGCCCCCGGCGGCGCGATCGTCGGCTGCCCGGCCGAGTAGATCGCCGCGGCGATGATGTTCGGCTGCACCGGACCGGTCGGTTCTTTCCCGGTCGCTGCCACCGCGGTGCCCCCGCCGAGCGCGACCACCGCCGCTGCCAGGAGGACCATGCCCCGTCCGAACGCGCGTACGCCCATTCCGTTTCACCTCTCTGTGAACCCGACGCTTTGGTTAACGCGGAACACGAGAAAGGGAAACGCGGTTACTAGTTTTTATCGCAAACTGACGAGTGCCCGGTTCACCGCATCGATCAAGGAGGCCCGATTTCCCGGGTAGACGCTAATCTGCGCCTCGCCACCGTTGGTGGTCTGGAAGCTCAACACCCGCCCGCGCCCACTGAGATCAAGCACCGAGAGCGGCGAGCTGTACCTCCGCTCGCCTCGCCCATCGCGGACCGCGGCATGCAACTGATGCACCGCGTCGCGCGGCGCCCGCATCAGATACCGCAACTCGTCCGCCTCGCCACCCTCCTCAGCCAACGGGTCCGCCCCGCCGTTGTCGTAGTACTCCCGGCTGACCCGCATCGCCCGCACGGAGGCCGGCGGACATTCCGGCATCGCCATGACCAAACAAGCCGCCAACTCGTCCGGCGACACCGGATCCAGCTGAACGAACTCCGAGTCGGTAATCAACCGAACGGCGTCGGGTTTGGTCGCCGCGACGAGAATCGCCCCGTTGTCCTCCTGATGGGTGCCGAAGTCAGTCCACCCGTACACCTCATGCCGCGCCGTCGCGAGCAGCTTGAGCGTGCCTCGCAACGCATCCGCCGTCCCGCCAAGGTCTTCGAGAAGCCCGCGCGTCCGCTTCGCCCGCTCGGCCGCGCCTTCCTCGGTGAGATACATCGGGGTGTCCTCAACCACCACCGGCGCTTTCCCGAGGTTTTCCTCGTGCCACAGCGCCAAAAACACCGACCGCGGCATCCGCAGCGGTCTGTCGATGATCGTCATCGAGCCCCTCAACCACCAATCGTCGGAGGCGTAGGAGGCAGCCCGGTCCGGGGGTCGAGGGTCCGCTCGCCGTTCTCGTCAACGAGCGAGAAGGCCGAGTCGTCGTCGATTCCGTACTTGCGTTGGTGTTCCTTGTCTTCCTCGCCTTTGCCTTTTCCTGCGCCGGCCATGCCACCCATTCCGGGTGCGCCCTTGGCTCCAGCCGCGCCCTTGCCCGCCGCTCCGGCCCCTCCGCGGACCGCACCTTCTTCACCCGCGCCGACCCCGGCTCCGGCTCCTACGCCTGTGCCTGTGCCCGCACCCGCACCGCCGCCAAGCCGAGCCGCGATCCCGCCACTGCGCCCCGCGGTTTCGCCTGCTCCACCGAACGGCCCAAACCCACCCGGCGTCCAGGTACTACCGCCGCTGTTGCCTGTGCCGGTGCTGTTGCCGGTGCCGTTGCCCCAGGAAGTCGGCGTCGACGGAGTCCAGTTCGACCCACCACCCCGATCAACCGACGGCGGAGTCCACCCAGCCGTCGAAGTCCCATCACCATCCCCCGGCCGATACCCCGGCGGCACCGTGACACCTCCCGGCGGGTACGACACCCCACCGGGTCCGCCAGTAACCCCAGACCCACTACCCCCAGGCCCGCTGGTTCCCGGCCCACCGGTTCCCGGGCCGCTGGTCCCTGGCCCGCTGGTTCCTGGCCCATTCCCGGGCCCGCCAACGGCCCCCGGCCCCCTCCCAGGCCCACCAGAATCCTGCCCGCCTTTTCGATAGACCTTCTCGTGCGACCCGGTCTTGCCCTTGCCGCGATCTTCCCCGGAGTCGATCTTGAGATTCTGCCCGTCGAACCCGGAAACCTGACCGTAATTGCTATTCAACCCCTGACCATTGGTCTTAGCCTGGTCAGCGTACTTCTGATACCGCTCGACATTGTGATTGGCAGCAGCGTTGTACTCGTTGATCTGCTTCTCGGTATCAGTGTCCCAGGGAGTCCCCTGGTCCCAAAGATTCTTGTGCGGAGGCGTGGGAGGCATCGCCTGCAACGCGATCTTCATGTCGTTGTAGCCGTGCGTGGTGTCGACCAACTTCTGCCCATTGACCACGTACGCCTGCGCAGAAGTAGAAGAAGCATCCGACAACGGCCTCAACCGAGCCCGAGCCGCGTCCGCACCGTCGCCGGTCCAGACAGATTCCAGCATGGTGGTGATCTGCTGTGCGTCGTCGCTGTTCTGGTTGTGCTCCTGGATCATCTTCTGAACCATGGAACTACCACTGTCCCACGACGACGTTCCGGGCCCTTGCTGAACCTGCTGCACAATCGCCGGCGCCGGAAGAGCTTGATCACCGAGGTTCCCGTGGTAGAAGTCGGAAAACCAGTTCCCAGCGTCCTTGAGCCGATCGTTGACCCAGTCATCCGCGTCACTGATCCGGTCGCCAATCCACTGGGCGCTCTCGCCGATGAAGTCGAAGAACCCCATCGGTCACTCACCCGCCTTCTTCTTCAGATTGGTGACCACCATGTCCGCAACGACCGCCGCCGCATCACACGGATCCGTCTTGCCGATCTGCGAATAGCCAAGCGTGACTGATGCATCAATTGTTTTCTGGTCACTAATACCAACAGTCACTTGACAGAAAGAATTTTTCCCTGCCTGCTGCTGATAAACCGAAGAAGCTACAGCTGGAAGGCCTTGAATAGGGGACAACGGGCGCCATAACTTCGACTGTGGCTTCGTGTTCGCATATACCGCGCTTAACCCATCTGCCACCTTGGTCGTATAGAGCACCGTAGCCAATGAGCCGGCATCCTTGTTCGACCAATGACACTCTGCCCCGAGTGCTGGGTTGTCGGCATGTTCACCCTGCGTCGGCTTCCCGAGAAGAGTGTTCACCTGCTCCGAAGTAAGCGCACCGTCACACGGATGCACGGACAACACCGACTCCGGCAATGGATGCTCCACCTTCGGAGCACCCGCATACGGCAACGTCTTGCCCGCTGCGGAAGATGACGGGGGAGCATTCGTCGCGCCAGGAGAAGTACTTGGCGTCGAACCGCCGGAGCACCCCGCCAGCAATACAGCCGTCGCGACGCTGACAACCGAGACCGAGAACCGCATCCTCATCCAAGTAGCCCCTTGCCCTGCTCGGTCTCTCCGACAGCCTTCACGTCCGCAGCTGCATGGCTGTCCGATTCGCTGACGATGCCCAATGCCTTCTCCAGGCGGCCAATCAACTCCACCATGTACTGGTCCATGGCATTCAGCGAGTCCCTGCCCGCTGAGAAAGTGGTGACCGCCTGCTGGTTGAATCCCACGCTTCCCGGGTCCGGCGAGGGCGGAGTGAGCCTGGCCAGCGCTTGCGCATCCGCCTGCATCTTCGCCACGTTTTCCCTGAGCCTCTTCGCCCGCTCGAGGAGCGAACGAGCCTCATCCGGACTCAGGGTGAATCCGGCACCTGCCTTCGTGGCAGATGCCACCGCGGCAGCGTCCGACACCCCCTGAGCGACGTTCATCGCAGTGCCCACGACGGTGATCGGCAGCCCGGTCAGCCACCCGGTCGTTTCTATCGCTTTCCCCAGGCCGTCCTCAGCCATGCCTGCCCCTCCCGTGCCCGTGCACCGCCTCTTGACCAGGCAACCAGTCAGAGGCCCCTCCGGATGCCACTGTAACCAACTGCTCACACCGGGGTGCCGGAAACAGGCAAACTCACCCCACTGTGCGCTACGCCGAGCAGCCCAAACCGCTGCGTGCCACCAGCTACGCAAGCCACGGTTAGGTGCTCGCCTTCCGCTTCAGGTTGGCGATAACCATGTCTGCGACCGTTGCTGCGGCATCACACGGATCCTGCCTGCCGACCCTTGAGGCTCCTAGACCAACCGATACATCGACCGTGTACTTATCGGTGCAACTGCGGTCAAGCTTGCGAACCGCACCTTCGTACGACAGTCTCTCCCCTGCGGACACGGCCTCCCCGACGAGACAGTAGCCAAGTCACGGCAGGTTCGGACACGAAAAGAGCCCCACCACCCGATCCGGGCAGTGGGGCTCTTCGACGGAGTGCCGAGAACTCAGCCCTTCAGCAGGGCCCGCGCCATGACGACCTTTTGGATTTGGTTCGTGCCTTCATAAATCTGCGTGATCTTCGCGTCGCGCATCATCCGTTCCACCGGGAAGTCACGCGTGTAGCCTGCGCCGCCGAACAGCTGCACCGCGTCCGTCGTCACTGACATTGCCACGTCGGATGCGTACGCCTTTGCTGCCGATGCCGTGAAGCCAGCGCGTTTGTCGCCTCGTTCGGAGGAGGCTGCGGAGGCGTACACGAGGTGGCGGGCGGCTTCGATTTTCGTTCCCATATCGGCCAGCATGAACTGGATTCCTTGGAAATCTGCGATTGCCTTGCCGAACTGCTTGCGTTCCTTGACGTACGCGACGGCGGCGTCCAGGGCTCCTTGGGCGATTCCCAGGGCTTGTGCGCCGATCGTCGGGCGGGTGTGGTCTAGGGTGCGCAGGGCGGTTTTCAGGCCGGTGCCCGGTTCTCCGATGATGCGGTCCGCGGGGATGGTGCAGTTTTCGAAGTAGATTTCGCGGGTCGGCGAGCCCTTGATGCCCAGCTTCTTTTCCTTCGGGCCTACCGAGAATCCCGGGTCGTCCTTGTGCACGACGAATGCGGAAATGCCGTTGGCCTTCTTTTCCGCGTTCGGGTCGGTTACGGCCATCACCGTGTACCAGGACGATTCGCCGGCGTTGGTGATCCAGCACTTGGTTCCGTTGAGGACCCAGTGATCGCCGTCCAGGCGGGCGCGGGTGCGCATGGACGCGGTGTCCGAACCGGCCTCTCGTTCGGACAGGGCGTACGACGCTGAGGCTTCACCCGAGGCGATCGACGGCAGGACCAGCTTCTTCAGATCCTCCGAAGCGGACAGGATGATCGGCTGCGTGCCCAGTTTGTTGACCGCCGGGATCAGGGACGCGGACGCATCGACGCGCGCGACTTCCTCGATCACGATGCACGCGCCGATGGCGTCGGCGCCCTGGCCGTCGTATTCCTCGCCGATGTGGACGGCGTTGAAACCCGCCTTGATCAGCGCTTCGTTGGCCTCGACCGGGTAGCGCTCCTGCTCGTCGACCTCCGCCGCGTAGGGCGCGATCTCCTTTTCGGCTAGAGCCCGGACCGCGGCCCGCAGTTCCTCGTGCTCTTCGGCCAGCTGATACAGGCCCTCGGCCACCTTCAGTCACCTCTTCTGCAGCGAAACGGGAGAAAGTCCCTCGATGTTAGCCCGCGTTCACTCCGAACGCGGCAGCTCGCTTCTTGTGTCCTCGGCCTCACCGTTCGTATGGTCAAGCGATGGCTGCCACTGCGTCGACCCCGCCGCCCGGATTGCCCGCTTCCCTTGACTACCCCGAGGTGCCGATCGGTTCGGTACTCGCCGGCGCCGCGACGCGCTACGGCGATCGGGTCGCGTTCGCCATGGACGGCGACCAGCTCACGTTCGCCCAGACCTGGCAGGCCGCCTGCCAGTTCGCGCAAGCACTGCTCGCCCGCGGCATCGGGCGGGGCGACGTGGTCGCCGTGCACCTGCCGAACTGTCTCGCGTATCCGATCGCCTACCACGGCATCCTGCTGGCCGGGGCGACATTCAGTCCGACGAACCCGCTGCTCCCGCCGGACGACCTCGCCTTCCAGCTCACTGACTGCGGGGCCGCCGCGGTCGTGACGTTCGGGCCGGTCTCGGGCACGCTCGCGGCGGTCGCCGACCGGATTCCGGCACGGCACACGATCGTCGTCGCGCCGACCGGCGAGCTCGGCGAGGGGAGCGTCGAGTTCCGCGAGTTCTTCGCTAATCAGCCCGCAACCAGGCCTGACGTGCCGATCGACGTGGACCACGACCTCGCCCATCTCGCCTACACGGGTGGCACGACCGGGCGGTCCAAGGGCGTTGAGCTCACGCATCGCAACGTCGTCACGAATACGCTGCAGCACACTTGCTGGTCGACCGGGTCGGTACCGGCGCTCGACGCGAACGGCGACGTGACGATCGACCAGATCGGCAGCCCGGACGAATGGCCGACCCGGCTTGGCACCGGCACCGGCATCAACCTGACGCCGTGGTTCCACGCGATGGGCGTGATCGCGGGGCTCAACGGGCCGTTGATGGGCGGCGGTACGACGGTGCTGCACGCCCGGTTCGACCCGGCCGCGTACGTCGCGGACGCGGAAAGGCTGCAGGTCACGACGATCGGTGGCGCGCCCGCGCTGTTCGCGGCCCTGCTGGCCACGCCTGCGTTCCACACTGCTGACCTGTCGTCGGTGCGCAACATCGGCTCCGGTGCGGCGCCGATGAGCCACGAGATGATCCGCGCGCTGCATCAGCGGTTCCCTGACGTCGTGATCGCGGAGGGCTACGGGCTGACCGAGGTGACGATGGGTGCGGTGATCTCGCCGAGTTACCGGTCCGGCGTGCGCAAGGTGGGGTCGGTCGGCAGGCCGATCTTCGACACCGAGGTCAAGCTCGTCGCGGACGGCAGCGAGGAGCCGTTGCCACCTGGGCAGGAGGGCGAGGTGTGCTTGCGCGGGCCGCAGGTGATGCGCGGGTACCGGAACCGTCCGGAAGAGACCGCTGCCGCGCTGGTCGACGGATGGCTGCACACCGGCGACATCGGGGTCCTCGACGAGGACGGCTACCTGTCCATTGTGGACCGCAAGAAGGACATGCTGCTGTACAAGGGATACAACGTCTTTCCGCGCGAGCTAGAGGAACTGCTGAGCGCGTCGCCGGGCGTGCTGTCCGCGGCGGTGGTCGGACGGCCGAGTCCGGAGGTCGGCGAACTGCCGGTGGCGTTCGTGGTGCGGAAGCCGGACTCCTCAGTGGACGCCGAGCAGCTGATGGCGGCGGTGAACGAGAAGGTGCTGCCGTACAAACGCCTGCGGGAACTGCACTTCGTGGCGGAGATCCCGGTGTCGGCGGCGGGCAAGGTGCTGAAGCGCGAACTGCGCAAGCAGCTGCCAGACCCGGCCTGAGTCTGCGGGAGTGCGCGGATGCCGGTTCTGGACCGGCATCCGCGTGCCCGGACTTACTTGCCCGCTTTTTCGCGGAGCTTGGCGTCCTTGTCCAAGACGAGCTGCTCCAGGTCCTCCTGGAACTGCGTCAGCTTCGCCTGCAACTGCAGGTCAGCGGCGGCGAGGATCCGGACCGCGAGGAGACCGGCGTTGCGCGCCCCGCCGACGGACACCGTCGCGACAGGGATGCCGGCGGGCATCTGCACGATCGACAGCAGCGAGTCCATGCCGTCCAGGTACTTCAGCGGAACCGGTACGCCGATCACCGGCAGCACGGTCGCCGACGCGACCATGCCCGGCAGGTGCGCGGCACCGCCCGCACCCGCGATGATCACGCGGATGCCCCGGTCGGCCGCGGACTTCGCGTAGTCCAGCATCCGCTGCGGGGTGCGGTGCGCCGAGTAGACGCCGACCTCGTACTCGACGCCGAACTCGTCCAGCGCTTGTCCCGCGGCCTCCATCACCGGCCAGTCGGAGTCGCTGCCCATGATCACGCCCACCTGCGGCGCCATTGTGTTCCCCTTCAGTGGATCTCGTAGCCGTCGAGCCAGACGGCGTGGGACAGCCAGTGCGCGGACAGCAGCGCGCGATTGCGCAGGTCGTCCATGCGGTCGCCGATGAAGTTGACGTGCCCGAGCTTGCGGCCGGGCCGGTCCTGCTTGCCGTAGAGGTGGATTTTCACCTCGGGGAAGCGCGCGAACAGGTGGTGCACGCGCTCGTCGGGGCTCATCTGCGGCGAGACGTCCGCGCCGAGCACGTTCGCCATCACGCACGCCGGCGCGATCAGGTCGGTGCGGCCGAGCGGGTAGTCCAGGACGCCGCGCAGATGCTGCTCGAACTGCGACGTGCGCGAACCGTCCATGGTCCAGTGGCCGGAGTTGTGCGGGCGCATCGCCAGCTCGTTGACCAGCAGGCCGGTCTCGGTCTCGAACAGCTCGACCGCGAGCAGCCCGGTGACGTCGAGCGTCGACGCGATGCGCAGGGCCAGCTCCTGCGCCTCGTGCACGCGCGACTCGGACAGCCCCGGTGCCGGGGCGAGGACCTCGGTGTTGATGCCGTTCGTCTGTACGGTCTCGACGACCGGGTACGCCGCTCCCTGGCCGAACGGGGAACGCGCGACCAGCGCGGACAGCTCGCGCTTCATCGCGACCTTTTCCTCGACCAGCAGCTCGGTGCCGGCCTCGAGGAGTTCGGGAACGGTCTCGCGGGCCTGCTGTGCGGTGTCGAGCATCCAGACGCCCCGGCCGTCGTACCCGCCGCGCGACGCCTTCAGCACCACCGGCCAGCTGTGCTCGCCGCCGAACGCGACCACATCGTCCACAGTGGACACTTCGGCGAAGGCGGGGCCCGGCACGCCCAGGCCGGCCATCATTTCGCGCATCACGAGCTTGTTCTGCGCGAACCCGAGCGCGGTCGGCGCGGGGCGCACGACGAAGCCCTCGGTGGCGAGGGTGAGCAGGTGCTCGCCGGGCACGTGCTCGTGGTCGAAGGTGACCACGTCGACCTGGCGGGCGAAGTCGACGAGCGCGTCGAGGTCGGTGTGGTGGCCGATGACGACGTCGCTCGCGACGAGGGCCGCCGCGTCGCCCTCGTCGGCCGCCAGCACCTTCAGCGACTGGCCGAGGGAAATCGCCGCCTGCTGCGTCATGCGGGCGAGCTGCCCGCCGCCCACCATGCCGACGATGGGAAGACCGGTTCGTTTGTCCATAACGCAGCCCAGGTTACTGGGCGAGAAGTGGCGGACCACGGGCGACCTGCGGCGGAGGGGGTTGCGGGTGGGGTGTGGTTGGGCTCGGGCGGCGGGGGTGCGGGTTCGCGGCGGGAACTGGCTGCGGCGAGCGGGCCAAGGCTGCGGCCAGTTGGGCCGGGACGGCGGGAGGGTTGCGGGAACCGGCTCCCGCGGGCAGCCAAGGCGGCGGGCGGCTAGGCCGGGGCGGCGGGGGTTATGGGCTGGCGGCGGGAACTGGCTGCGGCTGGCTGGCCAAGGCGGCAGCAGGTGGAGTGCGGTTGGGCCGCGACGGCGAGCGATGCGGGTTTGTGGCGGGAAGGCGAAGGCAGCAGCGGGCAGGGTGCAGTTAGGCCGTGGCTGCGGGGGCGCGGGCCGGTGGCGGGAACCGGCTGCGGCAAGAAGGCCAAGGCAGCAGAGGGCGGGGTGCGGTTGGCCGGGAGGGGTTGCGGTTTGACGCCGGAAAACGACTGCGGCGGGAGGGTGAAGGCGACCGCACGCGGCTTCGGTTGGGCCGAGACGGCGAGGGTTCGCGGACAGGCGGCGGGAACCGGCTGGCGCAGGCAGGCCAGGGCGGCTGCAGGCGGGGTGCGGTTAGGCCGAGACGGCGTGCGGTGCGGGCTGGTGCGGAAACCGGCTGGCGGAGGGGAAGCAGAGACGGCAGCAAGCGGGGTGCGGGCGGGCCGATACGGCGAGCGGCGCGGTTTGACGCCGGAAACCGGCTGGGAGCAGGAAGGGCAAAGGCGAACGCGGACGGGGTGCGGGCGGGCCGGGACAGCGAGGGTTCGCTGGCTGAAACCAGGAACCGATTGCGGCGGAAACCGGCCTTGGTGAGTTATCGACTGCGACGGGAACTGGCGATGGCGGCGTACCGCCTGCGGCGAAGTACCGGCCGTGGCGATAACCGGCTCCAGCGCGCACCGGCCATGCCTCGACCCGGCAGCGGGCACCAGCTCCGGCGCACCCCAGAGAACCCGTCTGACCAAGCACCAGCCGGAGCGAGCTGACGGAAGCAACCACCAAGCACCCAGCCCGCAAGCAGGCGACACCCGCGCGTCAAAGCCCACCCCGGAGCGGCCCGCTGCAGCAGGATGGCTGGATGGACTCTGTCACCCTCCCGCGGCCGGTTCTTTACGCGCTTCGCCAAGCCAGCCTCCCCGGAGTGGCCACTGGGATGCTCACCGGCGCGTCCCGGCCGTTGGCCTTTCCCGCCGGGTTCGGCGACGTCCTCGTCTGGCTCTGGACTACCGACTCCAACTCGGCCGTGATTTACCTCGCCGAGTTGATGAAGCAGCTCCGCGAACGGCACCCGCTTGCCAAGACCGTCTCCCCGCCGTTCCGGTTTGACGAGTTGCTCACCGCCGCGCGCGAATGTCTTCCGGACGACTTCGCGCACGCCGAGTTGCTCATTCAGTACACCCGCACCGCGCTGGGCGACTTCTACGGTGGCTCGGAGAACTGACTAGGGCTCACTATTCGGTTGATCTGTCCGCTTAACGCGGGAGCAGAACGAGGGCCGTGCCCGTCCGCGAGCCAGGGCTCCGGACGGCCGCGTAACCACCGCGATTCAGACAGTAACCGTCGCCACCGACAAAAACGGTCGGCGAGCCGCTGAACAGGGCAAAGGGCTAAGAAGAACCAATACGGTTGCGAGCTCGCCGCTGCAGGCCCCACCGCACGGCCAGGGCGATGGCCAGCACGACTGGCGTGAGGATGTAAGCGTCGCCGAGGATGTTCTGCCACACCTTCCAGTGCAGCTCGACATTTCGGCCATTTGGCAAGATCAGCAGCACGCAACTGACGAAGACGAACGCCACCAGGAACGTGCCCAGCCACCGTTTCCAGGCGGTCGCCGGGGTGGTTTTCGGCAGCCTGGACACCAGGAGCACGACCAGCGGTGCGACCCAGACCCAGTGGTGCGACCAGGAAATCGGCGAGATCAGCAGGATCCAGAACGCGGTGACGAGCAGCGCAGCAAGCGCTTGGCCGCGCCGGTGGAAGCGGAACATCAGCCACAGGGCCGGGATGGCGAGCACCAGGCCGATCGCGGTCGCTGCGGTCGAGGCCCACGGGGCCAGGTCCGTGGCGCGGTTCATCAGTGCGTTCAGCGACTGGTTGCCCGCCCAGTGCACCGGGCCGATCCGGCCGGTGTCGGGGAGCGTTTTGGTCCAGTATTTCCACGAATCGTGCGGATTGATCAGGAACAGCAGCGCCTGCATGCCGACGAAGGTCGCCAACCCGCGCAGGGCGTCTTTCCAGCGGCCGGTGACCAGCAGGTGGCCGAGGAACACGATGGGGGTCAGCTTGATCGCCGCCGCGAGGCCGACCAGCACTCCGCCCCAGCGGCTGCCTCGGGCGCCGATGACGAGCATGTCCAGCAGGACCATCGCCATCAGGATCAGGTTGATCTGACCGAGGAAGATCGTCCGCCACACCGGTTCGAAACCGAGGAAGACCAGGAAGAACACGATGGTCGACCGGGCGGGCGAGGCCCACCAGCGAGGACCGTCGGCGGCCGGGCGGGGCAGTGCGCCGATCGCGATCCGGATCGACAGGGCTAGCGCGGCCAGCGACGCCACTGTGAGGAAACCCCAGGCCACCTGCACCGGCACGACCGCGAGCGGCGCGAACAGCAGCGCCGCGGTCGGCGGGTAGGTGAACGGGAGCAGCGCCCAGCCCGGCTCGGTGGGCAACGTGTTCGCGTCGTAGAGGTTGTCGCCGCGCAGCAGCTGCAGTGCGCCTGCCCGGTAGACCGCGCTGTCCACGCCGAGGTTCCAGTCGTGCGTCCAGCCCCAGAACCCGACCGCGATCGCCAGCAGCGGGAACACCGCGAGGATGAGCATCGACCGGGGGCGCACGGACAGCCGTGCCAGAGATCGGCGCAGAGCCAGCCGGGGTTGCCCGGATCGATTCACCGGAGCTTCGCCGTCAGCAGCGGAGGGTACGGTCCTGGTCACCACACCAGGAAAGCACGAGTGCGGGAATGCTGGTCGGGAAGGGGGACCGGGGCTCAGCTGTGCGCCAATTCCGTCAGCAGCTCGCACGCCCGGTCGTGCGTCCCCGGCAACCGGACAGCGGACACGAGCGGACGGGCGACGTCGCGCAGTTGCGGGTCCACCGAAAGGCGTTCGTTGAGTGCCCTTCGCAGCGCGACCCCGCGCGTGGCCAGGCGTTCGTTGCGTTCGGCCAGCACCGCGACCGCGGACGGGCCGATCGTCGCGTAGCACTCGCCGGTGTCGAACACGGCTTTGACCGCGTCCGCGGCGAGGATCATCGCGGTCAGCCGCGGCCAGCCGGACACTGACGTCAGGTCCAGCGACACGGTGAGCAGCACATTCGCCTCGTTGACCCCGCCTCGGTAGATCTCGCCGAGCCGGGTCCGCAGGTACGCCGCGGACGGCAGGCCGGTGAGCGGGTCGGTGACCTCGGTGTGCACGAGCTGGTCGGTCGCGACGTCTGCCCAGGCCAGCGCCGTGACACGGAGCAGCCGGGCGGGGGTGGCGTCGACATCCGGCGCGACGAATCCGTCGACGGCGTCCGGGTCGGCGAGCACCGCGTGCAGAGCGGCCAGGTCGGACAGCGTTTCCGACAGCCCCGCTCCCGCCGCGGCCCGCGCCCTGCCGAGCCCGGCTAGCGCGTTCTCCGCGCCCGTCGAACCGTGCCGGACGACGGCCGCGCACACCGCGTCCACTTCGGGCAGTGCCCAATCGCTCGGGAAACGCCAGCCGGCGGCGAGGCTGGCTGTTCGCCAGCGAGCTCGCAATGCCCGCAAATGGCGGTCCCGCTCGAACCGCGCACGCGTCTCGTCCCCCGACGAGTCGCCTGCGGAGCCGAACCGCGCCCCGGTCGCCGGTACGTCCACCGAACCCCCAGCTCCTTCCGGTACCTGTCGATCTTGTTCCCCAATCACGGAGGGGACGCGGCGGTACTCCCCTCGTGACGCGTTTTCCCCGATCTTTTTCGCGTAATCACCAGACGAGGAGGTGAACTTGCTGCGCCTACTGAGGCATCTGCCGGACCACGGCGTGACGAGTGTCGCCGCATCCGTCACACTTGGTGTGCGTTGTAAGGAGCAAGGCGCGTGGAGTCCGCCGCGCGTGGAGCATCGAAGGAGCCCCGTGTCCACCGTTCCCGCCGATCTCTCCGGTAAGAGTGACGCCGAGCTGATCGCAGAGGTGCGCGCGGGAAAGATCGCGTCCTACGGTCCGCTCTACGAGCGGCACAGCGGTGCCGCGCACAACCTCGCCCGCCAGCTCGCGCGGTCCAGCTCGGAGGCCGACGACCTCGTGTCGGAGGCGTTCTCGAAGGTTTTGGACACGCTGCGTGGCGGGAAGGGCCCGGACAGCGCCTTCCGTGCGTACTTGCTTACTGCGCTGCGTCACACCGCGTACGACAAGACGCGCCGTGACCGCCGGATCGACCTCAACGAGGACATGAGCGACGTCGGCGGTGCTGCCGGCGAGGCGCTCACCGTGCAGTTCTCCGACACCGCCGTCGCTGGCCTCGAGCGCACGATGGCCGCGAAGGCGTTCGCGCGACTTCCGGAACGCTGGCAGGCAGTCCTGTGGCACACCGAAATCGAGCAGCAGAGCCCGGCTGAAGTCGCGCCGCTGCTCGGGCTGACCGCGAACGGCGTGTCCGCGCTCGCGTACCGCGCCCGGGAAGGGCTTCGCCAGGCGTACCTGCAGGTCCATCTGCAGGAAACCGGTGCGGACCGCTGCCGCGCGACCGCCGAGCGGCTCGGTGCTTGGACGCGCGACGGACTTTCGAAGCGCGAGCGCTCGCAGGTTGAGAACCACCTGGACGAATGCGAGCAGTGCCGGGTGCTGGCGGCCGAACTGGCCGACGTCAACGGCAGCCTGCGCGCGATCATCGCCCCGATCGTCCTGGGCGGCGCCGCTCTTGGCTACCTGGCGACGATCGGCGCGGCCAAGGCGAGCGCGGCTACCGCCGGTGCCGCCGCGGTCGGTGCCGGAGCCGCCGCGGCAGGCGGGGCCAAGGCGGGTGCGGCGGCAGCCGCGTCCGCGCCGCGGCAGTTCGCCGGGGTCGCCATGTCCGGAGCCGCGATGGTGGCCGCCGTCGCGGTCGCGCTGGCCGCGGGCGGCGGGACGCAGACCATTCCGACTGCTCAGCAGGCCCCCGCGCCGCCGGCCGCCGCGCCGGCGCCCGCGCCGAAGCCCGCTCCCGCACCTCCGCCGGCCGCGCCGCCCGCTCCCCCGGCCCCGCCGCCTGCCCAGCCCGCGCCTCCGGCTGTACCGCCGCCCGCGGCGCCCCCGGCCGCCCCGCCGGCGCAGCCGCCTGCCCAGAACCCGCCTGCCGCGCCGCCGCAGCTGTCCGCGTCCATGCCGCCGAGCGGAGTCGAACTCCAGCCGGGCGGCGGACCGGTCGCGCTGCCGATCACCGTGCGCAACAACGGCGGTTCCGTGTCCGAACCGGTCCAGGCGACGCTCAACCTGCCGCCTGGTGTCCGGGCCGTTCAGGCGAACGGCGGCGGCGCGGCTGGTGCGTATTCCAGCGAGGCGGCCGCGCAGTCGGGGCCGATGCAGGTCGCGTGCCCGGGTGGAGAGGGCACGGTCACCTGCAAGACCGGCAGCGGATTGCAGCCTGGGCAATCGGCGGTGCTGATGTTCCGGTTGCAGGCGGACGACAGCGCGAAGGGCGGCGAGGTGACCGGTTCGGTCACTGCGGGTGCTTCGGTCAACGTCAACGTCACCGTGCAGGTGAAGGTCAAGGCCCCGAAGGACGCTCTGTCGCTGACGGCCGACAAGATCGGCCCTTGGTTCCATCCGGTCATCAGGGCCCACGTGCAGAACACCGGGCAAAGCACGAAACCCGTCACGATCACCTTCGACCACAGTGCTATCGGGCCGTTCAGCGTCAAGCGGTTCAAGTGCACGCCCGGTGCCGCGAGCCTGAGCTGCACCAGCGTCAACCCACTGGCTCCCGGCGAGACGGCGGAGTTGTGGGTGGGCGTGAACCGCAAGCCGTTCGACGGCCCGCTCACCGTCACCGTGAACGCCTCGCTCGGCAGCGCCTCGGCGAAACCGGTCGCGGTGGAGCTCGGCTGCTGGTGGAACATGTGCCACGACCCGACGCTCGGGCCGATGTCGTCCACGTCGGTGCCGACGCTGCCGACGACGTCGATCCCGACCTCGAAGAGCCACCCGCCGAACTCGTCCAAGCACCCGAGGCCGAGCACCACCCTGCCGACTTCGACATCGCCTGACGACGAGACCCCGGACCCGACGTCGAGCAGCCCGGCCGCCACCACGAGCGCGCCGCCGAACCCCGGTTCGGACAGCAAGCCGGGCAAACCCGATAACCACGGCAAACGTCCGCCGTCGGTCGAGCCCCGGGGGTTCTTCGGCTGGGTCACGGAGTAGCGTCCACGAGGTGCGCGAACTCCTGGCGAAGCACCGCGAACTGGTCCGCTTCGCCCTGGTCGGCGGGACGAGCTTCGTCATCACGATGACGATCACGTACGCCTTGAAGTTCACCGTGCTGCGGACCCATCCGGTCACGGCGCTCATCGTCGGTGTGCTGATCGCCACGATCTTCTCCTACGTCGCGAATCGCGAATGGTCGTTCCGCACTCGCGGCGGCCGCGAACGTTCCCACGAGGCGGCGCTGTTCTTCCTGCTCAGCGGGGTCGCGCTCGCGCTGAACGCGTTGCCGCAGTGGGTTTCGCGCTACGTGCTGCAGTTGCAGGTGCCGCACGTGACCCTGGTCGGGCAGGAGACGGCCGACTTCGTCAGCGGGATGATCATCGGCACTCTGCTCGGGACGCTGTTCCGCTGGTGGGCCTTCAAGAAGTGGGTGTTCCCTACGGAGGGCGCCCGGACGGAACCAGCGCGGAATGACAATCCGGATATTCCGGACCGTAAGGCCGCCTGAGACCTGCCGTGACCTCGAATTCTCTAGACTGCGTTACGTGACCGTCGTCGAAACCGTGCTCGCCCGCACGCCCGAGCCGTTGCGCTCCGTGCTCGTGAGGCACCGGGAGCTGCTGAAGTTCGCGATCGTGGGCGGCACGACCTTCCTGGTCGACAACGGCGTCTGGTACCTGCTGAAGCTCAGCGTGCTGGAGTCGAAACCGACCACGGCGAAGGCGATCGCGATCATCGTCGCGACGATCGTGTCGTACGTGCTCAACCGCGAATGGTCGTTCCGCACCCGCGGCGGCCGCGAACGCGCCCACGAGGCCACGCTGTTCTTCGTGATCAGCGGGGTCGCGGTGGTGGTGAACCTGATTCCGCTGCTGATCTCGCGCTACTGGCTGCACCTGGAAGTGCCGCACGTGTCGCGGTTCGTGCAGGAGGTCGCGGACTTCGCGAGCGGGTCGATCATCGGCATGCTGCTGGCGATGGTGTTCCGGTTCTGGGGCTTCAAGAAGTGGGTGTTCCCGGACGAGCTCGGGGAACGGCGGAAGGACGGGGTCACCCGGCTTCCCCGGTGACTCGGCTGGCGCTGGTCGATCTGGACGACACGCTGACCGATCTCAGCGGCGCGTTTTCCCGCTGGGCGGCGGAATTCACCTCCCAGCACCGGCTTCCCGGGGACGCGGCAGCCTGGCTGATCTCGGCGCGGCGCGGCGGGCCGATGGACCGGTTCTTCGCGGAAGTCCAGCAGCGATTCGACCTGGCCGAGCCCGCTGACCAGCTTTGGGCGAGTTACCGCGCGAGGATTCCGCAGTTGGTGCAGCTCTACCCCGGCGTGCTGGACGATCTCGGCACCCTGCGCGCCGCGGGATGGCGAATCGGCATTGTCACCAACGGCATGCAGGACAACCAGCTGGCGAAACTCCACCGCACCGGCCTCGCCAACGCAGTCGACGGTTATTGCATTTCCGCCGCCGTCGGCCTGCGCAAACCCGATCCGCGCATCTTCCAGCTCGCCGCGCGAAACTGCGGAACCACGCTGACCCCCGACGATTGGATCATCGGCGACAGCCCTGATCTGGACATTGCGGGCGGGCATAACGCCGGACTGCGCACGCTCTGGATCAGCCACCACCGCACGTGGCAGCAAGGTCAGCCACCGCATCGGAGCGCGGCTGACCTGCGGGAAGCCGTCCAGATCCTCAGCGAGGAACCGGCTCCGCGGGCCACCGCAATTCGCCTACCTCGTCCGGGCGCGGCACCTTCAGGAACAGACTGAAAATCGCCGGACGCTTATTCGACAGTTCCAGCCGTCCGCCGTCCGCCTCGACCAGTGCGCGGGCCAGAGCCAAACCCACGCCCGTCGAACCCCCGCCCGAAAAACCGCGTTCGAAAATGTGCGGCGCGATTTCGTCCGGCACTCCGGATCCGGTGTCCGCGACCTCGATCACGACAGTCCCCTCCGCGTCACCGCGGCGGGCGGACAGCGTGACCGTCCCCGCTCCGTGGCGGAGGGCGTTGTCCAGCAGCACGCCGATCACCTCGCGCAGCCGCGCCGGAGTCACGCGCACCATCAAGCCGTCCGCGACCTTCAGGCGCAAATTCCGTCCCTCGACCCGGAGCAGCTGACGCCATTCCTCCGCGACAGCGGGCAGCGCCACGGGCAGATCGACCGGTTCGGCGTCTACCTCGCGGGCAGCGCGCGCGGCGGCCAGCAGTTCGTCCAGGGCCTGTGCCAGACGGTCGGCTTGTTCCTGCGCGGCTCGGGACTCCTCGACGACATCCGGGTCCTCGTGGCCGGTCAAGGGCTCCAGCCGGAGCTGCAGCGCGGTCAACCGGCTGCGCAGCTGGTGCGAGACATCCCCGACCAGCTGTCGTTCCCGCTGCACGAGCTGCGCCAAGGCGGACCCCGACGTGTCCAGGGCTTCCGCGACCATGTCCAGTTCGGCCACGCGGTAGCGGCTCGGATCCGGCCGGAAATCGCCGCCGCCCAGGCGGGACGCGCGGTCTGCGACGTGCCGGAGCGGTTTCGCCAGGCGGCGCGCGGTCACTGTCGCCACCACGGTGCCGGTACCGACCGACAGGACCACCAGCAGCACGACCAGCAGCGTCACCTGCGTCTGCTTCGTGCGGACCGGACCGCTGGGGATCGCCAGCATCACGGTGCCGCTTCGCGCGGTCGGCACCGATTCGACCACGGGATCCGGGCCGGGGTTCGCGCCGAGGTGTTTTTCGCTGAAGCCCTCGGCGCGCACGATCAGCATGCCGCCCTCGGGAACGCCGACCCGGAACTGCTCCAGGTCGATTTCCTGGCCGTTCGCGACCTGCGTGTCGACCGTCGCGGCGATGTTGCGCGCCCGTTCGGCCAGGCTTTCCCGGTTGAGGTTCTCCACCAGCCGCCACGCGGTGACGCCGAGCGGGATGCCCAGCACGGCCGCGGTGACCAGCACGGCGAGGAGGATCGCCAGCAGGATCCGGCGGCGCATGCTCATCGGCGGCTACTCGACATTGAACCGGAACCCGACGCCGCGCACGGTCGCGATGCGCCGTTCGGCGTCGGAGTGCGCGGGCTTCGCCTGCCTGCCCGCCGCCTCGTCGGCGGCGACCGCGAGTTTGCGGCGCAGCCAGGACATGTGCATGTCGAGCGTCTTCGACGTCTTGGACTCGAGGTCGTTCCACACCTCGGCGAGGATCTCGTCGCGGCTGACGACCTGCCCGGCCCGGCTCATCAGCACGCGCAGCAGCTCGAACTCCTTGTTCGCCAGCTGCACCTCGTGCGAGTCCACAGTGACCAGTCGCGCGCCGAGGTCCATCCGGACGCCGCCGGCCTCCAGCACCTCCGGCACCCGGCGGCGCAGCAGCGCGCGGATCCGCGCGAGCAGTTCGGCCAGCCGGAACGGCTTGGCCACGTAATCGTCCGCGCCCGCGTCGAGGCCGACGACGAAATCGACCTCGTCGGTGCGCGCGGTGAGCATCAGCACCGGCAGTTCGGTGCCGCTCGCGCGCAGTCTGCGGCACACCTCCAGCCCGTCCATCCCGGGCAGCCCGAGATCGAGCACGAGCAGGTCGACCCGGTGCGCGGCGGTCGCGGCCAGCACCGCCGGGCCGTCGGTCACGACCTCGATCTCGTACCCCTCCCGGTGCAGCGCGCGGGACAGCGGCTCGGCGATGGCCGGATCGTCTTCGGCAAGTAGGACCATGCTCACCTGGCCAACCTTACGGCGAACGGGCGTGAAACCATCGTGACCGTGCCTGCCTACTCGGATGACCTCGTTCTCGCCACCCGGCTGGCGGACGCCGCCGACGCGCTGACCACTGCCCGTTTCCGTGCGCTCGACCTCGCGGTGTCCGCGAAACCGGACCGCACGCCGGTGACCGACGCCGACACCGCGGTCGAGGACGCGATCCGCGAAATCCTCGCCGCGCAGCGGCCCGGCGACACGGTCGCGGGCGAGGAACGCGGCGGCTCGGCGGGCAGCGAGGGCCGGGCGTGGGTGATCGACCCGATCGACGGGACCAAGAACTTCCTGCGCGGACTCCCGGTGTGGGCGACGCTGATCGCGCTGGTCGAGGACGGCACGCCGGTGGTCGGCATGATCAGCGCGCCGTTGCTGGGCCGGCGCTGGTGGGCGGCTCGCGGCGAGGGCGCGCACCTGCGCGACGCGGCGGGCGAACGGCGCATGTCGGTGTCGAAGGTGGCGACGCTCGGCGACGCCTATCTGTCCACGACGGACTTGAACAGCTGGACCGAGTACCACTCCCGCGAGAAGTACCTGGCGCTCACCGAAGCGTGCTGGGAGTCCCGCGCGTTCGGTGATTTCTGGAGCCACTGCCTCGTCGCCGAAGGCGCGATGGACGTCGCGGCCGAGTGCATCGTGAACCCGTGGGACGTCGCCGCCGCGCAGGTGATCGTCACCGAGGCGGGCGGGCGGTTCACCGATCTTTCCGGTGCGGAGACCTACGAGGGCGGCTCAGCGCTGTCCACGAACGGCCTCCTGCACGACGAAGCGCTGGCCGTGCTCCGCCGTCAGTGAGCGCCGGGCAGCACGCCGACCGCGCCGCGCGCCACCTGTGACCAGGTCAGCCTGCCGAAGAGGTAATGGCAGGCGACCTGTTCGGAGGTGAACGCGGCCCAGTCGTAGCGGTTGCCCTGTTCGCGCCAGAACACTTCCCAGCCGCCGTCCGCGGTCGGCAGCAGGCACCACGTGTTGTCCGCTTCCCGGCCGATCGACACGACTTCCCCGGGCACTCCGATGACGTCCAGCCATTTGCGAATCGACTGGGTGTTCATCGTGCCTCCCGCGTGACGTCGACCAGGAATCCCAGCGTGACCAGTTCGTCCGCGGAGAGCACCGCACGGTAGCGGATTCCGCCGCCCGGCCCGTCGAACCACTCCGCCGACGTGGCTTGCCACACCGGCATCGGCTTCAGCACGCGATACCGGCGGTAGCCCGACCGCAGCGCGGCGGGCGGCAGCGCGCGTTCCGCGAACGGCGTGCCGTCCGGCGCGAACACGCGGCCGTGGTCGCTGCCGAAGCGGTCCAGCAGCGTGTTTTCCGGCAGTACCACCGGATTCGGCTCTTCGACGCCGCCCTCCGCGGGCGGCCACACGTACTCGGCGCCGACCACGAACCGGCTCTCCCACTCGGGACCCTCCGGCGCGACATAGCCTTCGACGACCGCCTCGGGCGGCTCCGGGTCCACCGGCGGCGCGGGCGAACGCCGGAAGCCCTGCTTGACGTATCCGAGCACCGCGGAGTCGTCCAGCAACGCCGATTCCGGATGGTCGAACAACGGACGCCGCGCGCCCTCGGCGCCCGCGTCCGCGGGCAGCGGCAACTGCCGGTCCGGACGGTCCGCCGCCACCGGCAAATGCCCGAGCGGGAACATGTGGACGGCGAACAGCGCCAGCACGCTTTCCCGGTCGGTGCGCGGAGAACCGACCGGCGGACGGCTGTGCGCGGGCAGCACGCCGGTGCCCGAAGGCGGGGTGGGCACCTCGTCGAAGCCGCGGTGCAGCAGCCCGCCGTATTGGGCGGGCACGCGCACCGGGCCGGTGGCGACGTCGGTGTCTGCCGGTTCGGGCTGGTCGGACACTGGCACCCTCTTCTCGGTCGTGCCGGCACCGGGTCGGACGCTCGCTCGCACCAGGAGGTTCCGGGCGAACGGGAAGCCCACCTTATCGGGCGATCGCGATGCGCCGCCGCACCAACGCGCGGGCCACGCCGCGCTTCTCGACCACCTCGAACCCCGCGTCGGCGAACATGCCGGCAGTGCCGTGATAGAGGTCCGAGGAGGTCGACCGAGAACCGACCTCCACCGGATACCCCTCGACAGTTTCCGCGCCCTGTTCGGCGGCGTAGTCCACGGCAGCCCGCAGCAACGCCGACGCCAGCCCGCGACGGCGGCCGCGACGGTGGATGTAGAAGCAGGTCACCGACCAGACCGCGCCGGGTTCGTCCGACGCCATCACGCGCGAGCGCGCCAGCCGCGGATTGTCCTTCCGCGGCGACACGGCCACCCAGCCCAGCGGCTCGCCGTCGACGATGCCCAAGAGCCCCAACGGTTTCCCGTCCTGCGCCTCGCCTCGGACGTGCTCCTTGCGGCCATCGCGACCGGCGGCCTTGTAGTCCGGACCGCTGAGCCGGAAGAACGTGCACCAGCAGCCGCCCTGTACCCCGCCGGGGCCGAAGAGCCGCTCGAACAACGGCCACGTCTCCGCGCTGAGCGGAACGAATTCGGGAACGCTATCCGGCAAGCGCGTTCACGACCCGCGACGGCGACGGACGGCCGAGCTGCCCTGCCATCCACACGCTAGTCTCCACCAGCTTGCCGAGATCGGCACCGTGCTCCACGCCCAGCCCTTCCAGCAGCCAGACCAGATCCTCGGTCGCCAGGTTGCCGGTCGCCGACTCGGCGTACGGGCAGCCGCCGAGACCGCCGGCCGACGAGTCCACAGTGGACACACCGGCGCGGAGCGCGGCCTCGGTGTTGGCCAGCGCCTGGCCGTAGGTGTCGTGGAAGTGCACGGCGAGCGCCGAAGTGTCCCCGAAGGCCTCGATCAGCCGGGTGACCTGGTTCGTGGTCGCGACGCCGATGGTGTCGCCGAGCGAAAGCTGCGAGCAGCCGAAGTCGAGCAGCCGTTTGCCCGCGCGCACGACCTGCTCCACGTCGACCACGCCCTCCCACGGGTCGCCGAAGCACATCGACAGGTACCCGCGGACTTCGAGGCCCTCCTTGCGGGCCCGCGTCACGACCGGTTCGAACATGCCGAACTGGTCGTCGAAGGTCGAGTTCAGGTTGCGCTGGGCGAAGGTCTCGGTGGCGCTGGCGAAGATCGCGATGTGGTCGACTCCCGCGTCGAGCGCGCGGTTGAGGCCGCGGTCGTTCGGGACCAGCACCGGGTAGCGGACGCCGTCGTGGCGGTCGAGCCCGGCGAGCAGCTGTTCGGCGTCGGCGAGCTGCGGCACCCACTTCGGGTGCACGAAGCTGGTCGCCTCGAGGGTGGTCAGCCCGGCACCGGCGAGCCGGTCCAGGAATTCGAGCTTGACCTCGACCGGCACGACCGAGCTCTCGTTCTGCAGCCCGTCGCGCGCCCCGACCTCCCAGATCTCGACCCGCGGCGGCAACCCGCCCGCGGGGACCCGTTCCGGCAGGCCGACCTCTCGAGCACCCACGTCAGCGTCTCCTTCCGCGCGGTTCCCGGCCGCGCGGGGGCAGAGGTTCGGTGTCCTGCGGACCGGGCGCGCCGTGGTAGTCGTCGTAGGGATTGTCGTTGACTTCGCGGTAAATGACCGTGTGCACGTGCTCGACGTGGGGAATGTCATCGAAGCGCAGCGGCTCGTCCGAGGCCGATTCGATGATGAGCGTGCCGCAGCCGAAGATCCGGTCGAGCAGGCCGTGCTCGAACTGCACGCTGTTGATCCGCGACAGCGGGATGTCGATGCCGGTGCGCTTGAGCACGCCCTCGCGCGCGATCAGCCGGTCGGTCGTCACGATGAAGTGCGTCGTGCGCCAGCGGACGAGCGGCGCGAGGAACAGCCACACCACCAGGACGAGCGCCACCACCGCGATCGCGATCATCGACACGTTGTTCCACGGACCGGCGAGGTCCCGCGTGACCACGAGCAGCCACACCGCGGCGCCGACGGTGATCACGAACGCCAGGAACGGGAAGATCAGCATCTTGAAATGCGGGTGGCTGTGCACCACCACGCGTTCGTTCTGGCTGAGCAAATCGTCCGGATAGGCCACGGCGGGCGCTCCCCTGCGAATGTGTGCCGATGTGGTGGATCCACCGTACCGGCGCGGGCCTCGCGCGGGCGCGCCCGTTCCGGTCAAGCAGGGCGGACGTGCACCACATCACCGGCGAAGACGGTCAGCCGCCGTCCGTCGGGGACGTCGACCTGCAACTGGCCGGACGCGTCCAGGTCCGCGGCGCGGCCGGTGAGCGTCGACCCGTCCGGCAGCTGCACCTGGACGTCCTGGCCGAGCGTCGCGCAGCGGGCGCGGTAGTCGCCGAGCAGACCGGCCTCGGTGAGGTCGCCGCCCGCCGTCCGCCAGCGGCGTTCGAGGTCGTCGAACCTGGTCAGCAGGCCGAGCGCGACCTCGGTGCGGTCGGTGGTCGTCGCGCCCTGCTCGGCGAGCGAGGTCGCGGGAAGACCGCCCGGACCGGCCGGGACGTCGTCGCCGAGCGGCAGGACGTTCAGCCCGATGCCGAGCACCACGGCCGCGTCGTCGGCGCCGACGGCCTCGGCGAGGATGCCCGCGCACTTGGCCCGGTCCGGCCCGGCGAGCACGTCGTTAGGCCATTTGAGGGCGACGTCGACGCCCAGATCGGTGGCGAGCGCGTGCACCGCGAGCCCAGCGACCACGGACAGTGAACCGAGCGCGGAGAACGGCACGCCCGCCGGGCGCAGCGCGATGCTCAGGTAGAGCCCGGCACCCTTCGGCGAACTCCACGAACGAGCCCGCCGTCCGACCCCGGCCGTCTGGTGTTCGGCCAGCAAAACGGTCCGGTCCGCCGCTCCCGCGACGAGCGCTTCCCGCAGGTCAGCATTGGTGGAACCGGTCGTCTCCACGACGTCGAGGCGGGCGTAGCGGCCGCCGAGTCCGTCCCGCAGCCGCGCCGCGTCGAGTTCAGCCATGTGCCCACAATATGAGAGTCCCCCTAACGTGCAAGCCGTTCGCTCGTTACCCAGAGGTGCGCTCTTCTAGATTGGACGCCGTGACGCCGGAGACCCCCACCGCCGACGCGCCGCCGAAGCCCGCTTGGGCTCGCGGCGCGCTGTATCGCGGGCTCGTGGCGTTGCCGCTGGTCGCCGGCCTCGCCACCGCGGGCTGGCTGGTCGCCGGACGCGACCAGCCCGCTCCCGTTCCGGCGCAGGCCGCGCTCACCGCCCCGGTGCCCACGCAGACCGTCAGCGGTCCGTCGGTGCTGCAGGCGAGCGCTCCGGTGCAAGCGCAGGAACCGGCGCAGGGTGCGGCCGGCGGAGGCGGTGGTCCGGCCCCGCTGCAGAAGTGGGCGGATTCGCTCGCCGGGCCGCTGGACATCCCGGCCCCCGTTTTGCTCGGGTACGCCAACGGCGAGCTGACCATGCGCAAGGAGCGCCCGGACTGTCACCTGTCGTGGGTCACGCTGGCGGGCCTCGGCGTCGCCGGCAACAACCACGGCCGCGGCGACGGCGAGCCGATGGGGCTTTCGACGCAGCAGTGGAAGAAGTACGGCGCGCAGATCCCCGGCATCGCGAACCCGGCGCTGTCCGACCCGTCGGCCGCGTCCGTCGCGGCGGGACGCGCACTGTGCGCGAGCGGCGTCGACCTGTCCGCGGGCAACGGCTGGTGGAAGGCCGTCGCCGGTTACGAGAACGGCAGCGGCATGGAGCTGTTCCGGCAGCGCGTGCTCGGCTACGCCCAGCTGTACGCGACGCTTTCCCTGGACCCGGCGAAGGCGAACGCGCCGTCGGTGCGCGCCACGCGATTCGCGCTCGGACAGCTCGGCCTGCCGTACGTGTGGGGCGGCAACGGCCCCGACGCGGGCGCGGCCGGCTTCGACTGCTCGGGTCTCACCAAGGCTTCCTACGACAGCGCCGGGGTTTCCTTGCCGCGCACGGCGGACAGCCAGTTCCGCTCGATGCCGCCGGTTCCGGCCGGGCAGGAACCGCAGCTGGGCGACCTCGTCTTCTACGGCAGCCAGGCGCACATCCACCACGTCGGGCTGTACCTGGGGAACGGCCTGATGATCAACGCGCCGACCGAGGGCCAGGCGATCCAGATCCACACGTTCCACCGGCCAGGCGACGACTACGCCGGGGCGGGGCATCCGGCGAACTGACGTCGAACCTCAGGATCAGCGGCAACTTTCCCGTTTCCGCACGCAGCGCCCGTCTGTCGCTTATGCTCCGGAGCATTCTTCCTGACGGGAAAGGCACGCCATGTCCGCTCGTATGCTCCCCTTTCTCGCCGTGGGCGCTGCCCTCCTGATCAGCAGCTGCTCCGGCGAAAGCGGCGGCACCGCGGCTCCCGCTCCCTCCGCGCCCTCGAGCGCACCCGCGTCGTCCTCAGCCGCGCAGCCGTCGCCGTCGACCTCGGCGGCACCGGCGACGTCCTCCGCGGCGGAGTCGACCGGCGGCGACGCGGTCGATCGGTACGAAGCCTTCATGCACGCGGCGGGCAGGCAGGACCTAGCGACGGTGTGCGAGATCGCCGGTCCGGCCGCCAAGCAGGCGGAAGACCAGGGCATGGGACCGTGCGAGAAGACCATGCCGATGGCGTTCCAGCTGATCTCCCCGGCGCAGAAGAAGGCCCTGCAGACGGCCACCGTCGACCGGTCCAAGATCAAGGAAGGGGCCAAGCGGGTCGAGATCCCGGCGCGCGCGGTCAAGGCTTCCGTCAAGTTCACCGACAGCGACCTCGGCGACGCGGTCATGGAGAATCGCGGCGGGAAATGGTACGTAGTCGACTGACCCAGTGCGCGGCACCCGCGCGGCGGGCCACTTCGGCGGCCTTGCGGTAGTGCTCGTCGGGCGGCAATCCCAGCCGGACAACCAGTTCGCCCAGGTAGTAGGCGACCGGGCCGAGCGTCACCACGCCGGAACCGGCACCGGCCAGCTCGTTCTCCGCGGGAGCCAGTCGCGCATACAGCTCGCGTGCGTCGCCGGTCGAGACGGTAAGGCACGCCCGGAGTTCCAGGAACAGGTCCGGGCGATCCGGCGGCAGCGTGAAGTCCACTGTGGACTCCAGGCCGTGCTGAACGTAAAGGCAATGCCGGGCCAGCGGCAGCAGGCCGCGGTCCACTCCGGACATTCCGCTGCCGGACAACCGGGCCGCGGCGCTGCGGTAGGCGGCTTCCGCGGCGGCGACCGGACCGGTGACGGCCAGGCGGAGCGCGCGGTACCAGTCGGTGAACACGCTGACGAGCGGGAGGTCGTACTGCTCCCCCAGCCGGTCCGCCGCGGTCGCGTGGGTGTCGGCGGCGGCGAAGTCGGCCAGCGCTGAGCGGGCCTGCATCAGCACCAGGTGACCGAGCACCTCGAACGTCACCAACCGGTGCCGGGCGGCCAGTTCGACCAGTTCCTCGCCGATCCGGGCGCGTTCCGGGGCCAGACCGGCGCGGGTGAAGGTCTGCGTCCAGCGTGCGTTCAACGCCAACGCCAGCAGCGCCGGATCCTCGGCGGACCGCGCCAGTTTCTCCGCCTCGACAGCCGCGTCGTGGGCGCGTTGACCGCCTTCGTTGCGCAGTTCCAACGCGATGGTCGCCAGCAGCCGGGCACGTACGAGCGGATCGGTGGTGTGCACGCGTTCGGCGGCGTCGGCGATGCGGCGGGCCAGCACGGGATCGTCGTTCTCGGTCCAGATTCCCGGGACGTCGAAGGCGGTCAAAACGCGGATGGTCAACGCGGAATCGTCGCCGGCGAGGTCCAGTGCCTCGGCGCGGTAGCGGCGCGCGGCGGCCAAGGAACCGGTGAACGCGGACGTCCGGGCGAGGCCCATCAGCAATTCCACCGTACGCGGGCCTTGCGCCAAAGCGGCTTGCCAGAGCCGAAGTGCTTCGTGCGGCGCGAAATCTCGTTCGGCACGTTCCGCGGCTGCTTGCGCGTAGGCGGTGCCGCGATCGTCTCCGGCGAGCAAGAAGTGGTGCGCCAGCAAGGAAATCGCGGACGGTCGACGGCTCGCCAACGCCTCGCCGACTTCGCGGTGCAGCTGTGCGCGTCGAGCGAGCGAAAGGCCATCGTAGACGGCGTCGCGAACGAGCGCGTGCGCGAACCGGAACGCCCTCGGTCCGATTTCGACCAGAAACCCTGCCTGCACAGCGGTTTCCAGCTCGTCCAGGACGTCACCGAGCACGCCGAGGTCGACGTCCGCGCCGATCACCGCAGCCTTCCCCAGCACCGCGCGTACATGGTCGGGCAACGCGGCGATCCGGTTCCGGACGACGTCGCGTACCCCGTCCGGCAGGTCGCCTTCGGCATCCAGCGCGCGGGCGAGTTCCTTGACGAAGAACGGGTTTCCGCCAGAACGCCGGTGAATCACCGCGGCCGACTCGGGCCCGACCAATTCGGCGACCGCCTCGACCGAAAGCCCGCCCAGATACAGCCGAACCGGGTCGGCGCGCGCGAGTCTGCCCAAGGCCGCGGTCAGTTCTGTGGAGATCTCGGTGGTCCGATACGTCGCGACCAGCAGCACCGGAGCCGCGGTCATCGACGTCAGCAGTGCCAGGGTTTCCTCGCCAGCCCACTGCAAATCGTCCAGAACGAGCAACAACGGACCCCGGCGAGCCACCTCGGAAATCCGTGCCGCCATTGCCTGATGCCATTCGAAGCGCGCGACCGCCGGATCGCCCCCGGTCGCCCGCGGCGGGACCGGTTCGCCCAACGCAGCAAGAATCCGTGTCCACGGCCAGGCGGGCGGCACTCCGGCACCGTCCGGATTGAGGCCCCACGCCGTGGTCCAGCCCAGCCGTGCGGCGAATTCCTCGACCAGCGCCGTCTTGCCCGCGCCCGCCTCGCCGGACACCAGCACGAGGCGGAAACGCTTGCGGTCAGCCACTTCCGCCGCGACCTCGGTGAGCCGCGCCAGCTCCGGATCCCGCCCGGCCAGCCGACCGGGAACAGCCGGGGCCAACTGCGGAGCCTGCGCCAGGATGTCCTGCTCCGCCTGCCGCAACGCCGGTCCAGGATCGACCCCCAGCTCCGCCGCCAACCCGGCCCGCGCCCGACGCAAGGCAGCAAGCGCGTCCCCCTGACGGCCAGCGCGGTACAACGCGAGCGCCAGCAGTCGCCACGCTTCCTCGCGCAGCGGATGAGCGTCCACAAGGGACTCGAGATCCGGCACGGCTTCGGCAGCACGGCCGAGATCCAGCAGACCCGCCGCCCGACGCTCCAGCGCGAGCAGCCGCAGTTCGTCCAGCCGAGCCCGTTCGGCCCGCGCCCACGGCTCGTCCGCGAACTCCGCGTACGGCTCGCCCCGCCACCAGCCGAGCGCCTCGTCCAACTGCGCGACCGACGGCGTCCCGCGCAGCAACGCCTCGAACCGCCACGCGTCGACCTGCTCCGGTTCCGCCCGCAGCGCATATCCCGGCCCGGCGGTGACCAGCAGTTTCGCGGGCGTCCGCGGTGGACGGTCCGGTTCGAGCGAACGCCGCAGCGCACCGACGAACGTCTGCACCGCACCGACCGCACCCGCCCGCGGCTCGGTCCACAACGCGTCGACCAGCGCGTCCGTCGACACCACCTGCCCGCGAGCGACGAGCAGACGCGCGAGCACCGCGCGATGCCGCGGCCCGGGCAACGCCACCGGCCCGCGTGCGTCGCAGGCCGCCAGGGGGCCGAGCACCGAGAACGAGATGGTCATCAGTTCCGTACTGTAATCAGCTCGGTCGCTGCTGATCGGTTGCTGATCGGCCCGGCGCACGCTGGGTCGCATGAACTTCGACTACCAGCGGGTGCCCGTCGCCGACGGCGTGTCCCTCAACGTGGCGGTCGCGGGCTCCGGCTCGCCCGTCGTCCTCCTGCACGGCTTCCCGCAGACCCACCTGATGTGGCGGCACGTCGCCGCCGACCTCGCCGCCGACCACACCGTGCTGTGCCCTGACCTGCGCGGCTACGGCGACAGCGACAAGCCTGCCGACGACGGCGAGACCTACTCCAAGCGCACGATGGCCGCCGACGTCGTCGCCCTCGCGCGCGCCTTCGGCCACGAAAAGTTCGCGCTCGCCGGGCACGACCGCGGCGCGCTCGTCGCGATCCGCGCCGGCCTCGACCACCCGGACCACGTGTCCCACCTGGCCATCCTCGACGTGCTGCCGACGCTGGACATGTGGGAGGTGCTGCACGGCGTCAGCGCGTCCGTCGCCTTCCACCTCTACCTGATGGCGCAGCCGCCCGGCCTGCCCGAGCAGCTGATCAGCGGCGCGCCGGACGCGTTCTTCAGCTACTTCCTCGACCAGTGGGGCGCCGACCCGGAGTCCATCCCGGCCGACATCCGCGCCCGCTATCTCGAAGCGAGCCGCAACGCCGTCCCGTCGATCGTCGCCGACTACCGCGCCTCCGCGGGCATCGACATCGAACACGACCGCGCCGACCGCGACGCGGGCAACCAGCTGAAGATGCCGACTACGGTGCTGCAGCAGGGCTGGGGCGACGCGCTGGGCTTCGACGCGACCGCGCTCTGGCGCGCGTGGGCACCGGACCTTGTGCACGAAACCGTGCACAGTGGACATTTCATGGCCGAGACTTCCCCTGCCAGCGTTACGAAATCGCTGCGGGACCTGCTCGCGCGCTGACCCGCCGAAAGTCGTGCCCCGGACGAGTGGTCGCCAGTTATTCACCCACCGGCCGCTCTCCGGGACGCCTTCGCCGTGGCACGGTCTATGCCGCTCCCACCTGAGCGCATTTCCCGGCCGATCTTGGAGGACCTGTGTTCCGCAAGCGGATCGTGGCCGCCGTCGCGACGGCGATTCTCGGTGCGGCGACCGCCGCCCAACCCGCCTCAGCAGCGGCGTCCGTGCCCACCTTCGACCACATCGTGCTCGTCATGTTCGAGAACGAATCGTCGACGTCGATCGACTCGACCACCGCGCCCTACTTCGCCTCGCTCGCCGCGCAGGGCGCGAACTTCACCGACTCCCATGCGATCACGCACCCGAGCCAGCCGAACTACGTCGCACTGTTCTCGGGCGATACCCAGGGCGTCACCGACGACACCTGCCCGCAAAACCTCGGCGCGAAGGACAACCTCGGATCGCAGCTCGCCGGCGCGGGGAAGAGCTTCACCGGCTACTCGGAGTCCATGCCGTCCGACGGCTACACCGGCTGCTCGTCCGGCGAGTACCGGCGCAAGCACAACAGCTGGGTCGACTTCTCGAACGTGCCCGCGTCGAGCAACCTGCGCTACTCCCGGTTCCCGACGGACTACTCGCAGCTGCCCAGCGTCGCGTTCGTGACCCCGAACATGTGCAACGACATGCACGACTGTTCGGTCGGCACCGGCGACACCTGGCTGAAGAACAACCTCGACGGCTACGCACAGTGGGCCAAGACGCACAACAGCCTGCTGATCGTGACGTTCGACGAGGACGAAGGCACCTCGACCAACCAGATCTACACGTCGTTCACCGGCGCGCATGTGAAGCAGGGCGACTACGCGGAGACGATCAACCACTACACCGTCCTGCGCACCATGGAGGCCGCCAACGGTCTCCCCGGCCTCGGCAACGCGGCCGGCGAGACGCCGATCACCGACGCCTGGCAGTGACGCGCACCGGTCGCGGCCGCCTCGCCGCGGCCGCGGCCGGGGTGCGCCCAGCTGTGCCGAACTGGAATGTCAGACTGGTCCGACCAGCGGATCTGACAACCAGGGAGAGCGATGGGCGACGGGCAATCTGCCGCCGAGGTGCTCTCCGCGGAACTGGCCGCACTGCGCGCGCGGGCCGGGAATCCGTCGTTCCGCAAGATGGCCGACCGCTCCGGGCAGATCTCGCACACCACGCTGCACGAGGCGGTCCGCGGCACCCGGTTCCCGTCGTGGGACACCACGCGCGAGTTCGTCCGAGCGTGCGACGCGGACGAACAACAGTGGCGGCGACGCTGGGAAGAGCTGAAGGGCGTCCCTCCGGAGCCCGCGGTTCCCGTCGTCGAAGCGACCGAGGCCGACATCGTCAAAACGGCGGCGGAGCCAGTGCTGATCAGCGCGGAACCGGCCGTCCCGGAGAGGCCCCGGCGCCGTCGTAAGTACGCGCTGGCCGCGGTCGCGTCCGTCGTCGTGCTTGTCGCCGCGGTCGGCGCGATCGTGGTGCCGAAGCTGAAGAGCGGCAGCCTGGTCGACGTCGGTGCGCGCGTCGCCGGCGACAACTCGAAGTTCGTCGGCGACGTGACCGTGCCCGACGGCACCGTGATCCACGTCGGCGAGACCGTCCAGAAGGTGTGGGAGCTGCAGAACACCGGCTCGGTCGCCTGGCATCAGCGCTACCTGCAGCGGATGGACCTGCCGCCGAGCCCGGGAAGCTGCCGCACCCCGGACCGGGTGCTCATCGGCGACACCCCGCCGGGCGATCACGTGATGGTGAGCGTTCCGCTGACCGCTTCGCCCGCGCCGGGGCGCTGCTGGATCGGCTGGAAGATGGTCGACGCGAACGGCAAGGAGTTCTTCTCCACCCGCCGTCCGGTGTACGTACTGGTGACGGTCGTCTCCTGACGCGTGTCAGATTCTGTAAGACCTGGTCACCGGGGTACCGAACACCCTGGTCCGCTCGCAAGGATGAGTGCCGCTGGGGGTCGGTCCGTGGCAGCCCGCGAACAGCGCTGCCACGGACCGCCGCGTTCAGGCCGGACGCCGGAAGGTGGTCCGGTACGCGCTCGGCGACACCCCGAGCGCGGCCTGCAGGTGCTGGCGCAGCGACGCCGCCGTCCCGAATCCGCACGCCGCGGCGACCCGGTCGACCGGCAGCTCCGACTCCTCCAGCAACTGCCGCGCACGCTCCACCCGCTGCTGGGTCAGCCACTGCAGCGCCGACATCCCGACCTCGTCCCGGAACCGCCGGGTGAACGTCCGCGTGCTCATCGACTCGCGCACCGCGAGGTCGCGCAGCGTGATCGGCTGGTCGAGATGCTCCAGCGCCCACGCCCGCGCGGCCGAGGTGGACGACGACCGCGGCTCCGGCACCGGACGGCGGATGAACTGGGCCTGCCCGCCCTCGCGATGCGGCGAAACGACCGTGCCGCGAGCGACCTCGTTGGCGACCGCCGCGCCGAAATCGCGCCGGATCAGGTGCAGGCAGAGATCGATGCCGGACGCGACGCCCGCCGAGGTGAAGACGTTGCCGTCCTCGGTGTAGAGCACGTCCGGGTCGAGTTGCACGCGCGGGTATTCGAGCTGGAACTCGCACGCCGAACGCCAGTGTGTGGTCGCGCGGCGGCCGTCGAGCAGGCCCATCGCGGCGAGCACGTACGCGCCGGTGCAGATCGAGGCGATCCGGCTGTCCGGGCACACCAGGCTCATCGCGTGCTTGAGCTGCGGGGTCAGCTGCCGTCCGGTGGGCTCGTACTCGAGCGACGACGCGGGAACGATCACCGTGTCCGCCTCGGCCACGGCCTCCGGGCCCTGCGCGACCGGGATGGTGAAGTCCGAATCGGTGCGGATGTCGCCGGGCTCCGGCGTGCAGGTGACGACCTCGTACAACCGCTCGCCGTCCGCGGATCTGGCCTGGCCGAACAGCCGGTGGACGATGCCGAGTTCCATCACGAGCATGCCGTGCCGCACCAGCACGGCGACCTTGTGCCGCTCCGGATGCCGAAAAACAGCCATGGCCCGATTCTTGCACAAGGTGGCCATCGGGCCACTGTTTTGGCCGTTTCGCCGGTTGCACCCTGGCCTCATGAACGTCTTGTGGATCTACGCCCACCCCGACCCCGCCTCGCTCAACGGCGCGCTTCGCGACGAAGGCGTCACGACGCTGCGCGACCTCGGCCACGACGTGCGCGAATCCGATCTCTACGCGATGAGCTGGAACCCGGTCGTCGACGAGATCGCGACCGTGCCCGAGGACGTCCGGATCGAGCACGAAAAACTCGACTGGGCGGACACGGTCGTCGTCCAGTTCCCGCTCTGGTGGGCGGACACCCCGGCCATCCTGAAGGGCTGGTTCGACCGCGTTTTCGTGCAGGGATACGGCTACGACTACCGCGACGAAACCGGCCACACCCTGCGCTACGGCAACGGCGTCCTGGCCGGGAAACGCGCGATGGTCATCGTCACCGCCGGCGCGCACGAGGACAGCCTCGGCCCGCGCGGCGCGCATGGTTCGCTGGACGATCTGCTGTTCAACGTCCAGCACGCCACGCTCTTCTACACCGGCATGACGGTCCTGCCGCCGCTCAAGGTGACCGGCACGAACCGGATGACGCCGGAGAAGTTCGACTGCGTCGTCGAGCAGCTGCGCAAACGTTTGCACTCCCTGGAAACGACCGATCCGCTGCCGTACCGCACGCAGGACGGCGGCGACTACGACCGGCGGCTCGTCCTGCTTCCCGAAGTCGCCCCAGGTCAGACCGGGTACGGCGTGCATCTGACCGCTTGACCCTTATATACCTCCATGGTTATATACGGGCATGGCGATCCTGCGAACCACTCCTGGTGGACGACCGAGCGTCACCCTCGAACGGACCCTGGCGCATCCGCCGGAGAAGGTGTGGCGCGCGGTCACCTCGCCGGGAGAGCTGGCGCACTGGTTCCCCGCCGCGGTCACGCTGCCCGACACTCCGGCGCCGGGCGGGAAGATCACGTTCACCTTCACCGAAACCGGGGACGTCAGCGAGGGTGAGATCGTCGGCTACCAGCCGCCGGAGGTCTTCGAGTTCACCTGGAACTCGGACCTGATCCGGATCGAGGTTTCGGCTGACGGCACGGGCAGCAAGCTCGCCTTCACCCACGTCTTCAACCGCGGCGAGCCCGACATCGCTCTGCTCGGCGCGGGACGGCACGTCACCGGCTGGGTCGCCTGCCTCGATTCCCTCGAAGCCACGCTGGACGGCCGGACGCCGGAGATGCCGACCGACTGGCACGCGCGGATGGTGCACTACCTCGAGGAATTCGGCCTGGAGGACGGCGAGGTCCTGGACGGCGGGACGATTCGGTTCCGCCGGGACCTGGTCTGGCCGCCTGCCGAGGACGTCTGGAAGCGGCTGCCCCAGCCGGAAGCCGGGGCGGAGGTGCTGGAGTCGCGTTCGCCGGAGGTGCTGGCCCACACCTGGTTGCACGACGGGAAACCGGCCGGGGAGGTCCGATGGGAAGTCACGGCGGACCCGCTGGACGGGGTGCGGGTGGAGCTGACCCAGACCGTTCCGGCGGAGCTGAAGGAACAACTGCCGGATCTGCTGACCGCACGGCATGAGCAGCTGAACGCGTTGTTCGCCGGGACGTTCAAGGTGGAACTGGAGCCGTGGTCGGCCGAGCGGAAGGCCGAGGTTCGGAAGCGGTACAGCTAGCCGAGCGCGGTGTTGTACGGCGAAAACCGCACCTCGGCCGGTCCCGGCAGCGCTTTTCCGTGGAGCACCAGCCGTGGCGCGGGGCCGTGCACCGCCAGCCCGCGCGCCTCGCACCACGCCGACAGCTCCGGAAACCGATGGTCCACCGCCAGCCGGAGATCACCCGACGCGAGGCGGGCGATGCCGCGGATCAGCGCACGCGCCTGGTCCTCGTCCGCGGCCACCACCGGACCGATCACCAGCACCCCGCCTTGCGCGGTGCCGAGCGCGTAGCCGTCGTCGGTCACGTGGACGTGCTCGGCCTCGAACAGCATGCGGTTCAACAACTCCCGCCGCGCGAAGCCTTGGGACGCACTGTCCAATTCGTACACTCGCGCCACATCTGCCGGACCGATCGGCCGCGACGCCGGACCGCCGTCTTCAGCGAAGCGGCCGCGATGGTCATTGCAGCCGCCGTCGAACTCGAAGCCCATCGATTCGTACAGCGGACGCGCGTTTTCCGTGGTGTGCAAGGACACCACCGCGTCACCGGCCGCGTCGAGCGCCTCCGCCATCACCCGACGGCCGAGTCCCTGCCGCGCGAACCGCTCCGCCACGACCACCATCGACACCGACGCGGTCGGCCCGGTCCGGGTCAGCACCGCCGCCGCGGCGAGACCGCCATCCGGGGCGTCAATGCCGAATCCGCGGCCGACGTCCAGCAGCATCGCCCATTTCCGTTCCTCGCGCGGCCACCCGCGATCGGTTCCGAGGTCGAGGCAAGCGGACAGGTCGGCAGGCCCGAGCGAGCGGACCGAGGCGTCGGCGAGCAGCACGTTGCCCACCCTAGGCCCGGCAGCGGCCGCAGTGGTCGGCTCGACGCCGAAAATTCAACTGACGCCCGGCATAGGCTTCGCTGGTGACCGACTTCGAAATGCTGACCGTCCAGCAGGTTCTCGGCGGCGGCCGATTCGCCGAAGTCGGCGAGGTGCGGCTGACCGAGACCGATTCCCGTACGGGCTATGTGGCCGTCGGGGGTTCGCTGGGACGTCCGTTGTGGGCCGGGCACAGCGTGTCGGATTCGTCCGAGCCGACCGCTTGGAACCGCGTCGGGGTCTATCGCGCCGACACGCTCGAATGCGTTCACCTCGTGCGCCTGCATTGGCCGGTCAACGCTTTGGCGTTCCATCCGGAGCTGCCGATCCTGGCCATCGGCTCCGGGTCGTACGACGGCGGCTATTTCTACGAAGGCGAGCTGACGGTCCTCGACCTCGAAACCGGCCGCGCGACCTCCTTGCTGCGCGAACGCCGTGAGGTCACCGAACTTCGCTGGCGCGATCGCCAGACTCTCGAAGCGAAAGTGTCCGTGTTCGACGAGAACGAGGAAGAAGAGCGCGGCTTCTCCACAATGGCCGTTGCCATCGCCGTGCCGGACTGGCGAGCCGTGGAGGCCCGTTCGCTGGAGGTCGACGGGCCCGCGACCGAACCCGCCGAACCGCTCGCCGCGGTTGCCGGCGGAAACCACCGACGACAGGTGTGGGCAGTCGCCGCACTGAACGACGGACGGATTCTCGCCAGCCTTGAACATGTCGCCGTGGAGTGCTGGTCGGCCACCGGCGAACGCGAATGGTCCGTGCCCACGTCGGGCGTCGGCTGCCAGCTTTACGTCGACCCCGACGAGAGCACCGCCGTCTTCACCAACTCGTGGGCGGGCTGGACCCGCTCCGGCTCGACGATCGAACGCGTCCAGCTCGCCGACGGATACTCCGAAGCGCTCCGGACCTTCGACCACCCCGCCGTGCTCAGCACCGACGAAACCGGGCGGCTCGCCATCCGCCCGCGTTCCGGGCCGACCGAGGTGCTGCCGTCGGAAAGCCGCGTCGACCTCGGTGGCTACGACCTGATCAACCACTTCTTCGACATCCGCCGCGCACCCGCGCTGCTGTTCCTGCAAGGCATGGGCCCGCGAGCGCACGAGGACAAATGGGTCGTCGCCTTCAATCCCCGGCGGCGGCGCACCGAGCGCTTGTTTCCTCTCGAATGGGACGCGGCCCAAGGCAGGCACTTCTTCGGCGGCCCCGGCGTGTTCGTCGACGGCTCGATCGTCCACGCGACCTCGATCCACCACGGTGCCGGACTCCTGCCGGGCAACTCCTGCGTCGTCCGCCGCTCCTATCCCGATGGAAAAGCCGAGTGGGTCCACACCGGCGACCACCAGGTCACCGCGATGGACACCATCGGGTACACCGTCTACGTCGCCGACAACTCCGGCGAGATAGTCGCGCTCGACGCCACCGACGGTCGCGAACTCGGACGGCAACACCTGCAGGTCAACGGCCATCCCGTCGTCCCGCTCTCGCTGAGCGCTCGAGCCCCGGACCGGCTCGTCGTCGGCACGCTCGACGGCCGCGTGCTCGTCTGCGACACAGCGCGGAGGGAGTCCTACGCCACACGCGCGGCAACCGCGCAGTAGCTAAGCTCCGCCACATGAGCAGTGCGACGCAGCCGCTCGGGACGCCGCCCGAGGGAGAACCGGACATCCACACGACGGCCGGCAAGCTCGCGGATCTCTACCGCCGCTACGACGAGGCCGTGCACGCCGGTTCGGCGCGCGCGATCGAGAAACAGCACGCCAAGGGCAAGAAAACCGCCCGCGAGCGGATCGATCTGCTGCTCGACGAGGGCTCGTTCGTCGAGCTGGACGAGCTGGCGCGGCACCGCTCCACGAACTTCGGGCTGGAGAAGAACCGCCCGTACGGCGACGGCGTCGTCACCGGCTACGGCACCGTCGACGGACGTCCGGTGTGCGTGTTCAGCCAGGACGTGACGGTGTTCGGCGGCGCGCTCGGCGAGGTCTACGGCGAGAAGATCGTCAAGGTGATGGACCTGGCGATCAAGACCGGCCGTCCGATCATCGGCATCAACGAGGGCGGCGGCGCGCGGATCCAGGAGGGCGTCGTCTCGCTCGGCCTGTACGGCGAGATCTTCCGCCGCAACACCATGGCCTCCGGCGTGATCCCGCAGATCTCGCTGATCATGGGCGCGAACGCGGGCGGCCACGTCTACTCCCCCGCGCTCACCGACTTCGTCGTGATGGTGGACGAGACGTCGCAGATGTTCATCACCGGACCGGACGTCGTGAAGACAGTGACCGGCGAGGACGTCACCTTCGAGGAACTCGGCGGCGGGCGCACGCACAACACCAAGTCGGGCGTCGCGCACTACCTCGGTTCCGACGACGAGGACGCCATCGCCTACGTCAAGGAACTGCTCTCCTACCTGCCGCAGAACAACCTGTCCGAGCCGCCGGAGTTCGACGCGAACCAGCCGCCCGCCGGCTTCTTCGAGAACGTCACCGACACCGACCGCGAGCTCGACACGCTCATCCCGGACTCGCCGAACACGCCGTACGACATGCACGAGGTCGTCACCCGCGTCCTCGACGACGGCGAATTCCTCGAGGTGCACGAGCTGTTCGCGCCCAACATCCTGGTCGGGTTCGGCCGGGTCGACGGGCAGAGCGTCGGCGTCGTGGCGAACCAGCCGACGCAGTTCGCCGGCTGCCTCGACATCGACGCGTCCGAGAAGGCCGCCCGGTTCGTGCGGACCTGCGACGCGTTCAACATCCCGGTGCTGACCTTTGTGGACGTTCCCGGCTTCCTTCCCGGCACCGACCAGGAGTGGAACGGCATCATCCGCCGCGGCGCGAAGCTGATCTACGCGTACGCGGAGGCGACCGTCCCGCTGATCACGGTGATCACGCGCAAGGCGTACGGCGGCGCGTACGACGTGATGGGCTCCAAGCACCTCGGCGCGGACGTCAACCTGGCCTGGCCCACCGCGCAGGTCGCGGTGATGGGCGCGCAGGGCGCGGCGAACATCGTGCACCGCAAGACGCTGGCCAACGCGGCGGCGGAGGGTCGCGATGTTGACGCGTTGCGCGCGGACCTCATCCAGGAGTACGAGGACACGCTGCTCAACCCGTACGCGGCGGCCGAACGCGGCTACGTCGACTCGGTGATCGTGCCCGCGCACACCCGCGGCCACGTCGCCAAGGCGCTGAGCCTGCTGCGCACCAAGCGCGAATCGCTGCCGCCCAAGAAGCACGGCAACATCCCCCTGTGAGGCCGCGATGACGGACACTCCCCTGCTCCGCGTAGTCCGCGGCAACCCGGACGACGCCGAACTCGCCGCGCTCACCGCGGTGGTCGCCACTGCCGCGGCCGCGTCGGCACCCGCTCCGCCACGGCGTCGTACGTCGTGGTGGGGCGACCGGGCGGCCGCGGTCCACGCGCCGATCGCCGCTGGTGACGGGGCCTGGCGCGCCTCGTCGTTGCCTCGCTGAAGTCCCCTGTTGATCCCGGTTCGAGAGCCGGGATCACCTTTTTGCCCACCTGCTAGACTTATTTTCTAAAGTTGGACAATGAGTCAAAGGCGGCGGCGTGGACGAGCACCTCATCCGGGAAACCGAGAAGATCGCCGTCGCGATCGGCCGGATGTTCCCCGGTCTGTGCGAGGTCGTGCTGCACGACCTGCGGGATCCGGACCACGCGATCCGCGCGATCGAGAACAACCTGTCCGGCCGCGAGGTCGGCGATCCGGCCACCGAACTGGGGTTGCGGCGGATCAGCGACCCGGACTACCCGAGCGTCCTGCAGAACTACGCGAACCAGTTCCCGGACGGACGGCCGGTCAAGAGCACGTCGATCGGCATCAAGAACGCCGACGGCGAGTACATCGCCGCGCTGTGCCTGAACCTCGACGTCTCGGTGCTTTCGCCGCTCACGCACACGCTGAGCAGCCTGGTCGCCGCTGACGCCGCGCAGCCCGGTGTCGTCGAAGACCTGCGTTCCCGTACGTCGCGTGAACTGCGGGAAAGGATCGAACGTGCGGCAGGCGGCAGCCCGCGTTCCCTTTCCCGCGAAGCCAAACGCGACCTGGTCCGCCGGCTGCGCGACGAGGGGTACTTCGAATCCCGCGACGCCGCCCAGATCATCGCCGACCTGCTCGGCGTATCCCGGGCGACTGTCTACAACTACGCGAAATGAGCACGTCGATGACCGAAATCGTCCTGCGCGACAGCCCTGAACTGTCCGCGCCCGGCGGGCATTACTCGCACACCGCGCAGTACGGCGGGATGGCGTTCGTCTCCGGGCAACTGCCCACCACCAGCGACGGGACCCGGCTGGCGGACGAGCCGTTTTCCGTGCAGGCCAAGCAAGTTCTGGCCAACCTCGACGCGTGCCTCGCCACCGCGGGCACGAGCCGCGATCGACTGTTGTCGGTCACCGTCTACGTGACCGACATGGGCGACTGGCCGGAGTTCGACCGGATTTACCGTGCCTGGCTTGGCGACCACCGCCCGGCGCGCGCGGTCGCCGGGTCAAGCACCCTCCATTTTGGAGCGAAGGTCGAGGTGCAGGCAATTGCCGCCGTCTGAGGAAACCCTGGCTGGCCCGGACACTCCGTTCGCCATCGTCGAGCTTTCGCGCGCGCGGCGGAACGCCGAACGGCTCGCTCAGCGGATGCGCGCACTCGGCGTTTCCCTGCGCCCCCATACGAAAACGGCGAAGGCATTACCCGCGACCGCGTTGATGCACGGTGGAAAGCCAGGCCCGATCACAGTGTCGACGCTGGCCGAGGCAGAAGCCTTCGCCGACGGCGGCTACACCGACATCACGTACGCCGTCGGCATCGATCCGCACAAGCTCCCGCGCGTGCTTACGTTGCTGCGACGGGGAATCACCGTGCGCGTGCTGCTGGACAGCGTCGCGCAAGCCTCTGCGATAAGCGCTGCGGCGCGCGAAGCCGGAGTACGGATTCCGTCGCTGATCGAGGTCGACTGCGACGGTCACCGTGGCGGCGTACTTCCCGAAGACCCCGCGTTGCTCACCATCGGACGACAGTTGCACGACTGTCTCGACGGTGTCCTCGTACACGCCGGCGAGTCCTACTTCGCGACAACCCCTGCAGCGCAACGCGAAGCCGCCGCACACGAACGTGAGGTCGCTGTCGCTGCAGCACAACGCCTTCGCGACGAAGGCCTGTACGCAGGCACAGTCAGCGTCGGCTCGACTCCCACCGCACACGCAGCCGACGACCTCACCGGCGTCACCGAAGTCCGCGCTGGCAACTACGTCTTCTTCGACTTGGTGATGGCCGGACTGGGCGTATGCCGCACCGAAGACCTTGCGCTGTCCGTAGTTGTCACCGTGATCGGACACCGCCCCGAGCACGGCTGGATCCTCACGGACGGCGGCTGGATGGCGTTGTCGCGCGACCGAGGCACCGCGAACCAAGCCGTCGACCAGGGATACGGCCTGGTCGCCGACCTCGACGGCGCCCTGGTGCCAGGTCTCGTGGTGACCGGCGCGAGCCAGGAACACGGAATCCTCACCGCCCGCGAGGGACATCCGCTGCCTGACCTGCCGATCGGCACCCGCCTGCGCATCCTGCCGAACCACGCCTGCGCCACCGCCGCACAGCACAGCGGCTACCGAATCCTGGAGAACGGCCGCCTCGTCGACACCTGGCAGCGGATCAGCGGCTGGTGAATCAACGCCCGCGCTGAGCCCAGTCCGGCGCATCGGCGCCCGCGTGCGCCAGCAGCTCTTCCCGGGTGATCGATCCGAGCGGCCCGACGCCCCGCAGCAGCAGGTAGTCGCCCGCGTCGGCCTGATCGTGCTCGATCTCGACGTCCTCGGCGTGATAGCTGTCCGTCCAGACGATCCGGACCTGGCAGCCGCCGTTCTGGGTGAGCGCGTGCACCTGCTGGACGGTCGCGAGCCGCGCCATCGGTTCCGATTCCCACTGCTGCTGCAGGAATCGCCACCGCGAGGCCTGTTCGGCCGCCCGCAATCGCTGGTCGAGCCCGCCGGCCCGGTCCCGGAAAACCCAGGCGATCCCGGCCACGACCGCGGCGGCGACAGCCAGCCCGACCAGCCACAAGACCGTTCCCATGTCTGCAGGAGCCTACCCGGGCGGATGCTCCCGGAGGAATCGCTCGACCAGGCCATTTGTGAACTCCGGCGGCACCGGCGCGCCGGTGACCAGCACGCGGTAGTGGATCGGCCCGACGAGGTGCTCGACCGCGCTGTCCAGGTCGACCTCTGACGACAACTCGCCGCGCGCGACGGCACGTTCGAGCGGCAACCGGTCGCGCACGTGCTGGGCGCGGAGGTGCACCTCGCGCAGATGCCGCGCCAGGTCCGGGTCGTGCTGGGCCTGGCCGAGCAGCGTGCGGAACACCGCTCCGGCATCGGCGGTGGTCAGGAAGGACGCGATCGCGGCGAGGTGCGCGCAGAGGTCCTTGCGCAGCTCGCCGGAATCGGGCGGGGAGAGTTCCTCGACGAGGTCGTCGCCGAGCGCCTCGAGCAGAATGTCCACTTTGGACGGCCACCAGCGGTAGACAGTCTGCTTCCCGACCCCGGCCCGTGCCGCGATGCCCTCCATCGTGAGCCCGGCGAACCCGACCTCCACCAGCAGATCGTCGACCGCGTGCAGAACCGCGCGGCGCGCGTTCTCGCTGCGGCCGTACCGGTTCCCGTGATGCCGGCGCTCGCCGGGCTGAGTGACGTCGCCCACGTGCCGAAGTCTAGCCAAGACGCAACGTCTCGTCTAGCGTTACGAGCACCAGCTCACTAGGGGGTTCTCAGTCATGTGTTCCGCGTGCGGGGTGCCGACGCACCAACCCGAATCCGGGGTCGCCGCAGCCCCGCGCAAATTCGCGGCGCTGTACAACAAGGATTGCCGTCCGTACCTGATCGGCACCGGCCTGGCGATGATGGCCGACAACATCGAGCACGTCATCACCTACTGGGTGCTGTGGGAGAAGTTCCAGTCGCCGGCGCTGACCGGGTTCGAGGTGATCAGCCACTGGGTGCCGTTCCTGCTGTTCTCGGTGTACTTCGGCGGACTGGCCGACCGGCACGACTGCCGCCGGATCATCCAGGCCGCGCAGGTGCTGTTCATGGCGGTGTCCGCGGCGTGGGGCGTGCTGATCCTCACCGACACGCTCGAGGTGTGGAGTGCCTGCGTACTGCTGATTTTGCACGGCTGCGCGGGCGCGATCCGGGGTCCGGGCGAGCAGTTGATGCTGCACGATTTCGTCGGCCCAGCCGAACTGCCGAGCGCGGTCCGGCTCAACGCCACCTTCCGCAGCCTGGGCATCCTCTTCGGCCCGGTCGTCGGTTCGGCGCTGCTGCTCGGGCTCGGTCCGGTGGCGGGCATTTTCGTGAACGTCGCGTTCTACCTGCCGCTGACCGTGTTCCTGTTCCGCACCAAGTTCACCGGACACACGCGAGACGGCGGAATCATCCGTCGGCCACGGGTCGGGCTGATGGATTCGGTGCGGATCCTCAAGGAAATCAGCGGGAATCCGACGATGGTCGGGATGATCATCCTCGCCGGGCTCGGCGCGTTCTTCGTCGGAGCCTCGATGCAGAGTTCGATGCCGATCTTCGCCCAGGACCTCGGCGCGGGCAGCGCCGGAACCGCGTACGGCGTGCTGCTGTTCGCCAACGGCGCGGGCGGCGTGATCGGCGGTATCCTGCTGGAAGCGACCGGAAAGATCAAACCGAACGTGCCCGCCGCGGTGATCAGCACGGCGATCTACGGGCTCTCGAGCCTGTTCTTCGCGATGACCGCCAGCTATCCGATCGCGGTGGCACTGCTGGTGATCGGCGGCGTGGCGAACCTGGCGTCGATGTCCATCGGCCAGACCGTCGTGCAACTGCTGGCGAAACCGGAGGAACGCGGCCGGGTGATCGGCGTGTACAGCGTGTCCGCCAACGGTCTCCGCGCGGGCAGCGGATTCACCGTGGGGCTGCTCGGTTCCGCGGTCGGGGTGCACTGGTCGCTGGGCATCAGCGCGGCCGCGCTCACCGTCGGCACCGGGATCGCCGGATGGTATTCGCTGGGCAGCCGCCGGGCCCGGAAGCTGCACCAGGTCACCGACTGAGCCGGTCTACCTCGTCCGTAGCCATCCCGGCGCGGACGAGGTAGTCACGGACATCGAAGCCGTCGAGGGTGGCCAGGACGGCTTCCCTGATGGTGGTCTTCCTGCGGGCCAATGCTGCTTCGAGCAGCGCGGTTTGGTCTTCGACGCCTAGCGCCCGGTACAGCGGGAGGACGGCTTCGGTGGAGAGAGCGTAATCGGCGGCAATGGTTTCCGGGTCGACGTCGGCGAGGGCGAGCAGGAGGAGCGAGATGAGGCCGGTGCGGTCTCGGCCGGAAGTGCAGTGGAAGAGCACGCCGCTTTCGGACCGGGCCAGCGCTTTCAGGACGGTTGCGCAGCGTTCTGCTTTGCGGTCAAGGAAAACGCGGTAATACAGCGGGGTGCCGTCGAGTTGCTCGTCGGCGATGTATTGCCAGAACTCGGTGTCTTCGACGTCGTCCAGCGGAACTTCGAGACGCGTCATCCCGGCCGGCACGGTGACCGCGTAGGTGCTGATCTCGGCGGGGTTTCGCAGGTCGATGATGGTGCGGAGGCCGGATTCCCGCGCCTGAGCCCAGCCGGTGCCGGTGACGAACCGGAGGCTGGCGGACCGATAGAACCGCGCGGATCGGGTGACGCCGCCGGATCGGGTCGGGAGACCGCCGAGGTCTCGAGTGTTGAAGAAGCCTTCCCATCCCACTGCCCGGTTCTCGCCCATCAGCCGATCCTGGCCCGGGCCGCCGATTCCGGGCAACGGTGCGACCGGCCCGCGCTGGCCGGTTCTCCTCGTGGCGCGCGATCCGGTCCGGTCCCGGCCTCGACCTCGATCCGGAGCCAGGGAACTACCCGGACCAGGACCCGGACTGAGCCCTGCCTTTTCGGCGACGCCAAAGCCTTGGTCAGCAAAACCATCGCCACGCAACCGGACACCGCGAGCGGCACCACGAGAAACAGGACGATTGTGACGGTCGGCCAGATCACCCCTGAAGACAGCGCAGTCACCAATATCCGCTCCTTGGCCGCCCGGGAATCAGACTCCCCTCCCGAGCGCGGCGGCCCTGCGCCACTCGTCAGTTTACCGCCAGCGGGCGTCCAGGTAATCGGCCTCTTGGCGCAGCTGACCGGCCGGGTTGACTGGCACTGGTCGCGGCAGCTCGCATCGGCCGGAAGCGGCCGTCGAACAGGCGATCGCCGGTTTTTGTCGGTGGTCGTCGTTACGCTCGCCCCATCACGCACCACCCGTCACCGTCAGCGACAAGCTGCTCACCAGCGCGGATCACACTGGACCGCAGCTTGCTCCACACCGTATAGTCCACGTGGAATAACCCACGTTGGGTCACTCGATTGGATCTTCTGGAGGAACCGTCATGGTCGCGGCCAAGCTCACGGCACTGGGCGTCGCCGTGCTCGAGCTGCTGCACGAGCGGCCGATGCACCCGTACGAAATGGCCCAGCTGATGCGGGAACGGCACGTCGAAAACCGCGTGAAGCTCAAGGCTGGTTCGCTCTACCACACGGTGGATCGGTTGCAGCGCAACGGTTTCGTCGATGTGGTCGAAACCCAGCGGGACGGCAAACGGCCGGAGCGCACGGTGTATGCCATGACGGCCGCGGGCAAAGACGCCTTCCAGGAACGAGCCCGGCAGATGCTGGGCGACGTGGTGCCGGACTACAGCGACGTGCTGAGCGGGCTCGCCGTGATCGACGACCTCGGACGCGACGTCGCGCTGCTCGAACTGGAGCACCGGATCACCCGGCTGCGCGCGGGCGTGGCCGCTGACCAGGTGATCCTCGAGCGGCTGGAAGCCGACGGCACCCCCGAAATCTATTGGCTCGACTTCCGGTTCAGCGCGGCGCAGCGGAAGTTCGAGCTCGCGTGGATCGAGCAGCTGTTCGCGGACCTCGACAGCGGCCGGATCCCTTTCCAGGACAAGAAACTCAAGCTCAAGGAAAACCATGAACGCAAGACCGGTTAACCCGTGGGCCGCGCTCAGCGCGCTCTGCATCGGGTTCTTCATGATCCTGCTGGACACCACGATCGTGTCCATCGCGGTGCCCGCCATGCTGCAGCACCTCGACGCCGGGCTGAACTCGGTGGTGTGGGTGATCAGCGTCTACCTGCTCACCTACGCCGTGCCGATGCTGTTCACCAGCCGCCTCGGCGACCGCTTCGGCCCGAAGCGCGTGTTCGTCGCCGGGCTCGTGGTGTTCACCGCTTCGTCGCTGTGGTGCGGTCTCTCCGGCAACGTCGAGATGCTGATCGCCGCCCGTGCCGTGCAAGGCCTCGGCGCCGCACTGATGACGCCGCAGACGCTGGCGTTCATCAGCCACCTGTTCCCGCCCGCGAAGCGCGGCGCGGCGATGGGCGCGTGGGGCGGCGTCGCCGGCCTGGCCACGATCACCGGCCCGCTGCTGGGCGGCGTGCTGGTGCAGCACCTCGGCTGGGAGTGGATCTTCTACGTGAACGTGCCGATCGGCGTCGTCGCGATCGCGCTGACGCTGTGGCTGGTGCCGGACTGGCAGCCGAAGCACTCGCATTCGTTCGACCTGATCGGCATCCTGCTGTCCGCGGCCGGACTGTTCTGCGTCGTCTTCGGTGTCCAAAATGGACAGCAGTACGACTGGGGCACGGTGTTCGGCGGCATCACAGTCTTCGAAATCATCGGTGCCAGCGTGGTCTTGCTGATCGCCTTCGTGCTGTGGCAGCACTACAACCGCCGCGAACCGCTGGTCCCGCTGCAGGTGTTCGCGAACCGCAACTTCTCCGCGGGCACGCTCACCGCGACCACGGTCGGCTTCACGATGACCGGCATGTTCCTGCCGCTGATCATCTACATCCAGACGGTCCTCGGCCTCTCCCCCACCATGGCGGGCCTGCTCACCGCCCCGATGTCGCTGCTGTCCGGCGTGATCGCGCCCTTCGTCGGCCGAGCTTCGGACAAAATCAACGGCAAGTACCTGGTGATGGGCGGCCTGGCCCTGCTGGCCGCGGGCGTCGGCATCATCGCGCTGCAAGCACGACCGGACACGAGCCCGTGGGCACTGATCCCGGCCCTGCTGGTGTGCGGCCTCGGCGTCGGCTGCATCTTCTCCCCCATGAGCAACCTGACGATGGCGTCGGTAGAACCGCGGCTCACCGGCACCGCCTCGGGCATCTTCAACACCGCCCACCAGGTAGGCGGCGTCCTGGGCAGCGCCGCGATCGGCGTGCTCCTGCAAGCGAGGATCAGCGCGTCGATCACGAGCGAGGCCGCCACCGCGGCCGCGAAACTGCCGGAGCAGTACCGCGCCCCCTTCACCGAAGGCATCGCCCACGCCGCGGCGTCCACCGGCGAATTCGGCTCCTCCGGTGGCCCCGCCTCCATCCCGGGCCTCCCGGCGGACATCGCCGCCCAAGCGGGCCGCCTCGCCAGCGAGGTTGTCCACAATGGACTCACCGACGCCGCCCGCGCGACACTGATCCTGCCGATCGCGGTGCTGATACTGGGAGTTTTGTCAGCAGCGGCTTTGCGCCGGGTGTCCCCTAGGCCGCACACCCCCGCGCCGACCGCCCCGACCCCAGAACCAGCCCGCTGACGAGCTGACCCTCGGCCCCGGCTGGACCCCACTCCAGCCGGGGCCGAGGAGGCGGCGAGAGACAATCCACGCAACTCTCGTCCCACAGCAGCATTGTTGGCCCCCGACGCAATTCCGCGCGCAGCGGCGAGGTCTGCCGGTGCACAGAAAGCCCGGGCGTGCCAGGCGCGTTCCTCGCCCAGCAACCACCGGCTCGGCATCCCCGCGCACGCCCCCGCCGGGATCCTGGCTCAATGCCAGACCTCGCGCCCGGCTCGCGACCCGGTGCCACGACGCCCGCCCCCGCGAATCCGGCCACGAAACCCGCGGCACCAAATCACCGCCCCCTGGGCCACACCCCCAACCCCGCCCCGCCGGGGTAGCGTTCGCCTGTGCGTCTAGTCCTCGCCTCCCAGTCCCCCGCCCGCCTCGCCGTCCTGCGCAGTGCCGGTCTCGACCCGGCCGTTGTCGTGTCCGGTGTCGACGAGGATGCCGTCGCGGCGGCGCTCACCGATCCTGAACCCGCCGAACTCGTCCTGGCTCTCGCCAAAGCCAAGGCCAACGCCGTAGTCGAGATGGTCTCCGAGCCCGACGCCGTGATCGTCGCTTGTGATTCCATGCTTTCCATCGGCGGCGAGATGGTCGGCAAGCCCGCGACCGCCGAGGTCGCGAAGGAGCGGTGGGCCCGGATGGCGGGCGGCTCCGGCGTCCTGCTCACCGGGCACGCCGTGGTCCGGCTCGACGGCGGGCAGCGCACCAAGGAAGCTTCCGGCACCCGCTCCACCACCGTGCACTTCGCCAACCCCAGCCAGGCCGAGATCGACGCCTACGTCGCCACTGGCGAACCGCTGCACGTCGCGGGGGCGTTCACGCTCGACGCGCTCGGCGGATGGTTCGTCGAGGGGGTCGAAGGGGACCCGTCGAGTGTGATCGGGATCAGTCTTCCACTGCTGCGTCAGCTGCTCGCCGAGGTGGGCGTCAGCGTGACCGAAATGTGGAACTAGTTCACATATTGGGACGATGTGTCACTCGGTCGAGTGATCAGGGAAAGTCGATTCCGGCCCGCACCCGGGTCAGCGGAAACTCTCGACCTCTCTGGGGTGGCACATGTCCTTCGCAAGGACGTACACAAAGCCGCGCGTGTTCGCCGCGGCCGTGCTCGGTTCGCTTGTCGTGGGCGCCGGACTCGGCGTGCTCGCACGGACGACCGAAGCCGGCTGGCTGACCGACACCCTCGACCACATCGGCACGATCTTCACGACCCTGCTGCAGATCGCGGTGATCCCGCTGGTCTTCACCGCGATCGTGGTCGGCATCAACAGCCTCCGCGGCCTCGGCGGCGGCCGCACCGCCGCGCGGCTCGGCGGCAAGACCGTGCTGTGGTTCGCGATCACGTCGTTCATCGCCTCGCTGATCGGGATCGCGATCGGCAAGCTGTTCAACCCGGGCTCCGGCGGGCTCGGCGAGGGCGTCGCGGCCACCGCGAAGAACGCCGACAAGGCCGCGAAGAGCATGAGCCACTGGGGTTCCTGGGACGCCTTCATCAAGGGCCTGCTGCCGGAGAACTTCTTCTCCGCCTTCGCCGAGGGCAGCACGCTCCAGGTGCTGTTCCTCGCCGTCGTGATCGGCGCCGCCGCCTACAGCCTCGGCGACAAGGCGAAGCCGTTCGTCGACTTCACCACGAGCGTCTTCGAAATCGTCCAGCGCTACCTCGGCTGGATCGTGCGCCTCGCGCCCATCGGCATCATCGGCCTGATCGGCACCGCCGTCTCCAACTACGGCGACGCGCTGTTCCGTCCGCTGCTGTCGACCACGATCGCGGTGTACGTCGGCTGCCTGCTGATCCTGTTCGTCGTCTACCCGATCCTGCTGCAGTTCGTCGCGAAGGTGAACCCGCTGACGTTCTTCGCCAAGGCGGGCACCGCGATCCAGTTCGCGTTCGCGTCGCAGTCGAGTTCGGCCACGCTGCCGCTGACCCGGCAGTCCGCGGTGAACCTCGGCGTCGACCCCGGATACGCCGCCTTCGCCACCCCGCTCGCCAGCGCGACCAAAATGGACGGTTGCGCCGCGGTGTTCCCGGCGATCGGCGCGATCTTCATCGCCAACCTCGCCGGGGTGCCGCTGAGCTTCGGCCAGTACGTCGGCATCGTGGTCGTCGCCGTGGTCGGCGCGCTGGCCACCGCGGGCACCACCGGCTGGCTGACCGCGCTCACCCTGACCACCGCGTTCATCGGGCTCGACGCCAAGCAGGTCGCGCTCGGCATCGCGCTGATCTACTCGGTGAACCCGATCATGGACATGATGCGCACCGCCACGAATGTCGCGGGCCAGATCGTGGTCCCGACGATCGTCGCGCGCAGCGAGGGCCTGCTCGACGACGAAATCCTCAACACCCAGACCGCTCGCCCGAACCACCGCGACGAGGGCGGCGCCGCCCGGCCCGCCACCGCCTGAGTCTCAGGAGTTGCCGGAACAGCGTCGCAGCTGGGTTTTCTTCAGCTCGACGTCCGGCCAGCCGCGGAAATCCGACGGCGAGGTGACGGTGCTCGTGCAGCCCATCACCTCGCCGTCGAGTTCGTATACCTCCGCGACCACCGGAGCCGCCTGGCAGCGCGGGGTGCCGGACACCGCCTTCGGGCATTCGTGCCGGACGACGATCACGTCCGCCCGGCCGTCCTGGCTCACGTCGTAGAGCGACAGCGAGCCGGCGTCAGAGAAATACGGCTTGCCGTAGTCGCGCCACACGCCGCCGGACTCGGTCAGCAATTCGCCGTACGAACCGCCTGCCGCGTCGCCGCGGATCAGGCACGCGGCGGTCGATCCGTCGATACAGCGCAGGGAAGTCGCGGTCAGCTTCGCGCCCAGGTTCGTGATCGCCAGTTCGAACGGCTGCTGTCCGACCTGGACCCGGCCCGATCCGCCCGAGGCATCCGCCTGCAACACGACCGGGGTACCGCCGACGCTCACCGCCGCCAGCTGCTTGCACGGACCGTTTCCGCAGGTCGAGGACGGTGCTTCGACCGGAGCCGCGGCGGGCTCGCTCGGCGCCATGGTCTCCGCGCCGTCCGGCTTCGGGCGCATCGTGACGACCACGACGAGCGCCGCCGCCGTGACCACCGCCGCGAGAACGGCGGTGAGCAGCGCGGATCGCGGGACGCGCTTCGGCCAAGTCCGCATATCCGAGACTGTAAGCGACCTTGCGCACCGTGTCCGTCTATGTTGTCGGAGTGACGAACCCCAATTTGCCCCCGGCCCTTTACCTGCCGACCGGCCCCACCGGCCCGACCACTGACGGCCAGACCGGAGCCAACGTCGAACTGCGCCGCACCCCGGACGGCCGCACCGCGCTGGTCGCCTTCACCGCGCTCGACCGGCTCGTCGACTGCTGCGGCGAGCACCAGCCGTGGATCCTGGTCAACACCGAAAACCTGGCGCTCGTGCACCAGGTCAACCCCTACGACGTCATCGTGCTCGACTCCGAACTACCGGCCGAACTGCGGCATCAGGCCCCTGCCGGACGGGTATAAACAGGACCGAACTGGGTGGTCCACCTCTCAATCCAGGCCCGGTCCTGGTCCGTAGACTCCCGGTTGACCAGCAGCTCGGCGACGGGGCACGGGAGGTATGTGGTGAGCGAGCAGGACACCGCGAGCACAGGCGGTCCGGTGACCAAGGTCCTGGTCGCGAACCGGGGCGAGATCGCGGTTCGCGTGATCCGGGCCGCGAAGGACGCCGGCCTGCAGAGCGTGGCCGTGTACGCGGACCCGGACCGCGACGCTCCGCACGTGCGCCTCGCCGACGAGGCGTTCGCCCTCGGCGGGAACACCGCGGCCGAGAGCTACCTCGCGATCGACAAGATCCTCGACGCCGCCAAGCGGTCCGGCGCCGATTCGGTCCACCCCGGTTACGGCTTCCTTTCCGAGAACGCCGAGTTCGCCCAGGCCGTCCTCGACGCGGGCCTGACCTGGATCGGGCCGAGCCCCCAGTCGATCCGCGACCTCGGCGACAAGGTGACCGCGCGGCACATCGCGATGCGCGCGGGCGCGCCGCTGGTGCCCGGCACCAAGGAGCCGGTGAAGGACGCCGACGAGATCATCGCGTTCGCCGACGAGCACGGCCTGCCGGTCGCGATCAAGGCGGCGTTCGGCGGCGGCGGCCGCGGCCTGAAGGTCGCCCGCACCCGGGAGGAAATCCCCGAGCTGTTCGAGTCCGCGACACGCGAGGCGGTGGCCGCGTTCGGTCGCGGCGAATGCTTCGTGGAGCGCTACCTGGACAAGCCGCGGCACGTCGAGGCGCAGGTGCTGGCAGACCAGCACGGCAACGCGATCGTCGTCGGCACCCGCGACTGCTCGCTGCAGCGCCGCCACCAGAAGCTGGTGGAAGAGGCCCCCGCGCCGTACCTGTCCGACGACCAGCGCGCCCGGATCCACGAGTCCGCCAAGGCCATCTGCAAGGAGGCCGGCTACTACGGCGCGGGCACCGTCGAATACCTCGTCGCGGTCGACGGCACCATTTCCTTCCTCGAGGTGAACACCCGCCTGCAGGTCGAGCACCCGGTTTCGGAGGAAACCACCGGCATCGATCTGGTCCGCGAGATGTTCCGCATCGCCCGCGGCGAGAAGCTGCGGATCACCGAGGACCCGACGCCGCGCGGCCACTCGATCGAGTTCCGCATCAACGGCGAGGACGCCGGCCGCGGCTTCCTGCCCGCGCCGGGCACGGTCACCAAGTTCGTCGCCCCGTCCGGTCCCGGCGTGCGCGTCGATTCCGGCGTCGAATCCGGCAGCGTGATCGGCGGCCAGTTCGACTCGATGCTCGCCAAGCTCATCGTCACCGGTTCGGACCGGGAGAACGCGCTTGAGCGCAGCCGCCGCGCGCTGGCCGAGTTCGAGGTCGAGGGCATGGCCACGGTGCTGCCGTTCGACCGCGTGATCGTGAACGACCCGGCGTTCATCGGCGACGAAAACGGCTTCAGCGTGCACACCCGCTGGATCGAGACCGAGTTCGACAACCAGATCGAGCCGTTCGTCGCGCCGGACGTCGAGGCCGAGGAAGAGGCGCCGCGGCAGAACGTCGTGGTCGAGGTCGGCGGACGCCGGCTCGAGGTGTCGCTGCCGGGCGGGTTCGCCCTCGAAGGCGGCGGCGCGCCCGCGGCGACGAAAGCCAAGCCGCGCAAGCGGGCAGGCGGCGCGAAGGCAGCGGTGAGTGGCGACGCGGTCACCGCGCCGATGCAGGGCACCATCGTGAAGATCGCGGTCGAGGAAGGCCAGCACGTCGAAGCGGGCGAGCTGATCGTGGTGCTCGAGGCGATGAAGATGGAAAACCCGGTAACCGCGCACAAAGCGGGCACCGTCACCGGGCTTTCGGTCGAGATCGGCTCCGCGGTCACGCAGGGAACGCAACTCTTGGAGCTCAAGGACTGAAGTTGTGCTGAATGTCGTGGGTGCCGCGCGCTCGCGCGGCCTACCATCGACTACGTGACTGAGGTTCCGTCTCCGCAGCTGCGGATCAGCGACCAGGAGCGAGAGTCCGCGCTGCATGCGCTCGGTGAGCACATGAGTGCGGGACGGATCGACATCGACGAGTTCGGCGAACGATCCGCCCGGATCACCGCGGCTAAAACCCGGGGCGAACTGGGCGAGTTGTTCACCGATCTTCCGGTGCCGCATCCGGTGTTCGGCGCGGGCGCGACCGCCGCGCCGGAACCAGCGGCACCGCCGCCGATGCCCGTGCCGCAGCCCGCGGCGTCCGGCGAGGTGGCCGCGCGACAGCCGGAGTGGTCGGCAGGGCAACGCGCCGTCGCCGCCTTGGTGCCGCTGGTGTGGATCGCGGCGATCGCTCTGATCGCCACCGGCACCGCGGGATGGCCGGTGATCTTCGCGCCGATCGCGCTCACCGCGGTCGGCCGCGCGCTCTGGGGCAAGGGTTTCGAGCACCATGACCATCACCACCACGACCGGCACCGGGAACGCCGCGAGGAGTTTCGCGCGATGCGCGACGAGCACCGGCGGCAGCGCCGGCTGGACCGCTGAGGCGGACCATGGCTGACCTGCGGCTGAGCGACGCCGAACGCCAGGACGCGCTCGATGTCCTCTCCGAGCACGTCCGCACCGGCCGCCTCGACATCGACGAGTACGGCAGCCGCTCGGCGAAGGTCACGTCAGCCAAGCTGGTCAGCGAACTCGTGCCGTTGTTCGACGACCTGCCCTCGCCGCGGCCGAGCGCGCTGCTGGCCACGGCCCGGCCGGAACCGGTCGTGCCCGCGGGCAACGGCAAGCTGGGCGCGTTCGTGTGGCGGTATTCGGTGCCGCTTTCCATCGCCTTGGCGGTCGTCGTGCTCATCGTGACTCGCGGACGGTTGCTGATCGTCTTCGCGTTGCCGTTGCTGCTGATCCTGTTCAGCGGATGGCGGCGGCGCTGAGCCCGCCGGAACGCACGCGGCCGAGTCCGATGATCGGGCTGCGGCCGGGTTCGGTCGATCCGAAGGCCGAGCGATGGGCAGGCCCGCTGTTCGCCGGCATCGGGATTCTGGCGCTCGCGGTGTGCACGATCATCGCCGCCGGTCAGCCACACGGTGATCCCGCGCAATGGCGCACCACGCTGCTTCTCGCCGCGGCGAGCGGACTGTGGTTGCTGGTGCTGATCCCGGTTTTCCCGAGGCGCACGCGGAAACCGTGGCTGGCCATCGGGTTTTTCGTCGTGCTGCTGGCTGGCGCGACCGTGCTCACCTCGCGAGTGGATCCGTTCACCGCTTTCGCTTCGATCGGTTACCCGATCGCGTTCGTGTTGTTCCCGACCCGCTGGAGCATCTTCGCGGCGGCCGCGACGGCAGTGGTTCCGTTGCTGGCCAAGGGAATTTGGGAGCCGTCGCCGCCATGGATCACCGCGGTGTCGATCGTCGGGCCGATTCTGTACGTGGCGTGGTTCGTCGGCGCAGAGAACGAACAACGCCGTCGCACCAACGAAAAACTCGCCCAGTCGAACGCGCAGCTGGAAACGGCCCTGACGGAAAACGCGGCGCTGCACGCACAACTGCTCACCCAAGCCCGCGAGGCCGGGGTGCTCGACGAGCGACAGCGCATGGCTCGCGAAATCCACGACACTGTCGCCCAGGGATTGACCGGCATCGTCACCCAGCTGCAGGCCGCCGACCGGGCCACCGAAGCCGCGGATCGGCAGCGGCATCTCGACCACGTGCACACGCTGGCGAAGGACAGTCTCACCGAGGCGCGCCGAGCGGTTCAGGCGTTGCGACCGGAACCATTAGCGGACTCGCATCTGCCGGAAGCGTTGGCAGGATTGGCAAATCGAGTGTCCGGCACTTCCGGTGCCAAGGTGACCGCCGATGTAGCAGGCGATGCCCAGCCGTTGCTGCCGGAGCTGGAGGTCGCGCTGTACCGGGTGGCGCAGGAAGCGTTGGCCAACGCGGAAAAACACGCACACGCCACCCGGATCGGCATCACGCTCACCTACACGAGCGACCTGGTCATGCTCGACGTCCGGGACGACGGAAGAGGTTTCGCCTCCGGTGACCGCGGCGACGGCACCGGCTTCGGCCTGGAAGCCATGCGTCAGCGGGTGCAACGGGTGGCGGGTTCGCTGACCATCGAATCCGCGCGCGGGGAAGGGACCGCCGTGCACGCGGAGTTCCCGGCGATCCCTTCGCCCGCTCAAGCCAGCTGACCGCCCTCGGCGCTGCCGCGACACCTGCCATGTCCGTTGTGCGGCAACGCTTCCAGCCAGCGCGCGATGTCGTGTCCCCGCCTCGCTGACCGCTGCTGCCCGCCCCTTCGGGTGACCTGGCCGTGACGCGGCACGCAGCCATTTCCCGCCTCCGGACGGCTAGGCTCGTGTCGTGGAACCCGTGGAAATCAACGCGGGCGCGTACTACCTGCGCCAGCTGCGCGCGGACCGGCATCTCGACGACCGGCCCGCGCTGATGGAGGCGTTCGCGGACCCGCAGCATCGGCGGTACGTGCTGAACTACCGGTTGCGCACCCCCGACGAGGCCACCGAGTACGTGACGCTGCGCGCCGCTCAGTGGGCGTGCGACGAGCGCTGCTCGTGGGCCGTGGCCGAGCCGGAGAGCGGACGCCTGCTCGGCGAGGTCGGGCTGCGCGACCTGGACCTCAACTTCGGCACCGCCGAGGCGTCGGTGTGGACGCATCCGGCCGAACGAGGCAAAGGCATTGCGGCAGTAGGGCTTTCGGCCGCGATCCAGTTCGGGTTCGCCCGGCTGGGCCTGCACGAGGTCGCATATCGGCACGACGAAAGCAACACCGCGTCCGAGATCGTCGCGCGGCGGGCCGGGTTCAGCCGGGTCGGGCCCGAAGACCGGCCCTCGCCCAGCGGGGAAACGCTCATCCGCTGGGTGCTCAAGCCCTCGTGAGTGCCGGTTCTGCCCGGCACTCACGAGGAAAGCTCAGCTGACCGGCTCGATCAGCCCCGCGCGAGCCTCCGGCGCGGCCGCCCGCAACGCGTCCGCCGACTCGTCCGTCGGCTGCAGCTGCGAATCCCGCTCCGCCTCGACCCGCGCCCGGTAGACCTCGACCTCGCGCTTGGTCTCCTCCTCCGACCAGCCCAGCACGCCCGCCACCAGCTGCGCGACCTGCTCGGCGCAGTCGACGCCGCGGTGGGCGTACTCGATGGAGATCCGCGTGCGCCGGGCGAGGACGTCCTCCAGGTGCAGCGCACCCTCGTGGCTGGCCGCGTACACGACCTCCACGCCGAGGTAATCCGGCGCCGACTCGATCGGCTTGAGCAGCTCCGGCCGGTCCGCCGCGAGCGCCAGCACCTCGTGCACCAGCGAGCCGTAGCGGTCGAGCAGGTGCCGCACGCGGTACGGGTGCAGCCCGTGCTCCGCGGCCAGGTGGTCGGCCTGGTTGACCAGCGCGTGGTAGCCGTCCGCGCCGAGCAGCGGGACCTTGTCGGTGATGGACGACGGCGGGCGGCCCGGCAGGTCGACCACGGCGGCGTCGACGGCGTCGGCCGCCATCACCCGGTACGTCGTGTACTTGCCGCCCGCGATCGCGACCAGACCCGGCGCGACCCGCGCGACCGCGTGTTCGCGCGACAGCTTCGACGTCTCTTCGCTCTCGCCGGCCAGCAGCGGACGCAGGCCCGCGTACACGCCTTCGATGTCGTCGTGCGTCAGCGGCGTCGCGAGCACCGAGTTCACGTGTTCGAGCAGGTAGTCGATGTCGTGCTTGGTGGCCGCCGGATGCGCCAGGTCGAGATTCCAGTCGGTGTCGGTGGTGCCGACGATCCAGTGGTTGCGCCACGGGATGACGAAGAGCACCGACTTCTCGGTGCGCAGGATCATGCCCGACTCCGACACGATCCGGTCGCGCGGAACCACGATGTGCACGCCCTTGCTGGCGCGCACGCGGAACCGGCCGCGGCCGCCGGACAGCCGCTGCAGTTCGTCGGTCCACACGCCGGTGCAGTTGACCACCGCGCCGGCCTGGATCTCGGTCTCGCGGCCGTCCTCGACGTCGCGCACGCGCACGCCGGAAATCCGGTCCGCCTCGCGCAGGAAGCCGACGACCTGGGTGGAGGTCCGGACCACCGCGCCGTAATGCGCGGCGGTGCGCGCGACGGTCATCGTGTGCCGGGCGTCGTCCGACTGCGCGTCGTAGTACCGGATGCCGCCGATCAGCGCCGACCGCTTGAGCGCGGGGACCATTCGGAGGGCACCCGCGCGGGTGAGATGTTTCTGGCCCGGCACCGACCGGGCGCCGCCCATCGTGTCGTACATCAGCAGCCCGGCGGCGGTGTACGGACGCTCCCAGATCCGGTGCGTCAGCGGGTACAGGAAGCTCACCGGCTTGACCAGGTGCGGCGCGATCTTCGTCAGCATCAGCTCGCGCTCGTGCAGCGCCTCGCGCACCAGGCCGAACTCGAGCTGTTCGAGATAACGCAGGCCGCCGTGGAAGAGCTTGCTCGACCGGCTGGACGTGCCGGACGCCAGGTCGCGGGCCTCGACGAGAGCCACCCGCAGGCCGCGGGTCGCCGCGTCGAGCGCGGTCCCCGCGCCGACGACGCCGCCGCCGATCACGACCAGGTCGAAGGTCTCGTCGCCGAAACGCCGCCAGGATTCCTCCCGGCCCGCCGGACCCAGCTGGGCCGGGTCGCTGCCGTTGCGCGGATTCGTCACCACTCGTTCCTCCTCGTGCTCCACCTTCCCCAGCATCGCACGCTTGCGTGATCGTCTGCTGACCCCGAGGTGACACGTGTGGCGGAACCCATGACGATCATGGTCACATTGGTTCGCCCGGCTTATGGATTGCACGCGTACGCGACGGTAACGTGCCGCGGACTGGGGTCGGCGACGAGGCTGTGGCCGGACGTGATCGGCCCTGCACAGACTGTCCAGTGTGGAGGTGCGGAGAGCGTGAGTCCGGGTGCGATCATCGTCTGGGAACTGTTGGGCACGGCAGTGCTCCTGTTGCTGGGCAACGGCGTTGTGGCCAACGTCGTGCTGCGAAAGAACAACGGCTTTCAAGCCGGAACCCTGTTCATCACCTTCGGGTGGGCCTTCGGCGTGTTCGCCGGCGCCAGCCTCGCCGCGCCGACCGGCGCGCACCTGAACCCGGCGGTCACCCTCGGGCTGGCCATTTCGGGCAAGGTTTCGTGGGCGGACGTGCCGTTCTACCTGATCGGCGAAATGCTCGGCGCGATTCTCGGCGCCGTGCTGTGCTGGCTGACCTACAAACTGCAGTTCGACGACCATCCGAATCCGGAGGAGACGCTCGGCATTTTCTCCACCGCCCCGCAGATCCGGAACAAGGCGTGGAACCTGGTGACCGAGGTCATCGGCACCTTCGTGCTGGTCGGCTGGATCCTGCTGACGCCGGCGTTCAAGACCGCCTCGGACGGGACGCCGACCTTCGGCAACACCGCGCTCGGCTACGCCGGGGTGTCGTTCGTCGTGCTGGTGATCGGTATTTCTCTCGGCGGGCCGACCGGCTACGCCATCAACCCGGCCCGCGACCTCGGCCCGCGGATCGCGTACGCGTTCCTGCTGCCGATCAAGGGCAAGCGCGACCCGGACTGGAACTACTCGTGGGTGCCGGTCCTCGGTCCGCTCCTCGGCGCCGCGCTGGCGGCGCTGGTGTACCTGGCCGTGCACAACCTGACCTGATCCAGCTTTCCGGAGGGAATCCATGACTTCGTATGTCGCCGCGATCGACCAGGGCACCACGTCGACGCGTTGCATGATCTTCGACCACTCCGGCCGTGTCGTCGCGGTCGACCAGCGCGAGCACGAGCAGATCTTCCCGAAGGCGGGCTGGGTCGAGCACAACGCCGAGGAGATCTGGGAAAACACCCGGGCGGTCGCGGCGGGCGCGCTCGCCAAGGCCGACCTGCGGCCGACCGACATCGCCGCGGTGGGCATCACCAACCAGCGCGAGACGGCGCTCGTGTGGGACCGCAAGACCGGGAAGCCGGTGTACAACGCGATTGTCTGGCAGGACACGCGCACCGACAAGATCGCCGGCGAACTGGGCGCGCTCGGCGGCGGCCAGGAGCGCTACCGCGAGAAGACCGGGCTTCCGCTCGCGACGTACTTCTCCGGCCCGAAGATCAAGTGGATCCTCGACAACGTCGAGGGCGCACGGGCCAGGGCCGAGGCGGGCGACCTGGTGTTCGGCAACATGGACACCTGGGTGCTGTGGAACATGACCGGCGGCACCGACGGCGGCGTGCACGTGACGGACCCGACGAACGCGTCGCGCACGCTGCTGATGGACCTCGACACCCTGCAGTGGGACGAGGACATCGCGGCGGAGATGGGGATCCCGCTGTCGATGCTGCCGGAGATCCGGTCGTCGTCGGAGGTGTACGGCAAGGTCCGCCCGCGCGGGGCCCTCGCGGAAGTGCCGATCGCGGGCATCCTCGGCGACCAGCAGGCGGCGACGTTCGGCCAGGCGTGCCTTTCGCCGGGCGAGGCCAAGAACACTTACGGCACCGGCAACTTCGTGCTGCTGAACACCGGCACCGAGAAGGTCCTGTCGGAAAACGGCCTGCTCACGACGGTCTGCTACAAGATCGGCTCGAACGACACGGTGTACGCACTGGAGGGTTCGGTCGCGGTCACCGGTTCGCTGGTGCAGTGGCTGCGGGACAACCTGGGGTTGATCTCGTCGGCGGCCCAGATCGAGGAATTCGCCCGAACGGTCGACGACAACGGCGGCGCGTACTTCGTGCCCGCGTTCTCGGGCCTGTTCGCCCCGTACTGGCGCTCCGACGCCCGCGGCGCGATCGTCGGCCTGACCCGGTTCGTGAACAAGGGCCACATCTCGCGCGCGGTCCTGGAGGCGACGGCGTTCCAGTCGCGAGAGGTGATCGACGCGATGAACGCCGACTCGGGCGTCCCGCTGAAGTCGCTCAAGGTCGACGGCGGGATGGTCGTGAACGAACTGCTGATGCAGTTCCAGGCGGACATCCTGGGCGTGCCGGTGATCCGCCCGGTGGTGAACGAAACGACCGCGCTGGGTGCGGCTTATGCGGCGGGGCTGGCGGTCGGGTTCTGGGAGTCGGAGGACGACATCCGGACCAACTGGGCCAAGGACAAGCAGTGGGACCCGTCGATGGACGAGTCGCGGCGGGAGAAGGAATACCGGAACTGGAAGAAGGCGGTGACGAAGACCTTCGACTGGGTGGAGGACTGATCCTTCCGGCCGGGTCTGCGGTGGGGCGCGGTTGAGCTTTCTGGTGGGCGCCGCTGGGGCCGACGCTCGAGCTTTCCGGCGAGCTCCACCGCCAGCCCGCACTTGAGCCATGCCCGCCGATGGCTGGCTGGCGACTGAACGGTCGCCGCAACGGTGTGCGGTTTGGCTGGCTGATGGTCGTGAGGGGAACCCTGGGGGAATCTGATTCCGTCAGGGTTCCCCTCACGTACTTCTGGCCCGCGCTGCCGACTCCACCGGACGCGCCGACCTCGCCACCGATCCCGCCGCGAATGGGCACAGCGCAGCCCGACACCGCCGAACTCAGCTCAGGCTGGCACCGGGCAGAGTCCCGCCCGACAACCGCAAGCCGCACCAAACCGGCTCGCCCAACTCAGCGCAGCCACACGACCCTGCCCAGCCCGACAGCACGGCCTACCGCCGCACAGCCACAAGGCCCCGCCGGGTCCGGCAACACAGCCTCGCACTGCACAGCCACACGGTCGTGCCCGTCGGACAACACGGCCCGGCGCAGCACAGCCGCCCCGCCCGGTCCGGCAACACGGCCTCGCGCTGCACAGCCACACGGCCCTGTCCGCCGGACAACACGGCCCAGCGCAGCACAAGCCACGCGGCTCTGCCCAGTCCGGCAACACGGCGGCCTGCCACCGCGCAGGCACACAGCCCTGCCCAGTCCGGCAACACGCCTGCCACCACACAGCCGCACGGCCGTGCCCGCCGGACAACACGGCCCAGCGCAGCACAGCCACACCGCCCGGCCCGGCAACACGGCCTCGCACCGCACAGCCACACGGCCATGCCCGCCGGACAACACGGCCCAGCGCAGCACAGCCACACCGCCCGGCCCGGCAACACGGCCTCGCACCGCACAGCCACACGGCCATGCCCGCCGGACAACACGGCCCAGCGCAGCACAGCACAGCCACACCGCGGCACCGCCCAGTCCGGCGACACGGCCCGGCACCGCAAAGTCCACTGCCCGCCGGTCCCCCGCCTCGCCGGTCAGCCAACTCGCCCAACCAGCCCCGGCGGGGCTCACATCACCTTGGCCCCAACCGTCACCCCCACCCCTCCTGCGTCCCGGACTGCGCGTTCGGTGCCATCAGCGAAAACCCCGCCCCTTGGTCATCCACCGCGATCACCATCCGGCCGTGCGGGGTGTCCGTCGGCGGGCTCACCACCGTTCCGCCCAGGTCCGGGATGCGCGCTGCTGCCTCGTCCGCGTCGGCGGTCCAGAAATACGTCACCCAACCAGGCGATGCCTGGCTGTCCGCGGCTAGCTCGCCAAGACCACCGACCGGTCGGCCGTCGACGTCCAGCGTTGCGTAGGTGAAGCCTGGCCCGGACATGTCGCCGAAGCCGTATCCGAACACGTCGCCGTAGAACTGCTTGGCCGCGGCGAAATCCCGGGTCATGCATTCGTTCCACGCGGGAGCCCCTGGCGTCAGCGTCGCCTGCGTGCCGGAGTGCCTGCCTGGCTGCCACAGGCCGAACGTCGCTCCGGTCGGGTCGGTCGCGATGGCCATCCTGCCTTCGGTCAGGACGTCCATCGGCGGTGCGATGACCTGGCCGCCCGCCTCGGCGATCGCGGCTACGGTCTTGTCCACATCGGACACTGACAGGTACGTCGTCCACATCGGCGGCATGCCTGCCTGCTCCGGCGGGATCTGCCCGATGCCCGCGACCGGCTTGCCGTCGATCTGCGCCATTCCGTAATAACCGGTCTCCGGGCCGCCGGATTCGACTGTCCAGCCGAGCAGCGACTCGTAGAACGTGACCGCCTTGTCGCGGTCAGGCACCATCAAGTCGCCCCAGCACGGTGTGCCCGCGGGCCACGGTTCTGTCCTGGTGATCATGCGTGCCTCCCAGAATTGTGCCAACCGCCACAGTGTCGCACCGGGCACCGACAAAATCGGGGGCGTCTTGTTCAATGCGCGGGGTCACTGCCCGCCGTTCACCAGATGGGCGTACACGATGATGTTGTCCACATAGCTGTGCTCGGCCCGGTCGAACGCGCCGCCGCAGGTGATCAAACGCAGTTCCGGGTCCGAAGTGTCCCCGTAGACCGCGTCGGTCGGGAAGACGTCCTTCGGCACCTGGTCCACTTTGGTCACCTCGAAGTGCGCGGTGGTGCCGTCGCGGCGGGCGATATCGACGTCGTCTCCCGGCTTCATTTCCTTGAGCCGGTAGAAAATCCCCTTTTGCTTGTTCCCGTCGACGTGTCCGAGCACGACCGCGGGGCCGACCTCGCCGGGCGTCGGGCCGTTTTCGTACCAGCCTGCCTGCAAGGGTTTGCTGACCGGCGGAACCTGTACCGAATTGTCGGGATTGAGGCCGAGCGGCACGAGACTGGAATGCGCGTCGATGCTCGGGATGTCCAGCGAGACCGGCTCCGATTTCGGCATCGCCGCCGACGCGACCGAGGAAACCGGCGGAGCGCTGGAAGCGGGTGCGGCGGTCGTCGAGCCGACCGAGCAGCCGGCCAGCAGCGCGGCGAGCGCGACGGACGCCGCGGCGAGTGTCTTCCTCATCATCTTCCCCCGATCCGCCCGGGCCTGGCCGCGGGAAAAGCAGCCAGGCCCAGGAGACTAGTCAGCCACGCTGGCGACGACGCGCCACCACGAGCCCGGTGCCGCCGAGGGCCAGCACGCCCATCGCGCCCGCCGCGAGCGGGAGGCCGAGGTCCGACTGGTTGTCCGCGACCGGACCGTCCGTGCCGCCGGTCTGCGGCGCGCCGGACGGGACCTTGCTGACCTGCTTGGGCGCGGGCGCGGGCGCGGGCGTCGGCTTCGGGACGGGCTTCGCGCCCAGCACGGTGAACTTCGTGGCGATGTCGCCGCTGCCGCAGGAGAACGAAACCTTGTACGTACCGGGCTTCACACCGTTGCGGACGGTCGCGGTGCCCTGCGAGACCGGAGCCTTCGACGGGTCGCCCTGCGGACCGACCGGGTGCAGCTTGCCGAACTGCAACGCGGCCGAGCTCAGGTTCTTGATTTGCGAGGCCTCGCAGCCGACGCGCACCGTGACGCGGTCCCCGGCGTGGCCGGACGACGGCAGCACCCGGATGAAGGCCTTCGGCACGCCGCCGCTGTCGCCAGGCGGTTCCTCCGGCGTGGAGGAAGGCGGAGCGGTGGTGGTGCTCGACGGAGGCGGCGTGGCGAACGTTTCAGCAGCGAAAGCCGGTGCGGCCGAAAGCATTCCGGCGGCGACCAGAGCGGAGAAAACAACGGTACGCTTCATGACACTCCCCTTGATGAAAATACGATTCCCGCCGCGCACGGGCAGCGGCGAATCCGCGTCCGGCCGGCAGTTCCCCCTGCGGCCCGGGCGTTTTCGTTCCGACAACCACCAAGACGCCTCCGCCCGGTGCGGGGTTGCCCCGGACACGAAAAAACCGCCGGAAACAATTTCCCGGCGGTTTTTTCGAAGCATGGATGATTAGCTGGCGAGACTCCCGTCGCCCGCTTTCGCCGCGCCCTGGGGCACCCGCGACACCTGCGCGGCGGGCACGGTGAACGTCGCGTTGTACTGCTTCCCGGCGCACGTGACGGTGAGCGGATAGCTGCCGGGTTTGGTGCCAGGCACCAGGTTCGCGTGCGCGCTCATCGTCGCCTTCACGCCGACCATCTCGCCGTAGAAGTACTGAGAGAACTGCAGCGCGGGCGAGCTGAACGCCGCCGTGCCCGCCTTGGCCCCCGGGCAGTACGCGAACGCCACGTTCGGGTCCGAGCCGCGCTGGTAGGCGTTCACCTGGCCGTGCAGCACCGCGGTGTCCTGGTTCAGCTGCACCGTCACCGGATCGGGGGCCGGACCGTCCGCCGCCACCGCCGGGACCGCTGTCCCGGCCAAACCGATCGCCGCCGCCACCGCGAAAATCGCGCTCTTGCGCACCCTTGTTCCTTCCCCGTGCCACACGTCCTCAACCCGCTAGACGCGGTGTGCGGCACGGGGTTGCCCGGCTGGGAAAAATCAGTCCAGATCGTCGTGCCGCATGAGCTGACGGCCCGCTTCGGTGATCGATCCGGACAGCGACGGGTACACCGAGAACGTGAGCGCCAGGTGGTCCACCGTCAGCTGGTTCTGCACGGCCAGCGCGATCGGCAGGATCAGCTCGCTCGCCGACGGCGCGACCACGACACCGCCGACCACCACACCGGTAGCCGGGCGGCAGAACAGCTTCACGAAACCGCGGCGCAGGCCTTCCATCTTCGCGCGCGCGTTGGTCGCCAGCGGCAGCATGATCGTGCGCGCGGGCACCTCGCCGGAGTCGATCGCCTGCTGGCTGATGCCGACGGTCGCGATTTCCGGGTGGGTGAACACGTTCGCCGCGACCGTCTTGAGCTTGATCGGCGCGACGCCCTCGCCCAGCGCGTGCCACATCGCGATGCGGCCCTGCATGCTCGCCACGGACGCGAGCATCAGCACGCCGGTGCAGTCACCCGCCGCGTACACGCCGGGGACGCTCGTGCGCGACACCCGGTCCACCGCGATGAAGCCGCCGGGGCCGGGCTCGATGCCGACGCGGTCGAGACCGATGTCGGCGGTGTTCGGGATGGACCCGACGGTCATCAGCGCGTGGCTCGCCTCGATCACGCGACCGTCGGCCAGGTGAACTTCGACGCCCTTCTCGGTGCGCTCGACGCGTTCCGCACGGGCCTGCTTGGCCACCGTGGTGCCGCGCTGCGTGAAGACCTCTTCGAGCACCGCGGCGGCGTCGGCGTCCTCGTGCGGCAGCACGCGGTCGCGGCTGGACACGACGGTGACCTTCACGCCCATCTCGGTGTACGCGGACGCGAACTCGGCGCCGGTGACGCCGGAACCGATCACCGCGAGGTGTTCGGGCAGCTCAGTGAGGTCGTACAGCTGACGCCAGTCCAGGATCCGCTCGCCGTCCGGCACCGCGCCGGGCAGCACGCGCGGGGTCGCGCCGGTGGCGATCAGCACGACGTCGGCGGACAGCGATTCGACCGTGCCGTCGGAGTGCGTGACTTCCACCGTGTGGGTGGCCAGCCCCGGCTCGTCGTCGGCGAACCGGGCTTCCGCGGTGATCACGCGGACGCCCTCGCGCTGCACGCGGGCTCGGATGTCGGCCGACTGCGCGAGCGCCAGGCCTTTCACTCGCCCGTGAACAGTCGGCAGGTCGACGGTGGTGTCCGCCATGTCGGTGTTGATGCCGAGTTCGCCGAGGTCGTGCATCTTCGCGAGCGCGCCGGACGACGCGATGAACGTCTTCGAGGGCACGCAGTCGTAAAGGACACAGGCGCCGCCCAGGCCGTCCCGCTCGACGATCGTCACGTCGGCGCCGTGCTGCGCCGCGACCAAGGCGGCTTCGTAGCCCGCCGGGCCGCCACCCATGATCACGATCCTGGTCACCTGGGTCCTCCTATGTACGCGTGCTTGGCGGTGGTCCTGACCCTACGCGGCGAACCTGACCGGCAAGCGAAGTGCCCGGACACGGCATGTGCATCCGATCGTGCGACGGATGGGTCGCTAGGCTGTGCCGCGTGCCGTTGTATGCCGCTTACGGATCCAACATGGAGCCCGCCCAGATGCTGGAGCGCGCCCCGCACTCGCCCATGGCGGGCACCGGCTGGCTGGAAGGCTGGCGGCTGACCTTCGGCGGCGAGGACATCGGGTGGGAAGGCGCGCTGGCCACCATCGTCGAGGACCCGTCGTCGCGGGTGTTCGTGGTGATCTACGACGTGACCGCGCTCGACGAGGAACGGCTCGACCGCTGGGAAGGCGGCGAGCTGGGGATGCACACGAAGATCCGGCTGCGAGTCCAGACGATGGACGGCTCGGTGCTGGCCTGGCTGTACGTCCTGGACGCCTACGAGGGCGGACTGCCCTCCGCGCGCTATCTCGGGGTGCTGGCGGACGCCGCGGAGGCGGCCGGGGCCCCGGCGGATTACGTGGACGATCTGCGCACCCGGCCGTGCACCGGGATCAGCGGCTGACGTTCGCTCCGACTTACTGTCCGTGAAGGGCTCCTTGCGGGAATCTGATTCCCTCAAGGAGCCCTTCACGGACCTTCAGCCGTTCGATGGACGAACCACCGCGGCCGCTTCGACCTCGCCGCGGGCTGCCCGAAACGCTCGTTTCCGGAGTCATCCACACCCGCGGTAGCAGAGGGCCGAAAGTTGTCCCCAACGGTGTCGCCCTGTGGATAACTCCGTGCGACCGGGCGGTCCGCGGCCTCGCTGGACAGCCGCCCAATACCACACGGCAGAGGCTCACCCACACGGGCATCCGACACCGCAGAGCGCAGGAAAAATAGCAGCGCGTCACCAAAAATGACGGCAGAAATCAGGTCAGCGAAGCACCGCAAGCGGCCCCGGATTCCGCCAAAGCCGTTGCGGCACAACACGAAATCCACCACCGGAAGCCATCGGCCCACCACCGCACTCGGGCAGCACAAAAGTCCGAAATGACTCTCGGTAAACGGGTCGCAGCAGGGGCACCCGCGGTCTAGACCACGCCGCGTAATCCCCCGCTGACACCCCCGCACGAGGGGTACCTCTCACCCGCCTGAGTTATCCACATCGGCGCGCCGCCTGTGGATAACTCAGGCCAGCGAGGCCAGTGCGGTGTGCACCAAAGTGCGGACTCCGACGAGCAGCGCGCGCTCGTCGAGAACGAACGTCGGGCGGTGGATGTCGGCCTGCGGAGCGGGCGGACCGGACCACACGCCGAGCCGGGCGAAGGCCCCGCCGACGTGCTCCAGGTACCAGCCGAAGTCCTCGCCGCCGGACGACTGTTCCGTCCCGGCCAGGCCCGTTTCGCCGACCGCGGCCTCGACGCCGGCGCGCATCAGCGCGGTCGACTCCGCGTCGGACACGACGGGCGGCACGCCGCGCCGGTAGTCGAGCGAGAAGCCGACCCCGGTCGGGGCCAGCAGCGATTCCACCGAGGACGCGACGAGCGGCTCCAGCGCTTTCCACACCTCGTGGTCGGCGGTCCGCAGCGTGCCGCGCAGGACGCCGTCCTGCGGGACCGCGTTCGCGGCCTGTCCGGCGTGCACCGCGCCCCACACCAGCACCGTGCCGGACCGGGGGTCGACGCGCCGGGACAGCACCGACGGGAGCGACGTGATGACCGTGCCCAGCGCGTACACCAGGTCAGCGGTGAGATGCGGCCGCGACGTGTGCCCGCCGGGCGAGGTGAGGCGCAGTTCGATCAGGTCGGCGGCGGACGTCAGCGCGCCGACCCGGGTGCCGACCTTGCCCGCTTCGAGCCGCGGGTCGCAGTGCAGGCCGTAGATCCGCTCGACGCCCTCCAGCGCACCCGCGGCGATCATGTCCAGCGCGCCGCCGGGCATGACCTCCTCCGCGGGCTGGAAGATCAGCCGCACACGGCCGGGCAGCTCGGGCGCGCCGGCGAGGGCGCGACCGGCGCCGAGCAGGATCGCGGTGTGCGCGTCGTGGCCGCACATGTGCGCCGCGCCGTCGGTGGTGGAGGAGTACGGCAGGCCGGTGTCCTCGGTCAGCGGCAGCGCGTCGATGTCCGCGCGGAGCGCCACGCAGCGCTCGCCCTTGCCGATGTCGCACACCACGCCGGTGCCGCCGGGCAGCACCCACGGCTTGAGGCCGACGCGCCGCAGCAGCGAGACGATCAGCTCGGTCGTCGCGAACTCGTTGCGCGACAGCTCGGGGTGGGCATGGATGTGCCGCCGCCACGCGAGCACGTCCGTCGCGTTCGCGCGCAGCCAGTCGTCCAGCCAGAACGGGCCGCGGCCCGCGCCAAGGTCTTCCACCGGAGCCATGCTGACGCCGGCTTCGGTCAGCAGCGCGCCGGGCGCCGCGATCGGGTTGTGGTCACCTGGAACGTCCGGCCGTGAATCCAGCACCGTCACGCCGCACCTCCTCCCGCAACACGAGCGCAGGGGAACACGCAACGTGCCGATCGATCTGTCTTACGCATTGGAGTCGATCGTGCACCATGCAGGTGGCAAGCGGCGGTGCGCTGCCGTTCGACCAAGACGGCCGGTAGCGGATCTGCGGCGAACGGCTGACGAAGTTCGGCGTGGGTGAACGCCGGAAAGCTCAGCCGCCTTGGGCCTTGCGGCGCTTGATGCGGTGGCGGCGGCCGAAGAACACGATGGCGAGCAGCACCACCGCGGCCCCGCCCGCGATGAGGTTCTTCTTCGTCTTGTCGGCGTTGGCCTTGTCGGTCTGGGAGGGGTCCAGCACCGGTCCCGGCGGGGCCTGGCGGAACCCGTTCACCTGCGTGATCGCCGTCTCAGCCGCCACGGTGACCGACGCCGGAGCCGGGGTCGCCGCGGACGCCGCCGCGGGCAGCACTCCGGTGAGCAGCACGCCGAGCAGACCGGCCAGCAGCAGTCCCCGCACCTTCGCCATGACTTCCCTTCTACGCCGTCACCGTGCATTGTGCCTGTCGAGGAGCGGGCGCGTCAGCCGCCACGCGGTGGAGGCGCGTCCGCTCGCCTCGTGCTGACGACCGTCGAGCGCAACAAGCCCCGAAGACGGGCAAAAGACACTTGCGCGGACAGCGTTTTCTCTTCTTGGACGACGTTCAAGAAGAGGGCTCGGCGAACGCGGCCAAGATCCGCTGCGCGGCCAGCGTGGCGGTGAGTTCTCCGTCGCGCACCGCCCGTTCCACGTCGGCTACCTGCGCGCGGACCGCCGGATGCGCGGTGAGCCGGTCGAGCAGCTGCTCGCGGACCATCGACCACGTCCAGTCGACCTGCTGGCGTTTGCGCCGCTCGCCAAGATCACCCGATTCGGTGAGCACCTCGCGGTGCTTCCCGATCGCCGCCCACACCTCGTCGAGACCGCTGCCCTCGAGACCGCTGCACGTGAGCACCGGCGGCGTCCAGAGCGCGTCCTTGCCGTAGATCATCCGCAGCGCGCCCTGCAGTTCGCGGGCGGCGCGCTTGGCGTCGCGTTCGTGCGGGCCGTCGGCCTTGTTCACGGCGATCACGTCGGCGAGTTCCAGCACGCCCTTTTTGATCCCCTGCAACTGGTCGCCGGTGCGCGCGAGGGTCAGGAAGAGAAAGCAGTCGACCATGTTCGCCACGGTCACCTCGGACTGCCCGACCCCGACCGTCTCCACCAGCACGACGTCGAAGCCGGCCGCCTCCATCAGCACGATCGTCTCGCGGGTGGCGCGGGCGACGCCGCCGAGCGTGCCGGACGTCGGCGACGGCCGGATGAACGCCTTCGGGTCGACCGAGAGGCGCGCCATCCGGGTCTTGTCGCCGAGGATCGAGCCGCCGGTGCGGGTCGAGGACGGGTCGACGGCGAGCACCGCGACCCGGTGCCCGGCCGTCGTGAGGTCGGTGCCGAGCTGGTCGATAAATGTCGACTTGCCGACTCCGGGCACGCCGGTGATGCCGACGCGTTTCGCGCCGCCCGCGTGCGGGAGCAGCTCGACCAGCAGTTCCTGGGCTTGCCGCCGGTGGTCCTCGCGATGCGATTCGACCAGCGTGATGGCCTTGGACAGGGTCCCCCGGTCGCCCGCGAGCACGCCCTTCGCGTATTCGCCGACGTCGATCCGCCGCGGCAAGGTTCAGGACTCCTGCGCGGCCAGCTGCTGGAGCAGGTCGATCGCGGCGTCCGCGAGCACCGTGCCCGGGCCGAAGATCGCCGCCGCTCCCGCTTCGCGCAGCTCGGGGTAGTCCTGCGGCGGGATCACGCCGCCGACCACGACCATGATGTCCTCGCGGCCCAGCTCGGCCAGCTCGTGGCGCAGCGCGGGCACCAGCGACAGGTGCCCGGCGGCCAGCGAGGACACGCCGATCACGTGCACGTCCGCTTCCGAGGCCTGGCGGGCGACCTCGGCCGGGGTGGAGAACAGCGGGCCGACGTCGACGTCGAAGCCGAGGTCGGCGAAGCCGGTGGCGATGACCTTCTGGCCGCGGTCGTGGCCGTCCTGGCCCATTTTCGCGACGAGGATCCGCGGACGGCGGCCCTCCTCTTCAGCGAATTTGTCGACCAGCTCGCGGGCCTTCTCGACGTTGTCCGACTTCCCCACCTCTTCCCGGTACACGCCGGAGATCGTGCGGATCTGGCCGGAGTGGCGGCCCCAGTTCTTCTCCAGGGCGTCGGAGATCTCGCCGACGGTGGCCTTCGCGCGCGCGGCGTTGATGGCCAGCTCGAGCAGGTTGCCGTTGTTCTGCGCGCCTTCGGTGAGGCGGCGCAGCGCGTCCTCGGTGGCCTGCGGGTCGCGCTCTTCGCGCAGCCGACGCAGCTTCTCGAGCTGCTGCGCGCGTACGCCCGCGTTGTCGACCTTCAGCACGTCGATCTGCTCGTCATCGGTGACCTGGTACTTGTTCACGCCGATGACCGGCTGTCGTCCAGAGTCGATGCGCGCCTGCGTACGCGCAGCTGCCTCTTCGATGCGCAGCTTCGGGATGCCTTCGTCAATCGCGCGCGCCATGCCGCCCGCGCCTTCGACTTCGGTGATGTGGCCCCACGCCTTGCGCGCGAGGTCGTAGGTGAGCTTCTCGACGAACGCGCTGCCGCCCCACGGGTCGATGACGCGCGTGGTGCCGGATTCCTGCTGCAGCAACAGCTGAGTGTTGCGCGCGATCCGCGCGGAGAAGTCGGTGGGCAGCGCGAGCGCTTCGTCGAGAGCGTTGGTGTGCAACGACTGCGTGTGCCCCTGGGTGGCAGCCATCGCCTCGACGCACGTACGCGTGACGTTGTTGAAGACGTCCTGCGCGGTGAGAGACCAGCCTGACGTCTGAGAGTGCGTACGCAGCGACAGCGACTTCTGCGACTTCGGGTCGAACTGCTTCACCAGCTTCGCCCACAGCAGGCGCGCGGCGCGCAGCTTCGCGACCTCCATGAAGAAGTTCATGCCGATGGCCCAGAAGAACGACAGCCGCGGCGCGAACTTGTCGACGTCGAGCCCGGCTTCGACGCCCGCGCGGATGTACTCGACGCCGTCCGCGAGCGTGTACGCCAGCTCCAGGTCGGCGGTCGCTCCGGCCTCCTGCATGTGGTAGCCGGAGATGGAGATCGAGTTGTACTTCGGCATGTGCTGCGAGGTGTAGCCGAAGATGTCGGAGATGATCCGCATCGAGGGCTGCGGCGGGTAGATGTAGGTGTTGCGGACCATGAACTCCTTGAGGATGTCGTTCTGGATGGTCCCCGCGAGCTGCTCCGGCTTCACCCCCTGCTCCTCGGCCGCGACCACGTAGAGCGCGAGCACCGGCAGCACCGCGCCGTTCATCGTCATCGAGACGGACATCTTGTCCAGCGGGATGCCGTCGAACAGCTGGCGCATGTCGTAGATCGAGTCGATCGCCACGCCGGCCATGCCGACGTCGCCGGACACGCGCGGGTGGTCGGAGTCGTAGCCGCGGTGGGTCGCGAGGTCGAACGCGACCGACAGGCCCTTCTGCCCGGCCGCGAGGTTGCGGCGGTAGAAGGCGTTCGACTCCTGCGCGGTGGAGAACCCGGCGTACTGGCGGATCGTCCACGGCTGGTTGACGTACATCGTCGGGTACGGCCCGCGCAGGTACGGCGCGATGCCGGGGTATGTGCCGAGGAAGTCCACATCGGACAGATCGGCGGCGGTGTAGACCGGCTTCACGCCGATGCCCTCGGGCGTTTCCCAGGCCAGCGCGTCCGGGCCCTTGCCGGTGGCGTCCTGCACGGCCTGCGCCCACGCGGCCCGGTCGCCCGGTTCCGGCGTGCCGAGCGGGATGTCGGCGAAATTCGGGATGCTCATGCGGAGACTCCCAGCTGTGCGTGGAGGCTGGTCAGGATTTCGAGCGCGTCGCACCCGGCGTACAGATTGCCGCTGATTCCGTCGTAGGTTCCCTTGCCCGCCAGCAGCACGCTGTCCGCGCCGAGCGACGCCGCGACGGAAGCGGCCTGTTCCTCGTATGCCGCGTCAGTGCCGCAGACGCAGGCGATCTTCGCGCCGCTCTCGCGGAACGCGCCAGGCAGATCGTCGGTCGCGCCGGGGTTCACCACCTCGACGCCACCCGCCTGGAGCAGGTTCGTCGCGAAGGACGCGCGGGCGGTGTGTGCAGCGACCGGACCTAGCGTGGCCAGGAAAACCTTGGGCCGTTCGCCGTGCTTGGCGAGGTACGCGTCGGACGCGTCGCGCAGTTTCTCGTACTCCTCGGCGTACCGGTGTCGCGGGAGTCCGCCGTCCACAGTGGACGGGAGCGGCTCGCGGGAGACCGGCTTTTCGTCCAGGTTCGGGAACTCGCTGACACCGGTGAGCGGGTCGCGCCGGGTGGCGAGGCGGCTCGCGCGCTTCGCCCAGGTCTCGGCGAGCCGTCCGGCCAGCGCACCGGAAGCCAGTTCGGCTTCGATGCCGCCCGCCGCCTCGATCGCGGCGAACTCGCGCCACGCGGCTTCGGCGAGTTCGTCGGTGAGCTTCTCGACGTACCAGGAGCCGCCCGCCGGGTCGATCACGCTGCCCAGCTTCGACTCTTCGATGAGGATCGCGTTGGTGTTGCGGGCGATCCGCGAGGAAAACGCGTCCGGCAGGCCGATCGCCGCGTCGAACGGCAGCACGGTGACCGCGTCCGCGCCGCCGACCCCGGCCGCGAAACAGGCGACGGTCGTGCGCAGCATGTTCACCCACGGGTCGCGCTGGGTGAACATCGACGGCGACGTGACCGCGTGCTGGTGCATCCCGCGCGCTTCCGCGGCCGCACCGGAGACTTCGAGGACCCGGTCCCACAGCCGGCGCGCGGCGCGGAACTTGGCGATGGTGAGGAACTGGTCCGCGGTCGCGGCGAGCCGGAACTCGATCTGCGCGGCCGCCGCGGCGACGTCCAGGCCCGCCTCGGTGAGCGCCCGCAGATAAGCGACGCCGGCCGCGATCGTCGCGCCGAGTTCCTGCGCGTCCGAGCCGCCTGCCTCGTGAAACGGCAGCCCGTCGGCGACGATCGTGCGGACCTTGGGGTACTTAGGGGCAACCTTCGCGGCCAATTCGGCGGCCGGGCCGAGCGGGAGAGAGTGCCCGGTGCGCGCCGAGGTACCGAGCGGGTCCGCACCCAGCGTGCCGACGGCTTCGCTGGCCGGGACCTCGCGCTCGGCGAAGAGGTCGAGCAGCGCCTGAGCAGCGGTTTCGTACTCCGCACCGGCGTCGAGGACGACCGGCGCGAGACCGACGTAGACCTCGTTCAGCGCGTCCGCGAGCGCGGAGATCGGGAGCGAACCCTCGCCGAGCCGCAGCCACACCGAGGACGCGCCGCCTTCGAGGTCGGCGAGGATCGCCGCGTTCGCCGCCCGAGCGTCTTCGCGCTGGTGACGGACCCGGATGTCCCAGCCGGTGTCGACCACGCCCTCCGGCCGGGCCCCGCGCACGAACGGCGGCAGCCCCGGGAAGCCGAGGTCGCCGCCCGCGTCGTCGGCCGTGTATAGCGGCTGGATCTCGATGCCGTCGTAGGTGCGGGAGACGAGCTTGCTCTCCGGCGCACCCGTGAAATCCTCCGGGAGCCTGCCGCTCTTGCGCAGCACTCCCGCCACCAGCTCCTGCCACTGGGCGCGGTCCGCGGTCGGGAACTCCGCCGCGAGCGCGAGCCCGGGCTCGGAAGTCGGCGCCGACTCCGGACCAGCCACGTTCGTCATACCCAGTGATGGTAGAGGCAGGCCACCACCCGCACCTGTGACTCTGCTCGCCCCCCGTACGGGTGAACTCAGGGGTAGCGGTGCTGGGTCGAAGAGTGTCGGCGGGGTGGGCCACAATCATGGGGTGCCCTCGGAGAACAGCGACCAGGACCAGCCCGGCAACACCGACAGCACCGGCTCCGCGAACGCCGAGCCGTCGACCGGCGGCGACCAGCCGCGGGTAGTCGCCGGGCGCTACCGGCTGCGGTCGGTTCTGGGGTCGGGATCGATGGGCACGGTCTGGTCGGCTTACGACGAGTTCCTGCACCGCCCGGTCGCGGTCAAGGAGATGAAGGTGCCGCCGGGCATCCCGGCCGAACAGGCGGACGAACTGCGCGAGCGCACGCTCCGCGAAGCCCGGGCGATCGCGGTGCTGTCGCATCCGAACGTCATCACGCTGCACGACGTCGCGCGCGAGAACGACGCCCCGTTCGTCGTGATGGAACTGCTGCCATCGCGCAGCCTCGCGCACCTGCTGCGCGACCACGGCCCGCTGACTGTCGAACAGGCCGCCGCGGTCGGCATCGCGGTAGCCGCCGCCCTCGAAGCGGCTCACGAAGCAGGCATCACGCACCGCGACGTGAAGCCGGGCAACGTCCTGGTGGCCAGCGACGGCCGGATCAAGCTCACCGACTTCGGCATCGCCCGCAACGTCTCCGAAGCCACCATGACCAGGACCGGCATCATGCTCGGTTCGCCCGCCTACATCTCGCCGGAGGTCGCGTCCGGCGGCGCGGTCACCCCCAACGCGGACCTGTGGGGTCTCGGCGCGACGCTGTTCGCCGCCGTCGAAGGCGCACCCCCGTACGACGCGGACGGCGACCCGCTGGAAACCGTCGGCAAGGTCGTGAACGGCAAGGTCCCGCGCCCGAAGCCGGGCCCGCTGGCCGACGTCATCGCCGCGTTGATGAAGAAGGAGCCGGAAAAGCGGATCTCCCTGCGCGAGGTGCGCCACCGGCTGTACCCGAAGCAGACCAAGGCCACGGTGGACCTGTTCGGCCCCGAACTGTTCCGCACGCCGGACGGCAAGAAAACCGCCGCGCACCTGGACGCCACCGACACCCAGGTCATCAAGACGGTCGCCCCGAAACCGGACTCGCCGGAGCAGCCCGCCGCACTCGCCGCGGACCCCGGCCCGCTGCCGTTCATGCGCTCGGGAAACACCGGTTCCGCGCCGGCCTTCGCCCCCGCTCCCCCGCTGCCCCCACCGCCGCCGCTGCCCGCCCCGCTGCCGCCGCCACCCCCACGCCGCAGCGGCAAGGCGACGGCGATGCTGGCAGTCGCCTCCATGGTCCTGTTCGCCCTGGCCTGCGGCGGCGGTTTCGCATTGGCCCGCGTGGTGAGCGGTCAGAACCTGCTGCCGCCACAAGGCGTGGAAACCGGAACGCTGGCGACCGCGGGCACAGTCGGCGGTTCGTCGGAGCCGCTGAAGCTGATCCCCCAGCACGCCAACGCAAGCTCGACGGCAAACGTCACGCGCGACAGCGAATACACCCTGTCCGTGCCCGAAGGATGGAAACGCTTCATCGCGTCCCGGAAATCCACTTTCGGCACCTCAACGGTAGTCCAGTACGTTTCCCCGGACGGCCGCCAATCCCTGCGCCTGGAACGAATCCCGAACTTCTACGAGAAGTATTCCATCGGCGACGCAATGACCGCACTGCGCTCCTCGGGTTCGCCGGATTCCTTCAACTTCACCCGCGAGCCAGTGCAAACGCCCAACGGCACTGAGGTCATGTTCCGCGCAGTAGAACGAGCACAAACCCGCTCCGCCAACCCAGACGCGGTCATCACCCGAGCCACCTACGCCCTGATAAAACAATCAGAAAACACCCTGTGGCTGCTTTCCCTGACAGTGCCAGCAGAACAGGAAGACACCGGCTCCGCCACCTTTGATCAAATAGCCCCAACGCTGTCTTTCCCAGCAGCTTCGTAAACCGCAGTCGCTGCGCAGAAGATCGAGGCACCCACACCGCCCCCAACCCCGATCCGAAGCCTCCCTGCGGTTCGGGGGTGCTTGTCAAGGCATCTTTCCCGCCTTGACAAGCACCCCCGAACCGTCAGCACAATAAAACTTCGGGGTGGCGGGCCCCACTCCGAGCGCAATGTCGCCGCCAGGCGACGAGGCGCCTAGGAATTCACCCCTCCGAATACCTCCGCCCAGTCTCCGCAGCCTGAGCCAACCTCCGAAACCCCTCAAACAACCGATCCCCCAAAACAGTCCCCACCACCGCCGCCTCAACCATCCGATCCATGGACACCCCCGCCTCAAGAGTGTCCAAATCCGCCTCCGCGATCCGATCGGCAATTTCCGCATAACGCCCGATCTGATCCAGCAACGGCTGATGCCCCAGCGCACGAATCGTGCACACGGTCCCCAGCAGCACATCCGCCACCGGATTATCGGCACCGAACTTCCACCCGTGCTTCCGAGCGAGCGAAGACAACAACTCCATCGCCCACTCGCGATCCTCGTCCGAAACCTCCACCGCGGATCCAGTCAACGCCCGCTGCATCACCCCGAGCACGTTGTACGCGGCCCGGTCCGAATCAACCGCCGCCACGACCTCCCGCACGGTCGCCACGGACAACCCGCCGACCTCGACCAGCGCCCGGATCAGCTTCAGCCGCCGCACATGCTCCTCGCCGTAGCGAGCCTGGTTCGGACTGGTCCGTTCCCCGGCCGGGAGCAGCCCCTCCCGCAGGTAGTACTTGATCGTCGCCACCGGAATCCCGGACTCGGCGCTCAGCTCTGCCATCCGCACCCGCACGACCCTAACTTCCGGGAAAAACCCTGAGGACTTCTCAGCATGGATAGCTTAACTTCCCATAGTGGAGAGCATCACTATCCATACTGGGAGGACCTCATGACCACCACCGTCGACCCGCCCGCGGCGACGTTGCCCACCGCCCGGATGCGCACGTGGCACCGGCCTTCGCTGTGGTTCGCCGCGGCGATGGGCGTCGCGACGGTGCTGACCGTCGTGGCGATGCTGATCGACCACCGGACCCTGCTCGGCGCGCCGGTGTGGGCGAAGCCGTTCAAGTTCGCCGTGTCCGGCGGGCTCTACTACTTCACCTGGAGCTGGCTCGTCTCGCTGCTGAACGGCCGGTTGCGCAAGGTTGCGAACGTCGCCACGACCGTCTCCGTCGTGCTGTTCGCCGCCGAGTACGTGGCGATGGCCTTCCAAGCGGCCCGCGCCCGGCCGAGCCACTTCGCGAACACGTCCCCGTTCGACGCCGCGCTGTTCCAGGCCATGGGGGTCATGGTCGCGGGGCTCTGGCTGGCCACGCTCGTCGTCACCGTGCTGCTCATGTTCACCCGGATCGAAGACCGCGCGGTGTACTGGGCGGTGCGCACCAGCGCGGTCCTCGCGCTGATCGGCGCGGGCCTCGGCGCGACCATGACCCGGCCGACCCCGATCGAACGCGCCGAGATCAAAGCCACCGGGCATTCCGACCTCATCGGCGCGCACAGCGTCGGCGTCGCGGACGGCGGCCCCGGTCTTCCGCTGCTCGGCTGGAGCACCACCGGCGGCGACCTGCGCATCGCGCACTTCATCGGCCTGCACGCGCTGCAAGCGTTGCCGCTCTTGGCGTTCGGGCTCGCGGTGCTCGCGACGCGGCTGCCCCGGCTGCGCGAAAGCGCGGTACGCGTGCGGCTGGTCTGGACGGGTTCGGTCGGCTACGCGGGGCTCGTCGGCTTGATCCTGTGGCAGGCCGAACGCGGCGAACCGCTCATCCACCCGAGCGGCACGACGCTGGCCGCCGCCGGGCTGCTCGTCGGCGTGATCGCGGCGGCTGCCGCGGCGTCGGTGCTAGTGCCGGCCCGGAAGGCGGTCCGGTGAGCGACCTGACCGTCTTCGCCTGGACGTTCCCGGTCGCGGTTCCGTTCTGGGCGCTGATGATCTTCCTGCCCGGCTGGCGCGGCACGCGCCGGATCCTGGCGTCGCCGTGGGTGCCGCTGCTGCCGCTCGTCTGGTACTTCGTGCTGGCGATCCCGCACTTCGGCGAACTGTGGCACGCGATGCAACGACCGGATCTCGTTGTCCTGCAAGGGTTCCTGAGCACCCCGTACGGGGCCGCGCTGGTCTGGGCGCACCTCATCGCGTTCGACCTGTTCATCGCTCGCTGGATGTTCTTCGAGGCGCGCACGCACCGGATCCCGTGGTGGATCGTCAGCCCGGTGCTCCTGCTGACGATCTTCCTGTCGCCGTTCGGCCTGGTCGCGTTCCTCGCCGTGCGCGGCGCCCGGATACGCTCGGCGGCATGAGCAACCTGGAGGAGGCGGCCGCGGCCGTCATCGCCGAGCGCACCGGCGTCGAGAAACACGACATCGCCGTGGTGCTGGGTTCGGGCTGGCGTCCGGCCGCGGACGTGATCGGAACCGCCGACGCGGAGATCCCGTTCGGCGAGCTGCCGGGCTTCACCCCGCCCGGCGCGGTCGGCCACGGCGGCACGGTGCGGTCACTGCGGATCGGCGACAAGCGCGCGCTGGTCCTGCTCGGCCGTACGCATTTCTACGAGGGCAAGGGCATCGACCCGGTCGTGCAGAACGTGCGCACGGCCGCGGCGGCGGGCGCACGGACGGTGCTGCTCACCAACGCGGCGGGCGGGCTGCGCGCGGGCATGAACGTCGGGCAGCCGGTGCTGATCGCCGACCACCTCAACCTGACCGCGCGCTCGCCGATCGTCGGCGCGAACTTCGTCGACCTGACCGACCTCTACGCCAAGCGCCTGCGCGACCTGGCGCGGGAGATCGACGATTCGCTCGAGGAGGGCGTGTACGCGGGCCTGCCCGGGCCGCACTTCGAGACGCCCGCCGAAATCCGGATGCTGCGCAACATGGGCGCGGACCTGGTCGGCATGTCGACCGTGCTGGAGGCGATCGCCGCCCGCGCGGCCGGGCTCGAGGTGTTCGGGCTGTCGCTGGTCACGAACCTGGCCGCGGGCATGACCGGCGAACCGCTCAACCACGAGGAAGTCCTCGAGGCCGGACGGCAGTCGGCGACGCGGATGGGTTCGCTGCTGAAGGAGCTCGTCACCCGCGCGTGAACCTCGTGCGTGTTGGCGCCGGTTAGAACCGGCGCCAACACGCACGACTCAGGCGTACCGCGGCAACTGCGCCGCCACTTCCTCCGGCGAAGGCATCCCCGCGACCTCCTCCGCCAGCCCGCGCACGGCGTCCGCCACTGTGCTGTCGGCCAGCAACCGGCCGGCCGTCTCGCGGACCGCGTCTGTCGTCAGTTCGTCGCCGACCAGTTTCGCGCCCACGCCCGCGGCGACCACGGCGTCCGCGTTGGTGAACTGGTCCGCGCCCTGCGGCAGCAGCAACTGCGGCACCCCCGCGGCGAACCCGCCCAGCGTGGTTCCGCTGCCGCCGTGGTGCACCACCAGATCGACGTGCGGCAGCAGTTGCGACTGCGGCACCCATGCCTCCAGCCGCACGTTCGACGGAACCTCGCCGAGTGCCTCGACGTCGACGGCCGGGCCGGTGGCCACCAGCACGTCCGCGTCGAGCGCGGCCAGTCCGTGCAAGGCCGAGGTCAGCAGATGCGCCTGGCTGGCTCCGGTGGTGCCGAGCGTCAGGTACAGCAGCGGGCGGCCGCGGTCCCGGCCTTCGACGCCGGACGGCAGATCGCCCGGTTCGCTCCAGCCGACCGGACGCAGCGGCACCCGCTGGGCCCCGGCGAGGAACGCCGGCGCCTGCACCGACGGCGGGCAGATGTCCACGAACGGCTGGCCCCAGAAAAGCTTGCTGCTTCCGGTGAGGCCGAGCTCGGCGGCGAACGCGTCGATCTGCTCGGTGATGTGCTCCATCGGGCCGCCGCCGGACACCCGGCCGAAACCGTGCCCGATCGCCGGGATTCCCGCCTGATGCGCGGCGAACGCGCCGCCCGGATTGCCCATTTCGTACACGACCAGGTCCGGTTTCCGCTCGGCGAGCACCGCGGCGAGGTCGGTCATGAACCGGGTGGGCAGCAGCCTGCCGAACGCCTTGCCGATCGCCTCGTTCAGCTCGGCTTCCGGGACCTCGTAGCGGCTGCGGGTGTCGCCTGCGAAGAGGAGGTTGAACGCCTCCTGCAGCGTCAACCCGGCGGCGACGGCTTCGAGCCCGGCCTTCTCCAGCGTGGGGTGGAAGTCGGATGCGGTCGCGTAAAGCACCTCATGGCCGGCGTCGCGCGCGGCGGAGGCTAGCGGCAGCAACGGATAAAGGTGCCCGTAAGACGCGAGGGACGTGAAAAGAATGCGCACTCCCCGAGCGTATCGTCAGCCACCACCCAATATCCGGATCCGCGTAAGCTGGCCCGGGTGTCCGACAGCCTCGATTCCCGCCTCCGCGATTCCGTCTACCGCTGGATCACCGACGACCCGGATCCGGCCTCGCGCGAGGAACTGACCGCCGCCCTCGCCCGCGCGATGGGCAAGGAGCCCGGCGCGATCGAGGAGATCGCCGACCGGATGGCCGGACCGCTGGAGTTCGGGACCGCGGGTCTGCGCGGGCCGGTGCGCGCGGGACCGAACGGGATGAACGTCGCGGTCGTCACACGGACCACCGCGGGCGTCGCGGCCTGGCTCGCCGCGCAGGGGCACGCGGGCGGCGTCGTCGTGATCGGCCGCGACGCGCGGCACGGGTCGGAGGCGTTCGCCACCGCCGCCGCCGAAGTGCTGACCGCCGCCGGGTTCGCGGTGAAGGTGCTGCCGCAGCCGTTGCCGACGCCGTTGCTGGCGTTCTCGGTGCTGCATTACGGAGCGGTCGCCGGGATCCAGATCACCGCGTCGCACAACCCGCCCGCGGACAACGGGTACAAGCTTTACGACGCCACCGGCGGGCAGATCGTGCCGCCGTCCGACGGCGAGATCGAGCGCGCGATCCAGTCCGCCCCGGCCACCCGGAGCATTCCGCGCACGCCCGGCGCCGAGGTCGTCGACCCGCGCGAGGCGTACCTCGCCGCGGTCGGCGCGCTGCCGCGGGGCACGACGCGCGAACTGCGGATCGCCGCGACGGCGCTGCACGGCGTCGGCGCGGAGACCCTCAAGGCCGCGCTGTCCCGGGCCGGATTCACTGACGTGCACCTGGTTTCCGAACAGTCCGAACCGGACGCGGACTTCCCCACCGTCTCGTTCCCGAACCCCGAGGAACCTGGCGCGACCGACCTCCTGCTGGCGCTGGCGTCCGAAGTGGACGCTGACCTCGCGGTGGCGCTCGACCCGGACGCCGACCGGTGCGCGCTCGGCGTCCGCGGCCCCGACGGCTGGCGGATGCTGCGCGGCGACGAGACCGGCGTCCTGCTCGGGGCACACCTTCTGTCCACAACGGACAACCCGGATCCGTTGGTGGCCACCACGATCGTGTCCTCTTCGCTGCTCGGCGAGGTGGCCAAGGAAAAGGGCGCGCGCTACGCGGAAACGCTTACCGGGTTCAAGTGGCTGGTCCGCGCGGGCGAGGGCTTGGTGTTCGCGTACGAGGAAGCACTCGGCCTGTGCGTGAACCCGAGCTTTGTTCGCGACAAGGACGGCATCGCCGCCGCGGTCGCGGGCGCGGACCTGGCGGCGACGCTCAAGGCCGAGGGCCGCACGCTGCTGGACGTTCTCGACGACATCGCGACCCGGCACGGCGTGCATCTCACCGATCAAGTGTCGTTGCGGGTCACCGATCTTTCCGTGCGCGGACGCCTCATGGCCGCGTTGCGCTCGGACCCGCCCGCCACGCTCGGCGGGGCACCGGTGACGCTCGAAGACCTCCTGCCGGACGCCGACGTGCTCCGGCTGAGCGGCGACGGCGTGCGGGTCGTAGTGCGGCCGTCCGGCACGGAACCGAAACTGAAGGCGTACCTGCAAGTGGTGGCTCCGGTGACCGGGGAGCTCGCCGACGCGCGGCGCAGCGCGACGGAAGTGCTCGACGCGGTCCGCGAGGAGATCACCGCGCTGCTGCGCTGACGGGAGAACCATGCCAACGTTGCTGATCGTGCACCACACGCCGTCGCCGTCGATGCAGGCGATGTTCGAGGCCGCGCTCGCCGGCGCGAAGCATCCGGACATCGAGGGCGTCGACGTCGTCCGCCGCCCCGCGCTCGGCGCGACGGTGGCCGACGTGCTCGCCGCGGACGGCTACCTGCTGGGCACGCCGGCGAACCTCGGCAGCATGAGCGGAGCGTTGAAACACTTCTTCGACACCGTGTACTACCCGTGCCTGGACGCGACGAAGGGCCGTCCGTTCGGGGCGTACGTGCACGGCAACAACGACACGTCCGGGACCGTGCGGCAACTCGACGCGATCACGACCGGGCTCGGCTGGACCCGCGTGGCCGAGCCCGTGCTCGTGACGGGCGAACCGGACAAAGCCGCGCTGGAAGCGGTGACCGAACTCGGCGGAACCCTTGCCGCGACGCTCATGTGAGCAGCGGCTGCTCCGCTGAGCGGGGCCAAAAGCCTTCCAGGGGAAAGTAAAGAGGCCTGTCACCGGAAGCCCTGGGGGTCGACCTCCGGCAACAGGCCAGGTCAAGGGTTCGCAACGAAGGCGATCAACCTCGACTACGCAAGGGTACTACAAAGAACCGATCATGACGACCCTGCAATGGCAACCAAGCGTGCTCGATTCAACTCCGAGGGCGCCGACCAGGACCGCGAAGCCCGGGAAACATGGATCCGGCACCGGTTCGTGTCCCAGTCAGCGGACCACCGGCACCCCGACCGGTCCAACGTACCGGCCCCTGACTGTCCATTGTGGACAGCCGGAAACGGCTGCTGGTTCACCGGCAGCCGACTGCGGTGAGTGACGAAATCGCACCGAATCCGCCGCTCGGCGGATAAAGAAGGCGGGCACCGGTCCGGAGACCGGCACCCGCCTCGCGAAAAATCAGGCCGGCGAAACCATCGCCCGCACCGCGGCCGGGACGTCGGCCACCGCGACCTGCTCCTGCTCACGCGTGGCCAGGCTCCGGACCGTCACCCGGCCGGCCGCCCAGTCCTCCTCGCCCACGATGACGACCGCCACCGCGCCCGCCTTGTCCGCGCGGGTGAGCTCCTTGCCCAGCTTGCGCAGCTCCAGCGGGGTCGACGTGCGCAGGCCCGCCTTGCGCAGCACGGTCGCGACGTCGCGAGCCGGGTCCGCCAGCTCCTCGGTGACCGGGATGACCGCGACGTCGACCTCGCTGCGCGGCTGCGGCGTGAGGCCGTGCGTGTCGAGGAAGTCCATCAACGTCACGTCGCCCATGCCGAACCCGATGCCGGAGATCTGCTCCTTGGTGAACATCGAGGCGAGGTTGCTGTACCGGCCGCCGCCGAACAGCGCCCGGCGGTTCTGCGGCGAGGTGTCGAAGACCTCGAACACGGTCGACGTGTAGTACGCCAGCCCGCGCACGATCAGCGGCTCGTACCGGACCAGGCTCGCCGCGCTGCTGGACAGCACCTTGACCAGGTTCGACTCGGCCTTGACCTCCGCGGGCAGCTCGTCGAGCAGCGCCGGTCCCGCGCCGAGGGTCTCGGCGAGCTTCTCGTACTGCTTGTCCGACAACCCGATCTCGGCGGCGCTCGCCGCGTGCTCCTCGGCCGAGGTCTTCTCCCACCGGTCGACGAGCGCGAACACCTGCGCCAGGTGGTCCGGCGAGATCCCGACGACGTCGGTGAGCGCCGAGGACAGCAGGTTCCGGTCGTTGACCCGCACCGCGAACATGTCCGGCGTCGCGCCGACCGCGCCCATCAGGTCGTGGATCAGCTCGAACATCTCGATCTCGCAGTTCGCGCTTTCCGAACCGAAGATGTCGGCGTTGATCTGCCAGTGCTCGCGGACGCGGCCGCGCTGCGGGCGCTCGTAGCGGTGGCAGTTCGGGTGGCTGTACCAGCGCACCGGGAACGACAGCGATTTCGCGTGCCCGGCGATCATCCGGGCCACCGACGGCGTCATCTCCGGACGCAGCGCGAGCCGCTCGCCGCCGCGCGTGGTGAGCGTGTACAGCTGCTGGTCGGCGATCTCCTGGCCGGACTTCCGCTCGTAGACCTCCGCCTGCTCCAGGATCGGGCCGTCGTAGCGGAGGTAGCCGTAGCGCTCCAGCACGTCGTAGAGATGGCCGAACACCTGCGTGCGGACGGACATTTCGGCGGGGAGGAAGTCTCGGGTCCCCTTGACAGGCGCAGTTGACAGGTATTCAGGCACGTCATCAAGCTTAACGACCCGGCGCCAGCGATTTCGTCAGGGGAACGCGACGCCGTACGCGGTGAGCAGCATGGCCGCGCCGAGCAGCACCGCGCCGCCGGTCGTGACGCTCATGCCGACGCGGGTGCGCAGCATCGCGAGGAAGAACCCGCCGGACTGCGCGAGCACGCCGAACAGCAGCAGGAAGCAGACGATCCAGCGCGCGGTGTCGCCGAGCCCGCCGTGCTCGACCAGCTGCAACGCGGCGAGCGTAAGGACGAGCAGGACACCGGCGTGCGCGTGTCCGGCACGGAAAAACCCGCGCTGCTTCTCGGTGAGGTCACCGCGGCGCAGGACGCCGCTCAGCGCGTAGCCGCCGTACATGACGGTGGGCAGCGATACGAGCGCGATGACGGTGAACAACTGGACGGGGCCGTGCATGGTCGCCTCCTTGGGGTGCGGAGCGACCATAACACTGTTTTAAAACACTGTCACGAAACTTGTGGGTCCCCCTTGCCGGTGGCTGTCACCCGACGGTCGAGGGAATCGAGCGGCGGAGCGGACGACGGTGGACTGCGCTGAAGGACATGACTACGACCTCGATGCGGCGCCGCGCCCGATGGGCCGGTCTCGCCTTGTCCCTCGCCCTCGCCGGTCTGTGCTCGACCGCCCTGCCCGCGCAGGCCGCGGTTCCGGCCGCGCACCAGCTGGCGAAGAAGAAGCCGGTGCACATCAAGGCCGCACCGGTCAAGGCCAAGGTGCACAAGGGAGAGCAGATCCGGATCCACGGACACTTCGCGACCGGCCCGGCTGGCCGCGCCGACGACGACGGGATCTTGTACCTCCAGCAGCAAACCCAGGCCGGAGCGTGGGTGAACCTCGCCGCCGCCTCGTGCTCGCCGGACCACGACTTCGACCTCGGGATCCGGCTGAACGTCTCCGGGAGCTTGACGCTGCGGGTCTTCCATCCCGAATCGACCCTGTTCACCGCTGCGGTGTCGGCGGTGTTCACGGTCGTCGTGCTCTAGGAACCGATCCAGTAGGTGTCCGCGGCGGAGAACGGGCATCATGTCGGGCGTGAGCCAGCCCGGGGATGCCGCTTCGCCGCAGTTGGCTTATGCCGACCAACTCCGCCAGCAATCGGCGACCTGCCGGTTGCTGGCGGAGAAGCAGCGCGAGAACACCGCCGTGTTCGAGGGCTTCGCCGAGCGAGGCCTTCCCGGTTCCGCCGAGATGGCGGTCCGCTCGGTACGGTCTGCGCGGTTTCTGGTGCTGCTCGCTTCGGTGATCGCGGAGCAGGCGATCGCGCATGACGAACTGATGGCCGCCGGTGGGCCGGAGAATTCGCGCGCGTATGTGGAGTACGAGGCGACGACCCGGCGGTTGCGGGCGTTGTTGCCGACGGACAGCCTCACCGATTGAGCCGACGGTCCGTGAAGGGCTCCTTGAGGGAATCTAATTCCCTCAAGGAGCCCTTCACGGACCTCGCCACCCGCGCCGAGCCCGCTGAGCGAGGGCAGCCCGCGAGCGCAGTGCGTGAAGCCGCCCCGGCTCGGGCTGCGCGATCCGGCCAGAGCGAACGTTCGTGAGGGCCACCCTGAGGGAATCTGATTCCCTCAGGGTGGCCCTCACGAACGTCAGCGGGAGCGACAACGGGACCGCACACCACAGCCGCTGAAAAAGCCCCAATGTGGCATTGGGTGCATGCGACGCACCCAATGTGGCATTCGGTGCGTTGAGCGCACCCAATGTGGCATTGGGGCGCTTCGGCCGAGCCACGCAGCCCGGCACCGGAACACCATGCGGTTACGGACGCGGAGTCTGCGCGTGGGTCAGCGCACCCACGATGTCCTCCGCCAGCAAAAGACTCGCCAGCCCATGGCCGTGCTTTTCCCGCCGTACCAACGAAACCACGTTGTTGCTGAACGCGTCCCGCACCGGCCGGAAGACGAGCCGTCCGTCGCGGATTTCCTCGGCGATGTCGAATTCGCTCAGGAACGCGATGGCGTCACCGGACGCGGCGAGTCGTTTCATCGTCTCGATCGAGTTCGTGTGGAAAGCCGGTTCGATGTCGAGACCGGCCTTGGCGAAGGCTTCCGCGACGATGCCGTGGATAACCATCGACCGGTCGGCGAAGATCAGCGGATAGGGCGGGCACTGCGCGAGCGGGATCGGGTCCGCGCCGGCGAGCGGATGGTGCGGAGCGACGACCACGCCGAGCCGGGTGTTCATTTGCCAGCAGACTTCGAGGTGCGCGGACGGCGGGACGTTGAAGCCGAGCCCGAGGTCGGCTTCGCTGGCCTCGACCGCGCGCAGGATGTCCTGCGTCGTCATCGTGCGGATCGAGATCCGGACTCGCGGGTGCCGGACCCGGAACGCCGCCGCGGCGGTGGCGACGACACTGCTGGCCAGGCCGGCCATCGTGGCGATCACGACCTCGCCGCTGCCGAGGGCGTGCAGGTCGCGGATGTCCGCGACAGTCTCGCGGTACTGCTGCAGGGTGCGCCGGACATGCGCGAGAAGCGCTTCCCCGGCTGGCGTCGGACGCATTCCGCGCGGCAGGCGGTCGAACAGCGGCTGGCCGAGTTCCGCTTCCAGAAGCAGGATCTGCCGGTTGATCGCGGACGGCGCGACGTGCAGCCGGGCACCGGCCGCGCGGATGGATCCGAGGCGTGCCACTTCGTCGATGTACTGCAGCAACCGGGAGTGGAGCACGGGCGGACCTCCTAAGCGTACGAAAAAAGAGTACACGTCGTACGAAAATGAATGCTTGTCAGCAACGGTGTCCGCCGGGTTCTATCAGTGCACCAACGACACCGAAGTGAGGACACCGTGCCGGAATCGCCGACTTATCCCCTGCTCGCGGCGGAAGACGTTGCCGCGCAAGAAGAGCACGTGCGGACGATCTTCGACATTCTCGCCGGCGAGCGGGAAGCGGACCTGCTGCTGCGCAATCTCAACATCGTCGACGTGCACACGGAAAGTGTCTATCCCGGCACGCTTCTCGTTTACCGGCAGCGGATCATCGCACTGAACCCCGACGAGTCGATCGTGCGGGTGCGTGAGGTTTTCGACGGCGAGGGGCTTTACGCGATCCCCGGGTTGATCGACGCGCATCTGCACTTCGAATCGCAGCTCGCGCATCCGGCGGCGTTCGGCGAGGCGATCGTCCCGAGTGGAACGACCACGGTCTTCGGGGAAACCCTGGATTTCGCCAGCGCGGCCGGGGACGAGGCGGTGGAAGCGGTCCAAACCTTGTTTGCCGACCACGAAAAACTCCCATACCGGCTTTACGCGTTCGCGCCGGGGAAGAAGACCTCGACGGACGTCACCGAGGCCATGCTGAAGATGGATCCGGTGATCGGACTGGGCGAACTCGCTCACTTGTCCTACATGACCGGGGACGCCGACGACTTCCGCAAATCCGCGCTGGGCCGCGCGAATTCCGGATTCGTGAACTGCCACTGGGGCGTCACGGCACTGTCGGACATGCTGCTGAACTACATGCCCGCGATCGGCGTCGACAACAACCACGACGTCTGGAACGAGGACGACATCGAAAAAAGCGTCCGCTACGGCCTGAACACCCAGATCAAGTTCGGCGTCGGAAGTCCCGAGGTCATCCGGACTATGTTCCGTGCCATCGTGAAACGGCGCTGGCCCGCGGAGAACTTCCAGCTCTGCGCCGACAACATCTCGGTGGACCGAGTCCTGCGGCAGGGCCATATCGACTGGGTGATCTCGCTCGCGATCGAAATGGGCATGCCGCCGATCAAGGCGATCAAAATGGGCACCCTCTATGCCGCCCGTTCTTTCCGCAAGGACCGGGACCTCGGTTCGCTCAGCCCGGGCCGCTTCGCGGACATCGTCCTCACGGACAGTCTTGCGAAGATCAATCCGCGGTACGTGTTCAAGGGCGGCGAGTTGGTGGCCCGCGACCGCAAGCTGCTCAACCGCGTCGGCATCGATTACTCCAGCCTGGCCAAGAAACCGAAGCCGGGTCTCGCCGATCTGACTCCCGAGCAACTCGACCTGACGCCGATCGAAGTCTCCCCCGAAGGCGACCAGGCGAAGGTGCTGCTTTTCGACGTCTACGGCCGCGGACATCTCAAGTTCGCCCAAGAGATCTGGGTGCCGTTCCGCGATGGCGCGGTCGTGCCCGAGCACGAAGGCGAGCGGCTCAACCGAATTTCGGTCGTGCAGCGCTATCCCGACGGAGAGCGGCACATCGTCACTGGGTTGTTCAAGGGCGTGTCGATCGACCGTGGTGCGGTTTCGACGTTCTGGCCCGCCCCGTCGGCGTACTTCGTGAGTGTCGGCAGTGAGAGCGCGGAGATGTGCGCCAACCTCAAGCAGCTGGACACACTGGTCGGCGGCTGCATCGTCACCGAGGACGGTGAGACGAAAGCCTGTCTGCCACTGGAATTCTACGGCGTGATGGCCGACATGAACCTCGCCGAGCTCGTCGACGCGACCCGCTCAATCGACACCGCGCTCGAAAAACTGGGCAACCGCAACGAAGGCGAGCCCGTCGTCAACAAACTCCTGACCCTGTTCATCTCGCTCGACCGTTTCGGATTCATGAAGTAACCCTCAACGAGGAGGTCACGGTCGTGCCTTACGACAAAGACGCGGGAGTAGTCGACAACGGAAACGTGGTGCGGCGCTGGATCACCTACATCGCCGGCATCTACCTGCTGACGCTCGGTCTCGGCCTGGCCATCCGGGCCGGGATCGGCATCTCCCCGCAAAGCAGCCTGACCCGCACGATGACGCTCGTGCTCCCGCCGCTCAGCCAGGGCACGTTCAATCTCATGCTCGAAGTGCTCATGCTCATCCTGACTTTCCTGGTGCTGCCAAGGGCATTCAAACTCCAGAACCTGTTCTCGCTGGTACCGGCACTGATCCTGGCCGCGCTGCTCGACTTCAACCTGATGGCGACGAAGTGGATCTCCCTGGCACCGTACGCGGCTAATCTCGCGTTGCTGTTCCTGGCCGACGCGATGCTGGCGTTCGGGCTCTTCCTGATGATCCGCGCCAATCTGGTGCTGATGCCGATCGACCTGTTCGTCAACACCCTGCAGAAGAAGACCGGCCGCAAATGGGGAAACATCAAGACTGTCTTCGACTGCACGCTGCTCGCGATTTCGGCAGGCATCGGGCTGATCTTCCTTGGCGGACCGCATTTCATCCGCGAGGGCACGATCATCAACGCCGTACTGGTCGGCCAGTACATCAAGCTCTATTTCTTCCTGTACAAGAAGTTCCAGTCCCGCAAGCTCAAGCCCGTTGAAAGCGCAACGTGAACGTCGCGCCGACCCCAGGCTTGCCGAACGCGGCAATGGTCCCGCCGTGACCCGCGACGACTTCCTGCACCAACGCCAGCCCCAGCCCGAAGCGCCGGCCCTCGCCGTGCGCGCCGTGGGCGAACCGCTCGAAAAGCCGTTCCGCTTCGTGCTGCGGGAAGCCCGTCCCGGTGTCGCACACGCGCAGTTCGACGTGGCGGGCGTCCGGGTTGGCGAGAATCACCTCGATGGACCCGCCCGGCGGCGTGTGCCCGATCGCGTTGTCCAGCAAGGCGGACAGCACTCGCCGCAACGCGGTCGGCACGCCCGGCACCACGTCCTCCAGACCGGGCGAACGGCTCAGCCGGAGGTCCACCTGCCGGTCGTTCGCGCGGACCGATTCCGCCGCCACGGCCTGTTCCGCCAGCACCGCCAGCTGCACCGGTTCCAGATGCGGCCGCTCGGAACAGGCCTGCGCGGACAGCAGCAAATCGTCGACCACCGCGCCCAGTTCCCGGGTGCCTGAGACCAGGGTTTCCAGCTGGGCCGGGCCCGCACCGCCGCGCCGGGCGAGGAGTTGCGTGCGGGTGTGCAACCGGGTCAACGGCGCCCGCAGCTCGTGGGAAGCGTCGGCGACGAACGTCCGTTGCCGGCGCAACGCCTCGCCCAACGGCCGGATCGCCCGCCCGGCCAGCAGGTATCCGCTGATCACCGAGATGATCAGCACCGCCAGCTCGGCCACCCCGAGCCCCAGCAGCAGCTGTTCCCGGTCCGAGATCAGGTAATGCTCGTTGAAGAACGCCTGCCAGACTTCGCCGTCGCGGTTGACCGTGCGGATGGTGTACGTCGCGCCGCCTAGCACGCGTTCCTCGGTCACCACATCACCGTCGTTCGGCACCGCGGGAATCGGCGGGAGCGCGAACGGCAGCCGCCCGGCAGGCGCGTGTCCCTGCGGCGTCACCAGGTAGGTGCAGCCGGGCGGGGTCGCGGAAAGCCCGTGTCCCAAAGCGAAATCCAGCTGCCGCTCGGTCTCCGCGGCCTGCCCGCGCAGCAGCACCCAGTACGCGATCGCGCCCGCGGCGAGCACGACGATCGTGATCACCACGGCGATCTGGCCCGCGATGATCCGCCGCGCGCGCCGCAGCGCCCGCGCCTCCGGGGCGACGACGGTGGTCACACCGCCCCGATCTGGTAGCCGAGGCCGTGCACGGTCTTCACCACGCCGCGGCCCAGCTTCCGCCGCAGGTAGTACACATAGGTGTCCACAATGGACTCCGCAGCGGACTCGGTGAACACTCCCGCGCGCAGCGACGCGCGCGGGTGGATTGCCTTGGGCCGCTGTGCGAGCGTGCGCAACAGCTCGAACTCGCGTCCGGACAGCGTCACCCGCTCGCCGCGCGGCAGCACGACCTCGTGCCGCTGGAGGTCGAGCGCCGCCGTGCCGAGCGGGAGGGATTCGGCGTGCTCCGCGTCGCGGCGGCACAACGCGCGCACCCGGGCGAGAAGTTCGTCGGTCTCGAACGGTTTCACCAGGTAGTCGTCGGCCCCGGTGTCGAGGCCGTGCACCCGGTCGGCCAGCTCGCCCAGCGCGGACAGCACCAGCACCCGCGCGGGCACCGCCCGGCGACGCAGCTGGGCCAGCACCGAAAGGCCGTCGACCACCGGCAGCCGCCGGTCGAGAATCACCACCGCGTGCCTTCCGGTGAGCCCGAGGTGCAGGCCGCGCTGTCCGTCGTGGGCCACTTCGGTCTCGTAACCTTCTCCGGCGAGCAATTCGACGAGCATCCCGGCGAGATCGCGATCGTCCTCGACCAGGAGCACCCGGGAAGCCGCCGGGGTCTCTGCCTCATCGTGCACAGGTCCATACTCGCAGTGATCCGGCCATCCGACCCTCGACTTTCGTAGGCAATCGCTCAGCTTCGCCCGCTCAGGAGAAATTCGGGCATTTCCCCGTCCGCGTACCGGCGGGCGTCGCGTTTGTCCAGCCAGCCGAGCACCGGCGAGGTCATGATCGTGGTGACGAGCGCGACGAGCACCAGGACGGTGAACAGAGCGGGCGAAACGATTCCGGCGGACAGCCCAACGTTCAATGCCACCAATTGCATCAGTCCGCGCGCGTTCACCAGCACGCCGATCCGCAGCGCGACCGGTTGCGGTTCGCCGGTCAGCCGTGCCGCGCCCCACGAGGCACCCAGTTTCCCGACCACCGCGACCGCGATGCAGACCAGCGCGAACAGCAGCAGCTTCGGGTCGGCGAGCAGCGCGAACCGCGTGTTCAGGCCGGAGTAGGTGAAGAACAGCGGCAGGAACACGACCCGCCCGACCGGCATGATCCGCGCGAGCACCGCGTCGGCCGCCTCGCCGCGCGGGAACACCAGCCCGAGCACGAACGCGCCGAACACCGCGTACAGGCCGATGACGTCGGTGAACCACGCGGCGGCGAAGAGGAACATGGCGGTCACGAGCATCCGCTGGTCCACCGACACCCGCGGGTTGTCCATCACCTTCACCACGATCCGGCGGACCACCAGCCAGACCAGCAGCACGAACAGCACTCCGCCGCCGATGGCCGTCGCGATCGGACCGGCCGTACCGGCGTGCATGCCGAGCACGACGGCCAGCAGGATCCAGGCGAGGACGTCGTCGAGCGCGCCGCAGGCCAGCGCCAGCGAGCCGAACCTCGTGCTGCCCAGGCCGCGTTCGGTGATGATCCGAGCCATCATCGGGAACGCGGTGATCGCGATCGCCACCGCGACGAACGCCGCCGAAACCACCGGCGACACCCCCGGTTTCAGGATCCCGGCCCAGTTCGCGCCGAGCACGCTCACCCCGACGCCGAGGGCGAGCGGCACGACCGTGCCCGCCGCGGACACTGCCGCCACGGTTCGGCGGCCTTCCTTGAGCGCGCTCAGCCGGAATTCGTAGCCCGCGCCGAACATGTAGATGACCAGCCCGATCTGGCCGCCGAGGTACAGCAGCGTCCGCACCGAGTCGGGGAACAGCCATTCCTGCACGCCCGGCAGCAGGAGCCCGAGCAGCGACGGGCCCAGCAGCACGCCGGTGACCATCTCGCCGACCACCGGCGGCTGCCCGAGCCGCACGGCGAGCGCGTTCACCGCGCGGCAGGCAGCCAGAATCACCACGGCCGCCAGGAAAAACGCGGGTGCGGCTTCTACGGCACTCATCGAGTTCCTCCCTGGAAGTGTTTGGTGCACAACCGGAGCCGGCGCGCGTCGAGCACCATGTAGGTGCCGAACACCAACTGCGCGAGGCTGCGCCACACGTCTTCCCAGCGATCCCGCACCGCCAGATAGGCCAGCGCGGTCCGCGGATTTCTCCGCGATCCGCGCGGCGTGACGAAAACCGGTCCGCGATTGGGAATCGACCGGGTGTGCGCGGCGCTCGTGGCGAGGGTGAATCGGCGCAGGAATTCCCTGGTGACCACCCGCATCGTCGCCGGGGCGAGGCCGCGCGCGGGGCACGGCCGGTTCTGCGCGACGCCGAACGGCAAGAAATTTCTCTGCTGGTGCGCGGGGCAACCGGCCCAGCGCTCCGGGTCGAACTCGTCGGCCCGGTCCAGTCCGGCGTGGTGGAATTCCGGATAGCTGAACAGCAGCACGGTGCCGGCGTCGATGGTCCGGTCGGCCAGTTCGATGTCGCCGGTGCTGATCCGGTGCGCGATGCCGAACAGCGGGTACGTGCGAAGGCATTCGTCCAGCACGCGGTCGAAATACTCGTCGTCGTCCGGGTTTTCCGCGAGCCTCCGCTGCACCTGCGGATGTTCGGCGAGCACCATCAGCAGGTGCGCCATCGCCTCGGACATCTGCACGACCGCGGTGTTGAAGAACGTCCCTTGCAGGTAGAACACCTGCTCCTCGCGGGTGAGCCGGGACGGCAGCGGATGCGGTACGTCGTCGAGGCGGCGGCGCAGGTACGCGGTGAGCCGGGCGCGACGGCGCATGTTGCGCGGGCGCACGCACTTCAGCGCGGACACGACGTCGTCGGCGTGCCCGACGATGAGGTCCCGCGCCTCCGGCGGACACGGTTCGCCGAAGACCAGCTCGTAGTACAGCTCGGCCCAGACCGGCATCATCTCGTCGCGCAGCCGGAGCAGCCGTCCCGGCCCGGTTTCGATCCGGTCGAGCACGCGCGCGGCGACCCGTTCGGTCAGCGCCTGCGATTCGGCCTTCGACTTGACCAGGATGCTCCGGGTCGTTTTGGCGACCTCGTCGTAGCGCGGGCCTGGCTCCAGATGTTCCTGGTGCACCTGGGGTCCGGGCGCGAGCCAGTACCAGAACAGGTCGGACAGCGCGGCGCCCTCGCTGCGTCCGTCGGCGGCCGGATCGGCGTACACCCGGCGGAAGTCCTCGACCGGCACCGGGTAGCCCTCGTCCCCGTTGACCAGCGCGAAAATCCGGTTCCGCAACGCGACCACCCGGCCGGGCAGCCACTTCGGCGAGGTCGCGATCAGCCCGGCCGCCCCGGCGACCACGAGCCGCTTCATCGGACCAGGTCCGCGGTCAGCTCGCCGGGGGTGCGCGCCCCGCAGAGGCCGAGTGCGGTGTCCGTTTCCTCGCGCAGCCGTTCCAGCACTTCGGCGACCCCTTCCTGCCCTGCCGCGGCGAGCCCCCACAGCACCGGCCTGCCGACGCCGACCGCGTCCGCGCCGAGAGCGAGCGCCTTGACCACGTCCGCGCCGCTTCGCACGCCTCCGTCGAGAAGCACCGGCACTTGACCGTCCACAGCTGACACGATTTCCGGCAACGCGGCCAGGCTCGAAATTGCGCCGTCGAGCTGCCGGCCGCCGTGGTTGGACACGAAAATCCCGTCGATGCCAGCCGCCACCGCCTGTCGGGCGTCGTCTGGATGCAGCACGCCTTTGAGCAGCACCGGCATTTTCGTGGCCGCGCGCAGCCAGCCCAGGTCTTCCCACGTCAGATCGACGGGCATCTCGATACTCCGCACGCGACCGGTGCTGTCGCGCATGTTCTCGGCGGCCATCCCCGGAGGGAGATCGTGGAACGAGTGGCGAAATTCGCGTTCTCGCCGTCCGCGCACCGCGGAATCGACCGTTATCACCAATGCCCGCGCGCCCGCGTTCTCCGCCCGGCTGATGACCGCTTCGGTGAACTCGCGGTCTGACTGCACATACAGCTGGAACCACAGTACGTCCGCGACCTTGGCGACGTCCTCGACCGCCGTCGTCGAGGCCATACTGCACACGAAGACGGTGCCCGCCTCCGCGGTTGCTTGCGCGGTCGCGAGTTCTCCGTCCGAATGCGCGAGCCGGTGGAAAGCCGTCGGGCACACCAAAATCGGCATCGACAACGGCGATCCGGCGATTTCCACCGACAGGTCGCGTTTACCGACTCCGCGCAGCGCCCGCGGCACAAGGACGCGGCGGCGGAATTCTTCTTCGTTGGCGCGCAACGTGTCTTCTCGCCCCGCGCCACCGGCGTAATAGTCGTAGTGCGCTGGTTCCATCCGTTCCCGCGCGATGGCTTCCAGCTCCGCGATCGTGCGCATGTCAGAGCTGCTTGGTGAAGAAGGCCGCCAACGCGTCCACGTGCACCGGGCGGTTCCACTCGTTTTCGAGGTTCTCGGTGACGTGGTGGGTCGCGACCAATTCGCCGCCCTGGTAATGCCGGACGATCGGATGCAGGTAATGCCCTTCGCCGGAATCGTTCGCGACGTCCTGGCTCGCGCGGGTGACGGTGAAATCGAACGGGTCGATCTTGTCGTGGTCCGGCCCGTAGTCGAGAGTGATCACGAACGCGTTGGCACTCTCGCCCAGCGGGGTGTCCTTGAACCGATCGACCGGGACTTCCTCGTAGTACCTGGCTTGGTCGCCGTCGACCACGAGGACGTCGGCGAGGAAGCCGAACTGCTGGTACAGCGCGGAAGTGCGGTTGATCCGGCGGATGACGGCGTCGACCAGTTCGCTGGTCTTGTTGGCCACCACCGTGTTCGGCCATTCGGTGTCGTGGTAACGCTCGTCAAGCACTTTGGAAAGCGCGCGGACGCCGTAGCGGTACCCGTGAATGAACGCGCTGGTGGCTTTCTTGAAATCGCGGACCTGGGTGATCGTCCCGGCGAAGTAGAGTCCCGGCACGTTCACCGATTCCCACGACGACCTCTGCGCTGGGAACCGGTTGTTGATCGTCATCTCCGGGCGGCAGTCCTCGTCGAACATCGAGGCGTCGAACCGGAATCCGGTGGCAGCGATGACCCGGTCGTAACGGATCTCCTTCACCAGTTCGTTGGCGCGGGCGAAGGCGAATTTGACGTGGTAGCCGTCGTCGTCCTTGGTGATCTCGCGGACGTCGCCGTCGAGAATCGCGTGCTGCAGTTTCAGCTGGTACATGTCGAGCACGCCGGCGTTGTACGCGCGGAGATGCCCGACGAAGTGCGTGCGCCAAGCGAGTTTCACCGGTCGCGGCCCCGCGACGTGCAGCACCGCGGCGTAAGCATTGATGCTGTCAGCGGTCTCGAAGGCGGAATTTCCCTTGCCCAGCACGAGAACTCGCTGGTTGATGAACTGCTCCGGCTCGGTGTCGTAATCGGCGTACTGGTCGACCAGTTCCATGCCCGGCACGTCCGGGACGTACGGCTTGGTCACGCCGGTCGCCATGATCAGCCGCCGCGCGCTGAACGTTTCCCCGTCCGCCGCGGTGACCGTGAAGACGTCGTCCGCGCGCGAAATTCGCGTAACCTCGGTGTCGTACCGGATTTTGACGTCGTGTTTCGCCGCGTAATCGGCGGTGTAGCGCAGGAACGCTTCCGCGGGCGGGAACATCTCCGCGCTGTAGTCGGTGAAGACGAGCGGGTCCGGCCCGTCGTCGAGCAGCGAGTTCCAGTCGACCCGGAGGTTCAGCTCGGGGTCGGTCCATCCGGTGTACTTCTTGTTGACCGAGATGAGCGTGCGGTGCCGGGGAAAGCGCGTGAAGAACGCGGCGGGCACGGACCCGCGCTCCAGGACCAGGTAGCTGCGCCCGGCCCCGCCCAGCTGCCGCCCGAGCTGCAATCCCGCCGGCCCGGCTCCGACCACCAGGTAGTCCAGCACGTCCGCCATGAAACCGACCTCCCGCGTCGCCTTGATTCTGACGGCGATCAGAGTGGTCGGAAGATCTCAGAAATCCCTCAGAACGTACCCGGTCTTCGGGACACCGGTGCCCCGCCTCCGTCGCGGGGCACCGGCTTCAGCCGCTACTTGCCGGTGACGCGCGCGAGCGCCTCCGGGTACCGCGCACCGGCGACCGCCTCGAGCGGAACGGCCTTCTCGATGGCCGCGATGTCCTCTTCGGACAGTTCCAGCTCGGCCGCGCCGACGTTCTCTTCCAGGTACTTCCGCCGCTTCGTGCCCGGAATCGGCACGACGTCGGGGCCCTTGGCCTGCACCCAGGCGAGCGCCAGCTGCCCCGCGGTGACCCCCTTGTCCGCGGCCAGCGCGCGCAGCGCCTCGACAATCGCCATGTTGCGCGCGAAGTTGTCCTCGGCGAACCGCGGCAGGCCGCGCCGCATGTCGCCCTCGGGCAGCTCCTGTACCGAGGTGACGGCACCGGTCAGGAACCCGCGCCCCAGCGGCGAGAACGGCACGATTCCGATCCCCAGCTCCCGGCAGGTGCCGAGAATTTCGTCCTCGATGCCGCGCGTCCACAGCGACCACTCGCTCTGCAGCGCGGTGACCGGATGCACCGCGTGCGCCCGGCGGATCGTGTCCGCACCCGCCTCGGAGATCCCGGCGAACCGGATCTTCCCGGCCTGGACCAGCTCGGCGAGCGCGCCCCAGGTCTCCTCGATCGGGACGTTCGGGTCGACGCGATGCTGGTAGTAGAGGTCGATGTGGTCGATCCCGAGCCGCTGCAGCGATTCGTCGCAGCACTGCTTCACGTACGCGGCGTCACCGCGTGCGGTCATGCCCTGATCGGTGTGCACGATGCCGAACTTCGTCGCGAGAACCACCTGGTCGCGACGGTCCGCGATCGCCTTGCCGACGAGCTTCTCGTTCTCCCCCGCGCCGTACACGTTGGCCGTGTCGAGCAGGGTCACCCCCAGTTCCAGCGCCCGGTGCACGGTGGCGACGGACTCGCCGTCGTTGTCGCGCACGCCGTAGGCCGAGCTCATCCCCATGCAGCCGAGCCCCTGTGCCCCGACCTCCAGTGCGCCGAGCTTCCTCGTACCGATCACGCGGAAATTCCCTCCATCTCGGGCGCGACGCCGAAGGCCTTGCGCTCGATCTGCTCGTAGTTGGCGATCTTGTAGTCCAGAATGTCGAGACAACCCTGCAGCTCGGCGATCCGGTCGGCGACCGACTGCCGCTGCTCCACGAGGATCGCCTTGCGCCGTCCCGCGCTGGCCACCCCGTGCCTGCGCAGCGAGGCGTACTCGCGCATGCTCTTGATCGGCATCCCGGTGAGCCGCAGCTTCGTGAGGAAGCCGAGCCAGTTCAGGTCCTCGTCGGAGTAGGCGCGCCGCCCCGCCGAGTCTCGTGCGGGCGGTTCGAGAAGCTTGATCCGTTCGTAGTACCTGAGGGTGTCGATCGACAGGCCGCTACGTCGTGCGGCTTCCGCTATCGAGTAGCTCATGCGCTCGACAGTACGACCTGGAGTGCACTCCAGGTCAAATCTTAAAACGACGGTCACGGTCGCGTTTTATAACGTTGTTGCGTTACGCTGGGTACATGCCTCGCCCCCGTACCCATGACGAAACCCTCCGGCTGAAGCTCCTGGACCGGGCAGGCGAACTGATCTCCGCGGACGGCCCCAAGGCCCTGTCGCTGCGCAAACTGGCCGCCGACTCCGGCACGTCGACCACCGCGGTGTACTCGCTGTTCGGCAGCAAACCGGACCTGGTGAACGCGCTGTACGTGGAAGGCTTCCGCCGCTTCGGCGCCCGCCTGGCGAAGGTCCCCCTGTCCGGCGACGCAGTAGCCGACCTCGTGCGGCTGGGCATCGCGTACCGCGAAAGCGCCCTAGCCGACCCGCACCTGTACGCGATCATGTTCAGCCGCTCCGTGCCAGGCTTCGAACCCAACGCCGAGGCAGACGAGGTCGCCCAAGCCACCCTCGCCCCGCTAATGGGCGTCGTCCGCGCCGCGGTGTCGTCCGGCCAGTTCCAAGACGTCGCGCCGGAACTGATCACCGTCAGCCTGTGGGGTTTCGTGCACGGCCTGGTGTCCTTGGAACTGTCCGGCCGCCTCCCGGACGGCTTCAGCGTTTCCGACGCGTACGAGAAAGCCTTGCACGCCAACGCTTCCGGCTGGCTTACCTAGCCCCGTACTGCCGGTCCCCCGCATCGCCGAGCCCCGGCACGATGAACCCGGAATCGTTGAGCCGCTCGTCAATGCTCGACGTGACCACCCGCAGCGGCAGCCCAGTCTGCTCCAGATGCGCCAACCCTTCCGGCGCGGCAAGCGCACAGATAGCGGTGACGTCAGTAGCACCACGATCGGTCAGCAGACGAATCGTGTACTCCATCGAGCCACCGGTCGCGAGCATCGGATCAAGCACCAACACCGGCCGATCCGAGAGCGACTCAGGCAGCGACTCGAGATACGGGGTCGGCTTGAGCGTTTCCTCGTCGCGAGCGAGCCCGACGAACCCCATCTGCGCGTCCGGGATCAGCTTGTGCGCCTGATCAGCCATGCCAAGCCCCGCCCGCAACACGGGAACCAGCAACGGCGGACTGGCAAGCCGATAAGCGTCAGTGCGCGCGACCGGAGTATGAATGCGCTCAGTACGAACCGGCGCGTCCCGCATGGCTTCATAGACGAGCATGACAGTCAACTCATGCAGCGCGGCCCGGAACGCAGCACTGTCAGTCCGAGCGTCCCGCATGGTCGAGAGACGAGCCTTGGCCAGCGGGTGATCGACTACCTGCACATCCATAGCGCACAACTTAGCCGCCCGTTTCGGACCCGCCACTCTTTCCCCCGCACCTTCGTGGGCCCCATTACGTCGTGAGGGCCACCCTCGCATCCCCTGATTCCCGCAGGGTTCCCCTCACGACCATGCTCCAGAGGTGAGGGGCCCCTTCACGGACCTGGATTCCCTCAAGGAGCCCTTCACGGCCGCCCCGCCAACCCAGCCACCGGGATGCTTCCCCAATGTGGCATTGGGTGCGTCGGATGCACCCAATGTGGCGTTCGGTGCGTCAGATGCACCCAATGCCACATTGGGGCGCTAACCCCACCCAAACCGCAGCCGGTGCACCCAGCACCGAGGACCCCAGCCGCACCGACGCACCGACGAGCCAGACACCTGGCCCTTCCCCGCAGCAGTGCACCCAACGAGCCACGCACCCAACCCACCCCGCAGCCGGTGCACCCAACGAGCGAGGCACCCACACCTCCCCCGCACCCCGATACGAAGCTCTCCTGCGGTTCGGGGGTGCTTGTCAAGGCATCTTTCCCGCCTTGACAAGCACCCCCGAACCGTCAGCACAATCAAACTTCGGGGTGCCCCACGCAACCAGGACGGGCCAATGTCGCCGCCAGGCGACGAGGCCCCACCCGACTACCGAGCCTCAGCAAACCACCCCACCCACCGCCGCTGCCAAGGCGTCTCCACCGCCCGAGGATGGTGCTCCCGCCGAACCCACTCCACCGCCTCCTCAGCCCCCACCCCGCCCAACGTCACCAAACAAGCCAGCACAGTCCCGGTCCGCCCAACCCCGCCAAGACAAGCCACCTCGACCGCCTCCCCGGCAACCGCCCGGGCATGCAACCCCAGGATCTCCCGCCGAGCCCCCTCCCGATCCCGCGGCAGCAAAAAGTCCGGCCACAACACCCACCGCCGCTCCCAGTTCAGCGAAGCGTCGTACTTGGCCCGCATCCGCCGGGACCCCAAATACAACCCGAACTCCGGATCCGCCCCCTCCGGCTTCGGCTTCCCCAGCCCACGCGCCCGCAACCGAACCCCGTCCGGAAGCACGAGAGTCCCCGTCAACCCAGCATCCATCACGCCATGATGCCCTTATCCACCGTTCGATGGACCCGGCGCAGACCCGACAGGACTAGGCTTTCCCAAGTGAGTGAAGATCCAGCCATGCCGGGCCCGGACCAGATGCGCGTGTCGGACGCTGATCGGGAGCAGGTCGCGCAGGTGCTGCACCAGGCCCTGTCCGAAGGCCGGATCACGATCGACGAGCTGGAAGAGCGGCTCTCCAGCGTCTACTCCGCGAAAACGTTCGCCGACCTGAAACCGGTGACCGCCGACCTGCCGGGCAGCGCCGCGATCGCGCCCACCGCGTCGGCTTCGCTGCAGCCCGTCCCTTCGCGCGCGCTCGGGCTGCCGGACAACCGCGTCGGCGGGCATCCCGGTTCCGCCGTGTCGATCGGCGTGATGTCCGGGGCCGTGCGCAAGGGCAGCTGGGTCCTGCCGCAGCAGCACACGACCTTCGCGTTCTGGGGCGGCGCCGAAATCGACCTGCGCAGCGCCCGGTTCGCCGAGAAATCGTGCACGATCACCGCGGTCGCGATCATGGGCGGGATCGAGATCACCGTCCCGGACGACATCAACGTGAACGTCACCGGCATCGGCTTCATGGGCGCGTTCATGCTGGAGGACAAGTCCGGTGCCCCGCCTGCCCCGCCGACCGCCCCGACCGTGACGATCAACGGCCTCGGCTTCTGGGGCGGCGTCGTCGTGTACCGCAAGCCGGCCAAGGACTTGAACGCACCGCAGATCGAATCCTGAACCCGACTGCACACAGCACCGACAAAAACCGTCGCCCGCGCCGCGCGGCTGTGGACAACCGCGAGGCTGTGACCAGCTGTCCACAGATTCCGGTGAGCGCTCCGGCGCCTGCTGTCGCGCACCTACACTCAGCGGTATGACAGCTACCACCAGCCCGGCAGCGGCGCCGGAAACCCCGTCGCCGCTGACGGACGTCACTCGCGACGAAGCGAGCCTGCGGCGGTTCCTGCACGGGCTGCCCGGTGTCGACCAGGTCGGCGTCGAGCAGCGCGCGGCGGGGCTCGCGACCCGGAGCATCAAGAAGGAAGCCAAGCGGTGGGCCATCGACACCGCGGTGTCGATGGTCGACCTGACCACGCTCGAAGGAGCGGACACGCGCGGCAAGGTCCGCGGCCTCGCCGCCAAGGCGATGCGGCCGGACCCCGAGCGGCAGGACTGCCCGCGCGTCGCGGCCGTGTGCGTGTATCCGGATCTGGTGGAGACAGCCGTCGAAGCGCTCGCGGGCAGCGGCGTGCGGGTGGCGAGTGTCGCCACCGGTTTCCCGGCGGGCCGCACGAGCCGCGAGGTGAAGCTGGCCGACACCCGGCTCGCGGTCGAGGCGGGCGCGGACGAGGTCGACATGGTGATCGACCGCGGCGCATTCCTCGAGGGCCGCTATCTGGAGGTGTTCGACGAGATCCGCGCCGTGAAAGCGGCCTGCGGCTCGGCGCACCTCAAGGTGATCCTCGAAACGGGCGAGCTGGCGACGTACGACAACGTCCGCCGCGCGTCCTGGCTCGCGCTGCTGGCGGGCGGGGACTTCATCAAGACGTCCACCGGCAAGGTGTCGCCCGCCGCGACGCTGCCGGTCACGCACGTGATGCTGCAGGCGGTGCACGACTGGCACGAGCGCACCGGCGAACTGCGCGGCGTCAAGCCCGCGGGCGGGATCCGGACGACGAAGGACGCGATCAAGTACCTCGTCGCCGTGCACGAGGTCGCGGGCGAGCAGTGGCTCACGCCGGAACTGTTCCGGTTCGGCGCGTCGAGCCTGCTCAACGACCTGCTGCTGCAGCGGCGCACCCAGGTGGACGGCCACTACAGCGGCCCCGACTACGTGACGGTGGACTGACATGGGCATCTTCGAATACGCGCCCGCGCCGGAATCTCGCGCTCTGGCCAATCTGAAAGAGCAGTACAAGCCGTTCATCAACGGCGAGTTCGTCGACGGTTCCGGCGAGCCGCTCAAGACGGTCAACCCGGCCACCGAGGAGATCCTCGCCGAGGTCGGCACCGCGTCGGAGTCCGATGTGGACATCGCGGTGAAGGCCGCGCGCAAGGCGTACACGTCGGTCTGGTCGAAAATGCCGGGCGCCGAGCGGGCGAAGTACCTGTTCCGCATCGCGCGGCTGATCCAGGAACGCTCGCGCGAGCTGGCGGTGCTGGAGACTCTGGACAACGGGAAGCCGATCAAGGAGTCGCGCGATTCCGACGTGCCCACCGCGGCCGCGCATTTCTTCTACCACGCGGGCTGGGCGGACAAGCTCGGCTACGCGGGCTACGGTCCGGACCCGAAGCCGCTCGGCGTCGCGGGCCAGGTGATCCCGTGGAACTTCCCGCTGCTGATGCTGGCGTGGAAGATCGCGCCCGCGCTGGCCACCGGGAACACCGTCGGGCTGAAGCCGGCCGAGACCACGCCGCTGACCGCGCTGGTGTTCGCCGAGATCTGCCAGCAGGCCGAGCTGCCGCCGGGCGTGGTGAACATCCTGCCGGGAGCCGGCGACATCGGAGCGTCCATTGTGGAGCATCCGGACGTCGACAAGATCGCGTTCACCGGCTCCACCGAGGTCGGCAAGCTGATCCAGCGCACCGTCGCGGGCACCCGCAAGAAGCTGACCCTGGAGCTCGGCGGCAAGGCGGCGAACGTCGTGTTCGACGACGCCCCGCTGGACCAGGCGGTGGAGGGGATCGTCAACGGGATCTTCTTCAACCAGGGCCACGTCTGCTGCGCGGGTTCGCGGCTGCTGGTGCAGGAATCGGTGGCCGAGGAGGTGCTGGAGAAGCTCCGGTACCGCGTCTCGACGCTGCGGCTGGGCGACCCGCTGGACAAGAACACCGACCTCGGCGCGATCAACTCGGCCGAGCAGCTCGCGAAGATCCGCGGCCTCGTCGAATCCGGCGACGCGGAAGGCGCGCAGCGCTGGACCAGCCCGTGCCCGGTGCCGGACCGCGGGTTCTTCTTCGCGCCGACGGTGTTCTCCGAGGTCCACCAGTCGATGCGGATCGCCCGCGAAGAGATCTTCGGCCCGGTGCTGTCGGTTCTCACCTTCCGCACCCCAGAAGAGGCCGTGGCGAAGGCGAACAACACGCCGTACGGGCTGTCCGCGGGCATCTGGACCGAGAAGGGTTCGCGCATTCTGTGGATGGCGAACCAGCTCCGGGCAGGCGTTGTCTGGGCCAACACGTTCAACCGCTTCGACCCCGCCGCCCCGTTCGGCGGCTACCAGGAGTCCGGTTTCGGCCGCGAGGGCGGACGCACCGGTTTGGAGGCCTACCTCAATGTCTGACCGGATTTCCGTCGCCAAAACCTACAAGCTTTACCTCGGCGGCAAATTCCCGCGCTCGGAATCGGGCCGGGTCTACCCCGTCACCGACGCCAAGGGCGCCTTCCTGGCCAACGCGGCCCACGCGTCCCGCAAGGACCTGCGCGACGCGGTGTCCGCCGCCCGCAAGGCGTTCCCCGGTTGGTCGTCGGCAACTGCATACAACCGCGGCCAGGTGCTCTACCGCGTCGCCGAGGTGATGGAGGGCCGCCGCGCCCAGTTCGCCGCCGAGGTAGCCGCTTGTGAGGGCGTCGCCGCGAAAAAGGCCGAGTCCCTTGTGGACGCCGCCATCGACCGCTGGGTCTGGTACGCGGGCTGGACCGACAAGATCGCCTCGGTCCTTGGCGCCGCCAACCCGGTCGCCGGGCCGTACTTCTCCTTCACCACGCCCGAACCCACCGGGGTCGTGGGCGTCCTCGCGCCGCAAGAGTCGAGTCTGCTGGGTCTGGTGACTGTCCTGGCCCCCGTCCTGGCGACCGGCTCGACAGCAGTTCTGGTCTCCAGCGCGGACCGTCCCCTGCCCGCCATCACCCTGTCCGAGGTCCTGGCCACCTCCGACGTCCCCGGCGGCGTCGCGAACATCCTCACCGGCCACGCCGCGGAACTGGGCCCCTGGCTGGCCTCGCACGGAGACGTCAACGCCCTCGACCCGACCGGCGCCACCCCCGAAGACCGCGTCACCCTGGCCCAGGAAGCCGCCGGAACGGTGAAGCGCGTCCTGTCCGTCCCTGACGCCGAACCAGACTGGACAGCCGAACCCGACCTGTCCCGCCTGCGTCGGTACCTGGAAGCGAAAACCGTCTGGCACCCCATGGGCGTCTGACGTTCGAGCTCACCGAGACCGCCGTTCCGGTTACCCCGGAACGGCGGTTTTGTCTGCGACAATTCGAAAAACTGCGCAGCGGGCAGGCTTGCACTTAGGTTGGGCGCGCCCAGTCCGTGGCTGCGCGACACTCTCGAACTCGCCGAATCGTCGGCCAGCGCTTGTCCGCGATCGACCTCACCGGACGTGGACGCGTGCTCGTCAGCCCGGACGAGGTCGGCGGGCCGCGGATCAACGTCTACTCCGGCACCCGTTCCTACCTCGTCGACACGCTCGTCGAACTTGCCTGAACGAGCCTCACCGCACCTCAACATTTCGCGCCTCGACTCTATCCTTTCGCGAAATTCTCTGCCAACATGTGCCATTGGGGAAATTTCGACAACCCCGTGTCCGGTACAGGCGCCGCCAGCACGTCAGGAGGACTCCGCATGACCCCGCATCCCGCCCAGTCCGAAGAAGCACTTGCCCTCGAGTTCCTCGGCACCACCAGCGCGGGCGGCAACTGCCCCAACGCTTATCGCACCAACCGCGGCACGTACGTCGTCCAGGGATACCGGGTCACCGACGAGCAGGCGTTGCGGCAACTGCACGAACGCGGCATGCCCGACACCGAGACGGCCGTCGAAATCCCCGCCGGCCTGCTCAAGTTCTTCCCGCAGGAAGCCTGAGCACGACGACCGGCGCAGACGAGGCAAGGGCAGCCCGGCGATTCAGACGCACTAGTCGCCCAGGATTTCTCGAAACTCGACCCCAGGTGTGGGAAGATGCCATCGGGTTCGAGGAATTCCGCATGCGATAGCGAGGGCGAGTGCCTACCAGTTTCGAGAAACGCCGGGCAGAGCTTGGCGATCGCCTGCGCCGGCTCCGGGTCGACGCGGGCTACGAGACCGGAAAGGACTTCGCCAGGGCCATCGGCTGGAACGCGCCCAAGGTCAGCAAGATCGAAAACGGCAGGCAGACCGTCGGCGACGACGACCTCGACGCCTGGGTCGCCGCCGTCGGCGGGCCGCCGGAGCTGGCCGCGGAACTGCGCGAGCAATTGGTCGAGGTCCGCGACGCGCACGCCAGCTGGAAAGACAAAGTCCGCGACGGACACCGCGCCCGGCAAGAGGAATCCATTGCCCGAGAGGCCAGGGCGCTACGAATTCGGGCGGTAGATCTCCGAATTGTCTCCGGATTACTGCAAACCCCGGAGTACGCGCGGCATACGCTGCTCGCCCACTCCCGGATCCACGGCGGCGGACAGGACATCACCGAAGCCGTCCGGGCGCGGATGCAGCGCCAGCAGATCCTCTACGAACCCGGCCGGACCATCGAACTGCTCACCTCCGAGGCGGCGCTGCGCTATCCGAACGCGCCGCGCGAGGTGATGATCGGGCAGGTGCACAAGCTGCTCGCACTGCTCGGCACCCCCAACATCCGCTTCGGCATCATCCCCGCGGACGTCGTCGTGCCCTACCCGGTCACCTCGGACTTCTGGGTCGTCGACGACGTCGCGATGGTCGAAACCCCCGAGGGCGAGCACATCGCGAGCGACGTCGACCCGTACCACGAGGTCGCGGATCTACTGTGGACAGTCGCGGCCGAGGGCGACGCCGCCAGGGCGGTGCTGCTGCGGGTGCTCGATTCGCTCACCCGTGCAGCCCCGCCCGACTGACGCTGGATCCCTTACACCGCAGGCGCTTCGCCAGCCGTCATCGCGCCGACGTCGATGGTGTGGCTGTCGGCGCCGGCATCCACCGCGCCGAAGGTCCAGTCCACCGTCACGTTCGGGTCGATCGGGTCGCCGTGCGGGTTGGAGGCGGCCGGGGCGGTCATGGTCAGCGCGTTCGGCGTCTGCTGCTCGTCGTCGGAGCCGATCGCGGTCCAGTGCAGCGGCACGTACGCCGACGAACCGTTCGCGATCAGCACCGGCGGCGCGTCGGCCGGCGCCTCGTTGTTGACCAGGACGTTGTGCGCGCCGACCAGGTCGACGTCAGCCCGGCCGGAAAGGACACACCGCTCGCCCTGGTTCGCGGTGAACTGCATCGCGGCGTTGCGCTGGCCCGCGCCTGCCCCGCCGTAGACGAGCTTGGTGCTGAACTGGTTCGCGGTGCACGGAAGCGCCGACGACTCCGTGGTCGTGGCACTGGCCGTACCGGCGAAGACCGCGGCCGCGCCTCCGGCGACGGCGACTGCGACGGCAATTCGGCGGATGTTCTTCATTGTTCGTCCCCTCTCGCGTTTTCCGGCGGCTCCGCACCGGCTTTCACGAGATAAGACGTCCCCGCCCGCGACTCGATGGCCCGTTGTGAGATCACCCCCGCCGGAGCAACCCCGATCGTCCCGTCGCGTCTGAAGAAGCGGTCAGAGCAAGTCTTCCTTGTCGATCGGCCGCCCCGGCAGCGTGGTGGCCGGACCGGCGCGCAGGCCGTCGATCATGATCGCGATGTTGCGGGCCGTCGCCATCTCCGGCGATTTCAACCGGTGCGCGGGCAGCTGCCGGATCAGCCGGGCGAACAGCACCGCGACGTCTCCCGCGCCCACGTCCTTGCGCAGCGTCCCCTCGACCTGCGCCCGGTCGACCAGCCCTTCGACCTCGAGCAGCACCGCTTCGCGCAGGTGCGCGACCTCGGGGTCGTCCTTGAGAATTTCGTGCGCTCGCTGCGACAACATGGCCAATTGCATCGACAACTGCAGTTCCGCGCCGTGATACAGCAACTGCACCAACGCTTCCCACGCGGTCGGCGCTTCCACCGACAGCCGCCGGGCGCTGTCCAGCACGCCCGCGAAATTGTCCACCGCCACCGCGCGGATCAGCGCGTCGCGATCCGGGAAGCGCCGGTAGAGGGTGCCGACGCCGACGCCGGCCGCGCGCGCGATCTCCTCCATCGGGACCTCGGGACCGTGGCTGGCGAAGATGACGCGAGCCGCGGCGATGATCTGGTCGCGGTTGCGTTGCGCGTCCGCCCGCAGCGGCGTCTCGGGGTCTGCACTCATACCCGGCCTTCCCTTTTCCCGGTTGGCGCGCATTCTCGCACGCCGGACCAGCTGCGCAAACGTGCCGGCAACCCGGGGCGGACAGCAATTGTCACCCCGTTGCTAGTGGACGGCGATCCTCCACTTCGGTACCTTGGGCAGTGAACCGGAATGTAATCCTCCACATTCATTCCGTAACGGGGCAAACCCACCACAGGGGGTTCAGATGACCGAAGTCGCCCAGCCCAGCCGCACCCAGCCGGAGCAGGCCGCGTTCCCGATGAAGCGCACCTGCCCGTTCGCGCCGCCGCCGGAGTACGACCGGTTCCGCGACGCTCGCGCGCACTACGTCGAGCTCGAGCACACCGGCCAGCGCGCCTGGGTGCTCAACCGGCACGAGGACCTGCGGGCGATGCTGAACGACCCGCGGTTCAGCTCGGACCGCTTCAACCCGGGCTTCCCGGTCCTGTTCAAGGACGGCCAGCAGCGCCGTCCGAGGCTGCGCCCGTCGCTGATCGCGATGGACGCGCCGGAACACGGCCCGGCCCGGCGCAGCGTCGTCGGCGAGTTCACCGTCAAGCGGATGAAGGCGCTGCAGCCGCGCATCCAGGAGATCGTGGACCAGCACATCGACGCGATGCTGGCCGGCGACAAGCCCGCCGACCTGGTGTCCGCGCTGTCGCTTCCGGTGCCGTCGCTGGTGATCTGCGAGCAGCTCGGCGTTCCGTACGCCGACCACGACTTCTTCCAGACGCACAGTTCACGGCTCCTCAACCGCGAAACAGGCTTCGAGGAACGCAGCAAGTCCGTCGACGCGATGCAGAATTATCTGTCCGAGCTGGTTTCCAAGAAGGAAACCGCACCGGCGGACGATTTGCTCAGCCGCCAGATCGCGAAGAAGCGCGAAGAGGGCAACTACGACCACGACGACCTCGTGTCGCTCGCCTTCCTGCTGCTCATCGCCGGGCACGAGACCACCGCGAACATGATTTCGCTCGGCACCGTCGCGTTGCTGGAGAACCCGGACGCGCTCGCCGCGATCAAGGAGGATCCAGGCAAGACCCTCGACGCCGTCGAGGAACTGCTGCGCTACTTCACCATCGCGGAATTCGCCACCACCCGCGTCGCCCTCGAAGACGTGGACATCGCGGGCGTCACCATCAAGGCCGGAGAAGGCGTCCTCGGCCTGAGCTACGCCGCCAACTTCGACCCCGAAGTCTTCCCCGAGCCCGAGCGGCTCGACATCACCCGCGGCGGCAGGCACCACGTCGCGTTCGGGTTCGGCGCGCACCAGTGCCTCGGCCAGAACCTCGCGCGGATGGAACTGCAGATCGTGTTCGACACGCTGTTCCGCCGTATTCCGACGCTGCGGCTCGCCGCGCCGGTCGACCAGTTGCCGTTCAAACACGACTCCGGCGTCTTCGGGCTCTACTGCCTCCCGGTGACCTGGTGAGGGGGAAACGATGACTGCCACTGAAGAACTCCGCATGCCGGTCGCCCGGACCTGCCCGTTCGCCCAGCCGGAGCAGTACGTCCGGATGCGCGAGCAGAGCGCGCTCACCCGCGTGCAGATCCCCGGCGGCAAAGAGGCTTGGGTCGCCTCGCGGCACGAGGAAGCACGGCAGATCCTCGGCGACCGCCGGTTCTCCTCCGACCGGTTCCTGCCCAATTTCCCGTTCCTGGCCGAGGGCGGGGCCGCGATCCTCACCAACGCCAAGCAGAAAGCCATGATCGGGATGGACGCGCCCGAGCACGGCGAGGCCCGCCGGGAGGTGCTCGGCGAGTTCACCGTGAAGCGGGTCGAGGCGATGCGGCCGCGGATCCAGGAGATCGTCGACGGCCTGATCGACGAACTGCTCGCCGGGCCGAAACCGGCGGACCTGGTGGAAAAGCTGTCGCTGCCGGTGCCGTCGCTGGTGATCTGCGAACTGCTCGGCGTCCCGTACGCCGATCACGACTACTTCCAAGAGCGCACCATGGCGCTCATCCGGCGCAGCACCAGCGTCGAGGACCGCAAGAAGGCGTCCGAGGAACTGCGCGCGTACCTCAGCGGCCTGGTCGCGGCGAAGGAGAAGGACCCGACCGACGACCTGCTCGGCAGGCAGATCGTCAAACGCCGCGAGGAAGGCAATTACGACCACGACGCGATGATCGGGCTGGCGTTCCTGCTGCTGGTCGCCGGGCACGAGACCACCGCGAACATGATCTCGCTCGGCACCATCGGGCTGCTGGAGAACCCCGGGCAGCGCGCGACGATCGAGGCCGATCCGGGTAAGACGCTGCTCGCGGTCGAGGAACTGTTGCGCTACTTCACGATCGTCGAAGGCGCGACCGCGCGGGTCGCGACCGAGGACGTGGAGATCGGCGGCGTCACGATCAAGGCGGGCGAGGGCGTGCTCGTGCTGGGCTACGCCGCGAACTGGGACCCGGACGTCTTCGAGAGCCCGGAAAAGCTCGACCTCGAACGCGGCGCGCGCCACCACGTCGCGTTCGGGTTCGGACCGCACCAGTGCCTCGGCCAGAACCTGGCGCGGATGGAACTGCAGATCGTGTTCGACACGCTGTTCCGCCGCGTTCCGACACTCACGTGCACGGTCCCGGCCGACGAATTACCGGTGAAGAAGGACGCCACGATCTTCGGCCTGTACCAGTTGCCGGTGACCTGGTAGAGATCAGAGTGCTCCCACCACAAGCCAGGAAGAGGCCATCATGAAGATCATCGCGGACACCGGCAAGTGCGTCGGCGCCGGCCAGTGCGTGCTCACCGAGCCCGCGCTGTTCGACCAGAGCGAGGACGACGGCACGGTCATCGTCCTCAACGACACCCCGGACGGCGAACTGGTCGAGAAGGCGCGCGAGGCCGTGAACATCTGCCCGAGCCAAGCGCTTTCGCTGGAGGAGTGACCTGACCGGTCCCCGGTTTCGCGCCGGGGACCGGCCTCTCACGCGGCAAGACGGACGGCGGTCACCGCGGCGGTCGAGTAATTCGTCGTCAGCCTGCCGCCGCGCGCGTCGATCGCCGCGCCGACCTCAGCCAGAATGCGGTCGCGCTGCTCCGGCGTCGCCACTGTGACGCCTCCCTGCGTGGCGAGCAGGTCCAGCCATTCGTCGCGGCCGTAGTCCTGAGTCCAGGCGTATTGCCAGTTCTCCGCCTCGCCGAACGCGCCGGTCGCGGCCAGTCCGTCCGCGGCTTTGTCGAGCATCGGCTGGTAGGCGTCGGCGCTGGGTTTTTTCAGGTAGTTGCCGCTGAACGGCGAGTCCGGCATCGCCCGGCGCAACGCGTCCGCCAGTGCCAGGGAAATTTCTTCCGGCGGCATGAACACGTGCCAGAACGCGACGAACCGGCCGCCAGGGCGGAGCACCTGCGCGGCTTTCGCGGCTCCCGCGTCCGGATCGACCCAGTGCCACGCCTGCCCGGACACGAGGGCGTCGAACGTCCGTCCCGCCGGGTCCCAATCCTCGAATTTCGCGACCTCGACCGGGAAAGCGCGCCGGGCGAACTCCGCCATCCGCGCGTCCGGTTCGACGCCGAGCACGACGGCGCCGCGGGCGTGGAATTGCCGCCCCTCGATGCCGGTGCCGCACCCGACGTTGAGCAGGTCCTTCCCCGGGCTGGCGGCGAGGACGGCGGTCACCAGTTCGTCCGGGTAACGCGGGCGGGCCCGGTCGTAGCGCTCGGGATCGACGCCGAACGACTCCGCCATGGTCCGATGCTGATGCGGTTCGGGACGAGGTAAAGTGGGCATGTGCCCACCATAGTGGGCAAGCGCCCACTATGGCTAGGGAGGACTTTCGAGGTGCCCACCGGGATCCATCTCCGCGACGTTCGCGCTCAGCTTTTCGACGCCGCGGAACGGGTTTTGCTGCGCGAAGGACCGAGCGGACTCACCAGTCGCGCCGTCACCACCGAGGCGGATTGCGCGAAGGGCGTGCTGCACCGGCATTTCGAGGATTTCGACGCGTTCCTCGCCGCGCTGGTGCTCGACCGGATCCATCGCCTCGAAGCCCGCGCGGAGGACCTGCACGCCGGGACCGGCGACGTGGTCGAAACGGTGGCCGAGGTGCTCACCGAGGTCTTCTCCTCGGTCGCGGTGTCGATCGTCGCGCTGATCACCTTCCGCGACGAACTGCGGCACCGGCTCCGGGCAGCGCGGCCGGGTCCGGGGATTCCGCTGGCGACCGACGCGGCCCACGTGCTGGCGAATTACCTTGCCGCAGAACAAGAACTCGGCCGGATCGCCCCGGATGCCGACGTGAAGACACTGGCCCCGACGCTCATCGGGGCCGGTCATCTGCTCTTCGCGGATCGCACCGGGGAACCGCCCAGCGCGGAAGCCGTTCGCCAGATGGCGAGCACGGTCCTCGCTGGCGCCCTCCACTGACTCAGCCGATGCCCGTCGCGACCGCGGCCACCGACAGCGCCAGCGCACCGAGCGCGCCGACCACTCCGTACCGCGTCAGCGTGCGCCGGTCATCGCGGTCCAAGACATACCGCGCGGCCGCCACCGCGAACGCGATTCCGCCGACGATGAACCACGGTCCCCAGAGGTAGAGATACCAACCGACCAGGCTGGAAAGCTCTGGATCGACCGCCACGGCTCCGGTCTTCACCAGCACGCCCTGCACGACGAACAGCCCGCCGTGCCAAGTCAGCAGGATCGAGGCACCACCGCCGCAGAACACCATCGTCCGGCTGAGCCGCCGGCCGCGCGGCCGCGTCAGACTGACGCCGACCACCGCGCCGAAAACCTTCAGCAGTCCGGTGATCACCAGGACGGCCACAAACCACGGCACCCGGTCCTGCGCGAGCTTCACCAGCGACGGCGACACCGTCGACTGCGCGCCGAACGTACTGCCGGTCGCCCAGACGAAGCTGGGGATCGCGAACAAGAGACCCCACACCGCGGCGGCGTAACCCGGCCATTTGCGCAACTCGGCTTGCTTCAGCGTCATGCGTCAAGCGTCGCCTGGAGCACGGCGGAGGGGATCCGGCGCGAGGGGGAAGCTCCTCCCCCGTGAGAGGTAGGCGGTCGTGAGTGTTCATGCCGGTGCTACCGGCATGAACACTCACGAGCCGTTCAGCCCAGCCGCAGCGTCGTCTTCGGATCGAACGCGTGCGTCTCGCCCTCGCCGCGCAGCGCCACCCGGACGTTGTCGCCGATCCGCGGCGGCGTCCGGCCGTCGACCCGGACCACGAACCGGTCGTCGCCGACCTTGCCGTGCAGGTACGCGTCCGCGCCCAGTTCCTCGACGAGTTCCACCACCAGCTCGAAACCGTCGTCGGCCTCGCCGACCAGGCGCAGCGACTCCGGCCGGATGCCGAAGACGATCTCCGACAGCCCAGCCGCCGCGGTCCGCACCTCGGTGGGCAGTGGCACCACCAGGTCGCCCAGCTGCACGCCGCCGTCGGTCAACGGCAGCGTCGCGAGGTTCATCGCCGGCGACCCGATGAACCCGGCCACGAACGAGTTCTCCGGCTTCTCGTACAGCGACCGCGGCGACGCGCATTGCTGCAGCACGCCGTCCTTCAGCACGGCCACCCGGTCGCCCATCGTCATGGCCTCGACCTGGTCGTGGGTCACGTAGATGGTGGTCGTGCCGAGCCGTTGCTGGAGTTTCGCGATGTTGGCGCGGGTTTCCACGCGCAATTTCGCGTCCAGATTGGACAGTGGCTCGTCCATCAGGAACACGCTCGGCTCGCGCACGATCGCCCGGCCCATCGCGACCCGCTGCCGCTGCCCGCCGGACAACGCCTTCGGCTTGCGGTCGAGGAACCGCGACAGGTCCAGCATCTTGGCGGCCTCGTCCACCCGCTTCTTGATGTCAGCCGCCGAGAAACCGCGCAATTTCAACGCGAAACCCATGTTGTCGGCGACCGTCATGTGCGGGTACAGCGCGTAGGACTGGAACACCATCGCGATGTCCCGGTCCTTCGGCGGCAGGTCGGTGACGTCGCGGTCGCCGATCCGGATCGCGCCCTCGTTGACGTCCTCCAGCCCGGCGAGCATCCGCAGCGCGGTCGACTTGCCCGATCCGGACGGACCGACGAGCACGAGAAATTCGCCGTCCGGCACCTCGAGGCTCAACTGGTCGACCGCGCGGACGCCCGGGTTGCCGGGGTAGACACGCGACGCCTGGTCGTAAATCACTTCAGCGGACATCTGCGTTCTCCCTTACTTCACAGCGCCCATGGACAGGCCGCGCACCAGGTGGTTCTGCGCGATCCAGCCGACGATCATCACCGGCAGCGAGGCCAGCAGCGCGGCGGCGGACAGCTGGGCCCAGTACAGGCCCTCGCTGGTGATGAAGCCGACCAGGAACACCGGCACCGTGCCGGCCCGGGCGGCGGTGAGGTTGACCGCGTAGAAGAACTCCGTCCAGGAGAAGATCACGCAGATCAGCGCGGTCGCGGCGATCCCGGGCGCGACCACCGGCATGATGATCTTGCGCAGCAACGTCGGCAGGTTCGCCCCGTCGATCCGCGCCGCCTCGATCATTTCGCCGGGGACTTCCAGGAAGAACGACCGCATCATCCAGATCGCGAGCGGCAGGTTCATCGCGGTGTACAGGATGATCAGCGCCCACACCGTGTCCAGCAGGTTCGTGTTCTGCGAGATCACGTACAGCGGGATGATCGCGGCCACGATCGGCAGCATCTTGGTCGACAGGAAGAAGCCCAGCGCGTTCTTCGTTCCTTTGACCGGAGCCAGCGACAGCGCGTACGCGGCCGGGATTCCCAGCAGCAGCACGAGCAGCGTCGAAATCACCGTGACGAACGCCGAATTTCCCAGGTACGGCAGGAAACCGCTGTTGAGGACGTTCGAGATCTGGTCGAACGTCGGGGTGAAGAACAGCTTCGGCGGATCGGTGTAGGCGTCGTTCTCCTGCTTGAACGCGGTGAGGATCATCCACAGCAGCGGGAAAACGAACAGGATCGCGATGATCCAGGTCGCGACGGTCAGCGTGCCGGGGCCGTAGCGGCGTTTGGTCCGGCGGCGCGGCGGCGGCGCGGTGTCGGTGGCGGCGGGCGAGGCGGTGGCGGTTGCGGTGCTCACTTGACTCCTCCGTCCACGGAGAACGCGCGGAACATCAGCCGCAGCGCGAACGTCGCGACGATCATCGTCAGGATGACCACCACCACGCCCATCGCGGACGACTGCCCGATGTCGAAGCCCTCGAACGCGCGCTGGTAGATGTAGAACGGCAGGTTCGTGCTGGCCGTGCCCGGACCGCCTTGCGTCATCAGGAAAATCGCGTCGAAGCTGTTCACGATGTAGATCGCGCCGAGCAGCGTGGCCAGCTGCAGGAACCGCGAAAGGTGCGGCAGCGTGATCGACACGAAGGTGCGCCAGCGGCTCGCGCCGTCCACCGACGCCGCCTCCAGCACCTCCTTGGACTGGCTCTGCAGCCCGGCGAGGATCAGCAGCGTCATGAACGGCGTCCACTGCCAGATGATCTGCGCCATCACCGCGGCCAGCGGGAACTGCGAAAGCCAGTCGGTGTCCGTGCCGAACACGAAGTGCAGCAGCCCGTACGTCGGGTCGAACACCGTCGTCTTCCACAGCAGCGCGCCTGCCGCCGGGAGGATGAGGAACGGCGTGATCAGCAGCGTGCGGACGAAGCCGCGGCCGGCGAACTTCCGGTCGAGCAGCACCGCGAGCCCGAGTCCGAGCAGCAGCGACAGGAACACGCAGACCACGGTGAGCACCACGGTGTTCAGCAGCGCGCCGAGGAACGTCGTGTCGGTGAAGACGTCGATGTAGTTGCGGAAACCGACGAAATGCCGAGAGCCCGGACGCACCAGGTTCCACGACTGGAACGAGTAGAACAGGGTGAGCAGGAACGGGATCTGCGTCACCGCGATCACGAAGATCAGCGCGGGCAGCAGCGGCAGCCGCCGTTTGCCTGCCGAACCGGTCACCTTCTTGGCAGCGGGCTTCGCGGTCGCCGGCGCGGTTCCGGCGGGGACGGAGAGGGTGCTCATTTCTGCACCTCCTGATACGACTTTCCGACGGTTTCCGCGTATTTCTGCGATTGCGCGAGCGCGTCGGCGACGGAGGTCTGACCGGCGATCGCGGCGGACAGCTGCTGGCTCACCCGGGTGCCGAGATCCTGGAACTCCGGGATCCCGACGAACTGGATGCCCGGGTACGGCACCGGGTTCACCATCGTCTGCTGCTGGTTGGCCGCCGCGATGCCGTCCAGCGTCGGCTGGGCGTAGGCCTTCGCGGCTTCCTTGTACTGCGGGATCTCATAGGTCGACTTGCGCGTGCCCGGCGGAACCCGGTTCCAGCCGTAGGTCTCGCCGACCTTCTTCGCGTACTCCTTGTTGGTCATCCACGCCATGAACTTCCAGGCGTCGTCCTTGTTCTTGCCGACCTTCGGAATGCCCAGCGCCCAGGTGTAGAGCCAGCCGCTCGCCTGCGTCTTGTCCACCGGCGCGGCGACGTAGCCGTTCTTGCCGCCGACGTGGCTGGTCTTCGGGTCTTCCGTGGTGCCGGTCATCGAGGTGGCGTCGTACCACATCGCGGCGTTGCCCTGGGCGTACTTGGTGCCGCATTCGGTGAACCCGGCGCTGGAGGCGCCGACCTCGCCGTGGTCGCGCAGCAGGTTCACGTAGAAGTTCGCTGCCTTGGTGAACTCCGGGCTGGTCAGCTTCGCGTTCCAGTTCTTGTCGAACCATTGCGCGCCGAAGGTGTTCGCGACCGTGGTGAACGGCGCGAGGCTTTCGCCCCAGCCCGGCTTGCCGCGCAGGCAGATCCCGGCGACGCCGGCTTGCTTGTCATCGAGTTTCGCGGCGAAATCGGCGATCTGCTGCCACGTCGGATGCGCGGGCATGTTCAGCCCGGCCTTCTGGAACAGGTCCTTGCGATAGACCACAAAGGACGATTCGCCGTAGAACGGCACCGCGTACATCTGGTTCTGGTACGAGAGCGACTGCCGGATGCTCGGGATGAAGTCGGCCTCGTCGTATCCCGGCGTCGCCTTCATGTGCGGTTCGAGGTTCTCCAGCCAGCCGTTGGCCGCCCACTGCGGAGCCTCGTAATTGCTGATCATCACCACGTCGAACTCGCCGCCCTGGGTGGCGGTGGACGCGGTGATCTTCGCCCTGGCCTCGTTTTCCGGAAGGGAAACGAACTTGAGCTTGATCCCGGGGTTGGCCTGCTCGAACTCGCCCTTGAGCGAGATGGCGTCCTTCATCTGCGGATTGGACACGATCGCGACGACCAGTGTCCGCCCGCCGGTGCCGAGCGCCCCGGCTCCGGCGCATCCCGTCACTAACAACGCTGTCGCGGCAAGGAGGCACAGGAGTTTACGCACCGCCACCACCTCCGGGCAGCACCTGGATCTTGAGGCCGGACCCGCTGCGCATCTTCGCCAGCGCTTCGGGGTACTGCTCGAGCGGAAGGGTGTCGGTGATCAGCGCTTCGGTGTCGATGTAACCGTTCGCGACGAGGTCGAGCGCGTTGCCGTAGCTGTTCAGCACCGCCATCGAACCGACGATGGTGATTTCGTCGTTGTAGATGCGGAACGGCGAAAGCGCGACGCGAGCTTCGGCCGGAGCGACGCCGAACACCAGCAACCGTCCACCGCGGTGCAGCGCGTTGAACGCTGCCTCGATGGCGGGTGCCGCGCCGGTGCAGTCCACTGCGGCGTCGAAGCGTTCATCGTCCAATTCGGACACGTCGGCGGCCACCGCGGTCGCGCCGAGGTCGGTCGCGCGAGGCAACCGGGCGGCGTTGCGGTCGACCATCGTCACGTGCGCACCCGCGCGGATCAGGAGCTGCTGCATGATCAGCCCCATCGTGCCCGCGCCGACCACGAGGAAGCGTTCGCCCGCCTCCACGCCGATCCGGCGCACGCCGTGCACCGCGCAGGAAACGGGTTCGACCAGCGCGCCCTGTTCCCAGGTCATCGAGTCGGGCATCCGGTAACAGGTGTCGGCAGGCACCGCGACGTACTCGGCGAACGCGCCGTTGACGGTGTCGCCGGTCGCGTTCCAGTTCGCGCAGAGGTTGCCGTGCCCGGACCGGCACGGGGTGCAGTATCCGCAGTAGATCGACGGGTCGACCGCGACCCGGTCGCCGACCTTCCACTCGGCGGGCACGTCCGCGCCGAGTTCGACGATCTCCCCGGAGAACTCGTGCCCGGGGACGATGGGATACGGGGTCGGCGGGAAATGCCCGTCGGCGATGTGCAGGTCCGTGCCGCAGATCCCGCAGGCACCCACCTTCACGACGACCTGGCGCTCCCCGGGCTTCGGATCGGGAACCTCGCCGACCCGGATCTCCCCGGGCCGGTCCACGATCGCGGCGCGCATGCGTCATCACCTTCCATGATGCTCATTTGAGCGATTTTGACTTATGCCGTAGGTAACATGCGTAGGCATTACAGGCCCCTGCCTGCGGATCCGTCAACCAGCAAAGCTCATTTTTGCGCTATCCTGCTCATGTGAGCAGGAAAAAGGGGCCACTACCGCTAACCGAGACGCTGCTGCTGGCGACCATGGCCAGGCGGTTCTACGTGCAGGGCGCCTCGAAACTGGAGATCGCCGACGAGTTCGGCATGAGCCGGTTCAAGGTCGCGCGGATGCTGGACACGGCGCTCGAGTCCGGACTGGTGCGGATCGAGTTCGACCTGCCCGCGCCGGTCGACGTCGAACTGTCCGACGACATCCGCCGGGCGTACCGGCTGAACCGCGTGCTCGTGCTCGAACGAGCATCCGAAAAGGAACCGAGAGAGGTCGTCCGCAAGCAGGTCGGCGCGCTGGCCGCCCGGCTGCTGGAGGAGATCGCGACCCCGGACGACGTCATCGGGCTGTCCTGGGCGCGGTCGGTCAACGCGATGACCGAGGCGATCCGGACCCTGCCGCGCTGCCCGATCGTGCAGTTGTGCGGGGTGCAGGCCGGGATGGACATGCGCGGCCGTTCGGTGGAGACGGTCAGCCGCGTGACGTCGGTGTCCGGCGGCGACTCGTACCCGATCTTCGGCCCGCTCGTCCTGCCCGACCGGCGGACCACCGAGATCCTGCGGCACCAGCCGGGCATCGCGGAAACGTTCGCCCAGTTCGGGAAACTCACCAAGGCGGTCGTGAGTATCGGGTCCTGGGAGGCCGGGGAGTCCACCGTGTACGACGCGCTGGACGAGGCCGAACGCGCCGCTATCGCGGCCCGGGGCGCGACCGCCGAGGTCGCCGCGCGGCTGTTCGACGCGGACGGCAACTCGCTCGGCACCGGGCTGGCGCACCACGTGCTGGCGATCAGCCACGAGGAGCTGATGGCGGTCCCCGAGGTGATCGCGATCGGTTACAGCCGCCCGAAAGCCGAAGCGGTGGACGCGGTACTGCGCTCCGGGTTGGTGTCGACGCTGGTCACCGACGCCGCGGCCGCCGTCCCGTTGCTGGAGCTGGCGCGGGCCAGGCCATTGCCTTCGTGAGCGAGCTGCGCTTCGAGCACCTGGTCGCCGTACTCGGCCGCCCAGCGCCCGAACCCCTCGATCGGCCCGAGGAAACTCGCCCCTAGCCCGGTGAGCTGATACGCCCCGTCCGCGCGCTCCACGAGCCCGTCGCGTTCCAGCTTGCGCACCGCCTCGGTCAGCACCTTCGCGCTGATCCCGCCGATGCGCGTGCGCAGTTCGCCGTGCCGCAGCGGGCCGTTTTTCAACGCCCACAGCACGACCGGATGCCAGGTGTTCGCTACCAGGTCGAACGCGAGCCGGGTGCGGCAGTCGGCGATGAAGTCCATGGTTACCTTTCGGTTCCTGCCGGGGTTCCTAACGTCGCTTGCGTACAACCACGCGACGACAGGAGACCTTCCCATGCGCATCGCCCTCTTCGGCACCGGCGGAATGGCGTCCGCCCTCGGCGGCCAGTGGACCCGGCACGACCTGACTGTCTCCGGCCGCTCCGCCGCGCACGCCGCGGCCTTGGCCGCTGAACTCGGCGCCGAGACTGTGGACTGGGCCGAGGCCGCCGCCCGGGCGGACGCCATCCTGCTGGCCGTCCCCACCACCGCCCTCGAAGCCCTGCTCACCCCGCTCGACCTCACCGGCAAGGTCCTCATCGACTGCACCAACGCCCCTGGTGCGACCGGTGAACCCGTGGCCGCCCGGATCGCCGAATTCGCCCCCGGCGCGTCGGTGGTGAAGGCGTTCAACCTCGCCCACGTGGACGTCTGGCGAATGACCCCGCCGCTGTTCGAAGGCCGCCCGCTCGGCGTCCCGCTGTGCGGTGCCCCGGAGGCCGTCGCCGTCGCTACGGAGCTGGTCCAGGACCTGGGCTGCACTCCCCTGCCCGCGGGCGGTCTCGACCGAGCCGCCCTGCTGGAAGCCGCCGCCGGACTGGCGATCGGCCTGTGGTTCGACGGCCTGGACGCGCGTTCCATGCTCATGGCCAGCTGATCGGGCCTATCCTGGCGGGGTGCCCACAGGTGGATCAGCGGCAGTCGTCGGCGGGGGAATCGGCGGACTGGCCGCGGCGATCGGATTGTCGCGCGTCGGCTGGCAGGTCACGGTCTTCGAACGGCTGCCCGGCGAACTGGACGACGCCGGTTCCGGAATTTCCCTTGCCGCCAACGGCGTTCGAGCCCTGGACGCATTGGGAGCCGGCGACGCACTCCGCGCCGCCGGCTGCTTCCAGCGCACCGTCAGCACCCGCAGCCCGCGCGGGACTTGGCTGGCGCACATGGACGGAGCCGAACTCGAACGCGTCGCCGGGACGCCGATCGTCGGCATCGCACGGTACGAATTGCATCGGCTGCTGCGGTCTCTGCTGCCCTCGCCGGTGGTGCGGGACGAGGTCACCGCCATCGAGGACAACGCCGTGGTCACGCCGTCCGGCCGCCACGAAGCCGACGTGATTGTCGCCGCTGACGGCGTCAACAGCCGACTGCGCAAGCGTTTCTTCCCCGCACATCCGGGCCCCGTCTACAGTGGATCGGCCGTCATCCGCGCCATCACGACCGAGCCGTTCGCACTGTCCTCTTCGGACTTCAACCTCACCTGGGGCCGTGGAGTCGAGTTCGGATACATCGGTTTGGCGGACGGCCGAGCCGAATGGCACGCCGTGCTGAGCATCCCGGCAGGCACCCGCTATCCCGACCCGATCGCCGAAATGCGCCGCCGCTTCGGTTCCTGGCACGAACCGATCACCGAGCTGCTCGACGCGACCGACCCGGAAGCCGTGCTGCACCACGACGTTTACGAACTGGTGACGCCGCTGCCGTCCTATGTGTCCGGTCGAGTCGCCCTGCTCGGCGATGCCGCGCACGCGATGCAGCCGAACCTCGGTCAGGGTGCCTGCCAGGCGTTGGAAGACGCGGTGACACTGGCGCATGCGCTGTCGTCGGCCGACCTCGACACCGCGCTCACCCGGTACGACGCTGAACGCCGCCCGCGCAGCCAGGCCATCGCCCGAGCCGCCCGGCAAACCGGCCGGATGGGTCAGCAGCTGACGAACCCAGCCGCGATCGCGGTGCGGAATCTGGCGTTCCGAGCCATGCCGACGACGGTGCTGGCGCGATCAATGCTGCGCTACACCCGTTGGCAGCCGCCAGTCCCGGCCCGCCCGGACGCAAACCCTCAGAGCTGATTGACGTCCACGATCCGGACCACCGCGCTGCCCACCTCGTCCGAGGCGCGCAGATCGACCTCCGCGCTGATCCCCCAGTCATGGTCGCCGGCCGGATCGTCGAAGATCTGCCGAACGCGCCACACGTCCGGCTCCTGCTCGATCAGCAGCAACGCCGGACCACGCGCGTCCGGGCCGATTCCGAGTGAATCGTGCTCGTCGAAGTAGTCCTCGATCGCGTCTTCCCACGCGTCCGCGTCCCAGCCGGAAGCCGCGTCCAGCGAGCCCAGTTCGTCGTACGCCCGGCGCGAAGCCAGCTCCACCCGGCGGAACAACTCGTTGCGCACCAGCACGCGGAACGCCCGCTCGTTGCGCGTGACCGCGGGCGGCTCGGGCGGCGGCCGGTGCGACACCGGCCCTTCCTCGTCCGGATGCCGCAGCGCTTCCCATTCGTCCAGCAGGCTCGAGTCGACCTGGCGCACCAGTTCGCCGAGCCATTCGATGAGGTCCTGCAGCGATTCGGTCTTCGCCTCGTCCGGCACAGTGTGCCGCAACGCGTCGTAGGTGTCGGCGAGGTAGCGCAGCACCAAACCCTCAGACCGCGCGAGCTGATAAAAGCCCACGTATTCCACGAAGTTCATCGCGCGCTCGTACATATCGCGCACCACCGACTTCGGCGACAGCTCGTAATCCGCCACCCACGGATGCCCGGCGCGATACGACTGGTAAGCCGCGTTGAGCAATTCCTCCAGCGGTTTCGGATACGTGACGGACTCGAGCAGCTCCATCCGCTCGTCGTACTCGATCCCGTCGGCCTTCATCGCCTGCACGGCTTCCCCGCGCGCCTTGAACTGCTGCTGCGACAGCACCGGACGCGGGTTGTCCACTGTGGATTCCACAATGGACACCACGTCCAGCGCGTACGACGGCGACTCGATGTCCAGCAATTCGATGGCAGCCAACGCGAACGGCGAAAGCGGCTGGTTCAACGCGAAATCGAACTGCAGGTCCACCGTCAGGCGGACGACGCGCCCCTCGGCGTCCGGTTCGGGCAGCTTTTCCACGACCCCGGCGGCGAGCAGCGAACGGTAGATCTCGATCGCCCGCAGGATCAGCTTCCGCTGCGTCGGACGGTCCGAATGGTTGTCCTCCAGCAGATGCCGCATCGCGTCGAACGCGTTGCCCGGCCGGGAAATCACGTTCAGCAGCATCGAGTGGCTGACCTGGAAGCTGGACGTGAGCGGTTCCGGATCGGCCGCGATCAGCCGGTCGAACGTGCTCTCGGTCCAGTTGACGAAACCCTCCGGCGCTTTCTTCCGGACGATCTTCTTTTTCTTCTTCGGGTCGTCGCCCGCCTTCTCCAGCGCCTTCGCGTTCTCCACCACGTGATCCGGCGCCTGCACGACCACGTACCCGTCGGTGTCGTACCCGGCCCGGCCCGCCCGTCCGGCGATCTGGTGGAACTCGCGCGCCTTCAAATGCCGCTGCCGTACGCCGTCGTACTTCGTCAGCGCCGAGAACACCACCGTGCGGATCGGCACGTTGATGCCGACGCCGAGGGTGTCCGTCCCGCAGATCACCTTCAGCAGTCCGGACTGCGCCAGCGTTTCGACCAGCCGCCGGTACTTCGGCAGCATGCCCGCGTGGTGCACGCCGATGCCGTGCCGCACGAGCCGCGAGAGCGTCTTGCCGAACCCGGCGGAGAACCGGAAGTCGCCGAGCAGGTCGGCGATCGCCTCCTTCTCCGCCTTGGTGGTGACGTTGATGCTCATCAGCGTCTGCGCCCGCTCGATGGCCGCGGCCTGCGAGAAATGCACGACATACACCGGCGCCTGGCCGCCGCCCAGCAGCTCGGACATCGTCTCGTGCAGCGGCGTGAGCGCGTACCGGAAGGTGAGCGGCACCGGCCGCTGCGCCGAAGTGACCACCGCGGTAGGCCGTCCGGTCCGCCGGGTCAGGTCCTTTTCGAAGAACGAAACGTCGCCGAGCGTGGCCGACATGAGCACGAACTGCGCGTTCGGCAGCTCGATCAGCGGGACCTGCCACGCCCAGCCGCGGTCCGGTTCCGAATAGAAGTGGAACTCGTCCGCGACGACCTGGCCGACCGGGGCGTCGGCGCCGTCGCGCAACGCGATGTTCGCCAAGATTTCCGCAGTGCAGCAGATGATCGGCGCGTCGGCGTTGACGCTCGAATCGCCGGTCATCATGCCGACCTGGTCGGCCCCGAAGATCTCGATGAGCTGGAAGAACTTCTCCGAGACGAGCGCCTTGATCGGCGCGGTGTAAAAACTGCGTTTGCCGTGGGCGAGCGCGGTGAAGTGCGCGCCGACCGCGACGAGGCTTTTGCCGGAGCCGGTCGGGGTCGACAGGATGACGTTGGCCCCGGAGACGACCTCGATCACCGCCTCCTCCTGCGCCGGGTACAGCTCGATGCCCCGCTCCGCCGTCCACGTCGTGAAGGCTTCGAACAGGGCATCTGCGTCGGGATCCGCTGGCAGGAGGTCGGTGAGAGTCATCGTGGCACCCATCGTGCCATCCCGGCCCCGCCCGCAGGTGCAGGGGAGATCGCGGGTGCTTGCCCTAACCCGTAGGCTTCCGGTACCGCGCGCTGCCGGAGGGGAACGGACAGGCGGGCGCGCACACGGGCGGTACTCGCGGAGGATTCGGCAATGGCACAGGACATCATCCCGATCGAGCTCGGGCTGCCGCAGGGCGACGTGGTCACCCTCTGGGCCCCGCGGTGGCGGGAGGACGGCGAGGAGTGGGAAGCGTTCCTCGGCGACGAGGACGACCTGTACGCCTTCCCGGACGCCGCGCACCTGGCCGCTTTCGTGCGCACGGCCGAGCAGCACGACCTGCTCGACCACCCGGCGTGGGACGCGGTGCCCGCACTGAACGTGCCCGAGCTGATCCCCGACGACGACCACTCCTACGACCTCGTCGGCGTGCCCGAGCTGGTCGCCGAGGAGCCGGACTCGTGGACGATCGGCGAGCTGGCCGAGATCGTCGGCATCGTCCGTTCGCTCGCCGACGTGTGCGAGCTCGACGAGGTGCACGAGGTGCTCGACGCCTACGAGGGCTTCTCGCTGCTGGAGCAAGGCCGGCTGCCGTTCACCGGGCGCGAGGGCGAAGCGCTGTGGAACGACCTGTCGAAGGCGGTCTCCGAGAAGTGGGACACCGTGCTCGACGCGATCGACAACCTGGTGACCGTGCCGGACGTCGACGCCGCGGTGCTGGAGCAGACCGCCGAAGAGCTGGCCGCCTTCCACGAGGAGTCCGCCGAGGCGGAGGCCGGTGAAGAGGACGGCGGTCCGGAGGACCTCGAAGCGGTCGACGCCGAGGACGAGGACGCCGAGGACGAACCGGTCGGCTTCTGGGGCGAGGTCGGCATCGACCCGATCAAGATCGTCACCTCCGGCGCGGAGTACTACACGCTGCGCTGTTATCTCGACGACAAGCCGGTGTTCCTCGGCAACGAGGGCGAGATCGACGTGTTCAGCTCGCCGAAGGCGCTGCTCAAGGCGATCAAGGCGGGCGACGAGCTCGCCGACACCGACCTCGCGAGCGTGTCCACTTGGGACGAGGTGCGCGAGAAGGCGGCGGCCGACGAACTCGAGATCGAGGTCGACACCGACAACACCTACGTGTTCCCCGGTCTCGACGAGGACATCGCCGAGGGCCCGGAGTCGATCGACCCGACCCAGCTGGAACTGGCCGTCGAGCTGATCACCGACGCGGCCGAATGGGCGGGCGACGACACCGTCGAAACCGCGCTGGCGGCCAACGAAAGCCTCGGCTGGCTGGTGTCGTTCGTGCTGCGGCCGGACCCGAGCCGGCTCGAGCCGAGCGCTCCGTTCGACACCGAGCAGAGCGCCTGGCGCAAGCTGGTCGAGGACTTCGAGAACCGCCTCACGGTGGTCTGAACCTGCTAGAGGGCGTCGAACACGCTCTCGGCCGAGTCACCGGCGGAGAACATCTTCCAGGCGACGCCGGCGATCGCATCCGGATCCAGGGTGTGGCCGCCGGCGTCGCCGTATTTTTCCCGCTGTGCGACGACCATCCGGTGAATGTCGCCGCGTTCGACCAGACCGCCGATGATCAGGCTGCCCGCGTACACGCCGGTCCCGGCCAGCCCCTCGTGCAGCGTCCGCGCGTAGTTCCGCAGCGCCGCTGACGACACCGCGAGCGCGCCGAGCGCGGGCATCGGCCGCACCGCGCTGAGCCCGCCGGCGAACAGGAATCCGCCGCTGCCGCGCTCCAGCATGCCCGGCAGCAGTTTGCCGACCACCTCGACCGCCGGATACACCCAGCTCATCGCCTTCTCGACGGCGTCGACGGTCGCTTCGGTGATGTCCGTGGGGAAGCTGTCCGGTTCGATCGCGGCCGGGCCGTAGTAGGCGACATCGATGCCGCCGAACCTTTCGGTGATTTCGTCGAGTGTCGCGCTGATGCCGTTCCGGACGTCGCCGACGAACGCTTCGGCGTTGTCGAGCTCGGCCAGGTAAGCCGGGTGCCGCTCAGCGGTACGCGAAACGAGCGCGACGCGGTATCCCTCCTCGGAGAACCGGCGGGCCATCGACATTCCGAGGCCGGGTCCGGCTCCGAGAACGACAGCGGTCGGGCGAGCGGTCATGGCTTGGCTTCCTTCCCCAGGGATAAATCGAGGGTGCCCTCGACTTCGTTCGCCAAGCTACCACAAAACCCGAGGGCGGCCTCGACTTTGTACGATGGGACCCATGGCCACCGGATCGAAGCCGTTGCGCGCGGACGCCGCCCGCAACCGCGACAAACTGCTGGCCGCCGCCACGCGCGCGTTCGGCGAGCACGGCCTCGACGCGCCGCTGGAGCAGATCGCCCGCAGTGCCGGAGTCAGCATCGGCACCCTGTACGCGCACTTCCCGACCCGAGACGCGTTTGTCGACGCGATCCTGCCCGCGCAAATCGCGGCACTGGACGAGCTGGCAACGCAGGCGTTGGCGGAGCCGGACCCGTGGCAGGGCTTCACCGGGTTCCTCGACGGCCTGTTTGCCTTGCAGGCCAAGGATCACGGCCTCAGCGACGCCCTCGCCCGGCGGCTGCCGCTCAGCCCGGCCGTACTGGAGGCGTGCGCCGCCGGTTTCGAGCACGCCGCGCGGATTATCGACCGGGCAAAGGAATCCGGTCAGCTGCGCGCCGATTTCGCACCCGCGGATCTCGCCCCGCTGATGTCCGCGATGTCGCCGTTGATCCGCGAATCACCCGAAACCTGGCGGCGGCACTTAGCCTTCTTTCTCGACGGCCTGCGCGCTTAGTCCTTTTCGGACTCCGCCCGCACCGGAACCAGACCTATTGCCAGCAGCGGGAAAATCGCCGCCACGCAATACGCCAGCGCATACCGGCTGTCCCCGATCACCAGGCCCAGCAACGGCGGGGTCGCCGACGCGGCGATGTTCTGCGCGGTGTTCTGCGTCCCCATCGCGCGGCCGGACCACGCGACCCCGGCCAGCTCGGCCGACGCGGTGAAGCCGAGACCGTTGTCCGCCACCGTGATCACCGCCGCCAGGACCAGCGCGGCCAGCACCAGCCACAGCCAAGTCGCGTCCCCGACCGCGACCAGCAGCATCACGACCACGCTGGCGACGGCGAGCTGCCGCATCGGCCGCAGCCGGCTGCCGACCCGGTCCGACCAATACCCCGACGCCAGCCGCCCGAGCGCGCCGAGCACCTGAGCCACCGCGACGAACACCCCCGCCTGCGCGGCGGTCCATTGATGCTGCGACACCAGATACACCGGCGCGAACGCGGACACCGCGAACTGCGGCACCACCAACAGCGCGCTCGCGCCGTGCACTCGCCACAGCCACGGCTTGCGGTACGGCGACGGCGGCCGCTCCCCCTTTGCCGCACGCGGCGGCCGCGGCGGGTCCACGACGAACAGCGCCACCAACAGCGCCACGCCGACCGCCAACACGGCCGGCAGCAGCATCGCCGCCTGGAACCCCCACAGCGCGGCCAGCGGCGGCAGCCCTAGCGCGGCCACCCCGACCCCCAGCGGCTGCGCCGTCTGCCGGATCCCCATCGCGACGCCGCGCTCGGATTTGGCGAACCAGCCCATCACGACCCGGCCGCTCGCTGCGTTCACCGAAGCCGTGCACGCACCGGCTACGAGAAACACCCCAAAGAGAAGTCCGACCGGGTGGTGCCACAGGGCCGCGTACACGAGGAGTAACCCCGAAATGCCCAGGCCCAGCGCCATGATGAGGCGCTCGCCGTAACGGTCCGCAGCCGCACCCCAGGCGATGAGCGTGAGCAGCAGGCCGATGCTCGGCGCCGCGACGACCGTGCCCGCCTGCGCCAGCGTCAGATGGTCGGCCTCGCGCATGGCGGGCACGAGAAACGGGAGCCCGTAAAGGAACGAGCAGCTGGCGGTCTGCGCGGCGAGCCCGAGCGCGAGAATCAGCCACCGCCGCGAGCTGCCTTTTTCCCGCACCTGCTCCCCCGCCTCGACCTGCGCCATTCCGTCCACCGTCTCATATTTTGAGAATCATGTCTTACATAGTGAACGATAGTTGGCATGGCTAACGAACGCAACCGCCTTTCCGGGCGGCCGCGGCCAGTGCGTCTCCGGAGCCGGGATTCAGCCGAGCGCCGCGTACCCGGGTTTGACGACGTTCTCGATCAACTCGAGCCGCTCGTCGAAATCGAGGAACGCGGATTTCATGGCGTTGATCGTGAACCAGCGGAAGTCGTCGAGGCCGAAGCCGAACGTCTCGGCCAGCGCGGCGAATTCACTGGTCATCGTGCAGCCGCTCATCAGCCGGTTGTCGGTGTTGACGGTGACGCGGAAGCGCAGCCGGGCGAGCAGGCCGATGGGATGCTCGGCCAGCGACGGCACGGTTCCGGTCTGGACATTCGACGAGGGACAGATCTCCAGCGGGATCCGGCGGTCCCGGACGTAGGAGGCCAACCGTCCAAGGTGGACATTTCCGTCGGCGTCGGCGGTGATGTCGTCGACGATCCGCACGCCGTGCCCGAGCCGTTCCGCGCCGCAGTACTGGATTGCCTCGCCGATCGACGGAAGTCCGAACGCTTCGCCGGCATGAATAGTGAAGTGTGCATTGTTCCGGCGCAAATAGTCGAATGCGTCCAGATTGCGGGTAGGCGGGAATCCGTCCTCCGGTCCGGCGATGTCGAATCCGGCCACCCCGGCGTCGCGGTAGCGCACCGCGAGTTCGGCGATCTCGAGCGCGCGGGCGTGCTGGCGCATGCCGCACAACAGCGTCCGCACCCGGATCCGGCCGCCGCCCGCGGCTACCCTCCGCATCCCTTCGGCGAAGCCCGCCTGGACGGCCTCAACCACTGCATCGAGTGACAGCCCGCGTTCCACGAACAGCTCCGGCGCGTACCGCAGCTCGGCGTAGACGACCCCGTCCGCGGCCAGGTCCTCGACCGCTTCGGCGGCAACCCTGACCAGGGCTTCCTCCGTTTGCATGACACCACACGTGTGGGCGAACGTTTCGAGGTACGACACCAGGGAACCGGAGTCCGCCGCGGCGCGGAACCAGCGGCCCAGCCCGTCCGGATCCGTCGCGGGAAGGTCCCGGTAGCCGAGATCCTCGGCGAGTTCGGCGACCGTGCCCGGCCGCAAGCCGCCGTCGAGGTGATCGTGGAGCAGGACCTTGGGGGCGCGGCGCAGGATCTCCGCGCTCAGCGGGGTTACGTCCGACATGCTCCAACGGTAGCCTCGCTGTCATTCCCCTACCTGGCCGTAACCGAGAGCACCGGAACAACCCTCTGCTCAGCACTGTGCGCAAGGAATCGGCCATCCGGGTGGCACGGTCGTTATCCGCGTCCCCCGGGGGCCATACGCACAGCAATTTTCTTCATCGATAAGCTCGGGTCAGTCCCTTCCATTTTTCCCCGCCGACGAAGGACACCGCAGTGACCACTGACAACCACATTGCCGCTCCGTCGTTCGACCGGATGCGCAACATGCTGGTGCGCGCGGCCGAGGTTCGTGAGAGCGAGCAGCAGCAGATCTTCGACGCGCTCGACGACATCTACGCCCGGCTCGCCCCGGTGGACTCCCTCGGCGCGGTGCGCAAGCGGCTGTCGGAACTGCCGGACCGGACCGAGGTCGGGGTGCTGGCGGAGCGCCTCGACGAGGCGATGACGCGGCTGGAGTCGCAGGACAACGCGATCGCCGCGCTCACGCACGCGGTGGAGAGCATCGTCGACAAGCTGGCGAAGCCCTTCGCCCAGCTCGACGGACGCCTCGACGGCGTGGCGGCGCGGTTCGAGGGCGTCGCGGGCCGGATGGACGGGCTCGAGGACAAGCTGCAGAACATCCACCGCAGGCTCGACGAGCTGGGCGGGCACCTGGACAAGCAGGACGCCAAGCTGGAGTCGCTGCCGCAGGCCACGCAGGGCCCGATCCGCGACCGGATCGAGATGGCCGAGACGTCGCTGCGCGAGCGGATCGAGACCACGGACCAGGAACTGCGCTCGCGCGTCGACGAACTGGACCGCGCGACGAAGGAACGCATCGGCGCCGCGACCGACGCGCTGAAGAGCGCCGTCTCCGACACCGGCGAGATGATCGACCCGGCCGCGCGCCTCGACTCGGTGGGCACGAAGCTCGAAACGATCACCCAGCGTCTCGACGACCTGTCCAGCCGCATCGACAAGGTCGAGGACGACGTCACCGGCCGCATCGGCGACCTGGACGGCTCGGTCCGCAGCGGCCTGTCGAAGGTCGAAGGCACGCTGTCGAAGCAGCCGGACACCGACGCGGTCGACTCGCTGGTGCGCCGCAGCAACGACGAATCGGTGCGCCGCATCGGCGGCCAGCTGGACGAAGCGATGGCGACGTTCGCGGAACTGATGCTGGGCGGCGGACCGGCCGTACAGCAGATCGCCCCGCCGCCGCCCGCCCCGCGCCAGCCGCGCCGCAGCTCGCGCAACGGCCGGTCGCCCAAGGCCGCCGACGCGAAGGCGAAGGCTGGCGGCGACTCGGACGAGTCGACTGACTGAGCTTGAGTGGCCGAAGCCCCCGTCCAGAGTTCTGGACGGGGGCTTCGTCGTTTCAGTGTCACTAGCCGCGACCGAGCCCTCTAGAGGATGTCGCTGTACGGCTGTCAAGCCGCAGTGGCTGGACCTGGTTCCGAGTGCTGGCAGTGGGCGCCGTTGCGGAGCATGGCGTAGAGGTCGCAGCGCCGTCGGGCAAGGCAGATGAGCGCGGCAAAGGGTGCTCATCGAGTCTCGGCGGCGACCTGTTTACTTTGCTGGAGCACGATCTTTCAGGCTGTCGCCCGGCGCGGCAGACTGTGTCCGCGCCCCTGCGGGGAGCGTGAGTCTCGGCAATCCCGGCGTTTAGGGCTACTGATGCGGTCCGTGCGCGACAGCGTCCATAGCTCCGGTTCGCTGTTGGGAGCGGCCCGGCATGCAGCCGCTTCCCGCCCGAGTCCAAGACAACCGCGTGCTGCTCGCCCGTCCCTAGATCCAGACCGACGAGCACGCCGGAACTGCCGGTCGGCACCCTCTGCGGGCGATCGATGGGCCACGCCCGGCGACCGCAGCCCGTTGATCAGGAACCACGAGAAAGCAAACCCTCAGGGCCGAACCGCCTCCAGCACGATCCCCCGCGCAGCAGGAGCCTCCGCTCCCACCTCGAACCCGCCTTCCAGCGCGGCCAGGGCCGCCGGGATCGCGTCCGGGGTGTCCGTGTGCAGTTCCAGCAACGGCTCCCCCTCCACCACCTGGTCACCCGGCTTCGCGTGGCACAAGATCCCCGCCGCGGCCTGCACCGGGTCTTCCTTTCGCGCCCGGCCAGCCCCAAGCCGCCAAGCCGCGACACCCACGGCATAGGCGTCCAGCGAAGTCAGCACCCCTGAAGCAGGTGCCGGGACGACGTGCACCGTAGAAGGCCGCGGCAAGGCAGCCGAAGGATCCCCGCCCTGGGCGGTGATCATCCGAGCCCACACCTCGTAAGCCTCCCCGGACGCCAGCACCTCAGCCGGATCCACGGAAATCCCCGCCAAAGCAAGCATTTCCCGAGCCAGCGCCACCGTCAGCGAGACCACGTCAGCCGGGCCACCGCCGCGCAGGACCTCGACCGCCTCGGCGACCTCGACCGCATTGCCGACCGCCCGGCCGAGCGGCGTGCTCATGTCGGTGATCAACGCCGTGCAAGCGACCCCGTGCGCGGTCCCGATGTCCACGAGCGTCCGCGCCAGCAGCTGCGCCTCCGGCACGGTCTTCATGAACGCGCCGGACCCAGCCTTCACGTCCAGCACCAGCCCCGAAGCGCCCTCGGCGATCTTCTTGCTCATGATCGAGCTGGCGATCAACGGCACCGACTCGACCGTCGACGTGACATCCCGCAGCGCGTACAGCTTCTTGTCCGCCGGAGCCAAGCCCTCGGTCGCCGCGCAGACCACCGCGCCGACCGAGTTCAGCTGCGCCGCGATCTCGTCCAGGGACAACGCGGCCCGCCAGCCGGGAATCGACTCCAGTTTGTCCAGCGTCCCGCCGGTGTGCCCGAGCCCGCGACCGGACAGCTGCGGCACCGCGGCACCGCACGCGGCGACCAGCGGAGCCAGCGGCAAGGTGATCTTGTCGCCGACCCCGCCGGTCGAGTGCTTGTCCACGGTCGGGCGCGCGACGTCCAGCGACAGCCGCGAGCCCGAGTCGATCATCGCGCCGGTCCAGCGCGCGATCTCGCCGTTGTCCATGCCACGCAAGAAAATCGCCATGGCCAGCGCGGCCATCTGCTCTTCCGCGACCGCTCCGCGGGTGTAGGCGTCGACGACCCAGTCGATCTGCTCGTCGCTCAGCCGTCCACCGTCGCGCTTGGTCCGGATGACATCTACCGCGGTGAAAGTCACGGCAGGTCCTCCGGCCCGAACGCGTCCGGCAGCACCTCCGACATCGGCAGCACCCCGCGCGGAGTGTCGACCAGACAAGAGGATCCGCCGAGTTCGAACAGAATCTGGCGGCACCGTCCACAAGGCATCAACAGCTCACCCGAGCCACTGCGGCAAGCCACCGCGACCAAACGGCCGCCGCCGGACAGCCGCAATTGACCGGCCATTGTGCACTCAGCGCACAAACCTAAGCCGTACGAGGCGTTTTCGACGTTGCAACCGGTCACCTGCCGACCATCGTCCACAATGGCCGCGACGCCGACGTGCAGTCCCGAATAAGGCGCGTAAGCGTGCGAAGCAGCCGACACCGCAGCCGCCCGCAAAGCCTCCCAGTCCACTTCGGACATCAGTCGCCCTCACCTCGTCGATACTGCGCGCCGTCCGCCTTGGGCGGCCGAAGTCGTTGCGACGCAACAGCTAGCACGATCAGCGTCACGAAGTGCGCGGTGTACGGGATCAAGTCGCTCGGGAGAGTGTCGTTGGTCCAGTAGATCGCGTACAGAATCCCAGCACCGACGACGCCGAGCGCGGCCGCGAGCCAGCGCTTCCGGATCAGCTGCACGATCACGATGATCGCCAGCAGAATCACCGCGCCGTACAGCAACGCCAGCACCGCGTCGCCGCCGCCGGCGAGCTGCAGACCGTCGGAGTACCCGAACAGCGCGGCGCCGCCGAGCAGACCGCCCGGTCGCCAGTTGCCGAAAATCATCGCGGCCAGACCGATGTACCCGCGGCCGTTGGTCTGGTTCTCCAGGTAGTCCGCGCCGCCCTTGAGCAGCACCAGCGACGCACCGCCCATGCCCGCGAACCCGCCGGAGATCAGCACGCCGACGTACTTGTAGCGGTACACGTTCACGCCGAGCGACTCAGCCGCGACCGGGTTCTCGCCGCACGAACGCAGCCGAAGGCCGAACCGCGTGCGCCAGAGAATCCAGTAGCTCACCGGGATCAGCACGATCGCGAGCATGGTCAGCGGCGCGACCCCGGTCACCAGCCCGCGCAGAATGCCCGCGACGTCAGACAATCCGACGCGCTGCTGGTCTTCCAGCGAACCCAGCCAGTCCGACAATCCGGCCGCGGAATAGGTGTCGAACTTCGGCACCGGCGGCGACTGGCGCGGGTTTCCCGACAGCGGCTCGAAAATCAGGTTCGCCAGATACTTCGCGACCCCGAGCCCGAGCAGGTTGATCGCGACACCGGAAACGATGTGGTTGACGTTGAACGTCACCGTCGCCACCGCGTGCAGCAGCCCGCCCAGTGCGCCGAACGCGATCGCGGCCAGCAGGCCGACCCACGCGCCGCCGTAATACGCACCCCAGGCCGCGCCCCAGGTGCCGAGGATCATCATGCCTTCGAGGCCGATGTTGATCACGCCCACGCGCTCGGCCCACAACCCGCCCAGCGCACACAGCAGGATCGGCAGCGCCAGCCGCAGTGCGGTCGACGCGGTGTTGCTGGACGTCAGCGCCGAAACGCCGGTGGCGTACGACGCGGTCGACATCACCGCGATCGCGACCACGGCCCAGATCACGCCGCGCAGCCAGCCGGGGATCCGCGGCCGCTTGCGCTTGACCGGCATCGGCGTCCCGGATTCCGGACCCGGCCGGGAGAACTCCGTCGTGGTGGTCACACCGCACCGCCTTCCGCGACCGAGGCGCCCTTGCGGCCGTTGCCGGCGAGCGCCCTGCCCACCCTGCGCTGTTCCGCGGCGAGGTCGGCCCGGCGCACGATCTCGTACGCCACGACGACCGAGAGCACGATGATGCCCTGCATGATCGTCGCGATCTCCTTGGACACGTTGATCTGCTCCAGCGACACCGCGGAGGTGTCCAGGAACGCCCACAGCAGCGCGCCGAACGCGATGCCGCCGGGGTGGTTGCGGCCCAGCAGCGCGACCGCGATGCCGGTGAAGCCGTACATCTGGGTCGCGGTGATGCCGTAGCTGTAGTCGCGGCCGAGCAGTTCCGGCATGGCGACCAGACCGGCCACCGCGCCCGACAGCAGCATCGCGATGAGCGTCATCTTCTTCGCGCTGACGCCACCCGCCGCGGCGGCCGTCGCGGACTCACCGCTCGCCTTCAGCTCGAAGCCGAACCGGGTGCGGTTCAGCATGAACCAGTACGCGCCGCCGATCACGATCGCGATGAACACGAACCCGAACAGCGTGCCCGACCCGAGCGGGATGCCCGGGATCCGGCCGGACGGCGCGATCACCCTGGTCCCGATGTTGTTGCCGGTCTGCACGCCGAACTGGTCGGCGTTGATCAGGAACGCGATGATGCCCGCGACGATCGAGTTCAGCATGATCGTCGAGATGACCTCGCTGACGCCGCGGGTCACCTTGAGCACCGCCGGGATCGTCGCGTACAGCGCGCCGGAAACCACGGCCACCAGCAGGATCACGATGGTGTGGATGACCGGCGGCAACTGCAGTGCCCCGCCGATGATCGCGGCGACCACCGCGGCGAACCGGTACTGGCCCTCGACGCCGATGTTGAACAGGTTCATCTGGAACCCGATCGCCACGGCGAGGCCGGACAGGTAGTACACCGTCGCGAGGTTCACCGTGTCGACCGCGGTGGAGCCCTTGAACAGCTGGCCGATCATCGTCCCGTACGCCTGCAACGGGTCGGCGCCGGAGATGACGAGCGCGATCGCGGACAGGATCACCGCGAACGCGATCGCGAGCAGAGGCGGCAGCAGCCGCGTGCGCCACGAACTCATGAGTCTTCACCTTCTTCGGCGCCGGTCATGGCGGAACCGAGTTCCTGCGGGGTGACGGTGGCCGGGTTCGCCTCGCTCACGAGCCGCCCGCGCAGCATCACGCGAATGGTGTCGGACAGCCCGATCAGCTCGTCGAGGTCCGCGGAAATCAGCAGCACGGCGAGGCCGTCGGCACGCGCCTGGCGGATCTGCTCCCAGATCAGCGCCTGCGCACCGACGTCGACGCCGCGCGTCGGGTGCGAAGCGATCAGCAGCACCGGGTTGCCGGACAGCTCGCGCCCGACGATCAGCTTCTGCTGGTTGCCGCCGGACAACGCGGCGGCCGGAACGTCGATGCCGGGCGTGCGGACGTCGTACTCGCGCACGATCCGTTCGGTGTCCTCGCGCGCGCCCGCGATGTTGAGCAGTTGCCCGCCGGACACCGGTTCCCGCGTCTGGTAGCCGAGAATCCGGTTGACCCACAACGGTTGCGTGAGCAGCAGGCTGTGCCGCGTGCGGTCTTCGGCGATGTAGCCGATGCCCGCCTCGCGCCGCGCCAGCGTGCCCAGCTTGACCAGGTCGTGCGTCTCGCCGTCGGGCGGCGTCAGCTCGATGTGGCCGCCGCTCGCCTTGCGCATCCCCATGATCGTCTCGACCAGTTCGGTCTGGCCGTTGCCCTCGACGCCCGCGATGCCGAGCACCTCGCCCGCGTGCACGGTGAAGGAGATGTGGTCCAGCACGTTGCGCTCGGAACCTTCGGCGGACAGCCGCAGTTCGCGCACCTGCAGGACCTCGCGGTCGGTCACCGTCGACTCGCGCGTCTCCGGGCTCGGCAGCTCCGAACCGACCATCATCTCGGCCAGCTCGCGGCTGGTGATCTTCTTCGGATCCGCGGTGCCGACCGTGGTGCCGCGCCGGATCACGGTGACCGTGTCGGCGATCGCGCGCACCTCGTCGAGCTTGTGCGAGATGAAGAGGAACGTGTAGCCGTCGGCCTGCATCTCGCGGACGGTCGTGAACAGCGCGTCCACTTCCTGCGGCACGAGCACGGCGGTCGGCTCGTCGAGGATGATGATTTTCGCGCCGCGGTAAAGGACTTTGACGATCTCGACGCGCTGGCGGTCGGCGACGCCGAGTTCCTCCAGCAGCGCGTCGGGCTTCGCGTGCAGCCCGGTCCGCTTCGACAGTTCCGCCAAGCGCGTCCGCGCCGCGCGGCCGATGCCGTGCAGCGCCTCCGCGCCCAGGAACACGTTTTCCGCGACGGTCAGGTTGTCGGCGAGCATGAAGTGCTGGTGCACCATGCCGATCCCGGCGCGGATGGCGTCCTGCGGGTTGCGCAGTCTCACCTCGGCGCCGTTGATGGCGATGCTGCCCTCGTCGGGCTGCTGCATCCCGTACAGGATCTTCATCAGGGTCGACTTGCCCGCGCCGTTCTCGCCGCACAGCGCGTGCACCTCGCCCGCCGCGACGGTGAGGTTGACGTCGGAGTTCGCGACGACGCCGGGGAACCGCTTGGTGATCCCGGTCAGCTGGACGGCCGGCACGCCCCGGTCGGGGACGGCTTCGGCCTCGATCTCGGTCATCGGAGGGGACATCCCGTTCTGTCGGAAACGCGTGAGGGCCCGGAAGGAAGATCCTTCCGAGCCCTGCCGCGTCGTGAGCGTTACTTGGCCGGCTTGTCCGAAACCTTGATGGCGCCGGAGACGATCTGGGCCTTGTACCCGTCCAGCACGTCCTTGATGTCGTCGACCTTGCCGCCGGAGGTCGAGTAGCCGACCCCGTCGGACTTCAGGTCGAAGCGCTTCGGCACCGTGCTCAGGTCGCCCTTCGCGACGGCCTGCAGGTACTCGAAGACCGCGACGTCGACACGCTTGATCATCGAGGTGATGATGATGTCCTTGTCGGCGGCGACCGTCTTCTGGTTGTACTGGTCGGAGTCGACGCCGATGGCCAGCGCGTTGTTCTGCTTCGCCGCGTCGAACACGCCCTTACCGGAGGCGCCGGCGGCGTGGTAAACGACGTCCGCGCCGCGGGAGATCTCGGCGGCGGCCTTCGCGTTGCCCTTCGGCGGGTCCTGGAAACCGGAGAAGTCGCCGGCGGGCGTCAGGTACTCGTCCTCGATCTTGATCTTGCTCGAAACGGCCTTCGCGCCCTGCAGGAAGCCCGCCTCGAACTTCTGGATCAGCGGGGTGTTCACGCCGCCGACGAAGCCGACGTGGCACTTCTTGCTCTTGTACGCGGCGGCGACGCCGGCCAGGAACGAGCCCTGCTCCTCGGCGAAGACCAGCGGCGTGACGTTCGGCAAGTTGATCGAGTCGTCGTCGACGATCGCGAACTTCGTGTTCGGGTACTTCGTGGCGACGGCCTTGACCGACTGCGCGTAGGCGAAACCGACCGCGACGATCGGGTTCAGGCCCTGCTGCGCCATCTGCTCGAGGCGCTGCTGCTTGGCGGCTTCGCTTTCGCTCGCGCTGGCGGTGCTCTCGTTGACGGTCGGGACGCCCAGTTCGGACTTCGCCCGGTCGGTGCCCGCGGCGGCCGCGTCGTTGAAGGAAGCGTCACCGCGACCGCCGACGTCGAAGGCCAGGCCGACCTTGAGCTTGCTGCCGTCGACCTTGCCCGAGGCGGCGCTGCTGCTCGTGGCGGCGGCAGGCGCGGCGGGCGGCTTCGGGGCGGTGATGCAGTTCGAGCCCGCGTTGCCGTCCGAACCGGACGCGTTGTTGTTGCTTCCCCCGGTGTCCTTCGCGCACCCGGCCAGTGCAAGCACCCCAGCCATGGTCGCGGCGGCCAGCGCGGTTCCACGCATGCGACGCAACGTGTGTCTCCCTCCCCGCTGATCCAGCGGACGATCCAGGAACGGCCCGGTCACGGTCGCCGGGCTCAACTGGCAGACCGTACCCAACCGCCGGGTAACCGCCATAGGAACGGCACGCTACGTAACACAAACGTTTACTCGGAGGGTCGATCCGCGACCAATCCGGCGCCGACCGTGATCAAGAGCCCCCGCCCCGTCCGCCGCGATCACGCACCGTGGCCTCGCTTTCGCCCGGGAACCGTCCGGGAAGGACTCCGCGAGGGAATCCCGGTCCCGGAAGGCGTCCTTCGCGGCAGCTCAGACGTGCTCCAGACCACACGTCCGAGTGGTCTGCCGTGGTCACCGGTGTCTGGTCTGTCACAGAGAGGAACCCGGAGGTGAGCCGCGCGTATGGGTCGGGTCTAGCATCCATGCATCCACGCTCGATGGCCCCTGATCTCGGCACCGTCGCCGGAGTTGTCCCCAGTGGACCGACCCCGGCCGCGGGTGCGGACCTCACCGGTCACCCGGGCACGACAGTCATGACGTTGGAGGCCGTTCACCGATGTCCACCACGGCGAGCACTGCCACCGAAAGCGGGGCAGGAGCTAGCGATCGGGCGGGTGCCTCACGCCGGCAGGGAACCTTCTACCGGGGCGACCCCGGCATGTGGTCCTGGGTGCTTCACCGCATCACCGGCGTGCTGACCTTTTTCTTCCTGTTCGTGCACGTGCTCGACACCGCGCTCGTGCGCGTGTCGCCGAACACCTACGACCAGGTCATCGAGACGTACAAGACGCCGATCGTGAACCTGCTCGAGGTCGGCCTTGTCGGCGCGGTGCTGTTCCACGCGCTCAACGGGCTGCGCGTCCTGCTGGTCGACTTCTGGGCCAAGGGCCCGAAGTACCAGAAGACGATGCTCTGGGTCATCGGCGTCGTGTGGGTGGTCGTGATGGTTCCGGGTGCGTTCTTCATGCTGAAGCGCACCGTCGAGACGCTTTTCGGGGGTGCCTGATCCCATGGCCGACGCTCTGATCCTCGACAAGCCGCGCTCGCCGCGGCGGCCGTCCGCCCGGCGCAGCAACTTCGAGCTCTACAGCTGGCTGTTCATGCGCATCTCCGGACTCGCGCTGATCATCCTGGTGCTGGGCCACCTGTTCATCATGAACATCCTCGACGGCGGCGTGCACCGCATCAACTGGGGCTTCGTCGCCGGCCGCTGGGCCTCGCCGTTCTGGCAGTTCTGGGACCTGGCGATGCTGTGGCTCGCCGAGATCCACGGCGGGAACGGGCTGCGCACGATCATCGACGACTACGCGCGCAAGGACTCCACCCGGTTCTGGCTGAAGATCCTGCTCTACGTCTCGATGGTGCTCATCCTGGCCGTCGGCACGATGGTGATCTTCACGTTCGACCCCGAGATGCCTGCCTCCTGAGGCGCACCCACCACTAGCTAGCGGAGTCTTTCCCTATGCAGTTCCACAAGTACGACGTGGTGATCGTCGGCGCGGGCGGCGCCGGCATGCGCGCGGCCATCGAATCCGGTCAGCGCGCCCGCACCGCGGTCCTCACCAAGCTGTACCCGACCCGGTCCCACACCGGCGCGGCCCAGGGCGGCATGTGCGCCGCGCTGGCGAACGTCGAAGAGGACAACTGGGAATGGCACACCTTCGACACCGTCAAGGGCGGTGACTACCTGGTCGACCAGGACGCCGCGGAGATCATGGCGAAAGAGGCCATCGACGCCGTCCTCGACCTGGAGAAGATGGGCCTTCCGTTCAACCGGACGCCCGAGGGCAAGATCGACCAGCGCCGGTTCGGCGGGCACACCCGCGACCACGGCAAGGCCGCGGTGCGCCGCGCCTGCTACGCCGCGGACCGCACCGGGCACATGATTCTCCAGACGCTGTACCAAAACTGCGTCAAGCACGGCACCGAGTTCTTCAACGAGTTCTACGTGCTCGACCTGGTCCTGTCCGAGGGCGAGGACGGCAACCCGATCGCCACCGGCGTGGTCGCCTACGAGCTGGCCACCGGCGAACTGCACGTGTTCCAGGCGAAGTCGATCGTGTTCGCCACCGGCGGCGCGGGCAAGATCTTCAAGACCACCTCGAACGCGCACACCCTCACCGGCGACGGCCTCGGCATCATCTTCCGCAAGGGCCTTCCGCTGGAGGACATGGAGTTCTTCCAGTTCCACCCGACCGGCCTCGCCGGCCTCGGCATCCTGATCTCCGAGGCGGTGCGCGGCGAGGGCGGCATCCTCCGCAACGCCGACGGCGAGCGGTTCATGGAGCGCTACGCCCCCACCATCAAGGACCTCGCGCCGCGCGACATCGTCGCCCGGTCGATGGTCCAGGAGGTGCTGCAGGGCCGCGGCTGCGGGCCGAACAAGGACTACGTCGTCCTCGACGTGACCCACCTGCCGGTCGAGGTCCTCGAGACCAAGCTGCCGGACATCACCGAGTTCTCCCGCACCTACCTCGGCGTCGACCCGGTCAAGGAGCCGGTGCCGGTGTTCCCGACGTGCCACTACGTCATGGGCGGCATCCCGACGAACATCCACGGCGAGGCGCTGCGCGACAACGAGCACGTCATCCCGGGCCTGTACGCCGCGGGCGAGGTCGCCTGCGTGTCGGTGCACGGTTCGAACCGCCTCGGCACGAACTCGCTGCTGGACATCAACGTGTTCGGCCGCCGCGCGGGCATCGCCGCCGCGGAGTACGCGCTGGCGCACGACCACGTCGAGCTGCCGGAGAACCCGACCACCCTGGTCGAGGAGCAGCTGGAGCTGCTGCTGTCGGAGCACGGCGACGAGCGCGTCGCCGACATCCGCAAGGAAATGCAGCAGACGATGGACTCGCACGCGTCGGTGTACCGCACCGAGGACACGCTGAAGCAGGCGCTGACCGACATCCAGGCGCTCAAGGAGCGCTACCAGCGGATCACCGTGGCGGACAAGGGCAAGCGGTACAACACCGACCTGCTCGAGGCCGTCGAGCTGGGCTTCCTGCTGGAGCTGGCCGAGGTGCTGGTCGTCGGCGCGATCGCGCGCAAGGAGTCCCGCGGCGGGCACGCCCGCGAGGACTACCCGAACCGCGACGACACGAACTTCATGCGGCACACCATGGCCTACAAGCAGGGCGAGGGGCTGTCGTCCGACATCCGGCTCGACTACAAGCCGGTCACCTTCACCCGCTACGAACCGATGGAGCGGAAGTACTGATGACGACGGCCACCCCTGAAGCGCCTTCCTCCAAGGCGTCCGACGAGCACACGCCGATCCAGGTCACGCTGAAGATCCTGCGGTTCAACCCGGAGGTCGACCAGGAGCCGCACTGGGAGTCCTACGACGTCCCGGCGCAGCCGACCGACCGCGTGCTGAACCTGCTGTTCTACGTCAAGGACTACATCGACGGCACGTTCTCCTTCCGCCGCTCGTGCGCGCACGGCGTGTGCGGTTCGGACGCGATGCAGATCAACGGGATCAACCGGTTGGCCTGCAAGGTGCTGCTGAAGGACCTGCTCGAGAAGAACGGCAAGAAGACCGAGATCACCATCGCCCCGATCAAGGGCCTGACGACGTTGAAGGACCTCTACGTCGACATGGACCCGTTCTTCGAGGCGTACCGGGCGATCAAGCCGTACCTGATCACCTACGGCAACGAGCCGACCCGCGAGCGGATCCAGTCCCAGGCCGACCGCAACCGGTTCGACGACACCACCAAGTGCATCCTGTGCGCCTGCTGCACGTCGTCCTGCCCGGTCTACTGGAACGACGGCTCGTACTTCGGCCCGGCGGCGATCGTCAACGCCCACCGCTTCATCTTCGACTCCCGCGACGAGGGCGCCGAAGAGCGGCTGGACATCCTGAACGACGGTGAAGGCGTGTGGCGCTGCCGCACGACGTTCAACTGCACCGACGCCTGCCCGCGCGGCATCCAGGTGACGAAGGCGATCCAGGAAGTGAAGCGCGCCCTCCTCTTCAAGCGCGTCTGACTTTCAACGGTCCGTGAAGGGCTCCTTGAGGGAATTAGATTCCCTCAAGGAGCCCTTCACGGCTTTTGGCAGCTTATCCACAAGTCATTGGGCCATCCCCAGATCAGAGTTCGACAGCCTTCCGACCTCGCCGGGTGCGGCAGCATTCGTGAGATGCAGAGACAAGGCCGCTGGGCGAAGGGACCCGCTGCGCTCGCCGAGTACAGCACCCATCAAGTGATCCGCGCGATGACGCTGGAATCACTGGACATGCACAGCAAGGTCATCTATCGAAGGTGCCTGCCCGGAGGGCCCTGGCGACGACTTTTGCCAGGGATCATCCTCCTGCACAACAACGATCCGACGCCTGACCAACTCGTGCACGCCGCTCTGCTTTACGCCGGCAGTACCGCGATCCTCACCGGCGAAGAAGCATGCCGCAGATACGGGCTGCGCCTGGCCGTTCCCGCCACGAGCGAGCAAAGGATCCACGTACTGATCCCTCACCATCTCAAGAGGAGCAACTCCGATTTCGTCACTGTCGAACGCACCAAACGCCTGCCCCGGCCGTGGCTGCGGGCGGGTATCCCGCTTGCTCCATTGGTCAGGGCAACGACGGACTTCGTCCGGCGGACTCAGTCCGTCAACGTCATCGGGCACGCCATGATCGAAGCGGTCCAACGAGGCGGATGCACCCCGCAAGCACTCGCGGAAGAACTGGACCGCGGAACCAAACGCGGTACGGCTCTTCCGCGTCGGCTCCTCGCCGAATGGGCAAATGCCAGGTCGGTCGCCGAAGCTGAAGCCCAGAAGCTGGCAAAGGTTCTCCCGCACCCGCCGACCCACCAGAATGAAGTGCTGTACGACCACGCCGGAAACTACGCGGGCCGCCCGGACTTCTGGTGGGATGACGTAGGACTGGCCTGGGAAATCGATTCTTTGGATTTTCACTTCCGCTCAGCCGACTACGCACGAACGTTGCGCCGGAACACTCGCTACGCCTCGCTGGGAGTCGCAGTCGTCCAAACATTGCCGTCCAGGCTTCGCATTGAACCGAAGACCGTCCTGGACGAGCTGCGCGCCGCCTATGCCGCCGCGCTTACTCGCCCTCGCCCGCCAGTCGTCCTCGGCGAACCACCGTGACGCGCGCAGAGCCTTGAATGTCCGTGAAGGGCTCCTTGAGGGAATCTAATTCCCTCAAGGAGCCCTTCACGGACCTAGAACGTACGTCAGTGAACCGCGTCGAGGGCGTTGACTAGCCCGCGTCCGTAGTACGAATTGTTCTGCTTCGGACCCTCACACGCCGACACATCACAAGCCACCGGATCCGCCTCCGCCGTAAGCAAAGCCGCCAACGCCCGAGGCGGCGCGTTCCGGTGCGTAGAAGCCAGCAACGCCGCAACCCCAGCCGCATGCGGCGAAGCCATCGACGTACCGCACTTAGTCCCGTAAGCGCCGTTGAAAATCGTCGACAGCGGGCACCCCGCGCCCTGCCCCGAAGGCGGAACCTGGCCCGAATCGCCGCCCGGCGCAGTAACAGTGACCGAGCCGTAGTTGGAGTAGTAAGCCTTGGTCCCCGCGTAACCAACCGCGGACACCGTCACCACACCGTCGATCGCCTTGGGCAGGATGCCGCACGAAGAATCAATCTTGTGCGGACGATTCGGATCGACGGTCTGCGTACGCACATCGAAGCCCGAGTTACCCGCCGCAGCGACATTGAGAGTTCCGCGCTGCGTCGAGTAAGTCACGGCGCGCCGTACGGCCTCGTACGCGGCAGCGTCGCCCGCTTCGTTGCGGCAGTAGAACATCCCGGGGTCGATGTAGTAGCTGTTGTTCGTCACCTGGAAACCGTGCTGTGCGGCCCAGACAAAGCCGCAGACCGCTGCTTCCGGGAAGATGTAGCCGTCGTCGTTCACGACCTTCACGGACGCCAGCCGCACGCCCGGCGCGATGCCGGTGAAGCCGCGCGACGCGTCCTTGCCCGCGATGGTGCCTGCGACGTGCGTGCCGTGGTCGGAGTTCGTCGGGGTCCACGCGGAAGCGTCCGGCGCGCCGGTGACACAGCCGGTCGAGGACTTCGCGTCCACCGCGTTCGCGAGCGCCGGGTGTTTGGCGTCGATGCCGGAATCCAGCACGCCGACGGTGACCGATCGCGAACCGGGGTTGATCTTGTTCGCCTCGGGAGCGTGAATGGCCCGCATGTCCCACTGCTGAGTCGACAAATCGCTACCGGTGGCGACACTCTCCGTCTGCTCCAGCATCCCGACCGCCGAACGCAGTCCGGCGCGGGCGGCGGCCTTCGCGGCGACGTCCTTGCCACCCGAGTAGGCCCGCTTCACCCCGATCCGGTCGGCGAAGTCCGCGTTGCGCGAGCTGGCGACCGCGACGCCGATTTCCGGGTAGTACGCGATCCGCTTGCCGCATTTGGCGGTCAGCTCCGCGTCGACCGAACGCTGCTTCTCGCCCGGTTGGTACAGCACGACGTAGCTGTACTGGGTGCTGGTGGTGTCACACGACGGCGCGGGCGCGGCGGACGCTGGCACAGCCATCGCACCGGCGGCGACGCCGGCTACCGCGACCGGGACGAGCAATCGACGTAAACGGGACATTTAGCCTCCATGGTCGGTCGCCCGAAACTAAGCCAGCCCGGACGCGCCCCGCCACCGACCAAAGGACGCTTCGCCGGATCAGGTGTTGGCGCGATCCCGGGACGTCGCCCGGATGCCGCGCCAGCCGAGCACCCCGATCGCGGTGCCGAGCACGAACGAAACCACGGTCAGCACCGCGTGCACGATGAAGTACCCGGTGGGCGAACCGTCCGGCGCCCACGACTGGTTGCTGGCCCACAGATTCTTGGCGAACGTGATCCAAATGATCCAGGACCAGATGCCGAAAGCGAACAAGGCCATCGCTGTACCTCGTGAAATGCGCATGTCTCGAGTATGCCGCCGGACCATCGGCGCTAGATTGCGTGGGTGCACCCCGCTTTCGCCCGGTCGCTGCGAGCATTCGCCGCGACACTCGCCGCAGCCCTCGTAGCCGTCGCCGCGCCCGTCGCCCTCGCCGCACCGGCGCTGGCGGAGCAATGCACCGAGCACGCCGTGCCGCCGGCGCCGGTGGACACCTCGGAGAAGCCGAAGCCGGGCCAGCCCGTCCCGCCGCCGCTTCCGGTGCCCGCCCAGCCGGTCGGCGGCGACCTCCTTGGCGGCTGCGGCCCGGTTCTCCCGCCTGGCGCGCCCGCGCTGCCTCCTGGCGACACCTCGGCGTCGTGGGTCCTCCAGGACCTCGACACCGGCGCGGTCGTCGCGGCGAAGGACCCGCACGCGCGGGAGCGGCCGGCGTCGCTGATCAAGACGCTGCTGGCGCTGGTGGTGGTCACCGAGCTGAAGCCGGACCAGGTCATCGTCCCGACGAAGGAGGACGCCGAGCAGGAGTGCACCTGCGTCGGCATCACCGCGGGCGGGCACTACACGGTCGACCAGCTGCTGCACGGCCTGCTGATGCACTCGGGCAACGACGTGGCGCACGCCTTCGCGACGGCGCTGGGCGGCGTTGACGCGGCGGTCGCCAAGATGAACGCGCTCGCCGCCCGCATCGGCGCGACGGACACCCGCGCGGCCACCCCGTCCGGCCTCGACGGACCGGGCATGTCGACCTCGGCGTACGACCTGAGCCTCGTCTTCCACTACGCGATGAAGCAGCCGGAGTTCGCCAAGGCGGTCGCGACGAAGACGTACACGATCCCGGCGATCGACGGGAAGCCGCCGATCCCGGTGTTCAACGACAACAAGCTGCTCGGCGTGTACCCCGGTTTCCTGGGCGGGAAAACGGGCTTCACGGACGACGCTCGGCACACGTACGTCGGCGGCGCGGAACGCGACGGACACCGCCTCGCGATCGTGATGATGCGGGCCGAACAGCGTCCGACGAAGGTGGTTGACCAGGCGGCGAAACTGCTCGATTACGGCTTCGCGCTGGAGAAGAACGGCGCACAGCCGGTCGGGCAGATCGCCTACCGGCCGCTGAGCACCGACTCGGCCGCCCCGATGTCGGACAAGGAAGTCACCCCCGCGGGCGCGACGACCGCGGCGGCGGAGAAACCGGACCCGTTCGGAACGACCGGCTGGGTGCTGACGGTGGTGGTGCTCCTGATCATCATCGCCGGGTTCGTCATCAGCTACCAGCGGAAGCGCAACGCCCGCGCCTAGCCAGCCGAGGAAAAAAGGGCCTCCTTGATTCGCTCAAGGAGGCCCTTTTGTGTCAGCCCTTCCGCCTGCCTAGCCACGCCAGCAGCGCACCAGCACTGAACGCACCGGCCACGGAACCGAGCCCGAGCCCGTGCTGCACCGTCACCCGGGGCTCCAGCAACACCGGAGCGGGCGGCTGCACGACGCGTCGCTGGTTCTCCCGCGCGGTCGCCGTCCAGGCCGTCACCAGCAGCAGGAACCGCGACACCAGGTTCGCGAACACCAGCAAGCCGATCACCGGCCCGAACAACGCGAACGACGGCGACTTCGTGACGCTAGCCAGGTACACAGTCGCGACCTGCTGCAGAATCACGAACCCGACAGAGGCGAAGATCGCGCCCTTGACCGCGCTCCGCAGCGCGACGTGCTCCCGGGGCAGCCGGGCGATCACCCACAGGAACACCAGCGCGTTGGCGATCAGGCTGAGCAAGATCGTCGCGGCTTGGAGCAGGAACTTCGCCCACCCCTGGCCTTCCAGCCCGACCAGTTCCAGCAGCAGTTCGCCGAAGCCACTGCCCGCCGCGGTGATCGCGAACGACACGACCAGCGCCAGCCCGAGCCCGATCAGCGACAGCAGGTCCTTGATCGTCTTGTTGACGAACGGTTCCGTCTTCTTCTCCTGCCCCCACTGCGCGGTGAGGGCGTCGCGGAGGTTGGCCATCCAGCCGACGCCGGAGTAGAGCGCCAGCAGCAACCCGAAGATCCCGATCCCGCTGCCGGAACTCAGCGCGGTGTCGGTGATCTGTTTGACCAGGCCGCGCAGGCCTTCGGGGACCGAACTGTCGATCCCGTGCGTGATCTGGTCGATCACCGCGGTGTTGTGCCCGAGCACCATGCCGACGACCGCGAACGCCACCATGAAGATCGGGAACACCGACAGCACGCTGAAGTAGGTGATCGCCGCCGCGTAATGGTTGCCGTAGTTTTCGTTGAAGGAATCGTTGGCGCGGATCAGGTGATCCAGCCACGGGTACTTCCGCCGCAGCCGGGGCAGCAGCTTTTCCTTGTCACCGGTCTCTTTCGCCACCGGAAAACGCTAACCACGGCAACCGGGCCCCGCAACGCGAGCGTGCCCGCGCGGTTACTGCTCGTGGAAGGCGGAGATCATCTTCTGGGCGGCGGGAACCAGCAGCCGGGTCGCGTCCGCGCCGCTGATGCCGTTCGGGGCGGCGTTGTGGTCGGCGAGGTAGAGCTTGAACACGAAGCGGCCCTTGCGGAACAGCACCTCGCCGTTGGTCTGGCCCTTGCTGCGCACCTGCCCCTCGTCCCCGACCTGGGCGGGCGTGGACTGGCCGTCCTTCGGCGCGGACCCGAGGTAGCTCTTCGCCGCGTCTTCGCTGAGGAAACTGATCGCGGTCAGGTGCAGCGCGCGCCGGTCGATACCGTTGTCCTGGCCGGTGCCGCGTTCGCAGTCGATCTGCACGTAGTTGTGCTGGGTGCTGTTGGTCATGAACATGTCGCCGACCGCGGTGGCGGGGGTTTCGGCGACCATCGGCGAAGCCTCGGCGCCGATCGCCGGGGTCACCGCGTCGGGCGTGAGCATCGGGCAGGGCTGCGCGACCGATTTCGGGAACGCCGCGCTGTCGTAACCGATGACGTTCGCCCCGGCCGGTGCGCTCACCTGCTTGGCGAAGTTCTCGGCGAGCTTCTTGCCGAGGTCCTGCAGCTTGCCCGCGTTCTTGTCCGCCTTCAGCTGGAAGTCGAAGTCGACCAGGGTGTCCCCGAGGACGAGCACGGCGTCGCCGGCAGCGTCCGACGGGCTGTCCGTCGTGCGGCGCTTCGAGAAGATCTTCACCGGGCCGACGGTCAGGCTGGGGTCCGCGTCGTCGAGGTAAGGCTTGGTGTTCACGGTCGGCACGTACGCCGGCTGGGATACCGCGACCGCCAGCTCCTCGTACGTCTGATTGCCCTGGTCGTCCTGCAGGCTGTACACACAGTGGTTCACGCCCGAGGTCAGCGCCTTGGCGTAGGTGTTTTCAGACGACCGCAGCGGTCCCGAACCGTCGCCGACCAGGTAGCGGCGCTCGAAGACGGCCCCGTTCGGGTCCGGCCGCGATTCGACCTTGATCCCGAGCGCGACGAGGTCGGCAATCGTCAGCAGGTTGCACGCCTGGATCACCGGCTTGCCGCCGATCTGGACCGCTTGCGGGTTCGCCTTTTCCTTGATCGGAGCGGGGTCCGGGTACTGCGAGTTCGCATAACCCGGCCGTTGCACGGTCTGGCCGTCGGCGTTCGGGTCCTTCGCGTTCTCGCGGTCCGATCCGGAGAATCCGCTGCACGACGTGACCAGCATCAGCGTCGCGACACCGATCGGCCACAGCCCGGTTTTCCACTTCACTGTATTTATCCCCCCACAGGATATTTTTTTGTGTACTCCCCGCTCAGCTCGCGGGCAGGAACCCGATCCGCTCGTAGACCGACGCCAGCGTGGCCGACGCGACCTCACGGGCCCGGTGCGCGCCCGCGGCGAGGATCCGGTCCAGCTCGGCGACATCGTCCAAATAGGACTGGACGCTCTCCTGCAGCGGCGTGACCCAGTCGACCAGCACCTCGGCGAGGTCCTTCTTGAGATCGCCGTAACCCTTGCCCTCGTAGGCGGTTTCGAGGTTGGCGACGGTCCGGTCGGTCAGCGCGGAGTAGATCGTGAGCAGGTTGGAGACGCCTGCCTTCTCCTCGCGGTCGAAGCGGACCTCGCGGCCGGTGTCGGTGACCGCGGAACGGATCTTCTTCGCCGAGCGCTTCGGGTCCTCGAGCAGCTCGATCAGCCCGTTTCCGGTCGCCGCCGACTTGCTCATCTTCGAGGTCGGTTCCTGCAGGTCGTAGATCTTCGCGGTGTCTTTCACGATGAACGGCTCCGGCATGACGAACGTCTTGCCGAACCGGCTGTTGAACCGCTGCGCGAGGTTGCGGGTCAGCTCGAGATGCTGCCGCTGGTCCTCGCCGACCGGCACCGCGTTCGTCTGGTACAGCAGGATGTCCGCGGCCATCAGCACCGGGTAGGTGAACAGGCCGACGCTCGCGTGGTCGCTGCCCTGCTTGGCGGCCTTGTCCTTGAACTGGGTCATCCGCCCGGCCTCGCCGAAGCCGGTCTGGCATTCGAGCACCCAGCTCAGCTGAGCGTGCTCGGGCACATGACTCTGCACGAACAACGCGCTGCGCTCCGGGTCGACCCCGATGGCGAGCAACTGCGCGGCCGAACGCCGCGTCCGCTCGAGCAGCACCTTGGGATCCTGCTCGACGGTGATCGCGTGCAGGTCGACGACGCAGTAGAAGGTCTCGTGGGTGTCCTGCAGCCGCACCCACTGGCGCAGGGCGCCCAGGTAGTTGCCGAGGTGGAAGGAGTCGGCTGTCGGCTGGATCCCGGAAAGCACCCGCAGGCGCCCGTTCTGTTCGTCGGACACGCCCGGGATTCTTTCAGGCTGCGAAGAAGCCCCTGCCGCGGGCCCGGCGGTTCGCGGGCCGGACGGGCAGACGGGACGTTTCGCCGCCCTCCGCGCGGGTATCTGCTCTCGGGAGAGAGCGTCGCCGAAGAGATTGAGGGGTGGATGTGCAGCTCAGGTCGCCGATACCGCGGTGTGAGGAGAGCGGCGGAGACGACCGGGGCCGCAAGTGACTCAACCGGCGGCGTGGAAAGCATGGCGAAGTTCGCCGCTCGGCCGGGGAAGATCCTGCTGCCGAAGAACCGGCCAGCTGACTAGGACTGCCGCAGGTTGAGCGCGGCGGGAGCCGGTTCCAGCGGCCGGGTCTCCTCGTCCAGAGCCCCGGCGGCAGCGACCGCCTCGAGCGCCTTCGCGCGGGCCTTGCGGCGCTGCCGGACGACGCCCAGCGCCATCCCGATGACACCGAAACCCACCGCGACCAGGCCGACCGGTCCGAGCATCCCGAAGCCGGCCGACGTCGTCTCCGCCCGGACGACACTGTCGTCCGCGAACGCCGTCGCACCCGTCCCGACGGCCGCGACCAGCACCGTCGCCAGCACTGCCAGGACTCGCCCGCCCGCGACGACCAGGGAACGGCTGCCACGGACAGCCCGGCGAACCGGAGTCCGCTCGGCCGACCCCGTCCCGGACACCCCCGATGGGGTGACGGACGAGCGAAGCGCTGGACGGCCAAGAGCCAGCGTGGACCGTGTCACGAACCGGCCTGGGTTGCGCACCGGAGTGCCTCCCGCGAGGTGACTGTTCTGAACGAGCGCCTCACCCGTAAGGATGAGTTCTCGACGTGCTACTGGTCAGAAAACTACCGAGCGTGTCAAGACCTGTCGGATCTGATCAACTCGGGAGCCGAGGCTAGCGCCCACTCGGGGAGTAACCGAGGCCGCCCCTGCGGTCTCGGTGTCGTCGGTGGTCAGCGCCGTGCGCCGTGCGCGGAACCACGCACAGTGTCCTCGGTCCCCGGCAAACCGGACAGAATCACCCTGCAGAACAAACCCGAACTACCCTCAGCAGGCTTCACCCACTAGTCACCAGCAGGACAACCAGGCTCAGCCCGGGAACGGCACGTCGTACGTCGCGGTGACCGGCGCGTGGTCCGACCAGCGCTGGTCGTAGGACTCTGCCCGTTCGACCACCACGGACGTCACCTTCTCCGCGAGTCCGGGCGTCGCCAGCTGGCAGTCGATGCGCCAGCCCGAGTCGTTGTCGAACGCCTTGCCCCGGTAGGACCACCACGTGTAGGGACCGGGGCCCTCGGGGTCGAGCCGACGCTGCACGTCGGCATAGCCCGCTTCGTAGACACGGCCCATCCACTCGCGCTCCTCCGGCAGGAACCCGGAGTTCTTCTGATTGCCGCGCCAGTTCTTGAGGTCGACGGTGTCGTAGGCGATGTTCCAGTCGCCGACCACGACGACCTCCCGGCCCTCCGCGGCCGCCTTCGCGCGCAGCTCGACCAGGTACGGCAGGAACGCGGCCATGAAGCGTTCCTTCTCGTCCTGCCGCTCGGTGCCGACGTCGCCGCTCGGCAGGTACAGGCTCGCGACGATCACGCCGGGCAGGTGCATTTCCAGGTACCGCCCGCTGTCTTCGAACTCGGGCTCGCCGAACCCGGTCCGCACCTCGTCCGGCTCGACGCGGCTGTACAGCGAGACGCCGTTGCGCCCCTTCGCGACCGAGGGTGCGTGCGCGGCGAACCACCCATCCGGCGCGACGACGGACGCGGGCAGCTGCGCGGCCTCAGCCCGCACTTCCTGACACGCGACGACATCCGCCTCGGTGGCGGCCAGCCACTCGACGAAGCCCTTCTTGACGGCAGCCCGGAGACCATTGACGTTGACAGTGGAGACGATCAGCACCCCGCGCACGCTACCCGCCGGGTCCGACAATTTTCCGCGCGCGGCGGGTCCGGCGAGGTCCAGAATGACCGCCATGCCTCGCTTGACCGTCCTCGGCAGCTGCGGCGCCTGGCCCGAACCCGGCCGTGCCTGCGCCGGATTCCTGCTGTCCCACGAGGACTTCCACGTCGCACTCGACCTCGGCTACGGAGCCGCCCCGCGACTCTTCCAGCACGTCCCCGCCGACCGGCTCGACGCGATCGTCGTCACGCACGAGCACCCCGATCACCTCGCGGACGTCAGCGCACTCGGCCGGGCCCGCCACTACACGACCGACCGCAAGCTCCCGCTGCACTGCACTCCCGGCAGCGTGCGCCGGCTCGCCGCGATGGAGCCCAACCCGGCCCCCGACGAGAACTTCGACCTCCGCGACCTCGGCCCCGACACCGACCTCGGCCCGTTCCGGCTCACCACCGCGCTCCTGCCGCACCACGTGCCGAACTACGGCGTCCGGCTCACCACACCCGGCTACACCCTCGCCTACACGGGCGACACCGGTCCCGCTCCGCACCTGACCGACCTGGCCCGCGACGCCGACGTCCTCATCTGCGAAGCGACCCTGCAAGGCGCACCGCCGGACGGTCCCCGGTACCTGATGACCGCCGCGGAAGCCGGCCGACTCGCCGCCGCGGCGAATGTCCGCACGCTGTTGCTCACGCATTTCTGGCCCGGTTCCGACCGCGCGGTTTCGGTAGCCGAAGCCCGCGCCGAGTTCGCCGGAGAAGTGCTCGCCGCGGAAGAAGGACTCATGCTGAATCACGCATAATCGCGCGTTCCGCACAACAAACGCGATCACCGTTCACCCTGAACGCTTTCACCCCGGCACCGCGCGGCACAAAAGAGCAGCCGCATCCGGCAATCGCGAACAGAGCCGTACGGATGCGCCGGTTCAACCGACCGGCGCATTCCCGCGTGGACAACCGAAGCCTTCCCACCACATGGGACGAACCAGCGGACAACCATCGGCCCGGACCCGCACCTAGCTCAGCAGCCGCTCGGCCCCGGCCGAACCACGCGTCGCAGCAAACCCAGCAACCACGCGAACCTAAGCGCCGCAACAGACTCCGCGCACGACAGCGTCAGCGCACCACTAGCTCAGCACCTCAGCCAGGCTCCAGTACGAACCAGCCTCAGCACTTAGCCCCGGACACCGGCGTCACGAAGCTGTCCGCGACCCACTTGCCGTCGGCGACCTTCCGGAACCCGTTCTGCACCACGGGTTGCGCGTCGAATTCCGCGCCGCGCAAGTACTTCCCGACGACCTTCCCGTTGCCCGCGGCGGTTTCCCGCGCGTTGAGCACGTCGGCGGTCACCGAGACCTTGCAGCCGGTCGGGGATCCCTGCGCGTCGGCCTGGCCTTTCTGGCCGAACGCGTAGATGACCACGACCGCGGCGACGACTCCGATAATAATCAGTGTCTTCTTGGGCAAACCCAGAATCACGGCCGCTCCTCAGTCGCGAAAAACCCCTCGTCCAGAGTAGGCAGTCCGGCCCGGCCCGGACAGGTTCGCGACCCCATTCCACCCGGAGGTGCCAATCCTGTCACCGACACATCACGAAGAGTGACAAAAAAGAGAAGGGTACCTCGGAAGACTCCTCCGAGGTGCCCTTCTCGCAAAAACAGCTAAAGAAAGATCAGCCCTGCGCGATCTTCTTGGCCAGGTTCTCGTCCAGCGTCGCGAGGAAGTCCTCGGTCGTCTGCCATTCCTGGTCCTTGCCGACCAGCAGCGCGAGGTCCTTGGTCATCTTGCCGCCCTCGACGGTGTCGACGACGACCTGCTCCAGCTTGTTCGCGAAGCCGATGAGCTCCGAGTTGCCGTCCAGCTTGCCGCGGTGCTCGAGGCCGCGGGTCCACGCGTAGATCGAGGCGATCGGGTTCGTGGAGGTCGGCTTGCCCTGCTGGTGCTGGCGGTAGTGCCGGGTGACCGTGCCGTGCGCGGCCTCGGCCTCGACGGTCTTGCCGTCCGGCGTGCGCAGCACCGAGGTCATCAGGCCGAGCGAACCGAAGCCCTGCGCGACGGTGTCGGACTGGACGTCGCCGTCGTAGTTCTTGCACGCCCAGACGTAGCCGCCCTCCCACTTGAGCGACGCGGCGACCATGTCGTCGATCAGCCGGTGCTCGTAGGTGATGCCCTTGGCGTCGAAGTCCGACTTGAACTCGGTCTCGAAGATCTCCTGGAACACGTCCTTGAACATGCCGTCGTAGGCCTTGAGGATGGTGTTCTTGGTCGAGAGGTAGACCGGGTACTCGCGGTCGAGGCCGTACTGCAGCGACGCGCGCGCGAAGTCCTCGATCGACTTGCGGTAGTTGTACATCCCCATCGCGACGCCGCCGCCCTCGGGGAAGTTCGCGACCTGGAACTCCATCGGCTCGGAGCCGTCTTCGGGGGTGTAGGTCATCGTCAGGGTGCCCGGGCCGGGGACCTTGAAGTTGGTGGCCTTGTACTGGTCGCCGTGCGCGTGGCGGCCGATGATGATCGGCTTGGTCCAGCCGGGTACCAGCCGGGGCACGTTGCGCATGACGATCGGCTCGCGGAAGATCACGCCGCCGAGGATGTTGCGGATGGTCCCGTTCGGGGACACCCACATCTTCTTGAGGCCGAACTCCTCCACGCGCGCCTCGTCGGGCGTGATCGTGGCGCACTTGACGCCGACGCCGTGCTGCTTGATGGCGTTGGCGGCGTCGACCGTGATCTGGTCGTCGGTGCGGTCCCGCTCCTCGATGCCCAGGTCGTAGTAGTCCAGGTTGACGTCCAGGTACGGGTGGATCAGCTTGTCCTTGATGAACTGCCAAATGATGCGGGTCATCTCGTCGCCGTCGAGTTCGACAACGGTGCCCTGGACCTTGATCTTGGCCATGAGCAGCGGTGCTCCTTCCGCGGATCTTCGCGTTCGCTTCTTCGCTCTCCGATAGCGGTACAAGCGTACTGCTTAACAGAGCTGGATGGTTCCAGAAGTGGTCGGAATCAAGTCTCTACCACCCTTGACCCGGCCTGCCGACCGGGCACGACTGCGGAACCAGCCGAGCGGGCCGCCCGTCCCATCGCGGCAAGCACCGCACTGGGAGGTCCCGCCATGTCATACCCCGAGCCGTACTCCGTTTATCCCCCCGCGGGCGGCCCGATCGCCGCACCGGCGGGCAGCCGGGCGGTGGCGCGCGTGCTCAGCGGGCTGTGCGGACTCGTCCTCACCCCGGTCGCGCTCGGGCTGCTGGCCTACGGCAGCTACCTGCACCAGCGGCAGATCGCGGCTTCGTTCGCCGAACACGGGGACGCCCTCGGCATCACGTTGGCGGTGGCGGGCGCGGTGCTCCTGTTCGGGGTCGCCGTGCTCGGCGCGTGGTCGGGAACCGGGCCGATCGCCGGCGGGCTGGTGTGGTGCCTGGTTCCGGGGGTGATCACACTGGTGGCGCCGCGCTCGGCGTTCGATCTGCTCGACCTGCTGCCGCGCGGCGAGATGACCGTGGGCGTGGCCGGGTGGATGTCGTCGGGCGCGCTGCTCGGCACCGGGTTCGTGCTGGTCGGCACGGGTCTGGCGGTCCGGCTGGCGCGTCGGCGCAGGTAGCGGCGGACCGGCGCGGGCCCGGTGAGACTATTTGCAGATGGGATTGTTCACCGTAGCCGAGGCCCGCACCGAGCTCGCCCGGTTGCTTCCCGTGCTCGCCGAGCTGATCCGGGTCCGCGCCGACGCCGCCGAACTCGCCGCGTCGCTGCGCCCGGGCGGGCGGGACACCAGCCTCGGCGGCCTGCCGGAGTGGAAGGCCGCGCAGGCGAGGCTGGACGACCTGATGACCGCGATCCAGGCGACCGGGGCGGAACTGAAGGGGTTCGCCCCGCTGCTGGTGGACTTCCCGGCTTCGCTCGACGGCGACGACGTCCTGTTGTGCTGGCTCGAAGGCGATCGCGAACTGTCCTGGTACCACCGGGCCGACCTCGGTTTCGCCGGCCGTCGCCGATTGCCCGGATAATCACTGGTCAGCCGCACTACGGTGACTGGGTGAGCACACTTTTCGACGCCGACGCGGCGGGATACGACGAGGACACCTTCCACCCGTATGTGGCCGAGCAGCTGATCGGCGGCCTGGCCCCCAAGCCCGATCTCCTGGTCGACGTCGCCGCCGGCACCGGCGCGGCAGCCTTCGCGGCCCTGCGCCTCGAACCGGCCGCGGTATTCGCCATCGACCTCTCCCCCGCGATGATCGAGATCGCCCGCACCAAGGCCGCCGACCGCGACCCGGACGGCCGGATCACCTGGCAGGTCGGCTCCGCGGTCCCGCTGCCGATCGGCGACGGCGAGGCGGACGCGGTCGTCTGCGCGTCGGCGCTGCATTTCCTGGGCCCGCGCGCACTGGCGGACTGGCTGCGGGTGCTGCGCCCGGGCGGCAAACTGGCGTTCAGCATGGTGTCGTCGGAGCGGTTCAAGCCGACCGGCAAGTTCGCTGACGTGTTCCCGCGAGACCTGCGCGTCCCGGGCACCCTCGAGGAAGCCGCCGCGCTGGCCACCGACGCCGGGTTCAGCTCGGCGAAGGCACAGCACGTGACGCTCGATCAGGGCGACCGGGTACGGCAGGTTTTCGCGGTGTTCGCGGAGGCCTAACGGTGGAAGTGCGCCTCGCCGCGGGTAGCCGCGGCGGGGGCGCAGTGCAGGACGAAGGTGACGTCGAGGTCCGTGACGGCACCGTCGGCCGCACGGGTTAGGCGGGAAACGGTGAAGTCGGCGGTCGCGTCCGGAAGTGCGCAAGCGCGCGTGCCGCCCGCCTGGGTCCCGCGGAACGCGATGAAGCTAGGCGTGGCGAGCTGCGGCGAATTCTGCGGCCGGACAGCGGCGTTCGAGTAAGTCCCCTCGTGCAGCTGCTGTCCGGCAGGCGCGCTCAGTTCCAGCCGGGCCCAGTCCCAGCCGTCGGGCGTCTCGGCGTCCACTTTCACCGCGCCGTCGTGTTCCCAGGCGGTGACCTCGTCGACGGTCCAGGAAGCACTGCCTTCAAACGCGTAAGCGCCTTCGTCCGAGGTGTAGCCGAACCCGGCCGCCGGATCCGCGTGCGCGGCCGATGCCGTCCCGAACGCGATACCCGTCGCAGCGACGAGCGCCAAGATTCTTCGCATGATTCCCCTCCCCTGGGTCGCTCCGATCTTGGCAGGATTCCCTGCGCTGCGGCGGAAAATCCCCCATTCAGCCGTGCAGCTGAGCCCCCTTGAGGATCTTGTCCACCGCGTTCTTCGGCCCATGCACGGCCATCCCCGCCAACGCCAGCTTCTCCGTCGGCACCGCCCGCACCGCCGCGCGATTGTCGACGTCATTGCCGGTCTGGAACAGCTCGTCGGTGAAGATCGAGACCCGCAGACCTCGCGAGAGCGCGCGGCTGTGCGCCAGCGCGAGCGTCTCCGCGGTGCCGGCGAACACGAGTACCGGCTGGCGGAACATCGGCAGGTACTCGGTGTCGTCGGCGTCGAGGTAGGGCTCGCCGATCAGTTCGGGCGTCGTGTGGGCCACGCCGCTCACCAGGAACGCCGTGACGTTCAGCCGTTGCCACGAGGCCAGGTCGTCCCGCAGCAGCACGGCGATCTTCGTGTCGAATCGGTTCATGCGGGACAGCGTCGGCCCGGCGCCGCGTGCGGGTCTTGTACGTTTTGAACATGACGGTGTCGGCTTGGTGCCCTCCGGTGCCTGGGATCGCCGAGGCGTTCCACGCCCGGTTCACCGACCACGCCTACCCCGCGCACACGCACGACACCTGGACGCTGCTGATCGTCGACGACGGCGCGATCAGCTACGACCTCGACCGGCACCACCACGGCGCACTCGGCACGGCCGTCACCCTGCTGCCGCCGAACGTCGCGCACGACGGGCGCGCCGCGACCAGCCACGGCTTCCGCAAACGCGTGCTCTACCTCGACGCCGACGTCCTCGGCGACGACCTGATCGGGGCCGCCGTCGACCAGCCGAGCCTGCCGGATCCGTTGCTGCGCACCAGGATTCACCAGCTGCACCAGTCACTCGCCGAACCGCTGGAAGCCGAAAGCCGCCTAGCCCTGGTCGCCGAGCGGCTGCGCACCCACCTCGGCCGCTTGACGGTGACGCCGCCCGACCGCAGCCTGGCCGACGACCTGCGCGACCTCCTGGACGAACGCCTGCCCGATTCCCTGACGCTGGCCGACGCCTCCGAGGCATTGGGCGCGCACCCCGTCCACCTGGTCCGCGCCTTCGGCCGCCGTTTCGGGCTGCCGCCGCACCGGTACGTCACCGGCCGCCGCGTCGACCACGCCCGCCGCCTCCTGCTCGACGGCACCCCGCCCGCCGCCGTCGCCACGACCGCCGGGTTCACCGACCAAGCCCACCTGACCCGGCACTTCCGCCGCTACCTCGGCACCACCCCGGCCCGCTTCGCACGCGGCTGACCGGGCGGTTTGTGCGAAGATGGCCCCATGCTGCGCGAACTGCACCTGACCGGCGACCCGGCGGCCGACAAGCTGCTCAACGACGACCCGTTCGCCCTGCTCACCGGGATGCTGCTGGACCAGCAGTACCCGATGGAGCACGCCTTCGCGGGCCCGCGGAAGATCGCCGACCGCATGGACGGCTTCTCACTGCAGAAGATCGCCGCCACCGACGTCGAGGCATTCGTCGAGATGTGCGTCGTCCCGCCCGCGATCCACCGCTACGGCGGCTCGATGGCGCGCCGGGTGCACGCGCTGGCGCTGCACATCATCGAAAACTACGACGGCCGCACCGAAAGCATCTGGCTGGACGGCCGCCCCAAGCCGGACGGCGAAGAGGTGCTGAAGCGACTCAAGGCACTGCCCGGTTTCGGCGAGCAGAAGGCGAAGATATTCCTGGCACTGCTGGGCAAACAGCGCGGCGTCGCCCCGAAGGGCTGGCGCGAAGCCGCAGGCGCATACGGCGACCGCGGCTCCCGCCGGTCCATCGCGGACGTGACGGACGCCAAGACGCTCGGCGAGGTACGCGCGTTCAAGAAGGCCGCGAAGGCCGCCGCCAAGGCGAACTGACTCAGCCTCGCGCGAACACGCGGATCTTGAGCCGCCCGGCAACTGGGCGAACCGATACAGTGGGCTGTGTCGAGGACGAATCCACATCATGAAGGAGGGGCCGTGGTCGACAAGTTCGCCGATCCGCTGCTGACTCCCAAAGAAGTGGCTCGGCACCTGCAGATTCCTCAGTCCACCATGTACTACTGGCTCGGCGAGAAGGCAGACGGTACGCCGCTGGTGCACCGAGTCGAACCGGAACGACATGGCAGGCCGTCAGTTCCGTTTGTCGCCGTGATCGAGGCCTATGTGCTTCGAGCGCTGCGCGATCTCGGACTGACCAAACGAAAGATCCGTGACGCCGCCGCTGAGGTTCGTCGGTCGTTTCACACGCCGTATGCACTGGCGACGAAGCAGATCGCAACCGACGGGGTGGACATCTTCCTCCACTACGCGGACGGGGACCTCGCGCGCGTCGGAGATGGTCAGCGGCCGTTCCGCGAGATCATCAACGATTACCTGCATTTCATTGAATGGGACGCTGCGGACGGTTTCGCCGGAAGCCTGCGCCTCCGGCAGTACCCCGATGTGGCACCGGTGGTGATCGACCCACGGTTCGGATGGGGCACGCCCGTTGTCGAGTCGACGAAGGTACCGGTCGACGCCGTCGTCGATCTTTGGCTGGCCGGCGAATCCTTCACCGACGTCGCTTACGAATACGGTCTCACTTCGGAACAGGTCGAAGCGATCTGCAGAGTAGGCCGTGCCGCCTGAGTTTTTCCTCGATCGAGGGCTAGGACGAAGGCTGGCCGAAGAGCTGACCGACCTCGGCTGGATCGTGCACCGAGCAGCCGCGCACTTCCCGGACGATGCCCAACACGTCGCCGACGAGGACTGGCTGGACTACGGCCTGGCCCGGGGATGGTCGCCATTGTGCAAAGACGGCCGGATCAAAGGTCGTGACACGGAACGCGCACCGCTGGAGACGTACGGCGGGGTTCTTTTCTATCTCGACAACCAACGCCTCAGGGTCGACGACATGGTGGCTCGATTCGAGCAGCATCGGCAAGCGATCCACCGGGCCGTAGCACGTGGCGGCCCGCGCGCATACGCAGTCGGTGCGCACAGCCTGCGTGCAACCTGGCCATGACTCGTCAGACCATCTGACTCAGACTCGCGCGAACCAGACCACGTCCGGTTCCCCGCGCGGCACCGGAATCTCCACCACGTCCACCTCGGCGAACCGCTCCCGCAGGCGAGCCGTGAACCCCGGTGCCGCGCCCGCGCTCCACACCGCCAGCACCCCGTCCGGGCGCAGCAGCTGAGACAACCGCTCCAGGCCCGAAGCCGCGTACAGCGACGCATTCCCCTCAGTGACTGTCCACTCTGGACCGTTGTCGATGTCCAGGCACAACGCGTCGAACGTCTCGCTCGTCGTCCGCAGCCACTCCAGCAGGTCCGCCTCGACCACCGTCACCCGCGGGTCGTCCAGCGCCGCGCCGTGCACCTCGCGCAGCGGACCGGTGCGGTTCCAGGCGATCACGGCAGGTTCGCGTTCCACGACCACGACCTCGGAAACCGCACTGTGGTCCAGCGCAGCGCGCAGCGAGAACCCGACCCCGAGGCCGCCGATCAGCACTCGGGCGCCGGAGGCGAGCCGGTCGGCCGCTCCGGTCACGAGCAGCCGTTCCGACTCGCCGTTGCGGGTGTCCATCAGGAACATCCCGTTTTCGATCACCTCGAACTCGGCGCCGTCGCGCCGCAGCACCAGTTCGCCGCCGTGCCCGGGCACGGTTTCCAGTACCTCTGCCACGCCCGGCAGCTTCTCAGACCGCGACCTCTTCGCGGACCTCAGCCCGCTTCCGCGCGCCCCAGAAGAACACGACCACCAGCATCGCCGCGGCGGCGAGGATCGCGGCGATCTCCGGCAGGACGGTCGGCCCGGCCGAGGTCAGCACCGCGCCGCCGACGACACCGGACAGCCCGACGCCCAGGTAGATCGCCGACGCGTTGAGCGACAGCGCGAGACCGGCGTGCCCCGGCGACAGCTCGATGAGCCGGTGCTGCAACGGCGGGCTGAACGACCAGTTCGCCAAGCCCCACACGAACAACGTGATCCCGGCTCCGACGACGGTCGTCGCGGTGAACGGCAGCAGCACCATCACGGCGGTGAACCCGATGAGCACGATCAGCAGCGGCTTGCGCGCACCCCACCGGTCGGCCGCGCGGCCGCCGGCGAAGTTGCCGATCGCGCCGCCGATGCCGTAGCAGAACAGCAGCACCGTGATCGTCCCGCCGGAAACGCCCGCGGTGGCGGACAGGACCGGCGACACCAGCGTGTAGACCATGAACGCGGCGAGGCAGGCGAGCGTGGTGGTGACCAGCAGCGCGACCACCCGCTTGTCCCGCGCGACCGCGAACCGCTCGGCGAGCCCGACCACTGGCGGCGGCGCGACCTTCGGCAGCGCGACCCGCACTCCGATCGCACCGAGCAGCGAAAGGATGCCGACGAACAAGAACGCGCCCTCGTAGCCGAACTGCTGGGAGATCACGCTGCCCAGCGGAACGCCGAAGATCAGCGCGATGGTGAGTCCCCCGAACACCAGCGAAACAGCTCGCCCGCGACGTTCTGGCGTGGTGAGCTCAGCCGCGACGGCGGTAGCGGCCGGGGTGTAGACGGCGGCCCCGATCGCCGTGACGACCCGCGCGATCAGCAGCGTGGTGTACCCCGGCGCGACGGCCGCGAAGATGTTCCCGACCGCAGCCACCGCGAGCGCGGCGACCAGCAGCGTGCGCCGTTCCCACCGTCCGGTGGCCGCGGCGAACAACGGCGAGCCCACCGCGTACGCGATGGCGAACGAGGTGACGAGCTGCGCCGCGGCCGTCGCGGAGATGTGCAGCTCGGAGGTGAGCGCCGGCAACAGCCCGGCCACGATGTAGCCGCTGGTGCCGACGCCGAAGGCCCCGAACGCGAGCACCGAGTTCCGGGCCGCCGCCGAGGACGAGACGCTGGACATGAATGTTCCCCCAAGGAAACCTGAACGGATAGTTCGACGAACGTCGTAGTTCGATGACGACCGTACACGGACCCGCCGACAATTTCGACAGTCGTCGTACTATGGACCCATGCCCGCCTCTGTGCCCCTGCCGCCGCTCGCCTATCCCGACCGCGACGAGATCACGGTCGAAGCGGTGCTGCGCGCACTGGCCGACCCGATCAGGCTGGCGATGGTCCGGCAGCTGGCGAACTCCGAAACGGAGATTTCGTGCAGCGCCTTCGAGGTGCCGGTGACCAAGTCCACACTCACCCATCACCTCGCGACCCTGCGCCAGGCCGGGGTGATCGTCGGCCGCCAGGAAGGCACGACCCGGTACAACTCGTTGCGCCGCAACGATCTCGACGCACTGTTCCCCGGCCTGCTCGACGGCGTGCTGGCCGCGCCGCGCTGACCGGTCGCGCTACGTGGCGGGCCTCACCCGAATACCGGGATGACAAGGCCGCCCTCCATCGGTTCAACTAGAGCGAGACAGCACGACGACGTCGGGGCTGTCTAGTTTTTTGCCCTCGTTCTAAAGCGCTTCAGAAGCCTGCGACCCAGGCGCTGAGCAATCGATTTCTCCAGGAAGGGAGAGCCGTGCCCGTCGCGTTGCTCGCGCTCGCCGTCGGTGCCTTCGGCATCGGTACCACCGAGTTCGTGATGATGGGTGTGCTGCCTCTGACCGCCGCGGACTTCCACATCGACATCCCGTCCGCGGGCTACTTCATCTCCGCCTACGCGCTCGGCGTAGTGATCGGCGCGCCGCTGCTCACCGCGCTGGCCGTCCGGTTGCCTCGCAAAACCATGCTGCTGGCGATGATGGGCCTGTTCACGGTCGGCAACGCGCTGTTCGCGCTCTCGCCGAACCAGGACTTCGGCATCGCGTTCCGGTTCCTCGCCGGCCTGCCGCACGGCGCGTTCTTCGGCGCGGGCGCGGTCGTCGCGTCCAGCCTCGCGCAGCCGGGCCAGCGCGCGAAGGCCGTGTCGATGATGTTCATGGGCCTGACGCTGGCGAACGTCATCGGCGTCCCGCTCGGCACGCTGCTCGGCCAGCAGGTCGGCTGGCGCGCGACGTTCGGCGTCGTCGCGGTGATCGGCCTGCTCGCCATCGCCGCCATCGCGAAACTGGTACCGCACCAGGGCCGCCCGGCCGACCCGTCGATCCGCGGCGAACTCGGCGCGTTCCGCCGCCCGCAGGTGTGGCTGGCGCTGGCGATCGTGATGTTCGGGCTAGGCGGCGTCTTCGCCTGCATGTCCTACATCGCGCCGATGCTGACCGACGTCGCCGGCTACTCGCCTGCCAACGTCACGGTGCTGCTTTCGCTGGCCGGGGTCGGCATGACGATCGGCAACTACCTCGGCGGACGGCTCGCGGACAAGGCGCTGATGCCGAGCCTGTACGTCGCGCTGCTCGCGCTCGCGACCGTGCTCGCGATCTTCACCGTGACCGCACAGGGCAAGGTCGGCGCGGCGGTCACGATCTTCTTCGTGGGTGTCGCGGGCTTCATGATCGGCCCGATGATGCAGGCCCGGATCATGGAGAAGGCAGGCGGCACTCCGTCGCTGGTCTCCGCCGCGGTGCAGTCCGCGTTCAACATCGCCAACTCGATCGGCGCCTACCTCGGCGGCCTGGTCATCGCAGGCGGACTCGGCTTGCTGGCCCCGAACTGGGTCGGATCACTGCTGGCCGTGCTCGGCGTATCCATCGCCGCAGTGTCCGGACTGCTGGACCGGCGCGAAGCGCGAGTCGAGAAAGAACTCGCGCTCGCGTCCTGACCGTGCTCGCTCAGGAGGAGGCGTCGAACGGGCCGCCGACGATCGACAGCGAGATGTAGAGCACCGCGGCGCACAACGCGCCGTAGGTGAGGATGTCGACGGCCCTGCCGCGGATCGCGAGCAGTCCGGCGCGCTCCTCCGGCAGCACCGCGCGCAGCAGCCCGGCCACGAACAAGGCCACGCCGACCAGCGCCGCGCCCTCGCGCCAGTGGTACTGCAGCGCGCGCACCACAGCCGCCGCCAGCAGCAGCATGATCACCGCGAACGGCACGTGGACGAGCCAGGGACGATCGCCGCGGTGCCGTTGCCCGGTCATCGCCATCAGCGGGCGGCCGCGCGTTCCGCAGCCTCGACCACGTTCGTGACCAGCATCGCCCGCGTCATCGGGCCCACGCCGCCGGGGTTCGGCGACAGCCAGCCGGCCACCTCGGCGACCGCCGGGTCGACGTCGCCGGTGAGCTTGCCCTCGACGTGCGAAACGCCGACGTCCAGCACCGCCGCGCCGGGCTTGACCATGTCCGGCTTGATGATCCCGGGCACGCCCGCCGCGGCGATCACGATGTCCGCGCGGCGCACCTCGGCGGCGAGGTCACGAGTGCCGGTGTGGCAAAGCGTGACGGTCGAGTTTTCGCTGCGCCGGGTGAGCAGCAGACCGAGCGTGCGGCCGACGGTGATCCCGCGGCCGACCACGGTGACCTGCGCGCCGTTCAGCTCGACGCCGTGCCGCTTGAGCAGCTCGATGATCCCGTAAGGGGTGCACGGCAGCGCGCCCGCTTCGCCGAGCACGAGCCGGCCGAGGCTGATCGGCGCGAGACCGTCGGCGTCCTTCTCCGGGTCGATGCGCTCCAGGACGCGGTTCGCGTCGAGGTGCTTCGGCAGCGGCAGCTGGACGAGGTAGCCGTGGCAGGCCGGGTCCGCGTTCAGCTCGTCGATGACGGCCTCGAGCTTCTCCTGCGAGATGTCCGCGGGCAGGTCGCGGCGGATCGAGTTGACGCCGATCTTCGCGCTGTCCGCGTGCTTCATCTTCACGTAGGAGTGGGAACCGGGGTCGTCGCCGACCAGCACCGTGCCCAGCCCAGGGGTGATCCCCTTCTCCGCGAGCGCGGCCACGCGCGGGCGCAGCTCTGCGAAAATGGCGTTCTTCGTGGCCTTGCCGTCGAGAATCTTCGCCGTCACGGCGGCCATTGTCGCAGAGCCGCCGGAGACTGCCGGTCAGGAGTGGGTTCTGCACTCTGTGTGTCCGCGACACCACCCGATCGGCCCGCGCGTCTTCCGTCGAATCAGCCGTCCCGGGTCTTAAGCTGGAGGGGCTCCACCGCATCACCCACCCAGGCGTGTGACCCGTGCCATATCGCGTCCGTCGAGGTCAGCGGGCTCGTCCACCGGCCTGAGGGTGGCAAAAGCCCTATGCGGGGTGCGTTCGTGCGCGCGAACAGTCAAAATGTTCTCTGTGGCACAACCGACGACGCAGCTGAACGCGACGGAGCAGGACACTCTGGTCAAGCAGATCGGACTGGCCCTGCTGCGCGCCGCCCCGCGCGACTGGCGCAAAGTCTCCGCGGAGTACCGAGCCGTCGGCAGGTACCACGAGCTGACCGGCGAGATCGTGCTCGAGGACGGCTCCGCACAGGAATGGATCGCGACGCACGACATCGCGACCCTGTTCGGAAGACTCCGCGCGGGCATGTACCGCGACGGCCGCGGCACCTGGTTCAACGCGCGCTACCAGCTGGACCACCCCTCCAGCTACAACCTCGAATACAACCGCGACGAGCCCGGCTGGCACCTCGCCCCGCCGCCGCAGGCGTACTCCGACGAGCTGCGCATGTTCCCGCGCACCGAGGAGAACGTGCCCGAGTGGCTGATCCGCCGCATGTCCGGCCTCGGCCCGGAACAGCCCGGACCGCACTTCCGCATCGCCCGGATCTTCGACACCATCGGCCCGGCAGGCCGCCCGGTGATCAACCGCCCTGACCTGGACGTCGACGAGCAAGACCGGCTGCTGGACTACCTGGACCACGCCCCCGTCGTGGTCCAAGACCGCGGCTACGACATCGACCGTCTCGCCCAGACCCCCGAAGCGACGGTCCCCGTCGCCTTCCACAGCGACGGCCACTGGATCTGGCCGGCCGCGGTCAACTTCTACCTCCGCACGTACGGCGTCTCGCCGGAAGCGGACCTGATCGAGCACATCCGGGCGAACGCGTTCCAGCTTCCGCAGGTGGACGAGCTGACCCTGCAGGGTGCGGCCGCGTACCTGACTCGCGGGAGCCAGACTCCGCAGCAGCGACCCGCTCCTGGCGGACCTGGTGCTGGTGGTCCCGGGGCTGGCGGTCCCGGCTCGGGCGGACCTGGTGCCGGAGCTCCCGGCGCGGGCGGACCTGGCGCGGGCGGTCCTGGCTCGGGCGGACCTGGCGCGGGTGGCCCCGGTGCCGGTGGTCCCGGCGCTGGCGGCCCTGGTGCGGGCGGGCCTGGTGCCGGAGTTCCCGGCTCGGGCGGGCCTGGCGCTGGTGGCCCCGGTTCCGGCGGGCCTGGTGGCCCCGGCTCGGGCACTAATGGTCCCGGTGGTCCTGGCGCGGCTGGTGGGCCAGTCGGTGCTGGCGCAACGGGCGGCCCCGGCGGACCTAACGGCCCTGGCGGCGCAGGCAGCGCCGGTGGCCCCGGCGGTGCTGGTGCGCCTGGCGGTCCGAACGGAGTCGGCGGACCGATTTCGGGCGGCCCCGGCGGATTCGACGCCAACGGACCTGGTTCCGGCAGCCCCAGCGCTGACGGCCCCGGCTCTGGTGGCCATGGCGCAGCCGGAGTCGGAGCAGCCGCCGCTGGGCTCGGCGCGGCCGGTCTGGGAGCAGCCGCACTCGGTGCGGCAGGCGAGTCTGGACCAGGCAGCCACGACAACTTCCACCCAGCCGACGACTTCAGCGATCCCGGTTCCGGCAGGCCCGGACCGGGTGCGCCCGGCCCCGACCGACGCGGCCCCGCCGACGAGTTCGACAACCGCGACTCCGGCCGACCGGACAACTTCCACCCCGACGACAACTTCAGCAGGCCCGGCCCAGCGGACCAGCCAGAAGGCACCTTCCACCCGGCCGAAGACTTCAGCAGGCCCGGCGCAGCCGACCGGCCAGAGGGCACCTTCCACCCCGCCGACGACTTCAGCAGGTCTGGCGCAGCCGACCGTCCAGAAGGCACCTTTCGCTCAGCCGACGACTTCGGCGGGCACGAAGCGGCCGGTGGCCCGGAGGGCATCCACCCCGATGACGAGTTCGGCAGGCCCGACGCGGCCGACCAGCCGGAGGGCGCTTTCCACCCGGCCGAGGAATTCAGCAGGCGCGGCGGATCGGACGCTCCCGGCTTCGACTCGGCGGACGAGTTCGACGGCCCCGGCTCCCGCAGGCCCGGCGCGTCCGGCGGCCCAGGCGGCGCCGGTCCCGACCGGCGCGGTCCGGCCGACGAGTTCGACAGCCGCGATCCCGGCCGAGCGGACAGCTTCCACCCGGCCGACGAATTCGCCGGTCCCGACGCAACGGACGGCCACGGCTTCGACGACCGCGGCGGCCCGGAAGAGCACTTCGAGCCCAACCGCGGCTCGGACAGGCGTGGACCGCAGGGTCCCGGCGCACCGGACACTCGAGGGTCCGGGCAAGACAGTCCCGGCGGGTCGCACGGACTGGGCGTAGCCGCCGCGGCGGCAGGAGCAGCAGGCGTGGCGGGAGCCGCCGCGAGCGGCACTCGTGCTGAGCACCCGCACGAAGCTGGTTACGACGAGCACCCCGACTCGGCCGGCTACGACGACCGAGCCCACGACGCCGACGGCTATGACCAGCAGGGGCACGCCAACGCTGGCTACGACCAGGCAGCCGGTTACCCGGAGAACTACGACCGCGGCGAAGGCCAGCGCGGCCACGCCGATGGTTATGACCAGCACGACGAGGGTTACGACGAGTCCGCCCACGGCGACTACGACCACGCACCCCACGGTGGGTACGACGCCGAGCCGTACGACCAGCACGGGTACGAGGACGCCGCATCCCACGACGCCGGTGCTTACGCCGAGCAGCAGGGGTACGACGAAGCCGGTCAGCACGGCCACGACGAAGCGGGTTACGACGAACCCGCGCACCACGTCGATGACCGCAACCGCGACGCGGCCGACTACGACGACGCCCACGGGTACGACGAGCACCTCGACGCGCCCGGGGGCAAGGTTCCGGGCGTCGGCACGTTCGAGCAGCCCGCTGCCCCGAACACTGAGGACGGGCTGGTCGGCGCGGATGGCCTCATCGGTGCCGACGGACTCATCGGCGCGGACAACTCCGCCGACGAACCCGCCGCCTCGAACCGGCACAACGCTGAGCCGGACGCAGGTCGGCGCGGTGCGGTGCCGGACGACAGCCGCGACCAGGAGGGTGGCCGTCGGCGAGCCCAGCCGGACGCCGAAGCGGACGACAGCCGCCGGGAAGACGTGCGGCTGAACGCCGAGGACGGCGGGCGGCGCAGCGCCGAACCCGACAGCCAGGCCGAGCCCGCGGACGAGCACGGCAGTCACGTCGGTGCGGCTGCGGCCGGGGTCGCCGCGGCAGGCGGGCTGGCCGCGGCCGGGCTTGCCGCTGCCGCACACGGTCGGAGCCGGGAGAAGGAGGCCGAGGGCCGCCACGGCACCGCGCCGGAGCGTCCTGCGGAGCCGCCCTTCGAGCAGGACTTCGACGGCGGGCAGTACGACCGCTACGACGACGGCCACTACGACGACGAAGACCACACCGAGGTCCACCACGACCTGGTCCCGAACCGCAACGGCACCGGCCCGGGTCACCCGGACGACGAGGACGACACCGACGTTCACCGGCCGGTCGACGTCGAGAGTGAAGAGCCGGTGCTCTTCACGCACGGCAACGAGCCGTCCCGCGACGACGACGAGCAGCGTGCCGAACTGTTCACGCACTCCAATGGTTACGAGGACGACAACCGTCGCGAGGCCGAGTACGACGCGGGCCCGCCGACCGCGATGATCATGCCGGGGTCCGAAATCCCCGGCGGGCTTCCGGTGCCGGAGATGCCGGTTCCGCCGCCGTCCGGCGGGCGGCGCGCGGCTCGGGAGCAGGCCGAACCGGCCCCGGTCGCGCGGCGGGAGCAGCCCGCCCAGCCGGAGCTGGCCGAACTGCAGGCGAAGCTCGACGAACTGGACGTGCCCGAGGCCGCGTACCGGCTCGGCGGCCCCACCGAACGCGGCTGGAGCGTCGAGCAGGTGGGCGAAGGCTGGCGCGTCGGCTGGTACGACGGCGAGCTGATCAACCCGGCGGTGTTCGGCGACGCGGAGGACGCCGCGGCGTTCATGCTCGGCAAGGTGCTGCTGTACCCCGACGGGTATGTCGCGGCGGAAGCCCCCGCACCGGCTGAGCAGCCAGTCGCGGACGCACCGAAGCCGCCCGTGGTGGCGACGTTGTCGCCGGAGGTCGCGACGGGCTCGTTCCCGGTCCGGCCGCGCGAGAACGTGCCGCCGCAGGAGCAGACCGCGTTCACGCCCGCCGATCAGCTGCTGGCCGACGACGAACCGCCTGCCCGGCAGACCCCGCCGCCCGCTCCGCCGACGCAGGTCGCGGCACCGGTGAGCCCACCGACCCAGGTGGCTCCCCCGGTTAGCGCCCCGCCGACGCAGATCGCCTCGCCGGTCAGCGCGCCGCCCACCCAGGTCGCGCCGCCGGTCAGCCCGCCGCCGCGGCGGGAACCGCCGGTGCGGCGCGAGGAACCGGTGCGCGCCAACGGAACCGGCGGCAGCGGGCAGTGGCCGATCGCGCCGCTGTCCGGGGAACCGCCGCTGACCCTGTTCCGCGGCAAGGAACTGCGCGAACTGCCCGCGGGCAGCGAGCTGGACCGCTTCGGCGGCCCGAACGGCAACCTGACCTACGCGGCGGGCACCCCGTTCGAGGAGCGTTCGCTGGTGCCGGAGTGGGTGAACCGGCCGTACCACGTGTACCGCGTGCAGCGGCCGCTCGAAACCCTGGCCGGGGTCGCGATCCCGTGGTTCAACCAGCCGGGCGGCGGATCGGCGTACCTGCTTCCGGCGAGCATCGAAGAGCTGCTCGCCGAGGGCGACCTGATCGAACTCGACCCGGGCGAACCGCCGATCGACTGAGAAAACCGAAGCTGCGGAAAAGGGGCGGGGCCAGCGGGCTTCGCCCCTTTTCCGTGCCCGGAACCGCGCTACTTGACGACCAAGCCATGGGCCGCGGCGAACGCCACCGCCAGTTCGACGTCCACGTACGCGCCGCGCAAGTCCGACTGCACCAGCCCGTTCGCGTCGACCACCGCACCGCGCAGGTCGGCTCCGGGAAACTTCGTGCCGATCATCCGGGACCCGGACAGATCCGTGCCCCGCAGGTCGGAATCCGTCAGATCCGCCTCGTTGAGGTTCACTTCCCGCATCCGCAGACCGGACAGGTCCAGTTTCCGCAACCGGCCGCGCGCGAACGACGCGAGCGACAGATCGCATTCGGTCAGCGCGATCCCGGTGTAGCGACAGTCCACAAAGGACGAACCAAGCAGCGAGCACGACGACCAGCGGCTGTCGGCGAGCACCGAGCGGTCGAACGTGCAGGAGCGGAACGCCGACGCGTCGTGCCGCGAACCGGCGAGATCGACCTTGGTGAAGTCGCAGTTGTCGAAGGTGCAGCCGCGGGTGCGCAGGTCGCGCAGGTCCGCTTCGGTGAAATCGCAATCCACGAACTGGCGTTTTTCCCACCACTGGCCGGAAAGTCGTGCTTCGGTGTAGTCCTCGCCGGTCTCCGTCACCCGGACAGGATGTCATCCGCCCCGGTGCCGGCTTTGCGACGGGGTGGCTGCGAGCCGCCGGAAGGCGTGTGTCCACGAACTGTCCGCCGGTCATCGGAAGTCCCGCGATCTCGTGGGAATCCGCAGCCTCAGCTGCTCCAGTTTCTGCGCACGCACGCTCGCGACGCCGTCCGCTTTTTCCAGCACTCCGTGCACCAGCAGCGCCGAACTGCCCCGCGCGATCCGGTGGAACCGTTGCCACAGCCCGAGTGTGCAGATCACGTTCACCATGCCGGTCTCGTCCTCGAGATTCAGGAACGTGACTCCACCGGCGGTCGCCGGCCGCTGGCGGTGCGTGACCGCTCCCCCGACGAGCACTCGCTCCCCGTCGGACCGGTCCAGCAGCTTGCCAGCGGTGATGACTCCGAGCGCGTCGAGGCGGTCTCGGATGAACTCCGTCGGATAGCTGTCCGGCGAGATCCCGGTGGCCCAGACATCGGCGGCGGCGACGTCGAGGCCGTCCATTCCGGGCAGCATCGGCGCGTCCACGCCGACACCGGTGCCAGGCAGTTTTTCCGGCCGGTCCTGCGCGACCGCTCCCGCGGACCACAACGCCTGCCGCCGGTCCGGGCCGAACGCGCTGAATGCACCCGCGGTGGCCAATGCTTCCAGCTGCGGTGTGGTGAGCCGGACGCGCCTGCCGAGGTCGGACATGCTCTCGTACCGGCCATTCGCCTGCCGTTCCGCCACGATCTCCTTGGCCAGCGTTTCGCCGATCATCCGGACGGTGCTGAGCCCGCCGCGTACCGCGTGGAGTTTCCCCTTGTCCGGCAACGCTTCCAGGGTCGCGTGCGGGAGGCTCAGGTTGATGTCCGGGCCGAACGTGGTGACGCCGTGCCTACGCGCGTCCGCCACCAGCGACTGCGGCGAGTAGAACCCCATCGGCTGCGCCCGCAGCAGACCCGCGCAGAACGCGTCCGGGTGGTAGTGCTTGAAGTACGCGCTCGCGAACACCAGATGCGCGAAGCTCAGCGCATGGCTTTCCGGGAAGCCGAAGTTGGCGAACGCCTTGAGCTTCTGGAAGATTTTCTCCGCCAGCTCAGCGTCCACCTCGTTGGCGATGGCCCCGTCAAGGAACCGCTTGTGCAGCCGTTCCATCTTCCGCTGCGACCGTTTCGACCCCATCGCGTGCCGAAGCTGGTCGGCCTCGGCCGGGGTGAATTTCGCGACGTCCAGGGCGATCTGCATCATCTGCTCCTGGAACAGCGGCACTCCCAGCGTTTTCTCCAGCGCGTTCTCCAGCAGCGGATGGTCGTAATCCCACTTCTCGCGCCCCTGCTTGCGGCGGATGTACGGGTGCACCGAACCGCCTTGGATCGGGCCCGGCCGGATCAACGCGACTTCCACGGCCAGGTCGTAGAATTTCTCCGGCCGCAACCGCGGCAACGTGGCCAGCTGAGCCCGGCTTTCCACCTGGAACACGCCGATCGCGTCGGCGCGGCAGAGCATTTCGTAGATGTTCTTGTCGGTGAGGTCCAGCTCGGCGAGATCGATCGTCTCGCCCTTGTACTCCTTGACCAGGTCGAGCATGTAGTGCAATGCGGAGAGCATGCCGAGCCCGAGCAAATCGAACTTCACCAGCCCGACCGCGGCGCAATCCTCCTTCTCCCACTGCAAAACGCTGCGGTTTTCCATCCGCGCCCATTCGACCGGGCACACCTGGCTCACCGGTTCCCGGCACATCACCATGCCGCCGGAGTGGATGCCGAGGTGCCGCGGGAAGTCTTCGAGGGCGAAGGCGAGCTGCACGACGTCGTTCGGGATGTCGTGGTCGTGGTCTTTTTCCGTGCTGCGCAAGGCTCCCCAGCGGTCGATTTGCTTGCTCCACGCGTCCTGCTGGCCCGGCGAGTAGCCGAGCGCCCTGGCGGCGTCGCGGATCGCGGAGCGGGCGCGGTAGGTGATCACGTTCGCGACCTGCGCGGCGTTGAGCCTGCCGTGTTTGCCGTAGACGTACTGGATCACCTCCTCGCGCCGGTCGGACTCGATGTCGATGTCGATGTCCGGATAGCCGTCGCGGTCGGGCGCGAGGAACCGTTCGAAGAGCAGGTGGTACTCGATGGGGTCGACCTTGGTGATCTCAAGCGCGTAGCAGACCGCCGAGTTGGCCGCGGAACCCCTTCCCTGGCACAGAATGTCGTGGTCCCGGCAGAATCGCGCGATGTCCCAGACGATCAGGAAGTACCCGGGGAACTCGAGTTTCTCGATCACCTCCATCTCGTGCTCGATCTGCTGCCAGGCCTTGTCCGCGTGGTCCTTGCCCGAGTAGCGCTTCTCGAAGCCCTCCTTGACGATGTTTCGCAGATGCGTGGTCTCGGTCTCGCCAGACGGCACGTCGAACGGCGGCAACTCCGGCGCGAGCAGCTCCAACGGGAAGGCGCATTCCATGCCCAGCAAGGCCGACCGTTGCACCGCGCCCGGGTATCGCTGGAAAACTTCCGCCATTTCGTTGCCAGAGCGCAAGAACGCGGTGGCGTCGCCGGGCAGCCAGCCTTCGAGATCGTCGATGCTGCGCCGGGCGCGGATGGCGGCGACGGCGTCCGCGAGCCGGCCTCGTTCCGGGCGAGCGTAATGCGCGGCGGTGGTCGCGACAGTGGGCAGCTTGAGTTCGCCGGCCATCTCGGTCAGCAGGTCGTTGTGCGTGCTGTCGAGCGGCTGGCCGTGGTCGATCAATTCGACATAGACCTGGGTTTGGCCGAAGAGGTCGACCAGCCGGCGCAGTTCGGCGAACGCGGCGTCCGCGCCTTCGCGCACCAACGCCGAACGCACGGATCCCTTGCGGCAGCCGGTCAGCACCGCGCATTTCCCCGCGACTTCCTCTGCCACGGCGGCCAAGTCGTAGATCGGGCGGCCTTTTTCGGCCCGCTCCACGTCTTCGCCTTCGTGGCCGCGCAACTGTCCGGCGGTGATCGCGCGGCACAGGCTGCGGTAGCCGTCGCTGCCGCGAGCCAGCAGCAGGAGGTGCTCGCCCTCGGGGTCGGCGACACCGTTTTGCGGCGCGGACAGCCCGAAGCTCAGCTCAGTGCCGAATACCGTTGCGACGCCTAGCTCTTTGGCCGCTTCGGCGAACCGGACCACACCGTACATGCCGTCGTGATCGGTGAGCGCGATCGCGTCGAGCCGCAGCCGCGCGGCTTCCTCCACCAGTTCCTCGGGGTGGCTGGCGCCGTCAAGGAAACTGAAGTTGGAGTGGCAGTGCAGTTCGGCGTACGCCACCCGCGGCCCGGCTTCCAGGTCGCTGCGCGGCGGCGGGATGTCGGCGGGGCGGCGGTACCCCTCGCGTTTGCGTCCCCACGCGGGACTGTCGCCGTGGTCGCCGGGCGGCATCCCGCCCGACAGCGCCCGCGCGAGGTCCTTCCACGGGACCGGCGGGTTGTTCCAGCCCATCGTCAGTCCATCCGGTTCTCGGGTGATCGGCGAGGTTCCGGGATCAGCAGCGCGACCGGCACCGGGTCGAACGGGCACGGCGGTTCGACCGGGACGCGGGGCACCGGCAGGTCGTGGTCCATCACGGGCGAATTCCTTTCGTTGTCTCCACCGGGTTTTCGGGTTTCGCGGCAGCTCGGTTCAGTCGTAGCTTCCCTCCACTGTCCACACTGGATTTTCCGTTCCGGAGCAGAGGACGAGCACCGCCTCCGGCGCCTCGTTTTCCCCTGCCGCGAGCAGCAGTTGCAGCCGGGCTTGCTGCGGTCCGGTCGACCGACGGCCCGACGTGGCAGGCCACGGACCGGCCCATCCGGTGATCGGCCGGGGCGGCCCGCCCGCGACGCACAGTCCGTGCGGCGGCGCGGTCAGCCGTTTGCGCGAGGTGAGACCGACTGGCCGTCCTTGCGCGTCGATGACCTGGACTGGCAACGGTTGTTCCAGCACCGTCGCCGGGGACGGGGACGGCAACCGGGCAGGCCACGTGGCGTCCGGCGGTCCGGCAGGTTCCCGCGGATCGCCCCACGGAATGAGCCGGACCCGGCTCGCCGGATCGCGTCCGCCGTCGAGCAGCGGCGTGACCACGCCCTCCGGACCGAGCAGACCTTGCACCCGCACGAACGCGCGGCCGGCCCGTTCGGCAGCCAATTCCTCGTCCTCGCCTGGACCGGCGCCGGGATCGCTCCCCCGCCACAGCCCCAGCTGCAATGACCTCCCTTCGACGGTCTCTTCCGGTTCGAGCCGCAACCGCGCGACCCCGGCCGTGGGCCGTTCGCCGGGCGCGGCCTTGAGCCAGCCCTCGAACTGCCACCGAACCCGGTCCGCAACCCCTTGCGGCGTAAGTGGTTCCGCACAACGCCAGACGCGACCGAGCTGCTCACCGTTCTCAGTTGTCGCGTATATACCCAATCGAGTGCATGCGAGCCCGCGATCGGCGAGCGCGGCGTGGAACCGCGCGCCGAGTTTTTTGGCCGTGAACGCGGCGACGTCCACCCGGGCAAGCACCGGATCGAACGATTCGGCAAGCGACAGTTCCGGCGGCGGACTGCGGCGCAACGGCGGCCGGTCGGACAGCCCCCGGGCCAGCCGATGCGCGAGCACGCCGGTGCGCCCGAACCGAGCGGCCACGTCCCGCTCGCCGAGTTCGGCGAAGGCGCCGAGCGTGCGCAACCCGAGCCGGACGAGCAGGCCGACCAGATCCGCGCGCTCGGCATCCGGCTGGTCCAGCTCAGTCACCGGCAACGGAGCGAGAAATTCGGCGCTCCGCCCAGGTTCGACCAGCGCCCCCTGCCGTGCGGCCAGCGTCGCCGCGAACAGTCCTTCCGCCACGCCGACCTGGCATTCGACTCCCGCCGCCGCGGCCACCTGGTCCACCAGTTTCTCCGCGAGCTGCGGTTCGCCGCCGAAATACCCGGCCGCCCCCGCGACAGGAACCGCGAGCAACCCGGGCCGCACCACTTCCAGCCCGACGACCAGTTCCTCCACCGCCGACGCGACATTCTCGAAAAACCGCGCGTCCCGCGCCTCGTCTACGCCGAACACCGCCAAGTCAGGACACTGGGATTCCGCTTCCCGCCGACGCATGCCGCGCCGGATGTTCCGCGCCCGCGCGACCGCGGTGCACGCCACGACCCGGTTGGCATGAAACACCGCCGCCGGCTGGGTAAGCACACTCCCCGCCGCGGCGACGGCAGCGACCGCGGGCCAGTCTGGGCACCACAAGACCAGCATCCGCACGGGATGGCGGCGCGGATCCTCTTGTCCTTTGTGGACACTTTGGTTCACCCGACCGCCTCTTCCCGCGCCGCGACGCGCTTCTCGCCCCGGGAAACCCGACCGTCCTGGCCAGGAAGAAGCACCGATGCCGACCGGGGCCGAGCTGCTGCACCGCGTCCGCGGGCATGTACTTCGACCGGGCGGGAACGGAGGTGTCCGGCACCGTGCTCGAGCACCCCGGTCCAGGTTCCTGGGGTGCAGTGCAGCTCGACGTCGGCGGAAGGCCAGGGCCCCAGCGAAAGCAGCACGGCCCCGCGATGCCGAGCCCGAGCCGCGAGCCTCCGCGCGACGTCCGGCCGGACCGACCGGGGTTCGGTGACGACGAGGTCGACGCCATCGAGCAAAGCGGCCATCACCGCCGGGTATTCGGCCCCCGGCTGCGGAACCAACGCGAGCCGCGAGACGACGACGCCATGCTCGGCCGCCGCGACAATCCCCAGCGACGGGGCCCCGACCACCGCCGCCCACGCCCCGGCGGCGGTCGCCTCCGCGAGCAATGCGAACAGCAGCGAGGTGGAGTGGTGAACCGCGACGACGCTTCCACGGCGCAATCCGGCTCCGGGGAGGAGATCGGCCAGGGCTGGAGCCACCGGAAGCATCCGCCCGGCAGCCTGCCCCCAGTCGGCCCGGGAAGCCCGCTCGGCGGCGACGGTGCTGGCAGTGCTGACACCGGGGAGAGCGGTCAGTTTGGCCAGCGGGTGTGCCGGGTCTGCCGGTGAGGGCGGGTCCGCGGGGCGGAGCCGGGTTGCGGGACGGAGTTTCGAGGGTTCGGGGGTTGCTGGGCGCAGTTGGGTCGGCGGGGGCTCGGGGGGAGTTTCCTGGCTGGGCTCAGTTAGCGGGGTGGAAGGAGTTTCCGGGCGCAGCTGAGACGGCGGAGTGAGCGAGCGAAGACGAGTTGGCGGCTCCGATTCAGGTCGAGGCGGCGAATCGCGTTCAGCAGACGAGTGACCCCGATCGGAAGGCCGTAGTGAATCAGGTCCGCTGGACGCGCGCGAGGCAGTACCGGCGGGACGAAGCTCGCGGCCGGATTCGGCCGACCGGGCCTGCGAACGAAGCTCGGTGGGCGACCTGGCTTCCGCTGCCTTGCCGGAGATGGCCGGTGTCCACGGTTCGAACGCTGTGCCCAGCCGGGTGCGGGATCCGTTCTCCCCCATGGAGAACTTCAGGCGGGGAGAACTCGCGGACATCGCGGCGACTGGCGTCCGTTCCTTCGCCAAGGCTTCGAGCGCCGACCATGGCACCAGTACTTCCCACGAGCGTGCCGGCCGCGCCTCCGGCACGCTCGTGGGCGCGGAAGGTTCCGCAGCGGAGAAGATCTCCTGAGATGCCCGCTTCAGCAGAGGTGATTTCCTTGCGGTGCCAAGGAGATCGGTCGTGGCAGAGTCAGCAGGAAGAACTGGGGTGCGCAGGTTTCCGGGCACCGCCGGAGAGTCGCTCGACACGGAAGCGGCCTCGGCCAGAGCCACCGCGGTGCCCTCTCCCAACACCGCCCCAGTCAAAGCCGAAGTACTGCTCGCTCCCAACGCCGCTCCGGCCGCTTCCGGAACTCCCCTAGCCCCGGAAGCTCCCGACGCCACCCTGACCGCGGACGAAGAACCGTTCGCCGCCGAGGCTCCCCAAGCCATCCCGGCGACGGCCGAAGAACCACCCGCCGCCGAAGCTCCCGCAGCCAACGCAACAGCGCCGCCCGCCCCCGAAGCCACCCCGGCCACGACCGAAGAACCACCCGCCGCCGAGGCTCCCGCAGCCAACGCAACAGCGCCGCTCGTCCCCGAAGCCACCCCGGCCAGAGCCGAAGCCTCGCCCGCTTCCCAAAAATCAGCCGAGGCACCGTCCGCGGAAGTCCCCCCAGGCTCACCAGCCGCCCCCGCGGCCGAGAAAACCTCTGCACCTTCCGCGATCTCCGAAGCAAACCCCGAAGAAGCAGCCCCCGAAGCCGCTCCGGTCGTCACCGGTTTCTCCTTCCGCCGGGATCGGCCGACGGTCCGTCCCGGGACAGGTCGTCACACCTGGCCTGGGACGGACGCCGGCACACCGCGGGGAAGGCGGTTCCGCATCCTCATCCGTGCGGAAACCGCACGGTCACCCAACAAATCGCACCCACAACACACCACTGCGCCGAACAGTATCGAACACCCGTTCGACACACCTAGTCTCACCCGCCCTCCCCCGCCTGTCAAGCGCGCACGGAGAAAGAACCCGGAAGATCACCGGACACCAGGAAAACCGCTCTTTACACTGGGAACCCTGATGAAGACAGGACACATCGCCCTGCGGGGTTTCGCCGAAGCTGACCTTCCGGTGCTCGACCGGTTCTCCACGGACCCGGACGGCGCCGGGACCTTCCAGTGGACGAGGTTCACCGGACCGCAGGCACGGCGCCGGTTCGCCGAGGACGGGTTCCTCAGCCCGGCGTCGAGCGCGGTCGCGGTGACTGTCGACTCGGTCGTCGCCGGGATGGCTACCTGGGAGGCGGCCGACCGGGGCGGGCCCGCCGGCGGGTGCTTCCGGGTCGGGGTCGCGTTGCTGCCCGACTATCGCGGCCACGGCACCGCCGCGAAGGCGTACCAGCTGCTCGTCGACCAGCTCTTCCGGCACACCCGTGCGCACCGGCTCGAAGCCTTCGTCGACAGCGAGGACGTCGCCGGGCAGCACACGCTCGAAAAGACCGGCTTCCATCGCGAAGGCCTGCTGTGCCAGGTCACCTGGCGCGACGGCGGTTACCGCGACGAGGTCGTCTACGCGATCTTGCGCGAGGGATGAAAAAACCGGCCGGGACCCGAAGGTCCCGGCCGGTCAGCGAAAAACTCAGTGCGCGAAGTGGCGCGTTCCGGTGAGGTACAGCGTGATCCCGGCGGCCTCGGCGGCGGCGATCACCTCGGCGTCGCGGATGGACCCGCCGGGCTGCACGACGGCTCGCACGCCCGCCTCGATCAGCACCTCGAGCCCGTCCGGGAACGGGAAGAACGCGTCCGACGCGCCGACCGAGCCCTTCGCCCGGTCGCCCGCCCGCGCGACCGCCAGCCGCGACGAGTCGACGCGGTTGACCTGGCCCATGCCGACGCCGACGGTTGCCTGCTCGTGCGCCAGCAGGATCGCGTTGGACTTCACCGCGCGCAGCGCACGCCACGCGAATTCCAGGTCCGCCAGGGTCTGCTCGTCGGCGGGCGAGCCGGTGGCCAGCGTCCAGTTCGCCGGGTCGTCGCCGGGGGCGTCGATCGCGTCGGCGGTCTGCACGAGGACGCCGCCGGAGATCGGCCGGAACTCCACCGGGGACGCGTTCTCGATCGCGGGCAGCTTCAGCAGCCGCACGTTCTTCTTGCGCTGCAAGATCTCCAGCGCTTCCGGCTCGAAGTCGGGGGCGAGCACGACCTCGGTGAACACCTCGGCGATCTGCTCCGCCGCCGCGACGCTCACCGGCCGGTTCGTGGCGATCACGCCGCCGTACGCGGACACCGGGTCGCAGGCGTGCGCCTTGCGGTGTGCTTCGGCGACGTCCGCGCCGACAGCGATCCCGCACGGGTTGGCGTGCTTGATGATCGCGACAGCCGGCTCGGAGAAGTCGAAGGCGGCCCGACGCGCGGCGTCAGTGTCGACGTAGTTGTTGTACGACATCGCCTTGCCGTGAAGCTGCTCCGCGTGCGCGAGGCCCGGCTGCGCACCGCGGTACAGCGCCGCCTTCTGGTGCGGGTTCTCGCCATAGCGCAGTACGTCCGCACGGTCCCACGTCGCGCCGAGGAAGTCCGGGAAGCCGCTGTCGTCCGAAGGCGCGTACGCGTTGGCGAACCACGAAGCGACAGCCGTGTCGTACGCAGCCGTGTGCGCGTACGCCTGCGCAGCGAGCCGCTTGCGGTCCGAGAGCTCGAAGCCGCCCGCGGAGACCTGCTCAAGCACCCACGCGTACCGCGCCGGGTCCACGACGACAGCGACACTGCCGTGGTTCTTCGCGGCCGCGCGCACCATCGCGGGGCCACCGATGTCGATGTTCTCGACGCAGTCCTCGAAGCTCGCGCCGGACGCGACAGTCGCCTGGAACGGGTACAGGTTCACCACGAGCAGGTCGAACGCCGCGATGTCGAGCTGCTTGAGCTGCGCGACGTGGTCGTCATTGCTCTGGTCGGCGAGCAGACCGGCGTGCACGCGCGGGTGCAGCGTCTTGACCCGGCCGTCGAACGACTCGGGGAACCCGGTGACCTGCTCGACCGGCGTGACCGGAACCCCGGCGTTCGCGATGACCTTCGCCGTGCCGCCGGTCGACACGATCTCCACGCCGGCCGCGTGCAGGCCGGTCGCGAGCTCGAGCAGGCCGGCCTTGTCCGAGACGCCGATCAGCGCGCGCCGGACCGGGCGCCGTCCCTGTGCTGTGCTCACGAAAACCTCACCTTTCGTCCGTCCACGGTGCACCCACCACGGCCGAGTCGCTCGATCGTTTCAACCAGCAGCCTGCGTTCCACGGCTTTGATCCGCTCGTGCAGGACGTCTTCGGTGTCGTCGGTCTCCACCGGCACCGCCTCCTGGGCGATGACCGGGCCAGTGTCCACCCCGGCGTCGACGAAATGCACCGTCGATCCGGTGACGCGCACGCCCGCGGCCAGCGCGTCGGCGACCGCGTGCATCCCGGGGAACGACGGCAGCAGCGCGGGGTGGGTGTTGATCACGCGGCCCGCGAACCGCGACAGGAACTCCGGCCCGAGGATCTTCATGAAACCCGCGGACACCACGAGGTCGGGCTGATAAGCCGCGACGGCCTCGGCGAGCGCGCGGTCCCAGGCGGCCCGGTCCGGATGGTCGGCGACGCGCACGGTGAACGACGGCACGTCCGCCCGTTCCGCCCGCGCGAGCGCCTCGATGCCGGTGCGATCCGCGCCGACCGCGACGACGGAGGCCGGGAACCCGGGCTGCCCGGCCGCGTCGAGCACAGCCTGCAGCAGCGTGCCGGAACCGGACGCGAGCACGACGATCTTCACCGGAGTGGGCAGTTCCAAGCGGCTGGCCAGAACGGGCTCCTTGCACGGCGGTACGCCTCGGGCGCACGGCGCTTCACCAGGTCGCCCCAACCCTAACGGTCGTCCTCGGCGGGCTTCGCGTCGCCGGAGTCCTCGGTGGACTCGGTCACAGCGTCCGGCTCTTCGGCGGGGGTTTCGGGCTCGTCCTCCAGCAGGTCGAGGCCCAGTTCCGCGTCAGCCTCGGCGTCGAAGTCCTCGTCGCCCTCAGCCGAGGCCTCGTCGGATTCTTCGCCAGAGTCTTCGGCGTCTTCAGCGTCTTCGGATTCCTCGGCCTCGTCCGTATCCGCGACGTCCTCGTCGGACTCGGGCTCGGACTCCTCAGCATCCTCGGACTCAGCCGACTCGGACTCGGCTTCAGGTTCAGGCTCAGCCTCGTCCTCCACCTCGAGCGAGCCCACCGGCTGCATCGGAGCGTGCGCCCCCGCGAAGAAGGCCACGAACCCGGCCGGAATGACGATCCAGCAGAACGCGACGATCGACGCCACCCCGACCGGGACGCTGACCGGGTCGAACGGACCGTCGCCGAGTCGTCCGCCAGCGAGCGTGCCCAGCAGCACGCAGCCGAATCCGACGACCGCGCCCGCGACGACCACGACCCGCAGCCTCGCCGCCGGGTCCTCGTCCACCGCGCGGACCGACCAGCCGACCAGCACGCCGACCGCCAGCGGCAGCACCAGCAGCACCGGCCACCACGACGCGGCGTGCTCGGGAATGCCTCCGAGCAGCGGGACCCCGGGGACGGAACCGCCGCGGTAGCCGATGAGGTGCACGTCGAGACTGCCGATGCTGAACCCGGGTCCGCTCGCGAACGACATCGCGGCGACCACGGCGTTCGGCAGGTACAGCAGGGAAAGCAGGAACAGGCCGAAGCTGCTCCCGAACGACGGCTCGAACAGGCTGGACACCGTGCGCGCGGACAGCGCCGTGGCGGCGGTCAGCGTCAACGCGCCAGCGGCCAGCAGCGCGAACAGTCCGAGCAGGCCCGCGCGCAGGCCGCGAAGAGCCAGCGGATCGAGCCGGTCGGCGAGCACCCGCGGCATCCCGAACCGGCGAAGCACCCCGCCGGTGGCCGCGAGTCCGGAGATCACGGCAGGCACCACCGCGGCGAGCCAGAAATTCGCCCGCACTGGTTCGCCGATCGACAGCAGCGAAATCAGCACTCCGAACAGCAGATGCGCGCCGGAAATCGTGGCGATCAACGGGACCGCGTGCCGCAGCCTGGCGCAGCGAAGCCGCCGCACGGCCTTGGCCGCCGCGCGCGCGACCAGCAGCACCACCCCGATCGTCGGCAGCAGCGGCAGCATCCCGAGCGGATGGCCGCCGATCCCGAGTTCGACCTGGTAGGCGGCCAGCCAGCCAGGTCCCGCCGACAACAGCACGCCGCCCGCGGAGAAGACCGCGTACTGGGCGGTCAGGGTGACGAGCGCGAGCAGCGTGGCGACCACCGCGTAGCCGGTGACGAGCGGGCCGAGCGCCGCGGCGAGCAACACCCGGAACCGGGGAACATCCTGGTCAAGGGAGTCGCCCACCGGCTCGTCGCCCGCGGGGCGTCCGGGACTGGTGAGCACCTGCATGTCCTCGACCATGACATCCGCACTCGGCCGTCCGGGTGAGGCACGCCGCCCGGCGGACGTGGCGAATCCAACGCCCACCCGGTCGTGGCACCGGGCCAAGAAAAACACCCGCTGTGACACGGAGAGTCACAGCGGGTGGGTGATGCGAAGGGGTTTCAGCCTTGCTGTCCGAAACCTCCGGGCGGCGTGCCCGGTTTGTTCTGGTCCGCGGGCGGCTGGAAGAACTGGCCCTGCTGCGGCGCGTACGTCGTGGCCTGTCCGCCCGGCGGCGGAGTGGCGGGCGGCTGCTGACCCTGCTGGCCGGGAGCCGGCTGGTACTGCGTCGGCTGGTACTGGCCCTGCTGGCCGTAGGGCTGCTGGTACGCCGGAGCGGACGGCTGCGGCGTCGGCGGCTTGAGCACGTTGTACTCGAACAGCAGCACCGCGACCGACGCGGCCGCCTGCAGCAGACCGAGGATCAGCACCACGATCACGATGGCGGACGACCGCCCGGAGATGACGGCGTCGAGCGCGCCCAGCCCGCCGACCACGCTGAACAGCGCGGCGAACGGCAGCGTCTTCGGCCCCTTGGGCAGCAGGTTCAGCGCCGACAGCAGACCGCCGACAAGCAGGAACAGAATGGGCTGCCCGGCCGTGCCCGCCTCGGAAGCGAAGCCGAGGAAGTACTGCACCAGGCCGAGCCCGGCCACGCCGAGGGACAGCAGCAGCGGAAGGTTCGGCGGCGCACCGGCACCCGCGGCAGGCGGACCCTGCTGCGGCTGGGGCTGCTGCGGGAACCCGCCCGACGGGGGCGGTCCCTGGGACGGCTGGCCCTGCTGAGGGTAGCCGGGCCCGCCACTGGGGAAGGTCATCGGAAGCTCTCCTGTCTCATCGACCGGCGGTTCGGGATCTTGAGGCACCCGGGGTGCACCGGCGGCGTCCCCCGCTCACGAGTGACTGCACGCTAGCGCATCCGCGCTGGGCGTCCGCGTCGTTGGACGCACCGGACACCGGATCGGTTGCGGGCGGAAACGACGGAGGCCGGGCACCGTGTCGGTGCCCGGCCTCCGCCAGTGGAGTCGCTGCTGGTCAGCCGAGGCTGTTGTACAGCTCCCGGGCGAGAACCGCGGTCTCGCTCGGGGTCTTGCCGACCTTGACGCCGGCGGCCTCGAGGGCCTCCTTCTTCGCCGCGGCGGTGCCGGACGAACCGGAGACGATCGCGCCCGCGTGGCCCATCGTCTTGCCCTCAGGGGCGGTGAAGCCCGCGACGTAGCCGACGACCGGCTTGGTCACGTTCTCCTTGATGTAGGCCGCGGCCCGCTCCTCGGCGTCGCCGCCGATCTCGCCGATCATCACGATGACCTTGGTGTCGGCGTCCTTCTCGAACGCCTCGAGGGCGTCGATGTGGGTGGTGCCGATGACCGGGTCGCCGCCGATGCCGACAGCGGTGGAGAAGCCGATGTCGCGCAGCTCGTACATCATCTGGTAGGTCAGCGTGCCCGACTTCGACACGAGGCCGATCGAGCCCGGGCCGGTGATGTCGGCCGGGATGATGCCCGCGTTCGACTTGCCGGGGCTGATCACGCCGGGGCAGTTCGGCCCGATGATCCGGGTCTTGTTGCCGGTCGCGACCGCGTGCGCCCAGAAGTAGGCCGAGTCGTGCACCGGGATGCCCTCGGTGATGACGACGGCCAGCGGGATCTCGGCGTCGATCGCCTCGATGACCGCGTCCTTGGCGAACTTCGGCGGCACGAAGATGACCGACACGTCGGCGCCGGTCTCCTTGATGGCCTCCTCGACCGTGCCGAACACGGTGAGGTCCTTGCCCTCGACGGTGACCGTCTGGCCGGCCTTGCGGGCGTTGACGCCGCCCACGATGTTGGTGCCGGACTTCAGCATCTTGGTCGCGTGCTTCATGCCCTCGGAGCCGGTGAGCCCCTGGACGATGACCTTGCTGTTCTCGTTGAGGAAGATCGACATCTCACGCACCTGCCGCGGCGAGCTCGGCAGCCTTGTCGGCCGCGTTGTCCATTGTGTCCACCACGGTGACCAGCGGGTGGTTCGCGTCGGCCAGGATCTGGCGACCCTCGACGACGTTGTTGCCGTCCAGGCGGACGACCAGCGGCTTGGTGGCCTCGTCGCCCAGGATCTTCAGCGCCTCGACGATGCCGTTCGCGACCGCGTCACAGGCGGTGATGCCGCCGAAGACGTTCACGAACACGCTCTTCACGTCGGTGTCGTTGAGGATGACGTCCAGCCCGGCCGCCATGACCTCGGCCGACGCGCCGCCGCCGATGTCGAGGAAGTTGGCGGGCTTCACGCCGCCGTGCTTCTCGCCCGCGTACGCCACGACGTCCAAAGTGGACATCACGAGGCCCGCGCCGTTGCCGATGATGCCGACCTCGCCGTCGAGCTTGACGTAGTTGAGGTTCTTGGCCTTGGCCTTAGCCTCGAGCGGGTTCTCGGCCTGCTTGTCGACGAGCTCCTCGTGCGCCGGGTGGCGGAAGGAGGCGTTCTCGTCGAGGGTGACCTTGCCGTCGAGGGCGATGATCTTGTCCTGCGGGTCGCGGACCAGCGGGTTGACCTCGACCAGGGTGGCGTCCTCGGAGACGAAGGTCTCCCACAGCTTCACCACGACGTCGGCGGCCTCGTCGATGATCTCGGCCGGGAAGTTGCCCGCCTTGAGGATCTCGAGCGCGGTGGCCTTGTCGACGCCCTTGATCGCGTCGACCGGGATCTTGGCGAGCGCGTCCGGGCGCTCGACCGCGAGCTGCTCGATCTCCATGCCGCCTTCGGACGACGCCATCGCGAGGAAGGTGCGGTTGGCGCGGTCGAGCAGGAAGGAGAAGTAGTACTCGGACGCGATGTCCGAGGCTTCCGCCACCAGCACGCGGTGCGTGATGTGGCCCTTGATGTCGAGGCCGAGGATGGCTTCCGCCTTCTCCTTCGCCTCGTCGGGCGTCTGGGCCAGCTTGACGCCGCCCGCCTTGCCCCGGCCGCCGACCTTCACCTGCGCCTTGACGACGACCTGGGTGCCGATCTGCTCCGCGGCGGCCTTGGCTTCTTCCGGGGTGCTTGCCACGGCGCCCGGCAGAACCGGTACTCCGTGGGCGGCGAAGAGATCCCTCGCCTGGTACTCGTAGAGGTCCACTACTCCAGTCTCCTGACGACACGCCACTGTGGTGGTCCGTTTTCCGGACCGCGCTGTCGGACCAGTCGAGGTTAGCGACCAGCGCAGACGCAGGGGACGCCGCACCTGGTGAAGTCGGTCACCGTGCGCGGTCAGAGGGTGTGCCGAGGGTGTGAGACCGCCCACCGACAAGCATTTCAGCGGCCTTTTCGGCGCTTTCGGAGCCCAACTCGATCACCGCGGTGCCGGAGAGCGCTTCCGCGAGGCCTTCGGGCACGGGACCGCCGAGGAGGCCCAGAATGTCTGGATCCTCCTGTTCGGTGGTGCGCACGATCTTTTCCGCTGTGTCGAGGTGTCCTACGTGGACGACTTCGAGACCGGCGTCGCGCAGCAATCGCGCCAACGGAATCGCCGCGGTTTCTTCGGCCAACTCGACGAGGACGACGCGCCGCGGACTCACTTCTTCGCACCGGCGGCCGCGATGACAGCGGTGATCACTGCCGACGCTGTCGCGGCGAGCCCGAGCCAGAAACCCGCACCCGGCTTCGCGCCGTAGAACAGGATGCTGACCAGCGGAATCTCGGCGACGCGCAAGGCAAGGAGCAGTGCCGCTCCAGCCAGTCCCGCCGCCGCGGCACCAGGCCGTGAACGAACGCTCAACCCGAGCGTCCCGAGAACGACGAGCAGCGCGGCGAGCAATCCCCACGACGGAGTGTCGAAATCGGACCAGAGACCGGGCGGCGCGTAATCCTGCGCGGTGAACACCGGCGTGCCGAACGCCGCGATCGCCAGCACCGCGGTGATTCCAGCCGGAATGAGTGCGGCGGATCGCGCCCCTTCGGTACCGGTGTCATCGCGTTCCACGACGCCGGTGATCACCGCGGCCAATCCGGTAAGCCCGGCGAGACCGAGCGCGATCGCGGTGAAAACGGCACCCGCGCCGAGGTGGTAACTGATCGCGCCGCCGAGCCCGCCGAGCCCAGTCGCTTCGGAGGCGGTGATGGCCGTGCTGAGAACCGCCGTTCCCGCGAGAACGACGCCAGCCCACAACACCGCGAGAATTCCGCGCGCGATCGGCGCGGTGCGGCGGGAGAGAAGGAAAGGTGTTGGCAGCACGACAAGAACTGCCGCGACCAGCAGCTGCAGACGAGCCGGGCTGTCCGTGCTGTTGCCGAGCTGCGGAGCGTACGCACCGATCGCCGCCGCGACCCCGGTCAGCAACGCGAGGAGCCCGGTGAGCGCGCGCCAGATGGTAAGCCCTGGGACACGCGCCTCGCCGGCCAGGTCGGTGCGCTCGGTTTGCGTCTGCTGCGGTGTCGCAAGTGGAGTGAGGACGAGGACCAGCACCATCGGCACGACGGCGAGATACGCGCCCGTCGAGACCTCCAGCCCGGGCACGGCGAACCCGGCGACCAACGTCGGCACCGCGACGGCAAGCACCGCCGCGACAATCCCGCCGAGCGTCCCGCGGGCGACACCGTCGGATCCAGCAAAAACCCCGAGCACCGCGGCGACCGGCAGCGCACCGGCGAGGAGAAGGTACCCGGCGAGCGCCAGCCCCGGGCCCTCGAATGCTGACCGCGCAAGGAGAAACGGGTCGTCCGAGAGGACCGGGGTCATCAGCAATCCGACTGCGGCGACGACGGCGAGCAGCGGAATGATCAGCCGCCACCGGCGTTTGTCGTCGCCGCCAGCGATCTCGTTGCGCTCCAGCACGACGCGCGCGGCCACTATCCCGGCGGCGAGCGTCAGCAGATGGCCGACGATCAGCAGCCAGAACCCGATGCCGACACCGCTGCGGTCGAGCAGGCGGTCCGGGAGGTACAGCTCGGGGCGGATGGTTTTGGAGCCGTTGACGAGGAATTGGAGATCGAGGATCAGCCTGCCCGGAGCGAGTGCGGCTAGGCCGGTGACGAGACCGGCCGCCAGTCCGTAGCGGCCGCTTCGGGCGGCCGCGACCGCGATTCCGGCTGGGACGACGGCGAGGATGACGAGTAGCGGCCAGGAGAGGTAGCCGGGTCCGGCGTCCGGTGAGACCGGGGCGATGGCGCCTGCGGCCAGCGCCAGGGAGCCGACGGCGAGGAGGGCGGTGGCGGCTTGGAGCCTTGGGGAGGGGGGTTGGTCGGTTAGGTCTAGGAGGGTCTCGCCTTTACGGCTTGCTTCTCCGCGGCTTGCGTCTCGATGGTCTGCGCTTCGGCCGTTTGCGTCTCGGCGGTCAGCGGCCTGGCGGCTGGGGATGGTCCGCGGCGCAGACCTCTGCTCGTCAGGGATGGCGGCAGGCTTCCGGCTAGCCAGACCTGCCTCGTCACGCTGTTGCCCGGCGGCAGGTTCCCGGCTTGCCGGGCTTTCCGCAGCGGACTGGTCGCGGGTGAACGGGTCGGCTGAGCTTTCCGCAGCAGTCTCCCCGGCACGGCCCGACCGGCCAGAGCTTGCCACCGACTGCGACTCGTCACGGTCGGATGAGCCTTCCTCGGGCGTCGCTCCGCCGCGGCGAGATGGACTCCCCTCGGAGGGCTTCCCGGCAGAACGCGACTCATCAAAGCCTTCTTCTGTCCGAGGCTCGCCGCGACCGGGTGAATCTGCCTCGGGCGTCACTCCGCCACGGCGAGATGGGCTTCCCGTTGCGGACGACCTGCCACGGCCAGCCGAGCCTTCCTCGGACGTCTCTCCGCCACGGCTAGGCGAGTCGGCGGGACTTGCCGACGTCGGCTCGGTGCCGCCGGGTGAGTCCGCCGAACGTCCAGCGGGGTCCGTCCCGCGGCGACGGGACGAGTGGGCGGGGCTGTCGGCGGGATCCGATTTCGCGCGGTCGGCGTCGCGGCGGGCACGGGCTCGGGCGGCGGCCTTGCGCTCGGCGAGGCTGGGACGCCGGGGTCCGGCGGGACGGCCCGGGGTGTCCGGGGCGGAATCGCCGTCGGAAGGCTCTGGGGTCGGCGGAGTCATCGCTCGCGACGCTAGCAAGGACCGGCCCCGGCGCGGGGACAGCAGGGCCGCCTCGACCAGGCCGGAACGCACTTCCAGGTGAATTCGCCGCGGGATGAACCTTTGGCCGTTCCCGCGCGTCTGACGGGTGCGAAGAAAAAAATTCCGCCGATCCGCGTAAGAGGGGCGCGGGCCGGAGGTCTCGACGGCAAGAGGGACTGGAGTGCCGGAGGGAGCGTCGGGAAAAAACTTCGGGGAAGTCGCGTAAGGGAGTGGCGTTCGGGGCGTCACCCCGGCACGGGGCGAAGCACGGGGACACATCGCGGGGGCGATGGACGAGGTCGGATGCCTGTTCGTGGCAGGTGCCCGACCCGGTCGCGGAGGGGAGCCGCGGCGGGTGCCGGAAGGTCGTGGGGACGGCCAGCCGGGACCGAGATGGAGGGGCCGAGACCTGCCGGGGAGGGCAGGTGAACGGCCGCGTCGCGGAGGGAGCCGCGAACTCCGTTCCTGGCAGGCCGGGGAGGACCTGCCAGGAACGGAGACGGCCAGTGCCTGCCGGGACAGGCAATCAGGTCGGGTCGCGGAGGGGGGCGGCGACAGGCTCGGCAGATCGTGGGGACGGTCGGCCGAGATCGGGGACAGGGACGGCCGGGGCCTGCCGGGGAGGGCAGGTAACCGGCCGCACCGCTAAGAACCCGCGGGCTTGCCGCGAGTGACCGGCATCACAAGATTCGCCGTGAAACTGCTTCAACGCACCGGAGTGGCCGGTTATTTCGTCCACGAGAGCGCCGGGAGGACCTTCAGGGGCGTTGGGCCATCCGAAGGTATGTGACTCAAGCCACAAACGACGAAGTAGTTTCCGATTAACTTTGGGTAGTTTCCACAGCTAGACGCGCGATGCGCGCCACTCGTTCGGCCGAAAGCCCGGTCGCGTCTTGCTCATTGAGGCGCCGCTTCGTTACTGTCCTGCGGTCCCCATTACAGTCAGGTCACGAAGCAGGACGCTGAGCGAATCACCCCCGAGGTTCGTTCACGGGATCCCCCGCCCGAGTCCGTTTCCGCCCGGCTCCCCGACGATGGAAGGCCCTGTCTTGGCTTCACACCGCTCCCCCGGCGGCCAAGCCCCTTCCCCGGCGCTGAAAGACGCACTGGACGGTGCAGTCATCCGCGTCCGGGGGCAGCACCGCATCGCCCCGCCCTCCTCCGCGCTTCGCGGACGGGTCGTGGTCGCCGCCGTCGCGGCTGGCGCGTTCGCCGCAGCCGCCGCCGGGCAGACCCTCAAGTCCACCAGCGGCGGAGATTCCGACGCCGCGGTCACCCCGCTCGCCAACGCACAGAACGCGAGCGCCTCGTTCACCCTCGGCAGCGCGGGCTCCGGGGGAGCTCCCGAACTGCTGCCGGCCGGGCACGCCGTCGACGCCTCCGCCGAAGCCGCGAAGATGGCCGACAGCGCCAAGGTCACCAAGGCCCGCGTGCAGGCGGAAACCGAAGCCGCGCGTCAGGCCGCCGAAGAGGCCGCCCGCCCGAAGACCTGCATGCCCGCTCACGGCACGTTCACCTCCGGCTTCGGTGCCCGCTGGGGCACGAGCCACCTCGGCATCGACATCGCCAACTCGATCGGCACCCCGATCTACGCCGCCTCCGACGGCACCGTCATCCAGGCAGGCCCCGCCAGCGGCTTCGGCCTCTGGGTCCGCATCCAGCTCGACGACGGCACCATCCAGGTCTACGGCCACATGAACAGCTTCTCCGTCCGCGAAGGCCAGAAGGTCAAGTGCGGCCAGCAGATCGCCGAGATCGGCAACCGCGGCGAGAGCACCGGCCCGCACCTGCACTTCGAGGTGTGGCAGGACGGCACCAAGAAGATCGACCCGCGCCCGTGGCTTGCCGCTCGCGGCGTGAACGTCTGAGCCAGACCGCATTTCCTGCTCGCCGGGCCACCCGCGCAGTGGTGTTTGCCGCCGCTCGGGCAATGTCGACTGAGTTTGGTTCGTACGGATCCTTTCTTGGCTGCTCGTAGTGGAAACGCCTTTGTGCGTGAGGAGCTCTGGCGGCGCGTGTCATCGCGAGGCTTGGTATCAACAGGCTCGTCGGTGAACTGGGATTCCGTGGTTAGTCGCACTGCATGGCCATCGGGCCCGAGCGAGACTTTCAACTGCCAGGCAATGGCGTCACGGATCGCTGCCAGGTAGGCGACGGACGAAGTAGGCGACTGCTACCTGCCACACTGTGCACAGGTCGGCGCGTCTTCGCCAGGGCATCCATCGCGCGAGTCCCTCGTCAGCGCGCGATGTTCCTCCGCAGACGACACATCTGCCGTCTGGTCCTAATGCGTGCTGTCTCAGCAGCGCGCGCCATGCTGCGGCCAGCCGTGCCACATCCCCTGGCACGTCCCGAGCTGGCCAAGCTGCCGTCCCCACAGCAACCGTCCCCGCGACTCTCCTCAAGTACTCCTGTACCCCAGCGGCAAATACCCCAAACAGCACCGCGTCCATCCCCTGCGTCCCTTCCATAGCCTACCGCATTTCATCGAACTTGTGTTCGATGAACTCAGTATGCCGGAGGGGACCGACAAGATCGGCGGGTTCGCTGGGGAGTTCACTCGGTCCGGCGAAAGATGTCCCGGACGGGGCGGGCAGGCGTCCGACACCGGGCAGGAGTGGGCTGCGGCAGGAGGCTGGGAACAGGCGGGAGCCGCGCAGGGCCCCGGGCAACGCCGAGTTTTGGCACAGCCAGCGGGAAACTAGGGCGAGTGGACGTGCGCTGGAGGATGACGAGGAAGGCTTCACGGGGAGGACGGCTCGCGGTACCGACAGGGGTGACTTGCCACGGGCTGGAGGCATCACACGCCAGACATGCGGGGCTGACGCCTGGAGAGGCAATGGGAGCTGAGGGGCGACGTTGCGCGAAAGGCAGCGGGGAGCCCAAAGCAGTGCTGCGGTGATGGCGGCGGCCGGTGCTCACTGTGGCGAGTCAGCTTGGACAGTCCCGCTTTGGCGCGCCGGACTGCGGAGAATCGGGCCCACGGCACGGCACGGCACGGCACGGCACGGCACGGCACGGCACGGCACGGCACGGCACGGCACGGCACGGCACGGCACGGCACGGCACGGCACGGCACGGCACGGCACGGCACGGCACGGCACGGCACGGCACGGCACGGCACGGCACGGCACGGCACGGCACGGCACGGCACGGCACGGCACGGCACGGCACGGCACGGCACGGCACGGCACGGCACGGCACGGCACGGCACGGCACGGCACGGAGGATCAAACCACCGAAGCCGCGCTAGCCGTAACAGTCACAGCAGCCGTAGCCACAGCCGCTGGCGAGTCGAAACAGCAGCAGCCGAAAGTGTCGTAGCCGAAAGCTCAGCAGACCTCAGAGTTTGACCATCGGCACACTGCCGATCAGCATCAGCCGGACCTTCCCGGAAGCGCCGAAGTCGATCGTCGCCGTCGCGCGGGGGCCGATGCCGTCGCAAGAAATAACCGTGCCCAGGCCGTACTTGTCGTGGCTTACGCGGTCTCCGACATCCAGCTTCAGCGCCACCGTGTCCTTCCACGCCTTGCCGAACGGCGAGCTCGAGGACGTCGACGACGAGGAGGACCGGCGGCCCCACGTCGTCGCGGCTCGGGGGCCTGACGAGGAACCGGACGAGGAGCCGAAGTTGCCGAAGCCTGGGGAGGACGGTTCCAGGCGGCGCCAGTCGACCAGGTCCGGTGGCAACTCGTCCAGGAAGCGGGACGCGGGGTTCATCTGCGGCTGTCCCCACGCGGACCGGGTGAGGGCGCGGGATACGTAAAGTCGTTGCCGCGCACGGGTGATCGCCACGTAGGCCAGGCGGCGTTCTTCGGCCAGTTCAGCCGGGTCGCCCAGGGCGCGCATGTGCGGGAAAACTCCGTCTTCCCAGCCGGTGCAGAAGACGACTGGGTATTCCAGGCCCTTGGCGGTGTGCACGGTCATCAGGGTGACCACGCCCGCGCCGCCGTCGCCTTCTTCGCCGCCGTCTGGGGACGGGATCGAGTCGGCGTCTGCGACGAGCGAGACTCGTTCCAGGAAGGCGGGCAGAGAACCTGGGGCGGGGACGCCGTCGTCCAAGACCAGTTCCGCGTTTTCGTCGTTGGTGACCTCGGCGGTGAACTCGGCGAATTCGCGTGCCACCGTCACCAGTTCGGTGAGGTTTTCGACGCGCGACGCGTCCTGCGGGTCGTCCGATTCCTCGAGCTCCGCGCGGTAGCCGGTGCGCTCCAGGACCGCTTCGAGCAGGTCGTGGACCTCGGTGCCGGACGACGCCATCTCCTGCAGTTCGTCCAGCAGGGTCACGAAGCCGGTGATCGCCTTGGCCGAGCGCGGGTTCAGCAGCGCCACCTTGTCGTCGACCGCGTCGCGCAGTGCGGCCCAGAACGAGATGCGCTCCCGTTCCGCGTGCGTCGCTACGACGGCTTCGGCTCGGTCGCCGATGCCGCGCTTGGGGACGTTGAGAATCCGGCGCAGGCTGACCGTGTCATCGGGATTCGCGAGGACGCGCAGGTACGCGATCATGTCCCGCACTTCGCGCCGTTCGTAGAACCGCACGCCGCCGACGACCTTGTACGGCAGGCCGAGCCGGATGAAGATTTCCTCGAACACTCGCGACTGGTTGTTGGTGCGGTAGAACACCGCGACGTCCGAGTAGTCCGCCTCGCCCTTCTCCGCCAGCGAGTCGATCTCCCCCGCGACGAACGCGGCCTCGTCGTGGTCGTTGTCCGACACGTAGCCGACGATCTTCTCGCCGTCGCCCGAATCGGTCCACAGCCGCTTAGCTCGCCGGTTGGGGTTGCGGGCGATCACCGCGTTGGCCGCGGACAGGATCGTTTGCGTGGAACGGTAGTTCTGCTCCAGCAGAATCGTGTGCGCGTTCGGGAAGTCGCGTTCGAATTCCTCGATGTTGCGGATGGTGGCGCCGCGGAAGGCGTAGATGGACTGGTCCGCGTCACCCACCACGCACAGTTCGGCGGGCTCGATCCCGGTGTCCGTGGCTTCGGTGCCGGCGAGCGCGCGCACCAGGGTGTACTGCGCGTGGTTGGTGTCCTGATACTCGTCGACCAGGACGTGCCGGAAGCGCCGCCGGTAGTACTCCGCGACGTCCGGGAACGCTTGCAGCAACGACACTGTCCGCATGATCAGGTCGTCGAAGTCGAACGCGTTCGCGCTCGCCAGCCTGCGCTGGTACTCGGTGTAGACCTCGGCGACCCGCCGCTCCAGGTCGTTCGCCGCCTTCGAGGCCGCGTCGTCCGGATCGACCAGTTCGTTCTTCAGGTTCGAGATGTGCACCGCGAGCGTGCGGGCGGCGTACTTCTTCGGGTCGATGTCGAGATCGCGCGCCACGAGCGTGATGAGCCGCTTCGTGTCGTCCGAGTCGTAGATGGAGAAGCTCGACGACATGCCGAGCGTTTTCGCCTCGCGGCGCAGGATCCGCACGCACATCGAGTGGAACGTGGACACCCACATCGCGTTCGCGCGCTTGCCGACGAGCGCCGCGACGCGTTCGCGCATCTCGGCGGCGGCCTTGTTGGTGAACGTGATCGCCATGATCTCGCCCGGATGCACGCCGCGCTGGCCGAGCAGGTAGGCGATCCGGCGCGTGAGCACGCGCGTCTTGCCCGATCCGGCTCCCGCGACGACCAGCAGCGGACCTCCGGCGTGCGTCACCGCCTCGCGCTGGGCGGGGTTGAGGTCCTCGAGCAGGTCTGCGGTTCCCGGCCGGGCAGCGCGGGCGGGCGGGTCTACGGGGAGATCGAAGAGGGTGTCCATCGTCTGTCAACGCTACCCCGGGGGTACGACAGTCCCGGAACAGCCACGGGGTCGGCCTGCGCTTCCGGACGTACGCCGCAGTGTCGCCTCGCGTCCGACGCGCGACGCCGCCGCGGCGCGGAGCATCGAATGGCATGGACGACAAGATTCCCGCCCGGCTGAGGGCTTCCGACGGCGATCGCGAGCGCGTCGCCGAGACCATCCAGGCCGCCGGTTCCGACGGACGGCTCACTCTCGAAGAGGTGGAAGAGCGGCTGCGCACGGTCTACGCCACCCGCTACACCGACGAACTCGGCGAACTCACCGCCGATCTCCCCCGGCCGGCTCCTGCCCGGCCGCGCGGCGGCGGCTGGCCGCTGACCCGGGCCGCGCTGCGCGAACATCCTGCGCTGCGCGTCCACCTCGGCATCGTCGCCGTGCTCGCGACCTTGCTGATCGTCCGCTGGGCGATCGGCGGCGCGTTCTTCTTCTGGCCGGCGATGCCGTTGTTCTGGCTGTTCATCAGCCTGGTGCTGCACGCGCGGGTGCGGGCGTTCCGCGGGCGGCCGGGCGCGCCTGTGCCATACTGAATCCGTGCGGCACAGCAGCGAGCGATTTTTTTACGGGACCCGGACTCCGGCTCCCGTGATCGCGTAGTGCCCCACCCGCCATCACCCGCAGCCCCGGAGTCCACTGGACCCGGGGCTTTCGCCGTCCCTGGGACAGGGAGTCCGGACTTCAGAGAGGTCCCGATGAACGCGCAGACGCAGAACGCCGACGGACAGCCCGCCGAGCACACCCCGGCGGGCGAGGACATCTCGTCGCTTCGCGAGGAGATCGACTGGCTCGACTCCGAAATCCTCAGGCTCGTGAAGCGCCGGGTCGAGGTGTCGAAGACCATCGGCGCGGCCCGGATGGCCGCGGGCGGCACGAAAATCGTCTACAACCGCGAGATGGACGTGCTGGCGCGCTACCGCGAACTGGGTCCGGAGGGCCGTCAGCTGGCGATGCTGCTGCTGAACCTCGGGCGCGGCAGGCTGGGCCGCTGACCCGGTATCCGGGGCATCCCCGATTCGCGCGGCAGGGAAACCGGGCAGACTGGACACATGATTAACCTCATCGCCGTCATCATCGCGATCGCGAGCGTGCTGGCGGCCCTCGGCCACGTCGGCTACCTGGCGCTGCTGAACAACGCGGCGGGCAAGCGGGCGGGCGGGGCCCCGGTGGCGCAGTACGTGCGCAGCCGCTGGGCTCTGGCCGGCGGCACCACGGCGGCCTCGCTGTTCGCGTGGCTGCTCACTTCCGGCAACGTCGTGCTGGACGTTCTCGCCATCGTCATCGCGGTCGGTAGCGGCGCGACGTCGATGAAGGCCCTCCAGTCCACGCAGGCGAAGTACCGCAGCGGCGGCTGACCAGCCCCCGAACTGGGCAAACGCCGGGCGGGACGCTGCGCTGCGTGACGTGCCGCCCGTTCGGGCGCGCCCGGTCGAGTGAAACCGGTGCAAGTTGCAGGATGGGTGAAGACATTCGCCTGCCGGTTTCCTACTGTGAAGTCCGTGAGGACCCTGGCGTCTATGCCGGGCTATGCCCGGAGGACGCGCGGGAGCTGCGGCTCCGCGCGCCGTTCTCCGCGTGCGCGTGCATTTGCGCGGGAGTTCGCAAGTGTGGACGCAAGCGTCGTTCTCCTCGTCCCTGCTCCGTTCGGGTTGACGACCGCTCCGGCGCCGTCACGCCCCCCTCGCGGAGGGGTCGGACCGGCATGACGGGAAACACGATGGGCGGTCGGCGGCACGCGGACCGTCCCGGCGCGGTGTCGGACGCCGAGGTCACCGTTCCCGGACGGCACCGCGTCCGCGCCGACGGCACCTGGACCCCGGTGGTGCCGCCCCGCACCGCCGGACATCACCGGCACCGCACCGGTGCCGTGCCTGCCGTCGACGGCGCTCCGGTGCAGCGAGGCAGCGAGAACCCGCGGCTGCGCGGCGCACCGGCCCCGCGCGCGAACCGCGTGCCCGACGACGGGAACCGCCCGGCCCCCAACCAGCCGGTCTTCCCCACCGCGAGCGGCACGTTGCCGATCGGCGAACCGCCGTTGCCGCAGCCGCAGCGCCGCCGGGCGACGAGCGATCGCCGCGCCCCCGTCGAACCCCCGCGCCGCCAGGCCTCCGCCCCGGACCGGCTGGCCGAACCCCGCCAGACCGCTGCTTTCCCCGGACAGCCGTCCGAACCCCGCGGCCGCCCGACCGCCGCCCAGCCAGCCGCTCCCCAAGACCAGCAGGTCGCGGCCCCGCTGGCCCGTCAGCCCGAATCCCGCGCCGCTTTCGCTCCCCCGCAGGACCGGATCCCCGAGGAGCACCGCGCCTTCGCCCCGCCGGAAAGCGCACTCCCCCAGCCGACCCGGCGCACCCGGCAGGAACGCGTCGCCACCACGTCCGCCGCGCTGGCCAACCGGCCGGAAAGCCCCCGCGAACGGGTCGAGCTGAACCCGGTCGCGGAGGAACCGCCCCGGCGCCAGCGCGTCACGCTCGGCGAACCGGCCGTCTCGGCGCGGGAGAGCCAAGAGCAGCAGGACGACGAGGTGCGCGTGTACGCCGCGCCGCTGCTGGACGGCCTCGGCACGTTCGATCTCGGCTCGGTGCCCGCGTCGGTCACCCCGCCGAAGACCTGGCGCAAGGCCGCGTGGTTCGCCACCGGCGCGTCCGGCGCGGTGGTCGTCGGACTGCTGTTCGCCGGGACGTTCCTGGTCGGCGGGCCCACCACCACGACGACCGACGCGGTCGGCGGCGGTGGCTGGCCCGGCAGGCAGAACGGCGGCAACCCGAACCTCAGCGCGCTCATCCCGAACGGGCAGCACGGCGGGGTCGGCGGCAGCGTCCCGCGCAGCGACTCCAGCACCAGCCCGGACGGCGTCACCTCGGACAACGGCACGCATCCGCAGCAGGGCTCCGGGCCGAACAGTTCCGCGAGCAGCAGTTCGGCAGGCGTGACCACGTCGGCGGGCCCCGGCACCGGCACCGGCAGCAGCACGTCCGCGCCGACCACCACGGACTCGCCCTCGTCCAGCGAGCCGCCGCAGAAGCCGCCGGTCACTCCCGCTGAGCGGGAAACGAAAGGACCGCCGGTCTTCACCGCCGGCGACGCGGACACGATGGGGAACAACTCGGAGAAGTTCTTCAACAACGTCACAACTGACCCGTCGGAGGCCTCGTCGGTCACGTCCGGCGACCTCAAGCAGCAGGGCCCGCAGGGGCTGCGCAAGCGCTACGCCGACGTCGCGTACTTCGAGGTCAAGAAGGTCACCATCGACCCGCAGCACGGCACCACGGTGAACACGGTCGAGGTCACGCACCAGGACGGCAGCAAGAGCACCGAGCAGCAGACGCTCACCTTCGACGACAACGGCAAGATCACCGACGACGGGCGCTGATCAGCACACTGTCTGCAAATGCCGATGCACGTGCGGTGCGGTGAGCGGTTGTTCCCTCGTCCGGTTGGGTGACATAAGCTGCCGTTCGTCGTACGACGGCGGCATTCCGGCGACGGAGTCTGGCGGCAGCCGGTCGGCACAGGGTTACCTGGCGACTACGAGGTCCGGGCCGACCACGAATCGCCTCGGACCGCCCCGGGGACACCGCCACCGTGTCGTGTCCCGCCCCGAACCCCCAGAGCGAGGACTTTCGTGCTTGAACGGCAGCGAACCCGGCGAGAACCCGACGCCGTGCGCGTCGAGGACGTGATCCCGCCGGAACTGCTCGAGGACGTGGCCGAGGCCGACCGCGAATATCTCGAGCAGGTGTTCCGCGAACCGCAGAAGTACCTGCCGCCGCGCACCCGCCGCCCGGTCGCCCAGGCCGCGGAACCCGTCGAAGAGCCCGAAAGCAAGCTCGCCCGCCGCGCGAAGCTGGCCGGGCTCGTCGGAGCGGGCGCGCTCGTCGCCGGCGCCGTCGTCACCGCCTCGCTGCTCAGCGGCGGCCCTCGGCCCACCGTGCCGGTCGCCGGAGGAGCCGCGATGCCCGCCGGGTTCAGCGGCGCGGCAGCGCTCGGCGGACAAGCCGTGCCGCAGCAGCGCAAGGTCCACTCGTCCGGCGGCACGACGTCGGGGCAGAGCGAAAGCACGACGCAGTCCCAGCACACCGGCTCCACGGCCACCACGCCGTCGAACTCGGGCGCCACGACTCCGGAAACCACGTCCGGCACTTCGTCGTCTGCCTCCTCGAGCACCGCCCCCTCGGCGGAATCGCACAAGAAGTCCGCCACGTCGTCGGCGGCCGCGCCGGATCCGGTGAAGCTCGAAGCGGTGCGCAAGTTCTACGCCTCGATCGACCACCAGCCGGAGAACGCGCTTTCGCTGCTCAGCCCAAGCGCCGCGCGCGGCGAAACCGGCGATCTGGTCCGCGCGTGGAGCGGGGCCGACTCGATCGACGTCCAGGAACTGCACGTCCAGGACGACGGTTCGGTCTTCGCCGTGGCGCTGGTCCACCAGGCCGACGGAACCCTCTTGCGCGTGACCCAATTGTTCGACGTCGTCGAGCAGGATGTGATCTCGCAGGCCCGCGTCCTGTCCGCGGTCTACTCCTGACCTGCGCGAACGTGGTTGTGCCGGGTCGGCCGAAGTGTGCCGCGTGCGTGTGCGCAGAGTGAGCGCCTAGCCTTGTCACGGGTCGGTCTCGGCAAAACCGGCACACGGTCCACAGCAGGTGCCTACGCTCCGGTGCTGCGGCGGGTTCGAACTCACCCCTTTGGGGTAGAACAGTCCCGCCCCGGGAAGTCGGAGCCCCAAAGGGAGGTCGCGTGAGCGACGAGGGTCGTCTGGTCGCCGACCGGTACCGGATCGTCGGGAAAATCGGTTCCGGCGCGATGGGGGCCGTCTGGCGCGCCCACGACGAGGTGCTGGGCCGTACGGTCGCCATCAAGCAACTTCTTCTCCAGCCCGGGCTGGAGAACCACGAGGCGGAGGACGCCCGGCAGCGCACCATGCGCGAAGGCCGGATCGCCGCCCGGCTGCACCACCCGAACGCGATCACCGTGTTCGACGTCGTCACCGACGACAACGGCCAGCCCTGCCTGATCATGGAATACCTGGCGTCCACCAGCCTGGCGCAGGTGCTGCAGGAAAAGGGCACCCTGCCGCCGATGGAGGTCGCCCGGATCGGCGCGCAGATCGCCGCCGCCCTGCGCGAGGCGCACGCGGTCGGCATCGTGCACCGCGACATCAAGCCGGGCAACATCCTGCTCGCGGGCAACGGCACGGTGAAGATCACCGACTTCGGCATCTCGCGGGCCAAGGACGACGTCACGGTCACCAAGACCGGGATGATCGCGGGCACCCCCGCCTACCTGGCCCCCGAGGTCGCGATCGGCGGCGACCCCGGCCCCGAGTCGGACGTCTTCTCGCTCGGCTCGACGCTGTACGCCGCCTGCGAGGGACAGCCGCCGTTCGGCCTGTCCGAGAACACGCTGAGCCTGCTGCACGCGGTCGCCGCGGGGCAGATCAACCCGCCGCGGCAGTCCGGTCCGCTGGCGAGCGTGCTCGCGGTGCTGCTGCACCCGGAGACCCAGCACCGGCCCACCGCCGACGAATGCGAGGAACTGCTGGCCGCGGTCGCGCGCGGCGAGACCCCGCTCGGCGGTCCGGACGCCGACACGATGATGGCCTCGTCCTCGGGCACTCTCGGCGCGGCGGCGCTCGGTGCAGCCGGTGGCGCGGCAGCCGCTGGTCTGCTGCATCCGGACGACGAGCAGGCCGGCCACTCCGGCACGCTGCTCGACGACCCGGGCGTCACCCAGCAGTACGACCCGAGCGCGCAGCAGTACTACGACGAGGACCCGTACCCGCCGGGCTCCGGCTACCCGGAAGACGACTACGACGACCGCGGTTACCACCAGGACGGCTACCACCAGGAGCCGCCGCTCTACGGCGACCCGAGCCGCAACGGCCTCGCCGCCACCCGCGCGGTGCCGGTGCCGGACCACTACGAGGACGATCCGTACGACGAGGACCCCGCGCCGCGGACCCGCGTGCAGACCGCGCCCGAGGACGACGAGGACGAGAAGCCCGGCGCGTGGAAGAAGCCCGCGATCATCGGCGGCGTCGTGGTCGTCGGCCTGGTCGCGCTCGGCGTGTGGCTGCTGACTCCGGGCAATCCGCCGGACGCTTCGCAGCCCGCGCCGCCCGTTTCGTCGTCCGCGGTCGCCCCGACGTCCGTCACACAGCCGCCTTCGGAAGCAACCACTACGTCCCCGCCTACGTCTTCCCGGGAAAGCGCGACCCGCGAGACCCAGTCGACGCGGCACTCGCGGCGGACCACTTCTGCGGAGGACACTCCGACGCAGGAACAGTCGAAGACGCGGGAGAGCACGCCGGACAAGCCGACAAGCTCGAAGGAAACGGCAACGTCGGCACCGACGACGGCAAGCTCGGCCAGCGGCGGATGATTCAGGGACAGCATTGAGTTCAGAAGGCAGCATCGTCGGCGAGCGGTACCGGCTCGACCAGCCGATCGGGCGCGGACGCGCGGGCATTGTGTGGCTCGCGTTCGACACGCGGCTGTTCCGGACCGTCGCCGTCAAACGCATGTACCTGCCCGTCGGCCTGCCGCCGGACCGTGCCGAACAGGCGCGCGCGATGGCGATGGAAGAGGGCAAGGCCGCGGCGCGGATCGATCATCCGTGCGCGATCACGGTGTACGACGTGCTGCCCGACGGCCAGGACGTGTGGCTGGTCATGGAGTACATCCCGTCGCGCGGGATGTCGGTTTTCCTCGCCGAGCACGGCCGCCTCACTCCGGAGCAGGCCGCGTTCCTGGGCATCCAACTCGGCGACGCGATGGCGTCGATTCACTCGGCGGGCATCGTCCACCGCACGCTCGAACCGAACACGGTGCTGCTCGCGGACGACGGCAGCGTCAAGCTGACCGACATCGGCATCACCGGCGGCGGTCCGCACGCCGCTTACCGAGCGCCTGAGGTCACGCGCGGCGCGCCTCCGTCTGCAGCTGCAGACGTTTTCTCGCTGGGCGCGACGCTGTACACGGCGGTCGAGGGCGTGCCGCCGTTCGGTGACGACGGCCAGTCCCCGGAACGACCGCCGGAGAACGCCGGCCCGCTCGCCGGGGCGTTGCAGAAGATGCTGCGCGCCGACCCGGCTGCCCGGCCGACCATGGACGACACCGTGCACGCGTTGAAGGCGATCACCGTCGGACGCGAGCAGACCGCGTTCATCCCGCCGACCGCGCCCGCGTTGCCGACGCTTCCGGCGTCGCGGCCGCTGCCCGTGCAGCCGCCCAATGTCCCGGAGCCGACCCAGCAAATTCTGCCGCAACAACAGCCGCAGCAATCGGCTCCGCTGATGCAGCTTCCGGTCCAGCAGGTGCCGCAGGCTCCCGCGCCGGCGCAGCCAATGCAGCAGCAGACGATGCAGCAGCCGACCGCCCGGTACACGCCCACTCCGGCGCAGCAGGCCGCGTCCGCGCAGGCTGTTCGGGAGAAGGCGGCGGCGCGGCGGCGGATCATCCTCACCGTCGCGGCGATCCTGTGCGCGATCCTGATCGGGATCGGCGTTTCGCAGCTGCTGTTCGTCTGAGCCGATGTCAGGCGACGTTCTCGGTCGCCTCTTGCATGGCTTCGAGGAACGTCTGTACGGCCGGGCTGCCCGCGACCCGTGCGGCCACTGCCGCGTGAATGTGCCTGCTCGGCTGCGGATTGCGGACCCGGCGCACGACCACTCCCGGATGCGGAGTGCCTAGCCCCAGCTCCGGCACCAGCCCGACGCCGAGCCCGGCGGCGATGAACCCTTGCGCCGACGGATAGTCCTCGGACTCGACCACGACGTTCGGATGGAACCCGGCCGACGCGCAGGCGCCTTCCAGGATCGCGCGGCAGGCGCCGGGGATCGGGTCGACGCCGACCCACGGTTCCTCGGCGAGGTCGGTGAGGTCGAGGACGCGTTTGCGAGCCAGCCGGTGCGCCCGCGGCAGGACCGCACGGTACGGGTCGTCCAGCAGCGGCACCAGCTCGATGCCACGGCCCGGCTCCGACGGCCGCGGATACACGATGATCGCCAGGTCAGCACGGCCTTCCTCGACCTCGGTGAGCGGATCGCCCGGGTCGATGAGCTTGAGATCGAGCCACACGCCGGGGTGTTCGCGGCGCAGCGCGGCCACCGCGTACGGCACCATCGTCGCGCCCGCGGTGGCGAAGTACCGGATGGCGAGCTTGCCGGTGCGGCCTTCCTTCAGCTCGGTGAGCGCGGCCTCGGCTCGGGCCAGCTCCGCGCTGAGCGTCTCGGCGTGTTCGGACAGCAACGTCCCGGCCGGGGTCGGCTGGACGCCGCGGCCGACGCGTTCCAGCAACGGCGTGCCCGCTTCGCGTTCGAGCACCGCCAGCTGCTGGCTGATCGCCGACGGCGTGTAGCCGAGATTCCTCGCCGCGGCAGTGATCGAACCGCTCGTGATCACCGCGCGCAGCACCTGCATGCGCCGTACATCGAGCATGGCTCGATCCTACAGCTTTGCTTAATTGTCCCTGCAGTTATTTTCGCTTGTCCTTACACCTTGCCGCGGCGAAGCTGGCTAGCGATGCAAAGGAGGAACCTGGGGTGGGCGAGTCGAAGACGCTGCTGAGGATCGCGGCGCTCGCGTTGATGTGGGGATCGAGTTTTTTCTGGATCAAGCTCGGGCTTGAAGCGCTTTCCCCGGTGCAGCTGGTGCTCGCGCGGCTCGTGCTGGGCGCCGTGGTGCTGCTGGCGTTGTGCCTGATCGGGCGGCGGAGCCTGCCGTCGCGACGGAGCACGTGGGGGCATCTGCTCGTCGCGGCGTTCTTCCACAATGCGTTGCCGTTCCTGCTTTTCGCGGTCGGCGAGACCACCGTGGACTCCGGCATCACCGGGGTGCTGAACTCGACCACTCCGCTCTGGGTGCTCGTGGCGGCCCCGTTCCTCGGGGTCTCGAACCGGATGACCGCCACTCGGATCGCCGGTCTGGTGATCGGGCTCGGCGGGATTCTGCTGATCTTCGCGCCGTGGCAGGCGTCCGGACTGCTCAGCTGGGGTGCGCTGGCGTGCCTCGCCGCGGCGGCGAGCTACGGGTTCGCGTTCGTCTACGAAGGCCGGTACCTGTCGAACACCGGCTCCTCGCCGTACGCGATCGCGGCCGGGCAGATGCTGCTGGCCACGGGTTTCCTGGTGCTGGCCATGCCGTTCGGCGGGCTGACGCCGGTGCACCTGAGCCCGGTCGCGCTGATCGCGGTGGTGGTCCTCGGCCTCGGCTCGACCGGGATCGCGTTCGCGCTCAACTACCAGCTGCTGGCGAGCGAAGGCGCGGTGGCCGCGTCGGTGGTCGGCTATCTGCTGCCGGTGGTGTCGGTGCTGCTGGGCGCGGTTTTCCTGCACGAGCAGCTGAACCTGCGCGTGATCGCGGGCATGGTCGTGGTGCTGCTCGGCGTCGCGCTGACGCGGTTGCAGCGCAAACCGGCCGTGACCCCGGAAGAAGAACTGACTCCGGCCTAGACGAGACGGCGGTCCGAGGCCCAGCGGGAGAGCTCGTAACGGTTCGACAGCTGGGTCTTGCGCAGGACGCTCGACACGTGCGTCTCGACCGTCTTCACCGAGATGAACAGCTCGGACGCGATTTCCTTGTACGCGTAACCGCGGGCGAGCAGGCGCAGGACGTCGCGCTCGCGCGGGGTGAGCAGGTCCAGTTCGGGGTCGTTGATCGGCGCGGACCCGGGACGGTCGGCGAAGGCGTCGAGGACGAAACCGGCCAGGCGCGGGGAAAACACCGCGTCGCCGTCGGCCACCCGGACCACCGCGCGGACCAGTTCCTTCGACGAGATCGTCTTGGTGACGTACCCGCGCGCGCCGGCGCGGATCACCGCGATGACGTCCTCGGCGGCGTCGGAGACCGAAAGCGCGAGGAACACGACGTCCGGCAGCTCCGGGCGCACGCGGCGGAGCACCTCGGCGCCGCCGCCGTCGGGCATGTGGACGTCGAGCAGCACGACCTGCGGACGCGTGCGCGCGATGCCGGCGACCGCTTCCGCGACCGACCCGGCCTCGCCGACCACCTGCACCTCGTCGGTGATCGAATCGAGTTCCGTGCGCACTCCCGCGCGGAACAACGCGTGGTCGTCCACGAGGAAGACCTTGACCGGTTCCCGCTGGCTTTCCGTCACGACTGCCCACTCCCTCGCTTCGCCTGCCCCCGAGCATAGCGAGGTCATGCCACCCCTTTGGCCGCCTTCACCGGCATGGCGAGCTGGACTTCGGTGCCTTCGCCGGGTGCGGTGCGCAGCTTGCAGGTGCCGCCGTGGCGTTCCATCCGGCCGCGGATCGAGTCGGCGAGGCCGTGCCGGTCGGCGGGCACGACGTCCGGGTCGAAGCCTTTGCCGCGGTCGCGCACGAACACGGTGACCTCGGTGGGTTCGACCTCGGCGAACACGCTGACCTCGGCGACGCCTGCGTGCTTGGCCGCGTTGACGATCGCCTCGCGCGCGGCCTGCACCAGCGCGGTGAGCGGCGGGTTCAGCTCGGCGTCGCCGACCACGACCTGGCCGACCGAGATCGCGAACTGGTCCTCGACCTCGCCGCACGCCGCGGCCAGCGCCTCGGACAGCTGCTGGCGGGTGCCTTCTTCCTCTTCCTTGGTCCGCTTGTCGCTGGGTTTGCCGTAGCCGCCGGGGCCGTACAGCCAGCCGCGCAGCTCGCGTTCCTGGCCGCGGGCCAGGCGCGCGACCTCGGCGGGCTGGTCGGCCTGGCGCTGGATCAGCGCGAGGGTCTGCAGGACGGAGTCGTGCAGGTGCGCGGCGATTTCAGCGCGTTCGTCGGTGCGGATGCGGGCCTGGCGTTCCTCGCCGAGGTCGCGGACCAGCCGCAGCCAGAACGGGACGGTGAGCACGGCGACGCCGATCAGCGTCGCGAGCACCGCGATCAGGGCGAATTTGACCTGGTCGAAGTCGCCGCTGGCGAACACGACGAAGCCGATGCCGGTGGCGACCAACGCGACCCCGGCGAGGATCCGGACGAACGCCGCGAGCCTGCCGCCCTCGCCGACCAGCCCGTCGCGGGCCCCGACGCGCCAGCGCCGCCGCTGCGACTCGTCCGCCTCCCGCCAGACGACCGCCGCACCGAGCGCGGCGAGCGCGAGCGGCACCGCGACCCAGCCGCGGATGGCACCGGTGAGCGTGCTGCTGGCGATCGCGAGCCCGATGCCGAGCGCGATCAGCCCGTACGCCTGCTGGCGGTCGCGGGCCTTGGGCGCGGTTTCGGTTTCCTCGGCGCTCTGCGGGACGAACACCCAGAGCAGGCCGTAGGCGAGCAGGCCGGCCCCGTTGAGCGCGGCCAGCAACGCGAACACGACGCGGACCCAGACGACCGGAACCCCGAGGTGATCGGCGAGCCCGCTCGCGACGCCCGCGACGGCCCGCCCGGAGCGCCGCCGGTACATCTTGGGCCGCGATTCGGGTTCGGCGACCTCCATCGCCTGGGCGGACACGAGTGCCGAGGGCTCCTCGGCGGTCGAGGAAACCCGCCCCGGGGCACTGATGTCGAGAAAGTCCTGCACGAGTCCCATCGTCACACGCGGGAGCGGCCCGGACATCGGGGAAGGCCCTGATCCACTCCCCCAGATGGCCGCCGGTGAGGAAATTCCGCGAACCTCCCTGCCGCCTCCCGGGACTCGGTACGATGCAGGGGGCGAGCGATCACAGTGCGTACACGGGGCGGGGAGGCCGGATGACCGAGCAGCATCGCGCGGAACACGTCGAGTCCGCAGGCGATTACTACGCCCGGACGCAGAACGTGAACCAGATCTTCGCAGCCGGCGAGGACTCGCCGGAGACGCGCAGCGCGACTGAACGGAATGCCTCGCAGTACTCGGTCCAGCAGGGCCAGCAGCTGCTCCAGGGCCAGCAAACCCGCGGGGACGCGCCCGCGCCGGACGCGAATTATGCGTCGTACAGCCACGAAGACCTGCACAAAATGGTCAACGAGGGCCTGGACTTCGAGGGAATCAACGACCGCAGCCGCGTGACGAACGTCTACGGCAACTGGCTCGCGGACGCGTCCAACGAGTTCCGCAACGCGGCCGACACCGCGGGTGCCGAATGGCAGGGCACGGCCGCGACGCAAGCGCATTCGTTCTTCCAGAGCACGGCGGACCACACGGAAAAAACCGGCAGCGCGATGCAACTGGTGTCGAACCGCTACTCCCAGCAGTCCGCGGCGGCCGATTACGCGCACAAGAACATGCCGGAGCCGACGGGGTTCGACCAGAAGGCCGAGATGGCCAAGGCGACCGAGCAGTTCCAGAACGGCAACCCGCTGCAGGGCGTGATCGCGATGGGCGACGTGGCGGCCAAGCAGCAGCAGGCTGACGCGGCGCACCAGCAGGCGGTCCAGGTGATGCACGGGCTGGACACGACGTATCACGAGACGTCGACTACGCAGCCGGTTTACTCTCCGCCGCCGCAGATGAACAACGACAGCACTCATGCGAGCAGTGCCGCGCCGGTGACTGTGTCCGGCGGGACTTCGAGCGGTCCTTACACCGGGCCGGGTTCGGGTGGACCGGTGACCGGTGGACCCGGGACCGGGTTCACGGGAACAAACCCGCCGCTGAGCGGTCCCCCTCCGGTCAACTCCTTCCCGCCAGGCGGAGGCAATTCCCCGGGCATTCCTTACAGCCCCGGACCGGGAATCAACACCGGCACCGGGCCGCTCAGCAACCCCGCGGTGTCAGGGGGCGGGAACAGCCTGCGGACCACGCCGAACATCGGCGGCCGGTTTTCTCCGGAAGGGCTCGCTTTGGGCGGTGGCGGCGGCGGGAACTCCGGCTCCGGCGAGGACACGCCGCGCAGCCGGTCAGGCGGCGCTGGTCGAGGTGGCGCCGGTGGCCGCGTGACCGGCGGCGCTGGTTCGGGCGGCTCCGGGAAGCCAGGCGAGTCCGGCGGCAAGGGCGCGGCTGAGCGGCTTGAGCGCGGCGCTACTGCTGCTGCGAGCGCTGGAAAGGGCGGAAAGCCGGGTGCCGGAGGTGCTGGCGCCGGTGCGGCAGGTGCCGGGAAGAAGAAGGAAGAGGACAAGGAACACAAGAACAAGATCCCGACACAGGTCGATCCGGACGAGGTCTTCGAGGTCAAGCCAGAACGTGGGCCGGACGGGGAGAAGATCACTCCCCCGGTTCTCGGCGGCTGATTCCAGCTGCCAGACGCGCGGATGTCCTTCGCCGCGCCAGGGCCTTCGCATCTCGAGCGCATACGTAGACACAGGAGCAGCTGATGTCAGGAATCGAAGTAAACCCGGAGCCGCTCTCTGGAAACTCTTCCGCGGCCGACACAGCGGGCAACGCCTTCTTAGCGGGACTCACTGAGGGCCCTGGGAGCCACGAAGCCGCGGAGAAGATGCGCGAGGCCGGGAACACGCTGAAAACGTTGGCCCAAAACGGCTCGTTCGCGGTCAACGAGGCCGGGTTCAACGCCTACATGAAGGCCTGCAATTTTTTCCTCGACGGCTACAAGACGATGATCCACGACCTGACCCTCCTCACCGAGTTCGCCAAAATGGGCAGCTCGCCATACGCGACCTTGGTAGCAGGGTTCAATGTCGAAGTAGCAGCCGTAGGCGGCGACGCAATGCTGCCTAACCTTGTCCTCATGCGGGATGCCATTGAAACCGCCAGAGACGCTCTCGCCATCGCGCGCAAAAATTACCGCGAAACCGACCACACTCACAAGAAGTCATTCGATCAGATCAACAAGAAAATTGACAACTGATGATCGCATCGCGAGTCCCGAAAACCCTGCTCCTGCTCGGCGCGGCCACGGTGATGCTGACCGCGTGCGACAAGACCGTCGACGGGACCGCCGGAACAAGCCAAGCACCCCCTCCGACCGCCGCACCGCCTGCCTCTTCTGAAAATCCTTTTGCCGCGAGGAACCAGTGCGCGCTGCTGGATCAAATCCTGGCTGGCCGAGGTTTTCCCAAAGCGACCCCCTCGGTCGCCGATTCACAGCGCTCTTGCGTGTCCAAGAAGCCAGGCGACGGACCGGACGCTGGCGTCATCGGGCTCACTTTGCAGGCCGGTCAGCGCTACACCGACAACGTTGCCGACCCCAGCAAGGCGCACGCCGGCAACGTCAACGGCCGCCCCTTAATCGAGGAGCGCCAGCCAATCGGTTCAAGTGGATCATGTGTGATCAAGCTGGCTGTCGCGACCAACTCTCGCGCGCTCATCGATGTCACAAACGGCAGTGACACCGACGTAGCATGTGCGGCGGCCCGAGACCTAGCGGTCAAGCTAGATCCCCTTCTTCCGAAAGGCTGATCTCGCCGCGCTAAAAGCCGTACGAGTCGCCGACCTTCGTCAACGGCAAAGTTGGCCACCATAGGACTTCTTCTCTAATAAGGTCAGCAGTACACGGACAACATCCGGAACCCCGGCGATGCTCGACGTAATCCGTGGTACGGACACCGCTATCTCGTGTCAGACCGCGGAAGACTCGGCCAGCAAGCTGAAGCCGCTGCTCCCGTTACCGAAGCCTGCTCGAAGAGCAGGCCCACAGCAGTGCGACGACAGTCCTCAGCCGGAACGAGCCCCACGCCAGGGCCGCATCTCGGGGATAACCTCAGGGACCTTCCCCGATGTGCCGCCACCCTCCATCGACCATGCTGTGAAGCATGAGTGGTGCGAACGACGTGCGGCCTCCCCGTACGAACCCCCTGAACGGGTTCGAGGAGACCGTCAAGGACTTCTGGGCCAGCAGGCCTCGGCGGCCGCACTCGGGTCGGAAGGTTGCTGGGGTCGCGGCTGGGCTGGGGGATCGCTACGGGATCGACCCGGTGGTGATTCGGGTCGCGTTGGCGGCGGCGACCGTTTTCGGGGGGTTCGGGCTGGTGCTTTACCTGCTCGGCTGGCTGTTCTTCCCCTCCGAGGGCGACGAGGTTTCCGGCTTCGAGGCGTTGATCGGGCGCGGGCAGTCGAGCATGACGAAGGCCTTCGCGGCCGTGCTCACGGTCGCGGTGATTCCGGTTGTCGGGTGGACGTTCGGCGGCGGCTGGTTCGACGGCGGCGGCCTGATCGGGTTCGCGTTGCTCGCCACGTGCCTTTATCTCCTGCATCGCACCCGCGGGCAGGACAACCGACCGGCGCCGGTCGTCGCGTTCGCGGCGGACGGAACCGCTTCCGGAACCGGAGCTTTCACGATGAACAGCGACACCCCGACTCCCGCGGCGGCGGCACCGGGCTGGGATCCGCTGGCCGCCGACCCGGCGGGCTGGGATTTGCCCGATCCGGCGGCGCCGCCACCGCCGCCGCCGCCGTCTCCGGCTGACGACTACAACAACTACCAGCACCGGCCGCCGCGGCGGCGGTCCAAGATCGGGGCTGCCACGTTCGGGGTCGCGGTGATCGTGGCCGGCATCGGCGTCGCGCTCGCGCTGAACGGGTTCGACTGGTTCTCGCTGCGGCACATCATCGGCATGACGCTCGCCGTGCTGGGGGTCGGGCTCGTGGCGGGGGCGTTCGCTCGCGGCGCACGCGGTCTGATCGGGCTCGCGATTCCGCTGTCGGTCGCCGGGATGGTGCTCACGACCAGCACGTTCGACAACCTCGACGTGCGCGGCGGCGTCGGCGACCTGTCCGCCACTCCGCATACGGTGGCCGAACTGCAGCCCGTCTACCGGCACACCGCGGGCAACATGAAGATCGATCTGACCCAGCTGGCCGCGAGCGAGCCGATCACCACCACGGTCTCCAACGGCGCCGGAAACACCGAGGTCATCGTGCCCCGCACCGCGGACGTGACGTTCACCTGCGAGAACAGCGCCGGTGAGGTCGACTGCCTGAACCGCACGTCCAACGGCGTCGGCCAGCCGGCTATCACCGGGACCGACAACGGCGACGACAACGTCGGCGGACAGAAGATCACGCTCCACGTCACCAACGGCGTGGGCCAGGTGGAGGTGCGCCGTGGCTGAGAACCCTTACTCCTACGACGAGCCCGAAGCCCCGGCTCGCCGCCGCGGGGTCGACTGGATCACGCTGGTCGTCGGGGTCGCGACGCTGCTCGTGTCCGGCTACGTCCTCACCGACGGCTCGAGCTGGCTGCCGACCTTCGACTTCCGCTGGATCATCGCGGGCGGCGCGGTGTTCTGCGGGATCCTGATGCTCGGCGCGTCGTTCCGCAAACGACGGCCCTGAGACACAAAAAACGGGGCCCGGACATTTCCGGGCCCCGTTTTTTCACGTCATTCCCACTCGATGGTGCCCGGCGGCTTGCTCGTCACGTCCAGCACCACGCGGTTGACCTCGGACACCTCGTTCGTGATCCGGGTCGAGATCCGCTCCAGCACCTCGTACGGCAGCCGCGTCCAGTCGGCGGTCATCGCGTCCTCCGACGACACCGGGCGCAGCACGATCGGGTGGCCGTATGTCCGTCCGTCGCCCTGGACGCCGACGCTGCGGACGTCCGCGAGCAGCACCACCGGGCACTGCCAGATCTCCTGGTCCAGCCCGGCCGCGGTGAGTTCCTCGCGGGCGATCGCGTCCGCCTCGCGCAGGGTCTCCAGCCGGTCCGCGGTCACCTCGCCGATGATCCGGATGCCGAGGCCCGGCCCGGGGAACGGCTGGCGCTGCACGATCGTCTCCGGCAGCCCCAGTTCGAGCCCGACCCGGCGGACCTCGTCCTTGAACAGCAGCCGCAGCGGTTCGACCAGCTCGAACTGCAGGTCGTCAGGCAGGCCGCCGACGTTGTGGTGGCTCTTGATGTTCGCGGTGCCCTCGCCGCCGCCGGATTCGACGACGTCCGGGTACAGCGTGCCCTGCACGAGGAACCGGTAGTCGCCCTGCGCCTTGAGGTCGCGCTCGGCCTGCTCGAACACGCGGATGAACTCGCGGCCGATGATCTTGCGCTTCTGCTCCGGGTCGGTGACGCCGGCCAGCGCGTTCAGGAACCGCTCGCGCGCGTCCACGGTGACCAGGTTGACGCCGGTCGCGGCCACGAAATCGCGCTCGACCTGGGTGCGCTCCCCCGCGCGCAGCAGGCCGTGGTCGACGAACACGCAGGTCAGCCGGTCGCCGATGGCCCGCTGGACGAGTGCCGCGGCGACCGCGGAGTCAACGCCGCCGGACAGGCCGCAGATGGCCCGTCCCTCGCCGATCTGCGCGGCGACCGCGGCGACCTGCTCGTCCACAATGGACGAAGTGGTCCAGCCGGGCCGCACGCCGGCGATCTCGTACAGGAACCGGCGCAGCACCTCCTGGCCGTGCGGCGAGTGCGCCACCTCCGGGTGGTACTGCACGCCCGCGAAGCGCCGCTCGACGTCCTCGAAGCCAGCGACCTCGGCACCGTCGGAGCTGGCCGTGACGACCGAGCCCTCGGGGGCCTTGGTGACGCTGTCGTTGTGGCTCATCCACGCCGTCTGGTGATCGGGCAGCCCGGTGTGCAGGACACCGCCCTCGCCGACGATCCGCACGTCGGTGCGGCCGAACTCGCGCACGCCGGTCGGCTCGACGACGCCGCCGAGCGCGCGGGCGAGCAGCTGGTGGCCGTAGCAGATGCCGAGGATCGGCACGCCGGCCTCGACCAGCTTCGGGTCCATCGCCGGGGCGCCCTCGGCGTACACGCTCGACGGGCCGCCGGACAGGATGATCGCGGACGGGTTCTTGGCGAGCAGCTCCTCGACGGTCGCGCTGGACGGCACGACCTCGGAGAAGATCTGCGCCTCGCGCACGCGACGGGCGATCAGCTGCGCGTACTGCGCCCCGAAGTCCATGACGAGTACCGGACCGGTGGGAGTGGCCACCCAAGACCTCCAGGTATCAGCGCTTTTGCCACCATCGTCCCAGGTGGGCCCCGTCACGTCGGCAATGGCCCCGTAATGAGGACAGCCGCTGTCCGCGAACCGGCTTACCGTTCCCGCATGACCAACGACTGGACCAACGAACTGACCGAGCAACTCGACTGGCACTGGCAGCACCACGTGCGCCCGAAGCTGGAGGGGCTGACCGACGACGAGTACTTCTGGCAGCCGGTCGCGGACTGCTGGACGGTGCACCCCCGCACGAGCGAGAACGACCCGGGCACCGGCGACTTCACGGTCGATTTCTCGTTCCCGGAGCCGACTCCGCCGCCGGTGACCACCATCGCGTGGCGGCTGGCCCACATCATCCCAGGCGTCCTGGGCATGCGCTCCGCGTCGCACTTCGGCGGACCGCCGATGTCCTATCAGGACTTCCCGTACGCGGGCACCGCCGACGAAGCGCTGAAGCGGCTCGACGACGCGTACGCGACCTGGATCGCCGGCGTACGCAGCCTCGACGCCGAAGCGCTGGCGCGCCCGTGCGGTCCCGCTGAAGGTCCGTACGCGGAGCTGTCGATGGCTGCGCTCGTCCTGCACATCAACCGAGAGATGATCCACCACTGCGCGGAGATCCTGCTGCTGCGCGACCTTTACCGAAACCGGTGACCAGCAGCCCCAGCGCGATGCCGAGCAGCGCGGGCATGCCGTGGTTGTCGTGCAGCACCGTGTCGAGCACCGCCAGCGGCACGATCAGCAGCGCGGCGCGGTAGAGCGCTTGCGGCGGCTCGGCGTCGCGCGCCCGCCACACCACCACCGCGAGTGCGCCGAGCAGCCCGGCGACGCACATCGAGTTGCCCGCCCCGACCGGGTTCAGCCAGACGTAGCTGAGGTACTGGCCGAACAGTCCGCAGCCGAAGTACAGGACGAACCAGGACACCCGGCCGAGGCACCATTCCGCGAAGGTGCCGACCGCGGCGAGGGCGAGCAGGTTGAAAATCCCGCCGAAAATCTTGCCGTCCTGGAAGAACATGCCGGTCAGCAGCCGCCACCACTCTCCGGCGTCGATCGCGGTGGCGTCGCGCTTGAAGCGGTCGAAGAGCGCCGGATCCGCCAGCTGGGCAACAAGCACTACTGCGGTCACGAGGAACACCGCGCCGGTCAGCACCGGACGGCGCGGTGTTCCGACCCGCGCGAAGAAGGCCCGCGACGGGCTTTCGGTCCAACGAGAGGCCACCGAGTTCGTCATGGGCCGAACGATATGCCGGGCGGGTGCCGGGGACCCCCGACAAATGTCATCTCGACGCCAGGACAGAAGCCACAATCGAAGGACCGAGTCCGGCGTGCCGGGCCTGGCGCTCCCTAATACCTTGAGCCCATGGACACGATCACCCCACAGCCGCGGGCCGCGTGGATCGCCGGTCAGGCTGAGCAGGGCGCGAGCACCCTCGTGGTGCACCACCCGTTCGACGGCAGCGAAGTGGCGACGGTCGCGGTGCCCGGCGCTGACCAGGTCGAACGGGCGGTGGCCGCGGCGGCCTCGGTCGCGAAGGAGTTCCGGCGCACTCCCGCGCATCAGCGCGCGGCCGCGCTGGAGCAGGTTTCGCGCGGGATCGCGATGCGGGCCGACGAACTCGCCGAGGTGATCACGGCCGAGAACGGCAAGCCGCTGAAGTGGGCCGAGGCCGAGGTGAAGCGCGCGGTGTCGGTGTTCCGGATCGCGGCCGAGGAGGCACGCCGGTTCAGCGGCGAAATGCAACGGCTCGACGCCGATCCGTCCGGTGATGCCCGGCTCGCGCTGACCCGCCGGGTGCCGCGCGGGCCGGTGCTCGGGATCGCGCCGTTCAACTTCCCGCTGAACCTGGTGGCGCACAAGGTCGCGCCCGCGCTCGCAGTCGGCGCGCCGATCATCATCAAGCCTGCCCCGCGTACGCCGTTGTCCTCGCTGGTGCTTGGCGAACTGCTTGCCGAGACCGACCTGCCGGAAGGCGCGTTTTCCGTGCTGCCGCTGGGAAACGAGGAGACGCAAGCGCTGGTCGCCGACCCGCGGCTGCCGGTGGTTTCGTTCACCGGTTCAGGCCCGGTCGGCTGGTCGATCGCGGACGCGGCGGCGCGCAAGCACGTGGTGCTCGAACTGGGTGGAAACGCCGCGGCGGTTGTGCTGCGCGACTGGCCGGACGTCGAGGGTGCCGCGCAACGGATCGCGACATTCGGGAACTACCAGGCGGGCCAGTCGTGCATCGCGGTGCAGCGGGTGATCGTGGACGCGGCGATCGCGGAGGAGTTCGTGCCCGCGCTGACCGAGGCCGTCGAGGCGCAGCAGACCGGCGATCCGTACGACCGCAACACCGACGTCGGCCCGGTCGTCGACGAGGCGGCCGCGGAACGGATCATCGAGTGGGTCGAGGAAGCCGTGGCCGGTGGTGCCCGAGTGCTGACCGGCGGAACCCGTTCGGGCGCAACGGTTGCGCCGACTCTGCTGACCGACGTGCCCGCGGATGCCAAGGCCTGGTCGGAGGAAATCTTCGGGCCCGTGCTCGCGGTGTCCATTGTGGATGGTGTGGACGAGGCTTTCGCTTCGGTGAACGCGTCCGCGTACGGACTGCAGGCTGGGGTGTTCACCAGTGACGTGCAGCTGGCCTTTCACGCGTCAGCGGAATTGGAGGTCGGCGGGGTGATCATCGGTGACGTGCCGTCGTACCGCGCGGACCAGATGCCGTACGGCGGCGTGAAGGGGTCGGGCGTCGGCCGCGAGGGCGTGCTGTCGGCGATGAATGACCTGACCGAGGAACGGGTCACGGTTTTCACCGGGGTCGACCCCTGACCACAGTGGACCTGCGACGGGCAACGGTCGCAGACGCACGCGACATCGCCGACGTGTGGCTGCGGTCGTTCTCCGCCGCGTTGCCGACAGTTCGCCGCGCTCACGATGACGACGCGGTGCGCTGGTGGTTCGCGAATGTCGTGGTGCCGCAGCAGGAAACCTGGGTCGCGGTCGCCGAGTCCACTGTGGCCGGACTGCTCGTGCTCGACGGCGCGGAGCTGGCGCAGCTCTATCTCGACCCTCCGTGGCTCGGCCGCGGAATCGACGACCAGTTGGTCGACTTGGCCAAACAACTCCGCCCCGACGGGCTGACCCTGTGGACGTTCCAGGTCAACGAGCCAGCACAACGGTTTTACCGCCGCCACGGTTTCGTCGCCGTCGAGTACACCGACGGGCAGCGAAATGAAGAGGGTGAGCCAGACGTGCGTTACGCCTGGCCCCCGCATCAAGCAGACTGAGCGAACTTGAATACCCCGTCGGGGTCGTACTTCTTCGCCACCTGGTCCAGCCGGGCCGCGTTGTCGCCGTAGTAGGCCGACTTCCAGTCCGGCAGGTCCGGGTCGATGTAGTTCACGTAGCCGCCGCGCGCGCCCGCGTCCGCCAGTCCAGCGACCACAGTGGACACAGACTTGCGTGCGGTGTCCTGGCTGCTCGCCGTCGCCGGGGCGTAGACCTGAATGCTGGCCAGCGCTTTCCGGTGCGGGAACGCCGTTGCGGTGGGCGCGATGTCGCCAACCGCGCCGCCGAGGCCGTCGATGAGCAGGTCCATTCCCTTGTGCCCGGAAGCGAGATCGGCGATCTTCCCGCCGTCGACCGGATCGGTGATGATGCGTGACGACGCCACGAAGGTCTGCCGTTCGGAACTGCCGGAGAAGTAGTTCATCGCCGCGCCGTAGCTGAGGGTTTTCATCGTGCGGCTGGACGGCGTCACCGAGAATCCGCTGAGCGCCGACGTCAGGCCAGCCGAAGTGCCCACGAACGCCCCGCCGACCCGGCAGGCTCCGCTCGGGCCGCCGGAAACCACGCAGTTCGACCACAGTTCGGGCGGGGCGCTCGGCAGCCAGCGCTGCCACGCGTCGACCACGTCGCTCGCCGAACCAGACGGGAACTTCAGCGAAAACACCGTGATAGTCGGCGCTTCCACCGTGGTGAAGGTGAACGACGTGACCACGCCGAAGTTTCCGCCCCCGCCGCCGCGCAGTGCCCAGAACAGGTCGTCGTCGGCTTGCGCGCTCACCGTGCGCAGCTTGCCGTCCGGCGTGACGATCTGCGCGGACTGCAGCCGGTCGCAGGTCAGGCCGTATTTGCGGGTCAACACACCGATTCCGCCGCCGAGCGCGAGCCCGGCAATGCCGACAGTCGGGCACGAACCCGCGGGCAGGCAACGGCCGGCCTTCGCGAGCGCCGAGTAGACGTCGCCGAGTTTCGCGCCCGCGCCGATCACCACCTGGTCGCCCTGCACGTCGACACCGGCCATGCCGCCGACGTCGAGCACCAGCCCGCCGTCCGGCGCGGAATACCCGGCATAACTGTGCCCGCCGCTGCGTGCAGCGAGCGGAACCCGGCCGCCAGCCGCTTCGACGCACGCCTGCACGTCCTCCGGCTTCGCGCATTTCGCTACCGCAACGGGATTGTGTCCGTCGAAAAGCGGATTGAACGCCCGCTTCGCGGTGGCGAATCCGTCGTCGGAAGGAAGCACGAGGTCGCCGGAGAGTTTGCCGCGCAACGCGTTCCAGTCCGGCGGCCCGGACGGCTTCGAGCTGGTGCTCGGCGGTACGGACGTTCTCGTCGTCGGGCTGGTCTGCGGCACCGACGGTCCCGGTTTCGCTGTGCAGGCCGCGGCCACCGCGCCCACCGCCGTCAACCCGGCGGCGCGCAGGAACGTCCTTCTCCCCAGTGTCATGTTCATTCAGACGCCTCAGACCGTGAATGGGTTGCGAAAAGTCCAGCGAGTAATGCCCGAAGGGCGAATTCGAACCGCTCGGCGTGCCTTGCCCCGTCTTGCAGGGCTTGCGCGAGCAGCGGAAAGCGGTCCTCGTCAAGGTGCGCGAGACTGTCCACATCGGACTTCGCGCCGGGCGTACGGCCTGCCTCGGCGAGCGTGTGGCCGAGAACGAAGGTCATCACGGCGTTCACCATGTCGAGTCCGCGCGCCGGCGGCAACTCCAACAACCGCAATGCGGTTTCGATCACCTGCAACGACTCCGGGCTGACCGCGGGACGGGTCGCGGCGAGCGGCAGCACGCCCGGATGCGCGAGCAACTGCTCCCGGTACGCGCGGGCGACCCGGCCCAGCCACTGCTGGCCGGGCTCCCCCGGCTCCGGCTCGATCCCGGCCAGCGCCGAGACGAGCCGGTCGACCAGCGCGTCGAACAGCGCTTCCTTGTTCGGCACGTAGTGATAGAGGGTCATCGCCTCCACGCCGAGTTCCGCGCCGAGCTTGCGCATCGACAGCGCGGCGATGCCGTGCTCGTCCACGAACGCGAGCGCGGCGTCCACGACCCGCTCCCTGGTCAGCCCGGCGCGCGGCCGGGCCCTCCGATCGGACACTGGTCCCCCTTGACGTTTCTTACGCCGTAAGGTACCACTGTGCTCGTCTCTTACAGCGTAAGAATCGAGGAGCCATGACCGACCCCAAGACCGTCCTGCGCCGTTTTCTCGCCATCGTCAACAGCCACGACCTCGCCGAACTGGACACCGTCGTGGCCGAGGACGTCACCGAATCCGGCCCGGTCGTGGTCGACGCGCCGACCGGCGGGCTCGCCGCCTTCCGCACCGGCTGGACGCAGATGCTGACCGCGTTCCCGGACCTGCGCGTCGACGTCGATTCACTACTCGCCGAAGACGACCAGGTCGCGGCCACGGTGACGCTCACCGCGACCAACACCGGCTACTACCGCAGAGGCTTCGCGACCGGCAAAAGCGGAACGTGGCGCGGTTTCGTCCTGGCGCGGGTGACCGACGGGCGGATCTCCGAACTCGACATCCAGACCGACCGGCTCGCCATCCTGCAGCAACTGGGCATCGTCGGCGACGACGACGAGCTCGCCGCCGCCCGCCAGCCCAGCTGAGTCAGATCAGCGGAGCCATCTCCGGCACCGGCCCGGAAAGCGCGGAACTGTCGCCGCGACCGGTCAGCCAAGCCAGCACCGTGCCGGGCGTTCCGGTGACGAGGTCGCCGCCTTCGCCGAGGGTCCAGGTGCGGACGCCGTCGGTGATCCGGAACGAGGGCAGCGGACGCGGGCACATCCGGATCAGCGTCCCGATCACCGCTTCGAGATGCCCGCCGAGCAACGCGGTGGCACTGTCGAAATCGTGGCCGGCGTCGAGGTCGGCGAGGTGGATCGTGGTCTCGGAAAGCCGCAGCGTGAGCACGTCCGCGCCGGTCAGCTCGCCGCCGTGCCGGTGCCGGACCGGCGCTGCCCACACCTCGTCCGACAGCCGCGCGGCGTGGTCGGTCAGGCGCTTCCCGGCCGCGACCAGGTCGGCCACGATTTCCGCCGGAGCACGGCCAGCGCCAGCCTCGATCTCGTCGTCCCGCGCGTTGCCCGGGCCGTACATCGACCGCTCGACCCCGGTTTCCGCCCAGGTCAGCAGGTTGCCGAGGGCATCAGCGTTGCGCGCGAGGTGGGTGAGCAGATGCGCGCGCGTCCAGCCCGGCAGCGCGCTCGGCTCGCCGAACGCCGAGGCAGGCATCGCCTCGGCGACTCGTGCCCATTCGTCGTGCAGTTCCCGGATCCGGTCCAGCGCCGCAGTGGTCACCGGACGATCTTAGGTCAGCGGCGCAGTGCCGCGGGCGCGTTCGCCGGAACCGCCGGGTTCTTCGGCGCGACCGGTTCCACCCGGGCGTACCCGCTGCTCTGCTCCGGCCGCTCGTCCGCCTCGCCCTTGTTGGGCCAGAACGAGAACGCCCGCTCGGCCTGCGCGGCGATGGTGAGCGACGGGTTCACCCCGAGGTTCGCGGTGATCGCCGAACCGTCCACAACGGACAGTCCGGGATAGCCGTAAACCCGGTGGTACGGGTCGATGACCCCGGTGTCGGCGCTGTCGCCGATCGGCACGCCGCCGATGAAGTGCGCGGTGAGCGGGATGTCGAAAACCTCGCCCCAGGTGCCGCCCGGCATGCCGCCGATCCGTTCCGCGGTAAGGACGTTCGCCTCGTGCCCGGCCGGGATGAAGCTCGGGTTCGGCTCGCCGTGGCCCTGTTTCGACGTGTACTTCCGCCGTCCGAACAGACCGCGCCGGGTGTAGGTGGTGATGGAATTGTCGAGGCTCTGCATCACCAGCAGGATCACCGTGCGCTCGCTCCACCGGTACGCGTTCAGCAGTTTCGCCGACTGCACCGGGTGCTTGACCAGGAACGTGACCGCCTGCCGCCAGCGCGGAACGCGCGAAGACCCGTCGGTGGCAACGGTCTGCAGCAGGCTCATCGCGTTGCTGCCCTTGCCGTACCGCACCGGCTCGATGTGCGTGTTCTCGTCCGGATGGATCGACGACGTGATCGCGACGCCGCGGCTGAAGTCCCGTTCGGGGTCCACAGTGGTCCGCGCCGCGCCGATGATCGCCTCGGAGTTCGTCCGGGTCAGCTCGCCGAGCTTGGCGGACAGCTTCGGCAGCGCGGCCGTGTCCTTCATGCGGTGCAACAGGTTCTGCGTTCCCCAGGTGCCCGCGGCGAACACCACCTGCGCCGCGGTGACCGTGGTCCGGAACCGCCGCGAACGCGTGCCGGTCTTCTGCAGCGTGATCTCGTAACCGTCGCCGCGCGGGCGCACCGACGTCACCGTGGTCAGCGGAATGACCTGTGCGCCGTCCTTTTCCGCGAGGTACAGGTAGTTCTTCACCAGCGTGTTCTTCGCGCCGACGCGGCAGCCGGTCATGCAGGAACCGCATTCGGTGCACCCGACCCGGTCCGGCCCGGCGCCGCCGAAGAACGGATCCTCCACCGTCTCGCCCGGCTTGCCGAAGTACACCCCGACCGGCGTGGCGTGGAACGAATCCTCGACGCCCATCTTCTTCGCGACGTCCCGCATCACCACGTCGGACGGCGTGATCGTCGGGTTCGTGACGACGCCGAGCATGCGGCTGGCCTGGTCGTAGTGCGGCGCGAGTTCGCTTTCCCAGTCGGTGATGTGCGCCCACTGCCGGTCTTGGTAGAACGGCTTGAGCGGGCGGTACAGCGTGTTCGCGTAGACCAGCGAACCGCCGCCGACGCCAGCGCCGGCCAGCACCATCACGTCGTTGAGCATGTGGATGCGCTGGATGCCGTAACAGCCGAGCTGCGGGGCCCAGAGGTAGCGCTTGAGATCCCAGGACGTCTTGGCGAACTCGTCGTCGGCGAAGCGCCGGCCCGCCTCGACCACCGCGACGCGGTAGCCCTTCTCGGTCAGCCGCAACGCCGCGACGCTGCCGCCGAACCCGGAACCGACCACGAGGACGTCGTAGTCGGGTTCTTGCCGCGCGGTGGTGGTGTTACTGGCAGTCACAGGAAAGAGGGTAACCCCCGGGGAGCCGCCAGACCAGAGTTAAGTTACTGACGAGTTACCTCGGAGCCGTCCGTTCACCCCTTCAGGCGCGGCACGAGGACGGGCGTGCGGGCACAAAAAGGGCCCCCGCGAAGGGGCCCTTTCCGCGAGTGCCTCAGCCGCGCACGGTCAGCCCGACGCGCTGGAACTCCTTCAGGTCCGAGTACCCCGTCTTGGCCATCGCGCGACGCAGCGCACCGAACAGGTTCACCACGCCCTCCGCGTCCGAGGACGGGCCGAACAGCAGCGTCTTCAGGTCCACCGCGTAGTCCGAATCCGGGCCGGCCACCACGCGCGAGCGCGGCAGCGACGGGTGCGCGGCCGCGGCGGTCCAGTACAGGCCCTGGCCCGGGGCGTCCGACGCGGTCGCCAGCGGGGCGCCGAGCATGACCGCGTCCGCGCCGCAGGCGATCGCCTTCGCGATGTCGCCGGACGTCGTGATGCCGCCGTCGGCGAGGACGTGCACGTAGCGGCCGCCGGTCTCGTCCAGGTAGTCGCGGCGCGCGGCGGCCGCGTCCACGATCGCCGTCGCCATCGGGGTGCCGATGCCGAGCACGCGGTCGGTGCTGGTGACGCCGTCGGTGTAGCCGTGGCCGACGATGACGCCCGCCGCGCCGGTGCGCATCAGGTGCATGGCGGTGCGGTAGTCGCTCACGCCGCCCGCGATCACCGGCACGTCGAGGCGGCCGATGAACTCCTTGAGGTTGAGCGGTTCCGCGTCGCGCTGCACGTGCTCGGCGGAGATGATCGTGCCCTGCACGACCAGGATCTCGACGCCCGCCGCGATCAGATCCGGGGTCAGCTCGGCGGCGTGCTGCGGGCTCACCCGCGCGGCGACCGTCACACCGGATTCGCGGACCGTCTTGATCGCCTCGGTCAGCAGGTCGAGCCGGATCGGCGCGGAGTGCAGCTCCTGCAGCTCGCGCACGACCGCGGCCGGGTCTTCGCTGTCCTCGGCGGCGCGGACGAGGCGGAAGATCGCCTCCTCGACGTTCGCGTGCCGAGCCCACAGCCCTTCGGCGTTGAGCACGCCGAGGCCGCCCAGCTCGCCGATCGCCACCGCGGTCCCCGGCGACACGATCGCGTCCGTCGGGTGGGTGACCAGCGGCAGGTCGAACCGGTACGCGTCGATTTGCCACGCGGTGGACACCACCGACGACGACCGCGTCCGCCGCGACGGCACGATCTCCACGTCATCGAGGTCATACGCCCGCCGCGCCGTGCGGCCCATGCCGATCTCGACCAGATCCCGCACGTGATGTCCCTTCTCGCGCCTGACGCCTTCGCGGTCCATTGTCGCGAGTCGGCACGGGTGACCTGCGCGCGGGGGACCGTTGCGGTGGCGACAACCACCGGTTGTGCGCGCGGTTGTTTGCCACCGGCGCGGGCGGATGGTTGGCTGCCCGGCTGAACGAGGGGGACGGATTTGGCGCTGGGCAAGGACTTTCACCGGCTGTGGCTCGGGTACGCGGTCAGCATCGGGGGCACCTACTTCGCCCTCGACGCCTTCTCGATCATCGCGGTCCGGGTGCTGCACAGCAGTGCCGCGCAGGTGTCGCTGCTGGCCGGAGCCGGGCTGGCGGCGGGTTCGCTGGCCGCGCTCCCGCTCGGTCCGTGGGTCGAATTCCGGCGAAAACGACCCGTGCTGATCGCGATGGACCTCGTCCGGTTCGCCGCCCTGCTCACGCTGCTGCCCGCGTACCTGCTGGACCTGCTGACGTTCTCCCAGCTCGTGGCGGTATCGGTGCTCGTGGCCGCGGCGAACATCGCGTTCACCTCGGCGAGCGGGGCGTATCTGAAATCACTCGCGCGTGGTCCAGACCTGCTCGCCGCGAACGGCCGGTTCGAGACCACGCTCTGGACCGCGACCGCACTCGGCCCGCCCGCCGGCGGTGCGGCGATCGGGTTCTTCGGCCCGCTGGCCACAGTGCTTCTCGACGCGTTCAGCTACCTGCTGTCCGCGTTCTCCCTCTCGACGATCCGCACCCGCGAGCCCAAACCAGCCCGCCCCGCCCCCTTCCGCGCCGCGGACCTCGTCGAAGGCTGGCGCTACCTCTTCCGGCACGCCCGGCTGCGGATGCTGTTCCTCAACTCCTGCCTGGTCAACGGTCTGATCATGGCCACCTCGCCAGTCCTGGCGGTGCTGCTGCTCGGCGAACTCGGCCTGCCGACCTGGCAGTACGGGCTCGCGTTCGGCGTCCCCTGCCTCGGCGGCCTGGTCGGCTCCCGGCTCGCCCGCCGCCTGGTCCCCCGGTACGGCCGGGTGCGGTTGCTGCCAATCCTCGCCACGGTCCGGACGTGCTGGGTCGTGCTGCTGGCGTTCGTGCCGCCCGGGATCGGCGGGCTGTTCTGGGTGATGGCGGTGGAGTTCGGCCTGATCATCTGCGCGGCGGCGTACAACACGGTCCTCGCGACGTACCGGCTCGAGGAAACCGAAGACGGGTACGTGAGCCGGATGTTGTCCGCGTGGCGGATCAGCGGCAGCGCCAGCACCGCCGGCCTGACGCTGCTGTGGGGCTTGGTCGCGACGTGGCTGGGCACGCGCGGCGCACTCGGGCTGGCGGGCGCGTTGATGCTGGCGACGCCGTTGCTGCTGCTCGGGTGGAACCGCGCTCAGAACGAGACGCGTGCGGTGGAATCCGTCCGCAGCACGGATTCCTGATCGAACAGGTGCTTGTAGTCGGTGCGGATCTGTTCGAGGTCGCCGTTCGCGTGCTGATTCGTCGGCGGATACAGCACGACGAGCACGATCGAATGCTCCCGGACGACCGCGCCGCCGCCGGACCGCCACTGACCGGTGCCCTCGAGCTGGGTGAAGCCGTCTGGGAAACGCGGCGTGATGTCCTTGGCCGAGAAGTCCGCGAACTCCTTCTCGCTCACCTCGCTGCCGCCGGGCTTCGAGGTGCCGAAGTACAGCTCAGTGCGCTTCCACAACGAACTGTCCGGCGAATCCGCCGCAGCTGCCGAAGCCGCCCCTCCCCCGAGCACCATCGCGGCCGCCGCCGTCAGCACGAACCTCCGGGAAAACCGCATTCGCCCGCTCCCCTCGCCGTCACCTGGGAATCCAGTGTGGCGGGCGGCGGAGCGGGCGAACAGCGCGATCAGCGGGTCGTGTAGTTCGGGGCCTCGACCGTCATCGTGATGTCGTGCGGGTGGCTTTCCTTCAGCCCGGCCGCGGTGATCCGGACCAGCTGCGCCTCCTGCATCGCCGCGATCGTCTCCGCACCCGCGTAACCCATGCCCGCGCGCAGACCGCCGACAAGCTGGTGCACGACGTTCGACAGCGGCCCGCGGAACGGAATCCGGCCTTCGATGCCCTCCGGCACCAGCTTGTCCTCGTTGAGCACGTCGTCCTGGGCGTAGCGGTCCTTGGAGTAGGACTTCGCCTCGCCGCGCGACTGCATGGCGCCCAGCGAGCCCATGCCGCGGTACACCTTGAACTGCTTGCCGTTCACCAGGATCAGGTCGCCGGGCGATTCCGCGGTGCCCGCGAGCAGGCTGCCCAGCATGACCGTGGACGCGCCCGCGGCGATGGCCTTCGCGATGTCGCCGGAGTACTGGATGCCGCCGTCGCCGATCACCGGAACGCCCGCCGGACGACAAGCCTGGTCCGCCTCGTAGATCGCGGAGATCTGCGGCACGCCCACACCCGCGACGATCCGCGTGGTGCAGATCGAGCCCGGGCCGACGCCGACCTTCACCCCGTCCACGCCCGCGTCCACCAGCGCCTGCGCACCGGCCCGCGTCGCGACGTTGCCACCGACGACGTCGACGGTGTCGCCCAGTTCCTTCTTCAGCAGCCGCACCGTTTCCACGACCGCCCGCGAGTGGCCGTGCGCCGTGTCGACCATCAGCACGTCCACCCCGGCCTCGGCCAGCGCCATCGCACGCTTGTGCCCGTCCGGGCCCACGCCGACCGCGGCGCCGACGATGAGGCGGCCGTCCGGGTCCTTCGAGGCCTTCGGGTACTGGTCGGTCTTCACGAAGTCCTTGACCGTGATCAGGCCACGCAGCTTGCCCGCGCCGTCGACGATCGGCAGCTTCTCGATCTTGTGCCTGCGCAGCAGCCCCAGCGCGGCCTCCGCGGTGACGCCGACCTGTGCCGTCACCAGCGGCGTCCGGGTCATGACCTCGCTCACCAGGCGGGTGTGGTCGACCTCGAACCGCATGTCGCGGTTGGTGATGATGCCCACGAGCGCGCCGGAGGCGTCGGTGACCGGGACGCCGGAGATCCGGAACCGGGCGCACAGCGCGTCGACCTCGGCGAGGGTGTCGTCCGGGGAACAGGTGACCGGGTCGGTGACCATGCCCGCCTCGGACCGCTTCACGACCTCGACCGCCGCCGCCTGCTCCTCGATCGGCAGGTTGCGCTGCAGCACGCCGATGCCGCCCTGCCGTGCCATGGCGATCGCCATCCGCGCCTCGGTGACCGTGTCCATGGCGGCGGAGACCAGCGGAACGTTGAGCTTGATGTTGCGGGTGAGCTGCGTGCTCGTGTCCACCGCGCTGGGCACCACGTCCGATTCCGCGGGCAGCAGCAGCACGTCGTCGAAGGTCAAGCCGAGCATCGCGAACTTGCTGGGCACTGCGGGGGTGATGCTTTCGCTGGTCATGAGGGGCGAAGGGCCTTCCTGGCGGGAGTGGGCTGGAGTCGCGGGCAGCGGTGCCTGGCGTGGGCCGAGGGTGGTCGGGCCTTCCCCTCATGATATCCGGGCCGGGGCCCTGGCCCGGGCGGGTGGCCCGGCGGGTAGCGTGCAGGCCGTGCCGCACGATGTGTTGCCCCCCGATCCGTTCGCGGACGACCCGGACGATCCGGCCCGGGCCATCCCCGACCCCGACGACCACCTCGAAGAGCCGATCAGCGCGGACGAGCGCACCGAGCTGCTGGCCGACCTGTCCGACCTCGCCGTGTACCAGGCTCTGCTGGAGCCTCGCGGGGTTCGCGGCATCGTGGTCGACTGCGGTGAGTGCGACGAACCCCACTACCACGACTGGACGCTGCTGCGCGCGAGCCTGGAGCAACTGCTGTCCGACGGCCGGATGCGCCCGCACGAGCCGGCGTTCGACCCGAACCCGACCGACTACGTGAGCTGGGACTACTGCCGCGGTTTCGCGGACGGCGTCACCGCGAACGAGAGCGCGTACTGAGTTTTATCTCGTCCGAAAAGGTCCTGGTGAGCTTGGCCACCGGGGCCTTCTTCGTGTGCGCGGACAAGTTGTCCACAGGGGTTGCCCACAGCTGTGTCGACTTGTGGACAACCCAGGGTCAGCGTCGGCGCTTCACGCTTTCCGCCTGGGCAATCATCGCCCGCTCGGTCAGGTTCGGCCACGGCGGACGGCGCACCACGGCCAGCGTCGCGAACGCCGCCGCCACGAAACCCGTGCACGCACCGATCAGCGCGATCCGGCCCTGATCCGTCGCGGGCGTCCACGTCACGCCGTCCGCGTTGATCGTGTACAGCCCGACCGCACGCCCCGGCCCGCCTCGACGGCCCTCCCGCGTGACGGTGACCAGCACCGTTCCGCTCGCGGTCTCGTAGGGCTCTCCGAAAACCAGCATCGCGCCTCCCCGCCGATACGAAAAAGGTCCCGGCACTGTTCGTGCCGGGACCTTCGGAAAACCTAGGAACCGCTGGTGCCGTTCGGGGCCTGCGCCCCTTGCGACGACTCGTTGCGCGGACTGCTGCCCGTGCCCGGATCGTTCGGGGTGGCGCTCGGCGACGGCGGCGGCGAACTCGGCGTCGACGTCACCGGCGGCAGCGGCGTCACCGAGGTGACCGGCGGCGGGTTGTCGGTGTGGCCGGTGCCCGGCAGCGAGGTCGACTGTCCGGGCGGCGGCGCCGCGCTGCTGACCGGATCGTGTCCCGGCGGAACAGCGGGCGACGACGACGTCGTCTGACCCGTGGGCGGGGCCGTCGGCTGACCGAGCTGCGCGGCGAGTTCGCGGTGCTGCTGCATCAGCTGGTTGCGGTTGTCCGCGTCGGTGACCTGGGTGAGCGCGGCCTGCGCGTCGGCGAGCGCGCGCCGGGCGTCCGCGAGCCGGTTGTCGGCCAGGGCCAGGTTCGCCTTCTCCAGGTCGAGCTTCGCCGCGGCGGCGGCCTCGACGGAGCGGGCGTGGTCGGCGTAGAGCACCTTCGTGAGGCCCCACAGCGTGTCGCCGGGCTGGGCGTCCCGGGCGGCGAGCCCGGTGCCGGTGAAGGCGATCGCGGCGGCGGCGCACGCGGCGGCCACCGGCACGAGATAGCGGCGGCGCCGGCCGCGGCTTTGGTATTTGCGCGCCAGCGTGGCGGTCTTCACCGTGGTGACCGCGGTGTCGACGTCGACCAGCTCGGCGAGCGGTTCGCTGTCGATGTCGCGGCGCCAAGCGAGCAGCAGCGCGTTCAGTTCCTGGTCTCCGAGCCCGTCGGCGACAGCCGGATCGGTCCCGCCGAGCGCGTCGAGGAGCGCGTCGTCGGCCTGGATGGCCGTGAGGTCGCCGTCGGCTTCCGCTTCGTACCCGGTCAGGCCGCTGGCCTGGGCGGAAGGTGACAGGTCTCTGTCCCGGTCTTCGCGATCGGTCACTCAGATCACCTCCTCGGCGGCAAGCACCTTGCGCAGCCGGGCGAGCGCCCGGTGCTGGGCGACGCGGACAGCGCCCGGCGTGGAACCGACGGCGTCCGCCGTCTCCTCCGCCGACAGCCCGACCACGACCCGCAAAACGACGATTTCCCGTTGTTTGTCCGGCAGCACCTGCAGCAACTGCGCCATCCGCTCGTTCAGCTCACCCTGGAGAGCACGTTGCTCCGGACCGACGCCGACCTCGATCTCGTCGGGGATCTCGGCGACCGGCTCCGCCCGGTTGCGCGCCGCGGCGCGGTGCGCGTCGGCGACCTTGTGCTGGGCGATGCCGTAGACGAACGCCAGAAAGGGGCGGCCCTGGTCACGGTACGAAGGCAAGGCCGTAAGCACCGCGAGACACACCTCCTGCGCAACGTCGTCTGCCGAAGCGAACGAACGCTCCTGCCTGCCAACCCTGGCACGGCAATACCGCACCACAAGGGGACGAATGGCGGCCAGCAACCGCTCCACTGCCTGAGGGTCTCCCTCGACAGCGGCGGCGACCGGCTCGTCCAGTCCATCCCCCACAGTGGCCATCGCAGACAACAGTCCCAGCGTTACGTGTAGGCGTGCAAAGAATCCGGCGCGTGGTCGTCCCCGTCCAGCGCCGGTCACAGCTACCGTACCGTCGGAGTCCTACCAGACAACCGCCAGAGGTGGTGACCGGCGCGCCGGGCGCGGCCGGACGGCGATTGTCGCAGGCAGACGGGCTGGGGCAGTGCCGTCACGCGGTGGGGACGCGGGCGTGGCACGAGTGCGGGGGGCCAGGACAACAGGTACGGGCCAGGGCTTGGCTGCCCTGGCCCGTTCGTCACCGCGGGAATCGGATCGGAAGTCCCGTTTTGGCTTGCCCCGCCTCGGTCAGGACACGAGGCCGCGACGGAAGCCGTGCGCCACGGCCTGCGCGCGGTCGCGGACGCCGAGCTTGCGGAACAGCCGCCGCGCGTGCGTCTTGACCGTGTCCTCGGAGAGGTACAGCTCACGGCCGATCTGGCCGTTGCTCTTGCCCTGGCTCATGCCGCGCAGCACCTGCAGCTCGCGCTCGGTGAGCTGCACGCCCGGGTCGGACGGCTGCCGCGGCGCGGGCACCGAGGTGCTGGCCAGGGTGTGCGCCAGCGCGGCGACCAGTTCGGGCCGCGAAGCGTCCCAGCGCAGGTAGCCGCGCGCTCCGCCGGCGATGGCGGCCGCGATGCTGCCCGCGTCGTCCGGGGCTCCGAAGACGATGACGTTCGCCTGGGGGTTCGCGGAGACGAGCCGGCGCGTGGCCTCGACGCCCGTCGGGACCGCGCGTTGCGTTCCGACCAGCACGACATCGACCGGCTGACGGGTGTACCGGGCCAGCAGCTCGTCACCGTGCGCTACGCAGTCGATGCGACTGACCCCAGGCACCGCGGACATCACACGGGTGAGCCCTTCGCGGACACTGCGTCGGTCGTCGCAGATCAAGACCGTCGTCACGGGGTTTCCTTCCTGCAGCCGGGTGACATTCCACTTCCCCTATCGGACGCTTTAGCCCGAACCTTGACACGATCCGGTGGCTTTTTTTGAAGTTTCTTAGCCCGGATGCCGGAACGCCCGTTCCCGCAGGCCTACCCGGGTCCGACGGGCACCCACGGCGATTCGTGTGCGATACGCATCACGCCAGGATCCGCGTGCCGTAACACTGCGTGCAACACCTGGCGACTCCTGAATCGATACTCCTCGGCCCGGTCGTGGTCCAAGTCAGCGGCGACGCGGTCTGCCACCCAGCTAAGTGAATCGAGTTCATATTTTTCGGCGTCCGCGGCGGCTGCGACGACGAGTTCCCGAGCCCCGTCCTGCCCTGCGGAGAGCAGCGCGACGCCGAAGACGATGCCGGACTTCACGATGTGTCGCCGAGCGTGCCGGGCGACGGCGGTCTCGTACGCGAGGCGGGCCGGGGCGACGGCCGCTTCAGGCTGTCCGTCGGCGAGTTCGATCTCGGCACCCACCCAGCCGCCGCGGATGGTCGCGCGCCAACGCCGGTCAGCTTGGGCGGCGCGGACGGCCAGGCGACGGGCGGCGGAGATGCGACCGAGGGCGAGGTTGTCCGCGGCCAGGCCGAGGAGGGCGTCGGCTCGGGCGCCTTGGAGGTCCAGTCCGTGGGGGTCTTCGGCGGGCTCGACGAGGCCGCCTTGGCTGACGGGTGCGCTGCGGCTCGCGGTGCCGGGCGGGGAATCGGTGGCCGAGGTTGGTCCCTGAGCGGGCGAAGCTGCCCCGGTGCCAGTTCGGGCTGGGCCGCCGCCCCGCGAGCCCGAACCAGCCGCAGCTAAGCCGCCACCAGCCATTCCCGAGCCGCCTGTCGGGGTCCTCCACTCCCCCGCTCCGCGCAGCCCGACCGCCAGCAGCGCCTCCCCATCCAGCTTCCGCGCCAGCACGTGCGCACCCAGCTGCCGCCGATGCGACGCCAGCGTGCTCGCCGCCAGCGAGGCCGTCAGCGGATCACTGCCGCGCCGGAGCGGGTCGAGCAAGTCCGCGGCTGCCGCGTATCGGCCGCGGGCGCCCAGCACGATTGCCGCCAGGAGGCGTTGCCTTGGTGAGCCGTCGCGAGGTATCGGGTCTGCCGACCTGGCGTCCGGGCCGAACGCGAGGGCCGTCAGCGCTTCTTCGTCCACTCGACCTTTCTAGCGCGGAGCACCGACAAGAACGTGCTCCACGCGGTCGGCGGCCGCGGAAAGATCCGCCAGCAACTCGACTTTCGGCGGCAGCAGCGCGGCATCCCAGCCGGGGCCACAGGCGAACAACCGGGTCCGCTGCCGTCCGCGAGACACGCGCGCGAAGAGCCGAGGGTCCGCGTTCGCCCGATTCGCCCACAGCACCACCGCAGCGGGCGCGCTTCGCCGCACTGCTACCGCCAGCACTTCTTGTGGCAGCGCAATGCCGAAGAGCTGCGCGCCGATCCTTCGCCCCGCGAGAGCCGCCGCGAGCGCGTACACCGGCATGTTGTCCCGTTCGTCGGGCACGCACGCGAGAAGGACCGGCCGTTGGTTGCGAGGCTCGTCGAGGACCGGCGTCGCGCGCACTAGTGCCGCGTACACGCACTCAGCGAGCAGGTACTCCACTTCGGCACCCGCGTGCACACCGCGCCACCGCGCGCCGAGCGCAGTGAGGACCGGGTCGATAACGCCCGACCACGCCTGAAGCACACCTAGCTCGCTAATGGCGTCAACGAGCATGCGCTGTACCGCGCCGACGTCCATCGCCAACGCAGCAGTGCTCAAGCGACGCGCGAGCCGCGAAGGGACCTCGAAGTCGTCAGCGGCCGCTTTCGTCTCTGTCGCTTCCGCGGGCTCGGCAGGCGCTGGTACGAAGTCCGCGCGCGGCATCTGCTCTAACGCGTACTGCGCGGCCTCCGCCGTTGAAGCGCCGCGAAGGAGCGCGCGCTGCATAAGTTCGAGACGACCGATGTCGGAGCTGCCGTAGCGGCGATGTCTGCCGTCGGTGTGGCGACTGGGACCGAGACCGTAGCGGCGGTCCCAAGTACGCAGGGTGGACGGCGCGACACCGAGCCGACGGGCGACCGAGGCCACCGGCAGGGTGGGTTCTCCATCGCCTGATCCGGATCCCACCCGGTCAATATCCAGCCCGTTCGCGGTCCCGGCAACCCGAGCCAAAAGCCCTGCTCACACATCTGGGGGATGCCTAACGGCTGAATCGCCGCCGATCTATTGAACAACTATTGGCGCGCTTCTAACGTTACCGCCGTTGCACCGAATGGAGTATCGGCACCACAGCAGAGCAGCTAATGGCATCGACCGGATGACGGAGGCGGTCAGGATGGCAGACACGCGCAGGCTCCCCGGCCCCAACGCAGACATGTGGGACTGGCAGCTGGAGGGGTCGTGCCGGGGGATGGACAGCGGATCCTTCTTCCACCCGGACGGAGAGCGGGGACCGGCGAGGGCGCGGCGCGAGGCCAGGGCCAAGGCGATCTGCCTGTCGTGCCCGGTGCTGGAGATGTGCCGCAAGCACGCGCTCGCCGTGCACGAGCCCTACGGCATCTGGGGCGGGCTGTCCGAATCGGAGCGCGACCACATCATCAAACAGGACAAACGCGCGCTGACCATGGCGCACATCTGACTTTCATCACGGCGCGGAAGGGGCGGTGTCCACAGTGGACGCCGCCCCTCCGCCGTTTCCGGGCCACATCGAGAGTGCGAGGTCGATGACGGTCATCAGCGAGTCGAGGCTGACGCCGTCGCGCGCTTGCATGGTCAGTCCATAAAAGACAGTCGCGTACAACGCACTGAGCGCGTCAATGTCCACAGTGGCCGCGAGGTCGCCTTCTTCCACTCCGCGACGAAGGCGCTCGTGAAGCTGCCGTCGCACTTCGTCCCGCGAAGCAGCGAGAAACTTCCACACGGACGCATTGGCTGGCGTGCAGTTGGTAGCCGCCAGAACGACCATGCAGCCTTTGGGATGCCCCGGTTCCACGTACGCGCAAGCGTTGTCGCGAAGCATCGCTTCAACCGCCGCGCGCGCCGTCGGCTCTTCGGTCAGCGCGCGCATCGTGTGCCGTCCGTACGCGGATTGGTAATGCTCGATCGCTTCGCGGAACAGTGCTTCCTTGTCCCCGAAGGCCGCGTACAGGCTCGGCGGCTTGATGCCCATCGCCTCGGTCAGCTCGGACAGCGACGCACCGTCGTAGCCACGCTCCCAGAACACCAGCATCGCCTGGTTGAGCGCGTGCTCGCGGTCGAACGCGCGCGGGCGGCCGCGGGGTGACATGGACCACCTTCTTTAGTGAGCGATACAGAAGTCTTGACCCGACCCATCGTACGCGGCTATTTATGTAGTTATCGCTACAGAAAGAGGTGGGACATGGGAACCCTGGACGGCAAGGTCGCGCTGGTCACCGGCGGAAGCCGCGGAATCGGCGCGGCGATCGCACTCCGGCTGGCCGAGGACGGCGCGGACGTCGCGATCACCTACGAACGCGCCGCGGACCGGGCGGCGGAAGTGGTCGCGTCCATCGAGAAATTCGGCAGGCGAGGCCTCGCTCTGCAGGCGGACGCCGCCGACGCGGACGCGGTGACCAGCGCGGTCGACCAGACCGCGGCCGAACTGGGCGGACTGGACGTGCTGGTGAACAACGCCGGCGTGTTCCCGGCGGCACCGGTCGAAGACCTGACCACGGAAACGATCGACCGCACGCTGGCGATCCACGTGAAGGCCCCGCTGGTAGCGGCCCGGGCCGCGGTCCGGCACATGAAGCAGGGCGGGCGGATCGTGTCGATCGGCAGCGATTTGGCGGAGCGCGCGCCGTTCGTCGGATTGAGCCTGTACTCGGCGAGCAAATCGGCGCTGGTCGGGATGACCAAGGGCCTGGCGCGCGACCTGGGACCGCGCGGAATCACGGCGATGGTCGTCCACCCCGGCTCGACGGACACCGAAATGAACCCGGCGGACGGCCCGCATTCCGGCGCCCAGTTGGCGCACATCGCGTTGGGGCACTACGGAAATCCGTCGGACATCGCGGCCGCGGTGGCTTACCTGGCTGGTCCGGATGGGCGGTATCTGACCGGGACCTCGATCACGGTGGATGGTGGGTTTACTGCTTGATCGGCGTTGGGCGCCGGTCGAATAGGCACCACCCGATCATGCGGAAACAGCTGCGCCCAAACCCCCGCACCACAAAAAGCGGGGCGGCACCCCCCGAAGGGAATGCCGCCCCGCTATAACGCAAAGGCTGAACCGCGTCAGTGCGAGTGACCGTGGCCAGCGGCCTCCGGCTCCTCCTCGACCGGCTTCTCGACCACGGAGCTTTCCGTGGTGAGCACCAGCCGGGCGATGGACGCCGCGTTCGCGACGGCCGAGCGGGTCACCTTGACCGGGTCGACGATGCCGCCCGCGATCAGGTCGGTCAGTTCGCCGGTGGCGGCGTTGAAGCCCTGGCCCCAGCCCTGCTCCTGGACCTTGTTCACGATGACCGCGCCCTCATGGCCCGCGTTCGTCGCGATCCAGAACAGCGGGGCGGTGAGCGCGTCGCGGACGATGGCGACACCCGTCGCCTCGTCGCCGGTCAGGCCGAGGTTGCCCTCGAGTTCCTTGACCGCGTGCACCAGCGCCGAACCACCGCCGGGCAGGATGCCCTCCTCGACGGCCGCCTTGGTGGAAGCCACGGCGTCCTCGATGCGGTGCTTGCGCTCGTTCAGCTCGGTCTCGGTGGCCGCGCCGACCTTGATCACGGCCACGCCGCCGCCGAGCTTCGCGAGCCGCTCCTGCAGCTTTTCGCGGTCCCAGTCGGAGTCGGTGGTCTCGATCTCCTTGCGGATCTGCGCGGTCCGGGCGGCGATGTCGTCCTTCGTGCCCGCGCCGTCGACGATCGTCGTGTCGTCCTTGGTGACGACGACCCGGCGGGCCTTGCCCAGCGAGCTGAGGTCGACCTCGGACAGCTTGCGGCCGATCTCCGCGGAGATCACCTCGCCGCCGGTCACGACGGCGAGGTCGTCCAGGAACGCCTTGCGGCGGTCGCCGAAGAACGGGGCCTTGACCGCGACCGCGGTGATCGTCTTGCGCAGCGAGTTCACCACGAGGGTGGACAGCGCCTCGCCGTCGACGTCCTCGGCGATGATGAGCAGCGGCTTCTTCGCCTCGACGACCTTCTCCAGCACCGGGAGCAGATCGGCCAGCGCCGAGATCTTCTCGCGGTGCAGCAGGATGTAGGCGTCCTCGAGGGTCGCCTTCTGGTCCTCCGGGTTGGTCGCGAAGTGCGCCGACAGGAAGCCCTTGTCGAACTGGACGCCCTCGGTGATCACGAGGTCGGTCGCCAGCGTGGACGACTCCTCGATGGTGATCACGCCGTCCTCGCCCACGCGCTCGACGGCCTCGCCGAGCAGCGCGCCGATCGTCGCGTCACGCGAGGTGACGGTGCCGACCTGGGCGATGTTGTCGCGGCCCTTGACCGGGGTGGCCTTGGCCTTGAGGACCTCGACGACCTTCTCCGCGGCCGCCTCGATGCCCTTGCCGACCGCAGTCGGGTTGGCGCCGGCGGCGACGTTGCGCAGGCCGTGCTTCACCAGCGACTGGGCCAGCACCGTGGCGGTGGTGGTTCCGTCGCCCGCGACGTCGTTGGTCTTGGTGGCGACGCTCTTCGCGAGCTGCGCGCCGAGGTTCTCGAACGGGTCGTCGAGCTCGATCTCGCGAGCGACGGTGACGCCGTCGAGGGTGATCGTCGGGCCGCCGAACTTCTTGTCGAGGACGACGTGGCGACCGCGCGGGCCGAGGGTGACCTTGACCGCGTCGGCGAGCTTGTTCACCCCGCGCTCGAGCGCGCGACGAGCGTCCTCGTCGAAACTGATCTGCTTGGGCATAACGCTTTCCGCTTACCTTTCGGTTGTCGTGCGACGCAAAACGCCCCGCACCCCGGCATGAGCGGGGCCCGGGGCGTCCTTGCGCTGCGAGTGACGCGTCAGTTGATGACGGCCAGCACGTCGCGGGCGGAGAGGATCAGGTAGTCCTCGCCGTTGTACTTGACCTCGGTGCCGCCGTACTTGGAGTAGATGACGACGTCGCCGACAGCCACGTCCAGCGGAACGCGGTTGCCCTTGTCGTCGATGCGGCCCGGGCCCACGGCCAGAACCTTGCCCTCCTGGGGCTTCTCCTTGGCGGTGTCGGGGATGACGAGGCCGGAAGCGGTCGTCTCCTCGGCCTCGCTCGTCTGGACAACGATCTTGTCCTCGAGCGGCTTGATGTTCACGCTCACCGGGTTGACCTCCACGGTCGTCGAAAGCGTCGGCATGATGACTGGTTACGGCTCATACCACCCCCGCCGTCGCGGGTGCCGGGGCGTGTCCGGGCCGTTCGATTAGCACTCTAGCCATGTGAGTGCCAGCTTCGCAAGGAGGGTCCGCCGGACCTGGTGAAACCCCAGGCGGAGGCCGCTGACCGGCCCGTTTGCTCCGGGCCGCGCGCGAGGGCCCTCCACCAGGCGGCGGACGGCCCGGGCACCGCCGCGTGCCCGTTCGGCCGCATCCGGTGGATAAAGCTCACCAAATCCCCCGGCTCCTGGTTGGATCCGCACAGACAGGCATCTCACCCCTGGAGCCCTCTATGCCCCGCTCACTCCCGTGGCGCCTGGCCGCTGCCACCACCGGGCTGCTGGCAGTGGCCGCGGTCGCCGTGCCCGCCTCCGCTCAGCCCGCTAACGAAGCCCGCCAGCACGCCTTCGCCGACGCAGCCTCCGAATTCGGCGTCCCGGCCGACGTCCTGCTGGCCGTCTCGTACCTGGAGTCCCGCTGGGACACTCATTCCGGCGCGCCCAGCACCGCCGCCGGGTACGGCCCGATGCACCTCACCGACATCCGCACCGCCGGCCTGCGGACCAGCGAGTTCGACAATCCCGACGAAGACCCCCGAGGCGACGACTCTCGCCCGGCCCTGCGCCTGCGGCCGCTGGAAGCCCCGGCTCCCCCGCCCGGCAGCCAGACCATCGACCAGGCCGCCGCACTGCTGCACACCGACGCGGCGAAGCTCCGTACGGACGCTGTAGCGAACATCCGCGGCGGCGCGGCGCTGCTGGCCAAGTACCAGCGAGAGTTAGGCGTCAAGAGCGACAGCGCGAAGGACTGGTACGGAGCCGTCGCGCGATACAGCGGCTCCGATGACGTCACTGGCGCGCGCACCTTCGCCGACGAGGTCTTCGCCACCATCAACAGCGGCATCGCGCGTACGACCGACGACGGCCAGGCCGTCAAACTCGCCGCGACGTCCGGTGTCACCCCGGACCGTGCCCAGGCGGATCGGCTCGGCCTGCAGGCCGGAAAGCCGCCGGCCACGGAGTGCCCGCGGTCGATGTCCTGCGAATCGGTGCCCGCGCCGTTCCAGAAGATCGGCGACAGCTACGGCAACTACGACAAGGCCGACCGGCCGCGCGACCAGAAGATCGACTACATCGTCATCCACGACACCGAGGGCGCCTGGGACTCGGTGATGAAGCAGGCGCAAACCCCCGGTCAGACCGCGTGGCACTACACGGTCCGCTCCTCGGACGGCCAGATCGCCCAGCACGTGCCGACCAAGGACGTCGGCTGGCACGCCGGGAACTGGTACCTGAACGAGAAATCGCTCGGAGTCGAGCACGAGGGCTTCGCCGCGCAGGGCACCTGGTTCACCGAGGCGATGTACCGGCAGTCCGCGAAGCTCGTGCGTTACCTCGCGCACCGCTTCGGCGTTCCGCTGGACCGGGCGCACATCCTCGGCCACGACAACGTGCCCGGCCCGAACGCGGACAAGATCAAGAGCATGCACTGGGACCCGGGTCCGTACTGGGATTGGGCGCACTACTTCGACCTGCTCGGCGCTCCGCTGGAGCACGACGGCGAACCGGATTCCGGTCTGGTCATGATCGATCCGGAGTTCTCCGCCAACCGTCCGGCGTTCACCGGATGCGACAAGATCGGGTCCGGAAACCCGTGCCCCGAGCGGAGTTCCGGGTCGGTCGTGCTGCACACCGAGCCGAGCGAGTCCGCGCCGCTGCTGTCCGATGTGGGCATGCACGGGCCTGACCCGTCCACAATGGACGTCTCGGACATCGGCAGCCGCGTGGCCACCGGCCAGAAGTACGCCGTCGCGGACACTCGCGGCGACTGGACCGCGATCTGGTACCTCGGCCAGAAGGGCTGGTTCCGCAATTCGGACGACGCGCCGACCGCGTATCCGGCGGACGGATTCGTCGCGATTCCCAAGGCAGGCAAGGCAACCGTGCCGGTCTACGGGAGCGCGTACCCGGAGGCCAGTGCGTATCCGAAGGACATTCCGGTGCAGGAGCTCAAGCCGCTGCCGTATCAGCTCGGCGCGGGTCAGAAGTACTCTGTGGGCGGGCTGACCGGTTCGGAGTACTACTCGGCGTCCTTCGACGTCACGACGAACAAGGTCGTGAAGGGCAAGTCCAGGTACGTGGAAATCCAGCTCGGCCACCGCGTGGCGTACGTCAGGCGCGACGACGTCGACCTCGAACCGGCGTCCTGACCGCAGCTCGCTGCATGCCCGGGCCGGAACTTCCGGTCCGGGCATTCACGCGTCCAGCGCCACTTTCACGCCCGTGCTGGCCTCGGTGTTGCGCCGGGTCTTGGCCCAGCCGTTGCGTCCGCGCACCAAGCGGAACAGCGCGCGCCAGGACGTGATGTAGAAGGTGTAGATGTAGGCCGCGTACAACAGGCCCATGCCGATGCCGCGGAAGATGTTCTTGCTGCGCAAGCATTTCATCTGGTAGATCGGGCCCCACACGACGAACGGCAGCAACCCGAACGAACCGTAGATCGCGAACAGGATCCAAGCGCCGCCGGTGAACCACGTCCACACCTGACCGGGATCGCCCGCCGTGCTCACGAGAAGCAGGATGAACGGCACCGGGTACAGCAGGGAGCCGAGCAGCTGCATCCACGGCTGCGCCAGGTAATACATCATCTCCGCGGCGCCCAAAGTGGACACGTGCGGCGAGTCCCAGATCCGGCGCAGGTACCGCATGCACTGCATGGTTCCCTGACCCCAGCGCGTGCGCTGCACCAGGAACCGGCGGAGGCTGTACAGACCTTCTTGCGCCACATGCGAATCCGGCGTGAACCCGGTTCGCCAGCCCGCGGTGAGCAGGTGCACGCCGAGTTCGAAGTCCTCCAGCAGCGAACCGCGCCACGGGGCCAGTTCGTCGCCCGCGATCGAGTCCAATGCGGACAGCCGGGTGAACTGCCCGTTGCCGCCCATGGAGATCGTGCCGGTGAAGCCGCGGGAGGTCTGGATCGCCGCGATCGCGGTGCGGAACTCCAGGTCCTGCAACTGGGCGAGTTTGAGGCCGAAGGCGCGGGAGAACCACGTGCGGCCGGGCGGACGGCTGCGGAAGTTGCTCATCCGGACGTCGAGTTGAACGGCGCCAACGGTTTCGTCGCCGAACAGGTGGTCCGCGGCGCACACTTCGAGACAGTTCGGCGCGGGACGGCCGTCCGCGTCGACCACCACGACCACGACCCGGTCCCGGTCCGCGTCGGGACCGAGCCAGTCGTCCAGTTCGCGATAGGCGGCGTTGAGCGCGTCTCCCTTGCCCGTACGCGCTTCCGGGCGCTGACGGGCGACGAGGTGCAGATTCGGGTCGTAGCCGCCGTTGCGCCGCCACACCGAGCGCACGACGCGGGCGGTGCGGTCGTCGGAGTCGTCGTCCACGACCCACACGTGCGCGCGGCGGAAGGTGCCGCGCAGGTACTTCACCGTCTCGCGGATCACCACCTCCTCGTCGCGGCAGGGGACGAAGAAGTGCCAGGAGAAGTCGGCCGGATCGCCGACCGGAGCGGGCTTGCGGCGCAGGTACGGCACGACGATCACCACGACGTACACGAGGAACGCGACGCTCATGGTCAGCGCGAACGCCTGCGTGACCGACAGCAGGATCTTCAGGCCGGAACCGCTCACGCCGCGGCCCGTTTCTCGGCCTTCGTCTTCCGCGTCGCCAGCCACACGAACAGCACCAGCGAGATCGCGCCGCCGATGACGCTGACCAGCGAGCCGAGCAGCGTGTGGCCCCAGTAGTAGCCCTCGTCGGTGCCGAGCCCGTTGACCAGCCCGACGATGGTGAGAATGCGTAACTGATTAACCAAGATCACCGTGATCGCGGAAATTCCCAGCGAGAAAAAGAGCCTGCGGGCATTCTGTGGCCGGAACCACAGAAGTGCGGCGGTCACTAATAGCAACGGCAGCAGAAGGAATACCGACGAGCATTCCGGAGTCATCCGCAACCCGAATGGAGTATCGCCAGACAACCCGAAGTAGACCGATTCCCGGTTTCCGGCCACATAGACCCCCGATGAGGTGACAATCCGGAGGATGACCCCGGCCAGTCGCACCTCCAGCTCCCGGTACCCGCGTTCCACGAGCACCAGCACCACCCCCGCGGCGAGCACCCCGACCACTGCCATACGCAGCGGAAACCGGGATGCGCCTGACACCGGCGCGTTGACTGCTGTCACGACGACCCTCTCGAGAAGAAACCCAGCGGAACCGGGCGGACCCGGCCACGGTCGTGTCCGCGACGGCTCCCGCCCTGCGCCGGGCAGCCCCATTCCGGGGACACCCGAGCAGCTTTCGGCATATTCTTACGCACTCTTGCTACTCCGTTAGAGTGATGCTTCACGCAACCTGGGGAAAAGCGAATTCTTATCACCCGATGTGGTGATTGAGGGCAAAAAACTGTGCCATTTCGGAAACCTCAGCCGATAACCGATCCGCGTGCCGACTCTTGCTCAGCGGGTTTAGTCCGCGCAGCGGCTCGCCCTGAGAAAAATCGGAGGACCAGTGAAGAGACACCTCGTGCGACGAGGCGGCCTGCTCGCCGCTGTCGTGGCGAGCATCGCCCTGGCCGGAGCTGTTCCGGCCAGCGCCGCTCCCGGCGACGGGTCGGCCTACGGCGTCAACGTCGACGTGACGCTGCTCGGCCAGCCCGCGGTGCATCTCGGCCCGCTCGCGGCCGCGAACACCAACGGCCCGACGGAAAGCACCGCGGTCTCCGCGAACGTGCCCGGCGTGCTGACCACCGGCGTGATCAAGACGTCCGCCGTGCGCGACGACAACTCCGGCGCGGTCACGGCGAAGGCGTCCGTCGCCGACGTCGGGCTGCCGCTGCTCAAGGCCGCCGCCGGCGATGTCGGCGTGAAGGCGGTCGAAGCCGTCTGCACCGCGACCCAGGAAGGCGTCAAGGGCAGCACCACGCTGGTCGGCGCGAACCTCGGCACCCTCGGCAAGGTCGACGCCACCCCGGCGGCGAACACCCAGCTGAAGGTCCAGGTCGGCCCGCTGCACGTGGCGACGCTGATCCTGAACGAGCAGATCAAGAACAACGACGGCAGCCTCACCGTCAACGCGCTGCACCTGAAGCTGCTCGGCGGCGACGCGCTGGGCGCGCTCGGCTCGGGCGACGTGATCCTGTCGTCGGCGACCTGCGGCCCGGCCGCTCCGCCGATGCCGCTCGCGTCGGGCGCAGGCATGTGGATCGGGTTCGGCGTGGTCGCCGCGATCGCGGTGCCGGTCGGCCTGCGTTTCTCCCGGCGTCGTTCGGCTGCCTGACCCGGTGAGGTGATGGATCGATGTACAAGATGCCTGGCGCCGGGGTCGGCGTCGCCGGTGGCGGGGTGGGCACCCTCGCCGCCACCGGCGCCGACGTCGGCTGGTGGCTCGCGGTCGGGGTGGCGCTGGTGATCCTCGGGATCGTCGCGCTGATCGCCGTCCGCCGCCGGAATCGGCGGTTCGCCCGCCTGGACGGCTGAAGAATCCGGGCTGCCGGCGTGATCCCGCCGGCAGCCCGGTTTTCCGGGACACTCGAAAGGGTGAAAACGTTGGACGTGATGCTGCTGGCCGGGACGCGCCCGGAGGCGGTGAAGCTCGCGCCGCTCGCGCTGGCCCTGGACGCCCGGCCCGGGCTGCGGCCGCTGGTCGTGCACAGCGGTCAGCACCAGGGCATGGTCGAACAGGCGCTGGCCCCGTTCGAGGTCGGGATCGACGCGTGGCTCGACGTGCCGCCGCGGGTGTCCGGCACGCAGGCGGAACTGGTGTCCGGCCTGCTGCCCGCGCTCGACGCCGCGCTGCGCCGGTACCAGCCGTCGGCGGTCGTCGTGCAAGGCGACACCACCACCGGGCTGGCCGGCGCGCTCGCCGCGTTCTGGCTCGGCATTCCGGTGGTGCACCTCGAAGCCGGGCTGCGTACGCACGACCTGGCGTCGCCGTTCCCCGAGGAAGGAACGCGGCAGATGATCTCGCGGATCGCCGCGCTGCACCTGGTCCCGACGGCGGCCGCGGCCGCGGGCGCGGCGCTGCGGGCGGAGGGCGTACCTTCGGAGCGGATCACGCGTACTGGCAACACTGTCGTCGACGCGGTGCTCGCGGTGGCCGCGCGCGATTTGCCCGCCCGCGATCCGGCGCTTGCCTTGCTGGAGATGGGAATCGCCGAAGCGGGCGAGCAACTGGTGCTGGTGACGTCGCACCGCCGCGAGTCGTGGGGCGAACCGTTGACGCGCACGCTGACTGCCGTGCGCCAGATCGTCGATGCCCATCCGCGCGTGCAGGTGCTGTTCCCGGTGCATCCGAATCCGGCTGTGCGGGAACAGGTCGAGAAGGTGCTGGGCGGGGTCGCGCGGGTGACCGTCACCGAGCCGTTGGAGTACCCGGATCTCGTGCGCGCGCTGCGGTTGGCGTCGCTCGTGCTGACGGATTCCGGTGGTATTCAAGAAGAAGCGCCGACGTTCGGTACGCCGGTGCTGGTGTTGCGTGACACTACGGAACGCCCGGAGGCCGTCGAAGCCGGTTGCGCTTGGCTGGTCGGCACCGACACCGAACTGATCACCGACACCGCCGCGCGCATTCTCCGCGGGGAAATCAGTGCTGCCGCGTCAGCGAATCCGTACGGAAACGGTTCCGCGGCCGCACGGTCAGCGTTGGCGATCGAGGCGCTGCTAGGGGTGTCGCTTGATGCCGCTGCCCTGGTGAGTCCTAAAGGGACACAACATTGACCGGCAGGCCCGGGTTGGCCGAGAAGTCCAGCGGTGCCACGGATCGACCGGCCGCCACCACGTGCGCACCCAACGCCGCGATCATCGCGCCGTTGTCCGTGCACAAGCGCGGCCGCGGCACGCGCAGCTCAATGCCAGCCTCCGCGCATCGCTCCGCGGCCAGCTCGGAAAGCCGCGAATTCGCTGCCACGCCACCGGAAATCACCAACGTGCCGATGTTTTGTTCACGCGCGGCACGGATCGCCTTCGCGGTGAGCACGTCCGCGACCGCTTCCTGAAAGGACGCCGCGACGTCGTTCACCGGCACCTGATCGCCGGCGCGCTCGGCGTTCTCCACCCAACGGGCCACCGCCGTTTTCAAGCCAGAGAAGGAAAAGTCGAACTTCGCGTCGCGCGGACCGGTCATCCCGCGCGGGAACGCGATCGCCTTCGGGTTGCCCTGCTTGGCCGCCTTGTCGATCGGCGGCCCGCCCGGGTACGGCAGCTCCAGCACCCGCGCGACCTTGTCGTACGCCTCGCCCGCCGCATCGTCCACAGTGGACCCGAGTTCGGTGATGCTCGACGCGATGTCGTCCACTCGCAACAGTTGCGTGTGGCCGCCGGAAACGAGCAACGCCAAGACCGGCGTCGGCAACGGGCCGTGCTGCAACGTGTCCACCGCGATGTGCCCGGCAAGGTGATTCACGCCGTACAGCGGCACATCCAGCGCGGTCGCATACGCCTTCGCCGCCGAAACGCCCACCAGCAACGCACCAGCGAGACCGGGCCCGGCCGTCACCGCGATCGCGTCCACATCGGACAGTTTCAGCCCGGCCGTGGCGAACGCACGCTCCGCCGTCGGCACCATCGCTTCGAGATGCGCGCGACTGGCAACCTCCGGCACGACCCCGCCGAAGCGAGCGTGCTGGTCCACACTGGACGCGACCTCGTCGGCGAGCAGCTCCACCGTGCCGTCGTTGTGCAGCCGGACGAGGCCGACCCCGGTCTCGTCGCAGGAGCTTTCGATACCCATGATGACGCGCGCCATCAGCCGGCCACCTCGTCTCGTGCCGGGGCCTGCGCGGGGCGGGCCATGGTGAACGCGTCGGCGCCAGAGGGCTGGTAGTAGCGCCGCCGGATGCCGAGTTTTTGGAAGCCGTGCGCCTCATACAGGTTCACGGCGGGGTCGTTGTCCGTGCGCACCTCGAGGAAGACCGCGGCGTGCAGCTCGTCCGCGCGCGTCAGCAACGCGCGAAGCAGCGCCTTGCCGATGCCCTGCCCTTGTGCCTCCGGCACCACGCCGATCGTGTGGACGCTCGCTTCGTAGTCACCGCGTCGCCCGACCACCGCGAGCCCCGCGTACCCAAGCAGCGTCTCCCCGTCGTCCGACCGCGCTGCGAGGTAGTAATGCCCCTGGTCAAGCTCGGAGTGGAAGGCGCGCGCACTCCACGGATCGTCGCCAGGAAAGAGGATCTTCTCGATCTCCGCGCACTTCCCGACGTCAGCGCGGCGCAGCTGGTCGAGCTTCACAGCACAGTCACCCTCTTGCGCGCCGCCGGCTCGACAGCGTCCGGACGACGCAGGTACAGCGGCGTCAACGGCTCCGGCTCCGCGCGCTCGAGAAGCGCCGTACGCGCCACGCGCACCAACCCAGCCGGCGACGGAAACCGCGGCTCGATCGGCACCACGCCCACCGATGCCGCGTACTGCAACGCACCGTCGCCCGCTGCTACGCGAATGTCAGTCTCAATGTCCGCGGGCCGCTGTACATGGGGACCGTCGGTGCGCGCGCCCGAAGCGTCGTACGCAGCCCAGTAGACCTCGCGACGCCGCGCGTCCGTGAAGACGAGAAACGGCTTCTCCGTGCGTACGACGTCAGACGCGATCGCGTCGAGACTGCACACCGGGTACGCCGGGATGCCGAGCGCGTGCGCGTACGCAGCCGCCGTGGCCATGCCAGCCCGCAACCCGGTGAACGGACCAGGCCCGACGCCGCACACGATCGCGTCCAGCTCGCGGAGCGTGACGCCAGCCTCCTCGGCGGCAGCCAGCGCATGCGGGGCGATCAGCTCGCCGTGCGCCCGAGGATCCACCGTGACGCGGTCCGCCCGGGTGACAAGCTCAGCCTCGTCGACGGCAACGATGCCCGCCGTTACCGCCGGAGTAGCCGTGTCGATCGCCAATACCAGCACGATTTCCCAGGATAGCTCTGGTCCGAAGGGGACGAGGGGGCGGGTTTGGGGGTGCGGGAGGATACGTTCCGTGACCAAGCTGTCTATCGCGGCCTTGCTCGGCGGCGTGCTGGTTCTGGCCGGTTGTTCGGCCGCTCCGGCCCCGCTCTCGGAGTCGTCCGCGCCACCCGAGGTGCCGCAGGTGCCCCATCCGCTCAACGTGCGGAAATACGAACAGGACCCGTGCGCCCTGCTCCCGCAGGCAGCGGAGGTCTTCGGCGCGGTCCGCAACCGCAAGATCACCGGCAATGTAGCCCCGGTCTGCAGCTGGAACGACCGCGAGAACAGCTCGCTGGCCGTCGGTCTGGTCCCCGGGCAGGGCGGCCTCGCCACCGTCTACGGGAACCGGAGCAGCACCGGCTACTTCGAACCGGCCCCCTCCATCGACGGCTACCCGGCTGTCTACACCAACGTCCTGGACAACCGTTCAGACGGCGGTTGCCAAGTCGCGGTCGGCGTCCGCTCCGACGAGACGTTCACCAGCTCAGTCATCCTCTTCCCGCGGTCGCCCTCCTACGCCGACCCCTGCGCAGTCGCACTCAAAGCAGCTACGGCGGTCGTCGCCACCCTCCGAACAGGTTCCTGACGCCTGCCCGGCTTGGGGGATTTTGTCCACACGGGGAACCTCGACCGATTAAGCTCAGTCAGAGCATCGGCAGTCGCAGACAGTGCCGCCGGGAGCGAGGGGGAGCGTCGTCGTGGGCAATGGGCAGTCGTCCAGCAACAGCCAGCCGGTGGACGGTCGCGCGGGGTACGTCGACCCGGAAGAGCAGGCCAAGCGCGACCGCCAGGACAAGCAGTTCGGCGAAGCGATGAACTCCAACGGCGTACGCGTCTACCAGCAGCGCGCGGCAGAGGACGCGAAGGTAAACGCCGCCGCGGCGGGCGGCGGGTTCAACATGGACGTCGACGCGATGCGGAAGCTGCAGCCCAAGTGGCAGGGGATCGCGGACAAGCTCAACGACATGATCCGAACCGGTGACCAGCTGAAGGTCGTTCCCCCGCCCGCCGAAGACCCGGCCAGCACGCTGCAAAAGAAGGCGGCTGACGGCCATGCCGACGCATACTTGGCCAGCCTTCAGCAGCAACAGGCCTACGCACAGGGGTACGCGGACAAGCTGCAAGACGCCATCGCCAAGTACGAGAAACAAGACCACGCCAACACGAGCAGCCTGCGCAAGCAAGGATGAACCGGGTGAAGCGCATCGCTCTCGCCGCGACCAGCGGCCTCGTTCTGCTCGCCGTCACTGCCTGCTCCTCGACCCCGGGCACACCGGTTCCGGCGACACCTGAGTCGTCGTCCTCGGCAACGACGAGCACGTCGCGCAGCGTGCCCAAGGTGAGCAACCCGCTCGACGCCGCCAAGTACGAGCAGAACCCCTGCGCCCTGCTCAGCCAAGCCCAGGCGACCGAGGTCATCAGCTCCGTCCGCAATCGCCAGGGCAAGGGCCTCGTCGCGCCCATCTGCACCTGGTACGACGCCGACAACAACAGCGTCGGCCTCGGGCTCCTTCCCGGGCAGGGCGGTCTCGCCGGCGCCTACACCAACGCCGACAGCGAATCCGGCTACTTCGAAGCCGCACCCGACGTCAACGGCTACCCCGCCGTCTTCGCGGGCACCACCGACGACCGGAAACGCGGCGGCTGCCAAATCGCCGTCGGAATCAAAGACGACGAACTCTTCACCGCATCCGTGCGCCTTCGAACGACGTCGCCTCTCTACAACGACCCATGCTCGCTCGCGGTGAAAACGGCCGCCGCTGCTGTTACGACGATCAAGGCAGGTACGTGATGGCAGCCCGTGCCGTGCTGGACATCATCCGGCCCAGAGCAGCAGAACCCGCGAAGCCCGTCGCGCTCGCTACGACCGGCAGTCTGCTGTTGCTCGCTATGACAGCCTGTTCGTCCGTTTCCGGAACACCGACCCAGGCAACGCCGCAGCCATCTTCCGCACCGACGAGCACGTCGCGCAGCGTGCCGCGGGTGAGCAACCCGCTCGACGCCGCCAAGTACGAGCAGAACCCCTGCGCCCTGCTCAGCCAAGCCCAGGCGACCCAGCTCATCAACTCCGTCCGCAACCGCCAGGCCGCAGGCGCCGTCGCGCCCATCTGCAGCTGGATTGACGCCGACGGCAACCGGATCGGACTCGGGCTCCTCCCGCACCAGGGCGGCTTGGCCAGCGCTTACCAGCACCAGGACAGCCAGTCTGGCTACTTCGAAGCGATCCCCGAGATCGATGGCTATCCGGCGGTTCTTTCCGGAACGACCGACAGCCGGAAAAGCGGCGGCTGCCAGGCCATCGTCGGGATCAAAGACGACGAAACCTTCACCAGTTCGATCCTGCTCCAGCCGCAATCGCCGCTCTATCAGGATCCGTGCTCGCTGGCAGTCAAAACGGCCGCGGCCGCCATCACGACGATCAAGGCCGGTACGTGATGACGAGCCGCATCGTCACTGGGCCCGAGTCGGCAAAACCGGTCACCTTCGCGGCGGCAGGGAGTCTCGTTTTGCTCGCCGTCACTGCCTGCTCCTCGACTCCAGGCACTCCGGTTCCGGCGACACCCGAGTCGTCCTCGGCACCGACGAGCACCACGCGCAGCGTGCCCAAGGTGAGTAACCCCCTCGACGCCACCAAGTACGAGCAGAACCCCTGCGCCCTGCTCAGCCAGGCCCAGGCGACCGAGGTCATCAACGCCGTTCGCCACCGGCAGGGCAAAGGCCTCGTCGCACCGCTGTGCACCTGGTACGACGACAGGGACAACAGCGTCGGCCTCGGGTTGCTCCCCGGGCAGGGCGGCCTCGCCGGCGCCTACACCAACGCCGACAGCGAATCCGGCTACTTCGAAGCAGCACCCGACGTCAACGGCTACCCCGCCGTCTTCGCAGGGACCACCGACGACCGGAAACGCGGCGGCTGCCAAATCGCCGTCGGAATCAAGGACGACGAGACCTTCACCGCCTCCGTGCTGCTCGACAAATCGTTCCCCGGCTATGCCGACCCGTGCGCATTGGCAGCGAAAACCGCCGCCGCTGCCGTCACCACTCTCAAGGCAGGTGCTTGATGGGCAACCTCTCCCCGCAGGAAATCGTTCGCCTGGTCAAATCCGGCAAGGGTTCCGGTGGCATGTTCCACGGTTCCGACCAGTCGGCGGCGCTCTCCGCTCAGCACGAGGACATCGCCAACGAAATGCGGCAGCTCCAGAGCGCGATGGACGAGTACTGGAAGGGCGACGCCGCCGGGCGGGCCTACGTCGGGGCCGGGCCGCTGGTCCAGGCTTCCCAGACCAGTGGCCAGCACCTCGCGCAGGCGGAGGCGCTCTACTCCGGCCAGGGCGGTTCCTTCGAGGGGCTGCGCGACAAAATCGCGTCGGTCGGCGATCTCGGGGACAAACCGTCGGACGACTGGGTCAGCGACACCCCGTTGTCCTTCCTCTCCAACCGTGCCGACGAAATCGACGCGTGGAACAAGAAAGCGCAAGAAGTCGTCAGCAGTTACGAGTCTTATCACGGGGAATCGACGGAGAACTCCGCTCGCTGGGCGGACCCGTCGCAATACGGCGAGCTAGCCCTCCCCTCCGCAGGCGGTGACTTCACCATCACCCAGCCCGGCGGCACCGGCACCGCGCATTTGCCCACGCACTACACCCCGGGTGGCCCCGGCGGCACCGCTGGGACGTACTCCGAGGGCGGCTACGTCGGCGAAACCACCGGCAGCACGGGCGGCACCGACGGCGGCACCAGCCACCGCGACCACACCAACGATCGCACTGGGCCGCCGGGGACCTTGCCTCCTTCGGAGACCCATCGGTGGGATCCGGGGCCTCCGCCGCACACCAACCCGACGGAGACGCCCGGCAAATACGTTCCCCCGCACAACAACCTGCCGGACGACACCCGGACGTCCAGTTACGTTCCGCCGGACCTGACGAGCGTCAACAACCCCACCAGCACCGGCAATCCCAACTCCTGGTCGGTCAACAGCAGCAACCCCAACACCACCGGCGGGGGCGGCAGCGGCCTGTTCACGCCGGGGCTCCCCGGAACCGGCGGCGGCAACGCGGGCAGCCTCGGGAACACGGGCAACACGGGCAACGGCAACAGCGTCGGCCGAGGAGCGGGAACCGGCACGGGACCGTTCGGCAACGCGGAAGCCGCCGGGCGAGGCGGAGCAGCGGCGGGCGCCAACGGGCGCGCGGGGGCACCCGGCATGGGCGCGGGTGCGATGGGCCGCGGCCAGAAGGGCGAGGGGGAAGAAGACCTCGTCCACGAGACCGCCGACTACCTGGTCGAGCAGGATCCTGACGCCGCCCTCATCGGGGACCTTCCGAAGGCGGTTCCGCCGGTGATCGGGCTCTGACGATGCTCGTGCTCGCCCGCGAGGTGGTGCTCCCTGCCGACTGCCTGCCCCTCGCGGCGGAACTGGCTGGGGTTTCGCTCCCGGCGGCGCTCGCGCCCGATCCGCTTTGGCGCGACCCCGAGGAGATGCGCGCGTACCGCGAAGCCGCGGTGAGCGCGATGGCCGACCAAGGTGTGTGGGGGCGCGGCGGTCTGGACGAGACGTTCGTCCGGACCATGACCGTGTTGTGCCGTGGGGCCAGCGAGCTGTCGGCGACCGTCGAGAGCGGGCGGGACCGGCGGTATCGGCTGGTCGTCGCGGCCTCGAACAAGGACGCGGTGCTCGCCTGCCACATGCCGTCCACTAGCACGGTCGTGTTGCGGCCGGCGCGAGCCGAGGCGCTGGCCGAGGATTTGATCCGGGAGTTGCCGCGCGTCCAGCCCGCGCAGGGGCAGGCGGTGTCGGTGCCGGAATCGGCGTTGAACCTGGCGATCGACGGCGGCCCGGCGCGGCAGGACGTCCGGCATCTGCTCGACGTCGCCGCGTTGCCGAGGGCAGGCGGCGGGCAGATCACCGCGGCGGTTCGCGACGGGCTCGGCGGGCGGCGGATCAGCGGGCGCGACATCTGCACGTATTACGACACCGAGCACGGGCGCTACCTGTTCTCGTTCTCCGAAACCGACGGCGGCGAGCGGTACGTGAACGTCGCACCGGCCCGGTACGAAACGATGGTCGAGCGGGTGCGCGCGCTGCTCGATAATCTCGCCTGAACCTGGGTACCCCTGACAATCAGGATCTGTGAATCGCGTCGCAGGTGGCGAGCGCCACAAGGCGGTACGGTGCGGTTCCAGGTGCCGGTGACGCAGGAGGTCCGCGAAAGTGCCCGATCCGCTGTTTCCCGCAGTCGCCGCCGGATCCGGCAAGGAAGCGCTGCGCTTCGGCGACCGAAAACTCACCTACGCCGAACTCGGCGCGGTCGCCGGGGCGCTGGCCGCCGAGCTGCCGCGGGACCGCCGGGTCGCGGTGTGGGCGACGCCGACGCTGCACACCAGCGTCGCGGTGGTCGCCGCGTTGCTCGCCGGGGTTCCGGTGGTGCCGCTCAACCCCAAGATCGGCGAACGCGAACTCGGCCACATCCTCGCCGACAGCGAGCCCGCGCTGGTGCTCGCCGAGCCCGGCGTCGAACTGCCCGCCGCGCTCGACCTGCCGCGGCGCGACATTCCGCTGGAGGGCGACGGGAAGCCGCCGGCCAGCGAGCCGGACGCCGAAGCGCCCGCGTTCATCGTCTACACGTCCGGCACGACTGGTCCGCCCAAGGGTGTCGTACTCCCCCGCCGCGCGATCGCGACCACGCTCGACGCGCTCGAGGACGCCTGGCAGTGGACGGCCGACGACGTGCTCGTCCACGGCCTCCCGCTGTTCCACGTCCACGGCCTGATCCTCGGCATCCTCGGTCCGCTGCGGCGCGGCGGCTCGGTCCGCCACCTCGGCCGGTTCTCCCTCGAAGGCGTCACTGCGGAACTCGCGAACGGCGCGACGATGCTATTCGGCGTCCCGACGATGTACCACCGGATCGCCGAAGCGGTCGCGACCGACGAAGCCCTCGCCGACGCGCTCAAGTCCGCGCGGCTGCTGGTCTCCGGCTCGGCCGCGCTGCCGGTCCACGACCACCAGCGGATCACCGCCGCGACCGGACAGCAGGTCGTGGAGCGCTACGGCATGACCGAAACGCTGATGAACACCAGCGTCCGCGCCGACGGCGAGCGCAAGCCGGGTTCGGTTGGCGTCCCGCTCGCCGGGGTCGACCTGCGGCTGGTCGACGAGACCGGGGCCGCGGTCGAGGAGCCCGACGCGGTCGGCGAGATCCAGGTCCGCGGGCCGAATCTGTTCACCGAGTACCTCAACCGCCCGGACGCGACCGCCGCCGCGCTCGACGGCGGCTGGTTCCGCACCGGCGACATGGCCACCCGCGACCCCGACGGCTACGTCCGGATCGTCGGCCGCAAGGCCACCGACCTGATCAAGAGCGGCGGCTACAAGATCGGCGCGGGCGAGATCGAGAACGCGCTGCTGGAACACCCGAACGTCGCCGAGGTCGCGGTGACCGGCGAACCGGACGACGACCTCGGCGAACGGATCGTCGCGTGGGTCGTGCCGGACGGCGAACGCCCGACGGTCGAGCAACTCGCCGACCACGTGTCGAAGCTGCTCGCCCCGCACAAGCGGCCGCGCGTCGTGCGATACCTGGATGCGTTGCCGCGCAACGACATGGGCAAGGTCATGAAGCGAGCGCTGGGATGAGGACGACCGCGCGCGAGCTGCTGGCCGGCCTCTCCGCCGGGTTCACCGATCTGCCCGTCGCGGACACTCCGGCGGACGATCCGCTCGGCTGGCCGGGGTATCCGGAAGCTCGGGCCGCAGCCGCCGCGCGCACGGGCGAAACCGAATCGGTGGTCGTCGGGGAAGGCCGCGTCGGCGACGTGCCCACGGTGCTGATCGCCTGGGAGTTCGGCTTCCTCGGCGGTTCGATCGGGCAGCAAACCGGCGATCGCGTCGAAGCCGCCTTCGCGCACGCGAAAGAGCGTGGACTGCCCGTGGTTTCGCTGGTCGCGACGGGCGGCAGCCGGATGCAGCACGGCATGCGCGCGCTTTCCCAGCTCCAGCGAATCGCGCGCGCCGCCGCGGAAGCACGCGCGGCGGCGGTCCCGCAGATTTCCGTTCTGCGCGACCCGTCCACCGGCGGCGGCTGGGCGACGCTCGGTGCCGGTTCCGACGTCGTGTTGGGACTGCCAGACGCCCAAGTGGGCTTCGCTGGCTCCCGCGTACGGCCTGCGACGTCGCCCGCAGAGGCGTACACCGTCGAAGCGAAGCTTGAGTGGGGCCAAGTCGACCGTCTCGTTGAGACAAATGAACTGGGCGACGTACTCGCGCGATGGCTACGGCTGTTGGCTTCTCCGTCGACAGAGCCCGCTCCCCCGCCAAAAGCCCTTCGCAACGCCGCGCTGCCCGAAACCGGCTGGGACGCTGTACGAGCGGCGCGCGCCTCTTCGCGAGCGCGCGCACTCGAGTACCTCGACGCGTACTTCGACTGGCGAGAGAACGTACAAGGCGACCGTGCCGGTCACGTGGACGAAGGCGTCCAATGTGGCTTCGGCTGGCGAGACGGCCGCGCGATCGCGTACGCGGCACAGTGCGGCACCGCGACGCGCCCGGCAGGTTTCCGCACTGCGGCACGACTCGTCCGGCTGGCGTCCCGACTAGGGATTCCGGTGCTGACTCTGGTGGACACTCCCGGCGCGGCGAACGACGCGGAAGCGGAAGAAGGCGGGATCGGACCAGCGATCGCGGAGCTGTTCGAGGCGATCACCACCGCCGCGGTGCCGGTCACGACGCTGGTGATCGGCGAGGGCGGTTCCGGCGGCGCGCTGGCTTTCGCCGCTGAAGGCACGACGTGGATCGCCCCGGACGCCTACTTCTCGGTCACTTCCCCGGAAGCCGCGGCGGCGATCCTGAAACGCCCGATGACCGACGTGCCGGCCGTGGCCGACCAGCTGCGGTTGCGTCCGCAGGACCTGGTCGGCCTCGGCCTGGCAGCCGGGATCGTCGAGTCCTAACGGGTCACGCCTCGACGGCGCGGACCCGCCACTTGCGCTGCGCGTAGGACGCGAGGGTGGCCGCTACAGCGACTCCCGCGGTTGCACAGCTTGCGATGGCCACGAATACTGCCGTCATTGCGGCTCCTCCTCACGGGTTGCGCGCGTCGAATGCCGTCGGCGAATCCGGATGATCCGCTGGCCGACGCGTGCGAGTTGATGGGGTTTTACAGGTATCTACCTGCTACAACGCATGGTCCCCGGTCTGCGTTACCTGCGCTACCCCCGAGCGGGAGTGAGACGTGTCACGTTAGGCTTTGGACCGCTCGCGGTAGGTGATGTCAGGGGCTCTGCGCAGTGAGTCCCGAAAACGCGAAGGGAGCGATGTGACAGAGGCAGCAGACGGGAGGGGGCCGTCGGGCGGCGCCACCGTCACGGACGACGCGACAATGCGCCGGGCGGTCGGCGCGGCCGCGGTCGGCAACATCACCGAGTGGTTCGATTTCGGGGTCTACGGCTACCTCTCCACGACCATCGAGGCACAGTTCTTCCCGCCCGGCAATCCCGCGCTGGCCCAGCTCGCGACGTTCGCGACCTTCGCGGTGGCGTTCCTGGTGCGTCCGCTCGGCGGCCTGTTCTTCGGCCCGCTCGGCGACAAGATCGGCCGGACCAAGGTGCTCGCGGTGACGGTCATCCTGATGGCGACCGGCACGTTCCTCATCGGACTGATCCCGTCGTACTCCTCGATCGGGCTGGCCGCGCCGATCCTGCTGGTGTGCGCGCGGGTCCTGCAGGGCTTCTCCACCGGCGGCGAGTACGCCGGCGCGATGACGTTCATCGCCGAGTACAGCCCGGACCGCCGCCGCGGCTACTTCGGCAGCTTCCTGGAGTTCGGCACCTTCATCGGGTACGCGCTGGGCGCGACCGTCTCGTCGGTGCTGCCGCTGGTTTCGACGCCGGCCTTCATGGACACCTGGGGCTGGCGGATCCCGTTCATGGTGGCGCTTCCGCTCGGCATCGTCGGGGTCTACCTGCGGACGAAGCTCGAGGAGACGCCCGCCTTCCAGCAGCTGCTCGACGAGTCGGGCAAGCGCGAGGACGCCGAAGCCAAGCACGTGGTCCGCACGATCTTCGCGAAGTACTGGCCGACGATGCTGCTGGCCGGCGGGCTCGTGGTGACCTGGAACGTCACCAACTACATGCTCACCAGCTACATGCCGACCTACCTGAAGGACGACCGCACGATGTCCGCGAACGGCGGGCAGGCGATCTCGGCGACCGCGGCGGAATGGCTGCAGATCGGCGTGCTGTGGCTGGGCGTGCTGCTCATCCCGCTGCTCGGCAGGCTCAGCGACAAGGTCGGCCGCAAGCCGATCCTGTGGGTCGGCGCGGGCGGGCTGATCGTGCTCGGCCTTCCGATGGTGCTGCTGCTCAAGAGCGGGTCGCTGATCTCGGTGCTGCTCGGCCTGGTCCTGATGGGACTGCTGCTGATCTGCTTCTCCTCGACCTGCCCGTCGACGCTGCCCGCGTTGTTCCCGACCGAGGTCCGCTACGGCGGGCTGTCGATCTCGTTCAACATCTTCGTGTCCGCGTTCGCCGGGACGGTGTCGCTGGTGATGAGCGCGCTGGTGCTGGCGACCGGGGATCTCAAGTGGCCCGGGTACTACCTGATGATCGCCGGCGTGGTCGGTGTGATCACGCTGCTGAAGCTGAAGGAGACCGCGAAGAGGCCGTTGCCGGGGTCTTCTCCGTCGTTGTCCGCTTCGGAGGACGCGGCGGCCAAGGCCGGCCAGTAACCGCCTGACGAGCTGAGAAGGGCCCCTCGCGTTCGAGGGGCCCTTCTTGGCGTTCAGGCCGCTTGCAGCTCGTCGTGGCGGGTCAGGCCACGTCGGAGGAGTTCGCCGTCCAGGTGTTGCACTGCTGGGTGCGGTTCTTCGTCGCGCCCTGGCGCCACCAGGCGATGGAGTGCTCGTCGGTGCCGTGGTCGCGAGGACCGTCGCCGTGGTCCCCGCGGTCCTCGGAGTCCCAGGCCTCGTTGTAGATGTTGCGGTCGATCGACCCGCCCGCGCTCGACGACGCACCGAGGAACATGCCGGAGAAGCACTGCGCCTGCAGTTCCAGACGGCGGGACAGCTCCAGCCCGGCGGCGGAGTCGGCGCCCGCGTCGTACCGCTGTTCGCTCATCGCATCCTCGACGCCGGACAGGTTCTGCACGTGGTGCCCGTATTCGTGGGCCAGCACCGCGAGGTAGATGCCGGGATGCGCGCCGTACTGCTCGATCTGGAGCTTGTCCATCGGCATGTAGATGGTCTCGTTCGTCGGGCAGTAGTAGGCGGCGAAATTGTCGCCGGACGAAGTGCACGGGCTTTGCATCTGGCCGGACTGCGCGACCACCAGGTTCGGGCCCTCGAACGGAAGGCCCGCGTCGCCGAGCACCGGCGCCCACACCGTGTTCAGGCAGCGGATGCCGGACTGGAAGAACCGTTCCGCGCCTGCCCGGTCCGAACCCCAGCGGCTGAGCGTGCACGCCACGTTCTGCAATCCGGCGTCGGCGCTGGCGAACAGCGGGTTCCGCGCGGTCTCCTTCACCGGTTGCGGGCCGCGGGGCGCCGGCGGGGCCTCGGACGCCGGTTCCGAGTCGCTGGTGGTTTCGCGGGTTTCCCTGGTTGTCGAGGCGGTCGTGGCCGAAGTGCTGCTTTCGGTGGTGTACCGGGTGGGCGACGTTTCCCTGGAGATCGGGGAATACGTCGGCGGCGGGGTGCTCGCCGCGTCGACGCGCTTGTCTTTGTGCACGGCCGCACCGAGCGCTGCCAGTCCCCCGACGACCAGCACGATCGCGCCGAGCACCGACACCAGCACGATCACCCCGGTGTGCGATTTCTTCGGCGGTCGCTCGGCGCGATAGCCGTCGAGCCGGGCACCCGCACCGAATGCCGGCGCGGGCACGCCAGGGGACGCAGCGAATGGTCCCGGCGCCGGAGCGACCTGCGGCGGCGGCAACGGCGCGGCAGGCGGCGGCAACGGAACTGCCGGTCCGGCAGCGGGATACGGCGGCCCGGGAGGGAACTGCGGTGCCGGCGGAACCGGCGGCCCGCCCGGAAACTGCTGTCCCGGCGGCATCCCCGGCCCCGCCACCCCTCCGCCTGACATCCCGGCGCCCGGCGGCATCCCGGGCGGCAGCGGCCGCGGCGGCGGGAGCGGGGCGGCTCCCGGCGGCACCGGATAAGGACCGCCTTGCGGTGGCCAGGTCATCGTTCCCCCTGCGATTGCGTGATTCGCGTAATCCGGCTTTTTTTCACTGCCGGGGCACCCAGCCTAGCCGGTGTGCTCTAGGCTCTGCTGCCGTGGCGAGGAAATGGGTTTCCGCGGCGGCGATCGCGGCATTGGCGGTGCTATCCGGCGCGAGTCCGGCGGCGGCCTTCTCCGGAACCGGGCGGCATTCCGAGAATGCGCAAGCGTCCCCCGAAGCGACTGCGGAAATCGCACTTAAACTGTTGCGCGACGGCGGCTTCCAGGTCACTGAGAAGGTGACTGTCCCCGGTGGACAGCGGTTGGTGTCCACCTTGCCGTTGCGGCTGCCCGCCGACGACGGGCAGGACCTCCGCTACACGGTGCGGGACGCGAAGGCCACCGGCGGCGGCGCCGTCGCGCAAGCCGACGACCAGTTGACGCTCACCTTCGGCGCGGGCGAATCCACCGTCGTCTACACCCTCGCCGGCGCCCTCGCCGACCAGGGCGGCGGCCAGCAGGTGCGCGCACTCGTCGCGGGCGGCTTCGACCAGCCGGTGAAGGAAATCAAGGCGTCCTTCCTCGCCCCGGCCCGCCAGATGGCACCGGTGACCTGTTCGATCGGCGCGAACCAGCCGTGCACGCTGTCCGAGGTCGACCACACCGGCGTGCTGCGGCTGCAGCAGAACGATTTGCCGCCGGGCGCGCGGATGGAACTGTCGGTCGGGCTGCCGCCGGGAACCGCACCGGCGAATGCCGATTTCGTGCCGGCCAGCGCATTGGCGGCGGCATTCTCGCTCACCTTGCCGTCCGTCATCGGCTTCGCCGTGGTTGCCGTTTTGCTGATTGCCGCCGCGCTATTCGTATGGCGGCGCCGAAAGCAAGACGAACTCGCGACCAGCACCGGCGATACCACAATCGAAGTTCTGTTGCGGGAAAACGGCCGAACTTGGTTCGCTTCTCCGGACGGGGTGCTTCCCGGGCAGATCGGCACCGTGATGGACGAGTCGGTGGACCCGGTGGACATCGCGGCCACCGTCGTCGATCTGGCGGTGCGGAATTACCTGTGGCTGGCCGAGCTTCCCGGTCCGGACTGGCAGATCTCGCGGCGGAACCCGCCGGACGAGCACCTGCGCGATTTCGAGCGGGTGGTCTACGAAACTCTGCTGCCGGAAGGAACCGACACCGTCCTGCTGTCCCGGCTGAGCGAACTCGACGCGGCACCGATCCAGGACTCCATGTACCGGGACGTCGTTGCCAGCCAATGGTTCTCGCGTCGTCCGGACACCTCGCGCGGGGTGCTGGCGCTGCCCGGCATCCTGCTGTTCGTGCTCGGCTTGGTCGCGACGGCGGTGCTTTCGTTCACCGTCGGGCACGCGCTGCTGGGCGTCGCGGTCGCGCTCGCCGGCCTGGGTCTCGCCGCGGCTCGCGCGCTGCTGCCGTCCCGCACCGCCCGCGGCCGCGCGGTCGCCGGCCAGATCCGCGGGCTGTTGCGCTACCTGCACCGGGTGCGCGCGGAAGACATCGAACGCCCGGCGGACCGCGAGATGGTGTTCTCCCGTTCTCTGCCGTACGCGGTGGTGCTCGGCGACACCGAACGCTGGCTCGGCGCGTTCGCCGACTTGGACCCGGACGCCGACGGCCAAGCCGGCCTCTCCTGGTACGGCGGCGTCGAACAGGACGATGACCTGCGTCGCTTCGGCCCCCGGCTGCTGGCCTTCCTGGCCGCGCTCAACCACGCGCTGACGAAGGAACCGTCGAAAACCGGGTCGTAGCGGAGTGCCGGACGGGAAGCGCTAGGCGGCTTGCAGCTCGTCGACCCGGGTGGTCCAGGAGCCGTGCGGTTCCAGCACGACGGTCCGGGTGTCGTCGTCGTGCCGGGTCAGGCGGACGACCAGGTGGTCCTCCGACAGCCGCTCCGCGCTGCCCTCGCCCCATTCGACGACCACGGCGGACGATTCCAGGTCAGTGTCCAGATCGAGGTCGTCCAATTGGGACAGATCGCCGCCGAGCCGGTACGCGTCCACGTGGATCAGCGGCACCCCAGCCGCCCCGGCGGCGTGCACCCGCGCCAGCACGAAGGTCGGCGAGCTGACCCGTCCGCCGACCCCGAGACCGTCCGCGATCCCTCGGGTCAGCGTGGTTTTCCCGGCGCCGAGCGGACCGTCCAGCAGCACCACGTCGCCCGCGCGCAGGGCCGCGCCCAGCGTCCGCCCGAAGGCCATCGTGTCCTCGGGGGTTTCCAGAATCACTTTGTCCACCACCAGTTTCGCCGGTTCGGCGCGGCGCTGCCACCACAGCGCTGCAGCAGGTCGATGAGATGGCTGTTCACCAGCTCGGGCTGTTCGAGCTGCACCATGTGCCCGGCTCCGCGCACGCGCACCAGCTCGGCGTCCGGCAGCTCCGCGGCGATGCGCTCGGCGTGCGCGAACGGCGTGAAGCGGTCCGAATCGCCGCCGATGACCAGCACTTGCGCGTGGTTCAGCCCGGCAAGCACCGCGTAGCGATTGTGGCTGCCGAGGGTGTCCACGAAGTTGATCAGGCCGCGCACCGGCGTCACCGCGAGCATTTCGAGCATGAAGTCGACCAGCCGCGGCGAGACGTCACGGCTGCCGAACGCGAGCCGGCGCACTGCCTGCCGGGTCAGCTGACCGCCGGCCGCGCGGACGAACTCCACCAATCCGGGTTGCCACCCAGCCAGCTCGCCGACGCCGCGCGTAAGCGGGTTGTACTTGGACAGCAACGGCCTTGGTAACCCGCGCGCGCCGACTTCGCCCGCCGCGGTCGCGATGAACGCGACGCCGCATACGCGGTCCTCGAAGAGGTCTGGCCGTTGCGCGGCCAGCTCCATGATCACCATGCCGCCCATGGAATGTCCCATGAGGACGATCGGCCCTTCGGGCACTATCGCGCGCAGCACGCTGTCGAGGTCGTGCGCGAGCTGTTCGATCGTCGAGGTCTCCGTGGACGCTTCTCCGGACAGGCCGTGACCGCGATGGTCGAAGTAGACCTGCCGTACGCGCGGCAGCCGCAGTGAAGCGACGTCGCGGCGTTGGAAGTGCCACGAGCGCCGCGAAAGCGCGAAGCCGTGTACGCCGACGAGAGTCAGCTCTGGCTGCTCGCCGTCCTCAGGATCGATCTCCTCGACAGACAGCGGCGTACCGTCTTCCGCCGCGACAGTGGACGTCCGGTCCGGCTTCAGCTCGCCCAACGGCTCGTCGGCGAACGGATCTTCGGTCGGTTTGCGTTGCTGCGACGCGACAACTGCCGCTGCCGCACCCGTCACTACCGCTCCGACTCCGCCGACGATCGCCCACAGTCGCGCCGAAGGAGTCACGCCCGCTCCCCCACGTACCGGCGGTGCACGCGTGGCCGGTACATCGAGGTGACGATCTCGTAGTCGATGGTGCCGATCTTGTCCGCCCACTCGCGCGCGGTCGGCTCTCCCGAGCGGCCCGATCCGAACAGCACCACTTCGTCGCCCACGGCGGGCACGTCCTCGTTGCCGACGTTGACCACCAGCTGGTCCATGCAGACCCGCCCGACGACCGGCCGTCGCTTCCCGCCGAGCCAGACGTCCATCCGGCCGGACAGCGTGCGCGGCACCCCGTCGGCGTATCCGGCGGGCACGAGCGCGAGCGTGGTGTCCTCGTGCGCGGTCCAGGTGTGTCCGTAGGAGACGGATTCGCCTGCCGCCAGCGGCTTGGTGAGCACCACGGTCGACCGGAAGGTCATCACCGGACGCAGGTCGTCGTCGGTGGGCACCGGGTTGAGGCCGTACATCGCGATGCCCGGGCGGACCATCTCGAAGTGCAGGTCCGGCCTCGTGAGCGTGGCCGCGGAGTTCGCCAGGTGCCGGATCGGGTCGAGACCGGCGGCGCGGGCCGCGTCGTAAGCCTCGGTGAACAGCTTCGCCTGGGCGTCGATCGACGCGTGCCCCAGCTCGTCAGCGCAGGCCAGGTGCGACCAGATGGCCACGACCTCGACGCCGCGCGCCTTGGCCGCCGCTTCGACCAGCTCAGGCCAGGCAGCGGGCGGGCAGCCGTTGCGGCTCAGTCCGGTGTCGATCTTGAGGTGCACGCGGGCGCGCTTCCCGGCCCGCTCCGCGGCGGCGTCGACCCGGGCCAGCTCGCCGAGGGAACTGACGCCGAGGTCGATGTCCGCCTCGATGCCGGGCGTGAAATCCAGCTCCGGCACGTCCAGCCAGCTGAACAGCCGCACGGACAGACCCGCGGCCCGCAGGTCGAGGGCTTCCCGCAGCGAGCAGGTGCCGAGCCAGCTCGCCCCTGCCTCGACCGCGGCGCGGCCGACCGGGACCGCGCCGTGGCCGTACCCGTCGGCCTTGACCACGCACATCACGGCCGCGCCGGGGGCCCGGGCGGCCAGCAAGGAAACGTTGTGGCGCACTGCGCCGAGATCGACCACGGTCTCGGCGTGCGGAGAACTGGCAGTCATAACGACTGCCAGTTTCCCACGCTATCGGCTCAGGAGAGACGCTGCCCGGACGTGCCGGAGAACACGTGCAGCTCGTCCGGACGGATCCGCAGGTGCAGGGTGTCGCCCATGCCGGGGGGCGTACGCGGGTCGACGCGGGCGACCACGTTGCGTGACGAACCCTCGGCGCTCTCCTCGACGCCGGCGCCGAGCTTGCCGTAGACGTAGGCGTCCGAGCCCAGCTCCTCGACCAGTTCGACCTTGATCGGCAGCGAGCCGGCGGTGTCGGTGGTGACCTCCAGCGACTCCGGGCGGAAACCGATGGTGACCGTGTCGCCGTCGGCCGCGGACCGGACCTCGGGCTTGAGCGGCACCTGCACGCCGCCGACCTCGGCGCCGTCCGCGGTGAGCTTCGCGGCGACCAGGTTCATCGCCGGGGAGCCGATGAAGCCCGCGACGAAAACGTTTGCGGGCCGGTCGTACAGGGCGCGCGGGGTGTCGCACTGCTGCAGCAGACCGTCCGACAGCACCGCGACACGGTCACCCATCGTCATGGCCTCGACCTGGTCGTGGGTCACGTACACGGTGGTGACGCCGAGCCGGCGCTGCAGCGCGGCGATCTGCGTACGGGTCGAAACGCGCAGCTTCGCGTCGAGGTTCGACAGCGGCTCGTCCATGAGGAAGACCTGCGGTTCGCGCACGATCGCGCGGCCCATCGCGACGCGCTGGCGCTGACCGCCGGACAGCGCCTTCGGCTTGCGGTCCAGGTACTGCTCGATGTCCAGCAGCTTCGCCGCGTCGAGCACCTTCTGCTTGATCTCCGACGCGGGCCGCCCGGCGATCTTCAGTGCGAAGCCCATGTTCTGCGCGACCGTCATGTGCGGGTACAGCGCGTAGTTCTGGAACACCATCGCGATGTCGCGCGAACGCGGCGGCAGCTGGGTGACGTCGCGGTCGCCGATCCAGACCGCGCCCTCGTCGATGTCCTCCAGGCCCGCGAGCATCCGCAGCGCGGTGGACTTGCCCGACCCCGACGGCCCGACCAGCACGAGGAACTCGCCGTCGGCGATCTCCAGGTCCAGCGCGTCGACCGCGGGACGCTCGGTCCCGGAGTAGCGCCGGGTCGCCTTGTCGTAGGTGATGCTGGCCATCGGTCAGTCCTCTCCCAATTTCGCGGAAACCCCGTGCGCGGCCTCGCGCGCCTCGAGGTGGCGTTGCTGGATCTCGATGCCCGCGGCGCGCAGCGCCCCGGTCGGCTCGCCCAGTTCGAGCCGGTTTTCGGTTCCGTGCCAGGTCGGCGGCTCAGCGGTGCCCGCGAGCGCCCAGGCGGCCTGCCGCGCGGCGCCGAGCGCGACGTACTCGCCGACCTCGGGGATCACGACGGGCAGGCCGAGCACGATCGGCGCGATCGCCCGCACCGCGGCGGACTGCGCGCCGCCGCCGATGAGCAGCACGCGCTTCACCGCCATGCCCTGCGCGCGCACCGCGTCGAGCCCGGCGGCCAACCCGCAGACCATGCCCTCGACGGTCGCCCGCGCGACGTTCTCCGGCGTCATGTTCGCCCTGGTCAGACCGTGCAGCGAACCGGTCGCGCCGGGCAGGTTCGGGGTGCGCTCGCCGTCGAGGTACGGCAGCAGTGTGAGCCCGCCCGCACCCGGTTCGGCGGACAGCGCGAGCCGGTCGAATTCGGCCAGGTCGACGCCGAGCATCGCCGCGCCCGCGGTGAGCACGCGCGCGGCGTTGAGGGCGGCGGTCAGCGGGAGGAACCGGCCGGTGGCGTCGGCGAATCCGGCGACCAGGCCGCTCGCGTCCGCCGCGCCGGTCTCGGTGACGCCGAAAACCGTGCCGCTGGTGCCGATCGAGATCACCGCGTCGCCCGGGGCCAGTTCGAGCGCGAGGGCGGCGGCCATGTTGTCGCCGGTGCCCGCGGAGACGAGCATGCCGTCGCTGGTGTGCCCGGCGACGTCGGACGGGCCGAGCACCGTCGGCAGATCCGGGGTGCGACCGCCGAACGCGTGCGCGAGGACGTCGTGCCGGTAAGTGTTGTCCGTCGGCGAGAAATACCCGGTGCCGGAGGCGTCGCCGCGATCGGTGACCGCGGTTTCCGGGCGACCGAGCAGCCGCCAGGTCAGCCAGTCGTGCGGCAGCAGAACGCGCGCGACGCGATCGGCGTTCTCCGGTTCGTGCTCGGCGAGCCAGCGGAGCTTGGTGACGGTGAAGCTCGCGACCGGCACCAGGCCGACCGACTTCGCCCAGACACCGGGTCCGCCCAGTTCGTCGGTGAGGTCCTTGGCCGCCTGCGCGGAGCGGGTGTCGTTCCACAGCAACGCGGGCCGGACGACCTCGCCCGCCTCGTCGAGCGTGACCATGCCGTGCTGCTGCCCGCCGACGCCGATCGCCTTGACCCCGTCGAGCACGTCGCGAGTGGCGTCCGCAAACGCTTGCGCCCACGCTGCGGGGTCGACCTCGGTGCCGTCCGGATGCGGTGCGCGACCCGTGCGCACGACCTCGCCGGTGCGTGCGTCGCAGACCACGACCTTGGTCGACTGGGTCGACGAATCGACCCCGGCCACCAGCTCAGCTGTCATAGGGCTGCCCCTCCTCGACGTACTCCGCGGCCTCGACCGCCGTGCCTTCGTTCAGCGCCGCCTCGATCTCCTCGGTGGGAGTGGCTTCGCTGGTGATCAGAAGGTCGTAATCGCCGACAGTGCCGTGCGCGTACGTCGCGGTGCGGCCGAACTTCGAGTGGTCGAGCACCAGCACATTGCGGTTCGCGGCGCGCAGCACGGCCTTCTTCAGCTCGGCGTAGTCGCGGACCGGGTGGAACAGCCTGCCCACCGCGACCGCGCTCACCGAGACGAACGCGATGTCCACGCGAATGCGCTCGAGCAGCGCGAGGACGTCGGGACCGGAGCAGGAGTCGTACTCGGGGTGGTAATGCCCGCCGGCGAGGACCACGTCGACGCCGGTGCCCAGCAGCCGCGCGGCCTGCAGCGAGTTGGTGATGACGGTGAGGCGCTCGACCCGGGCCAGCCGCTCGACCAGCGGGAACAGCGTGGTGGAGTCGTCAACGAACACCGCCTGGCCGGGCTCGACCTGCTGGATCGCGAGGTCCGCGAGGGCTTCCTTCTCGGCCGAGTGCAGCGTGAACCGGCTGGCGGTCTCCATGGTGAGCGCGGGATACGCCTCGACCTTGCCGCGCAGCTTCCGGAGCAACCGCTTGTCGGCGAGTTCGTCCAGGTCGCGGTGCATCGTCATGAGGCTCACGCCGAACCGCGCGGTGAGGTCGTCGATGCGGACTTCGCCCTGGTCAATGACGTAGTCGAGGATGTCCTGCCGCCGCTGCTCCACTGCGGCGTCGGACGGGCGCGTCTTCGGCCGTCCTGGCGTGTCTCGACTCACATCTTGTTCTTACCAGATATCGCGAGCCGAGTTAACACGTAACTCGATAACTATGCGGTCGCGCGAACCAATCGGAGCGCGGCGGGGATGGCGTCGACCAGACCCGACGCCGACGTCGGCACGTCATCGGCGGCGAGCGCCCCGGCCAGCGAATGCACCTGCGCGGCGGCCGCGGCGGCCAGCCACGGGTCGAGCCCGGCGGCGAGCAGCGACCCGACCAGGCCGGTCAGCACGTCGCCGGAACCAGCGGTAGCCAGCCACGACCCGCGTGGGGTGTTCACCGCGACACGGCCGTCCGGGGCGGCGACGACCGTGCAGTGGCCTTTCAGCAGCACAACCGCGTCGTACTTCTTCGCCGCTTCCCGCGCCGCGGCGACCCGATCCGCGCCCGGGCGGCGGCCCATCAGGCGTTCGTACTCGCCGGCGTGCGGGGTGAGCACGAGCGGAGTGTCCGGGTCGCGGGCGTCGAGGACTTCGGGGGTGTTCGCGATGATCGTGGTGGCGTCGGCGTCCGCGCAGACCGGGACGCCCTGGCCGAGGATGTGCCGCAGGATCTCGCGACCCTCGCCGCCGGTGCCGATGCCCGGGCCGACCACCCACGCCTGCACCCGGCCCGCGTCGGTGACCGAGCCGGTCGCGACGATCTCCGGCCAGCGCGAGCGCACGACGTCCGCGGCGTGTCCGGCGTAGCGGACCATGCCCGCCGTCGCACGCACCGCAGAACCGGACGCGAGCACCGCCGCGCCGGGGTAAGTCGCCGATCCGGCCGCGATCCCGACTACGCCCTGGGTGTATTTGTCGTCCTCCGGACCGGGGATCGGCCACGCCTCGGCGACGTCGGCCAGGTCAAGGCGCCGCAGATCCGGCTCGTCCAGCCAGGGCCGCAGGCCGATATCCACCAGCACGACCTCGCCGCATTCCTCCGGGGCCAGCACGTGCACGGGCTTGAGCGCCCCGAAAGTGACCGTGCGCGCGGCGGTGACGTGCGGACCGTCGACCGCGCCGGTATCCGGGTCGACGCCGCTCGGCAGATCCACCGCCACTACCGGCGCTTCGATCCGCGCGACCAACTCGGCCGCTTCCGGACGCAACGGGCCGCGAGCCGAAATGCCGACGATGCCGTCCACGACGACGTCCGCCCGTTCGATCCACTGTGGACTGTCCGCTATGGACACCACGCGACCGCCGGATCGCCGCAGTGCGGCCAATCCCGCCGGATGAGCCTTCTCCGGCTTCAGCAATACCGCGGCCACCGCGACCCCGCGCCGACGCAGGAAAGCGCCAGCCCACAACGCATCGCCGCCATTGTTGCCCGAGCCGACCAGCAGCACCACCCGCCGACCGGAGACGCCGCCGGTGTCCTCGGCCAGCAACCCGGCCACTTCGGCGGCGAGGCCGAAGGAGGCGCGGCGCATCAGCTCGCCGTCCGGAGTGCGCGCGAGCAGCAGGTCCTCCGCCGCGCGAATCCGTTCTGTAGTCCAGATTCCCTGCACGGCGGCGGCTCCCTACTCCACGGTGACGGACTTCGCCAGGTTACGCGGCTTGTCGATGTCGTACCCGCGCGAACTCGCGATCTCCGCGGCCAGCACCTGCAGCGGAACGGTGGAAACCAGCGGCTGCAGCAGCGTCGGCACCGCGGGCACCTCGATGAGTTCGTCGGCGAACGGGCGCACGGTCTCATCGCCCTCCTCGGCGATCACGATCGTGCGCGCGCCCCGCGCCTGGATCTCGCTGATGTTCGACACCAGCTTCGAGTGCAGCACCGCGCGGCCCTTCGGCGACGGCATCACGACGACGACCGGCAGGCCCTCCTCGATCAGCGCGATCGGACCGTGCTTCAGCTCGCCCGCCGCGAAACCCTCCGCGTGCATGTACGCGAGTTCCTTCAGCTTCAACGCGCCTTCCAGCGCCACCGGGAACCCGACGTGGCGGCCGAGGAACAGCACCGCGCGCGAGTCGGAAATCCGCCGCGCGATCTCGCGCGTCGGCTCCACAGTGGACAGCACCTTCTGCACCGCGGCCGGCATCGCTTCCAGCTCGGCGAACTCGCGGGCGACCTCGTCCGGGTACTTCGTGCCGCGCGCCTGCGCCAGCGCGAGGCCGACGAGGTAGTTCGCGGCGATCTGCGCGAGGAACGCCTTGGTCGACGCGACCCCGATCTCCGGCCCGGCGTGCGTGTACAGCACGGCGTCGGACTCGCGCGGAATCTGCGCGCCGTTGGTGTTGCAGACCGCCAGGACGCGGGCCTTCTGCTCGCGCGCGTGCCGCACGGCTTCGAGGGTGTCCGCGGTCTCGCCGGACTGGGAGACGGCGACGACGAGCGTGTCGCGGTCGAGAACCGGGTCGCGGTAGCGGAACTCCGAGGCCAGCTCCACCTCGACCGGCAACCGGCACCAGTGCTCGATGGCGTACTTGGCGACGAGCCCGGAGTGATAGGCCGAACCACAGGCGATGACGAAGACCTTGTCGACGTCGCGCAGGTCCTGGTCGGAAATGCGCTGCTCGTCGAGGATGATCCGGCCGGCCTCGAAGTGCCCGCGCAGCGTGTTCGCCAGCGCCTCCGGCTGCTCCTCGATCTCCTTGAGCATGAAGTACTCGTGGCCGCCCTTCTCGGCGGCCGACAGGTCCCAGTCGACGGTGAACGGCTTGGCCTGCGCGGCGTCGCCGTGGAAGTCGGTGACCTGGTAACCGTCGCGGGTGATGACGACCAGCTGGTCCTGCCCCAGTTCGACGGCCTCGCGGGTGTGCTCGATGAACGCCGCGACGTCGGAAGCGACGAAGTGCTCGCCCTCGCCGACCCCGACCACCAGCGGCGACGACCGGCGCGCGGCGACGATCGTGTCCGGCTCGTCCGCGTGCGTCACGACGAGGGTGAACGCGCCCTCCAGCCGTCGGCACACCGCGGCGACGCTGGCCGGCAGGTCGCCCTTGGTGTCGCCCTCCGCGTAAGCGAGGGAAACCAGGTGCGCGGCGGTTTCGGTGTCGGTGTCGCTGGCCATCTCGATGCCCGCGGCCTCGAGCTCGGCGCGCAACGCGGCGAAGTTCTCGATGATCCCGTTGTGCACGACCGCGACGCGGCCGGTGGTGTCCCGGTGCGGATGCGAGTTGCGGTCGATCGGAGCCCCGTGCGTGGCCCAGCGGGTGTGGCCCATGCCCGCGGTGCCCTCGAACGCGTCGCGGCCGACCTCGTCGAGCCGGGCCTCCAGGTTGGCCAGCCGGCCGGCCTTGCGCTCGACGGTCAGCGCGCCGGCACCGTCCAGCACCGCCACGCCCGCCGAGTCGTAGCCCCGGTATTCCATGCGGCGGAGCCCACCGAGCACGACGTCCAGAGCCGGGCGGTGTCCGACGTATCCCACGATTCCACACACGCGAACTAGCGTAACGAGACAAGTCCAGTCCCCTACTCCGGTCCCTAGAGCGGGGTTTTCAATGCCGCTGAGCTGGGCGGGCGACGTCCCGGACAACCGTTGACCGGGTCTTCGCGCAGTGTGGCGGCCGCCCCCTAAACCGATCGGGGTGGCGCACCGGGCCGGGGAAGGGCACGGGCAGTAAGGTCACGCGCATGGCCAGCAAGCCCAAGCAGCTGCTCACGGAGCTGTCCCACCCGGGACCCCACGAGGTTGTGCGCGGCAACCTCGCCCTGGTCGGACTGCCCGGCGTCGTGTTCACCCCGCGCCAAGGCCTTGGCCTGCCCGCCATCGCGTTCGGGCACGGCTGGATGCAGCCGACCACCCGCTACCGGCAACTCCTGCACCACCTCGCGAGCTGGGGCGTGGTCGCCGCGGCCCCCGCCACCCAGCTCGGCCCGCTCCCGTCGCACCGCCTGCTGGCCGGCGACCTGCTGACGACGCTCGACGTCGTCACCACGGTCCGCCTCGGCCCGGACGGCATCAGCGTCGACCCGGAGAAACTGGGCCTGGCAGGCCACTCCACCGGCGGCGGTTCGGCAGTGCTGGCAGCCGCCCAGTCCGCCGGAGCAGGCGACGACGCCCGCCCGAAGGTCCGCGCAGTGGCGACGGTAGCCGCGGCACAGACCTTCCCGCCCGCGACGGACGCCGCGAAGCTGATCAGCGCCCCCGGCCTGCACCTGGCCGTGGACGGCGACCTGGTCGCCCCGGCAGTCGGCCACGCAGACGCGATCGCCCAGGCGTGGGCCGGTCCGGTGCAACTGCGGACGCTGGCGAAGTCATCCCACCTCGCGGTGACCGAGGGCAGGCACTGGAGCCAGCTGCTGCTGCACGGCAAACCGCAGCGGGCGACTCAGCAGCTGACGAAGGCGCTGTTCACTGCGTTCTTTCTCACGCATTTGACCGGGACGGACAAGTACCTGCCGCTGCTGGACGCGGATGTGAAGCGGGCGCCGATCGAGGTTCCGGAGGACGAGGAACCGGCTGCCTGATCAGGTAGCCAACCAGTCGGTGTTCGTGAAGTCGTCCTCGTCGTGGTGCACGCCGCGACGATGCCGCCCCGACGGAGCCGCGGGCGGTGCCGGAACGGGAGCAGGCGGAGGCGTGCTCGGCCGCTGCGGAGCAGGCTCGGCCGCCGGGTAGTCAGCGCGACGTTCCTTCTCCGCTTCGTCGTCTTCGAAATCGAAGCTGACCTCGCCCTTGGCCTTGTCGCCGACCGTCGACTCCATCACCCAGCCGCCGGCCTTCGCCGCGCGACGAGCGCTCTCCTGCACGCGGACGATCACCTGGCCGACCGTGCGCAACTGCTTGTCGCTGGCCTCTTTGCTTTCCTTGAGGTCTTTCCGGACCCGGCTGCCGATCAACGCGAGCCGTTCCTCCGCCTCGCGTTCGATCTGAGCCATCTTGTGGCGGAATCCCGCCCCCAGGTCTTCGCTGCTCACCGCGTCCTCCCCCGTCCTAACGGCCAGGCTGATCGTCGTCGAGCAACGACCCGCTGATCCGGTTCGAGTTGGACTGCGAACCGAAAAGACCGCCGTCGACCCGGTACGCGCTCGACGAACGTTCCTGCTCCTGTCCGCCGCCCGGCGCGTTGCCGAGCCCGCCCATCATGCCCCCGCCCATCATGGCCGGAGTGCCGGAACCGGTCGCGTCGTGGTGCACCGGCGCGGTACCGAGCTGCGAGGTGTCGGTCGGCGGAGCGTCGCCTGCCGAAGCGGCCATCGGGTCGGCGGTGTCGCCGAGGCCGTCGTGCGGAACGGTGCCGATGCCGGGGTCGGAGGAGAACGGGTCGAGCACCGATTGGGCGGTAGTCGACTCGTCCGGTCCCGACGCCGCCGCGGCGGGCGCGCTCGCTGGCTCGTGAGTCACCGGCAGTTCGTGCGACGGCGGCTGGCCCGGGACGATCCGGTGCTCCTGCGCAGCGGGCTGGTCAGGAGCAGCCTGGTGGCTCTGCGCGGCGGGCTGCTCGGGCACGACTTGGTGGCCCTGCGCGGCGACCTGGTCTGGGACGGCCTGGTTCGCGGCAGCGGCGACCGGCTGGCCCGCTGCTGCCGCTGCGTCCGGCACCGGCGTTCCGGGAGGCGTCGGTCCGCCCGGCGTGGCCTGCCCGCCGACCGCGGCTCCACCGCCGGCAGTGTGGCCGCTGGGGTTGAGCGCACCGTCGTCACCGAGGGTGTACTTCGTGGGATGGCCCGAGCCGTCGTCGATCGTCACGACCGTCGGGCCGTCGGCTCCAGACGGCCGTTCGGCCACGATCGACAGCTTGCCGTCCTGGATGTGGATCTTGCCGTCCGGACCCGGCTGGTACTTCTGCGCGCCGTCCTGGTTCTTCGCGGCGTCCTGGCCCGGGGTTCCGTCGTGGCCGGTCCCTTGCGCACCGTCGTGGCTTTGCGCACCGTCGTGGCCCTGCGGTCCGAACCCGGTCGCCGGGTCCGGGTGCTGCTGCCCGGGCACCGGAGTCCCCGGCGGCTGCGTCGCGTCCGGCTTTGCCTGGTCGCCGAAGTCGAGGTCGTAGGTCTTCTGCTTGCCCGTGCCGTCGTCGACGCTGATCCCCATGTGCCCGTCCTTGCCGGGTTCGGACATGGAGATCTTGTGCCCGTCGTGCTCGACGGTCATCGTCTCGGGCTCTTCAGGCTTGAGCGCCGCGCCCGTCTTCGGGTCGATCGGATACGGCTGCCCGGTCTTCGGATCGACCTCGAGCGGCTGGTGAGTGACCGGGTTGAGCCCCTCCGCCGACTGCGGCTGGGTTTGCGGAGTCTCCGGCATCTTGGGCGTCTGCGCCGCGGCCGGGGTCGGCCCGGAGCCGCCGGTGCTCGGCATTCCCGAGTCCTTGCCACCGCCGCCGGAGGACGACGGCGTGGTCTGCTGGCCGCCCCCGTCGGACTGCTTGCCGCCGCCCTGGTCAGCGGGCTTCGACGACGTGGTGAACAGATCCTCGCGAGCCTTGCCCAGCGAAGCGCCCAGCTCGTTCCACACCTGGTCGACGCTCGTGCGCGTGTGCTCGCAGACCTGCTGCCAGTTCGTGACGTGCTTGTCCATGAACCCGCAGAACCCGGCGAGCCACTTCTTGGCCCACTCCTGCCCGGCGTCCTTGGTGTCGTCGCCGAGGTCGCACTTGTCTCCGTTGACGGTGTTCTTCAAGTCTTCGGGCATGAACCGGACGAAGTGCTTGAAGTCGTCGTCGCTCGCGTTGCGGCCCATCTCGGCGACCCGGATCAACCGATCGATGTCGCCGGGCGAGAACTGCCCCTTGCTGGGGTACTCGGTGATGTAGTACTCCTGCAGCCACTGGCATTTCGCCCGGATCAGCTTCGCGATCGAGGCGATGCTGCGGTCGATCAAGCCCGCCCCGTCCTTCAGGGTCTGCTCGACGGCCTTGGTGCCGTCGGTGATCCCCTTCCAGGACTGCTGAGCCGAATCCCGCGCGTTGCCCGACCAGTTGGCGAACACGGTCGCCATCCGGTTGTCCTGGTCGGCCGCGGCGTCCACAATGGACGCGTTGACGTCCGTCAATTCCTTGGCAGCGGCCTTGAACTTGTCGAACGGGATGTCCCGCTGCTCGTCGAACGGGTCGCCGACGTGCGGCTGGAACGGGTGCTCCGGCAGGTTCTGCGCGACGAGACCGCGGGCGCGGTTGTAGAGGGGCAGCAGGTTCCGGAACGGCTGCAGACCCGAGACGCCGAGGTCGAGGATCTCGTTGGAGTTCGCGACACCCGGGTCGGTGTCAGTGTTCTTGGCCCCTTGGTCCTTCAGCTTCTGCTTGTCGCCGTCGACCGCCTGCTGCTGCTTGTCCTGCGCCGCCTTCGCGCCTTTGTCGGCGTCGCCCTTCGCCATGCTGTACCACTTGTCGACGTCGCCAGCGCTCGACGTCTCCCAGTCCATATCCCCTTCGGAGATGTTGAACCGTTTCTTGTAGAAGTCCCGCCAGTGGTTGCGGTCCTCGTCCCCTTGGAAGCCGTAACTCTGCGCGTCGCCCTCTTCTTCTTCGTCCTCGACGTAGTCGAAGTAGCGAAGCGCCAGACCCCGTTTGGTGTTATCGGGAACGCTGGGGTCGTTCATCAACTGCTGGAACTCTTGGAAGGACGGGATAGTCCCGTTGCGCTCGGCCATCAGCGTTTGCCGCTCTTCGTGATGGAGTCCGAGCTGCTCGCCTCGTTGGCGGTGTACTTCTTGCTCGCCGACCCGAGGTTGTTCCCGAAGTCCTCAGACGCCTTCACATAGCTGTCGACGCATTTGCCGACCGCTTCGATGCCGGTCTTGTACAGCTGGAACGAGCCGTGGTGCTTGCGCCCGAAGTCCGCCTCGGTGATCTGCATCTGCTTCAACGCGGGCAGCGTCGTCTGCAGACGGTCCTTCGCCGCGTCCCGGACAAATCCGCCCGCCGTTTCCAGCATCTGCGGATCGACGTTCTGTCGGTTCCCCACGCTCGCCCCTCCTCGACTGCCGAGTTCTTCCGGACCTTGGACGCACGGAAGCCGTCGGCGGTGCCGGACACTCGTCTACGGAATGTACCCGGAGAGTGACGAGGGGCGCAGCGATTCGGGCAGTTCGGTCAGGAGACCGCGGACACGACCCCAGCCAGCCGGTCCGCCGCGGCCTGGGCCGTGGCATGGGCCGGGGCTTCGACCATCACCCGCACCAGCTGTTCGGTTCCCGACGGGCGCAGCAGAACTCGCCCCTCCTCGCCGAGTTCCGCTTCGACCTCGCCGACAGCGTCGCGGACTTCAGCGGATCCAGCCACCGCCGCTTTGTCCGCGACCGGGACGTTGACCAGGACCTGCGGCAGCCGGTTCATCACCGCGGCCAGTTCGGCGAGCGGTTTGCCCGTCGCGGCCATCCGGGCCATCAGGCGCATCGCGGTCAGGAGGCCGTCGCCGGTGGTGGCGTGGGCGGGGAGGACCACGTGGCCGGACTGTTCGCCGCCGAGGGCCAGGCCCGAGGCGCGCAGTTCCTCCAGCACGTAGCGGTCACCCACCGCGGTCGTGACGACCGTGATGCCGTGCGCCTTCATCGCCAGGTGCAGGCCGAGGTTGCTCATCACAGTCGCGACCAGGGTGTCCTTCACCAGCGCGCCCTCTTCGGCCAGCGCCAGCGCCAGGACGGCCATGATCTGGTCGCCGTCCACCAGTTCGCCCGCGGCGTCGACGGCCACGCAGCGGTCGGCGTCTCCGTCGTGGCCGATGCCGAGGTCGGCGCCGTGTTCGACGACTGCCGCGCGCAGCAGGTCAGGGTGGTTTGAGCCACAGCTGTCGTTGATGTTGATGCCGTCCGGCTCCGCGTGCAGGGCCACGACCTCGGCGCCTGCCCGGCGGTACGCCTCCGGGGCGGCCGCGGACGACGCGCCGTTCGCGCAGTCCACCACGACCTTCAGGCCGGCCAGCGGATGCGGCGTCGCGGCGACCAGGTGCTCGATGTACTTGTCGAGCGCGTCCGGGACGTCGGTGACGCGGCCGACCCCGTCGCCGGTCGGGCGGGTGACGCCGGTCGCGTCGAGGCCGGATTCGATCTCGTCCTCGATGCTGTCCGGCAGTTTGTGCCCGCCGGCGGCGAAGAGCTTGATGCCGTTGTCCGGCATGGGGTTGTGCGAGGCGGAGATCATCACGCCGAGGTCCGCCTCCAGCGCACCGACGAGGTACGCGACGGCGGGCGTCGGCAGCACGCCGAGCCGCAGGACGTCCGCACCGGCCGACGCGAGGCCCGCCACCACGGCGGCCTCCAGCATCTCGCCGCTGGCGCGCGGGTCGCGGCCGACCACGGCCACCGGACGGTGCGAACGGTCGTGCGCCGCCAGCACTCGGGCGGCGCTCGCCGCGACCGACAGGGCCAGCTCCGGGGACAGGTCGGCATTGGCCAGACCGCGTACCCCGTCGGTGCCGAACAGTCGAGCCATCTCGACCTCCTTGTCCCTTGATTCACCGGCCTCGGGGCGCGCCGGGCCTCGACAAACCTAGCGCCGGACCCGGCAGGGGTGATCCCCTGCCCTACCCCAAGAGAGTCGTGCCGGCGGCGGAAAACGCATCAACCAGCCCGGAAAACGCCGGAAGCGCCCATCCGATGGACGGATGGGCGCTTCCGGGGTTGCACCAGGCGCGAAAATCAGCGCTTGGAGTACTGCGGGGCCTTGCGGGCCTTCTTGAGGCCGTACTTCTTCCGCTCCGTGGCGCGCGCGTCACGGGTCAGGAAGCCGGCCTTCTTCAGGGCCGGGCGGTCGTCGGCGTCGACCTCGACCAGCGCACGGGCGATGGCGAGACGCAGCGCGCCCGCCTGGCCCGAGATCCCGCCGCCCTTGAGGTTGGCGAAGATGTCGAAGGAGTCCGGCTTCTCGACGGTGACGAGCGGCTCCTTGATGAGCTGCTGGTGCACCTTGTTCGGGAAGTACTGCTCGAGCGACTTGCCGTTGAGCTTGAACTCACCGGTACCCGGCACGACGCGGACGCGGACCACGGCCTCCTTGCGGCGGCCGACCGTCTGCGCGTTGCCACCGGCGGCACGCGACGGGCGCGGGGCGGCGGCGGACTCGCTGGTCGCCACGGCCTCGGCGGGGGTCTCGGTCGAAGCGACGACCTCGGTCTCGGTGCTGGTCAACTGTTCCTCACTCACTGCGCGACCTGCGCGATCTTGGTGATCTCGCGCGCCTGCGGCTGCTGCGCGGCGTGCGGGTGCTGCGGGCCGGCGTACACCTTCAGCTTCTTGGCCATGGCGCGGCCGAGCTTGTTCTTCGGCAGCATGCCCTTGACCACCTTCTCAACGAGGTGCTCAGGCTTGGTGTCGAGCAGCTCGCCGAAGGAGCGCTTCCGCAGACCGCCGGGGTAACCGCTGTGCCGGTACGCGAACTTCTGCTCGCGCTTGTTACCGGTGAGAGCGACCTTCTCGGCGTTGACGATGATGACGAAGTCACCGGTGTCCACGTGCGGGGCGTAGGTCGGCTTGTGCTTGCCGCGCAGCAGCGTGGCGACCTCGGTCGCGAGCCGTCCGAGCACGACATCCTCGGCGTCGATCACGTGCCAGGCACGAGTGACGTCGCCGGGCTTGGGGCTGTACGTGGGCAAGGGTCTACCTCGTCGTCATTGCGTGTGGGTAATGTGCGGGCCGAGCGCTGACGCGCCGCAACGCACAACGACATATGAAGATACCCCTGTGGTCCCGCCTCTTGTGCAGCGGGGGTGCGAAGGCGCCTCGTCGGCCGGTCACAGCGTACCCGACCGGTTCCCGGAACCACCACGCCGCCGCGCGGGTCGAACCAGGATGAGACGATTCCGACGCGCGGACGCGCGAGCACGACGAGCACCTGGGGACAGCAGTTGAAGACACGAGCGAGGACGATCCGAGCCGCACGGACAGCGGGAGCCGTCGCCGCCGTGCTGGCTCTCGCGACCGCATGCGGGCAGGCCCGCGCCGGCACCGCGCTGCCCGACGGCGACCAGGCCGCCGCGTACGTCGGCGCGAAGTTCGAGAAGGCCATGTCGAAGCTCGCGGACACGATCGTCGAGCCGCGCAATGTGACCAACTCCGCGGACCGGTACTTCAAGTTCGACGACAAGTACCTGCACAACATCGTCACCTCCGCGCGCACCGGCAGCCCGGAGAGCCGCATCGTGCACAACCGGTCGCAGAAGAACCCCAACGAGTTCCTCGACTCGTTCACCCCCGCCGACGGCGCCGTCGAGTACCTCTACCTCGGCCCGGCCTACAAAACGCTCGCGCCGACGCCGTGGGTGTCGATGCCCAAGCCGGAGGCCGGGCTCGTCCAGCCGTGCGCGTGGGGCGGGGTGCAGATCGCGTGCAAGATGGGCGACGCGGTCGACAGCGCGTACAAGGCGGACAAGAAAGCGCTGCGCGGCGCCAAGAGCTCCGCGGACGGCACCGAGCAGCTGACCGTGAACGTGCCGTTCCCGATCTTCCTCGACCGGCGCGTCGAACTGCTCCCGGACAAGGTGCTCAACCAGGTCGGGCCGGAACTGCGCAAGGCCGTCGTGCCGAGCACGATCACGCTCAAGCCGGACGGCTCGCTCGCCGCGTTCACCATGGGAGCCAAGTTCGAGGGCGACGGGCACAAGGTCGAACTGCGCTACGAGTTCAAGTTCACCGGAGAGGCCACCTCCTCGGACCTGCCGACGGTGCCGGACGCCTCGCAGGTCACCGTCCTCGCGGACGACGCGGCCAAACAGGACTTCTACCGCAGGCTCGGCGAACTGCAGGGTCGCTGATGCGCGCCCTTCCGCCGATCGATCTCCGAGGTGAGCACTGATGACCCAGCCTCCCGACCAGTACCCGCAGGGGCAGCCGCAGTGGTGGCAGCCGGGGACGAACGCGCCGCCGCAGCCGGGTTATCCGTCCGGAGTGGACAGTTCGGGCCAGCAAGGGCAGTGGGCGCAACCTCCGGCGCAGCAACAGTTTCCGCAGGGGCAGTACCCACCGGCGCAGTATCCGCAGCAGGGTTATCCGCCCTACGGTCAGCCGCAGAGCCAGCCGACCCCGGCGCAGCAACCGCCGGGAGGAAACCCTTACGGCGGCGGGTTCCAGCCGTCCGAATACGGCGGGCTCGGCGCGTTTTCCGCTGCCAAGCCGGGAAAACCGCGGTCGAAGAAACCGTTCCTGATCGCCGGAGCGGTCGTCGTGGTGCTCGCCGCGGCGGGCGGGATCGCGTGGGCGACCGGAGTGTTCCGCGGGGACACCCTTGACCAGAAGTCGTTGCAGGAAGGTGTTTCCCGAGTTCTCAACGAGAGCTACGGCGAGCCGGACGTGAAGAACGTCGCCTGCCCCTCGGGACAAACGATCGAGAACGGCACCACTTTCGACTGCACGGTGCAGGTCGGCGGACAGCCGAAGAAGGTCACCGTGCGCGTGCTCAATGACAAGCCAGAATATTCCGTCGGCGCACCACACTGAGCGGCGAGAGTCGTACCGGAACCGGAGCTTTCAGCCGGGGCAGCGCACTCGACGGCGGGCAGAATATTCCATCGCCCCCCCGGCGAAAGCCTTTCCCGAAAACGAAAACGGCGGGCCGACACCCGAAGGTGCCTGGCCCGCCGTGGTTTCGGAGCTTGGCTCAGAACAGGTTCTGCACCGAGCGGTCCGTCGCCGTGTAGCCGTCCGCGATCTGCGGCAGCACAGCGGCGATCTGCGCGAGAAGCTGACCGAACTCCTCGAACTTCTGGTTCCACTCGTTCTGGGCCTGGTGGTACTGGTCCTTCGCTTCACCGGTCCAGCTGTTGGTCAGCGGAGCGAGGTCGCTCTGCAGGTTGTCGAAGAGGGTGCGCAGCTCGCCGCCGGTGGCGGTGCAGTCCTCAGCGGCGCGGTGGATGGTACCCGGATCAACAACAATGCGGCCGTCAGGCATGTCGAACTCCTGTCAGAAGAAAGAATGAAAGATGAAGGCGAATCTGGAACGGAAAAGAACTGGATCAGCCGAGAACGCCGAAGCCCTTGTTGAGCGAGTTGATGTGCTCGTGCTGAGCCGCTTCGCTCTTGGCGTAGGTGGATCCCGCTTCCTGGAGCAGCTCACCGATGCGGTGCAGCGCGTCGTTCAGGCCGCGACCGCAGTCGTCAAAGCGGCGCATGACGTTGTCGAAGGCACGCTGGGCGTCGCCTTCCCAGCCCGCGCGGGTCGCTTCGATGTTGGAGCGCAGGTCGCTCAGGTTCTTGTTCATCCGGCTGGTCGCGTCGACGACGCGCCCTTCCGCCGCGGTGAATTCCTTCGGATCCCCAGTGAAACCGCCAGCAGCCATGGGAGCTACCCCCTTCGTCAGTGGTTGTGCGCGCCGGCTGGTGTTTCCGGCACTGCACCTACGACGAAGACATTGCCAGTTCGGTTCACACTTGTCGCGACTTCTTCGCAAGTAGTTGCTTGCGTGAACGCGCCATCAGGGAACCGGTCGGCAACGGGCGGGTGAACGGCGTGCCGGCGACCCCGAAAAAACCTTGTCCACCAGCGTGGTTAGCACACGCACAGCCGGTTCCCGGAAACTTTCAGGAGTCCCGGCTCATGATTCGCGACTGCGAAAAGTCCTCGTCCTCTTCACTCGTCCGTGTCTGTTCGGGCGGAATCTCCGGACGAAGGGGAACCGGCTCAGGCGCGACGGGCTCGGCCGGCATCGGCAATCCGCGGGCCGCACGGAACCGGCGGGCGGCCCCGCGCAACGCGGACGGCGCGGGTTCCGCGGCGCCGGAAAGCCGCCGCCTGCCGAACTCCTTCAGCAATTCCCGGTTCTCATTGCGGTGCCGTTCGCTGCGCGCGAGCGCGGTGCCCGCGACGCGGCGCGAGAAGGTGACGGCGTCCTGTCCGGCTCGGGTGAAGGCCGCCGGCGCGGATTCCGGTTCGGAGGCCACAGATGCTCCTTCAGCTGGTGATCTTCAGCGTGCGCACCACTTGCTCGCACGCGGCGTCGACGCGCTGCTGCACCGCGGGTGATTGGTACTGGCAGCCGACGTGCACGCGGATCCGGCCCTGCACGAGCACATACCAGCGGACGGTAATCCGTTCCGGTTTGCTCTCGACGTAGCCGATCACGTTCCGGCCACCGTAAGTCAGATCAGGCTGGAACGCAGTGTAGTTCGCGTTTCCGCTGACCCCGGACCGCAAGGCGTCGACGAGTTTCTGCCGGTCGGCCGTCGCGTCGTAGTCCATCACGAACTCCTGCGCGAGCACGAGATCGTTGCCCTTGGCGGCGTCCTGCGGGTGCAGGATGACCTGCCGGTCGGCGACCTCGTCGGTGGTCTGGATCCAGTCGTTGGGCGCGACGAGGCTGAAGTCGTACTGGGAGAACGAACGGCCTTGATCGGAGCTGTCTCCGCTGCTGACGAAGTAGACGACTCCGCCCGCGATCAGCGCCACGACCGCCACCGCCGCGGTGATCAACCACAGCCGACGGCGTTTCTTCGCCTTTCCGCCGGAGTCGCCCACGGCGTCCGCGCCGGGAGCGGTGAACCCGCCGTTCGCGGAACTGTTCTGTCCCAACGAGTTCTTGCCCGGTCCAGTCTGCAATGGACTCGGACCGGCGGGTGCCGCGACGCCGAACGGCGCGCTTTGCGGTCCCCTGGCCGCATCGGCGGGCGAGAACCCGCGCGGCGGCAACGGCTGCGCCGGAGCGCTCCGCGGCGGCGCGTTCAGTGCGTTCGGCGCCGGCGGCGGACCACGGCGGATCGGCGCGTCTCCCCGGACGATCTCGGTGCGGTGCTCGGAGTGCCCCGGGATCGACGAACCGGGCAGCACGCCGGTGCGGTCCGGTTCCAGCAGCACCGCCCGGAGCGCGCCGCGTGCCACGACCGTCTCGGGCTGGTCCAGACTCGTCGGCACCACGCCGGTGCGCTCGTGCACGAGCCGGGAAATCATCGGGATCCGGCTCGAACCGCCGACGAGGAAGATCGCCGCGAGCTGTTTGGGGCGCAGGCCGGAATCCGCGATCGCGGCGCTGGTCAGCTCGACCACCCGGCCGAGCGGAGCCGCGATCAGCCGTTCCAGGTCCACCCGCGTCACGTGCGCATCCGCGAACGGCGGCGGCAACGGCACATCGGTGTACGTGTGCCGCGACAACGTTTCTTTGGCTCCGCGGACATCCTGGCGCAGCACCCGGCGCCGCCGGCGCTCAGCCAGCTCGCGGCCTTCGACCAGCTGCTGCCACGCCTGCGGATCCGTGCCGGACACCAGCGACCCGACGTGCTCCAGCAACGCCTGGTCGATGTCGGCCCCGCCGAAACTCGGATCGCCTCGCGTGGCCAGCACCTGGAACCCGCCCCGCTGCGGCGGCGCACCCGGCACGCGGGCCGCGCGCGCTGCCTCCGGCGACCGCTGGACGACGCTGACGTCGACTGTGCCGCCGCCGAGGTCTAGCACCGCCAGCGCGTCGCCAGGACGACCGGAGAACTCGACCGTCCGGCCGCCCAGCGAAGCCTCCGGGGCGAAGGTGGCCGCGTGGTACACCGCCGCGGCCACCGGTTCCGGCACCAGCGCCACCTCGCGCGCCAGCCTGCCCGCGGCCTGGCGCAGCAGCCGGGTGCGGATCGCGCCCCAGTCCGCCGGGTGGGTGAGCACCAGCAAGTCCACCTCGACGTCGCCCGCGACGCGCCGCGCCTCGGCGACCGCCCGGTCCAGCACCGCGTGCACGACGTCGATGACCCGCAGCACCGAATCGCCGAGCAGCAGATCGCCCTCGTCGATCCGCCGCTTCGGATTCGGCTCGTACCGCGACGGGTCGACGGCTGCCTGCCGCTCGGCCTCCTGGCCGACGAACAGGGTCCCGTCGGACGCCGCGTACACCGCCGAGGACATCAGCGGCTGCCCGTCGATCACCACGACCTGCGGCTCGCGGCCGTTGACCGACACGACGACGCAGGTGCTCGAGGTCCCGAAGTCGACCGCGACCCGCACCGTCACCGGGCACCCCTTCCGTCAACCGCGACGGCTCCCCGGTCGGTCAGTCGGGCTGGATCCACGACACCTGCACGAGCTGCTTCCCGTTCTTGCGGCTCAGCATGTTGCCCCGGCCCGGCGGCATGGCGCTCGGCCGGATGTTGCCGATCAGGTTGCCCTCGTCGCGGGAACCGTTCATCACCATGCCGGTGGCCGCGAGCTCCTTGAGCTTGCCGATGACCGGGTCGTACGCCGCCCGCGACGCACCACCGGTGCGCCGGACCACGATCAAGTGCAGGCCGACGTCCTTCGCCTGGGCGAGGAACTCCGACAGCGGCTTGAGCGGGTTGGTGGACTGCGTCGCCACCAGGTCGTAGTCGTCGACCAGGACGAACAGCTCCGGGCCGGTCCACCAGGACCGGGTCTTCAGCTGCTCCTGGGTGACGTCCGGACCCGGCAGCCGCCGCGTCATCGACCCGTGCACGTCCTGGACCATGCTGTCCAGCTGCGCCGACGAAACGGCGTAGCCGAGCAGCGAATCGCCCTCGAGGAATCCGAGCATCGTGCGCCGGTAGTCGACCAGCAGGATCACGGCCTCCTGCGGCGTGTAGCGCTCGGTGATGCCGCGCGCGATCTGCCGCAGCAGGTTCGTCTTGCCGGACTCGCCGTCGGCGAACGCGAAGAAGTGCGGGTCCGCGTCGAAGTCCAGGTAGATCGGCTGCAGGTCTTCCTCGTTGACGCCGATCGGGACGAGCTTCGTGTCCCGCTTCTGGTCGATCCGCAGGACCTCTTCGTAGGTGATCATCTCCGGCAGCAGGCGCACCTGCGGAGCCACCCGGCCGCGCCACGCGCCGCGGATCTTCGCGACCGCGTCCGCGACGCCCGCCGCGACCGTCTCCGGATCGCTCGACCCGTCGATCCGCGGCAGGCCGGTGAGCAGGTGCAGCTTGTCGCGGGTGAGCCCGCGTCCCGGCCGCCCGGCCGGGACGTTGACCGCGATCCGGCGGTCCATTTCGGACTCCGTCGGGTCACCGAGGCGCAGCTCGAACCGGGTGCCGAGCATGTCCTTGATCGCGGGCCGGAGGTCGGCCCACCGGTTCGCCGAGATGATCACGTGGACGCCGTAGGCGAGACCCTGCGTGGCCAGCCGGGTGATCGACGTCTCGAGCTCCTCGAAGTCGTCGCGCAGCGCCCGCCAGTTGTCCACGATCAGGAACGCGTCGCCGAACGCGTCCTGCTCCGGCGTGATCTCGCCGCGGCGCTTCCGGTTGCGGAACTCCGTCATCGAGTCGACGCCCAGCGCGCCGAACCGGCCTTCGCGCTCGGTCAGCAGCGTGGTCAGCTCGGCCACGATCCGGCGCGCCTTGTCCGGCTCGCGCCGGGCCACCGCGACCCCGCCGACGTGCGGAAGGTCCGCGAGGCCGGCGAGGGTACCGCCACCGAGGTCGAGGCAGTAGAACTGCGCTTCCTCGGGGGTGTGGGTGAGCGCCATCGACATGATCAGCGTCCGGAGCATGGTCGACTTGCCCGACTGCGGGCCGCCCGCGATGACGCCGTGGCCCTGCGCACCGGAGAAGTCCGCCCACAGCAGGTCGCGCCGCTGCTCGTACGGCCGGTCGACGATGCCCATCGGCACCTGCAGCCTGCCGTTGCCGAAGAACCCGACCGGGGAAAGACCGCGGTCGTCGGTGGGGTTGAGGTTCGGCAGCATCGTGTCGAGCGAGTTCGGCTCGTTCAACGGCGGCAGCCACACCTCGTGCGCCGGCGGGCCCTGTCCGACCAGGCGGCTGACGATGACGTCCAGTTCGCTGGGCTCGACGGCCTCTTCGGACTCCTGCTGTTTCGGAGCCTCTTCCTCGACGACCGGTTCCGGCTCGGGTTCCTTCGGCAGTTCCACGAAGTCCGGCACGAACAGCTGCGGCCGCTTGTCCGCGCGCACCACCGTGGCGGCCGGGCCGGCTGCCTTGATGCCCGCGGGCCGGTACGGACCCGAGACGTAGGAAGCCTTGAACCGCACCAGGGTCGAGGTGTCGTACTTCAGGTAACCGCCACCGGGGACCGACGGCAGCTCGAACGCGTCCGGCACGCCGATCGCCGCGCGGGATTCCGCCGCGGAGAACGTCTTCAGGCCGATCCGGTAGGACAGGTGCGAGTCGAGACCGCGCAGCTTGCCCTCTTCCAGCCGCTGCGACGCGAGAAGCATGTGCATCTGCAGCGACCGGCCCAGCCGGCCGATGGCGACGAACAGGTCGATGAAGTCCGGCTTCGCCGCCAGCAGTTCGGAGAACTCGTCACAGACGATGAACAGCGCGGGCAGCGGGTCGAGGTCGGCGCCGTTCTCCCGGGCCTTCTCGTACTCCCAGACGTTCTTGAAGTTGCCGCCGTTCTTCAGCGCTTCCTGGCGGCGGTTCATCTCGCCCGCCAGCGCGTCCTTCATGCGGTCGACCAGCGTGACCTCGTCCGCGAGGTTGGTGATGACCGCGGACACGTGCGGGGCCTTGTCCAGGCCCAGGAACGTCGCGCCACCCTTGAAGTCAACGAGGACGAAGTTCAGCGTGCTCGACGAGTGCGTGGCCAGCATGCCCAGCACCAGCGTGCGGAGGAACTCCGATTTACCGGAACCGGTCGCTCCGATGCACAGGCCGTGCGGGCCCATGCCCTCGGCCGCGGCTTCCTTGATGTCCAGTTCCACCGGCTGGCCGTACTCGCCGACGCCGAACGGGACGCGGTAGCGGTCGCGGATCGGCCGGGGCCGCCACGCCTGCTGGACGTCGAACGTCATCGGGTCGCCCGGAATGCCGAGCAGTTCCAGCAGCGACGGGTTGGACAGCAGCGGCTCTTCCTCGCTGACGTCCGCTCCGCCGCCCCCGCCGACGCGGTACGGCGCGATGAGCCGGGCCAGCGCCTCGACCTCGACCACGCTGAGGCTGTCCGGGCGGCCGAACCACTCGACCCCGCCCGCGCTGCGCGCGCCGAGCCGCTCCTCCTCGACCACGAGCCGCAGGCCGCGCCGCGCGGCGAGGTTGCCGATCGAGTCGGAAAGGTCGACCAGGGTGACGCCGACCAGGCCCTCCTCGAGGATGATCTGCTCCTCGCGGGTGACCTCGGCGTCGTCGATGATGATCACGACGTGCGGCTGGTCCGGCGCGGGCGTCGCGTTGCGGGAGAACCGCTGCCGGTCGCGCAGCTCCTCGTCCAGCCAGTCTTCGATCTGCTTGAGCGAGCCCGCCATCATGCGCAGCTGGCCGATGCCGTCGGACAGCGTGGGGTGCTGGGCGTGCGGGAGCCACTTCGCCCACTCCCACTCTTCCTTCGCCCGGCCCGCGGTGGCGACCGCGATCATGACGTCGTCCGGGCTGTGGAAAGCGACCAGCTGGGCCAGCATCGCGCGGGTCAGCGCGCGGGTGCGGTGCCGCTCGCCCTGCATGCTGACCGCCGCGAACCCGCGGAGGGTGATCTGGGTGGGCAGGTCCGGCACGATCGAGTGCGCGCGCACGAACCGGCGCAGCGCGAGGGTGGCGATCGGCTCCAGTTCGTCCACCGGGCCGGTCTGGGGCGGGACCAGCCGGGTGGCGAGGCGGTGCGAGCTCCGGCCGACGCGCAGGTGCAGGAAGTCCTGGTCGTTCTGCCTGCGCTCCCACATCCGGCGGCTGGCCGCGAGCGACCACAGCGACTGCGGGTCCGGGTGCACCCATTCGAGCGCGGCGCGCTGGTCGACCATCGCCTCGCGGGCGCGGTCGCGCATCTGGCCGAGATACCGCAGGTAGTCCTTGCGGTCCTCGTCCATCTCGGCTTTCTTCTGGCCGCCGCCCTTGCCGCCGCCGCCCGCGAGCATGCCGACGGTGCCCATCAGCATCATGCCGCTCATCATGATCGTGGTCGGGTTTTTCGCGCCGCCCGCCGTGAACATGAAAACCATCATCCCGAGCGACGCGAAGATCATCACGCCCGGAATCGCCTTGGCGACGATGCTTCCCGGGATCGTCCGGGGCACCTCGGGCGGCGGCTCGAGATGCACCTCGCCGCCGGGCGGGCGCGGCGCGGCCAGCCGCGGCGACTTCTTGAACTGCAGCGTGCTCATCTCGAAGGACCCCTCTATTCCTGCTCGACGCCTGCACCCGGGTGCGCGGGACAACCTATCGAACGTCGCCCCGGAAATCCGGCCAACTCCAGGATCGGCATCTCACACCCCCTCCTCGGGCCCCGGCGGGACCCGTCCTCCCAGTGCGCCCGAGTGTAAGGACCGCCACCGACAGTTATCGGACCAGGCGGACGAACCCGCTGGTCGGTATGGCCCAACCAGGCCTGGACGGGTACTTTCGCCGATGATTTGCGGAGACGCGCTGAAACCTGTCACCAGGTTCGGTATAAGTTCCCCCGGGAGCTGACTCTTCAGAGCGGGGGATCTAGTGGCAACGGGCACGACGGTATTCAGCAGGGTCACGGTGGTCGCACCGACGACACGCATCGACGTCGCGCTTCCGGCCGACGTGGCGGTGGCCGACCTGCTGCCCATGCTTCTGGAGATGGCCAAGGAGGTCACTCCGGACGGCGGGGCCCGGCACGGCGGCTGGGCGCTGGCCAAGCTCGGCGACGCCCCGCTCGACCCGAGCCGGACGCTCGCGTCCCTCGGCGTGGTCGACGGCGAGCTGCTGCAGCTGCGCAAGCGCAACGAGAACCCGCCGCCGCCGATGTACGACGACGTGGTCGACGCCATCGCGGAGGCCGACCCGGACACCTTCCGTCCGTGGACGAAGGAAACCGCGCGCCGGTTCGGCCACACCGCGGGCGGGCTCGCCCTGTTCTTCTCCGCGCTGGCCCTGTTCTTCAGCGGTTCCCTCTACGGCGGTTCCGCGCTCGGCCCGGCGATCGCGGGCGGACTCGGCGCGATCGCCTGCGTCGCGATCGGCGCCACGCTCACCAAGGCCTACCAGGCCGAGGCCACCGGCGTGCTGATCGCCTCCGCGGGCGGCCTCCCGCTGGCTTTCGTGAGCGGGTTCTACATCGTGCCCGGCCTGTCGGTCCGGGCGAACCTGCTGCTCGGCGCGGTGCTGGTGCTGATCGTCTCGGCGGTCTGCATCCTCGTCGTCGGCGCGGGCATCCGGGTCTTCATCGCCACCGCCACCGCGGGCGTGTTCGGCGCGCTCGCCTTCCTCGTCGCGACCCTCGTGACCAGCGCCGACACCGCGGCGGTCGCGGCGGGCACGGTCGCCGTCGCGCTGGGCTGCATCTCGTTCCTGCCGCGCGCCACCATCTGGCTCGCCAAGCTGCCGCTGCCGTACGTGCCGAGCACCGCCGAGGAGCTCAAGGAAGACTCCGGCTTCCCGGACTACAAGGCGATCGAGCAGCGCACCGCGGTCGCGCACGACTACATGACCGGCCTGATGATCGGCTGCGGCGCCACCACGGCCGTCGCGGCGGTCCTCGCGGCCACCGCGCCGAACGCCTTCGGCATCATCCTCGGCATCATCGCGACGCTGGTCCTGCTGCTGCGCGCCCGCGCCTACGCCAACGGCGCGCAGGCCATCGCGCTGCTCACCACCGGCATGGTCGCCGCGGCGGGCATCCTGCTCGGCTGGCTGTTCTTCTCCGCCACCGCGGAGCAGCGGCTGCTGTACATCTTCGGCGCGCTGATCCTGATCGCCGCGGCCGCTCTCGTGGTCGGCGTGATCTTCCCGGACCAGCGCTTCTCGCCGCCGCTGCGGCGCACCGTGGAAATCATCGAGGCGATCTGCATCGCCGTGGTGCTGCCGCTCGCCCTCGGCGTGATGGACCTCTACTCGACGCTGCGCCACCTCAACCTCAAGTGAGCCGCGCGATGGGCTCCCGACGTTCCTTCCCCCGCAGGCTCGGCCTGCCCGGCCGGACCGGGGTGGCGTTGTTCGCCGCCGGCCTCGGGCTGATGTCGCCGTTCGCCGCCGCTCCGGCGTCGGCGCAGACGGCGGACGCGCCCGCGGGCACCTGGGCCACTCCGCCGCCGCTGGGCCCGGGCGACGCGCCGCCCGCGGCCACCGGCCACCCGGACACCACGTACAAGAAGAAAAACGAATGCGTCCAGCGCAGTCTCGGGCAGGACGTCAAGATCAACTTCCGCCCGTGGGGCCAGGACTACCTGCAACTGGACCGGGCGCAGCAGATCGTCCGTGCGGCGACCGGATCGGTCGGCGGCAACCAGAAGGTCGCGGTGATCGACACCGGCGTCACGCCGCATCCGTGGTTCCAGGGCCGCGTGGAGAGCGGCGGGGACTACGTCGCCACTCCGGACAACGGAGCGCAGCCCGGGCTGCAGGACTGTGACGGCCACGGCACCGAGGTCGCCGGGATCATCGCGGGCAATCCGCAGGATCCGCAGGTCGGCTTCATCGGCGTGGCCCCGGACGCGCACATCGTGTCCTACCGGCAGCTGAGCGAGAACTACGCCAAGGACGACAGCCCGCAGCAGCCCTCGGCTCCCCCGTCCGGCGGGACCGGCGCACCCCCCTCGGGCGGCGAGAGCCAGCAGCCCCCGGCGGGCAGCAGCAACAGCCAGCTGCCCCCGTCCTCGGGCGGCGGCACCGGCAGCGGCACCGGCACCGCGCCCCAGCAGGACAACAAGGGCGACAACCGGGATCTGGCGAAGCAAGGCACCGCGGGCACGCTGAACACGCTCGCGCAGATCATCCGCAGCATCGCCGACACCCACAGCGCCGGCGTGATCAACATGTCGGTCGACCACTGCCGCGCCGGCACCGCGCCGGGCGACATCCAGACCGGCGAGCGCCAGGTCCAGGCCGCGGTGCGTTACGCGGCCGACAGCAACATCGTGGTCATCGCGGCCGCGGGCAACGTCTCGGAAAACTGCCCGCAGAACGACCAGGCCGACCCGAACAAGCCGAAGTCGATCGTCACCCCGCCGTGGTTCGCCGACGACGTGCTGTCCGTCGGGGCCATCCAGGAAGACGGCGGCGTCGCGCCGTTCAGCGTGCACGGCCCGTGGGTCGGCGTCGCCGCGCCGGGCACCAAGATCGTGTCGCTCGACCCGGCGGAGCATTCGACCGGACTCGCGAACCTCACCATCGCGAACGGCAACCCGTCGCCGATCCAGGGCACCAGCTTCGCCGCCCCGTACGTGGCGGGCGTCGCCGCGCTGGTCCGCTCGATGTTCCCGGACATGAAGGCGCGCGACGTGGTGAAGCGGCTCAAGGCGACCGCGCAGCACCCGGCCGCTCCTGGCGGACGCGACAACTTCGTCGGCTACGGCGTGATCGACCCGGTGGCCGCGCTCACCGCGAACCTGCCGGGCGACACCGGCAACCTCGCGCTGCCGAAGCCGGTGGTGCAGGAGGCCAAGCTGCCGCCCGCCGACGGGATCAGCTCGACCCCGATGATCGTCGCGCTCGCCGGCACTGGCGGCGGGGTGGCGGCGCTGCTGATCACGCTGTTCGTGGTGCACACGATCCGGCGGAACCGCTCCAGGTCGTCGCCGCCGACAAAGTAGGCATCAGAAAGGGGCCGCTTCTCCGCGATCGCCGCGGGGAGCGGCCCTTTTTGCTTTTGCGGCCAGAAGCGACTCGGTTCCGGGCATGGAAAAGGCCGCTCGCCGCGGATGTCGCGACGGCGGCCTTCCTGGTCACTTTCCGGGTTTCGGCGGCTTGCCGTCCTTCTCCGGCCGCCGCGCGGGCGGGTCCTGGCCGATCACCGGCGGAGTCACCTGCGCGGGCTCGCCGAAAATCTCCGACGTCTTCGCCGCCGTGCGCTGCCGCGGCTTGTGCTGCGAACTGCCGCCGCCACCGCCACCGCCACCCATTCCGGCGAAACCCATCATCGGCATCATCGACATGCCCGAGCCCTGGTTCGCCGACGCGGGCTGCGGGGCCGGGGCGACCGGCTCGACCGGCGGGAGGCCCGCTTGGCCCTGCTCCAGCCGCGGGTCGGCGGCGGTTTCCTTGCCCTGGTGGGGATTCTCCGCGGCGGACGGGCTCACCGAATCGTCCGAAGATGACGCTGAAGAGGCCACTGTGGACTCTCCGGCGGCAGCCGGAGCGGTTCCCGCGGGCGCGTCGGCGTCGTGCAGCCGGAACTGCTGCGCCGGATAGTGGTGCCGCAGTTCGATGCTCGACGGGCTCCCGGCAGGCGCGTCCACTCCGGCGCACAACCGGCCGAACTCGCGCAGGACGTCCTCCGCGGCCTCGTGCAAGGACTTCAGCGACTGCTCGGTCTCCCGCATCTGCGACCGCGCCCGGGAAGCGCCGCCCTTGGGCAGCATCGCCGATTCGGACAGCAGATCCGCCGCGTCGACCAGCACCTCCTCCGCCGCGCCGGTGATCTTGCGCAGCGATTCGGTGAGCTGGTCGATCGAGTCCGCGAGCGCGTCGAGCGCGTCCTCCGCCCCCTCGCTCGCGGCGCGGATTTCACCCAGGTAGGCGACAAACGCGTCCGCGTCGGGACCGGACCACGACGCGTCGATCCGGCCGAGATCGTCCGCGAGGTCCGTGGACACCCTTGCCGCCGTGCGGGCCGCGGCGCGCAGGCTCTCGGCCTCCGCGTCCAGTTCCTCCCAGCGACCGGTGAGCGGCCGGTAGTACGCGGCGACCGGATCCGTCACGCCCAGCTCGCGGGCGAGCTCGGTCACGTACGCCAGAGACGGCTCCGTCACGAGATCCTCCCGGCGCGCTCGATCCGCTCGGCCGCGTCGGCGTCCCGCTCGGCGTGGCCGGTGGTGAGCTGCTCCAGCGCCGCGGTGACCGACCGCAGCGCGGCCACCCCGGCGGTGAGCTGGCCGCGCAACGCCTGCGAGGCCTGTGCGTACGACTCCGGCACGCCCAGCTGCCCGGCCACCTCGCCGTACGCCTCGGCGGTGGTCGCTCTCGTGCCCACCTCGCCCGCGGCGGCCTCCAGTTCGTCGGCCGCCCGCGCGACTTTCGCCGCGTAGCCGCCGACGACCGCGCCGTCGATCCGCACGGCGCTCGTTCCCGGACTGCTTCCCGGCGCTGCCACGTTCAACCCTCCGCTCACCCGGCTATGTCCGAGTGTGACGGACGGAACCCGCCGTCAGTTCCCGGCAGGTTGCTGCTGTCCGGCCGCCTGCTGCTTGTACGAGCCCGCGTTCGGGTCGATCGGCACCGAGTCGAACTGCTTCATCACGTTCTGCACGTTCAGCGACGCACCGGTCGGCAGGAGCCCGATGATCGACTCCGGCGCGGGCAGCCGGTTGTTCAGCCCCAGCCCGTCCGCGGTCGCCGCGTCCGGAACGCCGTAGCGGATGCCGCGGTCGGAGATCAGCTGGATCGGGCCCTTGCCGAAGGTCTTCTCCGATTCGGTGGCCGACTGCACCACCGCGCCGTAGCCGGTCGGCATGTAGAAGCCGGTGATCGGCACGCCGTTGGGGCCGGTGTTGCTGACGCTGATGATCTTCGAGCTGCCGTCGGCGTTCTTCTCGACCGGGACCTGCTTGTTGATGTAGACCGAGGTGTGCGCCTGGGTGCCCCCGGCGTTGAGCGACCAGCCGAGGCACGCCACCGGGTTCGGCACGGCGTCGAGGACGGTCGGGACGACCTTCGGGTAGGTGTCGACGTCCACGTAGTCCGGGTCGCCGTTCTGCAGCACCTTGACGTTGTTGATCTTGTCGAGGGTCAGGGTCGGCGTGATGGCCGAACCGCCGCTCTTGGCCGTGCGCACGATGTCCGCGACGGCGGGCGACACCTTCTGGATGCCGCTCTTGGCGATGAGCCAGAACTCCAGCGCGCCGCCGGAGGGCTGGGTCGAGAAGACGCTGCCGACGGTCAGCCCGTCGAAGTTGCTCGACGGGGCCGTGCCCTCGCCCGCCACCAGCGGCGGGACCAGCTTGGTGACCTCGGGGATCGCGTTGAGGAGAGCCTGCGACACCTTGCGTGCCTTCGTCGGCAGATGCAGCGCGGCCCGCACCGGGTCGGCGCTGCCGGACGGCACCTCGGCGCGCACGGTGTTCGCGTTCGGGTGGCTCTGCGTCGCGGCCAGCCGGTAGATGAGGTAGGTCTTGCCGTTGCCCGTGTCGCCGAGCAGCGCCTGGTTCTCCTGCAGCTCAGTGCCGAGCTTGTCGATGCCGGCGATCACGTCGGTGTTGGTCTTGTTGACCGAGTCCGGCTGCGGCAGCGACTGGTCGAGCACGACCTCGTCGCACACCGCCCAGTTGGGGGTGGTCCGCTGGTCCATCGACGGGAGCAGCTGCGGGCCGTCCGGGATGCCGGTGAGCTTCTCGCGCGGCATGTTCTTCAACTGTTCATCCGAGACGACGGTCGGGTTCTTCACCTCCGCCGCCTGCTGGCCGCCTTGGCCGCCGCCCTGCTGCCCCGGTGCGCCCTGCTGCTTCTGCGCCATGAGGATCAGCCGCGCCGACGCGAGGTTGAACGTCGGGATCAGCCGCGCCGGATTCCCCGTGACGACATACACGGTGCCGGACTGCTCGCCGATCACGATGTTGTCCGACGCGGGCACCGACGGCGCGGGGCTCAACAGGCCCCACAGCACGAAGACGACGGCGCCCAGCACGCCGAGGATCACGCCGACCGCGGTCGCGCGCCCGTGGGAGCGCATCGGGTCGTGCAACATCACCGCGTCACGGCGGACCAGCGCGGACTGCATCCGGCGCAGGACGAACTTGTATGCCTGAACCTGAGACTTAGTCGTGGGTGTTGATGGCATTCTCGACCTACAGTCCTCCCCGTCGCGGTACGGTTCCGCAGGATAGCCGTACGGGGACCGTCTGGTGTGGGGTTTCTACCAACTCCGGTTAGGGTCAGGCATCCCGGGACCGGCTTTCCGGGTACGCAGCACTCACGAGGGGAAGAGAACGCGCGGATGTCCGTCAGCACGCCTCCACGTCCGCCTGGTCCGCAGGGACCGCCACCGCCTCCCGGGGGACGTCCCCCGGGTCCGCCGCAGCGGCCCGGAAGAACCGGCGGACCCGGCGCTGCTCCCGGCGGACCCGGAATGCCCCCGCGCACTCCCCCTCCCGGCGTCCCGGGCGGTCCCGGCGGACCTGGTGGTCCCGGACGCCCCGGCGGACCGGTCACTCCCGGGCCCGGCGTTCCCAAGCCCGGGGTTCCCGGCGCTCCTGGTCCGGGCGGGCCCAAGCCCGGCGGACCCGGAGGTCCTGGTGGGCCTGGCGGTCCGGGTGGTCCCGGCGGGCCTGGCGGTCCCACTGGCCCTCGGACGGGACGTCCTGGCGGCGGCGGTCCTAACGGCCCGCGCCCTGGCGGTCCCGGAGGTCCCGGCGGACCTGGCGGCCCCGGAGGCCCGGGCGGACCTGGCGGCGGTGGCCCCGGCGGTCCGGGTGGTCCCGGCGGCGGCGGCCCCGGTGGACCTGGCGGCCCAGGCGGGCCCGGCGGTCCCAGCGGCGGCGGCCCGGAAAACAGCGAACCCGCACCGACGGGCAGCGGCACCGCGACCGCGCTCCGGATGGCCCCGCCCTCGCGGCGGCGCTCCGGCGGCATCTCGCTCGGCCCGCTGCCGGTGGTCAACCTGGTCGTGCTGGAAGTCGGCGTCGCGATCGGACTCGTGCTGCTGGCGATCAACATGCAGCTCAAGTACGTCGCGATCGGCGTCGCGGCGCTCGGCCTGATCCTCGCCTTCCTGCGCGTCGGCGGGCGCTGGTTCACCCAGTGGCTCGCGCTGACGCTGCGGTACCGGTTCCGCTCGCACGGCCGCGTGGCGACCCCTCCGCCGCCGACCAGCATCGAGGAACTCGCCGAGGAAAGCGCGGTCACCGGCCCGGAGGACGCGCGGGTCAGCCTGCTGCGGCTGGCCGTGCCGGACCTCGTGGTGGCGCACGCCGTCGACCACGAACGGCAGGAGGTCGGCATCGCCTGGAACGACGGGACGTGGACCGCGGTCCTGCTCGTCGAGCCGATGCCGGCGATGATCTCCCAGGCAGGCGGCGCGCCCAGCCTTCCGCTGTCCGCGCTCGCGCCGTGCCTGGAAGACCGCGGCGTGCTGCTGGACTCCATCCAGATGATCTGGCACAGCTACCCGGGTTCGGCCGCGATGCCCGCGGACGCCCCGGCGCTCAGCTCGTATCTCGAGGTGCTCGGCCCGCTGCCCGCGGCCGCCCGGCGGACCACGTGGATCGCGGTCCGGCTCGACCCGCGGCGCTGCCCGGAGGCGATCCGGGAACGCGGCGGCGGCGTCGTCGGCGCGCACCGCGCGATGATCGGTGCGCTGTCGCGGGTGCGCAACGCACTGGAGTCCCAGGGCGTGCCGACCCGGCCGCTGGACCCGGACGAGCTGCTGCGCGCCAGCATCTCGGCGGCTGAGCTCACCGCGGTCGCCGGTTCGAACGAGAAGGTCAGCCTGCAGGAAAGCTGGACCGGCGTCACCGCGGCCGGCATCGGCCACTCCAGCTACGCGATCACCGGCTGGCCCAAGGGCAAGATCAGCGGCAGCCTCAACGGGCTGACCAGCGTGCGCGCACTGTCCGCGACGGTCGCCATGGCGATCTCGCCGTCGGCGGACGAGGGCCGCATCGGCCTGCGCGGCGTGGTGCGGCTGAGCGCCCGCAACCCGCGCGAGCTGGACGCCGCCGACCAGCGGCTGCAGAGCATCGCGGAGCGGCTGGACGTCGACCTGACCCCGATGAAGGGCATGCAGATCTCGGCGTTCTCCGCGACGCTGCCGATCGGAGGCACAGCATGAGTACCCGTGTCCGCGACGCTGGGCAGAATCCCGGCATCGCCCCGGAGTTCACGGTCGACCCGGCCATGCTCGACGCGATCAGCCCGTCCGGCGACCGCGGCGGCGTCGTCCTCGGCTCCGGCCTCAAGGGCGAACCGCTGACCGTCTCCGCACTGCGCTCGCAGCCGACCCGGATCGTGCTCGTCGGCGGGCTTTACCTGGCCCGCCAGGTAGCGATGCGCGCCATGGCGACGGGTGCGTGGGTGGTCGTGGCCACCGGACGCCCCGCGGCGTGGCAGGTGCTGCAACAGGCCGCCGGAAGCCGCGACGGACGCCCTTCGCCGCTGGTGCAGATCCGCCGGTTGTCGCCGGTCGAACTGCCGCGCCCGTCCGAGGACGCCCCGCTGCTCGTCGTGACCGACGGCGGACCGACCCCGCAGGACCTGTTCCCGCCCCGGTCGCCCTGGCAGACCACGGTGTACGTGCTGCCGTACCTGCACCCGCAGGCGGGCACGACGGCGAACGCCGCGGACCTCGTCCTGATGCAGCGGCTCCCCGCCGGTCAGGCTGAGCTGGCGGCCCGGATCTGGCGGCTGCCGCCGCAGATGATGCGCCAGCTGACCACGCTGAAGGACGACCAGGTCGTAGCGCTGGGCACGAACCTGTGGCGCCCGCTGCGGCTGGTCACGACGCAGAAGGAACAGCAGCTGCTCGGACCGGTTCGCCGAGGCGACTAAGTGGTGAGAAATGGTGAAGGCCTCCTTGCGGGATTCCGGCAAGGAGGCCTTCGTCGTTTTCAGCGATCGGCGGTGTCCAGGGCGCGAGCCCATTCCGCCAGCCGCTCGGCCACCGACTGATACGGCAACGTCCCGGTCGCGGTCGCGATCACCAGGTCGTACGCCTCGTCCTCCGGCGCGTCCAGGTCGAAGCCGTTGAGCCCGTAGAACACGTACATCGACATCCAGCCGAGCCGTTTGTTCCCGTCGATCAGCGGGTGATTCCGGACGATGGATTCCAGCAGCACCGCGGCTTTCTCGTGCAGGTCCGGATAAGCGTCCTGCCCCATCAGCGAGGACTGCGGCCGGTGCGCCGCCGCGTCGAGCAGGCCCAGGTCGTGCACCCCGGGCACGCGGAGGTCAGCCGACAGCAGTAGCAGGTCGTCCAGCGTCAGGTACTCGATTTTCACTGCGCCAGGCGATCGAGCAGGGCGGCGTAGCGGGAGCGGCCTTCGAGGGAAAGCTCGTGCACCCGGTCGTCCCGGACCCGGCGCGCCGCGGCGTCTGTGATCGCCCGCACCACCGCTTCGTGCTTGCTCACCCCGTCCGCCTCAGACAGCAGCGCGAGCGCACGCTCCACCTCGTCGTTCAACCGCAGAGTCATCGCCATGACGCCGATGATACCAGAGTGGTATCATCGGTGGCCTGCTCTTTTCGGCCGTCCCTGGCCTAAAGCTCGGTCGACGACCGCACGTTCCGGGTCTGTTCCGCCCTCGCCGCCAGCAGCTCGTCCGGCGGGTAATCCACCGCCGTCAGCGTCAGCCCGTGTGCCGGGGCGACCGCGCTGTCCCGCGTTCCGCTCGCCAAAACCTCGCCGGGCCAATCGGTTCCGCGTCGGCCGTCCCCCACGAGCAGCAAGACACCGACCAGGCTGCGGACCATCGAATGACAGAACGCGTCCGCGCTTACCTGGACTTCCAGCAGATGCTCGTCAATCCGCGTCCACTCCAGACGCTGCAGCTCACGGATCGTCGTACCGCCCTCGCGCTGTTTGCAGTACGCCGCGAAGTCTTGCAGGCCAAGGAGTTCCCGAGCGGCGGCGTTCATCCGCTCTGTCGACAGTGGACGGCCCCAAGCCAGGGTGTCGTTGCGGCGCAACGGATCGACGCCCCACGGGGCATCTGAGACGCGATAACGGTAGTGCCGGCGGATCGCGGAGAACCGGGCATCGAAACCCGACGGGGCCACGCGCGCCTGCAGAACCCGCGCATCGGCGGGCAGAAGTTTGTTCCAGCGGCCGCGCATGCGCGTCAGGTCCGGGATTCCCTGGTCGTCCACGGGAATCCGGCCCGGCGCACCAGGCGCGAACGGGACGACGTCGACGTGCACGACCTGGCCCGTCGCGTGCACCCCGGCGTCCGTGCGGCCCGCGACGACCACGGACTTCGGCACCGACTCCCCCGGCGGCTGACGCTGCAGCGCCTGCTCCAGTTCGGCCTGCACGGTGCGGCGGCCGGGCTGGCGCACCCAGCCGGAGAAGTCCGTGCCGTCGTAGCTCACGTCCAAGCGCAGACGAACGAGCCCGCCCTCCCCGTGGGGAGCGGCGGGCTCGTCCGGTGTAGACAGTGCCGGCAGGACTCAGTCCTTCTTGGCGTCGGCGTCGTCGGAGGCAGCGGCCTCGTCAGCGGCCGGAGCCTCTTCGGCAGCCGGGGCCTCTTCGGTCGCGGCGGGAGCCTCAGCGGCTTCCTCGGCGACCGGAGCGGCGGCGACCTCGTCCTTGGCGAACTTGGTCTTGCGGGCCCGCTCGGCCTCGGACGTCACGGTCTTCTCCGCGACCAGTTCGATGACGGCCATGGCGGCGTTGTCGCCCTTGCGCGGCATCGTCTTGGTGATGCGGGTGTAGCCGCCGGCGCGCTCAGCGAAGTGCGGGCCGATCTCGGCGAACAGCTTGTGCACGACGTCCTTGTCCCGGACGACCTTCTGCACCAGGCGACGGTTGTGCAGGTCGCCCCGCTTCGCCTTGGTGATCAGCTTCTCGGCCAGCGGGCGGACCCGCTTGGCCTTGGCCTCGGTCGTCGTGATCTTGCCGTGCTCGAACAGCTGAGTGGCCAGGTTGGCCAGGATCAGCCGCTCGTGCGCGGCAGACCCGCCGAGCCGGGCTCCCTTGGTAGGGGTGGGCATGACTTTCTCCTAGTTCAGCTCACAGCGTCCGGGCACGAGGCCTCAGAGCTGCTCGGTCTCTGCGTAGTCCTGGCCATCGTCGTGGCCGTCGTCCGAAATCCCGCCGCCGATGCCGGCGACACCTTCCGACCAGCCCTCGCCGTCGTAGCTGGTGGCAGCCGCGGACGGGTCGAACCCGGGCGGGCTGTCCTTCAGCGCGAGGCCGAGGCCGACGAGCTTCAGCTTGACCTCGTCGATCGACTTGGCGCCGAAGTTGCGGATGTCGAGAAGGTCCGCCTCGCTGCGCGAGACCAGCTCGCCAACGGTGTGGATGCCTTCGCGCTTCAGGCAGTTGTACGACCGGACGGTGAGGTCCAGGTCCTCGATCGGCATCGCGTAGGCGGCGATGGTGTCCGCCTCCTGCGGCGACGGGCCGATCTCGATGCCCTCGGCGTCGACGTTCAGCTCGCGAGCGAGACCGAACAGCTCCACCAGCGTCTTGCCAGCCGAGGCCACCGCGTCGCGCGCGGTGATCGACGGCTTGGTCTCGACGTCCAGGATCAGCTTGTCGAAGTCGGTGCGCTGCTCGACACGGGTGGCCTCGACCTTGTAGGTCACCTTCAGCACCGGCGAGTAGATCGAGTCGACCGGGATCCGGCCGATCTCCGCGCCCGCCTGCTTGTTCTGCAGGGCCGGAACGTAACCGCGGCCGCGCTCGACGACGAGCTCGATCTCGAGCTTGCCCTTGCCGTTCAGCGACGCGATGTGCAGATCCGGGTTGTGCACGGTGACGCCCGCGGGCGGCACGATGTCGGCAGCCGTGACCTCACCGGGGCCCTGCTTGCGCAGGTACATGGTGACCGGCTCGTCCTCTTCCGAGGACACGACCAGTTCCTTCAGGTTCAGGATGATGTCGGTGACGTCTTCCTTCACCCCGGGAACGGTGGTGAATTCGTGCAGCACGCCGTCGATGCGGATGCTCGTCACGGCCGCGCCCGGGATGGACGACAGCAGCGTGCGCCGCAGCGAGTTGCCGAGCGTGTAGCCGAAGCCGGGCTCCAGCGGTTCGATGGTGAACCGGGAGCGGGTCTCGTTGACCGTCTCTTCGCCGAGAGCCGGCCGCTGGGAAATCAGCATTTCTTAGTTTCCTTTCCAGACGACGCCCGCCATATGACGTCGAAGGGATGGCGTGACGGCGGCGCACTGTGGGCGCCGCCGCCCCGTAACCAGTCGCAGAGACCGGTTACTTCGAGTAAAGCTCGACGATCAGCTGTTCCTGAACCGGAACGTCGATCTGCGCGCGCTCCGGCAGCTGGTGGACCAGCACGCGGAGGTTCGACGGGACGACCTGCAGCCACGCCGGAACCGGGCGCTCGCCGAAGGCTTCCTTCGCCGCGACGAACGGGAGCGTGCCCGCCGACTTCGGCTTGACGTCGATGATGTCCCACTTGGTGACCTGGTAGGACGGCACGTTGACCTTGACGCCGTTGACCAGGAAGTGGCCGTGGCTCACCAGCTGCCGCGCCTGACGGCGGGTGCGGGCGATGCCGGCGCGGTAGATCACGTTGTCCAGCCGGGACTCGAGGATCTGCAGCAGGTTCTCACCGGTCTTGCCAGGACGCCGCACGGCTTCCTTGTAGTACCGGACGAACTGGCGCTCGAGAACGCCGTAGGTGTAGCGAGCCTTCTGCTTCTCCTGCGACTGCAGGAGGTACTCGGACTCCTTGATGCGCCCGCGGCCGTGCTGGCCCGGCGGGTAGGGGCGACGTTCGAACGCCTGGTCGCCGCCGATGAGGTCAACCTTGAGGCGACGCGAAATACGCGTCGCGGGGCCGGTGTAACGAGCCATTTCTTAGTACTCCTCCCCGTTCCTCAGACCCGGCGCCGCTTGGGCGGGCGGCAGCCGTTGTGAGGCTGCGGGGTCACGTCCTGGATGGTGCCGACCTCGAGGCCGGCCGCCTGCAGCGAGCGGATCGCCGTCTCGCGGCCCGAACCCGGGCCCTTCACGAAAACGTCGACCTTCTTCATGCCGTGCTCGGCAGCCTTGCGGGCGGCGTTCTCGGCGGCCATCTGCGCGGCGAACGGAGTCGACTTGCGCGAGCCCTTGAAGCCCACGTGGCCGCTCGACGCCCACGCGATCACGGCGCCGGTCGGGTCCGTGATCGAGACGATGGTGTTGTTGAAGGTGCTCTTGATGTGCGCGTGACCGTGCGCGACATTCTTCTTTTCCTTGCGGCGGACCTTCTTGGCCCCCGCAGTGCGGGACTTGGGTGGCATTGTCTGAGGGTTCTCCTGTTAACGCGCGTTCTCTTGGTGAGCGGCGACGGCTTCCTGCTGCCCGCGGCGGATGATGGATCCGGCGTCGGTGTAGAGGTTCCGCAGCGCCATCGGGCGGGCGTAGAGCGCCTTGGGCGAGACACAAGCCGTGGAGCGACGGACGGAACCGCCCATGCGAACGACCTTCTTGCCCTGGGTGCTCACTTCTTGCCAGCCTTCTTCTTGCCGGCGACCGTCTTCTTCGGGCCCTTGCGGGTGCGGGCGTTGGTCTTGGTGCGCTGACCGCGCACCGGCAGACCGCGACGCCAGCGCAGACCCTGATAGGTCCCGATCTCGATCTTGCGCCGGATGTCGGCGTTCACCTCACGGCGAAGGTCACCCTCGACCTTGAAGTTTTCGTCGATGTAGTCCTTCAGCTTGACGAGATCCTCGTCGCTGAGGTCCTTGACGCGGGTGTCGGCGTTCAGCTCGGCAGCAGCGATCATCTGCTTCGAGCGGGTACGGCCGATCCCGTAGATGTAAGTCAGCGCGATCTCCAACCGCTTCTCGCGGGGAAGGTCGACGCCAGCGAGTCGTGCCACTGGTGCTCCTTTATCGAGTTTGTCTTCAGGTCTGCTCCCCGTCCGGTTCCGGAACCGACTCGCCTGTCGTGCCCGTGGCTTGCGCCCCGGGTGTCCCGGCCCCGGCCTGAAGTCCGGGGGTGCACCGGACCGCTCACGCGGCCCGGCAGGTACGGGGAGGGTGGGTTAGCCGTCAAGCGGCCTGCTGCAGTGCGGTTCTCAGCCCTGACGCTGCTTGTGACGCAGGTTCTCGCAGATCACCATGATCCGGCCGTGACGGCGGATCACCTTGCACTTGTCGCAGATCTTCTTGACGCTCGGCTGGACCTTCACGTCTTCCTGCTTCCTGCTCTGCTCGGCTCTGGCGTGATCACTTGTAGCGGTAGACGATGCGACCACGGGAGAGGTCGTAGGGCGAAAGCTCCACGACAACCCTGTCTTCGGGCAGGATGCGGATGTAGTGCTGCCGCATCTTGCCGCTGATGTGTGCCAGGACCTTGTGGCCGTTCTCCAACTCGACACGGAACATCGCGTTGGGGAGCGGCTCGACCACGCGGCCTTCGACCTCGATGGCCCCGTCTTTCTTAGCCATGTCCTCCGCAATCCCTGATGCACGCTTGATGTGCACAGCGTGATCGGCTTTGAGCTCGAGTCCTTGCTTACTGGGTGGTGCTCGGCCACACTCGGCCCCGGGTCCATGAGGTTCGCGAGAATTCACGAGCATGCTGGAACCGGCGCATGAGCGCGCCGACTTGACAGTGTACGCAACCCGTGCAGTACCCCGTCGACCGGGGTGTAAGTAGACCCGTGTGAGTGGTCGCTCAGGACTCTTCGGGCAGGGTGAGCACCCAGGGACCGTCCTCGGTGATGGCGACGGTGTGCTCCCAGTGCGCGGCGCGCGAACCGTCGACGGTGACGACCGTCCAGCCGTCGTCCAGTTCGAGGGTTTCGCCGCTGCCGCCGGTCAGCATGGGTTCGACCGCGAGCGCCATGCCGGGCTTGAGCCGGGGCCCCTTGCCGGGTTTGCCGACGTTCGGCAGGAACGGCTCCATGTGCATCTGCCGGCCGATGCCGTGGCCGCCGTACTCGAGGATCTCGCCGTACTCGCGGCCGTCGTCCTCGCCGGCTTGGCGGGCGGCGGTCTGCACGGCGAACGAGATGTCGGTGAGCCGGGAGCCCGCGCGGACGGCCTCGATGCCCGCCCACATGGCGCGCTCGGTGGCGGCCGACAGCTGGCGGTCCTTCTCGCTGACCTCGCCGATCTCCAGCGTGACCGCGGAGTCGCCGTGCCAGCCTTCGAGGATCGCGCCGCAGTCGACCGAGATCAGGTCGCCCTCGGCGAGCACCTGCTTGGCCGACGGGATGCCGTGCACGATCTGCTCGTTCACCGACGCGCAGATCGACGCCGGGAACCCGTGGTAGCCCTTGAACGAGGGCACCGCGCCGGCGTCGCGGATCGTCTGCTCGGCCAGCTCGTCGAGGTCGGCCGTGCTGACCCCGGGCCGGGCGAGGTCGCGCACGGCGGCCAGGGTGCGGGCGACGACGAGACCGGCCGCCCGCATGGCCTCCAGCTCGCCGCGCGTCTTGACCTCGATCATGCGCCCGCGGCGGAGCACTTGCAGAACACGCAATCCTCCGAGATTCACGTGCGGTCGCGCAGCGCTTTCAGCACGCGGTCCGAGATCTCCTGCACTTCGCCGACGCCGTCGACCTTCACCAGGATGTCGGAGTAGTACTCCAGCAGCGGCGCGGTCTCCGAAACGTACACCTGCTGGCGACGGCGGATGACGTCCTCGGTGTCGTCCGAGCGGCCGCGCGACATGAGCCGCCCGACGACGACGTCCTCGGCCACGTCGAGCTGGATGACCGCGTCGAGCTTGGTGTCGGCCTCGCTCAGCATTTCGCCGAGGACCTCGGCCTGCTTGGTGTTGCGCGGGAACCCGTCGAGCAGGAAGCCCGCCTTCGCGTCCGGTTCGGCCAGCCGCTCGCGGACCATTTCGTTGGTCACCGAGTCCGGCACGAGCTCGCCCGAGTCCAGGTACCGCTTGGCCTCCTGGCCGAGCGGAGTCTCCTGGCCGACGTGCGCCCGGAAGAGGTCGCCCGTCGAGATGTGCGGGATCCGCAGCTGCTCGGACAGGGCAACCGCCTGCGTGCCTTTGCCCGCGCCGGGCGGTCCGACGAGAACCAGTCGCGTCACTTCAAGAACCCTTCGTAGTTGCGCTGCATCAGCTGGCTTTCGATCTGCTTCACGGTGTCGAGGCCAACCCCGACCATGATCAGCACAGCCGTGCCACCGAACGGGAAGTTCTGGTTGTTCCCGCTGCCGGTGAGGGACAGGAAGAAGTTCGGGAGGATCGCGATGATGCCCAGGTACAGCGAGCCGGGGAGAGTGATCCGGCCCAGCACGAAGCTGAGGTACTCGGCGGTGGGACGGCCGGGCCGGATGCCCGGGATGAAGCCGCCGAACTTCTTCATCTCTTCCGCACGCTCGTCCACGTTGAACGTGATCGTGATGTAGAAGTAGGTGAAGAAGATGATCAACAGGAAGTAGAGCAGGATGTGCACCCAGCTGCTCTGGTTGACCAGGTAGTTCTGAATGAACGACTGCCAGCCCGCGTTGCTGTTCGGGTCGCCGATCAGCTGGCTGAGCAGCTGCGGCAGGTACAGCAGCGACGAGGCGAAAATGACCGGGATGACACCGGCCTGGTTCACCTTGATCGGCAGATAGGTCGAGGTGCCGCCGTACATCCGGCGGCCGACCATGCGCTTGGCGTACTGCACCGGGATCCGGCGCTGGCCCTGTTCGACGAAGATGACGCTGGCGATGATCACCAGACCGAACGCGCACACCACGGCCAGCGCGACGCCGCCGCCGTTGCTGATGATGTTGGCGCCCTCGGCCGGGATGCGGGCCGCGATGTTCAGGAAGATCAGCACCGACATGCCGTTGCCGACGCCGCGCTCGGTGATGAGCTCGCCCAGCCACATCATCACCGCGGTGCCCGCGGTCATGGTGACCACGATCAGCGTCAGCGAGTAGATGCTGTTGTCCGGGATGATCGGCTGCGAGCAGCCCTGGAACAGGGTGCCGCGGTCAGCCAGCGCGACCACGCCGGTGGCCTGCAGGATCGCCAGCGCGATCGTGAGGTACCGGGTGTACTGGGTCAGCTTGTTCTGGCCGGACTGGCCTTCCTTCTTCAGCTCCTCGAACCGCGGGATGACCACGGTGAGCAGCTGGACGATGATGCTCGCGGTGATGTAGGGCATGATGCCCGTCGCGAACAGCGACAACTGCAGCAGCGCGCCGCCGCTGAAGAGGTTGAGCAGCTGGTACACGCCCTGCTGGTCGGCCTGTGCGGTACAGGCCTGCACGGCGGCGAACGAGACCCCCGGGGCCGGGATGGTTGCACCGATCCGGTAGACCGCGACGATGGCTAGCGTGAACAGGATCTTCTTGCGTAGATCCGGCGTCGCGAGAGCCGAGCGGAATGCGCTGAGCACGCGGGGGACCTCCTCGGCGTCGTCGGTCGTCCCAACCGACGATCGGCTTGGCCGGTACGAGACCGGCGGGATGTCTGACTCACTGGCAAGCCAGGAACGCTTCAGGGCAAACAGGCCCGGAAGCGTGCCGCCGACTCTAACAGCTTCGCATGGGCCGCCCGCAGCGCGTGTGCGTTTTACGTCTCACCCCGGGCCGCTTCGCCGCAGAAGAGCCGCAGGTAGGGCCGGTCGGACCACAGATGATCACCTGTTCGGCCCGCACCATTCGGCGGGCTTTCCCACAGCAGCACGGAAAACAGCACCGCCAACGCCCGCCCGCCGTACGTGAGGGCCACCCTCCTTGACTCTGATTCCCTCAGGGTTCCCCTCACGACCCACCTCTGGTCGTGAGGGGCTCCTTCACAGACTCAGATTCCCTCAAGGAGCCCTTCACGGACCGCCCCGCCGACCACCGCCGCCGGGATGCTGCCCCAATGAGGTTTTCTCAGTAGGGCTGGGTGGGGGTGTGTCGCCGAGGGGCGGGGCGTGGGGCCGCTGGTAGGACTGGATTTGCGAAGATCAAGTCCGAGAGATCCCAGGGGCCCCACGTGATTGCTTATGGTGCCACGCTCGACGTGGCGCGCGAGCTTGCCCTGTTCGTCGCGCGTGTCCTGCACGCCGAACACCGCCGCCGCGGCACCCGCCGCGGCCGGCGGGCGCTGACCGCGTTCGGACAGGCGGTGCTGGCGCTGCGCTGGTTCCGCGACGCCGTCCCGGTGCACCGCCTCGCCGCCGACCACCGCGTCGGCGTCGCCACCGCCTACCGGTACCTGCACGAAGCAGTCACCGCCCTCGCCAGCGAGGCCCCCGACCTGCACGACGTCCTCGCCCAGCGCCGCGCCGCGGGGGACACGCACGTGATCCTCGACGGCATGTTGATCGGCTGCGACCGGGTCGCCGCGACCACCGTCAAAACCAAAGGCCGCAACCGCGGCGCGACCGTCCACCTCTGGTACTCGGGCAAACACCGCTGTTTCGGCGGGAACATCCAATTCCTCGCCACCGCCGACGGCTACCCGCTCTGGGTCTCCCCGGTCCTGCCCGGCTCCCGCAACGACCTCGCCTCGGCCAGACACCACGGCATCACCGGCGCCCTCACCGCCGCCGCGGCCCACGGCCTGAAAACCCTCGCCGACAAGGCCTACCACGCAGCCGGCACCGGCATCCTCACCCCGACCAAGAAAACCACCGGCCGACCGCCCCTCACCCCCGACGAACACGCCTTCAACCTGCTCCACACCCGGCTGCGCTGCCTCGGCGAACGCGCCGCCGCAATGTTGAAAACCCGCTGGGCAGCCCTACGACACGTCACCCTCTGCCCGAAACGCATCGGCCACATCACCCAAGCAGCCCTCGTCCTCACCCACCACGAACACCACGGACGCTACTGAGAAAACCTCAATGTGGCATTGGGTGCGTCGGATGCACCCAATGTGGCATTCGGTGCGTGGGATGCACCCAATGCCACATTGGGGATTTTTCATCCTGGTTTGTGCTGTTCATGGCGGGTTGACGGGGTGTGGTAGTTGTCAGGCCGGGGTGGGCTGGGCGGTGTCGCGGACGGCTTGTTCGTGCTGGGTGAGGACGAGCAGGGCGCGGACGAGGGTGGTGGCGTGGCGTGGTGCGATGCGGAGTTTGTCGAGGACGCGCCAGGTTTTGAGGGCGGCGAAGCCGCCCTCGACCGCGCAGCGCATCGCGTTGAACACGCTGTTGGCCTGTTTCTGCGGCTCGGTGAGCGGCCGGTTGGTTTCGGCTTTGAACGGGGTGAGCACGATCTGCGCGCAGGGGCCGCCGCAGTCCGGGCAGTGGCGGGTGTCGCGGACGTCTTTGTGCCAGCCCTGGTAGCCCTTGTCCGCGGCGGGGGTCAGGCCGTGGGCGTGGAGGCGGTCGCGCAGCCGGTGGCGGCGGGCGGCGGTGATGTCGGCGGTCCTGCCCGGCAGCACGGCCGAGACCCACAGCAGCCGTCCGTGTTCGTCGGTGAGGCCTTGGACGTTGAGGCCGTGGTGTTTGTGCTTGCCGCTGTAGTTGCGGCGATTGTCTGTGCCGGTGCGGCGGCGGGTGCGGATCAGGGTCCCGTCGGCCAGCACCACCGCCGCGCCGCGGGCGGCCAGCCGCCGCAGCACCCGCCCCAGCCGCGGCGCCCGGGCCGCGAGCAGGTCGATGGCCTCCAGCAGCCAGCGGCGCAGCGTGGCGGCCGACACCGCGTTGGCGCGGGACAGGTCCAGCAGGCGCTGGTCGTGGCGCAGCATCGCCAGCACCAGCACCGCCTGCTCGGCCGGGGACGCCTTGCGCCACCGCGACCCGATCGCCCGGCGGCGGCGGCCGATCAACCCGGCCAGCATCGCGATCGTGGGCGGCGACACCGGCAGCACGCTGCGATACGAGGCCAGAACCTGCTGTGAGACAGTGAGAGCGGAGCCCCCGGACGTTTTTTCTTGAGTCACGACTTGATCAACATCCGGGGGCTCCGCCGCGTTCCCGCCCGGCCCACGCCCGCCCCGCAACTCCGTTACAGCACAACCACAACCAGCCCCGTCAACCCCACCTAACCAGCACCAACAAGATGAAAAATCCCCATTGGGGCGCTAACCCCCACCACCGGCAAACCGCAGCCGACGCACCCGACCGCATCGAGGCCCCAACCGCAGCCGATGCACCCACGAGCGAGGCACCCAGCCCCTCCCCCGCACCCCGATACGAAGCTCTCCTGCGGTTCGGGGGTGCTTGTCAAGGCATCTTTCCCGCCTTGACAAGCACCCCCGAACCGTCAGCACAATCAAACTTCGGGGTGCCCCACGCAACCAAGACGGGCCAATGTCGCCGCCAGGCGACGAGGCCCCACACAGAAACAAAAAAACGGGCCCGCCCGGAAAACCGGACGGGCCCGCCTAAAACGCAGCCAGATCAGCTAACGGTGGCCGAACCACCAGCAGCCTCGATCTTCTCCTTGGCAGAACCGGAGAAAGCGTGCGCGGTCAGCTCAAGCTTGACCCCGTTCAGGTCCCCGTTCCCGAGAACCTTCACCAGCTTGCCCTTGCGAACAAGCCCGTTGGCAGCCAGCTCCTCCGGCCCGACCTTGCCACCGTCGGCGAACACGCGGGCGATGTCGCCCACGTTCACCGGCTGGTACTCGGTGCGGAACCGGTTCTTGAACCCACGCAGCTTCGGCAGCCGCATGTGGATGGGCATCTGCCCACCCTCGAAACCGGCGGGCACGTTCTTCCGGGCCTTGGTGCCCTTCGTGCCGCGACCGGCGGTCTTGCCCTTCGAACCCTCACCACGGCCGACGCGGATCTTGTCGCGCTTGGCGCCAGGAGCCGGACGAAGGTGGTGGATCTTGATGGCGGTCATGCCTGGACCTCCTCGACCTCCACCAGGTGGCGGACGGTGTGGATCAGGCCGCGCACCTGGGGGGTGTCCTCACGCACGACGCTCTGGCGGATCTTGCGCAGCCCGAGGGTGCGCAGCGACTCGCGGTGAGCGTGCTTCGTGCCGATCTTGCTCTTGACCTGAGTGACCTTGAGCTGAGCCATGTCAGACCCCCTGGCCGGCACGCTGGCGCAGCATCCGGGCCGGGGCGACGTCCTCGAGCGGCAGACCGCGGCGAGCGGCCACCTCCTCCGGACGCTGCAGACCCTTCAGAGCCGCCACGGTCGCGTGCACGATGTTGATGGCGTTGTCGGAGCCGAGCGACTTCGACAGCACGTCGTGGACGCCCGCGCACTCCAGCACCGCGCGCACCGGGCCGCCGGCGATGACACCGGTACCAGCGGACGCGGGACGGAGCAGCACGACCCCGGCGGCTTCCTCACCCTGGATCGGGTGCGGAATGGTGCCGGCGACGCGCGGAACGCGGAAGAAGTTCTTCTTCGCTTCCTCGACGCCCTTGGCGATGGCCGCGGGAACTTCCTTGGCCTTGCCGTAGCCGACGCCGACCTGACCGTCGCCGTCGCCGACGACCACCAGAGCGGTGAAGCTGAAGCGACGACCGCCCTTGACGACCTTGGCGACGCGGTTGATCGTCACGACCTTCTCAAGGTGCGGGGTCTTGTCCTGGGCCGCCCCGCCACGGCCGCCGTCGCGCCGGTCGCGACGGTCCCGACGGTCACCGCGGTCGTTGCCGCCCTGCCCCGGTCCGCCCTGGCCGCCGCCGAATTGCCGTGTACGTCCCGGCATCAGGCTTTCCTTCCATTCACGAGCATGTGCATCAGAACTTCAACCCCGCCTCGCGGGCGGCGTCGGCGAGCGCGGCGATGCGGCCGTGGTAGGCGTTGCCGCCACGGTCGAACACCACGGCTTCGATGCCGGCGTCCTTGGCGCGCGAAGCGACCAGTTCGCCGACCTTGGCCGCCTTGGCCTTCTTGTCGCCCTCGAAGGACCGCAGGTCCGACTCGAGGGTGGACGCCGACGCCAGCGTGTGACCGGCGAGGTCGTCGATCACCTGCACGGTGATGTGCCGCGAGGACCGCTTGACGACCATGCGCGGACGCACCGGCGTGCCGCTGATCTTCTTGCGGAGGCGGAAGTGCCGACGGGTCTTGGCGACGCGGCGGCGGGTCGAGATGTCCTTGCCGACCGGCTTGCGCTTCGTGGTAGTCGTGTCGCTCATCACTTACCCGTCTTTCCGACCTTGCGGCGGATCTTCTCACCCTCGTACCGCAGGCCCTTGCCCTTGTACGGGTCCGGGCGGCGCAGCTTGCGGATGACCGCGGCGGTCTGGCCGACCTTCTGCTTGTCGATGCCGGAGACCGAGAACCGGGTCGGCGACTCCACCTTGAAGGTGATGCCTTCCGGAGCCTCGATCTTGACCGGGTGGCTGTAGCCGAGGGCGAACTCGAGGTCCGAGCCCTTGGCCTGCACGCGGTAACCGACGCCGTGGATCTCGAGCTTCTTCTCGTAGCCCTCGGTCACGCCCACCACGAGGTTGTTCACCAGCGTGCGGGTGAGGCCGTGCAGGGCGCGGCTCGTGCGCTCGTCGTCCGGGCGCTTCACCAGGAGGGCGCCGTCCTCGTCGCGCTCGACGACGATCGGCTCGGCGACGGTGTGCTCCAGGGTGCCCTTCGGCCCCTTGACCTTGACGTTCTGGCCGTCGATGGTCACCTCGACCCCGGAGGGGACGGCGACCGGCAGCTTTCCGATGCGTGACATGTCTGTGCCCCCTTCCTTACCAGACGTAGGCGAGGACTTCGCCGCCCACGTTGTTGCGCTTGGCCTGCCGGTCGGTCTGCAGGCCGCCGGACGTCGAGATGATCGCGACGCCGAGGCCGCCGAGAACGGACGGCAGTTCGGTCGATTTTGCGTAGACCCGCAGACCCGGCTTGGAGACGCGGCGAAGGCCGGCGATGCTCCGCTCGCGGTTGGGGCCGTACTTCAGCTCGACGACCAGGTTCTTGTGCTTCTCGCCCGGCTCGTCGCGGTAGCTCGCGATGTAGCCCTCGCGCTTGAGGATCTCGGCGATGTTCGCCTTGATCTTCGAGTGCGGAAGCACGACCTCGTCGTGGTAAGCCGAGTTCGCGTTGCGCAGACGGGTCAAGAAGTCTGCGATGGGGTCGGTCATCGTCATGGTGACCTGTCAACCTTTCTCGCCTGGTTCCCCGCCTCGCCCGGCCGGAGCGGTCTCCGGCCGGGTCGGCGGGGCCTGTGGCGAACTGGGAATAGAGTTTCGAGCCTTACCAGCTGGACTTGTGGACACCGGGCAGTTCGCCCGCGTGCGCCATCTCCCGGAGGCAGATCCGGCACAGGCCGAACTTGCGGTACACCGAGTGCGGGCGACCGCACCGGTTGCAACGGGTGTAGGCGCGCACCGCGAACTTCGGCTTCTTCGAAGCCTTGCTGACTAGCGCTTTCTTGGCCATCGGCTCAGTTCTCCTTGAACGGGAAACCGAGCTTGCGCAGCAACGCCCGGCCCTCGTCGTCGGTGGTGGCGGTCGTGACGACGGTGACGTCCATGCCGCGAGGGCGGTCGATGTCGTCCGGGTTGATCTCGTGGAACATCGACTGCTCGTTGAGACCGAACGTGTAGTTGCCGTTGCCGTCGAACTGCTTGGGCGAAAGCCCGCGGAAGTCGCGGATACGGGGCAGCGCGATGGTCAGCAGCCGGTCGAGGAACTCCCACATCCGGTCGCCGCGCAGCGTGACGCGCGCGCCGATCGGCTGGCCCTCGCGCAGCTTGAACTGCGCGATCGACTTGCGGGCCTTGCGGATTTCCGGCTTCTGCCCGGTGATCAGGGCGAGGTCGCGGACCGCGCCGTCGATCAGCTTGCTGTCCCGGGCGGCGTCCCCGACACCCATGTTCACGACGATCTTCACGACGCCGGGAATCTGGTGCACGTTGGGGATGGAGAACTCCTTCTGGAGCTCGCCCTTGATCTCTTCGCGGTACCGGGTCTTGAGACGCGGCACGATCTTCTCTGCGGTGGTCATGTCAGATGTCCTTGCCGTTCCGGCGCGAGACCCGGACCTTCTTGCCGTCCTCGCCGATGCGGTAGCCCACCCGGGTCGGCTTGCCGTCCGAGTCCACGACCATCACGTTCGAGACGTGGATGGGCGCTTCCTGGGTCACGATGCCGCCGGACTGCGCGCCGCGCTGGGTCTGGGTGATCCGGGTGTGCTTCTTGATCCGGTTGACACCCTCGACCAGAACGCGCTCGCGGTCCGGGTAGGCCTGGATGACCTTGCCCTTGGCGCCCTTGTCCTTGCCGGCGATAACGACGACCGTGTCGCCCTTCTTCACCTTCATCACAGCACCTCCGGCGCGAGCGAAATGATCTTCATGAACTTTCGGTCGCGCAGCTCGCGGCCCACCGGGCCGAAGATGCGGGTGCCCCGGGGCTCGTTGTCGTTCTTGATGAGCACGGCGGCGTTCTCGTCGAACCGGATGTAGGAACCGTCCGGACGACGGCGCTCCTTCACCGTGCGGACGATGACAGCCTTGACGACATCGCCCTTCTTCACCCCGGCGGCCGGGATGGCGTCCTTCACGGTGGCGACGATGATGTCGCCGATGCCGGCGTAGCGCCGCCCGGATCCGCCGAGCACGCGGATGCAAAGGATTTCCTTCGCGCCCGTGTTGTCGGCAACCCGAAGCCGCGACTCCTGCTGGATCACGTCAACTCCTGTATGTCGCGCTGGTTCTCGCTGTCGCGAGCCTTGCGGAACCAAGGACTCCCGAAAGAGCCCTGCTTACTTGGCCTTCTCCACGACCTGCACCAGACGCCAGCGCTTGGTCGCCGACAGCGGACGGGTCTCCATCAGGGTGACCCGGTCGCCCACGCCCGCCTCGTTGTTCTCGTCGTGCACCTTCACCTTGGAGGTGGTGCGGACGACCTTCGAGTAGCGCGGGTGCTTCTTGCGGTCCTCGAGCTCGACCACGATCGTCTTGTCCATCTTGTCCGAGACGACGTAACCCTCGCGGACCTTGCGGTAGTTCCGGGCGGTCTTCTCGGTGGCAGCCTCGCTCATGCGGCACCTTCACTTTCGGCGTCGGGAGCCACGGACAGGCCGAGCTCGCGCTCGCGCATGACCGTGTAGATCCGCGCGATGTCCGTGCGGACGGTGCGCAGCCGACGGTTGTTGTCCAGCTGCCCGGTCGCCATCTGGAAGCGGAGGTTGAAGAGCTCCTCCTTGTATTCCTTCAGACGCAGCACGAGCTCTTCGGCGGTGAGCTCACGCAGCTCGGATGCCTGTGCGGCTCCGTTAGCCATCAGAACTCACCTTCCCGGGTCACGATGCGGCACTTCATGGGCAGCTTGTGGATCGCGCGACGGAGCGCCTCGCGGGCGGTCTCCTCGTTCGGGAAGCTGATCTCGAACATCACGCGGCCCGGCTTCACGTTGGCGATCCACCACTCGGGCGAACCCTTGCCGGAACCCATGCGGGTTTCCGCCGGCTTCTTGGTCAGCGGGCGGTCCGGGTAGATCGTCGTCCACACCTTGCCGCCACGCTTGATGTGACGGGTCATGGCGATACGAGCGGACTCGATCTGCCGGTTCGTCACGTAGCTGTGCTCAAGCGCCTGGATGCCGTACTCGCCGAAGTTGACCTTGGTACCGCCCTTGGCGGCGCCGTGGCGCTTCGGGGAGTGCTGCTTGCGGTGCTTGACCCTGCGCGGGATGAGCACGTCTCAGCCCTCCGTCTTTTCTGCGGTCTCGGCGGCCGGAGCCGCTTCGGTCGCGTTGTCGCTCTTCGCGGCGGCAGCGGCGCGACCAGCCTCGGTCGACGTCGCGGTCGTGCCCGACGCGCCGGAACGGCGCGGGCGGGACGGCCGGTCGCCGCGGTCGCGGCGCGGCGCGCGGTCCGCGGCCGACGCGGCGGCGTCGCGCTCGGCGCGCGCCTTCAGGCCGCCGACCAGCTCGCCCTTGTAGATCCACACCTTCACGCCGATGCGGCCGAACGTCGTCTTGGCCTCGAAGAAGCCGTAGTCGATGTCAGCGCGCAGCGTGTGCAGCGGGACCCGGCCGTCGCGGTAGTGCTCGGAACGGGACATCTCGGCGCCGCCGAGACGACCGCCGCACTGCACGCGGATGCCCTTGACCTGCGGCGAGCGCATGGAGGTCTGGATCGCCTTGCGCATCGCGCGGCGGAACGCCACGCGGTTGCTCAGCTGCTCCGCGACACCCTGCGCGACCAGCTGCGCGTCGGCCTCGGGGTTCTTCACCTCGAGGATGTTCAGCTGGACCTGCTTCTTGGTCAGCTTCTCCAGCGCACCGCGGATCCGGTCGGCCTCCGCGCCGCGGCGGCCGATGACGATGCCCGGCCGGGCGGTGTGGATGTCGACGCGGACCCGGTCACGGGTGCGCTCGATCTCGACCTTGGAGATGCCGGCGCGCTCCATGCCGGTGGAGAGCAGCTTGCGGATCTTGACGTCCTCGGCCACGTACTCCGCGTACTGCTTGTCGGCGTACCAGCGCGACTTCCAGTCAGTGGTGATACCCAGGCGGAAGCCGTGCGGGTTGATCTTCTGGCCCACTACCGGCCACCTGCCTTCTTGTTGCTCTTCTTCTCCGCAGGCCGCGACTCGACCACCACGGTGATGTGGCTGGTGCGCTTGCGGATCCGGTACGCACGGCCCTGGGCACGCGGACGGATGCGCTTGAGGGTCGGGCCCTCGTCGGCGGTCGCGGACTTGATCCAGAGCGTCTCCGGGTCCAGCTGGAGGTTGTTCTCGGCGTTGGCCGCCGCGCTGGCGATGACCTTCGCGAGCGGCGTGCTGGCCGCCTGCGGCGCGAACCGGAGCACGGCCAAGGCCTCGCTGACGCTACGACCCTTGACGAGCTCGATCACCCGGCGCACCTTCATCGGGGCGTCCCGGACGAAACGAGCCCGCGCGACGGCCGTAGGCAGCTCTTCGGCTGCGGCCGTGGCGTTTGACTGGGCGTTCATCTGCTTCCCTTAACTTTCTCTGGCCCGCTCAGCGGCGGCGCGACTTGCGGTCGTCCTTGATGTGGCCCTTGAAGGTCCGCGTCGGGGCGAACTCGCCCAGCTTGTGACCCACCATCGCCTCGGTGACGAACACCGGGACGTGCTTGCGGCCGTCGTGCACCGCGATCGTGTGACCCAGGAAGTCCGGGATGATCGTGGAGCGCCGCGACCAAGTCTTGATCACGGTCTTCTTGCCCGATTCGTTGAGAGCGTCCACCTTCTTGAGCAGGTGGTCGTCCACGAACGGGCCCTTCTTAAGGCTGCGTGGCATGTGCTTCTACCTCCCTGCTCAGCGCTTCTTGCCGGTGCGCCGGCGGCGGACGATCAATTTGTCGGACGGCTTGCTCTTGCGAGTGCGGCCTTCGGGCTTGCCGTTCGGGTTCACCGGGTGGCGACCACCGGACGTCTTGCCCTCACCACCGCCGTGCGGGTGGTCGACCGGGTTCATCACGACACCGCGGACAGTCGGGCGCTTGCCGCGCCAGCGGTTGCGGCCCGCCTTGCCCCAGTTGATGTTCGAGTGCTCCGAGTTGCCGACCTCGCCGACGGTCGCGCGGTTGCGCACGTCCACGTTGCGGATCTCGCCCGAGGGGAGACGCAGCTGGGCGTAGGGACCGTCCTTGGCGACGAGCTGCACGCGGGCGCCGGCGGACCGGGCCATCTTCGCGCCGCCGCCGGGGCGGAGCTCGATCGCGTGGATCACGGTGCCGACCGGGATGTTGCGCAGCGGCAGGTTGTTGCCCGGCTTGATGTCGGCGCGGGGGCCGTTCTCGACCGTGTCGCCCTGCTTCAGCTTCTCCGGCGCGATGATGTAGCGCTTCTCGCCGTCGGCGTAGTGCAGCAGCGCGATGCGCGCGGTGCGGTTGGGGTCGTACTCGATGTGCGCGACCTTGGCCGGCACGCCGTCCTTGTCGTGCCGACGGAAGTCGATCACGCGGTAGGCGCGCTTGTGGCCACCGCCCTTGTGCCGGGTGGTGATCTTGCCCGAAGCGTTCCGGCCGCCGGTCTTGCTCAGCGGACGCAGCAGCGACTTCTCCGGCGTGGACCGGGTGATCTCGGCGAAGTCCGAGACGCTCGAACCGCGACGACCCGGGGTCGTCGGCTTGTACTTGCGGATGCCCATTGTCAGCTCAGTCCTTTACGCGGTGGGTCCGCCGAAGATCTCGATCGCCTTGCTCTCAGGCGAAAGAGTCACGATGGCGCGCTTGGTGTCCTTGCGCTTGCCGAAGCCGGTACGAGTCCGCTTCCGCTTGCCCTGGCGGTTGGCCGTGTTGACACTGACGACCTTCACGCCGAACACCTTCTCGACCGCGATCTTGATCTGGGTCTTGTTGGCGTCCGGACGGACGATGAACGTGTACTTGTGGTCCTCGAGCAGTCCGTAGGACTTCTCGGAGATCACCGGCGCGAGCAGGATGTCGCGGGGGTCCGGGATGGCGACCGAGCTCACTTCTCGTCACTCCCTTCCGAAACCTCGCTCGAACGCGCGAGGGCCTTGACGACCTTCCCGCGGACGGGACCTGCCACGAACGCGTCGTAGGCGGCCTTGGTGAACACGACGTCGTCGTTGACCAGGACGTCGTAGGTGTTGAGCTGGTCAGCCCAGATCAGGTGCACGTACGGCAGGTTCCGCGCGGACACCCAGGCGAGCTCCTCGTCGCGGTGCAGGACCACGAGAACGCGCTTGGCCTGGGTCGCGGCGGCGATCGCCGACTTCGCGGTCTTGGTCGACGGCTTCTCGCCGGTGACCAGTTCCGTCACGACGTGCAGCTGGCCGGCGCGGGCCCGGTCGGAGAGGGCGCCACGCAGAGCGGCGGCCTTCATCTTCTTCGGGGTGCGCTGGGTGTAGTCGCGCGGCGTGGGGCCGTGCACGACGCCACCGCCGGCGAACTGCGGCGCACGGGTCGAACCCTGGCGGGCGCGCCCGGTGCCCTTCTGCCGGTACGGCTTCTTGCCGCCACCGGAGACCTCACCGCGGGTCTTCGTGTCGTGCGTGCCCTGGCGCGCGGCGGCCAGCTGGCCCACCACGACCTGGTGCATCAGCGCGACGTTGGCCTGCACGTCGAAGATCTCCCCGGGGAGCTCGACGGTGCCGTCGGCTTTACCGGCCGGAGTCTTCAGCTCGACGCTCGTCATCGTCAGTTTCCACCCTTCGCGGCGCTGCGCACGAACAGCAGGCCGCCCTTGGGACCGGGCACCGCGCCCTTGATCAGCAGCAGGCCGTCCTCGGCGCGCACGGCGTGCACGGTCAGGCCCTGCGTGGTGACCCGGTCGCTACCCATCCGGCCCGCCATGCGCAGGCCCTTGAACACGCGGCCCGGCGTGGCGCAGCCGCCGATCGAACCCGGCTTGCGGTGCACGGCCTGCGCACCGTGGCTCGCGCCCTGGCCCTTGAAGCCGTGACGCTTCATGACACCGGCGTAGCCCTTGCCCTTGCTGGTACCGGTCACGTCGACCGAAGTGCCTGCCTCGAACACCTCAGCGGTGATCTCCTGGCCGACCTCGTAGGTCTCGGCGTCGGTGGTGCGCAGCTCGGCGAGGTGCCGGCGCGGCGTCACGCCAGCCTTGTCGAAGTGGCCGGTGCGCGGCTTGTTCACCTTGCGCGGGTCGACCGCGCCGAACGCCAGCTGCACGGCCGCGTAGCCGTCTTTGTCGGTGGTCCGGACCTGGGTCACCACGTTCGGACCGGCCTTGACGACAGTGACCGGGACGACCCGGTTCTGCTCGTCGAAGACCTGGGTCATGCCGAGCTTGGTGCCCAGGATGCCCTTCATTTGCCTGTCAGACATGAGTTCTTATCTCCGCCGCTCGCCCAACGCTTACTGGATGTTGACGTCGACGCTCGCCGGGAGGTCGATGCGCATGAGCGCGTCGACCGTCTTCGGCGTCGGGTCGAGGATGTCGATCAGACGCTTGTGCGTGCGCATCTCGAAGTGCTCGCGCGAGTCCTTGTACTTGTGCGGCGAGCGGATGACGCAGTAAACGTTCTTCTCGGTAGGCAGCGGCACCGGCCCGACAACACGGGCGCCGGTGCGCGTGACCGTTTCCACGATCTTGCGCGCCGAGGTGTCGATCGCCTCGTGGTCGTAGGCCTTGAGCCGGATGCGGATCTTCTGTCCCGCCATGGTGGCTGCGTTCCTTGTCGTCTCGTGCCGCTTTGTCTCGTCAACCTGGGCCGGAGCCCGGGTTTCAGCAGTTCAACGGCCCTGTCCCCGGTCCACGCGGTCGGGCGTGTCGCGCCCGCCGCACAGACGGATCCCTAAGGATCGTCGTCTTGCCTGGTCTTCCTCTACGTGAGGAGGCCGCGGGCCGACACGGGGTCGTCCCTACTGGCCTTGCCCGCTAGCCTCACCCGAAGGACGAGCTCCACGGACCGTGGCCGCTCATACCAGGGCGGCCGGAACCCAGTCGATTGAAAACCGATCAGGATTCGGCCGCCCCAGGACGAGCAACCTGAATAGTGTCGCACACGTGAGTTGACGCCCTGAACTCGGGGGTGTATTGACCCGAATTCAGGGCGCCGACGTCACTTGTTGATCTTGGTAACCTGGCCCGCGCCGACGGTCCGGCCACCCTCGCGGATGGCGAAGCGCAGACCCTCGTCCATGGCGACCGGCTGGATCAGCACGACGCTGATGTCCGTGTTGTCGCCCGGCATGACCATCTCGGTGCCCTCGGGGAGGGTCACGACGCCGGTCACGTCCGTGGTGCGGAAGTAGAACTGCGGGCGGTAGTTGTTGAAGAACGGGGTGTGCCGTCCGCCCTCGTCCTTGGACAGGATGTAGACCCGGCCCTCGAACTCGGTGTGCGGGGTGGTGGTGCCCGGCTTCACGACGACCTGGCCGCGCTCGACGTCCTCGCGCTTGATGCCGCGCAGCAGGAGGCCGACGTTGTCGCCCGCCTGGCCCGAGTCGAGCAGCTTGCGGAACATCTCGACACCGGTGACGGTGGTCTTGGTCGACTTCTCGCGGATACCCACGATCTCGACCTCTTCGTTGACGTTGACCTGGCCGCGCTCCACGCGACCGGTCACGACGGTGCCGCGGCCGGTGATCGTGAAGACGTCCTCGATCGGCATCAGGAAGGGCTTCTCGAGCTCGCGCACCGGGTCCGGCACGTTGTCGTCGACGGCGTGCATCAGCTCGAGCACGGCGTCGGCCCACTTCTGGTCGCCCTCGAGGGCCTTGAGGCCGGAGACGCGCACGACCGGCGCGTCGTCGCCCGGGAACTCCTGCGAGGACAGCAGCTCGCGGACCTCCAGCTCGACGAGCTCGAGGATCTCCTCGTCGTCGACCATGTCGGCCTTGTTCAGCGCCACGACGATGTAGGGCACGCCGACCTGGCGGGCCAGCAGCACGTGCTCGCGGGTCTGCGGCATCGGGCCGTCGGTGGCCGCGACCACCAGGATCGCGCCGTCCATCTGCGCGGCACCGGTGATCATGTTCTTGATGTAGTCAGCGTGACCGGGGGCGTCCACGTGCGCGTAGTGACGCTTCTCGGTCTGGTACTCGACGTGCGAGATGTTGATCGTGATACCGCGCTGCTTCTCTTCCGGCGCGTTGTCGATCTGGTCGAACGCACGGGCTTCGTTCAGCTCCGGGTACGCGTCGTGCAGAACCTTGGTGATCGCCGCGGTCAGCGTGGTCTTGCCGTGGTCGACGTGACCGATGGTGCCGATGTTGACGTGCGGCTTGCTCCGCTCGAACTTCGCCTTCGCCACTGGAATGTCCTCCTGGACTGGATTTGCTTTGTGCTCGCGGGGCAGCGTGGCTGCCGCCCCGCGCTGTGTTTGACGCCGCCTCCGCTGAAAAAAGTACGTCGGCGGGTTCCTTCGTCGTTGCTGCGGACGTTCAGGAGAGTCCCTTAATGCCCGCGAGCGGAGGGGATTACTCCCCCGTCGCCTTCGCGATGATTTCCTTCGCGACGTTCGCGGGAACCTCGGCGTAGGAGTCGAACACCATGGAGTAGTTCGCCCGGCCCTGGGTACGGGACCGCAGGTCGCCGACGTAGCCGAACATCTCCGACAGCGGGACCAGTGCCTTCACGACACGGGTACCGGCGCGCTCCTCCATGGCCTGGATCTGGCCACGGCGGGAGTTGAGGTCGCCGATCACGTCACCCATGTAGTCCTCGGGAGTCGTGACCTCGACGGCCATCATCGGCTCGAGGATGACCGGGCCTGCCTTCTTCGCGGCTTCCTTCATCGCCATGGAACCGGCGATCTTGAACGCCATTTCGGAAGAGTCGACCTCGTGGTACGCGCCATCCAACAAGGTGAACTTCAACCCGACGAGCGGGTAGCCGGCCAGCACGCCGTACTGCATCGCGTCCTGTGCGCCCGCGTCGACCGACGGGATGTACTCCCGCGGCACGCGGCCACCGGTCACCTTGTTGTCGAACTCGTAGAGAGCACCGTCGGTGCGCTCGAGCGGCTCCAGCTTCACGATGACCTTCGCGAACTGGCCGGAACCACCGGTCTGCTTCTTGTGGACGTAGTCGAGCTTGTCCACGGTCTTCTTGATGGTCTCGCGGTAGGCGACCTGCGGCTTGCCGATGTTCGCCTCGACCTTGTAGTCGGACTTCATCCGGTTGACCAGCACCTCGAGGTGCAGCTCGCCCATGCCCGCGATGATCGTCTGACCGGTGTCCTCGTCCAGGTTGACCTGGAACGTGGGGTCTTCCTCGGCGAGCTTCTGGATCGCCAGGGAGAGCTTCTCCTGGTCGGCCTTGGTCTTCGGCTCGATGGCCACCTTGATGACCGGGTCCGGGAAGGTCATGGACTCGAGCACGACCGGGTTCTGCGCGTCGGCAAGGGTGTCACCGGTGGTGGTGTCCTTCAGGCCGATGACCGCGTAGATGTGGCCGGCCAGAGCCTCGTCGACCGGGTTCTCCTTGTTGGAGTGCATCTGGAAGATCTTCCCGATGCGCTCCTTGCGCTCCTTGGTCGCGTTGACGACCTGGGCGCCGGAGGCGACCTTGCCCGAGTAGACCCGGATGTAGGTCAGCTTGCCGAAGAACGGGTGCGCGGCGATCTTGAACGCGAGCGCGGAGAACGGCTCCTCGGTCGTCGCGTGCCGGGTGACCGGGGTCTCGCCGTCGGGCAGCAGACCCTCGACCGGCGGCACGTCCAGCGGCGACGGCAGGTAGTCGATGACCGCGTCCAGCATCGGCTGCACGCCCTTGTTCTTGAACGCGGAGCCGGCGAGCACCGGGAACGCCTCGCGGGTGACGACCAGCTTGCGGATGCCGCCCTTGATCTCGTCCTGGGTCAGCTCTTCGCCCTCGAGGAACTTCTCCATCAGCGCGTCGTCGGTCTCGGCGACGGCCTCGATCAGCTTCTCGCGGTACTCGGCCGCGCGGTCGGCCAGCTCGGCCGGGATGTCCTCGACGGAGTAGTCGTCGCCCTTCTGCACCTCGCCGCGCCAGACCAGGGCCTTCATCCGGACCAGGTCGATGACGCCCTCGAACTCGTTCTCCGCGCCGATCGGCAGCTGGATGGCCAGCGGCCGGACGCCGAGACGGTCCGAGATGGTCTGCAGGGTGTAGTAGTAGTCCGCACCCAGCTTGTCCATCTTGTTGACGAAGCAGATGCGCGGGACGTCGTACTTGTCCGCCTGCCGCCAGACCTGCTCGGACTGCGGCTCGACGCCTTCCTTGCCGTCGAAGACGGCGACCGCGCCGTCGAGCACCCGCAGGTTGCGCTCCACCTCGACGGTGAAGTCGACGTGCCCGGGGGTGTCGATCAGGTTGATCTGGTAGTCGTTCCAGAAGGTGGTGGTGGCAGCCGAGGTGATGGTGATGCCTCGCTTCTGCTCCTCCTCCATCCAGTCCATCGTGGCGGCGCCGTCGTGGACTTCGCCGAGCTTGTAGTTGATCCCGGTGTAGAACAGGATCCGCTCGGTGGTGGTGGTCTTACCGGCGTCGATGTGCGCCATGATGCCGATGTTGCGGACCTTGTTGAGGTCGGTCAGCACTTCACGTGCCACGAGAATGTTCCCCTGTCTCGAACGTGGGGCCCGGCATGGCTTCTATCGGCAGCCGGGCGGTCATCACCAGCGGTAGTGCGCGAAGGCCTTGTTGGACTCGGCCATCTTGTGCGTGTCTTCGCGACGCTTGACGCTGGCGCCAAGGCCGTTGCTCGCGTCCAGCAGCTCGTTCTGCAGCCGCTCGATCATCGTCTTCTCGCGGCGGGCCTGCGAGAAGGAGACCAGCCAGCGCAGCGCCAGCGTGGTGGAGCGGCCGGGCTTGACCTCGATCGGCACCTGGTAGGTGGCGCCACCGACGCGGCGGCTCTTCACCTCGATGGTGGGCTTCACGTTGTCGAGCGCGCGCTTCAGCGTGACGACCGGGTCGGTGCCGGTCTTCTCGCGAGCGCCTTCGAGAGCGCCGTAGACAATGCGCTCGGCCAGGGACCGCTTGCCGTCCTTCAGCACCTTGTTCACCAGCTGGGTGACCAGCGGGGAGGCGTAGACGGGGTCGGAGATCAGCGGCCGCTTCGGCGCCGGACCCTTGCGAGGCATTAGCTCTTCTCCTTCTTCGCGCCGTACCGGCTGCGCGCCTGCTTACGGTTCTTCACACCCTGGGTGTCGAGCGAACCGCGGATGATCTTGTAGCGAACACCCGGCAGGTCCTTGACCCGGCCACCGCGCACGAGCACCATCGAGTGCTCCTGCAGGTTGTGGCCTTCGCCCGGGATGTACGCGGTGACCTCGATACCGCTGGTCAGCTTCACACGAGCAACCTTGCGCAGGGCCGAGTTCGGCTTCTTGGGAGTCGTGGTGTACACGCGGGTGCACACGCCACGACGCTGCGGGCTCCCCTTGAGGGCCGCGGTCTTCTGCTTGGCAGCCTTGTCCTGGCGGCCCTTGCGGACCAGCTGCTGGATCGTGGGCAATGGACCAGCTTCCTGTCGTGATCTTGCTTCTTCGTGTCTTCACCGGTCCCCGCGGTCGGGCGTGTCGGCCCGCGTCACGGTCTCGCGACCGGTAACTTCCCGGAGGGATTTTCCGTCGGAACCCCACGTGGCGAGGCCGGTGAACCGGGTGCAAAAGCACCCCGCTCATGCCCAACGGCACGCGGAGCGGCCCGACGCCTGCCGGGCACGGTCTCCAAAGATACCCGTCCACTCGCGGAGCGGTCCGGGCGGGGGGTCGCTACGGTCGCCGACCGGTCATCGTAACCCCAGATCGGGGCCTTGGGACGGCACCGCGCGGGACTTCCCGAGATGCAGAACGCGGGGCTCGGCGACGCTATTCCCAGCCGGGTTCCCGCGGTCAGAGCGCACTTCGGTTCGCATGCCGGGACGGGGCGACCAATGAATGGACGCGCGCCGGGCATCGCTCGCCGACCGCCGCGCCGGGATTCGCAGCGGCGTTAAGAACGCGAGAGAAATTCTTCAGCGGCAAGAAGAAGAGCCGCTGGGTGTTCCACAATGGACCTCGCCCGGGGTGACAAGCACCTCACCGGAGACGGCGCCCGCCTCAGGGCTGGGCGGAGCCGCGAAACCGGCCCGGCGGTGTGCACCCGCCGGGCCGGGGTCAAACCTTGTCGGACCGGGCCGCGGGTCAGTCCTCGCCTGGGACCGGGCCGCGGGTTAGTCCTCGTCCGGGCCGGGGCCGAGGGTCAGTCCTCGCCTGGCCGGGTCGATCCTCGTCCAGGCCGAGCCGGAGATCAGTCCCCGTCCGGCCAGCCGCGGGTCAGTCCTCGTCCGGCTTCGCGTGGTCGGGCTTGCCCGGGTTCGGGTCGCGCGACAGATCGATCAGCGGGTGCACTCCAGCCCCCTCCGGCGCGGCATGGCTGCCGCCGGTCTTCTTGTCCCCCGGCTGGTCGACGTTCTCGCTGCCGTCCATGTCGCCTCCTCGTTCGGTTCCCCTGCCGGACTGCACGGTACCTGCCGGGGAAATCGGTGGACGGACTCCCCAAGATGAGGGACGTGGACTGGAAGATCAGCGAAATCCCGGCCGAACACCCCGACGCGACGGCGATCCTGCGCGAGTACATGGACGAGGTGGCGTCGCGGTATTACGGCCGTCCGGCCACGCCCGCCGAGGTGGACGAGGCGCTGGCCGACGAGCCCGCCGACGGCCTCGTCGCGCCGACCGGGGCCTTCCTGATGGCCTATCGGGACGGGAAACCGGCCGGTTGCGTCGGGGTCCGCGTGGTCGAGCCGGGGCTGAGCGCGTTGACGAAGGTGTACGTGCGCCCGGAGCACCGCGGGCACGGCGGCGGGAAGCTGATCGTCACCGCGGCCGAAGCGGCGGCGAAGCGGCTGGGCTCGGTCCGGATGCGGCTCGACACCCGGGACGATCTGGTCGAAGCACGCGCGCTGTACGCGTCGATGGGCTACGCGGAGGTCGAGGCGTTCAACGACGACAAGTACGCCGAGCACTGGTTCTCGAAAGACCTCAGCTGAGCCGTCCCGCGCAGCTGGCGACCTCGCCGTCGGCGGCTTTCGCGGACCGCGCCAGCACGCCGTTCACCGAGATCCGGCATTCGACCGCGCCGCTCGACTGGCCCATCAGCTGCACGGTCGGCGCGACGGCGGACTTCGGCCAGGTCAGGGTCTTGCGCCAGGGCAGCGGCACGGACAGTTCCTGGTGCACCAGGCCGAGGCCGTTGTCGTCGTAAACGACGGTGGCGGTGCCGGAGCCGGCGAGTTCGTAGGTGATCTGCCAGCTGGACGGAGCGGGCGCGGCCGGCGCGGTGGACGTCGTCGGGGCCAGGGTGCGGGTGACGGTGCGGTCCGGGGCGCGCTGCGGCACGGCCGCGGTCGGCGTCGAGACGGCGACCGGGGCGGGCGCGGGGTCGTCGCCGAGGATCACTACTGCCGCGGCGACGGCGGCCACCGCGATCCCGGCGATCGCGAGCCGGCCGATCAGCTGTCTGTCCATGGTCCTTCTTTCCGGGGTCCGCCGGCGGTTCCCGGGGACGAGGGGAACCACCGGCGGGGTCGGGTCAGCCGGGCAGGATCCGGCCGGGGACGCCGTTCAGCGACTGGATCAGGCCCAGCACGGGCACGCCGAGCGGCGCGAACGTCCAGATGTTGTTCAGGTTCGACGTGTCCGGCTCGTCGACCACGACGACACCGGGCTGGTCCTGCGTGGCGGCCAGCGCGGGAGCGGCGGCGCCGAGCACCGCGGCTCCGGCGAGCGCGGTGGCTGCCGCGGCGCGGACGACTGTCTTCTTCATGGCTTTCTCCTTCAGTGCTCAGGAAACGGCGGTGACGAGGTTGAACACCGGCGCGAGGAGCTGCGCCGGGGCTTGGGTGGTGGGGCCGAGGAGGCTGCCCGCGTCGAGGCCGGGGACGACCCAGATCGACGGGTTGCCGCCGCTCGGGGCGCCCGGGAGGCCGGGGAGGCTCGGGGTGGGCAGACCGCCGGTGGGAAGCGCGGGCAGGCCGCCCGTCGGCAGGGCTGGAAGGCCGCCCGTCGGCAGGGAAGGCAGGCCACCGGGGAGACCGGCAACGGAGGATCCCGGAGCGGCGGCCTGACCAGCGGCGACCGCGGGCTGGGCGGGAGCGGACGCGTCCGGGGTGGCGGCGCTGGCCGCTCCCCCGCCGAATCCGGCGAACGCCCCGGCCGCGGCGAGCGGCAGCAGGATCCGGGCGGCAGTGCGTTTCATCAGGGGTTTCCTTTCTTCGGGGTACTTCGGGGAACTGCGGGTCAGCGGAGCGCGCCGCTGATCGGGACGATGGTTCCGTCGGGGATCCACTGCCCGGCGTAGTCGCGCGCGGCCTGCATGCCGGGCGCGTGCGGTTCGTTCGGGTACATCGGCATCGCGTTGACCTGCGCGGCCGCGAACAGCTGCACCTCGCCGTTCACCGCTGTCCACTGTGGACCGAGCCAGGTCCGGAAACCGCCCAGTGACGGGCTTTCTCCGCCGAAGCTGTTGCCGACCGCCACCGCGTAGCTCACCGCGAGCTGGTCGCGCGGGTCGAAGCGCAGCGGCATGGCCGCGCTGGCCACGGTGTTGACGATGGGTCCGTTGAGCAGCCACGGCGCGAGATACAGGCCGAACTGGTGCGTCGGTTTGAGCCGCTGCGACTCGGCGGCGCGGCTCATCGCGAGGTACCCGTCGCTCCAGCCGGAGACGACCACCAGTGCGGTGTCCGCTGCCGCGTCCGGGCGCACCGGCAGCCCGACGCGAGCGGCGGTTTCGCGGACGAGCTGGGCGGCTTGCACCCCGCGCGGCGACTTGTCCTCAACCAGTGTGATCGCCGACGGTTTCCGCGAGGCGAGGAATTCGACCAGCTTCACCAGCGAACCGCGGTCCTCCGGCGACAACGCGTCCGCCGGGCAGCTGGTGAGCACGTCGCGTTTCTCCGCCACCAGACCGCCGAGCGCGGCTTCCGCGCATTCCGGCGCGTCGGCGTCCGACACCGCCGGGCCCGCCTCGGTGCCCGCGTCGACGTCGACCGTGGTGGTCGCTTCGCCCTTGTGCACGACGAGAGTGCTGCGTCCGGGCGGAAGGTCGACCTCGGCCCAGCTGCCTTCCGCACCGGCGCGCGCCGCCGCAGTGGTCACGGTCCCGCCCTCGACGCCGGTGGACAGGTCCGTGCCCGCGCTCGCCGGGAAGTGCACGAGGTTGCGTCCGGGCCGTTGCGGACTGACCAGCACCGGCACGGTCGCGCCGCCGACGGTCGCGTCTGCCAGCAGCGGTACTCCGGGCACCGGCAACGGCGCTGGCTGCGGCACCGCGGCGAGCGCACTCCACGCGACGAAACCGAGCGCGACCCCGGCGACGCCGTAGCGGTAACCGCGAATGGAAGCGTTGCGGGACAACAAGATTGCCGACACGACGGTGACCGTGGCGGGCAGCAGGACCACCACGATCAGCGAGATGCCGAAGAGTGTTTCGTACAGCCGTCGGTCGAAGGCGACGCCGGAGACGCCGAGCTGCACGACGCCCGCGAGCGTCAGCAGTCCGGCGAGGCTGACCGACAGCGGCCCGACGCGCAACGGCGTCGAGCGCCACTCCTCCACCGGCACCCACGCCGACAGCAGCGTCACGCCGAACCACAGTGCAGCCGCGGCGACGTACACAGTGTCGATGGCGAAGGAGATACCCGTGCCGTCGACTGAGGTCTCCAACACCACGAGTACGACCAGCGCGAGCGAAGCCCAACGGCCCGCCGAGGGCCACCGAAGCAGCACCGGCACCGCCAGCGCGAGCACGATGTGCACGATCAGCGCGACGAGGTTGACGTCGACCGTCGCCGCCGACACCGCGGCCAGCACCGCCGAGCCGACCCCCAGCGCGCCGGTGGTGAGCCACAGCTTGCGCGGCAGCGGGCCGACGAGCGGGCGCAGAATCCCGGTACCGGCGAGGAATGCCGTCGCCAGCAGCAGTATCAGCCGCAGCACCAGCGCGGCACTGTCCACCCCGGACGATCCGGTGGCGGCCGGAGTGACGTGGTGATCCATGGAGACCTTCTTCGGGAGAGTCCCGGCGCGCGGACGGGCGCCCGCGCGCCGGGAACGAGTTACTTCACGTTCTGGTCGGCGACCACGAACAGCTCGGAGTGCGGCTTGGCGTTGCCGAAGTCCCCGTGCGGCCACGACTTCCGGTTGAAGTTGATGCCGACCTGGCCGGTGAACTCGTCGCGGAAGTTCGCGTCGACCGCGACCTTCCCGTCCGGCGACAAGTTCAGCAGGTTGACCTTGTGGTCACCGTCCAAACCGGACCGGGCGACGAAGTAGTTCGACACCGCGATGTGCTGCGGCTGCTGGGTTTCGTGGTAGAAACCGTCCTGGCCGAGCGCGAAGTTGTCGTACGCGCCCCAGTGCGGGCCTGCCCCGGGCACGCCCGGGTTGATCGGCGCGGAGCCGACGACGGTCGGCAGGTCTCCCCCGCCGCCCTGCTGGGCTTTCTCCACGGTGTCGACGCGGCCCTTGATGTCCTCGACCTTGTCGCCCGCCGCGACCAGCTTCTGGATGTCGAGCACGTACACGCCGCCGGTGGTGCCGGGGTCGTCCGGGCCGAGCGCGCCCTTCTGCCTGCCCTGCACCGCGTGGTACAGGAACCGGTCGTCCGGGCTGGTCTGCAGCCAGCCGCCGTTGGAGCTGGCCCCGTTGGAGTCGTTCTGCGAGTAGATCGGCTTGCCCGCGGTGCCGTCGTCGAACACCTCGATCCAGTGCGGGTCCTTCGCGGTGATGTCCGGCGTGTAGAAGATCGCGCCGCCCTGCATCGTCTCGGCGAACGCGCCCTTGTGGCCGGGCAGGTTCGTCACCGTGGTCTCCATGACCGCGCGGCTTTCCGAGTGCAGCGGGTCCGCCGGATTCGCCCGCGGGCCGTCTTGCAGATAGGACACCGCTTTCAGCTTCGGGTGGTTGCGGTCGGAGATGTCCCAGGTGCGGATCGTCGGACGGCGCAGATACGGCGACGGCTGCTTCACCGGGTCGAGAATGATGTTGCGCGGTTCGGCGTAGTCACTGGTGACGAGGGTGTTGAGGTCCTCGCGCGCCTGCACGCCGTGCGGGTTCGCGCAGGACGGTTTGCCCAGCTGCGGCAGGTTGTCGCACAGCTTCGCGTTGTCGCCCTGCGGGGTCGCCGCCGGATTCTGCGACAGCACCTGCGCGTTCTGGTCGAAGTGCACGACCTCGCCCGGACTGCCGGCGAAGCCGTTGCCGATCTGCGTGGAACCGTCCTGGTACGCGTACGGACCGGGCACGACCGGCCCGCCCATGTACGTGCCGTACGCGGTGCCGTCCTTCAACACCCAGTACGCGTCCGGCACGGAACCGCCGAGCGTCTGCGTCGGCAGGCTGATGCCCTTGAGCTTCAACTGCGGCAACGCGCTGACGTCGAACGCGTACGTCGCCGCGGCGAACAACGCACCGGCGTAGATCGTGTCGCCCTTGTGCCACACGTACTGCATGTGGTGCGGCTCGTTCTCGACAAGCGGCCCGACGGTCGCGGTGTTCACCACCTTGCCGTACGTCGGCGATCCCTGCGTCGCGTCGATCACCGCGAGGAAATCGGGACCAGGCAAGGCATTCTTGACTTTGCCGAGACCGCCGCCGAGCGATCCCGGCAGGTTTTTGACGTCCTTCACCGCGGTGTCGGCGATGTTCTCGTCGCCCGCCCAGACCAGCAGCCACTTCTTCGGCGTGCCGTCCGCCGAACGCGCTTGCGCGGCAAGGTCTTTGCCCACCAGGTGGTTCTGCACCCAGTACTGCTTGCCGTCGGAGGCGGTTTTGGCGTCGGTGACCACTTGGACGTCGGCGTAGGCGCTGGTGCTGGACCCGGTGTAGGTCACCGCACCGATCGCGAGCGCGACCGCGCCGGCGACGGTCAGCGCTTTCCGCCATCGGGGCGGGGCGCCCGAGGAGGAGCTGAATCGCATTGTGTCTCCCTGTTCGTGTTCCCGTGAAGCGCCCGCGAAGGCACTTCTTTCCCCGTTCTCCGGGCAGCATGAAACCCACCCGGAACGGGAAAAGCGGTTATCCCCTCGGGCCACAGAAACCCGTTGCGGGGCAAGAGAAATCAGCCAGCCGAACGCGGCCGGAAGAAAAGGTCAGGAATTCCTACACAGCGCGCTGGCCTGCTGACGCAGATCAACGTGCAGGCGCCACACGAGGGCAACCGGAATGGACATGCGCGAAATACTCTGGCGAACCGCACGCACTGTCAATGCGGTGATCAATCGTGGGATCGTCGACCGAAGGGGTGAATATCCCACGAACTGGGCCGACTTGCCCGCCCCTCGCCCTGACATCCGGCCGAAGCGGCGGCGCTGACCTGCGATGCTCCGTTCGGCCCAAAGTATGTTCGGCGCTTCGGCGTCCGAGGTGGGGCTGTTCGCCCGATATGTTCGTTACCTTTTCGTGATCGAATCCCGGGAACTCTGGCCTCTTCTCGCCGACGGAGCCGCACGAACCGGTACGAAACGGCATACTCCGCTCCGGGGCCGAGGGTGCCAAGAACCCTCGGCCGACGACGGCGAAGAACCCCGCGACAACCTCGACCTGGGCGAATAGATGGCTGAACCGCTTCCCTGGTACATCGTTCTCGGCTTCCTGGCCTCGTTCGTCCTGCTCTGGATCGCGGGCCGGACCGAGGGCGGCGGCACGGTCACGTCGGCGATCAGCAACATCGCCTGCGGCCTCGTCTTCCTCGGCACGACGCTGACCTGGTTCACCGTCAGCATGGAAGTCCGCGCGCCCCTGGCGGTGTGGATCGCGCTGCCGGTGGCGTTCGTCGCCTTCGTGCTCTGGCAGTCCTGGCGGCAACGCGATTCGCTCCGCCGCCTCGGCGTCACGAACGAGGCGACCTTCGGGGTGCTGCCGAAGCGAGGCCGCACCGTGGCGTTCGACCAGCAGGACAGCCTGTCGCTGCGGCGAGTCCTCGAGCTCGAGCATCAGGGTCATCGGCTGCTCGGCGTCGGATACCCGCTCAGCGAGCCGGACACGGTCACCGACCGGGCCACCGACCGCGTCGGCGGCATCTACTCGATGATCGAACTGCGGATCCCGGCCAGCCCGGCCCTGCTGATCACGCCGCGGGTCGGCGCGTTCGAACCGGACTACAGCACCCCGTTCGAGGACGCCCGGATCACCCGGATCCAAGTCGGCACCCCGAAGCCGCCGGGGAAGCCGCAGGAGTTCCTGGCCGAGGAGCTGCAGAGGTTCGCGGTGGATCCCGAATTCGACCGCCGTTTCGAGGTCACCACCGAGGATCCGGAGTTCGCCGCCAAGGTGCTCACCCCGGAAGTGCGCGAGCTGATCCTCAACGACCTGTGGTTCCGGGTCCACGAGGTCGTGTTCGACCGCGACGCGCTCTGGACCGCGGAAGCGGACGGGCTGAACGAAGACCGGCTGCTCGGCAACGCCCGCCACCTCGCGATCTTCGCCGCGGCTGTCACGCCGAACCTCTGGCGCGACACCGAGTTCTCCCGGGTGACCGCCCGCGCCGAAACCGGCTACGACCTGTGGTTCGGCCAGCGCCGCGGCTTCGTGCGGAACCGGGTGAATCGCTACCGCGAATCGATGGACCGGCAGCCGCTCGCCCCGACGACGGTGCTGACGCGCTCGCTGCTCGCCACGGCCATGGTGGTGGGCGGTCTGCTGCCGATCGCCAACGGCTTAGCCACCGCCGCTGGCCTCTCCGCGGAAGTCCCGCTCACGGTCCTCGAATCCGACAGGGGCGACACGGGCCATGCCTGTGGCGCCAACCGCACGCAGATCTGCGGCAGCAGGTCGCCCGCGGTCCGCGGTACTTACCAGCTCGACGGCCGGACGCACGAGGTCGTCACCAGCTGGTCCTCCGGCGAACTGCCCGAACGCGGCGACGTCGTCGACGTGCGGATCGGCCCGATCTGGTGGTACACGGTCTTCCAGAACACCACCGCCGTCGTGACGACCATGCTCGGCGCGCTGGTCCCCCTCCTTCTCGGGTTGCTGTTCTTCAAGACGATCTTCCGGCCGCGCGCTCCCCGGCGGGTCCGCATCCTGCGCGAGATCAGGGAATCCCGGCAGGTCGGGTCCCCGTCTTAGCGAGCCGGATTGCTGACCTGCGGCAATCCGGCGCCGCGGATTCCGCACTCTTGAAGCACGAAGCCGACAGAAGCGGCATAATCCCGCACATCAGCGAGGTGCAGGGAAGGTGTGACCGCCGTGTCCGAAGAGATGGACCGACTCGTCGCGGAGTTCGAGAAGTTCCAGACGAAGCTCAAGCAGGCCGAAGCGCAGTTCGCGAAGGTCGGCGACATGCAGGAGGAACTGAACGCGCTCGAAGCGCAGGTGACGTCGCCGGACCGGTCGGTCACCGTGGTCGCGGGCCCGAGCGGTTCGGTCAAGGACCTCCGGCTCTCCCCCGACGCGTTCCGCCAGCAGCCGGACCAGCTGGCGTCCACGATCCTGGCGACGCTGCACCAGGCCGTCGCGGAATCCGCGCGCAAGCAGGCCGGGATCGTCGACGAGCACGTGGGCACGGCCTTCGGGCTGAACGTGTCCGAGCAGGTTCTCGAAGCGCAAGCCGCGGGCATGGGAACCACGGTGGAGGAATTGGAGTCCAACCTCCCGGAGGCGCAGCCGCAGCGGCCGGCCGCGCCGGTTCGCGACGAGGAGGACTTCGCGAACAACAACCTGCTTCGCGCTGAGCAGCAGCCGGCGCAGGCCGCTCCGCCGCCGCCGTCCGCTTCGGCGGGCGACCAGTTCCTCAAGAACTTGTTCAACGACGAGGAGGACCACCGATGACCCACAGCGTCGTCACGACGGCCATCACGAAGTACTCCACCGGGCTCGACCACTACAAGAGCGAGGCGGGCAAGTTCAACGGCCTCGTGGGCCAGGCCGACGTGGGCGACAAGTCGTGGGGCCTGATCGGGCTGGTCGCCAAGCAGACCTACACGAGCAAGCTCGACGAGCTCAAGCAACTGCTCGAGGCCATGAAGAGCAGCGTCGAGGTGTTTCAGGACAAGCTCGGCAAAGCCGCGGAGATCTACGACGGGCACGAGAAGGACACCGTCATGACCTTCGGCAAGTTCGACGCGAAGATCGACGGACCGCTCTGAGCAAGGGGAACTCATGGGACAGGACAGCGTCGCCGACGGCGTAAAAATCAAGCACGAAGACGGGTTCGGCCACGACGCGCTCGAAGCGGCCAAGAAGACGCCGTTCGTGGGCAAGGGCGTCAACACGATCTCCGGCGCCATCGAGAACTACGGCGACGCGAAGAGCTTCGGCGACTTCGCCTCGGCCAGCGGCCAGCTGGTGCAGGACGGCGCCGGCTTCGTCGCGGGCGCGGCGGTGGACCTGGCGAGCTTCGCGCTCGACCCGGTCGGCTGGCTGGTCAGCAACGGCCTGAACATGCTGATCGAACTGATCCAGCCGCTGCAGGACGCCCTGCACTTCGTCACCGGCGACGGTCCCGCCCTGAAGGAAGCCTCCGGCAACTTCGTCGAGATCGGCAAGGGCTTCGTCACCCTGGCCGACAATTTCGTCAAGGAAGGCGACGAGGCGCTCAAGGACTGGCAGGGCGAAGGCGGCGACGCCGCGAAGAAGGCGCTGGCCCAGTTCTCCGAGGGCATCAAGGGCATCGGCTCCAGCGCGGGCGCGGTGGCCGAGACCCTGCAGATGTGGTCGATGGTGATGACCGTCATCGAAGAGGTCGTCAAGGCGCTGATCTCCGAACTGGTCAGCTGGCTCATCTACCTGTGGCTGCCCGCGCTCGCCGCCTCCGTCGTCAGCCTCGGCTCGTCCGTCGCCGCGGCGATGACGGCCTCGGTCGCCCGCGTGGCCAGCACGGTCAGCCGGGTCACCAGCCACCTCGGCAAACTCGGCCAGCTGATCGAGAAGTTCCTGACGTTCCTCGCCAAGTGGGCCGACGAGATGATCAAGCAGGGCTCGAAGCTCACCCCGTCCGGCGCCCGCATCACCCCCGGCACGGAGAAGGCGCTCGCCGGTGCGGTCGCCAACGCCACCGGAACCAAGGGAAGCGCTTTCGGCACCGCGGCGGTCGACGCGCTGAAGGGCATGCCCGGCGAGGCGGTCAAGCAGGTCATCGGCGTGAACCCGTCCGACCTGAGCAAGGGCTCCGCCTATGTCGGCAAGGGCGGCTTCGACTTCGCCGACAAGATGATCAGCAACGCGAGGGACATCGGCAAGTCCCAGGACGCGAGCGACGAGGCCGGGGAGCATTCCGCCAAGGACACTCGGGAAAACCTGGACATGTAAGGGTTTGCGTGACGGACGAGCTGGTTGTCCCTGGCTATTTCTTCGGCGGCTGCGCGCTGGCCTTCCTGCTGCTGTGGACCGCCGCCTGGGCCGAGCGTCGCAGCGCGGTCCTGGCGGCGGTTTTCCATGTGCTCAGCGGAATCACCGTCTCCCTCGCCACGCTGTACTGGTTCTCCGCGAGCCTGACCGTGCCGCCGCTGGCCTGGTACGGCGTGCCGCTGGTCGTCGCCGCGCTGCTTGCCTGGCGGGGGTGGCGCTCGCAGCGCTGGGCCAAGCGCGTCGATTCAAGCGGCGAGCCCAGCTTCGGTTTCCTTCCCCGGCAAGGGCTTGCCGTCCCGCGGGATCATCCCGACCCCTGGCCGAGCCGGGCCACGGTCGAGTTCATCCATCACGGACATCGGCTGCTTGGCATCGAGTATTCGACCGAATCTCCTTACCGGGACAGCAATTTCCGCCGGAAGTCGAAGCTGGCCGAGGCGCTCGGTTCGATCTGCTCGGTCGTGGAGCTGCGGATCCCGAACGTGCCCGCGCTGACCATCTCGCCGAAGATCAAAGCCTTCGCCCCAGAGCACTTCACTCCGCTCGAAGACATGCGGATCACCCGCAACCAGTTCAGCTGGCTGCGGCCCGACACCACCCTGCACGAATTCGAGACCGACCCCGAATTCGACCGCCGGTTCTCCGTCTACGCCTCGGATCCGGACTTCGCCCGGGAGATGCTGACCGGCGAGGTCCGCGAGCTGCTCCTGAACGACCGGTGGTTCCGCGTGCACCAGGTCGCCTTCCGCGATGACGCGATCTGGACCACCGACACCGGCGGGCTGACCGAAGACCGGATGTTCGACAACTCCCGCAAACTCGCGATGCTCGCCGCCGCTGTCCCCTCAGCGATGTGGGAGAAGTGGGCGAATGACCGCCAATTCCGTTCAGTCGCGACCAGAGCGGACACCCGGTACGACGCCTGGATCGGCAAGCGCGGCGGATTCCTCCGCACGCCGCTGAACCGCAGGCGCGACGCACGCGACCGGCAGCCGGTCACCTCCATCTCGCTGACCGCGCGGACGCTCATCGCGCTCGCCCTGATCGCCGTCGGAATCGGACCGGCGGGCAACTCGATCGCCGTGCTGACGGGGCTGGCTCCGCAGGTGCAAGCGACGGTCACCGGGGCCAGCGGCGGCGGCACCCGGCATTGTGTGAGCACCACCGGCGGCCCGTCCTGCACCGTCGACCGGGCCGAGGTGTACGGAACCTACGAGCAGGGCGGCATCATCCACGAAATCACCGCCGAATGGAACAAGAACGAGCTTCCCGCGCGGGGCACCGTCGTCGAGATCGCAGTGGGCCCGTTCGGGGGAGATCTGGGCTACCAAGTCGGCTCGGTGTTCGCGGCCGTCGATCTCCTCGGTGCCCTGATCTTGCTTTTCCCCGGCCTGTTGCTGCTCAAGCGCACCTATTTGCCCAGCGTCCCTCGCCGGGTGAAGAAGCGGCGCGAAACCCTCGCCAAGGTCTGAGACCTCAGAGCCGGTGCCCGCAATCCGCGCAGAACACCGCGCCCGCCTTGGACTCCTTGCCGCACTCTCCACAGTGGACAGTCGGGGCCAGCGAGCTTCCGCATCCGGTGCAGAACTTCCCGCCGTCCACCTTCAGGCCGCAGTCCGGGCAGGTGAGCTTCGCGCGGGTGCCCAGGTCCAGGTCCTTGGTCCAGTTCTTCTCGCGCGCCTTGTCCCAGATCTGGTCCCGCTGCGCCGCCGCCTGCGCGCGCGAGACCTCCTCCGCCACGCTGGGCGAACAGCGCAGGCACTGGCCGATTTCCTCGTTCCAGCACTGATCCGCGCACATCCAGTCGCTGCAGCCGCGGCACTGGCGGAAGCGCGGGGTGATCTCCTCGACGGCCGCGGTCAGCGCGCGGTCCTTCGCTGACGAGTTCGTCGCCCGGTCGTACTTCCACTGGTCCGCGGAGCTGCTCAACTGCTGCAGCGTCCCGCCGAAGAACGAGCCCACCGCGCGCAACATGCTGCGCCCGGTCTCCATCGCGTCCCGCTGGAACGCCGACCGGTACCCGTTTCCGCAGCGCTCGCAACGGAATTCGAACTGGTACCCCTGCGCGTTGGAGAGATCCGAGAAGTTGTCCGTGAACGGCACGACATCAGCCACGCGCGCGAAGTTATGCCAGCCGGATCCGGGCCGCGACCGTACAAGTACCGTCTCCGAACCCGCTACGCAGCGCGACCGGGACCAGAGAGCGCGTGGCGGGCTTTTTTGGCGGTTTCGCCGTGTTTAGTCGGATACCGACCGTAAGATGCCGGATTGGGCCATGACGGTATGGCAACAGAACACCAGGGGAGACGGCATGTCCGACGAGTTCGACCGGCTGGTCGCTGAATTCGACCGGTTCCAATCGAGGCTGCAACGGGTGGACGACCAGTTCGCCGGCATCGCCCAGATGCAGGAGGAACTGGGCGCGCTCGAAGCGACCGCGACGTCGCCCGACCAGTCGGTCACCGTCGTCTCCGGCCCGGGCGGGTCGATCAAGGACATCCGGATCACCGATGCCGCGCTGCGCCACGGCGGGACGGAGTTGTCCGGGATGGTGATGGCGACCCTGCAGCAGGCGGTCGCCGAGTCCGCGCGGCAGCAGGCCGTGCTGGTGGACCAGCACACGGGCAACTCGATGCAGCTCACCGAGCAGGTGCTGGAAACCCAGGCCGAACTGCTGGGCACCGACGTCGAGGAATTGCGTGCCGCGATGGAACGGGGCGCGCCCGCGCCGCAGCGGAGCGTCGAGGAAGAACAGCACGAGGACTATTCCGAGCGCGAGCTGCTGGCCGACCCCGCGGAGAAGACCCCTCCCCCGCCGCCACCGCCGTCCTCGGCCGGGTCCGCCGGGGACGACTTCCTCAAGAACCTGTTCGACGACGAGGACCACCGCTGATGGCCGGCTACCAGGTGCAGACGGCGAAGCTCTACGACTACTCCCGCCAGCTGGCGGGTAACAAGACCGCGGTCGCCGGGGTCAAGGGCAAGGTGGCGCAGGCCGACGTCGGCGACGAGTCCTGGGGCGTCATCGGCATCCTCGTCAAACACATGTACACGGACATGGTCAACGACCTGAAAGACCTGCTGACCGCGATGGAAACCGGCCTGCAGTCCGCGTCCGACAAGATCAACCGCGCCGGCCAGTTCTACGACCAGACCGAAGAGGACCACTGCCGCAGCTGGAAAGACGTCATGGGCAAGATCGACAACCTCGGCAGCGGACGGAAGTAGGGGGCGGGATGTCTGATCCGTTGGGCAAGATCGAGATCAAGCCGGAGGACGGCACCGGCAAGAAGATCGTCAACGCGCTGCCGGTGGTGGGCGGCGCGGTGAAGATCTACGACGCGGGCACCAGCGACGCGATCAAGGCAGGCGACACCGCGACCGGGCTGAGCGGGGTGGTTTCCGAGACGACCAACTTCGTCCAGTCGTGCGCGGAAACCGCGATGAGCATCAGCTCCGATCCGATCGGCTGGCTGGTCGGCCAGGGACTGAACTTCCTGCTGGCCGTCTGCGACCCGCTCCAGGACGCGATCCACTTCGTCAGCGGCGACGGCCCGGCACTGTCCAAAGCGGCCGAGAACTTCACGGCGATCGGGCGCGGGCTGGAGCAGTTCGCGCACCAGTTCAGCGAGCAGGCGAAGAGCTCGCTCTCCCAGTGGGAAGGCGGCGCGGCCGAAACCGCGGCGGAGAAGCTGGCCAAGTTCTCGACCGGGATCACCGGCACCGCCGACCAGGCCGGCGACATCGCGACGATGCTGCAGGTGTGCAGCATGGCGATGACCGTCATCGAGGACTTCATCAAGGCGCTGCTGACCGAGCTGATCACCTGGCTGATCATGATCTGGATCCCGGCACTGGCCGCCGCGGTCCCGTCGTTCGGAGCATCCACCGCGGCGGCGGGCACGGCGACCGGGGTGCGCGCGGCGTCTACCGCGGGCAAGGCGACCAAGCAGGTCAGCAAGCTGCAGAAGCTGCTGGACATGATCAAGGACTTGATCGCCCGGTTCCAGACGTTCTTCAAAGCAGCCAAGGACGAGGTGGCCAAGATGGCCGAGGCAGGCGGCAAGACCACCGCCAAGCGGGCCAAGGACGGTTTCGGGAAAACCGTCGGCGGGAAGCTGCTGGACGAGGCACGGTCGCAGGTCGGGCTCCGAAGCCACGACAAGAACGAAACCGACCTGCCGGTCAAGCCAGGGAAACCGTTGGGACACCTGGAGAACGCGCGCAAGGCCGTCGAGTACGCGGCGACCGGGGACGGAACTTCGGAAGACGAGACCAAAAAAGATCTGGAGTTCTGAACCGTGGATCTCGCCCTCGCAGAGCACGACGCTTGGTACTGGCTCAGGCCGATTCTCGGACTCCTGGTCATGGTCGTGCTCCCGAGTTATCTCGGCTTCCGCTGGCATCTGAAGAAGAAACGGGCGAGACAAGCCCGGGAGGCCGCATTGCACGCGGTGCCCGAGGAACTGGGCGGATCCATGGTCGCCGATCTGAAATACGGGCGGCCCCGGTCCGCGCAGCGCCGGAAGCCTCTTGGCGAGCTGTACCGGCCGAAGACCATCTCGGAGGGCATGACCTTCCCCAGCAGTCCTCCGACCGTCGAGTTCGCGGCTGATCTGCCGCGGCGGGACCGGCAGTTCCGGGTCAGCGCGTACTGGTGCTCGCTCCGGGTCGGGGCCAACAGCTCCAGAAGGATCTACGAGTACACCATCGAAACCAAGGTCGGGCCGACGCCGAGCATGAAGATCGCCAAGGCGTACCCGACCGAACCGGTGCGGATGTTCGGGCGGACCATGGCGTATCTCAACTACCAGCAAAGGCTGTTCGAAGCGGAGGCGCGAACGTCGCCCTCGGCCGCCCGCTGGGAGCAATTCACGCCGGCCGAGAACGAGTTCACCGGATACGCCAGCGATCAGGACCTCTCGGCCCAGGTCATCGCCCCGGAGACCATGGACTGGCTGCGCGGCAACCATGAACTGCTTCCGGACCTCATCGGCCTCGAGCACGGGTGGTGCTACGCGGTGTACCGGGACGAGATCGACCCGGCGACCCTGGTCGCCAGAATCGACCTGATCGCCGACTTCCTCGACCGGATCAACGTGCCCGCCGCGGTCTGACCCCGCATACAGCGAAACGCCCCCGGCCGAAGCCGGGGGCGTTTCGTTCACGCGGAGCGGATCAGCGGAAGTCGCGACCGAAGTCGTAGTCGTCCAGCGGAACCGCGGCGCCGGTGCCCGAACCGAACACGTCCGGGGTGTAGTAACCGTCGTCGTAGGACGGGATCGCGTACGCCGCGACCCGCGCCTCCTCGGTCGGCTGCACCTGGATGTTCCGGTACTTGTTGATGCCCGTACCGGCCGGGATGAGCTTACCGATGATGACGTTCTCCTTGAGGCCCACGAGCTTGTCCGAGCGGCCGTTGATGGCCGCGTCGGTCAGGACGCGCGTGGTCTCCTGGAACGAGGCCGCCGACAGCCACGAGTCCGTGGTCAGCGACGCCTTCGTGATGCCCATCAGCACCGGACGGCCCGAAGCCGGCTCGCCGCCCTCGGCGACCGCGGCCCGGTTCGTCGCCTCGAACTTCGTCCGCTCGGGCAGTTCGCCCGGCAGGAAGTCCGTGGCTCCGGAGTCGATGATCGTCACGCGGCGCAGCATCTGCCGCACGATGACCTCGATGTGCTTGTCGTGGATCGACACACCCTGCGCCCGGTACACCTTCTGGACCTCGTCCGTGAGGTGCATCTGCGCTTCGCGCGGGCCCATGACGCGCAGGACCTCGTGCGGGTCCGGCGTGCCCTCGAGCAGCTGCTGGCCGACGTTGACGTGGTCGCCGTCGCCCAGCGGGCCGTTCGGGGTGTTCGCGAGCCGCTGCCGCTTGGACAGCTTGTCGAAGACGATCTCCTCCGACCCGTCGTCCGGGATCAGGGTGATCTTCCAGAACCGCTCGCTCTCCTCGATCCGCACGCGGCCGTCGACGTCCGCGATCGGAGCCTTGCCCTTCGGCACCCGAGCCTCGAAAAGCTCGGTGACACGGGGCAGACCGGTCGTGATGTCGTCACCGGCGACACCACCCTGGTGGAACGTACGCATCGTCAGCTGCGTGCCCGGCTCACCGATCGACTGGGCGGCGACAATGCCGACCGCCTCGCCGACGTCGACGAGTTGGCCCGTCGCCATCGAACGGCCGTAGCAGGTCGCGCAGACACCGACCGCCGACTCGCAGGTGAGCACCGAGCGGACCTTCACCTTCGAGATGCCGCTGGAGAGCAGCTTCTCGATGGCCGGGTCGCCGATGTCGTCGCCCGCGTTCAGCACGACGTTGCCCTTGGCGTCCACCGCGTCCGTCGCGAGGTTCCGCGCGTACACGGAGGTCTCGACGTGCTGGTCGCGCACGACCTTGCCGTCGCCGAGGTCCTCGCCGATCGGCATCATGATGCCGCGCGTGGTGCCGCAGTCGATCTCGCGGACGATGACGTCCTGCGAAACGTCCACCAGACGACGGGTCAGGTAACCCGAGTCCGCGGTACGCAGCGCCGTGTCCGCCAGACCCTTCCGGGCGCCGTGGGTGGCGATGAAGTACTCCGCCACCGACAGGCCTTCACGGAAGTTCGCCTTGATCGGACGCGGGATGTACTCGCCCTTCGGGTTCGACACCAGACCACGCATACCGGCCAGCGAACGGACCTGCGTCATGTTGCCGGCGGCGCCCGACTTCACGATCATGGCGATCGGGTTGTCGTCCGGCAGCGCCGTCTCCATGATCTTGTGGACCTCTTCGGTCGCCTGCGTCCACACCTTGACGAGCTCGTTGTTGCGCTCGGCGTGGGACAGCTGACCGCGCTGGTACCGCTTCTCGACCTGGTCGGCCTTGCCCTCGTACTCGTCGAGAATGGCCTTCTTGCCGACCGGGGTCAGCACGTCCGAGATCGCGACCGTGACGCCCGAGCGGGTCGCCCAGTAGAAACCGGCGTCCTTGAGCTTGTCCAGCGTCTGCGCGACCTGCGTCATCGAGTACCGCTCGGCGAGGTCGTTCACGATGGCCGCCTGCCGCTTCTTCGGCATCGGCTCGTTGATGAACGGGTAGTCCGCCGGAAGCAGGTCGTTGAACAGGACGCGGCCCAGCGTCGTCTCGGCCAGCCACGGCTTGCCCGGCTCCCAGCCCTTTTCCGCGAGCGCCGCCTCGTCGGCCTTCGCAGGCTGACGGTCGGTGACGCGGATCTTGACCGGGGCGTGCAGGCTCAGCGCCTTGCGGTCGAACGCCATGATCGCCTCGGCGGGCGACGAGTACGCGTTGCCCGCGCCCTCGGCGTTCTCGTTCAGCCGGGTCAGGTGGAACAGACCGGTGACCATGTCCAGACGCGGCATGGCGAGCGGACGGCCCGACGCCGGCGACAGGATGTTGTTCGCCGACAGCATCAGGATCCGGGCCTCGGCCTGCGCCTCGGCCGACAGCGGCAGGTGCACCGCCATCTGGTCGCCGTCGAAGTCCGCGTTGAACGCTTCGCAGACCAGCGGGTGCAGCTGGATGGCCTTGCCCTCGACCAGCTGCGGTTCGAAGGCCTGGATGCCCAGCCGGTGCAGGGTCGGCGCGCGGTTCAGCATCACCGGGTGGCCGGTGATAACCTCTTCGAGCACGTCCCACACCTGCGGCCGCGAGCGCTCCACCATCCGCTTGGCGGACTTGATGTTCTGCGCGTGGTTCAGGTCGACCAGCCGCTTCATGACGAACGGCTTGAACAGCTCGAGCGCCATGTCCTTCGGCAGACCGCACTGGTGCAGCTTCAGCTGCGGACCGACGATGATGACCGAACGGCCCGAGTAGTCGACGCGCTTGCCCAGCAGGTTCTGGCGGAACCGGCCCTGCTTGCCCTTCAGCAGGTCGGACAGCGACTTCAGCGGCCGGTTGCCCGGGCCGGTGACCGGACGCCCGCGGCGGCCGTTGTCGAACAGCGCGTCGACGGCCTCCTGCAGCATCCGCTTCTCGTTGTTGACGATGATCTCGGGCGCGCCGAGGTCGATCAGCCGCTTGAGCCGGTTGTTCCGGTTGATCACGCGGCGGTACAGGTCGTTCAGGTCCGACGTGGCGAAGCGGCCACCGTCGAGCTGCACCATCGGGCGCAGGTCCGGCGGGATGACCGGGACGGCGTCGAGCACCATGCCGCGCGGGTCGTTGCCGGTCGCCTGGAACGCGGCGACGACCTTGAGCCGCTTCAGCGCGCGGAGCTTCTTCTGCCCCTTGCCGTTGCGGATGGTGTCGCGCAGGCTGTCGGCCTCCGCGGCGACGTCGAACTCGGTCGCCAGCTTCTGGATCGCTTCCGCGCCCATGCCGCCGGTGAAGTACTCGCCGTACCGGTCGATCAGCTCGCGGTAGAGCAGCTCGTCGGCGATCAGCTGACGCGGCTCGAGCTTCGTGAAGGTCGTCCAGACCTCCTCGAGGCGGTCCAGCTCGCGGCCGGCGCGGTCGCGCAGCTGGCGCATCTCGCGCTCGCCGCCCTCCTTGACCTTGCGGCGCACGTCGGACTTCGCGCCCTCCGCCTCCAGCTCGGCCAGGTCGGCTTCCAGCTTCTGCGCGCGGGCCTCGATGTCGGCGTCGCGCTTCGTCTCGAGGTTCTTGCGCTCGACGCCGATCTCGTTCTCGAGGGTCGGCAGGTCGTTGTGCCGCAGCTCCGTGTTCACGCCGGTGATCACGTAGGCCGCGAAGTAGATGATCTTCTCGAGGTCCTTGGGCGCCAGGTCCAGCAGGTAGCCGAGGCGCGACGGAACGCCCTTGAAGTACCAGATGTGGGTGACCGGCGCGGCCAGCTCGATGTGGCCCATCCGCTCACGGCGCACCTTGGCGCGAGTGACCTCGACGCCGCAGCGCTCGCAGATGATGCCCTTGAACCGGACGCGCTTGTACTTGCCGCAGTAGCACTCCCAGTCCCGGGTCGGACCGAAGATCTTCTCGCAGAAGAGCCCGTCCTTCTCCGGCTTGAGGGTCCGGTAGTTGATGGTCTCCGGCTTCTTGACCTCGCCGAAGGACCACTGACGGATGTCGTCGGCGGTGGCGAGGCCAATCCGGAGCTCATCGAAGAAGTTGACGTCCAGCACGTCTAAGTCCCCTTGGGGTTGTTTCGGCTAGAGAGGGGTCGGCGGTGGAGCGGGAACCCGCGGGAGGCAGGTTCCCGCTCGACACCGAATCAGTGCACGACGTCGTCCACCGAGGGCGACTCGTTGCGGGACAGGTTGATGCCGAGGTTCGCCGCTGCGCGCTCGAGGTCCTCGTCGTCGGAGTCGCGCATCTCGATCGCCGCACCGTCGCTGGAGAGCACCTCGACGTTGAGGCACAGCGACTGGAGCTCCTTGAGGAGCACCTTGAACGACTCCGGGATGCCCGGCTCGGGGATGTTCTCCCCCTTCACGATCGCCTCGTACACCTTGACGCGGCCGACCACGTCGTCCGACTTGATCGTGAGCAGTTCCTGCAGCGTGTAAGCCGCGCCGTAGGCCTGCATCGCCCAGCACTCCATCTCGCCGAAGCGCTGGCCGCCGAACTGCGCCTTACCGCCCAGCGGCTGCTGGGTGATCATCGAGTACGGGCCGGTGGAGCGGGCGTGGATCTTGTCGTCGACCAGGTGGTGCAGCTTCAGGATGTACATGTAGCCGACCGACACCGGGTACGGGTACGGCTCGCCGGAGCGGCCGTCGAACAGCGTGGCCTTGCCGTTCTCCTTGACCATGCGCTCGCCGTCGCGGTTCGGCTTGGTCGCCCCGAGCAGCCCGGTGAGCTCCTCTTCCTTCGCGCCGTCGAACACCGGGGTCGCGGTGTTCGTGTTCGGCGCGACGTCGTAGAGCTCCTCGGACAGGTTCTTCGCCCAGTCCGGGTTGCCCTCGATCGTCCAGCCCTGCGAGGCCAGCCAGCCGAGGTGCAGCTCGAGGATCTGGCCGATGTTCATCCGTCGCGGCACACCGTGGGTGTTCAGGATGATGTCGACCGGGGTGCCGTCCTCCATGAACGGCATGTCCTCGACCGGCAGGATCTTGCCGATGACACCCTTGTTGCCGTGCCGGCCGGCGAGCTTGTCGCCCGGCTGGATCTTGCGCTTCTGGGCCACGTAGACGCGGACCAGCTCGTTGACGCCCGGGGGCAGCTCGTCGTCGTCCTCGCGGGAGAACACCCGGATGCCGATGACCTTGCCGGTCTCGCCGTGCGGCACCTTCAGCGAGGTGTCGCGGACCTCGCGCGCCTTCTCGCCGAAGATCGCGCGGAGCAGGCGCTCCTCCGGGGTCAGCTCGGTCTCGCCCTTCGGCGTGACCTTGCCGACCAGGATGTCGCCGTCGCGGACCTCGGCTCCGATGCGGATGATGCCGCGCTCGTCGAGGTCGGCCAGGACCTCCTCGGAGACGTTCGGGATGTCCCGGGTGATCTCCTCGGCGCCCAGCTTGGTGTCGCGGGCGTCGATCTCGTGCTCCTCGATGTGGATCGACGTCAGCACGTCGTCCTGCACCAGGCGCTCGGAGAGGATGATCGCGTCCTCGTAGTTGTGGCCCTCCCACGGCATGACCGCGACGAGGAGGTTCTTGCCGAGCGCCATCTCACCGTTCTCGGTGGACGGGCCGTCGGCGATGACCTGGCCCTGCTCGACCCGGTCACCCTCGTTGACGATCGGCCGGTGGTTGAAGCACGTGCCGTGGTTGGAGCGGCGGAACTTGTACAGTCCGTAGCTCTTCCGCGTGCCGTCGTCGTGCATGATCGTGATGATGTCCGCGGACAGCTCCTCGACCACGCCGGCCTGCTCGGCGACCAGGACGTCCCCGGCGTCGACCGCGGCGCGCAGCTCCACGCCGGTGCCCACGTACGGAGCCTGGTTGCGCAGCAGCGGAACAGCCTGCCGCTGCATGTTCGCGCCCATCAGCGCGCGGTTCGCGTCGTCGTGCTCCAGGAACGGGATCATCGCGGTGGCGACGGAGACCATCTGCCGCGGCGACACGTCCATGTAGTCGATCTCGAGCGGGTCGATCAGCTCGACCTCGCCGCCCTTGCGGCGGCCGAGGACCTTGGACTCGACGAAGTGCCCGTCGTCGGTCAGCGGCGCGTTGGCCTGCGCCTTGACGTAACGGTCTTCCTCGTCCGCGGTCAGGTAGTCGACCTGGTCGGTGACCTGGCCCTCGACGACCTTGCGGTACGGCGTCTCGATGAAGCCGAACGGGTTGACCCGCGCGTACGAGCACAGCGAGCCGATCAGGCCGATGTTCGGGCCTTCCGGCGTCTCGATCGGGCACATCCGGCCGTAGTGCGACGGGTGGACGTCGCGGACCTCCATGCCGGCGCGCTCACGGGACAGACCGCCCGGGCCGAGGGCCGAAAGACGACGCTTGTGCGTCAGGCCCGACAGCGGGTTGTTCTGGTCCATGAACTGCGACAGCTGCGAGGTGCCGAAGAACTCCTTGATCGCCGCGCCGATCGGGCGGATGTTGATCAGGGTCTGCGGCGTGATCGCCTCGACGTCCTGCGTGGTCATGCGCTCGCGCACGACGCGCTCGGTGCGGGAGAGGCCGACCCGGATCTGGTTCTGGATCAGCTCGCCGACGGTGCGCAGGCGGCGGTTGCCGAAGTGGTCGATGTCGTCGGTCTCGACCGGCACCTCGACGCCGGCGGAGCTCGTCATCTTGTCCTCGCCGGCGTGCAGCCGGACCAGGTACTCGATGGCCGAGACGATGTCCTCTTCGGTCAGCGTGCCGGTCTCGTACGGGGTGTCGAGGCCCAGCTTCTTGTTGACCTTGTAGCGGCCGACCTTGGCCAGGTCGTAGCGCTTCGGCTTGAAGAACAGGTTCTCCAGCAGCGTCTGCGCGCTCTCCTTCGTGGGCGGTTCGCCCGGGCGCAGCTTGCGGTAGATGTCGAGCAGCGCCTCGTCGGTGCCCGCGGTGTGGTCCTTCTCGAGGGTGGCCAGCAGCGTCTCGGAGAACGAGAAGCGCTCGCGGATCGCCTCGGTGGACCAGCCCAGCGCCTTCAGCAGCACGGTGACCGGCTGGCGGCGCTTGCGGTCGATGCGGACGCCGACGGTGTCGCGCTTGTCCACGTCGAACTCGAGCCACGCGCCGCGGCTCGGGATCACGCGCACGCTGAAGACGTCCTTGTCGGTCGTCTTGTCGACACTGCTGTCGAAGTACACGCCCGGAGAACGCACCAGCTGGGACACGACGACCCGCTCGGTGCCGTTGATGATGAAGGTGCCCTTGTCGGTCATCACCGGGAAGTCGCCCAGGAAGACCGTCTGGCTCTTGATCTCGCCAGTGTTGTTGTTGACGAACTCGGCGGTGACGAACAGCGGGGCCGCGTACGTCATGTCCTTGTCCTTGCACTCCTCGATCGAGGCCTTGACCTCGTCGAAGCGCGGAGCGGAGAAGGAAAGGGACATCGAGCCCGAGAAGTCCTCGATCGGCGAGATCTCGTTGAGGACCTCTTCCAGACCGCCGACCGGGTTTTCTTCGCCTTCGTTGACGCGGCGCTCGAACCACGCCTCGTTGCCGGTGAACCACTGGAACGACTGGATCTGGACGTCAAGCAGGTTCGGGGTGGAGAGTGGCTCGCGGATCTTCGCGAAGGAGACCCGCTTGGGCGCTCCGGGGATTCCCGTGGCCTGCGCGCGGGATTCAGCCGAGGTGGTCGCAGCAGTGGCCTGGTTCGCGGGAGAGACTGCCAAGATGCGTCCTTCCGGGGACAATGAGCGGTGAGCAGCCGCGATGGCAACAGCTGTCGCGGACTGTCAGGGGTGCCGTGTGCCCACTATCCTAACTACCGGCTCCGGGCAGCCTGAAAGAGGGCAGCGCAAAGAAGCAGTCTAGCCCCGATGACGCGGTCTGTCCAGGGGGCACTCCCGACGGGGCCCAGCCTGCATCGCGTCACCTTGGGGCAGTGCGTCTCCCTGAGCCTCACTGCGTCCTTCCGGCTCCCGGTTCGCCCGGGTTTTCGCGCCCCTCCCGCAAGGTTCGCGTTCCCCGGCCGTGACCGTTGGCAGTAAGCGTGAACCCACGCGGCTTTGGAGTCAAGATGCCGCGCGGCTCTCCCGCCGGTTGGCGCAGCGTCGAACCCGGACAGCACAGGGTGACCGATCCGGCCGCGGTCCCGGTTACCGCCGGGTACTCCGGGACGGCCGCGCAGGTCGGCCGGACAGCGACGCAGGTGGGCGGCCTGCGCCCGGTTTCGGCGGCGGTTTCCGCATCGGCGCGGCGGGCGCGGGATGGATCACATTCCGCGAGCGGTCAGGTGCTTCGCGGCGGACGAAAACAGGGGAACTTCGGGCAGCTCGGCACCCGATTCCGGGTCCCCCGGACAGGGGTTGCACACGCCCGGAAGCGACGCTTGGCAACGGATGCGTCCCGGTGATCAACTGGGCGGGCCCGAACTCCCGGAGGTGCGCACGATGCCCGGACCCGACGCGTCGCTTCCCGACCTGGTCCTGCGCAGGCTGGCGATCAGCGAACAGGTCGCCGCCGCGAAGTTCGGGGCCGGGCGGCCGGTCGACGATCCCGTCCGCGAGCAGCGGGAGCTGGCCCGCGTCCGGGTGCTGGCCCGGGAAATCGGCCTCGACCCGGATCTCGCCGCCGGGTTCCTCTCGGATCAGATCACCGCCAGCAAACAGGTCCAGCATCGGCTCTTCACGCACTGGAGCGCGCATCCCGGCGACCTGCCCGAGGGCGGTCCCGACCTGTCGGTGCTGCGGGCCGAATTGGACGGTCTCACGGCCGCTCTGCTGGACCGGCTGGCCGTGACCGGCTCGGAGGCCCTGGAGCCGCCGGAGAGCCCGGATGAGCTGCAGGAGCCGCTTCGGACGGCGTTCCGGACGCTGACACGACAACGGCCCGCCCCCGGAGGTTCCGGGAACGGGCCGTGACGACTGCTCAGGACGCTTACTTCGACGGCGGAGCCGAAGCGGGCGCGGACGGCGCGGGGGCGCCAGCGGCCGGTGCGGCGGCCTTGTAGGTGTCCATGTCGGTGATCTTCCACGTGTTGCCCTGCAGCTGGGCGTCCACGTGCATCTGCGCCGTGCCCGCGGCGGTCTGCTTCGTGTCCGCGCGCGTCGACGTCTGGTCGATGAACAGCATCACCCTGGCGAGGTCGCCGTTCAGCCGGATCACCGCGCTGCGGGTGACCTTGCAGGTCACGACCACCTTCTGCTCCGGAGCCAGCTTCTTGACCTGGCCCATCAGCGCGTTGTAGCTCGTCTTGACCTGGTCGGTGGCGAGCAGCTGGTTGGCCGCGTCCTCGGTCTTCTTGATGTTGTTGAAGTCGTAGGAGAACAGCGTCTCGATGGCCTTCGAGACCTGGTCCTTGACCTGCGCGGTCTTCGCCACGTCGAGCACCGCGCGGTTGCTCGTCGAATCGGCCGCGTCCGAGCCCTTGACCTGGAAGATCACCGCCGCCGCGACCAGTGCCAGGCCGACCACCAGCAGCAGTGCGACGCGCACGGTGTTGCGGCTGACCACGGACCGCTGAGGCGGTACCTCGGCGGCTTCCTCCGCTCGAGCCTTGGTCTCGGCTTCCTCGACGTCCGAGGGCTTCTCCGAGCCGGTGTCGCGCTTCTTGCGCCGCGGGCTCGGCCGGGCCGGTTTCTCGTCCTCGACGGTCTCGCCGGTGAGCGCGTCGACCTCTTCGGCCGGGGCTTCCTTGGTTACCCCGGAGACCTCGGCGGCGTCTTCCTCGACAGGGGTCTCCGCGACCTCGGCCGAAGCAGGCTCGGTCTCGGTCGAAGCGGGCTCAGGGTCGGCCGGGCGCACCAGGCCGCCGCGGGGAATCCGCAGCTCCTGGGTCACCTCGGCCGGATCCGCGTCGGGGAGCGGCCGCGGCCGGGGGCGCGGCTTGGGCGAGGCCGCCGGCGCCGCCGGGTCCGACGGCTTGCGCAGCCCGGCGACCTTCGGCTTGCGAGCCGGTGGCGTGCTGCTGCTGCGCGGTGGCTGGCGACGGGAGGGGGGCACTGCGGAACTCCGATCTGCGGGTGAAGCTACTTGCCGGCGGCGACGAGCGGCACTTGGTCGATCCCGGACAGCTTCCACTTGCCGTCGACCCGGGTCATCTGGACCTCGAGCCGCAGCGCCTTGGTGGCGTTCTTCCCGCCCGCCGAGGTGTCCGTGCTGATCGCGGCCAGGAAGCTGGCCTTGCCGTCGTGGTCGTTGAGCTCCTCGACCGCGATGTCCTGGATCGTGGTGGTGACCTTGACCTTCTGGTCGGTCAGCGCCTTCGAGTAGTTCGGCTGGGCCTGCTCGATCTGCTTGGCCATGTCGTCGCTGGAGACGTCCTTCTGCTTCTGGAAGTACGCGTCCAAGTTCGCGTAGTCGACCTGGGTGTAGGCCAGCACCGCGGCGGTGCCGTCCTTGAGCACGTCGTCGCGCGCCGAAGCCAGATCCCGGTCGCCGTCCATCTCCGCGACCAGCCACATGATCCCGAACACGATCGCCACCACCAGCGCGGCGAGAGCGAACGCCCCGGACCCGAACAGCCACACCCGCGGCGATCCGGGAAGCGTCCACTTTTCCTTCGCCGCCACCGCCGTTGCCGGTTCGGGCGTATCAGCGGTCACCTCTTCCTCGGCGACCGCGTGCTCGGCACTCATAACACTCCAGAGTAGGTAACAGTCATCAAATCCCGGTCAGCCGAGTCCCAGCAGCGAGCCCATGCTGTTCAGCGAGACCCCGGGGCTGCCGACGACGCCCGGCACCTGAGCGTCGCGCTGCTCCTGCAGCTGCTGCGCCGGCCGGTTCTGGTTCGCCGCGATGTCCTGCTGCGACGGCTGCACCGGCACGCCGTTGTACGGCGCGTTCTGGGAACCCCGGACGTTGATCGGGCTGCCCTTCGGCTCGGCACAGTAGGCCTTGTCGTCCTCGGGCCGGGGCGAGGTGTCCGAACCCGGACGGTACTGGCTGTAGGGCAGATAGCCCTTCGTGCACGACGGCGGGTTGAACAGGTTCAGCACCAGGCCGAGGTGCGCGGTCCCGTCGCCGGGGGCCACCGACGGCGCGGCGGCCGCCAGTGCCGGATAGGTCACCAGGCCCTGTTCGAGGCCGTCCAGCCGGGTCACGGTCAGGTTGGCCGTCGTCAGCAGGTTCGCGGTCAGCGCGCCGAGACCGGGCCCGGTCTCCTTGAGCACCTGGCTGATCTGGGTCGCCACCTGCGGGGTGACGCCGATCAGCTTGCGCAGGTCGCCGTCGGAGTTCTTGAGCGTCCCGCTGAGCTGGTTGAGGCTCTTGGAGAAGGACGCGAAGTTCGACGCCTCGTCGTTCTGCGTGTCCAGCACCTGGCCGCCCGCCTGCAGCAGCTGCACGGTCTGCGGCAGGTACTGCTGCGCGGTGGTGGTGAAGCTGCGCGCGGTGTCGAGCAGCTTCTGCAGGTCGCCGCCGGTGCCGCGGAACGCGTCGTAGGACTCGTCGACGACCTTCCGCAGCGCGTCGGTCGGCACCGAGGCCGACAGCGAGTCGAGATCGCCGAGCAGCCGGTCGGTGCTGACCGGGGTGCTCGTGCGGGCGGCCGGGATCACCGAACCGCTCGCGAGGTACGGGCCCTGGTCGTTCTTCGGCCGCAGGTCGACGTACTGCTCGCCGACCGCGGACCGGTTGGCGACGACCGCGTCGAGGTCGGCGGGCACGCGCGGGGCCGACGGGTCGATGTTCAGGTCGGCCTCGAGCCCGCTCTGGGTCAGCCGCAGCTGCCCGACGCGGCCGACGTTGAAGCCGCGGTAGGTGACCTCGGCGTTGGTGAAGATCCCGCCGGATTCGTTGAGCTGCAGCTTGACCGTGTACCCGTTGCTGCCGAACACCGTGCCGAGGCCGGCGAACCGGATCAGCGCGTACACGATGGCCACGACCGAGATGATGGCGAAGACCACCAGCTGGATTTTCGTCCTGCGCAGCAACATCAGCCAGCACCTCCGGAAAGCACCCCGAACAGGCCGGACAACCCGCTCTGCGACGGCTGCCCGCCGCCCTGGCCGCCGGTCGAGGACGGAGCCTGCTGCTGTTGCTGCGCGGGCTGGCTGCCCGGGAACGACAGCGGCGGCGGCTGGTTCGCGGGCGAGCCTTCGACGCCGCCGGTCAGCCCCGGCGCGGGAATGAGCCCGTTGAGCCCGTTCTGCCTGCTGCGGCCGAGGTTGTCGATGACGTCCTTGAGGTTCAGGTCGACCTTGGCGAACAGGTTGAAGTAGTCGCCCTTGACGTCGTTGTAGGCCTGGTCGGTGAACGGATAGGTCAGCAGGATCTCCAGCGCCTTCGGCAGGTCGCTGCCCGCCTCGCCGAGCTTCTGCAGCGTCGGCGTGAGCGCCTTGAGGTCGGCGACCAGGTCCGCCTTGCTCTTGTTGACCGTGTCGGTCGCGACGCCGGAGAGGTTGTTGAGCGCGTTCAGCATGGTCACCAGCTGGCCGCGCTGCTGCTCCAGCACCCCGAGCCCGGGCCCGAGGTTGTCGACCGCGCCGACCAGCTTGTCCTTCTGGTCCCGCAGCGTCATGGACAGCCGGTTGAGGCCGTCGAGCGCGCGGGTGATGTTGGCCGACTGGTTGTCGAGGTTGGTGACCAGCTCGTTCGCGTTGGCCAGCAGCGCCTTGATGTCCGGCTCGCGGCCGGCGGTGGCGTTGTTGAGTTCCTTGGTGATCGTGTTGAGCTGCTCCACGCCGCCGCCGTTGAGCAGCAGGGACAGCGCGCCGAGCACCTCCTCGACCTGGACGTCGCGGCCGGTGCGCGCGAGCGGGATGGTCGCGCCGTTCGCCAGCTGCCCGGTCGCCTCGTCGCCGCCCGGCGAGGCCAGCTCGACGTACTTCTCGCCGAGCAGGCTCGACTGCTTCACGTTGGCCATCGCGTTGGCCGGCAGCTTGACGTCGCCGTTGACCTCGACGGTCACCTCGGCGTGCCAGCCGTCCGGCGTCAGCCCGATCGACTTGACCTGCCCGACCGGCACCTCGTTGACCTTCACCCCGGACTGCGGGACGAGGTCGAGCACGTCCTTGAACTGGATCTTCAGCGTGTACGGGTGGCTGCCGAGATCGGCCCCGCCGGGCAGCGGGACGTCGTAGACGCCGTTGAACGCGCAGCCGCTCAGCACGAGCGCGGACACCGTGGCGAGCGCTCCGCCCGCGGCGAACTTCGTCAGTCGCTTCACGTCAGCTCCCCTGCGTCCCGTAGACCTGGCCCTGCAGCGGGAGCGGCAGCGGCGGCAGCTGGCCGTTCTGCATCGCCTGGATGACCTGCGCGGTGGACGGCAGCGGAACCACGCCGTCGACCACCTTGGCGATGCCGTCGCAGGCGTTGCCGAGCAGCTGCTTGGTCACCGAGGTCTGCTTGAGCAGGCTGCAGACCATCACCAGCGGCGGCTGGGTCAGCTCGTTGAGGTTCGGCCGCGCGTCGAGCGTGCCGGACGAGCCGTTGTAGACGCCGACGATGTTGGACAGCGCGACCGGCGCGACGTCGAGGATCTCGGCGAGCGAGCTGCGCTGGTCCACCAGCACCTTGGTCACGCTGGCCAGTTTGTCCACATTGGACTTCAACCGGCCGCGGTTGCGTTCGATGAAGCCCTGCACCGACTGCAGCGTGGTGCCGAGCTGCTGCACGGTCTGGGCGAGATTGTCCTTCTCCCCGGCGAGGAATCCGCTCACGTCGGCGAGCTGGCTCTCGAACTGGCGCACCTGGCCGTCGCTGTTGGCGAGCGACTGGGAGAACTTGCCGAGGTTCTGCACCGTCTGGAAGAGGTCGTCCTTGTTGCCCGCCAGCGTTCCGGACGCCTGCCCGAGCTTGGTGATCGTGTCGTGCAGCGCCTTGCCGTTGCCGTCGAGGTTGTTCGCGGCGGTGTTCAGCAGGTCCGAGAGCGAGCCGTTCTTGTTGGCCCCGTTCGGTCCGAGCGTCTCGCTGACCTTGGCGAGGCTGGCGGCGAGCTGGTCGACCTCCAGCGGAACCTCGGTGCGGTCGAGGCCGATCGTCGCGCCGTCGGAGATCCGCGGTCCGCCGGTGTAGGCCGGGGCGAGCTGGACGTAGCGGTCGCTGACCAGCGACGGCGACACGATGACCGCCTTCGCGTCGGCGGGCACCGCGACCGAGCGGTCGTACTCGAGGTCGACCCGGACCTGGTTGCCCATCGGCTGGATCTTGGTCACCGTGCCCATGTCCACGCCGAGCATCCGGACGCTGTTGCCCTCGTAAAGGCCGACGGCGCCGGAGAAGTACGCGGTCAGATGGTTGCGGCCGGCGTCCTTCAACGTCCACCAGAGCGCGCCCGCGACCACGAGCGCGAGGACGATCGCGATCGTGAAGCCGCGGGTGAGCGACTGGCCGAAGCGGGTGTCGGTCATTTGGAGTTGCACCCCTCCGGATTGAGCGGGCCGACCGAAGGAAGCACCAGGCCGCAGATGTAGTTGTCGAACCAGTGCCCGGTGCCGATCGTGTTGTTGAAGACCCGGATGAACGGCGCGAACTTCTGGATCCCCTGCGCCAGCGAGTCCTGGTTGCGCTGCAGCATCGACGTGAGCTGGTCGAGCTGGGTGAGCACCGGGTTCAGCTGGCCGTCGTTGTCGTCGATCAGGCCCTGCAGCTGCGTCGACAGCTGCTTCGAACCGTCGAGCAGCGTCTTGATCGCCTGCTCGCGCTTGCCGATCTCGTCCAGCAGCTGGTTGCCGTCGGTGATCAGCTTCTGCACCTCGGCGTCCCGGTCGACCAGGGTCTGCGACACCTGGCGCGTGTTGGCCAGCAGGTTCGCCAGCTGCGAATCGCGCTTGGCGATCGTGTCCGACAGCTTCGACAGCCCGGACAGCGCGCCCTTCACGTCCTGCGGCGTGTTCGAGAACGTCTGGGTGATCGCCTCGAAGCTCTTCGACAGCTGGTTCGTGTCGATCGCGTCGACCGTCTGCGACAGGCCGCGGAACGCGTCGAGCACGTCGTACGGCGACATCGTCCGGTCGCGCGGGATCGGCGAACCGGGGTCGAGGTTGCCGTTGCCCTGCGGGTCGAGCGCGAGGTACTTCTGGCCGAGCAGCGTCTTGATCTTGATCGCCGCCGTGGTCTTGTCGCCCATCCAGGCGTCCTTGACCTTGAACGACACCTTGACCGACGCGCCGTCGAGCTTGATGTCGGACACCTTGCCGACCTTCACGCCCGCGATCCGCACGTCGTTGTCCTTCTGCAGCCCGGCCGCTTCGGAGAAGTCCGCGCTGTAGGTGGTGCCGCCGCCGATCACCGGCAGGTCCTCGGAGTTCATCGCGGCGACGAGGCCGAGCGCCATGACCGCGATGCCGACCAGCGCGATCGGGATCGGGTTGCGTTTCTGGAAGGACTTCATGGCTTGCACCTGTCCCGGTTCACCGGCGCGAGCGTGAAGTCCGTCGGCGGCAGCAGCCCTGGCACGCCCACCGTCCCGGTCATCTCGCAGGAGTAGAAGTTGAACCACGAGCCGTAGTCGGCGGTACGGGTGAGCGCACTGACCTTCTTCGGCATGAACTGGATGAAGTGCTCGACGAGCGGCTCGTTCTGGTTCAGGTTCGTGGTGAGCTTGCCCAGAGCGGCGATGTCGTCCTTCAACGGAGCCCGCGCGTCGGTGAGCAGGCCGGCGGTCGTGTTGGCCAGGTTGCCCAGCCCCTCGATCGCGTCGCCGATCGGCTTGCGGTCCGCGGCGAGGCCGGACACCAGCTGCTGCAGCTTCACGATCAGGTCGTTGAGCTGCGGGGTGTGCTGGTTGACCGTGTCGAGGACCGAGTTGAGGTTGTCGATGACCTCGCCGATCACCTGGTCCTTGTTGGCGATCGTGGTGGCCAGCGACGCGGTGTGCGACAGCAGGCTTTCCACCGTGCCGCCCTCGCCCTGCAGCACCTGGATGACCTCGTACGACAGCTTGTTGACGTCGGCCGGGTTCAGCGCGGTGAACAGCGGCTTGAAGCCGTTGAACAGCTCGGTCAGGTCCAGCGCGGGCGTGGTGCGCTCGAGCGGGATGGTTTGGCCCGGCTTGAGCGTCGCGCCGCTGGTGTCGTCGCCCTCGCCGAGCGAGACGTAGCGCTGGCCGACCAGGTTGCGAAACTTGATCTGCGCGGTCACGCCTGCCGGGAGCTTGCGCCCGGAGTCGACCTCGAAGTCCACCTGCGCCTGGCGCTTGTCGACGATCTTGACGTCCTTGACCTGGCCGACGCGGACGCCGGCGATGCGCACGTCGTCGTTCGGCAGCAGGAGCGTGGCGTCGGTGAACCGCGCGGAGTAGGCGCTGGTGCTGGTGGTGTTGATGTTCGCGATGCTGATGCCGAGCACTGTCGTGAACAGCACCGTGACGACCACGAAGATCGACAGCTTGATCAGCGGTGCGGCGAGTCCCCTCACTTGACCGTCACCTCCGTGCCCCGGTAGAGCGGGCCGACGAGCAGCGAGCCCCAGCCCGGGAACTGACTCTGCGAAATCCCCATCTCCGGGCTGACCAGCGCGGCGAGGAAGTTGTTCTCGGCCGCGGTGTTGACCGGGTTTCCGCCCGACGTGCCGCCGCCGTTCAGCCCGGCCGCGTCCGCCTTGAAGTTGGCCGGGTTCAGGCCCTCGCCGACGGTCTTCGGGGCCGCGCCCTGTTTGGTGCCGTCCTTGAACGGGCCGTCCGGCGGTTGCTGCGGGAACGGGTCCGGCGCGGGGTTGAGGTCGTAGCAGCGCGGACCGCGTTTGTCCTCGAACCGCGGCTCCTCGCCCGGCTTGTACGGCCCGCGGTTGACGACGACCTCGATGGTCGCGTTCAGGCCGGGTTTGCCGTTGTACTTGCCCAGCGCCGCGTCCGCGACCGGCACGACCTTCGCCATCTGCTTCAGCACGCACGGGTATTCCGGCGAGTACTTGGCGAGCAGCTCAGCGGTCGGGCGCGCGGTGCTGGCGAGGCTGATCAGGTTCTGCGAGTTCGCCTCGAGGAACGACTGCAGGTCCTGCGACGCGGTGGTGAGGTTGCCGTAGAGGCTCGACAGGTTCGCCTGCTCGGCGACCACGGTGCGCGTGGTCGTGCTCAGGTTGTCCAGGCTCTGCACCAGATCCGGCGTCGCGTTGCTCAGGTGGCCGGAGAACTCCGCGAGCGCCTGGAGGTTGTGCTGCAGCTCCGGCTCGTGCGGGTTCAGCTCGCCGATGTACTGGCCGAGCTGCGAAAGCGTTTCGCCGAGCGGCTTGCCGCGGCCCTGCAGGGCGGTCGAGATCGCGGTGAGCGTGCTGGACAGCTTCTGCGGCTGCACCGCCTGCAGCACCGGCATCAGGTGTTCGAGCGCCTGGTCCAGTTCGACCGCGCCGGAAGTGCGGTCCTGGGTGATCACGTCGCCCTGGGAAAGGGTCCTGCTCGACGGGTCCTGCGGAATCTGCAGCGACACATAGCGTTCGCCGAACAACGTCTTCGGAAGGAATCGCGCGGACACGTTCTCCGGAATCAGCTTCACCGACTCCGGATCCATCGCCAGGGTCAGTTCCGCGCCGTTCTCGGTGGCCTTGATGTCCTGCACCGAACCGACGATCAAACCGCGGACCTTCACGTCCGACTGCTTGAGCAGCTGGTTGCCGATGTGGCCCGCGTCGAGCTTCACGGTGACGAACTTGCTGAACGCCTTGTCGTACATCGCGATGCTGAGCGCGATCCCGCCGACGAGCACCGCCACCAGCAGCAGGCCGAGCAACCTGCGCCGTAGTGTGGTCATCCCGCAATCCTCACCGTGACGTCGGTTCCCCAAATCGCGAAACCGATGAAGAAGTTCACGACCGAAACCGTGACGATGGAAAGCCGCACCGCGCGGCCGACGGCCACGCCGACCCCGGCGGGCCCGCCGCTGGCCCGGTACCCGAAGTAGCAGTGCGAAAGAATGATCAAAACGCTGAAGATCAGCACCTTGATGAACGAATAGAGCACGTCTTGCGGTGGTAGGAACAGGTCGAAGTAATGGTCGTAGGTACCCGCGGATTGTCCGTAGATATAGATAACGACCAGCCGCGAGGCGAGGTACGAGCTCAGCAGGCCGATCACGTACAGCGGGATCACGGCCACGAACCCGGCGATGATCCGCGTGGTCACCAGGTACGGGAGGCTCGGCACGCCCATCACCTCGAGCGCGTCGATCTCCTCGGAGATCCGCATCGCGCCGAGCTGCGCGGTGAAGCCCGCGCCGACCGTCGCCGACAGCGCCAGCCCGGCGACCAGCGGCGCGATCTCACGGGTGTTGAAGAACGCGGTGAGGAAGCCGGTGAAGGCCGAGGTGCCGATCGAGTTCAGCGCCGAGTAGCCCTGGAGGCCGACGAGAACACCGGTGAACAGCGTCAGGCCGACCATCACGCCGACCGTGCCGCCGATGACCGCGAGCGAGCCGGAACCGAAGCTCACCTCGGCCAGCAGCCGCAGCACTTCCTTGGTGTAGCGGCGCAGCGTGCGCGGCGTCCACAGCAGAGCCCTGCCGTAGAACGACATCTGGTCGCCGAGCGTGTCCAGGGTCTCCAGCGGGCGGTTGGCGATCCGCTTCGCCCCCGAGAGGAACGTCATGATCAGTCCAGCTTTCCGGGCACGAGCTGCAGGTAGATCAGCGTGATCACGAAGTTCACGACGAAGAGCAGCAGGAACGTGATGACCACCGACTGGTTCACCGCGTCGCCGACGCCCTTCGGGCCGCCGCTCGGGTGCAGGCCGCGGTAAGCCGCCACGACCGCCGCGATGAAGCCGAAGATCAGCGCCTTGATCTCGCCGACCCAGAGGTCGGGCAGCTGCGCGAGCGCGGAGAAGCTGGACAGGTACGCACCAGGGGTGCCGCCCTGGAGCACGACGTTGAAGAAGTAGCCGCCGAGCACGCCGATGACGCTGACCATGCCGTTGAGCAGGAGCGCGACGAGCATCATGGCGAGCGTGCGGGGCACGATCAGGCGCTGGACCGCGGAGACGCCCAGCACCTCCATCGCGTCGATCTCCTCGCGGATGGTCCGCGCGCCGATGTCCGCACAGACCGCGCTGCCGCCCGCGCCGGCCACCAGCAGCGCGGTGACCAGCGGACTGGCCTGCTGCACGGTCGCCAGCACCGAACCGGCACCGGTGTAGGACTGCGCGCCGAGCTGGCGGGCGAGCGCGCCGAACTGCAGCGAGATGACCGCGCCGAACGGGATCGCGACGAGCGCGGTCGGCAGGATCGTCACGCTCGCGACGAACCAGGCCTGCTGGATGAACTCGCGGAACTGGAACGGGCGCTGGAAGATGCCGCGGATGATGTCGAGGCCGAGCGCGAACAGGTTCCCGGTCTCCCGCAGCATTCCGTAGCCGGGGATCTTGGCCGTGCTGGTGGTCACGCGCCACCCTGCCCGTGCCGGGGCGACCGGCGGTCCGCGGCGCCGGGGATGCGCGCGACCTGGTCGGCGGGGAGCTGTCCCTGGTGCTGGTTGGGCACCGGACCCGGCGAGCTGACCGGAGGCAGCTGCTGAGTGTCCTCGGGACCTGGCTGGTGGTGGAAGGCGCCGGGGTTGGGCCGCACGTTGTAGTGCCGCTGCTGCTCGGGCGTCAGGGATTCGATGATCCCTTCCTGCGCGCTCGGCGGGAGCGTGTGCAGGATCCGCATGACGCGGTCCATCCGCCGCTTCGCCCCTGCCCGCTCCGGCACGCCCGGGCTGACCTGCATCTGCGGCACCACGCCGCGCACGTCCTCGTTGAGCACGTCGCCGTGGCCCGCCTCGGCCTCGGCCTGCTCGCGGGCCATCTGGGCGCTGTCCTTCTCCTCGGACATGCCGATCGGGCCGAGCTTGCGGCCGTTGAGGAACTGCTCGACCACCGGTTCGTCGCTGGTCAGCAGCACCTCGCGCGGACCGAACATGACGAGTTCCTTGCGGAACAGCATGCCGAGGTTGTCCGGCACCGTGCGGGCGAGGTTGATGTTGTGCGACACGATCAGGAACGTCGCGTCGATCTGGGCGTTGACGTCCAGGAAGAGCTGCGAGATGTAGGTCGTGCGGACCGGGTCGAGACCGGAGTCCGGCTCGTCGACCAGGATGATCTCCGGGTCCAGCACGAGGGCGCGGGCGAGGCCGGCGCGCTTGCGCATACCGCCGGAGATCTCGCCGGGGAGCTTCTTGTCCGCGCCTGCCAGACCGGTGATCTCGAGCTTCTCGAGCACGATGCGGCGGATCTCGGTCTCGGACTTCTTCGTGTGCTCCCGCAGCGGGAAGGCCACGTTGTCGAAGAGGTTCATCGAGCCGAACAGCGCGCCGTCCTGGAACAGGACGCCGAAGAGCTTCCGGATCTCGTACAGCTTGTGCTCGGAGCAGGTGACGATGTCGACGCCGTTGATGACGCATCGTCCGCGGTCCGGCTTGAGCAGGCCGATCATCGACTTCAGGAACACGGACTTGCCGGTTCCGGACGGGCCGAGCATCGCCGAGACCTCGCCGGGAGGCAGGGTCAGCGTCACGTCCCGCCAGATGGTCTGCTTTCCGAAGGACTTCGTCAGACCTTCGATGACCACCTCGGCACCCATCGCACCTCCAGGAGCTGTTCCGCGTCGTCGCGCACCGCCGCCCCGTCACCGCTGGCAGCGGCGGAGCTCGCGCGGCGAACTCCGCTTCAACCAGGTGCAACGAGCTGAGCGCGAACAGGTTACTCACCAGTTTTGTTCTCTGGCCAGCCCCCGTGCACACCTCACGCGACGGGGATCCAGTACGGCGACCGCTGGCAGCACGGTAGTGCACGTCACGTTCGGGCGCAGATCCAGATGGCCGACTTCCGCTCACCCTGACGGGTTAACCGGCGGAAACGCGGCAAACAGGGGGTGACCCGGCGTCGCCGGACGCACGGTTTGTTCGCCTGAACGAGGGTGTCGCGGGCCCGGCTCGGCAACTGTGCGTCTTTTTTGTCCGGACAGCGAAAGGGGCGGGCACCCGTGTCGGGTGTCCGCCCCTTTCGAGGTGGTGCAACAGGCGCTTGCGCGCCCGGGATCACTTGATGGAGATCTTGGCGCCAGCGGCCTCGAGCTTCTCCTTGGCGGCCTCGGCGGCCTCCTTGTCGACCTTCTCCAGGAGCGCCTTCGGAGCGGCCTCGACCAGCTCCTTGGCCTCCTTCAGGCCCAGACCGGAGACGACCTCGCGGACGACCTTGATGACCTGGATCTTCTTGTCGCCGGCCGAGTCGAGGATGACGTCGAACTCGTCCTGCTCCGCAGCGGCCTCGGCGGGCGCGGCGCCCGGGGCGGCGGCGACGACGGCGGCCGGGGCGGCGGCGGTGACGTCGAAGACCTCTTCGAATTCCTTCACGAACTCGGACAGCTCAAGAAGGGTCAGCTCCTTGAAGGCGTCGATCAGCTCGGCGGTGCTCAGCTTCGCCATGATGGCTTCCTCTCAGAAAAACGAACGAGACGTTCGGGGGGTGGGGTGGTTCAGCTCTCGGCGGGTGCTTCGGCTGCTTCGGTACCGGTGGCGTTGCGCTGCTTCTCCTCCAGCGCGGCAGCCAGGCGGGCAACCTGGGACGCCGGCGCCTGGAACAGCGCCGCGGCCTGGGAAAGCTTCGCCTTGAACGCGCCCGCCGCCTTGGAGAGCAGCACCTCGCGGCTGTCGAGATCGGCGATCTTGGTGATCTCGTCCACGGACAGCGACTTGCCGTCCATGTAGCCGCCCTTGATGACAAGCGCGTTGTTTTCCTTCGCGAAGTCGCGAAGCGCCTTCGCGGCGTCGACTGCCTCGCCGTGCACAAAAGCGATCGCGGTCGGGCCGACGAACAGGTCCTCGATCCCCTCGAGGCCGGCGTCCTCAGCGGCACGCTTGACGAGGGTGTTCTTCGCGACCCGGTACTTGGCACTGGTGCCGAGAGCGCGGCGCAGCTGGGACAGCTGAGTCACGGAGAGGCCGGTGTACTCGGTAACGACGGTGGCCGAGCTGCTGCGGAAACTCTCCGCGATCTCGGCGACGGCCGCCACCTTGTCGGGCTTCGCCATGGTCGCCTCCTCTCTTGGCTAGTGTCACCACTGGCTTCGGCGGAGGCGCCCCCGAACGAAAAAACGCCCACGCGCAGTCAGACGCGGGGCGTTGCCCAGCCGTGAAGACTGGGGTGAAAGCCTCGTTCCTCCTGCGCGGGCCGTCGCCGTTGCGGGCGAACCTTCGCTCCCCGGGAATCCGGAGAGAACCAGCGGTCTTTGGTAGAACCGTCGACCAGCATACGGGAGGGTTGTTTGCCGTTCGCGGGCACCCCCTTGCTGAGCTGCGAGAACCGGGGCAGTCTCGGGAAATCGCGCCGGAGCGGGCATCATTGGTGACGTGGCGGAACAGCGTGATCACGGAAAGCCGGAAGAAACCCCCTCTCCCGGTTCGGGCGGATCCTCGACACAACCGCCCGCGCAACCGCCTGCGTTGCCTCAGCCCGGCGGGGCCGAGGTCGCGCCGCGCACTCCCGCGCAACCAGCGGCGAGCGAGCCCCAGCTGGATCCGGAGCAGCTGCGCCAGTTCCAGGAATTCCAGCGATTCCAGGAGTACCTGCGGTTCACCCAGTCCCAGCAGGGCGCCGAACCGACTCCGGCACCCGACGCTGGTCTGGTCCCGGCCGGAAACCGCCAGCCGCAACCGCTGGCCGGTGGCCAGCCGCCTGCGCCGCCGAACCACCCGGGCGCGCTGACGGAGTACGAAGAACCGCCGAAGAACCGCCGCCCGGTCCCGCGCTGGGTGAAGCGGCTCGGCGGGAAGATCCTGGGCTGGGTGATCGCCTTGGTCATCCTCGGGATCCTGGTCAACTGGGGATACCACCAGATCTTTCCCAGCGACGACGGCAAAACCTCGGCCCAGATCGCCGCCGAGGGCGGCGGGCTCTATCACACGAACCACGTGTATTCGAAGAGCCCGTACGAGGCCGTCCGGATGGTCTATCAGAACGTCGCCCAGAACGTGGTTAAGGATGCCTGCGGCAGGTTCCAGGCCGACGGCGGGAAAGACATCCAAAGTAAGTTCGCCCAGGATGTCGGTCAGCCCGATTGCCGCACGGCCGTCGAGGCGTTGCACGCGAAGGTCACCAGCGTGCGGGCCTACGGGGAGAACTCGATCCCTTCCTATCTCTCCGGGCAGCCGCAGTCCGGCTCGCTCACCATCGACTCCTGCCAGTTCGCCATCAGCGGCGGCCCCGCGCTGGGAGTATTCCAGGTGACCCAGGTCGAAATGGGGCAATGGCTGATCACCGGCCACGCGCCCGGCCCCGAAAAGTGCGGGCCGCCCACGGCGACCTCCACCCCGGGCTGACCGTCAGGCAGGCGAGCTGATCGGCAACCGGGTCTCCCCCGTGTCCGAGTACGCGAAGAAGTCCACCAACGACGCCGCGAAAGCCGGGTGTGCCACCGCTTCCATGTGGTTCCCCGGCACCCGCACCAACCGCGCACCGGCGATTCCCGCGGCGAGGCGTTCCGGCTGGGTCGCCAGTTCGTCCGACTCCCCGGCCAGGATCAGCGTCGCCGCCGACAGGTTCGTGAGTCGCATCGGGCCGTGCGGGGTCGCGTGCATGACCGCGGCCAGTGCTTCGACGTCCGCGCCCGCGCGGCGGGCCAGGCGGCGGAACGGGCGGGCCGCCGGGGGCACCTGCGACCGGTCCTCGGCCAGCAGTCCGTCCGCGATCTGGCTGCGGTTGATGACCCGGGCGTCCACCCCGCCGAAGTCCACGATTCCCGCGCCGACGCCGCCGACCGCGAGGCAGCGGACTCGCCGGTCACTCGTAGCCACCAGCAGCGAGACGATCGCGCCCATCGAATATCCCGCCAGGCACACCTCGTCCAGGCCGAGTTCGTCGAACAGCGCGGTCAGGTCCGCGGCCATGATGTCCTCGCCGTAGGCCGCCGGGTCGTGCGGTTTCTCCGACTCGCCGTGTCCGCGCGCGTCCAGTGCGATCACCGTGAACCCGGCCTTGACCAGTGCGTCCACGACTCCGGAATTGACCCAGTTCACCTGGGAATCGGCGGCGAAACCGTGGTGCAGCACGACGGGCCGCCGGTGCCGTCCGTCGCCCTCCCAGACCGTGTAGCTCAGCTGGAGCCCGTCGGGGGCGAGGAACGTCGTTGGCATACGTCCATGAGACACGAAAAAAGGGTGGTCACGCACGAAGCGTGACCACCCTTTCGCGTGATGTGCGACTCAGACCGCGGCTTCCTCGGAGAGGAGGTTGCGGGTCCGCGCCGGGTCGACCGGGATACCCGGGCCCATCGTCGTGGTGAAGGTGATCTTCTTGACGTAGCGGCCCTTCGCCGACGACGGCTTGGCGCGCAGGATCTCGTCCAGCGCGGCAGCGTAGTTCTCCACCAGCTTCTCGGTGTCGAACGACGCCTTGCCGATCACCAGGTGCAGGTTCGCCTGCTTGTCGACGCGGAAGTTGATCTTGCCGCCCTTGATGTCCTTCACGGCCTTCTCGACCGCGGGGGTCACCGTGCCGGTCTTCGGGTTCGGCATGAGGCCGCGCGGGCCGAGGATGCGGGCGATGCGGCCCACCTTGGCCATCTGGTCCGGCGTCGCGATCGCGGCGTCGAAGTCGAGCCAGCCACCCTGGATGCGCTCGATCAGTTCGTCGGTGCCGACCGCGTCCGCGCCGGCGGCTTCGGCCTCAGCGGCCTTGTCGCCGACGGCGAAAACGATGACGCGGGCGGTCTTACCGGTGCCGTGCGGCAGGTTCACGGTGCCGCGGACCATCTGGTCGGCCTTGCGCGGGTCGACCCCGAGACGCATCGCGACCTCGACGGTCGCGTCCATCTTCGTCTTGGAGGTCTCCTTCGCCAGCTTCACGGCCTCGAGCGGCGCGTACAGGCGCGCCTTGTCGATCAGCTCCGCGGCCTGGCGGTAGGCCTTGCTGTGCTTGGTCATGCTTCTGTCCTTAGTAAGTCAGTGGATCAGTGTGGTGACGAGCCAGCACCTGGCTCTCCCACTGGTTTTGCTTCGGCGAGGCCGAAGCAATTACTCGACCGTGATGCCCATCGAGCGGGCGGTGCCGGCGATGATCTTCGCGGCCTGGTCGATGTCGTGCGCGTTGAGGTCGGTCTCCTTGGTCTTCGCGATCTCGCGGACCTGGTCCCAGGTGACCTTGGCGACCTTGGTCTTGTGCGGCTCACCGGAGCCCTTCTCCACGCCCGCGGCCTTGAGCAGCAGCTTGGCGGCCGGCGGCGTCTTCAGCTTGAAGTCGAACGACCGGTCTTCGTACACGGAGATCTCGACCGGGACGACGTCCCCGCGCTGCGACTCGGTCGCGGCGTTGTAGGCCTTGCAGAACTCCATGATGTTGACGCCGTGCTGACCCAGCGCCGGGCCGACCGGCGGCGCGGGGTTGGCCGCACCCGCCTTGATCTGCAGCTTGATGATCGCCGCAAGCTTCTTCTTCTTGGGTGGCATTACCTTGTGTCCTTCTTAACTGACGTGAGTCCCCCGCACACCTGCCAGTACGCGGGGACTGCCGACCGGGATGGCCCGGCCGTCAGATCTTGGAGACCTGGCTGAACGAGAGCTCGACCGGGGTCTCCCGGCCGAAGATCGACACCAGGACCTTCAGCTTCTGCCCGTCGACGTTGACCTCGGAGATCGTGGCGGGCAGCGTGGCGAACGGGCCGTCCATGACGGTGACCGACTCGCCGACCTCGAAGTCGACCTCGACGGCGGGCGCACCGGACGGCGCGGCCGCGGCGGATTCGCCGCCCTTGGCAGCCTTGGCCGGGGCTTCCTTCTCGACCTGCGGGGCGAGGAACTTCAGCACCTCGTCCACGGTCAGCGGCGACGGCCGCGAGGTGGCTCCGACGAACCCGGTGACGCCCGGGGTGTTGCGGACCGCGCTCCACGACTGGTCGTTGAGGTCCATCCGGACCAGGATGTAGCCGGGCAGCACCTTGCGCTGCACCTGCTTGCGCTGGCCGTTCTTGATCTCGGTGACCTCTTCGGTCGGGACCTCGATCTGGAAGATGTAGTCCTCGACGTCTAGGGTCTGGGTACGCGTCTCGAGGTTGGTCTTGACCTTGTTCTCGTAACCGGCGTACGAGTGCACGACGTACCACTCGCCCGGCGCGGCCTTGAGCTCGGCGCGCAGCGCGGCGACCGGGTCGTCCGCCTCGGGGGCGGGCTCGGTCACGTCGGCTTCGGCGGCGACGTCCGCGTCCTCGGCGCTCTCGTCGGCGGCGACCTCGTCCTCGGCGACGGGCACCTCGACGGCGTCGGCGGACTCCTCGTCGCCGGGTGCCGTCTGCACCTGCTCGTCGGAAAGCTCGGTCAGGTCGCGACCGGCTTCGGTGCCGTTGTCGGAGGTCACGTTCCGTCCTCTCAGTTGATCGCTTGCCGGGCCGGACCGGGGCCCGGCCAGCGCGGTGGCGCGCCCGTTGCGGGCGTCAGCCGAAGACCAGCCCGACCAGCTCCTTGAAGCCGAGATCGAGGCCGCTCACGAGGGCCACCATGAACACCACGAACACCAGCACGACCGCGGTGTAGGTGACCATCTGCTTGCGGTTGGGCCAGATGACCTTGCGGAGCTCGGCCCAGACCTCGCGGATGAACCGCGTGAACCGGGCGAACACCGAGGCCTTCTTGGCCTTCCGGTCCCGTTTGGGGGTGGGCACGCCCTTGGCGTCGGCGGGCTTCGCGACCTTGTCGCCCGCCTTGCCGGACGGACGGGTCGAGCCCGGCCGTGCCTCGGACTTGCCTGCCGGCCGAGCGGAAGCGCGGCGTTCGCGCCGAGCCGCGGCGGACACCGGGCGGGACTCGACTCCGGGCTGCTTGCCCGAATCGTCCTGCTCGTGCTCGCCGCTGGCGTCGCTGTCGCTCACGACCACTCCTCCGCTCCACCAGTTCCCGTACGCAGGGGTGACAGGACTTGAACCTGCAACCTGCGGTTTTGGAGACCGCTGCTCTGCCAATTGAGCTACACCCCTGTGGAGCCCGGTCACCCTGGCTCCGGAGGACGCATTCCATCGTCCCCACCATCCGGCGGGGATGACCGTAGTGCGTTCCGAGTTCCGAAGTCTACGGCAAGCCGTATGAAGCCTCGCAACCCAGCCCCCTCGACCGCGCCGCGACGGTCTCGCGGCACCCCGGAGACGGCCGTTCCGGGCCCTTCGGACAGCACCCCGGAATCCTCAGCGAAGATCACCTGATCGTGCGAATATGAGCGCGTGCCCGCTATCCGATTAATCGTAAAGCCGCTGACGAGCGCTGTCCCGCCCGGCTTCGCGACCGCTCCGGATCGCTGGTACGGCAACCGAAATCGCTTCCGCGCCCGCGAATTCCCCCGCCAGGAAGCCAAGACCGGCGCACTGGAAGATGATCTTCGTTGACCCGCAAGCGAAACTCTGATCAAGGAGCAGCGGTGACCTCATTCCGGCTTGGCCTCGCTTTGCCGCAGTACGGCAAGCTCGCCGACCCCTCCGCCATCGCCGGCTTCGCCACCGAAGCCGAGCGGATGGGCTTCGCTTCGCTGTGGGTCGGCGACCGGGTCCTGACCCCGGTCGCTCCGAAGACCTATTACCCGTCCGGTACACCCGAACAGCCGTACCCGCCGGAGTTCGTCCGCTTCGTCGATCCGCTGCTGGCGCTCACCATCGCGGCGAATTCGACCGAGACCGCGCGGCTGGGGTCGAGCACCCTCAACGGCCCGCTCTACTCCCCGGTGCTGCTGGCGCGTTCGCTGACTTCGCTGGACCTGCTGTCCGGCGGCAGGCTCGACGTCGGCCTCGGGCTCAGCTGGCTGCGCGACGAGTACATCGCCGCCGGCGTGCCGTGGGAGCACCGCGGCGCGCGCCTCGCCGAACTGGTCCAGGTGCTGCGGACGCTCTGGACCGCGGATCCCGCCGGGCACCAGAGCGAACGCTGGGACATCCCGGACTCGCTGATCGGCCTGCGTCCGCTGCAGCAGCCCGGTCCGCCGGTGCTGCTGGGCGGGGCGTCGGACGCGGCACTGCGCCGCGTCGGCCGGATCGCCGACGGTTGGCTGCCCGCCGGGCTCCCGATCCCGATGCTGCGGCAGAAGTGGGACGTGGTCGTCGAATCCGCGGAGAAGGCAGGCCGGGACCCAGAGTCGCTGCGCCGGGTGCTGCGGATCAACCCGACGCCGGGCTCGAAGACGGCGTCCGTCGAGGACGTCGCGGCTCAGCTGAAGGCCGCCGAAGCGGACGGCATCACCGAGGCGCTGGTCGATCTGCACTATGTGGCCGAAACCGTCCCGCACGCGCTGGAACTGGCGGGCGAACTGCATGCCGCTGTCTTTGCGTGATCACCCGTAAGCGGGTCGTCGGCGACGGGCGGGACCGGTAAAACGGTCGGGTGGGGGCAAACAAAAGCGGTGGATGCGGGTTGCTCGTCCTCGTGGTCGTGGGGGCGCTGCTGGCCGTCGGCTACTACAAGTCGAAGCACGACTCGTCGACCGCACCGCCGTCCGGCGCGGACACCGGCGGCGGCAGCGGCCGGTACGTCGCGCTCGGCGACTCGTACACGTCCGCGCCGCGCACCGGGAAGCAGGCGGGCTCGCCGGCCGGATGCGCGCGGTCGGACAACAACTATCCGCACCTGGTGTCGGCGAAGCTGAAGCCGGCGAAGTTCGTGGACGTCAGCTGCAGCGGCGCGACGACCGAGGACTTGACCGACACCCAGTCGACCCGCAACGGCTCGAACCCGCCGCAGTTCGACTCGGTCACCGCGGACACGACGCTCGTCACCCTGGGCATCGGCGGCAACGATGTGGGATTCATCTCACTGGCCCAGACCTGTGTGACCTCCCATCAGAGCGCCTCGCCGTGCAAAGACCGGCTCACCGCGGGTGGCAAGGACGAACTGGCCGACCGGATCAGCGCGACCGCGAAGAAGGTCGGCACCGCGCTCGACCAGATCCACAAGAAGGCCCCGAAGGCGCGAGTGGTGGTCGTCGGCTACCCGACGGTCCTCCCCGACGGCGACGGCTGCTGGCCGGTGCTGCCGCTGGGCTCCGGCGACGTGGCGTATCTGCGGGACGCGCTCGGCAAGCTCAACGACGCCCTGTCCGACCAGGCCAAGTCCCACGACGCCGGGTTCGCCGACACCGCCGCGCCGAGCAAGGGGCACGACGTGTGCGCGAACTCGGACGTCAAGTGGGTCGAAGGGGTGATCCCGACGTCCTCGGCCGCGGCCCTGCACCCGAACGCACGGGGCGAGGCGGGGATGGCTGACGTGGTGGAGTCGGTGCTCGGGGTGCACTGAGACCGACCCAATGTGGCGTTGGGTGCGTGCCGCGCACCCAACGTGGCATTCGGTGCGTCCCGCGCACCCAACGTGGCATTCGGTGCGTCCCGCGCACCCAACGTGGCATTCGGTGCGTCCCGCGCACTCAATGTGGCATTCGGTGCGTCAGATGCACCCAACGCCACATTGGGGCGATCAGGCTGAGCTGCGGGCTCGTAAGGAGCGGGCGAGAGCTGCGGTTTGCGGCGGGTTCCCGGTAGCGCTCGCCGGGCCGCTGCGGAGCACCGGCTGGCGAGGCTGGCCGCGTGGCTTCGCTTCCCCGAAAGTCCGTGAAGGGCTCCTTGAGGGAATCTGATTCCCTCAAGGAGCCCTTCACGGACAGCAGCAGCACGCCGGGACCCGTGGCGGCAGGACCGGCCACGGAGGAACCGCTAGGCGCGGAAGCAAAGCCGGGTTGCTCAGGGGCGGACGAGAGCCTGCGGTTTGCCCAGTACGGTCTTGCCCTCGAACTTCACCGTCAGGTCGATCCGGGCCAGTCCCTCGTCGGTCAGGGCGCCGACCTTGGCGGTCACCTCGACCAGTGCGCCCTCGTCGTTGTCCGGCACCACGACCGGGCGGGTGAAGCGCGTGCTGAAGTCCACGAGGCGGGCCGGGTCGCCGAGCCAGTCGGTGACGATGCGGCCGGACAGGGCCATCGTGAGCATGCCGTGCGCGATCACGTCCGGGAGGCCGACCTTGGTCGCGAAGTTCTCGTTCCAGTGGATCGGGTTGAAATCGAGCGAGGCCCCGGCGTAGCGGACCAGCTGCGCGCGGGTGATGCGGAGCTCCAGCGGAGGCAGTTCGTCGCCGACGTTCACGCTTCCGCCCCCCGAACCACGAGCTGCGCCCGCGTCGTGCACACGAGTTTGCCGTCCGCGTCGGTGATTTCCGCGCGGAGGTTGATGAAGTCGTTGCCCGCCCGCGCCATGATCGACTCGATCGTGGCCGAGATTTCGAGCTCGTCGCCCGCGTGGACCGGGCGTTCGTAGCGGAAGCCCTGGTCGCCGTGGACCATCCGGGAGTAGTCGAGGCCGAGCGCGGGGTCGGTCACGATGCCGTTGATCTTCGGCAGGTTCAGGATGGTGAGGAAGGTGGGCGGCGCGAGCACGTCCGGGTGGCCGGCCGCGCGGGCCGCCTCCGGGTCCCGGTACACCGGGTTCGGGTCGTCGATCGCGTCGGCGAACTCGCGGATCTTCTCCCGGCTCACGAAGTACTTGCTGTCCGACGGGTACTCCCGCCCGGTGAACGACTGGTCCAAAGGCACGCGAAGAAGGCTAACCGAACCCGGCGGCCGTCCCGCGCGGGTGCCTAAACCCGTCGGTAACAGCGAAAAGCCGCCCCGGCGAGTGCCGGGACGGCTTTTGCGAAGCTGGTAAAAGACCGCCTGCGTCAGCGGGTCTCTTTGTGAGTCCGGTGCGTACCGCAGTTCGGGCAGAACTTCTTCATCTCCAGGCGATCCGGGTTGTTGCGCCGGTTCTTCTTGGTGATGTAGTTGCGGTGCTTGCACTCCTCGCACGCCAGCGTGATCTTGGGTCGCACGTCGGTGGCAGCCACAGCGTTTCCTTCTCTCTCAGATCCGGGGGCCAGCCCCGTCGTTACCGCGTAGCGGTGGCCGGACTTGAACCGGCGACACAGCGATTATGAGCCGCTTGCTCTGCCAACTGAGCTACACCGCCCTTACATGACCCAAGCCGCGACACGCTAACGTGACGCGGCTAGAGGTCGAGAGCCCCTTTACGGAATCGAACCGTAGACCTTCTCCTTACCATGGAGACGCTCTGCCGACTGAGCTAAAGGGGCCTGCCTCTCGCGAGGACTTGGAAAGATTAGCAACCCCCTTCACCCGCACGTGCAACCGGGGTCGGTTAACCGCAAAACCTCAGGTCAGCAGGGTCAGCACGGTCTCCGAGTGCCGTCCCGGCGAGCGTGCCGTGCGGGCCTGCAGCCACGCCTCGAGGCGGTCCTCCGGCAGCGGCCGCGAGATCAGATAACCCTGGGCGACGTCACATCCCATCGCCTCGAGCTGATCGCGCGCCACGTCCTCCTCGACGCCTTCCGCCACGACCGTCAGACCCAGCGAGTGCCCGAGTTCGACAATGGACCGCACCACTGCGAGGTCGCCGAGATCCGTGCCCATGCCGAGCACGAAGCTCTTGTCGATCTTGACCTGGTCGACCGGCAGCTGGCGCAGGTACGCGAGCGACGAGTAGCCGGTGCCGAAGTCGTCCACCGCCAGCACGATGCCCAGCGAATGCAGCTCGCGCAGGATCGGCAGCGCCTTCTGCGGGTCGGACATCACGCCGGACTCGGTCAGTTCGAACGTCAGCAGCTCCGGCGGCACGTCGAAGCGTTCCAGTTCGCGCTGGACCTTCGCCGGGAAGTCGTCGTCGGACAGGTTCCGCACCGACAGGTTCACCGCCGCGGAGATCCGCAGGCCCTCGTCGAGCCACTTGCGCACGCGCTTCAGCGATTGCTCCAGCACGAACGACGTCAGCACCCCGATCAGGCCAGCCGCCTCGATCGCGGGCACGAACTCGTCCGGGCCGAGCCTGCCGAACTCCGGGTGCACCCAGCGCACGAGCGCCTCGACGCCTTGCACCTGCCGGTTCGGCAGCGTCACCTTCGGCTGGTAGTGCACGGAGACGTGGCCGTCTTCGAGCGACTGCCGGAACTGCGTGACCATCTGGAACCGGCGCAGGAAGATCTGTCCCATGCTCGGCACGTAGCCGCGTACTTCCTCGCCGCCGCGAGTGGCGCGGACGGCGACGTCGGCACGCTGCAGCAAGCCGTCGACGTCAACCTCGCCGGCGTCGTCCACGGAGCTGGCGTAGCCGATCATCGCGTTGGCCTCGACCGACAGCCGGTCCACCGGGTACGGCTCGGACAGCTGCACGCGAAGCCGTTCCGCGGCGCGGTGTGCGTCTTCGATCGTGCAGTCCACGAGCAGCGCGGCGAAGGACGCGCCTTCGAGCCGGGCGAGCGGGACGTCCGGGCCGAGTGCGCCGCGGATGCGGGTGCCCGCGGCGACGACCATCCGGTCCGCCCACGAGTAGCCGAGCGCGTCGCTGACCGTGGAGAACACGTCGAGGTCGATCCGCAGCACCACGACCTCCGCCGATTCGCGCAGCGGATCCCGCGAGACCTGCTGGAATCCGGGCCGGTTCAGGTGCCCGGTGAGCGGGTCGTGGTAGGCGTCGTGGCGGAGCGTGGCGAGCAGCCGCCGGTTGTCGAGCGACGTCGCGAGGTGGCTGGCCATCGTGCCGAGCAACTGGACGTCGTACTTGCCGAAACCGCGCCAGCGCGAGAGCCGGTCGTGCGCTTCGACGACGCCGAGCAGCCGGTTCGCGCTGCGCAGCGGCACCACGAGCGCTTCCTGCGCACTGCGTTCCAGCAGCGCCGCGCGGACGTCCGGGTTGGCCTCGGTGATCCGGAAGTGCCGCACGTGCGCGCCGGGCAGGCGCAGCAGCGGGTCGTCGCTGGCCGGGTCCGAGGCCGGGAGTTCGTTGCCCGCGACCACGACGCGCATCGGGTCTTCGGGCTCGAGCCGCAGCCGGAGCACGACGCGTCCGGCGGCCAGCTGGTCCTTGATCCGCTCGGCGATCGTGGCCCATTCGCGCACGTCGACGCCGCCCACCAGTTCCTCGCCGCGGCTCGCCGGACGGGCGGCGGCCTGCTGTCCGGACCGCGCGACCATCAGGCTGACGTCGGACAACGCTTCCATGTCCCGCTGTTCGCGAAGCAGATCGGAGTACGCCCAGTACAGCGCGGTCAGGCCGAGGAACACCGCCAGCACCAGCGGCCAGGCCTGCGGGGTGCTCGCGATGACGAGGTAGCCGGTGAGGCCGACCGAGGCGTTGACGAAGCCGACCACGAGGATGCGGCCGGTCAGCCGGATCGCGGTGCTCACGCGCATCCGGCGGCGCAGTACGCGCACGGCGGCCAGCGCGAGCAGCGTGCTGACCAGCGGCGCGGTGAGCGTTCCGGCGAGCGCGGCGACCCACGGCATGGTCGGCCCGCCGCCCATGGCCAGGTGCACGAGCCCGGCGACGGCGAACGCGCCGGTGATTTCGAGCAGGAACGCGCCCGCGTTGTAGAGGACGCGGCCGGCGACCTTGCGGGCCAGCAGCGTGCCGATGCCCGCCACGAGATGCGCGGCGAGCACCACTTCGAACGGGGCGACGAAGAAACCGATTACCAGCGGAATCTCGGTGAACGAGATGGTCCACGAGATGCCGCTGCGGACGTCGACGTTGATGCCGAGCTGTTCGGCGAGCAGGAACGCGACCGCGAGCACCGGGCCGATCCACCAGAGCTTCGCCGAGCCGTGGAACGGCAGCCAGGCACCGACGGCGAAGGCCGCGAGCAGGCCGAGACCCAGCACGAAGAAGGTGTAAACGCGGAAGCGGCTCTCGTCCGTGCGGCCTTCGGCCGGTGCGGAGCCAGCACCTCCCGAGCCCATCGCCTCCGGCGCGGTACCGGGATGGGCGTTGCTGTCCGGCATCCGACCTTCCTTCCCGGCTGCCCGGTCGCGCTCGTCCGTGACGTCAGGTGTGGGCGAGGGCGCCACCTTACCCCGTAGGGCGTACCGGCGTCCCTTTCGAGACAGTAGGAGATCACCCCAGGGTTAACAATGGGCGTTCTTCTCTGACCTGCGTGGACCAAGGAGTGAAACTCCCGGTTCGCCCCGGAACCCCCGGGCCGGGGAGTGTTCTGGGGGTCTTTTCCGGCCCGGTCGGCGGACAATGGCGGCATGCACAACGACGTGACAGCCACCGGGCATGCGGCGCGCATCGCCACGGTGGACGCGCTGCTTCCCGCGCCACTCCCCTTCGAGGTCGGAGGGGATTCCGTCCTGCTTTCCGCCGAGGTCGGCGACACCACCGCGGCCGGTCTGACCACCTGCACCGGGCTCGGCCCGGACAGCCCGCGGTCGATGTGGCGGGCGCTCGTCGAGCACCGGCTGGAGGTCCAGCTCGCCGGTCCCGATCCGGCCGCCGGACTCGACGCGTTGCTCACTCGATGGGATGAACACCTGCGGTCCCTCGCCCGAGTGGGGGATACGGAGTGCGCCGCGGTGCTCTCCCGGCCCAGCCGCGACACCGCCGGGGCCACCGAACTCCTCCGGCACGGCTTCGCCCCGGTCGGCGTGCTCGCGGTGCGTCCGGCGCAGCGGATGGCCGCCGGACCCGACGCGACGCCGGGCGTCTGCATCCGGCACGCGACCCCGGACGACCTCTCCACCGCGGTCGCGCTGCAGCTCGAACTGCAGCGGTACGACGCGCAGTTCGGCCGGATCACGCTCCGTCCCGGCGTCGAGGAGCTGATCGCCAAGGAACTGCTGCACCACCTCGAACGGCCGGAGCCGCAGGTCTGGATCGCGGAGCTGTACGGCCAGCCGCTCGGCATGGTCGTGCTGCAGATGCCCGACGAGACCGGCTGGATCCGGCACCGGGTGGCCGCTTCCCGCGTGGGTTACCTGTCGTCGCTGGCGGTTTCCGAGGCCGCTCGGTCGTCCGGTGTCGGCACCGCGCTGGCCGCGCACGCGCACCAGGTCTTCGACGAGGCGGGCGCGGATGTCGTGCTGCTGCACCACGCCGTGGCGAACCCGCGATCGACGCCGTTCTGGTACGCGCAGGGCTACCGGCCGCTGTGGACCGGCTGGCAACGCCGGCCCGCCGTGCGTTCTCGCTAGTCTGGCGCGGTACGGCCTGTTCGAGGGGAGTCCCAGTGACCGAAAAGCCCGACGCTGCACCGAAAGCGCCGGAAGGCGTCGATGTCGAGAAACCTTCGGCCGCGCGGGTCTACGACTGGTACCTGGGCGGCAAGCAGAACTGGGCGGTGGACCGGGAATTCGGCCGCAAGGTCGAGAAGATGTGGTCGCTCGCCCGGCCCGGCGCGAAGCAGAACCGCGAGTTCATGAACCGCGTGGTGCGCGCCGCGCTGGACGCGGGCATCCGGCAGTTCCTCGACCTCGGCTCCGGCGTGCCGACCGCGGGCAACGTGCACGAGGTGGTCGAGGCCGCGCTGGGCGACGACGACGAGGCCACCGTGGTCTACGTCGACTACGAGCCGGTGGCCGTGGCGCACGCGACGCTGATCCTCGAGGACGAGGCGGCCACCGACTGGGCCGGCATCGTGCAGGCGGACATGCGCGATCCCCGGGCGGTGCTGAACCACCCGCGCACCCGCGAGCTGATCGACTTCGACAAGCCGGTGTGCGTGATGCTGATGGCGGTGCTGCACTTCGTCGGCCCGGACGACGATCCGGACGCCGTCGTGCGCGCCTACCGGGACAAGCTCGTGTCCGGCAGCTGGCTGGCGATCTCGCAGATGAGCGAGGGCGACGGCAGCGGTCCCGCGCTGGAGGGGCTGCGCTGGTTCGTGGAGCAGTACCGCAAGACGAGCAACCCGATGTGGCTGCGCGACCGCGAAGAGATCGAGCCGTTCTTCGGCGGCTGGCCGCTGCTGGAGCCGGGGATCACGCATCTGCCGGACTGGCGGCCGGAGCGCGAGCTGAACGCGGTCGAGGCGGAGGCCCGTCCGTTCGCCTGGTGCGCGGTGGCGCGCAAGCCATGACCGCGCCGGACGCACCGCGGGGCGTGGACGTCGACAAACCGTCCGCCGCCCGGATCTACGACTGGTACCTCGGCGGCACCCAGAACTGGGCGGTGGACCGGGAATTCGGCCGCCGCGTCGAGAAGGTGTGGCCGCTGATCCGGCCGATGTCGCGGGAGAACCGGGCGTTCATGAACCGGGTCGTGCGAGCCGCGCTCGACGCGGGGATCCGGCAGTTCGTTGACCTCGGCTCGGGCGTGCCGACGGCGGGCAACGTGCACGAGATCGTCCGCGATCGGCTGCCGGCGAGGGTCGTGTACGTCGACTACGAACCGGTCGCGGCGGCACATTCGCGGGTGATCCTCGAAGGCGAGGACGCGACCGACTGGGCCGGGATCGTCGAACGCGACATCCGCGATCCGGAAGCGATCTTCGCCGACGAGATCACCGAGGAGCTGATCGACTGGTCGCAGCCGGTGTGCCTGCTGATGATCACCGTGCTGCACTTCCTCGGCCCGGGCGACCGGCCGGAAGAGCTGGTCGCCGCCTACCGCGACCAGCTCGCGCCCGGGTCGTGGCTGGCCGTCACGCACGGCACCTGCCGGGACGACGCGCCGCCGGAACGGGCCGCCGAGGTCCGCGCGTTCGTCGACGCGTACCGGGACACGTCGAACCCGGCGTACCTGCGCTCGGACGAGGAGATCCTGCCGTTCTTCGGCGGCTGGCCGCTGCTGGAGCCGGGGATGAGCGCGCTGCCGGACTGGCGGCCGGACGAGCCGGTGTCGGAGTTCGCCGCGGAGGTCCGGCCGTTCGCCTGGGGTGCCGTCGCGGTCAAGCCCTGACTTCTCTCCCAGCGAACACTCCCTGGGAAACAAACCCGCCCTTCGGAGAGTTGAGCACTGCAGACTCAACTTATTCGAGGAGTGCACATGTCCGACCCCCGCCTCCTGCCCGTCCTCCCGCTCGATGACGACGTCGTGCTGCCGGGCATGGTGGTCCCGCTCGACCTCGGCGACGCAGAGACCCGGGCCGCAGTGGAGTCCGCTCAAGCCAAGACCCCCGCGACCGCGTCGTTCCCCGGGATCCGCTCGGGCGCGGCGAGCAAGGCCGAAGTCCTGATCGTCCCGCGCGTGCACGGCGAGTACGCCGAACTGGGCACCGTCGCGACCGTCGAACGGATCGGCCGCGTTCCCGGCGGCAAGACCGCCGTGCTGCTCCGCGGCACCTCGCGCGCTTCCGTCGGCCGGATCGCCGACGGCCCCGGCGCGGCCCGCTGGGTGCACGCCGACTCCGCGGACGAGACTTCCGACGACCGCACGGCGCAGCTCGCCGCGGAGTACAAGGCCGTGGTCATCTCGGTGCTGCAGCAACGCGGCGGCTGGCAGATGATCGACGCCGTCCAGCAGGTCGAGGATCCGTCCGCGATCGCCGACCTGGCAGGCAACGCGCCGTACCTGTCCACCGACCAGAAGCTGGAGCTGCTGAGCGCGCTCGACGTCAGCGCCCGGCTGGAGAAGGCCCTCGAGTGGAGCCGGGAGTACCTGGCCGAGCTGGAGGTCACCGAGACCATCCGCAAGGACGTCGCGGACGGGATGGAGAAGCAGCAGAAGGAATTCCTGCTGCGCCGCCAGCTCGAAGCGATCCGCAAGGAACTGGGCGAACTCGACGGCACCGCGGCCGACGACGACTACCGCGCCCGGGTGGAAGCCGCCGACCTGCCGGACGAGGTGCGCAAGGCCGCGCTGGCCGAGGTCGACAAGCTGGAGCGGACGTCCGAGCAGTCGCCCGAGGGCGGCTGGATCCGGACCTGGCTCGACACGGTGCTGGAGCTGCCGTGGAACGAGCGGACGGAAGACGTCTACGACATCGCCGCCGCGCGCGCCGTGCTCGACGCGGACCACGCGGGCCTGGACGACGTCAAGGAACGGATCATCGAGTACTTGGCCGTGCGCAAGCGTCGCGCGGAATCGGGCCTCGGCCCGGTCGGCGGACGGCGTTCCGGCGCTGTGCTCGCGCTCGCCGGTCCTCCCGGGGTCGGCAAGACGTCGCTGGGCGAATCGGTCGCGAAGGCGATGGGGCGCAAGTTCGTGCGCGTCGCTTTGGGCGGCATCCGGGACGAGGCCGAGATCCGCGGCCACCGGCGCACGTACGTCGGTGCGCTGCCGGGCCGGATCGTGCGGGCCATCAAGGAAGCCGGCTCGATGAACCCGGTCGTGCTGCTCGACGAGATCGACAAGGTCGGCGCCGATTACCGCGGCGACCCGACGGCCGCGCTGCTCGAAGTGCTGGACCCGGAACAGAACCACACGTTCCGCGACCACTACCTCGAGGTCGAGCTGGATCTGTCCGATGTGGTCTTCCTGGCGACGGCCAACGCGCTGGAGACCATCCCCGGCCCGCTGCTGGACCGGATGGAACTGGTGACGCTGGACGGTTACACCGAGCACGAGAAAGTCACCATCGCGCGGGATCACCTGCTCCCCCGCGAACTCGAGCGAGCCGGTCTGGCGTCCGGTGACGTGGTCCTGACCGACGACGCGTTCAGCCGGATCGCCGCGGAGTACACCCGCGAAGCCGGAGTGCGCGACGCGAACCGGACGATCGCGAAGGTGCTGCGGAAGATCGCGACGAAGGTGGCTTTGGGTTCGGTATCGCTGCCACTGTCGATTGCGGCGGCGGACCTGGAGACCTACCTCGGCCGCCCGCGGCACGTACCGGAATCGTCGCTGCCGACGGCGACCCAGCGGACGTCTTTGCCAGGCGTGGCAACGGGTTTGGCTGTCACCGGCGCGGGCGGGGACGTGCTGTACATCGAAGCGTCGCTGGCCGATCCGGAGAGCGGGGCGTCGGGCCTGCAGCTGACCGGGCAGCTGGGTGACGTGATGAAGGAGTCGGTGCAGATCGCGCTGTCGTACCTGCGTTCGCACGGTGCGGAGCTGGAACTGCCGGTGGGAGACCTGCGAGAGCGGGGAATCCACGTACACGTCCCGGCAGGCGCAGTGCCGAAGGACGGTCCTTCGGCGGGCATCACGATGACGACCGCGCTGGCGTCGCTGCTGTCCGGCCGGGTGGTCCGGGCCGATGTGGCGATGACCGGCGAGGTGTCGCTGACCGGACGGGTGCTGCCGATCGGCGGGGTCAAGCAGAAACTGCTGGCCGCGCACCGGGCGGGGATGAAGACGGTGATCATCCCGCAGCGGAACGAGCCGGATCTGGATGACGTGCCCGCGGAGGTGCTGTCGCAGCTGGAGGTGCACGCGGTGGCAAACGTGCGGGAGGTGCTGGAGTTGGCTTTGACACCAGCATCTTCGGAGGTTCGGCAGGCGGCTTGACCGTAAGTCCGTGAAGGGCTCCTTGAAGGAATCTGAGTCCCTCGAGGAGCCCTTCACGGCACGTCAGGAGAAGTCGACCTTCTCCCATTCGAAGCCTTCCACCCAAGACGAGTCCTGCGCGGCAAAACCGGTGAACGCCGTCACCACCTCCGCCAGGCTTCCGACCTCCGTGCGGTAATGCCGCTCCGGCGTCCCGTCCCGGCGCTCCAGCGCGAACTTCCCCCGCGGAGCCGCCGCGAACTTGCCCTGTCCTATTTGGACATAATGGTCGCCGCGTTCCAAGACGGCGTACCAATTCTTCGCCGACAACCGGCCCAGCGCCGTCTTGATCCCTGCTGCGTCAGGGTTTTCCACGCGGGAACCGTCGCACATGGTCAGGTCCAGCACGCTCGGCCGGTGCACCTCGCCGGTCTGCGGATTGAACACTGTCAAGCCGTGTTTTCGTGCCAGGTCAAGGACAACACGCGTCACCGCAACCGCGCGCGAGTGTTGGATCGCCAGTACCGCGCCATCGCCGGAGAGCTCGATCGCCGCGTTCCACGGGGATTCTTCGGGGTCCTCGGCCTCGTGCAGTTCCGGGTATTTCGCGGTCAGGTCGCGGTAGAACCCGTCCAGCTCCGGAGCAGCCGAGCCAGAGCTGTCGCAAAGGCTGGCGTAGCGGGCTTGCGGATCCTCGGCGTCCCCAGCCCATACCCCCAGGTCGTAACTCACAAATTCCCCTCCGGGTCAGCCCTGCGCCCCCGCGAGCAAGGCCACGTTCATCACGTACTCGCCATATCCGGACTTCGCCAGTTTGGTGCCCAGCGCGTGGCATTCGTCCGCGCTGATGAAGCCCATCTTCAGCGCGACCTCTTCCAGGCACGCGATCCGCACCCCGGTCCGGTGTTCCAGCACCTGCACGAACTGTCCGGCTTCCAGCAGCGAATCGTGCGTGCCGGTGTCGAGCCAGGCGAAACCGCGGCTCAGCTCGATCAGTTTCGCGCGGTCGCGACGCAGGTAGGAGAGGTTGACGTCGGTGATCTCCAGCTCGCCGCGCGCGGAGGGCTTCAGGTTGCGGGAGATGTCGACGACCTCGTTGTCGTAGAAGTACAGCCCGGTGATCGCGTTGTTCGACCGCGGCTTCTCGGGCTTTTCCTCAATGGACAGCAGGGTGCCGTTCTCGTCGACCTCGCCGACGCCGTAGCGCTCGGGGTCCTTCACCTGGTAGCCGAACAGGACGCAGCCGTCGAGGTCGGTCGCGGCGGTGCGCAGCGTCGTGGAGAAGCCTTGGCCATAGAAGATGTTGTCGCCGAGCACCAGCGCGACGGAATCGTCGCCGACGAAGTCCGCGCCGATCACGAACGCCTCGGCGAGACCGTTCGGGCTCGGCTGTTCCGCGAACGAGAAGGAGAGCCCGAACTGGCTGCCGTCGCCGAGCAGGCGGCGGAAGTTCGGCAGGTCGGCCGGGGTCGAGATGATCAGGATCTCCCGGATCCCGGCCAGCATGAGCACTGAGATCGGGTAGTAGATCATCGGTTTGTCGTAGACCGGCAGCAGCTGCTTCGACACGGCCTGCGTGATCGGATGCAGACGGGTTCCGCTGCCCCCGGCGAGCACGATGCCCTTCACAGCCCCTCCTCAATGCGGTGGTGGTGTTCACCGTACCGAGTGAGCATGGAGGCCGTCCGGGGCTTCGCACAACTCAGAAAGCCGGGCCTTTCCCGAAGAACGCCTGGCAGCCGTGCGCGTACTCGGTGGCGATCTCCAGCACGTTCTTCCCGCCGTCGACCGGCAGCACGGTGGACGAATAGTTGGGGCAGTAGTTGTTGTAGATGCCGCTGATGTGGACCGGCGCGGACAGTTCATACCAGTTGCCGGCGCCGAAGTTGTCGTTGGCCAGCAGGGTCTGCCCGTTTCCGGCCACCGGGGCTCCGTCGGCGGTCGTGTAGATCTGGCCGACCATCACCAGCCGCACGCCGTTGGGGCCGCCGGGGAACAGCGTGGTGGTCTGGGCGTGCTGGAAGTAGTTGCCGCTCGCGGTGTTCACCCTGGTGCCGGGATCGGCCGGATCGCCCCAGTTCGCGCCGTCCGCGGAGATTTTGTAATACGGATCGCAGTAGCGGTCGCGGTAGTTGCAGATCTCGTAGCCGAACCAGTACCGGCCGTCGGGCAGCCTGCGGATGATCGGCATGCCCGGACGCACCCGGGACGGTCCGATGGCCATGGTGAGCTGCTTGGTGCCCCAGTTGATCCCGTCGGTCGAGGCGACGCGGTTGAGCACCTGGCCGTACTTCGGGGCCTGCGTCTCGTCGGCGTAGTGCAGCCAGAGCGTGCCGCCGGCGTCCACAGTGAACTCCGGTTCCCAGACGCCGTCGTGGTTGTGCGACAGCGCGGCCTCGGACAGGTACCGCCAGTTGTGCCCGCCGTCGCGGCTGGCCCACACCTTGATCCCCATCCGGCGCTGCGGTCCCGCGTCCTGCCGGTAGGTCGCCGCCCACAGCAGCGTGCCCGCCCGCAGGCGACCGACCCGCTGCGGCAGTTCGTAGAGGGTTCCGCAGCATTGGCCGGACCTGGCGTCGGGGTCGCGGATCTCGCCGATCTGGTGGAAGCTCGCGCCCTCGTCGGTGCTCTCGAGGATCGGCGCGAACCGGCCGTTGCCGTCCTCGCTGGTCAGCGACGCGATGATGTTCCCGCGCCCGAACGGCGAGTGCTCCAGCCGGATCAGCCGCGGGTACGAGCCGAAGCCGGGGACGAGCAGCTTCCGGTCGGCGGCTTCCGCGACCGGCGCGATCGCGGTCACGAGGACCGCCAGCGAGGTGAGGAAAGCAAGCACGGGAGTCCAACGGCGCATCCAGAAACTCCTCTCACGACCAGCCGGGCGATTACACCACGTGGTCGCGTCGCCACCATCGATTTCGCCTGGTCACCCGCGTGAGTCCACCCCTTCGAGGAGATCACTGGGCTGTTCAGGGCGCCCGTTTCGTAACGACTGGGCGGAGCGTGACGAAAGATCATCCGGAGGCCCCGTCGGGGCAAGCGAGGGGGAATCATGCGCCGCACTGCAGTGCGTCTGGCCGCCGTCTGCGCGGCGGTAGCGCTCACCGCGTCGTGCTCACTGCAGCCGAGCGGCATCGGGGCGATCGTGTACCCGATGGAAGACGAACCCAGCGACTCCCCCGCGCCGGTTCTGCCTCCGCCGCCGCGCCCGGAGAAGCCGCGCCTCGCCGAGAACCCGACGGAGACCCACCAGGGCAAGAACAACGCGACCGTGCCGCTGACCTGGCCGTCCGGGGTCGCGGGATTCCTCACCTTCGACTGTCCGAAGTGCACCGGCCACATCGCGGTGACGACCGACGGCACCGAAAGCCTGCTGGTCAACGACGGCGACGCCTACCACGGGACGTCCTGGTTCAACGTCTCCCCCGGCGGCAAATCGGTGCACACGCTGACGGTCGAGGCGAAGGGCGCCTGGACCGCGACGATCACCGATTACCGCGGAGTGCCGCCTGTCGAACCGGGCAAGCCGTACAACGGCCACGGGGACGCGGTCCTCGCGGTGCCCCCCGGCATGGTCATGGGGAAGTTCTTCACGGGTTCGAAGGGCTCGAACGGAGTCTGGGTGCTGGCCGACGGCTACCCGCATCTGGCGGTGAACCACATCGGCCAGACCACCGAGGAGTTCCCGCTCGAAGGACCCACGTATGTGGCGGTGGAGACGTTCGAGGCGGATTGGACCTTTACCGCCTGGTGAGGTGCTGCGGGACACCGGGAGGGTCCGCAGCACCACCGCTCACTGGCAGTCGGTGAACCACGTCCGATCTGGGTGTGATGCTGCGACGTCGGACTCCGAACTGTGGGTTTGTGCCCGTTGGTAGTGGTCATTGGTCATCGCTGGCGGACGCGGCCTGTACCCGATTTGCACCGGACAGCGAAGCCGTAGAAGCTGGCGCGGTGATGAGGCAGACTGGTCGATGTGGCTCGATCAGGTAGACGCGCAGTAACCATGATCGCAGCAGTCGGACTATCCGCCTGGGTAGCGCGCGAGCTGCGGAATATTTCACGTCAACAGATTGTTTCACCGCACACGCAGCAGGAAATTTCTGACAAGCCATCGTCAGATGCTCTCGATAAGGAGCAGTTGGAACAGCTTCACGCAGCTAGCCTGAAGGCTACCGACTCATGCTTCGAATTGAAGAAGCTATGTGCCACTGTTCTCGTTCCCGCAGGGGTGCTGGTAGCTACTTTTAGCGATAAGAAGCTAAATCCAGCCGTCTTCACGGCCGGATTTATGATCATCATAGCCTTTTGGGTTGCCGATGCGTTTAGTTTCTACTACCAACGACGCCTTCGAGTTCTAATGAAGGAGATTTGGATTCGACGTGCCGCACGCTGCGCCGACGACTACGATCACATTCAAGAGGTAGCTTCGGTGGGCTGGTTTCGCGCGGCATTCAACTCCTCGATGATCTACTACTTGCTACTGACCTTTGTGGTGGGCGTAGCATTGGCAGCCTACTCGCTGGGCTTGCTTGGAATTACAGGCACGAGTTCCGAATGAGCATCTTCGTGAGTTACTCGCGCGCAGATAATACATTGGGGCGACTGGCTCAACTGCGTGACTACCTCACCAGGTACTCCGATGTCTACGTGGATGATCTTGACTGGATGACGTCAGGGGTTGGCCGGCTTGAGTCGGTCTATAGCCACCTGCTAAATGCCTCGGCATTTGTTGCCGTGGTAAGTGAAAGTTACCGAAAGACTGCGTGGACTGCGTGGGAATTTAATTTCGCAACGTCGCATGATATCCCCAAGTTCGCATACTTGCCCGACTGCGATTTGGTTAATGAAAGATCAAAGAAATGGCCGTTTTCTCCTCTTTGTGATGGACTTGTTTCAAATTGAGCTGGTAGCCCTGCGGCATCTCTGAGACCTGCCCGTCCGCCTACGTCCCCGCGTGTCGGCATCCGTCTGCGGAGATCGAGGACGCCCAGTACTACATCGCGCGTCCCGAAGAGGGCCACGCGCTCCACGAGCGATACCGGCCGATCGTCTACCTGGCGGCCGGATGCGACTGGCGTGGCGGCGAGATCTTCGGCATGGAACGCGAGGCGATCGACTTCGACACGATGGAGGTCGAGGTCCGCCATCAGACCAGCGTGATGCCCGGTCGGACACTCCCGAAGACCAGGGACCAGCCGCCGGGTCAACGAACTGCCGACGCTGGTCGCGAACTCCCTGCGCGGCCACCTGGAGTCTTTCCAGGCATTGCTGGAAGAGATCGACCCCGCCAGCCGATTCGGCGGCCCGGCCAACCTCGCGTTCATCCGGGGCGACGGCCGATCCACCGGGCCGACTGGTCGTACATCTAACGTCCGGCGGTCGAGGCTGCGGTGGGACGAACGTCAAGACCGTTCAACTCGCCATGGGCCACACCACGCCCACAGTGACGCTCAACACCTACGTCGGCAACTGGCCAGACGCCGTGGACCAGACACGGACCCTCGTGGACTCCGCGCTCAGTTGTACCGAGGTTGTACCCACGGGCACCCGCTGACGGATACCCGCAGGTCAACCGACAAAATCACCGGTAGTTGGTGAACTGCAGCGCGATCTCGAAGTCCTTGCCCTTCAGCAACGAGATCACCTCCTGCAGCTGGTCCTTCTTCTTGCCCGACACCCGCAGCTGGTCGCCCTGGATCTGGGCCTGGACGCCCTTCGGGCCCTCGTCGCGGATGAACTTCGCGATCTGCTTCGCCTTGTCCGACGCGATGCCCTGCAGGATCTTGCCGCTGATCTTGTAAATCTTGCCGGAGATCGCGGGCTCGCCTGCCTCGAAGGCCTTCAGCGAGATGTTCCGCTTGATCAGCTTCTCCTTGAAGACCTCCACCGCCGCGAGGGCGCGCTCTTCGGTCTCCGACTCGATCGCGATGGCTTCCTCGCCGGACCAGCTGATGCCGGTTCCGGTGCCGCGGAAGTCGAACCGCGTGCCCAGTTCCTTGCTGGCCTGGTTGAGCGCGTTGTCCACCTCCTGGCGGTCGACCTTGCTCACCACGTCGAAAGAGGGATCCGCCACGTGTCCTCACACCTTGTCTCAGCTCGTCAGGGACCCCCAGCGTAGCGCCGGGGGATCCCGGTTGACCGGCCGTCCGGACCGTTGGGTATCCTTCTTCCCGGCCGGTTCGCCCGGCCATGGCAGGTTACCCAAGCGGCCAAAGGGATCTGACTGTAAATCAGACGGCTCAGCCTTCGGGGGTTCGAATCCCTCACCTGCCACACCAGCCAAACCACCCCCGTGACCAGCACGAACCGGTCACGGGGGTGGTTTTGTGTAGTGCGGTTGTGTGCAGGCATGTGCAGCCGTTTCCGGCTGTTCGCCCCACATGCGCCCCACAACCGCCCCCTATTCGTCCCCACGAACTTCGGGGCTCAGAGGCCTCCGAGCGCCTTCGCGACGCGGTCCCGCGCGGTCTGCTCACCGCCGTCTAGGCACTTCGCGTAGACCCGCAGCAGCACCGACAAGCTGTGCCCCGCCCACTTCGCGACGCGCGTCGGTTCCACTCCCCCGTTGAGCCAGGTGGACACGGCGGCGTGGCGGAGGTCATACGGACGCTTGGCGAGCGGCCCTGCGGCCACCTCAGCAGTGAAGGCGCGGGCTCGTGCTGCAGCCCAGACCCGGCCGTAGACCGTGCTCCCGACTCGCCCGCCGTCCCGGGCACCGCGGAAGAGTCGACCGTCCGGCGCGGTGCCGAACCGGGACAGGTGGTCATGCAGGATGGCCGTCAGTTCTGGCGAGCACGGCACCTTCCGTCCTTCCTCTTCCGTCCGGTGCTTCAACGGTCCTTCCTCGGACGCCTGCCCGCTGTCGGTCCACGATTCGTCAACCTCCGGCCGTGCGCTCCCTAGGTTCAGGTCTCCCCACCCGGACTCAGGCAAGTCCAGATCCGGTTTCTTCAAGTTCAGGGCTTCCTCAGGACGCAAGGCCGCGTAGTACATCAGCGCGAAGAACGCGACTAGCGGAGGGCCGGGTTTTCCTGTCTCCTCAACGGCATTGAGCAGCGTCCGGGCCTGAATCGGGTTGACCACTGAGCGCGGGTCGACCTCGTGAAGCACAAACTTCCGCTTCTTTGTGGTGACGGCTCCCAACGGGTTCGACTGCAGGAGTTTCCTTTCGACCACCGCATACGTGATCGTGTTGACGAGAGTCGTCCGTCGAATTCGGACAGTGTTGGTCGCGGCCCGTTGTCCGTCGAGCTTGAGTTCCAGCGCCCGGAGAACGGCGCGAAGCACCGCAGGGTCGGCAAGGTCCCCTACGTTCCTGCTCGCCTTGGCAGCAAAGCTGAGAGCGTGCTTCACCTCGGGAGTTTGGTCTCGGTCCCGCGCGTTTTTGTTGAAGGCAATTTTCAGCGCCGTTCGCAGCACCACCGGTTCACCGGAGTACGTGCTGCGCAGCATCGGCACGGTAATCGTCATCAGGGATTCCGCCAGCGACTTGCGGTACTTCGGCGACGAGTCATCCCACTTCATGTCTGCGTACTCGCACGCGAACTCGAACCACGGCTTCACCTCGACTTCGTCACGGCGCATCGACACTGGCAAACCTGTCTCAACGTCGAATGCCTCGCCCTCGCGCGACGCCGTCACCAGCTTCGAGCGATGGCTGTCAGCCAGGGCGAACGTGCCGAACGTCTCCCCAAATCGTTCGCCAGCAACAACCCAGCGCACTCGGTAGGTGGTCCCCCGCTTGCGCGCGATCGGCTCGATGGCCCAGATTCGGACGTCATGACTAGTCGGCATCAGGCGGCCTCCTCGCAGGTGTCGAGCCAGTTGTCCAGGTCCATGCGGCGGATGCGGATCTCTCCGTTCGGGAGCTTGATGCAGCGAGGCGCGCGCTTCTTGGCGCGCCATTCGTAGAAGGTCCGGCGGGAAATGCTGAGTTCGTCGCAGACTTCGACAATGGTGAGCTGGTGGCGTGGCGTAGCCATTAGTGGTGAGCCCTTCGGGTCGTGCGGCTGGCGTCGGCGATGCGCATGGGCTCTCCCTCAGGTCTGGTCGGGTTGGTCGCTGATGTGGGAGGGGTAGGCGTCCCAGCCGTCCCAGCCGTCCCGTCGCAGGTCAGGCATGGGACGGCTGCTTTCGTGGGACGGCTTGAGCCGTCCCAGCAAGGCCGGGCGGGACGGGTGGTGCCGTCCCGGCGATCGGTGCCGTCCCGGGCGTGAGCTGCGCGGGGACGCTTGGGACGGCAGGGACGCCTACCCCCGCTGGGGGTTGGTCAGGCGGACCGGGCGCGGCGGAGGGGAACAACTCCGGGTGACGCGTCACAGCCGTCCCGCTCCCCCGCCGCCGCGGCTGGGTCGTCGGCGAGGCCGGGGCAGTAGCGCGCCCAGGAGTCGGTGAAGTCGGCGCGGGTGTAGCCCTTGGCTTGCGGGCCGTCGTCGGGGCGGATGTTGCCGGAGCGGATGCCGTACTCGCGCAACAGCTTGGCGAGTTTGGCGGGCGTGAGCCCGGTCGGCCCGTACCCGCACCACGGGGCTTCCGGGTCGGCATTGAGCCGCGCCAGGAGCTGCCCCGTGGTCAGGACTCGCGTGTCACCGAACGCGGCGTGGCAGTCGGCCAGGAGCCGCACGCGTTCGGAGCTGTCGTCGGTCTCGGAGTCGGCGGCGGTGAGGGCGAGGACGGCGCGGCGGGCGCGGTCGGGCCAGTCGGCCCCGGCGTGGTCGGCGACGATGACGAGGGGTTCCCAGGTGTCGGCGGCGCGGTCTTCCACGGGCATCTCCGGTTCGGCGGCTTCCAGGGCGGGCAGGTCGGAGCGCAGCCACTCGGCGAGCTGGTCGGCGAGGGTGCGCAGCGCGGGCCGGTCGCGGCGGTGCCGGTAGGGCGCAACGGTTTCCCCGGGCGCGCGGCGGCGCATCCGGGCGATCACGGCGCGGTCCTCGATGGTGTCGGGCATCGCGCCGATCCCGGCGAGGGCGGCCATGGCGAAGGTGGGGATGGACTCCACGCGGTTGTTGGTGGCGTCGTAGCGCTTGGCCGGGCGGTTGCGCTGGTGCCCGGCGTTGAGCAGCCCGCGCAAGTCCTCGTTCCCGTCCGCCTTGGGGCCGAAGATCGTGTCCGCCTCGTCCACCAGGAGCGTGGGCGGGTCGTTGGTGACGGACCGGTAGACCGCGGCCGGGGAGCTGTTGACCGTGATGAACGGGTTGTGGCAGGTGGCCTCGACGATGTCGAGCAACCGGGACTTCCCGCAGCGCTTCTCCGGGGCGCGGATCACCAGCCGCGGGGCGTGCGCCCACGCCGGTTGCGCGTGGGTGGCCGCGATCCACAGCGTGATGGCGTCGGCGGTTTCGGTGCTGGGCAAGGACACGTAGCGGGTCAAGGCGGTGCGCAGCGAGTCGAGCAAAGCTGCGCCGTCAGTGGCGGTCATGGGTGGTCCTCTCGGTCAGGCGGCGCGAATGCCGGCATGGGCGTTGCGGGCCTCGACCCGCGCCCAGGACGCGGCGGCGGTGGCGCGGATCTGCTGCGGCGTCAGGGCGGGCCGGGCGAACGTCGCGCGGCGGCGGGCGAGTTCGGCGTAGGTCGGCGTCGCCGCGTTGGCGCGCCAGTTCCCGGCGGCGCAGACCGCGTTGGAGGTTTGGCGGGCGGTGCGGCGGCGGTCCCACTCGACCCATTCGGCGAGGAGTTCCGCGACGTGCGGGCTGGTGGTCAGGAGCCGCCAGGCGGAGGCGTCGGCGACGAGGGCGCGGTAGTCGGCGAACGGGATGGTGACCGGCGGGCGGGCCGGTCCGTGGACCGGGCTGCGGGTGGCGTGCGTGGTCAAAGCGTGCTCCCAGGGTTGTGACTCTGCGTGCCTGTTTTTGGGCGCGTTCGCCCAGGGCTAGGGCCGGTCGGCGTCGGCGGCTAGCCGGGTTTTGCGGGTGTTTCCGCTGGTCGGCGCGGGGGTGGTCTAGGTCGCTAGAGTCCTGGTCATGATGGCTGCGGGTGTCTAGGGGCGGGGTCTAGGTCTAGGGGCGGTCCGATCTAGGACGCGCACCGCCCCTAGCCCCCTCTCCCGGTTACTTTCCGTTGTTCTTGGCGTCGGTCAGCGCCTCGCGGGTGTAGCCGTTGCGGTTGGCTCCCTTGCCCGTCTCGGGGTCGGTGGCCCACACCTGCTTCGGTTTGACGCCGTGCGGTTTGAGCGCGGTGGCGAGGTTCTGCGCGGTCCAGCCGCCGTACTGGTTCGGCCGGAGATCGGCCAGGCGGCCCACGATGACGTCGGACCACAGCTTGTCCTCGCCGCGCTCGAACACGGCGATGGCGTCGGCGAGGGTGTCCAGGCGGGCGGCCTCGACGTCGACCTCTTCCCCGGCGGCGTAGCCGGTGATGTTGCCGATGGCCTCGCGGCGCAGCCGGGCTCCGGCGGCGATTTTCTTGGCGTCGGTGGCGTCCTTGTACACCGACCGCACGATCTTGGCGTCGTCGCCTTCACCGGCGAGGTAGCCGATGCCGCGGTCGGTGCGGGCGAACATCGTTGCCCGCACGCCGTTCTTGTACTGGCTGGTGCCGAGGACCATGTCGTTTTCGGTCTGTCCCTGGACTTTCAGGCAGTAGCGCAGGATGGCGTTGGCGGAAATGCTGGTGGGCAACGACTTCGCGTCCGGCCGCTGAGTGGCCAGGATCAGGACGATCCCCAGCGCCGGGCCGCGCTTAACCAGGTCGGTGCAGATCTCCTCGAACTCCGCGCCGTGCTTCTCGTGCTCGAACCACACCTGGCACTCGTCCACCCCGACCACGATCGGCGCGAGCCGCAAATCCTTGCGGGCAGCCAGTTCCGGGGTGACCTTGTTGTCCGGGCAAACCGACTCCGGCAGGCCGCGGATCACCTTGGTGCGGCGGCGCAGCTCCTCCCGCAGCTCCCGCATCTCGACCACCATGCGTTCGATGTCCTCCGGGTCGTCGCCGACGCCGTAGCCGTGCGAGCACGGCGCGACCGCAGCCAGGTCGCCGGTGCCCTTGAGGTCGTAGGCGTAGAGCACCGCGCGCGGGTCGAGCGCAGCGATGAGCAGCAGCTCCCGCAGCGACACCGTCTTGCCCATCCGCGGCACCGCCCCGATGATCATGGACACGAACATCAGCGTCACGTCCGCCCAGCGGCCGCGCTGGTCGGTGCCGAACGGCTGCGGCTTGAACAGGTCCACCGTCGCGCCCGGCTTGCCCAGCGGCCACGGCTTCTGCTTGGCCTTGGACATGTCGGTGTCGCCCACCCACAGCACCAACCGTCCTTCGTGGACCTTCGCGTCCCCTTCCGGCCACACGCACCCGATCTGGCGGCGCAGCGCGGAGGACAGCTCGGAACGCTTCGCGATGATGTCGCCCGCCGTCACGCCCAGCGGCAAGTCGACATCGGCGCGCCAGCCGTCGCCGTCGCGGGAGATCGGGTTCGGGAACGCGATCCGCTTGCCCTTGCTGTATGCCTGGTTGAGCGCGCCGATCCCGAGCGAGCGCAACGCGTCCTCCACCGTGGACGAGGTGAGCTTCGGGGTCTTCTCCATGTCCACCGCGCGCCCGGCGACCGGCTTGTCCGCCGGAGCGCCCCACCAGCCCACCAGCGTCATTGCCGACACCAGGACGGTCCAGTTCCAGAACGGAGCAACGTAGGTGATGGCCAGGTAGACCACGGCCAGCAGGACCACCAGCCCGACCATGACCGGGGCCATCCGGCGGCGCACGGCTTCGTTGCGGGCCTCGCGCAGCTTCATGTACACGTCCGAGTCGTTGCGGTCGCGGGCGTTCATCCGCACCGGCTTGGACTCGCCGTCGAACACCCAGTGGTGCAACCGGCCCAGCAGACGCCCGACCGCGCCGAACGAGCGCAGGAACGCGGTCGGCACGTAGAGCGGCACCCGCAGCGCGTGGAACGCCGTGGTGTGGGCGGCGTAGCGGACGAGGAACCGCGCCCGGGACTTGAACTCTTCGGCGGAGGTCAGCCACTTGGCCACCAGCGGCTGTGCGGTGGCGTCGGCGGCGGTCTCCCACCACGACCGCGTCACCGCAGGCGGGTCGACCGGCACGGCAGGGGCGTTGTCGGCGGGCTCGTCTGGGTCGGCGGCGTCGATGACGTCACCAGAGCGGGCGTCCCGCTCCCCCGCGTCGGCGCGGTCCTGCTCCGGGATTTCCTCCGGGCCGCGGGCGGTGTCCGGGCGGATCGGGACGACGTTCCCGGACCGGGTGTAGGCGACCTCGGTGGCCGCCGGGTCGGCGTTCACGGCCGCGTTCACGGCGGTGTCGGCCGGGGTGTTCACGGACGGTTCGGCGGGGGTGTTCACGGGCTGGTCTCCCTGGTGTTCGCGGTCGCGGTTCGGGAACGGGGTGCAGTCGACGGTCGTGGACATCAGGCGGCCTCCCTCAGGTCGGCGGGCTCCGGGTCGGCCGGAGCCGTATCGGTGTCGGTGTCGGTGTCGGCGAGTTCGGCGGCGAGGGCGGCGGCGACGTTGGACGAGGTGCCGCGGGCGCAGTCGGTGACGCTGCGGACCCAGGCCGGGGTGATCTCGGTTCCGGGCGTCCACGCGGCGCGGGCGTCGGCCACGTAGTCGGCCAGCAGCTTCCGGCCCGCAGGCTTGGCCTTGGCCTTGCTCGTCTTCCGCACCGGCTTCCGCGGCTCCCGGACCGGCTTGGCCGCAGCGAACTCGTCGTCGGCGGGGAGTTCGGCCGGGGTCGTCAGCTCGGCGGGGGCGGGCTGGTCGACGTCCGGAGTCCCGATGCCGGCATGGGCGTGACCGGCGGCGGCCAGGACGGCTTCGGTGAGCTTGTCGCGCAGCACCGGAGCGGTCTCCGCAGCGAGGAACACCAGCACCGGCGGCACCGAGTGCAGCGCCACCCCGGCGACGTCGAACCGGGTCCAGGACTCCCAGGTGTTCATGACATAGGTGGCCAGGAACGCGAACCACTTCGTCCGGTGCGCCCACACCCCGGTCGACACCTGGTAGCGGGCGGTGATCTGCTCCGCCCGCAACACCGCCACCAGCACGAGGGACACCATCGGGTCCAGCAGCCATCCCGCGAACCAGCCCAGCGACCACACCGGCGCACCGGCGGCGGCGAACTGCTGAACGTTGACCATCGTGAACGCCAGGCCCAGGAAGATCCCCAGCCAGATCACCGCGTCCACCTGCGTGCGGACCTTCTCCACCCGCAGCGCAACCACGTCCGGGTGGTTCGCCAGCCGCCGCACCTGCGCCGCGGTCGCGGCGTCCTGCGCGAGCTTGTCCGCGTCCGTGAGGGGCACGTGCCGCGCGTCCTGCGCAGCCAGTTCCGTGCTGGTCATCGCCGACCACCGCCCCGGGTGGTGTGCACGATTTCGGTGATGGCCATCAGCCGGACGATGGTCGCCGCGGCCAGCAGCGCGGGGACGATGAGCGCGATCCAGGTAGCGGTGGTGTTGCCGATCTTCACGACCACCAGCCACTGGACTCCGGCGATGACGAGCGTGGCCAGGATCAGACGGATGGTGTTGCCGGTCATGCGGGTGACCTCGCGGACGCCCTTCATGCTCTTGGCCGCGGACTTGCGCCCGGCGCGCCACACGCTGAACACGCCCAGCAGGGCGAGGCCGCCCAGGACCATCAGGGTTTGCGCAGACATCAGGCCACCTCCCGGGAGATCAGGTCGAACAGGTCGGTTTGGTCGGGTGCGTGCCAGTCCCCGGCCCGCCATTCCGCGTCCGCGGCGATGCCGTGTTCCTCGCGGATGACGGGCTCGGTTTTGGCCAGCCAGTTCGCGCGTTCGCGCTTGCTGGCCTTGGCCCAGGTGCGGCCGTTGGCTGCGGTCCAGCGCTGAATCGCCAGGCGCTCGATAGCGCGGGGCGAGAGGGGGCGGCCGGTCATGCGGCTTCACCGCCCCACGCCAGCAAGGCCAGTTCGCGGGACCAGTCGATGCGGTCGGACTCGGTGCCCTCGGGCACGATCCGCTCCATCCCGTCCAGCGCGTACTCGATCTCCGCGCGGCGGAACCCGAGAATCAGCGTGCTGGTCTCGCCGTGCAGGGTCACCCACACCGTGGCCTCGCCGTGGACGTCCGGGCAGACGAACACCTCGCCCTCACCCGTCGCGGCGTTCACGCCGTCGGCCAGCAGCTCCCGCGCCATCACCCACTCGACCCCGGCCGTGGTCAAGGTCAGCGTCACTGCGAACGGGTCCCGGGCGTCGTAGGTGATCAGCGTGGACATCGCGCCCGCGTCGCGGGGCGGGGCGTCCTTCGGGCAGACAACGGCCTGCGGCGCGAGGATCGGCAGGCGCATCCGGTTGCGGGTGATCACGCGACCACCCCGGCAACCTGGGACACCGCGTCGCGGACCACGCCGAGCGCGATCTCCCGGGTGACGTCCGCGTCCTCGCACAGGTCCGCGTCGTCCAGGGCGTCGGCCATCGCGAACAGCCACGTCACCTGCGCCGCGTCGAACTCGCGGCCCGAACGGTAGTTGCTCGCCGAGATCGGGCGAGCGGCCATCAGATCGGCGATGGCCTTGTACGCGTCCGTCACGAACGCGGGTGCGGTCCCTACCATGGTGTTCCTCTCCGAACGGTCAGAAGACTGGTTGGCGAGACCCGGCGCGGCAGGCGCGTTCTTGGCGGAGTGAGCCGCCGCGTCGGGGCCGAACTGGCTGGTCATCGGGTGCGGATCGGCCATCACGCGGCCTCCCCCATCGGCTCACCGGCGGCGGCCTCAATCCGGCCCGGCACCGCCCGCAACGTCGCGCCCTCGACCCGGCGGCGGATCCGGTGCGCCCGGCGGGCGTCGGTGAACGAGTGCTGCACCCGGACGGCCGCGGCCTCTTCTGTAGCGGCCAGCTCCGCGTCAACCGACGCGATCAGCGCGTCGATCGCGGACTCGGTCAGACCATCCGGGCAGTAGCTCTGAAATGCGGAAACACCCTCTCCCAGCCCGTCAACGACGGCCTGAGCTTCGCGGGTGATGGCTCGTGCGGTCCTCATCGTGGGTCCCTCTCGGTTGGTGTCGTTGGCGACCACCAGAGACTCACATAGCTCTACTAGCTAAGTCAACTTCACATTGCTAGCAGACCTAGCGTGGAGATCTGATTCACCTAGTTGGGCTAGCAGGGTTGAGGCTATGCTCTCCGGCATGGACGAGATCGACCTCGAAGACCCACGCCCGCCGTTTCAGCAGGTAGCCGCGTTTCTGAGGGCTGCGATCCTGACCGGGACCTACGCGCCGGGGGACAAGCTGCCCTCGTATGCCGACCTGGCCACCAAGTACGGAGTTGCCCCGATGACCGCCCAGAAGGCGGTCGGCATCCTGCGCGATGAGGGCCTGGTGCTCTCCCGACAGGGCAAGGGCTCGTATGTGCGGCAACGCACGGAGCGGTCCGTTGGCCTCCGACCGCACGTAGAAGCCATTTTCGACAACGGCGGCGACGTCGCTATCGACTTCGCCGGGTTCTCCGGCGAGACCCTGCACGGGGTGATCAGCGAGCCACTCGACAAGGTGCGCTCAGGCCGCCTCCAGCCCGATAGCCTGCGGGTTCGCATCCTGCTGCCAGATCTGTCCAAACCGCTGGGACTGCCGGCATTGGCGCCGGACGGGGTCGACTCGCCGGACGTGCGGAAGCGGGCGGAGCGCATCGTTCAGCGGTCCACCCAGGCCGTGGTCGACACCGTCCAGGAGCTGGCCGCGCTCGGGCTTGTCCAGACGGCCACGGCGCAGGTTCGCGTCTACCACGCTGCGCCGCTGTTCAAGATGTTCCTGCTTAACCAGGCAGAGGCGTTCTTCGGGTTCTATCCGGTACTCCAGCACTCGGTGGCCATCACGGGACAGCCGGTAGAGATCTTCGACCCGATGGGCAAAGACGCCGTGCTGTTCCACTACGCCAAGTCCGACGACCCCGACGCGGTGGACACCCAGTACGTGGAGCAGGCACAACGCTGGTTCAACAGCGTATGGGACTCGGTTGCGAAGGACGTGGAGCTGTAGTGGCAGATGTCAGCCTGCGCGAGCTTATCGAGCGCGCACGACTCGTGTTGTTCGACTTCGACGGGCCAGTGTGCGACGTATTCGCCGGAGTGCCAGCGCCCGAGGTCGCCCGCTGGCTAGAACGTCACCTACCGTCGAAGGTGGAGACGGACGACCCGCTCGCCATCCTGCAAGAAGCTGCGAAATACGGCCTCGACGCGGTGAAAGCCGTCGAGGATGACCTGATAATGGCAGAACTCAGGGCGACGGACGAGTCCGTTGCGACCCCTGACGGCCTTGAGTCGATTTCCGCGACTCTAACGTCTGGCAGGCGGGCGGGGATCCTGAGCAACAACTCTTCTCAGGCGATCGAAAATTACCTCGGTGGCGCAGGAATTCTCGGAAAGGTCAAGCCTGTAATCGGGCGCGCTTACGCACGCCCCGATCTGATGAAGCCGAGCCCGCACCCTCTTAACACCGCCCTAACAGAGTCTAATTGCACTGCCGGAGAAGCACTCTTCATCGGCGACTCTTTATCAGACATTGAGGCCGCACGTGCCGTCGGAGCACCAGTGGTAGGCCTCGCAAATAAGCCGGGCAAGGCAGATTCCTTTGCAGCCGCAGGCGCAGATAAAGTAATCGAGACCATGACGGAACTCCGAGCAGAACTAGTCCGAGCAGGTCTACCGGGCACCTGAACGGACTAGGCGCAGAAAGGAATTTCGACCATGAGCGAAGACCCGAGAAAGGCCCGCCCGCGAATACCTTCAAATCCGGCGGCAAGATTCCCTGCATCATGGAAAGTGGTGTTATATGGCATCCTCCCTTGCATGTTCGTCGCCCTTTTCCTTGCAGGAGCATGGCTGGACAGCATCGGATACTGGTCGAACAAACCATTTGTCACAAATGTGGTCACAGCAGCAACTAGCGCATGCGCTGGCATACCAATTGCGGTTGGCATAATCCAAAAGATAATCACAATCCAAGAAGAACGCAGACAGTTAAGAACCACGCTAACCGTACTCGACGATAATATAGATCAGTTAACGGACGCTATACTGCTGACTTACAGCGGCTCCTCTGACGCATTAAAGGAGGTGTCCGCACTCCTGAGGTTCTGCGAGTCTCGGACCCATACCCTTCTTCCCTTTGTTTTCCCCGGAGAAACACTCGATCGCGAGCTGGTTGCAGAGCTCCAGCGCTTCAGGAAAGATGTGGTAGATCTTAGGTCGAAAGTTCAGGAAATTATTAGCGAGAGCAAGTACGGACCCGCAGTGCAGACTATGTATGATGCGGCATGGGAATCACTCGACAGTTACGTCCGACCACGCCTTCGGGAATCCGGAATAGCCTGGCTGCCCAAAGACTCCTATCTCATTTTGAAGCAGGAATCTTTGACATGGATAAGCGATGAATCATTACTGAAAGAAATTCGCTACCTTATCGAAGCGATTGATTTCCGATCGACTTCTGGACAGATGGGCGAAGCCAGGGGAGAGCCGCCCGTACATAACCTGTTGTGGGCAGCAAAAAATTTGGACCGATTCATCGCCATCCGGGGCGAGATTCCTGCGATCCAAGCAGTCGGCTCGCCGCTTGCCACAGGTAGATAGACGGCTTGTCGAGGCCCTCACCGAGGCTTGCAAGTTCAAGGGAGCGCACCGGACTCAAAGCAGCCGCCCCAAGGCTAGCGATCATGTGCTCCGCGCTGATGCCAGAGAAGGTTTCGGCCCTGGCCCCCACCCCACATACGCCCCACAGCAGGCGGCGAACGGAACAAACGTGCTGGTCAGAGCACGCCTTCCCGTCAGCCTGTAAATCAGACGGCTCAGCCTTCGGGGGTTCGAATCCCTCACCTGCCACACCCACACGAACGCCCCGGACACCCGGGGCGTTCGTCGTATCTACGGACTTGACCCTCCTGCGACAGGAGGCTCCACGCTCTCCCCATGAACGAATTTCGCGGCCCGGTTCCCACGCCCGCCTACGACGCGGTGTCTCCGGGCAACTATCTCGGCTTCTACGGGATGCCGATGTTCCCCAACGTGCCCACCTCCGACCTCGATGCCTCCACGGACTTCTGGCTTCGCGGGCTCGGCTTCGACAACCTGTTCACCTTGCCCGGCCAGATCGTGCATCTGCGGCGCTGGGCGTTCCAGGACGTCCTGCTCAAGCCCGGGACCCCAGCGACCCCGAGTGAAGTCAGCATCAGTTTCTCCTGCGTGCTCAGCGAACTCGACGAAATCGCCAAGCGGTGTGAGGAAATCACGCCGGGGTGCACTAGCGGGCCGGAGTTGATGCCGTGGAACTCGCGGGAGTTGACGGTCGTCACGCCGGAGGGCACGAGGGTCGTGATGACCGCGGCGGAGCCGATCGATCCGGACGGGCCCGTCGCGGAGGGGATGCGTGCTGTGGGGATCGACGTGCCACGCTCGTGAGCTGCGACACTGAGGTCGTGACCGAGCAAGACGGCCTCACTGTCGGACGCACGGCGACGCTGGTCGGCGTGAGTGTCAAAACCCTGCATCACTGGGACGCCGTCGCCCTGGTGCGTCCGAGCGGGCGCACCAGGGCCGGCTACCGGGTGTACTCCGCCGAGGACATCGCGCGGTTGCATCGGGTGCTCGTGTACCGCGAGCTCGGCTTTCCGCTGTCCGAGATCGGGCGGCTGCTGGACGATCCGACCGCCGACGCGCACGCGCATCTGACCCGGCAGCGGCGCGAGCTGCGCGACCGGATCGCACGGCTGGAGCACATGGCGTCCGCGGTGGACCGGATGGCGGCGGCGACCCGGGGCGGGATGCAGTTGACGGCGGAGCAGCAGGTCGAGATCTTCGGGTCCGAGTGGGATCCGGAGTGGGTCGACGAGGCCGCGGAGCGCTGGGGTGACACGCGGCAGTGGGCGGAGTACCGCGAGCGGACCACCGAACTGACCCCGCAGGACTGGCAGGAGGCCGCGGCCGAGCACGAGACGCTCCACGCGGACCTAGCGGCGGCGCGGCGGGCGGGGGTCGAGCCTGGGTCGGCGGAGGCGAACACGCTCGCGGAGCGGCATCGGGCGACCTTGTCGCGGTACTTCGACTGCACGCATTCGATGCAGGTGTGTCTCGGGCGGAAGTTCGTGGAGGAAGCCGGATACACGGAGTACTACGACGCGTTGGCGCCTGGTCTCGCGGGCTGGCTGCGCGACGTGATCTTCGCCAACGCGATCGTGCACGGAGTGGATCCGGCTACCGCGGAATGGGAGTAACGCGGGTCAGCGGCCGCGGGCCATCTCCTCGAGCCGCCGGATCCGGTCCTCGATCGGCGGGTGCGTCGAGAACATCTTGCTCAGCCCGGCCCCGGGGCGGAACGGGTTCGCGATCATCAGATGCGACTGCGAAACCACCGCCGGTTCGGGAGCGAGCGGCGCGGCCCGGGTCCCCCGCTCCAGCTTCCGCAACGCCGAGGCCAGCGCCAGCGGATCACCGGTCAGCTCAGCCCCGGAAGCGTCCGCCTGGTACTCCCGCGACCGGCTCACCGCCATCTTCACCACCCCGGCCGCGATCGGGCCGATCAAGACCAGCAGCAGCGACATGAACGGGTTGCCCTCGCGGTCGTTCCCGCCGAAGAAGAACGCGATGTTCGCCAGCACGCTGACCACACTCGCCAGCGCCCCGGCGACGCACGAGATCAGGATGTCCCGGTTGTACACATGCGACAACTCGTGCCCGAGCACCGCACGCAACTCGCGCTCGTCGAGCAGCTCCAGGATCCCGGTGGTGCAGCACACAGCCGCGTGCTGCGGGTTGCGCCCGGTCGCGAAGGCGTTGGGCGCGGCGGTGGGGCTCACGTACAGCGAGGGCATCGGCTGCCGCGCGGATGTCGCCAGCTCCCGCACGATCCGGTACATCGCGGGCTGCTCGACCTCCGACACCGGCCGCGCGTGCATCGCGCGCAGGGCCATTTTCTCGGAGTTGAAGTAGGCGTAGGCGTTCATCCCCAGCGCCACGATCAGGCCGATCACCAGGGCGCCGCGGCCGAACAATCCGCTGATCCCGACGATGATCGCGGAGAGCAGACCGAGCAGCATCGCCGTCTTCAGCCCGTTGTGGTGCTTGTGCACGCGCGCTTGCCTCCGTCCGCTCTGGCAGGTGCCGCAAGGTGGGTTACTCACTGGAAACAACGCGATCGGGGGACGCGAAGTTCCTTCAGCCGATCCTTGTCCGGGTTAGGGTCGGCGGGCAACCCAACCGACCGGGGCAGGTGAGCGATGCGCGGTTCCCAGTGGTCCCGGAGAGGGCTGTTCGGCCTGGTCAGCGCGGGTGCGGCGGCACTGCTCGGCGGTACCGCGGGGGCGTCCGGGCGGGTCACCAGCGTGCAGGTCGGCGGGACACTTTCGGCGCTCGCGGTGAGTCCGGTCACCGGGCTGGTGTACGCCGCCGACCAGGCGTCCGGCATGGTCGTCGTGCTCGATCCGGACGCGGCGAGGGTCGTGGCCGCGCTCGCGGTGGGCGGGGAACCGAGCGATGTGGCGGTGGACACCGAGCGGATCTACGTCGCCAATCCGGCCGGCGGCACGGTGCTCGCCTTCGACAGCCAGACGCACCGGTTCCTGAGCGCCGTCAGCGCGGGGGCGGGGGCGTCGGCGCTCGCGATCGATCCGCAGGCCAACCTCGTATACGCGGTGAGCGGCAAGACCGGCACGTTCGCGGTGCTCGACAGCATCAGTCTCACTCAGCAGGACCTGCTGCCCGCGCCGAAGCCGAGCCTCTCCGGAATCGCGCTCGACGGCGGCCGACGGCGCGCCTACTGCACCAGCCCGAACACGAACTCGGTCGAGATCTGCGACTTGGACGCGGGCGCGTTCACCGCGAGCGTTCCGGTGGGTGCTTCTCCTACCGGGATCGACGTCCACGAACTGAGCGGATCGGTGTTCGTGGCGAACTCGGCGATCCACCATATGTCCATTGTGGACGGAGCAGCGCGGGAGCAGGTGAAGACGGTGCTGCTGCGCAGTGAAGCTTCGTCGCTCGCGGTGCATCAGGGCAGCGATGTCGTGTACACCAACGGCGGGCAGAATGGACTGTCCCGCGTGGACGGACAAACCGGGACCCTGAACGGCGAACTGAGTCTCGGGGTGAATCCGGGCGCCGTGGCGGTGGATCAGCGCACGCGCACGGTGTACGTGACCGATCCGCTGCACGGCACGGTCAACGTGGTGCGCGATTTCTGACTGCGCACATGAAGTTACTCCAGGTATACAGTGTCGGGTATGGAACTCGGTCGAAGCGATGCGGGCGGCGGACGACGCCGGGTCCATGTATCTCGCGGTGATGGCCCACTGCTTCCGCATTCCCAGCACCAGCGCGAGCGATCGTCCGATGTTTGAGGCCTACCCGACGCCCGGCCGCTTCGCCGCGCACACCGAGTGCGAATTTGTTCACGTACACCACTGGCGCGATCCAGCAGGATCGGAGCCGGGTGGAACGAGGAGGAAGCCCGCGATCTCGGCTTCCCGTTTCCGTCCACCTCAGAGCGGTTCGAACTGCTCGAAGAGAACCTGCCGTATGTCCGGCAAATGTGGGACGAGGACGAAAAATCGTTCTCCAGCAAGCATTTCACCGCCGAACGACTGCTCACCAGTCCGCTGCGGCTCGTCGCGAAGTACGGCGACTTCTGCAACATCGGCAACGGCCCGGATCTCGAACGGAAGCTCGACGTGCTCAAGCGGCACTGCGAAACCGAGGGCCGCGACTACGCCGAGATCGCCAAGACCGTTTACCACTGCCTGGACATCGGTCCGTCCGGGGAGAAAACCGGCGAATTTCTCGCCGAGGCGCGGCGGCTGCACCGGCTCGGCGTGCACGCCGTGATCGGCCCGCTGCCCGGCGGCCTGGGTCGGGACCGGATCGAGATTTTCGCGCAAGACATCATTCCGGCAGTTAAGGAGTTGGCATGAAACTCGGGTTGCACCTGGCTCAGCAGACCTGGCCGAACGGCCCGGCGGCGCTCGGCGCGGACCTGGCGCGGGTGGCCCGGACCGCGGACGAGGCCGGGTTCGAATACCTGTCGGTGATGGACCATTTCTTCCAGATTTCGAGCTACGGCCCGCCCGAGCACGAAATGCTGGAAGCCTGGACCACGCTCGGCTTCCTCGCCGCGCACACCGAGCGCGTCAAGCTGCTCACGCTCGTCACCGGCGTCATCTACCGCCACCCCGGGCTGCTCGCGAAGGCGGCGACGACGCTCGACGTGCTGTCCGGCGGGCGGGCGATCCTCGGCATCGGGGCAGGCTGGAACGAGGAGGAATCCCGCGCGCTCGGGTTCCGGTTCCCGCCGATGAAGGAGCGGTTCGAACAGCTCGAGGACGCGCTCCGGTACGTCCACCAGATGTGGTCGGACAGCGACGAACCGTTCACCGGAACGCATTTCAGCGGTGAGCGGCTGCTCAACAGCCCGCAGCCGATCCAGCGTCCGCATCCGCCGATCATGATCGGGGGCAGCGGCGAGAAGAAGACCCTGCGGTTCGTCGCGCAATACGGCGACATCTGCAATTTGCTGCCCAACGCGGACCTGCCGCGCAAGCTGGAAGTCCTGAAGCAGCACTGCGAGGACGTCGGCCGCGATTACTCCGAGATCACGAAAACCGCTTCGCTGCGGCTCGACACCGGCGAAAACGGCGAGAAAACCGGGGAACTGCTGGACGAACTCGGCCGGCTGTCGGAGCTCGGGTTCACCGTCGCGACCGGCTGGGCACACGGCGTGCCGGACCCGGCGGTGCTCGAACGGTTCGCCACCGAAGTGATCCCGGCGGCGGAAAAACTGTGATCCACTGACGAACGGGTGGCGGCTGCGCCGTCCGGCTCCGGCCGCCCACCCGTTCGTCCCAGCACCTCGCGGCATTCCGCCGCTGTCATGGTCTCGGTTCCGAATCGACTCCGGCGACGTTCCCGGCACGCTGTAACGACGGCCGGGCGCGGATCGACCTGCCCTACGCAGATCGCGCATCCGAGTCGGAGGAGCCTGGTACATGACCACATGTCGACTCTGCGGTTCGGAAAGAACCGCCAGCGTGGTCGACCTCGGCGCGACCCCGCCGTGCGAACGGTTCCTGACCGCCGCGCAGCTGGCCGAACCCGAACCGACTTTTCCGCTGCATCTCGAAGTGTGCACCGAATGCTGGCTCGCGCAGCTCCCGCCGTTGCTCGATCCGGCCGACACTTTCACCGATTACGCGTATTTCTCGTCTTTTTCCACCTCGTGGGTCGAGCACGCGAAACGGTTCACCGACGCCGCGGTCGAGCGGCTCGGGCTGACCGACCGGTCTTTCGTCGTCGAGGTCGCGAGCAACGACGGTTACCTCCTGAAGCACGTCGTGGAACGCGGAATCCGTTGTCTCGGCGTGGAACCTTCGGTGAACGTCGGGCAGGCCGCCCGCGAGGCCGGGGTGCCGACGCACACCGCGTTCCTCTCCGAGGAGACCGGCCGCGAGGTGCGCGCCGAACACGGTCCGGCCGACCTGGTCGTGGCGAACAACGTCTACGCCCACATCCCGGACATCCGCGGGTTCACCCACGGGCTGCGGGCGCTCGTCGCGAACGACGGCTGGGTGTCGATCGAGGTGCAGCATCTGCTCACACTGATCGAAAAGAACCAGTACGACACGATCTACCACGAGCATTTCCAGTACTACACCGTCGAATCCGCGCGGCGGGCGCTGGCGGCAGGCGGGCTGAGCGTCGTCGACGTCGAACTCCTTCCCACGCACGGCGGGTCGATCCGGCTCTGGGCGCGGCCTGAGGAAGCCGCCGGGGACCCGAGCGCGCGGATGGTCGACGTGCTGGCGCGGGAGAAGGCTGCCGGGCTGCACGAGCTGTCCGGGTACACCGAATTCGCCGACCGGGTCACCCGCGTCCGGCTCGAATTGCTCGAATTTCTCCTCGCCGCCCGGAAATCCGGGAAAACGGTCGTCGGGTACGGCGCGCCCGGCAAGGGCAACACCCTGCTCAACCACTGCGGCATCCGCCCCGACCTGCTGGCCTACACGGTGGACCGCAATCCGTACAAGCACGGCCGGTTCACGCCGGGCACCCGGATCCCGGTCGTGGAACCGGACCGGATCGCCGCCGACCGGCCGGACTACGTGCTCGTCCTGCCCTGGAACCTGCGGGACGAACTGACCGAGCAGCTTTCCTACGTCGGCGCGTGGGGCGGCAAGCTCGTCTTCCCGATTCCGCGCCTGGAAATCGTCGAGGTGGCAGTGAAGTGAAGGTCGTTCTGTTCTGCGGCGGTTACGGCATGCGCATGCGCAACGGCACCGACGACGATCTGCCGAAACCGATGGCCGCGGTCGGCCCCCGGCCGTTGATCTGGCACGTGATGCGTTACTACGCCCACTTCGGGCACACCGAGTTCGTCCTGTGCCTCGGGTACGGGGCGCACCACATCAAGAATTTCTTCCTCGACTACCGCGAGACCGAGTCCAACGACTTCGTGCTCCGCGACGGCCGGGTCGAACTGTTGTCGACAGACATCAGCGACTGGTCGATTTCCTTCGTGCAGACCGGAATCGAATCTCCCATCGGGGAGCGGCTGCGGCGCGTGCGCCCCTACCTCGACGGCGAGGAGATGTTCCTCGCCAACTACGCCGACGTCCTGACCGACGCCCCGCTCGACGAGATGATCACGCGGTTCGCGGCCACCGACGCGGGCGCCTCGATGATGGTCGTCCCGCCGGAGTCGACCTTCCACTGCGTCGAACTCGCCCCGGACGGACGCGTCGGCGGGATCACGCCGGTGAGCGAGATGCCGCTGTGGTCCAACGGCGGCTATTTCGTTCTCCGGCAAGAGGTTTTCGACCACATCCCGGAGAACGGCGACCTCGTGGCCGACGGGTGCGTCGGGCTGGCGAAGGAGGGCAAGCTGCTCGGCTATCCGTACCGCGGGTTCTGGAAACCTACCGACACGGTCAAGGAACGGCTCTCGCTCAACGCCGCCTACGCGCACGGGGACCGGCCCTGGATGCTCTGGGAAACCGCACGGGCAGGACGCTGATGCGGGCGCTGTTTCCCGAAGTCTGTTCGGAGATCGCGGTGCTGGGCGCGCACTGCGACGACATCGCGATCGGCGCCGGCGGGAGTCTGCTCGAACTGTGCCGGGCCAACCCGGGCGTACGCGTGACCGCGCTCGTGCTCTCCGGGGCAGGCACGCCGCGGGAAGCCGAAGAACGTGCCGCGCTGGAGGCGTTCTGTCCGAAAGCGGAGGTGGCGGTGACCGTCCTGGACCTCCGCGACGGACGGCTTCCGGCGCAATGGGACCTGGCCAAGGACGCGCTCGAGGCGGTGCGCCGGAACTGCGAACCGGACCTGGTGTTCGCCCCGGCCGCCCACGACGCGCACCAGGACCACCGCGGACTGGCGAAACTCGTGCCGACCGCGTTCCGCGACCACCTGATCCTCGGCTACGAAATCCTGAAGTGGGAGTCCGACCTCGCGCAGCCGACGGTCTTCTTCCCGCTGAGCGAGGACACCGTCCAGGAGAAAAGCGAGTTGCTCGCCGCGCACTACCCGTCGCAGCACGGGAGGGGCTGGTTCGACCACGAAGCGTTCGCCGGGCTCGCCCGGGTGCGCGGCGTGCAGTGCCAGCAGCGGTACGCCGAGGCCTTCCACGCACCGAAACTGACGATCGCGGCAGCCCGCGGCTCCGCTACGGAATGAGATGAGGAAGACCCGTGCGCGTACTTCTGACCGGACACCTCGGCTACCTCGGCACGGTCATGGCACCCGTCCTCGCTGCCGCGGGCCACGACATCGTCGGCCTTGATTCGGGCCTGTACTCGACCTGCGTGCTCGGTCCCGCGGTCAACGACCCCAAAGCGGTGACCGTCGACCTGCGCGATGTTCGCCCCGAGCACGTCGCGGGCTTCGACGCGGTGATCCACCTCGCCGCGCTGTCCAACGACCCGCTCGGCGCGCTGGACCCGGAAATCACCTACGCGATCAACCACCGTGCCTCGACCCGGCTTGCGCAGCTGGCCAAGGACGCCGGTGTGCGCCGTTTCCTTTACGCGTCAACGTGTTCGGTCTACGGGGCCAGCGGAAACGACGGTCTGGTGGACGAGGAAGCGCCGCTGCGGCCGGTGACGCCGTACGCCGAATCGAAGGTGCGGGTCGAAGACGATCTGCTCGGCCTCGCCGACGACGACTTCAGCCCGGTTTTCCTGCGCAACGCCACGGCTTTCGGCTTCTCCCCGCGGCTCCGTGCGGACATCGTGCTGAACAACCTGGTCGGCCACGCGATCCTGACCAACACGGTGAAGGTGCTGTCGGACGGCACGCCCTGGCGTCCGCTGGTGCACGCCCAGGACATCGCCACCGCTTTCGCCGCGGCGCTGACCGCTCCCCGCGACGCAGTGCACGCGAAGGCGTTCAACGTCGGCACCGAGGCCAACAACCTGCGAGTTTCCGAGATCGCCGAAGCCGTCGTGGAAGCGGTGCCGGGAGCCGACCTGCAGATCACCGGCGAGGCCGGTGCGGACCCGCGGTCCTACCGGGTCGACTTCAGCCGGATCCGCGCCGCGCTGCCGGAGTTCACCTGCGCCTGGACGGTGCCTGCCGGGGCCCGCGAACTCGCGGACGCCTACCGGCAGCATCACCTCAGCCAGGCCGCCTTCGACCAGCGGTTCACCCGGCTCGCCCACCTCTCGGTCCGCCGGGCGGACGGCACGCTGGGCCCGGACCTGCGGCCGCGAGCCCAATGACGTCACCCCCGGACGCTCCCGACCAAATCGGCCCACGTCCCGGCAGCCGCGTCGCGCGCGCTGAGCAGCGAAACCGGAAGCGGCCACTCGATCGCCAGGTCCGGGTCGTCATACCGCACCGCCAGGTCCTCGGCCGGATCGTGCGGGCGGTCGATCCGGTAGCAGACATCGGCGTACTCCGTGAGCACCTGGAACCCCGACGGAACATACAGGCGCGCGGACCTGCGGCCGCGAGCCCAATGACGTCACCCCCGGACGCTCGCGACCAGATCGGCCCACGTCCCGGCAGCCGCGTCGCGCGCGCTGAGCAGCGTGACCGGCAGCGGCCACTCGATCGCCAAGTCAGGGTCGTCATACCGCACCGCCAGATCCTCGGCCGGATCGTGCGGGCGGTCGATCCGATAGCAGACATCGGCGTACTCCGTGAGCACCTGGAACCCGTGCAGGAAACCCGGCGGAACGTACAGGTGCGCGAACTCCACGTCGTCGAGCCGGAACGCCTGTTGCCTGCCGAACGTCGCGGACCCGGGGCGGATGTCCACGAGCACGTCGTGCACCGCGCCGCGCGCGCATCGCACCAGTTTCGCCTCGCCGCGGCCGGACCGGCCGTGCATGCCGCGCAGGACTCCCGATCGCGAGCGCGATTGGGAATCCTGCTGGAACGTTTCGGCGGCCAGACCGTGTTCGGCGGCGATCTTCGTGTCGAACGTCCGGGTGAAGAGGCCGCGGTCGTCGTGATGCGGTTCCGGCACGAACACCAGTACTCCGGCAAGCGCACAAGATTCGACTCTCATTCGCCCATTTTCCCCCCGGAAGGACTCTCGCGGTGACCTCGCCACGCTGCCGCTGGTGCCGATCGGCGGACGGCGCCGTGGTGCTCGACCTCGGCCCGCAACCGCCCGCCGACCATTTCCCGGCGCTCTCCGAACCGGGCCCGGACGTCGTCTTCCCGCTCCGGATGTGGTTGTGCGCCGGATGCGGGCTCGCGCAGCTCGCCGAGGACGAGACCAAACCGGACGAACCGCGCGGAGTCGAACCGGCCGCGCTGGTCGAGCAGGCGGCGGATGCGGTCAGCCGGGCCGCGGGAATGCTGCCCGCCGGCGGCACCGTCCGCGAGTACGGCAGCCCGCACGGTGGTTCGTGGCTTTCCTTGCTTAGCGCGCGGGGGCTCACCCCGGTGTCGGACGGGAAAGCTGACGTGATCGTCGACTGTTTCGGTCTCATGCACGAACCCGACCAGCAGGCCGCTCTGCAGGCCCGCGTTGCCGGACTGGCCGACGACGGCGTGCTGCTGCTGCAATTCCATTCGCTGGCCTCGATTTTGCGCGAAGGACAGTGGAACGCGTTGCGGCACGGTCACTACGCGTACTACTCGACGCCGGTCCTCGTCGAAATGCTGCGTGCGGCCGGGCTCGTCGCCCGCTCCGCGTTCCGGTTCGATCTTTACGGCGGAACGATTCTCTTGGCCGCCGGCCGCGGCGGAGAACCGGACAGCTCGGTGCGGGCGCTCGTCGCCGAAGAAGCCGATTCCGGCGTGACCGAGCCGAAAATCGTTGCCGGACTGCAGGAAGCGGCGGTCCGCAACGCGGGTTCCGTCGCTGCCTGGCTCGAAGAGCAATTGGCCGCCGGTCAACGCGTGCTCGGGTACGGCGCGGCTTCCCGTGCGGTCGCGCAGCTGTGCCGGGCAGGCGTCACCCGCGACCTGCTCCCGGCCATCGCCGACGCCTCGGCAGCCAAACAGGGCCGGCGGATGCCGTCCAGCGAAATTCCGATCATCCCGCCCGCGGAACTGGTCGAGGCTCGTCCCGACGCGGTCCTGCTCTTCCTCCCCGACTTGCTGACCGAGGTCCGGAGGCAGTTCCCCCAGGTCGAGGCGGCGGGCGGGCGATGGGTGCCCGCCGACGCGCTCGAAAACGGTTAACGCACCGTCGCCGCCACGCGGAGCACGTCGTCGGCGACCCTCCCCCACGAATGCCGCCCGATCACCTGAGGAGCAGTGGCCAGCACGCGTTCGTAAACGCCGTCGTCCGCCAGCAGACCGGCGATCACGCCCGCCAGTTCCCGGGGATCGTCCGAATCGATCAGGTCGCCGTTCTCCCCCGCGCGGACGATCTCCGGCATCGCGCAGTCCCGCCTCGCCACGCACGGCAGCCCGTGCGCGAGCGCTTCCACCAATGCGATTCCGTACCCCTCGAACCGGCTGGGCATCACGAACAAATCGTGTGTCCGGTAAAGCATTCGCACCTGCTCGACCGGAATCCGGCCAAGGAATTCGACACCCGCGGGCACCGGGCCGGGCAATGGCCATTCCTTGGGGCCCACCACGGTGAGCGTCAGTTCCGGGTCCGATTCCGCGCGCAATACCGCGAGCGCCTTGACGACCACATCGCCCGCCTTGGTGGAAAAATCCTTGCCCACGAACAACAGCCGACGCCGCGGCCCCTCGTGGCACCGGGCTACGGGGCCGTCCGGCAGCCCGTTGGCCGCGGGCGGGACGACGTGCACCTTGTCCCGCGGCACCCCCGACACGCGCACCAGATGGTCCGCCAGCCATTGACTCATCGTCAGCAATCCGGCGGCTTCGCGGTAGATCCGGTGCTGCCGGTCGCGGAGCCTGCCGAGCGCGGCCCGGTCGAGACCGGGAAAGTGCAGGGCACGGCCGCTTTCGGTGTCGAGGCGTTCGAGGAGGATGTCGAAGCTGGAGTCCTGGTAGAGCAGGAACGGCGTGTCGGTGCGGGCGAGGTCGCCGATCTGCAGCACAACGTCGGGACGGAGCTTGCGTTCGGCGGCCCGGAGTTTCGTCCCGGCCAGCGCCATCGTCAGCGGCAGGTGCTTCCAGTGGCTGCCCCAGCGGCCTTCGTGGCGGTGCGCGCCGAGGCCCCGCAGCGCCGACCGGACCGGGAGCGACCACTCCAGCCCGAGGTCGACGACGGCAGTCCGCTCGCGCAGCGCCGCGCGAAGGTTCCACGGCGTGTGCGACCACGTCCCCTGCGGAGGGCGGTCCCAGGCGCACGCGAACCCGATCTTCGGCGTGGTCACGATTCGATGCCTTTCCGGAAGACGGAAGGTTCCGATGTCACATCCGGGCAGCCGGGTGCGACAACCAAATGACGCCGGACTGCGATTCGGCACCGCCGACAGCATAAGAAACGCAGGAGGTGAGGGGAACTCCGATGGACTTGCTCGCAATCTTCCAGGTCGCTCTCCGTCGCTGGCTCATCCTCGTCCCCGCGCTCGTCGTCTCCGCAGTCGTGTGCTGGATCCTGGCCAGCAGCGTGTCCCCCACCTACGAGGTGGACGGGGCGCTCAAGGTCAGCTATCCCTTCGCCGCCACCGCCGACCAGTCGGCCCGGCTCCAGAGCAACCCGTACTACGACACCGCCGCGACCGCGCTCGTGCTCGGCCAGCTGGCGAAGTCGCCGGACGTCGCCGCCGCGATCACCGCGGCCGGAGGCACCGCCAAGTACCAGATCGACGACAGCGGCAAGGCGGTGCTCACGGTCACCGTGACCGACCCGGGCCGGCAGAACACGCTCACCACCTACCGCGCGATCGCGGCGCAGCTCGCGAAGCGGCTCGACGATTTGCAGGCGCAGAAACAGATCCCGGGCCCGTTCCGGGTGACGGTCGATGACGTCGTGCAACCGCAGGACGCCGCCGTCTCGCACAGCAACCAGCTCAAGACCGCCTTGGCCGCCGGTGCGCTCGGGGTCATCCTGTCCCTGACCGCGTGCGTGGTCGTGGAACTGCGTTCGCGCAAACGCCCGGCGCGCCCGGCCGTCCCGGAAGCCCAGTCCGGTCACCCGCCGGAGAGCCACCGCGGCGAACTGCCGGTGGACCCGCGACCCGAGCGGGCGGACCGGGTGGCCACGCCCGTCCGCGGGCCCGGCGTCGCGGAACCCGTCCGGCACGGCGAGGAAACCGCCCGTTTGCTGCCGGTGACCGCGCCGGCGAACGCTGAGGAGAGCGACGGAGGCAAGACCGGCACCCGGAGTCCGCTCGGCCGGCGCGGCTGATGAGCCAGCGTCCCCTCGACTCGCTCACCGGCCGCGGCATCGCGCGCTTCAGCGCCGACCTCGCCGGGCGGCCGATCCTGCGGGCGATCTGCGCGGCCGCCGCGCTCGCGCTGCTGGCCGTCCCGATCATCGCGCCGACGATGACGCCCTTCGTCGTCGTGGTCATCATCGTGTCCGCGCTCTGGCTGAACGCCCGCCGCGACGAGCAAACCGCGCTCGCCATCCTGTTCGCGCTGACCTTTCTCGTCCCGGCGTCGCTGATCATCAATCCGCTCGGGCAGATCGGGGTGCCCGGGTTGATCGTGGCGGCACTGCTGCTGGTGCTCTGGTGCTACGGGCGGGTCGACAGTTCGCTCGGCACCGACCGGGGACGGCAGCCGATGCGGATCGTCTGCCTCATTTTCGTCGGGGTGGTCCTCGCCAGCTACATCGCCGGTCAGCTGCGCGGCCTTTCGCCGCTGGAAGCGTCGGCCTCCGACGCCTCGCTGTTCGGCGAGGCATGCGCGATGGGCCTGTTGCTCTTCGTCACCGACACCCTGCGCGACATCGGCGGCGTCACCCGCTTCCTGCGGCTGATCGTGATCGCCTGCGGGCTGCTCGCGGTCAGCGCGCTGCTCCAGTTCTTCGGGGTCGTCGACCTCTACCAGCAGCTCCGGCTGCCCGGGTTGACCTTCCATTTCACCGAGGACGTCGACGCGCTCGCCCGGTCCGGGTTCCACCGGGTGCAAGGGCTGGCCGGCCATCCGATCGAGTACGCCGTGGTGCTCGGCATGGCGACCCCGATCGCGTTGCACCTCGCGCTGACCGCGCCGAAGGAGTGCCGAGTGCGGTGGTGGGCGATGTTCGTGCTCATCGCCGGGTGCATGCCGCTGTCGGTGTCCCGGTCCGGGGTGCTGACCGCTGGGGTCGCGATGGCGGTGTACCTGCTCAGCGTCCGGTTGCGGATGGTGTTCAACCTGATTCCGTTCGCGATCGCCGGGCTGGTCGGCATGAGCGCGGTGGTGCCGGGGCTGCTCGGCAGTCTCCGCAGCATCCTGCTGCCCAGCACCCTGGCGACCGACCCGAGCATCCAGGGCCGCACCGACGACTACACCGCCGTGTTCACGGTCTGGCACGACCATCCCCTGCTCGGCCTCGGCGTCGGCACCTACATTCCCAAGCTGTACCGGATCTTGGACAACGAGTACCTGTTCACGCTCGCCACGATGGGCGCGCTCGGAGTGGCCGCCGAACTCGCGATCCTCGCCACCGGCTACTCGCTCGCCCGGCGGGTGCACCGCACTGTCGCCGACCCGGCCGTGCGCAGCCTCGCCCAGGCCCTCGCCGCCTCGATCGCCGCCGCCGCGGTCGGCGCGTTCACCTTCGACGCGTTCGGTTACAAGATCATGTTCGTGATGACGTTCAGCCTGCTCGGCGCGGCCGCCGCGCTGTGGCGGATCGCAGTCCGGGACCGCTCGGTCCGGCCGCTCGAGAGCGTCCGATGAACCGGCTGGCGGCAGCCGCCTGCGCCGGAGCTGTCCTGCTGGCGGCCGCGGCCTGCGTGGCCACCGCCCAGCCCGCCGCGCCGCCTGCCGCGACGACACCGTCCGCCAGTCCGGCGCCGACGACGATCGGGGCACCGCCGTCCGAGTCGTTGCGCCCGACCGGCTCGCTCAACGCCGACCAGCCGGGGCAAGTCCTCGACGGGCTCGACGTGCGCGGCGCGGTGACGGTGTCCGCACCGGGTGTGGTGATTCAGCGCAGCCGCTTCACCGGAACCGGGGCCGACTACTTCGCGATCACCACGACCGGCGCGGGATCGGTGACGATCCGAAACGTCACTATCACCGGGGACTACCGCAGCGCGGCGATCGCTTTCCACAACTGGACCGCGGAACGGGTCGACATCTCCGGCATGACGCACGACGGCGTGAAGCTGGGCAACAACGTCCGCCTCGCGGACTCGTGGATCCACGACTTCGCCCCGGCACCGGGCGCGCACTCCGACGGGGCGCAGTCGGACCACCTCGCGGGCTCAATTCTGGTGGAAGACAACGTGATCGATCCCGGCACGGCCGAGGAGGTCACCTCGGCGATCATCCTGTCCTCGTCTCCGGACCCGACCCCCGCGGTGGCGGGCCCGGTGACGATCCGGGACAACGTGCTCGGCGGCGGAGCGAACACGCTCTACCACAATCCGGACTACCCGGACGTCGAGATCACTGGGAACACGTTCCGGCGCGACTACCGGTACCAGCCGATCTATCCCGGTCCGCCGCCGAAGGTGTTCTCCGGCAACCATTTTCCGGACGGGACTGCGGTTTCGTGGCCTCCTCCCGATTCCTGACCGGCGTTCGTAACGGCAGCGCCGCCCGCGACGACCGTCAAGGTGTGCCGAACTCTCCAGCGCCACTGTCGATCGGGTTGCCCGTCAAGAACGGCGCCGGCTTCCTCGCCGGAGCGCTGGAAAGCCTGCTGTCCCAGACTTTCGGCGATTTCGAGCTGCTGGTCGCCGACAACGACTCCGCCGACGAAACCGCGGAAATCGTCCACGACTACGCCCGGCGCGACCCGCGAGTGCGCTACCACCGGCACCCGCACGACATCGGCGCGGCCGCGAACTTCAACTACGTTTTCCAAGCCACGTCAGGCGCGCTGTTCAAATGGGCGGCCGCGGACGACCTCCAGCACGAAACGTTTGTGCAGCGTTGCGTGACGGCTTTGCACGACGCTCCCGCAGCCGCCGCAGCCTGCTCAGCCATCGAACACATCGACGAGGACGGCACCTCGCTCGGCATCACGCAGGATCTCCGCACCTCGGAGGCGCCGGAACCGGCTGACCGGTTCGCGGACCTCATCCGCTACGACTACTCGTGCGCGGTCGCCTTCGGTGTGCAACGACGCGCACTCGCCGCGCGTACCCGGCTGTTGCTTCCGTTCTGGGGCAGCGACCGGGTTTTCCTCGCCGAACTCGCGCTGGCCGGACCGATCGTGATGCTTGGCGAACCGCTGTTCCAGGAACGGGAGCACAGCGCGAAATTGACCACCCAGGTCGCGAAACGGCAAGTGAGCGCGTTCAATCGGAAGACCGGTTACGGCTCGCGGTTCCTCACCTGGCACCACGGCGCGGAACTTTTCCGGGCGATCAAACGAGCCGACTTGACGCCACCGCAACGGCAACGGGCGTACGCCGTCCTCGCCAAGTGGGCGATGGCCAACCGGACCAAGTTCGCCCGGAGTCTCGCCAGGGGAGTCGCCGAAACGGCCGTCGCACCGCTGGCCCGGACGTAGGCCCTCCCGACATCGTGAATTCCGCAGGCAGCCGAAGCGCTCCCCGGGCCGGACTCTGGCTGTTTCCGGCACTCGCCCTCGGCGGATTCGTCCTGCTCACCCAGCAGGTGCTGAGCCGCGGCCCGATGACCCAGGCCGATCTGCCGGTGCACGACCTGGTGACCCGCCAGCACAGCGCGGCGCTGGACGCGGCGATGACGGCGGTGAGCGCGGTCGCCCAGTTTCCGGTGTCCGCGCCGATCTTGTTCGCCAGCGCGGCGATCCTGGCGATCCGTCGTTCGTCATGGGCGCCGGTGCTCGCCTGCGGCATCCCGCTCCTGTTGCTGTCCGCCGTGACGGTGACGGCCAAGGTCTTGATCGGGCGTGCGGGCCCGGACCGCACCCCCGGCACCCTGCACGTCGACGGCACCGCCTATCCCTCCGGACACGCCGCGACCGCCGTCGTCGTCGCGCTCCTGTTCGTGGCTTTGTTCGCCCCGGAACGGCGAAGGTGGCGGGCGGTGGCGAGCTGCTGGGTGTTGCTGGTCGGCTTCGCCCGGGTCTACGTCGACGACCATTGGCTCACCGACGTCGCGGGCGGCTGGCTGCTCGGGCTCGCCGTCGCCGGAACGGCGATCGCGGTGCTGCGCCGGACAACCGAGTCGGATTCGATATCTCCGCGGGCGTAACCCACCGCGGCGAACGGGCGACTTCAGGAGTATCCCAGCTGTCCCACCGGAATCGGGCGGAAGACGACTACTGTGACAGTTCACCGCCCGGGCGCCGGGCAGCCCACCGCACCCGAGCCGGTGCTGCCCGGGGAAACCGAGGCCGCCACCGCCGCGCACGGGGCCCGGTGGACGATCATCGCGATGATCGCGCGGCAATTCGGCCGGCTCGGGTTCGCGCTCGTGCTCGCGCGATTGCTCGGTCCCGTCGATTTCGGCGTCGCGAGCGCGGCGACCATTTACGTCTCCCTCACCGCGGTGCTCCTGGAAACCGGGCTCGCCACCGGCATCGTGCAAAAGGCGAAACTGCGCCGGCAGGACGAGGGCGCCGCGTTCTGGACCGTGACCGCGCTCGGCACCCTCGTCGGTTTGCTCACCGTGGCCTTCGCCGGTCCGACCGCCGATTTCCTGGACATCCCGCAGTTGCGTCCGGTGCTGATGGTGCTGGCGATCGGGCCGGTGCTCAAGGGGCTGACCATCGTGTCGGCCGCCCGGCTGCAACGCGATCTGCGCTTCCGCGCGCTGTCCCTCGGCGAGGTGATCGCCACCTTGCTCGGCGGCGGAATCGGCATCGCCGCCGCGGAACTCGGCATGCACTACTGGGCGCTGGTGGTCCAGCAGGTCTGCACGGACGCGCTGGTCCTGCTGATCTGGCTCGGCGCGGCCGGACTGCCCGCCTTCGTGCTCGACCGCTCCGCGTTGCGCTACGTGCGCCGGTTCGGGGTGCCGTTGCTGGGTTCGCAAGCTCTCGGCTACGTCGGCCGCAATGCCGACAACGTCGTGGTCAGCCACTTTCTCGGCGCCGCCGCGCTGTCGTACTACATGGTGCCGTACCGGATCATGCTGGTCCCGGTGAGCCTGCTGGGCAACGTGGCGAACCGGGTCGCGTTTCCCATTTTCGCCCGGATTCAAGACGATCCGCTCCGCATCCGCAGGCTCTTCCTCCGGGTGACCCAGGTGATCGCGGTGCCCGTGGTGCCGGGCATGCTCGCCGTCGCCGTACTGGCCCCGGACGTGGTGACCACGGTCTTCGGGCCCGAATGGGGGCCCGCGGTCCCGGTGGTCATCGCGCTGGCCACCACCGGGATCCTGGAGTCGCTGACGACCCCGGGCGGCTCGGTCTTCATGGGGCTCGGGCGGGCCGACCTCGCCCTGCGCTGGTCCTGGATCCCGCTGCTGGTCTGCGTCCCGGCGTTCTTCGCCGGGCTGCCGTGGGGAGTCACCGGAGTGGCCGCGGCGTATTCGATCGCGACGCTCCTGCTCACCCCGTTCCAGGTGGCGGCGATCGGCCGGGTCGCCGCGTTCAGCCTCGGCGACTGGCTTCGCGCGATCTGGCCCGCGGTCGCCGCCGGGGTGCCGTCCACCGCGCTCGGCTGGCTGGTGCACGAGGTGCTCGAGACGTCCGCCGGTTTCGCGGTACCCGCCACTTTGTGCGTAAGCCTCGTCGTCGTCGCGGTGAGCTATCTCGTGTTGCTGCGGCTGATCGACCGGCAGCTTTTCCGGGAATCGCTGCGCGTCGCGAAATTGCTCGCGAAAGGCAAGCTCGGCAGCTTGTCGGCGAAGGAGGGCTGAGCGATGAATCCGCGCGCCCACCTGGTGATCCCCGCCCACAACGAAGAACAAACGCTCCCCCGGCTGCTGCGCGCGTTGAGCACCGGTGCCGCTCCGGGCGAACTGGAGATCGTGGTCGTGGCCAGCGCGTGCACCGACCGGACCGCTGCCGTCGCCGAGGCCGCCGGCGTCACCGTGCTCGAAACGACCACCCCGGGGAAGGTCGCCGCGCTGCGTCTCGGCGACGAAGCTTTGACCGGCTACCCGCGGCTGTACGTCGATGCGGACGTGGTGTTGTCGATCAAGGACGTGCGCGCGCTCGTCGAGGCGCTCGCGGCACCGGACATCGCCATGGCGACGCCGCATCCGAAGCTCGAACTCGACGGTCTCGGCCCCGTCGTCTCGCGGGCGCACCGCACCTGGGCACAGCTGCCGTCGGTGCGTCGATCAGGAGTCGGCTCGGGTGTCTACGCACTAAACGAAGACGGGCACGCGCTGGCGTTCCCGATGCCCGACGTCCTCGCCGACGACGCCTGGGTGCACCGCGTCATCCCAGCCGCGCGAAAAACTGTGGCGCCCGGGGCCAGTTCCGCCGTCTGGCCGGCCGCGACCGTCCGGGCTCTCGTGCGGCGCCGGGCGCGCGTCCGGCTCGGGCACCGGCAGCTGGACCAGTTGGGGCATCCGGCTCCGCCCGGTGCCGAGGCGGGACTGCGAACGCTGGCGGACCTCGTTCGGGGCGGCTCCGTCCCGGTCTCCGACGCGGCGTGTTTCGCCGCCGTGGTGCTCGCCGATCGGACGATCGCGTGGTTCCGGCGCATTCGAGGGAACGAAACGGAATGGTCGACCGATAACACCAGCAGACTTCCGGAACCGCACGAAATCCGCACCGAAGCACCGCGACCCGAGTCCGCCAGGAAAGGACGGTAAAACTATGCAGGAAGTCCGGAAATTCACTTTCCGCCGCGACGAACTGTTGCCCATGGCCGACCGGCTGCACGAGAAGTTCGTTACCGCGCAACCATTCCGGCACATCGTCATCGACGACTTCTTGCCGCCCGAGGTCCTGGAGCCCGTTCTCGCCGAATTCCCGGAGCCGCGGGACGCGGAGTGGCAGAGTTTCGACACCTCGCAGGAGGTGAAGCTCGCGCTCGCGGACACCGAGCGGATGGGCCCGGCGACCCGGGAACTTCTCGCCGAGTTCAACGGGCAGGTGTTCACCGATTTCCTCGAGCGGATCAGCGGCATCGAGCACCTCGTCCCCGACCCGCATTTCGACGGCGGCGGCCTGCACCAGATCCGCCCCGGCGGCTTCCTGAAGGTCCACGTCGACTTCAACCGGCACCGCAGGCTCGACCTCGACCGCAGGCTCAACGGCCTGCTGTACCTCAACAAGGACTGGGAAGAGTCCTACGGCGGGCATTTGCAGCTGTGGAACCAGGACATGTCCGAATGCGCGCACAAGATCCTCCCGGTGTTCAACCGGTTCGTGCTCTTCGCGACGACCGACGACGCCAACCACGGCCATCCGGACCCGCTCACCTGCCCGCCGGACCGGGCCCGCCGGTCCATGGCGCTCTACTACTACACCAACGGCCGTCCGGCCGAGGAAGTCCACGACGACCACACCACGGTGTTCAAGCAGCGGCCGGGCGAATCGTGGCAAAGCAACCTCCGCCAGGTCGCCAAGCGCTGGGCCCCGCCCGCGCTCGTCGACCTCGCCGGCCGCATCAGCGGCAAGTAGCGCACACGCACGGGAAAGGCGGAGCGACATGTACGCGCTGCTCGCCACATCAATGGTAGTGCTGCATTTCGCTCTTCTTTTCTATCTCCTGATCGGCGGGCTGCTCGCGGCGCGCTGGTGGTGGATGGCGATCCCGCACGCGCTCTACGTCGGCTGGGCGGTGCTGACCCTCTACGTAGCGGTCGGCTGCCCGGTGACGACGGTCGAGAACTGGGCGAGAGCGAAGGACGGGCAGGTCGTCGACGACCGCCCGTTCATGTACCGGTACGTCGAGGGGGTGCTCTATCCGGAACACCACATCAATTACCTGCGCGCGGTCTTCGTGGCGGTCATCCTGTTCAGCTGGATCTTCAGCGCCCGGAAACTGCGGAACCGCCGCCGCGCCGCTCAGGGCAGCACTTCGGCTCCGTTGTCGGTGAACGAGTTGCCGGACCAGATGTCCGCCTTGGCCGAGGGCTCGACCGGACCCCAAAGGTAGCTGTTGCGCACGAACCGGTTGTTCGTGAACTGCGTGTCGCCGGGGACCCCGAAGTAGACCGTGTAGCCGCCCCCGCCGAGCTGGTTGCGGTCGACCACGATCCGGCCCGCGGTGCCGCGGTCGATGCTGTCGTTGAGGATCATCGCCGAGTTGACCGAACGGTCGGCCGCGGTGTTCTTGCTCCACTGCCCGCCGAGGCCGGGCTGGATGACGTTGCCCTGGATGAGCACGTTCGCGACGCGCTCCATGATCTGGAGGCCGTCGGCGTGCGCACCGGTGGCCGGGGTGAAATCGTGGATCCACGAATCGGTGATCGAGAAGTTGTTGCCGACCTTCGCGCCGTCGTTCGTCATCCCGTAGATGTCGGCATGCGAAACGGTGACGTTGTGGTAGCCGATTCCGGCGTCGGTGTAGTCGCCGCGAATGGTGACGTGGTCGGCGGACACCGATCCGTCGCCCTCGGTGTCGATCCCCCACGGAACCGTGCCGTCGCCGGTGAACCGGCAGTTGCGGATCACCACGTCGTGCACGCCGTCGCCGATGAGCACGCGTCCGGTGATGTCGAGGTTTTCGATCACCTGGCCGGATTTGGCGGTAATCGATCCGGACGGGGTGAGGCGCGACTCGTCGGACACGCCGTACCCGCTGGTGCTGGCGGGGGCGCTGGTCGCTGACGGCTTGGCCGCCGGTGAGGAAGCTCCCATCGTCGCGGACGCGGCGGGGGTCTGCGCGGGTTTGCTCTGCTCGACCGGAGCCGCGGTCGTGGTGGCAGCCGAGGTCGGAGCCGGAGTAGACGAGGTGACGGCCGCCGGCGATGCGGGCGCGCTGACGCCGACGGCCTCGGGTTTCTGCTGGCAGGCGGTCAGGAAGACCGCCGCGGCCCCGGAGGCGGCCGCGGCGAGAACGATTTTACGCATGGTGCGTTTACTCCACTGTGATCGTGTCGATGCCAAGAAGAAATGTAACGACTCGGCACACTAATCAGCTTCGCACCATGAACACAAGCCATTGCGGGCAGGCGAAAATAGATCACCGGAAATCGGTGATCAAAAAACGGGTGCGGCCGCGATCAGTCTTCGACCCGGCGCAGCCAGGCCTCCCGCCAGTACGGGTAGATCGCCCGGGGGCAGAACCGGTGGTAGAGCGAACGGCAGAAGACGTCCTGGAGCACGACGCAATCCCGCAAGCGCAGCATCCGGCCGGTCTTCTCGTCGATGATCCGCTCCACCCGGCTCAACACGCGCGCCCGCTGCCCGCAGTACGGCAGCATTTCCACGTCGAAGAGCATGCCCCGGTTCTTGTTCGCCGAGGACAGGGTGCGGAGGATCTCTTCTTTGCTGCGGACTTCGACCAGGTCACCGGGAGCGAGCCCGAGCGGCTCGGGCTTCGGCCCGGACGGTCCGCCGCCCCGCAGGAACGGGTACGTCTCGCCGCCGCGGATGCGCAGCCGCGCCGGCAGCCGCCTGCTCAGCCGTTGGTACTTGTTGAAAATCACGACAAGCAGTCCTCGGACGACCACTGCCGGTTTCTCGTTGCCGTAGCGGATGTCGTCCAGGTACTGCCCCGCCGAGTAGGCGCTCATCGGCTCGGACGCGTTGAGCAGTTCCGTTGCCTGGCAACGGTAGCGCTCCGTGCCGTCCTCGCCAGGATCCGCCGTCGTGTCCGCGTTCAGGGTCTCGATCGTCGCTCCGCCGCCCGCGGACGCCGCGGGCGCCGACTCGAGCCATTCCTCCCGGAAGAAAAGCAAACAGGCCGCCTGGCAGCCGCCGTGCGCGCTTCCGTCACAGCGCGCACCGGCCAGATGAACGGTGCGTTCCAGTTTCCGGTGATCGGTACTGGGCGTGACGGTGTCGCACGTTTTGTCAGCCCGTTTGTAAATCCGCATCTCCTGCCCGGCGAAACGGAGCATTTCGGGCATGAAGGGCAAACCGGCCGACCGACCCCGTTCGTCGAGCGTAGCGAGGATCTCCTCGGCGCTGCGGACGCGCACTCGATCTCCCGCTCGCAGCTTCGGTTCGGCCTCGCCATGCGCCATCTGAATGCCTCTCTCGGGACAGCCAGCGGTTAGGTCGCGGCGACTGCCCTTTCCGTTACCGAGATGTGCGTAATAAAAGGGCGCGCGGCAGCGAATAAGAAGCGTCTGCTCCCTGTCACAGGAGATGAGGTCGCCGGTGTCGCGACGCCATGTACTGATCATCGTGCAGAACCTCCCCGTCCCGCTCGACCGCCGGGTGTGGCTGGAATGCCGTGCGCTGACCGCCGCGGGCTACGAGGTTTCGGTTATTTGTCCACAAGGGACAGACGACCCGGAGTACGAGGTGCTCGACGGAGTGCACCTCTACAAGTACGCTCCGCCGCCGAATGCCTCAGGCGTGGTGAGCTATTTGGTCGAATTCGCTTACTGCTGGCTGCGTACCGCGCTGTTGTCGCGGAAAGTGTGGAAGCGCAAGCACTTCGACGTCATCCAGGCGTGCAACCCGCCCGACACTTACTGGGCCCTCGCCCGTCTCTGGCGCCGCCGCGGCGTGCGGTTCGTCTTCGACCACCACGACCTGAACCCGGAAGTGTTCCGCTCCCGGTTCGGGGAGCCGGCGAACCTGGCGGCGCGCGTGCAGCTCAAGGGCCTGTATTGGTTGGAACGAAGGACATTCCGTACCGCGGAACGGGTTGTTTCCACCAACGCTTCCTATCGGCGAATCGCCGTCGAGCGCGGTGGTGTGCCGCTCGGTCACACCACGATCGTGCGCTCCGGGCCGGACACCTCGGTCATGCGGCCGAGGTCGCCGAATCCCGAACTCCGCCGAGGCAAGGACTATCTCGTGGCGTGGCTGGGAATCATGGGGCCGCAGGACGGGGTGGACGGGGTGCTGCGGATCGTCGAGCGGATCGTGCGGGAGCACCGCCGGACGGACGTCGAGTTCGCGTTGCTCGGCTTCGGCGACTGCCTCGAGGATCTTCGCAAGCAATGCACCGAAATGGGCCTTGACGACTACGTGCATTTCACCGGCCGGGTCGGTCCGGACGAAATCGCCGACTACCTCTCCACCGCGGACGTCGGACTCTCCGCGGACCCCTACAGCCCGTTGAACGATCTTTCGACGATGAACAAGACCATGGAATACCTCGCGTTCGCGTTGCCGGTGCTCGCCTACCGGCTGACCGAAACCGTGGTTTCCGCGGGCGACTGCGCGGTTTACGTGGAGCCGGGCCGCGAAGCCACCTTCGCCGCGGAACTCGTTGCGTTGCTCGACGATCCGGAACGGCGAGCGGAACTCGGCAAGGCCGGCCGGGTCCGCGCGGAGCGGGAGCTCGACTGGGCTCCGCAGGCCCGCGCCTATCTCTCGGTCTATCAGGACCTGTTCGACGAGGAGAAGAATTGACATGTTCGCCAGACGGATCGCGGTAGTCGGAACGGGCTACGTCGGGCTCACCACCGGTGCGTGTCTCGCTTCGCTCGGGCACCGGGTGGTATGCGCTGACGTCGATCCGGACAAGATCGACCGGCTCGCCCGCGGACAAGTCGACATCCTCGAACCGGAGCTCGCAGACCTCGTGGCCGAGGGACTGGCCGCGGGCAGGCTCCAGTTCGTCCACGGCGCGGCGGCCGCGGTCGACGCCGATCTCGAGGTGGTTTTCCTGTGCGTGCCCACCCCGATGGGCGTCGGCGGGGTCGCGGACCTGTCGAGCGTGGAGGCCGTGGTCGACGAGATCCGGGAGCGCCTGCCGTCGGGTGCCGTCGTGGTGAACAAGTCGACCGTGCCGGTGGGCACCGCGGAACGCACCAAGGAACTCCTCCGCCGGGACGACGTCGCGGTGGTCAGCAATCCCGAGTTCCTCCGCGAGGGAACCGCGGTGCGCGACTTTCTCGGGCCGGACCGCATCGTGGTCGGCAGCGACGCGCAGGACGCGGCCGAGCGCGTAGCCGGGCTCTACGCCCGGCTGGGCGCGCCCACCGTGCTGACCGACGCGGCGAGCGCGGAACTCATGAAGTACGCGGCCAACTGTTTCCTGGCGATGAAGCTGTCCTACGTCAACGCCATGGCCGAACTGTGCGAACGGCTCGGGGCCAACCTCTCGGACATCACCGAAGGCATGGGCTACGACCGCCGGATCGGGCAGGCGTTCCTCCGCCCCGGACCCGGCTGGGGCGGCTCGTGCCTGCCGAAGGACACCCGGGCGATGCTGCAGATCTCCGATTCCGCGGACTTCGAGTTCCGGTTGCTGCGCGCGGCGATCGACACCAACGAACGGCAACGACAGCGCATCGTCGACAAGATCCGGATGGCGGTGACCGGAAGCCGCGGCGGTTCACTCGCGCACCTCCGGTTCGGCTTGCTCGGACTGACCTTCAAGGCGAACACCGACGACGTCCGGGATTCCCCCGCCCTCGCGGTCGCCGCGCTGCTGCGGCAAGCGGGCGCGGACCTCGTCGGCTACGACCCTGCGCTGGGAGCCGACACAATGCGGCCGGAACTCGGCGACGTCAGCCTCGTGGAAGATCCGCTGGCACTGGCGAAGGACGTCGACGCGCTGATCCTGCTCACCGAATGGCCGGAGTTCCGGACGCTGGACTGGGCCCGGATGGCCGAGGTCGTACGGCGACCGATCGTCGTCGACACCCGCAACCTGCTCGACTCGGACGTACTGCGCCGCTCCGGTTTCGCCTGGACCGGCCTCGGCTTGGCGTCCTGACGCTCACCGAAAGCGCCGCAGCACGCTACGCAGCTGCGGCGCGATCGGCGAACCCTTCACCACCGTCACCGCCTGCCTGCCCGCGCGACGGACCAGACCGAGCAGCTCCCCGCTCGCGATCTCGCCCTGACACACCATGACCTGACCAGTCATCGCCCGCCGCTTGTACTCGTCCTCTCCCCGGCCGAGGTCGATCCGCTGAACGCCCGTTTCCGGCGTGGCCTGAACGATTTCCCGCAGCAGGATCCAGCCGGGGGCCAGCCGCGCGAATCGCGGGTCGTAGACCGGGAACCACCAGTGCAACACGTGGCCGTCCTGGATGCCGAAGTGTGCCGCGAGCAGTTCGCCTCCGATGTGGACAGTCGAGAGCACCCCTCGGAAAGAGCCTTCCCGGGTACGCAGAAGCCGATGCAGCAGCGCGATCCGCGCCGGGTCCGAGAAGTAGTCCCTGGCACCGGTCGCGGCGTACTGCTCGCGTTTGAGCCGGATCACCTCGTCCAGCACCGCCGGATCCTCGCAACTGGCCGTGAACACCAGCGAACCGTGTTCCCGGGCCGCTTTGGCCGACCGGCGCCGCGCCTGGCCCATGTTGTCCTTGCCGCTGCGGGACGCGCGCGCCAGGTAGCCCTCAAGCCCACCGGTGACGTCGAGGTAGGGCGACGCGCGCCGAGTTTCGATCCACCGTTCGAACTCGGCCGAACCCAGCAGATGGTCGAAGGCGAACGTCCTGGCCCGCAGAGCCGGAAGAAGCTCTTCGACGGGGAATCTGCTGCCCTCCGCCTGGATCGGCGCTTGGAAGTCCGCCGCGGGCCAGCCCGCCGGACGCACTGTGGATCCATTGACGTGCAACGGAAAGAGCCCGACGACGGCACCCTCGGCGTTCTCCGCGACAGCGACCCGGACCGCCGGTCCAGCCGCGTGCACTGCCGCTGCGAACTCCGGATGGAAGTACGGGCTGTCCAGGCTCGGATTGCCGGCCCGCAACGCATACCAGGCATCCAGTTCCCGGGCCGTGAGGCGATCGAACTCTACGACGCGCACCACGTTCAGGCCGACAGTGCGGTCAGGCGGCGCGAAGGCCGCACCAACGCGACGAGAGCGGCTCTCGCGGTCCGCCGTCCGCCGAGCGAACGGAGAAATTCGCCAAGCACCACCGCCGCGAAGTACGCCGCCGAGGACAGCCGTCCGCTGCGCCGCCGGAAAAGCTTGACCCGGTTGACGGTGAGCAGCGCCCACAACACCGGATTGGTGCCGGACTCCCCGCCGATGTGCTCGACCACCGCAGCCGGCTCATACCATGGCTGCCAGCCGAAATCCTTCGCGCGCAGGCTGTACTCCGTCTCCTCGCCGTAAAGCAGGAACGACTCGTCCCACAGGCCGACCTCGCGCAGCGCGTCCGCCCCGATCAGCATCGCCGCGCCGGTGCCCCAAGCCACCGGACGCGCGTACTCGTACTGCATCGGATCCGTGATCAGCTCGCCCATCGTGCCCCATCTGCCCGCGCGGCTACCGCCGAAGACCGATTCGACGAGTGCCCGGAGCACGGTCGGATCGCGCCGGATCGAGGGCTGGAGACTGCCGTCCGCGTTGAGCAACCGGGGATAGACGATGCCGCGCCGCGGATACTCCAGCGCGCTCGCGAGAACGGCAATCGCTCCCGGCTGGGGGCGAGCGTCCGGATTCAGCACGAAAATGCCGTCCAGCTCGGTATTCCGCAGATCTTCGATCGCCGCGTTGACCGCCGCGGCGTACCCGCCGTTGCGTCCGGTCTGCACCAGCGTCACTGGAACGTCCCAGCCGCGCTTGGCGATCTCCGCGGTGTCGTCGGAAGACCTGTTGTCGGCCACGACGACGTCGACCAGGCACGTGTCCTTGGCCGCGTCACGCAGCGAGGCAAGGCATCCCGGCAGCACGTCGGCGCTGTTGTACGTCACGATGACGATCGCCACTCGGAACCGTTGCTCACTCACGAACGAAATGTCGCGCCCGGCACCCCGCCTGTTACGACGGACTTTGTTGGGCGGCAACGAAGAAACCCGTCAGCCGCGGCACCGCTTCACGAGCTTCGCGACGCCCCGCCGAGCCCGGCGGCGAAGCCCGGGCTCCCCGCCGAGCACATCCTCGATCCAGGCGGAATCGAGGTCGTGCGCGAGGCTTGTCCGCGCTTGCAGCCAGTCCTGCTCTCGCGCCGGGCCGCCGTCGCTCGTGTATACCCGTGTCACGCCCGCGCCACGCAGCCGGCGCAGGACAGTCCGGTCGTAGGAGCCGAACGGGATCGCGACCCGGCGGACCGGTGCGCCGGTCTGCCGGGCCAGCGCTTCCGGCGCCTCCGCGAGTTCCTGATCGACCTCGCCGCCGCTGAGCCGCCGCCAGTCGCGGTGCGCCCAGCCGTGCGAGCCGATGGCCATACCGGCGTCCAAAAGGTGCTTGATTCCGTTTTCGCCGACCGATCCCGGACGGCCGATTCGCCCCGCCAGCAAGAAGAATTCCGCGTGCAGTCCGCGTTCGACGAGCCTCGGCAACGCGATCTCGACGTCCGAGGCGTTCCCGTCGTCGAACGTCAGCCGGACCTCGGGGCGGCCCGCCACCGCGTCCAGCACCCGCTCGAACTGGTCGACCCGTACCCACGTTTTGTCTTCGCCCGGATCCAGCGCGCGCCCGGGTGCGCCGATGCCGTGCACCGTGAGGTTCACCAGCTTGCCTGCCATCGCCCGCCTTTCTCCGCGCTAACGGGCCAATCGCGGAAAACCGGGCGAAAGTTACGCGCCGGGAGCGGAGGTCCGGGCCAGGCGAGCGAGAAACTCAGTTTCCTCCCACGAACTCCGACGCCAGCTTTTCGCCCGTGCTCGTCGCCGCGGCGTGGTCCTCGATGGGGTTGACCGTCGAGTCCTTGAAGCACACGTACGTCACGCCGGAGTCGACGCCGCCGTTCTTCGGGTCCGGGTTGATGCCGAGGTCCTTGGCCGTCGCGTACGACGCTTCGCCGATGATCTTGTTCGGCCCGGTGTCCCCGATGACCGCGTATTCGACCTTGCCGTTGTAGATCACCGCGCAGGAACCGCCGCCGTTGAGGCCGGAGTTTTCGTAGTTCCAGATGCTGCTCGAACTGGGGACGACGATGTACGGCAGCTTGGCGGCGTTGAGCGGTTTCCCGTCGGATTGCGAGAAGGCGGTGTCGGGGAGGAAGCAGCAGTCGGTGTTCTCGTTGCACTCGGTGGTGCGCTGACCGTCGCAGTCGATGTCCATGTCGGCTTTCCAGAAGACCGCTTTGCCCGCGTCGCAGACCGGGACGGTCGCGCTGCCGGCGTCTTCGTCGGTTTGGTATTTGCCGTTGGAGATCTGATTGCAGGACGCCACCTTGGCGAGGATTTGATCCGCGGTCGGGCCCGCCTGGACCGCTTCCGGAGCGGGGGTCGCCGCGGAGGCGAGCGCGGTGGGCAGGACGGCGGCGGCTATCGCCAGAATCGCGAGCAGGACGAGTTTCCGCATCGACGCTCCCTGTTTATTAGGAAACTTTCCTTACGGCGGCGCGCGCTCAGGATGCCGCCGAACGGATGCGGTCACAACCCGCCAAAAGAGGGTGTTTTTTCCCGCCGAAGCGAGCAGTCCGTAAAGACTCGTCTCGAATGAAGGACCAGTTACCGGCCGGGCCTCGACGCCCAGCGTCCGGTGAATCGGCGCGGACGGCGGCTCACTGCCTCGGCCCACCGCGGGCTCAGGTCCGAGCGGATCTCCGTCCGCGACCGCACCAGTGCCGCCCCGCGCACCCCGCCGACATTCGCGTACACGCGCGTCGCTCCGGCGTCGCGCAGATGTGTCAGCACCCGACGGTCGAACCGGCCCTCCGGCAGCGAAAACCGCCGCACCGGCGTACCGCTCAGCTGCTCCAGCAACCTCGGCGCGTCGTCCAGTTCCCGGCGCACCGCGAACGAACCGTCGAACCTCCGCCAGTCCAGCCGGTCCCAGCCGTGCGATCCGACGTGCATCCCCGCGTCCACCAGCTGCCGCAGCCCGGCGCGGTCGACGTACCCGCGCTCGCCGACCCGGCCGGCCAACGGGAAGAACTCGGCGTAAAGCCCGCGCTCGACCAGCCGCGGCAAGGCGATCTCGACGTCCGACGAGTTCCCGTCGTCGAAGGTGAGCTGCGCACCCGTCCCCGAGACGACGTCCAGCAGCGCGTCGAACTGCTGCACGGTGATCCACCGCTCGTCCTCACCGGGATCGAGGGCCCGCTGGGGCTTCCCGATGCCGTGCACCGCAAAGGTGATCATCGCGCCTCCCGTCCGTCGTACCGTACCCGATTAATCGGATTAGCAAACGGAGTAGTTACCAACGCCGATCCCATGGTCAACAGTGCATTTCCAGCCCAGACTAAACACTCCCGCAGGAAAATCGGAATATGTCCACACTTGTAGACAGCCTCCATCTTCACACGTTTGGGTGAAGATTCAATGATTGCGTTGATAGTGCCGCCGCACCTTCTCCCGATTGCCGCAGGCCGCCATCGAGCACCAGCGGGCGCGATTGGCGCGGCTGCGATCGAGCAGGAACAGCTGGCACTCGTCATTCGCGCAGGCCCGCAGCCGCCCAGGAAGATCCTTTTCGAGCGCCGCCCAATCCAGAACCGCTTCGACCGCCAACCGGGCATGCGGCGGCGTTTCCACTGACCACCGCAGCCCGTCTGCGGAAACCTCCGGAACCTGCCGAACCCCGTCGAGAAGCGGACGCAACACGACCGGCGAACTGTCCCCGCGCACGACGTCGCGCAGGAGATCTCGCGCCTGACGCAGCAGCTCCAGCTCCGCGGCGCTCCCGTCTCCGCCGTGCTCCCGCGCCCACTGCTGCCCCAGCGCGTCCTGTTCCTCGCCGTTGACCAGTGGCCTGCTGTTGAGCAGGTCGAGCACGTCCATCGCAGCCCCTAACCAGATCGAACCCTTTGACAGGTTAGCCCGACCATGCTTCCATGGCGAACACCTAACCAGCTTAAAACCTCAAAGGGGTTAGCCATGATCCAGCACCGGACGGCGACCGTCGACGGCCACGAGCTCTTCTACCGCGAGGCCGGTCCCGCCGACGCGCCCGCGATCGTCCTGCTGCACGGGTATCCGACCAGCTCGTTCATGTTCCGGAACCTCATCCCGCTGCTGGCCGGCCGCTACCGGGTGATCGCGCCGGACCACCTCGGCTTCGGGTACTCCGCCGCCCCCTCAGCCAACGAGTTCGACTACACCTTCGACGCACTCGCCGACCTCACGTCCGGCCTGCTCGACCAGCTCGACCTGGACCGCTACGCGGTTTACGTCCAGGACTACGGCGCCCCGATCGCCTGGCGGCTCGCGCTCAAGCACCCCGACCGGATCTCCGCGATCGTCACGCAGAACGGCAACGGATACGAGGAAGGCTTCGTCGACTCGTTCTGGACCGGCCTCTGGGCCTACGGCGCGAACCCCGGCCCGGACACCGAACCGGCCGTCCGCGCCGCGCTGAGCTACGACGCCATCCGCTGGCAGTACTTGCACGGCGTCGCCGACCCGAGCCTGGTCAGCCCGGACACCTGGGAACACGACCACGCCCGGGTGTCCCGCCCCGGCAACGACGAAATCCAGCTCGCGCTGTTCCGCGACTACCAGAACAACCGCCCGCTTTACCCGCTGCTGCACGAATTCCTGCGCACGCACGACGTCCCGGTGCTCGCCGTGTGGGGCCGCAACGACGAGATCTTCGGCCCGGCCGGCGCCGAAGCCTTCGCCCGCGACGCGCGAGACGCCGAAGTGCACCTGATCGACGGCGGCCACTTCCTGCTGGAAAGCCATCTCGACGTCGTCGCGGGCTACCTGCACGGCTTCCTCGGCCGAGTCCTCACGTAACCGGGCTCGGCGAAACCGGTGTCCTACTTGCGGATCTCCAGCGTGCAGCACTTCGGCCCGCCGCCAGCCTTACGCAGCTCCGAAATGTCCACATACACCGGCTCGTAACCCCGCTCAGCGAGCCGCGCGCCGAGGTCGGTCGCCTCGACCGGCAACACGACATTGCGCCCGTCGGACACGCCGTTCAGCCCGAAACACTCGGCATCCGCCGCCGTAGCAAGCACTGCGTCCGGGAACATCCGCCGCAGCACGCGCTGCGAGCCCGGCGAGAACGCGTCCGGGTAGTAGACGACCTGCGCGGTCGTCGTGTCCGTCGCCTCGGCCAGCACGAACAGCGCGGTGTCGAGGTGGTAGTAGCGCGGGTCGATCAGCTGCAGCGACACGACCGGGACGCCGAGGACCTCCTGCGCCTCGGCGTGCGCGGCCGGGTCGGTGCGGAATCCGGTGCCGGCCAGCAGCACCCGGCCGGTCCAGGCGAAATCGCCCTCGGCCTCGTTGATCTTCTCCGGCATGGTCAGGTCGCGGTAACCGTGTTCGAGGAACCAGCGGCGGAAGTGCTCCGCCTCGGCGGCGCGCTGCGGGGCGCGGAACCGCGAGCCGAGCACGCGCCCGTCCACGACGGTGCCCGAGTTGGCCGCGAACACCATGTCCGGAAGGCCGGGTTGCGGGTCGATTTCCTCGACCGTGTGGCCGAGGCGGCGGTAGGTGTCGCGCAGCTCGGTCCACTGCGCGACGGCGACGTCCGCGCTGACCGGCTTCGAAGGGTCCATCCAGGGGTTGATCGCGTAGTCGACGGCGAAATAACGCGGCGGGCACATCAGGTAACGGCGGGGCGTGGGCACCCGCGGCGGCACAACCTCTCCCTGCATGCAACAAGGCTAAGGTCGACCTAATCTCGCAATCAATCGCTGTTCACTGCGCACCTGCGTGCTAAACATTGCGTGTGAACACCATCGACCAGCGAATCGTTTCCTGCCTGGTGGCCAACGCCCGCTCCAGCTACGCGGAGATCGGCAAAGTGGTCGGGCTGTCCGCCCCGGCGGTGAAACGACGCGTGGACCGACTGCTGGAAACGGGCGTGCTGCGCGGCTTCACCGCGGTCGTCGACCCGGAGGCGCTCGGCTGGGGCACCGAGGCGTTCGTCGAGGTGCACTGCCAGGGCAACGTCACGCCCGGCCGGATCCGGGCCCGGCTCGAACCGTTGACCGAGGTCGTCGCCGCGTACACGGTGTCCGGCGCGGCGGATGCGATCGTCCACCTGCGCGCCGCCGACATCCACCACCTCGAGACCGCGTTGGAACGGCTGCGCGGGTTGGAAATCATCGACCGGACAGTGTCGACAGTCGTGCTCTCCCGGCTGTTGGAGCGGCCGCCGACGCCGTCCTGAGTGACGGTTCTAACCGGCAGCGGCACCCACGGCCCTGCGATGCTGAGCGCCATGACCGACCGCATTCACAGCGAGCACGACCAGGGCATCGCGCTGCTCACCGTCGACGCCCCGAAAAGCCGCAACGCGCTCACCCTCGACCTCTCCGCCGAACTGGCCGCCGCGGTCGCGCGCGCCGAGGCCGACGAGAGTGTGCACGCCGTGATCGTCACGGGCGCCCCGCCGGCGTTCTGCGCGGGCGCGGACCTCACCGCGCTGGGCAAGGCAGACGCCGAAGGATTGCGTTCGGTGTACGCGGGCTTCCTCGCTGTCGCGGGATGCAGCCTGCCGACGATCGCCGCGGTCGGCGGGGCCGCCGTCGGCGCTGGTCTGAACCTCGCACTGGCCGCCGACGTCCGGCTCGTGGGTCCGCACGCCAAGTTCATCCCACGGTTTCTCGAACTCGGCTTGCACCCCGGCGGCGGCATGACCTGGATGTCGCAACGAATCCTCGGTCCGCAGCAGGCGTCCGCGATGGCGTTGTTCGGCGAAACCCTTACCGCGGAATCCGCGGTAAGGGTGGGGTTCGCCCTGCGCTTGGTGGACGGCGACCACGACGCATTGGTCCAGGCCGCCCGCGACCTCGCCGCCCCGGCGGTCGCCGCTCCGCGCGAGGTGGTGCTGTCCACCAAGCGGACTATGCGGCAGACGAGCGGCCTGACCGAACACGCCGCCGCGGTCGACGCCGAACTCGCTCCGCAGCTGGAATCGCTGGCCGCACCGGCATTCGCGGAGCGATTGGCGGCGATGAAAGCGCGCATCAGCGGCCGCTGAGCACCGCCGCGCACAAATTCTCACATTCCGAGAACCCTCAACCTGGAGCAAACTGCTGGTCAGTGCCGTACCGGCGGCGAGAGACGCGCGTCACTCCGGACGCCGGGCCGATTCGCCCTACGATCGAAGACACCCCGGTGGGCACTCGGCCTGGCGACCCCACACTTGACCGCTCTGCGACCGCGGCCACAGGTGTGGCGAGTAACCTCGGAAGCAGGCCTCGGCGGGCTCCCCGGGGAGCCGACCCTGGCCCGCAGCACGCCGGGAGAGAGGGATTCCCTGACCCATGAGCACCAGTGCGAACGGCAGCGCGGCCGGGAACGGGCACGGCGCGCTGGCCGCGTCCCGGACCACCGAGGTGAACAAGCTGGACCGGGTGGTCATCCGGTTTGCCGGCGACTCGGGCGACGGGATGCAGCTGACCGGCGACCGGTTCACCTCGGAGGCGGCTGCCTTCGGGAACGACCTGTCGACCATGCCCAACTTCCCCGCCGAGATCCGGGCGCCGCAGGGCACCATCCCCGGCGTCTCGTCCTTCCAGGTGCATTTCGCCGACTACGACATCCTCACGCCGGGCGACCGGCCGGACGTGCTCGTCGCGATGAACCCCGCCGCGCTCAAGGCGAACGTCCGCGACGTCCCGCACGGCGGGACGATCATCCTCAACACCGACGAGTTCTCCAAGCGGAACCTGGTGAAGGTCGGCTACGAGACCGACCCGCTCGACGACGATTCGCTGTCGCCCTTCCAGGTACACCGGGTCGCCATGTCGACGCTGACCCAGGGCGCGCTCGCCGACACCGGCCTCGGCAAGAAGGACGCCGAACGCTGCAAGAACATGTTCGCGCTCGGTCTGCTGTCGTGGATGTACCACCGGCCGACCGAGGGCACCGAGCGGTTCCTGCGCGAGAAGTTCGCGAAGAAGCCGGACATCGCCGAGGCGAACATCCTCGCCTTCCGGGCGGGCTGGAACTACGGCGAGACCACCGAGTCGTTCGCGACCACCTTCGAGGTCGCGCCCGCGAAGCTGGACAAGGGCACCTACCGGCAGATCACCGGGAACACCGCGCTGGCGTACGGGATCGTGGCGGCCGGACAGCAGTCCGGGCTGCAGATCCTGCTCGGCACGTACCCGATCACCCCGGCCTCGGACGTGCTGCACGAGCTGTCCAAGCACAAGAACTACGGCATCATCACCTTCCAGGCCGAGGACGAGATCGCGGGCATCGGGGCCGCGCTCGGCGCGTCCTACGGCGGGGCGCTGGGCATCACGTCCACGTCCGGCCCCGGCGTCGCGCTGAAGTCGGAGACCATCGGCCTCGGCGTGATGACCGAACTGCCGCTGGTGATCATCGACGTGCAGCGCGGCGGGCCGTCCACCGGCCTGCCGACCAAGACCGAGCAGGCCGACCTGCTGCAGGCGATGTTCGGCCGCAACGGCGAATCGCCGGTGCCGATCGTCGCGCCGCTCTCGCCCGCCGACTGTTTCGACGCGGCGATCGAGGCCACCCGGATCGCGCTGAAGTACCGCACGCCGGTGCTGCTGCTGTCCGACGGCGCGATCGCCAACGGGTCCGAACCGTGGCTGGTCCCGAATGTCGAGGACCTGCCGGACCTGCGCGTGGAATTCGCGTCGGAACCCAACTCCGACAACGGATCCGGCGAGTTCTGGCCGTACGTGCGCGATCCGGAGACGCTCGCGCGGGCGTGGGCGATCCCGGGCACTCCCGGGCTGCAGCACCGCATCGGCGGGCTGGAGAAGGCCGACGGCACCGGGCACATCTCCTACGACCCGGACAACCACGACAAGATGGTGCGGCTGCGCCAGGCGAAGGTCGACGGCATCGACGTGCCGGACCTCGAGGTCGACGACCCGTCCGGCGAGGCGCGCGTGCTGGCGCTGGGCTGGGGTTCGTCCTACGGCCCGATCGGCGCGGCCTGCCGCCGGGTGCGCAAGCTCGGGATGCCGATCGCGCAGGCGCACCTGCGGCACCTCAACCCGTTGCCGCACAACCTCGGCGAGGTGCTGGCCCGCTACGACCGGGTCGTCGTCCCGGAGATGAACCTCGGCCAGCTCGCCCTGCTGCTGCGGGCGAAGTACCTGGTGGACGTGCACTCCTACACCAAGGTCGCCGGCCTGCCGTTCAAGGCCGAGGAACTGCAGAACGTGTTCGCCGACATCATCGCCAACCTCGTTCCGGAGGGCGTCAAGTGACCGCCATCGATCTCGGGCTGCCGCAGTTGGGCGGCATCGACCTGGTGCCGACCACCGACGAACCGCAGAAGGCCAAGGACTACAAGTCCGACCAGGAAGTGCGCTGGTGCCCCGGGTGCGGCGACTACGTGGTGCTCAACGCCGTGCAGTCATTCCTGCCGACGCTCGGGCTGAAGCGCGAGAACATCGTCTTCATCTCCGGCATCGGCTGCTCGTCGCGGTTCCCGTACTACCTCAACACCTACGGCATGCACTCGATCCACGGCCGCGCGCCGTCGATCGCGACCGGGCTCGCCACCACGCGTCCCGACCTGTCGGTGTGGGTCGTCACCGGCGACGGCGATGCGCTGTCCATCGGCGGCAACCACCTGATCCACGCGTTGCGGCGCAACGTGAACATCAAGATCCTGCTGTTCAACAACCGGATCTACGGGCTGACCAAGGGCCAGTACTCGCCGACGTCCGGCCAGGGCATGGTCACCAAGTCGACCCCGATGGGTTCGCTGGACACGCCGTTCAACCCGCTGTCGCTGGCGATCGGCGCGGAAGCGTCGTTCGTGGGGCGCGCGATGGACTCCGACCGCAAGGGCCTCACCGAAGTCCTTGAAGCGGCGGCGAAACACCGCGGTTCGGCGCTGGTGGAGATCTACCAGAACTGCCCGATCTTCAACGACGGCGCGTTCGATGTGCTGAAGGACAAGGACGAGGCCGCGTCCCGGCTGATCCCGCTGCGCGCGGGCGAACCGATCCGCTTCGGCCCGGAAGCCGAATTCGGCGTCCGGCGCGGCGACTGGGGCGGCCTGGACGTCGGCAAGGTCGCCGAGATCGGCGAGGAAAACCTGGTGGTGCACGACCCGTCGATCGCGGACACGTCGTACGCCTTCGCGCTTTCCCGCCTCGGCGACCAGAACCTGAACCACGTCCCGACGGGCATCCTGCGCCAGGTCGAACGCCCCACGTACGACGACGCCGCACGGGCCCAGGTCGAGCAGGCGCGCGAAGCACGAAAGCCGGACCTGCAGGGCTTGTTGCGAGGCAAGGACACCTGGACCGTCGCATAGTCCACATAAGACAGAGGCCGCCACTCCCGGATTCGGGAATGGCGGCCTCTGTCCTATCTGGACTCAGTGCAGCGGACGGAACCCGACCCGCTCAGCATCGGCGGCGCTGCGGAACCACACCTCAGCCACCATCTTCGGGAACTGCGGCGAATCCTCCCCGCAATACCGCAACGCCGTCACGCTCGCCTTCACGGTGAAACCCTCCGCCGGACGACCGCCGCCCGGACGCGGCATCGCCGAACCCGGTCCGAACGGTCCCGGCGGCACCGCGTCGTCCGCGGTCTGCCGTGCGGGCGGCGGTTCCGGAGCGGCCATCGCGGCCTGATTCGGTTGCACGGACGGCTCGAACAGCGAACCGCTGTGTCCGCCGGCGAGATCCGGTTCACGGCGCTCCACCGGGCGCATCGACGGCTGGATCGGCCGCGGCGGGTCAAAACCGCCACGCGGGGATTCGCGGCGCTGCCGCTTCGGCAGGCCCTGGCTGCCTTCCGCAGTGTCCTCTGTGGACTCAGCGGCGACGGGCTCGACGCTCGGGATCAGGTGATCGGTCGACGAATCCTCTTCGAGGTGACCGACCGCCGACTCGACCGGTTCGGCGGGTTCCTCGAACGGCGACCGCTGAGCCGCTTCCGGCTGGTTGAACCAGTCCGGTTCCGGTTCGGGCGCGCGGCCCGGGCCCGGACGGAACAGCGAGACCGGCTCGGACTCCGAAGCCGTGCTGTCCAACGGAGTCGGGTCGAGCCGTCGCTCCAAAGAGGACAGGCCGTCCGCCGGTTCGGCGAGGTGCCGGCTCGGCTCCTCTTCGGCGGGACTCTCGGAGTGGTCCGCCGCGGGAACGTCAGCCGGTTCCGGCATCCGGTGGTAACCGCTGTCGTGCTCGTCCGCCGACTCCGCGACGCGGTGGTAGCCGCTGTCGTGCTCGTCGGCGGGTTCTGCGACACGGTGGTAGCCGCTGTCGTGGTCCTCGGCCGGTTCCGCGATGCGGTGCGAACCGGTGTCGACCGGCTGCAGGTACTCGGTGGCGGCGGCGCGGTAGGCCGAACCGGAGTCTTCCGGAGCGCTCTCGGCCGGCGCGCTGTCGAAAAGCCCGTTCGCCGCTTGGTGTTCGCGAGCCTCGGCCTGCGCGAACGCCTCGTCGACGTCGTCCTCCGGCGCTTCCGCGGTGTCCGCGGCAGAAGCAGCGGCCGGTTCCGGTGCCGTGCGGTATTCCGCGTCGTACTCGGCTTCCGGCTCGAAAGCGCTCGTCGCCTGGATGACTTCCGTCGGAGCGTGCTCGCGGCGGTCTCTGGTCCAGTCCTCCGCGGGCGCCGGCACCGCGGTGCGCGCGGGCGTGCTGGCCGCGGCACGGGCCGTGTCGGCGTGTGCGCTCGCCAGTTCCGTTTCCAGTTCGCGCACCCGTTTGCGCGCCGGACGCGCCAGCACCAGCCAGGCGATGACCGCGCCGACAATGAAGGCCAGCAGGCTCCAGAGCCACACCTGCCCGAAAATGGACATTTCTCGCCCCTTTTAGAACGTTCGCGCGACCAGGTAGTCGGCGACCGACTCGCAAGCGTCGCGCGCAGGGGAAGCGGGCAGCGAGGCGAGCTCGGCACGTGCTCGGGAAGCGTAGTCGGAAAGGGTTTCACGCGCGCGTTCGAGGCCACTGGAACGGCGCAGCAGCTCGAGCGCCTCGGCCACCAGGTCGTCGTCGGTGATGGGGCCGGCGAGCAGCTCGACGAGCCGCGGGTCGGTGCCCGGATCGGCCAGCGCGTACAGCATCGGCAGCGTGCGAACGCCTTCCCGCAGGTCAGTGCCTTGCGCCTTGCCCAGCTCGACCGAGGGCGACGCGATGTCGATGACGTCGTCGGAGATCTGGAAGGCCGCGCCGATGATGTCGCCGAAGCGGCGCAGCGCCTGGATGTGCTCCTCGGCCGCGCCGGACATCATGCCGCCGAAGCGCCCGGACGTCGCGATCAGCGACCCGGTCTTCTGCGCGATGACGGTGAGGTAGTGCTCGACCGGATCGTCGCCAGGGCCAGGACCGACCGTCTCCCGCATCTGCCCGCTGACCAGCTCGCCGAACGTCTCGGCGATGATCCGCGCGGCGTCCGTCCCGAGGTCGGCGACGAGCCGGGAGGCGTGCGCGAAGAGGTAGTCACCGGTGAGGATCGCGACCGTGTTGTCCCAGCGCGAGTTGACGCTCTCCGCGCCGCGCCGCATGGTCGCCTCGTCCATGACGTCGTCGTGATACAGCGTCGCGAGGTGCACCAACTCGACCGCGGCAGCAGCGATCAGCACCTGCTCGCCCTGCTTCGGCCCGAACTGCGCCGACAGCAGCGTGAACAGCGGACGAAAACGTTTGCCCCCCGCCTCGACCAGGTGCAACGCCGCGTCGTGCACAGCGGGGACGTCACTCTTCACGACGTCCCGCAGCATCGTCTCGACGTCCGCCAGCCCGCCCGCGATGGCGCGCAGCAACGGCTCGTCCTGGATCTGCAGCCCGACGGTCGCGCGCAGGTCCTCTACAGCGCCATCCCGGGCCGCCCCCGGAGGTGGTGAAGACACAGACACGTCGGCTCCGCTCTCTCATGGCGCTCTTCGCCAGTCGGTTACCCCCTTCAGGGTAGTGGTTGCCCCGCGGCCTGCCTTTACCCGCTGTCCTGCGGAAACGGTGACGAACGCGACACTGCCGCCCCTGATGCCCGCCACGCCACGAACGGGTTGATCCGCGATCCCGGACGGGTGATCGCCGCCCGAGGACGCAACGGGCGATTCGGACCTGCGGATAGTCGGGAGAGGGAGCAACACAGCCGAGGAGACCCGACATGATCATCAAGCGCACCGCACTGGCCGGAGCAGCCCTGGCCACCGCCGGCTTGCTCGCCACCGCCGGCACCGCCGTCGCGGACAGCCCGGCCGGAATCGCCGACATCGGCAACGCGAACTTCACGAAATCCGGAACCACCATCTCCATCCCGACGCAAGCCCCGTGCGCCGTAGAAGGCCCGACAAGCGCCTCCGCAGCAGCGGTGTCGCAACCAGGCGTCCGCTTCGGCGGCGGCACGTCCTCCTGCACCACCGAGGTCACCGACCCGGCGAACGACGTCACCACCACCACGTCGACGGCGACCGGAAACAACTTCGAACTGTCCGCCCTGGTGAGCTCCGGCGGCAAACGAATCCGCATCTCGTCGTACACGGTGACCTGCAAGGCCACCCAAAGCGGCACAAACGCGAACTGGACCCTGAGCGGCCTGACCGGAATCAGCGGCCTGCCCTCGCCGCTCCCCGCGAACTACACGAAGCCGCTGACGAAATCGGATGGCACGCTGCTGGCGAACGCAGTCTTCAACATCCAAACGCTGCCCGGCGACGGAAGCATGACCCTGACCATGCTGCGCATCGACTTCGCCCCCGCCTCGGGCGCCTCGGGATCGGTCACCGTCGGCCACACCGCCTGCGCTCCCACTCCCTGAAGCGAATGAGGGGAACCCTCACGGAACCAGGGTGGATTCGAGGGGTTGTTGCAACGCGGGTGGTTCAACTGGTTTCGGCGAGGAGTGTAGCGAGGCGTTCGGCTGGGGTGTCCCAGTTGAGTGTTTTGCGGGGTCGGCGGTTGAGTTGTGCGGCGACGGCGGCGAGGTGTTCGGGGGTGTGGACTGAGAGGTCGGTGCTTTTGGGGAAGTACTGGCGCAGCAGGCCGTTGGTGTTTTCGTTGCTGCCGCGTTGCCAGGGGCTGTGGGGGTCGCAGAAGTAGACGGGGATGCCGGTGGCGACGGTGAATTCGTGGTGGCGGCCCATTTCGCTGCCCTGGTCCCAGGTCAGGGATCGTCGCAGGTGTGCGGGCAGGGTCGCGGCGGTGTCGGCGAGGGCGTCGCGGACGGCGTCGGCGCCGCGGCCGTCGGGCAGCGCGACGAGCAGGGTGTAGCGGGTGGAGCGGTCGACGAGGGTGGCGATGGCGGAAGCGTTGTCCTTGCCGATGATCAGGTCGCCTTCCCAGTGGCCGGGGACGGCGCGGTCGGCGGCTTCGGCGGGCCGGTCGCTGATCATGACCATGGGTTCGGCGAAGCGGGGCCGGCGTTGTTCGCCGCTGGCGCGGGGTTTGCGCATGGTGCGGCCGGTGCGCAGGGCGCGGGCCAGCTCGCGGCGCAGTTCGCCGCGGCCTTGGACGTAGAGGGCCTGGTAGATCGTTTCGTGGGTCACGTGCAGCTCCGGCCGGTCGGGGTGGTCGCGGCGCAGCCGGGCGGCGATCTGCTCCGGGCTGAATTTGTCGGTCAGCATCGCCTGCACCCGGTCCCGCAGTTCGGGGCAGGCCGCGATCTTGCCTGTTTTCGGTCGCGGGCGCCGTGCCCGGGCGAGGTCGTGGGCGGCGTGGGGCCGGTAGTCGCCGCAGGGGCGGGCGTTGCGGGCGATCTCCCGGCTGATCGTGGACGGGCTGCGGCCCAGCTCGGCCGCGATCGCCCGCCGCGAGCGGCCCGCCGCCAGCCCGTCCGCGATCGCGATCCGCTCGCCCGCGCTCAGGAACCGGCCCGAGTCCGGCCCGGGCCGCGCGGCCGGGCGCGCGGTCGCGCCCGCCCGGCTCGGTCGCCCGTGCCGCCAATAGTGCCCGGTCCTGCGGTCGACCCCGACCCTGCGGCACGCCTCGACCGTGCCCACGCCCTCCGCCACAAGATCAAAATAGCGGCGGCGTTCCGCCGCCAGCCTCACCCGGCCCCGCGGAGCCCGACCACGCCCGACCACGACCACTGCAACCCCTGCACAACTCAGGCGTTGCAACCACCACTAGAACCCAAGCAGATTCCGTCAGGGTTCCCCTCACGACCTCCGCACCAGCCCGACCGCGCTCCTCGGCCGAGGGCAGCGTCACGCGCCGCGCTCGCGGATGGCTGCGTCCCGCTGGCGGCGGGTGGGTGCGCGGGAGGCGAGGGTCGTGAAGGGCTCCTTGAGGGAATCAGATTCCCTCAAGGAGCCCTTCACGGACCTCGGCGGGAGAGGAGCCGCCCGGCGCGCCTAACCGGTCGACGCCCGCAGCACCCTGACCAGCATCGCTGCCACGAACCCACCGCGTGCCGCGCTGCTGAGAAACCTCATTGGGTGCACCTGACGCACCCAATGTGGCGTTCGGTGCGTCGCATGCACCCAACGCCGCATTGGGGCGCTTTGAGCCAGAGCACGGAGGAGGGCGTCGGCGGGTCCGCTGCTCCGTTCAGCGGTGCCGATGTCGTAGCGCCGCACCGGGCCGAATCCGGCAAATCGGATACTGCTGCGCCGTCCGGGCTACGCGAAGCCCCAGGTGAGGGCCCATCCTGGTGACAGGCGTCGCACGAGTCCCACCTGTCCCGCTACCCTCGGAAGAGCACGTGCGTGTCGATACCACAGGTGGGGAAGCCTCGTGGCGCGACACGTGTCGAAGGACGCGGTAAACATGTCGCCGAACAAGAGGGAGGATTTGCCCGCGGTAGGGCAGGTCCAGTTTTTGACAGTCGCCGAAGTGGCCACGCTGATGCGGGTCTCGAAGATGACCGTGTACCGCCTGGTGCATTCGGGCGAACTTCCCGCGGTCAGAGTCGGGAAGTCCTTCCGGGTGCCGGAAAAAGCGGTGCACGAGTATCTGCAGGGTGCTTACTTCGACGTGGGCTGATCCGACGGCGGGCATGCGTCAGACCATGCCCGCCGACCAGCCCGCGCCGGGACGCTAGTAACCTGGTAAACCGCTCGTGCCTGTGCGCTCCACCCGTTGGACGCTGCGCCGGGCAGCGTGACCGACGACCAAGAGGAGCGCCCATGGGTTCCGTGATCAAGAAGCGCCGCAAGCGCATGTCGAAGAAGAAGCACCGCAAGCTGCTGCGCCGTACGCGCGTGCAGCGGCGCAAGGCCGGCAAGTGAGCCGTCCGCGCGGCTAGAGTTTCGTGGCCCGTCCAGTCTCTGGACGGGCCACACTCATGTTCGGACCTTCCTGCGCCCGATCGAGTGAGGCGCGTATCGCAATCCGGACGTCCCTCGTAAATACCAGGTAAGACCTGGTCAGCAGGGTGTCCGGGGCCGGTAACATGGCAGGTGCATCAGCGCGATGCTTCCAGCGAGTGCAGGTTCGCGCACCCCGAGTGATCACTCCGTCTTGCACGCTGCTGCCGATCAGGGAGTTCCATGGCCTCGAACATCGTGCTCGTCACCGGAGTCGCCGGCGACCTTGGCGGGAAGCTGCTCGCCAGGCTCGGCGCGCATCCGGATCTCGAGCGGGTGATCGGCGTCGACACCGCCCCGCCGTCCAAGGACGTCCAGCAGCGGATGGGCCGCGCCGAGTTCGTCCGCGCGGACATCCGCAATCCGCTCATCGCGAAGGTGATCAGCAGCGCCGAGGTGGACACCGTCGTGCACACCTCGTGCACCGCGCATCCGGCCGGGCCGAGCCGGCGCGCCGCGGTCAAGGAAGTCAACGTCATCGGCACCATGCGGCTGCTCGCCGCGTGCCAGCGCGCGCCGAAGGTGCGCAAGCTCGTGGTGAAGTCGAGTGCCGCGGTCTACGGCGCGGGCGCGCGTTCGCAGGCGGTGTTCACCGAGGATTCGGAGCTGATCCCGCCGTCGACCAGCGGCTACGCGAAGGACGCGGTCGAGATGGAGGGCTACGTGCGCGGGCTCGCCCGCCGCCGCCCGGACCTGACCGTCACGCTCCTGCGGTTCGCGAACATCATCGGCCCCGAGGTCGACACCGTGCTGGCCCGGTACTTCTCGCTGCCGGTCGTGCCGACCGTCTTCGGCTACGACTCCCGGCTGCAGCTGCTGCACGGGTCAGACGCGCTGTCAGTGCTCGAAATGGCGACGCTGGAAGACCGGCCGGGCGTGTTCAACGTCGCGTCCGAGGGCGTGCTGACCCTGTCGCAGGCGATCCGCCGGGCGGGCCGCGTCGGGCTGCCGATGCCGCGCGGCGTGGTGCCGTCGGTCGGGAAGCTGCTGCGCGGCGCCCGGCTGGTCGATTTCTCCGCCGACCAGGTGCGGCTGCTGAACTTCGGCCGCGCGGTCGACATCACGAAGCTCAAGAAGGAATTCGGGTACACGCCCCGCTGGACCACCCGCGAGGCGTTCGACGACTACGTGGCCGGCCGCGGCCTGCGTCCGGTGCTCGACGGCGGCGCGCTGGCCGGGCTGGCGGGCAAGGTGCTCGAGGCCGCCGCCACCGGGCAGGCGCGCCGATGAACCACGCGACGAGGGCCGGAAGCGAGGCGAATCCCGTGAACAGTGCTGAGGCACAGGTCATTCCGCTGCATGGACCCGGCCGGGAGAAGCCGGCCGAGGCCCCGGCTCCGGTCGAGGAGCGGGTGGACGCGCCGGTCGTGGAGTTCCCGGCGCAGCCGTCCGGTCCGGTGCGCGAGCCCGCGGTCGATCCGCTGTCGGAATCGGTGCGCGGCGCGCTCACCTTCCTGCGCCACCGGCTCACCGGCGACTACGAGGTGGACGAGTTCGGCTTCGACGCCGAGCTCACCGAGACGCTCGTGCTGCCGCCGCTGCGCGCGCTGTACGAGAAGTGGTTCCGGGTCGACACGTTCGGCGTCGAGAACCTGCCGAAGGCGGGCGGCGCGCTGCTCGTGTCCAACCACTCCGGCACCTTGCCGCTCGACGCGCTGATGACCGCGGTCGCGGTCCACGACGAGACCGGCGGACGGCATCTGCGCGGCCTCGGCGCGGACCTGGTGTTCAAGCTGCCGCTGGTCGGGTCGTTCGCCCGCAAGTCCGGGCAGACGCTCGCCTGCAACGCCGACGCCGAACGCCTGCTGACCAACGGCGAACTGGTCGGCGTGTGGCCGGAAGGCTTCAAGGGCGTCGGGAAGCCGTTCTCCGCGCGGTACAAGCTGCAGCGCTTCGGCCGCGGCGGGTTCGTGTCCGCGGCGATGCGCGCGGGCGTGCCGATCATTCCGGTGTCGGTGGTCGGGGCCGAGGAGACGTATCCGAAGATCGGCGAGCTCAAGGTGCTGGCCCGGCTGCTCGGACTGCCGTACTTCCCGGTCACGCCGTTCTTCCCGCTGCTGGGCCCGCTCGGCGCGGTGCCGCTGCCGACGAAGTGGACCATCGAGTTCGGCGAAGCGATCCGCACCGACGAGTACGGCCCGGAAGCGGTCGACGATCCGATGCTGGTGTTCACGCTCACCGACCAGGTCCGCGAGTCGATCCAGCACTCGCTGTACCGCAGGCTTTCCCAGCGCCGCAGCGTTTTCCGGGGTTGAGCTTCAGCCGGGCAGGCGCCAGCCCCGCCGCACTGAGCGTTCGCAGCGCCGCGGTTCGTCGCCGACGCTGACGAACAGCGCGGTCAGCAAGGCCGCGCCGTGCTCGAGCGTGCCGCGCGGCAGGGGACCGTTCGCGACCAGCGAGACCAGACCGTGCGCGATGGCCCAGCTTTGCGTGGCGAGTTCGAGGGCGTCGAGGCCTTCGCGGTACCGGCCCGTGTCGCGGCCGCGGGCGGCGGCTTGCACGAGGTACTCGAGGGTGTCGTCGGCGGCTTGGGCGTCTTCCAGGTCGAAGTTGGCGTCGAACATCACGCGGTACAGGTCCGGGTGGGCCAGCGCGTTGCCGAGGTACGCGGAGATCAGCGCGGCGTGGTCGCGTACCGGATCGGCGGACTGGCGGACCTCGGCCATCCGGTGCGCCAGCCGGGTAAAACCCTCCTGCCGCAAGGCTTTCCACAGCCCGTCCATGCTGTCGAAGTGCGTGTAGACGGCCATCGTCGACACTCCGGTGCCGGTCACGAGCGAGCGCAGGGTGATCGGTTCGCGGGTGCGGAGCATCTGCGCTGCCCGTTCGAGCAGCAAGGTGCGCACTGCCGGATCTTTCGCCCTCGTCATGGCGGCATTCTATAGCATTGCAATGCTATGTTTTGGAGACCGAGGATCTTCAGGAGGAAACATGGCCGTCACCCTGGTCAATCCCGCTTCGCTGCCGCAGGTCGGCCTCTACCAGCAGGTGTCCGTCGCGACCGGCTCGCGGACGGTGTACCTCGCCGGGCAGGTCGCGCGAACCGCGGACGGCGGGCACGTCGGGGAAGGGGACCTGGCCGCGCAGGTCGAGCAGGCTTACCTGAACGTGGCCGCGGCGCTGGCCGAGGTGGGCGCCACGTTCGCGGATGTCGCGCGGCTGACCGTGTATTTCGTCGAGTGGTCGCCGGAGAAGATGGGCGAGTTCGTCGAGGGCGTGCAGCGGGCGGAGAAGAAGCTGGGCGTCAGCATTCAGGCCCCGTTGACCGGGATCGGCGTGGCGTTCCTGGCCGAACCGGACCTGCTGGTCGAGGTCGAGGCGACCGCGGTGCTGGACTGATCCGGTTTCAGCGGCGGCGGTACGCCATCCCCGCGGCGACCGCCCCCGCGACCGCGCCCGCGCCGAGCACCGACGGGACGCCGATGCGGGCGGCTTTGCGGCCGGTGCGGAAGTCGCGGATCTCCCAGCCGCGGGCGCGGGCGACGTCACGCAGGCCGCTGTCCGGGTTGACCGCGACCGCGGTGCCGACGACCGACAGCATCGGCACGTCGTTCTGCGAATCCGAATAAGCCGTGCAGCGCTTGAGGTTCAGGCCCTCCCGCGACGCGAGCGCGCGGACCGCGTGGGCCTTCGCGCGGCCGTGCAGCATGTCGCCGACCAACCGTCCGGTGTAGACGCCGTCCTTGGTTTCCGCGACCGTGCCGAGCGCGCCGGTGAGGCCGAGGCGGCGGGAGATGATCGCGGCGAGTTCGATCGGGGTCGCCGTGACGAGCCACACGCGCTGGCCCGCGTCGAGGTGCATCTGCGCGAGCGCGCGGGTGCCGGACCAGATCTTGTCCGCCATCAGCTCGTCGTAGATCTCCTCGCTCATCGTGGTGAGCTCCTCGACCGTGCGACCGGCCACAAAGGACAGCGCGCGCTCGCGGTGGGTCTTGATGTCGGCCTTGTTCTCGCGCCCGCCGATGCGGAACTTGACCTGGTCCCACACGAAACCGGCGAGGTCGGCCGAGGTGAAGAACTTGCGCGCGGCGAGCCCGCGGGCGAAGTAGAAGATCGACGCGCCCATCATCATCGTGTTGTCCACGTCGAAGAAGGCGCCCGCGGTGAGGTCCGGCGGCGCGGGCGGAACCGTCGTCGCCAGCTGCGCCGAGGAGGACGCGGCCTCCGCCGACGCTTCTCCGGCGAGCGTGGCGAGCCGCTCCAGTTCCTGACTCTTATCCTTGCCACGCCAAGCTGACACGCACACCGCCTCCAGGTTCGGGCACGTCCCGGCGGACGACGCCGACCGGGTCCTGCAGCACAGGGTAGCGACCGTGCGACTCACCCGTTGGAGATGTGGCCCGCGCCTCCGCTAGGGGTTGCGTTCCGGGGTGACGCACGTCGCGGCCGACTGTCCGTGAAGGGCTCATTGAGGGAATCTGATTCCCTCAATGAGCCCTTCACGGACCTTGGCGTCAGCCGATGACGATCGGCGGGAGTCCGGGCAGCAGCGGCGGGATCGAGACGACTGGCGGGGGTGCGGGCCGGGTTGGGATCCGGGGTGTGGTCGGGGCGGTGATCGGCGGCGGGACGCTCGGCGGGACCGGCGGGTGCGGGATCTGGGGCGAGGTCGGCGTCGGCGTCGGCGTGCTCGAGGCGCTCAGCGTCGGTGACGAGACCGAGCGCACCGGTAGCGGGGAGTCCGTTGGCGGGACGCTCGTCCCCGCAGCAGGCGGCGGGCTGGTCGGCGTGGAGCCGCCGGGTGACAGCGGTTGCTGGGTGCACGCGCCGCGCGCCGGGAGGAGGCCGAGTTCGTCCGTGGTGCCGGTGGTGATCTGGTAGCAGCTCAGCCGCGAGCCCAGCGCGGAAGTCCGCTGCTGTACCCGGTCGAGCAGGAGGCGTGCCTGCTGGAGATCCGCGAGGGCGGACGCCGGGACGTCGGCCTGCTCCGACTCCAGTTGCCGCGACTGGCTCTGCGCCCACGATTCCAGTGACGTCAGCCGCGTGCGGTTGCCGCTCGTCGTCGCCAGTTCGGTGAGTTCGGACACGCCCGCGCGGACGTCGCTGCTGAAATCGTGCAGCGCGGTTTGGTACGCCGACGGGCTGGCGTCGCTCATCCGGCCCAGTTCGGTGACGCGGTTCGCGGCGAACTTCAGGTGTTTCTCGGCCTTGGCTTCGTCGCCGAACGTCAGGCCGAGCGACGTGACCTCGCCGGCGCGCTTCACGCTGTACAGCGCGTCTCCGGGCAAGGCATCTCGCGAAAGCAGCAGCGTGAGCCCGCCAAGGCCGAGGATCAGCGCGATGCCCGCGGCGGCGAGGTCGGCCATTCGCGGCCGCCACCGGCGGCGGGGGAGCGGTTCGCCGATGCGGCCTTCGATCTCGGCGCGGATCCGGGCTCGGGTGGCGGGATCGGGGGCTCCGGCTTGGCCCAGTTCGCGCAGGGCGCCGACCAGTGCCAGCTCTTCGGCGAATTCTTCCGGCCGCTGTCCGGGGGAAGCATCGATCGCGTCGTCGAACCGTTCGCTCTCGGTCCGACCACGCGAAAACCACCCGGGCACGCCCACGGTGCTGCTCCGTCTCCACCCAACGCCCGGCCCTGACCGCCGGTCTGGGTGAGAAACGATTAAGAAGCCGAAAAAGTTACGGCTGTTCGTTGAACGATCAACGCAAGCCGGTGGGCAGCAGCTGCGCGAGCCGCCGGACCGCCCGGTGCTGCAGTGCCTTCACCGCGCCCTCGTTGCGGTCCATGATCTGCGCGGTCTCCGCGACCGACAGCCCCTGGAGGAACCGCAGCACGATGCATTCGCGCTGGTCCTCGCCCAGTTCGGCGACGCAGCGCAGCAGTTCGGCCCTGGTCGCGCCCGCGATCGCCTGCTGTTCGGGCCCGGCCTGGGCGACCGGGCCGACCGGTCCGCCGGGCACGCCGCCCGGTTCGGCGACCTCGTCGGTGACGACCTCGAGCCGGAACCGGCTGGACTTCACGTGGTCGAGGATCAGGTTGCGGGCGATGGTGACGAACCACGCGCCGACGTCGCGGCCCTGGTAGCTGACCGACGTGATCCGGCGCAGCGCGCGCAGGAAGGTCTCGCTGGTGACGTCCTCGGCCAGGTCGCGGTCGCCGAGGCGGAAGAGCGCGTAGCGGTAGACGACGTCGACGTACCGGTCGTACAGCTGGCCGAACGCGGAGGACTCGCCCGCCTGCGCGGCCCGCACCAGTTCCCACGCCTCGGCCTTCGCGACCTCGGCGGGATCCGGTTCGGCGTCGGCCTTGGGCAGCGGCACGGCGGCCGCGGGCGAGCCGAACACGCGGTCGGCGAACATCGAGACCGGACCGCGGTGCGGTGCGGCGGACAGGGTGATCGGACGGCTCATCGGGCGGCACCTCCGGCGGTCCCTGGTGCGGCCGGGCGCGTACCCGAGGGCGTGCGGGCGTGCCTCGGCGCGTGTTCCACACCCTCGTGGACCGGCGGCTTCGGCACGACGACTCCCTTGCTCGGGTCACCCGGTAGTGATCAACGCCACCCGGCGACGCAGTGCAGCATACGTGTTGTTACCGCGAAGTAGGTAGTGTCCCGGTCAGGCAGAGGTGCGACGATCGCGCAGCATCCCCATTACGGGTGACAAGATGACGAATCCGCAACGGAACGAGAGGGGTGGGGGTGGACCGGATCAGCACCGCCCACGGCGTCGCCGGCCTGCTCGCCGATGCGGCCAGCCGCTGGCCGGATCGCACAGCGATCACCGAGACGGGCACGGGTGCCACGCTGACCTGGCGAGAGCTCGACGACGCGGCGCACGCGCAAGCACGCCGGCTGGTGTCCTCCGGCGTCGCGCCGGGCGACCCGGTGGTGCTGCGGCTCCCGACGTCGGCTGACTTCGCGGTCGCCCTGTTCGCGGTGCTGCGCGCGGGCGCAATCGCCGTCCCGCTCTCTCCGCAGGCCCCCGCACCCGAACTGGAACGGCTGCTCGAGCACTGCGGCGCGAAACGCGTGGTGCAGCGCGACGACGCCGAGCTGCCCGACGGCATCGCCGGACTGCCGCCGCGCAGCGACGAGCCGGGCGACGCGGTCGACCTCGGCCGTTCCGGCGAGGACATCGCGGTCATCTCGTACACGTCCGGCACGACCGGTCCGCCGCGCGGAGTGCTGCTGTCGCACCGCGCGCTGCTGGCGAACCTCGATCAGCTGTCCCAAGTGGACGGAGTGACCGAGCACGACGACCGGGTGCTGGTGTCGATCCCGCTCTTCCATGTCTACGGTCTCGGCCCGGGCCTGCTCATGGCCACGGCGGTCGGCGCGACGTTGGTGCTGTCCGAACGCTTCGAAGCCCGGCGGACGCTCCAGGACTGCGCCGAGCATGGCGTCACGGCGATCACCGGCGTGCCCGCGATGTACAACGAATTCGCCGCGCTCGACCCCGAAGAACTGGCGCACGGGCTGGCGACCGTGAAACGGCTGACGTCCGGTGCCGCGCCGTTGCACCCCAAGGTGCTCGCGGCGATCCGCGAAGCCGCGGGGGTCGACGTGTACGAGGGCTACGGGCTCACCGAATGCGCGCCGGTGGTGACGTCGACGCTGGTCACCGGCTATCCGAAGCCCGGATCGGTCGGACGTCCGCTGCCCGGCATCGAGCTGCGGCTGGTGGAGTCGGACGGGTCCGCGGACGAGTTGCCGCTCGACCCGGAGGAGCCGGACGACGTGTTCGAGGCAGGCGGCAGCACCGGGCTGGTGTCGGTGCGCGGTGCCAACCTCTTCTCCGGGTACTGGCCGGACGGCGCGCACGGTCCGGACGCCGAGGGCTGGTTCCGGACCGGCGACGTCGGCTACCTCGACTCCGACGGCGATCTGCACCTGGTCGACCGGGCCAACGACTTGATCATCGTCAACGGCTTCAACGTCTTCCCGCACGAGGTCGAGGAAGTGATCTCGCAGCTGCCCGGGGTGGCTGAGGCGGCCGTCGTGGGCGTGGTCGACGAGCGCAGCGGCGAAGCGGTGAAGGCGGTCGTGGTGCCTGCCGAGGGCGCGGCACTGTCGGAGCAGCAGGTGGTGGACCAGTGCACCGCGCATCTCGCCGGGTACAAGGTGCCGCACACCGTCGAGTTCGCCGAGACGCTGCCGCATTCGGCGACCGGGAAGCTGCGCCGGCTGAAGCTACGCTGATCCTGTGCACAAAGTGACCGTGATGAGTCGCGAAGGATGCCACCTGTGCGACGTGGCCGAGGCGGACGTCGCGCGGATCTGCGGCGAGCTGGGCGTGCCGTGGGAGACCGCGGACGTCGACAGCGACCCGGAATGGCGGGCCGAATACGGCGACCAGGTGCCGGTGATCCTGATCGACGGGGTCGAGCACGGGTACTGGCGCGTCGAGGAAGAACGGCTGCGCGCGGCACTGCGGTAAGCAACCCGTAAGCGCTTTGAACGGGCCGGACTCGCCCGGACCCGCCGAAGATGGTGGGGTGAGTGCGTTGAAAGAAGCCCCGCCGACCGTGCGGCCGCGCCTGTCGCTGGGCATCGCGACCTTCATCGGGCTGGTCTCGCTGGCCGTCGCGCTGGGCGTGGGGCATCTGATTGCCGGATTTGTCGGGTACAACGCGTCGCCGTTCGTCGCGGTCGCGGACTTCGTCATCGCGCACAGCCCGCACGCCGTCGTGGTGTGGGCGGAGCAGACGATCGGGACCGCCGACAAGACCGTGCTCAAGATCGGCCTGGCTGTGGTGCTGCTGGCGTTCGCGGTGCTCGCCGGACAGCTTTCGCGCCGCCGTGCGCTGCCCGGCCAGCTGCTGGTGGTCGTGGTCGGCGCGTTCGGGATCTTCGCGGTGTTCGAGCGCACGGACGTCGGACAGCTCGCGTTGCTGTCTCCGGTGCTGGCACTGGGCGCTTCGCTGCTGGTGTTCAGCTGGCTGCACAAACGCGCGCTGCCTGCGGAAACCGAGCCGCAGCAAGGGCTCAGCCGTCGCCAGGTCCTTCAGCGCGGCGCGGGAATCGCGGCCGGCGCCGGGGTGGCGGCGATCGTCGGCGAGGTCGTGTCCACCACCAGCAGCGCGACCGGTTCGCGCGCGTCGATCGGTCCGCTGGTCGCCGCGAAGAAGGCCCCGCCGCTGCCGCCGGACGCGGATTTCCACAAGCTCGGCTCGCCGCCGTTCATCACGCCGAACGGCAGTTTCTACCGGATCGACACCGCGTTCGTCGTGCCGCAGGTGCGGGCCGAGGACTGGACTCTCAAGATCCACGGCATGGTCGACCGCGAGGTGAGCTTTTCCTACGCGGACATCCGGAACCGGCCGCTGATCGAGCGGACGGTGACGCTCACCTGCGTCTCCAACGAGGTCGGCGGCGACCTGATCTCCACCGCGAACTTCATCGGCGTCGACCTGGTCGACCTGCTGGACGCGGCGGGCGTGCAGGCGGGCGCGCAGCAGATGTACGCGACCAGCGTCGACGGCTTCACCTGCGGCACCCCGGCCAACGTCGCGCTCGACCCGGCGCGCGGCGCGATGCTCGCGATCGGCATGAACGGCGAGCCGCTGCCGGTCGAGCACGGCTTCCCGGCGCGGATCGTGATCCCCGGGCTGTACGGCTACGTCTCGGCGACCAAATGGGTCACTGACCTGGAGTTCACGACCTGGGACGCGCGGCAGGCGTACTGGCTGCAGCGCGGCTGGGCGGAACAGGCCCCGATCAAGACCGAATCGCGAATCGACGCACCGGGCGACGGCACGTCGGTGCGCGCGGGCAAGGTCCGCGTCGCGGGGACGGCGTGGGCGCAGCACGTCGGGATCGCGAAGGTCGAAGTGCGCGTGGACCAGGGCGCGTGGGTCCCGGCGACGCTTTCGGCCGAGGTCAACAAGGACACGTGGCGGATGTGGTGGGCCGAGGTGCCGGTGCCGCCGGGCAGCCACACGGTGACGGTGCGGGCGACGGACCAGTCCGGGTACACGCAGACCGACCATCCTGCGGACCCGGTGCCGGACGGTGCGACTGGATGGCACAAGGTGCCGTTCACCGCGGTGTGAACCCAGACCTGCGAAGAGCCGGGACAGCCTCAGGCGTGGTGCCCGCCGCTAGCTGATGCGGGCGGAGGCAGTTGGCGGCTGAGCGCGTCGGCGAGCTGGTGCAGGTCATTGAGAGCCGGTTCGATGCGAGCGAGGTCCATGCGACCGTCTGCCCACGTCCACAACTGGCCCGCGACAAGCCGGAACGGCTGGCGGTGTGTGGTGACCCAGCTCCGGACCTGCGGGGCGAGGTCGGCAGGCACCCCCTCGACCGCCCAACTCCGATCGAAGTCCGAACCGCCGCTGGAGCTGGTCTTGAGGCCATGGGCCAACTGCCCGAGCATGCCGCGCGGCCGGACGGTCAGGTCTGGTGCCGCCCCAGGTAACTGGAGGGCGAAGACCTGGGTGAACTGCCGCTCGGCGCGATCGCTTGACTCAGCGTCGTCATGGCCAAAGACGGCGCTGTACTCGAACGACGTGAATTCGCGATCGCCGTTCGTTCCGGTGACGACGTGCCAAGCCCGAGGACGCCGCCCATCGTTGAACGGGTACCCGTGACAACGGCCGAGAAGGTCGCGGTCCCGCTCTTGGTAGGCCCAACCACGCTCGGCCGCCGCGGCGGCGTACTGGTCGCGGCGTTTGCGGTAGTTGCGGAAGTACCAGTACGCGTAACCGCCGATCAAAACTACGGAAGGGATGCCTAGCAGCCACTGACTCACGAGTTGCTCCCGAACAAGGTGATGGTTGGTGGCTGTTATCCCGGCAACGACTGGATAACTTAGCCGCTACCCGAAGGGGTTGCGTCTTAACGCGGGTGCGGGCGTGCCGCAGCTTGCGGCTGCTGAGTCTGCCTCGCAGCTGGTTGGTGCCGCTGGCCGTTTGGACGGGCCGATGGCGAGGCAACTGAAGATCGTCATCGGAAGTGCGCTTACAGGCGGACCGCAGGCTCCGTTGTGCTTCTGGTCATGCGGATGACCAGTGACTTTGTGCATGCGTTCACAAGTGGACTACCGTAGGAACCCGTCCCCGCGAGGACCGGCATCGAACCGGACGGAAGCCGTGGGGTCAAGGGTTGGTTTTCCACTGCCGGTCAAGGCAGGTGGGGGACAGCGCGGGCACGAAGCCGGATTGAGGAGAAGTCAGCGTGGTGACACAGCGGGGCGGGCGCAGCGGTGCCGAACCGCCGGCCACGCCTCCCCGCGACGAATCCGACGCCGCCGAATCCGCTCCGCCGACCGCGCGCCGGTCCGGTGGACGGCACGCCGCGGGCAGCCGCCGTCGAGCCACAGTGAGCGAGAACGGCTTGGCGCGCAACGGAAATTCGGCGACAGGTGCGGAGAACGGGGACGACCAGGTCGCTGGCGGTGGCGAGCACGCCGCGGGCAACGGGCGCGTCTCCGGGAACGGCCGGGCCGCGTCCAGCAACGGCCGCGCTAACCGAGCAGGCGCTGGCGAGCACGCCGAGGGCAATGGCCGTGGCAGCCGAGGGGCTCGGCAGGACCAGGTCGCTGGCGAGCATTCCGAAGGCAATGGCCGGGCAGCGTCCGGCCGCGGCAGCCGAGCGGCTGGGCAGGACCAGGCCGCCGGTGAGCACGCCGCGGGCAACGGCCGAGCCAGCCGGGCGAGCACCCGGGCCGCCGCCGAAGCCCAGGCTGAAACCCAGGTCGAAGCGGAGAGCGACGCCAAACCCCGCACCCGCCGCGCCGCCCGCACCTCCCGCCCCGCCCCGGACGCCGACAACGCGCCTACCGCCGAGATGCCCGCCGTCTCCGATGCGGAGGACGCCGCGGTCCGCGCGAAGCAGATTCCGGAGGCCGCCGTCGCCCGGCTGGCCGTCTACCTGCGGATCCTCTCCGGATTGGCCGAACAGGGCGCGACCACCGTCTCCAGCGAGGAACTCTCCGCCGCGGCGGGCGTGAACTCCGCCAAGCTCCGCAAAGACCTCTCCTACCTGGGTTCTTACGGCACCCGCGGCGTCGGCTACGAGGTGCAGGTGCTCGTCAGCCAGATCGAGCGGATCCTCGGCCTCACCCGGCAGCACCGGGTCGCCGTGGTCGGGATCGGCAACCTCGGCCACGCGCTCGCCAACTACGGCGGCTTCCCCGGCCGCGGCTTCCCGGTCGAAGCGCTCTTCGACCTCGACCCCGATCTGATCGGCGTCCCCGTAGGGGGTCTCCCGGTCTCCCACATGGACGACATTCCTCGCGTTTGCTCCGAAAGGGAGATTTCCGTGGGGATCATCGCCACACCTCCTACCGCCGCGCAGTCGGTGTGCGACAGGCTGGTAGCAGGCGGCGTCCAGTGCATCCTCAACTTCGCGCCGGTAGTGCTCCAGGTGCCGGCACACGTCGAGGTCCGCAAGGTCGACCTGGCCGTCGAGCTGCAGATCCTCTCGTTCCACGTGGCTCGGCGCGCCGACAGCGCGGCATCCGCCGGGGAAAACCGGGGGAATACCGGGTTACCCGGCGCCGGCGGGCCCGCCGACAATGGGAGCGGACGAAACGGCGCCGGTACGGACGGCGGTCTCGGAATGGTGGTGCGCTGAATGAGCGTGTTGGCGGTCGGGCTCTCCCATCGCAGTGCGGATCTCGGCACGCTCGAGCGCGCGGCGATCCCCGCGGACGAGCTGACCAAGGTCCTGCACGACCTGCAGCAGGCGGAGCACATCAGCGAGGTCATGCTCGTCTCGACGTGCAACCGCATCGAGGTCTACGCCGTGGTCGAGACGTTCCACGGCGGCGTCAACGACGTCTCGGAGGTGCTCTCCCGCAAGGCCGGGATGGAGCCCGCCGAGCTGTACGACAGCCTGTACGTGCACTACGCGGGCGCGGCCGTCGAGCACCTGTTCTCCGTCGCCTCGGGCCTCGACTCGATGGTGGTCGGCGAGACGCAGATCCTCGGCCAGGTCCGGTCCTCGTACGCGACCGCGCGCGACGCCGGCACCGTCGGCCGCACGCTGCACGAGCTGATCCAGACCACGCTGCGCGTCGGCAAGCGCGTGCACTCCGAGACCGGGCTCGACCAGCTCGGCGCGTCCGTCGTGTCCGAGGCGCTGGCCGCCGCGGGGGACATCGCGGGCAAGCACGCGCTGATCGTCGGGGCCGGTTCGATGGGCGCGCTCGCCGCCGCCCAGCTGCGCAAGGCCGGGATCGCCGAGATCACCGTGGCCAACCGCACCGAAGCCAACGCCGCCCGGCTGGCCGAGAAGGTCGTCGCGGAGGGGATCCCGGCTCGTTCGGTGCCGCTGACCGAACTCGCGGACGCGGTCGAACTGGCCGATCTCGTCGTGGCGTGCACCGGAGCGCAGGACGCGGTCTTCCTCGCCGGGCACGTGCCCGCGCGCGCCGGGCGCCGGCTGGTCGTCTGCGACCTCGGGCTGCCCAAGGACGTCGACCCCGCGGTCGCCGAACTCGCCGACGTCACCGTGGTCGACCTGGAGACGATCCAGCGCCGCATGCGCGACGCCGGAGCCCCGACCACCGAGCGGCAGACCGCCAAAGCCAACGGCATCGTGCTCGACGAGGTGCGCGAGTACCTCGCCGGACAGCGCAGTGCCGAGGTCACGCCCACGGTCACCGCGCTGCGCAGGCGGGCGGCCGAGGTGGTGGACGCGGAGCTGCTCCGCCTGGACAACCGGCTGCCGGAACTCGACAGCCAGGTTCGCGAAGAGGTCGGCCGCACGGTTCGCCGGGTGGTCGACAAGCTGCTGCACGCGCCGACGGTGCGGGTCAAGCAGCTGGCCGCCGAGACGGCCGACACCGACTACGCCAACGCGTTGCGGGAACTGTTCTGCCTCGACCCGCAGGCTCCTGCGGCCGTGGCGAGCCCGACAGCGCCGGAATCCGAGAAGAAGCGGTAAGTGACCAGAGTCATTCGCATCGGCACGCGGGGCAGCAAGCTCGCCCTCGCGCAGACCGGCATCGTCGCCGACACCATCCGCGCCACCGGGGCGGAGGTGGAGATCGTCACCGTCACCACCCCGGGCGACCTCTCCAGCGCCCCGATCTCGCAGATCGGGGTCGGCGTGTTCACCTCGGCGCTGCGGGAAGCGTTGCTGCGCAACGAGATCGACGTCGCCGTGCACTCGTACAAGGACCTGCCCACCGCGCCCGAGGACGGCCTCGTGCTGGCCGCGGTGCCGCCGCGCGAGGACCCGCGCGACGCGCTGATCGCGCGCGACGGCCTCACCCTCGGCGAGCTTCCGCCGGGCGCGAAGGTCGGCACCGGCGCGGCCCGGCGGATGGCGCAGCTGCGCGCCCTGGGTCTCGGTTTGGAAATCGTGCCGATCCGAGGCAATATCGATACCCGCATGCGCAAGGTGACCGACGGCGAGCTGGATGCCGTGGTGCTCGCGCGTGCCGGACTGGCCAGGGTCGGCCGGGTGGACGAGATCACCGAAACCCTCGACCCGATCCAGATGCTGCCCGCCCCCGCGCAGGGGGCGCTGGCGCTGGAGTGCCGGGCCGCCGACGTGGACATCGAGCACCTGCTCGCGTCCGCGGTGGACGACGAGAGCACGCGGGTCGCGGTGACGGCCGAACGGGCTCTGCTCGCCGCGCTCGAAGCCGGGTGCAGCGCGCCGGTGGGCGCGCTCGCCGAGATCGTCGAGGACCTCGACGACGAGGGCGCGGTGGTGGAACGCATCTCGCTGCGCGGCACCGCTGCCGTCGAAGGCGAGAACGGCGGCGTCGACATGGTGCGGGCGTCCGCGATCGCCGGGATCGGCGAGGCGGAGAAGCTCGGCCGGGAACTGGCCGCCGAACTGCTTGACCTGGGAGCCGGGGCGCTGCTCGGCCCCGCGCTGTGACGCCAGCCGTCACCGACCCGCACGACCTGCCCGACACCAGCGGCCGGAGCACCGGCCGCCCAAGAGGAGAAGAACACCAACGATGACCCCTGCTCGCAAGACCGCCGGGCGCGTCGCCTTCGTGGGCTCGGGCCCCGGGGACGCCGGGCTGCTCACCGTCCGCGCCCAGGAACTCCTGGCCAAGGCCGAGGTCGTGGTGACCGACCCGGACGTGCCCGCCAGCGTGCTCGCCTTCGCCGCCCCCGGCGCCGAGGTCCGCCCCGCCGTCGGCGAACCGTCCGACGTCGCGAAGGACCTGACCGCCGAGGCCAAGGCAGGCCGGCTCGCCCTGCGGCTGGTCTCCGGCGACCCGCTGACCAGCCCGGCCGTCGTGGCCGAGGTCCAGGCCGTCGCCCGCACCTCGGCCGTGTTCGACGTCATCCCGGGCGTCGCGCCGGGCACCGCGGTGCCCGCGTACGCGGGGGTCGCGCTCGGCGGCACCTACACCGAGGCGGACGTCCGCGGCGAGGTCGACTGGGGCGCGCTGGCCGCGGTTCCCGGCCCGATCGTGCTGCACGCGACCTCGGCGCACCTGGCCGAGGCGGCGAGCCAGCTCACCGAGAAGGGGCTGCCCCCGACCACCCCGGTCGCGGTCACCGCGAACGGCACCATCAACACCCAGCGCACGCTGGACACCACGCTGGCCTCGGTCGCGAACGACGCGGGCGAGCTGGTCGGCCCGCTGGTCGTGACGGTCGGGCAGGCCGCGGGGCAGCGGTCGAAGCTGTCCTGGTGGGAGTCGCGGGCGCTGTACGGCTGGAAGGTCCTGGTGCCGCGCACCAAGGAGCAGGCTGGCGAGATGGCCGAGCGACTGCGCGGCCACGGCGCGACCTCGCACGAGGTCCCGACCATTTCGGTCGAGCCGCCCCGCAGCCCGGCGCAGATGGAGCGCTCGGTCAAGGGCCTGGTCGACGGCCGCTACCAGTGGATCGTCTTCACCTCCACCAACGCGGTGCGCGCGGTGTGGGAGAAGTTCGAGGAGTTCGGTCTCGACGCGCGCGCGTTCTCCGGCGTGAAGATCGCCTGCGTCGGCGAATCGACCGCGGCGAAGGTGCGTTCGTTCGGCATCATCCCGGAGCTGGTCCCGACCGGCGAGCAGTCGTCCGAGGGCCTGCTGGCCGAGTTCCCGCCGTACGACGACGTGCTGGACCCGGTCAACCGCGTCCTGCTGCCGCGCGCGGACATCGCCACCGAGATCCTGTCGGCCGGTCTGGTCGAGCGGGGCTGGGAAGTCGATGACGTCACGGCTTACCGGACCGTCCGGGCCGCGCCGCCGCCAGCCGAGACCCGCGAGATGATCAAGACCGGCGGGTTCGACGCGGTCTGTTTCACCTCGTCGTCGACCGTGCGGAACCTGGTCGGGATTGCCGGGAAGCCGCACACGCGCACGCTGGTCGCGTGCATCGGGCCGAAGACCGCCGAGACCGCGGTGGAGTTCGGTCTGCGGGTGGATGTGCAGCCGGAGAAGGCTGACGTGCCGCATTTGGTGGACGCGCTGGCCGAGCACGCGGCTCGGCTGCGGGCGGAGGGGGCGTTGCCTCCACCGCGCAAGGCCAAGCGGACTCGGCGCAGCTGAGGTTTCGGTCCGTGAAGGGCTCCTTGAGGGAATCAGATTCCCTCAAGGAGCCCTTCACGGCTTTCGGGATGAGTGCGGGAGTACCTTGGATGTGTGTTCCCTGAGCAGCGACCCCGCAGGCTTCGTACTACTCCGGCAATGCGCAGGATGGTCAGTGAGACCACGTTGCGGCCACGGCAGCTGATCCTGCCGATGTTCGTGGCCGAGGGTCTTGACGCGCCGCGGCCGATTGCCAGCATGCCGGGCGTCGTTCAGCACACTCGCGACACTCTTCGCAAGGCCGCGGTCGAGGCGGTCAACGCCGGCGTCGGCGGGATCATGCTCTTCGGCGTTCCGGAGAAGCGGGACGCGCAGGGGTCCGGCGCGGTCGACGAGAACGGCATCCTCAACGTCGCGTTGCGGGATCTGCGCAGCGAACTCGGCGACTCCACCGTGCTGATGGCCGACACCTGCCTGGACGAGTTCACCGACCACGGGCACTGCGGCGTTCTCGACGCGGACGGCGTGGTCGACAACGACGCCACGCTCCGGCTGTACGCCGAAATGGGGGTCGCGCAGGCGGAAGCGGGCGCGCACGTGCTCGGGCCGAGCGGGATGATGGACGGGCAGGTCGGCGTGATCCGCCGGGCGCTCGACGAGGTCGGGCACAGCGAGACCGCCATTCTCGCCTATTCGATCAAGTACGCCAGCGCGTTCTACGGTCCCTTCCGCGAGGCCGTCGACTCCCAGCTCAAGGGCGACCGCAAGACCTACCAGCAGGACCTCGGCAACGCCCGCGAGGCGATGCGCGAGCTCGAACTCGACCTGGCCGAGGGCGCGGACATGGTCATGGTCAAGCCTGCACTGTCCTATTTGGACATCATCAAGGCGGCCGCCGACATTTCGCCGGTTCCCGTCGCGGCGTACAACATCTCCGGCGAGTACGCGATGGTCGAGGCGGCCGCGGCGAACGGCTGGATCGAGCGCGAGCGCACGGTGCTCGAGGTGCTCACCTCCATCCGCCGCGCGGGCGCGGACCTGATCCTCACCTACTGGGCGGCCGAGGCCGCGACCTGGCTGGACTGAGCCCGGGTAGGGTCTTTCGGGTGGCCGAGAAGGACGAGAACACCCCGAAGCCAGCCAGCGTGACCTCGGACGATCTTTCCGGGCTCACCGACGACGAGCGCCGCAAACGCGGGCGCGCGCCGGATCCGGTGCTGCCGGGGGAGACCGCGCCGAAGGCCAAGCCGCCGCTGGAGGTGCACGCCGCGTTCGTGCTCGCCATCGTGGCGGCGCTCATCATCGTGGTCGGTCAAGTAGTCCTCGTCGCGGTCAAGCAGCAGTTCGCCGACGCGATCATGAAGCAGCAGCAGCCTGGCCAAGCGATCACCCTCGAGCAGGCTCAGTCCACCGCGAATTTCTTCGTGTGGGCCATGCTGATCGGCGCGCTGTGTTACAGCGCCCTGCTTGTGCTGTTCGCCTGGAAGGCCCGCGAGGGTACGCGTTCGGCGCGCACCATCGCAGCGCTGCTGGCGGTGCTCGCCATCGTGTTCGAACTCGGGGTGCCCCGCAATGTCTACGCGCTCGCGTCGTCGCTGACGCTGGTCGTCATGCTGATCCTGCTGTACCTGCCGAAGGTCGCGGACTACTTCCCGAAGGTCGGCAAGAAGCTGTAATGGCGGTCAGGACGCTGTATTCCGAGCCCGGCGTTGGCTGGTCGGCGCTGATCTGGGGCCCGCTGTTCGCACTGCTGGGCGCGCTCGCCGAACTGGCCACCGGCGGGCCGACGCACGTGGTCGGCTGGGTGCTGATCGGCGTCGCGCTGGTCGCGCTGACCCTGCCCTGGGTTTACGCGCGGCGCCGGTTCCTTTCGCTGGAGGTCACCACCGAGGGGCTGCGGCAAGGCCGCGAGACGGTGGCCGCCGAGCGGATCGCCTCGGTGACCGACGTCGGCGCGCCGGTCGGGACGCGCGTGCTCGGCGGCGGCTGGTCGGTGCCGCGCAAGTACGACGAGTTGCCGGTCGAGCTGGACGACGGCACGGTGGTGCTCGCCTGGGCCCGCGATGTCGAAGCGCTGAAGACCGCGCTCGCGGAGCTGGCCGCGAAGAACCAACCCGAGGAGCAGGCCGATGACTCCCGGAACTGAACCCGCACGAGGGACGCGCGACGACGGCGAACCTGAAAGGCTGGATCCCGTGATCGACCTACCCCAGCCGACCGGAGCCGGGCTTTGGCCGCCGGAGGAAACCCAGCCGCAGGCGAAGCTCAACCAGCCGTGGCGCGCGTTCGTCGCGCTCGGCGAGGTCGTGGTGGCCGGATTGGCGCTGTGGGCGGCGTTCGCGCTGTGGCACGCCGGGGTCGTCACGGTCGTCACCACGGCGGGCGACGGCACGCGATTGGCCTCGGAACGGTACTTCGGCGGACATATCGCCGGGGCGCTCGGGCTCGGCACGCTGTCCGCGGTCTTGGTGGTGGACGCGGTCCGGCAATTGCTGCTCGCGGTGCGGGCGCGGCACAAAAAGAAGAAGGACTGATTACACAGCTGTCCCACAGGGAACCAACAGCTCGCTGCTAAGCGGGCCCCGCAATCTTGCGGCCATGACGCGGCTGCGCACACGAACCTGGGTGGTCAACGGAGTCCTTGTCGTGCTGCTCGGCGGCGCGGCTTTCGGGATTTACCAAGCCTTTTCGCCGGCCAGTTCGACCGCGCAGGCACAAACCCGGACCACGCCGGTCCGGCGCGCGAACGTCTCCCAGACCGTTTCGGCGGCGGGCACGATCGCGAGCACATATACCGGTGCCGCGAACTTCACGACGTCCGGCAAGGTCACGAGCATCGACGTGAAGGTCGGCGACGTCGTGAGCGCCGGGCAGAAGCTCGCCACCATCGACTCTTCCCAGGCGAGCAAACAACTTCAGGTCGCCAAGGCCAATCTCGCGGTCGCCGAGGACAACCTCACGACGGCGGAGGACAACCCGCCCGCGAACCAGACCGCGACGCAGGCGCAGAGCAGCACCACGTCGCTGCAGGCCAAAGTGGATCAAGCGCAGCTGGACGTCGACAACGCGGAATCAGCGCTCGCCGCCACGACCTTGACCGCGCCTGGTGCGGGAACGGTGACCGCGATCAACGGGACGGTCGGGCAGCAAACGGGCAGCGGGTCCAATTCCAGCAACAATTCGGCGGGAGCGTCGTCCAGTTCCAGTTCCAGCTCCGGCTCTGGTGGGCAGTCCGGGCAGCAATCCTCGTCCAGCAGCAGCACGGGCTTTATCGACATCACCGACATGGGCAGTCTCGTCGTCAATACTTCGGTGGCGGAAATTGACGTGAGCAAGGTGAAAACCGGGCAGAAAGCCACCGTGACTTTGAACGCGACGCCGGATCAACCGTTGCAGGCGACCGTTTCCAGCATTGACCTCACGCCGACCACGAGCAGCAACGTCGTCAGTTACGGCGCGAAGCTGACGTTGTCGAACCCGCCGTCGGGGCTGCGACCCGGACAGTCGGCGAGCGTCGTGATCACGGTCGCGGAAGCCGATGGCGTGCTGAGCGTTCCGGCCGCGGCGGTGCGGACCAGCGGGACGACGAACGTGGTCACCGTGGAACAGAACGGGCAGCCGGTTTCGCGTCAGGTCGAGGTCGGCGTGCGCGGAGAGTCCACTGTGGAGATCAAGTCCGGGCTCAATGAGGGCGACAGCGTGGTGCTCACCGCTGCGTCGCCGACGACGTCGAGCGGCTCCAATGGCCAGCAGCGAACGGGCGGTCTCGGCGGGTTCGGCGGCGGTCAGCAGGGTGGATTCGGCGGCGGACGCCAGGGCGGCGTCGGCGGCGGGGGCCGGGGATGAAGCCGGTGATCGCGGTCTCCGGACTGCGCAAGACTTACGGCAGCGGGGAAACCGCGGTGCACGCGTTGCGCGGGGTCGATCTGCAGGTGTGGCCGGGCGAGTACGTGGCGATCATGGGCGCGTCCGGATCCGGGAAGTCGACGCTGCTGAACATGCTCGGCTGCCTCGACACGCCCACTTCCGGCCGTTACCTGCTGGACGGGTTCTCCGTCGCCGATCTCAACGAACGCCAGCTTGCCTTGCTGCGCAACCGAAAGATCGGCTTCATCTTCCAGTCCTTCAACCTCGTGCCGCGCACCAGTGCGTTGTCCAATGTGGAATTGCCGATGGTCTACAGCGGACTCAAGCGAGGGGAGCGCCGCCGCCGTGCGCTCGCCGCGCTGGAGATGGTCGGGCTGACCGATCGGGCCAGGCATCTGCCGAACGAACTGTCCGGCGGACAGCAGCAGCGCGTCGCGGTGGCACGGGCGCTGGTCGGCGGACCAGCGTTGCTGCTCGCCGACGAACCGACCGGAAACCTCGACCACGCAAGCACTGTCGACGTCCTCGGCGTCTTCGACCGGCTCAACGCGCTCGGCCGCACGGTCGTGGTGATCACGCACGAGGACGAGGTCGCGCGGCACGCGCACCGCGTCGTGCGGGTCAGCGACGGACGGATCGTGTCGGACGAGGTCCGCACCGGGGTGGTCGCGTGAACTTCGTGGAGATCATGCGGTTCGCGGTGCGCGGTCTCGCGTCGAACAAACTGCGTTCGGTGCTCACCACGCTCGGCATCACCATCGGGGTCGCGTCGGTGATCTTGTTGGTGGCAGTGGGAAACGGTGCTTCGGCGGCGATCACCGCGAGCATTCAGGGACTCGGCACCGACGTGGTCAACGTGTCGCCGCTTCGGGGCGGCGGGCAGTCCAGCCAGGTCCGGCCGCTCACCGTGCAGGACGCGCACGCGCTGGTCGACCCGGTGGGTGCGCCGGACGTCAAGGCGGCGGCTCCGGTGGTGAACACCAGCGCGACCGCGACGTACGGGCAGACCTCCTACGACGTGTCGAGCGTCGTCGGCACCGAACCCAGCTACTTCACCACCACGAACCGGCAGATCGCCGACGGTCAGCTGTTCAGCGCCGAGGACGTGACACAGGCGCGCAAGGTCGTCGTGCTCGGGCCGACGACCGCGCAGTCGATCTTCGGCACCGCCGAGCCGGTCGGGAAGAACGTGCTGATCAACAGCATCCAGTTCACCGTGATCGGCGTGCTGCAAACGAAGGGCAGCACCGGGCTGCAGAACGCCGACGACGTCGCGATCGCCCCGATCAGCGCGGTGCAGAACTCGCTCGCCGGCTACGGCGGGCTGAATCAGATCGCCGTGCAGGCGACCAATGCCGACGCGATCGGGCTGGCGCAGGCCGAGGTCACCGCGATCCTCGACGCCCGGCACGGCATCCAGGCCTCGGCCAATCCGGACTTCCAGATCCAGAACTCCGCGCAGCTGCTGCAGACCCGGACGTCGGCGATCCAGACGTTCACCGTGCTGCTCGGCGCGGTCGCGGCGATCTCGCTGCTGGTCGGCGGGATCGGCGTCACGAACATCATGCTCGTCACGGTCACCGAGCGGATTCGCGAGATCGGCATCCGCAAGGCGATCGGCGCGCCGCGCTCGGCGATCCTCGGCCAGTTCCTCGCCGAGGCGACCATGCTGAGCCTCTTCGGCGGGTTGCTCGGCGTGCTGATCGGGGTGGTCGGCAGCCGGTTCGCCGTCGCGGGCATCCAGCCGGTCGTGGTGCCGTCGTCGATCGCGCTCGCGTTCGCGGTGTCCGCCCTGATCGGGCTTTTCTTCGGCAGTTTCCCGGCGAACCGGGCTTCGCGGCTGCGGCCGATCGACGCCCTCCGGCACGAGTAGGAGCGTCATGTCCGCGTCGACCACCCAGCCCATCCCGACCCCGCCGGAGGAACCCGCCGCGTCGCGTCCGGAAGACCTCATCGCCGAGCCCGCCGTCCAGGGCGATCTCACTGCCGAGTTGAAGCAGGTCGCCCGGCCGTTCGGCAAGCCGACGCTGGTGCTCGCCGGGTTGCTCGTGCTGGCGCTGGCGTTCGCCGGCGGCGCTTGGACGCACGCGGCGTTCGGCTCGTCGAGCGGCTCATCCAGCGCCCGTACCGCTCCGGCGGACGGACAGCAGCAGGGCGGCGGATTCGGCGGCCGCGCGGGAGGCGGTCGCGGGACGGTCGGCACCGTAGAGAAGGTCGACGGCAGCACGGTCACGGTGAAGACCGTGCAGGGCAGCGAAGTCACAGTGTCCACTTCGGACAGTACGACGGTCGGCGTGACTCAGCCGGGCAAGCTCAGCGACCTCAAACCGGGACAGACGGTGACCGTCCAGGGGCGCACCGGCACGGACGGTTCGGTGACCGCACAGGCGATCGTGGCGCAGCCGGCCCGTTAGGGAACGTCGTTGAGCGCGATGATCGCGACGTTCAGCGCAGTCGTGTAGAGCAGCCACGCCAGGTATGGCACAAGCAACAGCGCGGCGACGCGGGACCGGCGGTAGAACAACGCGATCGTCACGATCACGGTGAAATCGAGCAGCACGATGTCCACGCACGCGACCTGCGTGGAGCCGCCCGCGAAGAACAGCGAGATCCACATCAGGTTGAACAGCAGGCCGATGCCGTACGCGGCGAAGCCCTGGTTCTCGCCGTCGGTGCGCCAATACGTCCAGCCCGCGACGGCGAGCACGATGTACAGGACCGTCCACACCGGACTGAACAGCGACGAGGGCGGGGCCCACTCCGGCAGCACGTACCGGTTGTAGGCGTCCGGCGCGGTCGTCGCCGCCAGCGCGCCTACCAGTGCGATGACGCCGACCAGCCCGAAGAACACCGCGAGCATCAGCCACGGGTTCCGGCGGTGTGTGGGCGCCGTCACGTCTCCTCCATGGCTCGCCCCGTCCATGCGCGCCCATCCTAAGAGGAGTGAGGCCGGTGTGCCGGGTGGCAATCGGGTGGCAGCTTGGGCGCCGCCGACACCCGGATGGAGGATTTGCAAGACTGGGACGGTGAGCACTGGCACCGAGCAGTCCAAAGCATGGTTCGCACGCGCCAAGGCGGCCGTTCCGGGCGGGGTGAACTCGCCGGTGCGCGCCTTCAACTCGGTCGGCGGCACGCCGCGGTTCATGGTCCGCGGCGAGGGCCCGTATCTGTGGGACGCCGACGGCAACCGCTACGTCGACCTCGTCTCCTCGTGGGGCCCGATGATCCTCGGGCACGCGCACCCGAAGGTGGTGGCCGCCGCCCGCGCGGCCGCGGAGCACGGGCTGTCCTTCGGCACGCCGACGATCGGCGAGGTCGAACTCGCCGAGGAGATCATCGGCCGGGTCGGCCCGGTCGAGCAGGTCCGGCTGGTCAACTCCGGCACCGAAGCCACGATGAGCGCCATCCGGCTCGCCCGCGGTTTCACCGGCCGCGCCAAGATCGTCAAGTTCGCCGGTTGCTACCACGGGCACGTCGACGCGCTGCTCGCCGAAGCGGGTTCCGGCGTCGCGACGCTCGGCCTGCCGACCTCGCCGGGCGTCACCGGCGCGCAGGCCGCGGACACGATTGTCTTGCCGTACAACGATCTTGACGCGCTGCGGAAGTCCTTCGCGGAGAACGAGGGCCAGATCGCCGCGGTGATCACCGAAGCGGCCGCGGGCAACATGGGCGCGGTGCCGCCGGACGCTGGCTTCAACGCCGCGTTGCGGGACATCGCGCACGAAAACGGCGCGCTGCTGATCATGGACGAAGTGATGACCGGCTTCCGCGTTTCGCGCGCTGGCTGGTTCGGCCTCGAAGGCGTGGCTGGCGACCTGTACACGTTCGGCAAGGTGATGTCGGGCGGACTGCCCGCCGCGGCGTTCGGCGGTCGCGCGGACATCATGGCGAAGCTCGCCCCCGGCGGTCCCGTCTATCAGGCAGGCACGCTGTCCGGGAACCCGGTGGCGGTCGCCGCCGGTCTCACCGCGCTGCGCGAAGCGGACGACGCTGTGTACGCGAAGCTCGACGCCAACGCGAAGCGTCTCGGCGGGCTTTTCGACAAGGCGCTCAGCGAAGCGGGCGTCACGCACACAGTGCAGTTCGCGGGCAACCTGGTGAGCGTCTTCTTCACCGACAAGCCCGTACGCAACTACGCGGACGCGCAGGCCACTGAGACGTGGCGCTTCCCGGCGTTCTTCCACGCGCTCCTCGAAGCGGGCGTGTACCCGCCGCCGAGCGCGTACGAGGCGTGGTTCGTGAACGCCGCGATGGACGACGAAGCGTTCGCTGTGATCGAAGCTGCGTTGCCCGCGGCGGCGCGCGCGGCGGCTGAGGCGGTTCGCCCATGACCACCGTCGTCCACATGCTGCGGCACGGTGAAGTCCATAACCCGGAGAAGATCCTCTACGGGCGGCTGCCGAACTTCCGGCTGTCGGAGCGCGGGCAGCGTCAGGCGCTCACTGTCGCCGAAGCGGTGGCCGGGCACGACCTCGCGTACGTCGTCGCTTCGCCGCTTCAGCGCGCGCAGGAGACGGCGGCGCCCATCGCGGGCGCGCACCGTCTCGACATCGCCACTGACGAAGGCCTCATCGAAGCGGCGAACGTCTTCGAGGGCCAGCGCGTAGCCGTGGGCGACGGCGCATTGCGGCAGCCGAAAGCGTGGCCGCACCTGGTGAACCCGTTCAAGCCGTCGTGGGGCGAGCCGTACGTCGAGATCGCACACCGCATGCTCGGCGCGGTGCACCGTGCGCGCGTAAAGGCCGAAGGGCGCGAAGCGCTGTGCGTGTCGCACCAGCTGCCGATCTGGACGCTTCGCCGCTTCTTGGAAGCGAAGCGACTGTGGCACGACCCGCGGCAGCGGCAGTGCTCGCTCGCGTCGCTCACCAGCCTGGTCTTCGACGGTGAAGAGCTGCTGGAGATCGTCTACAGCGAACCCGCGGGCACCACCGACCCCAAGGTGACCGGCGCATGAAACGGCGGCTGCTCGGGATGCTGATGGCCGCCGCGCTGGTCGTGACGGGCTGCTCGACCGGCAAGGACGCGGTCGTCTCGGGCGGCACCTTCACCTTCGTCTCGCCCGGCGGCAAGGTCGACATCAGCTACCCGGAGAACGAACGGCAGAAGGCCCCGACGCTGGCCGGCGACGACCTCATGCACGAGGGCAAACAGCTCTCGATCGAGGACTTCCCGGGCAAGGCGCTGGTGATCAACCTGTGGGGCCAGTGGTGCGGCCCGTGCCGCGCCGAAGCGCCCGAACTGGAGACCGCGAGCAAGCAGATCGCCCCGCTCGGCGCCCAGGTCATCGGCCTCGACGTCCGCGACCCGGCCCGCGACGTGGCACAGGACTTCGTCCGCGACCGCGGCCTGACGTACCCGTCGATCTGGGACCCGTCCGGCCGCGTGCTGCTGCAGCTGGCGGGGTATCCGCGCAACATCATCCCGTCGACGCTGGTGCTGGACAAACAGCACCGGGTGGCCGCGGTGTTCCTGCGGCAGGTGCTGGCCTCGGACCTGGTTCCGGTGGTGCAGCGGCTCAGCGCGGAGAAATAGCGGGGGGAAGTAGCGCTCGCCGAACCCCGCGCTCTGCTCGGCCGGGGGCGCTCTGCTCGGCCCGGCGCTCCGCACTCGGCCCGGCGCCCGCTCCTCCGGGCGCTCGCTCCGCCGCACGCTCCGCGTGCGAGAGGGCGCTCCGCTCGGCCTGGGGCCCGCCCCGCCGGGTGCTCGCTCCGCGCCGGGGAGGTCCGTGAGGGGAACCCTGACGGAATCAGATTCCGTGAGGGGAACCCTCACGACCTCTCGGTCCTGCCGCGGCGCGGGCTGCGTCGCAGAGAAGTCCCCAATGCCACATCGGGTGCATGTGACGCACCCAATGTGGCGTTCGGTGCGTTGGGCGCACCCAATGTGGCGTTGGGTGCATGTGACACACCCAATGTGGCGTTCGGTGCGTCCGACGCACCCAAAGTGGCATTGGGGGTCTCCGAGCCGAGCCGTGCAGGAGGCCGTTGCCAACCCGGCGTCGCGCGTTCTTCTGCGGCCTGGCCTCCTCGTGAGTGCCTACGCCGGTTCTCACCGGCTTAGCCGCGCACGAGCACAGGACCAAGGTCCCACCCGCGCTGTGGCGTAGGTCCTGTGAGCGGGCCCCGCCCGCCTCACGTCCAGCTCACTGCCTACTCTCAAGTGCGTGAACTCCGTGTCCGAGCTGGCGCTCTCCGGGCCGCTGCTGCTCGCCGCGGGTGTCGCGCTGGTGGCCGGGGCCATCTCGTTCGCGTCGCCGTGCGTGGTGCCGCTCGTGCCCGGGTACCTCGCCTACCTCGCGGCTCTCGTCGGCGCAGACGCCCCGGCGGTGCGCGACGGCGAGGAGCGCAAGAAAGGCCGTTACGCCGTGCTCGGCGCGGCGGGGCTCTTCGTGCTCGGGTTCACCGTGGTGTTCGTCGCGACCATGGGCACGCTGGTCTGGCTCGCGAACACCTTGCTGGTCAACGAGGATCTGCTGCAGCGCATCGGCGGCATCCTGACCATCCTCATGAGCCTGGTCTTCATCGGCTGGATCCCGGGGCTGCAGCGCGAGGTCCGCTCGCACCGCGTGCCCGGCGGCGGGCTGTGGGGCGCGCCGGTGCTCGGCGCGGTGTTCGGGCTCGGCTGGACGCCGTGCATCGGGCCGACGCTCTCGGCCGTCACCAGTCTCGCCAGCGCCACCGGCGGGGCCGCGGTCCGCGGGTACGTGCTGGTGCTCGTCTACTGCCTCGGCCTCGGCGTCCCGTTCCTGCTGATCGCGCTCGGCGCCCGCTGGGCCGTGCGCGCCACCGACTGGCTTCGCCGCAACGGCCGCCGCGTGCAGATTTTCGGCGGGGTGCTGCTGATGGTGGTCGGCATCCTGCTGGTCACCGGGCTGTGGGGAGACGTCATGGGCTGGCTCCGCAACTCCGTCGCCTCCGATCTCGAGCTGCCGCTGTGACCACTACCGAAGCGCCCCCGAAGAATCCCCAGCCGTACCGGCCGTCCGCGGCCAAGCAGTTCCTGGCTTTCCTGCGCAACACCTGGCGCGGCTTGACGTCCATGCGCACCGCGCTGGTCCTGCTGTTCCTGCTGGCGCTCGCCGCGCTGCCCGGCGCGTTGCTGCCGCAGCGGCGGCTGAACGCGCCGAAGGTCGACGAGTACATCAGCGCGCACGGCTGGTGGGGATCGCTGCTCGACAAGCTGGAGTTCTACGACGTCTACTCCAGCGTCTGGTTCTCCGCGATCTACATCCTGCTGATGATCTCGCTGATCGGCTGTCTCACGCCGCGCAGCTTCGAGTATCTCAAGCAGATGCGCGCCAAGCCGGTGCTGACGCCGCGCAATCTCGCGCGCATGCCGCACCACCGGATCGCCCGCACCGCGCGCACGCCGGAGACGATCCGCGAGGACGTGCGCAAGCAGCTGTCCGGCTGGCGGCGCGTCGAGCGCGAGGAGGACGGCGGCGGGTTCAGCGTCTCGGCCGAACGCGGCTACCTGCGCGAGACCGGCAACCTGCTCTTCCACTTCGGCATGCTCGGCCTGATCATTTTCTTCGCACTCGGCAAGCTCTACAGCTACGAGGGCCAGGTCATCGTGCAGGCCAACGGCGGCCAGTTCTGCAACTCGGGCATCTACAACTACGACTCGTTCGAAGCGGGCCTGCGCGTCGACGGCACCGACCTCGACCCGTTCTGCGTGAAGGTCAACGACTTCACGGCCCGCTACACCGCCACGAACCAGGCCGACTACTACCACTCGCACATCGAGTACCAGTCCGGCCAGGACCTGCAGACCGGCACGTGGAAGCCGTACGACCTCGAGGTCAACGAGCCGCTGCGCACCGTCGGCGACCGGGTTTACCTGCTGGGCAACGGTTATTCGCCGCAGTTCACGGTGACCTTCCCGAACGGCGAGAAGCGCACCCAGAACACCCAGTGGATGTTCACCAACCCGGGGACGATGCTGTCCGAGGGCGCGACGAAGTTCGACCAGCCCGGCGTCACCGACGAGGTCCAGCGGCGCACCAAGCAGCTCGCGATCACCGGCCTCTTCGCGCCGTCCTCGTTCATCCACGGCGGCGTCCTCACCTCGACCGCGCCGCAGCTGGACAACCCGATGGTCGCCGTCGACGTGCTGCGCGGCGACCTCGGTCTCGACGCGGGCCGCGGCCAGTCGGTGTTCTCGGTCGACCAGTCCCGCGTCCAGGACGGCAGGCTCAAGCGGGTCGCCCGCAAGAACCTCGCGGTCGGCCAGGAACTGACGCTCGACGACGGCACCAAGGTCCGCTTCGACGGCGTCAACAAATGGGTCAACCTGCAGATCTCGCACGATCCGACGCAGGGCTACGTGCTCGGCTTCGCGATCGTGATGTTCGCCGGGCTCGGGGCGTCGCTGCTGGTCAAGCGGCGTCGCGTGTGGGTGCGGGTGCGGCCGGGCAAGGACGAGAGCGCGAGTACCGTGATCGAGGTCGCGGGGCTCGCGCGCACGGATCAAGCCGGATACGGCGAGGAATTCCAGCGGATCAGCGAACGGCTGGTCACGGGCCGGAAGGGCAGCTGAGGCATGGAAATCAACGAGACTCTCTCGCAGTACAGCGACCTGCTGTACACGACGACAGTGGCGATTTACGTGCTGGCGCTGCTGTTCACGCTCTTCGAGCAGGCGTTCGGCGCGAAGGGCCGTCTCGCCGCCGAGCGCAGCCGCAAGCGCGTGCTGGTCGGCGCGGGCGGACCCGACTCCGACGACGCCGCGATCGAAAACGGCGACGTCCCGGCCGAGCCCGAGGCCCCGCGCGCGGTCGGCCGCGCGGAGCGGATCGGCCGGATGGGCGCGGCGCTGCTCGTGCTGGGCGCGCTGCTGCAGCTGTCGGCGATCGTGCTGCGCGGACTCGCGGTGCACCGCGCGCCGTGGGGCAACATGTACGAGTACGGCATGGCGGTCACCTTCATCACCGTCGTCGCGTGGCTCGTGGTGATCAAGAAGTTCCCGGTCCGCCACCTCACCGGGTTCCTGCTGCTGCCCGTCGTGATCCTGATGTTCATCAACGGCACGATGCTCTACACGGTGGCCGCGCCGGTCGTGCCCGCGCTGCAGTCGTACTGGCTTTACATCCACGTGTCCGCCGCGATCATCGGTTCCGGCGTGTTCCTGGTGCCGGGCGTGGCGAGCGTGCTGTACCTCTTCCGCACCGCGCACGACCGCAACCCGGCCAAGTTCGCCGGTTTCGGCCCGAAGCTGCCCTCCGCCGACGTGCTCGACCGCATCGCCTACCGGGCCACGATCGTGGCGTTCCCGATCTTCACTTTCGGCGTGCTGTGCGGCGCGGTGTGGGCCGAGGCCGCGTGGGGCCGGTTCTGGGGCTGGGACCCGAAGGAGACCGTCGCGTTCATCGCGTGGGTCGTTTACGCGGCATACCTGCACTCCCGCGCCACCGCGGGCTGGCGCGGGACGCGCGCGGCGGTGATCAACATCGTCGGGTTCTCGGTGACGATCTTCAACCTGTTCTTCGTCAACCTGGTTACCGCCGGACTGCATTCCTACGCCGGAGTGAGCTGAGCCGGGGGTCCACCGCCCGGACCGGGCCTCGGGCGACTACCGTCGTCGCCAGGGGCCCTTCGACGTACCCGGGAGGTTGGCAACGGTGACCGGACCCAGTGAAGAGACTGCCGGCGAGCAGCAGTCCGAGCAGGCCCAGGAACCGGCTGCCATGTTCTCCGAGGAACGCACCGACTCGACGCCGCACCCCGGCACCGGGCCGTACGACGCGCAGCCGACGCAGGTCGTCGACCCGCCGCCGCAGGGCGCGTACCAGCCGCTGCCGCAGCCGGGCGGCTACCAGCCGCACTACGACCAGAACCTGCCGCCGCTGCAGCCTCCCGCGCAGCAGCACCAGCCGCAGCACGCCGCCCCGCCGGGGTACCAGCAGCAGCCCGTCGCTCCTCCGGGCGTGGCTCCCGTGCCGGGCGCTCCGGCCGGGGCGCAGGGGCTGCCGCAACCGGCGTCCAGCGCGGACGAGCTGGCCACCGCGCACCTGGTGAAACAGCAGAAACGCACGCCGCAGTCCGGCTGGCGCAAGGCGGTGTACCTGGGCAGCGGCAAGCTGCTCAACCCGGGGGAGAGCCCGGCGGACACGCGCCGGCGCGAGCTGATCGCGCGGGTCAACCAGCCGCTGCGCGGGTGCTACAAGATCGCGATGCTGAGCCTCAAGGGCGGCGTCGGCAAGACCACGACCACGACCACGCTCGGCGCGACGTTCGCGTCCCTGCGCGGCGACCGCGTGGTGGCGGTGGACGCGAACCCGGACCGCGGGACGCTGTCGCAGAAGATCGCCATCGAAACCACCGCGACCGTGCGGCACCTGCTGCGCGACGCGGACAAGATCACGCGCTACAGCGACGTCCGGTCGTACACGTCGCAGGGGTCGAGCCGGCTGGAAATCCTGGCCAGCGAACAGGATCCGGCGGTGTCGGAGGCGTTCTCCGAGAACGACTACCGGCGCACGGTGAACCTGCTCGAGCACTTCTACAACATCGTCCTCACCGACTGCGGCACCGGTCTGATGCACTCGGCGATGAAGGGCGTCCTCGACGTCGCGGACTCGCTGGTGGTCGTGTCCTCGGGTTCGGTCGACGGGGCCCGCAGCGCCTCGGCGACGCTGGACTGGCTCGAGGCGCACGGCTACGGCGACCTGGTGAAACGCTCGGTCGTGGTGATCAACTCGGTGCGCCCGAAGGGCAGTTCGGTCGACCTGGACAAGCTGGCCGCGCACTTCGGCGCGAAGGTGCGTTCGGTGTGCCGGATCCCGTTCGACGCGCACCTGGAAGAGGGCGCGGAAATCGAACTGGAGCGTCTCGGCGGGGACACCCGGCTGGCGCTGCTGGAACTGGCGGCGACCGTGGCGGACGGTTTTAACGGCAGGGCTTAACCAAGCGGCTGCGCTTGATTGACCGTGCGGGCTCCGCAACCACAACCCGAGATCGCGCCGGTTTCTGGACTGAAATCGGGAGGGAAGAAACCGGCTTCCCGGCGATCTCGGCGCCCCGGCGGAGCCGGGGCAATCAAACACGCTCAGGAGTCGGTTTCGTCCGGGCGTTTGCGCTGCTGTTCGGAGAGCTTGCGCAGGAATTCGGGATCGTCGTCGGGAGCGACGGCCGGGCGGCGCTGCGGGACGCTGATCCGCTGCGCGCCGAGTGCCCGCCACAACAGAACGGCGATGGTGATCGCGCCCACCGCTGCGAGCAAAGGGATCATGCCCGGGGTCCTTCCGTCGTGCTGGCCGTGTTGATGGCGCCGACTTCGTCGGCGCGGCGAGATCGCCGGGAAGCCGGTTTCTTCCCTCCCGATTCGCCCGGCCTGGGGGCCGGTCGAATCGCTCAGTCCAGAAACCGGCGCGATCTCGCGGCGTGGTCGCGGAGCGCCGTCGTGGAGAACTTTACTGGACTTTGCCCGAATGCGGCGAAGGGTCGTGACCGGCAAGCGATGCGGGAGGCACCCCTTGCCAGTCACGACCCTTCGGCGTGTTCGAGACCCGCGGATCAGATCTTGCGGGTCGGCTCGCTCGCGTCCGTGGTGAGCTCGGCCAGAAGGTCGTTCACCTCGGACTCGCGGAACCTGCGGTGTCCGCCCGGCGTCCGGATCGAGCCGATGCGGCCCGCGGTGGCCCAGCGGGTCACGGTCTTCGGGTCCACCCGGAACAGAGCGGCCACCTCACCCGGGGTGAGCAACCGTCCGCCCATGGTTGCGGTCATTTTCCGCCTCCTTAACGCCCAACTTGCTATACCGGGGGCATCGGGCGATTTCGCCCGTCGCGCCCGGGTGGCCAACGCGGCAATCGTGGCACTTCACCCGTCGGGTACTCGAACGGTTGTCCTTGGGTAAAGAGCCCTTAAAGTGCAAAAGGGACATAACTCAGCAGATTCTCAGGATCGCTCAGCGCCCGTTCGCGCCTCGCTGACCAGGCATTTTCTGACCAGCTGCGCCGAGATTCGGGTAAAGACTGAGCAAAGGCCGCGGCTGGGCGGCGTCCGGCGTCGAGGTTGCTGTGACGCAGGAGACAATCCGGGGCCTACCGGGATGCGCCTCCCGCGCGGGCGCGCCGCATAATGAGCCGGTGGATCAGCTGGACCGGAAGATCATCGCCGAGCTGCGGGCCAACGGCCGGGCTACCTACGCCGACCTCGGCCGGACGGTGGGGCTCTCCGCGTCGTCGGTGCACGAACGCGTCGGGAAGCTCGAGGCGGCGGGCGTGATCACCGGGTACCACGCGATGGTCGACCCGAACACGGTCGGACTCGGCGTCACCGCGCTGGTCGGCATCCATCCCACCGACACCGCCACCGACGAGGACGTCGCCGCTTCGCTCGGCGAACTGCCCGAGGTCGAGAGCTGTTACGCGGTCGCGGGCGACGAGGCCTTCGTAGTAAAGGTGCGGGTTTCGACGGTCGACGAGCTGGAGCTCACTCTCGGCAGGCTGCGCCGCATCCCCGGCGTCGGCCGCACCAACACGACAGTGGTGCTCTCCACCCGGTTCGAGGGCCGCCCCAACAACGCGGGCCTGGACGAGGACCCGGCGAGCGGGGCGTAGCCTGTTTCGGTGTGAGCGAGACACCGGACCACCTTCCCCGTGACCTGACGGTGTACTTGATCGCGCGGTTCGCGCTCGTCGCGGTGGTCGCGGTCGTGCTGTCGCTGGTCGGCGTGCCGCTGCTGGTCTCTTTGCTGATCGGGCTCGTCGTCGGCCTTCCGCTCGGACTGCTGCTCCTGCGCGGGCTGAACCAGCGCGTGACGGCCGGTCTGGCCAAGCGCAACGAATCCCGTGCGCGTGCTCGTGCCCAGCTGCGTTCGCAGCTGCGCGGCGAAACCTCGGCCGACGATTCCGCGGCATGAGCAAACCGCACAGCCGCGCCTGGGTCCGCGAAGCAGTCCGGATCATCGAGGCCGACGCCAACCGCAGCGCCGACACTCACCTGCACGTTTTCCCGCTGCCCCCGGAATGGGGCATCGACCTTTACCTGAAGGACGAGTCGGTGCATCCGACCGGCTCGCTCAAGCACCGCCTCGCGCGCTCGCTGATTCTGTACGGCCTGGTCAACGGGCACATCGGCCCGGACACCGTGCTGGTCGAGGCGTCCAGCGGCTCGACCGCGGTGTCCGAGGCGTACTTCGCGCGGATGCTCGGCCTGCGGTTCGTGACCGTCGTGCCGCGGCGGACGAGCAAGGAAAAGATCGCGCTCATCGAGTTCTACGGCGGCGAGTGCCACTACGTCGACTCCGCGCCGGCGATGTACCCGGAGGCCGAGCGGCTGGCCGCCGAGTGCAACGGGCATTACCTCGACCAGTTCACCTACGCCGAGCGCGCGACGGACTGGCGCGGCAACAACAACATCGCCGAATCGGTGTTCGCGCAGATGCGTGCCGAACGCCATCCGGTGCCGTCGTGGATCGTCGTCGGCGCGGGCACCGGCGGGACGAGCGCGACGTTCGGCCGGTACGTCCGGTACAAGCGGCACACCACGAAGATCTGCGTGGTGGACCCGGAAAACTCGTCGTTCTACGGCGCGTGGGAAACCGGTGCGCCGGACTACGCGACCGGGATGCCGTCGCGGATCGAAGGCATCGGACGGCCGCGTTGCGAACCGTCGTTCGTGCCCGGCGTGATCGACGAGATGTTCCAGGTGCCCGACGCGGGTTCGCTGGCGGCGATCCGGTTGCTGCGGGACCGCACCGGGCACTGGGCGGGCGGCTCGACCGGGACCAACCTGTATGGCGCGTTCCAGCTGATCTCGCGGATGCTGGCGGACGGCCAGGCGGGTTCGGTGGTGACGCTGCTGTGCGACGGCGGGGAGCGGTACGCGAACACGTACTACTCGGACGAATGGCTCGGCGAGCAGGGGATCGACCTCGCGCCGTATCGGGCGCGGTTCGACGAGTTCCTGCTCACTGGCCGATTCGACGCCTAGCTTCCTGGTAGCCCAGCGTCAGCACGACGATCAGGCGGCGCAACCGGTCCTCGAAGTCGAGGCGGGAGCCGGCCAGGCGCGGGTCCTTGATGGCTTCTTGGACGGCTTCGTTCGGGTGCGCCAGCGGCCACATTCCCGCGGTGAACATGAAGATCGCGGACGACAGTTCTTGTGCGGTCTCCGCGGAAAGGCCTGGCAGCGCGGCGTGCAGCAGGTCGGCGGTGCGGGCGTTGTGCTTCGCCGAGCGCAGCTTGTAGTCCCGCGCGATTTCCGTGGAGACATTGCGCTCCAGCACGTTCGCCAGCACGCTGATCAGTTCGCACAGGACCGGTCGCGTCGCGAGTGAGCGGGCGAGGGTCGCGGCGACCTCCGACAGATCGCCGTCGAGGGTGAGCGAGTCGAGCCACGCGCCGCGAGCGCGGTCGAGCACCTCCAGGTAGACGGCCTCCCGCGTGGGGAAGTAGCGCGCGACGTTCGACGCCGACAGGCCTACCCGGCGGGCCAGTTCGCGCATGCTGACCTCGCTGACGGACGACTCCGTCATCAGCTGTTCGGCCACGTCGAGGATCGCCTCGCGGCGGGCTTCCACCTGCTCGGGACTGCGGGCGCGCTGGAAGTCGGTCACGCCTCGGAGTGTAACAGGACACTGCTCTCTTGATAAAAGAACAGCGTCCTGTTAACTTCGAGAACAAGAGAGCAGTGTTCCGTTAACTCTGGCAGGAGATCCCGATGCGTACTTACGACCAGCTCTTCCTCGGCGGCCGCTGGACCGAGCCCGCGACGACCGACACCTTCGAAATCCGTTCGCCGCACGACCGGGCGCTGGTCGGCACCGCGCCAAAGGCCTCGAAGGCGGACGTCGACCGCGCGGTGGCGGCGGCCCGGCGGGCGCTCGAACCGTGGGGGAGAACCCCGCTGGCCGAGCGGCTGCGCCTGGTCGAGCGGTTCAACGAACTGCACGCCGCCCGGGCCGACGAAATCGCCGAGCTGATCACCGCGGAGAACGGCTCGCCGAGCTGGTTCACCGGCTGGACGCAGCACAACCTCCCGGAGCGCACGGCGGCGTGGCTCAAGACCGCGCGCGAGTTCGACTGGGAGGAGACGCTGACCGACGAGGCGGGCAACCGGACGATCGTGCGTGCTGCACCGGTCGGGGTGGTGGCCGCGGTGATCCCGTGGAACTCGCCGCATTCGGCCGCGCTGGTGAAGCTGATTCCGGCTCTGCTGGCGGGCAATCCGGTGCTGCTGAAGGCCGCGCCGGAAACCCCGCTCGACGCGATGCTGCTGGCGGAGATCTTCGCGGAGGCCGGGTTCCCCGAGGGCGTGGTGAGCGTGTTCGCGGCTGACCGCGACGTGAGCGAGTACCTGGTGACGCACCCCGGTGTCGACAAGATCTCGTTCACCGGCTCGACCGCGGCCGGGCGGCGGATCGCGTCGCTGGCGGGAGAGCAGTTCAAGCGCGTCGGGCTGGAGCTGGGCGGAAAGTCCGCGGCGATCGTGCTCGCGGACGCGGACCCGAAGACCGTCGCCGAGGGGATCCGGACCGCGACGTTCGCGAACAACGGCGAGATGTGCGTGGCCCACACGCGGATCTTCGCGGCGCGCGAGCGGTACGCCGAGGTGGTGACCGCGCTCGCGGAAATGGCCGACGGGCTCGTGGTCGGCGATCCCGCGAAGCCGGACACGTTCGTCGGGCCGATCGTGCGCCAAGACCAGTACGAGCGCGTGCTGTCGTACCTGCGGCTAGGCGTCGAGGAGGGCGCACGGATCGCGGCGGGCGGTGCCGAGCCGCTCGCGAATCCTGAACTGGCGGACGGGTTTTACGTGCGTCCGACGGTGTTCGCCGACGTCACGAACGACATGCGGATCGCGCGCGAGGAGATCTTCGGGCCGGTGCTCGTGGTGATCCCGTTCGACACCGAGGAAGAGGCGATCCGGCTCGCGAACGACTCCGACTACGGCCTGAGCGGCGGCGTATGGACGGCCGACGCGGAACACGGCGTCGAGCTCGCACGGGCGGTGCGCACGGGGACGTTCCACGTCAACGGCGCACCGCGGCATGGGAACGCACCGTTCGGCGGGTTCAAGGCGAGCGGGGTGGGCCGTGAGTACGGCTCGCACGGGTTGGCGGAATTCGTGGAGTGGCAGGCGATTGCGGTGGGCCGTTAGAGCACGAGGGCGACCGCGCTCAGTACCGCCCGGCTCGGTTCGGTGGGCTCAAGGCGGAGCGGGGTGGGCCGTGGTGCGGTTGGCCCGGGCGGTGTTCGTGGAATGGCGGGCGATCGCGGTGGGGCGTTAGAGCGACTGCGCTCAGCATCGCCTGGGCGCGGGAACGCTCGGTTCGGTGGGCGCAAAGCGAAGCAGGGCCCGGGCGGTGTTTGCGAAATAGCAGGCGACCGCGGTGAGCCGCTAGAGCGCCAGGGCGACCGCGCTCAGCACCGCCCACGCCAGCATTGCCATGCCGGTGTCGCGCAGGGCCGGGATCAGCTCCCGGCCCTTGCCGCCGCCTCCGACGGACTTGATTGGCTTCAGCAGCAGCGGCGCGGTCACGAAGGTGATGAACAGCAGCGGGTGCCAGATCCCCATCAGCACGGTGAGCGCGTACGGGACCGTCACCAGGGTCAGGTAGAGCTTTCGCGTGCCGCCGTCGCCCATGCGGGTCGCGAGGGTGTGCTTGCCGGACTCGAGGTCGGTCGGGATGTCGCGCAGGTTGTTCGCGACCAGCACCGCCATCGAGAACGAGCCGACCGCTACTGCGCAGCCCAGTGCGTCCCAGCTGACCCGGCCGGCCTGGACGTACACCGTGCCGAGGACGCCGGCCAGTCCGAAGAACACGAAGACCGCGATCTCGCCCAAACCGTAGTAGCCGTAAGGCTTTTTGCCGCCGGTGTAGAACCACGCGCCGAGGATGCACAGCGCGCCCATCGCGAGCAGCCACCAGTATCCGCTCAGCGCGACGAGCGCCAGGCCCAGCACTCCGGCCAAGCCCAGGGAGGTCAGCGCGGCACGCAGCACGGCCTTCGGGTTCGCCGCGCCGGAGCCGACGAGACGCAGCGGGCCGACGCGGTTTTCGTCGGTGCCGCGGATGCCGTCGGAGTAGTCGTTGGCGAAGTTCACGCCGATGATCAGCGACAACGCGACCAGCAGAGCGAGCAGCGAACGCCACCAGGAGAACGCGTCGAGCGCGATCGCCGCTCCGACGCCCGCCACGACCGGTGCGATCGCGTTCGGCAGCGTCCTCGGCCGGGCGCCTTCGATCCACTCACTGACTGTCGCCATGGGGTCCATTCAACGCCATGCGATCTTCACCCGTTCGGTGAACCCGCTCAGCGCGTCCGGAGGGCGGCGACCACTGCCTGCCGGTCGACCTTTCCCGGTCCGCGCAACGGCAACTCGCTGACGAACTCGACGCGTTTCGGCGTCGCGGCCGCACCCAGCTCAGCCCGGACCGCGGCTCGCAGCGCGGCCTCGTCCGTCGAACCCGCCACCATCGCCACGACCGCCTCGCCCCACTGCGGATCCGGAATCCCGACGACACAGGCGTCCCGCACCCCGGGCTGCGCGCCGAGCAGCCGTTCGATCGCGGCGGCGGACACCTTGACCCCGCCGGTGTTGATGACGTCGTCCGCGCGTCCGAGCACCTCGATCAGGCCGTCGGCCAACACGCGGCCGCGGTCGGAGGTGCGGAAAGAACCTTCCCGGAACGACTCCGCGGTCAGTTCCGGAGCGAGGCGGTAGCCGTGCGACAGCACCGGGCCGGAGATCCACAGTCGCTCGTCAGCGTCGGGTTCTACGCGCACCCCGTCGAGCGGAACGCCGTCGTAGACGCAGCCGCTGGCGGTCTCGCTCATGCCGTACGACGGGACGATTTGCACGCCTTCCTCAGCCGCTTGCGCTCGCAGCGCGGGCGAGGTGGCGGCGGCACCCAGGATGATGCCGTCGAAGGCCTTCGCGGCGGCCAGGCCGGCGCCGCCGTCGTCGAGCAGGCGGACTAGCTGGGTCGGCACGAGCGCGGTGTAGCGCGGGCCGTTCTCCGCGAGCACCGGCGCGGCCGCGGCGGCGAACTCGTCCGGGCGGAAGCCGGTGCCGGTCAGGAACGCCGGTTTCGTGCCTGCCAGCCGCGCTCGGATCAGGACTTGCAGGCCGCCGATGTAGTGCGCGGGCGTGGCGAGCAGCCAGTGCCCGGGGCCGCCGAGCCGGGCGTGCGTTGCCGTCGCGGACGCGATGAGCGCACGCGGCGACAGCAGCACTCCCTTCGGCGCTCCGGTGGACCCGGACGTGGCGATCACCACGGCGGTGTCCGGCTCGACCGGCTGCTCCGGGGCCATCGCCTCGAGCAGCGCCGGCGCCGACGGATCCGCCGAGTTGAGCGGCAGCACCGCCGGACCGCCGTCGAGGGCAGCCGCCAGGGCCGCGTCGAGGGCGGTCAGCGCGTCGGCGCTGCCGTCGAGCCACACCACGTGCACGGAAACGACCTTCTCAGTAGTAGTACGGGTAGTCGGACCAGTCCGGGTCGCGCTTCTCCAGGAACGCGTCGCGGCCCTCGACGGCCTCGTCCTGCATGTACGCCAGCCGGGTGGTTTCGCCGGCGAACAGCTGCTGTCCGACGAGCCCGTCGTCGATCGCGTTGAACGCGTACTTCAGCATCCGCTGCGCGGTCGGCGACTTGCCGATGATCGTCCAGCCCCATTCGAGCGCGACCCGCTCCAGCTCGGCGTGCGGCACGACCTCGTTGACCGCGCCCATCCGGTGCATTCGCTCGGCGGTGTAGTCGCGGCCGAGGAAGAAGATCTCGCGCGCGAACTTCTGCCCGACCTGCCGGGCGAGGCCCGCCGAACCGTAGCCCGCGTCGAACGAGCCGACGTCCGCGTCGGTCTGCTTGAACCGCGCGTGCTCGGCCGAGGCGAGGGTGAGATCGCACACGACGTGCAGCGAATGCCCGCCGCCCGCCGCCCAGCCGGGCACCACGGCGACCACGGGTTTCGGCATGAAACGGATCAATCGCTGCACCTCGAGGATGTGCAGCCGCCCCGCCCGCGCCGGGTCGACCGTGTCCGAGGTCTCCCCGCTCGCGTACTGATACCCGGAGCGTCCGCGAATACGCTGGTCACCGCCGGAACAGAACGCCCAGCCGCCGTCCTTCGGCGACGGGCCGTTCCCGGTGAGCAGGACGCAGCCGACGTCCGAGCTCATCCGGGCGTGGTCGAGCGCCCGGTAGAGCTCGTCGACGGTGTGCGGGCGGAAGGCGTTGCGGACCTCCGGACGGTCGAAAGCGATCCGGACCACCCGTTTGCCGGAGCGGGCATCTCGCGAACGGTGGTAGGTGATGTCGGTGAAGGAGAACCCTTCGACCTCGGACCAGGCGGCGGGGTCGAACAGCTCGGAAACTCGGGCGTCATCCACGTTTGGGAGAATAGGACCTGTGGACATGATCGCTGTGCCTGACGCCGCCCCCGGGGAGTGCCCGTCGGACGGTTCCTTAACGGGGGCCTGCCGGTGAACCCGTCCACCGCGCAGGCCAGGGTCATCGTCGACGAACTCGTCCGCAACACCGTGTCGCACGTCGTGTTGTGTCCAGGATCTCGCAACGCGCCGCTGTCCATCGCGCTCTACGACGCCGCCGCTTCGGGACGGCTGCAGCTGCACGTCCGCATCGACGAGCGCGGCGCGGCGTTCCTCGCGCTCGGCATCGCGGCGCGCACCGGCCGTCCGGCGGCGGTGGTCTGCACCTCCGGCACCGCGGCGGCGAACTTCCACCCGGCCGTGCTGGAGGCCGACCGGGCGGGCGTGCCGCTGATCGTGCTCACCGCCGACCGTCCGCCGGAGCTGCGTTCGGCGGGCGCGAGCCAGGTGATCAACCAGTACGAGCTGTACGGCGACGCGGTCCGCTACTTCGACGAGCTGGCCGTCGCCGAACGCCGGGCCGGGCAGAACTCCTACTGGCGCAGCCAGATCTGCCGCGCGTGGAACGCCGCGTACGGCGAGTGGCGCTGCGGGCCGGTGCACCTGAACATCCCGTTCCGCGAGCCGCTGGTGCCGGACCTCGACGATGACGGCGAGTGGTACGAATCGCTCGAAGGCCGCCCCGACGGCGAACGCTGGACCGAGCTGCCGGACTTCGGCGCGCTGCCCTCGTTCGTGGTCCCGTCGGCGCGGCACGGCCTGGTGATCGCATGCGACACCGGCGCGCAGGCGGCCAGCGAGTGGGCCGAACAGCACGGCTGGCCGGTGGTTTCGGAGACCGGCGGGCTCGGCCTGTCCGGCGCGACCGCGATGTCGTCCGGCGCCTGGCTGCTGGGCGTCGAGGAATTCATCTCGCGGCACCGTCCCGAGCAGGTGCTGTGCCTCGGCCGTCCGACGGTGTTCCGGCAGGTCCAGAAGGTGCTGTCGGACCCGGAGGTCGAGGTGCTGCTGGTGCGCCCGGATTCGGACTGGCCCGCGCCCGCGCACAACGTCCGCCAGGTCGGGCAGTGGTTCGCCGAACCGACGAAGCCCGCCGACCCGGAGTGGCTCGCGAGCTGGCAGCGCGCGGACGCCGCGGCCAGTCAGGCGGTTTCGACGGCCCTGGCCGCCGAGCCGTGGCCGAGCGGCGTACGGGTGGCGACGGAGCTGGTCGACGCGCTGCCGGAAGGCGCGCTGCTGGTGGTCGGCTCCTCGAACCCGACGCGCGATGTCGCGCTCGCTGGACGGCTGCGTCCGGACGTCCTGGTGCACCGCAACCGCGGCGTCGCCGGGATCGACGGCACGGTGTCGACGGCCATCGGCGCGGCCACTGTGCACCGCGCGCCGTCGTACGCGCTGCTCGGCGACCTGACCTTCCTGCACGACGCGTCCGGTCTGCTCACCGGTCCGGCGGAGCAGTTGCCGGACCTGACGATCGTGGTGCTGAACGACGACGGCGGCGGCATTTTCTCGCTGCTGGAGCAGGGCGCGCCGGAACACTCGGCGAGCTTCGAGCGCGTCTTCGGCACGCCGCACGGCGCGGATTTGGGCGCGCTCTGCGCGGGCTACCGGGTGCCGCACGTCCTGGCCGAGACGGTCGAAGAGTTCCGTGCCGCGCTGCGGCCCGCGCCGGGCCTGCGGGTCGTCGAGGTCCGGGTCGACCGGGCGCAGCACCGGAATCTCCACGCGCGGCTGAAGTCCGCGGTCGCGGAAGCGGTGGGGACGGTTTAGCCGGCGGGGGCCGGTGAATATGGGGGATTTCGTGAACGAGGCGGACCTGCGCCCGCGAGGCCGGTGGGCCTGGTTCAGCGCGGCGGTGGCGGCGCTGGCGCTGATCGGGCTGGTGTGCTCGTATTTCTCGTCGTTTCTGGTGATGGCCAGCGACAACTGCTTCGCCGGGGACAGCAGGGCGATCTGCAGCGCGGCCGGGCAGCAGGCGGTCGCGTCGCTGCCGTGGGTCGGCTGGTTCGCGGCGATCGCCGGGTCGTTCGCGATGGCCGGGCTCGCCGTGCGGCGCGGCTGGGGACCGTGGCCGGGGCTGTACGCGGGCCCGATCCTGTACGGCATCCCGATCGCCATTGCGTGGTGGATCGCCGAATCCGGATGATCTTCCCAGTGGGTAAGAACCCGTCGTTCGGACGTACCTGTGGGGTGCTCACGTGGATACGTTCGGTCGCATTGGCCACCTTGGAGGAACCATGCGATCGAGAACTCGGGCCGGAATCGGGGCGGTTGCGGCTGGAGTCGCGACGGTGCTGCTGGCAGGCACCGCCTCGGCAGTGCCGGCACCGGGCGCGCCGGGGGTCGGCGACCCGTACTACCCGAACGCCGGCAACGGCGGCACGGACGTGCAGCACTACGACATCCGCGTGAGCTACCAGCCGGAGACCGACGTCCTGTCGGGCACCACGACGCTGCTGCTCACCGCCACCCAGGACCTGTCCCGCTTCGACCTTGACTTCGCGCTCAAGGCGTCGAAGGTGCTGGTGAACAACCGGCCCGCGCAGTTCACGAATCAGAACGGCGACGGCGAGCTGGTGATCACGCCGGCGCAGCCGCTGCTGAAGGGCCAGTCCGCGACGGTCGTCGTGAGCTACTCCGACAGCCCGTCGACGGAGAAGGTCGGCGGACTGAACACGTGGAAGAAGGGCGCGTTCGGGGCGCTCGGCATCGACGAGCCGCAGAGCGCGCAGTGGTGGTTCCCCTCCAACGACCACCCGACCGACAAAGCGACTTACGACGTGTCGATCGAGGCTCCGGACGGGCTCGCCGCCATCTCGAACGGCACGCTCGTGAAGAAGACCAAGAAGCGGGCCGGCTGGACGCGGTGGAACTGGCGCAGCACCAAACCGCAGGCGACCTACCTGACGTCGTTCATCGTCGGCAAGTACGACGTGGTCCAGTCCACCACGCCGGACGGCAAGCCGTTCATCACCGCCTACGGGTCGGATCTCGGCGATTCGCTCGACGCGGCCAAGGCGAGCGTGGAGCGGACGCCGGAGGTCGACGAGTTCCTGGCGTCGCAGTTCGGGCCGTATCCGTTCGAGGCCGAGGGCGGCGTGGTGACCAGCGGGATCACCTTCTCGCTGGAAAACCAGACCCGGCCGACCTACGGCGCGCGCAACTTCGCAGCCGGCTCCAACACCACGCTGATCGCGCACGAGAACGCACACCAGTGGTTCGGCGACAACGTTTCGCTGGGCAAGTGGAGCGACATCTGGCTGAACGAGGGCTTCGCGTCCTACGCCGAGTACCTGTGGTCCGAGCACCAGGGCGAGGGCACGACCGCGGAACTCGCGCAGTACGCGTACGACTCCTACGCCGCCGACGACCCGTTCTGGCAGGTCCTGCCGGGCGATCCGGGCGAGCCGAACCAGTTCGACCGCGCGGTGTACGACCGGGGCGCGATGGCCGTGCAGGCGTTGCGCACCACGGTCGGCGACCAGGCGTTCTTCTCGATCCTCCAGCAGTGGCAGACCGCCAAGGCCGGTAAAGCGGCGGTGATCCCGGACTTCATCGCGCTTGCCGAGAAGGTGTCGGGCAAGCCGTTGCAGGAGCTGTTCCAGACCTGGCTTTTCACCAAGGGGAAGCCTGCCGTCGGTCCTAATGGGACAGTCGCGGCGGCCAAGGCGTTCGCCGCCGTTCCGGCGAAGCCGAAGGCGTGGGACCAGATCCAGGCGAACCACCGCGCGCTGGCGGCGGCTGAGCGGCACTGAAATTCGCTTGCCTGGCCGCGGGATCCTGGAGAGTTCCGCTCCAGGAGGAGGATTTCCGTGGCCATGAAAGTGCGGGCGCAGCTCCGCCATGCCCGGCTCGACGGCCGGGTGTGGCGGGTGCTGCGCCCTGATCCCGTTCTGGACACCGCGCTGTTGTTCGAGGTCGCTCCGGGCACGGAGATGTCACACGTGGAGATGTACGTCGACCGCGGCGCGGCGTACCGGATCGGGGTGCTGTGGCTGCTGGCCTCGCGGTCCCGCCACACGATCATCCACCTGCCGTTGCGCACCGGCCGGATTCCCGAGGAACCGGAGTTCGCCGGTCGTCCGCTGGATCTCGTGCTGAGCCAGCACACCGCGCACCTGCGCCCCTCGCAGTGGCCGCGGCTGCGGGCGGCGCTCGGCCCGTCCCGGCCGCATACGGTGCGGGTCCCGGCCGATCGGCGGCCGATCGACTGGCCGGGATGGCCCACCCGGGACCGGCTGCTCGACCGGTTCCACGCGAACACGATGTTCCTGACCGGCAGCCCGGCGGTCTTCCGGCACACCGCCGAGGACTTCTTCGCCCTCGCGTTCGGAGCCCCTGGTTCGGCTCCGGGAGAGGAATCGGCGCAGCACAAGTGTTTTCAGCTGCATTGGACGTCTCGGCTGCTGGTGAACTCGTACAACCTGCACGTGCTCTACCGGGCGCACTGGCTGCCGAGTGCCGAGCTGGTCGGCGCACCCGACTAAACTCTGGGTGTGGCAGCCAGGAGTGTGAAGGCACGGCGGATCGCGTGGTTCGCCGTGCTGGGCGTGGCTGTGCTGCTCACGGTGATGTGCGTGAGCCTGGTTTTCGCCGCGTTCCGCAACGACAGCGCGATCGAATCGCACCTGGGCACGGCGAACGCGACGGTCGAGTCGGTGGCCTTCGACCGCACGATCATCCAGTACCAGACCCCGGACGGCATCGTGCACAGCCCGCCGACCGGGGTGCTGTACCCGTCGGGCCTCGCCGCCGGCCAGTTGGTGGCGATCGAGTACGACGCGACCAATCCCGAGCTGACCAGGGTCGCCGGCCGGACCGCGACGTTGACGCTGCTGCCGGTGGGCATGACGGTGCTGATCACGTGGCTGGTGGCGGGCCCGCTGCTGTGGTGGCTGCGCCGGTTGATGAAGCGGGACCGGTCCGCTTCGGTGGCGGAGCCGGTCGCCGCGAAGGTGTGATCAGGTTCCGGCGGTTTCCTGCCACCAGCGGTCTGTCGGTGGGCAGGGCGGCGTCGTCGCCGTGTTTGTCCAGCACGCCCGCCTGTTTCTGACGCCATCGCGTCCGACTTTGCGACGGTGGTGTGGCTGTCGGTCGACGGTGGTGTGGCTGTCGGTCGGTGATCACGTGGCTGGTCGCGGGCCCGCTGCTGTGGTGGTTGCGCCGGTTGATGAAGCGGGACCGGTCCGCTTCGGTGGCGGAGCCGGTCGCCGCGAAGGTGTGATCAGGTTCCGGCGGTTTCCTGCCACCAGCCGAGTACTTCGTCGGCCACGCCGGGTGCGGCGACCAGCAGTCCGTCGGTAGGCAGGGCAGCGTCCTCGCCGTGTTTGTCCAGCACCACCGCGCCCGCCTCGATCGCCATCGCGACTGAGCCCGCGACGTCCCATTCGTGGTAGCTGTGCAGCACCGCCGCGGCGGCGTGCCCCAGCGCGACCTGGGCGATCGACAGCGCGGCCGACCCCAGCACCCGCACCCCGGTGTGCGCGGCCGCCGCTCGTTCGATGAACTCGCCCATTCCCGGCCACGGGCCCTTGCGCGCCAGTTCGGTGCAGACGATCGCTCCGGCGGTGCCCGCGCGGTCGACCAGCTTCAGCGGTTTTCCGTTCGCTCGGGCTCCCCGGCCGCGGGCGGCGGCGTAGATCTGCGCCCGGTACGGGTCGGCGACGACGCCCACCACCGGGCCGCTCGCGTCGACCAGGGCGAGGCTGTAGGCGCACCACGGCACTCCGGCGACGTAGTTCGCGGTGCCGTCCACGGAATCGACCACCCAGCGGTACTCCGCGACGTCCGCGCCGTGGTCGGCGCCGAATTCGTGGCCTACCACCGGGATTCCGGGGAACTCCGCGGTCAGCACGCGGCGGGTGTGCCGTTCCAGGATCCGATCGGTGTCGGTGACCCAGTCGAACGGCGAATCCAGCGTCGCCGGGTGCGCGCCGCGGCCCGCGGTCGCGGTGATCACGTCGGTGGCGTCGTTCGCCAGCCGCCCCGCGACCTCGAGTGCTCGGGAGAGCAGCCCGGGTTCCACGGGCCGCGACGGCCTGGAGGACAAGAGGGTCATGCCTGCTTAGTCTGGGCGTTCCTGGTGTCCGGGACACGACCGGAAGATGACATGTCGTGGCGAATTCTTCGACGGTCGGCGCCCGGGCGCCGACGCTGCGGAGTGTTTCGCCACCGTTGGCCGGTCGGTTACGCGGGATTGGCCCGCCCTGCCTGCGGTTTTGCGACAGTGACGCCGTGCGAGTCGCCATAGTCACCGAAAGTTTCCTGCCCCAGGTGAACGGCGTGACGAATTCCGTGCTGCGGGTCGTCGAGCACCTGGTCGAATCCGCGCACGACGTGCTGGTCGTCGCGCCGGGACCGGGGCCGGCGAGTTACCGCGGCGCGCCGGTCGTCCGCATTCCGGCGCTGGACTTCCCCGGCGTGAACTCGCTGCCGATCGGCCTGCCGACGCGCACCGTGCTGACCGCGCTGGCCGATTTCGGCCCGGACGTCGTGCACCTGGCCTCGCCGTTCGTGGTCGGCGCGCGCGGGCTCGCCGCGGCCAGACGGCTGCGGGTGCCGTCGATCGCCGTCTACCAGACCGACATCGCCGGGTTCGCCACGTCGTACGGCTTCGGCATCGGCGCGCGGGCGGCCTGGCGCTGGGTGCGCCGCCTGCACTCGCGGGCCGACCGGACGCTCGCGCCGTCGTCGGACTCGATCGAACAGCTGAAACTGCACGGCGTTCCGCGCGTGCACCGCTGGGCGCGCGGCGTGGACGTCAGCCGGTTTTCCCCGGCGCACGCGGATCCGGCGCTGCGTGCGGAACTCGCGCCGAACGGCGAGCTGCTGGTCGGGTTCGTCGGACGGCTCGCGCCGGAGAAGGAGGTCGACCGGCTGACCGCGCTGGCCGGGGTGCCGGGCGTGCGCGTGGTCGTCGTCGGCGACGGACCGGAGCTCCCGTCGTTGCGGGAACGGTTGCCTGGCGCGGCTTTCCTCGGCGCGAAGTACGGCGACGAGCTGTCGGTCGCGTACGCGAGCCTCGACGTTTTCGTGCACACCGGGCCGCACGAGACGTTCTGCCAGGCGGTGCAGGAGGCGATGGCGTCCGGACTGCCGGTGCTCGCGCCGGACGCGGGTGGCCCGAAGGATCTCGTTTTGCCTGGCCGGACTGGGTATTTGCTGCCCGCCGACCGGGAATCGTTCGGCCCGGCGCTGGTTGCCAAGGTCAACGACCTGCGCGACGCGGCGTTGCGCGCCCGGCTGGGCGAGAAGGCGCGGAAAGTGGTTCTGGGCCGCACGTGGCCCGCGGTGTGCCGGGAGCTGGTCGGGCACTACGAAGCGGTACAGGGCCGAGTCGCGCGTGCGGCTTGAGCCATGCACATCGTCCAGCTGGCGAACTTCTACGGACCGCGGTCCGGCGGGCTGCGGACCGCGCTGAACCACCTCGGCGCGGGGTACGTCGCCAGCGGGCATCGGGTGACGCTGGTCGTGCCGGGGCGGCGGTACGCGGTGGAAAGCCTGCCGACCGGGGTGTGCCGGTATTCGTTGCCTGCCTTGCAAATTCCCGGCACCGGCGGGTACCGCGCGGTCGATCCGCAGCGGGTCCGTGCGGTGCTGCGGCGGCTGGAACCGGACCGGCTGGAGGTGTCCGACCGGCTGACCCTGCGCGGGATGGGCGTCTGGGCGCGGCGGAACGGCGTGCCCAGCATGGTCATTTCGCACGAGCGGCTGGACCGGTTGCTGGAGCAGTTTTTGCTGCCCGGAGCGATGGCCCGGCACGTCGCGGATGCCGCCAACCGGCGGATGGCGGCGTCGTACGACACGGTGGTGTGCACGACTGCCTTCGCGCACGCGGAGTTCGAGCGGATCGCCGCGCCCAACGTCCGGCGGGTGCCGCTGGGGGTGGATCTGGCGACGTTCGCGCCGTCGATGCGGGATTCGGGATGGCGGAGGGCGTTGGCCAGTGGCGCCGACGCGTTGATTGTCCATTGTGGTCGGTTGTCGCCGGAGAAACATGTTGAGCGGAGCGTGGATACGGTCGCCGAGCTGACTGAGTCAGGCGCGCGGGTGCGGTTGGTGATCGCGGGGGACGGTCCGCGACGACGGGCATTGGAACGGCGGGCCCGGGGCTTGCCGGTGACGTTCCTCGGCTTCTTGGCTGGGCGCGGCGAGGTGGCTCGATTGCTGGCCAGCGCGGATGTTTCGCTGGCTCCGGGACCGCATGAGACGTTCGGATTGGCGGCCTTGGAAGCGCTCGCGTCGGGGACGCCGGTGGTGGTTTCGGCGTCGTCGGCGTTGCGGGAGATCGTGCGACCCGGCTGTGGGGCGGCGGTGGATGACTACGCGCCCGCGTTCGCCAGCGCGGTGACCGGCCTGCTGGATAGTCCTGAAGAGATCCGGCGGGCAGCCGCGAGGGCGCGGGCGGAGGAGTTCGCTTGGCCGACCTCGGTCCGCGGAATGCTCGCCGCGCTGGGCTGACAAAGGTCCGTGAAGGGCTCCTTGAGGGAATCTAATTCCCTCAAGGAGCCCTTCACGGACAACTAGCCGCGGTAGCCGGGGTGGATGCCGGGCGTGAGACCGCGGTCGTCGGCGACCCGGCCGAGCAGATCGCGCAGCACCGAACGTTCCTCTGTGGACAGTGCGGCCATCATCTCGTCTTCGTGTGCTGCGGCGGCTTTCGCTAGTTCAGCCATCGTCTCCTGGCCTTTGTCGCTCAGGAAAACCGCGTAGAGGCGCCGGTCCTGCGGATTGCGGCGGCGTTCGATCAAGCCCTGCTGCTCCAGGCCGTCGACGAGGGCGACCAGCCGGGTCGGCGGCGTGCCCAGTTCCGCGGCCAGCGCCTGCTGGCTCTCGCCGGGCCGCCGCGCGATCGCCCGGAGCAGGCCGGTCTGGGGCGGGGTCAGGCCCAGGTCCGCGACGCGTTCGGCGAAGCGCTGGGTCGCGTGTGCGCCCAGCTGGGCCAGCAGGAAAGCGCTGCCGAACTGCGGAGGTCCTTGCATGCCCTGAACCATATCGCTTGACAATCCATTACGCTAGTGTAATCGTTCTATTAGTGAAACTAATTGACCTGGAGGTTTGCCATGACGACCATGACTCGGCAGGGCAGTCCGCCCTTGCTGGCACCGGCGCTGGCGTTCGGAGTGCTGACCGTCGCGTCGGCGGTGCTCGGGGCGACGGGGACGCGGCCGGATTCCAGCGCGGCTGAAGTCGCCGCGTATATCGGCGGCAACCAGGGCGTTGTGCAGCTGCTCGCGTTCGCGGTGTTCGGCGCGTCGGTTCCGTTGGCGGTCTGGGCCGCGACGGCCTATCGCAGACAGCGGCGGCTCGGCGTCGCGGCACCGGGCGCGGTGATCGGGTTGACCGGCGGTGTGCTGTCCGCGGCCGCGCTCGCGATGAGCGGGTTGATCACCTGGACCGCCGCGCAGTCCAGCGAGACGCCGGCGGTGGCACGGGCGTTGACCAGCCTCGCGTTCGCGTCCGGCGGGCCGGGCTTCGTGGTGCCGCTGGCGTTGCTGATCGCCGGGATCGCGGTGCCCGCGTTGTTCCTGAACCTGCTGCCGCGCTGGCTGTCGGTCGCCGGGCTGGTGGTCGCCGCGGCCGCGGTGCTCGCCTCGCTGTCGCTGCTGACCCCGGCGCTGTATCCGCTGATCCCGGTCGGCCGGTTCGGCGGGCTGGTGTGGCTGGTCGCCGCCAGCGTCCTGCTCCCGCGCGACCGCGCGGCACGGACGGACTAATCTCGGACCCATGCCCCGAGCGAGCCTGGACAAGGATCCGCACGAAGTCGCCGCGATGTTCGACGGCGTCGCGTCCGGTTACGACCGGGCGAACTCGTTCATGACGTTCGGGTTCGACCGGCGCTGGCGCACCACCACGGCGCGCGTGCTGGACGCCAAACCCGGGGAGAAGGTGCTCGACCTCGCGGCGGGCACCGGGGTGTCCACCGTCGAGTACGCGCGCGGCGGAGCCTGGTGCCTCGCCGCCGACTTCTCCGTCGGGATGCTCAAGGCGGGCCTGCACCGGAAGGTGCCGATGGTCGCCGCGGACGCGATGTGCCTGCCGTTCGCCGACAACAGCTTCGACGCCGTCACCATCTCCCTCGCGCTGCGGAACTTCGTCGACACCAAGGGCGCGCTCGCCGAGATCCTGCGGGTGGTCAAACCGGGCGGCAGGCTGGTGATCTGCGAGGTGTCGACGCCCACCTTCGCCCCCATCCGGTTCATCTACCGGCGGTTCGTCCTCAAGCTGCTCACCTGGGTCGGCAGCCGGTCCTCGACCAACCCCGAGGCCTACTCCTACCTGGCCGAATCGATGCTCGCCTGGCCCGATCAGCGCGGGCTCGGCGAGATCATCGCGAGCGCCGGATGGACCGAGGTGGAGTGGCTGAACCTCACATTCGGCGTCGTCGCGATCCACCGCGCGCGCAAGCCTGCCTAAACTCGGCGGCATGACGACTTCGCGCCGCCGCAGCCCAGACCACGACGCCGAAGTGATCGTGGTCGGGGCTGGACCGGCTGGTTCGACCGTGGCCACCTACCTCGCGCGCGCCGGCGTGGACGTGCTGCTGCTGGAGAAGACCGTCTTTCCGCGCGAGAAGGTGTGCGGGGACGGGCTCACGCCGCGGGGTGTGAAGCAGTTGATCGACCTCGGTCTGGACACCAGCGAGGAAGCGGGCTGGGTGCGGAGCCGGGGGCTGCGGATTCTTACCGGGGATCTGACGCTGGAGTTCGATTGGCCGGATCTCACTGATTACCCGCCTTACGGGGTCTCGCGTACTCGGCAGGACTTTGATGACCTGCTGGCCAAGACCGCGGTGAAGGCCGGGGCTCGGCTGTACGAGCGGACCACGGTCACTGGGGCGATTACCAATGCTTCCGGCCGGGTCGTGGGGGTCGAGGCGAAGGTCGGACCGGAGAAGACGCCGGTCAGTTATCGGGCGCCGTTGGTGCTGGCTTGCGACGGGGTGTCGGCGCGGCTGGCGTTGAGCGTGGGGATCGACAAGAACGAGAAGCGGCCGATGGGGGTCGCGGTTCGGCGGTACTACAAGAGTCCCAAGCATGATGACCCGTTCATCGAGGGGCATCTTGAGCTGTGGGACCGGTCTGATCCGCGGGATCCGAAGCTGCTGCCTGGATACGGGTGGGCGTTTCCGTTGGGGGACGGGACGGTCAACGTCGGGCTGGGGATGCTGTCGACCTCGGCGTCGTTCCGGAACACCGACTATCGCGCGTTGTTGCGGCAGTGGCTTGACGGGACTCCTGAGGAGTGGGGGTACCGCGAGGAGAACGCCATCGGCAAGGTCGGCGGGGCCGGGTTGCCGATGGGGTTCAACCGGACGCCGCATTACCGGAACGGGCTGCTGCTGCTCGGCGACGCCGGGGGGATGGTGAGCCCGTTCAACGGCGAGGGGATTTCGGCGGCGATGGAGTCGGCGCAGCTCGCGGCTGAGGCTGTGGTGCAGGCGTTGGCTCGGCCGGAGGGGCCGTCTCGGGAGCGGGCGTTGGAGGGGTATCCCCGTGCTGTCGGCGAGCTGATGGGCGGGTATTACCGGCTGGGGAACGTGTTCGCGAAGTTGATCGGGAAGCCGAAGGTCATGCACGCGGCTACCAAGTACGGGTTGCGGGTCAACAAGATTCTTCCCTTGGTGTACAAGGGGCTTTCCGGGTGTTACGACGCTCGTGGGGGCGATGGGGTGGATCGGTTGATCGCTGCTTTGGCTCGGGTTACGCCTCGTCCTCGGTAGTCGGCTCGTCGCCTGGCGGCGACATCGTTTGTGGGTGCGTGGGGCACCCCGAAGCTTGATTGTGCTGACGGTTCGGGGGTGCTTGTCAAGGCGGGAAAGATGCCTTGACAAGCACCCCCGAACCGCAGGGGAGCTTCGTATCGGGGTTGGGGGAGGGGCTGGGTGCCTCGCTCGTTGGGTGCATCGGCTGCGGGACGGGGCCGGGTGCCTCGATGGTTGGGTGCATCGGCTGCGGAGTTACCCGGGTGGAGCAATGGGTTGTCCGGCCGGTCAGTGTGATGCGTCACAAGATCGAGTCGGGGCTGGGGCTCGGCGCGGTTCTTGAATGTGGCTTTACCGCTGGTCTCGCGATTGTGCGCGGGGGTGGGCCTGGGGGATCGTTCTGTCTAGTTAGGGCTGCCTTAGTCCATAACCCCTCGGGACAAGAGTGTGACTCACGTCCTACACTCCCCCCATGCTTTGTGAATCGCTTCACAACCGCGACTCGTCGCTTGTGAACTATTTCACAAGCAGGTGGTGGGTCGGACACGGGCCGTAAGGGCGCCCTGACCCTCGGCGGTGTGACCCAGCTCCCTTAGGGTGCGCAACCGAGAACTCGGACCACCACCCGAGAACAACCCGCAGCGGCGCGGAAAGGATGGCGAAGACCCCGTGCTGATGGTGCCCGTGCTGGCGCAGGCCGATCCCGGACCGGCGGCGCCCGGACTCAACGTGTATCTGCCGCTCGTTCTGCTTTTCGTGCTCGCGGCGGGGTTCGCCGTGTTCTCCGTGCTGCTCGGTCCGCTCGTCGGGCCGAAGCGGTACAACCGCGCGAAGACCGCTGCCTACGAGTGCGGCATCGAACCGTCGCCGCAGCCGCTCGTCGGCGGCGGGCGGATGCCGGTGGCCTACTACATCACGGCCATGCTCTTCATCCTGTTCGACATCGAGATGGTGTTCCTCTACCCGTTCGCGGTGAACGCCAACGCACTCGGTGTCTTCGGCCTGGTGGAGATCGTGCTGTTCATCGTGACGGTCGGGTTCGCGTACGCCTACGTGTGGCGGCGCGGCGGCCTGGATTGGAACTGAACCCATGGGCCTCGAAGAAAAACTCCCCAACGGCATCCTTCTTGCCAGCCTCGAGGGACTGGTCAACTGGGCACGCAAGAACTCGCTGTGGCCCGCCACGTTCGGGCTCGCCTGCTGCGCGTTCGAGATGATGTCGGTCGGCGGTTCGCGCTACGACATCGCGCGGTTCGGCATGGAGCGGTTCTCCGCGACGCCGCGCCAGGCCGACCTGATGATCGTGGCCGGCCGGGTGACCCAGAAGATGGCCCCGGTCCTGCGCCAGATCTACGACCAGATGGCCGAGCCCAAGTGGGTCCTCTCGATGGGCGTCTGCGCCTCGTCCGGCGGGATGTTCAACAACTACGCCGTCGTGCAGGGCGTCGACCACATCGTGCCGGTCGACATGTACCTGCCGGGGTGCCCGCCGCGGCCGGAAATGCTGCTCGACGCGATCCTCAAGCTGCACGCCAAGATCCAGGACGAGCCGATCAACGCCCGCCGCGCCGCGATCCGCGCGGCCAGCGGGGCCCGTACCGAGCTGATCCCGTCCTCGATCAAGTACGCGAAGAAGTGAGCACCGGTGCCTGAGAACCCCGAAGAGACTCCCGAAACCGGCGGCCCGCAGTCCAGCGCGGAGCGGCCCGAAGCAGGCCTCGAAGCACACGGCCCCGGCGCGGCCGAACCGGTCGTCGCCGGACGCGAGCGCAAGGGCATGTTCGGTGTCCGCGGCAGCGGGGACACCTCCGGTTACGGCGGCCTGCGGCTGCCCGCCTACAGCCCGCCGCCCGCGGAGCGCCCGTACGGCGGCTGGTTCGACGAGTTCGCCGACGAGTTCATGGCCGCCTTGGCGGACAACAAGATCCCGCCGACCGCGATCCTCCAGACCACTGTGGACCGCGGCGAGATCACCTTCTACGTCAGCCGCGAGCACCTCGTCGACATCGCGAAGGTCCTGCGCAACGACCCAGGCCTGCGGTTCGAAATGCTGCTGGCGGTCACCGGCGTCGACTACGGCGTGGACGTCCCGCAGCGGATGCACACGGTCTACGACTTCCTGTCGATGACCTACCGCCGCCGGATCCGCCTCGAAGTCACCATGGACATGGACAACCTGCACGTCCCGTCCCTCGTCCCGGTCTACCCGACGGCGGACTGGCACGAGCGCGAGGCCTACGACATGTTCGGCATCGTCTTCGACGGCCACCCCGGGCTCACCCGCATCTTCATGCCGGACGACTGGGACGGCCACCCCCAGCGCAAGGACTACCCGCTCGGCGGGATCCCGGTCGAATACAAGGGCGCGGAAATCCCGCCGCCAGACCAGCGGAGGTCGTACTCGTGACCAGCACCAACGAAACGACGGAAGCCGAGTACGCGGAAGTCCGGGACACCACCGAAGGCCCCGTCTACCACGTCTCCGGCGGGGACTGGGACGAAGTGCTCGGCGACGCCCAGCACGACGACCGCATGGTCATCAACATGGGCCCGCAGCACCCGTCGACGCACGGCGTGCTCCGGCTCGTGCTGGAGCTGGAAGGCGAGACGGTCACGCAGTTGCGCGCGGTCGTCGGCTACCTGCACACCGGCATCGAGAAGAGCGCGGAGTTCCGCAACTGGACCCAGGGCGTCACCTTCGTGACCCGCGCGGACTACCTCGCCCCGCTGTCCAACGAGATGTGCTACTGCCTCGGCGTCGAGAAACTGCTGGGCATCAAGGCCCCGCCGCGTGCGGAACTGCTGCGCGTGCTTCTCCTCGAACTCAACCGGATCACCTCGCACCTGGTGTTCATCGCGACCGGCGGCATGGACCTCGGCGCCACCACCGCGATGACGCTCGGCTTCCGCGAGCGCGAAGAAGCCATGCACCTGCTGGAGTACCTGACCGGCCTGCGGATGAACCACGCGTTCATCCGTCCCGGCGGGCTCGCGCAGGACTTCCCCGAGGACTGGACGGAAAAGGTCCTCGACTTCTGCAAGCTCATGGACAAGCGGCTTCCGTTGTACGACAAGATGTTCACCGGTCAGCCGATCTGGCGGAACCGGCTCAAGGACGTCGGCGTGCTGCCGCTGGACGCGTGCCTCGAACTCGGCATCACCGGCCCGGTGCTGCGCGCCGCGGGCCTGCCGTGGGACCTGCGCAAGACCGAGCCGTACTCGCGCTACGACGAGATCGAGTTCGACGTGCCGACCTCGACCGACGCGGACAGCTGGGCGCGGTACCTGCTGCGGCTCGAGGAAATCCACCAGAGCCTGCGGATCATGAAGCAGGTCGCGAAGATGGCCGAGCCAGGCCCGGTCATGGTGGAGGACAAGAAGATCGCCTGGCCCGCGCAGCTGTCCATCGGCAGCGACGGCATGGGCAACTCGCTCGGCCACGTCAAGAAGATCATGGGCCAGTCGATGGAATCCCTGATCCACCACTTCAAGCTCGTCACCGAGGGCTTCCACGTGCCGCCGGGCCAGGTCTACGCGCCGGTCGAATCGCCGCGCGGCGAGATCGGCGCGCACCTGGTGTCCGACGGCGGCACCCGCCCGCTGCGCGTGCACCTGCGGGAGCCGAGTTTCGTGAACATGCAGGCGATGCCCGCGATGGCCGAAGGCGGCCTGGTGGCCGACCTCGTCGTCGTGATCGCTTCGATCGACCCGGTTCTGGGGGGAGTTGACCGATGACGAACCCGACCGCAGTCCCGGAGCCGGGGCCGCACGACGCGACGAAGACCTACGCGGCCGCGGGAGCCGACACCGACGTCGCCGCGATCGCGCCCGACCCGTCCGTCGCCGAGGGAATCCTCGCCGACACGCCGGCCGCGGACGTCTTCGACGCCGACACGCACCGCGAGGCGAAGGAAATCATCGCCCGCTACCCGATGTCGCGTTCGGCGCTGCTGCCGATGCTGCACCTGGTGCAGTCGGTGCAGGGCTACGTGAGCCAGGAAGGCATCGCCTTCTGCGCGCAGCATCTCGACCTGACCGACGCCGAGGTCAGCGCGGTCGCGACGTTCTACACCATGTACAAGCGCCGCCCGTGCGGCGAGCACCTGGTGAGCGTCTGCACCAACACGCTGTGCGCGGCGCTCGGCGGCGACGACATCTACAAGAAGCTCCAGACGCACCTCGGTTCCGCGGAAAAGCCGCTGGGGCACGAGGAAACCGCGGGCACGCCGGGTGAACAGGGCTCGATCACCTTGGAGCACGCGGAATGTCTCGCCGCCTGCGACCTCGGTCCGGTCATCCAGGTGAACTACGAGTACTTCGACAACCAGACGCCGGAGCAGGCGGTCGCGCTCGTGGACGCGTTGCAGGCAGGCAAAAAGCCCGCCCCGACGCGCGGTGCGGCGCTGACCGACTTCAAGGGCGCGGAGCGGCAGCTCGCCGGGTTCTGGCCCGAGGACGAGGCCGCTTACCGCAGTGCCGTGGACGGTCCGTCGCAAGCGGTCGAGACCTTGCGCGGCGCGCAGATCGCAGCCGACCGCGGCTGGTCCGCCCCCGGTGCACAGGATGTTCCGCTTCCTGAAGTGGAGAAGAAGTAATGGCTGATCCCATCACTCCGGTCCTCACGAAGCGCTGGCTGTCCCCGGAATCCTGGCGCATCGAAACGTACGAGGCGCTCGAGGGCTACACCGCGGCGCGCAAGGCGCTGGCCGCCACGCCCGAGCAGCTCGTGCAGGTGGTCAAGGACTCCGGTCTGCGCGGCCGCGGCGGCGCGGGCTTCCCGGCGGGCGTGAAGTGGTCGTTCATGCCGCCCAACGAGGACAAGCCGCACTACCTGGTGATCAACGCCGACGAGGGCGAACCCGGTACCTGCAAGGACATTCCGCTGATGATGGCGGACCCGCACTCGCTGATCGAGGGCTGCATCATCGCCTCGTACGCGATGCGGTCGCACCACTGCTTCATCTACGTCCGGGGCGAGGCACTGCACTGCATCCGCCGGCTCAACGCGGCCGCGCGCGAGGCGTACGCGAAGGGCTACCTCGGCAAGAACATCTTCGGCAGCGGCTGGGACCTCGAGCTGACCGTGCACGCCGGGGCCGGTGCGTACATCTGCGGCGAGGAAACCGCGCTGCTGGACTCGCTCGAAGGCCGTCGCGGGCAGCCCCGGCTCAAGCCGCCGTTCCCCGCGGCCGCCGGTCTGTACGCCGCGCCGACGACGGTGAACAACGTCGAGACCATCGCGTCCGCGTCGTACATCATCAACGCCGGTTCGTCGTGGTTCCGCGAGATGGGCCGCGAAAAGTCGCCCGGTCCGAAGATCTACTCGATCTCCGGCCACGTCGAGAAGCCCGGCCAGTACGAATGCCCGCTCGGCACCACGCTGCGCGAGCTGCTGGAGCTGGCCGGCGGCATGAAGGACGGCATCCCGCTCAAGTTCTGGACGCCGGGCGGTTCGTCGACGCCGATGTTCACCGCCGAGCATCTCGACGTCCCGCTCGACTTCGAGGGCGCGGCCGAGGCCGGTTCGATGCTCGGCACCACCGCGGTGCAGGTCTTCAACGAGACCGTTTCGGTGCCGTGGGCGGTCATGAAGTGGACGCAGTTCTACGAGCACGAGTCCTGCGGCAAGTGCACGCCGTGCCGCGAGGGCACGTACTGGCTGGCGCAGATCCTGGAGCGGATGGTCGAGGGCCACGGCACCGAGGAGGACATCGACACCCTCCTCGACGTGTGCGACAACATCTTCGGCCGCTCGTTCTGCGCGCTCGGCGACGGCGCGGTGTCGCCGATCCAGAGCGGCATCAAGTACTTCCGGGACGAGTTCCTGGCCTTGTGTGAGAGCAACAAGCGAGAACTGGTGGGAGCGCAGGCATGACGATCGCCCCCGACAAGCCCGAGACGGCGGAAACGCCGGTCCCCGAGGGCTACGTCAAGCTGACCATCGACGGCGAAGAGGTCATCGCGCCCAAGGGCGAGCTGCTGATCCGCACCGCCGAGCGGCTCGGCACCAGCATCCCTCGCTTCTGCGACCACCCGCTGCTCGACCCGGCGGGCGCGTGCCGCCAGTGCCTGGTCGAGGTCGAAATGGGCGGCCGTCCGATGCCGAAGCCGCAGGCCTCGTGCACGATGACGGTCGCCGACGGCATGGTGGTCAAGACGCAGCTCACCTCGCCGGTCGCGGACAAGGCGCAGCAGGGCGTGATGGAGCTGCTGCTCATCAACCACCCGCTGGACTGCCCGATCTGCGACAAGGGCGGCGAGTGCCCGCTGCAGAACCAGGCGCTCGCGCACGGCCGCGCGGAATCGCGGTTCGTCGACACGAAGCGCACGTTCCCGAAGCCGCTGCCGATCTCGTCGCAGGTGCTGCTCGACCGGGAACGCTGCGTGCTGTGCCAGCGCTGCACCCGGTTCTCCGACCAGGTCGCCGGCGACCCGTTCATCGCGCTGCTCGAACGCGGCGCGCACCAGCAGATCGGCACCGCGGAAACCGCCGACGTACTGGACCTCGCCTCGCGCACCACCGGCGGCGAACCGTTCCAGAGCTACTTCTCCGGCAACGTGATCCAGATCTGCCCGGTCGGCGCACTCACCAGCGCGGCGTACCGGTTCCGGTCGCGGCCGTTCGACCTCGTCTCGTCGCCGAGCGTGTGCGAGCACTGCTCGTCCGGCTGCGCCGAGCGCACCGACTTCCGGCGCGGCAAGGTCCAGCGCAAGCTGGCGGGCGACGACCCGGAGGTGAACGAGGAATGGCTGTGCGACAAGGGCCGGTTCGCGTTCCGCTACGTGCAGGCCGGTGACCGGATCCGCCGCCCGCTCGTCCGCAACGCCGACGGCGAGCTGGAAGAAGCGTCCTGGACCGACGCGCTCCGGACCGCCGCGGAAGGGCTGCTGAAGGCCCGCGAGGGCAAGGGCGGCGCGGTGCTCACCGGCGGCAGGCTGACCGTCGAGGACGCCTACGCGTACTCGAAGTTCGCCCGGATCGCCTTGCGCACCAACGACATCGACTTCCGCACCCGCGCGCATTCGGACGAGGAGCTCGCGTTCCTCGGGTCGACGGTCGTGGGCACCACGCCGGAAACGGGCGTGACGTTCGGCGAGATCGAACGGGCCAAGACGGTGCTGTGCGTGGCGTTCGAGCCCGAGGACGAAGCGCCGATCGTGTTCCTGCGGCTGCGCAAGGCGGCCCGCAAGAACCGCACCCGCGTCGTCCACTTGGGACAGTGGACGACCTCCTCGGTGCGCAAGACCTTCGGCGAACTGCTGGCCTGCGTCCCCGGCGGCGAAGCGGCCGCGGTGGACGGCATCGCGCAGCACGCGGCCGACGTCGACGCGGCGCTCAGCGGCGAGGGCGCGGTGATCCTGGTCGGCGAGCGGGCCGCGGAAATCCCCGGCCTGTTCTCCGCGCTGCTGCGGCTGACCGCCCGCACCGGAGCCCGGCTGGCGTGGATCCCGCGCCGCGCGGGCGACCGGGGCGCGCTCGAAACCGGTTGTGTGCCCACGCTTCTGCCGGGTGGCCGCTCGGTCGCCGACGAGGCGGCCCGCGCCGAGGTCGGCAAGCAGTGGGGCGCCGAGCTTCCGGCCGAACCGGGCCGCGACGTCACCGGCATCCTCCAGGCCGCTTCCGGCGGACAGCTCGACGCGCTGGTGGTCGGCGGCGTCGACCCGAACGACCTGCCCGACCCGGACCTGGCCCGCCGCGCGCTCGACAACGCCGGTTTCGTGGTCAGCCTGGAACTGCGGGCGAGCGAGGTCACCGAACGGGCCGACGTGGTCCTGCCGATCGCCCCGGCGGTCGAGAAGTCCGGCAGCTACCTCAACTGGGAGGGCCGCCGCCGCGAGTTCGACACCACGCTGGAGGGCACCGGTTCCCTTTCCGACGGCCGCGTGCTCGACACCCTGGCCGTCGAAATGGACGCCGACCTGTTCACCCAGACCCCGGCCGCCGCCGCGGGCGACTTCGCGAAGCTCGCGCCGGTCGCCGCCTCGGTGGCCGCGCCGTCGGTCGCCGCCGCGGCGGCCCCGGTCCCGAACGGCAAGGCAGTGCTCGCCACCTGGCGGCAGCTGATCGACAACGGCTCGCTGCAGGACGACGAACCGCACCTCAAGGGCACCCAGCGGCCGCCGGTCGCCCGGCTTTCGGCGAAGACCGCCGAGGGCCTGGGCGGAACGGTCCGGGTGTCGAACGAGCGCGGGTCGATCACCCTGCCGGTCGAGGTCGCCGACCTGCCGGACGGCGTGGTGTGGCTGCCCGGCAACTCCGACGGCTCGGCCGTCCGCGCCGCACTCGCCGCCGGACACGGCGCGCTCGTGCAGATCTCCGGAGGTGACCAGTGAGCCCGCAGCTCACGCAGTTCCTCGCCGCGTACCCGGACGCCGCGGAACGGGCTCGGCTCCTCGCCGACGACCCGTGGTGGCTCGTCCTGATCAAGGCGGTCGTGGTCCTGTTGATCGGGCCGGTCCTGACGATCTTCCTGATCGTGTGGGAGCGCAAGGCGATCGGCCGGATGCAGAACCGGCCCGGCCCCAACCGGGTCGGCCCCGGCGGCTACCTGCAGTCGCTCGCCGACGCGATCAAGCTCCCGTTCAAGGAGCAGATCATCCCGGACACCGCCGACCGCAAGGTGTACTTCCTCGCGCCGGTGCTGTCCGCGGTCCCCGCGCTGATCGCGTTGTCGGCCATCCCGTTCGGCCCGGTGGTCTCGATCTTCGGGCACCAGACGGTGCTGCAGCTGATGGACCTGCCGGTCGGCGTGCTGGTGATCCTCGCGTGCTCGTCGGTCGGCGTGTACGGCATCGTGCTGGCGGGCTGGGCGTCCGGTTCGCCGTACCCGCTCTTCGGCGGCATGCGCTCGGCGGCGCAGGTGATCTCCTACGAGATCGCGATGGGCCTCTCGATCGTCGCGGTGATCCTGTACTCCGGTTCCCTGCAGACGTCGGAAATCGTGCAGGCGCAAACGCACGGCTGGTACTTCTACATGCTCATCCCGAGCTTCGTGATCTACGTGATCTCGATGGTCGGCGAGACGAACCGCGCGCCGTTCGACCTCCCGGAGGCCGAATCCGAGCTGGTCGGCGGTTTCCACACCGAGTACAGCTCGATGAAGTTCGCGATGTTCTTCCTCGCCGAGTACGTCAACATGGTGATCGTTTCGGCGTTCTGCACCACGTTGTTCCTCGGCGGCTGGCGGTTCCCGTTCGTCGGCGACGATTCGCCGCTGAACCAGAACTGGTGGCCGATCCTCTGGTTCTTCGCCAAGACCTTCATCCTGCTCTTCGGCTTCATCTGGCTGCGCGCCACGCTGCCGCGGCTGCGGTACGACCAGTTCATGCGGCTGGGCTGGAAGGTACTGGTCCCGGTGAACCTGGTGTGGATCGTGGTCGTGGTCGCGATCAAGACGATCCAGTGGAGCTGGCCGCAGATCCTCGTCGGCGTCGGCATCGTGCTGGTGGTGCTCGTGCTGCTGAGCCTCGCGCTGCCGGACAAGAAGGTGCCCGAATCGGAGTACGTGGACCTGGCCGGCAGCGGCTATCCGCTGCCGCCGCTCGACCTGCGGGTCCCGGACGCCACGCCGCGGCAGAAGGCGCTGGCCAAGGCCGAGGCGAAGGCCGCGCGGCGCAAGCCGGCCGGCGTCACCGCGGCGGCCGCACAGGAAGGAACGGAAGATGGCGGCAACTGACTTCCTCAATCCCATCAAGGGATTCGGCGTCACCTTCGGGATGATGTTCAAGAAGGTCGCGACCGAGGAGTACCCCGAGGCGGGCGCCCCGGCCGCGCCGCGCTACCACGGCCGCCACCAGCTCAACCGGCATCCGGACGGGCTGGAGAAGTGCGTCGGCTGCGAGCTGTGCGCGTGGGCGTGCCCGGCGGACGCGATCTTCGTCGAGGGCGGCAACAACACCGACGAAGAGCGGTACTCGCCCGGCGAGCGCTACGGCGCGGACTACCAGATCAACTACCTGCGCTGCATCGGCTGCGGCCTGTGCATCGAGGCGTGCCCGACCCGGTCGCTCACCATGACCAACTTCTACGAGCTGGCCGACGACGACCGGCAGCGGCTCATCTACACCAAGGAAGACCTGCTCGCCCCGCTGCTGCCGGGCATGGAGCAGCCGCCGCACCCGATGCGGCTCGGCGACAACGAGCAGGACTACTACGTGAACGGCCCCGAGCTGGCCGCGGGCGCGCAGCAGGAGGCGAAGAAGTGATCGCCGCCCTCCTCGCGCAGGCCCCGGCGTCCGGCGTCGACGCGTCCGTGACGACCGGCGAGGCCATCGCGTTCTGGATCCTCGGCCCGCTGTCGCTGCTGGGCGCGCTCGGGATGATCTTCTCCCGCAACGCCGTGCACTCGGCGCTGTGGCTGGTGCTCACGATGCTGACGCTGGGCGCGCTGTACATGACGCAGTCCGCGCCGTTCCTCGGGTTCACCCAGATCATCGTCTACACCGGCGCGATCATGATGCTGTTCCTGTTCGTGCTGATGCTGGTCGGCCGGGACAGCTCGGACTCGGTGGTCGAGGTGCTGCGCGGGCAGCGGCTCGCCGCGGGGGTGCTCGGCATCGGGCTCGCCGCGCTGATCGCTGCGGGCGTGTTCCGCGCGCTGGTCAACGTCACCCCGGCCCAGCCGCTCGACCCGTACCAGCAGACCGGCGGCGGCCCCGGCGGTCTCGGCAGGCTGATCTTCACCCAGTACCTGTTCCCGTTCGAGCTGACCTCGGCGCTGCTGATCACCGCCGCGCTCGGCGCGATGGTGCTGGCCTTCACCGGCCGGACCGCGAAGAGCAAGCTCTCCCAGCGCGAACTGGTCAAGCTGCGCTTCCGCGGCGAGCACGACCGCCCGTCGCCGCTGCCCGGCCCCGGCGTGTTCGCCACCGCCAACTCGGTCTCGACCCCGGCGCTGCTGCCGGACGGTTCGGTCGCGCCGGAGTCGCTGTCGGAGATCATCGAGGCCACCTCGGCGATCCGGCTCATGCGCGAGCGCAAGCTCATCGCGGACGAGGGCCCGAAGCCCGACGCGCACGCACTGGTCGGCGGCGTCGAAAAGGCCGAGCCCGCCGAGGAAGAAGAAGGGGAAGGAAAGTGACCCCGAGCTACTACCTGCTGCTGTCCGCGCTGCTGTTCTGCATCGGCGCGGTGGGCGTGCTGGTCCGCCGCAACGCGATCGTCGTGTTCATGTGCATCGAGCTGATGCTGAACGCGGTGAACCTGACCCTGGTCACCTTCGCCCGCATCAACGGCGGGCTGCACGGCCAGGTGATGGCGTTCTTCGTGATGGTGGTCGCGGCCGCCGAGGTCGTGGTGGGGCTGGCGATCATCATGGCGATCTTCCGCACCCGCCGTTCGGCCTCGGTCGACGACACGAACCTGCTGAAGTACTGAGGGAGACGACCGAGTGACCGCATCATCGTGGCTGCTGGTGGCCCTTCCCGCCCTCGGCGCCCTGGTTCTGCTGCTATCCGGAAAACGCGCGAAGGCGTGGGGGCACCTGCTCGGCTGTGCCACCGTCACGCTCGCCTTCGTGTACGCCGTGATCCTGTTCTTCTCCACCGACAGCCACGCGGTCACCGACACCAAGATCTACTCGTGGATCCCGGTGACCCAGCTGCAAGTGGACTTCGGGCTGCGCATCGACGCGCTGTCGCTGACGTTCGTGCTGCTGATCACCGGCGTCGGCATGCTGATCCACTTCTATTCGATCGGCTACATGGCCGACGACGAGGGCCGGTACCGGTTTTTCGCGTACCTGAACCTGTTCGTCGCCTCGATGCTGATCCTGGTGCTGGGCAACAGCTTCGTGACGCTGTACCTCGGCTGGGAGGGCGTCGGTCTCGCCTCGTACCTGCTGATCGGCTGGTATCAGAACCGCCCGTCCGCAGCGACCGCGGCGAAGAAGGCGTTCCTGATGAACCGCGTCGGCGACGTCGGGCTCGCGCTGGCGATCTTCCTGATGTTCAAGTACGTCGGGTCGACCGGCTACGCGCAGGTCTTCGAGGGCGTCGCGCAGGGCAAGATCCCGCCGGGCGCGATCACCGCCATCGCGATCCTGCTGCTTCTGGGCGCGTGCGGTAAGTCCGGCCAGTTCCCGCTGCAGGCGTGGCTGCCGGACGCGATGGAGGGCCCGACCCCGGTGTCGGCGCTCATCCACGCGGCGACGATGGTCACCGCCGGCGTGTACCTGGTGGCCCGCTCCAACGTCATCTTCACCGCGACGCCGGACGGCAGGCTGGTGGTCACCCTGGTCGGCGCTGTCACGCTGCTGCTCGGGTGCATCGTCGGCTGTGCCTACGACGACATCAAGAAGGTGCTCGCGTACTCGACGGTCAGCCAGATCGGCTACATGATGCTGGCGGTCGGCCTCGGGCCGGGCATTTACGCGCTCGGCATCATGCACCTGGTGGCGCACGGCTTCTTCAAGGCCGGGCTGTTCCTCGGGGCCGGTTCGGTCATGCACGGCATGAACGACGAGGTCGACATGCGGAAGTTCGGCGGCCTGGCCAAGAAGATGCCGATCACCTTCGTCACCTTCGGTCTCGGCTACCTGGCGATCATCGGCTTCCCGTTCCTCACCGGGTACTACACGAAGGACGCGATCATCGAGGCGGCGTTCGGCCAGGAAGGCTGGCGCGGCTGGGCTTTCGGGCTCGCGACGGTGATCGGTGCCGGGCTCACCGCGTTCTACATGACGCGGCTGATGATGATGACCTTCTTCGGCAAGCAACGCTGGAAGGACATCAAGTCTTCGGACGGCCGCGACTTTCACCCGCACGAGTCCAAGCCGATCATGTGGGTCCCGATGGCGATCCTGGCGGTCGGTTCGGTCGGCGCCGGTGCGTTCTTCGTGCTGGGCGACCGGTTCGTCACCTGGCTCGCCCCGGTGGTCGGCGAGCACGTGGAGGCCGAGCACACCCCGATTCCTTCGTGGACGGTCCCGGCGCTCACGCTGGTGCTGGCCGCGCTCGGCGTGCTGCTGGCGGTCTGGCTGTTCCGGCCTTCGCGCGACATCGCGGTCGAGCGCCCGGAGCGGGTGGCCTGGCCGGTCCGCGCGGCGCGCAAGGACCTGTACGGCAACGCGCTCAACGAAACCCTGGTCGCCCGTCCGGGCACCTGGCTGGCGCGGGCGCTGGTGTACGTGGACAACCGCGGCGTCGACGGCGCGGTGAACGGCCTCGCCGCGGCACTCGGCGGCGGGTCCGGGCGGCTGCGCCGGATGCAGACCGGGTTCGTGCGGTCCTACGCACTGTCCATGCTCGGCGGCACGTTCCTGCTTCTCGCGGCCCTTCTGCTGGTGAGGTTCTCCTGACATGACTTGGCTTCTGGCGCTCATCCTGCTGCCGCTGGCCGGCTCGCTGGTGCTGGCGTTCCTCAAGGGGAACGACCGGGCCGCGGTCGCCACGGCGCTCGTCGTGTCCATTGTGGAGTTCCTGCTGATCATCCCGTTCTGGGCGAGCTACTCGCCTTCGGGCGAGCGCATCCAGCAGGCCACGACGATGGACTGGATCCCGAGCTTCGGCATCCACATCTCGTTCGGCACCGACGGCATCTCGCTCATCATGATCGCGGTCATCGCGCTCCTGGTGCCGATCGTCGTCGGCGCGCTCGGGCTCACCGACAAGCTTCCCGCCGGCCGCAGCGCGGGCGGGTTCCTGTCGCTGATCCTGCTGCAGGAGGCGCTCACGATCGGCGTCTTCGCGGCGACCGACGTGTTCCTCTTCTACGTGCTGTTCGAGATCATGCTGATCCCGATGTACTTCCTGATCGGCGGCTACGGCGGCGCGAACCGGCAGTACGCGGCGGTGAAGTTCTTCCTGTACTCGTTCCTCGGCGGCCTGATCATGCTGGCCTCGGCGATCGGGGCGTACTCGCTGGCCTCGGACAAGCTCGGCAAGGGCACGTTCGACTGGGCCACGCTGGTGACGGTGGTGCGCGACGCGCCGACCGGCACGCAGATCTGGCTGTTCCTCGGCTTCTTCCTCGCGTTCGCGATCAAGGCCCCGCTGGTCCCGTTCCACACCTGGCTGCCGGACGCCGCCGGCCAGGCCCCGATCGGCGTCGCGGTGCTGCTCGTCGGCGTGCTGGACAAGGTCGGCACGTTCGGGTTCCTGCGGTACTGCCTGCCGATGTTCCCGGAGGGCAGCAAGGCGCTCGCGCCGCTGGTGCTGATCCTGTCGGTGATCGGCGTGCTGTACGGCTCGATCCTCGCTGCGGGACAGCGCGACATGAAGCGGTTCATCGCCTACGTGTCGATCGCCCACTTCGGGTTCATCGCGCTGGGCATCTTCACCTTCAACGAGCAGGCGATGGTCGGCTCGGTGTCGTACATGCTGAACCACAGCCTGTCGACCGGGATGCTGATCGTGGTGATCGGCCTGATCGTGATGCGCGGCGGGTCGAGCAAGATCTCGGACTACGGCGGCATGGCGAAGGTGACCCCGCTGCTCGGCGGAATGCTGTTGCTGGCCGGGCTTTCCGCGCTGTCGCTGCCGGGAACCAACTCGTTCGTCAGCGAGTTCCTCGTGCTGCTGGGGTCCTTTGTGGACCAGCCGGTGTACACGATCCTCGCGACCGTGGGCATGGTGCTCGCCGCGGCGTACGTGCTGTGGCTGTACCAGCGGATCATGCAAGGCCCGGTTCGCGGCGACGCCCTGGTGGGCGTCGGCGGGGGACCGGGCACGGCGATCGCGCCGGAACTCGGCGCTCGCAAGGCCATTACCGACCTGGGCAAACGCGAGATCGCGATTCTCGCGCCCCTGGTCATCCTGATCATCGGACTGGGTTTCTACCCCAAGCCGATGCTCGACACGATCACCCCGTCGGTGCAGGCGACGCTGTCTGCCGTGCAGGGAGGCAAGTAAACCGTGCTCGACATGTTCCTGGCGCAAGCGCCGGCAGCGCCGCTGGAAGTGCCTTCGGTCGATTACGCGGCCGTGCTGCCGATGCTGATCGTCTTCGGCGTCGCGTGCATCGGCGTGCTGGTGGAAGCGTTCGCTCCGAAGGCCACGCGGTGGGGGATCCAGGTGACGATCTCCCTCGTCGCGATCCTCGCCGCGGGGGTTTCGCTGATCCTGTACGCGACCGGCTCTTCCTCCTCGAAGGCCGGTACGACGACGTTCTCCGGCTCGATCTCGGTGGACCGGCCGTCGCTGTTCCTGTGGGGCACGCTGCTGCTGCTCGGCCTCGGCGCGGTCTTCCTGATCGCGGACCGGAAGGTCGAGGCGGGCGGCGCGTTCGTGGCTCAGGCGGCGATCCGGCCCGGTACGGTCCAGGACCGCGCGCAGTCTGCCACGACGTCGCAGACCGAGGTCTTTCCGCTGACGCTCTTCGCGCTCGGCGGGATGATGACGTTCTGCGCGGCGAATGATCTGCTGACGATGTTCATCGCGTTGGAAGTGCTTTCGCTGCCGCTGTACCTGATGTGCGGGCTGGCTCGGCGACGTCGGCTGATCTCGCAGGAAGCCGCGGTCAAGTACTTCCTGCTGGGGGCGTTCTCGTCGGCGTTCTTCCTTTACGGGCTGGCGTTGCTGTACGGGTACGCGGACTCGGTGAAGCTGGCTGACATCGCGCACGCGGCTGCTGGGTCGGATCGGTCGGACACGTTGTTGTTCGCTGGTCTTGGCTTGCTTGTGGTGGGTCTGCTGTTCAAGGGATCGGTTGGGCCGTTCCACACGTGGACGCCGGACGTCTACCAGGGTGCGCCTACGCCGGTTACCGGGTTTATGGCTGCTTGCACGAAGGTTGCTGCGTTTGGTGCCATCCTGCGCGTGCTCAGTGTCGGGTTTTCCTCGACTAGCTGGGAATGGCGCGGGGTCATGTGGGCGGTGGCCATTATTTCGATGGCGCTCGGGGCGATTCTCGGGCTGACGCAGACGGATGTTAAGCGGATGATCGCTTACTCGTCGGTGGCGCACGCTGGGTTCTTGCTTGTCGGTGCTATTGCGATGACTGAGGACGGGTTGTCCAGCACGTTGTTCTATCTGCTGGCGTATGGGTTTACTACGTTGGCTGCGTTTGGGGTTGTTTCCCTGGTGCGGGATTCCAGCGGGGAGGCTACGCATCTCTCCGCTTGGGCTGGGTTGGCTAAGCGGTCGCCGTTGTTGGCTGGGGTGTTTACGTTCCTCTTGCTGGCGTTGGCTGGGATTCCGTTGACTAGTGGGTTTGTTGGGAAGTTCGTGGTGTTCTCGGCGGCGTTGTCGGATGGGATGGCGCCGTTGGTGGTTGTCGCGCTGGTGTTTAGTGCGGTGGCTGCGTTCTTCTATTTGCGGGTTATTGTTTTGATGTACTTTTCCGAGCCTGCTGCTGATGGGCCTACGGTGACTGTGCCGGGTGGGTTTACTACTGCGGCTATTGCGTTGGGTGTTGTGGTTACGTTGGTGCTTGGGGTTCTTCCGGCCTTTGCGTTGGACTGGGCTGGGGCTGGGGGGTTTGCTTCCTAGGGCTGGGTTGTGCGGCTCGTCGCCTGGCGGCGACATTGCGCCCTGAGTGGTTGCGTGGGCACCCCGATTTTTGATTGTCACTACGGCGCGGGGGTGCTTGTCAAGGCGGGAAAGATGCCTTGACAAGCACCCCCGCGCCGTGTTTTTGGCGTCGTATCGGGGGTGGGGGAGGTGTGGGTGCCTTGCTTTGGGTGCATCGGCTGCGGTTTGTGGTGGTGCGCGCGGGGGTTCGCACGTAGAGCGTGAGTGGGGGCCGGGCGGCGCTGCCTCTTTCGCTCGCTGCGCCGTGGGGCTAGCGCCCCAACGTGGCATTGGGTGCGGTTTGGGGCGGGGTGGGCTTGCGTCCCGATGTGGCGGTGGGTGCGTTGGCTGCGGTTGTGGTGGCGCGCGGGGGCTCGCACGCGGAGCGTGCGTGGGTGCGGCGGCGGAGCCTCTTTCGCTCGCTGCGCCGTGGTGGGGTTAGCGCCCCAATGTGGCATTGGGTGCGTGTGACGCAACGAATGCCACATTGGGTGCGTGGGATGCACCCAATGCCGCATTGGGTGCATCGCGGTGCGGTGCGGGCGGGCCGTGAAGGGCTCCTTGAGGGAATCTAGGTCCGTGAAGGAGCCCTTCACGGCCGGTCGCTGGTCGTGAGGGGAACCCTGGGGGAATCTGCTTGGGTTCTAGTGGTGGTTGCAACGCCTGAGTTGTGCAGGGGTTGCAGTGGTCGTGGTCGGGCGTGGTCGGGCTCCGCGGGGCCGGGTGAGGCTGGCGGCGGAACGCCGCCGCTATTTTGATCTTGTGGCGGAGGGCGTGGGCACGGTCGAGGCGTGCCGCAGGGTCGGGGTCGACCGCAGGACCGGGCACTATTGGCGGCACGGGCGACCGAGCCGGGCGGGCGCGACCGCGCGCCCGGCCGCGCGGCCCGGGCCGGACTCGGGCCGGTTCCTGAGCGCGGGCGAGCGGATCGCGATCGCGGACGGGCTGGCGGCGGGCCGCTCGCGGCGGGCGATCGCGGCCGAGCTGGGCCGCAGCCCGTCCACGATCAGCCGGGAGATCGCCCGCAACGCCCGCCCCTGCGGCGACTACCGGCCCCACGCCGCCCACGACCTCGCCCGGGCACGGCGCCCGCGACCGAAAACAGGCAAGATCGCGGCCTGCCCCGAACTGCGGGACCGGGTGCAGGCGATGCTGACCGACAAATTCAGCCCGGAGCAGATCGCCGCCCGGCTGCGCCGCGACCACCCCGACCGGCCGGAGCTGCACGTGACCCACGAAACGATCTACCAGGCCCTCTACGTCCAAGGCCGCGGCGAACTGCGCCGCGAGCTGGCCCGCGCCCTGCGCACCGGCCGCACCATGCGCAAACCCCGCGCCAGCGGCGAACAACGCCGGCCCCGCTTCGCCGAACCCATGGTCATGATCAGCGACCGGCCCGCCGAAGCCGCCGACCGCGCCGTCCCCGGCCACTGGGAAGGCGACCTGATCATCGGCAAGGACAACGCTTCCGCCATCGCCACCCTCGTCGACCGCTCCACCCGCTACACCCTGCTCGTCGCGCTGCCCGACGGCCGCGGCGCCGACGCCGTCCGCGACGCCCTCGCCGACACCGCCGCGACCCTGCCCGCACACCTGCGACGATCCCTGACCTGGGACCAGGGCAGCGAAATGGGCCGCCACCACGAATTCACCGTCGCCACCGGCATCCCCGTCTACTTCTGCGACCCCCACAGCCCCTGGCAACGCGGCAGCAACGAAAACACCAACGGCCTGCTGCGCCAGTACTTCCCCAAAAGCACCGACCTCTCAGTCCACACCCCCGAACACCTCGCCGCCGTCGCCGCACAACTCAACCGCCGACCCCGCAAAACACTCAACTGGGACACCCCAGCCGAACGCCTCGCTACACTCCTCGCCGAAACCAGTTGAACCACCCGCGTTGCAACAACCCCTCGAATCCACCCTGATTCCCTCAGGGTGCCCCTCACGGACGTCAACCGGAGCGGAGAAGCAACGCGGCCCCGTCGACGCTGCGTCTCGCCGCACCAACGCCACCCGCCGCGCCACTGAGAAACCCCAATGCGGCATTGGGTGCGTGCGACGCACCGAACGCCACATTGGGCGCGTCAGATGCACCCAATGCGGCATTGGGGCGGTCCGACCGGAGGCGGGCGATCAGTTCTCGTGGGCGCGCCCCAGCTCCTCCGACCGGTCGCGGGCGGCCTCGATCGCGTCGAGCAAAGCCGCGCGCACGCCGTGCTTCTCCAGTTCGCGGATCGCGTTGATGGTGGTCCCGGCGGGGGACGTCACCGCCTCGCGCAGCAGTACCGGGTGGTCCTGGCCCTCGGCCAGCATCTTCGCCGCGCCGACCGCCGACTGGATGATCAGCTGTCCGGCCAGCGCGCGCGGCAGGCCGAGCAGGATGCCCGCGTCGATCATGGCCTCGACCAGGTAGAAGAAGTACGCCGGACCGGATCCGGACAGTGCGGTGACCGCGTCCTGCTGCCGCTCCGGCACCTCGACGACCTGGCCGACGTGCGACAGCAGTTCCTTGACCGTCGCGACGTGCGCGGGCGTCGCGTGCTGGCCGGGTGAGATCGCACTCATCGCCTCGCCGACCAGCATCGGGGTGTTCGGCATCACGCGGACCACCGGCACGCCCTCAGCGAGCCGGCGTTCGTACAGCGCGGTCGGCAGCCCTGCGCACAGCGACACGACCAGCGACGACGGACCGAGCAGCGGGGCCAGCTCGTCCAGCACCGGCTCGATGTCCTGCGGCTTCACCGCGACCACGAGGATGTCCGCGCGCCGCGCCGCGTCCGCGACGGTCGCCGCTTTCATGCCCGGGTAGCGCGTTTCCAGCTCGCGCGCCCGCTCCTCGTACCGCTCGGTGAAGAGCAGGTCGCCTGGCTCGTGGCCGCCGTTGAGCAGGCCCGACAGCAGGGCTTCGCCGATCTTTCCCGCACCCAGCACCGCGATCACACTCATGCGGCCAGCGTGCCAAACGCGGCTCAGCCGCCCGGTGCCGGGGCGAGCGCCAGCTGCCGCACCTGCGCGACGAGGCGGCCTTGGGAGTCCACGACGGTCGCGTCCGAGTCGAACCACGGCTCGTGCACCGAGCGCGATTCGACGAGGATCCGCAGCCAGCCAGGGGCCGGGCGGGTGCGCAGCAGCGAGGTCAGTTGGACCGTCGGGGCCCAGCCGTGCCTGCCGAGGTTCGCCACCACCGGCGGGTTGAGATCGCCTGCCAGCAGCGAGAAGTACACGTCGGGCTGGCCTACGCGCGGACGCGCCCACATCCGCAGCCGGGGCGGGTCGCCGGTGCGTCCGGTGAGGAATCCCGCGGTCGCCGCGTCCAGGCGGACGTCGCAGGCGGCGGACAGGTGGAACGGGCCTTCCGGAGTGTCCTTGCCGAGCTGCGGCGCGTTCGACGGCGGTTCGGCGGGCATCTGCGGCAAGTCCGTCCATTCGGAACGGCGCATCGGCAACCGGCCGACCGTGACCCTCGCCTCGACGCAAGCCCGGCCGCGCTGTTCGAGCGACACCGCGACCACTGAAACCCGGCGGCCGACCTTGCGCACGTCCGCGCGCAGCAGCACCGGGCCGAGCGCGGGCGCGTGCAGGAACTCGGTGCTCACCGCGAGCGGATCGACAGTCGCGTCCCCGCGCTCGTGCAACGCGGCGGCAGCGGTTTTCGCCAGCAACGCCACCAGGAACCCGCCGTGCGGATGGACCCCGATCGACCATTCCGCCCGCAACGTCGCGGTGAACGTGCCGTCTCCGAGCGACCGCACTGAGGTGGCCCCGTCGAAGGCGGTCGCGGTGTCGTCGGCCGCGCTCACGGACGACCGGCCACGGCGATACGGCGCGTGGAACCGGGTCCGGCGAAATCTGGAGACGGCGATGGCAACGAGGTCACGCCCGCACTTTACGGTGCCCGGCCGCCTTTGCGAGCCGAGCAGGGCAGGGACCGCCCGGACAGCCGAGCAAGATCACCCAGGGATCATTGCCCCAGATGCAACCGGGCGAACAACAGCGCCTCGGCCAACGCCCGCGCCCGCGACGCCGCCCCCGTGGCATGCCGGGTGTTGACCTCCAGCACCACCTGCCCGGCGAACCCGTCACTGACCAGCTTCTCCAGCAACTCCGCACACGGCTGCCCGCCATGCCCCGGAATCAGGTGCTCGTCCTTCGGAATCCCCGTCCCGTCCGCCAGATGGACGTGGCTCAACCCCGCCCCCATCCGGTCCGCGAGCGCGAGCGCGTCCATCCGCGCCGCGGCCGAATGCGACAGATCCAAGGTGTAGTGCCGGAATCCGACGTCCGTGGGATCGATCGACGGCCGGAACGCCGACACCCGCGCATCCCGCGACCCGCCGGGCGGGCGGACCTTGAACATGTTCTCCACCGCGACGTCCACGCCGCTGGCGTCCTCGAGCTCGTCCACAAGATCGCCGAACGCGTCGCCGTAGCGCCGCTGCCAGCGGAACGGCGGATGCACCACGACCGTGCGCGCGCCGAGTTCCAGCGCGGCGTCCACGGAGCGGCGCAGGCGCACCTCCGGATCCGGCGACCAGATCCGCTGCGTGATCAGCAGCGACGGCGAATGCACCGACAGCACCGGCATCCCGGTGCGCCGCGACCAGCGCCGGATCGCCGAGACGTCCTGGCTGATCGGATCCGCCCAGACCATGACCTCGACGCCGTCGTAGCCGAGATCGGCGGCCAGCTCGAACGCCGCGCCCGCGCGCAGCGGCCACACCGAGGCGGTGCTCAGACCCACGGGGACGGGCGCGCTCTCACTCACGCGCCCATCCTGCCCCAGCGTCCTTGGCGGCGGACTACTTGGCCACCAGCAACAGCGCCGCGGGCGACACCGTCACCACCAACCCGACGAGAATCGCCAGCAGGGTCGTCTGCAGGTCCTCGGCACGGCGGATCTTCCGCACGATCCAGACCAGCGCGACGATCACCAGCAGCGCGCCCACGAGCGCGGCGGGCGCGAGGTTGACCCACAGCCAGTTGAAGCCCAGCCACACGGCGGCACCGCCGACGACGCCCAGCGCGAGCTGCCCGGCCAGCGTCAGCCACTGCTTGCCCGCGGACACCTCGGGTTCCGGCTCGGCTTCGGCCTCCGGAGCGTCCTCGGCGACGGCTTCCTCGGGGTAGTCGTCGTACTCGTCGCCTTCGGCGTAACCGTCGGCGTGCTCGTAGCCCTCGGCGTGCTCGTACCCGTAGCCGTCGTCGCCCTCGAAGTCCGGCTGGCCGTCGGGGTAACCGGACGGCTCGGCGAACTCGCGCTCGTACTCGGCCAGGTCGTCGTCGACCGGGTCCTTGGCGCCCGGGGCGAACGGCATCGGGGCCGGGTAGCCCGCGGTCGGCGGGCCCGCGTCGTAGTCCGCGGCGGCGGGCGGGTACTCGTCCTCGTAGCCGTCGTCGACGTAGTCGTCCTCGGCGTACTCCTCGGCCGGTTCCGGCTCCGCACCAGCGGGCGGAACGGCCGGCATCATGCCGACCTCGGTGTCCTCCAGCTGTTCCGCCTGCCGACGCTGGCGCCAGCCGGCGAGACCCGCTGGGGGCGCGTCTTCGGCGACGCCGTCAGCGGGCGGGCCGTCGATCGCGTCGAACTGCTCGGTGTGCGGCTCCTGCTTCGGAGCCGGACGACGGGCCGGAGCCCGCCTCGGCCGGTTCGGGGCCGGCGGGGCGCCAGGCGCGGGGAACGCACCGCTCGCCATCGGCGGCGCGGGCGGTTCCGGGGCGTCGCCGTCGAGACCGTCGAGCCGGGCAGCCAAGCCACCGTCCTGCGGCGGGGGCGGCGGTGCCTGCGGCGCCGGCCGACGGCGGACCGGCGGCACCGCGCCGCGAGTCTCCTCGTCGGCGGCCTGCGGACGCGGCGGACGGCCGCGCGGCGGCACCGGCATCTGCCCGGATTCCTGCGGCGGAGCGGGCGGACGCACGTAACCGGAGTCTTGCGGCGCGGCGGGACGCAGGTAGCCGGTGCCCTGCGGACCCGGCGCAGGACGGGCGAACTGGCCCGACTCCTGCGGCGGCGCGGGCGGGCGCACGTAGGCCGAGTCCTGCTGGCCGTTGGCAGGTCGCGGGTACTGCCCGGACTCCTGCGGCGGAGCCGGGGGACGCACGTACGCGGAGTCCTGCTGGCCGTTCGGAGCCGGGTACTGCCCCGACGGCTGGCCGTTCATCGGCGGCGGCCCGGCGTCCTGCGGCGCGGGGTACTGGCCCGAAGGCTGCTGCCCGGGACGCGGGTACTGGCCCGATTCCTGCGGACCGGGCCGCGGGGCCGCGTCCGGACGGCGGCGGCCGCCCGGGGGACGCGAAGGAGGCGGCGGGGTGCCGCCCTCGGACGCCACCCGGTCGATGATCGCCTGCGGTCCGGTGTCGGTGAGGCCCGAGCGCCGCGGGGCGGCCTCGTCCTCGTCATCGGCCGCCCTGCGCCTGCGTCGCCGTCCGCCGTCGACCTGCTGCCCGTGCTGGGCGAGCAGTTCGGCCACGGTCTTCTGGGGCTGGTCGCCGCCGGTCTGGTCCGTCATACCGTGCTGTCCAAAGCGCGCTCGGGGTTGGTTGTGGTCACTCGGGCACACCCGCCTCCGGAGCCGCGCGCAATCGACACCGTGCAGTGCATGTCCGTCACCTCTTCACCGTGCCTGGTCTTCGTCGGCCAAGTCCAGTCCGCTGCTGTCACCGGTCCTCCCCGCTCGCCGAAACGCCGGAGATCGCGGTTCCAGTTTCGTCCGACCCATTGGCGTGGTCCAACCGCCGCAGGATGACACCCTCTCGCAGCGCCCAGGGACAAATCTCCAACTCCGTGAGAGAGAGCGCCCGCATCGCGGCCTGCGCCACCAGCGCGCCCGCCACGAGCTGGTGCGACCGGCTCCCGCTGACGCCTTCCAGCTGGGCCAGATCCGCGGCGGTCATCCGCGAAATGAAGGCGATGAGCTGGCGAAGGGCAGTGTCGGTGAGCGTACGGCGCACGCGGGGGCCCGCCGCCGAGGGGGCCGCCCCGGTCAGCCGGGCGAGCGAGCGGAACGTCTTGGACGTCGCCACGACCCGGTCCGGAAGGCCCTGGCCGGCGACCTTTTTCGCGAGCCCGGCGAGCTGGTCCTCGAGCCAGGCCGACGTCGCGACGACCTCGGACCGGGTGGGCGGGTCGTTGCGGAAGCGGGTGCGGGTGGTGCGCCCGGCTCCCAGCGGAAGCGACTCGGCGAGTTCGGGTTCCTCGTCGCGGCCCATCGCGACCTCGAACGACCCGCCGCCGATGTCCAGCACCAGCAGTTTCCCCGCCGACCAGCCGTACCACCGGCGCACCGCCAGGAAGGTGAGCCGCGCCTCGTCCTCGCCGGACAGCACGCGCAGGTTGACGCCGGTCTCGGCGCCTACCCTGGCCAGCACCTTCGCCGAGTTCTTCGCCTCGCGCACCGCGGACGTCGCGAACGCCAGCACGTCCTCGCAGCCGAGCCGCGCGGCCGCGGCCTTGGCCGATTCGACCGCCCGGACCAGGCCGTCCTCGCCCGGACGGCTCAATTCGCCGGAGCCGGTGAGCTGTTCGGCCAGCCGCAGCATCGTCTTCTCGGAGTGCATCGGGGTCGGGTGGGCGCCACGGTGGGCGTCGACCACGAGCAAGTGGACGGTGTTGGAACCGACGTCGAGTACCCCTAGGCGCACGAGGATTCAGCGTACCGGTCCCAGCGCCAGGTCTCGAAACTGTAACCAACTCCACTCGGATCTACATCGACTCAGCGTGCGCGATCCGGCACGGTGTGCGCAGAAACCCGGACAAAAGCCGTGAAGGACTCCTTGAAGGAATCAGATTCCCGCAAGGAGCCCTTCACGGACCGGTTGTCCCGGCGGACCCCGCGTTCCGCCGGGAGACCGCTCAGGTCTCGAACTTGTAGCCGAGCCCGCGCACGGTCACCAGGTGCCGCGGCGAGCCCGGGTCCGGCTCGATCTTCGAGCGGAGCCGCTTCACGTGGACGTCGAGCGTCTTGGTGTCGCCGACGTAGTCCGCGCCCCACACCCGGTCGATCAACTGGCCGCGGGTGAGCACCCGGCCGACGTTGCGCAGCAGGTACTCCAGCAGGTCGAACTCCTTGAGCGGCAACGAAACCTCGCCGCCGTCCACGGTCACCACGTGCCGTTCGACGTCCATCCGCACCGGCCCGGCCGACAGCACCAGCGGCGCGAGTTCGCCGTCGCTGCCCGGCTCGCCGCCGCGGCGCAGCACCGCGCGCACCCGCGCGATCAGCTCGCGCGCGGAGTACGGCTTGGTCACGTAGTCGTCGGCGCCGAGTTCCAGCCCGACGACCTTGTCGATCTCGCTGTCGCGCGCGGTCACCATGATCACCGGCACCGCGGAGCGCTGCCGCAGCTGCTTGCACACGTCGGTGCCGCTCATCCCGGGCAGCATCAGGTCGAGCAGCACGATGTCCGCGCCGTTGCGGTCGAACTCTTCCAGCGCCTGCTGGCCGGTCACCGCGACCGCCGCGGTGAAACCCTCCTTGCGCAGCAGGAAGGCGAGCGGGTCGGCGAAGGACTCTTCGTCCTCGACTATGAGAACCCTCGTCACAGGTTTCCTCCATGGTCTGGGCTGGAGACTTCCTGCCCGGTTGCCACGAGCCGGGGTGTCCGCTCGGGGGTCTTGTCCGGCCGCGCGGGCGCGGCCTTGCGTGCGGTGTCGGCGGGTTCGGTGCGCACGTGCGCGGGGATGCGCAGGGTGAATGTCGACCCGGTGCCGGGACGGCTCCACAGGCCGACCGAACCGCCGTGGTTGGCCGCGACGTGTTTCACGATCGCCAGTCCGAGGCCGGTGCCGCCGGTGGCGCGCGAACGGGCTTTGTCCGCCCGGTAGAAGCGTTCGAACACGCGCTGCTGCTCGTCCTCGGCGATGCCGATGCCGCGGTCGGTCACCGCGATCTCGACCATGCCGTCGGCGAGCCGGCGCGAGATCGACACCGGGCTGCCCGCCGACGAGTACGCGACGGCGTTCTCCAGCAGGTTCGACAGCGCGGTGACCAGCAGCGTCCGGTCGCCCTCGATGAGCAGGCCGCTCGGGGTGTCGGTGGTGATGGTGATGTCGGCGGATTCCGCGGACAGCGTGGTGCGCCCGAGCGCCTCGCGCACGACGGCGTCGACCTCGACCACGTTGAGGTCCGGCAGCCGTTCGGCGCCCTGGAGGCGGGACAGCGCGATGAGTTCGGTGACGAGCTGGCCGAGCCGGGTGGACTCGCGCAGGATCTTGCCGCCGAAGCGGCGGACCTCCTCGACGTCCTCGGCGGCGTCCAGCACGGCCTCGGTGAGCAGCGCGATCGCACCGACCGGGGTCTTGAGCTCGTGGCTGACGTTCGCGACGAAGTCGCGGCGGACCGCCTCCAGCCGGATGGCCTCGGAGTGGTCGACGGCCTCGACGACGGTGAACCCGTCGCCGAGCGGCCGGACCTCGCCGAGCACCGCCTCCGGCTGGCGGCGGCCGCGGCTCTCCAGCGGCGAGAGGTCGACCTCCATCGGCTCGTCGGTCTCGACCACCTGCTCGGCGGCCTTGCGCGCCCGCGGATCGGCCTGGTTGACGCGCACCAGGCCGAGTTCGTACGCCCGCGGGTTGTGCAGCACGAGGTCGCCGAACCGGTTGAGCACGATGACGCCGTTGTTGGACGAGCGGATCAGCCGTTCGAGGAGTTCGGCGACGGTCGGGCCGAGGGGCCGGGCCGCCTCGCGCCGGGCTCGCACCCTGGCCGCGAGGAAACCGGCGACCGCGCCGACGACAAGAGCGCCGATGGCCGTCAGCAGGACAACAGGCGTGGTCACGGGGGAATCGTAAGCATCCCGGTAGCCTTCCGGCCTAGTCCTGGAAGCCCTGTCGTGAGGCGAGTGACACCTGAGGGGTACATATTCGCCTCGGGGTCAGGCCCCGTTCACCCGATCGAGATCTTCCGGCCAAATCGACGCGCTCGGTGTTCAGCGTGCTGAATGGTCCTCGAGGGTTTTGAGGTCCTCGTCGGTCAGTTCGAGCGCCGCCGCGGCGACGTTCTGCTCCAGGTGTGCCGGGTCACCCGTGCCGGGGATCGCCAGCACGTGCGGGCCCTGCGCGAGCGTCCACGCCAGCCGCACCTGAGCTTCCGTCGCGTCGTGCCGCCGCGCGACCTCGGCGACCCGCTCGCCCGCGTCGGACTGTCCGCTCGCGACCGCGAAGAACGGCACGAACGCCACGCCCTGTTCGCCGCACAGCCGCAGCAGTTCGTCGTCCTCGCGGCGGGCGGACAGGCCGTACTGGTTCTGCACGCACACCACCGGCGCGATCGCCTGTGCCTCGGCGAGGTGTTCGGCGCTGACGTTGGAAATCCCCAGCTCGCCGATCAGCCCCTCGGCGCGCAGTTCGGCCAGCGCGCCGAAGTGCTCGGCGAGGGAACCGGTGCCGCGGTCGAGGCCGGTGCCGATGCGCAGGTTGACGACGTCGATGCGCTCGCGGCCGAGTTCGCGCAGGTTCTGCTCGACCTGGCCGCGCAGTTCGTCGGGACGGGCGAACGGCCGGAACTGGCCGGATTCGTCGCGCGACGGGCCGACCTTGGTGGTCAGCACGAGGTCGTCGCCATACGGGGCGAGCGCGGCCTTGATCAACGCGTTGGCCGACCAGGTGGCCCCGAAGTAGAACGCCGCGGTGTCGATGTGGTTCACGCCCAGTTCCACGGCCCGGCGCAGCACCGAAATCGCGCGGTCGGCGTCGACCGGCGCGTTCGGGTCGAGCGAGCCACCGAGCCGCATCGAGCCGAAGCCGAGCCGGTTGACGGTGCGGGAGCCGAGCTGCCAGGTGCCCGCGGCAGCGGCGGGAAGTGTCGTTTCGGTCATGTCTCCAGCGTGCTGCGCGGCCGGCCGTCGCGGCGGGTTTGGCAGCAAGCTGCCAACGCGGGAACACTGGACGACGTGCCCCGAGCCGAGGAAGTCGCGAACATCCGCGACGAGCGAGAACTGGTCGAGCGCGCCGGACACCTGCTCGCCGGAGCCGACGAGTTCGCCTGCGCCGCGAACGACCTGCACACCTGGTCCGCGATGCAGAAATTCGCCCAGGAGCTGCCGAAAGAGCGGAAGCTGCGGATCCGCAAGGTCTACCTGTCGCGGGTCATGCTCGACCCGGCGGGAGCCGAGCACCTGCGGATGCTGCAGCGGTTCGGCGCGGAGGTCCGGATCAGCGACCACGAGATCAACGAGACGATCCTGCTCGACGGCCGCGTCGCGATCCTCGCCGCCGGCCCCGGCTACAACGTCGTGACCGCCCCGGATCTGGTCCGGGGCATCTCGTCGCTGTTCGAGGCCGCCTGGCGCTCGTCGACCGCGATGGAGGCGTACGAAACGCGGTTCGCCGAGCTGCGGCAGTACACGCCGCAGCTGCTGGACCTGCTGTCTTCCGGTTCCACCGACGAGAAGGCGGCCCGGGCGATGGGCGTCGGGCTGCGGACGTACCGTCGGCGGGTGGCCGAATTGATGGATGTCCTGGGTGCGACGTCGCGGTTCCAAGCAGGTGCTCTCGCGAGGGAGGCGGGCCTGCTGTGAGGCGCGCCGTTCTCGCCGCGGCCTTGCTCACCGCCGGATGCTCCGCGTCCCAGCAACCCGCGTCGCCCGCGCCCGCTCCCGAACCGGCGAATGTGGCCTATGTGGACGCAAAGGCGACCAGCGACGCGGTGTCCGGCGTCAAAAAGGCCATGGAGACGGCGTTCAGCTACGACTCCACGAAGCCGGACGAGGTCGCGAAAACCGAGCAGGAATACCTGACCGGCGGGGCCCGCGCGCAGTTCGACAAGACCTTCGCCGAGGTCCGCACCGAGCCGGTCACCACGCAGACGCAGGTGCTCGAAACCGGTCTGGCCGAGCTGACCCCGGACCACGCGCGGATGCTGGTGGTGGCCGCGCAGCACAGCAAACGCCCCGACGGAGCCAAAAATCAGGGCGTCGCGCTCATCCTGGTCACCGCGGGCAAAGCGAACGGGCACTGGCAGCTGCAAGATTTGAACTTCGACCCGCGCGGAAAGCTCACCGCTGCGCCCAGCCCCGCAGACAGCCTCGCGACGACCCGGGACGCCGCGGTCGACGCGGCCGTCCGGGATGGCGGGATCCTGATGACCATCGACCCGAAGGACATCGACGGCAGCTACGCGAAGTGGGAAAAGGTGGCCGCCGACCCGCTGCTGTCGCAGTTCCGGCAGAGCCGTCAGGAAACCGTGGACAGCATCCGCAAGACCGGGAAGAAGGCGGCCTTCGGCGCGGATTCGACCGCCGCGCTGACCGAACTCAGCCAGGACGGCACCAAGGCGTCGGCGGTGCTGTCGGCGTTGGTGACGACGAGCGGCGGCCAGAACCCCGGAGAGAACCGGCTACCGGTCCACCTCGACCTCGTCCGGCAGGGCACCGAGTGGAAGGTGTCCGGGATCCGGGCGCTATCCGGCGAGGGCTCGTGAGCGGCAGCTAGAAGCGGCCCCCGGCCGCGCCGTGCTCGTGAGCGGCATCCGGTTCTCACCGGCAACGCCACTCACGAGCAGGCCAGCAACGGAAGGGCTCAGCGCCCCTGGTTAGCGACCGCGGCGGCGGCTTCCTTCGCCGCCTCCGGGTCCAGGTACTCGCCGCCCGCCTTGACCGGCTTGAGGTCCGCGGTCAGGTCGTAGCGCAGCGGGATGCCGGTCGGGATGTTCAGCGCGGCGATGGCGTCGTCGGAGATCCCGTCGAGGTGCTTGACCAGCGCGCGCAGCGAGTTGCCGTGCGCGGCCACCAGCACGGTGCGGCCTGCCTTGAGGTCGGGGACGATCGCCGACTCCCAGTACGGCAGCAGCCGGGCCACGACGTCCTTCAGGCATTCCGTCAGCGGGGCCTGGTCGCCGAGGTCGGCGTACCGCGCGTCGCCGGACTGGCTGAACTCGTCCTTCGGGTCGATGGCGGGCGGCGGCGTGTCGTACGAGCGGCGCCAGAGCATGAACTGCTCCTCGCCGAACTCGTCCAGCGTCTGCTTCTTGTTCTTGCCCTGCAGCGCGCCGTAGTGCCGCTCGTTGAGCCGCCAGTCGCGCTTGACCGGGATCCAGTGCCGGTCGGCGGCGTCGAGGGCGATGTTCGCCGTGCTGATCGCCCGGCGCAGCAGCGACGTGTGCACCACGTCCGGCAGCAGCCCCGCCTCGGCGAGCAGCTGCCCGCCCTGGCGCGCTTCGCGCTCGCCGGTCTCCGAAAGGGGCACGTCCACCCAGCCGGTGAACAGGTTTTCCGCGTTCCACGTGCTCTGCCCGTGCCGCAGCAGCACCAGGGTCCCAAGTTCGGCCATGGCCATCAGCCTGCCAGAACGGGTCCGCGCCGCCAGTAGTGCGTCCACCCCTCTACCCAGAGTGCGTTACCCGGGAGTAACGCCTTCACCCGACGCGCAGCCGGGTTGCCGACAAGCAGGCCAAAGAGTGCAAGGCGCTGCACACTGTTATCCCCGTCAGCAAAGTTCACTCGAACGGAGTAACCAGTAGTCTTGTGATTACTGGTCGACATCTGACAGGTTGGGCATGTCCCGCTCAGCCGGATTCCACGCACTCCCGGCTGATCACGGGCAGTGACCGCGGCTCGTCTCCCCCCCCTGCCGAGCCGCGGCCCGCCGGCCCCGTTGGCATCCCCCTCGTCACCGGGTCCAGCAAGGCGGGACCTGCAGCGGGACGGCTCGAGATCGCGACTCCCCCCTCCCTCGAGCCGTTCCGCCAGCCCCTCACTCCGCGGGCCTGGCCTTCCGCCGCCGCAGCCACCAGAACACCGCGCCCGCCGGGATCCCGAACGCGATCAAGAACGGCAGCAAAACTCCGAGCACGCGCACGAGCCCGCTGCAGAAGACGACGAACGCGTCCCATCCCCCGGACAGCCCGGCGAGGAAGCCGCCCGTCTCCTCCGCCGCCGCGGCCGCCTGCTTCGTCACCGACAGCGACACGGTCGCCATCGCGACCTTCCCGGCCAGCGACGCCTGCTGCCGCTCCAGCGACTCCAGCGTGGCCTGCCTGCTGGTCAGCTCGCTCTCGACGGACGCGATCTCGGACACCGACTGCGCCTTCGCCAGCAGCGCGCGGATCCGCTCGACGCTGGCCCGCTGGGTCGCCAGCCGCGCGTCCACGTCGACCACCTGCGAGGTCACGTCCTGTGCGCTGATTTCCCGCCGCTTCACCTGGCCGAGCCCGCCCAGTTGCTCCAGCACGCCGTCGAGTTTCTCCGCGGGCACGGCCAAGGTCAGCGACGCGGAATCGTCCGTCGCGCTCTCCTGCCCGGCGTAGCCGCCCGCGCCGGTCGCGATCGCCTTGGCGCGGGACACGACCTCGTCGGTCTTCGGGGTGGTCAGTTCCAGCCGTGCGCTGCGCGCCAGCTTGCGATCAGTCGCGCCGGGCTCGGGCACCGACGCCTGCGCGTTGCCCTGCTTCGGTGCCGCCCCCTGCTCTTGCCGCTGCGCGGGCGCGACAGCCGACCTCGCCGAATCCGCGCTGGTGCCGCCGCTGCATCCGGCCAGCAGCAGCACCGCGGCTCCCGCGAGCACGTATCTCCATCGAGTCCGCATTCCCGTCTCCCTCCAGTCGTTGGCGGTGAGACGAAGCGACCGGGCGGACCCGTTGCACGGAATCGGTTACGACTCGGTCAACCCCGGTTCGTGCCCTCCGGCGGGTTCGGCGAGGTGTTTGAACGCCTCGAGGTTCGCCAGCGATTCGCCGCGCGAAACCCGCCAGTCCCATTCGCGCTTGATGGAGGTGGCGAACCCGATTTCCAGCAGGATGTTGAAATCGCCGTCGGCGGCCTCGAGCACCTGGCCGAGGATCTTGTCCAGTTCGGACTCGGTCACCGTCTCCTTGCCGAAGCGGCCGACCAGGTAGATGTCGCCGAGACTGTCCACTGTGTAGTGCACGCCGTAGAGCCGGGCGTTGCGCTGCAACAGGAACCGGTACACGTCCTCGTGCCGCTCGTCCGGACGGCGGCAGACGAACGCCTCCACCGAGAACGCGTGGTCACCGTCGACGAGCCAGCAGTTGGTCTGCAGCTTCTTGGTTCCCGGCAACGTCACGAAATAACGGCCTTCGCCGCGACGGTCGTATTTGAGCCCACTTGAGTCCAAAGTGGACTTGATAGTCGCGTCAAGGCTCACACTGCCACCTCCGCCCGCAGTTCCAGCGCCTGCCGGAACGCTCTGGTCGCTTGAGCATAGATGTCCAGCAAGGAATCCGTGGTGCGCCGCCAGGAAAACCGCTGCGCGTGCCGTACCGCGTTGGCCGCCAGTTCGGCCCGCCGGTCCGGCCGCAGCGCGACCGCGGCGAGCGCGTCGGCCCATTCCGCCGCGCCGTGCGACGGGACCAGCAGCCCGGAAACCCCGTGCGGCACCGCGACCGGCAACCCGCCGACCTCCGCCGCCACCACCGGCGTACCGCACGCCTGTGCTTCGAGCGCGACCAGACCGAAGGATTCGTTGTAGCTCGGAACCGCGACGACGTCGGCCGCGCGGAACACCGTGCGCAGCTTCAGCCCGGTCTGCGGCGGCAGGAACCGCACCTGCTCGGCAATGCCCAGCGACACCGCCAGTTCCCGCAACGCCTGCGGCTGCTCCAACCCGGTCCCCGACGGTCCGCCGACGACCAAAACCACGAGCCGCGACGCCAATTCCGGCCGCTGCCGCAGCATTTCCGCCGCCGCGTGCAACAGGACGTCCGGAGCCTTGAGCGGCTGGATCCGTCCGGCGAAGGCGAGCACCACAGCGTCCGGCGACAGGTTCAACTCGCGCCGCGCGTCCAGCTGCGAGCCGGGAGTGAACCGTTCGAGGTCGACGCCCGGCGGCACGGCGTGCACCGCGTGCGTGGCGGCCCCGTAGAGATCGACCAGCTGCCGAGCCTCGACCTGCGTGTTCGCGACAAGGCAGTCCGCCTCCGCGACGACCTGCTCCTCGCCCATCACGCGCGTCCGCGGCTCGGGCTTGTCACCCTCGGCGAGCAACGCGTTCTTGACCTTCGCCAGCGTGTGCGCGGTGTGCACGAGCGGCACGCCCCACCGGTCGCGGGCGAGCCAGCCGACCTGTCCGGACAGCCAGTAGTGCGAGTGGATCAGGTCGTAGTAGCCCGGCTCGTGAAACGCCTCCGCGCGCAGCACGCCCGAGGTGAACGCGCACAGCTGCGCGGGCAGCTCGTCGCGCGCCAGCGGCTCGAACGGCCCGGCCGGCACGTGCCGCACCGTGACGCCGGGCGCCAGCTCGGCCAGCGGCGGCTGCTCCGACGAGGTCGCCCTCGTGAAGACCTCGACCTCGATGCCGCGCCGCGCCATCTCCTGCGCGGTCTGGCTGACGTACACGTTCATCCCCCCGGCGTCGCCGGTGCCCGGCTGCTCGAGCGGGGAGGTGTGCACGGACAAGACCGCGATCCGGCGCGGCTCAGCGATGAATCCCTTGAGGGTCACCTGGTCACTCCTGCTACTCGGCTGCGTCCCCGGCGAACCGCCGCAGCACGGAGTTGAAGTCCTCCGGCTCCTCGACGAACGGCAGATGCCCGGCCTCAACGAACCAACGCAGGACCGCCCCCGGAATCTTCCCGGCCGAATACTCTGCCGCCGAAGGATCCACCACACCGTCGGCCGAACCGTGCACGACGAGCGCCGGCTTGTCGACCGCGGCAAGCACGTCACCACTGCCGATGTCCCGCCGGAACAGCGCGCCGCGCACCGCGGGCGGCACCGAAAGCGAACTGCCGAGCATCGCCTGCGCGTACGCGCCAGGCACCTTCGGAGTGGCCTGGGCCCGGGTGAACTCGACCAGCGCGGGGATCGCCACCTCCGCGTCGTCCGAGAGCGCGGCGGGCAGCGCGGCCCGCATGATCGGCCCGGTCGCGCCGCCTTCGCGCTTGCGGCCGATCTCGGTGATCGCGCCAACCAGCACAATGCCGCCGAGCCGTGCGGTGCCGTGCTCGCGCAGGTAGTCGGCGATCACCAGCCCGCCGTAGGACCAGCCGACGACGATCGCGTCCGGACCGGCGAAGTCGAGCACCGCGGCGAGGTCGCCCGCCCACTGCGCGGGATCGTCGTAACCGCTGTCGGGCACGTCGGAGCCGCCGTGCCCGCGCAGGTCCATCGCGACGAGCCGGAACTGCCCGCTCAGCGCCGGATCGGCCAGCTGAGCGGACCAGGCCGCGGCAGACTGGGCCCAGCCGTGCACGAAGACGATCGGACGCGCGTTCTCCGGGCCCTCGACGCGCAGTGCGATCCGCACGCCGCCTGCCCCGGTTACCTCAGTGTTCACTTCTACTTGTTAGCAGACGGCTAGTGGATCACTTCGCGGCCGAGAGCGACTTCCACGTCGACCAGTCGTAGAACCAGTCCTTGACGTCGGAGTTGGTCGGGCTGCCCAGCCGCGAACCGGTGACCTCGACCGGGTCGCCGATCATCGCCGTGTCGAAGTAGGCCTTGGCGTCCGCCTCGAGCAGGTTGACGCAGCCGTGCGAGTTGTTCGTCTTGCCGATCGCGGCCGCGTTGTCCTGGTTCTCGTGGATGAACTCGCCGTGGTTGGAGAACCGGCAGGCCCACTTCTTGTTGACGTTGGTGTAGCCGTAGCGGGCGTTGTCGAAGACCGCGTGCGGCTCCTTCGACATGATGATGAAGGTGCCGTTCGGGGTGTTGCGCTGGACGTCCGAGTCGAGCCCGTTGGAGCACGGGTAGCTCGCGCTCTCCGCGCCGCCGCGGTAGACCTTCATCACATGGTCCGGGGTGTGGATCTTCACGACCTGGTTGCGGCCGATCTTGAACTTGGTGCTGACGTCCGATTTCACGTAGACGCCCCCGCCGAGGTCGACGCCGTACAGGTTCGCCTCGACCTCGACGGTCGTGTTGGCGGGCCAGTACTCCTTGGGCCGCCAGTCCACCTGGTTCGCCGACAGCCAGGCCCACGAGCCCTCGACGTCCTTGCTGGTCTTGACCTTGAGCGCCTTCTCGACGGCGGCGCGGTCCTTCGGAGCGGCCCCGTTGAACTTCACGCTGATCGGCATCGCGACGCCGACCTCGGCGTCGTCGCCAGGGTTCAGCGTGGCGCGCACCGTCTTGGCCGGGCTGACCGTCGCGAAGGACCCCTTGAGCTCGGCGGGCCGCTGGTCGCTGCCGGTCGCCTTGGCCGCGTAGTTGTAGGTCTTGCCGTAGCCGAGCGGTTCGGAACTGGTCCAGGACAGGCCGTCGGGCGCGATCTCGCCCTTGATCTCGTCGCCGCCCTCGTTGGTGAGCTTGACCTCGGTCAACTTGCCTTCGGTGACCTTCACCACCACCGGCTCGCGCACGCTCGCGTCCTTGGCCCCAACGGCCGGGGTCGCGGTGAGCTTCGCCACCGGGGCGACCGGCTTGCCGCCGTTGTCGCCGCTCCCGCCCTGCGGCACCGCGGTGCCGTCGTTGCTGCCGCCCGAGCACGCGGCGGCCAGCGCCGCCGCGCCGGTCGCGAGAACGGCCTTGAACACCGTACGGCGCTCGATCACGGTCTTACCTCCACTTGTCCCCCGCACCGGCTTCTCCCACGCAGAACAGCGCCGGTGAGCGATTCGACGTTACCTGCGAACCGGAAATTCCTCTCCACCCCGCAAGACGTTTCACCCGGTGTCCGGTTGCTGCCGGTTTACTGTCGATTGCTCACCCGGGTTACCCCGGATGCTTCAGAGCGAACAGTTGATCAGCAGTGGTTCCGGATACAGCCGCACCCCGAACCGAGCCTCGACCCCGTCGCGGACCTCGCGGGCCAGCGCGAGCAGATCCGCCGTACTGGCCCCACCACGGTTGGTAAGCGCGAGAGTGTGCTTGGTAGACAGCGAAACCCGACCCCCCGGCCCCGGGTACCCCTTACCGAACCCGGCCCGCTCGATCAGCCACGCAGCGGACAACTTCACCCCGCCGCTCGCCGGATACTGCGGGATCTTCCCCTCAGCCGACTCCGCGATCCGGCTCAGCACCGCCGCCGCGTCTTCCTCGGGAACGATCGGATTGGTGAAGAACGACCCCGCACTCCAGGTGTCGTGATCGACCGGATCGAGCACCATCCCCTTGCCACGCCGCAGCCCAAGCACCGCTTCCCGAGCCCGCGCGGCGGGGACTTTCGCGTCGATCTCGACACCCAGCGTGCGCGCCAACTCGGCGTACCGAATCGGCGCGGACTGCCCACTCGGATCGACCCGGAACCGCACACTCAGCACCACGCCCCGGTCGGTGCCCTTGAGCACACTGGTGCGATAAGCGAAGCCGAGCTCGTCAGCCTTGACCGTCCGCACCTCCTTCGCGGCCCGGTCGTACAACTCGACGGAGACGATCGACTCAGCCACCTCGCCGCCATACGCACCGACGTTCTGGATCGGCGTCGCCCCCACCGACCCCGGAATGCCGGAGAGACACTCGAGCCCACCGAGACCGTCGTCGACGAGCGCAGCGACAAACGCGTCCCACTCCTGCCCGGCCGCCACCTCGACGATGTCGCCATCACGGGTCCACCCGGTGTTGGCGATCCGCACGAGGGTGCCGTCGAAGCCTTCGTCACCGACGACGAGATTCGACCCGCCCCCGAGCAGCAGGACGGGCTCGCCTGCTTCGTCCGCCGCCCGCACCGCAGCGACCAACTCAGCAGCGGTCGTCGCGGTGACAAACCGGCGAACCGGCCCGCCCAATCGGAGGGTCGTGAAGTCGGCGAGACGAACCAGACCAGGCGTTTCAGCGATGTCCACAAAGCTTGACGGTACTGCCCACCCACTCACCCCCATCGACCCGTCCGTGAGGGCCACCCTCATTGACTCTGATTCCCTCAGGGCCCCCCTCACGTCCCTAAACCGCAGCCGATGCACCCGACGAGCGAGGCACCCAGCCCCTCCCCCGCACCCCGATACGAAGCCTCCCTGCGGGCGGTGGGTGCTTGTCAAGGCATCTTTCCCGCCTTGACAAGCACCCACCGCCCGTCAGCACAATTGGGCTTCGGGGTGCCCCACGCAACCCTCTTTCCGCGGCGAAGCCGCGGCCTCCCGGTACTGTCCGTCACATGGGATCCCGGATCGAGCACCGCGGCGAATTCACCGGCTCGCTCGAAAACGTCTTCACCGCAGTCGCAGGCAAGGACGCCCTCCAAGCCCGCCTAGCCGCCCTCGGCGGCGACGACGCGAAACTCCTCGCCTACACCGCCGAAGGCGACTCCGTCCGCTACGAACTCCAGCACGGCATCAAGGCGGCCAAACTCCCGCAAGCCGTCCGCGCCCTGCACAAGGGCGACATCATCGTCAACCGCACCCAGACCTGGAAGCGGTCCGGCGACGAGTACACCGGCCGGTCCGACGTCAGCGTCGGCGGCGTGCCCGGCGAGATCGGCGCCTCGACCTACCTCAGCCCGAAGGACGGCAAGGTCCTCCTCCGCACCACCGGCGAGGTCGTCGTGCGCATCCCCCTCTTCGGCGGCCGGATCGAGGAGTTCGTCTCCGAGCAGGTGGTCAACCTGCTGCGGCACGAGGACGAGTTCACCGCGCAGTGGCTGGCCGAGCACGCCTGACCCCGGTGGGAGCCCCGACCAGGGGCACCACCAATCCCAACCGGTTGCGCCGGGTCGACCGCTGGCTCGCGAGCGACCCGGGCGTCACGCGGCTGCTGCGGCGCGGCGAAAGTCCCCTTGTCGTCGATCTCGGCTACGGAGCGTCGCCGGTCACGACGGTCGAACTGGCTCGCTGGCTGGCGCGCGTGCGGCCGGACGTCCGGGTGCTCGGGCTCGAACTCGACCCGGAGCGCGTCGCCGCCGCCCTTCCCGCCGCTGATCCGCCCCGGCTCGACTTCCGGCGCGGCGGGTTCGAGCTGGCCGGGACGCGGCCGGTCCTGGTGCGCGCGTTCAACGTGCTCCGCCAATACGCCGAGGACGAGGTCCCCGGTGCGTGGCAGCTGATGCTCGACGCGATGCCGCCGGACGGCCTGCTCGTGGAAGGCACCTGCGACGAGATCGGCAGGCTGGTCACGTGGGTCGTCGTCGGGGCGGACGGTCCGCGCACGCTGACCCTGTCATTGCGCCTAGCCGAACTCGACCGTCCGTCCACAGTGGCCGAACGACTGCCGAAGATCCTCATCCACCGCAACATTCCCGGCGAACGCGTGCACGCCCTGATGTCCACTTTAAACGAATGCTGGGCCGCCGCGGCACCGCACCGTTCCTTCGGCGTGCGCGCCCGCTGGACCACCACCGTCGCCATGCTCGCCGACCGCGGCTGGCCGGTCATCGGCAATCCGGACCGGCGCCGGCTCGGCGAGCTGACCGTGTCCTGGGAAAGCGTCGCGCCGCGCTGAACCCACCTGTTCACCACCCGCACCCCGCTGGGTCACCCCTTGGTGACCTTCAGTGCTGACGATGAGCGGGTGGAACTGCTGGAACACGTCACCGAGCTGATCCGGGGCACACTCGGCTCGCCCTGGCTGTGGGTGCTCGTGTTCGCGATCGCCGGGCTGGACGCGCTGCTCCCGTTCATGCCGAGCGAAACGACCGTGGTGACCGTCGCCGTCCTGATCGGACCGGACCCGGGCAGGCTCGCGCTGCTGGTCGTCGTGTCCGCCGCCGGGGCGTGGGCGGGCGACTGTCTCGGCTACGCGGTCGGCCGCGCCGCCGGTCCGCGCGCCGTCGCCTGGCTGCAGCGCGGACCGTCCGGGCGGCAACGCTACGAATGGGCCCGCGACCAGGTCCGCAGGCAAGCGCCGCTGCTGATCGTCGCCGCGCGCTACCTGCCCGGCGGCCGCGTCGCGAGCGCGCTGGCCAATGGGAGTCTCGGCTATCCGCTGCGCCGGTTCGTGCCGCTCGACGCCGCGGGCGCGGCGCTGTGGTCGGTGTACAGCGCGCTGATCGGGCTCGCCGGCGGGGCCGCGTTCGCCGACCGTCCGGCGTACGGCCTGCTGCTGTCGCTCCTGCTCGGGCTGCTGCTGGTCGTGCTCATCGAATTCGGCCGCCGGGTCCGGGTGCGCAGGCTACGGTCAGTGCATGGACGCGCCACGGCTGCTGGAAGCGATCGACATCCACGCCGACCGGATCAAGGCCGCGACGCTCGCCGCGGGTCCGGCCGCGCCGGTCCGGAACTGTCCGGAGTGGACAGTGCTGGACCTGGTGACGCATCTGACGGCCGTGCTCTCGTACACGGTCGCTGCGATCACCGACCAGAAGGCTGAGCCGCAGCGCGCGACCACGTGGGAGGACGCGCTCGGCCGCTGGGACGGCGAACGCATGGCCGTCCGCGAAGCCCTGCGGCGTCCGGCGGACACCCCGCTGCGCTCGCCGTTCCCGCACGGCGGCCCGATCACCGTCGGCGACTGGACGCGCCGGCTCGCGCACGAGTTCGCCATCCACCGACTCGACGCGGAAAGCGCCTTGCCCGAGCCGCCGGTCACCCGGTACCGCACGGAATTCGCCGAGGACGGCATCGACGAGTTCCTCGCCTTCCTGACCCCACGCAGCGCCCGGCCGAGCGGCCGCGAGGGGATCGTCCAGGTCAGCACCGACACGCGGACGTGGACCGTGCTGCTGCGGCCGGATGAGCCGCCGATGCTGGGCGAAGGCGTCCCGGACCTCACGCTCGCCGGTCCGGCCGACGAGGTGTACCGCGCGCTGTGGGGCCGTCCGAACCACGCCGGGAAAGTCGGCGACGCCACCCTTCTGGAGCCCCTCGCCGCGCCCTGACCAGCGGCCGGTGAGAATGGGCGCGTGTCAGAACCCCAGCGTTACGTGCTCACCTTCGGCTGCCCCGACCGCACCGGCATCATCGCCCGCATCTCGGGCTTCCTCGCCGACCACGGCGGAATGATCGTCGAGGCCGCGTACCACACCGATCCCGACTCGGGCTGGTTCTTCACCCGCCAGGTCGTGCGCGCCGATTCGCTGCCGTTCGACGCCGAGGGGTTGCGCGAGCGGTTCAGCGCGGTCGCGAACGAGCTGTCCGCGGAGTCGAGCTGGCAGGTGCGCGACACCGGCGAGCGCCCGCGCGCGGTGGTGCTGGTGTCGAAGGCCGGGCACTGCCTCTACGACCTGCTGGGCCGGGTCGCCTCCGGTGAGCTGGACGTCGACATCGCCGCGGTGATCGGCAACCACGATTCGCTCGCGGACATCACCCGCGCGCACGGGATCCCGTTCCACCACGTGCCGTTCCCGGCAGGCGACCCGGACGGCAAGGCGGCCGCGTTCGCCAAGGTCCGCGAACTGGTCGACGCCCACGACCCGCACGCGATCGTGCTGGCGCGGTTCATGCAGGTCCTGCCCGCGGAACTGTGCACGGCGTGGACCGGGCGCGCGCTGAACATCCACCACAGCTTCCTGCCGTCGTTCATCGGCGCGAAGCCGTACCACCAGGCGCACACGCGCGGCGTGAAGCTCGTCGGCGCGACCTGCCACTACGTCACCGCGGACCTCGACGCGGGACCGATCATCGAACAGGACGTCATCCGCGTCGACCACGGCGATTCGGTGCAGGACCTGGTGCGCAAGGGCCGGGACATCGAGAAGGTGACGCTGGCGCGCGGCCTACGCTGGCATCTCGAAGGCCGCGTTTTGGTGCACGGCAACCGAACCATGGTGATGTGAGTGGTTGCTGCCGGTGAGATCCGGCAGCAACCGCTCACGAGCCCTCACGCGCCGATCGTCGAGGTGTCGATCACGAAGCGGTACCGCACGTCGCTGTTCTCGACCCGCGCGTACGCCTCGTTCACCTGGTCCGCGCTGATCGTCTCGATCTCCGCGCCGACGCCGTGCTCGGCGCAGAAGTCCAGCATCTCCTGGGTCTCCGCGATGCCGCCGATCATCGAACCGGCCAGCACGCGGTTGCCGCCGAGCAGGGAGAAGACGTTGTACTCCAACGGTTCCCCCGGCGCGCCGACGTTCACCATCGCGCCGCCGACGCGCAGCAGGCTGAGGTAGGCGTCGACCGGCAGCTTCGCCGAGACGGTGTTGAGGATGACGTCGAACCGGCCGGCGAGCGTCTCGAAGGTCGACTCGTCGCTGGTCGCGTAGTAGTCCTTCGCGCCGAGCCGGAGCCCGTCTTCCTGCTTCTTCAGGCTCTGGCTGAGCACGGTGACGTCCGCGCCCATCGCGACGGCCAGCTTGACCGCCATGTGCCCGAGCCCGCCGAGGCCGACGACGGCGACCTTCTTGCCCGGTCCCGCACCCCACCGGCGCAGCGGCGAGTACGTGGTGATGCCCGCGCACAGCAGCGGCGCGGCGACGTCCAGGTCGATGCCCTCCGGGATCCGGCAGACGAACGCGTCCTTCACGACGATCTGCCGGCTGTATCCGCCGTAGGTGTTCTCGCCGTCGAAGCCGACCCCGTTGTACGTCTGGATGTTGCCCTTGACGCAGAACTGCTCGGATCCGGCGCGGCAGTACTCGCATTCGCCGCAGGAATCGACCATGCAGCCGACCCCGACCCGGTCGCCGACCTGGTACTTCGTGACGTCCGAGCCGACCGCGGCGACCACGCCGGCGATCTCGTGGCCCGGCACCATCGGGAAGATCGCGGTGCCCCAGTCCTGGTTGACCTGGTGCAGGTCGCTGTGGCAGATGCCGGCGTAGGCGATGTCGATGAGCACGTCGTCCGGCCGCAGGTCACGGCGCTCGATCGTCGTCGGCGCGAGCGGTCCGCCCGGCGCCGCGGCGGCGATGGCGGAGGTGGTCGTGGTCATGAAGCCCTCCTGGGTGTCCCGTCCGTTCGGGACAAAGTCGATGTAAGAACCCTCTTACATCGACTAGCGTGGGCCTCGGCTTATTCCTCGAAGCGACCACGATCGGGTGTGACACACGACATGGCGGCGCAGTACCACCACCGCAACCTGCGCGCCGAGCTGGTGCGCGTGGCGTTCGACCTGATCGCGGAGAACGGGGTCGCCGGGTTCTCGGTCGCCGAAGCCGCCCGGCGGGCGAAGGTCTCCACCGCCGCGCCGTACCGGCATTTCCCGGACCGCGCGGCGCTGCTGGCCGCGGTCGCCACCACCGCGGCGCGCCAGCTGCGCGAACTCGCCGAGGAAGCGGCCGCCGCCGAAACGGACGACGGTGCCGCGCTGGCCGCGGTGTCCGCCGCGCACACCAAGTTCCTGATGGAAACCCGGATCGGCCTGCACGTGTTCTTCGCCGCCGAGCTGGCTGACGCGCAATACGTCGAACTGCACGAGGCCCGCCGAGAGCTGATCGACGCGTCGCTGCTGCGCTGCCTCACGATCGCGCCGGATCCGGCTATCGCGCTGGAACTGATGGAACAACTCCACACGCAGGCCTACGGCTACGGCGATTTCTACCTCAACGGCGTGTACCAATGGCTCGGCTACCCGACGGAGCAGGTCGTCGCCAAGTCCCGGCGGGCGGCGCGGATCGTGATCGAGGCCTACCGCGCGGGGACTCCAGCGATCAGTCCGGCGGAGTGGTGACGTAGCGGGCAGCCAGCCAAGAACCGAAGCCGTGCAAGCGATCGGTGAGCGCGGCCGGTTCGAGGACATCGAAATCCACGTCCAGATAAGCCAGCCAGCGGGCAGCCCAGTCAAGATCGTCGGTACCGAACCGGAGTTCGCACTCGTCGCCGTCCTCGACGACGGTCGCCACACTCGGGTCGACGAGTTCCCGGACCAGATCAGCCGACGTGTGCACCTGGACCCGCACGCGATACCGCCAGCCCGCGTCCGTGATCAGATCGGCCACAGTGGACGGCGGTTCCGGCGCGGGAAGTTTGATCCCCAGCGGCTGGACCGCTTCGATCCGTTCCACCGCAAAGGTTTTCCATTCGCTGGTTCCGCGCAGACAGGCGACGAGGTACCACTGCCGCCGGACCGTGATGAGCCGGTAAGGCTGCACATCAACGGGTTTCGCCGATCGAGCGTCCCGAGCTCGATGCCGGATCCGCACCGCTTCGCCAGCCCGGCAAGCCAACGCGAGCGGTACCAGGATGTCCCGCGCTGCCTGCCGGAAAGGCTTGCCGGGCAACGATTCCACGTCCGCGAGCGCGGCGAGCCGGGACTGCCAGCGCGTCGGCACCACCTGGGTCAGCTTGGCCAGCGCGGTCACCGTGGCGGTTTCCAGCCCGTCGACCGCCACCGCCGTCTGCAGGCCGAGCGAAACCGCCGCGACCTCGTCGGCGTCCAGCAGCAGCGGCGGCATCGCGGTGCCGTGCGCGAGCCGGTAGCCGCCGACCCGGCCGGGTTCGCCGTCGATGCGATACCCGAGTTCGCGCAGCTGAGCGATGTCGCGGCGCGTCGTGCGCTCGGTGACGCCGAGGCGGGCCGCGAGGTCGGTGGCGGAGATGCCGGGACGCGCCTGCAGCAACGCCAGCGTCTCCAGGCGACGGCTCGTGGTGGTCATGGTTCCGATTCTCGCGCAAAACTAGGACAGTATCCGACCGGGTATCTGGTCATACTCGATTTATGACTCAGCTGCTCCGCCCCGAAGGGCTCCTCCAGTCCCCCGCCTTCGCCCAGGTCGCCGTGGTCCCGCCGGGCGCGACGACGATCTACGTCGGCGGCCAGAACGCGGTCGACGCGAACGGCGCGCTCGTCGGCGGGACCGACGCCGCCGCGCAGGTCGAACGGGTGATGGCCAACCTGAAAACGGCGCTGGCCGCGGGCGGCGCGACCGTCCAGGATGTGGTGATGCTGAACATCCTGCTGGTCGCGGACGTCGATCTCGCCAAGGCCTATCCGGCCGCCGCCGCGGCGCTGGCGGGCGCGACGCCGCCGGTCACCGTCCAGCGCGTGGCCGGGCTGGCAGTGCCGGGCGCGCTCGTCGAGGTCAGCGCGATCGCGGCGGTGGCCGAGTGAGCGTCGGGCGGACCAAGGACGCGGGCTGGCAGATCGGCGTCTCGAAGACGATCGGCCGCTCCGCCGAGGACGTCTGGGACTTCATCACGTCCGCCGAAGGCGTGGCGATCTGGCTCGGCGAGGGCGTCACCGTCCAGCCCGAACCCGGAGTCGGCTACGAGACCGCCGACGGAATCCGCGGCGAGACGCGCAGCTTCCGCGAAATGGACCGGATCCGGCTCACCTGGCAGCCGGCCGGCTGGTCGCACGAGACGACGCTGCAGTTGGCCGTGCGCGCCAGCGGTCCGGGCAAAGCAATGCTGCGCATTCACCAGGAACGGCTGGCCGACGCCGCCGAACGGGAGCAGCAGCGCCGCCATTGGCAGGGAGTTCTCGCCGAACTGATCACCGCGCTTGCCTAGCCCGCGACTGACGGAGGACCCTGGTACGCAAGCGGTTCACCGGCTGGAGGCGCGATGCTGTGCGTGTTCGACGTCAACGAGACGCTGCTCGACCTGACCGCGCTCGACCCGCTGTTCACCCAGTTCACCGGAGATCCGGAAGCGCGCCAGGAATGGTTCACGCTCGCGATCCACACCGTGCTCACGGTGACCGCGGCCGGCCAGTACCGCGATTTCGCGCAGATCGCCGGGGAAGCCGCGGCCGCCGTGTGCGCGCGGCACGGCCATGAACTGACCGACGTCGAACTGGTGAAGGTCGGCGACGGCCTGCGCACCCTGCCCGCGCACGCCGACGTCGTACCCGGCCTGGACCGCTTGCGCCAAGCCGGACACCAGGTCGTCGCCCTCACGAATTCGCCACTCGCCACTGCCGAGGCGCAGCTGCAGAACGCTGGCCTGGCAACGAAATTCGACCGGATCTTCTCCGCGCAGCAGGTCAGCAGGCTCAAACCGGCACCGGAGCCGTATCTCCAGGTGCTGCGTGCCTTCGGCGTCGAACCCGGCCAGGCGGTGATGGTCGCCGCGCACGGCTGGGACATCGCCGGGGCGCAAGCGGCAGGACTCCGGACCGCGCTGCTCGCGCGTCCCGGAGTCCATCCGCTGCCCGGGCTCCCCGCCGCGACCTACACCGCGGCGACGATGCCCGAACTGGCTGACGCGATCGTCAGGAACTGAGGCGCACCAGCATCTTTCCGGTGTTCGCCCCGCTGAGCAGGCCGAGGAAAGCGTCCGGCGCGTTGCGGATACCGTCCACAAAGGTCTCCGAGTACTTGATCTCGCCGGACGCGACGAGCGGCGCGACCTCGGCCACGAACTCCTGCATCAGGTGCCAGTGGTCCAGCACGAGCAGGCCGCGCATGGTGATCCGCTTCGCGATGAGCTGCACCAGGTTGCGCGGCGCCGGGGTCGGCTCGGTGGCGTTGTACTGCGAGATCATGCCGCAGATGGCGATCCGGCCGTGCAGGTTCATCGACGCGATCGCGGCCTCGAGGTGCTCGCCGCCGACGTTGTCGAAGTAGACGTCGATGCCCTCGGGCGCGGCCGCGGCGAGCTGCTCGGCGACCGGTCCGTCCTTGTAGTTGAAGGCGGCGTCGAAGCCGAGCTCCTCGGTGAGGTAGCGGACCTTCTCCGCAGAACCCGCGCTGCCGATCACGCGCTTGGCGCCCTTGAGCCGGGCCAGCTGGCCGACGAGCGAGCCGACCGCACCGGCCGCGCCGGAGACGAAAACCGTGTCGCCTTCCTTGAACTCCGCGCTCACCAGCAGCCCGGCGTACGCGGTCAGACCCGGCATCCCGAGCACGCCGAGGTAGGTCGAAAGCGGCGCGACCGAATCGTCCACTTTGACCGCTCGCTTGGCGTCGAGCACCGCGTGCGTGCGCCAGCCCGCCTGGTGCAGCACGTGATCGCCGACCGCGAAGTCGTCCACAGTGGACTCGATGACCTCGCCGACCGCGCCGCCCTGCATGGCCTCGCCGACCACGAAGGGCGGCGAGTAGGACTTCACGTCGTTCATCCGGCCGCGCATCGCCGGGTCGACGCTCATCACGAGGTTGCGCACCAGGATCTGCCCGGGACCCGGCTTCGGCACCTCGGTCTCGACGATGTCGAAATTGTCCATGGTCGGGACGCCGTGCGGGCGGGCCGCGAGCCGGATCTCAGTCGCTGTGGGTGCGTTCACCGTCGAACTCCGTTTCGTTCAAGCTGGATTGAAGCGGGGCGCGCGCCCCGGTCTATCCGGCCAACGGAGAAACCGGGGCGCGCATTCCGATTGTCCCCGGGGTTGTGGCCAGCGCTACACGATCTCCGCGAGCTTGCCGAGCACGCCGTCGTAGATCTTCTTCAGCCCGCCCGGCGCGAAGGTCTTCTCGAAGAAGCCGCCGATGCCGCCCGCGCCGTCCCAGCTGGTCTCGATGCGGACGAGGGAACGCTCGCCGGAGGCGGTGACGGTCCAGGTGGTGACCATGCTGGAGTTCGCATCGGTCTCGACGAAGGTGCCGGGCGACGGCTCGGTCACCGTGGCCGCGACGTCGCGCACTCGCTTGGACGTGGCCTGCAGCTTCCAGCTGGCCTTCGTGCCGGCGCCGACGCCGCCCTCGCTGACCTCGTAGTCGCGGTAGTGCTCGGTGAGCAGCTTCGGCCGGGTCTCGGCGTAGTCCGCGACCAGCTCACGCACGCGTTCCACCGGCGCGTCGATCGTGCGCTCCGCGGTGGCCGTGACCTTGCCCATGTCGTTTCCTCCTCAGGGTTCCGCCGAGGTCACCTTCGCACATGGGGTGAGGGGCGGCGATCCCGGTTCGCACCGGGATCGCCGCTCCCGAGAAGGTCAGGAGAGGCCCTGCTGCTTCAGCCAGTCCTTCGCCACGTCAGCCGCGGGCTCGCCGTCCGCGTCGACCCGCTTGTTCAGCTCGCGCATGCCGTCCGTGGTGAGCTTCGCGCTGACCGCGTTGACGACGTTCGCGAAGTCCGCGCCGCGCGCGTCGAGCACCTTCTTGTTCACCGCGGGCACCACGTTCTCGGTGGGCACGATGGAGAGGTCGTCCTTGAGCGCGACGTACTGCGGGTCGCCGACCAGCGGGCTGACCGAGTCGACCGGGATCACCGTGACCGCGCCGGAGTTCAGCTGCTGCACGCGCGGCCCGGCCTCCTGCACGGTCTGGAAGGTCGCGTTCGTCAGCTTGTAGACGTCCTTGAAGCCCTGGAAGCACGGCAGCCGCTTCTCGCACTCCGGCGGACCGGCCATCACGACCTTGTCGAGCTTCTTCAGGTCGCTGATCGACGCGATGCCCTTCGACTTCGCGAGGTCGGCCTTCACGATGTAGGTGTTCTTGTCCTCGGCGGCCGCGTAGTTCAGCAGCCCGACGCCCTCGGGCGCGAAAAGCTTCTCCAGCTGTTCGTGCTCGGCCTTGGCGTCCTTGGTGGCTTCCTTGCCGAAGCCGGTCGTGATCGCCGCGCCCTGGTACTCCGGCAGGAACTGCAGTTCGCCGGATTTGAGCGACGGGTAGACCAGCTCCCGCGAGCCGAGGTTCAGCTTCCGGGTGACCGGATAGCCCTTGGCCTCCAACGCGCCCGCGTAGATCTCGGCAAGGATCTGGCTGTCGGTGAAGTTGAACGAGGCGACGACGATCGGAGCGCCGCCCTTGCTCGGCGCGGCCGGCTGGTCGCTTCCCCCACCGCACGCGGTCAAGCCGAGCGCGGCCGTCGCCAGCAGCGCGGCCACTCGGATGTTCCGGGTCCAGCGCACGTGTCCCCACACTCCTCAGTTCACTCGTTAGTGGGAATGGACCCTAACCGCGACCCCCGACAGAAACCACTGGTTAGGAATCCTCGCCACGGAATCTCACGGGCCGGAATATTGTCGCTCGATCGGGGTAAGGTCGCGCCGTGCACGCGTCCGTGACCCCGCTGCTGGCCGACAGCAGCCGTCCCCTCTTCGAATGGCGGTGGGTCGAACGCAACGCTGACGCGATTCTTCAGCGGCTCGGCGAGCACGTCGCCCTCACCGCGACCGCGCTCGGCGTCGGCCTCGTGCTCTCGCTCGCGCTGGCCACGCTGTGCCTGCGCTACCGCTGGTTCTATCCGTTCGTGATCGGCACGGCGGGCGCGCTCTACGTGATCCCGAGCCTCGGCGCGTTCGCGCTGCTGGTTCCGCTGCTCGGGTTCTCCTTCGCCACCTCGGTCATCCCGCTGGCGACGTACACGCTGCTGATCCTGATCCGCAACATCGTGACCGGCGTGCAGCAGGTGCCGACCGAAGTGCGCGAAGCGGCGATCGGGATGGGCTTCACGCCGCGGCGGCTGTTGTGGCAGGTGGAGCTGCCGCTCGCGCTGCCGGTGGTGATCGCCGGGCTGCGGGTGGCCGCGGTGACGACGATCGGCCTGGTCACCGTCACGTCGCTGCTCGGCAAGGGCGGGCTCGGCTACTTCATCCGGGCCGGCATCCAGACGACGATCCCCAACCCGAGCCCGATCATCGTCGGCATCGTGCTGTCGATCGCGCTGGCCGTGCTCGTCGATTTGCTGCTGTGGCTGAGCGAACGCGCGCTGGCCCCGTGGGCGCGGAGGGCCGTTCGATGAGCTTTTTCGAGCAGCTGGGCCACTGGCTCGCCGACCCGAACCGCTGGAGCTGGACCGATCCGGCCGGGATTCCGTTCCGGACGGTGCAGCATCTGTGGTTCTCCGCGCTGGCACTGGCGATCTCGATCGTCCTGACCGTTCCGTTCGCGCTGTGGCTCGCGCACTACCGGCGCGGCCAGTTCCTGGCGAGCAGCGCGGTGAACATCGGCCGCGCGATCCCGAGCTTCGGGCTGATCATCCTGTTCTGGTTCCTGGCCAGCCGGTGGGGCGCGAACACGGACTTCTGGCCGCTGCTGCTGGCGCTCGTCGCGCTGGCGCTGCCGCCGCTGTTCACCAACACCTACGCGGGCGTGGTGCAGGTGGAACAGGAAGTCGTCGACGCGGCGCGCGGCACCGGGTACCGCGAATGGCAGATCATGCTGCGCGTGGAACTGCCGCTGTCGTCGCCGGTGATCGTGGCCGCCGCGCGAGTGGCGTTCCTGCAACTGATCGCGACGGTCGCGATCGGCGCGATCGTCAACGACGGCGGCGGGCTGGGCCGCTACATCGTGGACGGTTTCGCCCTCGGCGAGCAGGGCCATGGCGAAATCTTCGGCGGCGGTCTTGCGGTGGTGATCCTGGCGCTGGTGTGCGAGGGCTTGTTCGCTTTGTTGACCAAGCTGGCTACGCCTCGCGGTCTCGCACTTCAACAGGCCCGTCGGGACTCGTGAGACAGACCTCGGCGAGTTGGTCAATTTCCGGCCCCAGCGACCGATCGACCACCACCGGCTCGATCCTCTCCGCGAGCCAGGCGTAGGTGTCAGCCAGCCTCGGCGCGCCTGGGGCCTTGAGCAGATACCGCGCCTGCCGCCCCGCGATCAGCTCGCACGCGGTGATGGCGAAGAAGCGCTCGATCACTGTCTCCAGCTCGGTGCCAGCCTTGCTGGCGAACGCTTGCACATCCTCCTGACCAGCGGAAGTATCCAGCGACCCGAGCGTCGCCGGTGCGGCCAGACGACGCATCGCATGCAGCTCGCCAGCCGCGCGTTTGTGCAACGGCGTAAGCCCGGCCTGCGGCCCCGGGTCCACCGCGAGCTGCGGCGGCAACCCGCTGAACTGCGGGTCGAGGAGGCGGTGAAGCCGCTGAACCGAAACTTCCGCCGCGTGGACGAGGGCTGCCTTGACCGCGTCCATCCGAAGCCCGAGCGCGGCGGCGTGATAGCCGGTCGTCGGGACGAACTCGCCGTTGACGAAGCCCGGCGAGTCCGCCGGGGTTTCCCAGGACTCCTGCAAGGTTTCCCGGAGTTCCTCGACCGTCCGGCTGACGTATTCAAGCACCTTCGGCCCGACTCGCACCGAGATCGGCGCCTGCACGACGCTCTTGTTGGTGGCGGCCCCTTCGATGAGTTCCTCGATGCGGGTGCCGCGGTAGATCGCTTGCGGCGCACCAAGAACGTCCACGGTGATCGCCGCGCAGGCCGTCTGCCAATCGATCAGCCGACGCATCCTCTTGCCGCACACCCACGCGTACGCCTCGGCCAGCGGCGAACCTTGAATCAGGCTCGCCCCTTCCTTCGGCCCCAGCACGAACGGCCGCACCCCGCGCCGGCTTAACGCTTCCGCCGCCGGGACCTCGGCACCGTCCTCGATGACCGTGCCGAGCCCGACGAACGTCTGGAACGCGTGCGCCAGCGGGATGATTTCGCCGGCGCTGCCGAGGCTGTCGCGCGGGACGGCCGGGAGGAACCCGTCGTTGATCCGGTCTGCGAGGAAGCTGACCAGCTCGGGACTGACCGCCGCGTCGCCGCGGAGAAACCCGCGCAGCCGCATGCACAGCAACGCCCGGGTCAACTCCAGCGACAACCACGGCTTCCCGCCGACCGCCCGGCCGACCAGCAGATTGCGCTGATGGTCAGCCTGCTGCGCGGCAGTGAGCCGGGTCCCAGCGAGCCGCCCCATCCCGGTGTTGACGCCGTAGACGAGGCTGTCCTGGCCCAGCGCGGCCAACATCGCCTCGCGCTGCTGCTTCAGCTTCTGGAGGGCCGCCGGGCTGATCTCGACTGGTTCGTCCACTGTGGACAGTTCAGCGCGCGAGCCCGTCGATGACCTCGGCGTTCGGCAGCCCAGCGAGCGCCGCACCGGAGATCAGGAGCTTGCTGCCGCGGATCCCGCTGCCGATCACCAGCTCCGGCGCGTCCGCGACGGCTTGGTCGATGAGGATCGGCCAGTCCGCGGGCAGCCCGACCGGCGTGATGCCGCCGTACTCCATGCCGGTAAGGGAAACGGCCTCGTCCATCGGCGCGAAGGACGCCTTCCGCACGTCGAGGCGGCGCTTGATGACACCGTTGACGTCGGCGCGGGTGGTCGCGAGCACGAGCGCCGCGGCGAACCGGACCTCCCCGGCCCGCTTGCCAGCGACAACAACGCAGTTCGCGGAGGCAGTCAACGGCGACCCGTACGCCTCGCAGAACGCGGCGGTGTCAGCGAGCTCCGGATCGATCTCAGTGACGCCGACCTCGTCCGGCGCGGGCATCGCGGCAAGCGCCTTGGAGACGGGTTCGGCAAGCAGGTCAGTACGGGTCGGCGCGGGAACGACAGTGAGGCTTCCGGCGATAGTCCAGGTGGTCACCAGCCCGAATGTAATCCGCCGGGCTTCCCGGTCACCAGTTGCGGTGGCCTCGCTGAACCTCGATGAGCTTCGGCCGCACGTCGACGATGTAGACGAGCGCCGCCGCCATCGCGGGCACCCAGAAGATGAACCCGACCCCGTTCCCCTGCAGCGGGAACAACACCAGGGCGACCGTGGCCACGCCAGTGATCAACATCCAGACCGGCTTGGTCTTGCGATCGGCCGCCGAGTACGCGTCGGCTCGCTGGAGCAGCGCGTGAACGAAGGCGAAGAGCCCGACCAAGGCGCTGCCCCAGTGGATGACCCTGAGGATCCATTCGGCAACCAGCACGCAGCCAGCTTACGGCAAACCGCCCACGCCGCCCGCTCCCCCAAAAACCGGCACTGTGACATGACTGCTGGTCAGGCCCGGGTGGGGCGGGTTTGGCCGCGGTTATCTCAACGACGGCTGTCGGGGTGACAACGGTCACTCCGGTTGGGTGCCTCGGCTTAGGTCGGACCCAGTCCGCTGGCCCATGAAGCTAGGTCCGACCCAACTCGCTGCCGTGAGCCTAGGTCGGACCTAGTCGGCCGTGACGAAGCTAGGTCGAACCCAGTCCGCCGCCAGAGAGCCTAGGTCGGGCCTAACTCGCTGCCGTGCATCTAGGCCGAACCTAACGATGCTCGCGCGAGGTGGGCTCGACCCAACATCGACTTCGCCGCAACATCCGCGGCGGCGCACGGCGACCGGACCAACCCGCCCGACGCTGCCCCCGAAACACCCCGCACAGGGCGACGGCGGCACGGTCCTCCGATTCAACGGCGCGACGGCAGGTTCACCGACACCCCCGCTGCCACATCCCGGCACGCCGCCCGATTCAGCGGTGCGGATCAGCAGCGCGGGCCCAGTCCGCCACGCGGCGGCGCGGTGGCAACCTCACCACACCCCCGCCGCCACATCCCCGGACGCCACCTGATTCGGCGGCGCGAGGCACAGTCCGCCATGCAGCGGCACGGCACCACCGTCCCCAACACGGCGACGCTGCCGCCAACCCAACGGCGCCCCCGAGCATCCCCCAACACGGCGACACTGCCGCCAACCCAACGGCGCCCCTGAGCATCCCTCAACCCGGCGACACTGCCGCCAACCCAACGGCGCCCCTGAGCATCCCTCAACCCGGCGGCACCGCCGCCAGCACAACGGGCGCCCCCGAGCATCCCCAACACGGCAACCACCGCGGCCAACCCGACGGCACCCCGGAACATCCCCCAACACGGCAACCACCGCCGCCAACCCAACGCCACCCAGGAACATCCCCAACACAGCACACGGCGGCCGGACCAACCCAGGCCCGGCCGCCGTGCGACCCCTCGATTTTCAATTCTCGCCCTCGGCGTCCCCGGCGCAAACCGGTCCGCCCCAACGGTTCCGAGTGCCGGAGCACCCGAACCGCCGATCAGTGCGGCAGTGACTCCGCCGTCACTTCTCCGTCTTCGGCGCGGCCGGCTTCTTCGCGTTGGCCGTCGTGCTGGTGGTCGTGCGGCGGGCCGGCGTGGCGGTCTTCGGCGCGGTGCGGTTCGCGGCCTTGCGGGCCACCGACCGGGTCTCGTGCGCGACGTTCTCGCCGATTTCCTCAACCGCGTCCGCGGTGTCGCCAGCCACCTCGGTCACCTTGCGGGCAGCCTTCTCACCAGCGGAACGGGTGCGCTTGGTGACCTTCGCCAGCACGCCGTCGACGCGCTCACGGGTCTCCTCGGTCAGGCCGTCGACGCGCTCCTGCGCGGCGGTCAGCGCGTCGTCCAGCTGCTCAAGGGCCTTCTTGACCTGCGGCTGCGCGGCGATCTTGTCCCACGCCTGCTCGCCGGACTCGGCCAGCTTGTTGTACAGCTTCAGCGCGGCCTCGGTGTACTCGTCGATGGCCTTGCGCAGTTCGGCCGGGTCGAGCTTCTCGCGGAGGCTTTCGACGTCGGTCGGCAGTTCCTCGAAGCCCTTGCGGGCAGCCTCGGTGTTCTTAGTGACGTTGGCGCGGGCCTTGGCGACCGCGTCGGTCACGGCCTGGCTGGCCAGGTTGCCGGCGCCGAGCGCGGCGAGCAGCGGGGTGCGGACCTGGTCGAGCGCGGTGTTGACGGCCTTGCGGACGTCCTCGGTCTTGGGCGTGGTCATGCCGACTCCTCAGTGGTCTCTTGGGTGGTCTTCGGTGCGGTGTTCGCGGCGGCGTTTTCGCGCCGGAAGGACTCGTAGACGTCGAGCAGGACCTGCTTCTGCCGTTCGGTCAGCTCGGCGTCGGCGCGGATCGCGTCGCCGACCGGGCCGCCGGTCGGCAGGTCGAGGATTCCGGCCTGCACGTACAACGCTTCGGCCGAGATCCGCAGCCCTTTCGCGATCTGCTGGAGGATCTCCGCGCTGGGTTTGCGGACCCCGCGCTCGATCTGGCTCAGGTACGGATTGGACACTCCGGCGAGTTTCGACAGCTGGCGCAGCGAAATCTTCGCGGAACTGCGCTGCTGGCGGATGTACTCGCCGATGTCGGAGGCGATGTCCGCGACCTTGTCCATGGGGCGCTGTGCTCCGCCGGGTTCTGTCATCCGGTCACCTCCTCGCGACCTACTCGACAGTACGCTCGCGTGCTAGCTATTGCAAGCACCCTGCTTGCAACCATCGGGTGTGGTTCCGCTCACCCCGTTACCCTGGGCTTATGCGGGCACAACGGTTGCGTCGACGCCTGGTCCGGCACCTCGTCGAAGAGGACGTGCTGCACGACGAGGCCTGGACCGACGCGTTCGCGACCGTCCCCCGGCACGCGTTCCTGCCGCGGTTTTTCGTGCCAGCCGGCGACGGCTGGGCGGCGGTCGACCGCGGCGATCCGGACTGGCTGGACCGCGTCTATTCGCGCGACGTCCTGGTCACCCAGCTCGACGACGACCCGTCGCTATGGGACCGGGCCCGCGCGCACGGACCGGTCCCCGGCGTGCCGACCAGTTCGTCCAGCATGCCCGCGATCATGGCGATCATGCTGGAAGAACTCCTGGTCCGCGACGGCGACCGGGTGCTGGAGATCGGCACCGGAACCGGGTACAACGCGGGTTTGCTGTGCCACCGCTGCGGTTCCGGCCAGGTGTCCACAGTGGACATCGACCCGGTCATCGCGGCCGCCGCGCAGGAACGCCTCGCCTCCTGCGGCTACGCCCCCGCGTGCGCCACCGGCGACGGTGCACTCGGTTTCCCGGCCGGAGTGCTCTTCGACCGGGTCCTGTGCACCGCGTCGGTCTCCCGGATTCCCCTTGCCTGGCTTGCTCAAACCCTCCCCGGCGGACACATCGTCACCACCCTCAACCGCCCGCTCGGCGGCGGACTCGTCCGCCTGACCGCAGGCGAAGGCGCGACCGCCGAAGGCCAGGTCCTTGCCCGCGACGGTCGCTTCATGCCCCTGCGTGCACATCGCCTGCCACCGCTCGCGCACCTGCCGTCCGCTGCCGATGCGCAATGGCGCCCGACAGAACTGTCAATGACAGATGTGCTTAAACCACAACGACATTTCGAGTTCTTCGCGTCGCTGGAGCTACCTGAGGTACGCCCGGTGCACGTCGACCCGAACGGCGCTTTCGCACTGTCCCATCCGGACGGTTCCTGGGCCCGGACCCGTCGCACGAACTCCGGTTTCGAGGTAGCACAAGGAGGTCCACGCGCGTTGTGGGATATCGCCGAGGACGCGCACCGGCGCTGGGAATCGCTCGGACGCCCCAGCCGGTCGCGCTTCGGCCTCACGGTCAACGCCGACGAGCAGACTTTTTGGCTGGACGATTCGCAATCCGAGAATCGCTGGCCGCTGTAGGGCGGATCCGCCGATCACCCCGCCAGCCCGCGAAGCAGCCCCTCCAGATCGCGCTCGCCCGTCCGCGTTTGCGCACCCCGCGCCAGTCCGCCCCGAATTAGCGCTTCCGCCGCAGGACGCGTGAACTGTCCCGCCCAAGCGTCGTGTTCCCGCTGAAATCCGGTGGCCAGATCATCCGGAACGACGGCTTTTTTCGCCGCGGCGATCACGCCTTCCGGCAACGCGGCGATGTTGCGGGCCAGCCGATCAACCACTTCTTCGAGTTCGTCAGCAGGCACGGCCCGGTTGACCCAGCCGTAGCGTTCGGCCGTCCGCGCGTCGTACAACTCGGCACCGAGCACGATTTCCAACGCCCGGTTGCGGCCGACCCGGTTCGCCAGATACTGCGTCCCTCCGCCGCCCGGGACAATCCCCATCAGCGCCTCGATCTGCCCGAGCCCCGCGGTCTCGATCGCCGCGAAGGCCAGGTCCACGGCCGCGACGAACTCCGCCCCGCCGCCTCGCGCCAGACCGGCGAGCTGCACGATCGTCACCTGCGGTTGCTGCCGCAGAAGTTCGCCCAACGCCTGGAAAACGTTGAGCCCCAAGGGAATCTCGGGAGCGAAGTGGTCGAACGCGTCCGGAGTGTCGACCAGAGACATGTCGACGTGCGCGATGAAGAAGTCCGGGTCGGCGCTGTCGAAAACGATCACGCGCGCGGAATCGTCGGCTCGCAGCGTGAGCAGCAGCCGCCTGAGGTCCGCCATGAGAGCGACGTCGAGGACGTTGACGGGCGGGTTGTCGATGGTGACGCGGACGATGCCGCCCTCGCGGCGCACGCGCAGGGTCGGGTAGTCGTCGGGGTGCATTCGGGTCTCCGATACGTATCCGGCAGGCAGCTAGGTTCCTGATGTATACCTAGGCTCGGGCGCGGACCGACCAGCGTCAATAACGCACTTTGGGCATCGCAAGGATCATGGAGGATACCGAGATGGCCGCTCCCGACACCGGCACTGTGTACCGGGCCGACTGTCCCAGCCGCCCGATCCTCGACCAGATCGCCGACAAGTGGTCGATGATGGCGATGGCAGTCCTGGAGGAGCCGCGCCGGTTCAACGACATCAAACGCCGACTGGAAGGCGTGACCCAGCGGGTGCTGACCCAAACCCTGCGCAGGCTGGAACGCAACGGCATGATCGTGCGGCGAGTACTGCCGACGTCCCCCGTCGGAGTCGAGTATTCCCTTACGCCACTTGGCGAATCACTGCGCGAGCCGTTCGGCCGACTGTACGACTGGACCGTCGCGCACACCGGCGAAATCCACGAATCCCAGCAGCGCTACGACGAACGGCTCCGCGCGGAACAATCGTGAGGCGTCACTAGGTCCGACCCAGCCAAAATCCTGCTCCCGCACTGATCTCTAGGTCCGACCCAGCTCACACACTGATCCTTAGGCCCGACCCAGCTCACGCACCGATTCCTAGGTCCGACCCAACTCACGCGCCAGTCCTTAGGTCCGACCCAATTCTGGCCCGAACCCACTTCTCCACCGCGGTCACGACGTCCTCGAGCGGAGCCTCCGTCGTGTCGATGGACTCGACCTGCCCGCGTATCCACAGGTTGAACTCGAGCATCTCCTCGATCCGCGGCTCGTCCCACTCCCGCCACGCCGGCCGGGCACGCAACCGGCGTCGGAGGGTCTCGTTGTCCGCGACCAGCGCCAGATAGTGCACGTCCGAGAAGAAAACGCGCTCTGGCAACGGTTCCAGCTCCTGCGGCGCGACCGTCCCGCACAGCACGACCGGTCGTCCGTTCTGGTGCAGCATCGCCGCCATCCGCAGCCAGGCCCCGCGAAACGCCGGGTTGCCGGGGACGTCGTCCTGCAGCGCGCCGGTCCACAGCACGTCCTGCTCTAGCACGACGGCCTCACCCGCCAACCGCTGCGCCAGCTTCGGCCCGACTGTCGATTTGCCGCCCGCGCTCGGCCCCGTCAACGCGAACAACGGCAGCCGCCGGAACGGCCACCGGTGTCCGCACTCCACACACCGCAGAAGGTCCGCCTCGGCCTGTGGACAACTCGCGCGGTCGCCACAGGCCGGACAGATCCGCAGGTCAAGCACTACTGGAACGGTGGACAACTCAGTCGAAGAGGTTCTCGAGGAAGCTGCGCTTGCGTCGTCCGCCGTACGGGCGCGGCGAATCCCCGTAACCACCGCGGTACGGCCGCGGCGAGTCCGCGTGCCCGCCTCGGTACGGGCGCGGCGAATCGGGACGGCCGTAAGGCGGTGGCTGCTGCCGGTAGAAAGCGCTCTCGGCACCGGCGATCTGCTCCAGCTCGCCGCGGTCGAGGAAGATCCCGCGGCAGCCGTCGCACTGCTCGATGTGGACGCCGTTCTTGTCGACAGTGCGCATCATGTTCTGACACTTCGGACAAATCACGCAGCCGACCCTACGCGGATTCGCCGCGCCGTGTCAGCAGGCGCAGAGGCAGAACGGGTGGCCGACCGGATCGGCGTACACGCGGAAGGTCTCCGGAGAATCGTCGAGCAGCTTCGCTCCCAGCCCGAGAATGCGCTGGTGAGCGGCCTCGAGATCGGGAACGTCGAGGTCGAGGTGCGCCTGCTGCGGCTTGTCCTGCGACGGCCATTCGGGCGCGCGGTAATCAGCCACCCGCTGAAATTCCAGCCGGACGCCGCCGCGCGGGTCGACGAGCGTGGCCCAGTGGTTGTCCGGAGCGATCTTAGGTTCGTCCCACTCAAGCAAGGAGCGGTAGAACCCGGCGAGCGCTCCTGGGTCCGGACAGTCGAACGCAACGCCGCCGAAAGTCGGAATCGCACCCATGTTGCGGCCATCCTCTCCTAGTCGCGTAACCAGTAAAGTGAGTATGGGAGTTAGTGAGCCAGGTCGCAACCGGTATCGCCCGTACACTGGGCAGGTGCACACCGACGCTTCCTTGGTGGTCGCCTTCCTGAACACCGTCGACATCGAACGGGGCGACGACCTGCTGGACGATCCGGAGCTCTGGCGGCAGTGGGCCGCGGACCACGACGTGTCACCGAACGATCCCGCCGAAGCCCGCGCCGTACGCGACAGCCTGCGCGCCGCCGTCGGCGACCCGCGGCTGCCCGCGACCAAGCTGGACGTCCCGCTCCGCTTCACCCTCACCGAAACCGGCCCGACGCTGCTCACCCCGGACGCCGTCACCGCGACCCTGGCCGCGACCACCCGCCTAGCCATCCGCGGCGACTGGGTCCGCCTGAAAATCTGCCCCGCCGACGACTGCCTGTGGGCCTTCTTCGACGAATCCCGCAACCGCTCCCGCACCTGGTGCTCGATGCGAGTCTGCGGAAACCGCGAAAAAGCCCGCTCCTGGCGCGCCCGCACGGCGGCTGTGCACAACTGACTCCCTGTGGACAACTTGTCCACACACACCACATGTGCACGTGCAGATGCCCCGGATCCCCACAAGTTGTGGACAGCGATTAGGCCATCACCGTGAATTCCTGTGGATAACCCCGGGGATAACTCAGCTTCCTGTGGACAACTGGTTTGAACAAGCCATGGCTGTGGTATAGGACGCCGCGCATCCGACCGACCACCCGACGCAGCCGGTCGAGGCCGAGGAGAACCACGGAGGGCGCTGCACCCGAAGCGCCGGGACACCCGCGCTTTCGAGCCGCCACCCACGGAGCTTCGCGGTGACCAATCGCGCGCTGGCTCGATGGCGAATTCCGCTCAACCACAACGAAATCCCGGGACTGCTGCCAGCCCGGATCCGACGGCGATCCCAACCCGCCGCGACCAAGTCAGCCCACCGCCGCGCGGTGACCGCGCCACCCCGAACCGCACCAACCAGACCAACACGGCCAACCACCGTGCGGCGACCGCGCCGTTCTGAGCCGCCCCCGCTCGACTAGATCAGCCAACCGCCGGGCGGCAACTGAGTGATTCCGAACCGCATCGTCCAGGCCAGCCATCGGAAACCGCCGCCCTGGGAGCAGGCGAATCCCCGCTGCTGAACGACGTCCGCGCAATTCCGAACTGCACCAGCCGGGCCAGCACACCCGGCCTCGAACCGGCAACCGCGCCGTCCCGAACAACACCGGCCGGACCGGGCCAGCACAGTCAACCGCCAACCGCGAGCAGGCGGATTCCCGTGGTCTCGCACGCGGAGCGTGCCCAAACGCCGCCCGCAACCCAACCAACCGGCAACCGCTGGCCGACGTCCCCTGGTTGCAGGCTGATGGCCGCGAGCAGGCGAACTCCGCCCCGACAGCCGCCCCCAACCCCAGCCACCGCGACCAACCCACCGCCCGCACAGCGCAACAACCCTCAAAAAAGCAACTGCGCCACCGCGTAAATCACCAGCCCAGCCAGCGCACCCACCACGGTCCCGTTGATCCGGATGAACTGCAGATCCCTCCCGACCTGCAGTTCGATCTTCCGGGACGTCTCCTCGGCGTCCCATCGCTCCACCGTGTCCGTGATGATCGTCGTGATCTCGCGGGAGTAGTGGGTCACCAGGTAGACCGCCGCGCTCTCGACCCAGCCGTCTACCTTCGACGTCATCGACGGGTCGTCCACCAGACGCTTGCCGAGCGACTCCAGGCCGCCGCGGACCCGCTGGCGCAGTTCGCTGGAAGGGTCCTCCGCGGCGTTCAGCAGCATCTCCTTGGCCGTCGCCCACGCGTTGCCGATCAGCTTCTGCACTTCGCCGTGGTTCACGATCTGGCCCTTGACCTGCTCGGCCCGCTCCATCGTCTTCGGGTCGGTCTGCAGGTCCTGCGCGAACTCGCCGAGGAACTTGTCCAGCGCCAGGCGCATCGGGTGGTTGACGTCCGTCTTCACCGCCCAGGCGAAGGTCAGGACCTCGCCGTACACCTTGTCCGCCAGCATTTCGTCGACGAACTTCGGCGACCAGCTCGGCGCGCGGTCCGAGACCACGCGCAGCATCGTCTGGTGGTTGTCCCGGACCCATTCGTAGGCGCGGTCGCACATCAAATCCACCAGCTTGTGGTGCGCGCCGTCCTCGAAAACGCCCGCCAGGATCTTGCCCAGCGGCGGGCCCCACGGCTTGTCGATCACGCGCTTGACCACGGCCTGCTCCATGATTGCCTGCACGTCCTCGTCGCGGAGCACCGTGACCGCGCCGCGCACGACGGTCGCCAGTTCCGACGTCACGCGTTCCGCGTTGTCGCGCTGCGAAAGCCAGCCGCCGAGCCTGCTCGCGACCTCGACGCGGCGGAGCTTGTCGCGGATGACGTCGGGAGACAGGAAGTTCGAGCCGACGAACTCGCCGAGGCTGTTGCCGAGCGCATCCTTCTTGTTCGGGATGATCGCGGTGTGCGGGATCCGCAGTCCGAGCGGATGCCGGAACAGCGCCGTCACCGCGAACCAGTCCGCGAGCGCGCCGACCATGCCCGCCTCTGCCGCGGCGCGCACGTAGCCGACCCAGCCGCTCCAGCCCGCCGACTCCGCCCAGCTCGTCAGCAGGAACACGATCGTCGCGCCGAGCAGGAAAGACAGCGCGACCAGCTTCATCTTCCGCAGGCCGCGCCGTTTCGCCTCTTCGCCGGCGGTGCCGCCGGGCGGATCCGCGGGCGTGACCTTGGCAGGGGTGAGTTGCTCCACACCGCCATTGTCCGTGAGGATGCGTTCTCGTGCGTGAACCAGCTCTCGTCCCCCGCCTCCGCCCGTTCACCTCGACGGTCTTCGCGGAGATGACCGCGCTCGCCGTCCGGCACGACGCGGTCAACCTCGGCCAGGGCTTCCCGGACACCGACGGGCCCGCCGGGATGCTCGAAACGGCGAAGAACTCCCTGTTCGGCGGCGACAACCAGTACCCGCCCGGGCCGGGCCGTCCCGAGCTGCGCGCCGCGATCAGCAGGCACCGCGAGCGCTACGGGGCCAGCTACGACCCGGACACGGAGATCCTGGTCACCGCGGGTGCGACCGAGGCCATCGCGGCGTCGCTGATCGCGCTGACCGAGGCCGGCGACGAGGTGATCGTGGTCGAGCCGTACTACGACTCGTACGCCGCCGCGGTCGCGATGGCGGGCGCGCAGCGACGCGTCATCGGGCTGGTCGAAACCGAGAACGGACAGCTCGAACTCGACCTCGACGCACTCCGCGACGCGATCACGCCCAAAACTCGCGCAGTGCTGCTGAATTCGCCGCACAACCCCACGGGCACCGTGTTTTCGCGCGCGCAGCTGGAGGAAGTCGCGCGGCTGTGCGTGGAGCACGACCTCATCGCGGTCACCGACGAGGTCTACGAACACCTCGTCTTCGACGGCGCCGAGCACCTGCCGCTCGCGTCGTTCCCCGGGATGCGCGAGCGGACCGTCGCGATTTCGAGCGCGGGCAAGACCTTCAACTGCACCGGCTGGAAGATCGGCTGGATCTGCTCGACGCCGGAGCTGGTGGCCGCGGTGAAGGCAGCGAAGCAGTTCATCACGTTCGTCTCCGGCGGACCGCTGCAGCCGGCCGTGGCGTACGCGCTCGACAACGAGCTTGAGTGGGTCGAAAACCTGCGCGCGAGCCTGCAGGAGAAGCGGGATCGGCTTTCCGCTGGTCTTGCCGATGCGGGATTCGCAGTACGGCCGAGTGCGGGGACGTACTTCGTGACGGCTGACGTGCGTCCGCTCGGTTTCGAGGACGCCGCAGAACTCGCTTGGACGCTTCCGGAACGCGCCGGAGTCGCCGCGGTACCCGTCAAGGTGTTCACGGATCACCCGGACGAGTGGAAACATCTGCTGAGGTTCGCGTTCTGCAAGCGCAACGAGGTGATCGACGAAGCCGTCGAACGCCTGCGGAAACTCGTCTGACGACTGGCGCCCGGGCCCGGTTCGCCCCTGCGGGAACGAGATACCGAGAGTGTCGCGGTGGCCGAAACATCGGGTCAACGCCCGAATTCGCGCCGCGGACGGGCCGCCCGGATGGCCGCATCTGGCCCGGTTGAGGCGACGCAGGGTGATCGACTAGGGCGGATCGGACACCAGAGCCGGTGCGGACGTTCCGCCTTACGGGGTGGATCGAGCGCGGGAGAGATGAAACACTCGCGTCCGGTGCTAGAAAGAGGGCAGCCCCGGGGGACCTGCGACCTGGCCGGAAGACAGCCCCAGCAAGATCAGTCTCGTGCGGTGGCACGAGCTTCAGGCGCGGACGGTGGTGGTGGCGTGACCGGCATGGCGCATTCGCGCGGCCTCGCACATCCCGTGGCGTCCGGCTTCAGTCCACTTGGGAACGCGGGTCCCGCGCTCCTCGGAATGGCCGACCGCGCTTCGAACCGCACCGAGCGGAACTCCTCTTTCGCGCGCGCGGGCGCGCGACGGCGGCCCCGAGCCTGGGCTGCTCCGATCGCCCGGCCCGCCGCCCGGATCGCCGTCGCCGGCGGACTCACCCTGGCCGGATGGCTGCTCGGCGCGGCGTTGTCGCAGGCGAATGCGGCGGCGGACGAGCACATCGACCGCCCGGCCGCTTCGGCTCCCGACACCGAACCGGAGCACCGCTACGCCGGAACGGCCACGTCCGGCACCCTCACCTGGGCCATGCCCGGCGCGCAACGCGCCTCGCTCCACCGGTTCCACATCTCCGCCGACGACTACCGGCCGGACGTGAGCTTCCGTCCGGCCGCTGTGTCCGGCAACGGCCCGGGCCACCACGCCAGCATCGCGGTGACCCGGCCCTCGACCAAGATCACCAAGCCTGCCAAGGCAAAGAGCCCGGGCGCGGCGAAACACCACGCACCGGCGAGCGACCCCGCGTCCGACGCGACCACTCAGCCGGTCAGCAGCCCGAGCAGCGAGCCCGGCCAGAGTTCGCCCAGCGCCGAACCCCAGCAGGGCCTGCCCAGCAGCCCAAGCAGCACCAATCCCGAACCCCAGCAAGGTCTGCCCAGCAGCAAGCCCAGCAGCGCCAATCCCGAACCTCAGCCGGGTTTGCTCGGCAGCACCAGCAACGAGCCCAGCCAAGGTTCGCCCAGCACCCAACCCGAGCCGGGCTTGCTCAGCAGCATCAGCAGCATCAGCAACGAACCCGAGCCGCAGCAAGGGCTCCTCGGCGGTCTTCTCGGCGGCACCAGCCACGATTCCGGCCCGGGCCTCCTGGGCGGACTTCTCGGCGGCACCGAAACCGGCCACCCGGGGCTCCTCGACGGCATCCTCGGAACCGTCAACGACACTGTCGACACGACCCTGCACACCACGGTCACCTCGGTCGACACCGTGATCGACACCGCGCCGGTCCGGGTTGTCGAGCCGCCGGTCGACACGGTCGAGCCGACTCCGGTCGCCAGCGGGTCGATCAGCGTCTCCGTCCCGGCGGGCAAGCTGGCGAAAGAGCCGGAAGCGCCGGTTGTCGTGCAGGTCAGCAAGCAAGCGCCGGTCGTCCACTCCGCGCCCGCCCGTGTCCTCGCCGCGCAGCCCGCCGCCAAGCAGGAAACCCAGCCCGCGCCGCCGGTCAAGGAACGCAGCCAGGCTGGCGGCGGCAGCAGCGGTGGCGGCGAAGGTCTTCCCTCGGCTCCGGCCGCGCCTGCCGCGCCCGCGTCGACTGTCTCGCCGGGACACGACGGGCACGGCGGTCTGCGCCAGTTGTTCGCGCTGGCCGGCGACGGCGACACCGTCACTCAGCTCAAGCTCATCGGCGTCAGCCGCGACCACGAGGTCGACGGCGCGGGCAGGGACGCCGCCCTGCCGACCACCTCCCCGGACTGACCCTCCAACCGGTTATCCGGGGAGAGCTCCGTCCACCTCAAGATCAACTTCTTGATCGCGCGCGCCCGTTCGCTGCGCCGGACTCACCCCTTCGCACCAGTGCTACTTCGATCAAGGGGCTGAACCATGACCGCACTTCCCGACCGGCCGACCGCGCCCGGCCGGATCGGGTCCTGGTCCCGGCGCCGCGCTGCCCCCGCGGCGCCGGGACCCACCACGGGCGTGCTCCGGAGGCTTTCGCTCACCGCGCCGAGCGAAAGCCTGCGCCAACCGAAGCCCGCCTGAACCGAGGGCGCTTCCCGGCACTTCGAGGGGCTGTGCCGGGAAGCGCCTCGGACGATCGGCCGGTGCGCCGGACAGGTGACCGCCACCATCCCTGGAGTGGCTGGATCCCATCCGGTGCACCGGCTGTTCATTTTTCGGAGACGAGAAACCGCGCTAGGTCACCGCAATCCGTTCCGCGGGCACATCCGCGCAGCCGCGCACCGAAGCCGCCGCCGCGCTCACCCGCCGCACCGCCTCCGGCAATTGCTCGCGCGGCAGCCCGAACGGCAGCCGCAGCCAGCGTTCCAACCCGCCGTGCACCCCGAACCTCGACCCGGGCGCGATCTGCACCCCGTGGTTCGCCGCCGACACCGCCAGCCGCGTGCTCATCGGTTCCGGCAACCGGCACCACAGCGACAGTCCGCCGGAGGGCACCTGGAATGTCCACTCTGGACAGTACTTGCGCAGTGCCGCGACCGTGATGTCTCGCTGCTCCCGGAATTCCGCCCGGCGCCGGGCGAGCACGTCGTAGCCTTCCGGTTCGAGCAGTGCGGCCAGCACGAGCTGGTCGAACACCGGCGCGCCGAGGTCGACCGCGAACCGGGAGGACTGCAGCCGGTCGAGCAAATCCGTCGACGCCCGGATCCAGCCCAGCCGCAATCCGCCCCACTGCGATTTCGCCGCGGACCCGACGCTCAGCACCAGATCCCCGCCGAACGCGGCCAGCGGCGGCGGACCGTCCACCGGATCGCCCTCGTAATCCAGTTCCACCAACGATTCGTCGACCACGACCGGCGTCCGCGACCGGGCGAGCAGCCCGCCGAGCCGTTCCCGTCCGGCCGCGTCGAGGCGCAGTCCGGTCGGGTTCTGGAAGTCCACCACGAGGTAGCCGAACCGCGGCGCGGCCTGGCGCAGCGCGGCCTCGATCCCCGGCAAATCCCAGCCGCGCACCGGATCGAGCGCGACCGGAACCGGCAACGCGTGCGTCGCACGGACGGCGTCGATGGCGTTCGGATACGTCGGCTGCTCAAGCAGAACCCGGTCACCGGGCCCGCTCAGCATCCGCAGGCAGAGCACGAACGCGGAGTACGCACCGGACGTCACCAGCACCTGGTCCGGCGACGTCGGCAGGCCGCGCGCGGTGTAGCGCTCGGCGATCCGCTCCCGCAACCGCGGCAGTCCGCCGGTGAGATAGCCGTTTCCGCTGACGTACTCGACCAGATCGCGCCGCGCGGTGTCGAACGCGGCCATCAGCCCAGGCACAGCGGGCGGCGCGGCCCGCGCGAGGTCGAGCAGGTCGTCCCGGACCGCCTCGGCCTCGTCGCGGTTGCCCACGCCGGCCACCCACGACCCAGCCCCGCGACGGCTGGCGACCAGACCGTCCGCGCGGAGCCGATCGAGTGCCGCCCCGATCAACGTGCGGCTGACCCCGAGCGCGTCGGCGAGTTCGCGCTCGGCGGGCAGCCGCGTGCCGATCGGCAACTGCCCGTCGAGCACGTGCAACTCGACCGCCGCGGCGAGGTCGGTCGCCCCCTGCCGGGAGCCACGCTGCCGCCATTCCCCCAGCAATATGGCCAATCGCCGTCCCGAGATGCGGCCGCCCAGAGGTTCCATAAGGCCAATTATCACGCATTGGCCATGGCATACCAGGCCAGTTGGCACCAATAGTGGAGAAGTGGCAGTTACCGACCTCAGTCCCCTCAGCCTCCGCCGAGCCCCCGCGCGCCGGGGTGTCCAACTGCTCGCCGGCCTCGCGCTCTACGGCGCGAGCATGGCCATGCTCACCCGCGCCCGCCTCGGACTCGACCCGTGGGACGTGCTGAACGACGGCCTGACCAAGATCACCGGGCTGACGTTCGGCACGATCAGCGCCGTCGTGGCGATGTTCGTGCTGCTGCTGTGGATCCCGCTGCGACAGCGCCCCGGCATCGGCACCGTCGCGAACATCGCGGTGATCGCGGTAGCGGTCGACGCGGTGCGCGCCGTGCTACCCGACCAGCACGTGCTCGTCTGGCAGATCCTGATGCTGGTCGGCGGCGTAGTCCTGAACGCCGTCGCGACCGCGGTGTACGTCGGCACCCGCCTGGGCCCCGGCCCCCGAGACGGTTTGATGACCGGCCTGCACGCCCGAACCGGCTGGTCCGTCCGCCTGGTCCGGACCGGCATCGAGGTACTCGTCCTGGCCGCGGGCTGGCTGCTCGGCGGCGCGGTCGGCGTCGGAACCGTGCTGTACGCCCTCAGCATCGGCCCGCTGACCCAGGCCCTGCTCCCGCTGGTCACGTGGCGCACCGGGACGGACCAGCAAGAACAGCATTAGCGCTTGCCGACGGCCTGCCGGACCGCCGGATAATCGATCCCGCGCGCCGCGAGAAAGTCCGCCACCGGACCGCGCTGTTTCACGAGCGCGAGCAGCAGGTGCTCCTGCCCCAAATGCTTGTCGCCGAGGTCATGCGCCTCCCGCACGCTCATCTGCAACGCGTTCTTCGCGTCCTCGGTGAACGGCAGATGATTGCGCCGCGTGGGCCGGCTCGCCTGAGCAAGCGCACCCGGCCCATGCGTCTGCTCGACCCGCTCGACAATCTGATCAACGTCGATGCCGAACTCGGTGAGCGCCTCGGCATCGGCGTCACTGATCCCGCCACGGCGGCGCACCCGGGCAAGCTCAGCGAAGACGTCCTCGCGCGACACCCCGAGATCTCGCAGCAACCGCACGGCCTCGCCGTTCTCGATCCGCGCCAACCCAGCGAAAACCGCCTGCGCGGAAATCTCGCGAGCCCCCGCCTCATGCGCCGCGGCCTGCGCCTCGACCACCGCTCTCCGGGCGTCATGGGTGAACTTCTCGAACATCAATGCCTCCCGTACTTCTTGTGGACGGCCTGCCGGCTGACCCCCAACTCGGCCGCGATGTCCTGCCAAGACCAGCCGTGCATCCGCGCACTGCGCACCTGCACCGCCTCCAACTGCTCAAGCAACCGCCTCAACGCAGCCACCGCCCGAAGCCCCACCCGGGGATCCCGATCACCAGCGCGAGCGGCCAAATCCGTCGCTTCCGTCATGATGTCAATCTAGGTTGACACGCGGCGCCTGTCAACCCGAGTTGACATGGCGCGTGAGCCAGCGACGCGCCCCAATGCGGCATTGGGTGCGTCAGATGCACCGAACGCCACATTGGGTGCGCCACATGCACCCAATGCCACATTGGGGCGCTAACCCCCACCCAAACCGCAACCGCAGCACCCAACCATCAAGGCACCCAGCCGCACCGATGCACCCAACGAGCGAGGCACCCAGCCCCTCCCCCAACCCCGATACGAAGCCTCCCTGCGGTTCGGGGGTGCTTGTCAAGGCATCTTTCCCGCCTTGACAAGCACCCACCGACCGTCAGCACAATCAAGCTTCGGGGTGCCCCACGCAACCAAGGAACGCGATGTCGCCGCCAGGCGACGAGAAGTCCCACCCCCCAACCCGAGCTACAGTCGACCAGTGCCCGAGATTTCGACCGCCGAGCGAGCCGGAGTCGGTTCCGACGGCAACCCCCGCCCCACCGAAGACCACATCGCCCTCCTCGACCAAGCAATCCTGGTCCTGGACGGAGCCACCTCCCCCAGCCCAGACCTCCCCCCAGGCGGCTGGTACGCCCACCTCCTCCGCGACCAGCTGGCCAACGAACTCCGCACCGCCCCCCACCAAAACCTCAGCCAAGCCCTGGCAACCGCAATCACCGCCGTAGCCAAGGACAACGCCCTGACCCCAGGCAACGCCCCCTCCAGCACAGTCTCGATCCTCCGCTGGAACGACCACGAAATAGAAGCCCTGGTCCTGGCCGACAGCCCCATCGTCGCGTTTGGACAGTTCGGCGCCGACGTGGTCTCCGACGACCGCCTGGTCTCCCTCCGCAACAACGGTCTCCTGCAAACCAGCGCCGACGTCCGCCGACGACGCAACGCCGAAGATGGCTTCTGGGTAGCCGAAGCCGACCCGGTCGCGGCACACAAAGCAGTCCGCCGCAGCTGGCCCCGCGCAGCCGTCGACGCCGTCCTCATCGCCACCGACGGCGTAGCGATCGGAGTGGACGAATACGGCCTCTTCACCTGGCCAGAAGTCCTGCAGCTAGCCAAAAACAAGGGCCCCGAAGCAGTGCTGGACGCGGTACGCGCCGCGGAAAACGACGATCCGCACGCTGTCCGCTGGCCGCGCGCCAAACGGCACGACGACCAGGTGCTCGTCCTCGCCGACTTCTCGGGGTAGGGGCTTAATCAGGGGTTTTCCCTGATCACGAAACGCCGCGGAACCGCCAATCTGGCTACATGGGGAACACACGAGGCGTCCGGGGATGGCGCCTGACCGCGCTCGCTGCGATCGCCTGGGGGCTGTTCACGATCACAGTGCTGCACATCATCAGCTCGCACGACCCGATCTACGACACGCTTTCGAGCTACACGATCACCGACCGCGGGGAGGGCATGCTCGGGGCGAGCGTGCTGTCGGTGGCCGTCGGATCGCTCGCGGTGCTCGGCGCGCTGATCGCAGGCGGAGTGCCGATGACGTTCAGCACCAAGGCTTTGCTCATGCTGTGGGCGGTCGGACTGGCGGTCGCCGCCGTTTTTCCGGCCAGTTACCCGCAAAGCCCGAATCCGCTCAGCGGCGACATCCACCTGTACTCGTGCCTGATCGCGTTCGCGAGCCTGCCCGGCGCGGCGATCACGATGCTGGAACCGTTGCGCGGCACGGCGGAGCGCGTGTTCGTGGTGCGCTGGCTGAAGTTCGGGCTCGCCGCGGTCGGGTTGTTCGCGCTGAGTTTCCTGTTCGTCCGCCTCGACGAAGCCGGGGTGCAGCCGTTCCACGCGCTCACCGAGGTGCTGCCGGTGGGCGCGACGCAGCGGCTCACGCTGATCGCGAACGTCGCCCTGCTGCTGGTCCTGCTCCGGATCGCGGTGCGGACCGAAACCGCTCGCGCCGCGGTGCTCGTTACTTCCGCGCCTCGGCCATGAACTCGGGCGCGTAACCGAACAATCCGGGAAGACCGCCGGTGTGCACGAACACGACGGTCTCCTCGGGCGAATACCGTCCCGCCGCCGCCCATTCCACCAGGGCGGCGGCGGCTTTTCCGGTGTAGACCGGGTCGAGCACCACGCCTTCGGTGCGGCCGAACAACCGGATCGCTTCCCAGGTCCCCGACGCCGGGATGCCGTAGCCCTCGCCGATCGTCGTGTCGTTGAGCCACACGTGCGCCAGCTTCGGTGGGTCGAACCCAAGCAACTCCGCGGCCCCGGCGGTGAGCTGGGACAAGTTGTCCACAGCCTCGTTCAGCGGATGGCTGACGCAGGCGATATCCACCTCCAGCGAACCGAGCAGCTCCGTGCCGAGCGCCAGTCCGGCCGCCGTGGCCCCGCTGGCGTGCGGGCTCACGATTCGGGCGTGGTCCAGACCCTGCTCCACCAGCTGGGCAGCTAGCTCGCGGGTGGCATCCACATAGCCAAGAACACCGAGTGGGTCGGACCCACCGACTGGGATCGTCCGCACTTTCCGGCCTTCGTCCGCTGCTTCGGCAACCAGCCGTTCGTACGTCGCGGCCGATTCCTCGCCGGACGCGCAGACGTGCACCCGCGCGCCGAAGAGCAGGTCAAGCGGGACATTGCCGGATCGCTCGTACGCGTCGCCGGAGCGCGGCACCTCAGCGGTCAGCACCAGTTCGCAGCGCAAGCCGAGCCGGGCGCACGCCGCGGCGGTCTGACGGCCGTGGTTGGTCTGCAGCGCGCCGAAGGTGATCACGGTGTCCACACCGTCGGCGAGCGCCGCGCCGAGGTGGAAGTCGAGTTTGCGCAGCTTGTTGCCGCCGACGCCGAGCGGATGGACGTCGTCGCGCTTGAGCAGCAGCCGGGGGATGCCGAGCGCTTCCCCCAGCCGCGGCGCGGGGACCAGCGGCGTCGGCCCGTGGTGGAGGCCGGCGCGCGAAAAGCCGTCGAAGGAGGGGAACCGGGCGAAGTCGAACGTCATCGATCCTCCGTGCGCTGGCGGGGTTGGTGGTGGGCAGTTTAGGTGGCTTTATCCAGCCGTGGCCGGATCCGCGGCCCTCGCCGCCCGCTCGATTTCGGCCCGCCGCGCCTCCCAGAAGGCCGCGTCCCGGCCGCGTTTGGCCATGGCTTCCAGGTCCATTTCGACCGCGCCGTCCAGCTGCTCGCGCAGGATGTCGGCGTGCCCGGCGTGCCGGCTGGTCTCGGTCAACATGTGGACAAGGACGTTGAACAGCAGCACGTCCGGCCGCGGCCACCACGGCACGTGGCCGGGTGCGTCGATGGCGAGAGCGGCGATCGTCGCGTCGGAGTGTTCGCAGACGCGCTGGTAGCGGCTGGTGATTTCCTCGCGGGTTTCGTGCTCGGTCGCCCACAGGTCGCGACCGCGCTGTTCGAGGTCGTCCCACCGCGGAACCGGCTCGGGAAACGGACGGCCGAAAACCTCGCCGAAGTACCGGGCCTCGGCGACCGCAAGGTGTTTGACCAGGCCCAGGAGGTTGGTTCCGGTCGAGGTCAACGGACGGCGGATCGCGTACTCGGACAATCCGTCGAGCTTCCGGAGCATCGTCTGCCGGACCCCTTTGAGGTCGCTGTGCAGGTACTCCTTCGCGAAGTCGTCGATCACGACTCCGAGCATGCCCGAACTTCCCGACCGTCGCCGTGATACGTTCGTTCGAGCGAACGAGAGAACGGGGAGCCGCCGATGCCTTCCGCGACAACCGAGTTCACGACCCTTGCCGCCCAAGCCGCCGCGCTCGAATCCGGCGAAGTCACGGCCGTGGAGCTGACCGAGCTCGCGCTCAAGCGGGCGCACGCGAGCCAGCCCGTGCTCAACGCGTTCCGCGTGCTGCGCGACGAAGCTGCGCTCGCCGAGGCTGCTGCCGCTGATCAGCGCCGCGCCGACGGTGACCGCGCGCCGTTGCTCGGGGTGCCGGTCGCGATCAAGGACGACGTGGACATCGTCGGCCTGCCCACCGCGTTTGGCTGCCCGGGCGACTTCCCGGCAGCGATCTCGGACGCACCCGCGGTCGCGAAGCTCAAGCAGGCCGGCGCGGTCATCATCGGCAAGACCAACACGCCTGAGCTGGGCCAATGGCCGTTCACCGAGGGAACCGCCTTCGGTGCGACGCGCAATCCGTGGCAGCCCGCGCACACGCCGGGCGGGTCGTCCGGCGGATCCGCCGCGGCGGTGGCGGCCGGGATCGTGGCCGCCGCGCTCGGGTCGGACGGGGCGGGATCGGTGCGCATCCCGGCGGCGTGGACCGGACTGGTCGGCATCAAAACCCAGCGCGGCCGGATCCCGACCGGCAGCGAACTGTTCTACGGCCTCACCGTGCTCGGCCCACTCGCCCGGACGGTCGCCGACGCGGCCACCCTGCTCGACGTCACCGCGGGCACTGGCACCTCGTTCCAGACCGCCGCCCAGCGCGAACCGGGACGGCTGCGGATCGGCCTCTCCACCCGGATTCCCTTTACCGCCACCAAAACCAGGCTCGACCCAGTGGTCGAATCGGCGGTGCGCCAGACCGCCGAGACGCTTGCGGGGCTGGGCCACGAGATCGTGCCGGTCGAACCCGGATACGGCTTGATCGGTCTCACCTTCCTGCCGCGCTCGCTCACCGGCGTGCGCGATTGGGCCAGGCGCGTACCGGAGCCGTCCGCGCTCGACCCGCGCACCCGCGGCAACGCCCAGCAAGGCGGCCTTCTCGCCGGACCCGCGCTGAAACTCGCTCGCGCGCTCGAACCGGTGCTGCGCCGCCGGATCGGCGGGGTGTTCGGCGACATCGACGTCCTGCTCACGCCGACCACCGCCACTCCGCCGCCCGTGATCGGGTCTTTCGACGGGCTTTCCGGCTGGCAGACCGACCAGTCGATGATCGCCGCGTGCCCGTACGCTTGGCCGTGGAACGTGCTGGGCTGGCCCGGGGTGAACGTGCCCGCCGGGCTGACCGCGGACGGGTTGCCGCTCGGCGCCCAGCTGCTCGGCCCGTCGCATTCCGAGGAGCGGCTGATTTCCGTTGCCGCGCAACTGGAAGAGGTGCAGCGGTGGCCGGACCGACGTCCCGAGCCGGGGTGGTGACCACTCGCGACGCGATTCTTCGCGCCACCCTGAAGGTGGTCGGCGAACAGGGCGTCGGCGGGCTCACCAACCGGCGCATCGTCGCCGCTGCCGGGGTTTCGCTCGGCACGCTGACCTATCACTTCCCCAGCCAGACCGAGCTCCTGCGCGAGGCGATGCTGCTGTTCGCCGAGGAGGAAACCGCGAAACTGGCGGGAATTGTCGAGGCGTACCGGGAACAAGGGCTGAGCCTCGAACAAGCGGCGACCGTCGTGGAACACGTAATCAAGCAATTGCCGTTCGGCACGGACGAACTCGCGCCGCACGAGCTGTACCTGCAAGCCGCGCGCGACCCCGGGCTGCACGAAGCGTCCGCGAAATGCTTTGCGGCATATGACGAATTGGCCATTACGATTCTGACCGCACTCAGCCTGCCGGAGCCGGAACGAGTAGCCGGGCCGGTGGTCGCGCTGATCGCCGGGCTGCAGTTGCGCCGCCTCGCGACCGGCACGGACGTTCCGGCTGCCGAGCCGTTGATGATGCTGCTGCACGGTGCGCGAGGCTGACGTGGCTCCGCCGGTCGTTCGCGGTACCGCGGCTTGGCGCTATTTCGGCGACTTCCGCGACGCGCTGCTCGCGGGACAGGTGCTCGTACTGCAGGTCGCGCATCCGGTCGTCGCGGCCGGGGTGCGGGATCATTCGGACTACCGCGAGGATCCGTGGACCCGGCTGATGCGCACCGTCGCTTCGCTGTCGATCTACGTTTACGGCGGGACAAAGGGCGCGCAATTCGAGGCCGAACGATTGCGGAAACTGCACCGCTCGTTCACCGGTATCGCCGATGGCCGTCGATACAGCGCGCTCGATCCTGGCGCGTACGCATGGGTGCACGCGACGCTGGTGATGGCTCCCGTTGACGCACAACGGTTCTTCGGCCGCCCGATGTCCACTTCGGAGCTTGACGAGTACTACGCGCAGATGTGCGGCATCGGCCGAATCCTCGGCGTCCGCGAGCGGGATCTGCCGCCGACGTGGCCGGAGTTCGAGCGGTACTACCGGGAGACGATCGCCGGGTTCGGTCCGAACGAGACGATCAGCACGCTGTTCGAGACTATCGACACGGTGGGGAAACCGTTCTCCCGCATGTCCGACCGCCGGTGGCCGAAGCTCCAAAAAGGATATTCGACCGGGCAGCTGTTCCTGATCCGCACGCCGGACGTTCCCCTTCGCCCCGGCCCCGCCAGCGCAGCCCCCGCCCTCCTCCGGGGGACGGCCCTTGTCCAGTCTATCCGCCCCCACCGACAACCCCGCCCACTACGGCCGGGTTGTCCACAGCGACCGCGACTTGGGGAAAGTCTCGCGCCCACAGCCCCATGCGAGTGGTCGGCAAGCTGAATGTGTGGCTGCGCGCGCACCCGTGGGCCTACCGGTTCTTCGTCCGTTCGTAGTGCGCTCGCGCCTTTGCCCGGTTCCCGCAGCGCGACATCGAGCACCACTGGCGCGTCCGGCGAGGCGACGTGTCGACAAATCGCAGGCCGCAGTCGTCCGCCGAGCAGATGCGGATGTCTTCTGCGCCGGTAGCGAGATCGACGGCGTCGGCGGCCAGCACCGCGAATGCCGTCGCTACCGGGTCCGCCGGAGTGGGCGCTTCCCGCTGCAGCACACCGTCCTTCAACAGCAGCCGATCCGGTTCGGGGGCGGCCGCGAGGGCGTCGTTGACCAGCCGGACGTCGGCAACCAGCGGCTTGGCGGTCAGCAGCCGGTTGACCGCCTCGCGTAAGTCTTTTGCCGCGGCCACCTGGGCGGCGGTCACCGGCACACGACCGAATCCGGCCAGCTCAAGCCATTCGGCCAGCGCGTCCGGGCCGGTCAGCAGCTCGATGCCTTCCGAGAGATGCCGGGAGCGCAGCGTGTTCACCAGGTGCAGACACGGCCGTCCAGCGTCGAACACCCAATCCATGCCGCTCATTCTAACCATTGAAACCGGTGAGAACGCACGCTACCGTCTAACCCCATGAGCCGGTTAGAAGCAGCCATGGCCCAAGTAGCCGACCTGCGCATGCACTACCTCCGCGGCGGCGACGGCCCGCCGCTGTTCCTCCTGCACGGCTGGCCGCAGACGTCGCACTGCTGGCGCCGCGTCGCCGGACCGCTGACCGAGGCGTACACCGTGATCGCCCCTGACCTGCGCGGATACGGGCGCACCGACAAACCCCGCACCGGTTATGACAAGCGCACGATGGCCGCCGACGTCGCGAAGCTGGCCGAACAGCTCGGGTTCGACCGGGTCGCAGTCGCGGGGCACGACCGCGGCGGGCGCGTCGCTCATCGGTGGGCGCTCGACCGCCCGGACCAGGTCGAACGGCTGGCCGTGCTGGACATCGCGCCGACGCGAGAGATGTGGCGCCGCCTCGACCGGGACCTCGGGAAGGCGTACTGGCACTGGCTTTTCCACCTCCAGCCAGACCTGCCGGAACTGCTGGCCGGGCAGAACATCGCCGCCTACCTCGGGTACTTCTTCGAGCGCTGGACCTTCCAACGCCACGGGCTGCCCGCCGAGGACGTCGCCGAATACGTGCGTGCCTTCGAAGCCCCCGGCGCGCTCCGAGCCGGTTTCGACGACTACCGCGCCTCATTCCCGGACGACGCCGAACTGGACGACGCCGATTACGCCGCCGGGAAACGCCTCACCCAGCCAGTACTGGCGATGTGGGGCAAGGCCGGACTGCTCGGCAGCCTGCCCACGCTCGACATCTGGCGCGACTACGCGGACAACGTGACCGGCATCGGCCTCGACGACTGCGGGCACTTCCTCCCCGAGGAACAACCCTCACAGGTCGTGGCGCATCTGCGGGAATTCCTGGCCAGCTAACGGAATCCGTGCGAACCCGGCCCCCACCGTCCGCTCGATCGCCGCGCCGACGCGGAATGCCGTGCCGTCGTCGTACTTGGCCGCGGCGACCTGGACCCCCGTCGGCACGCCGTTGCTCGCCCAACCGGACGGCACGGCGAGCACCGGATGTTCACTGCCGACGTTGAACGCCGGAGTGAGCGAAGCGTCCGAAAAGTGTTCCAGCGCAACACCATCGACCACGACCTGCTCGGAAAGGTAATCCTCGCCAGCGGCGAACGCGGTGGCACCGAGGGTCGGCACGATCAGCGCGTCGAACCGCTCGAACACCGCGTCGAGGCGTTCGCGGATCGCCGCTTCGACCGCACGGCCGGTTTCCGCGTCCACAATGTTCTCGACGCCTTTGCGCGCGAAAGCCTGGCAGTACGGGGTGATGACGCCCGGGTTCTGCCGGTCCAGCTCCAAAACCTCGGCGGCCAAACCGGTCCCGAAGTGCGCCCACAAGGCCTGTTTGACCATGGCGAGCGTCCAGTCGATCTCGATCTCCGTCACCGCCGCACCGGCAGCCGACAACGCATGCGCGACGGCGCGGGTGTTGGCGGCGACCTCCGAGGCCACTGGGAAATCGCCAGGCACCGGACAGCACGCGACGCGGAGTCCGCGCACGTCGCTCACCTCAATGCGAACGGCGGGAAGTCGCGAGTGCGGGTCGCGCGGATCCTCGCCCGCCATGACGTTCTGCAGCGACGCGCAATCGGCGACCGTCCGAGCCATCGGGCCGTGGTGGTAGTAAGTATCCAATCCGGCGGGCGGGAGGACGGGATTGCGCCCGTGCGGCGGTTTGAAGCCCACGACGCCGGTGAAGGACGCGGGCGCGCGGAGCGAACCGCCGATGTCCGATCCGGTGGCGAGGTAGGCGGTTCCGGCCGCCAGCGCCGCGCCAGAACCGCCGGACGAGCCGCCCGCCGCGGTCTGGAGGTTCCATGGATTGCGCGTGGTTCCCCAGCGTCGCGTGTGGGACAGCGGCATGCAGCAGAACTCGGACGTCGTCGTGCGAGCGTGCAGAATCCCGCCGGCCGCCTGGATGCGGCTGAGCCCGATCGCGGTCTCCCGCGCCACCCGGGGCGAGCGCAGGAGGGTGCCTTCGGTGACGGGGTGCCCGGCCAGGGGCTGTTCTTCCTTCGCCGCGATCGGCAGTCCTTCGAGCGGCCTCGGCTGACCGCCGGGCGCGTACGCCTTCTCCGCGACGGCCGCCGCCCGCAACGCCTGCTCGAACATCTGCTCGGCGAACGCGTTGACAACCGGCTCGACCCGCTCCTCGCGCTCGACGACCGCGCGCATCACCTCCACCGGCGAGAGTTGCCGGGTCCGGAAGAGGCGCAACACTTCGCCGGCGGGGAGGTAGTGGAGTGGGGTCATGGCGCGCTCCGTGGGGTCGGGGCGCTCAACCTACTCAGACGGCGACCCTCGCCAAGCCGACATTGAACCCACACCGCCCGGCGCCCACGGTGACCGGAGCGCCGCCACACTCCACCCGATCGAGTGACTGTTTGCGAATCGCTCTCAGTCGAGACCTCGTCGTGGTGGACTACTCACTCGGCGGCAGGTCGAACTGACCAGCCTTGACCGCGACGAGGAAGGCGTCCCACTCGCCACGGTCGAACACCAGCACCGGGCTCGCGGCGAGCTTCGTGTCGCGCACGCCGATCAGGCCGGGACGGGAGAGGTTGACCTCGACACAGTTTCCGCCGTTGGGCTCGCTCGCGAACGACTTCGCCCAGGCCGCGGCCGCGAACAGCGACTCTGCCGTGTCCGGGTCGTAATCCTGGGGCGACGGATAATCCGCCATGGGTCGTCCACCTCCGAGCCTTGTGCAGGGCGTGCGCTCTAATGCACGTCCCCGGCTTCTTTGCGTCACTACGGAGCAAACCGCAGGGCCAAGCGGGTGATCAACTCGACCCGATCTCGACATGAAGATTATTCCAGGAGTAGGATTAATCGCAGCGATCGGGGCGTCAGTGGTGGGTGAATGGCTTGCGACATTCAGCCCAACACCGGCAGCACCGGCCCGGGCACCCGGCCCGGGCGGCGGAACAGCCGCGAGATATCGGGAGGAGTGCGGATGCGAGCCGACCTGTGCGAACCGGTGAGCCGATCCGCCAGCCTCGCCGGAATCGGCGCTGGTCCAGGTGCTGCGACGACCCTGCGGAGACACCGCAACGGAGCGGTTTCCCTGGTGCCCGGCGTTGACCCGTCGAGCGCGAACCACCCCGATCCAACCGGTGCCGACCCGCGCCGGTTCCCGTTATCCGAACTGGGGGTGTGATCCCATGGCCGTACGGCTCACCACGCTTTTCCGCCGTGAGGACGAACACACTCGCGGCCGGCGTGGGATCAATCACGAATTGCGCAACCGGTTCGGGTTCAGCCTGATCCAGGCCCCGCTGCGCAGCCCGATGGTTGTGGACACCGAGATCGAAGTACCGGCTCCGCGCCAAGCGGACACCGTCCACTCCACCCGCCACTGTCGCGAGACACGAGTACCGATTCTCCACGGGCTCGGCTGAGCCGAATCCCGCATCGTCCACGCTCCCCGGAATTCGTTGCCCGGGGAGCGTTTTCGTGTCCGGGGTCGGGGTTGCTGGGAGGTCCAGACCATTAGCGGTCTAGACCATGTGCGCCGGGCTGGCAACCGGCACCACATCGGGTGCTTCGTTCATGCCGCTCGCCGCCATCGATGGAAGCGCTGCGGTGCTTGATTAGCGCACCGAACGCCACATTGGGTGCGTCGCATGCACCCAATGCCACATTGGGGATTTTTCATCCTGGTTTGTGCTGTTCATGGCGGGTTGACGGGGTGTGGTAGTTGTCAGGCCGGGGTGGGCTGGGCGGTGTCGCGGACGGCTTGTTCGTGCTGGGTGAGGACGAGCAGGGCGCGGACGAGGGTGGTGGCGTGGCGTGGTGCGATGCGGAGTTTGTCGAGGACGCGCCAGGTTTTGAGGGCGGCGAAGCCGCCCTCGACCGCGCAGCGCATCGCGTTGAACACGCTGTTGGCCTGTTTCTGCGGCTCGGTGAGCGGCCGGTTGGTTTCGGCTTTGAACGGGGTGAGCACGATCTGCGCGCAGGGGCCGCCGCAGTCCGGGCAGTGGCGGGTGTCGCGGACGTCTTTGTGCCAGCCCTGGTAGCCCTTGTCCGCGGCGGGGGTCAGGCCGTGGGCGTGGAGGCGGTCGCGCAGCCGGTGGCGGCGGGCGGCGGTGATGTCGGCGGTCCTGCCCGGCAGCACGGCCGAGACCCACAGCAGCCGTCCGTGTTCGTCGGTGAGGCCTTGGACGTTGAGGCCGTGGTGTTTGTGCTTGCCGCTGTAGTTGCGGCGATTGTCTGTGCCGGTGCGGCGGCGGGTGCGGATCAGGGTCCCGTCGGCCAGCACCACCGCCGCGCCGCGGGCGGCCAGCCGCCGCAGCACCCGCCCCAGCCGCGGCGCCCGGGCCGCGAGCAGGTCGATGGCCTCCAGCAGCCAGCGGCGCAGCGTGGCGGCCGACACCGCGTTGGCGCGGGACAGGTCCAGCAGGCGCTGGTCGTGGCGCAGCATCGCCAGCACCAGCACCGCCTGCTCGGCCGGGGACGCCTTGCGCCACCGCGACCCGATCGCCCGGCGGCGGCGGCCGATCAACCCGGCCAGCATCGCGATCGTGGGCGGCGACACCGGCAACACGCTGCGATACGAGGCCAGAACCTGCTGTGAGACAGTGAGAGCGGAGCCCCCGGACGTTTTTTCTTGAGTCACGACTTGATCAACATCCGGGGGCTCCGCCGCGTTCCCGCCCGGCCCACGCCCGCCCCGCAACTCCGTTACAGCACAACCACAACCAGCCCCGTCAACCCCACCTAACCAGCACCAACAAGATGAAAAATCCCCATTGGGGTTTTCTCGGCGGTCGTCGCGTGCGGCTGCATTGCGGCGATACGCAGCATCAAGCGGGCCGCGCGACTTCCCCAATCCCGCCGACGTCTGTGAGGGGAACGACATCCGCACTGGCCGGATCGCGCACATCGACGAGGGACGGCTTCACCCGCCGCGCTCGCGGAGGTTCCCGCCCCTCCCGCAGCGGGCGGGCACCCGGCGGCAAGGGTCCGTGAAGGGCTCCTTGAGGGAATCTGATTCCCTCAAGGAGCCCTTCACGGACCTAACGCGAGAGACGGAGCTGGCGCACACCGCGCTACTGAGAAAACCCCCACGGGTCGTCAGCACCGGACGAGCACAGCGAGCCGGAACGGCAGCGTCAGGGCTTACGGCCCAGCGCGCAAATCCCGCCGCTGAACGAGGGGTCGTCCGACATCCGGTCGCCCGCGCTCGAATCGCCCGCTTCCGGGTGCCAGGCCGACACCCACGAGATGCCCGGCTCCACCAGTTCCAGCCCGGAGAAGAACTCCCCGAACTCCGCGCGCGAGCGGTAGTGGAACGGGGTGCTCGACTGCTGGTACTGCTTGTGGATCGCGTCGCGGCGTTCGCCGTCGTTCGTCGGGACGCCGTCGTCGGTCAGGTGCGAGGACAGGAAGTACGAGCCGGACGGCAGCAGCGACAAATACTTCTGCACGATCTCCAGCGCGGGCTCGTCGCGGCCGATGAAGTACAGCACTCCGACCATGATCAGGCCGATCGGGCGCTTCGGGTCGAGTACGCCGGTGTCGAGCGCGCGCGGCCAGACGTCGGCCGGGTTGCGCAGGTCGCCGTGCAGCACCGCGTGCCGGTCGGCGACTCCGTCGCGTTCCAGCAGGATCTGCGAATGCGCGACGGCCACCGGTTCGTTGTCGACATAGACACAGCGCGCGTTCGGGTTCACCGAGGTGGCGATCTCGTGCACGTTGCCGACCGTGGGCACGCCGGAGCCGATGTCGAGGAACTGGTCGATGCCCTGTTCGGCCATGTACCGCACGCCGCGGCCGAGGAACTCGCGGCCGGCCCTGGCGATGGTCTTGATCATCGGAAAGGTCTGGACCGCCCGTTCGCCGAACTCGCGGTCGATCGCCCAGTTCGCGGTGCCGCCGAGGAACCAGTCGTAAATCCGCGCCGCGTTCGGCCGATCGAGGTCGACGCCCTCCGGGGCTTCCGGATCCGGTGCCTGAGTCATCAGCTTCCCCTTCCGTGCGGGTACCAGTGTGCCCACTCGCCGCGGTCGCGCGCCGCCGCCCCCGGCAACCGCCCGAAAATGCCACGACTCCGGTACATCCGGGCCACTAGGTTGGGATGGATGCGCATTCTTTTCTCGTTCGTCGGCGGTCGCGGCCACTTCGATCCGATGGCGCCGGTCGCGCGAGCGCTTGCCGCACGCGGCCATACCGTAGCCGTCGCGGGCGGCGGTTCGCACGTGCCCGCGCTCGCCAAAGCCGGGTTCACGACCTTCGCGGTCAACGAGCCACGCGAAGCCGAGGCGACGCGGCAGCCGATGCCGCCGGTCGATCCGGCGCGCGACGACTGGGAAATCCGGGAACTGTTCGCCCGCCGCGCGACCCGCGACCACGTGCCGGTGCTGCTGGAGCTGGCCCGGGAATGGCGACCGGACCTGATCGTCCGGGACGAAGTGGACTTCTCCGCCGCGATCGCCGCCGAGGTGCTGGGCCTGCCGTGCGCCACTGTCCTGGTGCTCGCCGCGGGAACGTTGCTGCGCAAGGAACTCCTCGCCGAACCGCTCGCGGAAGCTCGCGCGGCGCACGGTCTGCCGGACGACCCGGAGCTCGAAATGCTGACCCGCGGCCAGGTGCTTTCGCCGCTCCCGCCGTCCTTTCGCGACCCCAGCTCGCCGCTGCCGCCCGGTACTTTCTCGTTCCGCCAAGGAGATCCGGTCACGCCGCGGCAACCCGCCGGGAAGCCGCACGTGTACTTCACGCTCGGCACCAACTTCAACCTCGAGTCCGGCGACCTCATCGAGCGCACCCTCGCCGGTCTGGGCCAGTTGGACGCCGAGGTGACCGCCACCGTCGGCACCCAGATCGACCCCGCCGAGTTCGGACCGCATCCGGCGCACGTCCGCGTGGAACGGTTCGTCCCGCAGGCCGAACTGTTGCCGCGCCTCGATTTGATGATCTCGCACGCCGGGTCCGGCAGCGTGATCGGCGCGCTCTCGCACGGTCTGCCGTCGCTGCTCTTCCCGATGGGCGCCGACCAGCCCGGCAACGCCCGGCGCTGCGCCGCGCTGCACGTCGGGCGCGTGCTCGACCCGGAAACGTCCACTCCGGACGAAATCCGCCAAGCCGCCGCGGAGTTGCTGGCCGACTCCAGCTACCGCGAGGCCGCGCGCCGCGTACAGGCGGAGATCAACGCCCTGCCCGCCGCCGAAGCCACCGTGCCCGTGCTCGAAGCACTGGTCACATCATCTGCGAACGGTAGCTTTCCGCCAGCTCCTTGAGGAACTGCCGCGTCTCGCCCCGCTCCAGGGCCGCGCCGCGCAGGCGGTCCCACGAGTCCACGAAGATGTTGAAGTCCTTCACGTCGTCGAGGTACAGGCCGCCCGCGGAGTGTTCGATGTAGACGAAGTCGCGGGTGCGGTCCGGGAACCGCATGATCGTGAAGTCGTTGGGCACCGCGGCGAGCTTCGCGCTGAAGGGCAGCACGTGCACGTAGACGCGCGGGTGCCGGTCGAGCGCGAGCAGGTGCTCGACCTGGTCCAGCATCACCGCGGGCGCGAACCCGCCGGGAGCGCGGCGCAGCGCGCCTTCGCTGATGATGAACCGGTAGTACGGCGGCTGCTGCTGGTCGAACACCGCCTTGCGGTCCAGCCGGTTGCGCACCAGCGACGTGACGTCGGTGGCTCCCGCCTCGGTGAACTGCTTGAGCATGTAGTGCTCGGACTGCAGCGGCCCCGGCACGCGCTCGCCGTGCCAGGTAAGGATCTCCGCGGCGGCCGGCTCGAGGTCGGTGAAGGTGCGGAACCAGTGCGGCACCACCGACCGGTAGCCCGACCAATGGCCGCGCTGCCCGGCCGCGGCCCTGGCCAGGTTCATCAGAGTGTCGGCCTCTTCGCCGTTGATCCCGAACGCGTTCAGCATGGTCCGCACATCTCCGAGCTTGACCCCCACCGCACCGGACTCGATCTTGTTGACCTTGCCCTGGGTGCAGCCGAGTACCTCGGCGACTTGCTGCTGCGTCATCTTCGCGGCGTTTCGAGCATGCCTGAGCTCATTGCCGAGCTGCTTGCGGCGCGAGGTGACGGTGCTCGCCATCTCCCCTTGCTCTCCTGAACCACTACTGCCGACGGGCTCTCCGCCGGACCGCGAACTACGAACCACCCAGGCCACTGCGACCCAACGGAGTTCGATGATGACACCCGGCAGCGTTTCAGGAAATGCGCGAGAACGCCAGTCACCCGGCATGTCACCCTGCCGGAGCAGTGGATTCCCGGCGCCCCGGACATCCCGGCTACTCCATTCGGACTAAGAGGAGACTTCCGGGCACAGCTGCGCCGCGGACTCCCCGCGCCAGCTGCCGGGACGGCATAGTGTCGGCGTGATCGATCGATCCCCCGGCGCGGCGAGCGTCAAACAGCTGGCAGACGGCGCGTTCGGCTACGTCCAGCCCGACGGTTCCTGGTTCATCAACAATTGCGGCTTCGTCGATGCCGACGGGCACGCTGTGCTTATCGACACATGCGCGACCGAACGACGTACGCGGGCCCTGCTCTCAGCCGTCGGCGACACCGTCGGCCCGGTCACGACGCTCGTCAACACCCATCACCACGGCGACCACACCAACGGCAACTATCTGGTCGGCGGCGCCACCGTCGTCGGCCACCGCAAGACCCGCGAGACGCTGCTGGCCGACGGGATCCAGCGGTACGAGGGCGTCTTCACCGACAGCGACTGGGGCAAGCTCGAACTGCGCGTGCCCGACCTGGTCTTCGACGACACCGTCACGCTCTACGCCGGGCAGACCCGGATCGACCTCATCCACCCCGGACACGCCGCGCACACCACCAACGACGTCCTGGTCTGGCTGCCCGAGCAGCGGCTGCTGTACGCGGGCGACCTGGTGTTCAACGGCGGCAGCCCGTTCGCGCTGATGGGCTCGGTGGCGGGCTGGCGGGCCGCACTGAACGTGATCCGCGAACTCGACCCGACGCTCATCCTGCCCGGTCACGGCCCGGTGTGCGGGCTCGAAACGGTGGACGCGGTCGACGACTACCTGGAGTTCGTCCAGCGCGCGGCGGAAACCGGCAAGGCGGCCGGGCGCTCGCCGCTGGAACAGGCGAAGGCGACCGACCTCGGCCGGTTCGCCGAGCTGACCGAGCAGGAGCGGCTCGCCGGGAACCTGCACCGGGCGTACGCCGAACTCGACGGCGAAGGGTGGGGTGCGCCACTCGATCTGGTGGCTCCGCTGAAGGACATGCTGGCCTGGAACGGGGGCCCGATCCGCTGCTTCTCGTGAGCACCGGTTTTGTGGCTAGGCTCGGAATCCGGCAGAGGTTTTCGGAAAGGTTTCGGATGAGCAAGAAGGCGAGCATCGGGGTCACCGGCCTCGCGGTCATGGGCCGCAACCTGGCGCGGAACCTGGCCCGGCACGGGCACACGGTCGCCCTGCACAACCGCTCCGAGGAGCGCACCCGCTCGCTCGTCGAGCAGTTCGGCGACGAAGGCGACTTCATCCCGGCGTACTCCGCGCAGGAGTTCGTCGACGCGCTGGAGCGGCCGCGGCAGATCGTGATCATGGTGAAGGCGGGCGGCCCGACCGACGCCGTCATCGAGGAGTTCGCGCCGCTGCTGGAGCCGGGCGACGTGATCGTGGACGCGGGCAACGCGCACTTCGCGGACACCCGCCGCCGCGAGCAGGCGCTGCGCGAACGCGGCCTGCACTTCGTCGGCACCGGCGTGTCCGGCGGCGAGGAAGGCGCGCTGCACGGGCCGAGCATCATGCCCGGCGGGTCGAAGGAGTCCTACGAGTCGCTCGGACCGCTGTTCGAGGACATCTCGGCGAAGGTCGACGGCGAACCGTGCTGCACGCACGTCGGCGCGGACGGGGCCGGGCACTTCGTCAAAATGGTGCACAACGGCATCGAGTACGCCGACATGCAGCTGATCGCGGAGTCGTTCGACCTGCTGCGCGGCGCGGCGGGCTACTCCCCGGCGGAGATCGCCGACGTGTTCGGCACCTGGAACACCGGGCGGCTCGACTCGTACTTGATCGAGATCACCGCCCAGGTGCTCAAGCACGTCGACGGCGCGTCCGGCAAGCCGTTCGTCGACGTGGTCGAGGACGCGGCGGAGCAGAAGGGCACCGGCCGCTGGACCGTGCAGATCGGGCTCGACCTCGGCGTGCCGATCAGCGGCATCGCGGAAGCCGTGTTCGCACGGTCGCTGTCCGGGTCGACGGGATTGCGCTCGGCCGCACGCGGCCTGGGCGGCCCGAAGCGCACGCCGCTCACCGGGTCCGCCCTGGAGACCTTCGCGGACGACGTCGAGCAGGCGCTGTACGCGTCGAAGGTGGTCGCGTACGCGCAGGGCTTCAACCAGATCCAGGCAGGCGCCGCGGAGTACAGCTGGGACATCGACCTGGGCCGCGTCGCGTCGATCTGGCGCGGCGGCTGCATCATCCGGGCGAAGTTCCTGAACGACATCACGTCCGCCTACGCCGCGGAGCCGGGCCTCCCGACGCTGCTCACGTCCGGCGGTTTCCGTGCCGCGGTCGAAAACGCGCAGGACTCGTGGCGCTCGGTCATCTCGACGGCGGTCCGCCTGGGCATCCCGACGCCCGGCTTCTCGACCGCACTGGCGTACTACGACGGCCTCCGCGCGGACCGGCTGCCGGCCGCGCTGGTGCAGGGGCAGCGCGACTTCTTCGGCGCGCACACCTATCGGCGGGTGGACCGTCCCGGTTCGTTCCACACGCTGTGGGCCGGGGACCAGTCTGAGGTCGAAGCCTGATTTTTTGGTGCTGTGGAAGGGCTCTCCCCGGTATTCGGGGAGAGCCCTTCTTTTGTCATTTCTGCATGGTGCTGAGAATTTCCGCGAGGAATTCCTTGATCTTCGTTTCGGCCTTTTCCTTGTCGACCCCCAGTGCGGCAAGGACTTCGTAACCCGCGCCCTCGCCCTGTTCCAGCAAGGCAAGGAGAATGTGCTCGGTGCCGATGTAGTTGTGCCCGAGCCGCAGCCCCTCGCGCAGAGTGAGTTCGAGAGTTTTCTTGCCCGCAGCCGCGAACGGCACCTTCTCGGGAGCCCCGTCGACCGGCTCCGGCAGCCTCGCCTCGGCGGCTTCCCTGACCGCATCGAGGGTTATCCCCTGCGCGACAATCGCTCCCGCCGCCAGCGCGTCGGGTTCGGAAAGCAGGCCAAGCAGCAGGTGCACGGTGTCGATCTCGGGGCTCTTGTTGTCGATAGCCGCCTGCTGAGCCGCGACGACCACGTGCCGCGCGCGGTCGGTGTAGCGGCCGAACATGCGTTGTATTCCACCGGATGAATCGTCGCTCTTCGGAACGAATCTCTTCTGGGCGGCTTGTTTGGTCACGCCCATACTGGCCCCGATGTCGGTCCAGGACGCCCCGCTGCGGCGAGCCTGGTCGACGAAGTGGCCGATGAGGTGGTCAGCGACGTCGCCGAGATGCTGGCCGACGTAGACGGCGTCGGTGAGCTGGGCGAGGGCGTCTTTTTCGTTGTTGGCTTTGATGGCGCTGATGAGGTCGTCGAGCTTCACGGAGTCGGTCATGGCGTCAACTGTAGGTTGACGATTGGGTTGCGTCAACCTTTGGTTGACCAGGTGGGCAGCGTGTCCTTGGGAGCGGCATTGGCTTGGAGCAACGCGTCGCCCAAGGCTGTGCGGCGGTAAAGCACGCGGTGCCGGCTGCGGTCGTTGGTCAGAAGTCCGGCCGCGCCCAGGGTGGTCAGGTGCGCGGACACTGTCGCCGGAGCGAGGCGCAACTGCTGGGCGAGGTCGACGGTCGCGGAGGGCCGGTCCAAGCGTGCGAGCAGGAGCGCGCGCGTCCGGCCGAGGAGATTGGTCAGCGCTTCCAGCGGTTCCGTTGGCGTGGCCCACAACGACGCGACGCCGCGGGCGGGATACAGCAGGGCTGGCTGCCACGGCGGCACAGTCACCACCCCGACATTCGGCCACGCGAACACGGCCGGGATGAGCAGCAACCCGCGCGCGTCGATGTCCAGGCGTTCCCGGGATCGGAGGTCGACGAGGATCGACGTCCCGGCCAGCCTCACGCCCGGATGCAGTTCGGCCAACGCCTTCGTGAGCCCGCCCTCGCCGAGAAGCCGCGTTCGGTGCGCGATGTCGGCCGCGAGCAGTTCGCGCAGCGCGGGCCAGGCCGGTGCGAGCAATGCGTTCCAGACGGTCTCGAGTTGGTCGGCGAGCAGGTCCCGTGCGGCGGCCGGGTCGTCGGGCAGGGCGCTCAGGTCGGCGTCGACCATCGCCAGTTCCAGTGCGACCTGGGAAGGCGGGGTGGCACGAACGGCGTTCAGTTGTGTTTCCGCGGTCGTTTCCGGACCGTCAGGAGGCGGGCTCAAGAACTCCGTGATGTAGTGCCGTGCGTTCAGCACTGTCGCCAACTCGGAGATGCCGAGGTCGGCCAGGGCGGGTGCGCTGGACACCCACGGCAGGTGTGCCGGATGTCCGCGAACGCCCAGCAGGGTCTGCACTGCGCCGAGCACTTCCTCCAGCGGCGAGATCGCGAACCGGACGCGCTGACTGCCCGCCGCGGTCATGACCAGCTTTATCACGACCGAGCCACAACATTCGCTTCCACCCGAATCACTATGCCGCGCCTCGCGGCCCAGCGAGCGTATTCGCATGTCAGTGCTCACTCATCGGGCGTATTGGCGCTGGTCGGCTGGGGTCCAGTGCGCCCGGCTCCCGGCGACGATGACACCGCTCGCGTTCACTCTGCTGACCACGGCTACCACTGGGTCGTACCGGCTCGGCGGCGTTCTGATGGCGGTCTACGTCGCCGCGGAAATGGCGAGTGCGGTGCCGCTCGCACGGTTGCTGGACCGCGTCGGCGTGTCCCGCGGCCTGACCGGGTTGCTGCTGCTGGCCGCAGCGGGATTTGCCCTGCTCACGGTTGCCGCGGCCGCACATGCACCGGATGCCGTGCTCCTCGGGCTCGTCGTGGTGCCCGGTGCCGCGGCAAGTGCGTCGTCCGGCGGCTTTCGGACTCTGCTGGCCGACGTGGTCGACGACGATCAACTGCCGAGGGCCGTGTCGCTCGACGCGGTTGTCCTCGAATGCGTCCTGGTCGGCGGGCCGGCGTTGGTTGCCCTGTTCGCGCTGGCTGGACCGCTGCCGCCGTTGGCCGCCATGACCGTCGCGTACCTGCTGGCTGCGGCGCTGGTCCCGCGCCGCGCGGGTGTGCACCACCGGGCCGAGGTCACCGATGATGTCCCGCCGCGACCGCTGACCGTCTGCCTGCCGTGGCTGTGCTGTGCGTTCACCGTCGGGCTGCTGCTGTCCACGATCGAGGTCGCGCCGTTGCCGCTGGTCCATCGCCTCGGCGCGCCCGATCCGGCCGCGCCGGCGGTGATCGCCGTGCCCAGCGGGGCCAGCATCGCGGGCAGCTTGCTTTGCGCGTGGCGAGGGAAGACTGGCGACCCGCGGCTCTTCCTCGCCGGCCTTGCGGCTGGCGGACTCGTGCTCGCAGCAGACCTTGGCTGGCCCGGTTTGGTGGGCTCGCTGACGCTGATCGGCGGATGCACTGGGCCGCTGGTGGCCGCGACCTCGGTCAACCTTCAGCGACTGCTGCCGAAGAATCGCCGGTCAGCAGGGTTCTCGCTGTCGTTCACCGTGCAGGCGTGCGGGTTTGGTCTTGGGTCGCTTGCCGTAGGGGTGCTGCCGTTGTCGCTCGCGCCGCTGTTCGGTGTCGTCTCCGCAGCCATCACCGCCGGAATGCTGGCGGCCGACACGCTCAGGCGAACGGCAACCCCACGTAATTCTCCGCCAAACTAGTAGCCGCCGCCCTAGACGAAGCCGTATACCGCAGCTGCGACAGCTGCAACTTCCGAGCAAACGCGTCCGCCCCCGGGTCCACGTGCAGCATCGTCGTCATGAACCACGAGAAGTGCTCCGCCCGCCACACCCTGCGCAGGCAAGTGTCCGAATAGGACTCCGCCAGCGACGAATCCCCCTGCAGCAAAGCCACCAAAGCCCGCGACAGCACCACCACATCCGCGACTGCCAGGTTCATTCCCTTAGCCCCGGTCGGCGGCACGATGTGCGCCGCGTCGCCAGCCAGGAACAACCGGCCGTGGCGCATGGGCTCTGTCACGAAGCTCCGCATCGGCGTGATGCCCTTGTCCAGGATCGGCCCCTCCTGCAGGGTGAACTCACCATCGACCGCCAGGCGCGTCGACAGTTCCGTCCAGATCCGGTCATCCGACCAGGCCGCCAGGTTCTCTCCTGGATCGACCTGCAGGTACAGCCGCGTGACGTCCGGGGAACGCATGCTGTGCAAGGCAAATCCCCGCGGATGATGGGTGTAGATCAGCTCCTCGTGCGACGGCGGTGTCCGTGCCAGAACGCCCAGCCAAGCGAAGGGATACTCCCGCTCAAAAGTAGTCAGCGCACCGTCCGGAATGGACGGACGGGACACGCCGCGGAAACCGTCGCAGCCTGCTACGGCGTCGCATTCCAGGGTTTGCAAGGCACCAGCGGAATCCCTGTACTGCACAACGGGGCGCAAAGTGTCCACTGAGGACAGTGAAACCTCCGAAACCTCAAAGTGCAGCGGCAGATCCGCGGCCTCGTGCGCGTCCACGAGGTCTTTCACGATCTCCTGCTGCCCGTACACCGTGATCGCCTTGCCGGTCAGCTCGGTGAGTGCGATGCGGTGATCGGTGCCGTCGAACCGAAGCGAGAAACCCTCGTGTGGCAAGCCTTCCGCGGCCAATCGACCGCCGAGGCCGATCTCGGTGAGCAAGTCGACCGTCGGTTGTTCGCAGACTCCGGCGCGCACGCGTTGCCGCACGTACTCGCGGTCGCGGGCTTCGAGCACGACAGCCTCGACACCCGCTTGGTGCAGCAAATACGACAGCAGCAACCCGGCCGGGCCGGCACCGATCACGGCGACCTGCGTGCGCAACGGAACCTCCGATCAAGCCGCGGTGCGCGACTTCAGGTGTGCTTTCAGATCAAACGAACTGGCTTCCAGATCCGCGTACGCCGGATGCGGTTCCGCTGCGAAAAGCCGGCGCGCGGCGATGTGGTCCGGCGCGCGGTTGACCGATTCGACGGCGATCAGCACGTCGTCGCGGAAGGACAGCACGGAGAACTTCCCGGCCGACCGGTCACCGGTGACCACGGTCCGGTCTGCGGCGTCGAGGATGCCCGCGATCTGCAGTTTCGCGCCGGTCTGGTCGGTCCAGAACCACGGCAGGCTGTCGTAGCGCGCGGGTTCCCCGGCGATCGCCGCGGCCACCGAACGGGCCTGGTCGACGGCGTTCTGCACGGATTCCAACCGGGTCGCGGCACCGGCCTGCACGCACGGGAAGCACGCGCAGTCGCCGATCGCGAAGATCTTCGGGTCCTCGGTGCGCAGGTGCTCGTCCACGACCACGCCGTTGCGCACCTCGAGCCCGGCTGCCTCGGCCAACGTCGTCTCCGGCAGCACGCCGACCGCGACGACCACGAGGTCCGCAGGCAGCCGTCGTCCGTCGGACAGCTCAACCGACTCCACGTGGCCGGACCCGTGCAGCGCGGTGACCCCGACGCCCAGCAACAGCGTGTGCCCAGCCGCCCGGTGGTGTTCGGCGAAGAATTCCGAGATCTCCGGCGACGCGACCCGAGCCAGCAGCCGGTCCTGCGCCTCCACCACGGTGACCGGACGGCCGGCGTGCGAGGCGAACTCCAGCCCGATGAACCCGCCGCCGATCACCACGACCTCGCCCGCCGCGTCCAGCGAAGCCCGCAGCCGGTCGGCGTCCTCGCGGGTGCGCAGCATCAGCACGCCGTCGAGGTCGGCGCCGGGCACCGGCAGCGCACGGTTGCGCGCGCCGGTGGCCAGCACCAAATGGTCGTAACCCAGCTCCGTACCGTCCTCGAGCCGCACTTTCGCCGCGTCCCGGTCGATCGCGGCGACCCGGCCGCGGACCAGCTCGATGTCCTTCTCGGCGAAGTAGTCCTCCGGCCGCAGCACCAGCTGCTCTACGCCCGCGCTGCCCGCCAGGTACGCCTTCGACAGCGGCGGCCGCTGATACGGCACCCCCGGCTCGTCCCCGATCAGAACCACGCGGCCGGCGAACCCCTTGTCCCGCAAGGACGCCGCGGCCTGGAAGCCGCTTTGCCCGCTGCCCACGACGAGAACGGTCTCGGTGCTCATCTCGCTCCTCCCGACATCCCGGGCTCCATCTGAGCACACCTCGGCCAAGATCGTCGAGGAGCGGCGGTCACACCCGGTGCAGGAACGCGATCGCGTCCGCCGCCTCGACCGCGTCGAACGGCAGATACCCGCGTCCGTCGCCGGTCCGCGCGGGCAGATCGGGGTCGATTCCGGCGGTTTCGACCAGTTCACGGTCCTGGACCGTCGCGGCGAGATACGCCTGCAGCGTCCCCGGCGCGGGGTCCTCTACTCCATCTGACGAGCCGAAATCGGTGGCAATGAACACATACCGGGCACCGAGCCGGTGCGCGACCTGCGCGCCCGCGCTCCACCATTGCGCACCCATCATCGAGGCCGCGCGCCGTTGGAGGTGCTGGTTGTGCGCGGAGACGAAGGCGCCCGGCAACGCGAGCAGGTTGTCCGCCATCATCGCGTCGCGCTGCGCCCCGAGGCGGCCCATCCGTTCCGGCGAGGTGTCGGCCATCAGCGAGTGGCAGCGGCAGAGCCCGACCGCGGTCCGGGCGAGCAGATCGCCACCGGCGGGCAACGCGGGGCGAGCCCGTTCGAAGTGGGCCGCGAGGTCGTCGGCGATTAACCGCAGCTCACGCGCGTCCGGACTGTCCCCTTTGGACTTCGCGCCGTCCCACATCGCCGCTTCGCTCGCCCAAGCCGCGTCGTCGCCAGCCAGCCGCTCGATGGTCGCGACGTCGTGCGGTACGTCGTCGAGATGGTCGGCCAGGAAGCCATGCAGTTCGGTGAGCACCGCGCGCGGGCTGGGTGCGCTGGCCATCTCCAGGGGAGCGTCGAAGCCGTGGAAGTGCACCTGATCTTCGGGCGCGCGCCCGGCGTTGTGGGCCCGCATCCACTCGACCAGCGCACGGTTGGAGGGGAACGCTCCGAAACCGTGGCTGAACCCGGTGGCCAGCACCTTGTCGAGGTCGCCCTCGCCGGTGGTCACGTAGCGGTCGACCAGGCGTCCGGCCAGGCAGTCGCTCTCCAGCGCGATCGAGCGGTAGCCGTGTTCGAGGACGAGGTGCTGGAAGATTTCGTTGCGGAACAACGGGAACGTCTCGGTCCAGTGCGTGGGCTCGCCCAGACCGAGCAGGGTCGGCGAACGGTGGGCGAGGAAGTCGTCGAAGGTCTTCATTGCTTTGACCGTATCGTTGAACTCTCCGTTGGCACTTTTCCGCGAATCACCTGGTTGACTAGTGTGGAAACCCTCAAACCGGAGGTGACATGCGTCCGAAGGACCTCGCCCGCGAGCACGGCTTGTCGACCCAGGCCGTCCGCAACTACGAGGAGGACGGCATCCTCCCGCCCGCCGAACGCGGACCGCAGGGCTACCGGACGTACACCGAACACCACGCGCAAGCGTTGCGCACCTTCCTCGCCCTGCGTCCCGGCTTCGGCCACGCCCGCGCGGCAGCGATCCTCCGCGCGGTCAATGAGCGTTCGGAAGACACCGCGTTCCAGCTGATCGACGAGGGTCACGCCGAACTGCTGCGCGACCGCGGCACCCTCACCGAGGTCGAACACGCGCTGCGGAACCTGACCCAGAAGCCGGACGTCCGCGAAACCGTCCCGTCGATCGGCTCGCTCGCGCACCAGCTGTCCGTGCACCCCGCCACGCTGCGCAAATGGGAGGCCGCCGGGATCCTCCAACCGGAGCGCGACCGAGCCGGAAACCGCCGCTACCCACCGGCCGCGGTCCGCGACGCCCGCCTCGCGCATCAACTCCGCCGCGGCGGCTACCCGCTCGCCCGGATCGCCGCGGTACTGGAGCAGGTCCGGCACGCGGGCGGGGTCGCGCCGTTGGAAGAAGCCCTGCGTACCTGGCGTTCCCGGCTCAGCGCCCGGGCGCACGCGATGCTGGCCGGGGCCGCCCAGCTGTCGCGCTACCTCGTCTGATCACTCCGGCAGCAACGGCCGCATGAACGTCCGCCGGTACCGGATCACGCACCCGCTCTCGTCGCGGATCCGGTCCGCCGCCACGAACTCCGGGTCCACTCCGAACAATGTCCGGTACCGCTCGTACGCGGCCAGGCTTTCGAAGCTGAACAACGCCCTGGCCTCGTCGCTCGCCCCTTCCGCGGGCAGGAAATACCCGTGGTGCACCCCGCCCTCGCGCTGCACGAGACGCATCCACTCGGCGGCGAACCGTTCGAAGTCCGCGATCTTCTCCGGGTCGATCACGTAGTCGACAACGCAGGTGATCACGAACGACCCCAGACCCGCTCCGCCGTCGAGACGATCAGCTCCAGCTTCCGCAGCTGCTCAGTGGCGGTCAGGTCGTTTCCCTCCTCCGTGGAGGAAAACCCGCATTGCGGCGACAGGCACAGCTGGTCCACGTCCACATACCGCGACGCTTCCTCGATCCGCCGCACCAGCGCGTCCGGGTCTTCCAGCTCTGGCCGTTTGCTGGTCACGAGCCCGAGCACGACCCGTTTTCCCTTCGGCACGAACCGCAACGGCTCGAAACCGCCGGAGCGTTCGTCGTCGTACTCCAGGAAGAAGCCGTCCACCGCCAGCTCGCCGAACAGCGCTTCGGCGACGAACTCGTAGCTCCCGGACGCCACCCACGACGAGCGGAAATTGCCGCGGCACAGGTGCGTCGTCACGGTCAGGTCGTCCGGTTTCCCGGCGAGCGCGGCGTTGATCGTCGAGATGTTGCGCAGGTGCATGGTGTCCGGGTCGCTGCCCATGCGCGCGACGAGTTCGCGCTGCTTCGGGTCGTTGAGGTACGCGAGGCTGGTGTCGTCCAGCTGCAGATACGTGCAGCCCAGCGCGCTCATCGCACGCAACTGTTCCGCGTACGCCGCGCTGAGGTCGGTGAAGAACTCGTCCAACTCCGGGTACACGGTTTCGCTCACCGCCGCCCGGCCGCCGCGGTAATAGACCATGCTCGGCGACGGGATGGTCAGCTTCGGCGTGATGCCCGGGTCGGTGTGCGCCTTCAGGAACTCGAAGTGGTCGGCGAAGATCGGCTCGTCGAGCCGCACCTTGCCGTCGACCTGCAGCCCCGGCGGGCTGAACTCCAGGTCGCCGGCCAGATTGTGGAATTTCACGTGCAGCCGCTCGTCGCTGCGCGAGACGCCGCCGAGCGCGTAGATGAAGTCCATGTGCCAGGAGGACCGGCGGAACTCGCCGTCGGTCGCCGATTCCAGCCCGGCCGCCTTCTGCATCTTGACGACGTCGCGGATCGCGTCGTCCTCGACGGCTCGCAGCTGTTCGGCGGAGATCTCCCCAGCCGCGTGGTCGCGCCGCGCTTCGCGCAGCACCGCCGGCCGCAGCAGGCTCCCTACATGATCGGCACGGAACGGAGGTCGTGCAGTCATGTCTGGCATGGTCACACACAAACCGGCGGTATGTGCAGCGATAATCCGGCGGGACCCACACCGAAGGAGCCGCTCATGACCAACGCCGCGCACCCGGTCGACCGGGGCCTCCCCGCCGGACGGCTGCTTCTGCTCGGACTGCAGCACATGGCGATCATGTACACCGGCTGCATCGCCGTGCCGCTGGTCATCGGCAGTGCGCTGCACCTGGACAACGCGTCGATCGCGCTGCTGGTGAACGCCGACCTGTTCGTCGCCGGACTGGCCACTTTGGTCCAGTCGGTCGGCATCGGTCGGCTGTTCGGCGTCCGGCTGCCGGTGGTCGCGGGCGCGACGTTCACCGTGGTCAACCCGATGATCCTGATCGCCGCGCAGTACGGCCTCACCGCGGTGTACGGCGCGATGATCGCCTCCGGCGTGTTCGGGCTGTTGATCGCCCGGCCGTTCGCCGCGCTGATCCGGTTCTTCCCGCCGCTGGTGTCCGGGACGTTGCTGCTGGTCATCGGCATCTCGCTGCTCGGCCCCGGCACGGCGATGATCGGCGGCCACGACACCGGCGACCCGTCCTACGGCGATCCGGCGAACCTCGGGCTGGCGTTCGGCGTGATCGCGCTGGTGGTGCTGTTCACCCGGGTGCTGCGCGGCTTCCTCGGCCAGATCGGCCCGCTGGTCGCGCTGATCGCCGGCGTCCTGATCGCGATCCCGCTCGGCCGCACGCACTTCTCCGGCGTCGGCGACGCGAGCTGGTTCGGGCTGGCCTCGCCGTTCCACTTCGGAGCGCCGACGTTCCCGGTCGCCGCAGTGGTGTCGATGTGCGTGGTGATGCTGGTGTCGTTCACCGAGACCACCGCGGACCTGATCGCGGTCGGCGAGATCACCGGCCGTCCGGTCACGCCCGCCGACCTTTCGCGCGGCCTCGCCACCGACGGCCTGTCCGCGATCTTCGGCGGTTTTATGAACTCCTTCCCGGACACCGCGTTCGCGCAGAACGTCGGACTGGTGCAGATGACCGGCGTCCGCAGCCGCTGGGTGGTCGCGACAACCGGCGGCATGCTCGTCGTGATGGGCCTGGTGCCGAAGATCGGCGCGTTCATCGCCGCGATCCCGGAACCGGTCGTCGGCGGCGTCGCGGTGGTGATGTTCGCGATGGTCGGGGTGGTCGGCGTGCAGACCCTCAAGAAGGTCGATTTCTCCGGCAACCACAACGCTTTCGTGGTCTCGGTCGCGCTCGGCGTCGGCTTGCTGCCCGCGTTCGGCCTCGACCGGTTCGGCAACTCGGTGTTCTTCCAGCACTTCCCCGCCTGGCTGCGGACAATCTGCGGCAGCCCGATCACCGTCGCCGCCGTGCTGGCTTTTGTGCTGAATCTGCTGTTCAACCACCTTGGCCGGAAGCGCGAGGAAGACCTGCTGCCGTAAGCAGCCGGTCCGGGAGCTTGGCTCCGATACCCGGCTCGATCGGCCTGTTCAGCAACACCCGCAGGACATCGGGTCGACCGAACCCCTTGCCCCACAACCCTTTCGCGGTACCGCCGTTCGGCCGCAGCCCGTGATCATGTCCCGCCGCCCTAGATTTCTCCGACCGTTCGGGCAGTTCTTCCCGCGCCCTATTCGCGCACCACCTCAACCATGACACCTTGTGCCCCAAACGACCTCCGGACAGAAGAGGGCGCATGGACGGCACTTCCCTCATTCTCAATTCCGCCGAACGGACCAGAGCCGCCGAACTTCTGGCCCGGTTCACCGACAGCTACGAAAATTCACTCACCAGTCGCCCGATCGCCCCCGACGCGGACCGGGAAACGCTGGCTAAACTGTTAGCGGAACCGTTCCCGGAAGAAGGCCTTGGCGCAGAAGCGTTCTTCGCCGACGTCGTCGACCGCATCGTGCCCTACACCACCACGATCGCGCACCCAAGGTTCCTCGCCTACGTACAGGGTCCGCCAAACGGCATCGGTGCGTACGCCGAAGCAATTGCCGCAGTGCTGAACCAGAACTGCAATCTGTGGCAGATCTCCCCAGCCGCCAACGTAATCGAACGCTCCGTCATGGACTGGCTGGCCGGCCTCTTCGCCCTGGGCCCGGCTTCCGGAGGCATCCTCACCAACGGCGGTTCCGGAGCCACAATGGACGCGCTCACTACCGCCATCGCCGACCGAATACCAGACTTCCGCGAACGCGGTCTCCAAGAATCCCGCGCCCCGCTAGTGCTTTACACCTCCGACGAAGCGCACCGCAGCGTAGTCAAGGCCGCCGCCCTGCTAGGAATCGGCCTGGACAACGTCCGCACAATCCCCACCGACGCCCATTTCCAACTGCGTGTCGACCTGCTAACCCGAGCGATCGCCGAAGACCGCGCCGCCGGAAAAGAACCGTTCTGCGCAGTAGCGACCGCAGGCACAGTCACCACCGGCTCGATAGACCCCATCGGCCCCATCGCAGACCTCTGCGAAAAAGAAAAACTCTGGCTACACGTAGACGGCGCATACGGCGCCCTTTTCGTCCTAGCCGATTCAACCCGCGACGCACTGCTCCCGCTGTCCCGGGCAGACTCCATCACCCTGGACCCGCACAAGCTGCTCTTCGCTCCGTTAGAGGCGGGAGCCCTGCTGGTCAAGGACATGGCGAAGCTGCGCAACGCCTTCGCCTTCTCCTCGTCGTCGTCCTACCTCACCGCAATCGACGACGCCCACCTGCTCGACTACATGGACCACGGCCCGCAACTTTCCCGCAGTTTCAAGGCTTTGAAAGTCTGGGCTGCCCTGCGCACCTTCGGCGTAGGCACCTTCCGCACAGTCACCGAACGCTGCCTGACCCTGGCCACCCGCCTAGGCGCCCACATCGCCGCCGCCCCCGGGTTGGAGTTGATGAACCCAGTCACGCTCACCGCAGTCTGCGTCCGAATGCCCGGCCGCAACACCGAAGCACACGCAGAACTCCTCACCAGACTCCACGAAGAAGGCACCGCAATGCTGGGCCCAGCCAAGGTAAACGGGCAGGCCTGCGTCCGCGCCTGCGTCACCAACCACCGCACCACCGAGGCAGACATCGACCTACTGGCCAACCGCCTAACCGCTATAGCCCGCACCCTGCCCGAGCAGTGAGGGCCACCCTCACACCCCCTGATTCCCTCAGGGCCCCCTCACGACCCTAAAACCGCAGCAGACACACCCAACGAGCGAGGCACCCACACCTCCCCCGCACCCCGATACGAAGCTCCCCTGCGGTTCGGGGGTGCTTGTCAAGGCATCTTTCCCGCCTTGACAAGCACCCCCGAACCGTCAGCACAATCAAACTTCGGGGTGCCCCACGCAACCAACGGGCGCAATGTCGCCGCCAGGCGACGAGCCGAATCACCCCACAAACACCAACGGCCCCCGCCTGCGGATCCAGCCCAACCCTCCGCAACACCACGTAACGCGCGTAACGCGCTGACGCGCTCAGATCCCTAAAGGCAAATAATGTTCAAAACACAAGGCGGCTCATGGCTGCTCGACGAAGCCGGCTGGCTCGAACTCGACGGCGCCGACGTGCTCGTCGACGGCTGAGTCGGCCCAGTCGGACCGGTCGTTTCCGGCCGCTCACTCGACGACGGACGCGCCGGAGCGGAATCAGCCGGGTGCTCGGCAGTGCTGTGCTCGCCGAACGGATTGACGTTCGCCTTGGTCGAAGGCGCGTCCCCCGCGCCGGCAGTGCCCTCTTCGGTCTCCTCGCCGGTGGGCGTCGGCGGGTTGGTCTCGTCGACGCCGCCCGCGCCGCCGGTGCGGTCCGGCATCTCGATCACGCGCATTTCGGTGATCCGGGCGGCCCCGTCGTTCGCGGTGGTCCCGTACGAGACGAGCATGGCCGCGGCCCCGCAGCCGACGATCACCGCGAGCATCACCGAAACCATGCGCCACCTGGACCGGGACGGCGGCGGGATCCGTCGTTCGTGTCCTTCGCGCACCAACAGCTCGGCGACCGAAACCTCGTCGTTCACCAGCGAGACCTTTCACCAGGAGTGGCCTATTCCTACCGGATGCGGCCACCGAACGGGTGACAAAGAGAGAAACCTTCTACCCAGAGTGCTCACTCTAGCGGGTGTGAATCACAGCGCATTCACAGCTGCGCTTAGCCAAAATCCCAGCATGCCCAGCCACTCTGGACGCATGTCGCTGCGCGAGCCGGACCCGGCACCCCGCCCGGCACGCAGTGCTGCCACCACCGGTACTCCCCGGAAGTGGCGCTCCTTGACGTGGCTGCGCGGACGGACGCCCGCTGTCCAGCCGGTCTCCGTCCCGATGGCCGGGAAGCCGGAACCGGACACCCCGGGCAGCGCCGCGGGAGCAGCCCCCACCAGAGCAGGCGGCACCCAGTTGGTCGAGATCATCGACGGGTCCTCGCGACCGACGGCGACGGCCGTGCTGACCAAGAACGACCCGGCCGCCAGCTCGCTCGAACTCGTCCAGCCCGTGCCGAGGCTCCCCTTCCTGGCCGCCGTCCCCGCGAGCTGGCGGCCGAAGCGCGCGTGGCTGAGCCTCGTCCCCAGCCCGCGGGCCACGCCGTTCACGTTCGGCTATCTCGTCCTGCTGCTCGGCACCTCGCTGCTCCTCCGCTTCGGCAGCTCGAAGCTCACCGACAAGCTCCTCGCGGTCTCCAGCACCGACGCGCACAACATGGCACGCCACCCTCTCACCGCGCTCCTGACCAGCGCGTTCTGGATCGCCGACGGCGGCTGGCTGCCGTACGCGGTGATCTTCGCGATCGCTGTCGCCCCGTTCGAACGGCGGTTCGGCGGGCTCCGGACGGCGCTGGTCTTCTTCAGCGGCCACGTGCTCGCCACGATCGCCACCGAACTGCCGGTCATGGCCCTGATCCACACCGACGTCCTGCCGCATTCCGCGGGCCGCTGGCTCGACATCGGGGTCAGCTACGGCTTCCTCACCACCGCCGGCGTGCTCGTCGCGCTGCTGCGCGGGAGGGCTCGGATCGCCGGGATCGTGGCCCTTGAGCTATTCGTTATCGGCGTCTACGTGACCGACGATCCGGCCAGTCTCGCCTCCGTCGTGACGGTCCTCGGACACGCCTGTGCGGCCCACTTCGGCCTGCTCGTGTGGGGTCCGCGACTGCGCAGCGCGCCCCGCATCGCCCGATAGCACCCACCTTCATCGTCCGGACGAGTGACGCAAGCAGCTCCCCGTGCGGATATACACAAGCTTCACTCGGTGGTGTAATCGACGGGCCATACGCCGACAAGGGGGATCGGAAGCACCATGGAGGCTGACGCCCTGGCCGGTGAACCGGGTGGGATCACCCGGCGCGCCCAGCTAGCGGGCCTGCGGCCGGACGCCGGCGCGGGGGTCCTGTTCTCCCTGCGCGCCTCCGAACCGGCGACCCTCACCTGGCTACCCGGCCTCGACGCGGTGCTCGGCCTCCCCGGCGCGACCGGCAAGGAGCTGTGCGACCGGCTCACCGAGCTGCTCCGCCCGCTCACCGCGAACCTCCGCCGCACTCCGCCCGGCCGCGATTTCGAACTCGAGCAGCCGCAGGACGGCCCCGACGGCACCGCGCGCCGCATCCGGCTGCGTGCGCGGACCGTCGGCGAACAAGACCACACGACCGGCCTGCTCGGCGTCGCCTCGGCGGTCGCGGAGACGGTGCCGGAGAAGTCCGACCTCGCGGAGCTGTCCGACCGGTACCAGCTGCTGATGGAGCAGAGCCCGGACGCGATCTGCGTGTACTCCGGCGGCGTCGTCACCTACGCCAACCAGGCGGCGCTCGACCTGTTCGCGGCACGGGCGGCGCACGAGGTCGTCAGCCGCGAGTTCGCGGACTTCGTGGCTGCCGAATCCGCGGACCTGCTGGAGGATCCCAGCGCGGAACCCCGCGAAGCGGTGCTGAAACGGTTGGACGGGAGCAAATTCGTGGCGGAAACCGTTTCGGTGCGCACCAGCGACTCGAACCCGCCGTCGTTCCAGGTGGTGATCCGCGACAGCACCGTCAAACACGCCGCCGCGGCCGCCGTCCGCGCGCAGGAAGCGCTGGTCACGCACGTCAGCGACGCCGTCGTCACGATCACCGCCGAGGGCATCGTCACCGGCTGGAATCCGGCCGCCGAGACGGTCTACGGCTGGCCCGCCTCGGAAGCGCTCGGCAGGCGGGTGCACGAGGTGCTCGGCATCGACCCGTCCCCGGCCTCGATCCGTGATGGCGACGTCGAGCAAACCCACCGCTGCCGGGACGGCTCGCCGCGGCAGGTCCGGGTGTCCGCGACCGAGACGGTCGACGGCTTCCTCCTGGTCTGCACGGACGAAACCGCACGTCGCCGCGTCGAACAGCACTACGCGACGGTCGTCGCCGCGCTCGACGAGGGCGTGCTGGTGATCGGCCCGACCGGGCTGATCCAGTCGGCGAACCCGGCCGCCTGCCGCATCCTCGGCGTCCCCGAAGCGGACCTGCTCGGCGTGCCGTGCACGACGCTCGTGCTGTTCGACGAGGACGGCAACCGGATCCCCGACGACGAGCTGCCGTCCATGCACACGCGCCGCACCGGGATCACGCACAACGGCCTGGTCGTGCGCCTGCGCCGCCCCGACGGCCGCGACGTGTGGGTGTCGCTGACCTCGCGGTTGCTCGATTCGGACGACCCGAAGGGCGTCTCGGTGGTCACGTCCTTCACCGACATCACCGAACGGCGCGCGATCAGCGCCCGGCTGGCCCACGAGGCGACCCACGACCCGCTCACCCGGCTCGCCAACCGCACCCTGGTGCTGGACCGGCTCGACCGCCGCGACGGCAGCGAGGCGGCCGCCGTGCTGTTCCTCGACCTGGACAAGTTCAAGCTGATCAACGATTCCCTCGGCCACCCGGTCGGCGACCAGGTTCTGCGCATCGCGGGCGAACGGCTGCGCCGGGCCACCGGTCCCGACGACGTCGTCGGCAGGCTGGGCGGCGACGAGTTCGTGGTCGTCACGTCCGCGACGACCGGTCCCGCGCAGGTCGGCGTGTTCGCCGCACACCTGCGTTCGGTGCTGGCGGAACCGGTTTCGGTGCACGGCAGGCAGTTGCATCTGGACGCGAGCATGGGCATCGTGCTCGTGGAACCGGACGACCGCCGCAGCGCGGAGGATCTGCTGCGCGACGCGGATGTCGCGATGTACCAAGCGAAATCCCGCGGCCGCGGCCGGTTCGAATTCTTCGACGTCGCCCTGCGGAGACGCATGCAGCGGCGGTTGCGAATGGTGCAGGACCTCCGCGACGCTGTCCACAGTGGACAGCTATGGCCCGCTTACCAGCCGGTGGTCGACCTGCGCACCGGCGAAATGGTCGGCGTCGAGGCCCTGCTGCGCTGGACCCACCCGAAACACGGCGCGATCTCGCCCGCGGAATTCATCCCGCTGGCCGAGGAAAGCGAACTGATCAACGTGCTGGGCAAGTACGTCCTGCGCGACACCACGCGCGAACTGGCCGCGCTGCGCACCGGCCGGGGCCTCGACTTGAGTCTGAAGGTCAACCTCTCGGTCCGGCAGCTGGACGACCCGCACCTGGTGCCCGCGGTCCGCGATGCCCTTGCCACCACCGGCTTGCCGCCCGGATCGTTGACGCTGGAGGTCACCGAAAGCGCCCTCATGCGCGATACGTCGGCGGCCGCGGAAGTGTTGTCCGCCTTGCGTTCTCTGGGCGTTCTGCTGGCGATCGACGACTTCGGCACTGGCTATTCGTCGCTGGCCCAGCTCCGTCGGCTGACACTGGACACGCTCAAGATCGACCGCTCGTTCATCACCGGAATCGCCGATTCCCGCGACGCGGCCGCGATCGTCACGAGCATCATCGCGATGGCGCACGCGGTGGATCTGACGGTGGTGGCGGAAGGCGTCGAGACGGCGGAAGAGCTGGCGCTGCTGCGGGAGCTCGGCTGTGACCAGGCCCAGGGTTACCACCTGGGCCGGCCGTTGGCTGCCGCGGAGTTGTTTCAGTAAGTCTCGAGCAGCGCCGCCAGCTCGTCCTCGGTGAGGAAGACGTCGAGGTCCTCCAGGGTCTTGCCGAGATCGACCGGTTCGATCGTGCGCGTTTCGACCGTGCCGTCGGGGTGGCTTTCCTGGTACTCGCGGCCGAGGAGCCTGCGGAACCGTCCCGGTTCGAGCCGCATCACCACGACCCGCCCGGTGAACGGGGACTTCGGGTGCGTGGACGTGTAGTGGTGGAACACCTGGTAGTCGAGCGGTCGGCTGTGCACGAGGGGAAGCACTTCGTGCAGGTCTTCCCACCCGTCGCCGTCCTGCTTCTGGAGCACCCACCAGCCGTCGCGGAGAGTCATCCGATGCGCCCACCCGGCTTGGTCCACTTCGGCCCCGTCGATCAACGGCATCGGCACCAGAATCCCGACCCCGAACCCAACCTCCACCAGAAACTGTTGTCCCTCAACAGTAATCAGCAGCGTCATGTGTGTATACGGTCCGCTTTTCCGCGGCTGCACCCGCGCGACCGTCCGCTGCACGTCGTAACCCAATCGCTCAGCCACAGCCGCGAACAACCCGGCCTGCTCGTAGCAGTACCCGCCCCGGCGACGCCCGACGAGCTTCTCGCTCACGACGTCCATCTCGATCCCGCGGTGGCGGCCGATCACCACGTCGACGTTCTCGAATGGGATCGCTTCGACGTGCGCCCGCGCCAACCGCCCCAGCGCCGCTGTGGACGGTTCCTCCCGCCGCTGGTCGACGCGCGCGAGATAAGCGTCGACGTCTACTGCCTCGATGTTCCATTCCCCGGTCATGCGGACAGTCTGCAACCTCCAGCTTGCTCTAGCTCAAGTAGTCACCCAGGGTCACAACGGTTGTGACTGGCACCACTCTCTGGTGTGATGTACCCCCGATGCCTACCAGTCAGTAGCACACGTCCGAGTGAGTGCTGGCCTTTCTCGAAGGGAGCCCGATGAAGACCCCTCGACCACTGGCCCGGGCCAGTGCGGTGACGGCGCTGGCCACCGCCGCCGCGTTGCTGCCCGCGACCGCGTGGGCAGCGGCCCCGACCTGGGCCCCGGCGGACACCGCCGCCGTGCACCCCGGGGTGCAGACGCACACCAACGGGGCGCAATGCACCTCGAACTTCGTGTACAGCAACGGAACGGATGTCTTCCTCGGACAGGCCGCGCACTGCTCCGGCACCGGCGGCTCGACCGAAACGAACGGCTGCTCCGCCGGTTCGCTCCCGCTCGGCACCCCCGTCGAGATCGCCGGCGCGAGCAAGCCGGGAACCCTCGTCTACAACTCGTGGCTGACCATGCAGTCCCGCCACGAGGCAGACGCGAACACCTGCCAGTACAACGACCTCGCGCTCGTGAAGGTCGACCCCGCGGACGTGTCGAAGGTGAACCCAAGCCTGCCGTTCTGGGGCGGACCGACCGGCGTGAACACCACCGGCACGAAGCAACTCGCCACCGTGCTCAGCTACGGAAATTCGGAACTACGCGGCGGAATCACCCAGCTGTCCCCCAAACAGGGCACCAGCCTGGGCGACACAGGCGGCGGCTGGAGCCACACGGTACTCACCGTGACCCCCGGCATCCCCGGCGACTCCGGCAGCGGCTTCCTCGACCGCGACGGCAACGCACTCGGGGTGCTGAGCACGCTGAACCTGCTGCCCCAACCGGGGACGAACGGTGTTGGCGATCTGTCGCGTGAGCTGGAGTACGCGAGCGCGCATGGCGGGCTTGGGACTGTGCAGCTTGTCCCGGGGACGACTAAGTTCCGGGGGCCGTTGGTCTAGGGCCCGAGTTTCGGTTGGTGGCGTGCCCGGCACGATTCAGTTCGTGCCGGGCACGCATCACGTTCTGTGGCTTAGCGAGCGCTTACAACAAGCCGGGACCCAGCAGACTCACGCCGGGCACGACGAGGGCTTCGCGCTGCAACACCGCGATCGCGACAAGTCGAGCAGCCCGTGTCAGGCACCACCGGGCTCCAAGCCACAGCCCGGTGACCGGCCGCAGCGAACCCGCGCCAGACACGGCGCCACGCGACTGCCCGCGACAATCCAGGCGTCGTGCTGCTCGTGCCGGGCGCCACCATCCGGCCCGCCAGACCAGAGTCCGCAAGTGCTCAGGGCAGCCCAGCACGCAACCCCTGCCGGACAACAGCCAGTCGCCGCAGTCCGTCGAGGTAGCCGATCGTGAGGAATCCCTGCTTAGCCGCGAGCATCCCTCCACCGGGCATCACCGAAGCAGGCACCGTGCACCGCTACTCCCCAGGAATGCCGCTGCGGCCTAGATCAATCTCCCACCGCGACCGCGTACAGGTACCACGTCGAGTGGGGCAACCACTGTTCATCCCACCGCCAGTCGTCGTCCTTTCCGGTGACCACGTAGCCGCGGTCCCAGGCGATCCCGCTGCCGTCCTCGTTCAAGCCGGTGATGCCGTTGACGATTCCGCCCGCCGTGGGCAAGAACTGCCACGACCCGAGCCAGCTGTACTGCGGGTTGGCGTGGCCGCTGCCGTCAAGCATGCACACGCCGTACGGGTTGCTGCCGCAGATCCAGTTCAGCTGATCAGCCGCGTACGACCGCAGGCGTGCCGCGAACTCGCCGGAAAACCGTGGCGCGGCAAGGCGAGCGGCGGTCGCCAGCGAAGCGATCCGCGCGTTCTCCCCCTGCCACCACTGGTCCTTCGCTCGCGGAGTGACGTTGTGCGGGAAGAAAAATGAGCTATACCTCTTACCCTCCCCATCTTGCACAAGATTCCGCGCATACCCAAACGGGTTAGGCACCTCGGCGGTCACCGCAAGCTCGAACTCCAGCGAGCGCCGCACCACCTTCAGCACGTCAGAAACCGTTGCCGCGTCAGCGATCTCGGTGTACGCGAGCAGGCTGATCACCGGAAGGCCAGCGTCCGAGGGATGGAAATAAGGCCGGTCGCCGTCGTCCGCGCGCCAGTAGTCTCGGTAGGACTTCCAGGAAGCCAAGCGCTGCAACAGGTTGTGCGCCCGGCGATCCGCTGCTTCGCGGTAGACTGGATTCTTGGTCACCTGGTACAACTCGACCGCCGCCAGCAACGCACCGTAGTCGTCCTGGATGTTTTCCTTGCCGTCATTGGTCATCTCGACGTTGTGCTGCTCCAGGTATTCGAACGCGGCTTCCGCCGTCGCCAAGTACTCCGTGTGCGAGTAGTCGCCCGACGCATCCAGCGTGGTCGCCGCGGCCAGCGCTGCGATCGCGACCCCGCCGCCTTCGCGGTAATTCACCTGGACGGGGTCGCCGTCTTTGTTCGCCAGGACGTACCGCAGCTTCGGATCCTTCGGCGGTCCCGGCTGGATGACCGAGGTGACGAAGGTGCCGCCGTCGAGTTTGACCCGGTTCAGGTAGTCGGTGCCGTACAGCGCTTCGTCGGCCAGCCAGGTCCGCAGTTGGGTGAAGTTGGTGTCGCCGCGCTCGGTGAGCCGCTGGTACGCCTTGGCCAGCACCCATGCGGTGAGCGGGATCTGGAGAGTATTGAAGTAACTGCGGTCCGACAGCTGCGTGAAATGCTTGCCGAAGTCGCCGGTCGCGTCGTACCAGGCGCCGTGCGCGTCCATGACCTGCGTGCCCTTGGGGCCGATCGGCGCTTGCCGGTCTTGGCGGTCGAACCGGTCCGAACTGCGGGTGCCCTTGAAGTAGTGCACGACGTGCGAGAGCGTGTAGCGCTCGAGCACCAGCTGGTCGATGCGAAACGGCTGCGACCGCCCGTCCGCGGCGAGCAGGACGTACTCGCCTTCGGTCTTGAGAGCGGAGAAGTCCACGGTCCAGTAATGCCGGTCGTCCCAATCCGGCACCTGAGCCGCCGGTCGCGGGCTGCCGGTGAACACGACCTTTCCGGTGGCGAGGTCCGCGACGGTGAACCTCGGGATCGCCCGGGGCGACTCAGCGGCGAGCACCGCCCGCTTGGGCGCGCCGGGCGCGTAACCGACGTTGTTCGCGTAAACGGCCACCCCGGACCGTGCCTCGACGGCCTCCGCTCCGAACGGTGCCATCACCCCGACCCCCACCGCCGCCGATCCGGCCAGAAAACCTCGACGTCCCACATCTCCCGGCATCCTCGACCTCCAGTGGTCCAGACCTTTTGAGATGTCATCGAGGCTAGGGAGCGCTCCGAAGGTTTGGCAAGACTGCTTCCGAAGGGAAGACCGAGACGACGAAAAAGCCCCCATCCACTGGGATGGGGGCTGAAATTCGCTGTGGCCAGGGCCGGGGTCGAACCGGCGACCTTCCGCTTTTCAGGCGGACGCTCGTACCAACTGAGCTACCTGGCCGGGAACGCCGGCTAGGAGCCGAACGATCTTGCGACCCTGACGGGACTCGAACCCGCGACCTTCGCCGTGACAGGGCGACGCGCTAACCAACTGCGCCACAGGGCCTTACTGGTACTGCGTACTCCCAACGGGATTCGAACCCGCGTTGCCGCCTTGAAAGGGCGGAGTCCTAGGCCACTGAACGATGGGAGCCCGATCGGTTTCGGTGGACCGACCGACCGCGCTCTCAGGTGTTCCCCTGGGAGCGATTACAAGCATAGGGCACGTTCCAAGGGCTTTGCACGGGGGGTTCATTAAGCGATCGGCGAGCCTCCGACCTGCGGTAACGCCAGCGCCAACGCCCCACCGCGCCACTTCCCGCCGATCGGCCGCTGCGAAGTCGAGTCGGACGATCGGTGTGCGCCACGCCACTCTACGCCGGAGACGAGCGCGCACGCCGAGAGTTCAGGCCGCCGAAACCCACACAGCTCCGCCCGTCCAGCCGCTCAGCGCTGTACGGGCGCCTGACCGTCGTCACCCGGACTCAGCCCGAGCATCTCCAGCAACTGCGCGCAGTCCTCGACGTCGAGCGCACCGGCCGCGACGGCCAGGCGGGCTCGGCGGACCTGGTCGTCGGAGACCCGTTGCCCTTCCGACGACCCGCGCTGCGCCGGCACGCCGCCGGACAGTGACGTGCTTCCCCCGTCGGCACCTTCGTACCGAAGGAGGAACTGACGAACTTCGACCGATCCGCTCATGGCCCCTCCGTGCGGTTCGCAACAACTGGCCGCGAGGCTAACCAGCGGCGAGCAGCCCCGGCAGCCCCCCGGAGAGTGAACCTGTGAACACTCTCCGAAGCTTCCCTGGTAACGCATTCCAAGATCGCGCAGAACGATTTCTCCCGGCTTCCCCTCGCCGATCCCCGGAACTCGTGCAACAATCGGTGTTGCTGACACACCCCCGGTCAGCGCCTGTGGAGATCCCCTCCGACCCCCGCGTTCCTCCCCCTGGCGCGGGGGTCTCTCCATTTCCGCACACCGGCACTGACCTGCGGATCTACTCTCCGTGCCCCTGATCAACAGACAGTCGCGAAATGTGTTTACCGACTGGGCTGAACAGGTGATCGAATTAGGCTTGCCGGGCACGGAAATGCGTGTGTCGTGGCTCACAGTGGTTTCTTTGCCGAGACCCAACCGTTATCGTGACCGCGTGCCTCTTCCCTCCCTCGGCCGCCTCAGCAGCCGCACGAATCTCAAAGCCGTCTCGAGCGGGCGGCATCGCAATGCCGCCAAAGCCGCCGGCGACGAAGTCGTCGAGGACAAGGAGCTCACCAGCTACCTCGCCGCGCTCGCCCCGGACTCCGACCCGGAGAGCACCGGGACCGGCAGCCGCTTCGGCGACGCGCAGGTCTACCAGCTGCGGATGAACCTCATCGCCAGCCAGCAGCTCAAGGACATCGCCGTCGCCAGGAACCTGACCCCGCAGGCCCTGGCGCAGGAATGGATCCTGGAGCGCCTCTCGTGGGAGGGCCAGGCCGCCTCCGCCCAGGAGCGCCGCCACTCCGACGCGATGACCGACGAATTCCACTTCCCGGCGGAGACGTTCGAGCAGCCCCTCGTCGGGCGCTGATCCCGCCCCCTGAACGAAAACCCCCGGCTTCCCCCGACGGCCGGGGGTTTTCCCTTTCCAGGGGTCGCCGGACGGCCGGGGTCCCGGTGATCGAGACGCCGACGACGCGGTCTTGACCGCGAAACGGACGGCGCGGCGGATAGCTCGCGACAAGGGCGACGGCCGAACCCACTCCTGTCGAGCAGCCGCACGATCGCCTGCCAAGAACGGCACAGCGGGGCTCGCAAGAAGCCGACCCGCCAACTCCAGCGACCGACCCGGCCGCCAGCAACCCGCCACAGCGGTCAGCACCACCCGATCGGGTCGGATCACGCGCGCCCACTCGCAGTGGGGCAACCATCCGATCCGGCGTCGCCCGTACGTGCCGGGAGCCTCGCCGAAACCCGCCCTCGACCGGCGACCCCCGAACCCGAGCACCCGGCAGCCGCCGCCCCAACACCCGCCAGGATCAACCGCGGTAACCGTCGCTCCAAACATTCCCCACAACGGAAGCCGCAATGAAAAAAGGCCCCGACGGGAAATCCCGTCGGGGCCCTTCTTTCAGGCCTGAGAAAACGCGCGGGCCTGACTCAGATCGCGCGGACCTTCTGGGCCTGCGGGCCCTTCTGCCCCTGGCCGACCTCGAACTCCACTCGCTGGTTCTCCTCGAGGGTGCGGAAGCCGCGTCCCTCGATCTCCGAGTAGTGCACGAAAACGTCGCCTTCGCCGCCGTCCTGCGCGATGAAGCCGAAGCCCTTCTCCGCGTTGAACCACTTCACAGTGCCTTGCGCCACCGCTGTACTCCTCGTAACAGATCCGCTTCGAATGCCACCGAAGCGGCACCCAGGCCGTCCCGGGCGGTTCCAACGAGACGAGCGAAGAGCTTTTCGGCCCCACGGCTCGCGTCAGAAGTTCCGCGAGTGTGAAGCCACGAACACGCAAAACGACGGCCTGGTCAGCAGCCTACCGGGATCTCACCAAATCTGAACCCCGTTGATCGCAAGGATCGGTTCCGACGTGCGCGCGTCACCGGAACGTCGTATCGCTGCCTACGCACCGAAGTCGGACCCGCGGCTACGCTGATCCAGTACAGCCAGCGCACTTCGGGGATGCACAGTGCGCGGTCGTTCGAGCCGCTTCCGTGATGGTCACTCGGTGCAGTGTGATGCTGGTCACCCCGTTTCCGGTGAACGTGAAGGTGTCTCGGGACGTCTGGGTGTTCGGGGTACCAAGGGGAGATTGGGGATCGGTGTGACAATCCGACACTTCGCACGCCGCCGGGCCGGCGTCGCGGTGCTGGGCTTGGTCGCCGCGCTCACGCTCGGGGCGTGCAGCGGCGGCGGGTCGAGCGTGAACGCGGGCGGGACCGCGGGCGGCGGGCCTACCGAGGCACCGGCCACTCCGGTGAAACCGGCGGCCGTGGCGCTCACGCCGGCGTCCGGGGCGGGCAACGTCGCGCCGGGCGAACCGGCGAAGGTGACCGTCGCGAACGGCACCATCGGGAGCGTCACGCTCACGAACGCCGACGGCAAACAGGTGCAGGGACAGCAGACCCCGGACAAGAAGAGCTGGAGCAGCACCGAAGACCTCGGCTACGGCAAGACCTACACCTGGTCCGGGCAGGCCACCGGCGAGGACGGCAAGCAGGTCCCGATCAACGGTTCGTTCACCACGGTCAAACCGCGCCGCCAGATGCAGGGCAGCCTCAACGTCGGCGACGGGCAGACCTACGGCATCGCGATGCCGATCGCGCTCACGTTCCCGAGCGCGGTCAAGGACAAGGCCGCCGTCGAGCGCGCGCTGTCGGTGGAGACCACGCCGAAGACCGAGGGCGCGTGGGCGTGGCTCAACGGCGACACTTCGGTGCACTGGCGGCCGAAGGAGTACTTCAAGCCGAACACGAAGGTCGTCGTCTCGGCCAACATCTACGGCGTTTCGATGGGCGACGGCGTCTACGGCAAGCAGGACGTCTCGGCGAGCTTCACCATCGGCCGCTCGCAGATCGTCAAGGGCAACACCCAGGAACACACCATGCAGGTCATCCGCGACGGCCAGCAGGTCATGGACTTCCCGGTGAGCTACGGCCTCGACTCCGACCCTGGCCGCGTCACGCACAGCGGCACGCACGTGGTCATGTCGAAGCACTCGACGTACTCGATGAGCAACCCGCGCTACAACTACACCGACGTGAACGTGCCGTGGGCGGTCCGGATCTCCAACAACGGCGAGTTCATCCACGGTCTCGCCGGGTCGATCTGGGCGCAGGGCAAGAAGAACATCTCGCACGGCTGCCTGAACCTGTCGCCGGCGAACGCGAAGATCTACTACGACAGCGTCCTTCCCGGCGACCCGGTGGAGATCTCCGGCAGCACCCAGCAGCTGGGCGCGAAGGACGGCGACTACAGCGACTGGACCTACGACTGGGCGTCGTGGACCAAGCTGTCGGCGCTGGCCGCCTGACCGCGAACCGAACCAGCGTCAACCGGACGGCCGGGAGCTCTCGAACGCTCCCGGCCGTTCGCCTGTCCCGGCCGGAAAAAAGAAAAACCCGATGCAACCCCGGCGACCGCCGACCGCATGACTAGAGCAGAGAAGCGCCACCCGGCGCTCGCCTGAACCAGGAGGAAACTCGTGCGTGTTCGCTTCGCTCTCGCCATCGGTTCGCTGCTGCTCGCCGGAGGCGCGGTCGCTTTCGCCGCGGACGGCCCGCTGTCGGTGCAGCCGGCCCCGGCGCAGACCGCCCCGGCCGAACGGCCCACCGCGGCGCCGGCCCCGGCTCCCGCGGACCGCCAGACCACCGCCGCTCCGGGCGCGCCGAAGGTCGCCGCGCCGGGTCAGCCCGCGAAGTCCAAGCGCGTCCCGACCGCGGTGCCCGCGGGCCCGACCGGCGACCTGCACCTGCCCTCGGTCTGGGGCTGATCGCCCGGTGCCCTCCCGCTCCCGTCCGGCGTCCGGGCAGAGCTCGCCGTGGGACGGCGAGTTCGCCCGGTACTTCGGCGAGCGCGCGCACAGCCTGCGGTCCACCGCCTACCTCCTCTGCGGAGACTGGCACCGGGCCGAAGATCTCGCACAGGCGGCGCTGCTCAAGCTGTACCTCGCCTGGCCGCGGCTGGCCCGGCACGACGCGCTCGACGCCTACGCGCGCAAAATCGTGCTGCGCACTTTCCTCGCGGAAAACCGCCGCAGCCGCTGGAAACGGGAGCGGCTCACCGACGCACCACCCGATGTCCCGGCTCCTGCCGCCGAGACTGAGCACGACCAGCTGATCCAGCAGGCACTCGCCGCGTTGGCCCCGCGCCAGCGCGCGGTGCTGGTGCTGCGGTACTTCGAGGACCTGTCCGTCGAGGAGACCGCCGCGGCGCTCGGCTGCCGGACCGGCACAGTGAAAAGCCAGGCCGCGCGCGGTCTGGCTACCCTGCGGACCCGGCTGGGCCCGCATTTCGAGGCACTGCCCGTCCCTGGAGGGAGGTGAACGAGATGGTCTCCGATGATGCCGACGATGTGCGCGCGCTGTTCGCACGGACGCCGGACGGCCCGCCCCTGCAGGTCGACGCCGCGGACGTGATCGTGCGCGGTGCTGCCGTCCGCCGCAAGCGCAAGCGCTGGGCGGTCGCGGGCAGCTCCGCCGCGACGGTCGCGGTGCTCGTGGTGGCCGGTCTCGCGGTGGGCAGCCGCGGGACCGAACAGCCGCCGGTGATGCCTGCCGGGCCGGGACTGGCCACCGTCTCGCCCGCCCCGTCCAGTCCGGTCGCGCCGAAGAAGGTCCCGTCGGGTCCGGCCCAGGTGCCGACGCCCGGTCCGGAGGTGAGCCCTGGCTCGCCGGACCGGCAACCGCCGGTCGAGCCGTCCGGTCCGCGGGCGGGCACGTCGCGGGCACCCGCACCGCCGCGGGCGTATCCGACCACGACCGACCGGGCACCCGCGTCCATGCGTTCACCTGCGGGAAGCACCTCGTTACCCAGCTCGACCTCCGGCTGAAACGCTTTCGCGGCAAGAGTGGCCGACGTCACCAGATCAAGTGGGTTTTCGACGAAATATCCCGGGCTTTCGGGGCGATGTTCTCAGTGGCGGCCGGAGCGGCCGTCGAACCAGTCGCTCAGCCGGCACAGGATTGGCCGGCCCGAGAACCTGAGGAGGAAGCACCATGGTGCTCGTTGCACTGATGATCGAAACCGTTGTTGCCGTCGTGGTCGCCGGTGGCCTGGCAGCTTGGGCCCGCAAGCGCTTCGCTCCGCAGGCGGTCGAGGCGACGCAGAACAGCTGACTTGGACGCGAAAACCGCCCTCTGTCCGCAATGGACGGAGGGCGGTTTTCGTTTCGCTTACTTGCTGGCGCCGGCGAGCTTGCCGCCGTGGTCCGCCGTGTCGATCTCCTCGATCGGCACGCGTGCCGTCTCCGGGATCTTGATGATCGGGACCAGCGCGATGAGCGCGGCGATGATCAAGTAGTACGCCGGCCAGTCCGCGTTGCCGGTGCTGCCGATCAACGCCGTGACGATCACGCCGCAGGTGCCGCCGAACAGCGACGTCGAGATGTTGTAGCCGATCGCGAACGAGCCGTACCGCACGCGCGTCGGGAACATCGCCGGGAACGTCGAGCCGATGACCGCCAGCATCAGCGCCAGCAGGATCGCCACGACCAGGAAGCCGACGATCAGCCACAGCAGGCTGCCGCTCTGCATCAGCTTGATGCTGGGCCAGCTCAGCACGATGAACCCGATGGCCGCGGTGAGCAGCAAGGGTTTCCGGCCGATCCGGTCGGACAGCGCGCCCAGCGGGATCAGCAGCGCGAACTGCACGATTTCCACCCCGATGATGATCAGGCTGGACTCGGTGTCGCCGATCTTCAAGGTGTCGGTGAAATACGTCGGCATCGTCGTGAGCAGCATGTAGTCGGCGATGTTCAGCAGCAGCACGATCCCGATCAGGTTCAGGATCATCCGCCAGTTGCGCTGGATGGTCTCCTTGAGCGGAGCCTTCTCCGACTTCTCGCCCGCCGCCTCGAGCCTGCGGAACTCAGGCGTGTCCTCGAGCTTCGACCGCAGGTACAGACCGATCGCACCGATCGGAAGCGCGATGAAGAACGGAATCCGCCAGCCCCACGAGTCGAACTGCTCGGTCGACAGCGACAGGTAAGTGATCAGCACGACCGAGTTGCCGAGCACATAACCGGCGAGCGTGCCCATCTCCAGGAACGAACCGAAGAAACCGCGCCGTTTCGTCGGCGCGTATTCCGCGATGAACGTCGCCGCGCCGCCGTACTCGCCGCCGGTCGAGAAGCCCTGAATGAGGCGCAGCAGCAAGATCGCGATCGGCGCCGCGATGCCCATGCTGTAGCCGCCTGAGTACGTCGGCAGCACGCCGACCAGGAAGGTGCAGCCGGACATCAGCAGAATGGTGAGCGCGAGAACCTTCTGCCTGCCGAGCTTGTCACCCAACGGGCCGAAGAACGCTCCGCCGAACGGTCGTACGATGAAGCCGACGGCCAGCAGGGCAAGCGATTTCAGCACCGCGTTGCCCTCGCCGGGGAAGAACAGTGTCCCGATACTCGTCGCGATCGCGCCCGAGGTGAATACGCCGTAGTCGTACCACTCGGTCGCGTTACCCATCGCGGACGCGATCACCGCGCGTTTGACTGTTCTCTGATCGACCTCGGGTTTCCCCGTCTTTGGCTCACTCATCCCGGCGGTGACCTCCTCCTGCACACGTCCCGGTCCATCCGTTGGAGCACATTTCCCCAGTCTTGACCTGTTGAACCAAGCTGGCAGGGTGAGTCGCGAAATTTCTACCGTGCGGAATTTTCCGACTACCCTGCGCTCAGGAAATGCGCCCGCGCCGGTCAGGGCGGGTGCCGACGGGTCCTTCCGCCGGGTTAACGTCGTCCCATGAGTCCTGTTTCCGGCCCGTGGCCGCCGGTGCCGGTGGAGCCGCCGGAGATCCACCCGAAGGCCCCCGCCCCCGGCACCGAACTAGGCGCCCACTTCGCCGAATGCTTCGGCTGCGGCGACGAGGTAGACGACGGCCTGCACCTGCGCTCAGCCATCGGCGAGGGCTACACGGTGCACTCGAAGTTCACCGTGACGTCGGCCCATCAAGGCGCCCCCGGACTCGCCCACGGCGGCCTGCTGGCCTGCGCCTTCGACGAGGCACTCGGCTCGACTGTCGGCAACCTGCTGCACCGCCCCGCGGTAACGGGAAAACTGGAGACGGACTTCCGCCGCCCGGTCCCGGTCGGTTCGACGCTGTACATCAAGGCCCGGCTGGACGGAGTCGCAGGCCGCAAGATCTACGTCAGCGCAGACGGCCACCTGGACGCCACGGACGGCCCCATCGCGGTGAACGCCCGAGCAGTCTTCATCGCAGTGGGCTTCGACCACTTCAGCACCCACGGCGACCCGCAGGCGTTGGAGAAGCTAGCCGAGCAGCACCGACGCAACAAACGCGAGTGGGACATCAACCCCTGATCCAGCTGCTTTGCGCCCCTCCCGCGGTTCGTGAGGGCCACCCTCATTGACTCTGATTCCGTCAGGGTTCCCCTCACGACCCGCCGGCTGTGAGGGGCTCCTTCACGGACTTGGATTCCCTCAAGGAGCCCTTCACGGACCGCCCGCCGTCCGCCCGGGATGCCGCCCCAACGCGGCATTGGGTGCATCCCACGCACCGAACGCCACATTGGGTGCATCCCACGCACCCAATGCCACATTGGGGATTTTTCATCCTGGTTTGTGCTGTTCATGGCGGGTTGACGGGGTGTGGTAGTTGTCAGGCCGGGGTGGGCTGGGCGGTGTCGCGGACGGCTTGTTCGTGCTGGGTGAGGACGAGCAGGGCGCGGACGAGGGTGGTGGCGTGGCGTGGTGCGATGCGGAGTTTGTCGAGGACGCGCCAGGTTTTGAGGGCGGCGAAGCCGCCCTCGACCGCGCAGCGCATCGCGTTGAACACGCTGTTGGCCTGTTTCTGCGGCTCGGTGAGCGGCCGGTTGGTTTCGGCTTTGAACGGGGTGAGCACGATCTGCGCGCAGGGGCCGCCGCAGTCCGGGCAGTGGCGGGTGTCGCGGACGTCTTTGTGCCAGCCCTGGTAGCCCTTGTCCGCGGCGGGGGTCAGGCCGTGGGCGTGGAGGCGGTCGCGCAGCCGGTGGCGGCGGGCGGCGGTGATGTCGGCGGTCCTGCCCGGCAGCACGGCCGAGACCCACAGCAGCCGTCCGTGTTCGTCGGTGAGGCCTTGGACGTTGAGGCCGTGGTGTTTGTGCTTGCCGCTGTAGTTGCGGCGATTGTCTGTGCCGGTGCGGCGGCGGGTGCGGATCAGGGTCCCGTCGGCCAGCACCACCGCCGCGCCGCGGGCGGCCAGCCGCCGCAGCACCCGCCCCAGCCGCGGCGCCCGGGCCGCGAGCAGGTCGATGGCCTCCAGCAGCCAGCGGCGCAGCGTGGCGGCCGACACCGCGTTGGCGCGGGACAGGTCCAGCAGGCGCTGGTCGTGGCGCAGCATCGCCAGCACCAGCACCGCCTGCTCGGCCGGGGACGCCTTGCGCCACCGCGACCCGATCGCCCGGCGGCGGCGGCCGATCAACCCGGCCAGCATCGCGATCGTGGGCGGCGACACCGGCAACACGCTGCGATACGAGGCCAGAACCTGCTGTGAGACAGTGAGAGCGGAGCCCCCGGACGTTTTTTCTTGAGTCACGACTTGATCAACATCCGGGGGCTCCGCCGCGTTCCCGCCCGGCCCACGCCCGCCCCGCAACTCCGTTACAGCACAACCACAACCAGCCCCGTCAACCCCACCTAACCAGCACCAACAAGATGAAAAATCCCCATTGGGGCGCTACCCCCCACCCACCCAAACCGCAGCCGGTGCACCCAACGAGCGAGGCACCCAGCCCCTCCCCCAACCCCGATACGAAGCTCCCCTGCACAATCAACCTTCGGGGTGCCCCACGCAACCAAGACGGGCGCAATGTCGCCGCCAGGCGACGAGCCGAAACTCAGGTAAGCAACTCAGGTAAGCGTCCGAGGCCGAATAGCATTAGCCCGATCCACCAACGCAATCCGATCACCAGCGTCATCCGTCAACCGAGCCAACGACCGATAACACCGCTCCAGCCCGAACCGGACGTCCCGCTCTTCCAGCTCACACCCGAGCACCTTCGCAGCAGTAACCGGCTTAGCCTGCCCAGGCACCTTCAGCCAGTCATAAGCCGCCTCAAGCACCTCAGCACTAAGCCGCGTATGCCGCTCAGCATCAAGATTCAACCGCTGCAACCGCCCGGAAGCGTCCACAAGATCGCCCTCGGTAACAGTCGGATGCTCCCCGGTACCCACACCTTGCGCCCGAGTCTTGATCTTGATAGCCGCAACCTGCGCATCCACATAATGCGTCGAAGTAGCCGGAACCCCTTCCAGCACCTCCACCGCACTCTCCCGCGCCCCCTGCGCCAAATACACCCGCGCAAGCCCGAACGCAGCACTCACATAAGTCCGGTCCGTCCGCCAAACCAGCTCATAGAACCGAGCGGCACCAAAGTAATCCCCCACGCCCTCAGCACTCACCGCCAACGCCAGCTTCGGCGCGATCTCCCCCGGCAGGTCGTCGTAAACGGCGTCAAACGCCACATGCGCGACCCGCGGCCGACCACCGGCCAGCTCGATCAACCCGCGGTACCAGTCAATCCGCCAGTCGTGCGGGAACCCGTGCCGAATAGCCAAATACTGCGCGGCCTGCAACTGCCGCTGCGCCTCCACGAACTCGCCCAGCTCGATCCGGGCACGCACAATCCGCAACCGCACCTCGATCGACTCGCGCGGCGCGGTAGCCAGTGCCTCGATCGCTTCGTGCGGATCCAGCGCGGTCGTCGTAGCCAGCACGCCAGCAGCCGGGTCATCCGTGTCGACCTGCGGAATCGGCAGCCCGGCAACGACCTCGGCCGCGTCCGGCAACGGCACCCGCTCGCCCTGCTCGGGCACCACGAGATGGACACCGAACGTCCGGCTCTCCGGCCCGAACACCGTCGACGCGGCGGGCCGCGGCTGACCGGTGCCGAGCGCCATGATCTCGCGCAGGACCCCGGTCAGCTGGTCCGCCATGTCGTCCGCAGCGATGAACCGGCGGTCCGGATCAGCGTGCGTGGCCCGCTTCAGGAACCGGTAGTACGACCCGAAAAGCGCGAACAACGGCACCGCGTCCGGCCCGGGCAGCGTGTTCTTGAACTCGCGGGTGTAGCCGGCGAATTCGAAGCTCAGCACGGCAAGCGTCCGGCCGACCGTGTACAGGTCCGAGGACACCGACGCGCCCTGTGACGCCAGCTCGGGCGCGCTGTAGCCGGTGGTGAAGAACAGCGGGCTCTCGTAGTCGTCGATCCGCCGCACCGCGCCGAGGTCGATCAGCTTGAGCTGCTCGCGGGTCTGGATGACGTTGTCCGGCTTGAGGTCGCAGTACAGCAGCCCCTGGCCGTGCAGGTAGCCGAGCGCGGGCAGGATTTCCAGGCCGTACGCGATGACCTGGCCGATCGGCAGCGGCTCCGGCCGGTTGCTTTCCCGGTGGTGCTGCAGCGCGAGCTGGCGCAGCGACTGGCCGCCGACGTACTCCATGACGATGTAGCCGACGGTGTTGCCGGTCTGCGCGTCCGGATGCTGCACGAAGTTGTGGATCTTGACGATGTTCGGGTGCTCGACCTCGGCGAGGAACCGCTGCTCGTTCGCCGCGGCGGCCATCGCGGTGGAGTCGCCGGTGTCGATGAGGCCCTTCAGCACGACCCAGCGGTCGGACACGTTGTGGTCCTTGGCCAGGTAGATCCAGCCGAGACCGCCGTAGGCGAGCGCGCCGAGCACCTCGTACTGGCCGCCGACGACCTCGTGCGCCTTCAGCTTCGCGATGAACGAGAACGGCGTGCCGCACTTCTCGCAGGTGCCCTCGGGCTCGCCCGGCTGACCGTCCTTGCCGCGGCCGACCTTCGCGCTGCAGTTGCCGCAGAAGCGCTTGTCCTCGGCCACGACCGGGTTGGCCAGCACCGCGGTCGACGGATCGCGGTACGGCACCGGAGGCACGTCGATGAGGCCGGCGCCGAGCCGTCCGCGCCGGGAGCGGCGGGTGCCGCGCGAGCCGGTGCGCCGGGAGGTGCCGGGGAACGACCCCGTGCCGGTGCCGGTGCCTTGCGACCCCTGCGAACCGTGGGTGCCGGTGCCGTGGCCTTCGCTGCCGCCCGACGGCAGGACGCTGTCCGTGCCGTGGTCGGGCAGCGGGCCGCCGTCTGCGGGAGCAACCCTCGGGGTCGGCGGCATGATGCTCTGGGTGTGCGGCGTCGGGCTGGCGAGCACGCTGGTCGGCATCGGCGCGGCCGGATCGACGGGAGCGACCGGCTGGTTCGACTGCGGCAGGATCACCGGCGCGAGGTCGCCCGGCGGACGCGTGGGGGCGTCGCCGCCGTCAGCCGGGGGCTTGCCCTGCGCCGCGGCGCCCATCGGAATCGGGCCGGAGTTCGGTCCGGTGGCGCGATTTTCCGGCGGACGCGACGGGCGGTTCCCCTGCGCTTGCTGCGGATGGTTCGGCGGGGCCGGCCGCTGTCCGGTGCGCGATTGCGGCGGATAGGGCTGCCCCTGCGACGGCGGCGCGGGCTGTCCCGGGTACGGCTGGCCTTGCGACGGCGGCTGCCCCTGCGGACGGCCCTGCGGCGGCATCGGCTGGCCTCCGCGCGGAGCCGGACGGCCCTGCGTCCGCGGCTGCTGCCCGGCCTGACCCGGCTGCGCCTGTCCCGGCTGAGCGGGCTGGCCCGACGGCGCGGCCTGTCCCGGCTGGCCCTGCTGACCGCCCCGCTGACCCTGCTGCCCGCCCTGCGGACGCTGCACCGGTGCGTTGATCAACGTCTCCGCGTCCGGATCGGCCTGCGGGTTCAGCCGCCCGGACACCGACGGTTCCGGGGTGTCCCAGCGCACGGGCGGCGGCGGGGTCCACGAAGCGTCGGCCGCCTCGCCCCGCCCAGACGGCTGGTCCGCGGCCTTCGCCTCGTCGCCGTCCCCCTCCGGTGCTGCGTGCCGAGGACGGCGCGCCTCCTCCGACACAACTACCTCCCGAGCTCCCCGCGGCAAACCTGCCGCTCAAAAAGTACAACTCACGCAGCGCGACTGGCCAGGTCACCCGTACTGCGGGGACGGCGGGTTCGCCGGCCCCAGCCGGGCGCCGACCCAGTTCTGGTAACTGCTCGCCCAAGTGCCGTCGCCGCGGATCTTGTCCAGCACCGCGTTCACGAAGCGGACCAGGTCCTCCTCGTCCTTCGGGACCCCGACGCCGTAATTCTCCTGTGTCATCGGATCGCCCGCGACCTTCACCGTCGGGTCCTGCGCGGCCATGCCCGCCAGGATCGTGTCGTCGGTGGACACCGCGTCGACCTGGCCCTGCTGCAGCATCACGAGGCAATCCGACCAGTTCGGCACCGACACCGCGACCGGTTTGGCCGGGTCGGTGGCGATCTTCGCGAGCGAGGTCGACTTCGCCGCCGCGCACACGCGTTTCCCGGCGAGGTCGGTCAGCGACTGCGCGTTGGACGACTTCGGCACCAGGATCTTCTGCCCGGCCACGTAGTACACCGACGAGAACTGCACCTGCTTCCGGCGGGCGCAGGTGATGCTGTAGGTCCGGACCACCACGTCGACCTGGTGTTCCTTGAGCACGTTCTCCCTCTGCGACGACGTGATCGCCCGGTACTGCACGTGGCCCTCGGAACTGCCGAAAATCGCCTTGGCGATCTCGTTGACCAGGTCGATGTCGAAGCCCTCGAGCTTGCCGGTCTTCGGATTCCGGAAGCCGAACAGGTAGGTCGTCTGGTCGACGCCCGCGATGAGCTTCCCGCGCTGTTTGATCTTCTGCAGGCTCGGTCCGGAGGTGTCCAGACCATTCGGCGCGAGGCTGGCCAGCGGGTTGCAGCTGGTGTCGGAATCGCCGCCGGCCGCGGCGTCCGGGCCGCCGACGCCCGCCGGGGCGGGCCAGGCCGCGTCAGTGACCGGCGCGGCCTCCATCGGCTGGACCGCCGTCCCGCAGGCGGCGGCGAGAACCGCGACCACCGCGAGCACGGCAGTCCGGACGAAGTGCCGCGACCGGATCACCGGTACTCCCTCAGTCTCTCTCGCACGCCGACTGTGATGCCGCCCGCCGCGAGCACCGCCAGCACCCCGACGCCCGCCGCGAGCGCGGTGAGCGCGTTGTCGCCGGATCTGGTGCTGTCGAGGAATTCCTGCCGGCAGACGTCGATCGCGGCCTGGAGGTTCGTGTCGAGCCGGGCGAACGCGGCGGCGGCGCTGTTCGGGCTCACGCTCGTCGCGAAGTCGACGGCTTCCTGGTACTGGCCGCCGTCGTCGAGGCGGCGGACCTGAAGGTGGGCCAGCGACCATTCGCGCGCGGCCTGCTCCGCCGCTTCGATCTTCTGCTCGCCCGCGGTGCCCGAGGCGAGGCCGCGCGCGTCGCCGAGCAGGCCGCCCTTGCCGTCTGCGCCGACGAGCTTCTCGGCCAGCTTGATGAACTGCTGCTCGTACGCGCCGCCGTCGCCGCGCGCGACCAGCGTCAGGGTTTCGTCCGCGCGGGCCTGCAGCGCGTAGATCCGGGCGCGCACCAGGATGTCGACCTGCGACGTGCCGTCGGTGCGCCCGGTCGCGACGAGACTGCCCTGCACGACGAGCGCGACCGCGCCCCACAGCAGCGACAGCACGATGCAGCCGGTGGCGACGAGCAACCCGATGTTCAGCACCCGGTTCGTCCGCCGGGTCAGGTAGATCTGTGCGGCCACGAGCGCCGCGAGGAGAACGACGACCAGCGCGACCGCGACCCACGGCACGTCGCTGCTGCTGTCCTGCTCGTCGGTGAGCTTCTGCGTGTGCGCCTTGTAGAGCTCGTCCGCCGCGGGCAGGATCGTCGTGCGCATCAGCTGCGAGGCCTCGCGCAGATACGAAGCGCCGGACGGGAAACCCTGCCGGTTGTTCGCGCGCGCGGTCTCGACGATCCCGGTGTAGACCGGGACCTTCTGGTTCAGGATGTCCACCTGGTGGGCGGCGGTGCCGACGTCAGTGGTATCGGACGCCGCGCGGGCGAGCGCGGATCCCGCTTCGGCGATGTCCTGCTCGTACCGCTTCCGCAGCGCGGGCGGTTCGGTGCCGACGGAAAGAAAAGCGCTGGCCGCGGTCGCGTCCGCGTCCGACAGCGAGCGGAACACCTGCTGCGCGGCCGCCGCGAGAGGTTCGCGGTGGTCGATCAGGCCGTTGATGGTGTTGTCCTTGTCCTTCACCGACAACACGCCCACGAGCCCGGCCACCAGCGAAAGCAGCACCAGCGCGACCGCGATCAGCGAAAGCTTGCCGGGCGTGGTGGTCGTGGATCTGACGACCGCGCGCACCGCCTGCCCGGGCAGGTCCAGCAGCCCGGCGATTCCGCTGCGGCCCCGAAATTTCTCCGGTGGGGGCTCGGCAGTCGTTTCCGGCCGCGTCGCAGTGCTGCTCATCCCCGATCCTCCCCGTGTGCCACTCGCAGAAGGTAGCCGGTCGGGCGAGGCGCAGCGAACGACACCCGGAAGGTGTCACCTGCACGTGATCTCAGCCAGCGCACTGACCGCGGCTTCGGCCTTTCTCGACGCTTCCGCTCGTAGCGGTACTGCGTAGCAACCCCTGGGTTGCCGCTTCGGCCATTGCCGCGCGTACGTCGACGCACCACGGGCCGTCGGCGCGCAGTTCGACGTACGCTCCTTCGCCGTTCTTTAGTTCCAGTTCGCGTTCTCCGTCTACCGCGATAACGCCGCCACCTGCGGCAAGGTCCACGCGTACGCCCGGACGCAGCACTCCCCAGCCACGTACGCCGACTGGACGCACCACGCCGGGCGCGATCGCGGCGTGCACCACGTACGCGGAACTGTCGACCGGGCCAAGCTGCAGCGCCACACCGTCCGCACTGGAACGAGAGCTCGGACACAGCTGTCCGGCGATGCTCGACAGGCCAATGCCGTCCGGCTCGGCGAAGGTGCAGTACAGCTCAGTGAGCGCGGTCGGATCCCAGAGCGCCTTCGCGCCGACGTGTTTGTTCATCGAGACAGCGACGTCCACGAGCACGATCTCGCGACGGTTCTTGGTGACGACCTCGAGCATGCTGACTCGCTGGGTGACGAGGTCGGCGTCGACCTGGCCGCTCGCGACCATCCCGGCAGCGAGCCCGGCCACAGTGGCTTCTCCGGCCTGCGGAAACGCGTTGTTGGTGCCAGTCGGCAGCGCGAGCAGCGGGACGTCGCCGCACGCCTTCGCGGCGACCCGAGCGGTGCCGTCGCCGCCGAGGCACACGATCACGCCCGCCCCGGCCTCGACCATCCGGCGCACCGCGTTGATGGTGTCCTGCGCGGTGCCGGTGAGGGTGTCCTCGTCGCAGAACTCCACGCGGGGCAGCGGCTCGCGGCCGAGGTCGCGCAGCACGGCGGCGGAGATACCGCTGAGGTCAGTGGACAGCAGAGCACGCTCGACGCCGGTCACCGCGAACGCCGACAGCAGCCGGCGCACCAGATTGGCCTTCTCCTCGACCGGGACGGCCGACGCCTGCGTGACGAGTCTTCGGATGTCCTGACCGGACGCCGGGTTCGCCACGATCCCCGCAACGACTACCCCCATCGAGCACCCCTCAGTCCACTGCCGCCAGGGGACCAGCACACGCGTCCGGTTCACGCGGAGGAAAGGGTTGCACGGACGTTGCATCGGCCGTGCCTCCACGCCGGCCAGAGCCTACCCTGGGTTCCCGCGTGGCTACCCGTCGTTCAAACGAGAGAAGCAAGCCCTTCGTAGGTATACCCGGCTTCTTCGACCGCGGCGCGGACGGCGGTCTCGTCGAGGGCTTCGGCGCTGCGGACCGTCACGTGCCCGGTTTCGACGTCGACGGTCACGTTCTCGACCCCGGGCACCTCGGTCAGTTCCTCGGTGACCGACTGCGCGCAGTGGCCGCAGGACATGCCGGTGACGAGGTAGGTGTTTTCGCTCATGCCCGCGAGCCTACGAGCCTCCGGGCAGCCCACGATCGGGTGATCCACAATGGCCGGTCCGGCATATAAAGCCTTGTCCGGCAAGACAATCCGCATGGTGGGACGAGCGCTCGGCGGCAGAGACGAAAGAAGCCACCACCCCCGCAACCGGGAGTGGTGGCGACTTAGCGATTAGACGCAGGTCAGATCAGGCTGACCGACGTGGCCTGCGGGCCCTTCTGGCCCTGGCCGATCTCGAACTGCACGCGAGCGTTCTCCTCGAGGGTACGGAAACCGTTGCCCTGGATCTCGCTGTAGTGCACGAAGACGTCGCCGCCGCCGTTGTCGGGAGTGATGAAGCCGAACCCCTTCTCGGAGTTGAACCACTTCACGGTGCCCTCAGTCATCTAAACAATCTCCATACATAACACCAAAACAGGAAGCCGACCGACGTCCTGGGCCCAGACACGGGCGAGATGCGTTCCCCAGAGAGGAGGCCCACGCCCGCCGAGTTCTGCGAGCGTGCTTTACCACGAACACAAAAATCGAGACCAACTAAAGTAAAGCACAGCGGAGCGGGCGCGGACAAGCCGACTCACCCCAGTTCGCGAAGCCGGGTCACTCCCCGCTGGCGTGGCGGAGCGGCGCACCGAACGGCGAGCGCCAGTCAGCGCCCTGATCAGGCGCGACCACGGCTACGTCGTGGGCTTCCGCACTGGCGCTGAACAGCACCGGAACCACCCCGGACCGGGTCTGGGCAGGCACCTCGACGGCCTGGCCCTGTTCCGGCTCCTCGCGCACTACCGACACCAGCGCACCGGCCCGCGCGGACCGGGCCCGGCCGCGAGCCGTCGCCGCGGCGGTACGGGATTTCCCGTCCTTTTCGTCGGCCATGACGAACTCCCCTCGTTCCTTCCCCGCGGCAAGCGGGGCGATGACCGCGATGGTGCCATCCGGCACCGACAAAATCCGGCCGAAACCGGTTGTCCCCACCCCTGAAACGCGCCGAATGGCCGCGAACCGAGCCGGGGAACGTGTCCACCCGGGAATTTCCCCAACCGAACGCCAGCGAACCTCGCGGGGCGAACCGGGTCCGGATGCCGAACCCCGGGAACAGAAGTCAGGTTACCTGAGCCAACCCCCGCCAGCTACCGAACATTCCCGGCGTTTCCCTGTGTTCTCAGGAAGATTTCAGGTCCCGGAAGGACGCGGGGCTCCGAGAAGCGTGCTCAGCCGCACGTCGGGGGTCACGACGTCCGGGTCCGTCCGGACGTCGATGACGCACGGCCGCTGCCGGACGAGCGCGCTCGCGATGATCGGTTCGAGCCGCTCGCGATCGTCCACCGTGTACCCGGCCGCGCCGAGCCCGCGCGCCCACGACGCGAAGTCTGTCAGCGGGATGGTCACTCCGGACAGCCGTCCGTGCGTACGCGCCTGATGCATCGCGAGTGGACCGTGCAAGCCGTTCTGGAACACGACCACCATCACTGGCGCGCGGTACCGCACAGCGGTCTCGATCTCTTGCCCTGTCATGAGCGTGCCCGCGTCGCCGACCATCGCGACCACAGCGCGTCGCGGTTCGGCGAGCTTGGCCGCTACGGCCGCAGGCACCGCGTACCCCATCGCCGCGTTGCTCGGACCGAGCTGACTGCGCGGAGCGGTGAAGCACCAGTAGCGGTGCATGAACTGCGCGAAGTTGCCGGCGTCGCTGGTGACGATGGTGTCCTCGGGCGCGAGCTTTCGCAGCGCGCGCACGACGTCGACCGGATGTACACGCGTGTTGTTGCTTGTGTTCGGCGGTGTCATGAAGGTGTGTACGGCAGCGTTCGCGGCCGACGCTCTGCGCGTACGCGGCGAAGCGATCGCGCGCAGCTCCTTCAGGAACGGCTCGACCTCAGTGTCCACACGGAACGTCAGGCCGCGACGGCGCTGCTCGTCGATGCCAGTGCCGACAAGGACAAGCGTCTGCTGCGGAGTCGGATAGCGGAAGCCCTGCGTCGTGACTTCGTCGAGCTGCGTGCCGAGCGCGAGCACGAGGTCGGCTCGTTCGAGCGCGTCGAGCTGGCGCGCGGGGATGCCGAGGCCGAGGTGCCCGGCGTAGCGCGCGTGGTTCTCTGGGAACGCGTCCTGGCGGCGGAAAGCGTTGTATACCGGCAGCGCCAGCTCGTCGGCCACCGCGATCAGCTCGTCCCGCGCCGACCGTGCCCGCCCGCCGACGATGACCACCGGGTAACGCGCTTCGTCCACCAGCCCGGCTACCGCTTCCGCCGAACGGCCCAGCGTTCCGGTGGCCGGCGGGCGCACCTTCGCCACCGGTTTGGCCGAGTCGTACGGGACGCCCCACGCGTCGCTCGGCACGCCGATCACGACCGGGCCCGGCCGTCCTTCGCGGCACCGCGCGAGACCTTCGGCGAGCAGATGCGGCACGTCGTCGGGATCGTCCGCGCGGACGCACCATTTGGCGATCGATTCGAACATCCCGGTCGAATCGGACGTCGGCACCTCGCCGGTGAGCACCGGGTCGAGCGCGGGGGTTTCGAGCAGCACCACCATCGGCGTCTCGTCCTGATACGCCGTCTGCACGCCCATGACCAGCGCGGCGGCGCTGGGACCGCGGCTCGCGAGCAGCACGGCGGGGCGTTCGGTGAGCTTGCCCTCGGCCTCGGCCATGAAGGCCGCGCCCGAATCGTGGCGGGCCGAAACGAGCGTGACGTCGCGCTCGCGGCGCAGCGCGTCGAGCAATTCCAGGAACGACTCGCCGACGACCGCGTACACCCGGCGGACCCGGGCCTCGTTCAAGACGCGTACGGCCGTTTGCGCGACGGTGGTTCCCACTTGGTATCTAATGAGGAGAGCTTAGGGCGGCACCGTGAACCGGCGTCAAGTGATCTTGAACAACTCGCCGCGGGATTGTGCCAATTGCCGGATCGGGCTGCCCACCAGTTGGGAGGACGCCGTCGTGACATCCGCCGAACATGAGACTGTTTTCACTTATGGGGCTCCGGCGCTCAAATACGGAACCGGCTCCAGCGACGAGATCGGATACGATCTTGCCCAGTTCGGCGCCAGGCGCGTCCTGGTGGTGACCGACCCGGTCGTCGCGGCGACCGGCTGGCCGGAGCGGATCGCCGAGGGCATCCGCGGCTACGGGATCGCGGCCGAAACCTTCGACGGCGTGCACGTCGAGCCCACCGACGTCAGCATGCAGAAGGCGGTGGACTTCGCTCGCGGCACCGGCCCGTACGACGCGTTCGTGGCGGTCGGCGGCGGGTCCAGCATCGACACCGCGAAGGCCGCCAACCTGCTGACCAGCAACGACGGCGAGCTGATGGACTACGTCAACGCGCCGGTCGGCGGCGGCCGCGCGCCGGCGAACCCGCTGAAGCCGCTGGTCGCGGTGCCGACGACGACCGGAACCGGATCGGAAAGCACCACGGTGTGCGTGCTGGACGTGCTGTCGCTGCGGGTGAAGAGCGGGATCAGCCACCTGCGGCTGCGCCCGACGCTCGCGGTCGTGGACCCGCGGCTCACGGTCAGCCAGCCGGCCGGGGTCACCGCGGCGAGCGGGATGGACATCCTCTGCCACGCCGCGGAGAGCTACACCGCCAAGCCCTACACCGAGTTCGGCCGGAAGCGGCCTGAGGAGCGGGTGCCCTACTGCGGGTCGAATCCGCTGGCGGACATGTTCGCGGAGAAGTCGCTGGAGCTGCTGTCGTGGGCGCTGCCCGCCGCGGTGCGCGACGGCGACGACATGGCCGCGCGCGAGGCGATGGCGCTGGCCGCGACGTTCGCCGGACTGGGCTTCGGCAACGCCGGCGTGCACATCCCGCACGCCAACGCGTATCCGATCGCCGGGCAGGTCCGGGATTTCCACCCCGACGGCTATCCCGGCGAGGAAGCGATGGTGCCGCACGGCATGGCCGTCTCGCTCACCGCGCCCGCCGCGTTCCGGTTCACCTTCGAAGCGAACCCGGAGCGGCACCAGCGCGTCGCCCGGCTGCTGGCCCCGGATTTCGAATGGTCCGGCGACTTCGCCGACCACCTGCCCGCGGTGCTGACCATGCTGATGCGCGAGATCGGCCTGCCCGCCGGAATCGGCGCGGTCGGCTATACCGAGTCCGATGTGGACTCTCTGGTGGAGGGAACCTTGAAACAGCAACGGTTGCTGACCACCGCGCCGCGCACACCGTCCGAAAAGGACCTGGCGGGGATTCTCCGGGATTCGGTGCAGCTGTGGTGAACTATCCGCATTGGCAGACGGTTCCGTTGCGCTGGAAGGACAACGACGTCTACGGCCATGTGAACAACGTCGTGCACTACTCGTTGATGGACACCGTCATCAACACCTGGCTGATCGAACGCGGCGGCCTCGACATCGAGTCCGGGCCGGTGATCGGGCTGTGCGTGGAATCGCGGTGTGCTTACCACGCCTCGGTTTCGTTCCCGGACACGCTGCGGATCGGACTGCGGGTGGCGCACCTCGGGCGGTCGAGCGTGCGGTACGAGATCGGGATGTACACGGCGTCGGAAACCTTGGTGGCGGAAGGGTATTTCGTGCACGTGTTCGTGGACCGCGAGTCCCGCCGGCCGGTCGAGGTGACCGGGAAGCTCCGGGAATCGTTGGCGGAACTGGCTTGATCACCCCGGACTGACCGCACGCAACGCCCGGCCGCCGAGTTCGCGCAGGTGCTCCGCCAGCTCCGGCGGTTCGTGCACCTGAAACTCGCGACCGAGGCTGGTCAGCCGGAACGCCAGCCACTCCAGGGTGTCGGCCGGGCTGACGACGCGACACGTGCGATCGTCCACTGCGGTCACTTCGCTTGCCGCGCCCCAAATCCGCACCACTTCGTCGGCCGGCGCGTGCACGGTGACCACCGCGCGATGCGTCGGGCGGGAGGTGTGCAGCTTCTTGGTCACGTACTCCGCCGGGTCCTTGGCAGGCAGGTCTCTCGCAGTGAACCGGGTCCCGATGGCCTGCAGTTTTTCGATGCGGTCGACGCGGAAGACCCGCCAGTCGTCGCGGTCACTGTCGAACGCCAGGAGGTACCAGCGCCGGCCGGACGACACCAGATGATGCGGATCGACCAGCCTTTTCGTCGCCTTGCCGTCGTTGGCGAGATAGCCGAACCGCAGCCGCTCGCGGTTGGCGATCGCCGTGGCCAGGACCGTGAGTGCTTCCGGATCCACCCGCGGCCCGTCGTTCAGCGGCAACGGCACCGTCGCCTTGCTCAGCACACTCACCCTGCGCCTTAATCGAGACGGCAAGACCCGCTCCAGCTTCGTGAGCGCCCGCACCGACGCCTCGTCGATCCCCGTCACCGCATGTCCCGACGCCATCCGCAACCCGACCGCGATCGCGACCGCTTCCTCGTCGTCCAGCAGCAACGGCGGCATCGCACTGCCCGCGACCAGGCGATATCCGCCCTCCGCCCCCATCGTCGCCTCGACCGGATACCCGAGCTCCCGCAGCCGCTCGATGTCCCGGCGAACCGTGCGCCCCTCGACGCCCAGCCGCTCCGCGAGCTCGCTGCCCGGCCACTGCCTCGGCACCTGCAACAGGGACAGCAACTGCAACAACCGCGCCGCGCTCATGATCTAGGACCATACCTGCCCTACATGCTCTCTAACGTCCTTCTCATGACCATTCGCCCGTTCCGCATCGACATCTCCGACGCCGCCCTCGCCGACCTGCGCGCCCGGCTCACCCAAACCCGCTGGCCGTCCCCGCTGCCCGGCGAGGGCTGGGACCGCGGCGCCCCGGTCGACTGGCTGCGCGAGGTCGCGTCCTACTGGGCCACCGGCTACGACTGGCGCGCCCACGAGGCCCGGTTGAACGAATTCCCGCAGTTCCACACGGAGATCGACGGTGTCGACCTGCACTTCCTGCACGTCCCGTCGGCCGCACCGTCCGCCACGCCGCTACTGCTGACGCACGGCTGGCCGAACTCCTTCGTCGAGTTCGCGGACCTGATCGAGCACCTTTCGGACTTCCACGTCGTGGTCCCGTCCCTGCCCGGCTACGGCTTCTCGTCCGCTCCCGGCCCAGGCTGGGACGCCACTCGCGTGGCCCGCGCATGGGCCGAGTTGATGCGCCGCCTGGGCTACCGCGACTACGTCGTCCAAGGCGGCGATTACGGTGCCTACGTAGCCCCCGAAGTCGCCCGGGTCGGTCCGGTGCTGGGCGTCTACATCACCGCTGGCCTGGGGATTCCCACCGAAGCCGACCTACCAGACCTGGACTCTTCGGAGCGCGCGGCGTTCACCGAAATGATGTCGCAGGACTGGATGAACGGCGTCGACCACCACGCCCTGCTGCGCGCCGCACCGCAGACGTTCGCTTACGGCTGGAACGACTCCCCCGTGGGTGCTTTGGCGTGGATGGCGCAGAAGTTCCACGAGTTCGGTGGCGGCGGCCGGGCACTGGACGAGATGCTGGACGGGTTCCTGACGAACCTGAGCGTGTACTGGTTCACGGAGACCTTCGGGACTTCGTCGTGGTCGTACTACTCGAGCACCGGGTTCGCCTGGCCGCGGGGCCAGAAGGACGCGCCGACCGGGGTGTACAGCGGAGTGCCGGGGATCCGCCGGCTGGCCTCGAGGGAGTCGGAGATCGTCCACTGGCCTGATGACAATCCGGCTGGGCATCACTTCATCGCGATGGACCAGCCGGAGGCTTACGCCGCAGACCTCGTGCGGTTCGTGTCTCGACTCCGCTCGCGGCGGTGAGGTTAGGGGTGGGTACCCACCCCGGTGAGGGGCCGGGCGCTGCCCGCTAGACTGAGCGCGCGGGCCGTTAGCTCAATTGGTAGAGCTGCGGACTTTTAATCCGTAGGTTCTGGGTTCGAGCCCCAGGCGGCCCACTCAAACTTCCAGGTCAGCGGCCTGTCGGTCACCGCCGGTCAAGATCGGTTCCCCGGGTTACCCCCGGCTTTCGCCCGACTGGTTTATCTCGGCTCTCTGACGGCGAAGGCCGGAGCGCCTTGTAGGTTGTGGCGTGGGTCGCTTGGTGCTTGGGTCGGCGTGGGGAGGTGAGGGCTTGGGCTGGACTATGGGTGTTCGGTGGCCGAGTTTCGCAGCTACCTGGTCGGCAAGCTCTTGGCGGGCGTCACGTTCGGCGGGCCGGAGGTCAAGCAGCTTCCTGTAGGGCTGACCGAAATCCACGTTCGCGCTGTGACCATTTGTCGCAGCGTCTCGCTCAAGATCTATTAATCCTACTATGACGCCTTCTGGCCCGAAAGCACTTATGACCGCTTCGACTTCAGTCTGAGTGTCGAGTCCTGGAGGTTCAGAAACGGGCCGAGGTGGATCGGTGTCCATCATTGGCTTGATCATCTGTGCCCATGCTCCGATGCGCTCAGTCATGATGCGCAGTTTGGCGTAGGCGTCGGCAAGGCGTTCTTGTTCCCGCGCTTCCTCAGCTAACTGTCTCTCATGATCCGCCCGCTGCCCAGTGAGCCGTTCGGCATGGTCGCGGCCCTGCTTGGAACTACGCCAGGTGAAGTACATACCGGCGAGGCCGAGGAACCCAGAAGCCAAGCTTCTCGACATTCGCGCGAACTGGCCGGTCGTGCAGATCACGCATACTTTCCGCGTTGCTGACCACTTCGGCACAGAAGACGGCCTGACGGTTGAAACGGCGGACATGCTATTTTCAGCTGATCGCTACGAGCTTCTATATGCCATGGAAATCCGATAATGTCTGTTGTTCAGGCAGTTATGCATGCCAAAGAGAGCCCCTACTTCCGCAGGCTATCACTCTTTGGCACAAATAATGGATAAGCGATAAGTCGTAAGTCAGCTTGTTTGCTTCTTCACTGTACGGAAGTAGGACATCTGACGACGTCGGGCCGCCGTCGATCTTCGAGTGCACGATCCGACATCGGATTCTGTAGACTCGATCAGCGACCTGCGCCAAGACTTGAGCACTCGGCGAAAGAGAAACAGAAGGAACCCCCCTGATCTGCCCCTGCTGATTTAGAAATTCCTCCATGCCGTCCGCACTTTTGATATATTCGCGTACGTGACTGTCGTCGAGCGAGCCGCGCAAGGTGGCGAGAAGCTGATCTTTCTCGCTAGCTGAACCCCTTCCTGACGAGGACGCGATCGAAACGATTCGCTGCAGTTGATTATCATCTTCGATATCAAATCTCGGATCACGAAGTTCGTTTTTTATCTTCGATATAACTTCGGCACCGTAAAAAGATGGAAAGAAAAATTCGATAGCTTGGTAGTATGCCAGATATTGAAGCAATGGCGTGTTCAACGCTGTACGTCCATAGCAGTACAGCGTAACGGCCTCCTGGGCATACTTCCTCTTGGGAAGTTGGGGGCGCAGTTGGACGGCTCCGTTGGCAACCTTCCTCCTGACTCGCCTTGGAAATGAACGTCTGCGGCCGAGACTGAGGGCAAGCTCGAATTTTACATCCAGTTCAAAAAAGAGTGACGAAGTGTAGTCCTCCAGGGCTTTCTTTGCGGAATCGTGCTGCTGAATTCCGTCTATGTTGACCTTTAAGCTAGGTCGAAGTACGGAGTTGACCGGCGAGTCGAAACCGCCAACCAATGAAATTAACTCAGGACTGTTTGGTGAAATCTCAAGGCTAACCGCAGCGGAAGCATCTTGGAGAACGAGGCGCCACGGAGTTGTCAGTAATACATCTTTCCCGTTGTATAGCTCAACCGCGGCGCGCTTCAGCGAAGCTTCACTGTCATCGATCTCGTCGATGTTGACCGGATTGCCATTTGGGTCAAGAATCTCAACCCCAGGAAGGCCCATTATCCTACGTATCATAAAAGTGACAGACCCTGTTGAGGGGGCAAGCAGGGCCTCTATCTGACCCTTCTCCCGGTAAAGAACCGCATTATAGTCTTCGACAAACGTCCAAAGTGGAAAGTTGTGGAAACGTAATATATCAGCGTCTTCGCTGCTGATATAGACATTCCTCTTGCGTCGTCCATTTGGGAATCCGACGCTTAGGTACAAGTCGTCCGGGTCTACTGTCTCGCGTTCGTCCCAGTCTCCGACCTCGCATGGAAGATCTGCTGCCATTGCAACGCGATACACTTCATCACGTGAATCACCATACTGTACCTTACTATCTATTTCCGACATTTTACCGCTTTCAAGCTGAGGGCTCGACCGAAATGAGAATTTCCCTGGCAGGTTCTGTCATTCGTTGGTTGCCGAATTTGGCTCTATGGGATCAAGAGGGCGCCGCCGGGCGCCGCGCCGGGCGCCTGGCGTAGCCGCTCCCGTTGGCGGCCGTCCCCGTGCCCGGCACGGCCGCCTTAGGTGCAGCTGCGCAGCGCCGCCCGCCGACGGCGCATCTGAGCCATTCAGCCAACGTCGAGCCCTCCCTCGCCGATGAGTCGTACAACTCGGGTCGCCGTCAGGCACCACCGTGTTACGCCCAGTCGGCGGTAAGCGCCATCCCGAAGCTTGATCGTGACAACGGCAGGTGACGCCGCGTCAAGGCTGGGAAGCGTGCCTTGACCCGACGTCACCGGCCGCGTGCTGGCTTCGTATCGGGATGGCGGGGAGCTGTGGGCGGTAGAGTAGGTACGCGCGAGCTGGCAGCGAGAGCCGCGAAGAGGACATGATCATCTCCCCGGTTTTCCCCTGGAAACGACGAGAACCAGCGACCAACCATAATCGTTTCGCGCGGACGTTCATGCAGGGTGAAGGTTGTATATACAGATGACGAGACCTAGTCGCTGACCTGGTTCGAGCCCCAGGCGGCCCACTCAATAACCTCGCCCGGTGAACCGTGGCGCTGCGCTCGCCTCCCCGCAGAGACCGCTGTGGTGCACCCGGCTGGGCACACCACAGCGGCGCGTCAGAACACCCAGTCGTAGTTCGACCAGCCGGATTTGATCAGCTGGCCGGTGGCGGCGTTGAACACCGTTTCGGGCTTCGCCGGGTTCCACACTCCGGAGTGGAGAACACCCCGGAACTCTCCCGACGCGGTCAGCCGGGCGGCGAAGTCGGGGTAGTCGTCGTGATTGAAGTCGGGGAACAGGATGTGGTCGGCCGTGTTCATCCCCGATCCGATGATCTTGAACCATTTGGCGACGGGCTTTCCGCTGGAGTCGACGTCGGCGAAAAGGTCGAGCATCCACAGGGTTCCGTCCGACATCGTGATGAGGATGTCCTTGAAGTAGTCGCCGGTCAGGTCGGCCAGCTGGATGCCGGTCACGTAGTCCGCCGCGGTGAGCAGCTGACCGCGGTAGCTGTAGGACGGCTTGCCGTTGACCATCCCGTCGTTGACGTAGAGGTCGATCGCCTTCGTGCTGGCATTCTTGATGACGATGTCGGCACGGCCGTCCGGCTCGAGCGGGTTTTTGGGGTCGCTGCCGACGAAGTCCGCAAGGCAGATCGGCGAGCTCGGCGTGAAGCCGGAGATGAACGACGCGTCGGCGCTCAGCTGGGGCACCCCGCCAACGGTGCCCTGGTTGTACGCGGCGTACATCACCCCGGAGCTGTCGATGCTCGCGACGTCGTTGCGCCCGTCTCCGTTGAGGTCGCCTTGGCCGAACCACACCCGGTCCGGAGTCGATGCCCTGATCTGGGTGGGGCCGGTGAGGGTGGCCGCACCGTTGAGGCTGCCACTCCCCGCGAAGACGTCCAGCCGGGTGGTGGCGCGGTCTCTCGCGATGACGTCGTCGATGCCGTCGCCCGTCAGATCGTTGGCTGACGAGGTGATCGCCTCGCGGCTCTTCGCAGAGGCGGCGTTCTGTTGGTGCAACATCGTCGCGAGTGCCGGCCCGATGGCAGGCACGGTGGTCTTGTGCGGGGAACCTTGAGCGGTTGCGCTGGTCGTCGCCAGCGTGGAACACAGCAGTCCGGCTGTGACCATTCCGGCCAGCAGCGATCTCTTCGCGGTGCGTTTCATGATCGTCTCCCCCAATTCGTGGTGTGGGTGGACTACCCGGTCATCTGGCGGGCCAGGTCCGGGACGAATTCACCGGCCTGCGAGGCAGGCGCGGCTCCGCAGGGTCCGTCGGAGACCCCCGGGACGGTGAGCCAGGCTTGCTGAAGCGCGCCCGGCTGATCGGACAGCACCGAGGCCGGCCCGAGCCTGGCACCGGCGGGATTGCAGGTTCCGGTGACGGCGGCAGCGTTGCGGGAGCTGTCTGCCAGCAGGAAATAGTCGCTCCGGCCGGTAGCGGCGGCAAGTGCGTCGTGGAGTTTCCGAGCAGGCCCGGCCAGCTGCGCGGCCGGTGTGTAGCCGCCGACGCCGAAGGTGACGCCTGCGGCCTGTGCTACCCCGGCGGAAATCAGCCGGGCACGCTGTTCCTCGACCGTTCCACCGGCCGACACATCCAAGAACACGAACGCGTTGAGCGACTCAGCGCGGAGCTGGCGCACCGACGCGTTCAGGTAGCGGGTGACCGCCGTGGTGTCCGCGCATTTTCCGCCCAGCAGGCGGGGCTCGAGGACCACGATCGCTTTGCTGTCGCCGAGGCCGTGCGCGAGATCGCTGACGGCGGGTGAACGCTCGGCGGGACAGGCACCGGATTCGGTGAACGCCGCGACGAGCATCGGCATCCAACGCTGTGTCGCTGCCTGGGTCACGAAGTCGTGGACGTGCTGGCTCAGGTTCTCGTCCGCCGCCGTGAACCGATGCGCGACCGGGATGTAGGCGACGTCGCGCTCGATCGGTTCGAAGGCGGGCGACTTGCCGCCGGCGTTCTGGCGCGTCCAGACCGCGGCCGGGCTCTCCGGATCACGGGCCAGCTGGAACGTGCCCGCGAGCAGTCGTGACGCCGGTGGCGGACCCGCTTCGCCAGGCAGGTCGACGCATCCGCCCGCCAGCAGCAGCACGGCCAGCAAGATCGGCCCCAGCCGGTTCACCGCGCCACCTCCTCGTCCAAACCTGGAACCGGATTGGCAAGCGAATGCGCGAAATAGCGCAGCACCCGCTCGCATCGCGCGGGCACTGCGTTCGCGACCGACTTGTCGGCCGCGCGGAGTTCCCCCGCGATGGCCTCATCGAGCTTTTCCGCCAAAACGTTTCTCCGGGCCCGCATCTCATTCTCGCTCAACTGCCCGAACCGGACCGGCAACCCGGTGAGGCGCGCGGTTAACGCGCCGGTCAGCGTCGTGTCGAGCCGTCCTCGACGACCCATCAGCAAGGCGCGATCTTCAGCAAGAAGGAAAAGCCTGCCGCAAGTGCGTCCGAACTGCCGCAATACGTCAACCCTCGCGTCATCCGAACCCGCCGCATAAGCGCCGAGGCGAGCCGGAAATTCGAAGAAGTTCTCGAACAGCGCCTCCGCCTTGTGTTCCGCCCGAAGCGCGACGAGCGAGGTCAGCCAGGCCGCGAAAGCCGCGGCAAGGTCTGGTCGCGCAGTAGTCAGGACATCGGTCGCTGTCGCCAACAGGTAGTCCGCAGCCATCACCGAGGAGGCATAACGCCAGTCCACACCGCGGCTCGGCGCGCTTCCCTCCCCGGCAGGCACGCTGTGCGCGAGTGCGCCGAGGAGAGCCATTTCGATCGCAGCGGCCACCGGTGCCTGGCGCACGTCGGGATCGCCGCCTGCCGCCATCAGCGTTCCTGCGAACAAAGCGGAGGGCCGGATGCCCCGGTGAAGTCCGTCGCGGCCGCCGAGCGTGTGCATCGCGAGCAATGGCCATTCGTCGCCGATCCTGCGAACAGCCACTTCATTGCAGGCCATGGTGAACGGGGCGAGGTACAAACGCACGGGGTCGGCCGGTCCTCGCCCAGCCCGGAGAGCGTCGTGCGTCATCGCGCCGCCGAAGAGGACCGCACGATGGCTCTGACGGAAGAACGGGTGCTCCGAGGAAGCCGAACTCGACAGGATTCGCCAGGCGAGGTGATAGTGCCGGACAGCGTGCCGGGCGGAGTGGAAGTAGCCGACGAACGAAGCTCGTAGCCCGGCTTCGTAGGCACCGCTGATTCGCGAAGGGTCGGTTCGGTGCCGAGCGACCGACTCAGCCGCGATCTCAGCACTGCGAATCGCGTAGGAAATACCGTCGCCGGTGAACGGGTTGACCAGTCCTGCCGCCTCGCCCACTACGAGCGCACCGGCTCGGATCGCGTTCTCCGGTGCGAAGCCGGCGTTGACCGGATAGGTGCTCGACGGACCTGCCGCGACCGCTGCGGCCATCCGTGGGTCAGCTGCCCGCACGACAGACCGGATGCGCTCCGCCGCGAGCGGCTCGGACGACATGGTGGTTACGGAAACCGTCGCCATCCCGGCGGTGCCCGGAACGGGAATCACTCGGACGACGACCGGGGCTGCCCGTGGATTCTCGTCATCGGGTTGGGTCAAGTGGGTCACGACGGCACCTTCGACGGCGCAATTCCGCCAGGTTCCAGAGACCGTCCAGCCCTGGCCCAGCCGCGCGGTGTGCGGTGCCGCACCGGTCGCGTCGACCACCACTGCGGGCCGGTTTTCGTCCGGTACCGCAGCGGCAACCACGGCACCAGCGGCTACCGCGGCTTCCCGCAACGACCCGACCAGCGAACGGTAGGAGCAGATGACCATGCCCGAACGGCCGAACTCCCGAGGCACTTCACCACCGAATGAAAGCAGCAGCCGGCTCGCCCCCGTGGCAGTCACGGGTGCGACAGACTGTTCGACCATGACGTGGTGATCCGGTCCGGTTCTGGTCTGCTCCACCAGCAGGACATCGAAGCCGGCTGCGGCGAGGAGCCGCGCCGCCGTGCAGCCAGCCGGGCCAGCTCCCTTCACGAGAACGTCCATACCGCTTCGGTCACCTCCCGCAACCTCTGTCCCGCAGCCTCGTGCTCGAACGGGCGGAGTGCCTCGAACGCCAGCTCTCGATGACGGCGGGCTTCGCCGATCGCGTAGTCCAAGCCGCCGGAAGCGACGACCAGCTCACGGATCCGCCGTACCGCGGTTTCGTCGATTTCCGGAGCGAGCAGCAGTGGCTTGAGCTCGGCGGGACGGACGCGCAAGGCGTGCAGCGTCGGCAGCCCGTAGAGACCGAGTTTGTGGTCTGTGCCCGCGGGTTTCCCCGAACCGGCGGGGAGGAAGTCCTTGCAGTCGTCCTGGATCTGGAAGCAGACCCCGATCTCCGTGGCGAATGCCGCGACCGCGGTGACGAACGAGCTGTCGCGGTCGCCACTCCCGGCACCAAGGACGCAGCTGAGCACGAACAGCTCGCTGGTCTTCTTGACCACCATCGTCACGTAGGCTCGGGCGTCGAGTTCAGTGTCGTAAGCCCGCTCCACGTCCATCATCTGGCCCAGCGCGAGACTCGCGGTGCACCTGCCGACGGCGGTCGCGGTGACCGGCCCGAGGTCGGCGGCCTCTTGCCCGACCAGCGCCACGCAGGCGGTACCTGCCAAGAGCGCGACGTCGGACCCCACCCGCTCGTGTGCGCTCGGCAGGCCACGCCGGGTCGCGGCGCGATCCACCACGTCGTCGTGGACCAGCGACGCGAGGTGAAGCAGTTCGACGATCGCGCCGAGCCTCACCAGCTCCGAACGCCGGGCGGCGCTTCCCGCGGCCGCGGCAGCCACCAGTGCGGCCCTAATCCCCTTGCCCGGCCGCTGGACCAACGGCACCACCGCCGGACGCAGCGTGCTGGGCAAATCTTGGGCCAGTTCCAGGAGTCTCAGCCGGACGGAGGCCGGAAAGTCCGTCGCCCGCTCGACATTCGTCACCGCGGCCGATGCTCGGCACCGTAGAGCGATCCGAGCGCCCGGATGGTCGGCACCGCCGCCGTCGTGTCCCAGACCTTGTTGAACACGTCGGTGCGATTCATGAACGCCACCAGCTGTTGATGGTTCATTCCCTCGGTCTGCCGGACGAGCGAGGTGAACAGGTCGTTGGTCGCGTTCGTCTCCTCAGCCGTCATCCTGCCTTGCAGCGAAGCCAGCCCCAGCGCGGCGTCGTCGATGTTCTCCCGGGTCACCACCAGGCCCGGTCGATCAGGGTTCGCCAGCGCGGAGTCGATGAAGTTCCGGTACTTGTCGTACATGCTCGCCGCGCCCGCCTTCTCGCTCGGCGACGCTTCGATTCCCTGCGTGCGGTCCAGGATCACCCCGTTGTTCAGGTAGAACAGCTGGGTCAGGAAGTTGCCCGTCGTGCTCGACGCCATGAACTGGTCGCGGACACGGTCCGCGAGCGGGATGTCGTTCTCCAGCGGCAGGTCGTACATGGACGCGACCGCACTGGTCACCTCGCATTTGCTGAGACCGAGATCGATCGGCAGCCGGGTGTCGCCGTCGCCGCCGAGCCGGATCGTCGAGCCGGAGTCACCTGGCCAGCCGAACCGGGGAACGCCGACGAGATCGGTGAACCACGCGATCCGCATGCCTCCGTTGATGTTCATGAACACGGGGAATTTCATGTTGATCGCGTGGATGCGAGACGACGCGTACCCGCTCCGCGCGCCGACCTTCTCCACTGGGGCGTTGAGGTCGGGAGGACCGGGCACGTAAATGGCTTCCGCGGTCAGAAGGTCAGCGCCGACCTCGGTCAACGTGTTGTCGATCTTCGCCGAGACGCCGTAGAAGTTCGTCGGATCGGCCGCGAAGAACAGTCCGACGCAGGGGTGGTCAACGCTGTACGGCTCCATCAGGTCTTCCGCGACCGCGTCGGTCACCTGCTTGGCCTCTGCCTCGGACAGCCGCGCCAGAGCGGCATCGGTGGTGTTCGGCTTGGTCACCCCGAACGTGTAAGGCGCGAACCGCGTGACATTCGCGACCGTGTCCGCCGCTTTCCCGGTGAATGGCTGGGTAATCGCCTGTCCGATCGAGGTACTGGAGTTGTTCAGGACGAGCACGTGGTTGTTCGACAGGATGCTCGGCCAGCCGTCCGTGACGTCGCGGACGATCGCGCCGAGGGTGCCGTAGCCGTTCATCGCGATGTTGCTGATCTGGCTGCCCTGCCGCACCGGCCGGTACCTTCCGGTGATCGTCGCCGGAGCCTTGGGATCGAACTTCGTCGTGCCGCCCAGCATGAAGGGACCGGCTTCGACTACGTCGACACCGTGGTTCACGCCGTCGACGTTCACCTGCCTCGGCAGCAGATCCTCTTGCACGAGGAGTGCCGGTGAACGTTTTTTTGTCACGAAGGCAACGACTACGGGCTCGTCGGTTGTTTCGCCGTTGCGGATGCGGTAAGCCACGGCGGCACCGTTGAAACCCCGTCGCTGTGCGAATCCGCGGATCAGGTCGTCACGGCCCTGCTGCAGTCGATTGTGGGCCTGCCGGGAGAAGGTCATCTCGCTCCGGCCTCTCTTCCCCGCGCCGGCGTCGCGGCGAGCCTGCGTGCGTAGTCCAGCCACAACTCCGCCGCTGGCCGTTGACCCGGCTCGAAGCGGGACGAGATCGTCGCGATCGCAGTGGAGACCACGGCCCGCAATCCGTGGACCTGAGCCGAATTCGCGGAAGCCCGGCCGAAGGCCCGGACGACCGTTTCTTCGTCGTCCCGCACCGACAACATCGTCCGCACCTGGGCGAGACCGTCGACAAGATCGCCGCGAACGTCATCGCTCATGCGCGAAAGCACCTGATTCAAACGTTTTCGGGTGACCCGCTGCTTCGCCGTCCCATGCTCGTCGAAAGCGGGAAAGGCGACCGGGAGCACCGCGACTGTGCCTGCGATGTGCAAAAGCAGTTCCTCGTCGGAATCGCGCGATGCCAAGGGCGCCGCGGCAGCTGTCGGTGCCACCCCGACGACGGGCAGCACGGCGACTGCGACAGTGCCCGCAAGCACTGTTCGGCGCGCAAGCCGCTCGGCCGGGACACCGGCAGCAGCGTGCGAAAGACTGAAAGGACGGGGAAACAAAGCTTCCTCCTTGGACTCCGTCGTCGCCTCCGGTGCGTCAAGCGCACGCTCCCCCAGTCCCCCCAGGGCGGATGCGAAATCCTTTCACCACGCTAACCCGTCGACTGCGACATCGGGACCGGCTGACCGGGTGACCTCCAGGTGGAGCAATGCCGGTGTCTGGACTCCCGAACCAAGCCACCACGACGACAGGGACGGCTCTGGAAGCGTGCACAGCCGCGATGCCAACTGGAACGCGTTGCGGCCTCTGAAGTTCGGCCATGACGCTCGCGTAAGCCAGACCTCTTCATGCACCGTCGTGAAGAGCCTGCGAAGGAAGCTCCCCATACGCAGCCCGATAATGCGCAGTAAACGCACTAGGCCGCATATACCCCCACCGAGCCGCAACCTGCGTAACCGTCGTCTCCCCCGGCGTAGCAGCCCTCAGCTCAGCTCGTGCATGGTCAAGACGCACCCGCCGCAGGTAAGCCATCGGGGTCGTATCCAGGTGCCGTCGGAAAGCCAGCTGCACCGCCCGTGCGGAGACACCTGCGGCCTGCGCCAAGTCGGTGGCCGTGAGGTCGCGCTCGGGATTCGCCTCGATGAACGTCACAGCGCGGCGCAAAGCTGCCGGATGGGCGTCGAGTGAGGTGCCGGCGCGTTCGTCCAGTGCGGTCGTGGGAAAAGCCGCGAGGACAGCCGCGGCGAGGTGCTGTGTGGCGGTGCTGACCAGCAGTGGGTGCTCGGCGATGTCCGGCGCGGAGAGGACTTGGTCGCGCACGTAGGTGATGGCGGCCCGCAGGTGTTGGGCACCAGCAGCGGACACCGGGTTGTGGTCGAGCAGTTCGACGGGCTTTTCGACTCCGGCGACGCGGGCCAGCACGTCTGGGTCGAGCATGGTGATGCTGTAGCGCGCCCGGCAGATCCGGCCGGAGTACGGGCGGTCTGGCGGGGCGAAGGAGAACAGGTCTCCGGGGCCGAAGTCGGCGGGTTCGGACCAGTTGGCCGGCCGGTGGTCTTCGATGGTTCCGGTCTCGATGTCGCAGAGGCAGATCCGGCCGAGCGGGCTGACGTCGTAGCTCATCTCGAAGTGCAGGTCCAGCTGGTCGGCGCTGACGCTGTCCGAGGCGACCCGGGTGATGTGGGCGCCCGCGGCGCGGCCTCCGCTGCCGATGCGCATCGGGGCGTAGGACTTGGAGAGGAATTCTTCCGTGCGCTCCAAGTCGTCGCTGTCGAACACCAAGTGTCCAGGAGCGGACATCCGCCGGTTCGTCCTCCGTCCCACGCCGACAAAGCGACCCCGGCGGGTCCTCGGGCGTCGTGCGAGGACCTCCGACGTGCTTCGTCGCGGGGCAGGCCCCCGGTTACCCGCGTGGGTCGGGGATCAAACCGCCGAGCTGGGAGCAGGCGTCGTCGATGGTGGCGGCGAGGCGGAGCATGGCGTCGACCCTGGTGACGCGCAGCGGGCGCAGGACGGCCCGGTTGCCGCCGGTCACCACGATCAGTTTTCGGTGCCGGGCGGTGGCGGCGCGGTGGGTGTCGAGCATCAGCGACATGCCGATGACTGCCATGAAATCCAGGCCGGTGCAGTCGAGCACGATGTCGCGGCCGGTCCGCAGCTGCGTATTCAGTACGTCGGCCAAGTCGTCGGCGGTGGCCAGATCCAGTGCGCCGCTCACTCTCACCAGCACTAGGGAGCCCAGGGCCCCGCAACGGATCGCCAGGTCGCCGGGGCGCAGCGACCGTTCGGTTGTCTCGGACATCAGCGGGGTTCTCCCTGTCGTCTGTGTGGCCAACGCCGCGACGGGGAATCGTTCCCGAAGGCACCGCTGAATCTCTGCCCGATTTCCGGTCTTCCGCTCCGGAAGGAACTGGGGTTGTCTCCACCGTGCAGGGTTCGCCGGGAATGGTCTAGCGGCGGAACCGAATACCGGGACTATCCGGAAAACGAACCGTTCCGGTGCAGGCGAGCCGGATCGGCACGGGTCACTGCCGCCGGTGCGGGCAGTTGCCAGCCGCTCTCGTACGCGGCGGCGAAGCGTTCCTCGCCGAGGGCCAGTCGGCCACGACTGCTGAGCGTGCGTACCTGCAGGTCAGTGCGGTCGTGGGCACCGCGCAGGCGGGCCGCTGCGCCGAGGATTTCCGCTCCCTCCGTGAACCGGCGGTACAGCTCGGCCAGGCCGGCGACCGTCACCGCGACGGTGGCCACGATCGGCTGGTCCTTGCTGTTGACCGCGGCCGCGTACGCCCGGTCCAGCGCCGCCTCGGCGCCGGGGCCGTCGCCGAGTTCCAGGCAGAGTTCCGCTCGTACCGCGCTGACCAGCGCCTGTCCGTGGTCGCCGCCGAACGGGAGCGGGGTGGACAGGCCAGCCTCGGCCGCTTCGATCAGCTCGCGGGCCCGGGTCAGATCACCGGTGCGCAGGCGGAAACTGGCCTCCCGCGCGTCGAGCAGCACGACGGTTTCGGGCATGGTCGAGCGCAGCGTGCGGTCCCTGGTCACCGCGAGCATCGCCGCGACCTGGTCGGTTTCGCCCAGCCGGACGTGCAGGTCGATCAGGCGCAGGTCGATGAACGTCTCGTCGCTGTGGTTGAGCGACCCGAACTCCTGGGCCAGCCGTTTGGCCTCGGTCAGGTCGGCCAGCGCACCGGCCAGGTCGCCGTCGTATTGCCGCAGCAGGGCACGCATCGGCAGGGACATCGCAACTCCCCAGCTGTCCCCCTCCTCGGTGAAGCAGTCCAGCGCGACGGCGACGTCCGAATCGATCTGGGCTAAATGGCCGTCGTTTTCGGCCAGTTCGGCGCGGGTGATCCGGGCCAATCCGGCCAGCCATCGGTCCGGGCCGTCGGCTAGCCGCTGGAGGAGCGGCGACGCGTCGATTCCCGCGCGGGCGGCTAATCCCGCAGCGGTCAGTACGCCGAAGGGCGGCAACTCCGGGTAGTTCAGCAGGCGGGTGACCACCTCGTCGGCTGGGGCACCAGCGTCCAGCAGCAGCGCTCCGGCGGCGATGTCGTGGTGCGTGCCTGGCTGGGCGGTCGCTTGGCCGAGCCAGTACGACGCGTCGGCATGTCGGCCCAGCATGTGCCAGTACCAGGTCAGGTCGATCGCGAGAGCGAGCCCGGCGTCCGAGGTGTCGCAGAGGTGGCGCAGTGCGGCCAGCACGTTGTCGTATTCGGCGGTCAGCAGGTGGAGCGCGTCGCGTTGCCCGGGGCCGCGCAGAAGCGGGTCGTTAGCGGCAACCAGTTCGGCGAAATATCGCGCGCTCAGATTTCGTACGACGGGCAGAATCCCTTGTTCGGCAAGGCGTTCCAGGCCGTATTCGCGGATGGTCTCCAACATCCGGTACCGGCCGGGGACGAGCTGGAGCAGCGAGCGGTCGACTAGGTCGGCGAGCAGCTCCTGGGCTTGCTCGACCGGGAGTTCGCAGACCGCGACGGCCGAGGCGGGTGTGACGCCGCCCGGCAGAACCGCGATCCGTTCCGCGACCGTCCGTGCGTCTTCGCTGAGCAGGTCCCAGCTCCAGGCGATCACCGCGCGCAGCGTTCGGTGCCTCGGGAAAGCCGTGCGACTGCCGGTGGTCAGGAGCCGGAAGCGGTCGGACAGGCCGGAAGCCAGATCTGCCAACGAAAGCGTCCGCAGGCGGGCCGCCGCCAGTTCCAGCGCCAGCGGCATGCCGTCCAGGCCGCGGACGATTCGCAGCACGTCGTCGAGATTCCGCTCGTCGACGGTGAAATCGGGACGCACGGCTGCCGCTCGATCGGTGAAGAGCCGCACCGACGCGGTGTCGCGGAGCGGGCCGAGCGGGACCAATGCCTCGCCGTCGATCGCCAGCGGCTCGCGGCTGGTGGCCAGGACCCGCAGTCCGGCGCAGCGAGGCAGCAATGCGGAAAGGAGGTGGGCGACGGCGTCGATCAGGTGCTCGCAGTTGTCCACCACCAGCAAGGTTTCCTTGCCGCTCAGCTCATCCGCCAGCACGTCCAGGTCGCCGACGGGTTTGGCCGAGGCCTCGAACAGTGCGGTGCCGCGCAGTCCGATCGCGGTCAGCACCGCAGCGGCGACCTTCGCCGGTTCGGTGACCGGGGAGAGGTCGATCAGCCAGCTGCCGTCGCGGTATTCCCGGCGGCGGGCGGCTTCCAGAGCGAGCCGCGTCTTTCCGGCGCCGCCGGGACCGAGCACGGTGACCAACCGGCCGGTGGCGAGCAGGGCATCGATCCGGGCCAGGTCGTCGGTGCGGCCGACGAAGCTGGTCAGCGGCGCAGGCAAGGCGGCCGGTTTGGTCTCCTTGACGGGCTCGGCGCGCAGCAGGTTCAGGTGGCGTTCGCGCAGCGCGGTGCCCGGGTCGATGCCGAGGTCGTCTGCCAGTGCTTCGCGGATTTGTTCGTACTGGGCCAAGGCTTCTGCCTGACGACCCTGCGCGGCGAGGGCGTCCATGAGCAGTGCGGCGGCGCGTTCGTGGACGGGGTGCTCGGCCAGCAGGGCAGTCAGGCGGACGGTTGCTGAGTCTGGACGGCCCTGCGAAAGCTCCGCTTCGGCGAGGTCGGTGACGGCTTCGATCGACAGGCGGGCTAACCGGGTCGCAGTGGCGGGATCGACCGCGGCGACGGCTGGGGGTTCGACGCCGGGACGGTCGCCCCACAGCGTCGCGGCGTCGTCCAGCGAAGCCGCGGCGACGAGTTGTTCGAACCGCAGCGCGTCCACGTCGGCAGGGTCGATGGTCAGCCGGTAGCCGCCAGCGACCTGCGTGACGTCGCTCGGCGAACCGAGGGCGCGGCGCAGGCGGGAGACCAGGGCTTGGAGGGCGTGCGCGGGGTCGGCGGGCAGATCCGAGCCCCAGATCGCGTCGACCAGGACGGTCTGCTGGACCGGACGTCCACCGGCTAGTGCCAGCCGCGCGACCAGTCCCTGCAACCGAGCACCGGGCACAGCGAGGGCCTCGGCACCCCGTGTCACCTGGAACGCCCCGAGCAGCGTGACTCGAAGCCGCGCGCTCCCGTCCATTCGACGATCTTCGCGCGAACACCGGTGTCAGCGCCATGTGCCCCTGCGTGAGCGTCGTGTGCGGGCCGTGTGAGCGGCCGTCGCCAAGCTGGTCGCAGCGACGGAGAACACAGGGGGTTTGCCATGCATGACGCAGTAATAGTGGGTGCCGGGCCGGTCGGTCTGTTCCTGGCCTGCGAGCTTGGACTCGCGGGCAGTTCGGTCCTGGTGCTCGAACGGGAGCCCGAGCCGGGTTCACCCTGGCGGACGGCACCGCTCGGGTTGCGCGGGCTGTCGGCCACGTCGATCGAGGCGTTCCACCGCCGCGGGATGCTGCCTCCGCTGCTGGCGGCGTCGGACATCCACGACCCGCCCAGCGAGGAGCGGCCGCGTTCGGCAGGCCATTTCGCCGGGATGGTGCTGGATCCGGCCAAGATAGCCGTCGATGCGCTGCCGTACTGGCTGCCCAGTTCGCTGCCCGGCGGCATGATGACCAACCTCGACGCGATCGAGGCGGTGCTGTCCGAGCAGGCGGCCAAGTTCGGCGTCGAAATCCGGCGCGGGGTCGAGGTTTCCGGCGTTGAGCAGCACGAAGACGGCGTGCTGGTGCGGGCTGGCGAGCAGGAGTACGCGGCGCGCTGGGCGATCGGCTGCGACGGCGGGCGCAGTGTCGTGCGCGGGTTGGCGGGTTTCGAGTTCGTCGGCACCGAACCGCAGTTCACCGGCTACACCATGCTCGTCGACGTCGCCGATCCCGAGAAGCTGAGCCCGGGATTCAACCTGACGCCGAACGGGATGTACGTCCAGATGCCCGCACCGGGCCACTTCGGCGTGCTGGACTTCGACCACGGCGCGTTCGACCGCACGCAGCAGCCGAGCCTCGAGCATCTTCAGACCGTGTTGCGCCGGGTGTCCGGCACGGACGTCACGCTGACCGGCGTCCGTCTCGTCTCGACGTTCACCGATCGCGCCATGCAGACCACGACGTATCGGCGCGGCCGCGTACTGCTCGCCGGCGACGCCGCGCACATCCACTCTCCGCTGGGCGGCCAGGGACTCAACACCGGCATCAGCGACGCCGTGAACCTCGGGTGGAAGCTCGGCGCGGTAATCCGAGGCGAGGCACCGGACGCGCTTCTGGACAGCTACCCCCGCGAACGCCATCCGATCGGGGCTTGGGTGCTGGAGTGGACTCGTGCGCAGGCAGCGGCGATGCGGCCGGACGCGCACGGCCAGGCGGTGCAAGGCGTTCTCCGTGACCTGCTCAGCACCCGTGACGGAACGACCTACGTGTACGGGAAGATGTCCGGCGCGTCGCTTCGTTACGACCTCGGCGACGAGCATCCGCTGATCGGCCGTTACACCCCGGATTTCCAGCTGGCGAACGGAATTCGCCTCGGCGATCTGATGCAGGACGGCCGTGGTGTCGTCCTCGACTTCAGCGCTGACGAGCGTCTGCGTGAGGCCGCGGGCCGATTGCGTTACGCGGCCGGTCCGGCGAAAGAAGACTTCCGATTGGGTGCCGTGCTCGTGCGTCCGGACGGCATTGTCGCCTGGGCGGGCGACCGAGACTTTACCCAGGAATCGTTCACCCAAGCCAAAACTCAGTGGTTCGGCGAAAACTAGGAGCAGCCATGACTATCACTCTCCGCCCAGGAAGCACCGTGCTGTTCACCGGCGATTCGATCACCGACTCCCAGCGGAAAGAGAGCGAGGACGGCCTCGGATTCGGTTACCCGCTGCGGATCGCGGGCGAATGGGGACTCCGGCGTCCGGATCGGCCGGCGACCTGGCTGAACTCCGCGATCGCGGACAACAAGGTGATGGACCTCGAATCCCGTTGGCAGACCGACGTTCTGGACGCGCGCCCGGACGTGGTGTCGATCCTCGTCGGCATCAACGACGTCGGCTGGCATTCGTACGACCCGGACGGCTACATCATTCCCGCCGAGGATTACGCGGCCGGTTACGACCGATTGATCGCGCCGCTGGCCGAATCCGGTGCCGAGCTGATTCTCATCGAACCGTTCCTGCTGCCGATCAGCGGCGACATCGAGGTCGGCGACATGCAGCTAGGCGTCGCGGAGCGGAAGAAGTGGCGCGTCGATCTCGACCCGAAGATCCAGGTGGTGCGCGAACTTGCCCGCAAGTACGGCGCGCATTTGCTTGCGGCGGACGGGATGTTCGCCGAGCTTTCCGCGACGACCGGTCCGGAGTATTGGGCCGCGGACGGCGTCCATCCGACTCCGGCTGGGCACGCGGCACTCGCCGAGGCTTGGCTGCGTCTGGTTGCCTGATTACTGCCGAGTTCCTTGCTGGGCTTCGAGATTCGCCCGGTACGCGGTGCGTTCTGGGTGGTCCGCGTGCAGCGCGCGGTCGTCGCGGACCAGCCGCCGGATGCGGTTGAGGACTGGTTCCGGGGTGACGCCCGCGGCCGCGGCGAGCAGGCCGACGTAGCCGGGCACGGCGATTTCGGCACGGCGGTTGTGCACCGAATCGACGACCGCCCTGGCGACGTCTTCCGGCTGCACCTTCGGAATCGGCCGCATGTCGAGGCCGGAGGCGAGTGCGGTGTCGACCGCCGAGGGCAGCACCGCGGTGAGGCTGACGCCTGCGTCCGCGAACTCCAAGCGGGTCGCGGCCGTCAGCCCCACCACGGCGAATTTGGTCGCGTTGTAGACGGCCAGTCCCTTGACCGGGAACTTGCCCGCCAGCGAGGCGACGTTGACGACGTGCCCGAAACCGCGTTCGACCATGCCGGGCAGCACCAGTTTCATCCCGTTGAGGACGCCGCCGAGGTTGACGTCGATCTGCAGCCGGTCGGTGGCGTCGGCGAGTTCGAGGAATCTGCCGTTCGGCATGAGGCCGGCGTTGTTCACCAGCACGTGCAACGGTCCGTGGGCCTTTTCGGCCGCGGCGACGAAGGACGCGAACGAGTCGCGATCGGCGACGTCGAGGTGGTGTGCGGTGCCGCCGACCAGCTCGGCGGTCTCCTCGGCGGCCGCCTGGTTGAGGTCGCCGATCGCGACGCGCGCGCCCTTGCTCGCGAACAACTTGGCGACCGCGCGGCCGATCCCAGCGCCTCCGCCGGTGATCGCGACCGACGCGCCGTCGAGGTCGATTTTGGGGTAGCTCATCGGGTCGCTCCTTGCTCGATGGCGGCGCGCACGCGCGGCGGGGTCAGGGTGCGGCAGGCGCGGAGCACGTCGGCGCGGCGGCGCAGGTCCATGAAATTCGGGCCCATGACGTCCAGTTCGGCCGGGCCGGGTTCGATCCGGAGCACCCGGATCCCGGCGGCGCGGAGCTGCTTGACCTCGGCGTCGACGCGCCGGGTCATCGCGCGCCGGGCGAGCCGTTCGACGCGGGCGAAGCCGCGGCCAGGCACGCCGCCGGAGGTGGACATCGGCGGGATGAGCACGACCTCCTCGACCCCGGCCGGAATGACGAGATCGGCGGACGTCGGCGAAACGGTGCCGCCGTCGACGTACCTGCGGCCGTTGACGGCGACCGGCGGGAACCAGCCTGGAATGGCCCAGGACGCGGCAATCGCGGTACCGAGCTGAGTCCGCTGCGAATTCCCGAACGCGACCCGCTCCCCCGTGCGGAGATCGGCTCCGACGAGCCAGGTCCGCGGATGGTCGACCCAGCCGTCGGCATTGGCCAACGCGGTGCCGAGGTCGCGCAGCCATCCAGCGTCGCCACGTCCCCTCGGCAACGCTCCGGCCAGCCCGGCCAGCAGGTCCACCCGGCCACGCAATCCCGCGACGGCGAGTCCGAGGCCAGGCCAAACCGGTGTCGGCAACGGCGGCAGCTTGCCCGGATGCTGCGCGAGATGGTGTACGACGCGGTCGTCAGCGGGCTCTCCCAGCAGCGCGGCCATGATCTCGCCGACCCCGATGCCCGAGCCGAGGAACGCCGCCATCTCCGCGCCCGCCGACGTGCCGACCAGGACGTCGGCGTCGCGCGCGTCCCATCCCAGCTGGTCTTCGACCGCGGCGAGGGCAGCGGCGGTCCAGGCGAAGCCGAGCGTGCCGCCACAACCGAGCACCAGTGCGCGTTGGGTCATCGACCACCTCTGCGGAATCGCGTGTCAGTGGCGGAACCGTATGTCATTTCTGCGGCGAGGGCAATACCGTTGCAGAGCGCCTACCGGTGGTGCACGAAGGGAGTCAACGGATCCCAGAGCTCCGCGCAGTGATGCTGTCGCGGGATCTCCATCGTGAGCTGGCTGTCTCCGGCAGCGTTGAGCACCATCACCGCCGGGCTGTCCTTTGTGTACGGATCCCATTGCGGCGCACCGTCCACAGTGGGGTTTCCGGTGCGCGCGAACCCTGCCCATTGGGTCAGGATCTGGTCGGCGAGCACCTGCTGGTTGGGGGTCAACTGGACGCCGTTCGGGAACATCAGCAGCCATTCGGCGACGTGGTAGGCACCGTTCGGTTTGGCGGGGTCGACGAAGAATTGTGGTGGGATATCCGTGTCATCGACCTGGTAGGCGAAGAGCGGGATGTGTCGCGAGAGCCGTTCGTCGTTGAGCAGTGCGGGGCAGACCGAGTTGGAATCGGCGACGGCGGTCCGGTAGGCGAGGAACGGGGCCGGCGCGGGGTAGCGTTTCAACGGATATGTCTTGCGGACCTCGTCGGCGTGCTTTCCGTACTGCTGCTTAATAAACTTGTCGTAATCGGCTGCGGTCTCGGCGAACGGAAGTTGGGTTTCGTCGCGGTCGACGCCGTGCATCAAAGCAACGTGATTGACGTGCCCGGTGGCGAAAGCTTCGGCGGGTGACATCGGCAGCGTTGTCCCGTCGACGATCGGTGCGACCGTGCCGTTGTCCGGGTTTCTTCCGTGGTCGGCCTGTTTGAGCACCGCCTGCGCAGGCAGCGCACGCAGGCGGCGGTGGAGCAACCCAGCGCCTTGGCGAAACGTTCTCCCTTTTGCTGCGCTTGCTTCTCGGTGGGCAGTTGGGCTTTGCAGTCCTGCGTTTGCCAGATGGCGTCGACGCCGAGCAGCGAGTTGTACTCCCCGCTTTGACTGATCCCGCGGTTGAACAGCCCCGCCGAGCCCGGCGAAGCGGTGTGGGCGCAGACGCTCGAACCGCCCGCGGAATCGCCGTAGATGGTGACGTTGTGCGGGTCTCCGCCGAACTTCGCGATGTTGCGTTGCACCCAGCGGAGCGCGGCTTGCTGGTCCTGGAGGCCGTAGTTCCCGGCGTGCGCACCGAAGGATTCATGCGCGAGGAAGCCGAAAATCCCGAGCCGGTAATTGAATTCCACGCTGACGACGTGCCCCGCGGTCACGAGACGGCTCGCGTCCGCCGGCTTCCACAACAGGAATCCGCCGCCGTGGATCTGCACCATCACCGGGAACGGACCGGGGCCCGCGTTGGCCGGCGTGCGCACGGTCAGGTTGAGACAATCCTCGTTGTCCGAACCAGGTCCGGTGCCGGGCGGCTGCGGACATTCGTTGCCCTCCGCGGTCGCGGCGAACGGTTCAGTCCAGTGCGCGGGCCGCTGCGGCGGTGCCCAGCGCAACTCGCCGACCGGCGGCGCGCCGTAGCGAATCCCTTGCCACGACTTGATCTCCGCACTCGCGACCCCGCATACCGGACCGTCGTCGGTGGTGACCGTCGTGCCCGGCGAACACGCTGGCGCGCTCACTTTGGCGGCCAGCGCCGCCGATCCGGCCATCGACAGCACCACTCCCACGACAGCCGCCAGGACAGCGGGCACCTTTCCGTCGAATCTCATCCGTCCTCCTTCGGTCCCGCCTGGCCGGAGAGGCGAACGAACGACGAGCAGCGAACAGGCGGTTTACCGGAATGGGCTCGACCAATGACCACCTGCGGGTCATCGCGGCGGGAACACGTCCCGCGTGCCTCCAGTCTGGCGGCCGCACGGCGAGGCACAACCTCCGTTCGGTCGCGCGGAGGGTGTCAAATTCCCGGGGACGATGGTCTTTGTCCGGGATCAAGCAGCGCCGAGGAACTCCGCCTCGGCCACTGCGCGCAATTCGCGCACTAATTCGCGCACCGCAAGGGATTGCGCACCGGCGTAGGTGGCGACGTACCCGATCCGCCGGGTGGGCGGGTCGGCGATCGGGGTGACGGCGACTCCCGGCGGGGTGGCGGCGAGGGTGAGTTTCGGCAGGATCGCCATGCCGATCCCTTGTGCCACCATGGAAAGCACCACTCCGTCGTCGGCGACCTCCATTTTCGCGGACGGCAGCCAGTCCTGCCGCGCCCACCAGGACCGGGTGTAGGAGGAACAGTTTTCCGGCCAGTCAAGCAGCGGGAGGCGGCGCGATTCGGCTTGCCCGATCGGGTTGACCAGGAAGTACGGTTCCCGGAACAGTTCTCCGGCGACCAACCCGGCCGGCGGGGTTTCGTCCTCGCCGAGGGTCGCGATGGCGACGTCCGCGCGTCCGTCGGCGACCTCGCCCGCGGTGCCGCGGCCCAGTTCGGGGACGACCAGCACCTGCGGGTGCAAGCCGGAATGCTTGGCGGTCAAGCGTTCCAGCGCCGCGGGCAGGAGATGTGCGGCGGCACTGCGGAAAGCGGCGATCCGCAGCGGACCGGTGAGGGATCCGGCGGCCGCGCCCCGGGCTTCGGCGCGGAGAACGTCGAGTTGGCGCAGGATCAGCCGGGCGTGCACGAGCGCGCGGGCACCGGCCGCGGTGGGGCGGGCACCGGTTCGGCCGCGGTCGAAGAGGATGGCGCCGACCTTGCGTTCGCAGGTCCGGACCGCGTGCGAGACCGCGGACTGCGTCAGGCTCAACTCGGCGGCAGCGGCGGTGAAGCTGCCGGTGCGCTCCACCGCGAGCAACAGGCGCAGCTCGCCCGGAGTGAGGTCGACAGCATCCATGCGGCCAGCCTAGCCGTGGCCATGAGCGGGATTCATGGATTGGCGCGGTCCATCGATCCGGAGGTCTGCCGCGGCGGCTTGGGCGCGCTTAAGTTGCTGGTCAGAGCCGACTAAGGAGATCCACGTGCCCCTGACCGCCGTCCGCCAGGTCCGCCGCCCCGAGGGTGCGCCGAGCGCCGCCGACTTCGAGTTCGTCACCCAGCCGCTGCCGGACCTCGCCGACGGGCAGGTGCTGGTCGAAAACCGTTACCTGTCCGTCGATCCGTATATGCGCGAGTTCATGGAATGGGGCGGCTGGGAGCTGGGCGCGGGTCTGGAAGGTCGCACGATCGGCGAGGTGGTCGAGTCGAAGGAGCCGACGCTGCCGGTCGGCACGACGGTGTTCCATCGGCACGGCTGGGCGACCCACGCCGTCCTCACCAGCACCGACGCCCGGACGATCACGCCCGCGGACGGCGTTCCGCTGAGCGCTTACCTCGGCATTCTCGGCGGGACCGGGCTCACCGCGTACGTCGGGCTCACCCGGATCGCACAGGTCCGTCCCGGTGACGACGTGTTCATCTCCGCGGCCGCCGGCGCGGTGGGCAGCGCGGCCGGGCAGATCGCCCGGTTGCTCGGTGCGGGACGGATCGTGGGCAGCGCCGGATCGGCGGCGAAGGTCGAGCACCTGACGCGCGACCTCGGTTTCGACGCCGCCTTCAACTACCACGACGGTCCTGTCACCGATCTGCTCGCGAAAGCGGCTCCGGACGGAATCGACGTGTACTTCGACAACGTCGGCGGTGATCACCTGGCCGCGGCGATCGACGTCCTCCGCGAGCGCGGCCGGGTGGCCTGGTGCGGTTCAGTCGCGCAGTACAACAGCCTGCGCACGCCGCCGAGCGCGCCGCACAACCTGTTCGACGTGGTCGGGAAAAGCCTTCGGATCGAAGGGTTTCTGGTGCGCGATCACCTCGACGCTCGCGAAGAGTTCGAGGAATTCCTGATCCCGCACGTCCGCAGCGGGCAGGTGCTCGTGAACGAGACTGTGACAGAAGGGTTTTCCAGCATCGTGGACGCGTTCATCGGGATGCTGCGCGGGAAGAACGTCGGGAAAATGCTCGTCCGGGTCTGACCGCCGGGAGGGGGCCGGACAGCCCCCTCCCTGATCAGAACCTCAATCGCGCCAACGGTTGTTGAGGAAGGCGTCGTCGTCCTCGTCGTCTTCCACCGGACGCGGTCGACGCGTCGGACGGCGCGGCGCTTCGTTGCGCAACGCGGGCTGATTCGGAGTCACCGCGAACGGCGACGCCGAACCGGGCTCGTTGCCGAACTCGTCGGAATCGAACGCCGAGGGCGGATCGGTGCTCGGCCGGTCCGTGCTCCACCCGGACTTGGTCTTGCGCTTCCCCATCTCCCGCCGGTGCTGGACGTACCGTTCGGCCGCCTGCACCTGCTTGGTCATGTACTCCTGAGACTGCGCCTTGATCTCCTCGGCCTTCTGCTCGCGCAGGGCCCGGCGATCGGCCTGCTCCCGGACCAGCGCGTCCAGTTCGGCCTTCATCGCGGCGGTTTCGCTCATGCGTGCCTCCTACCTGGTCCGGATGATCGGCGCGTCGTCGTCATCGTCGAGTGAACCAGTGATCCGGCTGGCGGGCTCCCCGAGGTTGTCGAAGACCGCGCCCTCCACGCGATACGCCGCGCGCCGCTCGGTTTCGCCACCGCCGCCTCCGCCGCCGTGTCCGCCGCCCATCGCGCCCATGCCAGGCATTCCCGAGCCGCCGGACTGACCCGGCTGACCGGAGTGATCGCCCGCCGGCTGCGAGAACCCGCCGCCGGTTTGGGTGCCGGCGACCGGCGTGTGGTCGACGCCGACCACGGGCCCGCCGTGCAGCGGAGCGCTCGGTGCGCCGGCGGGCACGCCCGGACCGCCGCTGTGCGAGATCTCCGGACCGGGGCCGCCCTCGATCGGATGGCCCGGCGCACCGCTCGGAACACCGTGCTGCAGCGGCTGAACTGGCTCGCCGGGGTGCACCGGACCGGGGCCGCCTCCCGCCGGATGTTCGCCGAACGGGCCGCCCGTGTGCGACATCTCCGGACCTGGCCCGCCCTCGATCGGACGCCCGGGGTGGCTGCTGCTGGGCGAGGCGCCGCCGTGCCCGTTGCCGTCGGGTCCCTTGTGGTCGGGTCCCTTGTGGTCGCCGGGACCGTCGCCCGCGTGGTGCCGTCCGGTGCTGTCGCCGGGTGCGTCCGGGCGGTGGTCGACCTCGTGGATGCCCTGCTTCTGGTCTTCCTCGCCGAGCGTGTAGGTCGTCGGGTTGCCCTTGCCGTCGTCGACCGTGACGACGGTCGGCCCGTTCGGCCCGTCCGGACGCTCGGCGGTGATCTTCGTGTCGCCGTCGCGGAGATGGATCTTGCCGTCCGGACCGGGGTGGTGGACCTGGGCGTCGTCGTGCTGGCCGTCGCCGCCGTCGTGCGCGGACTTGTCGTCGGACCAGTCGATCTTGAAGTCCTTGACGTTCCCGGAGCCCTCGCCGATCTTGATGTCCATCTTGCCGTCGTGGTCCGGCTCGGACATTTCGAAGGTCTTGTCGCCCTGCTTGACCTTCAGGACATCGCGACCGTCCTCGTCCGGCTTGCCGTCGTGGTCCTTGTCCTCACCCGGCTTGCCGTCATGGCCCTTGTCGTCGTCGGGCTTGCCGTCGTGGTTCTTGTCCTCATCCGGCTTGCCGTCGTGACCCTTGCCGTCGTCGTCCGGTTTGCCGTCGTGGTTCTTGTCCTCGCCGGGTTTGCCGTCTTCGCCGCCGGGACCGCCGTCGGCCGGGTCGGTCTTGATCGGCGGGCCGTCGACCGGACCGCCGCCGCCAGGTGAACCGCCGCCGCCCTTGTCGCCGGAGGTCTTGTCGTCGCCGGGAACCTTGTCGTCCGGACCCTTGCCGTCACCGCCGGTCGAGCCGGGTTCGCCGCCGCCGGGTCCGCCGAGGGAGCCGCCGCCGTGGCTGCCCTGCGCGTCCTTCTTCAGCGACTCCATCGCGGCCTCGGCCTTTTGCTTGGCCTCCGCCTGTGCCTTCTGCTTGGCCTCTTGCTCGGCCCGCTGCTTGGCCTCTTCCTCAGCCTGGTGCTGGTCCTGTCCGCCGCCGGAACCCGAACCGCCCGAGCCCGACGAACCGCCGGAACCAGAACCGCCGGAGCCGCCGGGATCGGTCTTGATCGGCGGGCCGTCCACCGGACCGCCGCCGCCAGTCCCGCCGCCGGGGCCTCCGCCCGAGCCGCCGCCGAGGGGGCCGCCGCCCGGCGAATCGGACGGGACGTCCAGGTCGGGGACCTTCCCGCCGCCCCCGCCGGAACCACTGCCCGATCCGCTGCCGGACCCGCCGCCCGAACCGGATCCGCCCCCGATACCGCCTCCGGAACCACCGGGGTGGTCACCCTGCGGCGTGTCCGAACCGGATCCGCCGCCAGGACCGCCGCCGGTTCCCCCGCCGGTGCCGCCCTGGCCACCGCCATAGTTGCCGGACCCGCCCTGGCCACCGCCGTAATTGCCGCCGCCAGGACCCTGACCGCCCCCACCGGGACCCTGACCCCCACCGCCAGGACCACCACCGCCGGGACCGCCCGGGCCGCCGGCTCCGCCTGCCCCGCCGTCCTTGGCGCCCTCGAACTTGTTCTTGATCTTGCCCATTTCCTTGTCAAGGGCGTCGTAGGCCTTGTCGACGAGGTCCTTGGCGTCCTTGCAAGCCTTCTCGAACCCCTTGTAGATGGTGTCCCACATGTCGGGGTTGAACTGATTCATGATCCACTGCTTGGCGAGGTCCTTGCCGAGGCTCTGGATCTCGTCGTCGTTGCAGCAGCCCTGGTCGTTGAGGGTGTCGACCAGGTTGGTGCCGAAGTTGTAGTCCATCCAGCCGGCGATCTGGGCCAGGTCGTCGACGCTGCCGTGCTCGCCGTTGGCGACCGCGATGACCTTCTGCGCCATCGTGTAGTCGGCCTTGCCGACCTGATCGCGGTACAGGGCGATGACCTGGTCGGCCTTGCCCTTGCACAGGTCGAACAGCGTCTTCGTGGTGTGCAGCGTCGCTTCGCTGGCGTGGCTGAGGTCCTCCCCCAGCTTCGCCGCCTTCTTCTGGATGCTCTCGTTGTACCGGTCCGACGCCGCGTCGGCGCCCGCCCCGGTCCAGGTTCCGAAGAGGGTGCCCAGCTCGGTTCCGGTATCGGTCAGCGTCGCCTTCACGGTTTCCGAGCCGTGCTTGAAATGGATGGCGTCGTTGACGAAACCCTCGAAGCTGATGCCGCGCTGCTCGTCGAACGGACCGCGGATGTCCTTGTCGAGGTCGAGCTTGCGCGTGTTGCCCTTGCAGTCGTCGGGGAGCTTCTCGAGCAGCCCGCCGAAGGTCTCGAACACCCTCAGCGCGGCCGCCGCGGGGTCGAAGAGCTCGTCGGACGTCTTCGTGCCGGTGGCCCCGGCGTCCTTGCCCTCACCGGGGGCGGGCGGGGCCTTCTTGTCGAGCTCGCCCTTGCCCTTGTCGACTTCCTTCTTCTTCTCGTCCTGGTTGTAGCTGTTCTGCTGGCCTTTTTGCCGGGCCTCTTCATAGACCTGCTCGAGCGGCGGGGCACCGCCAGGAGCCGCGAACGGGTTGTTCGGAACGGTGATGAACGTGCGTCCGTACGACTTGATGTACTTCGCGACGTCCTGGCCCTCGTCGCCTTCGGGATGCGGATGCTCGTGGACCCACGCCCGGAGCAGGCCGTCCTTCAGCTCCGGCGGCACCGCCGAGTTGTCGAGCAGCTTTTTGACATCCGGCCACGTCTTCGGCTTGTTTTCGTCCGCCATCAGAGGATCCCGTCGACGCCGTTGCCGGTCTTGGTGATGGCGCCGGACTGGTTGTCCTCGTTCGTGCCGTAGGCAGACCCGGCGGTGCTGATGTTCGTGCCGAACGATTCGAGCGCCTTGCTGTAGCCGGAGAGCGCGCCCCACAGCTGTTTGGTTCCCTCGAGGTACTTGTCGGCGTGCGCTTGGTGCACCCGGCCGAACTTCTCCTTGGTCAGCTCGGAGGTTTCGAGGTCCGGATTGTCGTCAAGCAGCTTTTCCGCCAGGTCGCCGATCTTCTTCGACGCCTTCGACAACGCTTCGGTTGTCGCGGTGTACCCGCCCCCACCGCTCATTTCAGTGCTTCTCCTCAGCTCGGCAAGCTGTCAGGGCCTCCGCGAGCACGTCCGCCACGGATTCCACATCGGTGAACCGATCGAGCTCGTCCAGATCGATCGACACGTCGTAGTAGATCTCCAGCGCGGCGAGAAGCCGGATCCGGCCCTTCGAGTCGATGCCGAGCTCCTCGAGCGGAGCGTCGGGCACGACGAGGGCCGGGTCGAGCCGGAAGGTGTCGCTGACGACCTTCGTGACCTCGGCGCAGTGATCACCCACGGACGCCACCGTAACGCGCCTTGGCGGCCGACCGGGCGACCTTTCCGCTGGAAGTGCGCGGAAGTCCGCCAGAAGGGACCAGGTGTACCGCACGGAGCGTGAGATCGTGCTCCCTCGACACCGCTCGCAGCACGGCCCGGGTCACGTCCTTGACCTCGGCTTCCGCTCCGCGCACCCATTCCGCGACCACCATCGCGCCCTCGCCCTGGTCGTCTGCGACGCCGAACGCGGCGACCCGGTCGCGCCGGATCGCCGGGTGCGCCTCGCCCGCCGCCGCCTCGAGGTCCTGCGGGTGGAAGTTGCGGCCGTCGACGACGATCAGGTCCTTGAGCCGGCCGGTGACGTAGAGGTCGCCGCGGTGGAACACGCCCAGGTCGCCGGTGCGCAGCCAGCCGTCGAGCCCGTCGAGGACCCCGCCGAACGAGTCCGCGTCGCCGCGGCCCCAGTAGCCGGACGCGACGTTCGGGCCGTGCACCCAGATCTCGCCGACCTCGCCCTCGGGCTGCTCGTGTCCGTCGTGGACGATCCGGACGAGCTGCCCGACCGGCCGTCCCACCGACATCACCGGCTGGCCGTCCGGCGTTTCGACGGCGCGGCCCTGGGCAAGCGCCTCCCGGTCGAGCACCGCGCCGCGCGGCCCTTCCTCGCCCGCGCTCGCGACGTAGACCGTGGCCTCGGCCAGCCCGTACGACGGCCGATGCGCCTCGGCGCGGAACCCGCGCGGGCCGAACACCTCGTGGAACCGCTCGACCGTGCGCGGCCGGACGGGTTCGGCTCCGTTGAGCGCGACCCGGACGTCCGAGAGGTCGAGGTCGTCCTCCGCGCCGACGTCGGCGGCGAGGTCGTAGGCGAAATTCGGGGCCGCGGTGAAGACGGCCGGATAGTCCGCGAGCTGGCGCAGCCACCGCTGCGGCCGGTGCACGAACTCCGCCGGCGACATGAACACCGACCGGCCGCCGACGTAAACGGGCAGGCACAGCAGCTGGATCAGGCCCATGTCGTGGAAGAACGGGATCCAGCCGGCACAGGTCGTCTGCTCGTCCGAGTCGTAGGCCTGGCTCGCCTGCCAGCAAGCCGCGACGATCGCCCGGTGCGGGATCACCGCGCCCGCCGGTTCGCGCGTCGACCCCGACGTGTACTGCAGGTAGGCGGGGCTCTCCGGATCCACGCGAACCGGGTCGACGCCCGGTCCGGACAGCTCGTCCACCACCACGAGGTCGCCGGGATCGCTGAACTCGCGCACCTTCGCCGCGACCGCCGACGACGTCGCCCACACGCGCGCACCGGAATCGGCGAGGACCCCGGAAAGCCGGTCGGCCTGCGCGCGATTGCCCGGCAGCATCAACGGAACCGCGACCATTCCGGCGGCGAGCGCGCCGAAAAACGCCAGCGGATAAGCGAGTTCCTGTCCGGCGAGGATCGCGACGCGCTCGCCCGGTTCCGCGACCCGGCGCAATTCCCCGGCCACGATCCGGACTTTGGCGGCGAATTCCGCCCACGACAGCGTGTGCTCGACGCCACGAGTGTGCTCTTGGTGGGTGAACAACGGCCGTTCGTCGCCGGCGCGGGCGAACAGCCGGTCCACGATCGAGCCGCGCATGACCTCGTCAGGCACGCTCGCAGACGTCCGGGACACGCAGCGCAACCTACTCGACTTCGCGACCGGCCCGCGAGCCCGGGCACGGAGAATTCACTCGCGTACCTTGGCGGCCCGGGATTCCAGATAACGCTTCTCCGCGATACTCGCCGTCGCCTTCGCGGCCAGCCGGTAGTTCTCGTACGCGCCAGGCAGATCCCCGGCTTTCTCCAGCAAATGCGCCCGCACCGACAGCAACCGGTGATGCCGGGCTATCCGCTCCTCAGCGTCCAATGTGGACAAGAGGGCGAGCCCGGCGCGCGGGCCCTCGGTTTCGGCGAGCGCGATCGCCCGGTTCAACGTCACCACCGGATTGGGCGCGATCCGTTCCAGGATCAGGTAAAGCGCGTGCACCTGCCGCCAGTTGGTCTCGTCCGCGGTCGCCGCGTCGGCGTGTGTCGCGGCGATGGCCGCCTGCAGCTGGTACGGACCGAGCTCCGAACCCGCCAGCGACGCTTTCGCCAGCTCAGTGCCCTCGTCAAGCATGGCGCGGTCCCACGTCGTGCGGTCTTGATCGGCCAGCGGGACCAGGTCGCCGGACGGTGTCGTGCGGGCCGTCCGGCGCGCGTGCGTCAGCAGCATCAACGCGAGCAGACCGGTCACCTCGCTGTCGTCCGGCAGCCGGTCGTGCACCATCCTGGCCAGCCGGATCGCCTCGTACGCCAGGTCAGCGCGATGCAGATCGGAGCCGGACGACGCGGTGTAGCCCTCGTTGAAAATCAGGTACAGCACCTGCAGCACGACATTCAGCCGCTCCGGTTCCTCCGAGCTCGGGAACGAACTGCCCGCCGCCTTGATCCGCTGTTTGGCACGGCTGATCCGGGCAGCCATCGTGCCCTCCGGTACCAGGAACGCGCGGGCGATCTCGGCCGTCGTCAGACCGCCGACCGCACGCAGGGTCAACGCGGTCTGCGACGCCGGGGTCAGCGCCGGATGGCAGCACATGAACAGCAGGAGCAGCGTGTCGTCGGTGTCCGGCACCTCGGGCGCGGCTTCGGCGGCGTTCGCCAGCTCCCGCTCGCGGCGCGCCAGGTCGCTGCGCAGCTGGTCGACATAGCGCCGGGACGCGACCGTCGACAGCCAGCCGCGCGGATTGTCCGGCACGCCTTCGACCGGCCATTGCTGAGAAGCCGCGAGGACCGCCTCCTGCACAGCGTCCTCGCAGCCCTCGAACTGGCCGTACCGGCGCACCAGCACGCCAAGAACCTGCGGCACGAGTTCGCGCAGCAGGTCCTCGACGGATGGGGTGGTCACGCGTCCAATTGTCCTTCCGAGAACATCACCTGGCGCACCTCGACGCCGAGCCCTTCGATCGCGGCGTCCGGAACCTGCGCGGCCAGCTCGATCGCGCGTTCCTTGCTCTCGACGTCGATCATGTAGTAGCCGCCGAGGAACTCCTTGGACTCGAGAAACGGCCCGTCGGTCACCACCGGCTGCCCGTTGCGGACCGACACGACCGCGGCCTGCGACGGGTCGGCGAGGGCCTGGGCGGCGATCAGTTCGCCGGACTTCTTCGTCGACTCCATGAACGCGGTGACGCCGTTGCCGAGGGCTTCCTTCTCCTCTTCGGTCAGCGCGTCGAGGACGGACTGGTTGATGTGCAGGCTGATCAGGAACTTCATCGTCTTGCTCCTCGTGGTTTCGGGGTCTTTCGCGGAGTGGTCGGAGGCGCGGGCGGGTTCTGGACATGGACTTTATGTGACGCGCATCACTCTCGGTCCGGGCGCACTATGAACGGCATGGAGACCGACGCCTGGGCCGCGCTGGCGAGTCCGTTCGTGGAAGGCGCGTACGCGACCGTCAAAGGCCGAGTGCGCACGTACGTCCTGCACCAGCAGCTCCTGGCACACCTGCCTCCGCCACCGGCGACCGTGCTCGACGTCGGCGGCGGGGCCGGGCATCAGTCTTTCCCCTTGGCACGCCTAGGTTACGACGTCGTCCTGCTGGATTCTTCCGATGCGATGCTGTCGAAGGCGGAGCAGCGTCTCGCTTCGGAATCGGCTGAGGTTCGCGAGCGCGTCCAGTTGGTGCGCGGCCGCGGCGAGGACGCCGTCACGGCGGTCGCGGGCCAGAAATTCGACGCGGTGCTGTGCCACGGCGTGCTGATGTATGTGGACGATCCCGTGCCGATGATCGACGCGCTGTGCGCCTGCGCGGCACCGGGCGGGGTCGTCTCGGTGATGGCGCTCAACGCCGAGACACTGGCCGTCCTCCCCGCGCTGGAAGGACGGTGGAGCGACGCGCTGACGGCGTTCGACGCACAGGGTGAGCGGGGCGTCCTCGGGGTGGACACGCGTGCCGACACGGTCGCGGGACTGTCGCAGCTGCTCGTCGGGCAGGGAGCCGAACCGCTTGCGTGGTACGGGGTTTGGCTGTTCGCCGACTGGATGGACCTGGACGTCGACGAGAGCCGGATCGGCGAGATCGCGGAGGTCGAACTGGAGGCCGCGCGACGAGATCCGTACCGGCGGCTCAGCCGGGTGTTCCATCTCGTCGCGCGGGCCTGAACTGTCCTATTTGGACGAGTCCCAGAACTCCGTGAGTACCCGCGCGCCCTGGACCGGGTCCTGCGTCATCCACCAGTGCCCGAGCCCCTCCAGCACCGCGACCTTCGCCCCGGCCCGCTCGGCCGAACGGCGGCGCTGCTCGTCCGTCCCGACGTAGTGGTCCTCGGTCGCCAGCACTACGAGCCCCGGGCGCTCCGCCGCGCGTCCGAGATTCCGGCCGGACTCCGCGAGCGCGGGCTGCGCCGCGGACCGGTAGAGCGGAAGCACCGCGCGGGCCATGTCGTCGTTCATCCCCTCGGCGACCTTGGCCGCCACCGCCTCGTGCATGCCACCGCTGACCAGGCGCGCGGCCCGGGCTTCCACCGGTGCCCCGAACATCGCCGCGACGGCTTCCTCGCCGACGCCCGGTTTCTGCCACACCTGCGCGAGGTCGTGCCAGACGTAATCCGGGTCGAACGCGCCGGCAGTGTCACTGGCCCAGGTGCGCACCAATTCCGGACGAGCCATGACGGCGTTGAGAACGTGCGCGCCACCCCAGTCGTGCCCGACCAGGTCGACCGGTTCGGGGAACTTCTCCAGTTCGGCGATCAGCCAGTCGCGGTACTCGACGGCCGTCGCGCCGAACCCCTCCGGCCACGGCGCGCCGAATCCGGGCGGAGACAGGCACACGGTCGACCGGTCGCCCAGTTCGGCAAGCAGGGGCTCCCACACCGCGGCGGTTTCGGGATTGCCGTGGACAAACACTGCGGTCATCGGACTTCCTCCCTCTTCGTCGCTCCCACTCTACGCATACTTGCTTGTCAGCTGGCAAGTATGTTGTAGAGTTTCTTCCCGTGACCACGCCGCGCCGCACGCAGCAGGAACGCCGAGACCAGGCGTCGGCCGCTTTGCTGGAAGCCGCCGCGGAGTTGGTCGTCGAGGAAGGCGTACGCGCCGTGACCTTGGCGCGCGTCGGCGAGCGGGCCGGGTACAGCCGCGGCCTGGTCACCCACCACTTCGGCGGGAAACAAGCGCTGCTGGAACAACTCGCCCGCACCACGCAGACCGGTTTCGTCCCCGGCTTGGACACCCTGCCACCCGGCCTGGACCGGCTGCTGCGACTCATCGACGGCTACCTGTCCCGGCTCAGCGACCCTGACGTACTGAGCCGGGCGTTCCTGGTGCTGTGGGCGGAATCGATGACCTCGCGCGAACTCGCCCCGATCTTCCGCGAACGCGACAACGCCTTCCGCGACGACCTGCGCCAGGAGATCACCGCGGGCATCGCCGAGGGCACCATCCGCGCCGATGTCGATCCCGAGCAGATCGCCGTGGCCATCGTCGGGCAACTCCGCGGCATCGCGCTGCAGTGCCTGCTAGATCCGGCCGCGGTGAAGCCGAGCGAGCTGTGCTGCTGCGCCGCCGAAGTGTGGAAGCGGGCGCTGTCTTAGCGCTGCTGGGCTGAACAAATTGTGCTGAGAAGACGAGCGCGAACGCCAGTACGTCCTTGACGGTCCCGCCTCGCCGCTGTCACGCGGCGAGGCGGAACTCCCCCTCGTACGGCACTCCCCTCGAGGACGTCGGCGCTCCCCGGCATCCGTCCCCTCAAACGGATCTGCCGGAAACGCCGGTCTGTGAAACGCCGCCCCAACACGGCCGCCCTCTACGGCTGCCCCCGACACAGCCGCCCTCCGGACGCGTTTGGCGGATCGGCTTTCCGGGCGGCACGACCCCTCAGACGTGCCGACCGCAAAACCGTCAAGAACCCATCAGACCGCGAACGCCGCGGCCTTCCGTGCGATCACCGCGTTCTTGCGCGCCCGCACCGCCCGGTTGGCCCCGGGCAGCCACTGCACGACGAGCACCGCCAGCAGGCTCACGACCGCGATGGCGTCGAAGGCGTTCAGCAGAGCCGGGTTCACGTCGATCAGGTCACGCAGGCCCAGGCCGATGCCGAAGACCGCGAACACCGTCAGCACCACTCGGGCCCAGTTGTGCGCGGCGAGCACCATCGCGGCCGACCCCAGGGTCACCACGCCGATGACCAGCCAGATCGCCGCGCGGGTGGTGAACGACGGCATGGCGATTCCGGTCAGGTCGTCGACCGTGAGCAGACCGCTCGAGGCCAGGTCGCGGCCTTCGGTCTGCAAGTATTCCTGCACGGCCGGGCGGATCAGGCTCTCGCCCTGCACCAGCACCATCGCACCCCACAGCAGTCCGCTGAGCGCGCCGAGCAACCCCAACCCTCCGCCGACGGTCAGGGTGCGCGAACGGCGCGCACCGGTGGAACTGTACGAACTCACTTCTGTCGAACTCCTTGGATCAGCAATCGAATCAAGCGTCACGGAGTTTCCCGCCGACTGCTTGCGCCGTCCACTGGTTCACCGATATTATCTACAGATTTTTTTAACTGGCCGCGAGATCAGGAACGCCGCGTTAGGCTCTCCGACGTCCGCGAAGAGAATGAGAAGGCGAGCCCTGCCCGATGTCCGCACCCAGCCCGTTCCGGTCGCCGTCGTTCAACGTGCTCAGCAGGCTCCTGCGCTCGTCGCCTGCCCTGCTCGACACGACGTTCGACCAGTTGCGCACGCTGATCACGGTCGCGGAAACCGGCACCGCCCTCGCCGCGGCCCGCACGCTCGGCCGCGACCAGTCCAGTGTGCAAAAACAACTCGACACTCTCAACCGCAATTTCTCGGAATTGTGCGGTGAACCATTGTTGCACCGCCAGGGACGCGGCCGCGACGTTCTTTTCACCGACACCGGACGCGCCGTCGCTCAGCAAGCGCGCCGCACGCTCACCGAATGGCTGGACACCATTCACGAATGCCGCCGCGAACTCGGCGGAACGCTCACCGTCGGCGCGACTCGCTACACCCTCGGCAGCCTCGCCCACGCCGGCGATCTCGTGGCCGAGCAGTTCCGCGCCCGCGACATCGAACTCAACGTGGTGCACGTGCGCACCAAGGACCTGATCGACCGGTTGCTGGCCAAGGACGTGGACCTGGTGTGCGGCAGCGTGGTCACGACCAGCGCGCTCGACTCCGTCGACGTGCTCGAATGGCGGCGCAGCGGACTCGGCATCGTGACCAATATGGACACTCCGAAACCCGGCGAGTCCGTCGCCACCAGCCAATTGCCGACGCTCCCGCTCGTCGTGCCCAGCGGCGGCGTGATCAACGACTTTATGCGCGGCTGGTTCGGCTCCGACTACCGCAACCGGCTCGACATCGTCGCCGAGATCGACTCCGCGCAATACGGATTCGAACTGCTCCGCTCGGGCTTGATCCGCGGCTGCATGCTCGTCACCCAAGGACTCGGCGAAGCCGCAGGCGAAAACCGCCTGCACGCCGCCTCCGGATTGCGCACCATCGGCCTCGTCGACGACATCGAGCCGAAGCTCGAACTCCTCGTCGGCGTGTTCGCCCGACGCGGCGAACGGTCCTCGTACCCGGACAGCCATCCCCTCAACCTGCTGTGGAACGCACTGCACCAAGCAGGAGAGGCGTCCTGGCTCGAAGTGGACCGCTGAACCGCACGCACCGCTGAGCCGCGCTGAACCGCCGAGCCGCACCACACCGCGGTGCCGCGCCGACCCAATGACCAGCACGCACCGCTGCGCCGCACCAAACCACCGAACCGCACCGCAGCTCAGCACCAAACCGCCGAGCCGCACCCAAGCGCCAATCAGCACCACACCGCGGCACCGCGCCGCGCCGACCCAATGATCAGCACGCACCGCTGCGCCGCACTGAACCACCGAGCCGCACCACACCACAGCTCAACACCGCGCCGCGGCTCAGCACCACGCCGCTGAACCGCCGAGCCGCACTCAAGCGCCAATCAGCACCGCACCGCAGCCCAGCACCGGACTGCTGAGCCGCACCTCGCCGCGAGCGACGAAGAACTCGGATCTCTCGCACGCGGAGCGTGCCGGATCAGCGCCAATCCCGCATCAGCAGCGCACGAGGTCAGCGAACCAGGATCAGCGACGAGCCAAGCCAAGCACCCCTCAACCGACCTCCTCGATCTCCACCCGATCCGGATAGAACGCGACGTGCCCCTTGATCGCAGCCACCGCGTCGTACGGAGCCTCGTACACCCACACCGCGTTCTCGCCGTCCGGCACCGCGGCGAGGCTGTAGTAGGAAGCGTCGCCCTTGTACGGGCAGTGCGTGCGGTGCTCAGTGGGCGACAGCATCGCCAAGTCGACATCTTCCAACGGGATGTACTGCACCGGCGGATAGCTGGCCTCGCGCAGCACCTGCGCGCGGGTGGTGTCGGCGATGGTCTTCTCGCCTGCCTTGACCACCACCCGCGCGGGGTTGGGCTCAACGGTGATCGGGTGGTCCGGCCCCGGGATCAGCTTGTCGGGCATGTTCTCCTCCTCCGCGCAACGGAATCGGTGCGCACTCCCAACACTAGGCCGGACCACCGACAAAATCAGACGTCGGAAAACTCAGACGCCCGCGAACTGCGAGATCCAGCTGCGGTACCGCGTGATGTTGGTGTACGCGGTGCTGCTCTGCCGGTCGCTGGTCGACGCGACGCCCACCTGCCGTCCGGACGCGAACATCGGGCCGCCCGAGTCGCCGCCCGCGGTGATGCCGTCGCCGTACGTCGCGCACACCGCGACGCCGCCTTCGTAGTCGCTGCACGACGGCGTCGTGACGCGCACGTTGGCCACCTTCAGGTACCGCGACTGGCAGTTGATCTCCGAACCGCAGCGGCTCGTCGCGCCCCAGCCGTACACCTGCACGGTCTGCCCGGCGCGGACGTCGGTCGAGGTGCCGAGCGGCGAGTACGTCGCGTTCACCGAGCTGGACAACCGGACGATGGCCAGGTCAGCAGCGCCCGGGTAGCGCGTGATCGCGGCGCCGGTGGCCATCGTGCCGCCGCTGCTCTGGTCGAGGCTGCCGATGCGGAAGGTGTAGGTGCCGCTGGAGGCGACGCAGTGCTTCGCGGTGAGGATGTACTGCGGCGCGATGATCGTGGCCGTGCAGTTCTGCTGCCCGTTCACGAACAGCCGCGCGGCCCACGGGGCGTTGGAGGCGTAACCGCCGCCGATGATCGCCGGGGTCGAGGCCGGTCCGCTGGCAGCGGCGGCCTCTCCGGCGAATCCGGCCAGGCCAAGCGCGGTAGCGAGCACGAGTAAACAGGTGCGCAAACGCATGGTCTCTCGTTTCTGCGGCTTCGTCGCCGCGGTTCCGGTGGGGACGGGGAACCCCGATCATCAGGGCGTCGCCCAGGAACCAGAACCGGCGAAAGTAGCCGGGGACCACCTGTTCTTCCGCTGCCGCCGCCGCTACGGACAGTTCCGCGTACTGTTCCTCAGCCGGCGATCCGGGTCCGGCGCAGCCAGTACAGGCCGATCACCGGGAGCACCAGCGGGATGAACAGGTACCCCTGTCCGTACACCGACCAGACCGTGGCGTCCGGGAACGCCTGCCGGTCGAAAATGCTCAGGGTGCCGACGGTCAGCACGCCCAGCAGTTCGACGGTGCACGCGGCGAGCGCGATCCGCCACCACGTCCGGCCGCCGCGCGCGAGCGCGATCGTCGCCAGGATGTAGACCACCGCGGCGAAGGCCGACAGCACGTACGCCAGCGGCGCCTCGTGGAATTTCGTGCCGATCTGGACGCCCGCCCGCGACGTCGCGGCGAGCGCGAAGATGGCGTACACCGCGACCAGGATCCGGCCGGGGCCGGTGGCCGTCTTACGCGCTTGCTCCACTCCACACCTCGTTCAGTCGCAGCACCATCACCGGAATGGCCAGGCAGGCGATGCCGAGCACGACCGTGCTCGACCGGCTCTGCTCGGCAAGCGCCCACGCCGCGCCGACCGGCAGCACGACGAGGCAGCCGATCAGGTAGGCGAGGTAGGTCGCGAGGCTGCCCGGGTGGTGCCCGCTCGCGAGCAGCACGATCCCGATCACGAGCTGGGCGACCAGCAGCACCTCGATCACCGCGAGCGCGACGAGCAGCGGGGTGTCCGGGAGTTTCTTGCGCGCCGCCTGGACGAAACTCCACAGCGCGACGAGCGCGGCGCATCCAGCGACCGCTATCGCGAACCCCACGATCACCCGTTCCTCCTTCTGCCCGCCGGCCTCAACGTACCCGCCCGGCTCACCGCCCCGGACGGGCGAGGGGCCGACGGCGTGGCCGGGGCCACGTTCACCGGAACGGGTCGCTGGCATTCCGTCAATTCCCGAATGCCACGGAAATCCCGCTCGACCGGGCGACGGCAACTCACTCTCGGTTCGTCACCGCCGGTTTTATCCTCGCCCCGCTCGGGTCGGCCGAACGCTGAAATGGCGGATTGGCGCGACGGCGAAGCTGTGCGGGAATGGTTTCCGTCGCCGGAGAACCGGAGAAGCGCACACGCGGAAGGATCCACTTTCATGAACGTCCGGCACGAGGCATTCTGCCTCGCCGATCCGTGGTTCTTCGACCGCCGACGGGAAATATCCGCCGACGACCTGGCCGCCCCGCCCTACAGTCCACAATGGACTGCCGAGGACCACGGACACTGGCATTACCTCCACCCCGTCGGAGCCGTTTTGCCGGAACAGGGCTGGGCCGTGGAGATTTCCGCCGCGCCCGGCAATGCCGACCGGGTACTGGACCGCGTCCGCGAGTACTGCCGGACCGCCGGGCTGCACCACCGGCATCTGCGTTCCCGGTCGATTTTCCTCGACCGCAATGCCGAATATCCGACGACCGGCGGAACCGGTGCACTGGCCACTATTTATCCTCCCGACAATAACGCCCTCGAACGGATCCTCGACGATCTTTCCGAACTCCTCACCGGCGAGCCCGGACCGGATATTGACGGCGCGCTTCGCTGTGGAGAATGCCCTATTCACGTGCATTACGGCGGATTCACGCCTCTGTGGACCGAGCACGGCGGCGCTCGCGTGCCCGCGTTGCGCAGGCCGAGCAGCGCGCTCGAACCCGCGCCGCGGGGCCCGGAGTTCTCCGCGCCGAACTGGGTCCGGATCCCCGACTGCGTCGCGGAGTACACCGACGCGCCGATGCCGCCGCACCGGGTCGCCGAGGTGCTCCGCCAAGCCCACGGCACCGCCGTCTACCTGGCCGAACGCGGTGGCGAGCAGGTGCTCGTCGAGGAGGCCTGGCCCTACACCGGACTGGACGGCGACGGCGTCGACGCGGTCGCGCGACTGGAGCGCAAACACGACCTTTTCGAGCGGCTCGCCGGAATCCCCGGCATCCCGAAGACCCACACCTACCTGGCGGGACAGCGGCACTACCTGGTGCGGGAGTACCGGCAAGGCCTGCCGCTGGACGTCTGGCTCACCCGGCATTACCCGCTCACCCGCCGCGACTGCCCCGAAGCCGACCTCGCCGCCTACCGCAGGCAGGCGTTGTCCGTGGTGGCGCAGGTCGACCGGATCGTCGCCGAAGCCGCCGAACGAGGCGTCGTGCTCGAAAACCCGCGGAACATCCTGGTCGACAGCTCCGGCACGGTGTCGCTGACCGGCTTCGACCGCGACGAAACCGCCCTGCGGCTGCGCCTCTTCCTGCCGCTGGCCCCGCTCTACCACCTGGTGCCGGAACGCCTCCGCTGGGCGGCTGAGCTCACCGAACGCCGGTTCTCGCTGCCCGTCGGCTACGCCGACAGCATCGCGCCGCACACCGAGCCCGCGCACACCGAACTCGACGAACCCCGCCCCGATTGGACCCTGGTGCGCAAGCAGATCGCCGAAGCCCTGCTCGCGTGCGCGACCCCGGATCGGCGGGATCGCCTGTTCCCCGGCGACATCGAGCAGTTCCGCGTCGGCGGCGCGACCTTCGGCACCGGCGCGGCGGGCGCGCTGCACTCGCTGCACGTCGCGGGCGTCGGCCGGTTCCCCGAGCACGAGCAGTGGCTGCTCGACGCGATCGAGGGAGAACAGCCCAGCCGCGCGGGTTTCTACGACGGCAGTCACGGAATCGCATACGTGCTGGAGGAATTCGGCTACCGGAAGGCCGCGGCCGATCTCCTCGCCGCCTCGCGCGCGCTGGTGGACCAGACCGTCGGCCACGATCTCGCGAGCGGGCTGGCCGGCGTCGGCCTGACCCGGCTGCACTTCGCCGCGACCCGCGGCGACAACGAATTCGGCAGGCAGGCACTGAACATCGGCATCCGGCTCGCCGAGGCACTGGACACCGCGGAACCGCCGGGAGCGAGCGCGCGAGCCGGGCTTCTGTACGGCTGGTCCGGCCCGGCGCTGCTGTTTCTGCGGCTCTACGAACGCACCGGCGAACCGGCCTGGCTGTCGTTCGCCGATCAAGCACTCGAACGCGACCTGGAGGAATGCGTCCCGGCGCTGGACGGCTCGCTGCCGGTCCGCGACGGCAACCGCGGTTCGCGCCGCGGGGCGGGAATCGGCAGCGCCGGAATCCTGATCGTCACCGAACAACTGGCGCGATACCGCTTCGACGCGAAGGCCGCGCGCAGCCTGCCCGCACTGCGCGTCGCGTGCCGCGGGGAGTTCGCGCTCCATCCCGGACTGCTGAACGGCCGCTGCGGACTCGCCGCCGGACTGGCCTTCAGCAGCACGCCGGACCGGCGCACGCAGGACGCGATCGACCGGCACCTGACGCGGCTTTCCTGGTACGCGGTCCCGTTCCGCGGCGGCCTTGCCTTCCCCGGCACTCGCCTGCTACGACTGTCCGCCGACGTCGCCACCGGCGGCGCCGGAGTCCTGCGCACCCTCGCCGCGCTTCAGGACGGCATCGAACTGCTTCCGTTCCTCGGCCCGACGCCGCGGGGTCAGTCATTAGTCCACTGTGGACAGCAACTGTCGACAAGTCAATTCGCCGACAGTTCCGCCACACGGAACCTCGACTGAGTGTCCGGACACTTTTTGAATCACTCATTCAGCCCAGCCCGTTGGTCCGGAATTCGCAGTCAGGGCCAGGGCCTCGGGAAACGCCGGGGGAACCCGCCGCTACCGTCGGTAACCGGCGTCAAGAGCGCGTTCGGCCGCACGTTCAGCGGCACCACGAGGCCCCCGTTCGTGATAGAAACCGGGGCTGTTCCGTTCGGTGGGCCTACGAAGGGTGTATCCGAGATTTCCGTGACGAGGACCACTCGCACCCACTGGCGTGTCCGCTTCCCCGGCCGTGTCCGCACTCTCGCCGAGGGTGACCCAGGAGTTCGTGAATCATCGTGGAGAACAAGGACGATCCCGGCAAGGCGTACGACAAGTCGATCCGGAAGAGGCTGACCCGGACGGTCCTGATCCCGAGCATCACCCTGCTCGTGCTGTGGGCGGTGCTGGCGACGGCCTTCTTCATCAACGGCTTGTACGTGCGGCTCGTCGCGGGCTCGGTGCGTGACGTTTCGATCCCCGCGCTCACCGCGCTGTCGTCGCTGCAGCAGGAACGCCAGCTCGCCCTGCAGTACCTCGACAGCCCCAGTTCCGGCCCGCAGCAGCTGCAGCAACAGGAGCAGGACAGCGACGGCAAGCTGAAGGGTCTGCAGGACGCCTTCGCCGCCACCATTTCCAGCGCGCCGGACGAGATCGCCGGCAAGGTCACCGCGCTGAAGGCGCAGCTCGACCAGCTGCCGGTGCTGCGCTCGCAGGTCAACTTCCGCAGCATCAACCGCGCGCAGGTCAACTCCTACTACAACGGCGTCCTCGACTCGGCGGCGACGCTGTTCGACACCCAGGCGCGCATCGTCCCCGACGCGACCGCGGTGCAGGGCGCGATCTCGGCGACCTCGCTGTTCCGCGCGGGCGACCTGATGTCGCGCGAAACGTCGCTGGTGTCGGCCGCGTTCTCCGGCGGCACCTTCGCGCCGGACGACTTCGTCCAGTTCTCCCAGCTGGTCGGCTACTACCGCACGCAGCTGGCGCAGATCTCGCCGTTCCTCGAACCGGCTGTGCGCCAGCACTATCAGCAGCTTTCGACGAGCGACGCGTGGAAACGGCTCAACGCGGCCGAGGACTCGCTGATCAAACACGGCCCGTGGACCAGCGGCGACCAGAACAACGTCCCGGTATCGGCGGGCGACTGGCACGCGCTGACCGCGCAGGTCGCGCAAGGTCTGAACCAGCTCACCATCGAACAGGCCGACCAGGTTTCCGCCGCCGCGATCGACTCCGGGAACGCGCAGCTGCGCAACGCGATCATCGGCAGCATCGTGGCCCTGCTCGCCTCGCTGGCCGCGATCATCGTCGCGGTGCGGGTGTCGCGCTCGCTCGTCGACCGGACGCTGATGACGCGCCTCGAGCGGCTGCGCAACGACTCGCTCGACCTGGCGCGCAACCGGCTGCCGAACATCGTCCGCAGGCTCAAGAGCGGCGATCCGGTGGACATCGAGGCCGAGCTGCCGAAGCTGGACCACGGCCGGGACGAGATCGGCCAGGTGGCCGAGGCCTTCAACACCGCGCAGCTGACCGCGGTCAACGCGGCCGCGAGCGAGGCGAAGGCGCGCAGCGGTGTGCACAACGTGTTCCTCGGCATCGCCCACCGCAACCAGGTGCTGGTGCACCGGCAGCTGCAGATCTTGGACGAAATGGAAAGCCGCGAAGAGAACTCGACCCAGCTGGCTTCGCTATTCCAGCTCGACCACCTCGCCGCGCGTGCCCGGCGGACCACCGAGAACCTGATCATCCTCGGCGGCAAGCAGCCCGGACGGCGCTGGCGCAAACCGGTTTCGCTGATGGAGGTGCTGCGCGCGGCCGTCTCGGAAACCGAGCAGTACTCGCGGGTGCAGGTCGAGCAGGTGCCGGACGTCGCGATCGTCGGCACCGCGGTCGCCGACACCATTCACCTCGTCGCCGAGCTGGTCGACAACGCGACGTCGTTCTCCCCGCCGGGTTCGCAGGTCGAGGTGACCAGCCGGATGGTCGCGCGCGGCGTCGTGGTCGACGTGTCCGACCAGGGGCTGGGCATGAAGGAGGGCGTGCGCGAGTGGGCTAACGCGATGATGGCCGACGCGCCCGAATTCGACGCGATGGCACTGCGCGCGGACTCCAGCCTCGGCCTGTTCGTGGTCGCGCGGCTGGCTTCGCGGCTCGGCATCACGGTCACCTTCGACCCGTCGCGGTACGGCGGCACCCGGGCGACCGTGCTGATCCCGTCGAACCACCTCGCCGACGCGAACGCGCCCGAACCCGCGGACGAGGCCCCGGCGCTGGCCCAGGTCGGCGCGCCCGCGCAGGAAAGCGCCGTCCAGCGCTCGGTCCCGGAGGCTCCGCAGCCGACGCCACGGCCGTACCCGGCCCGTCCGCTTCCGACGCCGAGCCCGCGCACCCCGGAGCCGTATCCCCCGTCCGCGGGCCAGATCCCGGACGTCCCGGCCGCGCCGCGCGCCGCCGAACCGGACCTCAGCGGGCTGCAGGGCGACGACCGGCCCCGGCTCCCGCGCCGGCAGCCGCAGCAGAACCTCGTCGCCCAGCTGCACGACGACCCGGACGCCGCCGCCGAGGCGGACGTGACCAACGCGGGCGAGACCACCGCGCGGACGCTGATGGCGTTCCACAAGGGCACCCGCCGGGCGCGAGGCGGGCAAAATGACTCATAACGACCGAACACCTCACCACACCGAAAGTCAGGGTCTGTCCGCATGAACGAGTACGGGAATTCCACCCCTGATCTCAATTGGCTGCTCGACGACGTCGTCAACCGCGTCGTCGGCGCGCAGAACGCCATCGTGCTGTCCGCCGACGGCCTGCTGCTCGGCAAGTCGTCCGGGATGAGCAAGGACGACTCGGACCAGCTCTCGGCCATCGCGTCGAGCCTGCAGAGCCTCGCCAAAGGGGTGAGCAGGCAGTTCAACCGCGGGCCGGTGCTGCAGAACATGATCGAGATGGAACGCGGGTACCTGTTCGTCTCGGCGGCGGGGCAGGGCGCGTGCCTCGCCGTGCTCGCCGGCGCGGACATCGATGTCGAAATGATCGCGTACGAGATGAACCGGCTGGTCAAGCGCGTCGGCGACTACCTGGCGTCGGCGCCGCGCGAGGCCGCGAACCTGCTGCGGGAGGCGACATGAGCGACGACGGCTGGTACGACGAGGCCGCCGGACCCCTGGTCCGGCCGTACACGATCACGAGCGGACGGACCCCGTCCGAACACCAGCTCGACCTTTCCACCCAGGTGATGACCCTGCAGCAGGGATCGGACCCGGTCGGGCTCGGCCCGGAGCACCTGGCGATCACGCAGCTGTGCCGCAGACCCTTGTCGGTGGCCGAGATCGCGGTGTACGTGAAGCTGCCGCTCGGCGTCGTGCGCGTGCTGTGCGGGGACCTGATCGACCGCGGTCTCGTCATCACCCGCGCCCCGTCCCGTCAGCCGGCCCAGGTGCCGGACCACGAAACTCTCCAGGCGGTTCTCGATGGCCTCATCAAGCTCTGAAGACGCCGCGGCGTCGGTGCCGACCCCGGTCAAGATCATCGTCGCGGGCGGGTTCGGCGCCGGGAAGACCACCATGGTCGCCTCGGTCAGCGAAATCCCGCCGCTGTCCACCGAGGAGGTGCTCACCGAGGCGAGCACCGGCGTCGACGACCTTTCCGGCGTGGAACAGAAGAAGACCACCACGGTCGCCCTCGACTTCGGCCGGATCACCATCTCGCCGCGGCACGTGCTCTACCTGTTCGGCACCCCTGGCCAGGAACGGTTCTGGTTCATGTGGGACGACCTGGCGCGCGGCGCGATCGGCACCGTCGTGCTGGTCGACACGCGCCGGCTGGAGACCAGCTTCGCGGCGGTCGACTTCTTCGAGCGGCGGAAGATCCCGTTCGTCGTGGCGGTGAACTGCTTCGACAACGCGCCGCGCTACACCGCCGACGAGATCCGCGAGGCGCTCGTGGTGCCCGACGGCGTGCCGATCGTGATGTGCGACGCGCGGCAGCGGGATTCGAGCAAGATCGCGCTGATCCGGCTGGTGAAGCACGCGATGACGGTGGTTCCGCAACCCGCCTGAGCCGGGTTTTCCGACCAGCGAGGGGGTTCCCGGCGCGGGGAGCCCCCTCGTTCGTCTGTCCTCAGTGCACCGGGGTCATCCGGAGATTGAAGTGCCGCAGGATCTTCGGCGCTTCCACGATCCGGTAGCCGGGCACCTGCTCCGGGTTTTTCGCGATGTCGCCGAGGATTTCGGCCACGTAGTCGTAGTGGCCCTGGCTGTAGACGCGCCGCGGCAGCGCCATCCGGACCAGTTCGAACGGGGCTGGGGTGATCAGCTCGTTCTGCTCGTCGAGCGTGCCGAGGTAGAGCGAACCCAGTTCCACGCACCGGATTCCGCCCGCCAGGTACAACTCGCAGGCCAGCGAGTGGCCCGGGAACCGCGAGGCGGACAGATGCGGGAGCAGGCGTCCTGCGTTGAGGTAGAGCGCGTGGATGCCCGGCGGCTGCACGATGTCCACTCCGGCCTCGTTGGCCTGCCTCGCGAGCCGAGCCGCCTCGCCCGCGCGCGCGGCGAGGTAGTGCGGGTCGACGACTTCCTGAAGGCCCTTCGCGACGCGGTCGAGGTCGTGCGCCGCGAGCCCGCCGTAGGTGCGGAAGCCTTCGGTGGCGATCAGATTGGTTTCGCAGGTCTGGGCGAGGTCCGGGTCGGTCAGGCCGATGAACGCGCCCATCGGCGAGATGCCGTCCTTCTTCAGGCTCGCGACACAGCCGTCGACCAGGCCGAACGCCTCTCGCGCGACCTCGCGCGGCGTCTTGTCCGCGTAGCCCGGCTCGCGTTGGATGACCAGCCACGCGTTCTCCGCGAACCGTGCTGCGTCAAGGAAAACCGGCACGCCGTGCTTCCGCGCGAGCTTCGCCGCCGCGGCCAGGTTCGCCATCGAGACGGGCTGTCCGCCGCCGCCGTTGTTGGTGATGGTGAGCAGGACCTGGCCGACGCGGTTGCCGTCCGGGCCGGTCAGCAGGCGTTCCAGGGCGTCCAGGTCGATGTTGCCCTTGAATGGTTCGAGGCTGTCGAGGTCGCCGAACTCCGCGCAGGGCAGGTCGATCGCCTCGGCGCCGAGCAGTTCGACGTTCGCGCGGGTGGTGTCGAAGTGCGTGTTGCTGACCGAGATCCGGCCGCTTTCGAGCACGCTGGAGAACAGCACGCGCTCGGCCGCGCGGCCCTGGTGCACCGGCAGGAGATGCGGGTATCCGGTGAGGTCGCTCAGCGCGTCGCGGAAGCGGTAGAACGAGTCCGACCCGGCGTAGGAGCGGTCCGCGGCGGCCGCGGCGGCCTCCTGCCGGGTCGAGACCGCGCCGGTGCCGGAGTCGGTGAGCAGGTCGATGCTGACCTTGTTCGCGGGCAGGTTGAAGGCGTTGTAACCCGCCGCGGCGAGTGCTTGTTCCCGCTCGGCACGCGTGGTGACCGGAATTTCGGCGACGACTTGGGAGCGGTACGGCGGGAAGGTCCGCATCAGGGTATTTCCTCCAGTTGTGGGTGACAGCCGAAAACTACCGCGTCAGGTCATCCGGCCGAGCACCGGCCGCTTTCTCGGCGGCGCTACCGCATAAGCCTCGGAGGACAGGTAGACGGTGATTCCGGAGCCGAACTCGCCCATTCTCAGCGACACGTGCGCGATCAGCCCGACGCCGTCGCGCAGCGGCCTTTCCGAAACCGCTGCCAGCGCTTTGTCCAGTTGTGTCGGGTCGAAGTCGTATTGCGCGAGAATGGCGTGCACGCGCGCGCGGGCCACCTCGTCGTCGGGCACGTAACTCCGAATCGGGAGGTAAAGACTGTAGTTTCCCGGGGTGCCGCCCATACCCTCGACAAATGAATAACTGGAAACCAGCGGGCGACCTTCGAACGGACCTTTTCCGCCGCCGAGCACGGCGAGGAACTCCCGGATCAGCATCGGGTCCGTGCCCGGCACCAGCTCCGCCGCGCGCACCGCGTCCTCGGTCTCGGCGGCGTCGTGCGAGACGTAGACCTTGACCCGGGACAGCGGGTCGTCGTCGAGGTCGAGCGCGAAGAAGGTGAAGTTGTCGCGCTCGCCGCGGCGCAGCGCGTGCTCGACCACCGGGTCGAACGCCTCGCCGAGATTCAGCCGCCGGAACCCCTCGCTGACCAGGGAATCCGCCATGGTCGACCCGCTGATCTGCGGGTTCAGGTACACCTTGATCTTCGGCGCGGCGCCGTTGCGGAAGATCAACGAGTACCAGAGCGTGAACGGCCCGCGGCGCTCCTCGTGCGGGAGGAAGAGGTCGGCCACCGCGTCGAGCCGGTCGGTGACCAGGCCGTATTCGCCCGCCACCTGAGCGAGGAAGGAGCGCGGGTCCGGAGCCCCGACGGTCTCGCCGAGAACCCGTACCACACATTCGCCATTGGCGTCGAATGCGACCGAGAATTCCACCGGCGTAGTGTCGTCCGCCACATTGCACGGGAACTGCGCCGGAGCGTCGACGGTCATTTCCCCGGACTCCCCGAGCAACAACCGGAGAAGTTCCAGGTGACGGCGTTCTTCGGGATCGAATCCCACTGCCCGGCACAGCCGGTCGAGTTGACCACCGGCGTGGCTGTACATCGACAACTCGACCATCGGCACACTCGCTCCGACCATGGCGCTGTATTCACCGTTTCATTAGTGCGTCCGGCCCCGCGAAGCATCCGCTGTTCGGTGGAGCGGGCGTTCACGGGCCGCCGAGAAGATTAATCCCCGGAATGCCGATCACGATACCTCTGACGGAGCGACAACACCGTCCGGAAACCGTGCCTGAGTGTGCTGATCAACACCGGAATTCACCTGAATTCCGCATCGACAGGAACGGATTCTGCGGCTACCCGCCCCCGCCATGTGGTCTAGCCCACTGCTGCGCGCGGACGGTGTCCCGTGCACCCGATGCGACGGGATGGCGCCGAAAATTGTCGGTGGCGGGTGAGACGCTCGTCTCATGACAACGACCCCGAAGCATCTGTCCAAGGTGGCCGAAAGCGACCGCCCGCCCATCCCCCGCGTCGCCGACGAACGCTCGACGCTGCTGGCCTATCTGGAGTGGCACCGCGAAACCCTGGCGCTGAAGTGCGCGGGCCTGAGCCAGGAAGCCGTGTCGGCGCGCACGGTGCCGCCGTCCACAATGTCGCTCCACGGCCTGGTCCGACACCTGGCGGGCTGCGAACGATGGTGGTTCCGCATCCAGTTCGCCGGCGAGGACGTCCCGCTGCTGCACTACTCGGACGACGACCCGAACCAGGACTTCGACCGCCTGGACGGGGATTTCGACGAGGCACTGGCTGTGTGGCGCGAGGAGTGCGCCCGGAGCCGCGAGATCGTGGCGGCGGCGCCTTCGCTGGACGCGCAGGGGATCGGGAAGACCACGGGAGAGCCGTTCTCGCTGCGGTGGATGCTGCTGTCGATGATCGCGGAGTATGCGCGGCACAACGGGCACGCGGACTTGCTACGGGAGGTGGCTGACGGAGCCACTGGCCGGTGAAGGTGACGCTTAGTGTTTCGGCTGCGGGATCGATCGGGAGGTGATGCGGTGGAGAGTCGTGGCTACGTCTGATGAGGAGTGAGGCGGTGACATGGCCTGGAGCTCGGCTCGAGTCCAGAGTGGAGGCGATCCTATGAGGTCACGGCTTGCTCGCGGGTGAGCGGCGACCGTTCGGACAGCGCTTTCGCCGACGACTTCGGCTGAGTCGTGGCGGCATCCGGCTGTTCATGCTCGGCCAGTTGTGGCTGCGTCGCGCCTTCGACGCCTAACCGTGCGCACGCCACGCGCTTCGGGCGAGTCGCTCGCCCCGATACCAGCCGCCACCTTCGACTGGGGCGCGCTGCCGACGCCCAGTAGTTCGCGCGCTGTGCGCTTCGGCCGCGTCGCGCGTCGACACTGAGCCGTCCACACGCGGCCAACTTTGGCTGGGTGGCACCGTCGACGGTGAATCGTCCACGCGCAGTGCGCTCCAGCCAAGTCACGCGTCGACATTCAGCCGTCCACACGCGGCCGACAGTGGCTAGGCGGCGCAGTCGAGGCCAATCGTCCACGCGCCGACACGCAGCCATGCGCTCGCCGCCACCTCGGTTGAGTCGCGCAGCCGACTCCCAGCCGTCCGCACGCCGCGTGCGTCGGTCGAGTCGCACTGCGACACCGAGCCGTGCTTGCCGCCACCTGCGGCTAGGTCGCGCCGTCTGCATCCGGCCGTCGCGCGACAGTGGTCAGCGACAGTGCCGTTGCCATCGGAGCTGGTCAGCGAAAGCCCGTCCCACCACCATCCGTGCTGCGAGCGGTCAGCGGCCACCCCTCCCGAAGCACCCGGCGTGCGATGCTGGACCACATGACCGCCGATCCTGATTCCGGCCTGCTCTCCCCGGTGCGCGCCGGAACCCCGGCCGAAGCGGGGACCGGTGACCGGGCCTTCGCCGCCGCCATGTTGGACGCGGAGGCCGCGCTCGCACGGGCGCAGGCGCGGCTCGGCACGGTCCCGTCCGAGGCAGCCGAGCGCATCACCGCGGCCGCCCGAGTGCTGGGTGAGGGCGAACTCGACGTCGTCCAACTGGCTCGCGACGCGCGTGCGACCGGAAACCCGGTGGTCAGCGTGGTGCGCACGCTGTCCGGCAGAGTCCCGGACGATGCCGATTACGTGCATCGCGGCTCGACCAGTCAGGACATCGTCGACACGGCGATGATGTCGGTCGCGCGCGACGTTCTGCGGCTGATCACTGCGGACCTCACGTCGATCACGGACACGCTCGCCGAGTTGGCACGTGCCCACCGCGAGACGGTCATGCCCGGACGCACCCTCACTGCCCACGCGGTTCCGACGACGTTCGGCCTGAAAGCGGCGATCTGGCGGCAGGGCGTCCAGGAATCCGCACGCCGGATCGCTGAGCTCCGACTACCGGTCTCGCTTGGTGGCGCGGCAGGAACGTTGGCCGCGTACGTCCAGTACGGCGACGGCACCGCCGACTACGCGGAACGGTTGGTCGCCGCCTTCGCCGAGGAAACCGGTTTGACCGCACCAGTCTTGCCCTGGCACGCGGACCGCGCACCAGTGGCCGAACTGGTGTCCGCATTGGCTGGGGTGACGACGGCGTTGGGCAAAATCGCGGTCGACGTTCAGGTTCTCGCCCGCACTGAGATCGGCGAAGCGACCGAGGCGACCGGCGGCGGGTCCTCGGCGATGCCGCACAAGCAAAACCCGGTGCAGTCAGCGTTGATCCGGTCGGCGGCGCTGCAAGTACCGGTGTTGGCGGCTGGAGTTACACAGTCCGGACTGGCGGAGGACGAGCGTTCGGCGGGGGTCTGGCAGGCCGAGTGGCAGCTGCTGCGCGAGTGTCTGCGCCTGACCGGCGGAGCCACCCATACAGCCGTGGATTTGGTGCGAGGGCTGGACATTCACGCGGACCGCATGCAGAAGAACCTCGCGCTGACCAATGGGTTGATCGTCTCGGAACGACTGTCAGCCGCGCTGGCGCCGAAGCTGGGCAAGGCCAGCGCGAAAGACTTGCTGGGCACTGCTTCCCGGCGCGCGATTGAGGAAAACCGTCCGCTGTCGGAGATTCTGGCGGACACGCCGGAGATCACCAGCGCCGTCGACTCCGCGACCCTCGCCGATCTGCTAGACCCGGCGCAGTACCTCGGGGCGGCGCGGCAGCTGGTGGACCGGGCGCTGGAAGACCCCACGGAATAAGCCGGGATCGCCGCCGGAAATACCCGGCAAACGATCCCGGTTACTCCACTGTGGACTGACTAGTGGGCCAAGCCATGCCCGCCGGGCTCGTGTCGACGGGGCTGGACAGCCGGGTCGACGTCGACGGGTTCCTCGTCCTCCGGAAGCAGAACCCCGTGCCGTGCCGGGAGAACCGCGGTCAGCAGGCCCAGGACGGCGATGCCGAGGTGCAGCCAGTTGTCCGCGTCGCCGAGGTTGAGCGGGTTGCCGAGGCCGGACACCGGATTGACCGAGATCATCCCGGTCAGCATCAGACCCCAGACGAACAGCGCGCCGTAGCCGATGAAGAGCAGCCAGCCGAACGTCCGCGCGCGGCCGGAACCCAAAGCGAGCAGCAGGCCGATCACGCCGGTCACCACGTGGACGACGTTGTTCAGCGGATTGGCGGAAAACCGCCACAAAGTGACACCGTGTCCGGTGAAATCCCCGAACCCGGACTTCACGAGCCCGATGATGCCGTAGGCGAGAAACAGGACTCCGAGCAGAACGGCCAGCACCTGGGCGGGCTGCAGCCCTTCCACCCGAACGCGGGCTCGATGCGCACGAACCATGACTCCAGTCCTTCCCGTACCGAGATGACGGTGGGTCAACCCTGAAGGAATACCCCCGCCGAAACCGGGCCGAAACCCGAATCCGGCCGTCCCGGACGCGCCACCGGGCAGATCGGGGCTGGTGAGGCTGCTGAGCCACGCGGTGACCCCGTGGGGCACCGGCTCAGACGAGCGCGGCGACCAGCAGGGCGAAGGCGGCGATGATGATCGCGACCCGCGCGTAGTGGTAGCGGTCCCACCGCTTCATCTGCTCTTTCCAGTCCGCGGGCCGGTTCTCCGCCGTCCACGTCTTGCCGCGGTTGTTGATCGGGACGAGCAGCAGGATCGACATCAGCACGCTCACCACCAACAGCCCGGCCCCGATCACGATGAGGCTGGTGCCCGGCCGGCCCCACGCGGCGATCGCCCAGATCGCGCTCAGGACGAGCGAACCGATGTACCAGAACGGCATGAGGGCGCCGAGCATCCGGCCGCCGTGGGAGCGGCCTTGCTGATTGCTGTCGTCCGGGAGCCCGTTGAGGATCGCGTTGATGACGAAGGCGACGGAAAACTCGACCCCCACCATCACGCCGACGACCACGATGGTGCAGACCGCGAGTGCGCTGAGCATGATGACCTTCCCAAAATCTAGCGTTGCTAGCTGATGAGGCGATGCTAGTACTACTACCGCTCGGTTGTCTAGCAGTGCTAGACTCGGCTCATGTCGGTCCACACACGCAAACAGCGCGAACAGGCGGAACGCGAGCGCCTCATCGTCGCGACGGCCCGTGAGCTCGCCGAGCAGCAGGGCTGGGACGCGGTCACCACCCGCAGGCTCGCCGAGCGCATCGAGTACAGCCAGCCCGTTCTGTACAGCCACTTCCGCGGCAAGCGCGAGATCATCGGCGCGGTCGCGCTCGAAGGAGCCGCCGAACTGGCGGCTGCGGTGCGAGCCGCGACCCTCGGCGTGACCGAGCCGCGCGCCCGGGTCACCGCTCTCGCCCGCGCGTACCTCGACTTCGCCGAGCACCACCCGGCGGTCTACGACGCCATCTTCCAGCTCGACGGCGGCCTCGCGTTCGCGCAGGACGACACCCCGGAGCAGCTGAAAGACGCCTTCGCCGCCCTGCTGGAAACCCTCGGCGAGGTCGCCGGGGACGGCGTCGCACCGGGTCTGTTCACCGAGTTGTTCTGGGCGTCCCTGCACGGGATCGCGACGCTGACCCGAGCGGGACGGCAGCCGCGGGAGTTTGCCGAACAGCGCATCGGCCTGCTGGTGGAACGCCTCGTCGTGGTCTGATCCACCGCTGCTTGCCCGCAGCCCGCCCGAGCGTCACGCGTACTGGCCGGTACCGAGAGCCATCCCACAAAGTCGCCCATTCGGCGAACCCTGATCACTCGATCGGGGAAGTCGGGGCATGCGCAGGGCGAACACGTTCCTTTTGCTCGGTCTCGTTCTCGGTGCGGTCATCGCGTTTCTGGCCACCGAGGCCGAGCCGTACCGGCAGGTGATCACGGCCGCCGGACCGACGGACGGGCCGGGCGTCATCTCGCCTGCCTCCGACTCGAGCACCCCCGGCCCGAAGCGGAGCACCGGCAGCTCCGCGCCCCAGCAAGGCGCGGATCTCAACACCGAACTCCCCGCGCTCGTCCCGCAAGGGCACGTCAGCGTGGTCGTCTACGACCGCACCACAGGGACGACCCCGGTCTCCCTCGACGCGCACCGGCACTACACCTCCGCGTCCCTCGTGAAGCTGCTCATCGCCCTCGACGCACTCGACCGCGGCAGCAGTCCGGGAACCGTGCGGGAAATGCTCTCCCGCAGCGACGACGACACCGCCAGCCAGCTGTGGGTCGCGGGCGGCGAGACGAGGATCGTCCACGAAGCGATGAACGAAATGGGCCTCGCCGAAACGAGGCCGCCCAAGGCACCGGGACGCTGGGGCGACACCGAAATCACCGCCGCCGACATCACGCGCGTCTACCGCTACCTGATGGACCGGGCACCGGCTGAGCACCGCACGACGATTCTCCAGGCCCTCGGCGAGGCCACCGAAAACGGAGCCGACGGCTTCCGCCAGTACTTCGGCATCCCGGACGCTCTCGGCGACGTGCGCTGGGCGGTCAAACAAGGCTGGTCCTGCTGCAACCCCGGGCGCATCCTGCACACCTCAGGCCTGGTCAAAGACAACCGCTACATCGTCACCGTCCTCACCGAGAATCCCCGCACGGTCAGCTACGACGACGCCGAAACCCAGGTCACCGAAGTGGTCAAGCACCTTCCCGGGATCCGCTGAGCGTCACTGCTCCACCGCGGTCAACGCGCCCCGCGCACCTGTGCTCGGCAACGGCCACGGCTTCACCCCGCCGGTCACGTCGGCCCGCTGCCCCGGCGCCGACGGGCCGGGGATCCGCTGCCCGATCCACGTCAGCACGTCCGGCAGCTGCGCCTTGAACGTGTTCATGTTGTGCCCCGCGTCCGGGATCCGCCACGTCGTGAACTGCACCGGCGGCTGCGCGGCGGCGCGCATTTGGTCGACCGCCCGGCTTTCGTTCTGTTCCTTCTCGCCGGAGATCGCGAGCAGTTCCAGCGGGGCCGGATGCTGCCGGAGGGTGATCTTGACGTTGTTCGCGTCCTCGATGTCCTTGCGGCCGCGGAAAAGGTTCTCGGTTTCACCGTCCACTTGCGCCTTTTCGTAGCCGCTCACGCTCGCCGCCTGCGCGTACCACTGCGGATGCCGCGTCACGAGGTTCAGCGCGCAATAGCCGCCGGACGACCAGCCCGCGATCGTCCACGCCCGGCGGTCCGGATTGAGGCCGAGACGCTGGATTCCCCATTCCCGGACGTCCGCGGACAAATAGGTGTCGTTGGGACTTCCGTTGACCTCGTCGACGCATTCGGTGTCGTGGCCGATTTTCGGCGTTCCGGTCGGGTCCGGGATCAGCACGATCACCGGCGGAAGGAGATGCTTCGAAATCGCCGCGTCAAGCTGTTCGGGCAGGTGGTACCCGATCGGGGCGGTGGTGACCTCGGGGCCGGACGGGTAGTTCGGGATCCAGATGATCGCCGGGAACCGCATCGCCTTGTACGGATGCTGGAAGTATTGCGGGGGAAGGTAAACCGTCACGTCGCGGGTCAGGCCGGTGCGCCGCCCGGTCACCGTCACGTGCGCGATGGTCCCCTTGCCGACCCGCGCGTGCGCCACGCCGAGGTCGCGCGCCCGGCCGAGATCGACGCCGTTGTCGCCGCCCTCGACGTCGATGCCCTCGGCGGCGAACGCGCCGGTCCCGAGCAGCGAGCCGAGCGTCGGGAAGAATCCGCCGATCATGTTGCCGGTCAAGCCAAGGGTGACGATGACGAGGCACAGCGCGACAACCACCTGGGCACTGCGGCCGAGTTGCTTGCGCTTGCGCCATTTGTCCCAAAACCACGGGACCGAGACGACCGCGAGGAGCGCGAGCACGCCGATCACCGCGAGCATGACGGGCGAATCCAACCTGATTGCGCTCAGGTGCACGGGAAACCTCCAGGACCGATCGCGCGCCCGAAAGGCGGGACCCGCTGCTCTAGATACGTTTGAGGGGCCACCCTCGTTGTGATCACGTGACGGCGATCACGCCGGAATGGCCCCGACAAACTCAGCGAAACCTCAGGATTGCCCGTTCGTCCCTGATTAGTTGCCGAATGCGCCGCGCAGCACCGTGATCGCTTGAGTGATCGCCGCTTCCGCCGCGTGCGTTTCACGAAGCGCGTTCACCATCACGAAGTCGTGGATCACGCCCTGGTACCGAACCGCCGTCACCGGCACGCCCGCCTGACGCAGCTTCGCGGCGTACGCCTCGCCTTCGTCGCGAAGGACGTCCGCCTCGCCGGTGATCACGAGCGCCGGCGGCAGTCCGGTCAGCTGCTCCACAGTGGCGCGAAGCGGCGAAGCGGTGATCTCGGCACGCTGCACTTCGTCGGTCGTGTACTGGTCCCAGAACCACTTCATGCCTTCGCGGCTGAGGAAGTAGCCGTCGGCGAACTTGGTGTACGACTCGGTGTCGAACGAAGCGTCAGTGACCGGGTAGAACAGCACCTGCTGCAGGAAATTCACGTCACCGCGCTCTTTCGCCATCAGCGTCAGCGCCGCGGTCATGTTTCCGCCGACGGAGTCGCCCGCGATCGCGATTCGCGTGGTGTCGAGCCCCTTCTCCGCACCATGCTGGACAACCCACTTCACGGCGGCGTAGTTCTCTTCGATCGCGACGGGGTAGCGGACCTCGGGCGAACGGCTGTATTCCGGGAAAACGACAGCCGCGCCGGTTCCGGCGGCGAGTTCGCGGACGAGCCGCTCGTGGGTGTGGAAATCGCCGAAGACCCAGCCGGCCCCGTGGATGTAGACGAGCACCGGCAGGTCCCCGGTGACGCCCTGCGGCTTGACGATCCGGACCTCGACGTCGCCGTTCGGTCCGCCCGGGACGGTCAGCGTCTCGATGTCGGCCGGGGCGAGTTCGACGTCGCCGTCCTGGACGCCGTCGACCGCCTTGCGGCCCTCGGCGGGCGGGAGCTGGAACAGGTACGGAGGCTGGTCGGTGGCCTCGGCGAACGCCTGGGCGGCCGGTTCGAGGACGAGGTTCTGCGGGTTCGCGGTCATGGCTTCCTCCGGTAGCGGATCGGTCGGACCGCACAAACATAGCTCTCAACTTAGTTGTGCACAACTCAATGTTGCTCAATGAGATCTAGAGCACTTGAGTTGCCCTCGCGGGCCAGCCGAGAGAGGATGGAGAGCTGGCAGGAGAAACTCGCGGGAGGCGACCGATGACCAGCCCAGACGCCGGGGAAACCGGCTCGCTGCTGCTTGACGACCAGCTGTGCTTCGGCCTGTACTCGGCCTCCCGGGCGGTCACCGCGCTCTACCGCGCGCTGCTGGAACCGCTCGACCTCACGTATCCGCAGTACCTGGTGATGCTCGCGCTGTGGCAGCAGGACGAGCAGCAGGTCAAGGAACTCGGCTCCGCGCTGAACCTCGACTCCGGCACGCTGTCGCCGCTGCTCAAGCGGCTGGAGAAGGCCGGGCTGATCAAGCGCGAACGCCAGTCCGACGACGAGCGCTCGGTCCGCATCCGGCTGACCGGGCAGGGATCCGCCTTGCGCGCCAAGGCGGAACGGATCCCGCCGCACGTCGGAGCGGCGATGAACCTGGACAACGCCGAACTGGGCCGGATGCGCGCCGCGATGGACCAGCTGACGGCGTCGGTCAACGCCTACCGGGAGTCCTACCGGCCGAGCTGACCCGGGCGCCATGGTTAGCATGAGCGCCAGGGCGAGCGTGAGGACGGCGATGAGCACACAGGACGAAGCACTGCGCGCGGTGGAAGCCAGTCTGGACCGGCCGTCGGCGGCCCGCGTCTACGACTACTTCATCGGCGGCACCACCAACTACGCGATCGACCGGATGTTCGCCGAGAAGGTGCGCGAACGGCTGCCGCTGATGGGCGAGTACTGCCGCACCAGCAGGCAGTTCCTCGGCCGCGCGGTGCGCCAGTGCGTGCGCGAGGGCATCCGGCAGTTCGTCGACATCGGCTCCGGCCTGCCCACCGCGGGCAACGTGCACGAGGTGGCCGACGACGAACGCCCGGAACACGACACTTCCGTGCTGTACCTGGACAACGAGCCGGTGGCGCTCGCGCATTCGCAGGTGCTGCTCGCCGACACCGCGGACGAGGACCGGCACCAGGCGATGGCCGCCGACCTCCTGCAGCCCGCCGAATTGTGGGACCGGGTCGCCGATTCGCACGTGATCGACGTCCGGCAGCCGGTGGCGCTGATCGTGAACGCGGTGCTGCACTTCATCAAGGACGAGCAGGACCCGGACGGCATCCTCGAGTTCTACCGCAAGCAGCTCGCGCCGGGCTCGTTGCTCGTTCTTTCCCAGATGACCAACGAAAACCCGGTGGACGACAACGAACGCCAGGCGCTGGTCGACATCATCAAGTACTACGAGTCGACGACGAACCCGGGCATCCTGCGCACGAAGGCGGAGTTCGAGCGTTTCTTCGGCGGCTGGCCGCTGCTCGAACCGGGCCTGGTGTACGCGCCGGCGTGGCATCCGGACGCCGACACGGTGTTCGCGAAGGCGCCGTCGGAGTCGCGCGTGATCGGCGGCGTGGCCCGCAAACCGCAGGCCTGACAGGGTTTTCCCACCCGGCCTCCACCCCCGGGTGGAGGCGCGGGACGGCCCCGGCCCGGCACTGTGGTCCCCGTGCCGAACACCTTCGACAACATCCTGATCGGCCTGGTCTTCCTGACCTGGCTGATCTGGCGACAACTGCAAGCCCGCCGCGCCGACCGCCCGCCGGTAGTCCTGCTCGTCATCAGCGCACTAGGCGCCGCCTCACTCGGGTTCGCCATCGCGACAACCACCCCGACCTCAACGGCGATCCTGTTGCTAGCCACCAGTTTCGTGGCAGCTGGCGGCTTCGGCGTAGCCCGCGGATACACCATGCGAATCTGGCGCTCCGACGGAACCCTGTGGCGGCAAGGCAATTGGCTGACCGCCGCCCTGTGGTTGATTTCCTTCGGCATCCACTTAGGACTAGACTTCGCCGTCGACGCAGTCAATTCCACCCGCGGTCTCGGCAGCGCTTCAATCTTGCTCTACCTCGCCGTTTCCCTTGCCGCCCAACGACTGACGGTCCGCTCCCGTAGTCACGAGGCCCTGCGCAAGCCTTCCAACGCCGCGTAAACCGCGTCCCGCCCCAACTCCACCGCACGCCGCAAGACGGCCGGATCACGTTCCAGCACCACAACATCCGGCGCACCAGCGGGCGGCCGCACACTCACCAGCCGCGGGTCTTCCCGCAACTGGCGCTCGTCCTCCAGATCCCGGTGATACTGCGTCCGCCAAGCATCGATGGTGCCCGGCGCGTGCCTCCGGAGGAACCGGGGCACCACCACATCCTGTACCCGCGGCGGAGGCACCGGATGCTCGTCCTCGCGCCGGGTCCGCAACACCAGCACGTCCGTCGCCCCCTGCGCGAGCGCGGTACGAAACGGCAACGGCTCGGCGATCCCCGCGTCCACGAACCGCCGCCCACCCATCGCAATCGGCGGCCCTGCCAACACCGGCATGCACGACGACGCCGCGAGTGCTGTTTTGATCCCGTCGACGTCCTCGATGAACGGATGCAGGTCAGTCGACTCGCCGGTGTCGGCGTCGGTGGCGAGCGGATGGAAGCCGACCGGATTCGCCAGTATCGCGGGGAAATCCATCGGTTCGAGCACTGAATACACCTGGTGCACGAGATACTCGAGATCGATCACCGCCCGGCCGCGCAAGGTGTGCAGCGGGTTGATGATCCGCCGCATGACGGCCGGATTCCACCACGTCCGCACGCCGGTCCGGGAGCGACCGCACAACAGCCACGCCGCGTTGAGCGCACCGGCGGAGGCACCGTAGACGTCGTCGAACGCGGTGGTAGCCCCAAGTTCGTCGAGCGCGAGCACCATCCCACTGGAGTACGTGCCGCGACTGCTGCCGCCCTCGACGGCAAGCGCGAGCCGGCGGCCGTCTGTTCGCTGCCCGGGCACGCTGCCTTCGGCGATTCGGGTGGTGAGCAGTTCTAGGACCGGGTGCACTCCTCCATCTTGATCCTTTCCCTCGCTTGGATCGACCCGATTTGCCCGCTGCTATTCGATCACCAGAGTCGGTGAATTTGTCACCCTCTGCATATGATTGTGATACCGTGCGTGTTGTTCGGTGAGGAAGCTGGGGAGGCTTTCGTGACTGATGACGGCGTCGAGCGCGTCAGACACCTGCCCGCGAACATGCAGGGTCCGTTGGTGCCGGGGTACAAGTACGTCCGGGACAAAACGCCGGAGCAGGTGGCGAAGGAAGCCGCCGACGCGCAGGCGAAGGCCAATGAAGGCATGTCCAGCGGCGGTGGCGGGTATCGGCTGACTCCGGAGCTGCTCAAGGAGATCACCGGAGAACTCGGTGACATCCTCGACTGGGTCCGCACGGAACCTCGACGCCATGCCCGCGCACTCACCTCGTTCACGCCAATGGGTGACGAGGTGGCCAGCATCGCCTATGTGCAGGACGCGAATGCGGCAGGCACTTCCTACAACAACTTCCTCAACAGCGTGGTTGCGGAACTCGAGCGACAGCGAGACGCATTCCAACAGGCCCTGGATACTTACCAGAAGCAAGAGCACCAGGCCGCCGACCACATGAAAGGCCTCGGTCCCCACGATGACTAGCCGCAACGCTGCCGTACTCAGCCTGGCCGCAGCCGCCGTCCTGCTCAGCGGTTGCTCCGCCGAACCGGGGAAAGCCGCCCCCGCAACGGCTCCGCCCTCCAGTTCGACTGGTCCCCGATTCGGCGCGCCACCGGTGCCCGCGCCGCTGGATGCCTCGTCCTTGGAAAAGCAGCCGTGCGCCGCACTTACCCCAGAACAAGTCGCGAGCCTCGGCGCTCCGTTCAAGGGCAACGATCCCAAGCCAGACGATGCCATCGGGCCGTCTTGCAATTGGAAATTCGACACCACGCCAGCGTCGTCAGTAGGCGGCACCCTCACCACCAAAGACCCTGGTCACGGAGGAATCAGCGGCATCTACAGCAAGAAACAGTTTGGCGGAGTCACCAAATTCGAGCCTTTCACCGTAAATAACTACCCAGGTGTTGTTTACGACCCGGCGGACAACTCCCCCGCCGGGCTCTGCACGATGGTCATCGGCCTCCGAGACGATCTCGGTTACGTCATCGACGTCAGTCTGGACGGTCTCAAGAAGCCTTTCGCCGACAGCTGCGAAGTCGGCAAAAAGGTAGCCGGATACGTGATCCAATACCTCCAGAAGGGAGGCCATTGATGCCGGACGGCTACACGGGCGCGGACGTCTACGCCCGGATGCACCGCTACGGCGGCAACACCGCCTCTCTCGATTCTGGCCAACAAGCAGCCGAAGCGCTTAAATCCGCCCACGAGGAGCTCGTGACGCGGATTGCCCGGCTGCAAGGCAAGATGGACGCCTCCTGGGAAGGTGACGCGACGGGCAAGGCCAAGGCTGGGCTCACCCCGCTGCTGGAAACTTCCCAGCAGGCGTCGGAGGACCTCGGCCGCAGCGCTCAATCCCTCACCGCGCAGAACGGCGGCTTTCACAGCACGCTCAACAAGCTCACTCCGATGGACGCGAACCGTCCTGATACCAACGATTTGGCCAGCTATAGTCCGTTCGGCGCGAGTGATTCGGAAAAATCCGCGGCGCGGTGGGACGACGCCGACAAGAACAATAAAGAAGCCTACGGGTCTTACGTCGCCACCACGAACGGGAATCGCAATTCTTCGGCCAAGGACTATCCGGTGCTGAATGCCGCTCCGGCCGGGATCGCGGTCGGTTCCGCACCGAGCGTCGGCGGGACGTCCGGCCCGACTGGCGGAACCGGAAGCAGCGGCGGGTACAGCGGAGGCTTCCACGGCGGCGGGCACACGCCTGACCCCGGCACCGGGCACACGCCCAGCCCCAGCAGCGGGTACACGTCCAGCGGCAGCCCCCTGGGGTCCAGCCCGGTCAGCAGCTCCGTGCCGCCACCATCAACCGGCTCCGCGCACCTTCCTGGCAGCGGAAACTCCCCTGCGGAGCACGCCTCAGCACCGGATTCCACCACTACGGCCGGGTACACGCCTAAGGCACCGGTCAGCGACGCGCCTGGGTTCGGCTCCGGACGGCTGCCGACATTCGGACCGGCCACCAGCGGCACGGATTCGACCGGCGGCGGGTTCGGTCTCCCGACTGGCGGATTCGGCGCTCCCGGCGGCAGCGGGGAGAGCAGCATCGGCGGACGGGCAGGCAGCGGAGGCAACGCGGGGTCGCGCATCGGCGGCAGCGGACCGCAGCTCGGCACAGGGGCGGGAACCGGTACCGGGACCCCAGCGAGCGGCCAGAGCGCGGCGCGTCCCGGCACCGTCGGCGGGACCGGTGCCAAGGGATCACCGGGCGTGGGCGGCATGGGCGCTGGTGCCGGAAAGGGCAAGAGCACCGAAGACGAGGAGCACCAGCGGAAAGTCACCTACCTCGACGACGACGTCGACGAGTTGTTCGGCGGCTACCCCGACGGCATGCGCCCGACCCCGCCCACCATCGGAGCCTGACGTTGCTCCGGAGCCCCCTGCGGTTTTCCCGTGACAGTTACCAGAATCTGGTCCGCCGGATCGACCGTTCCGACCCGCATCCGACGCTGATCGGCGGCGAGAAGTGGTACCCGCCGGAGGAGCAGATCCAGCAGGACGCGAAAGCGGACGCCGAACTCGCCGCCACCGGCTGGCCGGTCCGCGACTTCGCCGACGTCATCGGGCTCCTGCAACGACCCTCCGTCGACCGTTATTGCTGGGCGCGCATCAACGGCCGCGACGTGACTCTTCAGGCCGCGGCCGCGAGACGGGACGCGATCCTCGCCGTCGCCGACGACGACACGATCACCCTGTTCCCCAGCACCGCGGAATCCGCTGCCCGGGAACTGGTCTCCGCACTGCCGGGCACTCCGCCCGCGTCGAACCTCCATTCGCTGTCCTGCTCGGAAGCCGACTACAGCGCCGTGCTCGCCGGAAATCCGCCGCCGACCCGCACCAACAGTGCCCGCGACGCACGGCGCGCCGTCGAGTGGATGCAGGCTCCCCGAATCCACGTAGGACGGTTGTACGTCGCGATCCGCCGCGGTACCGAACGCGTCCGCAACGAACACCCGCCCTACTGGATCGACGCCGAACAAGGCCGGTTCACCGCGGCGGTCACCGACGGCTGGCTCAGCATCAGCCCCGCCGGTGCCGACGACCTCGCTCGGATGCTGCACACCATCGAAGCCGGCCTACGGGCCTGAACCTAGCCAAGCCCCAGGGTGACCTGGATTGCACTCAGTTGCACTGCACCTAGTTGCATATGACACTGTCCGGCATGGCACTGGAGCACGCGATCCTCGTCTCGCTGTCGGAACGCTCCGGCTCGGGCTATGAGCTGGCGCGCCGGTTCGAGAAGTCCATCGGGCTGTTCTGGAGCGCCTCCCACCAGCAGATTTACCGCGTGCTGAAGCGGATGGAAGAGGCCGGTCAGGTCGCCGTCGACATAGTGGTCCAGGACGGGCGGCCGGACAAGAAGGTCTACACCGTCGCCGAAGCAGGCCGGATCGAACTGCGGCGCTGGCTTGCCGAACCGGCACCACAAGCCGGGCCGCAGGAGTTGGCGGTGAAGTTGCGCGGGGCGTCGTTCGGCGACGCGAATGCCATCGCCGAAGAGATCGTCCGGCACCGCGACGCGCACGCTGAGCGGCTCGACCTGTACCGGCAGATCGAGAAGCGCGACTTCCCCGCCCCGGACCGGCTCCGCGGCCGTTCGCTGCACCAATACCTCGTGCTGCGCGGCGGAATCCGGGTCGAAGAGGGCCAGGTCGAGTGGCTGGAAGAAATCCTGACCGCGTTGCGAGCCGACGAGAAGGACTGACATGACCGAGTACCCGAACCTGCTGTCCCCGCTCGATCTCGGCTTCACGACGCTGCGCAACCGCGTCCTGATGGGCTCGATGCACACCGGCCTGGAGGACCGCGCGTCCCGCTTCCCGCAGCTGGCCGAGTACTACGCCGAACGCGCGCGCGGCGGCGTCGGCCTGATCGTCACCGGCGGGTTCGCGCCGAACCGCACCGGCTGGCTGTTGCCGTTGGCCTCGAAGCTTTCCACGCCCGCCGAGGCGAAACAGCACCAGTTGCTGACCAGCGCGGTGCACGCGGAGGGCGGCAAGATCGCGCTGCAGATCCTGCACGCCGGCCGCTACGCCTACCACCCGCTGAGCGTTTCCGCGTCGAGCCGCAAGGCGCCGATCAACCCGTTCCGCCCGCGCGCGCTCACCGCGTACGGCGTGCACCGCACCATTCGCGCGTTCGCCGATTGCGCCGCGCTCGCCCGCGATGCCGGGTACGACGGCGTCGAGATCATGGGTTCCGAGGGCTATCTGATCAACCAGTTCCTCGCCGAACGCACTAACCGGCGCACCGACGCCTGGGGCGGCACCGCGGAGAAGCGCCGCCGGTTCGCGGTCGAGATCGTCCGGCGCACCAGGGAAAAAGTCGGGCCGGACTTCATCATCATCTACCGGCTGTCCATGCTCGACCTCGTCGAAGGCGGGCAGAGCTGGGACGACGTCGTCGCGCTCGCCCGCGACGTCGAAGCGGCCGGGGCCACGATCATCAACACCGGCATCGGCTGGCACGAGGCGCGCGTGCCGACGATCGTCACGTCCGTGCCGCGCGGCGCGTTCACCTGGGTCACCGGCAAGCTGAAGCCGCACGTTTCGGTCCCGGTGGTGACCTCGAACCGGATCAACCTGCCGCACGTCGCGGAACAAGCCCTCGCCGACGGGGACGCGGACCTGGTCTCGATGGCCCGTCCGCTGCTCGCCGACCCGGACTGGATCCGCAAGGCCGAAACCGGCCGCACGGACGAGATCAACACCTGCATCGCCTGCAACCAGGCCTGCCTCGACCACGCGTTCAGCCGGAAACCGGTGTCCTGCATGGTGAATCCGCGAGCCGGGCACGAAACGACCCTGAACCTGCTCCCGACCCGGCGCGCCAAGCGGATCGCCGTCGTCGGAGCCGGACCGGCCGGGCTCGCCACCGCGACCGCGCTCGGCGAACGCGGCCACGACGTCGAACTGTTCGAGGCCGACGACGAAATCGGCGGCCAGTTCGGGATCGCGCAACGGATTCCGGGCAAGGAGGAATTCGCCGAGACCATCCGCTACTACACGCGACGCCTCGAGGTCACCGGCGTGAAGGTGCGCCTCGGCACCCGGGCGACCGCTGCGGACCTGACCGGGTTCGACGAGGTCGTGCTGGCCACCGGTGTCACGCCGCGGGTCCCGGTGCTGCCCGGGATCGACCATCCGAAGGTGCTTTCCTACGTCGACGTCGTGCGGCACGGCAAACCGGTCGGCGAGCGGGTCGCGGTGATCGGCGCGGGCGGCATCGGCGTGGACGTCAGCGAATTCCTCACGCACAGCTCGTCGCCCACGTTGGATCGCGACGCCTGGATGGCCGAATGGGGCGTCACCGATCCCGCGCTCGCGCCCGGCGGACTGGCCAAGCCGAAGCCCGAACCGTCACCGCGGCAGGTCTACCTGCTGCAGCGCAAGAAGTCGCCGATCGGGGCCGGGCTCGGCAAGACGTCCGGCTGGGTGCACCGCGCCGCGCTGCGCGCCAAGGGCGTGGAAAAGATCAGCGGGGTTTCCTACGACCGGATCGACGACGCCGGCCTGCACGTCACGGTCGACGGGAAACCGCGGCTGCTCGAGGTCGACACCGTGGTGGTTTGCGCTGGCCAGGAATCCGTGCGGGAACTCGCCGGCGCGCTCGGCGACGTGCCGGTGCATCTGGTCGGCGGGGCGGACGAGGCACGGGAACTGGACGCCAAACGGGCGATCGACCAGGGCACCCGGCTGGCGGCCGTCCTGTAGCCGCTTGCGCGCACTGGCAGGATGGCCCCGTGCGAGACGTATGCGTGATCGGGCTCGGGCTCATCGGCGGTTCCCTGCTGCGAGCCGCCGCGGCGAGCGGCAGGACCGTCTGGGGAACCACAGTGTCCGAAGTGGACGCTGACGCGGCGAGCCGCGGCGGCTACGACGTCACCACCGACGCCGAAGCCGCACTACAGCGGGCCGCGGCCGCGGACGCGATCGTGGTCATCGCCGTGCCGCTGCCCGCGGTGGAGAACCTGCTGCGACAGGTCGCGCAACACGCGTCGCACTGCATCCTCACCGACGTGGTCAGTGTGAAGGGCCCGATGCTCGACGCGGTCCGCCGGCGCGCGCCGTACACGCGCTACGTCGGCGGACACCCGATGGCGGGCACGTCGCGCTCCGGCTGGCTCGCCGGCGACACCATGCTCTTCCGCGACGCGGCCTGGGTCGTCGGCGTCGAAGAGGAAACCGACCTGACGGCGTGGGCCGAGGTCACCCGGCTTGTCCTGGACGTCGGCGCGCACGCCGTGCCGCTGCCCGCCGATTCGCACGACGAGACGGTCGCCCGGATCTCGCACCTGCCGCACCTGTTCGCCGCGATCCTCGCCTCGGTCGGCGCACAGGGCGGCCCGCTCGCGATGTCGCTGGCCGCCGGTTCCTTCCGCGACGGGACCCGCGTCGCCGGATCGTCGCCGGACCTGGTGCGCGCGATGACCGAAGGCAACCGCGACGCCCTGCTCCCCATCGTCGACGACGCACTCGGCCGCCTCGGCGCGGCCCGCGGTTCGCTCGCCTCCACCGGCGGCCTAGCCGCGACCATCAACGCAGGTCACGAGGGTGCGCTGGCGTTGGAAGCGGCCCGCGACGCGGCACAGTCCGGCGTCCGCATCGACCTCACCGCCGCCGACGCCCGCGAAGGACTCGTCGCACTCGGCGAACGCGGCGGCCGGATCACCGGACTGGACGGAGCCGTCGCACTCGGCGAAGTGTCTTGACTTGCCTGGAACGCCTGGTGTGTGACGATTGAAGCCTCTCAATCCCAACCCCGGGGAGGCATTCGATGGGCATCAACTTCGACGAGCTCAAGAACAAGGCGACCGAGGCGCTGCGCGAGAACAGCGGCAAGCTCGAGCAGGGTCTCGAGAAGGCGGCTGAATTCGCGAAGTCCAAGGTCAGCGGCCACGACTCGCAGATCGACGGCGGCATCGACAAGGCCAAGGACCTGCTTGGCAAGGTCACCGGCAAGCACGAAGAAGGCGGCGAGAAGCCGGAAGACGGCCCCAAGCCCGAGGGCGGCCAGCCCGGCGGACAGCAGTAACTCCTCCGCCTCCAGGTTGGGCCCGGTTGCGCCCCAATGCGGCATTCGGTGCATCCCACGCACCCAATGCGGCATTCGGTGCATCCCACGCACCCAATGCGGCATTCGGTGCATCCCACGCACCCAATGCGGCATTCGGTGCATCCCACGCACCCAATGTGGCGTTCGGTGCGTCCAGCGCACCCAATGCGGCATCGGAGCGCTCTCGCAGGTGCGCAGCTCAGGTGCGCCGGTGGTACGGCAGGAACCGGCGCACCAGCCGCAGCGGGGACCGTTCCACCAGGTCCGGCCCGCGGACCGCGTCGAACGTCGAGCCGAGCTGGTCCACCACTCCGGCTAGGCGCGGGTTGTCCGGCATCGGCACCGAATCCGGGTCCCGCTGCTCGCGGACCGCGGAAGCAAGCTCCGCCAGCGCGTCCGTGAGCAGTTCGATGTCCGCGGGCGACGGTGCGGGCGCGCCCTCGCCGATGGTCACGCCGACCTCGGTCACCGCGTCGGTCACCCGTTCCAGCCCCGCGATCACCGGCCACCACGCCACCGCCTGCCGTCCCGCCGGCGACGGCTCCACAATCACCTGCTGAAACGCCGTTCGCAGGTCCGCGAGCGCGCGATACGCCCCGCGCCGGGCCCGCGACCGGGCGAGCCGCGATTCGCTGGTCGAGTTCAGCACCATCGCGGTGCGGACGTACTTGGCGACCGTGTCGAAACTGTCCGCCAGCCGCCCGCCGACGGTCGGCCGCCGCGAACCCGGCCACAGCAGGTAACCGACGACGAGCACGATCACACAGCCGATCACGGTGTCGACCAGCCGCGCCAGCACAACGGTCCAGCTGCCGGTGTTCGCGAGATCCATCTGCAGGATGATCAGCGGCGTCACGAACGTGCCGAGCATCCCGTAATTGCGCACCTTCCCGACCGCGGCCCCGCCGGCGAACACCGCGATCAGCACCACCAGCACCCAGCCGCGCGCGCCGAACGCGAGCACGACCGCGCCGATCCCGACCCCGGCGACCGTGCCCATCCCGCGCAGCACCGCGCGGCCGAACACCGAGCCGAAGTCCGGTTTCAGCACCACGCCGACGGTGAGCGTGATCCAGTACGACCGCTCGAACGGCACCATCAGCGCCACCACTTCGGCCACCGCGACGCACAGCGTGAGCCGCAGCGTCGCGAGCCAGGTCAGCGGTCCGGAGAGGCCGCTCGCCCACTCGCGCAAGCGGCGCAGCAGCGAGACTTTCTTGCGGCGCTTGCGGTCGTCGAGCTTCCCGATCCGCGCCAGTCCGGCGTAAAGCGCGCTGACCACCGCGTCGGCGTTCTCGTCCGGCAGCTCGGGTGCGGGCGGCAGCGGCTGGCTCGCCAGCACCGACGCGGCGACGCGGGTCAGGTAGTCGATCACCTCGTCCGGCGGGCGCTGTCCGGCGTTGACCATCGCCACCGACGCCTCGACCGCGGGTGTCGTCGCCGACAGCCGGTTCAGCAGCCGACGGTACGTCGCGTCTCGACCGGACAGCCACGAGCGCGCGACCAGCAACCGGTCGTACGCCGTGCTCATCGCGGTGGTCAGCTGGTGGCGCGCGACCCGCGAGGTCGGTTCGTCCTCGGCCGACAGCATCGCCGCGAGTTCGATGTAGACCTGCGCGACGGCGGTGCGTTCGGGGCTCGTCGCGCGGAGCGTCCAGGTGCCAAGCGCGACCAGCAGCCCCCAGCCGGCGCCCGCGCAGAAGAAGCCGAAGAGCACTTCGGTGCGTACGCCGGTCGCGTGCTGCGCGGTGCCGAGGACGCAGAAGACGAACATCTGCAGCCCGGCCACCGAAGCGTTGCTGCCCGCGGCGCTGATGAGCGCGGAAATCGCCGCTATGACGACGATCGCCGGGATAGACCAGGCGGGCATGCCGCCGGTCAGCAGGCCGACGAGGTACCCGATCCCGGCCGCGAACGTCGCCCCGCCCAGCCGGCGCGCGCGGTAGCGGTAGGCCCCGGCCGCCTCGGACAGCACGGTCGGGAGCGCGCCGGTGGAGATCAGCGCGCCCACCGCGATGTCGCCCGCGGCGTACGCGACCGCCAGCGGAGTGGCCAGCGCGACCACCGCGCGGGCGACCATGTTCCACGGAATGGGAACCGGTTTGGAACGCAAAAGTTGCGTCAGCCAGTGCGGCGCGGCGAAGTCGGGGCGGCTCACCGCACCATCTTGACCTACCGGGGCCGTCCGGGATTGATTTGTCGCACTGTCAACAACGTCTTCGAGGAGCTTTCATGCCGGCTCGCAGGTATTCGTTCGAGGTGAACCGCGTGAGCGCCGCCGCTCCGCCGGTGCTGTTCCGGCTGGAAAGCGACGGGACTCAGTGGTCGACCTGGGCGCGGCCGCTCGTGTGGCAGTCCCGGTGGGCGACCCGCGGCGACGACGGCGGTGTCGATGCTGTCCGGGAAGTCGGATTGTGGCCGGTTCTGCTCCGCGAGAAGACCCTCGAATACGTGCCGGATCGGCGGCACGTCTACACATTCGACGGTTTCAGCCCGGTCCGCGACTATCGTGCGGAGGTGATGTTCACGCCGAACGCCGACGGCGGCACGGACCTCCGGTGGTCGGGTTCGTTCGCCGAACGCATCCCCGGAACGGGGCCGGCAGCCCTCGCCGCGTTGCGCGGCGTGATCGGATTTTTGGCCACACAGCTGGCCAAAGCGGGCAATCAGGCTGCCTGACCGGGTGCGTTGCACCACAACGATCAACGAATGCCGGAGCACAGACGTCATCCCCCTCGGGTGACCCCGAGGGAAAGGAAGCGGCATGGCGAAACGCTGGCTGGCGGCGGCATTGGCCGGTGTGCTGGTGCTGTCCGCGTGCTCCGGCCCAGACTCGAGTCAACCCCCGGAACAGGCGAACCCCGCGCCGGGCGCTCAGAAACCGGGTCCGCCGCCAGGGCCGTACCCGTTCGGCACCGTGCAGCAGAAGGCTCCGGCGGTCCAGGACGGCAAGGTCCCGGTGATCCGCCGCATCCAGACCGACAAACCGTACGTCTTCATCACCATGGACGACGGCGCGGTGAAGGACCCGTCGGCGCAGGGCCTGATCCAGCAGTCCGGCGGGCATCCGGTGCTGTTCCTGAACAACCGGTACGTGAAGGGCCACGAGGCGTACTTCAAGGCCATCCTCGACTCGACCGGCGCGGTGCTCGGCGACCACACGGTCAACCACCCGAACCTCAAGGGCAAACCGCTCGACTTCCAGAAAAAGGAAATCTGCGACGACGCGGACGACTTCCAGAAGTCGCTCGGCGTGCGCCCGACGCTGTTCCGCCCGCCGTTCGGCAACTTCGACCAGAACACGCTGAAGGCCGCCGCGATGTGCGGCATGCGCGCGAGCGTCCTGTGGACCGCCTCGGTCAACGACGGCGTCGTCCAGTTCCAGTCCGGCGACAAGCTCCGCCCGGGCGACATCGTGCTGATGCACTTCCGCAAGACGTTCAAGGAAGACTACGAAGCCTTCATCGCCCAGGCCAAGAAGGACGGCCTGACGCCGGTTCCGCTGGCCGACTTCCTGGGCTGAGCCCGTCTCGTGAGCGGCGATGCCGGTTAGAACCGGCGTAGCCGCTCACGAGTCAGCCAGCTCCGAGGCACACGAACGGCCGCCGCATCGGGTCCACCGCGATCGCTTCGGCCAGCGCCAGCGCGGGTGACGTCCCCTCGGCGAGCCGCCGGTGCAGATCCGCCATCGTGTCCGCCGCCGCTCGGTCGCCGACGCGCGCCACCGCGCCGATGACCGTCTTCGACCCGCTCGCCAGCAGCGTTCCGGCGAAGCCCAGTGCTTCCTCGCCCGGCCGGATGTGGCTCATCGCCAGCTCGCACGCGGCCAGCACCACGCGCTCCGGCGGGTTGACCAGCCGCGTCGTCTCGTGCGCGAACAGCGGGCCGTCGACCAGTTCGACGCGGGAGAACAGCGCGTTCGCCGGCTCGTGCGCACCGTGCGCGACCAGGTGCGCCAAGCGGGTTCCGTCCAGCGCGGTCAGGACCGTGGCGCTCGTCGCGGCGTCGCCCTCGACCAGCCGCGCGTCCGGGTACACCGAGCGCAGCTTGCTCACCTCGCCGACCGCGCCCGGCACGCCAGGACCGCCCGCGAGCAGCACCGGACCGTCCGCAGCCGGACGCTTCGCGGTGATCCACGCGGTCGCCGACGGAGCGATCGACACCGGGTGCCCGCGCAGCGACGGCAACGCGCCCCACGGCATCGCGTACAGCTGGCCGATCGGGACGATCACCAGCTCGCGGTCGTCGAGAGTTTTGACCAGAGAAGCGGAAATCAGCGCGTCGAGCTTCTCCGCTCGGCGGCGCGCGGACGCGGACACCGTCTCGGCCAGCATCGGCGGCAGATGGTCCGGCGCGAGCGCGTCGAGGTCGGCGTGCAGCTGGGTCGCGGTCTCCACGATGTCGTCCAGCGGACCCAGTTTGAGCAGCCGGAACGTCCCGCGGTCGACGACCACCGAGTACAGCTGGTTGTTGTAGGGCACCAAACTCACCAGCACGCGATCGCCCAGCGCGGCGACGACCTCGTCCGGCGTCGCGACCGGCCGCGGACGGCCCCACTGGCTCGTGTACCAGCCGAGCCTGGTCGCCTCGCGCTGCAGTTCGGCGTACCTCTGCTCCAGCGCCTTCACCGACTCGCCTTCCAGCCGGGTGCGCTGAATGGTGCGCTGGACGTGCCGCATCTCGTTGATGTGCTTGGCCAGCACCGGATCTTCGATCACCGGCAGCGGTTCGTACCGGTAAACCTGCGCCCGGGTGCGTTCGAGCCAGGCGAACATCCGGCGCGCGCCGGCCGCGTTCCGCCGCGCGCGCCGCAGCACGAGCCGCATCGCCAGCCTGCCGAGTTCCTCGCCGTGCACGGCCGTGCCGCACAGCAGGTCGAGCCCGCCCATCCGGTCGCGGATTGTGCCGAGTTCGCGCAGTCCGGCGCGGGCCTGCGCGAGCGCGGCGCGCGGCCGGTCCTCGGCCACAGCCAGTTCCGCCCTGCACAACCGGAACAACATCCGGTGGTCGACCGGTGACGTCGCGCGCGGGGCGGGCACGTGGGTAAGGACGAGCGAGGCTTCGGCGATTTCCTTGCGGCGGATCAGCAATCGCACCGCGAAGAGCCGCGCGACCGCCGCCTCGTCCCGCAGTCCGAGCGCGGCCAGCCGTTCGGCGATCGAGACGAGTTCGGCGGGCAACCGCGAGGTAGAGCGCCCTTCGCGGTCTGACAGGACCTGCTGCGCTTCCGCCCGGAACCGCGCCAGACCGGCGATCTCGGCCCACGTTCGATTGCCGCGACGGAGAAATCGGCGCCGCGCATCCGACGCGGACTTTCGCGCCAACGCGAAATCGCCCTCCAGCAACGCGGCCGCAGCCCGTGCGACCTCGGCTTCCGCGATGTGCTGGCCGGATCCGTTGGCGCGCAACTCCGGCAGCGCCTCGTCGAGGTGCCTGCCCGCCTCGTCGGCGAGACCCGCGGTGAGCAGCGCGCGGGCCTGGTCGAGCCGGATCAGCGGGATCGAACCGGGCGATTCGGTGACGAGGATCCGCGCGGCCTGCTCATAGCTGGACAGGGCTTGCGGGACGTCGCCGATGAGCTGCGCGTGGTCGCCGAGGTTCTGCCGGATCTTGCCTTCGAGCAGGGTGTGCCCGTTTTCGCGGGCGAAGCCGAGCGCGCGCTCCAGGTCGGCTTGCGCGGCGTTCGGATGGTTGAGCGCCATCTGCACGAGCGCGCGGTTCAAGAGCATGACGACCAGCGTGCGGCGGCTGTCGTCGAACTCGGCCTCGATTCCGGGGATGACGGCGTCGTACACCGAAAGCGATTCGCTGAACCGGCCGCCGCGCATCAGCACCACCGCGCGTTGGCCGGTGACCAACAAGCCGAGCTGGCGGGCGACCTTGCTCTCCGGGAGCTGGTCGCGAAGCTGCCGCGCGGTTTCGAGGTGCACGAGACCGGCGTCGGTGGAGGCGACCTCGGCTTCGGCCGCGCCGAGGCTCACCAGGACGCGGACCTGCAGTTCCCGGTGTTCGGGCAGCGGATCGGCGACGCGCGCCAGCCGCGTGAGCGCGCTGCGGAACAACCGCACCGCGATGCCGGGCCGCTGGTCGGACGCGGCGGCCCGGCCGCGCGCGTACAGATCGGACGCCGCCGCGATCGTTCGATCATGGACGGGCGCGGACACGGACTCTATGGGAGCACACCTCCGCCACTCTCCATAACGCCCGTCCGGGTTTCTCAGAGCACGACGGTCGGCGTGACGACGGTGCGACGGTGCGGGCCCGCGCCGAGGTGCACGAGGATTTGCGTGGTTCCGCAGGGGACGCGGTCGAGCACGAACCGGCCGCCCTCGTCGGTCGCCGTCGCGAACGTGCCGTGATCGGCGACGCGGACCTCCACGTCGTACTCGCCCGCGGGCGCGAGCCAGCCGTCGATCCGGTGCACCTTCCCGATTTTGGTCAGGTTGATCATCACGGTCAGGTCGCTGACGGTGAACGTGATGGTGCCGGTCGCCGTGCTGCGCACGCCGGCCAGTTCGTCGAGCCGTTCCCAGCGCGCGACCTCGACGTCGAGGTTCTCGAGCTCGAGCGCGAACTGGACCCGCTGCACCAGATCGTCCGGCGGCGGGTCGAGTTCGTCGAGGAACCGGCCGATGTCGGCCAGGATGGCCTCGTCGTCCGGAACCGCGTGGCCGTGTCCCGGCCTGCCGATGTTGTCGCTCACCGGGCACCCCCTTCTCCTGCGAGCAGATCGCGCATCGAGTCGAGGCAGCGGCCCCTGGTGGGCCCGACGCTGCCGCGCGGCATCTGCATAGCCTCGGCCACCGCCCGGTACTCGGCGCGGCCGGCGAGAACGGTCAGCCGCAGCAGCTCCTGGCAGCGTGCGGGCAGCCGGAGGAAGGCGCGCCAGACCCGGCGGTCCCGGTCGGCGCGGACGGCTTCCTCCTCAGGCGCGGGATGATCGCTTTCCAGCGTCGCGGCGACCTCGTCCGACAGCGGCACCGGCTGGGCGCGCCTGCCGTAAGGACGGGTCGCCTCCCGGCGAGTCGTGGTGATCAGCCAGGCAGCGAGCGCACGGGGGTCGCGCAGCTTCGCGAGCTGGCTGAACAGAGCGAGCCACACGGTCTGGACCACGTCCTCGGCCACTTGCCGGTCGAGCCCGTTGGCGCGCGCGACGTGCCACACGAGCGGCGTCAGCTCGTCGACGAGTTTCGCCATGGCGCGCCGATCGCCGCCCCGCGCCGCTTCCATGCACGCGGCGTGCAAGTCGGCGCCGGTCAAGCCTTCCCAGGGCGGGTCTACCTCGGTGGTGTGCACGTCGGTCACCGTAGCTGCCTCACTCCGGAGGTGGGCCGACCTGGGCGAGCAAGCCTCCGGTCGTGTCGGCACGTCCGGGCCCGTCGCGGGTCGCCTCTCCGGTCGGGTACCGGATCGATCGTGAATGGTGCGCGCTCTTTCGGTGGTGCGGATGGTGTCCAGGGGCACGGTGTGTGCCCCGTGGGTGGGCTCTTGGTTGAGGAGCAAACAGCTGGCTCTGGGATACATCAATCTCTGACTTTTTCCGGGTGAGTTTTTTTCACGAAGCCGATGGGGGCGGCTGGTGGTGCGGTTTTGGCGCTGTTCGGTTGTGGGTTTGCGCAGGTCAAGCGGTACCCAGTTCGGCGGGGTGCCGGGACACGACCGGCCGGGCTCCCCCTCCAGCACGGCCGTGTCCCGACAGCTCCACCGGACCCGATGAGTCCCCCAACGACCCATCGCGCCCCGCCGGACCGGTGCGGCCGGACGGATCCCTCCCCTGAATCCGCCCGTCCGCACCCAGCCCGGAAGCTGTTTTTGTCAGTCCGGATGCGATCCCTCCCCTGGATCCGTCCGGCCCGTCTTGCCTGTCGATCGAGCGGATCCCTCCCCTGGATCCGCCCAGCCGATTCAGGCCAGCTCACCGGTTCGGTCCGGTCAGGCGGATTCCTCCCCGAACCCGTCTGACCGGACCGAACCGCGAGCCGACCCAGCCGGACCAGCTCGCGCAACCCGCCGACCTCGCGGACCCCTCCCCGAAGTCCGCTCAGCCGGACAGGCAAGCCAATCCGTCAGTCCCACTCCAGCCCGTGGAGCCACGAATCCCTCTCCGGATCCGTCCCGCCGCGCCGCCCCTTGGGCCGATCCGCCACTTCCGCCGGACCAGTCCACGAAGCCCGCCAGCCGAACAGGTCCGCCCCAGGCCTGTCCCGCCGCGCCAACCTCGCGAGCCGATCCGTCAGTCCCACCGGACCGCGGGCTCGCCAGCCGGATAGGCCCTCCCCGACCCGTCCCGCCGCGCCAGCCTGCCGAACCCGCCAGCCGGAGAAGTCCTCCCGGACCGTCCCGCCGCGCCAATCCGCCGGTCCTGCCCGAACCGACTCGCGCAACCCGCTAGCCGGACAGGCCCTTCCCGAACCCGTCTAGCCGCGCCAGCTCGCGAGCCGGTTCGCTCGGGGCTGGTCGTTGCCGCTGGTCCGGTGGGCTCGACGGCTGGCCGGGTCCCCTCCGAACCCGTCCGGCCGGGCCGGGTCCCCCAGACCCGGGCCGAGCTGAACCGGACCGGCGGTGTGGCCAGTCCCTGTCGTCATGTGCGTCAGTCGCTTCGCACTCGCCGGCGGCCTGCTCGCCCCCTTGTGCCGAGCAGGTCGCCAGGCGCGTGCGTTCGTGCGGGTGCGCACCGGCCGGCGTGAGCTGTCCGCCTGCACCGGCCGGTGCTTCCCGCCCCCAGGGGAGCCCGCTCCCCCTTTCGGGCTCCGCCAGAGGGGATTCCTCCCCGAACCCCTCCGGCCGACGACGTCCGGCAGCCCCCTCGGCTCCCGGGCGCCGCCCGTTTGGCTACTTGGCAGTGCCGGTGTCGTCGAGCGGCTCGTGGTTGCCGTCCGGCTGCACTCCCCGGTTCGCCCCCGGCGCGGGGCTCGTCTTGACGGGCGGAACGGTGGTTCCCGGCTGCCGCTCGTCCTTCTGATCCGCAGGCATGTGGCCCTCCCTTTCCTTGGTTCGCCCCATAGGACGCATCCAGGGTGCGCCTAGATACACGGAGCGCCAAAGTTTTTGGGATTTTTGTGAACCTGCCGGTCAGGATGGCCGCCCCACCTCCCCCGGATGCCAACCGTCAGTGACGATCGGTAACCCCTCCGAGAGCGCGGCGGCCCAGGCGCGGTAACCGATCGGGCCAGGGTGGAAACGGTCAGCAGCGAACATTCCCGGACGGAGCAATCCCGGCGCCAACGGGATGTGCGTGACCCCGGGAAGCCGGGTCAGCCCTCGCGCCGCCTGGTCGAGCGCGACCGACCGTGCGCCCAGCAAGTCCCGGAGCGGCCGGGGCAAGGAGGGGAAACTCGCCAGCGGGGGCACGCCCGCGAGAACGACCGGGACGTCGCCGACCCTTCGCCGCACCTCGACGATGATCGCCAGCAGATCCCGCCGGTACCGCGCGGCCGAGTGCAGCTCCAGGGTGTCGTTCACGCCGAGGACGACCACCACGACGTCCGCCTCCCGCACGCGCGGAACCAGCTCGTCGAGCACTACCCGCGCCGACGCGCCGGTGATGCCCAGCGCGTGCCACCGCACCTCCCGGTCCGGGTACGCGCCGGCGAGCCCCACCGCGAGCTGGCCGGTGAGCGCGTCGGCGTGGGTGAGCGCGCCGACGCCGTCCACCGTCGATTCGCCAATGACGGTGAGCCGCAACGGACGCCCGGTGCCGAGTGCGCCCTCGATCGGACCCTTGGCCCCGGGAAGCCGCGGAGTCGCCCGACGCACCCGCACCGCCTGCGCGACAAGCACGGGAGCCATCAGGAAAAGGAGGAACAGCCGAAGAACTGCCATGCCTCCGACAGTAACGAGCGGCTACGACAGATCCGGGTCCGCGAGGGGAGTTGTCCACAGGGGATGTGAGTTGTGGACAACCCTGGGGATAGTTTGGGGAAACTCGCTGCCAGCAGCGTGTCTGCAACTGCCGACAGGACGATCAGACACGGGCGGCGGGGGCTCGGGAAAATCCGCTGCGGGCGGCAGGGGCGGCGGGCAACACCTCCTCAGGCGGCCGGGACGAGGGCAAACCCGCCATGCACGGCAGCATCTGCGAGCGATCCCGCTGCGGGCTGCAGGGTGCATGGCAATCCCGCTGCGAGTGGCATGGTTCGCGGCCTCGCCACACATGTCGGCATCCGCGAGCGATCCCGCTGCGGGCAGCAGAGTCTGCAGGCAATCCCGTTGCAGGTGGCGCGCCCGCCACACGTCAGCATCCGCGGGCAACCTCGCCGCAAGTGGGCAGGGCCGAGGGCAAAGCCACCACACCCGCCAGCTTCTGCGAGCGAGCCCGCCGCGGGTGTCGGCAACTGCAGACAGTCCCGTCACTGCGCGATCGACACCGTCTTCCCCACCAGAGCGTCATCCTCAGCCGCGTCCAGCAAGAAGCGTGCCACGTTCGCTCGCGGGATCTGGAACCGCCTCCGCACGTCCCGGCCCACCTCGCTGCGCACCTGCTCCCGGGCGGGCTTGTTCGTCAGCCTCGTCGGGCGCACGATCGTCCATCGCACGTCTGGGGCACCGTGCAGGATTGACTCCATTCGTTGCAGATCGGCGTATCCGTTGCGCAGCACCGCACCCAGCAGCGGCTTCACCAGCAGCTTCGAGAACAGGCTGTCGCCGTCCCCGGGCAGGCCGGATGCGCTCACCACCACGAACCTCGTCTGGGAACCGTGCAGGGCGGTGACCACGGAGCGGGTGCCGTCGGAGTTGACGGTTGTCGGCTTGAGGTCTGCGGGGCCCAGGGCCAGGACGACGGCGTCACGGCCGGTTACCGCGTCGGCCAGGCTGGGGTCGGTCAGGGAGTGAACCGCGACGTCCAATCGGGGGTGTGCGGGGACGGTCAACCGCGCGGGGTCGCGGACTACGGCGGTGACGTGCCATCCGCGGGCCAGCGCTTCCCGCACCGCCAGGCCGCCGATTCGGCCGCTCGCGCCCAGGACGGTGATCTTCATCAGAGGCCTCCAAGGAGGGGGTGAGTAAACACTTACCGGCTAGGGTAAGTGAACACCCACCACACTGAGAAGACCCTCAGGGAGCACGCATGGGAAGCCGCGAGGAGATCGTCGCCGCGGCAGCGACGGTCATGCGGGAGCAGGGGTACGCGCACGCCACGACGAAGGCGATCGCGCAGGCCTCTGGCTACTCGGAAGCCTTGCTGTACAAGCACTTCCGCGACAAGACGGCACTCTTCCTCGCGGTGCTGAAAGAGGAGCTGCCCGACCTGGTCGCCACGGCGGCGCGGCTCACCGAACATCCGGAGAAGGCCGCTCTCAGTGACAATCTCGCCGAGTTGACCACCACAGCACTGGCCTTCTACTGCGCGAGCTTCCCGATCTCCATCTCGATCTTCTCCTCGCGCGAGCTGCTCCGCACCCACCGGGACAGCCTCGAAAACGGCCCCGACCTGCCGATCCAGCACGTCGCCGGCTATCTCGCCGCCGAGGTCAAGCTGGGCAGGCTACGCGCCGATCTCGACGTCGAGGCCGCGGCCCGGCTGCTGCTCGGCGCGTGCTTCCAGGAGGCGTTCCTCGCGTCCTTCGAGGAACGCCCGCCGCGGCCAGACCTCGCCCAGCGGCTCGCCGCGACCCTGGAGAAGCTCGGCTAGTCGCGGTTCTTCCGCAGCTCGTGCCACCGGTCGTACAGGTTGTTGACCTCGACCAGCATGAACGCCAGGAAGTCCCGCATCTCGGCCAGCCGTTTGCCGGCGGGAGTGTCCGGACCGAGCGCGTCGATGCCTTCGGTGGCCGCGTCGCGCCACATGATCAGGAAGCGGTCGCGCTTGAGGAAAGTCGCGTACCAGAGGTCGTCGTAAAGCTGGTAGTGGTCGCGGCGCTCGCCGGGTTCGCGCACCTTCCGCACCAGGCCGACCTGGTCCAGATACCGCACCGCGCCGGAGATCGCGGCCGGGCTCACCGACAGCTGCTCCGCCAGTTCGGCAGCCGTCAGCTGCCCCGAGTCGGTCGTCATCAGCGCCGCGAACACCCGCGCTGACATGCGCTGCATGCCGATCTGGGACATCACCAGCCCCAGGCTTTCGACGTATCGGCGGACGGCGTCCTCGTCTCTCTTCGTCTCAGGCGTCGTCATCCGTCCATCCTCTCCCACGCGCGCCTGGACGATCACTCGGTCCAGACGTTTTCTTAACTTCACAACTTCATGAAAAGAGTGTAGCTTCCGAACCATGGGAAACGCCATTGCGATCTCCGGCCTGCACAAGGCATTCGGCGCAGTGTTGGCCCTCGACGGCCTTGATCTTCAGGTTCCCGCGGGGGAAGTACACGGATTCCTCGGCCCGAACGGCGCCGGGAAGTCCACCACGATCCGGGTCCTGCTCGGACTGCTGCGCGCCGACGCCGGCGAGGTCCGGCTGCTCGGTGGCGACCCGTGGCGCGACGCGGCGAGCCTGCACCACCGGCTCGCCTACGTGCCCGGCGACGTCAACCTCTGGCCCAACCTGTCCGGCGGCGAGGTCATCGACCTCCTCGGCAGGCTGCGCGGCGGGCTCGACCAGAAGCGTCGCGAGGAGCTCGTCGAGCGCTTCGACCTCGACCCGCGCAAGAAGGGCCGCACCTACTCGAAGGGCAACCGGCAGAAGGTCGCCATCGTCGCCGCGCTCGCGTCCACTGTGGACTTGCTGCTGCTCGACGAGCCGACCTCGGGCCTCGACCCGTTGATGGAGGCCACCTTCCAGGAGGTCATCCAGGAGGAACGCGCGCAGGGCCGCACCGTTTTGCTGTCCAGCCACATCCTCGCCGAGGTGGAAGCCTTGTGCGACAAGGTGAGCATCATCCGCAACGGGCGCACGGTCGAGTCCGGCACGCTCGCCGAACTGCGCCACCTGACCCGCACCTCGATCACCGCGGAGCTGTGCGGACCGCCGAACGGTCTGGCCAGGCTTTCCGACGTGCATGACCTGAAGGTCGAAGGCAACCGCGTCCGCTTCGACGTCGAGACGCGCTCGCTCGAGGACGCACTGCGCCAGATGACCGAGGTCGGCGTGCGGAGCCTGGAGAGCAGGCCGCCGACCCTCGAGGAACTCTTCCTGCGCCACTACGCGGACGAACTCGAGGCCGGGAAATGAGCGGCGCGCTCAACGGCACCGGGCCGTTGATCCGGCTCGCCCTGCGCCGCGACCGGATCATCCTGCCGATCTGGATCGTCCTGCTCAGCCTCATCCCGGTGGCCACGATCAGCAGCTACGACCAGTTCTATCCGACCGCCGCGAGCCGGGCCGGGCTCGTCGCGTCGGCCGCCGCGAACCCGTCGTTCGCGCTGCTCTACGGCCCGGCGTTCAACCTCGGCACGGCGGGCGGGTTCATCGCCTGGCGGATGGGCGGGTTCCTGGCGCTGCTGACTGCCCTGATGGCGGTCTTCACGCTGACCCGGCACACCCGCGCGGAGGAGGACACCGGCCGCGCCGAACTGCTCGCGTCCACTGTGGTCGGTCGGTACGCGCCGCTCACCGCCGCGCTCGCGGTGACCGGCGGGGCGAGCGTGCTGATCGGGGTGCTGCAAGCGGTCACGCTGGCGGCAAAGGTTCCCGCGGCGGGTTCCGTCGCGCTCGGCGCGAGCACTGCGCTTGCTGGGCTGGTTTTTACCGGCGTCGCCGCGGTCGCCGCGCAGCTCGGCGAGTACTCGCGCACCGCGAACGGGATCGGCACAGCCGTGCTCGGCGTCGCGTTTCTGTTGCGTGGTGCGGGTGATTCGACCACCGACGCACATTGGCTGTCATGGCTGTCGCCGCTCGGCTGGGCGCAGCAGATCCGGCCGTTCGCCGAAGAACGTTGGTGGGTCCTGATTCTGCCGGTCGCGACCACGCTCGTGCTGTTTGTCGTGGCCTACGCGCTGCTGCCGCGTCGTGACGTCGGCGTCGGTCTGCTTCCGCCTCGGCTTGGGCCTAGCGAGGCCGCGCCGTCGCTGCGATCGCCGTTTTCGCTGGCCTGGCGGCTGCAGCGCGGTCCGTTGTTCGGCTGGTTGATCGGGCTCGCGGTCGGCGGGGCGTTGTTCGGGACGATCGCGCAGGGCATTTCCGGACTGGTCGGCGGCACCGAGCAGAGCAGGCAGATCTTCGAACGGCTCGGCGGATCGCACGGACTGGTCGACGCTTTCCTCGCGACGATGGTGAGCCTGTTCGCGATGCTCGCCTCGCTCTACGGCGTGCAGGCGACGCTGCGGATGCGCACCGAGGAAACCTCGATCCGGCTCGAACCGCTGCTGGCCACGCGGGTCGGACGGCTGCGCTGGGCCGCGAGCCACCTCGTGTTCGCGTTCCTCGGCAGCGCGTTGCTCGTGCTCGTCGGCGGCCTGCTGCTCGGGCTGTCGAACGGGCTGCGCGGCGGTGACGTCGGCCGCTCGGTCGGGAACATGGTCGCGGCCGTCGCGGTGCAGGTGCCCGCGGCGTGGGTGATCGTCGCGGTGGCCGCGCTGATCTTCGGGCTGCTGCCGAAACTGGCGACCGCCGCGTGGGGTGTGGCGGCGCTGGCGTTGCTGATCAGCATGTTCGGGCCGGTCGTCAACGCGCCGCAGGTGCTGCTGGACGTCTCGCCGTTCCAGCATCCGCCGAAGGTGCCCGGCGCGGTGTTCACCGCGGTGCCGCTGGTGGTGTTGCTGGCGGTGTCGGCGGTGGTGCTCGCGGTGGGGCTGACCGGCTGGCGGCGGCGCGACGTCGGCTGAGGTCAGCGTTCGTCGCGGACGAACCCGCTGGTCGGGCCCAGCGTGGTCGGCGGGGGTGCCGACGAGTCGCGCGCAGCGGCGGGGCCGGGCGCGCCCCCGCCGAGCGACGGGTCACAGGGCGGGGCCCATCAGTTGGCGACGGCGCGACGCCGGCTGACCTCAGCGTTCGTCGCGGACGAACCCGCTGGTCGGGCCCAGCGTGGTCGGCGGGGGTGCCGATGGGCTCGACGGGGTCGGGGTGACCGACACCGTCGCCGTGGTCGTGCGCGGCGGCGGGGCCGGGGGTGCCGGCGGGCGGTGGGTCACGGTGATCGGCGGCAGAGGGAGGCCGGTCACCGTGACCGTCACCTGCTGCACAGGCGGCGGGGTGGGCGGCGACGACTCTCCGGCCGGACGCGGAGTGCGACCGGCGACCAGGAGCGCGGCGACGAGCAGTCCGCCTGCCAGTCCGGCGAGACCGGTCACGACGACATAACCCCAGGTGGGAGCGGTGTCCGACATCCGGCACCTCCTCGCCGCACGGTCACTCGGCTACGAGGGTTCGTCGCGTTGATCATAGGTGCCGTTACGCAGTGTGCAACTTGATATATACCGACTCAACTTATGTCACACTGGCCTTATGAGGGGGATTCTCCGCTCGCCGGACTTCCGGCGGCTCTGGCTCGCCGACGGCCTCAGCCAGGTCGGCAACCGCATCGACTTCCTCGTGATCCCGCTGCTGGCGACCACCACGCTCGCCGCGTCCGTGGCCCAGGTTTCCCTGCTGCGGACGCTGAGCACGCTCCCGTACCTGCTGCTCGGACTGCAGGCGGGCGCGTGGTGCGACCGGATGCGCAACCGGCCGGTGCTGATCACCGCCGACCTCGCCCGCGCGGTGCTCATCGGCTCGGTGCCGCTCGCCGCGGTGTTCGGGTCGCTGACGCTGGGCCATCTGTACGTCGTCGTGCTGCTGGCCGGCGGGTTCACGGTTTTCTTCAACGTCGCGCACCAGACCTACCTGCCGAACCTCGTCGAACGCGGCGAGCTGCCCGCCGCGAACGCCCGGCTGCAGACGAACTTGTCCGTCGCCGCGATCGCCGGGCCGGGGCTCGGCGGGATGATCGTGCAGTTCATCGGCGGCGCGGGCGCGATGGCGGTCGACGCCGTGACTTACCTGTGGTCCGCCGCGTGGCTGCGCCGGATTCGCACACCGGACGTGCGGCCCGAGCCCGCTGAGCGGAACCTTCGCCGCGAAATCGGCGAAGGGCTGCGGACAGTTCTGCGCAATCCGCTCCTGCGGGCGATCGCCCTGCACGGTGCCGCGTCGAGCCTGTTCCAGTCGATGTTCATGGCGGTGTCGATGGTGTTCATGGTCCGCGACCTGCACGTCGCACCGTTCATGATCGGCTTGCTCGGCACGATCTCGCTGTTCGGCGCCCTGCTCGCGAGCGGAGTCGCGCGACGGCTCGGCGCTCGCTTCGGTGCCGCGCGGGCGTTGTATTTCGGTGCTGCCGTGTACAGCGTTTCGTTCCTGTGCAACGCTTTCGCGACCCAAGGCTGGGGCCTCGCCTGGTGGGTGGCGGGCGGTTTCGGGTCAAGTTTCGGGATCATCGTGCTCGGCGTGTTCGAGACGAGCTTCCGGCAGGCGGTCACCCCGCACGAGCTTCTGGGCCGGGTCTCGTCGGTGTCGCAGACGGTCGTTTTCGGCATCGCCCCGCTCGGCAGTCTGCTCGGCGGCTTGATCGCGGAAGTCACCACAACCCGGGTCACGCTGTACGTCTGCGGCATCGGAATCCTTGCCGCGTCAGCGATTCTCATTGCTTCGCCGCTTCGCAAGATGCGCGATCTGCCCATATCCGAGAGTGCGGTCAAGAACGATTAGCGGGACAGCAAGCGCGGCTAGCACGGCTCCGATGAGGCTGACCCACGTGAGGGCAGTGCCTTGGGTCAGCGCGGCGGCCGCCAGAACCGGAGTAGCACTGATCCCCAGCTGGAAAGCCGAAACCGTGGTCGCCCCAGCGAGTGTCGGGGCGTCGGCGGCGATCGCGAAGACCCGGCCGTAGATCGCGGGATTCAGCACGAAAGCCGCTATCCCTAGCAGGAAAACAGTAGGAAGCACCGCCCACGTGTGGTGGATCGCGAAGATCAGGACGACCGAAAGCAGCACGATCGCGACGGCTCCGGCGAGGAGCGCGGCGTGGGGTCGCCGGTCGGAGATGCGTCCGCCGATGGACAGGCCGACGAAAGCGCCGATGCCGAAAAGCGCGAGGATCGCGGGAATCCAGACCGTGGGGACGCCGGTGATCTCGGCGAGCATGGCGGAGAGGTAGTTGAACGTGATCATGTACGCCGCCGTCGTCAGGATCGTGATCCCGAAAATGCCCCAGAGCCGCGGTTTGCGGATCGTGGCCAGCTCCCGCGCCACGCTCGGTCGCGCCGTCGACCGGGTCGCCGCGGGGATCCCGAGCGAGCAGGCGACGGCTCCGGCGAGCGTCAGTGCCACGACAGCCCAGAATCCGCCGCGCCACTGGGTGAAGTGGCTGAGCAGGGTGCCTGCCGGTCCGCCCGCGACCATGGCCACGCTCAGGCCGCTGACCACGACGCCGGAGGCGCGGGCGTTGCGGTCCGGGGTGACGAGGCTGATCGCGGTCACCGACGCGACGGCGAAGAAGCCCGCGTACGCGACGCCCGAGACGACCCGGCTCACCAGCAAAACCTGGTAGTCGCCCAGCAATCCGGCGGCGACGCTCACCGCGAACACCCCTTGGGTCGCGATCAGCGCGGCGCGACGGGGCCAGCGCAGGCTGAGCACGGCGAACGGCGGCCCGCCGAGGACGACCCCCAGCGCGAACGCGGTGATGAGAAATCCGGCGGAGGACAGCGAAACCTGGAGGTCGTCGGCCACCGCGGGCAGCACGCCCGCCAGGAGAAACTCCGCGCTGCCCATCGCGAACAGGCTGAAGGCGAGCAGGTACACGCCTAGAGGAAGTCGGCCGCTGCTCGCGTCGGCGCGCACACCGTCGGCGGTGGCACAAGTTGTCGGATCCATGGGGACAACTTCCGCGACCGGGATCGGAAGCGGCAAGAAACGTTGCCGTTTCCGGGACGCATTGGTTGACTGCGCCGCATGAGCGACCAGCCCACCGTCGACAGCGTGCTCGAGCAGATCGCGCCCCGGCTGCGGCAGGCGCGGGACAAACAGGGCGTCAGCCTCGCCGACCTCGCGCGGGCCACCGGCATTTCGACCAGCACGTTGTCCCGGCTGGAATCCGGACAGCGCAAGCCGAGTCTCGAACTGCTGTTGCCGATCACCGCGGCACTGGGCGTTCCGTTCGACGAGATCGTTACCGCGCCGCGGATCGTCGACCCGCGCGTGCCGCAGCAGCCCGCGAAGAAGGACGGGCGCGTGCTGATCGCGTTGTCCCGGCACCAGGGGGAAATCCGCGCCTACAAACAGCTCATCCCGGCGCACGACGAAGAACCCCACCTGCGCACCCACGACGGGCACGAATGGCTCTACGTTCTGCGCGGACGCCTACGCGTGCGCCTGAGCGATCACGACTTCATCATGGGACCCGGCGAGGCAGCCGAATTCGACTGCCACATCCCGCATTGGTTCGGCACCGCTGGCAAGGGCGACGTCGAAATCCTCAGCCTCTTCAGCAAGTCCGGCGAACGCATCCACCTGCGCACCGGTCGCCGCTAGACCTTGCGCAGACCGTCCAGCAGTACGCGCACCAGGTGTCGGCTGTCCGGCGTAAACCGTTCCACCGCGAGCGCGCCGACGATGAGCGCGCGCAGGTCTTCGCCGTCGATGTCAGTGCGTACAGCGCCCGCGGCTTGCGCGCGTTCCAGAAGCGCAGTGAGGTTCACGCGAAACCGCTCCGCTGCTTCGGCCTTGTACGCGGAACCGCTGGTCTCACCGAGCGCTTCGCAGATCGCACGGTTACGCGACGCCTGCTCGATGACGCGCGTGAAGTAGTCGTAGAACGCTTCGCCGGGCGCGTCGGAGTCGATCAACTCCTGCGCCTCGACGCCGTACTGCTCCAGCCGATCCACGACGACGGCCTGGAACAGCGCTTCCTTGCTGGGGAAATGCCGGTAGACAGTGCCCGCGCCGACGCCAGCCAGCCGCGCGATGTCGTCGAGGGGCACCGAGAGCCCGTCGACGGCGAACGCTGCTTCGGCGGCAGCCAGCACACGGGCGCGGTTCCGGCGCGCGTCCGCGCGGAGCGCAGGCTTCTCCACCGGCTGTCTCCTCTGCTCTCAAAGTGGTGCGGTCGTCCGATTCTTCCTTGGAACGATCTGCGCCGCTGCCGACCGTGTCTCAGATCTCCAGACCCTCGTTGACAACCGGAGTGTCGGCTCCGTATCGTCGTAAGCGGGTGCCCCGTTCCGATTATCCCCGTCTTCCCGAGTGAGGTTTCCGATGCCCCGCACCGTGTCCGAAGTGGCCGAGATCGTCGCGAACGCGCTGAGCGCCTTCGACGCCGCGCCGCTCGCCGACGTTCTCGCCGAGGACGCCGTCTACGAAATCCCGTTCACTGGCCACCGCTCGGCCGGCCGGGACGCAGTGCTGGCCACGCTCGGCGCGGGCAGCGCCGTCGCGGCCCGGATCGGCCTGGAGAAAGTCGAGGTCACGACCACGGAGACGGCGGACGGGTTCGCCGTCGAACTCGTCGCCGAGGGCCGCAATCCGCACACCGGGCACAGCTACCGGCTCCCGTCGTCCGCCGGGCTGCTGACCGTGCGGGACGGCGAGGTCACCCGGTACCGCGACTACCCGAACCACGGCGCGGCGACCGCGTTGCACGGGACGAAGCAGGTCTTCCAGCGTTTCCTCGACGCGGCTGTCGACAATCGCTGGGACGATCTCGCCGACCTGTACTCCGACGACGTCGTGATCGAAATCCCGTTCGCGCCGGCCGGGGTGCCGAAGGTGACGCGCGACCGGGAGGAGTTGCGCAAACGCTTTCACCAGGCCGGAGAGCGTCGCCGGATCACCAAGGCGGACCGGGTCGTCGTGCACGAGACCAGCGATCCGGAGGTACTGGTGGCGGAGTACGACCTGCACGGCGAGTACGAGGGCAAGCCGTATGTGTCGACGTACGCGATGGTGCTGACGGTGCGCGACGGCCGGATCGTGCACTCCCGCGACTACTCGGGCGCGCCTAGGTTCGAGGAGTAATCCCGCGGATGTCGTGGTCCGCGCCAGGAGCCGCGAACTTCAGCAGAAGCGAACCTTCGGTCTCGACCTCGGCGCGTTCGGCGGCGGTCAACGGCCGGAACGGCTCGATCTCCAGCGTCGCCGACGTCTTGTCCTGCCGCAGCTTCCACACCCCGGTGACCTGACCGTCCACCAGGAAAGTGGCACGCATCCCGTTGCCGGTCATGACGCGTTTGCGGTCTTCGGCGGAGATCACCCGGGTGCGGTCGGCGTGCGAGGCCAGCAGGTTGTCGTACTCCGGCAGGAAGCGGACCGGTGCCGGAATGTCGACGGCGGGGCGGGGTGCGTCCGGCAGGTCGAACAGCTCCGTCCCGCCTTCGTCCCGGAAGACCGCCAGCCGCGGCCGCAGGCTTTCCAGGACCGGACGCAGCCGGGTTCGGCCTGCCCAGGTCTGCACGTCGGCGGCCGAGGCCGGGCCGAAGGCGGCGAGGTAGCGCAGCACGATCTGTTCGGCATCGGCGGCGGAGGCCGGTTCGGTTCCGGTCCATTCGGCCGCCGCCGCGTACCGGGTGGTGCCGCCGATGCCCCAGACCGCCCGCGGCGGCACTTGTACCAGCGGCACGAGGTTGCGCACGACGGTGGCGAGCGCGTGCGGCTCGCGGTCAGGCCACTGTTCGTGCAATGCCGCCCGAAGTTCCTTGGGGGTAAGCGGCCGGGCGCGAAGCAGCGCCCGGCCCGACTCCGCCACTGCCGCGCGGTCCACCCCGGCCAGCGGATCCTTGAACGCGGTGTCGAGTTCACGGTCGAGCGCGTCTTGCGACCACGGACGCAAGGCACGGTAGTCCGCCACAGTGACCAGGTGAACGGTGCTGCGCATCAAGGCCACCCGCACCAGCCGACGGTCGGTCAGCGCGTCCGCCAGGTCGGCGGTGCGGAACGGCCGGATCCGGCTCCAGAGCCCGAAGTAAGGCGCGTACGGCGCCTGCGCTTGCATGCCGACCAGCCGCGCGACCGCCTCCTCGACGGTCGCGTCGGCCCGTTCCAGCAGCCACTGACGAGCCAGCAGAGCGCGTCCCAACGTTCGCCGCCCGAGCGTCATGGTGCGGTCCTTCCCGTTGTCGATCAGCTGCTGAAGTCGGCTCGGTGATCCGCGGTCCACTGGGCGTAGCTGCGGGCCGGGTGCCCGGTGACCTGCTCGACGATGTCGTTGACCGGTGCGGGTTTGCCGACCGTCTGCGCCATGAGGTCGAACAGGGCGGCCAGGAATTCCGGGTCCATGAACTGGCTCATCTGCTCCCGGACTGGCTCCGGATCGAGGTCTTCGACGACGAGCGGACGCCCCAGCGTCTCGCCGAGGACGCGAACCTGGTCCGCCTGGGTCAGCGAGTCCGGGCCGGTCAGCTCGTAAGCCTGCCCGGCGTGCCCGCCGCCGGTCAGGATCCGCGCGGCGACCTCCGCGACGTCCCGTTCGTGCACGGCGCTGAACGCCGCTTCGGCATACGGCACGCGGATGACGTCGCCGTGCGGAAGCTGCATCGCGAAGGTCAGCGAGTTGATGGCGGGGAACAACAGCCGCAGGAACGTCCACTCGATGCCGGTCTCCTCGACGGCCCGCTCCACGTCACGGTGGTACTGGGCGATCACGTCAGGCTGGTGTTCGGCGCCGGGAACGACCGCTCCGGAGGACAGCAGCACCAGCCGCCGCACCCCGGCCTTGACCGCGGCCGCGAGCAGCGGAGCGACGTCCATTCCGTACTGGAGGACCAGGAACGCGGCTTCCACCCCGGCCAGCGCCGGCGGCAGCGTCTCGGGCTTGGTCAGATCTGCGCGGACCACGTCGACCCCTTCCGGGAGCCCGGCCCGCTCCGGGGCGCGGGTCAGCGCCCGCACCGGCGCACCCGCGGCGACCAGTTCTTCCACTGCCTGACGTCCGAAGTGGGCGGTGGCTCCGATGACGAGATACATACGTGGTTCCTCCGTGCGGTTCCGTTTTCCGACTTGTCCCCACCGTAGGAGCCGATTAGGCAAGCTACGTTCCTATTCGCGAGGGATACTGAAAAAATGCTGGAAACCTCGGCGCGGTTGCTGCGCTTGCTCTCGCTGCTCCAGACGCCCCGCGAATGGACCGGAGGCGAACTGGCCGAACGGCTGTCGGTCAGCCCCCGCACCATCCGCAACGACGTGGAACGCCTGCGCACCCTCGGCTATCCGGTGCACGGCAGCCGCGGTTCGGTGGGCGGCTACCGGCTCGGGGCCGGGGCCGCGCTGCCGCCGTTGCTGCTCGACGACGAGGAGGCGGTCGCGGTGGCGATCGGGCTGCGCACCGCTGCCGGCGGCACGATCACCCGCGTCGAGGAGACTTCGCTGCGCGCGCTGGCCAAGCTGGAGAAGGTCCTGCCCGCCCGGCTTCGGCGGCGCGTCGACGCCATCCAGCGCTACGCCGTCGCGGTGCCCCGGGACGACCTCGGCCCGCGGGTGGACGCGGACGTCCTCAGCACCCTCACCGCCGCCTGCCGAGACCACGAACGCGTGCGCTTCGACTACCTCGGCCACGACGGCACCGAGAGCAGGCGAGACGTGGAGCCGTACCGGCTGGTCAACTGGGGACGCCGGTGGTACCTCGTCGCGTTCGACACCGCGCGGGACGACTGGCGGACCTTCCGCGTGGACCGGATCAGCCCGCGCACCCCGGCCGGCCCCCGGTTCCCGCCCCGCGACCTCCCCGAAGAGGCCGTCGACCAAGTCCGCCGGGGCGTGTCCTCAGCCGCGTGGCGGTACCGGGCGCGCGTCGTGGCGCAGGTGTCCGCGGAAACGCTGGCCGAGCGGATCAATCCCGCGATCGGCGCTGTCACGCCGCTTGACGACAACCGCTGCGTGCTGGATACGGGTGCGGACAGCGTCGAGACTCTTGCGGTTCATCTCGGTTCGCTCGGGGTCGACTTCACGGTGACGGAACCGCCCGAACTCGTCGAGGCCGTGCGTGCGCTCGGGGATCGGTATCAGCGCGCCGTCCGGTGAGTCTTACTGAGTCGCGGTCTGCGAAGCCGATGGCGTGAACAGGTGCTCCACCGTGGCCACCGTCCAGTCCCACACCCCCGGCACCAGCAAGATCCCCACCAGCGCGAACACCGGGAACACCAGCCGCGTCTCCACCTTCTTCCCGGTGTGCAGCCGCAGCGGTTTCGGCGGGCGGAGTTCGTACCAGGTCTCCCCCGCGATCGGCAGCGGGAACAGGAACGGGCAGCCCGACTCGGTGAGCGAATCGCCGAGGCAGTGCACGAAACAGCCGGCCGCGACGGCCACGCCGAGCCAGCCGGAGATGTCCGCCAACTGAGCCACCCGGTCGTCCGGAGCGGTGAAGTACCACCAGGCCACCGCACCGCCATAGGGAAGCAGCAGCCAGTCGCCCAGAGCCGCGACCGCGAGCAGCAAGCCGAACAGCAACACGCCCAGCACGGCCCAAGCCCCGCCGGCGGTACAGCCGGCGGAGGTAGCCGCGCCGAGGGCGACAGCGAACAAGAGGGTGTGCGACAGGTGCCGGTGCGTGCCGGTCACCTTTTCGTCGCGAGGGCCCTTCGTCAGGGCGTATACAGCTGCAGACACCCGGCGCAGCAGCCACGACAGCGCGCCGGTCAGCCAGCCGAACAACCGGGTCGCGCTGGCGCTGGGATGGTCCAGGTCCGGCAGCAACGCGAAGCCGGCCGTGGTGGCCGCGAAGACCACCGCCTGGTGCACCGAGCCGACGCCGACCGCGGGCGCGAGGGCGAGCCCCGCGCACCAGCCGGTCAGGGCGTGCGTGCGCCCCATCATGATGGTTATCCCCCAGGTCGCGGACCATTTCAGAGTCCGCGCGACCGTATCGGGAGATCAGGCCGGAGGTTCCTCCGACACGCTCAGGTGTTCGGCCACGCCGGTGAGCTCGATCACCCGGCTGACGGCCGGGCTCGGCACGACCTCGAGTTCGACGTCCTGCTCCCCGGCCTGCCGCTGGGCGTGCAGGACGACGTTCAGCGCCGATGAGTCGAAGAAGGTCACCCCGGTGAGGTCGGCCACCACGCGACGGGAATTCTTGTCCGCGATCAATCCGGCAAGAGCTTCCTGCAGCTGCGGGCTGGTGAGCAGATCGAGCTCACCCGTGACCACGACCCTCGGCTCGGCGGCCGCGGTGTCCAGCGTGATGCCGAATCCGGGCGGAGTGGCGTTCTGGTCGGCTGCGGGCATGCAGTTTCTCCTCGTCAGGCGCTGCTCCTGCGCCGGTACGCGCCTGTTGTCTCAAGAGGCAACCGTGTCACGGTCCCAAGCATCTGGAGACCCAACCCTAACCCAGTGGGTGACTGAGTCCGCGTCGGCACATGGCAACACCCTTGGCGCGCGGGCGACGGCGGACGCACAGCACCCCGCGCGCCGCAGGTGGGCGCGCGGGTCGCGGGGGTCGGTCAGCTCAGGCGGACACCGTCTTGCGCTTCGCTCGCCGTTCGCGCATGAAGAGCTCGCGGCGCTCGATCTCGCCGAGCCCGCCCCAGATCCCGTACGGCTCTTCGACGGTCATCGCGTGCTTGCGGCACTGGGCCAGCACCGGGCAGGTGTGGCAGATCGCCTTGGCACGGGACTCGCGGCGCTCGCGTGCGGAACCGCGCTCATTGTCGGTATGGAAGAACAGGCTGCTGTCCGCTCCGCGGCACGAGCCTTGAAGCTGCCACTCCCACTCCTCGGCCACCACGTTGGGCAGTCGGCTCACGTCAGCCATGTCGTCCCCACCTTTCCCGGGATCAGCACACTCGACGGCTACATGCCCGCCGGTCGCGGCGGTCAAACGCGGGTTTGGTTTGCTCACCCCCCGGGCATGTGGCAGATCGGGCACGAAAGACTGGCGTGGCACGCCGGAGAGAGGACAGCACGTGGAGGAGAACGCCCCGCTCGAGCGCGAGGACGCACAGCTCATCGAGGTGCGGACGGCGGCTATCCCGCACGTGGTGCCCACCCTGCGCACCATCGTCGCCGACATCGCGATGCGCCAGGACTTCGACCTGGACGCGGTCGAGGACCTGCGGATGGCCGTGGACGAGGCCTGTTCGATGCTGCTGCCCTCGGCCGCCGACGGCAAGCTGACCTGCGTGTTCTCCTGGCTCGAGGGCCGGATCGAGGTCACTGTGTCGGTGGTCTCCGACCGCGCCGAGCACGGCGACGAGACCGGTCTGTCCTGGCAGCTGCTGACCGCGCTCGCGACCTCCGCGCGGCGCACCGTGACCCCGGCCGACGGCCGGTACCTCTCCCGGGTGCAACTGGTCCGGGAGAGTGAGGCGGCCAGCTCGTGACGAACCCCGCCGGCGGCGACAAGCCCACCGACGTGGCAGCACTGTTCCACGAGCTGACGCAGCTGCCCGAGCACGCGCCGCGCCGCGAGGAGATCCGGGACCAGCTGGTGCGCGAGCATCTCGAACTGGCACGCAATCTCGCCCGGAAATTCCGCAACCGCGACGAGGCGATGGACGACCTCGTGCAGATCGCGACCGTCGGCCTGATCCACGCGGTGGACCGCTACGACCCGGCGCAGGGCACCGATTTCCTCGCCTTCGCGGTGCCGACGATCTCCGGCGAACTGCGCCACCACTTCCGCGACAACAGCTGGTCGGTCCGGGTGCCGAGACGGCTCAAGGAACTCAACGCGACGATCTCGGCCGCCCGCGAGGAATTGACCGTGCGGCTTTCGCGCGCGCCGAAGCCCAGTGAGATCGCGCGGCATCTCGGCGTGCCGATCGAAGACGTCTACGAGGGTCTGCGGGCCGGTCAAGGCCGTTACGGGGCCTCGCTGGACAACCTGCTGGAGAACTCCGCGCACACGCGCTTCGGCGCGCCGGACGCGAACCTCGGCCAAGCCGAACTGCGCGAGGCGCTGCGGCCGATGCTGGACAGTCTGCCCGAGCGCGAGCGCAAGATCGTGGCGTTGCGGTTCGGGTCCGGGATGAGCCAGTCGGACATCGCGCGCCGCGTCGGGGTTTCCCAGATGCAGGTGTCGCGGCTGCTCGCGGCGACGCTGAAAAAGCTCCGTACCGGACTGGCCGAGACTGACATCACCGAGGGCACCTGATTCGCTTTCGGCCGGGTTGGGTAAACACCACATGCGAGCACAGCGGCCGGGAGGTGCAGAAGCCATGACGACGTCGAGGATGCCGACCAGGAGCACCGGGGCGACTGCCGCCACCGTGCTTCTGGAGCTTCCGGACGACGTCACCGCGCCCGCCATCGCGCGGGCCCAGGTTCGCGCCGCGCTCGCCCAGCTCGACGTTCCCGCCCAGCTGCGCGACGACGTGCTGCTGGCGACCTCCGAGCTGGTCACCAACGCCTTCGAGCACGGCGACCGGCCGGACCGGCTGGAACTGCGGCTCGAACACGGCGAACTGATGGTGCGGGTCTTCGACACCTCTGCCTCCATTCCGCAGCTGAAGGAACCGGTCGCCCCGTCCGCGGCGCGCAGCCGAGGGCTGCAGCTGGTGCGCGCGCTGTCCCGGCGCTGGGGTTACGACCCGGCCGAGGGCGGCAAGTGCGTCTGGGCGGCGTTCGGCCTCAGCTGACGGCGGACGCCCACCACGAGCCCGGCCGCGCCGAGCACCCCCAGCCCGACTCCGAGCCAGCCCACGATCATGCGCGGCCGTTCGGCGGCCGCACAGCCTTCCGCGCCGTGCGCCTCGGCGATCAGCCAGCTCTCCGGGGTGCTGAGCGCCGTGCCGCAGCCGATCCGGACGCTCGTGGTGTCCGTCGGCGGGTCGCCCTGGCCGAACATATTCGCCGGAAGCCCCAGCATCTGGTCGCTTCGCGTGCCGTAGATCGCCCGGACGTCGGTCGGGTTACCGGCGTCGTCGAGGTAATAAAGGGCAGTCACCGGCAGCAGGAAGAACACGATCCCGGTGATGAAGCAGGCCGCGGACGCGAGTCCGATCCACAGCGCCGGACGCCGGGCGAGCGGTTTGCGCGATCTTCCCGGGAAGACCTGGTCATCCGGGCCGGGGGACGTCGCGGGGCGGGGATCGTCGGTCATCGTCGAGCCTCCTGATCGGGGACGGCAGGCTCGGTTGTAGTCCGGTTCGCCGGGACTGGTCCCCGGCGGGCGCTGTCCGGTTTTGTCTCGTTCGCTCCCGTTGCCGGTGCCTTACGCTCGCCGGATGCTGGACGCAATCGGGGTGACTGGGGAGGAAGAGCGGGTCTACCGGCTCCTCGTGGGGATGTTCGACGCCGGACCGCGGCAGGTCGCGGAGCAATTGGGGCTGAGCGCGGCGCAGGTGTCGGCGATCCTGCGTTCGCTGCACGCCAAGGGGCTGGTCAGCCTGGTCGCCGGGGACGAGCCGCGGTACGCGCCGTCGCCGCCGGACGTCGCGTTCGGGCCGTTGCTGATGCGCGGGCAGGAATCCCTGGAATGGGCGCGCACCGCGGTGAGCCGGATGGCCGAGGAGTACCGCGGCGGTGCGCGACGGCGGGACGCGACGCAGCTGGTCGAGGTGATCACCGGCAGCGCGGCGATCCGGCAGCAGCTGACGAACATCCAGGTCGGCGCCCGGCACGAGTTGCTGTGGTTCTGCCGGGCCGGGCACATCGCGATGGCGTCGGGCGAGAACGCCGACGAGTACGACGCGCTGGCTCGCGGCGTGCGGTACCGGGTCGTCTACGAGCGGGCGATGCTGGAAGAGCCCGGCATGATCGAGAACGTCGCGCACGGGATCCGGCACGGCGAGGAGGCGCGGTCGTCCACCGTGGTTCCGGTGCGGCTCGCGATCGCCGACGGCACCATCGCGTTGTGCCCGCTGGTGCAGAATCTCGACGGCTCCGGCGAACCGACCGCCGCGTTGATCCGCGAGAGCAGTCTGCTGGCCGCGCTGATCGCATTGTTCGAAAGCTATTGGGAACGCGCGTGGCCGCTGCGCGCGGACGGGACTCCGCAGGACGCTCCCGGCGGCGCCGGTCCGGACCGCGACGAGCTGCACCTGTTGTCGCTGCTGGTCGCCGGGGTGACCGACAAGGCGATCGCGACGCGGCTCGCGGTGAGCCAGCGGACCGTGCAGCGGCGGATCCACGACCTGATGACCCGGATGAACGTGCAGACCCGGATGCAGCTGGCGTGGGAGGTCAGCAGGCAGGGCTGGCTCGACGAGCCTGCGGCAGCCGGATAACCGCGGGGGGTTATCCGGCTGCCTCTTTCTCAGGAGAGCCCGTAGGCCCGGATCACCGTCTGCTGCACCGCGTTCCCGTCTCCGTCGGATCCGTGCACGCGCAGCGCGACGAACCCGTTGGTGCGGTCCAGCCGCGGATGGTCGACCACGGCGCGGAAGCGGCCGCCGCCGAGGCTGTCCATCCGCTTGACGTTCGTCCACGTGCGACCGTCGTCATAGGACACTTCGACGGTCAGCCGCGGATTCTTCGGCGCGGCCATGCCGTCCTGGTTGCGGACGGTGAACTCGACCGGCAGCGAACGCCCGGCGCGGGTCTGCTGCGCCAGATCGGTCTGCACGCCGTAATCCACCTGCAGCAACGGAAGCAGGTCCGTTTTGCCTTCAGCGGGCCGCTTCGATCCGAAGGTCCACGACGTTTCGGTGTGCGTGCCGTAGGCCCAGTCCGGAGTGGACTTGGTCAGCGCCAGGTCGAGCCGGTACTTCGCCGGGTCCGCCGAAGCGGGGAACTTGCCCCACGCCGCCGGGCCTTCCTTGACGAGTTTTCCGTCCTGGTAAAGCTTCGCGCTCACCTGGTCCGGTTGCTCATCGCCCAATTCCGCTTCGGAGAACGCGTAGTGCGAGGTTTCCGGATCGGCGAACTCCGGGATGCGGAAGGCGAAAGTGTCGCCGGTGCGCGAGGTTTCCAGTCCGGCTCCGCGCGGGATCGCCGGGCGGACCACCGGCGCGTACCAGTTTTCCGTCGTCCGTTGCCCAGGGCTCAGCGTATGTGGCTGTTCGAGCATGCCGACCCCCAGCGGCTGGAAAGTGTCCCAGCTGAGCTTGTTGTTCACCCGGTGCTGCCAGATCGTCTCGTCGGTCGAAACGATTTCCTCGCGGGCGGTTCCGGTGTGCGCGTACCGCTGATACTGGTTGATCGCGGTCTTTTCCCACGGCCGCCAGCCGAACCGCTGCTCGGAAAGCCACTCGTCCTTGCCGGTCGCGTGGTAATTCGCGGTGACCGTCGCACTGTTGCGCTCGCTGACCTGGTAGACGATCTTGTCCGGAATCTGGTCGTGCGTCACCTGCATGATGTCGTACAGGTACGGGCTCACCGGCGTGCCGTGCAGGAGCATGCTCGTGAAACCGAATTTCGCTCGGTCGGCCAGTTTCATGCCTTGTTCGTTCGTGACTCGCACGGCGGGAATCGGCAACCGCTTGCCGCGCGGCTGCCAGTGCGCGTACGTGTGCTCGTCGGGCAGGCTGACGACCATCACCATCGCGGCTCCCGCGGCGGCGGCCAGCTTCGCCGCCTCTTCCGGGTTGGTGCCGTCCTTCGCGGGGGTCACCACCGCGATTTTCCCGCGTGCCTTGGCGTATTGCTCCGGCTTGTTCGCGTCGACCGGGACGACGTCGAGCCATTTCATCCCGGAAATCGTCGGGGACGAGGCGTAGTAGAACAGTTCGGTCTTGATGCCGAGCCACGGCAACGTGGTCGCGGTCAGCATCGGCGCGGTGAGCTGCCACCGGGAGCCGAATTCGAACGTTCCGTTCTTCACCTTCTGCGTCGGCGTCACGTAGATGTGCCGGACGCCGGGGAATTCCATGACGTAGTTCGAGATCTTGCGCGAGCCGAATTCGCGGTGCGCGTAGCTGCTGATGATGTTTTCCAGCGTCGACGGCCGCGGCGTCTTGATCTCGACCGGCACCGCGTTCCGCGCGTCCAGCACCAGGTTCAGGTCCTTGGTGATGGTGAACTCGGGCTTGAGCACGATCGCGAGTTCCTCGTCCGGAGCCAGTCCGGTGTGGAACATCCCGCGGGCATAGTAGGTGCCCTCCGGGAGTTCGGTGACGAACGGATGGTCGCTTTGGATGGTCCGGACGATGTCGTACCGCATGTCGTCGCCGAAGAGCTGGAGATCCATCGGGTACGCCTTGCCGTCGCGCCCGATGCCGGTGATGCTCACCTTGTGCTTCGGCGGTTCCTTCACCAGGCCGACCGTCGTGTGCACGGCGCCGACGAGAACGCTGCCGGTGTAGTTTCCGGGCACCAGCGCGGCCGAGTCGACGGTGATCGCGACTGTCGCGGTCCCGTTGGCCGGAACCTCCACAGTGGACTTGTCGAGCTTCACCGCGTCGCCAGGAGTGGCCCCGTCACCGCGGCGCAGGTCGAGCTTCGGCGTGAGGGTGACCGGCGCGGAAGTCGTGTTGGTGTAAGTGATTTCCTTGCGCACCGGACCGCTGTCGTTAGTGACCGGGCCGAGATTCAGCGTGCCGGTCGCGAAGACACCGGGACGCACCGCCGCGGCCGCGACGTCCACTCGCCCGCCGCCCTGCTGGAACGCGTTCAGCCCCGCAGAAGGCTTCGACGTGCTGGCCAATCCGTCCTTGAGCTGCTGAGCGGTCCATTGTGGATACCGCTGCGCCAGAATCGCCGCCGCGCCAGCGACATGCGGAGTCGCCATCGACGTACCGGACGCCGCGGTGTAGTACTGATCCACCACCTCGCCGAGCGAAGTGCCGGCCGCGCGCGCCGCGACAATTCCCACGCCGGGCGCGGTGATGTCCGGCTTCACGGCCTGGTCGCCCTGCCGCGGGCCCATGCTGGAGAACGGGGCCAGCTCGTCCTTGCGGTCCACCGCGCCGACGGTCAGCGCGGAATCCGCGGTGCCCGGCGTGCCGATGGTCGACGCGCCTTCCTGTCCGTCGTTGCCCGCGGCGACCACGAACAGCGCGCCAGTGCGGGCGGTGAGTTCGTTGAGGCCGACGCTGAGGTCGTCGGTGCCGTCGGTCGCGCCGCCGCCGAGGCTCATGTTGATCACCTTGGCACCGGAGTTAGCGGCCCACTCCATCCCTTGCAGGACTTCGGAAGACGAGGCCGTGCCGTCGTCGCCGAGCACCTTGCCGACGTACAGCTTCGCGCCGGGTGCCGCGCCCTTGCGCGTGCCGCCCGCGGCCGCGCCGGTGCCCGCGATGGTCGCCGCGACGTGCGTGCCGTGGCCGAACCGGTCGACGACGTCCGGGCTGGTCGAGAAGTTGGCCGACTTGGCGACCTTGCCCGCGAGGTCCGGGTGGTTGGGGTCGTAGCCGGTGTCGAGCACGGCGACCGCGACGCCGGATCCGTCGAATCCGGCCGCCCACGCCTCCGGCGCCCCGATCTGCGGGACACTGCGGTCGAGCGACGCGTGCACCTTGCGGTCCAGCGTAATCCGTTCCACCGCACCGGAAGCCGCGTGCGGACCGGTGAAGGACTTCCAGAACTCCCCGGCGCGCTTCTTGTCTTCCCGCACCGCACGGCCGTTCACGCTGGGCAGTTCGGCGCCCTGCGTGGTGGCGGCGAGCGCCGGCGCGGCAGCGATCGAGACGCCCTTCGCGTAGTGCGCGATCATCGGCACCGTCGGGCTCGACTCGTCGGCGTACCCCTGCGCGATCAGGTCGGTGACGTTGAACAGGGCTTTGTCGAGGCGCTTGTCCGCGACGAGCGATACCGCGTCGGCCGGGATGACCTGCAGTTTTCCGTCCACTTCGGACTGCGTGAAGCGGATGTTCTCCCGCCCCTTGCCCGGCCGGACCGTCGCGATCTGCCTGCCGCCTTGGACGCTTTCGACTTGCACGACGTCACCGGTGAGCAAGGTGACCGTGTGCCGTTCACCGGGACCAGGCGCCGGTGAACCGCTCGCGGGCTCGGCCGCCGCGGGCGCCGCGTGGCCGAGTGCCGCGACCAGTGCGCCCGTGCAGCCGAGAGTGATGGCTCGTGATCTCCACGTCATCGCACAAGATTCGGGGCGAGCCGGGGTTCACGTCACTACCTCGCGGTGTCGCCGTTGCGACATGTCGCAACTGGGACAGCGCCTGGTTAGCCAGCCACCGTCGCGTAATACGCCATTAGGCGGTCCGCCAGTTCGTCCGGACGGCTCAGCAGCGCGAGATGGGAGCCGGCCATCTCGTCCGCGTCCACTCCCAGCCGCTCGCGCGCGACCCGACGCAGCAGATCCGCGGCGAAGAACCGGTCGTCGCGGAACAGCAAGACCTTCGTCGGCACGTCCGGCAGCCGCTCGCCCGGCCACGGAACGCTGTACTCGGCGCTGTTCTGATCCCGGCCGCGCCGCTCGTTTTCCTCCGCCAGCTCGGCCGGGACGTCTGCCATGAACTGCTCGGTGACGCTCAGCCCCTCGGTCGATTCGAAGCCGACGTTGCCCCACCACTCCCCCGGAGCTTCGCCCGGCGCGGGCACCATCCCGGCGACGAACACGAGAAGCCGCGCGCCGACCCGCTCCGCCACAAGTGGCGCGGTGAACCCGCCGTAGGAATGGCCGACCACGACGACGTCCTGCGCGTCGCCGATCGCCGAGACGACGGTGTCGGTGAACTCGGTCAGCGTCGCTTGCGGGTTCTCGATGGGCAGGTCCGGTGCCACGACCTCGTGGCCGGACGCCTCGAGCCGCGCGGCGACCAGGTGCCAGTCCCAGCCGCTGCCGCCGCCCCCGTGGATCAGTGCGAAGGTCGCCATGGGGCCCAGCTTGTCACGCTGGGCAGCGCTTCAGCATGTCCTGCAGCGCGTTCTTCTCCATGTCGGTGATCGTCAGCCCGTAGTAGTGCTTCACCGTGACCCAGTCGGTCGCGTAGGTGCACCAGAACGACACCAGCGGCGGCTTCCACTCGTCCGGGGCCTTGTCGCTCTTCTGCCGGTTCACGCTCGCCGTCACCGCGAACAGCTGCGGCCGGGTGAGGTCGTTCGCGAACTGCTCGCGCTTCTCCTGCGTCCAGTCGCGCGCGCCGCTCACCCAGGCCTGGCCGAGCGGGACCATGTGGTCGATGTCGAGCTGGGTCGCCTTGGTCCAGGTCTGGCCGTCGTACACGCTGAGCCAGGTGCCCGACGTCGGCTTGCAGTCGCTGCCCGCCTTGACGTCCTTGCCCGCGCGCTTGAGGACGGCCTCGCGGGTGTCGCAGTTGTCGCCCTGGCTGTCCCAGTGCTTGAACTTGTCGCGCGAATAGCCGGTCATGGTGCCGCGCGCGCCGATCTTCAGCTCGGACAGCTGCTTCGTCGCGTCCGCGGCGGACGCGGGCGCCGCCTCGGACTGGGTGTTGCCGACTTCGCGCTGGCCGTACCAAAACCCGACGACAGCGATGAGCAGCACGACCGCGAGCAGCACGGTGCGCTTGGTGGGGAACGGCCGGGCCATGGTGCGCGGGATCCTCTCGGGCGGGGACTTCGGGGAGCCGGAGTATGCCTGTCGCCGGGCCGGTAATCGCGCAGACACTCTCGGCAGCGCTCGAGCCGTGGCAAGGACCACGTCGGGCCAGTTGTTGCCGGTCAACGAAAAAGCCCAGATCAGCGGGGGTGGATAACGCTCGCGAAGGTGTCACGCGGGCGCGTCGCGAAACGATTGACTTGAGTGGGGAGCCGGAAAGGAGCGGGTGCGAGATGCCCGGGCGGCTGCGGAAGTGGAACACACGGGTCGATGACTACCTGCGCCGGAAGGCGGCGGAGGGCGGCAACGTCGTAGCGATGACGCGGGTCGCTGCTGACCTGCGCGAACGCGGCGATTCGGCGGAGGCCGAGGAGTGGTACCGGCGGGCCGCGAACGGCGGCGACCGGATCGCCATGACCGCGCTGGCCCATCTGCTCGCCGAACGCGGCGCCGACGAAGAAGCCGCCCGCTGGTACCACGAAGCCGCGCAGGCCGGCGAACCGCACGGGATGGTCGGATACGCCCGCACCTGCGAAAACCAGGGTCGTCTCGGCGACGCCGAGCACTGGTACGCCGCCGCGTTCCAAGCCGGCGCGACGGAGGCGGCCGGACTGCTGGGCCACCTGCTGGTCCAAGACGGCCGGTACTCCGACGCCGAGGGCTGGTGCCGCGCGGCCGCCGAGGACGGCGACGCGACCGCGATGCTGGACCTCGGCGCGGTCCTGCGAGAACTCGGCGCGCCCGAGGAAATGGCGCACTGGTGGCGAGCCGCGGCGGACGCGGGCGAACTCTCCGCGACCTGCTTGCTGGGCCGGGAAGCGGAACGGGCCAACCGGGAGGGCGACGCCGAACGATGGTTCCGTCGCGGCGCGAAGGGCGGGCACGTCGAGGCGAAGGTGCGGCTGGGACTGCTGCTGCACCGCCGGGGCGACCTCGAAGAAGCGGAGACCTGGTACCTCGAAGCCGCCGAGGCGGGCGACGCGGCGGCGATGACCAACCTCGGCGTCCTCGCCCGCAATCGGCGCGACGACGGCGAGGCCGCGGCCTGGTACCGCAAGGCCGCCGAGCACGGCAGCATCCCCGCGCTCACCAATCTGGGGCATCTCGCCGAGGCCCGGAGCGACCTGGCACAGGCCGAACGCTGCTTCCGGGTCGCCGCGGAAACCGGCGACGTCCAGGGCATGCTGAGCCTGACCCGGATGCTGCGCGCCCGCGGCGCGACCGCCGAGGCCGACCACTGGCAGGCCCTCGCCGCCGACCGTCCACAGTAGACGCTTTCTCGGGGTCGATCTCCGGGAACTTCCCCGATGTTCCCCGGCGCCGGCGCGGCTAGCGTCGATCGAGTGTTCCGACGCGTGCTTCTCGCCATCCTCGCCGGTATCGCGGTGTTCCTGGTGCCGTGGACCGTCTACCTCGGGCTGACCCTGCCCGAGCACTTCGACACGAGCCAGTGGCGGGTCGCCTGGGTCGGCTTCGACATCGTTCTGCTGTTGTGTTTCGCCGCCTCCGTGCTGCTCGGGATGCGCCGCAGCCGCGCCTCGGTGCCGATGCTGGCCGCGACCGCCGCGCTGCTGTGCTGCGACGCGTGGTTCGACGTCGTCCTCGACTGGGGCGGCCCCGACCAGTGGGCCAGCCTCGGCACCGCGTTGCTCGCGGAGGTGCCGATCGCGGTGTTCCTGATGCTGCGTGCGCGTGCGCTGCTCGCCGGCAACGCGCGACCGCGGCCGTTGACCATGCGCGACATCGCCGTGCACACCAACCCGAACTACCAGCGGTTGCTCCGGCTGCTGCCCGCCACGTCGGCCGAACTGCGCACGCAGATCCCGTCGATCGACGTTCCGGCCGCGCTGCTGACCCTCACCCACGCCGGATACACACGCCGCGCCCGCGACGGCCGCTGGCACTCCGTCCCGCAGAGCACGAACGAAGCGAGGCCGGAGGACTTCCCCGAGGAGGACCGGCCGAAGCTGGCCGCCTACCTGGACGCGAAGTACGACCGCGAGGTGCGCCTGATGGCCTGGGCCGCCGAACGCCGCGACACCTTCGACGGCTGGACCGCCGGGAGCCGCGCCGGCATCCGGCTGAGCCACAAGGACTTGAAGGAGTTCGAGGCGGAGTACCTCGAACTGGTGCACCGCTACGCCGCGCGCAAACCCGGTCCGTCCGACGAGGCGCGTGATCTGGCCGTGCGGTTCTACGCTTTCCCGGAGCCGAAACCCGCTGAGCTGGCGTAGGTTTCGAGGCATGATCCATCACGTGCAGGTCGCCTGCCCAGCGGGCGCGGAGGACGACGAACGCGCGTTCTACACCGGTGTGCTCGGCTGGCCGGAACTGCCGAAACCGCCGCTGCTGGCGGCACGCGGCGGCTGCTGGTTCCAGGTGCCCGGCGTCGGCGGGCCGGACGGCGAACTGCACGTCGGCGTCGAGGCGGATTTCCGTCCGGCGCTCAAGGCGCATCCGGCGTTCGTGGTCGACGTGGATACGGTCGCCGCCGCGATCGAAGCCTCCGGCCGGTCCGTGACGTGGGCCGACCCCGCGGAAATCCCCGGCAGGCGGCGGTTCCACACCTTCGATGCGGTCGGCAACCGGCTGGAGTTCCTCGATGGCTGAGCCGCTTACAGTGGGGGGATGAGCCAGGAGGCGGAAGAAGCCGAGCAGCGGATCACGCGACGATTGCGCGAGCTTCGCCTGGAACGCGGCCTCACCTTGGACAAGGTCGCCGCCGCCGCGGACCTCACGCCGGGCTATCTGTCCCGGGTCGAGAGCGGCCAGCGGGTGCCCAGCCTCGGCACGCTGGTGGTTCTCGCGCGGGCGCTAGACGTCAGCGTCGCCGATCTCGTCGCCGCCGAGGAACGCCGCTCGCCGATCGTCAAGCGCGAGGACGCCGTCACGTACGGCACTCGGGGCGCTTCCATGACCCACCTGTCCCCGCCGTCGTCCGCGCTTGAGGCGACGCTCGTGACGCTGCGGGGCAAGTCCGTCCCACCTCGTCCGACCCAGCATCGCGGCGAAGAGTGGCTGCACGTCGTCAGCGGTCAGCTCGAACTGACCCTGGCCGGCGAAACCCACCTCCTGGCCGCGGGCGACTCCGCGCAGTTCCCCGGCAGCACCGACCACACCCTGCGCGGCGCGCCGGACGCGGAAGTCCTCGTCGTGATCGCTTGACTCCCGTTGTGCCTCCGAGGCACCCTAGTTGCCAGACAGGCAACATTGGGAGATGCTGATGACCGACGCCCCGGTAGCCGAACTCGACCTCGACACCCTGCCCGAACGCCTGGATTCCGTTGCCGCCGAACGCGCGCACCGCAAACGCCAGCTCGCCGTCGCCTTCCGGATGTTCGCCCGGTACGGCTTCGACGAGGGCATCGCCGGGCACCTCACCGCGCGCGACCCCGAGTTCCCGAACCGGTTCTGGGTCAACCCGTACGCGGTGCACTTCTCCCGGATCAAGGTCAGCGACCTGCTTCTCCTTGACGAGAACGGAAAAGTGGTCGAGGGAACGCGGCGCACGAACAAGGCTGCCTTCGCCATCCACTCGACCATCCACGAAGCCCGCGAGGACGTCGTCGCCGTCGCGCACGCGCACACGATCCACGGCCGCGCGTGGTCAGCGTTGAATCGTTTGCTGGACCCGATCATCCAGGAATCCTGTGCCTTCTACGAAAACCACGTGCTTTTCGACGAGTACAAAGGCTTGGTCCTGGAACGTGACGAGGGCGTGCGCATCGCCGCCCGGCTCGGCTCGAAACGCGCGGCAATCCTTCGCCACCACGGTTTGCTGACCGTCGGCCGCAGCGTCGGCGAGGCGGCGTGGTGGTTCATCACGATGGAACGCGCCTGCCAGATGCAACTCCTCGCCGAAGCCGCCGGCACGCCTCGCGTGATGACCGCCGAGGAAGCCACGCTCGCCGCCCGGCAATTCGGCAGCGCGAACATGGCGCGCAACAACTTCCGCCTGCTGGAGGACCTGATCGTGGAGGAGGAACCCGACGTGCTGGACTGACGAGATTCAGTCGCCCACCGCGTCCCGCCCGCGCTTCACGATCAGCGGATCCGGTTCCCCGACGATCTTTTCGTCCTTGCCCTCGTAGTCGAACCGGGACAGGAAGTACCGCATCGCGTTGATCCGGGCGCGCTTCTTGTCGTTGCTCTTGATCGTGATCCACGGCGCGTGATCGTTGTCCGTGCGGAGGAACATCGCCTCCTTGGCCGCGGTGTACTCGTCCCATTTGTCGAGCGACTGCAGGTCCATCGGAGACAGTTTCCACTGCCGCACCGGATCGACCTGCCGGATGATGAACCGGGTGCGCTGTTCGGCCTGAGTCACCGAAAACCAGAACTTCGTGACCGTGATCCCGCTCTCCACCAGCATTTCCTCGAACAGCGGCACCTGGTGCATGAACTGCTCGTACTGGTCGGGCGAGCAAAACCCCATCACCTGCTCGACCCCGGCCCGGTTGTACCAGGACCGGTCGAACAACACCATTTCGCCGGCGGTCGGCAAATGCTGGACGTAGCGCTGGAAGTACCACTGGTGCGCTTCCCGGTCGCTGGGCTTGGCGAGCGCGACCGTACGAGCGTGCCGCGGGTTGAGGTGCTCCATGAACCGCTTGATGGTGCCGCCCTTGCCCGCGGCGTCGCGCCCCTCGAAGAGAATGACGTGCCGGCTGCCGGTCTCGCTGATCGAGTTCTGCAGCTTGAGCAGTTCGACCTGGAGGAGATACTTGGTCTCGTCGTACTCCTCGCGCGGCATCCGCTCGTCGTAAGGATAGTTCTCCCGCCAGGTGTCGACAGCCTTGCCGAACGCGTCGATCAACACCGGATCGTCGTCGTGATCCTCGGCGACCGAATGCCCGTCGATCCCGAGCCGATCGATGTACTCCCGCACGTCCCGCAACATGCGGCCGACCTTAAGCAGGACAGGTGAACGGGAGGTGTCTCCGGCTTCGCGCTTCCGGTGCGGGAGCCATGGCCGCGGTTAGCGCGCCTTGACCAGGTACAACTCCGCGCGCCCGTAGAGCGGCGCGGAAATCGTCCAGTGCGCAAGGTAATCCGGCGGTGGCGGACCCCAAACCCGCTCCAACGCGAGGTCCAGCTTTCGCGGCCGCGCGGTGTAGTCGAAGAAGGCGAAGTTCACCCGGAGCAGCCCACGCGACAGATGCCCGGCCCGCGCCTCCAGTTCGGCGATCGCCCCAGGCATGCGGCCGCGGTCGGAAAACACATCGATGATCGCGCAGTCACAGGTGTAGGCCAGCTCGCCGATCTCGTCGGCGGTGCCGACCGTTCTCCCAGCCGCCAGCCTGCCCACTTCGCGGCCGATCTCGGCGTACTGCGCGCTCGTGGTGTAGTTGGACGTGAACGGGGCGAAATCGCGCGGCAGATCGGCCCCGGCATAGCCGACCACACTGGCACCGACCATAGCCACGACGACAGCTGTCCCGGTTACGCGCTCGATTCGGTGGGCGGAGCGAGCCACGACCGCACAGACGAACAGCGTCGCCGCGACGATTCCGGGGCCGTAATACCAGTGGTACGGCGGCACTTTCAGCTGAACGTACGCCAGGCTGTGCCCCGCTCCGGCTACAGCTAGCGCCGCGCACGGGAGCAGCCGACGGCAAGCCGCGTCACCGCGCAGCGCCAGGACCAGCCAGCGCAACCCGGCCAGCGCCGCCAACCCGGCGCACAAGAACGCGAGCACCGTTTGTCCCGGCAGGTTCTGCCAGTACAGTCCGACGCCGTTGCCGAATTCCCATTTCCCCCAAGCTTTTCGCGCGCCCTGCAGGGTCTTGATGACCAGCGTGTCCGGAACGGCGGCTCCCAAGACGACCCAACTGAACGCGAACCAGGGCAACGCGACCAGCGCCGCGCCTTGCACGCTGCGCAGGCCGTCGACCCAGAATCGCCGCCGGAACAGGAAAATCACTCCGGCGAAGAGCAGCAGATCGACTCGGACCAGGCTCAGCGCACCAGCAACCAGCCCGAATGCGAATGGCCGCCGCTCCACGGAAAAGACCAGGAGCCAGCCAAGTCCGGCCGCGCCGAGTTGCACTTCCATGCCGATCGACGACACCAGCAGCGGATTCACCGTCAGCGCCGCAGTCGCGAGAACCGGAAACCAGCGAGGCAATCCGGTGCTCGCGCCCAGCCTCCGCAGCGCCAGCACCAGCAGCACCTGACACGCCACATACAACACGCCCGCAGCGAGAATCGCGTCCCGCAGCACGAACGTCAACGCCGCCAGGGAAAGCACATTCAACGGCGAGGTTGCCGTATTCGAGGTGCTGTCGGCGAGCAATCCCCAATTTCCATGGAAAGCGAGATTGCGGGCGTAGCTCAAGGTGATATAGGTGTCGTCGATCAGATGACCGTGCACCACAACAAAGACCAACGTCGACGCGGCCGCCACGCCGAGAAGCAGCCAATCCACCCGTCTTCGGACAGAAATCGGCTGCGCCTGACCTGATCGAGGCGTCGTCAAACCCAGTGCCATTATTACGTTTCCCCCAGCAGTCTTCGCGCGAAGACAGGTCCGGTGCTATCTCCCCGGAACGTCGCGGACTTGCCCGTCGCGCATGGTCACCCGGAATTTTCGGCTGTAATCGTCATGCGGAGAATCGCCCTCGACGAATTTCACGACGAAAGTTCCGTCCTTCAGCAAGGCGGGCGTCATCGCGTCGTCCGGCCCGTACAGCTCCACTTTGGCCACGTCGGGGCTGGCGACCCCGAACACGACGCTCGGCTGGCGGGGATTGACGACACTGCTGAATCCGCAGATCGGGCGGGCGGCGTTGAGGAAGGCGTAGCTCTCGCGCCCGTGCACCCAGCCCCTGTTGTCGGTGACCATCAGGCCTGAGTTGCTGTCGGAACCTTGGCCGTGGTCGAGAACGCAGACCGCCGCGAGCGAAGCATTGCGGATGACGAGGTAACCCCGCTTCGCGTCCTGATCGACCCTGAGCGTCGAGCGCCAACTTCCCGGGTCAGACAACGCGACTCCGAAAGAGGGTGAGCTGTCGAGACAGGCCTTGAGAACTCGCGCGTCGCTGGCGGCTGGCTTGGCACCGACCGGAACCCGCGTCACGCCCGGACTGGCGTCGTGCACCGGCGAAAACACCAGCGTCGCGCCCAAAGCCAGCCCGCCGACTCCCGCGGCGACCGCCAGTGGCAGGCCCAGTTTCCGTCGCCGCCGTGCGCGCAGTTCCGGAACGAGCCGGTTCCACATGGATTCCTTCAGGAGATCCGGCATCGGCCGTTCGGGCGGCAGGTTGAGATCGTCGGCCATCAGAACTCCTCCCCAGCCAATACGTCGTTGTCTCGCAGGAGCTCCCGCAACCGGGCGCGCGCCCGCGAAATCCGCGCCCGCACGCTCGGTTCGGCGATCCCGAGCACCGCGGCACCCTCCGCGGTCGACAAACCGCCAAGCAGGCAAAGCTCAACAGCCCGTCGTTCGGCCCGAGGCAGCTTCGCGACCGCGCTCAGCACCACCTTCAGCCGTCGGTCTGCGTCGACCTGACCGGCCACGTCCTCCGCGTGATCGCGCACGACGGTGGTGCGCGTCAGCCGCGGCAGCGCAGCCGCGAACCGGCCGAGGCGGCGCTGTTCCCGGCGAGCCAGGTTGGCGGTCACCGTGAACAGCCACGGCCGGGCGCTGTCGTTCACCAACGTCACCTCGCCGAGGCGACGCCACGCGGTGAGGAAGGTCAGCGAAGCCAGGTCCTCGGCGGTGGCCCAGGACCCGGTCAACCGGTACGCGTAGTTCCACACCGCGCTGACGTGCCGGTCGAACAACTCCGAGAACGCCGCGACGTCGCCCGCCGCGGCTCGCGCCCACAGCTCCTGGTCGCCACCGGGGGTGTCCGGGACGTCGTCCTCGGCCGACATCCCCCACCCCCGCCCCTGATCCGAAACTGTCGTCACAACCCCATGTCCCCGCTCGCCACGGCAGCGTTGCATCGGACCCGGGACGAGAGTGATCAGTGTCTCGCCTCGGCGGAAGCGGATGGATATAGTCGGGCCGAGCCAGGCTGGGGTGCCCGGTTCGCTGGGCGGAGGGCTGCGGGGGATGACCGACAACGGGCGCGACGAGCCGCCGACGAATCCTTTCGCCGCCGTCGGTTACGGATACCCGCCGCCTCCTGCGAAACCCCGGCGGACCGGCTGGATCATCGGCGGGATCGCCGCGCTGGTCGTCGTGCTGGGCGCCGGGATCGCCGTCGGAGTCGTGGCCGGGCAGTCTTCCGATCCGCCGCCGAAGCCGGTCGCCGCGCCGGGTTATTCGATGAACAACGTCGCCAATGCCTGCGATCTCGTCGATCCCGCCGCGTTGAAGAAGTGGTCGCCCACGCCCAAGGGCCAGCCCGAGCACAAGGAAGTCCGCCCGAGCGAGCACGACGCCGGCAGTCTGAGCTGCCAGCTCCGCTACACCGGCGACGATCTCCTGAACTCCGCCGAAATCCTCCTCGACGTCGATTTCACCGAGGGCACCGCGCCGTCCTCCTACGAGAGCTGGAAACGCGGCACCCTCGCCAAGACCGGCGAGGGCAAGGCATCCGGGCCGATCACCGGAGTCGGCACCGAGGGCTTCTGGCACTCCGAGGTCTACGGCGAGCTGGTCGCGAACACGCGCTACGTCCTCTGCGCGGTGGACCAGAACGTCTCGGTTCGCGTCCGGCTCAACTTCAGCCGTACCCGGGAGGTCGCGCAGATGCACCGCGCCGAGGTCCAGCCGATCGCCGAAGCACAGGCCCGGAAGGCGTTGAACGGGCTGAAAGGGATTCGATGACCGACTCGCCTGGCAACCATCCCGTTGCCGGACAACCATATCCGCCGCCCGGCCAGGGATTCGGTTATCCCCCGCCGGCGAAACCGCCGGGCCCCAAGCCGGGAGTGATCGTGGCAGGCGCGATCGGACTGGTCGTGATCCTGGGCGTCGGAATCGCGATCGGCCTGTCCCTCAGCGGCGGCTCGCCCGCTCCGGAAGCGAAGCCGACCCCGTCCGCCGCCCCGACCCCGTCCACCACCGCGCCGCCCACCGCGCCGCCGGGCAAGTACTCGATGAGCGGGATCTCCAACGCCTGCGATCTGCTGGACCCCAAGCCGCTGGCGAAATGGTCCGCCACCCCGATCCCGCCGGTCCACCGGGAAGGCCAGCCAAGCGACGGCTACGGCGGCGACCTGAGCTGCAGCCTCCGCTACACCAGCACGTCCAAGACCGACGGCGTCGCCACCAACGAGGCGGGGATCGCCGTCCGCGCGGAGTTCGCCTCGCTGGACCGGCCGCCGGCGTACGAGCAGTGGAACACCAAACCGTCGCAGGGCTGGACCTCCGGCACGATCGCCGGACTCGGCACGCGCAACTATTGGCGGGCAGGCAGCACCACGGAAACCGGCCCGGGCGCGAGTTACATCGTGGGGGTGGAGGACAGCAACGTGACGGTGGAAATCCAGGTCGCGGTCCACCGGGCTCCTGGCGAAGCTCCGCTGAAGATGGACGATCTGTCGTCGATCGCGCAGACCCAGACGCGTGCGGTGCTGGCTCGGCTGAAGAAGCCGTAAATGCACAACGGACCGAGTGCAAAGCACCCGGTCCGTTGATTACTGTCTCGACCAGACAGTGCGCCCGAAGGGATTCGAACCCCTGACCTTCTGATCTGGTTTCGATCTTGATCGACGTTGGTCAACCGAAGTCAACGCAAGCTCTCACCTGCATTAACTCGACACAGTCGAAGATCATCAAATGTCGTTATCTGCCGTTGCCAAGCAGTCATTACTGGCAATTAACTGGCAACTCAGTGATCGTCCATCGAGTATTCAGGCGTAACGATCTAATAACCGCGCGGATATGATCGATACTTGCGTAACACACTCATCGCTACGGTGCGATCTCCTTCATGTTGCTGGAAGGAGGGGCCGTCGATGGGCAGTGGGAAGCGGCGTCGCACCCTACGGACACAGCCACGCGCACAGGAGTACGTCCCACCCCCTGAACACGAGTGCGAAGTCACCGACAACCCCCTGGACCTCTTCGAAGATCCAGATCGAGGCGACCGTCACGTTCTGTACATGAAGTTTCACGAGCACCGAGGACGCGTGGTTTGGTTTTGCCTTGAGCAGACCATCTCAATCGACGGGGCGAAGTACAAGGTTGTGCGGGTGGACACGGAGCACGGCACAGTGCATGTGCACAAGTTCACAAAGTCTGACCAAACGGGTACGCGCAAAACTCTACAGACTATCCCTCGGGAAGGGCATGATGTAGTGGACACCCACTTCAGCGAGTGGCTTGATCGTTTACTCAACGAGTGGGAGGCCAACGTGAGGAGGTTCCGCGATGCTGACTGAGGAGCGGAAAGACGCAACGCGTGCTGTCGTACGCGAGCTTGCAAAGCTCAAGGCCTCCAAGCTTTGCCCTCCGGAGTTCAAGGCAGGAACTCCCGTGGTCGTAGCACTTGATGGTGAACTGGCAACAGATGTCCTTGCGCGGGTCACGTCGTACGCGCCACCCGTTGTCTTGGCCGTCTACTACCCAAGCTCGGGTCGGCTTGAGATCCTGACTGTTGAGCCGCGTCAAGGCCAGAGCACGCGGGGCACCAGTGAAGACCGCATCCGGACTCACCGAAACAGCACCATCGGCATGGTGGTTGATGCAGGTGGCGACATCACGGTGCCCCAGCAGTGGCAAGAGTCCTACCAAACCCACAAACTGGCGTCGGCCAAAGTCGCTCATTGACCGCTCCAGTAGCCACGAGCGAAAGGCTCTCCACCAACAAGTGGGGGGCCTTTCGGCATCTCGTCGACCTGGCGTAAGCCCGATCACGCCGTGCCAAGGGGGCTCGTCGCATCGCAAAGCTTGATGCGGACGAGGAAGCGGCCGCCGCGGACCTGCCGGACCTCGTGCGCGGCTTCCTTGCCACAGGGAGCGGCGAGGCGAACTGCTCGGGGCCGACTGGCCGGACTTTGACGAGAAGGCAAGGAGATCCGTGTCAGCGGCGGGCTCATTCAGGCCCGCGGCAAGGGCACCGTCAAGAACGACGGGAAGACCGACAACGCGAAACGGCCGATCGCGTTGCCCGACTGGTGCGTGGCGATGTTGGTCGAGCGGCGGGAGAAGTTGGGGGTGCTGGACCCGACCGGGCCGATCTACCGCAACAGCCGGGGCGGGTACCTGAACTTCCAGAACTTGACCAACCGGCACTGGCTGCCGTTCCGCCGCCGGGCAGGGTACGAATGGGTCACGTTCAAGACGCTGCGCAAGACGCTCGCGACCATCCTGGACGAGGCCGATCTCACCGCTCGCCAGATTACCGACATCCTCGGGCACGCGCACCCGTCGATGACCCAAGACGTCTACATGGGTCGAGCGCAGAAATCCCGCGCCGGCGCGGGCGCACTCGGCTCGATGGCTCTCGGGAAAACTGGCAGTAAATCGGCAACCGGCTGACCTGCCGCTGTCGCCGACAGACGAGTGCAGACAGCAGAAAACCCCCTGTCACCAGAGGGTTTTCTGCTTTACTGTCTCGACCAGACAGTGCGCCCGAAGGGATTCGAACCCCTGACCTTCTGATCCGTAGTCAGATGCTCTATCCAGCTGAGCTACGGGCGCGTTTTCAGTTGTTAACCTAGCACCTGCCGAAACAGGCACCAGCGGAGGCTCCGGGATTTGAACCCGGGAGGGGGGGTTACCCCCAACCGCATTAGCAGTGCGGCGCCATAGACCAGACTAGGCGAAGCCTCCTGGGTCCTAACGACCACTGCTCAGATAGGTTACACACCCCTCCAGCCCCTCCGGAAGGCACCCCCCTCAACGCTGCAGCACCCGCCGCAACCAGGGAGAACGGCCGCCGAGGCCCTCGGCTTCGAAGGTGGCGATGCCGACGCGCGGGAGGGATCCGACGCCGGGGTAGACGAGATACCGCGGGACCCACCGGGGCTGGAACTTGGCGTTGAACCGGTAGAGGCTTTCGATCTGGATCCAGCGCGAGAAGAAGTGCAGGACTTTCGCCGAAAGGCGCGCGACCGGGCCCGCGCCGATGCGCTGGCCCTGTTCCATCAGGGCGCGGAAGGCGGCGAAGTTCAGCGAGACGTGGTCGATGTCGTGCTCGCGGGAGTACAGCAGCAGCTCCGAGATCATCAGCTCGTTCACGCCGTTGTCGACGGTGCGGTCCCGGCGCATCACGTCCAGCGACAGTCCTCGCTCGCCCCACGGCACGAACTGCAGCACGCCTCGGACGCGTCCGCCCTGTTCCGCGGTGACGATCACCGAACCCGGGTCGCCCATGCGGCCCAGCGCCATCGAGAACCCGCGTTCGGTTTCGGTGCCGCGCCAGGTGGCGGCCAGGTGCACCAGTTCGGGCAGCTCGCCGGGACGCAGGTCTTCGGCCCGGCGCACCAGGACCTTGTAGCCGGCCCGCTTCGTCCGCGACGCCGCCTGCCGTACGCCGCGCATCACGCGGCCTTCCAGCGTGAACGTCTGGGTGTCGACGACCGCCTCGTCGCCGATTTCCAGTACCTCCAGGCCGAACCGGGCCCACACCGTCGCGCCCAGTTCGGACGCGCCCATCGCGGCGGGCACCCAGGCGTTGCGCTGGCAGATGTCCAGGTACTCCTCGATCGCGCCGGGCCAGGCCTCGTGGTCGCCGAGCGGGTCGGCCGAGGTCAGCGCGACGCCGGCGATCACGCGGAACGTGACGGCGGCCTTGCCGGTCTTGGAGAAGACCGCGAACTTGTCGCGGCGCAGCGCGAAGTAGCCGAGCGAATCCCGTTCCCCGTGCTGCTTCAGCAACTCGTGCAGCCGCGCGAGTTCGTCGTCGGACAGCTCCGGCGCGGGTTCGGCCGAGCGCAGCAAGAAGTACGCCGACACCAGGACGCCGGTGATGCTGAAGATCAGCCCGATCGACGCGGACAGGTCCTCGAACCACATCTCGTGGAACACCGCGGGCCCGCTGACGCCGGTGAGCGCGAGCGCGGACTGGGACAGCCGGTCGGCGAAGCTCAGCGGGTCGAGCATCCGGGCGGGCGCGACCGACAGCAGCGCGAAGTTGAGCACGAACCCGGCCAGCACCAGTTGCAGCAGCACCCGCAGCGCGCGCCAGCGGCCGACGGTCGGGTCCGGGCGGGCGATGAAGTACCGCCGTGTGCCGAGAAGCCCGGCGAGCAGCACCATCGACACCACGCCGGCGCCGAAAACGTGCCGCAGCCCGAGGTGGGACAACGCCAGCAGCGCGGCGAAGCCGACCGCCAGCTGCCAAGCGCGGCGTTTGCGGCGCCGGAGCCCGGCCGCGAGCATGATCAGCAACACGCCGGTGACCAGTGCCACAGCGGCCGCCGCGGTGGTCGCTTCGCTCGGCAGTTCCAGCCATTTGGCGACGTGCCCGCGCACGTCGCGGCCCACCGGGACGACCGTGGACACGATCGCCAGCAGCCCGGCCAGCCTGGTCACCCACGTGATCGCGACGACCGACGTGACGCCTGCCGCCTGCCAAGTGTGCTGCGCGCGTGTCCCCGTCACCACGCGTGCAACACGCACGGCCCTGCCATGCTTCCCCCCGTTGGCGCGTTCACTCCGCGGCGAGCTCCACAAAGGGGGCCAGCGCGGCCGGGTTGGCCAGCGCGTCCGTGCTCACCGCCCTCTCCGGCGCGACTCCGGAGAGAATCCGCTTCACTGGTACTTCGCACTTCTTACCGTTCAACGTACGGGGAATCTCGGAAACGACCAGGAACCGATCGGGTACGTGTCGTGGCGACAGCGCGCTGCGAATCTCTTTCCGCAGGTCAGGCTCTACCTCTTCGAGCTTCGCGCCCGGCGCGAGTACCAGAAAACACAGCAGCTGCCCGTCGTCGTTGCCCGCCGCCGACGTGTCGATGACGAGCGAGTCGGCGACCGTGGCGAACCCTTCCGCGACCCGGTAGAACTCGGCGGTGCCCATCCGGACGCCGCCGCGGTTGAGCGTCGAATCGCTGCGGCCGTAGACCACCGCCGAACCGCGGCGCGTGATCTTGACCCAGTCGCCATGCCTCCAGATACCCGGGTATGTGTCGAAGTACGCCTCGCGCAGCCGGGAACCGTCCGGGTCGTTCCAGAACGAGACCGGCATGGACGGCATCGGTTCGGTGATCACCAGCTCGCCGACCTCCTCGACCACCGGCTCGCCGTGGTCGTCGAACGCCGCCGCGGCCACGCCGAGCGCGCGGCAGGACAGTTCGCCGAGCCACACCGGAACGTCCGGCGCGGCCGCGACGATCGCCGCGCACAGGTCGGTGCCGCCGGAGACCGAGCAGATCTGCACGTCGCGGCCGATCGCGTCGGCGATCCAGCGGAAACCCTCGGCGGACAACGGCGAACCGGTCGAGCCGACCACGCGCAGCGCGCTGAGGTCGTAGCGTTCGGCCGGGGCGAGACCCGCCTTGAGGCAGCTCTGGATGAACGGCGCGGACGTGCCGAAGTAGGTGACGCGGTGCTGTTCGGCCAGATGCCACAGCGCGTTCAGGTCCGGATGGCCGGGACTGCCGTCGTACAGCACGATCGTGGCGCCGACGAGCAGCCCGGAGGCGATGAAGTTCCACATCATCCAGCCGGTGGTGGTGAACCAGAAGAACCGGTCCCCCGGCTCGAGCCCGCTCTGCAGGCCCAGCGCCTTGAAGTGTTCGACGACGATGCCGCCGTGGCCTTGCACGATCCCCTTCGGGAGCCCGGTCGTACCCGAGGAATACAGGATCCACAACGGATGCGCGAAGTCCACCGGCTCGTACGCCAGCTCGCCGCCCGCGTGTTCGGCGAGCATCGCGTTCCAGTCGATGACGCCGTCCAGCGTCCCGTCGCCCAGGTATTTCACCAAAACGGTGGCTTCAATCGACGGAATCTGGTCGCGCAGCTGCTGAACGGTGTCCCGGATGTCGAATTTCCGTCCGTTGTAAGCATATCCGTTGACCGCGATGAGCACCTTCGGCTCGATCTGAGTGAACCGGTCGGCGATCGCGCGGATCCCGAAGTCCGGGGAACACGACGACCAGATCGCGCCGAGGCTGGCGGTGGCGAGGAAAGCGATGAGCGTCTGCGGGCAGTTCGGCGCGAGCGCGACGACGCGATCTCCTTTGCCGACACCGAAAGCACGCAACGCGGCGCGCGCGGCGGCGACGTGCGCGCGGAGGTCGCCGTAGGTGAATTGCTCGGCGAGCCCGTCCTCGCGGTGGAAAATCACCGCGAGTTCGTCGTCGGCCTTCGTGGCCCCGCCGGTGCCCGGGCTCAGCGAGTGCTCGGCGTAGTTGAGCGTGCCGCCGTCGAACCATTTCGCGTCCGGCATCGCGCCGGACAGGATTTCCCGCGGCTGTTCGTGCCAGCGCACGCCGAAGAACTCCGCCACCGCGGTCCAGAACTCCGGAACGTGCTCGACCGAGTAGTGCCACAGGTCGGCGTAATCGGCAAGGTCGACGCCGCGCTGCTCGCGCAGCCATCGGCGGAAGGCCTCGATCTTCGAGTCAGCGACCCGGTTCGGGTCGGGTCGCCAAAGCACCTCGGGAACAGCGGCGTTCTCGGTCACTCGCCGATGCTAACCCCGGCATGCGCGCAAAGTCCTTTTTCGACCGTGCCCACCCCGGACAGCAGCGCGCGGACGACGTCAAGGACGAACTCGCGGGTCAGGTCCTGGTGCCCGAACAGCGCGCGGAACACGACGGGGGCGGCGAACAGGTCCAGCAGCAGGTCGACGTCCTGGCCGGGCTGGAGGTCCCCGCGCTCCTCGGCCTTGCGCAGGGAAACGACGCAGGCCTCCCGGCGCGGGGCCCAGAACGAGGTCAGGAAGTCCTCCCGCAGCTCCGGGTCGTCCGCCAGATCGACGGCCAGCGCCGGGAGGACGCGGCCGAAGACCGGGTCCTCCAGACCGATCCGGAGTGCGTCGAGGTGGCCGACGAGATCGCAGCAGGTGCACCCGGTGTCGATCTCCGCGACCCCGGTGCGCGCCTCCGCCAGCGCGGCGACCACCACGTGCTTCTGGCTCTTCCACCGGCGCCGGATGGCGGGTTTGGTGGTGCCCGCGCGCTGAGCGATGGCCTCCATGGTCAGCGCCGAATAGCCGGATTCCCGGACCAGTTCGCACACCGCGACCAGCACGGCGTGGTCGATCCGCTCGTCGCGTTGGCGCGCCATGAATTCTCCCGCTATCCGTTGAGCAGCACGACCTTACCGAACGATTTCCCCTGCTCCACGTGCTGGAGGGCAGCCGCGGCGCCGGCGAGCGGGAACGTTTGGTCGCGCACGGCGGCGAGCTGACCGTCTTCCACGAGCTCGAGGACGCGGTCCCACGACTTCCGACGGTCTTCCGGCGACACCGAGGTCAGGCTGAACGCGGACAACGTCGGCGACTTGTGGAAATCGCGCATCAGCGGCTCGAACGCTTCCGGTTCCGGGACACCCGCCGTTCCTCCACAAAGGACATAGCGACCGTTGGGGCGCAACAGTTCCAGATGCTCCCGGACCTGCGGGCCAGCCGCGGTGTCGATGATGACGTCGTAAGTCTCCTCGGGACGCTCGCGGGTGCGGTCGACGATTTTCGCGGCACCGAGAGTCCGGAGCCGTTCGCCGTACTCCGCCGAGGACGTCACTGCGGTGACCTCGGCACCGCGAGCGTGGGAGATCTGGGTCGCGAGCACGCCGATCCCACCGCTGGCGCCGCGGACGAGCACCCGTTCGCCGGGTGCCACCCCAGCCCGATGCACCGCGCTCTCGGCGACCATCGCGTTCACTCCGAGGGCGACCGCGTCGGCCGGATCGAGGTTTTCGGGCACGGGATACAGCTGGTCCGCGTCGGCGACGACCTGCTCGGCGTAGCCGCCGGAAAGCACCAGCGCCAGCACTCTCCGCCCGTCCCGCACCCGGCCGACGACCTCGACGCCCGGCACCGAGGTGGCGCCATTCCGCAGATTCATGATGTCGAAGTAGCCGACGCCGATGGCCTCGACCTCGACGGCGGCTTGCCCTGGGCCAGGAGCCGGGTCAGGGGTATCGGCCAGGACGAGTCGCTGCTGGGGTTCGACAAGCACCGCTTTCACGGGTGGCTCCTCTCGCGTTAACGTTTCAATCCGGATCGGAACGTTATGCGAGTACACAGCGACCCGTCAAGGGTGCTGCCGAAGATCAGCGGAGGTGCGCGTTGAACCAGTCGAGGGTGCGCTGCCAAGCCTCTTCCGCCGCGCTGGGATCGGCGTCGAAGCGGTGGTTGGCACCCGGATAGTGCACGACGTTCGTCGCGACTTTGGCCGACGCCGCGGCCTCGCGCAGTTGCTCCACCTCGGCCTCGCCCGCCTCGTCCCCGGCGTCGCCGTACATGCCGAGCCACGGGCTGGTCACGCGTCCGGCGATTTCCAGCAGCTTCGGCAGTTCCGCCACCGCCTGGCCGCCGACGCTCACCGCCGCGCCGAACTTGCGGTGCGAGGCGACTACCAGCGCCGCCGTGCCGCCGAGGTCGAAGCCGACGACGCCGCGCAGGTCGGCCTCGACGCCGCGGTCGGTGAGCCATTCGAGCGTGCGGTCGGTGGCGTCGAGCAGGTCGCGCTGGGTGAGCTTTTCGCCGGATTCGATGTGCGGGGTGACGGTGAGCCAGCCTTCGCCGGCAAGGCTTTTGACCAGCAGCAGGACGCCGTCGGTGACCCCGTCGCCCTCGTGCAGGACCACCAGGCCGCCGCGAAGAGCGCCGTCGGGTTCGGCGAAGGTGAGGCGGAGGGTGCTGCCGTCGGTACGCTGGTGATCCACGGTGGTCGTCGACGTCATCGCCTCATGCAATCACCTCTGGGTGAACATTGGGAACCTTTCCGGATCCGCCGGGGCGAGATACGGTGACCCCGTCGTCCCGTGAAAACCGAGGAGTTCCGACGATGCCGTCCCTCGCCCCCCGCCCTGACCTCGATTCGTTGCCGAAGTACGTCCCTGGCCGGACGATCGAAGGGGCCGTCAAGCTCGCGAGCAATGAGGTGCCCGGCGGTCCGCTGCCGAGCGTCCAGGCGGCGATCACGGCTGCGGTCACCGGAGTGAACCGCTACCCGGACAACGGTTCCCAGGCTTTGCGCGAGCGGCTTTCGCGGCGGCTGGACGTGCCTGCCGAACGCCTCGCGATCGGCTGCGGTTCGGTTTCGCTGTGCCAGCAGATGATCCAGGCGCTGTGCGGTCCCGGCGACGAGGTGCTGTTCGGCTGGCGGTCGTTCGAGGCCTACCCGATCGTGGTCCAGGTGGCGCTCGCGACGGGCGTGAAGGTTCCGCTGACGCCGGAGCACGGGCTGGACCTCGACGCGATGCTGGCGCGGATCACCGACCGCACGAAGCTGGTGTTCGTCTGCAATCCCAACAACCCGACCGGCACCGTGCTGCACCGGGACGAGATCGAGCGATTCCTCGAAGCGGTGCCGCCGCACGTGCTCGTGGTGCTGGACGAGGCGTACAAGGAATTCGTCACCGACCCCGAGGTGCCGGACGGCGTCGAGTTCACGCGGACGCACAGCAATGTGGCGGTGCTGCGCACGTTCTCGAAGGCGTACGGGCTCGCCGGGCTGCGGGTCGGTTACGCGGTGGCTCCGGAGCCGATCGCGCAGGCGCTGCAGCAGGTGTACGTGGCGTTCTCGGTGAACAGCATCGCGCAGGTGGCCGCGATCGCGTCGCTCGACGCGGAGGACGAACTGCTCGCCCGGTGCCAGGAAATCATCTCCGAACGCACCCGCGTGCGGGACGCGTTGCTGGAGATGGGCTACGAGATCCCGCCGACCCAGGCGAACTTCGTGTGGTTCCCGCTCGGCGACGCCACCGCGGCCTTCGCGGAGCACATGCTGGACCGGAAGCTGATCGTGCGCCCGTTCCCCGGCGAGGGCGCGCGCGTGACGATCGGGACGCCGGAGGAGAACGACCTGTTCCTGGCCGCGGCCAAGGAATTCCGCGCTATTTGAGCACCAGCTGCACGACCGCGGCGAGCCCGATCACGACGATCACGCCGCGCAACACGGTGGGCGGCAGCTTGCGGCCGATCCTGGCCCCGAGCTGCCCGCCGATCGTGGACCCGAGCGCGAGCAGCCCGATCACCGGCCAGCTCACCGGAGCGACGAACGCGTAAATCGTGCCGGCGACGATGTTCACGACCGCGGACAGCACGTTCTTGACGCCGTTGAGCCGCTGCAGCGGTTCGGACAGCAACATGCCCATGACGGCCATCATCATCACACCCTGCGCGGCGGTGAAGTAACCGCCGTAGATGCCGATGACGAACAGCAGCCCGAATAACAACGGCCCGGCGTGATGCTCGCGCCCGTTGGCCTCGCGGCGCTTCTGCACCCACTTCGACACCTTCGGCTGAACGATCACGAGCACGACGGCGAGCCCGACGAGCACCGGAACGATCTTCTCGAAGGCGTCCTTGGGCAGCGTCAGCAGGAGAATGGTGCCGCCGATGGCCCCGAAGAACGAGGCGACCGCGAACCGCACCACCTGCGGCCAGTAGCCGACCAGCTCATGCCGGTAGCCATAGGCCCCGCTGATCGTCCCCGGCGCGAGCCCGACCGCGTTCGACGTCGTAGCGGTCACCGGCGGATACCCCAGCGCGACGAGCACCGGAAAGGTCACGAGCGTCCCGGAACCGACGACGGTGTTGATCGTCCCGGCCCACATCCCGGCAATGAAGATGACGACGGCATGCCACCAGGTCATAAAGCACTCACCCGCTGACCCTAAGCAGCACCCCCGACACCCGGCGACGCGATGTGTCCGGTCAGACACTTGACGGCACCGCCTCGGGGCACGGGAAAGCTCGGTGATGGGCTTGGGTTCAGCTCACCGGCTGCCTGCCGTGCGCACACCCGACGGCATCGCCCGCGAGCCACCGCGCCCGCCATGCCCGCGAGCCACCGCGCCCGCCATGCACGCGCGCCAGCTGCACGCCATGCACACGCAACGACTGCCCGCCGCGAACGCACGCCCTACAGCATCACCCACGAGCCAACACGGCCGCATGCATGCGCACCCGCCCGCCCGTCATGCCCGCACAGTCGACCGCGTCGCCCGCGAGACGGCGCCTCGCCGCGCACACGCGCCAACTGCACGCCATGCACACGCATCGGCTGCCCGCCGCGCATGCTCACCCGCAACCCTCCGCGCACACGCACCCGTGGCCTGCCGCGCATGCTCACCGGTTGGCCACCGCGCACGCAGACCCGACGGCACCGCCCGCAAGCCGACACCTCCGTCGCGCCCGCCCGCCCGACGGCATCACCCAGCGAGCCGACACCTCCGCCAGCGCACGTCCCACTTCGCCTACCGAGCCCGCGCTTCACCCGCGCCGCCCGTCCGCACCAGCTTCTCCCTCCGCACCCCTCCTTCCATCCACATTCCCGCCTCCACCGCCGACCAGCGCCTCACCGACCAGCACCTCACCGCTCAAAGACGCAAAACTCATTCCCCTCCGGATCCGCCATCACCCACCACTCCCGGTCCTCGCCCCGCTCCGCCACCATCCGTGCTCCGGCGGCACGCAGCTCAGCCGGATCTCCCCACACGTCCAGGTGCATCCGGTTCTTCACCGTCTTGCGCTCCGGCACGGGGTTCAGCCAGAGCAACGGACCCTCCCCGGCCGGGTCGACGATGGCGACCGGCCAGTCCGGCGGGCTCTTTCCGGGCGGGCTTCGGCGGACGTAGCCGAGCGTCGAACACCACCAGTCGGCTTGTGCCTGGTGGTCGAGTGCGTCCAGTGCCAGATCCTTGAACTTCGCGGTCATGGTCCCTCCCTTTCCCGCCAACGATCGTGACACCCGCCACCGACAATTTCGCGCGGCTCGGGTCGCCAGCTGCCAGGATGGGCGGCGTGGCTCACGAATCCGAGCAGGTCTGGAGCGCCACGGTCGACCATCTGCGCACGATGATCGACTCGGGCGAGCTCCCGCCGGGCTCGCGCCTGCCCGCGGAACGCGCGCTGTGCGAGCAGCTCGGCATCAGCCGCGGGTCGTTGCGGCAGGCGTTGCGGGTCCTGGATTCGATCGGTTACGTCCAGATCCGCGCCGGGTCAGGCACTTACGTCCGCGAGCAGGGCACTGCGGAAAGCCCGCTGAGCAGCTGGTTTTCCGAGCACGAGCAGCTGGTGGAGAAGCTGTTCGACCTCCGCGCGACCGTCGAACCCACCCTCGCCGAGCGGCTCGCGACACAGCACACGCCGCGCGTCGTGCAGCGGCTCGCGGACAACGTCGCGGAGATGGAGGAGGCCGCGGCGGCTGGGGACATGCTGCGCGTCATCGCGACGGACGCCGAGTTCCATCGGGTGATCGCGGGCAACGCGGGCAACGACGACGTCGCGGACCTGCTCCGTTCGGTGCTCGCGCTGGTCGGCGAGGAACGCCGGGCCGCTCTGCGGCTTCCTGGGCAGATCCGCAAGGCCGTGGCCGAGCATCGCGCGATCCTCGACGCCATCAGCCGGTCGGACGCGGCCGCGGCGCGCGAGATCACGCTCAAACACCTGCTGGACGCGAAAACCTACGCCCACGACTACGCGTCTTCCTGAATCAGCACCCGCGCAACAAAGCGCGATCAGCGCTACAGTATTCACAAGTTTATAAAAAGATTGATATCAAGGGGGCCCGGCCGTGGAGAAAGTGCACTTCACCGAGGAGAAGGCGACCAACCTGGGCACGCTGTACGGCCGCGCCCTCGACGCTCGCCGCAAAGACCCGATTCTCGGTGACACCGCGGCGGACGAAGCGGTCAAGAAGATCGACTACGACTTCAGCAAGCTCGGCGTCAACGAAAACTCCTCGGTCTCCGTCGCGATCCGGGCGCGCGCGATCGACGCGATGGCCGCCGGGTGGCTCGCCGAGCACCCGGACGCGATCGTCGTGCACCTCGGCTGCGGGATGGACACCCGCGTGTACCGGCTCGACCCGCCGCCCTCGGTCGCCTGGTTCGACGTGGACTATCCCGAGGTCGTGGACGTCCGCGGCCGGATCTACCCGGAACGGCCCGGGTACGCCATGATCGGCTCGTCGGTCACCGATTTCGGCTGGCTCGACCAGGTTCCCGGCGACCGCGAGGCGCTCATCGTGGCCGAGGGGCTCACCATGTACCTCACCGCGGAGTCCGGGACCGAACTGGTCCGCAGGCTCGTCGGCAGGTTCCCGTCCGGCCGGATCGTGGCCGATTTCTTCAGCTCGCTCGGCGTCAAGGCGCAGATGATCAACCCGGTGGTCCGCCGCTCGGGCGCGACTTTGCATTGGGGCATCGACGATCCGCACGAACTCGAGCGCTACGGCCTGCGCCTGGTGTCCTGTTTGGACGCGACCGAGTGGGCGAGCGACGAAGTCCTCGCGAAGATCCCGGCCGGGTCCCGGCTGGCCTTGCGCGCGTCGGCGCTGTTCCCGGTGATCCGGAAAATGGGCCGGATCGCCGAATGGGATTTCTGAACCCCTGACCGGAACCGCGGCAACGGCGGTTACCGGGTTTCCAGCACCCGCGCCACGAACCGGCTGATCTTCTCGTTCATCCGCTCGACGGCTTCCTCCTGCGTGAGCGTCTCCTTCGGCTGCGGCACCGCGGGCTTGAGTTCGCCGCGCAGATACGCGCTGCACTCCAGGTCGGCGCACAAATACGTGCCGACCGTATTGCCGTCGCGGCCGGCTTTCCCGGCGAGCCGCGCGCTGAACAGCGTGATGTCGGCGAGCGGATGCGTCGTGGTGCAGAACGCGCAGATGTTGCTGCGCACCCGCGATTTCGCCGGCGGCGCGGCGCGCAGCGACAGGCCGACCAGCTCGTCGCCGTGCGGCACGACGAGGTACGCCCGGCCGGGAGCCTTCACGTCGCGCCAGCCGAGGAAGTCGCGCTTCTCCCACGGGACGTCCGCGGGCAGCGTGACGGACTTGGCTTCCCCGCGAGAACAGTTGACGAACGAGGCGCGGATCTCAGCGGGGTCGAGCGGTTGCATACGGCCACGCTAACCATCGCGCCACCGCGGCGGCGACAGCTTTTTTCGCTCCCGGCCCCGCCACCCCATACGATCTGCGGGTGCGCACGATGATCGCGGGGAGGTTCCGGCTGGTTCTGCGCACCAGTCTGGGCTTCGCCGCGCTCGGCGTCGGATCGAGTGTCGCCGGCGCCGGAGTCGTCGCGTTGCTGCTGCTCCTGCAGGGGTTGCCGGAGGACGTCGACGACCGCGGCTGGGTGCTCGGCGTCACCGCGGCCGGGGTGGTCGCGCTCGCCCTGATCGTCGGCACGCTCTGGACCGCCTACCTGCAGCGCCGCACCGTGGTGTGGTTCACGATCGGCCGCCCGCCGACCGCGGACGAGGCGAAACGCGCGCTGCGGCTGCCGTTCGATATGGCTGTGGTGAGCGGCACGCTCTGGCTGATCGGGGCGCTCGCGCTGGGCATTCTGGCCGGCGTTCTCGGTTCGCTCGGCGACGCGGCGGGCATCGCGCTCACCATCGGGCTCGGCGGGCTGACCACGGTCGGACTCACCTACCTTGCGGCGGAATGGGTCGCGCGGCCGGTGATGACGATGGCGCTCGACGTCCTGCCGCCGCGCGGTTCGCTGCCGGTCACGGTGCTGACCCGGCTGGTCGTCACCTGGGTGCTGGCGAGCGGCGTGCCGCTGATCGGCGTGCTGCTCGTGACCACGCCGCCGGATCTCGGCCGCAACGGGAACCCGACGGCGAGCCTGATCGTGCTGTCGGTGACCGGCCTGACGACCGGCGCGATCGGCACCGCGCTCCTGTCCCGCGCCGTCGCCGCGCCGCTGCACCGGCTGCGGATCGCGCTGGACGGCATCGCACGCGGACGCAAGGACGTGCACGTCGACGTGGACGACTCCAGCGAGATCGGGATGCTGCAGACGTCGGTCAACGACCTCGCCGCCGGCCTGCGCGAACAGGACCGGATGCGCGATCTCTTCGGCCGCCACGTCGGCACCGACGTCGCCCGGCACGCGCTCGAATACGGCGCTTCGCTCTCCGGCGACGTCCGCGAGGTCACCGCGTTGTTCGTCGACGTCGTGGACTCGACTGCGCTCGCGTCGCGCACTCCGCCGCAGGAACTGGTCGAGAAGCTGAACCGGTTTTTCGCGAGCGTGGTGTCCGCGGTGGACGCTCGGGGCGGGCTGGTCAACAAGTTCCAGGGCGACGCCGCGCTGTGCGTTTTCGGCGCGCCGACCCGGCTGTCCGACGGCCCGACGATGGCGCTCGCCGCGGCCCGCGCGATCCGCGACGCGGTGCTGGCGGAAGGCGAGCTCGACCTGGGGATCGGCGTCGCGACCGGACAGGTGTTCGCCGGGCAGCTCGGTGCGTCGAGCCGCCTGGAGTACACCGTGATCGGCGACGCGGTGAACGAGGCCGCGCGGCTCACCGAACACGCGAAAGCGGTTCCGTCGCGGGTGCTCGCCAGCGAAACGACGGTGAAAGCCGCGCTGGGCGGCGAACGGGAACATTGGCGGCTGCACGGCGAACTCCACCTCCGCGGCCGCCACCGCGAGACCCGGACCTGGACGACCTAGAGTTCCCGGCCTTCGTTCATCGCCTCCGTGATCCGGGCCAGAAAGTCCCGCACCACAGCGCTTTCCGCCGCGTTGAGCGTGCGCGACACCGCGTCCAGCTTCTCGATCGGCGGCCGCCACACCGCCGCCGCGATCTCCCGCGCGGCATCGGTGACCGTGACCGCCACTCGCCGCCGGTCGGTGTCGCTGCGGACGCGCGCCAGGTAACCGGCCTCTTCCATCCGGTCCACGAGCGTGGTCGCCGACGGTCCGCTGATCCCGAGGCGGCGGCCCAGTTCCACCGGCCCCATCGGCCCGTGGTGGTTGAGGATCGCGATCGCGGTGAGGTCGTTCGCGTTCATCTCGACGCTCTTCGCCATCCGCGCCATCAGGTCACGGCTGGCCTCGATGACGTCGCGCACCGCGAAGGTCGTCTCGTTCATGTTCGCGAGCGCTGCCTGGTTCTCGTCCACGCGACCCTCCTTGTCAGTAGAGAAACTAATAGATAGGTTATCTATGTACCTCAGCAACGGCAAGGAGGAGCACCATGACCCGTCGCAGTCTTCTCGTCTCCGGAGCCAGCATCGCCGGTCCCGCGCTCGCTTCCCGGCTCGCACGCTCCGGCTGGGACGTCACCATCGTCGAACGGTTCGATCATCTGCGCGAGGAGGGCCAGAACGTCGACATCCGCGGCGTCGGCCGCCAAGTGCTGCGCAAAATGGGGCTCGAAGAGGCGGTCCGCGCCGCGCACACCGGCGAGGTCGGCACGCAGTTCGTGGACGGACACGGCCGCGTGGTCGCCGAATTCCGCGCCGGCGAGGGCGATTCCGGAGGCGGGACGGCCGAGATCGAAATCCTGCGCGGCCAGCTGTCGAGACTGCTGTACGAGCAGTCAGCCGGCGAGACGACCTATCGATTCGGCGACCAGATCCAGGCGTTGCACGACGACGGCACCGGCGTGGACGTCGACTTCCAAAGCGGCCAAACCCAGCGCTTCGACGCCGTCGTCATCGCCGAAGGCCTGCGCTCCCGCACCCGCGCGATGCTGATGCCAAAGGCGCGTCCGCACGAACTCGGCCTCTACACCGCACACCTCGCGATTCCGCGCATCGCCACCGACAACGCTTGGTGGCGCACGATGTTCTGCGGTCGCGGGCGGATGTTGTTCCTGCGTCCGGACAACGTCGGCACGATGCGCGCCGGACTGTTCTTCCTGTCCGACGTGCGCGGACTGGACCGGCTCACCCCCGAAGACACCGTGTCCGTGCTGCGCAAGACGTACGCCGACGTCGGCTGGGAAGGACCGCGCGTACTGGCTGAAATGGACAACGGCTCGCTGTACCTGGAGGGCGTCGGCCAGACGAAACTGCCGACGTGGCACCAAGGCCGGGTCGTCTTGCTCGGCGACGCCGCGTACTGCGCTTCACCGATCAGCGGCATGGGCACGACGCTCGCCCTGACCGGCGCGTACATCCTGGCCGGAGAACTCATGGCGCACGACGACCCGCAGGCGGCGTTCGGTCAGTACGAACACCGGATGCGGCCGCTGGTCGCCGAGGCGCAGCGGCTTTTCCCCGGTGCGCCGCAGGTGACGATGCCGCGATCGCGGGCGCATCGGACCGCGCTCCACGCCGCGCTGCGGATGGCGAGCACGCCGTTGGCGCAGCGGCTGGGCAAGGTCGCTGGACGGTTCGAGAAGCCGCGTTCGGAAGCGATCGCGCTGCCGGAGTACGCGTAGCTCAGGGCAGCTCGGGCCAGGTCAGCACCGTGGAGCCCCAGGTCAGCCCGGCTCCGAACGCGGTAAGCAGCACCCGGTGGCCCGGCGTCAGCGTCCCGTCGGCGACCGCGTCCGCGAGCGCCAGCGGGATCGACGCCGCGCTGGTGTTGCCGACCCGCTCGATGTTCGACACCACCGCGTCCGCCGGCATGCCGAGCTGTTTCGCGGTCGCCTGGAGGATGCGGATGTTCGCCTGGTGCCCGACGAACCGGTCGACGTCGCCGACCATCCAGCCAGCCTCTTCCAGCACCGCGCGCGAGGATTCCGCCATCCGTGCGCACGCCTGCCGGAACACGGCCGTGCCCTGCATGACCATGAACCGGTCCTTCGGGTTCTCCGGCACCCGCTGCGCCGCACCGCCCGCCTCGACCCACAGCAGCTTGGCCAGTTCGCCCTCGCTGTGCAGATCGAACGGGCCGAGCGCGCCGCGTTCGCCGGGCTCGCCCGCGCGCAGCAGGACCGCGCCGCCGCCGTCGCCGAAGATCGGCACCGTGGTGCGGTCGTCCGGATCGACCAGCGAGGTGAAGACGTCCGCGCCGATCACCAGCACCCGCTCGGCCATCCCGCCCGCGATGAAGCCGGCGGCGGTGGCGAGCGCGTAGATGAAGCCGCTGCACACCGCGTTGACGTCGAGGGCCAGCACCGTGCCGAGGCCGAGCCGGGCCGCCACCTGCGGCGCGGTGGCCGGGCACAGCTGGTCGGCGGTGGAGGTGGCGAGCACGACGGCGTCCGCGTGCCCGTCCGGGCCGAGCGCCGCCCGTCCCGCCTCCTCGGCGAGATCCACTGTGGACTGGCCGGGGGCGACGCGGCGGCGCTCGCGGATCCCGGTGCGGGTGCGGATCCACTCGTCGCTGGTGTCCAGGCGGGCCGCGATCTCGTCGTTCGTCACCACGTGCTCGGGCAGCGCGCCGCCGATCCCGGCGACGACTGCGGCACGGTGGCGCGACCGGACAGCGCTCATGGCGGAACCTCCCAGACCGGCTTGTTGGCGGACGTCGCCGGTTGCCTCCCTTGTATGGCCTACCCCTGGGTAGACCGGTCAGTTGTGTTCCACGTCACTAAGAGACCTCTTCCACATTCGCTCGATAGGAGGTATTGCGACCAGCGTCTCGGCGGCGTGATAAACCCGAGGCTTTTTGTCGGTCCGCCCGGTTAGCCTGAAGTGTGCGCACTCCCGACCTGGACCAGCTTGACCTCGCCATCCTCTCCTGCCTGCAGACCGACGCCCGCACGATCGCCGAGGTCATCGGGTCCAAAGTCGGCCTGTCCGCCGCGGCCGTGCAGCGGCGGATCAAGCGGCTGCGCGAAGCCGGAGTGATCGAGAAGGAGGTCGCGGTGCTGTCCCCGGCCGCGCTCGGACTGGACATGACGTTCGTCGTCATGGTCGAGATGGAGCGCGAGAGCCTGGCGGTGCTCGACGGCTTCCGCGCCCAGGTCCTCGCCGACGACTGCGTGCAGCAGTGCTACTACGTCACCGGCACCGCGGACTTCGTCCTCGTGGTCACCTGCCCGGACATGGCGGCGTTCGAGAATTTCGCGCGGCGGATGTTCTTCGACAACCCCAACGTCCGGCATTTCACCACGAGCGTGGCCATGGACCGGGTCAAAGTGGGCCTCACGCTGCCGCTTTCCTGACCTGCGCGGAAACGCAAGGGTTCTGTGTCCGGCGTTACGTGTTCGCGGCCTGATGCAACCGATCGCGTGAACGTCGGCGGAACGACGTCATGTGCTCCCGAGTCGATCATCTCCCTGCCGACCAGTTCGCGAGGCGCGAACGACCGGAGGACTCCAGGAGCAGCCGTGCACACCACCGACGCCGTACACCAGACCCAGTTCGTACTGCTGAACGAGAGCACTACGCCGGTGCTGTCCCGCCTCTCCTTCCACGTGGCGGAGCCCTACGCGGTCTCCGTGGCGTTCCGGACCGAGCGGGGCCGGTGGATCGAGTGGACGTTCGCCCGCGAACTGCTCGTGACCGGGCTGGACGAGCCGACCGGGATCGGCGACGTGCGGATCCGGCCGGACCTGTCCGAGGACGAGGCCTTGCTGACGCTGGAAATCGAGTCGCCCGACGGCTACGCGTCGTTCGAGCTGGAGCGCGCCGACCTCGAGGCGTTCCTCGAATCCTCCTACGAACTGGTGCCGCTCGGAGCCGAGAGCGAGCACTTCGACATCGACGGGCTGATCGAGGAGATCAGCAACGTCTGACCGAAGACCTGCCGATCCCGCGGCAATGCGGACAAGGGCGGTTCGAGTGCGCTGGAGGCACTCGAGCCGCCTTTGTCGCGTTTGGACTCAGCCGCGGACGAGCGTCGTGCCGGTCGCCGACAGCGCGACGTTCACCGGGTAGTAGTAGCTGTTGACGGTGTCGCCGCCGGAAACCATGCCCTGTGCCTGGTTCCCGCTGATGAACGAACCGCCGGAGTCGCCGTGGTCGGACCGGGCGTTGGTGAGCACCATGCCGGTCACGGTGCCTTCCTGGTAGCGCACGGTCTGGTTCTTGGCGCGGATCGTGCCGCAGGTCCAGCCGGTGGTGGAACCGGACTTGCACACCGAAGCGCCGACGGCGGCCTCGGTGGAACCGGCGACGCGGGTGCCGTTGTTGATCTGGCCGACCGGGGTCCAGTTGCTGTTGACCCGCGCGGCCGCGTAGTCCGCGCCGGGGAAGCGGTAGGTGGTGAACTGGCCCATCGCGACCCGGTTGTAGCCGGACAGCGCGCCGCCGCCGGTGAGTGCGGCGCAGTGGCCCGCGGTCAGGAAGCCGCCGTTCACCGAGAATCCGACGGAGCAGCGGGACGAGCTGCCGATGTAATACGCATCCCCGCCGAGGACGTTGTAGTGCGCCTTGGGCACTGCCGAGGTCTCCGTCACGGTCACCGCTGAACTGTCCACACCGGACTGGCGGACGAACTGCTCCGCCGCGCCGCGCTGTCCCTTGAGGACAGTCAGGCTGATCCGGTTGCTCGCGGTGTCGATGCCCCAGCCGGTCACCGACTTCGGTGCCGCCTTCTCGTGGGCGTTGAGCGTCTGCACGGTCGAGTCGAGCTGCCGGGCGCTGAACCGGACCACCTGTGCCTCGGCGCCGGCCGCGCGCACCTGGTCGACCAGCGCCGCGTCGGTCACCGAGACCACGGCTTTGCCGGTCGACGCGTTGAAGCTCGTGCCGCTGAAGCGTTCGCCGAGAGACTTCTCCAGTGCCGCGCCGACCTTGTTCGCGGCCTCCTCGTTCGCGAGCCGGGCGAGTGCCTGGCCGTGGGTGAGGCCGAGGTCGCGCTGCATCGCCGGGACCATGTCGGGGTTGAGCGGAGCGGCGCTGGCGGCCGGGACGCCGGCGAAGATCGCCGTCACCGCCGCGGCAGCGGTTGCGGCGCCGAGGAATCTGATGGCTTTCATGCTTCTCCCTCGCGTTCGGTTCCCCCCGGCCTCGAAGGGTGCGGCGGTGGTCCAATCCACTGCAATAAGGGGGCGCGAGAATAGGTAGCGGAGCAATCCTTAAGTAGGGACTTGCGCGACTACCGAGCGTTCGCCGCGACGGCGGGCGTCCGTGGGTTGTTCCGCTGAACCGGCGAACTCCACGATGTTTCGCACTCTTTGTGACCGCGCGCCGGGTTTTCTTCTGCCATTTGGTTACCGTGCGGAGGCAGACGTGTGAGGAGCGTGCACATACTCCCGTCGAGAGTCGGTTTACCCCGCCCCGCGCACTGCTTAAGCTCCGGGCGAAACGGACAAGATGCTCGCTGGGGAGGTCGTGATGTGGCCGGCCGTTCCGACGGTGGTGTCCGTGCGTCCGCGTCCGGCGGCTTTCGCCGGGCGGGACCGCGAACTCGCCGCCGTCGCCGAAGTTCTCGGACACCGGCCTGCCGCGGTGCTGGTGGAGGGCGCGCCGGGAATGGGCAAAACCCGGCTGCTCGCCGAACTCGCCGCGCGCCCGGAGTTTTCCCGCGTCCGCGTGCTGCGCGGCGCGTGCCCGCGACTGGCCGAGCCGTTTCCCTACGGTCCGGTGCTGGAAGCGTTGCGCTCCGCCGGGGATCGGCTCGGACCGCTGAGCCCGGTTGCCGGTGCGCTGCAACCACTTCTGCCGGAACTCGCCGACGTCCTGCCGCCCGCGCCGGAACCGCTGCCGGACGCCGGCGCCGGGCGGCATCGCGTGTTCCGCGCGTTCCGGGAACTGCTGATCGCCTGCGGTCCGACCGTCCTGCTCATCGACGATCTGCATCGCGCCGACTCGGGAACCGGCGACCTGTTGCGCTTCCTCGCCGTCGACTGGCCGCCGGAACTGGGCGTGGTCGCCACTTGCCGCGCTGGGAACTCGCGCGTTCGCACCGCGCCAGAAGTACACAGCGCGCAGGTGACGCTCGGTCCGTTGGACGCCGCGGCGGTCACCGCGGTGGCTTGCGACCTCCTGGGGTTGTCCCGGATCAGCGCCGAGTTCGCCGCGAAGCTGCACGAGTACACGGCCGGGATTCCTTTTGTCGCTGAAGAAACTCTCCGCGCGTTGCGGGGCGTTGAACTGACTGAGTCGGCGTTGGATCGGCTGGAAGTTCCTGCCGCGCTTCAGGAATCGGTGTCCAGGCAGCTGTCCGCGCTGCCTAGGGCCGCAGTCCAGCGCACCAAAGCCGCTGCCGTGCTCAACATGCCCGCTGAGCTGTCGGTGCTGAACGAACTGGGCGGGTTGGCCGAGGACGAGAGCGCGTTGTCGGACGGGCTGTTGGACGAGATCGACAACAATCGCTACGGCTTCAGACATCCGTTCGCGCGCAAAGCCGTGTACGATGGTCTCAGCGCGTCCGAGCGGAAATTGTTGCACACCAAGGCAATGCACCTTCCTGGTCAACCGTTGTCGCTGCTCGCCGCCCATGCGCAGGCCGCCGGACGCGTCGAGGAATGGCAGTACTACGCGGAAGAAGCGGCTGACGAAGCAATCGCGCACGGCGATACCGCACGCGCCATCGATCTGCTGCAGGCGATCGTCGCGAAGGCCGACGAGGACGCGGTCGGCCGGTTGGCGAAGAAACTCAGCGATGTCTCGCTGCGTGTCTTCCGCCCCGATGTCCATCTGACGCTGGAAAAGGTGCTCGAAGACCGGCCGCTGCCGCCAGCCGTGCACGGGACGATCCGGCTCGCGCTGGGCATGCTGCTGGTCCGCGTCGCCGGACGGCTGGAGCAGGGGCGCGCGGCGGTGGAACGCGCCGTCGCCGAGCTGGCGGACCGGCCGGAACTGGCCGCGCGCGGGATCAACCTGCTCGCGCTGCCGTTCGACGGCCTCACCCCGCTGTCCTGGCACGAGCAGTGGATGCGCCGCGCCCGGGAAGTCCACTCCGGACTGACCGATCCCGAGCTGCGGCTCGCGCTCACCGGCGACCGGATCGCGACCGCCGCGCACATCGGCGACGGTTCGGCGTGGGCGGAGTTCCAGGCGATGCCGGACACCGCGCCGAGCGTTGCCGAGCGCGTCCAGCTGGCCCGGCTGTGGTGCAATCTCGCCGACGCGCAGTCGTGGTCCGGCCACCTCGACCGGACCGAAAAGCTGGTCGCCGAGGGCCTGCGCCGGGCTTCCGAAGCCGGTGCGCTGTACCCGAAAGGCCTGATCGAGGGCACCGAGGTACGGCTCGCCTGGTTCCGCGGCAATTGGGACGGCCTGGCCGAGGCGACCGAAGACGTCCGTACCCGGCACCCGGCGCTGGGCGCGATCGTCATGGAGACGTCGCTGGTGCTGGGCGGGCTGGCCGCGGTGCGCGGCGAGTTCGCGGCAGCCCGAAGACACTTGGCCGACGCCTCGGCACACCGTCCGGGCGAAGGCCCTATCCCCGTTGTGTTGTGCGCGGCTTCGGTGTTGATCGGCGTGCACCTGTCGACCGACGACGTCGCCGCGGCCTGCGAAGCCGCCGATGTAGCTGTCGACGCCGCACGTCGCAAAGGCGTGTGGGTCTGGGCAGCGTCGCTCGTCCCAGCCGCCGCGGAGGCGTACACGCGCGCAGACCGTTGGCACGACGCCGACGCTTTCGTCGAAGAGTTCGCGCGCGGCATCGAAGACCGCGACGCACCTCTCGCCACTGCCGCCCTGCACGCTGGCCGCGCCGTCCTGACAAACGCCCGCGCGAAACACCTAGCGGCCGCGACGCTCTTCGACACCGCAGCCGACGCGTACGCAGAGCTGCCGATGCCGTACCTCGCCACCGGCATGCGTGAACGCGCGGCGCGCTGTCGTCTCGAAGCAGGACAGAGCGGTGCGACAGCTGCGCTCAGTCAGGCCGCAGCTGCGTACGTACAGCTAGGTGCCACGCGCGACGCTGGCCGCTGTCATCACGTGCTTCGCGAACACGGTGCTTGGGCACCGTCACAGCGCGGCCGTCGCGGTTACGGTCGTGAGCTGTCGCCGCGAGAGCGCGAAGTCGCCGAGATGCTCGCGGAAGGCCGGACAAACCGTCAGATCGCCGACGGTCTGTTCCTGTCTCCGCGCACGGTGGAGCAGCACGTAGCGAAGGTGCTTCGCAAGCTAGGCGCGCGAAGCCGCACGGACGTCGCGAGGAAACTGCCGTCACCGGAAACCGCGCGGTAACGAGCACACCGTCCTACCGTGTGCACGTGGCTGATAAACCAGTGCCTGCCTGGCGGCGGGCGACCAAAGGCGAAACCCGGTGGCCCGCGGCGGCCGTCGTCATCGGGACCCTGGCCCTGCAGCTCGCCTTGCCCGACGAGATGGTGCTGCACCCGTGGTGGCTGCTGCCTTCGCTGACCGCAGTGCTGATCATCGCGCTGCTGTTGCTGAACCCCGGCCGGCTCACCGAGTTCAACATCGTCGAGCGCATGGTCGCGCTGACCGCGCTCGCCGTCGTCAGCGTGCTCAACGGCGCGTCCGCGGTGCAGCTGGTGATCGGGATCGCGCAGGGCGCGCAACGCGGGCACGCGGTGCAGGTGCTGATCAGCGGCGTGGTCATCTACTGGACCAACATCGTCGTCTTCTCGCTCTGGTGCTGGGAGTTCGACCGCGGCGGCCCGGCCCGGCGCGCGGCGGGCCGGGCGGACTTCCCCGACCTGCAGTTTCCGCAGATGAGCGACCCGTCGATGGCCAAGGCCGAATGGGAACCGCGGTACCTGGACTACCTCTACACGTCGTTCACCAACGCCACCGCGTTCAGCCCGACCGACGTCATGCCGCTGCGGATCTGGGCGAAAATGACCATGATGGTCCAGGCCGGGATCTCGCTGCTGCTCGCGCTGATGGTGTTCGCCTGGGCGGTCAACGGCCTCCAAGGCTGAAACCCGCTGGCCTCGCCCGCGTCCGACAGGTATATCTCCGGCCATGGAGCTTCCCGAACCGCCGTACTACGCGGTGATCTTCACGTCCCGGCGCACCGACGGCGACCGCGGCTACGCCGAGCGCGCCGCCGCTATGGCCGAACTCGCCGCGAAACAGCCCGGCTACCTCGGCATCAACTCCGTCCGCGACGAGTCCGGGCTCGGCATCACCGTGTCGTACTGGCAGGACGAGGAATCCATCGCCGGATGGCGCACCAACCTGGAGCACACGGAAACCCGCAACCAGGGCCGGGCCGAGTGGTATCGCGAGTTCGACGTCCAAGTCTCGCGGGTCGAACGCGCCTACCGCTTCGAACGTCCGTGAAGGAGCCCCTGAGGGAATCGGATTCCCTCAGGGGCCTTGCTTTTTACTGCCGGGTCATGGTGAAGCTCTGGCCGTCCGAGCCGATCGCGCCGGGGGTCCAGGTCGCGCTGCCGCCGTCGTCCGCGTTGAGGCCCTGCGGGCTGGTGTCGGCGAGGTTCTTGCCGTCGAACTTGACGCCGTCGAACTTCACGCCGCCGTTGATCGCCGGGTACGAATCGGACGGCGATTCGATGATCGCCTCCGCCGACGAGTGCTTCGCGTTCAACGACTGCGTGGTCGTCTTCGTCCAGCCCTGGGTGTCGTTCTTCAGGTCGAGTTTGTAGCTGTTGTTGCTGCGCGTGACCGTCGCGGTGATGTGGTCGCCCGCCTTCACCGGCGCCTCGCTCGCCGAGTAGTAAACCGGTGCGGCCGGGTACATTTCGTACCACGCCTGGTATTGCGGGCTGCCGCTGGAGCAGTCGGTCGCGACGCCGGTCTGCTCCACAGAGGACGATCCGTCGCCGTCGATGCCGACCCACGGCGCGAACAGGTCGTTGCTGGAATTGCAGGTCGCCGCCGGTTCGGTCCAGCCCGCGGTCGCGGTCGTGAAACTGCCGAAACTGACGTAGCCGCCCCAGTTTCCGCCGGAGTAGTGGTTTCCGTGGAAGTGCTTGCCGAACGTCACGGGCCCGGCTCCCGCGCCTGCCACGAGGGTCGCGGCCGCGAACGCGCCGACCGCCAGCAATCCGAGGGGACGACGGAAAGATCGTGAACTCATGGGCATCCAATCTGGTCACGGGAGTGCCTGCGCGTACCAGTGTTGAATTTCGCTCGCCCGGGTTGGTAGCTACTTTCGAAGGGTATTCACATCTCGGGAAATCTTCACCAAATGTCCCGATTCTCCTTTGTGTACACGGAAGTCCGTGCCCGCCCGCCTGGGGAGGCAGCGGGCCGGCACGGACTCCTTCCGAAGTGGACTACCGCGCCGTACGGGCGTGCGCGGCGTCCACGAACTGGGTGGTGTACGTCTTGGACAAATCGATCTTGTCCTTTTTGGGCTTCACGTTGCTGGAAGACGCACCCAGCACCTTCAGCACGTTCTGCGCGCCGGACGGGTCCATCCGGCCGTCCTTGGTGAACATCGGCAGACTGTCCTTGAGCGACTTGATGTACAACGCCTTGTCTCCGCCCGCGAACGACGGCGGCATCAGATCCGCCACCTGTTCCGCGGTGTGCGTGGAAAGCCACTTCAGCGAATTCACATACGCGTTGGCGAGTTTCTGCACGACGTCCGGATAGCGTTTCACGATTTCGCAGCTCATGTACAGCGAACTCGCCGGATAAAGCCCGCCCAGCGCCGCGCGCGTGCCTTCCGGCGTGCGCATGTCGTAGAGCACCTTGGCCTGTCCGGTGTTGGTCAGCTGCGCGATGGTCGGGTCGGTGGTCATGCCCGCGTCGATCGAACCTTGTTGCATGGCAGAGATAAACGTCTGCCCTGCCCCGACCTTCACCGGCGTGTAGTCCTTGCTGCCGACGCCGCCGCGGCTGGCGAGCGCCTTGGTGAGGAAGTCGGTCGACGACCCCAGCGACGTCACGCCGAGATTCTTTCCGCGGAAGTCCGCGCCGGACTTGATGTGCCCGGCTTTCGGGGTCGCGACCATTTCCGCTTCCCCCGGCACATTCGCGAACTGCACCACGCTGGTGATGCATTGGTCCTTGGCCTGCAGGTCGATCGTGTGGTCGTAGAACCCGACCACGCCCTGCACTTCCCCGGCCAGCAGCGAGGTTTCCGCGTTGGCCCCGGACGGCTGGTCGAACAGTTCGACGTCAAGGCCCTGCTTCTGGTACTCGCCAAGCTGCTTCGCGAGCTGCCCCGGCAGATAGATCACTTTGGACAGTCCGCCGACCATGATCTTGATGTGCGGCCGTCCGCCGTTGCCGAGGTCGATCTCCCGGGAATCCCGGCAGGCGCTCACCCCGGCCACGGTCACCAGCGCGGCCGCCGCGACCGCGAGTGTCCTTTTCAGCCGCATGTCAGATCCCCTGGCTCGCCTGGGCCGAAGCCTGCGGACGCCAGCGCAGCAGTTTGCGCTCGGCCGAACTGATCAGCCATTCCGCGAACAGCGCGACGACCATGATCACGATCATCCCGGCGTAAACCCCGGCGGTGTCGAACGTGCCCTGCGCGTTGGCGATCAGGAAGCCCATGCCCGCCTTGGCACCGGTGTACTCACCGACGACCGCACCGATCAGCGCGAAACCGAACGCGACGTGCAGCGACGAAAGAATCCACGACGTCGCACTGGGCAGCACGATCGACTGCAGTACCTGCCAGCGCGTCGCACCGAGAATGCGGGCGTTGTCGATCAGGTTCCGGTCCACCTCGCGGGCACCGGTGAAGGCGTTGAAGAACACCGCGAAGAACACGAGCACGAACACCGTCGCGACCTTCGAGGACAGCCCGAGGCCGAACCAGATCACGAACAGCGCGGCGAGCACGATACGCGGCATCGCGTTGGCTGCCTTGATGAACGGGGCCAGCACCTCGGCGAGATACGCGCTGCGGCCGAGAATGACGCCGCAGATCACGCCCGCGACCGCGCCGAGCACGAACCCGATCACGGCTTCCTCGACGGTCACCAGGATCTGGTACCAAATGGTCCCGAAGTCGGTTCCGGTCGTGAACCATTCGGTGAGCCGTTCCCAGATCTTCGACGGCATCGAATAGAAGAACGGGTCGATCCAGAACCGGCCCGCGATCTCCCACAGTCCCAGCCAGGCAACGAGAATCGCCAGCCGCAGCAGCCAGACGTTGCGCTTGTGCCGACCGGCGGAGCGCTTCGCCCGGGAGAGAATGTCTTGTTCGGTTTCGAAGACCGGCGCCGGCGCGGTCTGAGTCTCAAGCGACACCGGTCGCTCCCTTCTGGCGGGCCTTGTCGACCTCGCCGCGCAGCGATTCCCAGATGTCGGAGTAGAGCTTGCGGAATTCCTCGGTCAGCCGCAGGTCTTCCACCTTGCGCGGCCGCTCGAGCGGAATCTCGAAGACGTCCTTGACCGTCGCCGGGCTCGTGGTCAGCACGACCACCTTGTCCGCCAGCGCGATCGCCTCGTCGAGGTCGTGCGTCACGAAGATCACCGCGGCTCCGGTACCGGACCACAGCCGGAGCAACTCGTCCTGCATCAATGCGCGAGTCTGGACGTCGAGCGCGGAGAACGGCTCGTCCATCAGCAGGATTTTCGGCTCGGTGACCAGCGTCTGCGCCAACGCGACGCGCTTGCGCATCCCGCCGGAAAGCTGGTGCGGATAGTACTTCTCGAACCCGGCCAACCCGACGCGGCCGATCCAGTCGGCGGCCTTCTTCCGAGCGTCCTCTTTGGACGCACCGCGGAACCGCGGCCCGGACGCGACGTTGTCCAGCACCGAACGCCACGGCATCACCGCATCGGTCTGGAACATGTAGCCGACGCCGTCCGGAATCGACTTCACGTCGGAACCGTGCACGACGACCCGGCCCGCCGACGGCGGCTGCAACCCGGAGACCAGGGACAACGTGGTGGATTTACCGCACCCGGTCGGCCCGACCACGGCGACGAACTCCCCCGGTTCGACGGTCATGGTCAGCTCGCGGACAGCGGTGTGGACAGAACCTGATCCGCTCGGGAACCTTTTGGTGGCGCCGATCAGTTCGATGAGTGGGGCCATCGAGGTGACTCCTTCGTCACGGTGGGGACTCGCTCGAGGCAGGTTAAGTTCGGGTTTCGCGGCGGAGAAGCTTGTCGACGTTCTGCGTGCGCTCTGCGCGTTCTCCACGTTTTGCTCGTTTAGCGCACAGCGCTGAGCTGGGGGTATGTTCCCTGACATGCCGAAGTGGGCGCTCTTTCCGCGGATGCGGTTCACCCGTCAGGTGCTGCTGTTGCAGATCGGCGTGGTGGTCCTCGTCGTGGGCCTCGGCGTCGCCTTGATCAGCTGGCTCCTGCGCACGACGCTGACCGAACAGTACGGCCAACGCGCCTTGGCGATCGCGAAATCAGTGGCCACGGAACCCGTGGTGATCGCCGGTGCGGCCTCCCGGAAACCCAATCCGGACCTGCAGCAGCGAGTCGAGGCGGAGACCCAGACCGACGATGCGCTGCTGTTCGTGGTCATCACGGACGATCACGGCATCCGGCTTGCCCACCCCACGTTGTCCGAGGTCGGCAAGCAGGTGAGCACGCCGTGGGAGGAAGTGATCGCGGGCAATGACGTGGTGAGCGAGTTCAACGCGGGCACCTTGGGACCGTCCGTGCGCAGCAAGACCCCGATCAAACAAGGCTCGCGGGTCGTCGGCGAGGTGAGCGTCGGCTACCGCGTCGGCGAGCTGACCGGCGACTTCAACCGGCTCTTCATCCTGACCATGGTCTTCGGCGGCGGCGCGCTCCTGATCGGCGCGGGTGCATCGGCCCTGCTCAATCGCCGTCTGCGCCGCGTCACCCACGGCCTCGAACCCCACGAACTGACCGAACTGCTCTACGAACACGAAGCCGTCCTGCACGGCATCGGTGAAGGCGTGCTGGCCGTCGACGCGGAACACCGGGTGACCGTCCGCAACGATGAAGCCGAACGCCTCCTCGGCACCCCGCTCCCGGTCGGCGCACCGCTGGAGGACCTGGACCTGTCCCCGCGAGTGCACAAAGCCGTCGCCGAAGGACGGCCCGTGGACAACCTCCTGGCGGTAGCCGGAAACCGGGTCCTGGTGATCAATTCCCGTGCCGTGCAACGGGATGAACGCGCGCTGGGCACCGTCCTGACCTTCCGCGACCGCACCGACCTCGACACTCTCACCCGAGAACTCGACGGCATCCGCTCGCTGTCCGACGGTCTCCGCGCACAACGGCACGAGTTCGCGAACCGCCTGCACACCCTGTCCGGTCTGCTGCAGCTAGGCCACCACGCCGAAGCCGAGGAGTACCTGCAAACCCTCACCGAGACCACCGCGTCGCGCGCGGAACCGCTCGACGACCGGGTGACCGATCCGTACCTGCAAGCCTTGCTGGTCGCGAAAACCGAGCAGGCACAGGAAAAAGGCATGGAACTGCGGCTGGCCGACGACGCCTGGGTCCCCGCTTCGGTGACCGACCCGATCGCCGCGGGAACCGTGATCGGCAACCTGGTCGACAACGCCCTGCACGCCGCCCGCATGGGCCCGCGCCGCCCCGCGTGGGTCGAGGTCGGCCTGCTCGCCGATGGCTCCACTTTGCACGTGTCCGTTGTGGACAGCGGGCCAGGAATCGACGATGCGTTAAGGGACAGGCTTTTCGACGAGGGAGTGTCCACAAAGCTCAGTCCCGGACACGGCCTCGGACTGGCCTTGGCCCGCCAAGCCGCCCGGGCCCGCGACGGCGACGTATGGCTCGCCGACCCCGGCGGCGCGACGACCGGCGCGTTGTTCGTCGCCAAACTTCCCGGCCTGCTGGACCGACCCGAGGAGACCGACGCATGATCCGCACCCTGATCGTGGACGACGATTTCCGCGTCGCCGGCGTGCACGCGGGATTCGTGTCGGAGGTACCGGGCTTCACCGTCGCCGGGGTCGCGCACACCGCCGCCGAAGCCCGCGCCCGCGTGCGCGAACTGGCCCCGGACCTGGTGCTGCTGGACGTCTACCTGCCGGACGAGCCCGGCCTTTCCGTCCTGCCCGACCTGAAAACGGACACCATCGTGCTGTCCGCGGCCACCGACGCCGCGTCCATCTCCGCCGCGATCCGCGCAGGGGCCCTGAACTACCTGATCAAACCGTTCACGACCCGGCAATTGTCGGAACGGCTCACCTCGTACGCCCGATACCGCGGCCTGGTCACGACCGAACGCCCGATGTCCCAAGACGACGTGGACCGAGCCTTCCGAGCCCTCCACGACCAGGACCGCGCGGCGACGCCAAAGGGCCAGTCAAGCGCGACGGCCCGCCTGGTGTCAGAGCGCCTGCGCGGTTCGCCGACCCCGCTCTCGGCCGCCGAAGTAGCCCGCGAACTCGGCATGGCCCGTGCCACGGCGCAGCGTTATTTGACGGCGCTGGCGGAGTCGGGAGCAGTGGAAATGCGCCTTCGCTACGGCGCGACCGGACGCCCAGAACACGAATACGACTGGATCGGCTGACCCCGGCGCCCCCGCGGCTGCCCTCGCAACCAACGCACGCCTGCCGACCGCCGAGGGGCCGCGGCTGACCCCGGCGGGCCCGCAAGTCAGCTGCGAATCAGCTGACCGGACGACCGCAACCAGCCCGCTCGCCGACCTCGGCCCGGCCGACAACCACAGCCAACCCGCTGCTGATCTCGACTCACCTGGCAACCGCAGTCAGCCCGCCAACCTCAACCCGCCCAGCAACCACAACCAGCGCGCCTGCCGACCTCAGCCACCCGACAACCGCAGCCAGCCCGCTCGCCGACCTCGGCCCACCCGGCAACCACAGCCAGCCCGCTCGCCGACCTCGCCCCGCCCGGCAGCCACAACCAACCCGCCTGCCGATCTCAACCCGCCCGGCAACCGCAACCAGCCCGCTCGCTGAACTCGGCCCGCCCGGCAACCGCGGCCAACCCGCCTGCCGACCTCAGCTCACCCGACAACCGCAGCAAGCCTGCTCGCCGACCTCAGCTCACCCGGCAACCACAGTCAACCCGCCTGCCGACCTCAGCCCACCCAGCAACCGCAGTCAACAGCCCCATGCTCTTGCAGCAGCCGTCAACCCGAGCCAGCGTCCGCTCGCTGATTCTCAGCGACCGCCAGCCATCCGCTGCGCCGCGTCGAGCCACGGTTTCCAGTCGAGGAACTGGTCGATGCCCGTCCGCGCCGGGGTCTTGCTCGGCGCGGGCGTCGCGAGGTCCGCGCGCGGATCGGCCTGCTCCGAAGAATCCGGAGCCGACGTCGCGCGCGGCATGGTCGAGTGGACCGGGTTGTGCCGCCGCACCGGGGTGTCGTGCGAGGGCACCGGGACGTACACCGTGACCGGCGGCGCGGTCTGCGTCACCGGCGGCGTGATCGTCGACGGCACGGGGATCTGCTGCTCCGCGATCGGAACACGCTGCTCAGCCTGCACGACGGCATCATCCGCGGGCTGCCCGGGCAGCGCACCGGTGAAGAAGCCTCCAGCCAGCCAGCCGAGTCCGACCAGGATCACGGCCAGCCCGGCGCCGACCCACACCCGGGCGCGGCGCCGCGACGCGACTGCGCGCGGGCGTTCCTCGGCGGGCGCGCACCCGGCGATCACCGGGATCTGCTGGGTCGATTCGCAGCTCGTCTCCGGCGCGGCCTCGTCCGGCAGCCGGGGCCCCCGCGGCAGGCTCGCGGCGATGATGCCGGTGCGGTCGACCAGTTCCCCGGCGGCGCGGTCGGCAGGCGCGGCCAATCGGCGCTCGGCAAGGCGCAGCATCGAGGGCTACCTCCGGGGTGCGGACACACGAGTGGACTGGCAGCATTCTGCGACATTCCCGAGGGTTTCGGTGAAAATGCAACTCCATCGGGTGATCAAGAATGCGGACAGTCGCGACGAGTTATCCGTTCCGCTCGATGCGTTTGAGTCCCTGGCGCGCCAAAACCGCGAGCGGACGCTGGTATGCCGAACCGAGGACACGCGGGATCGCGTCGATCACGTAGGCGTCCGGTCCGATGAGGATCCGCGCCGACCGCCTGCGCACGCCGCGCAGGATGGTCTCGGCCGCTTTCTTCGGTGTGGTAAGGGCGATTTTCTCGAATCCGGCCGCCGCTTTGGCTTGGTCGCCGGCCGCTCCGCCACGCGCGTTGCGGGCGATGTTGGTCTTGATCCCGCCCGGGTGCACGCAGCTGACGCCGACCGGATGCCGCGCCGCGAGCATTTCTTCGCGCAGCGACTCGGTGAATCCGCGAACGGCGAACTTCGCCGCGTTGTAGGCACTCTGCGTAGGCACTCCGACGAATCCGAACACGCTGGAGATATTGACGACGTACCCGTCACCGGAGTCGATGAGGTGCGGCAGGAATGCCTTCGTGCCGTTGACGACGCCGCCGAGGTTGACGCCGAGCAGCCAGTCGAAATCCTCGAACGTCATGTCCTCGACCGTCGCGCCGAGCGCCACGCCCGCGTTGTTGACGACGAGGTTGACGCGGCCGTGCTCCCGCGCGACGTCCTCGGCATGGGCGAGAACCGCGGCCCGGTCGGCCACGTCGAGGGAATGCCCCCGCACCTCGGCCCCGCGTTCGCGGGCTTCCCGCACGGTTCCGTCGAGCCCTTCGGCGTCGACATCGGACAGTTCGAGAAGCGCGCCGTGCAACGCGAGTTCGAGCGCCAGCGCCCGCCCGATGCCCGAGCCCGCTCCGGTGATCACTGCGACTTTGTTCGAGAAGTCCTTCATCGTCTCCCCACCCTGGTCTCACCGCGTTCTCTGATACTAGTGACGAGGACCAGTACTGGAGGTGGCATGCGGCGCACGGTGATCGGGCTGTTCGCACTAATGAGTGCGAGCGGGACCATCGTGGCTTGTGCTGAGCACGCAGCGGAACCAGCGGTCGCCCCGTCGACCCCGGCGAAGCCGATCCAAGCGTCCATCGGCGCACTGTTCGTCGACGGCTCGCATTACTGCACCGCGAGCGTCGTGCACAGCCCCCGAGGCGACGAACTGCTCACCGCCGCACACTGCCTCCACGACGGCGAAGGCGGCGGTTACCTGGCCAATGTCACCTTCGCCCCGGGTTTCCACGACGGCGTCGCGCCCTACGGATACTGGCAGGTCGGGAACGAACTGGTCGCGCAGAGCTGGATCGACTCGTCCGATCCGAACCTCGATGTCGGTTTCGCAACCGCCCGCCAAGACGGTTCCCCCGAACCCTTGGAAGCGGTAACGGGAGCCAACCAACTAGGCACGAACGGCCCCTTCGCGCGCCCCGTGACGGTCGCCGGCTACCCGGACGGCGTCGACGAGGTCGCCACCTGCGAAACGCACACCCAGCAGCAAGACGAACACCAGATCAGAGTCGACTGCCCAGGCTTCGCCACCGGCACGAGCGGCAGCCCGCTGGTAGCCGACCCGTCCCCCGACACGAAAACGGGCACCGTAGTAGGCGTGATCGGCGGCTACGAAGCAGGCGGCTACACCGACGACATCTCGTACTCGAGCTACTTCGACGACCAGATCGCCGATCTGTACAACCGAGCGACGACGATGCCGTGACATGATGCGTCCCATGAGCACGCGCGACGTCCCGATCACCGGAGAGCCGATCCGGCTGGGCCAATTCCTGAAACTGGCCGACCTCGCGGACAACGGCTCGCACGCAAAAGACCTGATCGACGCAGAAGAAGTAACGGTCAACGGCGAAGTAGAAACCCGCCGAGGCCGCCAACTAGCAGACGGCGACGTAGTAACAGTCGGAACCGAAAACGCAAGAGTCTCGCTGGAACACTAAGCAAACCGCAGCGAGCACACCAAACGAGCGAGGCACCCAGCCCCTCCCCCGCACCCCGATACGAAGCTCATCTGCGGTCTGGGGGTGCTTGTCAAGGCATCTTTCCCGCCTTGACAAGCACCCCCAGACCGTCAGCACAATCAAGCTTCGGGGTGCCCCACGCGACCACAAGCGAGGTCGCCGCCAGGCGACGAGCAGTCACCCCACCGTAGACAACGGCGCCCTCCCCAACTTCAACGCCAACGAATCCAGCTGCCTCCGCACCGCCCCAGGCAACGGCACCCCCAACGCCCGGCACTGCTCCAAATACTGAGCCTCCCGCCACCCCGGATACCGCACCGGCGCACCCCCCTCCCACCCGAGCATGCTCCCGAACACCGCGCTGGCCGCCCGATAAAACCCGTCAGCACTACGCAACGTCGTAGGCGCGATCGCCAGCACCAGCAACCCAGTGTCATGCTCATGATCAGCAACCCCGGACAGCACCCCGGCCAGCACATCCACCATCAGAGCGAACCCAGCGAACTGCGGATTCCGAGCAGCATCAGCAAGATCGATATCGAACACAAACTCCGGGTAAGCCCCGGCAGGAGCAGCCATCCCCAACGGATGCACCGGCTGATCCGCATACCCCCCGGCAGCCATCACAATGCCGATCATCCCGTGCGGCAACGCTCGAGCAGCATGATGCCCAACGCGCCCAAACGGCCCGACCCCACGCACCGACAGCAGCCCGACGCCAAACCGCCCAGCCCGCTGCACCGCGCGATCCATCGCGTCGCCCACCGCCCAAAGCCCGGACGCCCGCCGGTAATCAATGAGCGCCGCGGCCCCACGATCGGCGATCAGCAACGGCTGAGCGCCAGGACTGACCAACCCGTTTTCGATCGCGGGCAGATGCACCCGCGTCAACTCCCCGACGCCCGTTTCCGGCGCGCCGGTGAGATCGCCGTGGCACAACGCTTCCGCGGCCGGACGCGCACGCTCTTCGGGAAAGCCTTGTGCCATCAGGACAACGGAAACGAGCGTGACCAGTTCGTCGGCGGGAACGCGGTGCCAGGCCTGCTCGGGAATCGGGGTGTCGGCGGGAACTTCCGGGACGGGGCGGCTGAGCCGGGGAGCACGCGGTCTGAGGGGCACTTCATCAAGGTTGCCGGGCGCTCTCGGACCCCGTCAACGAGGTTGGCCCTAGAGTGTGATGCGGTCAGCCGCAGAGACGTACCCTGAAGCGCATGTGCCGAAACATCACGACGCTCCGCGGCCTGCAGCCCGCCGCCACCACGGACGAGATCGAAGCCGCGGCACGCCAGTACGTGCGCAAAGTGACCGGGGTGCAGTCCCTTTCGGACGCGACGCGCGAACCGTTCGAGGCGGCGGTCGCCGAAATCGCCCAGATCACCGCGCGACTGCTGGAGGAACTCCCGCAGCGCCGCCAGCCGCCCGCGACCGTGCCGCCGCTGCGCCGCCCGGAGGTCCAGGCGCGGATCGCCCAGCGCGAGGCCAAGAAAGCCTGACGCCGCAATCACTCCGCCTCTTGCCCGGGAAACCTCGGCTTGATCTCCTGGTTGAGGTAGCGCCCCGGGCTCTCGGCGGCCATCAGCTCGCGATGCACCCGCGCGGGCACGAGGTGGTAGCGGTAGACGCTGCCGTTGCGGAACCCGATTTCCAGCACCGACTTCGCGGCGTCGTAGCCGACGTCGCGAATGACGGAAGACTCCACGGGAACCCGGCGCACAGCACGGTCAGGGTACCCGCGCGGACGCGGGACCGGCAGCCGGAGAAAAACGGCCCCGTCTCCCGCGGGATGCGCGGAATCCGGGGCCGGACACTCGAGGCGTCAAGCGGAAGCGGAGGGATTTGAACCCCCGGTAGGTTTCCCTACGGACGCTTTCAAGGCGTCTGCATTCGGCCGCTCTGCCACGCTTCCTTCTAGGTCAGGGTATCGCGCCGTCCTTCGACGTCGTCCAGGTGTTCGAGGACCCGGGTGAACGCCGTGGCCATCGCCGTCTGCTCGTCGGGCGTCAGCAGGTCGACGAGGTGCTCGCGGGCGCCGCGCACGTGCGTCGGCGCGGCTTTGTCCAGTACGCGCTGGCCGGCGTCGGTCAGCTCGGTCAGCACCCCGCGTTTGTCTTCCGGGTCCGGGCGGCGGGTGACCAGCCCGGCGACCTCCAGTTTGCCGATCTGGTGCGACAGCCTGCTCTTCGTCGAGCCCAGCTGCGCCGCCAGTTCGGTCATCCGGGTGCACCGGTCCGGGGCCAGGTTCAGGCACACCAGGACCTCGTAGTCGGCGAGCGAGATGCCGTGGCTTTCGGACAGTTCGCGGTGCAGCCGCTGGCGCAGCCGCAGCGACGCGACGATGTAGGCCCGCCAGGCGCGCTGTTCTGCCGGGTCGAGCCAGCGCACGTCCTGGTCATCGCTCATATCCGGAAGCCTAGAAGGCCGGTTTCGCCGCCGCTGTTTCGGCCCGCCGTGAAATTTCCGGCCGAACTTCCCCCAATGGAGGGTTACGAAAAGGTTGAGACTCGGCGCGAAGAAGCGCATCCTCGGGAGACAGCGGAGGGACGACGAGGATCCCGGAGCGCGCCGAAGGGCACGCCGGCCCCGGTCTCCCCCCGGGAAAGGCCAGGTGGTGGCATGGCAGGTAGTTCCCGCGGTTGACCGCCCGCTGTGTCCCCGCGATCGGCACGGCCCCGTTCCGGTTCGGTCGCGATTGCGAACAGCACGAGCACCCCGTGCGCTCCGGCATCGGCCACGCGCACCGGCGTCGTTATGCCGCTGCTTCTCTTCGCGGCCTCGGCACCGCGAAGGCAGCGCCGGACGCCAGCCCGGCCGGTGGCCAACCGCTGTCAACGAAACCTCGGTAGTACCTGGGTGCGGCCCCCAGCGCAGGGGCCGCACCCAGCCTTGTTTCCAGGTTTGCGGCTACCCTTTCCGCGTGCGATTCGACGACAACGCGGATCTGGACGCCTCTGAGATCCAGGACATGCGCGGCAGCGGCGGGGGCGGCGGCATCGGCGGCCGCGTGGCCATCGGCGGCGGCGGGCTCGGCCTCGTCGGCCTGGTCATCTACTTCCTGTTTTCCCAGTTCGGCGGCATTCCCAGCACCGGGACCTCGCCCGCGGCGGGCGGGATCGGGCTCAGCGACGTCCAGTCCGGGCAGCAATTGGACGCCGGCACGCTCGCGAAGAAGTGCAAGACCGGAGCCGACGCGAACCGCGACCACGACTGCGCGATCGTGGCGATCGTCAACTCCATCCAGGACTACTGGACGCAGGAGTTCTCCCGTTCCGGCCAGACCTACCGCAAGGCGACGACCCGCTTCTTCACCGGCGGCGTGCGCACCGGCTGCGGCGGCGCGACGTCGGACACCGGCCCGTTCTACTGCCCTGCCGACTCGTACGTGTACATCGACCTGTCGTTCTTCAACGAGCTGAAGACCCGCTTCGGCGCGAAGGGCGGGCTGTTCACCGAGGCGTACGTGCTGGCCCACGAATACGGCCACCACGTGCAGAACCTCACCGGCACGTCCAAGCGCGGCACCGGCACCGGGCCGACGTCCGGCTCGGTCCGGCTGGAACTGCAGGCCGACTGCTACGCGGGCGTCTGGGCCAACCACGCCAGCACGACCCCGACCAGCTCCGGGAAACCGCTGGTCCAGGACGTCACCCAGGACGACATCTCGCGCGCGCTCGACACCGCGTCCCGGATCGGCGACGACTACATCCAGAAGAACCTCGGCAACGGCCACATCGACAAGTCGAGCTTCTCGCACGGAACCTCGGCGCAGCGCGAGAAGTGGTTCACCACCGGCTACCGCACCGGCCAGCCCGCGAGCTGCAACACCTTCAGCACCAACGATCTCGGCTGACCCGGGATACAGTCGGGCGCATGCACGCGATCACGATCCGCGAACCCGGTGCCCCTGACGTGCTCGAATGGACCGAGGTCCCCGATCCGGAACCCGGGCCCGGCGAGGTGCTGCTGGACGTCACGGCCAGTGCGGTCAACCGCGCCGACCTGCTGCAGCGGCAAGGCAACTACCCGCCGCCGCCTGGGGCGAGCGACATCCTCGGCCTGGAATGCTCCGGCACGATCGCCGAACTCGGCGAGGGCGTCGAGGGCTGGCAGGTCGGCGACGAGGTGTGCGCGCTGCTCGCCGGCGGCGGGTACGCCGAACGCGTCGCGGTCCCGGCCGGGCAGTTGCTGCCGGTGCCCGCCGAAATCGAGACGGTCGCCGCGGCCGGGATGCCCGAGGTGGCCTGCACGGTGTGGGCGAACGTCGTGATGCACGCCGGTCTCGGCGAGGGCCAGGTCCTGCTGGTGCACGGCGGCGCGGGCGGCATCGGCACGCACGCGATCCAGGTGGGCAAGGCGCTCGGCGCGACCGTCGCGGTCACCGCGGGTTCGCCCGAACGGCTCGAACGCTGCCGCCAGCTCGGCGCGGACCTCACGATCAACTACAAGGAAGAGGACTTCGTCGAGGTGCTGCGCGCCGAGACGAAGGGCGCCGACGTCATCCTCGACAACATGGGCGCGAAGTACCTTGGCCGCAACGTCGACGCGCTCGCCACCGACGGCCGCCTGGTCATCATCGGCATGCAGGGCGGGATCAAGGGCGAGCTGAACATCGGCAAGCTGCTGGGCAAACGCGCGAGCGTGTTCGCGGCTGGGCTGCGTGCCCGCCCGCTGGACCAGAAAGCGGCGATCGTCGCGGATGTCCGGAATCGCTTGTGGCCCTTGGTGGAACAGGGTTCGGTGCAGCCGATCGTCGGCGACGTGGTGCCGATGGCCGAGGCCGCGTCCGCGCACCGGATGCTCGAGGAGGGCAGCATCTTCGGGAAGGTCCTGCTGGCCGCGAAGTCGTGACGCGGCGCCTCAGCGCAGTTCTTCGAGCACCCGCACCAGCTGGTTGATCTCGAACACGTTGGAGTAGTGCGCGAGCCCGATCCGCACCGCTCCGCCGACCTCGCCGACGCCCAGCGACGCGAACACGCCGCTGGTGCCGTCGTCGGCGAACGCGCAGAGTCCTTGCGACGCCAGGTATTCGGCGACCTGGGACGCTTTGGCGCCGGCCACGGCGAACGCGAGGGCGGGGATCCGGCGCATCGCGTCGCCGATCACCATCACGTGCCGCAGCGAGCGCAGTTCCGTGGACAGCTGCGCGAGCAGGCCCGCGTGGTACGACTTGGCCGAGCCGAGCGACGTCACGAGCCGTTCGCGGCGGGAACCGGTCGCGGCGTCGTCGAGGCCGGCGAGGTAGTCGATGGACGCGACGACCCCGGCCAGCAGCGGGTACGCGTGCGGGCCGAGTTCGAGCCGCGCGGGACCGGTCGCGGCCGGGTCGAGCGATACCGACGAGATGCGCTCCAGCAGCTCCGGATCGCGGAACACGAGCGCGCCGACCGCCGGTCCGCCCCACGACGGAGCGGAGACGACCATGACGTCGGCACCGAGTTCTTGCAGGTCAAGCGGCACGAACGGGGCGGCGTAGGTCGCGTCGACCACGACGAGCGCCCCGACGCGCTTGGCGAATTCGATCACCGTCGGCACGTCCGGCCGGGTCCCGACGGACCCGGACGCCAGCGTCACCGACACCGCTTTCGTCCGCGCGGACACGAGGTTCTCGTACTGCCACGCGGGCAGTTCGCACGTCTCGATGTCGATCTCGCTCCAGCGCACGACCGCGCCGACGCGTTTCGCGGCACGCCGCCACGGCGCGATGTTGGCCTCTTCGTCGAGCCGCGAGACGACGATCTCGTCGCCGATCGTCCAGCGTTCGGCGAGCGCGTCGACGAGACGGCGCAACAGGACCGGCGCGCTCGGGCCGAGCACGACGGCGGCCGGGTCCGCCCCGACCAGATCGGCCACGGCCCGGCGGGCCGCGGTGACGATGCTTTCCGCCCGCTGAGAGGCCGGAAACGCTCCGCCCGGGCCGGACACCGGAGCCCGCATAGCTGTCGAAACGGCCGAAGCGACCTGTTCGGGCACGAGCATTCCGGCGGCGCCGTCGAAGTGAATCCAGCCGTCGCCAAGCGCGGGGAAGAGCCCACGGATACGAGCGACGTCGAACGCCATGGGGACACCGTACGGACGTGCGGTTTCGCGGTTGCCGCGGGGTTGGGCAGAACTGCCCGAACGGCCGCTAGGCTCGGGTCAGGACCGCCAACCGACGGGGATGGAGCATATGAGCGAGCCGAACTTCGGGGGAACGGGCGCAGCCGGGGACGCGGACGCGCCGCGCGTGGTCGTCGTCGGACCGGACGGCGTCCCGGTCGGCACCGCGCAGGCGGCACCCGAGGGCGAGGAAAACGAGTCCGTCGGCGACCTGGTCGAGGAACCGGCCAAGGTGATGCGCATCGGGACCATGATCAAGCAGCTGCTGGAGGAGGTCCGCGCCGCGCCGCTGGACGACGCCAGCCGCAACCGGGTCCGCGAGATCCACCAGACGTCGGTGCGCGAACTGGAGGAGGCCCTCGCCCCCGAGCTGCGCGAGGAACTGGAGCGCCTGGTGCGCCCGTTCACCGACAACGAAACCCCCTCGGACGCCGAACTGCGGATCGCGCAGGCCCAGCTGGTCGGCTGGCTGGAGGGGCTGTTCCACGGCATCCAGACCGCGCTGTTCGCCCAGCAGATGGCCGCGCGGGTGCAACTGGAGCAGATGCGCCGCGGCCTGCCCGCGGGGTCGTCCGGTTCCGGCGGCCACCCGGGCGAGGGGCACGGGCACGGCATCACCGGAACCGGGCAGTACCTCTAGCTTTCCGGGCTCTCCGGGCTTTCCGCGGCGAAGAACGCTCGAAGATCCCCGATCAGCAGATCGGGTTCTTCGAGCGCCGGGAAGTGCCCGCCGCGCGGAAGTTCGGTCCACCGCACGATCCGGTCGGTGCGCTCGGCCAGGTGCCGCAGCGGAAGCCCGATGTCGTCCGGGAACACCGCGACGGCGGTCGGCACGGTCGACTTCGGCAGCGGTGCGCCCCACTGGACGTCTTGGTAGGCGTAGATCCGCGAGGACGACGCGGCGGTGCGGGTGAACCAGTAGAGCGAGACGTTGGCGAGCAGATCGTCGCGGTCGATCAGGTCGTGGTCGGTGTTCGAGAAAGCCCGGAACTTCTCCGCGATCCAGGCCAGCTGCCCGGCCGGGGAGTCGGTGAGACCGTAGGCAAGCGTTTGCGGCTTGGTGGACTGGATCATCGCGTAGCCGACGCCGGTTTGCTGGAAGGCCCGCGCTTTCTCCAGTGACCGCTGCCCTTTCGCCAGCTCTGCCCCGCTGAGCCCTTCCAGATCGGCCTCGCTGCGCGCTACCGCGGACGGCAGCATCGTCACGTGCGCCCCGATGATCCGCTCCGGGAATTGGACGGCGAGTTCGCGGGAGATCAACGCACCCCAGTCGCCGCCGTGGGTGCCGAAGCTTTGATACCCGAGGCGGGACATCAACTCCGCCCACGCACGCGCCGTCCGAGCCGGTCCCCAGCCGCGGTCAGGCGTCGGCCCGGAAAAGGCGAACCCGGGCACAGAGGGAACGACGACGTGGAACGCCGCGGCCGGATCGCCGCCGTACGCCCGGGGGTCGGCGAGGGGGCCGATGAGGTCGAGGAATTCGACGATCGAACCGGGCCAGCCGTGGGTGAGGATGAGCGGGATGGCGTTCGGTTCGGGGGATTTGAGGTGCAGGAAGTGGATGGTGGCGCCGTCGACGGTGGTGGTGAACTGGGGGAAGCCGTTGATGCGTTCTTCCTGGGCGCGCCAGTCGAAGCCCAGGCGCCAGTAGTCGGCGAGGTCTTGGACTTCGGGCACCGGAATGCCCAGCTCCCACGCCGGGTCGTCGAATGGGTCCGGCCAGCGCGCGTCGGCGAGACGACGGTGGAGGTCGTCCAGGTCGGACTGCGGGATGTGGATCCGGAACGGGGTCTCGGTCATGGCGACGACGTTAGGGAGGATTGCGGACTGTTCCGGTCCTCAATCGACGAGGGCTTCCCGTCCGTTCAGTTGCGGATCCGCCGCGCCCACCGTCGCCGCTGAGCGGGCGGCTCCTCCTGCGCGAGCGGCTCGGGCTCCGGCTCCGGTTCGGGCTCCTCGGGGACCGGGCGGACCACCGGCGCGTAAACCTGCTCGGCGACCTTCCGCTTGCTGTTCTTGAAGTCAGCCAGCGTCTCTTCCGCGTAGCCGCCCGCGGTCGGGCGGTCTGGGACCTGGGAGAGGTCTTCGAGCAGCGTCCAGTTCGAACCGAGCTCGGCGAGGGAACGGTGCTTCGTGGCGTAATAGTCCGGGTGGATGCTCACCGCGACGCCGGAGGCCCCGGCCGCGGCAGCCAGCATGTGAATGTGGAATCGGGTGGAAATCCAGGTTTGTTCCGACCCGACGGGAAGGCCATGCGTCCAAATGTGCGAAAACGGATAAAACCGCGCACCCGGCAATTCGCGTTCGAGCAACGAAAAGACTTCACGGTCGACTCGGGGCACGCCTTCGACGATGCCGATCTTCGCCGGGTCCGTCTTCCACGCGCGCAGCATGGAAAGCACCGCGCCGGCCACCGCACCGATGCCGACCTCGACCAGGTCGGATTGCAGGCACAGCATCACTTCGGGCAGGTCTTCGGCGTGGTCGTACCGCTCCGGCCCGATGGCGAGGAAGGCGTCGTCCAGGCCGACCGGGCGGCCCAGCAGATCCGCTGACGCACCGTCGCGGACCTCGACCACCTCGAACCGGTCGGCGAGCGCCTTCAGCAGCGGGACCGAGCCTTCACAGGCCGGCTGCAAGCCCTGTCCGGTCATGGCCGCCCGGCCGCCGGACCGTTCGACCGCGGCGACCGCGCCTGCCAGCAGGCCGATCTGCTTGGGCCACAGTTTGTTGATGTATCCCCCGCCGACGACGTGCACGACGTCGGCCTTCGCCAGCAGTTCGATGCTGTGGTGCAGCCGCGGCATCATGCCCGGGTTGTGCACCGCGTCGCGCACCCAGGCGGCGGCGCGCCACGGATCGTCGTCCGGAGCTTCCCAGCACAGCCGCCACAAAGTGTCGGTGAACTTCGCCCGCGGGTGAATGCCGTCGAGCAGGACGCTCGCCGGCCCCGGCGAGTGAGTGTCCACCCACACGTCGGCGTCCGGAGCGGTCTCCGCGAGATAAGCCAGCCAGCCCGCGGTGATGAGCTCGTCGCCGTAGTTGGGGTGGCCCACAGGTGCGACCAGGTGATACTGCGCACGCGAAGAAACAGACTCCGGGTGCGAAGTGCTGATTTCGGGGACCGGCATTGGCTTATCGTAACGTCGCGCACACTCTGTCAGACAGCACGGGTGAGAAGGGACGAAGCGGCCGCGCGACGGGTCGAGCCTAGCCCGGCGCGCCCCATCGGTACCCTCGTCCACGTGCATGCCACCAGCACGGTTCACGCAGCCGAACCCGATGTCTCGACTCCGGTTCCACCGTCGTCGGACAGCAAGACGTTCGGGCGTGCGATCGACGACATCAAGACCGGTTTGGCCTCCCGCGAGCTGTGGACCCATCTCGGCTGGCAGGACATCAAGCAGCGGTACCGGCGGTCCATCATCGGGCCGTTCTGGATCACCATCAGCCAGGGTGTCATCGCGCTCGGTCTCGGCCTGCTGTACTCGCAGCTGTTCCGGACGCCGATCGAGGTGTTCCTGCCCTACCTCTCCACCGGCTTCATCATCTGGGGCTTCATCCAGGGCTGCCTCACCGAAGGCATGGAGACGTTCATCGCGAACGAGGGCCTGATCAAACAGGTCCCCGCGCCGCTCAGCGTGTACGTGCTGCGCACGATCTGGCGGCAGACGCTGCTGCTGGCGCACAACATGATCGTCTACGTCGTGCTGCTGATCATTTTCTTCTCGGCGCTCGATTCCCCGTATTCGCTGGGGTCGAAGGACGGCGTCTGCACTCCGGACAAGTACTGCCACCCGGGCCTGAGCTGGAACATTTTCCTCGCCATTCCCGGGTTCGTGCTGCTCGCCCTCACCGCGGGCTGGGCGGCGCTGCTGCTCGGCATCATCTCGACCCGGTTCCGCGACATTCCGCAGCTGATCAACTCGCTGATCCAGCTGATGTTCTACGGCACCCCGATCGTCTGGCCGGTCGACCAGCTGCTGTCCGGCGGCGCGCGGGACGGCGCGTCGTGGGCGTTGCCGATCATCAAGCTGAACCCGCTTTACCACTACATGCAGGTGGTGCGGTCGCCGCTCATCGGGCAGGCGGTGAGCTGGACCAGCTGGGTCGTGGTCGGCGGCATCACCGTCGTCGGATGGGCGCTCGCGCTCGTCGCTATGCGCAATTACCGGTCTCGCGTCTCGTATTGGGTGTGACAGATGGTCAGCATTGACGTCCACAACGCGTACGTGGACTTCCCGATTTTCGACGCGAAGACGCGTTCGATGAAAAAGCGCGTGCTCGGCAAGGTCGGCGGCAAGATCGGCACCGAGCAGAAGGTGCCGATCATCGAGGCGCTGCACGACGTGTCGGTCAGCCTCCGCGAGGGCGACCGGGTCGGTCTCGTCGGGCACAACGGCGCGGGCAAGTCCACGCTGCTGCGGCTGCTCGCCGGGATCTACGAGCCGACCCGCGGTTCCTCGCGGATCGTCGGCAAGATCGCGCCGGTGTTCGACCTCGGCATCGGCATGGACCCGGAGATCTCCGGCGAGGAGAACATCATCATCCGCGGCCTGTTCCTCGGCATGAGCGCCAAGGAAATGGAGAAGCGGGTCGACGACATCGCGGAGTTCACCGAACTCGGCGATTACCTGCAGATGCCGCTGCGGACGTACTCCACCGGCATGCGGGTGCGGCTCGCGCTCGGCGTGGTGACCTCGATCGACCCGGAGATCCTGATCCTGGACGAGGGCATCGGCGCGGTCGACGCGGCGTTCCTCAACAAGGCCCGCGACCGGCTCAAGGACCTGGTCAAGCGGTCCGGCATCCTGGTGTTCGCGAGCCACTCCGACGAGTTCCTCTTCGAGCTGTGCGATTCGGCGATCTGGATGGACGAGGGACATCTGAAGAAGCAGGGTTCGCTGCGCGAGGTGCTCACCGAGTACAAGGGCCGCGACCCGTTCGAGAACATGAGCCAGGAAGGTCTCGAGCGCCTCGGCATCGAGCCCGCGACCACGACGAACGGCGGGGAATGATGGCCGGCGAGACGCGAGAGCTGCCCGAGGGCGCCGTCGTCGGCGTGGTGGTCACGCGGCACCGGCGCGAGCTGCTCGCGGACTCGCTGAAGATCATCGCCGCCCAGACCCGGCCGGTCGACCACCTCGTGGTGGTCGACAACGGCCCGGACAAGTCCGCGCGGGACGTCGTGGAGGCCTTCCCGCTGCCGTACACGTACCTCCCGTCGCACCGGAACCTCGGCGGCGCGGGCGGTTTCGCGCTCGGCATGCTGCACGCACTGTCGCTCGGCGCGGACTGGGTATGGCTCGCCGACGACGACGGCCGCCCGGCGGACGAGCACGTGCTCGAAATCCTGCTGGAGGAAGCTGAAAAGCGCGGTCTCGCCGAGATTTCCCCGGTGGTGGCCAACATCGACGCCCCGGCGAAACTCGCGTTCCCGCTGCGCCGCGGCCTCACCTGGAAGCGCTCGTCGGCCGAACTGGGCACCGATTTCCTGCCGGGCATCGCGTCGTTGATGAATGGCGCGTTGTTCCGCGCGTCCACTTTGGACGTCACCGGGGTACCCGACCTGCGCCTGTTCTTCCGCGGCGACGAGGTGGAACTGCACCGCCGCCTGGTGCGGTCCGGCCTGCCGTTCGGCACGTCGCTGCGCACGACCTACCTGCACCCCGACGGCTCGGACGAATTCAAGCCGATGCTGGGCGGGAAATTCCACGCACAGGACCCGGAGAACGAGGTCAAGCGGTATTACACCTACCGCAACCGCGGGTATTTGCTGTCGCAGCCGGGAATGCGGAAAATCGGGGCGCTGGAAGTGCTGCGCTTCGGGTTGTACTTCGTGGGCGTGAAGCGGGACCCGAAGGCGTTCGTGCAGTGGCTGAAGCTGGTGCGGCAGGGACGCGCGGAGAAGTTTTACCGGTACTGACCCCGGTCAGTCCGTTGTGGACGATGACTCCACCGTCCACAACGGACTCTCAGGCTATTCCCCGATCACCGGCGGCGCGGACCGATGTCCGCTGCCGAATACCTCGTCGTCCTCGATTTCCATGACGAACGCGGGCTGGTCGTTTCCGTCGTCGTACGGGCGGGCTCCGAAGCCCATGCCCGGGCGGGCTGGGGCGCCGCCCATTCCTCCGGCGGCTACGTCCGCTGCGCCCGCTCCGTCGCCGGGGCCGAACGAGCCGGCGCCGCCGCCGCGGCCGACCTTGGTTTCGTGTTCTTCGTCGGCGCCGAAACCTCCGCCGCCACCGCCCATCATGCCGCCCATCGGCATCGCGCCCATGCCCATTCCGGCCGCTCCGGCGTTGCCGCCGCCGGGGGACGCCTGGGCCGCGGGCGGTGCGTAACCGGCCGCGGTGGTCGCGCTGTCCGGCATCGGCTGGTGAACCGCACCGGTGAACTGGCTCGGGCCGCTCACGGTCGGCGCGCTCGTGTGCCCAGCCACTGCGGCACCGCCACCGGCAGCGGCAGCGGCACCCGAGGAGGCCGAACCAGCGTCGGCCACAGCCGGAGCCGGAGCGGGCGCAGGGGCAGGAGCGGGAGCGGGAGCGGCGTCGTGGTGCTCCGGACCAGTCGGCATCACCACCGCGGCACCGCCACCAGCGGCGACCCCGAACTTCGGCGGATGCGCGAAAGTCGGCTGCTTCGAACCCGACGAGTACAGCGACGAGTCGTACTTCGACATCGTCTCCGCGGCCTGCTCGTGCGCGGAACGGCTGTCCTGCTGCTTCTTCAGCGTCGCGTCGATCTCATTGCTCATTTCGAGCGGGCTCGCGTGCGACCATTTGTCGAATTCCTCGGACCAGTCGAACGGGACCGCGTCCGGCATCGAGTGCTTCGCCGCCTGCGCGGCGGACGCCTGTTCCTCCACGATCTGCGCGGCCAGCTTCGCGTTCTGGCCATTCGCCTCGGCCCATTCCGCAAGGCTCACGAAATACGCCTGCGCACCGGCCGCCGCCTCGCCGCTCCACGCGTGCGCGGCCTTCTTCACGGCCTCGCCCAGCTGCGTCGCGAACTCCTCGAACGCCTTCTGCACCTCGGTGTACGCGTGCGACACCGAGGAAACCTGCTCCACGTCGAGATTCGACTCGACGTACGACTTCAGCTGCTGGTGCGGGTGCCCGAGGTAGTCGGCGTCCGACGGCGCGAGCCCCGGCTGCGGCGTGCTCATTCGGTGCCCTTCACGGTGCGGTGGGAGTCGATGGCCTGGTTCTCGTTCTCGGTGTAGACCCCGCCGGCGCGCGCGAGCGCCTCGTCGGCTTCCTTCAGGATCCGGCCGAACTGGTCCAGGACGTCCAGCGCCGACCCGGGCGCGTCGGCTCCGCTCTTGCGGTCGTGTTCGGCCACGGTGTGCCCGTACGGGTGGCTGCCGAGCTTCGGCGCGGTCGTCAGCGCCTGGGTCTGCGGCTTGAGCCGTTCCAGGCGCGTGACCATGTCGGTGAGCGCTTTGCGCAGGTCACCGAGTGCGTCGCCGTCGATGCTGAACCCGCCGGCTTTCGCGGTGCCGGCCAGCTTGTGCGTTTCGGCCGCGGCTTCGGCGATGCCCTTGGCGTTCAGCCCGCCTGCCGCCAGCGGATCAGTGCTCATGCGCCGGAGTTTACCGACGCGAGCCGCTCCGGTCAGGCGTTTGCCGAATAGCCTTCAAGCTGGGTGAACAGTTGTTGGGCCAGACGGGCATTGTCGGCGGGCGCGTAGGTGAGCCAGCGGTTGCCGTCGCTGGAATCGCGCGTGCTGAGCAGGTAGCGGCCGAGTTCGGTGTCGAACCACACGAGCGACGGCAGCGCCTTCTCGTGGCCGTTGCCGTCGCCCACGTACGGCGTGAACTCGCCGACCGCCAGCCGCGGCTTCTCGAAGATCCGCTGGACGGACCGCAGTTGCGGATTGTGCGTACGCGGGCCGCTGACCCCGGCGAACGGGTCGTACGCGTCTCCCCGGACCGGCTGCTTCGCCGGCCGCGCGACGGTCACCGACTGCCCCGGCGCGGCGGGCGTGAGCGGCAGCAGGTCGACGATCGCCGGGACGATGCCGGTCGGGCGGACCTCCTCGAAGGTGAACATCCCATCCCGCTGGCAGACCAGCACCGCGAACGTGCCGTTGGACGCCACGCGCGCGAACAGCTGCTCGTCGCCGAGCTTGGCCGCCGCGGACACCGCGAGGCCGGGCCGGGCGAACGTGGCGAGCGCGATCTGGACGTCGTCGTCGACGGTCCCGCGCCGCAGCAGTCCGCGGCTGTCGAGGTCGCGGAAGACGGCGTCGCGCACCGCGGCGCGTTCCTCGCCGGTGATGCCGATGTGCGGCACCTCGAACGGCAGCGGCGCGCGGCCGAGCCCGAGTTCGGCCAGCAGGAGATCCACCGCTGCCGGTGACAGCGTCAACGTGTACGGCACGACCCACCCCTAAATCCGGTCTCTCCCCGGGCGAAACCGTAGTCCACTCCGCACCGTCGCGGCCATCGGCTCCGCGACCGGGGCGAGATCCGCTTCCGCTGTGAGCGGATCCGCTGTCGGCGAACCGCTCTTGCCGCCGATGATCACCCGCTGCTGCCATGGATTCATGGCAGATCCCAAACCAGCACTCGTCCTGCACCTCTCGGCCGGCGGGGAACCGTTGATCTTCCCGCTCACCGCCGACAGTTCCTCGACCGTTCAGGAAAAGCTCCCGGACCTCCTGAAACACGGCGGCGTCCACTCATGGGAAACCCGGGACGGCAACACTGTTTCGGTAAATTTCGTCCACGTGGCCGCCGCTTATGTCGACGACCTGAGCCGAAAGGGCAAATTCGGCCTGTCCGTTTAGCGACGGGCGAGGGCGAGCAGTCCGGCGCGGATCTCCGGTCTGCTCGCGGCCACGAGCAGGAACGTCGCCTCGCGCACCAGCCGGCCGGCGTGCGCTCCGGCCAGCACCGCGCGGCTGCCCGTCGCCGCGGCGAGCGCGCCTGCCGACCGGTACGCCAGCTCGGCGCCGGCCGCGCGGGCCGCCGGGAGCGTGGCCGGATCAGCGAGACCGGCGTTGAGCCGACGGCGGATTTCGTCCTGTTCGGACCGCAGCGCCGTCGCCGTTTCCTCCTCGCCCGCCGCCTCGATCAAGCAGGCGCAGCGTTCGGCTAGACCAAGCGGCGCACATCCGTTGAGCCGCGCGGCAAACGTATTGCCAGCCACGAATTTGTCGTAGCTGACCTGGGCGAAAACCGATTCGTCGGGAATGAAGTGGTTGTCGAGTTTCAGCCGCACGGTCGCGGTTCCCTGCGCGGCCATGAGCGTCAACGGCTCGGCGACCAGACTGTGCCCGACGATCGGCGACACCAGCGCGTTGACCACCGTGTCGCCGTCGCGCCCCGACAACTGCAGCAGATCGATCGCGTCCCAGCCGCTCACGAACGGCGCTTCGCCGTCGAACCGGTAGCCGCCGTCGACGCGCTGGACCCGCACTTTCGGCGGCGTCGGAATCACGCCCGCGTACGCGACGCCCGCGCGCAGCCGTCCGCTGATCAGGTCCGGCAGATAGCGTTCGCGCAGGTCCGCCCGGTCCGTCGCGGCCAGCCCGGCGACGAGCCCGTGGTGCTGCAGCCAGGTGAACGCGGTGCTCAGACACCCGCCGGCCAGCGCTTCGAGCACTCCGACCAGCTGATCGAGGTCGACCCCGGAATCCGGCGCGGCGAGACCGTAGAACCCCTCCTCGGCGAGCGCGTCGAAATGCGACCGCGGCACCACGCCTAGCCGGTCCACCTCAGCTGCCGCCGGAAACAACAGATCGTCGGCAAGAGCCCGCGCGCGGGAAACCAGGTCGGCCATGAAACCAAGCTACCCAAAAAGACAAAAAGGGCGTCCCGCCGAACGCGAGACGCCCTTTTCGGACCAGCTCAGGCAATCACAGCTCGTACAGCCGCTTCCAGTTCTCCCGCGAGGTGAGTTCCGGCATCGCGCGCTTGTACTGCTCCTGCACGCCGGCGCCTTCCTTGCGCAGCCGGTTGATCACCTTCGCGCCGCGCTTGGCGAGGTCGAACATCTTGACCTTGTCGTAGCTGCGCACGCGCACGCCTTCCTGCGACGCGTCGGTGACCACGGCGGTGTCGAACAGCGCGATGTGCCACCAGTGCGCCTCGTCGATCGGCACCGCGCCGAGCCCGAAGCGGCTGCGGCCGAGCACCTTGTCGAGGATGCGCTTGATCAGCACGAGCCGCTGCATGCTCGGCCGCGGCGCGCTGTTGATGATGCCGATGTCGTTGGACGCGATGCCCGGCACGTCAGTGGCCTTGTGCCGCTTGGTCTCCGGGTACGCGTCGCGGATCCGGCGGATCTCCTTCATCGCCTCGACGCCGCCGTCGCGCAGGATTTCCGGGCCCTCCAGGAAGTCCTCGACCGCCTTGATCAGCGTCGCGGACAGGCCGTACTGCATCCCGAGCAGGTAGCGCACCAGCTGCGCCATCAGCACGCGGGAGAGCAGGTTCAGGTTGAACGGCGAGTGCAGCGCGGCGGTGATGATCGAGTTGCGCAGGTTGAAGTACCGGTGCCACTCGTCCCAGTCCTTCCAGTGGAAGTCCGCGTGCCACACGCCGGCGCCCGGCAGGGTCACCGTGGGGAAGCCGTATTCGCGGGCCCGGTAGGAGTACTCCGCGTCGTCCCACTGGAAGAAGAACGGCAGCGGGTAGCCGATGGCCTTGACGACCTCGTACGGGATCAGGCACGACCACCAGCCGTTGTACCCGGCGTCGAGGCGGCGTTCCTGGCGGTTCGGGGCCCCGGTCTCCTCGTCGACGCCGAGCAGGTCCGCGGTGGACAGCGAGTGCTGCACCGGCTGCCCCGGCTCCAGCGTGTTCAGCCGGGCGTACTCGGCGCCGACGTGCAGCTGGTTCGGGTGCAGCAGGTTGAGCATCTGGCCGCCGACGATGATCGGGTTGGCCGAGCGGTTGGAGAAGGCCGTGACGCGCACGACGAGGTCCGGCTCGAGCAGCACGTCGTCGTCCATGAACAGCACGTTCGCGTGCTCGGTGGCGGTGTGCCCGGCCACCTCGTACAGGCCGCGGGTGAAGCCGCCGGCCCCGCCGAGGTTCGGCTGCTTGATGTAGTGCAGCTTATCGCCGAGGTCCTTCGCGACCTGCTCGAAGCCTTCGCGCGATTCGACCAGGTCGGTGCCCTGGTCGGCGACGTAGATGGCGTCGAGGGTGTCGAGCGAGGACACGTCCGCGGCGAGCGCCTGGAGGTTCTTCAGGCAGTCGTCGGCGCGGTTCATGGTGCAGATGGTGACCGCGGTGGGGCGGATCGACTCCGGCGCGTCGACGGTCCAGCGGACCTGCTCGACCCGCAGCGTCTGGCCGCCCTCGGTCTCGAGGTCGAGCCACAGCGCGCCGCCGTCGTAGAACTTGTCCAGCTTGCCGGTGAGCTCGACCTTGGCGCCCTTCACGCCGGCCACCTGCTTGGCGTCGACCACGCGCGGGTCGCCGAGCATGTCGGACGCGCCGAGCGACAGCAGCCCGTCGCCGGTGACGACGGCTTCCAGCTTGACCTCGGTCGCGGTGGTCCAGCGCTGCCAGTAGCTGGCCGGGAAGCGGCCGAAGTAGGTGTTTCCGGTGACCTTCGCGGACGGCTCGAGCACGACGCTGCCGCGCTCGCGCTGGGCGTTGCCCTGCACGACCTCGGCGTACATGTCCTTGCTGACGATCGGAGCCGGCCCGGCGTACAGCCCGCGCTGGGCCGTGAGCCTGCCTTCGGGGGCGTGTTCGGCGAACCGCGTCTGGCCTGCGGGGGCCGCCTCCGCGACCGGGGCTGCTTTACCGGGCATCGAACTCAGTTCTCCTTTACCGGCCGTACACGGAACACGACCCACTTGAGCATCACGAAATTGATCACGGTGGCCGTCCCCTGGGACACGACCCAGGCGAGGGTGGCCTTCCACGCCATCTCCGGCAGGACGTTCAGCATGAGCCGATTCACGCCGATCGTCACGAAGAAGGTCACCGCGTACAGCAGAACGAACCCGCCGATCTGGGCGTTCCCGTCGCGCTTGCCCTCGGCGAAGGTGAACCGCCGGTTCAGGAAGAACGCGGTCGTCGTGCCCACGACGAAGCTGATCGCGCGAGCGACGTCCGCCCACGGGGCCCCGTCCATGCCGACCGCTCGCAGCAGCGAGTACGTGCCCAGGTCGAGCAGGGCGCAGAAGCCGCCGATCACGCCGAACCGGATCAGCTGGCCCAGCAGACCGGGGCCCGCGGGCACCGGCTGCGCTTGGTCACTCTGCGGTTCTGTAGCCACCACTTGGAATACCTTCTCGGCCTATTGCGTCAGTGTCCGTATTACCCACTTCGACGCTCGGACGCTTGTGCCTTGATGCGCAAAGTGTAGAAGCGAGCACTTCAGGGTCACGTTCCGGGCGGTGTTCGGCGTGGCTACCCTGGTCCGCGTGACCCAAGCACCCGAGACACAGCGCCGCACGCTCACCGGCTGGGGCCGCACCGCTGGCACCGTCGCCGACGTGCTGAGCACCCGCGACGTCGACGCGATCGCCCGCGCCGTCGCCTCCGCAGGCCCGCGCGGGGTCATCGCTCGCGGGCTCGGCCGCTCCTACGGCGACCCGGCGCAGAACGCGGGCGGCCTGGTCGTCGACATGACCGTGCTCGACCGCATCCACTCGATCGACCCGGACTCCGGCCTCGTCGACCTCGACGCGGGCGTCAGCCTCGACAAGCTGATGCGCGAGGCGCTGCCGTACGGCCTGTGGGTCCCGGTCCTGCCGGGCACCCGCCAGGTGACCATCGGCGGCGCGATCGCCAACGACATCCACGGCAAGAACCACCACTCGGCGGGCAGCTTCGGCAACCACGTCGTGTCGATGGACCTGCTCACCGCCGACGGATCTGTGCGCACGCTCACCCCGGAGGGCCCGGATTCGGAGCTGTTCTGGGCGACCGTGGCGGGGATCGGGCTCACCGGGATCATCGTCCGCGCCACGGTGCGGATGAAGAAGACGGAAACGGCGTACTTCTACGTGGACGCCGACCGCACCTCGAACCTCGACGAGACCCTCGGGCTCTTCACCGATGGTTCAGACCTCACCTACGACTACTCGATGTCGGTGCCGGACTTGATCTCGTCCGACAGCCGCCTCGGCCGCGCCACGTTCTCGCGCGGTTCGCTCGCGAAGCTCGACCAGCTGCCGCCGAAGCTGCGCAGCAACCCGTTGAAGTTCGACGCGCCGCAGCTGCTGACGTTGCCGGACGTGTTCCCGAACGGGCTCGGCAACAAGCTCACCTTCGGCTTGATCAACGAGCTGTGGCAGAAGACCGTGCCCAAGAAGGGCGCGCGCGGCAAGATCCAGAACCTGACGCAGTTCTATCACCCCCTCGACATGCTGAGCGAGTGGAACCGCGCGTACGGCAGCAAGGGCTTCCTGCAGTACCAGTTCTCCGTGCCGTTCGGCGCGGAAGACCAGCTCAAGGGCATCTGCCGGGCCATCTCGCGGTCCGGGCACTACTCGTTCCTGAACGTGTTCAAGCGCATGGGCGACTCGAACCCGGCTCCGATGTCCTGGCCCGCGCCGGGCTGGATGCTGAGCGTCGACTTCCCGATCAAGAACGGGCTCAGCCGGTTCTGCGAGGAAATGGACGAGATGGTCCTGGACGCGAACGGCCGCCTGTACACCGCGAAGGACTCGCGCACCTCGCCCGAGACGTTCGCGAAGATGTACCCGCGGCTGGAGGAGTGGCGCAAGGTGCGCGCTTCCGTTGACCCCGAAGGCGTTTTCGCCTCTGACATGAGCCGGAGGCTCGCACTGTGATCGACGCGGTCGGTAACCCCCAGTCCCTGCTGCTGCTCGGCGGCACGTCCGACATCGCGCTGGCGATCGCGGAGAAGTACCTCGCGGAGAAGCCGCTGCGGGTCGTGCTGGCCGGCCGTCCTTCGCCGCGGCTGGAGGAAGCCGCGCAGCGTCTGAAGGATCGCGGCGCCGAGGTGTCCACTGTGGCCTTTGACGCCAAGGACCTCGCGTCCCACCCGAAGGTGCTGGACGAGGCGTTCGCTGGCGGCGACATCGACGTCACGGTGGTCGCGTTCGGCCTGCTCGGCGAGGCCGAGGAGCTGTGGCAGGACCACGGCAAGGCGGTCGAGCTGGCGACGGTCAACTACACCGCCGCGGTGTCGGTCGGCGTGGCGCTGTCGGAGAAGCTCAAGACGCAGGGCCACGGCAAGGTCATCGCGCTGTCGTCGGTGGCGGGCGAGCGGGTCCGCCGGTCGAACTTCGTGTACGGCTCGAGCAAGGCCGGTTTCGACGGCTTCTACCTCGGTCTCGGCGAGGCGCTCGCGCCGCACGGCGTGCAGGTGACCGTCGTCCGGTCGGGCCAGGTCAAGACCAAGATGACCGCCGGGATGAAGGACGCTCCGCTGACCCGGACCGCCGAGCAGGTCGCCGACGTCGCGGTCGAGGCCGCGCGCAAGGGCAAGGACCTCGTGTGGTCGCCGTCGGAGTTCCGGCTGGTGATGTCGATCCTGCGGCACGTGCCGCGGCCGATCTTCCGCAAGCTGCCGGTCTGACGTTCTCCCGGCCCGGCCTCCACCGAACGGTGGATGCCGGGCTGACCGGCTCGACGATGTCCTGAGGCGCCCGCCGCGCCGAAACTCGGGACATGGGGAACGAATTCCGCTCGTCGCTGGCCGCGCTGCTGATCGACCTCGGCGCGCCAGTCGGCGGCTATTACCTGCTCCGGGCCTTCGCCGTCCCGCCCGTGTGGGCGCTGCTGCTGAGCGGTCTGCCGCCCGCGCTGCGCGTGCTGTACACGCTGGTCACCCGGCGTCGCGTGGACGGGATCGGCCTGCTCGTCCTGATGTTCCTGGCCGTCGGCCTGGCCACCACCCTGATGACCGGCGACGCCCGGCTGATGCTGGTGCGCGGAGCCTGGTTCAGCACGCTCGCAGGCGTCTGGCTGCTGGCGAGCCTGGTCGTCGGCCAGTACCCGACGACCTACCAGGCGGCCCGCGCACTGCTGCCCGGCCGAGGCTCCCGGCTGGACGCGGCGTGGGAGGCCCGCCCGTCGTTCCGCCGGGTGTGGCGGACGCTGACCGTGGTGTGGGGCGTCGGCAGTCTGGTCCACAGTGGACTGAGCATCGGGATGGCGTACACCCTGCCGGTCGACGACGTCCCCGCACTCGACGCCGGGCTGTCAGTCGCGTTTTTCGTTGGACTGCAGGTGATCACGCAGATTCTGCTGCTCCGGGAAGGCACATTTCGCCAGGTGATGCGTCCATCCACAGTGGACTCTGCCCAGGGCTAATCCGGGTCTGGCGGCGGACGCAACCCGTCGACGAGCTTCGCCGGATTCACCCCGAGCCCGTCGGCGAACTTGAGCAGGTTGTGCAGGTTGATGTTGCGCAAGCCGCGCTCGACCTGGCTGACGAACGTCCAGTGCACCCCAGCCGCCTCGGCCAGCTGCTCCTGATTGAGGCCAGCCTTGTGCCGGAACTCGCGCACGCGCTCGCCGATAATGCGCGCGGCAGCGGAGATCGGAGGCTTGGCCATGGTCGACTAATCACACACGTCTAGCGCCAGCAAAACCAGAGCACAAATGACTAGAGCAGTTATGTCTATAGCGTTTATGTCTAGTCGTCGAGCACCTTTCAGAATCGAGTCCACCGCGGGTGATTGATCGGCTACCGTGCTACCTGTAACCAATTGCCGACACCAGCGTCGAGGGGGCACAGGTGTGGGAGGACACGGCGTTCATCGTCGCGAGCGGGCAGGCCAAGACGACCGCGCCGGACGGCTTCGTCCTGGAACCCGATGAGGCGAAACAGCTGCTCAGCAAGCTGAAGGGCATCAAAGAGACGCTGACGGAGATGCACCGGAAGGCGGTCAACCTGTGCGGGATGAGGACTCCGTCGCAGGATCCGTCGACGCTCGCCGCGCATGTGGCAATGGTTGGCGACGGCACCGCAAAAATGGGGGCCTACTCTTACGGCGGGGGCCACATCGACCTTCAGATCGCCTACGTCGATGAATTCATCCAGCGCATCGCGGAAGCGCTCGGCATGACAAAATCAAGCGATCAGCAGCAAGCTGGCCGACTCAACAGTTTCAACAACCGGGGAACTACGGAATGAAATTCCGCATGCCGATCGTCCTGCTCAGCTCGGCGGCCCTGCTCGCCGCTTGTTCGGGCACCACCGGCGGGCACCCGACTCCGGCGGCGAGCAGCAGCTCGCTGCCGGGCGGAGAGGTACCGCCCTACGGTGGTGCTCCGAAGGTCGAGAACCCGCTTCCCGACTCCGTTCTCTCCGGAAGCGCGTGCGATGCACTCGACGCGCAGCAGATCCGCGTCAACTTCGGCGCCGACCTCGTCGGCAAACCCGAGGATGGACCGCTCGGCCCCAAATGCACCTGGTCTGACCACCAGGGCGGCTCAATGCTGACGATCTTCTACACGACCAAGCAACGCGAAGGCTTGAGCATCATCTACAAGCAGGTCAAGCCGCAGATGAAGCGTTTCGAGGTGCTTCCGCCCATCCAGGGCTACCCCGCCGTCGCGTACGACCCGAAGCCGGGACCGCGAACAGATGGGTGCCAGGTAGCGGTCGGGCTCTCCGACACTCTCGAATTCGAGGTCGGACTCGACCTCGGCGACTCCAACAGTGGCAAAGCTGACGCCTGCGGGCTCGCGGCCGACGTCACCGGGGACGTGGTCACCACGCTCAAGAAGAAAGCGGGGCGGTGACATGGGCTGGGTGGAGTCCACCAAGGCGCTGCTCGACAAATACCAGGAAATGACGGTGCCGATCGAGGAGATCGTCCCGCAGATCCAGGCAGCGCAGCCCGGGGTGTGGCATGAAGGAAGCGACATCGCCAAGGGACTGGCGCGGGATCAGGAAGCAGTCAGCCAGGACGTCTCGGAGATTCTCGGCGGTCTCGAATCCGTCTGGAGCGGCGCTTCGGCGGACAAGGTCTCGCAGCGGCTGCGAACGGTGCGTTCCTCGATGACCGGTGCGCAGCAAACGTTCCACGACAACAGCGGCACGCACGCTTCCGCGGCGGCGATGCTCGACAATCTGCGCAACCAGATGGCCCCCATGTCGGCGGAACCGCTCACGAACGCACTGAAGAGCGGGAAGAACCTGTTCGACTCCGACGTGCTGTCCGAGATGCGCAGCCACAACGAGGCTTCGGCCAAGAATCTGCAGCTCTACCAGGAATTCACCCACCAGACCCAGTCCAATTCGGGGCAGTTGAAGTACGACTACGGCAAGCTCGGCGCGTACGACGGCGGCGTCACGGTCAACCAGCAGCCGAACGTTCCTGGCCCGGGCCATCCGCCACCAGGCCCGCCCGGCCCCGGCGGTTGGCGGCCGGGAGGTCCTGACCCGCGTGAGACTGGACCAGGCGACCAACCTCCCGGAGCGAGCGGGGCGAGCAGCCAGGGCGGCCCCGGTGTCAGCGGAGGCCACAACCGCGACAGCGGGCCCTACAGCGGCAGCCCGGGCAGCTACCCGCATTCGCCGAATCCGGCCGACGCGACCAGCACCTCCGGCTACGTCGAGCCGACCGGTTCCGGTCAGTCCCGGTTCACCCCTCCGGGGCTCGGCGGGTACCAGCCCGGCGGGTCCGGCCCGAGTTCCGGCGGGTCTGGTCTCGGCTACACCCCGGGCATCGGGTTCGGCTCGACCGGCGGGGAGAGCGGAGGCACCGCGATCACGCCCCGCGGTCCGGGCGGCGGTTCGCGGGTCGGAGCCGGAGAGTTCGGCCCGCGAGGCAGTGGCGGCGCGGGGACGGGTGCGCTGCGCGGAGGTGCGGCCGGCGAGCGCGGTATGCCCGGGGCCGGGATGAGCGGCGGCCGCGGCGGCAAGAAAGAAGACGACGCCGAGCACAACCGCAAGTACGTCCTCGACACCGACGACATTTTCTCCGACGAGGAAGCCACCATCGATCCCGTCACCGGCCTCCGGTCGACGCCGCCCACTCTCGGCGCATGACCGGACTGGATTCCACGGTGCGGCTGCCGACCGCGGTGTTGTCCATGGTGTGGGACATGCTCGACCTCGGCGAAATGCACCCGCTGCTCAGCGGCAAACGGCTTTGGGTGAAGGACGGCGCGGACCGTCGGCTGCACGCCGAGACCATCGAGTACCTCACGCAACTCGGGCTCGCGCGCGACGAGACGCCGACACCGCACCTGCGGGCGACCTTGCAGGTGATCGCCTACGCCGAGAGCGAATACTTCGCGCACTCGCAATTCAGCACCGGGACCGATCGCAGCGCATTGGTCGCCCAGCGCGGGGCGGACGCGGTACGGGTGTCCGTGCAGGACGACGTGGTCGAGATCCGGCAGATCGCCCCGAACCGGCTGGCCACCGCGCTTTTCGACGCGCTTCCGCAGATCCCCGGCGCGCCGGTGCGCTCGGTGTCGATCGCGTCCGACGAGGCACCGGACCCGTTCGACGAAAGCACCAGCGCCGAGTACCTCAATTCAGTCCTGGATCAGCCCCGCCAAGCGGTGCATCAGCTGTACGTCGGCCGCCGGGCCGGCGGCAGGCACCTCACCGGCGGTCCGATTTTCGCCCTGGACCTGGAAGCCGGCCGAGTCCTGACGTACCGGACCACCGACGACCGGACCGAGCTGATCCCCGGCGACCCGCGTGCGATCGTCAAGATCCTGAACGACACCTCCGCCGCCCTTTAGTCCAGCACGACCGGGCAATGCGGATTCGGCGCCTCCGCCAACGCGATCATCTTTTCCAGCCGCTCGCGAGTGCGTTCGAGACCGGAGATGTGCTCGTCGAGCCGGGCCTTTTCCTCCCGCAGCCGAACGCGCGATTCCGGCGTGCTGACGCCCGCGTGCAGGCACGGCATCAGCTCGCGGATAGTCGCGCTGGACAGCCCCGCCGCGTAGAGCTGCTGGATCAGCCCGACCCACGACACCGCGTCCTCGCCGTAGCGGCGCTGCCCGCCCGACGTGCGCGTCGACTCGATCAGCCCCTGCTGCTCGTAGTAGCGCAGCGAACGCACGCTGACCCCGGCGCGCTCCGCCACCTCGCCGATCCGCATCCGAGCCTCCGTGATCCGTACCACAAACACGAGAACCTGACATTGACGTCAGGATCCAGGATAGCCGTTGTCCCCCTTCCTACGGCTTTCCCAGGAGAACCTCATGCAGATCGCAGGCTCGACCGCACTGGTCACCGGTGCCGGACGCGGACTCGGCACCCACTTCGTCCGCGCCCTGCTGGACCGCGGCGCGGCCAAGGTCTACGCCACCGCTCGCCGTCCCGTCGACCTCGACGGCGCGGTGCCGCTGCCGCTGGACGTCACCGATCCCGATTCGATCGCGGCCGCCGCTGCCGCCGCCCCGGACGTCACGTTGCTGATCAACAACGCCGGAATCGCTTCCTTCACCGACCTGGTGACCGGCGACCTGGACTCGATCCGGCGGGAAATGGAGACCAATTTCTTCGGCCCGCTGCGGGTAATCCGGGCATTCGCGCCAGGGTTGAAGAATGGCGCGATTCTGAATGTTCTGTCCGCCCTGTCCTGGGCGACCTACCCGGGCTCCGCGGGATACGCCGCGTCCAAATCGGCGGCGTGGAGCATGACCAACTCGGTGCGGCTGGAACTGCTGGCGCAGCACACGCTGGTGAGCGGCCTGGTCATGGCCAGTACCGACACCGACATGATGGCCAGCTTCGACATCCCGAAAAACGACCCCGCCGACGTCGTCCGCGCCGCGTTGGACGGGTTGGAAGCGGGAGAAATCGAAATCATCGCGGACGCGGACAGCGCGACGGCGAAAGCCGGGCTGTCCGCGCATCCGACGGTGCTGTACCCGGCGCTGCTGGGCGACTGAGGTCGAGCGGGCAGGGATTCTGCGCGAATACGCCGTTCGCTCAGTTGCCTGTTCCGGAGCCGGTGCCGCCGCCGTTGCCGAACCCGGGGCCGTTGTTGCCGTTGTTGCCGCTGCCGCCGTTCTGGCCGTCCGGGACGCGGTGGCGCTGGCCGGGACCGCCGTCGTTGAAGCGGTGGCCGCCCTGGTGCTGGCTCATGCCGGGCCGGCCGGGATGGTGCGTCGCGGCCATGACGCCGCCGACGATCCCGCCGCCGACCACCAGTCCCAGCACGCTCACCGCGACCAGTTGCGTGGCCCGGTGGGCGACGAACCGGCGGAAACCGCTCTGCTTCGGCGGCGGCAGGGGCATGCCCCACGGGCCGGGTTGAGCGAACTGACCGGGCTGATTCGGCTGCTGATTTGGCTGCTGAGCGGCCGGACCGGCGTGCTGACCCGCTTCCGCGGAAGACGCGCCTTGCTCAGCAGACGGTCCCGGCTGACCGAGCTGGCTGGTCTGCTCGGCGGACGGCACCGGCTGGCTCGGCTGAGTAGCGTCCCCGGCCGATCCCGCCTGGCCACCCGCGGCGGCCGGGCCCGCATCAGCCGAAGCCCCGCCCAGGTCCCCGGTCCGGCCGAACTGCTCAGTCGGTTCCTGCCCGGCAGGCTCGCCAGGCGAGGGGTTCTTTTCGTCGTTCATCGTCGGTCCTCCGGGCTGCGCGGGCGGGAGGCGGGGTGTCCCGGCTCCCACCCCCGAGGGTGACCGTCGATGCTGTGGAGAAGCTGAATCCCAGCTGTGTACTAATCCGGCCAAAAGTAGGCCGCCCCCCGCCCGGCACGTAACCGTTGCTACGAAGTCATTAGGCCGTGGCTGTGGTCGGATTAGTACCGATCGGCACAGTAATCCGCGCGCCGTTCACAGGTAGAACGACAGGAACAGGGTCACGACCCAGGTCGCGCCGAGCACCTGCAGCACGCGGTCCTTCAAGGCGATCTCGTCGGGCGCGCCGGCGTTGCCGCCGTCCACGTCGACCGCGTAGCGGAGCACCGCGATCACGAACGGGACCATCGACACGACCGCCCACACCGAGTTGTGCTCGGCCTGGCGGATCTCGAACGCCCACAGGCAGTAGGACATGATCAGGATCGCCGCGGACGTCGCCCACACGAAGCGCAGGTAGCTCGCCGAGTACTTCTTCAGCGAGGACCGGATCTTCGCGCCGGTGCGCTCGAACAGCATGATCTCCGCGTACCGCTTGCCGGCCACCATGAACAGCGAGCCGAACGCCGTGACCAGCAGGAACCACTGCGACATCGCGATGCCGCCCGCGACGCCGCCTGCCACCGAGCGCATCAGGAAGCCCGAGCCGACGATCGCCAGGTCCACCACCGGCTGGTGCTTCAGCCCGAAGCAGTAGCCGAGCTGCACGGCCTCGTAGACCGCCAGCACGATCGCCAGCCGCCAGTCCGCCGCGAACGACACGGCGAGGCCGGCGAGGAAGAACACCACGGCCGCCGCGTAGGCCACCGGGACCGGGACGATGCCCGCCGCGATCGGGCGGTTGCGCTTCGTCGGGTGGGCCCGGTCGGCCTCGACGTCGACGGCGTCGTTGATCAGGTAGACCGACGAGGCGGTGAGCGAGAACGCCACGAACGCGATCAGCGCGTCGATGACCAGCTCGGTCCGGTTCGTCGCCTTGGAGAACGCGAAGAACGGCGCCGCGAAGACGAGGACGTTCTTCACCCACTGCTTCGGCCGCGCGGTCTTGATCACCCCGAGCACGAGGCCCACGGGGCTCGTGCCGGAGGAAGGGGTCGGGGCGGCCGGGGATTCAGGCTTCTCGACCTTCTCGGTCTTCTCGACCTTCTCGGTCGCCTCGGCCGCGTCGGTCTTCTCGGCGGCCGCCTCTGTCGCTTCTGCGGATTCGGCCGTACCGGACGCGTTTTCGGTTCGCTCGTCGGTCGTTTCGCTCATCGCTTCTTGGTCAGCTTCCGTCGGATCAGACCGCCGACGACGCCTCCCAGGGCGGCTCCGGCCAGAACGTCTGTCGGATAGTGAACGCCGAGCAGCAGCCTCGAGGCGAGCATCGGCGGTACCAGGGCGGGGACCAGGTTACGCCCGGTCAATCCGGAGTAGAGCACCGCCGCCGCTGTCGTCGACGTCGCGTGCGACGACGGGAAGCTCAGCTTGCTCGGCGTGCCGACCAGAACCTCCACGCTGGGATGGTCCGGACGGCGCCGCCGCACGACGCGTTTCACGGCGATCGACGCGGCGTGCGCGCCCACCACTCCGGCCGACGCGACCAGCCAGTCTTTGCGCCGGTCGCGGTCCACCGCCGCTCCGAGCAAGCCCAGCGCGAACCATCCCGCGCTGTGCTCCCCGAACAGCGACATTCCCCGCGCGACCTGCACGGCGCCCGGCTTCTTCAGCACCTTCTGGGTGCTGGAGAGCACGGCCACCTCACCGCGCGGGGTGTCCTTCTCAAGCATCGATCGACCCGTCCAACGGCGCACCGTCGGTCAGATGCGGGGCGATCTTGTTGTCGAACATCGACAGCGCCGACCCGATGGCCATGTGCATGTCGAGGTACTTGTACGTGCCGAGCCGCCCGCCGAACAGCACGTTCTTCTCGCGCGCCTCGGTCTTCGCCAGCTCGCGGTAGCTTTCCAGCTTCTCGCGGTTCTCGGCGGTGTTGATCGGGTAGTACGGCTCGTCGTCTTCCTTCGCGAACCGGGAGTACTCGCGGAAGATGACCGTCTTGTCCTTCGGGTAGTCCCGCTCCGGGTGGAAGTGGCGGAACTCGATGATGCGGGTGTAGGGGACCTCTTCGTCGTTGTAGTTGACGACGGAGGTGCCCTGGAAGTCGCCCGTCTGGGCGACCTCGGACTCGAAGTCGACGGTGCGCCAGGTGAACCGGCCCGCCGAATAGTCGAAGTAGCGGTCCAGCGGCCCGGTGTAGACAGTCGGGGTGCCCGCCGGGATGTGCTCGCGGACGTCGAAGTAGTCGACGTTCAGCCGGATCTCGATGTTCTCGTGCTCGGCCATCTTCTCGAGCCACGCGGTGTAGCCGTTGACCGGCAGACCCTCGTAGGTGTCGTTGAAGTACCGGTTGTCGAAGGTGTAGCGGACCGGCAGCCGGTTGATGATGTTCGTGCCGAGGTTCTTCGGGTCGTTCTCCCACTGCTTCGCGGTGTACCCGCGGATGAACGCCTCGTAGAGGGGACGGCCGATCAGGGAGATCGCCTTCTCCTCGAGGTTCTGCGCGTCCTCGGTGCGGAACTCGGCGGCCTGCTTCGCGATGAGCTCGCGCGCCTCGTCCGGCGTGTGCGACTTGCCGAAGAACTGGTTGATCAGGCCGAGGTTCATCGGGAACGAGTAGACCTGGTCCTTCACCCGCGCGAAGACCCGGTGCTGATAGCCGGTGAACTCGGTGAAGCGGTTGACGTACTCCCACACCCGCTTGTTGGACGTGTGGAAGAGGTGCGCGCCGTAGCGGTGCACCTCGATGCCCGTTTCGGGCTCGACCTCGGAGTAGGCGTTGCCCCCGAGGTGGTGGCGGCGCTCGAGGACCAGGACCTTCTTGCCCAGCTCGGCCGCGGCCCGTTCGGCGATGGTCAGGCCGAAGAAACCGGACCCGACGACGACGAGGTCGTAACCGCGAAAGTCGTCTTCAGTAATCTTGGCGGAGTTCGTGTGCTCGCTCACGGGCGCTCAGGGTACGCAGTCGCGCGACCGCGTCCCGAACCGACCTCGGCATCCCGCCAGGTTTTACCGGCACTACACACGTGAGAAGCATGCCTGCACCAGACACCTTCTGGACCTATCTAGGCGCGGTCGCCAGCTACGTGGCCGTGCTGGCAGTCCCTGGCGGCCTCATCGGCCGGGCCGCGGGAGTGCGCGGGTGGGCCCTCGCCGGGCTCGCGCCGCTGCTCAGCTATGCCGTCACCGGCCTGGCTGGGCCCTGGTTGTCGACTGTCGGTCTCCCGTACAACGTCTTCACCGCCGCGGCCTGCACGCTGCTGCTGGCGGGGGTCGCGTGGGGAATCCGGCGGCTCTGCCTCGTCCGCGGCTGGATCACCCCGGGCGCGGAGGAGCCTCCGGTCGTCTGGAGCACGCGCGCGCAGTGGTCGGTCGCCGCGTGCGTCGCGGTGGCGACGGCGCTGTCGATCGCCGTGGTGCTGTCCGCGCGCGGCGGGACGACGGCGGTCTTCCAGCGCTGGGACACCGTCTTCCACGCGAACGGCATCCGCTACATCGCCGACACCGGCGACGGCTCGCTCATCGGCATGGGCAAGATCAACTGGTACCCGGACGGATCGTTCTATCCGAACGGCTATCACCTGGTCGGCGCGCTGGTTTACCAGATCTCCGGGACGAGCATCCCGGTCACGCTGAACGCCATCACCATGCCGGTCGCGGGCATCTTCGCGCTGTCGATGGTCGCCCTGGTCCGCCAGATGGGCGGCCGTGCGGTCTTCGCGGGCTGCACGGCCCTGATCGCCGCTGCCGCGACGACAGGCGCGTACGAGTCGGTGTCGAGCGGCCTGCTGCCGTACGCGCTGGGGATAGTCCTCACGCCGCTCACGGTGGTCGCGCTGCAACGCTTCCTCGTACGCCCGGGCGTCGACACCGGCCTGGTCTTCGCGCTGTCCGCGGACGGTCTGCTCACCGCGCACTCGAGCGCGCTGTTCGGCGGTGTCCTGTTCGCGGCGCCGCTGGTGCTGCAGCGTTGGTACCGCTCGCTTCGCAGGCTTCGGGTGGACGGTGTGCCTGAAGGGCGCAACGGGCTGCGGGTGATCGGCGGCGACATCGTGCGCACAGTGCCGGTCATGGCGGCCGCAGTCGTCTTCGCCGCACCGCAGATCCTGGGCGCGATCAAGTTCACCTCCGGCTCGTACCCGTACCAGCCGTGGAATTCGGACCTGCCGGTCCTGTCGGCGCTGAACATGCTCGGCACGTTCCAGCAGGTGCTGCACACGCCGCAGCTCTGGCTCACCGTGCTGCTCGTGGTCGGCGTGCTGGCCTTCCGCACCCTCGACCGGATGCGCTGGCTGATCCTGTCCGCGATCGGGTTGTCCGGGCTGTTCGTGCTGGTCACGTCCTACGGCGCCTCGCCGCTGGTCATCTCGCTGTCGCGGCCGTGGTGGAACGACCGGTTCCGGCTGATGGCGCTCGCTGCGATCCCGCTGTGCCTGCTCGCCGGGCACGGCATGGCGGAGCTGCAGCGCTGGACGGCGCAGCGGATCCGCTCGATCGGCTGGGCGAAGGCGCGGCCGAGGGTGGTCTCCCGGCTCGGGATCGCGGCGGCGGCGGTCGTCGTGGCCGTGACCGCGGTGCTGACCGGCGGGTTCTACCGCACCGCGAACGCCACCGCGGTGTCGTTCCTGTACTACAACGGGCCGGAGGGCGAGGTCACGCCGCCGGTCAGCCCGGACGAGATCGCGGCCATGGAGTTCCTCGGCCGGATGCACATCCCGCCGGACGAGAAGGTGCTGAACGACCGGCTCGACGGCACCGCGTGGATGTACGCGCTGACCGGCGTACACCCGGTGGCGGGCCACTACGACGGCGGCGGCCCGGTCTCGCCGGACGCGACCTACCTGGCGCTGCACTTCCGCGATTACGACCTCGACGTGCGCGTGCGCGAGGCGGTCCAGCGGCTGAAGGTGCGCCACGTGCTGGTGGGCAGCGGCTCGATCGCCAAGGGCGCGCCGATCTCCCCCGGCCTGCGCGACCTCATGGGCAGCGATTTCCTGCAGCTCGTCTACCGCAACCCGGGCGCGCAGATCTACACGATCATCAGGTGACTCTCGTGACCGCGGCCTCCCCCGGCCGCGGTCACGAGGGGCTACTCCGCCTTGAGGCCCGGCAGCACTTCTTCGACGACCTTTTCCAGCACCGATTCGTGCCCCTCGTACGGCCCGCTCGAGCGCGGCCAGTGCGCGATGACGTCGGTGAAGCCCAGCTCACGGGCCCGTTCGGTGGCCTCGCGGAACGCCGCGACGCTGCTGAGCGAGAACACCGGCGCCGCGTCGAGGCTCAGGTACCGCTGGATGCCCGCCAGGTCCCGGCCGGCCGCTTCGGCCCGCTGTTCGAACGTGGCGACCAGCTCGGCGATGCCGGTCCACCATTCGTCGAGGGTGTCCCCGCCGCGCCCGGTGGTGACCCAGCCCGCGCCGAACCGCGCGGCCAGCGTCATGGTGCGCGGGCCGTTGGCCGCGACCAGGAACGGCAGCCGGGGGCGCTGCACCGTGCCCGGCAGGTTCCGCGCGCCGCGCGCGGAGTAGTACTCGCCGGAGAAGTCGAAGTTGTCGGTCATCAGCAGCCCGTCGAGCGCCTCGACGAACTCGGTGAAGCGGTCGACCCGCTGCCGCGCGGTCAGCTCCGGAGCGGCCAGCACCTGCGCGTCGTAGCGCGAACTGTCCACGCCCGCTCCGACGCCCAGCACGAACCGGCCGTCGGACACGTCGTCGAGGGTGATCAGCTCGCGCGCGAACGGCACGGGGTGCCGCGCGACCGGCGAGGCGACGAAGGTGCCCAGCCGGATCGTGGAGGTGACCATGGCGGCCGCGGTGAGGGTGGGCACAGCGGAGAACCACGGCCCGTCGACCAGCGACCGCCAGCCGAGATGGTCGTAGGTCCACGCGTGGTCGAAGCCGTACTCCTCGGCCGCCCGCCATTTCGGCTCGGCCGCCCACCAGCGGTCTTCAGGGAGAATTACGATGCCTGCTCGCACGAGGCCGACCGTAACGTCCGGCACTGACATTCGCTCGAACGGGCGGCGACCGGGAGAATGGCAGGCGTGGAGAAACCCCGGTTGATCGCGTCCGACGTCGACGGCACCCTGCTCGGCCCCAGCGAACAAGTGACGCCGCGCACGGTGTCGGTCGTGCAGCGAGTACTGGCCGACGACGTGCCGTTCGTGCTGTGCACCGGCCGCCCGCCGCGCTGGATCGCGCCGATCGCCGGACCGCTCGGGCTGACCGGCTACGCGGTGTGCGCCAACGGAGCCGTGCTGCTCGACATCGGCACCGACTCGGTGGTCGCGGTGCACGGCGAACTCGAGCCGAAACTCCTGCACGACCTGGCCTCGGCACTCGACAAGGCCCTGCCCGGCTGCCGGCTGGCGGCGGAACGGATCAGCACCGGATCGGTCGACCACGAGCTGCGCAATTTCGTGATCGAGCCGGAGTACCACAACCCGTGGGGCGACGAGGAGAGCCGCATCGCGCCGCGCGCGGAGGTGCTGGGGAAAACGGCGATCAAGCTGCTGGTCAGCCGGCGCGGGATGACGTCGGAGGAGATGGCCGAAGCGACGAGCGCGGTGCTCGACGGAGCGGTGGACGTCACGTATTCGTCCTCCGGCGGGCTGATCGAACTGTCCGCCCACGGCGTGACGAAGGCGACTGGGCTCGCGGACATCGCCGAGCGCTTCGACGTGCCCCAGTCGTCGGTGATCGCCTTCGGGGACATGCCCAACGACGTCGAGATGCTGCAGTGGGCGGGCCACGGCGTCGCGATGGCCAACGGCCACCCGACCGTGCTGGCGGTGGCGGACGAGGTAACCGGACCGGCCGCGGAGGACGGGGTGGCGGAGGTTCTGGAGCGCTGGTTCTAGGCGCTCAATGGGGTTGTTTCAGTAGCGCGGTTCGCGGCAGCGGTGGTTGCCAGGACGCTGCGGGTCCCGGCCGACTAGGCGCGCCGGCGGCTCCTCCCCCGAGGCCCGTGAAGGGCTCCTTCAGGGAATCTGATTCCCTCAAGGAGCCCTTCACAGACGTCAACTGGAGCGGAGAAGCAACGCCGCCCGGTCGACGCCGCGCATCGCCGCACGCCGCACTACTGAGAAACCCCAATGTGGCATTGGGTGCGTCAGATGCACCCAACGCCACATTCGGTGCGCTCAACGCACCCAATGCGGCATCGGGGCGCTCAAGAGCGGCGGTCGAGCGCAGCCGCCTCCTCGGGCGTCGGCGCGCTGCCGCCGAGGTGGGCGGGCAGCCACCAGCGCTCGGCGTCGCTCTCCGGGGCCTCCGGGTACTCCGCCTGTGCCTTCTCCAGCAGCTCCGACATCCGGGCGCGCAGGTCCGTCGTCAGCGCTTCGCACGAGTCCTCCGGGCCGGGGCGCATCGGCTCGCCGATCACCACCGAAATCGGCACGTGCCTGCGGGTGAGGTCGCGCGGACGGCCCTTCGTCCACAGCCGCTGCGTGCCCCACAGGGCCATCGGGATCACCGGCACGCCCGCCTCGGCGGCCATCCGGACCGCGCCGGTCTTGATGTCCTTCACGGTGAACGACTGGCTGATCGTGGCCTCCGGAAACACGCCGACGACCTCGCCCGCGCGCAGCCGCGCCACGGCTTCGTCGTAGGACGCCTGCCCGGCGGCGCGGTCCACCGGGATGTGGTGCATGCCGCGCATCAGCGGGCCGGCGACCGGGTTGCTGAAGATCTCCTGCTTGGCCATGAACCGCACCAGCCGCTTCGCCGGGCGGGCGCCGAGGCCGCAGTAGATGAAGTCCAGGTAGCTGACGTGCGTGCAGGCGAGCACCGCACCGCCCTGGGCGGGCACGTGTTCGGCGCCGGTCACCCGGAGGCGGTTGTCGAGCAGCCGGAACATCAGCCGCGCGGCGACCAGGACGGGCGGGTACACGAATTCAGCCATGCGCCAAGGCTACGGGACCGTAGGTTTCCCGCCGGTAGGTCGCGCGGGTCGGCTCCGCCACACTTCAGGGGCAGGACACGTAGTGGAAGTCCGGCGCGCGGTCGAGTTCGCCGACGAGCCGGCTGGCGTCGTCGGCGCGCGGGTAGACCGCGATCCAGAACGGCGTCCCGGTGCGCCGGAAGGTCGCGACGCGGTACCAGGCGGGCAGGTCGTCGGCACAATCCTGGCGATCGGCATATCCCGACCGGCCGGGCACGGCGAGCGTCGACCGTTCCGCGTCCATCCCGACCACCAGCACGTGCGAACCGGCGCGGCTCGCGAGCAGCCCCGGCGACCCGGCGCTCACGGTGGACCCGGGCGGCAGGTAGCGGGCGAGCCAGTCGCCGACCTCGGCCAGTTGCGCTCCCTGCGTGCTCCAGGCCCGCACGCGCTCCAGCACTTCAGGACTGAACACGGAGACCGCCACCGCTACCCCGGTGAGCGCCGCGGTGACCGCCGGAACCGCCCGGGAAATCGCCCGCGGCCTCGGCACCGGAGCGAGGACGCCGCACCCGGCCACCGCGGCGACCGCCAGCAAGGGCGGCACCGGCACGAGCAGCCGCCACGACAGTCCCGGATCCTCCTCGAAAAGCACCACGATCCCGGTGTGGCCGACGGCGAGCGCCAGCACCAACCACAACGCCGACCGGGCTTCCACCGCGCGTCCCCGCGATGCCACCAACCCCGCCACCACCGCGGCCGGGACGAGAAAACCCAAGTGCGCCAAGGCGAAGCCGCCCAGATACGGCCAATCCGGCGCGGGCGGCAGACTCACGTCCGACGCGAACCGGTCGTAGTAGGTAACGCGCCAAGCCGTCCACGGAGCCAAGAACACCAGCGCGCCCAGCACAAAACCGACCGGTGCCCACCAGGTGTGCCGCCCGCGCACGGCAGCGAAACCGAGCCACCCCGCGCCGACGACCGCGAGCGCAATCCCTTCCGGCCGCGTCATCACCGCGCTGGCCACGAGCACGCCGGCGACCAACGGCCGGCCCGCCACCAACGCGTACGCGACACAGAGCATGAGCAACGCGAACATCGGCAGCTCAGTGCCCGAAAGCCCGTACACCGCAAGCCCGTTCGCCCCCGCGGTCAGCAACGCCGCCGCGACCCCGATCGCGCGCCGCGGCTCGGCCCCCTCCGGCAACCCGAGCGCGGCAATGCGGTTGGCGAGGAAATACGCCATCAACACGCATCCCAACGCGGCCACGCCACTCAATACGACAGCTGCCGACGGCACTTCCGCACCGAATGCCCCGCGCGGCAAGGCGATCGTTACGAGCCAGAGGAAATTCGAGTACGTCTCGCTGCGGTCGCCAGGGTTGAAGACCGGGCCGTTGCCGTCGGCGATGTTCTGCGCGTACCGGAAGCTGACGTACGCGTCCTCGGTCGCGGTGGCGAACAACAGCTGATGCAGCAGAGAAAACCCGAGAACGAGCAGAAGAACCGCGACCCGCCAGCTCCGGTCCTGCCCCATCCGCCGCCAGGCGGCGACGACCAGCGCGGCCAGCGCCAGCCATCCCCCCACGACCGCGTAAACCACGCGCCCCCAGCCTCCCGCGCCCCTCACCCGTCCAGCCGACCCCCGGGCGGACCGTTCCTCACCGGCTCCAGTCAAGCGCGCGGCCGCGCTTCCCGGACATCAGCCGTTCGGGTGTATATGGGGTGCGGCTAGCCTAAGGCCCGATTCCCATCCGCCACGGGGAGCAGGCGGACGCCGATAACTCGAGGAAGACTGTGCCGAGCGACCCCACAACGTTGTCCGTGGTAGCCAGCATCGCCTGCTGCCTGCTCGTGCTCGGGATTCCCGGGCTGATCACCGGCGCCGCCGCCGGATTGCGCGGCTGGCTGCTGGCCGGCCTGACCCCGCTGCTGAGCTACGCCGTCGGCGGCCTCGCGGGCCCGTGGACAGCGGCGATGGGGCTGCCCTTCAACGCCTGGACCTATGCGCTGGCCACCGTCATCTTCGCGGCTGTCGCGTTTGGACTCCGGTGGCTCACGGTGCGCCGGTGGCGGCCCGAGCGAGAGGTGCGGGCCTGGGAACCGCGGGCGAACTGGGCGGTCGGCGCCTGCGTCGTCCTCGCCACCGTCATCGGGTTCTACACGGCCGCGCACGGCATGGGCCACCTCGGCGCGATCGCACAGGGCGGCGACGCGCCGTACGCGGCCAACGGCGTGCGCTACATCGCCGAAACCGGCGACGGCAGCCTTTTCGGCATGGGCACGGTGAACTGGTACGGGGACGGGAAACCGCCTTTCTACCCGAACGCGTACCACCTGCTCGCCTCCGTCCAGTACACGCTCAGCGGCGGTTCGATCCCGCTCACCCTGGACGTGAACACGGCCCTGCTGCCGGGCTTGCTGGCGCTTTCGCTCGCGGTGCTGGTGCGGGCGTACCGAGGCCGCGCGGTGCTGGCCGGAGCCGTCGCGCTCGCCTCGGTCGCGCCGGTGATGGGCCTGTACGAGTCGATGGACCGCGGGCCGCTGTACCCGTTCCTGCTGGGCATGGCGCTCACCCCGTTGGCCGCCGTGGTGCTGCGCCGGTACCTCGACCGGGTCGCACCGGACACCGGTTTCGTGCTGATGATCGCTGCGGTCGGACTGCTGTGCATCCACTCGTCCACGTTGTTCGGCGCGATCCTGTTCGCCGGGCCGCTGCTGGTGCAGCGCTGGATCGAGCGGTGGCGCTCGATCGGCAAGGACCTGCTGGCACTCCTGCCGATCGCGGTGCTGGCGATGCTCGTGGCGTGGCTGCAACTGTTCGGCGCGCTGGGGCTGGCGAACAGCTCGACGGTGCAATACCTCGGCTGGCCCAGCGAATGGCGCGCGACGACCGCGCTCGGCGCATTGCTCGGGTTCCAGCATTTCGAACCACAGCCGCAGATTGTGCTGTCGGTGGCGCTGCTGGCCGGTTTCATTTTTTTCCGCAGGCTTGGCTCGCTGCGCTGGATCGGCTTGACCGCGCTGGTCACCGGCCTGTTCTATATGGCGGTCTCGTCCTCGGACGCACCGCTGGTCATGGCACTGGCCCGGCCGTGGTGGGACGACCCGTACCGGTTCATCACGATGGCGATCGTGCCGCTGTCGTTCATCGCGGGCCACGGAATCGCGGGACTGCACGAGTGGCTGAAGGAACGACTGCCCGCGCGGGTGCCGCCGGCAGCGCTCGCCGGGGTGGTCCTGGTCGCCTTCGCGGGAGCCTCGAAAGGCCTGTACACCGAGACCAACAGCGAGGTGGTCGCGCGCGGGTATCACCGCCCCGATCCGCACACCCTGGAAATCACGCCCGGCGAGGAACGCGCGATGGCGGAACTGGGCAAGCTCGCGAAGCCGGGTCAATGGGCGATGAACGACCGCTGGGACGGCACGCCGTGGACCTACGCGCTCAGCGGCGTCCGCACCGTCGCCGCCCACGACGACGGCACGAGCCCGCCGTCGGATGCCGTGCTGCTGGCCGCGAAATTCCGCGACTACGACACGGACCCGGCCGTCCGCGCCGCCGTACAGCGCCTGAACATCCACTGGGTGATCCTGGGCCGCCCGGCGGCTCCGCCGAAGCGCGCCTATGCGGATCCGGGCGTGAACGGGTTGGCGGGGCTGCCGTTCCTGAAAGAGGTGTACCGCAACGAGGACGCGGTGATTTACCAGCTGAATCGCTGAGGGCTGGTCATTCCAGGATCAAGTACGGCCTCTTCAGCACCCGGAAAATATACTGATCGGGCCCGACTTTATCGACCAGAGTGCGAAAGTTCGCCGCACTGAGCACCGAGTACAACGTCTCCTCGAGGATGTCCTTCGCGGCATCGTCCGAATCGGCGACCACAGTTTTCCACTTGACGGTGACGCCGTACGGCGGGCCCGCGTGGACCTCGACCACCGCCCCCGGACTCGCCTCGGCCCACGCGTGCACGACAGCCGGGATCCCCATCCGCACCAGCTCGTCGCGGGCGAGATTCGCCAGTTCAGTCCACGACTCGACCGCTTCCGCCGAAGCCTGGACAGCCTCGCCGCCCTCGGTGGACCACGTTTCCATCAACCGAAGCGGATCAGACACTCTTGGCCCCCCTCAACCGGGCCGGCGCGGCCAAAACCCGGAACTCGTAGTACCTGTGCGCGGAATTGTCGATGAACACTCGGAAACCAGCCTTGTCGAGCAAGCGGTGCACCGCACGCTCTATCATCCCGGTCACTTCGAACACCCGGGCCACCAGCGGGTCGTCCATTTTCTGCGCGATCAGCTTCTCCCGAAAACTCTCCGTATCGATGATGGGCGCATGCCAGCTGAACAGCACTCCGTACGGATACCGGTCGGCAATATGAATGCACACCCCAGGAGGAGTGTCCAGAGAAACGGGGTCGCGGGAAGTGCTGATCGAGGCAGGCAGCCCTAGCCGTTGCAGTTCAGCACGAGCCAGGTTCGCCAATTCGACCCAGGTCGCGACCGCCTCGTCCGGAGCGCGATCCTCGAGCGCCTGCTGCTGGTCAAGCAGGGATTTCTTGGAGAATTGGAACGGGTCTGTCACAGCGGTTCCTCATCATTGTCAACCCGTCCGGACGGAGGGTCTTATTCTCGACAAAATACCGGAACCAGCCTCAATGTGACTCTCCTCACAGCACGTAATACCCACCCGTCACCGGCGATAGCAAAGCGGACGATCTGCAGCGATCAATCGAATGGATTGACATACACATGAAAGAACTGGGGATAGGCAGCAATTACGTCATTCGGTCTATGGACCGCGAAAGCCGTCACTGGTATTCGGCCTGCCGCGCCCGGTCCTAGCCGCCGATTACGCCAGCACTCCATCGGACCGAGAAGGAAGAACGCCTGTGCCTCGAAGAACCCGCAGCATCCTGGCTCTCTCCGCAACCCTGGTCACCGGCGGCGTACTGACCGCCGTCCCGGCGCACGCGATTTCCGGGGGAACTGTCGTGCCCTCCGGGACGTCGGGCTACCTCGCGCGCATCGCGACCCCCACGAAGGCATGCTCGGCCGCGCTGATCGACCCGTCCTGGGTCATCACCTCGGCAACCTGCCTGACCGCGAGCGCAACCGGTGCGCCTACTGAGAACGCGACGGTCAGCGTCGGTGCCGTCGACGTCAGCACCGGAGCAGGAACGAACGCCAAGGTCGTCAAGGTGATCGGCCGGACCGATCGCGACGTCGCGCTGGCGAAACTCGACAAGCCCGCTGCCGGGATCGCGCCGGTCGCATTGGCCACGACTGCCCCGGTGAGCGGGGAATCCCTCCAACTGGCTGGCTTTGGCCGTACCGCGACCGAATGGGTGCCCGCTCGGCCGTCTATCGCCACGTTCTCGGTCTCGTCGGTGAACGCCACCGAGGCGTCGGTGACTTCAGCGAACGGTTCGGACACCTGCCTCGGCGACGCTGGCGGCCCCGCTCTGCGCACGGTGGGCGACAAGGTCGAAGTCGTGGCCGTCAACAGCCGTTCCTGGCAGCACGGCTGCCTCGCGGTGACCGAAACCCGCGAAGGCGGCACCGAAGCCCGGGTCGACGACATCGCCGATTGGGTCCGGCAGAACACCGTTCCCGCCCCGGTGACCTGTCCGAACGGCGCGACCGTGTGGGACGCCCGTTCCGACGGCTCGATGTGGCGCTACGTGCACCGCGATCCGGCGAACGGCGCCATTTCCTGGGACGTGCCGACCAAGGCGATCGGAACCGGATGGACCGGACGGCAGATCGCCGGCAAGGGCGGGGTCCTCTGGGACGTCCACCGCAACCTCGGCGCGGGCGACAGTGTCCCGAGCGGCGTGCTCCGGCGCTGGACGTGGAGCGCGGCCAACGGCTGGGGCGGCGGCAACGGGGTCGGCGGCGGCTGGGAAAAGTTCCTCACCCCGGAGTACCAGAACCGCGTCACCGTCGACCAGGCCGGCCGCATCCTCGCGGTCGACCAGCTGGGCCAGCTGAAGGCGTACGTCTGGAACGACGCCACCAACACGTGGGTCGACGGAAACGGCCAGCTGATCGACACCGGCTGGGGAAAGTTCGACTCCATCACCGCGGCGGGCGACGGGGTCCTCTACGCCCGGACCCCGGCAGGCAACCTGTACCGCTTCGTCTACGACTTCGGCTCCGGAAAGTGGACCCAGCGCGACAAGTCCGCCGGCGTGGGCTGGAACATGTTCACCGAGATCTTCTCGCCGGGAGCCGACATCCTGTACGGCCGCGGCGCGAGCCTGTCGGGCGACCCGACGCTGCTCTGGTACCGCTATTCGCCCAACACCGACACCTGGTCCGCGAACGGCGCGGGCACTCCCGTCGGATACGGATGGAACACCGACATCCACGTGACCGCGGCACCGGACTCGTGCCGGTTCGCCTAGCGAATCAGCTCCGCTGACCAAGAAAGGCCCGCCCGAACCCGGGCGGGCCTTTCTCGTACGCAAAAACTCAGGCAGCGTCGACCGGGACGGCCCGCCGAGCGGCCATCTTCGCGGCGAGCGCGGCGAAACCGGCCGTGAGCAGGTCCGCCACCGTGAACATCACCCGCGAGGCGACCGCGAACGCCGTCGCCTGGCCGACCGTCAGGCCACTCGCCGTGAGGACCGCGACCTGGGCGACCTCGCGGACACCGACGCCGCTGGGCAGGATGAACGCGAAAGTGCCGACCGTCATCGCGACGGCCATCGCGCCCACGCACAAGACCAGGCCGTTGACACCAGGAGCGCCGACGGAGTTCGCCAGCAGCCACAGGTGCACCCCCTGCAGCACCCACGCGCCCATCGACGCGCCGAAGGTCTTGAGCACCACGCCCCAGCCGAGCGGCTCGGACAGCGGCGGGCGGCGCAGGATCTTCAGGACGAGCGAGGTGCCCCAGGTCAGGATCCGCGGGTGCAGCAGCGCGAGACCGACCGGGATCAGCACGAACAGCCACATCGCCCGCGGGCTGTTGCTGAAGACCGCGGGTGCGGCCAGCAGCGACACGACCAGCGCGGAAACGACTCCGACACCGAGCTGGATCAGCGAGCCGGTGAAGATCCGGGCCCGCGCCAGCCCCGCCTTGCGGCCGAGCTCCATCTGCAGCAGGTACGCCCACACCGAACCCGGCACGTACTTGCCGAGCGAGCCGACCAGGCAGATCTGCGCGCCGCGGGCGTAGCCGATCGGCTTGCCGAGGTGGTCGACCAGGATCTGCCAGCCCCAGGTGGACACCATGATCGACAGGATCAGCGCCACCAAGCTCAGCGCCGAGGACTGCCAGGCGACATCCGACAGCGTGTGCCAGAACTCGTCCCAGTTGGACGCCAGGCTCTTCGCCGCGAAGCCGATCACCAAGAGGATGGCGACCCAGCGCACGACGTTGAGCACCCGCGCCTTGGTGGACTTGCGGGCTTTTCCGGTGGTCGGGGCATCCTCAGTGGACGGAGTGTCCTCAGTGGACGGGGTGTCGTCCCCCGGGCTCTGCGTACGAACGGTCGTCACTGCCTCTCAGCTCCTCAGGCCTGTACCGTGACCAGCCGGCTGAACTCGGACAGCAGATCGTAGCCGTCCCAGACCCCGGCGAACGTGAGGGCCGAGCCGAAGGGCACGACCCGGTCCACCCCGCGTCCGGCGAGCGCCGTCACGAATCCGGTCAGTTCCTCGCGGGTGAACCCGAACTGGCTCACTGTCTGGTCCTTGCGCTGCACGATCGGCACCAGCTCGTCCAGCGACGCCACCGAGGCGTTCGCGAACGTGCCCGCGCCCAGCCATTCGCGCGGCATCACCGTGGCGTCGGCCAGCTCGAGCGTCGCCAGCGCGTTGCCGTCGAAACGGATCGACGACACCAGGCCGTCGACCGCCGCGCCGTACGCCGACACCCGCTTCTGCACGGCCATCGCCGGCTCGGTGACGTGCTGTTTCGCTGCCAGCACCTCGGCGAGCAGCCCGCGGAACTCCTGTCCGGCGGCCTGCGCGCCCTTTGCGTCGCCGACCCAGAACACCGCGCGCGGCGACGAGCAGGCGGCCTGGTCGAACCAGTACGAGTCGTTGTAGAAGCCCTCGGCGGCCGCCTTGCGCTGCTCCGGCGCTGCTTCCTGCCAGCCGCGCACCGACGCGATCGCGAACGACGAGCGGTCCGGGAAGGTGAGGTCCCGCGCGTGCGGGGCCAGCGGGTATTTCCGCAGCGCGGCCACGGAAGCGTCGCCGCCCCAGATCACCCGCAGGTCCGCGGCCAGCGACAACGCGCCGCTGACCTCGTCGCTGCGGTCGTAGGTGACCATGCGCTGGGTGGCGCGGATGGTGGCCGCGGTTTCCGGCGAGACGTCTTCCATCGCCGCGTTCAGCGCTTCCAGCACGGCTTCCGCCGCACCGGCCGAACGCGAGGACACGCGCACGACGTTACTGTTGCCCGCCAGCGCCGACAACGCCCACGAGTACACGAAAATGGTGTCCACGTTGGCGGGCGGCACGTGGAAAACGAGCCCGCGCGGGAACCGCAGCGAATCGCCGTTGGTTTCCAAAGTGGACAGTGACTTCGCGAGTTCTCCCTTGCGCAGGAAGAAACCCAGCGAAGCCAGCTCCGGGAAGCGCCGCGCCAGCGCGGGCGCGAGCAGCTTGCGCGCGAACTTGGTGACGAATTCGACCACCCGCGGGTCGCCGACCGTCAGCCTGCCGCCGGGCGGTTCCTCGCGCAGTTCGTCCAGCAGGGCGCCGACCGAAACCGAGTCGCCCAGCGGAAAACGCTGGTCCAAAGCACTCATGCGGCCGCTCCCTGGAACGTGTCCGAGCACCCGCGGGCCTCGGCCTTCGGCAGCCTGCCCAGCACGGAGAAGTGCTTGCCCGGCCAGTCGCCGTCGTCGATTCCGTTGTACACGCCCAGGTCCTCGGTGAGCAGCACGTGCCCCGGGTACGAGCGCGGCAGCGTGCTCACCACCTCGATGACGCCCGGCTTGCCGACCGGCTGCTCTTCCCAGGTCTCCGGGTCGCGGATCACGACGTCGGCGAAATCGGGGCAGTACAAGGAGTTCCCGGACGGACCCTCGAGGAACACGGTGCCGATCTGCTCGATCATCCCGTAGTAGTTGTGGATCCGGGTGAGTCCGGTGTCCTCTTTGAACCGCCTGCGGAACTCGCTGTTGTCGACCGCGCGGTCGATCAGCTTCTTCCAGCCGCCGGAGTGGATGAGGATGCCGTTCGACAGGTCGAGCTTGTGCTCGCGGGCGACCTCGTAGAGGTACTGCCACACCATGAAGGTGAAGCCGAAGATCAGGAAGGGCTTGTCGCCGTACTCGGCGAGGAACTTCCGCACGGCCTCGACGTCCGGCTTGTCGTTCTCGTCCAGCACGTAGGTGTGCTTGCGGCCGAAGTTCGCCATGCCGAGCACGCCCGCGCCGCGCGCGGAGAACGAACGGCGGTTCTTGATGATGCCGATGGTGTCGACCATCAGCATCGGCAGCCGCTCGCCGCCCAGCACCTCCTGCAAGGTGGCGCCGAGCTGCTTCGTCTGCGCGCCCGCCGCTTCCTTGTCCAGGTAGATCCGCGACGCGCCGGCCCCGGTGGTGCCCGAGGACGTGAGGGTCTTGAAGACCTCGGAGTCCGGAATGGACTTCAGGTCGTGCGTTTTGAACATCCGCACCGGCAGCCACGGCAGGTCCGCGATCGTGGCGAACGACGCGTCCGGCGCGAAACCGAGCGAGGAGAGGATGCGCTCGTACCCGGCGGAGTTCGCCCGGTGGTGCGCGGTCAGCTCCGCGAGCTCAGGGAGCAGCGCCGCCTCTCGCTCCGCCTGCGAGCGCGTGAACACACTCATACCCGTCCTTCCAGCGACCGGTAGTCGATCTTCCCGCTGGCCAGCAGCGGCACTGTGTCGATCGGGCGCACGTCGAACCCGCTGGCGTGCAGGTGCAGCCGCTCCGCCAGCGCCCGAGCGGCGTCCTTGCAGATCGCCTTCGCGCCGTCGCCCTCGGGCAGTTCGGCGAACAGCACGACCTTGTCGCCCGCGGGCACCGCGGCCACGACGTCGATGCCCACCGCGGCCGTGCGCACGGCCTGCTCCAGGTCGTCCAGGCTGACCCGGTTGCCGAACACCTTGCCGATCCGCTTGAGCCTGCCGGTGATGTACAGATACCCCTCGTCGTCGAGGTACCCGAGATCCCCGGTGGCCAGCATTCCGCCGTATTCGTCGCCCGCGCTCAGCCCTGCTTCGTCCTCCGCGTAACCCATCATCACGTTAGGTCCACGGTAAAGGACCTCACCGACAATTTTGGGGTGCGTGGTTTCCTCGCCGTCGTCGCGGCGGATGGAGAACGAACCGCCCGGCAGCGCCGGACCGGCCGAGCCGATCTTGTCCGCGAGCCGCTCGGCGGGCACCGTGGTCATCCGCGGGGACGCCTCGGTCTGGCCGTACATGACGTACATCCGGCCGCCGACCGCGAGCATCTTGTCGTTGAACTCGGCGACCAGGTCGTCCCGCAGCTTGCCCCCCGCCTGGGTGAGGGTCCGCAGAGTCGGGTACTTCGCCGGGTCGAATTTCAGCCGGCGCAACATTTCGTAGTGATAGGGCACGCCGGACAGCGAAGTCACGCCGTGTTCCTTGACTGAATCCCAGAATCCGCGGCCGAGTACGCCTGAAGATTCGATAACCACAGTCGCACCGCGCAAAAGGTGCGAATTGAGCACCGAAAGGCCGTAGCTGTAGTGCAGCGGCAGACAGGTCGGAGCGACCTCCTCCGCGTCGATCGCCAGCACCTGCGCGATGGCGTCGGCGTTGGCCAGCAGACCCTGCCGGGACAGCCGGACAAGCTTCGGATTGCCGGTGGAACCGCTGGTCGGGAGCAGAACGGCGAGGTCAGGGTGCGGGACCGCGCCCTCGGCCGACTCGCGCACCCAGTGCCCGTTCTCGGCCCGGTAGCCCTCAGGCGCGTCCGCTTCGGGCGCGGCCAGCACGGCAGCCGGCCGGAACCGGGTGATCAGGCCTTCGAGCACCTCCGCGTCGAGCGCGGGGTCGATCAGCGCGATCGCCCGTCCCGCCTCGAACGCGCCGAGGTACCGCAGCACGCTGTCCAGGTCCAGCGACATCCGCGCGAACAGCACGCCGGGCGGGAGCTCCGCCAGCGCGGCCGCGGACCGTTCGACCTCCGCCGTCAGCTCGTCGCCCGCCAGCGTGCGGCCACCGGCCACATCGACCAGCCGGGACCCTTCGCCAACCAGATTCACCGAACCTCCTCGTCGTGCCCGTGAGCGTGCATGCCGGCGAGAACCGGCATATCCGGGCTCACAACACCAAGCCGCCGTCGATGCCCAGGATCTGGCCCGTCACGAAGGCCGCCTCGTCGCTCGCCAGGAAGCGGATCGCCTTCGCGACCTCCTCGGGCTTGCCGAGCCTGCCCAGCGCCGTGTCCTCGATGCGCTCGGCGATGACCTTCTCGCCGAGGTGGGACGTCATGTCGGTCTCGATCACCCCGGGCGCGACCGCGTTGACCCGGATGTTGTGCCTGCCCAGCTCCTTCGCCGCGGACCGGGCGATGTTGCCGACCGCGGCCTTGGAAGCGGCGTACGCGGTCTGCCCCGCGCTGCCGTTCTCGCCGACGATCGAGGCCAGCAGGACGATCGCACCGGACTTGCGCCTGCTCATCACGCGCGAAGCGGCCTGCACGGTGTTGATCGTGCCGCCGACGTTCGTCTTGAACATGCGGTCGACCAGGTCTTCGCTGATCATGCCGAGCAGCGCGTCCTCGAGAACGCCGGCGTTGGCGACGACGATGTCGAGCGCCCCGTGTTCCTTCGCGACGCCGCGCACCAGCGACGAGACCGCTTTTGCGTCGGTGACGTCCAGCGCGAGACCGGCCGTGGCGCCCGCCTCGGCGGCGACTGCCTTCGCCCGGTCTTCGTCCCGCCCGGTCAGCACGACGGTGGCGCCCGCTTCGACGAGCGCGCGCACGGTGGCCAGCCCGATTCCGCGCGTCCCGCCCGTGACGAGCGCGACGCGTCCGGTCAGATCAGTCATTCTTGGACACGAGGTCGGTGACCATGTCGACCGCGACCTTGAAGCTCGACATGTCGATCACCTGGTCGGTGTCGAACTCGATGTCGAACTCGTCCTCGATCGCGGCGACCAGCGCCATGTGCCCGACCGAGTCCCACGCCTCGATGTCGCGGTACTTGAGGTTCTCGACGTCCACGTCCCCGTCGAGGTCCAGCGCCTCGACGAAGACCTCGCGCAGCTTGGGGGCGACTTCCGACATCTTCACAGCTCCTAGTGTTCTTCGCGCGGGCGTGCGTCCCACGCCCTCACCAAGGTAGAGAGGTCTTCGGGGAGCCCGTCGTCCGGGAGGTCGCCTTTGCCCTTGACCCACGGGCCGAGCGCCTCGACGGCGGCCTCGTCGAGGCCGCGACGCGACAAGCCCACTGTATTGACGCCCGTGACCCGGGCCGGGTTGCCGACCGTGATGGTGAACGCACCCACCTCGCGGCGGACCGCCGAACCCATCCCGACCATCGCGCCCGGGCCGATGCTGCCGCCCTGGTGCACGACCGTGCCCATGCCGAGGTTCGCGAACGGCCAGACATGGGTATGCCCGCCGAGCATGACGTTGCAGGCGAGCGTGACCTGGTCGTCGACCAGCACGTCGTGCCCGATGTGGCTGCCGCGCAGCACGTAGCAGTCGTCGCCGAGCGTCGTGGCGCGCCAGGTGCCCTGCTGGATGCTGGTGTACTCGCGGATCCGGTTGCGGCTGCCGACGACGACACCGTGCCCGTCCTGAGCCGGGTCGCCGGTCGGCGCGCCTTCCCAGGCGGCCGGGTGCGGACCGCCCCGGTCCTCGCCCGGCGTGCCGATGGTCACGTGCGGTCCGATCCAGTTCCCGTCGCCGATGCGAGCCGGGCCGACGATGACCGCGTACGGGCCGATGACGTTGCCTTCGCCCAGCTCCACGCCCTCGCCGACGACTGCCGTGGGGTGAATCCGGTTGGGTGCCGCAGGTGACACAGTCGGTGATCCGTTTCGTCGCTTCCGGCCTGGACGGCCTGGGGTCAAGGGCTGCCTGCGGCGCCCGGTAACGTGTGGCCCGCGTGCATGCAGGGTGGCCGGGCGCAGAACCGGCGGCTTTCCGGCCTCGCGGCCGGAGCGCCTAGCACTGTACCGGACGCACAGAAATCCCCAGCCGAGAGAGACTGCCGATGATCCCCATTACCGTGGTCGACGTCCGAGACGCGGAGGACCTGGTCGTCGAGGTGCTGCGATCCGGCGCCATCGCTCAGGGGCCGATGGTCAAGCGCTTCGAGGACGCTTTCGCGCAAGTCGCGGGCACGAAGCACGCCATCGCCGTGAACAACGGGACGACGGCGCTCGTCGCGTCGCTGCAGGCGCTGGACCTTCAGCCCGGGGACGAGGTGGTGACCTCGCCGTTCACCTTCGTCGCGACGCTGAACGCGATCCTGGAGGCGGGCGCGACCGTCCGGTTCGCCGACATCCGGCGCGACGACTTCGCGATCGACCCGGACGCGGTCGCCGCGGCGGTCGGCCCGCGCACCAAGGTGCTGATGCCGGTCCACCTGTACGGCCAAACCGCGGACATGGGCAAGCTCGCGCCGCTCGCCGCCGAGCACGGGCTGCGGATCATCGAGGACTCCGCGCAGGCCGTCGGCGCGTCGTTCGAGGGCAAGCAGGCCGGGTCGTACGGCATCGGCTGCTTCTCGCTGTACGCGACGAAGAACGTGACCACCGCCGAGGGCGGCGTGATCACCACGGACGACGACGCGCTGGCCGACAAGCTGCGCGTGATGCGCAACCAGGGCATGAAGGCCCGCTACCAGTACGAGATGGCCGGGCACAACTACCGGATGACCGACCTGCACGCCGCGGTCGGCATCCCGCAGCTGGAGAAGCTCGACCAGCTCACCGCTGCCCGCCAGGCCAACGCGAAGCGGCTGTCCGAGGGTCTCGCCGGCACGCCGGGCCTCGAGGTCCCGCAGGTGCTGCCGGGCCGCGAGCACGTGTGGCACCAGTACACCGTGCTGGTCGGCCCGCACGCGATGCTCTCGCGCGAGGAATTCGCTTCCGCGCTGACCGAAAAGGGCATCGGCAACGGGATCTACTACCCGAAGATCGTCTTCGACTACGACTGCTACCGCGGGCACCCGCTGATCCCGGACGCGCGCGTCGAGGACTTCCCGGTGGCGTCCGCCGTTGCCGCGCAAGCGCTTTCGCTGCCGGTGCACCCGCACCTGACCGAATCCCAGCTGGACCGGATCATCGAGGCCGTTCGCGAGGTACTGGGCGCATGACACACCGCATCGCACTCGTCGGCACCGGCAACATGGGCTCGCTGCACGCGCGTGTCCTGTCGCAGAACGACCGGGTGGACCTGGCCCGCGTGATCGACCCGCGCGAGGAAGCGGGCCGCGCGGTCGCCGACCGCTACGAAACCCAGTGGACGCCGGAAATCGGCTCGCTGTCCGATGTGGACGCGGTGGTGCTCGCCTCGGCCACCGAGGTGCATTACGAGCTGGCGCAGGAGATTCTCGGCCAGGGCAAGCCGATGCTGGTCGAGAAGCCGGTGTGCAACAGCCTCGAGTTTTCGCAGGAAATCGTTGCCCTGTCGGCGAAGAAGGACGTCCCGCTGATGTGCGGGCTCCTCGAGCGCTACAACCCGGCCGTGATGACCGCGCGGGCGCTGGTGAACGAACCGGTGCACCTGATGGCGCGCCGGCACGGCCCGTACGCGCCGCGGATCAAGACCGGCGTCGCGTGGGACCTGCTGGTGCACGACGTCGACCTGGCGATCCAGTTCTTCGGCGGGTCGACCCCGAGCCGGGTCACCTCCAGCGCCGGCTACTTCCACCCGCAGTCGGTCACCGGGGCCGAGGACACCATCGAAACGGTGCTGTCGTTCCCCGCCGGGCTGGCCACGGTGTCGGCCTCGCGGCTGGCGCAGCGCAAGGTCCGGTCGCTGACGGTGTCCGAATTGGACCGGATGATCGAGATCGACCTGCTGCGTCGCGACGTGACGATCTACCGGCACGTCTCGCACGATTCGGTCACCCCGGACGGCCTCGGCTACCGGCAGCAGACCGTCATCGAGATCCCGGAGCTGGTCACCGCGCGCGAGCCGCTGGCGACCCAGCTGGACCGGTTCGTCGACCTGCTGGAGGGCAAGGTCGACGCGGATGTCGAGCGGGCGCTGATCCTGCCGTCGCACGAGGTCGTGGCGCAGGTCCTGGCTGAAGCCGCCTGATTATTTAGTGAGGCGTTTGCCGTCCGCGGAGTAGGCGACCAGCGGGGTCGCGCTCTCCGCGGACGGTACGTCGTCCTGGTCGAACCAGAACACGACCACGTCCGGATCCTCGCTCCAGCGCGCCGTGTGCGCCGGGACCGTGCGACCGTCCACTGTGGTCTCGATGCGCGCGGCCGGCCCGCTGAAATAGCCGTAGACCGGCACCCAGGTATCGGACACGGTGGTGCCGCCCGAGGTGGCGTGGAAGCCGAAAGAGCGGTCCCTACCTTCGGATTCGTTGGCGAGGTAGAGCGGGCGCAGGTTGCCGTCCGGTTCGGACAGGCTGGCCATCACTCCGAATTGGACAGTCGGCAGGTTGTCCGGGTCGTCGATTTCCGTTGCGTAGAAGACAAGTTCCGCGCCGTCGGAGTAGGTGCCGGTGGAAATCACGTCACCGAGCGGCCGCGGCTCAGCCGACGTCGAAGCCGGTGCCGGTGCGGCGGTGCTCGTTGTCATTACCGACGGCGGAGGCGCTGCCGCCGCGTGCACCTGCTCCGGCGCACCGCCCGGCGAGCGCAACCAAGCCGCACCGAACACGACGGCGACCACCGCCACTGCCGCTCCCGAGGACGTCAGAAACCGCCGCCGACGCCGGATCCGCCCGCCGTCTTTGAAGATTCGCTCGAGATCGGGCTCCGCGAAGGGTTCCGCGGGCGCTTCCTGAAGCGCGGCGCGCAACCGGTCGAGTTCGTCCGTCACGCGCTCACCTCCCCGACCAGCGCGTCACCGTCCACGCGCAGTTTCGCCAGCGCGCGGGAATTGGTGCTCTTCACCGTGCCGACGGACACGCCCAATTCCTCGGCGACTTGGTGTTCCGGCAAATCGAAGAAATGCCGGAGCACGACCACGGCGCGTTCCCGGGCGGTGAGCCGGGCCAAGGCGTCGGAAAGCCATTCCCGATCCGTGACGGCATGCGAAATGTCCGGCACCTTCGACGGTTCCGGCATCTCCTCGGTGGCGTATTCGCGGATCGGGCGACGCCACATGTCGATGACGTGATTGGCGAGGACGCGCCGGGCGTAGGCGTAGGGGTTCTTGCGCCGCACCTTGGGCCAGGCGGCGTAGGTGCGGGTGAAGGCGGTCTGCGCGGCGTCCTCGGCCTGATGACGGTCGCCGGTGAGCAGGTAGGCGGCGTGGGTGAGGCGGGCAGAACAGGACCGCACGAAGTCGGCGAACTCGTCGTCCCCGCGCACGATCCCCCCTCTGTTTCCCGGTGGCCTTGCTGTCCAGGTTACGGGGGCGGGGGACGTGCGTCGACGTAATGGCTGGTCAGTCTTGTCTCAACGGCGACGCATGGTGTTCGGGTCAGCGCTGCGCGCGAGGGTCGACAAGTGCGCTCAGGTCGAGCTTCACCGGCGCGCCCGCGACCTCGAGTTCGACGGTGCCGGAATACTCGCCGAAATTCTCGTAATCGCCGTCGATGAGCCGGTAAGCAATCATGCTCACCGGCGGATCCAGATCCACGATCCAGTAATGCTCGATACCGGCGTCGGCGTACTCGAACAGCTTCGCGCCCTGGTCGACGTGCTTCGTTCCCGGGGACAGCACCTCGATCACCAGCTCGGCATCCGCCGCGGCGATCCGTGCTGGGTTGGACTCCGCGACCTCAGCCGAGGTCACGACGACGTCCGGAACGCGGATCGTCAGCGGGCTCTCGCACAGGAGCAGCTCCGCCTCGGCACCGGCGCTCATTTCCGGGCAGAGCTGCTCGTCGAGCAAGAAAGCCAACCGCGTCACGGACCGCAGGTGGAACCACATCGGACGCGGCGACGGCACGAGAACTCCGTCGACGACCTCAGCCCGGTCTTCCGGGCGGCCTGTCCAATCAGCGAAAACCGGCAAGATTCGAGAGTCAGCGCTGCGCGCGAGGGTCGATCAACGAGTTCAGATCGAGCTTCACTGGCACACCCGCGACCTCCAGCTCCACTCCGCCGGAATACTCGCCGAAATTCTCGTAATCACCGTCGATGAGCCGGTAAGCAATCATGCTCACCGGCGGATCCAGATCCACGATCCAGTAATGCTCGATCCCCGCATCGGCGTACTCGAAAAGCTTCGCACCCAGGTCGACGTCCTTGGTAGCAGGCGAAAGCACCTCGACCACCAGGGAAACGTCGCTCGCCCCGACTCGCGGGACGTTGGCTTCGATCAGGTCCGACGGGGCGACCAGCACATCCGGCACCCGCACGGTGGGCGGGATCTCGGCCAGCACCGTCTCGAATTCGCCTACCGCCACCAGTTCCGGCGGCAGCTGCATCGTCAGCAGATACGGCAATCTGCTGATGATCAGCTGGTGGAGCGACATCGGACGCGGCGACACTGACAGGACCCCTTCGACGACCTCGACTCGGACCTCCGGGTGCGCCGGAAGGTCCGCCCAGTCGTCAAGGGTCAGGAGGTGGTGAGGCCATTCAAGGACACTCATGAGATCTCCTTCACCGACAGTGACTGAGAGCAGTGTCCCATGTTACCCGGAGCATCCGCCAGCGCGTGACGCACCGTGTCCGAATCACTTCTCCGTGAAGTCGCCTGACGGAGAGCCCCACCCGGACGAGTCGTCCGACAGCGCTCGGCGGCGGGCGTTTTCCTCGCGGACCCGCTTGACCTCCGCCTCGATGTACTCCTCGTCGTAGCGCTGGAACACGCGCGCCGGGTTGCCCGCCACCAAGGAGCGTGCCGGGACGTCCTTCGCGACGACCGAGTTCGGCTGCACCGTCGCGAAGTCACCGATCGTGACGCCCGGCATGATCACCACGAGGCCGCCGATAAAGCAGCCCTTGCCGATTTTCACCGGCTTGCGTTCGATCAGGTCGCTGCCGGAATGGTTTTCCAGCGCCATGTTCGCGAGCCAGCTCGAATGCGTGAACACCAGCGTGTTCAGCCCGATGCTGGTGTGCTCTCCGATTTCCAGCCCGCCGCTGGCGTCGAGGGTCGCGCCCTCGCCGACCCAGCAGTGCTCGCCCATCGTGAGGTTGTCCGGGCTGACGATCTTGACTCGCTCGCGCACGCGGCACGACTCCGGCAGGCCGTAGAACGCGGCCCGCTCGGCGTCGTTCATGTACTGCGCGACGAGGTCGTTCAGGATCATCGGGCGCAGCCGGTTGCTGCGCTCGTCGTCGAAGAACATCAGTTGTCCGCCACCAGTTTCGTGAGCACCCGCAGGTGTTCCTCGGCCACTACGTCCAGTCCGAAGTTGTCCCGGACCATCGAGGCTTCCCGCTCGGCGATCCGCGCGCGTTCCTTCGGATCGTCCAAAAGGGACAGCACGGTGGACTTGACCGCCTCGGAATCGTTCGGCCGCACCAGCAGGATGTTCTCGCCGTTGTGCAGTTCGATGCCGGGGTAGTTGTCCTCGGTGACCGACGCGATGGTCGCCGTGCCGGACAGCATTGCCTCCAGGGACGCGGTGCCGCAGCCGCCGTTCAGGTCGTGCGTCACGATGTCCGCCGCCGCGAAGTACGCGGGCACGTCCGCCTTCGGCACCGCGCCGGTGACGATCAGTGCGTCGGCTACGCCCAGTTCCTTGGCTCGCTGCTGGAACGCGTCGTGGTACACCCGGCCGACGATCACCACGCGCAGGCCGGGGTGCCGCTCCAGAATGGCGGGCAGCGCCTCGATCAGCGGCAGGCGGTTGCGCAGCGGGATCACGTGTCCGAGCGACACGATCAGCGGCGCGTCCCCGATCTCCAGTTCCGCGCGCACGTCCTTGGTCACCGGCTTGGCGAAGTGCCCGGTGTCCACCGCGATCGGGAAGTACTCGGAGTTCTCGTCGCTCGTGCCGTAGCGCTCGACGCAGTAGTCCACGCCGAGCTTGTCGAGGATGACGAAGCGCGGGCGCAGATACTTCAGCACCGGGTTCACCAGCATCGCGTCCAGCGCCCGGAACACGCGGCCGTACATCTTGTTCTCGCTGATCAGCAGCGTGTGGATAGTGAGCAGAACGGGCAGCTTGTGCCGGCGCGCGTAGATGCCGACCATCCAGGACAGGTCGAAGAACTGTCCGTGCAGGTGCACCGCGTCCGGTTTGAACTCGTTCAGCAGCTTCCACAGCCGCCGCCAGTTGCCCGGCCGCATCGACGCGAACGTCATGTCGAAGTCGATCGACAGGCCGAGCTGCGGCATTTTCACCGCGGGGAGGCGCACGACGCGGTAACCGTCGCGCTCCTCTTCCGCCGGCGCGTCACCGTAGGCAGCGGTGATCGCCAGCACTTCGTGTCCGGCAGCCGCGTACTCGGCGGCCAGTGAGGCCGACATGTGCGCGCTCCCGCCCACGCGCGGCGGGAAGAAGTTGTTCACCACCACGATCCGCATGGGCTTTCCTTCGGCCGGGCCCGCAGTGCTCATTACGCATTCCCCTCGGAAGACGCGCCGACGGCGAGGCTCACTCGGAGTCCCGCACCAACGCGCGCATGCCCTCTTCGACGGTGATCTCCGGCTCCCAGCCGAGCACCTCGCGGGCCCGGGTGATGTCCGCGGCGCGGCGGGACACGAGGACGTCGCGCTTGTTGAACACCGGCTCGACGTCGACGCCGACCGCCTCGATGAGGATCTTCGCCAGGGTGGCGATCGAGGTGTCGATGCCGGTGCCGATGTTGATCGGCAGGTTCGACTGCTCCGACTCCAGCGCGGCGACGACGCCCTTGGCGAGGTCGGTCACGTGCACGAAGTCCATCGACTGGTCGCCCGCGCCGTCGATGATCGGCGGCTGGCCGGCGCGCAGGCGCTGGATGAAGTGGTTGATGACCGAGGTGTAGTACGCCTCGATCTTCTGGCCGGGGCCGTACACGTTGAAGAACCGCAGCGCGTTCCAGGAAAGGCCCTTGGTGCGCTCGTAGAAGCCGAGCAGGTCCTCGCCCGCGCGCTTCGAGATGCAGTACGGGGTGAGCGGGTTCAGCTTGTCGTCCTCGTGCATCGGCAGCTTCTCCGGCTCGCCGTACACCGAGGCGCTGGAAGCGAACACCAGGCGCTCGACGCCCTCGTCGGCCGCGGCCGCGAAGACGTTGTTGTTGCCGACCATGTTGATGTCGATCGACTCGCCCGGGTCCGCAATCGACTTGTTGATCGACACGGTGGCGAAGTGGATCGCGTGCGTGCAGCCGCGCATGGCCTCGCGGACGCCGACGCCGTAGCGCACGTCCTTCTCGACCAGTTCGACCTTGCCGGTGGCGACGAACTCGTTGACGCGGTCGCGGTCGCCGCGGGTCATGTTGTCGAAGATCCGGACCGTGTAGTCCTTCTCCAGCAGGATCGGGATCACGTGCGAGGCGATGAAACCGCCGGCGCCGGTGAAGAAAACTTTCTTGTCGGACATGGGTTCTCCTCAGGGAGGTCGGCGGGTCAGGAAAGAGCGGACACGGCTTCGCGCACGGTGGTGACCACGCGCTCGACTTCGCTGTCGGTGAGTTCCGCGTGCATCGGGATCGCCAGCTGGCGGCGGAAGGCGTCGGCGGAGACGGGCAGCGGCTGCTGCTCGCCGTACACCGGCTGCAGGTGGGAGGCGTAGGTGCCGAAGTTGCACTGCACGCCCTGCTCGCGGATCCGCAGGGCCAGCGCGTCGCGGCTGATCTCCGGGGCGACCGTCATCAGGTAGGCCTGCCACGGGTGTTCGCGGTCGGGAGCCTCGACCGGCACGGTCAGCGCGTCGACGTCCTCGAACGCCTCGTGGTAGCGCTTGGCCACCGAGCGGCGGGCGGCGAGCAGGTCGGGCAGCCGGTCGAGCTGGACGCCCATGATCGCGGCCTGGATGTCCGACAGCCGGAAGTTCCAGCCCAGCTCGTGGAAGGACGGGATCGGCAGCGTGTCCGAGCCTTCGCGGCTGATCGCGGGCTCGATGCCGTAGGTGTGGATCTTGCGCGCGTGCGCGATCAGGTCCTCGCGGTTCGAGACCAGCGCGCCGCCCTCGCCCGCGGTGATGCCCTTGCGGCCGTGGAACGAGAACGCGGCGAGGTCGGCGAGGCTGCCGGCCGGGCGGTTGCGGTAGGTCGCGCCCGCGGAGCAGGCGGCGTCCTCGAACAGCCACAGACCGTGCTTGTCGGCGATGGCGCGGTACTCGTCGAAGTCGCCGGGCTGGCCCGCGACGTCGACGGCGAGGATGCCGACCGTGCGCGGCGTGATGAGCGCTTCGATCGCGGCCGGGTCGGCGCTGAAGATGTCCGGGCGGATGTCGGCGAAGACCGGCTTCGCACCGGCCTGCAGCACGGCGTGGCCGGTCGCCGGGAAGGTGTAGTCGCCGACGATCACCTCGTCGCCGGGCTGGACGCCGAGCACCTTCAGTCCCAGGAACAGGGCGGAGCCGCAGTTGCTGGTGGCGAGAGCGTGCGCGGTGCCGGTCAGCTGCGCGAACCGCTCCTCGAAGCGACGGCACGCCGGGCCCGCGCCGGCCAGCCAGCCGGAACGGAACACTTCGGCGACGGCTGCGAGCTCTTCGTCGCCGACGGTCGGCTTCCCGAGCAGGACGGGTTCGCCCACTGTAGATCTCCTGTGCATCGGGGTGTCCCGCATTGCGCGGGGTCGCGCCAAAGTGTATAGAAGTCGCGTTTGCCTCCTGTTTCGGGGACAGAACCCACGGGTAAGCACCCGTTCCGGGCATAGGCTCACGGGATGCGGATCGGGGTGCTGGGGGCCGTCGTCGCTTGGGACGGCGCGGGCGGGACGGTCGCCGTGGGCGGCCCGCGAGGCCGGGCGCTGCTCGCGTTGCTCGCGGCGGACGCCGGGCGGTTCGTGTCCGCCGAGCGGCTCATCGACGGGCTCTACGGCGAGGAACCGCCGGACGGCGCGGCCAACGCGCTCCAATCGCAGGTTTCGCGGCTGCGCAGTGCGCTGAAACTGCCGATCGAACTCACCTCGGCGGGGTACCGCCTCCGGATCGAACCGGACGAAGTGGACGCGCACCGGTTCGAGCGGCTGGCCGGCGAGGGCCGCCGCGAACTGGCCGAGGGCGACCCGACGCGGGCCAGCGACCTGCTCGGCGAGGCGCTCGCGCTGTGGCGCGGACCGGCGTTCGCCGACGTCCCCGCCGCAGAGGTCCAGGCCACCCGGCTGACCGAACTGCGTGCCGAAGCGGCTGCCGACCGGGTCGACGCGGAGATCTCGCTCGGCCGCGCCGCCGACGTCCTCGACGAACTGCGCACCGCCATCGCCGAGAACCCGCTGCGCGAACGGTCGCGGGCTCAGCTGGTGCGAGCCTTGCACGCCACCGGGCGGACCGCCGAAGCGCTCGCCGCGTTCGAGGACGCCCGTCGCACCCTCGCCGACGAACTGGGCGCGGACCCTGGTCCAGACCTCACCGAGGCGCACCTGGCCGCCTTGCGCGGCGAGTCGGCGAACGCCGCGACCCCGTTGCCCGCACAGCTCACCAGCTTCGTCGGCCGGGACGGCGAACTGCGGCAGGTCGCGGATCTCCTGCGCCAGGCCCGGCTCGTCACGCTGCTCGGCCCCGGCGGGACCGGGAAGACCCGGCTGGCCATCGAAGCCGCGGCGAACGCGGGACCGTGCGTCTTCGTGGAGCTGGCCCCGCACGTCGCCGACGACGTTCCGCAAGCCGTCCTCACCGCGCTCGGCCTGCGCGAGGGCGCCCGCGGTCGCCAGGACCCGGTCGACCGCCTCGTCTCGGCCTTGCGCGACCAGGCGACGTTGCTGGTGCTGGACAACTGCGAACACGTCATCGCCGCAGCCGCGAGGTTGGTCGCGCAGCTGCTGCCCGCGTGCCCCGGGCTGCGGGTGCTGGCGACGAGCCGGGAACCGCTCGGCATCACCGGCGAACAGCTCGCGCCGATACCCCGCCTCGCCGTCCCACCGCCCGACGCACCCGACGCGGAGACCTACCCCGCCGTCCGGCTGTTCCTCGACCGCGCCCGGGCGAGCGACCCTGCTTTCCGGCTGACCGGCGAAACGGCGGCCGACGTCGTACGGATCTGCACCGCGCTCGACGGCCTGCCGCTCGCGCTGGAACTGGCCGCCGCCCGCGTGCGCACGCTGCCGGTCGCCGACATCGCCGCGCGGCTCGATGACCGCTTCCAGCTGCTGGCCCGCGGCAGCCGCACCGCCGACGAGCGGCACCGGTCGCTCCGCGGTGTCGTGGAGTGGAGCTGGGATCTCCTCGATGACGACGAACGCCGCCTCGCCCGTCGGCTGACCGTCTTCACCGGAGGCGCGACGCTCGCGTACGCCGAGCAGGTGTGCGACGTCCCCGTCGACCTGCTCCCCGAACTCGCCGACAAGTCGCTCGTCGAACCGTCGAGCGGGCGCTACCGGATGCTGGAGACGATCCGTGCGTTCTGCGTGGAAAAGCTCGACGCCGCAGGCGAGACCGAACGCTTCCGGCAAGCCCACGCGCAGGTTTTCCTCCGGCTCGTCGAGGAAGCCGACCCGAAGCTGCGTACCGCGGACCAGCTGGACTGGCTGCGGAAAATCGACGCTGAGTACGACAACATCGTGGCCGCGCTCCGGTGGTCGGCCGCGGCAGATCCGCCCACCGCGTTGCGGATCGCCGCCGCGCTGTCGATGTATTGGTGGCTGCGCGGACGCCGTTACGAAGGCGCGGCGCTGTCGATGGAAATCGTGCGCCACTGCCAAGCGGAGCCGCCGGAAGGGCACCGCGAGCAATTCCTCATGTGCCTGCTGACCGCGATGGCCGGTGCCCCGGAAGCCGCCGAGACGGCGAACTATCGGTCCTATGTGGAGCGGTACTTAGCAGAAAGCTCCTGGACCCCGGAGCATCCGATGATGCTCATGCTGTCCGGTGTCGTGCTCGGGCCGCCCGACGACGAGGACGCGCGGCTCCGGCTGTCCGGGCTTGAAAAGCATCCCGACCCGTGGCTCACCGCGCTCGTGCCGATGGGCGACGGTCTGCGCGCGATGCTCGCCGGGGAACTCGACGAAGCCGAACGCGGTCTGCGAGAAGGCGAGGCGTGCTACCGGGCGCTCGGCGAACGCTGGGGACTGTCGATGGCGCTCGACCACCTGTCGCAACTGCTGGTTTTGCGCGGCCGCCACGAGGAAGCGCTCGCCGCGATGACCGAGTCCCTGTCGCTCATGCAGACGCTCGGCGCGACCGACGACTACGCGGACCTCCTGTGCCGTCGCGGCGACAGCCGAGCGTTGCGCGGCGACCTCGCCGGCGCGAAGGCCGACTACGAGCGGACCGTCGAACTCGCCCATCGCACCGGGATGCCCGAGACGCGAGCCAGCGGTCACGTCGGTCTGTCCGGCATCGCCCGCCGCTCCGGAGATCTGGCCGGTGCGCGGGCGCTGGCCGAGCAGGCGCTCGCCGAATGCGCGGCGGACTCGTTCTCGGCCGCCATCGTGCGGGCAGCCGCGTCGATCGCGCTCGGCTGGATCGACGTGGCCGAGCACCGCCCGGAGGATGCTCGCCGCAGAATGCAGCTCGGCGTCGAAACCGCGCACCGCTGGCATGACCACGGGTCACTGGCCACCGCGTTCGAGGGCGTCGCCGGGGTCTTCGCCGAGGAGGGCCGGTTCGCCGATGCCGCAGCCTTGCTCGGCGCGGCGGCCGCGGTGCGCGGGGCCGCCGTGCCCGGCCAGCACGATGTCGCGCAGGTCACCGAGGCCGCGGAGAAGGCGCTCGGACCGGACGGGTTCACCGCCGCGTACACCGCCGGTAAGCAGCTAGAACCGCATCACCGCCTCGCGCTGGCCGGATTGTCCCCGGTTCAGTGAACGGGTACCACGCCGTCGGGGGGTACGCAGCGCCGCACCGGAGCGCGTAGCCTTCCCTGCCGTGCGGAACGTAGTTGTGATCGGTGGGGGAATCGTCGGGCTGTCGGTCGCGTGGGAGCTGTCCCAGCGCGGCCAGGACGTGACGGTGCTCGAAAAGGAAGCTCGCTGGGCGGCGCACCAGACCGGGCACAACTCCAACGTCGTGCACGCCGGGCTCTACTACAAGCCCGGTTCGTTCAAGGCGCGGATGTCGGTCGGCGGCAACCGGTCCATTGTGGATTTCGCCAGGCAGTACGGGGTGCCGGTGCAGGTGTGCGGCAAGCTCGTCGTGGCGACCCGCGAGGAGGAGATCCCCGCGCTGGACACGCTCGCCGAACGGGCCGAGGCCAACGGCGTGCCCGCCAAGCGGATCACCCCCGCGGAGGCCCGCGAGTACGAGCCGGAGGTGTCCTGCGTCGCCGCGCTGCGCGTCGAGTCGACCGGCATCATCGACTTCCCCGCGGTGTGCGCGGCGCTCGTGCGGCTGCTCGACGAGGCGGACGCGGACCTGCGGCTGAACACCCCCGCGCTGGGCATCCGCCCGGCTCGCGGCGGCGGGGTCGAGGTGGCCACCGGCTCCGAGGTGCTGCACGCGGACGCGCTGGTCAACTGTGCCGGTCTGCACGCGGACCGCGTCGCCGAGATGGCCGGCATCACGCCGAGCGCGCGCATCGTGCCGTTCCGCGGCGAGTACTACGAGCTGAAGCCGGAGCGCCGCCACCTCGTGCGCGGCCTGATCTACCCGGTGCCGGACCCGACGCTGCCGTTCCTGGGCGTGCACCTGACCCGCATGCTGGACGGCAGCGTCCACGCGGGCCCGAACGCCGTGCTCGCGCTGCGCCGCGAGGGCTACCGCTGGGCGGACGTGTCGGTGAAGGATCTCGCCGACGTCGCCCGCTTCCCCGGTGCCTGGAAGCTCGCCCGCAAGTACGCGTACCCGACCGGCCTCGAAGAGGTGCTGCGGTCGTTCTCGAAGAAGCGGTTCGCCGCCAGCCTCGCGCAGCTCGTGCCCGCGGTGACCGAGGACGACATCGTCCGTCACGGTTCAGGCGTCCGGGCACAGGCGCTGCGCCCGGACGGCTCGCTGGTGGACGACTTCCTCATCGAGTCCACAAAGGACCAGGTGCACGTGCTCAACGCGCCGAGCCCGGCGGCGACGAGCGCGCTGGAGATCGCCAAGTACATCGCCGACCGGGTGACCGACTGAACCGTCCGATGTAGACGGTTCAGGAAGGCAGATTCCCCGACACCATCGGGATTCCGGCCTTGATCGCGTCGCACGCCTTGGTCTTGTCGGCCAGCTGCCCGCTGACGATCTGGATCGAGGCGGTGTCCGAAACCGGGAGCCCGGCCGCGCAGATCACGCCGCCGGAATCGTTGAAGTTCGGGAACAGCGACCACTTCCGGCCGTTCACGTCGATCTGCTCGGTCGGCGCGACCTCCATGCCGGGCCAGCGTTTCAGCGGAACGTCCGGCCCGACCCAGACCTCGAACGGCTTCTGCCCGCCGTCGCCGTCGGTGTCCTTCCACAGGCAGTAGGTCACGTTCGGCGAGATGACCTTCGAGCTGTCGAGTTCGCCGTTCGGCACCATTTTCAGCTGCTGCGCCTGTTCCGGCTTCAACAGCTGGCACGGATTGACCGACGCGAGCGGCCCGGTCGGCGCGGTGCCCTCCGGCGGCGTGCTCGGCGCGATCGACGGCGCGGGCTGCCCGCCCGGCAGGTGCGCGGCGACCTGCGGGATGACCTTCTTCGCGCGTTCGCACGCCTGCGCGTCGTCCGGATAGGACACGCTCACGAAGGCGAACGACTTCGGGCCGAGCGTCGTGTACAGGTCGCAGCTGCCGTTGATGAACCCGGCGTAGCGCGTCCACGGGAAGCCGCCGAGCTGTACCGGGTCGGCCTTTTTGAGGGCGCCCTGGAGGTAGTCGTCGAGGCTCAGGTCCACCGACCAGCCGACGGACATGACCACCGTGTGGTCGGTGTCCGTCCCGGTCCACAAGCACATCGCGGGCGCGCGCTGTTCCTTGCGCGCCTTCACCGACCGGCCCGGCGGCTTGTAGCCGAGCCCGGCGAGCTGCTTCGCGTCGAGAAGCTGGCACGGCTCGACGACCGGCGTGACCGGCCCCTGCCCCGGCACCGGCGAAGCCACGCCGCTCACCTGCTGCGTGCACCCGGCGAGCAGCATCGCGACCGCCGCCAGGGCGACCGCCGCTTGTTTGCACCTCATCAGCTGCCTCCTCCGCTCCGCACCCTACTGAGCAGCGGGGTTCCGCACCTGCGGAACGCGAAGGAAGGACCGGAGATCACGGTTTCGGCACCGCGCGCCGCAGGACGAACGCGGAAACCCCGGCGGCCGCCACGACCACCGCGGCGGCGGCGATCGCGATGGCCATCGTGGTTCCGTTCACCTGCGGCCGGAACGGATGCGAGTTCGGCACCAGCAGGATGACGCCGGAGCCGATCGCCGCGAGCAGCAGACCGAACAGCCAGATCCGCAGGGCGCCTTGCCGGAGCGTCGCGAGGAACTGCGCGTCCGCGGACCGGAACATCGGCCGCCGATCCCGCCCCCGGACCAGCATGACCCCGTTGACGACGAGGCAGAACGCCGCGCCGCCGATCGCGATCAGCCCGAACCGGAACGACGCGTGCGTCCCCTTTTCCGCGGCGAAGAGCAGCCAGCCCGCGACCGCGAGCACGGCGAACGCCAGCGCATAGTCCACTGTGGCCAGCGCACCGGCCTTGCGCAGAGCGGGGATCAGGGCTCTGTCGGATTCCATCTGAGGTTGTCTCGCCTTCGCGAAGTTCAGCGCTTGACCGGCTCCAGCACCTCAAGCCCGCCGAGGAACGGACGCAGCGCCACCGGCACCCGGACCGAACCGTCGGGCTGCTGGTGGTTCTCCACGATCGCGACGATCCAGCGCGTGGTCGCCAGCGTGCCGTTCAGGGTGGCGGCCGTCTGCGGCTTTCCGTTGTCGTCGCGGTAGCGGACGGACAGCCGGCGGGCCTGGAAGGTGGTGCAGTTGGACGTCGAGGTCAGCTCGCGGTAGGTCTCCTGCGTCGGGACCCACGCCTCGCAGTCGTACTTGCGGTAGGCGGACGTGCCGAGGTCGCCGGTCGCGGTGTCGATGACCCGGTACGGGACCTCGATCGCGGCGAGCATGTCCTCTTCCCAGCCCAGCAGCCGCTCGTGCTCGGCCTCCGCGTCCTCCGGCTTGGCGAACACGAACATCTCGACCTTGTCGAACTGGTGCACCCGGATGATGCCGCGGGTGTCCTTGCCGTACGACCCGGCCTCGCGGCGGTAGCACGACGACCAGCCCGCGTAGCGGCGCGGACCGGCGGCGAGGTCGAGGATCTCGTCCGAGTGGTAGCCCGCGAGCGGGACCTCCGACGTGCCCACGAGGTACAGGTCGTCGTCGCGCAGCCGGTACACCTCCGACGAGTGCGCGCCGAGGAAGCCGGTGCCCGCCATGATTTCCGGGCGGACCAGCGACGGCGTGATCATCGGCGTGAAGCCGTTCGCCGTCGCGCGCGCCACGGCCATGTTCAGCAGCGCGAGCTGCAGCTGCGCGCCGACGCCGGACAGGAAGTAGAACCGCGAACCCGACACCTTCGCGCCGCGCTCCATGTCGAGCGCGCCGAGGCCTTCCATCAGGTCGAGGTGGTCGCGCGGGGCGAAGTCGAACGACGGCACCTCGCCGACGGTCTTCAGCACCGCGAAGTCGTCCTCGCCGCCGATCGGCGCGTCCGGGTGCACCAGGTTCGGCAGGATCCGGAACAGCTTGTCGAACTCCTCCGACGCCTCGTTCTGCTCGACCTCGGCGGCCTTGACCTGCGCCGACAGGTCCTTGGCGCGGGCGAGCAGGGCGGGCTTGTCCTCGGCGGAGGCCTTCGGCACCTGCTTGGACACGGACTTCTGCTCGGCCCGCAGCTTGTCGGCGGTCGCGATCGCAGAGCGGCGGCGCTGATCGAGGTCGAGCAGCTTGTCGACCACTCCCTCGTCCTCGCCACGGGCACGCTGCGACGCGCGCACGGCTTCCGGGTCTTCGCGCAGAGTCCTGGGGTCAATCACGGACAGAAGGGTAGTCGCAGGCCAGCCACGGCTTCGACGCGGTTTCCCGTACACACTGTGCGCCGCCCCGAAGACAACCCGACAGTCTGATCGTTGTCGCCCGTTTCCCGCGCTCCCCATACTCGCTAGAACCCGGAGCGGAGGGAACTCACATGACCGACGACCTGCTCGCGCGCCACCGCGCGGTGCTCCCGTCCTGGATGTCCCTGCTGTACGACGAGCCGATCGAAATCGTGCACGCGCAGGATCGCCGTCTGACCGATTCCACCGGCCGCACCTACCTCGACTTCTTCGCCGGCGTGCTCACCAACGCCATGGGCTACGACGTCCCCGCGATCAGCGACGCGGTCCGCAAGCAGCTCGACACCGGCGTCCTGCACACCTCGACGCTGTACCTGATCCGCTCGCAGGTCGAACTCGCCGAACGGATCGCGCGGCGCTCCGGCATCCCGGACGCCAAGGTGTTCTTCACCAACTCCGGCAGCGAGGCCAACGACACCGCGCTGATGCTCGCCACCCAGTACCGCCGCAGCAACCAGGTGCTGGCGATGCGGAACTCGTATCACGGCCGGTCGTTCGGCACGGTCGCGATCACCGGCAACCGCGGCTGGTCGGCGTCGTCGCTGAGCCCGATCAAGGTCAACTACGTCCACGGCGGCTACCGCTACCGCAGCCCCTTCCGCGACCTGCCGGACACCGCCTACATCGACGCCTGCGTCGCCGACCTGGTGGAACTCCTGGAAACCGCCACCGCGGGCGACGTGGCCTGCCTGATCGCCGAGCCGATCCAGGGCGTGGGCGGCTTCAGCTCCCCGCCGGACGGCCTGTTCAAGGCGATGAAGGAAGTCCTGGACGAGCACGGCATCCTCTTCATTTCCGACGAGGTCCAGACCGGCTGGGGCCGCACCGGCGACCATTACTGGGGCATCGAGGCCCACGACGTGGTGCCGGACATGATGACCTTCGCCAAGGGCCTCGGGAACGGCCTGGCGGTGGGCGGCGTGGTCGCCCGGGGCGACGTCATGGACTGCTTCCAGGCAGAGTCGTTCTCCACTTTCGGCGGCAACCCGGTGTCCATGCAGGGCGCGCTGGCCGTCCTCGACTACATCGACGAGCACGACCTGCAAGCCAACTGCAAAGCCCGCGGCGACCAGTTGATGCGCGGCCTGCGCGCGGCGAACAGCCCCTACGTCGGCGAGGTGCGCGGCAAGGGGCTGATGATCGGCGTCGAACTGATCGAACCGGGCACCACGACGCCGAATACCGCTGCCGCCAAGCAAATGCTGGAAGAAACGAAAAAGCGCGGACTGCTCATCGGAAAGGGCGGGCTGCACAAAAACGTCCTGCGGATCGGGCCCCCGATGACGCTGACCGAAGCCGAGGCGGCCGAAGGACTGCAGATCCTGCTCGACTCGCTGGCCGCCCTGTCCTGACCGCTCGCTCCGCCCGGTTTTGTCGTACCCCGGTGCGAAGATCCGTGCTCGTGAACACCGAACAGTTCTGGGCCCTGATCGACGAGGCACGCGGCCAGGCCTCCGCACCGGAAGACAGCTACGAGGTAGCCGAACAAGCCTGCGCCTTGCTCGCCGCGCGCCCGCGGGAGGAGATCGTGGCCGCCCAGCAGATCGTCTGGGACCTGCTGGCCGACTCCTACCGCGGCCCGCTGTGGGCAGCCGCCTACCTCGCCAACGGCGGCTGCTCCGACGACGGCTTCGAGTACTTCCGCGGCTGGTTGGTCCTTCAGGGCCGGGAGGTCTTCGAGCGGATCGTGGCCGCCCCGGACGAACTGGCTGAGCTGCCCGCGGTGCGCGCAGCCGCCGTGGACGGCGAAGAATTGGAGTGCGAAGCCACCCTGGGCATCGCCTCGAGCGCGCACATCGACGCGACCGGAGAGGAGCTTCCGGCTGACTCGTTCACCATCCGGTACCCGCCGCTGGATCCCGAGTGGGAGTTCGACTACGAGGACGCCGAAGAGATGCGGCGCAGGCTGCCCCGGCTCGCCGCGGCGTACCTGAACTGATCCCTGCCGTGCGGGTGCTGTCCAGTCAGCGCCGTACGAACCGCGCCACGTGCTCCGCGAGCGTCTCCCCCGCGTCCTCCTGCAGGAAGTGCCCAGCCCCGGCCACCGTCGGGTGGTCCAGACCAGCTGCCCCGCGCATCGAACGCTGCAGAATCGGCCCCATCGCGCCGGTGATCGGGTCGCCGTCCGAGAACGCGCACAAGAACGGCACGTCCAAATCCGTCAACGTCGCCCACGCCGCCCGATTGGCGTCCGACGCCGGATCGTCCGGTCGCGTCGGCACCAGCCCCGGCATCGCCCGCGGCCCGGCCTTGTACATCTCGTTCGGGAACGGCGCGTCGTAAGCCGCCCGGATGTCCTCCGGCAGCGGCGTCTTGCACCCGGACTGCACACACCGTCCGACGTCCAGAATCTGCGCGCCCTCCACGGCTTCCCGGAACTTGTGCCACACCGGCGGCATGTCCACGTCCCCGGTCGGCAGCCCGGTGTTGGCCGCGACCACCCCGGCGAACCGCCCCGGATGCTCAGCCACCAGCCGCAGCCCGATCAACCCGCCCCAGTCCTGCCCGACGACCGTGACCCCTTCGAGCCCGAGCACGTCGAACGCGAACCGCCGCATCCATTCGACGTGCCGCGCGTACGTGTGGTCGACGATCTCCGCCGGCTTGTCCGAGCGGCCGAACCCGACCAGGTCCGGGGCGATCGCCCGCAGCCCGGCATCGGCCAGCACCGGAAGCATCTTCCGGTAGAGGAACGACCAGCTCGGCTCGCCGTGGAGCAGCAGAACGGGCGGCCCCTCCGCGGGCCCGGCCTCGACGTAGCCGACTCTGATCAGCCCGCCGTCCGGGTCGGACAGGTCGGTGTACTGAGGTTCGAAGGCGAAATCGGGCAGGTCCGCGAACCGGTCTTCCGGCGTCCTGAGGAGTCGCACGGTTCCCACGTTAGTGGGAACGGGACCGCGCGGCAGTGCGCGAACGCTACGAAATCGCTACCGCGACGACCAGCCCGAGCCCGAGGTGCGCCGCCGCGACGACGATGCTCGCCGGCGCGAACTTCTCGCTCTGGATGGTGGACCCGACGTCGATCCGGGTCGCCCACTCCAGCAGCCGCACCGCCAGCACCTGCACGATGACCCCGATCAGGCCGTAGACCAGCGACGTGATCAGCCCGGCGGTCAGGTCGCTCGCGGAGCTGTAGATCGCCACGACCACGATGAACGCCATCGACAGCAGCCCGGACGCGGTCACGATCACCGCGTTCGGCAGCCCGCGGGTGACCAGCTTCGACAGTTTGCCCGGCGTGGTGAAGTCGATCGCGTAGAAGCCGGCGAACATCAGCAGCAGGCCGACGATGCCGTACAGCAGGATCGCGCCGATCCCGCGCACGAGATCGGAACCGAAGGTCGCGGGCAGCGCGAGGGTCGTGGTCACGGGGTCTCCCTGGATGGCCAATTCAGCCAGTTGAATCGGACATCCAGGGTTGTATCACGACTCCGGGATCCGGTGCGGCACAAACGCCGCGCCGTCGTCGGTGACGAGTCCGCTGGTCTCGCGGATGCCGAGCCCCGCCGACTGGTCGCCGACGATCCACGCGCCGAGCGCGGGCCGGTACCCGTCGAACTCGGGCAGCGGGTCGAACGCCTGGTAGACGTAGCCTTCCGCGCCGTAGACGCCGTCGGTCTGCGTCTCGTACCCGGTGGCCACGATCTGCACGTTCGCGCCCTCGCGGCCGAGCTTCGGCTTGCGCACGTACTCGGTGAGCAGGCCGGGATCGTCAGCGAACGCGGGCAGCAGGTTCGGGTGCCCGGGATAGTTCTCCCACAGCACGGCGAGCAGCGTCTTGTTCGACAGCAGCATCTTCCACAGCGGTTCGACCCACAGCGTGCGCGGCATGGTCTCCACCGCGAACTTGCCGAACTCCTCGTCGACGACCCACTCCCACGGGTACAGCTTCACCACCGTGGACATCTGTCCCTCGGCGAGGTCGACGAACCGCTTGAGCACCGGGTCCCAGCCGATCTCCTCGATCGCGAGCCCGACCGTGTCGAGCCCGGCCTCGGCCGCGGTCTCCTGCAGGTACGCCGTGGTCACGTGGTCCTCGCCGCTCGGGTCGGCGGAGGACCAGGTGAAGTGCAGTTCGTTCGACGGCAGCTTCCCGCCGATCTCCTCCCAACGCTCGACCAGCTTCTCGTGGATGGAGTTCCACTGGTCGTCTTCCGGGAAGACGTCGGTCTTCCAGTGCCACTGCAGCAGCGACGCCTCCAGCAGCGTGGTCGGCGTGTCCGCGTTGTACTCCAGCAGCTTGGCCGGCGACTTGCCGTCGTAGCGCAGGTCGAAGCGGCCGTAGACGTGCGGGTCCTGCCGCTTCCACGACTCCGCGATGTGCGGCCACACCCATTCCGGGATGCCGAAGCGCTGGTACTGCTCGGTGGTCACGACGTTGTCGACGGCCTCCAGGCACATCGAATGCAGCAGTTCGACGTCCGCCTCGAGCGAGAGCACCTCGTCCATGTCGAAGACGTAGTGCACCGATTCGTCCCAGTACGGACGCGGTTTGCCGGTGCCGTCGCGCGCCGGGGTGCCGTAGACCAGGCCCTGCTCTTCGACGATCCGCTGCCAGTCGCGGCGCGGTTCCCGCCGGTCCCGATACACCTATGAGCCTCCGCTCTTCCCGGTCCCGCCGAAGCTGCTGCCGCTCTTGCCGCTGATGCCGAACCCGCCGCGCTGGACGCTGGTGCCCGACTTGGTCGAAACGTTGGTGTTGCCCGACGGCGCGGTGTAGCTGCCGCCGGACACGTGCTGCCCGATGCTGCCGCTGCCGCCGTAGTTGTAGCGGTACTGCGAGTAGCCGCCGCCCGGGAGCGGGATGATCCAGAACCCGCCGCTGTAGTGCCCGCCGTGGCTGGTCGCGTAGCTCTCGTCGCAGTACTTGTCGTCCTGGATTACTCCGTCGGACGTGACACAGGACGCGGTCATCTCGGCGGGCTTCGCGATCGTGTAGAACGTCGCGACCAGCCCGACGAGACCGACAGTGACCCCGCTGCCGATCAGGATCTTGCGTTTGGTGGCCGCCTTCGCGTCCGCCGCCTCCCGGGCCGCGACGGCTGCCTGCCGTTCGCGTTCCTGGTCGGCGATGGCCTGCTTGCGGGCCCGTTGTTCGGCCACCGAGGGCTGCCGGGGCTGCGTGTTCGCGTCCTGGAACCGCATCGAACCCGGCTTCTTCGGCTCCTCGGGCGGCTGCACGCCGCTGTTGTCGTCTTGCGTCATGTGCGCTCCGTAATCCCCCAGCACTGCAAACCCCGCGTTCTACCCTAATCGACCCGGCACACGCGCGGTTCATGCGGCGCGGGCATCATGGGTATCGATGTCTCAACGCTCGGAGCGGTTCCCTTCGCGTATGCAGACCCTGACCACCCGCGTGGTGATGGCCGGGGTGTTCCTCGGCGCGGTCATCGCGCTGGCCTTGAGCGTCGCCTTCTCCTGGACCGACACGCTCGCCGGCGGCGCGGGCGGCGGCGAGGGCAAGCTCAGCGAGGCCGCCCAGCAGGCGTTCCACTCGCCGCCGGGCACCTGCCTGGCCTGGAACGCCAAGGACGCCTCCGACGCGCACCAGGTGCCGTGCACGCAGCCGCACCTGTTCGAGGTCACCACCGTGGTCGACATCGGCGCGAAGTTCCCGCAGCAGGCTCCGTTCCCGAGCCTCGACCAGTGGCAGGACATCGCGCAGCAGCAATGCAACGCCGACGTGCGGCCGTACCTCGGCCATCCGCTCGACCCGTACGGCAAGCTCACCACCAACCTGCTGCGGCCCACGTCGGCGCAGTGGGCCCAGGGCGACCGCCAGCTGCGCTGCGGCCTGCAGTTCGCCGGTCCGGGCGGGACGCTGCAGCTGACCACCGGCGCGGCGAAGACCCAGGACCAGTCGATGGTGTGGGCCCCGGGCACCTGCCTCGCGCTGGCGGGCAAGGGCGTCGGCGACCCGGTCGACTGCAGCAAGCCGCACTCGTACGAGATCATCGCGACGCTCGACCTCGCCTCGCACTTCAAGGACGGCTACCCCAAGCTGGACGACCAGAAGTCCTGGCTGGACACCGAGTGCAACAAGGCCGCGAAGGAGTACACCGGCAGCGCCGATCTCTCCTCGAAGAAGCTCACCCTGGGCTGGGACTCGCGCGAGCAGGAGAGCTGGGACGCCGGGTCCACGAAGGTCAACTGCAAGGTCGCGGCCACGCTGCAGGACGGCAGCGGGTTCCAGGCCGTCACCGGCAGCGTGAAGAGCGGGGCGGCTAACTCGTCCGGCCAGCAGCAGAGCCCGCCGCCCAGTTCCAGCTCCGGCGCCGGCGGAGGCAACTGAGCCGTGCCCGTCGAGATGAGCCAGGCGCGGTTCGAGGAACTGGTCTCCGACGCGCTCGACCAGGTGCCCCCGGAATTCGCCTCGGCGATGGACAACGTCGTGGTGCTGGTCGAGGACTTCAACGAGGAAGCACCGGACATCCTCGGGCTCTACCACGGCATCGCACTGACCGAGCGCACCAGCCACTACAGCGGGGCGCTGCCGGACCGGATCTCGATCTACCGGGAGCCGATCCTCGACATCTGCGACACCGAGGACGACGTCGTCGAGGAAGTGCTGATCACCGTGATGCACGAGCTCGGCCACCACTTCGGCATCGACGACGAGCGGCTGCACGAGCTCGGCTGGGGCTGATTCCGGCGGAACCCCGTCCGCCCGTTGCTCTTCCCTGCCCGGCACGACGCCGCGACCACGGAAAACACCGAAGGTCACCAAAGCGTCACAGAACGCCGCCGATCTCCCTAGACTGACCTCACCAGGGCGTTTCCTTTCCTCGTGAGGTGGTTCGTGTCGCATCGTCAGACGGACAGCCGGCTTCGCTGGCTGCTCGCCTCGAGCGGCACCTCGAACCTCGCCGACGGCATCGCCAAGGTCGCTTTCCCGCTGCTGGCCACCACCCTGACCCGCGATCCGGTGGAGATCGCCGCGTTGTCGGCGGTGCAGTTCCTGCCGTGGCTGCTGTTCGCCATCCCGGCGGGCACGCTCGTCGACCGGATCGACCGCAAGAAGGCGATGGTCGCGGCGAACGCGATGCGCGCGCTCGTGGTCGCGGCGGTCACCGCGCTGCTGGCCTTCGGCACGGTGGAGATCTGGACGATCTACGTCGCGTCGCTGCTCGTCGGCATCGCCGAGACGGTCGCGGAGAGCGCGGCGAACGTGCTGCCGCCCGAGCTGGTCGAGGCGGATCGGCTGGAGAGTGCCAACAGCAAGCTGCAGGCGTGCGAGATCGTCGGGCAGACGTTCCTCGGCGGCCCGGTCGGCAGTGCCACCTTCGCGCTGTTCGCAGTCTTCCCGTTCCTGCTCTCGTCGGTCGGGTTCGCGGTCGGCGCCGCGGTGCTGCTGGGCATGGCGGGCAGCTACCGGCCGCGGCAGGAAACGAAGTCGCACATCCGCGCGGATTTCGCGGACGGCTTCCGCTGGCTGCGGCGGCATTCGCTGCTGCTGCGGCTGCTCGCGATCGCCGGTCTGCTCAGCCTGATCAGCGAGCTGGCCCAGGCGCAGCTGGTCCTGTACGCGCTGGAAGACCTGCATTTGTCCGACGCCACGTTCGGCGCTTTCGCGTTCGTCGGCGGAGCTGGCGGACTGCTCGGAGCCGGGTTGACGCCGCGGCTGGTCCGGCGCATCGGACGGCGGACGGTCCTGGTCGGCGGGGTGTTGTTCTGCGCGCTCGGCTTCGGCGGGATGGGCCTGGTGCGGCAGCCGGTGGTGTCCGCGGTGCTGTTCGGCGTGTTCGCGGCGGCAGTGGTGGCGGTGAACGTCGTGCTCGCGACCGCACGCCACACGCTGGTCCCGGGCGAACTGCTCGGGCGCGTCCTCGGGGTCTGGCGCACCGTCGTCTGGGGCGCGATCCCGCTCGGCGCGCTGCTCGGCGGATTGCTCACGAAACTGCTCGGTTCGGCGGGCGACACCTTCGCCGCGTCCGGCCTTCTGCTGCTGTTCGTGACCGGCTATGCACTGTTCGCGCTGCGCGGGCACCCGCTCGATGACAAAACGGCCTCGACCGGCGACGGAGTCCGTTCGCAGCAGTGATCCGGCGCGGGTTTGGTGCTGGAATAGCACCTCACCCCGGCCGCCGGAGGTATGCGATGACTGCACTCGACACCCCGCCGCTGCCGGACGACGACCGCGACACCGAACTCGAATCGCCGCCGCCCGCCTCCCGCCGGCCGCTCGTCATCGCCGCGGTCGCCGGATTCGTGCTCGGCGGATGCGTGCTCGGGCTGCTGTGGGGGCTGTCCGGCCAGCGTGCCGGAGCGAATGTCGACGCCGCGGCAGCCTGCGCCGCGTTCGCTCGCGTCGGGCACATCCCGGACACCACCGGCGGCGTCGACGCGGCCCAATTCACCCGGATGTCCGACGACTCGGTGCACCGCGTCACCGGCGCGGCGGAGCTGGCCAAAGCGGCGGCGACCTTCGACGGCAACTACCAGCCGCTGGCCAAAGCCCTCGACGCGGTGAACAAGATGGTGCTCAGCAGCCGCTTCGACAACCGCGACGGGCAGGCCGCCGTCGTCCAGGCGGAACAACTCTGCGCGCGGGGCTGACCCCACGCGCAGAGCGACCGGTCAGGCCTTGTGCACGGTCTTCACGCCGAGCTGCTTGCCCGGGATGTTCGTGCCCGCGCAGCCGAGGCCGTCGAGCGGCACGAACTTCGACGCGGTCTCCTGCGGCAGGTACACGCGCAGACCCTTGACCGGCGTCGGCTTGCAGACGCCCGGGTCGAAGTTGCGCACCTGCGCGAACTGCAGGTCGGCCGCGGCGGTCTGGCCGGGAGCCAGCTTCACCGGCGCGCCCTTGGTGCCGTCGCGCTCGGCGGCCTGGCCGATCTGGGTGCCGTTTGCGCCGCCGACGTAGGACACGCCCGGGAAGCCCTGGATGGTGCACGGCGTGCTGCTGGTGTTCTTGATCAGCAGCGGCCGGTACTCCGAGCCGGCGCCGGCGTCGCCGCCGCCCAGCGACAGGGACACGTCGCCGGCCTTGCACAGGCCGTTGTCAGCGGGTGGTTTCTCGGCCGGCGCCGTGCCGCCGCTGGGGGCGGACGACGACGCGGAAGACGGAGCGGACGACGCGGCGGACGAAGCCGACGACATCGGGCTGCTCGACGGGGTGTCCGAACTCGCCGGGCCGCTCGCGGCGGGTGCGCCCTGGCCGCACGCGGAAAGCAGCAGCGCCCCCGACGCGCCCACTGCGGACAGGAAGACCAGGGAAATCCACGGTTTCTTCGTGTTTGCCATCTCACTCGCCTCGCTGTGCTGGTGAACGCCTAACTGAGTGAAACCTTCATCCGGAGGACGTGCCAGGTCCGGACGGGGTTGCTCCGCATCCGGTGAGTTCCCCACCGGGCCCGGCTTCACTCAGCGTTTCCCCGCACGAGTGACCGACCGCTCACGAAAGGCGGGTATCGACCCAGCGGAGGCACTCCCATCCGTGGTCGCGGGCTTCCAGCTCGACGAACTTCGTGTTCGGGATCAGGGCCTCGTTCGCCAGCTCCGCGAGCACGTTCGAGGCCAGCCATTCGCCGGCGAGCCGGATCGCGCCGCCGTGGCTGACCAGCACGACCACCCCGTCCGGCGACGTTTCCTCGTGCTTGGCCCGCAGTTCGTTCGCCGCGCCGAGCATCCGGTCGCGCACCTGCGTACCGGTCTCGCCGCCGGGGATCGGGACCTCGAGGTCGCCTTGCGTCCAGGCCTTCACCACCCGCAGGTAGACGCCGATCGAGTCCAGGTCGGTGTTGCCCTCGAGGTCTCCGGCGTCGACCTCCTTGACGCCCTCGATCACCTGCACGTCGAACCCGAACGCCTCGGCCAGCGGCGCCGCGGTCTGCTGCGCACGCACCGCTTCCGACGCGTACACCGCCACGATCGGCTCGTCTTTCAGCTGTTCGGCGAGCGCTGCGGCCTGCTCACGGCCGAGTTCGGTGAGCGGCGGACCAGGCAACGCGGTGTCCAGCGCCCGGCGAACATTGCCCTCGGTCTGCCCATGCCGGACCAGCAGCAACCTCATGCGCCCTCTCCCTTCAAAACCGCGTCGACCCACGCCTGCGCGTCGAGGAAATCCTGGTTCCCCGCGCCCTCTTCGATGGTGGCCGCGACCTCGTCGGCCCGCGGGTGCGAACCGAGGAAGCGCAGGTGGCAACGGCGGCGCAGGGCGGTCATCGCGTCGATGATCCGGGGTTCGGCGACGTGGCCCTCGAAGTCGATGAAGAACCGGTACTCGCCGAAGTTGTTGCGCGTCGGCCGGGCGTCGATCCGGGTCAGGTTGATCCCGCGGCCGGCCAGTTCGACCAGCAAATCGGACAGCGTCCCGGTGCGGTTGACCGCCGCCGCGACGATCGACGTGCGGTCGGCACCGGTGGGCGCGGGCAGTTCGCCCGGGCGGCGCACCATCAGGAACCGGGTCTGCGCGTCGCGGACGTCGGCGACGCCGGTCGCCAGCTCCTCCAGCGGGTAGTGCTCGATCGCGACCGGCGCGGACACCGCCGCGTCGAAATCGCCCTCGACCACGCCGACGGCCGCCGCCGCGGTGGATGACGAGGCGACCGGGGTGGCGTCCGGCAGATTCGTTTCCAGCCATGCGCGCACCTGCGCGAGCGCGTGCGGATGGCTCGCGACGGTGCGGATTTCGCCGCTGCCCGGCCGTTTGAGCACGCTGAAGTGAATCGGCAGGATCGTCTCGGCCGTGGCGACGAGCGGGTCCCCGTCGCTGAGCCCGTCGAGCGTCGCGGGCACCACGCCCTCGACGGAATTCTCGATGGGCACGCACGCGGCGTCCGCGGCTCCGTCGCGGACGGCCTGCAACGCCAGCCGGACGGTCTCGTAGGGGGTCAGGTCCTCGCCCGGCGCGAGCGCGCGGGCGGCCTGCTCGGTGAACGTGCCCTGAGGGCCGAAATACGCGATCCGCAACACGACGGTCAGGCTAGCGACCGCGGGCGTGGCGCTTTTCACTCGGACAGCCGGTGGCTAAACCGGTTACGCCGGGTGGCGTTTTTTGCCATGCTGGAAGGGTGACCGCCGACTCAGGCACACACGCCGGGCACGGGGAAGCCGGTTTGCCGGGTTCCCCCCGAACGCCGGAATTGGTGCTGTGCGCCGTCGATGAACCGCTGGCCGCGGCGTGGACCTCCGCCGTGGCGGACTTCGGCGGCTCCGTCCGGGTGCACCGCGGTTCGGTGCTCGACATCTCCGCACAGGCGGTGGTCAGCCCGGCCAACTCCTACGGCTGGATGCGCGGCGGGATCGACGCCGTCTACTCGCGGGCGTTCCCCGGCATCGAGCAAAGCGTGCGCAGCGCGGTACTGGCTTCTTACGGCGGTGAGCTGCCGATCGGCGAGTCGGTGATCGTCCCGACCGGCGAATCCGAACCGGCGTGGCTGATCAGCGCGCCGACGATGCGCGAACCCGGCGAACGGCTGCCCGCCGACACCGTCCACCCGTATCTCGCGGCACGCGCGGTGTTCCTGCAATGGCAGCGCGGACAGCTGGACTCCGGCCCGGTCTCCTCGGCCGTGCGGACGATCGCGATGCCCGGTCTCGGCACCGGCGTCGGCGGCGTGGCCCCGGCCGCGTGCGCCCGGCAGGTCGCCGCCGCGTGGCAGGAAGTTTTCGGGGCAAACGGTCACCTTCGGTGATCGAATTCCCGCCCCGGTCAGGGGTGCGTGCATCACATCACAGCGCGTTCACGCGCGGTAAGCCCTACCGTTGATACGGCGTTACGGAAGTAGCGCAGACGGAGCCAGCGCAGGCGACGGCCGAGGAGTGTGCGATGCCCACACGGGTCCGTGAACTCAGCCCTTATGTAGAGCTGCATCGGGAACAGTGGCGGGAGCTGCGCAGCTCCACTCCGCTGCCGCTGACCGCGGACGAGCTGGTCCGGCTCCGCGGGCTCGGGGAACAAATCGATCTCGCCGAGGTCGCCGACGTGTACCTGCCGCTTTCGCGGCTGATCAACCTCCAGGTGAAGGCCCGGCAACAGCTGTACGAGGCCACCACGACGTTCCTCGGCGAGGACTGTCGCAACACCAAGGCTCCGTTCGTGATCGGCATCGCGGGCAGCGTCGCGGTCGGCAAATCGACCACCGCCCGGATCCTGCGCACCCTGCTCGCCCGCTGGCCCGACCACCCGCGCGTCGACCTCGTGACGACCGACGGGTTCCTCTACTCCCGCTCCGAGCTGACCCGGCGCGGGATCATGCACCGCAAGGGTTTCCCGGAAAGCTACGACCGGCGCGCGCTGCTGCGGTTCGTCACCGAGGTGAAGTCCGGGGCCGAGCGGGTGTCCGCGCCGGTGTACTCGCACCTGGCCTACGACATCCTCCCGGACCAGGAACAGGTCGTGGAGCGGCCGGACATCCTCATCATCGAGGGACTGAACGTCCTGCAGCCCGGTCCGAGCCTGACGGTCTCGGATCTGTTCGACTTCTCGATTTACGTCGACGCGCACATCGACGACATCGAGCACTGGTACGTCGAGCGATTCCTGAAGCTGCGGCACACCGCGTTCGCCGATCCCGCCTCGCACTTCCACCACTTCGCCGGACTGCCCGACGACGAGGCCCGCGAAGAAGCGCGGCACCTGTGGCGCACCATCAACGAGCCGAACCTGATGGAGAACATCAAGCCGACGCGTCCACGCGCGACTCTCGTACTCCGCAAGGACGCCGACCACGCCATCAACCGTGTTCGACTGCGGAAGCTCTGAGGGTCACCCACACGCGTCTCTCCGGTCTCGTGTTGCACAGCGGCCGGAGTAATTGACCGATCGGCCAGCGTCTTCGTAACCACTTGGCCGATACCAGCGCACCCGTCCGCAAGCGACCCTGAGAGCAGCAGGACGAGAGCAGTTGACCTGCGGAGGAGGCCACGATGTTGACTATCGTCCTGACCTGGGTCGGCGCGGTATTGGGATTGACGCTGCTGGTCGCGATGGCCGCCGGGGCGTTCGTCGTCGACTTCGACGACGCGCTGCGCGAACGGCGAGTGAAGGCACGCGGCACGGCGGAGCCGACCAGCTGAGGCCTGAGCTTCGGGTCCAGGCAAGATGTGCGGCATGAGTCCGGTGAGCCGCGCGCGCAAGAAGAGTTCCCTACCCACCGCCCCCAGCGTCAACGGTCTGTTCAAGGACGTGCTGCGGGACTTCTCCGCGGTCGCGGCCGAGCCCGGTCCGTTCGACATCGAACTGCTGGGTTCCGAGGTCGTCGGGCAGTGGCGGGACGTCGTCGTGGAGGACGAACCGGAATCGCAGCTGGGACTTGAGCTGATCGCCTTCGCCCAGCGCAAGATCACGCCCGGCGCGGCGGCGCTGCTGGCCGCGCTGAAGGTGCTGGCCGAGTCCGAAGAGGAGCGTTCGGCGGCGGCCGAGGCGCTCGGCGTCGTGCTCGGCCGGGGCATCCCGGAGCCGGAGTGGGCCGCCGAGGTCGGACAGGTCAGCGTCGGCGAATGCTGGCGCACCGGGGACGTCTACGGCGACGAATCGTCGCTGCTGTGCGTCTTTTCCCGCGGCGACCACTCGCTCGGTTTGCTGGCGCTGCTGGACTTCACCGAGGGCGGCCGGGTGCGCGACCTGGTGGTCATCGAGGAGCCGCACGAGGTGCTCGCCGAAATGCGCTCGCAGGTCGAGGAAGACGGCGAACTGGTCGTACTGGAGAAAATCGAGCCCGCCGACGCGCACCGGCTGCTGGTGTCCGGGATCGCGGCCACCGACGCGCTGGACGAGCCGGACGTCGGCGAGGACTACACGCGATTCCACGCCATCGCGCTGACCTGGGCGCGTTCGCTGCCGGAGCCGACCGAGGTTCCGCCGGTCGCCGAATGGACTGCCGCGCAGCGCGACGAAGCGGTCTCCCAGTTCCTCGCCGACACGAACCTGCCGGACGCCGACGCCGCCCGCGAAATCGCCAATCTGCTGGTCGACCACGGCTGCCGCACCGAACCGGCGAACCCGCTGCGCGTCGGTCCGGAGAAGCTGGCACGGTTCCTCGAATCCTTGCTGGACGGCGAATACGAACTGGAAGACGAGGACGCCGTCGCACCGGTCGTGCTGTCCTGGGCGGGCTGGGCCGCGGCGCGCGCCGGACTGTCCGAAGTCGCCACGGCCGCGCTGCTGGAAGAGGTCACCGAGTATCTCGGCGAGTACCTCTCGGACGACGACGAGGACGAGGACTTCAGCGACTACCTCGACGGCACCGAATCCGCCGACGAGGCACTGGAAGTGGTGGCCCGCCGCCGGTTCGCGGTGCCCGAACTGTCCACAGTGATCGGTGACGAGGAACTGACCGACCTCGACCCCGGCGACCCGGAACAGCGCAGGCTGCTGGTGATCGGCGCGCACCCGGAGTACCACGAATCGCTGGCCGCGGAGGAATTCGACGGCGCGGACGGCCTGCGCCTCGCGCTTGAGACGTCCATTGTGGACCAGCTGTGGGACGACGAGCCCGCCGAGGTGTGGACCGCCGCGCAGAACCTGCTGCAGCAGGACCTTTCCCGCGCCGACGTCCTCGACCGCTTGGTGACTGTCCTCGAAGGACAGTTGACCGAAACCGAGGAAGAGGACCAGCTCGACTACGACCTCGACGCCTACCGCGCCGCCTTGGCCGAAATCTAGCCCTTCGGCAGCGCGATCCGGGCCGACCGGATCTCCGCGAGCAACCGGGTCTTGCGGCGGTGGACGTTCACCAGCTCGGCGACGTAGCCGGTGAACTCCTCCGCCGTCCCCGCTTGCTTGTGGAGGGTGCGCAGTTTTTTGAGGCACTGCGCCGCTTCCCGGTACGCGCCGGCTTCTTTCTGCGCGATCAGCTGCTCGATCCGTTCGCGGTATTCCGGAATGGACTCTTCTTCATTCTGCGGCACCTCTTTCTGCCGCGGCACCTCTTTCTGCCGCGGTGTTTCCTTCCGCTGCGGAGTCAACACCCGCGCCGCGTAAGCGATCGCCTCGCTGTGCCGCCCAGCCGCCCGCAACACGCGGACGATCTTGAGACTGACGTCCACCCGCGGCGGTTTGGCCGCGAGAATGGCGACCAGCCCGTCCACGTCCCCGCTCGCCTCGGCGATTTCCTCTTGCAGCCGCTCGGCGATCTCGCGCTTTTCGGCCTGCTTCCCGCGCAGCACTTCGTCCACAATGGACCTCATCCGGGCGAGCCCGGCGTCCCCGAGCGCCGCCGCGAAATCCGCCACCGCGACCGCCCGCCCGCTGAACGCCGCCTCGAGCACCCAGTCCGCGAGCTGCTCCGGATCCGGCGGCCGAGCCGCACAAGCCCGCGCGTACAGGGCGACCGCCTGGTCAAGCCGCACCTCGAGGTCCGCCGCGAGCGCACCGTGCTGCTCGAGCATGCCCACGATGTCGTCCACCGCCCGCCGAGCGAGCGGCGCGAGATCAGCGCGGCTGCCGGAGTCGAGCAGCCGCCGCACAGTATCGAGAACCGCACCGATTTTGGCGGTGTACTCGACCGGGTCGGGGACGCTCACGCGAACAGTCTGCCGTATGGCCCGTAACCGGCGTGTGGGCCAACGGCGTACTCTTTTCGGCCCAACCCGGACACCCCAGGTGAGCACCGCGCGTGATAATCAGGTCCGGTGACCCTAGAAGACCTCACCCAGCGCCTCCGCGACTTCGCCGCCGCCCGGGACTGGGAACCGTTCCACACCCCGAAAAACCTGACGATGGCCCTGTCCGGCGAAGTAGGCGAGCTGATCGCCCTGTTCCAGTGGCTGACCCCGGAGGAAGCCGCGAACTGGCGCGCGGACCCGGCCCAGGAGTTCAACGTCCAGGACGAAATCGCCGACGTAATGCTGTACCTGGTCCGGCTGGCGGACGTACTGGGGATCGACCTGCTGGAGGCGGCGAACGCGAAGGTGGACCGGAACGAGAAGAGGTTCCCTCCGCTAGCCCGGTGACCCGGCCACGACCCGCTTCGTCTCGTCGAGATACCAGCCGCCGACCAGCGCACCGACCGCGAGCACGGCCAGCACGATCCCCAGGCCCATCCCCGCGCCGTCGAACATCGCGACCACCGTGATGACCATCAGGATCAGCCCGATCCCCATCAGCACCTGCCCGATCGTCCCGACCCGGCTGGAGGGCGCTTTCTCATGCCTCGGCTGCGGGGCCGGAACGAAGCCCCACAGCACCGCGGCCTCGTCCAGCCGCAAGACGTGCGCGCCGAGTTCGAGCGCCCGGGAAAGCCGCGGTTCGGACTCGCGCACCCCCGAGTCGTACGCCAGGTGCGTGACCGAGCCCGTCAGGTTCTTCGCGAGCTGGAACCCTTCCGACAGCACCCGCGCGCGCAACTGGTCCGCGTCCGCCGTCGTCCCGAGCACCAGCACCCTCGTCGGCTTGTCGCCGGTAGCGGTGGTCCTGAGGTCCACGACCACTTCCAGCGCTCCGAGCGCGTCCGCGACCTGACGCAGTTCGCGGTACTCGACGGAAGTCACCACCCCGTCGGCCTCCGCGACCCGGCGCAGTTCGGCGACGAAGCCGGTGTGGATCCGCTGCACCTCCGCCTCGGCCATCCCGGCTTCGGCCGCGAGATCGGCGAGCGCCCAGACCTCCTCGTCGGTCAGGAATTGGTCGCCGACCGCTTCGGCGAGCAGGTCGAGGTAAGCCTGCGCGACCGGTCCGCCGGCCGCCGCGGGAACCCGGTCCACTGCCTCGGCCATCCAGCCCTTCTCCGCACCGGCCGCAGACCGGCGTATGGCTGCCGCTTGGGACGCGTACCGCGGCAGCTCCGGAAAACGCACCGGCTGCGCGAACCGCAACCCGTGCGTGCCGACGAGCGCGATCATCGCCTGCGCGCACGCCCGGGCGGCCGGTTCGGCGAGGTACCCGGGGAAGTCCTCGATGCCGAAGGCGCGGGCGATGGTGGCGAGCCGGTAGTTAGGCAGTGGCAAGACCGCCTGCGCGGTGTCCTTGAGCGAGATCCCCGGCAGCCGCGGCAGGCGGACGCCCAACTGGCTGATCTCGGCAAGAAGTCCTTCCACCGAGGACAGGTCGTGGGCCACGACGACCGCGCCCCGGCACAGGGCGAACACCTGGCTGAGGATGTCTCCCAAGGCCGGCGCGTCAGCCAGTTCCGCCGCGGTGATGCGGTGCGGGTTGCGCCGGTTCGCGTCCGCGGCGACGACCGTCGCGAACTCGCCGAGGAACGTCCCGTCCCCGCGGAACCGGATAGCGGCGACCTCCAGGACGCGGCCGGTGTGCAGTCCGGTCGTCTTCACGTCGAGCGCGGTGAATTCCGTGCCGCTCGCGGGTACCTGCCCGGTTGAAGACAGGGACAGTCGTTCGATCAGCTCGGCCATCGTGGATGCGCTTTCTCCTGGACAGTTCCCCTAACCATCGTGAGAAGTCGGCGAATCGTCACAAGCGGGAGGTCAGACACTGTCTTTGTGACGGATCCGTGACTTCTTCTTAGCCCTTGCTGCCGGTCGCGTAACACTTGCTGCCGTTTGCGCGAACACCATTCGGCACCCGCCTCAGGAAGAGGAATTCCGAATGCACTCCACGCCCGCGCCGCCGTCGCGTCCCAAGCTGAAACTCCCGACCTGGCTCACGGTCGTCCTCAGCGTCTTCGCGGTTCTTTTCATTCTGGGCGCGGTTTTCGGAAAGCAGGCACCGACGCCGGAGCCGGTCGCCGCACCGGTCGCCCCGCCGCCGACCACATCAGCCACCCCCGTACCGGTGACCTACACCGTGGACAAAATCACCGACGCCGCCAACATCGAACTGGCCGGTTCCGACGGCAGCCATCGCACCGTGCGCATCCTCGGTCTCGAAGTGGCGACCGGAACCAATTGCTATGCAAGTGAAACGGCGGTTTGGGCCAGCAACAAGCTCGCCAGCGCGGCGGTGAAGATCACCACGGACACCACTGACGGCGTCGCGTTGGCCTTGAGCGACGGCACCGACTACGCGACCGCGGCGCTTTCCGCCGGATATGCCCGGCTGTCCGGCAATGTCGTCTCCGATTCGCTGCGCACCGCGGCGAACGCGGCCCAGCAAGCTGCGACCGGATTGTGGGCGGAACCTTGCAAAGGCGTGATCACCGCGCCGACGCCGGTGCCGACACCAACGCCGACGCCGCAGAAGGAAACGCCCGCTCCCCCGCCTGCGCCGCGCACGTCTGAACAAGCCGCCCCGCCGCCGGTCGAGGACACGCCGGAACCTGAGCATGTGTATTACAAGAACTGCGCGGCCGCGAAAGCCGCTGGCGCCGCGCCGCTTCACGTCGGCGAACCGGGCTACCGTTCCGGACTGGACCGCGACGGCGACGGCGTGGCCTGCGAGCGGTAACTCCTGGTGTCGTGCGGCACCACCGGCAGACGAACCGCCTCACGGCCCGTAACCTGGAGATATGCCGATCCAGGTGCTGCTCGTAGACGACCATGAACTCGTCCGGCGGGGCCTGCGCGACCTGCTCAGCGACGAGGCCGACCTGGAAGTGGTCGCGGAGGCCGGGAGCGTCGAAGAGGCGCTCGCGGTGGCCATGCACGTCGAGCCGGATGTCGCGGTCGTCGATGTTCGGCTCGGGGACGGCGACGGCATCACGCTCTGCCGCGAACTGCGGTCCAAGCCGAATCCGCCGGCCTGCCTCATGCTCACCGCGTTCGACGACGAGGAAGCTATGGTCGGCGCGATCATGGCGGGTGCTTCGGGCTATCTGCTCAAGCAGGTGCGCGGCCAGGACGTGGTGAACGCGGTCCGCGAGGTCGCCGCCGGACGGTCGCTGCTCGACCCGGTCAGCACCGCTCGCGTGCTCGACAAGCTGCGTCATCCGCCGACCGACGAGCTGGCCGCCCTCACCGACCGCGAGCGCGACGTCCTGGAGCTGATCGGGCAGGGGCTGTCGAACCGCGAGATCGCCGAACGGCTTTTCCTCGCCGAGAAAACGGTGAAGAACTACGTGACGTCCGTGCTGGCGAAGCTCGGCATGCAGCGCCGCACCCAGGCTGCGGCGTGGATTGCCCGGCGCGGCAAGTGAATCAGCTGCCCGCGACGGCGCGACCGTAGCGTTCGGACAGCAGCCGCAGCCGCGGGATCAGCTCCGGCGGCGATTCGACGGTGAAGTCCATCATCAGCATTCCAATGTAGACAGCCACAGTGTCCAAACTGTCCGCGCCGGTGACGAGTACGCATTGGTGCTCGTCAAGGGGTTCGACGACGCCGACCGTCGGATTGATCCGCGCCAGCACCTCGTCCGCCGGGGCGTCGATGCGCAGCCGCGCGTGCACGATCCACCCGCTCGCCGCGATCGTGCGCATCGCGAAGGCGGTGTAATCCCCGCCCGGCAAGGGATTCGGCTCGAACCGGCGGCGGGTCGGCATCCGCGGCTGCATCAGGTCGACGCGGTAGGTCGCCCAGCTGCCGTCCTGCGGGTCGCGCGCGACCAGGTACCACCGTCGTTGCCAGCTGAGCAACCGGTACGGCTCAACCAGCCGCAGCTCGTCCGCGTAGTCGAACCGGAGCCACTCGACGTGCCGGATCGCCCGCGCGACCTCCTGCAGCACGGTGCCGTCGACCTCCGGATCGGGCGCGTCGGTGCCGGTGTTCTCCGGACCTCGGTCGATTGTCGAGCGCAGGGCGTCGACCGTCGGACGCAGCCTCGACGGCAGGACCTGTTCGAGCTTCGCGAGCGCCCGCGTGCCGGCCTCCTCGATCCCGGAGATACCCGCCGCCGCCCGCAGCCCGACCGTGACCGCCACCGCCTCCTCGTCGTCCAGCAGGAGCGGCGGCAGCTTCCCGCCCGAACCCAGCCGGTAGCCGCCGACGTTCCCGCGCGTCGCCTCGACGGGATAACCCAGGTCACGCAGCCGTTCGACGTCGTGCCGGATCGTGCGGGCCGAGACGCCCAGGCGCTCCGACAGTTCCCGGCCGCTCCGCCCAGCGGCCGTCTGAAGGAGAGCGAGAAGCGCCAGCAACCGCGCCGTCGGATCGGCCATCGAAACTCCTTATTCTATTAGGAACTGATCCTACCTAATAGCCTCCTAGTGTTCTTCTCATGACGAACGCAACCGCCTCCCTCACCCTCCGCCCCTTCACCGTCGAGGTCACCGACGCCGAACTCGCGGACCTGCACGACCGCCTCGCCCGCACGCGCCTGCCGCAGCCGTCGCCGACCGACGACTGGGACGCTGGCACCCCGAACGCCTACCTGCGGACGGCGCTCGAGGCGTGGCGGAGCTTCGACTGGCGCGCCGCCGAAGCGCGGATCAACTCATTCCCGCACTTCACCACCGAGATCGACGGCCAGACGTTCCACTTCATCCACGTCCGCTCCGCCCATCCCGGCGCGACGCCGCTCCTGCTCGCGCACACCTACCCTGGCTCGTCGGTCGACTACCTCGACCTGATCGACCGCCTCGTCGACCCGGTCGCGCACGGCGGCCGCGCCGAGGACGCCTTCGACCTCGTCATCCCCGACGCACCCGGCTACGGCTTCTCCCAGCCCGTCGCCGAAGCGGGCTGGACAGTCGCCCGCGTCGCCGCCGCGTACGACCGCTTGATGCGCGGCCTCGGGTACGAGAGCTACGGAATCCACGGCTCGGACAACGGCGCGATGGTCGCCAGGGAGCTCGGCGTGCTGAACCCGGACGGTTTCCTCGGCCTGCACGTCCTGCAGCTGTTCTCGTTCCCGTCCGGCGACCCGGCGGAATTCGAACGCCTCGAACCGGCCGATCACGCCGGCCTGGCGCACATGCAATGGTTTCACTCAGTCGGTGGCTACAACACGATGAACGCGTCGCGCCCCCAGACGGTTTCCGTTGGCCTCAGTGACTCCCCGATCGGATTACTCGCCTACAGCGAGCTGTTCAACTCCTTCGGCAACGGGACTTCGCTGGTGCCGCTGGAAACGATCCTGCTGGAGGCGAGCGTGAACTGGTTCGCCAACGCCGCTTCCGGGATGAGCCGCAGCTACCTGGAGAACGCCCGCGCACAGGCCGAGACGCGGGTGAGCGACGCGCGCACCGGCGTGGCGGTGTTCAAGGACGACTTCCAGACCATCAAGACCTTCGCCGAACGCGACAACACCAACATCGTGCACTGGAGCCGCTTCGAGGAAGGCGGTCACTTCGCGGCGATGGAACGCCCCGCCCTCCTCGCCGGCGACATTCGCGCTTTCTTCGCTAACCGCGACTCACTCCTGCTGATTCCGCGCCCAAACCCCGCCCACGTTGCTGCGGACGGGGTTCTCGGCGTCCAAGACAGAGCTGTGGGTAGCCGACTTCCAGGGAGTGGTTCACCCAATTGAGTGCCGAATGGATGTTCGATTCTTCGCTACCATGGGGAACGGCTCGGTGGCAGAGCGAATTCGAGGAAGGAGTGTGTTCGATGACTCGTGAAGGCTGAATCTCTTGATGCGCGGTGTGTTCACAGCGGTGGGTTCACAACGGCGCGAGGTCGATGCGGCGTGTATGCCGCGACGATTCAGGACAAACGCGATTCAGACAACGCAGACACAGCGCGTTTCCTGCGATCCGAGGCGGCGGATTCTAGGTGGCTGGCTTGAAACAGTGCTAGGTCGAGGTGGCGTTTCGGTACTGCGCTAGGTCGCCGCGACGCGGGGTCGACGACACAGTGCAGAGCTACGCCGTGCTGTGTGGCTGCCCCTGCCGAGTCCGATGCGATGTCAGCTCGATGCGATGTGGTTACCGCGACGTGCGCGCGCGGCGCGGTAACTGCCGCTTCGGAGTCCACTCAGGACTCGATGCTGGACGGGTTATTGCCTTATTGCCTTGGCGGACAAGGCAATCCTGTCACGGCGGTCGGCGCAACGCGAACTGTCGCCGGTGCGGTGGAGTTGCCGTGCGGTGGAGTCGCAGCGTGATGGCTCCGTGGTGGGTACGCGGTGGCTACGCGGCGGGCGTCCGGTCACAGCTGCAAGGAGCGCGGTCGCGCGTGCGGTGTCGACGTTGCGGCATGGCTGCTTCAGCGTCGATCGCCGCGCTGCGGTTGTTCGTCGCTGCGCCACAGTAGTCGTCGCCGCACTGCGGTTCTCGTCCCCGCGCTGCCGTTGTTCGTGACCGCACAGCGGTTGTTCGGCGCTGCGCCGCGGTTGTCGTCGCCGCGCTGCGGTTGTTCGGCGCTGCGCCGAGCAGTCGTGGCCGCCGCTGCGGTTGTCATCGCTCCGCCGCGGTTGCCGTCGTCACGCTGCGGCTGCCGTCGCCGCGCGGCTGTCGTCGCCCTGCGGCTGTCGTCGCTGCGCCGCGGTTTGCCGTCGCTGCACTGCGATTCTCGTCGCCAGCCGCAGCTCCCCATCGCCACACTGCGGCTGCCGTCGCTCCGCTGGGCTTACTGAACCCTGCGCAACAACCCAACCACCGAACCACTCACTCAAGCGGCAGGTCAAACGCGACCAGCGTCCCCAAACTCGGCGAAGAATTGAGGAAAAACCGGCCACCAGCAGCATCAGCACGCTCGGCGAGATGCCGCAGCCCCCGGGTCGCGACCCCTTGCGGCACCCCGGATCCGTTGTCCCGCACGCGAAGCTTCACACCCTCCGCGTCGCGGGTCAACGTCACGCGGGTTTCGCTCGCACCGGAGTGTCGGACCACATTGGACAGCGCCTCGCGCAGTGCGGCACGGATGTGGTCGGCCCGCTCGGCGGGGATGTCGGCGAACTCGCCGGACAGCTCCAGGGTCGGCGGATACCCGAGCAACTCGCCGGCGATGCGCACTTCGCCGCGCGCGGATTCGGCGAGGTCGGTCGGGGTCCCGGGGTCGTGCCGTGGCTCCGGCGAGCGCAGGGCGCGCACGGTGCCGCGGATTTCCTCGATGGTCTGGTCCAGCTGGTCGATCGCGTCGGACAGCCGGGCCCCGTCGGCCTGCGCGAAGCGTTTGCGCATGTTGCGGCGGACTCGATCCAGTTGCATGCCGGTGCCGTAGAGCCGTTGCACGATCACGTCGTGCAGCTCGCGGGCAATGCGTTCGCGCTCTTGGTAGAGGGTGACGCGATGCCGCGCGTTCGCGCCCTCCGCCAGCGCGAGCACCACCCCGGCCTGCGCCGCGAACGCCGCGAGCATCTCGACCGTGCCCGCGGAAAACGGCTCGCGACCTTGTCGTCGGTACACCGTGAGCGCACCAAGCACCCGCCCGCCGGAGCCGAACGGCGCGGCCGCGAACGGTCCGTACCCGCGCAGTTCGTCCGGCACATACGGGGCAGTGCGCGGGTCGACGATGAAGTCCTCCGCCGCGATCGGCTCGCTGCCGCGCGCGACCTGACCCGCCGCGGAATCCGTCCCGAGGGTCAGCCCGCGCAGGTCCCCGACCGGCCCGCCGTCACCGTCGCCCGTCTGCACCTCGGCGAGAAAGCCGTCGACTCCATACGCCGCCTCGACCACGACGCGCCCGTCATCGGCGCTGACCATCGCCAGCCCGAGGTCCGCGTCCGCCAGCTCGACGGCTCTGGCCACGACTGTTTCCAGCACCCCCTCCGGGTCGTCCCCGGACAGCGCGGTGCTGGTGATCTCCGTAGCCGCGGATAGGGCGCGCGCGGCGAGTGTCGGGTCCATAAGCAACTCCGACCTTAGCGCGGAGCCCTGCTCCAGACCCGAAATCGTGACCGTCACCAACAACCCTCCGTCACGCCGCCACCCGCGGCAACGCCCGCCGCACGACGCGCCCGTCCCGGACCTCGAAAACGATGTCCGCTTGCAGCTCTTCATCCGCATTGTGCGTTACGTGCACGACCGTCCGTCCAGCAAGCTCTGTACGCAACGTCGCCCGCAACGCCCGCGCCGTCGGCTCGTCGAGATGCGACGTCGGCTCGTCAAGCAACACCAACTCCGCCGACGGAGCCGCCAGCAACGCCCGCGCCAACGCGACCCGCTGCGCCTGCCCGCCAGACAACCCGGCCCCGGCGCTGTCGAGCACCGTCGCCAAATCCAGCTCCGGCAACTGCGCCTGATCCAGCGCGCGCCGCAAATCGGACGTCTCCGCCAACGGATCAGCGAGCCGCAAATTCTCCGCCACAGTGGTCGAGACGAGCATCGGCTCCTGCGGTGCCCAAGCCACCTTCGCCGGCACCACGACCTCGCCGCGACGAGGCTCGAGGAACCCCAGCAAGGCCGCCACCAACGTCGACTTCCCAGCCCCACTCGGCCCGACGACCGCCACATAAGCCCCGGCCGGCACGCTCAACTCGACGTCCTTCAGCACCGCCTCGCCGCCAGGCCACCCCAGCTCGGCACCCCGCAACCGAACCGCAGCTGCACGCTCCAAGTCCGGCTCGTCAACGGCCTGAGCGACAACGGAACCCGCCGGTTCAGCACGACGGGCTTCTTCGTCAACGTCCCCGGCGGGACCAGCCGCACCCCGCGAACGCCCCGCTCCCACGCGACCTGCTACTTCGTGGATACCCCCAGCGGAACCAACCGCAGCACGCGCTCGGGCGTCTGCGTCGCACGCGCCCCCGGCAAAACCAGCCGCACCCCGCGAACGCCCTGCCCCCGCGCGACCTGCTACTTCGTGGATGTCCCCAGCGGAACCATCCGCAACGCGCGCTCGGCCATCCGCTTCGCACGCACCCCCGGCAAAACCAGCCGCACCCTGCGAATGCCCAACCTCCGACTCGCCGACCACCGCGCCGAGCCGAATCCGAGCCGCTCGCAGGGTGTCCCAATGCACCGCCGCCTGCGGCAACAGTGCCAATACCTCGGCCAGCGCCAACGGCACCAACGCCAGCAGCGGCGCCATCACCCCCGCCAGCTCCCCACGGCCGACCGCTCCCGCCGCCAGCATCGTGCTGACCACTGCGGCCGCCCCGGTCGCCAGCGTGATCAGTGCATCCGCCGCGCCTGCGCCGAAGGCCTGCCGTCGGGTGTCGGCGGCCAGTCGGGTGTCCGTCAAGGCCAAGTCGCGGCGACGCGAAGCCGCCCGGCCGTAGGCGAGCAGTTCCGCCGCCGACGAGAACAGCACCAGCACTCGCGCCGCGACGTCACGTCGTCCGGCGGCCAGGGCCGAAGTCGCGCGGCGCTCCAAACGCAGCGCAACCGCCGGTGCCGCCAAGCCGACCAACACAGTCAAGGCCAGCACCAAACCAGCCGACGGCAGCACCAACGTCTGCACCGCGACAGCCCCGGCCGCGACCAGCCCGACCACGATCGGCGGCGACACGACTCGCGGCAGCAGATCCCGCACGGTGTCGACGTCCGTCACCAACCGCCGCTGGCTTTCCCCCGCTTCGAGACTGCGCGCGGGACCCAAGCGCACCAACGCATTCCACAGTCGAACACGCAACCGTCCGGCGATCCGGAAGGCGGCGTCGTGCGTCACGAGCCGTTCGACATACCGGAGTCCGGCCCGGCCGAGCCCGAATGCGCGCACCCCGACGACCGCGACCGTCAAGGTCAGAATCGGCGGCTGCAACGAAGCTTTGGCGATCAACCAGCCAGAAGTCGCGGTGAGAGCGATCCCGGCCAAGAGCGCCAAGGCACCCAGCAGGGCACCGGAGAACAGCCGTCGGTCGAGCAGCATCCGCCAGGGAAGCGGCCGGGCGTCAAGACTGTCCGAAGTGGACTCAGCGACCGCCGCGCGAGCCGAGTCCTGAACAGCGACTGCGGCTGAACGTTCGTGCGCAGCGATGACCGCCGCCGCACCGTTTCCGACTGCTCGCTCGACGGCGTCCATGACCCGACGCGCGTTGACGTCGTCCAGGTGCGCGGTCGGCTCGTCCAGCAGGAGCAACCACGCGCCCGACTGAACGCGAAGCAATGCCCGAGCCACGGCGACGCGCTGGCGTTGTCCTTGGGAAAGCCGGTCGACCGGACGGTCGGCGAGGCCGTGCAGGCCGAGTTCGCCGAGCATCGCGTCGACGTCCGATCCAGCGACCGCGAGTTCTTCCCGCACAGTGCCGGCGCTGAAAACCGGCGACTGCGGGACCCAGGCGATCCCCGCGCGCCACCGTTCGAGGTCGGCCTGAGCCAGCGGTACGTCTCCGGCCAGCACCGACCCGTCGTAGGACGGCACGAAGCCCAGCAGGGTCGCGAGCGTCGTCGATTTTCCGCCACCGCTCGGCGCGCGCAGCCACACGATCTGGCCGCGTCGGACGGAGAAACTCTCGCCGTCGGGTGCGAATCCACCGCGTCGGGCGACTTTTAGGTCGGACACAACCAACGATCCACAGGGAGCGGTCCGCGTTCCTTCGGCCGGGACCGGTTCCGCGAGCACCGCGGTCACCCGGCGGACCGCTTCCACGCCGTCCTCGCTCGCGTGGAATGCCGCGCCGACCGCGCGAATCGGCTGGTAGCACTCGGGAGCGAGGATCAGCACGCCGAGTCCGATCGCCAGCGGGAGCGATCCCGACACCAACCGAACGCCGATGACGACCGCCACCAAGGCGACCGAGAGCGTCGCCGCGAGTTCGAGCACGAATGCCGAGGAGAACGCGACGCGCAACGTCTTGAGCGTGGCGCGACGATGCCGGTCCGACAGTTTCCGGACGGTTTCGGCTTGAGCGTCGGCTCGCCGGAACGCGGTGAGCACTGGCAGCGCCCGCACCAGTTCGAGCAGCAGGCCGGACATCCGGTGCACCGCGTCCGTCGCGCCGGAAACGCGGTCGGCGGTGAATTTTCCGACCAGGACGGCGAACATCGGCAGCAACGGGACCGTCGCGGCGATGATCACCGCCGAAGGCCAATCTGTCCACAGGATCGCCGCGCCTGCCGCGATGGGGACGACCGCGGCGGTGACGAGCGCGGGCAGGTACTCGCGGAAGTAGGAGTCGAGTGCGTCGAGGCCGCGGGTCACGAGGGTCGTGAGCTCGCCGTGACCGCGGCGGGCGAGCCATTCCGGGCCGAGGCGCAACGCGTGGTCGACGACGCGGGCGCGCAGGTCGCGTTGCGCGGTCGCGGCGGCGCGGGCGGAAACCACCCGCACCGCCCAGCTGGTGCCCGCGCGGCCCACGACGAGCGCGAACAGGACAGCCAACTGGACGGTGCGGCCCCCTTCCCCCAGCCCCCGGGAGACCACGTCCGCGAGGATATCCGCCAGCAGAAAAGCTTGTCCGACAAGGAAAACCGCGTTCCCGAACGACAGCACCGCGACCAGGATCAGCGCTCGGCGCGCGGCCGGCCCCAGGGCCGAGAGCGCGCCGAGCGGACCCTTGCCCGGCCGCACAGGGTCCATGGGGGACCCGGTGGCGGAAAGGGGTGCGCGGCCGGGAAGCTCGGTCATGGTGCGTGCACCGCCGGGATGTGCTGGACGCCGATGCGCTTGCGGAACACCCAGTAGGTCCAGCCTTGATAAATCAGCACAGCTGGAGCCCCGAACGCGCCGACCCAGGTCATCACCGTCAGCGTGTAATGGCTGACCGCGCTGTTCATGATGGTCAGCGAGTGCGCCGGGTCGAGCGTGGACGGCAGGACGTTCGGATAGAGCGCGCCGAAGAAGGTCACCGCGGCGGCCGTGATGACGACCGCGAGCGCGGCGAACGCCTGCCCGTCGCGGTCGACGTAGAGCCGCAGCCACGCGACCGCGGCGGCGAGAACGACGATCACCAGCGAGAAGAGCGTCCACAGTTTGCCTTCGCGGACCTGGACGACCACGAGGAACGCGACCAACGGCAGCAGCCCGACCGGGAGGATGCGCAGCGCGATGGTGCGCGCGCGTTCCCGCAGGTCACCGGTCGTTTTCAGGGCAAGGAACGCCGCGCCGTGCACGAGCGAGAACCCGACGATCGCCACCGCGCCCAGCAGCGTGTCCCACCGGACCGACTCGAACGGCGACCCGACGCGGTTGCCTTGTGCGTCGAGCGGCAGGCCGAGCACGGTGGTCGCGAGCAGCAGCCCGACGCCCAGCGGAGGGATCCAGGAACCGATGATGATCACGCGGTCCCAGACGCGCCGCCAGCGTTCGGAGTCGACCTTGCCGCGGTACTCGAACGCGACGCCGCGCCCGATGAGCGCGATGAGGACGAGCAGCAACGGGAGGTAAGCACCGGAGAAAAGCGACGCGTACCAGCCCGGGAACGCCGCGAAGGTCGCCCCGGCCGCGACAATCAGCCAGACCTCGTTGCCGTCCCAGACCGGCCCGATCGTGTTGACGAGGACGCGCCGCTCGGTGTTCGTCTTCCCGAGCACCGGCAGCAGCATCCCGACGCCGAAGTCGAATCCTTCGAGGAAGAGATACCCCAGCCAGAACAACGCGACGATCGCGAACCACAGCGTTTCGAGCGTCATGCCCACTCACCTCGTCCGGCGTGCGCCGGCGTCATCCGGTCGGCCACCGGGTTGTCCCCACGATGGCCCTGAGTTATCCACAACCCGCCGAGTTGTCCACAGATTCGCTGTGGGTAACCCGCGAGAGCCACAACCCGATTACGCTGGGTACGGGGCGTCCCCCCGGTGAGGGCGGGGGCTGCGTACGCGCGGGGAGGGGTCGGGGCAAAGGTTTGCGTCGGCTGGTGCGGCGGGGCGGGGTGAGCTGGGGCGAAGTCGCGCGTGGCCGGGGATGTCTGGTCGTGCGTCGCGGCGGCGGATCGATCCAGCGCGGTGGTTTGGCCGTCCAGCGCAGTCGGGGACGGGAGGTTGGGTGCCACCCCGGCAGGTCGGTTGGACTCAGTAGCTCGGCCGACCCGCCCAACCGGGGAGGCAAGGTTGGGTGCCGCCGCAGCGGCTCGTCCCTCTCGCGCAACCAGGAACGTCGTGAGGTGCGCCGCCACAGATCGGTCCGACGCAGTAACTCGTCCAAGCTCAACCGGGAACGTGAAGCTGTGCGTCGCAGCAGTGGACCGGCCCAGCACGGCAATTCCGTCCACCGCGACCGGCACCATGCCGGGCCCACTCAGCGTCGCGTTCATCTCCACCTCCGTCATGTCCATCGCAGCGGGACCGCGGCCGGTCCAGGCCAGTGGAGCGGGCCGCGCCCAGACCCGGCCCTCCGGGTCTTCTGGCGGCACCCCGGCCCGCTCCACCGGGTCAGTAGGCGAACGAAAGCGCCTGGTCATCGGAATCATCCGAACCTTCGTCAGAAGAGGAAGCAGCGGCAGGCGGCATCACCGCGTCCACCCCGCCCCGTACGTACTTGCGCATCAGGTACAGCTCCACCACGCCCAGCACCGCGTACAGCAGCGTCAACGCGATCAGCGACGTCAGAATCTCGCCCACCGTCAGCCTCGACACCGCCTGTGCCGTGAACATCCACATGCCCTCGACGCCGGTCGGGTTGGGCGCGACCACGAACGGCTGCCGCCCCATCTCCGTGAAGATCCAGCCCGCGCTGTTGCCGATGAACGGCGTCGCGATGCCGCCGAGCACCAGCAGCGGGAACCAGCGTCCGCCGGGGATTCGGCCGCGGCGGGTGAGCCACAGGGCCAGCAGGCCGATGCCCGCGGAGATCGCGCCGAAGCCGATCATGATCCGGAAGCCCCAGTACGTCACCGGCAGGCTGGGCACATAGTCGATCGGTTTGCCCGCGAGCGAACCGAGCGCCGGGTCGTCCGGGTAGTTCGTGCCGTATTTCGCCTGGTATTCCGAAACCAGGTTCTCCACGCCCTTGACCTCGGTGGAGAAGTCGTTGTGCGCCAGGAAGGACAGCAGCGCGGGCACGTTGAACGTCTTGACGTCCTCGCAGTTCGCGTTAGCGACGTCGCCGATCGCGATGATCGAGAAGCTCGCCGGCTTTTCCGTGTGGCACAACGCTTCCGCCGACGCCATCTTCATCGGCTGCTGCTCGAACATCAGCTTGCCCTGCATGTCGCCGGTGATCGCCAGTACCGCGAACGCCACCACGCCGACCCAGCCGCCGAGGCGCAGCGACGAGCGCCAGACCTCGCGGTGTTCGTCCGACGTCGAACGGCGCCGCCACAGGTGCCAGCCGGCCACGCCGACCAGGAACGCCGCCGCTACCGAGAACGCGCCGGCGAGCGTGTGCGGGATCGCGGCGAGCGCCGTGTTGTTCGTGAGCACCGCGCCGATCGAGTTCATCGTCGGCTTGCCGTTCACGAACTCGACGCCGACCGGATGCTGCATCCACGAGTTCGCGGCGAGAATGAAGTACGCCGAGGCCATCGTGGCCAGCGAGAACGCCCACGCGCAGGCCAGGTGCACGCGACGAGGCAGCCGGTCCCAGCCGAAGATCCACAGGCCGAGGAAAACCGACTCGACGAAGAACGCGAGGAGGCCTTCCATCGCGAGCGGCGCGCCGAACACGTCGCCGACGAACCGGGAGTACGCGCTCCAGCTCATCCCGAACTGGAACTCCTGCACGATCCCGGTCACCACGCCCATGGCGAAGTTGACGAGCAGCAGCTTGCCCCAGAACTTCGTCATCTTGAGGTGCCGCAGCTTGCCGGTGCGCACCCACGCCGTCTGCATGGCCGCGACCAGCACCGAAAGTCCGATGGTCAGCGGGACCATCAGGAAGTGGTAGACGGTGGTGATGCCGAACTGCCACCGCGCGAGCTCAAGGACATCCACGTGTCCGATCCTCCGCGCGCACAGTCGCGCCAGCCAGTTCAACACGTCCTGAACCAGCCGGGACCAACGTCCCGCCGACCTGCTGGAATCCGGGTCCGGACCCAGGCCGAGCTACCCCCGATCAGGTGGTGCTCAGCGGGTCTCCTCCACGAGCCACGACAGGTACCGCGGGCTCCCGCCGACGATCGGCGTGACGATGACCTCGGGCAGGTCGTACGGATGCCGCACGTTCAGGAACTCCTCCAGCGCGCCGGACCGGTCCGCGGCCGTCTTGCACTCGACCCGCCATTCGGCCGCCGTCTGCACCTCGTCCTCCCACCGGAAAACGCTGGTGATCGGCCCCACGATCTGGGCGCACGCGGCGAGCCGGGCCTCGATGGCGCTCGCGGCGATGGTGCGCGCGGCGGCCTCGGAGTCGACGGTGGTGGTGACGACGACGTGGTCAGCAGACATGACCCGCACCGTACCGCAGCCGGAAAACAGAATTCGGCGCACCGAAAAAAATATTCCGGCCCACCAGCGGCGAGCATTCTGCCGACCTTATCAGGCAATTCGCGAAACCCATCAGCTTGCGGTTTTCTGAACCTCCCCTTTATCGTTGCAGTGAAAGGGGTGAGCACGAACCCATGTCTCCCGCATTGATCGCTCTGTTCAGCGCGTTCGGCCTGGTACTGGCCGTCGAGCTGCCGGACAAGACGCTCGTCGCGACCCTCGTGCTCACCACTCGTTTTCGCGCCTGGCCGGTATTCGCCGGAGTATGCGTGGCGTTCGCCGTGCAATGCGTGATCGCGGTCGCTTTCGGAAGCCTGCTCACCCTCTTGCCGGAAACTCTTGTTTCGGTGCTGGTCGCCGCGATGTTCGGCGTCGGCGCGTTCCTGCTGCTGCGCGAGGGCTTCAGCGAAGGCAGCGAAGCGGGCGAGGACGCGTCGCGGTCCGGACCCGGGCCGGTCTCGTTCCTGCGTTCCGCGCTGACGTCCTTCGGCGTGCTCTTCGCGGCGGAGTGGGGCGACGCCTCGCAGCTGGCGACCGCGGGTCTCGTCGCCCGTCTCGGCAACCCGTTCGCGGTCGGGGTCGGCGCGTTCGTCGCGCTGGTGTCGGTCGCCGGGCTGGCGGTGTTCATCGGCGCGAAGATCCGCGACCGGATCCGGCCGAAGCTGATCCAGCGGGTCGCCGGGTTCGTGTTCGCCGGTTTCGCCGCGTTCGCGCTGGCCCAGCTGCTCTGGTAACGGCCGTTTCACAGGAACGCCGGGTAACCTCTTCGGAACCCCCGAACGAGGACCAGGTGAACCCCCGGGGACGCCATGGCCTCCGCCATGACCGCCGAGGAGCCCCCGTGCCGACCACCTCCCGCGCCGCCGTGTCGCCGGTGTCGCCGGTGCACGGCAGGCTCGCGCTGGCGGGCATCGGGGCGGCGGTGCTCATCGCCACAGACCTGCACCTGCGGCTCTCCGCGCAAATCAGCCCGATCTGGCAGACGCTGTCGGAGTACGTATACGGCAGGCTCGGCGACCATTCGGCCGCGCGGCTGTTCGCCGTCATGTGCCTCGCGCTCGCGCTGGGTTCGCTGGCGTTGCTGGCCGGGCTCGTCAAAGCCCGCCGCTCGCCCGCGGTCGTCATCCTGCTCGGCGTGTGGTGCGCCGGCCTCACGATCTGCGCGACAGTCCCCGTCGACCCCAACGGCGAAGCCCGTTCCTTCGACGGCCAACTCCACAACGCCGCCGCCCTCACGGCCTTCCTCGCGCTCCCCACGGCCGCCTGGCTGCTGACCCGCCGCGGCGGTCGATCGTGCCCGTGGGAGCCGCGCCGCACGACGATCCGCCGGCTGGCCGTCGCGAGTTTCGCCAGCGTCGCGGTGGTGCTGGGCGGTTTCGTGTTCACCCTGATCACCGGGCCCGCGCAGCAGGAAGTGACGCTCGGGTTGTTCGAGCGGCTGCTGTTCTCGGTCGACCTGGCGCTGCTGCTGACCATGGTCCGCCCGCTGGTCGCCGCGTCCCGCCGCTAGGTCCGCAGCACCTCGGCAAGCTTCAAAGCCGCTTCCACCGCCAACGGTCCCACTTCGTCCGAAGCCAACGGCTCCAACGAGATCACCCCGACGCTCGCCCGCAGACCGGGAACCCCGCGCACCGGCGCGGCGACGCCAGAAGCACCGGCCTCGATCTCGCCGGTCGAAACGGCCCACTTGTCAGTGCCGCCGGGCCGCAACGCCATCGCCCGTCCCGCCGCACCCGCGGCGAGCGCGTGCCTGCTGCCGACCCGGTACGCCACGTGATAGCTCGTCCACGACGGCTCCACCACCGCGACCGCCTGCGCGTGATCGCCCTGCGCCACCGTCAGATGCGCAGTAGCGCCGACCTTCTCGGCCAGCTCGCGCAACACCGGCCGCGCGGCCTCGCGCAGCTGTGGCAGCACCTGACCGGCCAGCCGCAGCACTCCGACGCCGAGCCGCACCTTCGTGCCGTCCCGCCAGATCAGGCCGCGCTCGGCCAACGGCACCAGCAACCGGTACACCGCCGCGCGGCTGGCGCCGATGGTCACCGCGAGTTCGGAGATGGTCGCCGCCTGCTCGCCCGCATCGGCCACCGCCTGCAGCAGCGCCAGACCACGGTCGAGGGTCAGCGACCCCTCCGTGCTCACAACAGCTCGAGTTCACCCAGGTCGGCCACCGGCTCGGCGAAGGACGCCGCCGCGTACGACCCGAACAGCTGCCGGACCGCCTTCGCGGCCGGCTCCGGCAGCGCGCGCGCTTCGTCCGCGAGCGCCTTGCCGTCGGTCGATTCCAGCGCCGCGCGGACGTCGCCGCCGGAGAGGCAGCGCGCCGACGCGACGAGCAGGTTCAGGAAGCCGTGATGCGTGAAGCCGGTTTCCGGGTCGACGTGCCGGACCGCGCGGTGCAGGCTGTTCGTCGCCTTGAACGACGCTCCCGGCGAGCCGCTGACCACGGACAGGAAGTCGGCGACCTCGTCCACGCTGGGGAAGTTCTCCCCCGCCTTGCCGCCGCAGCGGATCTTCGGCCAGCTGCCGTGCTCGATCACGTTGCGGACGCCGTCCAGCCAGCCGACGCCGCGGCGCGGTTCGACCACCCGGATGACGTCCTCGGGCACGAACTCCGAGACCCGTTCGAGCCACACCTCGTCGACGTCGGACGGGGCGGGCATCTCCACCATCCGCAGCGACAGCAGCTCGCTGCGCGATTCGACGATCGAGATCGCCTTCGGAACGCCGCCCAGCCCGGTGTCGATGATCAGCGACAGCGGCAGCGGCTCCTTGGGCTTGATCTTGATCAGCTCGGTGATCAGCTCCGGCAGCCGCGAGGCCTGGCACAGGAAAACCCCGAGCACCCCGGCGTGTTCCCCGCCGCGCGATTCGAAGTGCGCACGCAGCGCCTCCGGCATCGCGACGTCCGCCGGCGGGAAGAGCGCCGAGTCGTCGACGAGCCGCGCGAACAGGGGAGGAATTCCACGGGGGCCGGGGGGCGTGAGTTCCACAGCGCTTGACACGACTGACACGCTAGTAGCGTACGGCATGGGGACAAAATCGTTCGCTCTGCGGACGCATTTCAAGGCCTTCCCGACCCGGGATCAACCGGCCGATCGAGCCGCTTCCACGCGGTCCCACCCTTAAGCCGATCCGCTGACCAGCGTTTTCCCGCCCCGTGGGTGATCTTCGCGCGCACTCTTCCCTTCGCGCGGCAATTCAGGTTAGGCTCACCTAAGTAGGAGGTGAGCCGTGACCGAGGCACCCGTATCCGTGCGCCGCCCGCCCGCGCCGAATCCCGCCGAACGCGCCAAGACGATCGCGACCCGCGGCGGCCCGGCGACGATCATGCCGACCGTCGAGAGCGCCGGCTGCGAGGCCGAACGCGTCGAACCCGTCCTGCATCACGTGCACCACAGCGGAAGCGTCAGCATTCTTCTGCCGGACGAGCACCCGATGGTGCGCGCGTCCCGGCAGGCTCAGCGCGGCGAGCTCGCCGTCATGGTCGAGCTCGCCGACCACGCCCCAGTGGCGCTGCGGGAACCGGTCCGCGGCCTGCTGTGGATCACCGGATGGCTCCGGCCGCTGACGGAGGTGTCGGCCCGCGCCCGCGCGGTGTCGATCGCCGAACAGCGGCCGGACCACCGGCTCCTCGACGTCGGCCACGGCCTCACGCTGCTCCGGCTCACCCCGGCGTCGCTGGTCCTCGCCGACGCCGAGGGCACGCATTCGCTCCGGCCGCACATGTTCAGCGCGGCCCCGCCGGACCCGTTCCACGATTACGAGGCCGAATGGCTGCGGCACCTGGAAAGCGACCATCCGGACGTGGTGGAACAGCTGGGCCGGCACCTGCCCGCGGACCTGCGCGGCGGCCGGATCCGCCCGCTCGGCCTCGACCGGTACGGCCTGCGCCTGCGCGTCGAATCACCGGCGGGCGACCACGACGTCCGGCTGGCGTTCTCCCGCACCGTCGACAGCCCGCCGCAGCTGGCCGCGGAACTGCGGCGCTTGCTCGGCTACCCGTTCCTGCGCCACCAGCACGGCGAGGACTGACCGTCAGTCCTCGGCCAGCTCCGGGGGAAAGCCGCCGGTCGCGATCGGCCCCCACCGGTCGATCGTGATCCGGATCAGGCTCTTGCCCTGTTTGCGCATCGCCTCGCGGTACTCGTCCCAGTCCGGGTGCTCGCCGGAGATGCTGCGGAAGTAGTCGACCAGCGGCTCGACCGAATCCGGCAGGTCGAGCACCTCCGCGGTCCCGTCGACCTGCACCCACGGGCCGTTCCACTCGTCCGACAGCACGCACACCGACACCTTCGGCTCGCGCCGGAGGTTGACCGCCTTCGCACGCTTCGGGTAGGTCGCGATGACGATGCGGCCCTCGTCGTCGACGCCGCAGGTGTTCGGGGACAGCTGGGGCCGCCCGTCGGCGCGGGTGGTCACCAGGATCGCGCGGTGACGCGGCTTCAGGAACGCGACCAGCTCGGCGCGCTCGACCTTCGTGTTGGTGGCGATAGTCCTCGGCATACCCCGACGGTAGCGTGCGTTCATGCGCACCACAGAGCGTTCCGGAGGGGCCTCAGGCCTGCGATCCTGGCTCAACCCGGCACTTCCGGCGTTCCCGGCCGAGCTCACCGATCCCGGCGAGCGGCGCGCGGTCAAGATCGAGCTGGTCCTCGTCTTCGGCATCACCCTCGGGCTGTCCGGCGCGCGCAGCCTGCTGTCCCTTGTGGACTCTCTGCTCCGGCCGACCCCGTTGGCGCAGCAGCAAGTGCAGCTCAACGTCCCGCGCGCGGCGGCGAGCCTGCTGGACCTGCTCCAGCAGTTGCTGAGCGCCGCGCAGCTGATCGGCTGGGGCGGGCTCGGGCTGTACCTGCTGTGGCGGGCCGGGCTGAAACTGCGCGAGATCGGCCTGAGCCGCCGCATCCGCACCGACGCGCTGATCACCGTCGGAATCGCCGCCCTGATCGGCATTCCCGGGCTCGCGCTGTACTTCGTCTCCTATCACCTCGGGTTCAGCCTCGCGGTGCAACCGTCCACTTTGGGCGATACCTGGTGGCGGCCGATCGCGCTGACGCTTTCCGCGTTCGGCAACGCGTTCGCCGAGGAAGTGCTCGTGATCGGCTACCTGCTCACGCGGCTGCGGCAACTCGGCGTGCGCGAGAACGCGTCGCTGTTCGGCGCGGCGGTACTTCGCGGTTCCTACCACCTGTACCAAGGGTTCGGCGGGTTCGTCGGCAACCTCGTGATGGGGCTGGTGTTCGGCCGCGTGTGGCAGCGGACCAACCGGCTGTGGCCGCTCATCGCCGCGCATACATTGTTCGATGTGGTGTCCTTCGTCGGCTATTCGTTGCTGAAAGGCCGTCTTTCCTGGCTCCCGTGATGCCCGCTCATTAGGCTCGCACTTCGTGAGCGAGACGAGCGAGATGACCGCACCTCCCAGGGTGGACAGCGAAGTCGGGCCGCTTCGGGCAGTACTGCTGCACCGGCCGGGAAACGAGCTGAAACGGCTCACGCCCCGCAACAACGACAAGCTGCTTTTCGACTCCATCCCGTGGGTGAGCCGGGCCCAGCAGGAGCACGACGCGTTCGCCGACGTCCTGCGCGGCCGGGGCGTCGAGGTGCTGCTGCTGGCCGACGTTCTCCGCACCGCGCTGGAAGATCCGCGCGCGCACGCCGCCGGGGTCCACGCCGCGGTGGACGACCGGCGGCTCGGCAGCGACCTCGCGGACTCGCTGAGGTCGCATCTCACGAGCGTCGACGCGCCCACCCTCGCCGAGGTCCTGATGGCGGGTATGACGTTCGAGGAGCTGCCGTCCGCCGAGGGCGCGTCCCTGGTGCGGATGATGCACCATCCGCGCGACTTCGCCGTCGATCCGCTGCCCAATCTGCTGTTCACCCGCGATTCGTCCGCGTGGATCGGCGACCGCGTCGCGATCTCGTCGCTGACCATGCCCGCGCGGCGGCGGGAAACGGCGCTGCTCGACCTCATTTACGCCTACCATCCGCGATTCCGCCACGCCGCCCGCGCTTACGGCGCGCATTCCGCGCCGATCGAAGGCGGCGACGTGATGCTGCTGGCCCCCGGCGTCGTCGCGATCGGCGTCGGCGAACGGACGACTCCGGCCGGCGCCGAATCGCTCGCGCGTTCGGTATTCGCCGACGGACTCGCACATACCGTCCTCGCGGTGCCGATCGAACAATCGCGCGCGACAATGCATCTCGACACCGTATGCACGATGGTCGATGTCGATGCCGTCGTGATGTATCCGCTCGCACGCGATTCCCTGACCGCGTTCACCATCAAGCCGACCGGCGACGGCGGAGTGAAAGTGGCGGGCCCGACGCCGTTTCTCGAAGCCGCCGCGGAAGCGATGGAGATCGACCGGCTGCGCGTGATCGACACCGGCCTCGACCCGGTCACCGCGGAGCGCGAACAGTGGGATGACGGCAACAACACGCTGGCACTGGCCCCGGGCGTGGTCGTGGGATACGAACGCAACGCGGAGACCAACGAGCGGCTCACCGCGGCGGGCATCGAGGTGCTGCCGATCACCGGGTCCGAACTGGGGTCCGGCCGCGGCGGCCCGCGCTGCATGTCGTGCCCGGTGCGCCGCGATCCCCCGGCAAAGAAAAGTTAGCCTCTCCTTAATAAGGGCGCACATATTAAGGGAAGGCTAACCAAAATAAGCATTTCCTTCTTGAGGAATGGTAACCCTAATAGGGTGGAGATCACCAGCCAAAAGTGGAAAACAATCGGACATTGACGTACGGTGATGGACATGGCCGCTACGAAGAAAGAACCGCGCTCGAAGTTTTACGAACTGCTGCAGGCGCAGATCCACAACGAGTTCAACGCCTCCCAGCAGTACATCGCGCTCGCGGTCTGGTTCGACAACGAGGACCTGCCGCAGCTCGCGAAGCACTTCTACAAGCAGTCCGTCGAGGAGCGCAATCACGCGATGGCGCTCGTCCAGTACATGCTCGACCGCGACCACCACGTCGAGGTCCCCGGCACCGGCGAGGTGCGCAACGAGTTCTCCGCTCCGCTCGAGCTGCTCGAGCTCGCGCTGGAGCAGGAGAAGGAGGTCGCTGCCGACATCTCCGCGCTCGCGAAGGCCGCGCGAGCCGAGGAGGACTACATCAGCGAGCAGTTCACCCAGTGGTTCCTCAAGGAGCAGGTCGAGGAGATCTCCCAGATGTCGACGCTCGTCACGGTCGCGCGCCGCGCGGGTGACAACGTCTACGAGATCGAGAAGTTCCTGCACCGCGAGGCCGTCGGCGACGCCGGCGCGGACGCCGGGATGCCCCCGGTCGCGGGTGGCGCGCTGTAAGCGCTCGACGCTTGCCGGAAGCCCGGTTGTCCCCAGTGTGGACAACCGGGCTTCCCCATGTGGATAACTTCAGCGCCGCACGTAGTGCGCGATGAGCACGCCGGTGGTGGTCGCGACGCTGCCGGCGAGCGAAAACTCGGTCAGCGGAGCCGGTCCTTCGAACAGCCGCGCGCCGCGGCCGAGGGTCAGCGGATGGATCAGCAAGATGTAGCGGTCGACCAGCCCGGCGGCGTGCAGCGCGCGCACGAGCGAAACGCTGCCGATGATCGAAAGATCCTTGCCCGGCAAGGCTTTCAGCTCCGCCACGGTCTCCACTGCGGAGCCCCGCAGCAGCACCGAATTCTGCCAGGCGTCCGCGTTGTCGAGGGTGGTGGAGACGACGTACTTGGTCGCGGCGTTCATATGCGAGGTGAACGGATTCCCGTCCATCCGCGACCCCCAGGCCGTGGCGAAGTCCTCCCAGGTGCGCCGGCCGAACAGCATGTCCCCGGGCCGGCTCATGCCCTTGCCCATCTCGCGGGCCATGACGTCGTCGCTGTAGCCATTGCCCCAGCCGCCTAGGTCGAACCCACCGCGCGTGTCCTCGTCGCTGCGGCCGAGACCTTGGACGACGCCGTCGAGGGTGATGCTCAGGGTGACGTTGATCGAACGCATCGGGGATGTCCTCCCGCTTCCGCGGGCCGCCGACCGGCCCGTCACCCGCTACACGAGCGGCGCGGAGCCAGATCGACATCGGCTCGCGGAATTTTTTCAGCCGGCGCAGTCCTGCGTCTTCGCCCGGACCTCGATGGCCTGGACCGCCCCGTCCGAATCCAGCGTGAAGTGGTACGCGCCCTGGTCACCGGTCGGCGACACGAGCGCGCTCCCCGACTCCGACGTACCCGGATAGGTCGCGGTGACCTGGTCCTTCGGCGACCCCTCGCCCACGCCTTCCGGGGTATGCGCGGCACCGTCGGGCTTCACCGCGACCACGCCGTTTTCCGCCGACACGACAGCCGTCGAGGCAGGCACCCCGGCACCGCTGACGTCGTAATAAGTGCAGCCGGCCGACTCTTTCACCGTTGTGAGCTTCATGCCCTGGTCGGTGAGCTGCTGCTCGGTCATGCCGAGCTTCACCGCGCCAAGGCCGTCCGCGGTCACCAGCGCTCCGGACACGGCTTTCGGCGGCGTCGTCTTCGGCGGCGCCGGCTTTGTGCGGTGCGGACGCGCGGGCGGCACCGGCGGGTCGGCCACGGTGGGCTCCATCGGCACGGGCGGCGCTTGCACCTGCGTCGATTCGGCGCTCGACGGGGGCTCGGGTACCGAAGAAGGCAGCGTGGGCTGCGCCGAAGCGACCTGCTGGGCGGCGACGCCGGTCGCGGCGGGCTGGGTGCGCAACTGAATCGCCACCAGCCCGGCCGACGCCACCGCGAGCACGCACGCCGCCCCGGCCGCGGACGTCAGGACCCGCTGCCTGCGCCGCCGCCTGCGCGCGCCGGCCACGATGGCCGACGCGGCGTCCTCGGCTGGTTCGACGGCTAGCCGGTCGTCGGCGAGGAGGGCGCGGAGCCGCTGTTCCAGATCGTCGGGCTGACTCACCCGGCGTCGCCTCCTTCCTGGTTCCTCAGTTTCGCCCGCAGGGACGCGATCGCCTTGCTCGCTTGGCTTTTCACCGTCCCCTGGCTGATGTCCAGCGCCTTGGCGATCTCCGCTTCGGACAGTCCTTCGTAGTACCGCAGCACCATCACCGTGCGCTGCCGCGGCGGGAGGTCGCGCAGCGCCTGCCACAGCGGTTCGTGCTCGAACGGGTCCTTCGGCGCGCACGGGCTGGTGTCCGGCAGATCCGCGACGAGGTTCTCCCGCCGCGTCCGGCGCCAGCGGCTGACGTGCGCGTTCGCCATCGAACGCCGCACGTACGCGAGCGGGTCGCCGGTCTTCTGCTGCACGTACGACCAGCGTGCGCCGATCTTTTCGAGCACGGTCTGCACGAGGTCCGCGGCGTCGTGCGGGTTTCCGGTGAGGACGTGGCCGTAGCGGAGCAGCCCGGGCAGGGCCTCGCGCACGAAGTCGCCGAAGTCCGTGATGGCGTTGACCGTCTCCGCCTGCTGACCGGCCCAGGGCGGATCCCCGCTGGTCAGGGGCAATGCGGCTGCCGTCACCGTATCGCCCCCTCCCCGGATGACCGCGTCGAGCGACGGTTCCTCGTCATCCCCACCACGCATGAGCGCCCCCGAGGGTTGTCCCGTCTCCGTCGCTACTTTCCGTAGCTGTGGACAACTGAGGTCAGCGCACGGAAAGCGACTCGGGCAGCTTCAAGACACCGTCCGCGTCAGTGGGGAAATCGTGTACCGCGACCACAGCGTTTCGCGGGATCGGCCCGTAAATGTGCGGGAACTGGATTCCGCGCGGGTCCGGCGGGTCGCCGTCCTCCCAGCGGACGGGCGCGTCGACCAGCTTGGGGTCGATTTCCAGCAGGACCAGGCCGGATTGGCCGCGGAAGACCGCGTTGGCGGGAAGGGCGACGGTGCCCGGGTCCGAGCAGTGGATGAATCCGGCGTCGTCGAGCGAGGACGCGCGGTATTCGCCGTCGGCGGGCACCGCGGCCCACTCGGCGCGGGTGCAGATGTGGAGGATCACGCGGCGATCATCCACCTGTGGACAACTCGGGTCGAGTTGTCCACAGGTGGACAAGTCAGCGGATGGTGAGCTGGCGTCCGATCAGCCCGTCACGGGCACGCCGCTCGGCGGCGTTGAGCGGCTCGGCGTCGAGCGACTTGAGCGCCTCGTCCAGCCGGGCGCCGAGCTGGTCCTTGGGCTCGGCCCACTCCCGCGCGTGCGCCTCGGGGTCGAGGTCCCACACCGGGACGAGCAGGCCGTGCGCACGGAACGACCCGGCGTACCGGGTGCCCTCGCCGAGCCCGAGCGTGCCGGCCGCGGACAGCCGCGCAAGCGCTTGCAGCAGCAGGTTCTCCGGTTCCGGGCGGACCCAGCGCAGGTGCGCCTTCTCGCCGGCGAGCACCCAGTACGCGCCGGAGCCGAGCCGGTCGGTGGGCATGATCGCGGCGTTCGCACGCTCGAGGGAGACCGCGACGTCGCCGGTCGCGTCCGCGTCCTCGGGCAGCCACCACGCGAAGTCGGTGTGGAGGGCGACCTCCAGCTCCGCGCTCGGCACGAGCAGGTCCTGGAGCCGGTTGTGCTCGTCCGGGTCGGTGGGCGACGTCGTGTCCGGCACCGACAGCACGTCGCCCGGTTCGGCGTCGAGCAGCCAGCGCAGCGCGCGGCCGAGGTCGCGGCTGATGTCGGAGGACCGGGTCTGCACCTGAAGACCGAGGAACCGCTCGCCGTCCGAGCGGACGAACGCCGCGGCGGCCATGGGCAGCACCGTGCCGAGCGTGACGTCACCGCCGTCGGCGAGCGTCAGCTTCGCCGTGGCCGACGGGACGAACTCGCGCAACGCGATCAGCTCCGGCTCCGCGGCCAGACCCTCGAACGGCTGCCCGACGAAGACGTCGCGCACCTTCGGCTTGCGGTCCGGCTTGGGACCCTTCTTACGCGCGCCCTTACCCATTTCAGCCTCCTCGGAACTCGATGTCAGACGCTATCGAAGGGACTGGCCGTCCAGGCTCGCGGGTTAGAGTCAGCTCGTGTTCGACCCTCGCGATCCCGCCTTCCTCGCCGACCCGTACCCCGCGTTCGCCGCGCTGCGCGCCGAAGGCGAGGTGCACCAGCACGACGGCCTCGGCATCGCGATCACGGTTTCGCACGCCGCGTCCGCCGCCGTGCTCCGGCACCGTGGCCTCGGCCGCATCTGGACCGACGCGCAGCCGCTCGAACGGTTCGCGTCGTTCAACCTGCTGCACCGCAACTCGTTGCTGGAGAACGAACCGCCGGCGCACACCCGCCTGCGCCGCGTCATCGCGGGCGAATTCGGCCGGGGCCACGTGCAGCGGCTGCGTCCGATGGTCGCGGAACTCGCGGAGTCCATGGTGGACACCCTGGCCGCGAAAATCGCCGCCGACGGCAGCGCGGACCTGCTCGAACACCTCGCGCAACCACTGCCGGTCGCGGTCATCGCCGAACTGCTCGGCGTCCCGACGTCGGACGGCGCGCAGCTGGTGACGTGGAGCAACGCCATCGTGAAGATGTACGAGTACGGCCTCTCCGAGGACGGCCGCGACGCCGCCGAACAGGCCGCGGCCGATTTCGTGGCGTACCTGCGCGAGGTCGTCGCTGGCTCCCCTCGCGGCATCGTCCGGGACCTGACCGCGAGCGAACTGACCCCCGACGAGGTCGTCGCCACCGCGGTGTTGTTGTTGATGGCCGGGCACGAGGCGACGGTGAACGTGATCGGCAACGGGGTGACCGCACTGCTCACCCACTACCCGGAATGGGAGCGGCTTAGGTCCGACCCAACGTTGCTGGACTCGGCTGTGGAAGAACTGATCCGCTTCGATTCTCCGTTGCAGTTGTTCGAGCGCACGGCGACCGAGGACGTGGAAATCGCTGGTCACCGGGTCGCGAAGGGCTCGAAGATCGGCGCGCTGCTGGGTGCTGCGGCACGCGATCCGAAGGTGTTCGACGCCCCGGACACCCTCGATGTGGGCCGGTCGCCGAACGCGCACCTCGGTTTCGGGATGGGGATCCATTACTGCGTCGGGGCACCGCTGGCCCGGGTGGAGATCGCGGCCGCGTTGACGGCGTTGACGAAGCGGCTTCCGGAGTTGCGGCTCGCCGCGGAGCCGGAGCGGAGGCCGGAGTTCGTGATCCGCGGATTGCGGACTTTGCCGGTGACCGCCTGAGGCAGGGCTCGTGAGCGGCATCTAACCGGCAACGTCGCTCACGACAACACCTCAGCGCAAGCCCGCGAACAAGTCGTCCCCCAACTCGGCGGCTGGCGCGACGGAACCGTTCGTGCGGGCAAGGTGGTAATCCTCCCAGGGCCAAGTCTTTCGCTCGATCTCGCGCGAGTGGGCGAAAAACGGATGCCCCGGATCCATCTGCGTGGCGTGCGCGCGCAACGCCGCATCCCGGGTCGCGAAGTGTTCTTCGCAGCGGACGCGGGCGGTCACGGTGAGCACGTCGGTCGGCGGCAGTTCGTCCAGAACCGGGCCCATCAACGACTCCTCACCAGCCGCGATCGTCGCCTCGTGCATGGCTGCGAACCAGGATCGGCTGAGGGTGGCGAGGTAGTAGAGCTTGCGCGGACTGCCGTCGTCGGATTCGGCGAACGCCGCGGTGGTGACCTCATGCGTGCGGATGTGGTCGGGGTGTGGATAACCGCCAGTCTCGTCATAGGTGACCACCACCTGTGGACGGAATTCCCGCATCAGCTCCAACAACGGCTTTGTCGCCTCCGCCAAGGGAATCTCCGCGAAGCTGCCAGCCGGGGAAGGCGTGGCCAACCCCGAGTCGACATGTCCGAGGAACGTCTGGCGAATGCCGAGAATCCTTGCCGCATCAGCCATTTCCCGGCGACGGATGGCAGGCAGATCCCGCCGGACGTCCTCTCGGTCCAAAGTTGGGTTGAGCACATCGCCGCGTTCGCCGCCGGTGCAGGTGGCTACCAGGACATCGACGCCCTCGGCTGCGTAGCGGGCCAGGGTCGCGGCACCTTTGCTTGATTCGTCGTCGGGGTGGGCGTGCACGGCCAAGAGGCGGAGCGTCATGCGCGGGTTCCTTTCGGGAAGAAGAGAGCGGGGACAAAGCTCAGCAGGGAAAGGCCAAGTGCCCAGGTGAACGTGGTGCCGAACGCGGCGGCACCGGGCGGTTGCGCGTGCAGAACCGCCACCAGAAGCGCCGTGCCCAGCGAGCCGCCGATGCGGTTGACGACGTTGATCGCGCTCGCCGCACGCGGGATTTGGCTGCGCTCCAACGAGGTGTAGAGCATCGTCATCCCGGGCGTGGTGGTCGCGCCTAGGCCGAACCCACGGATCAGCAGCGAAATTGTCAACAGGGTCGGGCTGGGGGAATCGCCGAGCTGAGTGAAGGCGATGGTGCCCACGAGCGACAACGCGATGCCGGTGAGCATGACGGTTCGCGAACCAAAGCGGTCCAACAGCTTTCCGCCTGCGATAAGGACGACGGCGGACCCCAGTGCTTGTGGCGCGAGCAGGAGGCCAGCGGCGAGAGCGGAAGTGTGCTGAATTTGCTGGTAGTAAAGCGGAAGCAGCAACATCGAGCTGTAGAGCGACGCGCCCAGCAAGAAGGTGCTCGCACTGGCGACAGTGAAAGCCTTGTGCGCGAACAACTTCAGGTCAAGCAGCGGCGATTGCGTGCGCCGAGCATGCCAGGCGTACGCGATCAGCAGCACGGCACCGGCGATGGCGAACGTGGTGGAACCTTCGCCTAGGCCGTAGCCGAGCGCACCGAGTCCCGGCGGGAGCAGCAGGAGACCGCGGACGTCGAGCGGATCGCGCGTGCCAGCGGGTTCCTCGCGCGGCAGCACCCGGACGGCGAGCAGCAAGGTGGCGACGCCGAACGGTACGAGCCCGAAGAACAGCCAGCGCCAGCCGAGGTCCTGGACGAGCGCACCGCCGAGCATCGGGCCGAGCACCGGCGCGACTGTCGCGGGCAGCGTGACGACGCCGATCATCCGGCCCAGCCGCGGACCGGCCGCCTGCGCGAAAATCGCCTGGCCGACCGGTTGCATGAGACCGCCGCCGAGACCGTGCAGCACGCGGAACGCGATCAGCGCCGGAGCCGACCAGGCGAACCCGCACAGCACCGTCCCCAGCGTGAACAGCCCGACGGCCGCGATCCACACCTGACGGCCGCCGAACCGGTCGGAAAGCCAGCCGGACAGCGGAATGGTCAGCGAAGCGGCCAGCAGGTACGCGCTGGCCACCCACTGCACGGTCGGCAGCGAACTGTCCAGGTCACGCGCCATCACGCCGATCCCGACCGACACGATCGTCGCGTCGAGGATCGACAGCACCGCGCCCAGGATCAGCACCCCGCCGAGCCGGCGAAGCCCGGCATCGGAGACCGGAGCCGCCGGAAGCTGCGTGGCCATTGCCTCACCCCCTTCATTAGGTCGGACCTGAGATTAGGTCGAACCTAGTTAATGGGTCAAGCACAATTTTAGGTCGGACCTAGTACACTGGGCGGGGTGAGCCTCAGGGAGCAGAAGAAGCTGGAGACGCGGCAGACGATCTCGGCGGTGGCGACGCGGCTGTTCATCCAGCGCGGGTTCGACCAGGTGACGATCGCCGAGGTCGCGGAGGCGGCGCGAGTCGCCAAGATGACCGTCACGAATCACTTCAGCCGGAAGGAAGACCTGGTCTTCGACATCCGGAACGACTTCGTGGACTGGCCGGCGAACCTGGTCCGGGCCGACCCGGACACGCCGGCGCTGATCGCCGTACGGGACGGGTGCTTCGCGGAGCTGGACAAGGCGAGCGCGTTGCTCGGGTTCGCGGACGTGTCCTTCGTCCGGATGGTGCGCCAGAGCGAACGCCTCACGTCCGCGCTCCGGGACATGCACGTCGACCGGGAATTCGAGCTCTCCGCCGCGCTGCTCGACCGGCATCCGGACCGGGAGATGCTGTCGCGGACGGCCGGGGCGCACCTCACGTCAGTGCTGCGGCTTCTTCTCGACGACGTCTGGCGGCTGACCTGGCAGGACGTCAAGCCGGGCGAGCTGGTGGAGCAGATCCGGGATTCCGCGGCGGTCGCGTTCGGCCAGCTGGAACCGGCGCTCGGCGACCTTTAACGCGCGGCCCCGACCGGACGCGCGGTCCGCAGCTCGGGCTCCGGCGCGCCCTCGATCTTGAGCACGCGGAAGTCGCGCAGACGTTCCGGGGCGATCGGCATCAGCAGATCCGAGAACCGCCGGATCACCAGCGCGGTGCCGATCGCGAGCACGGCCGCGGCGAGGTCGGTGAACGCGACCAGCAGGACGCTGTCCGCCATCGCCTGCACGCCCGGCCGGATCCGCCAGATGATCGTCACGATCAGCAGGACCCAGTTCGCCACCCACGCACCCCACCAGCCGAGCACGAGCCGCGACGGCTTCGGCCGCTTGTCGCGGGACCGGCGGAGCACGGCGTGCTCCAGCTCGCTGACCACGGACAACGCGAGTGGCAGGTTCACGATCGGCACTAGCACGCCCACGAGCACCTGCCAGACCGGCCGAGGCGGCGCTTCATCCGCCTCGTCGGCAGCCGCCTGCCGGGCGACCAGCAGCCACCAGACCGAGAGCCCGGCGGGGAGCAGCGAAAAGATCGTGGTGAGCAGGCCGGCGAGCATGACGAACGCGTCGGAGAACCCGACGACGCTGCTGTTCAGCGCGGAATCGCGGCTCTCCACGAGGAGCGCGTACCGCCAGATCTCCGCCCCCGCCGCGATCACGGCGAGAACGGCGAACGTCCAGAGGATCGTGGTGAGGCTCCGCGCAAGCACCGGGATCCGGTCGATCGGCCGGATTTCGCCGGACGCGGTGCCAGGCACGTTCGTCGGCCGACGCCAGGTCAGGTTCGGGAACCCCCAGCGCGGCGGCACCGGATAGGACGGCGGACCGGAGTAGGGCGGCGCGGGCACGGCACGCCGACGACGAACGACACTCGGCGGCGGGGACGCGACCCAACGCAACTTGGCCGCCCGCTTCGGCGGACTCGCCTGCGATTGCTGCGGCGCGGGCCGGTGGATCGCACCTTGCGGAGCAGCGGTGAACGGGCGCGCGTACGCGGGGTGCGGCGGGTAGACCTGCGCCGGGTACTGCTGCTGGTACGGCTGGGCGAACTGCTGGCCAGGATGCACCGCCCCGCCTTGCGGCGGTGCCCAATGGCCGGATTGCGGCACCGCGCCCGGCTGCCCCTGCGGCGCGGGACCGCCCTGGTGGCCGGATTGCGGTGGCGGGCCTGGCTGCCCGGGCGATACGGCAGCGCCCGACTGTCCGGGCTGCGGCGCTGGGCCTAGCTGCCCAGGCGATACGGCACCACCCTGCTGGCCGAGTTGCGATGCCTGGCCTGGCTGCCCAGACTGCGGCACCACGCCCGGCTGTCCAGGCTGCGCGGCACCGAGCTGCGGTGCCAGGCCCGCTTGCCCATGTGATGCGGCACCAGGCTGCGGTGCCAGTCCCGGCTCTCCAGGCTGCGCGGCACCGGGTTTCGGCACCATGCCCGGTTGCCCGGGCTGCGCGGCACTGCCCTGCTCGCCGGGATACGACTGCGCACCCTGTTGCCCGCCACTGGGATGGCCAGCATGCGATGGCGCGCCGAACTGCGGCGCCGAGCCAGCCCAGCCGGGGACAGGTCCGCCAGCCGGAGCGCCCGGCCCGACGTGTCCCGCCCCGGTGCCGGGCCCAACCCCGCCGTGACCTGCGTCAACCGGCGGGGCACCGTCCCCCTCGTCCCGGCCGAAGCCAGGCACGAACGACGCCGGATCCGAGGATTCCGGCGGCTCGGGAACAGACTGGGCAGGCATCCGTCAGAGAACCTCGGGTTCAGCGTCGGGGTTTTCGCTCACCATGCGGCGGCCTTCGCGCGCCCAGGCTCCCATTCCGCCCGCGACGTTGACCGCGTCCCAGCCGCTCGCGTTCAGCCAGGCCGCGGCGCGTGCCGAGCGGCCGCCGGAGCGGCAGATGACGTAGACCGGGTTGTCCTCGGGGAATTCGGCGAGTTCGCCGACCCGCGCGGGCAGTTCGCCGAGCGGGATGTGCACCGCGGCGGGGGCGTGCCCGGCGGTCCACTCGTCGTGCTCGCGGACGTCGAGCAGTGCGACGTCCGCGGGCAGGTCGCGGACTTCAGCGGTCGGAATTTCAGCAGGGCTCACCACAGGTTCCATGCTCCCATGTCAGGACGTTGTACGCGTGTGAGGAACGCTAACCGCTAAGCCTTGCGGTGGCGTCCCCGGCCGGCCCGCAGTTTCTCGTCGGCCTGGCCGAACCGGGCGACCGCGCGGTCGCGCATCAGGCCGAGCGGGTCGGGGGCGTGCAGGCGCAGCATGATGTCGTTCACCAGTTCCGGGCGGCCGGACCTGGTCAGCCGGCTCACCACGTAGGTCGCCAGGAACGCCGAGGGCACCGAGATCAGCGCGGGCTGAATGGTGAACCACGGCATCTTGTCCCCGGTGTACTCGCACACGATGTTGTACGCCAGCGCGCCGAGCACCATCCCGCCGCCGACGACCATTCCCGCCAGCGCGCCCGGCCAGCTGAGCTTGCGCCACCAGATGCCGAGCAGCAGCAGCGGGCTGAACGTGGACGCGGCGAGTGCGAACGTCATGCCGATCGAGAGCGAGATGTCCTCGGTGCGGAAGATCAGCGTGAGCGCCATCGGGCAGATCGCGACCAGCAACGCCGCGACCCGGAAGTCCTTGACCCGGCCCGGCAGCAGGTCCGTCGACACCACCCCGGCCACGCTCACCAGCAGGCCCGAGCAGCTCGAGAGGAACGCCGCGAACGCACCCGCTGCCGTCACCGCGGCGAGGATCTGCCCTGGCCAGCCCGGCAGCACCGCGGTCGGCAGCAACAGCACGGCCGCGTCGGTGTTGCCGGTGAGCAGCAGTTGCGGCACGTACATCCGGGAGAGCGCGCCCAGCATCGTCGGGAACAGGTAGAACAGCCCGAGCAGCAGCAGGACGTGCACGGTGGTGCGGCGCGCGGCCTTGCCGTCGGGGTTGGTGTAGAAGCGGACCAGCACGTGCGGCAGGCCCATGGTGCCGAGGAACAGCGCGAAAATCAGCGAGTACGTCTGCAGCAGGTCGGTGATGCCGTTCGACGCCGGATGCAGCCACGCGTCGTTCGACGTGGGCGCGTCGCTCACGACCGGCACCGGCGTGCCCGCGGCGAATTCCAGCGTCGTCCCCGCGGACACCTTGTGCGGCACGAGCGGCGACCAGCGCGCCATGCCGCCCGCGGGACCGTCGTCGATGTGGCCGTGTGCGTAGAAGAACGTCTCGGTGGTGACCTTCACGGTGACGTCGGTCTGCACCGTCACCTTGGTGTCCGACGGGAACACCGGCGGCGCGGGCGCACCGAGCGCACGCACGCCGCCCGGGCCGCCGCCGGCGAAGAAAACCATGCACAGCACGAAAGTCGGCACGGCGATCGCGAACAGCTTCAGCCAGTACTGGAACGCCTGGACCACGGTGATCGCGCGCATCCCGCCGGAGATCACGTTGACCGCGACCAGGACGATGACGAGCAGCGCACCCGCCCACGCCGGCACCGGAACGATCTGCGCGAGCGTCAAACCGGCGGCCTGCAGCTGCGGGACCATGTACAGAATCCCGATGAACACCGCGCCCGCGGTCGCGAAGCGGCGCAGGCCTCGCGAACCGAGCCGGGCCTCCACGAAGTCCGGCAGCGTGTACGCACCGGATCGGCGCAGCGGCGCGGCGACGAACAGCATCAGCGCGAGATACCCGGCGGTGAAGCCGATCGGGTACCAGGTCGCGTCGGCGCCCTGTTTGAGCACCATGCCCGCGACACCGAGGAACGACGCCGCGGACAGGTATTCGCCGGAAATCGCCGCCGCGTTGCGGCTGGAGCGCACGGTTCGGCGGGCGACGAGGAAGTCGTGCGTGCTGGTGGCCCCGCGCGACGAACGGAAGCCAAGGTAGTAAGTCGCGAAGGCGACCAGCGCGAGGCCGGTCAACGTCCACGGGGTCAGCTGCACGGCGTGAATCCTCGCACGACCACACGCTTCCGGGACGCGCCGCCACCAGCGAACGCATCCCCCGCGCGGGTCAGTTCTCGATCATGTCGACGAAGTCGCGTTCGTGCCGCTCGGCGAGCCGGTTGTACCAGAGGCCGACGGCGAAAAGGAACGGGAACGGAAGCAGGCCGAGCACGAGCCACGGGATCGGGATGCCGATCACGGTGAACCGCGCGACCGCGGGGAGGAAATAGAACAGCGCGGGCAGCATCCCGAGCACGACCAGCACGAGCACCGCCAGCCACACCGACGTGCGCAACTGGACCTTCACCAGGTCGCGGACCAGCAGTTTTCCCCAGCTGGTCTGTTCTTCCAGCTCGACCCGCCCGCGCATCCGCGCCGACGACTGCCGCGAATCGGCGAGCACCACGCGTTCCCGTTTCGGCCGCACGTGCGCGGGTTCGCTGGAGCGCGGGACCGGTTCGGGAGCGGGCGGCACCGGTTCGACCACCGCGCGGTCCTCCGGCCGCACGCCCAGCGTCGGGTCCGGTTTGCGGACTCCGTTCTCGAGCCGGTGGTAGGGGTCTTCGGGCGAGGACATCGACGGCTAGCCGCCCCGGCCGGAACCGACGATGCGGTCCTTCAGCGCCCGGGTGTGCCTGCGGCTGACCGGCAGCACTTTCTCCTCGTTGCCGATCACGACCTGGTAGCCGCCCTGGCCCATCCGCATTTCGGTGATCAGCGGCAGCGCGACCAGGAACGACCGGTGGATCCGCACGAATCCGGCCTTCTCCCAGCGTTCTTCCAGCTGGGCGAGCGGGATCCGGACGAGGTGGCTGCCCTCGGTGGTGAACAGCCGCGCGTAGTCGCCCTGCGCTTCCACCCAGCGGACCGACGAGCGCGGGATCAGCTTCGTGGTGCCCGCCAGTTCGACCGGGATGACCTCGTCGTCGGTCTTCACCGGCTCGGCCCCGCCCTGGCCGGCGGGCGGGCCCGCGACCGTGGCCAGCTTCTCGCGCACGCGCGCGACCGACCGGTCGAGCCGGTCCTGCTGGAACGGCTTCAGGACGTAGTCGACCGCGCCGAGGTCGAACGCGTTCACCGCTTCCTCGGCGTGCCCGGTGACGAACACCAGTACCGGCGACGGGTTCATCGCCGCGATCACGCGCGACATCTCCATGCCGGACAGGCCGGGCATGTCGATGTCGGCGAACACGGCGTCGACCGTCGGCAGGCCGCTTGCCCGCCGGGCAGCCAGTTCCGGGTCGTCGTGCGAGAACAGCCGCAGCGCGTCGGAGGCGTCCGAGGCCTGGAAAACGCGGTGGATGTGCGGGTTGTTCTGGAGTCCGTGGCTGAGTTCGTCCAGCCCGGCCAGCTCGTCGTCCACGGCAAGGACGATGAGTTTCCGGGTGTCGTCGTGAGCACTCACAGTGAGACGCATCCTGCCGATTGCGAGGTGCATTGTCCAGACCCCAGCCGAGAGTACCGCTTGTAAGTGGCGTACCGGAGTCGCCGCTCACCTCCGGTCAGAGTCCGAAACGCGACCAGGCCGCCTTCGTGGTCACCGCGTCCAGCAGCGCGCTCGCCGCCGCGGGCGCCCCGATCCCGAGCCGGGCGAGCAGCGGTTTCTTCGGCTCCGCCACGGAAATCTCGGCGTCCGGGTACCGCTTGCGGACGATCTCGCGCAGCGAACCGAGCCCGTCGACGAGCCCGAGGTCGACGGCTTTTTGCCCGAGCCAGACGTCCCCGGTGAACAGATCGGTGGAATCGGTCAGCCGGTCGCCGCGCCGTTCCTTGACCCATTCGACGAACAGTTCGTGCAGCTGGCTGTGCATGTTTTTCAGCCACTCGACGTCCTCGGGCTTCTCCGGGCTGAACGGGTCGAGCCGCGATTTGTTCGCGCCCGCGGTGTGCAGCCTGCGCTCGATGCCGAAGCGTTCGAGCAGCCCGGTGAACCCGAAGCCGCCGCTGATGACGCCGATCGAGCCGACCATGGACGTCCGGTGCGCGTAGATCTCATCGGCCGCGCAGGCCAGCCAGTACCCGCCGGAAGCGGCGATGTCCTCGGCGAAGGCGAGGACGGGCACGCCTTTCTCGTCGGCCAGCTGCCGGATCCGCTCCGCGACCAGCCCGGACTGCGTCGGCGCGCCGCCGGGCGAGTTGATCTGCAATGCGACGGCCTTGAGCCGGTCGTGCGCGAACGCCCTGGTGAGCGCGGATTCGACGGCACCGAGGTTGATCGCACCGCGAGCCAGCGGCGACGGCGACGGCGTGATCACCCCGTGCAGCTTCACGACGGCGACCACGTCCTTGCGGTCGCCCCGGTCGCCGAGCACGGGAAGGCGGGAAGTCAGCTTGTCGGTCACGCTCATCTGCCCAGGCTAACCAGTTCAGTGCGCGGGCAGCATTCCCGAACGCGAGCCGTGCACTCCGTCGGGTTCCGGTTCCGGCTCGACCGGAGCCATCGGCTGCTGCGGCACGTCAGCGGAGTAGTCCGGCATGTTCGGCCGCACGCCGAGCTTGAACTTCGGCACCCGCAACGCGACCTTCATCCCCGCCCCCGGCGCGGTTTCGACGGTGAGCGCGTAATCCTCGCCGAACACCTGCCGCATGCGCTGGTTGATGTTGCCGAGCCCGACGTGCGCGCCGGTGCGGTGTGCGTTGCGCAGATCGGTGAGCTGCCGCGGATCCATGCCGATGCCGTCGTCCTCGACCGTGATCAGCGCTTCGTGCCCGTCGTCCCGCGCGATCACCGTGACGCACCCGCCGCTCGGCTTGCTGGCCAGACCGTGTTTGACGGCGTTCTCGACGAGCGGCTGAATGATCAGGAACGGCACGACGACGCTGAGCACCTCGGGCGCGATCTTCATCCGCACCTCGAGCCGGCCGCCGAACCTCGCGTTCTCGATGGTCAGGTAGCGGTCGATGTTGCGCAGTTCCTCGGCGAGCGTGGTGTACATGCCGGACGTGCGGAACGAGTAGCGCGTGAAGTCCGCGAAGTCTTGGAGGAGTTCGCGCGCTTCCTCCGGATCGGTGCGGATGAGCGCGGAGATGGTGTTGAGCGCGTTGTAGACGAAGTGCGGCGAGATCTGCGCGCGCAGTGCTTTGATTTCCGCCTGCTGCAGCTGATTGCGCGATTCTTCGAGCCGCGCGAGCTCGAACTGCGTGCAGACGAACTGACCCACCGCCTCAGCCATCTGCACCAGCTTGCCGCGCGTGCGCCCGACGACGATCAGCGTCGCCTCGGCCTCGCCCTCAACAAGAATGGGAACGATCGCGGCGGTCTTCATCTTGCAAGTGCCCCGGTGATTGCAAGGCATCTTGTTGTGATCAGCGACGGCCCGCCGGTGCTTGCGCAACGCGGTCCCGATGTCCTCGACGACGTCCAGGTAATGATCGGTGGCCTCGCCCGCCCAGGACAGCAGCGTGCCTTCACTGTCGGTGATGCCGACGGCGAGACAGTCGAGCACCTCGAGCAGCTCCGCCGTCATCCGGTTGGCGGCCTCCTCGTCGAGCCCCGCCCGCAAGTTGGGCGTGGCCTTGGACATCCGGTGAACGGCCTGGAGAACGGCGTCCTGGATGACCCCCTTGGGCCGGCGCGCCCGGAAGGCGAGGACCAGCACCACGATCACCAGGATGCCGACCAGAACCCACGGGACGACCAGCGCATAGGGGAAGTCGGACACGACGTCCATGCTCTGCGCTCGACCGACCGGGTGCAAGGTCTGCTCCCCACTTTCTGTCCAGTAGCGACGCCGAGAGTGGGCAAACCCTACCGTCACTCCCGGTGAGCGTGAGGATCTTGCGCCATTCGAGTGGTGGCGGTGGCTGTGGGTCGCCAATGGGTGGGGTGAAGGGACCCTTCATGACTACGGATGGTTAGGGGTGAAGGGACCCTTCATTGCTTGCTAGTGCGGATGAGGGTTCTTGGGTGGTTTCGGGATGGATTCGCGGGGCGGCCCTTCCGGCAATTTGGGCTCGGCGCTGCCCACCTGGCAATGGCTCGGCGCTGCCCTCCTGGCAATTCGGGCCTGGGGGCCGGTTGTCCTGGCAACTGGGGGCGGCCTTCGCGGCAATTCGAGCCCCGGGGCGGCTGTCCTGGCAACCGCGGGCGGACCTCCTAGCAATTCGGACCCCCGGCTGCTCGCCTGGCACCCCCCCCCGGCGATTCGAACCCCGGGGCCGCTCTCCCGGCAACCGCGGGCGGCACTCTCGGCAATTCGGACCCGGGGCAGCTCTCCTGGCGACCGCGGACAGCCCTCCCGGCAATTCGGGCCCGGAGGCGGCCCTCCCGGCGATGCCGAGTGCTGGCCGCCTCGCCAGCGGCTTCTCGCACGCGGAGCGTGCGGCCAAGTGTCGTGAGGGGAACCCTCACGGAATCTGATTCCCTGAAGGGGCCCCTCACGACACCCGCGCTACGCCCCTCGCAACCTGCGCAGCTCCCGCACAACCCTCTGAGACCTCACGACACCGCGATGGTCTTGGCGCGAATCACGCCGAGAATCCCTCCGGAGTAGCCCTTCACTCGCGAGACCAGGTGCCCCACCACCCGCCGCGAAGTCTCTCCGTGGCCACGCCCCGCGATGCGGACGTCGAAGCATTCAGAGAACCAACCGCAGCCGATGCACCCAACGATCGGTGCACCCACACCACCCCCGCACCCCGATACGAAGCCCAAATGCGGTCTGGGGGTGCTTGTCAAGGCATCTTTCCCGCCTTGACAAGCACCCCCAGACCGTCATCACAATCAAGCTTCGGGGTGCCCCACGCAACCCCCGTGCGCAATGTCGCCGCCAGGCGACGAGCCGCCCAAAACAGACGCAGAACTACTTCAACAACCGAGACATCCGCCGATCAGCCAACGGCTTCCCGCCAGTCTGACAAGTCGCGCAATACTGAAACGACTTATCCGCAAACGAAATCTCCCGCACAGTATCCCCGCAAACCGGGCAAGGAAGCCCAGTCCGAGCATGCACCCGCAGCCCAGACCGCTTCTCCCCCTTCAACCGCGCGGCCTTCTGCCCCACCGACCGCGACACAGCGTCCGTCTCCACCTCGCGGATCGCCTCGGCCAGGACCTCCAACGCGCCCTCGTCCAGCTTCCCCACAGTCGCATAAGGCGACAACTTCGCCCGATGCATGATCTCGTCCGAATAAGCGTTCCCGATCCCCGCGATCAACGACTGATCAGTCAACGCCCACTTCAGCCGAGTCCCCTTCCCTTGGAACAACTCCCGCAACTGCGAAGCGTCAATCGCCAGCGCGTCCGGCCCCAGCCGGGCCACGCTCGCCACCTCGGACGGGTCCGCGACGATCCACACCGCCAGGCCCTTCTTCGTCCCCGCCTCGGTGAGATCGAAGCCAGGACCGGAAGCCGACTCCAGATGCACCCGCAGCGAGATCGGCCCCTTGCCCGGCTTCAACGGAGCCGGGGACAGCCCGTCCGACCAGCGCAGCCAGCCAGCGCGCGCCAGGTGCACCACCAGGTGCAAATCGCCCAGGACGACATCCAGATGCTTGCCGTGCCGAGTCGCGTCGGTGATTTCGCGGCCGTGCAGCTCGGTGTACGGCGGCACCGCGGTCTTCAGCACGCTCAGCGACGCGACGTCGAGCCGGAAAACGGTGCTTCCCACGGCGTGTTCGCGCAGGTGGTGGGCCAGTGCTTCGACCTCGGGCAACTCGGGCATGGCACCAGTCTCGCGCGCCGGCCCGGTTCCGGCCAGGTCTATTCGACCGGGTGCAGCGGACCGTCGAAGTCCGGCAGCGAATGCCTCTGGATCGTCTTCGAGATCCGCTTCACCTCGCCGGACACGGTGAACATGCCGCGGATCGTGCCGACCCAGCGCTCCGACGGCCGGTCGCCCGCGACGTCGCCCTCGGTCTCGGCGACCACCGTCCACGGGCGGCGCAGGATCCACCGCAGCGGGAAGAACAACACCACCAGCAGCAACGCCAGCAGCACCCACGCGGGCACCTTCACGACATCCGGGGTCCAGACCACCAGCGCGATCACCAGGAACCCCATGACCACGATCATCGCGATGCCAGGTCCGTAACTGCCCGCGACGTCGTGTTCGAAATCGTCAGCGGTGGCGGGAGCCCGCCACTCCATCTGGGCACGGACCACCCAATGGCGACCGTCTTCGCCGCGCACCAGCCGGTTCATCCTGTTGCCTCCCGGGCGACGTCGAACTCGCTCAACGTTACCGTGACCGTGCCGTCCAGCGCGAGGCGCTCACTGAGAGTTACTGGCGGTTTGCCGGGTTTTGGCTGTTCGGGAGCTTGCGTCCGCTGAGGAATCGGCCGAACCGGTGACGTCGTTCCCGGACGTGGAGTCCGTCTTGGCCGACTTCGAAGACTCGGCGGACTTCGAAGACTTGGTCGACTCAACCGGCTTGGAAGACTTCGGGCAGTCGGACGACTCAGTCGAGCTGGAAGACCGCGGAGCAGCCGACGCGTCGTGCCGCGACCCGGTCGGCGTGGTCGTGACCGACGGCGGCACGTACGAATCCGGCGAAGGCACGTACGACGAGGGCGGCGGAGCGTACGACGAAGGACTCGTGTCGTCCGTAGTCGTGCTCAGCACGCCCGGGCTCGACGAGTTCGTGGACGTGTCCAGATCCGACCGCGACTCCGTGCTCGACGACCGGCTCGTCATCGGCGACTCCGTACGACTGCCGTCCTGGCTCGGAAGATCATCCCGCGGCGTCGAACCAGTCGACCCAGCCGGCCCGGCCGAATCCGACGCCGACGAGGACTGCTCCCCGGACGCCGCCTGATGCACCGGCGGCAAATGCGGCACCTCGGCCACACCCAAATGCTGCGAAACCCCCGGATGAACCCCCACGTGCGCGGGCCGCGCGCTGCCGTTCAGCTGCCCGGAGATGACCCGCGGACCCTGCTGCGCCGGCGGCGGAGGCGGCTGCAACGCCAGCTCCGGCGCGCCCCCGCCCAACCCGACGTCCTGCACCGGATGCGACCCGAACACCAGCGGACCAGCGGTCAAACTCACCGCACCCGCCGCCGCGGTCGACGCCAGCGCCAGCCCCACCTTCACCTTCGAGCCGAACACCACGCTCTTCACCGTCGCGACCGCGCCAGCGGCCTTGCCGACCCCGGCCAGCGCCGGAACCGCGAGCACCAGCACCCCGGCATGCGCCCGCAACGACGAACACACATCCCGCAGCTCGTCCTGCGTCGCCCGGCACGACGGGCACCCCAGCAAATGCGCCTTGATCCGCTCCGCCTCCGCGCCGGTGACACTGCCCGCGGTGAACCCGCCCAGCTTCTCCACCACCGCGCGGCACGTCTCCGGACCCCGGTTCACCGACAAATGCGCCTGCAGATACGCCGCCCGCAACCCCTGCCGCGCCCGCCGCGCCAACGCCGCCGTCGCGTTCGCCGACAACCCGAAATGCGGAGCCACCATCGCCGGCTGCTCGCCCTCGACCTCGGTCTGCCACAGCACCGTCCGCCACCGCTCCGGCAAACTCGTGAACGCCGTCGTGATCAACGTGTGCTCAGCCGTCCGTGCGGGCGTGTCCACCCCGGCGCCCGCCCGGAACGTCAACTCGTCGTCAGTCACCGGGACATCGCGCCGAGCGCCATGCCACTCCCACGACACGCGGCGCGCGACCGTCAGCAAATAAGCCCGGATGTAATCCCGCGGACCCGCGCCGCGGCGCAACGCCTGCAGCACGCGGAAGAAGGTCTCCGCGGTGATGTCTTCAGCTTCGGAACGATCCGCCGCCAGACTCTGCGCCAATCTGCGCACGGCCGCGGCATGCAGCTCGAACAACTCCCCGAACGCGGCATCCTCGCCGTCGCGCAGCCGCTTCAAAAGTGCCTGCTCGTCGGATTCCGAGGCCGCTGGTGGCGGCGCCGTGCCCAGCTCGGTCATCCGGCAAGGCACCTCCTCCCCCGAAGGACTCACCACTGAAGTCGATTGGGGACACCATACGGAGCAGAGCGCCCGTCGTCACCCCTTGTGCGCTCGACGTGACGCGCAAGCACCACATCTCAGCAGGTCCACGCCAATAACGGGGCCCCCGAAAGTGTCACCGAGGCGACGGTATAGAGTGTCTTCAACACCGAGCACCAAGCGGTTAACGCGGATGTAGCGCAGCTGGTAGCGCATCACCTTGCCAAGGTGAGGGTCGCGGGTTCGAATCCCGTCATCCGCTCAGTCCCGAAGGCCCTGTATCCACAAAAAGCGTGGATACAGGGCCTTCGCCGTTTCACCCGGGGGCCCGAGCCCCCGGACCCCCACGGTGCCTTCGGCTGCGGTTGCGTGCGTGGGCGGCTTTGTAGCTTGCGGAGCAAGTGGAGAAGGTGCGTCGCGACCTTCCTGGTCCTGTCCTCTTACAGCTCGTAGGTGTCTAGGACTGTGGGGGCGATGGGGGACAGGTGTTCGTCTTTTTGTTCCGTTAGTTGGCCTCTTGCCATTCGGTAGACCTGGAACTCGTTGTCGTGTTCTGGGTGTTGGTCGTCCCAGATGTGCAGGAGGCCGTAGGAGCCTGGGGCCAGTTCTCCTACTCGGGCGAACGTTTCCAGCAGTTGCGGGGTGATGGCTCCGCCGTGTTTGTCCAGACCACCCAGATGGAGCATGGGCAGGCCTTCGCTCCAGCGGAGGTCTACCAGGTCCAGCATGGTTGTGTTGTTCAGCGAGCGGTGGACCCGTTCCACCAGGCGCTCCAGCAGAGCTGCGTCGTCGTCGCCCGTCGCGGTGGCGGCGATGGTCACCCAGCCGTGGTATTCGAACACGTGCGAGACGGTAGCAGCGGCGGTGATCAGCGGGTCAGCGCAGAGGGCTGGCCGTCCCGGCGGAGCTGGTTCGTGAGGATGCCGTCGGCGTGCTTTTCGACCGCGGGGAGCAAATTTTCGCCGAAGACGCACAGGGTGCGCTCCCACGGGTGGCCGAGCGTGCCGTAGCTGAAATCGGCGGCGAGGAACAGGTGGTAGTCGCCGCGCGGGAAGACCGAGACCGGCCACGGCGCGTTCTGCTGCATGCGATGCGGCCAGAACTTGAACGACTGATGCTGCCAATGCAGGACCCACAGCCAGTCGTCCTCGGCGGTGACCTCCTGAAGCGCGGCCAGCACGGCGCGGGCCACGTCGTGCTCTTCCACCGCGTACGGGCCGAGGCGGAACTCGGCCGAGGCGCGGTCGTACTCGCCGGTGGAGAGATCCCAGGCAGCCGACGGGCTCGGCTCATGGAAGCCGGGCCAATCGTGCGCGAAGGTGCTCGGCCAGAACCTGAGCTTGTCGTGCACCCAATACCAAGCGGGTTCGTCAGCCACTCGCGAGAGCGGCTCCCAGGCTGCAGCAGCGTTCACTTGTCGACCTCGAAGTCATCGGCCGGGCTCGAAACTGCCGAAAGCTTCGTGTCCGGGACCGGGATTGTCCAGTCCACCGGAGCCGAGCGCCAAGCTGTCACTCGACCGGGTGGCCCGCGGACCGGGAAACAGCGCCCGGTCCGCAGGTTCCTTACCCGAGACCCGTGCCGGTCATGCACGGAGCAGTTATGCGGCGCGCCACAGCGTGACGAACGCCGACGCCTCGCTGAACGCCCACGGCCGCAGCCGCTCCCGGTCCCGCGCCGACAAGGTGAACTCCTTCGCCCGGCGCACGTCCACGACCAGCGCCTCCCCGCCCGGCAGCAGATCCGGCATGCCCTCGGTGAGCAGCCACAACGCGAGCTGCGCGGCGTCCCGGGTGAGCGGCTCCTCCTTGAAGTACAGCCAGGTGGCGAACCGGCGGCCGTTCGACTTCCGCAGCCCTAGCTGCGGGCTGATGCCGATCTCCAGCTCGCCGAGCGCGAACCTCGCCCGCCCGACTTCGATCAGCTTCGGATCGCGCCTGCCGAGGTAACGCAGCCAGCCCTCGGCGATGGCGGCGTAATGCGGACGCGTGCGCTCGTCGGCGTTGTTGACCAGCGCGCGCATGGCCACCTCGTCCTGCCGCGCCGCCCGGCCGGCCCGCACCGCGTTCGCCGCGCGCCGGTAGTAGTTGAACGCCGCCCGGGCCGGGTCCTCGTACAGCCGGCGCTGCCTGCGGACGAACGACGAACGCGACGGGCCCTTGCTGGCGCTGTACCCGACGAACGTGGGCAGCGTGACGTATGCCGACTGAGAACTGGTCATGGGCGGCCGCCTTCCGGTGGATGGTTTCCCCAGTACACGGCCAATTTTAGAACATATGTACGACAGTTTTTGCCGCTTAACGGGTGACCGGCGGCCACGGACCCGCCAGTACCGCGCGCGCCTGCTGCAGAACCTGGTCCTCGCAGTAGCTGACCGGCGTGACATCGGTCGGAATCCAGGTCGCGAGCATCGCCAGCCACTGCCGCAGCTCGGCGAGCGCGACCGGATGGCCGAGCCGTCCGTCGAGGGCCTTGACGCTCTTCGCGGCCACGGCGAGCCGGACGTCGCCGCGCACCATCTCGCCGAGGTGTTCGCCGAGCAGCTGCCATTGGGCCGCGGTGGCGTCGGCCGGGAGTTCGATGCCCAGCTCCTCGACCACGTGCGAGAACGCGGCGGAAACCGCTTGGTGGTTCCGGTGGTCGAGGGCGGCCAGTTCGGGAAGGGAGGGCGCTTCGAGGCCCTCGCCGACGGCCCGCGCCCCGGCCTCGACGAGTTCGGCAGCGGTGATGTCGAGACCGGCGAGCCGATCCACGGCAAGGGCGGCGAGCGCACCGCGCGCGGAGGACATGCTCCCGATCGTACGGACCCGCCGGTTTTCCTGGCGGTCTCGCGAAGCGGACGCCTGATCTGGGCTGATCTTGTGCACCTGAGCCCCACGGAGCCAGAGCGCGTGGAACACTGTCGCCCGAACCGGTGACAGGGGGTTGCGTGATGAGCTGGCAGGAAGAGCTCCGGCGCTTGGACGCGGAGTTGGCCGCCGGCCGCCTCGGACACGCCGAACACCGCCGCCAGCGCGACGAACTGCTCGCCGAGGCGTCGGGCGGCGGGGCGGCTTCGCCCGTGGCGTCGCCGTTGCGGCAGGACGCGCCGTCGGCGAGCGAGTCACCCGCCTGGAGCACACCGGCCGCCCAGGCCACCGCGACGCCCGCCGGATCGGACAGCCAGGCGGCAGCGGAGCCGAGCACCTCCACCGGCAGCGCGAGCGCCCCGGCCCAGGGTGCTTCCGTCGACAACAGCGCGAGCACTACGCAGGTCGTGGCGACCATGCCGGAGCACGACCCGACGAGCACGCTCCGGCTGGGCTCCACCTCGCCGGGCACCCCGCCCGGAGGCACCTCGGCACCCGAGCAGCCCGCCGCCAACCCGGCGGCCACCGCTAACTCAGCTGCGACGACCAGCTCAGCAGCCACCACCAGCCCGGCGGCTGCGCCAAACTCAGCAGCCACGACCGACGGGGCAGCGCCCTTCTTCTCGCAGCCGCAGAGCCCGGCAGCCCAGCCGCAGACCACGGTCACGCCGCCGCCGAGCACGCCGAGCCAAGCCGGACCTCCTCCGCCGCACCAGCCGCAGCCGCAGCTGCCCGCCCAGCCGGGAACCTGGCCGGGCGTCGCCCCCGTGCAGTGGCACACCCCCGGCCAGCAGCAACAGCCGAGCCAGCAGCAACCGGGTCAGCAGCAACAGCCGGTCGTCGGCTGGGCCAGCACCAACCCGGCGATGCCCGCGCCGGAACCGCCCGCGGTCGAATCGTTCCTGAATTCCGGGGCTGCGGTCCCGTCGGCCGAAAAGCCGCAGCCCGCCTTCTCGCACACCCCGGGCACCCCGTTTTCCACCGACCGGCCGACCACCGCGCCGAGCCCCGCCGACGACCGGCCCACCGCGGTCTTCGGGGCGATCCCGGCGAACGGCCAGCCGGAGCCGCGCCGGCTCTGGGAGGACGACGCCAAGCCTCGCCGCGGCAAGCCGACGTGGCTGTTCCTGTCGCTGGCCGTGCTCGTGGTGCTTGCGCTGGTCGTCGGCGGCATCTGGTTCCTCGGCAACAAGAACGACTCGAACGACACGGCCGCGCAGCCGCCCGCCGCGTCGTCCGCGCCGAACACCCAGCCGGCGTCGCTCGAGGACAAGCTGCCCACGCTGCCGGGCACGCCGAACCCGGAGAACTCGACCATGGCGCTGGACAAGGCGGTCCAGGCCAAGGCCGTTTCCGACGCCGACGCGAACCTCATGCGCGCGGCGGGCGCGGACCAGCTCGTCTACCACGCCTACGCAGGCACCGACGGCGGCACGACGCTCATCGCGGTCCCGGCGCCGTCCAAGGCGCAGGCCGGTCAGCTCGTCCAGGGGCTGCGGCAGAACCTCGTCACCGGCGGGTTCGACAGCAGCCCGCTCGGCCCGGCGGCCACCGATCTGCTCTACACCGGGAGCAGCCCGGCCGGACGCGTGATGGCCTTCTGGTACACCTCGGGCGGTGTGTCGGTCGGCATCGGCGTGTCGGGCCCGGTCGGCCAGGATCCGGCGGTGCTGCGCTCGCGGATGGAAGAGATCCGCGCGAAGGTCGCGGCCGCGCTGCCCGCCGGCTGAACACACCCCGGCGCACAAGGCCACCCGCCAGGTCACGCGGGGTCGGACCCGTGCACAATGTCCACGTCGTCACACACAATCGGGTAGCGACGACGCATTGACCGTCGCCATGCCGACAGATAAGGGGGGCCCTGGTGTCCTGGCAGGAGGAGCTGCGCCGGCTGGACGAGGAGCTCGCGTCAGGGCGACTGTCCGCGGACGACTATCGCATCCGGCGTGATCAGGTGCTGTCCTCGGCCGTCGGCCAGCAGGACCAGCCCGCCCCGCCGCAGAACCAGAGCGCGGACTCGACCCAGGTGATCGCGCCGGTCAGCCCGCCTGGAGGCGTCCCGCAGCAGCAGCCGCAGGCTCCGCAGCAGCCGCCCGCCGACGGCGGCGCCGAGCGCACTCAGGTCGTCCAGTCGTGGCAGACCCAGCAGCCGCCCGCGGACGCCGGTCCCGAGCGCACCCAGGTGGTGCAGCCGCAGCAGCACCAGCCGCAGGCGCACTACTCCCCGCCCGGCGGGTTCCCGCAGGGCACGCCGTCCTCGCCGCCCGGGGGCTTCCCGCAGCAGCAGCCGTGGAACGCCGCCGAGAGCGACCAGACCCCGCCGTGGGGCGGCGGCGATCTCCCGCCGCTCGGCCCGTCCGGTGGCGACTCCGAATGGGTCCGCCAGGGCCCGGAGTACTTCAGCGACAAGCCGAAGAAGAGCAACGGCAAGAAGATCGGCGCGATCGTCGGCGCCGTCATCGTGCTGGCCGGCATCGCGTTCGGCGCGTACTGGCTGTGGGGCCGCGACAGCGGAGGCGGCGGCACCGAGCAGACCACCGCGCAGCACCAGCCCGGTCCGTCTTCGGCCCCGAAGCCGCCGGACCCGCTCGGCGTCGCGACCATGCCGGGCAAGGCCGAGACGCACGACGACATCACGTCGTTCTCGCAGGTCGACACGCTGAAGTACCTCAACCCGCAGGAACTGAGCGCCTACCAGGCGGCGGGCGTGTCCAAGGTCAAGTTCGTCGTGTACCACCTCGAAGACGGCAACCTGATCACGCTGTTCCTCGCCCAGGCCAGCAGCCCGACCGCGGCGAAGACCGCGGCCGAGAAGCTGATGGAGGTCCAGGTCACGAACGGGGCCAAGCGCGACACCACCGCTCCGAACGGCGTGTACGCGACCTCGATCGACGCGAAGGAAGGCCAGTCGGCCCAGTCGCGCGGGCACTACGCGCACGGGAACGTGGTCGTCCGCGTCGAGGTGTCCGGCAAGAGCCAGACCTCCACCGATTTCACCACCGCGCTGAACCAGCAGCTCACGGTGCTGACCGCCGATGCCTGAGCCCGGGACCACCGCCTGCACGATCGTCGCCCGCAACTACGTGCCCGCGGCGCGCGTGCTGGCCCGCTCCTACCTCGAGCACCATCCGGGCGGCCGGTTCGTCATCGCGGTCATCGACGCCCCGCGCGATCAGTCGGACCGGGCCGGCGACGGACTCACCGTCGTCGGCCCGGCCGCGTTCGGCATCGACGAGGACGACTACCTGCGGATGGCGACCGCGTACTCGGTCACCGAACTCGCCACGTCGGTCAAGCCGTATCTGCTGCGCGAGCTGCTCAAAGAGTCCGAGGCGGCGATCTACCTCGACCCGGACATCGAGCTGTTCGCGCCGATCCCCGAGGTCGCCGAGCTCGCCAAAACGCACGACATCGTGCTCGCGCCGCACTTCCTGACCCCGTTGCCGCAGGACGGCATGGAGCCGGACGACGCGGTGATCATGGGCACCGGCATGTTCAACCTCGGCTTCATCGGCGTCGGCCGCGGCGCCGGGCCGTTCCTCGACTTCTGGGCGGGCAGGCTGCGCCACGACGCGATCGTCGCGCCCGAGCAGCAGCTGTTCACCGACCAGCGCTGGGTCGACCAGGTGCCGTCGCTGTTCCGGCACCACGTCGTCACCGACCCCGGATTCGACGTCGCGTACTGGAACCTCCACGAGCGGCCGATCGGCCGCGACAAGGACGGCGCCTTGACCGCGGGCGGCGCGAAGCTGCGGTTCTTCCACTTCAGCGGCTACCGGCCGGAGAAGCCGTGGCTGCTCAGCTTCCACTGCGCGCGCAAGCCGCGGGTGCTGCTGTCGCACAACGACGACCTTCGCGCGATCTGCGATTCGTACGGCACGAAGCTGCGCGAAGCGGGGTACGCCGAGTCGCTCGACTCGATTCCGTACGGCTTCAAGGACTTCCAGGACGGCACGCCGGTGCCGAAGCTCGCGCGGCGCGTTTTCCGCGAGGGCTGGATCAAGGCCGAGCGCAAGAAGAAGCCCGCGCCGCCGCACGCGTACGCCGAGGACGGCGGGCTCGCGCTGCGCGAATGGCTCGCCACGCCGGAGGACCAGGGCCAGGCCGCGGCCGGGCTGAACCGGCTGACGCACGCGATCTGGGCGTCGCGGATCGACCTGCAGATGGCGTTCCCGCACCCCTACGGCGACGACGCGGACGGCTTCCGGCACTGGTGCGCCGGGTCCGGCGTCTCCGAGGCCGGGCTGCCGGAGTGGGCGCTGCCGTCCGAACCGGTCTCGACCCGTCCGCCGCACGACGAGTTCGGCGTGAACCTGCTCGGCTACCTGACCGCGGAGCTCGGGCTCGGCGAGATGGGCCGGATCGTGCTCGAGGCGATCGAAACCGGCGGCGTGCCGGTGGCCACGGTGCTGGAGGAGAAGGCGGTCTCGAACCGCACCGGCATCGAGCGGCCCGCGACCGTCGGCGATCCGCGGTTCCCGGTCAGCGTGTTCGCGGTGAACGCGGACCAGACGCGCACGATCCTGACCAACCATCCCGAGGTCGGCGCCGGGCGCTACCGGATCGGGCTGTGGGCGTGGGAACTCGAAGACTTCCCGCAGTGGCAGCACGAAGCGTTCGGGATGCTCGACGAGGTCTGGACGGTCAGCGACTTCTGCCGCCGCGCGTTCGCCGCGCATTCGACGATCCCGGTCAAGACGATCCCGGTGCCGGTGCGCGATCCGGGCGAGCCGTCGCCGCCCGCGCGCGACAAGGGCGAGCCGGTGCGGTTCCTGTTCGCGTTCGACTTCAACAGCGTCGCGGAGCGCAAAAACCCTTGGGGCGCGGTAGAAGCGTTCCAGCGGGCGTTCCCGGGGCGCGAGGACGTCCGGCTCACCGTCAAGGCGATCAACGCGAAGCTGCACCCGCAGGCCGCCGAACGGCTGCGCGCGGTGGTCCGCGGCGACGACCGGATCGAACTGGTCGAGCGCTACCTCAGCGTCGCGGAACTGCACGAGCTGTACGAGACCAGCACCGCGTACGTTTCGCTGCACCGCAGCGAGGGTTTCGGGCTCACCGTCGCCGAGGCGATGGCCCGTGCGATGCCGGTGATTTCGACGGATTACTCCAGCACCACGGAATTCCTCGACGCGTCCACCGGCTGGCCGATCCCGTACCGGCTGGTGCCGGTCGGCGAGGGCAACTACCCGTACCACGCCGACGCGGTCTGGGCGGAGCCCGATCTGAACGCCGCCGCGGCCGCGATGGTGCAGATCGCCGACGATCCGGACGAGGCGACTGCTCGCGGCCGGCGCGCGCGGGAGGTCGTCCTGCGCGAACGGTCGATGGCGACCGCGGCCGAGTGGATGCGGCGTGAGCTGGAGCAGGCGCACGAGACGTGGCAGGAGCGGCAGCGCGCCGCGACCCCGCCACCGGAGCACCCGCTCAGCCCGCTGCAGCAGGCGACCGAGGCGTTGCGCTGGCGTCCGGAAGCGAGCGCGCCGTCGCGACTGCCGCTCGCGCCCGCGCTGCGCAAGGCCGTGTTGCGCGCGATCGACCACTACGACGTGCACCAGCGCCAGGTGATGGGTGCGCTGCTCGCGGCGACCGAGGACAGCAACCGGCGGTTGCTGGACCGGATCGAAGGCCTGGAACGCAACATCGACGAATCACGGCGGGCGGCGTTGTCCACGCGCACGCTCGGCGAACGGCTCGAAGCGTTGCGCGGCACGGTCAACGAGTTGCGTCGGCAGGCTCCGGAAACGGACCTGGCTCTGCGCAATCTCGAAGCGGACGTGGCGAAGCTCGCCGAGGGCTACGACGGCGTCGGCGCGGAGGTCGAAGCCGCCGCGGGAACCGTGCACAAGATGTTCGCGCGGCGCGACGAACGGCTCGACGCCGACGAGAAGGCCATCCAGCGGGTGACCCTCGACGTCAGCGCGATGCGGGACGCGGCGCGGCTCCGGCACGCTCCGGTGCCGCGCGGGGCGGACGTCGTCCAGTGCGATGTCGGCGCGCTGCTGATGCCGGTCGACGAGGTCATGCTGCCGTGGATCCTGTTCCACCGGTCCTGGGAGGACAGCGAGGCCGAGCTGATGGCTTCGCTGGCGGACGGCGCGTTCCTCGACATCGGCGCGCACGTCGGCTACCACACGCTGCGGCTGCTGCGGGCCACTCCGGAAGTGACCAGGGTGATCGCGGTGGAGGCCGATCCGGTCAACGCCGCGTACCTGCGCCGCAACGTCGAGGTCAACCTGCCCGCGGCGGCGGGCGAGCTGGTCACCGTGGTCGAGTCGGCCGCGTGGGACGAGCCCGGCACCGTGCACCTGGCGCAGGCGACCCCCGGCAACAGCGGCGACAACCGGGTCACCGTGGACGGTTCCGGTGTCGAGGTCCCGGCGGTGCGGCTGGATTCCGTGCCCGAGGTGACCGAGCAGCGGATCAGCCTGGTGAAGGTCGATCTGCAGGGCCGCGACCACCGTGCGCTGGCGGGGCTGGCCGAGGTGCTGCGCCGCGACCGGCCGCACGTGGTGTGCGAGTTCGACCCGGGCGCGATCGCCGAACTGGGCGACGACCCGGCCGCCGTGCTCGCCGGGTACCGCTCGTTCGGCTACACGCTGAAGGTGGTCACCGACGACGGTCCGTCCGACCAGGTGCTCGAAGATTCGGCGATCATCGCCACCGCTCGAGCGGACGAGAAGGAATTCGTCACGCTGTGGCTGGCGCCCTGACCTGATCGCGCACGTGGCGCCTCACGGTGCCACGTGCGCGATGGTCAGCAGAAACGCGCCGTACCAGGCACTTCCGACGGTGATCACCGGCAGCAGCACCGCCAGCACCCGGTTCGGCAGCTTCGCCAGCATGAGCGCGACCGGCACGGTCAGCACGAACGCCGGCAGCAGGAAACGCGCGCGGGACTGGAAGAAGTTCGAGGAGCACAGCGCGATCACCACGGTGAGCGTGCCGTAGATCTGCCACGGCAACGGCAGCTTCGTCGCCCAGGTCCAGAACTGCAGCACCGCCGCGGTGAGCACGACGAGCGCGGTCACGGTGATCCAGCTCGCGTTGTCCGAGGTGAGGCCTTCGCGAACCTGCGTCCAGGTGAAGACGCCGAAATCGAAGTGCATCTGCCAGGCGTTCTGCAGCCAGAACCAGCCGTCTGGGCGACCGGTCTGGATCCAGACGTAGCCGAGGTAGCCCAGCAGCCCGAGCGGCGCGATCAGCCCGCCTGCCCACGGCCGCCAGCCGTCGCGCCGCTGGAAAACCGCGATGAGCGCGGCGATGCCGACCGCGGCGATCAACGCCCCGGAACTCGCCCGCGTCAGCCCGGCCAGCACCGCGAATCCGCCCGCGACCAGCCATTCGCGGCGCGCGAGCATCACGAACGTCCAGGACACGAGCGCCATCAGCAGCGATTCCGAATACGCCAGGTGCAGTGCCGTCGAACCGGGCCCGATCGACCACAGCACCGCGACCAGCAGGCCCACCCGCGGTCCGGCCAGGTCGCGGCCCAACACGAAGAGGCCCCACGCCGCCGCGCACCCGGCCAGCAGCGAGATCGTCATCCCGGCCGCCAGCGGCGGGATCCCGACCAGGGTCAGCAGCGCCACCGTCGCCGGGTACAGCGGAAAGAACACGAGGCTGTTCTCGACCGGCAGCCCGTCGGCGCCGTGCACGACCGGCTGGTCGTAGCCGTGCTGGGCGACCGAGAGAAACCAGTTGGCGTCGAAGTTGTCGATGAACCGGCCCGGCGACACGTCGGCCTTCCAGCTCATCATCCACAGCACGCCGAACGCGACGATCTGGAACAGCAGGTAGAGGCTGATCGCGGGGGCGGCTTGGCGGAAAGCGGCGCGCAGGGTCGGCGAAGGCTCGACGGGACCGCCGAGACTGGACTGCTGCACGCTCCCCGAACTCCTGAACTACCTAGCGTGAAACCGGACGAATTCCTGCCTGATCGTACCTGGCGACTACATAATCCGAGGCCAGAACGGGTGTTGTGACTAATCCCCTGCTTACCGCCAATTGCGGGGAGTACGTCCGGGGCGGGGTGCGAGGCGGTAACCTTCACGAGGTTGTCGGTAGCGGAAGACGGGGGTGAGCACGCTGGCCGAGCCGAATTCCGCTGCCCTGGCCGACCCTTCGTCCGCGCCCGCGAAGAAAACCCGGATCGTCTTCATCGACATCGGCCGCGGCCTCGGCGCGCTGCTGGTCTTCTACAGTCACATCGCCCATCCGTGGGTCATCGCGAAGAACGACAAAGCCCCGTACGTCGACTTCATCGAGGCGCTCACGAGCGATCCGATGCACATGTCGAAGCAGGGCATCGGGCAGATCGCGGTGCCGTTCTTCTTCCTGGTCAGCGGTTTCGTCGTGACGCCGATCGCGCTGCGCCAGGGCACCGGCCGGTTCGCGCTCAACCGGTTCATCCGGGTCTACGCGCCGATGCTGTTCGTGGTGCTGCTGACCGCGTTCCTGCTGCTGGTGAACCTGCACCCGCCGTCGACCGGCCAGGCGCAGACGCTGAACCCGCTCACCGTCTTCACCAACACCACGCTGGTCAACTACCTGATCTACCCGCAGATCGTGCTGGTGCCGGTGGCCTGGACGATGATCGTCGAGGTCATCTTCTACCTGCTGCTCATGGCGGTGCTGCCGCTGCTGCGCCGGTGGGTGTGGCTCGCGATCGCGGTCGAACTGACCTTCATCTTCGTGGTGATGATGAGCCGGTCCCAGCTCGGACCGTCGTGGTCGCTGTTCGCGGTGAACGTCTCGTACCTGCCCGCGATGGTCATCGGCCAGGTCATCTGGGCGACGACCAAGAAGCAGATCCCGCTCTGGACCGGCGCGCTGTACGGCGGCTGCGCCTGGTCGCTGTACGTGCTGGCGGACGTCATCAACGTCGGCCGCGTGGACAGCTCGTACAACCTCGCGCTGGCGTTCGCCGTCGCCTGCTTCCTGATGGGCATGTTCGCCGAGGACCGGCTGAAGCAGCGCAAGATCTGGACCATGCTGTCCGAGCGCAGCTATTCGATCTACCTGCTGCACATGCTGGTCACGTTCGTGCTGCTGCAGCTGCTGCGCCCGGCGGTGCCGCTGCCGATCGCGCTGCTGATCGTGATCCCGGCGGTGTTCGGGGTGGTCGAGTTGAGCTACCGGTTCGTGGAACGGCCGAGCCACTCGCTGGCGCGACGGTTGTCGCACAAGCCGAAGCCGCCTCCGCCCGCGCCGGAAACGCCTGAGCCCCCGGTGGAACCGCCGGTCGAAACTCCGGGCGAAACGACTCAGCTCGTCGACGACGCCGAAGTGACCGCCGAGATCCCGAAGATTCCCGCCGAACCGCTGCCGCCGCGTCGTCCGGCGCCCCGGCCGCGTCCGGTGCAGAACGGGCGGATGCCGAGGAACGGAGCTCCGCCGCCGAACGACGCGCCGCGCGCGATGCCGCCGCGCGCGAACGGGGGCGCGCACCGGGCGCGTCCCGTCGAATCAGCCGTCGACCGCACCGCCGAACCGCCGGTGCGCCGGCCGATGCCGCCGCGCCGGCGTCCGTCAGCTCCGCCGGAGCTGCGCTACCAGCCGGACCAGGAAAACCAGGGCCAGCGCGGCGACCACGACGATCTCCCACGCCACGGGAACTCCTTCCGCCACACCCCTCGCTGAGCAGTGATGCTCTTCCGGTAAGGCGTGCGACGGTGGGACGACGTTCACCGACACGGCGTAACTCACACTCCCGGCTTAGCTCATTCGTGCGAGCCGCGGCGCGGGGTGACGAGGCCGGATTCGTACGCGAGCACCACCAGCTGCGCCCGGTCGCGCGCGCCGATCTTGGTCATGATGCGGCTGACGTGCGTGCGCGCGGTCGCCGTGGAGATCACCAGGTGGGCGGCGATTTCGTCGTTCGACAGCCCGCCCGCGACCAGCGCCAGCACCTCGCGTTCGCGTTCGGTCACCTCCTGCACGGCTGAGGTGTCGATCCGCCGGTGCTCCGGCCGTCCGACGATCTCGGCGATCAACCGGCGCGTGACGGTCGGCGCGAGCAGCGCCTCCCCCGCCGCGACGACGCGCAGCGCGTGCAGGAGTTCGACCGGTTCGGTGTCCTTCAGCAGGAACCCGCTGGCCCCGGCGCGGAGTGCCTCGTAGACGTATTCGTCGACGTCGAACGTGGTCAGGACCAGCACTTTCACCCCGCCGAGATCGGGGTGCGAGGTGATCCGGCGGGTCGCTTCGAGACCGTCGGTGCCGGGCATCCGGATGTCCATCACCACGATGTCGGGCCGGTGCTCGACCGCCTGCGCGACGGCCTGCTCGCCGTCGCTCGCCTCGCCGGCCACCTCGAAGCCGTCCTCGGTGTCCAGCAGCAGCCGGAATCCGGCGCGGACCAGGGCCTGGTCGTCGGCCAGTACGACGCGGATGGTCATTTCTCCCCCTCCACGGGCAGTTCCGCCCGCACCTGGAAACCCTGCCCGGTGACGCTCGCCTCGACGCTGCCGCCGAGCGCGGTCGCGCGTTCCCGCATGCCGCGCAGACCGTGCCCTGGCGTCGGCTGGACGGTGCCGCGGCCGTCGTCGCGCACGACCAGGACCAGCGTGCCCGGCTTCCGCTCGAAACGGACCTCGACGCGCTGTGCCCCGTCGGCATGCCGGACGACGTTGGTGAGCGACTCCTGAAGGATCCGGTACGCCGCGCCGTCCACCGGCGCGGGCAGCTCGCCGGCTTCGCCGTGCAGTTCGACTGCCAACCCGGCGGCGCGCGCGTGGTCGAGCAACTCATCGACCTGCGCGAGGCTCGGCGCGGGCGCGCGGTTCTCGCCGGAACGGAGCACGGCGAGCGTCGCCCGGAGGTCGTTGAGCGCGGACGCGCTGGCGGCCTTGATGTTGAGCAGCGCCTCTTTCGCCTCCTCCGGCCGCCGGTCCGCGACGTGCGCGGCGACGCCCGCTTGGACGTTGATCATCGCGAGGCTGTGTGCGACGACGTCGTGCACCTCGCGAGCGATTCGGAGCCGTTCCTGCTCGGCCATCCGGTGCCGGTGCTCGTCGGCCTGCTCGCGCCGGGCGGCGACGGCGGCGAACTGGAACCGGACCGCGGTCGCGATGCCGATCACGGCGGCCATCCAGACCACGGCGAACAGCGCCCAGGCGCTGACCGCAAACGTTTGCGCGGTGATGATGTGGACCACGTACGCCCCCACCAGCACCGCCGCACCGGTGCTGCCGGCAACCACCGGGCCCTTCTGCCGCGTGAGCACGAACAGCGCGATGGTGGGGACGATGATCACCGGGCCGCCGGGCTCCGGGGACAGGTAGTACGCGTACGCCGAGGCCGCGGTGAGCACGAAGAGCGGCAGCGGGTACCGGTGGACGAGCAGCAAGGTGAGCACGGTCGCGGCCAGCCAGGCGGCACCGAGCGGGCTCAGCGGGTGCGGGGCGTGCTGCCAGCGGCCGGACGCGCTGGAGCCGCCGAGCACGAAGGCGAGCACCACGAAGGTCCGGAACACCCGCCCGAACCACGGGTTCTGCGCCCGCCACCAGTAGTGCATGGTGCGAAAGCTACCGGGGAAGCCGGGCGGGCGCGTCCGTCGTGAAGCGCGGGATCGGACTACGCGCGGCGCGGTATGTCGAGAACTCTCATCCGGCTCCGTTCACCAGGCAAACGGCGAAAAAAGGAGACGGTGATGGGCAAGGTAGTGGCCGGGGCGAGCATGTCGTTGGACGGGTTCGTGGCGGGGCCGGGCGAATCCGGGTTCGATCTGCTCTTCGGCTGGCTGGGCAGCGGCACCGAGGAGGTGCCGACCGCGCAGCCGGGACGTTCGCTGCGCATGTCCCCGGCGAGCGCGAAGGTCATGCGTGCGCAACTGGAGTCGACCGGAGCGCTGCTGGTCGGACGACGGCTGTTCGACCTGACCTCGGGCTGGGGCGGGACGCATCCGTTCGGCGGGCCGGTGGTCGTGGTGACGCACGAGGCGCCTGCCGGCTGGGAGGGCTCGCCGTTCACTTTCGTCACCGAGGGCATCGAGGTCGCGGTGGCACGGGCGAAAGAACTGGCCGACGGCCGCGACGTCGGCGTGAACGCGGGCGAGATGGCGCGGCAGTGCTTGGCAGCCGGACTGCTCGACGCGGTGCGGATCGACCTCGTGCCGGTCCTGCTCGGCGGCGGGGTGCCGTTCTTCGGCGAATTCGGCTTCGGTCCGGTGCGACTCGGCACGCCCGAGGTCACGCCCGGCGAGGGCGTGACCCACCTGCACTACCGCGTCTTGGGCACGAACTCCAGCAGCTTCGCGTGAGTCTCGTCGTTCGCCGGGGTGTAGACCGACATCCGGATCTCCGAGCGGCGGCCGGCGTAGAGGTAGGTGAAGTCGAAGGTGAGCAGGCCCGCGTCCGGGTGCAGGTAGCGCTTGCTCTTGGCCAGCTCGGTGTTCACGTCGTGCTGGCTCCACAGTTCCTCGAAGCACGGCGACTCCGCCCGAAGCCGTTTGACCAGCGACTTCCAGCCGGGCTCGCCCACGTGCTCGGCCATCGCCGCGCGGAAGGACGACACCATTCGCGGCACGTTCTGCTCCCAGTCGACCATCCGCTCTTTCCACTGCGGATTGAGCAGGCACTGGACGAGCGTGTTGCGTTCCTCGTACGGGATCGCGTCGACGCCGCCCATCAGCCAGTCGTAGCCGGCGTTGTGGCCGAGCACGTCGAAGCGCGCGTTGCGGACCGCGACCGGGAACGGTTCCAGCTGGACCATCATGTCCTGCATCGACGGCGTGATCGCGGAGCAGTGCTTCTTCTCCGTCACCGGCTCTGGCGCGCCGGCGAGGGTGAACAGGTGCACGTGCTCGTGCGGGTCGAGCCGGAGCGTGCGGGAGATCGCGCTGAGCACCTGCTCGGACGCGTTGATGTCGCGGCCCTGTTCGAGCCACGTGTACCAGGTGACCCCCACGCCGGCGAGCTGCGCGACTTCCTCGCGGCGCAGCCCCGGCGTGCGCCTGCGGCCGCCGAGCGGCAGGCCGACCTGCTCGGGCGTGATGCGTCCGCGCCGGTTGCGGAGGAACTCCCCCAGCTCGGTCCGGCGCAGGCGGTCTTCGATGCCACTGGTCACGAGTACCAGGTAAGCACACTGCCAAGCCTGTTACCAGGTAGTCCCAGTACCAGGATAGAAGCACACCTGGTACCAGGGTTTGCGGCGGCGGAACGTAGTACTCATGACGACTACCACCACTGCCCCGGCGACGGCCACCGCCGCCGTCGGGACGCCGGAGAGGACGGGCCTCTCGTCCGCCGGCTTGATCACCGTGCTGCTGGGGGCGGCACTGCCGATCATCGACTTCTTCATCGTCAACGTCGCCCTGCCCACCATCGATACCGACCTGCACGCGTCGACCGCGACGCTCGAACTGGTCGTCGCGGGCTACGGCATCGCGTACGCAGTGCTGCTGGTGCTCGGCGGACGGCTCGGCGACACCTTCGGCCGCCGCAGGCTCTTCCTGCTCGGCCTCACGCTGTTCACGCTCACCTCGCTGGCCTGCGGTGTCGCCCCGGACGCCGCCACGCTGGTCATCGCCCGCGTCGCACAGGGCGCGGCTTCGGCACTGTTGCTGCCGCAGGTGTTGTCGATCATCCAGGCCGGTACCTCCGGCGAACGCCGCTCGCGCACGATCGGCATGTACGGCGCGACCGGCGGCATCGCCACCGTGGTCGGACAACTGCTCGGCGGCGCACTGGTCGCCGCCAACGTGTGGGACCTGAGCTGGCGGCCGATCTTCCTGGTCAACGTGCCGATCGGAATCGTCGGGCTGCTGCTCGCGCGCCGCACGGTGCCGGACAGCCGGGCGAGCAACCCGCTCGGCGTCGACCGCTGGGGCACCGTGCTGCTGGCCGTTTCGCTGCTGTCGCTGCTGATCCCGATCATGGAGGGCCGCGCGCTCGGCTGGCCGTGGTGGAGCATCGCGCTGCTGGTGGTCTTCCCGTTCGCGGCGTTCGGCTTCGCCCGCACGGAACGGAACCTCGAAGCCGCGGGCGGCACCCCGCTGCTGCCGCCTGCCCTGCTGCGCACCGCGAGCGTGCGGCACGGCCTGACCGTCGCGGTGCCGTTCTTCTGCACCTTCGGCTCGTTCATGTTCGTTTACGCGGTGACCCTGCAGAACGGCCTGCACCTCGGCCCGCTCGGCGCCGGGCTGGCCTTGACCCCGATGGCCGTCGCGTACTTCACGACCTCGCTGGTCAGCAGCCGCCTCGTCGCCCGCTTCGGCCGCAAGATCGTGCCGATCGGCGGGGTGATCCTCGCCGTCGGGCTGCTCGCGCTCGCCGGAACCGCGCTGCTCGACTGGCCGGACCTGTCGATCTGGCAGCTGGCCCCGGCGATGGTGCTGATCGGCGTCGGCAACGGGCTCGCGATGAGCACGCTGTTCCGGGTCGTGCTGTCCCGGGTGCCCGCCGACCTGGCGGGGGTCGGCGGCGGCGTGCTGACCACAACCCAGCAGACGTCGCTGGCACTGGGAGTCGCGGTGCTGGGGAGCCTGTTCGCCAGCCTGAGCGTGCCGGGCGCGATGGGCTACCAAGGTGCGTTCGTGCTGGTCATCGGGATTCTGGCGGTGCTGGCGCTGCTCGTGAGCGGACTGGCTCGCAAACTTCCCGATCCTCGCTGAGAATTCGACCGACGGAAAACTCCGCTCCCGGACGACGATGGAGATGTGACGGAACCTCGGGTGCAGCCAGACCCGGCCTTCGCGCTGCTCGGCCTCTACGAGAAGGCCCTGCCGGAGGTCTATGGCTACCTGCTCGCGAGGTGCGGCGACCGCGCGCTGGCGGAGGAACTGACGTCGGAGACGTTCCTCGGCGCGGTCGCCGCCTGCCGCAAGGAGCACGCGCCGCCGGTGAGCACGCCCTGGCTGATCGGGGTGGCCCGGCACAAGCTGGCCGACCACTGGCGGCGCGCCGAACGGGAACAGCGCGGGCTGCGGCTCGTGCACGACGCCGGATGCGACGTCGAGGATCCCTGGGACGAGCAGCTCGACGCCCTGCGTGCACGGCAGGTGCTCGAAACGCTGACCGTCTCGCATCGGGCGGTGCTCACCTTGCGGTACGTCGACGGCCTTCCGGTGCGCGACGTCGCGGCGCATCTCGGCCGGACCATCCACGCGACGGAGGCGTTGCTGACGCGGGCCAAAACCGCGTTCCGCCGCGGCTACCAGGAGAAGGAGGGACGCGATGCCTGAACCGTTCGACGCGCTCGCACTGCCTTCGACTCCGGCCGACCCCGATCCGGCCTTCGCCGAGCAGCTGCGGGACGACCTCCGCCGACTGATCCTGAACGGAGCGGAGATGACCACCACCGAAACCACGCCGCAGCAGGCCCGAGCGGGTGCGCTGACGCCGTACCTGGTCGTGACCGACGCGCGCGCCGCGCTCGACTTCTACGTCGAGGTCTTCGGCGCACGGCGCCGAGCCGAGCCGATCGTGATGGACGACGGCCGGGTCGGGCACGCCGAACTGGACATCGGCGACAGCGTGCTGATGCTGGCCGAGGAGTTCCCCGAGCTGGGCAATGTCGTCGCGCCGGAGGGCGGCGCGCTGGTGCGCGTCGAGGTGCCCGATCCGCAAGGCGCGGCGCGGCGGGCCGTGGAACTGGGCGCGGAACTGCTGCGTCCGGTCGAGGACCGCGGCTACGGGCTGAACGGGGTGATTCGCGACCCCTACGGTCAGCGCTGGCTGGTCGGAAAGGCCGCGCCACAAGCGAAAACGCCCGGGGAACGCACGTACCGGCACGGTGAAGCCGGGTACTTCACCTTCCAGGTGCCCGACGACGGCCGGGCGAAGGCGTTTTACGGCGCGGTGCTCGGCTGGCAGTTCAACCAGGGCAGCCTGCCGACCGCGTGGCGCATCGAGGGCGACGGCCTGCCCGGCGGGCTGTGGGGCGGACCGGAACTGCAGTCCGGCTGGAAGCTGATGTTCGCCGTCGACGACCTCGAGGCCGCGCTCGGCCGGGTGCGCGAGGGGGGCGGCCGGGCGGGAGAGGTGGAGAACCAGCCGTACGGCCGAACGGCGGATTGTGCCGACGACCAGGGGATCGAGTTCTGGTTGTGGGAACAGCCACGCACGTGACCTCGGCCAAAACCCCGGCGGCAAACCGGCCGGCGGGGCGCACACTCAAGGGATGGCCGCGCACTGGACGCCCCGCGACGAAGCCGAGCTGACCGCCGGCTGGCAGCTGTGGCTCGCGCTGGGCTCGTGCGCCTGGCCGGGACCGGACTGGGACGGCACACCCGCCGAAGCTGTCCGCGGCCTGGAACGGTGTTTCACCACCTGCGACGAAATCCTCGCCGCGTACGACCGGCCGGATTCCGCGGTCGCCGGGCTGGTGCGCTCGATGATCCTGGCCGCCAACTGGACGCTCGAACTGTGGCGCGACGACGCGGACCCGCTCGATTCCGAGCGGGCCGCGCTGTTGCACGCCGATCTGGCCGCGTTCTCCGACCACGCGGAGAGCGTGCGGACCTTGCTGGCCGCGGGCGGCGGGTGGGCCTCGCTTCCGCTGTGACCCGCCCGCCGTCCGTCTACAAAGGACTTACCAGCTCGCGGGCCGTTTCCGCTCCGGCTCGTACGGCTGCGTGATGACCTCGATCCCGTTTCCGCCCGGGTCGAGGAAATACACGCCGCGTCCGCCGTGGTTGTGGTTGATCTCGCCGGGGCCCTGCCCGCCCGGACCGGCGTGGTAGTCGACCCCGGTTTCCTTCAACCGCAGGAAAAACGCGTCGAAGTCGTCTTCCGGAATGAGGAAACAGTAGTGCTGCAGCTTGCGATCGGCATCCGGCACCGTCGCGAAGTCGAGTCGCACGCCGTTGCTGGTTTCGACCGGGATGAACGGGCCCCATTCCTCGCCGATCTCGAACCCGAGCAGGTGCGCGAAGAATTCGGCGGATTCCCGGTTGTTCCGGGACGGGACCATCAGGTGATTCAGTTCAAGAGAAAGTGACACGAAGCAATGCCTCCACAAGGCATCCCAGCACCTCCATGCCTCACCCAGCCGGTGACCGACACGCGATGCCGCCGAGGAGCATAGCGCAACCGAAGCGAATCTCCAATCAGAAAACCGGAACTCGCCGCCGGGCCGCGCGCGGGCGCCCGACTCCCTGCCAGGACAACCCGGCGTCGAGAATCATCCGCGGGTCGAGCAGATTGCGGGTGTCGACGACGTCGTCGCCTTCCATCGCGTCCGCGATCGCGACCCAGTCGAGATTGCGGAACTCGGCCCATTCGGTAAGCACCACAACGACATCCGCGTCCTTGGCGACCTGATACGGGTCGTCCACCACGGTCATCCCGGCGATGCCGCCGGAGACCGCCGGGTCGTACGCGGTGATCTCCGCGCCGAGCGCGCCCAGCACCGAAGACACTGCCAGCGCGGGAGAATCGCGCAGATCGTTCGTGCCCGCCTTGAACGCCAGGCCCAGCACGCCGATCCGCGCGCCGGCCAGCGTTCCGCCGCAGGCTCCTGCGATCTTCGCCACGATCCGGTCGCGCTGGGCGATGTTCTCGTCGATCGCCGAGGTCAGCATCCGGAAGTCGTAGTCGACCGATTCGGCGACCTTGACCAGCGCGCTGGTGTCCTTGGGCAGGCACGAACCGCCCCAGCCCGGGCCGGGTTTGAGGAAGGTGCGGCCGATCCGCCGGTCGTAGCCCATGCCTTCGGTGACCAGGTCGATGTCCGCGCCGAGCCGTTCGCACAGTTCGGCGATCGAGTTCACATAGGACAGTTTGAGCGCGAGAAAGCAATTCGCCGCGTACTTGACCAGTTCCGCGCTCGCCGCGTCCGCGACCACGACGGGTGCGGCGAGGTCGCCGTACAACTGCCCGACCCACGCGGCGGCCGCGTGCGAATCCGACCCGACCACGATCCGGTCCGGGTGCAGGAAGTCTTGCACCGCAGTGCCTTCGCGCAGGAATTCGGGGTTGGAGACCACCGGCACGTCGGCACGGCCGACCATCCCCTGGATCCGTTTCGCGGTGCCGACCGGCACCGTCGACTTCGTGATCAGCGCGCAACCGGCCGGCAGCACGTCGCCGATCTCGGCGGTCACCGATTCCACCGCGCGCAAATCCGCGGACCCGCCCGCGCCCATCGGCGTCGGCACGCAGAGGAACACGCCCTCCGCGCCGCGAACGGCTTCCCGCGCGCCGACGACGAACGACAGCCGTCCGTTCGCCAGTCCGCGGGAGACCAGTTCGGCGAGTCCTGGTTCGAGGATGTCCACGCGCCCGGCCGACAGCCGGTTCACTTTCGCCACGTCCACGTCAACGCAGGTGACGCGGTGCCCGAGGCTCGCGAGACAAGCCCCCGTGGTCAATCCGACGTATCCCGTCCCTACCACCACGATCCGAGCTGAGCTCATGACGCTGAAGGTGACAGCCGGAGTTGACCTCAGTGCTAACGGAAGCGGTCGCGGCCGAATACTCCTCGCGACGACAGCGGGTGAGGCGACACACTCCGACGGGCATGCGAACGAGCGTTAACCTGGGCGCGGAGGTGCACCGCGGCACCGAGAGCAGGAGGAAGGCTGAAGATGCAGATCACCGACACCGCAGCGCTCGTCACGGGTGGCGCGTCCGGGCTCGGCGGCGCGACCGCCAAGGCGCTGGCCGCGAAAGGCGCGCGGGTGTTCGCCCTCGACCTCGCGCCTTCGATCGAGAAGGCGGAGCAGATCGACGGCATCACCTACGTCGAGGCCGACGTGACCGACCCGGACCAGGTGCAGGCCGCCGTCGACACCGCGGCGGGCTCGGGCGTACCGCTGCGCACGGTGGTCAACTGCGCCGGCATCGGACCGTCCGCGCGCATCCTGTCCAAGAAGGGCCGCCACGACCTCGGGCTGTACGCGAAGGTCATCCAGATCAACCTGATCGGCACGTTCAACGTGGTCACCATCGCCTCCGAGGCGATCGCGAAGACCGAACCGCTGGCCGACGACGCCCGCGGCGTCATCATCAACACCGCGTCCGTCGCCGCGTACGACGGCCAGATCGGGCAGGTGGCGTACGCGTCGTCCAAGGGCGGCGTGGTCGGGATGACCCTGCCCGCCGCGCGCGACCTCGCCTCGCACGGCATCCGCGTGCTGACGATCGCCCCCGGCATCGTCGACACCCCGATGCTCGCCACCGTCAGCGACGAATTCCGCGCCGGACTCGCCGCCGGGGTGCCGTTCCCGAAGCGGCTGGCGCGGCCGGACGAGTACGCGCAGCTCGCCCTGTCGCTGATCGACCACGACTACCTGAACGGCGAGGTCGTCCGCATGGACGGCTCGCTGCGGATGGCCCCGCGCTGACGCTGCCTCGCGAGTGGCTGCGCCGCCCCCTCAGCGGCACAGCCCACTCGCCCGGTCACTCCTTGCGCATCCGCACCTCGAGGCCGATCCCGTCCGGGGTCACCTCGCAGGTGCGGAACTTGCTCTCCGCGACCGTCGCGCGGAACTGCTCCGGCGTGTACGCCCGCCGCCGCAGCCCGCGAAGCGTGCGAACGGTGGTGAACGTGGCCACCGGACCGAGATTCATCCGCGCGACCTCGGCGTCCAGTTCCGCGTCGGTCGTGCTCTTGCTCAAGTCCTGCACCAGCGCGACCCCGCCCGGCCGCAGCACCCGGTGCATCTCGTCGAGCGCGTCCACCGGGTCGGCGAAGTTCTTGAACGCCGCCTGGCAGATCAGGAAGTCGAACGAGCCGTCCACGAACGGCATCGCCGCCACGTCACCGCGACGGAAATCGACCGAGACGCCCTGCTCATGCGCGTACTCCCTGGCCAGCTGGACAAACGTCCGGCTGACATCCAGCCCGGTCACCGTGCACCGGCCGGTGCGGGCCAGCTCCACCGCGAAGAAGCCCGGCCCAGGCGCGACCTCGAGCACGTCGGAGCCTTCGGTCAGCTCCGAAGCCAGCATCTCGGCCGTTTCGCGATACTGGATTCGCTGCGGTTCGGTACCGCGTCCCCGCGCGTACGCCCGGGCGACCGGCCCCTCCATCTCCGGCAGCAGTTTCGTACGGTGGCGTTTGACCTGGGTGTTCCCCATCGTGTTTTCTCCCTGTTCGGTTGAGTCCGAACCGGTTCGCCGCGGGGCCGTATCCTTGTCAGCGCAGCCTGAAGACAGGTTCCCGCACCTCGCGGTTTCCAGTTCGACGGTTCCCGGTCCCGGGGGCGGTGTGCCAGCACCTCCTCCGGGACCTCTTTATTCGCCCTCGTTTTCGACGAAGGCGGCCATGTCAGGCAGCTCCCCGGTCTCCCGGTAACGCCGCCACTCCTCGACCCCCGGTATCGCGCCGGTGGTCAGCTCCTCCTGCAGCCCGCGAACCCATTCGGCTTCCGCACGCCACATCGCCAGTTGGTACTCCGCCTCGACGAGAACCAGCCGAGGCAGCTCAGCCCGCATCTTCGCCAACGCCTCGACACGGTCGCCGATCAGCCGGTCCAGCTCGCCGACCCGATGCCGCAACTGCTGATCGACCACGTCCGGCCCGAGCGCGAGCATCACCGACAGCCCCGTGTGAAACCGCGTGGCCTCCAAATCCGGCACCGCGAGCAACTCGGCGACCCAATCCTCCAGCTCAGCCTGGCCCGCGTCGGTAATCCGATAAACGGTCCGCTCCGGCCGAGCCCCGTCCCGCACGTTCTCGACGGCCTCGAGGAACCCGTGCTTTTCGAGGTTGCCGACGACTGTGTAGAGGGAGCCCCACTTGATCTTCAGGTCGCCCTCTTTGCCGCGTTCCCGCAGGAGAGAGGCCACTTCGTACGGATGCATCGGCCGCTCGAACACGGTGGCCAGCACGGCGAGGCCCAGCAAGTTGGAGACCTTTCGCCGCTTCACGCTTTCGACCTCCTCGTGGGCGAGTAATCGTGGACGAGTATAGGGAGAAGTGGGGTTGGCGGCAATGGCGGAAGCTCGGCCGGCGCGCGGACTGGAGGAAGGAACCGGGAGGTGAGCGACAGCCAGGGCTGACGAGACACCCGGAGGTCTGGTTGAGGGCGCGCGGCCACGATCCGACGGACGGTGCAGGGGGTAGGAGCGGACCGGGGACCACGACAAAGACTGCTCGAGCGGGGCGGCGAGAACCGCCTAGCAACACGTCAGGCGGGCAAGGGATCCGGCGAGATGCACGAACCAGGGACCTGGGAAGCGTCCGGCAAAGCCGGATCTCGCGAGGCACCCGGCGAGACCGGAGCCTGACGAGCCGCCCGGCAAGGCCGGATCTCGCGAGATATCCGCCAAACCGGAGGACCCGCGAACGCCCGAGTCACCCGGGCAAGACCAGGCCCCGACGAACTGCCCGGCAAGGCCGGGTCTTGCGAGACATCCGCCAAATCCGCGGGCTGCGAACCGCCCGAGTCATCCAGGCAAGGCCAGCACCCAACGAAACCTTCCGGCAACGCCCGGGGACCGGCAACGCCGGGCCTAGCAAAACATCCACGAAGCGACACCGCACCGAGCGCGAGGACAACCCACCCACACCCCCACAACCCCGATACGAAGCCAAAAACACGGGCGGCGGGTGCTTGTCAAGGCATCTTTCCCGCCTTGACAAGCACCCGCCGCCCGTAGTCACAATCAGGCTGAGGGGTGGTGGGACCCAAGCCCAGCCGAGGGGGCAGGCGGAACCCAATACCGGCTCAAGGCGGCGGGACCCAAGCCCGGCCGAGGAGCGGGCGGAACCCAAGCCCGGGCGAAACCCAAGCCAGTGAGCCGAGGAGCGGATGGAACCCCCGCCAGAGATCTGAGACGCGCCGGAACCCAACACCCAAGAATCACGGCCCCACCCCACCTGAGCAGCAAACCTCAGATATCCAACATATACGGAACCTCAACCTGAGCCCGCCCGCTCATCCACTCCCGCAGCGCCTTGGTCGCGAGCACGTCATCCTCGTTGTACCGCAACAACCGTTCCCGCTGCTCGTCATCAGGGACCGCGCCGTCCATCCCCACCGCATCCCGGTACCACCGCATCGAGGCCTCGCCACCGGCCTCCGGATCCCGCCACGCGAACCCGGCCACCGGGGCGATCACCTTCAAGCCCTTGCCCCGCGAGCACAGGAACTGATCCGTCACACTGCGGAAAAGATCCACCCATTCATCTGAATCCACAAAGGACTGAACGATGCGTTTCTCCGGAATCCCGGAGTACTCCCCGAACCGCTCGACCGACCCGAACAGCCACCGGTTCTCCGCGAGCGCGTTGTAGCAATACGCCCGGAAAGTCAGCCCCGCGGCCAGGGTCCGCTCGCGAACATCCGTGAACCACGCCCAAAACTCAGCGAACGACCGCGCCTCGTCCACGGTCGGCAGCGGCTCCCAAGTCGCGAATGCCCGGTACCCCTGCGGCACTCCGATGTCCACTCCGGACAGCAGCGTCCCCCACAGGTAAGCGCCGGAATCGCCGAAGCTTTCCATGTCCACGTCGACCTCGACGTCCGCGCGCGGCACCTCGATCTTCGGCGTCCGACGCACCACCGTCAGATCCGCCAGCCACGCCCGGGCCAGCATGATCGCGTCCGAGAACGTGCCGCCCGTCCAGTTCATCGGCGGCATCTCGGCGGCCGGGTCCAGCGCGGCCAGCTTGTCTACTGTGGACACTCCAACGCGGCGCAGCTCGCCCGCGTCCTCGCCGCGCACCACCAGGCTTACGTCACGCGTTTCGGTGAGCACGACCTCGCACGTGGCCCAGAACGGACACCGTCGGCACTCCAGCACCCGCGAGGGCGCGGCCAGCGCTTCGGCGCCGGTGGCGGCAGCGGTCGCCACGGCGAGCCGATCCGCGAAGCGTGCGTCGTATTCGTCCAGTGCGCTGCGTCCGCCCGGCCAGGTGCCCGCGGTGAGGTCGTGCCAGACGACGACGTCCGCGTCCAGACCGATCACGCCGCCGAGCGCGCGCCCGCCGGCCGCCAAGCCGCGCGTCTCCAGCATTCGCCGCAGGTGGGCGAGCCGCAGCTGGTCTCGCGGCTGCGAGCGCACCTTGCGCAGCTCGTCCGGCGAACGGCGCGCCGGGTCCAGCTCCGTCATCGCGGTGGTGGGCGCGCCCTGGCCGCGGTCGGTGATCCGGTGCCGGACCACCAGCACCGGCACGTACCCGTCGTCGACGCGCACGAGCAGGTCGATGCCGCCGCGCCGGTGCCCGACCGGGTCGGCGGGCAGCAGCGCGCCCCAGATGTACTGCGCGGCGTCCGCGAACGCCTGCTCGGTGAGCCGCACCCGCTCGCCAGCGGACGCGGTGCGCGGCACCCGGGCCCAGGTCGCCTCCGGCCCCGACGCCGCGACCAGCTGTTCGAGGATTTCCTCGCGGTGCGCGGTCGCGTCGTCGATGCGCTGTTGTGCGGTCGGATCCGGCGGCGGCAGCGGCACGTCGCGCATCGCCGGGTCGTGTTCCAGGTGCACCCGGCGGCGGCAACGACTCACTGCTCCCGCGTCGAGCAACACCTCGTCTCCCATAGCGATCACAATAGATCGTGGGTACGACATTCCCCGCGCGAGCCGACATGCCCGTCAGGTCGGGGACCAGTAAGTTCATCCGGAGAAGGCGTGGGAGGTAACGGCCATGGCGCGCAAGGCCAAGCAAGACAAGGCCAAAAAGGACGAGGGTGAAGCCCGGATCACCCCGAAGAAGGCGAAGAACGCGGTCGCGGTGGCCAAGGTGCTCGGCCCGGCGGTGCTGCCGGTGCTCGCGCCGTACGCGGTCCGCGCGGCGGGTGCGGCGCGGGAGGCGTACGACCGCTACCAGGCCCGCAAGCTGGGTGTCGCCGTCGACCAGCTCGGCGAGTACACCGGCCGCGGCGCGGCGCTGCACGCCCGGATCGCGGGTCTCGTGCAGGGGCTCGGCGAGCTGAAGAAGTCGGCGAAGGCGACCGAGCAGGACCAGAAGTTCGCCGCCGAAACGCAGTCGACGCTGGAGCAGCTGTCGGCCACGGTGCGCGCCGCCGAGCGCATGCCCGCGGGCCGGCGCAAGGCCGCGCACCGTGCGGTCACCGGCGAGCTCGAACGGCTGGAAGAGCAGCTGCTGCACCGCTTGGGCATCTGAACCCGGCGAAAGGGCCCCTTGAGCGAACTCAAGGGGCCCTTTCCGCTGCCGGGAAGCGCTACTTGATGAAGCCCTTTTGCAGCATCCAGTCGTGCGCGACGGTGCCCGCGTCCTTGCCGTCGACGTCGACCTTCTTGCACAGCTCGACCATCTGCTTGTTGTCGAGCGCCGCCGCCACCGTCTCCAGCGGGCCGCGGATTTCCGGGTGCTGGTTCAGGAACTCCGTGCGCAGCGTCGCCGCCGCGTTGTACTGCGGGAACGCCTTCTTGTCGTCCTCGAGCACGCGCAGGTTCAACCCGGAGATCCGGCCGTCGGTGGTGAACACCTCGCCGACCGGGCAGGTGCCGTTGGCCACCGCCGAATAGATGGTGCCGATCCCGAAGTTCTCGATCTTCGGGTTCTTGAACCCGTACGCCTTGACCGCCGCCGGGAACCCGTCCTGGCGGCTGGTGAACTCCGTCTCCAGGCAGAACCGGTTCTGGTCCGGGTGCGTCGTGAGGAACTTCGCCAGGTCCGACGTGGTCTTGAGGTTGTTCTTCGCCGCGTACGCCTCGGTGGTGGCGAAGGCGTACTGGTCGTTGAGCGGCGAGTAGTTCAGCCAGGTGACGCCGTACTTCTCCGCGTCGGCCTTCTTCGTGGCCTCGTACTGCGCCTTCTCCCCGCCCGGGACCGGCAGTTCGTTGCCCTGGTAGTTGATCCAGCCGGTGCCGGTGTATTCCCAGGTCACGTCGGTCTGCCCGTTGAGCAGCGCCTGCCGGGACGAGTTCGACCCCTTGATGTCGGTGAGGTCGATGACGTCCGCGCCCGCCGCGCTCAGCGCCATTTCGGCCATGTAGCCGAGGATGATGTTCTCGGTAAAGTCCTTCGACCCGACGACCACGCGCTGGCCTTCGAGCGACGGGATCGGCCGGATGGACCCTGGTTCGATCTTGAACGGGATCGAGGTGTTGACGTCGAGCCCGCACGCCGAGAGCGTCCCGGCGAGCAGGGCGGCGCCGACCAGCGCGCCCGCCTTTTTCAGGACGTTCATCAGCGCAGTCCCTTCGGTCCGAAGTACTGCTCGGCGACCGCGCCCAGCCAGTCCACCAGCAGTGCCAGCGCGACGGCCAGCACCGAACCGGTGATCAGCACCTTGGTCAGGTTGAGCTTGTAGCCGGTGTCGATCAGGAGCCCGAACCCGCCCGCGTTGACGAACATGCCGAACGTCGCGGTGCCGACCGCCAGCACGAGCGACGTGCGCAGGCCGGCCAGGATCAGCGGAACCGCGAGCGGGAATTCCACCCGCCACAACACCTTCTGCGCGGACATCCCGATGCCGCGGCCGGCGTCGATGAGCGACGGGTCGACCTGCTGGATGCCGACCATCGTGTTGCGCAGCACCGGGAGCAGCGAATAGAACGCCAGCGGCAGCGCGGCGACCCACAGCCCGCCGACCGCGCCGGTGAAGATGAACCACAGCACCAGCACGCCCAGCGCGGGCGCGGCCTGTCCGATGTTCGCGATGGCCAGGAAGATCGGCGCGAGCCACTTCGCCCACGGCCGGGTGACGATGATGCCGAGCGGCACCGCCACCAGCACCACGATCGCCGTGACCACGACGGTCATCGCCACGTGGTCGCGCAGCGCGGTGAGCAGCGACTCCGCGTTCAGCGTTTCCTTCTCGGTCGCGGTGAGCCCGCTGGCGAACACCCAGATCAGCGTCACCGCGACGATCAGGACGACCACGGCTGGCTGGGCGAACAGACGGACGCGTTCCGCGCGGCGGGAGCCTGACTCGGTGCTGAATCCGGTATCGACGGCAGCGGTCATGCCGTGGCCCCGTCCTCGTCGACGTGGTCGTCGGCGTGCTCGTCGCGCAGCTGCTGGATGGTCGCGATGACGGTGTCCAGCTTGATCGTGCCCGCGTACTCGCCGCGCGCGCCGGTGACCGGCACCGAACCGCCTTCGGCGAGCATCGCCTCGAGCGCGTCCTGCAGCGTCGACTGGAGGCTGACGATGTCGCGCAGCGGCTTGCCGACCGAACCCAGCGACGTGGCGTTGGTCAGCTCACGCACGTGCACCCAGCGGATCGGCCGCCGACGCTGGTCGAGCACCAGCGCGAACGGCTTGCGCTGCTTGTTCAGCTTCTCCCGCACGTCGGCGGGCGATTCGTCGATCGTGGTGGTGAGCGCGTCCTGCTGGAGTTCGACGTCGCGCACGCGCAGCAGGGTCAGCTGCTTGAGCGAAGCGCCGGCGCCCACGAAACCGGCGACGGTGTCGTCGGCCGGGTTCGCCAGGATCGACTCCGGGGTGTCGTACTGCAGGATCTTCGACTGGTTGCCGAGCACCGCGATCCGGTCGCCGAGCTTGACCGCCTCGTCGAAGTCGTGCGTGACGAAGACAATGGTCTTCTTCAGGTCGGTCTGCAGTCGCAGGAGTTCGTCCTGCAGGTTGCCGCGGGTGATCGGGTCGACCGCGCCGAACGGCTCGTCCATCAGCAGCACCGGCGGATCGGCGGCGAGCGCGCGGGCCACGCCGACGCGCTGCTGCTGGCCGCCGGACAGCTGGCGGGGATAGCGGTCGCGGAAATCGGCCGGGTCGAGCCCGACCAGGTCCATCATCTCCTCGACCCGCGCGGTCACCTTCTTCTTGTCCCAGCCGAGCAGGCCGGGCACGACGGCGATGTTCTGCGAGACGGTGAAGTGCGGGAACAGCCCGGCCTGCTGGATCGCGTAGCCGATCTGGCGGCGCAGGGTGTCCACGTCGAGCTTCAGCGCGTCCTGCCCGCCGATGGTGATCCGGCCGGACGTCGGCTCGATCAAGCGGTTGATCATCCGCATCGTGGTGGTCTTGCCGCAGCCCGACGGGCCGACGAACACCACGATCTTGCCCGCGGGCACGACCATCGAGAAGTCGTCGACGGCCGGGGCGCGGGTGCCGGAGTAGCGCTTGGTGACGTGGTCGAGTTCGATCTCGACGCCGGAGACGTTTTCTTCGGTCGCAGTGTGCTCAGCCACGGACACCCCTAGAAATGGTGAATCGCTTGATCAGGACGTAGATGCCGTCGAGCACCAGCGCGAGGATGACCACGCCGACGGTGCCGGTGAGGGCCTGGTTGAGGGAGTTCGTGCTCCCGGCGTTGGTGAGGCCGGAGAAGACCTCCGCGCCGAGGCCGGGGCCCTTGGCGTAGGCCGCGATCACCGCGATGCCCATGAGCATCTGCGTGGCGACCCGCATCCCGGTGAGGATCGCCGGCCAGGCCAGCCGCAGTTCGACCCGGGTGAGCACGGAGAGCCTGCTCATCCCGATGCCGCGGGCGGCGTCGGTGATCGCCGGGTCGACCGCGTCGAGGCCGACGATCGTGTTGCGGACGATGGGCAGCAGGCCGTACAGCACGAGCGCGATCACCGCGGTCGTCGAGCCGAGGCCCGAAAGCGGGATCAGCAGACCCAGCAGGGCGAACGACGGGACGGTGAGGATCGTGCTGGCCAGCGCCGTGGCGACGGCGGAGCCGATGGGGCTGCGATAGACGGCGATGCCGATCAGCACGCCAAGGATCGCGGCGAGGATCGTGCACTGCACGACCATGCTGGTGTGCAGCCACGCCTGGAGCAGCAGCCTTCCCCACCGGTCCGAGATGTACTCGAAGAGGTTCATCCGTATTCGTTCTCCCGCCAGCTTGCGAGCCCCGGACGTCACCCGTTCGGAGTAGCCCATCATTCGGCAGGGTGACTACCCGGAACGGATACGGTCGAAACCCCCACTTCTCGGTTGTGATTACCCACCGTTTCGCATCAGCGAGGGGTCGGCAACCGAAGCACAGCGCTCCACCGAGCGGTTTTTACCGGATCGAGACCCGCCTACCTGTGCGTTTTCCGCAGGTGCTCACCATTCGAGACGCTTCAGTCACCCACCGGAGTGCCGTTAAGCTGCCCGAATGAGCACTCCAGCCCGGCATCGCGGCGCACTCGCCGCTGTCCGCGGCGGACTGCTCGCGCTGAGTTCGGCGTCACTCGCCGTCACCGCGCACGCGGCCGCCGACGGCGGGCTGCCGGACCCCGCGCTCACTCTCCTGCTCACCGGACTGCTCGGCTGGACCGCCACCGCGCTCGCCGGGCGCGCCCGAGGACCGCTCGGCACGATCGCCGTGCTCGGCGGCGGGCAGCTCGTGATGCACCTGGTGCTGACGACGCTCGGCGGGCACGACCCGTCCGGTGCGCCCGCCGCGCCGGACGGCTGGGCGATGACCGCCGCGCACGCTGTCGCGACGCTGCTCACCGCGCTGGTGCTGGCGCGGGCGGACGCGATGCTGCTCGCGGTGCTGCATGTCCTGCGGGTCATTCTTCCGCTGCTGGTCCGGCCGTTGCCGGTTCCGGCGGCGGCTGCCGGGATCGCGCGGTCGCGTGCGGCTGGGGCGATGCCGTTGCTGACTGTGGAACTTCGCCGCGTCCGGGGCCGACGCGGACCTCCTTGGCTCTCCTGAACCCGCACCTTCTTTTCCCCTTTTCCGGCGCAGGCCTCGTCCTCCGCCGGCCCTTCCCTGTTCAGGAGAACTTGTGTCCCACCATGTCTTCCGTCGTGCCGGCGTGCTCGCCGCGACCGTCGCCGCCACCGGTCTGCTCGGCGCCGGCATCGCGTCCGCGCACGTGACCGCCAACGTCTACGGCGACCAGCCGGCCAAGGGCGGCTACGGCACGATCTTCTTCCGCGTCCCGAACGAGGACGCGAAGCTCGGCACGATCAAGGTCGAGATCGACGTCAAACCGGACTACGGCATCGGCAACATCCGCACCAAGCCGATCCCCGGCTGGACCGCCGAGGTCACCAAGTCGAAGCTGCCGCAGCCGGTGACCACCGCGTCCGGCACGAAGATCACCGAGGCGGTCACGAAGGTCGTCTGGACCGCCCAGCCGGGCACCAAGATCGGCTCGACCGAATTCCAGGAGTTCGAGATCAGCGGCGGCCCGCTGCCGTCCAACGTCGACCAGCTGGAGTTCCCGGCGATCCAGACGTACGAGGGTGGCAAAGTGGTGGACTGGAACCAGCCCACCCCGCCCAGCGGCGAGGAGCCGGAGCACCCGGCCCCGACCATCAAGCTCGCCGCCGAATCCTCGGAGCACGGCGGCCACACGCAGACCACAGCTGCCGGAGAGAACGCTGAAGCCGCGTCGTCGTCGGACAACACGGCGCGCTGGCTCGGCGGGGCCGGCCTCGTCGTCGGCGCGCTCGGGCTCGGCGTCGGTGCGGGCGCGGTGCTGCGTTCCCGTCGTCCCGCCGCAGGAAAGACCGAAGGAACCAAGTAATGCGTAAAGCGCTTCTCGCGCTGGCGATCTCCGGGGTGGCCCTGCTCGGCACGGCCACCCCGGCGCTGGCGCACAACGTGCTGATCAACTCCGACCCGGCGAACGGCGCGTCGCTCGCCAAAGGCCCGGCGAAGGTCACGCTCACGTTCGACCAGTACGTGCAGAACGCCGACGTCAACCAGATCGCGGTGACCGGCCCGGACGGCAGCCAGTGGGCCGAGGGCCCGGTGACGGTGGAGAACAACGTGCTCAGCGCGCCGCTGCGGCCGCTCGGCCCGGCGGGCAAGTACACCGTCGGCTACCGCGTCCTCTCCGCCGACGGGCACCCGGTGTCCGGCGAGATCCCGTTCACCCTCACCACCGCGGGCAACGGCACCCCGGCGAAGGGCGACGCGGCCAAGGCGGCCGGTGCTCCGGCCCAGTCGGCCCCGGCGGCGTCCTCGTCGTCGAGCGGCGTGCCGATCTGGGTGTGGATCGCCGGTGCGGTGGTGCTGCTCGCGATCGGCCTCACCGTCGCGCTGCGCACCGGCCGCGACCCCGGATCGGACAAGGCGGACCAGTGACGCGAGCCGAGACCACCTCCGCGGTCCGCTGGGCCACGCTCGCCTGCGTGGTCGTCGCGGGACTGCTGGGCGCGCTGATCGGCATCGCGCTCACCGCGTCCTCGCCCATTCCGGGCGTGGTGGAACCCAGCGAGGTGGTCTCGGCGGCCATCCCGATCGTGCGCGTGCTGCTGGACCTGGCGGCGGTCGCGACGATCGGGCTGGCCCTGCTGTCCGTGCTGGTCGGCTACGACCGGCCGAAACTCACCGAACCGGTCATGCGCCGGGCCCGTCCCGCCGCCGTCGCCGCCGCGCTGGTCTGGGCGGCGACCGCGGTGGTCGCGCTGATCCTGCAGACCGCGGAGTACAAGCCGGGCAAGCGGATGCTGACCGGCGGCGACATCGGCAACTACATCGCCGAGGTCGGCGCGGGCAAGGCGCTGGTGATCGTGGCCGTGCTCGCGCTGCTGCACGCCGTGCTCGGGTTTGTCGCGCTGCGCAAGGGCGAGAAGGTGCCCGCCGAGGTGCGGGTGGGTCTCGGCATGTTCGCGCTGCTGCCGTTGCCGGTCACCGGCCACGCGTCGAACTGGGCCTATCACGACTACACGATGATCTCGATGGAGCTGCACGTCATGAGCGCGGTCGCCTGGTGCGGCGGCCTCGGCGCGATGATCGTGCTGCTGGCGGCCAACCGGACGCTGCTCGCGCACGCGCTGCCGCGGTTCTCGAAACTGGCGACGCTGTGCCTGGCGCTCTCCGCGGTGACCGGCCTGTTCAACGGCATCGTGGAAATCCTGGCCAACCCGACGATCGGCTTCTGGGCAGGCGTGTTCACCACGCCGTACGGCCAGCTGATGGTGCTGAAGGTGCTGTGCACCGGCGCGATCGCGCTGCTGGCCGCCAACTTGCGGTGGCGGCTGATGCCGCGCATCGTGCGACACCAGCGGACGGCGCTCGCCTCGTGGGCCACGCTGGAATTGACCGTCATGGGGCTCGCCTTCGGGTTCGCCGTGGTGCTCACCCGGGCCCCGGTCGCGGTGTCCTGACCGGCCGAGGTGACGGCGGGTAGCCGCAACTTGCACAATGGGACTAGCAGTACGCTATCCGGGGCGATCTGCCGGACCGAATTATCGCTGCGCAGCGATACCTCGTCAGCCATCGACGGAAAGCGGCGAACGGTCATCTGCAGTCGGCGAATGCACGTGCAGAATGCCGTTCAGCGGTATCTCGTCCACGCGGTGGCCGTCCGGCCGGCGCGAAGGTCCGCCAGCCGACGGCGGAGTTCAGCCCGCACCGGCGGATGACTGCGCAGGATCGGCAGCACGCTCGTCGTCAGCTTCAACTCCCGCACCGCCCTGAGCACCGAAAACCCCGGCCAAACCGTCACGTCGAACCCGTAGGCGGCGGCGAACTCCGCGTACCGGGCCGGAGGATCGCCGAACCGTTCGCGGCCGACGGCGAGCGGCGTCAGATCCCATTCCGGCGGGCCGACGCAGGAGGAATCGAAATCGCACAGCACCGGGCCGTCCGGGCCGGGCAGGACATTTCCCGGATGCGCGTCGCCGTGCACGAATCCCCTGGCCAGCGGGAAATCCAGGGTGTCGAGGCGGTCCTGTACCTCGGCGCAGCGCTCCAGGAGGAACCGCCGGTCGGCCGGGGCGAGTTCCTCCGCGTCGGCGACCCTGGCCTCGATCGAACGCAGCGGCTCCCATGCGGGAAGGCCGTCCGGCGGGGGCAGCGCGTGCACCCGCCGCAGCAGTCCGGCCAGGTCGGCCGGCGTCGGCGACGGTCCGGCGAACGGCACCAGATCCCACACGGTGACCAGATGTCCGTGCACGTCAAGCGGTTGCTCGACCCCGGACAGCAGCCGGACCGCGGGCACGTCGTGCCGGGCGAAATGCTCGGCGACGCGCACGACCGTGCCGACCCGGTGGCGCAGCTTGGTGGAGCCGACGATCCGCACGACGACCGGTGCCCCGTGCAGCGCGAACACCGCGTTGTTGGTGAACCGCAGCAGCCGCGCGCCCGCCGGGTCGAAGCCGAGCCGAGCGCAGACATCCGCCAGCACCTGGCGCAGTTTCGCAGGGGTGAACCTGCCTTCGGGCAAGGCGAATCCGGTGGGTTCAGGCCGCGTAGAAGATCTTGAGCCGGTCGGCGAGGTCGCGGGCGTCGGGGTTGTTGCGCCGCCGTTCGGCTTCGGCCAGCAGCGGCCGCATCCGGTCCTTGACCCGCGCGGATTTGATGCTCTCCGCGCATTCGATGGCCTTGCCGCCGATCTTCACGCCGTGGTCGATATCGCCCTCGAGCAGGTGGTTCGTGGCGAGCGCGCTGAGCATGAACGCCTTGCTGCGCGCCATGTCGTCGGTGTAGGTGTCGACCGCCCGGCTCAGCGCCGGGATCGCGTACTTCGTGTGCTCGGGGTTCTTCATCGCCAGCACGGTGTGCACGGTGCCGGTCATCGCGTAGACGTCGGTCTCGTTGAAGAACTTGACCCACGATTCGGCCGTGGCCAGGTCGGCACGCGCGAATTCGTCCTTGCACCGGCCGAGCAGCTTCACCGACTGCTCCTCGTTGCCCATCATCGCGTAGGCCCACGCCTCGTTGGCGCAGAGCACGGCGACGGCCAGCTCGGAACCGGATTCCTGCGCGGCGATCTGGCCGAGCTGGAACAGTTTGAGCGCGTCGTTCGCGGCGTCCTGGTGCAGGTAAACGCGGCCCATCCGGTACAGCACGTTCGCCACCAGGTGGTGGTCGCCGCCCTGTTTGGCCAGGTCGAGCGCCTGCGCGAAATGGCCGCGGGCGGAGTCCATCAGGCCGGTGTCGAACGACGTCCAACCGGCGAGGCTGTGCAGGTCGGCGATCGCGGTGTACAGCCGGTTCTTCACCTGCTCGGCCGCGCTGGAGTCGAGCATCTGCTGTCCCCAGGACAGCTGCGCGACGACGGCGTCGCGGCAGAATCCGCCGCCGTACTGGTAATCGAGCGCGCGCAACGCTCTGGTCGCCGCCTCGACCTGGCGCACGTCGGTCGTCCCGATGCGCCCGGGGGCGGGAGTGCGCGCGGGCGCCTCCGACCACGTGCCGGATTCCGGACCGAACACCGCCGCACCCATCGTGACCTGGGCGGCGTGCGCGAGGAACCTCCGTCGCTTCACGGACTCGTCCTCCTCAGCCTGCCGGCCGTCGGACGCGCCGACGACCCGTATCGCCGTGGTCTCGTCATAGGCGAGACCCATGTATCCACGAGGGACACCCAGGCCGTCGGCGATTCTCGTGAGCACGTCGTAGGCCATGACCTGGCGACCCTTGAGGATCTCCGACACCTCGGACTGCGACTGGCCGGTCATCGCGGCGATCTGGCGCTGCGATACCCCGTGTTTGCGCAACAGCCGGTACACGGCGCTGACCTCGCGGGCGGCGAGCGCCTCCCGCATCTCGGGCTGTTCCCAGGCGTCGGCCGGAACCGGATTGCCTGACCGGGCGTCGGTGTTAGCGACTCCGGAACCACTGCCAGCACTGGCATCCATTGCCATTGCGCCCCCTCACCGTCTCCTGGGCGTCTGATCAGCACCCTAAGCACACGCGAGAACCTTGTGAAACGCGCGGACGCACGCGTTGATCGGCAGGGCCGAACTCCGCTGACCGCTTACCGTGGAACGCGGTCCGGTCACCGCTATGACGCGGTTTCGACCTTCTCTCGCACCCGGTTTCACTTCACTGTAGTTGCCAGATCTCCGTCAGCGCCCGGTCACCCGCGGCGATCACGGAGAGCGATGGACCCGACGACACAGATCTGCCGGCGCTGATGCATCCCGCAAGGTGCAGCGGCCCGGGACGAGAAAGCGTGGAGGGACAGTGGAGTTCGTGGATTCGCTCGGTGGAGGACAAGCCGGGACCGCGGTGCGGTCCGTTCGGCCCGCACCGGGAATCGCCACGGCACGTCCGGTGCCGCCTACTGTCGCTTCCGCCGTCGCCGCTTCGGTGTCCGCTGACCCGCGTACCGCGGGCGTGCGGCATTTCGAGGGCGGCCAGGTCGTGTGGCGCGTGCAGTGCGGAGATCTCATCAGCCGCGAGCGCGCTGTCACGGTGTTCGTCGAGGACGACGAGGTCGTCGTGGTTTCTCCGCCTGGGGAGACCGCCCGCCTCACGTCCGGCCAGCTCGGCCAGCTCCGGGCCGCGCTCAACGAAGCCGCCACTATGGCGGAAAGGTGACGGTGAGTTTCCCCATGGATCAGGTTCTCGGTCAGGTTCTCCGCAATGCCGTGTGGGAGCGCCTCGACATGCTGTCCGACCTGGCGGAACGCGCCGACGCCCCGTCGCTGGTCTCGGTCGCCCGCTCCGAACTTCCCCGGCTCGCCGAGGGCTGGCGCGCGATGCTGCAGGCGCACGAGCCCGACGAGCGCGGCGACTGTCCCACCTGCTCGACGCGCTGGCACCGCTGCAAGGCCCCGTGCTCGGTGTGGCAGGTAGCGCACGAACACCTGGTCGCGGGCGGTCTGGCCCCGCAGGCGCTGTCGGCTGCCGGACACCGCCCGGCCCGCCGCCGCGCCGCGGTCCCGGCGGTTCCCGGACAGAACCGGCGAGCCGAATCGCCGGCGGAGACCACCGGCAGGCACGCACTGGTGAAGCCGCGCCCGGTCAGCGCCTGACCTCTCGGGTGGGGTGCTTCCGGGCGGATCACCCCACCTGGGTTCGACTGGCGAGCGCGCGATCGTCCGGCTTCCCCGACCGGTCAGGTCGCCCGGCATCCTCGCCCGGCCGAGGGTGGTCCGTCCGTCCCCCCGAGCGCGACGGACCGCCCTCGGCCACCCCCCCCCCAGTCTTAACGCGATTAATCGAAAAATGTCCGGCAGAACACCTAGCGGACGCAGTAATCGGACGCTAGGTTGAAGATCATCGCACCGGCCGCCCCGCGCCGGTCGCGACCCAGAACTCCGCGGGCCGGTGCCGTTGCACTCCCCTCCCCCGACCGGCACCGGCCCGCGGTTCCACTTCCCAGACCCGCCGTCGGCTCCTCGGAGCCCGCGGCGGGTTTGTCGTGTTCGCGGCGGCGCGCACGGGTACCGGCGCGGTAATTCCGCGCAACACCACGGCAAACGTTCTCCGGCCGTCGGTAATCTGCTTCGGGGCGCGTCCGTTCGCATTCGGCCGCGCGCCCGAGATCGTGGTGCGCAGGGAGAAAGGCCGGGCATGTCGAATCCTTTGGTTGCCGAAAAGAAGGACTCGACCTCGGCGATCTCCGGCATCTCGATCCTCGAGGCCGGAAAGGGCCTGAAGGACGGCATCGAGTCCGGCGACTGGGCGGCGACCGTGATGGGCGCGGTCGGGGTCGGCATGGAAGCGCTCGCCGCGGTGATGGACCCGTTCGGCGCGATCCTCGCCGCGGGCGTCGGCTGGCTGATCGAACACGTCGGTCCGCTCAAGGAAGCGCTGGACAAGCTGGCCGGGGACCCGGACCAGGTCCACGCGTACTCCGAGACCTGGAAGAACGTCTCCAAAGAGGTCAGTTCCGTCGCGCAGGATCTGGCCGCACAGGTCAAAAAGGACATCGAGTCCTGGGAGGGCGGCAGCGCCGACGCCTACCGCAAACAGGCGGAGGAGGTCGCCAAGACGCTCGAAGGCGCCGCGCAGGCGTGCGAGGGCGCGGGCAGCGGGGTGAAGACCGCGGGCGACGTCGTCGGCGCGGTGCGGATGCTGGTGCGCGACATCATCGCCCAGGTCGTGGCGCACCTGATCTCGTGGGCGCTGCAGGTGCTGTTCACCCTCGGCATCGGGATGGCCTGGGTGGTGCCGCAGGTGGTCAACCTGGTGGCCAAGACCGCCAAGCAGATCGCCGAACTGGTCAAGAACCTCACCAAGGCGCTCAAGGAACTCGGCAAGCTGCTCACCAAGGCGCGCGGTCTGTTCGACGATGTCGCCAAGTCGATGAAGAGCATCAAGTCCGGCGGCAAGGACGCCACGCACACGCCGAAGGACATCAAATCGGGCGGCGGCTCCACCAAACCGTCCGGAGCGAAGGACACCCCGAACGAAAAGGGCGGCGGTGGCGGCGAGAAACCGCCGCCGGTCAAGGACGAGTCCACCAATACCTCCGGCGCGCACGACGGCCCCGGCGAAAACAAGGGCGGCGGGAACCACGAGCCGCCGCCGCGCGAACCCGGCAAGGACGAGGGCAGCGGCGGATCCGGCGGCGAAGCGGGCAAAACCGACCGCGGCGGGAACGAGTCGAACACCGGGCCGACGGGCGGCACCGAGACGTCCGGCGCCAAGAAGCAGAGCGACCCCGAGCCGGAATGCAAGACCGACCCGGTCGTCATCTCCAGCGGCGAGGTGCTCGTCGAGGACTTCGACCTCGAACTGGCGCACCTGCTGGTGCGGCGGACGCATCGCTCGTCCTACCGCTCCGGGCGCTGGTTCGGCCCGACGTGGGCGTCCACTGTGGACCAACGGCTGGAGTACGGCGAGGAATACCTCCGGTACTACGGACCGGAAGGCGTCATCCTCTACTACCCGATGCCCGCCGGGGACGAATCGGTGCTGCCGCTCGAAGGCGCGCGCTGGCCGTTGACCAAACACGCTGACGGCAGTTGCACCATCGAGCAGGTGCGGCCGGACCGGACGATGCGGTTTTCCGGCGAGGGCAAGACAAGGCCGCTGCGCTCGATCGAGGACGCCGACGGCTCGCGGACCGAACTGTCCTATTCGGACACCGGTGCACCCGAGCTGCTCACGCATTCGAGCGGGATCCAGGTCGGCTTCCGCACCAACGGGCACCGGATCACCGAACTGCGGATGATCGGCGCCGGCCCGGCTCCGGACGTCGTCGTGCGGAGATACCGCTACAACTACCAGGGCCATCTCTCCGAGATCGTCAACTCCTCGGGAACCGCGAAGCGCTACACCTACGACCCCGACGGCCGGGTCACGAGCTGGGAAGACCGCAACGGCGTCAACTACCGCTACATCTACGACGCCGAAGGCCGCTGCGTGCGCACCGAAGGCGCGCAAGGCTTTTACAACGGCGCGTTCGAGTACAACACCGCCGCCCGCATCACCCGGTTCACTGACTCGCTCGGCCACGTTTCGGAGTACGAGTACAACCTCGAGGGCCGTCCGGTCCGGGAGACCGATCCGCTGGGCAACGTGACGCTGTCGGAATGGGACCGCTACGGCAATCTGCTCCGCCGGGTCGATCCGCTCGGCCGGGTCACCGAGTACACCTACGCCGACGACGGCACGCCGCTCACCATCGCCCGTCCCGACGGGAGCCTCGCCGAGCTGGAGCACGACGGCACCGAACTGGCCGCGATCACGGTGTACGGCAACGGAAGGAGCTGGCAGCGCCGGTACGACCAGCCCGGGTCCGCGCTCGAGTTGCCGGAGTTCTTCGCGACCGAGCCCGAGGCAGCCGACCCGGCCCCGGAACTGGACCAATTCGGCAGGCCGCGTTCGGCGCCCGAGGTCGGCGGCGGGCGGACGCAACTGGGCTGGACGGTCGACGGCAAACCCGCGTCGCGGATCGGGGTGCGCCGCGAGCGCGCGCTGTGGCAGTATGACCGCGAGGGCAACGAGATCGAGCACGTCGACGAGCTCGGCCGGGTGACCCGGCGGGAGTACGGCCCGTTCGACGTGGTCACCGCCGTCGTGGACCCCTCCGGCGCACGCACCAGCTACACCTACGACACCGAACTCCGGCTGACGTCGGTCACCGATCCGCTGAACCGCACCTGGACCTACACCTACGACCCGCTCGGCAGGCTGGTCGCGCAGACCGATTTCGACGGCCGGACCCGCACCTACGCCTACGACGCGGCCGGGCAGCCGATCCGGGTGACCGAGCCGGACGGTTCGGTCACCGAGAACGAGTACGACCTGCTCGGCAACCGGGTCGAGGTCTGCGGCCCGCACCGCACCGTGCGCTACGCCTACGACCCGGTCGGCAACGTCGTGCGGGTCGAGTCCGCGGATTCGGTGGTGGAGTTCGACCGCGATCTGTACGGCCGGGTCGTGCGCGAGGCGATCGACGGCGTCGAGGTGCGTTTCACCTACGACGAGCAAGGCCAGACGATCCGCCGCCGCACGCCGTCCGGCGCGGAGAGCGTGTGGACCTTCGACGAGGAAGACCGGCCGGTTTCGCTGACCACGGCGGGACACACCGTGCGCTACCGGCTGGACGACGAGGGCCGTGTGCTCGCCCGCGACACCGACGGGGTCAGCACCCTGCAGCAGGCGTTCGGCCCGCGCGGGCTGGTCACCGCGCAGCAGGTTTCCCGTGGAACAACGCCGGTGCAGCGGCGCGGTCTCGAGTACTACGCGGACGGCAGCCTCGCCGCGGTGCAGGACAGTCTCGCCGGGAAGACGGCCTTCACCCGGGATCCGGCCGGCCGCGTGGTCACGGTGTCCTCCCCGACAGGCCGGGAGGAACTGCGCTACAACCCGGCCGGGGAACTGACCGCCTGGTCGGGCAGCCCCGGCCTGTCCGCCGACTACGACTCCCTCGGCCGCCGGATCCGGCACCGCGAGGTGCACCCGGGCGGTGTGCGGGTGTGGGAGTACGCCTGGACCGGCGATCTGCTCACCGGCCTGCGCACGCCGGACGGCGCGCAGTGGCGCTACCGGTACGACCCGCTCGGCCGCCGGATCGCCAAGGAACGGCTGCTGGCCGACGGTTCGGTCGCCGAATCGACGCGGTTCGTGTGGGACGGCTTCGTGCTCATCGAGCAGGTGCACACCGATCCGGCCGGAGTGCGCCGGACGACCACCTGGGAACGCAGGCCGGGCAGCGACGAACCGGTCACCCAGCTCGAACGCGGCCCCGGCGGCGACCGGTTCGCGTCCGTCGTCACCGACGCCATCGGCACGCCGACCGAACTGATCGACGAGCACGGCGGCCTCGCCTGGACCGCGCGCCGTTCGCTGTGGGGCCGGGTCCAGCCCGGCGGCATCCCGCTGCAGTTCCCCGGCCAGTACGCCGACGCGGAATCCGGGCTGCACTACAACGTGTTCCGCTATTACGACCCGGCCGCCGCGCGCTATCTCAGCCAGGACCCGCTCGGGCTGGAGGGCGGGCCGAACCCGGTCGCCTACGTCCCCGACCCGTTCGCCGCCTACGACCCGCTCGGCCTCGAAGGCTGCGGCAAAGGCAAGGGCAAAGGCAAGGCGACGGACCCGCCGCCCGCGGACTCCACGGCCAAGCACAACGTCGGCAACGGCGGCGGCAGCACCAGTTCCGCGTCGACCGGCAAGGGCAAAGGCAAGCGCAAGCGCGACGCCGACGACGACGGCTCCAGCGGTTCCGGCAGCAAGCCGGACGCGAAGAAAAAGAAGGACGACGTCTGGGACCGGATGGCGTGGAATTCAGACGCCAAGAACGCGCGCAAGAACCAGACCGGCGACAAGAACGATCCGTTCCACAAGGCCGGCAGCGACGTGGCGCAACGGCACATCATCTCGTTCCAGAAAATGCGGGACGGGCTGAAGAACTGGGTGCACGAACAGCCGGTCGACAAGCAGAGCGCGCTGACGAAGAAATACGGCGAGGAAGAACTGCCGAAGCTGCACAACCAGCCGAAGAACCTGCCGCTCGGCCCGCAGCACACCAACGCGGGGATCGGCGGCGTCTCCACCCGGATCGGCAACATCGAGGACGGGATCGCGGGCAAGCTCAAGGTCGGCAAGAACGACGAAATCAAGAGCGAGAACCCGAAGTGGCCGAGCGATTCGCTGGACAAGAGCGGCGGCTACAAGCACAAGGACCACCCGGATCTCGACAAGAACTGGCGTCCGATCGGGCAGCAGGCGGACCGCATCACCGATCCGAAGGAAATGAACCGGGCCACCCGCGACATCGGCGACAGCGCGGACTTCGACTGGCCCGGCGGCAAGAAGGAAGAATTCGAGAAGTGGCACAAGTCCTTCCTCGACTTCACCGATCTTAAGGAAAACCCGAAGAACTACACCGAAAAAGACGTGGACGACATGATCAAGCGGTTCCACGATCTGCCCTCGCCGTCCGGGCGGCATCCGACGATCGACGAGTACAACAAGGCCCCGGACGGCAACCCGTACCGGTTCGACGACAAGGGCAACCCGGTCAAGGACATCGACAAGGACTCGGATCCGGACTGGAAGCGCCCGGACAAGAAGAAGTACCTGGACGAGGTCGGCGAGCCCAGCAAACAGGACGTCAAGGACGCCGCCGCGGAGGCGAAAGCCAAGTCCGACAAGCTGGCGGAGGACGCGCGGAAGAACCGCGGCTGGTGATCTCCGGAGCCCGGCACGAGAACCGGGCCGGGCTCCGCGGACGTCAGGCGGTTTCCTCCGCGTCGCGGGCGGCGAACACCTCGCGCGCGGCGAAGGTGGCGTTCAGCGCTCGCGGGAATCCCGCGTAGACCGCCGAGTGCGTGAGCGCCTCGGTGATCTCCTCGCGGCTGAGCCCGACGTTCAGCGCCGCGCCGATGTGCACCTTCAGCTGGGCTTCGCAGCCGCCGAGCGCGGTCAGCGCGCCGAGGGTGACCAGCTGGCGGCTGCGCGGGTCGAGGCCCGGCCGGTCGTAGATGTCGCCGAAGGCGAACGCGGCCACGTGGTGCCCGAGCGCGGGGTTGATGTCGGCGAGGGAATCGATGACGGCTTCGCCCTGGTGACCGTCTATGCGGGACAGCACCTCGATGCCGTGCTTGCGGCGGGCGAGGTTTTCCGGGCTGTCGATGTCGTACTGGGTCACGGCAGGGGGCCTTCCTGGTAAGTGGCGATCTTGTATTCGGTGGCGGCGAGGGAGAGCTGCAGCTGAGCGATCTGCGCGCGCAAGGTGTCGCGGTGCTCCAGGAGCATTTCGCGCCGTTCGGGCACGGTCTCCGCGCCGGACTCGATCAGCTCGACGTAGCGGCGCAGGTCGCTGATCGACATGCCGGACACGCGCATCCGCGTCAGGAACACCAGCCGGCGCACCGACGCGGCGTCGTAAACGCGGTGCCCGGCGCTGTCCCGGGCGACCTGGACGAGCCCGATCCGCTCGTAGTACCGCAGCGTGTGCGGGTTCAGCCCGAGGTGCTCCGCCGTGGTCGCGATGTCCCACTCGTTCGCGTCGTCGTCCCGGGCCAGTTCCCGCAGCGCTTCGACCGACACCGTGCCCGGCGGGTCGATCGCCAGCCGCAGCGCTTCGGTCAGCGCGTCTTCCTTCTCCATGCCGAAGACGCTAAGCCTGTGAGCGCGCTCAAACGCAAGCGCTAGCCCACCGACCGCACGCGAGTCACCAAAACCCCGGCCAGCAAGGTCGCCGCCGCGGACGCCGCGAACAGTCCCGGATACCCGCCCAGCCACTGCAGGATCAACGTCGTGAGCAGCGGCGCGACCACCTGCGGCAGCGAGTTCGCGATGTTGACCACGCCGAGGTCCTTCGCCCGGTTCTGCGCCGCGGGCAGCACCTGGGTCAGCATCGCCAGCGCCACCGCCATGTACGTGCCGAAGCCGACTCCCAGCAGCGGCGACGCCACCAGCGCCACCGGCCAGCTCTGCCAGATCACCAGCAGCAGGGCGGCCAGCGCCATGATCGCCGCCGAGCCGAGGACGTACGGCTTGCGCTTGCCGGACTTGTCCGAGAAGTGCCCGGCCAGCACCGCGCCGATCACCAAAGCCACGCCGTACAGGCCCATCATGATCAGCAGGCCGCTGTCCGGATCGGGGTAATGCACCGCGTCCTTGAGGAAGAACAGCAGGTAGAGCGTGCCGAACGCGTTGCCGAGGTTGATCATGAAGTGGCAGGCCCACGCCCACGCGAAGTCCGGATGCCGCCGCGGCGAGACCCACAGGTCGGCGAGGATTTCGCGGATCCGCCCGCTCGGCCGGAACTCCACCGGCAGCCGGGCGTCCGGCGTGCGCAGCACGAACGCCGCCGCACCGGCGAGCACGATCGCGGCGCAGGCCGCGTAGCCGAGCGGCAGCCCGGCGAGGTCGAGCATCACCACGACCACCACCGCGCCGAGCACGGTGCCGAGCATCTGCGCGATGCCGACCAGTCCGCCGACCTGCGCGCGCTGCCCGACCGGGACCCGGTCGGCGATGCCGGACATCAGCGTCGCGAGCATGCCGTTGAGCCCGGCCTGCACGAGACACCAGCCGATCGTCATCACGACGACGTTCGGGGCCTCGGCCAGCACCAGCAGCCCGGCCGCGCCGAGCGCGCCGCCCGCGATCGTCCACGGATGCCGCCTGCCGAACCGCGAGCAGGTGCGGTCCGAGAGCAGGCCGATCGCCGGGTTCGCGACGAGCGCGACGGCCGCGCCGATGCCGGTCACGATGCCGAAGACGGCTTCCTTGTGCGCGGCGTCGAGCAGTTCGGCCTGCTGCGGCAGCAGAACCTGGATCGGCGCGTAAACGCCAAGCCACAGCGCGATGTTCGCGAGGAACAGCAGCGTCATCCACCCGGCGCGGACACGTTTGACCGGCTCGGCGAAGACCTCCGGGACAGCGGCGGCGGTGTCACTCATGGCGGACCAGCTTCCGGTACCAGGCGAAGGAATCCTTGGGCGTGCGGCGTTGCGTCTCGTAGTCCACGTGCACGAGCCCGAACCGAGGCGCGTAGCCCTTGGACCATTCGAAGTTGTCCAGCAGCGACCAGACGAAGTATCCGCGCACGTCGACGCCGGCATCCATCGCTTCGCGCAGGGCTTGCAGGTGGCTGGCGAGGAATTCGATGCGTTCGGGATCGGGGACGCTGCCGTCGGCGGCGGGTTCGTCGGCGAAACTGCAGCCGTTCTCGGTGATCTGGACCGGCGGCAGGTGTTCGCGGTAGCGCTCGTGGAAGGACACCAGCAGTTCGCGCAACGCCTGCGGGACGATCGGCGAGTCGTTGGTGGTCATCGGATAACCCTCGATCGGGCGCAGTTCGAACGGCAGCGGGTTGCCCTCGCCGGGAGCCGTCACGCCTTGGGGTTCGTAGTAGTTGACGCCGTAGAAGTCGAGCGGCTGCGCGATCGTGGCGAGGTCGTCGGCGAAGTTGTCCGGCAGGTGCGGGTGGACCTGTTCGGGGTAGCTGCCGAGCAGCATCGGGTCGGCGAAGGTGCGGTTGATCAGCGCGTCGAGCCAGTCCGCGGCTTCGCGGTCGGCGGGGGTGTCGTGCTCGGGCCAGATCGGCGAGTGGTTGTTCGCGGAGCCGATGCCGGTCGCGCCGGCCGCGCGCAGCGCCTGCACGGCCAGCCCGTGCGCGAGGTTCTGGTGGTGCGCGGTGGGGAGCGCGTCGAGCAGCAGGAACTCGCCGGGCGCGTACTCGCCGATGCCGTAGCCGTAGATCGACATGACCATCGGCTCGTTGAGCGGGATCCAGAGTTTCGCCCGATCGGCGAAATGCTCCCCCACGATCGTGGCGTATTCGGCGAAGCGGAAGGCGGTGTCGCGGGAGCGCCAGCCGCCTTTGTCCTCGATCGCCTGCGGCGTGTCCCAGTGGTACAGGGTGATCGCCGGGGCGATTCCAGCGGCGCAGACCTCGTCGATCAGCTTGTCGTAGAAGGCAAGTCCCTCCGCGTTGGGCTTGCCGGTGCCGTCCGGCTGGATGCGCGGCCACGCGATCGACATCCGGTAGGCGCCGACGCCGAGTTCCGCCATCAGGGCGATGTCCTCGGAGTAGCGGTGGTAGTGGTCGGCCGCTACCTTGGCGTCCTCGCCCCGGGCGATCTTGCCTTCGGCGGCGGTGAACGTGTCCCAGATGGACGGTCCGCGACCGCCCTCGGCCGTCGCCCCCTCGATCTGGAACGCCGAGGTCGAGACACCCCACAGGAAGTCGGGCGGGAAGGTCGGATGGTCCACGCTGAGCACCCCTTGCCTTCGGACACCCTCGCGGGTGAACGTGAAAAGTTCTCATATGTTAGGTCGTCACTCGTCTCGGGGGAAGCCCCGCGGGGCGCTAAAGTCCCAGATCAGATGAGTGAATCGCGAGAGACTCCGAGGAACGACGTGGCCGAGACCCAGGCTGAACCCACACCGCTGCGGCGAAAGCCGGTTCAGCAACGCAGCGCCCGGCGGGTGGAACAGATGCTGGACGCGAGCGCCGTGCTCATCGACGAGCTGGGCTACGACGCGCTCACCACCACGCTGATCGCCAAACGCGCGGGCGTCGCGGTCGGGTCGCTGTACCAGTTCTTCCCGGACAAACGCGCGGTCGTGCAGGCGCTGACGCAACGGAACCTGGAACGGTTCGTGGCCGCGGTGAACGAGCGGCTGCAGCAGCTGAGCCCCGAGCACTGGTGGAACATCGTCGACTCGGTGCTCGACATCTACCTGCAGATGCACCGCGAGGTGCCGGGATTCTCGAAGGTCCACTTCGGAGACGTCATCGACGTCCGGCTGCTGGCTGACGACCGCGACAACAACTCGGTCATCGCGGATTCGCTGGTCGAAATCCTGCGCGGACACGTCGACCGCCCCGCCGACGAACTCCGGTTCGCCATCGCGATCGCCAACGAAACGGCGGACGCGCTGCTGAAACTCGCCTTCCGCCGCGACCCGAACGGGGACGAGCGGATCGTCGCCGAGGCCAAGCACGTGGTGAAGGGTTATCTGGCAAGCAAATTCGGCGACTAAGCGGTTCCGGCTCAGCCGAAGTTCTGGCCCTCGCCGCGGTAAGTCGGGACGGTTCGCTCCACCTGGCTGCCGCGGACGAGGTGATACGCCAGGAACCGTTCGGCCAGTTCCCCGGCTTTCGCGTGGCGCAGCCAGACCCGGTCGCCGAGGCGCAGAGTGCGCGCGGCCTCGCCGGTCACCGGGGTCTGCACCTCGCCGGCGCCCTCGAAACCCAGCAGGCGCAAGCCTTCCGGCAGGTACGGCGACGGTTCGCGCGATGGGCCGGTCGGTCCGGAGGCGATGTATCCGCCGGAGTACAGCGTCGCGACGTTCTTCGCCGGGCGGCGCACCACCGGCAGCGCGAACAACGCGGCCGGGCGCGGCTGGAAGTGCGAATAGCCGTCGAACAGCGTCGGGGCGAGGAAGCCGGAACCGGCGGCGATCTCGGTGACCACGTCCTCCGCGCCGGTGGTCTCGATGCTTCCGGTGCCGCCGCCGTTGACGAACTCCAGGTCAGCGACCTCGCGCACGGCTCGCACCGCCGCCCCTCGGCGACGGGCGAGCTCAGCCGCGGAACGACGTTGCATCCAGCCGATCACCCGGTTTTGCAGGCCTTTTCCGGCGGCGTCGCCGAGTCCGGCGATCTGGCCTTCGTACGCCATCATCCCGACCAGCCGGAACCCCGGACGCGCGACGATCTTCCGCGCCACCGCGGCGGCTTGCGCCGGTTTGAACACCGGCGAACGCCGGGTGCCGACGTGCACGCCGGGCAGCGGACGCCAGGACGCGTCGAGTTCGAGGCACACTCGGATGTCCGGGTGGCCGTGGCCGAGCGCGGCGTCGACGAGGTCGAGGTGTTCGGTCGAATCGACCATGATCGTGATCGCCGCGCGGGCGCGTTCGCTCGCGGCCAGCCGGCGGAGCGCTTCGTGGTCGGCAGTCGGGTACGCGACCACGATGTCGTCGGAAGTGCCCAGCTCAGCGTGCCAAACGGCCTCGGCGAGCGAGTAGCACATCAGGCCTTCGAAGCCGTCTCGCGCGAGCGCTCGTTCCAGCAGCGCACGGCAGCGCACAGACTTGCTGACCACCCGGATCGGCTTGCCCGCGGCCCGGCGCAGCAGGTCGTCGGCGTTGGCGTCGAAGGCGTCCAGGTCGACGATCGCGAGCGGCGGATCCAGGTCCTTCGTCGCGAGGTCGTACCCGTGCGCTGAGGTGGTCACGCCACTTACGGTACGACAACAACGCTTGAAACGCGAATACTATTCACTTACGGTTCCGGCATCTATCGTGGGAACCTTCCAGCGAAGAACAGGTGCCGCAATGACGTGGAGCAACTGGGCCGGAACGGCCAAGGCCACCCCGCAGCGGGTGCACCGGCCGCGCAGCACGGCGGAGATCGCCGAGGTCGTGGCCGGGGTCGCCGACGCCGGGCGCCGCGTCCGCGCGCGGGGCAGCGGGCATTCGTTCACCGCGATCGCCGCCGCTGATTCCGACGCGCTCGACCTGACCGCGTGGACGGGCATCGAACGCGCCGACCTGGAAACGCAGCAGGTCACGGTCCGTTCCGGCACTACTTTGCGCACCCTGAACGCCGCTCTCGACGCGCTCGGGCTGGCCATGACGAATCTCGGCGACATCGACGCGCAGACCATCGCGGGCGCGATTTCCACCGGCACGCACGGCACCGGTGCGCGGTTCGGCGGGATCTCGACGCAGATCGTCGCGCTGGAGCTCGTGCTCGCGGACGGGTCGGTGGTCCGCTGCTCGGCCGGCGAGCGTCCGGAGTTGTTCCACGCCGCTCGTGTCGGTCTTGGCGCGCTGGGCGTGATCAGCACGGTGACGCTGCAGTGCGAACCGTCCTTTGTGCTCTCCGCGCAGGAACGCCCGGAGCCGCTGGAGCAGGTCCTCGACGGCTTCGACGACAACGCGGCCAGCAATGACCACTTCGAGTTCTACTGGTTTCCCTACGGCAGCAAGGCGTTGGTGAAGCGCAACAACCGCCTGCCGCTGCACGCCGAGCGGAAACCGTTGTCCCGCCTGAAGCAGTTCGTGGACTACGAACTCACCGAGAACATCGCGTTCGGCGGACTGTGTCGGCTCGGCCGCGCGGTGCCGAAGCTGGTGCGGCCGCTCGGCGCGTTCGCCTCGCAGGTGTCCTCGCCGCGCGAGTACAGCGACCTGTCGCACCGGGTTTTCGTCACCCATCGCGGGGTACGGTTCGTGGAGTCGGAGTACGCGGTGCCGCGCGAATCCGTGCTCGACGTGCTGGCCGAGCTGCGCGGGGTGGTGCCGCGGCTGAAAGACCCGGTGGCGTTCCCGGTCGAGGTGCGGGTGGCCGCGGCGGACGACATCTGGCTGTCCACCGCGAACGGCCGCGATTCCGCCTACATCGCGATCCACCAGTTCCTCGGCATGCCCTACCGCGAGTACTTCACCGCGTTCGAGAACGTCGTGGGCCAGGTCGGCGGACGGCCGCACTGGGGCAAAATGCACGACCTCGACGCGTCCGTGCTGCGCACCCGCTACCCGCACTTCGACGATTTCCTGCGCATCCGCAAAGAGTGCGACCCGGCCGGGACGTTCACCAACACCTATCTCGACCGGGTACTCGGCAGCGTCTGATCAGCCCGGGTGTCAGTTCGGCTCGAACAGCGAACTGACCGACTCTCCATTGTGGATTCGCCGCATCGCCTCGGCCAGCGCCGGGGCGATGGACAGGATCCGCAGTTTCTCCGTGCGTTCCTCGGCGGGCACCGGCACGGTGTTCGTGCAGACGATCTCCAGAACGTCCTCCTGGCCGCCGATCCGCTTGAGCGCGCCGTCGGCGAACAGCCCGTGCGTGCAGGCCACCCGGATCGACCGCGCGCCCATCTCGCGCAGCCGGTCCAGCAGTTCCAGCACCGTGCTGCCGCGGGCGATCTCGTCGTCCAGCACGATGATGTCGCGTCCGGCGATCTCGCCGATCACCGACGTGATCTCGACGCGGTCGTCGGCGAACCGCTGTTTCGCGCCCGCCGCGACCTTGGCGCCGAGCAGCCGGGCGAAATGCGCGGCCTCCTTGGCGTTGCCCAAATCCGGCGACACGACCGTGGTTTCGGAGAGGTCGTACTGCCGGAAGTACTGGGCCAGCTCGTGCAGCGCGTGCAGATGGTCGACCGGCACGCTGAAGAACCCGTGCACCTGCGGCGAGTGCAGCGTCATGGTGAGCACGCGGTTCGCGCCCGCGGTGACCATCAGATCGGCGACCAGCCTGCCGCCGATGGAGATCCGCGGCGCGTCCTTCTTGTCCGAGCGTGCGTACGAATAGTGCGGCATCACCACGGTGGTGCGCGCGGCCGAGGCGCCACGGGCCGCGTCGAGCATCAGCAGCAGCTCGACCAGGTTCTCCTGCACCGGTTTGACCAGCGGCTGGATCAGGAAGACGTCCCGCTCGCGGCAGTTGGCCTGGAGCTGGACCTGGAGGCAGTCGTTGGCGAACCGGTCGATCTCCACCGGAAGCAGCGGAACGCCCAGGTTGACGCAGATTTCCGCGGCGAGTTCGGGATGTGCGCTGCCGCTGAAAACCGCGATGTCGCGCATCAGATCCGGGACAGCGCGTCGGCGATGGAAGCGTCGCCGGAGACCAGCTCCAGCGTGCGCCGGGCGGTCGCCGGAGTGTCGAGCAGCCCCAGCAGCACCGCGGCGACGTCCTCGCGCGGGATCTCCCCGCCCCCGACCTTCTCCGCGATCTTCACCTGACCGGTGCCGGAATCGTTGGTCAGCCGGCCGGGGCGCAGGATCGTCCAGTCGAGGTCGCGGGCCTTGAGGTCCTCCTCGGCGGCGCGCTTGGCCCGCAGGTAGGCGGCGAAAACCGGTTCGAAGCCGGGGTCGTCCGCCTTGTCCGCGTTGATCGAACCGACCTGGATGAACCGGCGGACGCCCGCTCGCTGCGCGGCGTCGGCGAACAGCACTGCCGCGCCGCGGTCGACGGTGTCCTTGCGGCCTTCGCCGCTGCCCGGGCCTGCCCCGGCGGCGAACACCGCGGCGTCCGCGCCCTCGAGCACCTTGGCCACAGCGTCCACATCGGACTTTTCGAGGTCGAGCACGACAGTCTCGGCGCCGACGGCGGTGAGGTCGGCTTCGTGCTCGGGGTTGCGCACGATGCCGACCGGCGCGTCGTGCCGCTGCGCGAGCAGCTTTTCCAGGTGCAGGGCGATCTGGCCGTGTCCGCCAGCAATGACGACTCGCATGAGCCCGACTCTATCGCCGCGCGCGGCCCGAGGCCGGTGCTTCAGTCCGCCTCGGCGGGGACCGGGGCGTCGGAGTCCTCGCGCAGCAGCAGGTCGTAGGCCATCTCGTTGACCCAGCGCGAAACCGGGTCCTCCTGCAGCAGCACCCGGTCGTGGTGGGTGTCGAGGTCGAGGTCGGCGGTGGCGTACGGGTCGGCGGTGACGACCGCGAGCCCGTACGCGCGGGCGCGCGGCAGGCAGTTCGTCACGTAGTCATCGGTCAGCACGGCAGGCGATGGGAGCACCATCGCGGCCTCGCCGTAGCGCGAAAAGGGCACCGCGGAGGCCATCGCGGTCCGCCAGTGCCGGGCGACCGCGAGGACGCCGATGATCTCGGCGGCCGGCGCGGGTGCGGTCGCGGCCAGCTCTGGCCAGGTCCAGGTGTCGACGAGGGCGCGATCGGCGACGGGACCGACACCCATCGCGATCCGCTCCGCGTGCACGTCGGTCTTGAGCTTCGCGACGATGCTGACCTTGCGGCCGAGCAGGGTCGTCGCGGGCAGCACCACGCCGTTCCAGCCCAGAAGGGCCGCGGCCTTGCGCGCCAGCTCGTCGACGCTCGCGGGGAGCTCGATCGGCGGCAGCACCCGGCTCGCCGTCGTCCGGCTGCGCTTCGCACCGCCGGCGACCGTCGAGCGCTCGGTGTTCTGTGGGGTAGCCGCCACGAGTCCGCCTCCTTCAAGCACCTGTTCCCGTGTACCGGCGAAAACCGGTACATGAACTGAGTACCAGGGCAAAGACGCGAGGTCTCCGGGTTGCCCCGCCGCGTGCGATCGGCGGCGCTCAGCGGTCGGTGACCGGTCGGTGGGCGGTCGTTCGACTTCAGCCCGACCGTGCGGCCAACCGAGTGAGACGGGGGTGAGTGGTGGGCACGGAGCGCTTCCGCCGGGTGTCGCGCCACCCCTCGCGGGGCAGGGCAAGCGGCGCAGTTCCTTACTCCGATCGGCCTAATCAACGCGGTTCCACAGTGGACTTCCGCTGGTCACGGCCGTCACCCGGATGGCGGGTGAGCTTCGCCGCAGCGGGGGTTCGTGTCTCCGGTTTAGGGTTACCCGTCGGTCAAGTACCCGCCGGGAGGACCAGGATGCGCTCGCCGAAGGACTTCTTCGCCCCGCTCGCCGTCGGAGCGCCGCAGCCGCCGCGGCAGATCCCGGTGCGCCCGTCGCGCATGATCCACTTTTTCGATCCGGGCAACGAAAAGATGGCCGCGAAGGTCCCTGACCTCGCGAAGAAGACCGACGTGCTGCTCGGCAACCTCGAGGACGCGGTCCGCGCGGACCGCAAGGAAGCCGCGCGCGCCGGGCTGGTGTCGATCGCGAAGGCGACGGACTTCGGCCGCACGCAGCTGTGGACGCGGGTGAACAGCCTCGACTCGCCGTGGGTGCTCGACGACCTGATCACGCTGGTGACCGAGATCGGCGACAAGCTCGACGTGATCATGATCCCGAAGGTCGAAGGCGCGCAGGACATTCATTACGTCGACCGGTTGCTGGCGCAGCTGGAAGCGCGGGCCGGGCTGACCGAACCGCTGCTGGTGCACGCGATCCTGGAAACGGCGAGCGGCGTGGCGAACGTCGAGGAGATCGCCGGCGCCTCGCCGCGCATGCAGGGCATCTCGCTGGGCCCGGCCGACCTGGCCGCGAGCCGCCGGATGAAGACGACCCGCGTCGGCGGCGGTCACCCGGGATACCTGGTGCGCACCGACCCGGTCGGCGAGGACCTGAACGAAGGCCGCTCGACGTATCAGCAGGACCTTTGGCACTACACGGTCGCGCGGATGGTCGATGCGTGCGCGATGAACGGAATCCTTCCGTACTACGGGCCGTTCGGGGACATCCGCGACGTGGTGGCCTGCGAGGACCAGTTCCGCAACGCGTTCCTGCTCGGCTGCGTCGGCGCGTGGAGCCTGCACCCGGTGCAGATCGACATCGCGAAGAAGGTTTTCTCGCCGTCCCCCGCCGACGTGGCCTGGGCCCGGCGCGTGATCGCCGAGATGGGCGACGGCACCGGCGCGGTGATGATCGACGGGAAAATGCAGGACGACGCCTCGGTCAAGCAGTGCCGGGTGGTCGTGGAACTGGCTGACGAACTGGCCGCCACCGACCCCGAACTGGCCGCCGCGTACGACGCCGCGACGAAGGAGATCCAGTCATGACCGAACTCCGCCCGCGGCGGTCCGTGCTGTACATGCCCGGCGCGAACGAACGCGCGCTGGAGAAGGCTAAGTCTTTGCCTGCGGATGCATTGATCCTGGACTTGGAAGACGCCGTCGCCCCCGATGCGAAAGAAGCCGCGCGGGAACGGGTCTGCGCTGCTGTTGGTACTTACGGGTCGCGCGAAGTGACGATCCGAGTCAACGGCCTGGACACCGAATGGCACGACGCCGACCTGCGCGCCGCCGCTGCCGCCGGCCCCGCCGCGGTGGTGGTGCCGAAGGTGAACTCGGCGGCTGAGGTGCACAACATCGAGCGTGCGCTGGAGCTTGGCGGAGCACCGGAGCACACGAAGATCTGGGCGATGGTGGAAACGCCGGTCGCGATGCTGCACGCGGAGGAGATCGCGGGAGCGTCGGAACGGTTGACCGTGCTGGTGATGGGCACGAACGACCTGGCGAAGGAACTGCACGCGGAGTTCGTACCGGACCGGGGACCGTTGCTGGGCGGGCTTTCGCTGTGCCTGCTCGCCGCGCGGGCGACCGGGAAGGTGATCCTGGACGGGGTTTACAACGACGTCAAGGACGCTGAGGGCTTCGAGGCGGAGTGCCTGCAGGGGCGGCAGTACGGATTCGACGGGAAGACGTTGATCCATCCTTCGCAGGTGGAGCCGTGCAACCGGGTCTTCGCGCCGTCGGAGGAAGAGATCGACCGGTCACGGCGGATCATCGCGGCGTTCGAGGAGGCTTCGGCCGAGGGACGCGGCGTGGTGACGGTGGATGGGCGGATGATCGAGAACCTGCATGTGGAGAACGCGCGGCGAGTGCTGGCGTTGGCGGAGGCGATCGGGGCGCAGTAAACCGGCCGGTCAACGGCCCCTGGCGGGACCGTCAGGCGCCTACCCCCCCCCCGTTGTTTTCCGAGCTCGCCCAAGAGCCGGGAGTCCGGAGTCAACGGGGCGGCTCCAGAGACCTCCGCCAGCAATTCGGCAACCTGCAGGAGCGCGACGCGCACGGATTCGATTTCCGCGCGCAGTTCCTCGATGTGCTCCCATTCGTTCTCGTGGTCGATCGGCGCGACGCCGTCCGCGCGGGTGGCTTCCCACGAGCCGAGGCGCGGGTGCCAACGCGCCAGCAGCGGGCGCACCGCCACGTTCAGCATTGTCAGCGCGAGCTTTCCGAAGGTGATCGCGTCCGTGCTGCCCCTCGGGGACACTTCCGGGCCGTACTTGCGCAGGATGTCCCGTGTGGTGCCGAACAGCGTGTAGAGACTGCTCAGCGCTTCCCGCGCGAGGCCTTCGTCGCGGCGGAGTTTGACGACTGAGATCCGGGTCGCCAGTTCGACATACAGCTCCCACGCCGCTTTCGCTTCCGCCTGAAGCGGCGTCCAGGATCCGCTGATCTCGCCGACGAACGGCAGCTTCAGTTTCACCCCGACCTCGCGCGGCCGGAACTGCCTGCTTCGCCTTCCCATCACCGCACCGCCATCAGGAGCGAGCCCGCGCCGGCGAGTTCGGCGAGCCGTTCGGTCGCGTCGCGCAGCAGCACCTGCAGGTCGGCCAGCTCGGCACGCAGCTGCCCAGCCTGGTCCCACGCCCGCTCGTGCTCGAACTGGGACACCTGCGGCGGACGACGCTCGAGGTGGGCGTCGAGGAGCGGATGCCATTTGGCCAGGAACGGGCGCAATCCGTCATTGAGCAGCCGGAATACCACCTGGTGCAAGGAATCCGACGTCAGCGACCGCTCCGGCGGATGCTCGGCCAGTGCCCGGCGCGCTTCGGTGAACACCTGGTAGAGGCTGCTGAGCGCCTCCGACAGCAGTCCCTCGTCCGGTCCGAGGCGGACCGCGGAGATCCGGCTGGCCAGTTCGACGTGCAAATTCCAGGCCAGGGACGTCTCAGGTCGCTCGGGCACACTCATGTTCGGCATTCTAGGTGTCGGCGGCAGCGGCGGCAGCCGCCTCGGAGGGGAGGGCGAGTGCCGGATTGGGACGTGTTCGTCAGCTACGACCGCACGGACGCGACGGCGGTGCAGCGCATCGCCGCGGCGCTGGAGGACGCGGGGCTGAGGGTGTTCCTGGACACCGAGCAGATCCGGCTGTTCGAGTCCATTCCGGACCGGGTGCGCCACGCTCTTGAAAACTCCCGGGTGCTGCTCGCTTACTACAGCCGCAGCTACGGATCTCGGCGCGCTTGCCAGGAAGAATTCACCGCTGCCTATCTGGCGGGCCCCGAACGCGTGCTGGCCGTGAACCCGGAGCCGGGTGTCGATCACCTGACCCCGCAGGAGATCCGCGAGCTGCTGCTGCCCGGGCATCCGGTGACCGAAACCGCGGTGGCGGGCCTGGTCGACGCGGTGCGGCAGCGGAGCACCGCGCTGCCTGGTCCGATGAGGAGCCGATCGGCGTCGGCCGGATCGCCCGCGTTACCGAAATTCACCGGCCGGTGGACGGAACTCTGGCAGTTGCACTCGGCCTTGCGCGCCGGAGGAACCGCTGTCGTGCACGGGGTCGTCGACGTCGGCAAGACCACCCTCGCGCACGCCTATGTGCAGTTGTTCGGCCAGGTGTACCACCGGGTCTTTCTCGGCGGCTCCGCCTCCGCGGCCGCCGGCGATCTGATCGTGCTCGACGACGTGACCACCGCACCCGATCGGCTCCCCGACGAAGCGTCCGTCCTGCTGCTGACCCGGGACCGGAATCTGGCGAAGCTCGGCACGGCCATCGAACTGACCGATCTGCGCGACGATGAACTCGACCTGGAACCGGCGCTTCGCACGGCGGCGAAAGGCAGCACCGGTCTGGCGCACCGGCTCGCCGTTCAGTTCTCCGGAAGCCCGGACTCCGTGCTCGACCGGCTGCACGGCTTCGGCTCGCCGTTGCTGGAGCCGCTGGCCGAACGGCTTCTCCCGGCAATGCACCGCACCGGTGAAGCAGGCTGGGACCTGGTCCGGGTGTTCGTCGCGGTCGCTCCGGAGCACCTGACCCGGGATCTCCTCAACGACGTACTGGCCAGAGCTGTCGGGGCGGCCGAGGTCGACCCTGGTCTCGCGGGGCTGCTCGCCGCCGGGATTCTCGTCGACGACGGAGTCGGGCATTTCGCGCTGCCCCCGGCGTTCCGGCTGGTGCTGCGTCAGAAAGACCCCCGGCCGGGCCGAGCGGAGCGACTGCGCGAGGCCGCTGTCGAGCTTCTTGCCGACCGCACGCGGCCCCCGCACCTCGCCATCGCGCGAAGGCGGCGATCAGACTTGGACGAGGCCGAGCGCCGGACCGCGCACCGGATCTACAACGAGCTGGCCAGCCGGATCTCGCTCCGTGAACTGCCGGACAGCGAAGGCCTGCTCCGCGGGGCGCTCGCGTCGCTCCACGCGCTGTTCGACCGCATCCGGCAGATCCGCGGCGAGGCCGACCCGGACGCCCTGCGCGTCTCGACGCCGGTAAGGCCGGGACTGCGCACTCTCATCGACCAGCTCCAGGAAGAGATCCTGCGGCCGTTCCTGGCCAGATGGCATCCGCGACTGGACAACCATCACGACGTTCGGCCGCCGGGCATCGGCAGTCGTGACCACGAACTCGCCTGGCCGATGCAAGCGAACCTGCGCACCGACCTCAGCACTCTGCAGGCTGATGTGGCCGAGGTAGCCGCCAAACTGGCCGTGTTGAGCGGAAACCCGCTTAGTTGACCGGCCAAGGACGTTGTTCCCCGCGCAGTTTCTCGAACTCCGCCGCGACTCGCAGGACCTCCAGGTCCGCGAACCGGCGTCCCGCGATCTGCAGCCCGATCGGCAAGCCCTCCGTCGTATAGCCGCAGTTCACCGATACCGCGGGTTGGCCGGACATGTTGTACGGCACGGTGAAAGCGATGTGCTCGAACGGCCTCGTCGGGTCGTTTGTCGGGGATGGCCAGTCGGCGGGCGGGGGCAGGACGGGGCAGGTCGGCGACAGCACCACGTCGTACGGTTCCGTCGCTCGCAGGGCTGCCACGCTGATCGCGTCGATGGCGGCGAAACCTCGGTAAGTGTCCACACCGGACGCATTCGCTCCCCCGGCTGCCCACTCCGCGATGTACGGCAAGACTTGCGCGCGCTGTTCCTCCGACAGCGCGGCCAGGTCCGACCAGGCGCGGACTCGCCAGAAGGTGTCCAGGCCGTTCAGGTGTTCGCGGGTCAGGAACGGGGCGACCGGTTCCACGATCGCACCGGCGGAGGCGAACAAGTCGGCGGCTGCGGTGACCGCGTCGGCGACAGCTGGGGTTACCAGGAGGCCGACGCCGGGGTCGAGGTGCAGGCCGACGCGGAGACCGTTTAGCGAACCCGTCAGGGAAAGCCAGTCGATGGACTCGGGCGGCAGGCTCAGGTGGTCTCGCGAGTCGGGTTGGGCCAGGACGCTCATCAGCAGGGCGGTGTCGGCGACGGTCCTGGTCAGGGGTCCGGCGACGCGGCCGAGGAAAGGCGGGTCGACCGGGACGCGGCCGAAGCTGGGTTTCAGGCCGACCAGTCCGCACCAACCGGCGGGGAGGCGGATTGAGCCGCCGATGTCGGTGCCTACGTGCAAGGGGCCGTAGCCCGCGGCGGCTGCGGAGGCGGCGCCCGCGCTGGAGCCGCCGGGGGTGCGTGTGACGTCCCACGGGTTGCGCGAAGCGGCGTGGAAGCTCGAGAGACCTGAGGTGAGCATGCCGTAGTCGGGCATGGTCGTCTTTGCCAGCAGTACTGCGCCTGACTCGCGTACGCGGGCTGCGGCGGGGGCGTCGGCAGCGGCGGGCTTCAAGGCCGTAGCAGCAGTGCCTAGGGGTGTGGGGACGCCGACGGAGGCGATGTTCTCCTTCAGCGTCAGAGGGACGCCATCGATGGGACCGGAAGGCTCACCGGCGTGCCAGCGGGCTTCAGACGCCTTCGCTGCTTCGCGCGCCGAAGCGGCGTCGTACGCGTACAGGGCACGCAGTTCGGGTTCGCGAGCATCGATGCGCGCGAGGACGGCTTCGGTGACTTCGACGGGCGAGAACGTCTGCGCGCGGTACCCGGCTACCAGCTCGTTAGCGGTCAGGTCAGCCAATTCGGTCATCGCGGAACCTCCGATTCACGAAGCGGGTGGGTCAAAGCGGCCGTCGACTGCGGTCCAGCCGCCGTCGACGGCCAGGACGGAGCCGGTGACGAAGGTCGAAGCGTCCGAAGCGAGGTACACGACGGCGCCGGCCAGTTCGTCCGCGCGCGCCCAGCGGCCGAGGGCGCCTTTCTGGGCGTAGGCGTCGTACCAGTCGGGGCGCGCTTTGATCTGTGCGGTCAATGGCGTCTCGACAACGCCAGGAGCGATGGCGTTGACGCGTACGCCGGACGGTCCGAACTCAGCGGCAGCTGTGCGGAACAGCTGCACTAAGCCGCCCTTCGTCGCTGCGTACGGGCCTTGGCCGGGTTCGACAGTGGTGCCGCGGATCGAGGAGAAGCCGATGATGCTTCCCCGGCCCTGCTCGACCATCGGGGCACCGAACGCGCGCAGCACCTCGAAGGCGACGCCCAGGTTCAGCTCCACCACGCGGTCGAACTCTTCGCGGGTGTAGTCCAGAAGGCGTTTCCGGACGTTGGTGGCTGCGGTCAGCACGACAGCGTCCAGTGGACCCAGTTCAGCAGCGGCGGCTTCGACGGCACCGGGGGCGAGCAGGTCGATCTCGTACGCTTCGCCGACGCCGGTCTCCCGCGCGGCGGCGACGTCCCGGTCCGCGCAGATCACCGACGCGCCGTGCGCGGCCAAGGCTCGGGCGGCTTCGCGGCCGATCCCGCTGCCCGCGCCGAGCACGACGGCCCGGCGGCCGTCCATGCGGAACAATCCGGCGTAGTTCACGGGCGCAGCACCGCCATCCTGGTCACGGTCAGCTCTTCGACGGCGAATCGCGGCCCCTCGCGGCCGATCCCGGAGTCCTTGACCCCGCCGTACGGCATCGTGTCGGACCGGAAACCCGGCACCTCGTTCACCACTACCCCGCCGACCTCCAGCTCGTCCAGCGCGCGGAACGCGGTCTTCAGCGAGCGGCTGTACACGCTCGCGTGCAAGCCGTACCGCGACGCGTTGACCGCGGCGAAGGCTTCGTCCACATCGGACACTGTGCGCAGGCAGACGACCGGTCCGAAGATCTCCTCGTCCCAGCATTCGACGCCGTCCGGGACGTCCGCGAGCACCGTCGGCTCCAGCACGCCGTCGCGCACCGAACCGCCCGCCAGCAGCCGGGCGCCCGCCGCGGTCGCTTTGTCGACCCACTCGGCGACCCGGGCGGTCGAGCGTTCGTCGATCAGCGCGGACACCCTCGTGTCCGGGGATCGCGGGTCACCAACGGTCACTTCGCCCAGCCGCGCAAGCACTCTGGAGGTGAATTCTTCAGCCACGGAAGACACCGCCAGCACGCGTTGTACGGAAATACAGGCCTGCCCGGACGCGTAGAACCCGCCGCGCAGCACGGCGTCCGCGGCCGCGTCGAGGTCGGCGTCCTCGGCGACCACCAGTGCGGCGTTCGAGCCCAGTTCCAGCAGGGTCTTCGTCGGCGCGGCGTCGCGGGCGATCTGGTGGCCGACAGCGGCCGAGCCGGTGAAGGACACCGCGCCGATCCGTCGGTCCGTGACCAGCGCGGATCCGACCGAAGCGTCTCCGGTGACCAGCTGGACCATCGCGGGAAGATCGGTTAGCGAGCGGACCAGGTGCACCAGCCACAGCGTCGCCAACGGGGTTTGCGGCGCCGGTTTCACGACCACCGGACAGCCGGCGGCAATGGCCGGGGCGATCTTGTGCGACGCCAGCAGAAACGGGTAGTTGAACCCGGCGATGCCGACGACCACCCCGATCGGCTTGCGCTTCCAGAACCCGACCAGTCCGTCGCCGGACGGCAGCAGGTCGAGCGGCACAGTTTCGCCGTGCAGCCGGGACACTTCCTCGGCCGCGGCCTCCCAGGTGACGATCGTCCGCGCGACCTCCACCTGGCAGTCGACCAGCGGTTTTCCGGTCTCCAGCACGAGCAGCTGCTCAAGCTCCGCCCGACGCTCGCGCACGGCCGAAGCCACGTCGTTCAGCAAGGTGCGGCGAGTCCGCGAAGGCAGCGAAGCGACTTCGCGAGCCACTGCCACCGCTTCGTCCACCGCACGCGAAGCCAGCGCGGCAGTGCCGACCGGGGCGGTGCCGATCACACTGCCGTCGTAGGGAAACACGACGTCCGCAGTATCCACTGTGGACACCCAGCCGGGACCGACCGGCAGGCCGTCCGGGTAGTCAGGCATCCGTTTCTCCCTTCAACCGGGCCAGCTCGGTCCGCAGATTCGGCGCGGCGGCCAGCAGTTCCCGGGTGTACTCGTGCTCGGGAGCGGCGTAAACCTGCTCGACCGCACCGATTTCCACGATCTCGCCGCTCCGCATCACCGCGACGCGATCACACACGTGCCGCACCACGCCGAGGTCGTGCGAGACGAAAATCAACGTCAGCGAAAACTCTTCGACCAGCCGGGCCAGCAGGTCCAGGATCTGCGCGCGCACCGAAACGTCCAGCGCACTCACCGGTTCGTCCGCGATCAGCACGCTCGGGTTCGGCGCGAGCGCCCGGGCGATCGAGATCCGTTGCCGTTGCCCGCCGGAGAACTGGTGCGGGTACCGCATCGCCGCGTCCTCGGGCAGCCCGACCGCGGTCAGCAGTTCCGCGACACGCTCCGGCGACCGGCGGCCGAGCGGTTCGGACACGATGTCCCGCACGCGCATCCGCGGATCAAGCGAGCCCATCGGATCCTGGAACACGATCTGCATTTCGCTGCGCAGGAACCGCAGTTTCCGTTCGGGCAGCGAGTCGATCCGCTTCCCCTGGAACGACACCGAGCCCGCGGTCGGCCGGTCCAACGCGGCCAGCAACCGCACCAGCGTGGACTTCCCGGACCCGGACTCGCCGACGATCCCGAACCGCTCACCAGCGGAAACATCGAAACTCACGCCGCGCAACGCATGCACGTCCCGCCGCGCATACCGTCGTTCCAAATCCCGGACGGAGATCATCGCGCCCCCTCCAGATCGGAAGCCGCGAGCAACCGCTGCGTATAAGAATGCTGAGGCGCGGTCAAAACCTCCCGCGTCGAGCCGTGCTCCACAATGGACCCGTCGAGCATCACGAGCACCCGGTCGCACATCTGCGCCACCACCGCCAGATCGTGCGTGATGAACAGCAGCGAGCTCTCCGCCGACAGCCGCTCGCGAATCAGGCCGAGGATCTGCGCCTGCACGGTGACGTCCAGCGCGGTGGTCGGCTCGTCGCAGATCAGCAGTGCTGGGTCGTTGGCCAGCGCGATCGCCAGCACCACCCGCTGCCGCTGCCCGCCGGACAGCTGATGCGGATACGCCCGCGCGACGTCCGGCAATCCGACCGCGGCCAGCAGTTCCTCCGCCGGACGCCCGCGACGGCCGTGCACCCGGAACGGCTCGGTGACCTGCCGTCCGATCCGCATCGTCGGGTTCAGCGCCGTCATCGGCTCCTGGAACACCATCGCCATCCCGTTGCCGCGCAACCGGGACAGCTCCTTTTCCGACGCACCGAGCAGCTCGCGATCGTCCAATCGCACCGAACCGGTGGCCGACAATCCTTCCGGCAGCAGGCCCAGCACGGACAGCGCGGTGAGCGATTTCCCGGACCCGGATTCGCCGATCAGCCCGACCCGCTCGCCCGCGCCCAGCTCGAACGAAACCCCGCGCACCAGGTCCGCGACCTGCAGGTTCTCTACGGTCAGCGTCATACCCGCGCCGCCAATCGGGGGTCGAGACGGTCGCGCAGACCGTCGCCGAGAAGGTTGAAACCGAGCACTGCCACCGCGATCGCGACACCGGGCACGAGCGCCAGCCGCGGATGCGCGGTGAGCAGTTCCTGCGACTCCTGCAGCATCCGACCCCACGACGGCGTCGGCGGCCGCGTGCCGAAGCCGAGGAACGACAACGCCGCTTCCGCCAGCACCGCGATCGCGAACGACACCGACGCCTGCACGATCAGCAGCCCGCCGATGTTCGGCACTACGTGCGACCAGGCGATCCGCGTCCGCGACCGGCCGCCTGCCCGCGCCGCGAGCACGTATTCGCTGCTCATCACCTGCAGCGAGCCCGACCGCGCGATCCGGGCGAACGACGGGATGGTCGCGATGCCGATGGCGACCATCGCGGTGAGCGTGTCCGCGCCGAACACCGCCCCGAACATGATCGCCAGCAGCAGCGCGGGAAACGCGAGCACCAGGTCGTTCACCCGCATCACGAACTCGCCGAGCCACCGCGGGGCCATCGCCGCCAGCACGCCCAGCGGCGTGCCGATCACCGCCGCGATGCCGACCGCGACGACACCGACGTACAACGTCGTTCGCGCGCCGACGAGGATCTGGCTGAAGACGTCACGACCGAATTTGTCCGTGCCGAACAGATGCTCGGCCGAAAAGCCCAGCAGCCGGTCCGCCGCGTTGACCTGCACCGGGTCGTACGGCGTCCAGACGAACGACACCAGCGCGGCCACCACGACGAGCGCGACCAGTATCCCGCCGAGCAGGAGATTTCCGTTGCGGCGCATCAGGACCCCCGCAGTCTCGGGTCGAGCACCGAATAGAGCACGTCGACCACGAAGTTCACCAGCAGCACCCCGGCCACCAGCACCAGCACGATCCCTTGCACGGTCAGCAAATCGCGCTGCGCGACCGCGTCCAGCAGCATGCTGCCGAGCCCGGGCAGCACGAACACCCGCTCCACCACGACCGCGCCGATCAACAGCGTCGTCAACTGCAGGCCGAGCACGGTGACCACCGGGACGGACGCGTTGCGCAGCCCGTGCCGGAATAGCGCCTGACCAGGCAAGAGTCCCTTCGACCGGGCGGTGCGGAGGTAGTCCTGGCCGAGCGTGTCGAGCACCGCCGAGCGGACGTAGCGCGTGAGCACCGCGCCCTGCACGAGACCGAGCGACAACGCCGGAAGGATCAGCCCGCGCAGGAATTCGCCCGCGTCCTGGTCGGGTGGCGTCCATCCGCCGCTCGGCAGCCAGCGCAGCTGCACGGCGAAAATCTGCACCAGGATGATGCCTGCGAGGAACGCCGGGATCGCCACGCCGACCTGCGAGAGCCCGGAAACCGCGACACCGCTGGCTTTCCGATGCCGCACCGCGGCGAACGCGCCAGCCGGGAGAGCGATTACCAGCGCGACGATCATTCCCGCGCCGACCAGCCACAACGTGACGCCGAGCCGGTCGAGCAACTGCGGGCTGATCGCCTCGCGCGTGACGTAGGACCGGCCGAAGTCGCCGTGCAGCACCCCGCCCATCCAGCTCAGGTACTGCTCGACCAGCGGCCGGTCGATGCCGAATTCGGCGCGGGTCTTCGCGAGCAGTTCGGGCGTCGCGTTCACGCCGAGCGCGACCTGCGCCGGATCGCCCGGCAGCACCGCCATGAACAGGAACACCACAATGGACGCCACGAACAGGCTCACCGCGAACACGGCCACCCGCCGCAGCACGCGCGCGGTCATGCCGGCCTCACTCCGGTCAGATCGAAGGACTCGCTGACCTGGTTTCGCGCGAGCCCGGTCACTTTCTTCTTGGCGACCACGACGTTCGGGAACAGGAACAGCCAGTCCGCGGCCGCGTCGGCGTTCAGCTGCCGCGCGACCTCCTTCATGTCGCTCACCTGCTCCTGCGGGGTGCCGCTGTCCGCCGCGGCGAGCAACTGCTGGACACGTTTGTTGTCGTAACCCCAGTAGTACTTGGGTTTTCCGAACGTCGAGATGTCGCGGGCTTCGACGTGCTGGATGATCGACAGGTCGTAGTCGTGATCGGTGAAGACCTGCTTGAGCCACACCGCCGGGAAGTCGAGCGGTTCGATCGTCGCGGTGACCCCGACGTCCGCCAGCTGCGACTGCACCACCTGCGCCGCCGACACCGCGTACGGCAGGTTCGGAATCCGCAGCCGCAGCTTCAAATCGTGCACGCCCGCCTCGGCGAGCAGCTGTCTCGCCTTCGCCGGGTCGTAGGAATAGACCTTCGACAGGTCCTCGTACCACGGGTCAGTGGGCGGGACCATGCTGCCGATGAGCGTGCCGCGACCGCTGAACACCAGGTCCAGCACGGCTTTCCGGTCGATGGCGTAGGTGAGCGCGCGGCGGACGCGCACGTCGTTCAGCGGCGCGCGCCGGCCGTTGAACGCCAGCGTGACCTCGCTGTTCGTGGTGCCCTGCTGCACGGTGAACCGGTCGTCGCCCTGGAACTGCGGGATCGAATCGGCCGACGTGAGGTTGGAGATCACGTCGATTCCGTTGGACAGCAAGGCGTTGTTGAGCGCGGTCGGATCGGCGAAGTACTTGAGCACGACCGTGCGATACGCCGGTTTCCGTCCCCAGTACCGCGGATTCTCCCGCAGGACAATGGAATCGCCGCGACGACGCGAGGCCACCTCGTACGGTCCGGTCCCGACCGGATGGTTCGCCAGATCCGCGACGCCGGTCGGGCTGAACATCGCGCCGAGCCTGCTGGTGAGGCTGAACAACCAGCCGTTGCTCGGTTTCGCCAGCACGACGCGTGCGTGATCCGGCGCGACGACCTCGACGTGGTCCACGACGTCCATCGCCGACTTGATCGAGATCGTCCAGTCGGTCTTCACCCGCATCAGCGAAAACTGGACGTCGGCGGCGGTGAACGGCGCTCCGTTGCTGAACTTGACGCCCTGCTGAAGCTGGAAGTCGTAGGTCTTGCGGTCCGGGCTGATCGTCCAGGACTTCGCGAGCAGCGGCACGATCCGGCCCTGCGGATCGAGCTTCACCAGGCCCTCGTAGACGTTGTAGAGCAGCGCCTGCGGGATGGCCACGCCGTCGGAATGAGTGAAGTCGAAGTTGGCCGGTTCCGCCGTGTACCCGACGGAAAGCGTGTCCGGACCTGGGGAAACACTCGCGCTGGAGCCTGCCGAGCAGCCGGACGTCACGAGCAGCAGTGCCAGTGCCGCCGCAGTGCTCCGGGCTTTCATTCCGCCTCCTGCTCAGTACACTGGTCTGACCAGTAACTCGGACAGCAGACTCGCATCCGGAAGACACCGAGGTCAAGATGAAGTTCGAACCGGTGGCTCCGGTCCGCGCCTACGAGCGGATCGTCGAGCAGATCGAGGAGGCCGTGGTCAGCGGCCGCCTCAAGCCCGGCGAACGGCTGCCCGGCGAACGGGAGCTGATGACGCAGTTCGGCGTCGGCCGCTCGACCGTGCGCGAGGCGCTGCGGGTGTTGCAGGCCGCCGAGCTGATCCGGTCGCGACCGGGCGATCCGCGCGGACCCGAGGTGCTGGCCGCGTCCCCGGGCGCGTTGCACCGGTCGATGCACCGGCTGGCGCGCGCGGAACACGTCGGACTCGCGGAACTGCTGCAATTCCGGATGGTGCTCGACGGTTCGTCGCACCTGCTGGCCGCGGAACTGCGCACCGCCGAGGATTTGACCGCGCTCGACGGCGCGTTGGAAGGAATGGCGGAGGCGGACGGATACGCCGAATTCAGCCGCGCGGACGTCGCATTCCACGACGTCATTGCCCGGGTGTCCCGAAATCCGCTGCTGGTGGTGAGCGGCGAAGTGGTCCGCGGCGTCGTGCTGGAATTGATCGAGGACAAACTCAGCCACGCCAACGACCGCGGCACGCTGATGCGTTCCTGGCTGCGCCACCACGAAGAGGTGCTGAACGCGATCCGCGCCGCCGACGGAGAGTCGGCGGCGCGGCTGGCGCGGCAAGCGCTGTATGACAACTACTCGGAGTATGTGCCGAAGGAACAGCGAACGCTGCTCACCCCGTTGCTGACCTGAGTCAGGAGACCAGGTTCGCGTACACCACGATGTTGTCCTTGTAGCTGTGCTCGGCGTGGTCGAACACGCCGCCGCAGGTGATGAGGCGCAGCTGCGGCTTGTCCGTGTTGCCGAAGACGGCCTGGGTCGGGAACGTGTCCTTGGGGACCTGGTCCTTGTGGTCCACGACGAACTTCAGCTTCTTGCCGTCGCTGCGTTCGATGTCGATCTCGTCGCCCGGGTTGACGTCCTTGAGCTTGTAGAAGATGCCCGGCTTGTGGTTGCCGTCGACGTGCCCGAGCACGATCGCCGGGCCCACGTCGCCCGGCACCGGCGAGAGCCGGTACCACGCGGCCTGCATCGGGTTCTTCACCGACGGCACCGAAATCTGCCCGTCCTTGTTCGGCAGGACGGTGATCAGCGACGATTTCGCGCCGATCTTCGGGATCTCGACCGAGGTCGGCCGCAGCCCGGTGAACGGCTTGGTCACCGGAACCGCCGCACTGGCCGGGGCCTGCGCGGCCGGCGCCGCCGGGGCGTCCGAACCGCCGCACGCGCTCAGCGAGAGGGAGAGGAGCAGAGCGCCCGCGAGAGCGACGCCCTGCCCGTACTTCCTGGTCATCAGGCGGCCATGCCCCCGAAGCCGGTCTCGATGCCGTGCTTCGGCGCGTACTTCACCTGCGAGCCGCCCTGGCCGCCGGTGGTGCCGGCCGAACCAGCGCCCGCGCCGCCCGCTGGGGGAAGCGTGCCGCCATCGGTCGGCTTGCCGCCGCAGGTCCACTCCGCGCGCACGGTGCCGCTGTCGAAGGAGACGCCGTCGTGGCGCTTGACGAGCCACTCCCAGTAGCGACCGTCGGTCTCGTCCTGGTGCGGGCCCTCGAGGAGGTCGAAGTCGTTGGAGCGCAGGCCGGTCGGCTCGCCCGCCGCGCACGCGATCACGACGACGCCGAGGTTCTCGTCGAGGTCGACGCCGTAGCCGGTGTCGTCGACGTACGGCGGCTCTTCCGGAGTGGAGGTCTCCGAGGACGGCGTGGTCGGCTTGCTGGTGTCAGTCGGCTTGCCGGTCTCGGTCGGCTTGCCCGTCTCAGTCGGCTTGCCGGTCTCGGTCGGCTTGCCGGTCTCCGTCGGCGCGCCGGTCTCGGTCGGCTTGCTCGTCTCGGTCGGCTTGCCGGTCTCGCTGGCCGGGGCCTCCGAGGTGGGAGCCGTCTCGCCCGAGGTGGCCGGAGCCGAGGCCGAGGTTTCCGGCGCGGTCTCCGCGTTCGCGGCAGGCACGACGGTGAGGCTGATCAGGGCGCCCGCGAGCACTGCGCCCGCAAGTCTGCCCAGGGTCTTCTTCAAGATGATTACCCCTCTGAGGAAAAGCGCGATGACCCCCACCGCGCGTGCTGATCCTGCCGAACATTCAGCACATAGGGGTAACCCTTTAGCTGGTGATTAATGACACGAGGGAAAGCGGTAACGAACGCCTTCTCGCTAGCGATGATTCCGCCCGATCGCCGGGAATCCGGCCCGTCGTGCCCATACCGTAACAGTTGCGAGGCAACCCGCACAGCCCTCGTTAAAGAATGGCGGAAATCAGCCGAGCGCGGTCAGCAAATCCCGCCACAGGTCTTCCGGGTCTTCCAAACCGATCGAAAACCGGATGAGCCCCGGCGGCACGCGTTCCTCGCCGGGCAGCCACGCGCGCCGTTCCACCAGGCTTTCCACCCCGCCGAGACTGGTCGCGGGCCGGATCAACCGGACACTCGCGCACACCTTGTCCGCAGCGTCGGCGTCGGCGACCTCGAACGCCGCCATCATCCCGAAACCGGGATAGCGGACCTTGGTTACCGCCGGGTGTTCCGCCAACCGGGACACCAGCAATTGCGCGGTGCGAGTTTGCTCGGCAAGACGAACCGGAAGCGTCCGCAAACCGCGCAACGCGAGCCACGCTTCAAGCGCACCCGGCGTCGCGCCGACCCGAGTCCGCGCCGCGCGAAGTTCGTCCACAATGTCCTGATCGGCCGCGACCGCGACGCCGAGCAGAAGGTCGCTGTGTCCGCCGATGAGCTTCGTCGCGCTGTGCACAACGATGTCCGCGCCGAGCGACAGCGGTTGCTGGTGCAGCGAAGTCGCGAAGGTGTTGTCGACGACTACGCGTCCCCTAGTGCCGCGCGCGATGGTCTCGATCTCCATCACGTCGAGCGTCGGGTTAGTCGGCGATTCGAGCCACAACAGATCGGCGTCGCAGTCGAGCCACGCCTGCGTGTCCGTCGGCTCCAATTCGGTGACCGTGAGCCGACCGAGCTGCTGCGCGTGCTTCAACGCTCCGCGCGTGACGGCGTAACTGAACGACGGAACCGCGACCGTCGACCCGACCGGCAACGAATCCAGCACGGCGGACAACGTCGCGACGCCAGACGCGAAGGACACCGCGGTGCCACCTTCAAGGGACCCGACGACCTCTTCGAAGGCGTCCCAGGTAGCGGTGCCGTCGGAGCGGGAATACACCGCGTCACCGCCGGCCTCGAAGGTGCTCGTGGCCACGATCGGCGTGTTCAGCGGCTCGCCAGGGCCGTGCGGCCGGCCCGCCGCGATCGCGCGGGTCCGCGGAGTCCAGTCGTCCATGCGGACACGGTAACTTCGCGACCGCCGAAACGGCAGGCGACGAATGTCACCAGGTGGTCAGCCATTCCACAACGTGGGCGATACCCAGAGCACAAGAACCGCCCCGGCCGATCCTGCTGGCCGGGGCGGTTCCGCAACGACTGCGGTCAGTGCGCGTAAACCTCGAACTCGTACAGCGAATACCCGTACTTAGTCCCGCGAGTGACTCCCTGCATCCGAACGAACCGCGCGTCCGAAGGCGCGAACGAGACGTTGTCCGCCCCGCCGTTCCCGTCGGTCACCACAGCTGCGTCGTGCCAGTCGGTGCCGTCGGTGGACAGCTGGATCTTGTATCCCTTCGCATACGCCTTCTCCCACGACAACACCGCTCGCGAAACCTTCTGCACCGAGCCGAGGTCCACGGTGATCGACTGGTTGTCGCTCCAGTCGCTCGCCCAGCGCGTGCCGGGGTTGCCGTCGACGGCGTTCGAGGCCGGGGAGTTGTAGAAGCCGGTTTCCGCGCTGGAAGCGTTCACCGGCTTACCCGCCGCGAGGTTCGAGACATTGTCGCCGCGATGCGCCGGGTACTCCACGACCTGCTGGAACGTCGGCCGGTTCTGCGTGCTGATCTTGCCGTGCGCGATGCCGCCCAGCGGACGCTGGATGATCGTGTCCGCGCACCACTGGTCACCCGCCGAGCAGTCGGCATCGCCCGGGTACACCGTGTTCGCGGGCTGGCCGGCGGCCGCGGTCAACGAATCGACCAGGGTCTGGCGGCACGCGGTCAGGTCGCCGCCGCCGCAGAACTTCGCGCCGAGCGGACCCGCGACCGGCTGTCCGAGCGCGGTGCGGATGTCCTTGCTGACGTAACCCCACCAGCCGTGCTGGTACGCCGAACCCTGGTGCGGCTGCCCGACGTGCTTGCCCGGCGTCTCGTTCTGGAAGCCGGACGGGCTCTCGTTGATCTGCAGCACGTTCGTCATCGCGCCGAACGCGTCGTCGCCCATCGCCGGTTTGAACTCGCCGGTGACCAGCAGCGGCCACCACGCGTCCATGATCCGGATCGCGTCCGCGTCGTTGTAGGTCTTGCTGCCCGGACTGGACTCGACGCGCTGGTGTCCGTGCTGCATCCACGTCTTCAGCTTCGCCTCGGCGTCCGCCGCGGCACCGGTGAGCGGAGCCTTGTCCAGCACCTGCAACAACAGCGGCAGCACCTTCTCCGCCCGCAGGTCGGCCAGCGCGGCGTCCTCCATCGCCTGGGTCAGGTTCACCCGGGTCACCTTGGTGCCGCTGGAAAGCAGCGCCTTGACCCGCGCGTCGAGCAGATCGCCGCGGTGCACGGCGGACTTGTCCGCGCCGCCGGACGCGTAGCCGTTGGACTGCGCGTTGTTCCAGCTGATGTAGTAGTCCTGGTTCACCGACTGCGGATGTTCCGACGCGGGCGTGTAGTCCGCCTTGTTGCCCGCCGGGTTCCAGCCCTTCCAGTCGAACCCGCGATCGCCCCACGCGGGCATCATCGGGTCCACAGTGGAATTGCGCACCGGGTTCGCGCCGGAGTTGAAGTACGCGATGTCCTTCGAATCCGCGTAGAACCAGTTGAAGGTGAAGTTGACGTCGTTCGCGGCGCGCTGGAAGTCCGCGGCCGATTTGACGAAGCCCGGGTCGTTGAACTCCTGGAACCCGATCAGCGAATCCACCTCGTGGAAGTACGAGGACCGCAGCGACGAGTACGCCACCGGCTTCCCGTCCACCGTCGCCCGCGAGGTCACCGGGCCGTACTTCGTGCGGTAGCTGCGCAGGGTGTAGGACCCGGCGGCGGTGCCGTCCGCGACCGTCGGCGACCAGGCGTTCTTGCGCTCCACGGTGTCCATCGGAAGGCATTTGCCCTGGTAGAGGTAGTAGTTCGAGTCCTTTGTGGCCGGTTTGCCGCTCGGGTCGCACAGCGGCAGCGCGTAGGTGTCGATGATGTCCTGCGCCGCGGTCGTCGCGCTCCACGAGTAGTCCTGGCCGCGGCCGAGCAGCACGTACATGCTGAGCCCGGCGAACGACGCGCCCCGCGCGCTGATGCCCGGCCCCTGGATTTCCTGCAGCAGCAACAGCTGCGGCGCGAAGTACCCGGTCTGCGGACCGAACACGGCGACCGGATGCCCGCTGGCGGTCTTCGCACCGGACACCAGCAGCGCGTTGGACATGCCGTGCTTTTCCTTGAGCATGTTGCCCGGCAGCACGCCGTTGTCGAACATGCCGCGCGCGGACTCCTGGTCCTTCGGCGCGGCGACCTTGACCTTCGGCTGCGCGGCGGCGGCCGAACCGGTCGGGTCGAACACGAGCTGCTGGTTCGTCACCGAGCCCTTGTCCGGCAACGCCGCGCCCTGCGGGTTCGCCGGAGTGTTGCCGTACGGGAAGTTCTGCCCGTCGTGCAGGGTCTTCACGGCCTCGGGGTCATCCGCGGCACGCAGGCTCTGCCACACCTTTTCGCCCTGCTCGACGCCGTACTTCTCCTGCAGCGCCAGCTTCGCGACCGCGTTCTGCACCTCGCCGCCACCGCCGGCGCCGAACTGCGCGCCGACCACCGAGGCGAGCACGACGAGGTCGGTGAGCTTGAACGGTTCGATGGTGCCCGCGTTGGTGATCGCGTCGACGTGCCCGGTCAGCACATATTCGCCGGGGAAGTACCGGCCGTTGTGCGAATCGGTGATGTATTTGTTGATGCCTTCGATGTACGCCTGCGCGTCGGCGAGACCCTGCTTGCCGCGCGGACCGCTCGCCGCCACCGCGTCGATCTGCTGCTGCAGCTCGTCCTCGGTGTAGGGCGCGGAGGCGAAGAAAGACTGCTCCAGCTCGCGGTTCGCTTCCGCGCCGCCCGCGTACGACGTCAGCTGGCCGCGGCCGACGCGACGCATGATGTCCATGAGCCACAAGCGATCCTGCGCCGCGGCGTATCCCGCGCCGTATTCGGTGCCGGACCGCGTCGTGCCCTGGATGTGCGGGACGCCGGTGGCCTTGTCACGCGTGATCGTCACGTCGTCGCGCGGTTTGATCGTGCTCGCGACCTGGTCGGCGGGCACCCCGAAGGACGAGTCGTTGAAGAATTTGCCGATCGTGTCGGTCGTCAGGGTCTTGTACCCGCCCGCCAGATCGGCGTATTTGCCGAGCTGGTCGTCGGCGTGCCCGGGCTGAGTGCCGAACGCCTTGTTGGCGAGGATTTCGGCGAGCGTCGCGCTGCCGTTCTCGCCCGGCGGGAGGATGTCGTTGCACTGGCCAGCGCAATAGTCGTTGCCGGGCAACGCGGCGGAAGCCGGTGCCGCGGTCCCGATCTGCACTAGCCCGGCCGTGAGCACGGCTACCGCGCCCGCGGCCAGGATGGGAATGCGTCGTCGCATGCCACAGCTCCGTCCACGAAGGATGCCCCAGGGTGACCCAGCGCACGCTACCGACGGGTAGCGCACATGTGAAGAGTTTTCGCGTTTATCCCCTCGTTGGGAGTAGTCCGTCTGGCGGTACTCCATCCGGCGCAGCGTTTGCCCGATAGGTACGGTGAGCCCCATGAGCGTGGAAAAGCCCCAAGTCGAGCGCCCGGACGGACCGCCGCCCGCCGAGCTGCAGATCAAAGACATCACGGTCGGCGACGGCCCCGAAGCCAAGTCCGGCAATGCGGTCAGCGTGCATTACGTCGGCGTCTCGCACTCCACCGGCGCGCAATTCGACGCCTCTTACGACCGCGGCGCGCCGCTCGATTTCCAGCTCGGTGCCGGCCAGGTCATCCCGGGCTGGGACCAGGGCGTGACCGGCATGAAGGTCGGCGGCCGCCGCCAACTGGTCATCCCGCCGCACCTGGCTTACGGCGAACGCGGCGCGGGCGGTGTGATCGCCCCGAACGAAACGCTGATTTTCGTCGTCGATCTCGTCGGCGTGAGCTGATCTGCACGAAAACGCGGGCAGCCGGGAAAGCCCGAACGGGCAGCCCCGGCTGATCCCCCTTTCGGGGGAACCGGAAGGCGCCTAACGTTCGCATTGAGTAGTCGTCTTCCGGAGGATATTTCATGCGTTTGCGTGCTGCCCTTTCCGCTGCCTTCCTCGCCGCCGGCGCCGCGCTCGCCGTCGCGGCTCCCGCGTCCGCGGTCGCGAACGGCAACGATGTGGCGCCCGGCGAGTATCCGTTCGCGGCCAAGCTGTCGATGCCCGTCATCCCGCGCGCGGACGGCACCACTTATTCGAGCGGATGCTCGGGTTCCCTGATCGCGCCGCAGTGGATCATCACCGCCGGGCACTGTTTCCACGACGTCAACCGCAAGCCGGTTTCCGGCCCGGTGCCGTACGGGACTTCGGTGCTCCTCGGCGCGACCACCGACGAGCCGGGCAAGGGCGAGCGTCGGCAGGTCACCGAGGTGCAGCAGGCGGGCGTCAACGACGTCGCGCTCGCGAAGCTCGACCAGCCGGTCACCGACATCAAGCCGCTGACTGTTTCGCCCGCCGCGCCGACCAACGGCCAGAAGGTGCTGCTCGCCGGATGGGGCAGCCTGACCGAGGTTTCGCCGAAGCCGTCGGACAAGCTGCAGCAGGGCGAGATGCAGGTGGTCGGCTCGGACGCCACCACCGCGAGCATCATCGGCGTCTCGCCGAAGAAGGACACCAGCGCGTGCAGCTACGACTCGGGCGCGCCGTACTTCGTCGACGACGGCGACAACACCGGCCGGCTCGTCTCGGTCGAGTCGACCGGCCCGGACTGCCCCCACTCCACGCCGGAGACGACCGCGCGCGTCGACATCCTCAAGGACTGGATCGCCTCGCACACCCAGTGAGGACAAGTCGCGAGATCGGTCGGTTTTCGTCGCCCATCAAGGGAATTCCGCATCGCGGACGGTGTCGTTAGCGTGGAAGGCCGAGTTCATCGGCGTCCGCCGGTGACCCGGACGAAGGGACAGAATGCGCGTCCGCGCCGCGATCTCCGCAGCAGTACTCCTGCCCATCCTCACCGCGAGCCCGGCCTTGGCCGTCGCCAACGGTTCTGACGTCCCGCCAGGCCAATTCGGCTTCGCCGCGAAGCTGAGCATGACCGGAATCCCGCTGCCGAACGGAAGCACGTACTCGAGCTTCTGTTCGGCAGCGCTCGTCGCACCGCAGTGGATCGTCACCACCGGCCACTGTTTCCACGACGCCAACAAGAACCGGGTGTCCGGCCCGGTGCCGTACCCGACGACGGTGTCGCTGGGTCTGGTCGACGAGACCAAGGAGAAAGGCGTCCAGCGCAAGGTCACCCAGGTCCTGCAAGCCGGCCCGAACGACGTCGCGCTGGCCCAGCTCGACAGCCCGGTCTCCGAGATCAAGCCGCTCACGGTGAACCACCTGGTGCCCGGCGTCGGACAGCAGGTGACGCTAGCGGGCTGGGGCAGCCGGACGGCGCAGAATCCGGTGCCGTCCAAGCAGCTGCAGCAGGGCACGATGAAGATCTCGTCGGTCGGCGGCACGACAGTCGGCATCCACGGCGTCGCCCCGCAAGCGTCCACCAGCGCGTGCACCTACGACACGGGCGCGCCGTACTTCACCGACGGCAAGCTGATCTCGATCGAGAACAACGGCCCGGACTGCCCGCACACCGGCGCGGAGACGACGTCGCGCATCGATGTGATCGCCGACTGGATCGACGAGCACGCGAAGTGAGTACGGTGGAGGGGCCGCCGACCTGAGGAGAGTCGCATGCCCGAGCCGATCCTGACCGCTGTCGCCACCGCGCTGGCCACAAAGGCCGCGACCGGGCTGTATGACCTGGTCAAGCGCAAGTTCTCCGGCAACAGCAAGGCAACCGCGGAACTGGAGGCGGCCACCCCCGACAACCCGGCCACCGTCACCGCACTGGCCGAACGCCTCGACGAGGCCAGCCGCCAGGACCCGGACTTCGGCGCGGCGCTGCGCACCGAGTTCGAGGTGCACCAGGAGGCCCGCAGCGGCGGGGTGACGAACCACGTGGGCACCGTGGCCGAAGGGGCCAAGGTCGTCCAGCTGCGTGACGTACAAGGCAATATCAGTCTCTGAGCCTTTTCCGACGACCGGCACGGAGCGCGATCGGTAGGATCGCTCTCCGTGCCGTCGTCGTCTTACCCCGTGCCGCGCCGATGGCGCACCGTGCCCACGGAACGGACGCTGCTGGCGGTAGTACACAACGTCACCGCCGCGACCCGCTTGCTGGACGTGCTGCCGCTGTTCGCCGGGGATCCCCGGGTGCAGGTGGTGTTCACGTGCCCGGATTCGAGCGCGTTCACCCGGGGGACGCAGGAGTACCTCGCCGCGCGCGGGATCCCGCTGGAGCCGTGGGAAGACGTCGTGACGGAGGACTTCGACTGGGCGCTGGCGGCCAGTTACGGCGGGGATTTGCATAAATTGCGCGCTCCGTTGACGGTTTTGCCGCACGGAATGGGGTATAATAAATTCTTGGAAACCGGAAACCGGAAACCGGAAACCGGAAACCGGAAACCGGAAACCGGAAACCGGAAACCGGTTTTCGGGTTGTCCGAGCAATGGCTGATGCACAACGGCGAGGTGATCGCCGAACATCACGTCCTGTCCCACCCCGAACAACTCACCCGGCTGCGGCAGTACTGTCCGGAAGCCGCTGACCACGCCGTCATCGCCGGAGACTCCTGCCTGGACCGCCTGCGCGACGCCCGGGAACTCCGCGAGTCCTACCGCCAAGCCCTCGGCGTAACCGGCGAACAAACCCTGGTACTGATCTCCTCGACGTGGGGCCAACTCTCGTCGTACGGCTCCGGCCCAGACCTCCCCCAACGCATCGCCCAGCAACTACCGTTGGACGAATTCGCCGTCGTCCTGGCCCTGCACCCGAACATCGGCCAGGGCCATTACCCGTGGCAACTGAAACAGTGGCTGCAAGAATGCGAGCGCGCAGGCGTAATCGTCCTGCCGGAAGAAGATCTGTGGCAACCAGCCGCGGTAGCCGCCGACGTCACCATCGGCGACCACGGCTCCGTCACGTATTACTCGGCCTGCCTGGGCACCCCAGTCCTGCTGGCCGCCGCACCACACGACGCCGTCGATCCGGATTCCCCGGTAGCCGCCCTGCTGCGCGCCGCCCCTTCATTGACCGACGAAAACCTGGCCGACCAACTGCGCACCGCGACCCAGCCCGCGGACCTGGTCGCCGCGACCTCCCTCGCCACCAGCGTCCCCGGCCAGTCCGCCGCCCTCCTGACCGACCTCGGCTACCGCACGCTCAAACTCCCGCCGCCAGCCCGACCAGCCGGATTCATCGCGTTCCCGCTGCCGCGCGTCCACCGCCCCGAGCCCGGCGCACAGTGGGTCCGCGTCCGCGGCGACGACGTCACCAGATTCGCCACCACCACACCTGAGGCTCACCTAGTAGTCCACGTCGATGCCCCCGACCCACGCCAACTACGCCGCGCCGACATCGTGCTGGGCGACCGCTTCCCCGACCCAGGCCGCTGGATCGCCGTCACCCTCGCCGAATTCCCCGGCTGCGAATGGGCCGCGTGCCAAGCCGGACCAGGCTGGCTAGCCGGCAGCCGAGACGGCCTGGTCGTCTCCTTCACCGGCACCGACCTGCCGCAGGCCGTGCCGTCGCTGCTGTACACGCGCGACCAACTGGGCCTCGACTTCCCCGAACAGCTTCCGTTCACCGCGGGCGGCCGCAAGCACGAGGTGCGACTTACTGTCCACTATGGATAGTCAGAGCTGTTCGATCCAGATCAGCAGATCGGTCGCCTCGGCCGTGAATCCGTGCAGCTGTGCGATGCCCAACGCGTCCTCCGCGTGCGCCTTCGCCTGGTCACGGTAGCCACGAGCAAGCGCGGCCTCCGCCCGAGACCGCAACGCGGCGATACGTTCTCGCTGCAGCTTGGCCTTCTCCGCCGCGGCATCGAGTTCGGCCAGCAGAGTCGCGCCTTCCTCGTACGAACCAGCCTCGATCAGCTTCCGCCCCTGCCACAGCCGGATCTTCACCAGATTGCCCGGTTCGTCCTTCAGGCCCTGCTCCGCCTGCTCCAGCAAGACGGCCGCTTCCTCCGGCGGCACGACCTTGGCCAGATGCATCCGGATCAACGCGAGCCTACGAGGATCACCGATCTGCTCGGCAAGCTCGAGACTTTCCCGAAAGCAGACTTCCGCCTGGCCCAGCAGCGGAACCGCGTCGTCCGGCCGCCCCTGCTGCTGCGCGATCAACCCCGGCTCGAAGAACGCGAGCCCTCGTGCTTCCAGCGCGGACGCGTGTTCGTCCGGCGTCGTAGCCAACTCGGCCGCCGCCGCGTACTGCTCCAACGCCGCCGCCCAATCCCGCCGCTGCAGCTGAGCGAACCCGAGCTGGGTACGGACCAACCCCTCGGCAAGCGGCATCGCGGCAGCCTGCGCGGCCCGGACCGCGTCCTGGCTCACCGCCAACAGTTCGACGGGGTAAGCGCCGTCTTTGTAGACCGGCCACAACGCCCTCGCCAGCCGGATGACGTTTTCGTGCGCCCCCTCCTGCAACGCGACCTCCGCCGCGGCAGCCAGGTTCCCCTGCTCGTCGAACAACCACTCCCAGGCATCCACGTCGGCTGGCACTGGAGTGAAGCCCGGCCAGATCTTCTTCGGCCAGCCAGTAGACAGCGCGCGTTCCGCGATCCGGAGCCCGTGCTCGGCGTAGTAACCGACCACGGCGTCGGAAAGCTCACCGGCCAGCGTCGCGGCATGCATGCGCGCCAGCTCGGACATCCGGTAGCGACCCCCGATGACCTCGATCAACTTGGCAGAGACCAGCTTCTGCAGGGTGTCCTCAGTGTCGTACTCGTCGAGGGCGAGAAGCGCCGCCACAGTTTCCAGCCGAACGGTGCCGTCGCCCGGATGCGCGCCGAAAATCCGGTACGCCGCTTGCTCACGCTCGCCCATCTGCTCGTAGGCAACGTCGTACACCGCGCTGGCCAGTGCACCTTTCGCCCGGATCCGCCCGACCAGCCGCCGCACCGTCGCACCCGGCCGCGCCAGAAGCACGCCCGCGACGTTGAGTTCCGCGGCAGATCCCGCGCAGATCCGCAACAGTTCTTTCAGCTGTTCTGGCTCCGCAGCGAGCTTTTCGTCACCCACCAGTGCCGTCAGCACACCCAGCGCCGCCTCGTCGCTCAACGGTTCCAACTCGACTTCGCGAGCGGAATACCGGGCACGCAGCGCCTCCAGCCCAGACCCGACTACGAGCACGTACGAGCCGGGATGCGTCGGCAGCAGCGCCTTGACTTCCGCCGCGCTCAACGCGTCGTCGACCAGCAACGCGACCTTGAATTTGGCGGTCTGCGACTGCCACATCGCCGCACGCCCCTCGAGACTCGCCTGCATCTCGTCCGGCCCGTAACCCAGCTTGGACAGCAACTCGGCCAGCACATCAGCGCCGGCCCGGTGGCCCACGCGCACGTCGTAAAACCGGTCGAACCGGTCCTGATGCTGGTGCAGCCAGGTTTCGCACAGCGTCGTCCGCCCGCTGCCCGGCGCACCTCGCACGATCGCGATCGCTACCCGGTCCGGCACCTCGTCATGAATGCGAGTGAGCGCGGCCAGCTGACGCTCGTTGTTCCGGTAATGCTCCGGGGGCGCCTGGACCTGCAACGCCGGTGCCGCGGGCTGCCGCGGCCCGTGGAAGTGCACGTCGCCGTACACGTCGCGCGCCTGGAAGACCTTGTCCGCCTCGCCGTCGAAGTAGTTGCCGTCGCTCACCGTTTCCCCCGCCCAGCTGGTCCCGGCTCAGGCTACCGGAAACGTCACGGTCCGTGTCCAGCCTTTCACCACGATCGGGTCCGGGTATGGTTCTGCCCAGGAATTCCAGGACGGATTTGGTAGAATTGAATTGAGCAGCAAAGCAGCAAAGCAGCAAAGCAGCAAAGCAGCAAAGCAGCAAAGCAGCAAAGCAGCAAAGCAGCAAAGCAGGTGGCGGACCTTCGACCCGGTCGTCGTGCTCGGGGTCGTGCGCACCTGGACTTCGGCGATCAAGCTGCTCGAGGTCTGCCGTCTGTTTCAGGATGACCAGCGGATTCGCTTCACGTTCACGGTCGACCGCGGGTCTCGGTTCAGCGCGGGCGTCGAGGAGTTGCTGGCCCGCGCGGAAGCGCATTGCACGCCGTGGGAAAACGTTCCGGAACTCCATTACGCACTCGCGATCACGGCTAGCGAAAACATTGATTTCGAGCACGTCTCCGGACCGGTTCTCGTTCTTCCGCACGGCGTCGGATTCCACAAGTACGTTCCCGACTCCGGTTCGGCAGGCACCCGGCTTTCCGGGCTGATCCCGTCCGCCGCGCTGCGGTCCGGGCGGGTGTTGATGGCGGTGTCGCATCCGAGCCAGCAGAAACAGTTGCGCGACGCCGACCCGCTGACCGACGGCAGGACCGTGCTCGTCGGCGATCCGCAGTTCGAGCAGCTTCTCCGGAGCGAACCGCACCGCGAGCACTACCGTGCCGCGCTCGGCGTGGCTGATCGCACATTAGTGCTGGTCAGCTCTACCTGGGGGAAGACCTCGTTGATCGGCCGCCGTCCTCGGCTCCCGGCCGAGCTGCTGGCGTCACTGGACTATGACTCCGCGGCCGTCGGTCTCGTGCTCCATCCCAACGTCTGGTCGCGCTACCGGCCGTTCCAGATCCGGTCCTGGTTCGCCGCGGCCGAGGACGCCGGGCTGCTGCTCCTCCCGCCGGAACGCGGATGGCAAGCTGCCATCGTCGCCGCGGACGTCGTCGTCGGGGACCACGGATCGGTCTCTTTGCTGGCCGCCGCGACGGGACGGCCGTTGCTGCTTGGCACGTTCGGCAGCGAGGTCGTGCCCGGCACCAGCGCCGAACTGCTCGGTCGGCACGCGTCCCGGCTCACCCGGGACCGGCCGTTGCGTGACCAAATCGACGAGGCCGAAACTCAGCCGTGGCAGCAGGATCTCGCTGAGCGCACCTTTGCGAACCCGCACGGAGCAACCGCGGAACTGCACGCGCTCGTACTCCGTCTGACGGATCTCGAACCCCGTCCGCTCGAACTCCTTCGCGCACCGGACCCGGAACCGAAACCCATCACTCCGCTCGCCTTCACCGCGTACCCGGAGTTTACCGGCCCGGATTCCCTTACCTTGCATCGGTTTCCCCGCTCGGTAGAAGAATGGCGACCCGACGTCGAGCGGGCCTCACCCAGACTGAGACACGTGGTCGCCGACGAAAGCGACGACAACCTCGGCCGGATCGGCAACGCCACCGTGCTCACCAGAACCGCACTGCGTCCTGCTCCAGAAGACTGGTGTGCCAACGCATTGCGACTCCATCCTGCCTGCACGCTGGCCGCGGCCGCCGTCCCGGACGGATGTGTCGCGCGCACCAGGGCCGGCGAGATGTTCACCGTCACCGGCTCAGCTGACGTCGCTGCACTGGCTTCGACGCTGCACGCGTGTCTGGCGACCAGTCGAGAAGGCGGCCGTCCGTTGTCCCTACGACTCGGCTCCGTCGAGACCACCGTCGTTTTCTGACGCCAACTTCTCCGCCCGCGGACTGCCCAGTTCTCGATACAGTTGAATCGCCCGATCCAGGTGGCTGCGTGCCTCCGCCGGATTCTCCTCGACCAGCGCGCCGTGCAGCGCCTCCCGAGCCTGGGCCTCGTAGAAAGTCGCCCCGCTCGTTTGGAAAGCCTCTGCCGCCGCGGTCAACGCGTCAACGCCGCCCGGCAGCCCAGTGCGCACGCGCACCTGACCGGTGATCAGCAAGGCGCGCGCAGCCGAGCGACTGTCGCCAAGCTCGCCGAACGCGCGATGCGCTGTTTCCAACTCACGCAGGCCCTCCGCATCGCCGAGCGACTGGCCGAGGAACATCCGGCTTAGCGCCTCTCCCCGCGCCTCCCCAGCCGCCTCGTTCAACTCGATCGACTCGCGGTACCGCTGCTGCGCCAGCTCCCGTTGATCGGTCAAATCGTGGTACCGGCCAGCGAACTCTCGCACCGAGGCCCGCAGCACGAGGTGCCCGTCCTGATCCGCCAGCTCGATCGAACGTCGTACGAAGTCCCCGGCTTGCTCGAACTGCTCGAGATCCGTCAGCGGACGCGACGCCAGACTCCGCAACCGCGCCTCCGCCGCGCGATTCCCGGCCTCTTCCGCGGCCTTGATGCCGTGCCGGAGACTGCTGAGCGAATCGGCCTGCCGCTTGCGGTCGAAGTAGTAGGCCGCGAGCGACTCGGCGATCTGCCAAATCTCGTCGACCAGGCCGATCTTCTCGGCCACCGGCAGCAATTCGTGCAGCGCGCGCCGGTTCTCCTCGAACCAGGCCAGTCCGTTGGCCCGGCGATCGCCGCTGAAGGGGTCCGCGATCTCCGGCGCGTCCGCGACCCGGTACCGCTCGACGCCGATCATCGCCGCGTCCGCGTAGTAGGCGGCGTTGCGGAACCCGCGCACCACCCAGGCGAGCGCCTCGTGTGTTTCCTCGTCGTCCAGTCCTGAAAGGGATGCCGCGTGGTCATGGACGAGCGGATGCATGGAGTACCGGCCGTGCTCTTCCTGGAGCACCTTCAGCAGAACCAGCTCGGCGAGAATGTCCCTCGACGTGGCCTCGTCCAGCCCGATCAGCAGACCGAAGACCGGCGGGGTGAAGTCGATCGCCGGGTACGCGCCGAGCAGCCGGTACGCGCGCTGAGCAGGTTCGGTCGCTTCCTGGTACGTCGCTTCGAACACCGGATTCCCCTTGTTCGGCCCGCGGTCGGATCGCATCAACTCGGCGCGTGAACGCCGAAGCCGGGCAGCCAGCTCCGGCAACGAAGGACACCGCCCGACCACGACGAGCGTCGCGGCGTTCCGGATGGCCAACGGCAATCCGCCGCAGTAGCCGAGGATCTCGGCTACCACCGGATCGTCTGGGTCCGCGTCCAGTCCGCTCAGCTCGCGAAACAACTCAGCAGCCTGCTCGTCGTCGAGCGGCTCGACGGGGATCGTCTCGCCGCCGACCTCGCGGACCTCAAGCCGCGACTCCACCCGGCCCGCGACGAGCACCAGCCAATCCCGCCCGCCAGGCATCAACTGCAGAAACTGCTCGGATTCCGTGACGTTCTCCAGCAACAGCACGGCAGCCGCCCCGGACGACCGGCTTCGCCACAGACTCGCCAACCCAGGTTCGGCGGGCATCACTTCGTCGCGAACCCCGTCGCGACGCAACAACGAACGCAGCGCCGCGGAAATCACCGACTCGCCGTCGACCGTGTGCGTCGCGTAATCCGTGTAATAGGCCCCGCCGGGATAGCGGTCTTTTACTTGCTCAGCGACATACCGGGCCAACGCGCGCCGACCGACCCCAGTCAATCCGTCGAACACGACGAGCGGTACACGCTGATCGGCAAGACAGGCCTCGATTTGTTCGTTTCGCCCGACCAATCGCCGCAGCGCTCGTGGCGTTTCGTGCGGCACCACCCGTTCGGGTCCGGGCAGCTGCTGGTTGACCGTGCCGATGTACTGCGCCTGCACGAGAGAACTACCGCCGTCGACCGATCTGACTTCGTTGTGCACTAGTCCGCCCCTCACCCCGAGTCACCGCAAGCTTACCGATTCACCGGGGCGCGAGCATCAACATCGCACTGTCTGAACGCTGCCCACGAACCGCGGTCTGCGTCATTTCCAGGACACACCGTGACAGCTTGGTTACCATCAGATCAGCTCAGTGAAGGTACGGGCATGGCCAGGCGCAAGGGGAGGACGCAGATGGCCGAACGAGCACGTCCCCGGAATCCTCGCCCCAGCCTGCCGCTCTCTTCAGCGACCGCTTTCGCAGGAGGAAGAGAGAACCCGCAACGGCAACCATGACGGGCGATGAGGATTGAGGGGTGGGAAACATGGTTCATCAAGGCAAAGAGTTTGGCGTTGACCTGTATGAACTGGAGAAAGTGGCAAAGGTCGACTTCCCGGCCGTCTCGGCCGGCTACGGGGACGCGATCAGCAGCTGCGATCGGATCCTCGGCGGCGTGGATCGCGCGATGCGCCGCCCAGAGCAGTTCGGCGGTGGCGCGCTAGGGCCGGTCTACCAGGCATATCTTGATCTGCACGAGACTGTCGCCGGATTCCTCAAGGAAACGAAGACCAATCTGGACGACACGGCTGCCGCGCTCGGCACAGCGGCACAGCATTACGCGGGTACCGATCAATCAGCGAGCGACGAACTGCACCGCCGCGCCCGCACCGACCCGGACCTGGACGGCAAGCTGTGACCTTCGACCAGCTTATGCAGCACGCCAAAGACATCAAGGACAAGGCCGTCGAGCTGGCGATCAAGGAACATGATCAAAAGTACGCGACGCAATCCGGAGTGGTCCGCGACCCTGGACCGTTCAACCAGCACTACTCGTTCATCGAATCGATGTTCGAGCCGTTTTCCAGGATGCCCGATCCCTCCGCGTACGACCCGCTGATCGCCGACCTCAACGCGGCGATGGCCAAGGTGAACCCCGGGTCGGTGCACACGACCGAACTCAGCAGCGAGGTGAGTCTGGGCAACCCGGTTTTGGACAAGATGACGACCGCGGGCAGCTACCTCCAAGGCTGGACCGGCGAGGCGGCGATGGCGTTCAAGGCCGGTTTCATCGACACCTTCAAAACTGTCGCGGGGAACCAGTTCACCGTGTTGTCCACCCTCAAGGGTGTCCTGCAGGCGCACCAGGCAATGTGGGCCAAGGCCCGCGACGACGTCGACAAGATCGCGGAAAACACCAAGAACGCGCTGGACAACGCTGGGGGTTGCGGCAAGAACCAGTGGACTTTCGATTTCTCGGTGCTCTCCGCGGTCGGCGCGGTCGGCGGTGTTTTCGTCGCTATCGCGACGGGAGGCGTGGTGCCGCTGGCCGCGATCGGGGCGGTCGCTTCCGCGGGCAGCGCGGGCGTGGCCGGACTCACCGCATCGGGGGACTCCGTCGAGACGATCATCAACTCGATGAAGCAGGCGATCGACGAGCTCCACCGGCACATCGAAGAGGTCGAGACGCGGGAGATCGCGGACAAGGTGCGGGCGCTCGCCGGCGCCGTGCGCGCGAACAAAGACAAGCTCGTCTCCGCCCGGCCGAAGCTGGCCGGAATGAACGAACATGACCTGGCCAGCGACAGCGGCATGGGCGGATCGGACTGACGACAGGAGGGGACTGTGCCGGATCTTGCCGAGAGGCTCGACGGAATTCAGGTACGCGTGCGCGCACCTGGTGCGGAAATCGAAGCCGAGTTGCGCCGACGCACCGATATCACCGTGTCGTTCGGAGAAAGCGTCTACGACTTCATCGACGAATCAGCTCTGGAGACCGCGCTGGCCAGCCTGGCGCGGCTGCTATGGGCCGGGTGGCAGAGGCAGTACCGGGCGGCGATCGACGAGACCGGCCTGAACATCGATGTTGACGACCTGCGTGATTCACATTTCTTCACCGACCGGGCCAACGTCGAAGCAGTCGGCGCGTCAGCAGGCGAACGGGTCGCTATCTCCGCAGTAGGCATGGAGAATTTCTCGGTCGCGATCAAGCCCGGAACCGTCCGCGAGATACCCGAAGACCAGTTCAGCGTCGATGTTTCCGTTGCGGCGGCGAAGTTGATCCAGGACTTCCAAGACCAGGTGGACGAGCTGAAGAAGCGGTACTACGAATGAAAAAACGCAACCTGGTCGTGGCCGGAATCGTCACGACGCTAGTCGTAGCCGCCGGGGTCGTCACGGTGGTGCTGTCCACCCGCGGCGACTCGGCGGCGAAGCCGTGCGATATTCCGAATTCAGTCCGAGAACAGCCGGTGTCGGCGAAGAGCGCGCCGGGCGGCGGTGCGGTCGAAGTCGCGGAAAAGGGTGTTTCGTCGTCCGGGCTGGCGAGCATGGGTGCGGTGCTGCGCAACACCAGCGACCGCATCGCCTACCGGACCAAAGTCACGTTCAAGGTGATCGTCTCCGTCAACGGCCTGCCGCCCGGCCCGATTCAAGGCGCGCCGATGACCATGGAGGTCCCGGTGCTGCTGCCAGGTCAACGAGCCGGCATCGGCAGGCCGCTCATCAACGTCGGCGGGACAGACAAGGTGATCTCGGCCGACGTCGACGTCCAAACGACGACCTGGCTGCCGAACGGCGCCCTCGGCGGATTCACCCCGGCGACCGACACCTACGAGTCGACCAGCCGCGCGAAGGCGTCGCTGCCCGCCGACGCGGTCCGATACACCGAGAAATCGACGAACTGCCGAGCGCTGGCGAGCCGCCGTACCGCCGTCGTGTTCCGCGACGCGAACGGCGCGATCGTGGGCGGCGACCTGGTGCCTCCGGACGGCAAGGGCAACCCGGCGGGCAGCCCGCAAGAACCGCCGTCGAGCCCGTCCTGCTCGCCAGGAGAACGCAGCACCTGGATCGTCCCGCTGCAGAACATCCCGAAGAACGCAGACGACAACCACACCGAGCTGTACTCGTACTGCGATCTCAACGCCCCCCACCCAGACGTGAACGACGCCTTCTAACCACCACCCACCAAAAATGTGCCCTGGCCCACACCCAGCCCAACAACCCAGCCCGACCGAGCCCGCCCAAAACCGGCCCCGCCCGCCAACCGCACCAAAGGCACCGCGGGGGTCCGGGGGCTCGGCCCCCGGGCAAAGGAACGACCGACAACGGAAAAGGCCCCCAGTCGCGCAAGCGGCTGGGGGCCTGACCATGGTGGGCGAGGAGGGAGTTGAACCCTCACGTCCTTTCGGACACACGGACCTGAACCGTGCGCGTCTGCCATTCCGCCACTCGCCCGAGTTGCTTCCTTGAGGCAGCCAGCAAAGCTTAGCAGGGCCTTCTGACGGGTTTCACCGGGGGCATGCCCAACCCTTCCTCCCCCGGATAGGATCGATGCGGAAGCACACGTGTGAGGAGGTTGTCCCCGGTGGGTCGCGTTGAGCGCTTTGACAGGCGACTCGAGAACCTGGTGGGGAATACTTTCGCGCGCATGTTCGGCGGCAACGTCGTCACGCAGGAAGTGGCGGTTGCGCTCGAGAGGGAAGGCGAGGAGAACGTTCGTGAGCTGGCAGGCGGTCGGCAGCTCGCCCCGAATCACTACATCGTGTCGTTGGGGGCGGCTGACCACGATCGCATGGCCGGCGATGAGCAGCGGGTCACCGGGGTTCTCGCGAGGGCGGTGGCGGAACACCTCGCCGCGCAGGGCTGGGACACCTATGGTGACGTCGTCGTATCACTCGAGCGCAACGAGGCGCTGCATACTGGACAGTTCAAGACCCGTTCGTCCGTCGATCCCGACGCCCGCGACACTGCGGGAGAAGGGCCGTCACGGTCGGCACGACCCAGCAACGCAGGAGACCCACCAATGAGCCAGCCCCCCGGCTACGGCCAATACGACCAGGGTGACCCGTACGGCCAGCAGGGCCAGTACGGCTACGGACAGCAGGGTGGCCAGCAGCCCGGGTACGACCAGGGTTACGGCGGCCAGCCTCCCGCGCAGGGCTACGACCAGGGCTACGGCGGCCAGCCCCCCGCGCAGGGCTACGACCAGTACGGCGGACAGGCTCCGCAGCCTGGTTACGACCAGGGCTACGGCGGGCAGCCGCCCGCGCAGGGCTACGACCAGGGTTACGGCCAGCAGGGCGGCTACGACCAGGGTTACGGCGGCCAGGCTCCGCAGGGCGGGTACGACCAGGGTTACGGCCAGCAGGGCGGGTACGACCAGTACGGCGGCCAGCCGCAGGCGGCTTACGGGCAGGACCCGTACGCGCAGCAGGGCGCCCCGGCCGCGGGCAGGCAGCTTCAGGCGAGCCTCCAGCTGGACGACGGCTCCAACCGCACCTACTCGCTGAAGCAGGGCGGCAACGTCGTCGGCCGCGGGCAGGACGCGGACTTCCGGCTTCCGGACACCGGCGTTTCGCGGCGGCACCTGGAGATCACCTGGGACGGGCAGAGCGCGACGCTCGCCGACATCGGGTCGACCAACGGGACCACGGTCAACGGCACTCCGGTGCAGACGTGGCAGCTGGCGGACGGCGACGTGATCCGGGTGGGTCATTCGTCTCTGGTGTTCCGAACCCAGGGCTGATCGCAGACCGTCCACGGGGTTCCCGCAGAATTGTCATGCGGGGGGAACCGCGGTGCGCGTGGCGCCGCGGCTTGCAGGCACAGGCGGGAGCGGACACAACAAGTGCCAGAGCTGGTCGTTCAACTCACCAGAGTGGGCTTTCTCGTGCTGCTCTGGCTCTTTGTGTTCGCCGCGCTCCGAGTCGTGCGCTCGGACCTCTACGCCGCGTCGGGCCTTCGGGTCCAGGTGCCGTCCTTCCGCCGCAACAAAGAGAAGAAGCCGCGGGGCAGCAAGGCCCCGCAGCAGTTGCTCGTGACGCACGGGGCCCTCGCGGGCACCCGCATCGCGCTCGACGGGCGGCCGATCCTGATCGGCCGGGCCGACGACTCGACGCTGGTGCTCGACGACGACTACGCATCGACCCGGCACGCCCGGATCGCGCTGCGCGGGGAGGACTGGTACGTGGAAGATCTGGGCTCGACGAACGGGACCTACCTCGACCGGGCTAAGGTCACTGCACCCCTCCGGGTCCCGCTCGGAGTCCCCATCCGGATCGGCAAGACGGTGATCGAGCTTCGCCCATGACTCTCGTCCTCCGCTACGCGGCCCGCAGCGACCGGGGCCTGGTGCGTTCCAACAACCAGGACTCCGTGTACGCCGGCCCGCGTCTCCTCGCGCTCGCCGACGGCATGGGCGGGCACGCCGCAGGTGAGGTGGCCAGCAAGGTCGTCATCGCCTCGCTCGCCCCGCTCGACGACGACGAGCCGGGCGACGACCTGCTCGCCCAGCTTCGCGAAGCCGTCCAGAACGGCAACGCGGCGATCGCCGAACTGGTCTCCCAGGACCCCGACCTGGACGGCATGGGCACCACGCTCACCGCCGTCCTGTTCGCGGGAAGCAGACTTGGTCTGGTCCACGTCGGCGACTCGCGCGCGTATCTGATGCGCGGCGGCCAGTTCGCCCAGATCACCCGCGACGACAGTTTCGTCAACGAACTGCTCGAACAGGGCCGCATCACGCCGGAAGAGGCCGCGGTGCACCCGCAGCGGTCGCTGCTGCTCAAGGCGCTCACCGGACACGAGGTCGAGCCGAGCCTGACCGTGCGCGAGGCGCGTCCCGGTGACCGGTACCTGATTTGCTCCGACGGTTTGTCCGGAATGGTCAGCGACGAAACGCTCGCCGAGGCCGTGCAGATCCCGGACCCGCAGGACTGCGCCGACCGGATGATCGAACTGGCACTCAAGGGCGGCGGCACCGACAACGTGACCGTCATCATCGCCGACGTGGTCGACGTCGATTTCGGCGACGACGCCCCGATCGTGGGCGGCGCGGCTGGCGACGGCAGCGACGAGATGCATCAGGGGGATTCCCCGGCGGCGAGGGCGCGCGCGCTGACCCAGCCGCCGCCGCAGCCGCGACCGGAGCAGCAGCCCCCGCCGGAAGACCCGAAAGCGAAACGGCGGAAACGGTTCCGCTGGCTCGTGGGGGCGGTCGTGGTGCTGATCGTGCTGGGCGCCGCCGCGATCGCGACTCGATACTTCGTGCTCAGCCAGTACTACGTCGGAGAAGGCCCCGATCAGGAGGTCGTGATCTACCGCGGCGTCCCGGGCAGCATCCTCGGCATCGACCTGCACTCGCTCGAGCAGGGCTCGTGCCCGCCGGGCCAGCTGTGCACCGACAAGCTCCGCGTCTCCGCGTTGCAGGAGGACGCGCGCATCGCCGTGCAGAACGGTGTGAAGCGCGAAAGCCTCGACGACGCGCGCAAGTACATCGACGATTTCCTGCGTCTCAAGAAGAAGCTGTCGGACTGCAAGCCGGCCAATCCTCCGGGCACCCCGCAGTCGGGCGCGCCCTCGTCCAGCGTGGCGCCTCCCGGGGGCACGCCTTCGTCGGCGAACCAGCCTGCGGGGAGGGACTGCTCGACGGCGGGTACGCCGCCGACGGGGGGCGGTAACTGATGGGCCAGCCGCTGGCCGACCCGACGTCCGCCCAGTTCGCCACGAATCCGCCGCGAGACCTCCCCAAGCGCAGGGGCACGGAGCTCGCGTTGCTGGCGTTCGCGGCGGGCATCGTCACGCTCGCGCTGGTCATCGTCGAGGCCAACCAGGAGCAGGAGCTGACGCTCTCGATCCTGTGGGTGGGACTCGCTTACCTCGGCGTGCTCGCCACGACGCACCTCGCCGTGCGCCGGTGGGCCCCGTACGCCGATCCGGTGCTGCTGCCGTGCGTCGCGCTGCTCAACGGGATCGGGCTGGTGATGATTCACCGGCTCGATCTGGCGAAGGCCGAATCGTTCATGCAGCGCGGCAAGGAGTACTCGCCGGAGATCACCAAGCAGCTGCTGTTCACCGCGGTTTCGCTGGTGCTGTTCGTGATCGTGCTCGTGGTGGTCAACGACCACCGCACGCTGACCCGCTACAGCTACATCGCCGGGCTGGTCGGGCTCGGCGCGCTCGCGCTGCCCGCGGTGCTGCCCGCCAGCCTGTCCGAGGCGGGCGGCGCGAAGGTGTGGCTGAAGCTGCCGTTCTTCTCGATCCAGCCGGGCGAGTTCGCGAAGATCCTGCTGATGATCTTCTTCGCGTCGTTCCTGGTGTCCAAACGCGATTTGTTCATGGTGGCGGGCAAGAAGTTCCTCGGCGTGGAACTGCCGCGCGCCCGTGACCTCGGCCCGATCCTGATCGCCGCCGCCGTCGCGATCGGCGTGCTGGTGTTCGAGAAGGACCTCGGCACGTCGCTGCTGTATTTCAGCATCATCCTGGTGATGCTCTACGTCGCGACCGAACGCGCGATCTGGGTCGTCGTCGGGCTGACGTTCTTCATCGGCGGCTGCATCATCGCCTACAACCTGTTCGGCCACGTGCAGCAGCGGGTCGAGAACTGGACCGACCCGCTCGGCCCTCGCTACGACGTGCTCGGCGGCAGTTACCAGCTCGCGCAGGCGTTGTTCGGGCTCGGCACCGGCGGCGTCGGCGGCACCGGGCTCGGCGCGGGCCGTCCGGACATCCCGCCCGCCGCGAGCACCGACTTCATCACCGCCGCGATCGGCGAGGAGCTCGGCTTCATCGGCCTGGCCGCGGTGCTGATGCTGTACATGCTGCTGGCGATGCGCGGCATGCGCAGCGCGCTGGCGGTGCGCGACACGTTCGGCAAACTGCTCGGCGGCGGGCTCGCCTTCACCATCGTGATCCAGATCTTCGTGGTCGTCGGCGGCGTCACCGCGCTCATCCCGGAAACCGGCGTCACCGCGCCGTTCCTGTCCTACGGCGGCTCTTCGCTGCTGGCGAACTACATCCTGGTCGCCCTGATGCTGCGCATTTCGGACGCGGCGCGCAGGCCGGCCTCCCGGCCGAAGCCGCAGCAGCCGCAGGCTCCGATCGCCGAGGCACACACCGTCATGGTGCGGCGTCCGCCCGCCGAAGGCGACCCGAACGGGAGGACCGCGTGAACGCCCCCCTGCGCAAGGTCGGCATGGCGATGCTCGCGATGATCGTGCTGCTGCTGGCCAACATCACCTACGTCCAGGTCATCAAGGCCGACACGTACCGCACCGATCCGCGCAACCAGCGCGTGCTCTACGACGAGTACTCCCGGCAGCGCGGGCAGATCGTCACACCGGACGGCACCGTGCTCGCCGGCGTGAAGCCCTCGACCGACAAGTTCAAGTTCTTCCGCACCTACGCCGACGGCCCGATGTACGCCCCGGTCACCGGGTACTACTCGATCAACTACGGCGCGGGCGGGCTCGAGCGCGCCGAGGACGACGTGCTGAACGGATCCGACCCTCGGCTGTTCGTGCGCAGGCTGTCGGACATGGTCACCGGCCGCGATCCGCGCGGCGGCAACGTGAAGCTCACCATCGACCCGAAGGTGCAGAAGGCCGCCTACGACCTGATGACGCAGCGCGGCTACACCGGCGCGGTGGTCGCGATGGAGCCGAAGACCGGCCGCATCCTGGCGATGGTCTCGACCCCGTCGTACGACCCGAACCAGCTCGCGACGCACGGCACCGACCAGAACAAGGCCTGGGACGCCTACTCCAAAGACCCGAAGAACCCGATGCTGAACCGGGCGATCTCGGAGAACTACCCGCCGGGGTCGACGTTCAAGATCGTCACCGCGACCGCGGCGCTGGAGAGCGGGATCGGCCCGGACACCCAGATCAGCACCGCGCCGAACGTGCAGCTGCCGGGCACGAACACGACGCTGGAGAACTACGGCGGCGAAACCTGCCCCGGCAACACGTTCAAGGACGCCCTGGCGCACTCGTGCAACGTCCCGTTCGCGACGTTCGCCGGCCAGCTCGGCGCGGACAAGATGAAGGCGGCCGCGACCAACTTCGGCATCGGGCAGAACGACCTGACCGTGCCGATGCGGGTCGTCGGCTCGACCGTCGGCGCGCTCGACTCGCCGGGCGCGCTCTACCAGAGCGGCATCGGCCAGCGCGACGTCCGGCTCACTCCGCTGCAGGACTGCCTGCTTTCGGCGACCGTCGCGAACAACGGCTACGCGATGAAGCCGCAGCTGATCGAGTCGATCCTGGCCCCGGACCTGTCGACGGTCGAGAACGTCGACCCGGAGCAGCTCACCGGCAAGCCCGCGCTGTCGCCGGAGAACGACAAGATCCTCACCGACATGATGATCGCGTCGGAGTCCTTCACCAAGGGCGGCGGCAAGAACGACGCGCTGAAGATCGCGTCGAAGACCGGCACCGCCGAGCACGGCGCCGACTCGAAGAACACCCCGCCGCACGCGTGGTACACCGCGTTCGCGCCGTCGGACAACCCGCAGATCGCCGTGTCGGTCATCGTCGAGAACGGCGGCAACCGCGGTCTCGCCGCGACCGGCGGCTCGGTGGCCGCCGAGATCGGCCGTGCCGCCATCGCCGCCCGGCTCGGGGGTGGATAGCCGATGCTGTCCTCGGGTCAGCTGCTGGCCGAGCGCTACAAGCTGACGAACCGGATCGCCGTCGGCGGGATGGGCGAGGTCTGGCAGGCGAGCGACACCCGGCTCGACCGGATCGTCGCGGTGAAGGTGCTGAAGGCCGAACTGTCCGGCGACGCCGAATTCCTGCACCGCTTCCGGACCGAGGCGCGGATGACCGCCTCGCTCAACCACGCCGGGATCGCCGCGGTGCACGACTACGGCGAGACGGTCAACGAGGACCTCTCCATCGCGTACCTGGTGATGGAGTACGTGGAGGGCGATCCGCTGGCGGGCATCCTCGCCAAGCACGGCAGGCTCACCGCGGACTACACGCTCGACCTGCTCGAGCAGGCGGGCACCGCGCTGCAGGCCGCGCACGAACAGGGCCTGGTGCACCGCGACGTGAAGCCGGGCAACATCCTGGTCACCCCCGCGGGCAAGGTGAAGATCACCGACTTCGGCGTGGCCAAGGCCGCCGACGCGGCCCCGGTCACCCGGTCCGGCATGGTCATGGGCACCGCGCACTACATCGCGCCGGAGCAGGCGCTCGGCCAGGACGCGGAACCGGCCAGCGACGTCTATTCGCTCGCGGTGTGCGGGTACGAATGTCTCGCCGGGCACCGGCCGTTCCTGTCCGAGAACGCGGTGACGGTCGCGATGATGCACATCCGCGACGTCCCGCCGCCGCTGCCGCCGGACGTCCCGCCGGGCGCGCGGGCGGTGATCGAGGCGACGCTCGTGAAGGACCCCCGGCAGCGCTACGCCAGCGGCGGCGAGTTCGCGGGCGCGATCGCCGCGGTCCGCGCCGGCCGCCCGCTGCCCACCCCGCTCGGCCTGGTCAACGCCGCCTACGCGGCAGGTCAGGCACCGCCGGTGCCACCGGTTCCGCCCGCAGTGCCGCAGGCGGCCGGTGCCCCGGTCGGACCCAGTTCCAACCCGGCGTTCCGGCCGCTGTCGGCTCCGCCGGGCCCGCCCGGTCCGCCGGTCCCGCCGCCGAAACGGAACCAGTGGGGCTGGTGGGTGCTGCTCGCGGTGGTCATCGTCGTGGTCCTGGTGGCCGTGGCGTTCTTGATCGCGAGAGTGGTGTCCTCCGGCAACGGAGGACCGCCGCGAAGCGTGGACAGCGGGAGCGGACCGACCTCAGCCACCCCGGCCGGTACGAGCGAGGCCCAGGGCCTGCAAGGCATGATGACCACACCTTGGACGGAATGGAACGGCACGAAGCGATGACGACACCCAGACTGCTCTCCAATCGGTACGAGCTGGGCGACACGCTCGGGTACGGCGGTATGTCCGAGGTCCACCACGGGCACGACGTGCGGCTGGGCCGGGAAGTCGCGATCAAGGTCCTGCGCGCGGACCTCGCCCGCGATCCGCAGTTCCAGGAGCGGTTCCGGCGCGAGGCGCAGAACGCGGCCGCGCTGAACCATCCCGCGATCGTCGCCGTGTACGACACCGGCGAGGCGAACACCGACGTCGGTCCGCTGCCGTACATCGTGATGGAGTACGTCGAAGGCCGGACGCTGCGGGACATCGTCAAGACCGAGGGCCCGCTGTCGCAGAAGCGCGCGATGGAGGTCATGGCCGACGTCTGCGCCGCGCTCGACTTCTCGCACCGGCACGGCATCGTGCACCGCGACGTGAAGCCGGCGAACGTGATGATCACGAAGAACGGCGCCGTCAAGGTGATGGACTTCGGCATCGCGCGCGCCATGCACGACGGCCAGTCGGCGATGACGCAGACCGCGGCCGTCATCGGCACCGCCCAGTACCTCTCGCCGGAGCAGGCGCGCGGCGAGTCGGTGGACGCCCGGTCGGACGTCTACGCGGCGGGCTGCGTGCTGTACGAACTGATCACCGGCGAGCCGCCGTTCACCGGCGATTCCCCGGTCGCGGTGGCGTACCAGCACGTGCGGGAGGACCCGAACCCGCCGTCGTCGGTGAACCCGGCCGTGTCGCCGGAGCTGGACGCGGTCGTGCTGAAGGCGCTGGCCAAGGGCCCGGCGAACCGGTACCAGTCGGCCGCCGAAATGCGGTCGGACCTGGTCCGGACGCTGTCCGGGCAGCGTCCGTCGGCCCCGATGGTGATGTCGGACGACGAGCGCACCCAGGTGATGAACGCCGACCGCCGCCAGCCGGTGGCCTACGACGACTACGCCGACGAGCCGGACGAGGACCCGCGGGCCAAGCGCCGCCGCCGGATCATCTTCGGGGTGATCGCCGCGCTGCTCGTGGCGGGTGTGGTGCTGCTGATCTTCTGGCTGAGCGGGTCGTTCCGCGACAAGAACGAGACGGCGCAGATCCCGCCGGTGGTCAACCAGCAGGTCACCCAGGCGAAGGCGGCGCTGCAGCAGGCGGGCTTCTCGTCGTTCGCGCCGAACAAGAACGTGGTGTGCGGTCCGGAGGCGAGCAACCCCGGTGGGCAGACCTGCACCGAGGACCAGATCGGCAAGGTCATCGCGATCGACCCGGAGGTCGGCAAGACGGTGCCGACCACGTCCACGATCACGCTGACCGTCGGGCAGAAGCCGGGCAACACCACCGTGCCGGACCTGCACGGCAAGTCGGCGGAAGACGCGAAGACGGCGCTCGAACAGGCCAAGCTGAAGCTCGGCAACACGACCTCGCAGCCCGTCGACACCCCGGACGACGTCGGCAAGGTCGTGTCGCAGAACCCGACCGCGAACTCCTCGGCCACCGAAGGCACGCCGGTGGACATCGTCGTCGGGTCCGGCGTCAACCAGAAGGAAGTGCCGAACACGGTCGGCAAGGACTACGCGACGGCGAAGCAGATCCTGCAGAACGCCGGTTTCAAGGCCCAGCGGGTCGACCAGGCCTCGGACCAGCCGAAGGACCAGGTCATCGACCAGCAGCCGAACGGCGGCAACCTGCCCCCGAACAGCACGGTGAAGCTGACCGTGTCGTCCGGTCCGCAGCAGATCCAGATGCCGGACCTGACCGGGATGACCTCGGACCAGGCGACGCAGAAGCTGCAGAGCCTTGGCTGGTCGGGCAGCATCCAAACGCAGTCGACCTCGTCCGGCAGCGGCAAGGCCAACACCGTGGTGAAGCAGAACCCGCAGGCAGGCAGCCAGATCAGCCCGACCCAGCCGATCATGCTGACGATCAAGGAGGACGACGGCAGCGGCGGCTCGCCGACGTCGAGCTCCGGCGGGATCTTCCCGCCGGGCGGGATCCGCAACAACAACGGCGGCTGACCCCGCTCGCAACGCCTAAGGAGGGCCCGCACGGTGCGCACCGTGCGGGCCCTTTTTTCGCGCCGGCCGATCAGTCTTGGTCGAGAAAATTCCGCACGCTGGCGAGCACCTCGTCCACGTCGTGCCCACCGCCGCAGTCGACGTCCAGCTCTTCGACGGCCCCGGAGCGCTTCACGGTGAGCGACACCTGCCGTCCGTCGCGCTGCCGGTGCAGCCAGCCGAAAAGCGACCGGCAGAAGGTTCCCGCCGACCGGCTGCTCACCATCACGACCACGCCGCTGCCCGGCCCGGCGAGCCGCACGCGCCCGGCCAGTTCGTCCTCGGCGCCGAGCCAGGAAACGAGGTGCCGCACCTCGTCCGCTGAGCCGTCCACGGTGATCGCGGCGATCCCTGCCGTCACGGATGCTCCCCTCCCGGGCCCAACAGACGGCGCGAGGGTAACCGACTCGCTGCCCGACCCGGAACCCCCAAATCGGCATTTGCCGAATGCAATTTGCAGAAAGAGTCAGGAGCGGCGGGTCGAGACCGTGCCCACCACCGTCATGCTCGCCGCCAGCAGCACCACCGACGTGCCTGTCGCCAAACCGAGCGGGCCGCCGTACGGGGAGCCGTTCATCAGCGCTTGCAGCAGCGGATGCACCAGCGGAACCCACTTTCCCAGCAGCACCACGCCCAGCACGAGAACCGCGGCGAGCACCGTCCAGCCGATGCGCGACACCAGCAGCCGCGAGCACGGCAGGCCGATCGCGATGCCGACCAGAGCGCACGCGAGATGGGTCGCCAGCCCGGCACCGATGATCTGCGCCTGCAACTGATTCCGATGCGTCGCCGCCCAGCCGACGGTCACCAGCGTGCACACCAAGGTGCAGCCGAACACCGTCAGCACCGCGCCGCCGATGGTTTTGCGGTTGCCGCCCGCGTGGTTGAGCGTGATCAGGCGCTGCACCGGATCTTCGATGTCCAGCAACGCGATCGTGAGCCAACAGCCGAGTACGAGAACCCCCGCGCCGCTCACGCCAAACAGCGGAAGCACTGGCGAACTCGGGTCTGCGTAAAGGATTGAGCACAACGCGAGGTACGCGAGCCCGGCTGGCAAATAGCGTTGCGAATGGCCGAGCAGCGCCAGGTAATAGCGGCTCACTGCGAGCACGGCGCCACCTCCCGCACCGACCAGCCGCCGGACAACGCGCGCAGCAGCACGGCGTCGGCGTGTTCGGCGTCGACCGTCAGGACCACGCCGCCCGCTTGGTCGGCGACCGCGTGCACGCCTGGTTCGGCGGACCAGTTGTCGACGCTCGACGACACCGGCAGCAGCGTGATCCGCTTCCGCTCCGGATGCGTTTCCAGCGGCGCGACCCGGCCGGAAGCGAGCCGGTACACCTCGTCCGCGTGTTCGCGCACGACGTCCGGCCGATGGTCGGTGAACACGACGCTCGCGCCGCGTGCGCGGGTTTCCGCGACCAGTTCGCCGAGCACCGCGTGCGTGCCGACGTCGAGGCCGGACCAGGGTTCGTCGAGGATCAGCAGATCCGGGCGCACCAGCACGGCTTGGGCGAGGCCGACCTTCTGCGCGTTGCCTTTCGACAGCGTGCGCAGCTGTGCATCCGGGCTGCCGACCAGCGCGAGCCGTTTCAGCAGCGGATCGATTCCGGACAGGTCAGTCAGCCCGCGGATCCGCGCCAGATGCCGCAGGTACGCCCGCGCGCTCAGCCGTTGGCCGCCGGGGAATCGGTCGGGCAGGTAGCCGACCGCCGGGTTTCCGGTGATGTCGCCGTACGACGCCCGCGACACCCCGGCGAGGATCCGCAGCAGCGTCGATTTGCCCGATCCGTTAGTGCCGAGGATGCCGACCACCCGTCCGGCGGGCACCTCGAAATCGATGTGCGTCAGGACGGGTTCGCCGCTGCCGTACCGTTTTCCGACTCCGCTGAGCCGGATCAGCGGGGTCGGCGCGGTCACGCAGTCGCGGCCTTCTGCAGGGTGCGGGTGGCCCGCTCCAGGTCGTCGACGACGGTCGGCGCGACCAGGTGGCCCGCCGAGGCCATCCAGTTCGCCAGCATCCGGTGGCCGCATTCGGTGAGCACGGATTCGGGGTGGAACTGCACGCCCTCCAGCGGCAGTTCGCGGTGCCGCATGCCCATCACGATGCCGGTTTCGGTGGTGCCGGTGACCTCGAAAATGTCCGGATCGATGGTGTCCGGGAGCACGGTGAGCGAGTGGTAGCGAGTGGCGGTGAACTCCTCCGGCAGCCCGGCGAGGATGCCGGAGCCGGTGTGCCGCACCTGGCTGGTCTTGCCGTGCAGCAGCTCGTCCGCGCGGTCGACGGTGGCTCCGAAGTGCACGCCCAGCGCCTGGTGGCCGAGGCAGACGCCCAGCATCGGCGTGCGCGTCTCGGCGCATTTCGCGATCACTTCAATACTCTGACCTGCGCGTTCCGGCGTTCCGGGACCCGGGGAGACGAGCACCGCGTCGAAGTCCGGCACGCGATCGAGGTCGACGACGTCGTTGCGCCACACCGTGCAGTCGGCGCCGAGCTGCGCCAGGTACTGGACGAGGTTGTAGACGAAGCTGTCGTAGTTGTCGACGACGAGAACGCGCATGCCGCCAGCTTAGCGGCTCCCACCTGCTGGACCGTACGCCAGATCACAGTGATTGTTAGGATCACCTAACTTACCGTGGAGCGGGTGAGCCGAATCCTTCGTGTCGCCGTGGTGGGCGCCGGCCCCGCCGGCATCTACGCCGCCGACCTGCTGGACAAGTCCGACGCGGACGTCGAGATCGACCTGTTCGAGCGCATGCCCGCGCCGTTCGGGCTGATCCGCTACGGCGTCGCGCCCGACCACCCGCGCATCAAGGGCATCGTCAACGCCCTGCACAAGGTGCTGGACCGGCCGAACATCCGGCTGCTCGGCAACGTCGACTACGGCACCGACCTGAAGCTGGACGACCTGCGCGAGTTCTACGACGCGGTCATCTTCGCCACCGGCGCGATGGCCGACCGCGCGCTCGACCTTCCCGGCATCGACCTCGACGGCAGCCACGGCGCCGCCGACTTCGTGTCCTGGTACGACGGCCACCCGGACGTGCCGCGCACCTGGCCGCTCACCGCGTCGTCGGTCGCGGTGCTCGGCGTCGGCAACGTCGCGCTGGACGTGGCGCGCGTGCTCGCCAAGACCGCCGACGAACTGCTGCCGACCGACATCCCGGCGAACGTCTACGAGGGCCTCAAGGCCAGCCCGGTCACCGACGTGCACGTGTTCGGCCGCCGCGGTCCGGCCCAGGCGAAGTTCTCGCCGCTGGAGCTGCGCGAGCTGGACCACTCGCCGAACGTCGAGGTGATCGTGCACCCCGAGGACATGGAGTTCGACGAGGCCAGCGTCGCCGAACTGCGGTCCTCGAAGCAGACCGACATGGTCGTGAAGACGCTGCAGGAATGGGCGATCCGCGACGAGGGCACCCGCCCGCGCCGCCTGCACCTGCACTTCTTCCACGCACCGGTCGAGGTGCTCGGCGAGGACGGCAAGGTCGTCGGCCTGCGCACCGAACGCACCGAGTACCGCGACGGCAAGGTCGTCGGCACCGGCGAGTTCCACGACTGGGACGTGCAGGCGGTGTACCGCGCGGTCGGGTACCTGTCGTCGCACCTGCCGGAAATCCCGTTCGACCACACCGCGGGCGTGATCCCGAACCAGGGCGGCCGGGTGCTGGACCTGGACGAGAACCAGGTCCCCGGCGTGTACGTGACCGGCTGGATCAAACGCGGCCCGGTCGGCCTGATCGGCCACACGAAGGGCGACGCGGCCGAGACCGTCGCGAACCTCTTGGCGGACGCGGACACCCTCGCCGCGCCGCGGCATTCGTCGCCGGACGCGATCCTGGAATTCCTTGCCGCGCGCGGGATTTCGTTCACCACCTGGGAAGGCTGGGGCAAACTCGACGCGCACGAGAAGTCGCTCGGCGAGGCCGAGGGACGCGAGCGGGTGAAGGTCGTGGAACGCGACGAGATGGTGCGGGTTTCGCGCGCCTGAGGTCAGTTCAGGTAGACGATCTTCCCGCGGGCGTGCCTGCTTTCGCTCAGCTCATGCGCGGCCGCGGCCTCGCTCAGCGGGAAGGTCGCTGCGACGGGAATCCGCAAGCGGCCTCCCTCGGCGAGCTTTACTGCGGGGGCAAGTCCGTGTATTGCCAACGGATCCGCACCAGGGAGCGCGGCACCGTGCGAGAAGTGCACGCCGTGCTGTGGCGCGGTGGTATCGGTGATCGTCACGACCCGCGCGGGGTCTCCGGCGATCTCGATCAGGTCCGGCAATGCGCCCCCGGCACAGTCGAAGACCGCGTCGACGCTGCCGACTCGGTCGACCAGCCCCGGACCGTACGTCGTTGCCTCGGCCCCGAGGGAACGCAGGAAATCGTGGTTGCGCGGGCTCGCCGTGCCGATAACGGCGGCCCCGCGCGCGATCGCCAACTGAACCGCGACCGTGCCGACGCCGCCCGCCGCGCCGTTCACCAGGATCCTTCCGCCAGGAAGCTGGTCCAACACCCGGGTCGCGGTTTCGATCGCGCCCGCGGCACCGCCCGCCTCAGCCCAGCTCCAGGCGTGCGGTTTGGCAGCCCAATGCACCAAGACGGCGTACTCCGCGTTGGCTCCCCGACGATTCGCGTCGGTCATGCCGAAGACGTGCTCGCCGGGCACTATTCCGGTGACCCCGTCGCCCACCTCGTCGACCACGCCAGCAGCGTCGTAGCCCGTCCGGAACGGGAACGTCACCGGCATCGTGTCCTTGCGCGCTCCCGATCGGATGATGGTTTCGCCCGCGGAAAACCCGGACGCGCGCACGGAAACGCGAATCTCCCCGGGTCCGGCGTGCGGTTCGGCGACATCGGCGACGTGCACGACGCTGGGCGGGCCATACTGGGAAAACTGGACGGCTTTCATGTGCCCGAAGGTATTCCAGCAGGTCAGCGATCCAGCCGGAAGTGAGAGAGGTGGCGGCCGAAGTGAGACGGACCGACGCCGCCCACAACCGAGTCCGCATCCTCGCGGCGGCGCGGGTGGCTTTCGCGGTCCGCGGATATGGCGTACCGATGCGGGAGATCGCCCGGCAGGCCGAGGTGAGCGTCGCGACGGTTTACCGGCATTTTCCGACCAAAGACGCGCTGATCGCCGAAACGTTCGCCGAGGAACTGGCGCTGTGCTCATCAATCGTCGAAGAGGGCCTGGCGGCGGCTGATCCGTGGCAGGGTTTCGTCCTGGTGCTGGAGAAGCTGACCGAGGCGCATGCCCGTGAGCAGGGCTTTCGCGCGTTCGTCGCACAACTGCCCCGGCGACTCGACTTCGCCGCCGACCGAGCCCACACCCTGCGGCTGCTGCTCGAACTCATCCACCGAGCGAAGGACACTGGCGAACTGCGCGCGGATTTCGTACTGGAAGACCTCGTGCTGGCATTGGTCGCCAACGAGGGGATCCAGGTGGAACCAGCTTCTGCGCGGGTCGCAGCGGTGCGTCGGTTCACGGCGTTGCTGATCCAGTCGTTCCGGGCGCACCCGGATGCCGGACCTCTGCCGCCAGCTGTGCGGGTGCCGCTCGGCCGCGCTTAGCAAGGATGCTCACCGTGCGGCTGTTCCGGTGGGAGTGATCCACCAAAGTGGTGATGAAACTCGTTTTCTCTTGTGGCCGGGTCGGGCTGGCCGGTAGCTCTGAGGGGTACCGCTGACCATGGAGGTTGTCTTGTCCTTGGACGTATCGCCCGCGCTGCTGGAAAAGGCCGAACGCGGGGAGGTCTCCGACGCCGAGTTCGTGGCCTGCGTACGGGAATCGCTGCCGTACGCGTGGGAGGTCATCACCGGAGTGATCGCGGAAGCAGACACCGCCGCGGACGGATTCGCGGACAACGAAACCCCGCCGCCGGACGAGACCGCCCGCGGTCAACTGCTGCGAGCACTGGCCTCAGACGCCATCCGGGGCGGGCTGGAGCGGCATTTCGGAGTGAAGCTGGCGTTCCAGAACTGCCACCGGGTAGCAGTGTTCCGCGAGACGGACGGGGATCGGTACCGGGCGTTCGTTTCGCCTCGGGGGCAGTTGCTGAACCAGAGCCCTGAACTGCGGGACTGCTGAGTCCGGTTTCGGGTTGGACGACCGGCCCGGTCAGGGTTTCTCTGGCCGGGCCGCTTCAGCTTGCTTTGCACTCGGCTGAAGTCACCGCCGCGGCGACCTTGGTCTTCGTGGAGGACGTAGTCATCACGGTGTTGCGCACCATCGTTTTCCCCGGGGTCGTGCCCGTTGCGGTCTCCGTGATCGGACCGCTCTTGTCACCGGTGATCTCGTACGTGATGTCACACGTGTAGTGATCCAGATCCGAGGTGCCTTTGTACGTGAATTTCGGCTCTACCACCACATTGCAACCGGCAGAGCCAAAGCAATGCTTGGAAACGGTCTTCAGCGCAATCTCGAAATCGTTCGCCGCAGGTGGGACGGACGTGCTCTCCGTGGTCGGCAACGGTGCCGAGGGGTTCACCGTGCTCGAGTCGAACATGCTCTTCCACGTCGACACTGGCGAGGCAGGTTCTGCTGGATCGGCACCTGTCGACGATCCGCATCCGGACAGGGAAATCGCCAAGACAGCTGCGGCGATGGCAAAACCGATGAGTTTGTGAGCCGACATTCGTTCTCCCCACCGTTCGCCGCTGAACGTGTCAGGTTTGAACTCGCAAGGATCGCCATCGGTGTTACAGGGCGTGAGATAGTCGCGCGCGAACCCCGTGTCCGGAAAACCAGCGTCCGGCTATCCCCGCAGTGCGGGCAACACCTCGGCACCGATCCGCGCGATGTTTGCCATCGTGCCTTCCTCCGTGCCGGAAGCTTCCACGAACATGATCACGTGCGACACCCCAGTGCGCGCAAAACTCGTCCGCAGAGTCTCGACACAATGCTCAACCGACCCCACCGGATGGATCGCGCACAGTTTTTCCGTGTACTCCCAAGGATCCCGCGCCGGTCCAGGCCGATCGTCCACCGGCACATGGGCAGCCAAGCCATCCGCCAGCCATCCCGGCAAAGCGTGGCGCACCACCGCGGAAGCATCGTCGCCGACCTGGCACAGCACCGTCGACACGTGGGCCGCGGGAGCACCGTAAGCAGCAACAGTGGCGGCCTTCTCTGTGTCATCCGCGTGCAGGCCCAGCAACAACGGCAGCTCACGTTTCGCAGCCAGCCGGACTGCGGAGGAAGTCGGGCCGCCGCAGGCCACCACGACATTCGGGGCTCGTTGCGGAGTCGGGCGCAGCGGTACCTCGCGGAAGGAGAAATGCGCGCCCCGGGCCGAGACTCGGCCGCCAGTGGCGGTCAGCAACAGGTCCAGCGACTCGGCGAAACCCGTTTCATAGCGCGGCAATCCGGTCCCGAATACCTCCAGGTCCTGCCACGGCCCACCTCGGCCGACGCCTAATCGCAGGCGGCCGTCAGAAACCGCGTCGAGCATGGACCACTGTTCTGCCAACGCCACTGGATGCGTCGTGGACAGCACGCTTACCGCCGTGCCCACATCGATTCGCGACGTCTGGCCTAGCACGTGCGCGGCCAGCGTGATGGCTGACGGGCACACGCCATACGGCATGAAGTGGTGCTCGGCCAGCCACACGTCGTCGAAACCGGCGGCTTCGGCCGCGCGAGCCGCGTGGACGGTGCGGCGCAGTACGGCGGCGTCGTCCTGGCCTGGGAAGCGGCCCGAGACCAGGAAGACCCCGAACCTCAGTTGCTCACCGACACGTTGTTGAACCACAGCAGCGGGTCCAGCCACGGGAACACCACGAACATCAGCAGCGCCACGATTCCGAGCACCAGCACGAGCGCGATCACGAACTTCACCGCGAACGGTCCGGGCAGATGCCGCCAGAGCCAGCCGTACATCAGGACGCGACTCCGATCTTCTTCAGCAACGTCGTGTAATCCGGCACCTGCGTCTTCGGCACCTGGCGGGTCAGCACCGAGGTGATGATCAACCGTTCCTTCGCCGAGAACTGCGGGTGACACGTGGTGAGCGTGAGCAGCGAAGCCTGCTGCGCCTTCGGCAGCGCCCCGGCCGGCTTGTACGGCACCGGGTTCACCGCGTCGCCCTGGCTCGGCTGGACGACCTTGCGGCCGAACGTCTCGTCGTACGGTCCGCCGCCGGGGATGCTCGAGTTGCGCAGCGTCGACACGCCCTTGCACTCCGGCTGCGCGCCCTTGCCGCTGCTCCAGCCCTTGACCTCGTCGTCGTACGGCAGCACCTGGTAGATGAAGAAATCGGTGTGCGTTTCGATCACGATCTGGTCGCAGGAACTCAGGTTGTCCAGGTCGTTGAACGGCGCGCCCTTGCCGACGCGGTGCCCGGCGACGCCGAAGTTGCCCGGTTCGCCCGGCAGCGCGGTTCCCTTGTAGTGGCCGGGGCCGATCGCCAGCGAATCCTCGCCGGTGCCTTCCTGGATGGTGAAGTTCCAGTCCGCGCCGAACGACGGGATGTGGATGCGCGCGAACGCCTTGCCGTCGATCAGCTCGGGGTGCAGCGTGCGGTCTTTCGCCCAGTCGCCGTCGAGCTGGTCGCTCGCGGTGTGCTGTTTCTCGGCGGAGAACAGGTCGGTGACCCACACCTCGTACACCATGAACAGCAGCACGACCACGCCGAGCGTGATGAAGATTTCGCCCGCGGTGCGGATCGCGAGCCCGCCCTTGCCCAGCGGCGGCGGGGTCTTTTTCGCCTTCTTGTCGTCCTTGTCCTCCACCGCGACCGCGGAGAACACCTCGGTCGGCTGCTCGGCGAACTCCGGGCCGGTCATCCGCCGCCGGGACGGGTCCGGGGCCGCGGCGCCGACTCGGCGAGGCATCTGCCGGCCTTCTTCCGGCTGGCGGCGAGGACGTCCGCCTGGGTCGCCGGGACGTCGTTGCGGACCGCCTTCGGCGCGGAACTCCGCGGTACGGCGGGGTCCGGGATCGCGCGGACCGCCGAAATCACCGCCGCGGGGGTCACCCTCGCGGGGCCTGCCTTCGCCCGGCCGGCCCTGCACGGGCCGGTTTTCGCCGCCGTCCCGGCGCGGTCCGCCCCGGTCGATCGGCGTGCGCTGTTCGGGTGATCTGCCGCTGGGGTTCCCGGCCACTCTTCGCCGCGGCGGGGTCTCCCCTGGCTGCCTTCTCGGCGGCGGCGGCTGACGGCGGACCGGGCGGTCAGGTCCGGTGCCGGGGCGGCGGTCGTCCTCGCCCGGCCAATCTTGCGGCGTCACGCAAGCTCCTCCCGCGCCCGGCCGGAGGCCTCGTCGGCACTCCAGGTGGCGCTATTGTCACAGTCTGAGAAACCCGACCGCTCCCGCCCGGTGCTGCGGAGCCGTCCTTTACGTTAACGTGTGCACGTGGCGCTGGTTGCGCACCCCGACAGCGGGACCTCGTCCAGGATGCCGCCACCAGGAATGCCCGAGAGCACGCGAGGAAACGATGCCGAAGTCGAAGGTCCGCAAGAAGACCGCGTACACCCCGCCTGTCGACCGCCGCACCCCGGTGAAGGTCCAGGCCGCGGGACCGTCGAACCTGTTCTACAAGATCGTCATGTTCGGCCTCATGCTCCTCGGGCTGGTGTGGCTGGTCGTGAACTACATCGCCGGCGACAAAGTTTCGTTCCTCAGCGAGCTCGGAAACTGGAATTTCGCCATCGGATTCGCCGCGATGATCGCCGGCCTGCTGATGACGATGCGGTGGCGCTGACCATCCGCCGGATCAGCTTTGCTCCGGTCGGCCGATTGACACCGAATCACACCGGTGTGACTCATCCCCAGTGTGGATAACCCCTGTGGATAACCACCCGACCTCCTGGGCCCCGCGCCGAAACCTCGTGGTAGTGGCGTGGGGCCTGACCGCATTGCTGCTGGTCGGAACCGTCGCGGACGCGTTCTTCGGCGACGGCAAGGGCGCGGTGCTCACCGGCCTCGCGACCCTGGCCGTCGGCGCGTTCGCGGGCCACTGGACGCTCGTGCGGCCGCGCCTGGCCGCCGACGAGCACGGTCTTCAGGCCCGCACGCTCTCCGGCACGCACCGGCTCCCGTGGACCGGCACGACGGTCCGGCTGCGCAGCACCCGCCGCCTCGGCCGCGACGGCGTGACGCTCGAACTGGAGCGCGACGAGCAGTTGTTCATTTTCGGGCAGACCGACCTCGGCGAGGATCCTCGCGACGTGCTGGACGTGCTTACCGAACTCCGGGCCCGCTCAGCGGGATAGCTCGCACGAGTACCGGTACTCCCCCTGAACCAGCCGGGGGGAGCAATCCAGCGACGGGTAGTCCGTGGCACGCCAGCTGATCAGCCCGGCGAGCGCGATCGCGATGACGGCCGTGCCGATCGCCTGCCACCGGACCAGGTTGCGGGCGGGAGCGTAGAGAATGGCGGCTGTCACCAAAGCCCCGGTAACGAGGCCGCCAGCGTGGGCCCAGATCGAAATGCCGGGGATCGTGAAGGTGATGTAGGCGTTGATCACCAGGTTGATGAGCAGCGCGGTCGGGTTGAGGCGCAGTTTGAGCGTGATGACCGCGTAGGCGCCGAGAAGCCCGAAGATCGCGCCGGAGGCGCCCACCGTCGGCCTGCCATCCCCGAAAAGCAGCACCGCGGTGGAAGCTCCGAGCATCGACACGAAGTAGAGCGCCAGGTACCGGACCTTGCCGAAGACCTGCTCCAGCGCACGGCCGATCATCCACAGCGAAAACGCGTTCGCCGCGATGTGGATGGGTCCGTAATGCAGGAAGCCCGAGGTGAAAATCCGCCACCACTCGCCCGCGCCGAGCGTGAGCACGGGCTCCAGGGAAAACCACGCGTGGGTGAGGGACAGATTGTTGTTGAACAGGCTCTTCGCCTGGATGACGGTGATCAGGAAGACCACCACGTTCACCGCGATCAGAGTCGCCGTGACGGTGTAAGAGTTCGACAGCCGGGCCCCGGCGATCGTGCGGGAGCCCATTCCGGCGTCTTGATACTGCCGGTGCTGCTGTTTCTGCTGGTGCGCCCCGGACTGGACGCAGTCGGTGCACTGGAACCCCACCGGGGCTTCGCGCAGGCAGTCCGGGCAGGCCGGACGTCCGCAGCGGGCACAGCTGAGGCCGGTCGGGCGGTTCGGATGCCACCAGCAACCGGGAAGAGAGGGCGCGGACGGGTTCGGCGGTTGGCTCACGATGACTCCAACCTACCGAAACCCCATCCCTGCCTGCGGCGCGTCAGTCTTCGACGGTGATCTTCTCGATGACCACATCGGACAGCGGGCGGTCCGCCGGTCCGGTCGCGGTCGTCGCGATGGCGTCGACGACGCCCCGGGACTCCTGGTCCGCGACCTCGCCGAAGATCGTGTGCCGGAAGTTCAGGTGCGAGGTCGGCGCGACGGTGATGAAGAACTGCGAGCCGTTGGTGCCCGGCCCGGCGTTCGCCATGGCCAGCAGGTACGGCTTGGAGAACTGCAGCTCGGGGTGGAACTCGTCGCCGAACTTGTAGCCGGGGCCGCCGCGGCCGGTGCCCGTCGGGTCACCGCCCTGGATCATGAAGCCGTCGATGACGCGGTGGAAGATCGAGCCGTCGTAGAACGGACCGGAGTTGCCGCCCTTCGCGTTCGGCTGGGTGTACTCCTTGGAGCCGGTGGCCAGCCCCACGAAGTTCGCCACGGTCTTCGGCGCGTGGTCGGGCAGCAGGTTCACGTGGATGTCACCCTGGTTGGTGTGCAGGGTGGCCTTGCGGGCGCTTTCAGTCACGCCGCCATCGTGCCACCCCTTCGCACAAATGGGGGGTTCAGGGGCGTCCCCGGCCCGTCGCGCTGGACACCGGCCCAGGAAGAAGGCACTTTCCCGAGGTTTCCGCGAGGCCCGCAGCGGGAAGCCGCAGCGGTGTCGGCGGAAAAAGGGCAGGATAGATGTCAAGCAACAGATCTGTTTCACAACGATTGATGAGGTGAAGACCATGACCCGGGCCGTGGAATCGGTCGGTGAGTCGGCCAAGTCCGGCTCGGCGGACCTGCGGAAGCTGGTCGTCGAGGCGGGCAAGGCGGGCGCGAAGGCCGCCGAGGCCGGCGCGGAGGAGCTGGGGAAGCGGAGCCGCCGCGCCCGGCGCAAGCTGGCGAAGAAGACGGAGCTGACCCGCAAGGAGCTGAAGAAGAGCTCCGCCGCGGCGCGCAAGGAAGCGCTCGCCCGCATCGCCGAGATGAAGAAGCCGGGCCGCAAGGCCAAGAAGGCCGCGATCAAGGCCGCCGCGTCGGCGGGCGAGTCGAAGCGCCGCGGCAAGAAGGACTTCAAAGCGGCGAAGAAGGAGTTCCGCGCCGCTCTGGAGGAGGCGAAGAGCGCGGCCAAGGGCGCCCGCAAGCGTCGCCGCTGGCCGTGGATCCTCGGTCTCGGCGCGGTCGCGGTCGGCACCGCCGTCGCGCTGAAGTCGCGGCAGCAGGAGCCGCCGGTCGCCCCGGTGCCGCCGAAGGCCACCCCGCCTGCTCCCCCGGCTCCGCCCGCGAAGCCGGCCGCCGAGGCCAAGGACGCGAAGGACGCCAAGCCGGGCGAGCCGAAGACGAACGGCAAGGCGCCGAGCCCGTCGGCTGCCGAGAAGAAGAACTGAACGCGCGAAAAGGGCCCCGGGAAGTGCGTCCCGGGGCCCTTTTTCGTGTTGTCGCTCAGTCGGTTCAGACCGCGGCGGCGTGCTTGTCGATCAGCTGGCCGAGACGCGGCAGCGCCTCCTCGACGTTCTTCTTGCCGTTCGGGCGCAGCTTCGAGTAGACCTTCTTGATGCTGTCGCGGCTGCTGCGCTCGGCGCGGCTGTCGGTGACCCCGAGCAGCGCGTCCGACGCCTCGTCCGAACGGCTGGTCAGGTAGGCGCCGAAGTCGTTGCCGCCCTGGGCGCGGTAGTCGCCGTAGAACGGCTCGAGCGCACCGGCGAAGTCGTCCAGCAGGCTGTCGACCGCGGACGGGATGATGCCCGGCTTGATCTTCTTGACGGCGGCGAAGCCGGTCTTCACGACCGCGCCCGAAACCCCGCCCTTGTCGGAGACCTCGGCGTCCACGAGCTCTCCGAGGTCGGTGACCACGTTGGGGCGACGGCTCGAGTCGAGCAGGATTTCCTTGAGGGTGTCAGCCACGAATCTGTCCTTGTCGTCAAAAGGGGTAACCAAGTATTCGGTGCCGGACGGGCACCCGCCGCGCGAGTGTTGGGGGAACCGCGCGTGCTGCTTAGAGTAATACAAGATCAACTTCACTCACCCGTGCGGAGCCCGTTACTCAGAGCTTCAGGGCAGCGATAGCCTTTTTCGCCACTGTGCGTGCTTTGATGCTCTGCTTCTGGTTGCTCGTCACGATGACGGCGGCCTCGCCCTTGGCGACGGCGTAGACCACTCCGTCCCCGGCGGGCTGGTAGCCGCCCTTCCACCCCGCGGGCTCCGAAGCCGGGTTCGACGTGTCGACCGGCGCGGCCTTGTTGACCAGCGCGGTAGCGACGTCGCTCTTGCCGACGTACACCCGCACGGTCAGCTGGAGGCTGCCGTCCGGGCGGTAGAAAAAGCACGTCGGATGCGGCTCGTCGTCGGACACGCTCACCTTGGTGACGTGCTGTCCGTTCGCGTCCTGCACCGTCTCGTTGGACAGGTACGGACACTCCGCGGTGCGCGCGGGCTGCGGATCCGGCGGCAGCGCCGCGGAGGCCGAAGCGGAACTCGCCGGCGCCGAAGACGGAGTCTCCTTCGCCGGGCTCGACGGGTTGCAGCCGGCGAGCAGGACCAGGGCTGGGGCGAGAACGAGAAGTCGGCGCATGGCGGGCACAGTCAACCATGCCCGGTGAAGTCCGTGCGAAGGCGGCGCGTGCGACGATGACGTCGGATTCCGCCCAGCCCGGGGAGGTCGCGGACGTGCTCACGCCCGAGCAGTACCTGCAGGTGGTCGCCGAACGCGTGGTGCGCAGCGGCGGCAGGCTCAACACCGTCCAGATCGGACCGGTGACGTGCGCGGTCGGCCTGTTCACCGAGTCGATCATGCTGTCCACGATGAACTATTGCGTGGTCGCCGGGGCCTATCCGGAGATCGACGCGGCGACGCTGCAGCAGTTCACCGGCATGGCGACCCAGCACGCCCGCGCCAACGTGCAGGGCACGATCGGCTGGACCGCCGCGTCGGTGGTGATCTGCGGGCTCGTCGGGCGCGTGCACCCGGACGCCGCGCAGCTGGCGAGCGCGAAGACGAGCAACCAGTTCGGCGGCGAAACCCGGATGGTCGCGGTGGATCCGCAGGCGGGCGCGACCTACGCGTTCACCGGCGGGAAGCTCTGGGGCGCGGCGATGCACGGCGCGATCAGGGCCAAGCTGACGTTCTGTTTCCCGCAGCCGGGCGAGGCTCTCCAGCAGGTGCAATGGCAGCAGCAACAGGCCGCCTACGGTCAGCCCCCGCAACCGGGTCCCGGTGGGTTCCCGGGGCAGATCCCGTCCGGGCCGATGCCGCAGACCGGTCCCCCGCCCGCCGCCGGACCGGCCGGGCCGCAGCCGCCGCACTACCCGCCGCCGGGGCAACCGCCGTACGGTCGGTGACATGGTTTCGTTGCGCGGCTGGCAGTCGTTTCCCGAACAGCTCCCGGAATTCGACCCGGACCACACCCCGGAAACGCCCGAGGAGCTGTTCCTCGCCTGGCTGACCGAGGCGGGCGAGCACGTGCTGGCCCCGCACGCCGTCACTCTGTCCACAGTGGACGCCGACGGGGCTCCGGACGCTCGCGTGGTGATCCTGAAGAACGTCGACGCGGACGGCTGGGCGGTCGCGACCAGTTCGGAAAGCCCTAAAGGCCAGCAGCTGGCGGCGAATCCGCGCGCGGCGTTGACCTTCTTCTGGCCTGGCCGCGGACGTCAGGTCCGGGTGCGCGGCTTGGTGGTCCCGGCCGCGCCCGAGGTGTCCGCCGACGACTTCCTCGCTCGGCCGCCCGCGTCGCGGGCCGAGGCGTACGTCGGGCATCAGTCGGAGGTGCTTTCCGATCCGGCGAAGCTGGTTGAAGCGGCCGCGGCGGCTGCGGATTGGGTAGCCGAGAACCCGGATGTGGCACCGGAAACGTGGACGCGCTACCTGATCCAGCCGGAATCGGTGGAGTTCTGGCAGGCCTCGCACGACCGGCAGCACCTCCGGGTCCGCTACCGCCGCGAACCCGCGGGCTGGGTCCGCGAACGCCTCTGGCCCTAGAGCCGCGAGTTGGCGCGCAGCTTGGCGATCGCGCCGACGGTGGCGTAACCGCGCCATTCCAGCGCGGCCGCCGGGGAGAAGCTGGCGAAGTCGACCGTCCACCCGCCGTCGGGCTGCTGGCCCTGTTCCAGCCGGGTCAGATCCGCTTCGATCGCCTCCGCGGTGAACAACCGCCGGGACGGGCCGGGCACCGGGCTGAAGTCGAGCGGACGCAGCACCTCGCCCTCGGAACCGCCCTGCACCGGGACGATTCCGCTCTCCGGCAAGAACTTCCCCAGCTTCGTCAGGAGTTCATCGGCCTCCGGATACCTGCCGTGCACGGCGTCGAGCAGGTGGATCGCGAAGCTCAACTCGATGACGTGCGGCATCTCCTCGAGCTCCCGGATCGCCCGCAGGCACGTCTCGGTCGCCCGCGCGAGCCACGGATGCGCCGCGACCGCCGGGTCGGGTTCGGCGACCCGCCACGCCGCGGACGTGACGAACGCGGTGCTCTGCAAGGAGAACGCCGCCGGATCGGCTCCGGTCCAAAAGGGAGCGCACGCGGCCGGGTCGGCGACCGGGAACGCGAACGGCAGCCCGCCGTCGGTGAACGACACCGATTCCAGCCAGTCGCACAGCTGCACCGCGTGCGGCGTGGTCACCGGCGCGACATCGGCGAACACCTCGAACGCGTGCAGCGCGCCGCCCGGCTGGCTTTCCGGCGCGCGCAGGTCCGGCTCCAGGCCCCAGCCGTATCCGCCGTCCGGATTCCGGTAGGCGGCGACCGCCGCGAGCACCTCCTCGGCCCGTCCGTTTCCGTTCAGCAGCTCGAACCGCCGCTGGTCCAGCACCCTGCCGTGCCCGGCGAGGAACGGGGCGACGGCCTCCAAGTTCACAGTCACCCGGAAACCGTCGCACGAGTCCGGCGCGCGGGTCTTGAACGAATCGGCCACCAGCCCGAAAGAGCGGATTGCTGGGGCTCGGGCGATCGCCGTGGCACGATTCGGAAGTGACCAGCAAACCGGACGACGCGCAGCGATTGGCCGATCTCGCACGGTTGCGCCGGGTGCGCGACCGGATCGACCGCGAGTACGCGCGTCCCCTGGACGTCGAGGCGCTCGCGCGGAGCGTCAACGTGTCCGCCGGGCACCTGAGCCGGCAGTTCCGCGCCGCTTACGGAGAGTCGCCGTATTCGTATCTGATGACCCGCCGCATCGAGCGCGCGATGGCGTTGCTCCGGCGCGGCGACCTGAGCGTCACCGAGGTGTGTTTCGAGGTCGGGTTCTCGTCGCTGGGGACGTTCAGCACGCGCTTCACCGAGCTGGTCGGAAAGCCGCCGAGCGTGTACCGCCAGGAGGAGACCGGGGCGACCGAGGGCATGGCTCCGTGCGTCGCCAAACAGGTCACGCGACCGATCAGGAATCGAGAAGCACCCCGTTCGGCGCGAACCTAGTGTGATCGGCATGGACATGACGATTCACGCGAGCTTCCTCCCGCACACCGATCCGGAAGCGACGCTGACCTTCTACCGCGACGTCCTCGGCTTCGAGGTGCGCAACAACGTCAAATACGGCGACATGGCCTGGATTACCGTCGGCCCGCCCGGACAGCCGGACACCTCGCTCGTGCTGCAGCCGGTCGCCGCGTTCCCCGGCCTCACCGACGACGAACGCCGGATGATCACCGAAATGATGGCCAAGGGCACCTACGCCGCGCTGAACCTGGCCACGAAGGACGTCGACGCGACCTTCAACCGGTTGCAGGCCAGCGACGCCGAGGTCGTGCAGGAGCCCACCGACCAGCCCTACGGCGTCCGGGACTGCTCGTTCCGCGACCCGGCCGGGAACCTCATCCGCATCCAGCAAGCGAGCTGAAGCAGTCCGAGCCGGACCGCCGGGAAAAGAAACTGGGAGAGAGATGACCAAGGCCAAGGGGAAGACCACGCCGGGGCACGCCGCGGACAGCCATGACCTGATCCGCGTGCAGGGTGCCCGCGTGAACAACCTCAAGGACGTCAGCGTCGAACTCCCGAAGCGCCGGCTGACGGTGTTCACCGGGGTGTCCGGCTCGGGCAAGAGCTCGCTGGTGTTCAGCACGATCGCGGCCGAATCGCAGCGGCTGATCAACGAGACCTACAGCAGTTTCGTGCAGGGTTTCATGCCGACGCTGGCCCGTCCCGAGGTCGACGTGCTCGACGGGCTGACCACCGCGATCATCGTCGACCAGCAGCGGATGGGGGCCGATCCGCGCTCGACGGTCGGCACCGCCACCGACGCCAACGCGATGCTGCGGATCCTGTTCAGCCGCCTCGGCACGCCGCACATCGGGTCGTCGCAGGCGTTCTCGTTCAACGTCGCCTCGATCAGCGGTGCGGGTGCGGTCACCGTGCGGCGAGCCGGGAAGGAGATCAAGGAGCGGCGCAGCTTCAGCGTCACCGGCGGCATGTGCCCGCGCTGCGAGGGCCGCGGTTCGATCAACGACATCGACCTCTCCCAGCTGTACGACGACTCGAAGTCGCTCGCCGAGGGCGCGCTGACCATCCCCGGCTACACCCCGGGCGGCTGGAACTACCGGCTCTACACCGGGTCCGGCCTGGTCGACCCGGAGAAGCCGATCCGCAAGTACACGAAGCGCGAGCTGCAGGACTTCCTGTACAAGGAACCGACGCGGATGAAGATCGAAGGCATCAACATGACCTACGAGGGTCTGGTGCTGCGGATCCAGAAGTCGTATCTGTCCAAGGACGTCGAGGCGATGCAGCCGCACATCCGCGCGTTCGTGGACCGCGCGGTCACCTTCGCGACGTGCCCGGAATGCGACGGGACGCGGCTGAGCGAGCTGGCGCGGTCGTCCAAGATCGACGGGATGAGCATCGCCGACGTGTGCGCGATGCAGATCAGCGACCTCGCCGACTGGGTCGGGAAGCTGTCCGACCCGTCGGTCGCGCCGCTGCTGAAATCGCTGCACGAGACGCTCGAATCGTTCGTGGAGATCGGTCTCGGCTACCTGTCGCTGGACCGTCCGGCGGGCACGCTGTCCGGCGGCGAAGCGCAGCGGGTGAAGATGGTCCGGCACCTCGGCTCGTCGCTCACCGACGTCACGTACGTCTTCGACGAGCCCACCATCGGCCTGCACCCGCACGACATCCAGCGGATGAACGACCTGCTGCTCCGCTTGCGGGACAAGGGAAACACCGTCCTCGTGGTGGAGCACAAGCCGGAAGCGATCGCGATCGCCGACCACGTGGTCGACCTCGGCCCGGGCGCGGGCACGAACGGCGGCACGGTGTGTTTCGAGGGCACTGTGGACGGTCTGCGCGCGAGCAAGACGTTGACCGGCAAGCACTTGGACGACCGTGCCTCGCTCAAGCCATCGGTGCGGGAGCGCACGGGTGTGCTGGAAATCCGCGGCGCGAACACGCACAACCTGCAGGACGTGGACGTCGACATCCCGCTCGGCGTGCTGTGCGTGATCACCGGGGTCGCCGGATCGGGTAAGAGCTCGCTGATCCACGGGTCCATTCGGGAATCCGACGACGTCGTGTCGGTGGACCAGGCCCCGATCCGCGGTTCGCGGCGGAGCAACCCGGCGACCTACACCGGGCTGCTCGAACCGATCCGTAAAGCCTTCGCCAAGGCCAACAACGTGAAGCCCGCGCTGTTCAGCGCCAACTCCGAGGGCGCGTGCCCGAACTGCAACGGCAACGGCGTCATCTACACCGACCTCGGGATGATGGCCGGGGTGGCCACCACCTGCGAGGTCTGCGAGGGCAAGCGGTTCGACGCCTCGGTGCTGGAGTACCACTTCGGCGGACGCGACATCAGCGAGGTGCTCGCGATGTCGGTCGCCCAGGCCACCGCGTTCTTCGCCGACGGCGACGCGAAAACCCCCGCCGCGCACCGGATTCTCGAGCGGATGGAACAGGTCGGACTCGGCTACCTGACCCTCGGACAGCCGCTGACCACGCTGTCCGGCGGCGAGCGGCAGCGGCTGAAGCTGGCCACGCACATGGGGTCGAACGGCGGTGTCTACATCCTCGACGAGCCGACCACCGGCCTGCACCTCGCCGACGTGGAACAGCTGCTCGGGCTGCTGGACCACCTGGTCGAATCGGGCAAGTCGGTGATCGTCATCGAGCACCACCAGGCCGTGATGGCGCACGCCGACTGGATCATCGACCTCGGCCCTGGGGCCGGGCACGACGGCGGCCAGGTGGTCTTCGAGGGGACGCCCGCCGAGCTGGTGAAGAAGAAGCGGACGCTGACCGGGAAGCACCTGGCCGCCTACGTGGGCTAGTCGAGCGGCGGCCGCCGGTCGGTCCAGGGCAGCGCCTGTTCCAGGGTGCGGGAGACCTGCAGCAGCAGGTCTTCCCGCCAGGGCGCGGCGACCAGCTGGACGCCGACCGGCAGGCCGCTCGCCGCGTCGTGGTGCAGCGGGAGGGAGATCGCGGGCTGGCCGGTCACGTTGAACAGCGACGTGAACACGCCCATCGGGTACGCGGCCACCACCGGATTTCCGCTCGCTCGCCACGCGCCGACCTTCGGCGGGAGGCACGCCATGGTCGGCGTGACCAGCAGATCGAAGCTGCCGACGAAGGCCTCGACAATACGGCGGGAGAACACCTGGGTCTGGTGCACGCTCTCCGCGTAAGTCCAGGAATCGACCGACTTCGCGGCTTCGCGCTGTGCCCGGTTGTGCGGTTCGATGCGGTCCTGGTCGAGCACCGGGACGCCTGCGCTGGCGACGTTCCAGACCTTCAGGAATGTCGCCAGCAGTTCCGCGGATGTCGGCAGCGGAAGCGGTTTGTCGACAATCTGGTGTCCGGCTTCCTCCAGCGCGCGAAGGGTTTTGTCGACCGCGGTCAGGCAGGCCGGGTCGACCTCGATGCCGTCGATCAGCGAGGTGGTGAGGACACCGATCCGCAGGCGAGTCGGGGGTTCGGTGTTCAGCGCATCGGTGAGCGACCGGGTGGGCGTCGGCTGCGACCACCACGCGCCCGGGTCGTGCCGCGTGAGGACGTCCAGCGCGGCCGCGGTGTCGGCCAGCGTCCGGCTGACGACTCCGCTGGTCGCGAAGCCCTCGACCTCCACCACGGCGTTCGTGACCAGGCCGCGGGTCGGCTTCAGCCCGACGAGACCGGTGCACGACGCCGGGATGCGGATCGACCCGCCGCCGTCCTCCGCGTGCGCGACCGGGGCCATTCCGGCGATGACGGCGGCCCCCGCGCCGCTCGACGAACCGCCGGGCGTGCGGTCCGGGTCCCACGGGTTGCGCGAGATGCCCTGCGCCTCGCTCTCGGTGAAGGGCACCGCGCCGAATTCCGACGTCGTGGTCTTGCCGAGCGGGAGGAAACCCGCGTCGGTGAACCGCTGCACGATCGGGTCCGACTTGGGCTGCGGGGAACGGTCGGTGGCCAGCGAGCCGTAAGTGGTCGGCCAGCCTTGGACGTTGACGAGGTCCTTGATCGGCAGCGGAACCCCGTGGAACGGCGGCAGTTCTTCCGGCGCGCACCGCACCACAGCGTCGGCGGCGGCTTTCGCCGCGGCACGGACCTCGTCGTCGGCGCGGAAGCAGAAGGCGTTGAACTTCGGATCCAGCTCGGCGATGCGGTCCAGGTAGCAATCAGCGACCTCGACCGGGCTCACCTCCTTCGCGCGGATGGCGGCGGCGACTTCGACGGCGGAGCTGAACGGATTGATCATCACGGATCCCCTTTCCGGTACCCGTTCAGCCTGGTCGGGGCGGTGGTGGCCGGTCTTGGAGAAATGTCGCGCGGGCGAAGTTACGTACGATGGCGGCATGCGACCAGCCGAGTGGGCTCGCGACGGACCAGCGGTGTGGGGCATCGCCGTGCCGTCCCGGCCGCTCCGGCTGCCCGGGGTGCGAATGGCCGGATTCGTCGGCGACACCGTGGACCAGGTGGACCTGACAGTGGTCCCGTACCCGGCCGTCACGCTGTTTCTCAACCTGCGCGAAAAGCTGCTCGTCAACGACGTGACGCGCGGCAGCGTCGTCGCCGGACTCGTGCCGCACGGGATGCGCGTGCGCGGGCAGGGCATCGAATGCGTGCAGATCCGGCTGTCGCCCGAGGTCGCACACGCGGTGCTCGGGACGGAGTTGAGCGGCGAGGTCGTGTCGCTCGAGGACGTCTGGCCCACCGAACTGCCCGGCCGGCTGCGCGCGCTCGACTCCTGGAACGACCGGTTCGCCCTGGTAGAAGCCGCTTTGGGCAAGCGATACGAGGCCGGTCGCACGGTCGATCCGGAAGTCGCCTTCGCCTGGCGGCGGATGGACGCGCACCACGGTCAGGTGCGGATCGAGCAACTGGCCGACGAGACCGGATGGAGCCGGAAACGCCTGTGGTCCCGGTTCCGGAGCCAGCTCGGGCTCAGCCCGAAACGCGCCGCGCAGCTGGTCAGGTTCGACCACGCGGTGCACCGGCTCGCCGCTGGCGAAAGTCCCGCTTTGGTGGCGGTGGAGAGCGGCTACGTCGACCAGTCGCACCTGCACCACGAGGTCAAAGCCTTCGCCGGGGTCACCCCCTCCGCCGCCGCGAACGCGCCGTGGCTCGCGGTCGACGAGGTCGCCTGGTCTCGCCCCCACTGCGCGAACGGGTGATCGCACCGGCATGATCGCGGAGTGACTTCCATCCGGCCCCCCGCTGTCGCGCTGCGCCGGTGGCTAGACGACGCCGGCACCCGTCGTCCGGCGGTGTTCCTGCTGGTCCTCGCCTCGGTGGCGGCGGCAGTGACGATTCTGTGGCTCGTCTGCACGATGTGGCCGCTCGACCTGGAGATCTACCGGTCCGGCGCGCGGGCGCTGGCCCAGGGCGAGGACGTCTACGGTCCGCTCCCGCCGACCCGCGCCGGGCTGATCCTGCCGTTCATCTACCCGCCGTTCGCGGCCGTCGTGTTCCTGGTGTTCGCCGCGATGCCGTTGCCGCTGGGCGCGATGCTGATGCTCGCCGTCTCGCTGGCGTGCTTGTGCGGGACGGTCTACGTCGTGGTCCGGCCGCATGCCGAGCGGCGGACCGCCATGCTGGCGGCGCTCGTGATCGGCGCTGGTTCGCTGGCGTTCGAACCGGTCCGCGAGACGTTGTGGTTCGGGCAGATCAACCTCCTGCTGATGGCCCTCGTGGTGATCGACTGCCTCGGCCCCCGGACCCGGCTGCCCCGCGGCGTCCTGCTGGGCCTCGCCGCCGCCATGAAGATCACCCCGGCCGGATTCCTGCTGTTCTTCCTGCTGAAAAGGGACTTCCGGGCGGCACTGACCACAGTGATCACCTTCGTGCTCGCCGGCGTGGCCGGGTTCGTGATCGCGCCGGAAGCGTCGATGAAGTACTGGTTCGGCGGCGGATTGACCGGCGCGTCCGGGATGAGCGGATCGATTTTCGCGACAAACCAGACCATCCAGGGCGCGGTGCACCGGTTCGGGCTCGCCGAAACGCCGACGCTGATCCTGGTCGCGGTGCTGACCCTGGCCGCGCTCGCGCTGACCGTTCCCGCGATGCTGCGCGCCGACCCGTCGATGGCGTTCCTGCTCAACGCGGCGGCGATTCTGGTGTGTTCGCCGATTTCGTGGTCGCACCACTGGGTGTGGATCGTGCCCGCGATCGTGCTGTTCGCCGCTCGCGCGCACACCCGGACCGCGGTCGCCGGTTTGGCTGCCGTGGCGGCGATTTTCGTGATCGCCCCGCATGCGTGGCTGCCGAAGAACGGGTACCTGGAGCTGTCCTGGGGACCGGTCGAGCACGTCATCGGCAACAGCTACTTGCTGCTGGCGCTGGGTTTTCTGGGCTGGCAGTGCTACTCGACGCGCCGTCAGACCGCCGCGGTCTGAGCCAGCAACGGCTCCGGCAACGGGTCCGCGTGGAGTACGTGCAAGGTGCTGACCGCGCGGGTGAGCGCGACGTACAACCGTTGCAGCCCACGCTCTTCCGCCGCCACGATGCGCGCCGGTTCGACCACCAGGACCGTGTCGTACTCCAGCCCCTTCGCCAAACTCACCGGTGCCAGCGTAATCCGGGCTGTCCCCTCGGTACCCAGCACCGTGTGGTCCAGCCCGCGCTCGGTGAGGACGCGGTGCAATTCGGGGATATCCGCGTCCGCGGCCAGCAGCCCGATCGACCCTTCCTCCTGTAAAGCTGTCGCGCAAGCGTCGACCGCAGCGGCGACCGTCTCGTCCGTTTCGGTCAGGTGCAAGGCATCCGCGGAATGCCGGAACGACGTGGGACTCCGCAGCTCCGGCGCGATGTGCGGGAGCAGCCGGGCAGCGAAGTCGAGGACATCCGCCGGAACGCGGTAGCCGTGCGTGAGTTCTTCGATCCGCCCGCCGGGCCGGTCTAGATGGGTCAGCACGGTCGTCCAATCGCGGACCGCGGACGGACTGGTCGCCTGCGCGACGTCGCCGAGAACCGTGCACGCACCGGCCAGCCTGCGCGCGATCGCCCGCAAATGCATCGGGCTGAGGTCCTGCGCCTCGTCGACCACGACGTGCCCGAGCTTCGCCGGCCGCTCGATCAGCGCCGCGACCTCGTCCAGCAACGCGAGATCGAGCGTCGACCAGGTCATCGCCTTGCGACTGCGCGGACGCGGACGGATGAGCGCTTCCTGTTCCTCCGCAGTGAGAATTCCGTCGGCCGCTTCGGCGAGAAGTGCGTTATCGGTAAGCAAGTCATAGACCAGCCGCGCGGGCTCGACGGCAGGCCACATGTCGCGGACCGCCTTGTTGATCGCGGCATTGCGGCGAAGCTGATGCAGAGTCGCGCTCGTGCCGCCGGACCGCTCCATCTCGCGCAGGACCCGATGCGCGAGCCGCTGGGCCAGCAATTCGCGCCCCGCGCTGTAATCCGCGCCGCGGCTGAGGATTTCCGTGAGCTCCTCGGCGATGTCCTCGGGATACAACCGCCAGGTCCGGTGCTGGTACTTCACCTCGAGCGTCCGGTCGACCGGCCGGATCCGCGCCCACACGTGCCGCCGGACGACCTCCGCCATCCGGACGTCGCCCTTGATGCGCGCCGTCCGCGGATCGTCGACGTAGTCCGCGGGCTGGCCCGCCCCGGTCAGTTCGTCAATCGTGGCTTGGGAAACCGCCACCTCGCCGAGCGCCGGAAGCACACCCGCGATGTAAGCGAGAAACGACCGGTTCGGCCCGATCACCGCGACCCCGCCTGCCTTCTGCAGCCGCACCCGCTCGGTGTAGAGTAGGTACGCCAGCCGATGCAGCCCCACCGCGGTTTTGCCGGTGCCCGGTGCGCCCTGGATGCAGATCGTCCGGTCGACCGGCGCGCGAACGAGCCGCATCTGGTCCGGCTGGATCGTCGCGACGATGTCGCGCATCGGCCCCTGCCGAGGCCGCTCGATCTCCGCGGTGAGCAGCCGATTCTCTGACGAGCCGGGCTGATCGAGCGGCTCGTCCTCGTACGCGCTGAGCACTCCGGCCTGGTCGAACCCGTAGCGCCGCCGGACCCGCACGCCCATCGGATGATCGTGATCGGCTTCGTAAAACGCCCTCGCGAGCGGTGCCCGCCAATCGATCACCAGAGGTTCGCCGTCGTCGTCACGAATCCCTCTGCGGCCCAGGTAAACGAGGTCATGCTCGGGCGATCGGGTATGCGACCCGCGCGCCGCCTCGTAGACCTCGCCCGGCGGATAGTCGAGGCGGCCGAAGAAGAGCGGCGCCTCGTCGATATCCGCTAGCTCCTCGGCGATCTCGATGCGAAACTGCCTGAGGACGTGGTTGAAGTACTTGTCGTCGACCGCGTCGCCCTCGCCCATTCCCGTCGCGATCGCGGTCTTGATCTCTGCCCGCATGCGGTCCAGCTCGGCGTGACAGGCCTGGAGAAACTCGCGCTCCGCCCGGATCTCTGGTTCCAGTATCTTCACTGGGTTAAATATACAACCGAGTCAAGTTTTTATCCTGGTTCGAGTTCCGGTTAGGCTGACGGCCGTGTCAGGACTGCGCGAGCTCAAACGCCGCCGCACGAGGGAAGCCATCGCCTCGGCGGCCCTGCGCCTGTTCCGCGAATCCGGCTTCGACGGCGTGTCGGTGGCCGACATCGCCGCCGAGGCCGAGATCTCGAAGCCGACGCTGTTCGCGTACTTCCCGACGAAGGAAGATCTGGTCATCCACCAGTTCGTCGACGAAAACGGCCCCGCGGAGATCGTCCGCGCGCGGCCGACTGAGGTGTCGGCACTGTCCGCGCTGGAACGTTCTTTCCTGGACCGCCTGGCCGCCCGCGACCCGCTGACCGGCCTGAACGACTCGCCGGACGCGATCACGTGCCACACGCTGCTGTACTCAACGCCTGCGCTACTGGCGCGGCTTGCCACGTATCTGCTGGAGAAGGAACAGGAACTGGTCGAGGAACTGCGCGCGTCGTGCGGGGTTCCGGACGAGTTCACCGCACGGTTGGTGGCTGCGCAGATCTTCGGGGCGCAGCGGATCTTGGGGTTCCACAACGCCCGGGAAATCCGCGGTGGGCGTAGCGCTGATGAAACTTATCCGGACGCTGTTGCCCAGGCGGAGGCGGCGTATCGGATGTTGCGGGAGGGGCTGGCTTCGGTCCTGTGACTCAGTCCGCGGGCCGCGCGAAAAGGGCCAGACCTCGCAAGGCCTGGCCCGCTCCCGCAGCTCGCGCTGGCTCAGTTCTGATCCGGGCTGTCGACCGGCACGCCCTGGTACCCAGTCCCCTGGTCCTGCGCGTTCGGCGGGTCCACCGGAACCCCGTGGTAGCCGGTGCCCTGGTCCTGGTCGGCGGGCGGGTCGATCGGCACCCCGTTGTAGCCGGTGCCCTGTTCCTGCGGGTCCGGAGTGTTCTCATCCTTGGGCGGCGTGGTGTGCAGCTTGAAACCGTCCTTCGCGCAGCGGATCTCGTGCGTGCCCTCCGCGCCGGTGTCGGTGAGGCACTGCCAGCCCCGAACAGTCATCATGTAGTTGGACCCGACGGCCTTGTCGATATTGTCGAAGTATTCGGTGATGACATTGAACGCTTCGACGCAACCAACGGTACCTGCCTTGGTTTCGTCCGCGATCAAATCAACCTTCCGCGGACCGACCGGACCCCCGAGGGTGCTGCAATTAACGTCCTCCGCACTGGCCCCGCCACCACCGCTGCCGCCCTTTTTCACCGGCGTTTCCGGCTGCTGCACCTGGCTTTTCGCCGCGACGTTGACCGGGGCGGGTTGGTTGCTCGCCGGGGCTGCCGAATTCTGGCCAGAGCACGCGGAAAGCAGTGCGACCGCACCGAGAGCCGCTCCGACGGTGGCCAATTTGACAGTCTTCTTGAGCATTTCCATTCTCCCCTGACCAGCTCTTGGCTTTCCCTTTGCCTATAGAGACGCACACCGCTGGAGAGGGTTGCGAAGAAATTCCGCGGACTTCGTCGGGAAAGCGCTTCAGCCCCAAAACCGCACTTCGGGGTACCGCGGCGACGGCCCGTCCAGCAGCCGCTGGGGCATCCCGCGCAGGTGCTCGTCCAGGAACGCGGTCAGGTACGCCTCGCTGACCCGGATCGCCCGCAGCGGATCGATCTTCAGTCCCGGCACCGGCACCCCGGCCTGCTGGCAGAGCAGCAGCTGATCAGTGAACATGCTGTGTTCCCCGTCGTTAACGGTGATCCACCGCTTCCATCCGGTCATCTCGCGCCACGCCGAATCCCACGACGGATCAACCGTCCCGCCCGGCTCGTGCACCGGCGCTCCGAACTGCAGAAACGGCCGATCCAGCCCGGTCACCGGGAGGTAGTACATGCCGTCCAGCATCGCGCCGGCGCGGATCCGCCGGTCGGCCAGCATCGCCGGCGCCGTGCTGGCTCCCCCGATCGAATGCCCGACCATCGCGATCCGCCGCGCGTCGATCAGCCGCCCGCCGCCCCACACCGGATTCCGGCCCACGAGCCGATCGAGTACGAACGACACATCCGCCGCCCGGGCTTGGACAAGTTTCACCCAGTCCTTCGCAACGCATGCCACGCATTCCGTCGTATGCCCGTCCGGGAAGGTGATCGCCGTCGACTCGTAGTTGTGCCCGATCCCCGCCACGACGTACCCGCGGCTGGCCAACTCCTCCGCCAACGACGACAACGTCGCGCGCGGCAACGTGAACCCAGGCGACAGCACCACCAACGGCATCCGCCGGAACTGCGGCAGAGCGTCCACAGTGGAGTGTGTCCGCACCTTCGTCAGCGCGTCCTCCGGAACTGACTTATCGCCCAGCTCCTTCACCATCAGCTCCGACTCTCGCTGAGTGAGGTACTGCGTGGGCCGCCATCCGGGATATTGCGCCGGATACCACAGCGTCACCATCATTTCCCGCCGCTGCGAAGGAACCCACGGATCCGCGCGGGAAGTGTCGGTGAAGTGAAAGGCAGTAGTCCCGACCGGGCTGACCCCGCCAGGCCGCGGCAACGCCAATCTCGGTGCCGCCTGCGCTGTCCCCGCCCCGACCACGGCGAGCATCGCCGCGACGATCGCAATTACGCGTAGTCTCATGACTCCAGCTTGGAGCCGCGCGACCCCCGGCAGCATCGGTGATGCCCCCGATAGCGAAGTCATCTTCCAGGACGATGCTCAGCTGACGACGTCCGCCAGCCGGGCGATTTCGTCGACGTCGTCAGTCGTCGGCACGAAGACCAACTCATCCGCGCCCAGCTCGGCGAAATCCGCGATGCATTTCTGGACCATCTCCGGAGACACACAGGGCACGACACTGTCCGCGACTTCCTTCGGAGCCAACCGATAGAAGTCCCGGACGTTCGCCAACCCGGCGTCGACGTCTCCCAAAACGAAGTACGCCAACGAAACCAGCCGCGGCTCCCCGGTCCGGCCGCCCTCGCGCCAAGCACGTTTCGCCGCTTCGAACCGAGGAGCGGTCGCCGCCACCGAGCCCGAACCGGCGATGTATCCGGTGCCCCACCGCACCATCCGCCGCAACGCCTGCTCGGTGTAGCCGCCGAACAACATCGGCACCTGCCGGGTCCCGCTCGGCACCGCCGCGTTCTTGCCGCCCCAGACTTCCCGGTAAGTCTCCAGGTCCGCATCAAATCGCGCGCCCCGGCCACGTGCGCCGAGCCCAGGCACGGTGAACTCCTCCTCCCGAAGCCCCACCCCGACCCCGAACGTCAGCCGATGCCCGGAAACCCCGTCGATGCTCGCGATTTCCTTGGCCAGCAACGCTCCGGGCCACGTCGGCGCGAGCAGCACGCCGCTCAGCAGACCGATCCGTGTCGTCGCCCCGGCCGCGGCGGCCAGCGAAACCGTGTCGCTCACCCCCGGATACGCGTATCTGCCGATCGTCGCCAGCGAGGAAAACCCCGCCTCCTCCGCCCGCGCCGCCCACCGCGGCACGACCGCGGGGTCGACGTCGCGCACTTGATTCGGAAGTCCGATGCTGATTCGCACCCGATGATCCTCTCGAACTGTTGCCTGACCCGGCTCTCAATGACAGCATGCTGTCATGTCCGACAAGCTAGCGATACGACAGCATGCTGTCAAGAAGGCCTGCGACGCCTACAACGACCTGATGGACGAGGTCATCCGGCTCTCCGACGTCCTGGAAGCAGTCGGCAACGGCATCGCCCGCCCGACGGGGTTGAGCGTCGCGCGGTACCAGGTGCTGGCCGCGGTCGAAGCGGAAGCCGCCCCGGTCGTAACCATCGCCTCGCAGCTGGGCCACACGAGGCAAAGCGTCCAACGAGTCGCCGACCTGCTTGTCGACGACGGCCTCGCCGGCTATCGCCCGAACCCCGCGCACCAACGCGCCAAACTGCTCGAAGCGACTCCGGCCGGACGCACGGCTTTGCACCGAATGCAAGCAGCGTACGAAGATCTGGCTCTCCGCACGACCGACGGCTTGGACCTGGAACGCCTCGAACTGGCCCGGCAGACGCTCATCGAGCTGCGCCATCGTCTGCGGTCCGAACTGACCTAAGCTGGCGTCGCCGGATGCCACGCCAAGGAGAAACCCTCGATGCGCAAGCGAAAAACGCTGCCGAAGAACTTCGGCGAACTGCTGTCCTCCGCATCGCTCGCAGAACTCCAGGCAGTGTTCCGGCGCACCGAGTTGGCCGCGCGCGGCGGCTACGGCAAGGAGACTGCGATTGGCTTTCTCGAGTGTCCCGACGAACTCATCGTCTGGCTAGTCGAGCAAGGCCTCGACGTGGACGCCGCCAACCAGTACGCCGAGACTCCACTGTGGACACGAGCCGCGAGAGGCGCGGCTGCGCAAATCCCGCTGCTGCTTTCGCTCGGCGCGGACATCGAACGGTCACGCGCGCACAGCGGTACTCCATTGCACGGTGCGGCCGGCAGGCAAAGACCGGAGACCGTACGAGTCCTGATCGAGCACGGCGCGAATGTGCACGCGACGATCGACGGCAAACCAGGCCGCACCCCGCTCCTGCACGGCTTGCAGCTCACCGAGAACATCGGGATCGCCGGGATGGCCGAAACTGCCGCGCTGCTCCTCGAAGCCGGCGCTCCCATACCGGACGAGGCGCGAGAGCTGGTCCGCCGGATCGGGGCCAAATTCGAGTTCCACCGCCCGAATTTCAGCCACGATCTCCTCGACGCGACCGACGCCGGACTGCACGAGTTGTACCGGTTGTTCGACGTCGAACCGGTCCCGCCGCGGCTGATCCACGACGGAACCTCCCCGATCGCGGTGCCCGACGGACCCTGGCAGAAGCAGCATGACCATCTGTGGGAGCTGCTCGTACCGCCTTCCGGCGCGGCGAAAACCGTGCAGGGAGAAGCGATCCGTCTCTCCGGCAAAGTTGCGCACGAGATCCTCGACAACGGCAGCATCAACTGGGACCGCTCGTTCCGCGCGATGGCCGACGCGCTCCCTGCCTGCTTCGCGTCGGGCACCCCGCTGCCCGAACTTCAGGAAGCGCAGACCCTCGCCAAGCGCATCCGCTCCGGCAACGGAGCCGACGACGAACTGGCCCGGCTGTCCGAACTCGCCGTCGCGTGGGTCCGGCTCAACCCGACCCCGTTGCCGATGACCACGCCGGACTACCACCGTTAACCGGACAGCACCGCGCCCAACTGGTTGGCCAGCCATCGTTCAAAGGCCGCCGATGTCCATCCGCAGCGTCGGACGAGCCGGTCGTACACCTCGGGCGCGGTGAGCGTCCAGACCGCGTCGACCGCCTCGTCGAATCTCTGCGGCGGCAGGTGCCCGCGTTCCGCGAGACCGCGCAGGCTATTCGTGTTGCCCTTTCTGCGTTCGGAGTCGATGGTCGCCACGAAGGCCTCGAGCACCTTGTCGCCGCCGGGACCGTGTTCGACCAGCACCCCGAGCAGCGGCCCGACCCGATCGGAGATGGCGCGCACCCAAGCGGCATACGCGGCCGCGTAGGACGGCACGTCGGTCGCGTCGGCCACCCGGCGGAATTCGGGACGTTCGCTCATCGGCGTCTGATCCTCGTCGCCGGCGAGCATCACGTCATAGACCGCCTTGATGACCTCGGCCTTGCCACCGACGGAGTTGTACACCGTCTGGGGGCTGACGCCCGCCGCCTCGGCGAGGCCACTGATCGTCATGCCCGCGTAGCCACCACCGCCGAGGAGCAGCCCGCGCGCCGTCCGCACGATGTGCGCGCGGGTGGCCTGGGCCTTCTCCTCGCGCTGCGGGGCACTGTATTGCCTTGCCACAGCCCTCCCAATCCGCTAGATTCTGATTCCACTGGATTTGGGTTCCAGTCAAGTTCGAAGAGGAGCTTAGCCGTGACCAACCCCGCACGCACCGCCGCCCTTGCCGTGTTCGACGCGATCAACACCGGAGAGCTTTCCGTCCTGGACGACCTGGTCACCCCGGACTTCGTCGACCACGGGTCCCCGTTCCCGCTGCCGCCCGGACCCGCGGGCTACCGGCAGATCCTCACCTTCGTGCACCACGTGCTGAACATCAGATACGCGATCGACGACATCTTCGACACTGACGACCGCGTCGTCGTCCGCGCGACCGCCACCGGAACCGGAGTGGACGCGGTGCACGGCGCGGGCGCCGCAGGCAAGCCGTACCAGATGACCACGGTGCACATTTACCGCACCGAAGGCACTTTGCTCGCCGAACACTGGGGCGTCCGGGACGAACTCGGCGCCCGCATCCAGCTCGGCACGCTGCCCGCGCCCGACTTCGCTCCGCAAGACGCCTGAATCAGGCTGGCTCTTTCGCGGACAGCCCGAGCGAAAGGCTGCGCACCATCCGATACCGCCGGAACCCGCCGCCGCGCACGCCCGGGAATTCCTGCACCTTCTGCCATTCGTCGGACACCCCGACCGTCCCCCGGCCGGACCGCGCCAACGCGTCGCGATGCGACTGTTCGTCGGTCCACTCCGCGTAGTTGAGCACTCGCGTCCCGTCGGTGCTGACATGGAAGTGCCCGGACAGCCCGCCCGGCGCGGGTTTCTCCTCACTGGCCAACGCGCCGAACACGGTGTCCACCCAACGCCGCTGGCGCTGCGCGTCCGCACCGTCGAACTCAACGCTCACCACGACAATGCACCCCGGAACGGTCGCGTTGTCCCGATTTCCGCTGCGATACAACCGATATTCGACCGGATCACTCGCGGAAACCCGTTGCACCAGACCGGGATCAGCTGCTCCCTCGGCCCACTGGGTATAGACCAGCGTCCCGTCGCCCTCAGTACTGGCCAAGGTATTGAACGAAATCAGCCCGGCCGGCCACGGTTCTTTCTCCAGCCGGGCAAGCACCTCCGCCGCCTCGACGGTCGTTTCGGCAACCAGCACAGCGTCGACGTCCGTGCGCACAAAGTCAGGGCGCGCAACGCGATTGACAGTCATGAGTGTCCTTCCAAGATCGATGACGACTCTTGAAGGATCGAACTTCAAGGGAAGTTAAAGTCAAGACATCAACCCGGAAGCGCACAAATCCCCGCCCGGCTTCGGCCGAACGGGGAGTGCGGGTGGACCTGAGGGGAATCGAACCCCTGACCCCCGCCTTGCAAAGGCGGTGCTCTACCAATTGAGCTACAGGCCCGGTGCGGACCGGGGTCCGCTAAGTACTACGTCAGTTGCGCGACGCGTCCGCGGCCTTGGCCGGCGCGCTGCCGTTCGCCGACGGGGCGGCAGGCGTGGTGGCTTCCCGCCACAGGTCAGCCTCGGCCTTGGCCGCCTTGTTGCGCTTGACGACGAACAGGACGCCGCCCGCGACGACCGCGAGTGCCAACAGCTTCTTCACCTGAAGCCCCCTTCTGAGTGCTTGCGCTACCCCACGATGCTACCGGACCCGCCGCGCGTCCCGTCCAGCGGTTCCGTCTCGCTCGTTCCACGTGGAACACCGGGGAATATCCGGAGTGAGCGGTCCGTTGAAACAGACGGTCCCAGCGGCCACGCACAACTCAGCCCTGCCGGTCCTTCTCTTCCCGGCAGGGCTGACTCGTCTCCGCGAGCCGCGCGCGGGTGCCGGCGAGGCCTGATTCGACCAGGTCAGGCCGGTCGTTCTCCAGCCCGTACGTCACCTCGTACCACGGTCCCAGCCGGTTCCACGCCCCAGCGCGCCGACGCAGTTCCGGCGTGACCTCGTACTCCGCGGAGAACCCCGCGACGCACTCCGCCGAGGTCCCGTGCAGCAGCCACGCCAGGTCCCGCGCGGGGTCGCCGACAGACACGTCGGTCCAGTCGATCACCCCGCTCACCCGGCCGTCCCGCTTCAGCACATGCTCCGGTCCCAGGTCGGCATGGATGACCGTGTTTGCTGGATAACCCCGGACTTCCGCCAGCAGCGCCCACCCGCGATCAGCGAGCGGACCGAGCAACGGCGGGACCGCGTCCAGCGCCAGTACTTCCGTCGCGGCACCGAGTTCACGCGCCTTGGCGACGTCCGCGCTGTGCAACGCGCGGAGGAACCGGCCGAGCGCGCGGCCGTCGTCAGCGGTCAGTTCGCCCGGCTCGCCCGGCACCAGTTCATGCCGGATCACCAACGGGTTTTCCTGCCACACCAACGGAATCGGCACCGCCAACGGCAACTGCGGAGCCAGCCAGGGCAGCACCCGCGTCTCGCGCAGCAGCCACGCGCGCACCTCGTCCCGTTTGGGCCGTCGCTCGACCCACCGTCCGTCGACGAGCGTCGCGACGCTGTCCCAGCCCTCGCCCAGTTCCTCGCCGCTCACCGCGGAAGCCCCGCCGCGAACGCGATCCCCGAAACCTGATCAAGGCCAAGGGAAAGCGTGTCGAGCAGGTCCGCGATCCGTTGCTGCTGCGCGACAGTCGGCCGAACATACATCGGCAGCTCCAGCCGATCCCGGAACGCTCCGGACTCCAGGTCGACGATCACCGCCTCCCAACCGCCGAGACTGCGGTGCAGCCACCATCCCCGACGCTGAATCACGACATCCGCGGAATCCTTCAGCACACCCAAATCCGCCAACGACCACAGCTGCGGACTACCGCTCAGCACGTCTCCCGCCAGCCGGGCCACCCGGGAGTCCTCCCCGGTCATCTCCCGCAGCAGCCAAGGCACGTCCGCTGCGACAACTTTGCCGCGCAGCAACGACAACCCGGTTTTCTTCAACGCCAAATCCGCGTTCTGCGCGAGCTCGACAACCTCCGCCCGGTCGAACTCAGCCCCGGTTTCCGCGAGCTCGGCGTACGCACGAGCCCGCACCACCGGCTTGGCAGCAGAACGCGCGACCGCGGCATAAACCTCGCCCGCATCCCGGCCCATTTCCTGCCAGCGCAACCGCGCCCACAACCGCACCAGCACCGACCGGTCGAGCAGAAGTTGTTCCACCGCAACGGGATCGAGCTGCGCCGCGGTCAGCTTCACCAACCCCAGCACCCGGCTTTCCGCGGACCGGCCGCGAAGCAACGTCTCGGCGATAACCTCCGGCGTCGCCGTCTCGGCAATCACCTGGATCAACTTCCGACGAACGACCTGGTCCCGTTCCCGAGGCAGCAACCGGACCGCGTCCACCGAGCCGAGCAATCCAGTCTCGAAACTGTGCCGGAACGCGCTCCGCCGTACGTCGACGTCCGCAGAAATTCGCAAGCACGCCCACACCGACGCCTCGCCATGCGCGTCGACCAGCGCCCGCAGATAGCGCGCCTGCACCTGCGAACCCCGACCGCGCTGCGAAATCCGCTGCACCACCGGCACGATCCGCTCCGCTTGCGCCAACGTCGTACGCCGCAGCACCTCTTCTTCGGCCAGCTCGCGGACCACCTCGACGTGATCGGCAACCCGAATCGCCAACGCTCGATCGCTCAACGCACCAGCCAACCCGCACAACACGCGTACGGCCTGCTCCCGAAGACGACCGTCGGGATGCATCGAAGCCAGCGCCGCGACAACCGGTGAGGCGTTCTTCAGCTGCCAACTGCGCGCCCGTCCCAGCAGCGGCACCGGATAACGAGCCTGGCGGGCGTAGTGGTCGATCCGCAGCAGCTCGCGCGCAGTCGCCGACGCGAGCCATGCCTCGGTTTCGGCCAGACCAGACTGATCACGGCCGAGGCTCAGCTGCGCACGGATCTGCGCGGGAGTCTGCATGCCGCTGATTCTGGCGAGAACCCAGCCGGGCAGTCATCCGAAATACCAGAAAGGCCGGTCCGCGACTGCGAACCGGCCTTCCGGAAATGTGGGCCCAGGAGGACTTGAACCTCCGACCTCTTCGTTATCAGCGAAGCGCTCTAACCGCCTGAGCTATGGGCCCGTCGAACGAGGAGAACTCTACCGGACTCCCCATCCGCCCTTGCAACCGGGTTACTCTCGCTCCGAGAGCGTGACCTCCAGGCCGCCCGCCAGGTCCGCCGACACGTTGTAGATGAACGCGCTCACCGTCGCCAGCGCGGACACCAGCACGATGTTGATCGCCCCGAGGATGGCCGCGATGCCGAACACGCGACCGGCGCTGATCAGCGGTTCCGCGGAGGCGTTCGCGCCCTCGCCGCCGACCAGGGACGAGTACGTGCCGTTCAGCTTGTCCCACACGCCCATGCCGTCGAGCACCGTGTAGAGCACGCCGACCGCGACCAGCCAGACGAAGAACATCGCGACGCCGAGCACCAGTGCCAGCTTCAGCACCGACCACGGGTCGAACCGCTTGATCTGCAGGCTCGCCCGCCGCGGGCCCCGGCCGGGGCGGCGCAGCGCGCTCGGCGTCGGCCGGGTGCGGCCCGCGGCCGGCACGTCGGCCGCCGGTGGTGGCGCCTCGCCTCCGAAGAGCCGGGGCGCCGCCGAGCCGGTCACCGGGTAGTCGTTCTCGGGCGCGGCCGGTTCGGGAGCCGCGGTGGGCACGTCCTCGGTCGCGATCCGCGCCGTGGCCATGGCCTCGGAGTCGCCGCCGCCGTCCTTGGCGGTGCGCTGCCAGGGCGGGTTGGCCGACGCGTCGTCGGCCTTGTCGGATGGTGCCACGTTGAGTCAGTCCTTACCCGTGCGTGGGGCGCCGATCACTGCTCCGGCGCCGTGCCGTCTTCTGCTGTGGGCTCCTCCGGCGTAGCCTCCGCCGCGTCCTCCGAAACCGTCTCGGAGGCCGAGTCTTCCGGAGTCCCCGAAATCTCGGGAGCTTCCTCGGCGGAGTCCTCGCCACCATTGGCGACGTCCGAACCCTCGTCCGCGTTGCGTGCGACCGCGAGAAGAGTGGTTCCGTCACCCAGGTTCATCAGCCGAACGCCCTTGGTCTGCCTGCCCGCCTTGCGCACGTCCCGCGCCGGCGTGCGGATGACCCCGCCGCTGGACGTGATGGCGAACAGCTCGTCGTCCTCGTCGACGATGAGTGCCCCCACCAGCCTGCCACGTTTGCTGTCGTGCTGAATGGTGAGCACGCCCTTGCCGCCGCGGCCCTGTACCGGATAGTCCTCGATCGGCGTCCGCTTCGCATACGCGCCGTCCGTGGCGACCAGCAGGAACTTGTCCGGTTTGACCACGCTGATGCCGAGCAGTTCGTCACCCTCGTTGAACCGCATGCCCAGCACGCCCGAGGTCGGCCGTCCCATCGGGCGCAGCGCCTCGTCGGTGGCGTGGAAGCGGATCGACTGGCCGCCCGCGGACACCAGCAGCAGGTCGTCCTCGGCCGCGGCCAGCACCGCACCCATCAGCTCGTCGCCCTCGCGCAGGTTGATCGCGATGAGCCCGCCCGCGCGGTTGGAGTCGAAGTCGGTGAGCTTCGTCTTCTTCACCAGGCCGCGCTGCGTGGCGAGCACCAGGTACGGCGCGACCTCGTAGTTCGGGATCTCGATGACCTGGGCGATCTGCTCGTCCGGCTGGAACGCGAGCAGGTTCGCCACGTGCTGGCCGCGCGCGTTGCGGTTGGCCTCGGGCAGGTCGTAGGCCTTCGCCCGGTACACCCGGCCCTTGTTCGTGAAGAACAGGATCCAGTCGTGCGTGGAGCACACGAAGAAGTGCTGGACGATGTCGTCCTGCTTCAGCGTCGCGCCCTGCACGCCCTTGCCGCCGCGCTTCTGCGACCGGTACAGATCGGTTTTCGTCCGCTTGGCGTAGCCCGTGCGGGTGATGGTGACGACGACGTCTTCCTGCGCGATCAGATCCTCGACCGACACGTCGCCGTCGAACGGGATGATCTGCGTGCGCCGGTCGTCGCCGTACTTGTCGACGATCTCCATCAGCTCGTCGCGGATGATCGACCGCTGCCGCTCCGGCTTCGCGAGGATGTCCTTGAGGTCGGCGATCTCCAGCTCGATCTCGGCCAGGGTGTCGATGATCCGCTGCCGCTCCAGCGCGGCCAGCCTGCGCAGCTGCATGTCCAGGATCGCGGTCGCCTGGATCTCGTCGATCTCGAGCAGCGACATCAGGCCCGGCCGGGCCTCGTCGGCCGAGGGCGACCGCCGGATCAGGGCGATCACCTCGTCCAGCATGTCGAGCGCCTTGACCAGACCGCGCAGGATGTGGGCCCGTTCCTCGGCCTTGCGCAGCCGGTACCGGGTCCGCCGCACGATCACGTCGACCTGGTGCTTCACGTAGTGCCGGATGATCTGGTCGAGCCGCAGCGTGCGCGGCACGTCGTCGACCAGCGCCAGCATGTTCACGCCGAAGTTCTGCTGCAGCTGGGTGTGCTTGAACAGGTTGTTCAGCACGACCTTCGCCACCGCGTCGCGCTTGATCGTGATGACGATCCGCATGCCGGAACGGCTGTTGGACTCGTCCGCGATGTCCGCGATGCCGGTGATCTTGCCGTCGCGCACCAGGTGGGCGATGTTCTCCACCAGGTTGTCCGGGTTGACCTGGTAGGGCAGCTCGGACACGACCAGGATGGTGCGGCCCTTCGCGTCCTCCTCGACCTCGACGACCGCGCGCATCCGGATCGAACCGCGACCGGTGCGGTAGGCGTCCTCGATGCCGGAGGTGCCGAGGATCATCGCCTTGGTCGGGAAGTCCGGGCCCTTGATCCGCACGAGCAGCGCGGCCAGCAGTTCGTCGTCGGTCGCTTCCGGGTTCTCCAGCGCCCACACGACGCCTTCGGACACCTCGCGCAGGTTGTGCGGCGGGATGTTCGTCGCCATCCCGACCGCGATCCCGGAACCGCCGTTGACCAGCAGGTTCGGGAACCGCGACGGCAAAACGTCGGGCTCCTGGGTGCGCCCGTCGTAGTTGTCGCGGAAATCGACGGTGTCCTCTTCGATGTCCGCGAGCATCTGCATCGCGAGCGGCGCGAGCCGGGACTCGGTGTACCGCATCGCGGCCGCGGGGTCGTTGCCCGACGAGCCGAAGTTGCCCTGGCCGTCGATCAAGGGGTAGCGCAGCGACCACGGCTGGGCGAGGCGCACGAGCGCGTCGTAGATCGCCGAGTCGCCGTGCGGGTGGTAGTTGCCCATGACGTCGCCGACGACGCGGGAGCACTTGTTGTACCCGCGGTCCGGGCGGAACCCGGAGTCGAACATCGAGTACAGGATCCGGCGCGCCACCGGCTTGAGGCCGTCGCGCACGTCCGGCAGCGCCCGCGACACGATGACGCTCATCGCGTAGTCGATGTAGGAGCGCTGCATCTCCTGCTGGATGTCGACCGGCTCGATCCGGTCGTGTTCCGGCGGCAAGGTTTCCGTCATGGGGTCCTTCTTGTGAGCAGTCCTGGGAAGCGGGTGAGAAGGGGACGCCTACACGTCCAGGAAGCGCACGTCCTTGGCGTTGCGCGTGATGAACGAACGGCGGGCTTCCACGTCCTCGCCCATCAGCACGGAGAACAGTTCGTCGGCCTGTGCGGCGTCGTCGAGGGTGACCTGCCCGAGCAGCCGGTTCGCCGGGTCCATCGTGGTCTCCCACAGCTCCTCGGCGTTCATCTCGCCGAGACCCTTGTACCGCTGGATCGCGTCGTCCTTCGGAAGACGGCGGCCCGCCTCGACGCCGGCCTGGATGACCGCGTCGCGTTCCTTGTCCGAGTACGCGTACTCCGGCTCCGACCGCGGCCACTTGATCTTGTACAGCGGCGGCCGCGACAGGAACACGTGGCCGTGCTCGATCAGCGGCGTCATGAACCGGAACAGCAGGGTGAGCAGCAGCGTGGTGATGTGCTGGCCGTCGACGTCGGCGTCGGCCATCAGCACGATCTTGTGGTACCGCAGCTTCGAGATGTCGAAATCGTCGTGGATGCCGGTGCCGAGCGCGGTGATCAGCGACTGGACCTCGGTGTTCTTGAGGACGCGGTCGATGCGGGCCTTCTCGACGTTGATGATCTTGCCCCGGATCGGCAGGATCGCCTGGTACATCGAGTCGCGGCCTTCCTTGGCCGAACCGCCGGCCGAGTCGCCCTCCACGATGTAGAGCTCGCACTCGCCGGGGTCGTTCGAACGGCAGTCCTTGAGCTTGCCGGGAAGACCGCCGATCTCCAGCGCGCCCTTGCGCCGCACCAGGTCGCGCGCCTTGCGGGCGGCGAGCCGGGCCTGCGCCGACGAGATCGACTTGTTGATGATCGTCTTGGCTTCGCTCGGGTTGCGCTCGAACCAGTCGCCGAGCCATTCGTTCGACTGCTGCTGCACGAACGTCTTGGCCTCGCTGTTGCCCAGCTTGGTCTTGGTCTGGCCCTCGAACTGCGGTTCGGACAGCTTGATCGACACGATCGCGGCGAGACCCTCGCGCACGTCGTCGCCGGTCAGGTTCGCGTCCTTCTCCTTGAGCAGCTTCTTGTCGCGCGCGTACGCGTTGACCACGCGGGTGAGCGCGGCGCGGAAGCCCTCTTCGTGCGTGCCGCCCTCGTGCGTGTTGATCGTGTTGGCGAAGGTGTACACCGACGGCGTGAACCCGGTGTTCCACTGCATCGCGACCTCGACCTCGAGGCCGGCGCCCTTGGCGTCGAAGGAGATGACGCTCTCGTGGATCGGGTCCTTGCTGCCGTTGATGTGCTTGACGAAGTCCTCGAGCCCGCCCGGGTAGCAGTAGACGACTTCCTTGACCCTGGCCTGCTTGCCCGCGGCGTCCTCTTCGGTCTCCTCGTCGGCGACGCGCTCGTCGCGCAGCGACAGGGTGAGGCCCTTGTTGAGGAACGCCATCTCCTGCAGGCGGCGCGAGATGGTCTCGAAGTTGTAGGTGGTGGTCTCGAAGATGCTGCCGTCTGCCCAGAAGGTGATGGTGGTGCCGGTGTCGCTGGCCGGGCCGAGGTCCTCGAGCGGACCGGGGACCTGGTTGGTGTACTCCTGGCGCCAGCTGCGCCCGTTCACCTTGATCTCGGCGAGCAGCTTCGTCGACAGCGCGTTCACCACGGAGACGCCGACGCCGTGCAGACCGCCGGACACCGCGTAGGAGTCGCTGTCGAACTTGCCGCCCGCGTGCAGGATGGTCAGCACGACCTCGAGGGTCGGCTTCTTCTCCTTGGGGTGCATGTCGACCGGGATGCCGCGGCCGTCGTCGACGACGCGCACCCCGCCGTCCGCGAGCAGGGTAACCTCGACCTTGGTGGCGTACCCCGCCATCGCCTCGTCCACGGAGTTGTCCACCACCTCCTGGACCAGGTGGTGGAGGCCGCGCTCACCGGTGGAACCGATGTACATGCCGGGGCGCTTGCGAACTGCTTCGAGGCCTTCGAGCACGGTGATGGACGACGCGTTGTACTCGCTCTTGTTCTCGGTCACCGGCGTTGTTTCTCCTCGTCTCGCCCGAGCGGACGCCCGCTACTACAACAGTGTACTTGCCCGCACGCGCTCACATGCGGCTAGGACACCCCTCAGCCGGTCGCAGAGGGACGAAATCACCCTCAGTTGAGTCATCTCGTATCCGAAGCTGCGCGGCCCGGTCCTCGGGGAACTCATCCGCCGGAGCGCAACCCCCGTCAGCCGTACGTGTCACGCGGCCCGCGACCAGGCACGTGCCGGGGCCCTTTCCGCCAGCTCGGAGCGGTCGGACCCTGGATCCGCATCCGCTTGACCACGCCGTTCCCGACGCCCGCGGCGATCTTCGCCAGCAATTTGCCCTGCAGCAACCGCAACTGCGTCGCCCACGCGGTGGAACTCGCGCGAACGGTCAGCTCGCCGTCTTTCAGCGCGACCGGCTGGGCGTGTTCGGCGACGTCCTCGCCCACGAGCCGAGCCCACTGCCCGAACACGCGCGCGTTCGTCATCGTGTCCTGCCAGCCGCTGTCGGAGATCAGCCGCGAGACGAGCCTGCCGAGCGGCTGCGGGTCGCGCGGATCCGCGCCGGGACCGGACCAGCGCCGCCGCGCCCGGTTCTGCCCGCCGCCCCCGTTGATCCGGCCGCGCCGGAGGTTCGGCGGGGCTCCGCGTTCGCGGGCTTTCGCCTTCGCCGCTTCGAGCGCGGCGTGCGCGAGGTCGCGGCCGCTCGGTTTGTCCCCAGCGGCCGTCTCGTTCGGCCCAGTGGAACTGTCACGCTCAGTCGCGCCACGCGCGGGATTTCCGGAAGTGTCGCCCGCTGCCGGGGTGTCAAGACCGCCATCCGGCCGGTTCGTCACTCGCGGCGATAACGCGGCTCCGGGTTTATCCACACTGTCCACAGGTTTGTCCCCAGATCGGTGGGCAACCCGCGTGACCCCGGTCACCCCGCGTGGTCGTCGTGGCTGTTCAGGCACGGTTCACCTCCCCGTCGGCCACCGTGAACCTCGCACCGGCGAGTTCCTCGGGCACGTCCTCGGCCACCGCCGCGGTGATGAGCACCTGCTCGGCGCTCGCGGAGACCTCGGCCAGCCGCGCCCGGCGCTTGCGGTCGAGTTCGGCAAACACATCGTCCAGCAACAAGACCGGTTCGCCCGCTTCGGCGCGCAGAAGTTCGTAACTTCCGAGCCGCAACGCGAGCGCGAACGACCACGACTCGCCGTGGCTCGCGTACCCCTTCGCCGGCGCTTCGCCGAGAATCAGCTCCAGTTCGTCCCGATGCGGGCCGACCAGGCTGATCCCCCGCTCCAGCTCCTGCCGACGCGTGTCCGCCAGCGCCTTCAGCAACAACTCGCGCAGTACCTCTGCCTCGGCACGCTCTCCGCCAGGCACTCCGTACGACGGCGGAAGCGCTTCGCCGAGCGAAGACTTGTACGCGATCTTCGCCGGGCGAGAGTCGGGCGCGACCCCCATATAGGCGTCGGCCGTGTACGGCGCGAGGTCAGCGATGAGGTTCAACCGTGCCGCCAGCAGCTGCGCGCCAGCCACCGAGAGATGGTCGTCCCACACGTCGAGCGTCGACAGCGCGTACGGGTCTTCGCGACCAGTACGGCGTTTGCCCGCAGTCTTGAGAAGCGCGTTGCGCTGCTTAAGCACCTTCTCGTAGTCCGCGCGCACGCCTGCGTACCGAGGCGCGCGAAGCACGAGCAGTTCGTCCATGAACCGACGGCGTTCGCTCGGATCGCCGCGCACCAGCGAGAGGTCCTCCGGAGAGAACAGCACCGTACGCAGAATGCCGAGCACGTCGCGCGGCTTGCCGACCGCGCCGCGGTTCACCCGCGCACGGTTGGCGCGGCCGGGCGTGATCTCGAGTTCGACCGTCAGCTCGCGGTCTTCGTTGACGACCGCGACCCGGACGAGCGCGCGCTCACAGCCGTGCCGGACGAGCGGGGCGTCCGTGGCGACCCGGTGCGAACCGAGGGTCGCCACGTAGCCGATCGCTTCGAGCAGGTTCGTCTTCCCCCGGCCGTTCTGGCCGACGAGCACGACCGGCCCCGGTTCGAGGGCGAGGTCGGCCAGCGGCCAGGACCGGAAGTCGGTGACCTGGAGATGTCGCAGATACACGGGCGGGGACCGCGGGAGCTAGCTCCCGGCCTTCTTCACAGCGTGGCCGCCGAACTGGTTGCGCAGCGCGGCGACGGCACGCATCGCGGCGGAGTCCTTCTGCCGGGAGGAGAACCGGGCGAACAGCGCGGCCGACAGCACCGGGGCGGGCACCGCGTTGTTGACCGCTTCCTCCAGCGTCCAGCGGCCTTCGCCGGAGTCCTCGACGTAGCCTTCGAGGTCGTCCAGCTCCGGGTCCTCGTCCAGCGCGCGCACCAGCAGGTCGAGCAGCCAGGAGCGGACCACGGTGCCGCGCTGCCAGCCCTTGATCACGGCGGGCACGTCGTCGACGGTCTTCGCGGCTTCGAGCAGCTCGAAGCCCTCGGCGTAGGCCTGCATGATGCCGTACTCGATGCCGTTGTGGATCATCTTCGCGTAGTGCCCGGCGCCGACCGAGCCGGCGTGCGAGAAGCCTTCCTCGCGCGGGCCCTCCGGACGCAGCGCGTCGAAGATCGGCATCGCGCGCTGGACGTCCGACGCCGCGCCGCCGACCATCAGGCCGTAGCCGTTGTCCTTGCCCCACACGCCGCCGGAGACGCCGCAGTCGAGGTAGCCGACGCCGTGCGCGGCGAGCAGATCAGCGTTCAGCTTGTCGTCGGTGAACTTCGAGTTCCCGCCGTCGATCACCAGGTCGCCCTCGGACAGCAGCTGCCCGAGTTCGGTCACGGTCTGCCGGGTCGGCTCGCCAGCCGGAACCATGATCCACACGATCCGCGGACCGGACAGCTTGGACACCAGGTCTTCGAGCGACGTCGAGTCGCTGACGTCCTGGTTGCGGTCGTAGCCGACCACCTCGTGCCCGGCGGCACGCAGCCGCTCGCGCATGTTGAAGCCCATCTTGCCCAGGCCGACGAGACCCAGCTGAACCATGAGATCCCCTTTGGATTGGATCGGTTTTCCTCGGTTGGACGCGCGCGGCTCAGCCCGGCAGCCGGACCGGCATGAGCAGGTAGAGATACCCGGGGACGACGTTGCCCTCGGCGTCGGCTGGCTTGATCAGCGCCGGGCGGTTGGGCGTGGTGAACGTCAGCTCGGCCCGGTCGCTGTGCAGCGCGCCGAGCCCGTCGACGAGGTAGCCGGGGTTGAACGCGATGGTGACCGGCTCGCCCTCGTAGTCGACCTGGAGTTCTTCCTCGGCGCTGCCCTCGTCGTCGCCGCCAGCGGACAGCCGCAGGGAGCCGTCGCCGAACTCGAGCCGCACCTGGGTGCCGCGCTCGGCGACCAGCGACACGCGCTTGATCGACTCGGTGAGCGCGCTGACCTCGATGACCGCGCGCGAGGTGTGGTTCGCGGGCAGCAGCTGACGGTAGGGCGGGAACTCGGCGTCGAGCAGCCGGGTGGTCGTGTAGCGGCCGGCCCCGGACAGGCCGAGCAGGCCGTCGCCGGAAGCGAGCGCGAGCTGCACGGTGGTGCCCGCGCCGCCGAGCGTCTTGGCCGCCTCGGCGAGCGTGCGCGCCGGGACGAGCACCGCGGCGTCGGACAGGCCCTCGGCGGGCTTCCAGGTGAACTCGCGCATGGCGAGCCGGAACCGGTCGGTGGCGACGAGGGTGAGCGTCTCGCCGGAGATCTCCAGCCGCATGCCGGTGAGCATGGGGAGGGTGTCGTCCTTGCCCGCCGCGGTGGCGACCTGGGTGACCGCCTGGCCGAAGACGTCGCCGGTGAGCTCGCCCGCGTGCGCGGGCTGGGACGGCAGCTGCGGGTAGTCCTCGACCGGCATGGTCGGGAGGCTGAACCGGGCGCTGCCGCACGTGATGGTGGCGCGGGCGCCGTCGACGGAGATCTCCACCGGCTGCGCGGGGAGCGCCTTGGTGATGTCGGCGAGGAGGCGGCCGGATACGAGCAGCCGTCCGCCGTCGGCGATGGTCGCGGGAACGCCGACCGTGGCCGAGACCTCGTAGTCGAAGCCGGAGACCGTGAGCGCGTCGGACTCCCCGTCCGCGCCCGCGTCGAGGAGAACACCGCCCAGCACCGGCACCGGAGGCCGGGAGGGGAGGCTTCTGGCCACCCACGCGACGGCGTCGGCGAGCCCGTCGCGCTCGACGCGGATCTTCATGCGCGCTTCCTTTCGACAGCCGAGCCCCTCGGCTCGTGAAGGGGTCGCCGGGCGCCAGTCGTGAGCACCGCGCGCGACCGGGTCCCCGCCGGTCCGGTCCGCCCCGCGCGGGAACGGACCAGCTGCAGACATCCACGTTAGGCCGTCGCCGGGGGTGCCGTCACCTCGGCCTCCCCTTCACTTTGTCGACAAGACGACACGAATCTCGGCTTGTCCCCAGTTTCGTCCTCCGCCTGTTTTTGTTCTGTTCTTTCTGAGAAGAGATGAAAAACCAGTAGCAGTAATAGGGGCTGTGGATTGTGTGGACAGCGCTCGTTCGCGCTGGTCGTGGCGTGCGTCGGCCTGTGGGCAGCCCTGGTGGCGGATCGGTGGATGGTTCGGGCGATCCGTGGATGGTTTCGAGCCGTCCCGGATTCATCCACAGTTGTCCCCAGTTATCCCCACGGTTGTCCCCAGGTTGGGACCGAGTTGTACCCAGGCTCTGGGGGCAGCCGAAGCGGCCGGGATCGCCCTGGTGAGTGACGACCCACAGTTGTGGATGACCTGTGGGCAACCTGGGGAATCCGCGTGGACAACCCTGGGGACAACCTGTGGATTCGGTGTGAACGGGATGTGGATCAAATCCGGGTCCCCGCAGGTCTGGGATTCGTTGGCACTGTGGGCAAACTGCGCACACCCTGGGGAAAACCCCTTGTGTATCAATGAGTTTGGGAAATTCTCTGTACACAGGCTGTGGACGTCTGTGGATGCGTACGCGTGCTTAGCTCCGCTGCTGATCCGTACGCACGCTTCGGCTGCGTACGCGCGAGAAGCCAGTCATGGCAGCAAAAAGGGCACCACGGGGGTCCGTGGTGCCCTTGAGGTCGAAACCAGACTGTCTACAAGCGAGTGTCCAAACGCGGCAGTCGGCTACTGCCGAGCGCGCTGCTTGATGCGCGAGGTGAGCTCCTGCACCTGGTCGTAAATCCGCCGGCGCTCGGCCATCTCCTTGCGGATCTTCTTGTCCGCGTGCATGACGGTCGTGTGGTCGCGGCCGCCGAACGTCTGGCCGATCTTCGGCAGCGACATCTCGGTCAGCTCGCGGCAGAGGTACATCGCGATCTGCCGCGCCGTGGCGAGCGCCTTCGTCTTGCCGGGCCCGCACAGCTCGTCGAGCGTCACGTCGAAGAACTCGGCGGTGACGCCCATGATGGTCGGCGCGGTGATCTCCGGCGTGTGCGAATCCGGGATCAGATCGCGCAGCACGATCTCGGCGAGCCCGACTTCCACCGGCTGCTGGTTCAGCGACGCGAACGCGGTGACGCGGATCAGCGCGCCCTCCAGTTCGCGGATGTTCGCCTCGACCCGCGACGCGATGAACTCCAGCACCTCGCCGGGCACCGCGAGCCGGTCCTGAGCCGCCTTCTTGCGCAGGATCGCGATCCGGGTCTCCAGCTCAGGCGGCTGGATGTCGGTGATCAGGCCCCATTCGAACCGCGTCCGCAGCCGGTCCTCCAGGGTTTCCAGCCGCTTGGGCGGTCGGTCGGAGCTGACGACGATCTGCTTGTTCTGGTTGTGCAGCGTGTTGAAGGTGTGGAAGAACTCCTCCTGGGTGCCTTCCTTGCCCTCCAGGAACTGGATGTCGTCCACCAGCAGGATGTCGACGTCGCGGTAGCGGCGCTGAAACGCGACCTTGCGGTCGTCGCGCAGCGAGTTGATGAAGTCGTTCGTGAACTCTTCGGTCGAGACGTAGCGCACGCGCATGCCGGGGAACAGCCGCTGGGCGTAGTGCCCGACCGCGTGCAGCAGGTGCGTCTTGCCGAGCCCGGACTCGCCCCAGATGAACAGCGGGTTGTACGCGCGGGCGGGCGCCTCGGCGACGGCGACCGCGGCGGCGTGCGCGAAGCGGTTGGACGCGCCGATGACGAAGGTGTCGAAGTTGTACTTCTCGTTCAGCTTCGTCTTCGACGTCTGCGGCTGCGCGGGAGCGGTGTAGGGCTGGCCCGCGATCGGCTGCCCGGCGAACCGGGGCCAGATCTCGTTCGCGGTCGCCAGCGCTTCGCCCTCTTCGTCGACTTCTTCGTCCGGGTCCTCGAGGTCGTCGAGGACGGGGTGCAGCGGCTGCTGAGGAGGCGGTGGCGGCGGCGGGTCGACCCGGGCCGGCGGAAGACCGGCCGCTTCGACCTGAGGCCGGCGCGGCGGCGGTTTCGGCTTCGGGCGCTCCGGGCGCACGTGGTCGGCCTGGCCGTTCTCCAGGTGCGGGCTCGCCTGCGGCACCGGCTCCGGCCGCGGGACATCGTTTTCCACCCGGGCGGGTGACGCCGCATAGCGGGGGGCGGGCGCGACCGGTTCGGTGCTGTCGACCTTCACCGCGAGCGACACTGGACGGCCAAGCCGCCGCGACAGTGCTTCGGTGATCGAGGTGCGCAGCGCGCGTTCGATGGCTTCCTTCGCGAAATCGCTCGGCGCGGCGAGCAGCGCGGTGCCGTCGAGGAGACCGATCGGGCGGGTCACCCGCATCCAGGCTCGTTGCTGCGGGGAGAGGGTGCCGTCGGACAGCTCCCGCACCACCTGCTCCCAGATGACGCCCAGATTGTGCTGGTGCTCCGACACCGGTCTGACTCCCCTCCCCTCGTCGGCGCGCACGCCTGCGACCCGCCCCGAGCACGTCCTGGAAGCTCGCCTCGAGCACGCGGTCCGGACTCACCCGCGCGACGGCACAGCGATATCCACAAAGTTGTCCACAGCTGTGCACTAATGTACGGCCGTCCGCAGCCACGCGACCTGCGGGCTCGGCGTACTCCCCGGGCGCCTCCACACCCCCCGGCGTCGGCGAGGCCGAATCAGTCCTGCCCGGAGGCCGAGAGAGGCACGCTAACAAGCCCTGCTCGATGCCACAAGACGTGGTGCTGCGCAAGCATTTCACGGTGTACGGCGTGTTGCCATTCGGTGCCGCGCCGTGCCGGAAGGCAGTCTCGCCGGTCGGTCGCCGAGGGCGCCGGAGGGGCGCCTGCAGCGTTCACGACCGGGGTGCGTACCCTCGTAAGGTCTCCCGTATGCGACGGGTGCGTTTCGCGTGCCTACGTATGTCGTCGCTCGTCGTGACGAGGCCACCCGGTGGTAGGAGACAGCACGAACTTCCGTGCGACCCGCACGACACGCCGGGCGCCGGGGAATCCGCCGTCGCCCGACGGCCGAGACACAGGAGAAGCAGTGAGCAAGGGCAAGCGCACCTTCCAGCCGAACAACCGTCGTCGCGCGAAGACCCACGGTTTCCGCCTGCGCATGCGGACCCGTGCGGGCCGCGCGATCCTCGCGGCGCGCCGTCGCAAGGGCCGCGCCGAGCTGTCCGCCTGATCCGGCTCAGCCGGACCGCGTCGTGCTGCCCGCTGGCGCACGTCTGCGGCGGAGCGAGGACTTCCGGGTCGTCCTCCGCCGGGGGTCCCGAGCCGGCAGGCGCCGCCTCGTCGTCCACGCGTTGACCACGGACCCGTCCGTGGCCGCTTCGTTCGCGGCCAGGGCGGGTTTTGTGGTGAGCAAGGCCGTCGGGAACTCGGTGGTGCGCCACCGGGTGACCCGGCGGTTGCGGCACCTGGTTTCCGCGCGTCTCGGAACACTGCCCGCGGGCAGCTCGTTGGTGGTACGGGCATTGCCTCCGGCCGCGTCCGCGTCGAGCGCTGAGCTCGCCGCGGATCTCGACGCCGCACTGCGCCGGCTCGGCCTCGCGCCGTCCGGCCGCCCGGCCGGGGCCGATGCTCCCCGGCAGCCGCGCCAGCAGGGCACGGCACCCGACCACGGATCAGCGGTGTAAACGGCTATGGACGCCACCTCCGAACACAGCACCACCGAAGTACCCGAGGACGAGTCGCCGCCCCGGCCTGGACCGGTCGCGTGGGTGCTGCTCCTCCCCGTGCGGTTCTACCGCAAGGCGATTTCGCCCTTTCTTCCTCCGGCCTGCCGGTTCTACCCGAGCTGCAGCGCGTACGCAGTCGAAGCACTGACCCGCCACGGCGCGGCCAAGGGCTCCTACCTCGCGCTGCGCCGGCTGCTTCGCTGCGGCCCGTGGACCCCGCCCGGCCGCGACCCGGTGCCCGAGAAGTTCTCGTGGCGGCACCGCACGCCTGAAACACCGATCGAGGAGTAGCTCAGTGCTCGATTTCATCTACTACCCCGTGTCCTTCATCTTGTGGTGTTGGCACAAGGTCTTCGGGTTCGTCTTCGGGGAAGCGACCGCGATCTCGTGGATCCTCGGCATCATCTTCCTGACGTTCACCGTCCGCGGCATCATGTTCAAGCCGTTCGTGAACCAGGTCCGGTCGATGAAGAAGATGCAAGACTTCGCGCCGGAAATGAAGAAGATCCAGAAGAAGTACGCGAACGACCGGCAGCGCCAGGCGCAGGAGATGCAGAAGCTCCAGCGCGAGCACGGCGTCAACCCGCTCGGCAGCTGCCTTCCGATGATCCTTCAGATCCCGGTCTTCATCGGCCTGAACCACGTGCTGCGCGCGTTCACCATGAAGCCCGCCGACGGCAGCCCGAAGACCGAGAACTACTTCTTCAACGCCCATGACGTGAACTCCTACGTCAGCGCGAAGCTCTTCGGCGTTAACCTGGGCGAGGCGGTCAACAACGGCGTCGGCGCCGTCGCCGGACACGTCGCGAACGGCGGGTGGCACTGGGAGGTCCTCCCGGTCGCGCTGCCGCTGATGATCATCGCCTCGATCGCCACGCACCTCACCGCGCGCCACTCGGTCTCCCGGCAGAACGCGTCGGCCGCGGGCACCGCGCAGACCGCGATCATGAACAAGCTCACCATGTACGTCTTCCCGCTCGGTGTGCTCGTCTTCGGTGCGTTCTTCCCGCTCGGCCTGCTCTTCTACTGGCTGGCGAACAACGGCTGGACGCTCATGCAGCAGCGCCTCGTCTACACGAAGATCGACAAGGAAGAGGAAGCCCGCAAGGCCGAGGCGGCCGAGAAGCGCGCGTCGCTCGGCCCGAAGCCGGGCCAGAAGCCGACCGCGCCGAAGGTCGGGCAGAAGCCGGTGCAGCAGAAGAAGAACCAGCAGCAGGGTCAGCAGGGCAAGGTGACCAAGGCGGGTTCGGCGCACGGCTTCGCGCAGACCTCGTCCTCCAGCGGCAAGTCCGGCGGTGTCGCTTCCTCGCAGAAGAAGGCAGCCGAGACGGCCGAGGCGGCGGAGAGCGCGCCGGAGCAGACGTCGACCCAGAACGGATCGAAGGAGAACGGCACCGGAGTGCCCGGGCTCCTCAAGGACTCGAACAGGAAGTCGGGCCGGAAGCGTCGCTGACGCTTCGGGTTCGGAGAGGAGACTGAAGATGTCGGAGACGGTCGACACGATCGACGCCGATCAGGAAGAGACGAGTGCGGCGGCCGAGCCGAAGGCGGGCGGTGACGACGCTCTCGTGCAAGAGGGCGACATCGCCGGCGACTATCTCGAGCGTCTGCTGGACCTGCTCGACTACGACGGCGACATCGACCTGGACGTCGAAGCCGGCCGCGCGATCGTCAGCATCGACGGCGGCGACGACCTCGAGAAGCTGGTCGGCCCCCGCGGCACGGTGCTCGAAGCGCTGCAGGAGCTGACCCGTCTCGCGGTGCAGCAGGAGACCGGCTCGCGCAGCCGGCTGATGCTGGACATCGCCGGCTGGCGCGCGGACCGCCGCGAGGAGCTCCGCGAACTCGGCCGGTCCACCGCGGAGTCGGTGCTGTCGAGCGGCGAGCGGGTTCGCCTGCAGCCGATGAGCCCGTTCGAGCGCAAGGTCGTCCACGACGCGGTCGCGACGGTCAAGGGCGTCACGAGCGAGAGCGAGGGCGAGGACCCGAAGCGGCGCGTGGTGATCTTCCCCGAGGACTGAGCCCTCGGAAGCACTGAGCGGAAGCGGCCCACCGGATTCACTCCGGTGGGCCGCTTCTTTTATGCCTGCCTTCTGACGCGGTCCCTCGGCACCGCGAGTACGACCGGCACCGTGCCTGTCGGACCCGCCGAGCAGCCCCTGGCCTCTAGGCGATGCCGCGTCGCGCGTCGTCCGTTGGCGGCACTCCTGTTCCCTGTCATGTTCTAGGCAGCGGTTAGGCAAGGACGACTGCCGTCACGTTCATCAGCCGCCGCCCGGCTCCCTCGCACGCGACGAGTGACGCCCGAGCCTGCAGTCGCCCGAGGATCGTCATCGCTCCGACTCGACGCCGCAGCGAATTACAAGCGTGGCGTTTCACGTGAAACTCGCCGCCTCCTCCTCCGGCCGATCGCGTTTCACGTGAAACGACCTGTGGATCGCTCGGCGACTCGAGTGGACTTGTCCACAGTTGCGGTCTGTCGGCTCGATTTGGCGTCGGCATCAGGGACAATCAATCGAGCGCGTTTCACGTGAAACGCGCGGAGCGAGGAGTGCGAGTAGTGAGCTTGGACGGCGCCACCGGGACGGTCCGGACCGCGGCGGTGGAGGTGTTCGGGGAGCGCGTCGAGCAAGCCGCCGGGTACGTGGAGCTGCTGGCGACTCATGGGGTCGAGCGAGGGTTGATCGGACCGCGTGAGGTCGACCGGCTGTGGGAGCGGCACGTGCTGAACTCCGCGGTGATCGGTGAGCAGATCCCGTCCGAGGCGCGCGTGGTCGACGTCGGGTCGGGCGCGGGGCTTCCGGGAGTACCGCTGGCGATCGCTCGACCGGACCTCGATATCGTGCTCTTGGAACCCATGGCTCGCCGGGTTGACTGGTTGGCCGAGGTCGCCGAGAAGCTGGAACTCCCGATCACCATCGTCCGTGGACGCGCCGAGGAGCGGTCCGTACGCGAGCAGCTGAGTGGCGCAGACGTCGTCACCGCCCGCGCGGTCGCCCCTCTTGCTCGGCTCGCGGGCTGGTGCCTTCCCCTGGTTCGTCCCGAAGGTCGACTGGTTGCCCTCAAAGGCGCCAGCGCCGCCGAAGAGATCTCCCGTGACCGCGACGCGGTGCGCAAGGCCGGTGGGGCCGAACCACAGGTCGCGGAATGCGGGAAGGCAGTACTCGAAGTCCCCAGCACGGTGGTCCTGATCCGTCGCCTGCCGCCGAAGCCGAACCGGCCACGCGGCAGACGGAGCTAGCGAACGACAACAGCCGCGCCGTTCCACGTGAAACATCGCGGTGTGAACGCCCCCGAATCGTCTACCAGGAGGAGGTGTCGAGACCGGTGAATCCCCCGCCGTCCGACTCCGCGGAGGCCAGCCAGGAGATGGGCTGGACGCCGATCGCTGAAGAAGCCGTTCGCGCCGCGAGCGTGCTCCACCCCAAGGAAGGGGTACTCCCCCGGCCGTCTCGTCGCCGGGTGCTCACCGTCGCCAACCAGAAGGGCGGGGTCGGCAAGACGACGAGCACCGTCAACCTGGCCGCGGCGCTCGCCGTGCACGGGCTGAAAACGTTGGTGATCGACCTCGACCCGCAGGGCAACGCCAGCACCGCGCTCGACATCGACCACCGCTCCGGGACGCCGTCGATCTACGAGGTGCTCATCGGCGAGGTCTCGATCGCCGAGGCCGCGCAGCAGAGCGAGCAGTCCCCCAACCTCTACTGCGTGCCCGCGACGATCGACCTCGCCGGTGCCGAGATCGAACTCGTCTCCATGGCGAACCGCGAGACGCGGCTCAAGGAGGCACTGTCGTCCGGCGCGCTCGACGAGATCGGCGTCGACTACGTCTTCATCGACTGCCCGCCGTCGCTCGGCCTCCTCACCGTCAACGCGATGGTGGCGGCGCAGGAAGTGCTCATCCCGATCCAGTGCGAGTACTACGCACTCGAAGGTCTCGGGCAGCTCCTCAGCAACATCGAACTCGTGCAGCAGCACCTCAACCGCGAACTCAGCGTGTCGACGATTCTGCTCACCATGTACGACGGTCGCACCAAACTGGCCGACCAGGTGACCAACGAGGTCCGGAACCACTTCGGCGAAACGGTGCTGAAGACCGTCATCCCGCGCAGCGTGAAGGTGTCCGAGGCGCCTGGCTACGGCCAGACCGTCCTCTCCTACGACCCCGGTTCACGTGGCGCCATGAGCTATCTCGACGCGGCGAAGGAGATCGCCGAGCGGGGTGTGAACGAGAGGAGCAGCACCGCATGACTGAGCGCAGAGGAGGGCTCGGCCGCGGACTGGCGGCCCTGATCCCGACCGGACCGGCGACGCCTCCTCCGGCCGCGACCGAGGCCAGCACGCCCGCGGAGAAAGCGGTACGCGAGGACAAGGGCTGGTTCGCGGCGAACGGTGCCGCGGGCCAGCCGAGTGGCGAGGTCGCCGGCGCGGTGTACCGCGAGATCCCGGTCAGCTCGGTCAAGCCGAACCCGAAGCAGCCGCGTCAGGTTTTCGACGAGGAAGCACTCGCCGAACTCGAGCATTCGATCCGCGAGTTCGGGCTCATGCAGCCGATCGTCGTCCGCGAACTCGGCGACGACGAGTACGAACTCGTCATGGGCGAGCGCCGCCTGCGCGCCTCGCAGCAGGCGGAGCTCGAGGCGATCCCGGCGATCGTGCGGCAGACCGCCGACGAGTCGATGCTGCGGGACGCGCTGCTGGAGAACATCCACCGCGTGCAGCTGAACCCGCTCGAAGAGGCGGCGGCCTATCAGCAGCTGCTCGACGAGTTCGCGGTGACGCACGAGGAGCTGGCCGGGCGCATCGGCCGCAGCCGTCCGGTCATCACGAACACCATCCGGTTGCTCAAGCTCCCCCTCCCCGTGCAGCGGCGGGTGGCCGCGGGCGTCCTGTCCGCCGGGCACGCGCGGGCGCTGCTGTCGTTGGAGGATCCGGAAAGCCAGGAGGAACTGGCGGCGCGGATCGTCGCGGAGGGCATGTCGGTGCGGGCCACCGAGGAAGCCGTCACGCTGAAGAAGAGCGAGAAGCCGGCGAAGCCGAAGGCCGCTCCCCGAAAGCAGATCCAGGCGCCCGGATTGCAGGAACTCGCGAACCGGCTGTCCGATCGGTTCGACACCCGGGTGAAGGTCGACCTCGGCCGGCGCAAGGGGCGCATCGTTCTCGAGTTCGGGTCGGTTGACGATCTTGAGCGGATCGTCGGGATCATCGACGCGAATTCCGGGGAAAAATCGGCGAATCAGAGCGACGAAACCGATTAGGGATCACCCAGGGGCGTTTCGTCACGGTGATGATTGCGGATCGAGGCGGCCACGGTCACGCGGAGTGGCCGCCGGAAATCGACCGGCGCGGGGAGGGGCGGCAGTCCGCCGCCCGCCCCCGTCCGCCAGTTTTCAGTTCGCGCGAGCGACGGCGCGCGCGACGAGGTCCGCGAAAACTGAACCGAGCGTGGTGCCGGCGGCTTCGACCGCCATCGGCACCGTCGACGTTTCGGTGAGACCCGGCGAGAGGTTCACTTCGAGGAAGTGGACTCCCCCGTCCGGCGTGATGACCGCGTCGGTGCGCGAGATGTCGCGCAGCCCGAGCCACCGGTGCGCGCCGACGGCGAGTTCGCTGACCGCCTTCGCGGCCTCGTCGGAAATCCGGGCCGGGGTGAAGAAATCGGTGAGCCCCGCAGTGTAGCGCGCGGTGTAGTCGTAGACGCCGCTCTCCGGCACGATCTCGACCGCGGGCAGGGCCTCGGCCCCGTTCTCCCCTTCGATGACCGTGACGGCCACCTCAACGCCGTCTACGAACCGTTCCGCGAGCACGGTGTCGCCGTAGGCGAAGCAGCCGACCATCGCCGCGGGCAGCTCCGCCGCTTCCCGGACCACCTGCGTGCCGAGCGCCGACCCGCCCTGATCCGGCTTGAGGATCAGCGGCAGACCGAGCCGCTCGACCATCGCGTCGAGCACCGACTGCGCGCCCAGTTCGCGGAAAGTGCTGTGCGGCAACACAATCCAGTCCGGCGTCGAGAACCCGGCCTGCTGCACGAACGCCTTCGCGGTCGGCTTGTCCCAGGCGCGGCGGCAGCCCTGCGAGTGGGTGCCGACGAACGGGACGTCGAGCATCTCCAGCACGGTCTGCACCGAGCCGTTCTCGCCCTCACCGCCGTGCAGGGCGACGACAACCGCGTCCGGACGCTGCGTGCGCAGCCGTTCCAGCAGCCCGGCGTCGGTGTCCCACTCCTCCACCGTGAGGCCCTCGGCACGCAGCGCGGCGGAAAGCCTGCGCCCGGAGCGGAGCGAAACGTCGCGTTCGTGGGAAAGCCCGCCGGCGAGCACGGCAACGGTACGGTCGACCACCGTGGGAACTCCTTAGTGTTGCTGGGCCGGTCAGACCGTGTCCGGAGACGGGGTCTCGGGCCCCGGGATGGTGCGCGCCTTCACGCTACCGAAGGTGCGGTTGAGGTCCATTTCGGACTCGAGCACGGCGGCGAGCCGGCGCACGCCCTCGCGGATGCGTTCCGGCGTGGGGTAGCAGTACGACAACCGCATCTGGCGGGAGCCGAAACCGTCGGCGTAGAAACCGGTGCCGGACGCGTACGCGACCCGAGCGGTGACCGCACGCGGCAACATCGCTTTGGTGTCAACGCCTTCCGGCACGGTGACCCACACGTAGAAGCCGCCGTCGGGGTGGGTCCAGGAGCAGCCGGGAGGCAAATACTGTTGCAGCGCCGACAACATCGCGTCGCGGCGTTCGCGGTAGTTCTCCCGGAACTTCTTGATCTGGCCCTTCCAATCGTGCGTCGCGAGGTAGCGCGAGACGATCATCTGGTTGAAGGTCGGCGGGCACAGCGTCGCGGATTCCGCAGCCAGCACGAGCTTTTCGCGCACCGCGTGCGGCGCGAGCACCCAGCCGACGCGCAGCCCGGAGGCGAACGTCTTCGAGAACGAGCCGAGGTACACGACGTTGTCCGGGTCGAGCGAGCGCAGCGCCGGGTAGGTCTGGCCGTCGAAACCGAGCAGGCCGTACGGGTTGTCCTCGATGATCAGCACGCCGTGCTCGCGGCAGATCTCGACGATTTCCGGCCGCCGGTCGACCGACAGCGTCACGCCGGCCGGGTTGTGGAAATTCGGGATCGTGTAAAGGAATTTGACCCGCTGCCCGGCCTTTTCGGCCTGGCGCAAGGCTTCCCGCAACCCTTCGGGCACGAGACCGTGCTCGTCCATCGCGACGTGCACGACGTTCGCCTGGTAAGCGGAAAACGAACCGAGCGCACCGACGTACGACGGGCCCTCGGCGATCACGACGTCACCCGGGTCGCAGAAAAGCCGGGTCACCATGTCGAGGCCCATCTGGGAACCGACGGTGACCACGACGTCGTCGGGGTGCGCCTTGATCCCCTCGAGAGCCATGATTTCGCAGATCTGGTCACGCAGCGCGGGAATCCCGTGCGCGGACCCGTACTGCAGGGCGACGAGCCCCTCCTCCGCGATGATCTCGCCGACCTGAGCCGAGAGGGTGTCGAGCGGCAGCGCGGCGAGGTTCGGCATGCCGCCGGCGAGCGAGACGACCTCCGGCCGGCTTGCCACTGCGAAAAGCGCGCGGATCTCGGATGCGGTCATCCCGGCGGTACGTGCTGCGTACCGGTCGAGGTGCGGGTCGAGATTGTGGCGGCCGGTCTGCGGCTTGGCGGGGCGGTTCTCGGTCATCGGACACCTGAGGGCTCGGTGGGTACCTGCTGGTAGATCCATCGAGTGTAACCGCGGCCTCTTCCGGCTCCCCGCTCTTCCGGCGCTTGTCACATCGGCCTATCCTCGGGGTGGTTCTTCCGGTGCTGCCTGCGCTCTTGCGGGCGCGATGGCCGGAGTTGCGGGGTCCAGGGAGGTTTCAGGTGTCACGTCGCGTGGTGGGCGTCACCCTGGACAATCTCGAGCACCTTCCCAAGAACTGCCGACAGTGCGTGTACTGGGAGCTCGCGCCGCACCTGAAGGCGCAGGCCGAGGAGTACGGCTCCACCGAGGTCGAGAAGGAAGCCTGGGTGTCCAGCGTCCTGCTGGAATGGGGTTCCTGCGGCCGCATCGTCTACAGCGACACGCTGCCGGTCGGGTTCGTGCTCTACGCCCCGCCGAACGCGGTGCCCCGCTCGCTGGCCTTCCCGACGTCGCCGCCGAGCGCCGACGCCGTCCTGCTCACCGCCTTCCAGGTCCTGCCGGAATTCCGCGGCGGCGGCCTCGGCCGGATGCTGGTGCAGGCCGTGGCGAAGGACCTGACCAAACGCGGCGTCCGCGCGATCGAATCCTTCGGCGACGCCACCCCTGACGACGAGGACCCGCTGGGCCAGCACTCGTGCGTGCTCCCCGCGGCGTTCCTGCAGAGCGTGGGCTTCAAAACGGTGCGTCCGCACCCGAAGTACCCGCGCCTGCGCCTGGAACTGCGCTCGGCGATCACCTGGAAGGAAGACGTCGAAGCGGCACTCGAACGTCTGCTGGGCCAAGTGACGATCACGACCGCGGAACCGAGCCTCGGCCGCGCCTGACCGGCTTCGTGCCCCAGGCAGGTCAGCCAGAATGACCTCGCTGGCACCCACCCTGAACGCCCCGCCCGGCTAGCCCGCAGTACTCCGCCACTCCCCGGCTACCCGGTCACTCTCCGTGCCCACCTTTGCGACAACTACCGCCGCTCGCCGCTTTCCTGCTTACTGCAATCCCCATTCCCAACTGGGTTGTGCAGCCGCTCGACCAGCATCGCCCGAGGTCAGCCCAGGCCTGTTCGCCGCCGCCGGGGGTGGAACTCGGATGCCCCAGGACCGAGTCCGACGAGCCCCATACCACCTCGGATCCGCAGGGAAAACACCCACTCCCGGTACCTGTGCACAACTGTGGAAGAGTCCCCGAGTTATCCACAGATTGCAGATAGAGGCCGTGGAAAAGCTGTGGATGGATAGAATGGATCTGGGGACGCCCCCCGGGAAGGGTGGGGGCTGCCCCCCAGGTGTGGTTGGTGGTGTGGCAGTTCGGCGCAAGTTCTTGTGGCGCCGGTTAAGCGGTGTGGGGGCTCCGGTTGTTTGGGGTCCGGGTGCGGTTGGTTCGGGGGTGGCGGTGCTCGGGAGGGGTCGCCGAGGGGGTGGCGGCTGGTGGTGACTGTGGGTAGTGGTTGCTCGGGGTGCGGGCGGGTCAGCACGGGTAAACACGGGCTGAGAGGGCGGTGCGGCGGCGGGGCGCGCTGAGTGGGGCCCTGGGTGGTCTTCGCGGGGAAAGGCCGGGGCAGGGCGAATCAGGGTGGGGCTAGGGGTAAGGCAGGGAGAACCGGAGGGGGCGAATAGCGAGAGAGGGCTATTCGGCCTTGGCTAGTTCGTGGGCCAGGACGTCGGCGAAGGTGAAGGTGCCGGTGGGCTGGTCGCCTTCGCCGAGGAGGTAGAGGCGCTTGACCGCGATGAGGATGCCCTCGGCCACGACGTCGCGGAAGGCGGGGTCGCCAAGGCGGGCGGCGTCGTCCGGGTTCGTCAGGTAGCCGATTTCCACGCGGACGGCTGGGCAGCGCGTGCGGGTGAAGATCTCCCACGTCTTGTAGTGCGTGCGGCAGTCCAGCAGGCCGGTACGGGCCGCGACCTCGCGCTGGATGAAGCCGGCCAGCAGTTCGCCGACGGTGGACGTCGTGCCGTTGCCGGTGCCGAAGTGGAAGCTCGCGACGCCCTGCGCGCGCGGCGACGGGTTGCCGTCGCTGTGCAGCGACAGGAACAGGTCCGCGCCAGCGTCGTTGGCGAAACGGGCGCGTTCGAAATCCGTCGGACTGTGGTTCGGGCCCCGGCTGATCAGGGCCTCCATGCCGGTGGCCTGCATCCGGCCTTCCAGCCGCCGCGCCAGATCCCAGGCGATGTCCGCCTCGCGCAGGCCGCCCGCGACGACACCGAGGTCTTCGCCGCCGTGGCCCGGGTCGATCACGATGCGCTTGCCGCGCAGCCGCGGGCCCGCCTGGCGCACCTGCTCCTGCTCGCGCAGGAAAACCGGGCGGCCGCCGCGAGCGCGCGGCGAGGACAGGCGGTGCAGTTCGCGGATGGTGGCCGGGCCGCAGATGCCGTCCGACGTCAGCCGCATGTCGCGCTGGAACGTGCGCAGGGCGCGTTCGGTCTGGGGGCCGAAATAGCCGTCCGGGCGGCCCGCGTCGAAGCCCAGTTCGGTGAGCCGCTCCTGAAGAGTGAAAACGTCGTCGCCGTGCACCGGCGACGACAAAAGGTACTGGAGCGGGCGGCTCCCGAGGTGATAGCTCGCGCCCTTGAGCGCCTGGTACGTCGCCGGGCCCACCACCCCGTCGGTGATGAGCCCGCGGCGCTGCTGGAACGCGCGCACGGCCTGCTCCACCGCGACGTCGAACGTGTTGTACCGCTCGGTCCCCGCCACCGGCGGGAGCAGATCCATCCCGGCAAGGATCGACCTGATCTCGGCGACGTCGGGACCGGCGTCACCGCGGCGGAGTACCCGCATGCACTCCTCGCTCTTCCTCAGGCACCGAAACCGGCTCGATGCGAAACAGAAACCCGGGTAGGGGGTGTACCCAGGCACCTATTGTGCCCTGTGAACTCTCGGTAAGGACGCAGGCCCGGTCGGTGCGCCACCGGCGGGTGCGTCGCCGCGCGGCGGACACGCCGAGTGCACCTGCGTGCCCACCCCCGTGCGGGTGGTTCCCGAACGTGCGAGAACCCGGACCGGCGAGTCGATAGCCGCTGGCCCGGGTTCTCAGCAGGTGGACCGCTCAGAGCACGTCGGCGAGATCGGACAGCAGCGCGGCCTTCGGCTTCGCGCCCACGATCTGCTTCACCGGCTTGCCGCCCTGGAACAGGATCAGCGTCGGAATCGACATCACCTGGTAGTCACGCGCCGTGTTCGGGTTCTCGTCGATGTCGAGCTTCGCGACGGTGATCTTGTCGCCGTTTTCCTTCGCGATCTCCTCGAGCACCGGGGCGACCATCTTGCACGGCCCGCACCAGGTCGCCCAGAAGTCGACGAGAACGGGCTTCTCGCTGGTCAGGACGTCGTCCACGAACGACTTGTCGGTCACCTTCACGGGTTCGGACATCGCTTGCTCCTTCAACTCGGTGGGAAAGTCAGTGCTCGCCGGCGCCGTAGCCGCCGCCGACCAGTTCCGGTGCTTCGTTCGCCTCGGCCTCGCCGTGCTCCGCGAGCCATCGTTCCGCGTCGATCGCCGCGCTGCAGCCGGAACCGGCCGCGGTGATCGCCTGCCGGTACGTGCGGTCCACGAGGTCGCCGGCGGCGAACACCCCGGGCAGGTTCGTGTACGACGTGCGGCCCTGCGTGAGCACGTAGCCGTCCTCGTCCACGTCCACCTGACCGCGCACCAGCTCGCTGCGCGGATCGTGGCCGATCGCGACGAAGAACCCGGTCACGTCGAGCGTCTTCTCCTCGCCGGACTGCGTGTCGCGCACCTTCAGGCCGGACACGGTCCCGTCTCCTTCGACGCCGGTGATCTGCGAGTTCAGCTGCCACTTGATCTTGTCGTTCGCACGAGCGCGCTCGAGCATGATCTTCGACGCCCGGAACTCGTCGCGGCGGTGCACGATCGTGACGGACTTGGCGAACTTCGTCAGGAAGGTCGCCTCCTCCATCGCCGAGTCGCCGCCGCCGGCCACCGCGATGTCGTGGTCGCGGAAGAAGAAACCGTCACAGGTCGCACAGGCGGACACGCCGCGGCCGAGCAGCTCCTGCTCGCCCGGCACCTTCAGGTACCGCGCGGCGGCGCCCATGGCCAGCACGACGGCGCGGGCGGCGTAGCGCTTGCCGTTCGCGACGACGTACTTCACGTCGCCGGTCAGCTCAAGCGACTCGACGTCCTCCGCGCGCAGCTCCGCACCGAACCGTTCGGCCTGCTTGCGCATCTCCTCCATCAGGTCCGGACCCTGGATCCCGTCGCGGAAGCCCGGGAAGTTCTCGACCTCGGTGGTCGTCATCAGCGCGCCGCCGAACTGCGTGCCCTCAAACACCAGCGGTTCGAGCTGTGCGCGCGCCGCGTAGACCGCTGCGGTGTAACCGGCAGGACCCGACCCGACGACGATCAGGTTCCTGATTTCCTCGGCAGCCACCCGTCAACCCTCCGCTCGTCATGACCTGTGCTCCAGGCTCAACACGATCGTAGGTGGAGGTGTTCCCGGCGGTGACGCCCGCTACGTCCTGCCCGCTACTTCTTGCCGACCACCTTGTCGAACAGCTTGTCCGGGTTCCCCGGGCCGCAGTCCGCGCCGAACGCGACCAGCCGGAACTGCGCGAGCTTGCCGGTGGTGTAAATCGCCACCACGCCCGGCTTGCCCTCGACGGTCACCGGCCGCACGCCCTCCGGCCGCACCGCCGGGTCCAGGCCGGCCGCGGCGACGCACGCGTCGAAGCGTTTCGAGTCCTGCAGCGGACCGTAGTTCCGCACGCCGAGACCGCCGCCCAGCAGCGCTTCCGCACCGCTGCCGTCGCTGCCGACGGACGGGCCGCTTGCCGAAGACGGCGCGGGCGCGGCGACGCCGGACGTATTGGTCTTGGTCGCACCGGGAACGGTCAGCGTGATCGCTACCGCGGCGGCCGCGGCGGCGGTCAGGATCCCGGCGCCCCAGCCGAGCTGCCGGTTCCGCCGTTTCCGCGCCGCCGACAGGTCCACCACCGGCGCGACCGCCTGTTCAGCGGGCTCCGGTGCGGCCGCCGGAAACGTCGCCTCCTGCCGGGCCGCCGACTCCGCGGCGAGCGCGGCGTCGAGCCTCGCCGCGAACTCGGCGGGCATCGGCGGCGCCGGTTCCGCGGCGAGCGCGGACAGGTCGGCGGTGGTCGCCTCCAGGGCCTCGATGATCGCGCGCGCCTCCGGATCCGCGTTCACCCGCGGCCACAGTTGCGCTGCCTCCTGGTCGTCGAGGACCCCGGCGTGGAGGTCGGCGAGCAGGTCGACAGACCAGGGCGGCCCGATGGTTCCGCCTGCCCCCCGGCTCTCGTCCGTCATCGTCCCTCCCCGTTCCCCGGCGAGCGCTGGGCTCGCCCGGCACTCCGGGACCCCTCCGAAGTGGCGTGCTTGCGTTTGCTTTCGTTAGTTGGGACGTCGCCACCCCCGTCCGGGTTCCGCAGATGCCCGAGAACCTTCGCGAGTTTTCCCCGCCCGCGCGCGCACCGGCTCTTGACCGTGCCCTCGGCGATGCCGAGCATCTTCGCCGTCTCGGCCACCGAATAGCCCTCGACGTCGACGAGCAGGATCGGCGCGCGCTGGTCTTCGGGCAGCTCGTCGAGCGCTTTGCGGACCAGCAGGCTGGTCTCCTTCTCGGCCATCGAGTCGCCGGGCGCGGCCGGTTCGTTGTACTCGCCGGTCTCGGGCAGCGGCACGGTCGGCCGGGCCTGCTTCCGCCGGATCCGGTCGAGGCACGCGTTCACCACGATCCGGTGCAGCCAGGTCGTGACCTGCGACTCCGCGCGGAACTTGCCCGCCGCGCGGAAGGCCGAGATGAACGCCTCCTGCAGCGCGTCCGCCGCCTCTTCCGGATCGCGCAGCGTGCGCAGCGCTACCGCCCACATGCGGTCTCGATGCCGCCGGACCAGTTCACTGAACGCATGCGGATCGCCCGCGGCGTGCGCCGCGATCAGATCCGCATCCGTGGGAGCTGCAGCCGTCACCCGGCAGAGCCTACTGAGTCGTGCTCGCAGCTCACGCCGCAGGCAGGAAGCTCAGCTCTCCGATCTGGCTCAGGAAGCCGTCGCCGCCGTTGTCGCCCAGCTGGGTGATCCAGACGATGAAGTACTGGCTTTGCGTCGGCTGCTGCAGGGTGATCGTGGTGTCCGGCCCGTTCAGGTCGCCGCTCCCGACCACCTTCGTGTCGTCGAGCTGCGGATTCTTGCTGTCCGCCGACCGGATCTCGACCTTCGTGCCCGGGCTGTCCGCGCTGATCTTCACCTGCGCGAGGTTCACCGGGTTGTCGAACGAGACCGCGATGCCGACGCCGGGCTTCAGCGCGGGCAGCTGCTGCTGGTACTGGTCGGTCTTCCAGACCGTGCCCGGGTCGCCGTCGATCGTGTTCTTCGCCCGGCCCGCGTTGTCGCCGGAGCCCTGCGGGTTGTAGAGCGTCGCCGACTTCGGGGCCACCGGGTCGCCGATCTTCGGCGCCGCGGGCGGCTGGTTGCCCGGCGGTGGCGCCGGGTTGCCGGGTTTCGCCGGAGCACTGCTCGGCGGGGCCGCGACGTTGATCGTGGGACCGGTCGGCTTGCCGTCGCCCTGGAACAGGTTGATCAGCATCAGCCCGCCCCACGCGAGGATGACCACGGTCGCGACCACGAGCACGGTGACGCCGAAAGCCAGCTTCCGCCGCCGCGCGACGTCCTTCACCGGCTTCTTCGTGGTCCAGATCGTGCCGTCGGTCTCCGCCGCCGGATCGTCCTTGCCGACCGCGTTGATCAGCTGGGTGCGTTCCTCCTGCTCGGCGACCTGGCCGAGCACGCGCAGAATGGCCGAGCTGGTGCGGATCCCGCCGCTGCCGCCGTCCTCGATCGTGCGCACGGCCAGCGAGGACAGCTCCGGCGGCACCGCCGGCACCAGCGACCGCGGCGGCACCACGTGCCCCTGCGGCGTGAGCGGGGCCGCGGGGATCGCGGGCGGTCCGCCCGGCAGCGCCCAGCGTCCGGTGAGCAGCAGATACAGCACCGCGCCGAGCGCCTTGACGTCGTCGCGGAGAGTGGCTTCGGGCAGCGGGCCGGGGAAGGCGAGCTTGAGCGCGCCGCCCGGCGTGAGCCGCAGCCGCTGCGGGTGGTCGAGGCCGAGGACGAGACCGTTCTGGTGGGCGTGGTCGACCGCTTCGGCGAGCGCCTGCACCATCCGCGCGGCCGCGGCGGGGGCCACCGGGCGCTGCGCGACCAGGTCCACCAAGTCGCTGCCCTTGGTCCACTCCGCCACCACGACGCCGAGCAGCCCCTCGCTGGAGGTGACCCCGCTGCCGAGGCTGAGCACGTCCAGCACCCGCGCGACGCCGCCGTGCCCGAACTTCGACGCGTGCGCGGCCCGTTCGAGGGTGCGCCTCGCCTGCCGCGCCGCCTCCGGATCGGCCGGATCGCCGACCAGCAGCGTCAGTGCGACGTCCCGTTTGAGCTGCCCGTCCCGCGCGCGCCAGAGGTGCGCGGCGGCCCGCTCGTCTACCCCGAACTGGGCAAGCAGGCGATACCGGCCGTCCCCTACGACGCGTCCGGGCGCGAGCGATCCGCCCCGGGCGCGAATGCCCGCGGCGTCCCCCGCCTGCTCGCTTCGTCTCGTGTCCACGCTCTCTCCCGCTTCGCTCCCGGCACCGAGGGTACCCGGATCATCAGCCGTAGAAGCGTCGTGAGTCGTGAATCAATCGTTACCCGCGCTTGATCAATCGGGTGAATCTCGATGTTACGGGCTTCAGCTCCTCGACCTTCAGCGCCATGAGCACCCCGAACGAGACCACGATCCCGACGAGTCCCTGCAGGACGAGCTTGATCCAGGCGTGCAGAACCGGGCCGAGGGACGAGGGCACGATCAGCCCGACGACCCACGCCGCGCCGACCCCGAGGACGCTCGCCACGACCGTGAACAGGATCACCCCGATCACCCGCTTGCTGCGCAGGTTGCCGAGCGTCACCCACAGCCACACCTGGCCGAGCATCGCGCCGATCACGTAGGTCAGCGCGTTCACCATCATCACGCCGAGCACGACGTTCTCCGGGTTCAACAGCACCGGGCACAGGAACAGCAGCGGCACCTTGACCACGGTCATCACGATCATGATCAACGTCGGCGTGCGGGCGTCCTTCATCGCGTAGAACACCCGCATCTGGAGCATCACCAGCGCGTACGGCAGCAGCGCGAACGCCGTGATCGCCAGCGCCTGGCCCATTCGCTCGGCGCCTTCCAGCGAGCCCTTGCCCAGCGCGAACAGCGCGACACCCATCGACGAGCCGACGATCGTCATCACCGCGGAGATCGGGACGAGGGTCACCGTCGAGATCCGCGAGGCATACGACAGGTCGCTGACCAGCTTCTTCGTGTCGCCGTCGGCGGCGGCGCGGCTCATTCGCGGCATGATCGCGGTCAGCAGCGAGACGCCGAGCACGCCGTAGGGCAGCTGGAACAGCAGCCACGCGTAGTTGTAGGCGGTGACGCCGCCCGAGGTGCCCTTGGTGAGCACGCGAGTGGTGATCGTGAGGCCGACCTGGCTGACCGCGACGTAGCCGACGACCCACAGGGCCAGCCCGCCGAACTCCTTCATCCGGCTGTCCAGGCCCCAGCGCCAGCGCGGGCGGAAGCCCGACCGCAGCAGCGGCGGGATCAGCATGAGCGCCTGCGCGGCGATGCCGCCGGTGACGCCGAGACCGAGCGTGAGCACCTTCGGATCGGTGAGCGACGGATTGCCGGTGTCGATCGAACCGGGCATCAGCCACACCACGAGGATGGTGAAGATGACCACCAGGTTGTTGATCACCGGGGCCCACGCGGTCGGACCGAACACGTGCTTGGCGTTCAGCATCGCCGAGACCAGCGCGAACACGCCGTAGAAGAAGATCTCCGGCAGCAGCAGATAGGCGAACGCGGTGGTCAGGCCCGCGCTCGCGTTGCCGGACGAATCGATGTACAGCGACGTGAACGCCGGCGCCGCGATCACCGCGATCACCGTGCCGATGAACAGCACGGTGACGCCGGTGGTCAGCAGCCGTTGCGCGTAGGCCTGGCCGTGGTCCGGGTCGTCTTGCGAACGCACCAGCAGCGGCACCACCACGCTGGTGAGCACGCCGCCGAGCAGCAGCTCGAAGATGATGTTCGGCATCGTGTTCGCGACGTTGAACGAGTCGGTCGCGATCCCGTTGCCGATCGCCGCGACCAGCAGCACCTTCCACAGGAACCCGGTGATCCGGCTGATCAGCGACGCGATCGCCATCCGGCCGGATTCCTTCGCGACCGAAGGACCCTCGTCCTTCGGCTGCTCGGGCGCCTCGGCCGGACGCGCGAGCGGCGCGTCCTTGATCCGCGGCATGACCTGGGTGGCCAGCGCGTCGTACGGGCGCAGCACGTCCGGGTCGGCGGTCGGCCAGCGCGACGGGGCCGCCAGCGGAACGCCCGCGGTGCGCGGGATGAACCGGGTGGCGTCCGGGTCCCGCATCGCCTCTTCCTGCCACGGCCGGATCGGCGTGCCGGGACGCGGGCCGCGGCCGCGGTGCACCGGCGGCTGCGGGCCCGGCACGTTCGCGGGCGGCGGGGTCGGCTGCGGGAGCTGGCCGCGGTTCGGCGGCTGGTTCGGCGGGATCGGCTGCGGACCCGACGGCGGGAGCTGCTGCGGGCCGGACGGCGGCCCGGACTGCCTCGGCGGGGGCGGCCTGCGCACCGGCGGCATGGCGGCCCTGGTCGGGGCCGGACGCTGGCCGTTCGGAGGCGGCGGCGGGACCCGGCGCGGCGTGCGGTCCCGGGGGTCGCGGGGTTCACGAGGTTCGCGGGGCTCACGGGGGTCGCCGCGGCGCGGATCGATCCGGCGCGGCTGGGCCCGGTCGGAAGGCGCCCGGTCGGCGGGCGGACGTTCGTCGGGCAACGGCATCCGGCGGGTGCCGTTGGGCGGCGGCTGCCTGCGGTCGGCGGGCGGCGGCGGAGGGGGCGGCTGGCGACGGGCGTCCCGCACCGCGCGGCGAGGCTGGTCGCTCCGCCTCGGCGCCGCGCCGTCCCGCCGAGGACGACCCGCACGCTCGGGTGGTTGACCCGGCTCTTTGTCCAACGCGTGCCCAATCCTCGGCGGTCCCCTTGCCCCTGCCATTGTGGCAGCGCGGACTCAGGGTAATCGGGAACGGGCGCGAGCACCCGGCCCCTTGGCCTGTCAGGGCGTGCCGCCGCGGCTTTCCTTGATCCGCCGGTAGATCCGCCGGGACGCCAGCAGAAGCAGCGCGCAACCAGCGACGACGGTGACGATGATGGTGATCGGGCCGTATTCGGTCGAGGTCAGCTCGAACCGCGCGGTCGCGCCGAGATCCGTGCCCGATGGGGTGGTCAAGGACACATCGACCGACAGGCGGCCGGCCCGCAGCGCCTCGATCTGCACGTACTTGGTCTGCCCGCCCTTCGCCGGGAAAAGCAGGTTCTTGCCCGCTTGTTCCGGCCGGACGCCCATGTTGTTCCGGAGCACGATCTGCGCGGTGACGCCGACCGGCAGGTCGTTGTGCACGTACACCGGCAGCGGCGAGGACCCGGACGCGAGCGCAAACGTTTGCTTCGGCTGTTCGACGGTCACCTGGTCGCGGATCGCGGCGAGTTCCGCGGTGGCGTTCGCCGAGGCGGACGCCACCGCCGACGGGCCGAACGCGGTCGAGCTGCCGCGGACCAGCGCGTCGCGCACCGGACCGACGACGGCCTTCGGTTCGACCTGGTTCCGCTGGTCGACCTGCATCGCCGAGACCAGGCCGGTGGCGTCCTGGTCGAGGCCGGACAGCTGGCCGGCGACCGCCGCGCCGCCGTCCGAACGGGTGTCCGCGGCCAGCGAAGCGCTGCCTTCCGGCGCGGTGCCCAGCAGGTCGTCGAGCGTCGAACCGGCCGTCACGCCCGCGGTGGTGAGCTTGCCGAGCCCGGACAGGAAGGCGTTCAGCTCGTCGGTGGTGGCGTCCCAGCGCCGCGGCGGCGCGATGAGCAGCGGCCCGCCGGTGGTTCCTTCGGTGCGGCCGAGCCCGGCTTCGAACGCGACCGCGGCGAGACCGTTCTGCGTGGAGACCGCGCGCTGCGACGCTCCGCTGTAGGTGGTCGGCGCCTGCGGGCTCGGCGTGAATCCGGTGAGACCCGCGGTGGCCATCGAGTTGGTCGGCTGCGCGCGCAGGCCGTCGGACAGGGTCGCCGCGCCGGTGACGGTCTCGTCGTCACCGCCCGCCCGCAGCTTGCCGCTGTCGGTGAGCACGGTCTGGAAGCCGCCCGACGAAATCGCCGACAGCGCCTTGTCGTCCGGCGTGCCGCCCGGCCACAGCACGCCGCTCTTCGACTCGACGCCGAGCACCTGGCGGATCGTGGCGGTGCCGTTCAGCGCCGTGGTCATGAGGCCGGTGTCCGGGTTGCCGTCGGCGCCGCGGATCTTGCCCAGCGTGGTGAGGTCGGCGTCGGCGAACGGCAGCGGGATCACGCACCGGCCGGTGACCAGCGCACGCAGCGCCGCCAGCCAGTTCGACGCGGCGTCCGCGCCCTTGCCCGCCGCCCCGCCGCTGACCCGGTAGCCGTTCTTCATCGCGTCCACGGTGCGCAGCAGGTCCGGATCGAGCGCGAAGCAGAGCGAGCCGCCGATCTTCGGATTCGTCTCCTGCGCCGCTCGCGCCGCCGAGACCAGCGAATACAGCCGTCCGCCGGGGCTCAGCTGGTCGGCGAGCGAATCGTCGGTCAGCGTCATCGGCACGCCGAACGGGGCGGACTGGATGTGCGGGGTGCTGTCGGTGATCGGCCACAGCACGGCCAGTTTCGAATGCCGCTGCGTCGCCTGGTTGTTCGCGTGGCCCGGCGTCGACAGCACCGGCATGAGCAAGCTCACCGCGGCGAGCCGGGCCGGGCCGCCGTACTCCGGGGTGCCGTTCACGTTCACCAGCAGCGGGTACACGCCCGGCCGGAGGCCAGCGCCGCGCGGCCCGGTGAGCGGCACGGTGATGTTCAGCCGGGCGCTCTGACCAGGCTCCAGGTCCTCGGCGAGCGTGGTGAACTCGGTCAGCGGGGTGTCCTGCACCGGGGTCCCGGCGAGCACCGAGTCCATCGCGCGCGGGCTGGCGAGGCGTTCGCCGATCTGCAGCCGGGCCATCGGCTTGACGATCCGGCGGGATCCGGTGTTGGTGACCGTCCCGGCCACCGTGATCGCCTGGTCCGCGCTGGAAATCACGCGCGGGGTCAACTGGCCGAGGTCGAGCCGCAGCCGGGCCGGTTCCGGAGACGGATTCTCCTGCGCGCCCGCCGGCGCACCGAACAACGCGGTGGCGGCGACGATCAGCAAAGACAGCAAGAAGGCGGCGGGCCGCTTCACTCGGGTGCTCCCTCTCAGCCGCGCTCGTCGGGCGCGAAAAGTTCTGCTGCCCCGCGAACCAGCTTGCGCTCGTCCGCGTAGGCGAGGGTGGTCTCCAGCTCGGCCAGCGGAACCCAGGCGACCTCGGTCACCTCGACGTCCTCGTCCGACAGTTCGCCACCGGTGGCTTCGAGCAGGAAATGGTGCACGGTCTTGTGCACCCGGCGCTGCTGCGCGACGAACCAGTAATCGATGGCGCCAAGCGGGTGCAGCACGCGCGCGGAGATGCCGGTTTCCTCCTTCACCTCGCGCACCGCGGTCTGCTCCACCGTCTCCCCGTCCTCGATGTGGCCCTTCGGCAGCGACCACAGCAGTCTGCCGTGTCGGTCGAGCCGCCCGATCAGCACCGCGTGTTCGCGCTCCGGGTCGACGACCAGTCCGCCAGCCGAGGTCTCGTCGACCGTGGTCAGCCGCCTGCCGCGGTGGCGCCGTCGCCGCCGGCGCGGCGTCGGCGGCCCGGCGCGACCGGCGGATCCAGACATGCTGCGATGCTAGAGCAAACGGTCGCCCGGGTACTCTGGCTCTCCGTGTCCGTGTCCGGCGGCGTCCGCGGTGGCGGCGTCATTTTCGTGGTGGGATTCGAGTGAACAACCTGGTCGCCCAGCAGAACGCGGTGACGGAACTGATGCGAGTGTCCCCGTTGGCCGACGAGCTGGCCGAGCGCTTCGCCCGCGCCGGCCACAGCTTGTACCTGGTCGGTGGCAGCGTGCGCGACGCGCTGCTCGGCAGGCTGTCCAACGACCTCGACTTCACCACCGACGCACGCCCGGACCGGGTGCTGCAGATCGTGAGCGAGTGGGGTGACGCGGTCTGGGACGTCGGCATCGCGTTCGGCACCGTCGGCGTCACCAAGAACGGCACGACGCTGGAGATCACCACGTTCCGCGCGGACAGCTACGACCGCGTCGGCCGCAACCCCGAGGTCACCTTCGGCGACACCATCGAGGGCGACCTGCTCCGCCGCGACTTCACCGTCAACGCAATGGCGATCGACCTGGTCGGGAAGACGTTCATCGACCCGCACGACGGCATGGACGCGCTCCGGCTGAAGGTGCTCGACACCCCGGCGCTGCCGCAGGAGTCGTTCGCCGACGACCCGCTGCGGATGATGCGCGCGGCCCGCTTCTCCGCGCAGCTCGGCTTTACTGCGTCGCCGCGCGTGGTCGAGGCGATGACGTCGATGGCCGAGGAGATCGACCGGATCACCGCCGAACGGGTCCAGACCGAGCTGTCGAAGCTGATGCTGGCCCCCGACCCGCGGCCGGGCCTTGAGCTGCTGGTCGACACCGGACTGGCCGACCGGGTGCTGCCCGAATTGCCCGGCATGCGGCTGGCGATCGACGAGCACCACCAGCACAAGGACGTCTACCAGCATTCGCTGACCGTGCTCGCGCAGGCGATCGAGCTGGAGAAATCGCACGAACCGACCAGCGAGCCGGACCTCGTGCTGCGGTTGGCCGCGCTGCTGCACGACATCGGCAAACCGGCCACCCGCGAGTTCACCCAGGGCGGCGGCGTGAGCTTCCACCACCACGAGGTGGTCGGCGCGCGGATGGCCCGCAAACGTTTGCGGGCGCTGAAGTACTCGAAGGAGATCATCGAGCAGGTCTCCCAGCTCGTGTTCCTCCACCTGCGGTTTCACGGGTACGGCGGCGGCGAGTGGACCGATTCGGCGGTCCGCCGCTACGTCACCGACGCCGGCGACCTGCTGACCCGGCTGCACAAGCTCGTCCGCGCCGATTCGACCACGCGCAACAAGCGCAAGGCGGCCGCGCTGCAGGCGACCTACGACGATCTCGAGGCCCGCATCGCGCGGATCAAGGAGCAGGAGGACCTCGACCGGGTCCGGCCGGACCTCGACGGCAACGAGATCATGCGGCTGCTCGGCCTCCCGCCGGGCCCGCAGGTCGGGCAGGCCTGGAAGTTCCTCAAGGAGCTGCGGCTGGACCGCGGTCCGCTGGAGCACGACGAGGCGGTCGCCGAGCTGAAGAAGTGGGCGGCGGCCGAGGGCCTCGGCTCGGACCAGCCGCCGAACTGAACCGAACCGCGGGATCGCGTCGGCGTGTGGAGGGGCAGTGTGCACGGCCCCCGGGCCGGGTGCGCTGCCCCTCCACACGCCGACTTAAAGGCGATCCCGCCGCGGCGGCGGAGCCGACGCCAAATTACAGCCACGATCCCCCTTTGGCCTCTGGATCATCGCTCGGCCAGCCGAGATACTCCCTGTCTCGAACCGAACCGGGGGGATCGATGACGCGGCAGCAGGACGGGGACCGGCGCGGAGCCAGCTTTCTCGTCATGCTGCTGCGGCGCGGCACGCCGGCGCTGGCCACGGCGACGACCGGGCTGACCGATGAGATCGGCGATCCGACCCCGGTGCGCGCGTTGCAGCGGATCTCGCGGATGGCCGGTCCGGTCGACGAGCGGCAGCGCGACGGGCTGCTGCTGCGCGCGGCTCGGTACGTGGTGCTGGTTCCGCTGGTCTACCGGCTGCTGATGGTGCCCGCGACATTCGGGTCGTACGCGGTCAGGCACGGGTCGGCCGGGCTGGCGTCGGTCGCGATCGTCGCGGTGTGCTCGGTGGCGCTGAGCGCGTTCGGCCTGTTCTGGATGATGCGCCGGGCCCCGTTCCGCAGTGATCTCGCGGGCCGGTTGCTGCTGATCGACCTCGTCGCCACGCTCGCGTTCGAGCTGTTCATCGGCGCGACGGTGTCGCCCGCGGTATTCCACGACGCGGTCGGCGTCGCGGACAAGCACCTGCTCGGCAGCGTCGCCCTGCTCACCCTCGCCGTCGGCATCCCGTCCGGGATCGGGCTGGCGGCGCTCAGCCTGCCGGTGCGGCTGCTGTCGGATCTGCTCAACCACGGCACCTTCGATTTCGCGCAGGCCGCGTCGCTGTACCCGACGATGTTCGGCGTCCTGTTCACCGCGGTCGGCGCGCTGATCCTGCTCGGCCTCGGGATCCGGCTGGCGCTGGCGTACGGCATTCGCAACGGACGGCTCGCCGAACGCGCGCGGCAGCACCGGATGCTGCACGACACGGTGCTGCAGACGCTGGAGGCGATCGCGCTCGGCGGTCCGGGCGATTCGGATCAGCGGCTGGTCGAGGTGCAGCGGCTGGCCCGGGCGCAGGCGATCGAACTGCGGCAGACGATCGAGACCGCCGCCGCGCAGCGGGCCGAGGAGGGCGCGCGGCCGCTCGGCGAGAAGCTCGCGGCGCTGGCCGCGGAGATGGCGCGGGACGGGCTGCGCGCGCAGCTGGTGATCGCCGAGCTGGACGACGACACGCTGTCCGAGGTCCGGCAGATCGCGATCCGCGACGCGGTGCGGGAAGCCATGCGGAACACGATGAAGCACGCGGAGACGGACAAGGTCGTGGTACGCGTGGAAGAACGCAACGGCGGGATCGCGGTGATCACGCGGGATCACGGCACCGGGTTCAGTCCGGCAGACCGGCCGGCCGGGTTCGGCATCAGCGAGTCGATCACCGCGCGGCTGTCCGAGGTCGGCGGGACCTCGCTGGTCGAATCGAGTCCGGGGAGCGGAACGAGGGTGACGTTGTGGGTGCCGCTGTGAGCGGGGTGGCGGGTGCGCTGGCGGCGTACCGGGACGGCGAGGTCGAGCGGGCGGGTGCGCTTGCCGCAGAGGCTGGAACGCCGTTGGGCGCCGAGCTGGCGACGTATCTCGCGGCGGGTCCGAGCGGTCCGGTGTACGACCAGCCGGCCGCGTTCACGGCGTTCATCCGCGGTGGCGGCAACGTCGAGTTGTACCGGCGGTTGAGCGAAGAACTGGCTGCGCGGTACGACTCCTGGCGTCCGGCCGCGTTGCTGGATCTCGGGTGCGGCGACGGGTTGGCGATCGAACCGGCGTTGGCGCGGGCCTCGTTCCGGCCGGAGCGGATCGACCTGGTGGAGCCGTCCGATGCGCTGCTCGCGGACGTCGAAGTGCCTGGTGCGCGCCGGTTTTCGTTGACCGCGCAGGACTTTCTCGCCGCGGATGGTTCCACGTGGAACCTCACGCAGTCGACGTTCGCGCTGCAGTCGATCGAGCCCTCCGTCCGCGCTGAGGTGCTGAGTGCGTTGCGAGCGCGGACGGAACGGTTGGTGCTGGCCGAATTCGACGTGCCGGACACTGCTGACCTGGAGTCGCTCGTGCGCCGGTACGAACGCGGCGTCGCCGAATACGGCGAGCAGGCTTCCCTGGTGGCACAAGGATTTCTGCTGCCGGTGCTGCTCGGCGTCGCTGCCGGGACGGCACGGACGAACTGGGAACATCCGGCCGCGCAGTGGACCCGGCAGCTCGAGGCCGCCGGGTTCGCCGACGTGACGGTGGAACCGCTCGCGGACTACTGGTGGTCGCCCGCCGTCCTGATCACGGCTTCACAGCCGGGATAGCGCGCCCTGCTCGAGGTGCTGCGCGATCGGGCGCGGCAGCAGGTACGCGGTGGCCCCGCCGGGCTGTTGCGCCCACGGCGCGGTGACGCCGGTCAGCACCCGGATAGTGCGCTGCACGCGGTACTCGTGCCGGTCGCGTTCGCGGTCCGGCGTCAGCGAGGTTTCCAGGAACCGCACCGAATTCGCGTGGACCAGGTTCCCGGTCTCGGGGCCGAAGCGGACCACCGTGGTTCCGGCGGGCAGCACGACGATCCGCTTGCCGCGGAAGAACGACAACGGCGGCTCGCCGCGCATCGGCAGGATCGGCCAGTCCGCGGGCTGATCGGATTCGTCCGGGGCCTGCGGCGGCAGCATCAGCAGCGTGCCGAGGAGGAACCGGGCCGCGTCGGCGAGGTTGGCGAACGCGACCGGCTCCACTGCGGGCGGACGCGACACCTCCCAGCCGTTTTCCGCGCGGCGCAACGTCCACACGCCTTCGGCGGGCACCTCGTTCGCGCCGATCCGGTACGCCGACGACGGCACGCCGTGTTCGACGAGCCGCTGCTGCAACAGCGACAGCGTTTCGGCACTGCGCAGGCCAAGGGTCGGCTCGCCGCGGACCGCGCGGGCGAGCGAGCTGTCGTCCGGGATGTCGGCCTCGGTACGGCCCGGGCGCGGTTTGCCGAGCACGTCGGCTTCGGCGGTCGCGCGTACCAGGTCGCGCACGATCGGCGGGCGGAACCCGGCGGCGCGGATGTGCTCGACCAGCTCCGGCTCCGGCGGAACACCGTATTTGCGAAGGTAGTGCGGTACGGCGGCGGGCCAGATCCAGGTGCCGTCGGTGTGGAAGGCCTGCGGTACGTCCGGCGGCGCGCCGGGCGCGAAGATGTCCGGCTGCGGCACGGGCCGGTGCAGCACGACGGGCGAGCGGAACAGGTAGTCGAGGACGCCGCGGACCTGGTCCGGCGGCACCGGCGGGCGGTTCACCACGGGGCGCTCGCCCTCGTTGTGCGCGTCGACCGGCCGCGCCTGGCGGAACCCGACGGTCAGCGGCAGCCCGGCTTTCGCGCCGAGCCAGTCCGGCAGGTGCTTGTCCGGGCGTGGGAAACGGGTCAGCTCCACGAGATAGGACTCGCGGGCCGGCTCGCCGCCGTCGTTGGGCGGCAGCCGCCAGTCCGGCTCCTGGTCGGCGTCGAAGTCGAAATCGAACTGCGAGTCGGCGTCGAGCGTGAAGGTGCCTTGGAACCAGGTGCCGGTCTCCGGCTGGTACATCGCGGCGCGCAGCTGGGAGAACAGCGTGCTCAGCTGCGGCGTGCCGGGCAGCGCGACCGAAACCGGGCCGTTCTCGTCGCCGACCGCGCGGACTTCCAGCTCGGAGTAGTCGCCGACCTGCCGGAACTGCGCCGCCACCCGCGTCCACCCGCCGGGTACTTGGCGCAGCGTGCGGCCGATCCCCCGCAAGATGCGGGTCTGGTCGCCGCCCTCGGTCTCGGCCTTCGGCTCGCCGTAGTCGTGCCGGGTCAGCCAGAGCCCGGTGAGCTGCTTGCCCGGGACGGTCACCGAGAAATCGGTGAGCCCGAGCTGCGCGGCGCGCACCGGATCGTGCCGCGTCCAGCGCAGGGTCAGGTTCGGCTGGTCGCCTGGCGCGACCTCGAACAGTTCGTCGTCGTATTCGACGTAGGTGCGCAGATCGAATGTCGCGGGCACCTCGTTCGCGAGCACGACTCGCGCCGGCTTCCCCTCGTGCTCGCGGTCGAACCCTTCCGGCGCTTCCTCGTCGCCGACGACGGTCAGCAGCAGCGTGCCGTCGGTGGTCGAGCGTTGTGCCGCGAAAGTGCGATCGTCGAGCGTCGCGTACAGGCCGTCTGGGCGTTCTCCCGATTCCACCCGGTACCGCACGTCTGGTTCCTCCCCGAAGTCCCCCGTGTAGCCGCAACGAACCTATCTGACCGTGTCACGACCCGACCATCGGTCACCGGAGACGGGAGAATATGCGCCCACAAATACCTGCTCGGGTGACCGATCAGTGCCGTGGGTAGCGCTGCACCCAGGCGTCGCCGAGTGCGTTCCGCGCCGAATGGCGGTCGAAATGCCACAGCGCGTCGGTCGCCACCTGTTCGATCAGGTGATGCAGCTCAAGCTGTTCGACCCACTTCCGGGGCAACCCGGGAACGCCCACCCGAGCGCCAAGCAGCGCACCGGTCAACGCGCCGGTGAGCGCGCTGCGGCCGGAGTGGTTAACCGCGCGCAGCATGGCCTGTTCCGGGTAGTTCTCGAAGCCGGACAACGCGGCGAACGAGCGGCCGAGGACGGACAGCGTGCTGTGCCCGTCGCCGATCAGCTCCGGCATCCGCAGGTCCGGCAGGCCGTGCTCGCCGAAGAACGGCACCGCCTCGGCCACCAGGTCGCGCACCGGCCCCCACTCCGGGCCGTCGTGTTCCTCGAGGACCTCGCGGGACAGATTCCACACCGGATAGCTGAACGAATCCTTCGTGAGCGCCTTCTCGAACACCCACGCCAGGTAGGTCGCGGCGGCCACGTCGTCCGGCTGGTGCGTCACTCCGGCGAGATCGCGCACGACCTGGCCGATGCCGCCGCTGAACCCGGTGCCCGGACCCGCCGCGGTCAGCACCGCGGGCAGCGCGCCGAGCAGCGCGGCCGGACCCGACATCGGCGCGGCTTGCGGATCGCCAGTGACCAGCGCGTGGTACGCGTTGAGCTCGGCGTCCTCGATCGCGCGGCGGGCGTGCAGTTCGGGCACCTTGACGAGGAAACCGTCGGGGTTCTGGATCGCCGCGCCCTGCGTGTGCAGCCAGCGGCCCAGCGCGCCGCGGACCACGCCCGGGAACAGCTTTTCGACGTCGCGCGACTCCGGCTGTTCGCGGTGCGGGCTGCGGATCACGGCCTCGGTCAGGAACAGCAGTCGTTGCGTCATCGAGCCGATCCGGCCCGGCTGGTCGAACGCGAGCGGCAGGTCGCGGACGCCGTCCGGACCGTAGGTCGAGACGATCTCGTCCAGCCGCATCCGGTCGACGGCCGAGCCGAGCGCCTCGCCGAGCGCGAAGCCGACCCACGCGCCGACGACCCGCTGCCAGCCGTAACGGAAGTTCTCCAGGCTGATCTCGGGGTATTTGCCGAACGTGTCGAGCTTCGGGACGATCCGGCCGTCGTTGTCCCAGGACGGCACGAGACCGTTGGCGCGCAGGTCGTTCGGCCGCGAGCGGCTCGGCTCCGGCTGTTCGAACCGGCGCAGCCACGACCGGCCGAGGACGGTCTTGCGGCATTCGTCGGCGGTCAGCTCGAACCCGTGCCGCCGCGCACGTTCCGCGGCCGCCTTCGGGATGTCGACCGGCTTCTCCAGCCCGATCCGGGCGGCGGTTTCGACGGCGAATTTCTCCAGGTCTTCTTCGATCTCCGGGCAGCGGCCGTTCTCGTCCACCCGCGGTTCCTGGCGGGGAAACCGCTTCGCGATCGCGGTCAGCTCGGCGCCGGCGACGTCCTCGAAGGTCGCCGGACCGCCGTTGATCACCAGGTTCGGCGGGTGTTCGAACTCGGCTAATGTCGCCAAGTCGACTCGCCACCACGCGTGCTCGCGGGCAGGCAGATGCCGCGTCGAGCTGAAGACGCGGAGCTCGTTGCGTTCCTCGGAGAAGTAGAACCGGTCGGTCGCGCCGGTTTTGAGGTCGAACGGAACGAAGACTTCGCAGCGCAGCAGGCCGATCAGCAGCTGCTCGCGCGACAGCCAGCCGACGCTCGCGAAGGCGAGGAGGGTTTCCAGCGGGTTTTCCGGCTTCGGGTAGCCGCGGCGGATCGGACCGGCCTTGTACTCGGGGTTCTCGCGTTCGTCACCGGTCTGGTGGCCGTCGTTGTCGACCTTCACCCAGCCGGCGACCGCGGGCAGCGGCACGCCGAGTTCGCCCAGCCCGGCCTTCGCGTACTCCGGGTCGACGACCTCGCGCCAGCTCTCCTGTCCCGGATAAGCGACCGGGGTGCTGAGCCCGCCCGGATGCGGATGCGCCTGGCGCAGCTCGCCGTCCGGCTCGCGCACGAGCACCGACGGGGCGGGGAACAGCTCTTTGTCCGGACGGCCGTCGTCGAGGAACGCGACAGTGTTGTAGGGGATCGACCAGCCTTCGGGGACCCGCAGCACGCGGTCGTGGTCGACCCGGAGGCCGCCCGGCCCGGAGACCTCGGGGCCGTGCACGGCGCGCAACCACTTCCCGACCTTCTCCACCGCTTCCGCCGCTTCCACCTACTCGATCCTCTCCAGGCTTCCGTCGGACTCGTGCTCCGCGATCGGCTTGGGCAAGACGTACGCCACCGCGCCGCCGGGAAGGTTCGCCCAGGGCACCGTCACCCCGGTGATCACGTGGAGTGATCTTCGGAGGCGAAAAGTGCTGGTCATGCGCTCCCGTTCGAGTGGCAGGGACGTCGTCGCGAACCGTACCGCCTGGTGGTGGACCAGGTTGCCGGGTTCTTCGCCGAATCGCAGAACGACGGTACCTTCCGCCAACCGAGTGAGTCTCTTGTTCCGCAGCAGCGTGAGGGGAGGGTCACCCGGCACGGGCTGGACCGGCCAGTCGGCGACCTCCCGCGCCGTTTCCAGCGGGGTTTCGCGGCCGCCGGTCGCGCGGGCGGGATGCAGCAGGAGTGCGCCGAGCAGGTGGTGCGCGGCGTCTTCGAGGCGGGCGAAAACCTGCTCCCGACCGTCCGGCGCGACGACCGCCCAACCGGCTTTAACCTGGTAGAGGCTCCATTTCCCGGCTTCCCGCCCGCCGAGGCAGCGGACGTCGGCCCACACGCCGAACGAGTCGAGCCGGTGTTCGAGGTGGGTCAGGAGTTCGGCGTCGGACAGGACCGGGTCGGGGTTGGTTTCCCGCTCCGCGGCGACGTCGCCCGCGGTCCGCTGGAGGTCGTCCGGCGTCGGTCGCGGACGGGGTTCCCCGGCCAGGTCGGCTTCCGCCGTGCGGCGCACCAGGTGATCGACGTATGGCGGGTGAAAGCCCAGGTCACGGATGTGCTGGAGCAGTTCGGGCTCGGGCGCTGTGCCGTGTTCTCTCAAGCGCTCGGCCACTTCGACCGGCCAAATCCAGGTTCCGTCAGTGCGGTGTCGCTCGCCGACCTCGGCCTCGCGTTCGAGGTACCGCAACACGAGCGGCAGCTCTTCCTCCGGCAACGATTCGCCGGTGCTGGCGGTGGCGTGCCGGAAGACGACGCCGAGCGGGAGGCCGACGTGCAGCCGCCACCAGTCGGGAAGGTGCTCGTCGTCACGGGGAAAGGTGGTGAGTTCGGCGAGGTAGGCGGACGAATCGGGCGGCGTCGTCCACGGGGGCTCGTCGTCGGTGAAGTAGTCGAAGTCGAACGCGCCGTCCGGGGTGAGCACGTAGCGCGCCTGAACCCAGGTGCCGCGGCCCGCTTGGTACATCTCGGCGCGCAAGTCGGTGAGCCGCTGGACCATCTCGCTGGTGGCGACGGTGTTGCGGGCCTGCACCTCGTAATGGTCGCCGAGCTGGGCGAATCCGATGCCGGCCAGCGCGTCCGGATCGGCCCGGTGCGCCTTGATCAGCCGACCGATCTCGACGAGCACCTGCTGACCGGTACCCGTTGGTTCCACGTGAATCATTGCGTCCGGAGCGGACGACATCAGGACCCGCGACGGCGGTTCTGCGGAACGGTTCCGCGCGGACGAACGCGACGCGGGGTCGGCCGCGGGGCGGGCATCGAGGAGCTGTGCTGCGGTTCGGGTGCGTCGGCCAGGTGCTGCACGAGTGCCTGGACGGTCGACGCGAGCTGCGCGGGGGTCGTCCGCTCGAAGGCGTCCGGCGCGAACTCAAGCCTGCCGAGCGTGCCGGCTGGCCCGGCGGTCGCGCGGACGAGTCCGTCGGGCGAGGTCAGGACAGCCGGCGCGGCGTCGAGACGGGCACGGTCGTCGCCGATGGTGCTCACGGTGGCCCCCCGTGTCGGTTGCGCGTGCCGAGATTAACTCGACCGGGTCACAAGTCACCCTAATGCCCAACGGTGAGTTACTACCCCCGTTTGGGTTCAACGGTTTGCGGCAGCGAATCGCCGCGCCGCCGGCCGGCCAGCAGGTATCCGCCGCCGCCGAGCAGGTAGAGCGCGGTCGCGACCACCATGAGCTCAGGCGAGTACCCGTTGTCCTTGACGAAGAGCGCCGCGAGCGAAACCGCCACCACCTGGGTGATGTTGAACAGCGTGTCGTACAGCGCGAAGACCCGCCCGCGAGCCTCGTCCGCGACATCCAGCTGCACCGACGAGTCGACGGACAGCTTCACGACCTGGCCGGTCCCCATGATCAGGAACGACGCGATCAACGCCAACGGCAGCAACATCGGCAACCCGAACGCGGCCTGCGCGACCGCCGAAACGAGCAGCGACCCGAGCACCGCCCACGTCCGCCCAAGCGACCGAATCAGCCGCGCCGTCACCAGCCCCGCGACGAGAATTCCTGCTCCCGCGCAAGCGACCATCTGCCCGAGCCCGGGCAGTCCCGCGCGAAAGATCCCGTCGTCAGCGAAATAATTGCGCATCAGCAACACGCTGAGCAGCAACGAAGTCCCATACGCCGCCCGATGCGCGAACAACGCGACAAACCCAGCCGTAACCCGAGGCGCCCGCCACGCATGCCGAGCCCCATCAGCAAGCCCACGCGCAACCGCCACCACCGGATTAGTCGGCTCGTCAACCACCGTCGGCCCGAGCACACCCTTCGCGAACCGATGCGCGAGCACGGCGGACACCAACGCCCCGACCGCGGCAAACGCAGTGGTCTCCGCCGACCCGACATTCCCGGTCCCGAATACCGCCCGCAACCCGATCGCACACCCGCCACCGACGACCGCGATCGCCGACCCGAGCGTCGCCGCCACCGCATTAGCCGAAACCACCGCCGACGGCTCCACTACATGCGGCAACGCAGCAGACAGCCCGGACCCAATGAACCGGCTGATCCCCTCCGCAAGCAACGCAAGCGAGAACAACCCGATCCCGCCGACCCCGGCCCCCACCGCAACAACGGACGCCAAGATCGCCACGGCCCGCACCAGATTGGCGAACACCAGCACCCGCCGCCGGTCCCACCGGTCGAGCAACGCCCCAGCAAACGGCCCCACCAGCGAATACGGCAGCAGCAGAGCAGCGAACCCCTCCGCAATGGCCAACGGATCAGCAGCCCGCTCCGGATTGAACAGGACGGCCCCAGCGAGCCCAGCCCGAAAGACCCCGTCCCCCCACTGAGCCGCGAACCGCGTAAACAACAACCGCCGAAACAACGGCTCCCGAACGACCCACTCCCCCACCCGCACCACACAACCCTACTGACCACCCCCGACAATCTAAGAACCCCAAAAAGACGACAAATCGACAGTCAAGTACGTCGGGCTGGCTGAGGGCAGATCGCGGCGCGTCGCCCCTGGCTACCGAACTAGCCCAGCCGACAGCGCCCCCGAAGCAACAACGCCCAAACCCAACCTGACTCGGCCCAAGCCGCTGAACGGCGAGCCAACGCCACCCCGACCGCAACAAAGCCCACCCACGCCCGTCCGAGCCAGATCGCCAGGCGGCAAGTTGACCCGGCAAGCTCGCAGCGGCCCCGAAGCAACAAAGGCCCACCCGCACCTGCCCGAATCAGATCGCCGGACGGCGAGCTGGCCTGCCCAGCCAACAGCAGCCCCGAGCAACAAGCCACCCACGTCCGCGCGAGTCAGATCGCTGGCAGCAAGTTGGCTTGTCCAGCCAGCAGCGGCCCCGAGCAACAAAGGCCACCCAGGCCCGCCCGAGCCAGATCGCCGGGCGACGAGCTGGCCCAGCGAGCCCGCAGCGGCCCGAGGCAACAAAAGCCCACCCGCACCTGCCCGAATCAGACGGCCGGACGGCGAGCTGGCCTGCCCAGCCAACAGCAGCCCCGAGCAACAAGCCACCCACGTCCGCCCGAGCCCGATCGCCGGGCGGCAAGTTGACCCGGCAAGCCTGCAGCGGCCCCGAGTCAACAAAGCCACACCCGCACCTGCCCGAATCAGATCGCCGGGCAGCGAGTTGGCCCGGCGAGCCACCAACGCCCCGAAACAACGACGACCCACACTGGCTGGGCAGGTCACGAGGCGGCGAGCTGGCTTGTCCAGCCAGCAGCGGACCCACAGCACAGAGGCTCCCCCACATTGGTGGGGCGAGGTCGCTGGGCGGCGAGTTGGCATGCCCAGCCACCAACGGCCCCGAAGCACAGAGCCCCACCCACATTGGTGGGGCGAGGTTGTCCAGCCAGGAGCGGCCCCGCAGAAACAAAGGCTCACCCACATTGGTGGGAGAGGTCATTGGGCGGCGAGCTGGCCTGCCCAGCCTGCAACGGCCCGAGACAACAAAGCACACCCACATCCGTCCAAGTCGAGGCGGAGCCCCGGAGCGAGCTACGGCATCTCACCACCGGCAAAGCCGCCGCCTCGCCCGAGCCAGCTCGCCGACCACCGAACGGTCCTAGCCACACCCCGGAAGCAACAAACCCCACCAGCAACGGTTGCCAAAACAAAGGGGGCTCCGCCCCCGCCCACCCCGAAAACCGCAGCCAAAGGCACCGCGGGGGTCCGGGGGGCTCGGCCCCCCGGGTACACGGCGCCGGTGGAAGGGGAAGGTGCGCAGCACCGAACAGGACTCGAGAACACCGGCGCACTCGTTTCGCCTCTCGGCGGCTTGGCGCAGTGTGGCTCCGGCCGGACCGGTATTCCACAAAGGCGGTTCTTCAGTGAGCCCGGGGGACACGAGTGCGCCGGCTCATTGTTCTCAACGGGGCGGGTGGTGCTGGTGTTCCCGTGCCGGGAGGATTTCCCTCGGCGGGTGATGGGATCATGGGTGGCGTGCCAGCGGACGCCGAGGTTGAACCGGGAACGCTCCTGGTCGCCGCACCCACGATGTTCGACCCGAACTTCAAGCGGACAGTGGTGTTCGTGATCGATCATCGGGCGGAGGGCACGCTCGGGGTGGTCTTGAACCGGCCGTCCGATGTTCCGGTGAATGACGTCCTGCCGGGGTGGGGCGCGCATGTCGCGGAGCCGCAGTCGGTGTTCGTCGGCGGGCCGGTCGACAAGAAGACCGCGCTTTGTCTCGCCGCGTTGCGGACTGGGGAGACCGCTTCGAGCGTTCCGGGCGTGGTTGCCGTCCGGGGGCCGGTCGCGCTGGTCGATCTGGACAGCGATCCCGAGGTGCTCGTGCCGAAGGTGCGGGGCGTGCGCGTGTTCGCGGGCTATGCCGGGTGGGATTCAGGGCAGCTCGCAGGCGAGATCGAGCGCGAGGACTGGGTGATCGTCCCCGCGTTGCCGAGCGACATTCTCGCGCCGCCCAGCCGTGACCTGTGGGGTCAGGTGCTGCGCCGCCAGGGGGTGCCGCTCGCGTTGCTGGCCACCCATCCTGGCGATTTGCAGCGGAACTAGGCCTCGCTGGACTTCTGCAGCACTCCGCAGCCGCCGGCGCCGCACGCGCAGCCGCTGCAGCCGGCCGGGGCCTGCGACGGGGCGGGCACGGTCAGGGCCGCTCGCGCGCCCATCCGGGCTCCGGCGACGACCATCACCAGCAGGCCGAGCAGTCCGACGATCGCGGCGGCGACCAGGCCCGCGGTGGCGGGGATCGCGAGACCGGCGAGTCCGCAGACGACCGCGGCCGCGCCTCCGGCCAGGGTCGGGATGCCGGCCACCCGGTTGGCGAGCTTGAACGCCTCTTCGCTGCGCATCGAGGCTTCGGTCCGGACTCCGGCCCCGCTCGCCCTGCTCAGCCGTCCGCGCACGCCGAGGAAGCCACCCCAGCCGACGACGACACCAAGGACGATCGGAACGAGCGCGATAGCGAACACCCTCTGAGGATAAGCGTGACCTCGCGGCCATGTCCCGGATACCCTCGTCGGCTGTGCTACGGGCCATGTCTTCGTCCACGCGACACCGGCTGCTGGCTGCCGCCGGGATCGTCACCTTGTCCTTGCTCGTCTCCGGAACCGGGACCGCCGCTGCTGCCGCGCAGCGGCCGGTCCGGCTGCTCGGCGAGCAGCGTGTGCCGCACAACCTGCAGTTCCAGGGCACCACGGTCGGCGGATTGTCGTCCGTCGACTTCGATCCGCGCACCGGCGGCTACGTCTTCATCAGCGACGACCGGTCCGCGATCAACCCGGCCCGCTTCTACACCGCGAAGTTCGACGTCGGAGCCAACGGTGTGGGTCCGGTCACCTTCACCGGCACGCATCCGCTGCTGCGCCCGGACGGCACGCCGTATCCGCCGCTCGCGAAGAACGACCCGGCCGCTCCCCAGAACGAGCAGACGATCGACCCCGAGGAACTGCGCGTCGACCCTTGGACCGGGCATTACGTCTGGTCGCAGGAAGGCGATCGGCTCGCCGACCAGCACCTGATCCAGCCCTCGATCCGCGAAGCCACCCGCGACGGGCACTACGTCCGCGGCCTGCCGCTGCCTGCCAACGAGCGGATGACGCCGGACGCCGGTCCGCGCCGCAATTACGTTCTCGAAGGGCTCGCCTACACCGGGTTCGGCACGTTGCTGGCCAGCGAGGTCGAGGCCCCGCTGCTGCAGGACGGGCCGCCGCCCACGCCGACGTCGGGTGCGTTGTCGCGGATCACCCTGCAGAGCCGCTTCGGGCCCGTGCTCGCGCAGTACGCGTACCCGCAGGAGAAGCTTTTCGCCGAGCCCAAGCCCGCCACCGGGTTCGCCGACACCGGGGTTTCCTCGATGCTCGCGGTGAACCAGGCCGATCCGACGAAGTTCCTCATGATGGAGCGGTCCTTCGTCACCGGCGTCGGCAACAAGGTGCGCATCTTCGAGATCGACACCACTGGCGCGACGAACGTCCTCCACACCCCGTCCCTGACCGCGGCGAAGCACGTCAAGCCGGTGAAGAAGAAGCTGCTCGCCGACCTCTCCGACCTGCCGCTCTCCACTGTGGACAACATCGAGGGGATGACCTGGGGCCCGGCGCTGCCGTCCGGGGAACGCACGCTCGTGCTCGTGAGCGACAACAACTTCTCCGCGTCGCAAGTCACCCAGGTCGTCGCTTTGGCGGTCCCGTCGGAACGGCTTTGACCAGCGCGTTACGATGAGTGCATGAACACGGCTCGGCTGCTCCTTGGCCTGCCGCGCTGACCTGGTCCGATGACCGGCTCGGCGCGGCGACCCCTCATGCCTTCTGGCTTGGGGGGTCGAGTTGTTTCTGGGAGTGGCTCGACACGGAGGAAGACGGCGATGACAGGGTCTGACGAGGCCACCGGGGCCGCGGCGAAGAGTGCCGCGGACGCTGAGCACGCCCCGCCGTTCCGCTACACCGCGGAGCTGGCCGGGCAGATCGAGCAGCGCTGGCAGGACCACTGGTCCGACCACGGCACCTACCACGCGCCGAACCCGGTCGGCCCGCTCGCGGAAGCGGGCGAGCCGGTGCCCTCGGACAAGCTGTTCGTGCAGGACATGTTCCCGTACCCGTCCGGTTCCGGCCTGCACGTCGGGCACCCGCTGGGCTACATCGGCACCGACGTCTACGCGCGGTATCACCGGATGATCGGCCGGAACGTGCTGCACACGCTGGGCTACGACGCGTTCGGCCTGCCCGCCGAGCAGTACGCGGTGCAGACCGGCACGCATCCGCGCACCACGACCGAGCAGAACATCGCCACGATGCGCCGCCAGCTGAAGCGGCTGGGGCTGGGCCACGACGAGCGCCGCTCGATCGAGACGATCGACCCGGACTACTACAAGTGGACCCAGTGGATCTTCCTGCAGATCTTCAACTCCTACTACGACGAGGACGCCCGCAAGGCGCGTCCGATCGAGGAGCTGGAGAAGGCCTACGCGGCGGGTGAGCGCACGACGCCGGACGGCCGTCCGTGGGCCGAGCTGAGCACCGTCGAGCAGCGCAAGATCATCGACGACCACCGGCTGGTCTACATCTCCGAGGCTCCGGTGAACTGGGCCCCCGGCCTGGGCACCGTCGTCGCGAACGAGGAGGTGACCGCGGACGGCCGCAGCGACCGCGGCAACTTCCCGGTGTTCCGCAAGAGCCTGCGCCAGTGGATGATGCGGATCACCGCGTACGCCGACCGCCTGGTCGACGACCTGGAGCTGCTGGACTGGCCGGAGAAGGTCAAGTCCATGCAGCGCAACTGGGTCGGCCGGTCGCAGGGCGCGCGGGTCTCGTTCGCCGCGGGCGGCGAGAAGATCGAGGTCTTCACCACCCGTCCGGACACCCTGTTCGGCGCCACCTACATGGTGATCGCGCCGGAGCACCCGCTGGTCGAGAAGCTGACCGCGGCGCAGTGGCCGGGCGAGCACCCGGAAAGCTGGACCGGCGGCGCGAAGACGCCCGCCGAGGCCGTCGCCGCGTACCGGGCCGCCGCCTCCCGCAAGTCCGACCTGGACCGGCAGGAGAACAAGGAGAAGACCGGCGTCTTCACCGGCACCTACGCGGTGAACCCGGTCAACGACAAGGAAATCCCGGTCTTCGTCGGCGACTACGTGCTGATGGGCTACGGCACCGGCGCGATCATGGCGGTGCCGGCACAGGACCAGCGCGACTACGACTTCGCGAAGAAGTTCGAGCTGGAGATCGTCCGCACGGTCGACCCCGGCGAGGGCTTCGAGGGCGAGGCGTTCACCGGCGACGGGCCGGCGATCAACTCCGCCAACGACACCGTCGACCTGAACGGCATGGGCGTCGCCGACGCGAAGAAGACGATCATCGCCTGGCTGGAGGACCGCGGCGCGGGCGAGGGCACCGTGCAGTACAAGCTGCGCGACTGGCTGTTCGCCCGCCAGCGCTACTGGGGCGAGCCGTTCCCGATCGTCTACGACGAGAACAACCTGCCGATCGCGCTGCCCGAGGACCAGCTGCCGGTCGTGCTGCCGGAGGTCGACGACTACTCGCCGAAGACCTTCGACCCGGACGACGCCGACTCCGAGCCGTCGCCGCCGCTGTCGCGCGCGAAGGACTGGGTCGAGGTCACCCTGGATCTGGGCGACGGGCCGAAGCGCTACCGCCGCGACACGAACGTCATGCCGCAGTGGGCCGGTTCCTGCTGGTACCAGCTGCGTTACGTCGACCCGGCGAGCCAGGACGTGTTCTGCGCGCCGGAGAACGAGGCGTACTGGCTGGGCCCGCGCCCGGCCGAGCACGGCGTGGACGACCCGGGCGGCGTCGACCTGTACGTCGGCGGCGTCGAGCACGCGGTGCTGCACCTGCTGTACTCCCGCTTCTGGCACAAGGTGCTGTACGACCTGGGCCACGTGTCGTCGAAGGAGCCGTACCGCCGCCTGTTCAACCAGGGCTATATCGAGGCGTTCGCCTACACCGACAAGCGCGGTGTGTACGTGCCTGCTGAGGACGTCGTCGAGCGCGACGGCAAGTTCTTCTTCGGCGACGAAGAGGTCAAGCAGGAATACGGCAAGATGGGCAAGAGCCTGAAGAACGCCGTGACGCCGGACGAAATGTCGGACACCTACGGCGCGGACACCTTCCGGCTGTACGAGATGTCGATGGGCCCGCTGGACATGTCGCGGCCGTGGGCGACCAAGGACGTCGTCGGCGCGCACCGGTTCCTGCAGCGGCTGTGGCGGCTGGTGGTCGACGAGCAGACCGGCGAGCTGCGGGTTTCCGCGGACGAGGCGACCGAGGCGGACCGGAAACTGTTGCACCGCACCATCGCCGGGGTTCGCGAGGACTACGCGGAGATGCGGTTCAACACCGCGGGCGCGAAGCTGATCGAGCTGAACAACCACCTGACCAAGGCGTACGGCTCGGCCGCGGCGACCCCGCGCGAACTGGCCGAACCGCTGGTGCTGCTGCTGGCCCCGCTGGCCCCGCACGTGGCCGAGGAGCTGTGGCACCGGATGGGCCACGCCGATTCGCTGGTGCACGGGCCGTTCCCGGTCGTGGACGAGAAGTACCTGGTCGAGGACTCGGTCGAGTACCCGATCCAGGTCAACGGCAAGGTCCGCTCGCGGATCACCGTGGCCGCGGACGCGAAGAACGACGCGGTGCAGGCGACCGCGCTGGCCGACGAAAAGATCGCCGCGCTGGTCGGCGACAAGACGCCGCGCAAGGTGATCGTGGTGCCGGGCCGGCTGGTCAACATCGTGCTGTGAACCGCTGACGCCCGGCTCGGGACCTCGTCCCGGGCCGGGCGTCAGCGGAACTTCAGGAAATCGGCGAGCGCGAATCCCGGCCCGATCGCCCGCTGCGAGAGCGAGACGTCGGTGCGCTCGAGGAGTTTGCGGGCCGCGACGTGGTCTGTCGGCCGGTTGACGGATTCGACCGCGACGAGCTGGCCGTGTCGGAAGCAGTAGGTCGAAAACGCACCTTCTCCGGGCGCGGCGACCGCCTCGTCGTAGCCGGTGAGGTCTCCGGCGATCTGCAGCTTGAGCTGGTGCTGGTCACTCCAGAACCACGGCGACGCCGTGTAGGCGGCCGGGGCTCCGCCTATCGTGCGCGCCACCGTTCGAGCTTGGTCCGTGGCGTTCTGCACCGACTCCCGGCGACGCGTGCGCGAGCCGTTCCGCTCCTCGATCCGGGCGCAGTCCCCGATGGCGAAGACGCTGGGGTCGGAGGTACGCAGGTATCGGTCGGTGATGATGCCGTCGTCCACGGCGAGCCCGGCGGACTCGGCGAGTGCTGTCTCCGGAACGGCGCCGACGCCGACCACGACGAGGTCCGCGGTGATGTCCGTGCCGTCGGCGAGCCGGACCCCGATGACCTGGCCGTCGGGACCGCCGATGATTCGCTGTACCCCGGTACCGGTGCGGACGGTGTTTCCCCAGCCGTGGTGCGCTTTCTCCAGTTGCGCCGCCGTGTGCGCGGAGACCGACCGCGACAGAATCCGCTGCGCTGCTTCGACAATCGTCACCGGAGTGCCGCCGGCCGCCGCGACCGCGGCGAATTCCAGACCGATGAAGCCGCCGCCGATGACGACCGGGCGGCGCGCGGTCTCCAGCCGTGCGCGTAACGCGTCGGCGTCCGGCAGGGTCCGCAGCACGAGGACGCCGCCCAGGCCATGGCCAGGCACCGGAAGCGGGCGGGGCCGGGCGCCGGTCGCGAGAACGAGCGTGTCGTAGCCGACCGTTTCGCCCGAACGCAGCCGGACGGTCCGGGCCGATCGGTCGATCGCCACTGCGGGCTGGCCGGTCCGCAGCGTGATCTCCCGCCGCTCGTAGTAGGCGGCCGGGCGGAACGCGACGCGGGCGCGGTCGGCCTTGCCCAGCAGATAGGCCTTGGACAGCGGGGGACGCTGATACGGCAGTCCACAGTGGACGTCAAGCAGGGTGACCGGACCGTCGACGCCGGTGTCGCGCAACGCGGTCGCGGCGGCGAATCCGGCGTGTCCGGCACCGATGACGACCGTCCCGCCGCGGGTCAGCACTGGGTCTCCGGAAGGTAGACGGTGAGTCCGTCGAGGGCTGGGTCCGCGACGAGCTGACACGCCAGCCTGCTCGTCGCGCGGCGTGGTTCCGCGGTGCCGTCGAGCATCTCGTTCTCGAGTTCGGAAACCGCGGGCATCCGGTCTAAGTCGTTGGCACAGACGAAAACGTGACACGTGGCGCAGGTGGTGTTTCCGCCGCACTCGGCGAGGATCTCGTCGATGCCGTTGTCCACGGCCGCTTCCATCACCGACACTCCCTCGCCGACCTCGACCGGGCGGCGATCCCCGCCGGGACGCACGAAAATCACAGTAGGCACGGCATGCTCCGTTCAGGCTGATTCGGGGGTGAAGACGACCGGCAGATGCTCGATCTCCAGGAGTTTTCCGCCCTGGAGCGTCGAATACGCGATGTCGCCGGAGAGCCGGATGTCCGGCAGCCGCGCGAACAACCGGGTCACGACTTCTTTCAGCTCGGCCCGCGCGAGGTGGCGGCCGAGGCAGAGGTGCGCGCCGAAACCGAACGCGACATGCGGGTTCGGCTTGCGGTCGAGCCGGAAAGCCTCGGGATCCGGGAACCGCCTCGGATCGTGGTTCGCGCTGGCGTAGTTGAGAAACAGCCGCGTCCCCTTCGCGACCGGGGTGTCGCCGATGGCGGTGTCCTTCGTCGCTGTCCTGGCGAAGATGTGCAGCGGAGTGGTGAGCCGCAAGCTCTCCTCCACGAGTGCGGACAGTTTCGCGCCGCCTTCCGCCACGACCTCGCGCAGGCCGGGTTCGGTCAGCACGTGGTGCAGCAGGCCCGCCATCGCCGCGGCGGTGGAATGGTGGCCGCCGAGCAGCAAGGTCATCAGGACGCCGATGATGTCGTCGTCGCCGAGTTCGCGGTCGCCGAGCTTCCCGGACGCGAGCTGCGACAGGTAGTCGTCGCGGGGTTCTCGCCGCCGCTGGTCGAGCTGGCCGCGAATGAACGCGTCGAAGGCGGATTTGCGCTGGCCGAAGGACGGGGTGCCGATGGACTGGAACGCCGCGATGGCCACCTCGCGCAGCACCCCGCAGTCGGCGGGGGAAAGACCGGCGACCCGGCCGACGACGTGGGCCGGGATCGGCTCGGCGAGCGCGGAGAACAACTCGGCGGTTCCGGTGCCGGCGAAGGCATCGATGTGCCGGTCGACGACCTCGGCCAGGTCCGGGGCGAGGGCACGGACGGCGGCCGGGGTGAGCGGGGCCTGCATCGCGGCGCGCCAGGCCAGGTGCTCGTCGCCGTCGTAGTCGATCGGGGCGAGCCGGGGCAGCCCGCTCGGCGGGATGAACGCGCCGTCGGCGGAGCTGAAATCCGCGGCGCGGTTCGCGGTGGCACGGACCTCTTCGTAGCGAAGGACGTGCAGGTGGCCGCCGTGCCGCGAGTTGTGCGCCACGGGGCACCGCTCGCGCATTTCGGTGTAGGCGTCCCACACCTGGTCTCGGGTGAGCGACCGGTCGAGGTGGTCGTAGTCGGCCGAGTGGCGGGAGTTCGACGGTTCGGTCATGTGACGCTCCATCGGGAGTTCGGGCTTCGTTGCCGCGGTCCGTCCTTTTATTTACTGAACGGACTGGTAAATAGTTTTGCCCCGGACGTCGCCCGATGTCAAGACACTCGTGGGTTCAGCTGCTGGAGCGCGCGCCGTCGAGGACGGCCTTGACCACCGAACGGTCCCAGTCCTCGCCCATCTCGACGCCGGCGAGATAGTCGGCGTAGAACGCCCCGATGATCAGCGAGACAGTGCGTTCGACGTCGGTGCCGGGCCGGAATTCCCCGGTCTCGATCGCGTGCCGCACGATCCCGGCGAAAGCGGCCCGGCGCGGGTGCAGGGTGCTGGCGCGGACGATGTCGAGGAACTCGCCCGACTGGGCCTCCGCGGTCAGGCAGGTCCCGATGATGCTCATCCCGCCGACCTCGGCATACTGCCTGCGCATCGCGGCGAGGAGGGCGACCAGGTCGTTCTCCGGGTCGCCGGTCGGGGCGGGCAGGTCGCCGATCTGCAGGCGGGCGAGCGCGGCGCCGATGAGTTCGGATTTGCTGCGGAACCGCGTGTAGACCGTCACCTTGGAAGTGCCCGCGTCCGAAGCGACCTTTTCCACCGAAGTGCCCTCGACCCCGGCCGAAGCGAGCAGCCGGATCGTCGCGTCGAGGATCGCGGCTTCGATCGCCGGGTCCCTTGGGCGGCCGCGCGAACCGGCACCGCCTGCCGCGCGGCGTTCTTCGGCCCGCTTCGCCACCTCTGCCGCCATTCGCTCGACGTCTTCTTCGGTGACGGTACCAAGCGGGGCCGGGCCGGGCGTGCCGCCGGACCCGGCCCACCGGCTATTCCGGGGCGGTGGCGGGATTTCCCGCGGGCACTCGGGAATCCGGTTTGACGGCCTGGTTCGCCGCTCGCGCCAGCCGGTTTCCCGCTGTCTCCTTGATCGCCAGCGCGGCGGCGAAACTCAGCGCGCCGCCCAGCATCGCGTAATAAGCCGGTGCGGCCGGATCGCCCGTGGTGACGATCAAACTGGTGGCGACGAGCGGCGCCGCTCCGCCGAAAAGCACCGCGCAGATGTTCCAGCCGAGACCCATGCTCGTGTACCGCGTGCCCACCGCGAACAGTTCCGGCAGGATCGGGAGGCAGGGCGCGAACGTCGCCGCGGTCAGCAGCCCCAGTACGGCGAGCGTCCACCCGAGAGTGGCGGTCCGCCCACTGCCCAGGAGCAGAAAACCCGGGTACGACAAGGCGGTCAGCGCACCCGAGCCCGCGATCAGCACCGGCCGCCTGCCGAACCGGTCGCTGAGCGCCGCGAACAGCGGCATGCCGACGCAGAACGCCGCGATGCCGACGACGTTCGCGAGCAGAGCGGCGGATCGTCCGTAGTGCAGCACCGAAACCAGATAGGTCGGCAGGTAGATCAGGTAGAGGTAGGTGAAGACCGTCAGGCCGGCGAGAATCGCGACGGTGAGGGCGATGGCGCGGAAATCGCGTCGCACACTCGCGCGCAGCGGAGCGTTTTCGACGCCGCCTTCCCGAGCCGCGGCCACGAACTCCGGGGTGTCGGCAAGCCGGAGCCGGAGGTACACGCCGACCAGGCCGAGGGGCAGGGCCAGCAGGAACGGCACCCGCCAGCCCCAGCTCGCGAGAGCGTCCGGCGAAACGGAACGGCTGACCGCGGCCGAGACCAGCGCGCCGGCCAGCAGCCCGAGCCCGATCGCCACCCCCAGCCACGAGAGCAGGAAGCCGCGGCGCCGCGCCGGCGCGAATTCGGCTACGTAGGAGATCGCGCCGCCGAACTCGCCGCCGACGGATATCCCCTGTACCAGCCGGATCACCGTCAGCAGGATCGGCGCGGCCACCCCGATCTGGCCGTATGCGGGCAAAAACCCGATCAGCGTGGTGGCGGCCGACATCAGCAGGATCACGCCGGAAAGCACCGAACGACGTCCGTAGCGGTCGCCGAGGGGGCCGAAGATCATCGCGCCCAGCGGGCGTACCAGGTAGCTGGTCGCGAAGGCGGCGAAGGTCAGCAGCAACGACGCGGGCGCGGACTTCACCGGGAAGAACAGCGGACCGAAAACCGAAGCGAAGTAGGTGTAGACGACGAAGTCGTAGTACTCGACGAAGGTGCCGATCGAGGCGGCGGTCGCCGCCGTCCGGATTCTGACTGGGGTGGCCTTGGCTGGTCGACTGGTCATCAGTGCCTCTCTCGTCATTGAGATGGGGGCCTCGGGAAGCGAAACGGTAAGCCGTTTGTGACACTAACGTCAAGTTATCGACATTGATGAAACGACCTGGTCGCCGGAAGTGCCGATCTTGGCGCGGGCCCGAACCGTCACGACCGAAAGACGCCAGCTTCGCCCGCCGGCCGGCGCTTCGATGGTTGAAAGCGAAACAAACGGAAGGGACGGACATGAACCTCGACGGCAAAGTGGCGCTGGTGACTGGCGGGAGCCGCGGAATCGGCGCGGCGACGGCACTGCGGCTCGCCGAGGCCGGTGCGGACGTGGTGCTCACCTACGCGGTGAACGCCGAGCAGGCAGCGAGCGTGGTCGACCGGATCAAGGCGCTCGGCAGGCGTGCGCTCGCGGTCGGTGCGGACAACGCGGACGCGGTGGCGGTCGAAGCCGCGGTGGAAGCGGCGGTCGCCGAGTTCGGGCGGCTGGACGTGCTGGTCAACAACGCGGGCGTTGGTTTCGTCGGTCCGCTGGAGCAGACCGGGATGGACGACGTCGACCGCGTGCTCGCGGTGAACGTGCGCGGCGTGCTGGCCGCGACCAAGGCGGCGGCCAAGCACCTGCGCGAAGGCGGCCGGGTGATCACGATCGGCAGCTGCGTGACCGATCGCGTGCCCGGGCCGGGGATGGTGCTGTACGCGGTCAGCAAGTCCGCGATGGTCGGGCTGACCAAGGCGCTGGCCCGCGAATTGGCGGCGAACGGCGTGACGGTGAACCTGGTGCACCCGGGGCCGACCGACACCGAAATGAACCCGGCCGACGGCCCGTACGCCGCGGACCAGGCGTCGATGACCGCGGCCGGCCGGTACGGCAATCCGGCGGAAGTCGCTGACGCGGTGGCTTTCCTGGCTTCGCCGGACAGCGCCTACATCACCGCCGCGACCCTGTCGGTCGACGGCGGGCACGCGGCCTAATCCCGGTAGAGGCCGACGTCGCGGGCGAGGTCGGTGAGCATGGCCTCGAACAGGACGTCCGGTTTGGACACCGGGATCGGGTAGTTGCCGAACACCTCGAGGGTCACGTGGCCGTAGAGCCGCGCCCAGAAGGTGATCATCAGGTAGGTGAGCCCGAGGTCCAGCTTCTCCGGCGGGATTTCCCGCCCGGACTCCTTGAGCACCGTCAGCAGATCCTGCTGGAACGCGGTGAGGTCGTCGCGGAGTTCGGGCGGGACCACGTCGTTCGGCGGCATGACCAGGTCGTGCTGGGCGAGCACGTGGCCCGCCGCGGCGAGGAAGATCTTGCCGAACGGCTCGTCGAGCCTGCGCAGCGCGCTGCCGGTCGCGGTGCCGGTGGCCCCGGTCGGCGACGCGAACACCAGGGTGAATTCCTTGGTGTGGGTCAGCGCCCAGCGGCGGAACCCCTTGCAGATCTGGAACAGCTGCAGCAGGCCCTCGTCCTGCAGTTCCGCGATGTCCTCGGCGATTTCGGCGGCGAGGTCGGTGCAGACGTCGAGGCGGAGGCTTTCCAGCAGGTCGTCGCGGGATTCGTAGTAGCGGTAGAGAGCCGGTGCGGTGATCCCCAGCTCCCGGGCGATGGCCCGCAGCGTGACGGCTTCCGGGCCCTGGCCTACCAGCAGGTTCCGCGCGGTCCGGCGGATGTCGGATTCGGTAGCCGCTCGCGCGCGACCCCTGCGTGTGGGGCTGCTCATCTGGGCAGTCTAGGTGGTCTGGACACCGATTTCGGCACTTGGCGGGAGAACCGGGGCGCCGCCGACGCCGATCACTCGGGGGGCTACGTGATCGGCGCCGGCGACCCGATGCCCTCTCCGGTGCGCTTCCGGTCGGGGCAACGTCATCGGCTCAAGTCCGGTGACGCTCGAAGAAGAGCGAAGCCCGTCGCAGAAGTGACGCCTGGGGGATACGGATCCCCCGATCGAGTGACGGACAGCCGCTGTTCCGCCTGATTGTCGCACTGAGCGCCAAGAAAGTTACAAACGCTTTCACTTTCGGGCACCGACGGCGGAAAGGAAGGGCCATGGCAGAGTGGCGGCATGAGTGCTGCGGTGCTGGTAGTCGGGTCCGCGAATGCCGATTTGGTGGTCCCGGTCGACCGTCGTCCCGGCGGCGGCGAGACGGTGCTGGGCGGCGACACCGCGTTGTCCCCCGGCGGCAAAGGCGCGAATACCGCGGTCGCGGCGGGAAAACTCGGCGCGGACGTCGCGTTGCTCGGTGCGGTCGGCGACGACCCCTACGGTCGATTGCTGCGGGATTCGTTGTCGAATGCGGGTGTCGATACGCAATTCGTTCGGACTGTCGATCGGCCTACCGGAATCGCTTACATCACCGTGACTCCGGACGGGGAAAACTCAATCCTCGTCTCCCCCGGCGCGAACTCCGCGCTGGAGCCCGGCGACATCACCGACGAAGCACTGGACGGCGTACGGGTGCTCGTCGCCTCGTTGGAAGTGCCGCTGCCGACGATCGAACGCGCCGTGGTGCGGGCGCGGGAAAACGGCGTGCGGGTGCTGCTGAACCTCTCGCCGGCGGCCGAGGTGTCGCCGGAAACGCTGGCCGCGCTGGACGTCCTGCTGGTCAACGAGCACGAGGCCGCCTACCTGCTCGGTTCGGACGACGCTGACCCGCGCAAGCTGCTCGAGCTCGGCCCGCGCGCGGCCGTGGTCACGCTCGGGGCCAAGGGTGCGGCGGTGCTCGAAGGCGACAAGTCGACAACCGTCGAGTCGCCCAAGGTGGAAGCGGTCGACACGACGGGCGCGGGCGACGCGTTCGCGGGTGCCCTGGCGGCGGCTCTCGCCGATGGCGCTGACCTGGTCGAAGCCGCCCATCGGGCAGTGAAAGTCGCTGCGGTGACCGTGACCCGGCATGGCGCCCAGCCGTCGTATCCGACGGCGGCCGAGCTGGAATGAGCCACGTCTGGGCCGTGTTGCAGGTCACGTGGGCGATTCGTTCGGTTCGGCGTGGTGGCAGGGGTACGCGACCCGGTTGCGGAGGATCGCGGCAGCGCGTGATCCGCTGGCGTTGATGCCGCTCGACGAGACGCTCGCCGCGCTGGGCCGCACCGCGGAAACCTACGAGGGCCTGCGCAAAGTCCCGGTCGACGGCGTAGTGGGCTCCCTCGCGCGCGCCGAGGATTTCGACCGGCTGTTCCGGCCCCGCAACCGTGCGCTGCGGGACCGTTGGCGCGCGATCGCCGACGCGGTCGGGGAGCTTCCGCCGGTGCGGCTCGTGCGGCTGGGCGACATGTACTTCGTGGAGGACGGGCACCACCGGATCGCGCTGGCCAGGGCGCGCGGGGCGGAGGCGGTGCTCGCGGAGGTGCGGTCGGTCTGCACGGTCGCGTTCGCGATGCGCTGCCTGACGCTGGCGGACCTGCCGTCGAAGCGGGCCGAACGGATGTTCCTGGAGCGGGTCCCGCTCGCCGACGCCGACCGGACCGACCTGTGGCTGGACGACCCGGCGGACTGGTTCCGGCTCGCGGACTCGGCGGAGGCCTGGGGTTTCCGGCAGACTTTGCGGGGCCGGGTGCTGCGCGATCGCGCGGAACTGGCCCGCGCGTGGTGGCACGAGGAGGTGCGTCCGGTGGTCGAACGGGTGCGAAATCGGGAATCAGTCGCGGCGCCGCGAGAGATCGCGGTTTACGTGAGCTATGGTCTAGACCATGTCTGAGAGTGCTGCCGCTCCGGCCGAGTCCGCTGCCGGTTCCTCGCTGACCGGGGTCGCGGTGAGCCCCGGACGCGCGAGCGGACCCGTCGTACGGGTCGCCGAGCCGCTCGGGGAACCCGCCAGCACGCCCGCGCCGGACGATCCGGCGGCGGAGGCGGCCCGGATCGAACCCGCCGCGCAGGCGGTCGCCGCGCGGCTGGAAGCGCAGGCCGAGGCCGCGACCGGCGAGGCCGCGACGATCCTCGTCACGACCGCCGCGATGGCTGCCGACCCGGCGCTTGCGTCTCAGGCTCAACAGCTGGTGACGGCGCGGAACCTACCCGCGGCCCGCGCCGTCTACCAGGCCGCCGAAGGATTCGCCGACGCGTTGGCGGCCGCGGGCGGGTACATGGCCGAGCGGGTCCGTGACGTCCGGGACGTGCGCGACCGGCTCGTCGCCGAACTGCTCGGCATCGCCCCGCCCGGGGTGCCCGAACTGACGTCGCCGAGCGTTCTCGTCGCCCGCGACCTCGCCCCCGCCGACACCGCGGGGCTCGACCCGGCGAAGGTGCTCGCGCTGGTCACCGAGGAGGGCGGCCCGACAAGCCACACCGCGATTCTCGCGCGGGCGCTGGGGATTCCGGCGGTCGTCGCGGTGCGCGGGCTGCTGGCTTCCGACGCCAAGGCGCTGTCGGTCGACGGCGACACCGGCGTGATCGAGGCGGTCGACCCGTCCGCGCCGATCGTCACCGCCGCCGCGTCTGGGCCGGCCGAGTGGAACGGCGTCGGCGAGCTGTCCGACGGGCACCGGGTGAAGGTGTACGGCAACGTTGGCTCCCCGGCCGACGCGCAGGCCGCCGCGGACGCGGGCGCCGAGGGCGTCGGGCTGTTCCGCACCGAATTCTGCTACCTCGACGCGCCGGCCGAGCCGTCCGTCGAAGAGCAGCGAAAAGCTTATGCCGCAGTGCTTTCGCCGTTCCGCGGCAAGCCGGTCATCGTGCGCACGCTGGACGCGGGCGCGGACAAACCGCTCGCGTTCCTGTCCCCGGACGACGAACCCAACCCGGCGCTCGGCGTGCGCGGCGTGCGGATCGCGTTCGACCGGCCGGAGGTGCTCGACCGGCAGCTCGAAGCCATCGCGGGCGCGGCGGAGGACTCCGGCGCGGAAGTTTCGGTGATGGCCCCGATGGTCGGCACCGTCGAGGAAGCCGCGTGGTTCGCCGAACGCGTGCGCGCCGCCGGGATCGCGCGCGCGGGCGTGATGATCGAGATCCCCGCCGCCGCGCTGCTGGCACGGGAGATTCTCGGCGTGGTCGATTTCGTGTCCGTCGGCACGAACGACCTGGCCCAGTACACCTTCGCCGCCGACCGCCAGCTCGGCGCGGTGGCGAAGCTGAACGACCCGTGGCAGCCCGGTTTGCTGCGCCTGCTGAAGCTGATCGGCGACGCGGCGGAAGCGACCGGAAAACCGGCGGGCGTGTGCGGCGAGGCGGCGGCCGACCCGCGGCTCGCGCTGGTGCTGGCCGGGCTCGGCCTGACGAGCCTGTCGATGAACGCACCGGCGGTCCGCGCGGTCGGCGCGAGCCTGGCGACGGTGTCGAGGGAGAAGGCCCGCGAGATCGCTGCGGCCGCGCTCGCCACCGCCGATCCGGCCGCGGCGCGCAAGGCCGTCGCGGACGCTCTTTCCTAGTCAGGGGACGCCGGATCCGGGTGAGAGATGGGGTAACCGGATCCGGCGCCGGGCGCTGGTCAGCCGAAGATGCCCCGCCGAGGGTGGCGGATGACCAGCGAGCCTCCGTGGATGCGCCCGGTCAGCACGTAGCGCGGGGTGCCCGCACGGCCGTTGCTGCCGGTCTTGTCGTCGAGCGAGCCGAACTTGATCTCGGTGATCGAGTTGTAGTCCACCGCCGCGTGCTGCGGGATGATCAGCTCGACCGAACCCCACTTCGAGTCGAGTTCGATCTGCACCACCGGGGTGGCGACGCGGGCCTCGGTGAAGTCGAGTTTGGTGCTGCCGTACTTGTTGCGCACCACCATCGCGGCCGGGACCTGCCACGGGCCGCTGCGCTGCAGTGACGAGTACTTGGCGTTGAGCTCGAGCCGCTGGCCCAGCCCGTAGTTCGGCCCGTAGCCGGGCGGTTCGGGCGTCGGCGCGTACTGCGGAGCCGCGCCGGGGTGCACCAGCCCGGGCAGGTCGGCGAGGACCGCGTTGAGGTCGCCCCGGGTGCGGGCCGCGAGCGCCTGGTCGGTGCGTTCGGTGAACTCGTCGAGGGTGAGCATCCCCTGTCCGATGGCTTTCTGCAGCACGCCCACGACGTGCTCGCGTTCGTCGTCGGACACCCGGATGTCGCGCGCGGTCAACGGCTTGGTCTCGGTCGCGGGCTGCGCGGCGGTCGTCTCTTCCTCGGCCATGGCATCGATGGTAGAACTCGATTTCCGCTGGCAGATCGGGGAAAAACCCTGAACGGACCCGTACTTCGCGCGATGGTCGCCCTTGCCGCGGCCTGCTGTCTGCTGACCTCCTGCACGAGCGAGGCTCCCGCGCCCGCTCCGGTGAGTTCGGCGCGGCCCGCTCCGACCACCCCTCCGCCGACCGGCCTCGACGGGCTCGTCGCCACCGGCGGCATCGGCGTGGAGTTGCTGCTGGCCACGTCGCCGCCGACGGTGTTCGACGCCGATTCGGGCGTGCGCGCAACCCTGCCCGGCGTTCCCGGCGGGCAGCGGACGGTGTCCGTGCTGCGCGTCGGCCACACCCCGGTCGTGCTGACCGCGCCGACCTGCCAGCAGTCCTCCTGCGACCCGGCCGAGGTGTACGTCTACCTGGGACTTTCGACCCCGCGGTCGCTCGGCAAGGCGGTGAGCGCGGCTCCGGGCGCGGACGGCACCAGCGTGTGGCTGATCCGCGAGGACGGTCCGGATCTTTGCCGGTTGGAGCACGTCGCCCTCACCGGCACCTCGTTCGGCCGGGGCACCGTGGCGTCGTGCCACACGCTCGTCCGGGTGGAGACCTCGCACGGGTTGCTGATCACCGTCGGCAGCGGCACCGCCGAAACCGTCGACGTCCTGATCGACCCGGCCACCGGGCGGTCCGTGCAGCAGTCGCCGCGCATTCTCGCCGCCGCCGGTGATCGGCTCGTCCTCGGCGGGCTGACCGACCTGACCGTGCTCGATTTGCGCAGCGGAGCGCGGAAACCGGTGGCCCTGCCGGTGCCCGCGCCCAACCCGTACGTCCTGCCGAGCCGGGACGGCGATGTCGCCGCGGTCGATTTCGGCACCCCGTCGTTCCCCGGAACCGGTACGCAGACCCGGGATCTGTGGCTGCTGAACCTGCGCGACGGCAGCTGGCAGCAGGCTCCGTCGATGCCGTATTCGACGGAGAACCTGAAGCATTCCGGTCTGGATTGGACGGAAGCCGGCGACCTGGTCATCGACGACGGGGCGGTCGCGGCGTGGCATCCGGGCGAGCCGGCCTGGCGGCTGGGGAAGGCGAAACTCGCCGCGGCGCAGCAGGCCGCCGGGGTCGCGACCTCCTGAGGTCAGTCCTCGTCGAGGCCGTGCTCGATCGCGTAGCGCGCCAGCTCGACCCGGTTGTGCAGCTGGAGCTTCCGCAACGTCGACTGCACGTGGTTTTCCACCGTCCGGTGCGACAGCACCAGCCGTTCCGCGATCTGCCGCGCGGTCAGTCCCTTCGCGACCAGCCGGAGCACGTCGGTCTCCCGGTCGGTGAGCCGCGGCGGCTCCGGCGCGCCGTCCGGGACGTCGGCCATCCGCCGGTACTCGCCGAGCACCAGTCCGGCCAGCCCGGCGGTGAACACCGGGTCGCCGTCGGCCGTGCGGCGCACCGCGTCCACCAGTTCCGCCGCGGACGCCGATTTCACCAGGTAACCCGACGCTCCCGCTTTCACCGCTTCCAGCACGTCGTTGTGTTCGCCGCTGGCCGAGAGCACCAGGACCCGCGTGTCCGGCGCGGCCGCGGTGATCTCGCGGGTCGCTTCGACGCCGGACGTGCCGCCGAGGTTCAGGTCCATCAGCACCACGTCCGGCCGCACCGCGCGCGCGATCCGGATCGCCGCCGGGGCGTCCGGCGCGGTCGCGGCCACCTCGAACCCGTTCTCGCTGAGGTCGCGGGCCACGCCGTCGCGCCACATCGGGTGGTCGTCGACCACCATCACGGAGATCGTCCGTTCCGTCATCGCCCGTCCCTCATCGTGGTTGGCACCCGCACTTCCCACTCCGTGCCGCGGCCGGGAGCGCTGTCCAGCACCGCGGTCCCGCCGAGGTCGTCCACCCGGCCGCGAATCGACTTCACCACCCCGAGCCTGCCCTCGGCCGCCGCCTGTTCGAGCCTGCCGCCCGCGATCCCCGGGCCGTCGTCGCGGACGCTCACCACGACCTCGTCGCCGAGGTCTTCGAGCAGGACCCAGGCGTGCGCGTCCGGACCAGCGTGTTTCTCCACATTGGCCAGTGCTTCGCGGGTGATCGCGACGAGTTCCTCGGTGACGTGCGCGGGCAGGTCCACGGTTCCGGCCGGCGTCGAGACCTGCACCGACGTGGTCGACAGCAGTTGCAACGCCGAACGGAGGTCCACGGTGTCGCCGGACCGCGTCGGCTCGGTGCTCACCAACGCGCGCAACGCGACCTCCTGCTCGCCCGCGAGCCTCGCCAGCTCCGCTGCTTCACCGCCTGCTTCGAGACCGCGACGCCGTACGCGCGCGAGTACCTGGAGCACGCTGTCGTGAATTGAGCGTGCGAGCCGTTCGCGCTCGGCTGTCGCTGCTTCGGTGCGAAGTGCGCGCGCGAGCGCTTCGGCGGAGCTACGCGCGAGCGTCGCCGCCATGCCGACAAGGAGACCGCTCGCGCACAACAGCACTCCGTCACGGATGACGTCGATGTCGACGTTCGCGCGCGCGACACCAGTGCTTACTGCCACGACGAGGCCCGCCGATACGCCACAGCGCGCGCCGAAACGCGTTGCCACCGCGATCGGTGCTACTGCCGCCCAGACCGTGGTGATCAGCGGCGTGGTCGCGTTGTCGAACTGCGCCTCCGAGAGGATCCACGGCGACGTGAGCAGGAGCGCTGTGGTGAGGACGAGGTCGAAGATCACCAGCCAGCGGTGCCGTCCGTTCTCGCGCACGTACGCCAGACTCGACACGACCGACCACACGGCCATCACTCCGATGACGACCCATCCCAGCCACGGCCGCTGGAAGCCGTTGTGGTGCGCGATCGCCACTGCCAGCGCGAACAACCACGTGACGACGCGCAGCACCACGACACCGCGCCACAGCGGTGCCGCCGGATCTCGGGAAGGTCGAACAGTCACTTCTCGTCTTCGGTGTTTTTTTCGGAGCCGGCGTCCTTGTTGTCCGCGCCCTCTTCCGGATCGTCGTTCGGGTTGGCGGCTTGGCTGTGCAGCGCGTCGACGGTCGCCGGATCCGGATCGTGTTCGTGCAGCAGCGACCGGACCCCGGCGTTGAGCACGGCCAGCAGCGGCACCGCGAGCAGCGCGCCCGCGATCCCGGCGGCGACCAGACCGGTGGCGATCGCCAGCACCACCGCGAGCGGGTGCAGCCGCACCGCGCGGCCGAGCAGCAACGGCTGCAGCACATGGCTTTCCAGCTGCATCACGCCGACCACGATGGCCAGCACGACCACCGCGCCGATGACGCCCTTCGACACGAGCGCGATCAGCACCGCGACGCCGCCGGTGATCAACGCACCGATGATCGGGATGAACGCGCCGAGGAACACCAGCGTCGCCAGCGGGATCACCAGCGGCACGCCGACGATCCACAGCCCGATGCCGATGCCGACCGCGTCGACCACGGCCACCGCGGCGGTCGCGCGGATGTAGCTGACCAGCGACGCGAAGCCGCGCCGTCCCGCCACGTCCACGCGATTGCGCACCCGGGTGGGCACGCCGCGCACCAGGAACGACCAGATGCCGTCGCCGCCGGCCAGGAAGAAGATCGTGACGAAGAGCGTCAGCACGAAGCCGGTGAGGATCTCGCCGACGGTGCCCGCGGTGGTCAGCGCGGTGGTGGTGATCGAGGCCTGGTTGTTCTGCAGGAAGCCGATGGCCTGGTTGATGAAGTCCTGGATCTGCTCCTGGCGCAGGTGCAGCGGACCGTTGATGAGCCAGTCCTTGATCTGGTTGAGGCTCGTGGTCAGTTGCTGCTGCAGTTCCGGGAGGCCGCTGGAGAACTGGGTGATCACGAAGGTCAGCAGCCCGCCGAGCACCGCGAGCCCGGCCACGAGCACGATCGCCGTGGCCAGTCCGCGCGGGAAGCGGATCTGCACGAGCCGCGACACCGCGGGGGCGAGCAGCGCCGAAAGCAGCAGCGCGATCGACACCGGCACCACGACCGAGGCGAGGTAGCCCAGCAGCCACACCACGGCGTACAGGGCGGCGATGACCACGATGAACCGCCACGACAGGGCGGCGGATACGCGCAGTCCGCGCGGGATGAAGCCGGTGACGTCGGCGACTGGTTCGGAAAGGGACGGTTGTTCGCGTTGTCCGCGCCCTGGCTGGCTCACGGGGTCAACCGTATCGGCCCCGTCGACCGAAACCGGGCGGATCGCCCGGTGCGGGGCGCGAATCACCGTTTCGCCGGGCCGCGCGAACCGACTCCGGAGTAACCGGCCGTCTTCTCCGGGGATGACCCATCGTGAGACCCGGCCACACTCTGTGTTGTTCACACGATGGTGGCATCAAGCCGTGTCAAGGATGCGCGGCGACCCCCAAATTTGGTTGTCTCGGTTTTGCACCACCGCGGAACTGTGCCGTTCCCGGCAAAAACCGAAATCATTTTTTACCCGAGGAGAAATCACCTGTGACGAACGACGCTGTGCACGAGAGGCGGGGCGCGACGCGCTTCGGCCGTCTCGCGTCGCGTGCGTTGTTCGTCGTCGGCGGCGCGCTCGCGGCCACCGCGGCCGCGTGGACCGTCTCCTCTTCCGCCGCTTCGGCGGACCCGGTCGACGCGAGCGTCACGCCGGTCACCGACGCGACGGCCGCCGGAATCGGCGACGTCACCGACGGCGCGGCCCGGTTCGCGGGCGACGTCACCGGTGCGGTGCAAGGGCTTTCGTCGTGCGGCCAGGGAGCCACCACGTGGTCTGAACCAGGCACGGCGCGGCCCACCTGCTCGCTCGGCCAGCTCGGCGGCGCGCACCGCGACGATCTCGCCGGAGGCCAGCAGGCCGCCGGAAAGGTCAGCGACGCGGTGAGCGACCTCGGCCAGCACGCGGTCGTCAAGCCGGTGGAGCGCACGCTCGGCTCGCTCGAGCACATCGCGCGCAAGCCGGAGGACGCCCGCCAGGTGATCGCCGACGCGACCACCCCGCCGCCCGCCGCGCAGGATTTCGGCCGGAAACTGTGGGATCTGCTCGACCCGAGCGCTCCCTCGAACCTGGTCGACCTGCCGAAACTGCCGACCGCGCCCGCTCCGGAATCCGAGCAGGCACCCGCACCCGGCATTCCCGAGCAGCCCGCCGAGGCGGAGCAAAACCTCGGCGCGGCCGCGATGACCACGTCCGACGCGTTGCAGTCGGTCTTCCCGGCGATGGACGTCCAGTCCGTCGATCCGATGCAGGGCGCCGAACTGCCGCAGCGCCACCACGGCGACCGCGACCTGCCCGGCGCCCCGTTCTCTCCGGCGCAGCTTCCCGCCGCGCCGCTTTCCATCCCGAACTCCCCGGCTGGTGGCAGCACCGCGCCCGGTGGACACCTCGACGGTTTGAACTTCGGCGTTCCCTCCTGGGTCGCCGCCGCCGTCGACAACGCCGTGGCGGGTTCGACCCGCACCGGCCTCGCGCACACGCCGCGCACCCCGGGCGAGCAGCCCGGCGTCACTCCTGACTGATCCACTTCACCCGCGGGGTCGTTGACGCACCCACGCGCACATCTTCGTGTGCCGTCACCGTCATCGACACATCTCCCGCGGGTTTTTCGCGCGCTGCGCAATTTCCGCGCACGCATTCCCGGTGCATTCCCTCACGAAACAGGGCGCACCTCCACAAACCCGCAAGGGACCCCGATATGAAGGAGAAAAATCCCATGCAGACCTGGGCAAAGCGCGGACTCCAGACCGCGTTGGTCACGGGTGGGTTGCTGATGCTGGGCACCGGCATCGCCTCGGCCGACGAGAACGTCAACCCGGACACCCCGGCCTCCCCGCTTGATCTCAACGTCACCGTCCCGATCGACGAAGCCAACAACGCGATCGGCACCCCGCTCGGGCAGGTCGACCTCCCGGCGCACCACAACGAGATCAGCACCAAGCCCGTCACCTCCGCCGTCAAGGGAGCGCTCGCCTCGGCGAAGACGCCCGGCGGCTCCGCGGGCAGCCTGACCGACAGCCTCCCGAAGGCGGACGCGCCCCGTCAGCTCACGCCGACCCAGGACGCGTTCAAGGGCAACAAGGTCAACGGCGACGTCGTCGTCCCGATCCAGATCGTCGACAACGCGGTCGGTGTCATCGGCGACGCCCACGTGCAGGGCGGCGACCACGACCAGACCTACAGCCACAACCAGGACGTCGCGACCGACGGCAAGCACTCCGGCATCGCGGGCAACGTCGTGGCGCTCGACTACGCGCTCCCGGTGCAGATCGCGGGCAACGGCGTCGGCCTTGCCGGCGGCAGCGGCGCGGTCCACGGCGGTTCGGCGCACCAGAGCACCAGCGAGACCGGCAACATCGACACCACCGGCGAGGGCTCCGGCCTGTCCGGCAACGTCGTCGGCGGCCAGTTCGCGACCCCGGTCCAGGTGACCGGCAACGCCGCGTCCTGGATCCTCGGCAACGCCTACAGCGGCGGCTACAACGCCGACACCACCGCCACCTCCGGCGGTTCGATGAAGTCCAACGGCAAGGGCGCCGCGGGCAGCGGCAACGTGGTCGGCGCTCCGATCGCGCTGCCGGTCAAGTTCAACGGCAACGCCGGCGGCGTGTGGGGCTCGGACGCGGACTCCACCTCCAACTCCTCGGCTGACGCGAAGGCGGGCGACACCCGTCCGGGCAGCCTGAAGGGCATCCCGACCTACATCGAGACCGACGGCGACCAGTCGTTCCTGTCCGGCAACGCCGCCGCCGCGCAGGCCAGCCCGGTCGCGAACGTCGCGTCCGTCGCCGGCTCGTGGATCGGCAACGCCACCACCGGCGTGGCCGGCCGCCAGGCGTCCTCCTCCACCCACGAGACCACCGCCACCTCCGGCGGCTTCGTGAAGACGAACGGCAACGACGCCGCCGGCTCGGCCAACGTGGTCGACCCGGCAGTGGCGCTCCCGGTCGAGGCGTGCGGCGTGGGCGGCACCTACATCGGCCGCGCGGTCGCGAACTGCGACAACACCACCACCGCGACCTCCGGCGACGGCAGCTACACGACCGGCAACGGCTCGACGCTGACCGGCAACATCGTCAACACCCAGGTCGCGGGCGCCCCCGAGGTGCACGGCATCGGCGGCAGCCACATCGGCCAGGCCTCGGGCACCTCGACCGAGACCAAGACCGTGACCGCGGGCAACTACGACGGCACCCAGGGCAACGACTCGTCCGGTTCGGGCAACATCGTGCAGGTCCCGGTGGCCGCGCCGGCCGAGGTGTTCGGCGTGGGCGGCTCGTTCATCGGGCAGGGCTCGGGCGACGGCTCCGAGACCAAGGTCGTGAAGGCGGGCGGCGGCGGCAACACCGCTGACGACAACGGCTTCCTCAGCTCGAACCTCGGCACCGTCCCGGTGTCGACCCCGGTGCAGCTGTTCGGCATCGGCGGCTCGTTCGTCGGCCAGGGCCACGGCAAGGCCAGCAACGACACCACCTCCACCGCGGGCCAGGACGTGCACGCGACCGGTGCGGGCGGCGCGGGCGCGGGCAACCTCGTCGAGGCCCCGGTTTCGCTGCCGGTTCAGGGCCACGGCGTCGGCGGTTCGGTGGCCGGCATCGGCACCGGCATGTCGGACAACCTGACCGACTCGACCGCGGGCGGCGACGCCACGGCCGACGGCAAGGACGGCGCGCTCGCCGGCAACATCGTCAAGGCTCCGGTCGCCGGTGCGGGCACGATCTTCGGCGACGGGCTCGCCGGGGGCGCGATCGGCCACGGCACCGCCACCAACGACATCACCTCGACCGCGGGCGGCGACGCCACCACCAACGGTGACGGCGGCGCGGTCGCCGGCGACATCGTCGGCGTGGACCCGGCGCCGGTCGCGCAGGTCTTCGGCGACGCGGTTTCGGTCGCGGGCGTGTCCTCGGGCGACGCCATGAACAACACCGTCGTCACCGACGCCGGCAAGGACACCACGTCGGGCATGGAAGGCTCGATCTCGGGCGACATCCTCGACTTCCCGGTGCCGGTCGTCGCGCAGGTCTTCGGCGACGCGGTCGCGGTGGGCGGCGTGGCGCACGCGGTCGGCGACAACGTCACCACCGTGACCGACGGCGACGACGCCACCAGCACCGACGGCACGGGCTCGGCGCTGTCCGGCTTCGACTACTACCACCCGCTGGGTGCGCTGGTGCAGATCTTCGGCGTGCCGCTGGAGGTCATCGGCGTGGCCACCGCCGAGGCTCCCAACTCGACCACGGTCGACCCCGAGCCGGCCATCGACGTGCCGTTCGGCGGCGAGATGGGTGCTGACCAGCTCCCCGCGCTGCCGGCCGTGCCGGGTCTGCCGGGCGGTTCCTCGGCCGCGCCGTCGCTGCCGTCGGCTCCGGCGCTGCCGGGCCTGTCGGGTCTGCCCACCGCCACCACGCTCCCCGCCCCGGCGCTGCCGGGTGCCGAGCGCGCCGACGTGCCGCAGGTCAGCGGCCTGTCCGCGCTGGGTCAGCTGAACCAGCTGAAGGGTGCTTCGGCGCTGCCGCAGGTCTCCGGGCTGCAGAACGGCATCCACCTGCCGTCGGCCCCGGCCGTTCCGGCTCTGCCCGGCGTTCCGGCCCTGCCGGGTGCCGCCGCGCAGCGTGCGGACGTTCCGGCCCTGCCCGCTCAGCTGCCGGTGAAGACGTCGCTGCCGACGCTGAACCAGCTGCCGGCCGTCGCCGCGCTGCCGGCCGTGCCGGGTGCGCCGACGACCCTGCCGACCACGATGCCGACCGCTCCGGCCGTGCCGGCGATCGGTGATGCGACCGGTCCGCTGGGTGCGTTCCAGAAGCTGGCCGCGAAGGTGACCAGCATCTTCAAGAAGTGAATCGCTTCGCCTGAAGCGAGCCGGGGATAACCCGGACGGGCCCGGAAGCCACGTGCTTCCGGGCCCGTTTTTTGTGCTGGGTCAGGAGAATTCGAGCGACCGCTTCGCCAGTCCGTGCCAGAAACCGTCGATCACCGTGCGGCCCTCGCCTTCGGCCGAGCTGGCGCCGAGCGAGACGAACAGCGGCGCGAAGTGCTCGATCCGCGGGTGCGCCATCGCGGCGGCCGGGGCCTTGTGCTGGAAGTCGAGCAACGCGTCGAGGTCGCGGGCGCGCAGCATCTCGTCGCCCCAGTGGTCGAATTCCGCGGACCATCCCGGTGGGGTTCCGTCGCTGCCGTCGACCTCCCGCATCGCGCGGAGGTTGTGGGTGAAGAATCCGCTGCCGATGATCAGCACGCCCTCGTCGCGCAGCGGCGCGAGCTTGCGGCCGAGGTTGTAGAGCGCCTGAGGATCGAGCGAGGGCATGGAGATCTGCAGCACCGGGACGTCAGCTTCGGGGAACATCTCCACGAGCGGGACGTACGCACCGTGGTCGAGGCCGCGGTCCGGGGCGTCGTGCACCGGGGTCGCGGTCGAATGCAGCAGCTTGCGCACCCGCGCGGCAAGCTCCGGCGCGCCCGGCGCGGCGTATTTGACCTGGTAGTAGTGCTCGGGAAAGCCCCAGAAGTCGTAGACGAGCGGGACCGTCGTGGTCGCCCCGAGCGTCAGCGGTGCCTCTTCCCAGTGCGCCGAAACGACCAGGATCGCGCGAGGTTTCGCCAGGTCAGCGGACCATTCCGCGAGCTGGCGAGTCCACGTCGCGTCGTCGGCGAGCGGCGGCGCACCGTGGCTCAGGTACAGGACCGGGGTGCGGGTCGCCATGACTGCCTCCAAGTGTTTGAAACTTCAACTACTACGGTACGCCTGGTTCGCGGACTTGGCGAATGCGTCCTCGGCGGCTGCCGCCGTGCGCCAGACTCGACCGGTGAACTTCTTCTGCTACCACCGGGACCGCCCGGGCTCCGCCGCGTTGCGCGCCGAACTGGTCGAAGCGCATTGGTCCTATATGGACGGTTTCGCCGCCGAACTGATCGCCCGCGGCCCGACCCTGGACGGCGAAGTGCCAACCGGCAGCGTGCACATCGTCGATCTCCCGGACGCCGCTGCGGTCCGCGAATTCGCTTTCGCGGAACCGAATTACCAGGCTGGTGCCTATCGGGACGTCCTGATCCGCCGCTGGGACAACGCTCTTGGCCGCACGATGTGGGACTTCCCCGGCGATCCGGAGGCGGCGAACCTGTATTTGGTGCTGGGCTTGGGATCCGGCCCCGCCGTCGACCTCGAACCGTCCACCACGGAGTCCCTGATCGCCTACGGCCCCCTGTGGTCCGACGACGGCACCGCCTGGCTCGGCACGGCAGCCCTGGTGCAAGCCACCGATGCCGACACGGCCCGCGGACTCCTCACCGCGGAGCATTACGCCGCGATCGAGGTACACGACTGGGCGCCCGGCGGCCGCTCCTGAGCGACCGGCAGGCCCGGCTCGGGTCAGTCGTGGGCCAGGTCGGCGAAGCGGCTGTAGTGCAGCTGGTGCGCGACCACGATCGTGCTCGTCGGACCGGCACGGTGCTTCGCCAGGATCAGGTCGGCCTCGCCGGCGCGCGGGTCGTCGCGTTCCCAGGCGTCCGGGCGGTTGATCAGGATGACGATGTCCGCGTCCTGCTCCAGCGAGCCGGATTCACGCAGGTCCGACAGCATCGGCTTCTTGTCGGTGCGCTGTTCCGGACCACGGTTCAGCTGGGAGATCGCGATCACCGGCACCTCGATCTCCTTCGCCAGCAGCTTGAGCTGACGGGAGAATTCCGAGACTTCCTGCTGCCGCGATTCGACGCGCTTGCCGGAGGTCATCAGCTGCAGATAGTCGACGACCACGAGCTTGAGGTCGTGCCGCTGCTTGAGCCGGCGGGCCTTCGCGCGGATCTCCATCATCGTCATGTTCGGCGAGTCGTCGACGAACAGCGGGGCTTCCGAGACCTCGCTCATCCGCCGGGCCAGCCGCGTCCAGTCGTCGTCGGACATCTTGCCGCCGCGCATGTCGGCGAGGCGGATTTTCGCCTCGGCCGACAGCATGCGCATCACGATCTCGGTCCGGCTCATTTCCAGCGAGAAGATGACGCTGGTCAGGCCGTGTTTGATGGAGGCGGAGCGGACGAAGTCCAGGCCGAGAGTCGACTTGCCGACACCGGGACGGGCCGCGACGATGATCATCTGGCCGGGGTGCAGGCCGTTGGTCAGCTCGTCGAAGTCGGCGAACCCGGTCGGGATGCCCTGGGACTGGCCGCCGCGCGAGGCGATCGCGTCGATCTCGTCCATGGTCGGCTGGAGCAGGTCCTCCAGCGCGACGTAGTCCTCGCTCGTGCGGCGCTCGGTGACGTCGTAGATCGCGGCCTGTGCGCGGTCGACGACCTCGTCGATGTTCGCGCCGTCCGCCGCGGCCGCGCCGTAGCCGTACTGCACGATGCGCGTGCCCGCCTCCACGAGACGGCGCAGCACCGCCTTCTCGGACACGATCTCGGCGTAGTAGCCCGCGTTGGCCGCGGTGGGCACGGTCGCGATGAGGGTGTGCAGGTACGGCGCGCCGCCGACGCGGCCGAGTTCGCCGCGCCGCTCGAGTTCGGCCGCCACGGTGATCGGGTCGGCCGGTTCGCCGCGTCCGTAGAGGTCGAGGATGCAGTCGTAGACGGCCTGGTGCGCGGGCCGGTAGAAATCGCCGGGTCCGAGCGCCTCGATGACGTCGGCGACCGCGTCCTTCGACAGCAGCATGCCGCCGAGCACCGACTGCTCCGCCGCGATGTCCTGCGGCGGCTGGCGGTCGAACCCGCCGGGGCCGGGGTCGCTCGGACCCGGATCGGACTCCGCGTACGCCGGACCGCGGTCATCGGTCACCGCCACTGCCCGGACACCTCCCCTCGCCCAGCCGTCGTTCGGCCGTCCCCGTCGTCTCGCGTGCGCCTGTCCTGTGCCGAACCGCGCCCGCCTGCCGCCGCCCGTAACGGTCAGCCCAGGCGAACACCTGTTCGAGTATGCCGGAATCGGCCCGGCTTTCCCACCCGCCCGTCCGGCCCCCTTCGATGATGGACCGGACGGTTCCCCGCACCGGTGACCGCCACGCGGAGCCACCGGGAGTACCGGGCGCGAACGCACGCTAGATCCCCCGGAAGGACGAGCGCAATTCCGGTTGTTGACCGTGCTGTGGACAACCTGTGGATGACTGGGGGCAACGAATCACAGGTACCCGCGAGCCTGTGGGCAAAGTGGGGACAGTGCAGATCGGCTTCACTGAACCCGCAGGTCAAGGCCTGTGCAGAGACTGTGGAGAACTTCGCGAAAACTCGTCCGGCGTGTCGTGTCGAACTGGTTCTTCGGCGTGTCGCCCCCGCGTTGGTCCACCGCCCTGTGGATGGTTGCTACGCACGGTAGATCACTGCCTCGATAGGCTGAACGAAGGAGAATTCCCCACGCGGCCCAGCCGATGGCTGCGCACAGTGAGCGATCTGGCAAAAGCGCAGGTTAACCGCGTGCAAACGCGAAACCGGGTGAGGTTCACCGGCCGGACACCGCACGGTGCCGTGCCGGGAACCCCACCCGGAGTAACGCTCGGGCCGCTCAGCCCAAGGCGCTTTGAGCCTGGCGGAGCCGCTCGGAGATCGCCTGCTGCGTGCCCGGAGTGAACACGATGAGCGGCTCCTTCCCCGGCCGCTCCTCCATCAGCCACCGGCCCTCGCTGGTGTCGATGAAGTTGACCGGCTTGGGCACCCGCCGCCGACGCCCACCCTGCGGACGAGACGCGACATACAACGCGCCGCTTCCGGTGCGCGGCAGCTTCAGGATCCGCTGGATCTCCTTGAGCGGTGCCACGGTTTCGGTCCGCTGACCGCCGCCTCGCATGATGGAACCCTGCGGGACTTCGTCCGAGCCCGCGGTCCGGCCGCTCTCGTACTCGGCCCGGCTGGTGATGAGCGGCTGCCCGTTCGCGGCCTTGCCTGCCGGAATGAGATCGAGGAACGTCTGCAGCAGCAGGTCCGGTCGCTGGCGGGTGACCGTCACGACCTGCTCGCCTTGGACCCTGATCAGGCCGAAGCCGCCGCCGTTGCCGCTCCCGACCAGAGCGCCGTAGTTGGACGGGCTGTCGTCCTCGAACGCCCCGTCGAACCAGCCGTAGTACTCGATCTGCGGGTGCGAGACGGACTCGACCAGCGCGAGCAGATCGCGATCCATCCCGCGGGGGCCCATCAGCCCGGCCTCGGTCAGCACGGCGTTGACGTCCTGGTCGATGCGCCGTTCAGCCGTGGGGTCGTAGAACGTCGCCGCGTCGGCGATGACCTGGTGTGGTTCCCCGCCGCGGCGCTTGATCAGGTTGCACAAGGTGAGGAGGGTGAAGCGGGTGGGCCTGTCGAGAGTGATCACTGTGCCTGTCCTCATTCACCGATGACCGGCGGAACAGTCAGCTGATCCGACCCGAAGATCTCGTTGGCGTCCTCTTCCACCAGGTACTTGGTCTGGTGTTCCTCGTCGTCCTGGCCCTTTTGGCCGCCGCGGCCGCCGCCCATGCCGCCCATGCCCGAGGCTCCGGCCTTGCCCGCCGCGCCCGCGCCCATGCCACCGCCGCGAAGACCGCCCGCGCCGCCGACACCGGCTCCCGCGCCGCCCGCCGCCGCGCCCGAACCGGCACCGCCGGGACCGAAGCCCGCGCCGCCGAACGCGCCGGGCCCGAAGGCCGCACCGCTGCCCGCGCCCCCGCCGCTGCCGCCGGGACCGAACTGGCCCGCGCCGCCGCCGGCCGGCCCGAACGTGCTGGGGTTGAATTTCGCCGCGTCCGTCGCCGGAGGCGTCCAGCCCGAGGTCGTTGTCCCGTCGCCGGGTCCGGTGTAGCCGCCCGGCCCGGTCGGGGTGAACTTGCCCGGACCGTTCGGGTCGGTGAAGTGGCCCGGCCCGCCCGGCACGTTCGAGTGCGATCCGGGGCCGTTCGGGTCGAACTTGGGCGTGTCCACCTTGGGCGGGGAGAAGCTGCCGCCGCCACCGCCGATGCCGCCGGTTCCGCCGGGCACGTTGCTGCCGGGACCGCCGCCGTACTTGCCGGGGTCGCCGCTGCCGTCGGAGAGGTTGTTGCCCTGCCAGGCGCTGTACTGCGGCAACTGGCCCGCGTTCTGTCCGCTGGCGTTGAAGTAGTTCGTGTACGCCTGGACGTTGGCCTTGCTGTTGTCGTTGTACTGATTGATCTCGTCGTCTTTGTCGCTCAACGGGTTGATCCCGTCGAGGAACCCGGCCGACGGCGGATCCTTGGGCAGCTGCTGCACCTTGCCCTTGACCGTGTGGAAGCAGTCGGCCTGCGTGTTGAGGTACGTGTGGCTCTTGTTCAGGTTCTGGACGGAGTCCTCGAGCCAGGTCTTGAGCGGGTGCGCGCCCGCCTGCGCGGCGGTGGCGCCGCCGCCCTGCCAGGCCGCGTCCATTTTCTTGTTCAGATTGTCGATCTCGGTCGCCCGCTTGTCGTGGGCGTCTCCGAGGCTCTTGGCCGACGCGACCCCGGTGTCGAGCGAAGACGTGTCGCCTGCGTGGATCTTCTCGTAGATCGTGTACGCGTCGATCGAGCGGCCGCCGAGGTCCGCCGACATTTGCTGAGCTTCGGGACCGCCGCTGAACAGGCCGACCAGACCGCCGACGACGGCGCCGACGCCAGCGCCGACCGCAGTGCCCACACCGGGTACGACCGACCCGATGGCGGCCCCGGTCCCGGCGCCGATGGCCATGCCTTTCAGCTCTTTGCCTACGGTATTGGCGTCATTCCCCATGATGAGCCATTCCTTCCGTGCTGGGCAGAGGTCGAGTGACGATCACGACGCCCCCTGGAGATGTCCGATCATCGCGGTGGCGAACTTCTTCGCGATGCTGCAGGGGTCCTTCTTGTTCGAACCCATGCTGATGTTCGGCAGGACCGAGACGGCGAGCTGGTCGGTGACGCCGACCCAGAGGGTGCAGATGCCGTTCGAGCGGCTGTCCTCGGTACCGGCGAAGACGGCCGGGTAGCCGTTGACGGTGGTGGGTTCGAAGTAGGCCTGCTTGGCCTTCTGGTCGTAGATGTCGCTGATCCCGCGCTTGTTCTGCTCGATCGGCGTGTTGTTGACGAAGTTCAGGTTGCTTCCGGAGGAAGTCCAGCGGCACCCGTTCAACACGCCGGAGCTCTTCTCGCCGGGATACTTGAGGCCGACCTGTGCTGCCTCCGCGGCGTTGAGCACGCTGCACGGATCGGCGAGCAAGTCCTTGGTAGGCAGCGGGGCCGGAACCTTGGGCCCCGAGCCGCCGCTGTCGGCCGGGCTGCTGGCCGGCGGCTGAGCAGTTCCTCCGGTCCCGCCGGTCTCACCGCCGCAGGCGGAGGCGGCGAGCAAGCCGATCGTGGCGACGGCAGCGGTGGCGAGTCGGACGGTGCGGTGCGGCATCTGGTGCTCAGACTCCCTTTGCCTGCTGGTTCAACGTGTCGCGGTTTTGCTGCTCCGAGACGGAGATCTTGTTCTTGGCGGCCCGCAGCGCGGTGATGAAGTTGGAGACGTAGTCACGCATGCGCTCGTGCTGCTTGAGCAGGGTCTCGCCGGATGGATTCGCGCCCTTGTTGACGAAGTCCTCGCTGGCGAACTCCTGAGCGGGAGGCTTCACGTTCTTGATGTTGTTCGCGTCGGCGAGATCGTCGTTCAGGTGGGCGAGCAAGTCTTCCCACTGCTTGATGACCGAGTCGACCTCGTCCTCGCTGAACTTGTACCCGCCGGCCGTTCCGTAGCCGCCGACCATGATCGGAGCGGGTGGTGGCACATCGGACATCCGGTTGACCCCCTTTGGCAACTCTCTCGCTCCCCAAACGGCGAGATCAGCACCTTGGATGGTAACGCACGGCACTTGGTTCCCGCTCCGCGTTCACGAATCTGCGAAAGTGCCTCCGAGCTGCGGACTTAGGCCGTATCGCAGATCTCGAAGAGGTCACGAACCGCCCGGGGGACGGCCAGAAACGAAACCGCCCCCGGGAGGATCTCCCGGGGGCGGTTTCACGGAAAAGCCGTCAGTTCGCGGCCACAGCCTTGACCTCGAGGCGGAGGTCCACCTTGACGTTCGGGTGCAGGCGCGCGTTGACCGAGTGCTTGCCGACCGTCTTGATGTGGTCGCGCAGGTCGAGGACGCGCTTGTCGAGCAGCGGGCCGCCCTGGGCCTTGATCGCGTCGACGATCTCGCCGGCGGTGATCGAGCCGAAGAGCTTCTTCGAGCCAGCCGCGGCCTTGCCGGTCAGCTGGATCGCGCCGAGGCCCTCGAGGGTCGCCTTGATTTCCTTGGCGTGGTCGAGGTCGCGGATGCGGCGGGATTCCTGTGCGCGCTGGATCGTGCGCACGTTCTTCTCCGCGCCCTTGCTGGCCACGATCGCGTAACCGCGCGGCAGCAGGTAGTTGCGGGCGTAGCCGTCCTTGACCTCGACGATGTCGCCGGGGCCGCCGAGGTTCGCCACGTCCGTGGTGAGAATGATCTTCGCCATGACTAGTGCTCCCCTCAGCGCGCGGTGGACGTGTAGGGCAGCAGAGCCATCTCGCGCGAGTTCTTCACCGCGATGGCGATGTCGCGCTGGTGCTGGCTGCAGTTGCCGGTGACGCGACGGGCACGGATCTTGCCGCGGTCGGAAATGTACTTCCGCAGCAGGTTGGTGTCCTTGTAGTCGATCGTTTCCGGGCGGCCCTTCTTCTCGGCCTTGCAGAACACGCAGACCTTCTTCTTGGGCTTGCGAATGGGTGGCTTGGCCACTGTTGTACTCCTGGAATTCTAGAAAGAGATGAGATCAGAACGGGGGTTCGTCGGAGAAGCCTCCGCCGCCACCGCCCGCGGGCGGGGCCGAGCCCCACGGGTCGTCGGCGGGCGCGCTGTTGCCGCCGCCGCCGCGATTGCCGCCGCCTCCGTTGAAGCCGCCGCCTCCGCCGCCGAAGTCACCGCCGCCGCCGCCACCGCGGCTGACCTTGTTGACCTTCGCCGTCGCGTAGCGCAGCGAAGGGCCGATCTCGTCGACCTCGAGCTCTACGACGGTGCGCTTCTCGCCTTCCTTGGTCTCGAAAGACCGCTGCTTCAGCCGCCCCTGCACCACCACGCGGGCGCCCCGCGTGAGCGACTCGGCGACGTTCTCCGCCGCCTGCCGCCAGATGTTGCAGCGCAGGAACAGCGCCTCGCCGTCCTTCCACTCGCCGCTCTGGCGGTCGAGGGTGCGCGGGGTGGACGCGACGGTGAAGTTCGCGACCGCCGCACCGGACGGGGTGAAGCGCAGCTCCGGGTCGGACGTCAGGTTCCCGACCACGGTGATGACGGTGTCTCCAGCCACGGATGGCGTCCCTTCGGATCGGGCTCGGATCAGGCCTTGGCGGGCGCGGGCTTGGCCGCGGCCTTGACCTCGCGGCGCATGACCTTGGTGCGCAGCACGGTTTCCTGCAGCGACAGCTGGCGGTCCAGTTCCTTGACGGCCTCGGCCGTCGAGTTCAGGTCCAGCAGCGCGTAGATGCCCTCGGCGTTCTTCTTGATCTCGTACGCCAAGCGACGGCGGCCCCACACGTCGACCTTCTCGACGCTTCCGCCCGAAGTGCGGATCACGTTGAGGAAGTTGTCCAGCGTGGGCGCGACCGTGCGCTCGTCGAGCGTCGGGTCCAGGATGACCATTACCTCGTAATGGCGTGACATAACCACTCACCTCCTATGGGCTCGCGGTCACGGCGGATCCGTGACAGGAGGGTTTGTCCAGGTAAGCGTACCCGGCGGGTCCGACAGTCCGGTGCGGCGGGTCAGCTGACGCGGCGCAGCACCCAGGTGCGGACGAGCCCGGCGGTGACGCCGGCCAGCACGATCACCGCGAGCAGCATCGGCAGCTGGACGTCCGAGGCGCCGCCCTGGCTCGCCAGCGCCTCGGCGTTGCCCGCGTTGCGGATGTCCGGGCCCTGCTGGCCCTGCGGGTCCTGCCCGGCCGACGGCTGCTGCGGCAGCGCGCCCGAACCGGGCAGCGAGCCGTACCGCGCGCCGGGCGCGATCGCGGTGCCCAGCACACCGGGGTTGCCCGGGGTCGCGGTCGGGATGTTGCCGTAGTCGCGCGGCGGGGCGATCCCGGTCGAACCCGGCTGGTAGTCGCCGAGCGGGTTGCCGCCGCCGTTCTGCGCGGGCGCGGTGCCGTTCGACTGGGTGCCGCCGTGCGACGGCGAGCTCGAGGACGACGGCGCCTGGTAGTTGTTCGCCACCGTGGTGAGCCCGCACGCGGACGCGACGCCGCTGCGGATCCCGTTCAGCACCTTGGTCTTGGTGTCCGGCAGCACGCCGAGACCCCACTCGTCCTTCAGCGCGTTCGAGACGACCTGGCCGATGGCGTCGCCGCTGATCGTGCCGCCCGCGGAGTTCGGGATCGCGCCGACCTGCAGGTTGCCCTTGTTCGCGATGGCGTTCGCCAGCGAATCCGGCCACACGGTGAGCAGCCGCCAGAAGTTGACCTGGTCCTTGGCCGACTGGCGGACGATCTCCTTGACCGCCGAACCGGGCACGACGACCGCATCGCCCATGCCGCCGGTGACCGAGCCCTTGCACTGGTTCGCGAGCGTGGTCGCCGCGGACGCGGTGCCGGTGCCCAGGAACGCGCCGCCGGTGAAGAGGGCGGCGAGGGCGGTGACGGTGAGTGCTCGACGGGTTCGCTTCCAGGTGGGGATTTTCCGCACGAGCACTATCCTCCGGGGTCCGCGGGCATGGTTCGTCGCATCAGGAACAACGAATGGACTCCGGTAAAGATACTGGCGCTGTGACAACAGTGCGGCGAAGCCGCTCGACTGAGGGTGGTGGTGGGGCGGGGCGGGCTAACCTGCAGCGGCCATTCGGCGGAGCACCCAGGTGCGGACCAGGCCGGCGCTGACTCCGGAGAGTGCCAAAACTGCCACCAGAACTGGCCAGTCCAACCCGTTCGTGTGGTTGCCGCCGGTGCCGGGCAATGCCTGCGCGTTACCCGCGTTCTGGATGGTGCGGTCGCCGCCGTTCGAGCCGTCCGGGTTGGAAATGCCGTATTGCGGCGCGTAACCCGGGATTTGGCTGCCGTAGCGCAGCGACGGCGACGGGCTGAACAATCCGGCCATCGCCATCGGGATGCCGCTGTAATCGCGCATCGGCGCGTATCCGGTGTTGTAGCCGTACGACAAATCGCTGAAGTTCGGCAGGAACGCCGAGAACGGCGCGGCACCGCCGCCCGCTCCGCCGTAATCGCCGAGCACCGGGCTGGTCGAGCCCGGCATCTGGGACTGCTGGCCCGGCGACCCGCCCTGCTGCGGGCTGCCGCTGTTTCCGCCGGACGACGGCGGTTGCTGCGGGTTCGGGCCCGGGTTCTGCTTGCCCGGCTGGCCGCCCGTGAAGCCCTGGCCGACGGCGGCGACGCCCTGCTGCACCGCGGCGGTGCCGCCCGCTACCGCGCCGTTGACCGCGCTCGCGGCGGGCGCGCCGATCACCGGGACCGGCGAGACGACGGTGTTGACCACGTTCACCGTGACCTTGCAGACCGTGCCGAGGACCGTGTTGATGGTGCCGGTGAGCACGCCCGAGACCTGGCCGACGATGCCGAGGTCGATCGGGATGCCGAGCAGCGGAGTGGTCGCCTGGACGTGGTCGCCCGGCTTCGCGGTGATGGTGGAGCCACATGGTGCGGTCAGAGTGTCCGCCGACGCGGTTCCTGGTGCGGCGAGCGCGGCCGAGCCGGCCAGGACGAAAGCGGCGGCGCCCACCGCGGTGGCCCTCCGTGCCCGGTGCTGCTGCATGGCCGTCGACCCTTTCGCCGCGTCCGTTGTACCTGCCTTGCTGTGGACAACGACGGTAACGAAGACGAGTAACGCCCGCCTCCCCTCCGAGGTCAGGCATTCGGGTGGAAGCGGGCGCTACTCAGGGTAAGAGTCAGGCGGGCTTGCGCCGCAGCCACGCGCGCACCAGCGCGGCGGCCACCAGCGCGAGCGCGAGCACCGCGATCAGCAGCGGCAACCGGGCGGGCGGATTGGCCGCGGGCAGCGCCTCGGCGGTGCCGGACTTCTTCGCGTCGACGGTCGGCACCTGGTCCTGCGGCAGCTGGCCGGGCACGACCTGGGTGACGATCGGGGCCTGCACGAAACTCGCCGGGAGCATCGCGGCTCCGGTGAAGATGCCGGACACCGAGTCGAGGCCGGACAGGTCGCCGCTGACCGACGTCACCGGGCCGAGCGTGTCGCCGCCGGGGACGGGCTGGCCAGGGCCGCCTGGGCCGGGAGCCGGGGACGGCGGGTTCGGCGTGGGGTTCGGCGGCTTGGGGCTCGGCGGCGGGCTGGGAAGCGGGGTTCCCGGAAGTCCGCCGACCAGTCCCTGGGTCGCGTTGCCGACGCCGTTCCCCGCGGCCTGCACGAACGGGCAGGTGTCCTTCGCGGCCGTCTCGCCAACGACGGGGGCCTCGCCGACACCCAGCGCGCGAACGGTGTCGCCGACCGGGAGGTTGAGCAACGTGTTGTTGCCGTCGGTCTGCTTCGCCTTCGAATCGAGGCCGACGGTCAGCCGGTTCGGCGCGTTGAGCGGGGCGCCCGCGTCGAGCGCGAGGCCGGTGCCGTCCTTGCCGTTCTGCAGGGTGGATTCGCAGTCGCCGGTCACTGTCGGGCTCGGGTCCGCGGACGCGGCGGAGGGAAAGGCCAGGACCGCCGACAGCAGCGGTGCCGCGAGCGCGACTCCCAGCGAAATCGACCGTCCAGCGCGTTTCCGCATGTCTTTCCTCCCCCGACTGGATCACGGAACGCGCTCACGGTACTCCACGAGCGTCACCAACTCGGGCCGAAGGGGGAGATTCGCCCGGTAGTAGCGTCAGGGCATGCAGATTGGCGCCCATGTCCGCGACGACGATCCGCTGGCCGCCGTCGCCGAGCGAGAAGCCGACGTCGTCCAGTTCTTCCTCTCCGACCCGCAGGGGTGGAAGGCACCGAAACCGCATCCGCACGGCGAGGAGATCAAGGCCTCCCCGGCCGAGGTGTTCATCCACGCGCCGTACCTGATCAACGTCGCGTCCAAGAACAACCGGATCCGCATCCCGTCCCGCAAGAACGTCACCCAGCACGCCGACGGGGCCGCCGCGATCGGCGCGAAGGGCCTGATCGTGCACGGCGGGCACGTCGGCGCGGGCGACGACGTCGAGGAGGGCTTGGTCAACTGGCGCAAGCTTTTCGAGCGCGAGGCGGAAAAGGGCGGCTTCGCGGTGCCGATCCTGATCGAGAACACCGCGGGCGGCGACAACGCGATGACCCGCGAACTCGACGTCATCGCCCGGCTGTGGGACAAGGTCGGCGAGTTCGGCGCGGGCTTCTGCCTCGACACCTGCCACGCCTACGCGGCCGGCTGGGATCTCGCGACCGCGGTGGAGAAGGTCAAGGCCATCACCGGCCGGATCGACCTGGTGCACTGCAACAACTCCCGCGACGAGCACGGTTCCAACCGCGACCGGCACGCGTCGGTAGTCGACGGCGACGGCACGATCGAACCGGAGCTGCTCGCCGAGGTCGTGCGCCAGGCGGGTGCGCCGGTGGTCGTCGAAACACCGGGCGAAGGCCAGGCCGCCGACATCGCGTACCTGCGCAAACAGCTCGCCTGAGCGGCCGTGAAGGACTCCTTGAGGGAATCAGGTTCCCGGAAGGAGTCCTTCACGGACTTCAGGAGACGGGTTGCTCGGCGCGGGAGCGGCGGAAGGACGCGAAGGTGACCTTGTCGCGGGCCCGTTCCAGCACGCCGCCCGCCGGGTCGTCGTCGCCGGAGAGCCGGACCAGGTCGGTGCGCGGCCGGTAGATCTCGCGGAGCACCAGCACGCACAGCCCGACGACGGCCAGGTCGCGGATGACCACGCCGCCGAGGAACCAGCCCGCCGGCAGTCCTTTGTGGTCGACGCCGAGGTAATAGAACATCCGGGGCGCCCACACCGCCGCGTCGATGACCATCCACGCCAGCAGCGGCCGCCAGCGCGGGATCGCCAGCACCGCCAGCGGGACGAGCCACAGCGAGTACTGCGGGCTCCACACCTTGTTCGTCAGCAGGAACGCCGCCACGACAAGGAAAGCCAGCTGCCCGAACCGCGGCCGGCGCGGCGCGGTGAGCGCGACGTACGCGATTCCCGCGCAACAAGCCAGGAACAGCACCGCGACCACGATGTTCAGCACGGTCGGCGACTGTCCTTTTTGGAGCACGCCGTCGAAGCCCGCCCAGCCGGTGGCGTAGGAGACCACGTTGTAGAGCGAATCCGGGTCCATCGGGCGCAACGTGTTGAGCCGGAAGAACTCCCACCAGCCGCGCGGCGCGGCCACGATGAACGGGACGTTCACCACCAGCCAGGCCAGCACGGTGAACGCCGCGGTCCGGCTCCACGCGCGCAGTTTCCCGGCGCGCAGGCACAACAGGAACAGCACGCCGAGCGGCAGCAGCGGATACAGCTTGGTGGCGACGCCGAGTCCGAACAGGACTCCGGCGACCTCCGGGCGTTTTCGCGACCACGCCAGGATCCCGGCAGCGGTGGCCGCGGTGGCGAGCGCGTCGAAGTTCGTGAAGGTATGGACCAGTACCAGCGGCGAGATCGCGACGAGCACCGCGTCCCACGGCCTGCGTTTCGTCGTCCGCCCGGTGGCCCACACGGTGACCAGCCAGGCGAGCGCGAGCCAGAACGCGGAGATGTTGAAGTAGATCGCCACCGGCAGCGCGCCGGGCAGCCAGCCCGCGTTCGCGACCGAGGTCCAGCCCGCCGCGAGTTTCGCGTTGATCCACTGGAACAGGCCGGTGACCACCGGGTATTCCATGTACCGGGTCTGGTTCTCCGCGGTCTGCGAATCCTCCTGCCACGACGTGACGTAGGGGAAGGTGCGCGCGTCGTCGAGCTTTTCCGAGCTGTAGAGCGGGACGATGTCGGAGTAGCACATCGCGACGAACGGACGGCCGGAGCGCCAGTCGAGCTGGTGCACGCCGTTGGAGTCGCTGTACTGCTGAATGCACGAGGCTTTGCCGAACCAGCACACGACCAGCGCGAGCACGGCCATCGCGAGCCCGACGCGCTGCGGCGACCAGAACCACTGCCTGCCGACCGCCGCGTGCTCGCCGAGCGGACCGCCGACGGGTCTCGTCGCCGCGGCCACCAGCGGGTCGTGCCGGCTGGGGGCGATCCGCTCCGCCGGGGTCAGCGTGCGGGGAGCCGAATCCGGCTCTTCGGCGGCGGCGGGCTGGGAGACGCGGGACACGTCGGGATGCTATCGGTCCGCGGGTGGGGTGCCGGTCATTTCGGATCCTCGTAAAACCCGGCAAGCACCTCGAAAGCGGCGCCGAGGGCTACTGCCTCCTCGTCGAGGTCGCTCAATTCGACGTCGATGCGCTGCCAGTACGGCACCGGCAGCAGATCGCGCAGCTGTTGCGAGACCGTTTCGCGGTAGACCTCGGGCGCGCCGCGGACCGTCCGTCCGAACAGGACGATCCGTTCCAAATCGAGCACCTGCACCAGGTCGGCGAGCCCGATGCCAAGCAGCCGGGCGGCGTCGTGCGGGGTGCCGGCGGCGCGGTGCATGACCTCGACGCAGCCGCGACGTCCGCAGGCGCAGCGAGGTCCGGCGTAGGCGATGGTGGTGTGGCCGAACTCACCCGCGTTGGTGCGCGGGCCCCGGTAGACGCGTCCGTCGATTAGCAGGCCCACCCCGATTCCGGTGCCGACCAGGACCACCGCGGTCGCGGCCGAGGTTTCCTCCGGCCAAGCATGGGCGAAGGCGGCGGAGTTGGTGTTTTTGTCCAGCGTGACCTGCAGACCGGTGCGTTCGGCGAGCAGATCGCGCAGCGGAACGTCGTGCCAGCCGGGCATGTTCGTGGCGTCGCGGACGCGGCCCGCGTGGTGGTCGAGCGGTCCCACCGCGCCGACGCCGAGCCCGAGCACGCGCGCCGGATCGACGTCGGTGACCAGTTTGCGCACGGCGTCGGCGATCGCGGTCACCGCGGCTTCGGGGCCAAAGCCGATTGGCAGCGGGCCCTCCACGATCTCCTCGACCTCGCCAGTCAGGCCGGTGCGCAGCACGAGAAAGCCGTCGCGGTCGAGTTGTGCGCCGAGTGCGCAGCGGGCTTCCGCGCGCAGCCGCAGCATCGTGCGCGGTTTGCCGACCCCGGCCGCGGGGGCGCGTTCGACGTCCAGCAGCCCTTCCGGAAGCAGGTCGGACACGATTTTCGACACCGCCTGCTGGGTCAGCCCGGACCGCTGTGCCAGTTCGACCCGGCTCAGCCCGCCCGCGCGCAGGATGTGCCCGAGCAGCAGCGCGCGGTTGTGGCGTCGCAGCCCGCGCAGGTTGACGCCGGTTTCCGCCATCGGCCGATCATCGCGGACGGGTGGCCTATTACGCAACAGTGTTGTTTAATAGGGGCCATGGCTGATGACGCGCGGGTCGGCATCCTCGGATACGGGATCGGCGGCCGGGTTTTCCACGCGCCGCTGGTCGCGGCGACCCCCGGCCTGGTCCCGGCCGTGCTGGTGACCGCGAACCCGGACCGGGCCGCCCAGGCGCGCGCCGACCACCCGGGCGCCGAAGTGGTCCCGGACGCGGACGAACTTTTCGCCCGCGCGGGTGATCTCGACCTGGTCGTGGTGACCACGCCGAACCGCACGCACGTGCCGCTCGCCCTCCGCGCGATCGAGGCTGGCCTTCCGGTGGTCGTGGACAAGCCGTTCGCGCCGACCGCGGCGGAAGCACAGCAGGTCGTCGACGCGGCGAAAGCCAAGAACGTCGGCCTCACGGTCTTCCAGAACCGTCGCTGGGACTCGGATTTCCGGACCGTCGGCAAGGTGCTCGAATCCGGTCGCCTCGGCACCGTCTTCCGCTTCGAATCCCGCTACGACCGCTGGGTGCCGAAGATCAAGGACAACTGGCGCGAGTTCGGCGACCCGGCCGAGGCGGGCGGTCTGCTGTACGACCTCGGCGCGCACATCGTCGACCAGGCGCTGCAGTTGTTCGGGCCGGTCGCTCAGGTGTACGCGGAGGTGGATCGCCGCCGCCCCGGCGTCCAGGTGGACGACGACGTGTTCGTGGCTCTGCATCACACGAACGGCGTGCGGTCGCACCTGTGGTCGTCCGCGCTCGCCGGCACTCGCAACCCGCGTTTCCGCGTGCTCGGCGATCAGGCGACGTTCACGAAATACGGCCTCGACGTCCAGGAACCGCAGATCAAAGCCGGTCTCCGCCCCGGCGACGACGGCTGGGGCGTGGAGCCGGAAAGCGACGCCGGCCTGCTCGGAGTGAACGACGAAACCGAAGCGGTGCCGACCGAAACCGGTTGCTACGAAGCGTTTTACGCCCAGGTCCGGGACGCGCTGCGCGGCGAGGCGGACTTCCCGGTGGACCCGGCGAGCGCGGTCGAGACTTTGCGCGTGATCGAAGCCGCGCACCGCTCGGGCGCCGAAGGACGCGTGATCACACTCGGCGGCTGAGGCCGCCCTCCGAACGGCCGTGGCCGCGACGGCCTCCCCCCACCGTCGCGGCCACGGCCTTTTCCTTACTCCTGCGGCGGATCCTCGCCCGTCGACGGACCGCCGCTAGGCGGGTTGTGCGTCGACGACGGCTTGCCCGACGGCCAGTGCGGGAGCCCGCTCGGCCAATGCGGCTGGCTGGGCCCGCCGGAGATCGGCCCGCCGTGGTCGTTGCCGTCGCCGCCCGGGTCCGGCTGGTTGCTGTCGGTCTGCTGCGGCGGATGCTCGTCGCCCGCGTTCTCGTCCCCCTGCGGCGGCGGGGCCTGCGCGCCGATCAGCTGCACCTGGTCGAACTTCTCCGCCGGCTTGCCCTTCAGGTATCCGTCGAGGAACTTCTGCCACATCGGACCCGCGATCGTCGAACCGTAGATCGGCGACGTGCCCGAACCGTGCAGTGCCTGGTCGCCGTCCGCACCGACCCACGCCGCGACCGAGACCGACGGGGTGTAGCCGACCATCCAGGTCTGCGCGTTCGCGTTCGCCGCCCACGCCGGTTCGCCCGCTCGCTTCGTGTGCTGCTGGGTACCGGTCTTGCCCGCGCATTCGTGGCCGGACGGGCACTTCAGGTGCGAGAAGTCGATCACCGGACCCAGTGCCATGGTCACGTTGCCCGCGATCTGCTTGGCCTTGTCCGCGCTGCTGTCGAACGCCGGCTTGCCCGCACTCGGCTGCGCCTCATAGGCGACCTCCTTCTGGGAGTTGGTCACCTTCAACACGAAGTGCCGGTCGCGCTGGATGCCGTTGGCCGCGAACGTCGCGTACGCGCTGGCCATGTCCGCGGGCGTGATCTGGGTGTTCCCGCCGCCGAGCGCGATGTTGGCGTCCGCGGTGGAGATCAGCGACTGGCCGCCGTTGTCCTTGGTCTTCACGCCCGCTTCCTGCGCGGCCTGCCCGACCGGGCCCGGATGCGTCTCGTTCAGCACCATGTCGTAGAACACCGTGTTCGCCGACCGTTTCATCGCCTCGGCGACCGTGCACTGCCCGGAGCAACTGGAGCTGGGACCCGCGTTGCGCACGACGCGGCCGTCGAAGACCCGGTTGTTGCTGCCGTCGAACGTCGAGTTGATGCCCTTGCCCATCTTCAGGAACGCGGTGAGGTCGAACGCCTTCATCGACGAACCGGGGTTCTGCGGCGTGTTCGCCCAGTCGCGAGCGCCCTGCTTCTTCCCGTTCACCTCGATGGTCGCCGGCCCGCCGTAGTACGCGAGCACCCCGCCGGTCTTCGGATCGACCGCCACCAGCGAATCGAGCAGCCGGTCGTCGGACTGGTCCTTCAGCGCGTCGGTCGCCGTCTGGGTCGCGACCTCCTGGGCGTGCTTGTCGATGGTGGTCTGGACCGTGTAGCCGCCCGAGTAGTACTTGTCGTCGTCGATGCCGTGCTGCGCCAGTTCGGCCTTCACCTGGGTGACGACGAATTTGTAGGGCGCGTTCGCGTCGTCCTTCGACTCCTCCAGCGGGATCACGTCCGGGAACTTCGCCGACTGCCGCTGCTGCGCGGTGATGTACTTGTTCTCGAGCATCCGGTCGAGCGCGGTGTTCCAGCGGCCTTGGGCCACCTTCGGGTTCTCCGAACGGCCCGGCTGCTGGATCAGCCCGGCGAGCAGCGCCGCCTCGGAGTAGTCCAGCTTGGAAACGTCCTTGTGGAAGAAGGCCTGCGACGCCGCGCCGATGCCGTACGCCCCGCGCCCGAAGTAAATGATGTTCAGGTACGCGGTGATGATGTCCTGTTTCTCGTACGTCTGGTTCATCTTGAAGGACTTCGCCAGCTCGGTCCATTTACGGGTGAGCGTCGGGGCGTCGTTGTCGGTGGCCTTCTTGATGTACTGCTGCGAGATCGTGGACCCGCCGCCCGCCTTGCCGGTGAGCTGGTTGAACGCCGCGCGGAGCAGACCGGTGACGTCGAAGCCGGAGTTGGTCTCGAACGTGGAGTCCTCGGTCGCGATCACCGCGTGCTTCACCACGTCCGGGATCTGCGCCGGGGTGAGGATCTGCCGGTTGCCGCCGGGAGGCACGTCCTTGCCCATCGGGCTGCCGTCGGCGTAGAGGTAGGTCACGGCCTGGTTCTGGCCCTGCGCGATGCTCTGCGGCGAGGGCACGTCGACCATGAAGTAGGTGATCACGAACGCGATCGCCGGGATCACGATGAAGATGCCGACGAACGCGTACGCACAGCGCCGGATGATCTTCCAGCGTCTCTTTTTGCGCTGCGCGGGCGTGCGGCCCTTCTTGTCCAAGTCTTCCGCCGGATATCCGTCGTCCGGGTCGAGCGGACCCTCGTCGCGGTACTCCGCGTCCCGGTAACCGTCGTTGCGGTAGCCCGGATCGCGGTAATCGTCCTCGATCATCCGGTGGGTCATCAGCTCCGGCTCGCGCTGCGGCGGCGGAACCGGGCGGCGTCCGGGAGGCGGCGGACGGCGGCCGGGCGGCGGCGGTGAACCCGCCGGGCCGGTCGGGCCGGCGGCGGGACGCTGCGGGCCGCGCGCCCACGGCGGCGGTCCGGGCTGGGACGGAGGTGGTTGACGCCGCGGGTCGGGATCCCGGTCGGGCCAGGAGCGGCTGCGGTCGTCGTTCACTGCGGATCCTCTTCTCGGACACGGGCAGCCTGCGGACGCAGAAGGCCCTCTGATGACCAGACGCGGCAACCCCGGTCGAGGTTCACTCTCCTGGCCGATCCCCTTCGCGGGGGAGGAGACCGTCGGTGAACCTACCGCACCCCCAGCCGGGCGGTACCGGCAAAAAGAGGCTCCTCTCCGCGGTGGAGAGGAGCCTCTTTTACTAATCCGACCAAAAGTAGGCCGACCCCGCAGCGGCACGTAACCGTTGCAGCGAAGTCATTCGGCCGTGGCTGTGGTCGGATTAGTAACGATCGGCACAGTCGGGGTTCGGGCGCGGGTCAGCCGGTGCGCCGCGGCGGTTCGCCGTTCACCACGGGACCGCCCCCGCTGCCGGGGTTGCCGCCTTCGGTGCCGCCGCCGAAGATGCCGCCCGGTTTGGTCGGGCTGGTCGTCGTCGAGGACGGCGGATGCGACGAGCTGGTCGGCGGTGCCGACGACGAGGACGTCGTGGACGGCGGCGGAGCCTGCTCGCTGGACGTCTCGCGCGGCGGCGGGGGCGCCTTGCTCGAGGTGACGACCTCGTCCGCGTCCTTGCCGATCGGCTGCACCTTGTCGAACTTCTCGCCCGGCTTGTCCTTCAGGTAGTTCGTGAGGAAGTCCTGCCAGGCCGGCCCCGCGACCGTCTTGCCGTAGATCGGTTTGCCGTTCTTGTCGTGCAGCGGCTTGTTGCCGTCGCCGCCGACCCAGACCGCGGCCGACACCGACGGCGTGTACCCGACCATCCAGGTCTGGGCGTTGCGGTCCCTGTACGAACTCGGGTCGCTGTCCTTTGGGTCGTACTGCTGGGTACCGGTCTTGCCCGCGCACTCGTGGCCGCTCGGGCACTTGAGGTGCGATTCGGCGATGACCGGGATGAGCGCGTCGGTCACGTTGCCCGCGATCTGCTTGCTCTTGTCCGCGCTGTCGTCGAACGCGGGCTTTCCCTGCCCGTTGGTGTCGTCGAAGATGACCTCGTCCTGGGAGTTGGTGAGCTTCGCGACGAAGTGCTGGTCACGGCGCAGGCCGCCGGAGGCGAACGACGAATAGCCGGCGGCCATGTCCTCCGGGGTGACCGAGGTGGCGCCACCGCCGAGGGCGATGTTGGCGTCGCTCGTGCCGAGCTTGGCCTTGCCCTTCGGGGCGGGAATCACGCCCGCCTCCTTCGCGGCTTCCGCGACCCTGGCCGGTTTCGTCCAGTTCAGCACCATGTCGTAGAACACGGTGTTCGCCGAGACCTCCATGGCCTTCTTGACCGTGCACTGCGGACCGCAGCTGGCGCTCTCGCCCGCGTTGCGGACCACGCGCCCGCCGAGTTCGCGGTTGTTGGTGCCGTCGAAGGTTTCGCCGAGCCCCTTGCCCATTTTGAGCCAGGCGGTGAGGTCGTAGGCCTTCATCGACGAGCCGGGGTTCTGCGGGGTGTTCGCCCAGTCGGTGGCGAGCACGTCCTTGCCCGCGTCGTTCTTCACCGTGGTCGGCCCGCCGTAATAGGCGAGCACGCCCCCGGTTCTCGGGTCGACGGCGACCAGCGCTCCCCGGAGGTTCTCGTCGGTCTGGCCCTCCATGTTGTCCTGGACTGCCTGCACCGCGGTCTTCTGTGCGTTCGGGTCGATCGTGGTGTAGATCTTCGCGCCGGTGGAGTACAGCTTGTCCTCGTCGTAGCCCTTGTCTTTCAGCTCGTCGAGGATGCGCTGCTGGATGAAGTAGTCCAGCGTGCCCGCGTTCTCCTTTTTCTGCGAATCGCGCGGGATCATCGTGGGAAGCTGCGCGGCCTTGCGGTCGGCGGGCGAGAGCCAGTGGTTGGCCACCATCTGGTCCATCACGTAGCTCCACCGCTTCTGGACGTACGCGGTGTCGCGGTCGCGGCTCGGGCCCTGGATCATCCCGGCGAGCAGCGCCGCCTCGGAAGCGTTGAGCTGGCTGACGTCCTTGCCGAAGTACGCCTTCGACGCGGCGGCGATGCCGTTCGAGCCGCGGCCGAAGAAGACGATGTTCAGGTAGCCGGTGATGATGTCCGATTTGGACGTCTCGTTGTTGAGCTTGAACGACTTCGCCAGCTCGGTCCACTTACGCGTCAGCGTCGGGGCGTCGTTCTTGGTCGCCTGCTTGATGTACTGCTGCGAAATGGTCGAACCGCCGCCGGTGCCGCCGGTCGCCTGGTTGAAGACCGACCGCAGGATCGCCATCACGTTGAAGCCCGAGTTGGTCTCGAAGGTCGCGTCCTCCGCCGCGTACACGGCGTGCTTGACGACCTCGGGCACCTGGTTGGGCTGCAGCAGCTCGCGGTCGCCGCCCTCCGGGACTACCCGGCCCATCACCGATTTGTCGGCGTAATAAAAGGTGATCGGCTGGCTCTGCTTCGCGAGCACTTCCTGCGGCGAGGGCACGTCGACGGTGAAATAGGTGATCACGAACGCGATCGCGGGCACCACGACGAACAGGCCGAACATCGCGTACAGCACGCGCCGGACGATCTTCCACCGGCGTTTGCGGCGCTGCATCGGCGAGAGCGGGATCTTGGACTTCTTGCCGTCCTCCTCGCCTTCCGGGTCGTCCTCGAAGTCCGCGTCGTCCGAGTACTGCGCGAGGCGGGTTTCCTCGTCGTACGGGTCGTAGTGGTCGTCGTCGTACCGGTCGTCGTAGGGGGCGTAGCCGTTGTGCGCGGCGTGCGTGATCAGGTCCGGTTCGCGCTCCGCTTCCGGATAGGACGGCGGAGGCGGCGGGGGGACCCGGCGGCCTTGGGGCGGCCGTCCGCCGGGCGGCGGCTGCCGGAAGCCCTGGGTGGCGTTCCCGTTGGGACCGCCGTTCGGGCCGCCGTTGGGACCGGGGCGTCCGGCAGGCGGCTGGCGACGCGGAGGCGGCGCGCCCTGTCCGTCGAGGATCTGCGACGCACGGGTGCCCGAACCGCGGTCCTGCGGGCCGGGGCCCTGGGGCGGACGGCCTTGCGGCGCGCGGTTCTGCGGCGGGCGCTGCGGACGGCGCGGTTCGTCGGCGGGCCACTGCGGACCGCCTTCGTCGCCGCTCGGCCATTCGGGACCGGCTTCGGCTCGCGGGGCGCGCGGCGGACGCGGGCCGCCCGCGGGAGGACGGCGGGGCGGTGCGGGGCGCCGGGGCGCGTCGTCGGCTGGCCAGGCGGGACCGGGGTCCTCCTGCGGTCGCCGGGCACGGCGAGGTGCATCTGGCTCCTGGCTCGGCCAGGAGCGGTTGCGGTCGTCGTTCACGAATGGGCCTCCGAAGGCAGCACTGTCTGCACTGGCGCCGCCCCGCGTTCTGCAGCGGTTGTGGTACTCGTCACTGCCCGGCAGTCCTTCGCGGCCGGGTCGGCTGGGGCTCTCCCGTGCCGAGGACATAGGACAGGACCAGATGGTTCCAATGGCACGTCCGGCACACCTCTACGTCATAGACGGTGAACTCCCCGAAAATCCCCGACATCCGGGCGAGTTCGGCGGGGGTGCGTGCCGATCCCGAGACGTGCTTCAGCTCGTCGCCGTACACCCAGGAGACGAGGTGCAGCGGAGCCCGGCGGCACATCGGACAGGCCCGGTCCTCGGGTCTGCCGTGGAATTTCGCCGCGCGGAGCAGGTATGGGCTCGCGTCGCAGACCTCGTGGTCTCCGACGCGCCCGGAGCGGACGCCGGCCAGCAGCGCACGGCGCTGCAAGGCGTAATCCACAACCTGCCGCTGGTTTCGCACGAGGACAGAGTACGGGCTCTTGCTGTGTCCGCGGTGCCCCCTGCTTTCCCGCACCCTGGGCGACCGTTCGGACACGCCGAAAGTTAGATAACGCTCTGATCACGGATCGGCGGGCGGATGCTGGTCGCGGGTTACTTCCGCCACTTCGATGTATCGGCGCGATATAATCGGCGAGTAGGTTGGCTGAGCCGGTCCCGGTGATCAACGAGGCTGGCCGCGGCGTATTCCCGGAATGGGGTGTGGTGTGCTCGAACTCGCGATCCTCGGATTGCTGCACGAGGCGCCCATGCACGGGTACGTGCTGCGCAAACGTTTGCACGAGACGCTCGGGATGTTCCGGACGTTCTCGTACGGCTCGCTGTATCCGACCTTGCGCCGGCTGCTGCGGGCCGGTTACCTCGTCGAGGAGTTCGACGAGGCGGACGACCGGGCGTGGTCCCGGCGCGGCCGCCGCGTCTACAAGCTCACCGCCGAGGGCAAGGAACGCTTCGCCGAACTGCTCGGCGACGCGGGACCGCAGACGTGGGACGACGAGGGATTCGGCGTCCACCTGGCGTTCTTCTCGCGGACACCGGCCGACGTCAGGATGCGAATCCTGGAGGGCCGCCGCCGCCGCGTCGAGGAGCGGCGCGAAGGCTTGCGGGACGCGCTGGCCAGGGCCGAGGAGAAGATCGACCGCTACACCCGCGAGCTGCACCGGCTGGGGCTGGAGTCGAGCGAGCGGGAGGTGCGCTGGCTCAACGAGCTGATCGCGCACGAACAAGCCGAGCAGCGCGGCCCGGAGCAGCCGGGACCGAGTTGAGCGGCGGGCCGCAACGGGGCGGCAGACCTGCAGATGCAAGTGAATGAGATTGAAGGAGAAACCGGCATGGGCGAGAACCGCCGCGTTCGGGTGGCCATCGTGGGCGTCGGCAACTGCGCCTCGTCGCTGGTCCAGGGTGTGCAGTACTACCGCGACGCGGATCCCGGTGCGCGCGTCCCCGGTTTGATGCACGTCCAGTTCGGCGACTACCACGTGCGCGACATCGAGTTCGTCGCCGCGTTCGACGTCGACGCGAAGAAGGTCGGCCGGGACCTCTCGGAGGCGATCTCCGCCAGCGAGAACAACACGATCAAGATCGCCGACGTGCCGCCGCTCGGCGTCACCGTCCAGCGCGGGCACACCTTCGACGGCCTCGGCCGCTTCTACCGCGAGACCATCGAGGAGTCCGACGAGGCTCCGGTCGACATGGTCGCCGCGCTGCGCGACGCGCGGGTCGACGTGCTCGTCTCCTATCTTCCCGTCGGGTCCGAAGAGGCCGACAAGTTCTATGCGCAGGCCGCGATCGACGCGAACGTCGCGTTCGTCAACGCGCTGCCGGTGTTCATCGCCTCCGACCCGGAGTGGGCGAAGAAGTTCGAGGACGCGGGCGTCCCGATCGTCGGCGACGACATCAAGTCCCAGGTCGGCGCCACCATCACGCACCGCGTGCTGGCGAAGCTGTTCGAGGACCGCGGCGTGCAGCTCGACCGCACGATGCAGCTCAATGTGGGCGGGAACATGGACTTCCTGAACATGAAGGAGCTCGAGCGGCTCGAGTCGAAGAAGATCTCGAAGACCCAGTCGGTCACGTCGCAGGTGGACCGCGAGCTCGGCAAGGGCAATGTCCACATCGGACCGTCGGACTACGTGCAGTGGCTCGACGACCGCAAGTGGGCCTACGTCCGCCTCGAGGGCCGCGCGTTCGGCGACGTGCCGCTGAACCTGGAGTACAAGCTCGAGGTGTGGGACTCCCCCAACTCGGCGGGCATCATCATCGACGCGGTGCGCGCGGCGAAGATCGCCAAGGACCGCGGCATCGGCGGCCCGATCCTGTCCGCCTCGTCCTACTTCATGAAGTCGCCGCCGGAGCAGTACGACGACTCGACCGCCCGCGACGCGGTCGACGCCTTCATCCGCGGCGACGTGGAGCGCTGATCCCAGCCTGACCGTCCGTGAAGGACTCCTTGCGGGAATGCCTGCAGGGAGTCCTTCTCGGCGTTTAGGGCAGGTCGGCGGTGACCAGTTCGGTTTTGGTCATGGCGTCGCCGAGCGGGTCGGGCAGGTGCTTGCCGTAACTGGCGGCGAGATCGCCCGCGCGGTCGACGGTCGTCTGCCAGCCTTGCCGGGCGAGCCATTCGACCGGGTTGCGGCGCGGTTCGGTCGAAAGCACGTCGTTCACGTCGAGGCCCAGCCGCGCTCCCGCGTCCGACGACCGGATGGTGTCGAGGATGTCGGTGCTGCCGAGGTCGGGGATGTGCTCGATGCCGATCCGGCTGCCCGGCGCGCTGCGGGCGTGCACGAGGTCGAACAGCAGCTCCTCCGCCCGCGGGGGCAGGTACGGCAGCAATCCCTCGGCGATCCACACTGCCGGGCGGCCGCGGTCGAATCCGGCGTTTTCCAAGGCGGCGGGCCAGTCCTCGCGCAGGTCGGCTCCGATCGCGTGGCGGCGGCAGCGCGGGGCCGCGCCGAGTCCGTCCAGGACGTCCTGTTTGAACGCGAGCACTCGCGGCTGGTCGACCTCGAAGACGTCGCGGCCGGACAGGTCCAGCCGGTAGGCGCGGGCGTCGAGCCCGGCCGCGAGGATCACGACCTGCGGCGCCTCCGTCCCGGTGACCACCTCGTCGAAGAACCGGGACCGCACCGCGAGATACGCGGCCATCGCCGTCCAGAGCGCGTCGTCGACCGGTTCGACCGGCATCGGCCGCGGCGGGTTCGCGGCGCGGACGAACTCCGCCGCATACGGGTCTTCGATCAGCGGATCCGGGGACACCGTCGCGATCGCCCGGCCCGCCGCGACCCCGAGCGCGGTCAGTCCGACGCTGCTGACGATGTCCCAATCCTGGTCCGGTGCAGCCATTTCCACCCCTTGCGCCGATCTTGTTGGCAGGCGTTCAGGATGGCACTGCGCGACCGGGCGGATACCGGCTGCGACCGATTTGGGGTTATTTGCCGCTGTGGGCTGCGTCACTCGCGGAGAGCGGCGGGCAGCGCGGCCAGATTCGGCAGCACCGTGGCGTCCCGCAGCGCATCCGGGTCCGGCGGGAAATGCGGGTTCGGCACCGCGAACACCTTCATGTCCGCCGCGAACGCCGCGCGCAGGCCGTTGGTCGAGTCCTCGACCGCGGCGCAGCGGGACGCTTCGACGTTCAGCAGCATCGCCGCGCGCAGATAGACGTCCGGCGCCGGCTTGCCCGCGGCCACTTCCTCGCTCGACACCGCGACCGGGACCAGCGACGTCAGGTCGCACGCGGTCAGGAACGAGTGGATCAGCACCGGCGGCGACGAACTGGCGATCGCGACCGGCCAGTGCCGGGAGATTTCGCGGACGACCTGGTCCGCGCCGTCGATCACCGGCGGCCGGTCCGCGTAGCGGGCGGCCATCTCGTCGATCACGGTGCGCGCGATCTCGTCCGGGGTGAGCTGCGCGCCCAGGGTTTCCACCAGGTAGTTCGCCCATTCCGGCGTGCTCATCCCCTGCTGGGCGCGGGTCGCCTCGGGCCGCCAGGTCCCGCCGTGCTCGGCGACGACCGCGCGGCGCACCTCGTCCCACGTCGTCTCGGAGTCCACCAGCACGCCGTCGAGGTCGAAGATCACCGCATCCACTGGTCCAGCCTAGGGGTCCTGGACTGGACCACCTTGTGAGCCGAATTACTTCGCCACCCTAACTAATTCTTGTTAGCCTAGCTAAGTGACTTCCTCGATGGGCGACCTGGCGCACCGGCTGCGGCCGGTGGTGTTCCGGCTGTACTACCTGGTGCGCCGCGAATCCGCGCAGCTGCTGACCCTGACCCAGGGATCGGTGCTGTCGGAGCTGGTCGGCCGGGGACCGAGCCGGATGAGCAGGCTCTCGAGCCTCGAGCGCGTGCGGATGCCGTCGATGACCGACGTCGTGCGCAGGCTCGAACGGCTCGGCATGGTGACCCGCCGTCCCGATCCCGACGACGGGCGCGCCGTGCTCGTGGAAGCCACCCCGGAAGGCGAGCGGTTCTACGCCGAGATGATCGCGGGCCGGGAGGCGGAGCTGCGGGCGCGGCTCGACCGGCTCGACCCGGACGAGCGCGCCGCCATCGACGCCGCGCTCCCCGCGCTCACCAAGCTGATCGCCGACTTCCACCGTGACGACCCCGCCGCGGAACTCGCTGTCATGTCTGAAGGAGGAACTGATCCGCGATGAGCGCTGAGCACCACTCGAGCCTGCTGGACGCGGTCAAGGGCCAGCCCAAACAGGTGTGGATCACCGCGTTCGCCGCGGTCATCGCGTTCATGGGCATCGGCCTCGTCGACCCGATCCTGCTGTCCATCGCCAAAGGGCTGAACGCTTCGCCGTCCCAGGTCACGCTGCTGTTCACGTCGTATCTCGGCGTGCAGGTGATCGCGATGCTCTTCACCGGCGCGATGTCCGCCCGGTTCGGGGCCAAGCGGACCGTGCTGGTCGGGCTGACCCTGATCGTCGCCGCGACCGCGCTGTGCGCCGCGGCGGGTTCGATCGAACAGCTCGTCGGCCTGCGTGCGGTGTGGGGGCTGGGCAACGCCTTCTTCATCGCCACCGCGCTGTCGGTGATCGTCGGCGCGGCGACCGGCGGCCAATCCGGCGCGATCCTGCTTTACGAGGCAGCGCTCGGCGTCGGGCTCGCGGTCGGCCCGCTGCTCGGGGCGTTGCTGGGCACGATCTCGTGGCGCGGTCCGTTCCTCGGCACCGCCGTGCTGATGATCGCCGCGCTGGTGCTGTGCTCGATCTTCCTGAAGAGCGACTCGCACGAGAAACGCGAACCGATCAAGCTGCTCGACCCGATCCGCGCGCTCAAGCACCCCGGTCTGCTGCGGACGTCGATCGCCTCGGCGCTCTACACCGCCGCCTTCTTCGCGGTGCTCGCCTGGTCCCCGTTCGTGCTCGGCTGGAACGCCATCGCGGTCGGCCTGATCTTCTGCGGCTGGGGCCTGTGCGTGGCGATCGCCGGCGTGGTGCTCGCGCCGAAGATGGCCGCCCGCTTCGGCGAACGGCACGCGGCCGCGCTGGCGGTGACCGGGTACACGGTGCTGATGCTGGTGCTCGCCATCCCGAGCAAGCCGGTGGTGGTCGTCGGGATCATCGTGTCCGGGCTGGTTTCCGGGCTGCTGAACACGCTCTTCACCGGGACCGCGATGTCGATCAGCGACGCGCCGCGGCCGGTCGCGAGCGCCGGGTACAACTTCTGCCGCTGGTTCGGCGGCGCGATCGCGGCGACGCTCGTCGGGCACGTCGCCGAGTGGATGGGCTGGGAGCAGGGTCCGTTCCTGGTCGCCGCCGTGCTCTGCGTGATCGCCGCCGTGCTGCTTTCGCAGCGCGAGAAGAAGGCCGACCCGCACACCGTGCCGAAGGAGGCCGCGCTCGTCGGCGACGAGGAGTTCTGAGCCGTTTCGCGACACTCGGCGATCGCCCCCGGACTGTCTGTTCGGGGGCGATCGCCGTCTTTGCGCGAATACATCCGCCGTTAACCTTTTGGTCTGATTCAGGGGGTTTTCGCCGCATACGGTCGCCGGGTTCCCACCGAGAAGCGACCCTGGAGGCCCCGTGTCCCTGGAGCCCGGACGACTGCTGCCCTTGTTCACCGCGCATTCCGGCGGCCGGTCACCGATCACCTGCGAGTACCGCTGCGGCAACGCGTGCGCGCACGAGGCCCCGAACCCGACCGGCAACGAATACTTCGGCGACATCGCCAAGGGCGTCTCGCGGCGCGGCGTGTTCAAGGCCGGCGCGGTGATGGCCGCGGCCGCGGGCGGGTTCGCCGCGCTGTCCGGCACCGCCGCCGCGGCCACGCCGACCCAGGCCCCTGTGCCGTTGGCGAAAGGCCGCACCGTGCCCGGCACCGACTTCACGCCGGTGCCGCCGAACAAACTCGACGCCGTCAGCATCCCCGACGGGTACGCCCAGCACGTGGTGATCCGCTGGGGCGACCCGGTGGTCCCCGGCGCGCCGAAGTTCGATTTCCGCAAGCAGACCGCGGCCGCGCAGGCCAAGCAGTTCGGCTACAACAACGACTTCGTCGGCCTGATCCCGCAGGACCCGCTCGGCCTGCGCAATCTGCTGGTGGTCAACCACGAGTACACCACCGAGGTGCACCTCTTCCCGGCCGATCAGTACGACCCGGCCAACCCCACCGAGGAGCAGGTGAAGATCGCCTGGGCGGCGCACGGACTGTCGGTGCTGCAGACCCTGCGCGACCCGATCGGCGGCGCGCTGCGCACCGTTCCGAGCCCGCTGAACCGGCGGATCACGCTCGACACGATTTTCGAGGTGCGCGGTCCGGCGGCGGGTTCGAAGTACCTCAAGACGTCGGCCGACCCGTCCGGCAAGCGCGTGCGCGGCACGCAGAACAACTGCTCCGGCGGCGTCACGCCGTGGGGCACCGTGTTGTCCGGCGAGGAGAACTTCCACCAGTACTTCGCGCACGCGGACAAGGTGTCCGACCCGACGGAGGCCGCGCGGCTCAAGCGGTACGCGATCGGCACCGGTGAGAGCACGCGCAAGTGGGAGCGCTTCGACCAGCGCTGGGACGTTTCGCGCGAGCCCAACGAGCCCAACCGGTTCGGCTGGGTCGTGGAAATCGACCCGAACGACCCGCATTCCACGCCGGTCAAGCACACCGCGCTCGGCCGGTTCAAGCACGAGGCGGCGAACGTCAAGATCACTGCGGACGGCCGGGTCGCGGTGTACTCCGGCGACGACGAGCGGTTCGAGTACATCTACAAATTCGTGTCGAAGGGCAAGTACAAGAAGGGGCATTCCGCGCTCGCCCGGCGGCACAACTCGGCGCTGCTGGACGACGGAACCCTGTACGTCGCGAAGTTCTCCGGCAACAGCCCGGGCGAGATCGACGGTTCCGGCAAGCTGCCCGCCGACGGCGAGTTCGACGGGACCGGCGAGTGGATTCCCCTCGCCAGCGGCGACAAGTCCTTTGTGGACGGATTCACCGCGGAGGAGGTCTACGTGTTCACCCGCCAGGCCGCCGACCGCGCCGGGGCGACCAAAATGGACCGTCCGGAGGACATCGAGCCGAACCCGGTCAACGGCCGGATCTACGCCGCGCTCACCAACAACTCCGACCGCGGCGCGGCGGGCAAGGCGGCTCCGGACGAGGCGAATCCGCGCACCCGCAACAAAAACGGGCACGTCCTGGAATGGGACGAGGACCGCGGCGACTCGGCCGCGACCCGGTTCTCCTGGCGGCTGCTGCTCGTCTGCGGCGACCCGGCCACGGCCGACACCTACTTCGGCGGTTTCCCGAAGGACCAGGTCAGCCCGATCTCGTGCCCGGACAACGTGGCCTTCGACCCGCACGGCAACCTGTGGATCTCGACCGACGGCAACACCCTCGGCGCGAACGACGGCCTCTTCTCGGTCCCGGTGACTGGACCGGAGCGCGGGCACGTGAAGCAGTTCCTGTCCGTGCCGGTCGGCGCCGAGACGTGCGGTCCGGTCGTCACCGAGAACCTGGTGCTCGTTGCGGTGCAGCACCCCGGCGAGGACGCGCCGAGTTCGGCGAACCCGACCTCGCACTGGCCGGACGGCGGAAGCTCCCAGCCGCGGCCGGCGATCGTGTCGGTCTGGAAGAAGGGTGCCTTCGGATTGCCGGGTCGGATCGGGCACCGGTAACACTTTGGGGTGTTTCTTACCGCCGATCGGGCTTGCTGGGTCTAGCTTCACCGCGTGAGGCGGGCAAGGAAAGTCGCGATCGGACGCACGGCGGGCGCGGCGGCGGGCACTGCGATGCTGGTCGGCGCGCTCGCCGTCGTCACTCCCGGGTCTGCTCCCGCCGAGGGGGCTCCGGAGTGCGGCGGCATCGCGGCCAACCCGAGCGTGGAGGACGCCGGTTCGCCCGGCGGAGCGCCGAGCGGGTACCTGTTCAGCCCCGCCGCGCCGGTTCCGCGCAGCACCCCGCCGGACCGGGTGCCGAAGCTCGTCACCAGCACCGCGCACGCGGTCGACGGGCACGTCAACGCCCAGATCCAGACGCCGGACGGCCGGGTCAGCTCGGCTGCCCAGCAGGTGAAAGCGGTGCCTGGCGGGCAATACTCGCTGTCGGTGTGGGCGGGGACGGCGCAATCCGGCCTCGGTTCGCGCGCGAGCGCGACCACCGGGCTGCGCTTCGCGGACCGTACTGGGCGCGTACTGGCGGAGAAACCGCTCGCGGTCACGCACGACGTCGCGTCCGACGGCAGGCTCGCGCAACAGCAACTGCCGCCGTTCACCGCGCCGGAGGACACCGCGGCGGTCTCGTTTTTCGCCAACACCAACCACAACTGGGTGCTGTGGGACTGCGTGCACGTGGCCCTCGCCGCGTTCGCGGTGAAGATGGAGGTGCGGAATCCGGCGGACGGAACGTGGGGCCCGTCGGCTGCCATCCCGGCCGGCGACGCCGCGCACTTCCGCATTTCCGTCTCCAACACCGGGTCTCAGCCGCTCACCGGATTGCTCGTGAAGGACCCGTGGTGCTCCGGTCTCCCCGGCGCGTTCGACCTCGCCGCCAACGCGTCGCGGGAACTCACCTGTGACCACCCGAACCTCACCGAGGACGACAACGGGCACGTCAACACCGCGAAGGTCACCGGCACCGGCCCGGGCGGCCCGCTCGCCGAGCAGAAGGCCACCGCGACGGTCACCGTCACGCCGCAGCCCGCGGTCGGCAAGATCGGCGACCGCGCGTGGAAAGACCTGAACCGCAACGGCACGCAGGACGACGACGAACCCGGCTTCCCGGAGCTGCCGGTCACGCTCAAGGACGGCGCGGGCGGCACCGTCGCCACCGCGCGCACGAACGCCGACGGCAGCTACCTGTTCGACCAGCGCAAGGACGGCACCTACCAGGTGTGCTTCGACATCTCGAAGCTGCCGGACGGGCTCACCGTCACCCAGCGCGGCGCGGGCGCACCGGGGCTGGACTCGGCCGTCGACCCGGCGACCGGCTGCACCTCGCCGTTCACCCTCGGCGGCAAGGAGCGCGAGCGGATGGACCTGGACATCGGCCTCGCCCCGCCGGCGCCGACCGTCCCGCCCGCGCCGAGCGGGCCGCCGATGCCGACCGCCTCCGCCTCGGCCGACCGCTGACGGCGACCGCGCGGCGTCGCTTCCCGGCGGATGCGAGACTGTGGCTGCACGTCACGTCTCGGGGAGGTCTGGACCAATCATGACCGCGGCCGCCCGCCTGCCCGCCGACCCGCTCCCGTGGTACCGCCGCCCGATGACCTGGACGTGGGCCGCCGCCGGGGCGGTTCTCGTGCTGTACACGGTGCTCGCCTGGCAGCGCCGGTGGATGAGCGACGACGGGCTGCTCGTGCTCCGCACCGTCCGGCAGATCCTCGCCGGGAACGGTCCGGTGTTCAACGTCGGCGAGCGCGTCGAGGCGAGCACGAGTCCGTTGTGGACCTGGCTGCTCGCCGGAATCGGCACGATTCCCGGACCGCCGCTCGAATGGATCGCGGTGATCACCGGCCTGCTGTGCGCCGTCGGCGGCCTGTTCTTCGGCCTGGACGGCGCCCGCCGGCTCTACGCCGGACCCGTGGCACCCGCCGGCGCGCTGATCGTGTGCGCGCTCCCGCCGTTCCGCGATTTCGCGACTTCCGGGCTGGAAACCGGACTGGTGTTGCTGTGGCTCGGACTGAGCTGGTGGCTGCTGGTGCGCGGCAAAACGCCGGTCGCCACCGCGATCGTGCTCGGACTCGGCCCGCTCGTCCGGCCGGACCTGGCGTTGTTCAGCATGGTCGGCTTCGTCGCCCTGGTGCTTTTGCTCCGCCCGCGATGGCTTGCCGCACTGGGCTGGCTCGGCGCGGGAATCGCGATTCCGGTGGCGTACCAGGTGTTTCGGATGGGCTACTACGGGCTGCTCACGCCGAACACCGCGCTCGCGAAGGAAGCGGCCAACAGCGACTGGCCACGCGGTTTCGCGTATCTGGCTGACCTGATCAGCCCGTACGTGCTGTGGATTCCGTTGCTGCTGCTGGTGATCGCCGCGGTACTGGTGTGCCGGTCGCGGATCCTGTTGCTGACTCCGTTGATTGCCGCGCTGTTGCTCGCGCTGTACGTCGTGCGCGTCGGCGGAGATTTCATGCACGGCCGGATGTTGCTGCCCGCGTTGTTCGTGCTGCTGCTTCCGGTCATGGCGATCCCGCTGACCCGGAAGACCATCGCGTTCGTCGCCGGGGTCGCCGCGTGGTCGGTAGTCGCGGGCGGCTGGCTGCGCGTGCCGTACGAAGGCACCCACCAAGCGGTGAGCGTCACCGACGAACGCGGCTACTGGGCCTGGGCGACCGGACACGAACATCCGGTGCTGGCGACCGATTACCTCGGCCAGGACATCATCCGCCACGCCGTCGACGCGGTGCAGGCGACGAAGCAGCCAGCCGTGCTCGTCTACAGCTACGGCGACGTGAAGCAGTGGTTCCGCTTCCCGACCACCCGGCCGTACGTGACCATGGCGGCCGACAGCATGGGTGCGATCAGCAACATCGTGTCCCTCGACGTGCGCATCCACGACGGCTACGGCCTGGCCAGCGACCTGGCCGCGCACTCGTCGTCGATCCCCAATGGCCGTCCTGGGCACTCGAAGTGGCTGGTCGCGGCCTGGGAAATCGCCGAAGCCGGGTACGGCGACTACGCCACCGACGGCGAGATCCGGATGTTCCAGCCCGCCGAAATCGACGCCGCCCGTGTCGCGCTGCGCTGCCCCGACGTGCAGAACGTTCTGGCCTCCACCCGCGAACCGCTCACTTGGAGTCGGTTTATCGACAATTTCACCGGCTCGTGGGACCGAACGGAGATCCGCTACCCGCGCGATCCGTGGGCCGCGGTCCGCTGCGCCCCGGCGAAGTGATCGCCGACTCCCCGGGCTGGCGATTCAGCGGCGGACGCCTACCGTGGCCGGTATGACCGACCTTCCGCTCGCCCTGATCACCGGTGCCTCGCGGGGCATCGGCGCGGCTATCGCGCATCAGCTCTCCCCGACGCACCGTCTTCTCCTCGGCGGCCGCGACACCGACGCACTCGCGAAGGTGGCCGAGGAACTGCCCGGAGCCGAGCCATGGCCGGTCGACCTCACCGACGCCGCTTCCCTGGAAGCCGCGGCCAGCAAGATCGACCGCCTCGACGTGCTGGTCCACTCCGCGGGCGTCGGCAAGATCGGCACGGTCGCCGACGCGCCGTCCTCGGTGTGGCGCACGAACCTTGAGGTCAACGTCATCGCGGTCGCCGAGCTGACCCGTCTGCTGCTGCCCGCCCTCCGCAACGCGAACGGCCATGTCGTGGTGATCAACTCCGGTGCCGGTTACACCGCCCGCCCCGGCTGGGGTCCTTACGCGGCAAGCAAATTCGCCGTCCGAGCGTTCACCGACTCACTCCGCGCGGAAGAACCGGACCTGCGCGTGACGTCGGTCTTCCCCGGGCGCACCGACACCGACATGCAGCGCGAGGCCCGGGCCCAGGAAGGCGGCGAGTACGAAGCCGACAAGTACCTGCGCCCGGACTCCGTGGCGACGGCCGTGCTCACCGCGGTGACCGCCACCCCGGAAGCCCACTTCACCGAGATCCAGGTCCGTCCTCGCTGAGGTCAGGCCCGCAGCCGGGCGGCGGTGTCGGCCACCGCCGCCTGGACCTCGCGGCGGTCGACCCGCGTCGGTTCGGCGTCGGCGACGACCTGCTCGCCCGCGACCCACACGTCGCGCACCCGGCGCGACCCGGCCGCCCACACGAGGTTCGCCAGCAACTGCTCGTCCGGCACGTCGAGACCGGCGGCGAAGGCCGGGTCGTCGAGGTCGACGTGCACCAGGTCGGCCCAGCGCCCCGGCTCCAGCGCGCCGAGGTCGGGGCGGCCGAGCGCTTCGGCGCCGCCGCGGGTGGCCATCAGGAACACGTCCTTTGCGGTCACCACGGTCGAATCGTCGTTGGCCAGCCGGGCCAGCATCGCCGTCAGCTGAAGCTCTTCCCACAGGTCGATGTCGTCGTTCGACGCCGGACCGTCGGTGCCGAGGCCGATCGCGACCCCGGCCGCCCGCAGATCCTTGATCCGGGCGATCCCCGAAGCCAGCTTCGCGTTCGACCCAGGGCAGTGCGCCATCCCGACCCCGCGGGCGGCGAAGATCGCGATGTCCTCGTCCGACAAATGCACCGAATGCGCCGCCAGCGTCCGCCCGTTGAACATCCCCAGCGAATCCAGCAGCTTCGGCACCGACCCGTGCTCCTTGCGCTGCTCCAGGTCCTCCGCGGCCGCCTCGGCCACGTGGATCTGCACCAGCGCCCCCCGGGCCGCCGCGGATTCCGCGGTAGCGCGCAGGCCGTCCGGGTTCAGCATGTACGCCGAATGCGGCCCGTAGCCCAGCTCGATCCGCTCGCCGGGACCGAACCGCAGCCCGTCGGCGTCGATCCACCGGTCGATCGCCGCGAGCGTCGATCGCCAGTCCAGTCCGGGCAGTTCGATCACCGGCGGCGCGACGAGCACCCGGCCGCCGGTGGTGAGCACCGCGTCGACGAGCTGCTCGCCCTCGAAATACATTTCCGCACTGGTCGTCACGCCGTGCCGGAGCATTTCGACCGAGCCCAGCAGCATGCCGGTGCGCACGTCCGCGGGCTTCAGCTTCGCCTCGGTCGGCCAGATGATCTCGCGCAGCCAGCGCAGCAGCGGCAGGTCGCCGCCCATGCCGCGCAGCAGCGTCATCGGGCTGTGCGCGTGCGAGTTCACCAAGCCGGGCAACAGGATTCCGGTCAGCCGGGTCACCTCGCCGGCGAACTCCGGCGCGGTCGAAGCCGGTCCGACGAACGAAATCCGGCCCTCGTCGTCGACATCGACGACGGCGTCGCGGAGCAGCGAGCAGGACGGGTCGGCGGGCAGAACAACCGGGGCGTGGAATCGACGCGACATAACGAGATAGTACGGGCGTCCCAGTAGCGGTTAATCGACTACGCCGCTACGCCAAGCCCAAGCCGCGATTTCCACTCGGTTGCGCGCGCCGACTTTGCCCTGCACCGAAGCCAAATGCGTCTTGACCGTCGACAGCGACAGGAACAGCTCCGCGCCGATCTCGGTGTTGGTGAGCCCGCGGGCGGCCGCCTTCACCACGTCCAGTTCGCGCGCGGTCAGCGGCTCCGACGGCGCCGGGGCCTCGCGCTTGGCGGTGGTCCCGCCGTCGAAATGCTTCAGCAGCCGCACGGTGATCTGCGGAGACACCAGCGCGTCGCCGCGGTCGGCCGCGCGCACCGCTTCGATCAGCAGGGCCGGTCCGGCGTCCTTGAGCAGGAAGCCGCTCGCGCCGTTGCGCAGCGCGGTGTGCACGTATTCGTCGAGGTCGAAGGTGGTGACCACGACGACCTTCAGCGGGTCGGCGACGTCCGGGCCGGCCAGCTGGCGGGTGACCTCCAGCCCGTCCAGGCCCGGCATGCGGATGTCCAGCAGACAGACGTCCGGGCGCAGTTCGCGCGCCTTGGCGACCGCGGAGACCCCGTCCGGCACGTCCGCGACCACCTCGATGTCGTCCTGGGCGTCCAGGATCATGCGGAAGCCCATCCGCACCATTTCCTGGTCGTCCGCGATCAGTACCCGGATCACCTGTCTGTCTCCCCGTTCGCCTCGAGCGGCAGCCACGCCTCGACCCGCCAGCCGCCGTTCGGCTCGCGGCCTGCCGAAAGCCTGCCGTGCAGCAACGCGACGCGTTCGCGCATGCCGACCAGACCGTATCCGCCCGACCCGCCCGCCGGACGGTGAGTCTGCCCGGTGCCGTTGTCGGTCACCCGCAAGTGCAGTTCGCCGTCGACGACCTCGGCCAGCACGAGCGCCTCGGTGGAGTCCGAGGCGTGCTTGCCGACGTTGGTGAGCGACTCCTGGATCAGCCGCAGCGCGGACCGGCCGACCTCGTGCGGCAGGTCCGCCGGAAGGTCGAGCCGCAGCTGCGTCGGGATGCCGTGGTTGCCCGCGTCGACGAGTTTGCGCAGGTCAGCGGCCAGGTCCGTGGTCGCCTGCTCGTTGAACTCGCCGGATCCGGCCTGTGCGTCGCCGCGCATGCTGCGGACCAGGCGGCGCATCGCGGCGAGCGCCTCGACGCCCGCGTTCTCGATCCGGACCATCGCCTCCAGCGCGAGCTCCGGGTTCTTCTCCCCCATCATCCGCGCGGCCTGCGCCTGCACGACGATGCCGGTCACGTGGTGCGCGACGACGTCGTGCAGTTCCCTGGCCAGCGCCATCCGCTCGGACGTCTGCGCGTCGGTGACCGCCGATTTCACCACCTGAGCGCGCTCGGAATCGCGCGAACGCAGGTAGAGGCCGATCGCGATGGCGATGCCGAGCAGCAGGACCGCGACGGTGGCGAGCATCCCGAGCGTGATCGGGTCGGTGAGCAGCCGTCCGGTGCGGTACTGGCTGAAGTTCAGCACCGCACCGACCGCGACCACGCCGGACAGCAGCACGATCCGCGGCCAGGCCCGCGCGAGCGGCACCGCCCGCACCACGTTCACCACGACGCCGAAGGCGGCCACGATCTGCGTCGGCGGGATGCCGCCGAGCAGCTGGTAGCTGTGGCTGGGGTGCAGGAACGGCGTCGCGAGCGCGGAAAGCAGCAGAAGCCCGGCCACCACCAGGATCGAATCGCGTGGCCGGCGCGGCGACAGGGTGGTCACCGCGGCGGCGCCGATCGAGCAGGCCAGCAGCGGGAACCCGCGGCTGCCGCTTTCGTAGGTGTAGCCGAATTCGATCAGCACGCCGATGCTGAGCATGCCGATCAACGGCCACTGGCCGCGCACCAGTTCGGTGAACCGGTGCATGCTGCGCAGGCGTTCCGCCGTCGCCGGATCCCGTTCGCGGCGCGGGCGGCCGACCACCCCGGTGAGCACCGCCGCGACGAGGAACAGGAAACCGAAAAGCAGCGCCTGCACGATGGCGCTGCCGTAGAGCCTGCCGTCGTATTCGCGGCCGAACACCGCGGTGAGCGCGCCCATCACCAGCGCGCAGATCACCGCGAAGGCGACCCCGGGCCGGGCCCGGCGGGCGAGGAAGTAGACCATTTCGACCCCGGCCACGACCTCGGTGATGGTGAGGTTCGCGAGCACGCTGGAGTAGGTCGGGATGTGCAGATAGCGGATGGCGAAGGTGCAGAACATCAGCGTCAGCGCACCGAATACGCCCGCGACCGCCGCGCGTTTGCGGGCCCAGAACGCGCACGCCGCCATCACGAAAATGCCGGGGAAAAGACCGAGATCGACGAATCGGGGGCCCACGTTGTCGAGTGCCGCGTCGGTCACGAACACGAGGTCGAACGCCAGTGCGCCGAACAACACGAGCACGGACATGTCGAGGCGGCGGGCGAGTTCGGTCGCCCGCGCGGCGAACGTTTTCGACGGCGGGGTGTGCGGCACACCGTGACGGTAGATGATCCGCGGCCTGGCGCACCTTGGCCACGTGGTTCGTCGCCATCGGCCGATCGGCCGATGGCGGGGCCGCGGGTACCGGCCGTCTGCCTGAAGTGGACACCCGCCCGGATCCGCGAAGCTGCTTTCCGTCGCAGCCGAAGACGCATGACGGAGACAGGGAGAGAGCTGGCGGATGACGAATCCACAGTGGAGCGCCGGACCGGTGTTGTCGGGGCGCGGGCTGGTGAAGCGCTACGGGCAGCAGCACGCGCTGGCCGGAATCGACATCGACGTCCAGCCGGGCGAGGCGATCGCCATCGTCGGCCCGTCCGGCTCCGGCAAAACGTCGCTGCTGCACGTGCTGGCGGGCATCCTGCGCGCCGACAGCGGCGAAATCTGGTTGCAGGGACAGCGGATCGACCAGTTCGGCGAAAAGCGGCGCAGCGAACTGCGGCGCACCGAATTCGGTTTCGTGTTCCAGTCCGGAATGCTCGTGTCCGAGCTGACCGCGGAAGAGAATGTCGCACTTCCGTCGCTGCTGGCCGGCGGAACTCGTGGCGAAGCCATTGCCGCGGCACGGGAATGGCTCGGCAAACTCGGGTTGGCCGGCAAGGAAGCGCGCCGTCCCGGAGAGCTTTCCGGCGGCGAGGCGCAGCGCGTGGCGATCGCCCGCGCGCTCACCCACCGGCCGAAGGTGATCTTCGCCGACGAGCCGACCGGCGCGCTCGACACCCGCACCGGCCGCGAGACGATGGACGCGCTGCTGGCCGCCGCGCAGGCGTCCGGGGCCGCGGTGCTCGTGGTGACGCATGACCGGGAACTCGCCGAATCGATGCCGCGCACCGTGGCGATCCGCGACGGCCTGATCGCGACGAGGCTCGCGGCATGAACCCGTTCCAGCTCGCCCTGCGGGTGCTGCGCGGCGACCGGCGGACCCGCACCTCGGCGATCCTCACCGCGGTCGGCGTCGCCGTCGCGACCGGGCTCGTCCTGCTGCTGGCGACCCTGCCGTACGCCACCCAGGCGCGCGAGCAGCGGGCGCTGTGGCAGAGCAGCGGCCGCTACGACTCCGGCCAGCAGAACGCCCTGCTGGTCAACTCGTCCAAGGACTACTTCGAGGGCAAGCAGGTCGCCCGCGTCGACATCGCGGTCACCGGCCCGGCCGGCTCGCTGCGCCTGCCCCCGGGCATCCCGCAGCTGCCCGGCCCCGGCGAGACGATCGTGTCGCCCGCGCTCGGGAAACTGCTCAACACCACCCCGGCCGACCAGCTCGGGAACCGCTTCGGCAAACCGGTCGCCGCGTTCGGCGAGGAGGCGCTGCGGTACCCGGAACAGCTCGTCGCGCTCGTCGGGCACAGCCCGCAGGAGATGCGCCCGTACGGGCACAAGGACCAGCCTGGCCAGGACGCTTTCCCGGCCACGGCCTTCCCGACCGGGCAGGGGCATCCGGACGGCCTGCTGACGGTGTTGTCCTGGGTCGGCATCATCGTGCTGCTCGTGCCGAGCCTGGTGCTCGTCGCGTCGTCCGCCCGGCTCACCGCCGCCCGGCGCGAACAACGGCTCGCCGCGATCCGCCTGGCGGGTGCGACCCCTGGTCAGGTGACCGCGATGGTCGCCGCCGAGACCGGATTGTCCGCGGGCGTCGGGGCGTTGTTCGGCCTGCTGCTGAGCCCGGCACTGCGCGGGTTGGCCACGTTCGTGCCGTGGGACGGCGGAACCTGGCTGGCCTCGGACTTCGCCCTGCCGGTGGGACTGACCGTGCTCGCGGTGCTGCTGGTCCCGCTGCTCGTGGTGCTCGCCGGGGTGCTCGGCCTGCGCCGGGTGGTGCGCACGCCGCTGTTCGCGACCGGCGGGCACACGGTGAAGCCGTTGCGCTGGTGGCGGCTGCTCGCACTGCCCGCGGCCGGATTGTTCTTCTTCTACACCGTTTTCGGCGCACGCAGCGGGGGAAGCGGCAACCTGGTGCTGTTCGGCCTGCTGCTGGTGGTCGCCTCGGCGATGGTGGTCGGACCGTGGGTGACCTCGGCCGTGGGCGGCACGTTCGTCCGGATCTGGCGGCGGCCGTCGTCGCTGCTGGCCGGACGTCGGCTGCGCAACGACCCGAAGGGTTCCTACCGGGCCTCGGCCGGGATCGTGCTCGCGGTGTTCACCGGGTCGATGGCGCTCACCCTGCTGCCGTCGATCGAATCCCTCGCCGGCGGCGGACGCCAGTACGTGGACTCGGCGCTGTACGTCGACGTCACCGCGGACCGGGCTCCCGAGGCGATCGAGCGAACCAACGCCACGCTTTCGAAGGCGGGACTGTCCGAACGCGTCATCCCGGTGGCCAGCGTCTACGTGATGCAGGGCGAGGGGAACTACCAGTCGATGCAGCGTGCATACGTCATGACCTGCGCCGACGCCGCCAAGCTGACCCGGCTGGGGATCACCGAGCAGGACTGCAAACCGGGCGTCGGCCTGTACGCCCCGTACCAACTGGACACGAACAACCTGCGAGTCGCGCGGTACGGCGGCGAGGACAGCACCGGCACCCCGCTCGGCGCGGTCAACCTGAGCACGTATCACCCGGAACGGCACAACAACTTCGGCGAATACGTGATCGACCCGTCCGCGGTGCCGGCCGGGGTCAAACCGAGCCAGGTCACCCTGGTCGTGCCGACCGCCGAGACCAACCGAGAGAGCGTGCGAACCGCACTGGTGCCCAACGCGGTCGGGGCGGAGATCGGCAGTCGCGAGCAGCACCTCTACGGACAGCAAGTGCAGCTCAGCGACCTGCGGCGGGTCACCGTGATCGGCCTCATCGCAGCAGGCATCCTCGCCGGCTGCAGCGCCGCGGTCGCGACGGCGGGCTCGGTCATGGACCGCCGACGGACGTTCGGCGCCCTGATGGCGGCGGGCACACCGGTGCGAGTGCTGTCCCGAGCGCTGCGAATGGAAGCCGCCCTACCCGCGCTCGTGGCGACCATCGGCGCCGGTGTGGTGGGCGTCGCGGTCGGACTGGGGTTGTTCATGGCAACCATGGAACGGGGTTCGGTCGTGTTCAGTCCGTGGATCGCCGCGCCGGTGGTGCTTGGCATCGGGGTCGCTCTGCTCGGTGCGTCGGTGTGCACGCCCGCGCTGAAGCGAGTGCAGGCAGAGCCACTGGCCGACGAATAGCTGGCCGCCGCCCCTCGTCGGGGGAGGGGCGGCACCGGGGGTGAAGGAAACGAAGGGCCGTCACCGGGGATGGGAACCCGGGGGCGGCCCTTCGTCGCTTTCCTGCTGCTTCGCTCGGTGAGCTGGCTACGGCTTGCTTCGTCTGCCGCGATGACTTCGCCTGCTTCGTTGCTTCGTTGCTTCGCGGTTCTCGGGCGCTTCACCACACCGCCGATGCTCGCCAGCGTCGCGTGCGTCGCTGCTTCGCCACTGCGGGCCGTTTCGCCGCTTCGCCGCCACGCGCCGCTTCGCCAGCCTCGCGTGCTTCGCGCCGTTGTGGGCGTTGCCAAGCCCTGCCTGCCTCGCTAACTCGGCCCGCTTCGCGGTTCTCGGGCGCTTCGCCACAGCCGATGCTCGCCAGCGTCACGTGCGTCGCTGCTTCGCCGCCGTGGGCCGCTTCGCCGCTTCACCAACTCCGCGCGTTCCGCCGCTTCGCGGTCTAGCGGTGCTTCACAACATCGCCGACGTTCGCCAGCTCCGCCCGCGCGGCCAACTTCGCCTCGCCGTCCGCCCCAATGCCGCATTGGGTGCGCTCAACGCAACGAACGCCACATTGGGTGCATGCGACGCACCCAATGTGGCATTGGGGCGCTTCGGACCCGTCCAGCCCCGCCAGCCTCAGCCCCCGCCAAGACTCGCCAGCCCTAGCCCAGCCTCGCCCGCGCCCAGCAGAAGGACCGACCCGAGCCAGCCCGGCGCCCAGCAGAAGGACCGACCCGAGCCAGCCCGGCGCCCAGGTGAAGGACCGACCCGAGCCAGCCCGGCGCCCAGGTTAAGGACCGACCCGAGCCAGCCCGGCGCCCAGGTTAAGGACCGACCCGAGCTCAACCCGGCACCCAGGTGAAAGACCGACCCGAGCCCAGCCCGGCGCCCAGCTGAAAGACCAGCTCGAGCCCCGGCCCGCGCCCAGCTGAAAGACCAACCCGAGCCCAGCCCCCAACGAATCAGCGCTTCTCAAAGATCAAATCGTGCGAAACCCGCCCCTCCCGGTCCGCTCGTTGTTCGAACTTCGTCACCGGCCGCCATTCCGGCCGGGGGGCCCACCCGCCGGGCTCGTCGGCATACCGGTTCCGCAGCGCAGGCTCCGCCGAGCAAACCTCCAGCATCTGCTCCGCGTAGTGCTCCCAGTCCGTCGCCATGTGGAACGTCCCACCCGGAGCCAGCCGTGACGCGATCAGCGCCACGAATTCCGGCTGCACGATCCGCCGCTTGTGGTGGCGTTTCTTCGGCCACGGGTCCGGGAAGAACAGCCGCACGCCGGACAGCGTGTCGGGCGAGACATGCGACGTCAGCAGGACCACCGCGTCACCGTGCATGAGCCGCAGGTTCGTCACTCCGAGCTTCTCCGCGCGCAGCATCAGCTGCCCGAGCCCGGGGTCGTACACCTCGGCGGCCACGTAGTTCAGCTCCGGCGCGGCGGCGGCCAGTTGCGACGTCGTCTCGCCCATGCCGGAACCGATCTCCAGCATGACCGGCGCTTCGCGGCCGAACCATGCCGTGAAGTCGACTGGTCCTGGAGGCAGTTCCGACACCGTCCGGCCGAGTCGCGGCCAGTGTTCTTCCCAGGCTCGCTGCTGGCCGACGGTCATTCGCCCGCCGCGTTTGACGTAGCTGACCACGCTGCGCAGCCGTGGCTGGTCCTCGTTTTCCACCCGGACAACATACGGGCGCGTCAGCGGACCGCTTCGAACTCCCCGAGCCGGGAGCGCAGTCCGGCGAGTCCGGCGACCGCGACCGGCTCCGGTGCGCGGGCGGAGTGCGCAGGCAAGACGTCGATCCAGCCGTCGTGCCGGTCCGTGTTCAGCACGGTGGTCGGGATGGAATGGCCGGACTTGCCGCGTTCGGACGGCATGAACTCCCAGTACCCGGATTCGCCGTCGGCCGCCCACGGGACGAACTCCCAGCCCATCCGCTTGCCGAGCAGCTGCGCCACCCGGTCTTCGATGCGGAAGCCGAGTTCGCGCGATTCGAGCCGTCCGCTCGCGACCGCGCGCAGCCACCACGGTGCGGGCAGTGCGTCGTCGGCTCCGCTCGCCCGCCGGTACAGCCCGAGCACCGCGTCCTCGGGCGCGCGGTGCACCCACGCCTGGCGCAGTTCGGCGGGCCGGGTCGCGGGCAGCGCGAACCGGGGCAGTTCGATCGCCTGGGACCATTCGAGGTCCAGCATCGGCTCGAGCCGAGGGGTTGGTACCGCAGCGTCGCGGGAAACGAGATTCTGATCAACGTCCACCGTCACGGTTCACCTCCGGAGAGCTGAGACGGGGCTCTGCTGTGAATATCCGTGGCTTTCCGACAGTATGTCCGCTCCCTGTGAGAGAAGCCACACCGGTTTACGCGAATTTAATCCGATTGCCTGCCGCGCAATCGGGAATGTGCACGTGCAGGTCAGGCGTCGCGCCGATTCGCGGTGGCCACGCCCGCGGCGAACAACACCACGCTGATCGCCGCGAAATACGCGAGATAACCCCACGGTCCGAAAGGCGGCGACAGTTTCAGCGTGGTCCTGGTGAAATCGCCACCGGCGAACTGCGAGGCCGCGTAGAACGGCATCCACTGGTAAAGATCGCTGCCGATCTTGGGGATCAGCAGCACCAGGCCCTCGACCAGCTGGGTCCACACCAGCACGATCGCCAGCGCCAGCGCGGAACTGCGCAGCAGCAGGCCGACGCCGACGCCGAGCAACCCGGTGAGCGCGAAGGTCAGGATCTGGCCGAACACGATGCGCCAGTCCGCCCCGGAGTGCAGGCTGAGGTCGGCGTCCGGGCGCACGAGATGCGCCATGCCCCACGAGCCGACGCCGGCGAGCAGGCCCAGTGCCGCGCACGTCGCGAACGCCACGGCGCCCTTGGCGAGCAGCGCGGGCGTCCGCGTCGGCACCGCCTGGAAGGTGAGCCGCAGCGTGCCCCAGTTGAAGTCGGCCGTCGCGGCGAGCACCGCGAGCACCAGCGCGACCGTGCGGCCGGTGCTCGTGGCGAGCTGGGTATTGCTCACGTCGGCGGTGATTTCGGCCCCGGAAAGCCCGAGGAACAACGCGGTGAACGCGATCGGCGCGGCCACCGCGATGAGCGCGCACCACCACGGCGCGCGGGTGCTGAAAAGCTTGATCCGTTCCGCCCGCAGCACATTCACCGCGCACCTCCACTGGTGAATTCGGCCGCCTGGCCGGTCAATTCGAGGTAGGCGTGCTCGAGCGAACCGGCCAGCGGGCTCAGCTCGTGCAGCGTGGCGCGCGCGGCGAAAGCGAGTTCGCCGATCGCGTCACTGTCCATTTCGGACACCAGGAACGCACCGGAATCCTCGGTGAAAACCGCGCGCGCTTCGGTGAGCGCGGTGCGCAGCGCGTCGGCGTGCGGCGTGCGCACCCGGACCCCGCGCGATCCGGCGCGCTCCACGAAATCGGCCATCGTGCCCTGATAGATCAGCTGGCCGCGGCCGATCACCACGAGATCCTGCGCGGTCTGCTCCATTTCCGGCAGCAGATGGCTCGACACGAACACCGTGCGGCCTTCCGCGGCGAGCCCGTGCAGCAGCTGGCGGACCCAGTGCACGCCTTCCGGGTCGAGGCCGTTGACCGGTTCGTCGAACAGCAGCACCCGCGGGTCGCCGAGCAGTGCGCTCGCGATGCCGAGCCGCTGCAGCATGCCGAGCGAGAAGGTGCCCGCGCGTTTGCGTGCCACCGCGGACAGCCCGACGAGCTCCAGCACCTCGTCGGCACGCCGGTCCGGCAGCCCGTTCGTCGCGGCCAGGAATCGCAGGTGCTGCCGGGCGGAACGGCCCGGATGCCGCCATGTCGCGTCGAGCAGCGCGCCGACCGTCCGCAGCGGATCGGACAGCTGCCGGTACGGCTTGCCTTCGATGTGCGCGGTGCCCGCGGTGGGCGCGTCGAGCCCGAGCAACAGCCGCATCGTGGTGGATTTGCCTGCCCCGTTCGGACCGAGGAATCCGGTGACGCGACCGGCCTCCGCGGTGAATGTCAGGTCCCGCACCGCGACGGTGTCGCCGTAGGACTTGGTGAGTCCAGTCGCTTCGAGCACGCCGTCCCCCTTCTCGTGGCACCGAACTCTACCGAAACGGAAAGATCCGGGCCGCCCCCCGAATGGCGACCCGGATCTTGTTCCCCTTTTCCCTTTTTCCCCTTGTTCGGCTCCGCCGGCCCCCGCCTGACTCGCCCGAACGCCCCTGTGGGTCTTTACGCGTCGCGCTTCTTCGCGACGCCGATCGCGATGGCCAGCAGCACCACGGCCACCCCGGCGAAGTAGGCCAGCGAGCCCCACTGCGACAGGACCGCGTCCGGCATGCCCGGTCCGCGCGAGGAAGCCGAACCGCCGAGGAAGCGCTCCGCGACGTTGAACGGCATCCACTGGTGGATCTTCGGGCCGATGGTCGGGATCAGCTGCACGAGGCTTTCCACCGCCAGCACGTAGATCAGCAGCAGCGAGAGCGCGCCTGCGCTGTGCCGGATCAGCGTTCCGACGGCGACCGCGATGACCGCGGCGAAGGCGAACACCACGCCGACTCCCGCGACGTTGATCCAGTCCGCGGAGGTGTGCAGCGCCACCGAGTCCGACGGGCGGATCGCGTAGCCGAGCGCCCACGCGCCGAAGGCGGCGATCTCGCCGATCACGAGCGACAGCAGCGCGACGACGGTGGCCTTGGCGACGAGCACCGAACCCCGGTGCGGCACCGCCTGGAACGTGGTGCGGATCGTGCCGAAGCGGTACTCGGTGGTGACCGACAGCGCCGCCAGCACCATGATCACCGCGATGCCGAACTGGTGCCCGGCCTGGGTGTTGGCGACCGAGATCGTTTCCCCGCTCGGCAACGCGGTGGCCATGAGGCCGGCGAAGCCGACGGTGAGCGCGACGGCGATGAGGGCGCACCACCACGGCGACCGGGTGGTGAAGAGCTTGATGCGTTCGACCGCGAGCAAAGTCATGAGTTTTCTCTTCCCAACGAGAGTGTGGTCAGCGGATGGCCGCGGCCTGCTGCGCCTCAGCTTCGAGCCCGGTGTGGTACTCGACGGAGTCGCCGGTGATCTGCATGAAGGCTTGTTCGAGCGAGCCGGTCTGCGGGCTCAGCTCGTGCAGCACGAGGTTCGCCGAAGCGGCGATCTCGCCGATCTTCGCACTGTCCATTCCGGACACGATGAGCGCTTCGCCGGAATCGGTGACCTGTGCGCTGGCGGAGATCAGCTGCTGGCGCAGCGCCGGAAGCTGCGGCGAGCGCACCTTCACGGTGTTTTCCGCGGCCCGCGCCACGAATTCCTCAGTGGTGGACTGCGCGATCAGCTGGCCCTTGCCGATGACCACGAGGTCGGTCGCGGTGAGCGCCATCTCCGAAAGCAGGTGGCTCGACACGAACACGGTCCGGCCCTCGGCGGCGAGGCGCTGCATGAACTTGCGGATCCAGAGGATGCCCTCCGGGTCGAGGCCGTTCACCGGCTCGTCGAACAGCAGCACCTCCGGGTCGCCGAGGAGCGCGGCGGCGATGCCGAGCCGCTGCGACATGCCGAGCGAGAACCCGCCCGCCCGCTTGCCCGCGACGCTGGTGAGCCCGACGGTGTCGAGCACCTCCTCCACCCGCGAGGCCGGGATCCGGTTGGACCGGGCCATCCACTGCAGGTGGGCCCGCGCGGAGCGGTTGGGGTGCACCCATTTCGCGTCGAGCAGCGCGCCGACCGTGCGCAGCGGGTCCTTCAGCTCGCGGTAGAGCTTCCCGCCGATCCGGACCTGGCCCGCGGTCGGGTTGTCCAGGCCGAGGATCATGCGCATGGTCGTGGACTTGCCGGCGCCGTTCGGGCCGAGGAATCCGGTGACTTTCCCCGCTGCCACGCTGAACGACAGGTTGTTCACCGCGAGCGTGCTCCCGTAACGCTTGGTGAGACCTGTTGCCTCGATCATCCCCTGCTCCCTCTACGGCGGTGCTAACGGAATTCATCCTGTCTCAGCGCGGCCGTTTTCGCGTCATCCTGTGGATCGAACCGGCTACCCGACCTGAGTAGTACTCAATCGTGTCGCAGGGTGGAGCGCGATGGGGGATGCCCCTGAGCCGACCCTGAACTTTCCCCCGTACGCGCGGACCCCGCTGCGGAATCCGCGGCGGGGTCCGGTGTGGACAGTGTCCGAACGGGATGGTTCAGCCGATCCCGGGACGGGCGAGCCCGGTCTCGTACGCGAGGACGACCGCCTGCACGCGGTCGCGCAGGTCGAGCTTCGACAGGATCCGCCCGACGTGGGTTTTCACCGTAGCCTCGGAAAGGAACAGGGTTTCGGCGATTTCGACGTTCGACATGCCTTTCGCGATCAGTACGAGCACTTCGCGTTCGCGGTCGGTCAGCACGTCGAGTTCGGCCGGATCGCGCATTTCCGAACCGCCCGAGCCGACGAATCGGTCGAGCAGCCTGCGCGTGACCGAGGGCGACATCACCGCGTCGCCGTCGGCGACCGAACGCAGCGCGGACACCAGGTAGTCCGGCTGGGTGTCCTTGAGCAGGAAGCCGGACGCGCCGCCCTGCAGCGCGGCGTAGACGTACTCGTCGAGGTCGAAGGTGGTCATCACGAGCACCCGCGCGGTGCCTGCCGCGACGATCTGTTTCGTCGCCTCGACGCCGTCGAGCACCGGCATCCGCACGTCCATCAAGACGACGTCGGGCCGCAGTTCGGCGGCCATCCGCACGGCTTGCGCGCCGTCGCCGGCCTCGCCGACCACGTCGATGTCGGCCTGCGCGCCCAGCACCATCCGGAACCCGACGCGCATCAATTCCTGGTCGTCGACGACCACCACTCGGATCACGAGTTCAACCTAACCGGCAGCACCGCTCGCACCTGCCAGCCACCGCCGGCGGCGGGGCCCACCTCCAGTGTCCCGCCGTACACGTGCGCCCGCTCCCGCATCCCGATCAGCCCGTTCCCGCCCGCGACCGACAGCCGCGGCGCAGGCTGCCGAACCGTCGCCGCCGTCGCGGACGAGCCGGTCGCTCCGTTCGCGCCGACCTGTTCCAGCCGCCGCGCCCGGCCCGCGCCGTCGTCGCGCACGAGCACCTCGACCTGGTCGCCGGTCCGGTGCACCCGGACCGCGGCGCTCGCCCCGGCCCCCGCGTGCTTGAGCGTGTTGGTGAGCGATTCCTGGACGATCCGGTAGATCCCGAGCGACACCCCGGCGGGCAGTTCGTCCAGTCCGTCGCCGAGGGCGAGGTCGACCGGGACGCCCGCGGCGCGCATCCGCTCGGCGAGGTCGCCCAGCGCGGTCGCGTCCGGCTGCGGCACCCGGGGTTCGTCGTCGCCGCGGTCGTTGCGCAGCACGTCGAGCAGCCGGCGCAGTTCGCCGAGCGCGCCGCGGCCGGTTTCGGAGATCGTCCCCAGCGCGCGTCCGGCCAGCTCCGGATTGGACTTCAGGGCGAGCGCGGCACCGTCGGCCTGCACGACCATCACGCTCACCGAATGCGCCACCACGTCGTGCAGTTCCCGGGCGATCCGCCCGCGCTCCTCGGCCACCGCGATGCGCGCGGCCTGATCGCGTTCGGTCTCCAGCAGATGCAACCGGGCCTCCAGTTCGCGCTGGTAGGCGCGGCGGGCGTACATGAATTCGCCGAGCAGCCAGCAGAAGGCGATGGTGAAGGCGCTGAACACCAGCTGCGCCAGCATCGACGGCTCGGGCTTGACGATCGCGGTGACGATCATGGCCACCACGAACGCGCCGCCGTAGAGCAGGCCCTGTTTGCGTCCGACATAGACCTGGACCGAGTAGAGGCTGATCGCGAGCGCGGCCAGTCCGGAAACTCCGAGGTCCAGCGCGCCGTGCGCGTACGAAATGACGTACACGATGTACGCGGCGAGGACCGGCCGTTTGCGGCGGAAGACCAGCGGCGCGACCACGGCGAGGTCGATCGGGATCGCGAGGTACCACTTCGGGCCGGGCAGTTCGGGGTCGAGGCTGTTGGTGGCGAACACCAGGATGTCGAACGCCGCGAGGAACAGCGCGAGCAGCGAGTCCCCGACCATCGGGTGAGCACGCATCCAGAGGCTGAGCCGTCGCACGACTCAACAGTAGGTCGCGTCCCGGGCGGCCGCGTCGGTCCCGGGTAGCACCTTCGGTGCGACCGAAGGATGACCGGCATGCGACGATTCCTGCTCGGGTGAGCGAACGAGCCGGAAGGGGGCCGGGGCGGTGACGGCAGCGGCGGAACGGGGACGACTCGCCGGCCCACTGTCCGCGTCGGTGGCGGAGCTGTGCCACCGGCTGCGGTCCCAGGTGTCCCCGCGCACCGCCGCCGGGTTCGCCGAGGTGCTGCGGCGGCTCGGCGCGCCGTTGCAGGTCGCGGTCGCCGGGCGGATCAAATCGGGCAAGTCGACGCTGGTCAACGCGTTGATCGGGCGGCTGGTCGCACCCACCGACGTCGGCGAGTGCACGCGGCTGGTCACGCGGTTCCAGTACGGCACCGTCGACCGGGTCGAGGTGGTGTTCCTCGACGGCCGCAAGCAGGTGCTGCCCTTCGCCGCGGACGGTTCGATCCCGGCCGAGCTCGGCGTCGACATCTCCGAGGTCTCGCACCTCGAGGCCTACCTCACCAACGCGGTGCTGCAGGACATGACGGTGATCGACACCCCCGGCCTCGGCTCGCTGGACGCCGCGTCGGTGTCGCGGACCGAGCAGCTGCTGGGCGCGGCCGAGCAGGACGAGGGTTCCGACGACCTCGACGACACCTCGCGCAACGCCGTCGCGGGCGCGGAGGCCGTGCTTTACGTGGTGACCCAGGGCGTGCGCGCGGACGATCAGCAGGCGCTGGCCGCGTTCACCGCCGCGACCGCGAGCCGGGACGCGGGGCCGGTCAACGCGATCGCCGTGTTGAACAAGGCGGACACGGTCGTCGCGGAAACTGTCGAAGGCTCCGGCGGAGACGTCTGGAAGGCCGCGCAGCTGCTCGCCGAGAAGCAGGCCGCGACGCTGAAGCCGCGTGTCGCGGACGTGCTGCCGGTGATCGGCCTGATCGCCGAATCGGCCGAGTCCGGCGGGTTCACCTCCGCCGACGCCGAAGCGCTCGGCCAGCTCGCCGCGCTCGACGACGACGTACTCGAAACGATGCTCATCGCGGCCGACATCTTCACCAGCTGGGAGTGCGACATCCCGACCGGAATCCGGTTGCGGCTGCTGGAGAAACTCGATCTCTTCGGAATCCGCTGCGCGGTCGACGCGATCCGCGCGGAACCGGAGATCACCGCGGGAGCGTTGCGCCGCAAGCTTCTCGACATCTCCGGACTCGACGCGGTGCGCCGTCGGCTGTCGATCGTCTTCGCCGCGCGCGCGGACGGGATCAAGGCCGCGGCCGCGCTGGCGTCGGTGACCGCGCTGGCGCACGCGTCCGGCGACCCGGGCGAACGGCAGCGCGTGCACGACGCGATCGAGGTGCTGCTGGCCCGCCCGGAAGCGCATCAGCTGCGGCTGCTGGAAGCGTTGACGCTCGTCGCCTCTGGCGCGGTCGAGATGCCGGAAGACCTGGCGGAAGAGGTGCTCCGGGTCGGCAGCAACGCCGACCTCGGCGCGCAGCTCGGCCTTCCCGGCGCCTCGCGGCCGGAGCTGGCGGCGCACGCGCTGGAACGCGCCGGCTGGTGGCGGTCTTTCGCGTCGTTCGGCGCGACTCCGGCGCAAAGCCGCGTGGCCCACGTCGTGCACCGCGCCTATTTCCTGATCTGGCAACAGATTCGCGAACAGTAAACAACCCGTCCGCGACGCGTAGGCTGAATGTCGTGCGGCTGGAGGACACCACCTCGTGGCGGGTGAACTGGGGGAGCGACCACGACGTCGACGTGGCGTTGTTCCTCCGGGACGTGCTCGCGCTCTCGATCGCCGACGGCCAGCTGCTGCCGCCGGTCGAACCCGCCGTCCCGGTCCACGTCCCGCCCGCCCTCGACCGCGCGGCGGTGCAGGCGCAGTGGGAACCGTGGTGGAACGGCCTGCTGACCTTCCTCCGCGAGCGCGGTTCCGCCCGCACCCGCCGGAAAAGCCCTGCTCCCGGCGACGGTTCGGCGATCGACCTCGCGGCCCAGCACTTCGCCCCCGCCGCCGCCGAACACTTCGCCGCGGCCCGCCGCCCGGTCTCGTCCGGCTTCCACCGCCGCCAGATCCTCGCGAGCGAACGGATCGGCCGGCTCGTCCGCGAAACCGAGGTGGAGCTGGGCCGCCGCGCGCGGCCGTTCCGGCTGTCGGTGCTGGAGATCCCGGTCGCGGGCCGGGTGTGGCTGCGGACGGCGGAGCACCAGCTGCTGGTCTCGTCCCGGCTGGCCGCGGACGTTCCGGCGCTCGACCAGGCGATGCGCTCGCTGATCCACGAACTCGCCTGACCCTGGCGCAAACGCTTGCCCCAGGGTTTCGCGCACCCTGGTTTGATAAACCGAGCACTCGGTCTAATAATGATCCCCATGGAGACAGTGGTCGACGAACCGGCGTGGGTGCGCCGCGGGTCCTGGCTGGTCTGCCCGGTCGCCGGGGCACTGCTGGGTTGGGGCGTGCAGGCGCTCGCCGACTGGATCACGTCCTTGCCGTGGTTTCCGGTGCAGGGCCCGTTCCGGCTGCTGCATTCGGTGCCGCAGCCGTGGCGGCTGATCGGTGCGGTCGTCGTCGGCCTGCTGCTCGGGGTCGCGTTCGCCTGGTTCTGGGCGTGGGACCGGCTGATCGTCACGGTGTCCGCCACGCGCGTCACGCTCGAACGGCGTGAGCGGCGCCGGCGCATCGACACTCCCCTCACCTCCGTGTTCGTCGACGACGGCAAGCTCGTGCTGCTCGGCGAAAACGACCGGGAAATCGCCAGGGAGAAGACAGACCTGTCGCGGCGGCAGTTGGCCGAAGCGTTCACCGCGCACGGCCGCCCGTGGCTCGACGAACCGCCGCCTGAGCGATGATGTTCCCGTGGTGAGGACCGTCGATCCGGAAAAGCACGCGGCGAAACGACGCGCGATTCTCGACGCGGCAGCGGGATGCTTCGCCCGCGACGGGTTCGAAAAGACCTCCACCGCGGACATTTGCCGCGCCGCCGGGATCAGCTCCGGCAGCCTGTTCCACTACTTCCCCAGCAAGCGTGCGGTCTTTGTCGGCATTTTCGAGGCGGACACCGCCGACAACGAGGAACTGCTCGCCACCGCGGTGGACATGGCCGACCCGTGGGAAGGCGTGCTCGCCGTCGTCGGGCGGATGACGGTGGCGATCGTGGTGCCCGGCGTCGTGCGGCTGATCCTCGAGGCGGCCGCGCAGGCCGCGCGCGATCCGGAGTTCAACGAGCTGATCCGCAGCAACGACGACCGCATGCGCGTCGGTCTCGCGGACTTGATCGAGCGCGGGGCCCGGACCGGACGGTTCTCCCCCATGCTGTCCCCCGTCGACGCGGGAAACTGGGTCGTCGCGCTGGTCGACGCCCTGCTTTCCCGTGCGAGCCTCGACCCCGACCTGGACGTCGAGCACGAGCAGGCGGTGCTGCGGCAGTTGCTGACCCGGATTCTCGGCCCGTCTGAGTGATCCGCCCCCGCCGCGCACCGCATTGCCGCAAACTGGTGAAATCACCCGGACGACCAGGGGAGGGTCTCAATGGCGTGGTTCGGCCACGAGGAACCTGCCGACGCGGCCGAAGCGCCGACCGGCGAGATCAGCGCGGACGCTCTCGCGCGGATCATCGCCGAGGCGGACGGAACCGCCGCCGCGGCGGATGCGTCGGATCCCGATGTGGACCTCGTAGCTGCCCCGGGTGACCTCGAACGCGCGCTTTCCGACCGGCAGGCGCTCATCCAGCTCTGCCTGTACGCGCTGGACCGCGCCCGCAGCAGCGGCGTCGTGGAACGGCTCGAACACGGGCTCGCCGACATCGGCGTCACCGCGTTGCGCGCCGAGGGCGAACGCTTCGACCCGTCTCGCCACGAGGCCGGCGGCGCGGTGCCCACCGACGATCCGGAGCTGGAAGGCGTGGTCGCGGAGACCGAGGTCGTCGGGTTCGCCGACCAGGACCGGCTGTTGCGCGCGCCGATCGTCACCGTCTACGCGAAGCGGGCGCAGTGACCGCACCGACGCTTCCCGCTCAGGTCCAGGCCGCTCGCGAACAGCTGCTCGGCGTCGTCCGCGAGGCCGATCCGCAGGCCGCCAAATGGGTCGAGGACCAGCGTAAGGCCCGGTCGGAGAAACCGTCCGTGGTGGTCGTCGGCGAGACGAACCGCGGGAAGAGTTCGCTGGTCAACGCCCTGCTCGCGACCCCGGGACTGTCCCCTGTGGACGCTGACGTGGCCACCGCGACCTACCTCGTTTTCGAGCACGCGCAGCAGTGGGGCGCGCAGGCCTGCTACCCCGGTCAGCTGGCGTCGGTGCCGTTCGACCTGACGCAGCTGGTCGACTGGGTGTCCGCCGCGCACGAGCTGCCGCCGGGACAGCTGCCGCCGCGCTACGTCGAGGTGTCCGGCCCGGTCCCGCTGCTGGAACGGCTGACGCTGGTCGACACTCCTGGCGTCGGCGGGCTCGATTCGCTGCACGGCGAACTGGCCAAGGAAGCCGCCGCGGGCGCGACCGCACTGGTGTTCGTGGTCGACGCGTCGGCCCCGTTCACCTCCACTGAGCTGCAATTCCTGCGCGAGGTCGCGGACCGCGTCGAGACGGTTGTCTTCGTACTGGCCAAAACCGACGCGTTCCGCGGCTGGCGCGAGATCCTGGAAGCCGACCGGCAACTGCTCGCCGAACACGCGCCGCGCTTCGCCGACGCGGTCTTCCATCCGGTGTCGGCGCGCGTCTTCGAGACCGCCGCGAAGGCACCGAACGCGCAGGTCGCCGCGATGCTCCGGGAGAAGTCCGGCATCGCCGCGGTGCAGGTCGCGCTGCAGGAACTGCTGGTCGGCCGGTCGATGATGCTCAAGGAAGCCAACACGCTCCGCTCGCTGTCGAGCGCGCTGGCCGGGATCAAGGCGAAGCTGCAAGCCGAAAGCCGGGCCCTGTCCGCGGGCGAAGCGGAAGCCGAACAACTCCGCGCCCGCCGCGACGATCTGCAGTCCCAGCGCCGCACCTCCACCCGCGGTTGGCAACTGCGCCTGCGCGGCGAAATCCAGCGCACGCGGGTCGAGGTCGGCCACGAGAGCAGCCGCGAAATGCGCGAGGCGCAGGCGCATTTCCGCCAGCGCATCGACGCGGCCAAACGCGACGAACTGGCCGCGCTGCCGCAAGAAGTCGACATCGCGCTGCAGACCGCGTCGCAGCGGGTGTCGATGCAGTTGTCGAGGCGGCTGAACCAGGTGACGAACACAGCGCTGTCGGAGCTGTTCTCCGCCGAGGAGCTCGACGTGATCCGCGCCCAGTTCGCCCGCGCCGGCGGCCCGCCGGTGGTGCTGCGCCCGCCGGACAAGAAACCGCCGACCGCCGAAGACAAACTGCTGGTGTTCATGGGCATTTCCGGCGGCGTCGGCGCCGGGAAGATCGCCGCGTTGCCGCTGGCCGGCGTCGCGATCCTCAACCCGGTCGTGCTCCCGGCGACGATCGTGATCGGCCTCGGCGCGGGCTGGTGGATGGCGCGCACCCGCAAACACGCCTCGGACAAACAACATCTGAAGCAATGGCTGGTCGAAGCGATCGCGGACGCCCGTTCGACGCTCGACCAGCTGATCGCCGAACAGCTCATCGAGGCCGAGCAGCAACTGTCACTCGCTCTCGACGAGGCGCTCGGCCGCCGCATCGAGGCGATCGAGGCGGAGCTGAAAGAGGTGGACCAGACGATCAAGATGAGCGCGCAGGAGCGGGCGAAGAAGATCGCGATCGTCTCGAAACGCCTCAAGGACGTGACCGAGGGCCATACCCGGGCCGAAACTCTGCTTTCCCGCATTCGCACGGTCCGCGATCGGGCATGATCAGCGGGTGACGTACGGACCTGGATCGCCGCAACCACCGCAGTGGGGTGCACCGCCGCCCGCTCCGCAGTGGGGCGGCCCGCCGCCGCAACAGTGGCAGCCACCGCAACCGCCGAAGAAGCGCCGCCGGATCGGGCTGATCATCGGGATCTGCCTGGGTGCCGTAGTGCTTCTTGCTGGTGGCGGCGTCGCCATCTTCATCGTCGCGACCGACGACAGCGTCGAGGTGCACCGCCCGGCAGGCGGGCCCGAGGTCGTGGTCAAGGCTTACGTCGACGCGGTCAACAGGCGCGACCCGATCGGCCTGCAGAACGTCAACTGCCACGCCTCCACTGAGTATCCGGCGACCCGGGCGGTCCAGAGCTTCGACGAGGACAACGTCCGGATCCGCCTCGGCAAGCCGACCACCGGCCCCGGCGACGGCGCGTTCTTCGAGGTCGAGGTCACCCGGAACGCCCATCCGGCGACGACCACCCGGCTGGATCTGAACCGCGAGGAAGCCGGGACCTGGTGCGTTTTCGTCACCGGCGACGGGCTTCCGGCCAACCTGCCGCCGTGAGCACGTGATCGGCTTGTGGACGGGAACCGAACCGGCCTAACGTGAGTCATACCGAGCGAGAAACGGCAGACCCGGCGTACTAAGGGGGACCAACCCATGTGGGTCGACGAGAGCGGCGGCACCGACGCGACCGGCCCGGAGGCCTTGACCGTCCACGTCGACGGCCAGGAGTACCAGGCCGAGGTCAACTACGACACCGACCACGACGGGGTCTCCGACACCGCGGTCGTCGAGCACGACGACGGCTCCGCGCAGGCGTTCGCCGACACCGATCACGACGGCGTCGCCGACCACTACGCGGTGCTCGATTCGACCGGGCACGTCGTGGACCAGGCGGTTTACGACGAGCAGAGCGGCAGCTGGGTCGAATCCGGCCACGGCCAGTCCGGTTCCGACGGCACCGACACGCACTCGCAGGACACCTCGACCACCGGGCACATCCACGCCGACCTGCCGGACGGCAACGTCGACGCCGGGGTCGCCACCATCGACACCGACCACGACGGGCACAACGACACCGCCGTGGTCGAGACGAAGTCCGGCGGCACGATCGCGTTCACCGACACCAACGGCGACGGCCAGGCCGACGTCGCGGTGCAGGTCGGCGCGGACGGCTCCACCCACACGTTCGAGCACACCGGCCAGGGCCAGTGGACCGAGGCCGACGGCGGCTCGAACCACGCGGCCGCGGCCGACCCGGGCAGCGACTCGGCCTGGGGCGGCGAGGGCGCCCAGCTGCTCAGCGGCGTCGCGAAGATCGACAGCGGAACCGGGCAGTGGATCAGCCCCAACTGAGCCCTCGGTAACTGACGTCACACGAACGGGTCCGGCCGCGCGCCGGGCCCGTTTCGCTGTCTCCGGGGCCGCCAAATCCCGACGCGATCCGCCCGGCTCCAGCGAACCGGCGCCCGGCAGCGTCCGCGCAAGATCGGAACTGCTCAGCCCCTCTCCCGGCATCCGGCACGAATGCGACGCGGGCCACGCGGAAAGATTTTCGGCGCTGGCCCGTTCCGGTGAAACTGAATCGATTCCCTTATCGTTCTTGTGAGAGAACCGACAGGTCAGCTCTCGGTTACCTGCCGTCCATCCGGCTACAGTCGGGGAATCCCAAAACCCGCACACCGGTCTTCCGCCGGTGTGCGAAGCCATTCGGTCGCCGGCAACGAAGCCCGCACCAAGAACACTGTCGTTCGCGGTGTGGGCTCTTTTGTCGTCGGAAGTCAGGAGTAGAGATGACCGCAGTCGCCATCCCCGGACTGGACAACGCGCCGACGACGCACAGTGGCGTGCTGTCCTGGGTCCGGGAGGTCGCCGAGCTGACCACCCCGGACCGCGTGGTGTGGGTCGACGGGTCTGACGAGGAAGCCGCCCGGATCAACCAGGAGCTGGTCGACGCCGGCACCTTCGTGAAGCTGGACGCCAAGCCGAACTCCTACTGGGCCACCTCGGACCCCGACGACGTCGCGCGGGTCGAGAACCGCACCTTCATCTGTTCGAAGGAAGAGAAGGACGCGGGCCCGACGAACAACTGGGTCGACCCGGCCGAGATGAAGGCCACCATGACGGAGCTGTACCGCGGCTGCATGGCCGGGCGCACGATGTACGTCATCCCGTTCTGCATGGGCCCGCTCGGCGACGAAAACCCCAAGCTGGGCATCGAAATCACCGACTTCGCCTACGTCGTCGCGTCGATGCGCGTGATGACCCGGGCAGGCAAGGCCGCGCTGGACAAGTTCATCGCGCCGGACGGTTCGGAGCGCGAGTTCGTGCCCGCGCTGCACTCGGTCGGCAAGCCGCTGGCCCCGGGCGAGAAGGACGTCGCCTGGCCGTGCAACGAGACCAAGTACATCTCGCACTTCCCGGAGGAGCGGCTGATCTGGAGCTACGGCTCTGGCTACGGCGGCAACTCGTTGCTGGGCAAGAAGTGCTACTCGCTGCGCATCGGCTCGGTCATCGCCCGTGACGAGGGCTGGCTCGCCGAGCACATGCTGATCCTCAAGCTGATCTCGCCCGAGGACAAGGTCCACTACGTCGCGGCGGCGTTCCCGAGCGCCTGCGGCAAGACCAACCTCGCCATGCTGCAGCCGACCATCCCGGGCTGGCGCGCGGAGACCCTCGGCGACGACATCGCGTGGATGCGCTTCGGCGAGGACGGCCGCCTGTACGCGGTGAACCCGGAGTACGGCTTCTTCGGCGTCGCGCCGGGCACCGACAACCACACGAACCCGAACGCCATGCGCACGATCGAGAAGGGCAACACGGTCTTCACGAACGTGGCGCTCACCGACGACGGCGACGTGTGGTGGGAGGGCATGGAGAACAAGCCCGCGCACGCCACCTCGTGGAAGCACCAGGACTGGACGCCCGACTCGGAGGAGAAGGCCGCCCACCCGAACTCGCGGTACTGCGTGCCGATGTCGCAGTGCCCGATCCTCGCGCCGGAGTGGGACGACCCGAAGGGCGTGCCGATCTCGGCGATCCTGTTCGGCGGTCGGCGCAAGACGACGGTGCCGCTGGTGAACCAGGCCCGCGACTGGCAGCACGGTGTGTTCATGGGCGCGACCATGTCGTCGGAGACCACCGCCGCGGCGGTCGGCGCGGTCGGCAACGTGCGCCGCGACCCGATGGCGATGCTGCCGTTCCTCGGCTACCACGCCGGCGACTACTTCAACCACTGGCTGGACCTGGGCAAGAACGCCGACGCGAACAAGCTGCCGAAGATCTTCTACGTCAACTGGTTCCGCCGCGGCGACGACGGCCGCTTCCTGTGGCCGGGCTTCAGCGAGAACTCGCGCGTGCTCAAGTGGGTGCTCGAGCGCGTCGAGGGCAAGGGCAACGCGGTCGAGACCCCGATCGGTTTCGTGCCGAACGCCGAGGACCTCGACCTCGAGGGCCTTTCCGAGCCGGTCGAGGACATCCAGGCCGCGCTGGAGGTGCGCAACGAGGAGTGGCGCGAGGAACTGCCGCTCATCGAGGAGTGGTTCGCGAAGATCGGCGAGGTGCCGTCCTCGCTGCGCGACGAGCTGGACGCGCTGGCCCAGCGGCTGGGCTGACGCCGTCGCACTGCCGTAGGAAGGGGACGTTCGCACCGGGCGCGGACGTCCCCTTCTTCGTTGCCGGAAAACGGTAGCGTGGGCCGCATGGCCTCTGTTGGGGAGAAGACTTTCCGGTTCGGCGTGAACCTGGTGCGGCCGGGCCCGCGTGACGAGTGGGTCGCGAAATGCCGCCGGGTCGAGGAACTCGGCTACGACGTGCTGAGCGTGGCCGACCACCTCGGCATCGCGCCGCCGTTTCCCGCGCTCGTGCTGGCCGGTGCGGTCACCGAACGGGTGCGGCTCAACACTTTCGTGCTCAACGCGCCGTTCTACAACCCGGTGCTGCTCGCGCGCGACGTCGCGGGCACGGACCAATTCGTGTCCGGGCGGCTCGAACTCGGGCTCGGCGCCGGTTATGTCAAAGCGGAGTTCGAAGCGGCCGGAATGCCGTTTCCCAGTGCGGGCGCCAGGGTCGATCACCTCGAACTCGCGATCAAGGAACTCGCGCGGCTGTACGCGGATCCGGAATACGCGCCGAAACCCGTGCAGTCCGGTGGTCCCCCGTTGATGATCGGCGGGCGCGGCGACCGGTTGCTTTCGCTCGCCGCCGAACACGCGGCGACGATTGCCTTCAGCGGCATGGCAAAGGTGCGCGACGGTGCGCCGCTGATGCTGGCGACGGCGGACGCGGTGGAAGAACGCACGCGGTTTGTCGTTGAGCGGCTCGCCGGCCGCGACGCGGAATTCAACCTGCTCGTGCAATTCGTCCAGATCACTGATGATCGCGAAAGCGCGCTGCGCGAAATCCATGCGCGCCTCAGCGACACGCTCACGCTGGACGAACTGGCTGAAGTGCCCACTGTCCTGGTCGGCACCGTCGAGGAAATCGCTGAGCAGCTGGTCGCGCATCGCGCTCGGTTCGGTTTCAGCTATTTCACCGTCCTCGAGCCGAATCTCGAAGTGCTGGCCCCGGTGGTGGAGCTGCTGTGTCGCCGATAGTGGACGCGCGCGGGCTCGGCGTGAAGGCCGGTGACCTGTGGCTGTTGGAGGATCTCGATTTTTCCGTCGACCCCGGCGAATGCGCGGTGCTCGTCGGGCCTAACGGCGTCGGGAAATCCACCTTGATGCGGTGTCTGTACGGGATGCAGGAACCGCAGCGGGGCCGGGTGCTGATCGACGGAGCCAAACCGGACGAACGCAGTGTTTCCTTCCGTCGCAAGGTTTCCGTGCTCTTCGACGATTCCGACTTCTTCGCCGAACTGACTCCGATGCAGCACCTGGAACTGCTCTCCGGCTCGTTCGGCGAAGACCTCGGCGATTACGGCGAACTGCTCGCGGACGCGGGGCTCGCCGAACGCGCCCGCGTCACCGCCGGGCATTTCTCGGCCGGACAGCGTCGCCGGTTGCTGCTGCTCGGCGTCACCGCGCGGCCGCATCGGGTGCTGTTGCTGGACGAGCCGGAACGCGCGCTCGACACCGCGGGCAAGGAATGGCTGGTCAAACTGATCGGCCGCTCCACCGCCGCGGGGGCGGCAGTTGTCGTTGCCACGCACCATCAACCGTTGCTGGACACGGCAGACAGCGTGCTCGAACTGTGGTGACCCGGTTGCGTGTGCCCGGCCGCAAGCGGTTCGGCGGCATTTTCAGCGGTGACAGTCCTACGTTCGTGCTGATCTTCGGCGTCGGCTTCCTGTTCACCGCCTTTTTCCGCACCGACGCCTGGCATCGAGTCCTCTTTGGACCGTCCGCAGTGGACTATTCGGCGGTGCTCGGCCTCGTCGCGTTGTGCGCCGCGGTGGGCTGGCGAAGCCTGCTGCGCCGCGGGTTCGTCTGGGCCGAACCGGCCGAGCTGACCTGGATGGACTTCGCGCAGGTGGACCGTCGCCGCGTCGTGGCGACCCGGCTGGCCGGCGTGCTCACCGGATTCGTGGTGGTGATCGGATATCTCGCCGCGCTGATGCTGGCGGTCGGCGGCAGTTCGGTCGACTGGTGGCGCGCCGCCGCAGCTCTCGTCGCGGGCGGCACGATCCTCGCGTTCACGACCGCGCGGCGCACCGCGTTCCTTTTCGAAGCCGTTGGACCGCTGCTGCTCGCGGTGGCTGGTGTCGTCATCGCCGCGGCGAGGCTCGACGCGATGGCGGTGCAGTACGTCGGCGCGGCGCTCGCGTTATGCGGGCTGTTGCTGGCTTTTGGCGGCGAAGCGGTCAGCGGCGCCGGCCGCGCGGTGCTGCTGAACGGCTGGAACGCGCGGGTCCTGCGCGCGATGGCGGTCACGTTTCTCGACCCGATGATGATGCTGCCGGAGTCCGCGTCCGCCGGTTCGTGGTCGTTGCGCCCGCCCACCGCGTTCCGGCTCGCGTGGGTCGGGATCGTGGGCCGTTCCCGGTACGCGGGCGCGGTTTTGTTAGTGGCTTTCGCGGTAGCCGTCGGACATGTTGCTGTTCCCACTCTGCCGGGACCGGTGCTCCTCGGCATCGGCGCGTACGTCGCGCTTACTCCTTTCGGGGCTGGTCTCGGCGTGCTGTGGCGGAATCCAGGTCGGCGACGGTGGCTGGGTTCGTCGTCGCAGGAGCTGGTGATCGCCCACGGTGTCGCGCTGACGGTGGTCGCCCTGGTCTGGTGCGCTCTGCTCTCAGTGGCGCTTTTGGCTTTGGGCACCGCGTTTTCGCCGCTCTCGTGGGTGACCGTCGCCCTGGCGGTGCTGTCGGTGTTGCGCACCGTCACGCGGCAACCGGTCGACTACAGCAGCGCGGGTTTCGTCGACACCCCTGCTGGCCCGATGCCAGCAAACCTTATGCGGCAACTGTTCCGCGGTCCGGACCTGCTGGCGGTCGGAATCCTGGTGTTGGCACAACTCGGCTGAACGGCGTAGTCCGGGTTAGGCTCCGTGCCGACGAGAGGAGCCGAACGTGGGCGGTGGACACGCTTCCGGCATCGGACGCAGGGCGACGTGCGAGTTCCCGCCCGCATGGAGCGACGAGCAGATCATCGCGGTGGTCAAGGACGTCGCCAACGATCCGGGCGAACCCCGGCGGCAGCAGTACAACGGCCGCTGGCGCTGCGTCGGCGAACGCTACGGCGTGCGCGTGGTCGTCCTGGTCAACGGCGACGGGAACGTGCACACCAGCTACCCGCTGCCGGGCCCCGGCGTCGTCCGGAACGCGGACGCCGCGCGAGACCCGGCGAACCCGACCGTCGACGACCGCGCGGGCAACCGGATCAGCTACTTCGTCGACAGCGTCCTGCGCCTGCTCGCCGACCGGATGCCTGCCGAAGACCTCGAGCACTACCGCGATCTGCAGTGGTCCGGCGAATGGGAGGAGCTGGCCGACACCCTGGCCGCGCACTTCGAGGTGACCGGCATCCAGCTCAACCCGGACGAGTACGCGGACTTCGAGAAGCTGCTGAACTCGTTCGAACTGCCGGTCCGCGACTGCCGCTACCTCAACGACCGGGAACGGGTCCTCGCCGACCTGCGCGGCTGAGGCGTCACCAGGGGACCTCCCCGGCGTCGTCGAAGAATCCGCCGCGCGGCCCGTCGTCCGGCAGGGTCGCGAGTTTGACCGCGATCGCCGCGCCCTGCTCGGGGGTCCTGGTTCCGGCGTAGCCGTTGAAATCCGTTGCTACGTAACCGGGACACGCGGCGTTGATGATGACGTTCGTGTCGGCGAGCGCGCGGGCGTACTGCACGGTGATGCTGTTGAGCATCGTCTTCGACGGCGCATAAGCGGCGAGGATCGGTCCGGTTCGCAGCTTCAGCGAACCCATGTTGCTGGACAGGTTGACGATGCGCGGCGAATCGGCGCGGCGCAGCAGCGGCAGCATCGCGTTCGTGACCCGGACGACGCCGAAGACGTTCGTGTCGAGGACCGTGCGGAGGACGTCGAGGTCGAGTGTCGTCGGATCCTGGGCGCCGCCGTCGAACGGGCCGCTGATGCCGGCGTTGTTGACCAGGACGTCGAGCCGTTCGATGGACTTGGCCGCGGCGGCGACGCTGTCGTCGGAGGTGACGTCGAGCGCGACCCCGAACGCGTCGATGCCCGCGCCGCGCAGTTCTTTGACGGCCTGCTCGCGGTTGTTTTCGTCCCGCGCACCCACGGCGACGGTGAAGCCGATCGAGCCGAGGCCGTGCGCGATGGCGAGGCCGATTCCCTTGTTCGCGCCGGTGATCAGCGCGGTCTTCGTGTCGTTCACTCCGTCCATGGTCGGCGCGGGTTCCTGCCGCGTCCAAGATCAAGTGAGTCCGCTGTGATACCCGCGGGGTATTACGCTGGCGCTGGTGGATGACCTCGAGACCCGCGAACTCCGCTACTTCGCCGCGGTCGCCGAAGAACTGCACTTCGGCCGCGCCGCCGAACGGCTCGGGATCGCGCAGCCGCCGCTCTCGCGCGCGATCGCCCAGCTGGAGCGACGGCTCGGCGTGCAACTCCTCGATCGCAACCGCCGCGGCGTCGCGTTGACCGAGGCAGGCCGGGTCCTGCTGCGCGAATCCCGGCTGGCCCTCGCCGCGGTCGCGGCCGCTGCCCGCCGCACGCGTCGAGCCGGGAATCATCCGCTGGTGCTGGCGACCAAAGCCGGAGCGTCGCACGATCTTCTGCAGCGGCTCTTGGCCGCGGGTCCGCCGGTCGAGATCCTGTTGTGCGAGGTCGGCGAGCAAGCCGGACTGCTGCGCGACGGTTCGGCGGACGTGGCGATCATGCACCGCCCGTACGACGACCTCGCCGGCTTCGACACCGAGGATCTCCAGGTCGAGGGCCAGGTCGCGATCCTCCCGGCCGCCCATCCGCTCGCCGCGCGGGAAACGCTGACCCTGGCCGAGGTCAGCGACGTGCCGGACCTGCCGATCGCCCGCTGGCCTCGCCTCGACGGCAGCTACCCGGACGGTCCTGGGCCGGAGGTGCGCACCCAGTCGACGCTCGCCCAGCTCGTCGCGCTCGGCCGGACACTGCTGGTAATCCCCGCGTCGAGCCGGGCCTGGCAGTGGCCGGAACACGTCGCGGTCCCGGTCGTCGACGCCCCGGACGTCACCACGGTGATCGGCTGGCCGCCGAACAGCCGCTCCCCCGAGGTAGCGGCGCTCGTCCGCGCCGCGGTGGCGCTACGCGAAGAGTCGCCGGTCAGCTGAGCTACCGGACTTGTCCACAGGGGAATCCCTCAGCCCACGGGTGCCCGCTCAACCGTCCCGCAGTACTGCCCAATCAGCCCGGAAAACCTCAGCTGGCCTGCGAAAACGCCGCCGCGTCGCCCTCGCACGCGACGCGCACCCGGTCCAGTGGCATGCCCACCGCGTCAGCGATCGCGGCGACGGTGAAGAACGCGGGCGTCGGGATCCGTCCGGTCTCGATCTTGCGCAGGGTTTCGACCGAAATGCCCGCTTCCGCGGCCACGTCGACCATGCTGCGTCCGGCCCGGGCGGCGCGCAGCACCAGGCCGAGCCGCTCGCCGCGGGAGCGTTCTTCGTCGGTGAGGGGCACGCGGACCATGCCGTTCAGTTTAGCCACAGAGTTGTCCACTGCCTGTGGATAACTCTGTGCACAAGCTGCCCAACCCCGTGGACAACCGCCGTCCGGCACAAGCTCTTGGGGCATTCGGGGCGGCCCGGTCCCGCTGATAGGGGTAGCGAACGGTTCGCCGGGGTGGCGCGGGAGCGAGTTGTCCCCGAGGTTGTCCACACCCTGGAACGTGTTCGTAGTGCTGATCGAATCGATATCGAACTCGTATGACGGCGGGATGACCGGGGTCTAGGGTCAGGCGGTCGCGTGTCACGTGAGTGTTAGGTGAGGTTCGATGTCCACTGCCAAACCGGGCGGTCGGGTGCGCGGGTTCCAGTTCAGTGCCTGGAACCTGCTGTTGCTGATCCCGTTGCTGATCCTGGTCACGCCGCTGTTCAACTTCGACGGGCCGCGGCTGTTCGGCCTTCCGTTCTTCTACTGGTTCCAGCTGGCGTTCGTGGTGCTGGGCGTGCTGTGCACCGGCATCGTCTACCTGGCCACCAAGAACAAGCCGCGGGGCGGCGGCCGGGACGAGCTGAGCGTTGACGACCTGGACGAGGGGGACGCCCGATGAGCAACATCCAGTGGGTCGAACTCATCGTCTTCGCGTTCCTGTTCGTCGTCGTCACCGTGCTCGGCTTCGTCGCCTCGCGGTGGAAGGCCGGCGGCGGCCTCGACCACCTCGACGAATGGGGCCTCGGCGGCCGCAAGTTCGGTTCGTGGATCACCTGGTTCCTGCTGGGCGGCGACCTCTACACCGCGTACACCTTCGTCGCCGTGCCCGCGCTCGTGTTCAGCGCCGGCGCGCTCGGCCTGTACGCGCTGCCTTACACGATCGTCGTCTACCCGATCGTCCTGCTGCCCGCGCTGCGCATGTGGTCGGTCAGCCGTTCGCGCGGCTACGTGACCCCCGCCGACTTCGTCCGCGGCCGCTTCGGTTCGCCGACGCTGGCGCTGCTGGTCGCGATCACCGGCATCGTCGCGACCATGCCGTACATCGCGTTGCAGCTGGTCGGCCTGGAAGCCGTGCTGCGCACGATGGGGATCAACGGTTCCGGCATCGTCGGGCACCTGCCGCTGCTGATCGCGTTCGTGATCCTGGCGCTCTACACGTATCAGTCCGGCCTGCGGGCCCCCGCGCTGATCGCGTTCGTCAAGGACATCCTGATCTACATCGTGATCATCGTGGCGGTCATCTACCTGCCCTCGAAGCTCGGCGGCTGGGACCACATTTTCAACACCGCCAAGGAAACGCTCGCCAAGCCGAATCCGAAGACGGGCAAGCCGTCCGGTTCGATCCTGCTGACCTCGAGCAACCAGCTGCAGTACGCGACGCTGGCGCTGGGTTCGGCACTCGCGCTGTTCCTGTACCCGCACTCGCTCACGAGCGTGCTCGCCTCGCGCGGCCGCAACGTGATCAAGCGGAACATGGTGGCGCTGCCTGCCTACTCGTTCGTGCTGGGCCTGCTCGCACTGCTGGGCTACGTCGCGATCTCGGCGGGCGTCAAGCCGCTGACGAACGCCGCCACCGGAAAGCCGGACGGCAACACGATCGTCCCGCTGCTGTTCGACTCGCAGTTCGCGAACTGGTTCGCGGGCATCGCCTTCGCCGCGATCGGCATCGGCGCACTGGTCCCCGCCGCGATCATGTCGATCGCCGCGGCGAACCTGTGGACGCGCAACATCTACAAGGAGTACATCCGCAAGGACGCGACGCCGAAGCAGGAGGCGAAGCAGGCCAAACTGGCGTCGCTGGTGGTCAAGCTGGGTGCGGTGCTGGTGATCATCCTGATCGACCCGCAGTTCTCGATCGACCTGCAGCTGATCGGCGGCGTGCTGATCCTGCAGACCCTGCCCGCGGTGGCGATCGCACTGTACACGCGCTGGTTCCACAAGGCGGGCCTCATCGCCGGCTGGATCGTCGGCATGGGCTGGGGCCTGATCATGCTGTACGGAATCCCCAACCCCACCAACGGAAAACTCCACTTCGGCGGTTCCGCGCTGGCCATGGGCAACCTGTCGATCTTCGGCTGGCACCCGTTCAGCGGCACCGCACTCGCCGTGGTCCAGATCTACCCCGGTTTCGTGGCCCTGATCGCGAACATCGTGGTGGCCGCGGTGGTCTCGGTCATCGCACGGGCCCTGAAGTGGAGCCCGGGCAACGACGAAACCGCGCCCGAGGACTACCACGCCGACGAACACGACAAGGACCTGCGCCCGATCGGCGCGCACTGAGTCCTTTTTAGACAGAGGCCTCCGCGTCGGTTTCCGGCGCGGGGGCCTCTTCTGTTTTGCCGATCATCGCCTTCGCGACGACGTACAGGACGACCGCGTTGAGCAAATGCCACAGGAAATGCGTGCCCGCCGGGAAGTCTCCGCAGATCACCCCGTCGACAGTCCGGAAGGACAACGACAACGCGAACACCGCGGCGGCCATCGTGAAGTGCAGCCAGTACGGATCGCGCTTTACCGCCAACGCGATCGCGAACCCAGCGAGCCCCGCGAGTGCGGGCAGATACAGCCCGCCGCCGAGTGCCGCCGACGCACCGGTGACGGCCAGGAACGCCGGTGCCCCGAGCCAGGACCACTTGGCTTTCGCCTGCAGGAACACCCGGGGAAAGGCCGCGGCGTAGAACAAGGTGAAGACCAGGATGGCCGCGGAGTCGGCGACCGCTCCCCACCGCGTGGCGACCAGGTGGAACACGCTGCTGGCAACGAAGATCAACCCGATCAGCGCAGCGAGCACCCGCCCGACGCGCTGCCCGTCGGCCCGCCACCAGACCATCCCGGCGGCCACGAGAAAGGCCAGGTTGGCCAGGTCGTTGAGCGGCTCTCCCCAGAGTCCGGGCGCGGTGCGCTCGCAGTAACCGTCCACGTACGCGGTCCAGTTCACGGGGTAAGCAAACCCCTTCCGGGTGAACGGGGCGCATCCGACCCCCTCCCGTACGCGAACCGCGCGGGTTAGCGTGGGCGGCATGACCAACCCCGTGAGCCGGTTCCCCGTGACGGAACTCGAAGACCTTCCCGACGATCTCCGCGAGCGCATCGGTGCCATCGCGGAGAAATCCGGCTTCACGCCGAACATCTTCCGCGCCCTGGGCCACCGCCCGGCCGAGCTGCGGGCCTTCCTCGACTACCACGACGCGCTCATGGAACGCGAAGGCGGACTCACCAAGGCCGAACGCGAACTCGTCGTCGTAGCCACCTCCGGCGCGAACCACTGCACCTACTGCATCGTCGCGCACGGAGCCATCCTGCGGATCCGCGCCAAGGACCCCGAACTCTCCGATCAGGTCGCCGCGAATCCGTGGCAGGTCGAACTCGACGAGCGCGGCCGGGCGATCCTCGATCTCGCGCTCGCGTTGTCCCACGAGTCCGCGTTGTTCGGCGAGGGCGACCTGGAGGCGGCCCGCGAGGCGGGGCTGACCGAGGACGAGATCTGGGACGTCGGCGCGATCACCGCGTTGTTCGCGATGTCCAACCGGCTCGCGCATCTGACCGCGCTCAAGCCGAATCCGGAGTTTTACTTGATGGGGCGTCAGAAGCGATAGAACGGGCCCGGCAGGTCGCGGCTCATCTGGAACCTCGTGCGCAGCCAGCCGCGCAGGCGGTGCACCGGTTTCGTCCACACTCGCGGCGCGGGCCCGAAATACCTCGGGTCCGCGTGCGGGGTGAACGCGTCGCCGGTCAGGATGACCGCGTCGTGTCCCAGTGGGCAGTGGCCGGACACCGAGATCACGCCGCGCGTCAGGTTCTCGACCCAGTCGACCTCGTCGACGCCCAGCAATGTCCGGCGATCGCACACGGCGCAGTACAAGACGAACATCTATAACTCCCGCCGCCAGGTCTCGCCGGTCACCAACGGCCCGAACGCGTCCGTCTCTTCCTCGCCGACGAGTTCGAACCCGGCACTGCGGTAGATCCCGCGCGCGGCGGTGAGCAGCGACAGCGTCCACAGCTCCATCGACCGATACCCCTGCGCTCTGGCGAATTCGACGCATTCGCGCACCAGTCGCTTGCCGACGCCGTGTCCGCGCGCGCCCGGTTCCAGCAGGAGCAGCCGGAGCTTCGCGGTGCCGTCCTCGTCGCCGGGGGTGCAGAAAATACTGCCGACTCGTTCGCCGTCGAGTTCGGCGATCCAGCCGGCTTGGCGCGGGTCGCCGCGGTGGTCGGCGAAGTCGGCGATCACGCGCGCGACCAGGGCTTCGAAGCGTTCGTCGAGGCCGTACTCCTCGGCGTACAACGCACCGTGCCGGTGCACCACCCAGCCGAGGTCGCCCGGCCGTGGGGCGCGCAGGGAGATCGTCGGTTCCGGTGCCGATTCGCCGACGAGTGCGGTGATGGTCCCCATCGCGCGGAGCAGACGGCGCTGGTCGGCGTCCGCGAACTGGTCGAGAAGGCTGCCGATCTGGCTGGCCGAACGGTGGTCGAGATCGGCGAAGGCGGCGCGGCCTTCCTCGGTGAGCGTGACGAGCTGGCGGCGCGCGTCGTCCGCGCAGCGTTCCCGGGTGACGAGACCGCGGGTTTCCAACCTGCCGAGCAGCCTGCTCGCATAGCCGCCGTCGAGGGACAGTCGTTTGCGCAGATCACTGACCTGCAGCCGGTCCTGTTGGGCGAGTTCGAACAGCACCCGCGCTTCGCTCAGCGAGTATTCGGCGTCGGCGGGTCCTTCGTCGAGGACACCGATCACGCCGGTGTAGAGCCGGTTGAATGCGCGAACCGTGGCAACGCGTTCGGTGAGGACGGAATCCGGCACGGGGACCACCTTGACTCGATCGTTGACTGAGTCAAGCATCGCCCCGCCGCCCGCTCGGGGCAAGGGAATTCCCCCGGTGGTGGGCGAGCGTCCGAAATGGTCCAGACATATGGAAACCCCGTGATGCTGCCAGGTCGGGGGTCCGCCAGCATCACGGGGTCGTAGTGGGTATCGACGCGGCTCTCCGCGGCGTTACACCCAGGATTCGCTGTGGTCTAGATCACTCGCGTGAGTGACCCACCAACAGGTTATCCGTGCAGGTCAGCGCATGAACGGCTGACGCGCCTGGGCGAGGGCGATGAGCTCCTGGCGGACCGTCGAGGTGGCCGCGGTGTCGATCGCCCGGTTCAGCGCCCGGCGAGTGCGAGCCTCGGCGCGACGGGCACGGAGCTTGGAGGCGATGTTGCTCATTGTCTTCTGCATCCCCTTCAGAGGTCTTCGGTGGCTGTGTCTCTAGTATGCACCTTTTTTCACAAGGAAGCCAACGAATCTACGGTGACATGGGGCACTTGCCGAATAATCATCGGCAGTAACCTGGACTACGCCGGACAAATCTCGTGTTGGCGGTCACAAACCGCTAACGCGCTAACTTCCTCTACGGATATCTAGCAAAATGACTAGAGAGGTCTAGGCAGTCGCATAGACCGGTAGCGAAGGGAAGATCCGCTCAGTCGCGCCCGAGCAGGTAGTGCCCGAAGTGCGGCACGGTGAAGGCGATCTGCCCGCGTTCGGCGGAGTAGACCAGGCCTTTCTTCATGAGACTGTCGCGGGCCGGCGACAGCGACGACGGCTTTCGCCCCAGGTAGACGGCCACATCGGCGGTGCCGGCGGCCTCGTCGCGGCCTTGGGTCAGCTCGGCCATCGCGAGCAGGTACTCGCGTTCGGCGGGCGTCGCGCGTTCGTAGCGCGACCCGAAGAACCCGACCGCCAGCTCCGACTCCGCCTCGGGCGCGGCGACCTGCACGTCCTTGACCGTGATCGGGTCGGCGGGCGCGGCGTCCCAGGCGGCCTTGCCGTAGGCCTGGATGAAATACGGATACCCGCCGGACGCGTCGAAGAGCGCGTCGAGCGCCTCCGGTTCGATCCCGGCGTCCTCGCGTTCGATCGGAGCCATCACCGCGTAGTCGGCGTCCTCGCGGCTGAGCCGGTCGATGCGCGAGTAACGGAAGAGCCGCTCGGAGTACGACTTCGACGCCGACAGCACCGCGGGCACGTGCGGCAACCCCGCTCCGACCACGACCAGCGGCGCGCCGGACTGCGACAGCTCATGGCAAGCCGCGCACAGCGCCGAGACGTCGTCCGGCTGCAAGTCCTGAATCTCGTCGATCAGCAGCGCGACGCCGGTGCCGACGTCCGCGGCCAGTTCGGCGACGTCGGTGAACAGCTCGACCAGGTCGATTTCGATGTCGCCGGAGTCCGCCCGGCCCTGCGCGGCGGGCACGTCGATGCCGGGCTGCCAGCGGTCGCGCAGCTTCGCGTCCGGCTTGTTCGCCTTGAGCGCGAACGCCTTCAGCACCCCGAGCACTTCCTCGACCCGGTCCGGCGCGCGATGCCGCACGGCGAGGTCGCGGATCGCCCGGTGCAACGCCGCCGACAAGGGACGCCGCAGTTCCGCGTCCGGCCGCGCTTCGATCTTGCCCGCACCCCACCGGTGCCGGACGGCCATCGACCGCAGCTCCCCCAGCAGCACCGTCTTGCCGACCCCGCGCAGGCCGGTCAGCACGAGACTGCGCTCCGGCCGTCCGCGAGCGACGCGTTCAAGGACGACCTCGAACGCCTTCAGCTCCCTTTCCCGGCCAGCCAGCTCGGGCGGCCGCTGCCCGGCGCCGGGCGCGAAGGGGTTGCGGATGGGGTCCACTCTGTCACCGTATCGAGGTATCTAGCGTGGGCCCGATATTCCGCCATATACAGCTAGTGCGTGTCGCCGAAGGATGGCCGGGTCTGCAGCCCCGTCCATCCTTACCCCCAGCGCCTACTCTGACGGAGCGTTAGTCCGTCAGGTTCCGCTCCGCGTAGATCTTCATCGCGTCGCGGATGTACTCGGCCGTGCCGGAGCCGTGCTTCTCGTCGTACGAGCCGTACCGCGGGTCGTCGACATACATCTGCCCGAGACCGGCGAAGTAGCACTTCGAGATCGCCATCCCGGTGGCCTTCAGCCACTCGTGCAGCCGCGCGGTGACCGCCTGCGTTTCGGCCGAACCGGCGTCGTGACCAGCGTCGCGAGCGGCTCCGAACGCGAAGCCGATGTCGACCTGCTCCTGCTGGTGGGCCTTCTTCTCCGCCTCGGACAGCGACCGCCACCACTGGTCGCCCTTGCGGTAGGCGTCGGCGCCCCAGCGCTGGGTGACCTCTTCCTTGTACTGGGTGTGGTCGAACCCGTCGAACATTTCCTCTGCCATGAGTTGTTCACCTCCCTTCAGTTTCCGGAGCGTGGTCCGCACGGACTCGATCTGCCGCCCGATCCGCTGCCGCTCCTTCTCCAGCAGCGCCAGGTGCGTTTCGAGGGCCGCGGCGCCGTCGCGTTGGCCGTCGAGCATCTCGGCGATCGCGGGCAGACCCAGTCCCAGTTCGCGCAGCAGCAGGATCCGCTGCAACCGGACGAGCGAGTCCTCGTCGTAGTAGCGGTAGCCGTTGCTGCCGATCCGCGTCGGCGGCAGGAGCCCGACGGCGTCGTAATGCCGCAGGGTCCGGCTCGTCGTGCCCGCGGACCGGGCGATGTCCTGGATCGACCATTCCGTCCTGACCACGGCTTCGACGGTAGAGGTTGACGTAGCGGCAAGGTCAAGCACGAAGTCCGCTAGAACTGTCTAGGAGAATCTAGAATAAAAGCAATATTCGCCTAGGTATCGCTAGCTCGGTTCGGCGGGGAGCGTGGCGGGCAATCCCGGTTGTAGGTTCATCTCCAGGGATTCCAGATCAGAGAGGCGAGACCGTGATACTGCGCCGGGTGGCACGTCCACTGCTCGCGTCGATCTTCGTGTTGGGCGGCATCGGTGCCCTGCGTGACACCCAAGGCCACGCGAAGGCGGCCGAACCGTTCCTCACCGAGACCTTCGACAAGGTCGAGGGCCTGGTTCCGGACCAGGTCCCGCGCGATCCCGCCACGCTGGTGCGGATCGACGCGGCGGTCAAGATCGGGGCCGGGCTCGCGCTGGCGAGCGGCAAGGCCCCGCGGCTGGCGGCGGTGGCGCTGCTCGGCTCGCTGGTGCCGACGACGCTGGCCGCGCACCGGTTCTGGCAGCTGTCCGATCCGGGCGAGAAGCAGGCCCAGCAGATCCAGTTCTTCAAGAACGCGTCGCTGGCCGGCGGGCTGCTGCTGGCCGCGAGCGACACGGCGGGCAAGCCGTCGCTGGGCTGGCGGGCCCGGCGCGCGGCGAAGAAGGCGGGCAAGCGCGCCGACAAGCTGGCCAAGCGCGCGGAGAAGTCGCTTACCGACTGAGTGCACGAACAAGGCCGCCACCCGGGTTTCCGGGCGGCGGCCTTGTCGGCGTGCTTACTTCTCCAGGATCGCGGTGACGCCCTGGCCGCCCGCCGCGCAAATGGAGATCAGGCCGCGCCCGGAACCCTTCTCGTTCAGCAGCTTCGCGAGCGTCGCGACGATCCGGCCGCCGGTCGCGGCGAACGGGTGCCCGGCCGCGAGCGAGGAGCCGTTCACGTTCAGCTTGGTGCGGTCGATCGAGCCGAGCGGCGCGTCGAGGCCGAGCTTCTCCTTGGCGAACGCCGGGTCCTCCCACGCCTTGAGCGTGGCGAGCACCTGCGACGCGAACGCCTCGTGGATCTCGTAGAAGTCGAAGTCCTGCAACGTCAATCCGGCGCGCTCGAGCATCCGCGGCACCGCGTACGCCGGGGCCATCAGCAGGCCCTCGTCGCCGTGCACGTAGTCGACAGCCGCGGTCTGGCTGAACGTCAGGTACGCCAGCACCGGCAGTTTGTGCGCCTTCGCCCACTGCTCGGTTGCGAGCAGGACGGTCGACGCGCCGTCGGTGAGCGGGGTCGAGTTGCCCGCGGTCATCGTTCCGTCCGGGCCGCCGTAGACCGGCTTGAGCTTGGCGAGCTTTTCGACCGAGGAGTCCGGGCGGAGGTTCTGGTCGCGGGCGAGCTTGAGGTACGGCGTGACCAGGTCGTCGAAGAAGCCGCGGTCGTAGGCGGCGGCGAGGTTGCGGTGGCTGGTCGCGGCCAGTTCGTCCTGCGCCTCGCGGGTGATGTCCCAGACCTGCGCGGTGAGGGCGGCGTGCTCCCCCATCGACAGTCCGGTGCGCGGTTCGGCGTTGCGCGGGATTTCCGGCACGATGTGGCCAGGGCGGATCTTCGCGACCAGCTTGAGCCGGTCGGCGAGCGTCTTCGCCGCGTTGAGCTGCACGAGGATCTGGCGCAGGTTGGCGTTCACCGCCAGCGGGGCGTCACTCGTGGTGTCGACGCCGCCCGCGATCGCCGAATCGATTTCCCCGAGCGCGATCTTGTGGGCGACGTTGATGACTGCCTGCAATCCGGTGCCGCACGCCATCTGGACGTCCGATGCCGCCGTCGCGGGCGAGAGCTTGCTGCCGAGGACGCTTTCGCGGGCGAGGTTGAAGTCCTTGGAGTGCTTGAGCACCGCACCGGCGGCGACCTCGCCGATCACCTCGCCCTGGAGCGAAAACCGGCTGACCAGACCGTCCAGCGCGGCGGTGAACATGTCCTGGTTCGAGGCCCGGGAGTACGGGCCGTTCGACCGCGCGAAGGGGATCCGGTTCCCGCCGACGATCGCGACCTTGCGCACCGCCGGGGTTTTCCTGGTCGCCATGCCGTCCACCTCTCTGGAGTCGTGCCTTTCACACTGTAACCTACTAGCGAGTAGGTTAGACTGCGACGTGACGCAGACTGCACGGGAGGCACGTGATGGCGGACAGGTACCAGCAGTTCACGAAGACCCCGCTGGGGAAGTTCGTGGTGCCGAAGCTCGGCCTGCCCAACCCCGCGACGTTGCGCCGGTACCGTCCCGGCCAACCCGCTCTTGAGGGTCCCGCACTTCTCGGGGCCGCGCCGGGCGGCCGGCTGGAGAAGACCGTCCGGGCGCAGCTCACCGAGGCGGGTATCGAGGTGATCAGCGCGCCCGCCGACCGGAACGCGGCGCTGGTGTTCGACGCCACCGGTGTGAAGGACCCGGGCCAGCTGCGTGAGGTCTACCGGTTCTTCCACCCGGTGATCCGCAAGGTCGGTTCATCCGGCCGGGTGGTCGTGCTCGGCACGCCGCCGGAGCTGGCCGAGGGCCGGGAGCGGATCGCGCAGCGCGCGCTGGAAGGGTTCGTCCGCTCGGTCGGCAAGGAGCTCAAGCGCGGCGCGACGGCGCAACTGGTGTATGTCGCCGAAGGGGCGGAGGACGCGGCCGAGTCGACGCTGCGGTTCCTGCTGTCGGCGAAGTCGGCGTTCGTGGACGGCCAGGTCATCCGCGTCGGCACGCACGCCAAGACCGCGCCGACGCCGGAGAACTGGGAAAAGCCGCTGGACGGCAAGGTCGCGCTGGTGACCGGTGCGTCGCGGGGCATCGGCGAGGCGATCGCCGAAACGCTCGCCCGCGACGGAGCGCACGTGGTCGCGCTGGACATCCCCGCGCAGGGCGGCGATCTGTCCACTGTGGCCAATCGGATCGGCGGTTCGGCGCTGCAGCTGGACATCACCGCCGCGGACGCGCCAGCCAAGCTCGCCGAGTACCTGACTTCGCGCCACGGCGGGGTGGATGTCGTGGTGCACAACGCCGGCATCACCCGCGACAAGACGCTCGGCAACATGACCGAGGGCGGCTGGGATTCGGTCATCGCGGTGAACCTCGCCGCGCAGCTCGCGGTGAACGACAAGCTCCTCGGCGACAAGATCCTGCGCGAAAACGGCCGTGTCATCGGGGTTTCCTCGATCGCGGGCATCGCGGGCAACGTCGGCCAGACGAACTACGCGACGTCGAAGGCGGGCGTGATCGGGATGGTGAACGTCGGCGCGCCGCAGCTCGCGGAGTACGGCGGCACGATCAACGCGGTCGCGCCCGGGTTCATCGAGACCAAGATGACGGCCGCGGTGCCGCTGTTCATCCGCGAGGCCGGGCGGCGGCTGTCGAGCCTCGGCCAGGGCGGGCTGCCGGTGGACGTCGCGGAAACCATTGCCTGGTACGCCAACCCGGCGTCGGCCGCGGTCAACGGGAACCTGGTCCGCGTGTGCGGCCAGGCGCTGCTGGGGGCGTGAGGGATGGCTGTTCGTGAAGTGACGAGCGTGCCCAGCCTGGCGACGCTGTACCCGAAAGCCCTGCTGCGCCGCGGCGGCGGCTCGACCCTGCCTAGTACGGAGTTGGTGCGCCCCGAGGTCGTCGTAGACCCGGCACACGTCGCGGCCTACAACGAAGTCTGCGGATTCCGCTTCTCGGACGAGCTGCCCGCGACGTATCCGCACATGCTGGTCTTCGGACTGCAGATGGCGTTGATGACCGAGCCGGGGTTCCCGTTCCCGCTGCTGGGTTTGGTGCACGTCGAAAACCGGATCACGCAACACCGTCCGCTGCTGCTGGGCGAGACGTTCCGGGTGAGCGTGCGCGCGGAAAACCTGCGCCCGCACGAAAAAGGCAGCCAGTTCGACATGGTGAGCGAGGTCCACGCGGGCGCGGACACGGTGTGGAGCGAGGTGTCGACTTATCTCCGCCGCACCGGCTCGGGCTCGGGTTCGTCGGGTCCGCGCACCCAGCTGACGCCCCCGAAACCGTCCGCGCTGTGGCACGTCCCGGGCGACATCGGCCGCCGCTACGCCGAGGTTTCCGGCGACCGCAACCCGATCCACCTGCACCCGCTGACCGCACGCCTGTTCGGCTTCCCGAAGGCGATCGCACACGGCATGTGGACGAAGGCGCACGCGCTGGCGTCCTTCGAGGGCAGGCTGCCGGACGCATACAGCGTCGCGGTGCGGTTCAAGCAGCCGGTGCTGCTGCCCGGCCGCGCGGCATTCACGACCTGGCAGACGGACGACGGATGGGCCTTCGAGCTGTGGCACGCCCGGAAGCCGAAACCGCACCTGGACGGGGTGATCTCAGCCCTCTGAGGGCTTCCAGACCTGCCCCTCGACCAGGTCGTTGAACCCGAGCCACACCAGGTTCATCAGCCAGGACGCGAGCACGCCGTCGGAGATCTCCGGGTGGTCCAGTGCCCAGTCGGCCAACGATTCCGCCGCGCCGACCAGTGCTGCGGCCAAGCCGGGGCCGGAGAACTCCGTCTGCTCGCCGAGTCCCTTGCGCGTGCCCGCGGCCACCACGAGCGCCGCGACCAGTTCGATCGCGCGCGTGCGCATCGCGGTGATCTCCGCTGCGAAGCCGCCGCCGACTGTCAATGCCTGGCGGTGCAGCACTGTCCAGGACTCGCGGTATTCGGCGACGAAGCGGTAGAACGAGCGCAGGCCGTGCCACAGCTGCATGTCCGGCGGCAGATCGGGCTGCACGCCGGCTTGGATGGCTTCGAGCAGGCGGGTCGCCTCGCGCTGGATGCTCTTGCCGAAGAGGTCTTCCTTCGAGCCGAGATAGGTGTAGATCATCGGCTTGGAGACGCCCGCGACCTCGGAGATCTCGTCCATCGACGCCGAGTGGTAGCCGTGCTGGGAGAACACCTGCACCGCGGCGTCCAGGATCTGGCGTTCACGGACCGCCCTCGGGAGCCGCCTCGCTCGCTCGGGTGGGCGCTGATCTTCGTCGGACACGGTGACTGTTTCCTCCCTCTCGCTGGCACGGACGGTACCCGTCCCCAGGTCGGCGGCGTTGCTTGCCGCGCTACCTACTCACCGGTAGCCTTACGGCGGAAAGTTCCGGAAGGGGTGGAAGATGGCCGACAACCCGGAGGCGACCAGCTCTGACCTGGCCGGCCTGCGCGGGGTCGCGCTGCTGGACGCGCTGGACCGCACCGAAGCCGTCGACGCGAGCGCGCTCGACGTCAACGCGGTCGCGGACGCCATCGACCCCCGCGAACTGGGCCGCTCCGACATGAACCGGCTGCTGGCGGCGCTGATGCGGCTGTCGGAACAGGTGCCGGCGTTCTCGCTGGACAAGGTCGACCCGACGAAGTTCGCCACGCTGGTCGCGCGGGCGTCGCGGGCGCAGCTGGAAGCCGTGGTCGCCGAACGTCCGCTGCGTGAGCGGGTGCTGGACGAGATCTTCGCGCGCATGGGAGCGCACATCCGTGCGAAGTCACTGCGCGCGGTGGTCCACTGGCGGCTGTCCGGCGGCACCGGCGAGGGCGGCTACGACCGCTACGAGACGGTGCTTTCCGATGGAACCTGCACGGTGTCCCGCGAAATGCGCGAGAAAGCCCGCGTGACGATTACGCTTTCGCCCGTGGACTTCTTCCGCATCATCACCCACCAGGCAACGCCCGCGGTGCTGTTCGTGACCGGAAAACTGAAGGTCAAGGGCGACCTGGCCTTCGCAGCCGGGCTGGTCGGCCACTTCGACCTGCCCCGACCGGCCTGAGCCGCTCCGTGTCCCGCTGGCGTTCGCGCATGCGTGCCGCGCACTCACCCGGTGAGCACGCGGTGAACGGTTTCGCCCGCTCTCTCGAGGTGGGCAAACTGACCCCGGAGCAGTTCGTGCAGGTCCTGGAGACGTTGCACATGCTCGGCACCGCCGGAGCCGGCATCGAAATCGCTTCGCTGACCACACAGTCGTTGGTCGACGTCGTCGCGGCGGCTTCGCGGGAGCAGCTCAAAGGCATCGCCGACCACGACGAACTGCGCGCGGTCTTCCTGGACGAGATCTTCCGCCGGATGTCCGAACACTTCCGCCCAGACCGAGCCCGGCACGTGGACGTCGTGGTCTCCTGGCGCTTCCCCGCCGGGGACGATTTCGACCGCTACCAAACAGTCATCGAGGACGGCCTGTGCGTGTCGAGCACCGACCTGGCCCGCACCCCGGACACGACGATCACGGTGGCGGTTGAGGACTTCATCCGCATGGCGACCGGGAACGCGGCGGTGGCGGCGATGTTCGTGACGGGGAAGGTAAAGGTCAAGGGCGAGTACGCGCCGGCGGTGCGGTTGTCGGGGTATTTCGACATCCCCAAGCCGACTGGGGCGGACTAGCCCGCGGCTTCGAGGCTCATTTCCCCACGAGCCAACGGCATCAAGTAATTCTCCGACAACCACCGCACCACCGGCACGCACACCGCGTCCCCGAAGCCGAACAGGGCCTGGTTGTTCCGCAGCCCCTCCAGCGAGTACTTCCCCGCACCCATCAGCCGCGCGTACTCGCGCGGCGTCATCCACCGCACTCGCACCGAGCCGCGGCCAGCCTGCACAACGGCCTGTTTGGACGATCCGCCGCGGGCAGTGCGCAGGCAGCCCGAGATGTCGTCCGGCCGGACTTCCCACACTGGTTTTCCGTTGCGGGTGCGCCGATAGGCCGTCCGGTACACCAGCTTTTTCCCTGCCTTGAGCTGCGACAGTCGCTCCAACTGGAGCGGCGACAGCGACCCGATGAACGCGTCAGCGCGCGGTGCGGACCACCAGCGCTCGTCATCGGGCGAGAGGCGTTCGACGGCGGCGGACAGCCCGGTGACCAGCAGCGGGGGCGGCGCGGGCAAGGCGGCGCGATGTGTCCGCAACGCTGGGTCTAGCGCGAGCCAAGGAGGGCGGAGCGGCGACGGCGCGGGCGAGTCCGAGGGCGGGTTTTGCGCACCGACGATGAACAACCTGGGCCGGGACTGCGGGACGAATCGCCGGGCGTCCAAGGTGAGGACATCGGCCGAGTAGCCGAGGCGGTTGAGTTCTCCGATCGCCGCGCGGAGGTCGTCGCCGCCGTGGCTGGTCGCTAGGCCGACCACGTTTTCCAGCGCGACTACCGGCGGACGGTCTTGGCCCAGTTCGTCGAGGATGCGGGTGAATTGCCAGAACGTCGACGAGTGCGAGCCCGCCAGACCGCGGCGCCAGCCGGCCAGTGAGAGGTCTGTGCAGGGGAACGACGCCCAGGCCAGGCTGAGGCCGGCGGGCAGATCGGCGCCGCGGAGGGCGGCGACATCGCCTAGTACGTACTCGTGTGCGCCCTGGTCGTTGAAGTGTGCCTCGTACATGGCCTGCTTCGCCGGTTCGATGTCGTTGGACCACGCGACGTCGAAGCCGGCCGGTTCGAGGCCTAGGCGCACGAGACCGATGCCGGCGAAGAACTCCGCGGCGGTGGGCTGACCCGGTTGAGGCATGGCGCCAACATTAATGGGGTCGGCGTTCCTTCACGGTCTCGATCACCCGCGACGCGGCGACATCGGTCGCCTCGTGTTCCCAGATTCGCACCGACAGCCAGCCCGCTTCGTGCAGCAGTGCGTCGGTATTCGCGTCCCGGCGGCGGTTGGTTTCGATCTTGGTCCGCCAATAATCGGCATTGTTCTTCGGCCAGGTGCCGTGTTCCGGGCAGCCGTGCCAGAAGCAGCCGTCCACGAAAACCGCTACTCGCGCGGGGCCGAACACCAGGTCAGCCTCGCGGCGGACGCCTTTCACCGGACGGCGGTGCACTCGGTAGCGGTACCCGGCGGCGTGCAGGATCTTGCGCAACGCCATTTCGATCCCGGTGTTGCGCGACTTCTGTTTGCTCATGCGGGCGCTCACCGCGGAAGTCGTTTCCAGCCGCTCCACGGGAGCCATTGTGGCGCGCGGTTCAGCCCTCGACGATCCGGCCTTCGATCACCGGGTGGTTCTTCGCCTGCCGCGGTTCCTCCGCGACGACCTCGCTGTCCACCACCATCACCGGACCGCGGCGCTGGTTGGCGTACCGGATGGCGCGCTTCTCCGCGCGGCGCAGCCAGAACCGCCGGGCGATCGAGCGGGTGGGCGGCAGCAGGAACAGCAGGCCCAGCACGTCGCTGACGAAGCCGGGGACCATGATCAGCACGCCGCCGAGCGCGACGAGCATGCCGTCGGTCAGCTCTTTCTCCGGATTGCGGCCGGACTGCGCGGTCGCCATGAACGCGCGCATCGCCTTGCCGCCCTCGCGACGCGCCAGCCACGAGCCCACGAACGCGCCCGCGATCAGCAGACCGATCGTGCCGAGCACACCGACGACCGAGCCGACTGCCCAGATGGCGGCGACTTCAGCGATGACGTAGAGCAGGAACACGACAGCCATATCCAGTGAACGAACGAGTGCCGCGATTTGCTCCCGAGGAGGGATAACCGCAGGTCAGATGCTTACGGGACGGCCGCAGCATTTCTTGTACTTCCCGCCCGAGCCGCACCAGCAGCGTTCGTTGCGCGCCGGTGGCCAGTCGATCGCGCCGCCTTCCTCGAAGATCTCGTTCATGCAGGCCAGCCGGGTGTCTTCGGCGGCCGGGTCGCTACCGGTGCGGGTCGCGAACTCCTGGAGCTTCGCGGTGGTCAACGGGACCAGCACGATCCGCGCGATGCCCGACTCGGACAGCTCCCGGTTGGCGGCCTCGCGGTCGGCGATGGCGGTGTCCGCATCGGCGTGCTGGACCAGGTTTGGCCAGGCCTCGTGCGCGCGGGGGATCTCGGCGCGGGGCCAGAACAACACTCGCACTTCCCCTGGCGGCGCTGGCTGGGCGAGAGCCGGGGCATCATCCGAAGGGCTCTGGACTGACTCGTCCTGCTCGTCCGGAGGCAATCCCAGTGCGCGGCGCACCCGTCGGCGAGCAGTCAAGATGTGGTTCGCGTGGGTGAAGAACCCGAACTCCGCGTTCCCGCCGGTCGGCTCCGGCGCGGACAGTCGGGCTGCGGCCAGGTCGAACCAGGTCAGTGCCTGCTGGAGCTCGCCGCGGTGTTCCAGCAGCTCAGCGGCCAGGTAATACGGCACCGGTGAGGACAGTGGCTCGTTCCGCAACTCGTCAAGGCAGGTCTGGGCCTCCTCGGACCGGTCGAGGTCGAACAGGACCTCGGCGAGTTCTACCCGGGCGTTGCCTCCCTCCTCGCCGCCCGCAGCGACCGCCTGGGTCAGCAATGCGATGGCGCGGTCGTCGTCACCGGCCTGACGCCACGCCTGTGCCGCCTCGAGCAGGATCTCTCCCCGCTCCTCGGGATACTTCTCCAGCTCGGCTTCCAGTTGTGCGGCGGTCTCCGCGGCCGTTCCCGTCTTCATGCGCGGCACTGTATTCCCGGTCCCGCAAGGCGATCACCGCAGGCGCTGTAGGAACGCCGACACCTCGCGCGGCGAGCGCAGCAACACCTGCCGCGCGGTCGGGGCTCCCTCGGCGATCCGCTGCAGCATCAGCGGACGGCGGGTCGGCCACTTCCAGATCCACTGGACCAGCTCGGCGTCGATCTTCGACACGCATCCGGCGGCCTGCGTCTCTTGGCCCCATTCGCGCAGTTGCCGCCGCACGGCGCGGAACAGGCAGGTGTAGCGGGACGCGTCCAGCAGCACGACGGTGTCGGCGAACGGCAGGCGCAGGTCGAAGGTCTTGCTGTAGTTGCCGTCGATCACCCAGCTGTCCGTGCTGGCGGCTTCGGCGACCGCGGCGCGGAACTCCGCCGGCGGGGCCGGGACCCAGCCAGGGCGCCAGTACAGCCGGTCCAGATGGGTGACCGGAATGTCCAACGCTGCGCCGATCTGCCTGGCCAGCGTGGATTTTCCGGCCCCGGAGCATCCGGTGACCATGATGCGTCGCCCCATGAGCGGGGAGCCTAGGGCCAGACCGGGAGGAAGCTCGCGGCAATTAATCCCAGCACGAGGAGCTCCGGCCCCCGGACCAGCTGCCGTACCAGGCCTGCGGGGATCAGGACTCCCTCGTACAGCACCATTCCCATCGAGCTGAAGTCCAGCGGGCCGCGGGTCACCGAGCGCACGGCGGACAGCGCCGCGATCAGGGCCGCCGCGAGCGCGCCGATCGACGCTGGGATGCCGAGCAGCAGGACGACGGCGGTCCAGAGCAGGGCGAGGACGCAGAGAAAAGCGCAGGTCACGGCATGCAGGTGCAGATCGGACGCGGCCAGCCAGCGCCGCAGTCCGGGTACCCGGTGCAGCTGCGCGATCGGGGCGGTGAACGGCAATAAACCCAGGTAGCCGCCGATGCCGATCAGCCAGACCGATGTGACGGCCGGGAAGGTCGCGTGGGTCGCGACGACGGCGAGTGCTAAGAAGACCGGCAGGCCGAGTGCGGAGCGCCGGGCGAGGACTCCGGTGAGGACGTATCGGGTGACGACGAACCGGCTCGCGAGCGCATTCCGCCACGGAACCGGGCGGCCCGCCGGGAGAAGCGCCCAGACGTCCAGGAAGGCGGCGGATGTCCGGCGCACCATGCGCTCGGTGTAGTGCCGGATCAGGGTGTCTCGAGAAGCCGTGTGCGGCAAGGGAGAAGACCGGAGCAAGGCGATCGTCGCGAGACCGGCGGCGACCACGTAGGTCCACAGTGGAATGACCAGCGGCAGCGCGAGGGTGAGCGGGAGAAGGGATTCGCCGGGAAACGAACGTCGGCGGCCCAGCGCCAAGGCCAGTGCGGCGATGACTACGAAAAGCGCGATCGGGCCGACCAGCGAGCTGGGAAAGCCGATGAGCATCCCGGACACCGCGAAGAAATAAGCCGCCACGGCGAACCGGGCGGCCCAGTCCAGTACGAGCCGTCGGGTGAGCACGGCGGGACGCTGGCCGTCGAAATCGTCCCAGGTCAGCGTGGCCGGATGGGCCCAGACGTACCCGCGGCGCAGCGTCGCCCGCCAGGCAAGGGCGAGGCCGGTGCACAGTACGAGCACGCTGCCGAGCGCGCCCACCGGAGCACCGCCGATCAGCTGGCTGCGCACCAGTTCGGTGTTGTAGAACGGCGATCCCAGAAGGCCGGCCGCGATGACCAGCGCCAGGACGAGGTCCGGGCGTTTCACAGGTCCACCACGTAGTCCGCGACCTCGTCCTCGAGCGGCGGGTGATGGCTCGCCACCACGACCGCCGCGCCGCGTTGCGTACTGGTGGTGACCAGGGTGGACAGCCAGGCCCGGCCCTCGGCGTCCAGTGCGCGTTCCGGTTCGTCCAGCAGCAGCACCTCGTGCGGACGCGCGACCGCGGCGTGCAGCAGGAGCCGACGGCGTTGTCCGGCGGAGAGTTCCGACGCGGGCACATCGGGAGCCGGGACCGGGCCTTCGGCCAGTTCGCCGCCGAAGGAATTGCGCAGCAGATCGAGATGCTGGCGCGGGGTGAGTTCGTCGAAGAGCGCCGAATCGTCGAAAAGCACGGAAACCCGGCGACGGAAAGCGGCGGACCGCTCGTCCGGCGGCCCGCCGCAGACGGACACGGAACCGGACGTCGGCGCCTGATTCCCGTAAAGACACCGCAGCAACGTCGATTTGCCCGCTCCGTTGGCACCGCGGACGACCAGGCATTCGCCGGCGTCGACGGCCAGGTCGAGACCGCTGAACAGCGCCGTCTCGCCCGCGGTGACCCCCAGGTCTTGAGTGGTGATGAGCACGAAACCCCCTCGGCTGATCACCCCAAGATAGTCACTTCAAGTACGCCTCCGCTTGCAGCGTGAACAATTCCGCGTACCCGGCATCGGCCGCCATCAGCGCTTCGTGCGTGCCGTATTCCGCGACCTTCCCGTGGTCCAGCAGCAGAATGCGCTCGGCTTGGCGGACCGTCGAGAACCGGTGCGAGATGTACAGCGTCGTCCGTCCGCGAGACAACGTGTGCAGCCGGTCGAACAGGTCGTGCTCGGCCTGCGCGTCCAGCGCCGACGTCGGCTCGTCCAGGATCAGGATCGGGGCCTCGCGCTGGAAAGCCCTGGCCAGCGCGATTTTCTGCCATTCCCCGCCGGACAGCGACACGCCCTGGTCGAACCACCGGCCGAGCGGGCTGTCGTACCCGGTCGGCAGCCGGGCGATGCGCTCGTCGGCTCCGGCGCGGCGGGCGGAGTCCTCGATGTGCTCGCGATCGGTGAGCCGGTTCAGGTCGCCGAGGCCGATGTTCTCCGCCGCGGTTCCCTGGTACGTCACGTAGTCCTGGAACATCGCGCTGATCTTGGTGCGCAGTTCCGCCGGGTCGTACTCGCGGATGTCCACGCCGTCCAGCAGGATCCGGCCCGCGGTCGGGTCGTAGAGCCGGCACAGCAGTTTGAACAGCGTCGATTTGCCCGCGCCGTTGCGGCCCACCACCGCGACCGTTTCGCCGGGACGGATCTCGAAACTCACCCCGTGCAGCGCCGGTTCGTCCGCGCCCGGATAACTGAAGCTCACCGACTCGAACTGGATGTGTCCATCCACAATGGACGGAAGCGGGCGCGGTTTCGCCGGCGCGGTGATTTCCGGTTTGGTGTCGAGGAATTTGTACAGCGTGTCCAGGTAGAGATTGTTCTCGTACATCCCGGAAAACGCGGTGAACAACCCGGTCACCGAGCTTTGCACGGACGTCGCGGCGGCCGTGTACAACGCCAGATCGCCCAGCGTGAGCCGTCCGCCGACCGCTTCCAGCGCGATGTACAACGCGATCGCCGAGCCGACCAGCGTGCTGAGCAGTCCCCACGACGTCGAGCTGACATTCCGTTTCACCGTCAGCTTCCGCTGCCGTTCGTAAGCCACCACGCCGAGCTTCCGGAACCGGTCCACGAAGTACGGGCCGAGGCCGAACAGCTTGGTCTCCTTGGCATACGTGTCCGTCGTGACCAAAGAGGACAGATAGTCCATCCGCCGTTTGATCGGCGACATCATGAACGTGAGCCAGAACGCCCGCGAACCGTACTTCGACTGCGAGATGAACGCCGGGATCGGGGCCAGCAAAGCGACCAGCGCGAGCAGCGGGCTGATCGACACCAGCAACGCGATCATGCTGGCGAAGGTGATCAGCGTCCGGATCAGGCCGAGCGCCGAGGTCATCATCGACAACGGCCGCGTCGGCGCTTCCTGCGCGGCCTGGCGCAGCATGTCGTAGGACGCCGAACCCTCGAAGTACGCCAGGTGCAGGTCGCTCGCGTGCCGCATGACCTGGTGCCGGATGGTGAGCGTCATCCGTTCCTGCAGCAGGGATTGCGCGATCGTGGTGAGCGAGCTGCTGATCGCGGTCGCCGCCAGCACGCCGAACTGGAACAGCGTGATGCGGACGATGTCCGCGGTCGACCCGCGGTGCTGGATCGCGGCGACCACCGAGTCGAGCAGGATTTTCGCGATGTACGCGGTGACCGTCGGCAGCAGGCCGGAGGCCAGCGTGATCACCGCGAGCACGATCGTCAGAGTCGGACTGGCCTGCCAGGTCAGTTTCGCGACCTTCGGCAGGCCGCGGACGGTGCCCGCCACCGAGGTGCGCATCCGCGACAGGCGCGCCCGCACGCCTTTCGGTTGTTCCGGCTGCTCCGGTTCCGGGATGTCGACCGGCCCGGTGAGTCCGCTGTCCGGCACGGATTGCGCCATCCTGCGGCGACCGCGGCGGCCGAGGGCCATCTCGATCCCGCCCCCACCGCCGGGGATCACGCCAGCACCGAACCGTGCAGGAAGACGTCGATGACCTCGTCAGTAGTGGGGGAACCGGGCATCGGGCGGGATTGCGTGAACAGCAGCGCCAGGAACAGCGAAGCGGCCTTGTCGACCGGCAGCCGCAGCCGGGCGGCGTCCGGGACGAACAGTTCCCGCACCGCGCGCTGCATCGCTTCGAGCGACTCGCGGCGGCTGTCCCCGGTCACCGACTTGCGGTTGCGCGCCGCCTCCGCCGCCGCGCGCGGCCGTCCCTTCATCGTTGCGGCCATCACCGCGCCCATGCGCTGGAGGTGCGCGTTCATCGCCTCGGCGGCCTCCGCCAGCCGCTTCTCCAGCGGCAGCTCAGCCGGGATCTCCCCGATCATCTCCAGTGCCTCCGCCGGATCGAGCGCGGCTTCCACGCACGCGTCGAACAGTTCGTCCTTGTCCTGGAAAACCCGGAAGATGGTGCCCTCGCCGATCCCGGCGGCGCGGGCGATCTGCGCGGTCGTGACCCCGCGGCCGTGCTCGACGACCAGCGGAAGCACCGCGCGGACGATCATCCGCCGCCGGTCGTCCGGAGCCATCCCGGGCGCTCTTTTTCTTGTCTCCATGCGCTCCACGGTACGGAGTGAGTGCTCACTCCGTCAACGGGATAAAACGAAGGGGCCGTGCGCACACGGCCCCTTCTGCTCAGTACGTGATCGCGACCGCCGGATCGGCGAGCAGCGCACCGACGTCGGCGAGGAACTCCGACCCCTGCTGCCCGTCGACCACCCGGTGGTCGAAGCTCAGCGACAACTGCATCACCTTGCGCACCTTGATCTCGCCGTCGACCACCCATGGGGTGTCGCGGATCGCCCCGACCGCCAGGATCGCCGACTCGCCCGGGTTGATGATGGGCGTGCCGGTGTCGACGCCGAACACGCCGACGTTGGTGATGGTGAACGTGCCGCCCAGCATCGCCGCCGGCGTCGTCTTGCCCTCGCGCGCGACATCGGTCAGCTCGGTGAGCGCGACCGCGAGTTCCTTGAGCGACAAGGAATCCGCGTCCCGGATCTTCGGCACCACGAGACCGCGCGGGGTCGCCGCCGCGATGCCGAGGTGCACGTAGTCCTTGTAGACGATCTCCTGCGCCGCGTCGTCCCACACCGCGTTGACGTCCGGCGTGCGCTTCGCCGCGAGGCACACCGCCTTCGCCGCGAACGCCAGCGGAGTGAGCTTGACGCCGCTGAATTCGCGCGACTTCTTGAGCTTCTCGCGCAGTTCCATCATCGGCGTGACGTCGATGGTGAGGAACTCCGTGACGTGCGGAGCGGTGTACGCGCTCTGCACCATCGCGGCCGCGGTCGCCTTGCGGACACCCTTGATCGGCACGCGCCGCTCGCGGGTCGCCGGGTCGTAGCCGGAATCCGCAGTGGACACCGCGGGCGCGGCGGAACCGTTGGCGGCCCGATGGACGTCGTCGCGGGTGATCACGCCGCCGTCCGCGCTGCCGGTGAGCGAGTGCAGGTCGACGCCGAGGTCCTTGGCCAGCTTGCGGACCGGCGGTTTGGCCAGCGGGACGTAACCGCCACGCGGGGTTTCGGCCACCGGTGCGGGAGCCGCCGCGACGGCAGCGGGAGCGGGAGCCGGGGTGGCTCCCTTGCGCGCCCGCCGGGTAGTCCCGGCCGCCTTGGAGCCGTAGCCGACCAGCGGCTTCATCTCCTCCTCGGCCGGAGCGGCGGGCTCGGCGGAAGCGGCGGCGGGAGCGGCGGCGGGAGCAGGAGCGGCTTTCCCGTCCGGATCCACGTCCATGGTCAGGATCGGCGTCCCGACCTCCACCGTCTGCCCCGGCTCCACGTGCAGTTCGGTGACCACACCGGCCCACGGGATCGGCAATTCGACGGCGGCCTTCGCGGTCTCGACCTCGACCACGATCTGGTTGACCGTGACCGTGTCGCCCGGCTTCACGCGCCAGGCCAGGATGTCGGCCTCGGTGAGCCCCTCCGCCGTGTCCGACAAGGGGAACTGTTTGTACTCAGGCATTTCTGCGGGAACCCCCTTACCAGGCGAGCGAACGGTCGACAGCGTGCAGGACCCGGTCGAGGTCGGGGAGGTAATGCTCCTCGAGCTTCGCAGGCGGGTACGGCGTGTCGAATCCGGTCACGCGCAGGACGGGGGACTCAAGGGAGTAGAAGCATTCCTGCTGGACCCGGGCCGCGATCTCCGAGGTCAGCGAGGATTCCGACGGCGCTTCGCTCACCGCGATGAGCCGTCCGGTCTTGCGGACCGATTCGAACACCGGTCCGAGGTCGAGCGGCGAGAGCGTGCGCAGGTCGATGACCTCCAGCGACTTGCCCTCGGACTCGGCGGCCGTAGCGGCTTCGAGCGCCACCTTCACCGACGGGCCGTACGCGACCACCGTGGCGTCCGTGCCCGCGCGCACCACCTGCGACGCGAACACCTTTGACGGCGCCGTCGATGTGTCGACCTCCATCTTCAACGCACCCGAGTGGTACAGCTTCTTGGGCTCGAAGAAGAGGATCGGGTCGTCCGAACGGATCGCCTCCTGGATGCCCCAGTAAGCGTCCACCGCGTTCGAAATCGACACCACCTTGAGGCCGGCGATGTGCGAGAACAGCGATTCCGGCGATTCCGAGTGGTGCTCCACCGCGCCGATCCCGCCGCCGAACGGCACCCGGATCACGACGGGCATCTTGACCTTGCCCTGCGTGCGGTAGTGCAGTTTCGCCAGCTGCGAGGAGATCTGGTCGAAGCCGGGGAAGATGAAGCCTTCGAACTGGATTTCGCACACCGGCCGGAAACCGCGCACGGCGAGGCCGACCGCGGTGCCGATGATGCCCGATTCGGCCAGCGGCGTGTCCAGCACGCGCTGCTCGCCGAAGTCCTTCTGCAGCCCGTCGGTGATCCGGAAGACGCCGCCGAGCTTGCCGACGTCCTCCCCCATGATCAGGACCTTCGGGTCCTCCTCCATCGCGCGCCGGAGACCGAGGTTGAGCGCCTTGCCGATCGTGAGCTTCTGCAGATCAGTCATCAGTGCTCACCTGCCGCGGCAAACCCGTCGAGATAGGACAGATACTCCTCGCGCTGCGCTTCCAGCACCGGCGAGGGTTCTGCGTACACCTGGGAAAACACCCGGTCCGGCGGCGGCTCGGGCATGTTGAACGTGTAGTCGCGCAGGTCCGCGGCGAACTGATCCGCCTCGGCCTGGACGCTGTCGAAGAACGCCTGGTCGGCGTGGCCGTTCCGAGCCAGGAACGCGCGCACGCGCTCGATCGGGTCCTTGAGCTTCCACTCCTCCAGCTCGTCCGAGAGCCGGTAGCGGGTGGGGTCGTCGGTGGTGGTGTGCGCGTCCATCCGGTAGGTGAACGCCTCGATCAGCACCGGGCCGTTGCCGTGCCGGCATTCCTCCAGCGCCCACCGGGTGACGGCGAGGCAGGCGAGGACGTCGTTGCCGTCCACGCGGATGCCGGGGAAGCCGTAGCCGCGGGCGCGCTGGTACAGCGGCAGCCGCGACTGGCGTTCGGTCGGCTCGGAAATCGCCCACTGGTTGTTCTGGCAGAAGAAGACCAGCGGCGCGTCGTACACCGCGGCCCAGACGAAACCTTCGTGCACGTCGCCCTGCGAAGTCGCGCCGTCACCGAAGTAGCAGATGGTGGCCTCGCCACCCTCGTCGCCGACCTTGCCCTCGAACTTCTGGCCCATCGCGTAACCGGCCGCGTTGAGCACCTGGTTGCCGATGACGATCGTGTACGGGTGGAACCGGTGGGCCTGGTAGTCCCAGCCGCTGTGGTCGGTGCACCGGAAAATCCCGATCAGGTCGCGCATGTCGACGCCGCGGGTGTACGCGACGCCGTGCTCGCGGTAGCTCGGGAACGCCATGTCGCGCGGCTGCAGCGCGCGGCCGGACCCGACCTGCGCGGCTTCCTGGCCGAGCAGCGGCACCCAGATGCCCAGCTGCCCCTGCCGCTGCATCGCGTTGGCCTCGCGGTCCGCGCGGCGCACCAGCACCATGTCGCGGTAGAGGTTCTTCAGCGTTTCGTCGTCGACGTCCTCGACGTAGCGGTCGAACCGCTCGGACGGGACCCGCTGGCCCTCGGGGGTGAGCAGCTGAGTGAGCTCAGCGCCACCTTCGCTTGTCGCTCGCAAACCGGCGATCACCTGTTCGGGGGAAGGCTGGGCCGCTACGGCGGCCGGCCCGTCTCCAGGTTCCGGGTGCGTCCACTGTTCGGACGGCATGAGCTGTTCTCCTCGGTGTCGGCGCCGCGAGCGGCCGCTTGTGGCGGCCACAGCGACTGCACCGGCGGGGACCGGCTCCTCGGGTCCGAGGCTCCCGGCCACCGTCGGCGTTGACGGTTCGTGGCCACATCCTGGCACGAGAATTGCTCCGATGGAGAGCGGCAGTTGCTGATTTGTTGCTGAGAAAACCTCGCTGAACAGGGGAAACGCTTGGAAGCCCGAGTATGGGAGAGGCGATGGTCGGGCGGCCATCCCGCGTCCTACCTGCCCTCGCGGGCGACGGCGGCTCGGCTATGCGGACTGAGCACTCGAGACGTTCACTCGTGCCGGTGACGTCGGTCACCGTGGCAAGATGGCGCTGTGGAACAAAAATCCGTACGCGAATCCGTGGTCTCGACGTGGATCAACGACGTCACGCCGAGCCTGTCCGGTCTGGTCGCGATCCCCGCGCTGTCCCCGGCGTTCGACGCGGACTGGGCGTCGACCGGGCATCTCGCCGCCGCCGTCCAGCACGTCAAGACCTACCTCGAGGGGCGCGACCTGCCGGGCGCGCGGATCGAGGTCGTCGAGCTGGAAGGCCGTTCCCCGCTGCTGTTTGTCGACGTGCCGGCCACCCCGGGCGCGACAAACAAGGGCACCGTCCTGATGTACGGCCACCTGGACAAGCAGCCCCCGGTCGGCGGCTGGTCCGAGGGCCTCGACCCGTGGACGCCGGTGATCCGCGACGGGCGGCTGTACGGCCGCGGTTCGGTGGACGACGGCTACTCCGGGTACGCGGCCAGTGCCGCGCTGGAAGCGGTGCACGCGGCCGGCGGCGAACACGCGCGCATCGCGCTGCTGCTGGAAACCGGCGAGGAATCCGGCAGCCCGGACCTGCCCGCTTACCTGGAGCACCTGAGCGCGCGGCTCGGCGAAGTCAGCCTCGTCGTGTGCCTCGACGCGGGCGGCATGGACTACGAGCGGTTGTGGCTCACCACCAGCCTGCGCGGCATGGTGCACCTGACGGTCAACGTCCAGCTGCTCGCCACCGCGCAGCACTCCGGCCTGGCCAGCGGGGTCGTCGCGAGTTCGTTCCGCGTGCTGCGGCAGTTGCTGGAGCGCATCGAGAACTCGGAAACCGGCGAGATCAAGCTGTCCGAGCTGAACGTCGAGGTGCCGGCCAGCCGCCGCGCCGAGATCGAGGCGGTCGCGGAGGTGGCCCCGGACGCGCTGCGCACCGCGTTCCCGTTGGTGAGCGGCGGAAAGACGGTGTCCGAGGACGCGCTTGAGCTGCTGCTGAACAACTACTGGCGGCCGACGCTGTCGATCATCGGCGGCGAAGGGCTCCCGCTGCCCGCCGAAGCGGGCAACGTGCTGCGGCAGAGCACCACCCTCACGCTGAGCTTCCGCCTGCCGCCCACGGCGGTCGCGGACGACGCGCTGGCGGCGATCAAGCGGGTGCTGACCACGGATGTTCCGTACGGCGCGAAGGTCACCATCGCCGAGGACCAGCAGGCGGAGAACGGCTGGAACGCGCCGGAAGAAGCCGCGTGGCTCACTGACGCGCTGCGCCGGGTCGACGACGAGGTGTTCGGCCGTCCGCACCGCGCCGCGGGCATGGGCGGGTCGATCCCGTTCATGGGCCTGCTCGGCGAGAAGTACCCGGAGGCGCAGTTCCTGGTCACCGGCGCGTGCGGGGCGGACTCGAACATCCACGTGCCCGACGAGTGGCTGAACCTGGACTACGCCCAGCAGGTCACCGAAGCGGTGGCGCACCTCCTGGACGCGCACGCCCGCAGCTGACGGTTCGCGTGAATGCCTGCGCCGGTTTCGCTCCGGCGCAGGCATTCGCACGTCAGGCGAACTTGGCCAGCGCGTCGGCGACCCGGGTCTGCTCGGGTGCGAACCGCTGGTACGAGAACGGCGTCTCGTTGTTCCACGGGATCAGCTTGCCCGCCTTCACCGCGGGCAGCTGCTGCCAGGTCGGGACGCCGCCGAGCCCGTCCGGGCCGAGCGACAGCGAACCGCCGCGCGAGTCGTACATGATCACGTCGGCCGAGTATTTGCCGACGTTCTCCCAGCTCACCTGCTCGTAGTAGCCGCCCTGGCTCTCGTCGGGCTTCTCCGGCAGGACGAAGTGCATTCCCTTGTCCTGGTAGTGCTTCGAGGTCGCGAACTTCGAAGGGTTGGCCACGTACACCGTGTCCTTCTGCGCGGACAGCAGCACGACCTTCAGTCCGGCCGTCTTCTTGACCGCGTCGGCGAACTTGGCGTCCGCGGCCTCGTACTTCTCCTTCGCCTGCTGGATTTCCGGCGTCGCGACGTTCGCGCCGAGCGCCTTCGCCAGCGCCTCGAACTTCGCGATCCCTTGCGGCATCGCGATGTCCTGCAGTCCGATGCCGACACTCGGCGCGGCCTTGTCCACCTTGTCCGCCAAGGTGTCCGGCACGTACCACATCTGCTGCTTCAGGTACATCACGCTGACCAGCAGCTGCGGGTTCAGCGACACGAACTTGTCGAAGTTGAACTCGTTCCAGACGTTGCCCAGCGAGGTCACCGACTTCAGGTCGACGCCGCCCGCTTGCGGATCGGTCTTGCCGTCCGGCAGCTTCGACGGGCCGAAGATCCCCACCGATTTCACGCCGAAGTCCCACAGCGCGGCCGCGGCGGTCACCTGTGCGACGATCCGCTGTGGACGTTCGCCGCTGAGCTTGCGGCCGCGGTCGTCGGTGAAGGACCACGTCGCGCCGCCGCCGGCAGCGGGCTGGTCGTCTTTGTACCCGCAGGCGCTCAGCAGGCCGAGGGTGCCCGCGGCGGCGGTGCCGGCGAGAAAACCGCGGCGGGACAGCCGCGCCGGTGAGAGGGTCATCGGAACTCCGGAGGATCGGGTGAGGTACCGCCTGAGGTTAGCCTTGCCTTAGGGTGAACGCCATGGTCCTGCTTGGGGAGCGCGTCACATCCCGGCGCTGGGGCGTTCGCGCGACAGTCCTGGTCGCGGCGCTCGTCGCCCTCGTCGCGGTGGTGGTGCTGTCCATCGCCTTCGGCTCCAACCGGTTGCCGCTCGGCAGCGTCTGGCACGCCTTGTTCTCCTACAGCGGCACGTTCGAGGACGTGGTGATCCGCGACGACCGGCTGCCCCGGACGCTGCTCGGGCTGGCCGTCGGCGTCGGGCTCGGCCTGGCCGGCGCACTGCTGCAGGCGATCACGCGCAACCCGGTCGCCGACCCCGGCCTGCTCGGCATCAACCACGGCGCGGCGGTCGCGATCGTCCTGGGCGGCGCGGTGTTCTCGGTGTCTTCGCCGCAGCAGCTGGTGTGGTTCGCCTTCTTCGGCGCGCTGGCCGGAACGGTCCTGGTCACGGTGATCGGCGGCTCGGTGAGCCCGCTGCGGCTGGTGCTCGCGGGCGTCGCGGTGCAGGCCGTGTTCGTCGGGATCAACCAGGGCATGCAGATGATCAACACGCACAGCCTCGACCAGATGCGGTACTGGCTCGTCGGCTCGCTGGTGAACCGGAACCTCGACAGCCTCGCCGGGCTGCTGCCGTTCTTCCTGGCCGCCCTGGTGGTCGCGGGAGTGCTCGCCCGGCCGCTCAACGCGGTCGCGCTCGGGGACGACAGCGCGCGCGGGCTCGGCGCGAATCCGGTGCTGACCCGCGCGGTCGGCATGATCGCGGTCGGTCTGCTTTCCGCGACCGCGACCGCGACCGCGGCGTGCGGGCCCATCGCGTTCGTCGGACTGATGATCCCGCACGTCGTGCGCGCGCTGGTCGGCCAGGACGAACGGTGGGTGCTGCCGTTGTCCGCGCTGCTCGGGCCGGTGCTGCTGCTCGGCTGCGACGTGCTCGGCCGGCTGCTCGGCGGCAACGGCGAAATCCAGGTGGGCCTGATGACGGACGTGATCGGCGGCATCGCCTTCGTGATCGTGGCGCGGCGGTTGAAGGCGGTGCGGCGATGAGGACGTGGGTGGTCGTCGGACTGCTGACGCTGGTGGCGGCGGTGCTTCTGGTGCTCGCCGTGGGCACCGGCGATTACGAGATGTCGCCGCTCGAAGTGCTGCAGACGCTCGCCGGATCCGGCACGAAGGCGCAGTACCTGGTCGTCACCGGTCGGTTGCCGCGTGCGTTGGTGGCGATCTTCGTCGGCGTCGCGCTCGCGCTGGCGGGCACGGTCTTCCAGACGGTGACCCGGAATCCGCTCGGCAGCCCGGACATCATCGGCTTCACCACCGGCTCGGCGACCGGCGGGATCATGATGATCCTGCTGTTCGGCGCGGGCCCCGGCCTGGTGTCGGTCGGCGCGGTCGCGGGCGGCCTGCTCACCGCGTTGCTGGTCACCGCGCTGTGCGCGCCGCACGGTTTGCTCAGCTCACGGCTGGTGCTGCTGGGCATCGCGGTGAGCGCGGTGCTGGCCGGGGTGAACGGTTACCTGCTGGTGCAAGCGAAACTCGAAGCCGCGGCACAGGCGGTCGGCTGGCTGACCGGCGATCTCGCCGGTCGTGACTGGAACTACTTCATCCCGCTGTGCCTGGCCGTCGTGGTGCTCGCGCCGTTCATCTTCGTGCACCAGCCCGCGCTGCGAATGCTGGAAATGGGCGACGACGCCGCGGTCGCCGTAGGCGTCGCGGTGCCGCGAGTGCGTGCGGTGGTGCTGCTGGCGGCGGTCGCGTTGGCCGCTTCCGCGACCGCGGCGGCCGGGCCGATCCCGTTCGTCGCCCTTGCCGCGCCGCAACTCGCCCGCCGCCTGACCCGTCGACCGGGACCGAACCTGCTCGCCTCCGCGGCGATGGGTGCGGTGCTGGTGCTGGCGGCGGACTTTGTGGGCCAGCGGGTCCTGGACGCTTCGCTGTTGCCGGTGGGCGTCGTCGCGGCGGCGCTGGGCGGCGGGTATCTGTTGTGGCTGTTGACCGTTTCCCGGCGCCGCCAGACCGCGTGATCAAGCCATCCTGGTCAGTTCCACCGAGACATCCAAAGTGGACTGGCTGGCCCCGGTGAAGATCCCCTTCAACGGAGCCACGTCCGCGTAATCGCGGCCGGTCGCGACCCACACGTGCCGCGGCCCGACCGGGATCGCGTTCGTCGGGTCGTGCGCCCACCAGCCGCCGGTCCACACGTCGACCCAGGCGTGGCTTTCGCCCTCGACCTTCTCGCCGAGCTTGGCCTCGGGCTTGGTGTGCAGGTAGCCCGAGCAGTACCGCGCCGGGATGCCGATCGCGCGCAGCATCACCAGCGAGACGTGCGCGAAGTCCTGGCACACGCCCTCGCGCGCTCGCCACGAATCGGTCGCCGTGCTGTGCACACCAGTGGTGCCCGGCTGGTATTTCAACTGCTCGTTCACCCAGCCGCAGATCGCGAGCACCGCGTCCGCCGGGTCCAAGCCCTTGCGCAGCGCTCGGGCCTGTTTGGACAGTTCCTGGTCGTTCGGCGTGTACGGCGTCGGCGTCAAATACTCCGTGCGCTGATCGCGGACGGTCTCGCTCTGCAGTTCCTTCCACGTCGCCGAACGCACCGGTTCCGCCTCGTCCGCGGTCTCCACGACGGACGTCGCGAGCACGGTGAACTCGGTGTGCGGCGCGTGCAGGTCGAACGAGGTGACGTCGGTGCCCCAGTAATCGGTGTAGCGATAGGCCCGGGTGGCCGGGGAGGTTTCGATGCGAGTGGCCAACGTGGTCTGCCGCCGGTCGGAGCGCGGGGTGAGCCGGGCTTCGTTGTACGACTGGGTGGCCGGGGTCGCGTACCGGTAGCCGGTCCGGTGCGTCACCCGCAGTTGCCAGCTCACAGGGACACCTCCGCGCCGCTCCACGCCACCCACGGCGACGTGTGGAAGTACTGAATGGACACTGCTTCCCCGACTTCCTTGATCGCTTCCTGCAATCCGCGCAACCGGCGCGGCAGGTCGTCCAGCAGTGCCGCGGGGTGGAGGAATTCCAGCTCGCTGCGGGCACGGCCGAGCAGCCGGACGGCCTCGGACTTTTCGTTGCCCCGAGCGTTGATTCCCGGATCGAGCTGGCGTAAACAATCCTCCGCCTGGCGCAGCGCGTGGAATACCGAACGCGGGAACAACGTGTCCCTGAGCAGGAATTGCACCACGCGCGCCGCGTCGAGCGCGCCGCGGTTAGTGCGCAGGTACGTGTCCTGCGCGCCGGCTGATCGAAGCACGGTCATCCACCCCGGCGACGACGCGCGGTCGGAAACTCGCGAAAGCAGCAGCCGCACCACCATGTCCGCGCGTTCGACCGATCGGCCGAGCACGAGGAACAGCCAGCCGTCGTCGCGGCTCATCGTGGAATCGGCGAGCCCGGCGAACATCGCCGCCCGTTCCTCCACAAAGGACAGAAAGGCATGCGGTCCGGCGCGGCGGGCGTAACGCTGCCGGTCCGGTACCGCGTTCCACGTCGCGTTCAGGCATTCCCACAGCTCGGTCGAAACGACCTCGCGCGCGCCGCGGGTGTTCTCTCGCGCGGAGTTGATCCAACCGACGATGGACGACGGATTGTCCTTCGCGTAGGCGACCAGTTCGGTCAGCTTCCACACGTCGAGCGCGTCGCCCGCGTCGAACGGGATGCCGAGCACGGCGAGCAGTTGACGGCTGACGTGGTCCGGATCGACGCTCGCGTCTTCCAGCAGCTGATGCACCGAGACGTTCAGGATGCGGGAGGTGTCGTCGGCGCGTTCGACGTAACGGCCGATCCAGTACAGCGACTCCGCGTTGCGGGCCAGCATCATGTTTCCCTCCCTCAGCTCTGTTGCTGCTGTTGTTGCTGCTGCGACGTGGACAGTTCCGGACCCTGTTCCGCGGCGACACCGTCCACAGCGGACACGTCGCCGAGCGCGGGACGGTCGAGCTCCTGCTCCGACGTCGAGGACCGCGAAGCGAGCACCCAGGTGTCCTTCGAACCGCCGCCTTGGGACGAGTTCACCACCAGGCTGCCCTCGGGCAGCGCGACCCGGGTGAGCCCGCCGGGGAGAACGAAGATTTCCTTGCCGTCGTTGACCGCGAACGGCCGCAGGTCGACGTGCCGCGGCGCGAGCCGGTCGTCCACCTTGGACGGAACGGTCGACAGCTGCACCACCGGCTGCGCGATCCAGCCGCGCCGGTTCGCGCGCACCTTGCGACGCAACGCGTCCAGCTCCTTTTTGGACGCATCCGGCCCGAAGACGATGCCGTATCCGCCGGAACCCTCGACCGGCTTGATCACCAATTCGTCGGCGTGCTGCATGACGTGGTCGAACTCGTCGGGCAGCCAGCACCGGAATGTGTCCACATTGGGCAGAATGGGTTTCTCGTTCAGGTAGTAGCGCACCATTTCCGGCACGTAGGTGTAGACGAGCTTGTCGTCGCCGACGCCGTTGCCGACCGCGTTCGCCACCACCACGTTGCCCGCGCGGGCCGCGTTGAGGATGCCCGCGACGCCGAGCACCGAATCCGGCCGGTGGTGCACTGGGTCGAGGAACTCGTCGTCGATCCGCCGGTAGATCACGTCGACCTGGCGTTCGCCCTCGGTGGTGCGGAGGTAGACCACGTTGTCGCGGCAGAACATGTCACGGCCCTCGACGAGCTCCACGCCCATCAGCCGGGCGAGCAGCGAATGCTCGAAGTAGGCCGAGTTGTAGACGCCGGGGGTGAGCACGACGACCATCGGGTCGGCGACGTTCGGCGCGGCCGCCGCTCGCAGTGCGCGAAGCAGGTGTGACGCATAGTCACCGACCGGCCGGACCCGGTGTCGCGCGAACAGGTCCGGGAACACGCGCGCCATCGTGCGCCGGTTCTCCATCACGTAGGACACGCCGGACGGGTTGCGGAGATTGTCCTCCAGGACCCGGAAAGTGCCCTCCTCGTCGCGGACGAGGTCGACGCCGGAGACGTGGATCCGCACGCCGTTGGGCGGTTTGATCCCGTAGGCCTCGCGGTGGAAGTGCTCGCACGAGGTGATCAGCCTGCGCGGCAGGACGCCGTCGCGCAGGATCTGCCGGTCGCCGTAGACGTCGGCGAGGAACGCCTCCAGCGCCCGGACACGCTGGGTCACGCCGCGCTCGAGCCGGGACCATTCGGTCGCCTGGATGACGCGGGGCACGAGGTCGAGCGGGAACGGCCGTTCCTGGCCGGACAGCGAGAACGTGATCCCCTGGTCCACCATCGCCCGGTCGAGGGCCTGCGAGCGGTTGGTGAGGTCGCTGGCGTCGAGGGCGGCGATCGAGCCGTACAGCGCTCGGTACGGCCCGCGGACCGTGCCGTCGGGCGCGAACATCTCGTCGTACGCGCCGGCGTGCGGCCGCTCCGGGGCGAGGTATCCGTCGAACTGCGCGCCGGGCCGGGCCGCGCGGCGGCCTTTCACCGTTCGCGCACGTCGTCCGGCTGGCGGCAGCCGGGGACCGGGGTTGCTGTTCATGGGAGACATCCTGACTTACCGCGCCGGACGGCCGTGACACCCGTCTTCCGGCAAGTCCTGTGCGAAACTTCCCCGTGACGCAGCAGTGCTGTGCATACCCGCTTCCGGGTGGCAATATGCCAGCTCTCAGCCCTTGAGAACTACGAGGAGTGACGAAGTGGCCCGAGGACAGCAAATGAAGGCGCTCGCCCTTCTCCCCGCTTTCGCGCTGGTCGGCATGACGATGGCGTGCGGCGCGGGCGGCAACGGAGCCGGCGGCACCGACGCCGGCGCCAGCCAGGCTCCCGGCGGCGACGCGGCGCCGACCGCGCAGAAGGACGCGGCGCTGGCCGGGATGGTGCCCGCCGACATCAAGGCCGACGGCAAGATCGTGATCGGGCAGGACCAGACCTACCCGCCGAACGAATTCGTCGAGAACGGCAAGGCGACCGGCTTCGACGTCGACCTCGCCACCGCGGTCGGCCAGGTGCTCGGCGTCCAGACGGAGTTCCAGAACTCGGCGTTCGACGGCATCATTCCCGGTATTTCGGCGAAGAAGTACGAAATGGGCATCTCGTCGTTCACGATCAACGCCGAGCGGATGCAGACCGTCGACATGATCTCGTACTACAGCGCCGGCACCTCGCTCGCGGTGCTCAAGGGCAATCCGGACAAACTGTCGGTGGACGACCTGTGCGGTAAGAATGTGGCCGTGCAGAAGGGCACCACGCAGGTCGACGATCTCGGCAAGCGCAACACCGCGTGCACCAAGGCGGGCAAGCAGCCGATCAACATCACCCAGTTCCAGGCGCAGACCGACGTGAACCTGGCGCTGACCGCGAAGCGCGTGCAGGCCGAGCTCGCCGACTCGCCGGTGATCGACTACGCGGTCAAGCAGACCGGCGGCCAGCTCGAGTCCGCGGGCGCGCCGTACGACACCGCGCCGTACGGGATCGTGCTGCCGAAGGGCAGCGGCGAGTTCGGCAAGGCGATCCAGGGCGCCGTGCAGAAGCTGATCGACAGCGGAATCTACAAGAAGATCCTCGACAAGTGGGGCTTGTCGGGTTCCGGTGCCATCACCAAGTCGGAGATCAACCCGTCCGCTTCCTGACGAAACTGAGGACTTAGTTACTCGTGTCCACTCCCCCCGGCCCCGCCGATTCCTGGCAGGAGGTCGACACCACCCCGATCAAGGCGGTCCCGGTCCGGCATTACGGACGCTGGATCGCCGGCGTGATCATCGTGTTCGTCGCGTTCATCGTGATCCGCAGCGTGGTCACGAATTCCGCGTTGCAGTGGCCGGTCGTCGGCGAGTACCTCTTCGACGGCCGGATCATCAACGGCCTGCGGAACACGTTGCTGCTCACGGTGCTCTCGATGCTCATCGGCATTGTCGGCGGCGTACTGCTCGCGGTGATGCGACTGTCGCCGAACCTGCTGATGTCGGGCGCGGCGTCGATTTACATCTGGTTGTTCCGCGGCACGCCGTTGATCGCTCAGCTGGTGATCTGGAACTTCCTGGCGCTGGCGTACCCGAAGATCGGACTCGGCATTCCGTTCGGGCCGACCTTCATCAGCTGGGACACGAACACGCTGATCAACCAGTTCGTCGCCTCGTTGCTGGGCCTCGGTCTCAACGAGGCGGCGTACATGGCGGAAATCGTCCGCGGCGGCCTCCAGTCCGTCGACAGCGGTCAGCTGGAAGCGTCGTCCGCACTGGGCATGAGCCGGGGCAAGACCTTGCGCCGGATCATCCTGCCGCAGGCGATGCGGGTGATCATCCCGCCCACCGGCAACGAGACCATCTCGATGTTGAAGACCACGTCGCTGGTCGTCGTCATCGGATACTTCGAGCTGTTCGTGTCGGCGCAGACGATTTATTCGCAGAACTACAAGACGGTTCCGCTGCTGATCGTCGCGGCGACGTGGTATTTGTTCATGACGTCGGTGCTGACGATCGTGCAGCTTTACATCGAGCGGTATTTCGCCCGCGGCACTTCAAGGGCGACCGCACAGCGGAACAAGTGGGGGTCGCGAATGCTGGGCTACCGCTTCGGCCGTGGTGGCAGCGGCGGCGGAGGTGGCGTGCAGTGACTCCCGTCGTTTCCGCGCAAAAGGTGTGCAAGAGCTTCGGCTCCCTGGACGTGCTCAAGGGCATCGACCTGGAAGTGCACGACCGAGAGGTGCTCTGCCTGATCGGCCCGTCCGGTTCCGGCAAGTCCACCCTGCTGCGCTGCATCAATCACCTGGAGAAAATCGACGCGGGCAGACTGTATGTCGACGGAGTGCTAGTCGGCTACCGCGAACGCGGCGGCCGGTTGCACGAGCTGCGAGACAAGGAAATCGCGGCGCAGCGCAAGAACATCGGCATGGTTTTCCAGCGGTTTAATCTGTTCCCGCACATGACAGCGCTGGAAAATGTCATGGAGGCCCCGGTCCAGGTCCGCCGGGAACCGAAGGCACAGGTCCGGGAGCGGGCCTTGGAACTGCTGGACCGAGTCGGCCTGGCAGACAAGGCACGTTCCTACCCCGGCCAGCTTTCGGGCGGCCAGCAGCAACGGGTCGCCATCGCACGCGCGCTGGCGATGCAACCGAAGCTGATGCTCTTCGACGAACCAACGTCCGCTTTGGACCCAGAACTGGTGGGCGACGTCCTAGGCGTCATGCGCCAACTGGCGAAGGACGGCATGACGATGGTCGTGGTAACCCACGAAATGCAGTTCGCCCGCGAGGTAGCCGACAAGGTCTTCTTCATGGACGGCGGGGTTGTCGTGGAGTCCGGTTCTCCGGATGAGGTCATCGGGGATCCGAAGCATGAACGGACTAAGTCGTTCTTGGCTCGGGTGTTGAATCCGAACGCTTGAGGTTTGCGGAGGCCGCCCGGAGATTATCCGGGCGGCCTTTTTTATGAGCGGTGTGTGGACTTCAGGTGCTGGATGCCGAAGCTGGCGATCTTGACAGCGACACCGCACGGGTCGGAACGATGCGGATTTCCGGTGTCCAGCCGGGCAATCACGGTGTAGAGAAGATCGTCCCGGACTCCGGCTGCCAGTGTGCAGACGCCTTCTCCTTCCCCGCCTTGTGCGTAGGTGACAGCGGGGTATCCGTCAATCGGCGGCAGCGGGGTGAACGAAGTCAATGTGCCGTCTTCGCTGCTGGCGTACAGGCTGCTGAGCCCGTCCTTGTTGCCGGGGGTGAGACCAGCGTTGATGGTGCCGTACTCGCCGGCGTAGGTCCACACGCAGCTCTTCCCGCTCTGGTCGCCTTCCGGCGCGGCGTTGACGACCTTGGTCCCTAACGCTTCCACCTCTGCCGTGCTTACGGCACGGCAAGGGTCAGACTCAACCTCGGCAGTACTGGCAATGGGCGCAGGCACGGCTGGTGCACCGTGCGACGGCAGAGCATTCCGGGCGCTCGATAACGGCAGCGATGGGCTCGGCGGCGTGCTTGCCGAGCTGCATCCAGCCAACCCGACCGCCGCAAGCCCACCACATCGATGACTGCATGCCTGGAGAGCCGCATCATTCATCCTTAAGAAGTAGCGGTGACGGGCAGCTCACCGTCCAGAACGCAGCTCATTCTCCAACTGCTGCACCTTCTTAGCCATCTCCTGCGGCCCAGCCCCGGCCAAGCTGATCCATCCGGATTTGTCCACCCCGAACAGGATCCGCCCCTCCTCCATATCCGCCCACCCCGGCGGATTCTCGTTACGCCGCCGCTTCCCGCGACTGTCCCGGACCGCGACGTACAGCCGCCCAAAGTACGTGTGCGGCTTGTCAAGCCACTGCAATACCTGCTTGGCATCCCGAACACTCGGACTCGTCCGCCCAGACGGCTGGCTGCCGGTCTTGACCAAGTTGAGGTCCTCGTCGGAACAGTTAAGCGAAAGAACCCGCGCAGCCGGAGCCTCCGGCAGGAGCGCGATGAACTCCCGAACCAACGTATCCGCCGAACACGGCGCGATATACAACTTCTGGTTCACCGCAACAATAGTCGCCGCGTCCCGACCGCTCGCGGCGGCACGTACCGTCCGCTCGCCACGCTCCGATTTCACCCACGAGTAGTACTCGACACCCGGCCGCTGCAGCAGATGCATCGTCTCGACGAACTCGTCGCTGAGCCGTCCGCGCTGCATCAGACCGACGTTGTGCAGCTCGCGGTCAGTGTCAGCAGCCAGTTGCCGCCTTTCCTCCGGCGAGTACCACAGAGCGCCGCGGACGAGCGTCGGGTGGATGTCGCCGAGGTTCAGGCGTTCCAGCAGCACTTCGAAGGTTTGCAGGCTCAGCTCAACGGGCTTGCGCAGCACCGACTTTCCCTCCCCCTTGCCATTCCGCTAAGCCCCGATCACCGGCGGCGTAGGCCGATTGCCGTCGTAACCCCCGAAAATCGAATCCGGGTCTTCTTCGGCCAGCAGGATTTTGCGCTGGTGTTCCTCGTCCTCGGGGCCTTTGCCGCCCTTGCCGCCGCCACCCATGCCGCCCATCCCGGGCTGCCCTTTCGCTCCGGCCGCACCAGCACCGCCCGCACCAGGCCGGGCTGCACCCGCCCCCTCGCCAAGCGCCCCCGCACCGGTACCGCCTCCGAGACCCCGCGGCCCGGCGCTGCTACCCGCGCCACCGGAACCGGACCCACCGGGCCCGAAGCCACCACTGCCACTCCCGCCGGCAGTCGGCCCGAAGCCGCCGCCGAACCCGCTGACCGGACCGAAACCGCCGTTGAACCCGCCAGTCCCAGGATTCCCGCCACCCGGTGCCGACGACGGCGGTTGCCAAGTAGGAGGCGTGGACGGAGGCGGCGTGGGATCCGCCCAAGCCGCCCTGGTGCTGTCATTCGGCGGCGGTGTAACGGGCGGAGTCACGACCCCGCCGTGCCCGGGCGGCGGAGGCGCCTGCATGCCAGCCGCGCCGGGAGGAGCGGAGTAGGTGCTGGGCCCGCTGCTGTAGCCACCGCCGTAGTTGTGCGACGAACCACCACCGGACGAATGGTGGCCAATACCGGAGCCGATCCGCCCGGTCGCGGTTCCAGGCGTCGAGGGATCCGGGGTGATGCCGGTCGCCGACACATTCGGATCATGCGCGGCCGGATAATCCGGAGCCAACGTGCTCTTGCGTGGCTGCGTGCTCTGGTAATAAGGCTCGTACAGTTCGACGTTGAACTTGGTGTCCGAATCGAACTGCGCCGCGGCCTTCTCGTCGTCGCTGGCACCGATCGAGACGTAGTCAGACAGCTTCTGGTCGTCCGGCCGATCCTTGGCGACCTGCCGGGCATTTTGCTTGACGTACCTGAACGCGTCGGACTGTTCCTGCATGGAGCGGTGCGCCCGGTCCATGTTTTCCGCGGCGATCTGCGAACTCTGGATCAACGGCGTCAGCCCGGCGGCACCGGTCTCCGCGGCCTGTCCCTTCCAGAACGCGTTGAGCTTCGCCTGGCTCTCGGTCAGAGTCCGGACGACGTTCTCGTGGATGGTCTTGAGCCCGCTGGACGCGTCACGAGCACCGTCCAGAGTCGAAGTGTCGCCCGGTTCATGAGTCTTGGTGTAAATTTCCCATCCGCTGTAGGTCATGTCATTGACCCTTCAGATGCGTGATGGCGGCAGAGGCGATCTTGGTCGCCATGCCGCAGGAATCGCTGTAAACGGGACTATCGTGGCGAAGCTGAGCGATAACCGTGTACGTCACGTCGTCTCGGATGCCGACCGCGAGGTTGCAGGACCCCTCGGTTTCTCCGCCGTTGGCATAGACCACGGCGGGGTAGCCCAAGATCGGCGGCTGCGGTTTGAAAGTGGTGAGGCCGCCCCGGGAGTTCTGAATGTAGAGGGCGTTGACGCCTTGCTTGTTCGCGGTCACCACGCCGGCGCTGACGTTCCCGCCGCTGTTGTTGAAGACCCAGACGCAGGTATTGCCGAGGCTCGACCGCTCTGTCCGGGTTTCCTTTACCTTGCTGGCGGTGCCTTCTACGGTGGCGACGCTTACCGCGGAGCACGGGTCGGTCTCGGTTGCCGAGGTCTTGGCGATCGGCTGAGTGACCTTCGGAGCCATATTCTGTGAGGAAGCAGGAACTGAATCGGAAGACATCGCCGGTGCGGCGGTGCCGCCAGTCGACCCGCCGCATGCTGTGGCCGACGCGAGGGCGCCTGCGGTGATCAGCGCGGCTACGGAATTGCGGGGGCGCATTTAGTCAACCTTTCCAGCAGCACGGAGCTGGTCCTTGGCATTCTGGTCGTTGTTCTGGTAAGCGGTGCGGATTTGCTTCAAGGTATCCACGTACGCCGTAATGTAGCTGACCGCTCCCGTCAGGAAATTGTTGTACGCGATTCCCGGCTTGTTCGCCACATCGGCATAACCTTGGCTGCCGACCTCCGAACCCGGCGGCACGATCTGCGTGAGAAGCCTGGCTTGCTTGCTAGCCCGTTCGTGGTCGCCATCAAGGCTGTCTTCCAGGCTCTTGATGACCTCGTCGATCGCGGCCGGGTCGAATTCCCAGCCCTGGTTGCCGGACGCGGCGGCGAAGTCGGCCGAGGCCTGTTTCTTGCCCAGCGCCTCGTAGTCCGGCGGCGGAGGCGGCGGCGCGGCCGCGTTGGCTCCCGGGATAAACCCTGATCCGGGCGGAGGAGCGGTCGGGGCTGTCGAGATGATCTGGTTCTGGACGCCCTGCAGTCCGCTGTTCGTTCCGTCTGGCATGTCGTGCCTCCCCGCACGGGCCGCGGTTTCCTGGGTGCGGCCTACCCTCTGTTTCTGGTCAGCTTCGGGAAGTGACTCTAGCAGGCACGAACCGCTCAGGAAGGGGGTTCGGGCAAGATCGACCGATGCGGGCACCCGCTTGCCGAATAGGACCTCGACCTGGGCAATCATCCTGAGGGGCAGGAAAGAGCCCTCCTCCTGGCGGATGAGCCCGGCAGAGCGGACCACGCCGCAGTGGATCAATTCAGTAGTCATCCGCAAGCAGTCAGTGACCGTCAACAAGGACGACCGGGCACTACTCCGCCCGGCCCCTTGCCCATCCGCCGTTGATCCGATTCCCTGAGGGCCGACGATCGTGGGGAGAAGGGGCTCGTGCCGACCGATACGACCTTGCCGCCGCTTGATCCGTTTGCCGGGGTTCCCGACAAGCGGTACGAGGTGAAGGCCGCGGACCTGCTGAAACCTGGCAGCAGCGGCATCCTTCGCTGGAGACGGCAGGCCACCAACGCGCCGATCGTGCTGGTCGAGGACGCTTACCTCACCGGCACACTCGATCTTCGCGCCGCCGATCTCAACTTTCTCTTCCAATTCGAACGCTGCCGGTTCGAGCATCCGCCGGACGTGCGCGAGGCGACGCTTCTCGGGCTCGTTTTCCGGAAATGCTGGCTTCCTGGACTACGGGCGCGCAATTTGCGCAGCCGGAATGACGTGCGGCTCATTCGCAGCACCGTGGAAATCGCGGCGGACGAATTCGAGGTGGAGACGACCACCGTGCAGCGCGGGGACGATCGCGAGCGCGGGATGCCCAATGCCGCGGTCAATCTCACCGACGCGGTGATCGACGGGTCGGTCGTGCTCACCCGGACCACGATCAGCCATCCGCACGGCAAGGCGATCCAGGGCGACCGCCTGGTGATTACCGGGGCCCTGCTGGCTTATCGCATGGTCGCCAAGGGCGAGGTGCGGCTGCCGGGCATGCGGACCGGCGGTAACGTGAACTTTTCCGGGGCGACGTTCGACAATCCGGACGGCTTCGCGTTCAACGGGAACGGGCTGCACATCGGCGGCAGTCTGCTGTGCGAGGTCGACAATTACGGTCCGGCGAGTGAGCGGAAAAGGTTCTCCGCCAAGGGAGTCCTCTACCTGCCGAGCGCCACTGTGGACAGTGACATCGTCCTGCGCGAGGCGCGTCTTGAGGTCGACCAACGGGGTCCGATCGTTATGGACGCGTGGAAGTCCGGGGATCCGTACCTCGATCCGCGGCCGGCGTTGGTCGCGGATCGGCTGAAGGTCGACGGAAATCTCGAGTTGTCCGACGGGCTCCGGGCATTCGGCACCCTGCGGATGGTCAACGCGCGCATCGGCGGATCGCTCAGGCTCGCGGGCGCGGAGATCACCATGGTGCGCGGCCGTGCGACGCCGTACTACGACCGCGCGCTCCACCTCGACGGGTCCACCATCGGCGGTGACATCGAGGCGACCAATCTCCGCGTGCCGATCGGGCAGTTGCGGCTCGCGGACATCACGGTCGGCGGCAACTTCCTCGCCTGGAATTCGATGTTCCTGCACCCGGGACGAGATGCGTTTTCCGCGCGCAGGGCCAAAATCTCCGGGAATTTCCAGCTGACGGACGCCACCCTGAAGGGCACACTGCGGCTCCAGGGCGCGGAAATCGGCGGCAGCGTGAACATGTTCGGCACGTTGCTCACCGAGCCAGGGCAACGGAAATCGAGCAGTTTCTCCCTCGACATCCGTACCGCGCGGATCGGGCGCGACCTGGTGCTGACCGAGGACAAAGACCGTCCGTTCCTCGCTGAGGGTGGCGTGAACCTCGACGGCGCGCAGATCGCGCGAAGGCTCGACCTGAACGGTGCGAAGCTCGGATCCCTTGCCCCGCACGACATCGCGCTCGACGCCAGCGACGTCACCGCGGACGAATTCATTCTGTCTCCAGCCGAGCCGCCGACCGGTTCGGTGCGGTTGCGCAGGGCGCATTGCGGTGCGCTCGCCGACAACGAGGAGATCTGGAACGCCACCGACGGTCTTGAACTCGATGATTTCCGTTACGACGCCTTGAAACACGGCATCGCCCTCGATGACGACAAAGCGCTGGACCACCGGATCGAGTTGCTGCGCAAGGCAATGCGCGGCTACCGCCCCGGCCCCTACGACCAGCTCGCCGCGACCCTGCGCGCGGCCGGAAACGAAGAGCACGCCTCGACCGTCGCCCTGCGAAAGCAGCAGTTCCGCTACGAAGCGCTCGCCAAGGGCTTCAAGTTCTTCGGACCCGGCGTCCGCGCGTGGAGTTGGCTGCAACGGTCGATGGTCGGCTACGGCTTCCGTCCGGTGCGCGCGCTCGGCTGGCTGTTCACGCTGCTGGTGCTCGGCAGCCTGTGGTTCGGCCTCGGCAAGGACGACTGCGTCAACGACCACACCGGCCGCTACATGACCAGCGGCCCGCGCTGTCTGGTCAACCAGCAGGACTCCGGCCTGCAATGGAACCCGGTCATCTACACCGCCGACCTGCTGGTGCCGATCGTCGACTTCGGCAACAAGTCGCGCTGGTACATGCATGGTGCGGACAACTGGGTCGCGGCCGGGTTCACCGCGTCCGGCTGGATCCTCGCGACGACGGTCGCGGCGGGCGTCAGCCGGATGCTGCGGCGAGAGTCCTGATCGCATACTCTGGGTATGTGAGTCCTGATGCGACCGGTCAGATCGAGGTCAGCGCCGCTCCGGCGAAGGTGTACGCGCTGGTCAGCGACCCGGGCGCGCTCGCGGGGGCGGCCACCGAGTACTGCGGGCACCGCTGGCTCGGCGGCGCGACCGGCCCGGCCGTCGGCGCGAAATTCCGCGGCAGCAACCGGCGCGGGGTGCGCCGGTGGTCCACGACGGTCGTCATCACGGCCGCGGACGCGGGACGCCGGTTCGCCTTCGACGTCAAGCTCGGGCCGATCCCGGTCTCCCGCTGGGAGTACGTGATCGAACCCGCCGGCGACGGCTGCGTCGTCACCGAGAGCATGTGGGACCAGCGGCCCGGCTGGTTCACGCCGCTGACCGTGGTGGCCACCGGGGTCAAGGACCGTTCGGTGACCAACCGCGTCAACATCGAGGAGACGCTCGCGCGGCTCAAGAGCGCGGTCGAGTAGCGCTCACTCCACGAACCGGGACCAGAACTCCACGACCTTGACGTTCGCGGGTTCCTCCCCCAGCGGCTCCCCGCCGAACTCGTGCCGCAGGTAACTGCGCAGGTCCCAGCCGTAATAGACCACGTCGGTCTGGTACACCGAGAGCACCGGATACCCGGATTCTCCGGCCGTCGCGGGCAGATACCGATGCCCGCACACTGGCACGAGCTGCGGCACCGTCGCCAGGTGCCGTCGCGCGACCGCCAGCGCGTTGCACATCGACCGCGGCCGGGCGCCCCATTCGGGCAGCCACAGGTCGTTGTTCTCCACGTCGTACAGGACGCCGTCGACCGGCCAGTCCAGGCGTTTGCGCAGCTGGTCCGGGTCGCCGTGGCGCCAATCGGGCCAGCGGTCGCCCACTGGCACCCCGGCGGTGAGGAAAATCCGGTGGTCGTCGGAAAAGGTGAACCCGAACTGGTCCTCGACGTCGCTCAGTTCGGCGGGCGTGAGGCCAGGCCGCAAGGGCTCGCCGAGATTCTGCTGCAGGATGCGGGCCTCCTCCACGGTGAAGGCTTCGGCCGGCTGAACGTGTGTCATGCCCGAAGCGTACGTAGCGCCGGCCCGCGTCCGCGCGCCCTTTTTCGCCGGAATGAGCTCCCTCGCCGGGGTGAGGTTCTTCTCTCCAGCCGTGGTTGACGGAACACTGAGTGACCGGATGTAGTTCACTCCTCCCGTGACTTCCTCACCGCAAGCCCGGCAAGCCCGCGTGCGCGCGCCCGAGCTGACCGGCGACGTCTGGCTCAACACCGGCGGCCACCGGCTGACTCTGGCGCAACTGCGCGGACGCGTGGTGCTGCTGGACTTCTGGACCAGCGGCTGCATCAACTGCCTGCACGTACTGGACGAACTCCGTCCGCTGGAACAGGAATTCGCCGACGTCCTGGTCACCGTCGGGGTGCACTCGCCGAAGTTCAGCCGCGAGGGCGAGCGCACGTCGATCGAGGCCGCGGTGCGCCGGTACGAGGTGCACCATCCGGTGGTCAACGACCCGAAGATGGAGCTGTGGTCGCAGTACGCCGTACGGGCCTGGCCGACGCTGGTCGTCGTCGACCCCGAGGGCTACGTCGTGCACGTCGCGGCGGGCGAAGGCCACGGCGAGGCGCTACGCCGCGTGATCGCCGACCTCGTCGCCAAGCACGAAGCGAAGGGCACGCTCCGGCGCGGCGGGAGCCCGTACGTGCCGGTCGAGGAGCAGCGCACGGAACTGCGTTTCCCCAGCAAGGCCGTGGTCACCGCGGGCGGGCGGATTCTGGTCGCGGACACCGGGCATCACTCCATCGTCGAGTTCGCTTCGGACGGCGAGACCGTCATCCGCCGCTTCGGCAGCGGCGTGCGCGGGACGCAGGACGGGCCGTTCGACCTGGCCCAGTTCGCCGAACCGTCCGGAATCGCCTTGCTGCCCAACGAAGTCGCCGAGCGCGCCGGGTACCACGCGATCGTCGCCGACACCGCCGGACACCGTCTGCGCGGCCTCGACCTCAACACCGGCGAGGTGAAAACCGTTGCCGGAACCGGGAAACAGTGGCGCGACGGCACCGACACCGGCAAGGCGCTGGACATCGACCTCACCAGCCCGTGGGACGTCACGTGGTGGGCCCCGGCGGGCGGCGTGGTCGTCGCGATGGCCGGAAACCACACGCTGAGCGTCTTCGACCCGGTCTCCGGCGCCATCCGCCGGTTCGCCGGCACCACCGTCGAGGGCCTGCGCGACGGCGACGTGCACGAGGCGTTCTTCGCGCAGACCTCCGGATTCGCCGTGGACGGCCAGAAACTGTGGCTCGTCGACGCGGAAACCTCGGCCCTGCGCTGGATCGAACCGGCGGGCGAGTCGTTCGCCGTGCACACCGCGGTCGGCACGGACCTGTTCACCTTCGGCCACGCCGACGGCCCGTCCGACCAGGCGCTGCTGCAGCATCCGCTCGGCCTCGCCGTGCTGCCCGACGGCCGGGTCGCGATCGCCGACACCTACAACGGCGCGATCCGCCGCTACGACCCGTTCACCCGCGACGTCACGACGCTCGCGACCGGGTTCGCCGAACCGCAGGGCCTGGTGCGCCACGACGGCGAGCTGTACGTCGTGGAGTCGGCGGGCAACCGGGTTACCCCGCTCGGGGGCAATGGCCAGGCGACCGCCGTCGCCGGCACGCGGCAAGCCGTGCGGCGGCCGCCGACCGTGCTCGCTCCCGGCGAGATCGAGTTCTCCGTCGTCTTCACCCCGCCGCCGGGCGAGAAGCTGGACGAGCGTTACGGGCCTTCGACGCGGCTGGAGATCACCGCGTCGCCGCCGGAACTGCTCGCCGACGGGGCCGGGGTCGGAACTGATCTCGTTCGGCGGATCAAGTTCGCCGAAGGCGCGACCGAAGGTGTCTTGCAGGTAGTGGCGCAGGCCGCGAGCTGCGACGACGGCGGCGAGCACCCGGCGTGCCGGATCACCCGGCAGGACTGGGGCGTTCCGGTGCGGTTCGAGAACGGAGGGGGGAAGTCGCTGAGCCTGATGATGGCGGGCGAGCCCAAGGCTCCGGCAACCGGTCAGTAGCATGGCTGGCGTGCCGGACACGCCCAAGCTCGAGATCCAGATGCTGCACGACCGCGTCCTCGTGCGGTTGTCGCAGGAGGAAGGCGAGCGCCGCAGCAGCGGCGGCATCGTGATTCCCGCCACCGCGCAAGTCGCGCGCAGGCTGGTGTGGGGTGATGTACTGGGTGTCGGCAACAGCGTGCGGAACGTCAAGCAGGGAGACCGGGTTCTGTTCAACCCGGAGGACCAGCTCGAGGTCGAGATCCAGGGCGAAGGCCATCTGGTGATGCGCGAGCGCGACATCCACGCGGTGGCCACGGAGCGGACCGAACACGGCACGGGGCTTTACCTGTAGCTCCCGTACCAGGGGAGGCAGGCGTTGCGTGAAGAAGACCGTTCGTCGGCTTTCGCCGACGACCTGCTGAGCGACGAACTGCTGAACGACCCCGCCCTGGTCAGCGAAGCCGATCTGGCCACGGAGATCTTCGCGGTCGCCGACGCGCCCCCGCCGCCGGACACGCCGTTCCGCCGGTTCCGCAAACGCGTCGGCCGCACGTTCATGATCGTCGGCTGTCTGCTCGGATTGTTCGTGCTGCTCTACACCGTCGACCTGATGACCAGCGCCGGCGACGTGCCGCGCGGCGTGCAGGTGGCCGGGATCGACGTCGGCGGCCTGTCCTATGCCGAGGCGGAAGCCAAGCTGCACACCGAACTCCAGCCGCGGCTGACCCGTCCGGTGGCGGTGCACGCCGGGGACGTCACCGGGACGCTCGTCCCCGCGGATTCCGGGCTCGGCCTCGACTGGCCGGGCACGCTCGCCCAGGCCGGACACCAGCCGTGGAGCCCGCTCACCCGGCTGTTGTCGTTCTTCACCACCCGCGAGGTGGGCGTCGTGACGCGCAGCGACCAGCTGGAGGTGACCGACGCGGTCCAGCAGCTCGCCGAGAAACAGCTCAACCATCCGCTGGTCGAGGGCAGCATCGGGTTCACGCCGAAGGAAAACAACGGGGTCACCGCGTATGCGGTCGAGCCGCGCCAGGGCCAGGAGCTGTCCGACGTCCCGGCCGCGGTGCAAGCCGTGGTCGCGGACTGGCTTTCGCCGCGTGGCGTCACGGTGAAGATGGCGGTGACGCCGCCCCAAACCACCTCCGCTGACGTGCACCGGTTGCTGGACACCGTGGTCGCGCCCGCGGTCGCCGCGCCGGTCGTGCTGCACGGCGAGGGCAAGGACAGCACGCTGGAGCCGTCCGCGATCGCGTCGTCGTTCCAGTTCCAGCCCAACGGGGGCGGCGGTCTCGAACTGCGGATCGACCAGGAGAAGCTGCGCGCGGCCGTCCAGCCGGACCTGGCGTCCACCGAGGCGAACGGCAAGGACGCGCAGATCACTCTCGACTCCGGCGTCCCGGCCGTCACCCCGTCCGAGGACGGCCGAAAGATCAACTGGGCCAACACTTTCAAGACCCTCACCGCGGTGCTCGCCAAGCCGGCCGGCCGCGATCTGCCGGTCGCCTACGACCAGAAGCACCCGACGCTGACCACCGACGGCGCGAACGCGCTGGGCGTCAAGGAGGTCATCGGCGAGTACACGACCAGCGGGCTCAGCGGTCCGGCCGCGGACAACGTCGCCACGCTCGCCGGACGCATCAACGGCGTCCTCGTGAAGCCGGGAGAATCGTTCAGCCTCAACGACTATCGCGGCGGCGGGTACGCGTCCGCGCCGGTCGACGAGGACGGCACCGGACCGTCGGTGACCGGCGGCGGGCTGTCGCAGCTTTCGTCCACTTTGTACAACGCGGCTTACCTGGCCGGACTCGGCGACGGCGGCCACGCGGCGCACGACCACTTCATCGACCGCTATCCGGCGGGCCGCGACGCGGCGGCCGTGGACAGTTCCGGCAACGCCGTGGACCTCAAGCTGGCCAACAACGATCCGACCGGTTTCGTGATCCAGGCGAGCGCCAGCGGCGGTTCGGTGACGGTGAAGATCTGGGGCACCAAGCACTTCCGCGTCGAAGGCCGCAGCGGCGCGCCGTCGAACCAGGTGCCGCCGCCGGTGCAGCTGGGGCCCGGCCCGGACGGTCAGTGCCACGCGTCGCCGGGCGCGTCCGGGTTCACCGTCAGCGACACCCGGGTGTTCTACGACCTGGCCAGCGGCGGCGAGGTCCGCGAGGAAAGCCGCAGCACGACGTACTCGCCGCAGCCGATCGTCATTTGCTGAGCCGCGCCGGGGCCTTCGACCGCCAGGACTCGGTGAGCAGCTCGCGCAGCTGCTGCGGATCGCCGCGGTCGAGGTGCACGAGGATCGAGCCGTGCCCGTCGTAGTGCGGAGTGGTGAAGAAGGCCGGATCGCCGGACGCGAGCAGCGCGGCCTTCTCGTCGAGCCCGACGAACAGCACCAGCCCGCCTTCGGCCTCGGTGCGCAGCCGTGCGTAACCCTTGCCCGCCACCTTGAGCGCGGGCGTGCGGTACCAGGTCGCCACCTCGGTTTCCGGCAGCTCTTCCTGCGCCCACGCGGTCACGTCGTCCCAGGTCATCGTCATGCCCGCCATCGTGGCCCGGCAACGGCGAGTTGTCTTGGAGAAACGAGAGGAGCCCCCGCCCGGGTGGGCGAGGGCTCCTGGAGTGCCGCGGGTTACGGAGTCGCGGTGATCCGGTCCGCGGGCGGCGGAGCGATGCCCGGGTGCGCGCCGAGGTAGGCGATGAACGCGTCCAGGTCCACCGGTCCGCCCGCGAGGTCGGTGCCCTTGGTGAACTCGGTGAACCCGTCCCCGCCCGCGGCGAGGAAGTTGTTCACCGACACCCGGTACTTGGCCGCCGGGTCGACCGGCGTTCCGTTGACCGTGATGTTCGAGACCCGCGAGCCGACCGGAGCGGCCGCCGAATACGTGTAGTGCAGCGACTTCGAGATCTGGAGGATCTTGGTGCCGCCGGACTGGCCCCACTGCTGTTCCAGCACGTTCTTCAGGTTCGCGCCGGTGAGCGTGATCGTCTGCATGATGTTCGAGAACGGCTGCACGGTGAACGCCTCGCCGTAGGTGACGACGCCGTCGCCTTCGCCGGCCGACGACGACTTGTACGTCAGGTCGGCGCGGATGCCGCCTGGGTTCGTCATCGCGATCACGGCGTTGTTGGACTTGGTGCCTTCGAGCTGGGCGTCGGCGATCACGTCGCCGAGCGGCGATTCGCCGGACGGCCCGCCCGCCGCGGGCAGGTCCGCGGTGATGGTGCCGACCTGCTTGTTCGCGATCGGCGCGGCCTTCGTCTTGGCCTCGTCGACGAGCTTCGTCACGGCCGGGTCCGGCGTGACGTCGCGGGTGACGATCTCGTTGTGCGCCTTGGTCTGCGACCGGACCACGTCGCGCGTGCGGCGGTCGATCTTCAGGTCGACGACCGAAAGCAGCCTGCCGAACGACGCGCCCTGGATCACTGGACGCGGCTGGCCCGCCGGGTCGTTGATGACGCAGTTGTACTGCTGGTGGCTGTGCGCGGTGAAGATCGCGTCGACCTTCGGCGTCACGTTCTTCGCGATGGCCGAGGCGTCGCCGTCCGGCTGCACCTTGCAGTCGTTCGGGCCAGCGCCCGGCAGCGCCTCGTCGCCCTGGTGCAGCAGCACGACCTGGGCTTTCACGCCGAGCCGGTCGAGGATGTTCGCGGTGCGGTTGATCGCCTCGACCTCGTCGCCGAACTTGAGGCCCTTGATGGCTTCCGGCGTCACGACCGACGGCAGGTCCTTGAGCGTCGCGCCGATGACGCCGACCGGGACGCCGCCGGAGTACTGGATGCTGAACGGCAGCAGCGCGGGCAGCCCGTTGTCGAAGTACACATTGGACCCGAGCAGCGGGAAGCGCGCGCCGTCGTAGGTCTTGCGGAACTGGCAGCCGTCGGTCTTGTTGCAGCCGCCGAACTGCATGCGCAGCAGTTCCTGGTAGCCCTCGTCGAACTCGTGGTTGCCCACCACGGACGCCTTCACGCCGAGTTCGTTGAGGAAGTCCATGGTCGGTTCGTCGTGGAACAGCGCCGAGATCACCGGCGACGCGCCGATGTTGTCGCCCGAGGACAGCACCATCGAATTGCGCACCTGCGCCTCGAGCTGCTTGACGTGCGTCGAGAGGTAGGCCGCGCCGCCCGCGTCCACCTTGCTCCCGTCCGGAAGCATGATCTTCCCGCTCGACCCGGACGGCGGTTCGAGGTTCCCGTGCAGGTCGTTGAACGCGATGATCCGGACGTCGGCGGTCTGCGCGGCCTCGGCGGGCGCGCTCGTGACGGCCACGGTGGCCAGTGCGGCCGCGGCGGTGGCCGCGAGCCGGGTGAAGAGCTTCATGTTTCCTCCGGTGTTCGCGCCCGCCTGACCCCTGATGCGGACGCCCGGCGAAGCAGTCTGCCCAAATCGGACGGTCCTGACCAGGGCGGAACGGCCGGTACCGGGTGAAAGTTTCGGTAACGTTCGCCCGCGCCGCGCCGATCAGTGCGTTGGGTGCCGAGGGGGACAAAATGGAACTGCAGCTCGTCGTGCTGACGCTCGCCGTTGTGCTCTTGCTGATCGCCGGCACCGTCTTCGCGGCCTGGCGCTCGGAGCGGGTGGACCAGGACGACGAGCCGCCTTCGGGCGAGCGCTGACCGATCGGTCGGCGCGCACTCGGCCATCTGGCCGATCCGTGGTCCAGACCCTCCGGCTCTTCGACCGAAGTGCCGCGGCGGCAAGATCAATAGCGTTCTCGGTATGACGAACGCACAGGTCACCGCCCTGCAGTACGGGTTCATCGGGTTCCTCGCGGTATGGGCGACGATCCTGGTCCCGCAGCTCGTGCTCCAGTTCGCGCGCCACGGCCGCCTGCGGTTGCGCGGCCTGGCGACCACAGCGGCGGTCGTGTTCTACGCGTGCATGGCGCTGGCGGTCGTCTTCCTGCCGCTGCCCGGTCCGCACAGCAGGCGGCTCGAGCAGACGGTGCAGCTGGAGCCGTTCCAGTGGATCGCGGACATCCACACCGAGCTGGTGAAACACGGTCTGTCGGCGGCGGACTGGTTCACCACGCAGACGTTCCAGCAGGCCGCGATGAACGTGCTGTTGTTCGTCCCGCTCGGCTTCTTCGCCCGGGTGCTGTGGCGCCGCGGCCTGGTCGGCGCGCTGGCGATCGGTTTCGCGGCCTCACTGGCCGTCGAGATCACCCAGCTCACCGCGAACTTCGGGACCGCGCCGTTCGTCTACCGGATTTTCGACGTCGACGACCTCATGACCAACACCTTCGGCTCCGGTCTCGGCTGGCTGGCCGGCGCGCTGCTGCTCGCACTCCGGCCGATCTCTTCAACCCTCCGCGTGGAGCCTGCCCGGAGCGAGCGGATCGACCTCGCCGAGACGCGCTAACCGGGCTCGTCTCGCGATCGCGGCTTGGCGCGCGGCGCGGCGGTCTTCCAGGATCACGATCAACGAGGCGATGGCGATGATCAGTGCTACCAGGCCGAGCACTAGCCACAGTTGCATGTGCTCTCCTCATCGACGCCGTTGTGCGAGAGATCACACAGGCTACCGAGCCCGGCGCCGGGTTGGCTACCCCGCGTTCGAAGGTCGTGCGGAGAACCAATCCCGCTCAGCGGTGACCCAGCGCCCGAACTTCAGCCCGGCTTGTCCGAGCGCTGGTTCGAGAGGGAAGTTTTCGCAGGTGAAGGGCTGTTTCCAGGTTCGGTCGCCGAGGAAGTAGGCGACGGTGGCGGAGAGCCGGTCGCCGTCGCGGCGGACGTCTTCGAGGGCGATGCGCACGTCGCCCAGCTGCCCGCCCGAGCCGTCGGCGACCTGATCGAACCAGGCGGGCGGATGCCATTCGACCAGCAACTGCCCGTCCGGAGCCAGATGCCGCCGCGCCGCCGCCAGCAGCGCCTGTCGATCCGGCCCGTTGACCAGGTGGCTGCTGAGCACGACGACCGGGAACCGGCGGTCCAGCTGAAGCTCATCGATGCGCGCGCGGACGGTCTCCGCACCCGCGACGTGCGCGAGCATCTCCGCCGATTCGTCGACCGCGACCACCGGATGTCCGAGCGAGAGCAGCGGATGCGTCACGCGGCCTGTTCCACAGCCGAGCTCAAGCACCGCGGCACCCGCCGGGATCGCGCCGTGAATCACCTCCGGCTCGCCAGCGGCGGGCAGCTCCAGATACAGGTCGACCGGGCAGCCGTCAGGCGTCACGCTCATACCGTCCAGCTTGCCGGGAAACTGGACCCATGCCCGCCAAACCCACCAAGGCCGAACAAGCCGCCGCGCACGGGACCACCATCCCGGACGTCCTGGCCCCGAACTTGAACGTGCTGTTCTGCGGCATCAACCCCGGCCTCTACTCCGGCGCGCTCGGCCTGCACTTCGCTCGTCCCGGCAACCGCTTCTGGCCCGCGTTGCACGCCAGCGGGTTCACCCCGCGCCTGCTGGACCCGAGCGAACAGGACGAACTGCTCGCTCTCGGTCTCGGCATCACCAACGTCGTGGCCCGCACCACCGCCCGCGCCGACGAGCTGACCGACGACGAACTCCGCGAGGGCGGGCAGATCCTGACCGAGAAGGTCGAGAAGTACCGACCACGCTGGCTGGCAGTGGTGGGAATCACCGCCTACCGCGTCGCGTTCGGCGATCGGCGGGCCGCGGTCGGACCGCAAGACCGGACAATCGGGACGACTCGGGTGTGGTTGCTGCCCAATCCGAGCGGTCTGAACGCCCATTGGACCCCGAAAACGCTCGCCGGGGAGTTCGGTCGGCTGCGCGCACAGGCGGTCATCGGAGATTCACCCGAGCAGGTAAACCCTCAGTAGAGCTAACCCAGTCGGGCGGACCCGCGCTGCGCCGTTCCCCCGCATTTCCCGGCCGATTTTCTACTCAGAGTTTGCCGCGACCAGCCGTTACGGCCATGAGGGGGAAACCGCGTCACAAGCTGCTCTCGGCGGAGTCGAACCAGGGACAAGGTGTCGTTCCCGGCCGGTTCCGGCAGGGGGGACCGGCGGGCACGCCGAGGGGGCGTGCCGGTCACCGGGAGCGACCGAGATGGACGGAGGCCCGAGATGCGTGGCATCGAGCCCCACCGAACGCCCATGTCGGCCGGTCAGCCAGCCGGCGGTCGAAGCCTGGGAGTCGCGGTCGTCGACCCGATCCCGATTTTCCGCGAGGGCATCGCGGCGATGGTGCACCGCACGCTGGGCCTGCACTGGTCCGGCCAGGCGGCGAGCCATCACGCGGCGATGCAGTTGTGCGAGCAGGTCCGTCCGGACGTCGTGATCCTCGACTCCGCGCTGGACCCCAACTGCCATCTCGCGAAGCTGCTCAACGCGGGCGACCCGGCACTCGTGCTGGTCACCCTCGTGCGCGACACGAACCGCACCCAGCAGTACCTCGCCGCCGCCATCGGGGCGGGCGCGCACGCCATCGTTCCGCGTGCGGTCGATTCCCGGCGGCTCGCCGAGGCGGTCCGGCGCGCGCACCACGACCGGCGCTACATCGACCCGGCGCTGTCCGCGCTCACCGCGCGGCCCAAACGCGAGCCGTCGCCAAGAGCCGCTCCGGTCGACGGCCACCTCGTGCAGCCGAAGGGCGCCATGCCGCTGTCCCGGCGCGAGTACCAGGTGTTGCAGCTCGTCGCCGAAGGGCTGGAGAACTCGGGGATCGCGAAGCTGCTCTTCCTGTCCGTGGAAACCGTGCGGACCCACGTGAAGAGCATTCTGCGCAAGCTCTCCGCCCGCGACCGGACACACGCGGTGACCATCGCGTTCCGCAGCGGCATCCTGGTCCCCCAGCTCGACGACAGCGCCGGGCCGCCGGCCGTGCAGGAGGCCGTGGCGCGCGGCACGCGGTGAGCCCGGCCCCCTGGTCGACCCGTCATTCCGAGCGAATATCCACCCCCTGGAAGGGCGGATTCGCTTGCTCTGGTTACTGGTAGGTAATATCCTGATGTTACCGGCGAGTAAGGGAGCCAGTGCCCGGCCGGAAAGCCGAACACGACACGGAGTGACGACATGGGCCACTACAAGAGCAACGTCCGAGACCTGGAGTTCAACCTCTTCGAGGTACTCGGCGTGCAGGAACGGCTCGGGAAGGGCGTGCTCGCCGAATCGGACGAGGAAACCGCCCGCGGCGTGCTGTCGGAGCTGAACAACCTCGCCACCGGCCCGCTCGCCGAGTCCTACGCCGACGCGGACCGCAACCCGCCGGTGTACGACCCCAAGACGTTCAGCGTGACGATCCCCGACTCGTTCAAGAAGAGCTACAAGGCGCTCGTCGACGGCGAATGGTGGCGGCTCGGCCTCACCAACGAGCTGGGCGGCTTCGGCCTGCCCCCGACGGTGCAGTGGGCCGCGGCCGAGCTGATCCTCGGCGCGAACGCCCCGCTGTTCATGTACCTGGCGGGTCCGAACTTCGCCATGATCGTGGACAAGAACGGCACCGAAGAGCAGAAGCACTGGGCTCAGCTGATGATCGACCGCGGCTGGGGAGCCACCATGGTGCTCACCGAGCCGGACGCCGGTTCGGACGTCGGCGCCGGCCGCACCAAGGCGGTCAAGCAGGAGGACGGCTCCTGGCACATCGACGGCGTGAAGCGGTTCATCACCTCGGCCGAGAACGACATGGTCGAGAACATCATGCACCTGGTGCTGGCCCGTCCCGAGGGTCCCGGCATCGAGACCAAGCCGGGCACCAAGGGCCTGTCGCTGTTCCTGGTCCCGAAGTTCCACTTCGACTCCAAGACCGGCGAGCTGGGCGAGCGTAACGGCGCCTTCGTCACCAACATCGAGCACAAGATGGGCATCAAGGTGTCCACCACGTGCGAGCTGACCTTCGGACAGCACGGCACCCCGGCCAAGGGCTGGCTGCTCGGCGAGGTGCACGACGGCATCGCGCAGATGTTCCAGGTCATCGAGTACGCCCGGATGATGGTCGGCACGAAGGCGATCGCCACGCTGTCCACCGGTTACCTGAACGCGCTCGAGTACGCCAAGGAGCGCGTGCAGGGCGCTGACCTGCCGAACATGCTGAACAAGGCCGCGCCGCGCGTCACGATCACGCACCACCCCGACGTGCGTCGTTCGCTGATGCTGCAGAAGGCGTACGCCGAGGGCCTGCGCGCGATCTACCTGTACACCGCGTCGTTCCAGGACCAGCTGTGGACCGGCGAGGGCGACGAGGCCGCGCTGAAGCTGGCGCACGGCGTCAACGACCTGCTGCTGCCGATCGTCAAGGGCGTCGGCTCCGAGCGCGCCACCGAGCAGCTCGTGCAGTCGCTGCAGACGCTGGGCGGTTCCGGCTTCCTCCAGGACTACCCGATCGAGCAGTACATCCGCGACGCGAAGATCGACTCGCTGTACGAGGGCACCACGGCGATCCAGTCGCTGGACTTCTTCTTCCGCAAGATCGTCCGCGACAAGGGCCAGGCGCTCGCGTTCGTCGCGGGCGAGATCACCAAGTTCATCGAGTCCGAGGCGGGCAACGGCCGGCTCAAGAACGAGCGCGCGCTGCTCAAGCAGGCGCTCGAGGACACCCAGGGCATGCTGGGCTCGCTGATCGGCTACCTGACCTCGTCGCAGGAAGACCCGCAGAACATCAACAAGGTCGGCCAGCACACCGTGCGGCTGCTGATGTCGGTCGGCGACCTGCTGGTCGGCTGGAAGCTGCTGCAGGGTGCCGAGGTCGCGCTGGCCAAGCTCGACAACGGCGCGTCGGCCAAGGACAAGCCGTTCTACGAGGGCAAGCTGGCGGTGGCGTCGTTCTTCGCGAAGAGCGTGCTGCCGGAGCTGACCTCGCGCCGCGCCATCGTGGAGGCCGCGGACAACGCACTCATGGAGATCGACGAAGCCGCGTTCTGATCGCACTGGCTGGAAAAATGCCCCGCTCCGCACCCGGACCGGGGCATTTTTCGTGCTTCCGGTGGCGGTGGCCCCATGCGGGCGGTAAGCCGGGTTTGAACCCACGGGTTCCGGGCTAAACCGGTCGGGCCCGGTCCTCTCGGCAAAAGGAGTTCGGCATGGCGGTTTCCGGCATCATCAGCGCGGTCGTGATCGGCCTGATCCTCGGCCTGCTCGGCAAGCTGGTCGCACCTGGCAAACAATCCATCCCGATCTGGCTGACGATCATCGTCGGCATCGTGGCCGCGTTCGTCGGCACCGCGATCGCGCGCGGCATCGGCTACGCGGACACCAAGGGCATCGACTGGCTGGAAATCATCACCCAGGTCGTGCTCGCCGCGATCGGCGTGACGCTCGCCGCGAGCCTGTGGGGCAAGCGGCAGGTCAAGAGCTAGCTCAATCGTTCAGCTCCGGCTCGAGCAGGCTCATCAGATACATGTCGTGGTACTGGCCGTCGGGCCCGCGATGGCATTCGCGGTGCCTGCCGTCCTCCACGAACCCGACCTTGCGGTAGACGTGCCGGGCGCGCTCGTTCTCGGCGACCACCCAGAGCGCGATCAGGTGCAGCCGCATCACGTTGAACCCGTAGCGGCACATGAGTTTCAACGCCTCGGTGCCGTATCCGCCGTCCCAGTGGTCGGTCTCGCCGATGTAGATGTCCAACTCGGCGCGGCCGATCTCTGGGCTCGCGTCCCGCAGGTCGACGACGCCGATCAGCTTGCCCGCTTCGAGGGACTCGATGCCGAGCACGACGTTCTCGTACGTGTTCACCGGGCGGTCCTCGCCCCGTTTGCGCAACTGCGCGAGGGAACGCGGGTAATCGCCGGTCATGTACCGGCCGACCTCGGGGTCGTGGATCCAGCGGTAGATCGATTCGGCGTCCGACGGTTCGATCGCCCGGAGCCGGACCAGCTTCCCCGTGAGCATCCGCGCTCCCCCTCATTCTCGTTTCAGCACAAGGAAATCCGTGACGCCGACCAGTCCGAGGAACTGCCGCACCCCGGGCGGCATCGGCCGGCGCGATTCATCATGCACGAGTTCCGGATCACGCACGCGGTATTTACGGCCGCGCGTGATCACCTCCGCCTCGCCCGCGGCGCGGACGTTGCGGACCCAGTCCGCGTCCGGTCCGTAGGTGAGCGCGACGACGAATCCGTCGTCGGTGCGGAAGATGTTGAGCGGGGTGCTGAATTCGCGGCCGGACTTGCGGCCGCGGTGCACGAGCACCCCGAATCCGGGCAGTTTGTCGGCGAAGGGTTTCGTGACCCGGTTGGTGACCACGCGGTTGAACCGGGCGAGACGTTCGGGCAGCACCATGTCGTCCAGCCTAATCCAACGTATGTGGAATTTCCTGTCGGAGACGCGCTGTGCGCCTGCGCGAGCGGGTCTGGTGGGATGGGCCCGCACGTGGACACGAGGTGGGGAGCGGGCATGTCGCAAGACTGGCCGATGGGGCAGGAACCGCACGCGGCGGTGCTCGTCGCGCGAGGGCTGATCGAGCATCCGGAGCAGCTCGATCACGTGCTGCTCGACGACGAGGAAGGCTGGTTCGTCAGCGACGGCACGGAGTTCGGCGACGATCCGGAGCTGGACGAGGAGCAGTTCGCCACGATGTGCCTGCACGACGTCGTGGAGCTGATGCCGCAGCTGTCGGCGCTGGGGAAGCTGCCTGCCGGGATGGGCGCGGAGTGGGACGCAGGCAACGCGTCCTGGGTGCTGATCTCGCCGCTCGTGCCGAGCGATGACGACGAGGCCCGCGCGTACCGGGAGGCGCGCGCCGCCGCTTGGCCGCACGCCGGGTCGCCAATGGACGAGGTGAACCTCAGCCTGGGGCTGATGGAGATCAGCGCCGCGGCGGACGCACCCGCGCGCAACGTGCGGTACGTCAGCCGGGAAGAAGACGGCACGTGGATGTTCGTCGGCTTCGAGGTGCCGGATCCCGACGAGCAGACCGACGTCGAGGTTGACACCCTGGAGCTCGGGCACGTGGCGCAGCTGTACCCGGAGGTGGTCGAACTGCTGGACGCGGAACCGGGCGAGGTGTTCTTCCGCGAGGCTCCGGATGCCGAGTGGCTGCACGTAATCGACGACGGGGAGTGAACATGTCCGAGCAATGGCCGCTGCGACAGGACCCGGAATCCCCGGTGATCATCGCGCACGACCTGGTGGATCACCCGGAAAAACTGGCTTTCGTCGTCCTCGACGATGACGACGACTGGTTCATCAGCGACGGTGCCGAGTTCGAAGAGGACATGGAGGTCAACCGCCAGCTGTTCGGCGCGACGACCCTGCGCGCGGCGGCGACCCTGCTGCCGCACCTGGTCGCGCTGGCCGACGTGCCGCCCGGGATGGCCGCGGACTGGGACCCGGACCGCCGCACCTGGCTGCTCAGCTCGGTGTCGGATTCTGATGACCTCGACGAGGATCTCGTGCACCAGGAGGCCCGGATCGCCGCCTGGACGCACCCCGGTTCGCCGCTGGAAGAGGTTCAGCTGAGCACCGGCCTGACCGAAATCGGCACGACCGCCGACGCGCCGGCGCGGGCAGTCCGCCAGGTCGTCCGCGAGCAGGACGGCACATGGCTGTTCGTCGGCTTCGAGGTCCCGGAAGCGGAGGATTTCGAGGTGGAGGGCCTGGAACTGGAACACGTCGTGCAGCTGTACCCGGACGTCGTGCCGGCCTTGCTCGCCGCGCCGGGCCAGGTGTTCGACCGGGCGGAGCCGGGCGCGCCGTGGGAATTGGTGGAAGGCTGACGTCCTTTGTGGACTGTCTGAAATCGCAGACGCTTTCCGGTAGTCGTTGGTTGGGCGGTCCGGGCCGGATCAGTTCTACTGTGCCGACCCGCTCGCGCGCGGGCCACTGATTTCGGGAGGTTCCGTCGATGACGACGAAGTCCGGGGATGGTTTGAGCCGCCGGTTGAACGGCAGGCACATCCGGTTCATCGCCCTAGGTTCGGCGATCGGCACCGGATTGTTCTACGGCTCCTCGGACACGATCGCCAAGGCCGGACCGTCGGTGCTGCTCGCGTATCTCATTGGCGGCGCGGCGATTTTCTTCGTGCTGCGCGCTTTGGGCGAAATGGCCGTCAACGACCCCGCGCCCGGTTCTTTCGGCGAGTATGCGCGGAAGCACCTGGGCCCGCTGGCAGGTTTCCTGACCGGCTGGACCTACGCGTTCGAGATGGTGATCGTTTGCGTCGCCGATGTCACGGCTTTGGCTGTGTACATGGGATTCTGGTTCCCCGATGTGCCGCGCTGGATCTGGGTTGTGCTGACGATCCTGGTCATCGCCGCCGCGAACCTGGTGAGCGTACGGGTTTACGGTGAACTGGAGTTCTGGTTCACGCTGGTCAAGGTAGTCGCCATCGTAGCGATGATCCTCGGCGGCGCGGCAATCCTGATCTTCGGCCTGGGTTCGAGTTCCGGCAGCGTAACCAACCTCTGGTCCCACGGCGGCTGGTTCCCCAATGGGGTAAGCGGTTTCATCGCTTCGTTCGCCTTGGTGATGTTCGCCTTCGGCGGCACGGAGATTTTGGGCCTCACTGCTGCCGAATCCGAAGACCCGCGCACCGCCATGCCGAAGGCGGTCAATACGGTCCCCGTCCGGGTTTTGCTTTTCTACGTGGCGACCCTGGCGATCATCATGATGCTGAACCCGTGGAACACGATCAGCACTTCCGGAAGCCCCTTCGTCCAAATCTTCGCCGGTCTGGGATTGCACTCCGCCGCAACGGTTTTGAACATCGTCGTGGTGACCGCGGCGTTGTCCGCGATCAACAGCGACATCTTCGGTGCCGGCCGGATGATCTATGGCCTGGCTCGACGCGGCCAGGCTCCTGCTGTGATGGCCCGGGTTACGCGTAATGGCATCCCGTGGATGACTGTCCTGGTCGTTGCTGCTGCGCTGAGTTTGGCTGTCGTCTTGAACTATCTGTTGCCGGACAGTGCTTTCCTGCTGATCGCTTCGGTGGGCACCTTTGCGACGGTGTGGGTTTGGTTCATGATCCTGCTAACGCACTACCGTTCACGGCGTCGCTCGTCTGCCGCTGATCTGGAGTTCCCGGTGCCGTTTTGGCCGGTGGGCCAGGTTTTGACGATGGTGTTCATGGTGTTCATCTTCGTGGTGATGGCGTTCGCCGAGGACACCCGCCTGGCGCTGCTCGTCGGGGTGGTGTGGCTGGCGGTGCTGTGCGGGCTGTTTTGGTTCCACCGCAGGGCAACGCCGTCGGAGCCGAAGGAAGACGCGATGTCCGAGGCCGGATAACGCGAGCACCGTCAAGTCGGGCGGGTGGTGTCGTAACCAGCCAGTAGGGCAACGCTTACAGGGCCCTGACCGTGATCCTCGCCCTGGCCTCCGACCTGGGGCCGAGCCTCTTCCGGTCGATGCGTAGAGCTGCTCAAGTGCACCCGCAGTAGCGATTGCGTACTTCGCGTTCGTCGGAATTGTGTGTGGTTGCAGCTAGGATGGTGGCATGGCGACTAGCGAAGCCCCTGATCCGGGCGCTCCTCGTGAAGAGGCTCGACGCCTCCTCGAGGCGGTTCCCGACGAACGGGTATCCGCTGCGTTGGCGGCGCTTCGGCAACTGGCGGAGGTGCCACCAGACGCTGAACCGCCACGTCGTCGGTTTCGCACGGTAGGCGTGTTCGAAGGTGAACATGACCTCGGCCGGCGCGCCAAGGAAGTGGCCCGTCGAGAACTTGGCAGCGGATCGGGCAAATCGGCGTGATCCTGGTCGACACTGGAGTCGTGGTCGCCATGGGCAACCGGCGCGATGACGACCACGAACGCTGTACCGAACTCCTGGCTTCGACTCTAGAGCCACTGATCTTGCCCGAGCCGTTGCTTGTGGAAATTGGCTACATGCTTGGCTCGCGTGCCGGCGCTTCAGCGGAAGCCGATTTTCTTCGCGACGTCGCTGACGGCCTCTACACCGTCGAGTCCATGATGCTCGCCGATATCGCGCGGGCGGCCGACCTTGTGGAGAAGTACGCGGATCTCCCGTTGGGAACCGCCGATGCGTGCGTCATCGCACTGGCTGAGCGGCTCGGCATTACGCGGGTGGCAACCCTTGATACGCGTCATTTCTCGGTTGTCAGGCCAAGGCATATTTCGTCGTTCACCCTATTGCCTTCCTAGTGTCTTCGGCAGAGACAAGAAGGCCGCAGCGAAGACTGTGTCGGATAAGTCGTTCCGCCCCGTAGATCACTTCTTGAGAGGCTGCTCGTCTCAGATCGCGACTCCGACCCAGGGCAGGCTCGGCTCCGTGCAGATGCGCCACACGCCCGACTTTGATGAGGGCGAATGAGCGATACGAGTTGCGGCGCGGACGGTCTCCTCCGGATTGTTAGCGGAGGACTGCCTCGCTTGGTCGACGCTAGTCCGCGGGCTCGCACGCGAGAAGTGAAGAGCGCAGATAAAGTAAACCCCAGGTCTAAAGTAGACGACCACTGACCTGGGGCTTCTCTATGAGAGCGGATGACGGGAATCGAACCCGCGTATTCAGCTTGGGAAGCTGATGTTCTACCATTGAACTACATCCGCAGTGCTCCGCCAGCATACACAACCACGGCACCCCCATGTCCAGCGGGGCTACGCCTTGACGCTCCCCCGCCAAAGTGACAACACTTGTTGTCGACCCACGGTGCGGAGGTGCGCGATGGACGACCCCGAGATGTCTCCTGAGATGTTCCGGCAAGGCGGGTTCCGGCTGGCCGCCCGGAGCCGGGGCGCCACCGCCGACGAAGCGCAGCTCAAGCGGCTTCGCACCTTCGCGCAGCAGGAAGACGCCCTGGCCGACGCCGTCGTCGAGTGGCTGCACCGGGAGCCTCACCAGCAAAGCCGCGTCGACCAGGCGTTGGCGGGGGAACAGGTTCACCCGGAGTTGAAAGCCTTCATCGACCAGGTCGAGGCCACCCCGTACTGGGTCGACCAGCAAAGGCTCGTCCGCGGCGCGAAGGCCATCACCCGCGCCGGGCTGCTCGGGCTTTTCCCGCTTGGCGACATGTCGCTCATGGGCGGCTACCTGGCCTCACGCGCGACGAAATCCCTGGTCGGGACCGGGGAAATCGAGCACCGGGCACCGCGGCGGCTGGTGGAGACTGCGGCGTGGTGGATTGACGTCACGACTCCGGGCGCGCTCCAAAAGCACCGCACGGGGTATCAGGCCGCGCTCAAGATTCGGCTGGTGCACGCGCACGTCCGGCGCGCGATGAACAACCGGCCGGATTGGGATTACGAGCGGTGGGACCGGCCGGTCAATCAGGTCCAGACCGCGGGCACTCTCCTGCTCTTCTCGCTCGTCTACGTCTTCGGCACCCAGCTGCTCGGCCTCCGCTACACCGCCCGCGAGAAGGCCGACATCCTGCATCTTTGGCGCTACGTCGGCTGGCTGATGGGCGTCGCCGACGAGCTGCTGCCCGCCGATGAGGACGACGCCTGGCGGTTGCTCTGGATGCTCGCCGCCACCGAGTTCATCCCCGACGACGACTCCGTCCGGCTCGCCCGCGCCCTCGTCGACACGCACGCGGCGATCGGCGAGGGGCGCGGGGCGGCCGGGAAGGTGCTCGCGCAGGTAAACGTCGGTGTGCACTCCGCGATCAGCCGGCTCGTGCTCGGGCGGGACAACGCCGACTTTCTCGGGCTGCCGGACAACCCGGTCGCGCAGGCCGCGGTGCTCGCCGCCGCAGGGGTGAATTACGCGGCGGAGACCGTGCGGCAGCTGGTGCCCGGTGCGACTGCGCTGCAGGAAGCACTCGGCGCGTTCGGGCGGCGGCGGTACCTCAAGCGGATGGACGCGGTGTTCGGACGGAGGGGTGCCCCGGCCGCGCCTGCCCGCCCGATAGGCTGCATCCGTGCTGCTCAGTGACCGTGACCTCCGCAAAGAGCTCGACGCCGACCGCCTCGGCATCGACCCCTTCGACCCTGCCATGGTCCAGCCGTCCAGCATCGACGTCCGGCTCGACCGGTACTTCCGGGTCTTCGACAACAGCAAGTACACCCACATCGACCCGCAGCTGCAGCAGGACGAGCTGACCTCGCTGGTCGAAAAAGAGGGCGACGAGCCGTTCGTGCTGCACCCCGGCGAGTTCGTGCTCGGGTCCACGTTCGAGCAGGTCCGGCTCGCCGACGACCTCGCCGGACGGCTCGAGGGCAAATCCTCCCTTGGCCGCCTCGGGCTGCTCACCCACTCCACCGCGGGCTTCATCGACCCCGGCTTCTCCGGGCACATCACGCTCGAGCTGTCGAACGTCGCGAACCTGCCGATCACGCTGTGGCCCGGGATGAAAATCGGCCAGCTGTGCATTTTCCGGCTGTCCAGCTCGGCGGAATTCCCGTACGGCTCCAGCGAGGCCGGCTCCCGCTACCAGGGGCAGCGCGGGCCGACGCCGAGCCGCGCGTACAAGAACTTCCACCGCGTCGACACCTGGCGCTAAGCCGCCTTCACCGGGGCGGCCCAGTCGATCCGGTGCTCCCACATGAACCGGTTCGGGTCGTCGGTGGCCGGTTTGCGCATCGCGCGCGTGATGAAGAAGTCCCGGACCACCCGGCCGATCGGGCCCGGGGCTTTGGCGTCGCCGTTGCGTTTGCCTTGGGCCACAACGGCTTCCACCCGCTCGCGGCGCAACGCCTCGAAGGTGGTCAACGCGCCCGCCGGGTCGGGGACGTCGCGCAGGCACATCGCGAGCGTCACCGCGTCCTCGATCGCCATCGCCGCACCCTGACCGGCCGCCGGTGACGTCGCGTGCGCGGCGTCGCCGATGAGGCCGATCCGGCCGCGATGCCACACCGGGACCGTCGGGAAGTCGTACGTCGCCCACGGTTCGTAGATGTTTTCGCTGGCCTCGATGATCGCCGCGGCCGGAGTGCGGTCCGCGCGGACCAGGTCGAGCAGCCGCTTCCGCCAGCCGGGGCCGCGCATCGCGGCGAGGTCGGATTCGGTCGGTTCGCTGGCGTGCGGCACGTTCGCGAACCACCAGACCGCGCCGTCCGGGGCGAGTACGTGCGCGAAGAAGGCCTTGCGGCCGAACACCATGTGCATGATGCCGGGCTCGTCGTCGAGGTCGAGGCCGCGGGCGAAACCGCCGGTGTTGAGCAGCGGCACGTACCGCGGCGACGGGGCGGAGGGATCCAGGATCCGGCGGACTGTCGACCGCAGCCCGTCCGCGCCGATCAGCAGGTCGCCGTGGGTTTTCGTGCCGTCGGCGAAGACCGCGGCGACGCCGTCCGCCGACTGTTCGGCGTCGGTGAGCCGCTTGCCGAACTCCGTGCGCACGCCGCGTCTGACCGCTTCGTCGCGCAGCGCCACGTAGAGATCGGAGCGCAGGACGGTCTGGCTCACCGTGCCGTCCGGCAGCGGCCCGCCGAGCGGGAACTCGCTGAGCCGGCGGCCGTTGCCGAGCCCGAGGGTCATCCGCGGCGTGTCGAAACCCAGGTCTTTGACCAGCGGTTTCAGCCCTAATGGCGTCAGCGCGTCGAGGCCGTTCACGGCGAGCGTCAGGAACGCGCCGACCCCTTCCGCGCTGCGGTCATACGCCTCGTACAGGACCGGTTCGTGCCCCACCTCGTGCAGCGCGATCGCGGTGATCGCCCCCGCGATGCCCCCGCCCGCGATCAAGATCCGTGCCATGATTCGCCCCTTCGAATATCTTGGAAAGTAATTCGTTCTATCGAACTAAAGAGTCCGCTAGACTCCGGGACATGTCAAGCGAACGCGAGGATCTGGTCGCTGAGCTGCTGCTTCGTGCCCGGGTGCTGTCGACCGAGACGGTCATGTTCCACACCGCGCTCGCCGAGCAGAACGGCCTTTCGCCGGTCGAGAGCAAGGTGACCGACTACCTCGCCCGGCTCGGTCCGCTCACGCCGAAGGAGCTGGCCGAGTACGCCGGACTCGCGCCCGCGTCGGTCACCGCGCTGGTCGACCGGCTCGAGCGCAAGGGCGTCGTCAACCGGATGCCGCATCCGGACGACCGGCGGAAAGTCCTCGTCCGGGTCGACCCGGCGAACGTCGAGCGCGTCGCGCCGCTGTGGGACTACATCGTCGCCGCGACGAAGTCGGTCGCGGCCGGCTACTCCGACGAGCAACTCCAAACGGTGATCGGTTTCCTCGATCAGGCGGCGGCGATCACCCACGAGTCAACCGTGCGTCTCACTCATCGCTCAGCGGAGTGAGGTAATCCCACTGCCGGGTAAGAAATCGCCGCGGCGTCACCGGATGGTGGAAAACTTGCCCCCATGGTTTCGGCCGGGAAACGTCTGCTCTTAGTCCTCGGCCTGGTGGCCACTCTGCTGACCCCCGCGGCGTATGCGGCGCCCCGGCCGGCGCAGGAATTGCAGGTCACGGCGGTCGCCGAACCGCATCGGGTACACGCGGGCGACCAGGTGACGTTCACGGTCAGCGTGACGAACCCGGCGTCCGTCCCGGTGTCCGATGTGGACGTCGTGGACGAGCGGAACCCGCAGTGCGGCAAGAAGATCGGCACCCTCGCGCCGGGGGCCAGCGCGCGTTATCAATGCACGTTCGCCGCGCCGGAGAAGGGGTTTGTCGCCACGGTCAAGGTGACTGGGGTGGGCTCCGGCGGGGAGCAGGTGTCGGCTTCGGCGGGCAGCAACGTCGATGTCCTCCGCCCGGCCCTGAAGTTGAGTCAACAGGTCGACAAACCGGCTTACCGCGCCGGCGATCAGGCGACCTTCACGCTCAAGACCATCAACACCGGCGACGTTCCGCTGCACGACGTGACCATCGCCGACCCAGCGGTCCCCTCGTGCGCACGCGCCATCGGAGCCCTTGCGCCGGGCCAATCGGCGGTGGGCACCTGCGCGGCAACCGTGCCGCTGCCGAACGGAGCTCGCGCGGCCGTGAAGGGCATCGACCCGCTCGGCAAGGTCGTCAGCTCGACCGCGGATGCGAAAGTCCCCCTCATCACGCCCGCGATCTCCGTTTCCAAGGAAGCCGTCCCGCCGGTGGTGCACGGCGGGGACCAGGTCGCCTGGAAGATCACCGTGCGCAACACCGGTGACAGCCCGCTCAACCCGGTCGACGTCACCGATGATCTGACTCCGGAGTGCTCGCGGTCCTTCGGCGTACTGACGCCGGGCACCCAGCAGACCTACTCCTGCACCGCGAAACCCGCGCTCACCACCACAAACAGCGTTACCGCCACGGGTACGGACGCCACCGGCCGACCGGTCACGGCCAAGTCCTCGGCCACTGTCACGGTGATCCATCCGGCCCTCGCGGTCACCGCTGCCGCCTCCCCCGCGCAGGTGCGCGAAGGGGACCGCGTCACTTTCGCTGTCACCGTGCGCAACGCCGGGGACGTGCCGCTCGACGACGTCGCGGTGGCCGACGACAGCGTGCCCGGTTGTGTCCGCAAGTTCGGCACGTTGGCGCCCAATGCGGTCGAGACGTATAAGTGCGAACAGTTAGCTCCGGCGGACGACGTGACGAATACCGTTGTCGCGACTGGCAAAGACCAGCTCGGAACGACACAGCGCGCGACCGCGGAGGCGCGGATCGATGTGGTTCACCCGACGTTGGAAGCTTCCGTCGCCGCCGCGCCCGCGCAGGTGCGCGAGGGGGACCGTGTCACCTTTACTGTCACGGTAAGCAACGCTGGCGACGCCGAGTTCCACGACGTCACCGTGGCAGACGACCGGGTCGCCGAATGCGCGCGAACCCTCGGAACTGTTGCCGCACAAGGAAAGCAGACTTTCACCTGCACCACGGTCGCCGGAACGCAGGGCTTCACGAACGACCTGACCGTCACCGGCACCGATCCAACCGGCCGTCCGGTCACCGCAAAGGCGAGCGCGTCGTTCACCGTGCAGCATCCGGCAGTCACCTTGACCGCGACTGTCCAAGGTGGACCGTTCCGCGAAAACGACTCCATCGCAATTCATGTCGTCGTGGCGAACACCGGCGACGTGCCGCTCACCGGACTGGCCGTCACGACAATGGCCCGTGCCGATGGCTGCGCACAACAGCACGACACCCTCGCCCCCGGAGCTAACTGGGCGTTCGACTGCACCACTACCGCACCGGGTGCCGACGTGACAGAAGCACTGCAGGTCACCGCGAAACCGCCGGTCGGAACGCCGGTGACGGCGGCGACGGAGGCAGCAATCGACGTGATCCACCCGCTCGTCACGCTCGCGCAGAGCGTGACGCCGACCGTCGTGCGCCCGGGTGGGCCCGCGACGTTCACCCTGACCGTCACAAACGCCGGCGACACCGAACTCCGCGACACCCAGGTCGCTGACCCGAGTGTCCCGGAATGCGCGAAGCGGCTGGGAACCCTTGCCCCGCAGGCAAAGCAGACCTACACCTGCACCCGGCCCGCGACTGACGATCTCACCAGCGACGCGACGGTCACCGGCACCGACCCGTCCGGCCGCCCCGTCACCGCGAACGCGAGCGCACACGTCGACGTCATCCACCCCGCCGTCCAGTTCACCCAAACTGTCGCGCCGACGCAGGTGCGCGAGGGGGACGAAGTCACCTTCACCATCACCGTGCGCAACAGCGGAGACGTGCCACTGGCCAAGGTGTCCATTGTGGACGAAAAGACCCCCGGCTGCACCCGCGACTTCCCCACCCTGGCCGCTGGCGAAGAACAGCACTACACCTGCACCACGAAAGCTGGGCACGACGGTTACTCGAACACCGCGAAGGTGACCGCCGCAGACCCGATCGGCGGCACGGTAACCGCCACCGCTGACGCTGCGTTCACCGTCGTGCACCCGGGATTGTCGTTGACGAAGACCGTCCACGGCGGCCCCTTCCGCGCCGGTGACCCGGTCACCTTCACCATCACCGCGACCAACACCGGCGACGCCCCGCTGACCGCCGTCAAGGTCACCGACCAGGGCCCGTGCGCGAAAGCCCTCGACACCCTCGCCCCGAAAGCGAACAAAACCTACGACTGCACCATCCCCGCCCCCGCTGACGACGCGGTCAGCACCGCGCACATCACCGGCACCCCGCCGGTCGGCCCGCCGCTCACCGCGTCCGCCGACGCGCACATCGACGTGATCCATCCCGCGCTCACCGTGCTGACCTCGGCGAACCCGACCGTCGCGCGGGTCGGCGACACTCTCACCGTGACGGTCTCCGTCACCAACACCGGCGACGTCCCGCTCACCGCGGTGACCAGCACTGATCCCGCGTGCCCGAAGAAGTTCGACCGCCTCGAACCCGGTGCCGCACAGAGCTACCAGTGCACGGTGAACGCCAAACCGGACGACTTCGCCGTCCTCGCCACCCTCTCCGGAACCGACCCCACGAACCGCCCGGTCACCGCGTCCGGCTCGGCGAAGATCGACGTCATCCACCCGGAACTCGCGATCATGAAGGACGCCCAGCCGTACGAGGTGCGCCAGGGCGACAAGGTCACCTTCTCGCTGCTGGTCCGCAACGTCGGCGACGTCCCGCTGACCGCGGTGTCCGTTGTGGACGATCGCACCCCGGCCTGCGCGCACCAGATCCCGAGCCTGGCCCCGGACGCTCAAGTCGAGTACCAGTGCTCGATCACCGCGGGCGCGGCCGGGTTCACGAACACCGCGAAGGTGACCGGCACCGACCCGACGCAGCGAACGGTGAGCGCTTCCGCCCAGGCGTCGTTCAAGGTGAAGAAGCCTGCGCTGTCCGTCGCCAAATACGCCCCGGGCAGCGCGTATCGAGCCGACGACGCGGTGCCGTTCGAGGTCGTGGTGACCAACACCGGCGACCAGCCGCTGCACGACGTCCGGGTGGCCGGCGACCCTGCCTGTGCGCACGCCTTCGCCGAGCTGCCGGTCGGCGGAACCCAGCGCTACCAGTGCGTGGCACCGGCAAGCGCCGCCCCGCTCACCGCGACCGCGGCCGCCCCGTGGGGCCCGCCGGTGACCGCGACCGGGAAAGCCGACTTCGCGGTGCTTCACCCGGCGTTGGACCTGCGCCGCGATCACCTGGACCAACCGATCCGGCCGGGTGACCCGGTGACCTATGTGAGCACCCTCCGCAATACCGGCGACGCGCTCTTGCACGACGTGACCGTTCGCGCCGCGGACCCGGTCTGCTCGTTCACCGTCACCCAGCTGGCCCCTGGCGAACAGGTCACCCGCGCCTGCACGCTTTCGGCTCGCGCGGACGTCACCACGACGACCACCGCGACCGCGACCGCGACGGATCAGACCGGACGCCCGGTGACCAAGGAAGCCACCACGACGACGAAGGTGAGCCCCTGAGGCGGGCAAAAGAAAAGGCAGCGAAGAACATCTCTCCCTGCCGTATTTAACTTATAACGCATCGGGGGGCTTGCCGCAAGACCCGGGTGGTACCGCAGAATCTCCAGCCGATCCGGCTTCCGCTCGGCGGCGAGCGAAAGCCGGGAACGACCACAGACGGGGGAAACGAACGAATGGGCAGCTACGTGCTCGGTCTCGGGCAGATCGACCGGGAGCAGGTCGCGATCGTCGGGGGCAAGGGCGCGCATCTGGGCGAACTCGCGCGGATCGACGGGGTCCGGGTGCCGCCCGGTTTTTGCGTGACGACCGAAGCGTTCGAGCGGATCGTCGAGAACGCGCCGGAACTGGCCGCGCCGCTGGACCGGTTGGCGAACCTGAACCCGGACGACCGGGACGCGATCAGCGAGGGCAGCGCCGAGGTCCGGCAGGCGCTGGAAGCGATCGCGATCCCGGACGATCTGGCGAAGGAGATCACCGACGCGCTGGTGGACGGACGCGCCTACGCGGTCCGGTCGAGCGCGACCGCGGAGGACCTTCCGGGCGCGTCCTTCGCCGGTCAGCAGGACACCTACCTCAATGTCCTTGGCGCGGAGGCGGTCCTGCGGCACATCAGCCGGTGCTGGGCGTCGCTGTTCACCGAACGCGCGGTGACCTACCGGCTGCGCAACGGCTTTGACCACCGGAAAGTCCACATGGCCGTGGTCGTGCAGCAGATGGTGTTCCCGCAGGCGGCTGGGGTGCTCTTCACCGCCGACCCGGTCACGTCCAATCGGAAGACCGCCGTCGTGGAGGCCAGCTTCGGCCTCGGCGAGGCGCTGGTTTCCGGCCTGGTCAACGCCGACAACTACCAGGTGCGCGACGGCGCGATCGTCGACAAGGCGATCTCCGCCAAGCAACGCGCCATCCTGGCCGTCGAGGGCGGCGGCACTGAAGAGCAGGTGATCGACGCGGACCAGCAGGAACAGGCCGCGCTGACTGACGACCAGGTCCTGCGGCTGGTGGCACTCGGCCGCACGATCGAGGCGCATTTCGGCCGCCCGCAGGACATCGAATGGTGCCTGGCCGACGACGAGTTCCAGATCGTGCAGAGCCGCCCGATCACCACGCTGTTCCCGCTCCCGGCGGCCGCCGACGAGGGAAACCACGTCTACCTCTCCGTCGGCCACCAGCAGATGATGACCGACGCGATGAAGCCGCTGGGCCTGTCGGTCTGGCAGCTGACGACCCCGCGTCCGATGGCCGAGGCGGGCGGGCGGCTGTTCGCGGACGCCACCGCACTGCTGTCGGTGCCCAAGAGCCGCGCCAGTTTCCTCGCGGTGGTGGGGAAATCCGATCCGCTGATGGCGGACGCGCTGGAGACCGTCCTTTCCCGCGAGGGCTTCCTCCCGCTGTCCGACGACGACGGACCCGGCGAGCAGATCCCCGGCGCCGCACCGGCCACCATCGAAACCGATCCGGCCGTCGTCACCGAGCTGATCCAGCACAGCGAGGCCTCCATCGCCAAGCTGCAGCGAGAAATCGCCGCGAAGTCCGGCAGTGAACTGCTCGACTTCATTTTCGAGGACGTCGAGGAAATGCGCCGGATTCTCTTCGACCGGCGCAGCCACCAGGTGTTCACCGCGGCGATGCAGGCGACCTGGTGGCTGAATGACCACCTTCAAGAGTGGCTTGGCGAAAAGAATGTCGCCGACACGCTCACCCAATCCGTCCCGCACAACGTCACCGCGGAGATGGGGCTGGCGCTCCTTGACGTCGCCGACGTGCTCCGCGCCCATCCCGAGGTCGTCGCGTTCCTGCAGGACGTCGAGGACAACGGGTTCCTGGACGAACTGCCGAGGCTGGCCGGCGGGGAGGAATCGCGCGCCGCGATCCAGGGGTACCTCGACAAGTACGGGATGCGCTGCGTCGGCGAGATCGACATTACCCGGCCGCGGTGGAGCGAACAGCCGGTCGCGCTGGTGCCGATGTTGTTGTCCAACATCAAAAACTTCGAGCCGGGGGCCGGGCAGCGCCGCTTCGAACAGGGCCGTCAGGAAGCGCTGGACAAGGCGCAGGAGGTCCTGGAACGGTTGCGCGCCTTGCCGGACGGCGCGGCGAAGGCCGAGGAAACCGAGCGGATGATCGAGCGCGTCCGCACGTTCACCGGGTACCGCGAGTACCCGAAGTACGGCATGATCAGCCGCTATTTCGTGTACAAGGAAGCTCTGCTGGGCGAGGCCGAGCGGCTGGTGCGGGCCGGCGTGCTCGACGAGCCGGAGGACCTCTTTTTCTTGCGCCTGCAGGAATTCCAGGAGGTCGTGCGGACGAGCGAGGTCGACGGCGAGCTGATCCAGCAGCGCAAGGAAGCGTTCCGGTCCTACGAATCGATGACGCCGCCCCGCGTGCTCACCTCGGACGGCGAGGCCGTTTCCGGCAGCTACCGCCGCGACGACCTGCCCGAAGGCGCGTTGGGCGGGCTGCCGGTGTCCGCCGGGACGATCGAGGGACGTGCCCGCGTCATCCTGGATCTCGGCGACGCCGATCTCGAACCGGGCGACATCCTCGTCACGGCGTACACGGATCCGAGCTGGTCCCCGCTGTTCGTGGCGATCACCGGCCTGGTGACCGAGGTCGGCGGCCAGATGACGCACGGCGCGGTGATCGCGCGGGAGTACGGCCTGCCCGCGGTCGTCGGGGTGCAGAACGCCACGAAGCTGATCAAGGACGGACAACGGATCCGCGTCAACGGGACGGACGGGTACGTCGAGGTTCTCGACGCTGGGTAGTGGGTCTCCGGCCGCTGCGCCATTTGGAGGTAACCATCGTAATCAGTTCGTGATAGTTTCCGCGGCTGTGTCCTCCATTAGTGTGCGCGTCCGGGTCGTAAGTGTGACTCTCAGTGTTCTCTTTGGGGGGCTCGGAGCAGCTGGCGGGACGTTCGCGCTGCGCTCCGGGCACCTCGACACACTGAGCGTCGCTGTCCCGGAAACTCGCGACGGCGGGTTGTCCTCGGGCGCCCTGAGACCGTTCGCGGTGTCGCCAGCGTCTTCCACGTCGGCGACACCGAGCAGCAGCGCGCCCGCGACTACGGCACCGCCATCGACCTCGGCCACTCCCGCGCCGCCCCCGCCGCCGCCGGCCGAGGAGTCCAAAGAGGACACTCCGACGAGCAGCAGCGCGAAGCCGGCACCCAAGCCGCGCAGCGCGCCGACGCTGGCGGGCCAGGTCATCGCACTGGTCAACGACGAGCGGGACAAGGCGGGCTGCGATCCGGTGGCCGAGGAACCCCATCTCGACCAGGCGGCGCAGGGACACAGCGACGACATGTCCCAGCGTGACTACTTCTCCCACGACACCCCGGAAGGCGAGAGCTTCGCCGACCGCATCACCGCCGCGGGATATCCCAAACCGGGGGCGGAGAACATCGCGAAGGGTGCGACCAGCGCGGACCAGGTGATGCGGATGTGGATGAACTCCAGCGGACACCGCAAGAACATCCTCAACTGCTCGCTGAAGAAGCTGGGCGTCGGCGTCACGACCGACGGCTGGTACTGGACGCAGGACTTCGGCTACTGATTCGGTCGCGGCGGCACGCCGTACCGGGCCAGCACCGTCGCGCGCAGCTTCGGATCAGTCCGCGGCACGGGTTCGATGAACACCTCCGCGACGTCCGGGAACCGCTCGCTCAGTTCGTCGGCCATCCGCACGCACGCGCGTTCCAGGTCGGCGGCACCGAGAGCGTCGTCGAAGTCCACGCGGGCGCACACCAGGACGTGGTCGGTGCCCATCAGCATGGTCTGCAGATCCACCAGCGCGTCGATTTCCGGTGCGGCCCCGAGATGATCCCGGATGCCGCGGACCAGGCGCGGATCCGCCTGCCTGCCGACCAGCAGACCGCGGTTCGTGCTGCCGAGCAGGTACGCGACGCACGCGAGCAGCACGCCGATGAGGATCGACGCGATGCCGTCCCACACGTCCGAGCCGGTCAGCTGGTGCAGTCCGATCCCGGCGAACGCGAGCAGCAGACCGACCAGCGCCGCCGAGTCCTCGAAGAGCACCGTCTTGGGCGCCGGGTCGTCGATCATCCGCAGGTAGGCGAAGAACGGTCGCTGCTCGGCTTTCGCGTCGCGCCGGACCTGGCGGACCGCCTGTGCCCATGACACCGATTCGAGCGCGAAAGCGAGCGCCAGCACGATGTAGCCGACGATCGGTTTCGTCTGCTCCGCGCCTTCTCCGAAAACGGTGGTGAATCCTTCGTACAGCGCGAAAACCGCACCGGAAGCGAAGATCGACACCGCGGCCAGGAGCGACCAGAAGTACCGCTCCTTGCCGTACCCGAACGGATGGCGGCGATCGGCCGGTCGCTCGGACCGTTTCAACGCGGTGAGCAGCAGCACCTCGGTGATGGTGTCGGCGACCGAATGCGCGGCCTCGGACAGCATCGCGCCCGATCCGGTGATGATGCCCGCGACGAGCTTCAGCACCGCGATCGCCAGGTTCACCCCACCGGCCAGCACCACGGTGAGAGTGCTTTCGCCGCCGCCCTCCGGTTCGTCGCTCACGCCGGAAAGACTAACGGCACTGCGGGGTAGGCCGCCTGCTGCAAGCAGCCACGACGAGGGCGAGCGTGCCCACGACCAGTACCGACTGTTCGACCGTCGCGGCGAAACCCGCGGACGGCGGGCAGCAACCCGACCCAGCAGTACGTCCCGGCAACGAAACGGCCCCTGACATCCGCGGATGCCAGGGGCCGTTTGTCAGCGAGAACCTCAGTCGTCGCCCTCGGGCAACGGTGTTCCGGTCGGCTTCTCGTCGGTCGGGACGTCCGGCTTGGCGGACAGCTCCGCGTCCGATTCGTCCAGCGACGGCGCGCCCGAGGCGACCAGCGCCGGCTCCGGCTTGCGCTTCACCGCGGTGAGCAGCAGCTGCGCGACGTCCACGACCTCGACCTTTTCGCTCGCCATGCCGTCGCTCTGGCGCGAGGTGACGCCGTCGGTGAGCATCACGCGGCAGAACGGGCAGCCGGTGGCGATCTTCGACGGAGCGGTGCCGAGCGCCTCGTCCACGCGCTCGACGTTGATCCGCTTGCCGATCTTCTCTTCCATCCACATCCGCGCGCCGCCCGCGCCGCAGCACATCGAGCGGTCGCCGTGCCGCGGCATTTCGCGCAGCTGCGCACCGGACGCGCCGACGAGCTCGCGGGGAGCGTCGTAGACCTTGTTGTGCCGGCCCAGGTAGCAGGGGTCGTGGTAGGTGACGTCCTCGGCGACCGGCGCGACCGGCGTCAGGTGCTTCTCCCGCACCAGGCGGTTCAGCAACTGCGTGTGGTGCACGACGTCGAACTGGCCGCCCAGCTCCGGGTACTCGTTGGCGAGGGTGTTGAAGCAGTGCGCACAGGTGACGACCACCTTGCGCGCCTTGCGTTCCCGGCCCTCGAACACCGAGTTCAGCACCTCGACGTTCTGCTGCGCCAGCATCTGGAACAGGAACTCGTTGCCCGCGCGGCGAGCCGGGTCACCGGTGCAGGACTCCTCCGAGCCGAGCACGGTGTACTTGACGCCCGCGATGTGCAGCAGTTCCGCGACGGCCCGCGTGGTCTTCTTCGCGCGGTCCTCGAACGCGCCGGCGCAGCCGACCCAGAACAGGTACTCCGCGTCGCCGAGGTCGCCGTCGAAGACCGGGACCTCGAAGTCGAGGTCTTCCGTCCACTGCAGCCGGTCCTTGGCGTTCTGGCCCCACGGGTTGCCCTTGTTCTCCAGGTTCTTGAACATGCCGTTCAGCTCCGTGGGGAACGACGACTCGATCATCACCTGGTAGCGGCGCATGTCCACGATGTGGTCGACGTGCTCGATGTCGACCGGGCACTGCTCGACGCAAGCACCGCAGGAGGTGCAGGACCACAGGACGTCCGGGTCGATGACGCCGCCGTCGTCGCCGACGAGCGCCTTCTGCGACTCAGCGATCGCGAGGACGTCGATGCCCGCGTACATGTTGTCGCCGGACAGGCCGACCTCGTCGCCCGCCATGTCGCGCTTGCCGCCCGCGAGCAGGTACGGCGCCTTCGCGTAGGCGTGGTCGCGAAGCTGCGTGATGAGCAGCTTCGGCGACAACGGCTTGCCGGTGTTCCACGCCGGGCACTGCGACTGGCAACGGCCGCATTCGGTGCAGGTGGAGAAGTCCAGCCAGCCCTTCCAGCTGAAGTCCTCGATCGCGCCGACGCCGAAGGTGTCCTCGTCCGGGTCCGCCTCTTCGAGGTCGAGCACCTTGCCCTTGCTCATCATCGGCTTGACCTTGCCGAGTGCGACGCCGCCGTCCGCCTCGCGCTTGAAGTAGATGTTGAAGAACGCGCTGAACCGGTGCCAGGCGATGCCCATGGTCATCGTGCGGGCCACGACGATCAGCCAGACCGTGGCGCTCATCAGCTTGATGAAGGCGAACACCGACACCAGCGCCGCGCTCGAGGGCAGCAGTTCGCTGAGCGGGTTCGAGACGAAAGCGGCCCAGGTCGGCGTCTCGTGGACGTGCATCGCGGCCTTGCCCGCGCGCACGCCGATGATGCCGATGCCCTCGACGATCACCACGGCCTCGACGAAGTAGGCCCACTTGAAGTTCGAGCCGGCGAAGCGCGACAGCCGGTCGGCCCGGCGCGGGTGGTTCAGCTGCCGGATGATCGCGAGCGCGACGCCGCCGACGACCGTGCCGACGCCGAGCAGCTCCATCAGGAGGCTCCACAGCGACCAGTCCTCGAGGATCGGCCAGCCCCAGGTCGGGACGAACACCTCGCCGTAGGCCTCGAAGAGCGCGAGCGACCCGATCAGGAAGCCCCACATGACCAGCCAGTGCCACGGGGCGACCTGGCGGAACTTCGCCATGCGGGTGTGCGCCGCGAACTCTTTGATGAGGGTCATCAAGCGCGCCATGAACGGGCCGTTGCGGGTGGCGTCCGGCTGGCCGAGCTTGATCACCCGCACGAAGCGGGCAATGGTCGCGATGAACATTCCCCAGGCGACGATGCCCAGGAGGACGGAAATCCCCCCGAGCGTCAGCTGTACAGCGCCCATCGTCGGGTGCCTTTCGTCCGTTGTGGTGGTGCCGCCGCGCGAGCGCGCCGGTGCCGAGCAGGGTAACGCTTCTTACTGATGGGTAACCGGTCCGACGGTCCCAAGTCCCACCGATGTGGTGCACGCCTCGCTAGCAAGTGGGACGATCGTTCAGGTACTTTGTTGAGCTATGGGTGCTTACTTGTACCTCGCTTTGGCCATCGCCGCAGAAGTGACCGCCACGATTTCGCTCAAACTCTCCGAGGGCTTTTCCAAGCTGACGCCGTCGATCCTGGTGGTCGTCGGGTACGGGCTGGCGTTCTTCGCGCTGTCGCGGGTGCTGAAGCTCGGGCTGCCCATCGGGGTGGCCTACGCGATCTGGGCTGCGGCGGGCGTGGCGCTGGTCGCGCTGGTCGGCGTGCTGTTCTTGAAGGAGCCGATCAACCTCGCGATGATCTCCGGGCTGGTGCTCGTGGTCGGCGGGGTGGTGCTCATCGAGGTCGGGAGCCAGTCGTGAAAATCCAGACGGACGGCCGCAAGGCGCGCGGCGAGAAGCGCCGGACGGAGATCATCGAGGCGACCCTGCGAGTGATCGAACGCGACGGCGTCGCCGGGGTCACGCACCGCACGGTCGCCGCTGAAGCGGGCGTGCCGACGACGTCCACGACCTATCACTTCTCCTCGCTGGACGACCTGCTCGTAGCGACGCTCATCTCGTGCGCGCGCGACATGGCGACCGAGGTGTACTGGATGATCGACCGCGCCCGGTCGCGCGGCAGCCGCGGTGCCGAAGAGGTGGCTGGCCTGCTCGCGGAGGCGCTGGGGCCGCGGCGTGGGCGCACGATGGCGGAGTACGAGCTGTATCTGCTGGCCGCGCGCAAACCCGAGCTGCGCCCGGCGGCGCGGCGGTGGCTGGATGTGTTGACGTCGATGGTCCGGCATGACGACGAGGTCGCGTTCCGGGTGTTTCTCGCGGGTATCGACGGGCTGCTGATCCAGGGGCTGATCGACGACGAGCCGCCGTCCGCGGAGGAGCTGCGTCCGGTGGTGGATTACCTGCTCAAACCCGCTTGACGCCGCTGATTATGTTGCGGCCATGAGGACTGTGGGTGCTTACGAACTGGACGACGACGTCGCGCGAGTGGACCTCGACGTCGTGTGGGAGTTCCTGTCCGCCGAGGCGTACTGGTCTCGCTGGCGGACCCGGGAACACGTGGAGCAGCAGGTACGGACCGCTTGGCGAGTGGTCGGGGCGTACGAGTCAGCGAGCGGGCGGCAGGTGGGCTTCGCGCGGGCGTTCTCGGACGGGGTCGCGATGGCTTACCTGTCCGATGTGTTCATCGTGGCGGACGCGCGCGGCGCGGGGCTGGGCAAGGAGATCGTGCGGGAGATGATCGACCACGGGCCGGGGGCGAACTTCCGTTGGATGCTGCACACGTCGGACGCGCACGAGCTGTACCGGAAGTTCGGGTTCGCGGAGCACGCGGACGGGCGGTACCTCGAACGCGAGGGGGTCCACTGATCAGTCCACTGAGGACAGTGCGCGGGCGACGACGTCCCTGATCAAGGTGTCGTCCGGCGCGCAGTTCTCGCACAGCATGTCCAGGTCCTCGACCCCGGCCCAGGTGTAGCGCGGGTGCTTCTCCCATTCCAGGACCGGCCGGGCCAGGTCCCCGTCCACCTCGATCACGAAGTAGGCACCGGTTCGCTCGACGCCGTCGTTGTCCGGCCAGCGGAAGATGCCGAGGTCTCGGACGATTCGGCGCAGCCGCCATCCGGTTTCCTCGGCGACCTCGCGCGCCAGCGCTTCCCTCGGCGTCTCGCCGTTCTCGACCTTCCCGCCCACGACGTCCCACGTGTTCGGGTAGAGCTCGCGGTCCGCGCTGCGGAGCTGGACGAACGCGCGTCCCTCGGCGTTCAGGACGACCGCGCCAACCACGTCGGGTCGCGGTTGCTCAGCCGCAACCGCGACCCCGGACACCTCAGCCCTTGTTCTCGTAAACCGGCACCAACGTGGCCCGCCCCAGTGTGTGCCCGAACATGTTGAACCCCAGGAACGCGGGCGTAGCGTCCTCCGGCACCTCCAACGTCTCCACGTCCAGCGCGTGCACCACGAAGAAGTACCGGTGCGGCCCGTGTCCGGGAGGCGGCGCGGCGCCCAGGTACTGCCGAACCCCGCCGTCACCCTTAAGCGTGACCGCCGAAGAGGGCAGTCCCGACCCCGCGGAGTCGCCGGCCCCGGCCTCCAGCGAAGTCACCGAAGCCGGGATGTTGAACACGGCCCAGTGCCAGAACCCGCTGGCAGTCGGGGCGTCCGGGTCGTACACCGTCACCGCGAAGCTGCGGGTGCCCTCCGGGAAGCCTTCCCACGCCAGTTGCGGCGAGCGGTCCTCGCCGCCGGCGCCGAAGATGCCCGACAGGTGCGGCTGGGCCAGGGTCTCGCCGTCGGCGATGTCCGTGCTGCGCAGCGTGAACGAGGGAACCGACGGCAGGTAGTCGTACGGATTGGGCGGCTGGGGCATGGGTTCCTCCTGATCAACGGGGCTCTCCGGCCGCCAGGTTAGGACCCTGGCCCTCCGGTCGCCGCCTCAGGGATGTTTCGGGGGGTTTACCGGATGTCCCCGGGGCCCCGCACCTTCTAACGTCTCTCCAGACAGCCGAGAGTGGTACTGAGGGGAACTGACATGGCACGCCCGCTTCTGGCAGTGGCCGGCATCGCGGTGATCGGCGTTGGGGTGGCGATCGGATTCGGCGGGTGGGGGTTCGGTTCCACGGTTTCGCGGGACGCGACGCTGACGCAGGAGATCCGCGGGGTGAAGCTGGAGAACGGCTCCGGCGACGTGCGCATCCGCACGGCTCCCGGCGCGGCTCGCGTGCACCAGACCCTCCGCTACCACTTCAGCGGCGCGCCCGGCGACGCTTACCGCGTCGAGGGCGACCAGCTCGTCATCGTCGACTGCGGCCGCAACTGCACCGCCGACATGGAGCTGATCGTCCCGCCCGGCATTCCGGTCACGGGCAACTCCGACTCCGGCACGCTGGACTTCGCGGGCGTCGGCAGCGTCGACGTCACCGCCGATTCCGGGCAGGCGCGGATGCAGGACGTTCCGGGGCTGGTCAAGCTCCAGCTGGACAGCGGTTCGACGGAACTGCACAACGTCGGCGAGGTGCGGGTGCACAGCCAGTCCGGCCGGATCGAGGGCGACGGCCTGCACGGGCCGGTCGACGTCTCGGCGGGCAGCGGGCGGATCGAGCTCACGCTGACCCAGCCCAACAACGTCAAGGCGCAGGCCGACTCCGGCCGCGTCGAGGTGTCCGTGCCGCGCTCCGGGTCCTACCAGGTCACCGGCAACAGCGAGAGCGGCCACCGCAGCATCGACATTCCACAGAACTCAGGTCCGGACGCGAAGACGCTCGAACTGAACACGGACAGCGGCAGCGTCACCGTCAAGGCCGTCTGAAGGGGAGAACAGACACATCATGCGCAAACTCGAAACGCGGCTGCTCGCCGCGGTGCTGGCGGGCGCGGTGGGGGCGTTCGCGATCACCGCGGCGGTCGGCCACTCGCCTGAACCGCAGGCCACGACGCCGGTCGCGGTGGTGGAAATCCCGGTGCAGCAAGGGGTCGTCCGGAACGCGGAGACAGTCGTGCTCCGCACCGCGGCCGACGACGGGACGGCGCGGGTGCGCCGGGCATGAACCTGGCCGCCGCCGTGCTGACCCTGCTTCCGCTGGTCAGCGCACCGACTCCGGCGTTGACCTGGACACCGTGCGGGACTGAGCAGGAGCCGACCGCGCAATGCAGTCAGGTCGAAGTGCCCATCGACCGCGCCCATCCGGAAACCGGCACGGCGCACATCCCACTCACCCGACTGCCCGCGGCGGACCAGCAGCACCGGATCGGATCGCTGCTGGTCAACCCTGGCGGGCCGGGCGGGTCCGGGGTCGGCTTCGTGCGCTTCGGCGGACTCGACCCCAAGGTCATCGGCTCGGCGCGGAAACCGCTGCGGGACCGCTTCGACATCATCGGCTTCGACCCGCGCGGCGTGTGGTTCAGCGACCCGAAGATCAGCTGTGACCCGGCGAAGCTGCACGACCCGAAGATCGGTCTCTTCCCGGCCACCAAGCAGCAGTACGACGCCTTCGTCGCGCACAACCGCGCGGCCGGCGAGGACTGTCTCGCCAAGACCGGCCCGATGCTCGGGCACGTCGACACCCAAAGCGCCGCCGAGGACATCGACGCGATCCGCGGCGCACTCGGCGAGGAGAAGATCTCCTGGCTCGGCGTCTCGTACGGCACCGAACTGGGCGCGGTCTACGCGTCGAAGCATCCGGACCGGGTGCGCACGATGGTGCTCGACGGCGCGATCGACCATGCCCGGCCGATGCGGCAGGCGATGGTCGAGGAGGCCGCCGCCACCGAGGACGCCTTGCGGCGGTTCGCCGGGTGGTGCGACCGTTCGACGGACTGCGCGCTGCACGGAAAGAACGCGCTCGCCCGCTACGACGACCTCGTCACCCACGGTGCGTACGCGAAAGCGTTGGGCCGCAAGGCAACCGGCGAGGAACTGGCTTCCGGTGCGTACGGCTACCTCTATCTCCCCGCCGAGTGGCCCGAGCTGAGCCGCGCTCTGGCGGACTCGGACGCGAGCACGCTCGCCCAGCACGCGTCGTTCGCGAGCGAGACCTACGGCGCGTACCGCTCGATCGGCTGCCAGGACTTCCCGTCGCCGTTCACCGGATGGGCGGACCTGCGCGCGACAGCCGGGGTGATCCGCGCGGTCGCCCCGCACAGCTGGCGCTACAGCGAGTACTGGGACCTCTCCGCGGGCTGCACCGGCTGGCCGCTTCCCGCGCAAAACCCGCCGCAGCCGCATCCGGTGCGCGGAGCCCCGCCGATCCTCGTCGTGGGCGGTGCGCACGACCCGGCGACGCCGTTGCCGTGGGCCCGCGGGCTCGCCGCGAGCATCGACGGATCGGCGCTGCTCACCTACCTCGGCGACGGCCACACCGGGCTGCTCAACTCCGAGTGCGTGCGGCGGGCCGAGGTCAGGTACCTGGTGAGTGGCGTCACACCGCCGCGGGGCGAATTCTGCGGGTGAACCCGGGAACAAGACCGGGGGGTCCGCCGTTATCCTGATAGCAAGGTTGAGCGCGGTCGGCTCAAGTCTGGAAAACCGGGCCGTGCGCGAGACCTCGAGAACCTGCTAAGAAGGTACTCAAGAGTGCCTCGAAACCGCAGGTCACGAACATAGCAGCAACCCAGTCCAGAACACGAGAGGAAGCACCATGGCGCGAGCGGTCGGCATCGACCTCGGCACGACCAACTCGGTCGTCGCCGTCCTTGAGGGCGGCGAGCCGACGGTCATCGCCAACTCGGAAGGCTCCCGTACCACCCCGTCCATCGTCGCCTTCGCCAAGAACGGCGAAGTGCTCACCGGCCAGCCGGCGAAGAACCAGGCCGTCACGAACGTCGACCGCACGATCCGGTCCGTGAAGCGGCACATCGGCACCGACTGGAAGACCGAGATCGACGGCAAGGCCTACACGCCGCAGGAGATCAGCGCGCGCGTGCTGATGAAGCTCAAGCGCGACGCGGAGGCGTACCTGGGCGAGGAGATCACCGACGCGGTGATCACCGTCCCGGCCTACTTCGAGGACGCGCAGCGGCAGGCCACCAAGGAGGCCGGCCAGATCGCGGGCCTGAACGTGCTCCGGATCGTGAACGAGCCGACCGCGGCCGCGCTGGCCTACGGCCTGGACAAGGGCGAGAAGGAACAGACCATCCTGGTCTTCGACCTCGGCGGCGGCACGTTCGACGTGTCCCTGCTGGAGATCGGCGAGGGCGTCGTCGAGGTCCGCGCGACCTCCGGTGACAACCACCTCGGCGGCGACGACTGGGACGAGCGCATCGTCACCTGGCTGGTCGACAAGTTCAAGGCCGCCAACGGCATTGACCTGACCAAGGACAAGATGGCGCTGCAGCGCATCCGCGAGGCGGCCGAGAAGGCGAAGATCGAGCTGTCCAGCTCCAACTCCGCCAGCATCAACCTGCCCTACATCACGGTGGACGCGGACAAGAACCCGCTGTTCCTCGACGAGACGCTGTCGCGCGCCGAGTTCCAGAAGATCACCTCGGACCTGCTGGAGCGCACCCGGCAGCCGTTCAACAACGTCATCCGGGACGCGGGCATCGCGGTCGGCGACATCGACCACGTGGTCCTCGTCGGCGGTTCCACCCGCATGCCGGCGGTGTCCGAGTTGGTCAAGGAGCTGACCGGCGGCCGCGAGCCGAACAAGGGCGTGAACCCGGACGAGGTCGTCGCCGTGGGCGCCGCGCTGCAGGCGGGCGTGCTCAAGGGCGAGGTCAAGGACGTCCTGCTGCTCGACGTGACCCCGCTGTCGCTGGGCATCGAGACCAAGGGCGGCGTCTTCACCAAGCTGATCGAGCGCAACACCACGATCCCGACCAAGCGGTCCGAGATCTTCTCGACGGCGGACGACAACCAGCCGTCGGTGCAGATCCAGGTGTTCCAGGGCGAGCGCGAAATCGCCGCGGCGAACAAGAAGCTCGGCATGTTCGAGCTGACCGGTCTCCCGCCGGCCCCGCGCGGCGTGCCGCAGATCGAGGTCACCTTCGACATCGACGCCAACGGCATCGTGCACGTGACCGCGAAGGACCTCGGCACGAACAAGGAGCAGTCGATGACGATCACCGGCGGCTCCGCGCTGCCGAAGGACGACATCGAGCGCATGGTCAAGGACGCCGAGGCGCACGCCGAGGAAGACAAGAAGCGCCGTGAGGAAGCGGAGACCCGCAACCAGGCGGAGACGCTGGTCTACCAGACCGAGAAGTTCGTCAAGGACAACGACGACAAGCTGCCCGAGGACCTCAAGGGCAAGGTCAAGACCGCGATCGACGAGGCGAACGAGGCGCTCAAGGGCACCGACTCGGCCAAGATCCGCGAGTCCATCGAGAAGCTGAACACCGCTTCGCAGGAGATGGGCAGCGCGCTGTACGCGAACGCGGGCGCGGCCGGCGCCGAGGGCGCTCCGGGTGCCGGGGGCGCGGCCGGTGCCGCGGGCGACGCTCCGAAGTCGAAGGCGGACGACGTGGTCGACGCCGAGATCGTGGAAGAGGACGAGAAGAAGTGACCCCCCGCCACTCCGAGACCGAGGGTCCTGGCCCCGAGGAACCGGTAGTCGTGCGGGATCGGCGACGGGTGGACCCGCAGACCGGCGAGGTCCGCCCGCCCGCCGCGGAGGAAACTCCGGCCGGTGAGGAGCCCGTGCAGCACGCGGGCCCCTCGCTGGGCGATTCCGTGGACGAAGCCGTTCCGGCCGCCTCGGACGTCGAAAAGCAACTGTCCGAGCGCACTGCCGACCTGCAGCGGTTGCAGGCGGAGTACGCGAACTACCGCAAGCGGGTCGACCGCGACCGCGAGGCCGTGGTGCAGGGCGCGAAGGCGTCCGTGGTCGGCGATCTGCTGCCGCTGCTGGACGACCTCCAGCGCGCGGAGCAGCACGGCGACCTCACCGGCGCGTTCAAGGCGGTGGCCGACAAGCTGGTCTCCAGCCTGGAGCGGTCCGGCCTGGAAGCGTTCGGGGCCGAGGGCGAAGAGTTCGACCCGAGCATCCACGAGGCCGTGCAGCACGCCACGTCCCCGGACGTGAAGGGCCCGACGGTCACCCTGGTGATGCGTCGCGGCTACCGCTTCGGCGAGCGGGTGCTGCGCGCGGCTCTGGTCGGCGTGACCGACCACGAGCCCGGCGAAGCCCCGGCGGGGCAGCCGGTCGATCCGCCGGTCGGCGGCGAACTGCCGCTCGACGGTTCGGTCGATGAGTCCGGCCAGCAGTAACAATCGGTTTGCAGCGAAAGGAGGAGACACCCGATGAGTGCTCGGGAGTGGATCGGCAAGGACTTCTACAAAGAGCTGGGTGTCTCCTCCGACGCGACCGCGGACGAGATCAAGAAGGCCTACCGCAAGCTGGCCAAGGAAAACCACCCGGACGCCAACGCGGGCAACACCGCGGCCGAGAACAAGTTCAAGGCCGTGTCCGAGGCGTACGGCGTGCTGTCCGACCCGGCCAAGCGCAAGGAGTATGACGAGGCGCGCACGCTCTTCGGCTCCGGCGGCGCGGGCGGATTCGGCGGCTTCCCCGGTGGCGGCGGCGCCGGCGGGTTCGACATGAGCGACCTGTTCAATCAGGCGGGCGCACAGGGTCAGCAGGGCGGTTTCGGCGGGCTCGGCGACATCCTGGGCGGCATTTTCGGCCGCGGCCGGGGCGGCGCGGCGGGTGCCACGGCGAACCGGCCGCAGCGCGGCGCGGACGTCGAGACCGACGTGCGGATCGATTTCCTCGAGTCGGTCAAGGGCGCGACGCTGCCGTTGCGGCTGTCGAGCCCGGCCACCTGTTCCACCTGCGGCGGCAACGGCGCGAAGCCGGGCACCTCGCCGCGGGTCTGCCCGACCTGCAGCGGGTCCGGGCTGGTCAGCCGGAGCCAGGGCGCGTTCGCGTTCTCCGAGCCGTGCCAGGACTGCCGCGGCCGGGGCAAGATCATCGACGACCCGTGCCCGGAGTGCGGCGGCGAGGGCGTCAGCACCCGCACCCGCACGCTCACCGTGCGCATCCCGCCGGGCGTGAAGGACGACCAGCGGATCCGGCTGGCGGGCCAGGGCGAACCCGGCCGGGGCGGCGCGCAGGCGGGCGACCTGTACGTGCGCGTGCACGTGGCCCCGCACAAGCTGTTCGGGCGCAAGGACCTCAACCTCACGCTCACCGTGCCGGTGGACTTCACCGAACTCGCGCTGGGCACCACGGTCACGGTGCCGACGCTCGAAGGCAAGGTGTCGCTCAAGGTGCCCGCGGGTACCGCGAGCGGACGAGTGTTGCGAGTGCGCGGAAAGGGCATTCAGAAGCGGGACGGCGCGCAGGGCGACCTGCTGGTCACCCTGGAGGCGGCGGTCCCGGCGAAGCTCGACGATGCGGCGCGGTCGGCACTCGAGGCCTACGCCGAGGCGATGAAGGGCCACGACCCGCGGCCTGAGATCACCGAGTTGCTCGAAGGCAGGTGAGGGTGATGTTCGGCGGTAATCCGGGACTCCCGCACGGCGCGGACGAGGACACCCCGGTGTTCGTGATTTCGGTGGCGGCCCAGCTTTCCGGGCTGCACGCGCAGACGCTGCGCTCCTACGACCGGCACGGCCTGGTCTCGCCGGGCCGCACCGCCGGCGGCGGGCGGCGCTACTCGCTGCGCGACATCGCCCTGCTGCGCGAGGTCCAGCGCCTCTCGCAGGAGGACGGGGTCAACCTGTCCGGGATCAAGCGCATCATCGAACTGGAGAACCAGGTCGACGCGCTGCAGTCCCGGGTGCACGAGCTGACCGAAGAACTCGCCGCCGCGTACGCGGCCGCCGAACAAGCCGCCGCCGCGGTGCACGCGTCCTATCGCAAGGATTTGGTGCCGCTGCGGCAAACCACCTCGCTGGTGGTGTGGAAACCCAAGCGCCGCTGAGCATTTCTTCACGGCCCTCCCGCCTGGTGCGGGAGGGCCGTTTTACTGTCCTGAGTGGACTTCGGCGAGCGTGTGCAGGTCAGCGAACGCCTCCGCCAGATAGTCGTCGAGACTCCTTGAGGGATCGCTGATCCACGCCTGCGTGGCGTGATGGAACGTCGCCCATCCGGCATGTGCCGCCAGCCGCGCCAGCCGGTCCTCGACTCCGCGCTGCCGCAAGGCTTCCGCGAGTGCTTCGGCGATGGTCGCCGCCTTGGCGAGGTTGCGTTCGCGCAGCGTCGGCGTCGCGGCGATCAAATCGCGGCGCGGCTCGGCGAACGGCAGGTTGCGCTCCATGATCCGCCCGGCCTTCGTGAAGGCGCGCAGCAGGATTTCCAGCGGCGCAAGGCCGTCTGGGGCATCGGCGACCGACTGGGTGAGGTCCTCGCGCAGGTCGGCTTCGCCGTCGAAGAGCACCTCGCGTTTGTCCGGGAAGTGCCGGAAGAACGTGCGCTCGGTGACGCCTGCCCGGGCGGCGATCTCCGCGGTGGTCGTCTTGTCGAACCCGTTTTCCCGGTACAGCTCCAGCGCCGCCTGTTTGAGGCGGCTGCGCGCTTCTGCTCCGCTCCGTGGCACGTCCCGAGCCTACCCGGCTTTTGCGGCAGTGACTGACGCCACATTGCGTCAGTCACTGTCGCTACGCGTAGAGTCAGTGACTGACACTAAGGAGCCTTTCATGCATGTCTTCGTCACGGGCGGCTCGGGCCAGACCGGTCCCGCCGTCGTCGCCGAGCTGGTCCGGGCCGGACACTCGGTCACCGGGCTGGCTCGTTCGGACGCCTCCGCCGCGCGGCTGGAATCGCTCGGCGCGACACCGCACCGGGGGTCGCTCGACGACCTCGACAGCCTGCGCCGCGGTGCCGAAGCCGCCGACGGCGTGCTGCACATGGCCCAGGGCGGCAGCTACGCCGATCCCGACGACCTCATCCGCCGCGACTGCGAGGCGATCGACGCGCTGGGCAAGGCCCTGGTCGGCACCGGCAAACCGTTCGTCAGCACGTCGGGCACCCTGGTGCTGAAGGCCGACCAGGTCAGCACCGAACTCGACCCGGCCGATCCGAATTCGGTCGCCTACTTCCGCATCCCCGGCGAGCAAACGTGTCTCGGATTCGCCGACCGTGGCGTCCGGGCCAGTGTGGTGCGGCTCGCGCCGACTGTGCACGGACCGCGCGACCACGGCTTCATCCCGGCACTCATCGCAGGCGCGCGTCGAGCAGGCGTTTCGGCATACATCGGCGATGGCACGAACCGCTGGCCCGCTGTCCATCGCGAGGACGCGGCGGTGCTTTTCCGGCTGGCACTGGAGAAGGCGCCTGCCGGGAGCATGTTGCACGGGGTCGGGGAAATTGTCGAGATCAAGAGCGTCGCGGAGAAGATCGCGCAGTTGCTGGACATCCCCACGACGTCCTTGACTCTCGAAGAAGCCGCCGAACACCTCGGCAACCCGTTCCTGGCAAGGTTCTTCTCGCTCGACGTGCCCGCCTCCAGCGCGCACACCCAGGAGTTGCTGGGCTGGACGCCGAGCCACGCGACGTTGCTGGAAGACCTGGAGACCGGCGACTATTTCACCCCGGAGGCCAGCGACCGCGCCGAGGCGGTGTGGCGCTAGTTCCGGGCGCGCACCAACCCGGATTCGTACGCCACGATCACCAGTTGCGCGCGGTCCCGGGCGTCGAGTTTCGCCAGCAGCCGTCCGACGTAGGTCTTCACCGTCGCCATCGACAGCTGCATCCGCTCGGTAATCTCCACATTGGACAGTCCGCTCGCCACCAGCGTAAGCACCTCGCGTTCCCGCGGGGCCAAGGCAGCGACGTCCGCGCGCGGCGGGGCGTCCGGGATCCGCGCGAACTGCGCCACCAGCCGCCGGGTGATGGACGGGCCGAGCAACGCGTCCCCGGCGGCCACCACGCGCACCGCCGCGCACAAGTCGGCCGGCCGGGTGTCCTTGAGCAGGAAGCCGGTCGCCCCGGCGCGCAGCGCGGCGAAGACGTGCTCGTCCAGGTCGAACATGGTCAACACCAGCACCCGCACGTCCGGCGCGCGCTCGCCGATCAGCCGGGTCGCTTCGATGCCATCCATCACCGGCATCCGGACGTCCATCAGCACCACGTCGGGCTCTTCCGTCACCGCCAGCTCGACGGCCTCGGCCCCGGTCGCGGCTTCGCCGATTACGGTGAAGTCCGGTTCGCTGTCGAGCAGCAGCCGGAAACTGCCGCGCAGCAAGGCTTGGTCGTCGGCGACGACGACCCGGATTTGGTCACTCATCGGCGCACCGCAGCGTGGCGGCGACGCGGAACCCGCCGTCCGGGCCGGGGCCGGCGACCAGTTCGCCGCCGTAGAGGGCGACGCGTTCGCGCATGCCGGTCAGTCCGTGCCCGAGCCGCAGCTCGCCGATCGGGGCCGTGCCGTCGTCGGTGACCTGGATCCGGATCTCCTCCGCGGCGACCGCCACGACCACCCGGCACCGGGCCGGCGCGGCATGCTTCACAACGTTCGTCACCGCTTCCTGCACGATCCGGTACGCGGCCAGCGCGACCGGCTCCGGCACCTGCGCGGTACCGAGGACGGACAACTCGACGTCGACCCCGGCTTGCCGCGCGCGTTCGGCGAGCTGCGGCAACGCGGCGAGCGGATCGGCCGGGGTTTCGTCGGTCTCGTCGCGCAGCACCTGCAGCAACCGTCGCATCTCGCCGAGCGCCGCGCGGCTGGTCTCCTCGATCACCCGCAACGCGTCGCGCGCTTCTTCCGGGCGGCTGTCCGCGACGTGGTTGGCGACCCCCGCCTTCACCGCGATCAAGCCCATCCCGTGGGTGACGACGTCGTGCAGTTCGCGTGCGATCCGGACGCGTTCGTCGACCAGGATCCGGTGTTCGCGTTGCCGTTCCTGCCGCGCCGTTTGCGCGCGCCGGGACCGCACCGCTTCGGCGAGTCCCCAGGTGAGCAACGCCAGCGGGACACCGAACGCGTACCACCACTGCCCCACGACCGCGGTAGCCGCAGACATCGCCGCAACCCCGGCCGCGGCTGGCAAAGCCCGCGGCGGACGCACGAGGTACAGCACGGCGGCCGCGCCGACGAACGGATCCCACAGCAGTCCGAAAGCCCCAGCAGCCGCGGAAACGACCACGGTGCCGATCAACAGCGGAACCGGAGCCCGCCGCCGCAGCAGGACCGCGGCGGCGATGAGCGTCGCGATCACCGCGGATACGGGCAGCCGCCAGGGCTCCTCGCCGATCAGCAGGTTTCCGGCAAGCCCCACGTCCACGACGAGCAGGCCGGCCGCCAGCGCGACGTCGCTCACTCGCAGAGGGGACATAGTGTGCCGATCGTTGCTGATCCGGCCGCCGCCACGGCCGAATGACTTGGCTGCAAAGGTTACGTGCCGCTTCAGGGTTGGCCTGCTTTCGGTCGGATGGGCAACCCCACGTTAGCCAGTGCGGCGGGCGCGCACATCGTGCTGTGGTGGGTCATCCCCTGGGCTGGTTCCGCGGCGGGGAACTGCCCGCCCCGGACCGATGTGCGCGGGGCGCCCGGCCGGGCACGGTGAGCGGCATGTCGACCTTTCCCGGCCCTCGCCTCGGCGGAGCGGCGCTCGTCCTCGGCCCGGTGCTCGTGCTCGCCGGCGTGCTGCTGCGCCTGCCGTATCCCTTCTTCTTCCCGCACCAGCTGGCCGCTTCGGTGCAGCATCCGGCCCAGATGACCGCGGCTGCAACCTGTTTCGTGGCCGGTCAGGTGGTTCTGCTCTTCGCAGTGTCCACAGTGGTCCGTCAGATCGCGATGCAGAAGCCGCGCTGGGCGGCGTGGTCCGGCGCTCTGGTGCTGGTCGGCCTGGCGGAGCGGGTCTTCCATGCCGGATTCGACCAGGCCGCAACGGATCTCGCGCGGCATCGCGGAGCGGACTACGCGACCGCGTTCGTCGCGGACGCCTACGGCGACCTGCACCTGTTCAGCTTCTTGTCGTTCACGATCATGTTCGGCTGGCCGCTGCTGGCTTTCGCCGCCTATCGCGCCGGAGTGCTCGGACGGGTGCGCGCAGCAGCACTCGCCGCGGCGATGCTCATGCCGCTCGGTGTTCTCAAAGGAACGACACCGTGGTCGATCGTCGCCGCGGCCGGACTGTGCGTGGCGCTGGTGCCTTCCGGCGTCCAGTTGCTGAAACAAGCCGAACGCCCGGACCGACGCACGTTCGGTCTCGCCTGCCTCGGCGCGGTCGCGGTCGGCGCGCTCGGCTACGTGAGCACGCTCGGCTGACTACTTCAGGTGCTCGCCGAAGAACGCCATCACGCGTCGCCAGGCGTCGGAATCCGAGGGCTCGTGGTAGCCCATCCCGGCGATCCGGGCGACCGCGGCCAGCGGCGCGGGCCGGTAGTGGTTCGCGAAACCGTGCCCGGCGTCGGGATATTCCTTGACGTCGTGCGGGATCCCGCGTTCGGTGAGCGCGGCGTCGAGCTTGGCCGCGGCACCGCGCAGCGAGAGGTCCTTGCCGCCGAAGCTGCCGACGATCGGACAGGCTCCGTCCAAAATGGACAGATCCTTCGGCAGTGCCCCGTAGTACGGGGCGGAAGCGTTGAAATCCCGCGAGGCAGCCACCAACGCGAACCCGCCGCCCATGCAGAACCCGACGACGCCGACCTTGCCGGTCGCGTCGTCCCGTCCGGCGACGAGCACCCGCGCCGCCTCGATGTCCGCGAACGCCCGGCCCTCGCGGGCGAGCATCTCCTGGAAAGTCCGCTTGACGCACCGGATCATGCCGCCGCGCGAGTACAGATCGGGGCTCAGCGCGAGATATCCCGCGGCGGCGTACCGGTCGGTGATCTCGCGCGCGTCCTGGTTGAGCCCGAAAATATCGTGGATCAGCACGACCGCCGGGAACGGGCCGTCGCCGGACGGCACCGCCAGATAGCCGTCGATTTCCCCGTCCGCCACCGGAATCCGGATGTCCATCGCCTCAGTCCGCCGTGAACGGGTCGTATTGGATCTGGTCCAGCGCGCTGCCCGCGACCAGCATCCGCGACACCGTCGCGCGGATCATCGCCGGCGAACCGGACACCAGGATGTCGTGGTCCGGCCACGCGCCGTACCGCGTGACCGCCTCGGCAAGCGTGCCGTGTTCGCATCCGGGCAGATGGTCGCCGCGTTCGACGACCGGGGTGATGGTGAGCCACGGGTTGGTCGCGGCGAGCGCGCGCAGTTCTTCCAGGTCGTAGAGGTCTTCGCGGGTCGGGCCGCCGTAGAACAGCCGGGTTTTCGGGTTCTCGCCCCACAGCGCGAGATGGTCGAGGATCGCGCGCAGCGGCGCGACGCCGGTGCCGCCCGCGACCATCAGCACCCCGCGCGACTGTTCGCGGTTGACGGTCATCCGGCCCAACGGTGGACCGAGCCGCCAGACGTCGCCCGCCTGCGTGTGGCTCACAATCGCCCGTGACACCCAGCCGCCGTCGACCGCGCGCACGTGGAATTCGATGCCGCCGTCCTCGCGCGGCGCGTTCGCGGGCGACAGATACCGCCACAACCGCGGCCGCTGCGGCACCTCGACGCTCATGTACTGGCCGGGCGAATACGGCACCGGCTGGTCCGGGATCACCCGCACCAGCGCGAGATCCCAGGTGAGCCGCCGGTGCTCGACCACGGTCGCCGACCATGACGCCGGGTTCTCGTCCGCCGCCGCGGCCTCCTGCATCGCGCGCGCGACGATGGTGAACGCCTCCGCCCACGCGCGCTCGACCTCCGGCGTCCAGTCCGGGCCGAGGTGGTTTTTCAACGCGGCCAGCAGCGCGGTCCCGACGGCCTCGTAATGCTTGGGGGCGACGCCGAACTTGCGGTGGTCGCGGCCGAGCTGGCGCAGGAACGGCAGCAGGTCGTCCGGCCGGTCCACCATCTGCACGACGCGGGCCAGCGCGCGGATGATGCGCCCGCCCTGCACTTCCATGTTGATCGGGAAGAAATCGCGCGTGGCGGGCGCGAGGGTGAACAGCATCCCGTAGAAGAACTGCGAGATCTCCGGCGCGTACGGCTCCGATTTGGCCCAGGTGTCGCGGATGAGCTGCACCATCGCGACGACGGCGGCGGGCGCCTGCCGGGGCGCGGCTGAGGTCCGCGGGAGCGGGCTGATCGAATCGGCTGTCATCGGGCTGTCGTCGTTCATGGGTCGGGACCGGAGGCCGGGGGGTTGGGAGGGAAGGGTCACGAGAGCAGGGCGGCCGAGGTTGTCGGATTCGGCTCGCGCCGCCGCGCGGGGGAATTCGCCACTCCTGCTCCTCGTTGTCCACGACGTGCTCGCCGCGTCGGCATCGCGGGGCGTCTGGTCCGCAGAGTAGCCGCACTGAGGCGGAAAGCCCGCATCGTTGCTCCGGTCGGGTTACCGGCCAGTCAGGACGTGGGGCAGCTCACCGATTAGATAGTTGTCCTACGCAACCTTCGGCAGCTAAACTTGTAGAATACAAGCAAGTGGGCACAGGCCCGGGAGGAACGATGAGCCCAGCTGACGACGTGCGGCTCGAACTGCTGCGGGAACTGAAGGCGTCCGCCCAGCTCCAGCACCTGTGGATCATGCAGGCGTGGCAGAACGAGCCAGGGCTGCACCCGGCCTCGGCGATGCTGCTGTCCGACCTCGCCAAGCACGGCGAGGCCCGTCCGTCCGAGGTCGCGAAGCGCAGGCTCGTCGACCTGTCGGTGATCAGCAGGCAGATCGCCCAGTTGCAGGCCGCCGGGCTGATCGAGCGCCGCCCCGCCCCCGAGGACGGCCGCGCGTCGCTGATCAGCGTGTCCGAGGCCGGTCTCGCCCGGCTCGAACTCTGGCGCAAGCAGTACCTCGAGTTCTTCGAGACGGCACTGGGCGGCTGGGACGAGGACCGGATCTCCGGCCTCACGTCGCAGCTCGCCGAATTGAACGAAGGTCTGCGCGCGACGCTCGGCCCGTCCGGGTACTGCGCCGGCGCGCCGCAGTCGGGAAAGTGAAGTAGCGAAAAGTGGAAACCACCGCATCCGGGCAGCCGATGACGCACCGGGAAATCCTCAAGGCCTTCACCGGCCTTTTGCTGGCCCTGCTCGTGGCGTTGCTGTCGTCGACCATCGTGTCCAACGCGCTGCCGACGATCCTCGCCGACCTGCACGGTTCGCAGAGCGAGTACACCTGGGTCGTCACCGCGACGCTGTTGACGTCGACCGCGACCACCCCGATCTGGGGCAAACTCTCCGACCTGTTCAGCAAGAAACTGCTGTACCAAATCGCGATCGTCGTTTTCACCGTCGGATCGGCACTGGGCGGCATCGCGCAGTCGATGCCCGAACTCATCGCCTACCGCGCGCTGCAGGGCATCGGGCTCGGCGGGCTGCAGGCGCTGATCCAGGTCGTCATCGCGGCGATGATCGCGCCGCGCGACCGCGGCCGCTACACCGGTTACACCGGCGCGGTGTTCGCCGTCGCGACCGTGTCCGGCCCGTTGATCGGCGGGCTGATCGTGGACTCGCCGCTCGGCTGGCGCTGGTGCTTCTGGGTGTGCGTGCCGCTGGCCGTCGTCGCGTTCATCGTGCTCGGCCGGACGCTGAAGCTGCCGGTGCTCAAGCGCAAGGTGCGGATCGACTGGCTGGGCGCGACCCTGCTGGTCGGCGGCGTCGCGCTGCTGCTGATCTGGGTTTCGCTGGCGGGCGGCAGCTTCGGCTGGGTTTCGTGGTCGAGCGCCGCGTACGTCGGCGGTGCGATCGTCGCGCTGGCGCTGGCGGTTCTCGTCGAATCCCGGGTCGCGGAGCCGGTGGTTCCGCTGCGGCTCTTCCGCAACCGCACCTTCACGCTGTCCGTGCTCGCCTCGCTGGCGGTCGGCACCGCGATGTTCGGCGGTTCGGTGTTCCTCGGCCAGTACTACCAAATCGCGCGCGGTTTCTCGCCGACGCACGCCGGCCTGATGACGCTGCCGATGGTGCTGGGGCTTGCCGTCGCCTCCACCGGCGCGGGGCAGGTCATTTCCCGCACCGGGCGCACCAAGCCGTTCATGGTCGCGGGCGGGGTTTCGCTGCTGGCCGGGCTGTTCCTGCTCTCGACAGTGGACCACGCGACGAACCTGACGCTGATGGGCGTCTACCTCGCGCTGGTCGGCCTCGGACTGGGCTTCCTGATGCAGAACCTGGTTTTGGTAGTCCAAAACACGGTCGCGATGAAGGACATCGGTTCGTCGTCCTCGGTCGTCACGTTCTTCCGGTCGCTCGGCGGCGCGGCGGGCGTGTCCGCGCTCGGTGCGGTGCTCGCCGCCCGGGTGGCCACGAACATCGCGAACTCCCTGTCGCAGATGGGTATTCACTCGGGCGGCGCAGTGTCCGGCGGTGGCGGCACGTTCGCCATCTCGTCGCTCCCGCCGGCGCTGCAGCCGGTGGTGCGCGGGGCCTTCGGCGACGCGACCGGCACGGTGTTCTTCGTCGCGGGCTGCATCGCCGTGGTCACCTTCCTCGCGGTGCTGTTCATCAAGGAGGTGCCGCTGCGCCGGACGCTCGACGCGGACGCGCCGGCACCGGCTCCGGCGGCGGTTTCGGTCGAGGCCGTCTCGGTGGTCGAAGCTCCGGTCGAGATGACCTCCGTGCTGCGCGGCCGGGTTCTCGACGCGGGCGGTCGTCCAGTGTCCGGTGTCGTGCTCACGCTCACCGACATGACCGGACGTCAGGTCGACGTCGGCCGTACGGGACGTACGGGCGAGTATGAGTTGTCGGCGGACACTGTGGGCGAGCACGTCCTTCTGGCGACAGCTGGTTCGACGCGGCCCGCGGTGTCGACCGTGCGGCTTAACGGCAACGCGCGTTGGCACGACTTGCTGTTGGACAGCCAGGGCACCATCTCGGGTCGCGTACGCGCGGCCGGTCGCCACGCCGCGGTCGCAGGCGCGGTCCTGACTCTTACGGACCGCCTGGGCATTGTCACCGCAACGCACATCGCGGGCGGCGACGGCGCGTACCGCTTCACAGGAATCGAACCGGGCGCCTACACGCTCACTGTGTCCGCACACGGATACACGCCGCACGCCGAGACGATGACGGTCGGCGACGGTGCGGCGGCACAGCACGACGTCGAACTGAGCGAGGCTGTTGAACGAGAGTTCGTTAGGCACCAAGGAACACTCAGCGTCGACTAAAGGGGCTCGTGAGTGTCTGCCGCGGTTCTCACCGCGGCAGACACTCACGAGCTTTCTACTGGGAGTGGCATTTGCCGCCAAGCGATGCGCCCTCCCGGCCCTGCCTCGTCCCCCTCTCCCGGAGGTAGCGTCGAATATGTGACGCGAAGCAGGGTCGCGATGTTGCTGGCAATGGGGATCGACAACTTCGGTTCCGGACTTTTCCTTCCGCTCGCACTGCTTTACGTGACGCGGGTGATCGGAATCCCGCTCGTCGAAGCGGGCACCGCGGTCACTTTGGGCACCACGGCAGGGCTTCTCATGCCTCCGCTGGCCGGGCGGCTGGTGGATCGCGCTGGGCCGAGAGCCGGAGTTCTTGCCTCGCAACTGTTGCAGGCCGCCGGAATCAGCGCGTATTTGTTCGCGCACGACATCGGCGGAGTTGTGGTGGCCGCCATCCTTCTTGGTGCCGGGCAACAATTGTTCTTCAGCTGCCTGTTCGCGCTCGTCGCCGCGGTCGCCGGGGACGTGCCGAAGGACCGGCCGTTCGCCGAGGTCGGAATGGTGCGCGCGGGCGGGTTCGGGCTCGGCGGGCTGATGTCGTCGGCGCTGCTCACCTGGTTAGGCGACAGCGGTTACCCCATCGCGCTCTTCGTGGACGTGCTGACTTTCCTCGCGGCGGCGGGCCTCGTCGCGGTGTTCATCCCGCCCGGCCGCCGGTTCGCGCCCGCGGCGCGCGTGCGCAGCGGGGTGTGGCGCAACCGCCCGTACCTGACTCTGATCTTGCTGAGCGGGCTGTTCGGGCTGTCGCTCGACTTCTTCCTCATCGGCACCCCGGTGTTCGTGCTCGACCGATTGCACGCGCCGACCTGGCTGCCCGGCGCGATCCTGTTCCTGCTGACCGTGCTGACCAGTGCCGGCGGCACGGTCGCGCTGCGGCTCACCCGGGGCCTCAGCCGGATCAGCGCGATGCGCGCCGGGTCCGCGCTGTTCGCCGCGTGGTGCCTGACGAGCGTCGGCGTGCTGCTGGTTCCGCGAAGCTGGCAGGTGCCGTACCTGCTGGCCGCCACGCTCGTGTTCGCCGCTGGCGACCTGGTGTTCGGGCCGCGTTCCGGTGCGCTCGCCGAGGCCGCAGCGCCGCCCGAAGCGAAGGGCCGTTACCTCGCCGCGTTCCAATACGCGTTCACTGTGGCTCAGGTGCTCGCTCCAGCGATCGTGTCGTTGTTTTCCGTGGCGGCTTGGTTACCCTGGGTGCTGGTCGGGGGTTGCGCTTGCCTTGCCGCGCTCGGGCTCGGCAGGCTGGGACCGAGGCTGCCCGCGGCCGCGGTGGCACCAATTCAGAGTTGAGCGGAACAGACTCAACTTTGCTGACGTTATACCTGTCGACGGGCCTTGGTCGGGCCTGTCACCAGGTATTTCCACAAACGCATGAGGTGAGGGATGGACGCTTTCAACCCGACCACGAAGACCCAGCAGGCGATCTCGTCCGCGGCGCAGGCGGCCACCGTGGCCGGCAACCCGCACGTGTCGGCCGCCCATTTGCTGGGCGCCCTGCTGGCGCAGGGTGACGGGACCACCGCACCGCTGCTGACCGCGGTCGGGGCGGACCCGGAGACGGTGCACAAGGAGCTCGAGCCGATCATCAACGGACTGCCGTCGGCGACCGGCGCGACCGTGTCGACGCCGCAGTTCGACGCGCCCGCGGTCAAGTCGCTCTCGCAGGCGCAGAAGCTCGCCACCGAACTCGGTGACGAGTACGTGTCGACCGAGCACCTGCTCGTCGGCCTCGCCACCGAAGGAGCCCAGGTCGCGGACCTGCTCAAGCGGCACGGCGCCACGCCGGACGCGCTGCGCGAGGCGTTCGCGAAGGTGCGCGGGTCGGCCCGGATCACCAGCGCGGATCCCGAAAGCACGTTCAAGGCGCTGGAGAAGTACGGCGTCGACCTGACCGAGCGGGCCCGTTCCGGTGAACTCGACCCGGTCATCGGCCGCGACACCGAGATTCGCCGCGTCGTGCAGGTGCTTTCCCGGCGCACCAAGAACAACCCGGTGCTGATCGGCGAACCGGGCGTCGGCAAGACGGCGATCGTCGAGGGCCTCGCCCAGCGGATCGTCGCGGGCGACGTGCCGGAATCGTTGCGCGGCAAGCGAGTCGTCGCACTCGATCTCGGGTCGATGGTGGCCGGAGCCAAGTTCCGCGGCGAGTTCGAGGAGCGGTTGAAGGCTGTCCTCAAGGAGATCACCGACTCCGCGGGCGAGGTCATCACGTTCATCGACGAGCTGCACACCATCGTCGGCGCGGGCGCGACCGGCGAGGGCGCGATGGACGCGGGCAACATGATCAAGCCGATGCTCGCCCGCGGCGAGCTGCGGATGGTCGGCGCGACCACGCTCGACGAGTACCGCCAGCACATCGAAAAGGACCCGGCGCTGGAGCGCCGTTTCCAGCAGGTGCTGGTCGGCGAGCCGTCGCCGGAGGACACCATCGCGATCCTGCGCGGGCTGAAGGAGCGTTACGAGGTGCACCACGGGGTCCGGATCACGGACGCCGCGCTGGTCGCCGCCGCGACGCTGTCGGACCGCTACATCACCGCGCGGTTCCTGCCGGACAAGGCGATCGACCTGGTCGACGAGGCCGCTTCGAAGATCCGGATGGAGATCGACTCGCGTCCGGTGGAGATCGACGAGGTCGAACGGGCCGTGCGGCGCATGGAGATCGAGGAGATGGCACTGTCCAAAGAGGACGACGCTGCCTCCTTGGAACGGCTCACCGCGCTGCGCGCCGAACTGGCCGAGAAGCGCGAGGAACTCACCGCGCTGACCGCCCGTTGGCAGAACGAGAAGGGCTCGATCGAGACCGTCCGTGAGCTGAAGGAGCAACTGGAGCAACTGCGCGGCGAATCGGAACGCGCCGAACGCGACGGCGACCTCGGCAAGGCCGCCGAGCTGCGGTACGGCCGGATTCCGGTGCTGGAGAAGGAGTTCGAGGCCGCGATGGCCGCGAACGAGGCCAGCAAGCAGAACGTCATGCTGAAGGAAGAGGTGGGCGCGGACGACGTCGCGGACGTGGTCAGCGCATGGACCGGTATTCCCGCCGGACGGCTGCTGGAAGGCGAGACGGGCAAGCTGCTCCGGATGGAGGAGGAGCTGAACCGCCGCGTCATCGGCCAGGACCAGGCGGTCCAGGTCGTCGCGGACGCCGTGCGGCGCGCACGGGCCGGCGTTGCCGACCCGGACCGGCCGACCGGCTCGTTCCTGTTCCTCGGCCCGACCGGCGTCGGCAAGACCGAGCTGGCGAAGGCGCTGGCGGAGTTCCTGTTCGACGACGAGCGCGCGATGCAGCGCATCGACATGAGCGAGTACTCCGAGAAGCACTCGGTGGCCCGCCTGGTCGGTGCTCCCCCGGGTTACGTCGGCTACGACCAGGGCGGCCAGCTGACCGAAGCCGTCCGGCGCCGCCCGTACACGGTGGTGCTGCTGGACGAGGTCGAAAAGGCGCACCCGGACGTGTTCGACGTGCTCCTGCAGGTCCTCGACGACGGCAGGCTCACCGACGGCCAAGGCCGGACGGTGGACTTCCGGAACACCATCCTGATCCTGACGTCGAACCTCGGCTCGCAAGCGATCGCGGACCCGGCACTCGACGAACGCCAGCGCCGCGACGCGGTGATGGAGGTCGTGCAACGGCAGTTCAAGCCGGAATTCCTGAACCGGCTGGACGACATCGTGGTGTTCCACGCGCTCGGCACCGAGCAACTGACGTCCATTGTGGACATCCAGGTCGCCCGGCTCGCCAAGCGGCTCGCCCAGCGCCGTTTGCACCTCGAGGTGACCGACGGCGCCCGGGAATGGCTGGCACTGAACGGCTTCGACCCGATCTACGGCGCCCGCCCGCTGCGCCGCCTGGTGCAGTCGGCGATCGGGGACCAGCTGGCCAAGCAACTGCTCGCCGGCGAAGTCCGGGACGGGGACACCGTGCGGGTGGACCTGCCGGAACTGGAAACCGGTGACACGCTGACGGTGTCGCGGGTCTGAGTGTGGTCCGTGAAGGGCTCCTTAAGGGACTTAGATTCCCTCAAGGAGCCCTTCACGACGTTTGGAGGTAAGCGCGACGCGGGCCGCCGCTTGAAGGCTCCCCTCACGAACCCTTCGTCGCAGGACTCGGGCACAAGTTGCCAGCCCGGAACGCGAAACCGCCCGGCCGCAGTAGCGCGGCCGGGCGGTTCCAAAACCAAACCCTCAGGTGTCCTCGCCGTGCCCAGGTTCCACCGGACGCGCGGGAGCCGTCGGAGTCGCGCCCCCACCCGGCGGCGGAGTGCGCGGCGCGGGCGGAGACGGCTGCCGCTCCGTCATCCGGGTGTCCGCCGGCGACGGCGCCGACGTCTCCACTGCGCGAGTATCGACCGGCCGCGTCGCCTGCGTGTCCGCCGGAGAAGGAGCGCTGGTCGGAGGCGCAGCCGGAGTCCCCGCAGACGGCGTCCACGTGCGGTTCGAGTCGTAGTCCTCGTCGAACGGGTCCACGATGTCCGCGATCTCGCCCAGATCGCGCAGCAGCCGCTCAAGCCGCGACGGCCCAGCCCCGGGCACGACGCTCGCCAGCACCCACTCGTTCTCCAGCCACGCCACGCCGACGTCGCCGCCCAGCTGGTCGGCCGCGTCCACCAGGTCCTGGGTGATGACCTGGCGCGCCCCCTCGGAGTCGTCCGCGAAGGCGTAGCGCTGGCCGATCGGGCCGAGCATCTCCGGCATGTTCTCGCGCTGGAACGGCACGCTCGACAGCCACATCTCGACCGGCACCCGGTGCGTCTTGTTACAGCGCACGGCCACGACCACCGCGGGCACCTGGCCTTGGGACTCGATGTCGAAGATGAACACCGGACGGCGGCCGTCGGAGGTGAAGGTGGAGCCCGCGACGACGTTCACCGCCGCGTCGGCTCCGAAGTAGCCGATCGCGCCTCCCGACCACTGCCGGGGCAGCCGTTCGTCCTCTTCCACGAACTGCCAGCCGCGCAACTGGGCCCAGCGCTGCCGCTCACGGTTGCGCGAGCCCTCCCTGGCCCGGTCCGCGAAGAGCAGGCCAAGCCCCGCCACCAGCGCGACGGCGGCGATGACGAACCAGATCCACGCCGAGATACCCACGCCGGTCAGGGTATCGCTGCCGAGCCCTCCTACCGGGACGGCCGCACCGTGTCGGCGCGCCCCGTTTGGCCGGAACCCGCCAGGTCGCGTCGACAAATCGGCTAATCGCCCGGCTCGGGTGTCCATTGCGGACGGGTTCCCGCTGACCGGACGCCCCGCTGCGCCTATCCAGCGATCGCGCCGGACATCCCGGACAGGAACCTTGCCGGACCGCTCCCGCGCCGGGTAGAGGTCGTTCGACAGCCTTTCCCGCCGCCGCCGACAGCAGGAAGGACACCCCCATGTCCCTCTCGAGAAGATCGGTACTGACCGGGACCGCGGCGGCGCTCGGCTCGCTCGCGCTGCCCGGGGTCGCGGCGGCCGCGGGCGCGCGCGACTGGTCCCGCGCCGTCATCGACTCCACCATGAAGCGCTACACCCCGGCGTCCATCGGCGGCTGGAGCTATCCGCTCGGCCTCTACTTCTACGGCCAGTACCTCTTCTACCGGCGGACCAAGGAGCGCAAGTACCTCGACTACCTCGTCGCCTGGTACGACCGGTTCATCACCGACGACGGCATCTCCAACAGCTTCAGCAGCCTCGACTCGATGCGTGCCTGCCAGATGCTTCCGTTGCTGTACAACGAAACCGGCAACGCCAAGTACCGCAAGGCCGCCGATCAGCTGCGCAAACGCTTCGAAACCTATCCGCGCACGAGCGACGGCGGGATGTGGCACGCGGTCAGCCGACAGCACCAGCTGTGGGGCGACGGCGTGTACATGGCGCAACCGTTCCTCGCCTTGTACGGCAAGGTTTTCCACGACCCGACGTACTGCTACGAGGAGTCCGCCAAGAACCTGTCCGTCTACTTCGGACACCTCAAGGAACCCGCGAAGGGCCTGATCTACCACGCCTACGACGAAAGCGGCGCCCAGCCGTGGGCGACCGGGCCCGGCAAGCACTCCAGCTTCCACTGGGCCCGCGCGATCGGCTGGTTCGGGATGGCCGCGATCGACATCCTCGAGGTGCTGCCCGCCGACCATCCCCGCAGGCCGGAGCTGGTCGGGATCGTCCAGTTCCTCGCCGACGGATACCGCCGGTTCCAGGATCTGCGGACCGGCCGGTGGTACCAGGTCGTCGACCACGGCGGGGACGACGGGAACTGGCTGGAGACGTCCGCGTCCTCGATGTACGCGTTCACCGTCTCCCGGGGCATCGAGCGCGGATATCTGCCCGCTTCTTACGCCTCGGTCGCCCAGCGCGGCTACGCGGGAGTGCTGCAGAAGGTGTCGATCGGGTCGGACGGGCTGACGAACATCGCCGACATCTGCGAGGGGACGAACGTCGGGGACCTGAAGTTCTACTTCGCGCGGAAGCGGCTGACGAACGACTTCCACGGGCTCGGCGCGTTTCTGATCATGAACGAGCAGTTCACCCGATACCGCTGCTGAAAAGCGCGAAGGGCCCCTTGAGCGGCTCAAGGGGCCCTTCGCGGCACAGCCGGTTTACGTCTCGCCGGTCGGGTTGGCGGGTTTGGCCAGCGGTCCAGGCGACCACAGTCCGGAGTGCGTCACCGACTGCTGATGCAGCGCCGCCGAAGCCGGGAGCGCGTTCGCGACGTCGGGCGTCACCTCGTACAACGTCCCCCAGTCACGGTCGACGTCGCCTTCCAGGTACGTCGGCAACGCCTCCATCTGGACGCTCGCGTTCATCCACACGAACGGTCCGCCGCCCGCGGGCGAAGACCAGTACCGGCCGACCGTGCGCAGGTCGTCGCCCGCGCTGATCCGGTACTTCGGCATCTCGGCGATCCCGTTGTGGATCGAGGACGGGCGCAGGCACGGGTGCTGCGCGGCGGCGGCCCACTCCAGGAACACCGGGTCCTTCCCGACCACGTCGGTCATCTTCGCGATCTTCGGCGCCCGCGGCGCGCTGAACGCGACCCAGCCCTCGCTGCCGAGCCCGCGGCCCTTCGCCACGATCCGCACCTGGTCGGCGCCTTCGGGCACGCTGACCCGCGCGTCCCGCCAGTCGGTGTCCTTCTTCTTCGCGTCGAGCTTCTCGCGGCTGAGCACCTCGAACCCGGCGGGGGTGTTCTTGCCGAATTCGGCGGTCAGTCCGTTCGGGTCCTCGGTCTTGCCGGCGAGCGCGACCACGATCGGCACCGAGCCGTCGCGCGCGCGTTCCGGGATCGAGTACCACTGGGTGCGCAGGTCGCCCGCGCCGTCGCCGGACTCGTGGTAGCTGCCCCAGATCGGCGCGGCGTCCTTGCCGAAGCCGTGCGGCGGCTTCCACTTGTCGTCCGTGGGCAGCCCGCCGTTGGTGACGAAGCCCTTCTGGGTGCTGGTCAGCCATTCCTGCGGCGTGGTCCCGCGGTCGGCGCCTGCGGGCACCTGCCAGCCGGGCGCGGCGTTCTGCGGCTGCTGCGGCGCGGCTTCGAGAATGCCGGCCTTCGGATCGCGCTCGACCTTGATGTAGTCGGACAGCCCGCAGCTCTTCCCGGCCAGCTGGCGGATGTTGTCGGCACCCATGTTGTAGGTGTCCCAGCGCTTCTGGATGCCCTTGGCGATGCTGCCGATCTCGAACAGCACGAGAATCGCGCACACCGTCGACAGCGGCGCGAGCCCGAGCCGCAGCGCCCGGCCGCGGTTTTCCAGGTCGGACCGCGGCACCGGCGCGGGCGGCACGAACGGTTCGTGCTCGTTGTGCTTCATGTGCTCGATCGCCGCGATCGCCAGCGCGACCGCGGCCGCCACGAGCGCCATCGTGCTCAGCTTGATGCCGAACACCTGCGGCGGGAGGTCGAACCACGGCACGCCCCACGCCGAGACGTACCACCAGGCGTTCGGCCCGGTCGAAGCGAGCGCGACGATCACCATCAGCCCGGCGAAGAACGCCGCGCGGTTGCGGCGCGACAGCAGCACGGTCGTGCTCGTCGACAACGCGGTGAGCGCGGCGAGCGGACCGCCGACCGCGACCAGCATGCCGAAGTGGTGCGAGTGCTTGGTCGGGGCGAGCGCGAGGACCACAAAGGACAGTGCGCTGATGCCGAGCAGCCTGCGGCTCGGGCCGAGCGCGGCACCGCGGATGTTGCCGCGCCGCAGCAGCACGACCGCGCAGGTCGCCAGGCAGAGGAAGATCAACAACACCGGGAACCGGCGCGTCATCGAACCGTCCGGGCCGTTGCTGAACAGCATCGTGTAGCGGTCCAGCTCGTTGTACCAGGCGCCGGTCGGCCCGAGCGAAGACCGCAGCCGCACCGATTCGAGCGCGCCGCTCAGCGTCTGGTCGCAGAAGATGAGTGCGAGGATCACCAGTCCGGCCGCGGCGACCGGCGCGAGCACCGGCACCCAGCCGAACTGGCGGGCGTGCCGGAGCACGATCTTCGCCAATGGTTTCAGCCCGACCACGAACGGCAGCACGGCCATCAGCCCGTGCGGGTTCACCGAAACGCACAGCGCCGCGACGGTCAGCCCGACCGCCGCCGGCCCGAGCCGCCGGGTCGCCACCGCGCGTTCGACCGCGCAGATGGTGATCAGCGACAGCAGCGCGACCAGGTTTTCCGGGCGCAGGCCGTTGTCGTAGGGCAGCCAGAACGCGAGGAAGACCGCGCCCGCCGCCCAGCCGGCCGCGCTGCTGATCCGCACCTGCCTGCCGAGCCGGGGCAGCACGCCCCGGCTGATCAGCATCCAGCAGGCGACGCCCATCAACAGCGACGGCAGCCGCATCCACGGCGTCAGCGAACTGACCTTGGTCATGGCCGCGTAGATGTCGACGAACCACGCCATCGGCGCGTCCGGCGCGGCGAACCACCGGTAGTACTCGCCGATGTACCCGGCGTCGCCGCGGACGAGCGCCATGGTCGTGAAGTAGCCGTCGTCGGCGGTCATCGCGCCGATCAGCCACCAGACGCCGAGCGTGCCGAGGACGGCTATGTCGAGGAATTTCAGCTTCCACCAGCCCCGCTTGGCCAGCCGGGGCGCGCGTCGGCCGGAGAGCCGGTCGAGGCGGTACAGCGCGAGCACCGCGCCGATGAAGCAGAGCACCGACAGCACGATGGCGGCCAGTTTGATGCCGGTCGCGGTGCTGGCCCAGCGGTTGTCGACCTGCGCGGAGACCGAGAGGCCGTGCGTGTCGTCCTGGTTGTTGAGGTCGGAGAAGAAGCCGGTGAGCTGCGGCCGGTGGTCGTCGCTGACGTCCGCCAGGTGGGTGCCGCCGACGGACGCGGTCGTGTGCTTCGGGTCGGAATGCACCGTGATCGTGCAGTCGCCCTCGCCGATCGGGGCCGCGCCGAGCTGCTGGCCCTGTGAGGAAAGCGTGAGCTGACCGTCGCCGACCTGCAGGGCCATCCCGGTGACGGTGCCGATGCTGGAGTTCGGCGGGTTGGTGCTGAACAGCACGGCGTTGCCGTCGGTGCGCGCGTCGAGCGCCCGCGCGGTCGTGCACGAGACCTTCGCGTCGAGCGAGATCGGCGCCTGCGCGGTCAGCGGGGCGGACACCGCCCTGGTGCCGCCCTGTGCGGTCGGCCAGTCGAGGGTGGTTTGCTCGAGCGTGACGGGCAGGAACGGGATCGCGATCGCGAGAATCGCGCCGGCGATCCCGAAAACCGCAGCGAGCAGCCGCGCCCGACGCCCGGCTTTGCTCTTGCCGGCAGCTGTCGGAGACGCCGATTCGGCGGCAGCGGATTCGAGGTCGACCACGCCCAGCAGGCTATCCAAGCGGATGCGGGCCTCCCGCTGGGGACTCTCCCGGTGGCGGCGCCACCTGGTCGAGCCCGGATTCGCGCGCCGAACCGCCACGGTGGGTAAAGGAAACCCGCCCTTCGTTACGGCGAACGGGTGACGCCCCGCAGCTCACGACGGCTTCGGCCGAGGACCGTTTCACGATCCGGAAACGCTCCGGACTCGGTTGCCGAAAGCGGACCCGGCCCGGCGGTGAACTCAGCCGGGCGAAAAAGTGAACGGCGGCCCGGAAACTGTCCATCCGTTGTCGATGACCGGATTTCCGAGCACCTCGGCGCCCACGTGCTGGCTCCGGGTAACCGGGACACCCACGGTAGAAGCGGTGCTCGCCCGCGCCGAGGCGATGTCCGCGGCCGACAGTTCGCCGTGGAACCGCTCGGTGCGCTCGGCGGTCGACTGGCTCGTCGCGGCCAGCGTGTGCACCGGGCCGAGGTCGCCGGACACGCTGTGCCGCTCGGTGGACTCCAGCCGCGCGACGTCGAGCTTGCCGGTGAACTGGCCGAGCACGCTTTCGTCGGAGTTCGCGACGACCGAGCCCGCCGGGCCGAGGTCGACGGCGTCCGCGGAGGTGCGTTCGACGCGGCTGCCGCTCATCAGGTCGCCGGAGAACCGGCCGGCCAGACCCGACTCGGCGCCGGTCTTGCTGCTGGAGAGCGCTTCGACGCCGTGGGGCAGCCGGACGCCGTGTCGCATGGACTGGTCCAGACCGGCTACGTGCGCACCGTCGAACGGCTGCGTGTGGTGCGCGCCGAGGTCGTTGCCGGTGAACGCGCGGCCTGCCTCGCCGAGACGCAGGTCGTGCGTCTGGGACTGGCCGGCGGCGTCCGGAGCGAGCGCCTGGTGCAGGTTCGAAGCGGAGGACGCGGGCAGATCGCGCGTCGTGACCGTCTCGTCGCGGGTGAACTGGAGGTCGGAGGAGGAACCGTGCTGGTGCAGGTCGAGCGGCAGTCCCCCGCGCGGGGTGTCCGCCAGCGCCGCGGCCGGGCCGGCGAGCAACAGAGCGAGGGGCGCCGCACCGGCGGCCATCCGGGGCAGATATCCGGGCGTCCGCTTGGTGTGCTTGCCCATGCGCCGGACCATACTGCGCCACCAGCGCAAACGCAGCTGAAAAACGGGTAGCTTCACCCACATGACCACCAGTTCTGTGATCACGGGAGCCACTGCGGGCATCGGCGCGGAATTCGCGCGCCGGCTCGCCGCCGAGAAGCACGACCTCGTCCTCGTCGCCAGGGACGAGGAGCGGCTGACCGCGCTGGCCGAGAAGCTGCGCGCGGAGCACGGCGTCGACGTGACCGTGCTGTCCGCCGATCTGTCCGAAGTGGACGGTCGCGGCCGGGTCGCTGAGCTGCTCGAAACCCGGCCGGTCGACCTGCTGGTCAACAACGCGGGGTTCGGGCTGAGCGGCGAGTTCTGGGAGATCCCGGCCGAGGACCTGCAGCGTCAGCTCGACGTCAACGTGACCGCCGTGCTGCAGCTGACCCGGGCGGCGCTGCCGGGCATGGTCGAGCGCGGCCGCGGCGACATCATCAACGTCAGCAGCGTCGCGGGCTTCTTTTCCGGCCGCGGCTCGACGTATACCGCCAGCAAGAACTGGGTCACGTCGTTCACCGAGGGCATCGCGATGTCGCTGCCGAAGGGCGTGCGGATGATGGCGCTGTGCCCCGGTTTCACCCACACCGAGTTCCACGAGCGCGCCGGGCTGCAGCGGGAGGGGCCGAAGGCGTTCTGGCTCGACGTGGCCCAGGTCGTCGACGAAGCCCTCGCTGACCTGCGCCGCGGCAAGGTGATCTCGGTGCCGAGCCTGCAGTACAAGGCCCTGGTCGGGATCGGCGGACTGCTGCCGCGTCCGGTGCTGCGCAAGCTCGCCGGCGGGTTCGGCAACCGCCGCCGCACCTAGCGGTAGGGACAGCCCTACCCCGTCCCGGCGTGTGCGCCCCAGGGTGTTTTCCCCCGGCAAGCCATAGCGTTTTCCCCATGGCGACTGGGGAAGCGGTGCGGCTTGAATCCGTCCGCAAGGAATACGGCCGGGTCACGGCACTGGACGGGGTGAGCCTGTCCTTCCCGCGCGGCGGGTTCACCGCGGTGATGGGCCCGTCGGGCTCGGGCAAGAGCACGTTCCTGCACTGCGCGGCCGGACTCGACCGGCCGACGAGCGGTTCGGTCCTGCTCGACGACCAGGAACTGGGCAAGCTCTCCGAAACGCGGCTCACGAAGCTGCGCCGGGACAAGGTCGGATTCGTCTTCCAGGCGTTCAACCTGCTGCCCGCGCTGACCGTCGAGCAGAACGTCGTGCTGCCGCTACGGCTGGCCGGTCGTCGTCCGGACCGCCGCCGCGTCGCCGAGATGCTCGGGCACGTCGGGCTGGGCGACCGGCGCAAGCACCTGCCGGGTCAGTTGTCCGGTGGTCAACAGCAGCGGGTGGCGATCGCCCGCGCGCTGGTCAGCCGCCCGGCCGTGCTGTTCGCCGACGAGCCGACCGGCGCGCTGGACACCCGTACCGCGAGTGAAATCCTCGGCCTGCTCTCGGAATCGGTGCGCGGCGGGCTGACCGTCGTGATGGTGACGCACGACCCGGTCGCGGCCTCCTACGCGGACCGCGTCGTCTTCCTCGCGGACGGCCGCGTCGCAGGCGAACTGCACCGGCCGACCGCGACGGCGGTCGCCGAACGCATGACGCACCTCGGCGCCTGGGCCGACCGGACGCCGGTGGGCGGCTTCTGATGTTCAGTCTTGCCTTGCGCACCTTGCGTTTCCGCACCGGCGGGTTCATCGCCGCGTTCGTGGCCGCCTTCCTCGGCGCGGTGATCGTGTCCGCCTGCGCCGGTCTGATGGAGACCGGGATCCGGTCCGCCACGCCGCCGCACCGGCTGGCTTGGGCGACGGCAGTTGTTACCGGACAACAGGATTTCGAGCTGCAGAAGCACTCCGACAAGCCCAAGACGCAGTCGGTCGCGCTGTCTGAGCGGGTCCGCCTGGACCGGTCGATGGCGGAGACGATTCGCGCGACGCCTGGTGTGTCCACTGTGGTCGGTGAGGTGAATTTCCCGGTATCGCTGGGTAAACAGCCTCTCGTCGCGCACGGCTGGGAGTCCGCTCGGCTGCTCGGACCCGCGCCGCGAGACGGCGAAGTGGTGCTGCCCGCCGCCAGCGGTGTGTCGGCTGGCGCGACGGTCGACCTTGCGGTGCAAGGGAAGATCAATCACTACCGTGTCGCTCGGACGGTTGATGGTTCCGACGCGTTCTTCGCCGACGACGTGGCCGATCAGCTCTCCGGCCACCCCGGCAAGGTCGACTACTTCGGCGTCGTCACTGACAATCCGGCCGCGTTGCACCTCGGGTCGGGGGTGTCCGTGCTGACTGGGGATGAGCGCGGCCTCGCTGAATTCCCGGAGGCGCAAACGAGCGGCGCACGGCTGATTCCGTTGGCCGGTGTCGCGGGCGGACTGTCGATTTCGGTCGCGGTGTTCGTCATCGCCAGCACGTTGATGCTGTCGGTGCGCCAGCGGCAGCGGGAATTGGCTCTGCTGCGCGCGATCGGCACGACACCGCGGCAGTTGCGGCGCATGGTTCTCGGCGAAGCGCTGGTCATCGGCGTGCTCGCGACCGGAGTCGCGGCCGCGCTGGGCCCGGTGTTCGGCCGATGGCTGTTCGAACAGTTCACCTCGGGCGGGTTCATCTCGCCCGAGGTGCAGTTCCACCAGGGCTGGATCCCGATGATCATCGCGGCGGGTGCGACGATGCTCGCCGTCGGGATTTCCGCGCTGGTCGCCGGATTCCGGGTCGGTCGCATCCGGCCGACCGAGGCGCTCGCCGAGGCCTCCGTGCCGCGGAGCTGGCTGACTCCGGTGCGGCTGATCGTCGCGCTGCTGTGCTTCGGCGGCGGGACCGCGCTGGGCATCGTCACGCTCGCGGTGATGACGGGACCCATCGCGGCGAGCACGGCGGGTCCGGCAGTGATGCTGTGGGCGATCGGCGTTGCGATGATCAGCCCGGGCGTCACGAAGCTGACCGCGATCCTGTTGCAGGGCCCGATGCGGCTGATCAGCGGCGTCACCGGCTGGCTGGCGATCACCAACACGCGCAACGCGGCCACCCGGGTGGCCGGCGCGGTCACGCCGATCATGCTCGCCGTCGGCATCGCGACCGCCAACATCTACCTGCAGACCACGACCACCGCCGCTTCCGCGCAGGCCTTCGCCGAAGACCTCCGCGCCGACGCGGTTGTCGCGGGCCCCACTGGAATTTCTCCGGAGGCCCTCGACCGCGTCCGGCACGCGGACGGCGTCGCGGCGGTCTCGTCGTACGTCAGCAGCCGCGCGTTCATCACCGCGCCGTTCGACGAGAACCAGACCAAGAAGGGCTACCCGGCGCTCGGCCTCACTGACGCGACGATCAACGCGGCCGCGGTCGTGCAAGGCAATCTCGCCGACCTCAAAGGCGACACGATCGCGTTGCCCGACGCCGCCGAAGTCTCCCGGTCCGTCGGCGATTCCGTCACGCTCCGTCTCGGCGACGGGACCGACCGGACCCTTCGCATCGTCGCGATCGTGCAGCAGCGGGATGGTGCCGAACAGCTTCTCCTGCCCGCCGACCTGCTCGCCGCGCACACTGCCGCGGGTCTCCCCCGGCAGGTGCTCGTCCGCGCCGAGCCCGGTGTCGACCAGGCCCGGCTGACGCACAGCCTGACCGCCGCGACCGCCGGTCTCCCGGTCTCCGTCGGCGACCGGAGCACGCTGGCCGCCGCGAACGCCAAGAACGACGAGACCGGCGCGTGGGTGAACTACCTGCTGGTCGGCATGATCGTCGGCTACACGGTGATCTCCGTGGTAAACACCCTGGTCATGGCCACCTCACGGCGGCGAAGGGAGTTCGGCCTGCAGCGCCTCGGCGGTTTCACTCGCGGCCAGGTGCTGCGGATGGCCGCCAGCGAAGGCGGCCTGATCGCCGCGATCGGCATCCTGCTGGGCACCGTCGTCTCGGCGGGCGCGATCGTGCCGTTCTGCCTCGTCGCGACCGGACGGGTGCTGCCGGACGGGCCGATCTCCATCTACCTGGTGATCGTCGCGACCGCGATCGTACTCGCCTTGGTCGCCGCGGTCCTGCCCGCTTGGGTGGCGACGCGGACGCGTCCGGTGACGGCCGTCGCGACCGGGGAGTGACGCGCGGAAGTTGTCGGTGCCGTGTGTAAGACTCTCGGCCGTGGCGTACCCCGGGTTGGATCAAACTGCGAAACTCGAACTGGCCAGGCTGGTCAGCGAACTGGCCGTCGTGCACGGCAAGGTCACCTTGGCCTCGGGCAAGGAAGCCGATTACTACGTCGACCTCCGGCGGGCGACGCTGCAGCACGCGGCCGCCCCGCTCATCGGCAAGCTGCTGCGGCAGCTCACCGCTGACTGGGACTACGTCGCGACCGGCGGGCTCACCCTCGGCGCGGACCCGGTGGCGCTGGCGATGCTGCACTCCGCCGCCGCCGAGGGCGTGGTGCTCGACGCGTTCGTCGTCCGCAAGGCGATCAAGGAACACGGGATGCAGCGCCGGATCGAGGGCGTGGAGGTGCGCGGGCAGCGGGTGCTGGCCGTCGAGGACACCTCCACCACCGGCGGCAGCGTGCTCACCGCGGTCGAGGCGCTGCGCGAAGGCGGGGCCACCGTGGTCGGCGTCGCGACGGTCGTCGACCGCGACACCGGCGCGCGGGAAGCCATCGAGAAGGCCGGGCTCGAGTACCGGTACCTGCTGAGCAAGGACGACCTCGGGCTCAGCTGAGGAGTCAACCGAGCGGAAGTGAGCACAGTCACCCACAATGCGTGCGTGACGAATGCCCGCCACGCGGTGTCCCCCTGACGGAAGGGGGTGCCGTGACCACGACCAGTGTCCCGCTCGACGACGCCACCCTCGTCGGCCGTGCGCGAGACGGCGACGTGCGCGCGTACGAACAGCTCGTGCAGCGTTATCAGGGCCCGATGTTCCGGCTTGCCCTGAAAATGCTGCATCACCGCGGCGACGCCGAGGACGTAGTGCAGGAAGCGTTCCTCGGCGCGTGGCGGAAGCTGGCGCAGCTGAACGACGACAACGCGTTCGTCGGCTGGCTGTACCGCGGAACGACCAACCGCTGTCTCAACGTGATCCGGGCGCGCCGCCCGCAAGCTGACGTCGATCTCGACCTGGCCGAATCGCCGCGCCGCGACACGCAGCCGGAGCACGCGGTGCAGGTCAGCGGCCAGCTCGCGGCGCTCGACGAGGCGCTTCAGACGCTCACCCCGCAGCAACGGGCGTGCTGGCTGTTGCGTGAAGTGCACGGCCGGTCGTACGACGAGATCAGCGAGATCGTCGGCGCGAACCCCACCGCGGTCCGGGGGCGCATCGCCCGGGCCCGTGCGCAGCTGGCGGAGGTGATGAAGCCGTGGAGGTGAACCAGGACTACGAACTGCCGTGCGGCCGGGAACTGGAAACGCTCTGGGAGAGCCTGGACGAGTCCGACGACCACCAGGCGGAGTGCGTCCACTGCCGTACCGCGCGGGAAAGCCTGCTGGCCCTGCGCTCGGCGACGCAGGAACTGATCGACGAGCCCGACCCGACCCCGCCGGACCTGTTCGGCCGGATCATGTCGGCCGTCCGTGCTGAGGTGCGCCGCGGTCAGATGCTGGATCTCGCCGCCGCCGAACCGGGTTCGGTCGAAGTGAGCGAACAAGCCGTCGCGGTCGTGCTCCGCTATGCGGCCGATTCTGCCGGCGACGTCCGCGCCCGCCGGGTGCGAGTGCGAAAGGTCGGCGTCGATTCGTCGGGCGCGGCCCAGGTCGAGGTCGAACTCACCCTCGCGGCGCGACTGGGGAACACCAGCGGCGCTGACACGTTGGCCCGCGTACGAGAACTGGTGTCCGCTGCCGCGACCTCGCGGGTGGGTATTTCGTTGGTCAGCCTGGATCTGCTGGTGGAAGACGTGTACGAGGACGGGGAATGACCGCCGAATACGTGATCGCCGCCCCGGTGATCGCGAGCGTTGCCGCCCGCGCGGCCGCCGAAACCGCCGGAGTCGTGCGCCTGGAACCCGGCCTGCGCGGGTTGGCGACCGCGTGGGCCCGCGAAGCCAGGCAACGCTGGAAGGGCCTGGAACCGGCTCCCGCGGACGGCGTCCGGGTCCGTGCCCACGAGGACAGCCTGACGGTCGAGGTCGACGTGGTCATCTCGGGTGCGGACCAGGCCGCCGCCGTGGGCCGCGCGGTGCAGCGCGCGGTGTTCCGGGAAGTCCTCGCGCAGACCGGCCGCTCCGTGGACGCCGTCCGAGTGTCCATTTTGGACATCGAAGTGGGGCGGAAGTGACCGATCCGCGTTCGCTGACCGGAAGACTCGCCGACGCCCTGTCGGCCGTCGACGGCCTCCGCCCCGCGACGAGCGTGGCCGCGGAAATCAGCTGGCTGCCGACCGATCCCGCTGGCGGGTCAGTGGATCTGACCGCGGAATCGGTGGAGATCCGGGTGGTCGCTCTGCGGTTGCCGCTGCCGCCCTTGCTGTCGGCCGCCGAAGCCCAGGTGCGCAAGGTACTCGACGGGACCGAGTGGGCGGACGCAACCATCCGCCTGGTCGTGACGGACATCGACGGAGCAGCGTTCACTGGCTGAACGCCCTTTTCCGCGTATCGTCGGCTTCGAGCCACGGGAGGGCGCGGATGATCCGGATCCAGGTGACCAACAACGACGACAAGCCCCGGACCTGGAACGTCGAACCCTATGGCGACGAAGTCGTGCTCAGCGTCGACGACGTGCTCTCGATCGAGTACGCGCACCCCGCTGACGTGGGCTTCGTGGTGACTCTCTACCCCGACTCCGAGGTCGTCTGGGCGACGGCGGACGGGCGCCGCGATGGCCAGCTGCCCGACGACCTCAAGCTCAATGGGGTCACCCTCTGGCCGGGTTTCGGCGGCACCGGCTCGCCGGCCTGAGGTCCTTCTTCCGCGTTCGTCAACCCGCTTTTCCCTCGTTTTCTCCGTCGATTCGCGCGCACGGAACGAAGTCATTTACGGCGCGTCGGGTCCCTTCGTGCCGGGTGTTCCGCCCCGTCTCCTACCCGGAGTGATCCCTCCGTTACCTGCCGGGTGAACTCGTTGCTCCGGTGGGTCGAACATCACATCAGGTCCCCCTATTTCCCGCTCCCTGGACGGGTAATCGGAGTAACGTCGCTGGTAGGTGCACTGGGAAGGGGGCGAAGGTGGACACGACGGTCGCGCATGTTCTGGCCGATGTCACCGTGGCGGTGCACATCCTCGCCCTGCTCTTCATCGGCTTCGGCGGCTTCCTCGCGTGGCGGTGGCCGAAGGTCGTTTTCGTGCACATTTTCTTCGCGGTGTGGGGCGTGCTGGTCAATGTCACGCCGATTCCGTGCCCGCTCACCGCGCTGGAAGATTTCTTCCGGCATCAGCAGGGTCTCGGCGACCTGCCCGGCGGGTTCAACGCGTATTACCTCTACGGCACGGTGATCCCGCGCTCGCTGCTGCCAGTGGTGGTCGTGGTGGCCCTGGCGGTGCTGGTGATCTCGTACCTGGGCGCCTACCTGAGGTGGCGCCACCGCCACGACGACAGTCCGGCGCACGGCGTCAGCCTCGGCTGAGCGAGAATCGTCCTTCGTGACGACGGAACAACCCGAAGCGGGCCCCACCGAGTGGGTGAACCGCGAGGAGGTAGGCGTAGGCCCCTGGCCAGGCACCTGGCCGGACGACCCGCGCTACGACCCCGAACTCCTGGCCAACGGCGACCGCCGCAACGTGGTCGACGCCTACCGCTACTGGCGCCGCGAAGCAATCGTGTCCGATGTGGACACCCGACGACACCCGTTCCACGTCGCGATCGAGAACTTCCAGCACGACCACAACATCGGCACGGTCGTCCGCACCGCGAACGCCTTCGCCGCCGCGGAAGTGCACATAGTGGGCCGCCGCCGCTGGAACCGCCGAGGCGCGATGGTGACGGACCGCTACCAGCACCTCCGCCACCACGAGAACGTCGCGACGCTGCTGGAATTCGCCACCGCAGAGGGCTTGACGGTGGTAGCGGTGGACAACACGCCCGGCGCAGAGCCGGTGGAAACCGCCGAACTGCCCCGGAAGTGCCTGCTGCTGTTCGGCCAGGAAGGCCCTGGTCTGTCCGAAGCCGCACAGACGGACTCGGCGAAAGTGGTCTCCATCGCCCAGTTCGGCACGACAAGGTCTATCAACGCGGGGGTTGCGGCCGGAATCGTGATGCACGCGTGGATCCGACAGCATGCGGACCTCTCCAAGGCTTGGTGACTTCGCCGCTTTGCCACCGATGGGGTGCTTCGTGAGTGGCTACGCCGGTTAGAACCGGGGCCGCTCACGAGAACCCAGGCCTAGCGCCGATCGCGCGGCTCAGACGGGAGTGTGCGTAGAGAGGCAAGTTCTCCGCAGCGCAGGCAGAATCAGGTCATGACCGCCGATCCAGCCGAGCCCGCCGATTCTGCTGCGCGTGGCGATGCGCCCGGCCCTGCCGCATCGCCCTCGGACGACTCTGCCGGTCGCACGCCGAATGCGGCTGCGGGCGCGGCGAATCCCGCTGAGCGTGCGGCACCGGCCGAGCGCACAGTCGACCAAGCCAATGACGCAATCGACCCGGCCGAGCGCACCGCGGCGGCGGTGGCTGAGGGTGCACCGGCCGAGCGTGCCGCAGCGAGCGAGCAACCCGCGGCAGCCGAGAGCCACGCCTCAGCCGAGCGTGCCGCAGCACTCGAACGCGCCGCCTCAGCCGAACAGGCGGTCTGCGCCCGACACCTCCGCCGCCTATGGGCTCTCCCGGGCACCGTCCTAGGTCGGAGTGGGTGGCCGCCCACCATTAGTCAGCGGTTGCACTGGCACTGGAACTACTGGTGGCAGGCCCATCTCCTCGACAGTCTCGTCGACGCGCAGCTCCGTCAGCCCACCGACGAACGCGCGCGGCTGATCGACCGCTTCATCGCGACGGTGCACCGGCGCAATTTCGGTTCCTGGGTAAACGACTACTACGACGACATAGCCTGGCTAGGGCTCGCGCTGCAGCGAGTGCGTCAACTCCAACTATCCACAGTGGACGAACCGATCGAGGCGATCAGCAAACGGCTGCACGAAGGCTGGACAGAAGACCTTGGCGGGGGAATTTGGTGGCGGCGCGGCGACTCCTTCAAGAATACCCCCGCGAACGGGCCCGCCGCTATATTTCATGCCCGGACGGGTGATCAACAACGCGCCGGCGCCATGACGCAATGGCTCACTGACACCCTCGTAGACCCGGAGACCGGCTTGGTCTGGGACGGGATCCGGGCGGACACCGGCGAAGTGGTCAAGCATATTTTCTCGTACTGCCAAGGGGTTTACCTCGGCGCATGTCTGGAACAGTCCCGCTGGGACGACGCCGCACGCACAATCCGCGCGGTGGAGAAACACCTTGCACCACAAGGGATTCTCCCGGGATCGGAGGGGGGCGACGGCGGGCTCTTCTCGGCGATCGCCGCCCGTTACCTCGCGCTCGCGGCCAACAAGGCCAACAAACTGCCTAGGCCGGAAGCGGAAACAGCGAAAAGGCTGGTCCAAAACTCAGCTGAAGCGTGCTGGAACGGTGCGGCACAAGAGAAAACCGGACCGTTGTTCAGCGCGTACTGGGGCAAGCCAGCCCCGAACCCGCCGGGCAAGGCGGAGCGGGATCTGTCTGTCCAAATTGGAGGGTGGATGCTGCTGGAGGCCGCGGCGACCCTGTAAAGCTCAGCAGCCGCACGAAGCGCGGTGCAAGAACCGTGGCGCGAGGCGGACGGACTCCGGTCGGCGCTCCGGCTCGCGGCAGCGTGCCAACAGCAGCTGCACTGCCCGGCGGCCGATTTCCGAGATGGGTTGTGCCATCGTCGTCACGCCAGGGGAAACCGTGCGCGCCCAGTCCATGTCGCCGTATCCGACGACCGCCAGTTCCGATCCGATCCGGATGCCGCGGCGGTGTGCTTCCCACTGCACGCCGATCAGCATCGCTTCACCCGCGACCACCAAGGCAGTCGGCGAGGGCCAGCCGTCCAGGAGTTTCGCGGCAGCGCGGGCCGCGCCGCCTGCGGTGGATTGGCCGGACGCCACCAGCTCCGGGTTGTAGCGCAGCCCGGCGCGGCCTAGGCCGAGGCGGTAACCGAGGGCGCGTTCTTCGCTGACGGTGGTGCCTTCGGTGCCGGTGATCAACGCGATCCGCCGGTGCCGGCGCGCGGCCAGGTGCTCGACCAGCGCGGACATGGCCTGGAAGTTCTCCGAACCGACCTGGTCGACGTCGTTGCGGCCGGCGATCCGGTCGACCAGAACCGTCGGCACACCCGTCCGCACGAGACCGTTCACGACCGCCTCGTCACCGGGCGCGGGCACCAGAAGGACGCCGTCGATCCTGTCCGCCTGCAGTGCGCGCAGCACTTCGGCTTCCGCGCGCGGACAGTCGCTGGTGTCGGCCAGCAGCAGGTCGCAACCCGCCCGCGCGGCAGCGCCGCGGATGGCACGCAGCAGCTGGTCGTGGTACGGGCTGGCGTGCCTCCCCAATGCCACCCCGAACCGATGGGTGACCGGCAGGTCCCAGTGGGAGACCTCCGGCGCCAGAACGGTCATTTTTCATGGCCCTCGTCGTCGATACCTACCCAACAGTAGCCACTGTCGGGCCGCACCAGAGAGGGTCCGAGACGATCGGGTCCCGAGAATCACTGAGGTGAGTGAACGGCCGCGGGCCTGGTTACGCGGGGCAGTCACGACGCGCACCCGCACGAAGCCCGGTGCCGCAAGGTCGGCGGCAACCGCACAGTCTCGGCCGGTCGGCCGGGATCCGCCAGTCGAGCGAGCAGCAATTGCACCGCCCGGCGGCCGATTTCGTCGATCGGCTGGGCCATCGTCGTCAGCGGCGGGTCCACGAGATCGGCCCATTCGACGTCGTCGTACACCACCACCGGCAGGTCCTGGCCGATCCGCAAACCCCGTCGCCGCGCCTCGTGCAGGACGCCGACCATCATGCTGTCGTTCGCCACCACCAGCGCGGTCGGCGGATCCGGCAGCGCCAGCAGCGTGCTCAACGCCAAGCCGCCGCCGTCGCGGGAGGACTGTCCGCACGCCACCAGGTCAGGCGACCAGCTCAATCCTGACCGGCCGAGGCCGAGCCGGTAGCCCAGCACGCGTTCGTCGCTCGTCGTCAGACCGGGCGCGCCGGAGATCATCCCGATCCGGCGGTGGCCCAGCGACGCCAGATGCGCGGTCAGCGCCGACGTCGCCTGGATGTTCTCCGCGCCGACCTGGTCGATGTCGGTCCGGGTGGTGAGCCGGTCCATCAGCACGGTCGGCACGTCCAGCGACACCAGTTCGCCCAGCACCGACCCGTCGCCGGGCGCGGGCGTGATCAGCAGCCCGTCGACCCGGCGCGACCGCAGCGCGCGCACCACGTCCCGTTCGGTGCCCGCGGTGTCGTGCGTGTCCGCCAGCAGCACGGTGTATCCGTTTGCCGACGCCTCCCGCTCGATCGCGTGCATCAGCGCCGCGAAGTACGGGTTCGCGACCAGCGAGATCGCCATCCCGATCGACCGCGTGCCCCCGGTGACCAGCGAGCGCGCGATCGCGTCGCCGGTGTACCCGGTGGTCTCGATCGCGCGCAGCACCGCGGCTTTCGTCTCCTCGGCCACCGCCCGCGTGCCGTTGACGACGTGCGAGACCGTCGTGATCGACACGCCCGCCATTTCGGCGATGTCGCGCTGGGTCGGGCGGGCGGAGCGGGGTCGCGGCATGTCTGTCCTTCATCGAGAGAGCGAAACCAGGAGCGTTGGCAAGCGTTTGCGCAAACGCTTGCGTCATGGCATGAGTCTGTCTACCTTCCCGTCCATCGGCAAGCTCGCACCTCGATTCGGAGGGCATCTCCATGAGACACCGGAGTCTCACCGCACTCGCCTTGGCGGCCGCTGTCGCGGTCTCCACCGCCGGGTGCACCGTCGAACGCCACTGGGGCGGCAGCTCCAAAACCGGCGGCAGCGGCAAGGCCAAGGTCGGCCTCGTCACGAAGACCGACACCAACCCGTACTTCGTCGAACTGCGCAGCGCCGCGGCCGCCGCGGCCAAGGCCAACGGCGCTGACTTCAGCGCGCTCGCCGGGCAGTTCGACGGCGACAACGACGGTCAGGTGCGCGCCATCGAGAACCTGATGCAGCAGGGCGTGAACACCATCCTGATCACGCCGAGCTCGTCCACCGGCGTGCTCAAGGCCATCAAGGACGCCCGCGACGCCGGCATCCTGGTGATCGCCCTCGACACCGCCACCGAACCGCCGGACGCGGTCGACGCCACCTTCGCCACCGACAACTTCGCGGCGGGCGAGCAGCAGGGCGCGTACGTCAAGGCGGCGCTGAAGGGCGCGGACCCGAAGCTCCTGATGGTCGACGGCACCGCGGGCAGTTCGGTCGACACCCAGCGGCACGGCGGGTTCCTCAAGGGCATCGGGCTCAAGGACGGCGCGCCGGAGATCAAGGGCCACACCAACGCCAACGGCGACCAGAGCCTCGCCCAGCAGGGCATGGAGAACCTCCTCCAGCGCACCACCGACCTCAACGCGGTGTACACGATGAACGAGCCGATGGGCCGCGGCGCGTACGCGGCGCTGAAAGCGCGCGGCCTCACCAACCAGCTCACCGTCGGTTCGATCGACGGCGGCTGCGAGGGCGTGCAGAACGTCAAGAACGGCCAGTTCGCCGTCACCGTGATGCAGTTCCCGCGGAAGATGGCCGAACAGGGCGTGCTCGCGGCGGTCGAGTACGCGAAGACCGGCAAGAAGCCGAGCGGGTTCGTCAACACCGGCTCGACCGCGATCACCGACCACCCGATGCCGGGGGTGCCGAGCAAGGACACCGCGTGGGGCCTGCAGAACTGCTGGGGAGGCGGGAAATGACGACCGCGACGGTCAACAACCGCGAGCGCGAAACGCTCGGCGAGTTCTTCCTCCGCGCCCCCGCGGTCGGTCCCGCGCTGGCGCTGGTCGTGGCGGTCCTGGTGTTTTCGTTTGCCACGGACACCTTTTTCGACCTGGACAATCTGTCCACAGTGGTCCAGCAGTCGCTGGTGGTCGGCACGCTCGCGCTCGGCCAGACGCTGATCATCCTGATCGCGGGCATCGACCTTTCCAACGCGTCGTCGATGGTCGTGGCGACGCTGGTGATGGCGAAACTGGCCGCGGTCACGAACGTTTTCTTCGCCCTGCTGGCCGGAGTCGCGCTGACCGTCGTGGTCGGCCTGTTCATCGGCACCCTGGCGACGCGGATCAAGCTGCCCGCCTTCATCATCACGCTCGGCACGTTCACCGGCCTGACCGCGGTCGCGAAGCTGATCGCGGGCGGCCAGGCGGTTCCGGTGTCCGACGGACTGCTCACCTGGCTCGGCACGAAGCGGTACCTCTTCGGCGGCATCCCGATCACCTACGGCATGACGCTCGCGCTGCTCATGTTCCTCGCCGTCTGGTACGCGCTCACGAAAACCGCGTGGGGCAAGCACGTTTACGCCGTCGGCAACGCGCCGGAGTCCGCGCGGCTGTCCGGGATCAAGGTCAACCGCACCGTGCTGTCGGTCTACCTCGTCGCCGGGCTGTGCTTCGGCATCGCCGCGTGGCAGGCGCTCGGCCGCACGCCGAACGCCGACCCGAACCAGTTCCAGCTCGGCAACCTCGACTCGATCACCGCGGTGGTGCTGGGCGGCACGAGCCTGTTCGGCGGACGCGGTTCGGTGCTGGGCACGCTGTTCGGCGCGCTGGTCGTCGCCGTGCTGCGTTCGGGGCTGACGCAGATGGGCGTGGACGGCAACTACCAGGACCTGGCGACCGGCGCGTTGCTGATCGCCGCGGTGGTCGTGGACCGGATCGCACGGAGGCAGCAGCAGTCATGACTTCCTCGAACGAGCAGCAGCCGACCCTTTCCGCGCGCGGCCTGGTGAAACGCTACGGCCGGGTCACCGCCATCGACGGCGCCGATTTCGACCTCTACCCAGGCGAAGTGCTCGCCGTGGTCGGCGACAACGGTGCCGGGAAGTCCAGTCTCATCAAGGCGTTGTCCGGTGCGGTGGTGCCGGACGCCGGCGAGATCAAAGTGGACGGCAAGACGGTCCACTTCAAGTCCCCGTTGGACGCGAGGCACTACGGAATCGAGACGGTGTACCAGGATCTGGCGGTCGCGCCGGCGCTGGACATCGCGTCGAACATGTTCCTGGGCCGGGAAAAGCGGCTGAAGGGACCGTTCGGCATCGGGTTGCGCAAGCTCGACAGCGCGACCATGCGCACCGAGGCGCAGCGGATCCTGGACGACCTCGGCATCAAGGTCAAATCCATTACCCAGCTGGTGGAAACGCTGTCCGGCGGGCAGCGGCAAGGCGTCGCGGTGGCGCGCGCGGCGGCGTTCGGCACCAAAGCGGTGATCATGGACGAGCCGACGGCCGCGCTGGGCGTCGCGGAATCCGCGAAGGTGCTGGAACTGATCGGCCGGATCCGTGACCGCGGCCTGCCGGTGGTGCTGATCAGCCACAACATGCCGCACGTCTTCGAAATCGCCGACCGCATCCACGTGCACCGGCTCGGCAAGCGCGTCGCCGTGGTGACGCCGAAGACGCACAGCATGAACCAGGTGGTCGGCCTGCTCACCGGCGCGTTGAAGCTCGACGACAACGGCGAAGTCGTCGAGGTCGCGTCCACCACGCACGCCGGGTTGACCTGACGTGCGAGTGCTGCTGGCGGGGTTGTGCACCGTCGATGTCGTACAGCGGGTCGCGGAATTCCCGGAGCCGAGCGAGAAAGTGCAGTCGCTGCAGGTGGATGTCGCGGCCGGTGGGCCGGCGACGAACGCCGCGGTGACCGTCGCGGCGCTCGGGGCCGAAGCGACTCTCGTGACGGCTCTCGGTGCGCACCCGCTGGCCGCGCTCGCCCGGGCTGACCTCGAAGCCTGCGGCGTCGACCTGGTCGACCTCGCTCCGGAACGCACGCAGGCGCCGCCGGTCAGCGCGGTCGTGGTGCGGGACGGCGACGGCGAACGCACCGTCGTCTCCCGCAACGCCGCCTCCGACGAGCCGCTGGAACTGCCTGACCTCGCCCAGATTTTCGAGCGCGTGGACGCGGTCCTCGTCGACGGCCATCATCCTGAGCTAGCGCTTGCTGTCGCCAAGGAAGCCCGCGCCCGCGAAGTGCCGGTCGTCCTCGACGCGGGCAGCTGGAAACCGGTACTGGACCAGTTGCTGCCATTGGTTCACGTGGCAGCCTGTTCCGCGCGGTTCCGTGCTCCCGCACCGAGTTTGGCCGAACGCGGAGTGTCAGTGACGATCACGACGGCGGGCCCGGAGCCGGTCGCCTGGAGCACTACGGAAGACTCTGGGCAGGTCCCCGTGCCGCTCGTCGAAGCGCGGGACACCCTGGGGGCCGGAGACGTGTGGCACGGTGCGCTCGCGTACGCGGTCGCGACGCGGGAAGGCGCGGTCGCCGACTGGATCGGATACGCGAACGCGGTGGCAGCGGAACGGGTCCGGCATGTCGGTCCGCGTTCGTGGACGGGGCCGGTCGGGGAACTGGCGAAGAGCAGAGAAGAGGGAGTGCGATGACGGCGTTCGAGGATCTGCTGGCGCGGGCCGAGAAGCTGGCCAAACCGCGGGAACGGCACGTGCTCGGCATCATCGGCGCGCCCGCCTCCGGGAAAACCACGCTGGCCTGGGCGATCGCCAACGCGCTCGGTTCGCGGGCCGCGGTCGTCGGGATGGACGGCTTCCACCTGGCCCAGGTCGAACTGCAGCGGCTCGGCCGCACCGACCGCAAGGGCGCGCCGGACACCTTCGACGCGGCCGGCTACGTGCACTTGATTCGCCGGCTCGCCGAGGGCCGCGAGACGGTGTACGCGCCGGAGTTCCGCCGCGAGATCGAGGAGCCGATCGCCGGCGCCGTCCCGGTCGCGCCCGAGGTGCAGCTGGTCATCACCGAGGGCAACTACCTGCTGCTTCCGGACGACCCGTGGAGCGGCGTGCGGCAGTACCTCACCGAGGCGTGGTTCCTCGCGCCGGACGAGCCGGAGCGGATCGAGCGGCTGGTGTCCCGGCACCGGCGCTACGGCCGTTCGCTGGTCGAGGCCCGGCAGCGCGCGCTCGGCTCCGACCAGCGCAACGCGGACCTGATCGCGAACACCCGCGACCGCGCCGACCTGGTGCTCGAGAACCTGCCGCTGACGAATTTCGCCCTCTGAGCAGGGTGATGTTCGACGATCCGGCGACGACGGATCCCTACGCCGGCGCGGTCACCTGGGACCGGGCCGGCGAAGCCCGGATCGCCGTGCTGTACCCGCCGTATGTCCCGCTCGTGCGCACGCACCTGAACGGGCTGCGGACGCTGGTCGACCGGCGGTTGTCCGAACCCGCTGGTCAGGGGCCGGATCCGAGGCTGGCGCTGCTGGTCGAGCGGATGCGCGAGACCACCAGCGAACCGCAGCTCGAACCGGAGGTGCTCAGCGAGGTCCGGACCCGGCTGGACTGGGCGTTGTCGGTGCTGCCGGAGCACGGCGGTGTCCTCGAGCTGCACACTCCGATGCACCAGTGGTGGTGGGGACGCGCGCTGCTCGACGTGTGCACGGCCATCACCGCGCTGCTGGGAGCATGGCTGCGGGGCGAAGCGGTCGACGGGCAGCACTGTCCGGACGACGCGACGTGGTGGATGTGGATGGCGCAGATGCGGTGGCTCGACGCCCAGTTCGTGGAGCCGCTCAAGCCTCGTTCGTAAGGAGTGACCCGTGGGGGTTTTGGTCGTCACCGGCGGCAGCCGGGGCATCGGCGCGGCGATCTGCGAACTGGCCGCGACCCGCGGTTACGACGTGGTGGTCAACTTCTCCGGCGACCCGGCGCCGGCCGAGGAGGTCGCCGAACGGGTGCGGTCCCACGGTGCGCAAGCGCTTGCGCACCGCGCCGATGTGTCCGACGAACAGCAGGTCAGCGACCTTTTTTCGGCGGCGGCAGAGCTGGGCCCGCTCGTCGGCTTGGTGAACAACGCGGGCGTCACCGGCAACACGCCCGGCAGGCTGGACGAGCAGAGCGTCGAGACCGTCCGACGGGTGCTGGACATCAACGTCACCGGCGTTTTCCTGTGCTGCCGCGAGGCGGTGCGACGGCTGTCGACGCGCTACGGCGGGTCCGGCGGAGCGATCGTGAACGTCTCGTCCACGGCGTCGCGGAACGGGTCGGCGGGCGAATGGGTGCACTACGCGGCGTCCAAAGCGGCGGTCAACACGCTCACCCTCGGCCTCGCACGAGAGGTCGCCGACGAGGGAATCCGGGTCAACGTCGTGTCCCCCGGCCTGGTCGACACCGGATTGCACGCCGCCGCGGGAATGCCGGACCGGGTCGAACGGCTCAGTCCGGTCATCCCGCTCGGGCGCGCCGGCCAGCCGGAAGAGATCGCCGCGGCCGTGCTGTGGCTGCTGTCCCCGGAGGCGTCCTTCACCGTCGGCGCGGTGCTCGAGGTCGGCGGCGGCCGCTGATCCATCTCGGACAGTGAGACGCCCGGAGACGGGCAGATCACGATTGACCCCGGAACTCGGTGAACTCGCCCGTAGCGGTTGTCCCGGTGTGCGAGTCTGGAACGAGGGGTTGAAAGGACGGCCGCGAAAGTCATGCCCAAGCTCACGTCTGTGCACCATCTGGCGCTCACCGTGACCGATGTGGACCGAAGTGTTCCCTGGTACGTCCGGGTGCTCGACCTCGAGGAAAGCCATCGGCGCGAAGACCCGGAAACCGGGGTGCGCAAAGTAGTTCTGCGTTCGGCAGGAGACGGATTCTCCGTGGTGCTGGTCCAGCATCCGGACACCGAACGGCCCGCGTTCGACGAAAGACGCACTGGTCTGGACCACGTCGCGTTCTCGGTGTCGTCCCGGGCCGAGGTCGCCGAATGGGAGGACCGCCTGCGCGAATACGGCGTTTCCTACCTGCCCGCGACGGAATCGCAGACCTTCGCGGGTTCCGCGGTGATCGTGTTCCGCGATCCGGACGGCATCCAGCTGGAAGTCTGGTCCGACCCGGCCTGAAAACTCAGGCGTGCGCGTCGTCGGGTTCGTCGACCGGACGCCGCATTTCCTGGCGGTAGCGCAGCACGCCGTACGCGGTGCCGAACACGAAGAACGCGATGCTCACCCACAGCGCCGCGGTCTTGACCCACGGGATGGCGTCGAGCAGACCCGCGCCGTAGTAGCCGAGCAGCACCAGCGTCGGCACCCACAGCAGGCCGCCGACGGTGGTGGCGAGCAGGAACCGCCGCGAATCCATCCGCGCGGCGCCGGCGATGAGCGGGGCCAGCGTGCGGATCCACGGGATCCACCGTGCCGCGACGATCGCGAAGAAACCCTTGCGGTCCAGGAAAGCTTGCGCGCGTTCGAGGTTGTGCCGGTTGAGCATCCGCCCGCCGCGCCGGGCGATCAGCGTGGTGCCCGCGCCGCGGCCGATGTAGTAGCCGATCTGGTTGCCGACCACGGCGGTGAGCAACGCGGCCGCGGACAGCAGCCACGCGTTGAGGTCCGAGCCGTGCTGGGCGAGCACCACGCCCGCGCCGAACAGCAGCGAATCGCCGGGCAGGAACAGCCCGATGATGAGCGCGCATTCGATGAGCACGAACGACAGCACGATGACCCAGACGAGCACCGGGCCGGCGGTGTCCAGCCAGCTCAGGCCGATTCCCGCGGCGTGCGCGGGCTGGGCGGCGTCGAGGTTCACGCGAAGAGCCTACGTGGCTGGGACCGGCTGCAGTACGCAACCATCGAATCCTCCGCATTCGGTGACTTTGGGTATTCCTGGGGTAACCAGACTGTTCACCCTTTTCGCCCAGGACAACGAACAGGCCGCCCGGGACAGTTCCCGGGCGGCCTGTCGCGGTTTTCTCTAGAACTGCGGCAGGGACTCGCCCTGCACCGCCTCGATGTCCAGCTCCACCTTGACGGTCGTGCCGATCGCGGCCACGCCCGCCCGCACCATCGCGCTGTAGTTGATCGCGAAATCGTTGCGGTGCAATTGCGTTTCGGCGTGGAACGCGGCACGCACGCCGCCCCACGGGTCCGGGCCGTGCCCGGTGTAGCGCAGGTCGAGCGTGACGTCGCGGCGTTCGCCGTGCAGCGTCAGCACACCGCGCAACGCCCAGTTGTCCGTGCCGAGCTGGGAAAGCCCGGTGCTTTCGAACGTGATGAGCGGATACGCGTCGACGTCGAGGAATTCGGCCGAACGCAGGTGGTCGTCCCGCATCTTGATGCCGCTTTCGATGCTGCCCGCCTTGATCTCGGCGCGCACGCTCGAGCGCTCGACCGGCCGGGCGACCTCGATCCGCCCCGCCACGTCCGGGAACCGCACCTTGATGCTCGCGATGCCCATGTGCCGCGCGGTGGCGACCACCGACGAGTGCATCGGGTCGATCGTCCACGGACCCTCCGGCGGCAGCTCGACCGCGCCGGAAACCGGCACGAGCGCGATGTCGCCGAGCAGCCCGGCCCCGTCGGAGCCGATCTGCACGGTACGGGCCAGCGGCGTGTACCCCGGCGCGGTGATCACGGCGGTGTAGACGCCAGGGGGCAGCGGGTCGGTGACCACCGCCCCCTTCGCGTCCGTGACCTGCCGCGCGACCTGGCGCCCGTTCAAGTCGGTGACCGTGAGCACCGCGTTCTCGACCGGCCATCCGCCGTTCGAGCGCAGCTGTGCGCGCAGGCCCCCGCTCATGACCGGTCGGCCAGCTCGTCGAGCGCCTGGTCGTAGCTCAGCCGCACGTCGTGCTGGGCCTCGCCGTCGTTCAGCGTCACCTGGCTGGTGGCGGGCGGGTATCCGCTCGCCACGACCGTGTAGGACCCGATCGGCAGGTCGCTGACCACGTAGCGGCCCTCGCTGTCGGTGCGGGCCACCGCCGCGACGTTGCCGTTCGCGTCGAGCACGGTGATCCGCGCGTCCGGCACGATCCGGTCGCCCTCGGTGCGCGCGACGCCCTGGAGCAGCACCGCGCCGGCGAGTTCGACGTCGTGGCGCAGCACGCCGCTGTCCGGCACCGTCAGCGTGACCGCGACCGGGCGGTAGTGCGGGCCGCTCGCGACCAGCGTGTACTGCCCGGCGCCGACACCGCTGAAGGTGTAGACGCCGTCCTCGGCGGTGATGAACGCGCCGTTGACCTCGCCGCGCGAGTCGGTCAGCGTGACCGTCGCGTTCGCCAGCGGGGTCGCGGTGCCGATCGAACGGACCACGCCGGTCAGCTCGCCGGAACCGGTGAGCGTGACGTCCAGGTTCGCCGGGTGCCCGCCGACTACCACGCTGGAGGCCTGCGGCTGGTGCCCGGGAGCGGACACGATCAGCACGTACGTTCCCGGACCCTGGGTCGGGATCGAGTAGCTGCCGTCGCCGTTGCCGGTCGCCCGCGCCACCTGACGGCCCTGCTGGTCGATCAGGGTCAGCGCGGCCGCGCTCACGTGGCTGCCGTCCTGGCGGCGCACGTGGCCGGTGACCGGGACGCCGCCCGAGCCGGTGGCCGTGCCGAATTCCGCGTCGGCCACCGAGTTGGTGATCGGCATCGGACGGGCGTCAGCCACCGCCTGCGCGTCGCCGTGGCCGTTGGTCAGGGCGTGCCTGCCGCCGGCTCCGACGAGCACCGGCTCCTTCGGGGCCTCCTCGAACAGCGAACCCGCCGTCTTCAGCTCAGCGGTCTCTTCCTGGGCCGGGACCGGCTCGTCCAGGTCTTCCAGCAGCGCTTCGCCGCCTTCGACCGCGGCCGCCGCCGGGTTCATGCCCGCCAGCGGGATCTCCTTCATGAACAGCAGCACCAGCGTGGCCAGCAGCGCGACGCCGCCGGCGACCCAGAACACCGTGGTGATGGACTCGGTGAAGCCGATCAGGATCGGCGTGCGCACCGCTTCCGGCAGCGTCTGGATGACGCTCGTGTTGCTCGACAGGTCGCCGAGGTTGGCGCCCCCGCCCGGAGGCAGGTGGCCGCCGAACGCCTTGGTGATGTTGCCCGGCAGCACGTTGAACAGAATCGTCAGGAACACCGCGACCCCCGCGGTACCGCCGATCTGCCGGAAGAACGTCGCCGACGCGGTCGACACGCCCATGTCCTTGCGCGGGCCCGCGTTCTGCACCGCGATGATCAGCGTCTGCATGCACTGGCCGAGGCCGAGGCCGATGATCAGCGCGGCGACCAGCGGGTGCCAGATCGGGGTGTCGTACTTGACCATGGCGAAGAAGAACGCGCCCGCCGCGATCAGGATCGTGCCGACGACCGGGAAGATCTTGTAGCGCCCGGTCTTCGACGTGATCTTGCCGGAGATGATCGAGCTGGACATGATGCCGACCATCAGCGGCAGCATCAGCAGACCCGATTCGGTCGGCGTGTAGCCCTGCACGACCTGCAGGTACTGCGGGATCATCGTGATCGCGCCGAACATCGCCACGCCGACGATCACGCCGCCGATGATGGCCACGGTGAAGGTCGAGTTCTTGAACAGCCGCAACGGGATCAGCGCGGCGTCCTTCATCAGCTTCTCGACGACGATGAACAACACGATGCCGACGCCGCCGATGATGTACATCCAGATCGACTTCTGGTCGCCCCAGCCCCACTTCTGGCCCTGTTCGGCGACGATCAGGAACGGCACCACGGCGATGACCATGGTCAGCGCGCCCCACCAGTCGATCTTGTGGTCGTGGCGGTTGTGCGGGACGTTCAGCACCTTCGCGACGACGAACAGCGCGATGATGCCGATCGGCACGTTGATCAGGAAGACCCAGCGCCAGCCGTGCAGGCCGCCGAGGGTGTCGAAGCCTGCGAAGAAGCCGCCGAGCACCGGGCCGAGCACGGTCGAAGTACCGAACACGGCGAGGAAGTAGCCCTGGTAGCGAGCGCGTTCCCGCGGAGGGACCACGTCGCCGATGATCGTCATGGCCAGCGACATCAGACCGCCGGCGCCGAGACCCTGCACCGCGCGGAACGCGGCCAGTTCGTACATCGAGGTCGAGAACGACGCGGCGGCCGAACCGGCGACGAAGATCGCGATCGCGGCGAGGTAGAACGGCTTGCGGCCGTAGATGTCGGAAAGCTTGCCGTAGATCGGCGTCGCGATCGTCGACGTGATCAGGTACGCCGTGGTCGCCCACGCCTGCAGGTCGAAGCCGTGCAGGTCGTTGGCGATCCGGACGATCGAGGTGCCCACGATCGTCTGGTCGAGCGCGGCGAGGAACATGCCGCACATCAGGCCGCTGATGATCGTGACGATTTGGCGGTGAGTCAGCCGCGGACCGCCCTCGCTGTCTTCAGCGGGCGCTCCCCCTCGCGACTGAGGTTGTTTTTCAACGGTGGACGTCATGCGTTCGAGGCCCCCTTGGCCTGTGCCGTCGCCGCGGTGTCGGACAGCGACGGATTGTTCTTTTCGATACCTGTGTTGAGCCGCGCGAGAAGCTCGTTGAGCGTCTCGCGCTCCTCCTGGCTCCAATCGCCGAGCACGTCGGCGAGCCACCGGGCGCGGTGCTTGCGGTTTTCGTCGAAGACGCGGAGGCCTTCGGCGGTCGGGGCGAGCAAGCAGGCGCGGCCGTCCTCGGGGTCGGCCTGCCGTTCGACGAGTCCGTGCTGCACGAGCGAGCTGGACTGCCTGCTGATCGTGGAGATCTCGGAGTGCAGGAACTCGGCCAGCTTGCTGGTGCGTTGCGGGCCTTCGTGGACGAGGCAGAAGAGGATCGCGTACGCGGCCCTCTCGATCCCGTCCGGCCCGTGTTTGGCGACCTGGGACTTCGCCTTGGTGATCAAGCGCATGAACCGGACCAGCTCGTGCCCGAGCTGGTCGGCAAGGTCGAGGTCGGCCTCTGGCCTGACGGCGGAGTTCTGAGGTGCCATGTGGGTCTTCCTTGGGGTGGAGCAAACCATTGGTTGGCGACTGCAACTAGTTGCCTTAAGCAAGAGTGTGCCCGTACGGCGTATTTCGCAAGCGGCCGGCCCATGGTTGTGTCACAAGACACTTTAGTTGCCGCATGCAAGCAGATTTCAACCGGAGGGGTATCGTCCGGTTTCTCCCGGTATGCGGACGCCGCTGGTCACTAGCGGTTTGAGGGCGGGAACAGATCCTTCGCGCCGGGGTTTCATAGGGGTATGACTGACGACACAGCGCTCTACGACCTCATCGCGGCGGGCAAGCACGGCGTCCTGGCGACCCTGAAACGAGACGGCCGCCCGCAGCTGTCGACGGTGTCGCATTACTTCGACCGCGACGCCCGCCAGCTGCAGGTGTCGATCACGGACACGCGCGCGAAGACGAAGAACATGCGCCGGGATCCGCGGGTGAGCTACCACGTGGCGTCGTCGAACGGCTGGTCATACGCGGTGGCGGAGGGGCGGGCGGTGCTGTCCCCGGTCGCTTCGGCTCCGGACGACGAGGCGGTGGAGGCGTTGATCGCGCTGTACCGCAAGGTGGCGGGCGAGCATCCGGACTGGGACGAGTACCGAGCGGCGATGGTGGCGGATCGGCGGCTGGTGCTGACGGTGGAGATCGAGCGGGTTTACGGGCTGGCTCGCTGAGGTGGTCGTCCGTGAGTGACGCCTGGAGGGAGTTCTCCTCGCTGGCTTGAAGTCAGGTGCCTGGCGGTCCCCGCGGCTCAGCCCTTCCGTCGTCCCGCGGCGACCGTCGCCTGGACCGGCGCCCCGGCCTCGATCCGGTCCGCGATGTCCTCGATCTGCTCCAGCAGGCTGTCGGTCACCTCTTCGCCGAGCGCCGCGCGCATGTAGAGGCCCTCGCCGACCAGCATCACCAGCTCCGCCGTCACCGGGTCCTCGACGTGCTCCAGCATCAGCTCGCGGGTGCGCTCGGTGCAGCGCCGCGACACCTCCGCCGCGATCGGGTCGTTGAGGACAAGGCGGAGCGCGGCCATCGTCGTGCGGTGCAGCGCGAGGTCGCGCGTGACGTCGGTGATCGACGAGCGCAGGTAGTGCCGGACCACGCCTTCCGGGGCGCTCCGCGCGCGTTCGAGGTCCTCGTCGGTGAGCCGCTCCAGGCGTTCGAGCAGGCCGTCGCGCAGGGCGTCCTTCGAACCGAAGTGGTAGAGCAGCCCGCCCTTGGACACCCCGGCGTGCGCCGCGACGGCGTCGAGCGTGATCTCGGCCGGGCCGCGGTCGGCGAGGATGACCTCGTACGAACCGAGGATGCGTTCTCGTGCTGAAGGTTTCGCCATCACCTTGACTATACCGTCCAGACGGTTTACCTTCTACCTCAGGAACGAAACTGTACCGTCTGGACGGTACAAGGAAGGAAGAGTGCGCCATGGTGCGGCGCGGAGGCCAGTGGTGGGCTTTGGCGGTTCTGGTGCTGCCGGTCCTGTTGATCAGCGTGGACACGACAGTCCTGGGGTTCGCCCTGCCCTATCTCAGCGAGGATCTCGCGCCCACGGGTGCGGAGCAGCTGTGGATCGTCGACGTCTACTCGTTCGTCCTGGCCGGATTGCTGGTTTTCATGGGCACGCTGGGCGACCGGATCGGCAGGCGGCGGCTGCTGCTCATCGGTGGTGCGGCGTTCGGCGCGGCCTCGGTGCTGGCGGCGTTCGCCACGTCACCGCTGATGCTGATCGTCGCGCGGGCGCTGCTGGGCGTCGGCGGTGCGACGCTGATGCCGTCCACGCTGTCGCTGATCCGCAGCATCTTCACCGAGGACCGCACGCGGCGCACCGCGGTCGCGATCTGGAGCGCGGCGTTCTCCGGCGGGATGGCGGTCGGCCCGGTCGTCGGCGGCTGGCTGCTCGAGCACTTCTGGTGGGGTTCGGTCTTCCTGATCAACGTGCCGGTGATGGTGCTGCTGCTCGTCGCGGGCCCGTTGCTGCTGCCGGAGTTCCGCGATCCGAACCCGGGCCGCTTCGACTCGTGGTCGGCGCTGCTGTCGCTCGGCACGATGCTGCCGGTCGTCTACGGCGTGAAGATCGCCGCGACGGAAGGGATCACCTGGTCGGCCGGTGCCGCGATGGTGCTCGGACTCGCGCTGGGAGCGGCGTTCGTGCGCCGGCAGCGACGGCTTGACCAGCCGATGCTGGACCTCGGCCTGTTCGCCAACCGCAAGTTCGCCGGATCGGTGATCACGAACCTGCTGGGCGTGTTCGCCCTGGTCGGGCTGCTGTTCCTGCTGCCGCAGTACCTGCAGCTGGTGCTCGGCCTGAAGCCACTGGCCGCGGCACTGTGGATGCTGCCCGCCACGGTCGCCGGCGTCGTCGGCGCCCTGGCAGCCGCCTGGCTCGCCCGCCGAGTCCGGGTGCCGGTCCTGGTCAGCCTGGGCCTGCTCCTCGGCGCGGCCGGCTTCCTGGTCCTGACCACCATCGGAGCCGACGCCGGACTGGCCGCAGTAGTAGTGGCGTTCGTCCTGGTCGGCGGCGGGGTGGCCCTGTCGGAGACTCTGACGAACGACCTCGTGATCTCCGCCGCCCCGGTCAACCGCGCCGGTGCTGCGTCGGCGATCTCGGAAACAGGCTACGAACTGGGCGGCGCCCTCGGCACCGCCCTGCTGGGCAGCCTCGCCACGGCGGTCTACCAGTCCGGCCTGCCCGCCACCGCCCCGGCCGCAGCCCACGACACCCTCGGCGGCGCGGTAGCCACCGCACACTCCCTGCCCGCCGCAGAGGGAGCGGAGCTGCTGACCACCGCCCGCGAATCCTTCGTGACGGCACTGCACACGAGTGCGTGGGTGGGCGCCGCGATCCTCGTGTACACGGCACTGCAGGCGTACTTCCTGTTGGGCTGTCGGCGAAACCGCCCGCAGGACACCAAGCGGGAGGAGCCCGCGATGTGCGCATGATTCGGTGCCTGTCAGGCAGGCGAACCCAACCCGCCTGCCTGACGGGCAGCGGAGTTCCGGTTGCCGGGTAAGGGAAATGCTTCAGACCGGACGGCTGTCCTCCAACAGGGCACCGCCCCGGCCGAAGAGGCGCTAGGGCCTCCGGAGTGGGCGGATTCCTGGCACTACTCGGATCCCGCCGGTTCAGCTCGGTGAAGCGCTTGCCGTGCAAGGCTCTTGCAGATATTCCGCTGGGTCGGCGTCCGTCCTCGCGGTCGCTCTCCGAGTCCTCGGGAAGCCGCGCGCGACGCTCCCGCTGACGAGGGCGGCAGTCGTTTGTCCGGTGCGGATCCGCCCGCCGTCAGCGCGTGCGAGAGCCGTCCGTTCGAGCCAGCGAAGTGCTTGCTGCGCAAGGTTCTTCCAGATGCTCTGCTGGATCGGCGTCCGTCCCTGCGGTCGCTGTCTGAGTCCTCGGGATAGCCGCGCGCGACGCTCCCGCTGACGAGGGCGGCAGTCGTTTGTCCGGCGCGGATCCGTTCTGCGCCAATGCGCGCGGAAGCCGTCCGTTCGGGCTAGTGAAGTGCTTGCTGTGCAAGGTTTTTCCGGATGCTCCGCTGGGTTGGCGTCCGTCCCCGCGGTCGCTCTCCGAGTCCTCGGGATGGCCGCGTTCGACGTCGCCTCTCCGGCGCGGACCCGTCCGGCGCTAATGCGCGCGGGAGTGGGCAGGCACCGTCCGTGCAGCCCAGCGAAGCACTCGTCGAAGCTTCTTCCAGCGCTGCCCCCAAAACTCCGCCGATTCGGCGTCCGGGCTCCCAGGCAAGAGCCGCCGGAAGCGTGCCGTCACCCCAGCGAAGCGCTCGCCGCCCGCAGCTCCTCCAATGCTGCCACCAAAAACTCCGCCGGATCAGCATCCCCGCGATCGCTCTCCGACCACGCGAAATACCCCCGCTTAAAAGCCAACACCCCCAACTCGCTAGCGAGCGCGGCAGTCGCCTCGGGTAGGCCTCGGGAGGTCAGGGCCGTAGTCATCGCCGCAGCGAGGCCGACGCTCTTCAGCGCGTCCCGTTCCTGGAGTTCCGTGCTGGCCGCGACCGCGGCCTTCAACCGAGGGGCGAGTTCCCGGTTCATCGGGCCCATGGCCGTCGCGGCGCGGCGCAGGCCTTCCGCTACTGCTTCCAGAGGGCTGGCGTCGGCGGGGGCGTCGGCGATTCCCTCCGCGAGCAGCTTGCTCAGCGTTTCCTGCCCGGCCACCAACAACTCCCGTTTGTCCGGGAAATGCCGGAAGAACGTGCTCTTCGTGACGCCGGCGCGCTCAGCGATCTGCGCGACCGTCGTGGCGTCGTAGCCCTGTTCGGCGAACAGGTCGACGGCAGCTACGACCAGCCGTTCGCGTGCTCCGGGTTCCCATCGGGCCATGGAGCCATCCTATGTGACGAGACCTTTGTCCCGTCACTCTGGTAGCGTATGACGGGACAAGAGTCCCATCACTCTGAGGGAGAAATCCATGCGCGTGTTCGTCACCGGAGCGACCGGGTTGGTCGGCTCCGCGGTCGTCGCCGAGCTGCTGGGCAGTGGGCATTCCGTCGTCGCGCTCGCTCGATCCGACGACTCTGCTGCGGCGGCCCAGAAGGCGGGTGCTGAGCCGGTGCGGGGTGCGCTGGCTGATCTGGACGTCATCCGCGAGGCTGCGGCCAAAGCGGACGGGGTGATTCACCTCGCCTTCGCCAATGCGTTCAACAGCGCCGAAGCCCTCGCGCACGCGGTCGCCGAGGAAACGGCGGCGCTCAAGGCGCAGGCTGAGGTGCTCGTCGGAAGCGGCCGGCCGTTGGTCACGGTTTCCGGGACGCCGTATGTGCCAGGGCGCGCGTCGACCGAGTCCGATCCGCTGTCGACTGACGGGCCCGTCGGCGGGAGGGGGCGCACGGTCACCGAGGTGCTGGGGTTCGCGGATCGCGGGGTCCGGACGTCCGCAATCCGGCTGCCGCGCACGGTGCACAACGACGGGAAGGGCGGGTTCGCCGGTCTGTTGACCACCATCGCCCGGCAAACGGGAGTGTCCGGTTATCCGGGCGACGGCACGCAGCGGTGGCCGGCGGTGCACGCGCTCGACGCGGCTGTTCTCTTCCGGCTCGCGTTGGAGAAGGCTGAACCTGGGACGGCCTGGCACGCGGTCGCCGACGAAGGGGTTGCGGTCGCTGGCATCGCGGAAGTGATCGGACGGCGGCTGGGGCTTCCGGTCGAATCCGTGCCGGAGGAAACCTACGGCACGCTTGGGCCGCTGTTCGCGATCGATCAGCCAGCGTCCAGCACGCACAGTCGGCAAGCGCTTGGCTGGGTTCCGACGCATCCCGGTCTGCTGGCGGACCTGGAGAACATCCGGAGCTGATTTGCGGTTCCGGCAAAGAACCTTGTCGTTCAGCGCGGTCAGCGGAATCGTGAACGGCGGAGGTGGCAACGAAAATGGTTCCGTCCGGGGAGACCGCGCAGTTCTGGGAAGACCTCTACCGCAGCCGTGAGCAGGTGTTCAGCGGCGAGCCCAACGGGGTGCTCGTCACCGAGGTCGAGGGGCTGCCGCCGGGGCAGGCGTTGGACGTCGGGTGCGGCGAAGGGGCTGATGCGCGGTGGCTGGCCGCGCGCGGATGGCAGGTGACGGCGCTCGACATCTCGCGCACCGCGTTGCAGCGGGCGGCCCCGGCTAACGCCGGGATCGCTTGGGTGTGTTCGGATCTGGCCGCGAGTCCGGTTCCGGCGAGGACGTTCGACCTGGTCAGCGTCCAGTATTTCCCGCTTCGCCACGACGACGGGGTGCTGCGGAAACTGCTCGACGCCGTCGCGCCCGGCGGGACTTTCCTTTTCGCCAGTCACGATCCGCGCGATCTGTCGCCGGAGCACGCCGGTTACTGCCAGCCGGACGACATCGCGCGGGCTCTCGGGGACGAGTGGACCGTCCTCGTCAACGAGAGCCGGTCGCGGGTGAAGCCCGCTCCGCCGGGCACCGCGCACACCCGTGACACCGTGCTCTGCGCGCAGCGGACCAGCTAATATCGGAATTAATATTCCGCACTGCGGAGATCCCGGTTTACCATGCGGAGATGAGCAACGACGCCCTCCTCCAGCGGCTTCGGGACGACCTCGGCCCGGCCGCGGTGCTCACCGACGCTGACGTCACCGACGCCTACGCGCGCGACATGATGCCGCTCGCTCCCTCGGGAAAACCGTTGGCGGTAGTGCTTCCGGCGGATACCGCGGGAGTGCAGGCGACGGTCCGTGCCTGTGCCGAAGCGAGAGTCCCCATCGTGCCGCGCGGGGCGGGCAGCGGGCTTTCCGGCGCGGCCAACGCCATCGACGGCTGTGTCGTGCTTTCGCTGATGAAACTGAACGAGATCGTCGAGGTCGACGCGGGCAACCGGCTCGCCGTCGTGCAGCCGGGCGTCGTCAACCTCGACTTCCGGTCCGCCGTCGAGAAGCACGGCCTGTTCTATCCGCCCGACCCGTCCAGCTACGACTGGTGCACGATCGGCGGCAACCTCTCCACCAACGCCGGCGGCCTCTGCTGTGTGAAATACGGCGTGACCACCGACTCGGTGCTCGGCCTCGAGGTGGTGCTCGCGGACGGATCGCTGCTGAAAACCGGCCGCCGCACGGTCAAGGGCGTCGCGGGCTACGACCTCACCAAGCTGTTCATCGGCAGCGAAGGCACGCTCGGCGTCATCACCCAGGCGACCGTCTCGCTGCGGCCGCTTCCGCAGGCCCCGGCCACTTTTGTCGCCGGGTTCAACACCACCGAGGCGGCCGGCGAGGCGGTCGCGCGGGCGGTGTGCGAGGGGCTGGTGCCGTCGCTGCTGGAGATCATGGACGCGGCGTCGATCAAGGCGTCCGAGACCTACCTCAACACCGACCTCGGCGCGGGCTCGGACTGTCAGGCCCTGCTGCTCGGCCAGTCCGACGCGGGCGGCGAGGCGGCTCGCCGCGAACTGGCGCTGCTCGAGCAGATCTGCACCGACTGCGGCGCGGACCTGGTCTACGCCACGGACGACCTCGAAGAGGGCAAGATGCTGCTGCAGGCCCGTCGCGTCGTGCTGACCGCGCTGGAGACCTACGGCGTCTGGCTCACCGACGACGTCAGCGTGCCCCGCACCCGGATCGCCGAGCTGATCCGCGGCTGCGAACGGATCAGCGAAAAAGTCGGGCTCAAGATCGCCGTCGTCGGCCACGCCGGGGACGGGAACATGCACCCGACCATCGTGTACGCGCCCGATTCCGAGGACGAATTCGCGCGCGCCCAGCAGGCGTTCGACGAGATCCTCGAAGTCGGCCTGTCGCTCGGCGGCACGGTGACCGGCGAACACGGCGTCGGCAAGATCAAGCGCGAATGGCTCGCCCGCGAAATCGGCCCTGTCGGGATCCGCGTGCACCGGCAGATCAAACAGGCCCTCGACCCGGAGAACCTCTTCAACCCGGGCTCGATGTTCTCGATGGCCGACTGAACCCCGAAACGACGAAGCGGCGTCCGGGAAAGTCCGGACGCCGCTTCGTCGTAGAACCAGGAATCAGTCGCGCACGCGCGGGATCTGCTGCGTGACGTCGGCCGAACCGTCGGCCGGGCGGGCCTTCTTCTCGCGGCGGCTCTTCAGGTACTCGATGGCGATCGGCACCACCGACACCAGCACGATGAGGACGAAGATCGCGTCGACGTTGTCCCGGATGAAGCCGATGTTGCCCAGCAGCGACCCCAGCACGGTGATGCCCGCGGCCCACAGGATGCCGCCGATGACCGTGTACGTGAAGTAGCGCTTCGGGTCCATCCGGCCGATGCCGGCGATCCAGGTGATGAACGTCCGCACGAACGGCACGAACCGGGCCAGCACGACGGCCTTCGGACCGTGCTTCTCCAGGAACGTGTGCGTCTTGTCGACGTACTCCTGCTTGAAGAACTTCGAGTCCGGCCTGCTGAACAGCTTCGGCCCGACGAAGTAGCCGAGGTAGTACCCGACGACGTTGCCCAGCAGCGCGGCGACCGTGACCAGCACGCACACCAGCCACAGCGGAGCCTTCAGCGTGCCGTTGGCGATGAACAGGCCCGCGGTGAAGAGCAGCGAGTCGCCGGGAAGGACCGGGAAGATGCTGCTCTCGATGAAGATGATCAAGCACAGCACGGCGATCACGGGGGCCGTCAGCCCGTTCAGCAGATGCTGCGGGTCCAGCCACGACGGCAGCAGGGACATGGTGGTCACTGTGTTCTGGGCGAGAATCACACCGAAAACGGTACAGGGTGACTCAGGGTGGCCTCATCGGGCAAGGAATCGCAGGTCATCGGTGTGGGATCGGGGTTAAGAACTTGGCCCGCGAGTGCCCCGCGGCAGTGGCCGTCCGGGCAACCGAGGGCGCGGCGGGGCTCAGATCAGCGTCAGCAGGCCGATGACGGACCCGGCGGCGAGGCCGAGCAGCACCGCCAGCAGCAGGACCCAGTGCGCGGGCAGCGGGCCGTTCTGCGCCGCCTGGGCGGGGCGGCGGACGGTCGCGTCGGCGGACCCGACCGGCGGGATCGAGCCGGTGGTGCCGGGCGAGGTGTCGGCCGCGTCGAGGGCGGCGCGTTCGCGGGCGAGCGAGTCGGCACCCGCGCCGGACAGCAGGCCGTAGTTGGGCGGCAGTTCGGTGGTGGGGCCGGTCTGCGACGGCGCGCCGGTCTGAGCCGAGGCGCCGAACGAGCCGGTGCCGGACGCCGGAGCGGCGCCGAACGAACCGGTTCCGGCGGTGCCGGGGCCGGAGATGCCGGGACCGCCTGCCGCGCTGAATGAGCCCGTGCCGGAAGCACCGGGCTGGACCGAGCCGGTGCCCGAAGCTTCCGGACCGGCCTGGTCTTCCGCTGGATTCGGCAGGACGTGCGGAGCGAAGACGGCTTGTGCACGCAGCGCGTCGGCCAGTAACCGTTCCGGGTCTTTCGGCTCGCTCATCCGCTCCGTCCGCCTGTCGAAGTGCTAGCTCGTCACGTACTCAAGGTAGCCCGGCCCGCCTCGGCCACCCATTCGCCCCGGTGCAGTACCCGGGACGGGCGCAGGTCGTCGTCCAGGATCACCGCGTCCGCGGCGAGGCCGGGGCGCAGTGCGCCGGTGCGGTCGGCGATGCCGAGCAGTTCGGCCGGTCGCGCCGACGTCGCCCGGACGGCGTCCAGTACGTCGAGTTTCGCACCCTTCACCAGGTTGCGGAAGGCGTTGTCCATGGTCAGCGTGCTTCCGGCGAGCGAACCGTTGTCCAGGGTGGCGACGCCGTCGTGGACGTCGACCTCCAGCCTGCCCAGCGTGTAGCGGCCGTCGGCGGCGTCGGTGGCCGACATGGCGTCGGTGATCAGCACCGTCCGGCCGCGGCCCGCGTGCTGCGCGGCCAGCCGCACGACCGTCGGGTGCAGGTGGACCAGGTCGCAGATCAGCTCGACCGTCACGCGCTCGTCGTCGAGCAGCACGCCGACCGGGCCCGGTTCGCGGTGGTGCAGCGGGCGCATGCCGTTGAACAGGTGGGTGGCGACCGTCGCGCCGGCGTCGATGGCCGGAACCAGCTGGTCGGCGACCCCGTCGGTGTGGCCGATCGCGGCGATCACGCCGGACTCGGCGAGCTGCCGGACCGCCTTGACGCCGCCGTGCAGCTCGGGCGCGAGCGTGACCATCCGGATGGCGCCGTGCCCGGCGCGCAGCAGCTTCTCGACGGTCCCGGTGTCCGGTTCACGCAGAGTGTCCGGATCGTGGGCGCCGCAGCGGGCGCGCGAGATGAACGGGCCCTCCAGGTGGATGCCCGCGAGGTCGCCCTCCTGCACGAGTTCGCGCAGCGCGGCGATCTGCTCGGTGAGCAGGTCGATCGGGTCGGAGACCAGGCTCGCGAGCATGGTGGTGGTGCCGTGCCGCCGGTGCGCGCGGACCGCGGTGCGGATCTCGTCCGGGTCGAGCGTCGAGAACGACGCGCCGCCGCCGCCGTGGCAATGGGTGTCCACGAAACCGGGCACGACCAGCGCCCCGGCGACGTCGACCGTGGCGGCGTCCGGGCTGCTCGGGGGTGTTCCGGTGCCTACCGCGGCGATCTGTCCGCCGGACACGGCGAGCCAGCCGTCGTCGAGTACGCGGTCCGGGGCCACGACGCGGCCGCCCGTGATGACGAAGTCTCCGGGGTGCTTCACGCGGTCCAGCATATATTGGTCTGGACCAAGGAGGGTCGACCAGCGCGAGATTGGTCCGCCCAGGTCACTGAGGCGGCTGCATTGCCTTCTGCAACGCTTCCAGCGCCCGGCTGGCGGTTGACTTCACGGTGCCCTTCGAAATGCCCGCGGCTTCCGAAATCTCCGCTTCGCTCAGCCCGCCGTAGTAGCGCAGCACGAGCACCTCGCGCTGGCGCGGCGGAAGCTTCGACAGGGCGTTGACCACGGCCTGGTGCTCGCTGGAGAGCATCGCGAGGCTTTCCGCGGACCGGGCGTTCACCGCGTGCGGGGGCACGTACTCGCGGGCGGTCTTGCGTCGGCGCAGCACGCTGCGCGATCCGTTGACCACCGCGGTGCGCAGGTAGCCGACGGCCGCGGCGGCGTCGCGCAGCCTGCCCCAGTTGCGGTGCAGGCCGGTGAACGCCTCCTGCACGACGTCCTCGGCCGTGGCCGGCTCGTCGACCAGCAGGATGGCCAGCCGGACCAGCCGCATCCGGTGCTGCCGGTAGAGGTCTTCCAGGTTCAACGGGGCGGTCGGCGGCTGCGCCGGGACCGGCCCGTCCATGGTCCGCAGGTGGCCGAGGGTCGCCTCGACGCTGCGTTCCGCGTTCCCCTCCAGCATGTATCCCCGCCTGTCCTCGACGTGTCCGCTCCGCAGGCCCCAACGCGTGCGCGATAGGCACAGCGTGCACACAGGTTCCGCCCGCGCCTAGCCTATCGGGTTGGCCTCCCGCTGCCACCGCTCGCATGGTGCGTCCGCCCGGCTGTCACCGGTAGCGTCTGCGGCGTCACTGTCGTGCTCACCCCAGGAGTAAGCGCATGGCCTGGTACCTCGTCGAAATCCGCTATGTCCAGGAGAAGCTGGCCGACGTCCGGCCGCGGCACCGGGACTACCTGAAAGAGCACGTCGAGGCAGGCCGCGTCGCGGTCGCCGGTCCGCTCGCCGACAACTCCGGCGGGCTGGTGCTCTGGCAGGCCGAGGACGAGGCGGCGCTGGCCGAGCTGATCGACAACGACCCGTACGCGCTCGAAGGCGTCGTGGCCGAGCGCAGCGTCCGCGAGTTCAAGCCGCTGCTCGGCGACTGGGTTCCGCCGCAGAACTAAAGCTCCAGGACGGCGGGCCCGCGGTCGACGCAGATCCGCACGCGCCCGCCGTCTTCGGCCGCCACCTCGCAGGTGCCGCAGAAGCCTTGGCGACACGAGTACGGCACGTCCGGCAGCACCTCGCGCACCACGTCGAGCGTGGAGCGGTCGGCAGGAACGTCGAGGGTGCGGCCGCTGCGCCGCAGCACCACGCGGAACGGTGCGCCGTCCACGATCGGCGGCGGCGAGAACCGTTCGAAGTAGACCGCGGTCGCGCCCGTGCGGGCCAGGTCGACGCGGACGCCGGTGATCATCGGCACCGGGCCGCAGCAGTACACCGACGCGCCCTCGGGCATTTCCTCCAGCAGTTCCGCGCCGGACGCCGGGATGCCGAACTCCGTGTCCGGCCGGATCCGCACTCGCTCGGCGGGAAGCTCGTCGAGGAACGGCATCGATTCACGAGAACGGCCGGTGTAGACCAGCCGCCAATCCGCGCCGATCTCCTGCGCGCGGCGCACCATCGGCAGGATCGGCGTGATCCCGATTCCGCCCGCCACGAAGTGATACGCGGGTGCGGCGACGAACGGAAACGCATTGCGCGGCCCGCGCGCGGTGACGCGGGTTCCGGCGGTGAGCGCGTGCACCTCGGCGGACGCGGAACCGATGTGCCGTACGGCGATCCGGTAGTGCGACAGGTCCGAAGGCGAACCGCACAGCGAATACTGCCGCACCGTTCCGGAAGGCAGGATGAGATCGATATGCGCGCCGGGACGCCATGCGGGCAACGGTGTCGAGTCCGGTCGTACGAGCCGAAGACTCACCACGCCGTCGGCTTCGGCGCGCACGGCGTCGACGACCAACGGCAGCCGACGGTCGACCTCTTGCACCGGCGGACGCCGTCGGCCGGAAACCTCGGCCAGCTTTCGATAAGCCGCGCCGACCGCGACCAAAGTGGACATCAGCCGGTCGCGCCTGCCGCTGCCGTCGAGTCTGGGCGGGAACTGCGGTGCGGTCATCGCGGAGCGTCGGCGGCCTTGGCCGCGGGCGAACTCGCCAGGTAAGCCACCGCCTGGTCGGTGTTGCCGGTTTCGGTGGGGTGATACGACTTCCGGAAGTACGGGCGGATCTCGTGCAGCAGTTCGCGCGGTCCGGGCAACAAGCCTTGCCGGGCGGCGCGCCGGTAGGCCCGCCAGCTGGTGCGGCCGGGACGCGTCGGGTCGTTCTTCATCAGGAACCGGGTGCCGCGCAGGAAAATCCACGCCAGCACCGGCGTCACCACGAGCATCGAACGCACTCGGCGACCGTAGCGGCCGTCGAGGTGGCAGAACAGGTCGTAAGCCACCGACCGGTGCTCGACCTCCTCCGCACCGTGCCAGCGAAGAAGATCCAGCATCGTCTCGTCCGCGCCGGCCGCGTCGAGTTCCTTCGCGTCGAGGATCCACTGGCCGAGAAACGCCGTGTAGTGCTCGATCGCCGCGACCAGCGCGAGCCGTTCGATCAGCCATTCCCGGCTCGACCCCGGCCGGTCGCCGAGCAGCCGCCGGAACATCCACTCCATCTGCGCGATGTAGGGCCGCACGGAAACCCCGGCGGACTCCAGGTGTTCGGCCGCGCCGTCGTGCGCGACGGCGTGCATCGCCTCCTGGCCGATGAACCCGAGCACGTCCTCCTTGAGCCGCTCGTCGCGGATCAGCGGGACGGCCTGCTTGAACACCTCGACGAACCAGCGTTCGCCCTCGGGCAGGGCCAGGTGCAGCACGTTGATGCTGTGTGTGGCCTGCGGCTGCCCGGGAATCCAGTGCATCGGCAGCTTCGACCAGTCGAACTCCACGTCGCGCGCGTGGAGCACGATCTGTTCGTGGTCGGCACTCATGACCGGCCGCTCAGCTCGTAATCGCTCGGCTCGACGCGCCGCGTCTCCAGCCAGTACCGCCAGGTGAATCCGGGCCAGATGGTCCGGTTGACGCCCTTCGCGTCGAGGTACCAGCTCTTGCAGCCGCCCTGGGTCCACACGCCCTTGACGAGCTTGTCCTGGATCTGTTCCTGGAATTCGTCCTGCACCGACGGCCGCACGTCGAGCGCCGCCGCGCCGCGGGAATCGGCCAGCCGGATCGCGTCGACCACGTAGCGGGACTGCGATTCGATCATGAACACCACGGAGTTGTGGCCTAGCGCGGTGTTCGGGCCGAGCAGGAAGAACAGGTTCGGGAACCCGGACACGGTGATCCCCTTGTGCGTCTGGATCCCTTCGGTGGCCCAGGTTTTCGCGAGATCGCGGCCGCCGACGCCGGTGATGTCGAGGTACTCCAGCGCGTCGGTCACCTTGAACCCGGTGCCGTAGATGATCGCGTCGACCTCGTGCTCGACCCCGGCGGTGTCGACGATGCTGTGCGCGCGGACCTCGGCGACACCGTCGGTGACGACATCGACATTCGGCCGGTCCAGCGCGGGGAAATAGTCATTCGACAGCAGGACGCGTTTGCAGCCCATCGTGTAGTCGGGCGTGACTTTCCGGCGCAGCGCGGGGTTTTTGATGCCCTTCGCGATGTGCCTGCGCGCGAGGATCTCGGCGGCCCGCATGAGTTTCGGGTGCCCGTTGAACCCGATCGCGCGGGATTCGAGCATCCAGTACAACGCGTTGCGGTACAGCCGCTGCGTGCCCGGAACGCGCTTGAACAACTGCCTGGCCCAGCCCGGCATCGCGTGGTCCGGCTTGGGCATGATCCACGGCGGCGTGCGCTGGAACAGCGTCAATTCGCCGACCTCGGGCGCGATCTTCGGCACGAACTGCACCGCGCTCGCTCCGGTGCCGATCACCGCGACGCGCTTGCCCGCCAGGTCGAACTCGTGGTTCCACTGCGCCGAATGCCAGGTCTGGCCCTTGAACTTGGCGATGCCGGGCAGTTTCGGGATCTGCGGGATGTGCAGTCCGCCGACGCCGGCGACGAGGAACTGCGCGGAAAACTCGGTGCCGCCCTTGGTTTCCACCGTCCAGCGGCGTTCGCCCTCGTCCCAGTGCGCGCCGGTGATCTCGGTGCCGAACCGGATCTTGTCCCGCAGCCGGTACTTGTCGGCGACGCCCTTGAGGTAGTCGAAGATCTCCGGCTGCGGCGAGAACGACCGGCTCCAGTCCGGGTTCTGCGCGTAGGAGAACGAGTACATGTGCGACTGCACGTCGCACGCGCAGCCCGGGTACGAGTTGTCCCGCCAGGTGCCGCCGACCTCGTCGGCCTTCTCCAGGATCACGTAGTCCCGGATGCCCGCTTTTTCGAGCTGGATCGCCTGGCCGAGCCCGGAAAACCCGGTGCCCACGATCACGACCTTGAACCGCTCGGTCATCTTGTCGGCCTCCGCTGCGCTGGGGGTCTGGCAGCGTTGATGTTACCTCAGGTAACAGTTACTTCAAAGTACTTCCTACTCGCCAGTACCACTCGGCAGCCGATAGACCACCAACGTCTGCTCCGGACGCTCGGCCACGTGGAACGCGGCGTGCGTCGCCGTCACCACGCCGAGCCTTGGATGCCGAAAGCGCTTCTGACCTGCGTGGCTGAACTGGATTTCGTAGTGCGGCCACCACTCGCGCACCTCGGGGCTCACCTCGGTCAACTCGGCCACCAGCCGGGTCACGCGCGGGTGGTCGGGATGCCGCCCGGCGATCGCGCGCAGCCGGGCCAGGATGTTGCGTGCCTCCTGCTCCCAGTCGACCAGGACCTCCCGGGCGGCGGGCTCGGTGAACATCCAGCGGACGACGTTCGCGCCCGGCTCGATGTTCCGGAACAGCTCCGCGGCGGCGTCGTTGTACGCGAGCAGGTCGTAGCAGATGCCGGTGACGTACGCGGGGTTGTCGCCCAGCATCGCCGGGACGCCCGCGACCTCGGGCGCGGCTTCCTCGGGCGCGTCCTCGGCGGTGGCTCCGCCATCGGCGAGCCGGCGCAGGTGTTCCTGCTCGGCGCTGGTCAGCCGCAGCGCCCGGGCCAAGGCGTCGAGCACCTGGTCGGACGGGCGGACGTCGCGGCCCTGCTCGAGATAAGTGAGCCAGGTGGCGCTGATTCCGGCCAGCAGAGCCAGTTCTTCGCGGCGCAATCCGGGCGTGCGGCGGCGTCCGGTGACCGGCAGGCCCGCGTCGGCCGGGGCGATCCGCTCGCGGCGGCTGCGCAGGAAGGCGCCCAGTTCGACGCTCACCCTAGAACCTCCAGTACCAGAATAATGCGATTCTGGATACCAGCTTAACGGCGCGCGAGGCTGGGTCCTATGCGAGCTTGGAATGTCGACGCACAAGGCCTGCGTCTCTCTGAACTGCCGGAACCCGCTCTCCAGGGCGGTGGCGCCGTCGTGGAGGTGCTCGCCGCGCACGTCCCGGCCTACACGAAGGCGGTGGTGACGGGCGGGCGCGGCGGCCTGCCGGTCCCGCTGGTCCTCGGTCCCTCGTGCATCGGACGCGTGACCGACGTCGCGCCGGACGTCTTCCACGTCGCGCCGGGCGACATCGTGCTGGACACAGCGCTGCTCAACGCGGGCGACGGCGACGAGATCCTGGTCGGCTGGGTCGGCCTCGGCGCGGCCGGCCGCAACGAGCGCACGGACCGCATGCACGAGGTATGGCATGACGGAACCTTCGCCGAGAAAGCGTTGTGCGCCAAGGAAACGATGATCAAGCTGCCCGGTGCCGAGAATTACCCGGACCCGGCGCGGCTGGCGTTTCTGCCGTGGCTCTGCGTTGCCGCCGCCGGCCTGCACACCGCGGGTCCGCTGGCCGGACGCGACGTCGCGGTGATCGGTGCGACCGGTCAGATGGGCGGCGCGGCCGTGCTGCTGGCGCTGGCGGAGGGCGCAGCGACGGTGACGGCGGTGGGCCGCAACAAAGTGGCGCTCGACCGGCTAGCCGAACTCGATCCGCGCGTGCGCACCCACCAGTTGACCGGCGATCGGGCGACGGACGCAGCGGCGGTCGGCCCGGCGGACGTAGCCCTCGACGCTCTCGGTGCCACCCCGACGGCGGACGCGACGATGGCCGCCTACGACTGCCTTCGGGTGCGCGGCACGCTGGTGCTCGTCGGCGGCGTACGTCAGGAGTTGACCATTCCGTACGGCGAATTCATGCACCGCAGGCTCGCTCTGCGCGGCTCCTGGATGAGCGACGACGAGACGGTGCGGACGGTGTGGAACCTCGTCCGCTCAGGCGCGTTGGACCTCTCCGCCGTCGAACTCCTGAAGGTGGGCCTCGACGATCCGGAATCCGCTCTCGACCTGGCGGAAGGCACTTCCGGACTGAGCTTCGTCGCGCTCGTGCCCTAGTAGACGCCGCCGAGTTTCGAGTGGTCCCAGCTCGCGATCTTCGTCGGACGCAGGATCAGCCCGACCCGCTTGGGCGCCTGCCGTTCGATGAAGGTCCGCAGCTCGTCGGGCACCGGCGCGCCCGGTTCAGCGCCGGAGTAGCGCATCATCAGCGCGATCCCCATCGCCGTGACCTGCTCGGTGTCCTCGACGAACTCGACGTCCGCCTCGAACGAGAGCCCGCGCAGCTGGTCGTACGAATCGCCGCTTTCGATCAGCACGGTCGCCTCGGGCAGCCGGCGCAGGTTCTTCGCCTTCTGCGAGGTGCCGTATGTCCACGTCGCGACCCCGCCCTCGTGCGGGTAGTACCAGAGGGCGGTGAGGTGCGGCCTGCCGTTCGGGCCGACCGAGGCCACGTTGATGACCTTCTGCTCGGCCAGGTAGGCCTGCACCTCGTCCGGCTTCATCCGGATCTGGTCGCGACGGGACATGACGCTCCTCAGCTGCGCTTGGTGGCCGCGCGTCCGCCGTGGCCGGTGACCGACGCTTCGAACGCGCCGCGCTCCTCGACGTCCTTCAGCGCGGCCCGGTCCGCCGCAGGCACCCGCGTCCGCGCGCCGAGTTCGACGATCGGCGGCAGGAACGAGCGCAGCAGCTTCAGGCCGCCGACCCAGCGTGGCACGTGGATCGTCCGCGCGCGGCGCAGAATCCCGGCCTCCAGGTCGTCGAGCGCGACGTCCAGCGGGTAGGTCTTGCCGAGCAGACCCGGCATCCCGGCGCGCAGCTTGCCGAACACCGGGTGCGCGTCGGCGCTTTCGACCAGGTCGGTGCGGATCCAGGTGGGGTGCGCGACGCCGACCTTCACGCCGAGGTGCGCGACCTCCGCGCGGAGGCTGTTGCAGAACGCCTCGACGCCCGCCTTCGCGGCGGCGTAGTTCGCCATGCCCGGCGCGTGCGTGATCGCGGCGAGCGAGGAGATGCCGAGCAGGTAGCCGCGGCGTTCGATGACGTGCGGCATCGTGACGCGGAACGTGCGCCACACGCCGAGCAGGTCGACCTCGATCACCCGCTCGAACGCGGTGCGGTCCACCGAGCGCACGAATCCGGCGGTCGCGATGCCCGCGTTGGCGATGACGATGTCGATGCCGCCGAAGTGCTCGACCACGCCTTCGGTGACGCGCTCGAGGTCGTCCCAGCTGGTCACGTCGGCTTCCCAGGACTTCGCGTTCGGTCCGATCCGCTTGGCGACCGCTTCCTGTTCGTCGGCCTCGAGCCCGACGAGCGCGACCTTGGCTCCGCGCGCGGCGAGCCGCTCGGCCAGGCCGGCTCCGATCCCGCGAGCGGCTCCGGTGATGAGCACGACCTTGCCGTCGACCTGCTTCTGAGCCACGGTGCCCTCCTGAGCCGGTTTTGCCTGTCCGGAGGGCACCGTACAACAACCTACCCGCAGTAAGCTACTGTTCGGTAAGTATCAGTTCGACGCTTCGCCCAAAGCGGTGAGTTCGGCGTCGGTCAGGGTCAGCTCGACCGAAGCGAGCAGGTCAACGAGCTGCTCCGGGGTCCGCGCGCTGGCGATCGGCGCGGCGACGGTCGGCTGCTGGCGGAGCCACGCGAGCGAGACGCTGGCGACCGAGGCCTGATGCGCGACGGCCACCTCGTCCAGCGCCGCGAGCACCCGTTCGCCCCGAGCGTCGAGGTAGGCCAGCGCCCGCGGGGCACGCGGCGAGTCGCCCGGTTCGTCCTTCGAACGGTACTTTCCGGTGAGGAATCCCTTGGCCAGTCCGAAATACGGCAGCGTCGCCAGGCTCTCCTTGGCGACGAGCGGGGCCAGTTCTCGCTCGTAATCCCGCTCGACCAGGTTGTAATGCGGTTGCAGGGCAACGTATCGGGCGAGCCCGTTCCGGTCCGAAATGGACAATGCGGAGGCGAGCCGGTCCGGCTCGTAGTTGGAGGCCGCGATGTAGCGGACCTTGCCGTCGCGGACGAGCTGGTCGAACGCGCCGAGGGTTTCTTCCTGCGGGGTGTCGAGGTCGTCGATGTGCGCGTAGTACAGGTCGATGTGGTCGGTTCGCAGGCGCTGCAACGATTCGTCGACCGCCGCGGCGATGTTCTTCGCGGAGAGGCCGGGCCGCTGGTCTCCCCCGCCGACCTTGGTGGCGATGACGATGTCGTCGCGGCGGCCGCGCTTGGCGAGCCAGTTGCCGATGATCGTTTCGGAACCGCCCCCGCCGCCGTAGGTGTTGGCGGTGTCGAGGAAGTTGCCGCCGGCCGCGGTGTACGCGTCGAGAACAGCGAATGACGTGGGTTCGTCCGCGGTGTTGCCGAAGACGTTGCAGCCGAGGTTGAGGCCGTGGATGTCCAATTCCGTGGTGCCGAGCTTCGTCATGCTTTCGAACCTAATCCGGCCGGGACGGGAGGAAAACCGGGTTCTCGCGCGTTGGGCGGGACATGGCTATCGAACTGGGCAAGCTAGGCGTGTGGCGGATGTCGACCGCGGTGGACAGCGCGTTCGCCGCCGAGGTGGAGAAACTGGGCTACGGCACGATCTGGCTCGGCGGGTCTCCCGGCGGCGACCTGGCGATCGTCGACGAGCTGCTGGACGCGACCGAGGGGATCAAGATCGCCACCGGGATCGTCAACATCTGGGCCGACGCGCCCGAGGACATCGCGCGGGCGTTCCACCGCATCGAGGGCAAGCACCCGGGACGGTTCCTGCTCGGCGTCGGCGCGGGCCACCGCGAGCACACGCAGGAGTACAAGAAGCCGTACGCGGCGCTGGTCGACTACCTCGACGCGCTCGACGCGGCCGGGGTGCCCACGCAGTCGCGCGCGCTGGCCGCGCTCGGCCCGAAGGTGCTCGAACTCGCCCGCGACCGCACCGCGGCCGCGCACCCGTACCTGACCACCCCGGAGCACACCCGGGCGGCGCGGGAGCTCCTCGGTGCTGGAGCCGTGCTCGCCCCCGAGCAGAAGGTCGTCTTCGACACCGATCCGGAGCGGGCGCGCGAGACCGGCCGCAAGACGGTGCAGTTCTATCTCGGCCTGTCCAACTACACCGCGAACCTGCTCAAGCACGGCTTCTCCGAGGAGGACATCGCGGGGAAGGGCAGCGACCGGCTGATCGACGCGCTGGCCGTCCACGGCGACGGAAAAGCCCTGGCCAAGGGCCTGCAGGCGCACCTCGACGCGGGGGCCGAGCACGTCAGCGTGCAGTCGCTGGACGACGATCCGTTCCCTGCCTACCGGGCAATCGCGGCGGAGCTGCTCTGAATCGCTCCAGTCGGTTTCGTCTCGTGTGAGGTAGGACCGGTCGCCCCGGCCGGTCCACCTCGTACGATGCCGCTGTAGAAGCCAGTCGTCTCGAGGAGGAACCGATGCCCATCGCCACCCCCGAGGTGTACGCGGAGATGCTCGACCGGGCGAAGAAGGACGAATTCGCCTTCCCGGCCATCAACGTGACCTCGTCGGAAACCGTGAACGCCGCGATCCGCGGGTTCGCCGAGGCGGAGAGCGACGGGATCATCCAGTTCTCCACCGGCGGCGCGGAGTTCGCGTCCGGGCAGAAGGTGAAGGACATGGTTGTCGGCGCGACCGCGCTGGCCGAGTTCGCTCAGGTGGTGGCGGCGAAGTACGACGTCAACGTCGCGCTGCACACCGACCACTGCCCCAAGGACAAGCTGGACGGCTTCGTCCGCCCGCTGATCGAGATCTCCGCCGAACGCGTCCGGGCGGGCGGCCTGCCGCTGTTCCAGTCCCACATGTGGGACGGTTCGGCCATCGACCTTGACGAGAACCTGCAGATCGCGCAGGAACTGCTCGCCAAGGCCGCGGCGGCGAACATCATCCTCGAGGTCGAGATCGGCGTCGTCGGCGGCGAGGAAGACGGCGTCGAGGCGGAGATCAACGAGAAGCTGTACACCGCCGAGGGCGACTTCCTGAAGACGATCGACGCGCTGGGCGCCGGCGAAAAGGGCCGCTACCTGCTGGCCGCGACGTTCGGCAACGTGCACGGCGTGTACAAGCCGGGCAACGTGAAGCTCCGCCCGGACGTCCTCAAGGGCGGCCAGGAAGCGGCGGCGAAGAAGCTCGGCCTCGACGCCGGCTCGAAGCCCTTCGAACTGGTCTTCCACGGCGGCTCGGGCTCGCTCCCGGAGGAAATCCGCGAGGCGGTGTCCTACGGCGTGGTGAAGATGAACGTGGACACCGACACGCAGTACGCGTTCACCCGCCCGATCGCGGACCACTTCTTCAAGAACTACGACGGCGTGCTGAAGATCGACGGCGAGGTCGGCAACAAGAAGGTGTACGACCCGCGCAGCTACCTGAAGGCCGCCGAAGCGGGCATGGCGACCCGGGTGGTCGAGGCCACGCAGGCGCTTGGTTCGGCTGGCAAGAAGCTGGGCTGAGGTTGCTTGGGGAGGCCGTCTCGATCTTCTTGGTCGGGGCGGCCTCCCGGCTTTTTTGCCCGGTAGTGAGGGGGCTGCCGGGTGCGAGCCGCGGCTCAACTCCCGCGCACGAGATCCAGCGCAGCCGCGTTCACCTCAACCGGATTCGAAGCGCTCAGGAAATGCTGCCCGCCTTCGACCACCTCTAGCCGCGCGTCCGGGGAAGCCGTGAACATCCGGATTTCCTCCTCGGCGTTCGCCACCGAATAGACCTGGTCCGCCGTGCCGTGCAGCCAGCGGACCGGGCAGCGGACCTCGTCGAGCCTGCCGTGCAGCCCGTCCCGGTCCCGCAGGTTGACGGTGCTGATCCGCAGCCGGTGCCGTCCCGCGTCGCCGGAGTAGTTCGCGCGGTAGGCGGCCAGCCAGAACTTCCGGTCCTCTTCGGACAGTCCGCCCATCGCCGTGCCGAACACGCCGTCGACGAATTCGTCCGGTACGACCCAGTCCTCGCCTGCCGGAGCCGCGAGGAGGTCGACGACCGGGGTGTTGAACGCGATCCCGTCCCAGCAGCCCAATTCCCGGCTGCGCGGGCTTTCGAAGTCCATCGACGTGCCCAGCAGCAGAACTCCCCGCACGACCTCCGGGGCGAGCAGCGCCATCCGTACCGCGATCCAGCCGCCCTGCGAGGTGCCGAGCACGTGGGCCTCGCGGATGCCGAGGGCGTCCAGCACCTGGAGGTTCGCGATCGCGCTGTCCCAGTAGGTGAAGTGCCGGTACCCGGCTCGCGTGCGACCGTGCCCGTACGGTTCCAGCGCGAGCAGATTCGCCGCCGACGTCAAGACGGGTCTTCGAATTGCGGCCGGTACAGCTCGGCAGACGTGGTGTACGAGTTGATCAGGACCAGCGTGGGCAGCGCGGGGTCGTACGGTTTCGCGAAGGTGCAGCCGACGGTCGACCCGCCGAGATGCGGGATCTCGACGGTCTGCTCGGTCTTGCTCATGGACCACTCCTCAGTCGGGGACGCTGCTCCCAGAGTGGCCACGATTGATGATGCTGTCGAATGATATCTGCGCATCGAATTATGCGTCTGTGACATTCTCGCGATGGGTCCGGACGCGCGCCCGGGTGCGTGCTTCGAAGAAGTCGCCCAGGTCGATCGCGGTCTCCTCGACCAGGTGGGCGCGCGGGTTGTCCGGGTCCCAGCCGGCGTAGAGCGGCACCCGCAGCGGTTCCGCCTCGCCGCGGATCGGAATCGCGACCACGTCCGGTCCCGGATCGTCGGTCAGCACCGCGATCCCCCGGCCCGCGACGGCGAGCGCGGCCGCGATGGCGGGCTGCCGGACGACGAGCGGATCGGCGAGCCGGCAGCCGACCCGGGCCACTTCCTGGTCGAGCAGACGGCGCGCGGCGCTGTTCGGCGTGAGCAGGACGAGCGGGTGCCGGACCAGGTCCGCGACCTCGATCTCCGGCAGCCGCGCGAGTTCGTGCCCCGGCGGGACGTGTGCCCAGATGAGCGCCGAGGAGATCGCGCGCCGACGCCAGCCCGGACGGGGCACGCCGGTCGACACGCCAAGGTCGGCACCCCTCGCCGCGGCGGTGTCGAACACGCGGAACGGCTCGGCCTCGTCGCAGTCGAGAAGCGGCGCGGACGTGCCGCGGGCGATGAGATACGGCGCGACGACCGACGAAATCGTGGCGGGCGGCGCGATCACGTGCAGGATTTCGCGGGTCTGGGCGGCTTCCTGCTGAGTGCGTCCGACGACGTTCTCGGCGAGCGTCAGCAGGTCGGTCGCCCGGTCGTAGAACCGGGCACCGGCCGGGGTGGTCCGCAGCGAGCCCTTGCCGCGCACCAGCAACCGCACGCCGAGGCTGTGTTCGAGCCGCTGGATCTGCCGCGTCATCGCGGGCTGAGTGATGTTGCACCGGCGGGCTCCCGCGGAGATCGAGCCCTCCTGGACCACCGCGACGAACGAGGCGAACAGCGTCAGATCCACCATGTCTCAGCAACATACACCGATGCGGAAGTGGCATTGGACAGCATGGCCGCGGATAGCTCACGCTGACCGGACGGCTCGCTCGGAGCCGTCGTCCGAAAGGGACTCCCCGCATGACTGTCACTGGCGACACCGCACGCCGGGCCGCGCTCGGCGCTTTCGTCGGAACCGCGATCGAGTGGTACGACTTCTACCTCTTCGGCACCGCCGCCGCCCTCGTCCTGCCCACTGTCTTCTTCCCGCAGGCAGGCCCCGCCGTCGGGCTGCTGGCCTCCTTCGCGACCTTCTGGGCGGGATTCCTGTCGCGGCCGCTCGGCGGGATCGTGTTCGGGCACATCGGCGACCGCCTCGGGCGCAAGAACACGCTTGTGGTGACCCTGATGATCATGGGGATTTCCACCGTCCTCACCGGACTGCTCCCCGGCGCGGACCGATGGGGCGTCGCCGCGCCGATCCTGCTGGTGGTGCTGCGTGCCGCACAGGGTTTCGCGGTCGGCGGCGAATGGGGCGGCGCCGTCCTCATGGCGTCGGAGAGCGCCGGACGGGGCCGGGGCGTGCGGTCGGCGATGTGGGTGCAACAGGGATCGCCAGTCGGCAACATCCTCGCGACAACCGCGTTCATCGTGGTCGGCCTCATCGACAAGGACGCGTTTCTCTCGTGGGGCTGGCGGATTCCGTTCCTGGCCTCCGCGGTGCTGGTGGTGGTCGGGCTGCTGATCCGGCTGAAGGTCGAGGAATCCCCGGAGTTCGAGGCGGCGGCCAGCGATCGGCAGATCGTGAAGGTGCCAATCGCGGAACTGCTGCGGCACCACTGGGCGAAGCTGGTGATGGGCGTTCTCGCCTGCGCGCTTGGCATCGGCGGCGCGTACTTCACCTCGACGTTCATGCTGTCCTACACGACCGGTCAGCTCGGCGTGGACCGGCAAGTGATGCTGCTGATCCTTCTCGGCCCGGTCGTCGCCCAGTTCGGTTGGCAGCCGTTCGCCGCCCGCATCGCCGAACGGATCGGCACCGCGCGGTTCATGGTGCTCAACCTCGGTGCCGCGATCGTTCTCGCCTTCCCCGCGTTTTTCGTTGTCTCCAAGGGGAATCCAGTCGGGATCCTGCTGGTCCTCGTCGCGGTGATGATCCCGACCGCCGGTTACTACGCGGTGCTCGCCGGGTTCCTCGCCGAAGCGTTCCCGGTGCGGATCAGGTACACCGGGATCTCCGTGGCCTACCAGCTGTCGGCGACGCTGATCGGCGGGACGACCCCGTTGATCGGGCAACTCGCCCTCACTCTCGGCGGCGGGAGCTGGGTCGCGCTCGCGGTCTTCTATGTCGTTCTGATCGGCTTGACCGTCGTCGGCGTGGTCGGGGTGGCGCGCCGCCGAACCCCTGCCAAACAGACCACGGAACCGGCCGCCCTGGTTGACGGCTGACCGTCGCGTCGGTTGGCTGGACTGTGACGAGGGAGGAGCTCCATGACCTACACCGGAGTGGTGACCACCGGCGGCCCCGCCGACGTGCGGGAGACCAGTGGTCTGACCATCTCGAAAGTCTCAGTCGGCACGATCGACAACAACGCGTACCTGCTGCGCTGCCGAGCCACCGGAGAACAACTGCTGATCGACGCGGCCGCAGACCCGCAGACGTTGCTTGCTCTGGCCGGCGACGGCGGTCTCGCGTCCATCGTGACGACGCACCAGCACTGGGACCACTGGATCGCACTGGCGGAGGTCGCCGAGGCAACCGGTGCTCGCACCTATGCCGGGCGCGACGACATCGAGGGGATCAAGGCCCGCATCGACGTCCCGGTGGACGATGGCGACACCATCCGGGTTGGCGAGGTCGAGTTGACGGCGCGGCATCTGGTCGGCCACTCGCCGGGGAGTATCGCGCTCGTTTACCGTGATCCGGAGGGGATTCCGCACCTCTTTACCGGCGATTCGCTGTTCCCGGGCGGGATCGGGAACACGGAGAAGGATCCGGCTCGCTTCGCGTCGCTCCTGAAGGATGTGGAGGAGAAGATCTTCGGGGAGCTGCCGGACGAGACGTGGTTCTATCCGGGACACGGCGGGGATTCCACGTTGGGGGCTGAGCGTCCGAAGCTTCCGGAGTGGCGCGAACGCGGCTGGTGAGCGGGTCGCACGGCGCCCCTACCAATCCGTCACCGAAAGCACCGCCGGGAACTCCTCCGTGAAGTCATCCGTCCGGTGCCTGGGCAACTCGATCGCGATCCCGTCCGCCGTGCGGGTCCACGGCAGTGGCCGGGAATGCCCGCCCAGCAAGCGGATTCGCGACCGGGGGCCGATCGGCACATCCCCCGGCACGAGGAGCCGGCCGTCCGGCCAATGGAGTGGGATCAGGTTGAACGCGCCGCTCGTCCGCGTGTAGCAGAGGTCGCCGTCCATGGCTCGGGTCCACGGCGTGGAACCGTAGATCGCGCGGCCGTTGATTCGCAGCCAGCGGCCCATGTCCAGCAGGCGCGAGCTCATCCAATCCGCGATCGTGCCGTCCTCGCGGGGGCCGATGTTGAGCAGCAGGTTTCCGTTCTTGCTGACCACTTCGGCGAGCAGCCGGAGCAACTGTACCGAGGATTTGATCTTCGCCGGGTCCTCGTTTTCGTTGTAACCCCACGACTTTCCGATGTTCAGGCAGGCTTCCCACGGATCCGGGCGCAGGACGTACTTCTTGTTGTCGCCCTCGACGGTCGCGAAATCCGCGTGCGAAGCTTCGAAACGGTCGTTCGCCAGTACGCTCTTCGGCCAACGGCGATCGGCGGCGTTGCGGTAGTAGTAGGACAGGATTTCGTCGCTGCGCCAGTTCCACGTCTTCGGCCGGAAGATCGGGCCGCCGCCGAATTCGTGGTAGCCCTGGCCGTCTGCCCACAGGATATCCGGATCGTATTGGTCGATCAGGGTTTTCAGGTGTATGTGCTCGTATTGGGTCACGTAGTCGGCGACTGGACGGTATCCGGTGTAGGGGATTTCCGCGCCGGTGTAAGGGTTTCTGGGGGCGGTGCCGAGCGCAGGGCTGTAGAACTCGCCCAGTGAGTAGTAGAGGCCTCGTTTGAGCCGGGTGTGCGCGGCGGCCGAGAAGAGTTCGCCGACCAGGTCGCGGCCTGGGCCCATGCGGACGGAATTGCGGTCGGACGCGGTGTTGCGGAACAACTGGAAACCGTCGTGGTGCTTGGAAGTCAGCACGAAATATCGGGCTCCGGCTTGTTCGAACAGGCGTACCCAGGAGTGCGGGTTGTAGCGCCGGGCGGTGAAGCGTGGGATGAACTGGTCGTACGCGAAATCCGCGCCGTAGGTTTTCAGGTGGTGGTCCCGAGTTCCGGTGCCGCGCGCGGGATCCGTGACGTTCATGGCGTACAGGTACCACTCGGCAGCGTGTCTGGCGTCGCCCCAGGCCGCGGCTGAATAAGCGCCCCAATGGATGAAGATGCCGAATTTTGCCGACGGGTACCAAGGCGTGGCGGCGGGAGTGGCTCGCGCGGGTGTCGCGGTGAGTCCGAGCAAGCCCGCGGCGGCGAGCACGCTGCGGCGGCTGATTCCTGCCTGGTCCATGAACGCATCCACTCCCGTCGGCGGCGGCGGTCATCAGATGTCTTGGCCTTTCAGGGGTACCAGCTCGGCGAACGACCGGCAAGCATCCTGTCTGGTCAAGACAGCTGTTCACAAGCATGAACGCGACGGTTGGCTGATTGACGTGGTCGAATGCCGTTCTTATGGTCAGGTGAATACATCAGATCTATCGAGGGTGGCCGCAATGGGTGCAGCGTGGGAAACCAGTCGGCGGACGGCGTTGCGCGGCGGAGTCGCCCTTGCGGCTCTCGCTGCCACCGCGGGGACCGCGTTCGCCGATCCGAGGCCGGGGCGACGGCTGCCGTTCCTGCTCGACATGGTCCAGAACAACCCCGGCGAACCGCTGTTTTCCAGTCGCTTCAACGATCCCGCGACATTGAAGAGCTACGGCTACGACGGTCAGGTGATCAACGAATTCACCCCGCCGCAAACCGCGATCACCTTCGAGACGTTCGACGAGCGTATTTTTCCCGCTGGCTCACCGGGTCGCGCCTGGGTCGAGGCCACCGCGAAGAAGATCGACGCGCACATCGCGCGAGCGCACGCGGCGGGCATCGCGGCGTATTTCTTCACCGACATCATCGTACTGCCGAAACGCCTGGTCGAACTGTACGGCGACCAAATCCTCGACAGTCAAGGCCGAATAAGTTTCGACCGTCCGCTCACTCAGCAGATCCACCGGCTGATGCTGCGCGAGATCTGCGCGCGTTTCCCAGGTCTGGACGGAATTGTCGTGCGCACCGGCGAGACGTACGTGCAGAACGTGCCGTTCCACACCGGAAACAACCCGATCACCAACGGCGCCGCGAGCCACCTCACTCTGCTCGGCATCCTCCGCGACGAGTTGTGCGTACGGGCTGGCAAGCGGGTCTTCTACCGCACCTGGTCGACCGGCAGCGACAAGCTGACCAGCGACCCCGACTTCTATCGGCAGGTCACCGACCAGGTCGAAACGCACGAAAACCTGGTCTTCTCGATCAAGCACACCGCGAAGGACTTCTGGCGGACCATTCCGTTCAACCGCACCATCGGCGTCGGCAAACACCGCCAGATCATCGAAGTGGAATGCCAACGCGAGTACGAGGGCAAAGGCGCGTTCCCGAATTACGTGATCGACGGCGTGGTCAACGGTTTCGAAGAATTCCGCACCCAGCCGCGCACCGGTCCGATCGGACTCGCCGAGGTGGCCGACAACCCGATCATCGCCGGAATCTGGACCTGGTCCCGAGGCGGCGGCTGGCGCGGACCGTATCTGCAGAACGAACTGTGGTGCGACCTCAACACCTGGGTGATCGCCCGTTGGACCCGCGACACCGGTCTCGGCGAGGAAGGCGCGTTCACCGAATACGCGACGACGCGCCTCGGCTTGCACGGTGACCAAGTCCGCCGCTTCCGTCGGCTCGCGTTGCTCTCGGCGGCCGCCGTACTGCGCGGGCACTACAGCGTGGTGCACCCGATGACCAGGCTGATGTGGACCCGCGACCAGTTCCTCGGCGGCTCCGACAAGGATCTGACCAGCGATTACGCCGCGATCGTCGCCGCTGGCCGGGTCGAACCGGTGCTCGCCGAAAAAGCCCAGGCGGCCCGGATGTGCGACGAAATCGTCGCGCTGTCCGGCACGCTCCCGCTGCGCAATCACGCCGACCGAACGTACCTGCGAGTGTCCGCACGCTACGGCCAATCATGGCACCGCGTTGTGCACCACGGCTGGGAAGTCATGCTGCGCGGTTACGCTGGCGCACACGACAAAGCCGCGATGCGCTACCACCTCGCTCGCTACGACGCGGAATGGCAACGCTGGCAACAACTTGCGAAGACCGAACCCTCCTGCGCGACGCTGTACCAGCCGTACAGCTTCGGCCCGAAAGGTCCAGACGGCCTGTACAACGCCGACCCAAACCACGGCATCAAACCGGCCACCGACTATTACCGTCGCCTTCTGTCCAGTTAGGACTGGACGACACCCCACCACAGAAAGTCCCGCGCCCGGGTAGCCGCGACCAGCCGTTGCCTGCTGAGCAGCTCACGCTGTTCCTCTTGCTCAGCAGGGTCTTCCGGTGCGGGACGCGGCAATTGGACGACTAGCACCGCGCGGAAGTCGAGCCCCTTCGCCCGGTGCACAGTCCCGACGTGCAGCCGATCCTCCGCAGCTCCGACGTAGCGTTCGAGCGCACGCGTCGGCACGCCAGCGGACTCTAGGAACCGCCGACACTGATCGGCATCCGCATTGCTGAAGGTGATCAGCGCCGTCTCGCCGAGCGGAATTTCCAGCGCACGGACCGCCGCAGCCAGCGCATCCGGCAGTTCGGCAGGGGTTCCGGTCCACGACTGCACGACGCCGCCCTCGTTGACCGAATCCGCGTCCCGCAGCGCAACTCCCGCCGCGCCGTCCAGGTCGTCGACCGCGTTGATCCGCCGGGCGAAGTCGAGAATGCTCGCGCGGTTGCGGTAGTTGACCTTGAGCACCTCGCCGCGGCCCTGGATCGGGATCCCCGCGTCGGACAACCGCCAGCCACCGGGATAGACCTGCTGCTGTCCGTCGCCGACGAGCAGCAGCTGGTTCGGTCCGTCACCAGCGATCGTGCGCAACAGCCGGAGACCGGTCAGCGTCATGTCCTGCGCTTCGTCGACCACCACGGCCGCATACGGCTCTTCGAGCGGCTGCCGTTCGAGTTCGGTGCTCGCCCGGGACAGCAGGTCGTGGAAGTCGTGCAACCCGTTCGCGGCCAGATTCTCCTCGTACGTCGTGTACAGCTGCCAGACCTTCTCGCGCTGGCCGCGATCGAGCCGAAGCCCGCGCCGGGCCCGGTGAATGGACTGGTACTTCTCCAGCGTCCGGATGCCCTGGCCCTTGATGATGCGCTGGACCTCGGTCTCCCAGTAGTCGTAGTTCGGCCCCAGCCGCTCCAGGGGTTCGCGGTGCTCCTTCCAAGCGCGTCCGAAAGCGGCCTTGGTCAGCCGCGAATGGGTGTTCAGCTCGATCCCGCGGCCCTTGAGGAACTCCCGTGCCCACGCGTGCAGGCTGATGAACTGCGCCCGGTCCGCCAGCTCCGGGGCCAGCCGCCGGAACGTCGTCTCGTTGACCGGCGGGAGCGTGCGCACGAACGTCGTGAACAGCAGCGGACCGGTGCTTCGGCGGCCGACGTGCCGCATCCGGTGTAGCGCGACCACCGTCTTCCCGGTCCCGGCCGGACCGCTGATCCGCGCCGGGCCGGAGTAGTTCCGCGCCGCCAGCGCGGCCTGGTCGGGATGCAGGAACGTCATCCACGTTTCGAACGGCCGCTCCACCGCCGCGATCAGCTGGTCGTCCGCGACGCTCTCCGCCGAGAGCAACTCGAACGACCCGGCTTCCTTCTCCGGCGCCGAGACCGTGAGCCACTCGTAGCCACGCAGCCGCGCGGCGAGCCCGTCGGCGATTTTGGCGGCTTGCCGAACGGTCAGATGCACCGTGTCACGGCGGAAAAGCTGGTCCAGTTTGGCCGCGGGCAGCACCCAGAACGGCCCGGCGTTGCGCGGTCCCCGCGGAGACTGCGCGCCGACGATCGCGACCAGGGTCACCGCGCTCCGGGCGATGCGCTGTCCGCCTGGACCGGGCAGCCCGGCGAACCGCTCTTCCGCGTCCCGCGCCACCTCTCGCATCGTCGCTTCGTCCGGCGGCGGATCGGTGACAACAACTGCAAACACCCCGGCGCGGCCGATCAGGAAGGCGTCGGCGGTCCCCGGATCGCCGGTGCGCACCGCGAGGTGCCAGCCTTCGGCGGTCCGCTCCAGCAACCCGGTCAACGCGTTGCGCCGCAAGGGATCCCGGAACCGCTCCGCGATCAGGTGCGTGGCTTGCCGCTGGACCTGCCTGCGGGCATGCGCGCTGAGTGCCACGGAGCCCCCGCGTTACGCCGCGACCGCGCGCCGCGAAGCCCACCACTCCTTCGCCGGACCGGCCCCAGCCCACAACGCGAACACGGCCACCACAGCGACCAGCGCCGTCCAATACGCCACCGGCGGCGCGGACTCCGTCTGCTGCTCCCCGAGCAGCCAAGGCCGCATCTGCGACTGCACCCAAAACGCGCCATACCCGAGCGCAGTCACCAAAACCGCCCCCGCCACCGCGGGTCGCGGCAGGAGGAAGGCCAGGTCCACCGCGAGCCCGACGGCCAGCAGATAGAACGGCACCGTCGACACCGGGAAACCCAGTGCCAGAAGCAGCGGCCACATCACGCACCGGTACGCGACGTACGCGCCGGCCACGGTCAGCCCGGCCCAGCGCTTTCCGACAGTCTGGCGAGCGAGCACCAGGATCAGCGCCGAAACCCCGATGCCCCACAGCGGGTACACCCACTCCGGGATCGGCATCGTGAAGTGCACCACCGCGGCCCGGTCGACCGGATGGCCGATCTGGTTGGCGGCGAAGGAAAGCAGCGTCGGCTCCGCCTCGGGCGTGCCGCGTTCCCAGGCGCGCAGGCCGAGGATGCCGTACTCCTGCTGCCCGTTCGGGAAGAAGGTGTTCTCCAGGAAGAACGCCCACAGCGCGAGCAGCACCCCGGTGCGGAAGCGGCCCGGCGGGGACAGCCGGAGCCAGCCGAGCAGCACGCCTGCCTGCATGATGCCGGTGCCGAGGTACAGCATCATGTGCGACGGGCTCCACGCGGTCAGGTCGAGGCCGTTCACGCGGTGGTTGATCACGTCGAGCGGCGCGGCGACCAGGAACACGATCAGCCCGGCCTGCATGAGCCGCAGCGAGCGCCGGTCGCAGCCGAGACCGGTGTAGCTGTGGATCGCCACCAGCACGACGATGATCACCGTGCCGACGGTGTTGATCAGGTGCGGCGGGGCGAGGTCGTCGCGCAGCCACTTGAAGTGCCACGACATGTCCCACGACGACCCGACGAGCTTGAACGCGAACGCGGTCAGCCACATGCCGTAACAGAACCGCAGCACCCACGCCGGCGTCGGTGCCCCGGGTGCGCCGCGGTGCCAGTGCGTCGCGAAGAAAAGCCTGGTCTTGCCCACTGGTCCGCGCGGGACCGCGGGGCCGGCGACGTCTTCAACCGCCTTCGTCATAGGCGCCATCATTCCCTGCCGCAAGGGGACGCGGCGGGAGAAGGGGCAAAAACCGGGGTTCACCCCTACGGGTGGCGGATTTGCCCTCGCGCCGCCCGGCACGGCAGGGTGTCGGCCCATGATGCCGAAACGAGCTGTCGCCGCCGTGCTGATCGCAGCACTCGTTCTGGCCGGCGGAGGCGTGCTGACCAGCCTGTTCCTCTGAGCCGGGAGCATCGTGGGCACAATGGCGGCATGACGCACAACCTGCTGGGCCCCGAGCCCACGCTGCTGCCCGAGCACACCGAAGCGCAGGCCGCGCTCGACTCCGGGACGGACCCGTCCTCCGTGGCCGCCGAGCACCCCGACTACAGCGAGGCCTGGGCCACGCTCGCCGAACGCGCGCTCGCCGACGGCGAGACCGTCTCCGCCTACGCCTACGCCCGCACCGGCTACCACCGCGGCCTCGACCAGCTTCGCCGCGCCGGCTGGAAGGGCTTCGGCCCGGTGCCGTGGGCGCACCGGCCGAACCAGGGTTTCCTGCGCGCGCTCGCGGTGCTCGGCACCGCCGCGGGCCGGATCGGCGAGTCCGAGGAGTACGAGCGCTGCAAGACCTTCCTCGCCGACTCCGACCCGGCCGCGGCCGAGGCGACCGGCCTGAAGTGACCGGCCTGAAGTGACCCCGCGCCGGTCGCGCCCCGGCGAAAACCCGGGCGCGACCGGGCCGGCTGCCCACCTTCGGGTGACAGCTAGAGGTGTTCGCATTTGGTGACACCTACAAAGACGGCCATGCGAGGCACGGCCATGCTCACCCCCCGGATCCGCACCCTCGGCACCGCGCTGCGCGAGGCCCGGATCGACGCCCGTTTCGGACTGCGCGAACTCGCCCGGCGAGTCGGCACCAACCCCGCGTTGGTGTCGAACTGGGAGCTGGGACAACGGGTTCCCGCGCTCGAGGACGTCGCGGGCATCCTTGGCGCGCTCGGCGTCGTGGGTGCGGAGAAACAACGGATCCTGCAACTGGCGCGCGGCACCGCCGAACCGGGCTGGGTCGCCCGCGGCAAGCAGTCCGACCCGGACCACCTCGGCGGGCTGCTCGCCTGCGAACGCGCCGCGACGTCGGTCGTCGAATGGCAGCCGATGCTCGTGCCGGGACTGCTGCAGATCCCGGATTACGCGCGGGCGCTGTTCCTCGCCGACGGACTGCCGGTGCAGGACGCGGAACGCCAGGCGGAGATCCGGATGATGCGCCGTCCGCTCGTGGTCGGTCCCGGCGCGATCCGGTGTGAGGTGTTGCTGGGCGAGGCAGCATTGCGCAATCCGGTCGGCGGACCCGCGACGATGGCCCGGCAGCTGCGTTTTCTCGCCGATCTCATGGCGACGTCGGCGAAGCTGTCGGTCCGCGTCGTGCCCGCGGGCATCGGCGGGCATCCGGGTCTGGCCGGCCGGTTTTGCGTGTACCACGTGGAGGTCGGCGACCCGATCGTCTACTTCGAGCACCAGCACGCGGGTGCCTTCCTCCTCGACGAGGGGACCGAGACGTACTGCGAGGTCGCGGACCGGGTCCGCGAAATCTCCCTGGACTCCCGCGCGTCGGCGGCGTTCGTGCAGCGCACCGCGCAGGAGTTCAGGGAGATCGCGCAGCGGCAAAAGGCGGAGGGGCCTAGGAATATGCTCGGTTAGCCGGAACGTCGACGGCGATCCGCAGTTCGGCTTGCAGCAGGTTCTTCGACACCGAAAACCCGTGCCGCAGGTAGGCCGCGATCGCGCGATCCGAGGAATGCACGGTCACCCGCTCCAGCCCGAATTCCGCGGCCAGCCGCAGCGTCGCCTCGATCAGCAGCCCGCCGACGCCGCTGTCGCGTGCTTCCGGCACGACGTAGACGCATTGCACGTCGCCGCAGATCCGCGAAAAGTCTTGGGGTGTCGGCACTCTGGGGGTCAGCGCGAGGAACGCCATGCCGAGCACGTGCTCGTCCCGCACCGCGACCAGACAGCGATGCGTTTCGGCGTGCGCACGGGCCCAGGCGGCGAACTCGCGGACGAAATCGTCCTGATCCCGCGGCAGCGGACCGCTCTGGTCGACGACCCACCGCCAGCGCAACGCGGCGACGGTGGCGAGTTCGTCGTCGCGGGCCGGGCGGATCTCGGTGAGCGGCACAGATTCCATGTCGGAAATTCCGGAGCTGACGAAGGATGGACCCGGCCGGCCGGGGGAGGGTGCCGGCCGGGTCCGAGGTCGTCAGGCGACTGCCGCGAGTTCCCGAGTCGGGGTTACCGAGCCGACGACCCGGTTGCGGCCGCTGTTCTTCGCCGCATACACCGCCGCGTCCGCCGCGGCCATCACTTCCTCGATGCTCGTCCCGTCCAGCGGGAACGCGGCTACCCCGATCGACGCGGTCCGGTTCTCGATCGAGACCGACTCGCCTTCGTTCGTCTGCGTCGGGATCACCAGTTCGCTGATCCGCTGCCGGATCCGTTCCGCCGTCACGATCGCGTCTTCCTTCGACGTCGACGGCAGCAGCGCCACGAACTCCTCGCCGCCGAACCGGCCGACGAGGTCGTGTGCCCTCGTCTCCTGTTTCACCACGGCGGCAACGGCTTTGAGCACGTCATCGCCCGCGAGGTGGCCGAACGTGTCGTTGATCCGCTTGAAGTGGTCGAGGTCGATCATCAGCGCGCCGAAGCTGCCGTTCTCGCGCTCGGCACGGGAAATCTCGCGCTGCGCGCCGTCCTGCCAGGTGGTGGCATTGAGCAGCTGGGTCTTCTGGTCCGTGGTCGCGAGCTCCTCGAGCCGCTTGATCAGCATCGAGCGCTGCAGCACGTACAGCGGCAGGATCACCAGCACCGACAGCAGCGGTTCGTGGCTCAGCACCATCACGAGCAGCCCGCCGACGCACAGGGTCGCCAATTCCAGCAGGTTGTCGTCCATCGTGCCGAGGCACGATTCGGCTGTCGCCTTCGCCGGGTCGGTCAGGAACAGGCCAAGGCCGGTCAGCGCGGTGTTGACCAGGAAGTATCCGAGCGCGCCCGCCACCACGGTGGTGACGCTGTGGCCGTCCGCGAGGTGTCCGGCCAGCGCGGCGCCGAAGCCGGACAGGATCATCGTGGTCGCGTTGGCCGCGACGCGGTGCGCCTCACCGGGGCGCGTGCCGTTCCAGCTGCGGAACGCCAGGTAGACGTAGATGATCACGCCCAGCGCGGCCACCAGCTGCGGCGGCACCAGCAGCGCCGCCGGAAGCAGCCACACCGAGGTCACCGTGATGTGCGGGCCCTGGCTCAGCATCCGGCGCTGCCGCTCGATCTGGCGCGTGACCTCGGTCTGCGCGATCGCGAGTCCGGCGAGCATGCCGAGGATGCCGATCTGACTCAGGCTGACCGGGAACACCAGCGCGCTGACCACGGTGAGCACCACCGTGACGGCCATGCTCGTCAGCGTGACCGCGACCCACTGCCGCGGCCGGGACCAGAGCGACCACCGGGAAACCGCATCGCGCAGCCCCAGACCAGAAAATTCCCCCAATGTGACCATTCTTCCCCCCGGGTCTTGCGCGGATCTCCAGTGACACTCGCCTTACTCACAGTTTCAGACCGTTTGCCGCCTGTCCACAAGGGCCTTAGGTGTGTACATTTTTCCCGAACACGCCGGATGAAGGGTGACCAGCGATGCGCAGCAAGGAACAGTGACCGCGTAGCAGCACCGCAAGGTCGCGCAGGTCAGAGCCTCACGCGCGGGGCATGTCGGGGTATTCAGGCATGTTCGGCGCGTGTGGCTTCCTTCGCTGACCCGTCTTCGGCCTGCCTGGAAAAGGTGCGCTGCCACGCGATGGCGAGCGGAATCGTGATCAGCAGGCCGGCTAATCCGAAGATCCCGACCGTCGTCTGGGCGCTCACGTGGTCCGCGATGACCCCGCCGATCAGCGGAGTCACGCCCATCGTCGTGGTCAATCCGGTGTTCGACAGCCCCATCGTCTGCGCCCGGCTCTCGTCCGGGACCGCGACCGTCAGCGACGCCGTCGCCTGCAGCAGCGCGATCGTGCCGAAGCCGCCGGAGATCACGAACAGGACCACCGACACGATCGGACCCGGCTGCAGGAAGCAGAGCAGCAGTGGGATCGCGGCGAGCGCGGTCATCGGGCCGATCAGCTTCGGCCGGATCGCCGCGGGCACCCAGCGCGTGTAGATGAACGTGAAGATCACGCTGCCCACCGGGTCGGCGGCAAGCAGGAAACCGATCATCTCGGACCCGCCGCCCGACGAAGCGACGTACGGCGCGGCGATGCCCTCGTACACCGGCATCAGCCCGGCGAGCCAGGTGAAGACCATCAAGGAACGCAACGCCGTGGTCGCGAAGGCGACGCGGCCGCCCGCGCTCAGCGAGGAGAAGAACGGCTTGCGCTTTTCGCCGCTGGCCGCGGCCGGGCGGGCCTTCAGTCCGAAGCGGAGGAAGAGCGCGGAGAGCACGAAGGTGCCCGCGTCGAGCACCAGGGCGAGGCGGGCGTCCATCGCGAGCAGCAGCGCGCCGCCGCCGGCGAAACCGAGCAGCTGCGCGGATTGGACGGTCATGCTCCGGATGCCCATGCCGACCACGAACCGGTCGCCTTCGAGCACCTGCGGGAGCAACGCCAGCTGAGACGCCTTGAACGGCGGATTCAGCAGCGAAACACAGCCGACGAGCACGCATAGTGCCCAGAACGGCAGTCCGGGAATGGCTACGCACAGAATCAGCACCGCGCGCGTGAGGTCGACGGTGACCATGACCGCCCGGCGCGGGAAGCGGTCGGCGAATCCGGTGAGGAAGATGCCGCCCAGCAGCGACGGGAAGAACGTCAGCGCGTAGGTGAGGCCGGTCAGCGTCGCCGAACCGGTGTTGGCGTAGACGAGGACGGACAACGCGACCCTGGCCAGCTGGTCACCGGCGATCGACAGCAGTTCGCCGAACCACATCGCGCGGAACTCGGCGACTCCGAACACCTCGCGGAACGTGACCCGGTGTGGTGCTGTCGTCATGCGTGTTCTCCCCGCTGCTGTGTGCGGACTGTGCCGCACTAGTGACCAACGGGTGACCCTAGATCCTCCTGGTCACGGGCCGGTCACACGAAGTGAGTTGTCAAGCTCAGTGTCTCGTGACTGTTGGTGATTCTCTAGGTTCTTTCGCCGGTATCCGACAGGTCACGGTCAGTTCGCCACGTGTCCAGACGATAGCGCTCCGCACTCTCCGCCGGGGACGCTTCGATCTTTGTGGTTTGTGACACATCCTTTCGGGTGGTCCGTCCGCAGTGTGGAACGGCCGCCGCGGAGGCGCCCAGCCGCGTAGCTTCGCCCGAGTGACGGCTCTCCCGACGTTCACGCTCGCCATCGTGGGCGCCGGACCTCGCGGGGTCGGCGTCCTCGAACGGCTGTCCGCGAGCGCCTCCGGCCTGCTCGGCGACCGGCGGATCGAAGTCCACCTCATCGACCCGTTCCCGCCCGGCCCCGGCCGGGTGTGGCGGTACGAGCAGTCGCCGCTGCTGCGGATGAACTCGATGCCCGAGGACGTCACCGTGTTCACCGACGACTCCGTCCGGATCGACGGTCCGGTGCGGCCGGGCCCGTCGCTGATCGAGTGGGTGCGGCAGGTGCGCGCGGGGACCCTCGACTACCCGGTGCCGGACGACGTCCGCGCCGAGTTCGAATCCCTCGCCTCCACGGATTTCCCGACCCGGCGGCTGCAGAGCCGGTACCTGGAGTGGTTCTACCGCAAGGTGGTGGCCGAATTGCCGCCCGGCATCACGGTGGTCGAGCATCTCGCCACGGCGGAGAGCATTGACGACGACGAGACCGTGCGGCTTTCCGACGGCAGGACCGTGTCCGCCGACGCTGTGGTGCTGACTGTCGGCCACCTCGACGCGGTGCCCGACTCTCGCGAACGCGAGCTGGAGGCATTCGCCGAGCAGCACGAACTGTCCTACTACCCCGCTGGCTACACCGCGGACGTCGACTACTCCGCGGTGCCTGCCGGAGAACCGGTGCTAGTACGCGGTTTTGGCCTCGCGTTCGTGGACCTGATGCTGTTGCTCACGGAGGGGCGCGGCGGCCGATTCGAGGAACTGCCGTGCGGCGGCCTGCGCTACCACCCGAGCGGTGCCGAGCCGGTGTTGCACGTCGGTTCCCGGCGCGGGGTGCCGTATCACGCGAAGACCGGCTACCGGTTGCGCGGGAAACCGTTGCAGCTGCCCAGATTCTTCGACAAGCGAGCCATCGACGGGTTGACCGGTCCGCTCGACTTCCGCGCGGACGTGTGGCCGCTCATCGCAAAGGAACTCGCCTGGGCGTATTACACCGAGCTGTTCACCGGACATCCGGATCGCGTGCGTACGGATTTCGCGGTGTTCGCGGACAAATTCGCCGACCTGCCGTGGTTGTCGTCCGAAATGGACGCGCTGATCGCGGACGCGGTGCCCGCGCTGGAAGATCGGCTCGACCTGGAGCGGCTGGACCGCCCGTTCGCGGGCCGCCGGTTCGATTCCGGCGAGGAATTCGGGAAAGCGGTGCGGAAATACATCGAGTCCGACCTCGCGCGCCGGGCCGACGTGCACCACAGTGCGGACCTCGGCGCGTTCCTGGCCCTGCTGTCAGTCGTCAGTCAATTGCCCACGCTGCTCGCGACCGGACGGTTGACCGCCGCGTCTCAAGTGTCCGATATGGACGGCTGGTTCCACGGCTTCTTCTCTTACTACGCAAGCGGTCCGCCGCCGCGTCGACTCGAAGAACTGCTCGCCCTCGAAGACGCTGGCGTCGTGTCGTTCCTCGGTGCGGACATCTCGATCGCCGCCGACGAGACGACCGGGACGTTCGTCGCGTCGAGCGTCAGCCATCCGGACACTGTCACCGCACGCACGTTGATCGAGGCGCGCCTGCCGGACGCGAGCGTGCCGCGAGTGTCCGATCCGCTGTTGCGCAACCTTCGGGACACCGGTGCGCTGGTCGAGGAAACCGTGCCGGATGTCGACGGTGAGACGTTGCCTTCCGGGCGGATCGCCACGACGCTCAGCGACTTCCGACTGGTCACTGTGGACGGAGGGGTGCATCCGCGGCGGTTCGCGGTGGGTCCGCACACGAGCGTCCGTTCGGCGGGAGCCTTCACTCGGCCGCGCACGAACGCGATCTCGTTCCGGCAGAACGACGCGCTGGCACGGGAAATCCTACGGCTGGCTAACCCTTGACCGTCGGCGCGATCTGCTGCGCCCATTCCCAAGGTGCGGCCGTGTCGCCGGGCAGCGAATTGAAGTACTCCCAGCCGTCGATGCCGCCGAAGTCCGAGTACTTCTGGACGAGGCTTCCGACGGTGTTCTTCAGCGTCGGCATGTCGACGTAACCGTTGCAGTTGGCGGGATTCGTGACCGTTCCGGCGACCACCTTGCTCGCCGGGACGACGCCGTGACTGATGATCTGGTCGTAGCCCGAGGTGTCCGCCAGCGAGCCCCAACCGCAGTAGAACTGGGCGTTGAACCAGGAGATCTGGTCGCCGCGCTCGCGATAGAGCCGATCGTAGTCGAGACCGGAAAGACCACCTCCGCCGCTGAGTTCGGTCGCGACCGGCGCGAGGGTGATCAGGAAGTCCGGGCCGAAGTCGCCCCGCAGCGCGTCGATCACCCGGTTCAGCGCGTCGTTCGACATCTGTTCTTCGACGTCGAGATCGATGCCGGACAGCGAATGGTCGCGGATCAGGTTACGCAGCAACGGATAGTAGGTGTCGAAGTCCTGCTCCAGACGCTGGAAGCTGCCCTTAGCCGCGCCGCCGACGAAGGCGAGTGCGTGCACGCCTTTGCTTTGCATCGTGGCGAGATCAGCCCACATCTGCGTGAACTTGGCGTCCGACGGCGGGTCGTCGTTGAGCGTCATGGTTCCGCCGTCGTTGAGGTGCACGGCTCCGACGATCACGTCAGTGACGCCAGCGTCGTGGTCGGTGAGCCCCAGCGGGGAGATGTACGACCCGTTTTGGTGCGTTGTTTGGTAGTACACAACGACTCTGCGTCCGGTCGCCGCCGTCGCCGGGGCTGCTCCGCAGAGCACCAGGAACACCGCCAGCACCGCCGCCGTGATCTTCCGCATAGGTTCGGACCATAGGACGGCAGCGGTGCCCGCGGTAGGGCCGATCGAGTCAGCAGCGGCCCAGCATGTCCGTCAGCGCAGACTTCTCCGCCGAATTCACGGTGAGCTTGAACTTGTACTTGACCGTCACCCACATCTTGGCGTAGGTGCACCAGTAGCCGGTGGACGGCGGCTTCCACTGGTCCGGCGACTTGTCGCCCTTTTCCTGGTTCACGTTGTCGGTCACCGCGATCAGCTGCGGGTCGGACAGGTCGTTGGCGTAGGCCTGGCGCTGATCCTGGGTCCAGGACGAGGCGCCGGTGCGCCACGCGTCGGCGAGCGGCACCACGTGGTCGATGTCCACATCGGACGGAGAGCTCCAGGTCGCCCCGTCGTACGGCGAGGTCCATTTCCCGGACGTCGGGTAGCAGTCGGAGCCGACCTGGACGTTCGTGCCGTCGCGCTTGAGCACCATCTCGCGCGTGTTGCAGCTGTTGCCCTGGTCGATCCAGTGCGGGAACTTGTCGCGGCTGTAGCCGTCCTGCGAGCCGTCCGGTTTCACCGTGAGACCGGCGAGCTGGCTCTTCGCGGTGTCCGCCGACGGGATGCCCGGCGGGGTGGCGTCGGCGACGCCGACCGTGACCGAGCCGAGCAGCGCGACGCCGGCCAGGACGGTCAAGGAGTTGCGAACTGTACGTGTGGTCGGCATATTGCTGCCTTCCTGGTCAGATGCGGGACTGATTCACCTTTGACCACGAAAGTGGCGTGCGCAACACCGTCAGGTGACGGCTAACCGACCTTCTGTAAACGGAAAGTCACCGAGCGTCCCAGTTCGCTTGAACCCTGTCCGGCGCGGGCGGGTCAGCCGCGGACTGCCCGAAGATCGACTGTGTGCCGGTACCAGGTCCGCCGGGTGACCTCCCGCTCCTGCGGTACACCGTCGATGACCAGCGAAGACGTCGGCAGGCAGCCGAGCTGGAAGGCGCGGCCGCGGAACGTCGAGGACCGTTTGACGAGCTTGCCGCGGGTGATTCGGGCGGTCACCCCTGAGTCGTCCGGTGCGACCTCGATGCCGGAAACCGAACCGTCGAAAGCCACCTGTTCGTCGCAATACGCCTGGCCCTTGACATCGCGCAAGGTCGCGTGCCCGAGGAGCACGCCGCCGGTGTCGTCGCGCACGAGGGAGGTTTCGGCGTCCTCACCCTTCCAGGCGAGCGCGAACGCCTCGTCCGGGTCCGCGGGCAGCCGCCAGTGCGCGGCGACGCGAGAGCCGGACTCCGTGGCCACGAAACCGACGGACACGCCCGGGAGGACTTCGCGGCGCATGAGACGCACCACCACGGCGGCGAGGTCGGCGTCGGAGCCCAGCACGACGAGCCGGTCGTGTTCCCCCAGCAAGGGGTCGATTTCCGCCTTGCCGGGACGGTGCCCGGCGTGCACCAGCGGGACGTCGCCGAGCCGCGCGGGGAGATCCGCCGCGGCGCCGCAGGCCACCACTATTCCGCGCACTCCGGCGTCCTCCGTTAAAGTCATGCACCGGCATTTACCAGCGCCACCCGTGTCCCCGTCCGGGGTCACTATTCCTATTGCCGAACACCTGGAGTGTCACATGCCGGCCATCGTGCTGATCGGTGCCCAGTGGGGGGACGAGGGCAAGGGCAAGGCCACCGACCTGCTCGGCGACCGCGTCCAGTGGGTCGTCCGCTACCAGGGCGGCAACAACGCGGGCCACACGGTCGTGCTGCCGAACGGCGAGAACTTCGCGCTGCACCTCATCCCGTCGGGGATCCTGACGCCGGGCGTGACGAACGTCATCGGCAACGGCGTGGTCATCGACCCCGGCGTCCTGCTGGACGAGCTGGCGGGTCTCGAGGAGCGCGACGTCGACACCAGCAAGCTGCTGATCTCGGCCGACGCGCACTTGATCATGCCGTACCACGTGGCGATCGACAAAGTCACCGAGCGCTACCTCGGCAGCCGCAAGATCGGCACCACCGGCCGCGGCATCGGCCCGTGCTACCAGGACAAGATCGCCCGTGTCGGCGTCCGCGTGCAGGACCTGCTCGACGAGAAGATCTTCCGCCAGAAGGTCGAGGCGGCACTGGAGTTCAAGAACCAGGTGCTGGTCAAGGTCTACAACCGCAAGGCGCTCGACGCCGACCAGGTCGCCGACGAGGTCCTCGCGGCGGGCGAGAAGTTCGCGCACCGCATCGCCGACACGCGGCTGCAGCTGAACCAGGCCCTGGAGCGCGGCGAGACGGTGCTGCTGGAGGGCTCGCAGGGCACGCTGCTCGACGTGGACCACGGCACGTACCCGTTCGTCACGTCGTCGAACCCGACGTCCGGCGGCGCGAGCGCGGGCTCGGGCATCGGCCCGGGCCGCATCACGACCGTGCTGGGCATCCTGAAGGCGTACACGACGCGCGTCGGCTCCGGCCCGTTCCCGACCGAACTGGACGACGAGTCCGGCGAGTACCTGCGCAAGCAGGGCGGCGAGTTCGGCGTCACCACCGGCCGCTCCCGGCGCACCGGCTGGTTCGACGCGGTGATCGCCCGCTACGCGGTGCGGGTCAACGGGATCACCGACTACTTCCTGACCAAGCTGGACGTGCTGTCCGGCCTGGAGAAGGTCCCGGTGTGCGTCGGCTACGAGGTGGACGGCTTCCGCACCTCGGACATGCCGATGACCCAGACCGACGTGCACCACGCGGTCCCGATCTACGAAGAGCTGCCGGGCTGGTTCGAGGACATCTCGAACTGCCGCACGTACGACGAGTTGCCCGCCAACGCGCGGGCTTACGTCGAGCGGATCGAGGAACTGTCGGGCGCGCGGGTCTCGGCGATCGGCGTCGGCCCCGGGCGGGAGCAGACGATCGTGCGGCACGAGTTCGCCTGATCTTTTCGGTTGGAGCGGCCAGGCTGGTTTCGTACCGGCCTGGCCGTTGTGCTTAGCGAACCGTTGTGGTGACTGGGGTTTGATTGCGGAACAGGTCGAGCACCGGGCAGTGCTCGTCCACCGCGCGACGGAGTCGTTCGTAGGCTTCGGGCGCGGCCGGGCCGTCGAGTTCCACGGACACCCGTACGTCGCTGAAGCCGGGGCGGGTCGATTCGTCGAAGCCGAAGAAGCCGTGCAGGTCCAGGTCGCCGTCCACTTTGACGCGCACCGCGTCGAGCGGAATGCCGAGGCGCGCGGCCCAGAACTGGTACGTGATCACCTGGCAGGACCCGAGCGCGGCCAGCGCGTACTCGACCGGGTTCGCCGCCTGGTCGGTGCCGCCGAGCGCGGGCGGTTCGTCCACGGTGAACGCGTGGTCGCGCACCCGGACGTCCACCACGGTCGCGGTGTTCGCGGCCAGCGCGTGGTCGACGCTGAACGACACCGCCGCGTTGTGCCGGTCCGTCTGCACGGCCTGGCGGGTGCCGTCGATGACGTCGGTCAGTGACATCGGTCCTCCTGGAGTCGTCGGGCGTCCAGGGTGCGGGTCGGCCAGGTCGACGGACAGGGGCTCTCGTCGGCTGAGAATCCGGCTGGCACAAAGCCGCGCGGTTGTTCCGGCTGGTGAGAAACCGGTGGTGCGCCTGAATAATTTGAAGGCATGAGCGTCGGACTGACTTTGCCCGCCCTTCCGCGGGAAGACATCACCGTGACCGAAGTGCTGGACCAGGCGCGGGAGGCGGAGGAGGCAGGCGCGGCGTCGATCTGGTTCGCCCAATTGCCCTGGGGTCCCGACGCGCTGGCGGTGGCCGCGCTGGCGGGCCAGGTGACGTCGCGAGTCGAGATCGGCACCTCCGTCGTGCCGATCTATCCGCGGCACCCGCTGGTCTTGGCGGCCGCCGCACGCACCGCGAGCGAGGCGTCCGGCGGGCGGTTCACGCTAGGCATCGGCCTTGGCGCGAAGAACTTCCTCGAACCCGTCTACGGCACGCCGTATCCGCCGCCGGTGCGGCACCTGCGCGAGTACCTGACTGTCTTGCGGGCGTTGTTCGCCGGAGAACAGGTCGACTTCACCGGCTCGACGGTGGAGGCGCACCTGCCGGAGCCGGCGTCAGCCACCCCGGTGTCGGTGCTCGTCGCCGCGATGGGCCCGCAGGCGTTGCGCGTCACCGGGGAACTGGCCGACGGCACGCTGCCGTACCTGGCCAGCCCGCGGGCTATCGCGAACCTGATCGTGCCCGGGATCGGCCCGGGCAAGCGGGTGATCGCGGCTGTCCCGGCCGTGGTGACCAGCGACGTCGACGCGGTGCGCGAAATCGCGGCACAGCAACTCGGGTTCTACGGCTCGATCCCGTCGTACCAGCGCATCCTGAAGGAGGGCGGCGTCGAAAACGCGGCGGAATTGGTGCTGATCGGCGACGAGGAGACCGTCGCCGCCGGCGTGCAGCGCTACTTCGACGCCGGCGCGACCGACGTGCTGCTCACCCAGACCGCCCTGCACACCGACGAAGACCGGCTGCGCACTTGGCGGCTGACGGGCGAGCTCAACTCATCCGGTTCGTAAGGGTTGTCGTTACGGACATTTCCTCCAGATCGAGTTCGCGCAGGACCTTCTGCAGAACGTCGTCGTCAAGGCGTCCGGCGCGGTTCTCCTCGATCATCGCCGCCCGCTGGGTGATGAGGAGTTCCCGCCGCGCCTTGGCGAACTGCGCCTGCGGACTGTCACGACGCTCCTCCCCGGACAGCGTGATCGCGGCCTGCGCGAACCGATAACGGGTGTCCACCACGCGTTCCAGCCGTTGCTCGAGCCGCTTCATCTTCTCCGGCTCCATGTCCAAAGTAGACAGTTGGTCGCGAGCAAGCTCGCGCAACCGCTCGTGCGCGGCTTTCTGCGCAACCTTGCGCGCGGCCAGCTCCTCGGCCTGGTCGCGCGCGTCCTCGTCCGGATCCTGGACTTTGAGCAGCCGGATCAACGGAGGCAGCGTGAGCCCCTGGATCAGCACAGTCCCGACCGCGACGGCGAACGCGAACAGCTGAATCTCCGCACGACCAGGCGTATCCGCAGGCACCCCAGACGCGGCGGCGATGGTGACGACGCCACGCATGCCGGTCCAGGAAATCACCGCGAGCGACCGCCAAGCGGGCGGATCGTGCCGAGTGCGTCTGAGCAGTTGCAGCGACCGCGGCAGATAGCTGGACAGGAAGACAGCCGGAATCCGCACGAACATCGTGGCGAGCAACACGACGATCGCCGACAACGCGAGCGTCCCGTTGTCCCGCGCAGCATGCTGCGCCCCGTCAAGCACGAACGGCAGTTGCAGCGCCATCAAGGCGAACACCAGCGCCTCGAGCATGACGTCGATCGACGCCCAGACAGACCGGTCCTGCACCCGCGTCGCCGGCGACGCCCGCAACGACCGACGCCCGAGGAACAACCCGGCCGTGACGACCGCCAGCACCCCGGACCCGCTGAACTCGGCCCCGAACGGATGCAGGTGTTCCGCGGTGACATACGCCGCGAACGGCACCACGATCCCGAACGCCGATTCGAGCAGCGGATCGTCCAGCCTCGTGCGGATCACCTCGACGACCCCGCCCGCGACCAGCCCGACCAGAATGCCGACCACCGTCGCGACGGCGAAAACCGCGAACCCGTGCCCGAGCGACCCTGCGGTCCCGACCACCGCCGCGAGCGCGACCTTGTACAGCGTGAGCGCGGCCGCGTCGTTGACGAGACTCTCGCCGGTGAGCACCGTCATCACCCCGCGCGGCAACCCGAGCCGCCGCCCGATCGCGACGGCGGTCACGGCATCCGGCGGAGACACGACCGCCCCGAGCACCAGCGCCGACGCCCACGGCAAATCAGGCAGCAGCAGGTGCACGACGAACGCGATCACGAACGCGGTGGCCACCACGAGCAGCACGCCGAGCGTGATGATCGGCCGCAAGTTCGCACGAAAGTGGGAGATCGAACTCTCCAGCGACGTCGAGTACAGCAACGGCGGCAACACGACGGTCAGGATCAGCTCTGGCTCCAGCTCGACCCGCGGAACGCCGGGAATCAACGCGATCCCCAGCCCGACCACCACGATGAGCAGCGGCGCGGACAGGTTGAACCGCCGAGCGACCGCGGTCAGCCCCAGCGACCCGGCGAGCACGCCGACCAGCGTCAAGGTCTCCATGCTTCGCATCTTGACTCATGGATCAGGCGAGGCGCGGATGGTGTGGGTTCGTGTCGGACTCCCTTCGGGGTGCGGCGGATGGGTTGGTTGGGGGCGGCTTGTTTGGTGGGCCGCGTGGAACGTTGGTGAGTGGGATGGGCATGGCGCTTTCCGGGCGACGGTGCCGGGTTCGGCGGTGGTCGGTGGGCGTGGATCGGTGGCGGGTGCCGGGCTTGCTACTTGGAGGGCAGCGCCCACGGGTCAGTCAGCGGGTGGCCGCGGTGGTTGGGGGCGGCGATGGTTGGGGTGCGGGATGCCTCCGGAAGGGTCGTGGGCTCGGACTTGCTGCCTGGCGTTGCCGCGGAGGCAGGTGGCCGGGGTCGGCGGTCGGTAGACGGTTCGGAGGTCGGGGCAGCGACGGGCGAGGTCGCCTGACGGCACCGCGTGAATGGCGGACATGCGGCGCTGAGGAAGCCGGGCAGACGGACGCTGCGACGTGGTTGCGGTCGGTTCACCTCACCGCGGGACGGGCTCGTGGTCGGTGCGCGATGGTTCGGCGAACGGCTGGGTCTGCTCGCGGACTCCGGTCAGGTGTTCGGCGGTGAAGCGATGCGGGACCAACTCCGCCGGGTGGAGTGGTGCCGGACGACGGTGGAGCATTGGCGAACGCACCGCCGCCGAACGCACCGCCGCTGAATGGCGAGATGCAGGACCAAGCGCTGCCGGGTGGCGCGGCATCGGACGACCGCGCAGCCGACCTCGGAGTGTTGTCGAGCGGGGCGGTGCCGGACGAACGTGGAGCACCGCCGAACAGAGCATCGCCGAACGGAACCCTGCCGATGGGAGCGCCTCCGAAGGGAGTCGTGCCGATGGGAGCGTCGCCGAAGGGAGCCCTGCCGAACAGAGCATCGTCGAAGGGAGTGCTGCCGAAGGGTGCCCCGCCGAACGGAGCGCTGCCGAAGGGCGCGCCGCCGAACGGAGCCCTGCCGAACAGGGCACCGCCGAACAGAGCCCTGCCGGAGGGAGTGTCGCCGAAGGGAGTCCTGCCGAACGGAGCGCCGCCGAAGCGAGCCGCGTCGGACGGGACGGCATCGGGCGGAGAGCGGTCGTCCGTCGCGAGAGCCCTCCGGATTAGCCGAGTTCCTTCAGTTCCTTTTCCACCGCAGCCAATTCCTCCGCCGAACCTTGCACCTTCGGGCCGGTGAACCACTTCCGTGCCGACAACACCCACCACAGGGCTGCTCCGCCCAGGACTACCAGGAAGGCGATCGGCGTGTAGTTGAACGTGTCGACCGTGATCGGGCTTGCTTGCGGCAGCATGAAGAGCACGAAGATCACCACGACCCACACCGTCGCGACGATGCCGATGGGTTTGCCCCAGCGGCCCAGGTTCCATGGGCCCTTCTCGAAGCTGTCGCCGCGGCGGACGCGGAGGAAGACCGGGATCACGTAGGCGACGTACAGGCCCACCGTCGCGATCGAGGTGACTGCTGCGTAAGCCGTCGCGCTCCACAGGTACGGCAGCGCTAGTACCAGTGCACCGCCCGCTGCTAGCCATACTGCGTTGGTCGGGGTTTGGGTTCGTTTGTTGATGTTGTGCCAGATCTTCGAGCCCGGGATCGCGCCGTCGCGGGCGAAGGCGTAGATCATGCGGGAGTTCGCGGTCACGGAGGCCATGCCACAGAACAGTTGGGCGCCGATGCAGATCAGGAGCAGGAATTTGCCGGTCACCGCGCCGGTCGCGTCGATGAAGATCTGGGCTGGCGGGACGCCGGTTGCCGAGTTGACGGCTCCGTCGTAGTCCTGGATCGCGAACGTCAGGCCGATCAGCAGGATCCAGCCCGCGACCAGTGACACGAGGATCGAGTTGATGATTCCGCGCGGGCCCGCTTTCGCGGCGTTCTTGGTTTCCTCCGTCATGTGTGCCGAGGCGTCGTAGCCGGTCAAGGTGTACTGCGCCAGCAGCAAACCGAGCAAGAATACGTACGGCGCGGAACCCCAGCCGGTTTGGTTCACGAAGCTGCCGAAGACGAACGACGCTTCCTGATGCTTCGCCGGCACGAACACGAGTACGCCCACGATCACCAGCACGCCAACGAGATGCCACCACACGCTGACGCTGTTCAGCACCGCCACCACTCGCACGCCGAAGGTGTTCAGCACCCCGTGCACGACAAGAATGATGGCCAGCAACAGAATCGTGTGGCCCGGCGTCGCGCTGAAGCCCCACTGCAGATCGAGGAACGCGTTGAGGAAGAGCGCGGCTCCGAAGTCGATGCCCGCGGTGACCGCGATCTGCCCGATCAGGTTGAACCAGCCGGTGAACCACGACCACGCCGGGCCGTTGCGGGTCGCCAGTTTCGCGGCCCAGTAATACAGTCCGCCCGCGGTCGGGTAGCTCGAGCACACCTCCGCCATGCCAAGCCCTACCAGCACCACGAACAGTCCGACCAGCGGCCAGCCCCAGATCATCGCCGCCGGGCCGCCGGTTTTCATGCCGAAGCCGTACAGCGTGAGGCAGCCGGACAGGATCGAGATGATCGTGAACGACACGGCGAAGTTCGAGAACGCCGACATCGTGCGTTTGAGTTCCTGCGCGTAGCCGAGCGCGTGCAGGCGAGCGCTGTCTTCGTCGGGTTGTCCGGTCTGCTGGTCGGAGACATCCATCGGGCACCCACCTGAAAGGTATGCGGACAGACCATTGAGAGTGCGCAGAAGTTAGCCCTCTCCGTTCGCGGGTGTCAAGGTTTCGCTGGTCGCTGGGCGGAAGCTCCTCCGAACGGCGCAGGGCGGCTCGGGTCTGAGTGATCAACATGGGACCAGTATCTCGAACAATTGTTCGAGGGTGCATCACTCGAACCGGTCGTCTCTGGGGTGACTGAGTGCGCAGGCCATGATCAGCGAGTGAACGCCGAAGAGCTGGTCGCGATCGAGCTGGCCGACGAAGAACGCGAAGTGCTGCGTTGCGGACTGGCTGAGTGGGGCGGGCCAGCGCATTGCACTGAGGCGCTCGCAGTGGCGATGGGCTTCCAGAGCGTGGCTGATGTGCACGAGGACGGGCGCCGTCTGCGGACAGCACTCATCGCTGGCGATCCGCTCAGCGCTGGGGACTGGCGGCGGATAGTGGTGGCTACCGAAATCGCCTTCGCCAGCGACGTGTTCGGCTCCGGCATGGACTGGTCGATAACCACCGGCTTCTCGGACGAGGAGATGATCGTGATCCTGCGGCGGTTGCAGCGAACCATCGCTCGCGAACTTCGCCGCGCACTCCACCGTCGCGATGATTGAGCGGCGCGAAAAAGCCCGCCGGAGACACGAATGTCCCCGGCGGGCTGGGAGAAACGAAGAAAAACTCAGCGACCGGCGAAGTCCCGCACCGATTCCAGCGCGGTATCCGGCTGGTCGGCGAAGAATCCGTCGACCCCGGCCTTCAGGAACGCCGCTTCCTCCGCGAACACGTTGCCGAACGCGCTCGGGCTCGCCGAGGAACGCAGGTTCGCCGGAAGGAACGGGTTTTCGTTGCGGAAGGTGTAGGGCTGCACCTCAAGACCGGCGCGGTGCGCGTCGGCGATCAGCGTGGTCGGCTTGCCGAGGTTGTCCTGCGCGTCGCGCGGGATGATCTGGCCCTTCTCTGGGCCGAGGTACTTCGCGTACTTCGCGATCTCGCGCAGGCCGGCGGGCGTGATCAGGTCGGCGTACGTGCGCTTGTCGCCCTTCGCGACGAAGTCGGCGGGAGCGCCCTTCGCTTCGGTCAGCTGCAGCAGCGGCACCCGCACCTGCTTGTGCAGTTCCTGGAGGTTCGACACCTCGAACGACTGGATGATCACCGGCGCGTTCGGCCGGTTCAGGCCGTTGCGGTTGAGGATCGACACGAGCTTCGGTTCGGTCGGGTTGCCGATCGAGCTGAAGTACGTCGAGTGCTTGACCTCCGGGTAGGTGCCCAGCGTCCGGTGCAGCTCGTGGCCGAGCCGCCGGGTCAGGTCGAGCACCTCCTGGTAGGTGGCGATCCGGTAGCGGCCGTCGTAAAGCTGGTTGTTCGGCCGGTTCTGCGGGATCCGCTCCTTCGCGTAGAGCGTCTTCAGCTCGGCGAGGGTGAAGTCCTCGGTGAACCAGCCGGTCATCTTTGTTCCGTCGATGAACTTCGTGGTCTTGCGCGACGCGAACTCCGGGTGGGCCGCGACGTCGGTGGTGCCGCCGATCTCCGGCTCGTGCCGGGCGACGAGCTGGCCGTCCTTGGTCGGCACCAGGTCGACGTCGACGTAGTCCACGCCCATCCGGTAGGCGAGTTCGTACGACGCGAGCGTGTGCTCCGGGCGGTAGCCGGGCGCGCCCCGGTGTCCGACGATCACCGGGCCATCGTGCCGGGGACCGTGCGCGGCCGCACCCGCGGCCGTTTCCTCGCTCGCGGAGGCCGGGCCGATCGCGAGACCCGCGACGCCGAGCAGGGCCAGACCGGACAGGGCGAGCACGCCGAGGCGTTTGCGCTTCATGGGGGGACCTTTCTCTACCGGGCGATCCGCAGCTCGCCACGACTACCGCGTCACCCTCACCGCCGCAAGCGTCGGGCGCGCGGCGCCAGCCGGACGGGCGGTTGACAACCGGGTAAACGGTGGATGGCGGGCGAATCCGGACACCGGGCGACCGGCGCCGGACCAGTCGCGCACCTGGTCCGGGCCAGGGTCGCGGACGGCGCGCTGCCGCGGCGCGACACGCACCGTTACGCTGTCCGGCGTGCGCGTACTGGTAATCGGCTCCGGCGCCCGGGAGCATGCACTCGTCCTCGCGGTGGCAGGCGACCCCGCGGTCACGGCGCTCGCTTGCGCCCCCGGCAATGCCGGCACGACTGCGGTCGCGGAGCAGCTCGGGGTCGAGCTCGCCGAGCCGGAGGCCGTCGCTGCCCTGGCCAAGGAATGGAAGGCCGATCTCGTCGTGATCGGGCCGGAGGTGCCGCTCGTCGCGGGCGTCGCCGACGCGGTGCGCGACGCTGGCATCGCCTGTTTCGGACCGTCTGCCGCGGCTGCGCGCATCGAGGGGTCGAAGGCGTTCGCGAAGGACGTCATGGCGGCCGCGAAGGTGCCGACAGCCCGCAGTGAGGTCGTCGACACTCCCGCGCGCCTCGACGCCGCGCTTCAGCGCTTCGGGCCCACCTGGGTCGTGAAGGACGACGGTCTCGCCGCTGGCAAGGGCGTGGTCGTGACCCAGGACGTCGAGGTCGCGCGCAAGCACGCGCTGATGCTGCTCGACGGCGGGCACCCGGTCCTCCTGGAGTCCTTTTTGGACGGCCCGGAGGCCTCGCTGTTCTGCTTCGTCGACGGCCGCACCGTGGTGCCGATGCTGCCCGCGCAGGACTTCAAGCGCGTCGGCGACGGCGACACCGGCCCGAACACCGGCGGCATGGGTGCGTACGCGCCGCTGCCGTGGGCGCCTGCCGACCTGGTGGACGACGTCGTCGCGCGGGTCGTGCAGCCGGTGGTGGACGAGCTCGCCGACCGGGGCAGCCCCTTCTCCGGCCTGCTCTACGCCGGTCTCGCGCTCACCTCGGAAGGCCCGCAGGTGATCGAGTTCAACTGCCGCTTCGGCGACCCCGAGACGCAGGTTGTGCTCGCGCTGCTGCGTACGTCGCTGGCGACCGTGCTGAACGCGACGGCCACCGGGAAGCTGGCTGAGCTGCCGCCGCTGGAGTGGTCGGGCGGGGCCGCGGTCACCGTCGTGATCGCTGCCGACGGGTACCCGGGCAAGCCGCGCACTGGTGACGTCATCACCGGCGGAGAGATCGAAGGCGTGCTTCACGCGGGTACGCGGCGTCGCGACGACGGTGCGGTGATCTCGGCTGGCGGACGCGTGCTGTCCGTCGTCGGCACTGGTAAGACGCTTAAGGCGGCGCGTAAGCACGCGTACGAGACTGTCGAGCGCGTACACCTCGCCGGCTCGCACCATCGCACCGATATCGCACTGCGCGCGGCCAACGGGGAAGTAAGCGCTCCCGTCTAAGCAGCTTCTCCACGAAGTTCGCCTCGGGTTCACGCGCCGGTTGGTAGCCTCGAAACGGGTCCGTACGGTCACTGTCCGTATCACGGGAGGGGTTAGCGCATGCCGGGAAGCACACCGCTCACCGACCTGGCTTCGTCGGTTCCGGCAGCGCCGGGCGTGGCGGACATCGTGGTCGAGCCGGCGAAGCTGCTCGAGGTCGCGCGAGTGGTCGACGAGCAGGTCAGCGCGCTCGAAGACAAGCTCCTCACGCGGCTGGGCGAGTTGCGCGTCGACACTCCTTCGTCGGACACGGTGAGCGTCAACGCGATGGCTGCGTGGAACACCGTGGTGGCCGAAGGTGATCAGTCGTACGCCGCGCAGGTGCGCGCGTACGTCGCCAACCTGCACAAGCTTGTCGGACAGCTGCGCGAAGCAGCGAAGACGTACGAGGCCAGCGACGCGGACAAGGCTGCGGCGTTCGGGGACCGCGGTGCGCACGGCATCCACTAAGCCGCTCCTCGCCGTCGTCGCGGTGCTCGGGGTCGCGGGCTGCTCGTCAGGCGAGCAAGGCACCGCGTACCCCGTACAACCCGCGATGAGTTCTCTGGCGCAGCAGACGAAGGCGGCCGCACTGCCGCCGAGGCCGTCGGACTTGCCGATCGCCGGTACCGATCCGTGCGACCTGCTGGGCCAGGCGCAGCTCGACCTGCTGAAGGTCACGAGCGTGCCGCGCAAGGCCGCCGACCCGAAGGACGGGCCCACCTGCGTGTTCGATTCGGACAAGACCGAGCCGTTCCACGCGCTGCACCTGCGGATCGTCAACGCGGACGTGCAGGAGTGGCTCACCGGATCGCGGCGCAAGAACAGCATGACCACCGCGGCGACCAGCGTCGAGGGCTATCCGGCGATCACGAACTACCGCGCGGCGGGCACCCCCGCTGACTGCGAGGTGCTCGTCGGCGTCGCCGCGGGACAGACCATGGCGGCACAGGAGTTCGCGGTCACCGCGGGCGCGTTCAGCCAGCCGCAGTTGTGCGACATCGCCACCCAGGCCGCCGGCCTGGCCGTGCAGGGCCTGAAGAACCGGACCTAGGGAGGGCGCGTGGAGATCTCCGAACTCGCGGGCAGGATCCGCGACCACCGTTTCGACGGGTGGACCGACACCGCCATCGCCGACGAGATCGAGAAGTTCGGCACCGGCGACGGCATCGCCAGCATCGCCACCGCGGTCGAGGCGCTGCGGGAAATCGCGACCGCGCTCGCGAGCACCGATCACACGCTGCGCGACCAGCTGGCGAAGCTCGGCGTCGAATGGCAGAGCCAGGCGGGCGGACAGGCCGGGCAGGTGCTGTCGGATCAGGCTGGTTTCTCGCAGGACGCGATGCAGAAGGTCACGCACACCGCGGAAATGCTTTTCGCGCAAGGGGAAGCGTTCAACCGCACCAAGTACAAGCTGCCCGACCCGGCCGCGGTGCGCAAAGGCGCGGAGAGCCTCACGCTCGTCGATTCGGTGGCGAGCTTCCTCGGGTTCGAGACCGATCACGCGGCTCAGGTGCAGGCGGCGGACAACGCGCGCGGCCAGGCGGTCGAGGCGTTGAACGCCTACGCCCAGCAGAGCGGCGAAAACCTGCTGTCCACCGAACCGTTGAGCCAGCCGCAGTCGCTCGCGATGGTCCAGCCTGGCAGCGGTCCGAGCCCGGTCGACCGCGCGGCCGCGGCGGTCGAGGTGACGCCGGACGGGCAGGTGCAGCCCGCCGCGGCGTCGGTGAAATCGCAGTACGTTCCCCCGCCGCCCCCGGCCCCGCCGGTCGTGGATCCGCCGACGCCCGCGTACGGCACGGCTTCGCAGGCGCCGGCTCCTCGGCCGGTCGCGCCGGTGGTCGCGGCCAGCTACGTGCCGCCGTCCTCGCCGCCTCCTGCGGGCTGGGAGACGGGACCGGCACCGCACGGCAATCCGCCGCGCTCGGTCGGTTCGACCAACGGGCCGGGAATCCCCAGCGCGCCAAGCACTTCGGGTGGTTCAGGCGCGACACGGGTTCCGGGCGGGCCCGGGCAGTCCGGCACATTCCTGCCGGCTGGTCCGCGTGGGACGAGCAGCGGATCCGAGAGCGGTCCGGTTAGCCGCGGAACCGTGGGCAGTTCCGAAAGTCTTGGCGGCACAAGCGGATCCGGTCGTTCGGCGGTCGGCGGTCAGGGCGGAAACCTCGGCGGTGCCGCGGGCGGCAGCTATCCCGCTGGCGGGCAGGAAAACCAAGCGCTGCAACGAGGCCGTCTGGTCGGCAGCGTCCCGCAGGCACCGGTGCCGCCCGTCGCCGAAACCCCCGGCAACGCCCCGGCCCCGCGTGCGGGAGGCGCGTCTGCTGGCGAAATCGGAGCAGGCGCCGCTGCTTTGGGCGCGGGAGTGGCCGGTGGCGCGCTTTCCGGCGACCGCGAACGGCAAGGCCGTGCGCAGGACGGTCAGCCGAAGGGCCCGGTCCGGCCGTTGCCGGTGGACGAGCTTCCCGAGGAAGAAGCCGTCGCACTGCGGAAAGCCGAGCAGATCGCGCCGAAATCGGGCGGCGGCGACGCCAAGTACCTCTCCGAAGCCGCGCCGCAGGAAAGCGACGACGAGCACGTGCGCCGCTTCGGCGTCGACGACAAGGACCTGTTCGCCGACGGCCGGATGGTGACGCGCGACGTCCTCGGCGACGGCACGGGAGACGTGCGCCGGCCGTGAACCTGGTACTGACCGCCCTCGAATTCGATGTGCTGTGGGAATCGCTGGACCTGGGCGGGCGTCCGGCCGCGCTCGCGGTTCCGTCGCCCGGGCGCACGCACACCGAACGGGCCGAACTGATCGAGTCCGTCTGGGATTCGCTCGCGCAGCGACGGCTGGCGCGCGGCCGCCGTCCTTCCGGGACGGTGCTCGACCAACTGCATTTGCTGGCGCGTCCGCGGGAAGCTCTGGACGTCTGGGTGTGGGCGGACCGCGAGATCCGCGGCCGCGCGGTGAGCCGGGGCAGCCAAGCCGTGCTCGCGGTGGTCGACCGGGACGAGGTGTGGCTGATCCCCGCCGACGCCAGCGCGCTGGCCGACGCCGCGGTGACGGTGGCCGGATCGCTCGACCCGGGCGTCGGCCAGTCGGTCTCGGTACCGCACAGCACGCTCGTCGCCGCCGACGCGGCTGCCGCGGGTGATCCGAAAGCGCTGGTCACGGCCTTGGAAGACCGGGGCGTGGCGTTGTGGGAAGCGCAGGAACTGGCGGGCATGCTGATGGGACAGGCGGCCCGCGGCCAGTTCTGCGCGGAACGGGTCCTGCGGGACGGCACGGTGCGCCGCTCGCCGCACGTGGCGGCGTTCTACGACACCGATTCCGGGCGGTATCTGTTCCAGCTCACCGACGATTCGGACGGGCACACCTGGGCGACGGTGAGCCCGGCGGACAACGCGGTGCTGGCGGAGCGGGTGCGGGAGTTGCAAGCCGCGATTTGAGTCAGCCGCGGGGCTTGATTGCGTTGACGAATACGTCGAGAACTCGACGGGTTGAATCGCAGGTCTTCCCGCCGTTCGCTGCGATATCCGGGGTCGAGGTCACGGAGAGCACGCCCTGCCAGTTCGGTTCATACTGGGGAAACAGCCACCGCAAGGAGCACATGTCCGCATGTGTTTCCGTAATAATATATGCGTCCCCGATTTTAGTCTTCTGTCCTTCGGGGAATTTCGGATCTGACAGTTGTGAGGTAGTTGCCGAGTAATCTTTTTTGCCATTCCAGCTACACTCGTGCAGCCCTGCTGATTCGCTGGTAAGCGCGCCTTCCGCAGCATCTTGCAGCGGTTTCTTCAACTCTGGACTGCACAGGTCGGCCTGGCGGAGGGTCTTCTCGATGTTCGGGTATGGCACCGGATTGCCGCGCAGGCTTGCCAGCGTTTTCGTCATGCTTTCGAGTGCGATGCTGCACGTGTTCTGCCTAGTTCCAGGAACGGATACCGCGATGCCGAATCCGGGTGTGGCGGGATTGGCGACAGTCAGATCGCATCCGTCAGGCCTCTGCTCCTGGATCGCGTCCATCGAACCTACCTTCGTCGGCTGTCCTTTGGCGCCTTTTAGCGTGGTGCTCAGCAGAAGGACGACCCTTTGGCTCGAATCTTTCTTGAAGCGGTAGGTGCAGCCGTCGAAGATAATGTCAGCTTGGCCTGGCTCCAACGGCCCGCTCTTCGGCAGCGAGTCGGGGCTGAGCAGCTTGCACGGATCGACCCGGCGCAGTGCGGCGGGGCTGAGTGGATCAGGCGGCGGTGCGCTAACCGCGGCTGCGACGGGATTGTCGTTGCGATTTACAAGAACCACTGTTGTCGCTGCCGCGATCACTATCGCCGTCGCTGCCGCGACAGTCGGGATCAGCCACTTAGGACGCTTCCGCGGCTCCTTTGGTACCGGCAACGCGAGCGCAGTCCTCACCTCGGCCTGCTGCTGCTCGATCATCGTGTGCACCGCGGGCGGCCAAGGCGTCGCGGTGAGCTGGACCGAGCCGAGGAAGTCCAGGATCTGTGCCGTGTTCGGCCGCGCCTTCGGGTCCTTGGCTAGGCACGGTTCGACGAGCCGCCGCAGGTCCGGGTGCAGGTTGGTGAGGTCGGGAGCGCTGTGGACCACGTTGTACAGAGTTTGCGGCGTGGACGCTCCGGCGAACGGTGCCCGCCCAGTTGCGGCCATCGTCACCAGGGCGCCGAATGAGAACACGTCGCTGGCAGGCGTCAGAGGAAGACCGTTCGCCTGCTCCGGCGACATGAACCCGGGCGAGCCGATGATTGACCCCGTGTGGGTGATGTCGGTGTCGCCTTCGGCGGCCCTGGCGATGCCGAAGTCGATGACCCGCGGACCATCCGCGGCGAGGAGGACGTTGCTGGGCTTGAGGTCCCGGTGGATCAGGCCGACCCGGTGGATCTCGGCGAGCGCCGACGCGAGACCGGTCGCGAGGTAGTGCACCGCGCTCAGCGGGAGCGGGCCAGCGGCGTCCACCGCTTCCTTGAGGGAGGGGCCCGCGACGAAGACCGAGGCGAGCCATGGCAGCGGAGCAACGGGATCGGCGTCCATCACGGCAGCGGTATACGCGCCGGACACCATCCGTGAGGTTTCCACCTCGCGCTTGAACCGGGAGCGGAATCCCGGATCGTGTGCGAATGCCGGATGCACCTGCTTGACCGCGACGAGCCGCCCTTCCCTGGACACCCCGAGCAGCACCCGGCCCATTCCCCCTTCGCCCAGCGAAGCGATCAGACGGTAGCGCCCGAATTGTCGGGGTTCGCCGGGTGGCAACGGCTGCACTGAATACCCTCCATTCCCCGGTTGGGGCCCCTCGTGGTCGAGACGCGGGTGGAAGTCCGGGAGAACTGCACACGGCACGCGTCCGAAGTCTTAGAGTAAACAGGGGAACCGACCTGGTGAGCGGAGCGTCCGAACTGGTCGGGAAGCGAGTGTCGCGAAGGGGATGACGAACGGTGCCTGTCTACGACCCGGATTCCATGGCCATTGCCGCCAGGAACGTGGAGAAGCTGAAGGACGAGTTCGAAAAGTCCAAGAAGCACCTCACCGGCGTTGACGACGAGCCGGAAAGCCCGTTCGGCACGATGGGCGGCTCCAAGGACGTGCACGGCGCGGTCGGCACGTTCAAACAGGGCGTGCACAGCGAGTTCGACGCGGCCGGGAAGCTGATGGAGGCGACCAGCTTCATCATCAAGAAGGCCGCGGGGCTGATCCAGGAGACCGATCAGGTCCACAAGACCGACCTGACCGTCCACGAAGACCGCTGAGCAGGCACGAGGGGGCAAGAGCATGGCGCTGATCGACTACCCGCCGAACTGGAACGGCGTGGTCGAAAAAGCACAGAAGGTCGACAAGATCAACCCGGACGCGATCAGCAAAGCCGGGCAGCAGTTCAGCGACGCCGCGAAGCGTGCGGGCGATCACGGCCAAGAATTGACGAATACGACGAAGTCGTTGGCAGGCGGCGTGTGGGAGGGTCCGGCCGCGGACGCCTTCCTCGACTACGTCACGCAGATCACCAAAGCGGGCGACAAGGTGCAGGGGCATCTTGACGAGGTCGGCAAGGACCTCACCCAGCTGTCGAGCGACCTCGGCGGGATCAAGACCAAGGTCACCGAGGCCTTCAACACCGCCAAGTCGAACATCGACAAACGCATCAAGGAAGAGTCGGACAAAGCGCAGAAGGCGCAGGCTGCCGAGGCGGCGTACGCCAACGACAAGTCGGACAAGAAGGGCCCGCCGCCCAGCCCGACGTCGGCGAAGATCATCTCCGACGCGAACGAGGCGAACCAGAAGGACGCGACCGCGGCCGAGCAGACCATCGACCCGCTGCTGAAGCAGGCCGACGACATGGTCAAGAAGTCCCAAGACCTGATGAAAACCCAGATCGAGGGCGGCTACTCCAAGGTCCCGCTCCCCAACTCGGACGGCACCGTCCCGCAGAGCACCGGCGGTCTGCACACCGGGCACGGCGGCGGAGGTGGCGGCGGAGGCGGTCACCACGGCGGCGGTGGCGGTGGTGCCAGCGGTGGCGGCGGCGGTCTCGGCCCGAGCGGCGGTCCGCCCTCCTCGCCTCCGCCTGGCAACGTTCAGCAGTGGATCCAGGAAGCGATCAAGGCACTGCAGGCCGCGGGCGTGAACGTGACCGACGCGGACATCAAGAACATCTGGGCGATCATTCAGCACGAGTCCGGCGGCAATCCGAACGCGATCAACAACTGGGACTCGAACGCCGCGGCCGGGCATCCGTCCAAGGGGCTGATGCAGTGCATCGACTCGACGTTCAACGCGCACAAGCTGCCCGGGCACGACAACATCTACAACCCGGTCGACAACATCATCGCCGGCGTGCGGTACTCGCTTGACCGGTACGGCTCGATGTCCAACGTCCCGGGCATCGCGGCGATGGCGCACGGCGGCGCGTACCGCGGTTACTGACGGCACACCCCGCACGCGGTTCCGCCGGTTAGCCTGGCCGCATGGTCGACATCGGTGCTTTCGGCGGGCCCGCGTTGCGGGCAGGCGTGCCTCCTTTTCACGTGATGGACGTGCTGTCCGCGGCGCAGGCCCGGCAGCGCAGCCACGGCGACCTGATCTCGCTGGCCGCCGGGCAGCCGTCCGTGCCCGCTCCGGCCGCGGTGCTGCGGGCGGCGCAGGAAGCGCTGGGCAAGCACACCCTCGGCTATACCGAGCAGCTCGGCATTCCTGAGCTGCGCGAGGCCGTCGCCGGGCATTACCGGCGCACCTACGACATCGACGTGTCCGCCTCCGACGTCGTCATGACCACCGGTTCGTCCGGCGGGTTCCTGCTGTCGTTCCTCAGCGCGTTCGACCCCGGCGCGCGGGTCGCGATGGCCCGTCCTGGCTACCCGGCGTACCGGAATCTGCTGAACGTCCTCGGCTGCGAGGTCGTCGAGTTCGCGACCACGGCCGAGACGAATTTCCAGCCGACCGTCGAGCAGCTCGACCGGCTCGGGCCGATCGACGGGCTCATCGTCGCGAGTCCCAGCAACCCCACCGGGACCGTGCTGCCGCCGGGCGAGCTGGCCGCGATCTCCGGCTGGTGCGCCTCGCACGGCGTGCAGTTGATCAGCGACGAGATCTACCACGGCATCTCGTACGGCAAGCAGCTCGATTGCGCCTGGCAGTACGGCCGGGAAGCGCTGGTGCTCGGGTCGTTCTCGAAGTACTTCGCGATGACCGGCTGGCGGCTCGGCTGGATGCTGGTGCCGCAGCGCCTGCACCGCGCGGTCGACGTCCTCACCGGCAACTTCACCATCTGCCCGCCCGCGGTTTCGCAGTACGCGGCCGTCGCGGCGTTCACGCCGGAGTCGTACGCCGAGGCGGACGCGCACGTCGAGCACTACCGGCGCAACCGCGACCTGCTGTTCGCCGGGCTCCGCGAGATCGGTCTCGACAAGCTCGCTCCGGCTGACGGCGCGTTCTACGCCTACGCCGACGTCTCCGACCACACCACCGACAGCCTGAGCTGGTGCCAGCGCCTGCTCGCCGACACCGGCCTCGCGATCACCCCGGGAATCGACTTCGACCCGGTCGACGGCGGCCGCTACGTGCGGTTTTCCTTCGCGGGCGCGACCGAGGACGTGACCGAGGGGCTGCGCCGGCTCGGCGGCTGGCTGGGGTGAATCCGGTCAGGGGAACCCGGAGATGTCCCTGAACGTTGGGCCAGCGTAGAGAGTTTCCGTCGCACGGATGGCACGCTGGAGGGCACCGGGCCGACGTGGCGCGGAAACGGCATCGGAGGAGCCATGTTCTGGAAGATCGTCGGAGCGCTCGTCGTGGCCTGGATCGCCTTCATGGTGATCGGGTCCGTGATCGGCTTCCTGTTCAAGGCCGTGCTGTGGATCGGCATCATCGGCGGGGTGCTGTTCCTGGGCACCGCGGCTTACGGGGCGATCACCGGGAAGAAGCAGTCGAAGCGCATCAGCCGCTGACCGGCGCCGAACCATACTGAGCAGACGAGACGGCTCCCGCGCCGGGAAGGTGCGGGAGCCGCTCGCCGTTCAGGCCAGTGCGGCTCGGGCGGCCTCGGCGCCGTCCCACAGGTGTGCGCGGATTCCGACCGCGCGGGCGCCGTCGATGTTGACCTGGCGGTCGTCGAAGAACAGGCACTCGTCCGGTTGGGCACCCAGTTTGTCCAGCAGCAGCCGGAAAATCTCGGCGTCCGGCTTGGCGACCTTCACGTCGCCGGAGAACAGTGTGTGCTTGAACAGCTTCGACCACTCCTGCTCGCGCACCCAGACGCCGAACGCCGACGGCGCGTTCGAGAGCAGCGCGAGCGAGGCGCCGGCGTCGGACAGCGACTGCAGCAGGTCGAGCGACCCCGGCGCGAGCTGTCCCCAGCCCGCGACGTCGAGCGCGGTCAGCTCGGCCGACAGCGCGTCGTCCACCTTCGCGCCCAGCTGGTCGCCGATCGACGTCCAGTACTCCAGGTCGGGGCAACCGCGGTCGTACGGGTCGCGCACGCTCCAGTACACCGGCTCGAACGTCTCGAGCGAGACGCCCATCGCGGCGGCCAGCTTCGGTATCGCGGCGGTGCGGTGGCTGAGCACCTCGCCGTAGTCGAACACGATCCAGTTGGTCACCCGAGTCCCCCAGGGTTTCAGGCGCCGGCTTTGATCCGGCGCAGTGCTTCGGCGATGTCGGCGGACGACAGGTCGCGGTGCGTCACGAACCGGACCTTGCCCGCCATGGGCAGGGCCTGGATGCCGAGCGAACCGAGCCAGTTCAGCGCGGTCGGCACGTCCGGAACCTCGGCGAGAACGATATTGGTGTCCGGAGCCGGCACGTCCCAGCCGTGTTCGGAGAGGCCGTTGGCCAGCCGTTTCGCGAACTCGTGCGTCTCGGCCAGCTCGTCGACGCGGTCCAGCGCGACCAGGCACGCCGCGGCGAGCACCCCGCCCTGGCGCACGCCGCCGCCGAGCATCTGCCGCATCCGGCGGGCCTGCTCGACGAACTCGACGCTGCCCGCGACGACCGAGCCGACCGGCGCGCCGAGGCCCTTGCTGAAGCACGCCGACACCGAGTCCACGCCGACCGTCAGCGCGGCGGGCGGCACCTGCAACGCGACCGCCGCGTGCCAGATCCGCGCGCCGTCGAGGTGCACGGTGAGCCCGGCCTGCTTCGCGACCGACAGCAGTTGCGCGTGCTCGTCGGGCGGAGTGACCGCGCCGCCGGCCGCGTTGTGTGTGTTCTCCAGGCACAACAGGGTGGTGCGGAGCGTGAAGTACGGGCCGGGATTGCCGATGGCCGCTTCCAGCGTTTCCGGCAGGCACCGGCCGGGGCCCGCGTCGTGTTCGAGGATGTCCGGCATGCCGCCGGCCAGCCACGCGGCCGAGCCGAGTTCGTTGGTGAGCACGTGCGCGCCGCGGGTGGCGAGGAACCGGTCGCCGCGCCGCAGGTGGACGCTCAGCGCGATGAGGTTCGCCATCGTCCCGCTCGGCGTCCACAGCGCCGCGGGCATCCCGAGCGTCTGCGCGGCCCGGCGTTCGAGTTCGGCGATGGTCGGGTCGGTGCCGATGACGTTGTCATCGACCTCGGCCTCGGCCATGGCCGCGCGCATGATCGCGTCCGGGCGGGTGACGGTGTCGGAACGGAAGTCGATCAGCTGCCCAGTCATGGTCACAGTCCGATCACATCACACAGGTGGGCGCGGCATCAATGCGGCGGGGGGTGGAACGTTTCCGGCCGGACGTGCAACCGTGGACGCCCCCGGATCCGTCCCTTCACCGGACATGGCCAGAGCGGAGCTGCAAAGCGCGTGGACCAGCGCGACGAACAGGAGTTCGCGGAGTACTTCGCCGCGAGGAGGGACGCCGTGCGCCGGACTGCCTATTTGATGTGCGGCGATTGGCACAAGGCCGACGACCTCGCGCAGACGGCGTTCGTCGCGTTGCACCGGAGGTGGAAGAAGATCAGAGACCGCGCGGCGACCGACGCGTACGTGCGCAAGACGCTCGTGCGCGCGGTCATCGACGAATCCCGCCGTCCGTGGCGGCGGGAGCGGCAGACCGAGGTGCTGCCCGAACCTGTCGACGACAGTCCCGGGCTGGCCGAACGCGTCGCGACTCGCGAGGACCTGCTCGCGGCGCTGAAGGAAGTGCCGCCGAAGCAACGGGCGGTGCTGGTGCTGCGGTTCTTCGACGGACTGGACGTCGGGGCCGCGGCCACGGCGCTGGGCTGCAGCGAAGGCAACGTGAAGAGCCAGACGGCGCGCGGGCTGGCGAATCTGCGCCAGGTGCTGGAACGGGAGGTGGAGACCAATGGATGAGCGGGAAGCCGAGACGTTGTTCTCCGCCGGTCCCGGCGAGGTGCCGCCTCCGACGTTCTCGGTGGACGACGTGGTGCGCCGTTCGAAGCGCGAGACGCTGCGCCGCCGCAACCGGATCACCGTCGGCGCGGCGGCCGTGGTCGTGGCCGCCGGGTTCGGCACCTGGGGAATTGTGGGAGTTTCGAGCGAGAAGTCCGATTCCAGCGCGAATTCCGTAGCCGCGCCGGTGCAACCCGGTGGGTCGGCGGCGCGTCCTTTCAGCAATGGGGATGACTTCCCGGGTCAGCCGTCTCGGCAGGGAGCCGGCGAAACCGGGAGGACCGGCCCTCGGGTCGAAGGCACCTCCGGGTGCGGACGGGTGGACTGGGAGCTCGCCACTGCCCTCGCTGGCGAGCTCCCAGGCCACTTGAATGCCGCGCAGGCTTCCCCAGGCAGCGTTTGTACGACGTCGTCGCGCGGTGCCGGGTTCCCGCTTCCGGACGGGATGATCGGCGCGGCGGTGTTCGCTCGCGGCACTGCGGTGAACGTGCCCACGCAACCGGCCGGAGCCGTCACCGTGCGTCAGCAAACCGGCAGCGGCGGAACTCTCGTGCTGGTCAGCGTGCCGGGGACTTCCGGACATCCGGCACCGTACGCAACCGACCTCGCGCGCTTCGCCGCTTCGCTGGCCGCCCGGTTCTGATCGGCGGCCACCGGAGCGGCTGGCAGAATAACCGGACATGACGGCAGCAGCCACCACTCCCAAGGGCGAGCGACGACGGGCCGCGCTCGTCGAAGCCGCCGCTGAGCTGCTGGTCGAGGGTGGTTTCGACGCGGTCCGGCACCGCGCGGTCGCCGAGCGGGCGGGCCTGCCGCTGGCGTCCACGACGTACTACTTCGACTCGCTGGAAGAGCTCGTCACCGCCGCGGTGGAGCACCACGGGCAGACCGAGCTGGCGAACGGGCGACGGCAGCTCGAGGACCTGACGACCCGGAACCGGGGCGTGCAGGCGACCGTGGAACTCGTGCTGGACATGCTGCTCGGCCCGCAGAGCGGCGATCCGGAAGCCGACGCCGAGGCGGTCCTGCTGCGTTACGAACGCCTGGTCGCGACCGGGCGGCGGCCGTATTTGCGCCCGTTGATGCGGACGCTGTCCCAGCAGCTCAACGAACTGCTGACGGAGATCCTGGCCCGTTCCGGGACGCCGGTGGCCAAGGACGAACTGGACCGGCTGGTCGCGCTGGTCGACGGAGCCGTGGTCAACGCGCTGATCGCGGTCGACCCGGCTCCGCGTGCCGCGGCCGGGCGGATGCTGCGGACCGCGCTCGCCGAGACCGTCCACTGAGGACAGTTAATCCGGATAGGCCGCCGTGGCGCGGATTTCGATCAGCAGTCCCGGGCTGGCGAGCCCGCTGACGCCGATCATCGACCACGCCGGGTAGGGCTCGGCGGTCACGAGGCGCTTCTTGGCTTCCAGGAAACCGGGCAGGTGCTGGTGGATGTCGACGTGGTAGCTCGTGATGTCGACCAGCGCGGAGAGGCCGAGTCCTTCCAGGCGAAGGATTTCCTCGATCCGGCGGAGCGCGATCTCGGTCTGTTCCTCGACGGTTTCCGCGATCTCTCCGTCCGGGCGGCGGCCGATCGTCCCCGCGATGAAGAGGTGGTTGCCCGCGCGGACGGCGGCTGAGTAGCCGAAGCGGCTGAAGGCTGATGCCCCGGACGGGCCGAAAACCTCGGAGTCCTCGGGGATTTTGACGGCGTACATGGTGGATCCCTTTCTCAGATTCCCCAGCGCGACGTGCGCGAGGCGCGTTCCAGCCGGGTTTCGCCATCGGCCTCGCGTTCCCGCAAGAAATCAGCGGGGACGGACGGGACTGGCGCGTTCTTCGGATTCTTCGCGGCCTGCGCGACGATCGCGTCGGTGAGCGAGCGGACCATCTCGAGCCGCGGGTAAGCGGCGTGGATCGCCACGCCCTCCTCGTCGGTGACGGCCGAGAGGTACGCGGCGCCGACCGGGCCGCCGAAGTCGACGGAGACCCCGGCGCGGACGAGCACGCACAGCGGGCCGCGGCGTTCCGCGATGCCCGCGGTGGTGTGCAAGGCGATGGCTTGCCAGACCTCGTCGGCGTCCGCGGTGGAAATTCCTTGCTTTGCCAGGAAACCAGCAGCTCGGTCGGCGCCTTCGACCTCGAAGCGTTCCACGTGCGGACCGTCCGGAGCGACGCCGATGTCGTGCATCACGCATGCGGCGAACAGCAGGTCGTCGGCATAGCCGGACACGGCCAGTCGGTCGGCGACCAACCGCGCGAACAGGTAGGAGCGGACGCTGTGGTTGAACACCGACTGCGATTCCACCGGGCGGACGACCTCGAGGACGGCGTCCGCCAGCGGAGTCGCGGGCAGCGCGACCACCGGGTCCGAAAGGAGTTCGGTCATGCCTTCAAGCCTGGCCCGCACCGCTCTGACCTGGTGAGTGGCAAGTTTGCCGTACTTCGATAGAATCTTGCCATGACGGTGCATCGGGTCGCGGTGCTGGCGCTCGACGGGGTCCTTCCGCTGGACCTGGCGATTCCGGCGCAGGTGTTCCAGGTCCGGCCGCAAACGCACTACGAGATGTCGCTGTGCGCGCTCGGTCCGACGGTCGCGACCAGCGCCGGGTTCGAGCTGGCCGCGGAAGGCGGGATCGAGGAGCTGCGCGCGGCGGACACGGTGATCGTGCCGGGGTACGACCCGATCGGCGAGACACCGGAAGCGGCGGTCGAGCTGCTGGCCGAGGCGCGCGATCGGGGACGGCGGGTGGTGTCCATCTGCACCGGTGCGTTCGCGCTGGCCGCCGCGGGCGTGCTGGACGGCCTGCACGCCACGACGCATTGGGAATATATCGACGAATTCGAGCGGGCATACCCCTCGGTCCAGGTCGACCGGGATGTGCTTTACGTCGACGAGGGCGACGTGCTCACCTCAGCGGGCGTCTGTTGCGGCATCGATCTGTGCCTGCACATCGTCCGGCGCGATTTGGGCGCCGCGGTCGCCAATCGGATCGCGCGCGGTCTCGTCGCCGCTCCGCATCGCGAAGGCGGGCAGGCCCAGTACGTGCCCGCGCCGCTCGCGGACGCTGGCGATGCTTCGCTATCGGCCACGCGCGAATGGGCGTTGCAGCGACTGGACGAATCGCTCAGCATCCGCCTGCTGGCCCGGCACGCGGAGATGTCGCAGCGGACCTTCCTGCGCCGGTTCGCCGAGGAAACCGGGACCACGCCGTTGCAGTGGCTGCTCAACGCCCGGCTCGGCAAAGCGCGGGAACTGCTGGAAACCACGGACTATTCGGTGGACCGGGTCGCGCGGGACTGCGGTCTCGGCACTCCGGCCAACCTGCGGCTGCACTTCCGGCGGACCCTCGGGACCACGCCGACGGCCTATCGTCGGGCGTTCACTTCCTGACCCGACCGCTTCGCGTCGGCGGCGGATTTCACCAGCAGCTCCAGCATCGCGGTCTCCGCGCCGACCGGGTCGTGCGCGGCGATGGCGTCGAGCACCCGGCGGTGACTCGGTACCGGATCGTCGGTGGGACCGGCGCTGTGGACGAGTTTGTCCCGCTCCGCCAAGCCGATCGCGATGACGCGTTCGATCTGGAGCAGGAAGTTGTTGTGCGCAGCGGTCAACAGGCCGCGGTGGAACGCGAGATCCGCCTCGACGCTCGCTTCCGGATCCGGCGCGTCGACCATCGCGTCGAGCGCGGATTCAAGCGCGGCAAGGTCTTCGGCGGTCGCACGTTCGGCAGCCATCCGCGCCGCCGCGGGCTCGACCACGGCGCGGACTTCGGCCAATTCGTCCAGCAGACCAACGTTTCCGCGTGCGGTGGTTTGCCAGCGCATGACGTCGGCGTCGAGCAGCTGCCAGCTCTCGCGCGGTTGCACGTAAGTGCCGTGCTTCTGCCGCGCGCCGATCATTCCCTTTGCTGCCAACACCTTCAGCGCTTCCCGCAATGCGGTGAGGCTGATGTCGAGCTCCTCGCGCAGCGCGGGAAGGTCCAGCACCATGCCCTCGGGCCATTCGCCGGACAGAATGCGCGCGGCGAGCGTTTCCACGGTCTGTCCGTGCAGGCCGCGAGGGCGTTGGTCGGTCACCGGAGTGGGAGTACGCACGTCGGGGAGCCGGTCGGATAATTCCGGACTGACGCGTTTCCCAATTCCTTCAACGGGAAAACGGAAACGACATCGTCCTTGAAGGCGGCGGTGTAGCAGGTTCCGTCCGCTACCGCGAAGTTCCACGGGTACGAGCCGCACGGCTGATCGGCCGTCGCGCGCAGCGGGGTCGCGCCGAACGACGTGATGCATTCCGGTCCGCGATTCGACAGGTAAATCCCGGAGTCGAGCACTTCCAGGTGCGCCACCAGGGATTCGCCGCCAGCCGCCGTCGCCGGGGTCGCCGCGACGAACTCGAACGCTCCCGGTGAGGTCTCGCGCATCGTGATCAGCTCGCCGGACAATTCCCCGGCCACGTAAGCGATTCCGTCCTCGCCGCGCACGAGCTGTCGCGGGCCCGTGCCCGGAGGGAGCGACGAGACGGCCAGCGGAGTCAGTTTTCCTTCAGGAGACAACGTGTAGCTGCGGATTTCGTCGGTGCCCAGATCGACGGCGCTCACCACCGAACTGTCCGCCGACGACACGGCCATGTGGACGTGCGGACCTTCCTGCCGGTCGGCGCGCGGTCCGCTTCCGGTGTGCTGCACCAGGTCCGTGCGTCCGTCGATCCGGCCGTCCTCGCGCAGGGCGAACACCGCGAGGCTGCCGCCGCCGTAGTTGGCGCACAACAGAAACCGGCCGTCCGGCGTCACCGCGAGGTGGCACGGGCTGGCCCCGCCGGATTCGACCACGTCGAGCGCGACCAGGCCGTCGGAGACCGAAACGGAGGTGATCTCGCCGTAGCTCGTCTCGTTGGTCGCGTACACCATCGGCAGCGCGGGATGCTGGGTCAGCCAGGTCGGCGACACCATCGGCAACGTCGAATCCGCGGTCAGTTCGTCGCCGGAGCGCCGGAACACCGCGATTCCCGTGCCGTTCCCGCCGGTTTCGGCGGTACGGCAGCCGACGAGTACGACGTCGCTCACGAGCCCTCCCTCACCAACGCGGCCACTCGGGCCCGGATGTCCTCAGCGGATCCACGGGTCAGCGCCGACCCGATCCCGCAGGCGACGGCGCCCGCGTCGAGCCAGCGTGGCACGTCCTCGGGAGCGATTCCACCCGTCGGCACGAGCGGGGCTTGCGGAAGCGCGGCGCGCACGTCCTTGATCCACTGCGGGCCGAGTGCGGACGCGGGGAAAACCTTTACGGCATCAGCACCTTCCTCCATCGCGCGCACGATTTCGGTGACCGAACCGGTGCCGGGCAGCGCCGCGACGCCGTACCGATGAGCGGTACGCAAGACCTCGGTGTGCAGCGACGGGGAGACGAGAAACCGGGCCCCTGCCCGGATCGCGGCCGTCGCGGACGACTCGTCGAGCACCGTGCCTGCCCCGATCGTGGCGTCCGGATAGGCGGTGCTCAGCTCCTCGATCGCGACGAGCGCGCCCGCGTTGGTGAGCGGGACTTCGACCGACTTCAACCCGGCGTCGAGCACTGCCCGCGCGGCGGCGACGGCCGAGGCGGCGTCCGCCGTCCGCACGATTCCGACGACGCCCTGACGCACCGCTTCGCGCGTGATCTCCCACCGGTATCCCATGGCGGCCAGCCTAGCAGGAAAATTATAAATTACTAATTATTCTTGACTGTGGCTCGAGCGCCCCGGCATGCTTGCGAACCATGCGCACTGCCGTGGTGACCGGCGCGGCGTCCGGAATCGGAGCCGCGACCGCCCGTCAACTCGAAGCCGACGGTTACCGGGTGATCGGCGTCGACCTCGCTCCCGTGTCCGGCGGCGTGCGAGGCGACGTGACGGATGACGAGACGTGGCAACGAGTTCTTGATCTGGCGGGCGAAGTCGACGCCGTGGTCAGCAACGCGTACCTGCCGACTTTGGGCCCGCTGCACGAAACCGACCGCGCGCAATGGCAACGGCAGCTCGACGTGAACCTCACCGCGTCGTACCTGGCCGTCCGGACTTGCCTGCCCTCGCTGCGCTCTCGGCGCGGCTCGGTGGTGCTGGTTTCCTCGGTACACGCCCGATTCGGGCTTCCCGGACATCCGGCGTACGCGGCCAGCAAAGGCGCATTGGTGTCTCTGGCGCGGCAATTGGCCGTGGAGTACGCGCCGGAGGTCCGGGTGAATTCGGTGCTTCCCGGTCCGGTCGAGACCGAGGCCTGGGACCGGATCAGCGCGGAAGACCGCGAACGCAGCGCCCGCGCGACACCGGCCGGACGGCTGGGCGACCCGGCCGAAGTCGCCGCGGTGATCGCGTTCCTGCTCTCGCCCGCGGCTTCGTTCGTGACGGGGGCGGACCTGACCGTCGACGGCGGCTGGTCGGCCGCGAAAGACTCTGCTTAGGAGACAAGGTGCAGATCACCGGGATCGAAACGTTCCTCGTCGCGCCGCGCTGGTTGTTCCTCAAGATCAGCACCGACGAGGGCATCGCCGGCTGGGGCGAACCGGTCGTGGAAGGCCGCGCCGGGACCGTGCGCGCGGCCGTGCACGAGCTGGCCGAGCTGCTCGTCGGGAAGGATCCGCTGCGCATCGAGGACCACTGGCAGGTGCTGCGCCGAGGCGGCTTCTACCGCGGCGGCCCGGTGCTCTCCAGCGCGCTCGCCGGGTTCGACCAGGCGCTGTGGGACATCGCGGGCAAGGCCCGGAACGCGCCGGTGCACGAGCTGCTCGGCGGTCCGGTGCGCGACCGCGTGCGGGTGTATTCGTGGGTCGGCGGCGACCGTCCGGCGGGGATTTTCGACGCGGTGTCCGCGCAGGTCGAGCGGGGTTTTACCGCGGTGAAGATGAACGTCGCCGGTCCGCTCGGGCCGATCGCCACGCCCGCCGAGGCTCAGGCGGCGCTGGCCCGCGCGAGGGAGGCCAGGGAAGCGCTCGGACCCGACCGGGACCTGGCGATCGACTTCCACGGCCGCGTCTCGCCCGCGATGGCGCGGCGGCTGGTGAAGATGCTCGAAGAAGTACAGCCGATGTTCGTCGAGGAGCCGGTGCTGCCGGAACTGCCCGCCGACGTGGTGGCGTCGGTGGTCGAGGCCTCGACGGTGCCGATCGCGCTCGGGGAACGGTTGTTCTCGCGCTGGGAGTTCAAACCGATGCTGGACGCGGGCGTCGCCGTCGTGCAGCCGGACCCGTCGCACGCGGGCGGCATCTCGGAACTGCGCCGGATCGCCGCGCTGGCCGAGGTGTACGGCGCGAACCTGGCCCCGCACTGCCCGCTCGGCCCGATCTCGCTGGCCGCCGCGATGCAGGTCGCGTTCGCGACGCCGAACTTCCTCATCCAGGAGCAAAGCCTCGGCATGCACTACCACGACGGCCGCGAGCCGGTCGCTTATCTCGCCGACGACGCGTTGTTCCGCTTCGTCGACGGCTACGCCGCACGCCCGACCGCGCCCGGGCTCGGCATCGAGGTGGACGAGGCCGCGGTGCGCCGCGCCGACGAGACCGGACACGCCTGGCGGTCGCCGGTGTGGCGGCTGCCCGACGGCAGCTTCACGGAGTGGTGAGGTGTCGGCGGTGTCGCTTCCGATCGCGTGCGCGTTCAGGAAGTCGCCGACACCGGCCGGTCGGCGTGGTGGCTGAGACCTCCGCGATACGCGAGCGGTGACGAGCAGGCCGGGTTGGCGATGCCGGTGCAAGACCCGCGTCGACGGCTACGCCGCACGCCCGACCGCGCCCGGCCTCGGCATCGAGGTGGACGAGGCCGCCGTCCGCCGCGCCGACGAGACCGGACACGCCTGGCGGTCGCCGGTGTGGCGGCTGCCCGACGGCAGCTTCACGGAGTGGTGACCGCCCCGCTGACCTGCGCAGGTATCGTGGCCGCGTGACGGACAAGCCCCGCATTCCGAACGTGCTCGCCGCCCGCTACGCCTCGCCTGAGCTGGTGGCGCTCTGGTCGCCCGAACGCAAGGTCGTGCTCGAGCGGCGGCTGTGGCTCGCCGTGCTGCGGGCCCAGGCCGAACTGGGCGTCGAGGTGCCCGACGGCGTCCTCGACGACTACGAGCGCGTGGTCGAGCAGGTCGACCTCGACTCGATCGCCGCGCGCGAACGCGTCACCCGGCACGACGTGAAGGCCCGGATCGAGGAGTTCAACGCCCTCGCCGGGCACGAGCACGTGCACAAGGGCATGACCTCGCGCGACCTCACCGAGAACGTCGAGCAGCTGCAGCAGCTGCGGTCGCTGGAACTGGTCCGCGGCCGCGTCGCCGCGGTGCTGTCCCGGCTGGCCGCGCTGGCTGTCGAGCACTCCGACCTGGTGATGGCCGGCCGCTCGCACAACGTCGCCGCGCAGGCGACCACCCTCGGCAAGCGCTTCGCGACCGCCGCCGACGAGCTGCTCGTCGCGTTCTCCCGGCTGGACAACCTGATCGAGCGCTATCCGCTGCGCGGCATCAAGGGTCCGGTCGGCACCGCGCAGGACATGCTCGACCTGCTCGGCGACGAGTCCACTTTGGACCAGCTGGAATCCCGGATCGCCGAGCACCTCGGCTTCGGCAACCGGTTCGTCAGCGTCGGCCAGGTGTACCCGCGTTCGCTCGATTTCGACGTGCTGTCCACTGTGGTCCAGCTCGCCGCCGCGCCGTCCAGCCTCGCCAAGACGATCCGGCTGATGGCCGGGCACGAGCTGGTCACCGAGGGCTTCAAGCCGGGCCAGGTCGGGTCGTCGGCCATGCCGCACAAGATGAACACCCGCTCGTGCGAGCGCGTGAACGGGCTCGCCGTGGTGCTGCGCGGCTACCTGTCGATGATCGGCGAACTGGCAGGCGACCAGTGGAACGAGGGCGACGTCTCGGATTCCGTGGTGCGCCGCGTCGCGCTGCCGGACGCGTTCTTCGCGCTCGACGGCCTGCTCGAAACCTTCCTCACCGTGCTCGGCGAGTTCGGCGCGTTCCCGGCCGTGGTCGAGCGTGAGCTTGATCGCTATCTCCCGTTCCTCGCGACCACCAAGGTGCTCATGGCGTCGGTGCGCCGGGGCGTCGGGCGTGAGACGGCTCACGAGGCCATCAAGGAGAACGCCGTCGGGGTCGCTCTCGCGATGCGCGAACGCGGCGCGGAGAACGACCTCCTCGACCGGCTCGCGGCCGACGAACGCCTCCCGCTCGACCGCGCTGACCTGGACGAACTCCTCGCCGACCGGATCTCGTTCACCGGCGTGGCCCCGCGTCAGGTCGAAGAAGTCGCGGCGCGCGTCGAGGACGTGCTCAAGCGGTTCCCGGACGCCGCGGCGTACGCGCCGCAGCCGATTCTGTGAGTGCGCGCACGTCGTCCACGTGCTGAGACGGCATTACTCGATCGGGCGAAGCTTTTAGTCTTCGTGCCGAACCCGGAAGCGCCAGGCCGCCGCCCCGCGGCCTGGCGCTTCTTGTCTGCGCACGCCGGATATTCAGGAAGAAGTCATGAGAAAGATCCTCAGCACGCTCGCCGTCGTAGTCGCCGCCACCGCGGGCCTCACGGCGTGCGGATCCTCGGACGCTTCCGGGGAAACCCTGCGCGTCGGCACCCTCACCGACGCCCCGCCCAGCATCTACCTCGAAAACGGCCAGTTCACCGGCTACGACAACGAACTGCTGCGGGACATCGCCAAGCGCGAGGGCTTCCAGGTCGAGTTCGTCGGCACCGAGTTCTCCGGCCTGCTCGCCAAGGTTGCCGGCGGCCAGCTCGACATCGGCAGCTCGACGATCTCCGCGACCGCCGCGCGCAAGAAGACGGTGGCGTTCAGCAACGGCTACGACACCAGCTACACCACCGTCGTCAGCAAGAAGGGCGCCGCGCTGCCCGCCGCGAACTCGTTCGCCGGCAAGCGGGTCGGCGTCGTGCAGGGTTCGGTGCAGGACGAGTTCGCGGGCAAGCTTGCCGGTGCGCAGGTCGTCCGGTTCCCGGACTACAACGCCGGTTTCGCGCAGCTGAAGACCGGCGGTCTCGACGGCTGGGTCGTGCCGAAGGACATCGGCCAGAAGTACATCGACCAGAACCCGGCGATTCCGCTCGAATTCGGCTACACCGTCGCGGACAAGGACACCCCGTCCGCCTTCGCGGTCGCCAAGTCGAATACTGAGCTGCTGAAGAAGATCAACGACGGTCTCGCCAAGGCGATCGCCGACGGCACCGCGGCCCGGCTGCACGCGCAGTTCTTCAAGCAGGCGCCGGTCGCGAAGGAGCTGGAGAAGGGCGGCCCCGGCCTCCCGGTGGCGAACTCCTGATGCCCGGGCACACTGGTGGCATGAAGAAACTGATCGTCACCGCCTTCGCGGCGGCACTGGTCGCCGGTCTCACCGCGTGCGGTGGCGACGCGGGCGAGACCCTGCGAGTCGGCACGCTGAGCGATTCCCGGCCCAACGCCTACCAGGAGAACGGCCAATTCACCGGCTTCGACAACGAGCTGCTGAAGGATATCGCCGCGAAAGAAGGCCTGAAGCTGGAATTCGTAGCGACCGATTTCTCGGCGCTGCTCGGCAGCGTCGCGAACGGCCGGTTCGACATCGGCAGTTCGGCGATCGCGCAGACCGACGAGCGCAAGAAGACGGTGGCGTTCAGCGATCCGTACAACTACCAGTCGCTCGGCATCGAGGCGAAGGCGACCGCGGGCATCTCCGACGAGAATTCGTTGACCGGCAAGCGGATCGGCGTGGTGCAGGGCACGGTGTCGGACACCTGGCTCGCCGCGAACGCGCCGAAGGCGCAGGCGGTCCGGTTCCCGAACGATGCGGCGGCGCTGAGCGCGCTGAAGTCGGCGGCGATCGACGGCGCGGTGTTCGACCAGGTGTCCGCGGAGGATTACGCGAGCAAGAACCCCGAACTGAAGGTCACGAAGGCGATCACGACCAGCATCCCGCACGGATACGCGGTGCGGAAGGGCAACACCGAGCTGCTGGGCAAGCTGAACGACGGCATCAAGAAGGCCGTCGCGGACGGCACCTGGGCGAAGGTGCACCAGCAGTTCGAGCCGAGCATTCCGGTTCCCGCGGATTTCAAGACGAAGTAGCCTGATGGATCAGTTTTTCGACACTTTCCTCAACTGGCAGTACATCTGGGAGGTTTTCCCGGACCTGCTCAAGACCGGCCTGCTGAACACCCTGATCCTGTCGGTGGCGGCGGCTATTATCGGGACCCTGCTCGGCATGGTGCTCGCGGTGATGGGCCTGTCCACCAAACGCTGGCTGCGCTGGCCCGCGCGGGTGTACACGGACATTTTCCGTGGCCTGCCCGCGATCCTGACGATCCTCGTGATCGGTCAGGGCGTCGGCCTGCTCGCTCGCGGCCTGGTGGGCAACAACCCGTACCCGCTGGGCATCGCCGCGCTGAGCCTGATCGCCGCCGCGTACATCGGCGAGATCTTCCGGGCGGGCATCCAGAGCGTCGACAAGGGACAGCTGGAGGCGAGCCGCGCGCTCGGCATGAGCTACACCAAGGCGATGCTGCTGGTGGTGATCCCGCAGGGCGTGCGGCGCGTGCTGCCCGCGCTGGTGAATCAGTTCATCGCGCTGGTGAAGGACTCGACCCTGGTTTACTTCCTCGGTTTCCTTACCTCGCAACGGGAACTGTTCCGCATCGGCCAGGACCTGGCGGCCAACACCGGCAACCTGTCGCCCTTGGTCGCGGCGGGCGTGGTCTACCTGGTGATCACGGTTCCGTTGACGCACCTGGTGAACTACATCGACAAGCGGCTGCAGACCGGTCGAAAGGTGACCACGGAGACCAAGGAAATGATCGCGGGCGGGACGGTATGAGTACAGCGATTCGTTCGTCCTCGGTGGAACTGAAGGACATCCACGTCCGATTCGGGACGCTGGAAGTCCTGCGCGGGGTGAACCTGAAGGTGCCGAGCGGCAGCACCACGTGCGTCATCGGCCCGTCCGGTTCTGGGAAATCGACTCTGCTGCGCTGTGTGAACCGCTTGCAGGAGCCGGACAGCGGCGACCTGCTGCTGGACGGGGAAAGCGTCATCTCCTCGGATCCCGATGCGCTGCGCCAGCGGGTGGGGATGGTGTTCCAGCACTTCAACCTGTTCGGACATCGTTCGGTGCTGGACAACATCGTGCTCCCCCTGCGCAGCGTGCGCGGTCTGTCCAAAGAGGACGCCGTGGAAGTCGCCCGAGCGCGACTGGCGGAAGTCGGGCTCGCGGACAAAGCCCCGTACCGCCCGGCCGCGTTGTCCGGAGGCCAGCAACAGCGCGTGGCGATCGCCCGTGCGCTGGCGATGGAACCGGAAGTGATGCTCTTCGACGAGGCGACGAGTGCGCTGGACCCGGAGTTGGTGAAGGGCGTCCTGGACCTGATGGCTGGGCTGGCTTCGCGGGGCCTCACGTTGATCGTGGTGACGCACGAGATGGGCTTCGCCCGCAGCGTGGCCGACGAGGTCGCGTTCATGGACGCTGGGCGGATCGTGGAGCAGGGGACGCCGCAGCAGATGTTCGAGGCACCGGCTAGTCCTCGGTTGCAGCAGTTCTTGTCGCAGGTGTTGTGACGGGACGGCCGTCCTCGCAGACGCTGTCGCTAGTCCGCGTGGCTTCCCGGGAGTCCTGGAGCCGCCGGGCCAGCGACGGTGCTACTCGCTGCACTGCCTGGTCGATCGGCAACAGATGGACGGCCCGGATCTCCGGATCGGTGAGGGTCAGCCGGGCGGCTTCCGAGGTGGAGATCCGCCCGCCGTCGAAGATGAACGCGAGCCCTTCCGGCATCCGGCCGTTTCTCGGCTTGTTCCCGACGCGCGGTGCGCCACGGCGGCTCGCCAGCGTCGCACACTCCGCCGGGTATGTCCCAGCTGTCCTTATCGGACGGCTCGACGAGCAGGACGCGTCCGGTTTCGTCGCGGAGCAGGGTGCCTGCCGACATCCGCGTACCGGCGCAGCGGCGGTCCGTGCGGGATCGTGCGCGCCCCAGTCCCCGCCTGACCACCAGGTACCGTGAACCCCATGGGGACGATCTCTCGGCTCACGTATTACCCGGTCAAAGGCTGTGCCGGCACGACCGTCCAGTCCGCCGACGTGACCCCGGCCGGTCTCGCGCACGACCGCGAGTTCATCGTCACCGCGGCTGACGGCGACTTCCGCAGCCAGCGCCGCTTCCCCGTCATGGCCGCCATCCGGCCGCGCCTCCTGGACGGCGGTGCCCGCCTCGCCCTGTCCGCGCCCGGCGTCGAGGACCTGACCATCGAGGTCCAGAAGGACGGCCGACGGCACCCCGCGGCCACCTTCAACTGGACCGGCGAGGGCGTCCACCAGGGTGCCGACGCCGCGGAGTGGTTCTCCACCGTGGTGGGTCAGCCGTCCGTGCTGCTCGGCGTCACTCCGGAGCATGACCGCGTCACGAGCGGTGAGACCCCCGGCACCGCGCGGTTCGCCGACGGGCACGCGATCCTCGTGATCTCCGAGTCCTCTTTGGACCACCTGAACGAACGGATCGCCGAGCGCGGCGGCGAACCGGTGCCGATGGACCGGTTCCGGCCCAACCTCGTGATCCGCGGCTGGGCGGAACCGCACGCCGAGGATTCGGTGCGCCGGATGGAAGCCGGCGGGGCCGAGTTCGCCTACGCGAAACTGTGCGTGCGCTGCGCGGTGCCGATGGTCGATCAGGAAACCGGCAAGCGCTCCGGCCCGGAGCCGATCCGCTCGCTGGCGGCGTACCACCGCGACCCGGACGGCGGCGTCCTCTTCGGCATGAAGGCGGCGGTGACCCGGCCCGGTCAGCTGGCGGTCGGCGACGCGGTGATGGTGCATTCCTCGGTCGGCCCGATCCGCAGCACCGAAGCCGCCGAACCGCCGTTGACCGCGACGGCCAGCTTGCCCGCCGAGTCGGTGTAGACGAGGTTCGCGCCGCGCGGCACGTCGGCGAAGGTCCGGCCGATCGTGGCGGACACCGCGACGTGCTCGCTGTGCACAGTCACCTCACCGGTCAAGCCGGTTAGTTCGAGGTCGGCGGGGGCGGCGGCGAGCTGGACGTTGCCGAAGTGGTCGACGGTCAGCACGTCCGACACGAGCTTGCCCGGAAACGCCGCGATCAGCGGCTCTGGCAGGCGCACCAGGTCGCGGATGGCGGGGCCGAAAGAGCCAGGGTGTGCACCGAGAGCGAGCTTCGCCGCGACAGGGGCGAAGATGTCTCGGCCGTGAAAGGTCGCGGACGTCGGCGTGCGCACGTCGATCACGTACGCCGCGTACACGCCGCCTAGCGCCTCTGCGGCGGGTAGAAGCAGACCGTTGTCCGGGCCGACGAGGATGCCGTGCGTCGCGACCACCACGATGCCGCGGCGCTCAGTGCCGACGCCTGGGTCGACGACAGCGAGGTGTACGGCCTTAGGCAGCGATGGCACGGTCTGCGCGAGCACTGCCGCGCCTGAGCGCACCTGCTGCGGCGGGACGAGGTGCGTCACGTCGAGAACGCGTACGTCGGGCGCGATGCCCGCGATGACCCCGTGGCAGGCGGCCACGAAGCCGTCGTGCAGCCCGTAGTCGGAGGTGAACGAAATCCAGCGGTAGGCCATGACCTGCATCATCCTCGCTGTAGCGGTGCTCGGGTTAGGGTGCAGCAGTGACGACGCTCGCCGATTACCCGAAGATCGCCGCCGGAAAAGTCCGGGACCTGTACGCGGTCGGGGACGACCACCTGCTGCTGGTCACCTCGGACCGCATCTCCGCTTACGACTTCATCCTGGACACGCCCATCCCCGACAAGGGCCGCGTGCTCACGGCGATGAGCGTGTTCTGGTTCGAGCAGCTGTCGGACCTGATCCCGAACCACCTTGTCGCGTACGACGACCCGCGCATCCCCGCTGAGGTACGCGGGCGCGCGCTGCTCGTACGCCGTCTCGACATGCTTCCGGTCGAAGCTGTCGCGCGCGGGTACCTCACGGGGTCCGGCTACTCGGACTATCAGCGTACGGGCGCAGTGTGCGGCGTAGAGCTGCCTGAAGGGCTCGTGGAGGCATCGAAGCTGCCGTCGCCGATCTTCACGCCCGCGACGAAGGCGGCGTTCGGCGAGCACGACGAGAACGTTTCGTTCGACGCAGTGGTCGCGACTATCGGCGCGAAGCGCGCGGAGGAGCTACGCGAGGCGACGCTCGCGGTGTACCGCCGTGGCGCGGAAGTGGCGGCGAAGCGCGGAATCCTGCTGGCGGACACGAAGTTCGAGTTCGGAGTGGACGAGACGGGCGCGCTGGTGCTGGCGGACGAAGTGCTGACGCCGGATTCGTCGCGGTACTGGCCGGCGGAGGGGTACGAGCCGGGAAGGGTGCAGCCGTCGTTCGACAAGCAGTACGTGCGCAATTGGCTGACGGGGCCGGAGTCGGGTTGGGAGAGGGCGTCGAACGTACAGCCGCCGCCGTTGCCGAGTGAAGTGGTGGAGGCGACGAGGGGAAGGTACGTGGAGGCGTACGAGAGGCTGACGGGGTTGTCGCTGGAGGACTGGCTGTAGGCCGAGGAAGCAGCAGAGGGCCCAGGGAGAGAACCCCGAAAACTGTCGGCACCCCCTGACACACTGCAACCATGACCACACCGTACGCAACACCGCGCGCGAGGGCATTGGGCCTGGAGTTACGCGCGGCGCGGGAGAGAAGAAGACTGGGTGTAAGAGAGTTGGCCCGGTTGCTGGGGATGACGCCTGGTTTCGTGACGAACTGGGAAAGAGGACTGCGGCTGCCGAAGCCTGAGGACATCGGAGCGGTACTGGCGCACTGCAGGGTGATCGGGCCGGATCGCAGGCGAATAGTGGAGATGGCGCGAGGAGCGCGAGAGCAGGACTGGATAGACGGCGGCGGAGAAGAGCCGTACCTGGAGTGGGAACGCACGGCGGAGGCAGTGTTCGGCTGGGAGCCGGAAGTGGTGCCGCCGCTGTTGCAGACGAGCGGGTACGCACGAGCGCTGTTGTCGAGCACTGCGGGCGTTGCGGCGGACGAAGTGGACGCGCGCGTAGCCGAGAGACTGTCGCGGCGCGCGGTGCTCGATTCGGGCACGCGGTGTGTGCTGGTGCTGGGGGAAAAGGCGCTGCACAAGAGGATCGGCGACGCGGACGCGATGGCGGAGCAGCTGTGGCATCTGCGCGAACGGTTGGCGGAAGGCAAGGCCGAGGTGCGAGTGGTCCCGGCGGACCGCCGTCCCGATCTGGGCAGGGCGTTCACGATTTTTGATTTCGCGGACCTGCCCTCGATCGTCCACGAACGGTTGCTGCGGGAAAGCGCCAGCAGCTCAAGTCCGGCGCGGGTGGCGAAATACCGCGAGGTGGCGGAAACGCTGCTGGAGCTGGTCCTGCCGAAACCCGAGACGGACGCCCTGCTGGAGTCGGCGCTACGGAAATTGTCGGTGCCGTAGGGCAGAGTGGGTGCCGGTGAAAGGAGCGGCATGAGCCGAGCTTTGGTGTTGGGCGGCGGTGGCGTCGCCGGGATCGCGTGGGCGACCGGATTGCTGACCGGGCTGGCGGAAGCGAGCCAGGACGTAACCGATGCCGACGTGCTGATCGGCACGTCAGCAGGCGCGGCGGTGGCGGCGCAGCTGGGCAGCGGATTGCCGCTGCCGCAGTTGTACGCGCGGCAAACCGATCCGGCCTTGCAAGCGGCGGAGATCGCGGCCGAGTTCGACCTGGAAAAGTTCGGCGAGGAATTCGCCGCGGTGCTGGCAGACGGCGGCACCGCGGCGGAAACCCGCCGGGCGATGGGAAAGTATGCGCTGGCCGCAGAAACCGTCCCGGAACCGCGACGCCGCGCGGTGATCGAATCCCGCCTGCCGTCCCACGAGTGGCCCGAGCGCGCGGTGAAAATCGTTGCGGTGGAAGCGGAAACCGGTGAACCGGCGGTGTTCGACAGCTCGTCCGGCGTCTCGCTAGTCGCCGCGGTGGCGGCAAGCTGCGCAGTGCCCGGCATCTGGCCAGCAGTACCGATCAACGGCGGTTGGTACGTCGACGGCGGCGTCCGCTCCGCCTCGAATGCCGACTACGCAACAGGTTTCGCCCAGGTGACAGTGGTCGTCCCGATGGGCGCGGCGGAGCCGTTCCCGACGGAGCGGCCGTTCGACCAGGTACTGGTGGACCTGCGCTCGGCAGGAGCGAAGGTAGCGGTCTTGGAACCAGACGAGGCTTCCGTCGCGGCGATCGGCCCGAACCCGCTGGACCCGGCAACCCGATCCGCAGCCGCGGCGGCTGGGTTGGCACAGGGACAACGGGGAGGGGTGGTGTGGGAGTGAGGCCACTCCGCCACGCGACAGCTGGCTGCTGACCTCGGCAAGCCGCTTCCCGGCCCAGGCCGGTTGCTGCCGGTTGAGAGGTGGGGCGGAGCCTGAGCTGCGCTGGCTCTCGGCGGTCCGCCGGTTTTGGCGCGGGTTGGTTTGCGGCGCGTTTGCGACGGGCGCGGCGCCCTGGCCTGCGGACCGCCAATTCCGGTCTGGGCTGGTCGCGGCCAGGTCCCGGTCGGCGCGGAGGCCGCATTGGGCTGACTTTTGTCAAGCCCTGCCATCGTCGGCGCGGACTTGTCGGCTTCGAGCCCTCCGGAGTCCGCACTCCGCAAGGGTGAGCCGATTCGTCATTAATCGTTCACCACCCACGCCGACCGGTGCAGGGTAGCGATTGCGTTCGCGCGGTAGCAGTGGGTGAAAGTCAGGCACGCTCCAAAAAAGCCAACCCCGCGGACGCCCCCGTCCTGGCACACTGGGGTTCGTGCTTCTGCTCATCAGCGGCAGCCTGCGGGCCGGTTCGGTCAATGCGGCTGTCATCGCTACCGCGGCTGGTTTTACGGCGTCCACTGTGTACGGTGGTCTCTCTGGGCTGCCGCATTTCAATCCGGACTTTGACCGGGATCCGTTGCCTGGCGAGGTCGTCGCGTTGCGGGAGGCGATCGGGGCGGCGGACGGTGTCCTGTTTTGCACCCCGGAGTACGCCGGTGGCCTGCCGGGTTCCTTCAAGAATTTGCTCGACTGGACGATCGGCGGCGGGGAGATGTACGGCAAACCGGTCGCGTGGATCAACGCGTCTTCGGTCGCCGCGCCCACTGGGGGTGCGGACGCGCATGACTCTCTCCGCAAGACCCTCACCTACGCGGGCACTCGCATCGTCGACGATGCGTGTGCTCGGATTCCGATTCCCCGCCAAGCTGTCGAGAACGGTGCCCTCATCGATCCTGACCTGCGGGGGCGGGTCGCGGTCGCGGTGCGGCGGCTCGTGGAGGCGGCCAAACCGGTCAATCCGTGAGTCGCTGAGCCCAGTCGAGGAAACTGTCCCGTTCGGCGCCGGTCAGTACCGCAGCGGGCGGGGTGTTCGGGAGGGCTAGCACTACGGCGTCTTTCGGCAGGTCGCGGACCTGTTCTTCGGCAAGGGAAGTCGGTGCCGCCGCTGAAACGCGGAACAGGAAGGCCAGTGGTCCGGGGCCTAAAGACTCCACGATTTCGACGCGGCCGCGGCCGAAATCTCGTAGTTCCCTGGGTAGGACAGAGGCCTGTATGGAACCTGCGGACAGGAGGATTGCTGGTCGCGTTTTTCCTGGGAGGGTGCCTGGTTCGGCGCGTAATTCGCTGCCTTCCCAGGGGGTTGCTGGAACAACAGGTTTTCGTCGCCACAGGGCCATGGCGCGCAGGCTAGCGCGAAAATCGGTGGCACTGCGGCATTTGCCCGGTTAGCGTCCGCAGGCGTGAGTTACGAGCATCCTCTCGCTTACCTCATCGGGATCGAAGGAGCGGCGTTGCTCCGCGCGTTCACCGGCGAGCACGATCGCGAGTTTGTCGAAGCGCGGTTGGCCGAGATTCGCGCGTTGCTGGCTGACGAGGACCTGGCCGACGGCGTCGAGGTAACCCAGCTCGCGCCTAGAGATGGTTACGCTCGCTGGGCTGCCGCGTATGACTCCGGCGAGAACGCTGCGTTCGCTGACGAGCCCCACGTCGCGGCGATCCTTGACGCCATTCCGCCGGGTCGGGCGCTTGATGCTGCCTGCGGCACTGGGCGGCTCACCCGGCTGTTGGTCGAGCGCGGTCACCACGTGGTCGCCGTCGACGGTTCGCCGGAGATGCTCAGCCATGCCAAGGCCGACTCGACTTTCGTTGCTGACCTGCATGAACTTCCGGTCGGCGACGGTTCGCCGGAGGTCGTGCTCTGCGGTCTCGCGTTGTCGCACGTACCGGACCTGGCACCGGTGATAGCGGAGTTCGCTCGCGTCCTCGCTCCGGGCGGGCATCTCGTCCTTTCCGACGTGCATCCCGAGCAGGTCCAGCGCGGATCGATCCCGTCCGTGCGCACGGCCGACGGCGACCCGGCTCGGGTGCGGACGAGTCATCATCGCGTCGGTGATTACCTGCGTGCATTCTTCGCTGGCGGTCTCGCGCCGGTGAGCTGTGTGGAGCCGACGCCCGCACCGACCGAACCGCGCCACGTGCCTGGCGGTGGGCCGTGGGATCTCTGGCCGTGGTCGTTGAACGGCCTGGTGCCGGACGCGTTGGCCGCGGCGGCGAAGGACGTGCCGTCGATGCTTATCTGGCACTGCCGCAAAGCCGCATAAACCCAGCGGTGACTGTCCGCCGCGTAAGTCTCACTCGCAGTTCACGGAGCGGTCAGGCGGTCGCCACACGGCTGCGGCGCAATGGTGGCGTGGATGCTCGCCTGCTGGTCTCGCTGTCCGGGGTCACCACGCGCACGCTGCACCGTTGTGCGCATCTGGCGGCCGAACTCGAACGTCGGCATGTTCCGCTGTCGATCCTGCATGTCGCGCGCACCGAGGACGGGCCCGTGACGGCTTGGGTCCGTACGCGCGCCGCGGCGGGTGACTCGGTGCTGCTCAATGGCTACGACCACCGCATCCCGCCGACGCATCGCGCCGTGCACCTGGGGCGGAAGGCTGAGTTCGCTGTGCTCCCCGCGCACGAAGCGCGGCTCCGGCTCATCGCTGCGAAGGCCGCCCTCGACGCGACCGGCGTGACTGTTGACGGCTTCGCGCCGCCGCGATGGCTGGCGTCGGCTGGCACTGTGCAGGCGTTGCGGGAGCACGGCTTCACGCTGTGCGCCGACCAGAACGCCGTACGGGACCTGGTGACCGGCGAGACCCGGCGCGCGCGGGTGCAGGACTTCACAAGTCAGTCGCACCGTACGGAGACCGTCCGCTGCTTCGCGCTCGTACTGGCCTCCGCGCGGGCCGCGCGCCGAGGCGGGCTGGTGCGGCTTGGCATTGACGCCGCTGACCTCAGCCGCCCCGGCTTGCGGCAGGCGTTGCTGGACGCGGTGGACGTGGCCCTCGAAAACCGGGCCTTCGGGAGCACCTACGGCTCCCTGCGCCACACCGCGCCCGCGTAGCCCTAGACCTCCGTCGCGACGCCTCGTTCCAGCGCCTTCACCTCGGTGCCTTCCGGGGCGAGGTTCTGGAACAGCCCGTAGTGCATGTTCGCCGCCGCGTTGGCCAGCACCGCCTCGTGGATCGGCACCGAACGGCGCGGCGCGACCGCACGCAGGAAGTCCACCGCTTCGCCGGCCTTCAGCCACGGCGCCCCGGTGGGCAGGCCGAGCACGTCGACCTTCTGCTCGGGCACGAAGAGCGAGTCGCCCGGGTGGTAGAACGCGCCGTGGTCGACCAGGTAGCCGATGTTCGGGATCACCGGGATGTCGGCGTGGATCACCGCGTGCTCGCCGCCGGTGACCGACACCGAGGTGCCGCCGATCTCGAACGCGTCGCCGGGCTTGGCGACCTCGAACTCCAGGTGCAGCTTCTCGACGGCCTCGGCCGAGCCAGGGTCGACGATCAGCTTCGCGCCCGGGTTCGCCTTGAGCAGGCCGGGCAGCCGTTCGACGTCGAGGTGGTCGAAGTGCTGGTGGGTGATCAGCACCGCGGACAGTTCGCGCTCGTTCTCGAAGCCGGTGGAGAACGTGCCAGGATCGAGCAGAATCCGCTCCGCGGCGGTCTCGAGCAGTACGCAGGAATGTCCGAAATGGACGATCCGCATCAGGTTTTCTCCTTACCAAGATCGGTCGGTTCAACCCTACGCTCGTGGCCTGGTCCACGAGGGGGTCCAGCGAGGACTCCCGGTCGGAGGACTTTCCGCGCCAGTTCCGGGATGCCATGCTGGCGGGAAGCCCGGGCAACTGTTGGCAGAGTGTCAGCAACCTCGTAGCCTGGGGGTTCACCGAGACGGGGAGACGCCGATGACCGCGGTCCAGCCGAAGCCGACGCCCGTCGGCGAGACGTTCGATTCGCTCAGCCCGGCCACCGACGAGGTCGTCGGCACCTACCCGGTGCACACGGCCGACGAGGTCAGCGCCGCCGTCGAGCGGGCGAGGGCGGCCGCGCGCTGGTGGGACGGCCTCGGCTTCGCCGGGCGCGCGGAGCGGCTGCAGCGCTGGAAGGGCGTGCTCACCCGGCGGCTGCCGCAGCTGTGCCAGGTCGTGCGCGAGGAGACCGGCAAGCCGATCGCGGACGCCCAGCTCGAGAGCGTGCTGGCGATCGAGCACATCGCGTGGGCGGCGAAGAACGCCCGCAAGGTGCTCGGCAAGCACCGCCGCTCGTCCGGCCTCCTGATGGCCAACCAGGCCGCGACCGTCGAGTACCTCCCGCTCGGCGTCGTCGGCGTGGTCGGGCCCTGGAACTACCCGGTGTTCACCCCGCTCGGCTCCATCGCGTACGCGCTGGCCGCGGGCAACGCGGTGGTCTTCAAGCCGAGCGAGTACACCCCTGGCGTCGGGAAATGGCTGGTGGACGCGTTCGCTGAGATCGTGCCCGAGCAGCCGGTGCTGCAGCTGATCACCGGATTCGGCGAGACCGGGGCCGCGCTGGTCGGCTCCGGCGTGGACAAGATCGCGTTCACCGGTTCCGCGGCCACCGGCAAGAAGATCATGGCCGCTGCCGCGAACACGCTGACCCCGGTGGTGATCGAGGCGGGCGGCAAGGACGCGCTGCTGGTGGACACCGACGCGGACCTCGAGGCGGCGGCTGACGCCACCGTGTGGGGCGCGTTCTCCAACTCCGGCCAGACCTGCATCGGCGTCGAGCGCGTCTACGTGCACGAACGCGTGGCCGACGAGTTCGTCGCCAAGGTGGTGGAGAAGGCGAAGAACGTGCGCGCCGGCTCGGACGAGGACGCGCAGTACGGGCCGATCACCATGCCCTCGCAGCTCTCGGTGATCCGCGGTCACATCGAGGACGCGCTGAAGCGCGGCGGGAAGGCGCTGGTCGGCGGCGTGGAGAGCGTCGGCGACCGCTACGTGCAGCCGACCGTGCTGGTGGACGTCCCGGAGGACTCCGAGGCGGTGCGCGAGGAGACGTTCGGCCCGACGGTCACCATCGCCAAGGTCCGCGACATGGACGAAGCGGTGGAGAAGGCCAACGCGACCAAGTACGGCCTCGGTTCCACGGTGTTCTCCCGGGCGCGCGGCGCCGAGCTGGCGTCCCGGCTGCGCGCGGGGATGACCGCGGTGAACGCGCCGCTGTCGTTCGCCGGGATCGCGTCGCTGCCCTTCGGCGGCGTCGGCGACTCCGGGTTCGGCCGGATCCACGGCCCGGAAGGGCTGCGCGAGTTCGCCCGCCCGAAGGCGGTGGCCCGGCAGCGGTTCACCGCGCCGCTCACGCTCACGTCCTTCTCCCGCAAGGAATCCACGGACGCGCTGGTCGCCAAGCTGGTCACCGTCCTGCACGGCAAGCGTTAAGGAGCACTGTTGCCCGGCTTCGGCGATTTCCAGCACGAGATCTACTTCGCCGGATTGTCCGGCCGCGTTCCGGACCTGCCGATGTCGTATGCGGAACTGGAAACGCGTGCGGCTCAGGCGCTTCCGCCGTCCGTACTGTCCTATGTGGCCGGTGGGGCCGGCGACGAGCGGACCCAGCGCGGGAACGTCGAGGCATTCGAGCGCTGGGGCCTGGTCCCGCGGATGTTCGTGGGCGCGAAGGAACGCGACCTGTCGGTGGACCTGTACGGGATGAAGCTGCCGTCGCCGCTGTTCCTCGCGCCGGTCGGGGTGATCGGCCTGTGCGCGCAGGACGGCCACGGCGACCTCGCGACCGCGCGGGCCAGCGCCCGAACGGGCGTGCCGATGGTCGCTTCGACACTGAGCGTCGACCCGATGGAAACGCTCGTCCCGGAACTGGGCGACACTCCGGGCTTCTTCCAGCTGTACACGCCGACTGACCGTGACGTCGCCGCCTCGCTCGTGCAACGCGCCGAGGCGGCGGGCTTTCGCGGCATCGTGGTCACGCTCGACACCTGGGTGACCGGCTGGCGGCCGCGCGACCTGTCGACGGCGAACTTCCCGCAGTTGCGCGGGCATTGCCTGGCCAACTACTTCACCGACCCGGTGTTCCGGAAACGGCTCGGCAAGGCTCCGGAGGACGACCCGGCGGCCGCCGTCGGACTGTGGGCCCAGCTGTTCGGCAACCCGCTGACCTGGGAAGACCTGCCCTGGCTGCGCTCGCTGACCAAGCTTCCACTGCTGGTGAAAGGCATCCAGCATCCCGATGACGCCCGCCGCGCCATCGACGGCGGGGTCGATGGGATCTACTGCTCCAACCACGGCGGACGGCAGGCCAACGGCGGTCTCCCGGCGCTGGCCTGCCTTGCCGAAGTGGTCGATGCCTCCGGCGGCACGCCGGTGCTGTTCGACTCCGGCGTGCGCTCCGGAGCCGACGTGGTCAAGGCGCTGGCCTTGGGCGCGACGGCGGTGGGCGTCGGCCGCCCGTACGCCTGGGGGTTGTCGTTGGCTGGTGAGGACGGCGTTGTCCATGTGCTGCGTACCTTGCTCGCTGAAGCTGACTTGATCATGGCTGTGGACGGCTATCCGACCCTGGCCGACCTCACCCGCGAAGCGCTGCGGCGAGTCGGCTAGACGCTTACGCGGGCAGAAAGTACCCCTCGCTCTCGTCCCACGGGATGTCGAAATCGTCGAGGTGTACGTGCCACTTCGCGTCCGGAAGGGCGCGGCGCAACTCGGTCACCGAGCCCAGCACGTGTTCGAGCACGGGCATCACGTGGTCGAGATCGAGCGGCATCTTGGTGGACCCGGCCACGATCGCGTCCGGCTCGCCTTCCTCGTACAGGAAGAGGGATTCCTCGTCCGGGTAAGGAAAAGACGGCTGACGTGTGGTGACGACGCGTTCGACAGCGGCGGTCTCGGCAGCGGTGAGCGCGGTCGCCCGGCTCGCGTTGTAGTAGAGGGAAGTGCTCATGGGCCCGACTGTAACGACGGGGTCCGACAATTCCGGGAAAACAGTCATCCGGAACAGCCCGCCCGCCCGTCGAGCAGGCAGCTACAATCGCCGCCCGTATGTGGTTTCAAGGAAAGTCCGGGCGGATCCTCGCCTGGTTGTCCGCACTCGGCGCGGTAGCCCTCGTCGCGGGCATCGCGGCGGTCATCAGCAGCTTCAACCCGGTTGACCTGCAGGTCTACCGCTTCGGTGCGGACGCGGCCGTCCAAGGCGGCGACCTTTACGGCCCGCTCCCGACCACCACAGCCGGATCGATGCTGCCGTTCATCTACCCGCCGTTCGCCGCGATGCTCTTCTCGGCCCTGGCGCTCCCGCCGCTCCCGATCGCGTCGGTTCTGCTCGACGTCCTCTCCGCCGCATCGCTCTGGCTCGTCTTGTACACCACGGTCCGCCACCTGTGGCGCGACTGGAACCGCCGATCCACGGCCGTCGCCGCGTCCGCGCTCACCGTTGCGGCGCTTGCCTTTGAGCCCGTGCGCTCCACCATCGGCTTTGGACAGATCAACCTCGTCCTGATGGCACTGGTCGCCGTGGATTGCCTGGCGCCCAACCCACGCTGGCCGCGCGGAATCCTCGTCGGCCTGGCCGCCGCGATCAAGGTGACGCCCGCTGGTTTCCTCCTTTTCTTCCTGCTCGCCAAGGATTTCCGCGCCGCCCGCAACGCACTGCTCACCGGTGCCGGAGCGACCTTGCTCGGCTTCCTGATCGCCCCGCGCGCGTCCGTCGAGTACTTCTTCGGCGGCGGCCTCACCGGTGCCGACGGCTTCAGCGGCTCGCCCTACGCGACCAACCAGACCATCCAAGGCGCCCTCAACCGCCTCGCCCTGCTGCCGCCGGCCCACGACCTGCTGTGGCTGGCGTTGTCCGCGTTCGTCCTGGTCGCCGCCGTACTTGTCATGCGGCGCGTCGACAGTTCGCTCGGCTTCGTCGTCAACGCGGCGGCGGTGCTCGTCCTGTCCCCGATTTCCTGGTCGCACCACTGGGTTTGGGTGGTGCCCGCGACGCTCATCCTCGCCGCCCGGGTCCGCACGCGTCGCGCCGCCGCCGCGTTGGCCGCGGGCGCGTCGGTTTTCATCGCCGCGCCGCACACTTTCGTGCCCTCCAGCGGGATGCGGGAACTCGCGTGGGAACCGTGGCAGCACCTCGTCGGCGACGCCTATGTAATTCTCGGCTTGGGTTTCCTTGCCTGGCAACTGTTCGCGGTGCAGTTCGCGCGGGTTCCCGAACTCGAACGGGTCGGTTAGGCGGAACCGGGCCAAACCAGCGTCACCAGGTCCCGGCCGGACGACCCGAGATCTGGTGGCATCTCCGGATCGATCCCCATCTCCAGCAAGGCCCGCTCGACCTCGCCGGCCGCGTCGGCAGGCAGGCACAACCGCCGCCGGACGACGTCCACTGTGGACGCGAACTCCGCGTACTCCGGCTCCGGCGGCCGCCGCCATTCCATGACTTCCGGCTCGATCCCCACTTCCGCGAGCGCCGCGAGACAGTCCCCGGCAGTCGGTCCAGCCGGTCGATCGATGCCGTGAAACCGTTGCCACAGCGGATTAAGCTCAGTCAACGGATGCCGCGCGGCCGTCTCGACCACCACCCGCCGCCGCGCCGCCGCGGTGAGCGCCGAGACGAACGGAGCCAGGTCGGGGACGTTGTAAACCACGTTCCCGCACACGACAACGTCCGCCACACCGGCTTCGTCGGCAAGATCGGGCCACCGGCCGGACAACAGCCGATGCTCCACGCCCGCGGCCCGCTCGGCGAACGCCGCGAGCAACTCGTCGTCGGTGTCCAACGCCGTCACCGCGGTGACGTTCGACCGGCCGACCAGAGGCAGGCTCGCCGCCCCGGCCGCCGCGCCGATGTCGAGCACCGTGCCTGGCTCCTGCAACGCTTCGGCGGCCAGCTGATAGGTCACCCCGATCGGCGCGGCGATCTGCTGATCGGCTCGCCGCAGGAACACCTCGCGCGGCAGGACCCACGGCGATTCCGGAGGGTGCACGGCGTCCGGAATCGCCCAGGCGGCAAGGAGATCCCGCCAGGTTGACAGAGCGGTCATCGAGCCCGAATCAGATCAGCCGCCTTTTCCGCCACCATGATCGTCGGCGCGTTCGTGTTCCCGCGCGGCACCACGGGCATCACCGAAGCGTCTACCACCCGCAGCCCCGTAACCCCGCGCACCTTGAGATCCGGGTCGACCACCGCGTGCTCGCCGCTGCCCATCGCGCACGTGCCGACCGGGTGGTACAGCGTCTGCGTGTTCTGCCGGACGTGCTCGGTCAATGCCTCGTCCGACAGTTCATGCGTCGCCGGCAGGAACGGCCGGTCCAGGAACTTCGCCAGCGGACCCGACCGTCCGATCTCGATCAGCGACCGCAGAGCGGACTTCACCGATTCCAGATCGATCGACTCCGCGTAGTAAGCCGGGTCGATTTCCGGCTTCCACAACGGATTCGCCGACTTCAGCCGCAGCCGCCCGCGGCTCGCGACGTCGACCAGCGTGGCCGCCGACGTGAAGCCCGGACACGTGGGCTCGCGCATTCCGTTGTCGTAGAACAACGTCGGGGCCACGTGGATCTGCATGTCCGGCGCGGCCAGCCCGTCGCGGGTCGAGTAGAACGCGCCCGCCTCGCCGATGTTCGACGCGAGCGGGCCGCGTTTGGTCAGCTGGTAGCGCACCAATCCGGCGGGGGTCGCGGAGTCCGCGATGTCGGTCGTGCCCTTCGTCGACCAGATCACGCCGACCGCCGGGTGGTCGTGCAGGTTGTCGCCGACGCCGGGCAGCGCGGCGACCACGTCGATGCCCAGTTCGCGCAGATGCTCGGCCGGACCGACGCCGGACAGCATCAGCAACTGCGGCGAGTTGATCGCCCCGCCGGACAGCAGCACTTCGGCGTCCGCCCGGACCGTCGTCGGCACGCCCTTGTCGAGATAGGACACCCCGACCGCTCGGGTGCCCTCGAAAACCACCCGCGTGACCTGCGCGTTCGTCCGCACGGTCAGGTTCGGCCGCGACAACGCGGGCCGCAGGTAAGCGTCCGCGGTGGACCAGCGGCGGCCGCGCTTGCACGTGACCTGGTAGAGCCCGGCCCCCTCCTGCGACTCGCCGTTGAAGTCGTCGGTGTGCTTGAGCCCCCACGCGACCGCGCTGTCCACCCACGCGTGCGACAGCTCGTGGGTGAACCGCCGGTCCTCGACGTGCAGCGGACCGTCGGTGCCGTGCAGCGGGCCGCCGAGGCGCTGGTTGCCCTCGGCGCGCTTGAAGTACGGCAGCACGTCGTCCCAGCCCCAGCCGGTGGCTCCGTGTGCATCGCGCCAGCCGTCGTAGTCGGCGCGGTTGCCGCGGATGTAGATCATCGCGTTGATCGACGAGCAGCCGCCGAGCATCCGGCCGCGCGGCCAGTACTCCTTCTTGCCGGTGTGCTTCTGCTCGACGGTCTCGTAGTTCCAGTCCCACTTCGTCTTGAACAGCGACGCGAACGCCGCCGGGATCCGGACCTCGTCCGCGGTGTCCTCGCCGCCGGCCTCGAGCAGCAGCACCCGCACGGACGGGTCCTCGCTCAGCCGGTTCGCCAGCACGCAGCCCGCGCTGCCCGCGCCGACGATCACGTAGTCGAAGGAGTCCTGCTCTGGCACGCTGCCTCCCGGTGGTGTTGACACCATGTCAACGACACATCATGGCGCAGGTCACGCTACGCGCAAGTCGCCGGAAAACCGATCAGTCAGAAGTGGCATCGAAGACGGTGACGCACGCGCCGTCCGCGGCGTCGTCGTCGGTCTCCACCCGGCCCTCGCCGGTCACGTCGTCCACCTTGGTGTCGAGGTGCACGATGGTCCGGCCCGCGGAGGTCAGCACGTCCGTCTTGCGCGGGGTGAGCTTGGTTTCGCCGTAAATCCACTGCTGAGTGCCGTTGCGAGTGGTGTCCGGCGCGTCCCGGCACATGACCGACAGCGCCGCCGGGATGTCTCGCGCGTTGACCGCGTCGATGAACTTGGTCGCGGCGTCCGTGCCGTTCTTCACCTGGGGCCGCGGCTTCGGATCCGTCGACAGGCTGGCCAGCGGAGCCGGTTCGCCACCCGATTTGGTGTCGCGCACACACCAGCCTTTGTCGCTGGGGATGATCGCGATCCCGTAGGTGAGGTCGCCGGCGGTGATCGTCGCCGCGCGCTCCTGCTGGCCGGTCAGATGCACCGCGTTGCTGATCTTCGCGTCGCCCTTCGCGCTCCGGAAGGTCTGCTCGGCGGTGTAGGACCGCTTCGACCGGATCTTGCACCACAGCTCATTCAGCCCGGTCTGCTCGGTGATCGAGTTGGCGACCGACTGGGCCAGCTGTTCCGGCGTTCCCTGCGACGTCGTGTCCAGCTTCTCCTTGAAGAAGCCCGGCGTCACCCAGCCGCTGAAACTGCCCAGGCGGCGGCCCCTGCTGCGGTCCGCGCGGCGGATAAGGGCCCTGCTGCGGATACGGGCCTTGCGGCGGGTGGTTCACGTCTCCCCCTCGATACCGGTCTGTCTGCCGATCAGGCCAGTGAAGTACGCTTCCAGTGCACCCACGACCTGCAGAAATAAGGAGCAGCCAGCCGTGGCTCGAGTCGTTGTCGACGTCATGCCCAAACCCGAGATCCTCGACCCGCAGGGCCAGGCGGTGGCGCGCGCGCTGCCGCGGCTCGGCTTCTCCGGGGTCGCCGACGTGCGCCAGGGGCGGCACTTCGAACTCGAGGTCGACGACGACGTCGATGACGAGACGCTGGCCAAGATGGCCGAGGGCTTCCTCGCCAACCCGGTGATCGAGCAGTGGACCATCCGGCGGGTGGAGGCGTGAGCGCCCGCATCGGCGTCATCACCTTCCCCGGCACGCTCGACGACGGCGACGCCGCCCGCGCGGTCCGCTACGCCGACGCCGACGCGGTTTCGCTCTGGCACGCCGACGACGACCTCAAGGGCGTCGACGCGGTCGTCGTCCCCGGCGGCTTCTCCTACGGCGACTACCTGCGCGCCGGCGTGATCGCCCGCTACGCGCCGGTGATGTCCTCGGTCATCGACGCTGCGCACAAGGGCATGCCGGTGCTCGGCATCTGCAACGGCTTCCAGATCCTGTGCGAGGCCGGTCTGCTTCCCGGCGCGATGATCCGCAACGTCGGCCTGCACTTCGTGTGCCGCGACCAGTGGCTGCGCGTGGACAACAACGCCACCGCGTGGACCACGCGCTACGAGGCGGGCGCGGAGATCCTGATCCCGCTCAAGAACAACGACGGCTGCTACGTCGCCGACCAGTCCACTGTGGACATGCTGGAGGCGGAGGGCCGGGTCGCGTTCCGCTACGTCGGCGGCAACCCGAACGGCTCCCGCAACGACATCGCGGGCGTCACCAGCGAGAACGGCCGCGTGGTCGGTCTCATGCCGCACCCGGAGCACGCGATCGACGCGCTCACCGGCCCGTCCGACGACGGCCTCGGCATGTTCTACAGCGCGGTCGACGCGCTCGTGAAGGCCTGAGCCAAGCACCGAAAAGGGGCCCCGGGAAAACTTCCCGGGGCCCCTTTCGCGTTACTTGCTGTGGTCGCTGGAGAGCCAGCGCTCGGTGCGCACCCGCACCAGCACCGAGTTCTCCGTCAGCGAGCCCTCGACGAACTTCCGCGCCTCGGCCTCGGGCGCGTACCGCGAGGCGATGGCGAGCGCCTGTTCCTCCGTCGGAGCCGAGGACCGGTCCACGACCGGACCGGACACCGTCACGTACTTGTACGGCTGGGTTTCCTGCTGCACCGTGAGGCTCAGCTTGCCCGCCGCCTCGATCGCCCGGTCCTTCGCCGATCCGCGGTCCATCCAGATCAGCAGTTCGCCGCCGGGCTCGTAGTCGTACCAAACCGGCACGGCGAGCGGGGCCGCGCCTTCCCGGCCGATCGACAGCACGCCCACCCGCTGCTCCGCGAGGAACTTCTCTCGTTCGTCCACCGTCATGACCGCCATCCGGCGTCACCCCCAGGCTAGGAAGATCAGGATCCGCTTGAGGCCAACGCCGGACGCCCGGCGGACATTCCGGTCTCGGGGCTCGGGCCGGGACGGCCGTGCTCAGCCGAGCCGGAAGACCAGTGCCGTGGACTGTGCGGTGTAGATCGCGCGGACTCCGTAAACGACCCCGTCTGCCCAGAACAAGCGGCAGAACCACGGTGCCAAGCTGCGATTGCCGGGACCCGTGAGCGAGACCGTGCGCACGGGTGTCACAGCTCCGGTGTCCAGTGAGAACTTGACGATGTGCTGATCAGGACCGTCCTGGCCGGCGGAGACCACGGCGATCACCTGCCCGTTGTCCACCGCGAGCGGCGCCGCGACAATGCCGCCGCCGGGCGCCGGGACTTCCCAGCGTTTGGCGCCGGTGCGGAGGTCGAACGCGGCGAGGCGGTTGGGCTTCTGCGGGCTGGTCAGCGCGATCATCGTGGTGCCCGTGACGAGTGCTCGCGAACGTCGATGTGACGTGCCATTGGAGGCCCCGCTCAGGCTGTAGCCGAATCCGTCGTCGCCCATGAAGCCGTTCAACGCGTCTCCGGCGTCGACGGTGGAAACCGGTTCGAGCGAGTCGTCGAGAGTTGCGTACATCCCTTTCGATGCGTCGTTGAGGTAGGCGACCAGCGGCGACGCGCTCACCCACGCCATCGTGAGGTAGGACTTGCTCTTCACGAACTCGTTGTGCTGCTTGGTTTTCCCGGTCGCGGGATCGACGGCAACGGCGACGTACAAGCTATCGCCGGCGTCCTTGGCGCTGCAGTGGGACAGCAGCACGAAGTCCGCGCTCCGCGGCAGCCCGTCCGACGGGATGCAGTTCGAGTACACCTTCTCGTCGGTCGGTGGCGTGACCTCGGACCAGCGGACGGCGCCGGTGGCCGCGTCCAGCCCGAGCAGTTGCTGGTAGTGCACGACCACGACCGAACCGCCGACGATCTCCAGCACTGCGTGCTCGTCGAGTTTCGCCTGCGACGGGCTCCCCGACGAGGTGATGGGCATCGTCCGCTGCCACAGCAGCTTTCCCGCGTTGACATCCAGCACGGCCGCGCTCGAACAGAGATCCCCATAACCGACGGCGATGTGATTGTCGACGACAGAGGTGCTCGCCCCGCAGAAATGGCCGGCGGGGGAAGGGATCCGCCAACGTTCCTTTCCGTCGCTCCGTGCGTACGCGACCGCATAGGTGTCGTTCACCAGCACCAGATCGTCGCCCACGACCCAGGAATCGATGCCGTTGTCGTACGGCGGGACCCGGTCCGCTCCCAGCTGCCACGGACCTGGCTGGGACACCGCGATCGCGTGACCGGACACCGTGCCGCTGTTGAGCGCGAGCGGTACCACGATCGCCGCGATCACCACGGCTGCCAGAAATGCCGAGATTCCGAGGAAGGCCCGCCGGCCACCCTTTTTGTCAGTCACGACCCGCTCCCCCCTTAGATGCGGGTAGTGTATTTGGGGAAATTTGATTCCCCAAAGTTCCGCCACGGTTTTCACCGCTTCGGATTTGTCGTCCGGGAATCGCGCTTCAGCTTGCCGCCGCGACCAGTCGCGAGTACGGGCCGCCCGCCGCGATCAGGTCCTGGTGCGGGCCGAGTTCGGTGATGGTGCCGCCCTCGACCACCGCGACCCGGTCCGCCGCCGCGGCCGTGTGCAGCCGGTGCGCGATCGCGATCACCGTGCGGCCTTCGAGCACCGCGTTCAGCGACCGTTCCAGCTCGCGCGCCGAACCGGTGTCCAGCAGCGACGTCGCCTCGTCCAGCACCAGCGTGTGCGGGTCGGCCAGGACGACCCTGGCCAGCGCCAGTTGCTGCGCGAGACCGGCCGGAACCGCGTACGCGCCCGAGCCGAGCTTGGTGTCCAGCCCGTCCGGCAGTCCGGCCGCCCACTCCGCGGCGCCGGCGGACGCGAGCGCGTCCAGCAGTTCCTCGTCGGTCCAGTCCCCGCCGCCGCGCCGGGCAGGCAGGGCCAGGTTTTCCCGCAGCGTCCCGGAAAACGTGTGGTGTTCCTGCGTCAGCAGCAGCACCTCGCCGCGCAGCACGTCGTCCGCGAGCGTCGACACCTCGGTGCCGCCGACCCGGATCGAACCCGCGGTCGGCGCCGAGATCCCGGCCAGCAGCCTGCCCAGCGTCGACTTGCCCGCACCGGACGGTCCGACGATCGCCAGCCGTTCCCCTCGCGGCACGCTCAGGCTGATGCCGTGCAGCACCTCGCGGTCTGAGGTGTAGCCGAACCGGACGTCGCGCACCTCGATGTCGCGTCCGCGCGGCACGTCGGCGACCTTGTCCGCCGATTCGGCAGGCTGCACGCCGATGATCCGGCGCGTCGCGGCTATCGCGACCTGCAAGTCCTCCAGCCAGAACAGCGCCTCGCTGAGCGGAGCGGTCATCGCCTGCGCGTACGCCAGCATCGTCGTGATCGTGCCGAGCCCGGCCCAGCCCTGGCTGTAGGCGAACAAGCCCAGCAGCAGGAGCGCCGCGATCGGCAGCACGTAGCTGATCTCGAGAGACGGGAGCCAGCGCATCTGCAGCGCGCGCATCCGGCGTTCGCCGAGCGTCGCCTGGTCGAGTGCGTGATGTCCGGCGCGGACCCGCCGTTCGGTGAGGCTGAGCGCCTCCGAGGTCCGCGCGCCCTCCACGGTCTCGTGGGTGGTCGACTGCAGGTCGCCCCAGCGGTCGAGCATCCACGCGAACGCGCTCGGGATCTTCCGCTGGTACCAGATGTTCACCGGCACCAGGATCGGAATCGCCACCAGCAGGGCCAGCGCGAGCAGCGGCGACGTCACGATCATCGCGATGGTGGTGAACAGCACCGTCACCGCGGCGATCAGGATTTCCGGCGCGGCGAACCGCACCGCGACGTCCAGCCGGTTGATGTCGCTGGTCGCCCGGCTGAGCAGGTCGCCGGTGCCGGCCGCCTCGACGGTGCCCAGCGGAAGGCCGAGCGCGTTCGTGACGAACCGTTCGCGGGTCTGCGCGAGCACCCGTTCGCCGAACATCCGGCCGCGCAGCCGCGCCGCCTTCCTCGCCCACGCCTGCAGCACGAGCACCGCCACGAACGCCACGGCCAGAAGATCGACCCGCAGCGTCGTGCCGTGCTCGACCACGCCGTCCACGAGCCTGCCGAGCAGTTGCGGCCCGGCCAGCCCGACCACGGTGGCCAGACAGAACAGCCCGAGCATCACGGAAAACTCGCGCCGGTGCTCGACCGCCACGCGTTTCGCCCAGCGCCGCACTTCGCGTTTCGACGCCAGCGGGAGCCGCGTCGTCATACCGTCACTGCCTTTCCGTGCACGACCTCGTCGGCCACGTTCCTCCACAGTGGACTCTGGCTGAACACCACCGTGGTCCTGCCGGTCCGCAATTCTTTGGCGCGCTGGGTGATCCGGGCTTCGGTGTGCGCGTCGACCGCCGACGTCGGCTCGTCGAGCAGCAGCACGTCGGGGTCGATCGCCAGCGCGCGGGCGAGGCTCAACCGCTGCCGCTGCCCACCGGACACCTCGCGGCCGCGTTCGCCGATCAGCTCGTCAACGCCGCGCGGCAGGGCCTCGATGATGTCCTCGGCGTCCGCCGCGTGCAGCGCCGCGAAGATGTCGACCCCGCGCGGGTGCTCCGGGGTCAGCTGATCACGCAGCACCCCGGAAAACCACAGGTCCTGGTTGTGCGCGTACACCACGCGCCTGCGCAGTTCGGCGAGCGCGACGCGATCCGCGGGCACTCCGCCGACCAGCACCTGTTCGCCCTCGTCCGCGTCGGCGAACCGGCTCATCCGCGCGGCGATCGCTTCCGCCTCGGCACCAAGATCGACGACGGTCAGCTTGCCCGGCGCGATCCGGATGCCGCTGGCGGTATCCACCAGTTCCAGCGGACCGTCCGGCAGCGGCAGCGGCGACACCGGCTCGGCGAGCTTCGGCCGCAGGGCCAGCAGCCCGCACACCTTGCGCGCCGCGACCAGGCCCGAGCTGAGCGAGCTGACCTGTTCGGTCGCCGTGGCGACCGGCACCACCAGGAACGCCGAAAGGCCGTAGAACGCCACCAGTTCGCCGACGCTGATCGTGCCGTCGAGCGCGAGCCGCGCGCCCAGCCAGGTGATCGCCACCGTGACCAGCCCCGGCAGCAAGACCTCCGCGCCCGCCAGCCAGGATTCGCTGCGCCCGACCTCGACGCCGGAGCGCCGCACCAGCTGGCTCGCGTCGCGGAACCGGGCGAGGAATCGCCGTTCGCCGCCGACGCCGCGCAGGATCCGCAGCCCGGACACGATGTCCGCGCCGAGTGCGTTCACCTCGCTCAGGTTCTCCCGCTGCGCGGTTTTCCGCTTCTGCAGCGGCGCGAGCAGCGGACCGATGCCGAGCACCGCGAGCGGGACGCCGACCAGCGCGACCGTGCCCAGCACCGGCGAGGTGCCGAGCATCGCGATCCCGATGACCACGAACGCCACGATCGAACCGAACGTGCGGCCGATGACCTCGAACGCGTTGCCGACCCAGTTCATGTCCGACGACGTGACCGCGACAACGTTGCCGGTGGTGGTGGCGTCGCGCAGGGACGCGCCGAGCCGGGTCGTGTGGTCGGTGACCAGGCGCTGGGTGGAGCCCGCGCCGTGGATCCACATGCCGTACGACGCGAAGTGCAGCCCGGTGCCGAGCAGCGCCTGCGTCACGCCGAGCACGCCCGCGAGCAGCGCCCAGCGCCACAGCGCGGACGAGTCGCCGTCGGCGATCGCCCCGACGCCCCGGCCGATCACCAGCGGCAGCAGGGCGCTCGGCAGCGACCAGCCGGCCCCGGTGACGATCGCGGCGAGGACGAGCCCCGGCCGTGCGCGCAGGACCGCCAGCAGATACCGGACCGGCGTCGGACGTTCCGGGAGCCGGATGTCGGGGAAGCGGTACGTGGCGGAAAGCACGATCATTGACGCTAAGCCGCCGGGACGCTCCGGCGCGACTCATTTATGCCCCGCGCGAGCAGGCTGGGCGGCTGTGGGTGTGACCCGGCCGACACGTAGTCTTAAGGCCGTGGCGAACCCTGACACGGATACCGTGACCAGCACAGTTGACACCACCGCAGTGGCCGCGGCGACCCCGGAAACGAGCCAGCCGTACGTCGAACTCGGCCTCGCCGAAGACGAGTACGCGCGGATCCGGGAAATCCTCGGCCGCCGGCCCACCGACGCCGAGCTCGCGATGTACTCGGTGATGTGGAGCGAGCACTGCTCCTACAAGTCCTCGAAGAAGCATCTGCGCTACTTCGGCGAAACCGCCACCGACGAGATGAAGGCCAAGATGCTGGCCGGCATCGGCGAGAACGCAGGCGTCGTCGACATCGGCGACGGCTGGGCGGTCACCTTCAAGGTGGAAAGCCACAACCATCCGTCCTATGTGGAGCCGTACCAGGGCGCGGCCACCGGCGTCGGCGGCATCGTGCGCGACATCATGGCGATGGGCGCGCGGCCGCTCGCGGTGCAGGACGCGCTGCGCTTCGGCCCGGCCGACGCGCCGGACACCAAGCGCGTGCTCCCCGGCGTGGTCGCGGGCGTCGGCGGCTACGGCAACTGCCTCGGCCTGCCGAACATCGGCGGCGAGCTGGTCTTCGACCCCTCCTACGCGGGGAACCCGCTGGTCAACGCGCTGTGCGTCGGGGCGATGCGCACCGAGGACCTGCACCTGGCGTTCGCCTCCGGTTCGGGCAACAAGATCATCCTGTTCGGCGCGCGCACCGGTCTCGACGGCATCGGCGGCGTGTCCGTGCTCGCCAGCGACACCTTCTCCGGCGACGAATCCGCGTCCGGGCGGCGGAAGCTGCCCAGCGTGCAGGTCGGCGACCCGTTCACCGAGAAGGTGCTCATCGAGTGCTGTCTCGACCTGTTCCGCGAGAAGCTGGTCGTCGGCATCCAGGACCTCGGCGGGGCCGGGCTCTCCTGCGCCACGTCCGAGCTGGCCGCGGCCGGCGACGGCGGCATGCACATCTACCTCGACCGGGTTCCGTTGCGCGCCACCGGGATGACGCCCGCCGAGGTGCTCTCCAGCGAATCGCAGGAGCGCATGTGCGCGGTCGTCTCGCCGGAGAACGTCGAGGCGTTCATGGCGGTCTGCGCCAAGTGGGACGTCATCGCCACCGACATCGGCGAGGTCACCGACGGCGAGCACCTCGTCATCACCTGGAACGACGAGATCGTGGTCGACGTGCCCGCGCACACCGTCGCGCACCAGGGCCCGGTGTACGACCGCCCGATCGAGCGCCCGGCGTTCCAGGACGGCCTCGTCGCCGACACCTCCGCAAAGCTCCCGCGCCCGTCGACGCCCGAGGAACTGCGCGCGGACTTCCTGAAGCTCATCGCGTCGCCGAACCAGGCGTCGAAGGAATGGGTGACCGCGCAGTACGACCGCTACGTGCGCGGCAATTCGGTGCTGTCCCAGCCGTCCGACTCCGGCATGATCCGGATCGACGAGGAGAGCAACCGCGGCGTCTCGGTGGCCACCGACTGCAACGCGAAGTTCGTCTACCTCGACCCGTACCGCGGCGCGCAGCTCGCGCTGGCCGAGGCGTACCGGAACGTCGCCACCGGCGGCGCGACCCCGGTCGCGGTGTCCGACTGCCTCAACTTCGGCGCCCCGACCGACCCGGGCGTGATGTGGCAGTTCGAGCAGGCCGTGCACGGTCTCGCCGACGCGTGCGTCGAGCTGGGCATCCCGGTCACCGGCGGCAACGTCAGCTTCTTCAACCAGACCGGCGACACGGCGATCCTGCCGACCCCGGTGATCGCGGTGCTCGGCGTGATCGACGACGTCACCCGCCGCATCCCCACCGGCATCGGCGCGGAAGCAGGCGAGACGCTGCTGCTGCTCGGCGACACCCACGACGAGCTGGACGGTTCGGCCTGGGCCCGCGAACTGCACGGGCACCTCGGCGGCGTCCCGCCCCGCGTGGACCTGGCCCGCGAGAAGCTGCTGGCCGACGTCCTGGTCGCCGGTTCGCGCGACGGCATGATCTCCGCCGCGCACGACCTGGCCGACGGCGGTCTGGCACAGGCGCTCACCGAGACTGTCCTCATTGGACAGTGCGGAGCCCGGGTGTTCCTCGACCGCGACCAGGACCCGTTCGTGCAACTGTTCTCCGAGTCGTCCGGCCGCGTGCTGGTGGCGGTCCCGCGCACGGAGGAGCTGCGGTTCACCGAGATGTGCACCGCGCGCGGCCTGCCGTGGCGCAAGACCGGCGTCGTCGACCCGGATTCCGGGACGCTGGAAATCCAGGGCGTCACCGAGTTCTCCCTTGAAGAACTGCGCGAGACCTGGGAGAAGACCCTTCCGGCGCTGTTCGACTGAGCCCTCGTGAGTGCCGGCGCGGACCGGTGCCGGCACTCACGAGCGGAAGGTGACCACCTCCGCCAGCTCTGCCCGCGGAATCGCCGGCCGGGGCTCATCGGGATCCGCGTACCCGATCGACATGCCGCAGCCGAGGACATATCCGGGCGGCGGCTCCGCGATCTCCGTGACGCTCCGGTGGTACCGGCCCCACGCGATCTGCGCGCAGCTGTCGAGCCCTTCCTCGCGCAGCAGCAGCATCACGGTCTGCAGGAACATCCCCGCGTCCAGCCATTGCGGGGGAAGCATCTGCTCGTTCAAGTAGCAGAAAAGCGCGACCGGAGCACCGAAGCAGTCCCAATTCCGAACCCGGACCCGCTCCCGGCCCGTGTAATCCTCCCGCGCGACCCCGACCGCGCCGTAGCGCAGCGCGCCCAGCTCCTCGATCCGCCGCGCGTACTGCTCGGGCAAGGCTTGCGGATAGGGCAGCACCTGGGGCGGATCGCCGGTGTCGCCGTCCGCGATGCGCTGCCCGACCAGGTATTTCAGCTCGGCCAGCTTCGCGCCGGTTAGCACGTAAACCCGCCACGGCTGCAGATTTCCCCCAGACGGGGCGCGCAAGGCCGTGGCGAGGACTCGGGTCAGGACTTCGCCGGGTACTGGCTTGCCGAGGAAGCCGCGGACGGACCGCCGGGAACGCACCGCTTCGTAGACGTCCACGGTTTCTTGATGCTACTCAGATCGGCACCGCGACATAGCCGCCATTCTGCGGATCCAGCTTCCAACCGTCCGGCAGCGCTGCCTCCACCGGACCGGAGAACGCTGCCCCGTCGAAAAGGACTTCCTTCGCGAAGGTCGCGCCCTTGAAGGTGGTCGGACCGGCGAACGTGGTGTGGGAGAAATTGGCCCGTTCCGAGAATTCGGTACCGGAGAACCAGGCCCGGTCGAGAAAAGTCGCGTTGCGGCAACGGAAAACGCCCACCAGGCGGCCAGGACCCGTGCCCGCTGCGGTGAAATAAGCCTGCCCGGTGAAGACAGAGCCGCTGAGATTCGTGCTGCTGTACAGCGAAGCGTGCCGCAACAGCAGGCCGCCGATTCGACGGCGGGAAAGGTCGAAATACTCCAGCACCGCGCCGGTCAGATCGAGGTCCGGACCCGGTCCGTCCACATCGGACGGTGGCAGCAGATCCCGGATCAGCCGTTGCGCGGTGAGCCGCACCTGCAGCTCGCGTTCCTGCTCGGGCGTAACTTCATCATTGTCATAGCGGCCGTGCATGAACGGCCGCCGCAGATAAGAACACAGCACATCGAGCACGGTCTGCCGATACTCCGGCCGCGTCCGCGCCAGCCCGGCCAGCGCGTGCAACGCGCCGACCCGCACCTGATCGGCCTCGTGGCCCAGCAATTCGACCGACTTGGCGAACCGCTCGTCGGAGATCCGCTCGCGGTCGACGTCGTGCCGCTGCTGCTCGATCACCTGCCGCGCCTCCTCGACGCGGCGGCGGCGATCGTTGAGCCACAATGCGTACAGCGCCACGACCGCGCCACCGGCGAGACCGGCCGTTTTCAACGCTTCACTACGGCTTGTCGCGGGGTCGGCGAGCAACCAGCCGCCGACCCCGCACAGCAGTGCCACGGACGCGATCAACGTCCACAGCAGCGGCGAGCGCACCGGGTCAGAACGCGAGGATCAGGTACAGCCCCACGCAGTAGCCGCCGCTGCGGTTCATGATGACCATCGTGCCGCTGGCGTCCTTGCCCGACAGCTTGCCCGTGATCCGGGCGCTCGTCGTGGCGCTGCCCGGGGTGACCTTGCTCAGCGTGAGCTGCGGGTCGCCGCTGGTGGTCTCGTCGATGCTGCGCTTCGACATGCTCTCGGTGCCCTGGCAGGCCATCGCGGTCGCGCCCGCCGCGTCCTTGGCGTTGAGCTTCGCGAGGAAGTCGTCGATGACCTGCTTCGCCTCGCCCGACGCGCCGCCCGAATCGGGGTCGTCGCTCGAATCCGTGGACGGCGACGACGAGTCGCTCGGCAGCGGAGCCTCCGACGACTGCGACGGGGCCGGGGCGGGCGGCTGCGCCTGCGTGGTGCCCTTGTCGTCCTTGCTGAGGAAGAACCCCGGCGCGACGAACCCGGTGATGCCGAGCGCGACCACCACGACGACCGCGACGGCGATGCCGATCCACAGGCCGGTCTTGTTGTTCTTCGGCGGCTCGCCGCCCGGTCCGCCCGGGTATTGCCCCTGGTCCCAGCCCTGCTGCGGGAACTGCTGGGTGCCGCCGTACGGCTGCTGCTGGTACCCCGGGTACTGCTGCTGAGCGTTCGGGTCCCAACCCTGCTGCTGCTGGGCGTTCGGATCCCAGGCGGGCTGCTGCTGCTGGGGGTTCGGGTATCCGCCCGGCTGCTGGGCCTGGTTGGGGTCCCACCCCGGCTGCTGCGGCACCCCGCCCGAGCCGGGCTGCTGCCAGCCCTGGCCGTAGGGGTCCCCGCCCTGTCCGGGCTGCGGTGGGTAAGTCATGTCCGGTTCCGCCTTCCTGCTGCACCGACTCGCGCCGCGGTCTGACGCCCCGCCGGCCCAGGCGGTTCCGTCTCCGCCCCAGGTCTGCATTGTGCAAGGCGGGCAAAGCTCGCACAAAAGCGGCTCCCGGCCGCCCCGCCCGGCAGGAGGAGGGGAGAACCGGGAGCCGCGTCCGTGCGCGCCCTCAGGTCAGCCGTTGGCGAGTGCCTGCAGCCGGTCGTAGGCGCCGTTGAACGTGTCCTGGTCCAGCGGGCTCGAGGTGTACTGCCACACGGTGTAGTAGCCCCAGTTGTACGGAAGGGTTCCGGCCGAGGACGCGTACCGCGCGACCCACAGCGGCGCGGTGCTGGAGAAATCGCCGCTGACGCACTGGTTCCACCAGTTCGTCGACGTGTAGATCACCGGCCAGCGGCCCGTTTTCGCGTGATAGGTGTCGTGGAAGTCCTTGATCCACGCCGTCATCGACGCCTTGCTCAGCCCGTAACAGGTCGCGCCGTAGGGGTTGTACTCCATGTCCAGCGCGCCGGGCAGCGTCTTGCCGTCCCCTGACCAGCCGCCGCCGTGCGCGACGAAGTAGGTCGCCTGCGCCGCGCCGCTCGAGGTGTTCGGGGTGGCGAAGTGGTAGGCGCCGCGGATGAAGCCCTGGTTGTAGGAACCGTTGTACTGCTGGGCGAAGTACGGGTTCGTGTAGTTCGTGCTCTCGGTCGCCTTGGTCCAGACGAATCGCTTGCCCTGGCCCCACCAGTTGGCCCAGTTGACGTTGCCCTGGTAGCTGGCGACGTCCATGCCCGCGACGGTGGCCGCCACCTGGTTCGGCAGCGCGGCGGCAGGTTGCGGAAGCTGTGCGGCGGCTTTCGTCTCGGGAGTGGAGTGATCCCCCTCGACGCGCCGGATCTGCGACCCCATGGTGTGGTTGTTCGCCTGGATGTCGGCGTTGACGGAGTTGATCTCCCGCGCGGAAAGCGGGGAAGCCGCCGGGGCGGCGGTCGCCTCGGTCGAAGCGCCGAGCAGGAGCGCGACAACCGGGACGGTCAGAGCGGAAAGCAGCGCGCCGCGCCGCCCTCTTCGGGAAGTGGACATCGTCGATCCCTTCACAGATACCCTCGCGGAGGGCGGCTATGTGCAGGTAGCCGCCACGGGGGAGATTCTTGAGGACGAATCGTCGTTTGTCATCAAGTTCCGTGAAGATGAATGGGCGAGTGGGTGATTTTCATCGAGCGGTGATGACTAATTCGTGACCGCGTCACGAACGTTCACCCGAATGCCAGATTGCGCAGGGCTGACTGGGTTCCGTTGAGCCAGTTCTGGTCGCCGGGCAGGGCGCCGCTGTTCGAGAACTGCCAGATGGCGTGCTGTCCCCAGCCCGCGGGGAGTTCGCCGATGAAGGAGTTATAGCGCGCGATCCAGAGCGGATTCCCTCCGAAAGAAGGGTTGTTTCCGGTGCAGCGTTTCCACCAGCTGGTCGACGTATAGATCGTCGGCAGCCGTCCGGTGCGGGCGCGATAGGTGTCGGAGAACGCGCGGACCCACGCGACCATCCCGTTCGCGTCCTTGCCGTAACACGTTTCGCCGTAGGGGTTGTATTCCATGTCGAGTGCACCGGGCAGCGTCTTGCCGTCGGCCGACCAGCCGCCGCCGTGCGCGAGGAAGTAGTTGGCCTGCGCGGCGCCGTCGGACACGTCCGGGCGCGCGAAGTGGTAGGCGCCGCGGACGATCCCGGCTTGGTAGGAACCGTTGTACTGCTGGGCGAACTGCCCGCTGACGAACCCGGTGCCCTCGGTCGCTTTCACGTACACGAACTTCGCGCCCGCTCCCGCCGCGGCGGGCCAGTCGACCGGGCCCTGGTGTCCGCTGACGTCGTGGCCGAGGTACTGGTCCTGTGTCGTGTACGAGATGTTCGGCGCTCCCAGAACGCCTTCGTGCTTCGCGATTTGCGAACCGGCGTAGTTGTCCGCGGCCCCGGCGTAGCTCGGCGCCGCCTGCGCCGTTTCGCACAGGGACGTGCCGGTGATCCCGGCGAAGAGAACCGCGCTCCAGCGCAGCAGCAGATGACGCTTCACCCAGGGCTCCTCACCGGACGCGTGTACTCCTACTGCGTCACGATGCCCGGGCGAGCGGGTTTCGGCGAATCATGATCACTCGGCAGTGTGGTCTGCCCAGGTCAGCGCCGTTCTTCGGCCAGCGCCTTCATCAGGTGCTCGGCCGGCACGACGGCGGTGATCAGGTCGTGCGGGTTGACCGCGAGCGGATGTCCGGCGAGCAGCCCGACGATGTCGCGGCCGAGCACCGCGCGGGCGTGCGGCCATTCGCGCGGCACCAGCGACTTCGACGTGTAGGCCGGGACCATGACCCGTCCGTCGGCGTTGTGGAAGCCGATCACCGTGCGCTGCACCGGGGACAGGGCGTAGACCAGCAGCGTCGAATCGAGGATGACGCGCGGCAGGTCCTCGGCGGGCCGGTGTTCGGTCCGGACCATTTGCAGCAGCCGCTCGAGTTCGTTGCGCGGCTCGGGAAAACCGAGCGCCTTCGGCGAGGGCCGGTACCGGTCGTTGGGGTGGAAGTCCTCGACGACCTCGCCCGTCCCGTTCACCGGATACGCGCCGACGACCGCCCACGACGGCACCGGACCGCGGGCGTCGAAGGCCTCGTCGATGACATACAGCCAGCTGTTCGGGTTCGTCCGCGCGTTGGCCCGCATCTCGGGAGTGATCTCGGGTTTTCCCTGCGGCCCGCGGCGGGGGTACGCGTTCCGGCGCGCGCGTTTGCCCGCCGGGGTCCGGGAAACCATCCGATCTGCCTCGTCCCGCTGCGCCATCGCCGTCCCTCGGTGCCGGGTGCCTGAAAGTCCGTCCGCGGCCACTCTACTGTTGTCGCATGGCCTCTTCGCGTTCGGTCGATCCCGCTCAGTTACGAGCGGCGGTGCTGGCCGTTTCGGACTGGTTGCGTGGTTCCGGACCGGATCCGGCCCGCGCCGAACTCGCCGCCGCGGTGCGCGCGACCCTGCGGACGCTCGCGCAGGACGCGCCGGGGCACACGGTCGAGGTCCGGGTGCCGCCGTACGCCGCGGTGCAGTGCATCGAGGGACCGAGGCACACCCGCGGCACGCCGCCCAACGTCGTCGAGACCGACCCGCGGACGTGGCTCGAACTGGCCACCGGCCTCCTGGACTGGGACGACGCGCTCGGCGCCGCCCGGGTGTCCGCCTCGGGCAGCCGCGCGGACCTCGCGCACTGGCTCCCGGTCGTGCGAATCTGATTTTCCGCGGCAATTGTTCTCTCAGGAGTGTCTTCTGAGGCACACACTCCGTAGAATCCCCTGAGCCGAGGCCTGTGCCACGCTGTCCGGGGCAGTGCCTTGCGTGTACTTTGGGTAGTCGGATTTCGATTCCCGTGACGAACGAGCGGCGATGGAAGGGCCCTGGTCATGAACGCGGTAGGCGTGTCCGCCGGCGAGCAGAGCCTCGGCCCGACAGCGCGCCGGATGATCCTCGGCTCGCAGCTTCGCCGGTTGCGCGAGGAAGCCGGGATCACGCGCCAGCAGGCGGGCTACAACATCCGCGGTTCGGAATCCAAGATCTCCCGGCTGGAACTCGGCCGCGTCGGCTTCAAGGAACGCGACGTCGCCGACCTGCTCACCATGTACGGCGTCTCCGACGAGGAGGAGCGCAAAGCGTTCCTCGACATGGTCAAGCAGTCGAACGAAGCGGGCTGGTGGCGCAAGTTCGGGGAGACGGTGCCCGGCTGGTTCACCGATCTCGTCGGCCTTGAGGAAGCGGCGTCCCGGATCCAGATCTGGGAGCCGCTGTTCGTGTCGGGCCTGCTGCAGATCGAGCCCTACGCGCGAGCGATCTTCAGCCACGGCCGCCCGGAAATGGCCGACGAACGCGTCGACCAGCTGGTGGCCCTGCGCATGCGGCGGCAGAAGATGCTGGCCCGCCCGGACGCGCCGCGCATCTGGGCGGTGCTCGACGAATCGGTGCTGTACCGGCCGATCGGCGGACCGAAGGTGTTCCGGCAGCAACTGGAGTACCTGCTCGAGGTCACCACGCTGCCGCACGTGTCGGTGCAGATCCTGCCGTACTGCCGAAGCGGTTTGTCAGCCGAGCACGCGTTCTCGCTGCTGCGCTTCGCCGAGGCGGAACTGCCGAACATCGTCTACGTCGAGTACCTCACCGGCGCGCACTACCTCGACAAGCGCGACGAGATCGAGAAGTACGGCCGCGCGCTGGACCTGCTTGCCGTCGACGCGGAGACCCCGGAACGCAGCCGGGCCCGCATCGCCAAGCGCAAGGCCGAGATCTAAGCACCCTGCTCTTCCTCACGCCGGGGGATTGCCTCGGCGAAATTCTCTCTGCCGAGAATTCCGTCCCGCCCATCCGAGGCAGGGGTAGTCGAATAGAGAACGCCCCCACCCCATTCTCCTCACCGAGCGTGCATAAGTCCGGAAACTGCCTTCCACTGACCCGGTCGCACTCTTCCTATCGCCGCTCCGGTCGTCACGGTAAGTGTTCCGTATTCACCCGCTGCACCCGGCGGCGGCGAGTCACGAACGCGGTGCGTTATCAGGCTGCCAATATCGTGACCCGGGGTAATAATTAGCCCGTTCGGGTAGTGCTCGAATCACCTGTCTGGGAACTTCTGCTGAACCGTGTCGTCACGCAGTGAGAAATTTGCAGAAAATTCTGCACGTGCATTTACCGCTGCATGCGCGCGTGCTAGCGTCGAAGTCACAGGCAGATGCACATGCAGATTCCTGAGCTTTTCATCGTCCTTCCCGGAAGGTGGCATCATGGCTGAGCGGTTCGAGAACGGTATTCCGGCCGACCGTCTGACCGGCGCCCAGTGGCGCAAGGCGAGCTACAGCGGTGCGGTGGGCAACTGCGTCGAAGTAGCCCCGCTGACCTCGGGCGAGATCGCGATGCGGAACTCCCGTTTCCCGGAGGGCCCGGCGCTCGTCTACACGCGCGCGGAGATGGCCGCCTTCCTCGCCGGCGCGAAGGACGGCGAATTCGACGATGTCCTCGGCTGAGGCCGCCGTCGTGGGCTCCGCCTTCGACATCGAGCAGGGCCTGCAGCGACTCATTGCCCGCGGTTACCAGTTCGTCTACCCGACGGACGGAGCGGGCGAAGTGCAGGCCGTGGTCGGAGTGCGAGTGCACGACAATGTGGTGGACGTCGTCCGGCTGAACGCCGAAGACGACGTCGAGGCCACGCGCCTCCCCGGCAGCGAGCAGAACATCTTCGCCCCGGCGTCCACCCTGTGGCGCTCGCGCGGCGAAGCCAGCCAGGTGCTGGGCGAAGTACTGGCCCTCCCCGAGCGCCAGCCGGCCCCCGCCGCCGCAGCCTCTGCGAACGGCTGCTGGGTCCCTGGCCGAGGCGGCCGCTCGAAGTGGCTGGCCGCCCGCTGATCCACCCTCCGCGCTGTCCCCATCGGTGCCCCTGATTTCAGGCCCCGTACGAAGTGGCCCAATCCACTTCGTGCGGGGCCTGGCTCATTTCCGGCCCGTGCTCGTCGGTCAGACGCCTTCGATGATCCGGAAGTCGCGCTCGACAGCGTCGCCGAGGGTCGCCAGCGCTTCCCGGTACGCCTCGCTCTCGTAGGCCGCGACGGCTTCTTCGAAGCTGTCGAACTCGATCAGCACGACGCGCTCCGGGATTCCGGACTCGTGGACGACGACTCGGCTGCCGCCGCGGGAGAGGACCCGACCGCCCGCGGCCTGGACCGCGGCGGCGGCCAGCTTGTTGTACGCGACCAGCCTCTCCGGGTCGGAAATGACGCGGTAGACGCTGACCCAGTAGCCCTTGGCCACGGAAACCTCCTGTGTTCGGCCGGACGCGTCCGGCCGGTGGGGATGCATAAAGGATTAATATAAATAATCTATGCTTCTCGCATGAGCCGTCAAGACGCGACTCGCGGCGCTGCGATCGGGTCGGCCCTCTACGAGCTGGCCACCAGGGCCGCGAGACGCCTTCCGCGCGACCTCAGCGTCACGTCCGCCGCCACCCTGGCCACCCTGCACCGGTGCGGCCCGCGACGGATCACCGATCTGGCTGTGGCCGAGGGGGTCACCCAGCCCGCGATGACCGTCCTGGTCCGGGCGATGGAGGAGTCCGGGCTGGTCGAGCGGCGGCGCGACGCGTCCGACAAGCGGGTCACGCTGGTGGCGCTCACCAAGGCTGGCGAGGCGTACGTCCAGGCGCGTCGTCAGGCGGGCGTCGACGCGTACGCGCGGTTGATCGACGAACTCGCCGACGACGAGGTCGAGGCCCTGACGGCGGCGCTTCCAGCGCTGGCGCACCTCGCAGAGCTCGAAAGCCAGCGTCGAGAAGGGCCGAAGCGTCCACTTCGGTTCAAGACCACTGGTCTTAATTGAGAGCACCGCTCCGGAAATCCTCCCCCGTAGTGGGCAGAACCACGCCGCGGACCGGCCCCCCACCTCATCCACCCCTTACACTTGGACTCGGCCCGCCCACGTCTTCCTGGGAGCTTCCCGGTGGTTTCCGACCCCTCCGCCAGTACTGATCGACCCGAAGATCAACCCGAACCGGAACCCCGTGAGGAGTGCGGCGTCTTCGGCGTCTGGGCTCCCGGGGAAGAAGTCGCCAAGCTCACCTACTACGGCCTCTACGCGCTGCAGCACCGCGGGCAGGAGGCAGCGGGCATCTCCGTCTCGGACGGCTCGCAGATCGTCGTCTTCAAGGACCTCGGGCTCGTCAGCCAGGTCTTCGACGAGCAGGTCCTGCAGTCCCTGCAGGGGCACATCGCCGTCGGGCACTGCCGGTACTCCACGACCGGGGCCACGATCTGGGAGAACGCCCAGCCGATCTTCCGCACCACGGACACCGGCAGCGGCCTGTCCTTCGCGCACAACGGCAACCTGGTCAACACCGCCGAACTGCGCGATCGCACGGTCGCCGCGGGGCTGAAGCCGCACGCCGGGCTCACCGGGTCCTCCAGCGACTCCGACCTCGTCTGCGGGCTGCTCGCCGCGAACGCCGCGGACAAGGGCATCGAGGCCGCCGCGCTGGACCTGCTGCCGACCCTCAAGGGCGCGTTCTGCCTGGTCTTCGCCGACGAGAACACCCTGTACGCGGCCCGCGACCCGCACGGCGTGCACCCGCTGGTGCTCGGTCGGCTGGAGCGCGGCTGGGTCGTGGCGAGCGAGACCGCCGCGCTCGACATCTGCGGCGCGTCGTTCGTGCGCGAGGTCGAGCCGGGCGAGCTGATCGCCATCGACGCCGAGGGGCTGCGTTCGTCGCGGTTCGCGAACCCGGAGCCCAAGGGCTGCGTCTTCGAGTACGTCTACCTCGCCCGTCCGGACACGTCGATCGCCGGCCGCAGCGTGCACGCCACGCGCGTCGAGATCGGCCGCAAGCTGGCCGCCGAGCACCCGGTCGACGCCGACCTCGTGATGCCGGTGCCGGAGTCCGGCACCCCGGCCGCGATCGGGTACGCGCAGGGCTCCGGTCTGCCGTACGGCACCGGTCTGGTCAAGAACGCCTACGTCGGGCGCACCTTCATCCAGCCGTCGCAGACCATCCGGCAGCTCGGCATCCGGCTGAAGCTGAACCCGCTACGCGACGTCATCCGCGGCAAGCGCCTGGTCGTGGTGGACGACTCGATCGTCCGCGGCAACACCCAGCGCGCGCTCGTGCGGATGCTGCGCGAGGCAGGCGCGCTCGAGGTGCACGTGCGGATCGCGTCGCCGCCGGTGCGGTGGCCGTGCTTCTACGGCATCGACTTCGCGTCGCGGGCCGAACTCGTCGCGAACGGCGTCGACCTCGACGGCATCCGCCGTTCGATCGGAGCCGATTCGCTCGGCTACATTTCGCTGGACGGCCTGGTCGCGGCGTCGGAGCAGCCGAAGTCGCGGCTGTGCACGGCCTGCTTCTCCGGCGAGTACCCGATTCCGCTGCCCGAGGACGCGCTCATCGGCAAGCACCTGCTCGAGAGCATGGACGCCGCCGGTGGCGCGGCGACTCCCGTCAGCGCCGCCGGGTACGGTGCCGAAGACGCCGTCCGGCGTCCGTGAACCAAGCATGTCCAGTAGGGAGTCCGCTTCCGTGAGCGAGTCCACGAGCGCCACGTACGCAGCCGCCGGGGTCAGCATCGACGCCGGTGACCAGGCCGTCGAGCTGCTCAAGCCACACGCTGAGCGGGCGACGAGGCCCGAGGTGCGCGGCGGGGTCGGCGGTTTCGCCGGGCTCTTCTCGCTCAAGCTCGACAAGTGGAAAGAGCCGATCCTCGCGTCGTCCACCGACGGCGTCGGCACCAAGATCGCGGTCGCGCAGGCGCTCGACAAGCACGACACGGTCGGCATCGACCTGGTCGCGATGGTCGTCGACGACCTGGTCGTCACCGGGGCCGAGCCGCTGTTCCTCCAGGACTACATCGCGGTCGGCAAGGTCGTGCCGGAGAAGATCGCGGCGCTGGTCGGCGGCATCGCCGAGGGCTGTGTCCAGGCGGGCTGCGCGCTGCTCGGCGGCGAGACGGCCGAGCACCCCGGGCTGATGGGCGAGCACGACTACGACCTGTCGGCCACCGGCGTCGGCGCGGTCGAGGCGTCCGCGCTGCTGTCGCCGGAGAAGGTCCGCCCCGGCGACGTCGTCATCGCGATGGGCTCGTCCGGCCTGCACTCCAACGGCTACTCGCTGGCCCGGCACGTGCTGCTGGACATCGCGCGGATGCCGCTGGACGGGCACGTCGAGGAGTTCGGCCGCACCCTCGGCGAGGAACTGCTCGAGCCCACCAAGATCTACGCGAAGGACTGCCTCGCGCTGGTCGCCGAGACCGAGGTGCGCACGTTCGCGCACATCACCGGCGGCGGTCTCGAGGCCAACCTCGCGCGCGTGATGCCGCGCGGCCTCGTCGCCAAGCTCGAACGCGGCACGTGGACGCCCGCGCCGGTGTTCGCGCTGATCGGGCAGCGCGGCAAGGTCGAGCGCGCGGAGCTGGAGAAGACGTTCAACATGGGCGTCGGCATGGTCGCGATCGTGTCCGCCGAGGACGTCGACCGGGCGCTGGCGGTGCTCACCGCGCGGCACGTGCCCGCGTGGATCCTCGGCGACATCCAGCCCGCCGAAGACCCGGACGGCCCGCGCGCGGTGCTGTCCGGCGACCACCCGCGGTTCTGAAAGCCGCTTGCCTCGTCTTGAGACACTGAGGACATGGCGGAGGACGTACGCGTCGGCGCCCGGTTCGTGATCCCGGGCGCCGAACTGCGAGAGCGCTTCTCCCGATCCTCGGGACCGGGCGGACAAGGCGTGAACACGACGGACTCGCGCGTCGAGCTGTCGTTCGACGTCGCGGGCTCCGCCGTGATCCCGCCCGCGCTGAAGGAACGCATCACGGCCCGCCTCGGCACCCGCCTGGTCGGCGGAGTGCTCACCATCGCGGCCAGCGAATACCGCTCCCAGCTGATGAACCGCGACGCGGCCCGGGAGCGGCTCGCCGAGGTGCTGGCGAAGGCGTCCGCGCCGCCGCCGGCCAAACGACGTCCCACCAAGCCGTCGCGAGGCTCGAAGGAACGCCGCCTGGCCGCGAAGAAACGCCGCAGCGACGTAAAACGCGGCCGCGGCGGGCGGTACGACGACTAGCTCAGCGACAGATGCACGCACTCACCCGCGACCTGGTACCCAGCGCGCCGGTACACCGTCCCGATCCCCACATCGCCCGGCGTGAGGAACGCCGTCCGTGCACCGCGTTCGTGGGCTAAGCGGGTGAGGTGTGCGGTGATGGCCGCCGCGATGCCTTGGCCTCGGTGTTCTGCGGCTACGGCGATGCCGACGATTTCCGTTGCGCCGGAGACGATGTCCAGTGCGATTCCGCCGCCCACAATGGTTTCGCCGTGTTCGGCCAGGACGGTCAGGTAGTCGCGGTTGCGTTCGACATCGGCGTCCGACACGTCGGGCGACTCACCGAAAGCGACGTTCTGCACGGACCGCAGGCGGCGGAATTCGTCGTCGGACGACGGTTCGCGCAGCTGAATGTGTTCTGGCGCAACGCAATCGACGAGGTCTTCGGTGCCGCAGGTCATCACCGGCACGCGTCGTTCCAGCGTGAATCCCGCCGCGACGAGAGCCGCTTCGACATCGGGAGCCGCGTCGGTGAAGAACTCCAGCCGGGGCAGGAGATTTCGTTGCCGGTAAGCGGAAATCAGAAGAGCGATCTCGGCGGACGAAGGGTTCGCGCCGTCGTCGGGGATGGCGTAGTTCGCCATCGGATGAGAGCTGTCCTTGGCGAAAGTCGCCAGGAACGGGCCGATTCGCTCGGTTTCGCGGCCGATCGGTGCGGTCGCGCGGACGTATGCCTGAAGGGCGGACATCTCTGGTGGAAGCCTTTCGCGAAGAAGGAATGCGCGGGCAGCACAACAACTGGCAACCCCACGCCGGGCGCGCAGGCCGAACAGCTCAGGCCAGGCGGCCGGGGCGGGCCGTGGCGGAGCACATAGGCATTCCTTCGTCCGAAACGAACTTCCCATTCATCGTCTCAGACCCGGCAAGCGAATTAACGGTTCAGCGCGGCGCGGGCCTGGTCCACGATCCGGGCCAGGTGCACGCCCCGGCGGACATCGCAGGGATGCGTGGTCGTTCCGCACGACACCATCGCGGCGAAATCGTCGAGCAGCGCGGTGTACGCGTCGTTCGCCGTGCCGGTGCGGCCCAGCGTGCGGAGGCCGTGTTCGCCGAAAACCGAATACTCGACCACCGTCGGCTGGACCGGCAGGCGGAGGCTGAGCGTCGCGGTGCTCGTGATGCCGCCTTCGTGTTCGAGCAGCAGCTGCCACAGATCTTCGGGACCGCGGTGGGCGGCAAGGACCTCGGTGATCGGGCCGAGGGCGGCGTCGAGCAGGTCGAACGCGTGCGGGCCGATGTCGGCGAGCGCGCCGCCGGCCGGATCCTGTCGCCAGGCCGAGGTCGCGTATTTGCCGCTGAGCAGTGCGCCCGACAGCCAGCGCACGCTGCCGCCTCGCCAGCCGCCGGCGGCGGTGACGCCGTCCAGCCAATCGCGCGTTTGCTGGGCGAACCGCAGCGTCAGCATCACCAGCGAAGCGACGCCAGCGGACGTCACGGCATCCGCGAGACGCTGCGCCGTGGCCAGGTCGGGGGCGATCGGTTTCTCCAGGATCAGGTGCTTGCCCGCCTCCGCGGCCCGGGTCGCCAGTTCGGCCTGCACGGTCGGCGGCACGGCGAACGCGAGCGCGTCGACCTGCTCGAACAGCTCGTCCAGATCGCTGGTGGGCACGGCGTCGTAGGCCTGCGCCAGCGCGGTGGCGGCCTCCGGCCTTCGGCTCCACACAGCACTGAGCACGGTCCCCGGATGGTCCGCGAGCCCGGGGGCGTGCACCGTGGTGGCCCACGGTCCGGTTCCTACGAGGCCGACGCGCAGCTGGTCCTGTCCCACGCCCGGAAGTGTAGGTGTGTCCGCGGTCGCTTCCGGCGCGGCCTGCGGTGCGTTAACGTCGACAAGTTCTTCGCCACGAACGGGGGAAGCCGGTGAGAATCCGGCGCTGGCCCGCAACCGTGAGCGGCCCCGCGAGGGCCGCGAGCCGGATCGCCCGTCGTGGTCCGATCGATGCGAGGTACATCTGACATGCGGTTCGTGCACGCGCGGCACTGGGGGCGAGTCCTCGCCGGCTGCGCTCTTCTCGTCGCTACCGGTCTCGGCGGTGCTTCTTCCGCCTCGGCCACCACACCCGGCAAGGGCACCGACGGCTACTGCCAGGACGACAACGGCGTCACGGTGATCGTCGATTTCCAGGGGCTTGGCGGGGAAACCCTCATCCGGTGCGCGCCGGGCAAGCAGGAAAACGGCGTCACCGCACTGCAAAACGCCGGCTTCGAACTCACCGGCGCGGGCAAATACGGCCTGGCCGTGATGTGCAAGATCGAGAGCAAGCCCGCGGATCAGACCTGCACCGGCATGCCGCCGGAGAAGGCGTCGTGGAGCTTCTGGACCGCTGCCAACGGCGGCAAATGGCAGTCGGCGCAGGTCGGCGCGCAGAGCTGGAAGCCGCCTGCCGGAGCGTTCGAGGGCTGGTCGTTCGCGATCGGCAAGTCCTACACCGAGTATCCGCCGCCGCGCACCGAACCGGTGCGCAAGGCCAACGCGCCCGCGCAGGCTCCGGCGTCCACTTCGGACAGCGGGTTCTCGTGGGGACTGGTGATCGGCATCGTGGTCGTCGTGCTGCTCGTGGTGGCCGGGACGGTCGTCGCGGTGCGTCGCAGGCGTGCTGGGCAGTAGTCCGCGAGCGCTCCATCCCGGCGCGTGGTGGGTGTGGGCGCTCGCGCTCGCCGTCGCCGCGAGCCGGACCACGAACCCGGTTCTGCTCGCTTTGGTGATCGCGGTGGCCGGGTTCGTCGTGGTGCTCCGCCGCGGCGACGCGCCGTGGGCGCTGGCGTTTCGGATGTACGCCTGGATCGCCGCGGTGATCCTGGCATCGCGCGTGCTGTTCCGGATCCTGATCGGCGGCGAGGACGGCGGCCACATCCTGTTCACGCTGCCGACCATCCCGTTGCCGAGCGTCGCGGCCGGCATTCAGCTCCTCGGCCCCACCTCGGCCGAGGAACTGCTCGGCGGGCTTTACGACGGGCTCCGGCTGGCGACGATCGTGCTCTGCGTCGGTGCCGCGAACGCGCTGGCGAACCCGAAACGCCTGCTCAAAGCGGTACCCGGGGCGCTGTATGAGGTGGGAACGGCGGTGACCGTCGCGCTGTCGGTGGCCCCGCAGCTGGTCGAGAGCGTGCAGCGGGTGCGTCGCGCGCGGCGGCTGCGCTCCGGGAAGACGCGCGGCTTCCGGTTCGTGAAGGGGATTTTCGTGCCGGTGCTCGCCGACGCCATGGACCGGTCGCTGCAACTCGCGGCGGCCATGGATTCGCGCGGCTACGGACGGCGCGGCTATCTCTCCCCGCGCGTCCGGATGCTGATCGCGACCTGCGTGCTGGCCGGTTTGGTGGGTGTCGCGGTCGGGGTTTACGGCGTGCTCGACGGGTCCGCGTCGTGGCTTGGCGTGCCGATGCTCATCGCCGGTCTGGTGCTGGCCGCTGCCGGATTCGTCCTCGGCGGACGGCAGATCCGCCGCACGACCTACCGGCCCGATCCGTGGCGGCTGCCGGAAACGCTGGTCGCGCTGTGCGGCGTCGCGACCGCGGTGCTCGTGCTGCTCGCCGACCCGGTTTCGCTCACCACCCCGGCCAGCCCGCTGACCTGGCCGGAGCTGCCGCTGCTGCCGGCCGTCGCGGTGCTGATCAGTGTGCTGCCCGCTTGGTTCGCGCCGCGTCCGGCGCTGGTGTCGGAGGTCGCCCGATGATCGAGTTTTCGCACGTCAGCGTCACGTACGACGGGGCGGACCGGCCGGTGCTCCGGGACGTCGACCTCACGATCGAGGAGGGCGAACTCTGCCTCGTCGCCGGCCGTACCGGGGTCGGCAAGTCGACCTTGCTCGGCGCGATCAACGGCTTGGTCCCGCATTTCACCGGCGGCACGCTGGCCGGTCGGGTCAAGGTCGGCGGGCTCGACACCGCGACGCATCCGCCGCGCGAACTGGCGTCGGTCGTCGGCGTGGTCGGGCAGGATCCGCTGGCCGGTTTCGTCACCGACACCGTCGAGGAAGAACTCGCCTACGCGATGGAGCAGCTCGCCGTCGCGCCGGACGTGATGCGCAAACGCGTCGAGGAAACCCTTGATCTGCTGGGCATCGCCGAACTCCGCGACCGTCCACTTCGGACACTCTCCGGCGGGCAGCAGCAACGCGTCGCGATCGGCGCGGTGCTCACGGCACACCCGAGCGTGCTGGTGCTGGACGAACCGACGTCAGCGCTCGATCCGACCGCGGCCGAGGAAGTCCTGGCCGCGATCACGCGTCTGGTGCACGACCTGGGCACGACGGTCGTCGTCGCCGAGCACCGGATGGAACGCGTCGCGCAGTACGCCGACCGCCTGCTCTACCTGCCCGGCGACGGCGCCGTCGTCTCCGGTCAGCCCGCGGAGGTGTTCGCCGAGACCGATGTCGCGCCGCCGATCGTCGAACTGGGGCGACTCGCGGGCTGGTCGCCGCTGCCGCTGTCGGTCCGCGACGCGCGTCGGCTCGCCCGCCCGCTGAGGGAACGTTTGGCCGAGCGTCGCCCTGCTGCGGCGGCACAAAGCTCTGGCGAAGCGGTCCTCACCGCGCGGGGCGTGCGGGTTCGGTACGGCAACGTGAACGCGGTACGAGGCGTTGACCTGCGGCTGGACCGCGGCGAGGTCGTCGCACTGATGGGCCGGAACGGCTCCGGCAAGTCCTCGCTGCTGTGGGCGTTGCAGGGCAGCGGACCCCGCTCCGACGGCACGGTCGACGTCCTCGGCGCGGACCCGAAGACCCTCCGCTCGCGGGCCGCCCGCACGCGCGTCGGGCTGGTCCCGCAAACCCCGTCTGACCTGCTGTATCTCGATTCGGTCGGAGCGGAATGCCGCCAAGCCGACGTCGAATCGGAGGTCACCGCAGGCACCGCCCGGAAGCTCCTCGACCGTCTCGTTCCGGGCATCGAAGACGACACCAACCCGCGCGACCTCTCCGAAGGCCAGCGACTCGCCCTGGTCCTGGCCGTTCAGCTCGCCGCCGCCCCGCCGGTCGTGCTGCTGGACGAGCCGACCCGCGGCCTGGACTACCCGGCGAAACGCCACTTCGCGACCATCCTCGCCGACCTGGCCGCCGAGGGACACGCGGTGCTGCTGGCCACCCACGACGTCGAGTTCGTCGCCTCCGCCGCGCACCGCGTCGTTGTCCTAGCCGAGGGCGAAGTGGTCGCCGACGGCCCGACCGCGGACGTCGTCGTGGCCTCGCCCGCGTTCGCTCCACAGGTGGCGAAGATCCTCGCGCCGGAGCCGTGGCTGACTGTGGACGCGGTGGCGAAGGCGCTGGCGTGACCGATTTCCTGGGCCCAGCCGTCCGCATCCGGCACCGCACGGCGCTGGTGCTGACGGCGGCCGTCGTGGTCGGACTGGCGATGTTCTGCTGGCCGCTGCTGACCCGCAGCACCGTCGGCACCTCCGCGCACGTGACCGACGCGCCGTTCGTCTTCCTCGTGACGCTGCCGGTGTTGATCCTGATCGTGCTGGCGGAACTGTCCAGCGGCGGACTCGACGCGAAGGCGCTCGCGCTGCTCGGCGTGCTGTCCGCGGTGAACGCCGCGCTGCGTCCGCTCGGCGCGGGCACCGGCGGGATCGAGCTGGTGTTCTTCCTGCTCGTGCTGGCCGGGCGGGTCTTCGGGCCGGGCTTCGGATTCGTCCTCGGCTCGACGTCGCTGTTCGCGTCCGCGCTGCTCACCGGCGGCGTCGGGCCGTGGCTGCCGTTCCAGATGCTGGCGTCGTCGCTGGTCGGGCTGGGTGCCGGGCTCCTGCCGCGCCGAGTGAAGGGCCGGTGGGAAATCGCGCTGCTGGCGCTCTACGGAGTGGTCGCCGCGTACTTCTACGGCCTCGCGATGAGCCTGTTCACCTGGCCGTTCCTGGCGAGCCACACCGCGCTGGACTTCGTCCCGGGCGGACCGCTCGGCGAGAACCTGCACCGGTTCCTGGTGTTCACCGTGCTGACGTCCACGTTGGGCTGGGACACCGGCCGCGCGCTCACGAACCTGGTCGCGATCCTCGTGCTGGGTCCGGCGATCCTGACCGTGCTGCGCCGGGCCGCACGACGAGCGGCGTTCAGCTGAGCGACTGGCCGACCTTGTCCAGGACCTCGACGAGCTGAGCCATCCCGGCTGCGTTGGGGAAGTGCGAGGTGTCGATGTCGTGGACCTCGAACTGATTGCCGGGAGTGCGCGCGTCGGCCTCGGTGATCATCCGGTCCTGGAGGGCGAGCGGCACCAGGTGGTCTTGGAGGTGTCGGACGTAAAACCGCGGAACGCGCCCCCACCGCTCCGGCGTGCCGCGCGAGTCGGTGGCGCCGCGGCCGATGATGTCGTCCGGAGCCATCGCGTTGAGCAGGGCGTAGAACTCGCCGTCGGTGGCGTCCGCGCAGAGCGCTGCCTTCGCCGCCGTCAGCGCCTCCGCCGAGGAAGAACGCCAGTTGAAGCGCATCGCGCCGATCACCGCCGGGTCGGCCGCGATGAACCCGATCATCGCCCCGACCTGCGACGACGCGGCTTCAGGTGTGGCCAGGTACTCCTCCGGCGTCGGCAGTTCGACGCAGCAGAACGCGGCGTCGTAGACCAGCGCCGACACCAGCTCCGGAACCTCTTCGGCGACGAGCGTGACCAGCGCGCCGCCGATGCTCGATCCGACCAGCACGACCGGACCCAGCTTCGCGGCCCGGCGGACGACGTCCACAGTGGTCGCGACCTGGTCGGCCACGGTCACGCCGGCCAGCGCCGACGGTTCCGTGGCGAACGCGCCGAGATCCTGCGGTGCCTGGTACGACAGCCGGAACTGCTGTTCGGGCTGCGGCACCCCCACCCCGCGATACCCGCGCAGCACGAGTTCCGGCGGGGCGGCGGACACGCCGTTGGCGCCGACGGCGAAGACGAACGTCGAAGTCATGCCGCACAGTCAAGCGATCCGCCCCGCCGCGCACAGCGGGGAAAAGGTGATCAGGCCCGCAACTAAAGTCAGGAGTACGAGTAGAACCCGCGGCCGGTCTTCTTGCCGAGCAGCCCGGCGTCGACCATGCGCAGCAACAGCGGCGGCGACGAGTACAGCGGCTCCTTGAACTCCGCGTACATCGAGTCCGCGATGGCCTTGATGGTGTCGAGGCCGATCAGGTCGGACAGCCGCAACGGACCCATCGGGTGCGCCGTGCCCAGCTCCATGCCGCGGTCGATGTCCTCGGCCGAGGCGAAGCCCGATTCGATCATCCGGATCGCCGACAGCAGATACGGCACGAGCAGCGAGTTCACGATGAACCCGGCCCGGTCCTGCGACCGGATCACCGTCTTGCCCAGCGCGCCGGTGGCGTGCTCCTCGGCCCGGCGAGCGGTCTCCTCGCTGGTCAGCAGCGACGGGACCAGTTCGACCAGCGGCAGCACCGGCACCGGGTTGAAGAAGTGGATGCCGACGACCTGCTGCGGACGGCCGGTGGCCATGCCGAGCTTCATGATCGGGATCGACGACGTGTTGGACGCGAACACCGCGTCCTCGCGCTCGACGATCTTGTCCAGCGCCCGGAACACGTCGACCTTGGCCTGCTCCTGTTCCAGGATGGCCTCGACGACGAGATCGCGGTCGGCGAACTCGGCGATGTCCGTGGTGAAGCGCAGCCGCCCGAGCGCCGCCTCGGCGTCCTCGGCGGCCAGCTTGCCGTTGCGGACGCCGCGCTGCAGCGACTTCTCGATGCGCGCCTTGCCCGCGTCGAGGGCGGGCTGGTTCACCTCGGTGACCAGCACGTCCAACCCGGACCTGGCGTGCACCTCGGCGATGCCGGAGCCCATGAGCCCGGCCCCGACCACACCTACTCGTGCGATGTCGCTCACCCGTCCCACTCCTTCACCTCATCGGCGTGCCGAGAAAACGGGCAGCACACAACGCACGAGGGCGTCTCGGACCTTGGTCCGATTCCGCCCTCGCGTGTCGTGTGCCTGCGTCAACGGCGGTACTCGTCGTACCCGTCGTCGTACGGGTCCTCGTACCGCTTGTCGTCCTCGTGGTTGTCCGAGGAACTACTCGACAGCTCGCGCTGCAAAGCATCGAAGTCGGTTTCGTGGGAGCTGTATTTGAGCTCGCGCGCCACCTTCGTCTGCTTGGCCTTAGCCCGGCCGCGCCCCATGGCTCGACCCCCTCGCACAGGGGCGGGGCGGCCGGGGGAATCGGCGGCCCCGCATCGTCTCGACAGTTCTTTCCTGCTGACACCGTACCGTGTCCCGGGGGTTGGATGCGACGTGGCACGGTGTGCTCGTCGCGACAGTGTCCGCCGGACGCCGGTTACCGGCACGTCGATGCCGATCGGTGCTGGTCGGCGTGCCACGATGCTCGGGTGCTCCGACCCTTCGTGGCCTATCTGCGGGTGTACGAACCTCTGCGCGCGCTGGGCGATCCTCCCGCGCAACAGCTGGTCGAGGCCGTTTCCGCGGGCGGGCTCAGCCGGATCGGGATCGGCGAACGCGAACAGCGGATGTGGCTCAAGTCACAGGCGGCCGCGCCGGTGCGGCTGCTGCCCGCGCAGCTGCGCGACGGACGGCCCGCGCCGAGCCTCGTCACCGACGTGCTCGTGCTCGACCCGGCCGACGTCCCCGCCGGACACACCGCCGAAGGCCCGTTCGCGTGCCCGCTCGAACTGCGCGCCCGCTCCGCCGCGGCGTTGAGCACCTTCCTCGCCGACGCCGAGCCGGCGTTGCGGATCGCGGTCCTCGACGCGGGCGGCGTCACCGCGGACAAGGCCCGCGCGCAGACCAAGGCGGCGATGACCGACCTCACGGCCACGGCCGCCCACACCCTCACCACCACCTGGACCGTCCCGCTGCCCTGGTTCTCGCTGGTCGATCCGGACGAACGCAAGCTCGTGCTCGGCAGCGGCCCGGACGACCCGGTGCGGGAGGCGTCCTGGCGCACCCCGATGTCCGCCGCGCTCCGCCGGGCGTCCGAGGCGGGCGAGCTGATCGAGACGACCTTCGGCGACTCCGGCCCCGGCCGGGTGCTGTCGCAGACCCGGCAGTGGCTGGAGAGCTTCGACCCGGACTCGGTCGTCGAACTGGACTACGGCGGTCTCGTGCAACTGTTCGCCGACTCGCTGCTCGACGCCGACTCCACCGCGGAGGAGGTCCACGACATCCTCGACGCGCTGCGCACTGGGAACGTCGAGGAGCTGGCCGAGCTGTTTTCGCAGCTGCGCGAGTTCTGGGGCGACCTCGCGGCTAAGGAGCACTCCAACTGACCCGCAGCTCGCCCTGAAGTGTGCCGCCGCCGAGCACCGGCGGGTGAGCCAGGTCGGACAGCTCTTCCGGGGTTTCGATGCCCAAGCGCGCGAGCACGGCCATGGCCAGCGGCGCCAACGCCCGCTTGTTGCCGTCCGCGATCTTGATCGCGCACGCGGTTCCGTCGCCCAGCGTGAACGCCAGGACACCTTCCGCGCCGCTCTTCGACAGCAGCCCAGGCACGCCCTGCATCAGCCGGGTGTCCTCCCGGCCGGTGCCCGCGACCAGCCACGGGTGCGCACGCATCGCGTCCGCGACTCGGCGTTCGTCGGTACCCGGTTCGGCCTGCGCGAGCCGGCCGAACGACCGCGCGAGGCCGGTCGGCGAGAACGCGAACAGCGGCGCGCTGCAGCCGTCGACGCCGACCGCGGCGATGGCTTCGCCGGTCAGCTCCTCGACCGTCTTCGCGAGCTGGACCTGCAACGGATGGTCCGGCAGCTGGTAGCCCTCGGTCGGCCAGCCGTTCGCGACGCAGGTGGCGAGCATCGCGGCGTGCTTGCCGGAGCAGTTCATGGTGATCTTCCGCGGCTCGTCGGCCGCGCGCCGGGCGTCCTCGCCGATCGGCAGCTCGGCCGGGCAGGCCAGCGCCGCCGGGTCGAGCCCGGCACCGGACAGCATCGCGGCGACGCGCTCGACATGTCCGGTTTCGCCGGAATGCGAGGCGCAGCCCAGCGCCAGGTCCGCGCCGTCGTAGCCGAGCCCAGCGCGGAGCATCCCGACGCCCTGCAGCGGCTTGTTCGCCGACCGGGGGAAGAACGGGCTGGTCACGTCGCCCGCGGAGAACCGGACGGAGCCGTCGGGCGCGGTGACGACGAGACATCCGTGGTGAACGCTCTCGACGAAACCGTTCCGGACGACCTCGACGAGAATCGGCTGGCCGGTCATTCCTCGACGCGCCCCAGTTCGCTGTCGAGCAACTGGTCCACAGTGGCCGCTCCGCTGCTGTAGCGCCCGGCGATCTCGGCGTTGAGCGTGTCCATCACGCCCTGGACCTGGCGGCGGAAGGAGGACACGGAGGCTTCCTCGGCCGCGTACGTGTCCAGCGCGGCGGCGAGCTTGTCGTCCGACAGCGAGCCGACGTCGGTGAGCCCGGTGTCGCCGATCAGCGCCTCCGCGTGCCTGCGGTGCTCGCCCGCGCGGGACGGTTCGAGCTGCTGGTGCCTGCCGGAACCGGCGGCCGGGCCGAGCGCGTTGTCGGCGAGGATGGACGCGAGCCGGTCGACGATGCTTTCCCCGCCGGACGCGCGGCGCTCCTGTTCGGCGCGCACGATGTCGATGCGGGCGTGCAGGAGCCGGCGCAGGTAGGACAGGTCTGTCTCTTCCTGCGCGGCCTCGTCGCGCCGCTCGCGCAGCACCGGGAGCGGCAAGTCGCCTAATCCGGTGAGATATCCCGGGCCGAGGACGCGGTCGATCCGTCGCCGCCCGCCGGGACGCACTTCGATCACGGGCACATCCTGCTCCACATTCGGCGACGACGCTACCGTCGAGTTCACTTCAGCCCCGCAGTCTCTGCGCTGCTTCCCGTCCGGGCGCCGCGTGCTCGCCCGGCACCGAGTCCGGATCGACAGTGGCCTGGACCACTCGGTCCTCGTCGCCTGCCAGCAGCTCCGCCCCGCCCGGCACCGAGCGTTTGACCAGCGCCAGCGCGATCGGCCCGAGTTCGTGGTGCTGCGCGACCGTGCCGATCCGGCCGACGACGCGCTCGCCGAGCTTCACCGGGTCGCCGGTCTCCGGCGTGATCTCCGGCGAACCGTCGAGGTGCAGCAGCGCGAGATACCGCGGCGGGCGGCCGACGTTGTGCACCTTCGAGACGGTTTCCTGGCCGCGGTAGCAGCCCTTCGCGACGTGCGCGGCCGAGCCGATCCAGCCGACCTCGTGCGGGATCGTCCGCTCGTCGGTGTCGACGCCGAGTCGCGGATGCCGCGATTCCACGCGCAGCGCGTCGAACGTCCAGGAGCCGGCCGGACGCGCGCCCGCGTCGGTGAGCCGTTGCCACCATTGAGTGAGCTGAGCGCGCGGCACCACGAGATCCGCGCCCGCTCGCGTCGGCCACGGCATCCGGCGGGCGAAACCGCCTTCGGGCAACGCGGCCACCGAATACGGCTCGGTGCCGAGCTCGACGCCGAGCACGCTGTCGGTCTCCGGGCCGAGCACGGAAAGAACGGCGAGTTCTTCGGTCACGTCGCGAATCTCGACCTTGGACCAGAACTTCATCGCTTCGAGGTACTCGCGCAGGGTTTGCTTGCCGCCCTTGGGCAACGCGCTCGTGACGAGCGGGCCGGGGTCGCTGTCGAGGTACACCGTCTCGCCGGCGTGCGCGAGCACGAAATGGGTGTCGACGTGGCCCTGGCTGTCGAGGACGAGCGCTTCGGTACCGGTGTTCGCGGCGAGTTCGGTGACGTGTTGCGAGATCACCAAATGCAGCCAGGACAAGCGTTCCTCGCCGGTGACGGCGAGGATTTCTCGGTGCGAGCGGTCGATGACGACCACTCCTCGGGCGGCGGTGCGCTGCTCGGCGAACGGATCGCCCCAGTGCCACGGAACTCCGGCTTCCGGGTGGCCCTCGGGCGCGGCGACCGCGCGGGGGATTTCGAGCAGCGGCGAGCTGTACGGCATAGCCCTAAGGGTAAGTGAGTACCTTGAGGGGATGCGCGTTCTCGCCTTCCTCGACGGTTCACTGGCCGACCCCGAAGCCGCTCACCTCCGGGTGGACGACCTCGGCCTGCTGCGCGGAGACGGGGTGTTCGAAACGATCCTCGTGGCAGTGAAAAAGCCGCGGGAAATGCGTCCGCACCTCGACCGGCTCGCCCGTTCCGCGGCGATGCTGGACCTGCCTGCCCCGGACCTCGAAGGCTTCGCCCGAGCCGCGCAGGCAGTCGTCGACGCGTGGCAGGGCGGCCCGGAGATCGCACTGAAACTCGTGTACACGCGGGGTGTCGACGGCGATCCGGAAGGCAAGCCGACGGCGTTCGCGATGGGCCTGGAGGTCGAGGAGAAGGTCCTGCGGGCGCGCACCGAAGGCGTTTCGGTGGTGACCCTGGAACGCGGTTTCGGCCCCGAACTCGCCGAACGCGCCCCGTGGCTTTTGCTCGGCGCGAAAACGGTTTCCTATGCGATGAACATGGCCGCCCTGCGCGAAGCGACCCGTCGCGGAGCCCAAGATGTGATCTTCACCGCTACCGACGATTCGGTGCTCGAAGGCCCGACGTCGACGGTCGTCCTGGCGAAGGAGCGGACGCTCTACACCCCGCCGTCCACTGTTGGCATCCTGCCAGGAACGACGCAGTACGCGTTGTTCCGCGGCGCGGAGAAGGCGGGCTGGTCGGTGAAGGTGGAGCCGCTGTCGGTGGAGGACTTGCTGCGGGGGGACGGCGTGTTCCTCACGTCGTCGGTGCGGAAGGTGACCCGGGTGCACACACTGAACGGGACGGTTTTGCCGGATTCGACGGGGTTGCACGGGGAGCTGGTGGCGGCTTACGAGAGCGAGTACTGAGAGCCTGGTGAGCGGCTGTGCCGGTGCTAACCGGCACAGCCATTCACGACCCGCTGATCAGCACCACCGACGGCGTGACCCCCTCCGCCCGATATGCGCTGATCTTGTGGTGTCCGTCCACCAGCAATGGCCGCGTACCGGACAAAACCACCGCCACCGGTCGGTGTCCCGCGCGGATTGCCGTGCGGTAGTACGTGACCCGGGCATCGTCGTCGGCCGGCCAGTCGCTCGCCGGGATCAGATCCACCGCCTCGAAGCGTTGCGGGCCGCTGACCCGGTACTGGCCGTCGACAAGCAACGCCAGCAGTTCGCGGAGGGTTTCCGCCAGCGGGAGGCGCACCTGACCGGTCGCGAGCGCGATGCGCAGCGACTGCGGCAGCTCCGCCCGTCCTCCGGTGTTCAGCTCCAGGAAACCCGCGCCGCCGGTGATCGTTACCCGTTCCACGCTCACAAGGACGCTTGGAACCGCACCAAGGTTCCGGGGCGTGCTTGCGCGAGTGCTCCGAGTGACTCCCGTCTCACGACCGCGATCACCGGATAACCGCCCGTGGTCGGGTGATCGGAGAGGAAGACTAGCGGCAATCCGTTCGGCGGGACCTGAATCGCGCCGGTCAGCACGCCCTCGCTCGGCAACTCCGAAGTGGACACTCGACGTAGCGGCGGCCCGTCCAGGCGGACCCCCACTCGGTTGGATTCCTCGGTAACCGTCCACTGTGCGTTGAGTGCGCTCGCCGCGTCGGCGAACCAGTCGTCGCGCGGGCCAAGCAAAACTCGCACCGCCAAGTGGGGCGGCGCGGGCGAGGCGGCGACCACGTCGGCACCGGACGGGACACCGGTGACAGGGCCGAGCGGGACCGTAGTGCCAGCTTCCATCGGCGACGGGCCGAGTCCAGATAGGACATCAGTCGACCGGCTTCCCAACACCGGTGCCACCGCGATGCCGCCGGACACCGTCAGGTAGCAGCGCAGGCCAGTCGCAGGTCGGCCGATCGTCAGTTCTTGGCCTGGCCGCAACGGAATCGGCGTGTGCGAGCCGGTTTCCCGTCCGTCCACGGACACCTCGACCGGCGGTCCGGTCACCGCGGCGGTGCACGAAGCCGTCGCCCGGACGGTGAGCCCGCCCAGCAGGGATTCGATCCCGGCGGCGTCCTCGGGATTACCGACCAGCCGGTTGCCGAGCCGTAGCGCGGCGACGTCAAGAGCACCCGACGGTGGGACGCCCAGATGTGCGTAACCGGGACGGCCGAGGTCTTGCACCAAAGCCAGCGAACCGGGCGAGACGATCTCCAGCGCGCGCATCACACGCTCCGGAACCGCACCCGGAGACCGGGCGTGAACAGCGCAGGTTGCTCGGCGGAGGGATCGAAAAGCGTCGCCTCGGTGTGCCCGATCAGCCGCCAGCCACCAGGGGATTCCCGCGGATAGACGCCGGTGTACTCGTCGGCTATAGCCACTGAACCGGCGGGGACGCGGGTGCGTGGCGAGCTGAGCCGCGGCTGCTGGAGTTCAGCGGGAAGCCCGGCGAGATAACCGAAACCGGGCGCGAAACCCGTGAACGCGACCGTGTAGACCGCGCTGGTGTGGAGAGCGATGGCCTCTTCCACGCTGAGGCCCGCGTCCTCGGCGACCAGGGAGAGGTCCTCGCCGGAGTACTGCACGTCCAAAACGACTTCGCGGCCGTCCCCGGCAGGCGGATGGTCCAGATCGGCCGAAGCCAGCAAGGAACGTGCGGCTTCCAGCGCACTCGTGGACGCGACCACGAGCAGGGTGCGCGCCCCGGGCACGATCTCCTCGACGCCGTCGAGCGCGGCTTCGATGAGGGTCGCCCGGGCCGCGCTCATCTCCTCGAGCGAGGCGCAGTCGAGCAGGGCGGCGTGTTCGCCGTACCGCCGCCAGCGCACGGCGTCTCCCGGAGCCTCAGCCCACCACGCGGCGCAGCAGCGCGGAGGCGTGCGGCTGCATTTCCTGGCCGACCATCGCGCGCTCCTCGACGTACCCGAGGTCGCCGTTCACCAGGCCGTACAGCCGCTGCGCACCGGTGACCTCCTTGGCCGTCGCGGTGCGGATGACCGCGTCGGTGCCGAGCTCCCAGGACGTCTGGCTGCGCGGTTTGCCGTAGTACAGCTCGACGATGCCGGAGCTGTGCGTGAGCAGCAGCTCGATGGTGTCGTCCTCCTGCGGCCGCCAGAACCCGGTTTCGCGGGCGGCGGGCCGCAGCACGCTGCCGTCCTCGTTCAGCAGCCACGAGCGCGCCTCGTGGAACAGGAACGGGCGGCCGTCGTGGGAGACGGTCAGCTGCTGGGCGAACTTGATCGGCCCGTCGATCGTCGGGTAGTCGATCTCGCCCTCGCCGCGCCAGACGCCGACGAGCGGCAGCAGAGCGAGGCACGCGTCGTTCAGGTTCGGGCCCTCGCGCAGGTTCGCCGTGTCGTTCGGGATCGGCAGGTCGTCCCACAACGGCAGGTTGCGGTCGCGCGTGCTGGCGGCCCGCTCCTCGGCTGCTGCGATGGCTTCGTCGCCACTCGTCATGCTGATCAGCGCTGGTCGGCGTACAGCCGGTAGACGACGTAGACCGCGAACCACACGGTGGCGATGCCCGCGATGATCAACAGGGTCGTAAACAAGGTCTCCACAGCGAGGACAATAGTCCGCCCCGGCTCATCTAGCGCTGCGCAGGGTCGCGGCGGTGAGGACGGTCACCGCCAGCAGTGCCGAGCCAGCCACCGCCATCGCGGTCCGCAGCCCGGTCGTGAGCGTGCTCCCGTGATCGAGAAGCGCCCCGAGCGCGGCCACGCCGAGCGCCATCCCGACCTGTCGCGCGGCGTTCACCGTGCCGGCCGCGGTGCCCGTGCGTTGCACCGGAAGCCCGGCGAGGCCGACGACGTTGGTCGGGGTGATGCTCAGGCCGAGCCCGACGCCGGACAGCGTCAGCGGCACGCTGAGCAGCCAATACGGGCTCGTCGGGGCTACCAGCAGGAAGGCGAAACTTCCCGTCGCGGTGATGGCGAGACCGATCGGCAGCACGCGTTCCGCGGTGAACCGGCCGGCGAGCCGTCCGGAGAAGAACGCGAGAACGGCGTTGGCGACGACGTACGGCAGCATCTGCAGCCCGGTGGTCGAGGCGGTGCTGCCCCACGCCTGCTGCAGGTACACGGCGAGCAGCACCGGCAGCGGGTAGCAGGCAAAACCGAGGACGAACGAGGTGAAGATCGAGGCGGAGAACCGGAACTTGCCGAACAGCCGGATCGGCAGCATCGGATGCGGGGCGCGCAGTTCCACGACGATGAACGCGACCAGGCCCAGTGCGCCGACCATCGCGACCACCGCGTCGGACGCGATCACGGCGTAGGTGAACGCCCCGATCCACAACGCGCCGAGCAGTTGTCCGAGCAGATCCAGCGCGCCGTGCGCCGGATCGGACGATTCGTCGAGACCCCGGCGACCGGCGAGCACTGCGACGATCCCGATCGGCAGGTTGATCAGGAAGATCGTGGGCCAGCCGAGCGCGTCGGTGATCGGTCCGCCGATAAGCGGGCCGATGACCAGCGCGCATCCGGCCACACCGCCCCACGCCCCCAGCATCCGGGCTCGTTCGCGCGGCTCTGGATACGCGTGCGCCAGGAGCGCGATGCCGCCCGGGATGACCGCCGCGGCCGCCGCGCCTTGCACGACGCGCGCGGCGACGAGAAGCGTGAGCGTCGGGGCGAGGCCGCAGCCCAGCGAGGCGAGCGTGAACACGGCGAGCCCGCCGAGGTAGATCCGCTTGCGGCCGTACCGGTCGCCGAGCGTGCCGCCGGTGAGCATCAACGCGGCGAGCGCGACGGTGTACCCGTCCACAATCCATTGCAGGTCAGTGAATTCAGCGTGCAGCTCGCGTTGGATGGTCGGCAGCGCGACACTCACGACGCTCGCGTCGAGCAACGCCATGAAGCTGCCGAGGAACACGGCGGTGGCCAGCAGCGGGCTCCGCGTAATGGTTTTCGTTTCGGACACACTCGCGAGCTTGGGTCCTCAAGCCGACTTGAGGTCAAGCGTCCCGGACACGAGGAAGGGCCCCTCGGAAACCGAGGGGCCCTCCTGCGGAAAAGCGTTGTCAGGCAACCGAAATGGCCAGCTGGTGCAGGCCAGGGCCTTCCGCGGTGACGTTGGCCTCGCCGTTGCCCGTGCGGTGCAGTGCGCGCACCGTCCAGGAACCCTCGGCCGCGTAAAACCGGAAGTCGCCGTCCGCCGAGGACACGACCTCGCCGGCGAAGTCGCCGCCGCCGTCGAGCAGCCGGACGAACGCGCCGCCGACCGGTCCCTCGGTGCCGGTGACCTTGCCCGCCAGGACAACCTGGCCGTTGGTGTCGAAGTCCGCCGGGGTCGCGACCTGTGCCGGTGCGCTGCAGCCGTCTGCCATCACTTAGCTCCCAACTCGACCGGAACGCCGACCAGCGAACCGTATTCCGTCCACGAACCGTCGTAGTTCTTCACGTCTTCCTGGCCGAGCAGCTCGTGCAGGGCGAACCAGGCGATCGACGAACGCTCGCCGATGCGGCAGTACGCGATGGTCGGCTTGCCCTCGTCGTAGCCCGCCTCGGCGTAGAGGTCCTTGATCTCCTGCTCGGACTTGAAGGTGCCGTCCTCGTTGGCGACCTTCGCCCACGGCACGTTCAGCGCGCCCGGGATGTGGCCCGGCACCTGCGACTGCTCCTGCGGCAGGTGCGCCGGGGCGAGCAGCTTGCCGGAGAACTCGTCCGGCGAGCGCACGTCGATGTAGTTCTTCGAGCCGATCGACTGGACGACCTCGTCGCGGAACGCGCGCAGCGACAGGTCCTGGTCCTTGGCCTTGTAGTTGGTGGCCTCGCGCTTGACCTCGTCGGAGTTCAGCTCGCGGCCGTCGAGCTCCCACTTCTTGCGGCCGCCGTCGAGCAGCTGCACGTTCTCGTGGCCGTAGAGCTTGAAGTACCAGTACGCGTAGGCGGCGAACCAGTTGTTGTTGCCGCCGTAGAGGATCACGCGGTCGTCGTTCGAGATGCCCTTCTCCGACAGGAGCTTCTCGAAGCCCTCCTTGTTGACGAAGTCGCGGCGGACGCCGTCCTGGAGGTCGTTGCGCCAGTCGAGCTTCACCGCGCCGCGGATGTGCCCGTTGTCGTAGGCGGTCGTGTCCTCGTCGACCTCGGCGAACACCACGCCCGGGGTGTCCAGGTTTTCCTCGGCCCACTGGGTGGTGACCAGGACGTCTTCTCGGCTCATGGAAGCTGGCTCTCTTTCTTGGTTGGGTTTACGAGGACGCCCGCGCGGGGCTGAAACGCTTGATCAGCAGGTACATCTGGCACCCGAGGCAGTAGTTGAACGCCGCGTTGAGGAACGCGGCGAAGAGCGCGAACGCGGTCGCGACGACGCCGAGCGGCGTCACTCCGGCCGCGAAGCCGATCGTGCCGACGAGCGCGAACACGAACCCGACCGCCTGCGCGAACCGCAGCGGGGCGGCGTCCTCGCGTTCGGTCGGCGGCCCGAGCCGCGGCGCGATCGCGAGCCGGTACAGCACCGAGTACGGCGCGGGCTTGAGCCCGACGAACGCACCGATCGCGAAGACCACGGTCTGCAGTGCGAGCAACGGCCACCACTGCGTGATCAGCACGACGGCGAGCACCACCGTGGTCACGATCGCGGCGAACCTGGGACCTCGCGGGTCTACGGCCGGTCCGGCGGACATGGGTTCCTCCTGCTCAGTGCGAGGGGAAGGGCGTGCGAGCGCACGCGGCGAAGACGGGCAGAGCTGCGAGACGGCGCGAGACGTGCTTCAGCGCCGACCGGAAAACGGCAGACACAAGCTGCTGCGCACGCGGCAGAAATCGACCGCGCGGCGCTGCGTCAGGAGGGTGATGGGCAGCTCGTCCACAGGGGGAGGGTACCCAGGCTCGCTCGCTCCCGGAACCATGTTCATTCCTTGGGACGAGGTCCGGATCCTGAGAATCAACCGCCGCGGACCGCGGGGGCGGACGCTTCCCCAATGTGGCATTGGGTGCGTCAGCTGCACCGGATGCCGCATTGGGTGCGTGGGACGCACCGAACGCCACTTTGGGGGCGGTTCAGCGATGCGGGAGCGCGGCGCAGCAGCCAGGCGGAGGTCAGCGCGTAGCGGCGGCGAGGTGCGGGCGGAGCGCTTCCAGCAGCTCCGGGCCCTTGGGCACGCCGCCCACGCGCAGCAGTTCCCGGCCTTCCGGGTCCAGCGCGAGCGTGGTCGGCGTGCTGAGCACCGACAATGCCTGCGCGACCTCGGGACGTTCGGTGACGTCCAGGTCGACGTGGTGCAGGCCGTCGGTCTTCTCCGCGAGCGACGAGAGAATCGCCCGCGTGTGCCGGCACGGGGTGCAGAACGTGGTGGAGATCTGCACCAGGGTGACGGCGGATTGCGGATCAAGGGCCTCGGTGACCGGAGCGGGGAGCGTCCGGGTCTGCGCCGCCGGTTTGGCCGCGCGGATCCGGCCGTTGCGGGCGCGCAGGACCAGGCCAGCGGCCGTCGCGACGACCAGCGTCGCCAGCAGCACCCACACTCCGGTCACCGGGATCAGCCTCCGTGGTTGGTGGACAGGTCGGCGAAGTTCACGTCGTGCGCTTCGCCCTTGATGGTCACCGAACCGCTGTCCACGCGGACCGCGGTCGGGGTGACCGACAGCGGCAGCCGGGTCGTCGAAATGCTGGCCCGGAAGTTCGGCAGCAGAGCTTTCTGCACAGCTTCCGGAACGATCGTGGTGCTCTGGTCATTCCCGAACTGCAACCGGTAAGGCACGATCGAGATCGTCTTCTCCTTGAGCTGGATCAGCGCGAAGCAGAAGATCTCCACCTTCTGCCCGGCCACCTGCACGTCGCCGGAGATCCGCACGCCCGCGCTGGTGCCGTCGGCCGGTTCGCCGTCGGCGTTGGTCGGCGTCGGGTCCGGCTGCTTGCCCTGCTCGGTGTCGCCGTACTTCACGTACGCCTGGGTCGACTGCTCGATCTTCAGGTTCTGGATCTTGTTCAGCGGCGAGACCCGGGCGAGGTCGGACGCCTTGATCGTCACCGCGCCGGTGAGCTTGCCGATCTTCACCGCCTTGGTGTTGCCGGACGTGAGGTCCGACAGCGGCGCGATGACGTCCTCGAGTTCGGCGCTCACGCGCAGGTCGCGCAGTTCGCTGCCGACCGGCACGCCGTCCGCGGAAACGGTGATGTGACTGTAGTCACCGGAGAGCGCCTGCACGGTGAACGGGAAGCCGTGGATGGTGACCGACGGATCGTCGCTCAGCCCGAGCTGTGCGCGGGCCTTCTGCGAGATCGTGTGCTCGGCGAAGGCCGCCGCTCCGAAATCCGCACCGACCAGCAGGAGCACCAGCACTCCCAGCACGATGAGCCACCGCCGCACGCGCCTGCCGCGGCGGCCGCCGCCGGGGTTAGGGGCCGGTCGGTCGTCCCGGGTCACGGGCCTGCTCGCCATCGCCTCGGTTCTCCTGTTCGGGTGGATTTCGTCGTGGTGCGGGTCACGCTCCGGCCGTTAGACCAGGTGTGATCGATCCAGCACGAGCTAGGTGCCGGGGTGTTCACCCGCTATTCTCACTTAGCACCGACCGACGCCACGTTCGAGGCGACGAATCTGAAGGCGGTGCGGATCATGAGCTTGGACCTGCTGGTGCTGACGGGGGAACTCGACGCTACCTCCGTACTACCTGCGCTGGACCTGCTGCCGCACACCGTACGCGTACGCGAGCCGGAAGTGACGGCCCTTCTCGACGCGGGTCACCGGGACGTCATCCTTCTCGACGCGCGCAGCGACCTCGCGTCCGCGAAGAGCCTGTGCCGTCTGTTGAAGGGCGCGGAGGACGAATCGGGCACGCCGGTCATCGCGGTGGTCGGCGAAGGCGGTCTGGTCGCGGTCAACGCCGAATGGCGTACGGACGACATCCTGCTGCCCACCGCTGGTCCCGCAGAGGTCGATGCACGACTGCGGCTGGCCACCACTCGCGACGGCATCGGTCTGCAGGCAGACGCCGAACTGCGCGTAGGCGACCTTGTCATTGACGAAGCGACGTACACGGCGAAGCTGCGCCGTCGCACGCTTGAGCTGACGTACAAGGAGTTCGAGCTCCTTAAGTACCTCGCCCAGCACGCCGGTCGCGTGTTCACTCGCGCGCAGCTGCTGCAGGAAGTGTGGGGTTACGACTTCTTCGGCGGCACGCGCACGGTCGATGTCCACGTACGGCGGCTTCGCGCGAAGCTCGGTCCCGAGCACGAGCAGATGATCGGCACCGTGCGAAACGTCGGCTACAAGTTCGAGCGGCCGGCGAAGGGTGCGAAGCCGGTTGTCGCCGTTCCGGCCGACGCTTCGGAGCTGACCTCCCGCTGACATTCGCCGGTAAGGTCGGTTTGTGGCTATCGACCTTGGCGACTGGACGACCGATCCCGACGACGCGGTGCGCGAAGTGCTGCTCGCGGTCAAAGCGACTGACGGACGTCCCGAGGTCGACCCGGCCGGACCGTTGCCGCGCGAATTCGAAGGCGGGCTGCATCTCCTCGCCCGCTTCGACGGCGAGCCCGCGGGATACGTCCACCTTGACACCGAAGGCGATTCCCACGGCCATCAGGTCGCGGAGCTTTTCGTGCACCCGGATTTCCGGCGTCGTGGCGTCGGCACCGCGCTCGCGCAGGCGGTAGTCGAGCGCGCCGACAAGGGTTTGCGCGTGTGGGCGCACGGCGATCACCCCGGTGCGGCGGCGATCGCGGCGAAACTCGGCCTCGGCAGGCAGCGCGAGTTGCTGATTCTGCACGTCGACGTTGCCGACGCGGACTGGCCGGAACCGGTGCTGCGCAACGGTTTCCGGCTGCGCACCTTCGTTCCCGGGCAGGACGAGGACGCGATGGTCGCGCTCAACGCGCGCGCGTTCGACTGGCATCCGGAACAGGGCGCGCTGACCGCCGCCGAGGTGCGCGCCGAGGAACTCCAGGCCTGGTTCGACCCGGCGGGCTTCTTCCTCGCGGAGAACGAGAACGGCGAGATCGCCGGCTTCCACTGGACGAAGGTGCACGACCCGGTTCCCGGCCGGTTCGACGGAGACCCGGTCGGGGAGGTCTACGTGGTCGGCGTCGATCCTGCTACTCAGGGTAGTGGGCTCGGCAAGGCGCTGACCTTGGCCGGACTCCGCTACCTGCGCTCTCGGGGACTACCGAGGGTGATCCTCTACGTCGAGGGCGACAACGCCGCGGCTTTGGCTGTGTACAACAAGCTGGGGTTCCAGCGTTTCGAGACCGACGTTCAGTACGGTGAGTGATCACGGTCGACCCGACCGGTGACCCGTGTTACTTTCTGCGTACTGGCAGGTCACGAGCAGGCCACGGCACCCGTTCGGGGTAGTAGTCCTGCTCACAAACGGTGACTTGTTCACCTCCCGTTCATGCAACCAAGGACGGCCGTCCACCGAGGCTGCCTAGTGTCCGGTTCCGGTGCGGCTCACTCGCCGCCAATCCCGACCGGATTCAAAAAGGCACATCTCCGAGTGGAGGAAATGCAGTGAAGATCATGCGGCCCCTGGGTGCCGTCGGCATCGTGGCGAGCGCCGCGCTCGTCCTCGCCGCTTGTGGCTCCGACCCTTCGGCGTCGAGCAGCGGCTCGGGCTCGAACTCCGCCGCTCCCGCCGCCACCGGAACCGCCCAGGTCGACTGCGGGGGCAAGAGCCCGCTTTCCGCTGAGGGCTCGACGGCCCAGAAGAACGCCATCGAGGTGTTCAACCAGGCCTACAACAAGAAGTGCAACGGCCAGAAGGTGAACTACAACGGCACCGGCTCCGGCGCGGGCGTCAAGCAGTTCAACGCCAACCAGGTCGACTTCGGCGGTTCGGACTCGCCGATCAAGGACGCCGACCTCGAGGCCGCCACCAAGCGCTGCGGTTCGCCCGCGCTGAACATCCCGCTGGTCGTCGGCCCGATCGCGGTCGGCTACCACCTGTCCGGCGTGGACAACCTGACGCTGACCCCGCAGGTCATCGCCAAGATCTTCAACGGCGGCATCAAGAACTGGAACGACCCGGCCATCAAGGCGGTCAAGGGCAACGAGAGCCTGAACCTGCCGGACAAGCCGATCCAGGTCGTCTCCCGCTCGGAGGAGTCGGGCACCACCGACAACTTCCAGAAGTACCTCGGCGCGGCTGCCAAGGACGTCTGGACCCAGGGTGCGGGCAAGAAGTTCAACGGCGGCGTCGGCAACGGTGCGCAGGGCTCGAACGGTGTCGCGAGCACCGTCAAGGGCGCCGACGGCTCGATCACCTACGTGGAGAGCGCGTTCGCCAAGGACGGCGTCACCCCGGCCAAGATCGACAGCGGCTCCGGCGGCGTCGAGCTGAACGCGCAGAACGTGGCCAAGTCGCTGGACGCCGCGAAGTTCTACCACCCGGGCACCAACGACCTGGCGATGGACCTCAACGGCATCTACTCCAGCAACGTGCCGGGCGCCTACCCGCTGCTGCTGACCACGTACGAGATCGTGTGCTCCAAGTACTCGAACCCGGACGTCGCGAAGGCCGTCAAGGCGTTCCTGACGGTGGCCGCCACCGAGGGCCAGCAGCCGCTGTCGGCGAAGGGCTACGTGCCGATCCCGCAGAGCCTCCAGGACAAGGTGCTGAAGGCCGTCAAGGAAATTTCCTGAGCGACTACCTAGCTGGTACGAAGGCTGACTAGAGACTGTCGATGAGCGACCAATCCTCGACGCGAACGCCCACCGGCGACCCCGGTGGGCGTTCGTCGTCCGCCCGAGCGTTCCCGGAGGATCCGATTTCGGACAAGCCACCCGCGCCGGCGCCGGAAGCGCCGCCCGCGCGGAAGAAGCCGACGAAGGTGCGAGCCGGTGACCGCATCTTCCAGAACCTGACCACCGGGGCCGGGATCTTCGTCGTCGCCCTGATCGCCTTGATCGGGATTTTCCTGGTCGTCCAGGCGATTCCGGCGCTGAAGGCGGACAAGGTCAACTTCCTGTTCAACCACGGGTGGTCGACGAACGACCCGGCGAACATGGCGTTCGGCATCGCCGACCTCGCCGAGGTCACCGTGGCGACCTCGCTGGTGGCGCTGATCATCGCGATGCCGATCTCGCTGGGCATCGCGCTGTTCCTCACCCAGTACGCGCCCGCGAAGCTGGCCCGGCCGTTCGCCTACGTCGTGGATCTGCTCGCCGCGGTGCCGTCGATCATTTTCGGCCTGTGGGGCATTCTCGTGTTCGCGCCCGCGATCGAACCGTTTTCCGAGTGGGTCAACAGCACCTTCTCGTGGATTCCGATTTTCGCGCCGGGCAACATCGCGCCGAACGTGCGCGGCACCATTTTCACCGCCGGAATCGTGCTGGCGGTGATGATCCTGCCGATCATCACGTCGCTGACCCGCGAGGTTTTCGAGCGCACGCCGACCGCGCAGGTCGAGGGCGCGCTCGCGCTCGGGGCCACGCGCTGGGAGGTCATCCGCACCACGGTGCTGCCGTTCGGCAAGGCCGGTTTCGTCGGCGCGTCGATGCTCGGTCTCGGCCGCGCGCTCGGTGAAACCATTGCGCTGGCGGTGATTCTGCTGATCCCGCAGGGACGCAACTTCGACTGGAGCCTCTTCGACGGCGGCGCGACGTTCGCGTCGAAGATCGCCCAGAACTACAGCGAGTTCAACAACCCGACCTCGGCCGGCGCCTACATCGCGGCCGGCCTGGTGCTGTTCGTGCTGACGTTCCTGGTCAACTTCGCCGCCCGCTCGATCGTCGGCAAGAAGGGGGAGTGACCGTGTCGACCACCCTCGAACGACCCGCGACGACACCGGCTTTCCAGCAGGTGAGCGCGGTCCGCAAGGTCAAGAACGGCGTGGCCACCGTGCTGGTGTGGCTGTCGTTCCTGATTGCCGTGATCCCGCTGGTGTGGGTGCTGTACACGGTGATCGCCAACGGGATCAAGCGGATCCCGTACACCAACTGGTGGGGCCAGGACTTCGGTTCGGTGCTCGGCGACGAGGTCGGCGGCGGCGTGCTGCACGCGATCATCGGCACCCTGCTGCAGGGTCTGGTGTGCGCGGTCATCTCGGTGCCGATCGGCCTGCTGGTCGCGATTTACCTCGTCGAGTACGGCCGCGGCAAGCTGGCCAAGGCCACCACGTTCATGGTGGACATCCTCTCCGGTGTTCCGTCCATTGTGGCCGCGCTGTTCATTTACGCGCTGTGGGTCACCACGCTCGGCCTGCCGCGCAGCGGGTTCGCGGTGTCGCTCGCCTTGGTGCTGCTGATGATTCCGGTGGTCGTGCGCTCCGCGGAGGAAATGCTGCGGATCGTGCCGGACGACCTGCGCGAGGCCTCTTACGCGCTGGGCGTTCCGAAGTGGAAGACGATCATGAAGATCGTGCTTCCGACCGCGCTGTCGGGCATTCTCGGCGGCATCATGATGGCGCTCGCCCGCGTGATGGGCGAAACCGCGCCGCTGCTGGTGCTCGTCGGGTACACGTCCTACGTCAACTGGAACATCTTCAGCGGGGAGCAGGCGTCGCTTCCGTTGGTGATGAACAACGAACGCGCCACCAACTCGATGGACCCCGGCAGCGTCGGCTTCGACCGGATCTGGGGAGCCGCGCTCACCCTGGTGCTCATCATCGCCGTGATCAACCTGCTCGCCACGGTCCTTTCCCGCATCGTCGCCCCGAAGAAGAAGTGAGTCATGGCCAAGCGAATCGACGTCAAAGACCTGGACATCTACTACGGCAAGTTCCACGCGGTGGACAGCGTCACGCTGAACGTCCCGCCGCGGAACGTGACCGCGTTCATCGGACCGTCGGGTTGCGGCAAGTCGACCGTGCTGCGCACGCTGAACCGGATGCACGAGGTCATTCCCGGCGCGCGCGTCGACGGCCAGGTGCTGCTGGACGGGGAGGACATCTACGCGTCGGCAGTGGACCCGGTGCAGGTGCGCCGCACCATCGGCATGGTGTTCCAGCGGCCGAACCCGTTCCCCACGATGTCCATTAAGGACAATGTGGTGGCCGGGCTCCGCCTCGGCGGGGTGAAGAGCCGCAAGCAGCTCGACGAGGTCGCCGAGCGCGCGCTGCGCGGCGCGAACCTGTGGAACGAGGTCAAGGACCGGCTGAACAAGCCGGGCGGCGGCCTTTCCGGCGGTCAGCAGCAGCGGCTCTGCATCGCGCGGGCGATCGCGGTGCAGCCGGACGTGCTGCTGATGGACGAGCCTTGTTCGGCGCTGGACCCGATCTCGACGCTCGCGATCGAGGACCTGATCGGCGAGCTGAAGAAGGACTACACGATCGTCATCGTGACGCACAACATGCAGCAGGCGGCGCGGGTTTCGGACCAGACCGCGTTCTTCAACCTGGCCGGCGTCGGCCAGCCCGGCCGGCTGATCGAGCTGAACGACACGGAGAAGATCTTCTCCAACCCGGACGAGAAGGCCACCGAGGACTACATCTCGGGCCGCTTCGGCTGATTCCACTGTGGACGGCCGCCCTGGTTTTCCGGCCAGGGCGGCCGTTTTGTTTTCCGCGCACTAAAAAAACCGCCGCCCCGCTTGTACGGCCGGGCGGCGGTTTCGCTGTGGTGGCTCAGATAGTCAGGTCTTCGTCGTCGGTGCCGTAGCCGGGCATCCGGCCGGTGACCACGAAAATCATCCGCTTGGCGACGGACACCGCGTGGTCGGCGTAGCGCTCGTAGAAGCGGCCGAGCAGCGTGACGTCGACCGCGGAGGCGACGCCGTGCGGCCATTCGCGGTCCATCAGCACGGTGAACAGGTGCCGGTGCAGGTCGTCGACCTGGTCGTCCTCAGCCTCGAGGTCCTTGGCCGCGGACACGTCCTTGGTCTTGATGATCGCCTCGACCTGGCGGGCGAGCTTCACCGCGGCCCGGCCCATCTCGGCGAAGTAGGGCTTGACCGCCTCCGGCAGCACCGGGTCCGGGTGGCGGCGGCGGGCGGCCTTGGCGACGTGCAGCGCGAGATCTCCCATGCGCTCCAGGCTTTCCGCCGCGTGGATGGCGGCGAGCACGGTGCGCAGATCGGTCGCGACCGGGGCCTGCAGCGCCAGCAGCGCGTACGCCTGCTCCTCGCATTCGGCGCGCGCGTCGTCGACCTTCGCGTCGTCGCTGATCACCTGCTCGGCGAGGCCGAGGTCGACCTCCAGCAGTGCTTTGGTGGCCCGCTCCATGGCGTCGGCAACCTGGACCGACATCGCGGCCAGGTTTACGGCGAGCTGATCGAGTTCGACATGGTAGGCCTCACGCATGACCACACCCTACGACGTGGACTGTCCGAATACCGCATCGCTGGGTGAACCGCGTATGAACCCCGTCTAACGAATCCGGAGTGCTCAGCCGGTGTTGGCGGTTTTGCCGGAACCGGCGTTCGCGGGCGGCGCGCTGGCCGCGGTCCCGGCGGGCTGGTTGCCCGGCAGCGGAGTGTTGTCGCGCAACGCGTCGAAGAGGCTCTTGGTCTTTTCCTGGACCAGAACTTCGTTGCCGCGCTTGTTCGGCAGGCCGACGGTGGGCACGGTCAGGAAGTTGATGTTGGCCGGATCGAGCCCGCGCATCGATTGCGCGAGCGTCATCATCTGCTGCACGCCGAGGTTGTCGCCGAACGTGGCGTGCGCGAACGCGGTGATGAATCCGGACAGTTTCCCGGGATCCAGCACGACATCCGAAGACATGACTTTCTTCAGCAGTGCCCCGATGAACGCCTGCTGCCGCTTGATCCGGCCGTAGTCGGAGGTCGGGTCGCCGACGACGTGCCGGGCGCGCACGTAACTCAGTGCCTGGTCGCCGGTAATGGTCACGTCGCCGGTTTCGAGCAGCACCTTGCCGAGCGTGGTGTCGACGATCGGCTTCTCGTTGTGCACGGTCACCCCGTGCACCGCGTCGACCATTTCCTTGAACCCGTTGAAATCGATGCCGACGAAGTGGTTGATCCGCAGCCCGGTGATTTTCTGGATCACCTTCGTCATGCATTGCGGGCCGCCGACCGCGTAGGCAGTATTGAGCTTGGCGATCTTCTGCTCGCGCACGACCTCGTCGGTAGTCTGCGATTTCGCCGGATCCCACCGGTTGCAATCCGGCCGGTCGATTTCCAGGTCTCGCGGGAACGAAACGACCACGACCCGCTTCCGGTCCGCGGGAACGTGCGCCACCATCACCGTGTCCGACCGCGCGCCCGGGATATTGGACGCGTCCCCGACATTCTCCTCAGACGATGCGCCGTCGCGGGAATCGGAGCCGACCATGAGGAAGTTCTCGTCGTTGGCCTGCGCGTCGGCGTTCTGGATGTCTGAGGAGTTTTCGTCCAGCGCGGACACCTGAGCGAATTTAGCGTCAAACCAGGTAACCGCACCCCACGCGACGCCCGTGCCGATGAAGATGAGCGCGACAACCACGATCAACGCAATACGCCCGATCCGAACGTTGCGCGCGGTATGCCGCTGCTTCTTCTCCTGAAGCCGAGTCTGCTCCGGCTTTTCGGCAGGCTGCTCTTCTTCCTCTTCCTTGTCGAGCAATACCACCCGCTGCAACGCAGTCCGAGTCTGCTCGAACAAAGCCATCGACCGGGTAGTGAGCCGCTCCCGCCGCTCCCGACGCTTCGCTTCCTCAGCGGCGGCGTCATCATGCGCGGCGGAGAACCGAGCGAGACTGTGATCGATCTTGCGACGGTACTGAGTCGCCTCGTCGATCGCCTCCATCTCGTCGGTCATGGTGAGCGGATCCATCTCCGCCCGAACCGCCGCGGCAGGCCGAGCCGGGGTCCGCCGAGGCCGCTTGCCATTCGGCCCCTCGACGGCCTGACTCAGCTGAGTACGCTCCGGATCAACGGCGGGTTTGGCCGCCGGACTGAGCTGCGTCTGCTCGGCGTCCTCGGCCGCTACGGTGCCGAGCCCGATCCCCTTTACCGGGGTGAACTGCGTCCGATCCGCTGCGAGCGGCTGCTTTCCGTCTACGGCTGGGCTGAGCTGGGTCCGCTCGACCTCCGGACCACCCTGCGGCCGACCATTCGGCACGGGTCGGCGACGGGGACGGCCGCGCTGCGGACGTTCGCTGTCCAGATCACCGTCGAGGGCGGGGCTGAGTTGGGTTCGTTCGGGGTCTTGGGCCTTGTTTCGGATGCCCTCTTGCTGAGGGCCTTGTGCTCCTGCGCCGCGACCGTCGCGGGCCGGGTTGAGCTGGGTCCGTTCCGGGCCTTGGGCTGTGCTGCGGCCACCGTCCAGCGCGGGGTTGAGTTGAGTTCGTTCCGGACCCTGTGCTGCGTTCCGGCCGCCCTCTAGCGCTGCGACGCGGCCGCCGTCCAGTGCGGGGCTGAGCGGAGTCCGCTCAAGACCTTGTGCCGCGTTCCGGCCACCATCCGGCCCGGGGCCGATCGGGGTCTGTTCAGGCCGCTGAGCCGCGTTCCGGCGGCCGTCCAGCATTGCACCGCGGCCGCCGTCCAGCGCGGGGCTGAGCTGAGTCCGCTCAAGGCCCTGCGCTGCGTTCCGACCACCATCCGGCACCGGGCCGAGCTGAGTCCGCTCAGCCCCCTGAGCCGCGCTCCGGCCGCCATCCGGCGCAGGCCCGCGCCGCGGACGTTCCGGCCGACGCGAACGTCCGGGACCGGCGTCGTCACCGTCCAGCGCAGGGCTGAGCTGGGTCTGCTCAAGCCCCTGAGCCGCAACCAACCCCGGCCCGTCGGGCGCGCCACCTCGCCCACGCCGCGGAGCCTGTCCGTTGCGCCCAGGATCAGCCTGCTGGCCCCGCACCCGATCCGGCTCAAGCGCCGGACTCAGCTGCGTCCGCTCAAGTTCGTCCTCGGGTTCCGCCCCGCCAGGCACGCCGTCGAGGCCGGGTCGCCGCCCGGCTGGTCCAGGACCCGCCGCCCGTCGACGAGGTGTGTTCGGCCCCGGCACTCGGTGTCCACCGGAGTCCTGCCCAGCCGCGCGCGGCCCGTCAGGTTCGATCGGCAGCGCCGCCTCAGGCCCAGCCATCGGCAGTCCGGCAACTTCCGGCCCAGCCGCCCGTCGCCTCGGCGGACCAGGCCTTCGCGGCCCGCCCGATTCCGGCCCAGGTACCCGATGCCCGCCAGAGTCCTGCCCCGGCGCTCGCTGCCCGTCGGGTTCGATCGGAAGCGCCGCCGAGTCAGCTATCCGCCGCCCTTGCTCGGCGGACCTCCGCTGCGCTGCAGGCCCCGCGGAATCTGGCCGGTCCAATTCCAGCCCAGGCGAGTCCGCTTCAGCCCGTCCAGGCGCGCTCTCCGCACCGTGCGGACGCCGAGGCCCAGGCGGCTCCGGCGAAACCGGAACGCCGCCCCCTTGCCGAGGCCGAGGCGGAAGCCCATCCGCCCGCCGACGCCGCGGTCGCGCCTCCAGCTCCGGAGAGGCAACCTCGGCACTCCCAGGCTGCCCGCCTACCGGCCCCTGCCCAGACTCGACCGCACGACGCCCCCGCGGTTCGCCCGCCCCATCGTGCGATTCCACCGACGGAGCTCCAGGCCCACCAGCCCCCGTCGCCCTCGCCCCGCCGGGCCCTCCGCGACGGCCAGCTACGTCCTCGGCCTGCAGTCCACCGCGACGACCAGGCCGAGAGTCACCAAGCTCAGAATCCGGCGCGGCATGCCGGGTCTCCCCGCGACCGTCGCCTGGCCGAGCCCGCCGACCACCAGGCACCGGGTAGCCACTTTCGCCAAGCCCTTCCCCCGACTCGACCTGCTCCCGCCGCCTGCCAGAACCATCCGGGTCGCCGACGCCGTCCGGCACCACTCCGCCAAAAAGCGCCCGCCCACCCACTCGCGCAGGCCCGGCACCGCTGTCGACGTCCGAACCGCCCCGACGTCCGCCAGAAAGCCCAGCGTCGCCACTGCGCCGGTCACCACTTCCGTTCGGGCTCCCCAGCGCGGGTACGTCATCCGCCGGTCCGCCAACTCCGGTGCGCTCGGGACCGTCAGCTACCTCGCGGCTGTGCCGATTGCCGACACCACCGAGACCATTGACCCGCCCATTTCCGCCAGCCGATCCGGCAACGTCTTCTGCGGCTCCGCCACGTCGGTTGCCGCGCCCGTTCGCGCGCCTGCCGACCGAATCAACGTCGTTCCCGACAGGGTCGCCGTGCCTGCTGCCGACTTCGCTGGCGTGTCCGTTCGCCCGTCCGCCAGTTGGCGCGATGTCCCCGTCCGCAGGCCCTGCTCCGTTGGCGTGCCCGTTCGCCCGCCCGCCAGTTGATGGGATGTCGCCATCCGCAGGTTCGCCGTGCCGACTGCCTGCTCCGTTGGCGTGCCCATTCCTCCGCCCGCCAGTTGATGGGATGTCGCCATCCGCTGGTTCGCTATGCCGATTCCCGACCCCGTTGGCCCACCCGCCAGCTGATGCGGCGTCGTCGGCAGGCTCACCGTGCCGCCCACCGATTCCGTTGACGTGCCCGTTCGCGCGTCCGTCAACTGGCGCGTCGTCCGCGGGCTCGCTGTGCCGCTTGGCCCTTCTGCCGATCGAGCCGGTTTCTCCACCGGCCGCCTCACCGTGGCGGTTGCCGCCCCCGTTGACATGCCCGTTCGCTAGTCCACCGGCTGACCCAGCGTCGCCTTCCGCAGGTTCGCCGTGCCGCCCGCCAACCCCGTTGACCTGCCCATTCGCGAGCCTGCCCAGATCCGAGCCGTCTCCCGGCTCAGCATGCCTGCTGCCGATCTCGTTGGCGTGCCCATTCGCCCGCCGTCGACCCGGCTCGGCGGCCAACCCAGCGCGGCCGTTCGTCCCCGGAAAACCGGCTTCCGGCTCCGCTCGCCGACGCCCTGGCTCCGGGCGCTCAGCATCCGCGCGGCGACGGCCGGGTTCTGCGCGGCGGGTGCCCGGTTCCGCGAGCCGGCTCACCGGTTCCGCATGCCGGGTTCCGGGGTCCTCGGTGAAGGCGGGTCGTTCGCCAGTGTGCCGCGCGACCACGTCGGACACGCTGATGCCGCCGTGAGTGTCCATGGAACGGCGACGTCCGCCGCGAGGGCGAGCCGTGGTGTCGGAATGGCGACCGGTGCCGGGGGTGTTGCGCTCGTCGGGCACTCGGTCTCCTCTCGCACGTCAGGCGCCAGGCTGGGGCGGCTTACCTTTGAACACCCGGCGGCTTCGCCGGGTCTCCCAGGACTCGTCGTACCGGGGGAGCTTTTCGTTATCGTACGGATACCCGCCGTTCGTGACGACACCCTCCCGCGAATTTCTTCACCATGCGTCGCCCTAAGGCGCACTGAAGCGGACGAACAGGTGAAGATCGGGTTCAGTGAATGGAGTAATCGCAGACGTGCGTTACTCAGAGTGCGTAATTACCTGCGCGGTCTCGCGGTCGTGGAAAGCGACCTTGTTGCGTCCTGCCCGCTTCGCGGCGTAAAGGAGATTGTCGGCTCGATGGAGCTGACGCGGCCCGGATTCGGTGCCGTGTGCGAGGCCGACGCTGATCGTAACCCGCAGGCCTGGCCGGAGTTCTGACCAGGGGTGACGGGCGACCCGACGGCGTGCGGCGTCGGCGACCCGGACGGCGCCCCGGTGATCGATTCCCGGCAGGACGAGAGCGAATTCCTCGCCGCCGTACCGTGCGCAGAACGCATCGGCGGGCAGTCCCTCTTGCAGGAGATCGGCGACGCGGCAGAGGACGCGGTCGCCGAGAAGGTGACCGTACGTATCGTTCACGGACTTGAACCGATCGAGGTCGACCAGTGCGACGGCCACCGCCGCGGGCAGTTCAGGCAGCCGCTGGTCGAGGTACCGGCGGTTGTAGCTCGAGGTGAGCGGGTCGCGCAGGCTGCCCGCCCGCGCGATGTCGAGCGCGGAGCGCAGGTGCCGGTAGGCCCGCCGCCAGTCGCCGCGCGTCGCGAACAGGTCCGCGATGGACTCGTGCAACGTGAGCAAGTCGGGCGCGGTCTCCCCCGTTCCGAGCTCGTCGTCCGCCGACACTCTGACCTCCGCCACTCCATCGTTTTCGTCGTAAAGGAGCGGTGGCTTGAGTCATCGGTACGTTCGAAGGTGAATTTCGCTCAAGTGGACGACGGACTTCCGCTGATGTCACGCAGCGCAGTTTCTTCGCTCAGAGCGCGGAGAAGGGCTTTTTGTCCTTGAGCTGCGTGAATTGATCACGTGCCCAGTAACTCGCGTCAGTCGTCGGATCCGTGATCCACTGTGTGTAATCGGCCCAGGAAATCCATCGCCAACCGCCCACTTCTTCCGGATTCGGCTGCGGATCGACGTCCGTCCGGGCGGCGAACACCGGACAGAACTCGTTCTCCACGATCCCCTGGAAGGGCGGCGTGCGGTAGCGGTACGTGGGCAGCACGCACTCAAGGTCGTCGAGCTCAGAGAGTCCGAGCTCGTACGAAGCCCGCCGGCGTACGGCGCTCTCCAGCGCTTCGGCGGGAGCCGGGTGACCGCACACGCTGTTGGTCCACACACCAGGCCACACCTTCTTGTGCAGCGCTCGCTGAGTGATCAGCAGGGCGTTGTCCGAACGGCGCAGGACGTAGCAGGAGAACGCGAGGTGCAGCCGCGTCTCCGCATGGTGACTGGCGAGCTTCGGCCCGGTCTCCCCGGTCGGCACGCCGTCCTCGGTCACGAAGACGACGCGTTCGGTTTCGGCTTCAGTGCTGGTGTCCACTCCGGATACTGAACACCACGCACGAACCGGCCGATACCGCGAGCCGGGTGGCCGTTTCGCCCGATTCGAGTGTCAGGCCTTCACGGACCGCTCGAATCTCCCGTCCATCGGACACCCAACCGAACGACGACGCAGGCGAAACCCGGTGTCACCGGCTGCCGAGATGCTCGACGATCAGCGAGGTCAATGCCTCCGGCGCTTCCTCCGCTACCCAGTGCGACACCTCCTCCAGCATCTCGAACCGGTACGGCCCGGTGCACCAATTCGCTGTGTCGAGCGCGGCAGTGGAACCGAAGGCGACGTCCTCTGTGGACCACACGTACATCGCCGGCACCGAGACCTTGCCGATCTTCCCGCCTGGACGGCCCGCTCGATACCAGTTCAGCGCCGCGGTGAGCGCGCCTGGCTCGGACAGCCGCTGCACGTACTCGTCGATCTTGCTCGGCGGGATGCGCCGGTCGAAGATGTCGCGCAGCGCCTTGGCGTTGTCGGCCAGCATGCGGCGCTCGGTCGCGGGCGTCTGGCGCCATTCCGTCATGTAGGCCGACCGCAGGTGCTGATCCTCGTCCGTCCGCATCGCCTCGGCGAGCGCGCCTGGGTGCGGAGTGGACACCACGGTGACGCTGCGCAGGCGCTCTGGGTGCTCGTCGGCCGTCCACCAAGCGACCGCGCCGCCCCAGTCGTGGCCGACCAGGTCGAACTTGCTCCAGCCGAGCGTGTCGGCCATGGCGACGACATCGGACACCAGCGTCGTGATGCCGTATTCCTCCGGGCGCTCGGGCCGCACGTCCGGCGAATACCCGCGCTGATCCGGCGCGATCGCGCGGTAGCCGAGCACGCCGAGTGTCGCCACCTGGTGCTCCCACTCCACGGCGGCCTGGGGAAAGCCGTGCAGCAGCAGTACGGGGCGGCCGTCTTCAGGGCCGGCGGCGATGGCGTCGAAGGATCCCGCGTCGGTCGGGATGGTCAGCTGGTCGATCACGAGACGCACTCTACGGACCGGCACCGACAGTTTTGGCCGGTCTCGCGACAGCTCTGTGATGTGATCTACACGGGAACAAATAAGTTGAGTCGCACGTTGGCAACTTTGCAAGGCTTGGTCAGCGCCCCAGCAGCTGGCCGCAGTTGTCCGAAAGGGGATTCGACAATGCTGATCCGCACCGACCCGTTCGCCCAGTTCGACCGTCTGACCCAGCAGTTCTTCGGTGGTCAGGGCACCGCGCCGCGCTCCGTTCCGATGGACGCCTACCGCGCCGGCGACGAGTACGTCATCCAGTTCGACCTCCCGGGGATCGCCCGCGATTCCATCGACGTGAGCGTCGAGCGCAACGTGCTCACCGTCCGCGCCGAGCGCACGCCGGTCGCGGTCGAGGACGCACAGGTCCAGGTGTCCGAGCGGCCGCGCGGCAAGTTCTCGCGCCAGCTGTTCCTCGGCGACACGCTCGACACCACGCGGATCGCCGCGGACTACGTCGATGGCGTGCTGACGCTGCGCATTCCGGTCGCCGAGAAGGCTCAGCCGCGCAAGATCACTGTCGGCGGTGCGCCGCAGGAGATCGACGCCTGAGTCGGCTGTACCCAAGTTGTCCCCAGGTTGTCCACAGTGGGTTGTGGATAACCTGGGGACAGTTGCTATCTGCGCAGGTCAGCTGTGAGTTTTCGACTCAGCTGGCTGCCGTTTGCGTGCACGAAATACTCCGCGCCGAGCGCGCACACCCGTGATCGAGCTCCAAGCGCTCGTCGGGTAGATGTCGATGAAGCTCGGCGTCGCCCTGGCCCGGCCGTGATCAGCCGCCGGAGTGCATGTCTTCGGCCTCGGGGACGCAATCGTCGTCCGGGTCGTCGAGCCAGCCGTGCGGGAGCGTCACCTTGCCCGGCGAGCCCTGCCGCCCGCGCGGTCCGGTCGCGGCGCTCGGGAACGGGGCGTCGTGGTCCAGCTGCGCGATCAGGTCGTCGAGCTGGTTCAGGCTCGTCACCATCGCGAAGCCGCGGCGGAGTTCGGAGCCGACCGGGAAGCCCATGAGGTACCAGGCCATGTGCTTGCGGATGTCGCGCATGGCCTTGTCCGGGCCGTCGTGCTCGATCAGCAGCTCCGTGTGCCGCCGCAGGACGCGCGCGACTTCGCCGAGGTTCGGCCCCTCCGGAATCTCCCGACCTTGGAAGGCGGCTTCCAGCTCGCCGAACAGCCACGGCCGGCCGAGGCAGCCGCGCCCGACGACCACCCCGTCGCAGCCGGTCTCGGCGACCATGCGGAGTGCGTCGTCCGCGCTGAAGATGTCGCCGTTGCCCAGCACCGGGATGCTGGTGACCGCCTCTTTCAGCGCCGCGATCTTCGACCAGTCGGCCTGACCGGAGTAGCGCTGCGCGGCCGTGCGCGCGTGCAAGCTGACGGCAGCCGCACCCTCGGCTTCGGCGATGCGCCCGGCGTCGAGGAAGGTCTGGTGGTCATCGTCGATGCCGACGCGGAACTTCACGGTGAACGGAACGCCGCCCTCAGCCGCCGCCTTCGCCGACTCGCGCACGATGTCCGCGAACAGCCGCCGCTTGAACGGCAACGCCGCGCCGCCGCCCTTCCTCGTCACCTTCGCGACCGGACAGCCGAAGTTCGAATCCACGTGGTCCGCGAGCCCCTCGCCGACGATGATCCGGACCGCCTCGGCCATCGTCTTCGGGTCGACCCCGTACAGCTGCATGGACCTCGGCTTTTCGTTCTCGCCGAAGGTCATCATGTGCATCGTGCCGGGGTGCCGCTCGACGACCGCGCGGGCGGTGATCATCTCGCACACGTAGATGCCAGCGCCGTACTCCTGGCAGAGCTGCCGGAACGCCACGTTGGTGATCCCCGCCATCGGAGCGAGCACGACGGGAGGATCGACCTGGTAGGGGCCGATCTTCAACGTGGGCGCGCTCAACGTGGCAGTCACTCTTCCATTGTCGCCCGTGACGTACGGCACACGCATCCGGGCAGGTCGGTGGCCGCGAGACCATCTCGTGTCCAGCCTTTGAGTAGTGCTACGGATCCGATCATCGTGCCGTTTCGCCCAGGCTGTCCGGTATGACCACGGAAGCTGCAACGCTCCACCGCCTGGCCGGCGAACTGGACGACCTCGGCCGCCGCCTGACCCACGTAGGCGCGGAACTCCGCGCGGTGCGCCCCCAGCCCGAGCCGGCCACCGACCAGCCCGACGAGGCGCCCGCTCTGGACGCGCCCTCGGACTCCCAGCCGACGCCGGGCCAACCGGGCGGCCACGCCGAGCCGACAGCGCGGACTGCGGAGGCGTCACCGGCGGACTACCCGCCTGGCGACACTCAGCCCGTCAGCTCCGACTCTCCGGCCATGCCAGCCATCGGCTCCTACCAGGCGGCCGCGCCGGGCCATGTCGACAAGGCAGTCTCTCCCGCCGCACCGGACCAGGCCGCCACTGCGCCGGATCAGGCAGCCGCCGGGCCGGGCCAAACCGCTACTGCGCCGGATCAGGCTGCCGCCGCGCCGGACCAGACCGCCGCGCCGGGCGAGCCGTCCGCGTCAGGTCGCCATGCCGAGCCGAGCCCGTTTGCCGTACCTGGCGATGCTGCCGTGTCGGGACACCCCGCCGGACCGGGCCAACCTCCTGCGCCTGGCCACAGCTATCCGGCTGCTCCTGGCCACTCGCCCGCCCCGGGCTACCAAGCTGCGCAGGGCCCGTACGCGTACCCGGCCTACTCGGCCGCGCACGGGGTGCCGTACTACCCGCGCCCGGGCTACTATCCGTACAACCCTTACGCAGCCCCGTATTCCGCCCAGCCGATGTCCGGCGCGACCCACCCGTCGACGCCGCACCCCGGGACCGGGCAACCCGCCGCTGGCGATGCCGGAGCCGAACAGTTCGCCGCCCACCCGGGCCACGGACAGCCCGCCGCCGACCAGTCCGCCCAAGGACACCCGCAGGCAACCGCCCAACAGCCGCCGTATGGCCAGCTGCCATACGGACAGCCGCCCTACATCCCGCCTCCGACGCTTCGTGAGCGACTCGGCCGCGAAGGCGCGGGTTCGCGCCTTCTGGCGTGGGTCGGCGGTGCCGTGACGTTGCTCGGGGTCGTTCTGCTGCTGATCTTGGCCATCCAGCGCGGCTGGCTCGCTCCGCTGCCGCGGGTGGCGGTCGGCGCTGCGTTCGGTGGGATCCTGGTCGGCGCGGGTGCTTGGCTGCACCGCAAGCCGGCGGCGCGCACGGGAGCATTCGCCCTTGTCGCCACTGGGATCGCGACGCTCTACCTCGACACTGTCGCTGCCACCTCCTTGTACGATTTCCTGCCGGTTCCCGCCGGACTCGCGGTCGGCTTGGCGATCGCGGTGGGCGGACTTGTGCTTGCGGTCAAATGGGATTCCTCTCTCTTGGCGATTGCCGTGGTGGGAGGATGCGGAGTGTGTGCGCCCCTGATCACCCGGGGCTTCACCGATGAACTCGTGACGTTCCTTCTCATGATCCAGATCGCGACCGTCCCTGTCCAGCTTCGACGGTCATGGTGGCCCCTTTCGTTTACTGCGGCCATTCCTCCCTTGACAACGGCGTTGATCGGTACCGGACTGCGCACGTTGCCGGTGTGGGCAGTTATCGCCGCTGGCGTGGTCAGCGCGGCGGCAGGGCTGGTCTCGTTGCGGCGCAACGACAATGAGCCTTACTCGCTGTCCGTCCTGGCTGTTTCCCCGCTGCCGATCCTGGTCGCCGCGCTGATGCTGCACCGGCCGGAATCTGTGCTTCTCGCGGGCGGAACGGCGGTCGTGCTCATCGCGACCTGGATCATCGTTCGAGGGAATTCCGGTACTGTCGCAGGGATCGCTGGTCTTGTCGCCGCGATGCAGGCGACCGTCACGCAGTTCGATGGCGGAGCTGTCCTGCTTGGCGAGGCAGTTGTGCTCGCGTTCGCGGCGAAGTTCACTCGAAACCGTTTCGCGCTAGGCGGTTCTCTCGTCTTCGCGGTGATCGGCGGGCTGTTCGCGCTCGGGTCGGACGTGACACCGGCGCTGCTGATCCTCCCGAATTGGCATCCGCGAGATCTTCTCCTGACCGCGCTGGTCTCGGCTGTCCTTCTGCTCGCTGCCTCGATTGCGTTGCCGTGGGCGGCAATTCAGCTCAACGTGGTGAAGTCGGCCAGTCTTGCGCCTTGGCTGCCTGCCGGATTGTGCGCGCTCTACGGCGCTGCTGGGCTGGTGCTCACCGCGTCCATGCTCGTAGCCCCTGGTCGTGGCGGATTCCTGGTCGGCCACACGCTCGTCACGGTTTCCTGGACGGTGGTGGCGTTCGTCCTTCTCCTGCGCGGGATCAAGGTGGTCGCGTTGCGGATCACCGGACTGGTGCTGGTGGCCGCTGCCGTCGCGAAGCTCGTGTTGTTCGACCTTGCCACTCTGGACGGGTTGGCTCGCGTGGGCGCGTTCCTCGGTGCCGGTGTGATCCTGCTTGTGGCGGGTGCCCGGTACGCGCGGGTTGTCGCGTCGCGCTGAACTTGCGAGAAGTCCCCCGATCCGGGGAAACGAGATTGACCTCGGATCGGGGGTTTTCCTTGTGCGGCAACAAACTGAGCCGTGTCGGGAAGCGGCTTGAGACGGCTCGCGAAGGCCGGCGGGGCAGAACTGTCGGTGGCTCGTGGTTACCTGGGAAACCTACCGAGGAGGTATCCGACCATGACCTACACCCACGACCCGAAACTCATTGAACGCGCAGGCGAATCCGTCGCCTGGCTCACCACGGTGACTCCCAGCGGACGCCCCGCGCCGCGGCCGGTCTGGTTCGTGCTCGACGGCGAGGACATCGTGGTCTTCAGTCGGCCCGGCACGGCCAAACTCCGGCATCTCGCCGCCAATCCGGAGGTGAGTTTCCACCTGAACAGCGACGAACACGGCGGGAGCATCATCGTCGTCAACGGACGTGCGGAGGTCGACGAGGCCAAAGCCTCCGAAGCACCTGGCTACCTGGCGAAGTACCAGCGGCATTACGCCGGCATCGGATTCGCCGATCCAGCTGCCTTCGACGCCGACTACTCCGTGCGGATCCGGATCGTTCCGGAGAAGTCCTGGGGGTTCTGAGAGCAGCTCCTGTTTCAGAAGCCGACGTCCAGGCAGGCCAGCCGTCCACCCGCGGTGCCGGCGTGCCCGGGGTTGGTGTGGGTGTGGGTTTCGTGGATCACCACGGACTTCGCCCGTCGTCCGTCGAATGTCCAGTCGACAACGGAGGTTGCATGACCGACGCCTGAGCGGTTGGTGGTGAAGTCGAGCCAGATCTCGTTGCGCGGGTTGGCGTAGGCCGGATCCACCGAAGGCTTCACCGGGTCCGGCACGTGCTGGAAGTGCCCGCCCGCGGCGTCACCGGTGGCGCCGCAGGAGTTGACGTGCGCGTGTGCACCGTATTCGTGCTGCGGCAGGAGGCCGCTGATCACCAGCACGGTGGTGGTGCCGACGCGATCGGCGGACAGGGCGGAGACGTGCGCCTTGGCACCGACGGGCACGAGCTCCGGACGGTAGGTGACGGCATGGCTGCCCGGTACGTACGCCGCGAATGTGCCGTGGGCAGCAGTGAAGTGCAGAGGAGAGTCCGTAGCTGGAGTGGCTGCGGCGGAGGTGGCCGAGAGGCTCGTGACGGAGAGACCGGCGGCGAGGGCCGCAGAAAGGAATTTAGGGAGGAAACGCATGAAACTTCTCTAACCAGTCGGCGTGTGCCGTGCCATGTTCTCCACTCGAACGTGTGGAGGTCGCCCGGATCTCGGGACGGCTTTCTGCGGGCGTGAGGTGCGTGGGGTTGCCGGGTGGGACAGCGTCGGGATCAGCCGGATTCGTACACTGTCCGGACCAGACGAGGTGCAGGTCAGGCCGGGTGCGGAGTGCTGTCTGGATGCACCACGGTGAGGTCAATCCTGGTGCTGATGCTCGTCGCGGTGAGGCTCTGAAGCGCGCTGGGGCGGTTCGAGGCTCGCTCCGTGTACGAGAGCGGCTAGCGAGCCGGTGGAGTTGGGAGGTCGTTGCGGTGGACGTGAAGGTCGCCCGGCTGGCGTGGTGAGTTTTCGGGCATTGACGCGGTGGGTACTTGGCACCGTGGCAGCGTCGGACTTGCCCGGCGGTGCTTTGGCGAGCACCGGTGGAGCCTGACATGCCTGACGACCCGAACAGCGCCATGGGGTTTGACGGCCGTCGTGCGGACGATCACGAGTCGGCGGGTGCCAGCGGACCGGCCGAGACCAGTGGGGCGTCGGAGAGCGGTCGACCGGCGGACGCCAACGGGCAGGCTGGCAGCGGCGGGTCAACCGCCGCCGGATCAGGCGACGGTGGACTGGCTGGCAGTGGACCGACCGGCGGAGGGCTGGCGGGCAGCGGCGGACCGGTGCAATCGAGCGGGCGAGCTCGGGCTGGTGAATCGGCGCAGGTCGCCGGATCGGCGAAGCCCAGCGAGTCGGCGCAACCCGGCCGACTGGCGAAGGCGACTGGTCCGGTGCAGGCCACCAGGCCAGCGGATGTCGAGGGATCGGCGGACGTCAGTGACGACGTCGAGCACACCGGCGAGACGCGGAACCAGATGTTGCAGCGGAACGTCGGCGAGCTGCTGCAGGAGCTGCGGGTCGCGCAGGCGGGCGTGCAGATCCTGTTCGGGTTCCTGCTGTCGGTGGTCTTCACGGGCCGGTTTCACGACGCCAGCGGGTTCGAGAAGACCCTGCATCTGCTCGCGGTGCTGCTCACCGTCGCAGCGACGGCGTTGCTGATCGCGCCTGCGGCGTGGCACCGGATGCTGTTCCGGACTGGGCGGCGGGAGCAGATCCTGCGGGTCGGCAACCGGGTCGTGCTTGTTGGGTTCGGGTGTCTTGCTGCGGCGATCACGGTGACTGTCGCGCTGATCGCGAAGGTCTCTTTCGGACCGGTTGCGATGGGGCTCGTCGGCGGGATGGCGATCTTGCTGTTCGGGCTGCTCTGGTTTGCGGTGCCGGGCATGCTGGTCGGCGACCAAAGGCGACGCGACGGTCACTGAGCGGCGTCAGCGCAGACTGCCGTTTGTCCTGCGTAGGACAGAAATGCCGGGGAGGCGAAGCTGTTCATCGAGCCGTCGGCAATTGTTGCCGTAGCGGTCGGGACCGGCCCGTAGCTTCCTGCTCGTGACTGACTCTTCACGGCGGAACTTCCTGCGCGGTGCCGGAATCCTCGGCGCTGGTGCGGCGGTGTCCGCGCTTCCTGGCCTGAACGGGATCGCCGCGGCTGATCCCGGTGTCGCTCGGCGGCCGGACGGTGACAGCCCGCGGTTCACGATCGCGGTCATGCCGGACACCCAGTACTTGTTCGACGAGGACCGGGGCGACTCGACGCCGGTGGACGCCTCGTTGTCGTACCTGCTGCGTCACGGGCACGACGACAACGTTGTCTTCCTCGCGCACCTCGGCGACCTGACGCAGAACGGGCAGGCCCAGGAGTTCGCTGGCATCAGCCGGTCGTTCCAGGTGCTCGACCGGTTCCGGTTCCCGTACAGCACGCTCGCGGGCAACCACGACATCGACGGTTCCACCGACGACCAGCGCGGCCGGACGCCGTACCTCGACGCGTTCGGGCCGCAGCGGCAGCGGAATTCGCCGACGTTCCGCGGTTCCTCGAAGGACGGCTACAACACCTACCACGTGTTCCGGGCCGCCGGCCGGGAATGGCTGGTGCTCGCGATGGACTGGCGTCCGTCTGCGGGCGGGTTCGCGTGGGCTAAGCAGGTTCTCGCGCAGCATCCGAAGATGCCCGCGATCCTGACGATCCACGAACTCGTCAACTCCGACGAGCAGGGCAAGGCGTTCCTGTCGGACTTCGGCAAGCAGGTCTGGGACGAGTTCGTCAACGAAAGCGACCAGATCTTCCTGACCCTCAACGGTCACTACTGGCCGCCGAGCCGGCTGGTGAAACGCAACGCCGCCGGCCACGACGTGCACCTGCACCTCACGAACTACCAGGACCGCTACTACGGCGGCAGCGGCATGATCCGGCTGTACCAGTTCGACGTCGCCCGCGGTGTGATCGACGTCCGCACCTTCTCGCCGTGGCTCGACGGCCGGCGCGACCTCACCGAACTCGAGCGCATCGAGGCCGAACGCAGCACCGACGTCGACTACTTCAGCATCGACATCGATTTCGACAAGCGGTTCGCCGGTTTCGCGCCCGTTCCAGTGCCGCCGGCCCGTCCGGTGAAACCGCAGCTCGTGCCGGGGACCGTCGCGTACTGGCGGTTCGAGGGCGGCCGCGCGGGGGCTCCGGTTCCGGACAACGCGCTGATCAAGGACCTCACCGGCCGCGGCAACGATCTGCGCAGGGCGACCGTGCCGGGCAGCGGGCCTGACGCGTTGACTTACTCGGCGGATTTCTCGCCCCGCCAGCCGTCGCGGGCGAGCCTTCGCTTCGACGGCGCGCGCAACCCTGGCCGCGGTGCGTACCTCCAGACCGTCGACAGCGCGCCTATGAACAACCTGACCTTCCAACGCGGCTACAGCGTCGAAGCGTTCATCCGGCTGCCCGAAGACTTCCGCGACGGCACCCACGGCTGGTGCGGCATCTTCGCGCGCCTCGGCAACGGCGGCGCGGCCGGGAAGTCCGGCGACGACCCCAACGAATCGGCCGCGACGTTCAGCGTCTCGGACGGTGCGGAACTGCAGTGGGCGGTGTTCCCGTTGAACCAGAACGGGATTTCGACCAACTGGGGCCACGAACTGCCGTTGGCGAAGTGGTGGCACGTCGCGGTCGTCAACGACGGACGGCGCAGCACGCTCTACGTCGACGGCTGCCCGCTGCTGCGCAACCCCAAGACTCCGGCGATCGGCCTCGCCAACCCGGGCGGCAGTTGGCTGGTCGGCGCGTCGTCGTACCGGGGCAAGGTGGAGCGCAGCTTCTACGGCGAGATCGGCGAGGCCCGCGTGGTCGACCGGGCGCTGGCGCCGCGGGAATTTCTGCTGGGCTGATAAGCAGTGCCGATTGGCTGCTCGGCAATTGCGGAGGGTGCTGGCCGGGGATTGGATCCGCGACCGGCTTGCTGGCGGTGTGTCGATCGGGAATCTCTGACGCGTTATTTCGATTGCGCTGTGGGCACATTCTGCCGGTGCGGCCGTTCGGGGGTATTGGCGAAACTGACGGCTTCGGCCAGTCGGTCTAATAGGGGAACGGGGTAATAGTCATCTTGAAGTAGTATCGGAACGGTTGGAATTCGTTCAGGGTGGGTGCTGGTTCCGGGAATTTCGCCGAGGGCGGCGGTGTGCCGGTGAGTGGGACGAGGCTTGCCGCGGGCGAGCGTTCCCTTGCCGGGGACTGGGGCAGGGAACGTCGGTGGGCGGGTCAGCGGCAGCGCTGGACCGTTGCCTGGGCTGGGGCTCCTGGACCAGCGGCGGTGCTGGGTCGGAGTTCAGTTGCCTGGTTGGCACGGATGCCGGTGGCTTGTGCCCGTTGGTGGGTTCGGCGTGCTGATCGGTGGTTCGGAACTCGTTGCCAGGTGCTGGTGGCGTGGTTGGAGTTCGTTGCCGGGATCAGCGCGGGTGCTGGAACCGGTGGTCGAGCCGGACTGTTGTCGGGACCGGCTGCGTTGCCGGAACTGGTCAGGCCGCTTCGCCCGTTGGGCAGCGTCGTTGCTGGAACGGGGGAAGCCCGTGCTGGCCAGCGCCGTTGCTGGGCCAGCAGTGGAGCCGTGCCGGACTGGCGTTTCGGCCGTAGCCGGGTGCCAGGGCGGATGGCTCGGGTGGAGCTCGTTGCCGGGGCCTGCGTTCGTGCCGGGATTCCGAAACCGGGGCCAGCGCTGATGCTGGAACCTGGACTCCGGAGCCGGTGCCCAACGCCTGGACGTTCCGCCTTGGTCAGTCTCGGAAGCGGCCAAACGGGGCCGGGACACGGAGAGCGTGCCGCGGAACCGAGGTGGTCCAGTCCAAGGGGCAGCCGGTCCAGTCCAGGGGTCAGCCTGAACCGGTCCGACGGGGCAAAGGCGTGGCTCGAGTACCGGGGCGACCGCGCTGACCCAAGGGCTCCAAGGAGCCCAAGGGCATCGCCCGAGGAACCCGGTCCGGGTACGCCAACCCGCGAGTCAAGGCCAAAAGCCCAGCTCAAGGGCCCAGTCAGGTGCCTAGTCCAGTCGCCGCCGCGCCGGAGGCGTGAGTGGCACCTCAGACCGAGAACCCCACCGAGAACTCAGCCTGAGCACGCCAGCCCATGAACCCAGCCAGCACCCAGCCGCGAAACCCGACCGTGAAACCGGCCGCGGACCCAGCCGGGAAACCCGGCCGCGGACCCAGCTCCGCACTCGACACGAGCTCAGCTGCGAGACCCGACCGCGAAACCCAGCCCCGCACCCGACCGCGAGCCCAGCCGCGAAACCCAGCCCGAAACCCAACCGCGGACCCAGCCCAGCACCGACCGCGAGCCCAGTCGCAACACCCGACCGCAGACCCAGCCGCGAAACCCAGCCCAGCACCCAGCCGCGAAACCGTGGATCAGGCGGTGAGCCGTCCCCACGAATAGTCCTGTTTCGCGAGCTTCAGGTACACGAACAGCTCCGTCGAGACGACGCCCGCGATGGGCCGTACCTCGTCGCCGAGTACGGACAGGAGGTGGTCGTCGTCGCGGCAGAGCAGTTCTGCCAGCAGGTCGAAGCGGCCTGAGCAGAGGGCCACCTGGTGTACGTCGGCGACCTTGGCCAGTTGCTGGGCCACTTCGCGGGCGTCTCCGTCCACCGTGATGCCGACCATCGCCCTTCGGGTCAGGTCGACGTGTTCTGGTGAGGTCACGGCGACTATCTGCACCATTTCCTCTCGCAGCAGCCGTTGTACTCGCTGCCGCACCGCGCCCTCCGAAAGACCCACCGCCTTGGCCAGTGCGGTGAAGGACGCCCTGCCGTCTTCCTGTAACAGCGTGATGAGCGTCCGGTCGGTCCCGTCTAGCGCTCTCGGAGCACGCGGTTCCTCGATTTTCGTACGGTTTTCGTCACCCATGCCGTCCCTCCCTGTGTTTCGGCATGTGATTCGTCAGACGCGCAGCGTATCGGCAGGAGCCGGAGAGCAGGAGACCCTTTCCCGTTTTCTTCTCCAGATGGCGGACATGCGGGCCCCGTTCTGGCTCCGGCAAACAGCGGGTACGGTCGCGAACCGCCGATCTTGAGGAGGAATATTCCAATGACCGAAGCCGTCGCCGCGCCTGTGGTGCCGGCCAAGGGGCTCCGTTCGAACGCGCTGGGCATGGTGTCCTCGACGGTGATCGGGATGTCTTCGACCGCCCCGGCCTACTCGATCGCCGCGACGCTCGGGTTCATCGTGCTCGCCGGAACGGGGTTCAAAGCCGCCGCGTTCGTGCTCCTGTCGTTCGTGCCGGTGCTGTTCGTCGCTTTTGCCTTCCGGGAACTGAATGCGGCCGAACCCGATTGCGGCACCAACTTCACCTGGGCCACCCGCGCGTTCGGCAGTCGCGTCGGCTGGATGACCGGCTGGGTCGTCCTGGTGGAGCAGTTGCTGGTGATGTCCAGCCAATCCGCGCTGACCGGCCGGTACACGCTGCTGCTGTTTGGTCTAGACGACCTCGCGAACAACCGCGCGGCGACGACCGCGATCGGGTGTGCGTGGCTGCTCGCGCTCTGCTGGCTCTGCTACCGCGGCATCGAGGTGTCCGCGCGGGCGCAGTGGATCCTCCTCGGCATCGAACTCGCCGTCCTGGTGATCTTTTCCGTCGTAGCGTTCACGCGCGTCTACAGCGGCACTGCGGGCCCGCAAGCGACCACGCCGCGGTGGGACTGGCTGTGGCCGAGCGGAGTGAGCGTCGGGACGGCGGTGTCGGCGGTGCTGCTCGCGGTCTTCATCTACTGGGGCTGGGAGAGTTCGCTTTCGGTGAACGAGGAATCGGCTGATCCGCGGCACGCGCCGGGCCGGGCGGCGATCCTGTCGACCGTGCTGCTGGTGCTCAACTACCTGCTGGTGACCGTCGCTGCGCTGGCCTTCGCGGGCGTCGGCGAGCACGGGATCGGGCTGGCCAACGAGGCGAACGCCGAGGACGTGCTCGCCGGGCTGGGCGGCGCGGTGTTCGGGACGTCCGGGTTCGGCAAGGTCATGGGGGTGCTGCTGATCGTGTCGGTGCTGACCAGCGGCGCGGCCACGAGCCAGGCGACGATCATGCCCGCCGCGCGCACCACGCTGTCGATGGCCAGCCACGGCGCGCTGCCCAAGGTGTTCGGCCGCGTGCATCCGAAGTACCAGACGCCGTCGGTGACCACCTGGACGTTCGGGCTGGTGTCGCTCGCCTTGTACGTGCTGCTGGCGTTGTGGAGCCGGAACGTCCTCGCGGATTCGGTCGACGCGGTCGGGCTCACGATCGCGATCGAGTTCACGGTGACGGCGCTCGCGTGCGTGTGGGTGTTTCGCCGGACGCTGTGGTCGAGCGTGCGCAATTTCTTGCTTCGCGGCTTACTGCCCTTCGTCGGCGGCGTGTTCTTCCTGGCGGTACTGGTGCTCGCGGCGATCGCGTACGCGAAGCCTGACGCCGGTGAGACCACTGTGTTCGGCATCGGCGGCGTCGCGGTGATCGGTGTCGTGGCGATCCTTGTGGGCTTTCCGTTGATGTTCGCCGTGCAACGCGCCTGCCGTGACTTCTTCGCCGGTCGACGTCTGACGCGCGGCGCCGTTGCCCGCGGCGGTCAGACCATCGAAAGCTAGCAGCGGCGAAGCAGGTCTTCTTCGGTTTCGCGGCGTACGAGGAGCGTCGCGTGCCCGTCGCGGACGCCGACGAGCGGTGGGCGGCCGACGAGGTTGTAGTTCGACGCCAGCGAGTGGTGGTACGCGCCGGTGCACGGCACGGCCAACAGATCGCCGACGTGGATGTCGTCGGGCAGACAGATGTCCGCCAGTACGTCGCCGGACTCGCAGTGTCGTCCGACCACCGTCATCGGCGTACGCGCGGCCTTCGTGCGACGGCCGACGAGACGTGCGGTGTAGCGCGCGCCGTAAAGCGCGGGGCGCGGGTTGTCGCTCATGCCGCCGTCGACAGCGACGAAGGTGCGCGCGCCGCGCTTCACGGCGCACACGCGGTAGACGGTGATTCCGGCCGGTCCGACGATCGCGCGGCCGGGCTCGATTGTCAGGCGTGGCAAGGGAAAGTCGTGTGACGAGCATTCGTAGCTCAGCGCGACGCGGAGGCGGCGTGCGTACCCGTCGAGGTCGAAGGACGCTTCGCGGTCGGCGTACGGCACGGCGTGGCCGCCGCCGAGATCCAAGTCGCGCAACGTGATTCCGTACACGTCGCGGATGCGGGCGAGCACTTCGACCATCCGCCGCGCGGCTTCCTCGTAACGGTCCACACGGGACACTTGCGAGCCGATGTGGCAGTGCAGTCCGGTTAGTTGCAGGCTTGGCTGTGAAAGCACTGCTGCGACAGCGCGGTCGACGTTGTCGCGTACGTCGGGGCGTAGCGAGAAGCCGAACTTCTGTCCTTCGGTGCCGGTCGTGATCGCGGCGTGCGTGTCGCCGCTGACGCCGGGCGTGACGCGGATAAGGACGCGTTGTGCGCCATGCGCGAGCGTGCCGAGCTGTTCGACTTCGTCGAGAGAGTCGAGGACGATGCGACCGACGCCGTACTGCAGCGCGGCTTTCAGGTCCTCCGGTGTCTTCGCGTTGCCGTGCAACAGAATGCGCTCCGCGGGAAAACCGACAGCCCGTGCGACGGCGATCTCTCCAGCGGAGCACGTGTCGAGCGACAGTCCTTCTTCAGCGACCCAACGCAACACTGCTCGCGTACAGAGCGCCTTGCTCGCGAAGGCGACGTCGGCCTCCGGCAGCGCACGGCGGTATGCGCGGGCTGTTTCGCGCACCTGTTCCTCGTCGAGGAGGTACGCGGGCGTACCGAAGCGCGCGGCCAGGTGGCTGACCGGCGCGCCGGCGAAGAGCAGTTCACCGCCTTCGCCGAGCTTCGTGCCTTGCGGCCAGAGTCCCGGTTCCAGATGGTCGGCGGCCTCGCAGCCGAGACTCGGGAGCAGCTCGCTGAGCGTCACGGTTACCTCCGGTCGATGTCGATCGCGGCGAACATCGCCAGCACACTGCGCCGACCCCGGACCGGAACGTCCCGGAAACGGGCCCCTGACGGTCCGGGCGGTCGTGCTGACGCGTTCTTAACGCGCGAGTAACTTCCGCCACGCCCCGGTTGAGCTGGGCTTTGCTGAGTTTTCGGGGGATCCGCCGTCTTATCGGACATGGTTGAACAGATGACGGACTTCGCGAGCGAGACCGAGTCGTACCGGCACGAGCTGCGGGTGCACTGCTACCGGATGCTGGGCTCGTTCGACGAGGCGGAAGACCTGGTCCAGGAGACTCTGCTGCGCGCGTGGCGCGGCCGTTCGACGTACGCGGGCCGCGCGAGCCTGCGGGCGTGGCTGTACCGGATCGCGACCAACGCGTGCCTCGATCACCTCGAAGCACACCCGCGCGAGCTGCCGATGCTCGATCTGCCGGTTGCGCACGACTCCGACCTCGCGCCGCGTCCCGACGTCGCGGTTCCCTGGCTGCAGCCTGCGCCCGACAGTGCGCTTCAGCCGGACACTGTCGTCGTCGCGCTTGAGACGGTGGAGTTGGCGTTCCTCGCCGCCATTCAGCATCTTTCGCCGCGACAGCGTGCTGCGTTGGTGCTTCGCGACGTACTCGGCTGGTCCGCGCGTGAGACGGCTTCAGCGCTCGGTACAACGCCTGCGTCGGTGAACAGCAATGTGTTGCGCGCGCGGGCCGAGTTGCAGGAGCACCTGCCTACACGACGTACGGAGTGGGCGTCTGCGTCCGGGAGCGATGAGGAACGCGCTGTTGTCGCGAAGTACGTGAAGGCGCTCGTAGAGCACGACGAAGCGGCCTTCGCTGAACTGCTGCGCGAAGACGTGCGTTGCAGTCACGCTCCCGGCGCTGGCGGGCACATGGGGTCGGAACCGACTTGGTACGCGGGGCGGGACACCGTGCTCGCGGGCTGGGCACCGGCATTGCGTGGTGGCGACGCTGCCGAGTTCCGTGTTGTCGAGACCCGCGCGAACGGTCTGCCCGCGCTCGCCACGTACGCGCGCACAGTCGGCGAGTTCCGGGCCTTCGGCCTGGTGACGCTGCGGCTCGACGGCGGCCGTGTCGCGGAGGTGACCACCTTCGGCTCGGAAGTCTTCCCGGCTTTCGACCTCCCGCCTGCGCTCGCCTGAGACGTTACGAAAGCCCCCACGCGGACAGGATTCCGAACAGCTGGTCCCGTTCGCCCGCGGTCAGCAGCCTGCTCGGCGGCCGTACGTCGGGGCGGCACAGGCTGAGCTGCGAGAGGGCGTCCTTGACCACGCTGACGTTGTTGGCGTTCCCGTGTGCGGCGCGCATCTCCTCGAATGGGCGGATGCGGTCCCAGATTTCCATCGCGCCGTCGAAGTCGTGGTTGCGGAGACGGCGGAACAGGTCGAGCGAGATCTGCGGCGCGACGTTCACCAAGCCGGAGGTGAAGCCGGTCGCGCCGACTGCGAAGTACCCGGGGGCGGACAGTTCGGCGAGACCGGCGATCCACACGAAGCGCTCGTACCCCGCGTCGCGCGCGACAGTGCGGAAGCGCACCGGATCCGGCACCGCGTACTTCACGCCGATTACGTTCGGCGCGACGTCGGCGAGCTGTGCCAGGTCCGCACCCTCGATGGCGGGGTTGCGCACGTACAGGACAACCCCGAGTTCGGGCACTTCGTTCGCGATAGCGCGGTGGTAGTCGATCCAGCCCGCGCGCGATACGTACGGGTGCACGGGCTGGTGGATCATCACCATGTCCGCTCCGGATGCGCGCGCGTGCTTCGCGGCCTTCACGGCTGTACGCACGTCATGGCCGACGCCTGCGAGGACGCTCGCCTCGCGCGCGGCCTTCGTGGTGACTTCGAGACACTGTCGCGTTTCTTGCTCTTCGAGCGCGTAGAACTCGCCGGTGTTGCCGTTCGGCGTGACGACCTCGATGCCGCTCAGCACGAGCCGTTCGACTAGCCGCTCGTACGTCTCGGCGTCCACGTCCCCGGCCGCGGTGAAGGGAGTCACCGGGATCGCCACCACGCCGGCGAGCCGCTGTCGCTGTTTCTCGAACGCCACGAGCAGATCCGATCTGATATATGATGTCTCGACAGTCGGAGGGTAGCACGAGTAGCCAGGACGATCGTCCTGATCTTTGGGATATGCGTCCTAGATCGGCGCTGAAGGGCGGCCTGGCCTGGCAAAGCGAGTCGAGGTCACCGACGTGCGGCTGCCGCTCGCCTCATCTCGCATCACGTACACGTTCCGGCAAGCCCTCAACAGAACGCGAGTTCGTCTTCCTCGCGCAAGCAGCCTGAGTCGGCACGCCCCAGCGATAGGGGCGTGCCGAAACCCTCAGCGCAGGGCGTCCAAGGCGAACGCCGTGTACATGGCCACCCCGGCGGCCATCGCCGGTTCGTGGAACTTCACCCGGTTCGAGTGGTTGTCCTCGGTGGTCGCCGGGTCCGCTCCCGGCTCGCGGGCGCCGATGAACGCGAACGCGCCCGGAATCCGTTGCAGGACATACGAGAAGTCTTCCGCGCCCATGATCGGCGTGGTCAGCTCCTCGACGTTGTCCTCGCCCAGCACCTCCGCACCCAGCGACAACACCTCGGCTGCCACTGCCGGGTCGTTGACCGTCGTCGGGTAGCCCGGGTCCACACCGGCCGACACGCGGCAGCCGTGGGCCGCTCCGACCGCCTCGCACACCTTCGGCAGTTCCTCGCGGATGAAGGACCGCGTCGACTCCGACAGGGTGCGAATGGTCCCCTCGAGCACCGCCGTCTCGGGGATGATGTTCGTCGTCGTCCCGGCCTGGATGCGGGTCACCGAGACCACCGCCGGGTCGAAGACGCTGATCCGGCGCGTGACCATCGTCTGGATCGCGCTGACCATCGCCGCCGCGGCGGGGACGGGGTCGATCGCGTCGTGCGGGGCGGAACCGTGGCCGCCGCGGCCGGTGACCTCGACGCTGAACGTGTCGGCCGACGCCATCATCGGCCCGCCGCGCACCTGCAGGACGCCGCTCGGGCTGTTGGCGATCGTGTGCAGGCCGAAGGCTCGCGTGACGCGCGTGCCCGCCGCGTCCAGCACTCCCTCGTGGATCATGTGCCGCGCGCCGTGCATGCCCTCCTCTCCGGGCTGGAACATGAACACGACCGAGCCGGCCAGGTCGTCGACCCGCTCGGACAGCAGCCGTGCCGCGGAGGCGAGCATCGCGACGTGCGTGTCGTGGCCGCAGGCGTGCATCGAACCGTCGATCTCGGACGAGAACTCCAGGCCGGTGTCCTCGGTGAGCGGCAGCGCGTCCATGTCCGCCCGCAGGAGCACGGCCGGGCCGGGACGGGCGCCGCGCAGGACGCCGGTGAGCGACGTCGTGGAGCGGCCGTCGGTGAGTTCGATCGGCAGGTCGGCCAGCGCGGCGCGGATCGCCGCCTGGGTGCGCGGCAGCTGCAAGCCCTGTTCGGGCTGCCGGTGCACAGCGCGGCGAAGCTCGACAGTGCGGTCCTGGAGCTGCCGCGCGGCGTCGAGCAGCCCGGCGTGCCGGTTGCCGGGCAGGGTGGGGAGGTCGGTGGGTCCGGTCATGGCTCGATAGTGGCACCTCGCACGCTTCGGGCGCACCGTGCGTGCGTTCGCCAGCGAGGCGGAATACGGTGTGCGCATGGCGGTGCAAGAGCCGGTCACGGGCTTCGCGATAGCTGTGGTCCGTGAAGACGGTCGGTGGCGGTGCAGTGCGCTCGATTCCTCGGCGCTCACAGAACTGGATGCGGCGATCACCGAGCTGGGCAAGCTCCGGTCGACCGGGGCGGCGTTCGGCCTGCTGGCCGTCGACGACGAGTTCTTCGTGATCGTCCGGCCGAGCCCGAGGGGTCCGTCGCTGCTGCTGTCGGACGCCGCCGCGGCGCTCGACTACGACATCGCGGCGGACGTCCTCGACGTCCTGCGCGTCGACCCGCCCGACGAGGACGACGACGCCGTCTGGCCCGAGGGCGACCTTGAGATCCTGGCCGACCTCGGCCTGCCCGGCGGCGAACTGGAGGTGATCGTCGGGGAGGTCGACCTCTACCCGGACGAACAGCTCCAGATGATCGCCCAGCGGTGCGGGTTCGAGGCCGAGTTCTCGAAACTGCTGGACCAGCTCTGAGACGGCCGGACGACACCGAGGCCGTGCGGGCCGCGCTGGACGCGGCCCGCGCCCCCGGTGCCGACGTGCCCATCGGCGCGGTCGTCTTCGACCCCGACGGGCACCCCCTGGCCGCGGCTCGCAACGCGCGGGTCGAGCTGGCTGACCCCACCGCGCACGCGGAGATCCTCGCGCTGCGCGCGGCGGCCCGCGAGTTCGGCGACGGCTGGCGGCTGGAGGGCTGCACGCTCGCGGTCACGCTGGAGCCCTGCACGATGTGCGCCGGCGCGCTCGTGCTCGCCCGCGTCGAGCGGTTGGTGTTCGGGGCTTGGGAGCCCAAGACGGGCGCGGTGTCGTCGCTGTGGGACGTCGTGCGCGACCGCCGCCTCAACCACCGGCCGGAAGTCCACGGCGGGGTGCTCGAAAGCGACTGCGCTGCCCTGCTCGAGGCGTACTTCGCGGACCGCCGGCTGGGGGCCGAGTAGACCCCGCCGCAAGCCGCGAAGAGGGTCCGGTATTGTTCTCGGCGGTGGCGTGTCCGAGCGGCCGAAGGAGCACGACTCGAAATCGTGTGACGGTTAATCCCGTCCGTGGGTTCAAATCCCACCGCCACCGCTCTAGCCAGGCAGAACGCCGGGTAGCCCGCGAGGGTTCACCCGGCGTTCTGCTGTGTGGTCTCAGTTCTGGTCTCATATGTACCTGTTAGGCGGGTACTGGCGTGCCGGCTGGTCCCTCCTCCGCGTCGTCCTCTGTGTCGTCGGCGTACCACGCGGCATCGACGACTTCGCTTGCACGGACGCTACGACTCACCTTGTCGGCGCAGTGTGTACAACATTTTGCATAACGCAAGTAACGTTCTGAGCTGTGCGCGAGATGATCGCCTAGTCCAGATTTTTCAAGCAGCACCAGCACTTGGACGACGCGGCGCGGAGCCGGCCGTGCTCGTCGCAGGGGGGACACAGTTGGACGAGGACCTCGTAGCCCGAGCTATGCGACACTACGCCGAAGCTTGTACAGCCTCAGGGCATGCGCTGAGCGGCTCGGTTGACACTCAATGTCGCTGTGGCACCGTCGCGGCTCGCCTGGAAGAAGACAGAGACCTGCGGATCAAGGCTCAAATTTTCGATGTACAGCGAAGCAGGGTGCAGGCCGCTGTCAACGCCGAAGAGCAGCCAGACGCCAGTTGGACCTTCTCCGCACTCGTCCGCCTTGTAGTTGACGAATTGCCAGACCCATTTCAGGGATTTGACCGACCATTCAAGAGGATCGTTTTCCTCACCTCGGCACTCGCGCGTATAGCAGAGTCGGGGGTATCAATTGATGCGATCGTCAGAATTGGTCTGCGACACAGGTTCAAGCGTTCCGCTGCGATACTGGCCTCTGCAATGTTGCCAGGAATTTCGCTTACGGGGAGCAGGAACTCTATTCCAGATAGGACCCTCGCCTGGGCCGATTTGCTCGATCGGTGTATCGCTGAGAGCGATCCCGGCGACGTCGTCGACAATGTTGCAGAAACGGAATCGTTGGGCGACGCGCTTTTCGAACGCATACGAAAAGCGAGAATCGGACTATTTGCCGACAAAGTCGCGGGCTGGCTTGAGCGAGCACCGATCATAGACATCGTTTCTTGGCGCTATACTGATCTAGCTGATCGCTCGAAGATTAGCGAAGACGACCTTAACTTTCCCGGCGGCCAGGAGGCTGTAGCATGGCTGCTCGACAGGTTTTCCCTCACCCACTACAGCGATTGGCAGCGGACGTCCCTATACTGGGAACTCCGATATGCTAATAATCCAGAATCAACTGCCATTGAAGCGGGTGTGCCATTATCGGTTCTCCGCCAGCGTCCGGCGCATGTTGGAACGGTTGTGGATGCTGTTGTAACGCGTGGATCTTCGCCGCTTGATCATGAGAACCTGCTCGGGAACCTGACTTTTGACCAATTGTCTTCCCATGTGCTGGAGAGTCTAAAGAACGGTCGGGCGCAGCAAACTTCCGAACTGCTACGGGAGATTACTCGGAAGTATCCGACCCTTGCGGAAGCCCGCAGCATGTTCGGATTTGCCCTTATTCCCGTACTTCCTGATGAGGCTCTTGATGTTATTGGCCGATGCCTCGCTGACCCTGAAAATGTCAACGTTGAGCTGCTCAGAATAAATAAGGCTTCCGCGCTCTGGCGGCTGCGCAGGAGCGCAGAAGCCCTAGTTGTTGTCGAAGGCCTTCATGTGACCGGTTTTGACGATGACCTCTGGTTATGGAAGCCAGAAGATCTCGAAAGTGCTAGCGAATCCGAGGACTTTGAGCCCGGATCGTTTAATGCGCAAGAGTGGATAGCTCAAGCGCTCAAGATCCTGAAAGGTGACGTCGCGCAGTGAGATTTGCAGAAATGTCCTTCATTGAAAGCATCAGGTGCATTGGATCGGAAGGTGACTCGACGAACTCGGCCTGTGCCATGTAGAAGTTTCGAGCATCCTCGTCCCGGGCGTGAATGAGCAGTGCCCTGATGCCTACTGACTCAGAAAGTCCGACAGCTCGCTCCATAGCGTCCTTTAAAAGGTGACGTCCGATTCCCTTGCCTTGGTACTCCCAGTCGACTGCCAGCCTGGCAAGTAGTATGCAAGGGATATCCTTTGGTGGAGAGTTGCCGGCAACAACATTTGGGACATGCTGCTTGCTTACCCCAGAAACGGTTATGGCGTAGTAGCCGACAACGCGGCCGTCCTGCGTTGTGGTCACGTAGGTGACCGCGCTGTCGGACTTTTGATTCGTGTACGCAAACTTTGTCAACCATGTATCCAGCTCATCGGCACCGCTCTGGAAGCCCGCAACATCGTCAGTCCGTTGGAGCTTGCGCGGGAGCTGTGGCTTCGCAAGAGCAGCGTCAGCTCTTCCGGTTGCGTTACTCATCTTCGTCGGCAAATGGCGAGGGCTCGGCAAACAGCTTCCTCAACCGCGGAAGATCGCGAACGGGCATGTCGAGTAGCTCTTCGAACCGTTGCCAACTGGCCTCGTCGAGCACGAACCAGCGGCGATCGGACATCACTCGCTCCGCCTGTGTAACAGCAGAGTCCAAGATGAATTCCGTCATGGTCCTGTCAGTTGCCGCGGCGGCACTGCGCAGCAGCTGCTCCTGGCGAGTGGTAGCGCGGAGGTTGATCCGCTCATCGCGAGTTGGACGTTCGGCGGCAGGTCTCTGAGTCATGCTGCCCTCCTGTGGTTGTGAGTACACAGTACATACATCGGCGTGGGCGGTCGATAGTTACATCGCCCAGCTGAGGTAACATGTTGATGCAGTGCGCTGACTGTAATCGAGAAATTACGGTGGGTTATCGTACCAGCTCAGCGGTGGTTCATTAAGGCTTGGTTGCGCGCCTGTTCGCTCGATTGGCTGCATTTTGCGAACATCCGTTCGGGTGAAACCCCTGGGCATATCCGTGGCCGCGCGTCGTGTTCCCAGGCGTCGAGCTCAACCACTGCTGACGCCTCCACAACCACCCCCACAGGCGGCACCAGGTGTGGATCGTCGACTGCGGCAGAAGACGCCTCGTCTCAGTCCAGGCGGGTCCGTGCCAGTTCGCGTCCGGTCGGCGAAACTCACTGAACAGGCCAAACGAGCGGACTGGACTGTCCTGAACAACCGGGAATGGAACTCGAAATCGTGTGACGGTTAATCCCGTCCGTGGGTTCAAATCCCACCGCCACCGCTCGCCTCGTTTCTGGGGCACAACCCCTAGACCCTGCCCGGAGGGCAATGCCTGAGACTTAAGTCGCGCTGATTTCGCCCGATGACCGTCCACAAGCGACGCCATCGACACCGAAATACCTGATTGATGGCCATCTGACCGATACTTGACCGCTGACCCGCATATCCCGCCTCGGCCGCACCGCCGACCTTGGCAAACACTCGAAACGCACCTGCCAGGACTCTCAAGTTCCTGGCATTGCGCCCCGGAGGGGCTTCGCCCCGACCCCGACGTGGCGGTCGCCTTTCCTTTATGGGCACTCCGGCCGGGGTTCGTTCGTTTGACCCTCCGGTAGCTGGTCCCCGCACCGGAGGTGGCGCTTTGTACATCTATGCCCGGCGTCGTTCGCTCACGTTCAGCGGCAAGCAGGTGACGATCAAGGCCGCGATCAAAGACGGCCTGTTCGGCGCGGACAAGAGGCACAGCTTCACCGTCAGCCGGATCAGCGGGGTCAGCAACACCGAACCCGGCGCGTTCAGCCCGGGGTGTCTCAAGTTCAAGGTGACCGGCGGGTCGACGGCGGTGATCGAGAACCCGGCTTCCGGCGGCGACAAGGCCGATCTGTGCACGTTCTACTACAGCTCCTCAGACCGGAAGAAGGTGCGGGAGCTGGTCGCGGCCGTCAAAGCGGCAATATCGAAGTAGCGTGGACTCATGAGCGAGGAGCTTCCGCCGGTCGGCAAGACCGCGGTTGGGGTTGCTGGGCTTCGGGCGCTGGAGAGCGGGCGGCCGGACCGGCTGTTCGACGATCCGTACGCGGGCGCGTTCTTCCACGCCGGCCGCGCGATCTTCGAGGGCCGGGAACGTCACCACGAGCTGGGGATGGTGTTCGCGCACCAGGTCGCGATCCGCACCAGGTTCTTTGACGACTTCGTTTCCGGCGGGACCCAGACGGTGCTTCTCGCGGCCGGTCTCGACGCTCGCGCGTTCCGGCTCGACTGGCCCGACGGGGCGCGCGTGTTCGAGGTCGATCTGCCGGACGTGCTCGCGTTCAAGGAAACCGTGCTGTCCGGAAAAGGCGCGCGGCCTCGGTGCCAGCGCACGACGGTTCCGGTGGATCTGCGCGACGACTGGGTCGCTGCCTTGAAAAACAACGGATTCGACCCGGATCAGCCGACCGTTTGGCTCGCTGAGGGGCTCCTCGTCTACCTCAGCCGGGACGAGGCGGAGCGGATGCTCACGGCGGTCACCGAGTTGTCCGCGCCGGGCAGCCGGGTTTCGTTCGAACACCGGCCGGACGGTGATCAGGACGGGCTGCTGGAACGGGCGCGTCAATTCGGCAGCGAGGTGACGGCGCTTTGGCGCGGCGGTCTCGCGGGGGACGCTCCGAACTGGCTCGCCGAGCACGGCTGGCGGCCGGAAACCGTTACGGTCGCGGAACTTTCCGTCCAATATGGACGCGAGCCGCTGCACCACACGCGCGGCGGATTCGTGACCGCGACCCGTTAATGCTCTTCCTGCAACACCGGTGTGCCGAACGCGTCGAGGAAAGTCGTTGCCTCTCCTATGGTTGCGACGCCGCGCGCGACCGCTTCCGCGATGGTCCCGCACGCCTCCCGCACCGCTGGCTCCGCGGATCGGTCGCCCGCCAGCAGCGCGACGGCCGCTGGGGTCACTCCTTCGGCGATCAGCATGACTCGCGCCGCCGTCTGATCTGCCAGCCGGTCAAGCAAATCCGCCAGATCCAGGCCGACCGACGCTGTCCGCGCGGCAGCCTCGGCGGCCTGCCGGTAGTGCGCGTCCAGTTCGTCGGCGCTGCCCCGGAACTGCGCGGCCGGTTCGCCGCCCCATTTGCGTTCCGCGCTGTGCGCCCCGCGTTCGAACTCCAGCCGGGCCATCACCAGCACGTCGCGCCCGCCCGACAGCGTGCGCGCGGATTCGCGGATCGTCTGCGGGGAACAGTCGATCTGGCGCAGCGCGGCGACCGGGTCCGGTGCGCCGATCGCGGCGGCCGCGGCACTCAAGGAAGCCAGCCCGGCGGCCGCGTTTTCCAGCGCCGGGTGGAGGAACGGCATCAACTCAGCAGCGCCGTCGCGATCGTCGGGCGGTGGTGGTGGCCGCGGGCGGCCATCCGCAGCTGGCCGGCGAGGTCGGACGTCGCGTCGCCGAGCATGCGCGCGTCGACGTCCCGCGCGGCGAGCGCGGCCTCCCACCGGGCGGCGATTTCCCGCGCGGGCGCGGAAATGCCCCACGGCGTCGATTCGAGACGGGCTTCGGCGAACCGGCCCGCGGCACGGTCCGCGTCGGCAGCCGCTCGATCGAGCGCGTCCGCGGCGGCGTTGAGCCGCTCGCTCGTCGAACCTGCCATCGGGACCTCCGCTTCCGGGAGAGCGCGAACCGCGGCCCGTCACCCTCTCCAGAGATCTAACCCCATCGAGGCCGCCCGGGTCACTCGGCCGGGCGTGCGACGATTCCACATCGTGGAGATCCTTGACCCACGCAACCGAACCCGGCCAGAATTGGAGTCATGCCAGAGAACCGGGTAGTGCCGCTAGCCGGCCGTGCCCCGGCGCGGTCGGACGGCGAGGGCGTGGCCGCTCTCCTGAGGCGTCGCGGTCGTCTCGGCTCTCCTCCCGCGTAGGCGATTTTCCGCTGCTGTAGCCGAATTCACCTATTCTTCCGGGAGTACCCCCATGTCTGTAGACCTGCCTGCCCGCCTGCGCTCGTCCGTCACCCCGGACGACGGGATCCTCGAAGGGCCGCGCGTGTTGCGCCGCCTTCCGGACGGCGTCGAAGAACGTCCCTACGAGCTTTTCACCCTGCGTCCGCTCGGACGGGTGATCGGCGCGGAAATCTCCGGAGTGGACCTCGGCGCACCCGTGTCGCCGCGGTTGCGTGCCGAGCTGAACCGCGCGTTGCTGGAGTGGAAGGTGCTGTTCTTCCGCGACCAGCGGATCACGTCGCAGCAGCAGCGCGTGTTCGCCGCGAACTGGGGAGAACTGGAGACCAACCCGTTCATCGCGCGGGGAGATTCCGACGAGGTCGTGCGGTTCACTCGCACCGCCGGGATGCCCGGGTACGAAAACATCTGGCACACCGACGTGACCTGGCGGCCGAATCCGGCGCTCGGTTCGGTGTTGCGGCTGGTCGAGGTCCCGCCGATCGGCGGCGACACGATGTGGGCCGACATGGCCGCCGCCTACGACAACCTGCCCGCCGACGTCCGCGAGCGGATCGACGGCCTCACCGCGGTGCACGATTTCGTCCCCGGTTTCGACCGGTTCACCGACCCGGACCTGCTGGCCCAGTGGCAGGACGCGTACCCGCCGGTCGAGCACCCGGTGGTGCGGACCCATCCGGAGACCGGACGGCGGACGTTGTTCGTGAACCAGGCGTTCACCACGCACATCACCGGCCTCGACCGCGCCGAAAGCGACCGGCTGCTGCGGTATCTGTTCCTCCAGGCGCACACGCCGGAGTTCCAGGTGCGGTTCCGCTGGCAGCCGGATTCGGTGGCGTTCTGGGACAACCGCGCGACCCAGCACTACGCGGTCAACGACTACCACCCGCACGTCCGGATCGCCGAGCGCGTCGCGATCGTCGGGGACCGGCCGTACTGACCGCTCACGACACCCCGGTGAGCACGGTGTCGACAAGTCGCTCGAGATAGGCGGCGTTGGCGGATTTCGCCCGGATCAGGGTGTGGAACCAGAGGTTTCCGCCCAGCAGATCCATGATCATCTCCGAATCCGCGGCGTCGGCGAGTTCGCCTCGGTCGTGAGCCCGGTCGAAGACGGCCTGCTCGCGGCCGAGGCGGTCGGCGAAGAACCGTCCGGCGGCCTCGGCGGTGGCGGGCCGGTCCGGCAGCGCGGAGACAACGGCCGTGATCACGCGCCGGTTTGCCGGATCGGACAGCAGGCGGTGGATCTGCTTCGCCAGTTCGAGGAGATCGCCGCGCAGGGAACCGGTGTCGGGAATCGCGAAGGCGAGTTCCGGGGCCTGCACGAGCGCGTCGGCGAGGACCTCGTCCTTGGTCGCCCACGTGCGGTAGATCGTCGTCTTGTGCACCCCGGCCCGCGCGGCGACCGCTTCGATCGTCAGTGCGTCGTAACCGCGTTCGGCCAGCAGCGCGAGGGTCGCGGAGAAGATGGCGTCCGCCTTGCGCGGGCGGGTGGCGGTCCAGTCCATGACTCGATCCTAGCCAGGTTTGCAACGGTGCGTTGCATTTGGTAGACCGGTGCCATGCAACGGTCCGTTGCATTCCTGGGTGGAAGGCGGAGACATGAGCGACGTGCTCCCGGTGGTTTTCGTGCACGGCATCCGGTTGTCCGGGGCGTGCTGGCAGCAGCAGAAACGCCTGGCCCGCGGTCGAGTCGCCGCGCCGGACCTGCCTGGGCACGGCACGCGGCGCGGGGAGAAGTTCACTCTCGACGGCGCGGTCGACGCGGTCGCCGAAGCCATCGACGAGGTCGGCGGCCGCGCGGTTCTGGTGGGCCATTCGCTCGGCGGCTACGTCTCGATCGCGACCGCGGCCCGGCATCCGGAGCGGGTCGTTTCCCTGGTGGGAGCCGGATGTTCGCTCCCGCCGAGTTCGGTGCTGCGCGGCGGATTCCGGTTCGCGCGCCGTGGGCTGGCGACTGCCGCGGACGACGGCGCTTCCTTCAGCGCATGGCTCCTCCGCCGGGTGCTCCCCGCGGAAGTCGCCGAGCCGGTCATCGCCGCGGGAATCGCCTCTGAAGTCATCCCGGACGTGATGGAGGCGGCCGCCGGAATGGACCCGCTCGCCGACCTCGCCCGGTACCCGGGGCGGGTACTGCTGCTGAACGGCCGCCACGACCACTTCCGCCTCGGCGAGCGGCGGTTTTTGGCTGCGTGCCAGGACGGGGCGCTGCAGATCGTGCCGGGGGCGGGCCACTACCTGCCGCTCACCCACGGCGAGAGTTGCGCGCGGGCGGTCGACGGGGTCGCGACGGCCCTCGTCAGCGGTTAATGCTCGCGAGTGGCGAGGCGGGCCGCCTTCCTCCCCCTCCCGCGCTCCCCCGCACGGTCAAGGCGGCGCCTCGCCACTCGCGAGGCTTCCCCGGGGCAAATCCGTGGAGCCGCGGTCGCGGGCGAAGCGGAAAGTCCCGCGCCCGCGGCTGTTTTCCCGGGTGGTGACACCTGCGCACTCGACGACGGTCAACCCCCACGTGACCGTGTCGCCTCCCCCGCGAGGTGCTACCCGTGAGCGGCGGGGCGGCCCGAAAGTGGTCTGGGCCACAGTTTCCGCGCTCATCGGTAAGGTACTCCCGCCCGGTACCAGTCGACCCCGGGCTTGAGCTGCATTTAAGGCAGATGCGCCGTCCGGGTGACGGCGGGACCAGCGGTCTAGCCGCGAAGTCCTTCGACTGTCGCGAAGCCATCACTGACCGTCACCTTGGTGCCGCGGCGAGCGGACAGCTCCACGAACCGCTGCAGTGCCGCGTCGGCGTCGTCTCCCGTCAACGGTACGCATTCGTTGTCTTCGTCGCGGCGGATCGGCACTAATTCGACCCGCATCTGCTCGCCGACGACGCAGCCGGCGAGCAGGCCGTCCCGGTGCCGGTCGCGCATGGCGGGCCAGTCGAAGACGAGGTTGCCAAGGCTGTAGAGGATCGGGCGGCCGCGATACACCTCGACCGGCTGCACGGTGTGCGGTCCGTGTCCGACGACCAGGTCGGCGCCGGCGTCGATGATCGCGTGCGCGTAGGTCACCTGGTATTCGGCCAGCTCGTCGCCGGGGAGGCCCCAATGCATCGACACCACGACGTGGTCTGCCTCGGCGCGGGCGCGGCGGATGTCGGCGAGCAGCAGCTCCAGGTCGCGGCGGACCGGCGTGGTGTGCACGATCGGCGGACGGCCGGGGACGTCCAGGACGCGCGGATCCGGTTGGTACGACGTGTAAGCGCCCGCCGCGGCGACGCCCGGCGAGTCCTCGGTCGCTTCCTGCCCGACGGGCCAGCACAGCGACGTGTAGGCGAGGAACGCGATCCGGCCGCCGGGTCGTTCGAGGACCGCCGGCGCGTGCGCTTCGGCGAGGTTCGCGCCCGCGCCGCAATGCGCGATTCCGGCGCGGTCCAGCACGGCGAGGCTCGCCATCGCCGCGGCCGGCGGGTAGGTGACGTTGTTGGCTACGGACACGACGTCGATCTCGGCGGCGGTCAGCGCGGCGACCATCTCCGGCGGCGAGTGCCGCCAGTTGGGTTTGTGCGGGATGTCCATGCCGGTCGAGCCGGACAGCGGTCCTTCGAGATTCACGAACCGCACGTCGGCGCCGGTGAGCAGCGAGGTCAACGGGTCGAACGCCGTTTCCGGCTTCGCGCGGCCCTGCAGGTTGACGTCGCCGCCGAGTACGAGCGTGATCATTGCGTCAACCCGTCCAAAGGAGGAAATCCCTCCAGCTCGTTACGAATCGTTGCCCTTTCGTCTTCCTCTGCTTCGCTTGTTCGGGGGACGATGCCTCGACCGTTGACATGCAGAGGGGACTCAGGGTGACCATATCCCGTCGTCCCGCCGGGGGCCGCAGCGCCGGTGGGGCAAGACTGACCAGAGGCGCGGTTGCCGTCTCCGCAGCTGCTCTCGCGCTGGGCGGACTGGCCGCGCCCGCTTCGGCAGCGCCAAGCGCGGACGCCCTGATCGCCGAGGTCTACGGCGGTGGCGGCAATTCCGGCGCCACGCTGACCAACGACTTCATCGAGCTGGCCAACCACGGCGGCGCGCCGGTCGCGCTCGACGGGTACAGCGTCCAGTACCTGCCCGCTTCGGCGAGCGCGTCGAGCAAGTGGCAGGTCACGCCGCTCGCCGGGTCCGTCGCGCCGAAGGGCCGCTACCTCGTCGCGGAGGGGAAGGGGAACGGCGGCACGGTCGCGCTGCCGACGCCCGACGCGACCGGGGGCATCGCGATGTCCGCGACCGCGGGGACGGTCGCGCTCGTGTCCGACAGCGCGCCGCTGACCTGCAAGACCGCCGCGGATTGCTTGGCGGACAGCCGCGTCAAGGACCTCGTCGGCTTCGGCGATGCCGTTGTCCGCGAAGGAAACCCGGCCGCCGCGGCGTCGAACACGACCTCGGTCGCGCGTGCCGCGACGCTCGCCGACACCGACGACAACAGCACGGACTTCGCCGTCGGCGACCCGACGCCTACCAACACCAAGGGCGAGACCACCGGCACGCAGCCGGGCGAACCGGGTGTTCCGGCGAAGATCCACGACATCCAGGGAACGACGCGGATTTCGCCGTTCAAGGACAAGCAGGTCGAGGACGTCACCGGCATTGTCACCGCGGTGCGGAGCTTCGGCTCGGCGCGCGGGTTCTGGATCACCGACCCGCATCCCGACAGCGACCCGCGCACCAGCGAGGGCCTGTTCGTGTTCACCGGATCGACGACCCCGGCGGTGGCGGTCGGCGACGCGGTCACCGCGCAGGGCAAGGTCAAGGAGTACTACCCGGACGCGCCCGCGACCTCGAACTACCAGTCGCTCACCGAGCTGACGAGTGCACAGTGGACGGTCGGCTCCTCGGGCAACCCGCTGCCCGCCCCGACCGTGCTGACGCCGGACCAGGTGCCGGATGTGCTGGCTCCCAACGCGGGCGGCAACATCGAGCCGTTGCCGCTCGAACCGTCGAAGTACGCGCTGGACTTCTGGGAATCGCACGAAAGCGAGATCGTCCAGGTTTCCGACGCGCGGGTGGTCGGCCCGAGCAACAAGTACGGCGAGCTTTACGTGACCACGAAACCGCAGCAGAACCCGACTCCGCGCGGCGGCACGGTTTACCTCGGCTACGACAAGATCAACACCGGTGTGCTGAAGATTCAGTCGATCATTCCGTCCTCGCAGCAGGCGACGCCGAAGGTCAACACCGGCGACGTGCTCACCGGCGTCACCTCCGGCCCGGTGGAGTACAGCAACTTCGGCGGGTACACGCTGTTCGCGTCGAAGCTGGGTGCGGCCAAGGACAACAAGCTGCAGAAGGAAACCACGCGCAAGCAGCGTCCGGGCGAGCTTTCGGTGGCGACGTACAACGTCGAGAACCTCGCGCCGTCCGATTCGGACACTAAATACGCGCAGCTCGCGCACGGCATCGTCGATAACCTCGCGACGCCGGATATCGTTACCCTGGAGGAAATCCAGGACAACAGCGGCGCGACCAATGACGGAACCGTCGACGCCGACGCGACGCTGAAGAAGTTCACCGACGCGATCGTCGCCGCCGGCGGCCCGCAGTACCAGTGGCGGCAGATCGACCCGGTGAACGACGAGGACGGCGGACAACCGGGCGGCAACATCCGCGTCGGCTTCCTCTTCAACCCCTCGCGGGTGTCCTTTGTGGATCGTCCGGGTGGCAGCCCGACGTCTTCGGTGGGCGTGGTTTCCGACCACGGCAAGGCGCACCTGACCCAGTCGCCGGGCCGGGTCGACCCGGGCAACGAGGCGTGGGAGGACAGCCGCAAGCCGCTGGCGGGCGAGTTCGTATTCCGCGGCCGCACGGTTTTCATGCTGGCCAACCACTTCAACTCGAAGGGCGGCGACCAGCCGACGCACGGCCGCTACCAGCCGCCGACGCGCAGTTCCGAGGTGCAGCGGCAGAAGCAGGCGACCGTGCTGCAGGGATTCGTCTCGCAGTTGCTGAACGCGGACCCGCGGGCGAATGTCGTGGTGGCCGGCGACCTGAACGACTACCAGTTCTCGCCCGCGCTGGCGAAGCTGACGTCGGGTGGGTTGTTGAAGGACCTGATCTCGACGCTGCCGCCGGCTGAGCGGTACAGCTACGTGTACGAGGGTCAGTCGCAGGTGCTGGACCATATTCTGGCGTCGGCGGCACCGCGTGGGGTGGATTATGACGTGGTGCATGTGAATGCGGAGTTCGCTGACCAGGCTAGCGATCATGACCCGCAGGTGGTGCGGTTCCGGCCTTCGGCGGGGAATCCGTTCGCGGATTTCGCGAATGATGTGCTGGACCAGCTCGACCGGTGGTTCCACCGGACGGCGTAGGTAGTTGGCGGTGAGGGGAACTTTGAGGGACTTGGCTTCTCTCGGGGTTCCCCTCACGGCTTTTTCGGCTGGGTGGATGGAGAGCTTCGGCGATCTTGGGAAGATCCTGGGGCAGCGCTTTTGCCGCGAAGGTCTTCACCGTCAGCCACTTGAAGAGCGGCTGGGCGATGCTTCCTGTCAGTGCGGCGCACCCGGCAACGATTGCCGCGATGCCTGCCGCTGTGGTCGTCACGATGTACGCCTCTCCCTGCGTAGGTCTCCGTGAGCTCGGCGGCCCCAGGCGTGATTCCGGGCGATAGCTACATCGATTAGAAGTGTCTGCAAATGCAGACAGAAGAAGACGAAAGAGTGAATTGGCTAAGCGTGCGACACCTTCTGGGCGGCTGCACGCGGTCCCAAGCCGACCTCCTGACTTCGGGGTCGACCTGGTGATCCGGACCGTGAGTGGCGCGCCTCCCGCGCCGTTTGAAGCTAGCCGAGCCGTCCCGACCCTGACTCGGAGAACGGACTGGCCGATTGGGTTTCAGTCGAAGCTGAACATCTCCGGCCTTCCGTCAGCCAAGGGCACCAACCCCCCCGCGAGTGGCGTCGGTCAGCGTTTAGCCCGCCAGCCAAGCCCCAGCACCGCCTGTACCAGTTCCTGATAACTCGGCTTGACCTCTTCCAAATACCGGTCCAAATACTGCGGCCGAGCAGTGGTCACCGGCTGCGGGTCATCCAGCGCCTCTACAAAACTCAGCCGCGAAACGTTGTGCAGCGCCATCTTCCACCACCGGTTGGCGCGCTCTCGGGTTTTCTCCTCCCGATCCTGCGCGGCAGCCACCGCCGCGTGCGCGTCTGCCAGTTGGCGTTCGATTTCGTCCGCTCGCGCCAGTTCCCACGCGCGCAGGCTGTCCGCTGAACCGCGGGCCAGGCCTACGATTTCCTTGTACCGCATTGCGGGGCTGGTGGTTCCCTCGGTCACGGCGTGCCTCCCGCGGTCGGCTCGGTTTCTGGGCGCTGGAACGGGATGATGACTTCCGGTGCCCCGTGCGTGGTGCGGTCGAAGAACAACGCCCGGCCCGGTCGCGGCGACCAATGCACGACCTGACCCGCGGCGAACGGTGACAGGTCATTCCCTTGAACGTCCAGTGCGGCCCAGGTGCCGATGTCGTCCGTGCCGCCGAAGCCGAGAGTGTCCTTGAGGCGCGCGGTGCTGCGCCACCAGCCGATGGTGTGTACGCCATGCGCGGGGCCGTTTTTCAGCAACGTGCGCAGATGGTCGAGGCCGCTCTTCAACTGTCCGACGGCCTTTGCCTCCAACGAAGGCAACGCGGCGTCCACGCCGTACAGCAGCAGGATGCGCGGCGTCGTGGTGGAAAGCGATTCGACGATCGATTCCAGCTCGGTGGAAAGATCTTCGGTGAGCGTCGCGATGTGCCCCTCGGCTTCCAGTCGGCTCTTCAAGTCCAACACTGCCGGGGAACTCGCCACGATGGGGCAATGCAACAGAAACTCGACCTGCCCGAGTTCCATTTGCCGGGAAAGCGAGCGAGCGGCGGAGTCCATAATGGACAACGCCTCCGCGGTCGCGCCGCCGAGTACGGCGATGTTCCGGCCGGGTACCCGGGGGAGTTCGACACCGCACGCGGCTTCGGTGACGTCGATCGACTGGCCGAGGATGGCTCGCGGCTGGGGGCTCGGCTTGAGTTCCATATAAGCCGGGAACTGTTCCAGCACCGGCGAATGCGCACCGTCGAACAGGCGTGGCCGGGTGAAGCGGCCGGCGTAGAGTTCCCACAGCTTTTGCTGCAGGTTCACGAAAACGTTGCGACTGCTCGCATCCGGCACGTGTGCGAGCTGGTTTCCGTGTGCGACACCGGAATCGTGGTTGATCACCGCGTGCCACTTGGGTGCGGATACGGCCGCGTTGTTCGTTTCCGCGAGAACCCGGCGCGCCTTCGGCATCGCGATACGCAGTGTGCACTGCTCGAAGACCGCGGGTTTGCCCCAGAACGCTTCGATCCCGGCGACGTCTTGGCTAGCCAGCACCAAGTGGATGCCTTGCGAACGCCCGCGCCGGGCGATGTCTTCGAGCAATTGCGTGGCCTGCGCGGTGACCTGGTCGCGTCCGGCGAAGAGGTACTGGAATTCGTCGATCACCGCGACGATCCGCGGCCAGTGTCCGCCCGGATCCTGTTCTCGCAGGTCGGCCAGGTTCGTGACCTCGTGTTCCTTGGCCGCGGCGGAACGGCGGCGCAGTTCGTCGGCGAGGAAACGCAGCAGCGCCAACCCGAATTCGCGGTCGGTGTTGACGTTGACGCCCACCAGTTTCGCGTGCGGCAGCCAACTGGAGTCCTTACGACCGGGCGCGAGACCGGCGAACGAGACGCCTTCCTTGAAGTCCAGCAGGTACAACGCCAGCTCGTCCGGCGTGTAGCGCGCGGCGAGACTGCCCAGCAACGCGTACAGGAAGTTCGTTTTCCCGGAACCGCTCGGCCCGCCGATGAGCGCGTGCGGGCTCGCGTCGCCGATCACGACTTCGACGGCTTCACCCTCGTGGAACCCGATCGGCGCGCGCAGTTCCCGCGCGGAGCTTTCCTGGCCGATCTCGGCGGGCATCAGATCGGCGAACGACCGCGGGCCGCCCTGTTTCGAGATCAGTGCTTCGGCGATCCGGTTCGCCGCGCGGATGACCTGCCCGGACGGCATCGGCGGATCCAGGTCCACGACCAGGTCGCTGCCGGTCATGCTGCTGACGGCGCGGCGTTCGTCCAGCAGGCTGAGCGTTTCGATCGACGCGCTCACCGCGGTGGGCACGTCGACCAGGATCAGGCAGATCCCCGCCGCGAGCGCGCCGCTGGCCACGCGTTTGAGGTCGCGCGCGCGTTCCGCGTCGAGGGTTTCGCCGTTGCCGTACAGCACCGCGATCCGGTACGGCTCTAACCGCTGGTTGGTGGCTTTTCGCAGCTCCCGCAACGAGGTGTGGCCCGCCTGCATGCCGGTGGCGTGGATCCGGCGGATGTGCCCGGCGAGCTCGTCGAGCAGATCCTCCAGCCGTGTCGGGTCGTACAGCGACAGCGCGCTGGTGCGGCTGAGCGGGTACAGGTCCGGCAGGATCGCGGTGAGCTGCCCGACGTCCCACAGGTGGATTTTCACCGCGCCGGGCTCGAACGCCGACAGCACGCGCATCAGCAGGCCCTGCACGATCCCGTCCACCACCGGCCGCGTTTTCGGCGCGGACGTGATGGCCAGGTGCGATTCGTCCAGCAGCGGCACGGCGACGTCGAACGTGCGCGAGATGTCGCGTCCGGCCGCGGTGGCCGAACCGACCCGCCACAGCCCGGGCGCGGTGACGCCGGGATTCGTGCCGACACGGCCGAGCCATTCGCTCGGCGGCCGCCCGGCCGGGCCCGGCGCGTGCGCGGCGACGAGGTCGCGCAGTTCGCCGGGACCGGCGCTCCAGTCGGTGTAGAAGGCGGCGCGGGTGCCGCCGAGCGCGGCGAACACCTCGTGCGCCGCCGGATGCCGGGCCCACTCCGTCTGCTGCGCCGGATCGGCGTGGTCCATGCCGACCCGGACGATCTCCTGTTCCAGCGTCAGCCGCGCCACCTCGGCCTCGGCCATTTCGCGCGCGCCCGCCGCGGCCCCGAGCACGAGCCCGATCTGGTGCCGGACCCGGTCGAGGGCGGTTTGCACACGGTTGCGTTGCTCGGCTGACTTGCTGGCCATCTCATCCCTACAGGCGTGACTGGTAGCCGCCCACTAATTCGTCGGCGGCGGCTAAACGGGTGAGGAGGTGCTCGAGTGCCTCGTCGGCCTGCGCCAACTGCTGCGGCAGCCACGGATCTGCCTTGGCTTGCGCGTCGACGAGTGCGCGCCGGGCGTCGCCGAGCAGAGCTTGCGCCCGCTCGGCATGCGCCCGTCCGTCGCCGACCCCCGCTCGCGCGGCGGTGAGCAACTGGTGGATTTCGGCGAGCCCCGACATCGGCGTTAAAGCCGCGCCGAGTAGGAGTCGGCCGACGAGATGCCGGCCTGGATGGTGCTCTGCATGCCGGTGATCCCTTGCAGCGCTTCGGCGAGCAGGCCGTGCGCCTGGTTCACCTCGTGCTGGCTGCTGCCCTGGGTGGCTTGGGACAGCGACAGCTGTGCTTCTTCGAGTGCCTGCGCTGCCTGCTGCAGCGCGGCGATGCTCGCGGACGCCTTCTCGTTCGCGAGCGCGATACCAGCGCGGATCTCTTCCACTCCGGCCATGGGGGCGGGCTCCTCGGTGCGTCGTGGGCTGAAACGACCACATACAAACTTAGCGTGATCAGGTGTCTTCGGTAAGTAAGTGGGAACGGGAGAATCGACAAAGCCCCGGACGCGGTCGGCAGTCCGGGGCCTGTCGGGCGTCGGCTCATCGGGTGCGCACGCGGGGCCCGAAACCCGCGTTTCAGCCTTCTGACCTGCGGGTTATCGGGATGGGTGCGCCGGCCAACGCCCAGGTCAAAACGGTATTCGTGACACCGGGAAACCTCTCCGGACGGCTGCGATGAAGTCTGCGGCGAAGCCTAGCGGGTAGGACCGTTCGGCCGATCCCAGCCCCTGCCGCGGTTGCGGACAGCGACGGCCCGCCGCCCGGTTCAGCGAGCGCCCGCCGGATTCGGGTCGTCGCCGAGGTAAGTGCCGTAGCCCTCGACGACGAGCGGACCGTCGAAGACCAGGACCTCGTTGACCAGTCCGCCCTTCTGGTTGCGGTAGTTGATGACGAGCGCGCCGAGCCCGACGTAGACGCCGACGACCTCGAAGCGGAGATCGGGAATCCGGCGGAGCCCTTCGGCCCAGTACGCGCGCAGCGCCGCTTTGCCGCGGATCACGCCGTCGCCGCCGATCACCTGGACCGCGACCGGGGACCGGAAGGTCACGTCGTCGGCGAAGTGGGTCATCAGGGCGTCGAGATCGTGGGCGTTCCAAGCCTTTGCCCAGTGGTCGGCGAACTCTTGCGCGGCGCTGTGGTCCATGAACGAAGTCTGCCAGCGTCCGAGGGGTGGGACGGCGCGCCGTCAGCGGATTCCCTGGCGCGTCAGATCGGCCGCGATCCCGTCCAGGACACCGGAAAGCCCGGACGCGAACAGTTCGTCCAGGTCCCACGGCTCGGCCATCGACCGCATCGCGCTGCCGAGCCGCGGGTAGTCGGCGAAGCTCGGGTTGTGCGCCGGTGCGCCGCGGCGTTCGGCCTCAACGTCGCTGACGTAGGTGAGCGCCACGCCTTGCACATACGAGGCGAACAGGAACATGTACCGGAACGCGTCGGCGGGGTCGAGATCGAGACCGTCGAAGGAGGCGAACGCGTGCTCGCTGCCCGCGGAAAGGGCGGGGCTGTCGTGGGTTCGGGTCGTCACCAGCACTTTCGCCAGGATCCACGGGTGCCGGTGGTAGAGGTCCCAGTCGAGAAAGGCGGCGCGCTCGAGCCCGTCGCGCCAGTCGCGCGGCGGGGTTTCCGGCAGCGGGACCTCGGTGAGCGCCGCCTCGACCATCAACGCCACCAGGTCGTCTTTGGACGCGACATGTCGGTAAAGCGCCATGGTTCCGGCGCCGAGTTCGGCGGCCACCCGGCGCATCGACAACGCTTCGAGCCCCTCGGCGTCCGCGACCGCGATCCCCGCTCGGACGATCCGGTCGACGGTCAGGTGGCCGCGGTCTTCCTCGGACTCCGCCTTGCGCGCCCGGTACGCCTTCGCCTGGCAGGCCCTTGAGCAGTACTGCCGCGGACGGCCCCGGTCCGGAGCGGCGAGCGGCTTTCCGCAGGACCCGCACTTCACTCGAGACACCTCTTTTCGTCACACGTCGACCGAGCGTGCGGAAAGTCTAGCCCGTCGGTCAGCTGCGCGGTAAAGGTGCTGGATAAAAGACTTTGAAGCGCGGCTTCGAGCATGCGTACTTTGTACGCATGCTCGAAGAAACCTCCCCCGCGAAAGCCGGTCCACGGGAATGGGCCGGACTGGCCGTCCTGCTGCTGCCGTGCGTGCTGGCGTCGATGGGCATGTCAGTGATGTTCGTGGCCATGCCGTCGCTGACCGCCGATCTGGAGCCGAGCGGTTCGCAGCTGCTCTGGATCATGGACTCGTACGGCTTCCTGCTGGCCGGCCTGCTCATCACGATGGGCACCCTCGGCGACCGGATCGGCCGTCGCCGGTTGCTGCTCGCCGGAGCGGCAGCGTTCGGCGGCGCGTCGATCCTCGCCGCCTTCGCCGCCACGCCGACCACGCTCATCGTCGCCCGGATGCTGCTCGGCATCGCCGGTGCGACGCTCGCGCCGTCCACACTCGCGTTGATCCGCGGCATGTTCCACGACGCCCGGCAGCGCGCGACCGCCGTCGGACTGTGGACGGCAGGGTTCGCGGGCGGCGCCGTGCTGGGGCCGATCATCGGCGGCCTGCTGCTCCAGCACTTCCACTGGGGTTCGGTGTTCCTGATCAACGTGCCGGTGATGGTTCTCCTGCTGACGCTCGGTCCGCTGTTGCTGCCGGAACACCGCGCCCCCGCGACGGGCCGGTTCGACCTGCTCGGCGCGGTGCTGTCGATCGTCTCCGTGCTCGGAATCGTCTACGGCGTCAAGCAAATCGCCGCGCACGGCTTCGACTGGCTGTCGATCGCGAGCTGCGTCGCCGGTCTCGCCGTAGGCGTGGCTTTCGTACGCCGCCAGCGCACCGCTGCGCGTCCGCTGATCGATCTCGCGCTGGTGCGGTCGCGTGCGTTCGCGGTGCCGTTGCTGATCGACCTGCTGGCGACGTTCGCGCTCGTTGGGTTCAACCTGTTCACCTGGCAGTACCTCCAGGTCGTGCGGGGCATGAGCCCGCTGGAGTCGGCGCTGTGGTCGCTGCCGACCTTCGCCGTGATGCCGGTCGGGATCGGGGCGGCCGCCACCTTGGCCGGCCGGATCGGCAAACCGCGGGTGATGACGATCGGCCTGCTCGTCGCCGCGGCGGGGTTCGTTCTGCTGACGCTGCCGCCGCCCGGAATCGGGTACTTCATCGCGGCGCTCACGGTGGTGTCGCTCGGCATCGCCGGAGTCGCGGCGGTGGTGACGGACGTGATCCTGTCCGCTGCGCCCCCGGAGCGAGCCGGGATGGCGTCGGCGATGGCGGAGACGTCAGCGGAGTTCGGCGGCGCGATGGGAATCGCCCTGCTGGGCAGCATCGGCGCGGCCGTCTACCGCGCGGCGATGCCGTCCGATTCCGGGAAAACCTTGGAGTCCGCGGCAAAGCTCCCGCCGGGCGACGCACTGCGCGAGGCGGCTTTCGCGGCCTTCAGCACGGAAACCCGAGTGGCGGCGGCGGTGTGCGCGGCGCTGACCGCCGGCGCGGCTTTGGTGATCGCTCGCACCCGCTGAACGACGAAGGTCCCGTCCGCACTGCGGACGGGACCTTCGTGGTGTTGCAGCGGAGGATACAGGATTCGAACCTGCGAGGGCGTGAACCCAACACGCTTTCCAAGCGTGCGCCTTAGGCCGCTCGGCCAATCCTCCGTGGGGAAGAATACCGGATGGCCCTCCGGCCTTCCGCAGGTGGTCCGACCTGCGGCGACGGACTCAGGCCGGGACGACGTCGGCGACCACGATGGTGATGTTGTCCGGGCCGCCGCCCTCGTTGGCCAGTGCGATGAGGCGGGGGACGATTTCCTCGGGCGTGCCGGCGGAGAGGACGTCCTGGATGGCCGGTTCGCTGGCGCCCGCGGTGAGGCCGTCGGAGCAGAGGAGGTAGCGGTCGCCTGCTTGCGGAGTGAACTCCCAGACGTCCGGTTCGGCCGAGCCGGTGCTCAGGAGCGCCTTCATCAGCATCGAGCCGCGCGGGTGGTGGTCGGCGTCGGCGGCGCTGATGGTGCCGTCTTCGACCAGGGCCTGTGCCAGGGTGTGGTCGCGTGTGATGCGCTGCAGTTCGCCGTCGCGCAGGAGGTAGCCGCGGGAGTCGCCGACGTGCGCCGCGGCGAAGTGGGTGCCGTCGAACAGCAGCGTGGTCAGCGTGGTGCCCATGCCGTGCGTCGCGGGGGTTTCCTCGGCCACCTGCGCGAGCTGCTCGGCGACCCGGCGGACGCCGTCGGAGAGCAGGTTCGACAGGTTGTGCGCGGTGAGGTCGAGCGTGCGCAGCTCCGCGTCCAGCGAGGCCAGCACGCTGACCGCGGTCGAGCTGGCCACCTCGCCGTGCGGCTGGCCGCCGATCCCGTCGGCCACCACGAGCATCCGCCCGCTGGCGTAGACGGAGTCCTCGTTGTTGGTGCGTCGTCGCCCTTGGTCCGAGCCTGCGGAGTAGCGCAGGATGAACCGGGTCTGCTCGGTGGCCATGCCCCCATAAAACCATTGGTTGACTGAGTTAACAAGCAAAACGATGGAAACCGCTGTCGTCGGCTATCGTGCTCCCCATGGCAGACGACGCGGCGGTGAGTGCGGCCGACATCGCGCGCCTGGCGGGCGTGCGCCGGGCGGCGGTGAGCAACTGGCGGCGGCGCCATGACGATTTTCCCAAACCGGTGGGCGGCACGGCGTCCAGCCCGTTGTTTTCGCTTCCGGAGGTGCAGGCGTGGCTGCGCGGGCGCGGTCGTCCGTTCGAGCTGGCGCCGATCGACGAAGCTTGGCAACGGCTGCGTGCGCTCGGCGACGACCTCGACCTGGGCGCGCGGTTGGCGGCGGTCGGCGAGTACCTCGCGGACGACGCTGAGGGGCCGGACGATCCGGGGTTGCTGGCGTTGATCTCGCAGCTCGCCGCGAGCGAAGGCGCGGCGGAGACGTTCGAGCAGCTCTGCGACCGTTTCTTCGAAGCGCACGCCCGCCGGCTCTCCACGACGCCGACCGCGTACGCCGACCTGATGGTGCGGCTGACCGGCGCGAAGGGGGCCACGGTGCTCGACCCGGCGTGCGGGTTCGGATCGCTGTTGCTGGCCGCCGCGGCGACCCGGGCGCGAGGGCAGGACGTCGACCCGGACACCGCGCGGATCGCGGGCATCCGGCTGCGGCTGCACGGCGCGGACGCCGAGGTGCACGCCTCGGACCCGTTGCGCGCGGACGCTTTCGCGGACCGGCTGGCTGACGTCGTGCTGTGCGATCCGCCGTTCAACGAGCGCGGCTGGGGGCATGAGGAACTCGTCGGCGACGCGCGCTGGGAGTACGGGTTGCCGCCGCGGGGCGAGTCGGAGCTGGCGTGGGTGCAGCATTGCCTCGCGCACGTCAAACCCGGTGGCGCGGTCGCGGTGCTGATGCCGGGAGCGGCGGCCGGGCGGCGGAGCGGGAAACGCATCCGGGCCAACCTGCTTCGGGCGGGCGCGTTGCGCGCGGTGTGCACGCTCGCGCCGGGCACCGATCTCTGGCTGCTCACGCGCCCGGAGCCGGAGCAGCGCGCGCCGGCGACGGTGCTGATCGCCGACACCACCGCGGACGACGTCGAGCAGGTGTGGCAGGACTTCCTGGCCGATCCAGACACCGGCGAACGCATCATCGACGTGCTCGACGACGACGTCGACCTGAGTCCGTCCGGCCGTCCCGGTGAGAGTGATTCGGGGGAGGCTTTCATTGCCGCGCAACGGGTTTTCGGGCAGATCGGGATCGAGTTGCCCAAGCTGGAACCGGCGTCCAGCGAAACGGCGCACACGACCGTCGGCGAGCTGGTGAAGGCGGGCGCCCTGCGGATCACGCACGCGCCGCCGCGTACCGCTGACGGCGACGAACCCGTGCTGACCACCGACGACGTCCTCATCGGCGGCCCGCCGACCGGGCACGCCGCGCCGGATCCGGCGGCGGTGCTCGCTCACGAGGGCGACGTGGTCGCGTCGGTCACCGGCGCGGTGATCGTCCACAGTGGAGCGCCGGTGCGGCTCGGGCCCGCGCTTTCCCGTTATCGCGTGGATCCGGAGCGGCTCGACGCGCAGTTCCTCGCCGGATGCCTGCGTGCCGCGGACTTCCCGGTGCATAGCGCGTCGACCCGGATCGACGCGCGGCGGCTGAAGGTGCCGCGGCATCCGCTCGAAACGCAGCGTGCGTACGGCGTCGCTTTCCGCGCGCTCGCGGACTTCGACCGGGCACTGCGGCAAACCGCGGAAATCGGCCGCGACCTGGTGCGGCTAGGCTTTGCCGCACTCGCCGAAGGACGGCTGAAGCCCGGTGGCGGGTGAGCGCTGTGAGGGGGCCCATGCTGATCGCGGACCGCTACGAGGTCGACGATCTGCCGCTCGGGCGGGGCGGCATGGGTTCAGTGCACCGCGGGCTCGACCGGCGGCTCGGCAGGCAGGTCGCGATCAAGCTGCTTCGGCTTCCTGGCGGCGACGAAGAGCTGGAGGAACGCTTCGCCCGCGAAGCGCGGATCCTCGCGACGCTCGACCATCCCGGCGCGCCCACGCTCTACGACTTCGGCGCTCATGACGACCGGTTGTTCCAGGTCATGCAGTTCGTCGAAGGCGTGACGCTGGACGATCTGCTCGCCGAACACGGTCCGCTGCCGGTGTCCTGGGCGGCGGCGATCGCGGCGCAAGCGGCCGCGGTCCTGGCGGCGGCGCACGCTCGCGCGGTCTGTCACCGTGACCTCAAGCCGGCCAACCTGATGCTCTGCCCGGACGGCAGTGTGAAGGTGATGGACTTCGGGCTCGCTGTGTTGCGCGAAGCCGACACTGCTCGCTTCACACGCGCGGGGCAGCTGTTGGGGACGCCGTCGTACATGGCCCCGGAGCAGATCCAGCGTGGGCACGCGGAGCCGCGAAGCGACCTGTACGCGCTCGGCTGCGTACTGCACGAGATGCTCACCGGCCGTCCGGTCTTCACCGGGCCGACGGCGTACGCGGTCTTCGACAAGCAGGTGAAGGAACCAGCGCCGGTCGTGCCCGGTGTGCCTCGGGAGTTGAATACGCTTCTCGCTGCGACGCTCGCGAAGGATCCTTCGGTGCGGCCGTCTGGGGCGGAGGTGCTGTACGCGCATCTTGTGCCTTTCGCGCGGGACTTGCCGCCGTTGCCGGGATTCCTGCATCCGGTGACGGTGTTGAGTCCTTCGCGGATGTACGCGCGCATGGTGGGGCTTAGCGGCGAGCGCTGATGCTTGTCGGCGTCTGCTCCGAGAGCGGCAGACCGCGCTTCTGAATGCGGTAGTAGGTGAAGGCGTTCTGTACGCCGATGCTGACGCCGATCGTGAGCATGATCGTCGAGGACGTCACAGTGTTGCTGACGCCGAGCGCGGCTCCGATGAACGAGAAGGCAACGCGTACGCCGATGGTGGCGAACCACAGCACCAGAGTGAGCGGAGTGCCCTTCACGAACGTCGTGCCTTCGCGCGCACTGAGGACCGAAGTGGAGCTTCGCAGGACGCCGAGCAGTCCGAGGACCACGACGTCGCCAGCCAGCAGCGCGTACTCCGTCGCGGTCGCGCTTTGCAACGCGGTGGCGGCGGAGAACACGCCGATCGCGGTCAGGATGAACGGCAGCGTCAGCAGACGCTTGTGGCTGAGAAGCGTGCCGCGCCACTGCCGGTAGACGACCCGGTACAGGACGAGTGCTGCGATCGCGGCGTAGAGAACGATGGTGAGCGGGCCGAGGTTCATGCTTCCAGCCTCGCCGGAATCGATGCGGGTTTCGTCGGCGTACGGGCTGGGGCCAGGTGGATCCGCGGCTCAACCCCGGGGTGGAGAAGCCGGATCGTGACCATTGCCGAGCAACCACGAAGGGGTGATGGTCGTCTATTCGGGTGATACGGGTCCTGCCGAATGCGACCCGACCGAACGCGGGGGTACCGGATCGTGAAGAGGGTTCTGGTGGGGATGGCGGCGCTGGCCGCGGCTTTCGGGCTCGTGGCGTGCTCCGGCAGCACGGCCGGATCGGCTGCCGGCGGCGGCGCGGTGCCCGCGGCGGCGAGCGTGCCCGTCTCGTCCTCCAGTGCGCCGACCAGCAGTTCTGCCCCGGCGACCAGCAGCAGCCCGGCGAGCACCAGTGCGAAGCCGACGCCGAAGCCCGCTCCCAAGCCGAAGGCCGACCCAGAGCCGAGCACCGCCGACGTCCCGTGCGCCGCGGCCGCCGCCGCTTCGGGCACCAGCGCCTGCGTGGACATTTCCGCGCACCGCGCCTGGCTGCTGCAGGACGGCAAGGTGATCTACGGCCCCGTCTCGATGCTGCCCGGACGCAAGGGGCACGCGACCCCGACCGGCACGTTCCACGTGCTGTCGAAGGAAAAGCTGCACCTGAGCAAGCAGTTCGACAACGCGCCGATGCCGAACTCGGTCTTCTTCTACCCGGGCGACGCGTTCCACACCGGCAGCCTGAAGGTGTACTCGCACGGCTGCATCCACCTGTCGGCGACGTCGTCGCTGCGGTTCTTCAACACCCTGCACATTGGCGACGTGGTCCAGGTCGTGCCCTGACCGACCGCGTCACGGTCGAATAAATATCACCCGATAGAGGCAACTTCGTCCCCCTTCTGAGCGATTACCGGTCGCTGAGAAAGGGGTCCCGAATGGCCTGGCGCAAGCTCCGTTCCCTGGTGGTGGCCGCATTAGCGGTCGTCGCTGTCCCCACCGCGGTCACCGCCGTCGCCCCGGCGGCAGCAGCCGATACCCCGGCGCTGCCGCCGGGGTTCGTTTTGCGGGACCTGCCCACCGGGCTCGGGCAGTACGAGTTCACCGACTTCGCCTGGCTGCCTGATGACAGCGTGCTGGCGCTCGGCAAGTCCGGCGTCGTCAACTGGGTCCCGGCCGCGGGCAGCGGCGCGCCGAAGCGGATCGCGACCTTCCCGGTCGAGACGCAGGGCGACATGGGCCTCACGAGCATCGCGCTCGCGCCGGACTACGCCAGCTCGCACCAGGTTTACCTGAACCGCTCGGTCTCGCTCGGCAACGGCCAGTACACGATGCGCGCCGCGAAGTTCACCGTGCAGCTCGACGGCGCGGGACATCCGTCCGGGCTGACCGGCGAGAAGGTGATTTTCGACCTGCCCGGCAGTCCGTACTACATCCACGGCCTCGACACGGTTTACCCCGCGCCGGACGGCACGCTCTGGTACTCCGTCGGAGACAACGGCGACGCGGGCAAGACCAACCCGGTCGCCTTCGTCGCGCAAGACCTCGATTCGCCGTTCGGCAAGATCCTGCACCTCACCGCGGACGGCAAGGGCGTACCGAGCAATCCGTACTACAACGCGGCCGCGCCGGATTCCGCTCGCAGCAAGGTGTTCGCGAGCGGATTCCGCAACCCGTTCCGGTTCAGTCTCGACCCGAAGAGCGGGCTGCCGGTGGTCGGCGATGTCGGCTGGTACACGTGGGAAGAGGTGGACGTGGTGCAGCCGGGCGCGAATCTCGCCTGGCCTTGCTACGAGGGGAACCACCCGACGCCGGGCTATTCGGCTGACGCGCGTTGTGCCGTGGCGGTGAACACGCCGCCGTTGTGGGACTACCAGCACGGGACCGGTCCGGCGCAGGGCAACAGTGTCACCGGCGGGATTGTGTATGGCGGCACGACTTATCCGGCCGCTTACCAGGGTGCGTACTTCTTCGGGGACTACGCGGGGCAGAAGATCTGGACGCTGCGGTACGACGCGCAGGGCAAGCTCACCCAGGCGCCCACGAGTCCCGCGCCGTTCCAGAATGTCGGCGGGGTCACCCGGATTTCCGCTGCGCCCAACGGGGACATCGTCTTCACAGACCTCAACTCCGGCGTACTGCGGCGGTTGAGCTACTCGACGAACAACGCTCCGCCGGTGGCGAAGGCTACTTCCTCGACGGATCCGGATACCCGCACGGTTTCCTTTGCCGCCAACGATTCGACTGACGCTGACGGCGATCCGCTCACCTACTCTTGGGACTTCGGCGACGGCAGCACCGGCACCGGGGTCCAGGCCAGCCATCAGTACGGGGACGGCGCTTCGTTCACCGCGACGTTGACGGTTTCGGATCCGCTCGGCGGCGTCGGGACCGCGAAGATCACTGTCGCCCCGGGCAATCATTCGCCGGTGCTGAATTTGTCCGCGCCGGACAAGACTTTTGCGGTGGGTGAGCAGGTTTCGTTGTCCGCCAAGGCGACTGACGCGGAGGATGGCGAGCTTCCCGTCACGTGGACGTCGTTGATTCGGCACTGTCCGGATCTCGGCGCCTGCCACGTGCATCCCAATGACGGTGCGACGGGGCCGACGTTGACGGTTCCGTTTACCGATCACACGGATTCTCGGATGGAATTCACCGCGACAGTCACGGACAGCGCCGGGGTGCAGGCGAGCAAGACGTATGTCGCTTACCCGCGCCAGCATCGGTTGACGTTGGTGGGCACGCAGCCGGCCGCGTTGAGCATCCCGAGCGAGGGTGGCGTCAGCAGTGCGATGGTCACTGAGGGTGCGACCTTTGACGTGACTGCTGCGTTGGTTGGCACCGATGGGGTTTCCAAGTTCACCGGTTGGCAGGGCGGTCCGGCTGCCTCTTCGTGGTCGATCACTGTCGGCGCTGGTGATATGACACTGACCGCCAACTACCTGACGGCGATCGATCAGCGGTATGCGGCTGAGCCGGAGTTGCGGAGCTCGATCGGCGCGCCAACGGGTCCCGAGGTCGTTGACGGGCCGGTGCGGTATCGGCCGTATGCGAATGGGCGGTTGTACTGGTCCGCGGCTACCGGGGTGCATGAGATCGGTGGGGAGATCCTGGCCCGCTATCTCGCGATCGGCGGGCATCAGGTGTACGGACCGCCGACGACCGACGAGACCCGGACCGCGGACGGGGTGGGCCGGTACAACCATTTGATCGGCACGCCGGGAAGCCAGGCCGCGGCTATTTTCTGGACCCCGTCTACCGGGGCGCATTCGGTCCAGGGGCAGATTCTGGTCAAGTGGGCCGCTCTCGGCTGGGAACGCGGGGTGGGGTATCCGACCACCGACGAGTCCGGGACTCCCGACGGGGTCGGGCGGTACAACCACTTCACCAGTGGCTCGATTTATTGGACGCCTACCGGTGGCGCGCATCAGATCGGCGGGGCGATTCGGGACAAGTGGGCTTCGTTGGGCTGGGAGCGGGGGCTTGGCTACCCGACTACGGATGAGTCCGCGACGCCGGACGGAGTGGGGCGGTACAACCACTTCACGGTGGGTGGGTCGATCTACTGGACGCCGTCTACTGGTGCGCACCAGATTGGCGGGGCGATTCGGGACAAGTGGGCTTCGCTGGGTTGGGAGCGCGGTCTTGGTTACCCGACTACGGATGAGTCTGCGACGCCGGACCGGGTCGGGCGGTACAACCACTTCACGGTGGGCGGGTCGATCTACTGGACGCCGTCCACTGGTGCGCACCAGATCGGCGGCGCTATCCGGGACAAGTGGGCTGCTCTCGGCTGGGAGCGAGGGCTCGGTTATCCGACTACCGATGAAACCGGTACGCCTAACGGGATCGCGCGCTACAACCACTTCAACGGCGGCGGGTCGATCTACTGGAGCCCGCGTACCGGGGCGCACATGGTGCAAGGGGAGATTCGCAAGCGGTGGGCCGCGCTGGGCTGGGAGTGGGGATATTTGGGGTTGCCTACCTCGGATGAGCATCCGATCAGCGGCGGCGCTCGAAGCGATTTCCAGGGCGGTTATGTGATTTACCGGTATGGAGTAACCACGAATTACCGGTGGTGAGTCGGCTCGGAGCTGCCGTCGGTGTCCTCGCCGGCGGTAGCTCCGCACCGGAGTTTCTTGTTACTGTGTCCGCAGGTCGTGACTGGCGTGTGAAGATGGATCACCATCGGGGAGCGACCTCGTCCACGTGACGTCGTGCCGTACGCCTGGGCTCTTGTGGGATCGAGATCCGGGAGACACGGCGATGGTTCAAGCTCTGGCTTTTTCGGAAGCATCCTGGCACCGGCCGCGGCTGGTGGGAATCGTGAACGTCAGCGCGGACTCGTTCTCCGACGGCGGCAGATTCCTAGCCCCGGCGAACGCGCTCGCGCATGCCCGCCGATTGCTGGCGGCGGGCGCGGACGTCGTCGAACTCGGTCCAGCGGCCAGTCATCCGGGCGCCGAGCCGGTGACCGCCGACGAGGAAATCCGGCGGCTGGACGTGGTCCTGGACCACCTGGTCGCCGACGGCGTCCCGGTGTCGGTCGACTCGTTCCAGCCGCGGACCCACCTGTTCGCCGCTTCTCGCGGTGCCGCGTTTCTCAACGACATCCAGGGATTTCCGGACCCTGAACGCTATGCGGAGCTGGCCGGTACCGGATGCCGCCTCGTCGTCATGCACTCGGTGCAGCGGCGGGGTCCCGCTACCAAAGTACGCACCGACCCGCAAGCGGTGCTGACGGCGCTGGAGCAGTTCTTCGACCAGCGGCTGACCGCGCTCGAAGCGGCTGGCATCGACCGCGAACGGCTGATCATCGATCCCGGGCTCGGATACTTTCTCGGTGCCACGCCGGAACCGTCGCTGGCTGTCCTGGCGGCACTCCGCGCGATCCGGACCAGATTCGGTGTCCCGATCATGGTCTCGCCGTCCCGGAAGTCGTTCCTGCGCGCGATCACCGGACGCGAGCTGTCGGAGATCGGTCCGGCCAGCCTCGCCGCGGAGCTTTATGCCGCCAGCCACAGCGTCGATTTCATCCGGACTCACGACGTCGCAGCACTTCGGGACGCGCTCACCGTCCTCACCGCGTTGGACCAGTACGCAGGAGCCAGCCGATGACGCGCCTCGACACTGCTCGGATCCGGGCCGCTCGCCGGCGGATCGATCCTGCTTTCCTCGACTCTCCGCTGTTCCGTTGCGAAGCGCTGGAACGCGACCTCGGCTGCGCGGTGAGCATCAAGCTCGAAACGGCGAACCCAGTCCGCAGCTTCAAGGCGCGCGGCACCGAAGTCGTCGCCAGCGCACTCGCCGACAACGATGCTTCCGCTGTCGTGTGCGCGAGCGCGGGAAACCTCGGCCAAGCCCTCGCCTGGTCCGGCCGCGGCCGAGGACTCGACGTGACCGTGGTGGCCTCCCGCTTCGCACCGGCCGCCAAGCTCGAGCGCATCCGTGCGCTGGACGCCCGGCTGGAACTGGTGGACGGCGACATCGAGACGGCACGCGAACGAGCAGCGGCCATCGCACGGCACGACGGCATCCGGCTGGTCGAAGACAGCCTGGACCTCGAGACCTGCGAAGGCGCGGCAACCATCGGCCTGGAACTGGTGGACACCCTGCCCGCATTCGATGCCGTACTGATCGCTTTGGGCGGCGGGGCACTGGCCACCGGCGTGGGGCACGTGCTCAAGGAGCGCGCGCCCGAAGTCGAGGTGATCTGCGTCCAGCCACTGGGCGCACCGGCGATGACGCGCTCCTGGCACCAGCAGCGCGTCGTCTCAACCGACTCGACCGACACCATCGCCGACGGCGTCGCGGGCCGCTTTCCTATCCCAGCGGTGCTGAATGACCTCCTTCTTGTCGCCGACGACGCCGTCCTGGTTCAGGAGGCGTCGATCATCGCCGGCATGCGGATGCTGTTCGAGCGCGCCGGACTCGTCGTCGAACCCTCAGCCGCGCTCGGCGTGGCCGCGATCCTCGAAAACCGCGACCGCTTCGCTGGACGGCACGTGGTCACGATCGTCTGCGGGAGCAACGTCGATGAAGCCGCTTACCGCCGTTGGATCGGGGCGGCTCCTGAGCACAGGTCTTGATGGTTTTCCGGAGACGGTTTCCGCGGCGGCGAAGGGATTCTGCGACGGCATAGTGGCATGTGAAAGACCCGTTGCGGCAGGTTTCTTTGCCGCACAACCTAATCCGCAGCAGCTCGACAACCTAAGCCGAGGCCGCCGTGACGCAGAACTCGCTCCCCTCCGGATCCGTCATCGCCACATGGTGCCCCTCGAATTCCGCCAGAATCTCCCGCCCGCCGACACCAGGCGTTCAGCCTCGGCTTTGATCCAGGACCGCCAGCCGGGGCCTGGTCCCCTTGTGGCGGCGGAGGTTCGTCGACATAGCCGAGTGCCGTTTTCGAGAAACCCGCGAGGAGTTGTGCGTTGGTGCAGTCCAGGGTGAGATCGATGGTGGCAGTCATGCCGAAAAGCTACTGCGCACCACCGACAAAAACTCAGGCCAGATCAGCCGGACGGGTGCCGGTGGAAGCGAGTGGCAGGCCCAGCGCCACCCGTTCGGTCAGCCAACTGCTCGGGCGGTAGCGGGGATCCCCGGTGCCGCGCAGGAGGCCGTTCAGGATGCGCAGGACCTTTTCCGGGCCGACCAGATCGCCCCATGCCAGGGGGCCGCGGGGGTAGCCCAGGCCAAGGCGCACCGCGGTGTCGATGTCGGCGGGGGCCGCGAGACCCTGGTCGGCGATGTAGCAAGCCGTGTTGATGATCGAGGCCAGGAGGCGTTGCGCGATGGGGGCGGCACCGTCGCGGACGACCGTCACCGGGGTTCCGGTGGCGGCCAGGGCGCCCCAGGCGGCGCGGCCGTAGTGCGGGTCCAGTCCAGGGTGGACAGACATGGTGAAGCGCGATTCGTAGCCGAGGGCGTCGATTCCGACGACGCGCGCGGCGGGCAGTTCGAGTTGCCGCGCAGCGTCCACAGTGGACTCTCCGCGCAGGGTCACCAGGAGAACCGTGTCGGGGTAGGCGTCGGGGACGACGTCGACGCCTGCTGCGGACAGGAGACGGCCGAGGCGTTCGTCGGCGGCGTAGACCGGCATGGTCGGGGCGGGCGGAGCGGCCGGCTCCGGCGGGACCTCTTGTTTTCCGTCGACATAGCGGTAGAAGCCTTCGCCGGTTTTGCGGCCGAAGAGCCCGGCGGCGACGCGCGGGCGGGTGAGCCACGACGGGCGCAGGCGCGGTTCGGAGTGGAAGCCGCTCCAGATGCTTTCCAGGACCGCGTGCGAGACGTCCAAACCGGTGAGGTCCAGCAGTTCGAACGGGCCGAGTTTGAGGCCGAGGACGTCGCGGGCGATGCGGTCGATCTCGGCGGGAGCGGCGAGGGATTCGGAAAGAATCTGCAGCGCCTCGGTGTTCAGGCCGCGGCCCGCGTGGTTGACGAGGAAGCCGGGGGCGTCCTTCGCCAGCACCGGCTCGTGGCCCCAGCCGCGGACGAGTTCGAGGGCTTCACCGGGCAGCCAGCCGGCGGTGCGCGCGCCGGGGATGACCTCGACCAGGCGCATGAGCGGGACCGGGTTGAAGAAGTGCAGACCGATCATCCGCGTGGGGTCAGCGAGCCCGGCGGCGATTTGGGTGACCGACAGCGAGCTGGTGTTGGTCGCGAAGATCGTTTCGGGGCCGCAGATCTTCTCGAGCCCGGCGAAGAGCGTCTGCTTCGTGTCGAGGTCTTCGCGGACGGCTTCGATCACCAGGTCCACCCCGTCGGCGGGGGCGAGCGGGCCGTCGACCAGGACGAGGCGTTCCTTCGCCGCGCGGCCCTTCTCCTCGCTCAGCTTCTCCTTGGCGACCAGCCGGTCGACCATCGCGCCGACGTGGTCGATCGCCGCGGCGACCGCTTCCGGCTGCACGTCCGCGAGTTCCACGGTGACCCCGCCGGTCGCGGCGAGCTGGACGATGCCGCGTCCCATCACCCCGGTGCCGATCACGCGGATCCTGCCGACCCGTCCGGCCCATCCCGTCACGTCGAACCTGCCTTTCGCTTTGGCGCCACGGCGAACTTACCCCGGACTACAGACCGACGAAGTCCGCCATCTGCCCGACGAGGTGTTCGAAGTACGCGTCCGCCGGGTCGACGCTGCCGACGTACTGGCCGAACAGCTCGAAATTGAGCGCGCCGAACAGCTGGGTCCAGGCGGCGATGGCGCGCATGACGACCTCGGCCGGCGCGTCGAGGTCCAGGGTCCGGCTGAGCTGGTCGGCCTGCGCGCGCAGCTCCTCCGACATCGGCGCGGTGACCGCCGGCTCGTGCGGATGTGCGTCGCGCAGCACCGCGACCAGCGCGAAGGCCACGCGTCCGGCGGGGCCGACGGTGTCCTGCGGAGCCTGGTAACCGGGGATCGGCGACCCGTAGATGAGCGCGTATTCGTGCGGGTTCGCGCGGGCCCAGTCGCGGGTCGCGCGCCAGATGGCCCGCCAGCGTTCGCGCGGGTCGCCGGTGTGCGGGTCGGCCTGTTCGGCGGCCTCGCCGACGGCGTTGTACGCGTCGACGATCAGCGCGGTGAGCAGCTGATCGCGGCTCGGGAAGTACCGGTACAGCGCCGACGAGACCATCCCCAGCTCACGGGAGACCGCACGCAGGGAAAGCCCGTGCGCGCCGACGTCGGCCAGCTGACGGCGGGCCTCGTCCTTGATCTCACGGGTCAGCTCGGCACGAACCCGCTCGCGGGCGGTCCGGGGTGCGGCAGTCATGCGATCAGTGTGCCTCGAACGAGAGCGCTGCGCAAAACCGAGAGCACTGCTCTTGACGCGAGACGGTCCGCGGGTGTTCACTGTTCACAACAGAGAGCACCGCTCTCGCAAGCCGAGGAGGACCCCATGGCCAGCACCCGCTACCTCGAACCGGGCAAGGCGACCGCGGCGTTCAACGGCTGCGTCCGCTGGCTCACCAAGCGCGGCCTCAGCGTGTGGGGCAGCCGGGTGCTGGGCGTCCGCGGCCGCAAGTCGGGCGAACTGCGCGAGGTGCCGGTGAACCTGCTGCCGTTCGAGGGCAAGCAGTACCTGGTGGCCGCACGCGGCGAAACCCAGTGGGTGCGGAACCTGCGCGCCGCGGGCGAGGGCCAGCTGGCCGTCGGCCGCCGCACCGAGACGTTCACCTACCGCGAGCTGCCCGACGAGGAAAAGCCCGCCATCCTGCGCTCGTACCTCAAGCGCTGGGCATTCGAGGTCGGCACGTTCTTCGAGGGCGTGGACGCGAAGGCACCGGAGGAGAAGCTGCTGGAGATCGCCCCCGGTTACCCGGTGTTCGAGATCTTCACCCGGTGATCAGCGCACGCGTTTCCGGAAGGTGGTGGCCGCGACGAGAACCACGCCGACCAGGAACGCGACCAGTCCGATCAGGAACCAGAGCTTCTGGCCGGTCATGAAACTGCCGGTCAGCACCCCGACGCCCTGCAGCACCCACACCGCGCCGACAAGCACCAGCACCACACCGCACGCCAGCGTGATCCACCGCTTCACGACTATCTCCTAGCTAGACGGACCCTCTTGAGGAGTGTCTCAAGGTTCCCCCTCGCGACCCGCCCAGCCCGGCCCAGCCCCGGCCCCGGATGTGCCCCCAATGTGGCATTGGGTGCATCTGACGCACCGAACGCCACATTGGGTGCATCCAACGCACCGAATGTGGCATTGGGGCGCAAGCCCCCACCCCAACCGCAGCCGGTGCTCCCAACGGTCGAGGGGCGCCCACCCCAAAAACCGCACCGATGCACCCAACGAGCGAGGCACCCAGCCCTCCCCCAACCCCGATACGAAGCTCATCTGCGGTTCGGGGGTGCTTGTCAAGGCATCTTTCCCGCCTTGACAAGCACCCCCGAACCGTCAGCACAATCAAACTTCGGGGTGCCCCACGCAACCACCGCTTCCACCCGGCCTACCCCCGCCGACGAGGCTGCCCCCCAAACTGCTGAGCCTCCCCCAACGAAGTAGCAGTAGCCGTAGCCCCCTGCACCTTCGCCACCACAGTCACATTGTCCCCAGACTTAGGCGACCCGCTCTTCTCCGTAGAAGAATCCAACGTATAGCTCTGCTTATAACCGTCCTTGCTAGTCAAAGTCACCGAAGTAGCACTGAGCTCGGTAATCGTCCCGGTCTGCAGCCGCTCAGTCACATACCCACCAGCCGAATCCGCCACCACGAAATCGCCATGCAACGCATCCCGCAGCGCAGCCATCCCGCCCATCCCCCCGCGACCGGCAAACCCACCAGGCCCGCCTGGCCCACCGAACCCGCCCGGCCCTTGCTGCGCGGCCGCGTTATTGCCACTGGTCCCCGCCCAGATCGCCAGTCCACCACCGACCGCGATCACCACCGCGACTCCCGCCGCGATCGCGGTTTTCCGGCCGGACCACGCCTTGCCCTGGCCGCTGCCGCCGGATGCGGGGGCGGGCTGCTCTCCCCAGGTCGCGCCCTCTGCTGGATCGGTCGTCATGGTCTCCTCCGGAACGTTCGCGCTTGTCCTTTCCGAGCGTCGGGGCGGCCGCTGTGCGGAAGCTGTGCCGGACGTGGGGGACACCTGTGCACCCAGGCGGGGGAACGGCGCACAGGAAACACACAGCCGGCGCACAGGCCGACCTGAAGACGGGGCCCGAAGATGGCACCATGAGCAGTGTGAACGCCGCGTCTGCCGGCCGGGGCAAGGCCGAACTGCGCCGCGCGGACGGCAGCCCGGTCCGCGTGCTGGTCGTCGACGACGAGTCGACGCTGGCCGAGCTCGTGTCCATGGCCCTGCGGATGGAGGGCTGGGAGGTGCGCAGCGCGGGCACCGGCGCCGAGGCGGTGCGCGTCGGCCGCGATTTCCGGCCGGACGCCGTGGTGCTCGACGTGATGCTGCCCGATTTCGACGGCCTCGAGGTGCTGCGCCGGATGCGCGCCGAAACACCGTATCTGCCGGTTCTGTTCCTTACCGCCAAGGACGCGGTCGAGGACCGGATCGCCGGGCTCACCGCGGGCGGCGACGATTACGTGACCAAACCGTTCAGCCTGGAAGAAGTGGCGCTGCGGTTGCGCGCGCTGCTGCGCCGGGCGGGCGGGGTTTCCGGATCGACCGGCTCGCAGCTGGTGGTCGGCGATCTGACCCTGGACGAGGACAGTCGCGAGGTGCACCGGGGCGGCGATCTGGTGCCACTCACCGCGACCGAGTTCGAATTGCTCCGCTACCTGATGCGCAATCCGCGCCGGGTGCTGTCGAAGGCGCAGATCCTCGACCGCGTGTGGAGCTACGATTTCGGCGGCCAGGCGAATATCGTCGAGCTGTACATTTCCTACCTCCGCAAGAAAATCGACGCCGATCGGGAACCGATGATCCACACCATGCGCGGCGCCGGGTATGTCCTCAAACCCGCCGCGGGCTGAGCGCCGCCGTCCGTGGTCGTTGCGCCGCAGGCTGATCGTTCAGCTGGCGGCGCTGCTCGCGCTGGTCTGCCTGGTCGTCGGCGTAGTCACCGAGTTCGCGTTGAACAGCTTTCTCGTCGGACAGCTCGACGGGCAGCTGTCGGCGGCGAGCGACCGCGGGTTCCGGCACGGCGTTCCGCGACCGCCGATCAACGGTTCCGGCAAGCTGCCGCCGGATCCGCTGCGCGTGCTCGGCCAGCCCGAGGGGACGCTCAGCCTGGTCGTCCACGACGGCAAGGTCAACGGGCAGGTGATCGGCCCGTTCGGCCTCGTTCCGCTGACCCCGGAGCAGGACCGGGTCCTGCTCGTGCTCGCGCCGAACGGCCAGAGCCGCACGGTCGAACTTCCCGGGAGTCTCAAGAAATACCGCGTGGTCGCGACGTATTCGCCGCGCGGCGAGTTCACCGTGATCGGGCTGCCGATGAGCCGGGTCTCGGAAACGTTGTGGCGGCTGGGATTCATCTTCGGCGGCGTCGCGCTCGGCGGGATTCTCGTCGCCGGGTTCGCCGGTGCGGTCACGATCCGGCGCACCATGGCTCCGCTGGACCGGCTCGCCGCCACCGCTTCCCGGGTGTCCGAACTGCCGCTGGACCGCGGCGAGGTCGCGTTGTCCGAGCGAGTGCCCGAAGTGGACACTGACCCGCGCACCGAGGTCGGCAAGGTCGGTTCGGCGATCAACCGGATGCTCGGCCACATCGCCGAAGCGCTCGCCGCCCGCCATGCCAGCGAAAGCCGGGTACGGCAGTTCGTCGCGGACGCGAGCCACGAATTGCGCACGCCGCTCGCCGCGATTCGCGGATATGCCGAACTGACTAGACGCGGCAGCGAACAGGTGCCGCCGGACATCGCGTTCGCGATGAGCCGGGTGGAATCCGAATCGGCGCGGATGACGACGCTGGTGGAGGATTTGCTGCTGCTCGCCCGGCTCGATTCCGGGCGTCCGGTCGTGCACGAGCCGGTCGATTTGTCCCGGCTGGTCGCGGACGCGGTCGCCGATTCGCACGTCGCCGGTCCGGAACACAAGTGGCTGCTGGAACTTCCCGGCGAACCGATCGCGGTGCTCGGCGATTCCGGGCAACTGCACCAGGTCGTGCTGAACCTTCTCGGCAACGCCCGCACGCACACGCCCGCTGGCACCACGGTGACCACTGCACTGTCCACTAGGGACGGATGGGTCACTTTGTCCGTTGTGGACGATGGGCCGGGAATTCCGCCGGAAATCCTGCCCGAGGTGTTCGAGCGGTTCGCGCGCGGCGACAATTCGCGTTCGCGTGCCGCCGGAAGCACTGGGCTGGGGCTGGCGATTGTCGCCGCGGTCGTGGCCGCGCATTCCGGACGCGTGATGGTGAACAGCGGTCCGGGGCGGACCGAATTCGTGGCCTCGTTCCCGCAATTGCGTGACGGTGCCAACACTCCTTAGCGAGCGATTCACAGCCCGCGCACAGCCCGGCCCGTGAGAATGACGGGCATGACGACTGCCGTCGCGCCGCGCTGGGTGCGCCCCGCCGTCGCGGTGCTGCTGCTGGGCACCGCCGCGTTGTATCTCACGAATGTCGCGATTTCCGGCTGGGGCAACGACTTCTACGCGATGGCCGTGCAAGCGGGCACGTGGGACTGGAAAGCGTGGTTCTTCGGTTCGCTCGACCCGGGCAATGTGGTCACCGTCGACAAACCGCCGCTTTCCCTGTGGGTGATGGGATTGTCCGGGCGGATCTTCGGCTTCTCCAGCTGGAGCATGCTGGTGCCGGACGCGCTCGCCGGCGTGGGCTCGGTCGGCCTGCTGTACCTGGCGGTGCGGCGGCTTTCCGGTCCGGTCGCCGGATTGCTGGCCGGGGCGTTGCTCGCGCTCACCCCGGTCGCCGCGTTGATGTTCCGGTTCAACAACCCGGACGCGTTCCTGGTGCTGCTGCTCGTCGCGGGCGGGTATTTCCTGGTGCGGGCGCTGGAAACGGCGAGCACGAAATGGCTGCTGTTGTCGGGGGTCGCGATCGGTTTCGGGTTCCTCGACAAGATGTTGCAGGCATTCCTCGTGTTGCCTGCCTTCGTGCTCGCCTACGCGGTTGCCGCGCCGACTTCCTTGGGACGGCGGATGTGGCAATTGCTCGCCGCTGCCGGTGCGGTGGTGGTTTCCGCGGGTTGGTGGGTGCTCGCGGTGGCGTTGTCGCCGGTCGCGGATCGGCCGTACATCAGCGGGTCGACGAACAACAGCGTGCTGGAATTGGCCTTCGGGTACAACGGGCTCGGCCGGATTTTCGGACAGTCGCACGGCGGGGACGCCCGGCCGAAGATGCCGGAGTTTTCCGGTTCCGGACACGGTTTCGGCGGTCAGACGGGCCTGACTCGCTTGTTCACCGAGCAATTCGGCGGCGAAGCGTCCTGGCTGCTGCCAGCCGCGTTGATCGGGCTCGTGGCCGGGTTGTGGTTCACCCGGCGTGCGCCGCGGACTGACCGGACTCGGGCGGCGCTGCTGCTGTGGGGCGCCTGGACGGTGCTCAGCGTCCTCGTCTTCAGCTATATGAGCGGGATCATCCACCCGTACTACACGGTCGCGCTCGCTCCGGGAATCGCTGCCACCGTGGCGATTTCCGCTACTGAACTGTGGCGTGGCCGTGCTTATCTCGCGCCGCGGGCGGTGCTCGCGGTGATGCTGGCGGTGACGGTCGCGTGGAGTTTCGTTCTCCTGCACCGGACTCCGAGCTGGCAGCCATGGGTGCGGTACTCCGTGTTGGTGCTGGGCGTCCTTGGCGTTTTCGCGTTGCTGATCGGGACTGCGCGCCGGGCAGTCGCGGTGCTGGCACTCGTGGCTGCCCTGCTGGGGATGGCCTCATTCACGGTGGCTACCGCGTCGACGGCGCATACCGGGGGAAGTCCGGCATCCGGACCGCAGCACAAGGGCCGCATCGGTTTCGGCGGACCGCAACAGTCCAATGTGGAATTGAATCGGCTGCTGGAGTCCACGACGACGAAGTGGGCCGCCGCGGAAACCGGTGCGATGCAGGCCGCCGGGCTCGCGTTGGGCAGCGGCAAACCGGTGCTCGCCGTCGGCGGGTTCAGCGGTGGCGACCCCGCTCCGACCCTCGCACAATTCCAGCAGTACGTGGCGAGCGGCGAGATCCACTACTTCGTCGTCGGAGCGCGCAACGGCCGCGGCGGCCCAGGTGGCAGCCGCGGCACGTCCGGGAGGATCACCGCCTGGGTCGAGCAGCACTTCCACCCCACCACGGTCGGCGGCGCGAAGGTTTACGACCTCACGCAAAAGTGACCGAGGTATTGGCTCCGCACAACACAAAACACGGCAGCTCGGCCGGGACGCGACCGGCCAGCCAGGCGGCCAGCGGGGCCGCGGCGGCCGGTTCGACGACGAGCCGGAAGTCACGCCACAGCAGGTCGCGCGCGGCGAGGAGCTCGGCGTCGGACACCAGTACGGACGTGACGCCCGGCGAGTTGAGGATGCCGAACGCCAGCTCGCCGACGCGGGTCGCGCCGAGCGCGGAGGCGGCGACCGAGTCGATGGTGACGTCCACCGGCTTGCCCGCGGCGAGGGCAGCGTGCAGTGCCTGGCAATGCTCCGGCTCCACCGCGAACACCTGACGGCCGTCCGCGGCCAGCGTCGCACCGGACGCCAGCCCGCCGCCGCCCACCGCGACGGCAATGGCATCGACGTCCGGTGCGTCGGCCACGATCTCCGCGGTCGCGGTTCCTTGCCCGGCGATGACGTCGGCGTCGTCGTACGCGTGCAGGTAGCGGGTGCCGGGTTCTTCTGCGACGGCCAGCGCGGCTGCGGCGGCCTCGCTGTACGCCGCGCCGTGCCGGATGAGCTTCGCGCCGGCCGCTTCGATGCCGGCGGCCTTCGCTTCGGGCACGGACTCCGGCACGTAGACGACAGCGGGAATGCCCAGCGCCTGCGCGGCGGTGGCGACGCCAAGGCCGTGATTGCCGCCCGACGCCGTGACCACGCGCTTCGGCTTAGTCCCGTTGAGCAGGGCGTTCACCGCGCCGCGGAGTTTGAACGAACCGGACCGCTGGAGCTGCTCCAGCTTGAGCACGAGGGGACGGCCGTCGATTTCGGTGCGTAACAGCGGTGTCCACCGGACGTGTGGTCGAAGGCGGAGATGGGCAGCGGCGACGTCGGCGGCGACAGGTGCGGTGCGCATATCGGCCATTCTCCTCCCGGTCCTGCTCGCTCGCGTGCCGCTCGCCGGGAAAACCCCAGCGTGTCAGGGCGCGACACGGTGGAAGAGGGCATTGTCCATCCCTTGCCGATCTCGCTAAGCTCTGCGCAGACGTGGGGTGTCCGACCATGTGCGTACCGCGACGAGTACTACTGAGAGTAGTAGCGTCCTGCGGGTGTCCCCGTTCGGTGCACTCCACGCCTCGGTCTCGTCGGGACTCCTCGGGAACGGAAGGTGACGTGGATGCGCGACGGCTCGCCCCGGTCGCGGGAATCCGCTGCGCGGCTGCTTGACCGCCTCGGGATCCGCACCGTGCAGGCGCGAGTGACCGTGCTGGTCGTGGCTCCGCTGGTCCTGGTCTTGGCAGCGGCGGTTCCGCTCGTGGTTGCCCAGGTCACCGCCGCGTCGACGGCCGCGACCGCTTCGGACACCGCCGCCCGAGGGCAGCGGGTCGGCGGCCTGGTCGGGCAGTTGCAGCGGGAAAGCCTGCTCACGGCCGCTTTTGTCGCTGACTCGTCGGCCACCAACTCAGCGCTCGTCCGGCAGCAGCAGACGGTCGACAGCGCTGCGCACGGCGTCGCGGACAGCCTGGTTAGCCCCGGTGGTGAACTGGCGAAACTGCGGCAGAAGGCGCTCAATCGGCAGATTTCCGTAGCTGATGTCGCTTCTGGCTACGATTCCATGTCCGTCGGGCTGATCGACGCACTGGGACTGGCCACTTCGGACAGCTCCGGGGCAAGGACGCTCGACGCCCTGCTGCGCGCGGACGAACAGCGAGCGGCCCGGGCGAGCGCGCTGATCGCGTCCGCCGGAGCCGATCGCGCAGGTCAGCGCGCTGCCGTTTACGGAGAACAGTTCGCCCGGCTGGCGGGGAAGCAGGACGCGGCACAGGTCGACGCGGTCGAGGCCGGAGCGACGGCCCAGCAGCTTGACCGGCTGGCCGCGGCACCGCGGCAGGACCGGCAGTTTGTGTCCGATGTGGTCACTGCCGGTACTCAGCTCGCCGATCAGCGCGACGCGATGGAGACCCGGATCGCCGACGCGATTGCCGGCGCGGCCTCCGCGAAAGCGTCCAGCGCGACCCGGACGGCCTTCATCGTCGGCGGCGCCGCGATTGTCCTTTTCGGACTGGTTGCCGCGTTGTCCGTGCTGGCCGCGCGCTCCATTGCCCGGCCGCTGCGGCGGCTGAGCAGGCAAGCCCGCTCGACCGCCGACCTCGCCGCGCCTGAATTGGTTCAGGCCGCCGAACCGGGATCGAGTCCGCCGCAACCGTTGCTGCCCGCGCTCGAGGCGGACACCGGCGGCGAACTGGCCGAGCTGGCCGAGGCGTTCAACCGGCTCCGCGGCACCGCGGTGGAAGCGGTGACCGAACAGGCGAACACGCGTCGCGCCGGGGTGCAGCTGCTGGTCGGAGCCGCCAAGCGCACGCAGAATCTGGTCGCCGGGCAGCGCACCGCGATCGAGGAGTTGACGCGCGGCGCCGACGATCCGGTGCTGCTCGCCGGGCTGCACCGCGTGGGGCACGCGGCCCTCCGGCTGCGGCGCACCGCGGACGATCTGCTTGTGGTGACGGGAAATCGCGACGAAACCCGGGTCGGCGGTCCGATCGAACTGGCCACCGCGTTGCGTTCGGCCGCCGCGGAAATCGACGACGAATCCCGGATCCGGCTCGGCGAACCGGCGGAGGCGCTGCTCGCGCCGTCGCTGGGGATCGACCTGGTGCTGCTGTTCGCCGAACTGCTGGAAAACGCCGCCGCGTTCTCCCCGCCGGAGTCGCTGGTGGAGATTTCGACGGAGTTCCAGTCGTCGGGCGACCTGCTGGTGCGCATCGCCGATCACGGCGTCGGGCTGTCCGCGGACCGGTTGGCGCAGGAGAACCGCCGCCTCGCCGAACCGGTCGACGAGGCGTCCGGGCAGCAGCTCGGCTTGGCCGTGGTCGGACGGCTCGCGCAGCGGCATTCGCTGCGCGTCGAACTGGAGTCCACTCCGGACGGTGGCGTGACGGCGAAGGTCTCGGTACCGCAGGCGCTGTTCACCCGCGACGTCGATTTCCGGCGTGGGCCTGGGCTTTTCGAGCCGGGGCAGGTGCCGGACCCGCGTCCGGTGCTGCTGCCCGCGCCCGCGATCGCCGCGTTGTCCACGCCGACTCCGGCCGGGTTCCGGTGGTTCACCGACCCGCCGGAGCCGGAAGCCGACGAGCCGGCGCAGGACGAGGCTCCGAAATGGCCGGAAGCGGAGCCGGAATTCGCTTCCCGCGCCGGAACGCTGGAACTTCCCGACGAGCGGGAAGAGTCCACAGAGGACGTTCCGGACACCGCGGACCCGTCTCCGACGCACCAGTTCACCGTGGTGCAGCCGGAGTCCCGCGACGGCGTCTTCCGCCGCGTCCCCGGCGCGCAGCTGGCCCCCGGGCTCAAGCTGCCGCAGATCGTCCGCACCCCGTTGCCGCGCCGCGAATTGCGCGATCCGGCCGCCGAGCGGGCCACCTTCGACTCGTTTTCCGACGGCGTCGCCAAAGCACAGCAAGTCACCGCCCAGCAGGCCGATCAAGGAGGATCATGACCGTTCCCGCCGCCGCGCAGAACTTCAACTGGCTGGTCAACCGCTTCGCGCTGCACACCGCGGGCGCGATCGCCGCGCTCGCGGTGTCCGCGGACGGGCTGCTGATCGCCGCGTCGCAGGACCTCGACCGCGCGGACGCCGACCGGCTCGCGGCGACCTGCTCGGCGATGCTCGCGCTGGCACAGAGCGTGTCCGAAAGCCATCCGCTCGGCGATCCGGACAAGGTCGTGGTCGAGCTGGAACGCGGCTACCTCGTGGTCTGCACCATCAGCATCGGCTGCTCGCTCGGCGTGCTGGCCAACAAGCAGGCCAGCCTCGGCACGATCGCCTACGAGATGGCGATGTTCGCCAACCGCGCGTCCGAAGTCCTTACCCCCGCGCTGGTCGAGGAGTTGAAGAACACCGCGTTCGCCTGACCCGTGAAGATCCTCGTGCTTGGCCCGGCCGGAGCCGGGAAAACGACGGCGGTGCACGCCGTTTCGGAGATCGCGCCGGTGCGCACCGACGCCGGCGACACCACCGCGGCGCTCGACTTCGGCAGACTCGGCGAGGGCGAGCGGCGCCGCTACCTGTTCGGTGCGCCGGGACAGGCCCGGTTCTGGTTCCGCTGGCCCGACCTCGTGCGGGGTGCGGACGCGGCGCTCGTGGTGGTCGACCCGCGGCGGATCGCGGACGCCTACCCGGTGCTCGACGCGGTCGAAGGGCTGCGGCTGCCGTTCGTGGTCGGGGTGAACTGCTTCGACGGCCTGCTCACGCGTCCGCTGCACGACGTGCGCTGGGCGTTGACCGTGCGCGACGGCATTCCGGTGCATCCGTTCGACGCCCGCGACCCGGCGTCCGTGCGAGAGGTGCTCGACCTCGTCGAGGCCGCCGTGGTGCGGGGGTCGGAGACACGGCAACCGAGTCCGCTATAGTCGTCTGCGGGGACCCCCCGTGGCGTCCACCCTGTGAACTTCCCCAGGGCCGGAAGGCAGCAAGGATAAGCGGGCTCTGGCGGGTACGGGGGGAACCCGCTTTTTTTATGCCTTAAAACAGGCCTAGTACGTCATCCGGCGGCGTCGGCGAAGGCAGCGCCTCCGCGTCGAAGACCGGCGCGGCCTTCCCCCGCAGCTGCCGCAGCTCATCGCCGTGCACCACCCGCGCCGGATACGGCGAGGACGCCGCGCGCCGGGTCAGCTCCGCGGTCGGCAGGTCGAGCCGCGAGGCGGCCAGCACGAGATTCCCGAACCGGCGGCCGCGCAGCACGCTGGGCTCGGCCAGCAGGACGACGTGCGGAAACACCTCCGCCAGCGTCGCGAGGAACCGGCGGGCGAACGGCAGGCCGGGGCCGTCGGAGATGTTCGCCAGCATCGTGGCTCCCGGTCGCAGCACGCGGGCCACCTCGGTGACGAACTCGACCGTCGCCAAGCCGCTTGCCAGCGTCGCGCGCTCGAAGGCGTCGAGCACGATCAGGTCCGCCGTCGCGTCGTGCCTGCTGCGCACGCCCGTGCGGCCGTCCTCGATCCGTACCCGCAGCTTCGGGACGCTGCGCAGGTCGAGCTGTTCGCGGACCAGGTCGATCAGCGGCTCGTCGGCGTCGAAGACCAGCTGCCGCGAACCCGGTCGCGTCGCGGCGACGTAGCGCGGCAGGGAGCAGCCCGCGCCGCCGACGTGCAGCGCGTCGAGCGGGCCGGGCGGAAGGAAGTCGACCAGATCGCCGAGCCGGCGCACGTAGTCGAACTCGAGGTTCGTCGGGTCGTCCAGATCGACGTAGGACTGCGCCACCCCGCCCACCGAAAGCATCCAGGCGTTGGGCCGATCGGCGTCGCGCAGCAGCTCGGCGGTCCCGAACCGCACCGGATAAGTGCCCGGCTGCGGGCCGCTCGGCGCACGGCCGCGACCGGAACGGGAGGGGCTCACCGTGCTCACTGTAGTCTCGGGCTCGTGGCTCTCGCGCTGTACCGGAAGTACCGTCCGGCGACCTTCGCCGAGGTCGTCGGCCAGGAGCATGTGACCGAACCGCTGCGCACGGCGCTCGCCGCCGGGCGCATCAACCACGCGTACCTGTTCTCCGGGCCGCGCGGCTGCGGCAAGACGTCGAGTGCGCGGATCATGGCGCGCTCGCTCAACTGCGCCAAAGGCCCGACCCCGGATCCGTGCGGCGAGTGCAACTCGTGCCGCGCGCTCGCGCCGGAAGGCCCTGGCAGCGTCGACGTCACCGAACTCGACGCGGCCAGCCACGGCGGCGTGGACGACGCCCGCGAACTGCGGGACAAGGCGTTCTACGCGCCCGCCGAATCGCGCTATCGCGTGTTCATCATCGACGAGGCGCACATGGTCACCACGCAGGGCTTCAACGCCCTGCTGAAGATCGTCGAAGAACCGCCTGAGCACCTGATCTTCATCTTCGCCACCACCGAGCCGGACAAGGTGCTCACCACCATCCGCTCGCGCACGCACCACTACCCGTTCCGGCTGATCCCGCCGAGCTCGATGCGGGAGCTGCTGGAACGCAACGTCGCCGCCGAGGGCGCGACGGTCGAACCGGCGGTGTACCCGCTGGTGATCCGCGCCGGCGGCGGTTCGGCTCGCGACACGCAGTCGGTGCTCGACCAGCTGCTCGCCGGGGCCGGTCCGGAAGGCGTCACGTACCCGCGGGCGGTGGCGCTGCTGGGCGTCACGGACACCGCGCTGATCGACGCGGTGATCGACGGGCTCGCGAACGACAACCCGGCCGAAGTGTTCGGCACCGTCGAAAAACTCGCCGACGCCGGACACGACCCGCGCCGCTTCGCCACCGACCTGCTCGACCGCCTGCGCGACCTGCTGCTGATGCGCGCGGTCCCGGAAGCGGGCGAACGCGGCCTGGTCGCCGCGCCGGACGACGAGCTGAAGCGGATGACCGAGCAGGCGGAGAAGCTCGGCCCGGCCACGCTGTCCCGCTACGCCGACATCGTCCACAGTGGACTGCTCGAGATGCGCGGCGCGACGTCGCCGCGGCTCGTGCTCGAACTGCTCTGTGCGCGGATGCTGCTGCCATCGGTCACCGAGGCGGAGAAAGCCTTGCTGGCGCGGATCGAACGGCTCGAGCGGCGGCCCGCTGGTGCTCCCGCCGCCGCCCCTGCTGTTTCCGCGCCCAATGCCGGTCCCGCGCCCGCTCCGGCGGCTGCGGCTGCTCCGGCGGAGGCACCGGCTCGGTTCCAGCGGCCTTCGCAGCGTCCGGCACAGGAAGCTCCCGCCGAACGTCCGGCGGCGGAGGCTCGTCCGGCGGCCGAAGAACCGGCGCGTCCGGCGCGTCCGGAGGTCAGCCGTCCGGCTCCCGTCGAACCGCCTGCCGCGGCTGCACCCGCACCGGAGGCCCCGACCGCTCCGCCTGCTGAGGAGGCCCCGGCCGCGGGCGGGATCGACGCGGCCAAGGTGCGCGAGAAGTGGCCGCAACTGCTGGCGTCGCTGCGTAAGTTCACCGGCGGCCGCGCGCTCGAAGCCATGCTCACGCAGGCGACGGTCGCCGAGGTCGACGGTACGGCGGTCACGCTGACACACAAGTCCGAACCGCTCGCCCGGCGGCTGAGCGACCAGGGCAACGCGAGCAAGATCGCGGCCGGGCTGAGCGAGGTGCTCGGCGGCGAATGGCAGGTCCGCTGCGTGCACGGCGCGGCCCCGGCCGCCGCTCCGGCGCGGCAGGCCCCCCGGCAGCAACCGGCGGCACCGGCTCCGGAACGGTCGTTCACGCGTCCGTCCGCGGCCGCGCAAGCCCCCTCGGCAGCGCCGCCTGCCCCGCCGAAGCCCGCGGCGGAAGCGCCGAGCCGTCCGCGCGTCACCACGAGCGAACCGGACATCCCGCTCCCGCCCGAGCCCACGGACGAGGACGACGACATCTACTCCGAGGACTCCAGCCCGGTCCCGCCTCCTCCGCCGCCGCCCGCGGAGGAGGATCCGGAGCAGATCGCACGGAAGCTGCTCTCGGATCACCTCGGCGCGCGTCCGCTGGACTGACGCCCTTGTGAGTGGCGAGTCCGGTTAGAACCGGCATCGCCACTCACAAGGCCCGCCTCACAAGACCAGCCGCACCGTGACCGGGTGCGACGTCGGCGGCGTCTGCACGGTCACGGTCCGGGTCGCGGCATCCCAGGCCCAGCCTCCGTTGCGCCGACCGTCCACGTACACCGCGGCCGGCTTGGCGGTATTGGTGAACCGGACCGTCCAAGCGCGCTGCGAGGCACCGATCGCGAGCATTGCCGAGTGGGCATTTTCGGTGTAGCGCAAGGCAGTCGAGGACCGCTCCTCCTGGAGAGTGAACGCGCCGTTGTGGCCGCCAGCCACCGTGACGGTCGCGGCGGTCAGCGGATCGTGCGCGTCCCCGGCGACATTTCCGCTGCGGGTGACCATGATTCCGCCCGAGCGCATGAACACCGGCATCGTGTCCCAGCCCGTCGTGATCTGCGCGCTGGTGCCGCCGCGGTAGGTCTTGCCGGTGAAGTAGTCCGTCCAGTCGCTGCCCGGCGGGAACCAGACGCTCGTGGTCGCGGTGGCACCCGGGCTGGTCGCCGGAGCCACGAGGACGTCCGGGCCGTACAGGTATTCCCCGCCTGCCTGCGCGTACGCCTCCTGCTGGTCCGGATATTGCAGGTACAGCGGTCGCACGATCGGCATTCCGGTCGCGGTGGCCTGCTGCGCGAGCGAGTAGGTGTACGGCACGAGATTTTCGCGCAGGTTCAGGAATTTCGTCGCTGACGCGTCCGCGGCGGCTCCGTACTGCCAGGGCAGCCGGTCGCTGTGGTTGGAGTGCAGCCGGTCGATCGGCTGGAACGTGCCGAGTTGCACCCAGCGCGCGTACAGGTCGTCCGGCAGCTTGGTGCTGCCCGGCTCCGTGCCCGGCTGCTGCAACCCGCCGGTGTGGCCGCCGATGTCGTGGCTCACCGAAGCCAGTCCGGTCGCCGCGGATTCACCGGGGGTGTAGCCGACCTCGAAGGCCAGCGTTGCCCAGTCGGAAATGGTGTCGCCGGTGAAGTGCAGCGTGGTGCGCTTGTCCGCCCACGGACCGGTCGGCACGGCGGTCGGCGAGCTGTATCCGCCGGCTTGCAGCGAGCCGTACGCGCGGGAGAACGCGAAGCCGCCGTGCTGTGCGTACTGCTGGTTGATCCACGCGTCCGGGGTGACGCCGGCGAGGCTGGATTTCGAGGCGTCGCAACACCAATCGAGCCACCAGACGTCGTTGCCCTGCTGTTCCATCGGCCGGTGCAGGTCGAAGTAGGCCCGCAGCTGGTCGGGGTCGCCGAAATCGAAGACGTAGCAGTCTTTTCCGCAGCTGGGCTGAAGTTTGCCCTTCGCGGTCGCCTGCGCGGCCGGGAACTGCGGGTCGTCGCCGCGGATGCTCGGATGGATGTTCAGCGACGTGTGCAGGCCCTGGTCGTGCGCCCACTGGAAGAACGCCTTCGGGTCGGGGAAGCGGGTCGGGTCGATTTCCCAGCCGTTCCACCGGTCCGGCGATTTGAAGTCGGTGTCGACGACGAGCATGTCGAGCGGCACCTGCTGCTCGCGGAATTTCGGCACGATCGTCTGCTCGAAGTCAGCGGCGGTGCGGTCGTAGTACTCGGAATACCAGACGCCGTAAGCCCAGTGGGGCAGCAGCAGCGACGGTCCGGTCAGCTGGGCCAGTTCCTGGAGCGCTTGGCCGTAGTCCTGGCCGTAAGCGAAGACGTAACCGTCCTGGTAGTTCTCGCTATTGGGTCGCTGGGTGACGACTTTGGTGCGCGGGTTGTACAGCGCCGATGCGGTGTCGTCCAGCAGCGACCAGCCGTCCTGGTAAAGGATTCCTGGCGCGGTGACCGCGGTTCCGTCGACGCCGTCGAGTCCGCGTCGGTATCCGCCGAGCGGCGCGTGCGGGGCGAGCAACACCGAATGCGCGGCGGTGACGGCGACGGTGTCGAGGTTGACGTGGCAGTTCGAGTCCGGACAGGACAGTGTGACGGTGTTGGTGCCAGCCTTGAGCTGTACCGGGATTGCCTTGGTGCGCCAGGAATTCCAGCTGCTGGTCGACGCCAAGCTCAGGTTAGTGGCGGTGCCGTCGGCTTGGAGCGTCAACGAGGTTGGCTGGGTTTGGCCGGAAACGGCGGTCGCGTCGGCGTAGCGCAGCTGCAGATCGTAGGCACCGTCGGCGGGGACGCCGGTGATCGTCAGCGCGTCCGAAGCGCCGGATCGCTCCATGCCAGCGAGGAAGGCCTTGCCGGAGTGTCCGTCGTGGTCGCTGGCCGGGTGTGCGCCGCCGGACAGCGCGCCTTGCTCGGCCTCGCAGAGGACGCCGAACGCACACGGTGTCGGCGCGGGCGGCACGGGTTGCGGGTACTCGGCACCGGTGTTGACCAGGGCGAGGCTGTCGACGTTGACGTTGCCCGAGTCGCCGGTGCCGCGCTTGACGGTCACCTGGTGCTGTCCTGCGGGCAGCGTGATCGGCACGGTCGCGAAGGCCCAGGTGTCCCAGTCCGCGGTCGCCGGAAGGGTGATGGTCCGCGCGTTCGCACCGTCCACGAGGACGCTGAGTGTGCGGGCGGTGTGCTGTCCGTCGCCGCCGGTTCCGTTGGCGTAGCGCAGATCCAGCTGGTGATCACCGGCAGCGGTGGCGCGGAAGGCCAGGCTGTCGCCGGGGTTGATGAAGCCCGCCGCGAAACCGTCGCCGGTGTAGCCGCGGTGGTCGGTAGCCGTGCCTGGCCCGTTGAGCTGCAGATGTTCGGCCTCGCAGAGGGTGCCGAAAGCGCAGACCGGCGTCAGCTTGCCCGCCCACGGCCGCGCGGTGACGTCCTGGCCGCCGGTTCGCAGCTGGACGGTGAGGTTGTCGTCGGAGAACGCGCCCGAGTCGAGCTTGTAGCGCAGCTGGACGGCGCTGGTCCGGATGGTCAGCCAGCCGTCGCGTTTCGTTGCGGTGTAAGGGGTTTTGGAGAAACTGCCGCGGCCGATCGCGTTGAACGTGCCCGCGTCGACGAACTTGGCGTCACCCGCGTATTCGGTGCGGATGAGCGTCGGCGACAGGACTTCGAACCGCGCTGGCCCGGCGGTCACCGACTGTGGAGCGGCCTCGGCGACTCCCGTCGACACGAGAGTGCCCGCCATGGCTGCCACGGCGAACAGCCGTACCAGTCGTCCTCGGAGTGAAGTTGCCACCGACGCCTCCTCGAAAGGTCCCCAGCGACGGTAAGTCGGGACCGATCAAGAAAGAAGACGGTGTCCGGTGTTCTGTCCGCTCAGTAGCCCTTTCGGCTCTCTGCGTCAGGCACCGGCCAGGTACGCCTCGATCGCCTTCGCGATGGCCTGCGCGTAGTGCGCCCGGCCCGCCGCGGACGACATCTGACCGGCCTCGTCGGCGTTGCGCATGTTGCCGCATTCGACAAGCACGGCGGGCCGGGTCGACAGGTTCAGCCCGCCCAGATCATTCCGTGGCGAGAGGCCCGCAGAGCCGATGTAAGTGGAGGTGGGAAAGCCGTCGTCGCGGATTCCGTCGCGCATCGTGCGCGCCAGCTTCAGCGAAGGTTCGCCCTGCGCCGCGTTCAACGGCGGTGCCGAGTACGCGACGTGGAAGCCGTGCGCGGTCGGCGAAGTGGAGCCGTCGGCGTGGATCGAGACCACCGCGTCGGCGTTCGCGTCGTTGCCGATCCGCGCGCGCTCGTCGACGCACGGGCCGACGCCGGAGTCGCTCTGTCGCGTGTAGACGACCTTGATTCCCTTGGCCGCCAACGCATTCCCGACCTGCTGCGCGACCGCGAAGGTGAAGGCGTGCTCCGGGTACCCGGCGTTGGTCGAGGTGCCGGTGGTGTTGCACGGCTTCGTCTGCCCGCGCCCGGCGGGCACCTTCCGGTTGATCTCGCCGGGGTGCGAGGCGTTGCCGCCGTTGTGTCCGGGATCGAGGACCACGACCTTGCCCGAGCCGACCGGCGGCACCGCGGACGTCGAGGGCGGGCTGGAAGACGAGGACGGCGCCGGTGGCGGGCTGGAAGACGACGGGCTCGGCGTCGCGGATCCCGGGGACGACGTCGGCGCGGCGGCCGGAGACGGAGGCGTCCCGCCGCCGCCGGAACACGCCGTGAGCAGCAGCAGGCCGGTCAGCAGCGGGAGTGTCTTCGCTCGCACGCGACCACGGTGCCACAGCACACGCGTGCCGCGGGGACGGACGCGCCGGACTCGCGGCTAGGCTGGGGAGGAACACCCAAACGCGGAAGGACCGAGTGCGATCATGGTGCAACCCGGCGGCGGCGGCTTCGACCTGTCGCAGATCATGCAGCAGGCCCAGCAGATGCAGCAGAAGCTGGTGGAGGCCCAGGAGGAACTCGCCAACACCGAGGTCACCGGCACCGCGGGCGGCGGTCTGGTCACCGCGACGGTGTCCGGCGACAGCCAGCTGAAGGGCCTCGTCATCGACCCGAAGGTGGTCGACCCGGACGACGTCGAAACCCTGGCCGACCTGGTGGTCGCCGCGGTGCGCGACGCGTCGGCGAGCGCGCAGAAGCTCACCGAGCAGAAGCTGGGCCCGCTGGCGGGCGGCCTCGGCGGCGGCATGCCGGACCTCGGCAGCCTCGGCTTCGGCGGCTGACACTTGTACGAAGGTGTCGTCCAGGACCTGATCGACGAACTGGGGCGGTTGCCCGGCGTCGGTCCGAAGAGTGCCCAGCGCATCGCGTTCCACCTGCTGGCCGCCGACCCCGCGGACATCGCGCGGCTGCAGGACGTGCTGGGCAAGGTCAAGGAAGGCGTGCAGTTCTGCGAGATCTGCGGCAACGTCTCGGAACAGGAAACGTGCCGGATCTGCCGCGACGAACGCCGCGACCTCACGGTGATCTGCGTGGTCGAGGAGCCGAAGGACGTGCTGGCGGTCGAGCGGACCCGCGAGTTCAAGGGCCGCTACCACGTCCTCGGCGGCGCGCTGGACCCGCTGTCGGGCATCGGCCCGGAGCAGTTGCGGATGCGAGAACTGCTGAAGCGCATCGGCGAGGCGGACGTCCGGGAGATCATCATCGCGACCGACCCGAACACCGAGGGCGAGGCGACGGCCACGTACCTGGTGCGGATGCTGCGCGATTTCCCGGGCCTCTCGGTGACGCGGCTGGCGTCGGGGCTGCCGATGGGCGGGGACCTCGAGTTCGCGGACGAACTGACTTTGGGCCGCGCGTTGTCCGGGCGGCGCGCGCTCTGAGCTGTTGACAGGGAAGGACGCGGCCTTGGCGCCGCGTCCTTTTTTGCACTGGGGGAGGCACGATGACCTGGGTGGATCCCGTCCGTACCCGGCTCTGGTCGACGACGGAGTTCGTGGACCTCGTGGATTGCACCGAGCGGCCGCACACGCGGTACGGCGAGGACCTGGCCGGCGCGATCATGCTCACCGTGTCCGGGGTGGTGATTCTCGACGAGAACCTGGCTTCGGAGATCGAAGGACTGTGGTCTGCTGTCGCGCACCTCGTCGCGGAGTACCGGAAAACTGGCTGCGCGCGGTCACTCTTCCCAGACCAGTCGCTGGAGCTAGCGCTGGACCGGGTGTCGCGAGGGCTGGTTCGGATCACCGTCAGCGGCAGCGATTTCCGCCGGACCTCGGTGGCTGGGGAAGCGGACCTGCTGTCGGCACTGGTCGCTGGCGGGCTGCAGTTCTTCGAGAAGATGGCTGAGCTGACACAGAATTTCTACGCCCGCGAGATCCAGCTGCTCGAGGATCAGCAATAACCCAGCTGTGCCAACGAGTTCACCACGATGTCCGACGGATGGTACTTGTCCGTCCAGGACTGTCCGCGGCGATTTCGGTACGTGGACAGGAATTCCCGCAGCCGGTCTCCGCGCATCTCGGTCAGGACGACGTTCTCGCCGATGCCCACGTGTCGTTCGGTGCGGGCCCGGTGGACCGCGCACGGGACGCCGAGGTAACCGCATTCCTCCTGCAACCCACCGGAGTCTGTGACCACGTACTCGGCTCGCGCGACTAGCGGCAGGAACTTCAGGTACCGCATCTTCGGCTGCGCGATGAACTTGTCGTCGAACAGCTCGTCCAAGCCCAGTGCGCGGATCTTCTCCCGCTCCGGCGCACCCGCCAGGTACAGGACCGGCATCTCGCGGCTCTGCGCGCGCAGGATTTCCAGTGCCTCACGGTACTTGTCCGCCCGCGACACCAGTTCGAACCGGTGCAGCGTCGCCAGGCCGAACTTCTCCGGCAGACCCGGCACGTCCAGCGGCTGGTCGACGACCTGACGCATCGAGTCGATCGCCGTGTTCGCCTCGGTGTTCACCACGACGCCGCGGGCGCCCCGCAGGTTGTGCACCTCGCGCTCGCTCGGCGAGAAGTGGATGTCCACGAACTTCCCGGCGATCTTGCGGTTCAGTTCCTCCGGCAGCGGCGACAGGATGCTGCCCGACCGCGTGCCCGCCTCGATGTGCCCGACGCGGGCCTTCAGGATCTTCTTGCCGATCAACGCCCCGTACGGCGTGGTGAACGTGTCGCCGTGCACCAGCACGAGGGGGGGACGGCCGTCCTCGGTCAACTGGGCGCGGAGTTCGGCGCGGCGGCTCCACGCGGTGCGAATGACCTGCGCGGCCCAACCCGGCACCTGCGCCGGGGATTCGAGGTCGCGTGCCCGCGCGCGAGGCACGAACCACAGATTCGGTTCGGGCAGCCGCAGATCGGACAGGACGTCGGCGACCTCGTCCACGTGCTGCGCGGTGAACCAGAGCTTCGGGGCCGTTCCGCGCTCGGCGACGCGGTGGAAGACCGGCGCGATCTTGATCAGTTCCGCGGTGGTGCCTGCGACGAAGGAGATCACCGTGGATGCCCAATCAACAGAGGGTTAGCGACGGCGGCAAGGATACTGCGCATTCCCGCCGGTCAAGTGCAGGGTAGCCTCGCCGCGTGAGTGCTCACCCGCTCCTTCCGTCGCTCAGCGTCGTGATCCCGGTCCACAACGAACAGGACTGGATCGACCGCAGCGTGGGCGCGCTGATCGCCTCCGCCGAGGCGGCCCGGTGGCCGGTCGAGGTGCTCGTCGTGGACGACGGGAGCACGGACGGCACGCCCGGGAAGCTGGCCCGGCTGCGCGAGGAACACGGCATCACGGTGCTGACCCAGCCCAACGGCGGCCGGTTCGAGGCCCGCCGAGCTGGCATGGCGAAGGCCTCCGGCGACTGGCTGCTGCTGCTGGACAGCCGGGTCATCGTCGACGCGGGCAGCCTCGCCTTCCTGCGGGAGCAGCTCGTCGAACACCCGGAGCGCGCGGTCTGGAACGGCCACATCCACGTCGCCTCCGAGCACAATCCCTACGCCGGGTTCATGGCGGGCCTCGTCGCCGTCGGCTGGCGGCGGTACTTCGCGGACCCGAAGCTGACGTCGTTCGGCATCGAGGAGTTCGACGTCTACCCCAAGGGCACCACGTTCTTCTGCGCCCGCCGCGACCTGCTGGAGGGCGCGGCGGCCGCGTTCGAGTCGCTGTTCGACGACGTCCGGCTCGCCAGCGACGACACCCGGATGCTGCGCTGGATCGCCGAACGCGCGCGGATTTTTCTGGCCCCGCAGTTCTCCGCGATCTACCACGGGCGTGATTCCTTCAGAAAGTTCTACGCTCAGTCATTCTTTCGGGGGACGACCTATGTGGATTCCTACCTAAATTCACCCGGTCCAGCGAGAAACGCGTTATTTTGCTCGCTCGCTGTAGGCGTGATTGGGGCCGGACTTGCGGTGAAAATGCCGAAGACAACGGCCGCGCTCGGGGTGACCGGAAGCGTCGCGGCGGCCGCCGTGGTGAAGAAGTGCGGGGCCACCAACGCCGAGGCGCGCGCGGTCAGCACCCTGCTGCCGGTCTTCGCGGCCGGCTTCGGCTCGGGGGTGTTCCGGGGGCTCTACCTGGCATTACGCGCACGGCTGCGGCGTCGATGAGCGTGACCGAAGAGACGGCAGGCGGAGTCGTCCGCGACACCCACCGCACCGCGGGGAAACTCGGCGGTTCGCTGCTCGCGTCGATCGTCCTCGGCTACGTCCTCACCGTCGCTTGCGCGCGGCTTCTGCCGCCGGACCAGTACGCCACGTTCGTCACCTTCTGGGGCCTGCTGATGGGCCTCGGCAGCGCGCTTTCCCCGCTTGAGCAGGAGCTTTCCCGGCAGTCCGCGGTGGCCGCGCTCACCGGCGGGCTCGCCGGCCGGGGTGCGCTCCGGGCCGTCGCCACCGCCGCCGCGGTGGCCGCCGCGTTCGGGCTCGCGCTGCTCGTCCCGCCGGTCCGCGACCGGCTTTTCCCCGGCTACGGGGAACTCGCCCTCGTCGTGCTGGCCGGCGGCGTCGCGTTCGCCTGCCAGTTCGGCATTCGCGGGCTGCTGATCGGGCAGCACCAGGTGAAGCATTTCGCCTGGCTGGTGGTCGCCGAACCGGCGGTTCGCGCGCTGGTCCTGGGCCTGCTGGTCCTCGCGACGGCCTACCGGCTGGTCCCGTTGGCGCTGGCAGTCGCGGCGGGTTCGTTCGCCTGGCTGCTGTTCGTCCGCCAAGGCTGGCGGCTGCTCGACGTCCGCGCCGAGGGCGACGGCTGGCCAGTGACTATCCGCCGGATGCTGATGCTGCTGCTCGGTGCCGCGCTCACCGCCAGCGTTATCACCGGATATCCCGCGCTCGTCGGCCTGCTCGCACCGGGCGGCGACCGCGGCCGGCTCGGTGCGGTCTTCGCCGCGCTGGTCATCGCGCGGTTGCCATTGACGCTGGTAGGGCCGGTGCAATCGCTTGCGGTGCCGTTCGTCGTGCGGCTTTCCACGAGCGAGGCCGGCTGGCACCGGTTGCGTCGCGTGCTGCTGCTCGGCACGTTCGCCTCGCTCGCGCTGGCCGCGCTCGGCGCGCTGGTCGGCCTGCTGATCGGCCCGTGGGCGGTGGGTTTCGTCTACGGCGCCGGCTACCAGGTCGATGGCTGGGCGGTCGCCGGGCTCGCCTGGTCCTCGGTGCTGCTGGTGCCAATGCAGTTGCTCACCGCCGTGCTCGTCGCGCGCGCCCAGGCCAGGCGCGTGTTGATCACGTGGACAGTGGTCGCGGCCACGGCTTCGGTGCTGCTGCTGGCGGTACCCGGGGACACCGTTTTCCGTGCCGTGATCGCACTCGCCGCCGCGCCAATGACCGGCCTCGCGGTTGTGCTCGCATTCGTTCTCGTCAATTCGTCGATCATGGCAACGAACCACTCCGATGAAACGGCGGAATAGCGCCGCAGTAGTGTGACTTCGCAGCCTCCGGCATCGGTGTGCGGCGAAGGCAAAATGGTGCTCACGGTTGGACCGCGAAATCGATGAACGTTCTTCTGGTGCTGCTCGCGTTCTGGGTGCCCGGGCTCGTCTTCGGGGCCGCCGTCCGGCTGCGCGGGTGGACGCTCGCCGCCACCGCGCCGCTGCTCACTTTCGGAGTTGTCGCGCTCGGCGTCCCGGTGCTCGGCGGTCTCGGCATCCGCTGGACGATGCTCGCGGTCGCGCTCTGGACGCTCGTGCTCGCGATCGTCGCCTTCGGGCTGGCGTTCGCCGCGCGACGGCTGCGCGCGCGCCGTCATCCGGACTGGACGGTCGAAGAACTTCCGAAGCTCCCGCTGCGCGACCACGTCGTGATGGCGGCGGGCGTCGCCGCGGGCCTCGTCGTGGGCGCGGTCGCGTTTCTGCGCGGCACCAACGGGATCAACACGGTCCAGCAGGGCTGGGACGCGCCGTTCCACGGCAACCTGATCCGCTGGATCGCCGAACACGGCGACGCCCGGCCGTCCACCGTGGGCACGATCGCGAACCTGCCCCACCAGACGAACTACTTCTACCCGGACACCTACCACGCACTGCTCTCGCTGGTCTTCGGCAAGGGCGGGCTGACCATGATGCCCACGCTGAACCTGGCCGCGCTGGCAGTGGTTTTCACCGTGCCGGTCGGCGTCGCGGCGCTGTGCCGGGTGTGGGGGATGCCCGCGCTGGGCACCGCCGCGGCCGCCGCGGTCACCACCTGGTTCAGCGCGTTCCCGTACGACTCGCTGTGGCGCGGTCCGCTGTGGCCGTACGTCGCGGGTGTCGCGCTGATCCCGGCGATGCTGGTGCTCGCGCGGTACCTGCTGAAGCCGGACGGCGCGACGGGCCCGGTGGCGCTCGGGGTCGGTGTCGCCGGACTGTGCGGCCTGCACACCAGCCTCGTGTTCGTGCTCGGCGCGTACTTCCTGCTCATCCTGCTCGCGGTGCTGCTGCGCTACGAGCAGATCGATTGGCGGCGCAGCGCTCCCACGCTGATCGCGACCACCGGCCTGGCGATCGCGCTCGGCGTGCCGCTCGTGCTGCCGTCGCTGTACAACGCGAGCGGCGTGACGAGCGCGCACTGGCCGACGGAGGCGACACTCGCCGGCGGCCTCGGCGAAACGCTGACGTTCTCTCCGATGTCGGAGTTCCCGCAGTGGTGGGTCGGCGTGCCCGCGTTCATCGGCATCGTGCTGATGGTGCGGCACCGGCGGATGCTGTGGCTGGTCGGCGCGTACGTCGTGTTCGGCGGCCTGTTCATGGTTTCCGTGTCGCTCGAATCGAACCTCGTGCGGTCGGTCACGAGCGTCTTCTACAACGACCACTGGCGGATCGCCGCGCTCGTTCCGCTCGCCGGCGCGGTGGCGTTCGGCGAGTTCGCGCACACCTTCGTCGCCTGGCTGGTCCGCAAAACGCAGCCGCGGGTGAAGCTCAAGCCGGTCGCGCTCACCGGCGTCGCCGTGCTGCTGCTGGTTGTGGTGCTCGGCGGGCTGAGCGGGGGCGGTTACGTCGGCCGCAACGCGGTGCGGCTGGCGGCCAGGTACCAGGACGGGCCCACCGTGTCTAAAGCGGAGGAAGCCGCGTACGCCTGGCTCTCGCAGCACACGGTGCCCGGCGAACGCGTGATGAACAACAAGGCCGACGGTTCCGCGTGGATGTACGCGCTGTCCGGCGTGACGCCGGTCGAGTGGAACTTCTACGGAGCCGGTCCGGGCACGACGGCCGCGTACCTCAGCGACCAGGTCGACCAGGTCGGCACGTCGCCGCGGGTCCGCAGGGACCTCACGGACCTGCGCGTGCGCTATGTCATCCAGGGCAAGGGGCTGGCCACCGCTACCGCGATCCAGTCGGCGGGCGTCGCCCGGATCGCCGAGGGCCCGATGTTCCACGTCGTCTTCCGCAATTCCGACGCGACGATTTACGAGATCGCGGGACAGTCCGGCGTCGCGGTGGCACCCGCGCTGAGCACTTCGCACGGGGAGTGAGCGCTCATGGCTGACTTGTCCGGCACGCTCGTGCACACCCGCCGCGTGCTCATCGTGATCCCGGCCTTCAACGAGCAGGACAGCGTCTCGTCGGTGCTCGCCCAGATCAAACGGTCGCTGCCCGGCATGGACGTGCTGGTCGTCGACGACGGTTCGCTCGACCGCACCGCCGAACTCGCCCGAGAGGCGGGAGCCAGGGTGGTCCGGCTGTCGGTGAACCTCGGCGTCGGCGGCGCGATGCGCACCGGATTCCGTTACGCCGTCTCGCGCGGGTACGACACCGTGGTCCAGGTCGACGCCGACGGACAGCACGATCCGGCCGAGGTCGGCGCGCTGCTGCGGCTGCTCGACGAGGGAGCCGACCTCGCGATCGGCTCCCGGTTCGCGGGCAAGGGTTCGTACCGGGCCGTCGGTCCGCGCAGGTACGCGATGGCCGTGCTGTCGCTGGTGTTCAGCAAGCTGGCCGGGACCAGGCTCACCGACGTCACGTCCGGGTTCAAGGCGATGGGACCGCGCGCGATCCGGCTGTTCGCCGCCGGCTACCCGGCCGAATACCTCGGTGACACGGTCGAGGCGCTCATGCTGGCGATCCGGGCGAAGCTCGCGATCGCGGAAACCCCGGTCCTGATGCGGGAGCGGGCGGGCGGCACGCCGAGCCATTCGCCGGTGAAATCCGCCGTGTACCTGGGCCGCGCGGGGCTGGCGCTGCTGCTGGCCCTGGTCCGTCGCCGTCCCTCCGTCGATTCTTCCGACGCCGTGTAAGGAGGCCCTCCGTGGCAGGCTGGCGGGTGCTGAGCATCGTCATCGCGTGTCTCGTGCTGTTCGTCGTCATCGAGATGATGCGGCGGCGCAAACTGCGCGAGAAGTACGCTGGCATCTGGCTCGTGGTGGCCATCGGGGTCGTGATCCTCGCCGTGGTGCCCGCGGTGGCGAACTTCGTGGCGCACCTGACGGGCGTGGAGACCCCGTCGAACTTCGTCTTCTTCCTGTCCGGAGTGGTCCTCGCGATGGTTTCGCTGCAGCTTTCGACCGAGGTCGGGCACCTGGAGGAAGAGGTGCGGACCTCAGTCGAGGAGACCGCTTTGCTGCGCTGCGAGCTGGAAGACACCCAGCGCGAGCTCGAAGCACGCATCGCCGAACTGGAGAAGCGCACGACCGCGCCGGACACCGTGGACGGCCTGCCCGAAGCGAGGCCGGCACGCGTTCCCTGATCTCCGCGCTGCCCCGCCCCGGCTCGGCGGTGTTCGGATGCTCGCCGTCGACGGTCCGTCCGGAGCCGGGAAGTCCACTCTCGCCGCCGAGACGGTCGAGGCTCTCGGTTCGCGTGCCGCGTTGGTCAGCACGGACGCCTTCGCCACCTGGGACGATCCCGTCGCGTGGTGGCCGCAGCTGGAAGACGGAGTGCTGACGCCGCTCGCACAGGGCCTGCCCGGCGAGTACCGGCGGATGGACTGGACCTCCGGCACTCCGCGGCCCGGCGAGCTGGTGCGCGTCGAGGTTCCCGAGGTGCTGGTGCTGGAAGGCGTGTCGAGCGGACGCCGCGCGGTGCGGTCCCGGTTGTCGTGGCTCTGCTGGGTCGAGGGCGGCACCGAGGCTGAACGGTTGTCCAGGGCAGTCGCCCGGGACGGCGAGCCCGCGCGGGCCGAACTGCGCCGCTGGCAGTTGTTCGAGCGCGGCTGGTTCGCCGTCGACGGCACCCGGGAGGCCGCCGACCAGCTGGTCTGAACAACCGGAATCCCGGCTCGACATCGGTTTGCGGCAGGCGAAATGGCTATTGCGCGGAATGCGCGAGCACGGCGGACACGAGTGCATTCGGGCCGATTCGGCGGCCTTCGCGGGCAACTCTCCAGGCCCGCCGGAGAGATTCCGGAACATCCACGGCACCCGGAACGGACAACCCGGACCGCTAGGCCAACCGGGTGAGCAAACCGCCACTCAACGTACCAAACCGGCAGTTTTCGCTACGCTGTGCACACAATTGCCGACACGTTGCGCTCAATTTGGGCCTTACGTAGCGCGATCGTAACCTCACGTGCTTAAGCGGGGGCCGAGTTCCCGCTAGTGTCACCGAACACACCGATCGCATTGGTCTTCCCGAACTGACCGCCGACGGTGCTTTCGAGACACCGAACATTCCCAAGGGGTGCCAGATGCAGCAATTGCGGCTGACCCGAACACGCCGGGCAGCTCTGATCGGGCTCGCGGGCGCGCTCGCAGTCTCGCTGTCCGCGTGCGCGGAATCGAAGCGCGACGAGTCCGGAGGCGGTGGGTCCGGGGGCACCATGGTCTTCGGCAACACCGGCAACCCGAAGATGTTCGACCCGATCTTCAACGACGAGGGCGAGACGTTCCGGATCACCCGGCAGATGCTGGACACGCTGATCCAGAACAAGCCGGGCACCGCGGACCTGGCCCCGTCGCTCGCCACGAAGTGGACGCCGAGCAACGACGGCAAGACCTGGACGTTCGACCTCAAGCAGGGCGTGAAGTTCAGCGACGGCACCGCGTTCGACGCGAAGGCCGTCTGCTTCAACTTCGATCGCTGGTACAACATGAAGGGCGCCACCGCCCAGAGCCAGATGATCTACTACGGCGACGTCTTCGAGGGCTTCAAGAACAACGAGGGCACGACCAAGGGCCAGCCGGTCTACCAGAGCTGCGAGGCGAAGGACGACCACACCGCGGTCCTGAACCTGACCCGCGCGAAGGGCGCCTTCCCGGCCGCGTTCACCCTGCCGTCGTTCGCGATCCAGAGCCCCACCGCGCTGCAGAAGTACAACGCGGACAAGGTCACCGGCTCCGGCACGTCGATCACGTATCCGGAGTACGGCTACAAGCACCCGACCGGCACCGGCCCGTTCAAGTTCGAGAGCTGGGACCAGGGCAACGGCCAGATCACCTTGGTGCGCAACGAGACCAGCACGATGCCGCAGCCTGCCAAGCTGGACAAGCTCGTGTTCAAGGTGATCCCGGACGAGAACGCCCGCAAGCAGGCGCTCAAGGCCGGCGACATCAACGGCTACGACTTCCCGGCCCCCGCCGACTACGGCCTGCTGCGCAACGACGGCGAGCAGGTGCTGATCCGCCCGTCGTTCAACGTGCTCTACCTCGGCATCAACCAGGCAGGCCCCAACGGCGCGAAGCTGCAGAACCCCAAGGTCCGCCAGGCGCTGGCCTACGGCATCAACCGCGAGCAGTTCGTGCGCTCCAAGCTGGCCGAGGGTTCCGAGGTCGCGACCGAGTTCGTGCCGAAGGCGATCAACGGGTACACCGACGACGTCACCAAGTACCCGTACGACAAGGAGCGCGCCAAGCAGCTCCTGAAGGAAGCCGGCGCCGAGGGCATGACCCTCAAGTTCTACTACCCGACCGAGGTCACCCGGCCCTACATGCCGAACCCGGCCGACACCTACACCGCGATCTCCGAGGACCTGAAGGCCATCGGCATCAACGTGCAGCCGGTCGCCGAGTCGTGGAACGGCGGGTACAAGGACGACGTGCAGCAGAACGGCAAGCAGGACATCCACCTGCTCGGCTGGACCGGTGACTACAACGACGCGGGCAACTTCGTCGGCACCTTCTTCGGCCGCCCGAAGCCGGAATTCGGCCTGACCGACCAGAACAACCAGGGCATCTTCAAGGCGCTCGCGGACGCGGACGCGGCGCCGGCCGGCGCCGCGCACACCAAGGCGTACCAGGAAGCCAACAAGAAGATCATGGAATACCTGCCAGCCATCCCGATCGCCTACCCGACGCCGGCGATCGTGGTCGGCCCGAAGATCAAGGGCGTGGTGGCCAGCCCGCTCACCGACGAACGCTTCGACAACGTCACGATCGGCTGACGTGCTCCACTGAGCAGCCAGGCCAAGGGCAGGTGCTACCGCGCCTGCCCTTGGCCTCGTTCCCGGGCTGTACACAAAGGACTACTCGTGCTCCGTTTTCTCGTGCGTCGGCTGCTACAAGCGATCCCGACGCTCCTCATCCTGTCCATTCTGGTGTTCGCCTGGTTGCGCTCACTTCCCGGCGGGCCCGCGTCGGCTCTGCTCGGGGACAAGGCGACTCCGGAAAAACTGGCGAACCTCAACCACGTGCTCGGCCTCGACCAGCCGATTTTCGTGCAGTACTTCAAATTCCTCGGCCGCGCGATCACCGGTGATTTCGGCAATTCGCTCGTGTCGTCCCGGCCGGTGATGTCGGAGATCGGCACGTTCCTCCCGGCCACCATCGAGCTGGGCATCACGGCGATGCTGATCGCGGTGCTGTTCGGCATTTCGTTCGGCTATCTCGCCGCCCGGTTCCGCGGCCAGATCGTCGACAACGTCATCATCGTGCTGACCCTGGTCGGCGTGGCGGTGCCGATCTTCTTCCTCGGCTACATGATGCAGGACCTGCTTTCCACGCCGCTCGGCTTGCCGTCGCAGGGCAGGCAGGCGCCGGGCATCGACGCCACCGTCGTCACGCATTTCGCCATTCTCGACGGAATGATGACCGGCGAATGGGACGCGGTGTGGGACGCGATCAAGCACCTCATTCTTCCCGCGCTCGCGCTCGCCACGATTCCGCTCGCGGTGATCACCCGGATCACCCGCGCTTCGGTGCTCGACGTGTTCAACGAGGACTTCATCCGCACCGCGAATTCCAAGGGCCTCACGCAGCCCGTGGTCCGCCAGCGGCACGTGCTGCGCAACGCCTTGCTGCCGGTGATCACCACGATCGGCCTGCAGACCGGCGCGCTGCTCGGCGGCGCCGTGCTGACCGAGCGAGTGTTCAACTTCCGCGGCCTCGGATTCCTTCTCGCCGAAGGGATCGACAAGCGGGACTACCCGCGGCTGCAGGCGCTGCTGCTTCTCGGGGCACTGGTCTACGTGCTCGTGAACATGCTCGTGGATATTTCCTACGGGCTCATCGACCCGAGGGTGCGTGTGCGGTGAACACTCTGCTGAACAAGAAGAAAGAGCCGATCGACAAGCTCGCCGCGGCTTCGGCGGGCGGGCGCAGCCTCGGCGCCGAGGCACTGCGCCGGATGCTGCGCAGCCCGGTGGCGATCGTCGGCGGCGTGATCACCCTGCTGTTCCTGCTGCTGGCGATTTTCGCGCCGCTGCTCGCGCCGGAGGACCCGCAGGTCCGGTACCTGCAGGACAAGGTCATCCTCGGGCGCGGCATCATTCCCGGCGCCCAGCCGGGTTTCCCGCTCGGCGTCGACGACTTCGGCCGCGACTTCCTGTCCCGGCTGCTGATCGGCGCACAGCAGACGCTGCTGGTCGGCGTGCTCGCCACGGTGATCGGCGTGCTGCTCGGCGCGCTCATCGGCGGGCTCGCGGGCGCGTTCGGCGGCTGGGTCGACACCGTCCTCATGCGCATCGTCGACGTGCTGCTGGCGTTTCCCTCGCTGTTGCTGGCGATTTCGATCGCGGCGCTGTTCGCGAAGCCGAGCCAGTGGACGGTGATCATCGCGGTGTCGATCATCGGCGTGCCGATTTTCGCCCGGCTGCTGCGCGGTTCGATGCTCGCCCAGCGCGAGGCGGACCACGTGCTCGCGGCGACGTCGCTCGGCGTGAAGCGGACGACGGTGGTGTTCCGGCATATGCTGCCGAACTCGCTCGGTCCGGTGATCGTGCAGGCGACGCTGACCCTGGCGACCGCGATCCTGGAGGCCGCGGCACTGTCGTTCCTCGGTCTCGGCGACCCGGACCCGACCCGCGCGGAGTGGGGTTTGATGCTGGGCAACGCTTCCCAGCACTTCCTCGACATCCGGCCCGAGCTGGCCTACTACCCGGCGATCGCGATCATCATCGTGGCGCTCGGGTTCACGCTGCTCGGCGAGTCCCTCCGCGAAGCCCTCGACCCGAAGAACCGGCGGTGACCCCGTGGCACTTCTCGAAGTCCGCGACCTGAAGGTCGTGTTCCAGCGCCGCGGCGAGCGTCCGTTCACCGCGGTCGACGGCGTGAGTTTCGACGTCGAACCCGGCCAGACGGTCGGGCTGGTCGGCGAGTCCGGCTGCGGCAAGTCGGTGACGTCGCTCGCGATCATGCGGCTGCTCGCCAAGCGCGGCAACACCGTCAGCGGTTCGGTGCGCTTCGAGGGCACCGATCTGCTGACCCTGTCCGACCGCGAAATGCGCGACCGGCGCGGCCGCGATCTCGGCATGGTGTTCCAGGACCCGCTGTCCTCGCTGAACCCGGTCATCCCGATCGGGCTGCAGATCACCGAGGTGCTGGAGCGCCACCGCGACATGCCGCGCAAGAAGGCGCGGATCGAAGCGGCGGAACTGCTCGACAAGGTCGGCATTCCCGACCCGACGCGGCGGCTTTCCGAGTACCCGCACCAGCTTTCCGGCGGGATGCGCCAGCGCGCGCTGATCGCGATCGCGCTGGCGTGCCGTCCTCGGCTGCTCATCGCGGACGAGCCGACCACCGCGCTCGACGTGACGATCCAGGCGCAGATCCTCGCGCTGCTGCGGGAACTGGTGCAGGACACCGGGACCGCGCTGGTGATGATCACGCACGACCTCGGCGTCGTCGCCGGGCTCTGCGACGAGGTCAACGTGCTTTACGGCGGCCGGATCGTGGAGCGCCAGGAGCGGCATTCGCTGTTCGCGCAGCCGCGGCACCCGTACACGCACGGCCTGCTGGCCTCGATCCCGCGGCTCGACGAGGGCCGCGGCGAGAAGCTGGTGCCGATCCGCGGTTCGGTGGCCGACAACATCCCGTGGGACGGCGGCTGTGCCTTCGCGCCGCGCTGCCCGAACGCGATCCAGGCCTGCCTGGAGAATTCGCCGGAGCTGGTTCCCGACCGGAACGGCTTGCTGCGCTGCCACAACCCGGTGCAACCCGCCGTGGCGGCAGGAGGAGGAACCCGATGACGGTGGCGAACACCGACGAGGTGCTGCTCGAGGTCACCGGCCTCAAGGTGCACTTCCCGATCAAACGCGGCATCGTCGTGGACCGCACGGTGGGCCACGTGTTCGCGGTCGACGGGGTCGACCTGTCGATCCGCCGCGGCGAAACCTACGGCCTGGTCGGCGAATCCGGCTGCGGCAAGTCGACGCTCGGCCGCGCGATCCTGCGGCTCAACGAACCGACCGACGGCAAGGTCGTGTTCGACGGCACCGACGTCGCCCAGCTCAAGGGCGAGCAGTTGCGCAAGGCGCGGCGGCGGATGCAGATGGTGTTCCAGGACCCGATGTCGAGCCTGGACCCGCGCCAGTCGGTCGAATCGATCCTCGTCGAGGGCATGCGCGCGCACGGGCTCGACAAGGACAAGGAATCGACCGCGAAACGGCTGCGCGAACTGCTGAGCGCGGTCGGCCTTCCGGAGTCGTCGCTGCGGAAGTACCCGCACGAGTTCTCCGGCGGCCAGCGCCAGCGCATCGGCATCGCGCGGGCGCTGTCGGTGGAGCCGGACCTGATCGTCGCCGACGAACCGGTGTCCGCGCTGGACGTTTCGGTGCAGGCGCAGGTGGTGAACCTGCTGGAGGACCTCCAGGACGAACTCGGTCTCACCTACGTGGTGATCGCGCACGACCTCGCGGTGGTCCGGCACATCTCCGACCGGATCGGCGTGATGTACCTCGGCGCGCTGGTCGAGGAAACGACGTCGGAGGAGCTGTACCAAAACCCGCTGCACCCGTACACGCGCGCGCTGCTGTCGGCGATCCCGGTGCCGGACCCGGTGGTGGAGGACAGCCGCGAGCAAATCCTGCTCGCCGGGGACCTCCCGTCGCCCGCCAACCCGCCGTCGGGCTGCCGCTTCCACACGCGGTGCCCGTGGAAGCAGGAAAGCCTGTGCGACACCGATCGCCCGCAATTGCGCGAGATCGGCGCCGGACACCGGGTGGCCTGCCACTACGCGGAGGACATCCGCGACGGGCGGATCCAGCCGCACAAGGTCGAGGTGGAACTGGTCGACGCCGGAGCGCTGAACCCGGACCTCGGCCCGCCGGACGTCGGTTCGGCCGCCGAGATCCTCTGACCGTCCGTGAAGGACTCCTTGAGGGAATCTGATTCCTTCAAGGAGTCCTTCACGGCTTTTCAGGGCTTTCAGGGCTGGAGGTCGACGGCAGCGCGGAACGAACCGTCCATGTGGAACGGCGTCGAGTTGTGCTCGTGCGCGATCAGCCAGCCATTTCCATTGCGCCGCAAGGCGAACGTGGTGCGGAACCAGAGCGTGAACGATTCGTTGTGGCCCTGCGGCGTCGCGGTCAGCTTCGTCAGCGCCGCCACCACCGCCAGATCGCCGGACACCGTGATCTCCTCGTCGTGGTACGTGTAGGAAATCGGCCCGTCGAAGGTGCTCATCCACTGCGCGACGTGCTCCGCGGAAGCGCCGGTCGTGCGCAGCGGCGGGGCGAGGTCGAATTTGACCGCCTTCTCGGTGTAGCTCGCGACGACTCGCTTCGGGTCCTTCGCGTGCATCGCGGCGGTGCGCTCGGCCAGCAGGTCGCGGATCTCGTTTTCGGACATTTTGTGGTCTCCTTTTCCCGGACTCGGTGTTCGTCCGGGACGTCGAAGCCGCCGGTCCGGCTTCGACATCTGGGGTGGAAAAACTTTTCGAGGAGGCTCCCGATGAAGTATCTGGTCCTGATCTACGGCAACCCGGCGTCGCGCGCGGCCTGGGCGGGGATGAGCGACGAGCAGAAGGCCGAGGGCCTGCGGGCCTACCAGCGGTTCCACGAGGAGCTGGCGGGCACCGGCGAGCGGATCGTGTCCGAGCGGCTGGCCGCGCCGGAGCTGACGAAGCAGGTCCGCGTGAGCACTGACGGCGTGAGCACCACCGACGGCCCGTTCGCCGAGATCAAAGAACAGCTCGCCGGGTTCTACCTGCTGGAATGCGATTCCGAGGCCCGTGCGCTGGAGATCGCCGCGCGGATCCCGGAGGCGCCGTTCGCGACGATCGAGGTGCGGCCTGTGATGGGGCTGACCGGCGACGTGGACTTCGAGCTGTGATCGACGGCCTCCTGCGCGACCTCATCCCGCAGGTCCTGACCGCGCTCGTGCGCCGCTACGGCGATTTCGGCAAATGCGAGGACGCCGTGCAGGAGGCCCTGCTCGCCGCCGCCGTGCAGTGGCCGAAGGACGGGGTTCCGGACAATCCGAAGGCCTGGCTCATCACGACCGCTTCTCGGCGGCGGATCGAGATGTGGCGCAACGAAGCCGCGCGGATCCGTCGTGAGGAGACGGTGGCCGCGCTGGAACCGCCGTCCTTCGAACTGGTGCCGCAGCAAGACGACACGCTCACCCTGCTGTTGCTCTGCTGCCATCCCGCGCTGACCCGCCCGTCGCAGGTGGCGCTCACGTTGCGTGCCGTCGGCGGCTTGACCACCGCCGAGATCGCGCGGGCGTACCTGGTTCCGGAGCCGACGATCGGTCAGCGGATCAGCCGCGCGAAACAGAAGCTGCGCGGTGCGGATTTCGCCCTGCCACCCCGGGACGAACTGCCGGAACGCGTCGCCGCGGTACTGCAGGTGCTGTATCTGGTGTTCACCGAGGGCCACACCGCCAGCTCCGGCAGCGAGGTGAACCGCGTCGAACTGACCGCCGAGGCCATCCGGCTCGCCCGGCAACTGCACGCGCTGCTGCCTGCTGACGGCGAGGTCGCCGGTCTGCTCGCCCTCATGCTGCTCACCGACGCCCGCCGTCCCGCCCGCACCGGCCAGGACGGCGTGCCCGTGCCGCTGGCCGAACAAGACCGTTCGCTCTGGGACGCGTCCGCGATCGCCGAAGGCAGCGCACTCATCGAACACGCGCTGGCGAACACCCCCGTCGGCCCGTACCAACTGCAAGCCGCGATCGCCGCCGTGCACGACGAAGCCCCGACCGCCGACGACACCGACTGGCCGCAGATCCTGATGCTGTACGACCTCCTGCGGCAGCTCGCGCCCGGCCCGATGGTCACCCTCAACCGCCTGGTCGCGCTCGCCCGCGTCGAAGGCCCTGCGGTCGCGCTGGCCGAACTGGACGCGTCCGAGCACCTGGACCACTACCGCGCCGACGTGGTCCGCGCCGATCTCCTCGAACGGTCCGGCGACGCGCAAGGCGCCCGCGAGTGCTACCTCCGGGCCGCCCAGCGCACCTTGAGCCTGCCGGAACGCGAGTACTTCGAATCGCGCGCTTTGCGTGTTATGTCGGAAAAACCCTGAAAAACCCCTGCCTGAAGACGGACCCCACCCCCGACTCCAGGCGGACGCGAGAACGCTCGTCAGCTGGGTACTCTGCGGAGACCAGGCACGAATCACAAGGGGGTTGGCAGTGAACATCGACCACGTGCTGGAGGCGATCCCTCCGCTGTCGGTCTACCTGTTGGTGGGCTTGGTGGTGATGGTCGAAAGCCTGGGCATCCCGCTGCCGGGGGAGATCGTGCTGGTGAGCGCGGCGCTGCTGGCGTCGTCGCACAGCGGGCTGAACCCGCTGTGGATCGGCGTGCTGGCGTCGGCGGGCGCGATCATCGGCGACAGCATCGGGTACCTGATCGGCAAGAAGGGCGGCAAACGGCTCTTCGCCTGGGCCGGCCGGAAGTTCCCGAAACATTTCGGCCCCGACCACATCGCGAGCGCCGAAAAGATGTTCCACAAACGCGGCATGTGGGCCGTGTTCTTCGGCCGGTTCGTCGCGGTGCTGCGCATCCTGGCCGGCCCGCTCGCCGGGTCGCTGAACATGCACTACCCACGCTTCCTGATCGCGAACGCACTGGGCGGCATCGTCTGGGCGGGCGGGACGACGGCGCTCATCTACTACCTCGGCGTGGTCGCCGACAAGTGGCTGAAGGGCTTCCAGTGGGCAGGCCTCGGCGCGGCACTGGTGATCGGCGTGGTGGTGACGCTGGTGCTGAAGAAGCGCATGGCCCGCCACGCGGCGGGATCGGCCTCGTCCGCGTCGTCGGAGGAAAAGAACGACGCGGTCGCCTGAACCGAGTGACGGGATTCCCCCGGCAGGTCTTCGGACGTGCCGGGGGTTTTCTGTTCCCCGGCCCGGAAATAAGCGATGCCCCGAGCGGCATGCGAAAGCAGAGGCGACCCGGGGCGTACTGCGCCATACTAGCACATCCCCTCCGCCCGAGAGGGGCAAGAAACGGGGAGGGGCAGCTGATGCCGGGGGAGCCGGGGTGGATCAGGGAAGGTTTGTCGACCCCGAGGTTCGCGCCGTATCTCGCGAAGGCGGAAGGCGATCTCGCTCGGGCTTGTGCGTTGTACTGGTGGAACGTAGAGGTTTCCGCGGCGTTCTACCCGTCGCTGCATTGCCTGGAGCTCGCGCTGCGGAACGGCCTGCACCGCACGCTGGCGACGGCGTTCGACCGGGAAGACTGGTGGCGGGTAGCCCCGCTGCGCCCCGACGGCGTCGGCAAGCTGGCAGAGGCCCTGCGCAAGCTGACCGTGCGCGGACGGCCGCAGACGCCCGATGACCTCGTGGCCAACCTGTCGCTCGGGTTCTGGGTGTCCACGCTCAGCAGTGCCTACGACCGGACGCTGTGGGTCCCGCACCTGCACCGCACGTTCGCCTTCTACCGCGGCAAACGGCGTGATCTGCACACGGATTTGCGCACCGTTCTGCTGTTCCGCAACCGGATCATGCATCACGAGCCGATTCATCACCGGCATCTGTGGAAGGACCACGAGACGATCCTGCGGGTGCTCGGCTATCTGGTCCCGGAGCTGGCCGGCGAGCTGAAGGCGTACGACCGGGTGCCCGAACTGCTGCGGCAGCGTCCCAGCCGGTGACCCTTACACCGGCAGCAGTTCCTCCGGTGTGACCGCGGGCTTCTTCCGCAGCGAGCCCAGCAAGACCCCGCCGATCACCACCGCCGCGGCGACCAGGGTCAGTACCGTCGGCACCTCGCCCAGGATGAAGAACGACGCCGTCAACCCGACCACCGGCACGAGCAGCGAGAACGGCGCGACCACGCCCGCCGGGTTGCGGCGCATCAGCGTGGTCCAGATGCCGGAGCCCACGACGGTCCCGAAAATGACGACGTACGCCAGACCCGCGATGCCGATCAGACCAGTCTTGGTGCCGAGCGTCGCCAGCGAGTGCCACGCCGCGCCCGGGCCTTCGAAGATGCTCGACAGCGCCAGCATCGGCAGCGGCGGCACCACCGACATCCACAGCGTCAGGTGCAGCGGGTTGTCCGGCTCCGCGCGGCGCATGCTCAGGTTGCCGATCGCCCAGCTCAGCGCGGCCAGCAGGGTCAGCAGCACCGGCACCAGCGCGGCGTGCGCGGACTGCTGCCAGGCGATCGCGGTCATGCCCGCCACCGCGAGCAGGATCCCGGCCAGCTGCCGCCCGGAGACGCGTTCCCGCAGCAGCACCGCGCCCAGCAGCACGGTGAACGGCGCGGACGCCTGCAGCACCAGCGACGCGAGCCCGGTCGGCATGCCCAGGTGCATCGCGACGAATAGGAACGCGAACTGTCCGGTGCCGAACCCGAGCCCGTAGCCCAGGAGGTAGCGCAGCTTCACGCGCGGCCGCGGCACGAGGACCATCGTCGGAATCGCGATCAGCAGAAACCGCAGCGCGCCCGCGAACATCGGCGGGAATTGGCCGAGTGTGGCGTGGATCGCAATGAAATTCAGACCCCACAAGACGGCGACGAACACAGCGAGCAGACGGTCCCGGATGGCCATGCCGCCACTCTGCCTAGGCAAACCTTGAAGCACCAGCGAGAAAAACTGCACCGACTGTGTAGCGCTGCTTCACATACACTGCGCGGATGGACTTGGGCAGGCTCCGGACGCTGCGCGAATTCGCTGATCGGGGCAGCGTCACCGCCGCCGCTCGGGCGTTGCACTGCACCCCGTCGGCGATATCCCAGCAGTTGCGCGCGTTGCAGGCGGAGGTCGGCATCGCGCTCACCGAACCGGCCGGCCGCGGGCTGCGGCTCACCGACGCGGGCCGCGCGCTGGTCGCCCGCGCCGACGACGTGCTGGCCGCGCTGGACCGGGCCGAAGCGGAACTGGCCACCTACCGCAGCGCCCCGCGCGGACGGGTGCGGATCGCGATCTTTCAGTCCGCGGGCCTGATGCTCCTGCCCGGTCTGCTGCGCCGCATCGACCAGTACGAAAATCTCGACGTCGACGTCCGCGACGTCGACATGGTCCCGCCGCAGGTTCCCGGCCTGGTCGCCGACTACGACGTCGTCGTCGCCCACCGCGACGAGCACGCGCCCGAATTCGACACCGAACGCCTCGACGTCGTCCCGCTGCTGCGCGAACCGCTGGACGTCGCACTGCCCGCCGATCACCGGCTCGCCCGCCGCCGCCGGGTCGAACTCGCCGATCTCGCCGACGAACGCTGGATCTCGGTGGACCACGGCTTCCCGGTCGACGACGTCCTGCGCTCGCTCACCGTGCGCACCGGCGTGCGGCCGCAGATCGTCCAGCGCATCAACGATTTCCGCATCACCGAACGGCTTGTCGCGGCCGGGCACGGGATCGCGTTGATGCCTCGGTACACAATGGACACTCGACGCGGCAGTGGATTGGTGGGCCGTCCGCTGGCGGGTATCCGCGCGGCGCGGTTGGTGGAAGTGGTGTGCCGTACTGGTGCGGTGAATCGTCCAGCGGTCGCGACTGTGATCGACGAGTTGCGTGCCGAAGTGGCCGCGTTGACGACCTAACCGGGTTCCCGGGCGGGAAGCCCACGCAGCAACGTGTCGAGAAATAGCTCAAACCGAGGTGCGTCCGGCCCGAGATCGAGCGGGTTTTCCCGCACCGCGAGCCAGCTGACCGTGCACGTGATGAAGATGTACCAGCTCTGCTCAGCCAGTTCCGGCGACACCCCGGCGTTGGTGAACGCGGCGACCACCTGCGAGCGCAGCCTGCCGAACGAATCCGCGTTGTGCCGGTGCGGCCGGGACAACCGGGTCGCGTAACCGGGCACCGCGAGGAACTGGTCGTGCATCGCCCACGCGACCTGGGCGAGCCACGGCCGCCAAGACCGGCGTGGCGGGCCTTCCGCCGGAAGCACCCGCTCCAGCACTACCTCGCTGATCAGATCGAACAGCGCGTCCCGGTTGGCGACCCAGCGGTAGAGCGCGCCATGCGTCACGCCCAGCCGCGTCGCCAGTTCGCGCATGGTCAAGGTGTCGAGGTTTCCCGTGGACAACGCCGCGTCGACGATCCGCTCGCGATCGAGCTGCGCGGGGCGGCCGGGCCGCGGTCGGGTCATAGCTGCGGACTCTACCGAGACAGAGTTAGTGACCAATGGTTACAAACAGGAGTACGGTCGTGGCATGGAAAACATCGAGGGCACCGTGCGGCCCGGTTTCGAACAGGTGCGGGACACGTTCGCGGCGGTCGCCGACGGAGCCGCCCAGCTGGTGGCGTACCACCGCGGCGAGCGAGTAGTCGACTTGTGGACCGGCGTCGACGGCGATTGCCTGCTCGGCGCTTACTCCGCGACGAAGGGCGCGGCGCATCTGGTCGTCGCGCTGCTGGTGCAGGACGGGGTGCTGGACCTTGACCAGCGGGTGCGCCACTACTGGCCGGAGTTCTCGGCAGACGTCACGCTCAGGGAACTCCTGGCGCACCGAGCCGGACTGGTCGGCGCCGACGAAGGATTCTCCCGCGCGGAACTCGCGGACGACCGGATCGTCGCGGAACGCCTGGCTCGCCAGCGCCCGTTCTGGCGACCGGGAACCGCGTTCGGCTACCACGCGCTGGTCATCGGCGCGCTCAGCGGCGAGGTCGTGCTGCGGGCGACCGGCCGCACCATCCAGGAACACTTCGCCGAACGGATCCGCGATCCGTACGCAGTGGACTTCTACCTCGGCCTCCCCGCCGAACTGGAGCCGCGATTCGCCAGCGCGGAGCCGATGATCCTTACCCCCGAACGGCATATCACCCCGCCCGCCGCCAACAGCCTGAACGGGATCGCGTTCAACCGGCACCATCCGGACGGTCCGGAGGTCTGGGAACTGCCGAATCTCCCGGAGGTCCGGCGGCTCGGCCCGGCCTCGTTCGGCGGCGTCGCCTCGGCCCGCGGGTTGGCCCGGATGTACGCCGCCGCGATCAGTCCGCTGGACGGCGAACCGCCGCTGCTGAAGCCGGAAACCTCCGCCGAGTTCGCGCAAATCCAGTCCACCGGCGACGACGTGGTGTTGCATCAGCACAAGGCGTTCGGCATCGGATTCCACGCCACCAGCGAGTACTACCCCGAGCTGGGCCAGGGCAGCTTCGGACACAGCGGCGCGGGCGGCCAGCAGGCGTTCGCCGACCCGCGCAACGGCGTCGCGTACGGCTACACCCGCCGCCGGATCCCGTTCCCCGCCGCGGCCGCGCCGGAGAACGAACCGCTGATCAAGGCGTTGTACTCGGCGCTGCGTGCCGTCGAATCCCGATAGTGATCGCCGAGCCCAGCAGCACCGCGATGGTCAGCGACAACGCGAGGCTCAGTCCCGGCTCGGCGACCAATTGCCCGCCGGCGTAGCCGAGGAACGCGACGTACGACGTCCACAGCAGCACGCCGACCGCGGACGCGGTCAGGAACTCGGTGAACCGCCACCGCAACGAGCCAGCCAGCAGTGCGCCGATCGTGCCGCCGGAAGGCAGCCATCGCGCGACCACCAGGACCGGCCGCGGATGCCGTTGCAAGCGTCCGTCGAGCCAGGTCAGCCCGGCGGCCAGTTTGCGCCGACGGCCCAGCCGGGCCAGCACGCGAGCCCCGCCGAACCGCCCGAGTGCGTACAACGCCTGGTCGGACAGCAGGCAGCCGAAGCTGGCGACTGCGATCACGACGGCCAGCGAGGTCCCGTGCTGCGCGGCGGCCACGCCCATGCCGAGCAGAGTCACCTCGGTGGGCAACACCGGCACCAGCGAGACGACGAACAGCACCACCAGCCCAGCCGTCGTAGCGTCCATATCTCCATTAACCGTCGTGCCAGCCCGGATGAGTCCCAATCACCGGCTCTTCACAGCAAGGCACAGCCAGGACACAGATTTCCGGAAACCGGACAGAGGATGTCAGGGTTCACGCGCACGCTGGTGGTTCACCGAGAGAGAAGAGGACGAACGAAATGAGCGGGGAACTGGCGGGCAAGGTCGCGCTCGTGGCGGGCGGCACGCGCGGGGCGAGCCGGGCGATTGCGGTCGAGCTGGGCCGGGCCGGGGCGCACGTGTATGTCACCGGTCGCACGACGCGGGCCGGACGGTCCGAAGTGGACCGTCCGGAGACCATTGAGGACACTCTGGAGCGGATCGAAGCCGCGGGCGGCAAGGGAACCGCGCTGCGGGTCGACCACCTGGTGAGCGACGAGGTCGCCGCGCTCGCCAAGCGGATCGACGTCGAGCACGGCGGCCTCGACATCCTGGTCGACGGGATCTGGGGCGGCGACCGTTACCTGGAGTGGGGCAAACCGGTCTGGGAGCACTCGCTGGACGCGAGCCTGCGGATGATGCGGCTGTCCCTCGACGCCCACCTGATCACCAGCCACCATCTGTTTCCGCTGGTCATCCGCCGTCCGGGCGGGCTGGTGATCGAACTGACCGACGGCACCGCCGAGTACAACCAGAAGTACCGCGAGGGCACGTCACTGCCGTACTACCTGGCCAAGGCGGCGATCAACGTCTTGGCGGTCGGCGAGGCGGCCGAACTCAAAAAGCACGAGTGCACCGCGATCGCGTTCACGCCGGGGTGGCTGCGTTCGGAGGCGATGCTGGAGATTTTCGAGGTCACCGAGGAAAACTGGCGCGACGCGACCGTCCGTGAGCCGCACTTCGTGATCTCGGAATCGCCGACCTTCTCCGGCCGCACGGTCGTCGCGCTCGCCGCCGACGCGGACCGGCACCGGTGGACCGGACAGACCGTTTCCAGCGGTCAGCTGGCGAAGGTCTACGAGATCGATGACGTGGACGGCAGCCGTCCGGACGCGTGGCGGTACATCGAGGAGGTGCAGGAACCCGGAAAGCCCGCCGACGCCAGCGGCTACCGCTGATCCTTGTTGCGCTCAGCCAGCGCTTGACCGAATTCCGCGACCGCGGCGCGGATCTCCGGCGGGGTGAGCACCTCGACGCCGGGGCCGAGAGAAACCAGCTGTCCGACGGCGACTTCCTTGCCCTCCATGGCGAACTCGGCCTCGGCCCACCCGTCGGCGTCCTTCGGGCCGAGCGACACCAGCACCTCGTTCACGTGCTCGGGCCCGAAAACCCGCCGCAACGCCCCCGCTGCGGACCGGTCGAGCCGAGCCGTCACCTTCAACGGCAGCGGCATCTTCTCGAACTCCGCCGACGACGCGCGCCACCAGTCAGCGAGCGAGAATTCCTCCGGCCGGGCAAAGGTTTCACCGGTTTCGGCGACCGCCATCAACCGGGAGACGCGATACGTCCGCAAGTCGGCGTCGACGCGCGCCACTAGATACCAAACCCCGGCTTTGAGCACGAGGCCCAGTGGATCGAGCGTCCGCCGGGTGACTTTGTCGCGCCGTCGGTACCGCACGTCGAGCCGCTGCTGCGTCCACACCGCCTTCGCGACCGCGGGCAGCGCGCCCGTGTCGTCCGGCGAGGTGAACCAGGCCGAGGCGTCGAGATGAAACCGCCCGGCGACCGTCCGGGCCTGTTCCTGCAGCTGCTTCGGCATGCTCGCGGACACTTTCGCGTGCGCCGCGGCCACGGCGGTGCCGAGACCGAGCCCGGCCAGCGCGTCCGGCACGTCGAGGGCCAGCAGCGCGACGGCCTCCCGCGAGGTGAGGCCGTCGAGCCGCGAACGCCAGCCGTCGACGAGCCGGATGCCGCCGTGCCGCCCGGGTTCACTCCAGAGCGGCACGCCGGCTTCGCGCAACGCGGCGAGATCCCGCCGCAGCGTCCGCTCGGTCACGCCCAGCTCGCCGGCCAGCTCCCCGACGGTGCCCGCGCGTTTGCGGTGCAGCGTGAAGAGAAGCGCGACCAGGCGCTCGGCTCGCATCCTCGTCTCCCTCGCCCAGAACCGCCCCAATGCCGCATTGGGTGCATGTGACGCACCCAATGTGGCATGGGGACGATCAGGTTCGGGTCAGCGGTTGGCCCGGTTGACCGCGCTGACCACGGCACGCAGCGAGGCGGTGACGATCGACGGGTCGACGCCGATGCCCCAGAACACGCGGTCGGAGATCGCGCATTCGATGTAGGACGCGGCGCGCGAGTCGTCGCCAGGGCTCAGCGTGTGCTCGCTGTAGTCCAGGAGCCGCAGGTCGTAGCCCACAGTGGACAGTGCGTCGAAGAACGCGGCGATCGGCCCGTTGCCGCGGCCGGTGATCTCGTGCTCGTCGCCCTCGACCTTCACCGTGGCCTCGAGGTCGTACTCGCCGCCGCCGTTGTCGGTGACCCGCTGCTTGATCAGCTCCAGCGGGGTCTTCGACTCCAGGTACTCGGCCGAGAACGCACGCCACATGGTGGCCGGGTCGACCTCGCCGCCCTCGGTGTCGGTGTAGGCCTGGATGACCTTCGAGAACTCCATCTGCAGCCGGCGCGGCAGGTCCAGCTGGTGTTCGGCCTTCATGATGTAGGCGACGCCGCCCTTGCCGGACTGCGAGTTCACCCGGATCACGGCCTCGTAGGTGCGGCCGACGTCCTTCGGGTCGATCGGCAGGTACGGGACCTCCCACGGGTGCTCGTCGACCGGGACGCCCTTCTTGTCCGCGGCGTCCTTCATCGCGTCGAGGCCCTTGTTGATCGCGTCCTGGTGGCTGCCGGAGAAGGCGGTGAACACCAGGTCGCCGCCCCACGGGGAGCGTTCCGGGACCGGCAGCTGGTTGCAGTACTCGACGGTCCGCTTGATCTCGTCCATGTCGGAGAAGTCGATCTGCGGGTCGATGCCCTGGCTGTAGAGGTTCATGCCCAGCGCGACCAGGTCGACGTTGCCGGTGCGCTCGCCGTTGCCGAACAGGCAGCCCTCGATCCGGTCCGCGCCGGCCTGGTAGCCCAGTTCGGCGGCGGCGATGCCGGTGCCGCGGTCGTTGTGCGGGTGCAGCGACAGGATCACCGAATCGCGGCGCTCCAGGTTGCGGCTCATCCACTCGATCGAGTCGGCGTAGACGTTCGGGGTCGCCATTTCGACGGTCGCCGGCAGGTTCAGGATCACCGGCTTCTCCGGCGTCGGCTGCCAGATTTCGGTGACCGCGTTGCACACCTCGAGCGCGTAGGACAGCTCGGTGCCGGTGTAGGACTCGGGCGAGTACTGGAAGCGGAAGTCGGTGTCCGGCTGCTTCGCCGCCAGCTCGACGACCATTTCGGCGGCCTGCGTCGCGATCTTCTTGATGCCCTCGCGCTCCTCGCGGAACACCACGCGGCGCTGCAGGATCGACGTCGAGTTGTAAATGTGGACGATCGCTCGCGGCGCGCCCTCGAGCGCCTGGAAGGTGCGCTCGATCAGCTCGGGGCGGCACTGGGTCAGCACCTGGATGTGCACGTCGTCCGGGATCGCGCCCTCTTCGATGATCTCGCGGACGAAGTCGAAGTCGGTCTGCGACGCGGCCGGGAAGCCGACCTCGATCTCCTTGTAGCCCATGCGGACCAGCAGGTCGAAGAACTTGCGCTTGCGCGCGGGCGACATCGGGTCGATCAGCGCCTGGTTGCCGTCGCGCAGGTCGACCGCACACCACAGCGGCGCGCGGTCGATGCGCTTGTCCGGCCAGGTGCGGTCGGGTACGTCGATGTTCTCGACGACGTCGTACCAGGGGCGGTAACGGTGGACCGGCATGGACGTGCCGCGCTGCGGGTTCCACGAGGGCTGCCCGGCGGGCGCGGGACGAGAGGGCGTGCGCAGACGGGAGTTAGTGGTGCGGGGGTCGGTGCTCATCGCGGGAAATTCTCCTGAAGGGATCGGTGCGGACGACCGGCACCACAAAGCCCCGCGACGAGGAGCCGGTCAGATCAGGCCCCGTCGCGGCAGCGAAGCAGGAGTTCACGCGCCACGGGGTCACTGTAACCACCCGACGCCGCGAAAGGAAAGCCGCCCGTCGCGATCGAACTGTTACGTCGGGTGGCTGATACCTGTTACTAGCGGGTAGCGGGCCGCGAAACGACGTGCCAGACTGCCCGGCATGGGCGAGCACGCGGAAGAAGCGCAGGAAACCGAGGCGAAGGCGCGGCCCCAGCGCACCCCGGTGGACTGGCGGCGCACTCGTGAGCGCGGGGTGTCCTTCCTCGCATCGCTGGTGCGCTGGGTCGGACTGCTGTTCGCCGCGGTCTTGGTGCTGCACGTGATTTTCGTCATCGGCGAGGCAAACCAGGGCAACGGCATCGTCTCGTTCGTCCGCGGCTGGGCCGACGGACTGTCGCTCGGCTTCAAGGACCTGTTCACGCCGAGCGACGCGAAACTGCGCGTTCTGGTGAACTACGGCATCGCAGCGGTGTTCTGGCTGATCGTGTCGGGAATCCTGGCGAAGATCATCCGGCGCGTCGGAGGCGCGGGCGCCTGAGCCTGGCTCACGGCTGTCGTAGGTCGCGCCGACGATGGCGAAGTACTGGCCGCCGCCGGCGTTGTCGCAGTTCTCGAAGGTTCCGATGATCGTCACGAACGCTGCGGGTCAGGTCGGCCGCGTCGCCTTTGTCGATGCCGGTCACGGTGATGCCGATGGCTCCAGAGCCCGCGACCGAGCCGGCGTCATGGCTGCCAGATGATCGGATTTTCCCGGTAGTCCGTGCCCTTGGCCAGCCAGGCGTAGGAGTCGTTGTCGTACTTCGCTCCGGTCACCGTGGTGCCGGGGACGGTCAGTTCCATCTCGCACGAGCGGTAGCTCGCGCCTTTGGTCGTAAAGCCGTAGGTCGCGTCGCGGTCGCATTCCGGCGAGTCCGCGGGCAGGCTCATCCTGCCTTCGGAGCCGTCCTTGAGCAGGCCGCTCACCCCGCCCACTCCCGAGCCGGAGAAGTCGTCGCCGGTCTCGTTCGACACGGTGAACCGGATGTAGAACGGCACCAGGCCGGTGAGGTCGTCACCAAGGTTCATCCGGGCCAGTTCCGCCTCGGTGCCCCGGTCGATGCGGGTCACCGTGATGCCGATCGCGCCGACGGGCGAGGAGTCGGTCGTGAACGGCACCACGGCCTTCTCGCCGATTTTGAGCTTCGTGCCCGGCTTGGTGTAGGCGATCTTCTTCCGCGCGGGCGCGCTGGTCGAGGCGGACGCCGAGGTCGAGACGGACGCTGGGGCAGGACCGGGTGGTGGCGCGGCGGGAGTGCTCGAACACGCGGACAGCGCGAACGCCGACGCCGCCACCAACACGATCGGTCTTCTGCCAGACATCAGTTCCCCCAGGACGCGAAAGGGGCGCCAGTCCCGCGACTGACGCCCCCGCGACGATCTCTGGCGCAGCTTACTGCCAGGTCACGGCGTCCTTGCCGTAGTCAGTGTTCGGCGCCAGGTCCCGGTACGTGCTCGCGGTGTAGCTAGCCCCCTTGACCTCCGCGCCAGCCGGGGCCAGTGCCAGCACGCAGCTGTCGTACGAAGCGCCCTTCGTGGTGAACGTCTTGCCGGAGTTGCCGCGGTCGCACTTCTCGAACTTGCCGATCACCGTCACGTGCGGGCCGTCGGTGCCGTCCGCGAGGAGGCCGTTCATCAGGCCCAGCGAGCTGTACGAGAAGTCCGAGCCGGTCTCGTTCGTGACCTTGACCTGGATGTAGTACGGCGTCATCCCCTTGGCCCGGTCGCCGAGCTTCAGCGGGGCCAGGTCGGCCTCCACGCCCTTGTCGATGCCGGTCACCGTCACGCCGATCGCGCCGGTGATCTTCTGCGACTTGAACGGCACCACGGCCTTCTCGCCGATCTTCAGCTTCGTGCCCTGCTTGGTGTAGTCGGCGGAGGCGGAGTCACCGGCGGGAGCGGCGGCCGACGAGGACGGTGCGGCCGCGGAGGACGAAGCGGGCGGAGTGGCGATCGGCGGGGCGGGGGTGTCCTCGGAGGAGCACCCGGACAGCGCGAACGCCATCGCCGTCGCGGAAACCGCCAGTGCAACCGGCATCGCTGTACGCATTTCGTCACTCCTTGAGAAGAATCCCACCGAATCAGCGGCCTGACCGGTTTGGCGTCTATCTGACCTCAACGGCGGGACTCCGGTTCCCCGGATTGCTCACGAAACGGTCACAGTGCCGGAGACCCCCATCGATCACCGAAGACGAACTCCGTGAGTGGCAGCCGGCGCCGAGGGGCCAGTTCCCGTTCGATCCGGCGCGGGTCGTCCAGTACGGACGGGTCGGCGGGGGATCCGACGGCGATCGCGACCCGGGCCACCGCCTCGTCCGGGAGGCCGAACTCCGCGCGGACCGCGTCCGCTGAGAAGCCCGCCATCTGGTGGGCGATCAGGCTGAGCTCGACTGCCTGGAGGACGAGGTTCTCGGTCGCCAAACCCAGTCCGTAGTCGGCGTAGGGCACCTCGCCCTTCTCATTCGTGGTGACCGTCACGCCGATCAGCAACGCACTCGCCCGGAACGCCCACGCCTGGTTCCCGGAGTTGAGTGTCGCGAGGATGCGGGGGAACACCGGATCGCCCCGGCGGCCGACGAGGTAGCGGGCCGGCTGGGTGTTGCCGAAAGACGGCGCCCACCTGGCGGCTTCGAGCAATGCGGTCAGCTGGGCGCCGGTGATTTCGGCAGTCTCGTCGTAGGCCCGCGGGCTCCACCGCTCGGCGATGGTCGGCGCGACGGGGACGCTCGTCTCGGCTGGTTTGCGCATGCGGCGAAGGTAGTACGGCCGGGGAGTGCTCTCCGTCACTCCGGAGGAAGGGCTTCGAGCTTTCCCCTGGCGTTAAGGAAAATTTACTTCCAAACCCTCCTGACAGGCCGTGGCGGACCACTCGATGGGGTGGCGAGCGCCGTTCGCGCCGGTAGGCTCTTCTCCAAATGAAGGGCCGTGGGCGCTCCTCGGTGCCCTCCAAGGAGTACGCCCCGGCCCGTCAAGGAGGTTCGGGCGTGGCCCTCGTGGTCCAGAAGTACGGCGGATCGTCGCTGGAAAGTGCCGACCGGATCAAGCGCGTGGCAGAACGGATCGTCGCGACCAAGAAGGCGGGCAACGACGTGGTCGTCGTGTGCTCGGCGATGGGCGACACCACTGATGAGCTGCTCGATCTGGCGCAGCAAGTGAACCCGGCTCCGCCGGAGCGGGAAATGGACATGCTGCTCACCGCCGGTGAGCGCATCTCGAATTCGCTGGTCGCGATGGCCATTTCCGCGCAGGGCGCGCAAGCCTGGTCGTTCACCGGTTCCCAAGCGGGCGTGGTCACCACCTCGGTGCACGGCAACGCGCGCATCATCGACGTCACTCCGAGCCGCGTCACCGAGGCGCTCGAGCAGGGTTACGTCGCGCTGGTGGCCGGTTTCCAAGGCGTGGCACAGGACACCAAGGACATCACGACGCTCGGCCGCGGCGGTTCCGACACCACCGCGGTGGCGCTCGCCGCCGCGCTGAACGCGGACGTCTGCGAGATCTATTCCGATGTGGACGGTGTGTATTCGGCCGACCCGCGCATCGTGCCGGACGCCAAAAAGCTCGACACCATCCCGTACGAGGAGATGCTGGAGCTCGCGGCGAGCGGATCGAAGATCCTGCACCTGCGTTCGGTCGAGTACGCGCGCCGTTACGGCGTGCCGATCCGAGTCCGTTCTTCTTACAGCGACAAGCCGGGCACCACGGTGGCCGGATCGATCGAGGAGATCCCCGTGGAACAAGCGCTGATCACCGGTGTGGCACACGACCGCTCGGAAGCGAAGATCACCGTGACCGGCGTGCCGGACCACGCCGGTGCCGCGGGCAAGATCTTCCGGGTGGTCGCCGACGCCGAGATCGACATCGACATGGTGCTGCAGAACGTGTCCAGCACGTCCTCGGGCCGCACCGACATCACCTTCACGCTGTCGAAGGCCAACGGCGCCAAGGCGGTCAAGGAACTCGAGAAGATCAAGGCGGAGATCGGCTTCGAGTCCGTGCTGTACGACGACCACGTCGGCAAGGTGTCGCTCGTCGGCGCCGGGATGCGTTCGCACCCGGGCGTCACCGCGACGTTCTGCGAGGCGCTGGCCAACGCCGGCGTGAACATCGAAATCATCAACACCTCGGAGATCCGCATTTCGGTGCTGATCCGCGACGCGCAGCTGGACGAGGCCGTGCGCGCGATCCACGAGGCGTTCGAACTGGGCGGCGACGAGGAAGCCGTCGTCTACGCGGGGAGTGGTCGCTGATGGCGCAGGGTCTTCGCGTCGGGGTGGTCGGGGCTACCGGCCAGGTCGGCGCTGTGATGCGCAAGCTGCTCGACGAGCGGAACTTCCCGGTCGAGCAGATCCGGTACTTCGCCTCGGCCCGTTCGGCGGGACGCACGCTGCCGTGGCGCGACGAGGAAATCACCGTCGAGGACACGGCGACCGCTGATCTGTCCGGTTTGGACATCGCGTTGTTCTCCGCGGGCGGTGCGACGTCGCGCGAGCAGGCGCCGCGGTTCGCCGAGGCGGGCGCGATCGTGGTCGACAACTCGTCGGCGTTCCGGCGCGACCCGGACGTGCCGCTGATCGTCAGCGAGGTCAACCCGGAGGCGATCAAGGACGTGCGGAAGGGGATCATCGCGAACCCCAACTGCACCACCATGGCCGCGATGCCGGTCCTCAAGCCGCTGCACGACGAAGCCGGTCTGGTGCGGATCATCGCGAGCACCTACCAGGCAGTGTCCGGCAGCGGTCTCGCCGGTGTCGACGAACTGGCCGCGCAGGTGAACGCTGTCGCCTCGCGCGCGGCCTCGCTCACGCACGACGGTTCGGCGGTCGAATTCCCGGCCCCGGCCAAGTACGTCGCGCCGATCGCATTCAACGTCCTGCCGATGGCCGGGTCCATTGTGGACGACGGCACGTTCGAGACGGACGAGGAACAGAAGCTGCGCAACGAAAGCCGGAAGATCCTGGGCATCCCGGAGCTGCTGGTGTCCGGCACGTGCGTCCGGGTGCCGGTGTTCACCGGGCACTCGCTGTCGATCAACGTCGAATTCGAACGGCCGCTGTCGGTCGAGCGAGCGACCGAACTGCTGTCGAACGCGCCGGGCGTGCAGTTGGCGGACGTGCCGACGCCGCTGCAGGCCGCGGGAATCGACCCGAGCCTCGTCGGGCGCATCCGGACCGACCCGGGTGTCCCGGACGGCCGCGGCCTCGCGCTGTTCGTCTCCGCCGACAACCTCCGCAAGGGGGCGGCGCTGAACACCGTGCAGATCGCCGAACTGGTGGCGCAGAACCGCTGAGCTTCGCGCTGAAACTGCCCGGTCCCTCGTTCAGGGGCCGGGCAGTTTTCACTTCTTCTTCTGCCGCGGCTTGATCGGTTTCAGCCCGAACGCGACCCGGATCTCCGGCTTCTGCAACGGGCGCAGCACCGCCTGCATCAGGAAACCCCACAGGATCAGCCCGACCGGCGCGCCGCCCCCGGCTCCGGAACTCATGGCCAGCGACAGGATCGCGCCGAGCAGCAGCATCGCCATGAACCCGCACTCCAGCCAGATGAGCGCGAGCATCACCCCGCGCTGCCGTCTGCCCAGCAGGACGGCGCACACCACCAAGGCACTGGTCAGCGCCGAGTTGATCACCAGGATCGTCACCGGCAGGGCCACGGCGCCCGACGTGCCGCCAAGCCCGAGCAGGTAACCGACGAACGCCGCGAGCGCCAGGTAGAGCACGGCCTGGCCGCCGATCGCCCACCGCATCGACCGGATTCCTCGCCGCACCTCCTGCTCCGCGTTTTCGCCGGACGCGGGCGTCGGCTGGGATGGACTGGACGGGATCACCTCGGACACCACCTCTTGCTCGGGAACCGGGCCAGGAGACCACTGGTCGTCCGGGACCGGTCCCCGCTACTTGGTGCGGTGCGTCCGGAATTCGTGAATGGCTCCGTAACCGCTGTACGACCACACCCGTCCGGACGTGCTCCGGCCGAGGTGGCGGAATTGCTCCACCGCTTCGGGGCCACGCCGGAGTTCGACGAGCGCGGCTTCGACGCGCTTGTCCCCTCCTCGGCGAAGGTCCACATCAGATCGTGGGTGCCGAACCACTTGTCACACCAATACTGCGGGGCGCGCGCTGGAATCCCGTGAATTGCTCCGCGCTGACGTACTTCGCCCCCGCGCGCTGCGGATCTGCCACGCCACGTTCGTGAGCACGTCGGCGTGCACCGCGGAACGGTGTAGGGCTTGATCAGTCCCAGCAAAGGGTTTCCCCTCAGGAACGAACCGGGACGAGCAACGCGCGGAGCGGAGCGGTGTCCCCGTCGATCGCCGCGTCGACGGCGGGATCCAGTTCGGCGGCGTACGGTTCGGCCAGCACCAGCTTCGCTGGTCCAGACCAAGACAGTTCCCAGTGCGCCGCACCGGCTTTGGCGAGCATTGCGTGCAGCACAATGGACAGTCTCAAGTGGACTTGCGCTCGGTAGAGTTCGCGCTCCGGCCGCGCCCGGGCCTCCGGCGGAGCCGTGGGGTCGGCGAGTTCCTCGAGGCGTCCGGCGTCGAGCAGGTCCAGCAGATCGTCGAGACGGCGGCTGCGGAGGATCCGCAGCGCCTCGGCCTGATTCGAATCGCGCACGCCGATGTCGACCAGGCTGGCCCAGTCGAGCTTCTTCTTCGAGGACACTCCCTCCGTGAAGCCGGTGACCAGTACCGCATCGAGCAGCTCCGGCCCGTTGCGGAGAAGGTCCATCGCCGGTCGCTCGCCGCCGGGCGGAACCGGGATGGCCGGAGCGGCTTCCAGCAGCGCGATCCGTTCTGACATCGGCGGGTGGCTGTCGTACTTCGAGGCAGGCCGCGACGGCGGATTTTCCCGCACGGAAGCCATTTCCTCCGCGCGCTGATCGTCGGAGAGCAGCAGCTGGTAGCCCTCGGTCATCCGCGCCGGCAGATAGCCGGAGGACCACGCGACCGTCGCGTAGTCGTTCAGGAACACCCACCAGGCCGCGTCGAGGACTTCGACCTCGCGCAGCGCGCTGGCCGCGGCCGCGCTGCCGGCGACGCGCGCGGAATCGGTGTCGGCAGCGAGTTCCTGTTGCTGACTCACGCGCGCCGAGACCTGGAAATACACGGCGGCGTACGCGGTGAAGATCGGCCGCACCAGCCGGCCGGACCCAGCCGAGCTGAGTCCGTTCACGACTCGCCCGATCGTCTGCCGTCCGCGATAGGTCGCGCCGGCGAACCGGGTGTGGCGATTGCTGTAGTGGCCGAGCTCGTGCCCGAGAATGGCCCGGAGCTGGCTGACCCGCATCCCGGCGAAAAGCTGCGCGCCGATGAACATCCGGCGCCGCCGCACGCGCAGCCCCGCCCAGTGCGTCTCCTCGTTCACCGCCGCGTTGACCTGCGGAACGAGGTAAATCTCGTCCGGCGGCCGGGTGCCGACCTCCTTGGCGAGCTCGCGGACGGCCGCCCACAGTTCGGGCTGCTCGCCGGGCGTGACGAGCACACCGTCGACGTCGTCGTGCGACCGCTCGAACGTCAGCAGGGCGGTGACCAGCACGTACAGCACAGGAACGGCGAGGAAGCCGAGCCGTATCGCGGTGAACGGATGACCGTGGAACGCCTCGACCTCGAGCCAGATCAGCGCCCCGGCGACGGCGAGCATCAGCACCGGAAACCCGGCCAGCAACAAGACCGCGAGCGTCGCCCGCAATGAGTACCTCATGGAAAAACGGAATCCTCCCCAAGACCGGCACCCTCGGCGAACCGGTCGTCCGAGCCGTTATCGACGGAAGCGCCGATTTCGTTTCACCGATGCACCGGTGCCGGTAAAACCCGTTGTCGCCAGCGCCCGAGTGCCGGATGCTGAGCGGGCAAACTTCGTTCTGGGAAAGGAAAGTCATGTACACGGCAGTGGACGGCGCGCGGGTTCCGATCCGGATGTGGGCAGATCCCGCGTCGGTCGAAGACCAAGCGATGCGGCAGCTGCGCAACGTCGCGAACCTGCCGTGGGTGCACGGCGTCGCGGTGATGCCGGACGTCCACTACGGCAAGGGCGCGACGGTCGGCAGCGTCATCGCGATGCGCGACGCGGTCTCCCCGGCCGCGGTCGGCGTCGACATCGGCTGCGGGATGAGCGCGGTGCGGACCTCGCTGACCGCGAGCGACCTGCCCGACGACCTCGGCAAGCTGCGTAAGCGGATCGAATCGGCGGTGCCGGTCGGGTTCGGCCTGCACAAGACGCCGGTCAACACCGCGAAGGTGCACGGCGTCGGCGGCTGGGACACGTTCTGGAAGTCGTTCGGCGACCTGCACGAAGGAGTCCAGGACCTGCACGACCGGGCGGCGCGGCAGATCGGCAGCCTCGGCGGCGGCAACCACTTCATCGAGGTCTGCCTCGAACAGGGCGGCTCCGACGAGGGCCGGGTCTGGCTGATGCTGCATTCGGGCTCGCGCAACATCGGCAAGGAACTCGCTGAGCGGCACATGGCGATCGCGCGGAAACTGCCGCACAACCGCGATCTGCCGGACCCCGACCTGTCGGTGTTCGTCGCGGACACGCCGGAAATGCAGGCGTACCGGCGCGACCTTTTCTGGGCACAGGACTACGCGGCACGGAACCGGGCGACGATGGTCGCGCTGGTGAAGCTCGCGGTCGCGGAAGTGATCCCGGGGACGACGTTCGATGACGCAGTTTCGTGTCACCACAACTATGTCGCCGAGGAAACCTACGACGGCGTCGACCTGCTCGTCACCCGCAAGGGCGCGATCCGGGCCGGCTCCGGCGATCTCGGGATCATCCCGGGCAGCATGGGAACGGGCTCGTACATCGTGCGCGGACTCGGCAACACCGCGTCGTTCGAATCCGCGTCCCACGGAGCCGGACGGCGGATGTCGCGGACGAAGGCTCGCAAGACCTTCACCGCCGCCGACCTCGCCGCGCAGACCGCGGGCGTGGAATGCCGGAAGGACACCGGGGTCGTCGACGAGATCCCGGCCGCGTACAAGGACATCGAGACGGTGATCCAGGCGCAGACCGACCTGGTCGAGGTGGTCGCTCACCTCAAGCAGGTCGTGTGCGTGAAGGGATGAGGGGTTCCCGCGGGCGAATCGCGCCGGTGCGCCCGCGGGAGCCGCTACCCTGATGGCATGAAGAGCTGGGGGGTGGCGGTCGCCTTGGTCGCGGCCGGAATGTTGCTGGCCGGATGCGACCAGGTCGATTCGGCGGTGAATCAGACGAATTCAGCGGTGGACAAGGTCTCCACGTGCACCGAAGCGCTGGGCCTCGCGGACCTGAACCCGTTGGTGGACGGCGACAAGCTCAAGGCCCGCGCGCAGGACAAGGAACGGCGGCTGCGCGAGCTGGCGGCCGACGTCAAGGAAGAGGACGTCAAGAACGCCCTGCTCGGCATGGCCGATTCGTACGTCCAGGTGCAGAAGGAACACCTCGAGGACGCCGGGGTGATCGCGCGGTGGACCAAACGGAACCTGGAAAAGCTCGACGGGCTGCGCAAAGCCTGCACCTGACCCTTCGCAGAAATCCGTGAAGGAGCCCTTCACGGACGTCCGCGTCGCGGATCGCGCCCGGCAACAGCTCAGCGGCGAGCCCGCACAGCCGCCGCCAGCGAAGGGGTGCGCACCGAGCTCCGGCGCAGCGACCACACCAGCCCCAGCGCCGCCAGCGCCAGCCCGCCGAATCCGGCCGCCGCGAAACCCCACGCCGGGCTCGAATGGTCGATCGCGAAGCCGACCACCGGGCTTCCCGCGGCCAGCCCGAGCCGCGTCGACGCGTCCTGCAGGCCCATCGCCTCGCCGCGAACGGCGGGCGGCGCGAGTTCGCTGACCGCCTCGGTGGTGGCGGCGAGCGTCGGGGCGCAGACCAGGTTCGTCGGGATCAGCACGAGCATCAGCAGCCACCACGGCTGCGTCACCAGTCCGACCGGGATCACCAGCAGCGCGAGCAGCAGCATCAGCAACCCCTGCGGCAGCGACTTCCGCACCGCGCCGTGCACGATGCCGCCGATCATCGACGCCGCGCACATCACCGCGATGACCAGGCCGGTCCAGCCGACGTCGCCGTGCGAGCGCAGCGCGGCCAGCGTCGCGACCTCCGTGCCGACCAGGCAGAACAGCGTCCCGGCGGCGATCAGCAGGGTCGCCAGCAGCCGTCCGGTGAGCCAGGACCGCAGCGGCGGCCGCACAGTGCCGGCCGGGGCGAGTTCGTCCTCGTTCCGGATCGGCGGGTTGAGCAGGAAGATCAGCAGCGCGGTGACGCCGAAGATGGTGCCGATGCCGCTCAAGGTCAGCGTCGCCGACAGTTGCGAGATCGCCGCGATCCCGGCCGCCGGGCCGATCATGAACGACGCCTCGACCAGGATCGTGTCCAGCGAGTACGCCGCGCGCCGCTGGTCGGCGGGCACGAGCGCGGCGAGGATCTGCCGCGCCAGCGAGCCCGCGGGCACCGACAGCACCCCGGCCGGCAGCGCGCACACCACCAGCGCCTCGTACGAAAGGTGCGGAGCCGCGAACCAGAACGCGGTGGACGACAACCCGCACACCGCGACCACCGGGCGCAGGCCGTACCGGTCGATGGTGCGCCCGATCACCGGCGCGCCGAGCGCCATGCCCAAGGTGACCGCCGCGCCGACGACGCCCGCCGCGCCGTAGCCCCGGCCGAGGCCGCTGACGACGTACAGCGTCAGCGTCACGCCGGTCATCGTCATGGGCACGCGTGCGAAGAACATCAGCGCCATCGACGGGCGGAGGCCGGGGACGCTCAGGACGCGGCGATAAGGCTGAAAAGGCACGTACCCCATGAGAGCAAGAGTTGGTACGAGCGTGCAACTTCTTTTCGTCACACTCGCTGAGCGGCACCCGCCACCCGTCCGGGTGTCGTGCAGGCGTTCGGCGGACCCGGAAAATGCGAGCGCGACCTGGGTGATAACTTCATCGGCAGCACGGAAAAGCATTCTCGCCGCCCATTCGCGAACAGTTTTTCACATTTCTGCGCCGACCTTGGAGTTTTCCGGTCGAAGCGGCGGAGGTCCCCAGGAAAAAGGGGAGCGGACCCGAATGCGGGCGGCGGTGCGTGCGTGGGGGACCCCCACGGTCGGACGAGCGAGATCGCGCGTCCCGACAGGGTGATGAAGGTAATCGATCACGAACTACGCCTGTGTGAGTGAGCGATGCCGCCGTTCGGGCAATCCGGCTACTATGAGTCAGATTCAGGTCCGCGGTCCGTGATCGTCGGGGGACGCGCAAGCCGTCCACGTTAATCAATTGCGGGCCGGTTCCCGATTCTTGGATTCGGCACGTAAGGGTTAGAAAAACTCCCTATCCGGTGATCGGCTGGTGTTGGGCCGACACGGCGGGTATCGATTTACCCGGCAGGTCCCAGAGGCCAGGGAGGTAAAGAATGAAAGGCAAGATCGGGCGGATCATCGCTGTGGTCGCCGCGGGCAGTCTGCTGGCCGTCGGCACCTCGGGGATGGCCTCCGCGAGCCCGGCGGGCGGCAAGGGGTCCTCGGCCACTCAAGCCGTCGCCGCGCAGGTACTGCAGATGCGGGACGACCTGACCAAGGTCGCGTACGCCGGCGATGTCGCCAAGACGAGGGCGGACCTCACCCGGCTCAGCCCGGTGCTCGCCGACATCGCGGCGGGCAAGCGCTACCAGGTCCAATCCGAAACCCAGCAACTCTCGTCGGCGGCGAAGGTCCGCGCGGACGAGTCCAACCGGCTCCTCGGCGACCCGACTGCGACGCCGCGGCAGATCCCGCCGCTGCCGATCCCGCCGTTGCCGGACCTGCCCGGACCGCTCAAGGCGGTGAGCGACCTGGTCAAGGGCCTGCTCGCCGCGGTCACCAGCCTGCTGGCCGGGCTGCTCGGCGGAGTGCCGGTACCGCCGCTTCCGGTGCCGACGCCACCGCTGCCGGCCCCGCCGGTGCCCGCCCCGGTGCCAGTGCCTGGGACCTGAACGGCCTGACGGGGAGGGGGAAAGGCCCGGAGCCTGGTGCGGTTCGCCGCGCCAGGCTCCGTTCCATGTCCGGGCTCGGATGTCGGGTGTTGACCGGGAACGCCGTTCGCGGGCAGTCGTCGAGTCGTGCTCGCGGCGCTTCCGTGTCCGGCCCGGGCTGGTGTTGACCGACGGCGCCGTTCACGGGTGGTTGGCGAGCCCGGCTTGCAGCGCGTTCGGGTGCCGGTGTTGACCGGGAACGCCGTTCGCGGATGGTTGGCATGGCCCGCTCGCAGAGCGTTCGGGCACCGGTGTGACCGGCGACGTCCCTTGCGGGTGCTTGGCGTGCCCCGCTCGCAACGTGTCCGGGCCCAAGCCCCGGTGCTAACCGGCAACCCCGCTCACGAGCGCTTGGCGAGCCCCACCCGCAGTGCGCCCGCCATCTCCGCGATCGCCTCGCGGAACCGGGTCCCCACTCCGGCGAAGTTGAGGAATCCGTGGATCAGGTCGGCCTGCCTGCTGACCGCCACCGGAACCCCCGCCGCACGCAGTTTTTCCGCGTACGCCTCGCCTTCGTCGCGCAGCGGGTCGAAGCCCGCGGTGACGATGTAGGCGGGCGGGAGTCCACTGTGGTCAGACGCGAGCAGCGGCGACATCCGCGGGTCGGCCTTGTCGATGCCCTCCGGCGCGTAATGGCCCTCGAACCACACCATCGCCTCGTCGGTGAGGAAGAGGTCTTCGCCGAACAGTTCGCGAGAACGGCGTCGCGTGGTGAAGTCGACCGCCGGGTAGATCAACAGCTGGAACGCGGGGGCCGGTCCGCCCCGCCGGGTCGCTTCCAGTGCGACGACGGCGGACAGGTTGCCGCCCGCGCTGTCGCCGCCCACCGCGATCCGGTCCGGGTCCGCGCCGAGGTCGGCCGCCTTGGCGTGCGCGTAGTCGAACGCGGCCAGCGCGTCCTCCACCGGTCCGGGGAACGGGCATTCCGGCGCGAGCCGGTACTCCACCGACAGCACCCGGACCCCGGCGTGTTTCGCGAGGTAGCGCGCGGCGTTGTCGTGCGTGGCGCGGCTGCCGATGACCCATCCGCCGCCGTGGAAGAACACCAGCAGCGGCGACGGTTCCGGCAGGCCGGCCGGGGTGTAGAGGGTGGCTTCGAGGGACGCGTCGCCGGACGGGATGGCGACGTCGCGGGTCGCGACCGGGTCGATCCGTTTGCCGTTGACCAGGTGCTGGCTCGCTTCCAGCAGCGCCCGGGACCGCTCGACCGACCCGTTGACCAGCGAAGCGCCGGAGAGCTTCTGCAACCGCAGCAGCAACTGGGCGTCGAGGGCGAGCTCCTGGCCGTCCAGCCGCAGCGGTGCTCCGGCGATCAGCCTGCGCACCGGCCTGGGCAGCCAGAACAACAACTGCGCGGCGGCAGTCTGGGCGCGGATCTGCAGCGAAATGGCCATCGTTCCTCCTCGAACGCCGGATGAGCCGAGGTTACTTGCCAGTAGGTACGTTGGTCCAGTCGGTGTGTGACCCAGGCCTCCGTCTCAGATCCTGGTCCTCCAGTTAGGTGGAGGGGTTAGCCTCAAAACAGGCCAGCGTGGCGCAGCCACTCCGTTGAGGGTGGTGGTGGGGAGGAAGGTCGGAAGTGACTTCGGGACAAAAGGTCAAGGTGCTGGGCATTGGCGGCTCGCTGCGCGAGGGCTCGCAATCCGAGCGCGCGTTGCGCATCGCGCTCGCCGCCGCTGAGGAACGCGGCGTCGTGACCGAGCTGATCCCGGGCCCCGAGCTGGTCTTGCCGTTCTACGACACCGCGACCCCGGAGCGGGACGAACGCGCGCGGAAGCTCATCGAGGGCGTGCGCCAGGCGGACGGGCTCATCGTCGTCTCGCCCGGTTACCACGGCGGACTGTCCGGGCTGGTCAAGAACGCCCTGGACTACATCGAAGACCTCCGCGAGGACACCCGCCCGTACCTCGACGGCCGCGCGGTGGGTCTCGCTGCCGTCGCGTACGGCTGGCAGGCCGCGGTCACCACGCTCGAACAGCTCCGCACGATCACGCACGCGCTGCGCGGCTGGTCCACCCCGCTGGGTGGTTCGATCAACTCCGCCGAGACGAAATTCGACGAGGGCGGCGGCGCGTCCGACGAGAAGAGCGTCCGCACGTTGCGGCTCATCGGGGAGCAGGTCGCGGAGCACGCGTTGCTTCGCTCACGCTGAGGTTTCCCCTCCTCGGATCCCGGTTATTCCCGGGGTGATGACTGCCATGCCGGGGCACGGTTCCGCGGATGCGGGGCGTTGAACTCATTGAGACGCTGACTCCGGAGGCGTCCCGATGAGGAGGTAACACGCATGGCCGAGCCGATTTACACCGCCGTCGCGACCGCGCGAGGAGAAGGCCGCAACGGCGACGTGACGTCCTCGGACGGCGTGCTGGACGAGTCGCTGGCGATCCCCAAGGAGATGGGCGGTCCCGGCGGCGACAAGACCAACCCGGAGCAGCTGTTCGCCGCGGGGTACTCCGCGTGCTTCCTGAGCGCGCTGCAGGCCGTGGCCCGGCAGGCGAAGGTCGCGCTGCCCGCCGCGACGGTGACCGGTTCGGTGAGCGTGTTCAAGAAGGACGTCGGGTTCCAGCTCGGCGTGCGCCTTGACGTTTCGCTGCCCGGTTTGGCGAAGGCCGACGCCGACCAGCTGGTCGAGCAGGCGCACCAGGTCTGCCCGTACTCCAACGCGACCCGCGGCAACATCGAGGTGGAGCTGACCACCACCGTCTGACCGAAGACAGAGGAGGGACACCCGAGATGACCACTTCCCCGATCAAGAGCCCGCTTTCCGAATCCGACAAGGAGATCACCGGCAACGCGCTGCAGGCGACGCTCGCCGACCTGATCGACCTCTCGCTGATCGCGAAGCAGGCGCACTGGAACGTAGTGGGCCAGAACTTCCGCAGCGCGCACCTGCAGCTCGACGAGCTGGTGTCGACCGCGCGGCAGTACGTCGACGAGGTGGCCGAGCGCGCCGCCGCGATCGGGGTTTCGCCCAACGGCAAGGCGAAAACCGTCGTGGCGACCTCCGGTGCGCCGGAGTACCCGGACAACTGGCAGTCCGTCGAATCGACCATCGCGGCGATCGTCGACACGCTCGCGGCGCTGATCGAACGGCTCCGCAAGCGCATCGACGAGACCGACAAGAGCGACCTCGTGACGCAGGATCTGCTCATCGAGATCACCCGCGCGCTGGAAGAGGCGCACTGGATGTGGCAGGCGCAGCAGGCCTGATCCGCTCCGCCTGACGAAAAGCCGTCCGCCTTGTCGCGGACGGCTTTTCGTTCATCCGGTGGTCGTCGCGGGCGCCCGGCAGTAGGTTCGCTGACATGGTGCTGCATCAGGGGAAACAAGATCGGGCAGACCGGAAGACCGGCACGAATCCGTTGTACGCGGGGAGCAATCCGGCGCTCGCCGCGGACTTCACGATGCCGCGCGACCGGCTGCGGGACGATTCGCTGCCGCCGGACACGGCGCTGCAGCTGGTGCGCGACGAGCTGATGCTCGACGGCAACGCGCGGCTCAACCTCGCCACGTTCGTCACGACGTGGATGGAGCCGCAGGCGCGCGAGCTGATGGCCGAGTGCGTCGACAAGAACATGATCGACAAGGACGAGTACCCGCAGACCGCGGAACTCGAGCGGCGTTGCGTCAACATCCTCGCCGACCTGTGGCACGCGCCGGATCCCGCCGACATCATGGGCTGCTCGACCACCGGGTCGTCCGAGGCCTGCATGCTCGCCGGAATGGCGTTGAAGCGCCGCTGGTCGAAACTGGGCCGCACCGGGAAGCCGAACCTGGTGATGGGCATCAACGTCCAGGTGTGCTGGGAAAAGTTCTGCGAGTACTGGGAAGTCGAGCCGCGCCTGGTGCCGATGCAGGGCGACCGGTACCACCTGTCCGCGGAAGAAGCGGTGAAGCTCTGCGACGAGAACACCATCGGCGTCGTCGCGATCCTCGGCTCGACCTTCGACGGCAGCTACGAGCCGGTCGCCGAGGTCGCGGCCGCCCTCGACGCGCTGCAGGAGCGAACCGGCTGGGACATTCCGGTGCACGTCGACGGCGCGTCCGGCGCGATGATCGCCCCGTTCCTCGACGAGGACCTGGAGTGGGACTTCCGGCTGCCGCGCGTCGCGTCGATCAACACCTCCGGGCACAAATACGGCCTCGTGTACCCGGGCGTCGGCTGGGTGGTGTGGCGCGACAAGGCGGCGCTGCCCGAGGAACTGGTGTTCAACGTCAATTACCTCGGCGGCGACATGCCGACCTTCGCGCTCAACTTCTCCCGCCCCGGTTCGGAAGTCGCCGCGCAGTACTACACGTTCGTCCGGCTCGGCCGCGAAGGTTTCCGTGTGGTGCAACAAGCTTCCCGCGACGTGGCGACCTACCTGGCCGAGGAGATCTCCAAACTGGGGCCGTTCGAACTGCTCACCCGCGGCGACCAGCTGCCGGTGTTCGCCTTCACCACCCGCTCGGACGTCACCTCGTTCGACGTCTTCGACGTGTCCCGCCGCCTCCGCGAACGCGGCTGGCTCGTCCCCGCGTACACGTTCCCGGACAACCGCACCGACCTGGCGGTTCTGCGCGTCGTCGTCCGCAACGGTTTCACGCACGACCTGGCTGACCTGCTGCTCGGCGACCTGAAGCGGATCCTTCCGGAACTGAACCGGCAGCCGTCCCCGCAGCACGATCCAGCCACGTCGACCGGTTTCCACCATTAACTGGCGAGTACTCCGCCTTCCTCCCCTCCACCGCCCTCAACGGAGTGGCTTCGCCACGCAGTACTGTCCCTAGACATGGGCCTTGCCAAAGACGAACGCCAAGCGCTGAGCGACCTCTTCGAGCAGCTCGGCCCGGATGCCCCGACCCTGTGCGAGGGCTGGCAGACGCGGGACCTGGCCGCGCATCTGGTCGTGCGGGAGCACCGGCCGGACGCGATGCCGGGGATCGTCGTGCCCGCGCTGGCCGGGCACACGCAGAAGGTGCAGGACGGCGTCGCGGCGCGTCCGTGGGACGACCTGGTCGCCCAGGTCCGCCGAGGCCCGTCCCGGTTCTGGCCGACGTCCATCGGCCCGGTGGACGAGGCGACGAACAGCGCCGAGTTCCTGGTGCACCACGAGGATGTCCGCCGGGCACAACCGGATTGGACCCCGCGCCCGGCCGATCCGTCGCGGGACGGGGCGGCGTGGCGGCTCGCGACGCGGACGGCGAAGCTGAACCTGCGCAAGTCCCCGGTCGGGGTGGTGCTGCGGACCCCGGACGGCCAGTCGGCTTCGGTGAAGTCGGGCGCCCCGGTGGTCACGGTGGTGGGCGAGCCGGTGGAACTGCTGCTTTTCGTCTTCGGGCGGGACGCGGTGCAGGTGACTTACGAGGGTGACGATGCCGCGATGGCGCAGTTGAAGGGCGCCAAGCGCGGGCTGTGATCCGGGCCGCCCGGGCAGACCCCTGGGCGGCCCGAACCGTCAGCGCATTCCCAGCGCCCGCAAGGCGAAGTACACCTCGATGGACGTCTGCTTGATCGTCTCGGCGATCACCAGCGAGCCGTGCCCGGCGTCGTAGCGGTAGAACTCGTGGGGTGCGTCGCGCTTGGCGAGGCGGTCCAGGTAGTTCTCGATCTGCCGGATCGGGCAGCGCGGGTCGTTGTCGCCGGCCAGGATCAGGACCGGGGCGGCGACCGCGTCCACGTACGTCAGCGGCGAGCACTCGCGGTACACCGCGGGCACGTCCGCCGGGGAGCCGCCGAACAGGGCGCGGTCGAACGAGCGCAGCTGCTCCATCTCGTCCTCGTACGCGGCCACGTAGTCGGCCACCGGCACGCCCGCGACGCCGGCGGCCCATCGGGTCGGCTGGGTGCCCAGCGCCAGCAGGGTCAGGTATCCGCCCCACGAAGCGCCGTTCACGACGCACTTGTCCTTATCGGACAGTCCACTTTCGACTGCCCAGTCGTGCACCGCCGCGACGTCTTCCAGTTCGGTCAGGCCAGGGCGGCCTTCGATGGCGTCGCGCCACGCCGAGCCGTAGCCGGTGGAGCCGCGGTAGTTCACCTCGACCACGGCGAATCCGGCGTCCAGCCAGGTCGCGCGGTAGGCGGAGAACCGGTCCTCGTCAGCCGCGTGCGGGCCGCCGTGCAGCGAAAACACCGTCGGCAACGGGCCTTCGGGAGCATTCGCCGGACGGGAAACCAGCGCGTGGATCCGGCCGCCGACCCCCTCGACGAACGCGTCGGTGACCGGCGACGAACGCGGCGCGCGCTCGCCCGGCGGCGTCAGCAGGACCGAGTCGGTGCCGTCGGCCGCGCGGGCACGGACCGCTGCGGGCTCCGCGGCGCTGGACCACGAGTACTCGATGGTCCCGTCCGGCCGCACGCCCGCGCCGCCGATCCGTCCGGCCGGAGTGTCCACAGCGGACAGTTCGCCGGTGTCGAGGTCGTAGCGGTACAACGAACTACGCGCCTCATGGAAGTGCACGACGAGCAACGCGCGTGCGTCCGGATACCAGTCCGCGACGACCTCGCCGGGCAAATCGATCAGCAGTTCGGTTTCGGTGTCCGCCTGCACGTCCCACACCAGCAGTTCTTCGCGGCCGCGGCGTTCGTGCAGGACCAGCACGCGCTGGTCGCCCGGCAGCGGAGAGAACTCCAGCGCCTGCAAGCCTTTTCCTTCGCCGTCCCACTTCTCCGCGACGGTGGCGAACCCGTCGGTGGACAGCACGCGCAACGCCGGGTGCCGGGAATCCCCGTGCTCGGAATGGGAAATGGCGAGCAGGCTTTCGTCGCGCGACATCGACGCGATCCCCGCGTCGTCCGCGTGCTGATAAAACCTCTCGGTCACGCCGTCGATTTTCGCGAACAGTTCGCTGCCGTCGTCGGTCGAAACGCCGGCCGCGATCACTCGCTGGCCGATTTCCAGACCGGCCGGGTATCCGTCGTGAATATCGGGCAGTGCTTTGACCGCCGCGGAACTGTCGCCGTCGAACGGCTGGGTGCGCCAGGAGCCGAACTCGTCGCCGTCGGTGTCGTCGAACCACCAGATGGCTGTTCCGTCGGGCGAGGGCGTCGCGTGCAGGGTGCCGTTGGGCCGGTTGGTGACGCGCCGGTGACTGTCGGTGGCCCGGTCCCACGCGTAAACCTCCCATACGCCACTGGCGTTGGAGACGTACACGTTGGCCTCAGGCGCGTCGCGGGCCCACTCGGGCACCGAGATGCGCGGCGCGTGGAACCGCGCCAGCCAGCGCTTTTCGGCTTCGGGGTCGTCGAACAGGCGGTCCGGGACCACCGCGGGCGGATTTTGGTTGCCTGACTGCGTGCTCACCCCTCGATCCTGCCACCTTCCACCCGTACTCTGTGCGGGGTGCTGGAGGGTTACGCGCCGGGCTATGCCCAAGACGCGCTGTCGACGATGAACACGCGCACAGCGAGTGACCGCGCCGCGTTCGCCCGATCACTCTTCACCCCAGGCGCACGAGTCCTGGACCTGGGTTGTGGGCAAGGTTCGCTTCTCAGTGCCCTGACCCCGGCCGTGCGGGTGGTCTGCGTCGACGTCTGTCCACCGGAACCGGCTTTGCCGTCGACAGCGGACTATGTGGCAGGAGCGGTCTACGCACTTCCCTTTGCGGCTTCATCGATCGACGTGGTGTTCTCTCATTCGCTCTTCGAGCATCTGTCCGACCCGCACGCGGCTCTGACCGAAATCCGCCGCATCCTGCGCCCTGGAGGCAGGCTGGCGTTGGCCGCGCCGGACTGGAGCCGCGCGAAAATCCGGCCCAGAACAGCAAACGTGGACGCCGCACTGCGCGGCTACTACCTCGTGCGCCGCCGCGCGGGCGGCGACCCTTTCGCGGGTCGCGCTATCGCCGCCCACGTCGCCGACGCCGGATTCACCGACATCGTCGAGCGCGCTCGTTTCCGGGAAGACCTGTCCTACCGATCCTTGGCCGCCTACATGGAATCCCGGCTGGCCGTCGCCCTGTCGGAATCCGGCGCGAACGAGCGCGACCAACTGACCTCGGCGGCTCGTTCCGCCTGGTCCTGGGCGAGAACCGCCGCCGTGGGGGACTTTCAGCAATGCTGGCAAGAGTTGACCGCTACGTGCTGAACACACCCGCTGCCGCGAGAACGACGGGTACCGCGCCGAGCGCGACGCAAAACAGCCCGGCAGGCCAGAGCGTCCGGCTGTACATCCGCCGAGACAGCCAGACCGCGAATCCTCCGGCCAGCATGGTCCAGACCGCGCCTGTCGCGAACATGGCGAACGCCGCGCCCGCGTTGACCCAGCCTTGACCGCCGCGGCTTAACGCGAGAACGAAGAGAAGCCCGCACACCGCGGCGATTCCCGATGCGATCAGTGCCAGCCCGAGAACCAGGATTACCGTTCTCGCGGTCCGGAAGTTCCGGCGGCTGTCGTCTGGCATTTCGGCACGATACCGTGGCCGATAAATTGAGCCGCGCATTTTCGCATTGCCTCAGAAAGGCAATTGCTTTCCGAGTACGCCCGGATCGTGACTTCGCGATCGGCACGGGGAGCAGGCGATCAAGGACGAACACTGCGCCGGGAGCTCCGGACCGGCCGGGCAAGGCCACTGCCGGTCCTCGGGCGAGAACCGGGGAAGGCGGCGAAACTATGAAGGCCGGGTAGTCGCGATCTCGTGACTACCCGGCCTTCATGCGTCGGGGTGGCGGGATTTGAACCCACGACCTCCTCGACCCGAACGAGGCACGCTACCAAGCTGCGCCACACCCCGAGGTACTGCTTAGCGGGTCGAGAGTAAGTCTAGCGGACGGGTTTCGCGGCTTTACGCGGGGCTGGTTTGCGGGGGTCGGAGGCCCCGGATCCGCGCGGGACCAGCGTCAACAGGCTCGCTTCGGGCGGGCAGGCGAAGCGGGCGGGCGCGTAGGGGGAGGTGCCGAGTCCGGCGGAGACGTGCAGCCACATGCGGGCTCCCCAGCGGGAGGCGCCGCGGGCGCGGCTGCGGTCGAGTTCGCAGTTGGTGATGATCGCGCCGTAGCCGGGGATGCGGAGTTGCCCGCCGTGGGTGTGGCCGGCGAGGACGAGGTCGTAGCCGTCGGTGGCGAAGGTGTCGAGGACGCGCGGCTCCGGGGAGTGCGTGACGCCGATGCGGACGGCCGCGGTGGTGTCGGCGGGTCCGGCGATGTCGGAGTACCGGTCGCGGTGGAGGTGCGGGTCGTCGACACCGGCGGCGAAGACGGCGCGGCCGCCGACGTCGACCGTGCGGCGGACGTGCGTGAGGTCGACCCAGCCGTGTTCGACGAAGGCGGCGCGGAGGTCGCGCCAGGGCAGCTGGGTGCCGTGGATGCGCTTCTTTTTGCCGCGCGGCATGAGGTAGCGCGCGGGGTTCTTGGGCTTGGGCGCGTAGTAGTCGTTGCTGCCGAAGACGAACAGCCCCGGCCGGTCCAGCAGCGGGCCGAGCGCGCGGAGCACGGAGGGGACCGCGGTGCGGTGGGAGAGGTTGTCGCCGGTGTTGACGACGAGGTCCGGTTCGAGCTCGTCGAGCGCGGCGACCCAGCGTTGCTTGGCCTGGTGACCGGGGAGCATGTGCAGGTCGGAGACGTGCAGGATGGTGAACGGCGGCGTACCGGGCGCGAGCACGGGCAACTCGGCGGTCCGCAGGGTGTAGCGGCGGCGTTCGATGCCGACGGCGTAACCGAGAGTGGCGGCCCCGAGGGCGATGGTCCCTACGGCAAACCGCTTCGCGGTGCCCCCGGGCGGACTGGCGTTACCGAGCGTGCTCACATGTTCGAGGATACGTGTTCGGCCATCCGGAGGGGTGGCCCCGGCTCAGTCGTTGAGCTTGACCTCCCGTTTCACCGGGGCGCCGCCGTCCGGCATGAGTTCGTCGACGGGAGCGGCAACCGGGCGTCGTGGGCTCGAGATGGACTGGACCAGCCGGACGACGGCGGTTAAGCCCGGACAAGCGAAACGGGGCGGGAGATCGCGTCTCCCGCCCCGTTTTCACCGGATTCAGTTGGTATACGCCGGATCCTCCGGCGGCAACGGCACGACCGGCTGGCCCTCCATGATGTTCTTCATCGCGCCGAACCACGTCTGCGCGGGAGTCTTGCCGCCGAACATGTTGCCCGTGCCGCAAGTGCTCACGTTGCCGACGCCGTTGTAGCAAAGGCCGCCGCTGCCGCCTTCCGGACGGAACACCATCGCCGCACCGGCCATCTGCGGCGTGCCCGCCACGAAGGTCGCCGAGCCGTTGTTCTGGGTCGTCCCCGTCTTGCCGACGAGCGGCCGGTTCCAGCCGACGCCCTCGGCCGCCTTGGCGGACGTGCCACCGGGCTGGTCGTCCTTGCTCATCCCGACCGCCATGGTGTTCGCGAGGCCTTCGGGCACGACCTGCTCGCAGGGAGCTTCCTTGATCGGCACCGGCTTGCCGTCGCGGTCGGTCACCGCCGCCAGCGGGGTCGGCGGGCACCATTTGCCGCCGCTCAGGATGGTCGCGGCGACGTTCGCCATTTCCAGGCCGCTGGTCGGGCTGAAGCCGAGCGTGAACGCACCCGTGCCCGGGTAGTTGCCCTTGGGGCCGTAAGCCTGCGCCTGAGTCTGGTTCTTGCCAGGGTCGTTCGACTTCGGGTCGACCTTTCCGCCGCCGGGGTTGCTCGCCATGGTCTCCCGCATGCCCAGCTTCGTCGCCATGTCGATGGCGGGCCCGGTGCTGCCGAGTTTGTCCTCCAGCGCCACGAACGCGGTGTTCGGAGAAGTCGCGAGCGCGTTCTGCAGCGAAGCCGACTCGGGATAGCCATTGCCGGCGTTGCCCACGCAATACCAGCGCGTGTTGGGCGCGCCGGTCGCCGGACAGTGCGGCTGGCTGCCGGTGAAGACGTGCGAGACGTAGCTGTTGCCGACCGGGATGTTGCTGTAGATCCCCGCGATGTGCTGGTTCAGCACGGCCGCGGTGGTGAAGATCTTGTAGCTCGACCCCGCGCCGCCGGTGTTGAACACGCCGGACGGGAGCGCGTAGGTGGTCTGTCCTTGATCCGCGTCGATCCCGTAGTCCCGGTTCGCCGCGAGCGCCACTACTTCGTGCCGGTCCTTGCCGGGACGGATCAGCGAAAGCGTGTTCGCGACGTTCTTCTGGGTTTTGCTCACTTGGGTTTCGGCCGAGACCTTCGCCTCGTGATTGGCCTTCTCGTCCAGCGTGGTCTTGATCGTGTACCCGCCGGTGTACAGCTGGTCCTCGGTCATCCCGGACTTGAGCAGGTAGTCCTGGACGTACTGGCAGAAGAACCCGTTCTCCGGACCGGCTCCGGTGCAGTTCGACGCGGGCTTCTGCGGGGTGTCCGGCACGATGCCGAGCGGTTCCGCCTTGAACTTGTCCGCGTCCGCCTTCGCCAGTTTCTGGTTGCTGACCATCCGGTCCAGCACCAGGTTGCGCCGCTTGGTCGCCTTGTCCGGGTGGTTCCACGGGTCGAGGACGATCGGGTTGTTCACGATGCCCGCGAGCAGCGCGGCCTGCGGGACGGTCAGGTTCTCCGGCGTGGTGTTGAAGTAGGCGTGCGCTGCCGCTCCGATGCCGTAGATCTGCCGGGAGAACTCGACGATGTTGAGGTAGCCAGCGAGAATCTGGTCCTTCGAGAGCTTGGTCTCGAGGTTGATCGCGATCCGGGCTTCCTTGAGCTTGCGCGAGAGCGACTGTTCCTGCGCCTTCGCCTGCCCGTTCTTGTCGCCGCGGTAGACGACGTTGATCAGATAGTTCTTGACGTACTGCTGCGTGATCGTCGAGGCGCCCTGCGTGTCCCCGCCCGCGGTGTTGGAGACGGCGGCGCGCAGCGTCCGTCCCCAGTTCACCCCGTGGTGCTCGTAGAACGCCTTGTCCTCGGCCGACAGCAGCGCCCACTTCAGCGCCGGGTTGATCTGGTCCGGGCGGACCGGGATCCGGTACTGCTTGTACAGCGTCGCGATCGGCTTGCCGCCGGAGTCGGTGATAGTCGTCACCAGCGGCGGCGGGATGTCGGCGAGGTCGGACGACGTCTTGTCGACCGTTTCGCTCGCCTGGTTGGACACGACCCCCGCGGCGCCCACCACCGGGAACATGATCCCGGCGACCAGCACCCCTGCCAGCAGGCACAGGCCGAGGAGCTTGAAAAGACCATCCGTTTTGCGCACGAAAGCCAGGGTACTGAAGGCCCGTGTCGCCTTCGTGACCTCACGCCCGCGCGCCCCCGCGAGCGATCATTAACGGGCCCCCGTGTCGTGACCTTTGGTAACGGAATGCATGCTAGGTCTCGACGGAGGGAACCGAGGGACCCTACAGTCCGTCAACGTCTCACGTAGATGCCGACAGACGGAGCAGCCCGGGTGGGAGCCTGGCTGGTCCGGACGGCGGCAGCGGCACCGGGGAGGTGCCGTCACCGACGTGCGGCGCAGTGGGAAACGCTCGCGGGGGTGGGAGCGGGAGCTTCGCCTTCGCTGGTGCCATACACCAGATGAGGGAGCTGGGGGTATGCAAACCAATCAGGTTGGCTGGCGGGTCGATGCCTCGTGCCGGGACGCTGATCCCGACGGGTTGTTCGTGCGAGGCGCCGAACAGAACAGGGCGAAAGCCGTGTGCATGGGGTGCCCGGTCCGCACCGAATGCCTCGCCGAGGCACTCGACGGCCGGATCAATTTCGGGGTCTGGGGCGGGATGACGGAACGGGAGCGGCGCGCCCTGCTGCGCCGTCGTCCGGACGTGACCAGCTGGACCGACCTGCTCGAAGCGGCCAAGCGGGACGCGCTGGCCGCCGCGGCGGGCTGAACCTGCTCGTGAGCGGCTGTGTTTCGCGCACAGCCGCTCACGACGTCAGTTTTGCTCCGATGTCGCGCAGGCCCTCGAGGTCGTGCACGTCACCGGCGAGCGCGGGCACCCGGGTCAGCGGCACTTCCGGATGCGCGCGGGTGAAGCGCGCCAGCAGCCGGTTCTCACGTTCGGCCAGCGCGACGCGGTCGGCGTGCAGCCGCAGCACGGCCTCGGCGAGCGGTGCGTTCTGCACCGACTCCGCGGCGGTCAGCGCTTCGGTCGCGGACAGCGGCGCGAGCACCGGATGCGTGCGGTTGGCGACCAGTCCGGCCAGCGGCATCGATTCGCCGGCGAGCCGCTCCACGAAGTAGGACGCCTCGCGCAGCGCGTCCGGCTCCGGCGCGGCCACCACGAGGAACGACGTGCCCGAGGACCGCAGCAGTTCGGCGGTCTTGCGCGCGCGTTCGCGGAATCCGCCGAACATGCTGTCGAAGGCCTGCATGAACGCCGACGCGTCGGCGAGCAGTTGGCCGCCGATGATCGTCGACACGGCCTTCGCGAACATCGAGAACCCCGCGCTGACCACCTTGCGCAGACCCCAGCCGCCCGCCTTCGCCGGACCGGTGAGCAGCCGGATCATCCGGCCGTCGAGCGCGGTGGACAGCCGGGTCGGCGCGTCGAGGAAGTCGAGCGCGGACCGGCTCGGCGGCGTGTCGACGATGATCAGATCCCATTCGTCGGTCGCCGCCAGCTGGCCGAGCTTCTCCATCGCCATGTACTCCTGCGTGCCGGAGAACGACGTGGAAATGGTCTGGTAGAAGGGGTTCTGCAGCAGCTGCTCGGCCCGCTCGGGCCCGGCGTGCACACGCACCATGTCGTCGAACGTGCGGCGCATGTCGAGCATCATCGCCCAGAGTTCGCCCTTGGGCTCGAAGCCCTCGACCCGCACCTGCTTCGGGTGATTGCCCAGTTCGCGCAGCCCGAGCGCCTGCGCGAGCCTGCGTGCCGGGTCGATCGTGAGCACCACGGTCTGCCTGCCGCGTTCGGCGGCCCGCAGCGCGAGCGCCGCCGCGGTGGTGGTCTTGCCGACGCCGCCGGAACCGCAGCACACGATCACGCGGCTGTCCGGGTCGTCGAGGAGGGCGTCCACGTCGAGCGTCGGGTCGGCGGGCATCAGCGCACCCCCTGTTCCTGCAGCGTTTCGGCGAGTTCGTAGAGCGCGGCGACGTCGACGCCGTCGGTGAGGTCCGGCAGCTCCAGCGTCGGCAGATCGGCCTCGGCGAGCTGTTCGCGGGCCCGTTGCTCGGCGGCGACCCGGACGGCGTGCTCCACGGTTTCCTCCACGAGCGCGTCGAGCGTCGCCTCCGGCAGGTTCAGCCCGGCCGAGGCGAGGCCGGAGCGCACCCGGTCGGCGTCCACCCGGCCGTCGGCGGCCGCGGTCACCGAACGCGCGGGCAGCCGCGGCGGACGGACCCGGTTCACCAGCACGGCGCCCGGCCGCAGATCGGCCCCGTCGAGCTCGGCCACCGCTTCGACGGTCTCGCGCACCGGCATCTCCTCCAGCAGCGTGGTGAGGTGCACGGCGGTCTCGCCGGAATGCAGCAGCCGGACGACGCCGTCGGCCTGGCCGCGGATCGGGCCGGTCTTGGCGAGGTCAGCGAGGGCCTTGGTGACGTCGAGGAACTTCACCACGCGCCCGGTCGGCGGCGCGTCGACCACGACCGCGTCGTAGGTGTGGCGCCCGTCGGATTCGGTGCGCCCGACGCATTCCTTGATCTTCCCGGTGAGCAGGACGTCGCGAAGGCCCGGCGCGAGCGTGGTGGCGAACTCGATCGCCCCCATCCGGCGCAGCGTCCGCCCGGCGAAACCGAGGTTGTAGAACATCTCGAAGTACTCGAGCAGCGCCGCTTCGACGTCGATGTGCAGCGCGCGCAGTTCGCCGCCGCCCGGGACCGACGCGATCCGCTGTTCCGCGTACGGCAGCGGTTCGGTGTCGAAAAGCTGGGCGATGCCTTGCCGTCCCTCGACCTCGATCAAGAGCACCCGGCGGCCATTGCGGGCGAGTGCGAGACCCAGCGCCGCGGCGAGCGTGGTCTTGCCGGTTCCGCCCTTGCCGGTGACGAAGTGCAGCCGGGCCCTGGCGAGCTCGTCGGTCCAGCCGGCGGAGGGTGTGGTCACATCCTCAACACTAAACCGGTGCTCAGCTGGCCAGCATCATGACGCTGACCGCAGCGGCGACCGCCGCGACGACGATCCAGGTCACCACGCCGGGCAGCACGGTCAGCGTGAGCACTGCCACCACGATCAGCCCGGTGAGGGTGACCGCGCCGGCGATCGCCACCTGGCCCGAATCGTTCACCCGGTCCCGCGTTTTGGCCATCACGGCCAGCACGAGCGGCACCCCGGCCACGGCGAGCAGCACGGTCGCGACGATCCGCCAGGTCTCCACGCGCCCACGCTAGCGAGCGACGATCGGATGTGAACTGACCCACACTCACCCGGCCTACCAGGCGCTCCCCTGGACGGGTGACGGGCTTTCGGCGGCGGCGGTCCGGAGGGGCCTTGCCCGCTTGGTTACGCTCCCGAGTCATGAGTGCGACCAAATGGGAGTACGCCACCGTCCCGCTGCTGATCCACGCTACGAAGCAGATCCTCGACCAGTGGGGCGAGGACGGCTGGGAGCTGGTGACCGTGCTGCCCAACCCGAGCGGCGAACAGCACGTCGCGTACCTGAAGCGGCCGAAGAGCTGAGGGGGCGGCGTTGACCTGGAGCGACCGGCTCGCCGAGCTCGGCATCGAACTGCCCGGAGTCGCCGCACCGCTGGCCGCGTATGTGCCGGCCGTGCGCTCCGGCTCGCACGTCTACACCTCCGGCCAGCTGCCCTTCGTCGACGGCGCGCTCGCCGCGACCGGGAAAGTCGGCGGCGAGGTCAGCCCGGAGGAAGCCAAGAGCCACGCCCGCACGGCGACGCTGAACGCGCTCGCCGCGGTGCACGCCCTCGTCGGCATCGACTCTGTCGTCCGGATTGTCAAGGTGGTCGGTTTCGTCGCCTCCGCGGAGGGCTTCACCGGCCAGCCCGCGGTCGTGAACGGGGCGTCCGAACTGCTCGGCGAGATCTTCGGCGACGCCGGGGTGCACGCTCGTTCGGCCGTCGGCGTCGCGGAGCTTCCGATCGCGTCGCCGGTGGAAGTCGAACTGATCGTGGAGGTGAAGTGATGGATCCCGACATCGAACAGTCCCTGCACGAACTGCTGCTGCGGCTCGCCGGCCGCACGCCGGACCAGCTGTTGTGGCGGTTCCGCGACTGGCTCGGCGAAGGCGCGATGGGGACGCTCGCGCGGACCCTGCCGAGGTCTTTGCTCAAGCACAGGATCGATTTGGACCAGGCGGAGTACCGCCTGCTCGTGGCCGGTCTGATCCCGCACGGCGCCGACTGGCACCAGGTGAGTTCCACCCTGGGGGTAGACGACGTCACCGAGACCAGGTACACATTCACGCAGAGTGCGCCCGAATGGGTGAACTCCGTCGACTCTGTGTCCGTCTTGCTCCACGCGACGTTGCGTGGACGCGCGGATGTGGGGGAAGTACGGCAGAGCTGGCGGCGCCTCGGCGCTTCCGGCGAGGGCGGGGCGAAGCGAGTCCTGCTGGTGACGGCGACCGCGGGACAGCCCCGGCTCACCGGTGAACTGCAGCGGGTGCTGCGGGTCATGGGGGACGAGGAACCGAGTGTCGAGGTCATCCCGCCGCGCTTCGACCTTCCCGGGTACCACCGGGCCGCGCTCGCCGAGTCCGAGCTGGTCTGCGTAGGCGCCGCGGGCGCCGGTCATCGACTTGTCGCCGCTTAACGCTCGTTGCCGCCAGGCGAGCTGGGAGGAGCAGAGCCATGGTGGAGGTTCACGACGGCCCGATGGACGGGTTCTCGGTGCCCCTGCGCCTGCATAACTTGTTGCTGGCCCTGGCGGGCCGCATCGACGACAGCGCGCTCACCGAAGCGCGGGAACTGATCGCCCGTGCCCACATCGACGAGGCGGTGGAACTCACCACCGGCACGTTGATCGCGGGCCGGATCGCGGTGAGCGAGGCCGAGCAGCGCGAGCTGGCGCTGGTGCTCGAGATGAGCCGGTCGGACGCGACGCTCGCGAACGACCTGCTGGTCACCGACCACGAGCCGATGCACACGCACCGGTTCACGGGCGACAACCAGCCGGAGTTCGGTCTCGCCGAGGCGCTCGACCGGACCTTGCAGGTGCTGCCCGACGTGCGTTCCGTGCACGCGGTGTGGCGCAACACCCCGGCGGGCAGTGTGCCGGGCGCGCTGCCGCAGCGGGTCGTGCTGGTCGAACTCGGCCCCGAGGGCAACCCGCCCGCGGTCGCGTTCCGCGTCGACACCGCGCTGCGCCGGGCGGGCATCCGCTCGGTCGTGGAGGTGAGCGGTCCGGGGATCCCGCAGTCGGATTACCACCAGGCCGCGGGTGCCGTAGCGAGCCCGGTGTGGGTCACCGGCAGCACGCATTCGGCCCCGGATTACCGGCCGGAACCGACGCCGCAGCGCAGTGCCCCGGCGCCCGCTTCGGCCCCGGTCCCCGAACCGGTCTCGGAAGCGCCGAGCCGGCACGGGCACCGTCAGCCCGAACCGGAGCCGGTAGCCGCCGCCGAGCCGGTGGTCCCGGTCGCGCCGGTGGTGCCGATCGTGCAGGCCGTGCCCGCACAACCGGTCTCGATGCCGGAGCCGGCGGCCGAGCCCGCCGCGTCTTCGGAGCGGCCGAGGACGGCCGGGTCGGAAACGCGTGCCGAGCGCACGTCGGACCTGACTCCGTCCGAGGTGGCGCAGCTGCGGCGCGCGCTGGCCGAGGACCCGGAGAAGGGCCGCGAGATCGCCGCGGGCAAGCCGAGCATGCACGAGGTGGTCGAGCTGCCCGCGCTGGATCTGGACGATCCGAGCCTGTCCGAACGCGACCGCGCGCTGCTGCGTGAGCTGCACGAGGAACTGGCTGAGCGCGAGCGTGCCGAGGCAGCCCGGTTGCGGCTCAACGGCGCGTCCCGTTCCGGCGGGGACCAGCACTGGGCCTGAGCCCCTGTTGTTCCGTGAAGGGCTCCTTGAGGGAAGCAGATTCCCTCAAGGAGCCCTTCACGGCTTTCGGCCGACCGGACGCGCGACGGCGGTTCCGGGCTGGCTCGGGTTGCGGTTCGGGAAGGCCGCCCTGAGCGACTCCGAGTCCGTGCGGGTTCCTGCCGCGAGGTGACACAAGTAATCCGCGACGCGTACGGATTGCGAGGTATGTTGCCCGGGTGGAACGGCCGCGTGAATTCGTTTTCGACATCCCCGCCCGTCCCGGCATCGCGATCCGGGACAACGCGGATGGCCCGCCGGCGACCCCGAAGGACGCCGCCACGGTGATCCTGCTGCGGGACGTTTCGGACGGCGTGGAGGTCTTCCTCCAGCACCGCGTCATGGGCATGGCGTTCGCCGGCGGGATGACGGTGTTCCCTGGCGGCGGGGTCGATCCGCGCGACGCCGACACCTCTGTGGCGTGGGCCGGGCCGCCGCCGTCGTGGTGGGCCGAGCAGTTCACCTGCGACGAAAGCCTCGCCCGCGCGCTCGTTTGCGCCGCGGTCCGGGAGACGTTCGAGGAGTCCGGCGTGCTGCTGGCCGGGACTGAGGATTCGGTCGTCGCCGACGTCACGCCGTATCACGACGCGCGGAAAGCGTTGGAATCACGGGAAATCTCGCTCGCCGGTTTCCTTGCCGACGCCGGCCTCACGTTGCGCGCGGACCTGCTGCACCCGTACGCGCACTGGGTCACGCCGCCGCAGGAACAGCGTCGATACGACACCCGCTTCTTCGTCGCGAAGCTGCCTGAGGGCCAGCGCGCGGACGGCGCGACCTCGGAAGCCGCTGCCGCCGGTTGGCAACCGCCCGCCGAGGCAGTCGCGGACGCGCGCGAAGGCCGTCGCGCGTTGATGCCGCCGACCTGGCTGACCCTCGTCGAACTCGCCGAGTTCTCGCAGGCCGATGCGGTGCTCGCCGAGCCGCGCGAGATCGTGAAGACTGTGCCGACCCTGGTCCGGGACGGCGAGAACATCCGCGTTGTCCTCGATACTTCGGAGTCCTGAGTGACCGCTCCCGCTTATGGCGTGCTGCGCCGTGTTTCGGAAACCGCGTCGGTGCTGCTGGAAAACAATCCTTCGACGATGACCCTGGAGGGCACCAACACGTGGGTGCTGCGCGGTGGCGACGCCTCGGCCGCCGTGGTCGTCGACCCTGGTTACCGCGATCTGGAGCACCTGGAGAAGCTCGCCGCCGTCGGTCCGGTCGAGCTGATCCTGCTGACCCACCATCACCCGGATCACGCCGAAGGCGCCCCCTGGTTCGCTTCGAAAACCGGCGCGCCGGTGCGTGCCTTCGACGCTTCCCTCTGCATCGACGCACCCGCGTTCGCCGACGGCGACTCCTTCTCGGCGGGTGGCCTGGACTTCACCGTCCTGCATACCCCCGGCCACACCGACGATTCGGTGTCGCTGCTGGTCGGAGGCCAGATCCTGACCGGAGACACAATCCTCGGCCGAGGCACGACGGTCCTGCACGACCTCGGCAATTACCTCCGCTCGCTGCGCAAACTGATCGCACTCCCGGCCGGCACCCCAGGCCTGCCCGGCCACGGCCCGGAGCTGCCGGATCTGCCCGCCACCGCGCGGGAGTATTTGGCGCACCGGGAACAGCGCCTGGATCAGGTGCGTTCCGCCTTGCGAACGCTCGGCGAAGACGCAACGCCGCGGCAAGTGGTCGAGGTGGTGTACGCCGACGTCGACCGCGCGCTGTGGGCACCGGCCGAGGCGAGCGTGCGCGCACAACTGGAGTATCTACGGGCGTCTTCGGAGGACGGACAATGAGCAACGTCGAGGTCGAGTTCTACTGGCGCCCAGGCTGCGGCTTCTGCTCAGCGCTGCGCCGCCCCCTGCTGGAAAGCGGTTTGCCGGTAAGGGAAATCAACATCTGGGAAGAACCGGGCGCGGCTGAGCGAGTGCGCGAGGTAGCGAACGGCAACGAGACGGTGCCCACGGTGATCGTGGGGTCGACCGCGTTGGTGAACCCGACTTTCGATGAGGTCAAGGCCGCGGTGGCCGCGGAGTCGGCTGCCTGAGGTTGTTTCAGGCGCGCTGAGTGGAGCCTGGGCTGCTTCCGCGCGCGGCTGGCGGTTGCGCAGGCCCTGGCACGCTCCGCGTGCGAGACCGTTGCCGCCGGGCGTGTGCCGTGCCGCGGGTGCGCCCTAGTGCCATGGCGTGCCGCGCAGGCTCAGCTGCTTTGGGCTCGCTCGGGCGCGCCCCAGCGCCCGGCGGTTTTCCGGGCACGCCGCACCGGGCCAGCCGCTGTGGGCTCGCTAGGGCGCGCCTAGTGCCCTGGCGGTTCCCCGGGCACGGCGCACCGGCCTAGCCGCTGCGGCTCGCTCGGGTGCGCCCTAGCGCCCTGACGGCTTCCCGGGCATGCCGCACCGGCTCAGCGGTTGTGGGCTCGCTCGGGTGCCCCAGAGCAGGCCGGGGTGGCATGGGGGGCAGACGGCGGCTGGCCCGTCGCCGCGCACTTCCGCGCAGGGCGGACCGTCAGAAGTGCCCACGGCCAACCGACGGCGACATGCCCCGGTCCCGGAGCACGCTCCGCGTGCGAGACGGCTTCTGGCCCACCACGGCCCGCCTGAACGCGACCTGGCCGACGTGGGGCATGGTGCGGCTGCGCTTTGCGCCGCTCATCCCAGCCCAGCCCAGCCCGGCTCGACTCGGCTCGGCCAGCCCAGCCCGGCTCGACTCGGCTCGGCTCAGCTCGGCCAGCCCAGCCCGGCTCGACTCGGCTCGGCCAGCCCATCCCAGCCCAGCCCAGCCCGGCTCGACTCGGCTCAGCTCGGCCAGCCCAGCCCGACCACTCGCCCCGGCATTGGCCCGCCGTTCGGCCGCCACCACGCGGCCGAACTCGTAACGACTCCGCACCCCGCCCGGTGCGAGCCAGCCGTCAGGCCGAAGCCGCGTCAGCAGCCGCCGGTTACCGAGACAGCATTGGCATCAAGTAGTACTTCAATGCCACCTCCCGTCCGTCCTCGTCGGCTGGGGTCAGGACGCACGCTCGCAGCCCTGGCTGGATGGCCAGTCGGACGCGTTCGCCGCTGAACGGGGCTAGGGCGTCCAGCAGGTACCGGGCCTGGAAGGACGGGGACGTTCGGCCGCCGCAAACGTTTGCTTTCAGGTGTTCCTCCGCCTCGCCGGTGTCTTGGCGGGCGCTGGCCAGGCGGAGGTGTGCGTCGCCGACTTCGAGGGTCAGGACTCGGCGGTCTTCGGAGTAGACGCCGACTCGGCGGATGGCTGCGGCTAGCTCGTCGGCACCTACCTCGACTTCCGTGTCTACCGCGTCGGACGGGATGGAGTCCGCGGACAGGAAGCCCGCGTCCAGGACCGCTGTGGTGACGGTGCCTCCTGGCCAGCTCAGGGCGAAGTGGCTGGGGTCGGCGTGCAGTCCCATGGCACCGGCGCTGTGGCGGGCGGCTTCGGTCAGCAGGGTGGCTGGGACCAGGACGTCGATGGGTTCCCGGACTTCCCGCAGAGGCAGGCGGGCGACGGCCATGCGGTAGCGGTCCGAGGCGGTCAGGCACAGTTCGCCACCGATTGATTGCACTCGTACGCCGGTGAAGATCGGGAGCGGGTCGTCCTTGGCGGCGGTGCCCGCGACGGTGCGCAAAGCCGTGCCGAGGGCCGCACCGTCTACTTTGGACAGCAGGGGTGGCGGTTCCGGCACGTGGAGCAGGTCGCGGTCCAGCAAAGGCAGGGCGAAGCGGGCATTGTCCGTTCGGATCGCGAGGCGGGTTCCTTCGACTGCCAACCGGACCTGGTCGACATCCAGCATGCGGACCGTTTCGGCGAACGGTGCGGCTGGTACTACGACCTCGCCGTCGAGATGGGTCGTCGCCGGGCAGGACAACTGGACGGCCAAATCACGATCGCTGCCAGACACGACAAAGCCGTCAGCGTTCGCCCGCAAACGCAGGCGGGCTTGCCTCGACAGGAGTCGGGCCGCGGCGCTCGCGACCGCCGCCAGCGGCCGCACGAAGGATGTGAGATCCATGCCACGCAAAGTAGCGGCGTCCACCGACAAAAACGGCGGACAAGGTGGTTGAGCTGCGGAAACAGAGAAGACCCGCCAGTGAGCAGGGGGGTGCCCGGCCCGGGAAACCCCGGAAACGGCTACCCGGCGGCGCTGCTGAACGGGCGGGCAAGTGGGTTCGGGTGGTTCCTCGACCGTGACGAGGCGGCACCTGCCGTGGGCAGAGGCGAGTCACGCAGCAGCGCTGCCGGGTGAGGCGGGCAAGTGGGCTCGGGTGGTTCCTCGACCGTGGCGAGGCGGCATCTGCCGTAGGTAGAGGCGAGTTACCTGGCAGCGCTGGCGAGTGGGGCGGGCAAGTGGGCTCGGGTGGTTCCTCGGCAGTGGCGAGCTGCCGTGGACAGAGGCGAGTTACCCAGCAGCGCTGCAGAGTGGGGCGGGCAAGGATGCTCGGGCGGATCCCCGGCAGTGGCGAGGCGAGCACCAGCCGCGGGTAGAGGCGAGTCACCCAGCGACGCTGCCGAGCGAGGCGAGCAAGGAGGCTCAGGCGGTTCCCCAGCAGCGACTAGGCGGCACCATCCGTGGGTAGAAGCGAGTCGCTCGGGGGCGGGTAAGGAGGCTCGAGCGGTGCCCCAACAGTGACGAAGCGGCACCAGCCGTAGGAAGAGCCGAGCTACCCAGCAACCCCGACAAGAGCACCGTCAGCAGGCACCGGCGAAGCAGCCCGCACAGTCCCGCGCAGCAGCCACACCACCACGGCCAGCGCGACACCCGCCACGCCAGCCGCCAGGAACGCAGCGGCTGTCCCGGAATGTTCGACCAGATAGCCGCTCACCGATTGGCCTGCCGCTAGCCCCAGCGTCACCGCCGTGAGGACCCAGCCGAATGCCTCTGCCGCGGTGCCGCGCGGGGCGACGACCTCGATGGCCGCGGAGTGGGTCGTCGACTGGGGCGTGATCATCGCGCCGGCCAGCAGCATCAGCAGCGCCAGGGCCCACAGGCTCGACGGAAGCGCAAGCAGCGCAACGAAAGCACCGAAGCCGCCCAGCAGGATCGGTAGGCGCAGGCCCAGGCGGCGCGGCCACGGGTGCAGGCTGTAGGCCACGCCGAACGCCACCGAACTCAACGACCACGCGGACAGCAGCAGACCGCTGAGCGAGGGGTGGCCGGATTCCGTCGCGGCGGCGGGCACGGCGACCTCCACGAAGCCGATCACCATGCCGAAACCGAGCGCGGCCAGCGCGAGCGTCCGCATTCCGGGGCTGGCCAGCGCGCCGAGCAGCGGCGTCTTCGCCTTCGGGGCCGGACCCCACGCGCGCACGGTCGGGTTCAGCGCGAACAGCACCGCGCCGGTGACCATGGTGATCGCGCCGACGACCATGCCGGTGCCCGCCCACGGCGCGGTGATCAGCAGGCCCGCGATGCCGGGGCCGAGGATGAAGAAGACCTCCATGCTGATCGCCTCATAGGACAGCGCGGCGTTGCGCGCCGGTCCCTCCGGCAGGATTTTCGTCCACAGCGCCCGCGACGCCGAGCCGACCATCGGCTCCGAAAGCCCGGTCGCGGCGGCCAGCGGGATCAGCACGAACGTCGGCAGGTGCGCCTCGATCGCGATCGCGAGCGACGCCATCGACAGCGCGAACACCGCTGCGACGACCAGCAGCGGACGGCTCGGCCCGAACCGGTCGATCAGCCTGCCCTGCACGACCGCGCCCACCGAGACCCCGGCGAGCGAGCTCGCGGAGACCAGCCCGGCGGCGGCGAACGAACCGGTTTCGCGCTGCACGTACAGCAGCGCGGAAATGCCGATCATCGCGATCGGGAGCCGGGCGAGGATCGACGCGATCACCGGGCCGCGCGAGCCAGGGGCGGTCAGCGCGGAGCGGTAGTCGGCGAGCGTGGTGCGGCCTTCGGAGTGGGCAGACTGGGACACGCGTACTAGTATGACGAAATTGGTACGGAGGTACCAGTAATTTCCCGGTCATCTTGGTCACGCCCGATCGGGTCAGTCAGTACGCTCGCGCGATGCGGCTGATGTTCTCCTCCGGAGCTGGGTACAGCCATCTCGCGCCGATGCTTCCGCTCGCCAAGGCGGCCCGCGCCGCTGGGGACGAGGTCGCGTTCGTGACCGGCCCGGAAGCCGTTCAGTACCTGGAAAACACCGGTCTGCAGGCGGTGTCGGTGGGACAGCCGAGCGACCCCGCCGCCGCGGCCTCGATGTGGCAGCGGGCTCGCGAGGAGATGGCCGGGATGACTGCGGACGAGCGGCTCTCCCATCTGGTCGCCGAGTACATGGTCGGGCTCGGCGCGGCTGCGCGGCTCGACGCCATGGTCGAGTTCGTCCGCGACTGGCGGCCGGATCTCGTCATCGCCAACCTCGCCGAACGCGCGGCCGTGATGGCTGCGTGCCTGGCCGGCGTGCCGTACGCGATGCACGCGATCGGTCCGCCGAAGTCCGCCGCGACGATGGAGCGGGCGTGGGAAGTCGCGAACGGTCTGGTCCGCGAACGCGGGCTCGACGAGCTGCCGCCGCGCGATGCCGTGCCGTACCTGGACTTCTGGCCGACGGGATTGATCCCGCCTGACGTCGGGTGGGAGTACCCGACGCGCTGGCCGCTCCAGCCCGCTGGCGTGACGCCGACGCCCGGTCCGCGTCCGGCAGTCCTCGACGGGCTGCCCTACGACCGGACCGTCTACGTCACCCTCGGCACCACCCACAACGCTCGGCCAGGCGTGCTGGAGGGAATGGTGGCCGCGCTGCGCGACGAGCCGATGAACGTCGTGGCGACGATCGGCCGGGACAGCGACGTCGGCCGGTTCGGACAGCAGCCGGACCACGTGCGGATCGAGCAGTTCGTGCCGCAGACGCAGCTGCTGCCCGCCGTCGACGCGGTGGTCTGCCACGGCGGCTCGGCGACCGTTCTCGGCGCGCTCGCGCACGGCGTGCCGCTGGTGGTCCTGCCGTTGGCGACTGATCATTTCGAAGTCGCCGCGCAGATCCAGGCCGCGGAAGCCGGAATCGCGGTCGACTCCGGCGACGGAATCCTCGACGCGGTCCAGACGGTGCTCGCCGGTCCGGCCTACCGGGCGTCCGCGGACTCGCTGGCCGCTCAGATCGCTGAGCAGCCCGCCCCGGCGGCGGTGGCGGCCCGGTTGCGTGACCTAAAGGTCTCGATCCGATAACACCAGCTGGATTCTTCGTGAACTCGTGCAACGAAGACGCGGTCTTGGCGTCCTTGAGGGTGAATGGCCTTGAATTCGTGAGTTTTGGCCGTGATGGTTGAACGACAGCCCATTACGGGCTGGACAGCACTGCAGCACCCAGCTCCCTCCGGCATATGGGTCGGGGCCTGGTCCGGAGGGCGGGGAGCGCGGGTCGTCGGGGGATGATCCGTGCGCAGGCGAGGAGCCGGTGCGCCACGTCGGGGGTGGCGCCCGGCTCCTTGTCATTTTCCCGGCCGGACCGGCCGAAGCCGGCGGCGACACGTGGCCGGAGCGGAATGCCGCTCTTGTGGGGGATAGTCCGGTACGCACGCACGAAGGCCACCCCCAGTAGGAGGTGGCCTTCGAAAAACCCGTGCGGATTAACCCACTCGGGGGAAGATCAGCGGGCGCGGCGAGCGAGCCGCTCCGGGTCGAGGATCAGCACGCTCTTGCCCTCGAGCCGCAGCCAGCCGCGGTGCGCGAAGTCGGCGAGCGCCTTGTTGACGGTCTCGCGGGACGCGCCGACGTACTGGGCGATCTCTTCCTGCGTCAGGTCGTGCGTGACCCGCAGCAGGCCCGCCTCCTGGCTGCCGAAGCGCTGCGCCAGCTGCAGCAGCGCACGGGCCACGCGGCCGGGGACGTCGGTGAAGATCAGCTCCGCGACCATGTTGTTCGTGCGGCGCAGGCGGCGCGCGACGACGCGCAGCAGCTGCTCGGCGATCTCCGGGCGGGTGGCGATCCACTGCCGCAGCGCCGGGCGGTCCATGGTGACCGCGCGGACCTCGGTGACCGTCGTGGCGCCGGACGTGCGCGGGCCGGGGTCGAAGATGGACAGTTCGCCGAACATGTCGGACGGACCGGCGATCCACAGCAGGTTCTCGCGGCCGTCCGGGGACTTGCGGCCGATCTTCACCTTGCCGGACTGGATGATGTACAGCCGGTCGCCCGGCTCGCCCTCGTTGAAGATGACATGGCCGCGGGGGAACTCCACGGATTCCAAGGTCTGGGCCAGCGCCTCCGCCGCTGCCGGCTCCACACCCTGGAAAATGCCCGCACGGGCCAGGGTTTCGTCCACCTCGGGTGCCTCCTCGTCGAGAAACGATCACTTCCTTCGCAGGCCGAAGGCAGTGTCGCCGATCACTTTCGCGTCAGTCTAGGGCGTGTCGGGCAGATCGCTCGTCAGCTCGCCGCGCCCGGCGCGGCTGCCTGGAACGATCACGTCCGACTGAGCAGCCTAACTCCGCACCTTGCGCGCGCGTAGCCTGGCTGCCCGTCCGCCGAGCCTGCGGAGCCGGAACAGCTCGAGCGCGCGGCCGATCCCGTGCCCGTACAGGGCCCTGACCTCGTTGGGCTGGGCCTGCTCCAGGAACTCCTCGACCTCGTTCTCCTGAACCGCGACGTGCTTGAGCCTGCTCTCGACCCGTTCCATGAACAACGCGAAGAACATGATCACCAGCGGGACCAAGATCACGAACCACACGGTCATGCCACAGCTCCGCTGTTTTCGGTGACGCACTCGGTCATGGATCTCCAGATCCTCGCTCAGGGCGGACGCGCGGCCCGCAGAGGTGGTGCTCTGGCGGTTCGGCCGTCCACCGGCGGATGCTCCCGACCGGCTCGTCCGACTCGCCCGTAGGCTATCGGGGTGCCCCCTGTTGTCCCGAACGGGCCCCGCGCGGACCGCGAAGAAAGCCGGCTCGCTCTCGTGAGACGCGCCCGGCGGATGAAACGTTGCCTCGACGAGGTTTATCCGGACGCGAAGGCCGAGCTGGACTTCACGAATCCGCTGGAACTGCTGGTCGCGGTGGTGTTGTCGGCGCAGACCACGGACGTGCGGGTGAACCTCGTCACGCCCGCGTTGTTCAAGAAGTACCGCACCGCGGCCGATTACGCCGGAGCGGAGCGCGCCGAACTCGAGGAATACCTGCGCACGACCGGGTTTTTCCGGGCGAAGGCGAATTCGCTGATGGGTCTCGGCGCGGCGCTCGTGGAGCGCTACGGCGGCGAGGTGCCGAAGAAACTGGACGACCTCGTCACGCTGCCCGGCGTCGGCCGCAAGACCGCGAATGTCGTGCTCGGCAACGCTTTCGACGTGCCGGGAATCACAGTGGACACTCACTTCGGCCGCCTCGTGCGGCGCTGGGGCTGGACCGCGGAAGAGGATCCGGTCAAGGTCGAGCACGCGGTCGGCGAGCTGATCCCGCGCAAAGAGTGGACCATGCTGTCCCACCGCGTGATTTTCCACGGCCGCCGCGTGTGCCACGCCCGGAAACCGGCCTGCGGCGCGTGTCCGCTGCGCAAGGACTGCCCGTCGTTCGGCACCGGGCCCACCGAGTTCGAGGTGGCCGCGAAACTGGTCAAGGGCCCGGAGAAGGACCACATTCTCGAGCTGGCGGCGCGCGGGTGACTGCAGTCACCAAATGGGCGCTCGGGGTCGCGGTGCTGGCGGTGGCCGCGTTGGTCGCCGTCCTGACGTTGCGCGGCGGCGATTCGACAGCCGCACCGCCCGCGTCCGGCGACCTCACCGCGGCGCGCGCGGCGGCGAAGCTCCAGGCTTGCCCGCCTGCCGCGGCGAAGGCGGTCGGCCAGCTGTCCGGGATCGAGGCGGACTGCCTCGGCGACGGGTCCAGGGTGGACGTCGGCAAGGTCCTCGGCGGCGGTCCGGTGCTGGTCAACGTGTGGGCGTCGTGGTGCCAGCCGTGCCGCACGGAACTGCCGGTGCTGCAGCGGTACGCCGCCGAGCCGGGAGCGGTGCGCGTGGTCGGCGTGCAGGTCGCCAGCCCGGCTTCGGACGGGCTCGGCCTGTTCCAGCGACTCGGCGTGCACCTGCCGTCGCTCTACGACGGCGACGGCCAGACCGGTCCCATCCGCACCGCGCTCAAGGTGCCCTCGTCGCTGCCCGCGTCGTACCTGGTCACCGCGGACGGCCAGGTCCGGTTCATCGCGAACCCGCGGGTGTTCGACAACACTGACCAGGTGCGCGCTGCTGTGAAGGACTACTCATGACCACCGGACCGCTCGTCGAACCCGAAGCCGTGCCGGAATGGCTGCGGCCGCTGGTGAAGGTGTCCGGCGAGGTCGACAGCCGCACGTTCACCCGGTTCAGCCCGCCGGAAGACCTGCTCACCCGCGCCGCCGCGGTGCTCATCCTGTTCGGCGAACGACCCGGCGGAGACGGTCCGGACGTCCTGTTGCAGCGGCGGGCGGACACGCTCGGCTCGCACGCCGGGCAGGTTTCCTTCCCCGGCGGCGGCGCGGAGGACGGCGACGACGGCCCGGTCGGCACGGCGCTGCGCGAGGCCGAGGAGGAGACCGGCGTCGACCCGTCGGGAATCCTGCCGGTCGCGGTGCTGCCGGAGCTCTTCGTGCCGGTGTCGAGGTTCGCGGTGACGCCGGTGCTGGCGCATTGGCACACCCCGTCGCCGGTGCGCGCGGTCGATCCGGCCGAGACGGCGGCGGTCGCGCGGGTGTCGCTGGCCGACCTCGCCGACCCGGCCAACCGGTTCACCGTGCGCCGCGGCGACGCGTCGTGGCGAGGTCCGGCGTTCACCGTCGACGGCCTGTTCGTCTGGGGTTTCACCGCCGGTCTGCTGTCCGTGCTGCTCTCGCTCGGCGGCTGGGAACGGGAGTGGGACACCGGCGATGTGCGCGAGCTTGACGTAGCGTGGGCCGAACATCAGGGCCGGTCGGCGGCCCGGGACGGTTCTATCGAGGAGTGACGGCGCGGTGAACTGGGTCGATGTCGTCGTCCTGCTGCTCGCGGTCATGGCCGCGGTTTCCGGTGCGTTCCAGGGCGTGATCGTCGCGCTGCCCGCGCTCGTGGGCGTCGCGCTCGGCGCGGTGGCCGGGGTGAAGCTGGCGCCGTTCGTGATCAGCCTTTTCGACAGTCCGGTCGCCAAGGTGGCTTTCGCGTTCGCGGTGGTCGTGTTCCTGATCGTGCTCGGCGAGACGCTCGGCGTGTGGGTCGGGCGGAAGCTGCGGCAGAAGATCAATCCCGACAAGCTTTCCGGCATCGACAAGACGCTCGGTGCGATCTTGCAGGCGGCTGCGGTGTTCGTGGTTGCTTGGCTGGTCGCGAATCCGTTGACTACGGTGTCGGCGATTCCTGGGTTGGCTAAGTCGATCAACTCGTCGGTCGTGCTGGGTGAGGTCAATGACCTGATGCCTGCTGAGGCGCAGGGGCTTCCCAGTGATCTGCGGAAGTTGCTTGACGCGTCTGGGTTTCCGTCTGCGTTGTCGCCGTTTGAGAAGGCGCCTTCGGCGGATACGCCGCCGCCGGATACTTCGCTCAATGTGTCCGCTGTGGCTAAGCGGGTGCATCCCAGTGTGGTGAAGATTCGGGGGAACGCGCCTTCTTGTTCTCGGGCGCTTGAGGGCAGTGGGTTTGTGGTTGCGCCGCAGCGGGTTATGACCAATGCGCATGTGGTGGCGGGGACTGACGAGGTCGGGATTGAGTCGACCTCGGGGGATTACCGGGCTCGGGTTGTTTACTTCAATCCGGAGGTTGATATTGCGGTGTTGGCGGTGCCGGGGTTGAAGGCACCGGTGTTGCCGTTTGCGCCGCAGACTGCTCGGGCTGGGGATAATGCGGTGGTGTTGGGGTATCCGTTGGATGGGCCCTATACGGCTACTCCGGCTCGGGTTCGGGGGCGGATTAATTTGCGGGGGCCGGATATTTATGACTCTCGTACTGTGCAGCGGGATGTGTTTACGGTTCGGGGGACGGTGCGGAGCGGGAATTCCGGGGGGCCGATGATTACTCCTGATGGGGATGTCATCGGGGTGGTTTTCGGGGCTGCGGTGGAGGATCCGGATACCGGGTTTACGTTGACCGCGGATCAGGTGCGCAGTGAGGTTGATGCTGCTTCGTCGCAGACTGCTCGGGTGGGGACTGGGGCTTGCGCTAGTTGAGTCTGCCTCGGCTCGTCGCCTGGCGGCGACATTGCGCTCTGGCGTGCGTGGGGCACCCCGAAGCTTGATTGTGCTGACGGTCGGTGGGTGCTTGTCAAGGCGGGAAAGATGCCTTGACAAGCACCCACCGACCGCAGATGAGCTTCGTATCGGGGTGCGGGGGAGGGGCTGGGTGCCTCGCTCGTTGGGTGGGTCTGTTGCGGGTTGTGTTGTCGTTAGCGGATGAAGTCCACAACGGACTTTGTTACTCGGTCTGGGTCTTCTAGCTGGGGGAAGTGGCCGATGCCTGGCCAGAGTTTTGGTTCGCTGTGCGGGCCTGCCCAGTGGACTGACGCCAGTGCGGTTTCCGGGAGGATGCAGGTGTCGTCCGCGCCGTGCAACTGCAGTACGGGGGCGGTGATGCGGGCGTTGACTGCGTCGGTGAAGCGTCGGCCTTCGCCTCGGAACTGGGCGCGGAAGGCCCAGCGGTAGTACTCCAGTGCGGAGTGGGCGACGCCTGGGACCAGCATGGCTTGGCGGAACGGCGGCACGGTCTTGGTGAAGTCCGAGGAGGAGCGCCAGGTCTCTCCGGACCATTTGCCGAACAGTTCTTCTACTGCCGCCGCGTTGTCGCGGACCAGCCATTTTTCCGGGGCCATCGGTACCTGGAAGCGGAAAAGGTGGCCTGCGGCGCGGATCTGGCTGCTGGTGCGCTTCACCGCCGACTTGAACGCTAGCGGGTGTGCGGCGCCGATGGCGGTCACCGAGGACACCAGGCGGGGGTGCAGTGCTGCGACTGTCCAGGCGAGCATGCCGCCCCAGGCGTGGCCTACCAGGTGTGCCCGGCGGGCGCCCAGGGTCTTGATCAGGCCGCCTACGTCGCCTGCCAGGGTCCACGCGTCATAGCCGCGCGGGGGTTTGTCCGAGTCGCCGTAGCCGCGCAGATCTACCGCTACCGCGCGGAAACCGGCGTCGGCCAGCGCGGGCAGCTGGTGTCGCCAGGTCCACCAGAAACCCGCGAACCCGTGCAGGAGCAGCACTAACGGGCCCTCGCCGCATTCGGCTACGTGCAGGCGGATGCCGTTGGCCGAGACGTCGCGATGCGTCCACGGCCCGTCGACCCGCACGCTCGACGGGTCCGGCGTCAGCTCCACCACCGGCGCGCGGGCTGGCGTCAGCCCTGCGTCGAGGGCAGGTCGTCGTCTTCGACCGGCTTGCGCTTGAACGCCTCCGCCGTCTCCTTGACGCTGCTGATCGTGCGTTCCGGCGCGCGCAGCTTCTTCACCTTGCGCCAGCCGAGGAACGCGGTCGCGCCCACGGTGATCAGCATCAGGCCGAACACCGTCGCGAACGCGGGCCAGCGGATGCCCCACCAGTCCGACAGACCCTCGGCGATCAGCAGGAACAGGAAGAAGGTGCTGTACAGAAAGACGGTGAGGGCGATCAGGAAGAAGACCGTCCCCTTGAGCGCCTTCTTCGCTTCCTGCGCCAGCTCGGCTTTCGCCAGCTCGATTTCGGCGCGGACCAGCGTCGACAGGTGCTGGGTGGCGTCGCCGACGAGCTTGCCGATGGACTGCTCGCTCGCCGCGGCTTCCTCGTCGCTGGACAGGGGCAGGTACGGCACGGCCCCCACGCCGTCGGGGCTGGTGCGCTCGTGTTTGGGGCTGCTCACTGGGTCATCGTGCCACGTGGCCGTACGCGAGGCGCGACGGACCGGCGGGAGTGTCGGGATCAACCCGCCTTCGCGTGTACCCGGCTGCGCCGCAGGAGCAGCACGGCGGCGGTCAGCGAGGCGATCGCGGAGGCGATCAAGACAGCCGCCTTGGCCACTTCGGCCATGTCCTCGGGCAGCGCGAGTTCGGCGATCAGCAGGCTGACGGTGAACCCGACGCCGCCGAGCACGGACAGCGCGGCCACGTCTCGCCAGCTCATCCCGCTGGGCTTTTCCGCCACGTGCAGCTTCACCGCCAGCAGGCTCGCCCCGAAGATGCCGACGAACTTCCCGACGACCAGTCCGATGAGGACAGCCAGCGGCAACGCGGTGGTGAAAACCGTCGACAGCGCGTCGCCGTTCACCGAGATCCCCGCGGCGAACAAGGCGAACACCGGCACCGCCACCGCCGCTGACCACGGCTGCAAGCGGTGCTCGAGCCGGACCGCGGGTGCTTCCTCCTCGCCCTCGTCCTCGCGGACGCGAGTGAGCAGCCCGAGCGCGACGCCGGCGATCGTCGCGTGGATGCCCGCCGAATGCACCGCGACCCAGGTGATCAGCGCGATCGGCACGTACAGCCATGGCGTCCGGACGCGCTTGTGCTGCAGGAAGGCGTAAAGCCCGAGCGCGACCACCGCGACCGCCGCCGCGATCAGGTTGAAACTGCTGGTGAAGAGGATCGCGATGACGAGAATCGCGCCGAGGTCGTCCACCACGGCAAGGGAAAGCAGGAAGACCCGGGCGCTGCTCGGCAGGTTCGAGGCGGTCAGCGCGAGCACGCCGAGCGCGAACGCGATGTCCGTGGCCACCGGGATCGCCCACGCCCGGTCGACGCCGGGCGTGCCCCAGGCGATCGACAGCGCGAGCACCGCGGGCACGACCATCCCGCCGACCGCGGCGATCACCGGCAGCACCGCCTGCCGCCACCGGGACAGCTCGCCGACCACCAGTTCTCGTTTGAGCTCAAGCCCCGCGACGAAGAAGAACAGCGCGAGCAGGCCGTCCTTCGCCCAGTCGCCGAGGGTGAGGTTGAGGTGCAGGAACTCCGGGCCGAGCCGGAAGTCGCGCAATGCCTCGTAAGCGGGCGCGAGCGGCGAGTTGGCCCAGACTAGGGCGACCGCGGTGGCGGCGAGCAGGATCAGCCCGCCAGTGGTTTCCGTGCGGAGGAAACGGGCGAATTCGGCGACGGCGCGGGCTGGGGTCACGAAAAACTCCTTGTGGGGACGGCGGCTCTCCCGCCGACCAGACTTCCCGGCACACCGATCTCCAGTTTACCGTCCGCAGTCGCCGATTACCGCCCGCCCGAGACGAACGGCAACCCAGAACTGCCCGATGACGCTCGCATCTGGCCGAGCCGTACGCAAACGCCGGTCAGCCCGTCGCCGCGGCCAAGTTGTCTAGTCCATACTGACGCCGGTTTTTCGTTCACCTGTTCGCCTTCTAGCATGCCAGGAGAGAACGACAACGATGTTGAATACAGGGACGAGGCAGTAGTGAGCACCCCTATCGACGCCCAGGCCGACACCAGATTTTTCGGGCACCCGAGGGGGTTGGCGAACCTCTTCGGCGTGGAGATGTGGGAGCGCTTCTCCTTCTACGGGATGCAGGGCATCCTCGCCATCTACCTCTACTACCAGGCCGACAAGGGCGGCCTCGGGATCGACCAGAGCGCCGCGCTCGGCATCGTCGGCGCGTACGGCGGCACGGTCTACCTCGCCACGGTCGTCGGCGCGTGGATCGCCGACCGGCTGCTCGGCTCCGAACGCACGCTGTTCTACAGCGCCATCGTGGTGATGATCGGGCACATCGCGCTGGCCGTGCTGCCCGGCCTGACCGGCGTCGGCGTCGGTCTCGCGTGCGTCGCGCTCGGGTCCGGCGGGCTCAAGGGCAACGCGACCTCGGTGGTCGGCACGCTGTACGCCGAGGGCGACGAGCGGCGCGACGCCGGATTCACGATCTTCTACATGGGCGTCAACATCGGCGGGTTCATCGGCCCGCTGCTGACCGGGCTCGCCCAGCAGAACGGCGGCTTCCACCTCGGCTTCGGGCTCGCCGCGATCGGCATGGCGCTCGGGCTGATCCAGTACACGATCGGGCGGAAGAACCTCGGCGCGAAGGCGTCCGAGGTGCCCAACCCGCTGCCTTCCTCGCAGCGCGTGCTCGTGATCGGCGTGGCCGTGGTGATCGTCGCCGCGGTCGTCGCGCTGATCATGTCCGGCGTGGTCACCCCGGACAACCTCGCCGACGTCGTGGTCTACGTGGTCGTCGCGATCTCGGTGGTCTACTTCGTCGCGATCCTGTCCAGCAAGAAGATCACCTCGGACGAGCGCAGCCGGGTGCTGTCGTTCATCCCGATGTACATCGCGAGCGCCGCGTTCTTCTCGCTGTACCAGCAGCAGTCGACGGTCGTCTCGGTCTACAGCGACCAGCGGCTCGACCGCGACCTGTTCGGCTGGACGATGCCGGTGTCCTGGGTCAACTCGATCAACCCGGTGTTCATCATCGTGTTCGCCCCGATCATCGCGGCGGTCTGGACGAAGCTCGGCCCGAAGCAGCCGTCGACGCCGATGAAGTTCGTGCTCGGCACGGTGCTCATGGGCGTGGCGTTCCTGCTGTTCCTGCCGATGGCGCACACCGGGCAGAACGGCAGCCCGCTGCTCGCGCTGGCCGGCATCCTGCTGGTGTTCACGATCGCCGAGCTGATGCTGTCGCCGGTCGGGCTTTCGCTGTCGACGAAGCTCGCGCCGGAGGCGTTCCGGACGCAGATGGTGGCGCTGAACTTCCTGTCGGTTTCGCTGGGCACGGCGATGTCGGGCAAGCTCGCGCAGTCCTACGACCCGCACGACGAGGTGCCGTACTTCAGCATCATCGGCGGCGTCGCGATCGTGGTCGGCGTGGTGTTGCTCGCGCTGATCCCCTTCATCCGCAAGTTGATGAAGGGTGTGCACTAGCGCGGCGCAGCCGCTCCGTTGAGGGTGGTGGCGGGGCGGGGTCCGGGCACTAACCCACGGTGGTGCCGAAAAGCACTCCGACGAAGTAAGTGACGAGCATGGTGAGGGCGCCGACGCCGACGTTGCGGACGATCGCGCGCCCCGCCTGCGCGTTGCCGAGCCTCGCGCTCACGAACCCGGTGAGCGTGAGGCCGACGACCACCGCCAGCGCGCACGCCCAGACGCGGACGCTGACCGACGTCCAGGCGATCGCCAGCAACGGCAGCAGCGCGCCGACGGAGAACGCCAGCAGCGATGCCCACGCCGCCTGCCACGGGCTGGTGAGGTTGTCCGGGTCGATGCCGAGTTCGGCCTCCGCGTGCGCCTGCAGCGGATCCTTGTCGGTCAGCTCGCGCGCGACCTGCTTCGCCAGCTCCGGCGAGAGGCCCTTGTCCTCGTAGATCTGCGCGAGTTCGCGTTCCTCGGCCTCCGGCATCGTTTTCAGTTCGTGCTTCTCGAGCCGCAGCAGCGCGCGTTCGGTGTCGCGCTGGGTGCTCACGCTCACGTATTCCCCGCCCGCCATGGAAAACGCGCCCGCGACGAGCCCGGCAATTCCGGCGGTGAGGATGGTGGTGCTGTCGGTGGTGGCCCCCGCGACGCCGACGACGATGCCCGCGACGGACACGATCCCGTCGTTCGCGCCGAGAACCCCGGCGCGCAGCCAGTTCAGCTTGCCGCCGAGGTCCTCGTGCGGTTCGTGCGCGTGCACCGCGTCGCCCATCGTTTCGGTCACGGCTTCAGTGAATCACGGAAATTGTTTCCGCGCGACATTTTCCCGGATTGCAGGAATTCGGTTAAGAAAGGCAATCCTCAATGAATTGTGCCTTGCCTGACCGGGCGAATAGGCTGCCGGGATGGAGCGGGAGTGGCGGACGTTGTCGGTGGTGGAGGGCGTGGCGTTGCGCGGCGGCACCGGGCTGATCCGGGAGCGGGCGCGCGCGGAACACGGTCTGGCGTACGAAATCCGTTATCCGGCGGGCGTCGCGTCGGCCGAGCACAGCCACGACCACGACAGCATCGTGCACGTGCTGGAAGGGCGGCTGTGCGGCACGGTCGACGGCGTGTGGTCCGAACTCGGGCCGGGCGACGTCGTGGTGCATCCGCGCGGCGTGCGCCACCACGTCGAAGCGCTGACCGACAGCCGGTGGATCGAGTTCAAAGCCCCGCTGCCGGGGCGGCCGCCGGTGGGCTGAAACGACGAACGCCCGGGTCCGGAGCCACGAGTGGACACCGGACCCGGGCGAACCGGGTCTGACTCAGTTGTCGAGCTCGGCCAGCGCCGCCTTCGCGGCTTCCAGCTCGGCCTCGAGCTGCGCGACCTTCGCGGCCTGCGCCTCGCGGGCGGCGTTGATGACCTCGTCGATCGGGCCGGACAGGTCGTCGTGCAGTTCCTTCGCCGCGCGCGAAACCGCCGCGGCCGGAACGGCAAGGCCCTTCGCGACCCACTTGGCGCCGTTCTTCAGCTCGGCTTGCCACTCGCCGTCCGCCGTGCCGGTGACGGTGAGCGTGAGCTCCACGGTGCGGGTCTTCTTCGCCGTCGACGCCGCGGCCTTCGGGCGGCCGCGCTTCGGCTTCGGCGATTCGACCGCCGGGGTCTCCTCAGCCTGCGAAGACTCCGGCTTCGGGGCGTCCGCCGGGGCGCTCGAAGCTTCGGGAGCGGCGGTAGGCTCGGCGACTTCCGGGGCCTCCGGGGTGCCGGCGGCCTGCGGCGATGACTCCGCCGCCGGCCCGGCCGCAGTGTCCTCGTCGTGCGTCAAGGCTTCCACGGACATTCGTGTCGTCTCCTTGCCCGGATCTGGGTTGGGTACGCGGGCATCTTAGAACATGCGTTCGATGCCCGCACTTTCAGGGGATCAATGCAGGAAGGGACCCTCCCAGCCGGGAGGGTCCCTTCCTGACGGTGAAGAACTTACTCCTCCTTGCCGGAGTTCAGCCCGGAGGAGATGAGGTCCATGACCGACGAGTCGGCGAGCGTGGTGACGTCGCCGATCTGGCGGTTCTCCGCGACGTCGCGCAGCAGCCGGCGCATGATCTTGCCGGAGCGGGTCTTCGGCAGCTCGGCCACGACCATGATCTGCCGCGGCTTCGCGATCGGCCCGATCTCCTTCGCGACGTGGTTGCGCAGCTCCTGCACCGCGTCATCCCCGCCGTCGACCGCGTTGCCGCGCAGGATCACGAACGCGACGATGCCCTGTCCGGTGGTCGGGTCGGTCGCGCCGACGACGGCGGCCTCGGCGACCGTCGGGTGCGACACGAGCGCGGACTCGACCTCGGTGGTGGAGATCCGGTGCCCGGACACGTTCATGACGTCGTCCACACGGCCGAGCAGCCAGATGTCGCCGTCCTCGTCGTACTTCGCGCCGTCGCCCGCGAAGTAGTAGCCCTGCTCGGAGAAACGGGACCAGTAGGTGTCGCGGAAGCGCTCGTCGTCGCCCCATACGCCGCGCAGCATCGACGGCCACGGCTTGTCCAGCACCAGGTATCCGCCGCCGCCGTGCGGGACCTCGGTGCCGGTGTCGTCCACGACCTTCGCCGAGATGCCCGGCAGCGCGCGCTGCGCGGAACCCGGCTTGGCGGCAGTGACGCCGGGCAGCGGCGAGATCATGATCGCGCCGGTTTCGGTCTGCCACCACGTGTCGACGACCGGCGTCTTGTTCGCGCCGATCTTGTCGCGGTACCAGATCCAGGCCTCGGGGTTGATCGGCTCGCCCACGCTGCCGAGGACCCGCAGCGAGGACAGGTCGTACTTCGCCGGGATGTCCTCGCCCCACTTCATGAAGGTGCGGATCAGCGTCGGCGCGGTGTAGTAGATCGAGACCTTGTACTTCTGGATGATTTCCCAGTGCCTGCCCTCGTGCGGGGTGTTCGGCGTGCCTTCGTAGACGACCTGGGTCACGCGGTTCGCCAGCGGCCCGTACACGATGTAGGAGTGTCCGGTGATCCAGCCGATGTCGGCGGTGCACCAATAGACGTCTTCGCCCGGCTTGTGGTCGAACACGACATTGTGGGTGTACGCGGTCTGGGTCAGGTAGCCGCCCGAAGTGTGCAGAATGCCCTTCGGCTTACCGGTGGTGCCCGAGGTGTAGAGGATGAACAGCGGGTGCTCGGAATCGAACGCTTCCGGCTTGTGCTCGGTGGACTGCCCGTCGACCAGTTCGTGCCACCACAGGTCGCGGCCCTCGGTCCACGGCGTCTCGCCCTCGAGGTCGCTGCCGGTGCGCCGGACGACGATGACCTTCTGCACGGTTTCCGCGCCCTGCAAGGCTTCGTCGACGTTCGCCTTCATCGGCGCGGCCTTGCCGCGGCGGTACTGGCCGTCCGACGTGATCACGATCTTCGCCGCCGCGTCGTCCACCCGCGCGCGCAGCGCCGTCGGCGAGAAACCGCCGAACACCACGCTGTGCAGGGCTCCGATGCGCGCGCACGCCAGCATCGCGAAGATCGCCTCGGGCACCATCTGCAGCTGGATCGCCACGACGTCCCCGGCGACGACGCCCAGCGACGACAGCGCGTTCGCGGCCTTCGAGACCTCGTCCTTCAGCTGCGCGTAGGTGATGTCGCGCGTGTCGCCCGGTTCGCCGACCCAGTGGATCGCGACCTGGTCCCCGTGGCCGGACTCGACGTGCCGGTCCACGCAGTTGTACGCGACGTTCAGTTTCCCGCCCACGAACCACTTCGCGAACGGAGCATTGGTCCAGTCCAATACCTGGGACCACTTCGTGTCCCACGACAGCCGCTCCGCCTGCCCGGCCCAGAACTGCTCCCGGTCAGCGTCCGCCGTCGCATACATATCGGCCTTCGCGTTCGCCTGACCAGCGAACTCGTCGCTGGGAGGAAACGTGCGGCTCTCCGTGAGCAGGTTGTCCAACGCTGGGGACTGCTCGGTCATGGTGCAAAGCCTCCTGTAGTGCGAACCCGCGGCTCAGGGAACGCTAGCGACGTTAGTCCGCCTACGACAAGGTTGCAGCCACGTTGCGCGCACAGCGCCAAGCGGAGTGCGGCGAGGCTCAGCCGAGGCGGGCGAGCAGCCGGGCACGGGCGCCCGGCCACTCGGCGTCCGTCATCGAGTAGAGCACCGTGTCGCGGGTCGTGCCGTCCGGACGGATCCGGTGCGCCCGCAGCACCCCTTCGCGCAGCGCGCCGAGTCGTTCGATGGCGCGTTGCGACCGGAGGTTGCGGTTGTCGGTTTCCCACGCGACGCGCTGGGCGCCCCAGTCCTCGAAGGCGTTGCGCAGCAGGAGGAATTTGGACTCGGTGTTGAGCGCGGTGCGCTGGAAATCCGCGCCGATCCAGGTGTGCCCGATCGAGAGGATCCGGTGCTTCGCTACTACCTGGTAATAAGAAGTGGTTCCGGCGACGCGGCCGGACGCGACGTCGATCTGCGCCCACGGGCGGCGGTCCGGGTCGGCGAGCGCGTCCTTCACCATCGTCTCGGCTTCGCCGAGGTCGGCGGGCTGGCGGAGGCTCAGCCAGGCCCAGATGCCCGGGTCGGCTCCGGCTTCGAACAGGCCGGCGGCGTGCTCGAGGCCGAGGGGTTCGAGCCGTACGTGGCGGCCGGACAGAATGGGGTGCTCGCTCCAGGTCACGGACTCACGCTACGACGGCGAGTGGCTGTGTCGAAGTGCCATTTCCCAGTCATTTCAGCAGTCCACTTTACGGCCGCTTATGCTCGGCGGACCACCCGAGAAAGAGAGCGCGCATGGCCGAGGAGCGAGAAAACCTCACCTGGGAGTTGTTCGGTTCGGCGAGCCGGGAGCTGGCGGAGGCGGTGGCCGAGGACGGGTTCGCGCCCGACCTCATCCTGTCCATCGCGCGCGGCGGGCTGTTCGTCGCCGGCGCGCTCGGGTACGCGCTCGACGTGAAGAACCTGCACGTGATGAACGTCGAGTTCTACACCGGCGTCGACCAGCGGCTGGACCTTCCGGTCATGCTGCCGCCGGTGCCCAACGTGGTGGATCTCACACACAAGAAGGTGCTGGTCACCGACGACGTCGCGGACACCGGCGCGACGCTCAAGCTGGTCCGCGACTTCTGCGCCGACCACGTCGCGGACGTGCGGTGCGCCGTGGTCTATGAGAAGCCCGCCTCGACGGTGAAGTGCGAATACGTGTGGAAGCGGACTGACCGGTGGATCAACTTCACCTGGTCGGTGCTGCCTCCGGTGGTGGAGCGCGCGGGGCAGGTGCTCGACGCATGAGTGATCCCCTGAAGCCGTTGCTGGAGCTGGACGGCGTCGCCGCGGCAGCCAAAGCCGCGCAGGACGCCGTCTTCGCCGTGCACCGGCTGCCCGCGAACCTGCGGGGCGGCGCGGAGACCGCGGCGGAGGCTTCGGTTCGGGCAGCTCGGGCTTCGGCGGGGAACGACGGGGCCAATCCCGAACTGCCGGAAGACGGTTCGGTGACCGACCCGCTGCTCGCCGGGGCGCTGCGGGTCGCGGAGAAGCTGGAGTCGTTGCTGCCGACGTGGCGGCGGGCTCCGCTGCAGACGGTCGCCCGGCTGCACTTGCTGGCCGCGTCGGACGTGGTGTCCGATCCGGATCAGCTCGGCCGTCCGCAGCGTGGCGGCGAGCGGCTGGAGATGCTGGCTCAGCTCGTCACCGGCGCGACCTCGGTGCCCGGCCCGGTGCTCACCGCGGTGGTGCACGGCGAGTTGCTGGCGCTGTCGCCGTTCGGTTCGGCGGACGGGGTGGTCGCCCGGGCGGCGGCTCGCCTGTCGATGGTGGCCACCGGGCTTGACCCGAAGGCGTTGACGGTGCCGGAAGTCGCCTATTTCCGGCGGGTGCCACGGTATGTCGAGCTGGCGCAAGGGTTCGCTGGCGGCACGGCCGACGGCGTGCGCGAGTGGCTGCTCTTCTGCTGCGAGGCGTTCGAAATCGGGGCGAGCGAGGCGCGGAGCATCTCGTCGGCCGCTGGCTGACCCGGGCCGAGCTGTGTGATGCTGAAGGCATGATCAAGCCTGGAGGACGCGACCTCTGCCGTCGGCGACACGCCGAAACCGGCGCGGAATGCTGCCTGCCGGATACCCATTACCCGCGGCCGCATTGCGACGTCTCGGGAACCAGTTGGCACGACGGCCTTTGCCCGGACTGCCATGGCGGTGGTGCCGTGTTCGACGCGGTGTGTCCCACCTGCAACGGCCACGGGTTCGAGCTGATCGTGATGGACGAAGATTAAGTTTCCAGCGTGGGCTGACCACATAGAGAATCAGCGTTCTGTGGTGGATTGACCCATGGTCGCCCAGGTCGGAGCGACTTACTGTTTCCGGCCATGACCAGTGACAGTTCCCTCGCCGGGCGCACCGCGCTGGTGACCGGCGGCGGCAGCGGCATCGGGCTGGCCTGTGTGCGGGCGTTCGGCGCGGCCGGGGCCAAGGTGCACGTCGTGGACGTCGCCGGGGCGGAGGCGGCTGCCGCTGAGGTCGGCGGGCAGGCGCACGTGGTGGACCTGACCGACCCGGCGGCGCTGCCGAGGTTGCCCGCGGACGTCGACGTGCTCGTCAACAACGCGGGCGTGCAGCACGTCGCCCCGTTGCCGGAATTCCCGCCGGAGCGGTTCGCTTTCATCCAGTCGTTGATGGTGACCGCGCCGTTTCTGTTGATCCGCCAGTGCCTGCCCGCGATGTACGCGCGCGGCTGGGGACGGATCGTCAACATGTCCAGCGTGCACGGTGTGCGGGCGAGTCCGTACAAAGCTGCTTACGTCACGGCGAAACACGCGCTCGAGGGACTGTCCAAAGTGGCCGCTCTCGAAGGTGCCGAGCACGGCGTGACTAGCAACTGCGTGAACCCCGGCTACGTTCGTACGCCGCTCGTCACCGGTCAGATCGAAGCGCAGGCGGCCGAGCACGGGGTGCCGCCGGAAGAAGTGCTGGAACAGGTTTTGCTGCGCCGGGCCGCGATCAAGCGATTGATCGAACCCGAGGACGTCGCCGATCTCGTGGTGTGGCTGTGCGGCGAGTCCGCCGCGCACGTCACCGGCGCGTCGCTTCCCGTTGACGGCGGCTGGACCGCTGGCTGAATCCCCCTTTCCCCACAACGGAGTGGAGTCCATTATGGACAAAAAGCTGCTGCGCGTCGTCGGAGCCGGGCTGATCGGAACCACCATCGAGTGGTACGACTTCTTCCTCTACACCTCGGCCGCCGCGCTGGTCTTCAACAAGCTGTTCTTCCCGACCGCCGACCCGCTCACCGGCACCCTGCTGGCCTTGCTCACCTACGCGGTCGGCTTCCTCGCGCGGCCGATCGGCGGGCTCGTGTTCGGGCACTTCGGCGACCGGATCGGACGCAAGAAACTGCTGGTCGTGAGCCTCCTGATGATGGGCGGCTCGACGTTCGCGATGGGGTTGCTGCCCACCTACAGCGCGGTCGGCGTGCTCGCGCCGGTCCTGCTCACGCTGCTGCGGCTGATCCAGGGCTTCGCGCTCGGCGGCGAGTGGGGCGGCGCGGTGCTGCTGGTGTCCGAGCACGGCGACGACCGGCGGCGCGGGTTCTGGGCGTCGTGGCCGCAGACCGGCGTTCCGGCCGGGAACCTGCTGGCCACGGCGGTGCTCACGATCCTGGCGTCGGCACAGTCGGACGCGACCTTCCAGGCTTGGGGCTGGCGGGTTCCGTTCTTGCTTTCCGGCGTGCTGGTGGTGCTCGGTCTCTGGATCCGGCTGGCGGTTTCGGAATCGCCGGTGTTCATCGCGGCGAAGGCTGCCGCGGACGAGCGTGAGCAGGCACCGATTGTCGACGTTTTCCGCGGGCACTTCCGCGCGCTGGCAGTGACGTTCGGCGCGCGCATCGCGGAAAACGTGTCCTACTACGTGATCACCGCGTTCATTCTCGTGTACGTGACCACCGGACTCGGCCTGCCGAAGGCGACCGGGCTGACCGCGGTGCTCGTCGCGTCGGCGGTGCACTTCGTGACGATTCCCTTGTGGGGCTTGCTGTCCGACAAGATCGGCCGGAAGCCGGTGTACCTGTTCGGCGTGGTCGGGATGGCCGCTTGGTCGTTTGGTTTCTTCTGGCTGCTCGACTTGCGCACGACAGGTTCGGTGATCGGCGCGGCGGTGATCGGGCTGGTCGTGCACGGTGCGATGTACGGGCCGCAGGCGGCGTTCTTCGCGGAACAATTCCCGACGCGCGTGCGCTATACCGGGCTTTCGGTCGGCGGCCAGCTGTCATCCATCGCGGCCGGTGCGGTCGCGCCGTTGATCGCGGTGGCGCTGTTCGAGGCGTACCACTCGACGGTGCCGGTTTCGGTCTACGTGGTCGCGATGTGCCTGTTGTCGCTGGTCGCGCTGCTCGCCGCCCGGGAGACGCGCGGCGCGTCGCTGCACGAGACGGCGGCCGAACGGCAGGCTTCAATGACAGCATGACGGGTGTGGACCCCACTGCCGAGGCGTATCGCCGGCTGCTCGAACTGCTCGCCGCCGGAGCGAGCAGCGAGCAGCTGGCGCACGTCGCTGCCCGGGGGTTGTCCGCGGAACAGTCCGCCGCGATCGGTTCGGCGACCGAGCTGGCGTTGCGGATCCGCGAGACGCTCAGCGAGCACCGGCGGCGGGAAGCCGAGCTGACCGCGTTGTTCGACACCGCCAGCGACCTCGCCCGGTTGCGCGATCCGGACGCGGTGCTGCGGTCGATTGTCCGGCGCGCGCGGACGTTGCTGGGCGTGGACGTTTCGTACCTCAGCCTCAACGACGAGGCGAACGGCGAGACGTACATCCGGGTCACCGACGGGTCGGTTTCCGCGCTGTTCCAGCAGATTGTCCTGGGGATGGGCGAGGGGCTCGGCGGGCTCGTAGCGCAAACCGCGCGTCCCTACGCGACCGCGGACTACTTCGAGGACGAGCGGTTCCGGCACACGAATCCGATCGACGCGGGTGTCCGCGAGGAGGGGTTGAAGGCGATCCTCGGCGTGCCGCTGGCGATCGGCGGCAAGGTGTTGGGCGTGCTGTATGCGTCCGACCGGTCGTCGCGGGCATTCTCGACGGCGGAAGTCGCGCTGCTGTCATCGTTGGCCGCGCACGCCGCGATCGCGTTGGACACCGCGCATCTGCTGGAAGAAACGCGATCCGCGGCCGCGGAACTGAACGCGGCCAACGCGACGATGCGCCGCGCCGACGACGCGCACGACCGGTTGATGGACCTCGTGCTCGGCGGCGCGGATTTGCCTGCGGTGGCGGCGGAAGTGGCCGGTGTGTTGCGCGGATCGATCGCTGTGCACGACGAGGAAGGCGGCCTGCTGGCCGGTACTGCGGTCGATTTTGACGCTGCCGCGGTTGCTTCATCGCACGCCAATGGACGCGCTGTGTCCACAAAGGACGCATGGGTCTGCGCAGTGCGGGCGGGCCGCGAACTGCTCGGCAGCCTGACGCTCTCCGGGCGGCCCGAGCTAGCCGGGGACGATCGTCGGCTCTTTGAACGGGCTGCGGTTGTCACGGCGTTGCTGTTGCTGCTGCGTCGTTCCGTCGCGCAAGCCGAGGATCAAGTACGCGGCGAGTTGCTGACCGACCTGCTTACCGCGCCGACTCGTAACCCGGGCTCGTTGGTCGCTCGCGCACGCCGGTTGGGGGTCGATTTGTCGGCACCGCACGCGGTTTTGGTCGCACATGCGTCCGGCATTTCTCGACGCGGGCTCGCCGCAGCCTGTGCACGGTACGGGGATTTGGTCGGTGTTCACGCGGAGCAAGTTGTCGCACTCGCTCCGGATCAGCCTGCGGCAGCAGGGATCGCGGCCGAGCTGAAGTCCGTTGTGGACTGTCCGGTGACCGTCGGCGCGGCTGGTCCGGCGAGTGGCCCGGAAGCGTTGGCGCAGGCGTACACTGAAGCTGTTCGATGCGTTAATACCCTGCTCGCTCTCGGCCGCGAAGGCGACGGCGCGGCGATGGCCGACCTCGGGTTCCTCGGCGTCCTGCTCGGCAGGCATTCCGACCTGTCTGGCTACGTCCGCGCGACACTCGGACCGGTCCTCGACTACGACGCCCGCCGCGGCACCGACCTTATCGGCACGCTGCGTGCGTACTACGCGGCAGGCGGGAATTTGGCGCGGGCAAAGGAAACCCTGCACGTCCACGTCAACACGGTCGCGCAGCGGATGGAACGCCTCGCGGTGCTGCTGGGCGAGGATTGGCGCGAGCCGGAACGCTCGTTGGAGATCCAGCTCGCGCTGCGCGTGCATCAACTCGGCGGCTGACGGACCCCGGCGAGGATCAGATCGAGCATCCGGTCCAGTTGCTCCGGCCCGTCCGGCAGCGTCCGCATGCTGCACGCACCGACCACCGTCACGACCACGTCCTGCGCCCGGACGTCCGTTCGAAGCGTGCCATCGGCCGCACCAGCGTCCATGATCAGCTGGACGGCCTCGGTCAGTTCGGCGCGGACTTGCGTCATGTCGACCGTGCCCGCCTCGATGATCGCGCGCAGCGTGTCGGCCATGTCGTACTTCGTACTCGCGTACTCGGCGAAGCGGTCCATCCACCGGCGCAGCGCGCGAAGCGGCTTCTCGCTCTCAAGCAGCTTCGGCGCACTCGCGACGACCTGAGCCAACTCGTCCCGGTACAGCGCTTCGACCAGTGCTTCGCGGGTAGGGAAGTGACGGTAGAGCGTCCCGATGCCGACACCCGCTTCGCGCGCGACGCGCTCCAACGTCACTGGCTCGTCGCCTTCGCCGAACGCTTTGCGGGCAGCGGCGAGCAGGCGAAGCCGGTTGCGTTCGGCGTCCGCGCGCGGTTTCTTGGCGCTCGACAAAGCGGAGGGTCCTCCGATTCTGCTACGGTGGAAATACGGAGGCGCCTCCGCATCATCTTTCACTATGCCACGGCAGGAGTCTTTCCTCATGACGGCAACCACTGCTCCAGGCGGCACCGCGAAGCTCGCCGGCCGCGAGGTCGCGCGAATCGGCTACGGCGTGATGCAACTCGGCCGCCCCGGAACCGACCGCGCTGACCAGGTGAAACTGCTGCGCGAGGCGGCCAACGCGGGTGTGAACCACCTCGACACCGCCCAGTTCTACAGCGACGGCCGCTGCAACGACCTGATCCGCGAAGCCTTTGCGCCCTATCCGGACGACCTGGTCGTGGTGACCAAGGTCGGCGCCGAGGAATCAGCGCAACGGCTCCGGCTCGCGCAACAGCCCGAGCAGCTGCGGGCGCAGGTCGAGGCCAACCTCGCCGCGCTCGGCGTCGAACAGCTCGACGTGGTCAACCTGCGCCGCGCGGACGCCGGACCCGGCCTGATCGCGGAAGGCGACCAGCTCGTCGACATCGACGACCAGCTCGCCGAGCTGATTTCCCTGCGCGACGCGGGAAAGATCGGCTCGCTAGGGCTCAGCAACGTGTCCGCCGACCAGCTCCGGCACGCGCTCGGAGCCGAGATCGTCTGCGTGCAGAACTCCTACAACGTGCTCTACCGCGCCACGGAACCGGCGCTGGAGCTGTGCCGGGACCACGAAATCGCCTGGGTGCCGTACTTCCCGCTGGGCTCCGCGTTCGAGCTGGGCCAGGACGTGCGCGGCAATCCGGTCGTGACCGGGATCGCGGCCGAACTCGGCTGCACCCCGGCGCAGGTCGCGCTGGCCTGGCTGTTGCAACGCTACGCGGGCACGCTCCTGATCGCGGGCACGGCGAGCTCCGCGCATCTCGCCGAAAACCTCGCGGCCGGCCAGGTGCAGCTGCCCGCCGAAGCGGTAGCCGCCCTGGACCGGCTCGGCTGACCTCAGAAGTTCAGCGCCGCGATCCGCTCGACGTCGGCGAGGATGTTGATCTCCGTGATCAACCCGTCGGCCACGGTGAACGACAGCACCGAAACCGCCTTCCCGTCGCGCCGGGCGACGAAGCCAGGACCGCCGTTGACGGTCGCGTACTGCGACACCAGACCGTCCGGGCGGAACTGCGACGCGCTGCCCGCGACCTCGGCCGCGCCGCGCACGACCTTCGAGCCGAGTCCGCCGGTGTCGACGCGCAGCAGGGCGTCCGGGTGCAGCAGGGCGACGAGCCCCTCGAGGTTGCCGCCGCGCGCGGCGGTGAGCCAGGCGTCCGCGATCTTGCGCTGCTGCGCTCGATCCGCCGGACCGGCCGGGGTCACCCCCTGCACGCGGCGGCGCGCCCGGCTCGCCAGCTGCCGTACCGCGGCGGTGTTCTTGTCGAGCATCGTCGCGATCTCGTCGAACGGCACGGCGAACATGTCGTGCAGGACGAACGCGAGCCGTTCCGCCGGGTCGAGCGCCTCCAGGACCACCAGCAGGGCGAGCCCCACCGAGTCCGCGAGGACCTCCTGTTCCGCCGGGTCGACGCCGTCCCCGGTCTCCACGACCGGGTCCGGCACCCGGATGTCCAGCGGGTCCTCGCGCCGGCTCGCGCGCGAGCGCAGCATGTTGAGGCACTGCCGCGACACGATCGTCGTCAGCCAGCTGCCGGTGTTGCGGACGTCCTCTCCCGACGACCGCGTCACCCGCAGCCAGGTCTCCTGGATGGCGTCGTCGGCCTCGGCGAACGAACCGAGCATCCGGTACGCCACCGCCCGCAACCTGGGCCGATGCTCCTCGAACTGAGCCGCCCAAAAATTCTCGTCCTGTTTTTCGTCCCGCACTGTCACATCTTCTCCTTGGGCCGGGTCATACCAGCAAGACCCGCCGAACGAGGCGGGCGTGACAGGAGGAGATCACCATGCAGGCTCGGATGACCCACCCGATCCAGGTTCAGCCGGACGCCATGAAGGCGCTGATGGCGCTGAGCAAGGCCACGAACGACAGCACGGTGCCCGCGACCACGCACCACCTGATCCACCTGCGGGTGAGCCAGATCAACGGCTGCAGCATGTGCGTCGACATGCACTCGCGGGAGATGAAGGAAGCGGGCGAGAAGGACGAGCGGATCTGGGGCGTCGGCGCGTGGCGCGAATCGCCCTACTTCACCGACGCCGAGCGTGCCGCGCTGGACCTGGCCGAGCACGTGACCCGGCTCGCCGACCGGTCGGACCCGGTGCCGGACGAGGTCTGGGACGCCGCCGCGGACATCTACGACGAGAAGGAGCTCTCGTCGCTGCTGCTGTCCATCGCCGGCATCAACGTGTGGAACCGGCTCAACGCCGCGATCCGCCAGCCGGTCGGCTCGTTCTGAGGCGCGCTGGGGGTACTGGGGGTGGTGCCGGGGCGGCGGCAGGGGGATCCGCCGCCGCTCCCGGCAGCTTCACACGCTCGCGGGCAGCTGGTCCCGGATCGCCGCGACGGCGGCCCGCGGATCGTCGGCCCAGAGGTCGAGCCGAGTGATCTCGACGGTGCCCTTGCGGCCGAGGTCGACCAGCCGCGGTGCGCACAGGGTGACCGAGATGTTGGTCGCCTGGCTGATTCCCACGGCCAGCACGCCGTCTTCGGGCACGCTGACCCCGCCGCGTTCCTTGAGTGACCGGCTCGCCTGCCGGACCGAATCGATGCTGGCCAACGGGATCCGATGGTCGAAGAAGGACAGATACCGCACGCGGAGCCCGTCGCGGCTGACTGCGTGCGGGTACTTGTAGAGCGTCGCGACGAGTGCCAAGAACGCGAGCGCGCCCAGGATTTCCAGCACCAGCAACACGATCCGCACCGGAACCGACTTCACCACGACCTCGACCAGCACGATGTCGACCGGGTTGACCGCCAGCATCACCCAGAACAGCGGACGGATGCCGCGGCTGTAGTGGATCGCGACGCCGTCCGGCGGCACGTCGGTCTGGCGGCGGAACACGAGCGCCAGCGCTCTGGCCAGTATCGGCAGTTGTCCCTTCACAGTGCCCCCTGCGGTGTCAGTCGGCGGCACCCAGCCGCGCGGCCCACTTCTCCTCTATTCTCCCGAATTTCCAGATCGCGAACGCGGCCGACCAGGTGATCACGAACAGCCCGACGATCGCGAAGCCCACGTAGTCGAGGTCCACCGAGGCGATCGCGGCGAGCGGGCCGGACGTGATGCCGAGCTTCTCGGCGAGCAGCGTCACCAGTTCGATGGTCCCGATGCCGAGCGCGACCGCCACGGAAAGCGCGGTGACCGTGAGGTTGTAGTAAATCTTCCGGATCGGACGGGAAAACGCCCAGCCGTATGCGTAGTTCATGAGCACGCCGTCGGCGGCGTCGAACAGGCTCATTCCGGCGGCGAACAAGATCGGCAGCACGAGAATCGCGTACCAGGGCAAGGAGAACGCGGCCGCGCCCGCGGCGAGGACGAGCAATCCGATTTCCGTCGCGGTGTCGAAACCGAGTCCGAAAAGGACTCCCACCGGATAGATGTGCCACGGCTTCCGCACCGCTTTGGTGGCTCCGCGCAACAGCCGGTTCATCAGGCCGCGGTTGTCGAGATGACGTTCCAGTTCCGCCTCGTCCAGTTCGCCGCGGCGCATCCGGGCGAACACGCGCGCGATCCCGACGAGCACGACCAGGTTCATGATCGCGATCAGGTACAGGAAAACCCCGGACACCGACGTGCCGATCAGGCCGGTCGTCTCGTGCAGCGCGGAACCGTCGTCCTCCAGTTGTCCGGCGATCGCGCGGACGCCCGTCGACAGCAGCAGGCACAGCGCGAAGACGATCGTCGAATGCCCGAGGGAGAACCAGAACCCGACCGACAGCGGACGCTGCCCGTCGGCCATCAGCTTGCGCGTGGTGTTGTCGATGGCGGCGATGTGGTCGGCGTCGAACGCGTGCCGCATGCCGAGCGTGAACGCGGTGACCCCGAGGCCGATGCCGAACGTGCCGCCCGCACCGAGCGCGTAATGCTCAGGCGCGACCACCAGCACCAGCAACCCCCAGCCGACGAGGTTGAGCAGCAGGATCACGGCCGCCATGCCGCCGATCGACCACCGGTCGCCGCGAGTGAGCCGCTGCGTCATCGCCGTCCTCTCGCTCGCCGGAAAGCCGTGAAGGGCCCCTTGCGGGAATCAGATTCTCGCAAGGGGCCCTTCACGGACAATCGGGTAAAGCTCAGCCGGCGCGCAGGTGCAGCGAGTCGAGCGCCTTGCGGACGTGCCCGCCCGCCGCGGACAGCGCCTCGGCGGAACGCGTGACGTCGCAGCCGGACAGCAGGTGCACGAGCGCGACCTTGAGGTCGCCGCCCGCTTCGGTGAGCGCGTCCGAGCAGTCGGCCATGGTCATGCCGGTGGCTTCCTGCAGGATCCGGATGGTGCGGCCGCGCAGCTTCGCGTTCGTCGCGCGCATGCTCACCATCAGGTTCGAGTACGTCTTGCCCAGCTTGATCATCGTCGCGCTGGAGAACGCGGTGAGGATCAGCTTCTGCGCCGTGCCCGCCTTCATCCGGGTCGAGCCCGCGATGGCCTCCGGACCGGTGGCGACGGCGATCAGGACGTCCACGCCAGCCGGTTGCGCGGCGCGCGGGTTCGCCGAGACGAGCCCGGTGTGCGCGCCGATCCGGCTGGCTTCGGCGAGCGCGCCGAGCACGTACGGAGTGCGCCCGGAGGCCGCGAGACCGAGCACGAAATCGCCCGGCCGCACCGACCCGGCGATTTCCGCCGCGCCGGCGTCCGCGTCGTCCTCGGCGTTCTCGACGGCCTGCCGCAGCGCCTTCTCACCGCCCGCGTGGTGGGCGATGAACCAGTCGCCGGGCACGTTGAACGTCGGCACGAGCTCAGCCGCGTCCAGCGTCGCGAGGCGGCCCGAGGTGCCCGCGCCGACGTAATGCACGCGCCCCCCGCCGCGCAGCGCCTCGACGGCGTAGTCGACCGCGCGGGCCAGCTGCGGCAGCACCGCGGCCACCGCGTCCGGCACCCGGCGGTCCTCGGCGTTGATCGCGCCGAGGATCCCCATGGTGGACATCAGATCGATGTCCACCGTGCGCGGGTTTCGTTGTTCGGTGGGCGAATCGACGTGCACCGTCTGGCAAGGGACGGACATCAGATCCTCGCTTCTTGGTTCATTTGCCGGTTTCCCGCGGACGACGACGACCGTCGGGTCTGACCCCGAGCCGGTGCGAGCCGACCGCGTCCCTCGTGGCGTCCAAGGCGCTGACCGACGCCTCCATGTGCCGCTGCGCGACGCCGATGAAGAGGCAGTCGATGACGGTCAGCTGGGCGATCCGGCTGGCGGTGGCCCCGGACCGGAAGGTGGTTTCGCGGGCCGCCGTGGTGAGCACGTGGTCGGCGACCTCGGTGATCGGCGAGCGCGGGAAGTTCGTGACCGCGACGGTCACCGCGCCGTGCTCGCGTGCGACCCGCAGCGCCTCGACGGTGTCCGTGGTCGCGCCGGTGTGCGAGATGCCGACCGCGACGTCGCCCGGCTTCAGCACGGCGGCCGAGGTCAGCATGATGTGCGTGTCCGACCAGGAGAAGCTGACGCGGCCGATCCGGTGCAGCTTCTGCTGCAGGTCAGCGGCGACGAAAGCGCTTGCGCCCACGCCGTACACGTCGACCCGGCCGGCTTCGGCGACGAGGTCGATCACGCTCTGCAGCGCGGCGACGTCGAGCTGGTCGGCGGTCTCTTCGACGGCGCGCGCGTCGGCGAAGCTGACCTTGCCGATGACGGACGCCAGGTCGTCGCCGGGGCCGATCTCGCCGCCGAGGTTGCGCGAGGTGCGCGCCTCGGTGCGGGCGGTGTCCGCGGCGAGCGCGATGCGCAGCTGCGGGTAGCCGCCGACGCCGACGGCCTTGCAGAAGCGCGTCACAGTGGTCTCGGAGGTGTTCGCGGCGAGCGCGACCTCGGTGATGCTGCGGCGCGCGACGGCGGCCGGGTCTTCCAGGACAACCTTCGCGACCCTCTGCTCGGCCCGGGCGAGTCCGGGCAGCAGCGAGCGAATGCGGACCAGGGGGCTCGCATCCGCGTCGCGCGCCGTCGCCTGACCTGCGAGGTGCTCGGAGGGTGCGCTGCTGATTACGGATCCCGCATCATCCGCCGTCGGAAAGTTACTAACCGTTGGCATTTGCGACAAGGCTACCCACATCCTTCGGCAGAACCACAACCCGTCCGTGTCTGCGGACTTCGGTTTGCGATTAATCGTTGTCAAGAAAGTCGCCAACCGAGTCCACGGTGTTAACGACCTCAAGCTAACGACTTGGCAACTAAGTGTGTCTAGCGAAGGAGTCTTGTTCCACTGAGTGGGGACACGAAGGTGGCAATGCGCGGCGGGGTGCCTACCGAGCGCTCAAATTCCAACCCGAAGAGGCCAGCTCCGCGGGGTTTCGCTCACCATCGAGAACGACGTGGCCGCGTTGGGTGACTTTCACACTATCGAGGGAAACTCCCCGTCCCGTGTAATTCGGATCGGTGCTGTAACGCCACCGGAGCGAGGTAGCCGCGGCGGCGGGCACCTCCGCGGACACCCGCCACCAGGAGCGGTGCCCGTGTCCGCCGAGCGCGGACGTCTCGTCGCCGGGTGCGCCCGGGCCACGGGCCTGGAGCGGAACAGGTTGCCAATTAACCCCGTCGGTGCTCGATTCGAGCCGCAGCGGGTCGCTCGGGCCCTCTGTGTCGACGAAAGCGGCGAAGGACACGCGCAGTGGTGCACCTGCTGGAAGCGGTTGGGTACTGAGCGTAGCGACGCCGTTGTTTCCCAGGCTCGCGTACCAGGCGTCGGGGCCCTGGACCGGCCGCACGGCCATCGCCTTCGCGAGCGAGGTCGCCCAGACCTGGCGGGCGGTGTTGATGGAACCCCAGGTGCGCGTGGGGTGCACGCGGTTGGTGAGCAGCAACGCGAACGACCGCGACTCGGGATCGATGACCAGCGTGGTGCCGGTGAAGCCGGTGTGGCCCGCGCTGATCGGCGACGCCAGCGCGCCCATGTACCAGGGCTGGTCCAGTTCGAAGCCGAGCCCGTGCTCGTCGCCGGGGAAGCGCTGGTTGTAGTTCGTCAGCATCTTCGTGACGGTGTCCGGCCGCAGGATCCGGTGCCCGCGGTAGCTGCCGCCGTTGAGGATGGCCTGGGAGAGCACGGCCATGTCGTTCGCCGTGGAGAAGACGCCGGCGTGCCCGGCGACGCCGCCGAGCGACCAGGCGTTCTCGTCGTGCACCTGTCCGCGCACGAGCCCGCGCGGCGGCGTCGTCTCGTACTCGGTCGCGGCGATGCGGTCGAGCTTCGACGCGGGCGGGTTGTAGCCGGTGTCAACCATGCCGAGCGGCGCGGTGATGCGGTCGTGCACCACCTGGTCCAGCGGCTTGCCGGACAGCTTCTCGATCAGCAGGCCCAGCGTGAGCATGTTGAGGTCGGAGTACAGGTACGTGCTGCCCGGCGCGTTCTTGAGCGGGCTGTCGAGGATGGCCTTGCGCCGCGACGGGATGTCGGGATAGCCAGCCCAGAGCGACGGTGACGGGTCGGCGTCGAAGCCCGAGGTGTGGGTGAGCAGCTGCAGCACGGTGACGTCCTGCTTGCCGTTGACGCCGAACTCCGGCAGATAGCGCACGACCGGCGCGTTGACGTCCAGCTTGCCCTGCTCGGTCAGCTGCAGCGCGGCGATCGAGGTGAAGAGCTTCGAGATCGACGCCATGTCGAAAATGGTGTCGTTGCGCATCGGGACCTGCTGGTCCGGCGGCAGTTCGGTGCCCTTGGCGTCGGCGTACCGGAGCGCGCCGCCGACGGCGTAACGGTCCACGACCACGCCGTCGTGCACGAGCAGGCCGACCGCGCCGGAGAAGTGCGGATGCCCGCTGGCGTCCGGCTGCGTCCAGCTCTTCAGGAACTGTTCGGCGTCGCGGATCGGCTGCGGATCGAGGTTGACCTCGCCCGGGCTGCCGTCGCGCAGCGTCGTGCTCGCCGGGGCGAACCCGTGCTGCGGACGGTCGAAACGCCCGGCGAAGCCGCCGTGTCGGTTGTCGATCGTGGCTGCTCCCGCGGTCGTCGTGGCCGCGACCAGTACGGCCAACGTCGCGACGAGCACTTTCCTAGCACGCATGACCGCTCTCCTCAGCGATAGATCAGGTGGGGGCGGCGTCTGCGGGCGAAGTCGGCGAGCTCGGCGCGCCACGCGCCGGTGATCTCGTCTACCCCGGCGCCGGCGTCGACCATGGTGCGCAGCCGCGCGGATCCGGACAGCTTGTCGATCATGTGGTCCGGCCGCCAGCCGAATTTGTCGGGCGCGACGCGCTTGGCCGTCACGAACATCGAGACGGTGGTGCTGATGGCGTCGAAGGCCCGCGGATCGGTGACGGTGACCTGTACGCCGCCGCAGGGCTCGTTCACGAATTTGCCGAAGGTGGGCACGAAGTAGATCTCGCGGAACGCCGCGCCCGGCAGGTGGAGCTTCTCGAGCTCTTCGCGCCAACGCCAGTCGAGGCCGGGCGCGCCGATGATCTCGAACGGCCTTGTGGTGCCGCGTCCTTCGGAGAACACGGTGCCCTCGAACATGCCTGTGCCCGGGTACACGAGCGCTGTGTCCGGCGTCGGCATGTTCGGGCTCGGCAGGACCCAACGGAGACCGGTGTTGGCGAAGAAGCTGTCGCGTCGCCAGCCGCGTACCTCGACGACTTCGAGCTTCGCCAGCTTCACGCCTTCGCCGGGCAGGAATTCGGCGGCGAAGAACTGCGCGAGTTCGCCGACCGTCATGCCGTGCTGCTGCGCGATCGGCTTCAGCCCGACGCCGGACGAGAACTTCGGGTCGAGCACTGGGCCGGACAGTCGTCCGCCGATGGGGTTCGGCCGGTCTAGGACGACGAAGGCCGCGTTGACCTTCGCTGCGGCGACCATCGCCGTGTACAGCGACCAGATGTACGTGTAGAAGCGCGCGCCGACGTCAGCGATGTCGAAGACGACAGTGTCCAGTCCGGCCTTCTGAAACAGCGAAGCGAGCTTCGTCGCGTTCGCGCCGTACGCGTCGTACACGGGGATGCCGGTGCGCGGGTCGGTGTAATCGCCTTCGGAGCCACCGGCTTGCGCGCTGCCGCGAAAGCCGTGCTCGGGCCCGAAGGCCGCGACGGGACGTACACCCGCCGCGACCATCGAGTCGACGATGTGGTCGCCGTTGGCGAGCACGCCCGTCGGGTTGGACAACACGCCGAGCTTGCGTCCGGCGAGCGGACGCCAGCCCTGCGCTGCGAGCTGTTCGGCACCGGTGAGCACCCGGCGTGCCAACTCGGCTTGCGGTGCTTCGGGTGTCGCTTGTGCTGCCTGTGCCGCTGTCGAGCTGCTCGCCAGCACTGGCACGGCGAGCGCCGGAACGGCCAGGAAATTCCTGCGGTTGAGAGTCACCAGGTCAGCCCGTGTCCGAAGGGGTATTTGACGGTGTGCACGTCCGCCCCGGCCGGGACGTCGACCGGCAGCTTCCCGCTGGGCTTCGTCTCGCCGAGCACGACCTTCGCCAGCGCTTCGAGCGACGGCGTGATGTACCCGTAGGTGGCGAGCCAGGTCGGCACCGGGTTCGCGTAACCGGCGTCGTACGGAATCTGCGCGGCGACCGCGACCACCGGCTTGCCGGTATCCATGAGTGCCTGAAGAAGCTTGCCCTGCAAGGGGAAACCGCCGAGGTTGTTCGTGAGCACCACGACGACGTCGTTCTGCTTCGCGGCCGCCGCGGCCTCGGCGATCTGCGCGTCGGTCGGGGTTTGCCCGGTGGCGAGCGCGGTCGCCTTGGTGCCGTGCGCGGTGAAGCGGTCGGCAAGCGTTTGCGTCGTGGTCGCGCCCCAGCCGGTGACCAGCACGCTCGACGGCTTCTGCTTGAGCGGCAGCACCCCGGCGTCATTGGCGATCGCGGTGATCGACCGGTCGGCGATGCTCTGTGCGGTAGCCAGGTGCTCCGGCGTGCCGACCTTCTTCATGACCTGCGACGGGTTATCGAACGGCGAGTACAGGATTCCGCGCTTCAGCTTGAGCTTCAGCACCCGCAGCACGCTCTGGTCGATCCGCTGCATCGGCAGGTCGCCGGACTTCACCGCGGCGATCACCGCGTTGATCGCGACGTCCAGGTGCACCGGCATGAGCAGCTGGTCCACGCCCGCTTTCAAGGCGAGGACCGGGATTTCGGCGTCGCTGTGCAGCTCCCGCACGCCCTGCATCTCGAGCGAGTCGGTGATCACGACGCCGTTGTAGCCGAGTTCGCCGCGCAGCTTGCCGGTGATGATCGGCTTCGACAGCGTCGCGGGCTCACCGGACGGGTCGAGGCTCGGGAACTGGATGTGCGCGCTCATGATCGAGTCGATGCCGGCGGCGATCGCGGCCTTGAACGGCGGCACGTCGATCTTGCGCCAGTCCGCCTCGGAGCGGTCGATCTTCGGCAGCCCGGTGTGACTGTCGGTGGCCGCGTCGCCGTGGCCGGGGAAGTGCTTCGCGGTGGACGAGACGGTCTGGCTGGCCGGCCCGGAGTCCTGGTAGCCCTTGACCTCCGCGGTCACGAAACTGCTGGCCAGGTCGGGTCGTCCGGAGAACGACCGGACGCCGATGACCGGGTTGGCCGGGTTGGAGTTGACGTCCGCGTCCGGCGCGTAGTCCTGGTTGATGCCGACCGCGCGCAGCTCGTGGCCGAGGATCGTGGCGGCCTTGGTCGCGCTGCCGGTGTCCCGGCCGGCGGCGATCGCCATCGAGTTGGGGAACTCGGTGGCCGGCGCGCCCATCCGCGTGACCGTGCCGCCCTCCTGGTCGGCGCCGATCTGCAGCGGGATGTGCGCGCCGCTGGAGATCGCCGCGCGCTGCAGGCCGTTGGACAGCTTCGCGACCTGCGTGGGGTCGTCGAAGTTGTCGCGGCTGGAGTTGTTGAAGTAGATGACGCCGCCGAGGTGGTACTTCTGCACGGCTTGGGCGGCGGTGTCGACGCCGAAGTCGGTCTGGTTCTTCGGGTTGACCTCGTCCGCGGACTTGCCGTTCACCCACGTGACGAACAGCTGCCCCACTTTTTCTTCCAGGCTCATGCCGCGCAGAGCCCGTGCGGCCGCGGCGTCGAGCTGCGCGGCCGTCTGCTGGGGTGTCTGCTGCGGCTGTTTCGGCGCCGCGAACGCCGAGGAACTCAACCCCCCGACGGCGAGCACCCCCGCAAGGGGAACGGCGAACACCTGCATCCTCCGCGTGCGCGCGAGTCGGTTCGTCACGAATTGCCTCCCAGTGTCGCGTGCCGCCGCGGGTGCGGACGCGAGTCGTGAAGCGTCCACCGGGCAGCACCGGTATCGGGAAGCTACTCACCGCGATACGGGGTTGTCCATCGGCCGAGCGCAGGAACGAGAGGGTTCACCTGGGAGGACGTCAGGCCGCGCGCGGATTTCTTCGAGCCGGGCTCGGTCCGCTGCGCAAGGGGGTGCCGACATAACACTGGCGGCGCCCGTCAGCCGAGGCCAACGGGCGCCGCCAGTCAGCGCGAACATCTCGGGCGACCAAGCGTGCAACTCTGGTCGTACCTTCATGGACTCGGCGTCCGGCGTCCCGGTACGCAGTCCCTAGACGACGAGCCTCCCGCGGCGTGCTGCGCGTGGGTACCCGGAGTCCGCGCACGGAGGTTGCCCGGGGTGACAGAGGCTTCTCTTCTACCTCTGTCCTGGCCGAATCAACGTCCGCACCTACTTTCTACGCCGTGAGCGCGGTCACTTCAAGTGCGCGTACGGGTGCACCGGTACAGAGGCTCGATCCGGTGACAACACCACCCACAGCAACGGACCTAGCTGCGGAAACCGGCGTTTTGGTACCGCCACGCGGGTGCTCAGTTGTCGGCACCCCGAGACCGGCGGCGCCGGCTCAGGCTGTACCAGGTCGCGCCCGCCGCGACGGCCCCCACGCCGAGCGCCACCATGCCCGCGGACTTCGCCGGGATCCGCGTCCGCAGCGACATCGGCCGCTCGAACGCGAGGACCGGCCAGCCGTGCTCGTCCGCGGTCCGGCGCAGCAGCTTGTCCGGGTTCACCGCGTGCGGGTGACCCACCACCTCCAGCAGGGGGATGTCGGTGCTGGAGTCGGTGTAGGCGAAGCAGTCCGCGAGGTCGTAGCCGTGCGTGGCGGCCTGCTGCTTCGCGGCGACGGCTTTGTTCTCGCCGTAGCAATAGAAATCGACCTCGCCGGAGTAGCGGCCGTCGACGATCTCCATGCGAGTGGCGACGCAGCGGGTCGCGCCGAGCATCTCCGCGACCGGGGCGGCGACCTCCTCGCCGGTCGCGGACAGCACGATCACGTCGTGCCCGTCGTCGAGGTGCTGTGCGATGAGGTCGGTCGCCTCCACGTAGACGAGCGGATCGACTACGTCGTGCAAGGTTTCGCGCACGATCGCGGAAACCTGTGCGACATCCCAGCCCGCACACAACGCGGAAACCTCGGCGCGCATCCGTTCGGTCTTGTCCGCGTCCGCGCCGGCGAGCGAGAAAACCAGTTGCGCGTAAGCACTTCGCAGCGCCGCACGGCGGTTGATCAGTCCTTCGCGGAGCAACGGCTTGCTGAACGCGAGCGCGCTGGACGACGCGATGATCGTCTTGTCGAGGTCGAAGAAGGCGGCTACGCGCCGGGGTGCTTCTTCGCTGCGGGGTTCGGCCACGTGATCAGGATAGGCGTACCGCGCCGTGTTGTTGGCAGCACACCGGTCGTGGCGACGGCCGGAAAATCGATGACATCGGCTCGCTTACGGCCTCGGGTGCCGTTATCGAATCGTATGTGTCACTCACACAGCCAACTCATAGCTAACGGAGTTACAGTGAACGGACCCGGTCTTGAACCGGGCTGGTTCAGTCCGACCCCCCGGGGCTGAACCCCCTGGCGGCCCTCGTCCCTCCCCCCTGGCGAGGGCCGCCTTCTATTCTCCCCCGTTTTCCCGTCGGCGAACAATTTTCACTTCTGCCCCGATATCGTTGTCCGGACCATGTTTGCGGCCCTGACCTGGGCTGTCTCGGTCGTTCACGGCGCGCCTTACGGGCAAGATCAATTAACCGCGCGCTTACCTTTCCGGTGTTTTCTCCGGCCGCGGCGCTCCTTACTCGTGCCGGTGCGGCAAATTTACTTCTTTGCTCTCGATTTTCCGGAGGTTCTTCGCGGCAATCGTTTTCTCGGCCGAATGCGCGGAGCCGTGCATTGTCCGGTGCGGGCGGACACTCCGCGGTGCTGGATCGATTTCGCACCCCGAGTTGTCCACAACCCCCGGGTTATCCACATGACGGAAAAACGGGCGTTGCCGTGTCGGCGGGCGGGGAGCGACGGTGGAAGTCCGGCCCGCGAAACCCAGGGGAGGGGCACATGGCCACCGCACAACCGCTCGTCGTCTCCGGCGAAGGCACCGTGTTCGAAGAGATCCGCCGCGTCGCCGCGGTAGTCGGCTGCGAGTTCGATCACGCGCCAGATCTGGCCGCCGCACGCGGACGATGGACGCGAGCTCCGCTCGTGGTGCTGGACGAGGACATTTCGGTTGACAGCCCGCCCATGCCAGCACGCGACAGCGTCGTGCTTGTCTGCAAAGGCGCACCCGGTCTCGATACCTGGCGACGCGCAGCCGCCCTCGGCGCCCGCCGAGTTTTCAGCCTGCCTGACGACGAAGCGGGCTTGACCGGTGCGTTCGCCGACGTCACCGACGCACCAGCCGAATCACCAGGCCCAGTAATCGCTTTCGTCGGCGGCCGAGGCGGTTCCGGCACTTCTGTGCTGGCCGCAGCGGTCGCCGTCGAAGCCGCCCGTACCGACTCCGCGCTCTTAGTCGACTGCGATCCGTTAGGCGGCGGATTGGATCTCCCGCTGGGCCTGGAACACACGAAAGGCCTGCGCTGGCCCGAAGTTCGGTTGTCCGGCCGGGTGTCTGTCCCGTCCCTGATCGCCTCACTGCCCAGCCGCGGCAAGCTCCCCGTGTTGTCCTGCGGCCGTTCCGGCGAGGGTCCGAGCCCTCGCGCTTTGTCCGCGGTAGTCGCCGCGGGCAGCCGGGCCGGCCGAACCGTCGTCTGCGATTTACCCCGCCATTTCGACGAGGGCACGCTCGCCGTCGCCTCAGCCGCAGATCTGCTCGTGCTAGTCGTTCCCGTCGAGTTCCGTGCCTGTATGGCAGCGAAACAAGTTCTGACTCGCCTCCGCCCGCACACCGAGCGTTTCGCAGTCGTCGCAAGTGGACACCGCATCGACGGCGTCCCGGCTTCGCAAACCGCGGGAATGCTCGGCCCGCCTTTGATCGCTGACGTGGCCCCAGAACGTCGAGTAGCCGCCACCCTGGAATCCGGCGAGTTCGACCTGCCCCCGAAGGGCGCGTTGGCCACCGCGGCTCGTGCCGTGCTGGCGAACCTGCGTCCCCTCACCACCGCACAGGCCGCGTAAATGACCACCGACCTAGTAGAACGAGTCCGCCATCGCCTGGCCGGCGAAAGCCGCGGCACCGACCCGATCGCCCTAGCCGAAGCCGTCCGCGCCGAAGCCGGCGGCGCCCTGAGCCACGACGCAGTGCTGGCCGCCGTCCGCCAAGCCCGAGACGAGTTCGTAGGCGCGGGCCCGCTAGCCCCGTTGCTGGAGGACGACACGGTCACCGACGTCCTGGTCACCGCCCCCGACCAGGTCTGGACCGACGGTCCCGCAGGACTCGCCCGCACATCCATCCGCTTCCCCAACGAGGACGCCGTCCGCCGCCTAGCGCAGCGCCTGGCCCTAGCCGCAGGCCGCCGCCTGGACGACGCCCAGCCATACGTCGACGGCTGGCTCCCCGTCCGCCAAGGCCGAATCCGCGTCCACGCCGTCCTGCCGCCCATCGCGGCGAACGGCACCTGCCTGTCCCTGCGCGTCCTACGCCCGGTGACCCACGACCTAGCCGCGCTCGAAGCCCACGGCTCCATCGACCCAACCGCCCGGAAGATCCTCGAAGCGATCCTCAACCACCGCCTAGCCTTCCTCGTCACCGGCGGCACCGGCGCCGGAAAGACGACGCTCCTGAGCGCCTTGCTGAGCGCGGTCGCTCCCACAGAACGAATCGTCTGCGTAGAAGACGCTGGCGAATTACGCCCGACCCACCCACAGTTCGTAAGCCTCGTCGCCAGACCCGCGAACGTAGAAGGTGCCGGCGCGGTCGAACTCCCAGAGTTGGTCCGCCAAGCCCTGCGCATGCGCCCAGACCGACTGATCGTCGGCGAGGTTCGCGGAGCAGAAGTGTGCTCCCTGCTGAACGCCATGAACACCGGCCACGACGGCGGTGCCTGCACCTTGCACGCGAACTCCCCCGCAGAAGCCCCGGCACGCCTGGAAGCCCTGGCCGCCCTAGGCGGTCTGCCGAGAGACGCGCTGCACAGCCAACTAGCCGCAGCGGTCCGCGTCATCCTCCACATGCGCCGAACAACCACCGGCCGCCGCCTGACGGAAGTCGCAGTACTCCAGCGCTACCACGGAGAAGTAAGAACCCACCCCGTCTGGCGCGACGGCCAGTGGACGAACCGTCGCTCCCTCTTCACCGCCCTGACCACTCCCGAATCCGCCCGCGACTAGCTCATTCGCTCCAGCATCGAGGTTACCCCCGTTGATCTCCGCATGGCCGTTCCTCTGCGTAGGCACCGGAATCCTGTGCTGGCCAACCACGCCCAACCGCCTTCTCCCGACACCCCGCCGCCACCTCCGCCTTCCCATCCCGCCGCGCCAGGCACTCTGGCTGGCCCCCGCCGTCGTAGCCCTGCCGCTGGGCGGAATCGGCGCCGCGATCGCCACCGCCCTGCTCACCCTCGCCGTCCGCCAGGAATGGCACAGCAGAAGGGAAACCACCGACACCCTGACCCGCGCCGAACGCACCGCGACAGTCCTCCGCACGATGGTCTCCGAACTCCGCGCCGGCGCCCACCCGGTAACGGCCGCCGAAGCAGCGGCGGACGCAGTCCCGGAACTAGCCGGAGAACTCCACAACCTCGCCACCGCCGCCCGCCTAGACGGAGCGTTGGAATCGCCCGCTCTCCCCGCCGTCGCCCAATCCTGGAACCTCGCCCGCCGCCACGGCCTGCCCATCGCCGACGCCCTCGACGCCGCCCGCCGAGACGTCGACGCAGAAGTCGCCTTCGCCCGCCGCCTGCGCGCAAAGATGGCCGGGCCACGCATGAGCGCGATAGTCCTGACCGCGCTACCCGTCGGCTGCCTGGCAATGGGCCAGCTCATCGGTGCCAACCCGCTCGCAGTCCTCACGGAAACCCTTATCGGGCAAGCGTTCCTGGTCGCAGGCGCAGCCCTGCTCTGGGCAGGAACCGCCTGGTCCAGAGCCCTCACCAACCGCAGGTCCGCCCCATGACCGCCCTGAGCCTCGCCCTCGCCGCCACCGCATTGCTGCTCTGGCCAAGCGTCGCCCAGCCCCGACACCTAGCCCGGCCCAACCGTCCACACCGCACCCCGCGACCAGAGGTCTGGCACCCCGCCGCCGCAATCGTCTGCGGTGTGTCCGCAGCCGTCCTCACCGGATTCCCGGTAGGACTAGCCGCCGGTGCAGGCTCATGGTGGCTCCTGCGCCGATCCCGCCACCCCAAGAACCCAGACGACGTCTCGGAACGGCTCCGCTCCGCGTCAGTCCTGGACATGCTCGCCGCCTGCCTGCGCGCCGGAATGCCGGTCCCGACCGCCCTCGAAGCCGTAGCACCCGGCGCACCACCGGCCACCGAAACCGCCCTGCACGCAACAGCAAACCTGCTAGCCCTTGGCGCAGACCCGACCCCAGCCTGGGCCCCGCTCCGAGCCCGGACGGACTTCGCCGAGCTGGCAGTCGCAGCCACCCGAACCGCGCGGTCCGGGGCAGCCCTCGCCTCGACCGCGGACGACTTGGCCCGCCGCATCCGCGACGGACTGGGCGTCGAGGCCGAAGAACGCGCCGAACGCGCCGGAGTCGCCCTGGCCCTGCCGGTCGGGTTGTGCTTCCTGCCCGCGTTCTTCGCCCTCGGCGTGCTGCCGGTAGTGCTCGGCCTTGCCGGGCGAATCGGCGGCCTGCTGTGAACCCGTCCACGACAGAAAGGGAATCCGACCATGTGGTTCTTGCCCGGAGACGAGGGCACCACCACCGCCGAATACGCCATCGGCACGGTAGCCGCGGCAGCGTTCGCCGTGGCGCTCTACGTGCTGCTCAGCGGAGACTCCGTCTCCGCGACGTTGGCCGGCCTGGTGCACAAAGCCCTGACGGTGGCCACCTGATGGCCAGCCGTCGCCGGGACGGCGGATTCGTCACGGTGGAAGCCGCCCTGTCCCTGGGCGCGCTGACCGCCGTGCTGGCGATCCTGCTAGCGGGCACCAGCGCGATCGCCGGACACCTCCGATGCCTGGACGCCGCCCGCGAAGCCGCCCGCCTGACCGCGGCCGGACAGCCAGGAGCCGCCGACGCAGTGGTCCAAACCATTGCCCCGCACGGCGCACACCTCACCATCCACCGCACCGGCGACGGCCTCACCGCCGAAGTAACCACCGACGCCCTGTCCGCTCTCCACCTGAGCGCAACCGCCTACGCCATCATCGAACCGACCTCGGCCTCATGACCCAAAAACAACCAGCGGACGCAGGCGTAGCCACGATCTGGACAGCCCTGGCCGCCGCCACCCTGATCGCCGTGACAGTCCTGGTGTGGTGGCTGGCCGCAGCCATCACCGCCCGCCACCGCACCGAAGCCGCCGCCGACCTCGGCGCACTAGCCGCAGCAGCCCACGCCGCCGCCGGCCCGACCGTCGCCTGCGCCCGAGCCAAGGAGGTAGCCGACCACGAACGCGCAGTACTGACCAGCTGCCGCTGGCACAACCGCGACGCCTTCATCGAAGTCCGCTCGATGACCACCCCCATCCCCGGCCTACCACCCCCCACCGCAAAATCCCGCGCCGGTCCGGTCGACCTGCCTCCCTAACCGGGACACCCCGACCGGCACCGTCCCCGGCAGCCGCGTCGGCAGCGATCTCCGGCCCGGTCGGCAGCCGTGCTCCGCAACGGAGCTACGCGTGCGGACACCGGCGCTGGCCCGGCAGCCGTGTTCAGCGGGAGCGACGTGCGGGCTGGTCGAGTAACCGTGCCCGCTGCTTGCGCGGTACCAGTGCCAGCACCGGTGGCGGAGCTGAGAGGCAGCGACGCTTGCGCGCCACCGGTGCTGGCCCGGTGGCGGTGCTGGGAGGCAGCGACGCGCGGCCCGGTCCGGCGTTCGTGCTCCGCGACGGGCCTCTGGCTGGTCGCGCTCGCCGGAGCTGCTGCGCGACCACCCGCGCTGTCCCCGATTGCTCGGGCCGAGGACTGCCTCAGCGATCACCCCCCCAGTTCGCCCGAAGCAGTCCAACGCGTGGTTTGCCACCGAGGCCGACCTCGCCCGACCCCACCGAAGGGAGTTGCAACCTGCCACCCGCCTCCGCTCACCCCGTCAGCCCCGTCATCACGCACTGTCCTCCGCGGCGCGCCGGAACCGTTCATCGGCGACGAGCCGGACCGGTGACCAGTCGCCGGAACCCCCGGTTCGTCCGGACCTTTCCGGCGCCGGCGACGAGTGGCGAAGAACACGAGCAGCGGTCGCTGGCGCACGCCGAACGGTCAAACCCGCAGGTCAGCGGGTGGTCCAAGGGTATGCCTCAGTATGCGTGCGAAAAGGCGGGAAAGTGTCGAATCCCGTGGTGGGCCCGTTCTCGCGGGCCGGACGGCGGGGTCAGCGGCCGGTGATCGGCACCTTGTTATCGGCCGGACAGTGGGCTACTGGGCGTTCATCGCTCGGTAACGGCCGGTTGTCGCGCGGAGTCTTCCCCGCAATGTGCAACTTGCCGTTTAGTGAGACGTGCGCCACCACGGCCCCGACCCGCACGGCGCGAAAACCGGACCTCGAAGGCAGGAAAGCAATGTTGGACGCGAATTGGCCGGACAGCTGGCGGAACGCCTTCCGCATCGAATTGCGTGCGGAGGCGATCGGCCTCGCTTGGCGCGGCTGGCCGGTGCTTCCGGGGGCGACCCCGGAGCCGATCACCGCGGAGGGGGACGACCTGACCTGGCGCCGGCCGGTGCCGGTGCGCGACGACTGGCGTGAGCTGGTCGGTTCGCACGCCCACGAGGTCGCCAGCTGGTTCAGCGACCGCACGCACAGCCTGCTCGTGGCGACCGGCACCGTGCTCGACGCGGTCGAGGTGGACCAGGAACTGGGCAAGCGCGCCGCCCGGCTGCTGCGTTCCATCGGGCACCCGGCCCCCATCGTCGCGATGCCGAACGGCCGGTGGCTGTTCCTCACCCAGCCCTCCGAGCATCTGCCCGCCGAACTCGCCGAGGAGATTGCCGTGCAGTGGCACGGCAAGGACAGCTACATCCCGCTGCCGCCGTCGCCGTTCCAGCACGGCGTCGTGCACTGGCGCGTGAAGCCCGAGGTGTGCGGCTGGCAGCTGCCGCCCGCCGCCGAGGTGCAGGACGTGCTGGTCCGCGCCCTCGCCGACGAGCACGCCTCGATGCTGGTCGAGAGCACCGCCGCCTGATTTCCGGTTCCACCCCGGCAGGCAGCACGCGACAACCGAAGAAAGTCTTCACGCTCCACCGTGGCCGCACTGTTCCCCGTGCTGACGCAACGCCCCGAGCACGGCTCCCAGTACGGCCACCGCCCCTGCCTTGTCCAGCGGATCGTTGCCGTTCCCGCACTTCGGCGACTGGACGCAGGACGGGCAGCCCGTCGGGCACTCGCAGGAGACGATCGCCTCCCGCGTAGCGGCCAGCCACGGGACAATCGCGGCATAACCGCGGTCGGCAAACCCCGCACCCCCGGGATGCCCATCGTGCACGAACACCGTCGCCTCCCCGGTGTCCTCGTGCCACGCGGTAGACACCCCGCCGATGTCCCAGCGGTCGCACGTAGCGAACAGCGGTAGCAGGCCGATCGCCGCGTGCTCGGCGGCATGCAGGGCACCGGGGACGCGCGCCGGAATCAACCCGGCGCCCCCCGGTGCTCTGCCAGCACCCCCGGTCCCCGCCGGTCCCACCACACCACCGATCTCGACCCCGGCACCGGGCCCCCGCCCATCCGCCGGATCGCCCGAAACTTCGCCGGTTACCCCGACAACCGACGAGGCACCCCCGGTCCCCACCGGTTTCCCAGCCGCACGACGGTCCGCTGCCCCCGCAGCGCCCCCGCCAATTCCCCCGGCGGCTGGCGACGCATTCCCGGTCCCCGCCGGTTCCCCGCCCACGTGACTGGACGCGGACGCCGCAGCGGCTTCGTCGATTGCTCCGTCGGTTGGCGACACATTCCCGGCCCCCGCCGGTTCCCCACCCACCTGACTGGACGCGGACCCCGCAGCGATCTCGCCGATCTCCCCAGTGGCGGGCGACGCACTCTCGGTCCCCACCGGTTCTCCGGCAGCATGACTGGACGCAGCCGTCCCGCTGGATTCCCCGTCGGCTGGCGATGCGGTCCCCGCTGGTTCTTCGGCCGGATGACCAGCCGCTGCGCCCGCCGTCCGACCGGTTCCCTCGGCGGCTGGCGACGCACTCCCCGCCCCCGTCGCCTGGCCGCTCACCGACAGCGCATCCATGCCGCCGGAATGCCCGGCAGTTGGCGACGTGCCGTCGACCCCTGTCGACCCAGCAGCGGTTTCGCCACCACCGCCCCCACCCGGAGACTCCAGCAGCTCACCAGAAACCGTGTACCAAACCGCTCTCGTGTGGAGGCTCTGTTCCGGCAGGTCGAGCGGCGTGTGGTCCAGCACCTCACCCGACGGCCGCCTCCGCAGATACCCCACCACCTGCGACGTCACCGCCACCTCGCCCAGGCACACCGTCACTCCGCCGTGGCGGCATTGTTCTTCGGTCGACAGCACCGAGATGTCCACGATCTCGCGCGGCGAAGTCGTCCAGTCCGGGTCCTCCGCGTGCACCAGCGCCAGACCCGTCTCCAGGTCCAGCTCATCGACCACATACGACGACCCCTGATGCAGATACACCGCCCCGGGATGAACGGAGTAGCAAGCCGACCCCGGATCGACAGTGCCCAGCATTCGGCCGGAGTCCGCTTCCACCACTGCGATCTGGTCGCCGCCTGAGCCGCGGATGCCGACTTCCCCGTGCGGGCGGTCGCGGGAAGTCCAGTACCAGCCGCTGGAACGGCGGCGCAGCAGTTTCTCCTCGGCCAGATCCGCCAGCACCGCGCGGGCGGCCTCGCCGCCGAAGGTTTCCAGTTCCGGTTCGGTGAGCGGCAGCTCCGCGACGGCGCACGCGAGTTGCGGGCCCAATACATAAGGGTTCGTCGGGTCCAGGACCGCGGTTTCCACCGGGCGTTCCAGCAACGCGGCCGGGTGGTGCACCAGGTAGGTGTCGAGCGGATCGTCTCGGGCGACGAACACCACGAGCGCTTCGTCGCCCGAACGTCCGGCGCGGCCGGATTGCTGCCAGAACGACGCGAGAGTGCCGGGATAGCCAGCCAGAACCACGGCGTCCAGGCCGGCGATGTCGACGCCCAGCTCCAAAGCGTTCGTGGTCGCGACACCCAGCAGCCGACCCGAAAGCAGGGCTTGCTCCAGGGCGCGCCGCTCTTCAGGAAGATAGCCGGATCGGTACGCGGCAACGGTATCCGCCAACCGAGGGTCCACTTCGGACAGAAGACGGCGTGCGCCCAGCGCGGTCAGTTCAGCACCGCGGCGGGAGCGGACGAACGCCAGCGACCGAGCGCCTTCGACGACCAGTTCGGTGAGAATCCGCGCGGTCTCGACGCCAGCCGGACGGCGGACGGGTGCGCCGTTCTCTCCAGTCAGCTCGTCGAGCAGCGGCGGCTCCCACAACGCGACCGTCCGCGCACCACGCGGCGACGCGTCATCGGTGACCGCGGCGCACTCCACGCCGGTGAGCCGAGTGGCGAAGGAGGCTGGCGAAGCAGTGGTCGCCGAAGCCAGCACGAACACCGGGGAAGCGCCGTAGTGCTCCGCCACCCGGCGCAGGCGGCGCAGCAACAGCGCGACGTGCGAGCCGAAGACGCCGCGATAACTGTGGCATTCGTCGACCACGACGTACCGCAACCGGCGGAAGAACTGCGTCCATCGGGAGTGCGCCGAAAGGATGCCGCGGTGCAGCATGTCGGGGTTGCTGAACACCCAGTTCGCGTGTGCGCGGACCCAGTCGCGCTCTGTCATCGGGGTGTCCCCGTCGAACGCCGCCGCGCGTACGCCCGCGACGTCCAAAGAGGACACCGCGCGCAGCTGATCAGCGCCGAGGGCCTTCGTCGGCGAGAGGTACAGCGCCGTCGCCCGCGCGTCCGTGGCCAATGCGCTGAGCACCGGCAGCTGATACGCCAGCGACTTCCCCGACGCGGTTCCAGTCGACACCACGACGTGCGTGCCAGCATGCGCCAGCGAAGCGGCCTCGACCTGGTGCCGCCACGGTTTTTCGACTCCGGCCGCGCGGAACGCGGCCACCGCCGACGGCTCCGCCCACTCCGGCCACGGCTCGTGCCGGGCTGCGCGTTCCGGCAGCCGGGACACGTGCGTCACCGGATTCTCGTGCGCCGGGATCCCTGCCGTGACCCGGTCCAGCAGCCTCCGTCCTCGCTCTCCCACCACGTGCCGAAGCTTCGCACAGGGCACCGACAAAACCGGGCCGAGATCGATCCAGTGACCAATCACACAAGGTTACCGAACGTGCTGTCGCCGGGACGCATTGCGGACGCGCAGATCACTACCAATACACTCCCTCGATCCACACCCACTGTGGCGAGCGTCATGTGAGACGTGCATTGCTTGCACGGCTAGCGTGTCCTTCGGCACAGATCCACGCCAGCGCAGGCGCGCCGGGTACGACGGGCCCGCGCTGGCCAAACGGCGTTCCCAGGAGGACGAATGTCCCGGCAGTTCCTCGCGGAGGGCGGTATCACGCTCTCCGGGGGTGGCTACACCATCGTCGGTGTGGTCGCCGTGGTCGCCCTTGTCGCACTGGCCATCGGTTACGTACTGCTCAAGGAGGTGCTGGCCGCGGGCCAGGGCACCGCCAAGATGCAGGACATCGCCAAGGCAGTGCAGGAAGGTGCGGCCGCATACCTGAAGCGGCAGCGCAACACCCTCGCCATCTTCGGCGTGATCGTGTTCCTGCTCCTGTTCGCGCTTCCCGCGGACGACTGGAGCGAACGGATCGGCCGGTCGATCTTCTTCCTCGTCGGGGCGGCGTTCTCGTTCACCATCGGCTACCTCGGCATGTGGCTGGCCACGCAGGCGAACCTGCGCGTGGCCGCCGCGTCGCGCGAGGAGGGCGGGCGCGAGAAGGCGATGCGCGTGGCGTTCCGCACCGGCGGCGTGGTCGGCATGATCACCGTCGGGCTCGGCCTCTTCGGCGCGGCCGTCGTGGTGCTCGTCTACACCGGCCAGGCACCGAAGGTGTTGGAGGGCTTCGGTTTCGGCGCGGCGCTGATCGCCATGTTCATGCGGGTCGGCGGCGGCATCTTCACCAAGGCCGCCGACGTCGGCGCCGACCTGGTCGGCAAGGTCGAGCAGGGTATCCCCGAGGACGACCCGCGCAACGCCGCGACGATCGCCGACAACGTGGGCGACAACGTCGGCGACTGCGCGGGCATGGCCGCGGACCTCTTCGAGTCCTACGCGGTGATGCTCGTCGCCGCGCTGATCCTCGGCAGCTCCGCGTTCGGCGCGTCCGGCCTGATCTTCCCGCTGATCGTGCCCGCCATCGGCGTGATCACCGCGGTGATCGGCGTCTACATCACGAAGGCGCGCGCGGGCGAGGGCGGCCTGGTCACGATCAACCGCTCGTTCTACATCTCCGCGGTCATTTCCGCGGTGCTGTCGGCGATCGCCGCGTTCGTGTACCTGCCGAACAGCTTCGCCGAATTCGGCGAGGGCTACGCGCACAACACCGGCAACCCCGCGGTGATCGCGACGGTCTCGGTGATCATCGGCATCGTGCTCGCCGCGCTGATCCTGCGCATCACCGGCTACTACACCGGCACCGAGCACAAGCCGGTGCAGGACGTCGGCAAGACGTCGGAAACCGGTGCGGCGACGGTGATCCTGTCCGGCATCTCGGTCGGGTTCGAGTCCGCCGTGTACACCGCGCTGGTGATCGGCGCGGCCGTGTTCGGCGCTTACCTGCTCGGCGGCGGCGTCGCGCTGTTCGCGGTGGCGCTGGCCGGCACCGGCCTGCTGACCACCGTCGGCGTCATCGTCGCGATGGACACCTTCGGCCCGGTCTCGGACAACGCGCAGGGCATCGCCGAGATGTCCGGCGACGTCGACGAGAAGGCCGCGCAGATCCTCACCGAGCTGGACGCGGTCGGCAACACCACCAAGGCCATCACCAAGGGCATCGCGATCGCCACCGCGGTGCTGGCGGCGACTGCGCTGTTCGGGTCCTATTCGGACGCGATCGCGAAAACCGTGGCCGAACGCGGCGAGGGCGCGGTCACCGCGGTGTCCTCGTTCGTCAACCAGGTGGTCAGCCCGAACACACTGGTCGGCGTGATCGTCGGCGCGGCGGTCGTGTTCCTCTTCTCCGGCCTCGCGGTCAACGCGGTTTCGCGTGCCGCCGGCGCGGTGGTGTACGAGGTGCGCCGCCAGTTCCGCGACATCCCCGGGATCATGGAGGGCACCACGCGGCCCGAGTACGGCCGGGTCGTCGACATCGTCACCCGCGATTCGCTGCGGGAGCTGGCGACGCCGGGTCTGCTGGCCGTCTTCGCGCCGATCGCGGTCGGTTTCGGTCTCGGCACCGGTGCGCTCGCCGGGTACCTGGCAGGCGCGATCGCGACCGGCACGCTGATGGCGATCTTCCTCGCCAACTCCGGTGGCGCCTGGGACAACGCCAAGAAGCTCGTCGAGGACGGCAACCACGGCGGCAAGGGTTCCGACGCGCACGAGGCGACGATCATCGGCGACACCGTCGGCGACCCGTTCAAGGACACCGCCGGTCCCGCGATCAACCCGCTGATCAAGGTCATGAACCTGGTCTCGGTGCTGATCGCGCCCGCGGTGGTCACGCTGACGCTCGGCGGCGGCGCGGACACCACGTGGCGGATCGTGATCGCGGTCGTCGCGGTCGCGGTGATCGTCGCGGCGATCGTCGTGTCCAAGCGGCGCGGCAGCGTCATGTCGGAGACTCCGGCGGAGGCGAAAGCCTGACGCATTGCTCCATTCGGGCCCGGTACGCCTCGTGCGTGCCGGGCCCGTTCGCGTCCGCTACCCGGGGCGAGTTGCGGACTACTGGCGGGTCGGTACCGTGCGGAGGACACGGATCTCGACGGACAGGAGTGGTGCGGGTGCGGCCGCGGTGGACCGGTTTAGCCGCGCTGGCAACAGGAATCGGGATAGGGCTCACGGGCTGCGGGCAACCGCCGCCGCCGACCGAGCAGGTCGTGTCCGGCGGGCACTCGGAAACCGCGGGCCAATCCGATCCGGCCGCGAAATGGGCCGACGGATACTGCGGGGCGGTCACGCACCTGGTTCGTGCGCTGGCGAATCTGCCTTCGATCGATCCGAGTTCGTCAGCGCAGGCCACTCGCACGTCGAGCGATCTTCTGGCGTCGGTCGCCCGCGGCATCGACCAGACCGTGTCCGGGTTGCACCGGGTCGGTCCCGCGCCGCTGCCCGGCGGCGAACCGGCGCGCACGGCTTTGCTCGGCCAGTTCGCTTCGGTGCGGCAGCAGGCGGACGAGGTGCGCGGCAAACTAGACGCGGCCGACAATCCGGCCGCGGTGAATGCGGCGCTGGACGACGCCAAATCGGCTATCGACCAGATTTCTCGGCTCGACGTCCTCAAGGGCTTGGACGCGACGCCAGCCCTGTCCGCGGCGGGCAAGCGCGCGGCGGGCTGTCAGCAGTTGGTCGTCCCGCCCGCGCCACGCTGAGCAGGATCGAGCGCCCGCCGAAGCGCGGCGGCGCGCTCCGCGTCATGGTGCGCGACGGTGGACAGGTAGTGCTGAAGCAGCGCCTGCCGAGACCGTTCGAGTTCGGCCGAGCTGACCGACGCCGCCCGGCCGTCTCGCAGCGTCGCCAGCACCGGTTCGGGCAGCCGGTCGACTTCGCGCCCGTGCCAAGGATTCAAGCCGTGCCGCAGGCATTCCAGCGCGATGATCTGATCGCGCAGGTCGTCGAGCATCAGGACGGCTTGCCACGTCCGTCCGCGGGCAATAGCGGAGCGGGCGTGCACCGCGTACAGCCAGGCCATGCCGATCACCTGCTCGCTGCCCGGTTCCGCGGCGCGGGTCGGCTCGTTGGCCTGGCCGAAAACGAGCTGGAAGCCGTCCTCGGTGGCCCGGAACAGCTCGTGGGGCCAGAAGGACAAGTCGACCTGGAGCGAGGAGTCGAGGAGAAAGACCCGGTAGCGAACTCCTTCGCGCGAGGTCACGTCGAGGGTGTCGGCGACGCCGAACTTCTCGTCGAGCGACTGAGTCCAGCGTGCGACGACTGCGAGTTCGTCCGCGTTCTCCGCGAGCTGAAGGACGAGGTCGATGTCCGACCAGCGGTCCTCGGTCCCGCGAGCGGCCGATCCGACCAGCGCGGCACCTGCGATGTCCGCGTCGTGGCGGGCCGCGGCGATCAGCTCGGCACGCACCCGGACGCGTTCGGCGACTTCGAACAACGGAACCCCCAATGCCGGTATTACTATACCGGCAACACTGTGTGCCCGGGAAAAACCTCGGCGTGACGCTCGCCTTCAATCGAACTTGTGTTCTATCATCGCGGCGTGGATCGGACGATCTCGCTGTTCTCGGCGGAGGCGACCGGCCCGGGCCTGCCAGACCTGGCCGGGCTGTTGTGCTGTCAAGGGCAGATCACCGGGTTCGGCCGCACGGCGGCGCGGCTGTCGGTGCTGGTCGAGGAGTCGTGGCGGGCTCGGGTGCTGGCGCGCGAATGCCGGAGCCGGGGTGCGGACGCGCAGGTCGCGGTGGCCGACTGCGGCAGTCCGCAGGTGCGCACGTCGTTCCGGGTCGATCTGCTCGGGCTCGCCGAACAGTGGCTGCGGCCGGGGCACACCGGTCCGGCGGAGGACGATTCGGGCAAGGCGGTGCCCGGCGGCTTCCGGCTGAGCGGTGCGATGCTCCGGATGTGGGCGCTCGCGGCAGGTCGTCCCGAACCTGGTGGCTACTTGCTAGGAGTCGATCCGCTGGCCCCAGGAATGCACGAGGAGCTGCTGGCCGTGCTCGCGCCGCTCGGCGTCCATGCGCGGCTGCTCGGTCCGAAGGCGGAGCAGCCCGCGGTGCGCGTCAGCGGGCGGCGGAAGCTGGCCGGTCTGCTGGAGCTGATCGGCGAACCTCCGGCGGGAGCGGAGGCGGCGTGGCCGGAGCTGCCGCCGGCCGGGGAACGCCGCGAACGGACGGCGGGGGAGCCGCGCCGAGGCGCTCCGGCGGAGAGCCCTACACAGTATTTACTAGAGGCTGTGGGGTAGAGCCGCGCAGAAAAAAGGTCCCCCATCGCTCAGCGGAGCGACGAGGGACCTTTCCGAGGACGTGTCTTACGGTTTCGGCAGGGTGCAGCCCTGCTGGTTGAGGTCGATCTCGTTGGCCGGGGTCAGGCAGGCCGGGATTCCGTAGGTCTCCTGGCCGTACTTGTAGTTCGGCCGCACGGTCACGTTGCCCGCTTCGTCGACCTCGCACGGGTTGTTCAGCGTGCAGCGCTGGCCGTCGTCGTTGGACGTGTTGTTCACGCCGATGACCTTGCCGGTGTTGCGGTCGACGACCGGCGAACCGGACGTGCCGCCGATGGTCGCGCAGCCCGGCACGTACCGGATCGAGTCCTTCCAGACCCAGTTGTTCTCGTGCAGTTCGTGCACGAAACCGTCGATCGAGCAGGAGTAGATCTGCTTCCAGTACCCGGACACCACGTCGATCGGCGTGCCCGCCTGCGGATGGGTGTTGACCAGTTCGAGCGGCGGCACGCTGTACTTCTGCTCGATGTCGGCGTAGGTGTCGCTCAGCTGGTACAGCGAGATGTCAGTGTCGGTCATCGTCGCGTAGACGACCTTGGTCGCGGTCACGGTGCCCACCGAGCTCTGGCCGTCCGGCGACAGCAGGTCGAACGAGCGGTTCGAAGGCTGCCCGACGATCACCTGCCCCGGATCGGGCATGCCGTCTTCGAGACAGTGCCCGTTCGAGAGCACCATCGCGGGCGCGTCCATCGGCGTGGCGGCCGGTTTCACGACCGAACCAGAGCAGTTGGACAGCGCCACGGCACCGGTGAACGTGGTGGTCGCCGCGCTCGCTTCGGGGGCGGTGACCAGCGCGAACGTCGCCGTGATGGCGATCGCGGTGCCAACCAGTCGGCGGATCATGGTGGGTTCCTTTCGGCTGGGGGGAGGAATAAGTGAACCGTCGACGTCCTTGGACCCGCCACCGTCTAACGGAGGGTATCGGTGGTATGACCGGTTACCCTGCACGGCACGTGTCCGATATCACGTGCTAGGTGTGGAAAGGAAACATCGCCGAGGTCAGCGGCGATCCGACGGGCAAGGGCCCGGCGGCTCGTCAGGGCACCTCGGCGCTGCGCGGACACTGGGGACGTGCACACTGACAGGTCGAGACGCGGGCGCAGTACCCCTCTGGTGCAGGGGTGAGAGCGCCGCTGCGGCGGCGCGGAGATGAGTGGAGAGCAGGGCAGCGTGGCAGGAACACGGACCAAGAAGAGCGGCGCCGGGGGCAACGGTGCCGATCGACGGCGGCTGGTGATCGTCGAGTCGCCTACCAAGGCCCGCAAGATCGCCCCTTATCTCGGCGGCAACTACGTCGTCGAGTCCTCCGTCGGGCACATCCGGGACCTGCCCCGCGGCGCCGCTGACGTCCCCGCGCAGTACAAGGGCGAATCGTGGGCCCGGCTCGGCGTCGACATCGACAACGACTTCAAGCCGCTCTACATCGTGACCCCGGACAAGAAGTCCAAGGTCACCGAGCTGAAGGGGCTGCTGAAGGACGTCGACGAGCTCTACCTCGCGACGGACCCCGACCGCGAGGGCGAGGCCATCGCCTGGCACCTGCTGGAGACCTTGAAGCCCAAGGTCCCGGTGCGCCGGATGGTCTTCCACGAGGTCACCGAGCAGGCCATCCAGGCCGCCGCCGCGGCCACCCGCGAGCTGGACGCCGACCTCGTCGACGCGCAGGAAACCCGCCGCATCCTCGACCGGCTTTACGGCTACGAGGTCTCGCCGGTGCTGTGGAAGAAGGTCATGCCGAAGCTCTCGGCGGGCCGCGTGCAGTCCGTGGCGACGCGGATCGTCGTGGAGCGCGAGCGCGAGCGGATGCGCTTCACCTCGGCGTCGTACTGGGACATCTCGGCGACCATGGACGCTGGCGAAGACGCTTCGCCGCGTACGTTCCCCTCGCGGCTCATCGCGGTCGACGGTGCGCGCCTCGCGACGGGTCGGGACTTCGACTCCAACGGTCAGCTCAAGGGCAACACCGCGGACATCCGCGTGCTCGGCGAGTCCGACGCCCGGGCGCTGGCCCAGGGGCTGCAGAACCGCGACTTCAAGGTCGCGAGCGTCGAAGAGAAGCCGTACACGCGGAAGCCGTACGCGCCGTTCATGACGTCGACGCTGCAGCAGGAGGCGGGCCGCAAGCTGCGCTTCACCTCCGAGCGCACGATGCGGGTCGCGCAGAAGCTGTACGAGAACGGTTACATCACTTATATGCGTACCGACTCCACGACGCTGTCGGAGTCGGCGATCACGGCCGCGCGAAGCCAGGCAACGCAGCTGTACGGCAAGGAGTACGTCTCGCCGTCGCCGCGCCAGTACACGCGCAAGGTGAAGAACGCGCAGGAAGCGCACGAGGCGATCCGTCCGTCGGGCGAGGTCTTCCGTACGCCGGGCCAGGTCGCGAAAGAGCTGGACACCGACGAGTTCCGGCTCTACGAGATGATCTGGCAGCGCACGATCGCGTCGCAGATGGCGGACGCGAAGGGCACCACGATGTCGGTGCGCATCATCGGCACCGCCACGACCGGCGAGGAGTGCACCTTCGCCGCTTCGGGCCGCACGATCACCTTCGCCGGCTTCCTGAAGGCATACGTCGAGGCAGTCGACTCCGAAGCAGGCGGCGAGGCCGACGACAAGCAGAGCCGGCTTCCGGTGCTGGTCAAGGACCAGGGCCTGACTGCGCCCGAGCTGTCCGCGGACGGCCACTCCACGTCGCCGCCGGCGCGCTACTCCGAGCCGAGCCTGGTCAGCAAGCTGGAAGAGCTGGGCATCGGCCGCCCGTCGACGTACGCGTCGATCATCAAGACCATCCAAGACCGCGGCTACGTCTGGAAGAAGGGTTCCGCCCTCGTTCCGTCGTGGGTCGCGTTCGCGGTGATCGGCTTGCTGGAGCGGCACTTCGAACGGCTGGTGGACTACAACTTCACCGCCGGTCTCGAGGACGAGCTGGACCGCATCGCCAGCGGTGACGAGCACCGCGTCGAATGGCTGTCGAAGTTCTACTTCGGCGGTGACTTCGGCGTCGAGGGTTCGGTCGGCCGGCTCGGCGGGCTGAAGAAGCTGGTCGACGGCAGCGTCGAGGGCATCGACGCGCGCGAGATCAACTCGATCCCGATGTTCAGCGACGCCGAAGGGCACCAGGTCGTGGTGCGCGTCGGCCGCTACGGGCCGTACCTGGAGCGCGAGGTCAACGGCGAGTCGCAGCGCGCGAACCTGCCCGAAGACCTGCCGCCGGACGAGCTGACGGCGGAGATCGCGGAGAAGCTCTTCGCGACGCCGCAGGAAGGTCGCGTGCTGGGCACCGACCCGGTCAGCGGGCACGAGATCGTGGCGAAGGAAGGCCGCTTCGGCCCGTACGTCACGGAGCTGCTGCCTGAGCCGGAGCTGCCCGAGGACGCGACGGCGGCGCAGAAGAAGGCCGCGAAGGCGAAGCTGCCGAAGCCGCGTACGGGCTCGCTGTTCAAGTCGATGTCGATCGAGACGATCACGCTCGACGACGCGCTGAAGCTGCTTTCGCTGCCGCGCGTCGTGGGCAAGGACCCGGAGTCGGGCGACGAGATCACCGCGCAGAACGGGCGCTACGGGCCGTACCTGAAGAAGGGCACGGACTCGCGGTCGATCCAGACCGAGGACCAGCTGTTCTCGATCACGCTGGAAGAGGCGCTGAAGATCTATTCGGAGCCGAAGCAGCGCGGCCGGTCGGCCACCGCGCGTCCGCCGCTGAAGGAACTCGGCGACGACCCGGTGTCGGGCAAGCCGATGGTGGTCAAGGACGGCCGCTTCGGCCCGTACGTGACCGACGGCGAGTACAACGCGACGCTGCGGAAGTCCGACAGCATCGAGGAACTCACCGCGGAGCGCGCCGCCGAGCTGTTGGCGGAGAAGCGCGCGAAGGGCCCGGCGCCGAAGAAGCGGACGACGCGCAAGGCGCCGGCGAAGTCCACCGCGACGAAGTCGACTACGACCAAGTCGGCGGCGGCGAAGTCGACCACTGCGAAGTCGACTACTGCGAAGAAGGCGCCGGCGAAGCGGAGCAGCACCGCGACGAAGTCGAAGTAACGAGGATCTGAAGGGCCACCTGGAAAACTCCGGGTGGCCCTTTCTCGTGTCAGGGGGATGGATGGGGGAGACACAGCGCGCGCGTGCCGCGGTTTCCGTGGTATTCGCGGTGTGCGGTGCGGCGTTCGCTTCGTGGGCGGCTCGAATTCCTGCGGTACAAGGAAAACTCGGCCTCAGCGCCGGCGAGCTCGGAATCGGCCTTTTCGGGCTCGCCGCCGGTTCGGTCGTCGCCTTGCTGGCGGCGGGACCGTTGATCACGAAGATCGGCAGTCGGCGCGGGGTTCTCTTCGGGGCCACGGTCTTGTGCGGCGGTTTGCCGCTCGTCGCCTTCGCGCCGGACGCGCCGCTGTTCGTCGCCGCGCTCGTCGTGCTCGGAGTGGGCAACAGCCTGCTGGACGTCTCGATGAACGCGCACGCCGCGCGCGTCGAAGAGGCTTACGGACGGCCAATTTTCGCTGGGTTCCACGCGTTCTGGAACATCGGCGGACTGGCGGGCTCGGGTCTCGCGGCGCTGATGGAAGTCTGGCGGGTGCCGGTCGAAGCGCATTTCACCGGTGCTGGTGCCGTGCTGCTGGTGCTCGGGATCTTCGCCGCTACGCAGTTCTTGCCGGGTGCTGATCGCGGACAGGGCGAGGCGGCGTTTGCCTTGCCCAGCAAGGCATTGATCCCGTTGGGCGTGATCGCGTTCTGCGGGTTCGTCGCGGAAGGCACGGTGAACGACTGGAGTGCGGTCTACCTCCGGGAGGTCACCACGGCGAGCGCGGCTGTCGCGTCGCTGGGCTACTTCGCGTTCTCGATCACCATGATCGCGGTGCGCACGGTGGCCGACCGGGTCGTCGAGCGCGTTGGTGCGGTGTTGTTCATGCGGGTCGCTACGGCGGTGACGGTCGCCGGGTTCCTGCTGGTGGTCGCGGTTCCGGTGCCGGTGGTCGCGGTGGTGGGGTTCGCCGTGGTCGGGCTCGGCGTGTCCGGGATGGTGCCGCTCGCGTGGAGCGCGGCCGGACGCAAGCAGCCGGAAGCGCCGGGCCGGGCGATCGCGGCCGTCGCGGCGTGCGGGTACCTCGGGTTCCTCGCCGGTCCGGTGCTGGTCAGCGGCCTGAGCGGCGGGATCGGCCTGCACTGGACGCTCGCCGTGGTCGGCGCCCTCGTGGTCACGGTCGGTTTTCTCGCGCCCACGATGCGTGTCAGCGAGCCGGTGTCGCGGCGCTGACCGACCGCTCGGCGCACGGATGGGTTGACTCGAACAAAAGTTCGAGAAATTGTCGGTACCAGGGTGTTCAATGACGGGGTGAGCAGTTCAGCACCCGTCGTCTTCGACGTCATCGACGAGGTCATCGGACCGCTGCGGGCCGAGATGCCGCAGCGGCCTTCGGTGATGGAGTTCTACGACCCGCATTTCGAGGTGCCGCCCGTGCTGGCCGAGGAGGAGCCCGCCGGAGCGGCTTCGGGACTGAGCCTCGCCGAGGAGGTCCGGCGGTCGTTCGGGCCGATGCTCGGCGCAGGCTTGGCCGAAGAGGTGGAGCAGTACACGCGCTTCGTCGCCGGGATGGCCGCGCTCGGCCTCGCCGCGGACGGGGAGGTGACCGCCGAGGCGGTCGAGCTGTATCGAGTGCTGCGCGGCGGGTTCATCCGGGGAGTGGTCACCGGGGTGTTCCCGGCGAGCGAGGAGCCGTGGGAGGTGCGGTTCTTCGGAGACGAGGACTTCACCACGGTGATGAGCAAACTGGGCCGCCGGGCGCGGCTGCGGTCCGGAATGCTCAGCGCACTGCCGGGATGGGTGTTCGACGGCCTGCCCGAGCGCCCGCCCGGCCCCGGCCCCGCCGTGCGCATCGAAACGGACGACAGCGGCCTGATCCCACGGGAGGCGTGGGGAGACCTGGACGTCATCCGGCAAGCCGTGGCCCGGCCCCGGCAGGGAACGGTGCTGGTGGACCTGGCGGTGCGGGACGCGGTGCTGGCGGAGTATCCGCACGGCGCGTTCGGATTGGTGGACAACGATCAAGGGAGGTACCAGTTCCGAGCCGCCCCGCGAGGAGGAGGCAGAGGCGGATGGGTGGTGACGTGGTCTCCGGCTACCCGGGGGACCGCGGAGGCTTGGATCGTGGAGGCGGTGCGCAGCCATGCTTGACCGGGTGTGAGGGGGCTGGGCTGGTCTTGGGCGGGTGAGTCCGGCTGAGTCCGATGCGGTAGCTGGGCTCGGCGCGGTCGGTCGTGTTCGGGAGGGCCCGGGCGCGGGTCAGCTCGGCGTGGCCCGGCTGGGCGTGGGCGGTCCGGTCGTGCTCGGGCGGCCCTGTCGGCTTGGCTACCAGGTCGGCCAGGCCAACCGGTTCGGCCGCGGACCGCACGCCCCTGCCTGCCCACCGGCCATTCAGCCCCTACAGCCAGTCAGCCTTGCCCCCCTAAAATCAACCCCGCTCCACCACCGCCGGAGGCCACAGTTTCCGCCGCCAAAACCCCTCCCGAGCCCGTCCGCAGGCGGTCACTGGTCCGGGTGGCGCGCCTTCCCCCGGGCGCGGGCAGTAGTGGTTCTGCGGCCATTGGGTGGATGCGGGGACCGGTACTCTCGCCGACACTGGACTCGGCGGACATTCCGTAGTGAGGTGGTCACCATGAGCACGAGCGACGGGACTCCGTTTTTTCCCGCCTCCGGGCCTGACCGGGACGGGACGTTGGCCGGTGACGTCGGCGAGGTCGGGGGCGAGCGGTTCTCCGATCCGTTGTCCGGGTTCGAGATGGCGTCCAACCGCGCGCCCCGGCCGCTGCCGACCGCTAAGCCGGTTCAGCATGACCCCGAAGAGGTCAAGCGGATGGTCGAGGCCGCGCTCAAAGAGGAAGCCAAGAAAAAAGAAGTCGTCAAGACGCCGAATCCGATTCCGCCTTCCGACCGGCCGGATCTGGTTCCGCTCGGGTTGCTGCCGCGGCAGCGGACCTGGCCGACCAAGGCTCCTCAGCTGCTGAAAAAGGTGCCCCGGCCTCGGCCGAAGCGGGTTACCGAGATCGCTGACGACGACATCGAGGAAGAGCTCGCCGAGCGGCAGAGCCGGCGTGGGATGCCCTCGCTCAGCATGCCCAGCTTCGGGCGTCCGTCCAGCAGCACGGCGGGCGTGGTGCTCGCTGTGGTGTTGCTCATCGTGTTCGGAATCGTGGCGATCGAGCTCATCGCTAGCCTGGTGAGCAGTGTGAAGGGGCTGTTCGGCTGACACTCGCTGACCTCGGATATCACGGGGCGTGCCCTCCTCCCGTGCGCGGCGGGACTACCCTGGCTGCTACACGGTCGGGGGATCCGCCGGGGTCGCCTGACTCCGCCGTGACAAGTGGGGTGGGCGTATCAGCGAGGGCGTACGGTCGGTGCCTGGCACCGGCCCGGGCGGATCGGGCGGGACGTCCACGATCCATCGGGCCCGCCGGGTGCTGGCGATCAAACCGTTCCGTCGGCTGTGGGGCGTCACGTATCTGTGCAGTGTCGCCGACTGGCTGAACCTGCTGAACCTCACCAGCCTGAGCACCAAACTCCTCGACAACTACTCCGCGCAGAACTACGCGTTCGTCGGCGTCATCGTCACCGCGCTGCTGCCCGGCCTGCTCTTCGCGCCGGTCGGCGGCCTGCTCGCGGACCGGTTCGACCGGCGCAAGATCATGGTCGTCTGCGACCTGCTGCGCTGCGGGTTCCTGCTCTCGATCGCCGTCGTCGGGGCGCCGTGGTGGCTGTTCGTGGCGAACTTCCTGGTCGGCTGCTGTTCGATCATGTGGATCCCGTCCAAGGACGCGGCGGTGCCGAACCTGCTGCGCCGCCCCGAGCAGGTCGAGACCGCCAACCAGCTCGGCATGGTGATGACCTACGGCCTCGCCGTCATCACCGCCGCCGGGGCGAACGCGCTGATCCAGGGCGCGAACTCCACGTTCCACCTGTTCCAGGGCCCCGGCGTCGACCTGTACATCGCCAAGGTCGTCGTCGTCATCACCGGCCTGCTGTACCTGATCAGCGGCATTCTCGTCGCCACCCGCATCCCCGAGCTGTCCCTGCGCGACGTCCACTCGCTGCCGCAGCAGAAGGTCAAGCGGGCCGACGAGGAGAAGTTCGGCTTCGGCGCGATGATGCGCGACGGGCTGAAGTTCGTCCGCAGCACGCCGATCGTCCGCGGCCTGCTGATCGGTGCCTTCGGCGCGTTCGCGGCCGGTGGCGCGGTCATCGGCGCGGCCAAGCCGTACTCGTCGTCGCTGCTCGGCGGCGACGCGGCGTTCAACCTGCTGATGCTGGCCGTCTTCATCGGCCTGGCTCTCGGCATGGCCCTGGCTCCGAAGCTCGCGCACCGGCTCCCGCACGACCGGCTGTTCGGCATCTCGATCGTCCTCGCCGGGCTCGCGCTCGGCGTCGTCGCGTTGTCGCCGCACCTGGCGATCTCGGTCGGCGCGGTCGCCTTCGTCGGCATCTGCGCCGGCACCGCCTTCCTCACCGGCGTCACGATCATCGGCTCCCGCGTCGAGGACGCGATCCGCGGCCGGATCAACGCGATCTACCAGGCGATGCTCAAGATCGTGCTGTTCGGCGCGACGGTGGTCACGCCGGTGCTGATCGGCCTGGTCCGGCAGCGCAACGTCAACCTGTTCGGCACGCCGATCATCGTCGACGGCACCCGTCCGGTCATCCTCGGCGGCGGCCTGCTCGCGGTGCTGCTCGGGATCATCGCGTACCGGCAGATGGACGAGCGGCGCACCGAGAAAATCTTCAGCGACCTGCGCAACGCGCTGCGTCGCAACCCGCGCCGCGTCAACGGCTTCCTGATCGCCATCGAGGGCACCACCGCGGTCAACACCGCCGAGCAGGCCGCTCGCCTCGCGCGCTGGCTCGGCACCGGCACCCGGCCGGTCGTCCTCACCTCCGACCCGGCCCTCGGCGAACAGCGCTTCCGCACCCTCGTCTCGGACGCTGCCCTCACCGGGGTGCGGGCGCAGGCGCTCGTCGCCGCGGCCGTGCGCGCCGAACTGGTGGAACGCCAGATCCAGCCCGCGCTCGACGCCGGGTCCGTCGTCGTCATGGAACGCTTCGTCGACTCCCCGCTCGCGTCGCTGTCCGCGGCGGGCGAGCTGGACCGCGACGAGCTGGAAGGCCTGGTCGACTGGGCCACCGGACGGCTCCGCCCCGACCTCACCGTGCTTCTCGACTCCGAGCACCCGGACGACCCGCAGCCGCCGCTGAAGGACCGGCTGTGGGTGCAGAAGCTGCTCGCCGAGATGGCCGCCGCCGACCCGGACCGGTACGTGGTGGTCGACGCCGAGGGCTCCGACGGCGACGTCGCGGGTCGCGTCCGCGGTGCCGTCCAGTCGGTCTTCGTCGGCTCGCTCGCCGGGCTCGCCCCCGCGGAACCGCCGGAGGAGGAGCCCGAGGACGCGGCTGTCGCGGACGTCGCCGAGGCGGCGGCCGCCGAAGCGGAAGCGACGCAGAACGGCGCGGACGCACTGCCCGTAGTGTCCAAAGTGGAGGATCGGTGACGACCCCGATCGGCGTCTGGACTGAGCTTGTCGGCCAGGAGCCTGCCGTGGAAACGCTGTCCACCGCGGCGGCCGCGGCGGCCAAGATCGTGGCCGGGGAACCCGTTGCGCCAGCGGCGATGACGCACGCCTGGCTGCTGACCGGACCGCCCGGCTCCGGCCGTTCGGTCGCCGCGCGCACGTTCGCCGCGGCCCTGCAGTGCAGCACCGGAACCGGTTGCGGCGCTTGCCCCGGCTGCCGGACGACGATGGCCGGCACCCACGCGGACGTGCGGCTCGTCGTCCCGGAAGGACTGTCCATTTCGGTCGCCGAGATGCGCGCGCTCGTGCAGGCGGCGGCGCGCCGGCCGACGACCGGCGAGTGGCAGGTCGTGATCATCGAGGACGCCGACCGGCTCACCGAGGGCGCTTCGAACGCGCTGCTCAAGGCCGTGGAAGAACCGCCCGCCCGCACCGTTTTCCTGCTGTGCGCGCCCTCGGATCACCCGGAGGACGTCTCGGTCACCATCCGTTCGCGGTGCCGGTTGGTCCCGCTGCGCACCCCGCCCGCCGAGGCGATCGCGCAGGTGCTGATCTCCCGGGACGGCGTCGAGCCCGAGCGTGCCAACTGGGCCGCAGCGGTGTGCAACGGCCACGTCGGCCGCGCGCGCCGCCTCGCCACTGATGAAGCCGCTCGCCAGCGTCGCGCCACCGTGCTGCGGATTCCGCTCGGACTGCGCCGTCCGGACGACGTTTTCACCAGCGCCGACCAGCTGATCAGCGCGGCGGAAGCGGACGCGGGCGAGGAAAGCAAGGGCCGCGACGAGCAGGAACGCTCCGAACTGCGCACCGCGATGGGCGGCGACGGCACCGGAAAGGGCGTCGCCGGAGCGAAGCGTGCCGCAGAGGCCGCGGTGAAGCAGCTGGAGAAGCGCCAGAAGTCCCGCGCGACGCGAACCCAGCGCGACACGCTCGACATCGCCCTGGTGGATCTGGCCGGGTTCTACCGCGACGTGCTCGTGACGACCTCGCGTTCCGGTGCGACGCTGACGCATCCTGACCACGCCGAGCAGATCAACTCGGCCGCGGCGGCTTGGTCGCTGGAATCGACGATGCGCCGCCTGGAAGCCGTCCTGGAATGCCGCGAGGCGATCGGGCTGAACGTGAAGCCGCGGATCGCGGTCGAAGCCATGGTCACCACGCTTCGCCAAGGCTGACCCAGACCCGTTAACGAAAACGGCCCCCTCGCCAGCAGCGAGGGGGCCGTTCTCATTTGCCTAGCGCGTCAGTCGCGCGGATGCGGCGACGGCTTGAACGGCGTGTCCGGACCGCCGGTCGGCCGCTTCAGGACCAGCGCGGGACGCCGCCGGTTCGGGAACGCCGCCACCATCACGACGCCGAGCAGCAGCATCGCCGTACCCGCCCAGAACAGCGGCACCGTGTCGTACGCGCCGTTCGTGTAGGCCAGGTGCTTCACCGGACCGGCCGGTGCGGCACCGCCCTGCGGCGGGGCGGGCGGAGTCGTCGTCGAACCGCACACGACGCCGCCGGTCGGGGCGTACGCGCGGGCGATCTGCTCGCCGAGCGACAGCTGCGCGAGCGACGACGGCAGGTTGTCGCCTGCCTGCGTCGGCAGCAGCTCCTTGAGCTTCTGCGTCGGTAGCACCTGGAGGTCGAGCAGCCGCGCGGCCGCGCCGATCTGGTAGCCCTTGAACGGCGTGGTCGCCTCGGACTGCTTCTGGTCCAGGTTCGCGATGCTCAGCCGCAGCACGCCGAGGTCGAGCACCTTCCCGGTGGTGTCGCCGAGCTGCTGCAAGCCCTTCGTCGCGGTGGCGACGAGGCCGCCGACCACCGGCACGTTGTCCAGCGCGCCGAACTGCTGGCTCAGCGGTGCGAGCGGCAGGCCGATCGGGATGTCCTTGGTCGGGTGCGCCGCGTCGAGCGTGTACAGCGTCTTGCCGCCGGCGGCGATGGTGATCACCGGAGCCTGGTAGTCGACCTTGGACGTCTTCGCGTCGCCGGTGGAGGTGACGGTGAGCGTCGGCTGGCTGGCCACCTTGAGGTTCAGCTCGAGCGGGGTGCCCTTGAGAATGTTGATGTCCGCCGCCTGCAGCGTGGACCTCGACTGCACCGCCTTGTTCTTCGAACCGGGGATGTCGACGAGCTTGACCTGCGACCGCGACGACAGCGTGTTCGGCAGGCTCAGCAGCGAACCGGTGCCCGTCGCGGGAGTCTGGCCGCTGCCGGGCAGCAGGCCGCCGAGGCTCTGCAGCCCGCTCTTCGGGTCGAAGCCCTGCGCGAGCTGGGTGCCGTCCGGCAGCTTCAGTCCGCCGCTGCCGAGCAGCGGGACCTGCGGCAGCGTCGGGATGACGTTCAGCAGCGACAGGCTCGCGACGGACGTGCTGGCGTCGGCGATCGTGTCCACGCACGGGCCGAGCGATTCACTCCAGCGGGCGTGCGCGGTGCCGTTCAGCAGCCCGACGTTGAGCAGCGGGTTCGGCGGCGCGTTCAGGCCCCCGCTGATCTCCTTCGGGTTGTCCGGAAGCGCGGTCTGCACGAGGCTGCCCGGCGTCTGCGGAGCCTGGCCCCCGACGGCCAGCCCGAACGGAGACGACTGCGCGATCGACTTCTCGTAGGCCAGGTAGGCCTCCGAGTTCGCCGACGCGCTGGACAGGCCCATGCCGGCCTCGAGCGCGGACTGCTTCGGCAGCGTCTGGCCGAAGCCCGGAAGGATCGTGCTCGTGGTGACCGAGTTCGGCAGCAGCCGCAGGACGCCGAGCGCGGTGCCCGCGTCGCCCACCGCGTGCCCGAGCGGCTGCGGCCCGATGGGCGCCGACGCGGGCGGCTGCGAGGGGTTGTTCGGCTGCGGAATCGGCGTCGTGGGAATCTCCTGCGCACCGGCCGGCGCGGCCAGGAGCAGCAGCAACGCGGCAGTTGCGGGTACCGCCAGCGCACGGGGCAGTCTTCGCTGCATGTGCCGGGTCCTCCAGTGGATCGCCGGGTCGGGGGGTGAGACCGAAGTCATAGGAGCCTAACGACGCGGCCCCCGCAAGGTGACGCACCACGCCTCCGCTACACTGATGACCGTCGCACAGCGGCATGCCGCCTTAGCTCAGTCGGCCAGAGCGATTCACTCGTAATGAATAGGTCGGGGGTTCGATTCCCCCAGGCGGCTCCACGAATCAGGCCCCGTCCGAGACACCTCGGACGGGGCCTGATTCGTTCGGCAGGCAATCCCGAGATTCACCCGTTAGGGGAGTTAGCTCCGTTCGGCGAGCAGCTCCAGCCCGCCGGACCCGAGCCGCAGGACGGACGGGACCAGTTCCGTCGTCTCGTACGGCGAAGCGAGCACCTGCTTCCGGACGGTGTCCGCCATGTCGGAGCCCTCCCTGGCGACGTACATCTCGTCCGGGCACGGCAGGCCGACGATCAGGTTTCCGGTCCCGAGGTGCGGCGACAGCTGGGCATGCAGATCGGGCAGCGCGAGCGCGGACGCCGCCAGCTGGTTCTCCCTGGCCAGCGAGACCAGCACGTCCTCGCCCGAACTGCGGACCTCGAACTTCAGCCCGCGGACCAGGGCGCCGAACCCGACGTCGAACAGTTTCTCGAGCGGCGCGCCCATCTGCTCCTGCTCGTGCCGGGTGATGTGCTGCATCCCGATCTTGCCCTCCGGGGTCCGCGACACCACCGCCAGCGCGACCGACACCTTGCCGGGCACGAGCGGGCGGTGCGGCAGTGCCTCGAGCAGTTCGGCGCGCGGCGAGGACGCGCTCCAGAGGATCGGCAGGATCTCCTCGGCGCTTTTCCGCTGCTCGGTTTCGGCCATTACGGCGCGGGCTTCGGCGAAGGCGCGGTCCCATTCACCGGGACCCGGCCGGGAGAAACTGTAGGTGCACTCGGCCTTCCGGAAATTCTTGGCCATGAATTTCTGATCGGCCGCGGAGGGCTGCCATTCGCTGTACACGGCCAAAACCGCGGACCCGCGCACCTTGTGCTGCTGCCGGATGCTCGCCCACGCTTGCTCGACCGCGTCCTCGGCCTGGGTGGGCGCGCTGGCCAGCACCGGTTCGGGGAGGCCTTTGATCCGGAAGACGACGAGGTTCTGGGAAACGTCATCGTTCATGAGATTCCCCTGAGGGAAAAAGATCTTCGCATGCTTCCTGGCTACCACAATCGGCGCGCAGTCCGGCGAGGCTGAACGAGAGCATGCGCCGCCACGCGTCCGGGGTTGCCTCAACGGTCTCGCGCACGATCAGCGCATTCGTGAAGATCAGCAGCATCAGATCGTCGGACGTGACATCCGCGCGCAGCGTCCCGGACCGTTGCGCGCGTTCGAGCAGCCGGACCGACTTTGCGAGTTCGGCCGTGCAGCGCGCGGTCAGTTCAGGCGCGTCCTGGAGTTGCCTGCTGATCGCGTCGCGGAACGCGGGGTCGTCGGCTTGCTGTTCGCACAGCACGGTCACGTAGGTGACGAACGATTCCCACGGGTCGTCGACCGCCTCCGCCCGGCGCATCGCCTCGTCCATCCGCTCGGCGGCCAGTTCCGGCATCACCGCGTCGATCAGCGCTTCCCGTCCGCCGAAGCGGTTGTACAGAGTCCCGGCGCTGACGCCCGCCCGCTGCGCGATCTCCTCCAGCGGCACCGTCAGGCCCCTCTCCCGGAAGGCGTCCGCCGCCGCGGCGAGAAGCCGTTCCTGGTTGCGGCGGGCGTCTCGGCGCAGCGTGGGCTTCCCCTCCGTTTTCACCAGGTCATCGTAGGTGCGGACGAGAAAGTTGACAACGGTCTCAACTTGGCGCCAAAGTTGAGACCGCCATCAACTTATGGAGGTTCCGTGTCGAAAACCCTGGTCCTGCTCGGTGCTGGCACCGGCCTTGGTCCCGCGATCGCCCGGCGCTTCGGCGGCGAGGGCTTCCGGATCGCCCTCGTCGCGCGCAACCGCGAACGGCTCGCGGCCTTGGCTGATCAACTGGCCGCGGAGGGCATCGAAGCCGCGGCGTTCCCGGCGGATCTGGCGCGTCCGGCGGAGATTCCCGCGTTGGTCGACGAGATCCGCGGCCGCTTCGAGCGGATCGACGCGGTGGCGTACTCGCCGTTGGACCTGAACGGTTTCACTCCCGCCGCCGACTTGACCCCGGCAGTCATGCAGCAGCTTCTCGAGCTGTATTTCTTGACCCCGATCGCTCTGGTCCAGGCGGTTTTGGGGGAGCTGCGCGACCGCGGCGAAGGCAGCATCCTGATCAGCCAGAGTGTCTCGGCGACGCAGCCCGCGCCTGTCCTGAGCGGCATCGGGCCGGCGATGGCGGCGACCCGCAACTACATCCAGAGCCTGTCAGCGGAAATCTCGCCGCACGGCGTGCATGCGGCGACACTCCAGATCGGAGCCATGATCAGGGGCAGCGCCGTCCATTCCGCCCTGCTGTCCGGTGCCCTCGAACCCAACACTGAGTTTCCGGAGATCGACCCGGCCGACATCGCGGAGACACTGTGGGAGATGCACGCCAAGCGTGACGCCTCCGACCTTCAGCTTCCCTAGCTGCGTTGCGGGGCAGCGGATTCCGGGATCGGCTCGCCGACGCCAGTCGTCAGCAGCGCGTGCAGGCTCGTGTTGACGCAGCTCGTCCAGCCGCGCGAGCACTCGCGGTAGCAAGCCTGGTCCGGAGTGAGGCCGTGGTGCGTGAAGCGCAACGTCGTCCCCTTCGGGCCTGGCGAGATGTCGAAGCTCATCCGGGTGTCGGTCCATTCGTCCGGCTGGTCGGTGAAGGCGACGTACGCGTCCTCGACGTGCCAAGCGACGCGGCGGCCGGGCACGAGCTCCGTGACACGGATCCGGGTCGACGGGATTCCCTTGTCCACAAAGGAAAACGCGTCGCCGACGGCGGTCGCCGTGCCGGTGATCGTCTTGCTGAACCAGGCTCGGACGTCGGTGACCGCGGCGAAGACCTCTTCGGGGGTGCGGTCGACGGTCAGCTCGGTGGTGAAGGAGTTCATCGGTCTTCCTTTCGCCAAGTAGTGCAACTGAACGGTTGCAACACTATGGCAACCATTCGGTTGCGTCAATGGGGTGTGGTTGCCTAGGCTCGGTCCGGAAGGAGCACGACATGGGGTTTCCCGACCGCATCGAGCGGACGGTCGAGCTGGCGCAGCCGCCCGCGAGGGTGTGGACGGCGCTGACCACCGCGGACGGCCTGAGCGCCTGGTTCGGCGACGAGGCCGAGATCGACCTGCGTCCGGGCGGGCTCGGACGGGTCGCGTGGATCGGCGACCGCGCTGCCGAGATCCGGGTCGAGCGCGTCGAGGAGCCCGCGGTGTTCGGTTTCACCTGGCAGGTCGACGGGATGCCGGAGGACGACCCGCGGCGCACGTACGTCGAGTTCACGCTGCGGGCGGACGGCGGCGGGACCCGGCTCACCGTGGTCGAATCCGGGTTCGCGCAACTGCCGGACGGCCAGTACCCGGCGACCTACCGTTCGCACGTCGAAGGCTGGGCGCGCGAACTGGACGAGCTGGCGGCCAGTCTCGATGGCAGCTGACTCCGAAGCGGTCGCCGAGCAGGTATTCGCCGCGCTCGCCGATCCGACCCGGCGCGCGATCCTCGCCGAGCTGGCCGCACGCGGTCCGGCGACCGCGACGGACCTGGCGGCGCGGCTTCCGATCACGCGGCAGGCAATCGCCAAGCACCTCGGCCTGCTGTCCGACGCCGGGCTGGTCGCCGCTGAACCCGGTGAGCGCCGCCGCGTGCGGTACCGGCTCGATTCCGCGCCGATGCGGGTCGCGCAGCAGTTCCTCGCGGCGCTCGCGCGGGACTGGGACGGTCCGCTCGCAGCGCTGCGGGCTCATCTCGACGGGGAAGAATGACCCGCGATTTCACTCATGTGAGGGACGGAGTCGGCCGACTGGCCAGCGGCAAAGGGCCGGAAGAACGAGGGCGGGGCGCGCCGGTCTCGGTTGACTGGAAGCCATGAACAGCGTGCGGAACAAGGCGATACTGGCCGCGACCGGGATCGCGGCTCTGGCCACGGTCGCGTCGTGCGGGCTCGGCGCCTCGGTCGAGGAGAAGTCGAACGGCCACGTGAAGGCGGTTTCCTACGACACCGGAAAGCAGGGCAAAGCCAACGCGGACGCCCGGCTCCCGTCATGGGTGCCCGACGACGCGAAGTCGGTCACCGAGCTGATCCGCACCACCGGTTCGGAACGGATTCTGCGCTACCAACCAGGTCCCTCCGGCCTGCCTGCGCTGTGCAAGCCGGGAAAGGCCGAGGCGAAAGCGCCGACGCTCACCGCGGACTGGTGGCCGGCGGGCGAGCACAAGCGGATGGACACGGACTGCGGCGGCTGGCACGTCGCGGTCGAGACCGACGGCGTGTTCGCCTATCAGGCCGAAACGGTGGCCAACGCCGACAAATAACAGCGGCCGCCCCGGAAACCGGGGCGGCCACTGTCTGTCCTCTGTGGTCAGTTGGCGGGCGGGGTCAGCTTCAGCACCGTCGCGGTGGCTTGCCCGCGCGGGGTGCGGTAGCTGATTTCCTCGCCTGCCTTCGCGTTGGCCAGCGCGAGGCCCAGCGGGCTGTCCGAGGTGATCGCGTCCGCGTCCTCGCCGGGAAGGGTCACCACGGTGAACTCTTCCTCGTCACCGTCGGAAAAACGCAGCGAAACCCGCGTGCCGTCGGGAAGCAGCGAGCTGTCGTACGCGCCGTGCTCCAGCTTCGCGGTGACGTCGGCGATCTGCCGGTCCAGTCGCGCCGCTGCCTCGGCGCGGTCGATCACGTCCGCCTGGTCGGCGGCGTCCCCCGTGCGTTCCTGCTCGCCGGGCTGCGGCGATAGCGCCTCGCGTTGCGCGCGCAGATCCGCGATTTCCTTCTCCAGCTGACGGCGCGCCGCCTCGCTGAGCCCCTTGTCCCCTGAGATCACCATGCCGGGCATTGTCCGCTGCGCGGACCGGGGTGGCCAATCCGGTTTTTCACCCGCCGGAAGACGTTGGGACGACTGGCCTAGGATTCAGGGCTGCCGTCCTGACAAACGTAACGAGGATCACCGTGAGCGCCGTACCCGGTCGCAGCACCCAGCTGTCGCCCAACCAGTTGCAGAAACAGGAACTGATCGTCGAAGCCGCTCGCAAGGTCCTCGCCCGCGAAGGGCTCGCCGGCTGCACGGTACGCGCGATCGCCGAAGCCGGGCCGCTCACCAAGAGCGCGATCCACTACTACTTCGCCGACATCGACGTGCTCATCGACCGGGCGATGGCCGCGCACATCAACACTTTCGCCGCTGGGCTGCGCAAGGTCGCGGACAAGCACTCCGACCCGCGCAAACGGCTTTTCGCGGTGACCGAGGCCTACCTCGCCGAATTCGCCGACCGTCCGCGCGGCGCGTTCCTCTGGTTCGAGTACTGGATCGCGGCGGGCCGCGCGCAGCATCCGCAGGCGATCGACGCGATGCTCACCTCGATCACCGAACTGTTCGCCGAACTCCTCGCCCCGCTCGACGTCGACGATCCGCGCGCCCGTGCCCGCGCGCTGCTGAGCTATCTGCTCGGCGCGGTGGTGCAGCAACGCGTCCGGCCGCGGTCGTCCGCGAGCCTCCGCGGCGACATCGAGGCGCTCTGCTTCGCCGGATACCGCTGACGCCGCTTAGGCTCCCGGCATGCCTTTGTTCTCCTTGGACGGCGTCAGCCCGCAGGTCCACCCGGACGCCTGGATCGCCCCCACCGCCACCCTGATCGGCAACGTGACCGTCGAGAAGGACGCTTCGGTCTGGTACGGCGCGGTGATCCGCGCGGACTTCGGCCCGATCGTCATCCGCGAGGGCGCGAACATCCAGGACAACTCGGTGATCCACTCCGGACCCGAGATGACCGAGGTCGGCCGCAACGTCACCGTCGGGCACCAGTGCCTCGTGCACGACTGCACAGTCGGCGAACAGGCGTTGATCGGCAACGGTTCCACCGTGCTCGACCGCGCGGTGATCGGAGCGCGCGCGTTCGTCGCGGCGGGGTCGACGGTCACGCCCGGCACCGAGGTCCCGCCGGAGACGATCGCGATGGGCAGCCCGGCGAAGAAGTTCGTGGAGCTCACCGATTCCGCGCGGCTGTGGGTCGACCACAACGCGGCGGTCTACCAGGAACTCGCCCGGCGCCATCGCGGCGGACTCGAGCAGGTCTGAGCCGTCTCCCGTCCGTTCCCGCTGCCCGGACGGCCCTGGCGCGGTGCACTAAACTTCGTCCTGCAGCAGCGACTGGCGCCATTCAAGAGGTGGAGCACCACCGGGGAGCGACGACGAGGCCGGCACCGCGCGCCTGGGTGAGGGCCACTGCAGAGCCGGAGTACGCCATGACACACCAGCCCGCCCTGTCCGCACTGGCCGCGGCGGATCCGCGGATCGCCGGGCTCGTCGAGGACGAGGCGAAACGCCAGCACGACAAGATCCGCCTGATCGCGTCCGAGAACTACGTTTCGCAGGCGGTGCTCGAAGCCACCGGAAGCGTGCTCACCAACAAGTACTCCGAGGGCTACGCGGGCAAGCGCTACTACGAGGGCCAGCAGTTCATCGACCAGGTCGAGCAGGTGGCGATCGAGCGCGCGAAGGCTGTCTTCGGCACCGACCACGCGAACGTCCAGCCGTACTCCGGCTCCCCGGCCAACCTCGCGGTGTACCTGGCGTTCGCGAAGCCGGGCGACACCGTGCTCGGCATGGCGCTGCCCGACGGCGGCCACCTCACGCACGGCTGGAGCGTGTCCGCGACCGGCAAGTGGTTCACGCCGGTCCGCTACGGCGTCCGGAAGGAAACCGGCCGCGTCGACCTCGACCAGGTCCGCGACCTCGCCCGCCAGCACCGGCCGAAGCTGATCTTCGCGGGCGGCACGGCCATTCCGCGCACCATCGACTTCCCGGCGTTCGCGGAGATCGCCCGCGAGGTCGACGCCGTGCTGGTGGCCGACATCGCGCACATCGCCGGCCTCATCGCGGGCGGCGCGCACCCGTCGCCGGTCGGCCACGCGCAGGTCATCACCACGACCACGCACAAGACGCTGCGCGGTCCGCGCGGCGCGATGATCCTCTCCGACGCCGAGCACGCCAAGGCTGTCGACAAGGCGGTGTTCCCCGGTCTGCAGGGCGGTCCGCACAACCACACGACGGCCGCCATCGCGGTCGCGCTGGGGGAGGCGCAGCAGCCGTCGTTCTCCGAGTACGCGCACACGATCGTCGCGAACGCCAAGGCGCTGGCCGAAGCGCTGGTCGAGCGCGGGTACGACCTCGTCTCCGGCGGCACGGACAACCACCTGCTCCTGATCGACCTGACCAACAAGGCGGTGCCCGGCAAGCCCGCCGCGCAGGCGCTGGACCGCGCGGGCATCGAGCTGAACTACAACACCGTGCCGTTCGACCCGCGCAAGCCGTTCGACCCGTCCGGCATCCGGCTGGGCACGTCGGCGATCACGACGCGCGGGCTCAAGCCGGAGCACCAGGTGCAGGTCGCGGACTGGATCGACCGGACCGTGACGGCCGCGGCCGCGCAGCAGGACGGCGCGCTGGACGCGATCGCCGCCGAGATCCGCGAGTTCCTGCAGCCGTTCCCGATCCCGGGCTACGCCGAGTGACGTCGTGAGTGGCGAAGCCGGTTCTAACCGGCTTCGCCGCTCACGAGTTGTTGAGCCGCGCCGCCTGCCTGATCAAGTGAGCGCGCTCGGCCATGTTGGGTGCTTTCTCCGCCGCTTCGCTGTACAGCCGTGCGGCGGTCGCCAGATCTCCGTCCCGTTCGTGCAGGTAAGCCGCCACGGCGCGATATCGCGGCAGCTTGTCGTCCAGCTCCGCCAGCGCTTTCAACCCGGCTCGCGGCCCGTCCGCCTCGCCGACCGCGACCGTCCGGTTGAGCCGGACGATCGGGCTGTCGGTCAGCGCGAGCAGCTCGTCGTACCACTCGACGATCTGCACCCAGTCGGTTTCCTCCGCGGCGAGAGCGTCGGCGTGCAGCGCGGCGATCGCGGCTTGGGCCTGGTACTCGCCGAGCTGGTCGCGGGCCAGCGCCGCCTGGAGGATGTCGACGCCCTCGGCGATCAGCCGGGTGTCCCAGGTCCCGCGGTCCTGTTCGGCGAGCGGCACGAGGCTGCCGTCGGGTTTCGTCCGCGCGGCCCGGCGGGCGTGGTGCAGCAGCATCAACGCGAGCAGACCGGCCACTTCCGGATGGTCGAATCCCGTCGCGAGCTGCCGGGTCAGCCGGATGGCTTCGGCGGCGAGGTCGAGCTCGCCGGAGTAACCCTCGTTGAACACCAGGTACAGCACCCGCAGCACGGTCGCGACGTCGCCGGGCGCGTCGAGCCGCACGCTTGAGACCGTCTTCTTCGCCCGGCTGATCCGTTGCGCCATCGTCGCTTCCGGCACCAGATACGCCTGCGCGATCTGCTTCGTGGTCAACCCGCCGACCGCGCGCAGCGTGAGCGCGACGGCCGACGACGGGGTCAAAGACGGATGCGCGCACAGGAAGTAGAGCTGGAGCGAATCGTCCACCGCGGACGCCGGACCGGGCCGCGGCTCGGCGTCCATCGCCACTTCCCGGCCCCGGCGCGAGGACTCCGACCGCGTGGCGTCGAGGAACCGGCGCCACGCGGCGGAGATGAGCCACGCCTTCGGGTCGCGCGGCGGATCGTCCCGCCATGCGTCCAACGCGCGGATCAGCGCTTCCTGCACGGCATCCTCGGCCGACGCGAAATCCGCTCCGCGCCGGACGAGGACGCCGATCACCGCGGGCACGAGTTCCCGCAGCAGCTCCTCGTTCACTCGGTCACCGAAGGCGTGACGCCGTAGAACGGGCGCAGTTCGAGCCATTCGTGGATCGGCTTGCCGCCCGCTCCGGGAGCCGCGGAGAGCTCTCCGGCCAGTTCGATCGCACGGTCGTAGCTGTCGACGTCGATGATCATCCAGCCCGCGATGACGTCCTTGGTCTCGGCGAACGGGCCGTCGGTGACCGGCGGGCGGCCCTCGCCGTCGAAGCGGACCCACGTGCCTTCCGGCGACAGCGCCTGCTCGCTGACGAACTCGCCGGTCTCCACGAGCCGGTCGGCGAAGTCGCGCATGTACTGGATGTGGGCGGTGACCTCCTCGGGCGTCCACTGGTCCATCGGGATGTTGTTCACCGAAGCCGGCGCGCCGCGGTAGTGCTTGAGCAGCAGGTACTTGGCCATCGTGGTTCTCCTCCGTGCTGGTGGCGGCTCCTTGCCGGCCACGTTCGCGCCAGGGACGGAGCCGTCCGCCCGTTCTCGACATCGCCCGGCGAGAGATTAGCGTCACACGATATTTGGTTGATGAATGCAAGCTTTTCGGGAACAGTTGTGGCGAGCAAGTAGTTGAGAGATACAAGCAACTAGTACGGCACTGAGGGAGACCACCATGAGCGACACCGCCACTGCGGAAGGGGGCGCCACCACGAACGGACGGCTTTCACACCGGCAGATCCTCACGGTTCTGTCCGGACTGATGCTCGGCATGTTCCTGGCGGCCCTCGACCAGACCATCGTGTCCTCGGCGATGAAGACCATCGCCGACGAACTGCACGGACAGAGCCTCCAGGCCTGGGCCACCACCGCCTACCTGATCACCGCGACGCTTTCCACGCCGCTGTACGGGAAGCTGTCCGACCTCTTCGGTCGCAAGCCGATGTACCTGACCGCGATCTCGCTGTTCCTCGCCGGTTCGCTGGCGAGCGCGATGGCCGGATCGATGTACGAACTGGCCGCGTTCCGCGCGTTCCAGGGTCTCGGCGCCGGCGGCCTGATGTCGCTCGCGCTGGCGATCATCACCGACATCACCTCGCCGCGGGAACGCAGCCGCTACCAGGGCTACTTCATGGCCGTGTTCGGCGTCTCGAGCGTCGCCGGCCCGGTCGTCGGCGGGTTCTTCGCCGGACTCGACTCGTTCGCCGGCCTCACCGGCTGGCGCTGGGTGTTCATGGTGAACGTCCCGATCGCGCTCGCCGCGCTGGTCGTGGTGACCAAGGTGCTGAACCTCCCGCACACCCGGGTCGACCAGAAGGTCGACTTCCTCGGAGCGGGCGCGCTGACGGTCGGCCTCGTGCCGCTGCTGCTCGTCGCCGAGCAGGGTCGCGAATGGGGCTGGGGTTCGCCCGCGTCGCTGGCGATGTACCTGGTCGGCGCGCTCGGCGTGGTCCTGTTCATCCTCCAGGAACGCCGGATGGGCGACGCCGCCCTGCTGCCGCTGCGGCTGTTCCGCAGCGGGGTGTTCCGGGTCTCGACGATGGTCACCGTGATCCAGGGCATCGGGATGTTCGGCGCGATGATGTCGCTGCCGCTCTACCTGCAGATCGTCAAGGGCGCGACGCCGACCCAGGCCGGGCTGCAGATGCTGCCGCTCACCCTCGGGATCATGGTCGCGAGCCTCGGCAGCGGCCGGATCATCACCCGGACCGGCCGGTACAAGGGCTTCGCGGTCGCCGGACTCGGCCTGATGGCCGCGGCGGTCTTCTCGTTCTCGATGATCGGAGTGGACACCGCGCTCGGCGTGGTCATGGCCATCGCGTTCGTGCTCGGACTGGGCCTCGGCTCGACCATGCAGACGCTGACCCTGGCCGCCACGAACGACGTCACGCCCCGCGACATCGGCGTCGCGACCTCGTCGGTGACCTTCTTCCGGCAGATCGGCGGCACGGCGGGCACCGCGGTGTTCCTGTCGATCCTGTTCAGCACGGTCGGCGACCGGATCGCGGCGGCGGTCCGCTCGGCGATGGCCTCCCCGGCCTACACCGCGGCGCTGGCGCAGCACCCGGAGTTCGCCCGGCAGCTGGCGGGCGGCGGGCTCGACGTGAACGACACCTCGTTCCTGTCGACCCTCGACCCGGTGCTCGCCCGGCCGATCCTCGAAGGGTTCTCCAGCTCGATGAGCACGGTGTTCCTGATCGGCGGCGCGGTGCTGACCGTCGGGTTCGCGCTGGTCTGGCTGCTGCGGGAGAAGCCGCTCTCGGACAAGTCGGCCATGGAGCAGCGCGCCGAGCAGGAAGCGGGCGAACTGGCCCTCGCGGGCTGAGCGAGCAGTAAAAAGGGGCCGTCCACCAGGCAGGTGGACGGCCCCTTTTCGGTTGCCTCAGTGGTGCTCTTCGCCGTTGATCTCTTCCTTGGCGAGGCGGTCCTTCTCGCGCTCGTACGAACGGGCGATCTCCGACTCGGCGTCGGCGCGGCTCACCCAGGACGAGCCCTCGACGCTCTTGCCCGGCTCGAGGTCCTTGTAGACCTCGAAGAAGTGCTGGATCTCGAGCTTGTGGAACTCGTTCAGGTGGTGGATGTCCCGCAGGTGCTCGAGACGCGGGTCGTTCGTCGGGACGGCGAGGACCTTGTCGTCCGGGCCCTTCTCGTCGGTCATCCGGAACATGCCGATCGCGCGGCAGCGGATCAGGCAGCCGGGGAACGTGGGCTCCTGGACGAGCACGAGCACGTCGAGCGGGTCGCCGTCCTGGCCGAGCGTGTCGTCGATGAACCCGTAGTCGGCCGGGTACTGGGTCGCGGTGAACAGGGTCCGGTCGAGCTTGATCCGACCGGTCTTGTGGTCGACCTCGTACTTGTTGCGCTCCCCCTTGGGGATTTCGATCGTGACGTCGAATTCCACGGCCGTCCTCGCTGCTTCTCGAATCTCGGTGTCCCACGCGCTCGTGGGCGGCAACCTAATGACCTCGTTGACGTCACTAGTGTGGACTACGCCCCGTCGGCCGGTCGCGCCGATGTAGGCCAGACGGCATGTGACCTTGGCCCCTCCGGGGGCGGGTGAGAAGGAGTGGTGGGTGCCGGAAAACGACCAGCCGAGGTGGCCCACGGGCGACGAGGACACCTCGTCCCAGGCGGACCGGGCGACCTCCCGCCTCCCCCTGCCCAAGCGCGACGCGGGAGCCACCGCGCAGCTTTCCGTGCCGAACGTCACACCGGGCGACGGGCCGGGATCGTGGTTCCGGCCCAAAGTCGAACCGGAGGAAGTCCCCGGGCTCAACGCGCCCTCGGACGCTCCCGTCACGCCGCCGGAACCGCCCCGGTCGAACCTCGCGGACCGGATGAGCGGTGCGTCGATGCCCGCCCGGCCCGAGGAGCCGAAACCGCAGGCGCCGTGGGTCCCGGTGGAGGGGCCGACCCGGTTCACGGCCGGGGTGCCGAGGCCGGGCGACAACGCGGGCCGTCCGGATGCCGAGGCGACGGTGCAGGCGTCGCAGCAGCCGCCGCGGCCGTCCGCGGAGGGGTCCGCGGAGCAGACGGTCCGCGCGCAGCCGAATGTTTCGCCTGGTCAGGGTGGGCAGCAGCAGTCGTCGCCCGCGTGGCAGGCCGCGCGGAAGCCGGGGAACTCGCTGTTCGAGCCCGCTGGGTCCGGCGCGGGGTCTTCGGACGAGGGGCAGGGGTGGAACCCGTTCCAGTCCGGTCAGGCCGCCGAGCCTGCTGAGCCCGCCGGGAAGCCGGGGCAGTTCGCCGCGTTCCGGGACGAAACGCCGGGAACGGGCGAGAACAGCCAGGGCTGGGCGGCGTTCCGGCCGGTCGTCGCGCGGGACGAGCAGGGGCAGGAGCCGCCCAAGGAGGGCTGGACCGCCTTCCGCGACGACTCCGCTCCCGCCGCGGGCCAGGACCAGTCGGGCCGCGGCGGAGAAGGAGCACCTGAGTTCCGGGGCGCGCGTTCCGATGGGCAGGCTCAATCCGGCCGCGCCGGGGAGGAACCGCAGGAGAACCGGACGGGCTTCCGAGGCGAACCGGCTCCCGGCTCCGCCGCCGCACGGCTCAACCCGGGTCAGCCCGGTCGTCAGGGGAACGATTCGCAGGAGAACTGGGGCCGTCCCGGCGCGGGGCAGGGCCGTCCCGGGGATGAGTCGCGGGAGAACTGGGATCGTTCGAGCGCCGCTCAGTCCGGTCGTCCGGGAGACGAGTCGCAGGAGAACTGGGGGCGTTCCAGCGCCGCTCAGTCCGGTCGTCCGGGGGATGAGTCGCAGGAGAACTGGGGCCGCGCGAGCGCCGCTCAAGCCAGTCGTCCCGGGGACGAGTCGCAGGAGAACCGGGGTCGCTCCAACGCCGCTCAACCCGGCCGTCCGGGAGACGAGTCGCAGGCGAGCCGGAACGAATCCGAAGCCGAGTCGTGGTCGCAGCAGATCGAAATCCCGGTCCGTCCTGCTCTGCCCGAACCAGCACCCGGCACCGTCCCACCGGCGGGCGGCGGTCAGGTGCGGCCGATGCGCATCGACCCGACCGGGGGCCAGTTCCCGGCGGAGGCGACCGTCGGCATCCCGCGTCCGCCCGAAGGTTTCCCCGGCGAAGCGCAGCAGGGCCCGTCCGAAGCGACCGTCGGCATTCCTCGTCCTGCGGAAGGCTTCGCCGAGCGCCCAGGTCCGGAGCAGATTCCGCCGCGCGCTGCCGAGCAGCCTCCGGAACCGCCGTCCGGTGCCGGGCCGATTCCGCCGCAGGGTGACGCGCCTCGGCCGGAGGGCAAGAAGCCTCGCCGGAAGGCGCTGATCCTGGCGCTCGTCGTGCTGCTTCTGCTCGCCGCCGCGGGTGGGGCGTCGGCTGTGCCCGCCGTGTCCAACCGGCTTGGGTTGCCGTGGGCGCCGAACGCGCCGAAGGGCAGTGCGCCCGACCCCGCCGACGCCAGCCTCGCGCTGCACGGCCCGGACACGTCCGGTCAGGGACCGTCCGCGAACGGTGTTGCCGCGAAGCTCTCCGGTCCCGCCGGGGCGGCCGCGTTGTCGCAGCTCAGCGGCAGTGTGATCGACCCGGCGAACGGCACCGTGCTGTGGGATCACGCGTCGAACACCCCGCTGACCCCGGCGTCGACCACGAAGATCCTCACCGTCGCCGCGGCGCTGCTCGCGATGGAGCCGACGAAGCGGATCTCCACCAAGATCGTCCAGGGCGCGCAGCCGGGCACGGTGGTCATCGTCGGCGGCGGCGACCCGTCGCTGACCGCGCTGCCGGTCGGCACCGATTCGCCGCTCTACCCGGGCGCGGCGCACGTCGACGACCTCGTCAACCAGGTCAAGAAGGCCGGCGGCGACGTCAAGAAGGTCCAGCTCGACGCGAGTGCCTTCAGCGGTCCGAACACCGCGCCGGGCTGGGAGCCGGGCGACGCGCCGTCGCTGTACGGCGCCCCGATCGTCCCGGCCATGACCGACGGCGGCCGCGGCAACCCGAAGGTCGACGAGACCATGCGCTCGGGCAACCCGGGGACCGCGCTCACCCAGCTCGTCGCGGACAAGCTCGGCGCGAGCCCGGCCGGTCCCGCCAAGGCTCCGGAAGGGGCGAAGGTGCTCGGCGAAGTCCAGTCGGCTCCGCTGCCGGACCTCGCGTACGCGCTGCTGCAGATCTCCGACAACGTGCTCGCCGACTCGCTCGGCCGCCAGGTCGCCATGGCCACCGGCGGGGAAGCGTCGTTCGCCGGCGCCTCGGCCGCGGTGAAGAAGGTGTTGGCAGACCACGGATTCGACGTCAACGGCCTGCAGCTGTTCGACACGAGCGGACTGTCCAATCAGAACAAGGTGCCGGCCAGGCTGCTGGCACAGGTGCTCGCCGCGGCGGCCGGTCCGGACGGCAAGGACCCGAACACGCCGAAGCTGCGTCCGCTGCTGGCCGGCCTTCCGGTCGCGGGCAGTCCGGAGGGCACCCTGCACGGCCGCTACCACTCGGGCGAAACCCAAGGGGGCAAGGGCTGGGTGCGGGCCAAGACCGGCACGCTCACCGGCGTCAACACCCTCGCGGGGTATGTGCTCGACAGCGACAACCGCGTGCTCGCCTTCGCGTTCATGTCCAACGGTTCGGAGAAGAATTCCGGGCAGGCGGCGCTCGACGTGCTGGCGACGGCCTTGCGGGGCTGCGGCTGCAAGTAGCCCGCACTGAGCCGACTCGCTGAACCGGTTCGGCTGAGCTGCCCACAAACGCGTACCGGAAGGTAGCGTCGGAGGCGTGAGCCAGGAAACCGAGACCCGACGGCGGCCCATGGTCGACTGGGACCGGGCAGCCGCCACCGGCGCGCTGCTCGTGCGCGGCGGCCCGCAGGTCGCGCGCGGCGAAGCGGACCGCGCGGTGGTCGACCTGCGGGAGCTGACCGCCGAGGCGGAGGGGCACGTCCGCGAGCTGACCGGCCTCGGCCAGGACCTGCCGCTGCTGCCCGGCACCGTGGTCGACCGGCCGGGCTGGGTCCGGTCCGCGGCGTCCGGTCTCGGCGAGCTCACCGGGCGCGCGCTGCCCGCGGCGCAGGGCGGTCCGCTCGGCCCGATCCTGGCGTCCGGCGCCGGCGTGCAGACCGGGCTGCTGCTCGCGTTCCTGGCGTCTCGCGTGCTGGGTCAGTACGACCCGTTCGGCGGCCCGGAGAACAAGGGCGAGCTGCTGCTCGTCGCGCCGAACGTGGTGGCCGCCGAACGCGCGCTGAAGGTTCCCGCACACGATTTCCGGCTGTGGGTCTGCCTGCACGAGTGCACGCACCGGCTGCAGTTCACCGCGGTGCCGTGGCTGCGCGACTACTTCGCCGACGAGGTCGAACGGCTGGTGTCCGGGCTCGCGGAGAGCTCCACCGAGGGGCTGGCCGAACTGGTCGGCAGGCTGCCCGACGCGCTGCGCAACCGCGGCAAGGGCGGCGGTATCGCGGAGCTGCTGCAGTCGCCGAAGGAGCGTTCGGTTTTCGACCGGCTGCTGGCGTTGTCGACGCTGCTGGAGGGCCACGCCGACTACGTGATGGACGCGGTCGGCCCGCAGGTCGTGCCGAGCGTCGAGCAGATCCGGGAGCGGTTCACCGCGCGGCGGCAAGGCGGCGGGCTTTTCGACCGGCTGCTGCGCGCGGTGCTCGGTCTCGACGCGAAGATCCGCCAGTACGAGGAAGGCGCGAAGTTCACGCGGCACGTGGTCGACGCGGTCGGGATGGACGGGTTCAACAAGGTTTGGCGTTCGCCGAACACGTTGCCGACCCGCGCCGAGATCGCCGACCCCGCGGCCTGGGTGCGGCGCCTGCACGGGTGAGCGCGCTCGCCGCGGTCCGGACAGCGGTCCGCGATTTCCTTGCGACAGTCGCTGTTCCCGGCGAAGTGTGCGTCGCGGTGTCAGGCGGCGCGGACTCCCTAGCGCTCGCTGAAGCGACGGCGTACGTCCTTCGGCATCGAGACGTCCGTACGCGGGCGCTCGTCGTCGACCATGGCCTTCAGGCCGACTCAGCGGTTGTTGCCGCCGAAGCGGCGACGGTCGTGAAGGGTCTTGGCATCGACGTCGTCGAAGTGCATGCCGTACACGTCGTGGGCAAAGGCGGTCCTGAAGCAGCCGCGCGCGCCGCGAGGTACCACGCGCTGCGCGAAGCGTTGCCAAACGGCGAAGGGCTCGTACTGCTCGGCCACACCCAAGACGACCAAGCCGAGACGGTGTTGCTCGGCCTAGGACGCGGTTCCGGGCCACGGTCGTTGGCGGGCATGCGTCCGCACGATCCGCCGTGGGGCCGCCCGCTGCTCGGCATCACGCGCGCGCAAACCGTCGCGGCGTGTACAGAACTCGGTCTAGCGCCGTGGCAAGACCCGCACAACGCCGATCCCCGCTTCACTCGCGTACGGCTGCGTACGGAAGCACTGCCGCTCCTGGAGGACGTGCTGTCGGGTGGAGTCGCTCCAGCTTTAGCCCGTACGGCCGCACAGCTGCGCGAGGACACCGAGGCGTTGGACACACTCGCCGCGCGCGTTCACGAGCGCGCGGCCCGCGAAGACGACCTCGATGTAGCCGTGCTGGCGGCCGAGCCCGCTGCGCTGCGCAGACGGGTTCTCCGCAGGTGGCTGCTGGACTCCGGGGTCCGCGAACTGACCGACGCGCACCTGCGTTCGGTCGACGCGCTCGTGGCCCGCTGGCGGGGTCAGGGCGGGGTGTGGCTGCCGGGCAACTTGGAGGCTCGACGGCGGCGTGGCAGGCTCTCGCTTGCCGGACCCGAACCCACCACCCGAGGGGAATGACCCGTGTACGAGGGCGAGATCGCCTCCGTGCTCATCACCGAGCAGCAGATCAAAGACAAGATCGCGGAGCTGGCGGCGAAAATCGCCGCGGACCACCCGGAAAACGGCCAGGGCGACCTCCTCCTGGTCGGCGTCCTCAAGGGCGCCGTCATGTTCATGACCGACTTCGCGCGGGCGCTTCCGGTGCCGACGCAGCTGGAGTTCATGGCCGTGTCGTCCTACGGGTCTTCGACCTCGTCGTCGGGGGTGGTGCGGATCTTGAAGGACCTCGACCGCGACATCGCCGGGCGCGACGTGCTCATCGTCGAGGACATCGTCGACTCCGGGCTCACCCTGTCCTGGCTGCTGAAGAACCTGGCGAGCCGGAACCCGGCCTCGCTCGAGGTCGTCTCGCTGCTGCGCAAGCCGGAAGCCGTGAAGGTCGAGGTGCCGGTCAAGTACATCGGCTTCGACATCCCCAACGAGTTCGTCGTGGGCTACGGCCTCGACTACGCCGAGCGCTACCGCGACCTGCCCTACATCGGCACGCTCGATCCGCACGTCTACACGTCCGGTTAGTCCGGTTCGCGATAATCCTTCCGGCCGCGGAACCCGGAAGCCCGAAATCGCGTCATAGGGCTCGACCAGGTGCGTTAACCTATGCGAAGACCTATTGCCATGCGGACGAGTGACACCAGCCGACGGGCTGGTCCTCGCGCGGGGGAACGGAGAGAGGGCAGATGGGCAACAACAGCTCGGCGGATGCCGCGGCGTTCAAGAACGCCGCTGTCAACGGCCAGGTCGGGATCGACCCGGATGCCGCGCAGACCGTGCTGAAGAAGATCCGGACCGGGCGCGACGCGGTCGAAGCTCTCCTGCACAGCGCGGGCACGCTCGCGCAGCCGCCGAAGCTCGGCGCGAACCCGGTCGGCAAGGCGATGGCGACCAAGTTCGTGCAGCGCGCCGACGGCGGCGGCGACTCCTACTCGTCCGCGCTGCAGAACCTGCTCAGCCAGTACCAGGCCGCGGAGGAAGGCATCGTCGCGGCGATGGCGCGCTACCACGAGATCGACCAGTCCGCCGCCGACCCGTTCCGCAACAAGGCCTGACGTCCTAGGGGGATCACGCAGTCATGGCACCGAACACCACCACCTCGGCCCCGGACGGCTCCGTCCCGGACGGGTCGGGCTACAACACCTCCGGCTACGGCACCTCGTCCTCGGTCCCGGCGCCCGGCTCCGCCGTCGCGATGGGCTCGAACGCGGCGACCAACGACATCGTCGCCTCCGCGCGCAGCAGCTCCGGCGGCTTCGAGATGGGCGGCGACCGCGCCATCGGCAACCCGCCGAACTGGCAGGCGCAGGAAAGCCACCAGCTCTACATCGGCGCGACCACGGACAACGACCCGGGCACCGCCGAGGCCACCGGGCAGCACTGGGCCAAGCACGGCACCGAGCTGAAGCAGGCGTCCGACGACCTGTACAACGCGATCACCGAACTGGGCAACGTCTGGGTCGGCCACGGCGCCGCCAGCGCGCAGGGCGCGCTCGTGGCGATCGCCAACTCGGGCACGCAGGCCTCCGACGCCGCGCACACGATGTCGGACCGGCTCGCCCGCCAGGCCGCCGCGGCCGCCGAGGTCAAGAAGATGCCGGCCCCGCGCGACTACGACCCGAAGCAGGCCATGACGGCCGCGCTCGCGGGCGGTCCGGCCGCGCTGGCCGCGGACCAGAAGGCGCAGGCGGACGCCGCGAACGACGTCAAGGCGCAGCAGGTCGCGTTCTTCAACGCCTACACCCAGGCGATGAGCGAGGTCGACAGCTCCACCCCGAGCTTCGGCCCTGACTCGCTCGGCATGAAGCCGACCGCGTCGCACTTCAACGGCAACTCGTTCAACAACGTCAACAACCTCGGCCACACCGACGGACCCGGCGCGCTCGGTTCCCCGGCCAGCTTCGGCACGGTGGGCGCGCACGGCGCGGCCGGCGGCGCGGCGGTCGCCGGACACGGCGCCCCGGCGCACATCTCGGCCGACTCGGGCAAGTACGGCACCTCCGGTCTCGAGGGCGGCGCGCTCGCCGGCGGCACCGGGGTGGGCGTTGGCGCCGCTTCCGGCGTCGGTGCGGCTCCGGTCGCCGCCGCGCCCGCACCCGCGTCCACGGGCGGCAGCGGCCTCGGTTCCGCGCTCGGCCTCGGCGCGATCGGCGCGGGCGCCGGGCTCGCCGGCGGCAAACTGGGCGAGGGCAACCGCAGCGGTTCGCGCAAGGAGGAGGAAGGCAAGACCTCCGCGGCGTCCGAGCACCAGAGCGGCCAGAGCGCCGCGTCGGCGGCTCCGCAGCAGCAGGGCGTCGTCCCGGCGGGCGGCACCATCGGCCAGTCGCAGGGCGGCATGAGCCCGATGGGCGGCATGGGCGGAGCGGGCGCGCACGGCGCGGGCGAAGGGGACGAGGAGCACACGCACGCTTCGTTCCTCATCGAACCGGACCCGGACGACGCGTTCGGGGCCAACCAGGCCACCCCGCCGCCGGTCATCGGCGCGTGGTCGGACGACGACAACTGACGCAGTGCTCGCGGGCGCGTGACCGGACCGGTCACGCGCCCGCGAGCGTTCGCAAACACGTGGGGTAGGGGGTTGGTCGATGCCGAACGCGGAGCTGCTCGCGCCGATCGAGGTGGACTTCCTGTGGGAGTCGGCCGGTATGGGCGAGCTGCCGTATCCGCTGCGGATCCGTTCGCACGGCGCGACGATGGACGAGCGCTCGGCGCTGCGCACGCGCACGCTCGGCGCACTGGCTGACCGAGGGCTCGCGGACGACCGCGGCAGGCCCGCTCCGCACGTCGAGGACTACTTCGGCATCCTCGCGTCGCCGGACGTCAGCCTCGACACCGTCCAGTTGCTCGACCCGAACGGCGAACCGCTGCTCGCGGTCGCGGGCAGCGCGAACGGCGACGGTCTGTTCGCCGTGCAGGACCAGCGCGGACTGCACCTGCACCCGTGCGCGCCGGACGGCCTGGCCACGGCGATCATCTCGCTCCTGCCGGGCGCCCCGCGTGGTACCGAGAAGTCGATCACCGTGCCGCTGGAGCAGCTGGTCGGCGCTTCCGGCGTCGACTTCATGCAGCGGCGCGGCAACCAGGTCGACGCCTCCGGCCGCGCGAGCGTGGACGAGGACCGCAAGGCACTCGCCCGGCTGCACGCCCAGCAGCGCCTGCGCGGCGGCCAGATCGGCGCGAACGCCCGCAACCGCCTCGGCGGCCGCAGCCGGTCGACGGTGCTGAGCTGGTTCGACACCGAAACCGGCCGGTACTTCACGCAGGCGAGCCAGGGCCACGACGGCCGCGACTGGATCACCATCGCGCCCGCCGACCCGGCGACCCTGCGGCACCGGCTAGGCGAAATGCTCGCCGGGGTGGCCGACCAGGCCAGCGCGGGCGCGTTCTGACCCGCGTTGACTGAGCTGCGCTGACCAGCCTCGGCTCCCCGCTCGGCTGAAACCGCCCCAATGCGGCATTGGGTGCGTCTGACGCACCGAACGCCACATTGGGTGCGCAGGATGCACCGAACGCCACATTGGGTGCATGCGACGCACCGAACGCCACTTTGGGTGCGCGGGGTGCACCGAATGCCACATTGGGTGCATGCGACGCACCGAACGCCACTTTGGGTGCGCGGGGTGCACCGAATGCCACATTGGGTGCATGCGACGCACCGAACGCCACTTTGGGTGCGCAGGGTGCACCGAACGCGGCATCGGGTGCGCAGGATGCACCGAACGCCACATTGGGTGCATGGAACGCACCCAATGCCGCATTGGGGGCGCGGGATGCACCCAAAGTGGCATCGAGGCGCTTGAAGACTGCCGATCCGGCGCTACGCTGGGCCGGAAATCGTTGACCGGAGGGTGAGCAGCACCGGATGCACCAAGAGTTCTTCTCGCCGCTGGCATTCGACTTCCTGTGGGAGTCGATGGAGCTGGGCGAGCTGCCCTACCCGCTGCGCGTGCGCTCGCACGGCGCGACCGAGGACGAGCGCGTGTCGCTGCGGCACCGGGTCGACACCGAGCTGAAGGCGCGCGGCATCCGCGACTCGCGCGGCCGGGTCGAGCCCGACGTCGAAGAGTGGCTGACGCTGCTCGCGCGGGCCCCGCATTCCATCGACGCGCTGCACATCCCGCAGTTCGAGGCGCATCCGGTCGCGTTGCTCGCCGCGGGCGACGAGCGCACCGGCGTGGTCGCGATCCAGGACGCCGACGGCATCTGGCTGCGCGCGATCCCGGCGGACGGGCTGGTGTCCACGATCGTCGAACTGCTGCCCGGCGGTCCGCGCGGCAGTGAGGCGTCGGTCACGCTTCCGCTGGACGAGGCGCTGCACACCCAGCCGATCCGGGTTCCGGTCGCCGCGGGCGGCGGGCAGTCCGAGGAAAAGGGCGGGCGGCGGGCGAAGCGCCAGTCGCTCAGCGAGCGCGCCACGGTCGATCCGCGCGAGACCTACGCGCTCATCGCGGGCCAGCCGCGGCAGCGCGGCGGTCAGCTCGCAGCGAACAGCCGGTCCCAGCTGGGGAGCCGGCAGCGGTCGCGCGTGCTCGGCTGGTTCGACACCGCCACCGGACGGTATTTGAGCTTGTCGAGGGCGGGTTCGGACGGCCGGGAATGGGTCACCGTCGCCCCGGCGGACCCGGCCACGCTGCGGAGCAGGCTGGGTGAAATGGTGGCTTCGGTGGCGGTTGACACCCGGTAGCCGGGTGACGTCTCCTCCCGGAACGGGAACCCTCGCGCGGGATTGGCCGTTGACCTGCGAGAGGCTCGCCAGGCTTCCCCGCCCGCCCGGACGGTACCCTGGTGGGACGGGTGCCTTGCGGCACCCACGGGTTGTCAAGATCGCGATGGCGGGTATCACAGGAGCCGCCCAACCAGGGAGGGTCGAGGCCGCAAGGGCCGAGTCGTATGAACCGGAAGAGCGTGCTCAGGAACCCACTGCTGTGGATCGTCGCGGGGTTGCTGGCGTTGTTCGCCTACAACACGATCTTCGACAGCGATCGTGGCTACACCCAGGCTCCTATCTCCACGGCGATGCAGCAGGTCAAAGCTGGACATGTCAAGGAAGCGAGCCTCGAGGACAAGGAGCAGCAGCTCAAACTGCTGCTCACGCAGCCGATCGACATCGACGGCCAGCAGGCCGACAAGGTCGTCGCGCAGTTCCCCGGCGGTGCGACCGATGACATCTACAAAGATCTCCTCGGCGCGAACGTCGGCAACCAGGCGAACCATCCGATCAAGTTCACCACCAAGGTCACCCAGCAGAGCCTGCTGACCCAGATCCTGATCTTCGCGATCCCGCTGGCGCTGGTGCTCGGCCTGCTGATGTGGATGATGAACAACGCGCAGGGCGGCGGGAACCGCGTCCTGAACTTCGGCAAGTCGAAGGCGAAGCAGCTCAACAAGGACATGCCGAAGACGACCTTCGGCGACGTCGCGGGTGCTGACGAAGCGGTCGAAGAGCTGTACGAGATCAAGGACTTCCTGCAGAACCCGGCGCGCTACCAGGCGCTCGGCGCGAAGATCCCGAAGGGCGTGCTGCTCTACGGGCCGCCCGGCACCGGCAAGACGCTGCTCGCGCGTGCTGTCGCGGGCGAAGCGGGCGTGCCGTTCTACACGATCTCCGGTTCGGACTTCGTCGAGATGTTCGTCGGTGTCGGTGCTTCGCGAGTGCGCGACCTGTTCGAGCAGGCGAAGCAGAACGCGCCGTGCATCATCTTCGTGGACGAGATCGACGCGGTCGGCCGCCAGCGCGGCGCCGGCCTCGGCGGCGGACACGACGAGCGCGAGCAGACGCTGAACCAGCTGCTGGTCGAGATGGACGGCTTCGACGCCCGCGGCGGCATCATCCTGATCGCGGCCACCAACCGGCCGGACATCCTCGACCCGGCGCTGCTGCGCCCCGGCCGGTTCGACCGGCAGATCCCGGTGTCCGCGCCGGACCTGCTCGGCCGCAAGGCGATCCTCGAGGTGCACGCGAAGGGCAAGCCGATCGCGCAGGGCACCGACCTGACCGGGCTGGCCAAGCGCACGGTCGGCATGTCCGGTGCGGACCTGGCCAACGTGCTGAACGAGGCCGCGCTGCTCACCGCCCGCGAGAACGGGCACGTGATCACCGACGTCGCGCTCGAGGAATCGGTCGACCGCGTGGTCGGCGGTCCCGCGCGCAAGAGCCGGATCATTTCCGAGAAGGAAAAGAAGATCACCGCCTACCACGAGGGCGGGCACGCGCTCGCCGCGTGGGCGATGCCGGACATCGAGCCGGTGTACAAGCTGACGATCCTGCCGCGCGGCCGTACCGGCGGGCACGCGCTGCTGGTGCCGGAGGACGACAAGCAGCTGATGACCCGGTCGGAGATGATCGGCAGGCTGGTCTTCGCGATGGGCGGCCGCACGGCCGAGGAGCTCGTCTTCCACGAGCCCACCACCGGTGCGTCCTCGGACATCGAGCAGGCGACGAAGATCGCCCGCGCGATGGTCACCGAATACGGCATGAGCGCGCGGCTGGGCGCGGTGAAGTACGGCCAGGAGCAGGGCGACCCGTTCCTCGGCCGGTCCGCGGGACGGCAGGCCGACTACTCGCTCGAGGTGGCGCACGAGATCGACGAGGAGGTGCGCAAGCTCATCGAGACCGCGCACACCGAGGCGTGGCACGTGCTGAACACCTACCGCGACGTGCTCGACAACCTGGTCATGGAGCTGCTGGAGAAGGAAACGCTGCAGCGCAAGGACCTCGAGCGGATCTTCGCGACGGTCGAGAAGCGCCCGCACATCACCGTCTTCAACGAGTTCGGCGAGCGCACGCCGTCGGACAAGCCGCCGATCAAGACCCCGGGCGAGCTGGCGATGGAGCGCGGCGAGCCGTGGCCGCCGCCCGCTCCGGAGAAGGAAAAGCCCGCCCTGCAGCCCGCTCCGACCCCGGTCGGCACGGCTCCTGGCGCCGGCGAGCTGCCCGGCGGTCCGCCGTACCAGGCTCCGGACCCGAACGCGAACCCGTACGCCCCGCCGGCGAACGGCGGTCGTCCGGGCGGGCCGAACGGCGCAGGCCGCTGGGGCCAGCCGTATGGTGGTCAGCAGCAGCCGGGCGGTCCGGCAGGCGGCGGCTACCAGCCCGGTGGCCCGGGCGGTGCGCAGAGCGGACCGCCGAACTACGGGGCGCCTCCGGGCTGGACCCCGGCGACGTCCCCGGGCGGCCAGCAGCCGTGGCGCCCCGCCGAAGACCGTCCGCGTGAGCAGGGCTGGTTCGCCGACGGCGCGAACGGCCAGCAGCCGGACGAGGGGCAGCATCGGCGTGACGTCGACGGATCAGACAAGCAGTAAAGACGGCATCCGCCCGGTCTTCGATCAGGACCGGGCGGAGCGCGCCGTCCGCGAGCTGCTGCTCGCCTGCGGCGAAGACCCGGATCGGGACGGTCTCCAGGACACCCCGGCCCGGGTCGCTCGCGCTTATCAGGAAATGTTCGCCGGCCTCTACACCGATCCGGACGAGGTGCTGGCGCGGACGTTCGACGAATCGCACGAGGAGCTCGTGCTCGTCACGGACATCCCGATGTATTCCAACTGTGAACACCACTTGCTGCCCTTCCACGGCGTGGCCCACGTCGGCTACATCCCGAACGGCGACGGCAAGGTCACCGGGCTGTCGAAGCTCGCCCGGCTGGTCGATCTCTACGCTCGCCGCCCGCAGGTGCAGGAGCGGCTCACCTCGCAGATCGCCGACGCGCTCGTGCGGCGGCTGGAGCCGCGCGGCGTGATCGTGGTCGTCGAGGCCGAGCATTTGTGCATGTCGGTGCGCGGGATCCGCAAGCCGGGTTCGCGGACCACCACGTCGGCGGTGCGCGGGATGCTGCGGTCGTCGGCGACGTCGCGGGCCGAGGCGATCGAGTTGATCCGGGGGCGCCGGTGATCCCCCGGCCGGGGCGGTGCGCCGTGATGGGCGTGCTGAACGTGACGCCGGATTCGTTCTCCGACGGCGGCCGCTACCTCGATCTCGACCAGGCGCTGGAGCACGCGCGCGAGATGTGGGCGCGTGGCGCGGACCTGATCGACGTCGGCGGCGAATCGACGCGGCCGGGTGCTTCGCGGGTCGACGCGGAGACCGAGGCCGCGCGCATCTTGCCGGTGATCCGGCAGCTGGCTTCCGAGGGCGTCGTGCTGTCGGTCGACACCACGCGCGCCGCGGTCGCGGAAGCCGCGGTGGCGGCCGGTGCGAAGGTGATCAACGACGTGTCCGGCGGGCTTGCCGATCCGGCGATGGGGCGGGTCGCGGCGGAAACCAAGGCGCCGTGGGTGCTGATGCACTGGCGAGGGCACAGCAAGGACATGAACGCGCTGGCCACGTACACCGACGTCGTCGCCGAGGTGCGCGGCGAGTTGCTGCAGCGGGTCGACGAGGCGATCGCGGCCGGGGTTGCCGAGAGCGAGATCGTGCTCGACCCGGGTCTCGGGTTCGCGAAGCACGCCGAGCACGACTGGGCTCTGCTTCACGGGCTGGATGCGTTGCTGGACTTGGGTTTCCCGGTTTTGGTGGGTGCTTCGCGCAAACGTTTCCTCGGCCGTCTGCTGTCCGGAAAGGACGGGGTGCCGAGGCCGCCGGACGGTCGCGAGGTCGCCACCGCGTCGATCTCGGCGCTGGCCGCGGCGGCGGGAGCTTGGGGTGTGCGGGTGCACGAGGTGGGGGCTTCACTGGACGCCGTGGCGGTGGCCGCGGCCTGGCAGCAAGGACGGGCCGATGGCTGACCGCATCACGCTCACGGGACTGCGCGTGTTCGGCCGACATGGGGTCTTCGACCACGAGAAGCGCGACGGACAGGAATTCGGCATCGACATCGTCGCGTGGCTCGACCTCGGGCCCGCCGCCGCGTCGGACGACCTGACCAAGACGCTGCACTACGGCGAACTGGCCGAACTGGCGGCAGGGATCGTCGCCGGGGAGCCGTACGACCTGATCGAGAGTGTCGCCGGGAAGATCGCCGACGAGGTCATGCGCGACGATCGGCTGACCGCCGTCGAGGTCACCGTGCACAAGCCGTCCGCGCCGATTCCGCTGACCTTCGACGACGTCGCGGTCACCGTCCGGCGGGAGCGGTGAGCCGCGCGGTCCTGTCGCTGGGCTCCAACCTCGGCGACCGGCTCGGCTATCTGCGCAGCGCGGTCGACGCGGTGCGCCCGGCGCTCGTCGCGGTGTCCGGCGTGTACGAGACGAAAGCCTGGGGCGTCGAGGACCAGCCGGATTTCCTGAACGCGCTGTGCATCGTCGACGACCCGGCGCGCGACCACTGGGCGTGGCTGCGCGCCGGGCAGGCGGCCGAACAGGCGGCGGGCCGGGTGCGCGAACTGCGCTGGGGCCCGCGCACGCTGGATGTCGACATAGTGACAGTGCAGGGCGTGACGTCCGACGATCCGGAGCTGCTGCTGCCGCATCCCGGGACCCCGGACCGGGCGAGCGTGCTGATCCCGTGGCTCGAGATCGACCCGGACGCCGAGGTTCCCGGCCACGGCCGGGCCGCCGACCTGCTCGCCCGGCTGCCGGAAGCCGACCGGGCGGGCGTCGTCCTGCGGCCCGACCTGACCCTGTCGTGAGTGCCTAGGCCGGTTCTAACCGGCTTGAACGCTCACGAGGCCCGCAGCGCCGCCAGCAGGAATTGCACTTCCTCCTGGCGGCTCGGGATGGCGGGCCAGCCGTTGATCGTCGCGAGCAACTGCCAGTACCGCTCGGCGCGCGGATCCGCCCCGACGGCGATCCCGTCGGCCATCCGGTTGCGGACCGCCGGGTCGGCCGGGTCCTGGTCCGGCCGGGCCGAGGCGGTCGCGATCGCGTCCGCCAGCGCCCGTCCGGCCGGGGAGTCCGGCGCGTGGCCCGCGTCGAGCGCGGACCGGGCGTCGGTCATCCAGGCGGCCCAGTTTTCCTGCTGAGCCTTGGTCGGCTGCTCGTACTCGCCCGCTTCCCGCGCGGACGAATGCCGCTCGCTCATCGTGCGGATGGACTGCCGGAATCCCGGGTCCCGCACGAGTTCGGCGAACTCGATCCAGGCTTCCAGCTGTTCCGGCGTCGGATCATCCGGAAGATCCGGTTTCGCCGACTGCATTCGCGCGTAGAACTCGGGATCGACCTCGAGCCCTTCCATCATTTCGGCCCAGAACTCGTCCACCAAACGGCGGCGTTCCTCGTCCGGCATTTGGGCGATGCGATTCATCAGTTTCACTTCCTCCAGCTCGGAATCCCGTTTCAGCACCGCGCGCAATACCGCGCGGCGCAGCCGCAACCGCCGGATCTGCTCGTCGAGCGCGTCGACGTGGCTCGTCGCCAGGTCGCGCACCGTCGTCTCGCGCGCCAGTGCGCGGGACACGTCGGGCAGGCCGATGCCCAGCTCGCGCAGCGTCCGAACCAGCTCCAGCCGGGCGAGCGCGTGCGCGTCGTACAGCCGGTAGCCGGCTCCGGTCCGCTGCGTGGGCGGGAGCAGGCCCTCGTCGGAGTAGAACCGGATGGTCTTCACCGGCAGCCCGGTGCGCCGGGACAGCTCGCCGATCGTGAAGACCGTGGTGGCAGGCATGTCAGGCATCGTGGAGTCTCCAGTCGCTGGAGAGTCAAGCCTGCCAGAGCGGGCTCGGTACGGTGGAGTCATGCACTTCACGCGGTCCCGGGACCTGGTCGTGGCCGCGGTCCTCGGCCTCGCCGTGGTCTATGTGCTGTTCCAGGCCGCTTACGGCGATCTGCCGCAGCTGCCGTTGCTCGCCGGGGTGACTTTCGCGGTGCTCGCGATCGCGGAGGCGGGGTTGGCCCTGTCGATCCGCTCGCGGATCAAGTCCGGACGGGTGCACGGCAACGCGGTCGGGATCGCGCGGGCGGTGGCGCTGGCTAAGGCGTCTTCGCTGGCCGGGGCGTTCCTCGGCGGTGGTTGGCTGGCCGCGTTCATCTACGTTTTCCCGCGACGTGACGAACTCGTCGCCGCGGTCTCCGACAGCAAGTCGGCGGTCGTCGGGGTGGTGTCGTCGGCGCTGCTCGTAGCTGCCGGTTTGTGGCTCGAGCACTGCTGCCGGACGCCACCGGAGGACCGTAAGGGAACGACCGGTTAACGCTTCGATGGCGCCGCTCGAAGTACCGACTAGGTCTCATTCGGATCACCGGAAGGTACGGTGTCAGGCATGACTGGCGTGGGTGACGACTCGCACGGCCGCCGCCCTGGCAGGCCGTGGCTTGTCGTCGGATTGCTCCTCGCCGTCGGCGCCACCCTCGCGTTGGTGCTCAGCGACGACCTCCGGTACCTCCGGCTCGGGATCGTCGCGGCGCTCTGGGCTGCCCTGATCGGCGCCTTCCTGGCTGTCCGGGCCCGCAAGAACGCGGCGCACAGCGAGGACGCGGTCGCCGAGGCGCAGGCGGTATACGAACTCGAGCTGGAACGCGAGATCGCGGCCCGGCGGGAGTACGAACTCGAGCTCGAAACGGAAACGCGCGAGGCCGCGCAGGCACAATCGCGGGAAGAATTGGATGCGCTGCGTGCCGAAGTGGCTGCGCTCCGCGAAAGCTTGCAATCGCTGTTCGGCGGCGAGGTGCTGCTCGAACGCGTCGCGCTCACCGCGCAGGCGACCCGGATGCGCTCGCTGAACGACGAGCAGCGGCTCGTTTCGGCCGGTTCGGAAACCAAGAACGGCAATGGCAAGAAACCGGCTCAGCTGCTCGCTCCGAAGAAGCCGGTGGTCGATGTTCCGGAGCGGCCGACCGAATTCATGGACCGGGTGCTCGACTCGGCTCCCGCGGAGCGTCGCCGGACTCCTGCGAACGGGACGGCGAAGACCAATGGCGCCAAGGGGACTTCCGGTGCGAACGGCTCGATCAGCGCTGGGCTGAACGGTTCCGGACCGAATGGTTCCGGGCCGAATGGCGACCGTTCGACTCAGTTGCGTACCCAGCAGATGCCGCGGCTCAAGCCGAAGCGTCCGGAGCCGCCTGCCGAGCCGGAGCCGTTCGAGGACGACGTCGAAGCGGAGAGTCCCGCTCCGCGCGGTGGTCGCGATCCTCGGGCCAACCTGGCGGAGGCGTTCGTGCCCCGCGGCGACTCGGGTCCGCACGAGGGGCGGGCCAGCGTGGCGGATGCCTTCGCTGCGCGTGAGCCGCGGAATGGAGCGCCGGATGCCGGACGGCCCGCTCGTGGTGGTGCGCCGGAGCCGCAGGTCGAGCGTGGGCCTCGGGGCGGTGCGCCGAAGCCGCGCGCTGATCGTGCGCCGGAGCCGTATGAAGCTGAGCGTCGTTCGGCGGGTGAGTCTGGGTCGCACGTCATTCCGGAGCCGTTCGAGCAGGACGGTGCTGGGGCGCGCAATGTGACTGAGCCGTTGCCGCGTGAGGCTGAGCGGGTTCGGGAGCCGCGTGGTCCGCGGCCTCGGCCCCAGAAGGAAGCTGCGGAGGCACCTCGGCGGCCTGAAGCGCAGCCGACCCGGACTGTGGCGCCGGTGAGCAAGCCGGAGCCGGCCAAGGAGGAGCGGCCGGTGCCTCGGTTGGCGGCACGGCCTGCGCCGCAGCGGGAGGAGCGGCCGGAAGCTGCTGAGCAGACTGCTATTTCCCGGCCTGCTGAGCCTGCTCGGCATGCTGAACCTGCTCCGAAGGCGGAGAAAGCGGTGCCGGAGAAGGAAACCGCGGTGGAGTCGCAGACGCGGGCTCCGTCTCGGTTGGAGCAGTTCTCTCGGTCGGATTTGTCGCCGTTGGCGGAGGACACGCCTACTGGGCGGCATGGGGCTCCTGGGGCGGATGCGGTTAATCCGACGTTGCCTGAGTCGGTTCGCAGTTCGGTGAGTAATGGGACTGGGGGGCGTCGGAGGCGGCCTGAGGGGGAGGCTGTTTCGGCTTCGTCTGGGGGGCGTCGGAGGCGGCCGGAGGGGGAGCCGCCTGCTTGGGAGGCTCCTGCTGAGGAGGCTGCCTCGGCTGGGCATCACGCTTCGGGGCGGTCGGTGACTGAATTGCTTGCGGCTAATGGGAAGACGGAGGGGAGTCCTCGGCGTCGGCGTCGGGCTGAGGATTGATCGTTCTTCGTCGGCTCTGTCGGCTCGTCGCCTGGCGGCGACATTGCGCCCATTGTTGCGGTGGGCACCCCGAAGCTTGATTGTGCTGACGGTCTGGGGTGGCTTGTCAAGGCGGGAAAGATGCCTTGACAAGCCACCCCAGACCGCAGGGGAGCTTCGTATCGGGGTGCGGGGGTGGTGTGGGTGCACTTCGAGTTGGGTGCATCGGTGGTGGTTTCGTTCGTGGTGGGGGTTGCGCCCCAATGTGGCGTTGGGTGCATGCCACGCACCCAATGTGGCGTTCGGTGCGTGGGACGCACCCAATGCCGCATTGGGGCGCTTCCCGAGCAGGCGTGGGGCGGGCGGGGCGCGCGAGGGTCGTGAGGGGAACCCTCACGGAATCAGATTCCCTCAGGGTGGCCCTCACGTACGCCAAAAAGCCGTGAAGGGCTCCTTCAGGGAATCCAGGTCCGTGAAGGAGCCCCTCACAGACCGGCCGCGGTGAGTGAGGGGAACCCTGGGGGAATCAGATTCCGTCAGGGTGGCCCTCACGAACTTCTGGGGGGCGCGAGATGAGGGTCACGAGGCATCGCGCGGAGGGCTGAACCCGGTGCGCCCAACCGGCATCCCTTGGGGGGCCTGCGTATGGTGACCGCTCGTGAACGGCACCCTTTCTGCCACGCCGCCTGGGTCTGCGTCCACGGGCTCTCGTTCGCGGCATATCACCGTGCTCCTTCCGGTGCTCGGGTTGATCGTCGTGGCGTTGTGCGGGCTTTTTCTCTTCGGGCTCGCGACTGCGCGCGTCGGGTGGCTGGCGGTCGCGATCGGGGTGGTTGCTGCGTTGGTGCCGGTCGGCGTGGTGGTTGCCGGGTTGCTCTGGGTTGATCGTTGGGAACCGGAGCCGGCGAAGTTGCTGCTGATTGCTTTCGCTTGGGGCGCTTGCATTGCCACGGTTACCGCGCTGCTGATCAATACCGGGGCCGAGGCGTTCGGTGACCTGCTTCTCGGGGGTGGCAACGGCAGCAAGGTGAGTGCGCTCGTCTCCGCGCCGCTGGTCGAGGAAGCCGCGAAGGGCGTTTTTGTCCTGTTGATCTTCTGGCGGCGCAACGAGGAATTCGACGGGATCGTCGACGGCGTCGTCTACGCGGGGTTCGCGGCCGCCGGGTTCGCCTTCACCGAGAACATCTATTACTTCGGCCGCGCCTTCGCTGACCACGGCTTCGGCAACGGGACCAGCTCCGGCGTGCTTGCCGCTTTCCTCGTGCGGGGGGTGCTTTCGCCGTTCACGCATCCGCTGTTCACCGCTATGACCGGCATCGGGTTCGGGATCGCGGCGCGGTACGCGCAGCGGTGGGTTCGGATTCTCGCGCCGCTCGCCGGGTATCTCGCCGGGGTCTTCCTGCACGCGCTCTGGAACGCGGCGGCCACGCTCAACGGCGGGAAGTCCTTTCTCACCTTGTACTTCCTCGTGATTTTGCCGCTGCTGATCGCCGCGATCTACGTGATCGTGTTGCAGCGGAGGCGAGAACAGCGGATTGTCGCCGCCGCGTTGCCGAAGATGGCGGCTGCGCGGTGGATCGCGCCGTCGGAGATCGAGTTGCTCGCCAGTCTTCCTGGGCGGCGGCAATGGCGGAAGCAGGCGCGCAAGCAGTCCGGGCGGGCGGCGGCGCGGGCGGTGGGCCGGTATCAGGCGAGCGTGACCGAGCTCGCATTCCTTCGTCGTACTCGGCTGCGCACCGAGCAGGACCGGCAGCGGCAGGAAGAGTTGTTGCAGGCACTGCGGGACGCGCGGGCGGATGCGGTGCGATTGGCGAACAATCGCGACAGTCGGTGAACATTCCCCGTCCGGGGTAGCTCGACCGTGCCAAAAGTGGCGCTCCACCGGGGGATTCGAGGGCACGGCGACCGCGGGAAGCCGAACGCCAATAGGGTACGGGCGCGATTGGACGCCCCGGGTGAAGCTGGTCACCCGGGCACCTCGAGCCAGCCGGGTCGGGGCTACTCTCGCGCCGTCGTCTGGTACCCGCGACGAAAGAGCGGGACTGGAACGAACATGAGGAGTTTCGAGCCATGAGCGTCCACAGGCGCACGCCATGAACCGACCGGCCCGCCTTGCCGTGGGCGTCGTTTCCGCCGGCCGCGTGGGCAGTGTCCTCGGTGCGGCATTGGCCAGGGCAGGCCACACCGTAGTCGCCGCTTCGGGGCTGTCCGCGGCTTCGCTGAACCGCGCGGAACGGCTGCTGCCGGATGTCCCCTTGCTGCCGCCCGACGAGGTCGTGCGGAGAGCGGATCTCGTCTTGCTCGCGTTGCCCGACGACGCGCTCGCCGGCACCGTCCGTGGTCTGGTCGCTACGAATTCGGTACGCGCGGGCCAGATCGTGGTGCACACCTCGGGTGCGCACGGCATCGACGTGCTGGCCCCGGTCGCGGAAGCCGGTGCGCTGCCGCTCGCGCTGCACCCGGTGCTCACCTTCACCGGACGCGAGGAAGACCTGGAACGCCTTGTCGCGGCAAGCATCGGCGTCACCGCGGCACCGGACGACGACGCGGCGTGGAACGTCGGCGAGGCGCTCGCCGTCGAGATGGGCGCCGAACCGGTGCGGGTTCCCGAATCCGCGCGGGCGCTGTACCACGCGGCGCTGGCGCACGGCGCGAATCACCTGATGACGCTCGTCGCCGACTGCACCGAAACCCTGCGCGGCGCCGGAATCGGGCATCCGGAACGACTCGTCGCACCGCTGCTTTCGGCGGCATTGGACAATGTCCTTCGCCACGGGGACCGCGCCCTCACCGGACCGGTCCCGCGTGGTGATCTCGGCACCGTCCGCAAGCACCTCGACGTGCTCACGGACCGGGCGCCGCAGATCGCCCCGGCCTACCGGGCGCTGGCCCGGCGCACGGCCGAACGGTCCCGCGCGGCGGGCCTGCTCGATCCCGCGGCCGCGGGCGAACTGACCGATCTTCTCGCCGACCCCGCTGAAGGACAGACCCCGTGACGACACCGAAATTCCAGCGCGGAACGCTCAACACGTTCCAGCCGCCCGAGCACATCAGCAAGGTGAGCTGGGGCCTGCGCAGCGTCGGCCGGAAGGTCGCGCTCGTGCCCACCATGGGCGCGCTGCACGACGGCCACCGCGAGCTGCTGCGCCGCGCGAAGCGGCTGCCGAACACCGTCGTCGCCGCGTCGATCTTCGTGAACCCGTTGCAGTTCGGCGAGGGCGAGGACTTCGAGGCGTACCCGCGCCAGCTCGAAGCCGACTTGGCGACATTGTCCGAAGCGGGCGTCGAACTGGCCTTCACACCCAAGGCTTCGGACCTGTATGCGGACAACGCGATGGTCACCGTGAATCCGGGCCCGCTCGGCGACGAGCTCGAGGGAGCTGTGCGGCCCGGGCATTTCTCCGGGGTGCTGACGGTCGTCGCGAAGCTGTTCAACCTGCTGCGCCCGGATTACGCGTTCTTCGGGGAGAAGGACTACCAGCAGCTGGTGCTGATCAAGCGGATGGTGGCGGACCTGAACATCGACACCCGCGTCATCGGGGTGCCGACGGTCCGGGAACGGGACGGTCTCGCGCTGTCCTCGCGCAATGTCTACCTGACGCCGGAACAACGGGAAGACGCCGTGGTGCTGTCGGCCGCTCTGTCGGCCGGGGCGCACGTCGGACGGGACGGGGCGGAGGCCGTGCTGGACATGGCGCGCAAGACGCTCGCGGCCCGACCCCAGGTGGAAGTGGATTACCTGGAATTGAGGGGAACCGATTTGGGGCCGGCGCCCGTCGACGGTGAGGCGCGGTTGCTGGTCGCGGCCCGGGTGGGGAGTACCCGGCTGATCGACAACGCGGGAGTGCTGCTCGGAAAAGCCGTGGAACATCCGAGCGGGGATCCGGACGCAGGGGAATAGGGAGAGTCCACGATGTATCGCACGATGCTGAAATCGAAGATCCACCGGGCCACGGTGACCCAGGCCGACCTGCACTACGTGGGCTCGGTCACGGTCGACGAGGACCTGATGGAGGCCGCCGATCTGCTCGAGGGCGAGCAGGTGTCCATTGTGGACGTCACGAACGGCGCCCGGCTGGAAACCTATGTCATCACCGGCGAGCGCGGCAGCGGCGTGCTCGGCATCAACGGAGCCGCCGCGCACCTGGTGCACCCGGGCGACCTCGTCATCCTGATCGCCTACGGGCAGATGGACGACGCGGAGGCGCGCGCGTACCGGCCGCGAGTGATCTTTGTGGACGATTACAACCGGATCGTCGAGCGCGGGGACGACCCGGCGCACGCCCCGGACGGATCGGGCCTGCTGAGCGGCACGGTCACGCTGCCCGAAGAGGACACGATGACGTTCCCGGTGGCCGAAACCGCGGACGCGCGCCGGCTCGACGCGTTGCTGCACGCCGAAAACTGACCGATCGACGGCGGACGATTCGCGGGCCGCGGTAAGGAAAGACCTCGTTGCTGCTCACTGTCGACGTCGGGAACACCAACATCAATCTCGGTCTCTACCAGGGAACCGAGCTCCTCGGCGACTGGCGGATGCGCACCGACGCGCAGATGACCGCGGACGAACTCGCGCTGACCATGCGGGGCCTGCTCGGCCCGCACGCCGACGCGGTCACCGGGATCAGCGCGCTGTCCACGGTTCCCGCGGTGCTGCGGGAATTGCGGGTGATGCTCGGCCGCTATTACGCGCGGGTGCCGAAGATCGTCGTCGAGCCCGGCGTGCGCACCGGCGTCGCGCTGCTGGTGGACAATCCGAAGGAAGTCGGCGCGGACCGGCTCGTGAACACCCTCGCCGCGCACCATTTGCACGCCACCGCGTGCGTGGTGGTCGATTTCGGCACCTCCACGAACGTCGACGCGATCTCGGCCCGGGGCGAATTCCTCGGCGGGGCGTTCGCCCCGGGCATCGAGATCTCGGTGGACGCGCTCGCCGCCCGCGCGGCCGCGCTGCGCAAGGTGGAACTCGTCCCGCCCCGTTCGGTGATCGGCAAGAACACCGTGGAATGCCTGCAGTCCGGCATTCTGTACGGGTTCGCCGGCCAGGTCGACGGGCTCGTGCGACGGATTGTGCGCGAATTGCAGCACGACAGCGCAGAACCGGTCACGGTGATCGCCACCGGCGGGCTCGCCCCGTTGGTGCTGGGCGAATCCGAGACGATCAAGGAACACGTGCCGGACCTGACGCTGCTCGGCCTGCGGCTGGTGTACGAACGGAATGTGCGTTAGCCGATCTGCTCGGCGAGGTAATCCTCGAAAGTGCGGGCGCCGGTGTCCGCGTCGAGGTTGAGGTTGCCGTCCGCGCGATAGACCTTTCCGGCCGCGCCGGGAATGCGCACCGGCATTTTCAGCCGCCGTCGTCCGCGAGCCCGCAAAAACTTGTCGACCAGCTCGCCCATGCCGTACACCTTGGGCCCGGCCAGATCCCGTACCCGCCCGGCCGGGTCGCCGAGCGCCAGCTGCGCGATCCGCTCGGCCACCTCCCGGACGTCGACCGGCTGGAAATTGATCGCGGGAACCGGCACGACCGGCAGTTTCGCCACCGCCTGCACGGCATTGAGACAGAAACCGTGGAACTGGGCGGCGCGGAGGATGGTCGAGGGCACGCCCGACGCGGCGACGAGCTTTTCGGCCTCGTGCTTGCGGCGGAAATAACCCAGCGGCACCACGTCCGCGGCGATCACCGAAATGAAAACCAGATGGCCGACTCCGGCGCGTTCGGCCGCGCGGACCAGATTCCCCGTCGCGACGTCGTCGCCCTTCGGACCGCCCGCCAGGTGCACGACGATGTCGGCGCCGTCGATCGCGGGAGCCAGTCCTTCGCCGGTCATCAGGTCGCAGGCGAACCGGTCGGGGCCGTTCGCGGTGCGGCTGAGGACGCGCACCTTCGCGTCGCCGAGCGCGGGAACGACCAGTGTGCCGAGGGTTCCGGTGCCGCCGGTGACCAAGATCGTCGTCATGACAATTCCTTCCGGGTACAGTGCCGCTGGGCTTGGGCACTGGGGGTGTCCTACTGGGATGAACCCGGCCGTGAAGGAGATGTGACACGTGGACGGCAGAGACCTGCTCGCGGCTCAATTCGAGGAGCAACGTCCACGGTTGCGCGGAGTCGCGTACCGGATGCTCGGGTCGTTGAGCGAGGCCGACGACGCGGTGCAGGAAGCCTGGCTGCGCGTCGACAGCGCGGACCTTTCCGCAGTGCAGAATTTGCCTGCCTGGCTCACGACTGTGGTCGCGCGGGTGTGCCTGAACCTGTTGCGCACGCGCGAACGCCGTCGGGAGGATTCGCTGGACGCGTTCCCGCTCGACCGCGGCGACGACGGCGCGGACCTCGCCGAAGAAGCCCAGCTGGCCGATTCCGTCGGCCTGGCGATGCTGGTAGTGCTCGACGTCCTCGGTCCGGCCGAGCGGATCGCGTTCGTGCTGCACGACATGTTCGCCGTGCCCTTCGAGGACATCGCGCAGATCCTGGACCGCAATCCGGCGGCGGTCCGGCAGCTGGCCAGCCGAGCCCGCCGCCGGGTGCGTGGCGGAGAAGCCGGACCGGCCGATGCGAGCAAGCGGCGCGGGGTCGTCGAGGCGTATCTGGCCGCGGCTCGCGAGGGAGACTTCGCGGGACTGTTGAAGGTGCTCGACCCAGACGTCGTGCTGCACTCGGACACCGGCGCGGCCCCGGTGGTGCTGCGCGGTGTCCGAGCGGTCAGCAAGGGCGCGCTGCTCGCTTCGGAAATGGCGCGCAGCACGCAGGTCGCGGTGGTCGACGGCGTTCCCGGATTGGTGCTCGCCCCGCGCGGCAGGCTGGCCGTGGTTCTCAAGTTCGTTTTCGACGGCGACTTGATTGCCGGGATCGACGTGATTTCCGCGCCGGAGCGGCTGCGCGGGCTGGAGATCGCGCTCGGATGAAGCTCAGTGGAACAGTTTCAGCCCGACGACCCCGGCGACAATCAGCACGAGACAGGTGATCCGGCCGACGGTGAGCGGATCGTTCATCGCGACGATCCCGTACACCGCGGTCCCCACCGCGCCGATGCCGACCCACACCGCGTATCCGGTGCCGAGCGGAATTTCGCGCAATGAATACGCGAGGCCGGACATGCTGAGCAGCAGCGCGCCGCCGAACAGCACGCTCGGCCAGAGCCTGCTGAAGCCTTTCGAGGCGCCGAGCGCCGCGGCCCACACGGTTTCGAGAAATCCGGAAACAACAAGAACGAGCCAGGCCATGATCGAGAACCTTTCGCAGTGACGGATGCGTTCACTGCGCCGTCTTGTCGTCACCGGGTACGACGCGCTCGTCCGGGGCGGGAGCACCGCCGCTTCCGAAATTAGCACTCCCGGCCCGCGGCAAGGTGGTGATTTCGGTCGCCGCTCAGCCCCGGCGAGCCCGCATCACCGTCGTGACCAGTGGATAGTCGAATTCGCCTGTTCCCGTCTCCGGAACGGATTCCAGGTACTCCCTGGCTCGCGCGAGCGTCCGGTCGCGGTCCGGCTCCGAAGCGACGAGCAGATGCGAATGCGTGGCCACGGTCGCCAGCAGCGAATCGATCGAGCGCCGGTGCGTGTGGGCGAACCGGTCCTGTTCGAACGGGCCGAAGCCGTCCGCGCGCAGCGGTTGCGCCGAATCGGCGAACCCGCGGCTGATGCCCGTGCGGACCAGCCGGGCGAATTCGAGCACCCACGGCACTGATTCGTCGTCGTGATTCCACAGCGCCACGACGGCCCCTCCCGGCCGCAGCACCCGGCGGATCTGCGCGAACGCCGGCGCCAAATCGAACCAGTGCAGGGCCTGTCCGATGAACACCGCGTCCACCGACGCGTCCGGAAGCGGAATGTCCTCGGCCTTGCCGAGCAGTGCGGGAACGTCCGGCAGTCGCCGGGACAGTTCGGCGAGCATGTCCGCATCGGGTTCCACCGCGGTCACCGAGCGGCCGAGGCCGGCCAGCCCCGCGGTGAGTTTTCCGGTGCCCGCCGCGAGGTCCAGCACCTCGCGTACCGGTCGGTTTGCTCCGGACATCCCCCATTCGAGTGCGGCCAGGGGATAGTCCGGCCGGTGCCGGGCGTAGGCGCCTGCCTGGTCGCCGAACGAAGAAGCCCGCCGGGCGTGCAGTTCCGCATCAGTGCCGGGATCGCTCACGAGTAACCACCCTAATACCGTGAGTGCCCCGGTAGGGGAATCCGGTTGACGCGGTTCACCAGCGGCTTCGTACGCTATGGCCATGACCGAATTCCCCGCGTCCGACGCACTGCCCGATGACGACCTGCCCGAACAGATGCGGGTGCGCCGGGACAAGCGCGACCGGATAATCGCGGAGGGCGCCGATCCTTACCCGGTAGAGGTTCCGCGTACGCACACTCTCGCGCAGATCCGTGCCGAACATTCCGGTCTCGAAGCCGACACCAGCACCGGTCAGTCGGTCGGCGTCACCGGTCGCGTCATGTTTCTCCGCAATACGGGCAAACTGTGTTTCGCCACTCTTCGTGAGGGCGACGGCACGGAACTGCAGGCGATGCTGAGTCTCGCGCAGGTCGGCGCCGAGTCGCTCGCCTCGTGGAAGTCCACTGTCGATCTCGGCGACCACGTATTCGTGCACGGCGAGGTGATCACCTCGAAGCGCGGCGAGCTTTCCGTGCTGGCCGACAGCTGGCAGATCGCGGCGAAGTCGCTGCGCCCGCTGCCGGTGGCGTTCAAGGAGCTGGCCGAGGAAACGCGAATCCGGCAGCGTTATGTCGATCTGATTATGCGGCCGAAGGCGCGCGACGTGGTGCGCACACGCTCCGGCGTGATGCGTTCGCTGCGGGAGTCGTTCCACCGCCGGGGATTCACCGAGGTCGAGACGCCGATGCTGCAGACGCTGCACGGCGGAGCCGCGGCCCGGCCGTTCGTCACGCATTCCAATGCCTTCGACCTCGAGCTGTTCCTGCGCATCGCGCCGGAGCTGTACCTCAAGCGCTGTGTGGTCGGCGGCATCGAGAAGGTTTTCGAGATCAACCGGAACTTCCGCAACGAGGGCAGCGACTCCTCGCACTCGCCGGAGTTCGCGATGCTGGAGTACTACGAGGCGTACGCCACTTACGACACGAATGCCGTGATGACGCGCGAACTCATCCAGGAGGCCGCGGAGAACGTGCTCGGCACCCAGGTCGTCACTCTCGCCGACGGAACCGAGTACGACCTTTCCGGCGAATGGACGACACTCGGCATGTACGAGTCGCTCTCGGAAGCGCTCGGCGAGGAAGTGACGCCGGATACTCCCGCCGAAGCACTGCACAAGATCGCCGCGGCGCGCGAGATCGAGGTGGATCCCAAGCTAGCGCACGGCAAACTCGTTGAGGAACTGTGGGAACATCTCGTCGGCGACGGACTGCACGCCCCCACATTTGTCCGCGATTTCCCGCTCGAGACGTCTCCGCTCACCCGGCAGCACCGCACCCGCGCGGGCGTGGCCGAGAAGTGGGACCTGTACGTGCGCGGATTCGAACTCGCCACCGGATACTCCGAGCTGGTGGATCCGGTCGTGGAACGGCAGCGGCTCACCGAACAGGCGCGGCTCGCCGCTGCCGGGGATAGCGAGGCCATGCGTCTCGACGAGGATTTCCTCCGCGCGCTCGAGTACGGAATGCCGCCGAGCGGCGGGGTCGGAATGGGGATCGACCGGCTGCTCATGGCACTGACCGGGCTCGGTATCCGGGAGACGATCCTCTTCCCGCTCGTACGTCCTGAATAGGTCGCGGCCCCGTCGCGCGGTCGGATTTTCTCAATGCGGATTTGCCTACGGCGGGGCAAGCGGGTATTAATATGGGTGTCAAAGACTTCTGTAGCTCGGGGCTTGCCCCGAAACCAGATCATGTAGCCAGATCATTCGGGCAAGCCCCGCAGGAGGAATCAGATGGCACAGAAGGTGCTGGTCTCTCTGGTCGACGACCTCGACGGCAGTGAGGCGGAAGAGACCGTTGAGTTCGGTTTGGACGGTGTGAGCTACCAGATCGACCTGTCGAGCGAAAACGCCGAGGAACTGCGGGACGCGCTGGCGCAGTATGTCGAGCACGCGCGCCGCGCCGGCGGCCGCAAGCGCGCGCCGCTGCGTCCGGTCGCCGGCGGCAAGTCCCCGGCCCGCCCGGCCGCGGTCGACCGCGAGCAGAACCAGGCGATTCGCGCGTGGGCCCGCAAGAACGGTTTCCAGGTTTCCGACCGCGGGCGCATCCCGTCGGAGGTCGTCGAGGCTTACCACAAGAAGAACTGACCGGGCATTTCCGGAACTCGTGGATGCGGTCCTCCGGTTAGCGAACCGGAGACCCCCTTCGCGGACTGCCTGCCAAACGGCCGTCGGGAACATTCCCGGCGGCCGTTTGGCGTTCCGGATTAGTTTCCCGGCTTTGCGCCGTCCGGCGCGCCCGACATCAGCCGGCGAGCGGAGCGCGCGTACTCCGCGGGAGGCGCTCCGGTCACCGCGCGGAAATCGCGGATGAAGTGAGGTTGGTTGCTATAGCCCAGCCGAGTCGCCAGATCTGCGTAATCCGGCGGGATCGGTGCGGCGAGCAACCGCGCGGCTTCGTTGAGGCGGTAAATCCGGATCGCCCACTTCGGCGTTGTTCCGACGTGCTCGGCGAACAACCGCTGCACCGCCCGGACGGACAGTCCGAGTGCCGCCGCCAGTTCCGCGACCTTGGTGATCCCCGGATCCGCGGCGATTGTTTCCACCGCGTCGGCAGCCGCCCGGGTCGCTCGCGGAATGGGACGGCGGCGTGCGATCAGCAAGTTGTCGATTGCATTGATCATTTCCGCGTCGGTCCGCGCATTCCGGATGGATTTTTCCGCGAGCGCGGCGTCCGGCCCGAAGACCTCGGCCACGTCCGCCGCGCGATCGGCGAGGGTGCGCACCGGGGCGTCGAGGAACGGGCGGAAACAGCCGGGCCGGATCCTCGCCCCGATCCCGTGTACGCGTCCGGTGAGCCGGTGCGTGAAAAGCTGGTGCGCCGGACCGTAAACCCCGCACGCGCCGGGAAAGAACGTCACGTGCACCGACAGATTCGGCAGCACGTGCTGGTCGTGGGGTTCGGTCAGGTCCCAGCGCAGGATCCAGTGGTGTTCCACGAATTCGCGCAGTTCCGGGGCGGGCGGATGCCGGGTCAGCGTGAACTTGGTGCGAGCCGTCCGCTCGTTCAGGATGCCGCTCGGGATCCGCCGCATGGCTGAAAACAGTAGTGCGTCGCGTAATTTCAAGACGGCCGCCGAACCCGGGTGGTTGGCTCGGGAGCATGTCGAATCACTCCGGACTGCTCGCCCCGGCCGCCGCCGAACTGCGGCGTGTCGCGGCGGCCGCTCCGTCGCTGACCGCGCCCACCGCGTGCGCCGACTACGACGTTCGCGGCCTCCTCAACCACCTTCTCTACTGGGGCCCGTGGCTCGCCGCCGCGATCCGGCACGAGCCTTACGAACCGCCCGCGCCGACCGAAGCCGAGGCGTCCCTCGTCGGCGACGACTGGCCGAAGGCGTTGGAAGCGATGACCGACAACGTGCTCGCCGCACTCGCCCCGGCAGAGGCGTGGACCGGCACCATCACCTTCGGCGGTTCCGAGCTGCCCGCCGCGGTCGTCGGAGACATGGTGCTCGGCGAGCTCGTCCTGCATGCCTGGGACCTGACGCGGGCGAGCGGCACGGAGCTGAACTGTCCGGACGAAACTGCCGAGGTTGTTCTCGCGTTCGCGGCGGGGATGGGCGAGCAGGCCCGCAAGGGCGGCGTCTTCGGCCCGGAAGTCGCGGTGCCGGAAACCGCGCCGGTGCTGCATCGGGCGCTGGGCGCGACGGGCCGGGACCCGTACGCCTGAAAGATCACTCGATGGAGATCATCGGGGACAGGTGCGCGGACAGCTGTCGCATTCCGCCTCGCCGGGTAGGAGATAGGAGAAGCAACAGCTCTCCCGGCGGCGTTCCCAAACCCGGTGTCCGTCGTCGTTGACCGCCATTCGCAAGGTGGACGCCGAGGTCAGCGGGCGGTACTGCGCGTCGAGCACCAGCGCGGCATCCGCGACGCCAGCGCCTTCGGACTCGGCTGTCCCGCCTTGCCGGCCAACCCGCCACAGCGCGCCGTCCAGCGCGTCTGTGGCGGCCGCCCAGAGCATGCGGCGGCCGAGCCGGGTGCCAGGGGCGTAGGCGCGGACGAAGCGGGCAGCGTGGCCGACGAACTGCGCGCGCAGCACCGCGGCCAGCGCGCGCTCGTCGCGGACGACGGTCGCCTCGGGGCGGACGCTGCCCGGGTCGGTGGGCAGGCAATAGAAGGCGTCGCTGAGCACGGCCATGCCCTCGGGATGCGGTCGATCGGGGCCGAGGCCGAACGCGAGCTGCTCCGGCTTCAGCGACGGCACCCGGCGCTCGTGGTGCAGCAGCAGCGCGCCCACGTACGCGGGGACGTACAGGTACCAAGACATCACGTAGCTGGCCGCCGTGCGCGCGGGTGCCGCGCCGTGCTGGTCGAGGAGCCAGTCGGTCAGCCGGGACCGCCACTCGGCGAACAGCTCGGGCTGTTCCAGGAGGTCAGCGCAGCGGAACCAGCCCTCGGGGACGTCGCGGCGCAGTTCGTACCGGGCGCTGGTGCGCAGCAGGGAGGACGCGAGACCGTCGCCGATCTCGCGGGCGTCGTCGCGCGAGCGCTGCGGGTTCACCGGTCCACCCCCTGTTCTGGGCACAGCCTGCATTAGGTGTGCCTAACCTTACATACGGCGCGGCATTGCGCCAATCGGGTGGCCAAGGGGTGAGACCACCCGGACGCGCGGGGGTGTTCGCGCTGAGCGGACAGGGGCGCCGGGGCGGAATCCTGATCCGGTCCCGTACGTTCGAGAGGGAGTAAAGGTGCAGCGCAACCGGATGAGCAGCGGTGACCGACCGGGTCGCCGTCCGGGTGCGAAGGGGCCGCCGGAAGCCGTAGTGGTACGCAAGCGCGACCGCTTGGCTACTAGAGTGGTCTCACGGTGCTGTCCGCCGCGGACGCGATCCGCGGAGGTTACGGGCCGCCGACGCAGCAGTCGAGGGAGTGCGCATGTTTGAGAGGTTCACCGACCGCGCGAGGCGGGTGGTCGTCCTGGCCCAAGAAGAGGCCCGGATGCTCAACCACAACTACATCGGCACCGAGCACATCCTCCTGGGTCTGATCCACGAGGGTGAGGGTGTCGCCGCCAAGGCGCTGGAGTCGCTGGGCATCGCCCTCGAGGGCGTGCGCCAGCAGGTCGAGGAGATCATCGGCCAGGGCCAGCAGGCGCCGAGCGGGCACATCCCGTTCACGCCGCGGGCGAAGAAGGTGCTGGAGCTGTCGCTGCGCGAGGCGCTGCAGCTCGGCCACAACTACATCGGCACGGAGCACATCCTGCTCGGCCTGATCCGCGAGGGCGAGGGCGTCGCCGCCCAGGTGCTCGTGAAGCTGGGCGCGGACCTCAACCGGGTCCGCCAGCAGGTGCTGCAGCTCCTGTCGGGCTACCAGACCGGCGAGAAGTCCGCCGAGAGCGGTTCCGGCCGCGGCGAGGGCACCCCGTCCTCCTCGCTGGTGCTCGACCAGTTCGGCCGCAACATGACCGTGCTCGCCCGCGAGGGCAAGCTCGACCCGGTCATCGGGCGCGGCAAGGAGATCGAGCGGGTCATGCAGGTGCTGTCCCGCCGGACCAAGAACAACCCGGTGCTCATCGGCGAGCCCGGCGTCGGCAAGACCGCCGTCGTCGAGGGGCTCGCGCAGAGCATCGTCAAGGGCGAGGTGCCCGAGACGCTCAAGGACAAGCAGCTCTACACCCTCGACCTCGGCTCGCTGGTCGCCGGTTCCCGGTACCGCGGTGACTTCGAAGAGCGCCTGAAGAAGGTGCTCAAGGAGATCAAGACCCGCGGCGACATCATCCTGTTCATCGACGAGCTGCACACGCTCGTCGGCGCGGGCGCCGCCGAGGGCGCGATCGACGCGGCGTCGATCCTGAAGCCGATGCTGGCCCGCGGCGAGCTGCAGACGATCGGTGCGACCACGCTCGAGGAGTACCGCAAGTACATCGAGAAGGACGCCGCGCTGGAGCGCCGCTTCCAGCCGATCCAGGTGGGCGAGCCGTCGCTCGAGCACACGATCGAGATCCTGAAGGGCCTGCGCGACCGGTACGAGGCGCACCACCGCGTCTCGATCACCGACTCGGCGCTGGTCGCGGCCGCGACGCTGGCCGACCGCTACATCAACGACCGGTTCCTGCCGGACAAGGCGATCGACCTGATCGACGAGGCCGGGGCCCGGATGCGCATCCGCCGGATGACCGCTCCGCCGGACCTGCGCGAGTTCGACGAGAAGATCGCCGACGTGCGCCGGGACAAGGAGTCCGCGATCGACGCGCAGGACTTCGAGCGGGCCGCGCGCCTTCGCGACGAGGAGAAGCAGCTCCTCGGCCAGAAGGGCGAGCGGGAGAAGCAGTGGAAGGACGGCGACCTCGACGTCGTCGCCGAGGTGGACGACGAGCAGATCGCGGAGGTGCTGGCCAACTGGACCGGCATCCCGGTGTTCAAGCTCACCGAGGAGGAGACCACCCGGCTGCTGCGCATGGAGGACGAGCTCCACAAGCGCATCATCGGCCAGGAGGACGCGGTCAAGGCCGTCTCCCAGGCGATCCGCCGTACGCGTGCGGGTCTGAAGGACCCGAAGCGCCCGTCCGGTTCGTTCATCTTCGCCGGCCCGTCCGGTGTCGGTAAGACCGAGCTGTCGAAGGCGCTGGCGTCCTTCCTGTTCGGCGAGGACGACGCGCTCATCCAGATCGACATGGGCGAGTTCCACGACCGCTACACCGCTTCGCGGCTCTTCGGCGCCCCTCCGGGCTACGTCGGCTACGAAGAGGGCGGGCAGCTGACCGAGAAGGTGCGGCGCAAGCCGTTCTCGGTGGTGCTTTTCGACGAGATCGAAAAGGCGCACCAGGAGATCTACAACACCCTCCTGCAGGTGCTCGAAGACGGCCGCCTCACCGACGGTCAGGGCCGCACGGTCGACTTCAAGAACACCGTGCTGATCTTCACCTCGAACCTGGGCACCTCGGACATCTCGAAGTCCGTGAGCCTCGGCTTCTCTTCCGGGTCGGGCGCGACCGACCGCTACGAGAAGATGAAGCAGAAGGTCAACGAGGAAATGAAGAAGCATTTCCGCCCGGAGTTCCTGAACCGGATCGACGACATCATCGTCTTCCACCAGCTCAACCAGGAACAGATCATCCAGATGGTGGATCTGATGATCGGCCGGGTCGAGACGCAGCTCAAGGCCAAGGACATGGAGATCGAGCTCACCGAAAAGGCGAAGGCGCTGCTGGCCAAGCGCGGCTTCGACCCGGTGCTCGGCGCCCGGCCGCTGCGTCGCACGATCCAGCGCGAGATCGAGGACCAGCTGTCGGAGAAGATCCTCTTCGGCGAGGTCGAAGCGGGTCAGATCATCGTGGTCGACGTCGAGGGCTGGAGCGGCAACCCGGAGGACCGCGACGACGAGGCGCACTTCACCTTCCGCGGGGAGAAGCGTCCGTCCTCGGTTCCCGACGCTCCGCCGGTGAGCATCGGCGCCGCCGAGAACGGCGAAGCCGAGAACGAGTGAGTTAAGCAAGGAAAAAGGGCGGCTCCCAGGTTTGGGGGCCGCCCTTTTCTCTATCGTCGGGTTATGGGGTCTTCTTCGAGAATCTCGCGGCACGCCACGGCGAGCACCGGTCTTTCGCTGCTGAGCGACCGGCAGCTCACCGAACGGCTGGAATCCGCCGAGGTGCTGTCGGAAGGAATCGGCGGCACCGGTGCCCGGCTGGATGTCGACGGAGTCCCGGTCTTCGCGAAGCGGGTTCCGCTCACCGCACTGGAGCGGCAGCATCCGCATTCGACGGCCAATCTCTATGGCCTGCCTGCCTTTTGCCATTACGGCCTAGGTTCGCCGGAGGGCTCGGCGTGGCGAGAACTGGCGCTGCACACCATGGCGAACGGCTGGGTCCTCAGTGGTGCGTGCGAGAACTTCCCACTGCTGCACCATTGGCGGATCCTGCCAGTCCCCTCGGGCCGGGTGCCAGACCGTCCGTTGGAAGAAGATGTCGAGTACTGGGGCGGCTCCAAGGCGGTCCGTAAGCGACTCACGGAATTGCGGGATGCTTCGTCGAGTGTTGTTTTGTTCTGCGAGTATTTCCCGACCGATGTGCATCGGTGGCTGCCTGGCCATCTGGATCAGGTCGAGCGCCTTGCCGGGCAGGTCGCCGAGACGCTCTCGTTCCTTCGTGCACAGGGAGTTCTGCACTTCGACAACCACTTCGAGAACTTCCTAACCGACGGCGAGCGGTTCGTCCTGACCGATTTCGGCTTGTCCTTCGCGCGCCGGTTCGATCTGACCGCGGAGGAGATGGCGTTCGCGGAGCTGAATGCGGGGCATGACCGGGCTTATGGGTCGATGTATCTGGTGAACTGGCTGGTGACCGAGGTGTGCGGGACGTGGGACCGAGAGAGCCGCCTGACCGCGGTCCGCCGCGCGGCTGCCGGGGAGCTTTCGTTGCCCTCGCCGGTCGCTGAAGTGGTGGCTCGCCATGCCGCGGTGGCGGTGGAGATGAACGCCTTTTACGTGCGGTTGCTGGAGGACCGGGAGACGCCTTTTCCGGCGGAGGTTTTCGAGGGGTAGGCGCTCAGGCCGAGTTGGTTTTCGATCACGTTCAGTGCGTTCAACGCGTGGTCTTTTCCGCGCCCTGGTACCGCTCATGAGACGATGCGGTGGGGTTTTGGGGAGGGGAACTGCGTGGACGTCCTGTCGATCGACTTCGGTACTTCCAGCACGGTCGGCGTCTTGGCGGCCTTCGGGCGCGGGCCGCGGGCTATTGAGGTTGACGGGTCGGTCACCATGTCTTCCGCGGTGTACGCGGAGGAGGACGGGCGGCTCGTCGTCGGGCAGGACGCGGAGCGGCGGGCTCGGCTGGATCCCAGCCGGTTCGAGCCTAATCCCAAGCGGCGGATCGACGACGGTGAGCTGCTGCTCGGCGATAGGCCGGTGCCGGTCGTCGATGCGTTCGCTGCCGTGTTGCGGCGGATGGGCGAGGAAGCCGAGCGGCAGCTTTCCGGGGTTCCGGATGAGGTGCGGTTGTCGCATCCGGCCGGGTGGGGTGCGCAGCGGCAGCAGACGCTCCGGGCGGCGGCGGGGAAAGCCGGGTTCGTTCAGGCGCGGTTGGTGCCGGAGCCGGTCGCGGCGGCGGCGCATTACGCGACTCTCCGCGAAACAGGTGCGCCTAGCGGGCCGATCGCGGTGTACGACCTCGGCGCGGGCACGTTCGACTGTGCGGTCGTCGGCGCGGGTACCGCGGTTCTGGCGGAGGACGGGTTGCCGGATCTCGGCAGTCTCGACATCGACCAAGCCCTGCTGGTCCACATTGGACGGTCAGTGTCGCACGCGGATCCGGCACAGTGGCAACGGCTTCTTCGTCCGCAGACGACCAGTGACCGGCGGTTGCGGCGGGTGTTGCTCCAAGACGTCCGCGACGCCAAGGAAAGTCTTTCCCGGCACGCGCACACTGAGGTGCCGATGCCGGATCCGTTCGGCGACGTCCTCGTCACCCGCGCCGAATTGGAAGCGTTGGTTCGGCCGAATCTGTTGCGCAGTGCGGAAATGCTCGCGGCTACGATCGCGCGGGCCGGGCTTACGCCGGATCGGCTCGGGGGCGTTTATCTCGTCGGCGGGCCCAGCCGGATGCCGTTGCTGGCTTCGCTGGTCGGGTCGACGCTGGGCGTGGTGCCGACTACCGAGGACCAGCCGGAGACGGCGGTCGCGTTCGGCTTGCATCACGTGGACGTGCGTCCGGCAGCGGCCATGCCCGCGCCTGCGCCGGCATCTTGGCCGCCCGTGCAGCAACAGCCCATGCAGCAACAGCCTGCTCAGCAACTGAACCAGCGGCCTCCGGCACCCATGCCGCCCCCGCCGGGATGGCAACAGCCGCACCAGAAGAAGTCCCGCAAACCGCTGGTCATCGGCGCGATCGCCCTGACCGTGCTCGTCGTCGCCGGGATCGTGACCGCTGTCCTCGCCACCCGCGGCGACGACAAACCCGCCGCGAACCAACCAGTCGTCCCGCCAAACACCACGACCTGCGCCGGTTCACAACCAGCGCTCCCCGGCGAAAACGGCCTCACGAAGTGCATCCGCCGCCTGGCCGGTCCGACCATCCAAACCCGCGCCACCTGTTCCGACGACCCGGAACTGGCGAAAGCCCTAGGCGCGGCACGCAGCGCGCTGTGCCGCTTCCCGGACAAGACCACCGTCGCGTTCCACGAAGGGCTCACCCTCGCCCAGGTCGAGCCGAGCGCGCGCAAGGACATGGCAGGCCGCATCGAGACCGACACCTGGCGCACTCGCACCGGGCTGAGCGGCCGTTACGTCGCGGGAGTCGGGCCGAAGCTCGGGCTGCTGATCTACCAGGCCGACGGCATTCCGGTCGTCGGCACGGTGATGGACACCAGCCCGTCGCACACCAGCCGCCGGCCACAGGACCTGGTGCAGTTCTTCGAGAAGACCGTCCAACCTGGCGAATAAGGCTCAGTGCAGGGTGCCTGCCGACGTGGCCACGTCCTCGTGCACGGTCAGCGCGGTGTCCGCCACGATCTCGAGCGCTCGCGCGATCGAGTCCAGCGGCATCCGCGCTTCCTCCGGCACGTGCACGAAACCGCCGCGCAGTCCGGGAAACTCCGTCGCGATCAGGTGCATCAGGCCGTAGAAGACTTGATTGCACACGTACGTCCCGGCGGTGTACGACACGGCCGCGGGCAGCCCCGCCGACTCGATCGCCGCGACCGCCGCTTTCACCGGCAGCGTGGTGAAGTACGCGGACGGCCCGCCCTCGACCACAGGGACGTCGACCGGTTGCGCGCCCGCGTTGTCCGGGATCCGGGCGTCGATCAGGTTGATCGCCACCCGTTCCGGCGTGACGTGCTGGCGGCCGCCGGCCAGCCCGGCGCACACGACCAGGTTCGGCCGGTGCGCCAGGATCGCGGCCCGCAGCGCCGGCAGCGACGCGTCGAACTCGCACGGCAGCTCTACCGCCACCGTGTCCGTCCGCCGCGTCGCTGCCAGCGAAGCCGCCTGCCAAGAAGGGTTCGTCGCCGCTCCGTCGAACGGCGCGAACCCGGTCAGCAGAACCGTCACTTGGCGGCCGGCTTCAGGTCGCCCGGGTAGAGGTACTCGTCGGACGGCTTGCCGTTGCCGTAGATCCACGCGTCGAAGAAGCCCTGCAGGTCCATGCCGGACACCTTTTCACAGTACTTCTGGAAGTCCTGCATGCTCGCGTTTCCGTCGTGGTGCAGGCGGTTCCAGGTCTTCAGCACCTGGTCGAACGCGTCCTGTCCCATGTACTTGCTGAGCGCGTGCAGCATGACCGGGCCCTTGGAGTACACGTAGGTGAACTCGTGGCCGGGACCCATGTCGTACAGCTTGCCCGCCCAGAACGAATCGCTGGCCGACGCGACCTGGTCGAGGTACCTGGCGTCGAGGTCGGTGCCGTTCTTCTGCGCCCACAGCCAGGTCGCGTAGGAGGCGAAGCATTCGTTGAGGCAGACGTCCTTCCAGTGGTCGACGGCGACCGTGTCGCCCCACCACTGGTGCGCGTTCTCGTGCACGATCGTGCCGATGTTGCCCGCGCGGCCGGAGTAGATCGGCCTGCTCATCGTCTCGAGGGAGAACCCGATCGGCTCGGTCAGGTAGATGCCGCCCGCGGCGTCCACCGGGTACTTGCCGAACTTCGATTCGAGGAAGTCGAGAACCTCGGGCAGCTGCGCGTCGGCCTGCTTCGTAGCGTCGGTGGTGCCCGGCGCGTACGCGCTGACGATCGGGGTGCCGTCCGTGCGCTTGCGCTGGTTGAAGGTCCACTTGTCGATCGCGACCGTGGTCATGTACGGCGCGGTCGGGGTGTCCTCCGCCCAGACGTGCGTGGTGCCCGCGCGCGTCCGGTACTTGCCGACCTCGCGGCCGTTGGCGATCACGCCCCACTCGTTCGGGACGGTGATCGACAGCCGGAACTTCGCCTTGTCGCGCGGGGTGTCGTTGACCGGGTACCAGGTGGTGGCCGACTTCGGCTCGCCCGCCGCGAACGCGCCGCCGGACTTGGTGAACTGCCAGCCGTTCTTGCCGAGGTTCGGGTCGTCGATCGCGACCGGGACGCCGTGGTAGGCGACCTCCGTGGTGAACGGAAGGCCCTTCCACAGCGGCAGCCTCGGCGTGATCACCAGTTCGTGGTCGCCGGTGCGGGTGAACTTCGCGGGAATGCCGTTGACCCGGACCGCGTCGACGGTGAGGCCCCGCAGGTCGAGGTCGAACGAGCTGAGCGACTGGGTCGCCTTCGCGTGGACCGTCTGGACACCGGCGAGCTGGTGGGTGTCGGGAGCGTAGTTGACCCTGAGGTCGTAGTCGGAGACCTCGTACCCGCCGTTGCCGTCTTGCGGGTAGTAGCTGTCCCCCGCGCCGTCCGAACCGGGCGTGGGCTTGTCCCAGCCAGCCGGTCCGGCCGACGCGATCCCAGTGCCGAGCGTCAAAGCGGTGAGGGTGGCTGCGACGGTCACTGCCGGGCGATGCCAGCGGTGCAGTGCTCTCATGGGCGCTCCTGTGTCTGCGGGTGAATCCTCCGCAACGTAGCGCCGGGAAGCCGGGCAGTAACCGCTTTGGCCGCAGTTTGTCCCGAAAGTCCACACTTACGTCGGGCCCCGACACGGCGAGGGCGTTGTCTGGAAAGGTGGACCTCATGCGCGTCGCGCTGCTGGGCCCGCTGCGAGCGGAGGGGGAGGACGGCACGCCGATCGACATCGGCGGAGCCCGCCTTCGCATGCTCCTTTCCCGGCTCGCGCTTGACGCCGGCCGCGCGGTTCCCGCCGAGGCGCTGATCGACGGTCTGTGGGGCGCGGACCCCCCGGCGGACGCGGCCAATGCGCTCCAGTCGCTGGTCTCGCGGCTGCGTCGAGTGCTGCGGCCCGCGGGGGCGGAGCTGGAGTCGGTCAACGGCGGTTATCGGCTCGCGGTGCCGCCGGAAGCGGTGGATCTTCACCGGTTCGAGCAGTTGTCCGCCGAGGGGCGCCGGGAACTTGCCGCTGGCCGGGACGGCACCGCCGCCGAATCGCTCGCCGCCGCGCTCGCGTTGTGGCGCGGACCGGCGCTCGCGGACGTGCTGGACGCGCCGTTCGCCGCCGCGCCCGCGACGCTGCTGGAAGAGCGGCGCACGGAGACCTCCGAGGACTGGTTCGAAGCCGAGCTGCGGCTGGGACGGCACGCGGACGTGCTCGCGGAACTCACCGCCGCCGCGCAAGCGCATCCGCTGCGGGAACGGTTGGCCGGGCTGCGAATCCGTGCGCTTTCCGCGGCCGGACGGCAGGCCGACGCGCTCGCCGCGTATTCCGCGATCCGGACGACGCTGGCCGACGAACTGGGCGTCGACCCGTCGGCGGAACTGCAGGAAGTGCATCTGCGTGCGCTGCGCGGCGAGTACACGCCGGTCGCCGCGGTGGTCGACCGGTTGCCGCAGCGGCTGACCAGCTTCATCGGCCGCACCGACGAGCTGAAGCTGCTGGCCGAGCTGCTCGAAGGATCCCGGCTGGTCACGCTTGTCGGCCCAGGCGGCGCAGGCAAGACCCGGCTCGCGACGGAGGCGGCTTCGCGGCATCCGGCGCACTCGCGCGGGTTGGTGTGGTTCGTGCCGCTGGCCGGTGTGCGGGACGCGGAAGACGTGCTGACCGCGCTGCTCAACGCGTTGGAGGTCCGCGACATCCGGACGACGGAGACCGACGCGCGGCGCCGGCAGGTCGATCCGTTCGAGCACGCGGTGGAGACGCTCGGCGGCGCGGAAGCGTTGCTGGTGCTGGACAACTGCGAACACCTCGTGGACACCGCTGCGGAACTGGCCGAGAATTTGCTGCGCCGGCTGCCGGCGTTGCGGGTGCTCGCCACGAGCCGGGAGCCGCTGGCGATCACCGGGGAAGCGTTGTGCCCGCTCGGTCCGCTGCCGGTGCCGGACGAGGCCGCGCCGCCCTCGGACGTCGGCACGCTCGATTCCGTCCGGCTGTTCCTCGACCGCGCGATGGCGGTACGGCCGGGGTTCCGGCTCGACGAGTCCACAGTGGACGCGGTACGGCAGATCTGCTGCCGGCTCGACGGAATGCCGCTGGCGCTCGAACTTGCCGCCGCGCGGTTGCGGTCGATGACCGCCGAACAGATCGCCGAACGGCTCGACGACCGGTTCCGCTTGCTCACCTCCGGCAGCCGCACGGCGTTGCCGCGCCAGCGCACGCTGCGCGCGGTGGTGGAGTGGAGCTGGGACCTGCTGAGCGACGCGGAGGTCCGGCTCGCGCGCAGGCTCGCGGTGTTCGCGGCGAGTTTTTCCGAGGAGGCGGTGGAAAACGTCTGCGCGGACGAGGAACTGCCCGCGGAAGACATCGTGTACGTGCTGGGTTCGCTGGTGGAGAAGTCCATTGTGGACGTGGTGGGCATGCGCTACCGCCTGCTGGAAACCCTGCGCGCCTACGCGACCGAGCGGCTCGCCGAATCCGGCGAACGGGAGCGGATGCGGGAGGCGATGGTCGCCTACTACGCGGAATTGGCCGACCGCAACGAACCGTTGCTGCGCGGACGGGACCAGCTCCAGGCGATCGACGTGTACGAGCACGAAAGCGATAACTTCAACGCCGCGCTGCGAGCGGCGATCGAGTCCGATTCCGCGGCAGCGGCGGCCCGGCTGCTGTTCGGATTGTTCTGGTATCTCAACATCGTCGGCCAGAACGAGCGGGGCGCGCTGTTCGTGGACGAGGTGCTCGAACTGAGCGGCGAGCTGCCGCCGGACGTGGCGGCGAGCCTGCGGTTGATCCAGGTGCTGATGCGGGTCATGGCCGGGCCGCAAGAGAAGGTGGACGTCCCCGACCTGATCGAGGAATGCGTGCGGACCGGCGCCGCGGACCGGAATCCGTGGCTGTGGGTGGGGTTGCCGATCGTGGCGTACCTCAACGGCGAGCGGGACCTGGCGCTGCGCGAGATCCGCAGGGCCGTCGCGCGGGACGACGTCTGGAGCCGCGCCGCCGGGCACTGGGCGGAGAGCTTCGTCCTCGGTGACACCGGCGATCTCGGGAGCGCGGACCGGGCGCGAGAGCTTGCCCACCAGGGCTTCGCCGAAGTCGGCGACCGCTGGGGACTCGGGATGACGCACGGGTTCCGGGCCGCGGCGCGGTCGCAGGCAGGCGACCACGAGGGCGCGATCGCCGGGTACACCGAGGGATTGCGGCTGGTGATGGAGCTGCGGTCAAGGGACGACATCGTGCAGCAGTGGTGGCGGCTGGCGGTGGAGCGTTCGCGCTCCGGAGATCAGGAAGGCGCGTGGCGGGACATGGAAGCCGCCGAACGCTACGCGGCTGCCGGCGTCAACAACGGCTTGCGCCTGATCGTCTTGCTCGGCCGTGCCGAATTGCTGATCCGTGAGCGCAATGTCGCCGAGGCGCGCGAGGTGTTCCGGGAAATGAAGGCGGCGCGTGCGGATTGGCCGACTCCGGAGGGTTTCGAGGCGGAATGGCTCGGCACCATCGAGGCCGGTTTGCTGCTCGCCGAAGGCCGCCCGGACGAAGCGGAGCCAGCGGTGTTCGGCGTGGTCGAGCAGGCGGCGAGGCGCTTCGACATGCCGGACCTGGCTGCCATGGTCGAACTGCCGGCGCGGATCCGGTACCAGCAGGGGCGGCTGGAGTCGTCGGCCCGGCTGCTGGCGCTGAGCGCGGTGGTGCGCGGCCGGTTTGACCTGGGAAGCCCGGAGGTCCGGGAGCTGATCGAGAACCTAACCCGGGAGCTGGGCGAGGAGCGATACGAGGCGCTCGTGGCCGAGACCTCGCAGCTGGACCGGGCGGAGGCGATCGAGGCGGTCCGGGCGGAGCGCTCGCCTGTTATCGACGATAACTAAAATTTGCTTCCACTGATGTTTCCGGTGATACGCTCTGTTGGGTATCACCGGAAACGCAGAGGAGCTGTCATGCGCATCGTCGCCCTGGAAGAACACGTGGTCCTGCCTGTCCTGCACGACGCGTGGGCGAAGGCGGGCCTCAAGCCGCACGGCTATCCCGACGACCATCCGGTCACGCGCCGCCTGCACGACGTCGGCGAGGGACGTCTCTCCGACATGGACGACCAGGGCATCGACGTCGCAGTGCTGTCCCTGTCGACGCCCGGCGTGCAGAACCTTCCGGCCGCCGACGCCGTGCCCGTCGCGCGGGAGGCCAACGACGCACTCGCCGAGATCGTCGCCGCCAATCCGACGCGATTCCAGGCCTTCGCCACGCTCCCGACGTCCTCGCCCGAAGCCGCCGCTGAGGAGTTGGAACGCGCGGTCAGCCTGGGTTTCCGCGGCGCGATGCTTTACGGCCGCACCGGCGACAAACTGGCCGACGCCCCGGAATTCGACGACCTCTACGGAACCGCCGCACGACTTCGCGTCCCGCTGCACTTCCATCCCCAAGTGCCGGTGCAGGCGGTACAAGAGGCGTATTACTCGGACCTGCCCAACGGCGTCGGCGCGGCATTGGCGACCGCCGGACTCGGCTGGTACTACGACTTGGGCGTGCAGTACCTGCGGATGATCTTTTCCGGCGTCTTCGACCGGCACCCCGAGTTGCAGGTGATCGCCGGACACTGGGGCGAGGTGGTCTTGTTCTACCTGGACCACGTCGGCTTCCTGCGGGAAATGGCCGGGCTGCGGCAGCCACTGGCCGACTACTTCCGCCAGAACTTCTGGATCGCGGGGAGCGGAACGGTCAGCGAACGCTACCTGCGCTGGGCGGCGGAAGTAGTGGGGACGGAGCGGATGCTCTATTCGACCGACTATCCGTACACCTTCGGCACCCGGCCGGGCGGATTTCCTTACCTGGACACGAGCGGCGGCGTCGCGCGGTCGTTCTTGGAGAAGGCACCGTTCAGCGAGGAAGAGAAGGCGGCCATTGGCTCCGGGAACTGGGAGCGGCTGACCGGCCACCTCTCGGGGGCTTCACTCGGGTGAGCCTGGGCGACCGAGAGTCCGCTTGATCACCTCCAGACCGGCCGACATCGTTTTGCTCATCGGCGCGGCCAGTTCGTCGGGCAGCACGTCGCGGATCCACACCAGCCGGCACCGCTGTTCGCCATCTTCGAGTACCTGCATAGAGGCGTTGTCGTGTTCGGGCTGGACGTCGCCGCCGACGACTGAGTAGACGATCCGGCGGATGTCGTGGTCAACGCCGATCCGCCGTTCCCGGACGACCGTGCCGGCGGCGAAGGTGACGACCCGGCAGTCCTCCTCGGCCCGGCTGTCCAGCACGAACCCCGGCGCCATCCGCCGGGGACCCGCGGCGAAGTCGCCGATCACCTCCCACACGTCGTCGGCGCTGGACTCGATCACTGCTTCTTCGCGGATGGACGCCATGTCTCCTGCTCCCTTTTTCGTGCGGTGGCAATGGATGTGCCAGCCTGCCCGGTCCCAGCCGCTCGCGTCTTGAAGATTTTTGCGGAATTGTCAGACCCTCGCCGTAGCCTCCGGGCGTGCTCTCCTTCGTCGATCTCGCCACGCGCCCGGAGTTCGCCGTCGGCACGGCGGACTGCCGGGACGATCACCGCGGCTGGTCGGCCGAGCGGCCGCGCGAGGACGTGCGGCTCGTGCTCGTGCGCCGCGGCGGGTTCCGCCGCCGGGTCCGCGGGGTCTGCGCGGACCTCGACCACACCGTCGGATACCTCGGGATGCCCGGCGAGGAGGAGCACTTCGCCCATCCCGTCGGCGGTGACAAGTGCACCTCGATCACCCTGACGCCCGCGTTCTGGCGCACCCTGGCCGGCGACGCACCGCTGCTGGAGCGTTCAACGCTGTACGTGGACGGCACACTCGACCTTGCCCACCGTCGGCTGCTCGCCGCCACCCGCGCCGCCGATACCGAGTACGCAGCGACCGAAGGACTGCTCGGCCTGATAGCCGCGGTGGTCCGGCAGGTCGTGGCCACAGTCGCTCCGGACGGCGGCCGGGCAGGCGACCGTGCGCTAGCAGCTCAAGCCCGCCGCGCGATCGGCGACGATCATCCCGCGGCGGACGGCCTGATTCCGCTGGCGGCCCTGCTGGGCGTCTCGCCTTACCGGCTCAGCCGGGCCTTCACCCGCGAACTGGGAGTGTCGCTGACCCGGTACCGCAATCGCGTGCGCGTGACCCGCGCGCTGGACCGGCTGGAGGCGGGCGAACCCAGCTTGGCCGCCCTCGCCGCCGACCTCGGGTTCGCGGATCAGGCCCATCTGTGCCGAACGGTGCGCGCGCACCTCGGACACACCCCGACCGCACTGCGCCGGCTGCTCGCCACAAAAAAGTGAGTGTCTGTGTCCGGCTGTGGAACCCGGACACAGACACTCACCCACAGCGTCCACACCCCCGTGCGGGACGCCCTCAGACCCGCTTGCGGTAGGCCCACGTCGCGAGCGGGAAGAACACCACGACCGCACCGGCCATCCACGCCAGCGCGCCCAGCAGGGAGCCGCCGTACGCGGCGCCGCCGTTGAGCAGGCCGCGCATCACGTCGGACATCAGGCTCACCGGGCTGATGTCCGCCCATGCCTTGAGCCAGCCCGGCATCGTGGCCGTCGGGAGGAACACGTTGCTGCCGAAGGTCAGCGGCATGATGAAGACGAACATCACGCCCTGCGCCGCGCCAGGGGATTTCATCAGCATCCCGACGAACACCGAACCCCAGCAGAAGCACAGGCCGAACGCGATCGCCAGCAGGATCGCGAGGACGAACTCCCCGGGACCGGTCTGCACGCGGAAGCCCATCACGGTCGCCACGGTCAGCAGCACCGTCAGGCACACCACGTACCGCACGAGGTCCGCCAGCACCGCGCCCACCAATGGCGCCGAGCGGGCGATCGGCATGGAGCGGAAGCGGTCGAAGACGCCCTTGGTGATGTCGGTGTTGAGCTGGGTGCCGACCGTCAGCGAGGCCTGCAGCACGTTCATCACGATCAGGCCGGGCACGAACGACTGCAGGTAGTTCTCGATCGAACCGCCCAGCGCGTTGCCGAACAGGTAGGTGAACATCAGCAGGAAGATGATCGGCATCAGCGTGACGTCGGCCAGCTGTTCCGGGTTCTTGCGGATCTTCAGGATTCCCCGCCAGGCAAGCGAAAACGCGTGCTTCGCGCCCTGGACCGGGCTGATGTGCCGGGGCGGGGCCGCCACGGCGGTCGCGGTGGTCACGACCGGCTCCCTTCGAGTTCGCGTTCGGGCTTCGGCTCTTCGGCGGCGTGTCCGGTCAGGGCGAGGAACACCTCGTCGAGGCTGGGCAGCCGCAGCGCCAGTTCGTCGGAGGTGATGCCCGCCGAGTCGAGCCGGCGCACCAGCGTGGACAGCAGCACCGGGTCAGACACCGGCGCGGTCAGCAGTCCGGTGGCGTCGTCGCGGACCGGGCGGGCTCCGGTGAGCTCGGCCAGGATGCGGTCGACCTCGTCGAGGTCGCTCAGCGACGTCGGCCGCACCTGCAGCGTCTGCCCGCCGACCCGCCGCTTCAGCTCGTCGGCGCGGCCGTCGGCGACCACGTGGCCGTGGTCGAACACGGTGATCCGGTCGGCCAGCTGGTCGGCCTCCTCCAGGTACTGCGTGGTGAGCAGCACCGTCGCGCCGTCGGCGACGAGGCTGCGGACCACCGCCCACACCTCGTTGCGTGTGTGCGGGTCGAGTCCGGTGGTCGGCTCGTCCAGATACAGCACGGCGGGGCGGCCGACGAGGCTCGCCGCCAGGTCGAGCCTGCGCCGCATGCCGCCGGAGTACGTCCGGATCGGCCGCTTGGCCGCGTCGGTCAGCTCGAACCGCTCCAGCAGTTCGGCCGCCCGCGCCCGCGCGTCGGCCCGGGACAGGTTCAGCAGCTTCCCGATCAGCACCAGGTTCTCGGTGCCGCTCAGGTCCTCGTCCACCGACGCGTACTGCCCGGTGAGCCCGATCAGCCCGCGCACCCGGACCGGGTCGCGGACCACGTCGTAACCCCCGACCGTGGCCCGGCCCGCGTCGGGTCTCAGCAGGGTCGCCAGGATGCGGACCGCGGTTGTCTTGCCCGCGCCGTTCGGCCCGAGCACCCCGACCACCTTGCCGAACGGGACCTCGAGGTCCACCCCGTCCAGCGCCTTCGTCTCCCCGAAATGCTTGACCAGGCCCTCGGCCTGGATCGCGTGCGACATGACGCCTCCTCCTGTGTCGCTCAAGCACACAGTGGACGGAGGCGCTGGCAAGCCGCGCACACGGCGCTGACACGGACCTGTCAGCGCCTGCCCGGCATACTCTGGATCATGGTGATGGAGGCGCGGACGCGAACCCGGCTGGTCACGGGCCTGCTCGTGCTGGTCGGACTGCCGCTGTTCACAGTGGCCTTGCTGCGCACGATCGGCTGGGACGGCAGCAGCTGGTACCTGACCGCGCTGTTGGCGCTGACCCCGTACGTCGTCATCTACGGCGTGCTGCTCGCCGCGCTCGCGCTGGTGCTGCGGCGCTGGTGGGTCGGCGGCGTCGCGCTGGCGTTGTCCGCGCTGCTGGCGGTGTTCGTCGCGCCGCGGGTGATGCCCGACGACCAGCCCGCGGCGCAGGGGAAGACGGTGCGCGTGTTGGCGGCCAACCTCTACCTCGGCCAGGCCGATCCCGCGGCGCTCGTGCGGCTGGTCCGGGAGCAGCGGGTCGACGTGCTGAACCTGCTGGAGATGACGCCCGCCGCGATGTCCGGACTGGAGAAGGCCGGGCTCTTCCAGACGCTGCCGTACCGCGTGCTCCATCCGGCGTCCGGTGTGGACGGTTCGGGCATCGTTTCGCGATATCCGCTTGCCGAGCAGGATTACACTGGTGATTCGGTTCAGAATCAGCCCGGCGCGGCGGCGGATCTCGGCGGCGGAACGACGTTGGAGATCGTGGCGGCGCATCCGTGTTCGCCGGATTCCGGGTATTACCAGTGGGAGCAGCAGATGCGGGACCTGTCGCGCGCCATCGGCGAGCACGGCCTGCGTGTCGTGGCAGGCGATTTCAACGCCACCCTCGACCACGCCGCGCTGCGGACGGTGCTGTCGCGCGGGTACGTCGACGCGGCGGAGGCGCGCGGCGACGGCCTGATCCCGACCTGGTCGACGTCGGCGGTCCCGCTCGTGCCGCTGGATCACGTGCTGGTGGACCGCCGGGTCGCGATCCGGGATTACCAAGTGTTCGATGTGCCCGGAAGCGATCACCGGGCGGTTTACGCGGAGGTGCAGCTGCCATGACGACCTTGCGGCCGAGCAGCGGGGAAGCCGAATACCCGCGGCTGCTGGAAATCTGGCGCAGTGCGGTCGAGGCGACGCACCATTTCCTGGCGCCGTCGGACGTCGAGTACTACGCGACGCGTGTCCCGGTCTACTTCCCGGAAGTCGACCTGACCGTGGCGGAGGTCGACGGAATCGCGGCCGGTTTCTCCGGGATCGCCGAGGGAAAGCTGGAAATGCTGTTCGTGCACGACGATTTCCGCGGTCGCGGGGTCGGGTCGGCGTTGCTGCGGGCGGCGTTGGACCGTTTCCCGGGCCTCACGCTGGACGTGAACGAGCAGAACCCGCAGGCGGTCGGCTTCTATCTGCACCACGGGTTCGAGGTAGTCGGCAGGCAGGAGACCGATCCGGACGGCCGCCCGTTCCCGTTGCTGGAGCTCAAACGAGCTTGACCAGCGTCTCCAGCGCGCCGGCGGGGATCGAAATCCCGCGCCCGTGGCGGATCTGCGGTTCGCGCGGATTGATCCGGATCAGCGCACCCGTGGCCGCGCTGGCGAGTTCGGAATACCGGCGCACGGTCGGAACCGCTTGTCCGGCACCGATTTCGACCACCACCGCGTCACGGTGCGCGCGCCGCCACGCCGCCAGTTCGTCGAGCTGTTCCTGACTGCGGTCCGGAACCCAGTCGAAATCCCCGAACATCAGGATGTTGGGCCGGGCGAGGCTGCCGCAACGCGGACACGACGGCAACGGCGGCCGGGCGCGCATGGTCGCCTCGTCCAGATCGACCGCGACGTCCGCGGCCGACCAGATCTCCCGCGAACATCCGGCCAGGCACTGCAGATGGTGGATCGACCCGTGCGCCTCGGCGACGTGCGGGAAGCCAGCCGCCTGGAACTGTCCGTCCACATTGGACGTGAAGACCCGGACGCCGCCAGGCTTCGCGAGCCCGCGTTCGAGCAGCAGACCGAACCCGCGGTGCGGCACCGTCCTCCGGTACAGGTCGAGCCGGTGCCCGTAGAAACCCCAGGCCAGCTCCGGGTCCGAAGCGAAATGCTGCGGGTCGGCCAGCTCCTCGAACCGCAGCCCAAGCCCGGCGTACGGCGGATAAGCCCGCCAAAACCCTTCCCCGCCACGGAAATCGGGCAGACCAGAATCGACGCCCATCCCGGCGCCGGCGCACACGAGCAGCGCGCCGGCACCCGAGATCAGCTCAGCGGCGCGGGCGAGTTCGTCATTCACCCGGCTTCGATGCCTGCACGACCTCGAACTCCAGCAGGTTCGCACCGGTCGACACCGGGTTCTTGCGCTCGCCCGCGTGCGCCTCGCGCGCCGGACCGCCCGCCCAGGCCTGGTAGTGCTCCTCGGTCTCCCACTTCGTGTAGACGAAGTAGCGCGTCTCGCCCGCGACCGGGCGAAGCAGCTCGAAGCCGAGGAAGCCCTCCTGGTTGTCGACGGAGTGCAGCCGCGCGGCGAACCGCTTCTCCAACTCCGGGCCGGCGCCTTCGGGGACCTCGATTGCGTTGATCTTGACCACTGCCATGGCTCGAGTTTATGGCACCGACTTCGTCGGCGAGCGATCCCGCGTCGGGGTCAAGTAGCCACCGGCTGGTTCGGCCTCGCCCGCGGCCATGAAGACCTGGTCGGCATGCTGGTCACGGCCAAACAGCACGAGCTGGGCGCGGTGGCGGTCGCCGTCGGCCCGGACGAGGCGGCGGACGTCGTCCAGCTCGGGCTGGTCGGCACGGTCGCGACTCCCGCAGCAGTCTGACCAGGTCGTTGCTCGGCAGTCAGGGCCGCAACCCGCCCGGATAGAGATCGGCGTCCGACGGCAGTTTCGACCCGTGGAACCAGTCGTTGAGAAACCCGCTCAAGTCGCGTCCGGCGACCTTCGACACGAGCTTCTCGAAGTCCGCCCACGTAGCGTTGCTGTTGCGGTGCTCGCCCACCCACTCGTGCAGCACCTTCTCGAATCCCGGCTCGCCCAGTTCCCGGCGCAGCGCGTGGACCGCCAGGATGCCCTTGTCGTACGCGCCTTCGAACAGGTGCTCCGGCCCCATGTCGACGAGCTTCTGGCCCCAGAAATCCGTGCTGCCCTTGGTGATCTCGACGGCCGCGCGGTAGCGGTCGTCCAGGTTCTGGCCCTCGCGCTCGCCCCACATCCACTGCGCGTACGACGCGAAGCACTCGTTCAGGCAGATGTCCGCCCACGAGTTGAGCGACACCGAGTCGCCGAACCACTGATGCGCGTTCTCGTGCACCAGGGTCAGGATTTCCGCCCATTTCGCATAAGTGGGACGGGTTTGCGTTTCCAGGGAAAAATGGATGTCCTCGTCGAGGTAGATCCCGCCGGCCGCGCTCTGCGGGTACTTGCCGAACTTGCTCTCCAAGAACGAGATCACCTCCGGCAGCCGGTCGCCGGTGGCCTCGCGGGCCTCGGCGCCAGGGGCGTAGCCGGAGACGATCGGCGTGCCGTCCGGGAGCGTGGACCGCTGGACGGTGAATTTGTCGATCGCGATCGTGGTCAGGTAGCTGGCCACCGGATTCGGATCGGCCCACGTCGTGGTGGTTTTGCCGTCCTTGGCGCTGGTGCCCTTTTCCCGGCCGTTGGACAGCACCGTCCAGCCGGTGGGCACGTGCGCGGTCAGCGTGAAGGTCGCCTTGTCGCGCGGGGTTTCATTGACCGGATACCAGAACGACGCCGAATGCGGCTCGCCGACCAGGTACGCGCCGCCGTCCTCGGAGCGGGCCCAGCCGTTCTCCGAACCGCCGTCGTGCGGGGTTTTCGCCGGAACACCCGAATAGCGCACGCGCGTCCGGAACGTCGAGCCCGACCGCAGCGGTTCGGCCGGAGTCACGACGAGTTTGTTCTTCTCCCGGCTGTACTTCGCCGGTTTCCCGTCGATCTCTACCGAGGCGACGTCCAGTCCGCGCAGGTCGAAGTCGAAGCGGCTGAGGTCTTGGGTGGCTTTCGCGGCGACCGTGGTGTCGCCGTCGAGGCGGCCGCTCGGCGGGTCGTAGCTGACGTCGACGTGGTAGTCCAGAGCGTCGTACCCGCCGTTGCCGTCGTCGGGGAAATACGGGTCGCCCGCGCTGTTCGCGCCGGGTGCGGGATGCATCGGCGGCAGTGGAGCGGCGGGTTCGGCAGGGCTGCACGCGGACAGCGCAAGCACGCCGAAGAGGGCGAGGACGGCGGGCTGACGGCTGCGCATTCCTTCACCCTAGGGGCAGATTTGTGATGAGGTAGCCGGGAAAACCCGGGAGGATTAATGCGACCAGGCCTGATCGACTTCGGCGGCGACGAACGCCCTGGCGTGTCGATCTTGCTGTTGCACGGGCTGATGGGCCGCGCTCGCACGTGGTGGCCGGTCGCGCAATGGCTCAAGCGGTACGGCCGCGTGCGTGCCCTCGACGCCCGCGGGCACGGCCGCGCGCCGCACACCGGTCCGTGGACCACCGAGCAGTTCGCCGAGGACGTCGCGGACGTGCTGGCCGACGTTGGTCCGTCCGTGCTGATCGGGCATTCGATGGGCGGGCTGCACGCGTGGGCCGCCGCGGCGAAGCACCCGGAGCTGGTGCGCGCGGTGGTCAGCGAGGATTTCGCCCCGGACCAGCGCGGACGCACCGTCGAGGCCTGGCGCGGCTACTTCGAGAGCTGGCCGGTGCCGTTCGAATCGCTGGCCCACGTGCGCGAGTTCTTCGGAGCCGCGGGCGACTACTTCACCGAATGCGTCGAGGAACGCGACGACGGCTATCACCTGATCGCCGACCTGGAGAACCTGTACGAGATCGCCGCGGAATGGGGCCGCCGGGACTATTGGTCCATTGTGGACGGTATCCGCTGCCCGCTGCTGCTGGTCGAGGGCGAGCACACCGCGATGCCGCTTGGCCAGCAAGCCGAGGTGGCGGCACGAGTACCGGGCGCGAAGCACCTGGTCGTGCCCGGTTCGGCGCATCTGCCGCACGCCGAGGCGCCGGAGACCTATCGCGGCGCGGTGGAGGCGTTCCTGTCCGGCCTGTGACGCCCCACGCGTGCCGCCCTCGCTGGCACACGTGAGGCGTCCCCGGTCAGCGGGCCAGCTCGGTGCGCCACGCGGCGGTCGAGCGGTCTGCCGGCACGATCAGCGGCCAGACGTCCGAGCCCAGGTAGGCGGACTCGTCGCTGGCGCGAGCCGCGGTGCAGCTGTCGCGGGAAAGCCCGTGCTCAGCGGCCAGCGCGGACACGGCGGCCGCGGTCGCCTTGCCGAACACGCCGTCGGTGGGCACGGCGAACCCGGCGGCGCGCAGGAATCGTTGCGCGGTCATCACCCGCGGCCCGGTGTCACCCGGTTTGAGCAGCGGCCACTCCGGTGCGTCAAGGCGCGCGACAGACAGGCCGAGCTGCTGGCCGACCGCTTTGCGCAGCTCCGGGAGCCGGTCGTAGAGCACCTGGCCGCAGCACTCGGTCGAGTTGAAATCGCGGTGGCCCTTGATGAACTCGGGAGTGATGCCGTATTGGTGCGCGATGTAGGCGATCAGCTGCACGAGCGAATCCCACAGCGCGACCGGCACGTCGACCGTGCTGTAGAGGCCCTCGTTCTCGATGCCGAGGCATTCGCTGTTGTGGTTCGCGACGTTCGCGCCCTGCACGTGCTGCGTCCCGCCGCGCAGGATTTCGAGGCTGCGGTGCCGCCCCTCGGTGACGAAGCCGCCGCGGCTGTTCGTGAACTGCTGGCCGGTGTCGATCCAGCCGCGGGTGTCCATGTGGAAGTTCTGGATGTCCCGCGAGATCTGCAGCGCGTGCGCCAGCGAGTAGTCGGTGTTGTTGCCTGGATCGACGGTGTGGTGCACCACGATGTACGTCGGCTTGTGGTTCTCCACCACGATCGCGCCCGACGCGGGCCGGGCGTTCCACTCGGCTGTCGAATGGATGACCGGAGCGGTGACCGCCGCCGCGGATTTCGCCGTGGCGAAGCCCAACGCACCTACGGCAGTGACAGTGAGGCCGCCCTTCAAGACGGCACGACGCGATGCTTCCCCCATGCGGAACTCCTCAGCCCGGAAGTGCGACGGGGGAAAGCTAACCCGGCACCCCGGGGGTGACAACTTTTTGCCGACTTTCGTCGTAGTGCGTCAGTGTTCCCCGGGAAGCGCGAACAGCCCGTCGCGGGTTTGCTCCAGCAGACCGTCCACGAGCAGCGAATCCAGGCACCGGTCGCGCTGGCCCGATTCGTGCCACACGAGGTCCAGCCGAGCCTTCTCGACCGGCCCCTCGGCACCGCGCAGAACGTCCAGCAGCAGCCCGCGCACCTGCCGGTCGGTGCCGGCGAACTTCTGCACCGGCTTGGCGGGACCGGCGTATTCGGGACGGCCGTTGTGCTGCCACTTGCATTCGGCGTAAATCGGGCAGTCCGCGCACTTCGGCGACCGGGCGGTGCAGATCAGCGCGCCCAGCTCCATCAACGCCGCGGACAGCTTCGCCGCAGGAGCGTCCTCGACGGGCAGCAACGCCTCGACGTCCGCCATGTCGCGAGTATTCGACGCCGGGCCCGCGTCGCCCGCGCCATGAACGGCACGCGCGACCACGCGTCGGACGTTGGTGTCGACCACGGGTGCGCGCTTGCCGTACGCGAACGCCGCGACCGCGCGCGCCGTGTACGCGCCGATGCCGGGCAACGCGAGCAGCGTGTCTACATCGGACGGCACGACATCGCCGTGCTCCTGGGCAATGACGGTGGCGGCGGCGTGCAGCCGAAGCGCGCGACGCGGGTAGCCGAGCTTGCCCCACGCGCGCACGACCTCGCCGGTGGTCTCCGCGGCCAGCGCCGAGGGAACCGGCCAGCGAGCCATCCACTCCAGCCAGATCGGCTGGACGCGCGAGACCGGCGTCTGCTGCAGCATGATTTCGCTGACCAGCACGCCCCACGCCGAGCAGTCCGGCTCCCGCCAGGGCAGGTCCCGGCCGACGTCGGCGAACCACTCGATCAGAACATCGGTGTCTACTGCCACCCCGCCATTGAATACGACGGCCCTTACTTGACCTCGGTCAGGCTCCCGGCCTTCACGTCGTAGACGAATCCGCGCACGTTGTCGTTGTGCAGGAGGAAGTCGCTGCGCCGGGCGCGCTCCATCGACGTGCGCACGCTGTCCTCGACCTTGCGGAACGCCTCGACCGCCCAGGTCGGCCGCAGCCCGGTCGCGGTCTCCAGTTCGTCCTTGAACTCGTCCTCGGTGACCGTGGAGAGGCCGCAGTCGGTGTGCTGGACGATCAGCACCTCGCGGGTGCCGAGCTTGCGCTGGCTGAGCGCGAGCGACCGGATCATGTCGTCGGTGACCACCCCGCCCGCGTTGCGCAGCACGTGCGCCTCACCCTGCAGCAGGCCGAAGATCTCGAACACCCGGATCCGGGCGTCCATGCAGGTGAGGATCGACACCTGCAGCGACGGCTTGGGGGAGGACCGGTCGCCGGGAACGATGTTCCCGATCTCCTGATTACGCTTGAGCAGCACGTCGATGGAGGTCATGGGGCACCTTTCGGCCTGCGCGGGCGGTTCCCACTATGGAACCGGCCCGGACCCGCGTACACAATGCGGTGGGCCGGAAATCACGGCAAAGGCTGGGGTGAACCGCTCAGCCGCCGAACCAGGGCTCCTCGACCGTCCGCGGTGGCGCCGACGTCCTCCCGACCCGCAGTTCGGTCGGCAGCGTGATCACCTTCGGCCCGACGCGCTCGGCGGAGCTGAGCAGCAGCCGTCCGGCCACCTTGCCCTTCTCCAGCACCGGCTGATGCACCGTCGTGAGGCCGGAGCGTTCCGCCTCGGCGATGCCGTCGAACCCGGTCACCGTGAGGTCGAGCGGCACTCGCAGCCCACGTCGCGCGGCCTCGGCCAGCGCGCCGAGCGCGAGGATGTCCGAGGTGCACACCAGTGCGGTGACCTGCGGATACGCGTCCAGGAGCTGACGTGCGGCAGAGGCGCCGTCGTCCACCGTGTGGTCGAAGCGTTCGACCACCGGGACGGTCGCCCAGTCGACGCCCGCCGAGGAAAACGCCGTCGCCAGCGCCTCCAGCCGGGTGCGCTGCACGTGGAAATGCGCGCCGCTCTGCCGTTCGGAAGTCACGAAATCGTCGTTGCGCTCGCGGCCGAGCCGCATGCAGAGAACGCCGATCTGCCGGTGGCCGAGCGCCACCAGATGGTCGGCGAGCTGGGTGACGGCGGCCGCGTCGTCCGGGCCGACGCGGTCCACGCCCTCGATCCGGGGCTGGTCGATGATCACCGTCGGCACCGGCCGTTCCAGGACGGCCGCGAGATGCGGGTCGTCGTCCGGCACGGAGTACACGACAAACCCGTCCACGCCCGCGCGGTGCACCGCGGCGAGGTCCTCGCGACCGGGGCTGGCCGGCACGAGATGCAGGCCGACGCCCGCGTCCTCGCAGGCCAGCGCGAGTCCTTCGAGCACGCCGACGGCGGCCGGGTCGCGGAAGGCGTAGGAGAGGTTCTCGGTCAGCAGCAGCCCGACCGCGCCCGCCTTGCGGGTGCGCAGCGAGCGCGCGACCGGGTCCGGGCCGGGGTAGCCGAGCCGGCGCGCGGTCTCGAGCACCCTGCGGCGCAGTTCGGGGGAGAGCTGATCCGGGCGGTTGTAGGCGTTGGACACGGTGGTCCTGGACACCCCGAGTTCCGCCGCGAGCGACGCCAATGTCGCCTGCCTCCGGGTGCGAATAGGACGGCCCATCCGCAAACCGTAACGGTTCAGATCGTTTTCCAGAAGCGACACCCCTGTGGTGAGCGTCTCGATCCGCTCGGTGATCAAGAGCGCGTGCGGCCACCCGGTGGAGTGAGGCTCGCCGTTCGGATGGGGTAAAGTGAATCTGACAACGGTTTCCATTAGCAGTTCGACCCAGGAGTGCCCGATGACTTCCCGCCGCACCACGAGCGTCCTCGCCGCCGCGTCGGCTCTGGCTGTGTTCGCGCTCGGCGCGTGCTCCAGCACGTCGTCCTCGTCCGGTTCCGGGGCGGGAGGGGGCACGGGCGACCAGGTGAAGGTCGTCGCCTCCACCGATGTCTGGGGCAGTGTCGCGTCCGCCGTCGGAGGCGACAAAGTGCAGGTCACGTCGATCATTCACGATCCATCGGCTGACCCGCACTCGTACGAATCGACCGCCGACGACGCGCTCGCCGCCAAGAAGGCGCAGCTGACGCTGGCGAACGGCGGCGGGTACGACGAGTTCTTCACCAAGCTCTCCGGCGAGGCGGCCTCGGCGAAGAAACTGGTCGCCTACGACATCGCCAAGCCGGGCGAGGAGAACGAGCACGTCTGGTACGACCTGCCGGGCGTCGCGAAGGTCGCCGACCAGGTCGCGGCCGCGCTCGGCGAGATCCAGCCCGCGTCGAAGCAGAAGTTCGACGAGAACGCCAAGACCTTCAAGGGCCAGCTCGACGGCTTGATCAAGAAGGCGTCCGCGCTGGGCACCGCGCACCCGGACACGAAGGTTGTCGTCACCGAACCGGTCGCGCACTACCTGCTGAAGACCGCGAACATCGCCGACGCCACCCCGAAGGCGTTCTCCGACGCGATCGAGAACGAGACCGACGTGCCCGCCGCGGCGGTCTCCGAGTTCACCAAGCTGATCAAGGAGAAGCAGGTGAAGGCGCTGGTCAACAACGTGCAGACGGTCACCCCGCTGACCAAGCAGGCGGTCGCCGACGCGAAGGCGTCCGGGGTCGCGGTGGTCGACGTATCCGAGACGCTCCCGGCGAACGTCACGGGCTACATTGACTGGATGACCAAGGATGTGGACTCGCTGTCGGGGGCTCTGAACAGCTGATGTCCGTCCAGCTTCCGGAAGCCGGCCCCGCGGTCCGCGTGCGCGGGGCCGGGCTCGCCTTCGGCGACCGCACCCTCTGGTCCGGTTTGGACCTCGATGTCGAGCCGGGCGAATTCCTGGCCGTCCTCGGTCCGAACGGTTCCGGCAAGAGCAGCTTCCTCAAGGCGCTGCTAGGGATGCAGTCGCTGTCGGCGGGCACGGTGGAAATCGCGGGCGGGCGTCCGGGAGGGGCGAACCGCAAGGTCGGCTACATCCCGCAGCAGCGCGCGATCGACGATTCGCTCACGCTGCGCGGCGTCGACCTGGTCGGCTTGGGACTCGATGGGCACCGCTGGGGTCCAGGCCTGGCCGGAATGCGCGCCCGGAAACGCCGCGTGGCGTCGGTAATCGAATCCGTCGGCGGCACGCGCTACGCGAAACAGCCGGTCGGCCGCTTGTCCGGCGGCGAGCAGCAACGACTGCGGGTGGCACAGGCATTGGTCGGTGACCCGACGGTGCTGCTGTGCGACGAACCGCTGCTGTCGCTCGACCTGGCACACCAGCGTGCGGTGAGCGAACTGATCGACGCGCGTCGGCGCGAGGCCGGGTCCGCGGTGCTGTTCGTGACCCACGAGATCAACCCGGTCCTGCAGTTCGTCGACCGCGTGCTGTACCTGGTGAACGGCCAGTTCCGGATCGGCAAGCCGGACGAGGTGATGACCTCGGAGACGCTGTCGGATCTGTACGGAACGAAGATCGAGGTGCTGCGCGTCGGCGGGCAGATTCACATCGCCGGTGCGCAGAGCGCGCTGTGCGAGGACGAACCGCATCACCACGAGCAGGAAGCAGTGGGCTGAGCCTTGGACGGCATGTTCGACTTCGCCAAGACGTGGGAGCTGATCTCGGAACTGGACAGCGTCCGCATCGCCCTGATCGCGGCCGCGGTGCTCGGCTTGCTGGCCGGGGTGCTCGGCCCGCTGATCGTGATGCGCCGCATGTCCTTCGCGGTGCACGGAACGTCCGAACTGGCCTTCACCGGCGCGGCCGGTGCCCTGTTGCTGGGCGTCGGAGTGGAATACGGCGCACTGGCCGGTGCCGTCGCCGCCGCACTGTTGCTGGGAATCCTGGGAATCCGCGACGCCGACCGCGATTCGGTGATCGGCGTGATCCTGTCCTTCGGCTTGGGCATGGGCGTCCTGCTGCTGTCGTTCTACAAAGGACGGTCAGCGAACAAGTTCGGCATTCTCACCGGCCAGATCATCACCGTGGACAGCACGAACCTGACCGCCTTGGTGATCTCCGCCGCGGCGGTGCTGGCGGTGCTGGCGATGATCTACCGCCCGCTCCTGTTCGCCAGCGTCGACCGCTCGGTGGCCGAGGCGCGCGGGGTCCCGGTCAAGACGCTGACGGTGCTGTTTTCCCTGCTGGTCGGTGTCGCGACGGCGCTGAGCGTGCAGGTGGTCGGGTCGCTCCTGGTGGTCGCCCTGATGGTGACCCCCGCCGCGGCCGCCGCCCGGGTGACGGCCAGCCCCTTGCGCGCCACGGTGCTGTCGGTGGTGTTCGCGGAGGTCGCCGCACTGGGCGGAATCGTGTTGTCGCTCGCCCCGGGGCTGCCGGTGAGTGCGTTCGTGACTTCGATTTCGTTCTTGATTTATCTGGTGTGCCGAGTGATCGCGTGGGTCCGCGACCGCCGACGCGGAGTGCGGACTAGTCCAGTGGAAGCGGCCCCGGTTCCGGTCGGTTAGCCGTAGCCGTAGCCGTACCCGGACTTGAAGAAACGCTTACGCCCCACGTCTCCGACGAGCTCCTTGGTGTGCCGCCATCACCGAATCCGCTACCGGATCGGATGCTGCGCCAACGCCGCCTTCACCGCGGAAATAAACCCCTCATCCGTGAACGGCACCAACCCGCCAGCCACATTCCGCTCCACCGCCTGCAGCACCACCACGTGCGAGTTCACGAACTGGTCCACCGCCTGCGACTGCGGCGTCTTGTCCGTCGAATACGCCAAATACGTGAGGTTTGTGAACGCCGCCTCCAGATACCGCGACGACGCGAGGCTGAACGAGTCCCCGTAAACCAGGGTCGGCTGGTCGATCGTGCCGACGATCGGCGGGGCCGAGCGGTGCACCGGCTGGTCGATGCTGCCGATGAATTCCCCCGCGCGGTCGGTGACGCCGTCCGGGCGCAGGTTGTAGCGGGTGTTCGTCTTGACGCCGGTTTGGCCGAGCAGCAGCGGCAGGTCCGCGACCGCGTCGTACTGGCCGTCCGGGGCGCTCAGCCAGCTGTTCGTCGCGCCCGGCTTGATCGTGTCGGCGAGTGCGCGCGTGAGGACGAGGCCGCCTTCGTCGCGCCAGTGGGTGTCGTTGGGGGCGTAGATCGGGTGGCCGACCCTGGCCGCTTCGGCGGCCAGTTGCGGGCGCAGGTCGAGCGAGTGGCCTTCGGTGGTGATCTTGTACCAGTCGTTCGGCGAGGCGGCCTGCGAACATTCCTTGCCCGGGTAACTCGCGGGCAGGAACTGCGGCACCATCGTCGTCTTGTCCGGCGTCACCACGAACACGAACTTCCGGCCCGATGCCTCGACCGCCGCGCGCAGTTCGTCGATCCGCTTCATCGTGGTGTCGATGTCCTGGGTCGGCGTGCACTTCGCTTCGGAGTCGTAGCCGTAGTACAGCCAGCCGTCGGTGCCCTGCACGACCTTGCGGTATCCGGCCTGGCTGGAACCCGGTCCGCTCGGCGTCGACGGGCCGGTGTTCGGCGCGCCCGGCTGCTGCAGCGGCGGGGCCGGGATCGGGCCGGAGTTCGACGCGGAACCCTGGTCGAGCGGTGCTGCTTCGCCGAAGACACCCTCGCTGATCCCGTTCGCCGCGTTGATCGCGCCGGCCCGGAACGACAGCTGGTCGGTCGCCCATTTGGGGAGGTTGGTGAAGAACTTGAAGCCTTCGCCAAGGCTGGGGAACCCGGCGAGCTTGTGGTTTTCGATCTCGCTCGGCCGGACCCCGACGACCCACAGCAGGGTCGGCGTCACGAAGAACAACAGGGCGCTGACCAGCGCGGTCAGCTGCCGTTTGCCGTGCCGCGGGCGATGCAGCGCGTGCTCGCGGGGCAGGTAGGCCTCGTGGACTGCGGGCAGCTGCGGTGGCTCGGACACGTCACTGAGGTTAGCCAGTTCGAGTGAGCCCGGCGCGAACAACCGCCGAAAAGTCAGCCGAGCATGAGGAGGACTTGCAACTCGCCGACGAGGAACCCGATCACGCCGCCGACCGCGATCAGCTTCCACTCGTCCTGCCGGAACGCCGGCCGCAGCAAGCCCTCGAACTCCAGCGGCGTCAGCGCGAGCATCCGCTGCTCCACCATCTTCGCCACGTCCATCGCCTCGGTCAGGTACCCCTCGGCGTACCGGGCGGTCAACGGCATCTCGGCCAGCGCCCGCTGCGCCGCGGCGTGCTTCATCTCCTGCAGCCGCTGCGCCCCGACGGCGAGCGCGACCACCGGTTTCGCGGCGCTGACCTGCGCGTCCACCGCGTGCCCGACAGCGCGTTCGACCATCGCCACGAGCCGGTCCGACTTCGGGCCGCGCAGCAAGGCATCGAGCAGATTCGGGACGGTCAGCACCTCGTTGGCGACCAGCTCGCCGTACTGCCGGGCGACCTCGGCGCGCCGCCGCTGGAACTTGCCTTGCAGGATGACCCGGCCCAGCCGCACCGGCTCGCGCGGCAGGAAGATCATCTTGATCGCCAGCCAGTCGGTGAACAGCCCGATCGCACCGCCGAAGATCGGCAGCACCAGCGGCTGCCGGGTGAACGCCCACACCAGGGCCTGGACCAGGCCGAGCACGAAGCCGAAGACGATCCCGGCGCGCGCGATGAACGTCATCTCCGGCCGGGACGTCTCGCGGATCAGCCGGACCAGCAGCGCCCGGTCGCGGGTGAGCCGTTCGACGGTCATGTGCCGGACGTCGAGGACCTCGTCCAGATTGTCGCGGACCTCGTCCAGGAACTCCCGCACCAACTGCGGCGTGCTGGCCTGCACCTGCTTGATCAGCAGTTCCTGGGCGAGCGTGGGCATGACCTCCCACAGCCGCGGATGATGCTGTTCGAGCACGTCGCGGGCGATCCCGTCGACCGCCCGCAGCAGCGGCTGCTCGAGTTCGCGGGTGATGATCACCGGGTCGACGCGGGCGAAGACCTCCTCGATGTCGAGCAGGTTCGCGGTGAGCAGGTCGGTCGCGATCGCGGCCATCCGGCCGCCGTGCTTCGGCACCACGCCCTGCCAGCCGAGGAACGGCCGGATGCCGACGAATTCGAGCGGACGGAACATCATCTCGATCGCGACGCGTTTGGTGACGTAGCCGATCAGCGCGGCGACGAACGGCATCGAGACGTACACCGGCCAGTGCCGTGCGAGGTCGTCCAGCACCGCGTTCACCGGGTCTCCCTCCCCCGTTCCGGAAGGAAACCGTATCGCGTGCGCGGGCTAACCGAGGAGCAGCAACGCCTGCAGTTCGCCGACGAGCCCGCCGATCACCGCGCCGACCGCGATCAGCTTCCATTCATCCTGCCGGAACGCGGGCCGCAGCAGCTGCTCGAACTCGAGCGGGCTGAGCCGGCGCATCCGGTCCACGATCGTGTTGCGGACGTCGAGCGCGTTGATCGCGTACGTCTCCGCGTGCCGGATCGTGTCCGGCACCCGCTCGGCGGCCTTCGCGGCGGCGACCTGCTTCATTTCCTGGAACCGCTTCGTGCCGACCGCGATCGCGACGAACGGCTTCACGACGCTGGCCTGCGCGTCGATCGTCTTCTGCACCTCGCGGCTGATCAGCGAGAACAGCCGGTCCGATTTCGGCCCGCGCAGCACGGCTTCCAGCAGATTCGGCACGGTGATGATCTCGCGCGCGATCATGTCGCCGTAATCGGCGGCCACCTCGTCGCGGCGCTTCTGGAACACGCCCTGCCAGTTGTAGAAGCCGAAGAACCGTTTCGGCTCGCGCGGCAGGAAGATCATTTTGAGCGCGAGCCAGTCGGTCAGCCAGCCGATCCCGAGCCCGAACAGCGGCAGCACGATCGGCGACTTCGTCAGCGACCACACCAGCAGCTGCACACAGCCGAGAATGAACCCGAACCAGAGGCCGGAACGCGCGATGAACCGCATTTCCGGCCGCGAGATGTCGCGGATCAGCCGGTTCAGCAAAGCCTTGTCGCGCACCAGGTTCGTGACGACCATGTGCTTGAGGTCGAGCACGTCCTCGATGTTCTGGGAAATCTCGCGCATGATCTTCGTGATCGCGCGCGGAGCCTCGGCCTGCACGCGTTTCAGCAGCAGTTGCTGCGCGCCGGACGGCAGCATTTCCCACAGCCGCGGCTGGTAGGTCTCCATCACCTCGCGGGTGACGTCCTCGACCACGCGCAGCAGCGGCTGTTCGATCTCCCTCGCGACCTGCTCCGGGTCGAGCCGGGCGAAGATCTCCTTCGGGTCGACGAGGTTGGTGGTGAGCATTTCGGTCGCGGTCGTCGCCATCCGCTCGGCGTTCGCGGGCAGCACGCCCTGCCAGCCGAGGAAGGGCCGCAGTCCGACGAATTCGAGCGGCCGGAACATCATCTCGATGGCGACGCGCTTGGTGACGTAGCCGATCAGCGCCGCGATGAACGGCATGGAGACGTACACCGGCCAGTGCTCGGCGAATGTGTGCACGCGCGTCCCCTCCGTGTTGCCTACGGAACGGTAACCCGCGCACTAGTGGAGCAAGAGCAGCACCTGCAGTTCGCCGACGAGGCCGCCGATGACCGCGCCGACCGCGATCAGTTTCCATTCGTCCTGTTTGAACGCCGGCCGGAGAATGCCCTCGAACTCCAGGGGCGTCAGCTGCTGCATCTTCTCGACGATGGTGTTGCGGACGTCGAGCGCGTCGGTCGCATAACTCTCGACGTGCTTCACGGTCTCCGGCAGATACGCGATGGCCTTCTCCGCCGCGGCCTGCTTCATCTGCTGATACTCGCGCCCGCCGACAGCCAGGGCGACCAGCGGTTTCGCCAGGCCCGCCTGCGCGTCGACGGTCCGCTGGACCTCCCGCGTGACAAGCGCGAACAGCTTGTCCGCACGCGGTCCGGTGAGGACGGCTTCCAGCACGTTCCCCGCGGTGAGGACTTCCTCCGCGATCAACGCGCCGTAGTCCGCGGCGACCTGCGCGCGGCGTTTCTGGAACATGCCCTGCCAGGTGAAGAACAAGAACCGGCGCGGCTGGCGAGGGTAGAAGATCATTTTGAGCGCGAGCCAGTCCGTGACGAAGCCCGTGACGAAACCGAAGATCGGCATGATCACCGGTTGTTTCGTGAGCGCCCACGCGATGAGCTGGACGAGCCCGATGACGAATCCGAAGCCGATTCCGCTGCGCGCGATGAACCGGAACTCGGGCGCGGCGACCTCGCGGATCAGCCGGCAGGTGAGCGATTTGTCCCGGACCATGGCGTTGATCAGCATGTCGTTGACGTCGAGAACTTCGTCCACATTCGACGCCACTTCCCGCATCAGCCGCTTCACGACGACGGGCGCCTGCGCGCGGACGCGGTCCACCAGCAGTTGCTGCGCGCGAGCGGGCAGCATTTCCCACAACCGCGGCTGGTAGGTCTCGAACACCTCGCGGGTGACCTCGTCGACCGCCTTCAGCAGCGGTTCTTCCAGCTGCGCGACCATTTCCTCCGGATCGAGCCGGGCAAAGACCTCGCGTGGGTCGAGGAGGTTCTTGGTGAGCAGGTCGACCGCGGTGGTCGCCATCCGCCGGGAGTTGGCCGGGATGACGCCCTGCCAGCCGAGGAAGGGTCGGATGCCGCGGAACTCGAGCGGCCGGAACATCATCTCGATCGCGACGCGTTTGGTCAGGTACCCGATGAGCGCCGCGATGAACGGCATGGTCGCGTACACGTGCCAGTGCGCGGCCAGGTCGGCGGCGATGGCTGGAAGGTCCATGCGTCTGCCCCGTTCGCCCGCGCGGTACGTCGGGGGACAGGATGCCATGCGTGACGTCGGGTTTCGCGCTTCGTAATACAGCCGTTTGGCGGTACGTGCCGCAGGTGCCCGGATCACTAAGGTGGCCCGATGGTCGCGCCCGAGAAGCCGCAGCACCCCGCCTTTGCTATTACCCGGAAGGGATACGACCCGCACCAGGTCGACGCCCGCATCGCCCAGCTGACCAGCGAACTCAAGACGACCTCCCACGGCCGCGACGAGGCGGTGGCCACCGCTGGCGAGCTCACGAAGGCCCTGACGACAGCCCAGTCGGAGCTGTCCGAGGCGAAGGCCGCACTGGTCCGAGTCACCTCGAGCCCGGCCGGTGCCGGTGCGATCTCCGAGCGCGTGCGGATGATGGTGCAGCTGGCCGAGGAGGAAATCGCCGACCTGCGCCGCTCCGCGGAAGCGGACGCGTCCTCGACGCGTACTGAAGCGGACCGCTACGCCCACGAAACCCAACGGGCAGCGGACAAAGCGGCCAAAGAAGCGGAAGCGGAACGCCAGCGTTTGCTAACGGAGACCCACGCCGATTTGGCCGCGCGCTCGGAGGCCCTCGACGCCCGCGTCGCGGCTGCGGAGCAGGACCTGGCTGCGCGACAAGCGGATCTGGAATCCCGGATCGCCGCCGCGGAAGCGGACATCGCGAGCCGGACGGCCGCAGCGGACGAGGAGATCGCGACCCGCCTGGCAGACTTGGAAGCGCGACTCAAGGCAGGCAACGAAGACATCGCGACGCGGACTGCGGCTGCCGATTCGGATATCGCGACCCGCACCGCGGCAGCCGATGAGGACATTTCCACGCGCACCGCCGCGGCGAACGAGGACATCGCCACTCGGACCGCCGCGGCTGATTCAGAGATCGCGACCCGCCTGGCCGCCGCAGAAGAAGACATCGCGACGCGCACCGCCGCCGCCGACGCGGATATCGCCACCCGCACCGCAGCGGCCAATGAAGACATCACCACCCGAACGGCTGCGGCCGACGCCGAAATCGCGTCCCGCACCGAAGCCGCCGACCGCGCCCGTGCCGAGGCAGACCAGGCTTCCGCAGCAGCCCGCGCCGAAGCCGATCAGGCAGCTCTGACTGCCCGCACCCAAGCCGACGAGGCGGCCGCCGAAGCCCGTGCCAAGGCGGATGCGGAAGCCCAGCACGCCCGCCTAGCCGCCGACGCCGAAGCCCGCCGCATCCGCGACGAGAAGGACGCCGAAGCCCTCCGCATCCGCACCGAAGCCGACGAAGCCGCCGCCCAGGCCCGCGCCGAGGCAGACGCCGCAGCCGAAGCCGCCCGCCAAGCCGCCGACGAGGAATCCGCCCGACGCCGCGCCGAAGCCGACGCCGCTGCCGAAGCAGCCGCCGCCCAAGCCCGAGCCGAGGCCGACCGTCGAGCGTCGGAAGAGATCGCCATCAAGAAGGCACAGGCAGAGACTGCCCTCGCCGACGCTCTCCAAAAGCAAACCGAAGCCACCGAATCGCGCACCCTGGCCCTGGACTTGCGCACCAAGGTCGCGGACCGGATCGCTGCGACCAACGAAGCCGTCCAGGAGGCGTTGCGCTTCCTCGGCTCGCAGGAAGAGGACGCCGCTTCCGCTCCTCCGCAAGGTTCCGCCTCGTCGCCGACGGATGCTCCCTCAGGAACTGCCGCTCCGAGGCAGACCTCGACATCTTCATCGGCTGACGCACCTTCCCAGCCATCAACCACGTCAGCGACCGACGCCCCATCAGCAACCGGCTCGTCCGCACCGGCTTTGCCCCAGCCGACCCCGCGCTCAGACACCCAGTCGACCGCGGGGCCGCAACAAGCGGCAAAGTCCTCCGAACCGCCGACCCCGCGCAGCAATGGCAACGGCCGTCGCCCTGGCCGCCCGCGCGCAGGTCGCAGCTAACCGCCTCGACCGCACCGTCCGAGCCAGCCCAGCCGTATCGACTAGCCCAGCTCGCGAGCGACCGGGCTGACTCGCCCGCGCCCTTGCCCTTGGCTCTGGCCCGCCAGTTTGCTGGCGTGGTCGGGTTGGTTCGGCGTCGGCGTCGGCGTCGGCGTGCGAGTTTGCTGGCGTGGTCGGGTTGGCTCGGCGTCGGCTTCGGCTTCGGCGTGCGAGTTTGCTGGCTTGGCCGCGCTGGTTCGGCTTCGGCGTGCGGGTCTGCTGGTGTGATGGGCTGGCACGGCTTCGGCGTGCGAATCTGCTGACCTCGCCGGGCTGGTTCGGCTTCGACGTGCGGGCCTGCTGGCGTGGCCGGGTTGGCTCGGCCCCGGCTGCGAATCCGCTGGCTTCGCCGTTCTAGCTCGGCCTCGGCCTGCAGACCTGTTGACTTCGCCGCTCTGATTGCTCGTTCAGTTGCCGGTGGCGCAAGACTCCGAGCTCGCTGCTCTCGCTGGCGGTTGGGCGAGCTCGTCGGCGACGAGAATCGCCAGTTTGCTGGCCGGGCTGCCAGACCGGCCCCGCGCCTTCCAACCCCGCCCACGCCTTCCAAACACTCGACCTGTCTCGTCTCAACCGACCGGCAGCGCCCACGATCGGGTCCAAGTCCCAGTCAGCCGCGCAAAATCCCCAGCAGCATCACCCCGCCGCCACCGTGAACAGCTCGTCATCAATCCAGCCACGATCCCGCAGTTCGCGGCAAAACCGTTGGTACGAAGCCGACATCGCCGCCGACTCACCCGGCACAGGCTCAATCAATGACCCCACCGGCATTCCCTTGCACACCGCACTCAGCCCACCCGACGTGCACCCCACCGCCGCGAGGAGTGCTGCGCCGTAGCCTGTTTCTGCTTGCGGTGCGACTTGCAACCCAAGCCCGCTCACCGTGGCCCGGATCTGCGTCCACAAAGGACTCTTGCTGCCACCGCCCGCCGCCAGGAGCGGTTCACGGACCGGGACGCCCAGACGCCGCAAATGGTCCAGGGCGAGTCGTTCCAGGAAGGCGACCCCTTCCAATCGCGCCCGATGCAGCTCGACGTCGTCGGCTGGCGTGCCGAGAACGAAACCCTCGGCGTCACCATGGGCGAAGGGAAAACGTTCTCCCTTGCGCCGCAACGGGAAAGCCACAACCTCGGCCGGACCGCGCGCAGTGGCGGCGGCATCCAACTCGGCTAGCCGCGGACTGTCCGCAACGGACTCGCCGCCAGTGTTCGACGCACCGCCTGGCAGCCACCAGCCGTCTGGATGGCGGTGGCTGTACATGACTCCGGTGGGATCCGGCACGAGCGATTCCGTAACACCCTTCAGCACATAGGTGGTTCCGAGGATTCCCACAAATCGCCCTGGTTCGACCGCGCCTGCGGCGAGTTGTCCCGCGCATCCGTCTGTCATGCCTGCCACCACGAGACATCCGGCAGGCAACCCGGCGACCGGCACCGAGATCTCGCCGAGCACGCTCGTCGGCGCGACTACCGGCGGCAGCATCCCCTCCGGCACGCCCAGACCGGCGAATACTTCGGACGGCCATTCCCCAGCCAACGGGTCGTAACCGCTTTTGAGTGCGTGCGACCAATCCGCTGCGACCGGATGTCCGGTCAGTTTCGCCGCGATCATCTCCGGCGTGTGCCGGACGGCGACCGCCTCGGTGTGCTCGGCTAGCCAGGCGATCCGGCCGAGTGCCGCGGTCGGCGAGACGCTCGAACCCAGTTTCTGCCACCGTCCGGCGCCGAGTTCGACGGCTTTCGCGTTGTAGTCCGCTCCGCGCCGGTCGTCGTACATCAACGCGGGCGTCACCGGTTCGCCCGCGGCGTCGACTCCGACGATCGTTCCGGACGTCGCCGCGATCGCCACCGCCGCGACTTCCGCGCCGCGGCCGGGCAGCGCGGCCGTGACCTCGTTCAGCACCGAACCGACCGCGGGCCACCACGCCGACGGATCCTGTTCGCTGCGGCCACCGCCCGCGCGCACCGGCGCCGGCAGCGACGCCGATGCGGTGGCGAGGACCGAGCCGTCGCGCACCGCGAAGGCGCGAACCCCCGCGGTGGCGACGTCGATGCCGACCGAGACCTGCTCGTTCACGCCGTGCTGACCCTTTCTTCGACATCTTGCAAGCTGCCGTCGCTCGCGAGTGCCTTCTCGGTTTCCTCAGGCAGCTTCAGGAATCGCACCAGCACCGCGGCCACCAGATACAGCGCGGCGAAGATGATGACGACTCCGGCGGCACCGGCCGGTCCGAGGAACAGCGACACGATCGCCGGTCCGACGAACGCCGCCGCGCCCGCACCGAGATTCAGCAGAGCCATTGCGCCGCCCTTGTGCTCCGGGGCCAGCGACGGCAACAACGCGGAGATCGGCACGAACCCGGCGAGCGTCGCACCGTAGAGCGCGCCGACGATCAGCGCGAGCCAGTAGTACTGCGAGCCCATCGCGACCGGCACGAAGTACAGCAGCAGGATGGAGATCGCACAGCCGATCGCGCCGAACCAGAAAATCGTGGTGCGCCAGCCGATCCGGTCGCTCAGCACGCCGAAGATCAGGTTGAAGAAGATGTTCGTCCCGTAGATCACCGAAACGAGCAGCAGCCACCGGCTTTCCCCGAATCCGATCTGGGAGATGAAGATCGTCGGGAAGAACACAAGCATGCCGAACTCGGGCGCGGTGTTGATGACCCGCACGATCATGCCGACGCCGACCCGCGGCTTCTTCCACGCGATCGAGACGCTGGAAACCAGGCTCTGCACCGGTTTCACGTCCGGCGGCGCGAGCCTGCGGTACCCCGTGCGCTGCCGGACGCCGAACACCGCCACGAGCCCGCCGACGCCGAGCAGCACGACCGCCACCCACAGCGTGCCGTAGTGGCCGAACAGCGGATTGGTGAAGCTGGCGACGAGCGCGCCGAGCGTGGGCAGTCCGCCGGTGAAGGCGAAGTAGAACCAGCCGACCGCCGCGCCGAGCCGGGCGACCGGGGCCACCGCGGTGATCCACACCAGGAACCCGAACGCGAACATCGGATAGCCGAATCCGCGGATGCCGTAGCAGATCAGCATCGCCGCGTAATTCCCGCCGGCGAGGCCGATCGTCAGGAACAGCGCGTCGAACACCAGCCAGATGACCAGGCCGATGATCATGACCCGCCGAGGGCCCCACAGTTCGGACAGCGCGCCCGACAGCCACGACGCGAGCATCACCGCGACGCCGTACACGGTGATCACGTACGACGCCTTGATTTCCGTGCCCGCGCCGTTGTCCGCCATGTACGGCGCGATGAAACCGGATTCCACTCCGTCGCCGATCATGAACAGGAGCAGTCCGACATACCCGAGGAACAGGGGTGCGGGCAGCCCCCATTTCGTGAGCAAGCGCCCGAAGCCCGACTTGGGCAACTCCGCTGTTGCCGACTCGTTCATACACGCCTCCATGACGTCGAGATCCAACGTATCATGGACTGTGTGAACTTCGCACGCAAGAGTGTTATGAAGTCGATCAGTTCTCAGGGTCTTCGGCGACCTGCACCTCGACCCGGCTGCGCATCTCGTCGACGTAGTGCGGATCGGCTCCCTCGTCCACGATCAGCAGGTCGTAGTCGTCCAGCGGCGCGAGCCGGTGCAGCGCCGTGCGCTTCATCTTGCTGTGGTCCATCAGCAGCACCTTGTGCCGCGCGGCGGCGAGCATGGCCCGCTTGATCATCACGATCTCAGGCTCCTGGTGGAAGCTCATCGACGTGCTCATCGCCGAGGTGGACACGAACGCGATGTCCACCGAGAGCCGTTCGATCGACTCGATGCTCTGCATGCCGAGGAACGAATCGTGGGTGGGCGAGTAGTCGCCGCCGATGCAGATCAGCCGCAGTTCGTGCACGTTCTTGAGCACGTCGATCGCGGCGAGGTAGTTCGTGGCCACGGTCAGCGGCGTCACTTCGACCAGGAGCCTGGCCAGCGCGAGCGCGCTGGTGGAATCGTCGAGCAGCACCGACATGCCCGGCTCGACCTGCTCCACCGCGTGCATCGCGATCACCCGTTTGGCGTCGACGTGCGCGTTCATCCGGTATTCGGCGTTGCTCTCGAACACCGTCGACGGCATCGCCGAGACCCCGCCGCGGTACTTGCGGACCAGGCCGCGCCGGGACAGTTCGTCGATGTCCCGGTGCACCGTCATCATGCTGACGCCGAGCAGGTCGACGAGCTCGCCGATGGTCGCCGAACCCTGCCGGAACACGTGTTCGGTCAGCTTCTGCTGACGGTTCTCGCGGGGATGGGCGGCAGGCTTTTCGCTCGACATGCCGTGATTATCGCGGTTCCACTGGGAGGTTGAAGCGCACCAGGGCAGTTCGGTCACCACTCACCTCCAGTTCGGTGACGGCCGCGTTGTCCAGGCGCGGAAACACGCTGCGGTAGCGGGACAGCGGGATGCCGAGCAGCTCGCAGAGGGTGAGCCGCAACAGCGTGTTGTGCGCGACGACCAGTGCGGTTCCGCTGGTCGCGGCGGCAATCGACCGGAGCGCGCGGGCCCCGCGCCTGGCCGCTGCGGCCGGATCGTCGGCGTCGGGGAACGCGCCGGCGATCGGATCGGCGAGGAAGCGTTCGACCGCGTCGGGATCGGTCTCGCGCACCTCGTCGCGGGTGCGGCCCTCGGCGATGCCGAAATAGGTCTCCCGCAGGTCGGGGACGATTTCCGGGACCAGGTTGAGTGCCTCGGCCGCCGGTTCGATCGTGTGCCGGGCACGTCGTTGCGGCGAACAGAACAGCGCGTCCGGTTTCACCCGGCGGGCGTACGCAGCCAGCGCGTCCGCCTGGCGGATCCCCTCCTCGGTCAGCGCTACCTCGCTGGTGCCCGCGTAGCGGTTCTCCGCGTGCCATTCGGTCTGCCCGTGCCTGGCGAGCAGCAGCCGTGCACCCACTCGTGCCCTCCTTGTGTGAACACTCTTGCGAACTTCTCATCGTCGCTGTTAACTTAACATTGCTCGTGTGAAGCGGGCTCGCTCTCTGAAGGGATCTGGTGGATGACTCTCGACGCGGTGGTGTTCGACCTCGACGGTGTCCTGGTGGAAAGTGAACACCTCTGGGAGGAGAACTGGGTCGCTTTCGCAGCTCGTCACCAGGTCGAGTGGACGGCGGAGGACACGGCCTCGGTGCAAGGCATGAGCGCGCCCGAATGGGCCGGCTATCTCGCCCGGCGGTGCGGGGTGCCGGACCAGGCGGACGAGGTGGAACGCGCGGTGGTCGACGGCATGATCGCCTCGATCGACGCGGGCGAAGCGCCGCTGCTTCCCGGTGCGGGTGCGATGGTGCGCGAGGTCAGCGAACGGGTCCCGGTCGCGCTCGCGTCGTCGGCGGCCCGCCGGGTGATCGACGCGGTGCTCGAAAAGCATCAGCTCACCGGCGAGTTCACCGCCACGGTGTCCAGCGCCGAGGTAGCGCGGGGCAAGCCGAATCCGGACGTGTACCTGGAGGCGGCGGCCCGGCTTGGCAAATCGGGCAGCGAATGCCTCGGGGTCGAGGACTCCAGCAACGGCATCCGGGCGGCGGCCGCGGCCGGGCTCACCGTGATCGCGCTGCCCAACCCGACGTACCCGCCGAAGCCGGACGCGCTGGAGCTGGCCAGCGCGGTGGCCGAGAGCAATGACGACGTCCGACTGAAGCTCCTGGCCTACCTGGCCGGCGAGCCGGTGGCTGCGAGGGACTGAACCATGACCACCTTGGGTTCCCCGGACACGTTCAAGCGGCAGTGGCTCGACGGGTTCGTCACCGCGTACGGCCGCACGGTCCAGAAGGTTCCGGACGCCTACGGCGTCGTCCGCCGCGAGGCCCCGGCGAGCTCGAAGGTCGCGGTCGTGATCGGCGGCGGATGCGGGCACTACCCGGCCTTCGCCGGTCTCGTCGGCCCTGGGCTGGCCGACGGCGCGGTCGTCGGCGACGTGTTCACGAGCCCGAGTGCCGAGCAGGTCTACCGCACGGCTCGGGCGGCGGACAACGGCGCCGGCGTGCTCTTCGGTTTCGGCAACTACCAAGGCGACGTGCTCCACTTCGGACTCGCCGCTCGCAGGCTGGCGGCGGAGGGCATCCCGAGCCGCACCATCCTGGTCACCGACGACATCGCGAGCGGGCCGGCGACCGAACCGGAGCGACGGCGCGGCGTGGCGGGCGATTTCCTCGTTTTCAAGATCGCCGGGGCGGCGGCGGAACGCGGCTACAGCCTCGACGCGGTGTACGAGGTCGCGGCGAAGGCGAATGCTCGCACGCGGACCTTCGGCGTCGCGTTCGGCGGTTGCACGCTGCCCGGCGCGGACGCGCCCCTGTTCACGGTCGCGGACCAGGAAATGGAGCTGGGCCTCGGAATTCACGGCGAACCGGGCGTGCGCACGGTGGGCCGGTTGTCCGCGGCTGAACTGGCCGACGAATTGGTCGACGGTCTCCTGCCGGAGCTGCCGGAAGGGGATGGCCGCGTGGTCGTGCTGGTGAACGGGCTCGGCCGCACCAAATACGAGGAAATGTTCGTCACCTACACCCGTGTGCACGAACGGCTCGCCCAAGCCGGGCTCAGCCCGGTGCATTCCGAGGTCGGGGAGTTCGTCACCTCGCTCGACATGGCCGGGGTTTCGCTGTCGATCCTGGTGCTGGACGACGAATTGGCCGAGTTGTACGCCGCGCCGTGCGATACCCCGGGCTACCGCACCAGCGGTGCCGAGCTGACCGCGGTCGATCTTGAGTCCACAGTGGACGAATTGCTGACCGAGGAGGCTCCGGGGACCAGCGTGGTCGACCGGGTTCTCACCGCGGCGTTGCGCAGCATCGAGGAAAACGAAGCGGAACTGGGCAGGCTCGACGCGGTGGCCGCGGACGGAGACCACGGGCTCGGCATGACCCGCGGGATGCGCGCCGCCGTCGCTGCCGCGCGGCGCGAGCCGGACACGGTTTCCGGTGCGCTGCTGGCTGCCGGTACAGCGTTCGCCGATGCGGCTGGCGGTGCCTCGGGCGCGTTGTACGGCGTGCTGCTGGCGGAGACCGGTGCCGGTCTGCGCGGTGTCGATGCCGGGGACATCACCACGACAATGCTCGCCGACGCGGTCGAGGGTGCGGTGCGCGCGTTCTGCGAGCTGGGCAAGGCCGAACTGGGCGACAAGACAATGCTCGACGCGATCGAGCCGTTCCGGGCGACGCTGCGGGAGCAGTCGGGCTCGGAAGTAGTGCAAGCCTGGCGGAAAGCCGCTGGAGCCGCGGTCGTAGCCGCGCAGGAGACCGCGCACTTGCGTCCGGCGAAGGGACGCGCGGCGCGGCTGGCGCAACGGAGCGAGGGTCATTCGGACCCGGGTGCGGTGTCGTTCTCGCTGCTGGTCACGGCAGTCGGCGAGGAGCTGGAAAGGAGCGCGGACTGATGCGCATCGTGGTGGCGGCGGACAACGCCGGGGTCGAACTGAAGAATCAGCTGCGCGACCTGCTGCAGGCCGACGCGCGAGTCGCCGAGGTGACCGACCTCGGCGTGCCCGACGCGGCGGACGACCGGGCGTACCCGTTGCTGGGACTGGCCGCGGCGGAAGCCATCGCTCGCGGCGAAGCGGACCGCGGCGTCCTGGTGTGCGGCACCGGCATCGGCATGGCGATCTCGGCGAACAAGGTGCCCGGCGTGCGGGCGACGGTCGCGCACGATTCGTACTCCGCCGAGCGGTCGATCAAATCGAACGACTGCCAGGTGATCACCTTCGGAGCGCGCGCGATCGGCCCTGAGGTGGCGAAGAAGATCGTGGCCGAATGGGTCGGGTACCGCTTCGATCCCGCGTCGGCCAGCGCGACCAAGGTCGCGCACATCACCGAATACGAGAACGCCCACTGACCAAGGCGTCCGTCGTGGCGCACAATCGGCACAGAGCGAGTGAGGGAGCAGAGTTGCACATTCTCGCTGCGGGAGACCACTTCGTCAGCCCCGGCCTGCTGGCCGGAGCCGTCCGCGCGGAACTCGGCGGCGGCCACGAGGTCGCCGAGCTGACGCTGCCGTGGCCGGTCGAGCCGTTCGGGCCGGTCGGCAACGTGCTGGAAGCGAGCGGTACCGAAGAGCAGGTGATCGAGGCACTCGCCGGTGCCGAGGCCGTCGTCACGCAGATGGCCCCGTTCACCAAGAAGGTCTTCGCCGCCGCGCCGGAGCTCAAGCTCGTGTCGGTGTGCCGCGGTGGGCCGGTGAACGTCGACCTCGTCGCCGCCACCGAGGCCGGAGTCGCCGTCACGTACGCGCCGGGACGCAACGCGGGCGCGGCGGCCGAGTTCGCGGTCGGCATGATCCTAGCCGCGATGCGGCGGATCTCGACCTCGTCGGCCGAACTGCTCGCCGGCACCTGGCGCGGCGACTACTACGCCTACGACCAGGCCGGACTCGAGCTGGGCGGCACCACGGTCGGGCTCGTCGGGTACGGCGCGATCGGGTCGCGGGTCACGAAGGTGCTCGTCGCGTTCGGGGCGAACGTCCTGGTAGCCGACCCCTATGCCGACCGTGCCGCGGTAGCAGCCGACGGCGCGCAGCTCGTCGAGCTTGACGAACTGCTCCGGCAGAGCCGAGTCGTGAGCCTGCACGCGCGGCTCACCGAGGAAACCCGGCACCTGATCGACGCGAGCAAACTCGCTCTCCTGCCGGAGGGCGCGGTCCTCGTGAACACCGCTCGCGGTGGCCTGCTCGACTACGCGCCGCTGCCCGACGCCCTGCGTTCCGGACGGCTCGGAGCGCTCGCCCTCGACGTTTACGACGTCGAACCGCCGCCGGCGGACTGGGCGCTGCGCGACGCGCCCAACGTCATCGCGACCCCGCATCTCGCCGGCGCGAGCAGGCAGACCGCCGAGCGAGCGGCAGCGATCGTCGCCGCGGAAGTCGGCCGGTACGCCCGCGGCGAGCAGCTGGCCAACCTCGCGAATCCCGAGGTACTGGAGCGGCGGCCGTGATTGTCGGGGTCGACATCGGGACGTCGCTCACCAAAGCCGTGGTGTTCGACGAGGACGGCAGCTCCATCGCGAGCGCGTGCACGCCGTCCGAAGTGCACCACCTGCCGGGCGGCCGGGTCGAGCAGGATCTCGACCAGGTCGTCGGCACGGTCGCGAAGGTGGTGCGCGAGGTCGCGGCCGCGCTGCCCGAGCCGGTGTCCGCGCTGGCCTTGACCGGACAGGGCGACGGGCTCTGGCTCCGCGACGAAGCAGGCGCCGCGGTGCACCCGGCCATCTCGTGGCTCGACGGCCGGGCGAACACGGTGCTCGCGAAATGGCAGGCCGACGGCGTGACCGCGGAAGTCTTCCGGCGCACCGGTTCCGGCATGTTCCCCGGCTGCACCGCGGCCATCATGTCCTATTTGGACACCCATGAACCCGAGGTGCTCGACCGTGCCGCCGTGGCCGGATACTGCGTGGACGCGGTGTTGCAGCGGCTCACCGGCGAGATCACAGTCGACGTTTCGGACGCGTCGCTGCCGTTCCTGAACCCGGCCACCCGCAGCTACGACGACGGTGCGATCGAGGCCTGCGGGCTGGGACATCGCCGGTCGTTGTTCGCGAAACCAGCTCCGGCGAAGTCGGTGTTCCGGCTCGACCGGCGCGGTGCGGAACTGCTCGGGTTGCCGGTCGGATTGCCAGTCACCGCAGGGCCGTTCGATCTGCCAGCCAGCGCGATCGGTGCTGGCGTACGGAAGCCGGGCGACGGCATCCTCACCGCCGGGACCACGCTCGCCTGTCAGGTACTCACCTCCGACCCGACGTTCGATCCCGAAGCGGAACCCGCGGGCATGTTCCTGTGCACGCCGGACGAGCACGAGTACCTGCACGCAATGCCCGCGATGGTCGGCACGGCAGGCATCGATTGGGCTTGCCAGTTGCTGGGCATCAGCGTCGAGGAAATCGACCCGTTGCTGGCGAACAGCAAGCCGGGCGCTCGCGGGGTGCGCGCATTGCCGTTCCTTTCGGTATCGGGGGAACGCGCGCCGTTCGTCGACGCCGGAGCACGCGCACAGTTCTCCGGGCTGAGCCTCGAAACCGGCCGGGCCGACCTGGTCCGGGCGCTGTGCGAGTCGATCGCTTACGCCGCAAGGCATTGCTTCGACGCCGCCGGGCTGTCGGGACAGCTCTACGCCTGCGGCGGAGGAGTCCGTTCGCCCGAATGGCTGCAGATCTTCGCTGATGTACTCGGCCGTCCGGTCGTGATCCCGAGCGATCCCGGCGTCGGCGCGCGCGGTGCCGTGCTCACCGCCGCGGACGCGCTCGGAACGCCGTACGATCGGGATCGCTGGGCCGCGCACGCGCGAACGGTCGAGGCCCGGCCCGAGAATGTGGCTGACTACGAGCGCGGTTACGCCGACTACCAGGCTTCCCTGTCTGCCGCGCGCGGACTGTGGAGGCTGTGAATGATCCTGGAGAACGAGCGTGCCGCGGTCTGCGAGTACGCCCGCCGCCTGACTGCGGACGGCTTGGTCGTCGGCACCTCAGGCAACGTGTCGGCGCGGGCGGGCGACCTGGTCGCGGTAACCCCGACCGGCGTTGACTACGCCGCCCTCACTCCCGCCGACATTCCCGTGGTGGACCTCGACGGCAAGATCGCCGACGGTGCGCTGAAGCCGACGAGCGAACTCCCGATGCACCTGGCCGTGTACACCCGCGCCACCGACCCGGAATCCGCCCCGGTGAACGCGGTCGTGCACACGCATTCGGTGCACGCCACCGCAGTGTCCACTTTGGTCACCGAAGTTCCGCCGATCCACTACATGCTCGCGGCAATCGGTCCGACGGCTCGAGTAGCGCCGTACGCGACCTACGGCACCACCGAACTTGCCGATGCGATGCTGCAAGCCCTGGCTGACCGCCGAGGCTGCTTACTGGCCAACCACGGCACGATCACCTATGGCGACTCGCTGGGGAGTGCGTACAGCCGGGCGCAGCAACTGGAATGGGTTTGCCAGGTATGGCTGACGGCTCGATCCGCCGGTACTCCGGCTCTGTTGCCGCCAGCGGAAATCGAGCACGTGGTGGAGAAACTGAAGGGATACGGCCAGCGATGACCGGCTAGGGCGCGGGCGCGACTTACGGCAGCGGTACGAGCGCTCCCATGCCTGCCCGTACGAACTGGGTCGACAGGCGTTGCGGCAACGGATTCGGGTACAAAATAATCGACGCGAACGGCGACGGCGTGTACCCGGCCCCGCCGTTGCTCTGCAGGTGCACGCTGACGTGGACGTTGCGGTCAGCGGGAATCTCGAACGACACGGTGCCCCAGGAAACGACGTACTGGCGGCCGTCGATTCCCGCGATCGGGATGTACGCACCGGCGTGGAAGATGTGCGTGGAAATGTCGATCATGAGCAATCGCCGCGGACCGTCGTGCGGGTCGACGTACGGGATGACATTCGGGGTGGACGACAGGTCTGGCGGCTCGGTCGGGTCAGTCATCGGTCCGGGCCTTCCGTCAGGGCGATGAGCGAAGCTTACCCTCGACGGATCGGTCGTCGGGTGCCGAAGGCCGGAGAGTCGCGCGCATCCGGCCGATTCGGCGCAGGATCCGTTCGCGGTTCTTCGCGGCTTTCAGCCAGGTCGGAAGCGCGGCGAGCATCGTCATGAGGCGTAGACCCCCGCCGTCCGCGGGCAACTGCTGCTCCCGAATCCGAGCGGCGACATAGGCTTCGAGGTAGTCCAGGTGTCGTTCGTTGTAGGCCCACAGCACATGTCCGTCGAAGTCGGCTTGCAGCCACAACGGGTGCTGCAGGAAAGGATCGCGCGCGTTCCCCAGCGGAGCCGGCGCGAGCTGAACGGAGTTTCGCGCGTCCTGAGTGTGACCGCAACGGCCGCACACTAGCCGTCTCGGGGCGAACAGGATCCTCTCAGTCGGCGGCGCGCCTGGTACCACGACGACTTTCGCGCAGCGCTCACAACGGGGGCAACGAACCAGCACCTCGTCAGCGGTGAAATCCCCTATCCACAGCTGTTGGTCGCGAAACCGCTCCCCGCCGTTGCTGGCTGCCGACCTCATGCGGGAAGCCTGACGTTCACCTGTCCGGGACGTCAACCGGAATAAAGCGGCTCCGCGATCAGAACTGGTAGTACAGGAACGGGCTGAACGTCCCCGTAGCCACCAAGATCGCCGCGTAAACCAGGCCCACCGTCATGACCCCGATGCGCAGTGCGGTCGCTCCGCGGCTTCGGGACGATTCCAGCAGCGGGCCGGTCACCGGATGCGCCGGGAGGATGAACACGATCAGTGCCAGCAGCAGGATCACCAGCCGCTGGTTCGTCAGCGCGCTTTCCACGACGTCGCCGAGGCCGCCGAAATCCGGGATCAGCATGTGGCCGATCATCGACAGCGCGTGGCCCAGATCGGCTGAGCGGAAGAAGACCCAGCCGAACACGACCAGGATCAGGGTCAGCACTCGGCGGGCGATGCGGGCGACCGGGCTGGCGGGAGCGTCGCCGAGGTGGAAGCGGCGTTCGATGACCAGAAGTGCGCCGTGGTAGCAGCCCCAGATCAGGAACGTCCATTGCGCGCCGTGCCAGAAACCGGTCAGCACGAAGACGATCGACAGGTTCCGGTACGTCTTTCCGGCGCCCGAACGGTTGCCGCCCAGCGGGATGTAGACGTAGTCGCGGAACCAGCGGGACAGCGACATGTGCCAGCGGCGCCAGAACTCCGTGATCGTCACCGACGAGTACGGGCGCGCGAAGTTCTCCGGCAGCCGGAAGCCGAGCATGCGGCCGAGGCCGATCGCCATGTCCGAGTAACCCGAGAAGTCGAAGAACAGCTGCAGGGTGTAGCCGATCGCGCCGAGCCAGGCCGTCGTGAAGGTCATCTGGTTCGCGGGGGTCGAGAAGCAGGCTTCGACCATCGGGCTGAGCGAGTCGGCGATGATCGACTTCTTGCACAGGCCCAGCGCGAACCTCGGGAAGCCCGCGGCGATGTCGTCCAGCCGGTGCGAACGCCGTTGCGGAAGCTGGTCGGCGATCTCCCGGTAGCGCACGATGGGACCCGCCACCAACTGCGGGAACATCGCGATGTACGCGGCGAACGACACCGGGTTGCGCAGCGCGTGCCGCTCGCCGCGGTAGATGTCCACCACGTACGAGATGTGGTGGAAGGTGTAGAAGGAAATGCCGATCGGCACCACGATGTTCGCGACGCCCAGGTCGCCGCCGAACCAGTGCGCGACGGCGGCGATCTGCTGCGTCGCGAAACCGGCGTACTTCCAGATGACGAGCACGAGGACGTCGAGCGTGATGACGCCGATCAGGATCCGCTTCCGGCGCGTGCCGCGGACGTCCCACGGGCTCGGCTCCAGCGCGGGTCCGGCCAGGAAGTTCACGGCCATGCAGAGCAGCAGCAGGAACAGGTACGGGCCGGCGCCGATCGTGTAGAACAGCAGGCTCGCGACCGCGACGATGCCGTTGCGCCAACTGCGCGGGCACACCAGGACCGCGATCAGCACCGCGGGCATGAAGTACCACAAGAACAGCGGCGAAACGAACGACATCGGTGACGGACCCCCTCGGTTCCGGAGGAGACCTTAGCCCGAGCGGGTGGCTTCGCGGGGCGATGCCCGACGGATCACAGCACGAATCACCGAGGGTGACGGATTTGGGGGGATTTCGCCCTTCGCGACGGGGAAGTGGGCGGGTGGTGGAGCTGCGTCGCGGCTGGGGCGGGAGTGTCATGGGGCGGGCGGTAGGCCGGGGGCGGCTGGGTGGAAGGGCGGTGGGTGCGCGAGAGGGCAGGGCGGGGTGGGGTTGGTGCGGGAGAGCGGTGGGGGTGCGACGGGGTAACGCGGGGCCGTGGGCGCGCGGGCAGTGCGCGGGGCGGTGATTGGTGCGCGGTCGCGAGAGTGGTGAGCGTGCGATGTGGGGGCGGCGGAGCGGGATGTTGATGGGCGCGCGATGGCAGTGCGCGAGCGGCGGTTGGGGCGGCGGAGCGCGAAGGTGATGGACCCACGACACGGCAGCGCGACGGCAGCCGGGGCCCCGGAGAGGAAGAGCGCTGGCCGTGAAGATGCGCGACCACCAGCGGAAGCAGCCCGAGAGAGCCTCGCAAACGAAGCGTCCAGGCTCAGTCGGTGATCCGGTCCAACCACTCACCCATCAGAGCCTTCTCCGCCGCACTCAACCCCGACACCTGCGGCAACACCGCCCGCAAAGCCGTAGCCGCGGCAGCCGGGCCAGGTGCGCGAAACACCGGCCGGTCCGTGGTGATCGCTGCGATCACCGCTTCCCGGGCCGCGGCCGAGACCGCGAGGTCGCGAGAATCCGCAGGCGTCGAGATCAGGCTCAACGTCGCCCCCGAGCCGGCGGCGTGGATCAAGGCCGCCGCAAGCGGCTCTGGCACCCGGAGTCGTCCGGCTGCAGCGATGCGGCTGACGCGCGTTGCGAGGATCGCCAGGGACTTCTCCAGCGCGGGCGAACGGCCGGGCCGGGTGGTCATCAGCCGGTACAGCGCGGGGTTGGCCAGGCCGAACTCCAGGTGCTGATCCCAGCCCCGCCGCAGGTCGTCCAGTGGGTCCTCGGCGGGCGGCTCGGCGGTTTTCGCCTCAAGGTAATCCTCGTAGCCCTGGACGGTGATGGCGTCGAGCAGGCCGTCCTTGTCTCCGAACAGTCGATAAATCGTCGGAGGCTGGACGCCTGCCGCCGAGCTCACGGCACGGGTCGACACCGCGTCCGGGCCGTCGCTGGTCAGCAGGTCCAGTGCGGCCGTGATGATGCGGGCGCGCGCGTCTTCGGGCATGTTATCAACGATAACAGCCCGTTGATTCCAGCGAAAACCTCAGACGCGTCCGGCGATCCGGCGACGGCGGGCGACCTCGGCCAGCAGTACCCCGGCGGCGACCGAGGCGTTCAGCGATTCCACGCCGGCCGCCATCGGGATCGAGACGGTCGCGTCGCAGGTTTCGCGGACCAGCCGGGACAGGCCGCGGCCTTCCGAGCCCAGGACGACGACCAGCGGGTCCGCGGCCAGTTCGAGGGCATCGATGTCGACCGTGCCGTCGGCGTCGAGGCCGACGATCATCAGACCCTTCGAAGCCCACGCACGCAGCTGGCGAGTGAGGTTCGTGGCGACCGCGATCGGCAGCTTCGCCGCGGTACCAGCACTCGTGCGCCACGCGACCGCGGTCATTCCGGCGCTGCGGCGTTCCGGCAGCAGCACACCCTGCGCGCCGAACGCCGCGGCGGACCGGATCACCGCGCCGAGGTTGCGCGGGTCGGTGACGCCGTCGAGCGCGACGAACAGCGGGGTGTTGCCCGAGTCGCGCGCGGCCTCCATGAGGTCGTCCGGGTGCGCGTACTCGAAGGGCGGCACCTGCAGGCCGAGGCCCTGGTGCATGGCCCGGTTGGTCTTGCGGTCCAGCTCCTCGCGCGGGATCTCCAGAATGGAGATGCCCTTGTCGCCGGCCAGCCGGACGGCCTCGTTGACCCGGTCGTCGATGTCGATGTTGAGCGCGACGTACAGCGCCGTGCCCGGCACGTCCGCGCGCAGCGCCTCGACGACCGGGTTGCGGCCGGCGATCAGCTCCGGGCGGTCGGCCTTCTTCTGCCGGGCCTGGTCGCGCTTGTTGGCGGCGTTGGCAGCGCGGTACGCCTTGTGCCCGGGCCGGTCCTCAGCCCTCGGCGTCGGGCCCTTGCCCTCGAGCGCCTTGCGCCGCTGGCCGCCCGAACCGACGACGGCGCCCTTCTTGGTGCCGGTCTTGCGGATGGCACCTTTGCGCTGTGAGTTGCCTGCCATGAATCCTCAATCTCTGCTGCCGCGAGGAGGTCAGGAGTTCCTGACCGTCCATTGCGGACCGTTCGGGGTGTCTTCCACCGCGATCCCCGCCGCCACGAGACGGTCGCGGGCGGCGTCCGCGCGGGCGAAGTCCTTCGCCGCACGGGCCTCCTGGCGTTCGGCCAGCAGGGCTTCCACGAGCGTGTCCAGCGCGTCGCGGACGGGAGTGTCCGAGCCGCCGTCCGCCCAGTCCGGCGACAGCGGGTCGATGCCGAGCACGGCGGTCATCCCGCGGACCGTGCCCGCCAATTCGAGTGCCTTCGTGGTGTCGCCTCCGTCGAGGGCGGCGTTACCGTCACGGACCGTGTTGTGCACCACGGCGAACGCGGCGGGCGTCGCCAGGTCGTCGTCCATCGCCGCGGCGAATTCCGGGGAGACCGGGCCGACGTCCACCGAACCGGCCGACTCCGCCCGGCGCAGGAACGCTTCGATCCGCCGGTAGCCCTGCGCGGCTTCGGTCACCGCGCCTTCGGAGTACTCGACGGTGGACCGGTAGTGCGGCTGCACCAGGTAGTAGCGCAGTTCGGGCGCGCGGTAGCGCTCCAGCATCGCCGGGATCGCGACCGTGTTGCCCAGCGACTTCGACATCTTCTCGCCGGACATGGTCACCCACGCGTTGTGCAGCCAGTAGCGGGCGAACCCGTCGCCCGCCGCGTTCGACTGCGCGCGTTCGTTCTCGTGGTGCGGGAACACCAGGTCGACGCCGCCGCCGTGGATGTCGAACTCGGCGCCGAGGTAGTTGGTCGCCATCGCCGAGCACTCCAGGTGCCAGCCGGGACGCCCCTCGCCCCACGGCGTCGGCCACGACGGCTCGCCCGGCTTCGCGCTCTTCCACAGCGTGAAGTCGCGCGAATCACGCTTGCCGCGGGTCGGCGTCTCGCCCTGCTGGACCTCGTCGAGCTGCTGTCCCGACAGCGTGCCGTACTCCGGGAACGACTTCACCGAGAAGTACACGTCGCCGTCGACGGCGTACGCGTGCCCGGCTTCGATCAGCCGCTCCATCAGCTGGACCATCTGCGTGACGTGCCCGGTCGCGCGCGGCGTGACCGACGGCGGGAGGCAGCCGAGATCCTCGTACGCCTTCTCGAACGCCCGCTCGTGCGTCGCCGCCCATTCCCACCAGGGACGACCGGCGTCGGCGGCCTTGGCGAGGATCTTGTCGTCGATGTCGGTGACGTTGCGGACCAGCAGCACGTCCAGTCCACTGTGGAGCAGCCAGCGGCGGAGCACGTCGTAGTTCAGCATGCCGCGGACGTGCCCGATATGCGGTACTCCCTGCACGGTGGCCCCACACACGTAGATCGACGCCGTTCCGCTGCGGACGGGAGAGAACTCCCGGGGGGCACGGGTCGCGGTGTCGTACAGGTGCAAAGCCACGAGGTAAAGGGTACCGGGGGCACTGTGGGAGACGTCGCAGGACGTCAGAGCACGCCGTGCTCCCGCAGCACGCCCAGCAGCGCGTCCGGCCGCTGCGCCGTGGGCAGCGGGTCGACCAGGGCGAACCGGCAGCCCAGCGCACGGGCGCCGCCGTCGGCCTCCTCGCTGTCGCCGACCATCAGCGTCTCCTCGGCGCGCACGCCGAGCCGCTCGATCGCCGACTGGAAGATCTCCGGCTCCGGCTTCACCGCTCCGACCTCGAAGGACAGGGTGAATTCGGCGACGTGCGCGTCCCAGCCGCGCTGGCCGAACGCGGGCCGGATGTCGAACGCGATGTTGCTCAGCACGCCCGCCTTGCGCCCGCTGCTCGCGACCGCCTTGAGCGCGGCCTCGGTGTCCGGGTAGGGCGTCCACTGGTCCGGGGCGATGAGCTGGGCGTACAGCGCCTCGGCCTGGTCGCGCCGGGGCACGCCGGACAGCCGCAGCACCTCGAGGTACACCTTCCGGTGCAGCTCCGGGTCGCGGTCGCGGTTGTGCCAGGCGTACAGGTGCTCCTCGTCGAGTTCGACGGACTGCTCGACCGGCGCGGTCATCCGCCGCATCAGCTCGGTCTGCGCTTCGACGTCGAGCGCCTCGCCGTCGTCGTCGCGCACGTCCTCGAGCCAGCCGTCCTGCTGCTCAAGCCGGAAAAGAGTGCCGGAGAAGTCGAACAACACCGCGTTGATGGCCACGCACCAACCCTATCGGGCGACCCGGGTGCGACGCCGCCCGTTTGTGGTGCCCGGCTCACGCCGCCGGGACGTAAAGCTCCACGAACTCCGGCGTCGCGTCGAGCCGGACGCGCAGGATCGGCACCGCCTTGTTCACCGGGTCGCCGCGGTCGTCGAACGAGATCATGCCGCTCGCTCCCGGGACCGCGGACTGTCCGTGCAGCCGGTTCCTCGCCTGCAGCACGTCCTGCGCGGTGACCTGCTCCGGAGACACCCGCGGGATGCCGCGGATGGCCCAGATCACGGTCAGCACCGCGTCGTGCGCCAGGATCGCGATGCCGTCGTCCAGCCGTTCCCGGGGGAAGACCGCGGTGAAGCAGCCGGAGCATCCGGGCTCCTCGAAGCTCGCGACGGCGGCCTTGTTGAACGACTCCGGATGGTCGCGCCAGGCCTGCGGATGCGCGAGCCCCGGCGCGAGCACGGTGACGTTCGCCTGGAGGCCGCGGCGCATCTCCGGACCGGGCGGGCCGACCTGGGCGAGGTCGCCGGTCAGCACGGTGAGGTGTTTCTCGAGGCAGGGCCGCTGGGCGAGCTGCGCGACGAACGACTTCAGGTGGTCCTCGCGGCCGGCGAAGTACACGACGTCCGGGTTGTCGCCGCAGATGTTCGGCATCATCTGCAGGAAGGTGTTCTCGATCCCGGGCAGGCTGGAGTCGTAGGACTCGGTGCGCCCGACGATCCGGTGCGTGGCGTCGGCGAACGTCTTGGTGAACGCCGTGGCCAGCGTCTTCGGGTACAGGTCGCCGGGGTTCTGGTCCTGCACGACGGTCGCGGTGTGTGCGGTCGGCTTCACGTAGCCCGCCATCGAACTGCCGTAGGTCGAGCTGGTCGGGGACACCCGCAGGAAGCCCGGGATCTGCGAAAACTCATCAGCGGCCAGGTGCGAGGCGACGACCGGGACGCGGTGGTCGGACAGCTTCTGGATGGCGCTGCGCGCGGTGTCGAGGCTCAGCCCGATGCCGGTCACGCCCACGATCCGGTCGGCTCCGGTCCGGCCGATCAGGTCGTCGACCACCGGCTCCCACTGTTTGAGCTGGCTGCCGGGGTTGGCCAGCAGCAGCCGGATGAGCGGCACGCTGCCCCACGACTGCGTTTTGTTGGCCCGGTGCTGGGCGACATACGCCCCTTCGAGCTGGTGGCGCACCCATTCGCGGGAAAGAATGTCGTGGTCGGTGAGCGTCATCGGCAGGAGCACCGCGATGGTCACGTACGGCTTCCCGGAACCGACGGTTTCGGTATTTTCCTGATGAATTCTGTTTTCCACATCGGCGAGGTCGGGAGAGAACACGAATTCGCCGTCAGTCGTGCCGATGCATTCGGAATTCTCACCGCGTTCCTCGACGCCGGCGCCGCACGTGCGGTTGGCCTCGCTGATCGCCGGGACGACGACGAACGCGGCGACGACGATGACCACGACCAGCAGCACCGCGCCGCCGCCCCAGAGCCACTTCGCCCACGCCGGCCGCGGCGGTTTGATCCGTTGCGTCATCGGTAGCGCTCCGCTCGCTCGTGCAACAGCATCGATCCTCGTCCCCGGCCTTGGGCCAGATGGTGGAATCCGCTCTCGATGGTGGCGTTGAGGGTGCCGCCCGGGTCGCCGAGCGGATCGCGCGCCAGCCACAGCGAAACGACCAGCCACGCCACGGTCGTCTCCAGTTCGCCTTCCCACTCGCCGACGCGCTGCTGTACCTGGGTGTAGGGATCCGCGTTCTCCACCAGCCGGTTGGGCGCGGCGGTGATCGTGTCCAGTTCGGCCAGCCACGCTTCGGCGGTCGGCACGTCGAACTCGGCGTGCGGCGCGCTGAGCGGTTTGCACAGGTGCGTCACCACCGCGTCGACGTTCTCGAGCGCCAGGTCGTGGTAGCGAGCGGCGGCGACGCGGCCGTTCTTCTCGTAGAAATCGCGGCAGCGCGTGTGCACCTTTTCCCAGCTCAACGGGTGATCGTCGGCGCGCGTCGCCAGCTTCCGCAGCAGCAACCGGCGCAGCCACGGGTGCAGGACGTAGCGCGACGGGTCGTCCGGATCCGCGCGCAGCCACAGCTGATCGGCGAGCTGCTTGAACAGCGGTCCCTCGCCCATCGGATTGCGCAGATCGAGAATTTCCTTGTGGAACAGCATTTCCACGTCGACCGCGGCGCTCGCGGTGACGAGTTCCTGGCGGCTCGCGGTGGAAAAGTCCTGCAGCAGGTAGTCGCACATCTGCGCGAGCAAAGTGGACTCGCTGCCGTCGTCCAGGGTTACCTTGGTGTACAAGGATTCCCGCAACGTGTTCGGGTTGCCCGGCTCGTAGCGCGCGGCGAGCGTCTGCAGCACCTCGCGCACCGCGCCGGGGTGTCCGTCGGTGAGCCGGGACAGGAACCGCGGCAGCCGCGACGTCGGGTGCACGTCGTGCGCGGCGGCGACATCGACGACGTCCCCGCTGGAAAGCGTGCCGAGTTCCAGCAGGTACCAAGGGGACCAGCGGTTGTCCGGCTGGCCGGGAATCCAATCGGTTTCCACGTGCGCGGGCAGCCGCGGCACCGGCCAGTCGAGCCCGCTGGTCCGGTGCTCCGGGTTGCGCCGGATCTCCCGGTCGCTTCCCGGATGCGCGGTGACCATCGACCAGCTTTCGCTCCAGTCCGGATTCCACGTCCGGCTCGTCGCGATCACCACCAGCGGATCGGCCTCGTCCGGCGTGTGCCTGCGCGCCTCGGCGAGCGCGCGCAGGAAGTCCTGTCCGCCCTTCGTGTGCGCGTTGTCCAGCAATACCAGGCAATTCATCGTCCGGCGGGTGCCGGAGATGCCGGAGTAGGCGCGGCGCAGGTCGGCGAGGAACGCGTCGCAGATGATCGCGTCGACCGCAGCTCGGTCCTCGTCGTCGCCGTGCGCGTGCTTGGCGATTTCGATCAGGAAGTCCTGGTGGTTGCCGTGCCCGGTCGGCATGGCTTTGACCTTGCCCATCAGCCGTCGCCGGTCGTACCAGCTGAGCCCGCGCAGCAGGAGTTCGGTCGCCTCGTTCCAGCCGGGAAGGCTGTTGCCCGACGTGACGCCGCCGACGAGCTTCACGACGTCCACGATCGCGTCGCGATTGCGTTCCAGCGGCTGGTTTTTCGCGATCAGATCCCGGAGTTTGCGCAGTGCGGCCCGGCGGTCGCCGAGTTCGACCGGAGCGCTGAGCACGAGCATGCACAGCCACAGCCGGGGAAACGCGATACGGCCGAATTGCCGCCACTGCCGACCGAGATCAAACGCCAAGTGGCCCAGCAGTTCCCGCGGCTGGATCTGCTCCCAGTCGCGCCGCTCGAAATCGACGAGCGCGTGCGGGATGTCCTCGCACCGGATGCGCAATTCCTCCAGCAGCGCCGACTTCCCCGCGCCGCGCACGCCGAGCGCGACCGCGATCGGCAGCGGTCTGCTCTGCCCTCCCGGACGGGACAGCAGTTCCTCGACCAGCCTCCCGGTGATCGAACGTACTCCGGACAATCGATGCGCATCGACGGGCATCGTCCCCCTTTGGCCGGGCGGCCCCGCTCCCTGCCGCCGCAAACGTCGCGGAATAACTATAATGAGCCGCGGGTACCCGCGCAGAAGTTAGCGGAGATCGGCGAAGATCGTTTTCCGATGACCGGGTGGTTAGCGCTGGTCAGGTATCGCGAAGAATGGAATATTACGATTCCGGGTGAGCGAATTTAACTCAGCCGCGGATCAGCAGCGCGGTCGCGACCGCCGCGATGCCCTCGCCGCGTCCGGTGAGCCCGAGCCCGTCCGACGTGGTCCCGGAAACGCTCACCGGTCCGCCGACGGCGTCGCTCAGCACCTGCTGCGCCTCGTCGCGCCGCTTCCCGATCCGCGGGTGGTTGCCGATGACCTGCACGGTCGCGTTGGAGACCTGCCAGCCTTCCGCCTGCAGCAGGGCACGCACCTCGACGAGCATGTCGATGCCGTGCGCGCCGTCCATCCGCGGATCGCCGGTGCCGAAGACCGCCCCGAGATCGCCGAGGCCAGCCGCGGACAGCAGGGCGTCGCACAGCGCATGTGCCGCGACGTCGCCGTCCGAGTGGCCAGCACAGCCGTCGACGCCCGGCCACCGCAGACCGGCCATCCAGCATTCGCGGCCCGGCTCGACCGGATGGACGTCGACGCCGTTGCCTACCCGCAGATCGGTCACAGGGGATCCTCCCGGTCCCCGCCGGCGACGAGCGCCTCGGCGAGGGTGAGTTCGAAGGCGCTCGCGACGCGCATCGCGTCCGGATCGCCGGGGACGGTGGCCGCGCCCGCGGTGTCGGCGAGACCGGGGTCAGCGGAATCGGCGAGTGCGGAACGGAAAGCGGAAAGGGAAAAACCAACCGGGGTTTGCGCACTGCGAAGACCGTCGCGATCGACGGTAGCGGTGACAATTCCGGATTCGTCGGTGGTTTTCACCGTGTCGGACATCGGCAGCACCGGAACCGCGACGGGCGCGCCGTCCCGGACCGCGGCCAGCACGCGCTGGACCGTCCGTTGTGGAGTGAACGCCCGCAGCGCGTCGTGCACCAGCACGACGGCGCCGGAGGAAAGCAGCGGCTCGACGGCGGCGAACGCCTGCCGGAGCGAGGAGCCGGGAACGACCCGGCATTCGAGGCCGCGCAATGCCTCGGAAAACGACTTCGCACACCGCTCGGGGGCTGCGGCGACCACCAGATCGATTTCCGGTGTGCCGAGCAGCCCCCGCACGGTGTGCGTGAGTAGTGCTGCACCGCCGACCGCCGCGAGCGCGAGCTCAGGATCGGCCGGACGGTGCGCGACAGTCACGAACGCGACGCTGTGCACCTGTGGGTTCATCAGGTCGTGATCGTAGGGAACCGGTTGCCTCGGCGGCGAACCGGAGGACCCGGGGTCAGACCGTCGCGGTCTCTAGCACCTCGTCGAGGAGCGTTTCCGCCTTGCCCTCGTCGGTGCCCTCCGCGAGCGCGAGCTCGCTGACCAGGATTTGCCGTGCTTTCGCCAGCATGCGTTTCTCGCCGGCTGAAAGTCCGCGGTCCTTTTCTCGCCGCCAGAGGTCGCGCACCACTTCGGCCACCTTGTTCACATCGCCGGAGGCGAGCTTCTCCAGGTTGGCCTTGTACCGACGAGACCAGTTCGTGGGCTCTTCGGTGTGCGGAGCACGCAGAACATCGAAGACCTTGTCCAGTCCTTCTTGCCCGACGACATCGCGCACGCCGACGATCTCGGCGTTGTCCGCGGGCACGCGAACCGTAAGATCCCCTTGCGCGACTTTGAGGACGAGGTACTTCTTTTCCTCGCCCTTGATCACGCGGGTCTCGATCGCTTCGATGAGTGCGGCACCGTGGTGCGGGTAGACGACGGTCTCTCCGACCTTGAAAACCATGTGTCCTCTGCCCCTTTCGCTGACTCCATCCTATCACGGCCCGTCGGCGGCCACCTAGCGGCCCGGGATCGTCGTCGCAGGTCAGCGGCCTGAGCAGGGCTTGACAAACCGGTTTTCGCCGTGCTCATGCAGGTGAGCCGACAGCGCCCCGACCGGCGCTGTGGGATCCTTTGTGGACAGTCGATCGGCCGGGAACGCACACCGGTTCCGCGCGCGGAGAACCGCCCGGCTAGTCTTCGGGAAGGACGAGGCCGTGAAAGGGAAGGACTCTGACGTGAGGCTGCAGAATCGCCGCGTGCTCGGCGCAGGCGTGTCGGCGCTCGGCGCCGCACTCGTGCTCGCCGGTTGCGGAGCCGGTCAGATCACTCAGACCGACACCCAGCAGCCCGCCGTCAACGGCACCTACGCCCAGGTGAAGACGATCGTGCTGCGCAACGCCGCGGTGCAGTACCCGGCGCAGGGCCCCGGCTACGCGGCCGGTTCGCCCGCCCCGCTCACGCTCACCGTGATCAACCAGGGCCAGAAGGACGACAAGCTCGTCTCGGTGACCTCCGAGGGCGCTTCCGGCCCCGCGCAGATCTCCGGGGACACGGCGATCGTCGCCGGCCACTCGCTCGTGATCGGCCCGGCCGACGCGGTCGAGCAGGGCGCCCCGCCGCAGTCGGAGTCGGCGAACAGCACGCCCGCCTCCGAGCTGAACCAGCCCGCCAGCGGCGCGCCCAGCTCCGCCCCGAGCAGCTCGGCTCCCAACTCGGCGTCCAACGCGCCGCAGACGGGCGAGAGCGGCGGCGCGGCGAGCCAGCTCGGCTCCGGCAAGGTCGTGCTGCCGGGCCTCAAGCAGCCGCTGTGGCCGGGCGCGACGATCAAGGTCACCTTCACCTTCCAGAACGCCGGCCCGATCGTGGTCGAGCTGCCGGTCGCGGCACCTGCGCACGCGGGTTCCTGACCGCGTCGCCGCGAGTTTTGTCGGTGTCCGCCGATAGCCTCGCGGAGTGGTGAAGAAGACCAGCACCGTCCACCGGTGCGCGGAATGCGGGTACGAAACGGCGAAGTGGGTCGGTCGCTGCCCGGAATGCCAGGCGTGGGGCACGCTCGAGGAGCGCGGCTCCGCGAAACCGGCGATCGCGCGGGTGGCCGCCGGGGCGCCGAGCGCGCCCGCGAGGCCGATCGCCGAGGTCGACGTCGAGGCGGCCAGGGCGAAGGCCACCGGCGTGCCGGAGCTGGACCGGGTGCTCGGCGGCGGGCTCGTGCCCGGCGCGGTCGCGCTGCTGGCCGGTGAACCCGGGGTCGGCAAATCCACGCTGCTGCTCGAAGTCGCGTATCAATGGGCGGTCACGGCGGGGCGTTCGCTGTACGTCACCGGCGAGGAATCCGCGGGACAGGTCCGGCTGCGCGCCGAGCGCACCGGCAACGTGCACGGTGAGATGTTCCTCGCGGCGGAGAGCGACCTGTCCGCGATCCTCGGGCACGTCGACGCGGTGAAGCCGGGCGTGCTGATCGTCGATTCGGTCCAGACCATGGCATCGCCGCAGGTCGAGGGCTCGCCGGGCGGGGTGACGCAGGTCCGCGCGGTCACCTCCGGGCTCGTCGCGCTGGCCAAGGAACGCGGGCTGCCGGTCCTGCTCGTGGGACATGTCACGAAGGACGGTTCGGTCGCCGGTCCGCGCGTGCTGGAGCACCTGGTGGACGTAGTGCTGCAGTTCGAGGGCGACAAGCACTCCACGCTGCGGATGGTGCGCGGCATCAAGAACCGGTTCGGGGCGGCGGACGAGATCGGCTGTTTCGAGCTCACCGAGGGCGGCATCGTCGGGGTGCCGGACCCGTCCGGTCTGTTCCTGAGCCGGACCGCGGAAGCGGTGCCGGGCACCGCGGTCACGGTCGCGGTCGAGGGGAAACGGCCGCTGCTGGGCGAGGTGCAGGCGCTGGTGTCGAGCAGCGGCATGCCGCAGCCGAGGCGTGCCGTGAGCGGCCTCGACTCGGCGCGGGTCGCCATGGTGCTCGCCGTGATGGAGAAGCGCGGCCGGCTGAAGCTGGGCGACAAGGACGTCTACGTCGCGACGGTCGGCGGCATGAAGATCACCGAGCCCGCCATCGACCTGGCGCTGGTGCTCGCGCTGACCTCGTCGCTGCACGACGTGGCCCTGTCGCCCCGGCTGGTCGCGGTGGGCGAGGTCGGGCTGGCGGGCGAGATCCGGCGGGTGCCGAACGTCGGGCGGCGGCTGGCCGAGGCGGCCCGGCTCGGCTTCACGCACGCGTTGGTGCCGCCGGATTCCGGCAAGCTCCCGGACGGCATCCGGGTGCTGGAGGTGCCCGACGTGGCGAGCGCGCTCAACGCGGCGAACCACGCGAAATGATCAGTCCCCCGCCCGCTCGGTGGTCTCGGAGGAGAACTGCGCGGAGCTGACCAGAGTGCCGGGCGCGAACCTGGTGACGGAGCTCGCGGAGAGCACCTGGAGGTCGGTCAGCTGTAGCCGGGTCCGGTTGAGCGAGACGAGCACTCGGTACGGGCCGGCGAGCACCGCGTATTGCACGAAGTCCGGAGCGTCCTGCACCAACTGGAATCCGAGCACCGGGTTGTCCATGGCTTTCACGAAGGCGCCTCGCAGCTCGCGCGACGCGTACCCGGAAGCGAGGACGTTCAGGACCATCCCGGTCGCCGACGGATAGGTGATGGGGCTGGGGTCCTTCGGAGCGCCGTAGTTCAACGGCTGCGGCAGCGGCCCGTCGCCCGCCGGCGACAACTCCGGAGGGATGCGGTCCTTCAGGAGGCGGTTGGTCAGCTGGTTCGGGTCGGTCGGCAGGCCCGCGACGAAGTCCGGGGTCGGCTGGGACCAGCCCAGCTGAGTGCTGGCGGCCGCGTCTCCGGGGAAGCGGGCGTCGCGCGTGAACCGCCCGCCGGGCGCGGACTCCTCGGCCTGGGACGGTCCGGGCAGTTTCGCGCTGTCCCGGGGATCCCCGCCGAGCAGCGTCGGCGGTTCGGCGCGGGTCCAGCGTCGTTTCCAGACTCCGGACGGATCGGCCGGGATCCACAGGTCCACCTGTTCCGGGACCCTGAACACACTGCTCCCGCTCACCAGCACGGTGCGGCTGTACTTGGTCACGACGTGGGTGAACGGCGCGCCCGCTTCGCGACGGTCCGCCGGGGCGGCCGGGCCGGCGGGCGCCAGCGTCGTCGGCGCGGTGGCGAGTTCCCGGACCACGACCACGCCGCCGGTGACGAGTGCGACCGCCGCGGCCACGGCGATCCACCGCCACGCGCCGGAGCGCTTTTTCCGTTGCGGGACAACCGGTTCGGCCGATTCGCTCACTGCCGCGGCGGCCCGCATCATGCTCGCGCGGGCCCGGTCGAGTTCGGCGCGGTCGGTGGCCGTCTCGTGCGGGTGCAGCGCGGCGAGGGCCTCGTCGAGTTCGGCATCGGACCACAGATGCCGCACGGTGTCGTCGTTCACTGGTCTTTCGCCTCCTCGCGGGTCGACGCGCCTGCGTTGGTGCGCAGCCATCTGCGGATCCGGTGCAGCCTCGAACGGACGGTGCCCGGCGGAATGCCGAGCGCCTCGGCGACTTCGACCGGTTCCAGCCCGGCCCACGAGACCAGCAGCAGCGTGTCGCGGTCGGCGACGCTCAGCTTCGCGAGCGCGCCCGCCAGCTGTGCCGCGCGGGCCTGTGCGTCCACCTGCTCGGCGACCCTGGTGTCGTGTCCGCCGTGGCCGCGGTCGCCGGAATTCGCGAGCCGCGCGGTGGCTCGCAGTGCCCGGGTTTCGCTGCGGACGTGGTGGCGCAGCAGGTTCGTCGCGATCCCGTACAGCCACGAGCGCGCGGTGCCCAGCTCCGGCTGGTACGACTCCCGGCGGCGCAGCGCGACGAGGAACGTCTCGGCGACGAGATCGTGCGCGGCATCCGGGCCGACGCGGCGCGCGAGGTAGCGGTGCATGGTCGCCGCGTGCGCGTCGAACAGCCGCCCGAAGGCCGGGGCGGGATCGGGTCCGCCCAGGTCGGGGCGGTCCTGCGGGCCGGTCGACACCGGCTCGGGACCGTCGTGGGTCACCTGCATACCCACTCTTGCCCGCGGCGCGGGCGAGCGTTCACGGCCTCACCAGATGGGATGGTCGCTGAACTTCTCCAGCGTGCTCACCGACGGCCGGACGAACCAGAGTCCCGCGCTGTAGCCGATCAGGCCGATGGCGAAATTCGCGAAGGTCGCGAGCAGTTCGGGCAGGCCGAGCTTGCCGTGGTTGCCCCAGAGATCCACCAGCGCGGACACCCCGAGCGCGATCAGGCAGCTGATCGACAGCACGGTGAAACAGGCGGTCAGCGTCGCGCGCGTGCCCCGGGCCCTGGCGGTCACCAGGTAGTCGCCTTGCAGGCAGCGGCGTGCGGACAGGACGACCGCGGCGATGGCGAGCACGGACAGCATCGGCAGCAGCAGCGCGGCGAGACCGAGCAGTCCGCGCGGCAGGCTGTGCCCGTGCAGCGGACGGTTCACGAGCGCGGTGATGCCGAAAACGAGCAGCGTGCCGATCGCCAGCGAAACCCCGATGACCACGGACGCGACGCGCACCCGGGCGGCGAACAACGGCGGCAGCGGGGCGTACTCCGCGGACTGCTGCCCGTAGTACTGCTTCACCGCATCACCTCCGCGCCGGCAACCCGAACGAACGTGCAAATGCTCGTGAAGACCACCTTAACGGAATGCGATTCCGGCAAGGCGGCCTTCACGGCACTTGTCACCGAGGCGTGCTAACGGGCTTGCCTGATCAAGCCTTCTCGGCAAGGAGATTCGCGCACCGGATGAGGCCGATGTGCGAGTACGCCTGCGGGTGGTTGCCGAGCGAGCGCTCCGCGACCGGGTCGAACTGCTCGGGCAGCAGCCCGGTCGGGCCCGCCGCGTCGACGATCTGCGCGAACAGCTCCTCGGCCTCGTTGCGCCGCCCGGTGCACAGGTACGCCTCGATCAGCCAGGCCGCGCAGATGTGGAAGCCGCCCTCGCCGCCGGGAAGGCCGTCGTCGCGCCGGTAGCGGTACACCGTGGAACCGCTGCGCAGTTCGGCTTCGATCGCCGTCACGGTCTTCTGGAACCGGTCGTCCGCCGGGTCGATGAGCCCGGTGAGGCCCACGAACAGGGACGCCGCGTCGAGGTCGGTGCCGTCGTAGGCGGTCGTGAACGCCTGCACCTCTTCGTTCCAGCCGTGCTCGAGCACGTCGGCCTTGATCTGGTCGCGCAGCGTCGGCCAGGCGCCGGGGACGTCGCGGCCGTACTCGTCGCCGAGCCGCACCGCGCGATCGATGGTCACCCAGCACATCACCCGCGAGTACACCCGGTGCCGCGGCACGTGCCGCTCTTCCCAGATCCCGTGGTCCGGCTCGTTCCAGCGCCGCGTGACGGCCTCGGCCATCGCGCGCACCATCTGCCAGTCCTCGTCGCGCAGTTCGCCGCGCACCTCCGCCAGCGTCGCGACCAGTTCCACGACCGGGCCGAACACGTCGAGCTGCACCTGGTGGTTGGCGAGGTTGCCGACGCGTACCGGCCGCGAACCGGCGTACCCGGGCAGCGATTCGATGACCGCCTCCGCGCCGATGACGCTTCCGGCCAGCGTGTACAGCGGGTGCAGCCGCTCCGGGCCGGCCAGCGTGGCGAGCACGCCGTGCAGCCACTTCAGGTAGCCCTCGGCCTCCTCGTGCGAACCGAGGTGCACCAGTTCGCGGACGGTCATCGCGGCGTCGCGGATCCAGCAGTAGCGGTAGTCCCAGTTGCGGACCCCGCCGATCTCCTCCGGCAGCGACGACGTCGCGGCGGCCAGCACGCCGCCAGTGTCGGTGTTGACCAGACCGCGCAGGGTCAGCGCGGAGCGGCGCACCAGTTCGGTCTGCACGGTCGGCAGCTTGAGCTTCGCCGCCCAGTCGCTCCAGTACCGGCCCGCCCGGTCCCGGCGGTCCACTTCGGACAGTTCGTGCGCGGCGAGATCCGTGGTGCCGCAGCGCAATTCGAGCACCACCGGCTGCTCCGGCGTCGGCTGGACGAGCGCGGTCGCGGTGTCCTGCAGCCCGTCGGAGGCGATCGACCATTCGACGCCCGGCGAGCGCAGCACGAACGGCTCCGACGTGCCCAGCACGCGCAGGCCCTCGGCCTCGGCGACCAGCCGCACCGGCACGCCGCCGAATTCCGGCCGCGGCGCGAACACGACCTGAGCCACCGCCTCGCCGGAGATCACGCGCACGAGGTCGGTGCGGTGCCCAGGGCTTTCCGGCTCGAGATAGTCCGTGACGAGCAGCCGCGACCAGCGCGTCTCGACCGTCATCGTGTTCGGCAGGTACCGCTGGCCGAGCGGGAGCCCGTTGCGGTGCGGTTTGATCGAGAAGTGCCCGGCGCCGGGACCGCCGAGCAGGTCGGCGAACACCGCGGGGGCGTCCGGGCCGGGGTGGCACAGCCAGGTCAGTTTCGCGTCCGGCGTCACCAGCGCGACCGAGCGCTCGTTGGCGAGCAGCGACAGCCGCTCGATCGGCGGCGCGGACTCGCCGTAGAGCCAGTTGCGCCGCTCTTCCAGGAGGAACGCGAGCACCATCGCGACGTCGACGGTGTCGGGCACGTGGTACTCGGCGAGCGATTCGCCGTCGCCGACCTTGATGCCGAGGTCCGGACCGGCCAGCCGGGCGAACGCCTTCTCGTCGGTGACGTCGTCGCCGAGGAACACCGCCGCGGTGGCCCCGACCTGGTGGCGCAGGGTGTCCAGCGCGTTGCCCTTGTCGGTCTTCACGACCGCCAGCTCGACGACTTCCTTGCCGTCGGTGGTCGTGACGCCTTCCCACTTCGACGGGCCTTCGTGCACGGCCGAGAGGACGCGCCGGCCCGCGTTGTGCTCGGCGCGGCGCACGTGCACCGCGATGCTCGCCGGCTTGACCTCGAGCGACACCCCGGGCACGTCGAGCACCAGCTGTTCCAGCTCGTGTTCGAGCCGCCGGTGCAACGCCTTCGCGTCCTCGTCGAGCGCGTGGATGAAGCCGATGTCGAACTCGGACCCGTGGCTGCCGACCAGGTTGACCTCGGACGGCAGCCGCGACAGCGTCGCGAGATCCCGAAGAGCCCGGCCGGAGATCACGGCGGTGGTCGTTTCGTGCAGGCCGGCGAGCGATCTCAACGCGCCGACGGACTCGGGCAGCGGCCGCGCCTCGTCCGGGTTCGCGGTGATGGGGGCCAACGTGCCGTCGTAGTCGCAGGCGACCAGCAGGCGCGGGGTACGGGCGATCTGCACGATCGCGCGCCGTAGCTCCGCGGGCAACGCCTCGGCGGTCAACACTCCTCCTCAGGAGGTCCAGCGCGGTACGGGGGAGGGGGTCAGTCGGCCGGTTCGGCACCCAGCGCCTGGAGGAACGAACGCGCCCACCGGTCGACGTCGTGGGTGAGGACCTGGCGACGCATGGCGCGCATCCTGCGTCGGCCCTCGGCGGGGTCGAGCGTAATGGCAGCCTCCAACGCGTTCTTCACCCCGTCCAGATCGTGCGGGTTGACGAGGAAAGCGCTGGTCAGTTCGGCCGCGGCGCCGGCGAACTCGCTGAGCACCAGCGCGCCGCCGAGGTCGGGGCGGCACGCGACGTACTCCTTGCAGACGAGATTCATCCCGTCGCGCAGCGGAGTCACCACCATGACGTCGGCCGCGGAGAAGAAGGCGGCCAGTTCGGTGCGGTTCACGGATTGGTGCAAATAGTGCACGACTGGGTGGCCGACGCGGGCGAACTCGCCGTTGATCCGGCCGACCATCTGCTCGATCTCGCCGCGCATCCGCTGGTAGTGCTCGACCCGTTCGCGGCTCGGGGTGGCCAGCTGCACGAACGTGACGTCGCCGGGTTCGAGACGGCCCTCGTGCAGCAGTTCGTGCAGGGCCTGCAGCCGCAGGTCGATGCCCTTGGTGTAGTCGAGCCGGTCGACGCCGAGCAGCACCGTCTTCGGGTTGCCGAGGTCGCGGCGGATCTGCTTGGTCCGCTCGACGACGCCCTTGCTGCGGGCGAGCGAGTCGAGGCCCGCCGCGTCGATGGAGATCGGGAACGCGCCGACGCGCACCGTGCGGTCGCCGACCTGCACCATGCCCGGCCGGGACCGGACGCCGACCGCGCCGCGGGTCGGTTCGAGGCCGACCAGCTGCCGGGCCAGCCACAGGAAGTTCTGTGCGCCGCCGGGCCGGTGGAAGCCGATCAGGTCCGCGCCGATCAGGCCGCGCACGATCTCCGCGCGCCACGGGAGCTGCATGAACAGCTCGACCGGCGGGAACGGGATGTGCAGGAAGAAGCCGATGCGCAGGTCGGGCCGCAGTTCGCGGAGCATCCGGGGCACCAGTTGCAGCTGGTAGTCCTGGATCCACACGGTCGCCCCCTGCGCGGCGACGGCGGCGCTGGCCTCGGCGAATCGGCGGTTGACCTTCACGTAGCTGTCCCACCACGACCGGTCGAAGACCGGCCGTTCGACGACGTCGTGGTACAGCGGCCAGAGCGTGGCGTTGGAGAAGCCCTCGTAGTAGTCGCGGACCTCGGCCGAGCTGAGCGACACCGGGTGCAGGACGAGCCCGTCGTCGTCGAACTCGTCCACGTCGACGTCCGGCACGCCCGGCCAGCCGACCCACGCGCCCTTGCGGGAGCGAAGGAACGGTTCGAGTGCCGAAACGAGTCCGCCCGGGCTGGCGGTCCAGCGTTGTTCCCCGTCCGCGGTCCGTTCGAGATCGACGGGCAGCCGGTTGGCCACCACGACGAAATCCGCGGACGGTCCGCTGTTCCGGTCGGCAATCGCGTCAGTCACTCCAGCTGCTCCCTCGTCCTCGGCGGGTCGCGGCCCCAAGAGAAACCCTAGCGCGCGAGAAGTGACCGGCCGGTGACCAACTGGTTACTCCAAACGCCGTTCGGTCGGTTCCATCGGCCCGGCGAGCCGGGGTCCGGAGAGCTTCCGCTCGAGCCTGCCGAGGCCGGTGCGGACCGGCTGGGCGAGGTATTCGCCCAGTACAACGCCCGCCGCGAGGGCGAGCCCGATGGCGACCGCGGTCATCAGGGTCGAGATGTTCCCGCCTGGCGAAACCGCTAATTGGTATAGACCACGATAGGTGGAGAGACCGGGGAGCAGCGGAGTGATCCCGGACACGGCGACCACGAGCGGAGTAACTTTCAGCCGCCGCGCCATCACGCCGCCGCAGAACCCGACGAGCGTCGCCGCGACCGCCGAAGCGCTCACCGCGTCGAGCGTCGCGATGATCAACGCGCCGTACACGAGCGCACCGATCGCGCCCGCCGCGGCGGCGACGAGCATCGCGCGCAGCTTCGAGTACGAGGCGAGCGCGAAGCAGGCGGCCGCGCCGGCCCCGCCGACGACGATGATCGGCAAGTGCTGCGCGGTCGAGGCCGGGACGTCGGGCAACGGCGTGCGCGGCAGTTCGAGCATCACCGCGAGCCGCAGCGCGAGCACGACGCCCGCGATCAGCCCGGCACTCATCAACGCGGTTTCCATCGTGCGGCCGGACGCGGTGACGTAATAGCCGGTGATCCCGTCCTGCACCGCGGAAACCGTGGAGAGCCCGGACAGCAGCACGGTGACCGCCGCCGCGACCACCAGCGTCGGCCGGTCGGTGGTCAGGATGTTGCTGCTGACTATGACCATCGCCGACAGCGTCGCGAACAGCCCGCCGACCACCTGCTGGAAGAAGAACGGCAGGTTGACCTTGTTGAGCAGCCTGCCGATCCGGTCGACCGCGGCGGAGATGACCATCGCGACGAGCGCGATGTCGAGGCCTCCGCCGAGCAGCAGCGTGATGAACCCGGCCAGCCCGCCCCAGGCGGCGGTCGCGGTCCAGCGCGCGTACGGGTGCGGCGCGGAGGTGATCCGGTCCAGTTCGGTGACCGCTTCCTCCGCCCCGGTGTTGCCGCGGACGATCTGGCGCACGAGCGCCTCGGTCTCGGTCAGCCGGGTGTAGTCGAGACTGCGCGAACGAACCACTCGCAACGCGGTCACCGGCGCGAGGTCGGTCCCCCGGTGACAGGTGACGGTGATCGACGTGAAGATGACGTCGACCTCGCAGTGCGGCAGCCCGAGCGCGGAGGTGAGCGCGAGAATGGTCGCGGTGACGTCGGAAGCCCCGGCGCCGCTGGCCATCTGCACTTCGCCGATCCGCAGCGTGAGATCCAGGACGAAGTTGACGGTCGCGTCGTCCGGCGGCTTGGGACCGATCGCCTCCTCGGACTCGACCGCGGGCTGTTCGGCGGTCGGAGCCTCGAGAATGTGCCAAGCGCGCCGGCGCAGCAGATTTGGCCGATGCCGCTGGCTGGAGCGCGGGTGCGGAGGCTCGAGAATCGGCCACCGTCTGCGCGCAGCCCCCTGGCCGGCACGCTCGTTGATCTTCATGATCGATCCCCACCTCCTCGTTCGTTCCCGGGGACCATCGGCCGTACCGCCCCAGCTGTTGCAGTGGTGTCCGACACACCTGCCACCGATCGTGCCGCATGGGGTTGGATCTTGCCGATTTCCGGTGCTGACCTGGGAGTTAGGGCGGGTTGTCCGGCTGCGGCGGAAGCGGCCCGATATACTTTTGGCGCGCCCGTCGCCGGGTGCGTGCCGGTATAGCTCAGTTGGTAGAGCATCTGTCTTGTAAACAGAAGGTCAGGGGTTCGAACCCCCTTGCCGGCTCCAGGAAAGCAGCCTTCGGGCCGCTCGAGTTGATCTTAACGCGCTGAGGCAAGCCCGAGCGGGCGCGACGAAGCGATTCGCGCCGTCCGTCTCGGGCGGGCCGGAATGGCCGCCGGTGCGGCAGTCTTGCCGACGACCGGAATCAGGCATCGCGCCTTGGTTGAGCCGGTTTCCTTCACCCGGCCCCAGGTTCGCGGAGACCCATTCGCGTCGACGAAGTGGTTCAGGCAGCGGATCGCGGGATGTCCGTGGCAGGCAAATCGATCGCGGCTCGACCGGCCTCGGTGAGGAGTGCCGGAACGCGCTCGCCGCGGCGGCCGGCGCGCAGTGGGACCACCAAGGCGAACCGGGCGAGGCGGTGGGCGGTGAACTGGTCGCAGCAGGGGACGCCGTCGATGTAGAGGTCGGGTTCGCAGCTGCAGGTCATTTCGGCGCGGCCGAGGCCGACGGCGGTGAGAGTGGCTCGCTCGCGGTGGTTCAGCGGGAGGATCTGGGCCGACATGACTGCCTCGCTGGGGTGGGTTCGCTTACTGCTTCCTCCCACTGTGCGAGATCCATCTGGTGCCAGCCAGAGCCAGTTTCGAGCCTGTTTCGCGGTACCAGATCCTGGATCAGGCCGGATCCGCCGAGGAGAGGGATTCTTCCAAGAGTCCCAGCAGTCTCGACAACGCAGTCCGTTCCGCGCTGCCCACTTGGCCGAGAAGTTCGTTCTCCCGCGGGAAATGCTCGCGCGCCACGCGGTCGATCAGTGCCCGGCCGGATTCGGTCAGGCGGAGGTGGACGACCCGGCGGTCCTTGCCGTCTCGTTCGCGGACTACCAGGCCTGCCTCCTCCAGCTTGTCTGCGCGCAGGGTCACGCCGCTCGGACTCACGAGCGCCGATTCCGCGATCTCGCCCACGGTGCGGCGATACGGCGCGCCTGCCCGTCGCAGTGCGGTCAGGACGTCGAACGCCGCCATGGTGATCCCGTGTTCCTCCGCGATCCGGCTCACCGAAGCCCGGTACAGCGCTGAACACCGGTGCAGCCTGCCGAAAACGGCGAACGCGGACACGTCCAGTCCGGGGGTTTCGGTCCGCCATTCGTCCGGGACGCGGTCGACGGTGTCTGCGGCCGGCGGGTGCGCGCTGTCCAGGGCCGCGGACATCGCTTCGGCGAAGTAGGGCGCGAACGTCGCGCTCGGCACCGAGTGGGCTGGCTCGTGTGCGAACAGGTATCGCTCCATGACCACGCCGAACAGCACGCTGCGGACAAGCGCGATTCGCTCTCGTGCGTCCGGCGCGTCGGCCAGCAGTTCGGCGAGCGGTTCGGTGACTTGTTCGTCGAGGATCGCGCGCAATTGCTCAGCGCTCGCTTCGTGGGTGACTGCCGAGCGGATCAGCGCGGCCCAGGGGTGTTCGGCCGGCGTGCGGTCCCAGCGTTCGAGGTAGGCGTTGGCCAGCGCGTGCGACAGCCGGGCCGGGCCGTCCGCGGCCGCCGCGACGATGTCGACGGTGATGCCCGTGCTCCGGCCGACGATTTCGCGGAACAAGCCGTCCTTCGAGCCGAAGTACGCCATCACCGAGCCCGCTGTCACCCCGGCTTCGGCCGCGACCTCTCGGATCGACGTTCCCTCGTAGCCGCGTGCGGCGAACAGCCTGCGCGCGGCGTCCAGCACCGCGCGCCGGTTGCCCTCCGGATCTTGGGGGCGACCGCGGCGGCCCGCGGTCTCGCCCTGGGGCGGCGGGGCGTCGTCGGCGCTCATGCGGCCATCTTAATCGGTGGAGTTTGAACGGTCGTTCATGATCACGGGGAGGGTGTTCGGGTGGCGGTCAGGGCCGCTAAATGGCAGGTGAGGACGGATATTGCGGAGGGCTGCAGAGATCTGACACGGCGGCTGAGGCAAGGAAATCTGCGGATGATCCTTGCGGTAGTAAATCTTTGGTGTAACTATCTTAGAGCTCAACGAACTTGACCGGAGAGGGTCAGCATGAAACCGAGCCCCTTCGATTACGCCGCTCCTGCCACCGTCGCGGAGGCCGTCGCGCTGCTGGCCGACGGGGACCGCGAGGCCAAGGTGCTCGCCGGGGGCCAATCGCTCGTGCCCATGTTGTCCATGCGGCTGGCCCGGCCCGAGGTGCTGGTGGACATCACCCGGATCGCCGGTCTCGCCCGGTGCGCGGTCGGCGGCGAAGGGGAGCTGCGGATCGGTGCCGCGGCCCGGCAGTCGGCGGTCGCGGCCGACCCGGTCGTCCGGCGCGGCTGGCCGTTGCTCGCAGCCGCGATCGACCGCATCGGGCATCCGCAGATCCGTCAGCGCGGGACGGTGTGCGGCAGCCTGGCCCACCACGATCCGGCCGCGGAACTCCCGGCCGTCGCGATCGCGCTGGACGCGTCGTTCGTGCTCGCCGGGCCATCCGGGACCCGCACGGTGCCCGCGGCCGAGTTTTTCGTCGCCACGTTTCAGACCGCGCTCGCCGACGACGAATTGCTCACCGAGGTCGTTTTCCCCGCGCAGCCTCCCGGACGAGGCTGGGCGTTCGAGGAACTGGCGCGGCGGCACGGTGATTTCGCCACCATCGGTGTCGGTGTCGTGCTCGATTGCACCGCCGATTCTGTCGCCGGCGCACGGGTTGTGTTTTGTGGTGCGGGACCGGTGCCGGTCCGGCTGCTGCCCGCCGAAGCCGCCTTCACCGGAACTGCGCTCGACGCCGACGACCTGGCAGCGGCCGCGCGTGTCGTCCACAGCCAGCTGGAACCGGCCGGAGATGTGCACGCGAGCGCCGAGTACCGCCGCGAAGCCGCCGCCCACTTGCTGACCCGCGCCATCACCATCGCTTGGGAGCGCACCCGATGAACACACCTGCCAACCCGCCGCTGACCGAACCGTCCGCATGGCACGCCGTCCGCCTGACCGTGAATGGGGAAGCCGTTGCCGTGCAAGTGGAATCCAGGCTGCTGCTGTCCGACTTCTTGCGCGATCGGCTGCGCCTGACCGGGACCCACGCCGGCTGCGAACACGGGGTCTGCGGCTCGTGCACTGTCCTCGTCGACGGAGCACCAGTGCGCGCGTGCCTGACGTTCGCCGTGCAGTGCGAAGGCGCGGAGATCCGGACTGTCGAAAGTCTCGCGCCGGGCGACGCGCCGCTCACGGCCGTGCAGCGCGCCTATCACGAATGCCACGGAATGCAGTGCGGTTACTGCACTTCCGGGCTCCTCATGACCACGACCGCGCTCGCGTCGGCCGAGCATCGGCCCTCCGAAGCCGAGGTCGCCGACGCGCTCAGCGGGCATCTGTGCCGATGCACCGGCTACCGCAACATCCGTCGTGCCGTGGCGCAGGCTCTCGACGCGCAATTCGGAGAGGAATCCGCCTGATGACGGGAAAATCCGGCTGGATCGGCCGCCCGATGGCTCGCGTCGAGGACGACCGGCTGCTGCGCGGGCAAGGCCGATACGTCGACGATCTCGCCCTGCCGCACGCGTTGGAGGCGGCGTTCCTCCGCAGCTCCGAAGCGCACGCGCGCCTGGTTTCCGTGGATGTGTCGGCCGCGCTCGCGGCACCGGGCGTCACCGCCGTCTGGACCGGAGAAGACCTGGCGGACCTCGCCCCCTTGCTCAACCGCGAAGAATTGCGCATCCCGGCCGGTCTCGCGGAGACCGTCGATCCGACAGTGCGGATAACGCCGATGCCGCTGCTCGCCCGCGAGAAGGTCGCTTACGCAGGTCAGCCGGTCGCCGTCGTCTTCGCCGAAAACCGTTACCTGGCAGAGGACGCGCTCGAGTTGATCGACGTGCGATACGCATCGCTGCCGGTGGTAGTCGATCCGGAAGAGGCGTTGAAACCAGAGGCGCCGTTGATCCACGAAGACCTCCAGGACAACATCGCGGTCGCGGTGACGGCCCGCGTCGGCGAACCGGACGCCGTGTTTCGCGACGCTCACACCGTGATCAGCGAGGAATTCCACGCACACCGGTACGTTGCCTCTCCGATCGAGACCCGTGCCGTCGCCGCGCACGTGGACCCGTATCGCGGTGAGCTGACCGTCTGGTCCGGAACCCAGACGCCGCACCGGCTTCGCGATTCGATCGCGCGCACGCTCGGGCTCGACGCCGAAGCCGTCCGGGTGCTCGCCGTCGACGTCGGCGGCGGGTTCGGGCAGAAAGGAATCCTGTATGTCGAAGAGCTGATCGTCCCGCACGCCGCGCGATGCCTCGGCAGGCCGGTGCGCTGGCGCGAGGACCGCACGGAGAACCTCGTCGCGTCGTCGCACGCCCGCGAGCAGATCCATCGCATCGAACTGGCGGCCGACGCGGACGGACGGCTCCTCGGCGTGCGCGACCGGATCACGGTCAATTTCGGCGCTTACAACATGACCGGCCTTGTGGTGCCGTACAACTCGCTGTGCCACCTGCTCGGCCCGTACCGCGTGCCGAACGTCGCGATCGACCTGACCGGGGTGCTCACGAACACGACGTTCTCGACGCCGTACCGCGGGGCCGGGAGACCCGAAGCGGTGTTCGCGATGGAGCGCGCGATGGACCGGCTCGCCGCCGCGCTCGGACTCGAACCCGCTGAGCTGCGCGCGCGGAACCTGGTGCGGCCCGGCGAAATGCCGTATCGGACCGGGCTGGTCGACCGGTCCGGCCAGCCGCAGGTCTACGACTCCGGGGACTTCCCCGAGCTGCTTCGCCGCGCGGTGGCGAGGGTCGATCTGCCCGCGATCCGGGCCCGGCAGGAATCGGGTGCGGTGGAAGGGAAACGCGTCGGCGTCGGGGTCGCGCTCTACATCGAGGCCACCGGCCTCGGCCCGTTCGAGACCGCCCGGATCGACCTCGCGCCCAGCGGCCGGGTGAAGCTGGCGATCGGCACCCCGTCGCAGGGTCAGGGGCACCGCACGGCCATGGCGCAGATCGCCGCGGACGCGCTCGGAGTCTCGCCGCGGCAGGTCGACGTCGTCGGCGGCGACACCGCCGCTACGGCGTTCGGGGTCGGCACTATCGCCAGCCGTGCGCTGGTCAACGCGGGCAACGCCACGCACCGTGCCGGACTGCTCGTGCGGGGGAAGGCGCTCGCCGCCGCGGCCCGCAGACTGGAGGTCGACGCGGCTGATCTCGACCTGGCAGACGGCGTGTTCACCGTGCGGGGGACCCCCTCCGGACCGTCGCTGACGCTCGCCGAACTGGTCTCGGGCGCCCCGCTGTCCGACGACGGCCCCGGTGCCGAGCTGTCCGAAACCGTGCACTTCCGCCCGCCGGGATTCGCCGTGTCCAGCGGGGCGCACGCGGCCGTCGTCGAGGTCGACGAGCGCACCGGCGTGGTGGAGATCCGGAAGTACGTCGTCGTGCACGACGCCGGTGTCATCGTGAACCCGCTGATCGCCGAGGGCCAGGTGACCGGCGGGATCGCGCAGGGCATCGCGGGCGCGCTCTACGAGGAGATGATCTACGGGCCGGACGGCCAGCCGCGCACCGCCACGTACCTGGACTACCTCGTTCCGACGTCGTCCGAGATCCCGGATCTCGACCTCGACGAACTGCACACCCCGAGCCCGATGAACGACCTCGGCGTCAAAGGACTGGGCGAGGGCGGTGCGATCGCGCCGCAAGCGGTTCTCGCGAACGCGATCGAGGACGCCCTGCGCCCGCACGGCGTGGTGGTCCGCCGCGGCCCGCTCTCGCCGAGCCGGGTCCGCGACCTGCTGCGGTCCGTCTGAACCCGCACTCACGAAACGGAAAGAACGCGATGCGCCTCGACCACTCCTTCACCGTTCCCGCTGCCCCGGACGCGGCGTGGGAACTGTTCCTCGACCTCGAGCGGGTCGCGCCGTGCCTGCCCGGCGCGGTCCTAGACCGGCTGGACGGGGAGTCGTTCTCCGGACGGGTCAAGGTCAAGGTCGGTGCGGTCCAGATGAGCTATCAGGGTTCGGGCACCGTCAGCCGCGACGAAGCCGCCCGGACCGTGGTGCTCGACCTCGAGGGCCGCGAAAGCCGGGGCACCGGCACCGCCGCCGCGACGGTCACGGCCGTGCTGGCCGCGGATCCGGCCGGGACCCTGGTGCGGGTGCGCACCGACCTAGCGCTCACCGGCCGTCCCGCGCAGTTCGGCCGCGGGATCCTCGCCGAGGTGAGCGACCGGATCGTCCAGCAGTTCACCGCCCGGCTCGCGGAAGCTTTGGCCGACCCGGGTTCCTCCCCGGACGAACCGGAAGCCGTCGACCTCGGGGCCGCGGTCGTGCCGGTGCTGCTGAAGAAAGCCGCCTTGCCAGCCGCGGCGCTCGTGGCTGTGGCGATTGTGGTTCGCCTGTTGCGTCGTCGATAGCTGCTGGTGCGGAGAAGGGCCCGACGAGCCCTTCTCCGCGCCGATCAGAAGCCGTCGCAGGTGGCGGTCGCGAAGTTGCCCGATGCCTTTGCCGTCTTGGCTTCCTTGCCGTCCACGACGACCTTGCAGGCCACCTCTCCGCCCTCGGCGCCGGTGGTCACCGACAGGCTGCCGCCCTTGAACAGGCCCTTCGTGGTGATGTCTTTCGACCACGGCAGGGTCTGCGGCTGGTCCTGGTTGGAGGACGCGTTGCCGTCGCCGATGGTGGTGTAGGTGATCGATGCTTCCTTCGCGGTGCCGGTGACCTCGTAGTGGATCGTCACGACGCGGTTCGCTTCGTTGTTGACCTCGTTGACCACCTTGGCGGCCGTCACGGTCCACACGATGCAGATCGCCAGGCCGATCACCGACAGCACGAGACCGGCGATCGAGAGGCCCTTGTTCGTGGCCTTTCCAGACCGCGTCCGGACGAAGCCGAGCGCCGAGAAAATGATCCCGAGGATCACCAGCGGCCACGCCACGAGCCCGACGACCGGGACGAACGAGAAGATCAGGCCGATCAGTCCGAGCACGAACCCGGCGGTGCCGAGCCCGTTCTTCGGCTGGGCGGGCGGGGCCGGGTAGGGAGCGGGCGGCGGAGGATAATCAGGGGCGGACATGAGAGCCTTTCGTGATCGAACGTGCACAACCAGGTCGCACTGATCGCCCCGAGTGTTACGTGATGTCTGGTATCAATTCGTGCGCGGCTCCACATGCACTCGCTCGCCTTGGAGTCCGAAGAGGATCAGCAGCTCGACCGCGCCTCCGTCGGCGGAGCCGAGCCAATGGGGTTCCGTCGTGTCGAACTCCGCTGCCTCGCCGGGCGGGACGGTCAGGTCCTTCGCGCCCACGATCAGGCGGAGATGCCCGTTGAGGACGTACAGCCATTCGTAACCGCTGTGCGTTTTCAGCGCGGGTTCGGCGGAGCGGCCGGGGATGAGCATTTTGTACGCGTGCACGCCGCCCGGTCGCCGGGTCAGCGGTACGTAGGTCATCCCGTGCTGGTGGATCGGGCGCAGGTGGACGCGCGGGTCGCCGGCGCGGGGCGCGCCCACCAGGTCGTCGATGGGCACGTCGTAGGCGCGCGAGAGCGGCAGCAGCAGTTCCAGGTTCGCCCGGCGTTGGCCGTTTTCCAGACGGGACAGGGTGCTTTCCGAGATGCCGGTCTCCGCTGACAGGTCGGCCAGGGTGATGCCGCGCCGCGTGCGCAGGGTGCGCAACCGGGGGCCGACCGCGTCTAGGACTTCGTCGATCTCACGCATGACCCCAGTCTCGCGGAAGCGGCGAGACTGGGGCGCGTTCAGGTCAGCCGACCAATTCGGGAGCCGGTTTCGCGGCACGTCGCGCGGGGGCGGTTTCCGGGAGGATCAGCAGGCAGACCAGGCTCAGCACCAGCAGTGCGGCCAGGTAGTAGCCGACCGCGAGGGCGTCGCCGGTCGCCGCGACGATCCGGTTGGCGATCATCGGGGAGAGACCGCCGCCGAGCACCGCGCCGACGTGGTAGCCCACGCCGAGGCCGGACTGGCGCTGCTCGCGCGGGAACAGTTCGGCGAACCAGGTGTACATCGGTCCGAAAAGGATTCCGGTGGCGGCGAAACCCAAGAGCAGCGCGACGAATACCGAACTGATGGTGCCCGCCGACGCGATCGGGAACATCACGAGAGCGGCGATGATCGACAGGACCGCGCCGGTCACCATCACCGGTTTGCGGCCGATCCGGTCGGACAGCCAGGCGGATCCGACGTTCGCGGCGGCGTGGCACAGCAGCGTGATCGTCGAGATAGTGACGATCGGCGCGCGCGGGAGGCCGAGACCTTCCGGGGCGGCGGCGGTCGCGTAAGACAGCATGAACGTGACGAGCGCGAAAGTGCAGGCGGTGAGGCCGAGGTTCGCGCCGGCGATCAGCAGCAGTCGCCGCCAATTCGAGCGGAGGACGTCGGCGAGCGGCTTTTTCGCACGCGTTTCCGCGGCAGCCATTTTCTCGAATTCCGGGCTTTCCGAAACGCCACGGCGGACCCAGATGCCAATCGCCAGCACGATGCCGCCGGCGAGGAACGGGAGACGCCAGCCCCAGCTCAGGACGTCGTCGTTGGGCAGCAGGAGAACCAGCGCGAACGCCAGGTTCGCCAGCACGACACCGATCGGTGAGCCCAGTGCGACGAAGGAACCGTAGAGGCCGCGCCGTTTTTCGGGTGCGTGCTCAACGGCGAATACAGCCGCGCCGGCGCTTTCCCCGCCGCGGGCGGCGCCGTGCAACAGGCGCAGTCCGACGAGCAGCAGCGGTGCGGCGATGCCGATCACCGCGTACGGCGGGAGAACGCCCATGCCCAGCGTCGCGATACCCATCAGCAGAAACGCGGCGTACAGCGCGGTGCGGCGGCCTCGCCGGTCGCCGATCCAGCCGAAAAGCGCCGCGCCGAGCGGGGCCATCACGAAACCGATGGCGAAGGTCGCGAGGCTCATGAAGGTGCCGAACCAGGCGTTGCCGGTTTTGAAGAACACCGACCCGAACACCAGTGCCGCCGCGGTGCCGTAGATCGAGAAGTCGTACATTTCCAGGGAAGTGCCGACGCCGGCGGCGAATCCGAGCCGCAGCACGCCGGGAGAGTGCGCTTCGTCGCGCTTGGCCATAGCAGGCCTTTCGTCGTCTCGCGCGGAATGCGCGGAGTGTCCGGTGGTGGGGAAACGGTGGACACAGCTTAGGGAAAGCGTGACGAAGGAGGCAAAGTCCGATTTGCGGCGGATTGATAAATAAAATCGATCAATTAATAGACAAGACGGCCGGAATCGCGAGGATTCCGGCCGCTCGGCTCAGTACAGTTCGATCACCAGTTTTTCGGAGCGCGCCCGCGACACGCACAGCGCCATCTGGTCGCCGGAAGCCTTGTCGCTGGCCGAAAGACACTGGTCGCGGTGCTCCGGCGTGCCTTCCAGCACCCCGGAAACGCACGAACCGCAGATGCCTTCCTCGCACGATTTGAACACCTCGATCCCGTTGTCGGTCAGCACCGACAGGATCGACCGGTCGGCTGGGATCTCGAATACCTCGCCGGTGTCGAGTTCGACGGTGAACGGCTGGTCGCCGCTCGTGTCGACCTCGGCCGCGGTGAAATGTTCGACGTGCACCTGCGTTTCGCCGACCACGGGCGCGAACACGCCGGTGACCTGCTCCATGAACCCTTCCGGGCCGCAGGTGTAGACGTGCCCAGCGGAACCGACACCGGAGGCAACTTCGGTAAGCACCGCGGGCTGTTCGTCGCGCGGTACCCCGAAATACAGCAGCACTCGGTCCCGGAATTCAGCCTGTTCTTCAAGCAGGGAAACAAAAGCCGCGGACTCCCGGCTGCGCGCGAAGTAGTGCAGTTCGAATTCCGCACCGTCCGCGTGCAGCTGATAAGCCAGGCTCAGCAACGGAGTGATGCCGATGCCGCCCGCGATCAGCACGTGCCGCTCGGCGTCCGGAGCCAGCGAGAGCAGGTTCCGGGTTTCGCCGATCTCGAGCTTGTCGTTCTCCGCGACGGTGTGCAGCGCCTCGGAACCACCGCGCGAATCCGGCTCCCGCTTCACCGCGATCAGCAGCGAGGACGTGTCGTCCGGCCGCCCGCACAGCGAATACTGGCGCAGGATCCCGGTCGGACCGGTGACGTCGACGTGCGCACCGGCGGGATGCGGGTCGAACGGCAGACCGTCGGCGCGCACGAGGCGGAGCGCCCGGATTCCAGGCGCTTCCTCGACGACCTCGGCCACGCGGACCACGGTGTTCGGCATCGGCTCTCCGTTTCAAGCGGTTCAGCGCAGGTAAAGGCCGCCGTTGGCGTCCCAGCAGGCCCCGGTGACCGAGGCCGCGCCGGGCGAGGCGAGCAGCGACACCATCCGTGCGATGAACGCCGGGTCGCCGAGCCGTCCGACGGGGATGTTCTTCGTGAAGGCCTCGAGGTTGTCCTCGCCGACGATCGAATGCACCATCGGGCTGTCCAGCGGCCCGGGGGACACCGAGTTCACGGTGACCCCGCGCGAGGCGAGTTCGCGCGCGAACACCTTCGTCGCGGACATGATCGCGCCCTTGGACGACGCGTAGTGCCCGCCGGTCGCGGTGCCGCCGTTCTGGCCTGCCAGCGACGCCATGTTCACGATCCGCCCGTAACCCTGCTCGGCGAAGTACGCGCCGAAGATCTGGCAGGCGGTGAACGTGCCGGTGAAGTTGACCGCGAGGACCGCGTCGAGGTCTTCCGGCGTGATCTCCATCAGCGGGGCCGCCTGGGTGCGGGCCGCGTTGTTGACCAGCACCTGCACGCTGCCGAAATCGCGGACGACGTCGTCCTTCAGCTGCGCGAGCGCCGCCCGGTCCCGTACGTCGACCTCGTAGCCGCGGCAGTTGCCAAGGGATGCGGCCAGCTTTTCGGCCGCTTCACCGTTGATGTCCACGATCGCGACGCGGTAGCCCTCGGCGTGCAGTTGCCGCACGATCGCTTCGCCGAGGCCGTTCGCGCCACCCGTGACTACGGCGACGTGCGGCTCCGTCTGCGCGCTCACAGCAGGAATCCCGCGGCCGGAACGGCTTCGTCGCTATTGACCAGCCGGACGACCTTCAACGCGATCCGGTCGCCTTCGGGACCGTCCGGCGAGAACCGGATGCGGTGCACCAGATCAGCCGCCCACAGGTCGTGGTTGCCGCGTTTGTAGGCGACCAGGATCTGGGCCGAACGCAGCACGACTTCTTCGTCGGAAACGGATTCCGGCACGAAGCGCGACACAGTGCGCACGGTGCGGGCGGAGTCGACGGCGGCGAGCGCGTAGCCCTCGGTCATCCGCGCGACGCGCATCTGCCGCATCCGCGCGTCGTCGTAGACCATGTTCAGCGAACCGGCGAAATCATCGGTTTCCCGGTCGATCGGGATGACGTAAATCCCGTCTTCGGTGAACAGCTTTTCCCACTCGTGGTATTCGGTTCGGTCCAGCAGTTCCGCTTCGCGGTTGACCAGCTCGACGGCGCGCGCGACCCGCGTGTCGGTGGTGGGGATGGTCTCAGTCATCGCCCATCATCTCCTTCCACTGGGCGTACGCGGCGCGCATGCCGGTTTCGTCGGTGACGTGCGAGGTCGGCCAGCCTTCGGGGCTCGCCTTTTCCCGCGCGAGCCCGCGGTTGACCAGGATCGGCAGGTCCGGGCCGCCGTGCGCCCCGCGCTGCACGCGGTCCCAGCCCTCGGCGTCGTCGGGCGTGCCGAACCCGAACGGGCCCTGGAAGTGTTCGTGGATGCGCAGCCGTTCGCGGTTGACCACGTCCAGTTCCGGCGGTCCGTCGGGACCGATCGCGACGTGCTCGATCAGCGTCTCGTTGACCGAAATCGGCCGCAGCACGCGGAAAAACGCCGCGGACATCGAGACGTTCGGGAACAGGTTGAGGTTGAACCCGGTGCCGTGCATGGCCCGGACCACCTTGCGCACCTGCGCCTCGTCCAGCGTCTTCGACAGTTCGGCCACGACGTGGTCGAACCGGCCCTGCAGCGGCTCGGTGCCGTCGTCGACGTCCAGATCGGAGTGCTCCGGCACCATCTGCATGACGCTGTGGCCGTTGCCGAGCGAATGCGTGATCGCCGACGGATCGGTCATGAACGACATCATGTCGGCGGTTTCCGCGTCCACCGAAGCCATCCACGACCGGTGCACGATCGGGAAGTGGTAACCGTCGGTGGTGTTTTCCAGCTGGATCTTCCAGTTGCCGCGGAACTTGAACTGGTGCTTGCCCAGCACCTTGATCGGGTAGCCGCCGCCCTGCTTCATGAACCGGTCGATCCACAGTTTCGCGTCGCCCAGGAAGTCCTCAAGGGACTCGCCGTCCTCGGCGAAGGTCGCGAAAACCATGCCGCCGTAGGATTCGGTGCGCAGTCTCTTCAGCGACAGTTCGCCCTTTTCCAGCACGCCTTCGTAGCCGTCCGGGTACGGGATGCCGCGCAGCTTGCCGTCGAGGCCGTAGCTCCAGGCGTGGTACGGGCAGGTGAAGCCGTTGGCCTTGCCGCTCGGCTTCTCGCACAGGCTCGCGCCGCGGTGGCGGCAGCGGTTGAGCATCGTGTGCAGTGTGCCCTTGCGGTCCCGCGTCACGATGACCGGCTGTCGGCCGACGTAAGTGGATTTGAAGTTGCCCGGCTGCGCTAATTCGCTTTCGTGCGCGACCCACACCCACGAACGCTCGAAGATCTGCGTCATCTCGCGTTCGAAGATTTCCGGGTCCGTGTAAAGCCGGGCGGCTACGCGGTCGCTCTCCGCGAAATCGGCGGGAACAACGGTGTTCTCAGTCATGAGGTCTCCGATTTCAGTCGGGCAGGTCGACGTCTTCGCGGACGGTCAGCGGACGGCCGATCCGGGCTTCGATCTTGGCGAAGCGCCACAGCTTGACGCCATTGCTGCCGACCTCCGTGGTGCGCAGCAGGTTGCAGCCGGCCTTGACGGTTTCCTGGCTGTCGGCGTCGGCGAGGATGTAGCAGGTCCACGGCCAGCCGTCAGACGGGCCGACCATGTGCGCGTCGTCGTCGATGTCGCCGATGAACGTGATGCCCGGCAACGCTTTCAGCTGGTCCATCATGGACACGAAGGACTGCCAGACGTCGCCGATGGTGATGCCGTCGGCGGGCAGGTCGAAGAAGTTCTGGTTGATGCCGATGCAGAAAAGCACCCGCAGGGGCTGCGTGCTCACAGTCGGAGACTCCTCGTCGTGGTGGTGGCTGGTCAGCGGAATCCGGGGCTGGTCGGCGGCTGTCCCATGAGAACCGCGCCGGCGGCGTCGTGGATGGCCGGGCCCAGGAACGCATGCTGCTTGGGTACCAGTGCGTCGCCCTGAAGTCCACGCAGCGGGTGCGTTGAGTAGATCGGGGCGGTGCCGGAAATCTCGACGAGCTTCGACACCACCTCGGACGCCGTCTTCGCCAGGTGCGCGGACGAAAGCCGCAGCTGGGCGTTCTGCTCGTCGGTGGCCTCGTCGCCGGAAACGACGGTGTCCCATACCTCGTGGCTGACCTCGTAGAACCAGGCGCGGGCGGACCGCAGCGCGGCCTCGGCGTCGGCGTACCCGGTGCGGTAGTAGCCGCGGTCGGCGAGCTTCGGCGCACCAGTGACGCCGGTGTAGCCAGCGCCGACCTCACGGGCGTGGTCCAGCGCGGCCCGTGCGACGCCCGCGCCGACGATGGCGAGAACCTGCGCGGCGTAAGCGATTGTGGGATAGCGGTAGAGCGGCTCGTCCACGGTGGGCGCGCCGCCGCGGATGAACGTCCACTCGCGCGGGACCTCGACGTCGCGCACGACCAGGTCGAACGAACCGGTGCCGCGCATGCCGACGACGTCCCATTCCTGCACGATCTCGACCTGGTCGGGCCGCAGCAGCGCGGTGCGCGGTTTCCCGCCGGTCGATTCGTCGCCGGGGATGCCGACGCCGAGGATGTCCGCGCCCATGCAGCCGCTGGCGAACTTCCACCGGCCGTCGACGCGGAAGCCGGTTTCGGTCGCCGGGGCGGGCTGGACCGGGAAGAGCCCGCCGGCGAACGCGACGTCCGGACCGTTCTTGTACAGCTCGGCCTGGGTGTCGAGCGGGAGCGCGGCGAGGTAGATCAGCGACGAGCCGAAGCTGGCGACCCAGCCGGTCGAACCGTCCACTGTGGAAATCCGCTCGATCAGGCGGAGGAATTCGGCGGGCGGGAGCGGGTTGCCGCCGAACTTCGCGGGCGTGCTGGCCCGGTAGACGCCGACCTGCTTGAGCCGGTCGATGAAGTCGCGCGACACGTAGCGCTGCTGCTGGAACTCGTCCTTGCGCGTGGCGAGCTCGGCGAGCACCTCCTCCATGGTGACTTCGCTCATCGCTGCTCCTCAGAATGCCGGTGCGGTCGGTCCGACGGTACGAAGGACGCCGCCGCGCGGGAATTGGTAGTGCCTGAGCGGGCGTAGGGGATTTCTTCAGTGCGAGCCGCCAGCCAGGGGCTTTACCCTGAGCCGATGGAAGCGGACCCGCGCGCGCCCGAGCTGACGACGCACGATTTCGTCGCGATGCTCAACGCCAGCCGCACGTGCGTGCTCGTGCACGACGGCGCGACGAAGAACATCCTGTGGGCCAATCCGGCTGCCTGCGAGATGCTCGAATGGAGCGTCACCGAGCTGCGGCCGCTGAAGGCGAACCACATGAGCAGCTCCGCGCAGCAATACGACCGGGTGATCGGGCGGGCGTGGCTGCAGGAGGCGGTCGAGAAGGGCGTCAGCCGGATCGAATGGCACTACCGCACGAAATCCGGCCGGGTGATCCCGACGGACGCGGTGGCCACACGGGTCGAGCTGGCCCAGGGGCCGGCGGTGATGGTGCAGTTCCGCGACATCGAACGCGAGCAGGAAATCGAGCGCGAGCTGCGGTTGACCACGTCCTGGGTGGACGCGCTGGCCCGGCAGACGTCGGCGGTCGCGCTGATGCTCGACGGGTCGGGCGAGCTGCGGTTCGCCACGGATTCCGCGGTCGCGCTGTTCGGCGCGACGCCGGATGAGCCGCTGGGCCGGTTGACCGACTACGCCGCTCTGCGTCTCGACGACCGTCCGGCCACTTGGGACGAGGTCCGCGAGCGCGCCGTGCCAGCCACTCAAGTTCGGCTGGAAATTCAGGGTCGCGTGTGGCTGGAGGGCAGCGTCGAACGGCTTCGCGAGCCTGGTGGAGACGCGTTTCTACTGCTGCTCCACGACGTGTCCGAACGCATCCGCGGCGAGGTTCAGCGCGAGCGTGACCTGCACCGGGAGAACTACCTCGCGCGCTACACCGCGATGGGCGACATGGCGATGGCGATCGCGCACGAGCTGAGCCAGCCGCTCGCCGCCGCGGGCAACTTCCTGGCCGGTGTCCGGTCGCGGACGCTCGATGCCGCGCCGGTCGTGTACGGCATCGACAGCGCGGTCCGGCAGATCGAGCGGGCGAGCCAGATCGTGTCGTCCGTGCGCGCGTTCGTCGGGCATCTGGAGCACGTGGAGCAGGTCGCCGACCTCAACGAGATCGTCGAGGAATGCCTGTACTTCGTGCGGTTGCGAGCCGAACCGGCCGCGATCGAGGTGACCTTCGACCGGTCGGCCGAAGCGGTGCCCGTGCACTGCGAACGCGTGCTGACCGGCCAGGTCGTGCTGAATCTGTGCTTCAACGCGATCGAGGAAATGGCCCAGTGCCCGGCGCAGCGGCGCAGCCTGGTGCTCACCACGCGCCGCGACGGCGACACCGGCGTGGTCACCGTGGACGACCGCGGCCGCGGCTTCCCGCGCAACCCGTTCGACGAGTCGTTCACCGCGAAGGAGCGCGGCAGCGGCATCGGACTGGCGCTGAGCCACCGCATCATCACCCGCCAGCACGGGACGATCTGGGCCGAACACCGCGCGGGCGGCGGTTCGCGCTTCGGCTTCGCACTGCCCGCGACCGGCCCGGGTTAGGAATTCTTCAGCTACGCCGGGGAAGTTCTCGATATCCCGGGACCGGTGCGGCTTTGTACGGTCAGAGAAGTCCCGGCCCCAGTCCTAGGAGGCACCGTGTCCGAGCTGACCCGGACCCAGCGCGAATTCCGCACCGCGATGGCCAACCTCTCCGCGGCCGTCAACGTCGTGACCACCGCCGGCCCGCACGGCCTCGCCGGGATGACGGTGAGCGCGGCCTGCTCGGTCACCGACAGCCCGCCGACCGTGCTCGTCTGCGTGAACCGGTCGAGCCGGTCGCACGCGATCCTGGTCGGCAACGGCCAGGTCTGCGTCAACGTCCTCGGCCCCGGCCAGGAAGACCTGGCCATGCACTTCGCCGGCGCGACCAAGGTGCCGACCTCCGAACGCTTCGACCAGGACTGCTGGGACCTCGACAGCGAGGACGCCCCGGTCCTGCGCGGCGCGGCGGCCTCGCTGGTCGGCCGGATCGTCGGCGAACAGGAGCACGGATCGCATTCGGTGCTGTTCGTCGAGATCGAGAAGGTGCTGACCGCGCCGGACAGCGGTGCTTTGGTGTACTTCCAGCGCCGCTTCCACCGGCTTGCCGCACTCAGCGCCTGATCGAGGAGAACCCGTGGACCGGATGACCCTGACCTGCTACAACGACACGCACGGCTACGGCTGGCGGCACGTCGACCTCTTCGTGCACGACGAGCACGGCCGCGAGCTGGACTGGGTGCACTGGCAGGTCCCGGCCGACGGCCCGGACGCCGCCGACGAGGCCACCGCCCGCGTCGAACCGCTGCTGCGCCGGACGTCCGACTGGCGGCACGCGGTCAGCGCGAGCGGCATGGACTACTGGACCGCCGACGCCGCCTGGACCCAGCCGTGACCGGCCCGTGGTCGCTGCGCGCGCTGGTCGCCGATCTGACCGCTGGCCGGACGACACCGGAAGCCGCCATGGCGGAGGCCCGTTCGCGGATCGCGGCAGCTTCCTACGACGCTTGGGTTTCGTCGGCTTACCTGCCTGCTTCGACAGGTCCGCTGGGCGGAGTTCCGTTGGGCGTCAAGGACATCATCGACCTGGCCGGACTTCCGACCCGCTGCGGCTCCGTACTGCGCGCGGAGGCTCCACCGGCCACTGTGGACGCTTCGATCGTCAGCGAATGGCGTCGGGCCGGAGCGGTGCCGATCGGCAAGACGGTCACCACGGAGTTCGCTTTCTTCGCACCCGGTCCCACGGATAATCCCGCGGCACCCGGCCACACCCCTGGCGGTTCCTCGAGCGGTTCCGCCGCTGCCGTCGCCGCTGGGCACGTCCCGCTGGCTTTGGGCTCGCAGACCGCTGGCTCGGTTACGCGACCGGCCGCGTTTTGCGGAGTCGCGTCGCTGGTCATGACCCGGGGCCGGTTCCCGGTCGACGGCGTCACCGGTCTGAGCCCGAGCCTGGACAGCCACGGGATGTTCACCGCGACGGTTTCCGATCTGGCCTTGGCCTGGTCAGCGCTGTCGGGGGAGCCGGAGGCCGCTGCTTCTTCGGCACCGCGATTGCTGGTGTGGTCCCCGACTGACGCGAGCCCAGCAATGCAAACCGCGCTTGGCACTGCGGTCTCTCTGCTGCGAGCTGCCGGTGCCGTGGTCGATGAATTCCCGGACCCCGCTCTGGTGCTTGGCTTGACTGCCGCACACCCCGTGGTGATGGCCTACGAAGCCGCGCGGGAACGCTCTGTTGAGCTCGCCGCTGCGGACCGCCTCAGCGCCCCTCTCGCGCAACTGCTGCGTACCGGCGCGGAGATGCCGCGCGCGGAGTACGAGGCCGCGCTGGACGTCGTCGCTTCCGGCGCTGCCCGGCTGGCCGAGCTCGTGGCCGGCTACGACGCCGTCCTCACCCCAGCCGCGCTCGGCTCGGCCCCCGCGGGCCTGGAGGCGACCGGCGACCCCGTGCTCAGCCGCCCGTGGCAGGCGCTGGGCGTGCCGGTCATCGCCGTCCCGGGCCTGCGCGACGAGGCCGGTTTGCCGCTGGGATTGCAGCTGATCGGCAGTGCTTCCGGCGAGGCCGCGCTGCTGGGTACGGGCTGCTGGGCGGAGACCGCGCTCAAACGGTGACGCGATGGGTGAGGATGTCGCGGACCAGCGTCCCGAGGCTGTCCGCTGACGTCTTCGCCTTGATCCGCGCCCGATGCACGTCGACGGTTTTGACGCTGGTGCCCAGCCGGTGCGCGATCGCCTGGCTGGGCATCCCGTCGACCACCAGCCGCAGCACCTCGCGCTCGCGCTGAGTCAGCGTGTCGAGCCGGGCCCGGACCGCCTGCCGCTCCGCGTGCTCCGCGAACCGGCGGCGCGCCTCGATGAGCTGGGTCTGAACCACCTCGACCATGCGCTGGGCCTGGTAGGGCTTCTCGAGGAAATCGACCGCCCCCGCGGTGAGCGCACGGACCGACATCGGAATGTCGCCGTGCGCGGAACAGAAGATCAGCGGAGCCGGACAGTCGATTTCCGCGAGCTTTTCCTGCAGCTGAAAACCGCTGATCGCGGGCATGCGCACGTCGACGATCACGACCGCGGGCTCGGCCGGGTCGAATTCGTCGAGGAAGGTCTGGGCGTCCGGATAGGTCAACGCCTGCACGCCGACGCTCTCCAGCAGGAACACCAGGGACTGCCGGAGGTCCTCGTCGTCGTCCACCACGTGCACGACCGGGTCGTCGCTCATGGCTTCATCAGCACCGAGGCCGAGGGATAGTCGCTGGCCCAGCCTTCCGGCAGCGGGGCGATGAAGACGTTTTCGGTGCGCGTGCGGGTGATCCGCCAGGTCTCGCCTACCCGCCGGAACGCGTTGTTCAACCGGCTGGACCGCAGGAGCGCTTTCCCGTCGGAGAACAGCCACGGTTGCATGTGGATCCATTGTCCCGTGGCCTCGTCGCCGTCCACATGGATCTGCTCGGAAGTGAGATAATGGGCGTTCAGGAGAAGTTCGGGGTCTTTCTTCTCGCCCCAGAACCGCTGGAAATGCGCCCGGATAGCCGCGGCGCCCTCGGCCCGCCCGAACTGCCCGTCGTAGTACTCGCCGACGCCCTCCCAGACCGCGTCCTCGGTGTAGAGCTCCATGATGAGATCGATCCGCTCGTCGTCGCCGCCGACGCCGAACTCGGGGCAAGGCGTGTCGCAGAGGAACATGTAGCGCGCCTGCACCCGGCGGATCTCCGCCTCGGCCTCAAGCACCCCGACCCGCCGAACCAGCCCCGCGACAGTCTCCTCCAACGCGGCCACCCGCCGGTCCTGGCTGGCGTCGGACAGTGCGGAGTGCTCGAGAGACATCGTTTTCCTCACTAGGAAGTCGTTGACCGGTTGGCGCTTCGTGCCGGGGTTGGCCTTTCGGTGCGGTTTTCGGCTCGTTGACAGGGTAACCGGACCGCACCGGGCATTGGCAGCTTGTGACCAGCCTCTGCCGGGGTCGGAAGGGTTGTCAATCGAATCGGTGAGTTATGCGTGGCGTGTTTCAACCCGGTGGTGGGGGTTATCAATGGGTTGGCGGACAACGTCTCGGGCGGGCGGGTGTCCTGTTCGGAGTGGCGCGCTGGGATGGCTAGGCCGGGGGTTCTTCGTTGTTGCTGGGCGGGGCTGCTTCCTTGCGGGTGCTGCTCGCGGTCCTTGGGAGCGCTGGTGTTCCCGAGGTGCTCTCAGTCATTGGCGGCTGAGCTCGCTGGCGTTCCCCGGGTCAACGTCGGTCTTCGGCGGGCGGATGGCTGGTGTTCCCTGGGCGCGCTCGGCGATCGACCGATGGGGGCGCTGGCCTTCCCCACGGAGCGTTTGGTCCGCAGATTATGCAGCGCTCGCGGGGTCCGCGATAACGTTGCGGTATGTGCGTTTCCACAGGTACCGGTCACAGGCGATGAGCGCGGCTCAGCGGGCCGACGCCCGGGAGAACCGGGAGCGGATCGTCGAGATCGCGCGCGAAGCTATCGCCTCCACGGGAGAGTTGCGCCTGAACGCGGTCGCCAAGTCGGCCGGAGTCGGGCAGGGAACGCTCTACCGGCACTTCCCCACACGCGAGGACCTGCTCGCCGAGGTGTACCGGCAGGAAGTGGAGGACCTGGTCGCGCTGGCGCCGGAACTGCTGGCCGCGTGTGAACCGGTCGAGGCGCTGTCCCGCTGGTTCGACCGGATCGCCGAATACGCACGAGTCAAACGCGGCGTCTTCGCGGCACTGGAAACCGCGGTGTGGAAAGGCCTGTCCGAAGAAAGCCACGGCCCGCTCGGCGACGCCATCACCCTCCTGCTCGACGCCGGAAAAGCCGAAGGATCCATCCGCCCCGACATCGACGCCCGGGACCTGTTCATCTTGTCTGGCTATCTGACGCGCCTGGACGAGGACGAGTGGGATTCCCGCGCTCGGCATCTCCTGGATGTCCTGCTGCAAGGAGTTCTTTCCCGCTGACCCTGGCCGCGCTGATCGCGCCGAGCGGAGGTCGGCGGGCGGCTTTCCGGTTGGCCGGGCAACGCGGTGGTGCTTGCTTTTCACGCATAATCGGCGAGCGACGCGGGTGGGTTCTGCTTGCAAGGCAACGGGTTCCCGCGCTGCGGCACCGATCGCGGCGTGGTTGTTGAGCTGCGGCAGGCGCGGTGCAGCGCCCAGGCAGCGATCGCCGCGAATGTGGCACGGCGGATATGCGTGCAGCAAATACGCGGCGTGAGCGGAGCACGTCGTGCCGTGGACAGCACGACGTGAGCACAGCAGCAAGCTCTGCCGAAAAGTTCAGGAAATTCAGCGTGAGATCCGGCCGAAAGCCGGAGCGTCGGACGTGATGTCCATATTGGACGGGCCGCTCGCGGATGCGGCCGGCCCGGTCCCCCAGATTCCCCAGTGGTGATGCTGTTGGTGTTGTGGCTCAGGAGGCGACGGCCAGGCGGACCCGGCGGTCGCGAGCGTACGAGACCAGTTCCCGGACCTCGTCGGTGGTGATGATGCGGACTGCGTCTTCCAGGATCTCGGCCGTGGCCACCTGCAGCGGCCAGGAACGCAGGCCGGGAGCGGGTTCGTGCCAGAACCACTGGCCTTGGGCGAGATCTTCGGCGGCGACGGTGGGTTCGTCGGTGTTCATGCCTGCAGCCTAACTTGCACCACCGACAGAAAATCGCTCTACCGGACATCCCGGGACAACCCTGGAGGAAGCGCAAGAAGTGAATGCGGATTCCGGGATAATTCCTGCTGGTCGGGAGGATGCGCGCGGGCCGACGGGTGGCGTGGGTCACGCGGTCTGCCCAGTCGGGTGGGTGGGTTGGGGGCCGGGTGCGAAAGTAAGGGCCGGTGACCTGGTCCCGCTCTGCGGCGGGTTCGGGTGGATTTTGCACGGTCGGGCGGCCTGCCCTAGGCTTCGCCGGTCACCGCGCACACACCGGGGGTTTCCGGGACGAGAGGAACGGTGCGAATGGCTTTGCGCGACCCCGAGGCGTACCGCGACATCGATCTGCCGACGATTCTCCGGATGGAGCGGCGGCTTCCCTGGTACGGCTGGCCGCACCTGCCGTTGGGGCTGCTGGTCTGCGTGGCCGCGATCCTCGCCGCCTACCGGGTTCCGGTTTCGTATCACCTGACTACCGCGCTGGTCGCGGGCGGCGGCGTGGTCGGCGGGTTTTCCGGGTACGGCTGCGGGCTGGTCATGGTCAGCACGCCGGGGTTGGTCCAGACCGGCTACCTGAACTGGCGGCGCACGCGGGTGCTGCGGGTGTTGCTCATCGTGCTGGGCGGGCTGTCCGCGGCGTCGATGGTGGTCGTGGTCGCGTGCCACATTTCGTTGCTGGCCGGGGCTTCCGACCAGCATCCGTTCCGGCTTTCGGTGCAGGCCGGGTTGTACTTGGTGCTTGTTGTCGCCAACACCGTTCTCGCCGGCCTCGAAGCGTGGCAGTTGTCGAAGGTGCTGCGCGAGCCGGTCGCCGAGGTTGCAGCTGAGCCTGCCGGGCCGGTGCGGGTTCGGCTTGGCTGAACTGTCTACATCGGACTGAGTCAGCGCCTGCGCAGCAGCACTTCCTGGGTCACTGAGGCCACGAGCCGTCCGTCGGTGGTGAAGAACTCGCCGTGGGTCAGGCCTCGGGTGTTCGCGTAGCTGGGGCTTTCCATGTCGAAGAGCAGCCATTCGTCCGCGCGGAACGGGCGGTGGAACCACACCGCGTGGTCAAGCGACGTCAGCTGCGGCTCGCCCGGGTCGTCGCGGTGGGGCAGCAGGGCGGTGCCTGCCAGGCGGATGTCGGAGATGTAGGTGAGCGCGCAGACGTGCGCCAGCGGGGCGTCCGGCAGCGCGTCTTTCGCCCGGACCCAGATCTGCTGACGCGGCCCGCGGCCGGTGTCGGGCAGCCCGGTTTCCGGGCTGCTGACGAAGCGGACCTCGATGGCGGACAGGACGATCGGCGAGCGGTCCTGCTCGACGACGCCCGCCTCGTCCGGGGCAGGGACGTCCGGCATCCGCGCCTGGTGCGCGCTGCTGTCCGCCTCAGTCTGGAACGACGCGGACAGGCTGAAAATGCTCTCGCCGTTCTGGATCGCGACGACCCGGCGCGTGGTGAACGAACCGCCGTCACGAGTGCGCTCGACCTCGTAGATGATCGGCATGTCGGTGCGCCCGCCGCGGATGAAATAGCCGTGCAGCGAGTGCACGTGCCGCGCCGCGGGCACGGTCGCGCCGGCCGCGGTGAGCGCCTGCGCCGCGACCTGACCGCCGAACGCCCGCTGCGGCGAACCCTGGTGGCACCAGCCGCGGAACAGGTTCAGCTCGAGCGGTTCGAGCTTCAGCAGCTGGTCTAGCCCGGTCCGGGTCGGATCGATCGTCGTCACCCGGCCAGTCTAAGCGCCTGCTCAGTCGCTTCGCGGGGTGAGCAGCGCCGCCACCGCGGCCGGGTCCTCGACGTGCGCGTTGTGCCCGAGCCCGGACAGGACCACTGCCTCGGGAACAAGGGCCCGCAGCTGCTCGGGACGGCACATCGGATCGTTCTCCCCGGTGGCGAGCGCCACAGGGCAGCGCGCGTCCGCCAGCAGCCTCGGCATGTCCGGACGGCCGACGCCGAAGGCGGGCGAGTCCAGGGCCAGCCGCCAGCCGTCCGCAGTCTCGGTGACGCCGTCCGGATCTGCCGGGGCCAGGCCGGTCAGCCCGGAGATCTTCAGGTAGGCGGTTTCGGCCTCCTCTCGGGTGGTGAACAGCCGCGGCGGACGGGTTGCCATCGCGGCGGCACGGGCCAGGTCGTCTTCGCTCCACTCCACCTTGATGCCCACCGCCAGCACGCTGCTGACGTCGAGCCCGTAGCGGCCGCTCGCCAGCTCCAGCGCGACGACCCCGCCGAGCGAATGGCCGAGGACGGCGACCGGGCCGGGCTCGTCCAGCGCGTCGGCGACCGCGGCCGCGAGCGCTTCGAACGTGTACTCGGGCAGTCGCGGCGAGCCGCCGTGGCCGGGCAGGTCCGGTGCGAGCAGCCGCTGGTCGAGCAGGCCGGCGAGGCCGTCCCAGACCGCGCCGGTGGCGCCGAGCCCGTGCAGGAGCAGGACCGGCGGTTCGCCTTGTCCGGTGACGCGCAGCTTCAGCTTTTCCACCGGACGGATCTTTCCGCAGGCGGCGGTCTCGGGGCTAGGGTCGGAACGTGTCGAGTGCTGTCATCGCCGACCCGGACACCTACGTCACGGGCGTGCCATACGACCTGCTTGCCCGTCTGCGCCGGGAAACGCCGGTGACGCGGATCGGCGACTTCTGGGCGGTGCTCCGCCACGCCGACGTGCGGCACGTGCTCCGCACCCCTGCGGTGTTTTCGTCGCAGCTCGGCGGCACGCAGATCCGCGACCCGGCCAGCGCGGAGGATCTGCGGTACGTGCGCCGGATGATGCTCAACATGGACCCGCCCGAGCACGGCAGGCTGCGCGGGCTGCTCACGAAGGCGTTCACCCCGCGCGCGGTCGGCCGGATCACGGAGCGGATCGAAGGCTGGGCACAGGATCTCGTCGCGGCGGTGGCCGATCGCGGCGAATGCGATTTCGCCAAGGACATCGCCGCCGATCTGCCGTTGCTCACGCTCGCCGAGGTGTTCGGCGTGCCTGAACAGGATCGCCGGCTGATGTTCGACTGGAGCAACCGCGTGATCGGCTTCCAGGACGCCGAATACGCGGTGAGCGCGACCGTCAACGCCGACGACGTCACCGACCTCGCCCGTGCCGCACTGGCCGTGCGTCCGGAACCCGGCCCGGACGGCCAGATGCCGGATCCGCGCAGCCGCGCCGGAATGCCGGACCTCTACGCCTACGCGCATGCGCTTGGCGAGCACAAACGCGAGCACCCCGGCGACGACGTGATGAGCAACCTGATGCATTACGTGGACGACGACGGCGGCCGCGTGTCGATCGAGGAGTTCGAGAACCTTTTCTGGCTGTTTTCCGTAGCGGGCAACGAAACCCTGCGCAACGGCCTGCCCGGCGGGATGGCCGCGTTGCTCGCGCATCCCGAGCAGTACCGCAAGCTTCTCGACGACCGCAGCCTGCTTCCCGGCGCGGTCGAAGAGATGCTGCGCTGGCACACGCCGGTGATGCACTTCCGCCGCACCGCGACCCAGGACACTCGACTGTCCGATGTGGACATCAAGGCTGGGGACAAGGTCGTGGTGTGGTTCTCCTCGGCCAACCGCGACGAGACAGTCTTTCCCGATCCGGACGTGTTCGACGTGACGCGCGCGCCGAGCGAGCACCTGACGTTCGGCCACGGCCCGCATTTCTGCCTCGGTTCGCACCTCGCGCGGATGCAGATGCGCGCGTTGTTCGCGGCGGTATTCGATCAGCTCGGCGAGGTCCGTCTCGCGGGCGAACCCCGCCGGCTGCGGTCGAACTTCCAGAACGGGATCAAGAGCCTCCCGATCCGCTGGGACTGACCGGCTCAGCCGAACCCGACGAGCGAAAGCCAGCGGTCCAGGTACTCCGTGTCGCCGGTGCGGTGCGCGATCTCCGGCGACAGCCTGCCGTAGACCATCAGCAGCAGGTCGCCCAGCGGTGCGGACGCGGTGGCCGCCGCGTCCGCCGGCGGACCCGGATGCCAGGCCAGCTGATCGCCGGTGAGGTCGACTGTCCAGGACGCCGCGTGGTCGGTCGGCGCGAGGTGGATCGTGCGGTCCGGGCCGAGCAGCTCGCGGCGTTGGGGTACGTACTCCAGCAATTGCGGCAGCGACCCGAGCTCCAGCCATTCCTCCATCGCATCGTGCGCGACTTCCGGCGCGACAGTGAATTCCCCGCCCGCGGCCAGCGTCGCGTCGGCACGGTGGATCAGCGTCTCGTTCATGAACCGGCGCGCGTAGAACGCCGCTCGCGGCGGTCCATTCGGGACCGGCGTGAACACCTCCGCGTCCGGCCCCGCTTCGCGCAGGGTCGCCACCAGCGCCTTCGCCCCGTCCATGAGCCACGACGCCGGTCTCGGGGTGCTGACCGGGTTCTGGAGCCGGTCCTCCGGCAGCCAATGGTCGGCCCGCGTCCGCACGGTCTCTTCCGCCCACCGGTGCCCGGTGCTGACGTGATCGAGCAACTGTCCGAGATCCCACTCCGGGCACGCCGCGACCCGCACCGTGCGGTCCGCGCCTTCGACGGCCGCGGCGAGCAGTTCCGTCTGCCGCAGGATCTCGGCGCAACGCTCGTGGAAGTCCATGTGGTGTCCTCTCCGGTTCAGATCCGCTGACACCAGACAGTCGGAGCCGACTCAGCCATCCGGACACCGCGGCGGGAGAACCCGGGTTATTCCACGCTCCAGGCGTCTCCCCATTCCGCGTCGCGAGCGGCGCGGTACCGCACGCCGTGCCGCTTCGACACGACGGTGCCGGGCGCGAGCCCGTCGGCGGTGCAGAGGTCGAGTTGCACGAACCCCTTGTGCTTGCGCGGATGCCGGATGATCCGGGCCGACGGACGGTCGACCGGTGCCGACGTGGCCGCCACGTACGAGAACTTCTCGTCCTCGAATCCCAGAGTGCCGGATTTGATCCGCCGGTGCACCCCGCTTCGGGGAAGCCGTGCGGAGAAATGGCACCAGTCCTCGCCCGGTTTGATCGGGCAGGCGTCATCGTGCGGGCACGGCGCCACCACGTTGCGGCCCATCTCGCGCAGGACTTCGCGAGCCTCGCGGATCCGCGCGAACCCCGCTGGCGTGCCGGGCTCGATGAGCACGACCGTGCCGGCCTTCGCGGCGAGCCATTGGACGACGTCGACACGGCCGCGTTCGGGAAGCTCGCCGAGGACGTACGAGAGCGTGACCAGATCGGCCTCCGGCGCCGCGGACGCGGAATCGACCAGCCCGCGCTGCCAGACCGCGGCGCGGACGGCCGGCTCGTCGGCGTTCGCCGCCAGCTTGCGTCCCAGCGCCAGCGCGGCCGCCACCTGCTCCAGGACAGTGCACTTCTCCAGCGACGGCCAGACGTCGGCCGCGGCCCACACCGCTGCTCCGGTGCCGCCGCCGATGTCGACGTGCGTCTTCGGGACGAAACCGGGCGCGGCGGCAGCCACCTCGCCCAGCACCGCGCTGACCGCCGCGTACGTCGCCGGCATCCGGTACCCGGCGTACGCGGCGACATCCAGCTCCGAAGAGAGGATCGGCGAGGTCGCCGAGTCACCTTGTCGATAACGCTTGCTGAGCCGGTCCACGGCCTGTGCGAGCCGGGATTCGGGGAACCGGGCCAGCTCGTCGTCGAGCGCGGCGCGGAGAGCTTCGGGGAGTACTGCCACGGACAACGATTCTCCCACGCCCGATTTGTCCCCCGAGGTTCGCCTGACCTGCTAGTTTCGCGGTCAGAAAAAAAGTTCGCGGACCTTGTCGATCCGGACGCGGCCCGTTCGACGCAGTGGTGGAAGCAAGCCGAGAGCGAAGGGGAACCGAAGATGCGATTCATGGTGATCATGAAGGCCAGCGAAGAGAGCGAAGCGGGCCAGATGCCCAGCACCGAGCTGCTCGCCGAGATGGGCAAGTTCAACGAGGAACTCGTGAAGGCCGGCGTGATGCTCGCGGGCGAGGGGCTGGCGCCGAGCTCCGAGGGTGCCCGGGTGAAGTTCTCCGGGGACAGCGAGCCCAGCGTGGTCGACGGCCCGTTCGCGGAGACCAAGGAGCTGATCGCGGGGTTCTGGATCCTCCAGGTCCGTTCGCTCGAGGAAGCCGTGGAGTGGATCAAGCGGGTGCCCAACACCGACGGTGCGCACCACGAGATCGAGATCCGGCGGATCTTCGACGCCGAGGACTTCGGCGACAACCTCACGCCGGAACTGCGCGAGGCCGAGGAGAAGCTGCGCGAGCAGGCCGCGAAGAACTGATGCGGTTCATGGTGCTGGTGAAGGCCAGCGAGGAATCCGAAGCGGGAGCCGCGCCCAGTGCCGAATTGCTCGAGCAGATGGGCCGGTTCAACGAGGAACTCGCCGAATCCGGTCACCTCGTGCAGGCGGCCGGGCTGACGCCCAGCGCGGAAGGCGCCCGGCTGCTGTGGTTCGACGGCGAGGCGGAGCCGAGCGTGGTCGACGGCCCGTTCGCCGAGACCAAGGAACTCGTCGCGGGCGTGTGGATTCTGGAGGGGGAGTCGCTCGCCGAAATCGTCGAGTTGATGAAGCGGGCGCCCAATCCGGACCGGCAGGCAGGCACCGTCGAGATCCGCCCGATGTCCGGCGAGCTGTGACGCCGTGCCCGCCCGAGGGTTGCCTCGGGCGGGCCGGGCCGGTCTGATGGGCCGGTGGACACGCGAAGTGCGGTAGAGGCCGTTTGGCGGATCGAGTCGGCGAGGGTGATCGCCGGTCTCGCGCGGATGACCCGCGACGTGGGCCTCGCCGAGGAGCTGGCGCAGGACGCGCTCGTCGCCGCGCTCGAGCAGTGGCCGGAGACCGGGGTGCCGCGCAACCCGGGCGCCTGGCTGATGACGATCGCGAAGCGGCGGGCCATCGACCTGTTCCGGCGGAACGAAACCCTCGGCCGCAAGCTGGACGAGATCGGCCGGGAAGCCGAACAGCTCGGCGAGGGCGTGCTGCCGGACTTCGACGTCGTGCTCGACGACGAGCAGATCGAGGACGACCTGCTGCGGCTGGTGTTCACCGCGTGCCATCCGGTGCTGTCCACCCAGGCGCGGGTGGCGCTCACGCTGCGCATGCTCGGCGGGCTCAGCACCGACGAGATCGCCCGTGCGTTCCTGGTGAAGGAATCCACTGTCGCGCAACGCATCGTGCGGGCGAAGAAGACGCTCGCCGAGGCCAAGGTGCCGTTCGAAACGCCGGTCGGCGACGAACGCGTGGCGCGGGTCCCGGCCGTGCTCGAAGTGATCTACCTGATCTTCAACGAGGGCTACTCCGCCACGCGCGGCGACGACTGGATGCGGCCCGCGCTGTGCGAGGACGCGTTGCGGCTCGGCCGGGTGCTGGCCGGACTGATGCCCGGCGAACCGGAAGTGCACGGACTGGTCGCGCTGATGGAGATCCAGGCGTCGCGCTCGGCGGCGCGCACCGGCCCGAACGGCGAACCGGTGCTGCTGATGGACCAGGACCGCAGCCGCTGGGACCGCCTGCTGATCCAGCGCGGCCTCACCGCGCTGGCCCGGTCCGAGCGACTGGCGGACGGCACGTACGGGCCGTATTCCGCGCAGGCCGCGATCGCCGCGTGCCACGCCGTCGCGGTCGCGCCGGAAGAGACCGACTGGGCGCGGATCGCGGCGCTGTACGCGGGCCTTGCGCAGCTCACGCCGTCTCCGGTGATCGAGCTGAACCGGGCCGTCGCGGTCTCGATGGCCGAGGGGCCGGAAGCCGGGCTCGCGCTGGTGGACAAATTGCTGACTGAGCCCGCGCTGAAGAACTACCACCTGCTGCCGAGCGTGCGCGGCGATTTTCTGTCCAAACTGGGCCGTCGGGAGGAAGCGCGCGCCGAGTTCGAGCGCGCGGCGAAGATGACCGGCAACGAACGGGAGCGCGTGCTGCTGCTGGGGCGGGCCGAGTCGTGCAGCAAGCTGGAAGCGGGAACGAGGTAGCGGGGCACCGTGCGGTGCGGCAGTGATCGACATGCCCGCAACGGTCCACCACCACGCCGACAATTCCCGCCGTCGCCACCAGCCATCCCCAGGGTTGTCCACAAGTCGACACCCCTGTGGATAACCTGTTTCCGCAGGTAGCGAAGACGGAGACCGGCCGCCCGACCCGATCCGGTGAAAGCGGCATGCCTCGGCCGTCCGGGGCGCTCATCCGACGTCTCAGCTCCAACGGAATGAGACGACTCGTACTGCCGCCGCGAGCATCCGCGACTAGCCGGTTCACACGGCTAAAACCGAAGGCCTCAGCGGTTTCGGACGTACCCCAGCCGCATCGACAACGCGGCCGCGGTCCCGGCGACCGTCGCGCCCAGTTCGTCCGCCCGGCGCATCACCCGGGGAGCCGGCCCGGCGACGCTGATCGCCGCGATCGGACGGCCCGAGTGGTCCCGTACGGCCGCCGCGACGCAGCCGACGTCCGGCTCGTTCTCCAGGTCGTCGACGGCCCAGCCGCGCCGCCGGGTGCGCGCCAGTTCGTCCAGCAACCGGACCGGGTCGTTGATGGTCTTGAGAGTGAGGCTGTCCAGCTTCATCCGGCGCACGCGCTCCACCCGGTCGGCCTCCGGCAACGCGGCCAGCCAGGCCTTGCCCAGCGACGTCGCGTGCTGCGGCCGTCGAGTGCCGAGGCGGCAGGACAGCGTGACCGCACTGGCGCTGCGCTCGGTCGCGACGTAGACCATCGCGTCGTTGTCCGGCACCGCGAGGTACGTCGTCTCCCCGGACCGCTCGGCCAGCGCGGTGAGATACCGCGGCGCGCAGCGGTGCAGGTCGGTCGCCGCCATCGCGCGGGCGCCCAGTTCGACCAGCCGGGTGCCGAGCCGCACGCGTCCGGTGACGGTGTCGGCCTCCAGGTACTCCAGCCGCTTCAGCGTGCCGACGATCCGGTAGGCGGCGCTGCGGGACAAACCCAGTTGCCGGGCGAGCGCGTTCGTGGAAATTTCCTGGTGCTGCCCGACGTGTTCGAGCACCGCCAGCCCGCGCTCCAGGGTGCCGCTTTGGTCCAGCCCGCGTGCTGCTGCGTCCACGTTCGCCCTCCGCCTGTCGCTCTGCGTTCCCGGTCACCGGTGCGTGGTGCCATCAAGCGGGGTTGGACGCTAACACCTCCGATGTATGGACGGAAGATCTTGACCGAACTCTGTCATTGTGCAAGGTCAAGGTTGCGCCGAATGGTTCAACCTCCGATCGGTAAGAGTGCTTACAAAGGGTAACGGAGACTGGAGTCACCCTCTCAGGAAAATCACAGCGCCCGTGCCGCACGGTTTGGGTGATGTCCACACGTCTGCGCACCCGGGCGTCGGTCGCCGCCGGGCGGCTGACCGCGTGGTTTTCCCGTACCGCCCGGCTGGGCCGCGGCGGGGTGATCGGCGGCCGCGTCACGCTGCGGCTCGACCCCAAGGCGTTGCGCAGGCTCGGCCGCGACCGCACGGTCGTGATCGTCACCGGCACGAACGGCAAAACCACCACGTCGCTGATGCTGACCCGCGCGCTCGAAGCCCTCGCCGAAGTCGCGCACAACGACGACGGCGCGAACATGCCCGACGGTCTGGTGGCCGCGCTCGCCGCCAGTCCGGACGCGCCGTACGCGGTGCTGGAGGTGGACGAAACCTACGTTCCGTGGGTGGCCGAGCAGGTGCAGCCCGCGGCGCTCGTGCTGCTCAATCTCAGCCGTGACCAGCTCGACCGTGTCGGCGAGGTCCGGATGATGGAGCGCGACCTCCGCGCCGCCTTCGCTGGTCTGTCGCGCACGGTCGTGGTCGCGAACTGCGACGACGTGCTGGTCACGTCGGCGGCCGCCGCGGCGGCGCGCCCGGTGTGGGTCGGTACCGGACGGCGCTGGTCGGGCGATTCCGTCTCCTGCCCGCGCTGCGGCGGCGCGATCACGCACACCGATCGCGAATGGCGTTGCGCGGTGTGCGCTTTCGCTCGCCCGGAGCCGACCTGGACCCTCGACGGCGACCTGGTCCACACGCCCGGCGGGCGGCAAGTCGACCTCGACCTGCGGCTGCCCGGCGAGGCCAACCGGGCGAACGCCGCTCTCGCGCTCGCCGCCGCGCACTGCGTAGGCGTGCCGCCGCACACTGCTGCGGCGCGACTGCGCACAATCACCGACATCGGTGGCCGCTACCGCACGATTCGCCGCACCCGGCATTCGGTTCGGCTCATGCTTGCGAAAAATCCGGCTGGCTGGGCCGAAACGTTGCGCGTGCTCGACGAGGACACTCCGGTCGTCGTCGCGGTCAACGCACACGAGGCGGACGGCCGCGACCTGTCGTGGCTTTGGGACGTGCACTTCGAGCGGCTGCGCGGTCGTCAGGTCGTCGTGGCCGGCGAGCGGTCGGCGGACCTCGCGGTGCGGCTTTGCTACGCCGAGGTGCCGCATTGGTCGGCCCCGGATCCGGTCAGCGCGATCGACACGCTGCCGCCGGGCGGGGTCGAACTCGTCGCGAACTACACCGCCTTCCGCGACCTGGTGGACCGGTTGCCCGATGTCTGATTCGACCGTCGGCATCGGCTTGTTGCTCCCCGAGGTGCTGGGGACCTACGGCGATTCCGGCAACGCACAGGTGCTCTGCAAACGCTTGCAGTGGCGCGGTTACGACGCCGAGGTGGTGCCGGTTTCGCTGGACTCCGAGGTACCGTCCACTTTGGACCTCTACCTGCTCGGCGGCGGCGAGGACATGGCGCAGGTGCTGGCCGCGGACTTCCTGCGCAACTCGGCGGGGCTGCGCAGCGCGGCGAACGCGGGACGCCCGGTGTTCGGGGTGTGCGCGGGTCTGCAGATTCTCGGCAAGCGTTTCCGCGGCGTCGACGGCATCGAGCACGCTGGGCTGGGGCTGCTCGACCTCGTCACCGAGCCGGCGGAGCAGCGTGCGGTGGCTGAGCTGATCGTCGAACCGAACCTGCTCGAGACGCCGTTGACCGGCTTCGAGAACCATCAGGGCGCGAGTGTGCTCGGCCCGGGCAGCACACCGCTGGGCCGGGTCGTCCGGGGCACCGGCAACGGCGACGGCACCGAGGGCGCGGTCACCGATCACGTGCTCGGCACCTATCTCCACGGCCCGGCGCTGGCGCGCAATCCCGAGCTGGCTGACCTGCTGTTGTCGTGGGTGCTCGGCCATGCGCTGAAGCCGTTGGACCTGACTGAGGTGGACACGCTGCGCTCGGAACGGCTGGCCGCACGCCGCGCCCGATGACGTCCCTTCGCGCTCGTTACGCTGCGTGCGTGAGACTTCTCGCTGCCGCAGGTGTCCGGATGCGGACAACCGGGGTTGCCGTGCTCGCGCTCGCGTTGGCCATCGCGACCGCGTGCGTCGTCGTGGTGCTGTTGCTGCAACAGTCCCTCGACCGAAGCGTCACCGAGAGCGCGCGAAGTACCGCTCGGCAGGTTGCTGTCCAACTCGTGCGCGCGGGCGCGCGAGACCTGTCCCCGAGCGACGTCGCGAGCACTGGGGACACTGAAGCCGTGACGCAGGTCCTCGGGCCGCGAAGCACCCCTATCGCGAGCGACCCGGCGATCGTCGGCCGCCCGGCCATCACCGCCGCGCGTCCGGCTCCGGGGCAGGAGACCGTCGAGACGCTGCCGCTCGGCTTAGACGGCGACGGCAGCGACTACCGCTTGGTTTCGGAAGGCGTCAACGGACCGGGCGGACCGTTCACCGTCATCTCCGCACGGTCGCTTGAGCCGGTCACGGAAGCCTCTGCTCGGCTTACGCTGTTGCTAGGGCTGATCTCGCTGCCGCTGCTCGGTATCGCTGGCTTCGCGGTGTACCGCTCTGTCGGCTCCGCGCTGCGCCCAGTGGAGCGGATGCGGCGCACTGTCGCTGAGATTTCGACGCGCGACCTCGCGTTGCGCGTACCGCTGCCGCCTGGCGGCGACGAGGTACACCGGCTCGCTGTCACGCTCAACGAGATGCTTGAGCGGCTTGGGTCCGCACAGGCCGCGCAACGCCGCTTCGTCGCCGACGCGAGTCACGAGCTGCGCTCGCCGCTGTCGACCATCAGCACCGCGCTCGACGTTTCAAACCAGCACCCCGAGACCACCGACGAATTGGTGCCGGTGATTACCCGCGAGACCGCGCGCCTGCGAGAGCTGGTCGACGACCTCCTGATGCTCGCGCGCACCGACGACGCCACCGACCGGCCCGCGCGTACCGAAGTCGATCTGGACGACATCGTTCGCGCGGAAGCTGAACGCGTACGCGGCGAAGCGGCTGTCGAAATCGAAGTGCGCGCCGGACCGGCGAAGGTGCGTGGCAGTGAGGCGCAGCTGCGTCGCGCCGTACGCAACCTCGTCGACAACGCATGCGGGCACGCGCGCGAGCGGATCCGGATTGCGAGTTCGGTGCAAGATGAGATGGTCGTCGTGGAGGTGAGCGACGACGGCCCGGGCGTCGCCGAGGGCGACCGGGAGCGAGTGTTCGAGCGGTTCGTGCGGCTGGACGCTTCGCGGCGGCGCGGCGGGACCGGACTGGGCCTGTCGATCGTGGCCGGCATCGCGGCCCGGCACGGCGGCCGCGCGCGGTACGTCGACGTGGCCGACCCGAGTTACCCGGGCGCGCATTTCGTGATCGAACTGCCGAGCATCGAACTGCCCCGGATCGAGGAGGACTGAGCATGCGGTTGCTGATCGTGGAGGACGAGCTGGAGTTCGCCGAAACCCTTCGCCGCGGCCTGGTCGCCGAGGGGTTCACGGTGAACGTGGCGCACACCGGCCGGGATGGGCTCTGGTCGGCGATGGAGCACGATTACGACGCCGTGGTGCTCGACATCATGCTTCCCGAGCTTTCCGGCTATGAAGTACTGAAACGCTTGCGGGCGGCGGAGAATTGGACGCCGGTGCTGATGCTCACGGCGAAGGACGGCGAGTACGACGAGGCGGACGCATTCGACCTCGGTGCGGACGATTACCTCTCGAAACCGTTCTCGTTCGTCGTTTTGCTGGCTCGGCTCCGGGCGTTGCTCCGCCGGGGCGCACCGGCTCGCCCGGCGGTGTTGACCGCTGGTGATCTGCAGCTCGACCCGGCTGCGCGCACTGTCCACAGAGGAGAGACGCGGATCGAGTTGACCGCGCGGGAGTTCGGGTTGCTGGAGTTTTTGCTGCGGCGGCAGGGCGCGGCGTTGACGAAAAACGAGATCCTCGGACACGTTTGGGACGCGCATTACGAGGGGGACGAGAACGTGGTCGAGGTTTATGTGGGGTATTTGCGGCGCAAGATCGACGCGCCGTTCGGGACGCGGACGATCGAGACGGTGCGCGGGGTGGGCTACCGGCTCGTCGGATGAGCGGACACGTCATTTTCCTCAACGGCACGTCCAGTTCCGGCAAGTCGAGCATCGCGGCGGAACTGCTGGATTTGCTGCCGGGCCCCTATTTCTACCTGCCGCGAGACGCGGTCAACAGCATGCGGTCGCGGTCGCGGACCCCCGAATTCGGCACGCCGGAGTTCGACGCGGTTTTCGAACGGACAGTGCGCGGCTACCATCGTATGCTGGCCGGGCTTGCGGAGGCGGGTAACGGCGTGATCGCCGACCACGTACTCCGGCCGCACTGGCTTGCTGACTGTCTGGAAGTGTTGCGGGAACAGGAAGTTACCTTCGTGGGTGTGCATTGCCCGCTGCCAGAGCTAAAACGGCGCGAGCAGGCGCGAGGCGACCGCCCCGCCGGTCTGGCGGAGCGGCAGTATCCGATCGTGCACGCGCACGGCGGTTACGACCTCGAATGCGACACGTCAGTGCACAGTCCAAAAGAATGCGCACAAACAATCGCGGACTTCATCGCGAAACCAGGGCGTTCCCAAGCGTTCACCCGGTTAATTCAGTGAAATCCCCGCCACCGCCCGCACCACGGCAGTGCACCGGTCCTCGACATACTCCAGCCCGGCCTCCGAAGCGATCTTCCGCGCCTCCGCCGACACGATCCCCTGCTGCAGCCACAACGCCTTAGCCCCGATCGCCACCGCGGAACGGGCGATGTCCGGTGCTTCCTCAGCAGGGCGGAAGACGTCCACCAGATCCACCGGCTCCGGAATCTCCTCCAGCGACCGGTAAGCCTTCTCCCCGAGCAGTTCAGTCGCCGACGGATGCACCGGGATGATCCGGAAACCGTGCGCCTGCAGCGAAGCCGGTACGCCGTGCGCGGCCTTGCCCGGGTCACGGCTCAAACCGACCACAGCGATCGTGCGCGCACCAGCGAGGATCTCTTCAGGCTTCATACTCTCCTCAACATCCCGACCCAGCGAACGATTCCGCCGCGTCACAACCGCCACAGCCGCAGCCCGCGGACGCGATACACCGGCCACAGCACGTGCCACGGCGACCGTCGCAGGAACGCGGAGCTGCACGCCAAAACATTGCGCGCGACGGTGGACGCGACTTCGTTCCGGTCCGGCCACACTTCGCCGCGGGCGCCGAGCGCTAGCCGGAAGACGGTCAGCAGACCGCGTCCTTGCAGGTCATAGCGGGCACCGGTGTCACCCGCGTCCGGAAGGAGACGGCTGATCTCCGCGCGAAAAGCACCAGCGACCGGCTCGCCCACGGGCACGTCCGCGACACTGCCCACGATCGCGCGGCCGTGCAGCCGACGTGCGAACCGCGTGAGCAGCCGTCGCTCCCACCACGGCAGCAACCGCCGGTGCGCCAGCAGCGCGGCACACTCGCCGTGGCCGAGGGCGAAAACCTCGGCGAGCTCGTCGTACCGGCTGATCGCGGTCGGTTCCGCCAGGTGCAGCCGCACCTCGAAGCGGACCCGCGCGATCAGCTCGTCGATCGCTTCCCGCCGGTCGAGCCGTGCTTTCTGCCGCGAAGCCGCCCAGTCGCCCATGGGCCCACACTCTGAACCCGGCGGCGCACCGCGTCCAGTGGTTCAGCCGATCTTCGACCCGTACATCTCGCCGAGGTCGTCCGCGATCAGCTCGATCCGGGCGCCGTCCGGGTCGGCGAAGTAGATCGACGTGCCGCTTTCTTCCTGGTACTTCACACCGGCGGCGTCGAGCCGGGAGCGCGCGCCCGCCCACGCTTCCGGGGTGAGCGACAGGGCCAGGTGGTGCAGGCCGCCGAGCACCTCCGCGTACGGGCCGAGGTCGAGGCCGGGCAGGTCGAAGAACGCGACCGCGTTGCCGTTGCCGACGTCGAAGAAGAAGTGGCTCGACCCCGGGTAGTCGCGGTTTTCGATCAGCTCGGTGAGCGGGAAGCCGAGAATGTCCTGGTAGAAGGTGATCGTCCGCTCGACGTCGCTGGACAGCAGCGCGGTGTGGTGGATGCCGCGGCCAACGGTCGCCGGACGTTCCTCCGCCGGGTGCAAATGCTGCTCCCGCAGCCGGTCGCGGGTCTGCGCGAGCTGGGCGACTTCGGTCTCGGTGGGTGCCATCGCGGGTCACGTCCTCTCTGGGAGCCAACACGAAGTACAGTACGCCGACAAACTCTCGCGCGCAAGAGATTAGCGAGCGAGATAAGTAGCTCGTACCGGTGAATGGAACGACCGGGTTGGCGCGGGCGGCTCGGTCAGGCAGAGTCCGACCCGTGGAACCCGCTGAGCTGCAGGACGCCGTCGCGCTGCTGACAAGCGCGTACGAGCGACGCGAGCCGATCGATCCGCTCGTGAAGACCTTCCCCGACGCGACCGTCGAAGACGCCTACCGCGTGCAACAGGAGCAAGTCCGCGCGTGGGTGGCGGCGGGCGACGTGGTGCGCGGCCACAAGGTCGGCCTCGCCTCCGCGGCGATGCAGCGCCAGATGGGCGTGAACCAGCCCGACTTCGGGCACCTCACCAGCTCGATGTTCCTGCTCGAACACCAGCCGATCCCGACGACGCGGTTCCTGCAGCCGCGCATCGAACCGGAGATCGCGTTCGTGCTCGGCGCGCCGCTGCGCGGTCCGGGCGTGACCGTCGCCGACGCCGTCCGCGCGGTCGACTTCGTGCTTCCGTCGCTGGAGATCGTCGACTCGCGGGTCCGCGACTGGAAAATCTCGATCTTCGACACCGTCGCGGACAACGCGTCGTCCGGTGGCGTCATCCTCGGCAGCAGCCCGACCAATCTGCGCGACGTCGACCTGCGGCTCGCCGGCTGCACGCTGCACGTCAACGGCCAGCTCGCGGCCACCGGCGCGGGCGGTGCGGTGCTGGGTTCGCCGATCAACGCCTTGGTCTGGCTGGCCAACACAGTCGGCCCGCTCGGCGTGACGCTGGAGCCCGGCCACGTCGTGCTGCCCGGTTCGATGACCGCCGCGCAGACCGTCCGCCCCGGCGACACTGTCGTGGCGACCATGGCCGGACTGGGCAGTGTGACCGCGGTGTTCGCGCCGGAGGAGGACAAGTGACCGCCGAAATCGTTGCCGCCGCGCAGGATTTGCTCAACCGGACGGACGAAGGCGCGCAGCTCACCGACACGTGGGCAGACCTCGACCTCGCCACGGCGTACGCGATCCAGGACGAGGCTCTGCGGCTGCGTCAGGAACGCGGCGAGACGCTGATCGGGGTGAAGCTCGGGCTCACGTCGCGCGCGAAGCAGCAGCGGATGGGCGTCGAAGAACCCCTGCTCGCGTGGCTGACCGACGCGATGGTGCTGCCCGCGGGCGCGCCGACGCCGCAGCTCATCCACCCGCGCGCGGAACCGGAACTGGTGTTCGTGCTCGGCGAGCGGCTCGCCGGTCCTGGCGTCACCGCGGCCACCGCGCTCGCGGCGGTTTCCCAGGTGTACGGCGGAATCGAGATCATCGACAGCCGTTACCGCGACTACCGTTTCACGTTGCCGGACGTCGTCGCGGACAACGGTTCGTCGGCGCTGTTCGGGCTCGGCTCGGTCGGCCGTCCACCGTCCTCTTTGGACCTTTCACTGGAGGCCGCGCTGCTCGAAGTGGACGGTCAGATCGTCGACACCGCGACCGGTGCCGCCGTGCAGGGGCACCCGGCCGAGGCGTTGGCGCTGGCGGCGAATTCGCTGGCCGCACGCGGGTTGGCGCTGGAGGCGGGCTGGCTCGTGCTGACCGGCGGGATGACCGACGCCGTCGAACTGCGCCCCGGCTCCCGCGTCGCCGCGCACTTCTCGAACCTGGGCTCGGTGACGATCAGCGGGTAGCGAGCCGTTTGATCCCGGCGATCACTCGCGGCCACACCTCGCGCGGCAGGTCGTGTCCCATCCCCGGGATGAGGTCGAGGTCCGCACCCAGCGCGCGGGCCGTCGCGCGGCCGCCGGACACGTGCACGAGCGGATCGGCCGTACCGTGAATCACCAGGGACGGCACGGAAAGCCGGCGCAGATCGGCGGTCCGGTCGCGGGAGGACAGGATCGCGGCGAGCTGCCGGAACACGCCCGCCGGGTTGAGGCCGCGGTCGTACGTGCGTTCCGCGCGCTGGCGGAAATGCTCCTCGTCGAACAGGTACTCGCGCGAGCCGATCAGCTTTGACGTGCGCACCAGTTGCATCACGTAGTCCTCGCGCGTGCGCGGTCCCGGAGCCAGCATCGCGAGCGCGGCCCGCGGGCTGGGCAGGCCGACGGTCCGTGCGCCGGTGGTCGACATGATCGAGGTCAGCGTCCGGACGCGCTGCGGATGCCGGATCGCGAACTCCTGCGCGATCATCCCGCCCATCGACGTGCCGACGACGTGCGCGCGCTCGATGCCCAGTGCGTCGAGCAGTTTGCCCGCGTCGTCGGCCAGGTCGCCGAGGGAGTACGGCGCGGACCGCAGGAAGTACGCGAGCGGCAGGCTGGCCCGGCCGGTCCACCACTGCGAACGTCCGACGTCGCGGTTGTCGAACCGGTGCACGTGGAAACCGGCCTCGGCGAGCTGGGCGCAGAACTCGTCGTCCCACCAGATCATCGGCGCGGCGAGGCCCATCACCAGCAGCAACGGCGGCGCGTCCGGATCGCCGAAGGATTCGTGGCACAGGGTGATGCCGTCGGCCTCGATGGTCTGCTCGGTCATGGCTCCAGTTTCGCGCACGGCTTGGCCGGTCGCCGCCGTCCGGGTACGCTCCCGCTAGAGCGATCTATCAAATCGCAAGGGGGCGAGCGGTATGGACGTTCTGCGCGCAAGGGGGCTCGGCCCGCTGCGGCTGATCCTGGCGTTCACGCTGGTCAGCACGGTCCTGCACTACACCCACAACGTCGTGCGCGCGGCGGACTACCCGCAGGTGCCGGGGATCAGCGTGCCCGTCACGCAGATCGTGGTGGCGATCAGCTGGGTGGTCTTCACCGCGTTCGGCGTGCTCGGCTATCGCGCCTACCGGCAGGGCCGGTACTGGCGTTCGCTGGCGTTTCTGCTGGTCTACTCGCTGTCCGGGCTGGCGAGCGCGGGGCATTTCCTCGTCGGCGTGCCGCAGGTCCCGGCGTTCTGGTTCGCGACGATCTTCACCGACACGTTCGCGGCGTTCGCGTTGTGGGTATTCGTGTGCTGGGCAGCCATGCGGCTCAACCGGGTGAGCGTTGCCGGGCAAATGTCTACACAACATTGACGTTCGTTGAAACCATGTAGACAATCGAGGGCGTGACCACCACCACACCTGTCACGTTCGAGCGGCATCCGGACACTTACCGGCACTGGCGGCTGACCGTCGACGGCGAGGTCGCCTGGCTGGAGATGGACGTCGACGAACAGGGCGGCCTCGTGCCCGGATACGAGCTGAAGCTCAACTCGTACGACCTCGGCGTCGACATCGAGTTCTACGACGCGACGCAGCGGCTGCGGTTCGAACATCCGCAGGTGCGCGCAGTGATCGTGACGAGCGCCAAGGACAAGGTGTTCTGCGCCGGGGCCAATATCCGGATGCTCGCCGCGTCGCCGCACGAGTGGAAGGTGAACTTCTGCAAGTTCACCAACGAGACCCGCAACGGCATCGAGGACGCCACCGAGTTCTCCGGCCAGACCTACGTCGCGGCGGTGAACGGCAGCTGCGCCGGCGGCGGCTACGAGATCGCGCTGGCCTGCGAAAAGATCCTGCTGGTCGACGACAACTCGTCCACCGTCGCGTTGCCCGAGGTGCCGCTGCTCGGCGTGCTGCCCGGCACCGGCGGGCTCACCCGCGTGGTCGACAAACGGCGCGTCCGCCGGGATCTCGCGGACGTGTTCGCGACGCGGCCGGACGGGGTCAAGGGCAAGACCGCGGTCGACTGGCGGCTAGTGGACGAGCTGGTGCCGCGCGTCGGGTTCCGCGAGAAGGTGCTGTCGCGGGCGCACGAACTGGCCGCCGAATCCGACCGGCTGCCCGCTGAGCAGGGGATCGAACTGGCCCCGCTGGAGCCGTCGGTGACCGACGACGGCATCGAGTACCGGCACGTCCGGATCGCGTACGACCGGCCGAACTCGCTGGTCACGCTCACCGTGCTCGGCCCGGACGGGGAACCGGCACTCGACGGCTGGCTGTTGCGGCTGACCCGCGAACTGGACGACGCGATCCTGCGGCTGCGCACGAACGACCCGGAACTGGGCACCTGGGTGCTGCGCACCGAAGGCGACCCGGAGCAGGTGCTCGCGCACGAGGAGGTCGTGCTCAGCGGGAAAGACTGGCTGAGCAACGAAATCCTGCACTACTACAAGCGCACGCTGAAGCGGCTGGACGTCACCAGCCGCACCTTGATCGCGTTGATCGAACCGGGCAGCTGCTTCGCGGGCAGCCTGCTCGAACTGGCCTTCGCGGCGGACCGGCAGTACCTGCTGGACGGGCCGCCGATCGACGACGAGGACTCGCCGGAACGCGCGTCGATCACCTTGTCGGAAGCCAACTTCGGCGTGTTCCCGATGGGCAACGGACTGTCCCGGCTCCAGTCGCGGTTCTACGGCGACGACGACCACCTGACGTGGCTGGCCCGCGAACGCGACCGTGCGCTGAGCGCCGCCGAAGCCGTCGAACTCGGCCTGGTCACCGACGCGCCGGACGACCTCGACTGGGAGGACGAGATCCGGATCGCGCTGGAAGGCCGCGCCTCGCTGTCGCCCGACGCGCTCACCGGGATGGAGGCGAACCACCGGTTCGTCGGCCCGGAAACGATCGAAACCAAGATCTTCGGGCGGCTGACCGCCTGGCAGAACTGGATCTTCACCCGACCGAACGCCTCCGGGCCCGACGGCGCGCTGCGCCGGTACGGCACCGGGCAGAAGGCGGTCTTCGACAGGAAGCGGGTCTGAACCGATGCCCGAAAAGATCGACTACGACGCCAAAATCCCGAACAACGTCCAGCTCGCCGACGACCGCAGGCTCCAGCGCGCGCTGGAGGGCTGGCAGCCGAAGTTCATGAACTGGTGGGGCGAGATGGGTCCCACGCTGGAAACCGAGGGCGTCTACCTGCGCACCGCGGTGAGCGTCGGCCGCGACGGCTGGGCGCATTTCGATCACGTCAACGTCCCGGACTACCGCTGGGGCATCTTCCTCGCCGAACGGGAACCGGACCGGCGGATCGGGTTCGGCGAGCACGCCGGCGAACCGGTGTGGCAGCAGGTGCCCGGCGAATACCGGGCCGACCTGCAGCGGCTGATCGTGATCCAGGGCGACACCGAACCGGCGTCGGTCGAGCAACAGCGCCTGCTCGGGCTCACCGCGCCGTCGCTGTACGACCTGCGCAATCTCTTCCAGGTGAATGTGGAAGAGGGGCGGCACCTGTGGGCGATGGTGTACCTGCTGCACGCGTACTTCGGCCGCGAAGGCCGGGACGAGGCGGAGGGGCTGCTGCTGCGCAACTCCGGCAGTCCGGACGCGCCGCGCATCCTCGGCGCGTTCAACGAGGAAACGGCCGACTGGCTCGCGTTCTACATGTTCACGTACTTCACCGACCGCGATGGGAAATACCAGCTCGGCACGTTGAAGGAAAGCTCGTTCGACCCGCTGTCGCGCACCTGCGAGTTCATGCTCAAGGAGGAGGCGCACCACATGATGGTGGGCACCACCGGCGTCGACCGGGTGGTGCAGCGCAGCGCCGAGCTCATCCGCGAGCACGACACGTACGACATCGCGTCGCACGGCGGGATCCCGCTGGACGTGATCCAGCGGTACCTGAACTTCCACTACACCGTGTCGCTCGACCTGTTCGGCAGTGAAACGTCGACCAACGCGGCGAACTACTACACCGCGGGGCTCAAGGGCCGCTGGCAGGAGACGCGGCGCAAGGACGACCACAAACTCACCGAGGACAGCCGCCTGCTGGAGCGTCCGCGCGACGACGGGACCTGGACGTCCGAGGAATTGCAGGCCATCCTGCTGCTCAATCTCGACCTGCGCGGCGAGTACACCGCGGACTGCCAGACCGGGGTCAACCGGTGGAACAAGATCCTCGGCGACGCGGGCATCGACTTCCGGTTCGCGTTGCCGCACCCTGGTTTCAACCGCGAGGTGGGCATAAACTCCGGCCACCACGTCACTCCGGACGGCAGCATCGTCGACGAGGCGACGTGGGAGGCAGCGCGGCACAAGTGGCTGCCGACGGCCGAGGACCTGACGTTCGTCCGGTCGCTCATGCACCCGGTGTACGAGCGCGGGAAGATCGCCAGCTGGGTCGCGCCGCCGAGGCAGGGCATCAACGGCAAACCTTTCGACTACGAGTACGTGTACCTCACCTGAGGGGGCACCGATGACGGTTCCCGCGAACTTCAACGCCGCGGAGTACCTGCTCGGCCAAGGCCGTCCGGACGCGCTCGCGGTCGTTTCGCCGCGGCGCACGCTCAGCTACGGCGAACTCGCCGCCGAGACCCACCGGGTCGCGTCCGGACTGCGCGCGCTCGGCGTGCGTCCGGAAGAGCGGGTCATGTTCTGCATGGTCGACGACGTCGAACTGCTGAGCGGGATCCTCGGCGCGATGCTCGTCGGCGCGGTCGCGGTGCCGGTGTCCACTATGGTCACCGGGCTGGAACTGGGCCAGGTGCTCGCCGATTCGCGGGCGCGGGTGCTGTGCGTGTCCGGGGAGTTTTCCGCGCAGGCGGCGGGCGCGCTGACCGGGGCGCCCGAGGTGACCGACGTCGTGCTCGACCGGGCGGACCCGGCGGAATTCCCCGCCGGGGTGCGGACGCACCGGTGGCCGCTGACCCCGACGGACGACGTCGTGGCCGCGCCGACCTGGGAGGATTCGCCCGCGCTGTGGCTGTACACGTCGGGTACGACCGGTAAGCCGAAGGGCGCGATGCACCGGCACGGGAGCATTCGCGCGGTGTGCTCGACTTACGCCGCGCAGGTGCTGGGAGTGTCCTCTTCGGACCGGTTCCTGTCGGTGCCCAAGTTATTCTTTGCTTACGGTCTCGGGAATTCGGCGTTCTTCCCGCTCTCTTGTGGAGGGACGACGCTGCTGGAACCGGCCCGTCCGACGCCGGGGATCATCGCCGCGCGGGCGCGGGCGGACCGTCCGACGTTGTTCTTCGGAGTGCCGACGTTCTATGCGGCGCTGTTGGCCAGCGACGTGCCGGACGACTCGTTCTCCTCGGTGCGGTACGCGGTCTCGGCTGGGGAGCCGTTGCCGTCGGCGCTGTTCACGCGGTTCCGCGAACGGTTCGGGGTCGAGATTCTGGACGGGATCGGGTCGACCGAGGCATTGCACATTTTCCTGTCCAACCAGCCGGGTGCGGTGCGACCGGGCAGCACCGGGGTGGCGGTGCCGGGGTACTCCGTCGAGCTCCGGGACGAGCAAGGCGCGGTGATTTCGGAAGCGGGACGGCCGGGTGAGCTGTTCGTGTCCGGTCCGTCCATCGCGACTGGGTATTGGGCGCGATACGAGACTACGAAACAGGTTTTCCAGGGCCCGTGGCTGCGGACCGGGGACAGCTACGTGCGCAACTCGGATGGCACGTATACGTGTCTAGGCAGGTTTGGGGACATGCTGAAGGCGGGCGGGATTTGGGTTTCTCCGTCCGAAGTGGAGGAACGACTGCTGCAACATCCGGCGGTTGCCGAGGTAGCGGTGGTCGCCGCGCCGGACGAGGACGGATTGGACAAACCGGTGGCCTGCGTCGTCGCCGCCCCCTCGTCCACTGTGGATGCTGAGGAGCTGATCGAGTTTTGCCGGGAGGGCTTGGCGGCGTTCAAGCGGCCGCGCGGAGTGGTCGAGATGGCCGAACTGCCGAAGACCGCGACCGGGAAGATCCGGCGGAACGTGATCCGCGAAATGGTGCGCGAGTCGCTGCTCGTGCCGCAGCCGCAATTGTGATCGACTGGCCGGCATGATCGACGAGCATTTCGTGGTGGACGCCCACGTGCACACCCCGCGGCTGCCCACGCTCAAACCCGCGTGGCTGGACTGGGCGCGCGACTTCGCCGGCGAGTACCCGTGGCGCACGGTGTACGACGCGGACGGCGCGGTGATCCCCGCGGCGATGGACGACCTCATGGCGCAGGAGGGCGTCGACCGCGTGCTGCTGTTTTGCGAATACAGTCCGCGGGCTACTGGTATCCAGGCGATTGAAGACAATCTCCCGTTGGTCGCATACAACCCCGAGCGGTTTCGGTTGGTGGCCAACGTGAACCCGCATCTGCACCATCCGCTGGTCGACGAGGTGGAACGGCAGCTCGCGCTGGGTGCGGTGGCGTTGAAGATTCACCCGGTGCACGGCGCGTTTTCCCCGGCGGACAAGGAGCTGTACCCGGTTTACGCCTTGTGCGCCGAACGCGGGGTGCCGGTGATCCTCCACTCCGGACTGTCGGTGTTTCCCGGATCCCGTGCCAGCTATGGGGATCCTTCGCTGCTGTCCGATGTGGTCGAAGACTTCCCGTCGGTGAACTTCGTGTTCGCGCACGGCGGCCGGGGCTGGTGGTACGACGTGGCGGCGTTCATGGCCCAGGCGAGGCCGAACGTGTGGCTCGACCTCGCCGGGCTGCCGCCGAAGAAACTGCCGGAGTATTACGCGCGGTTCGATCTCGTGCGGTTGGCCCGGAAATGGATCTTCGGCACGGACTGGCCGGGGGTGCCGGGAACCGCCGTGAATGTCCGCGCGGTCGCCGATTTGGGGTTGCCCGCGGAGGTGCTGGACGGGGTGCTGTCCGGCAACGCGTTACGGCTGATGCCCGGCTTGCGCTGAGTCTATTTGCGCCAGAACAGGTGGTGCACGACTCCGCTGGGGCTGGGGATTTTCTCCAGGTGGTAGCGGTCGGTCAGCTCGTCCGGGCTGGTCCAAAGTCGTTCCCCGGAACCGAGTTCGACCGGCGAGACGGCGATGTGCAGCGTGTCGATGAGACCGGCTTCGAGGAATTCCCGCACTGTGTTAACGCCGCCGCCGATGCGCACGTCCTTGTCGCCGGCGGCTTTCTTCGCCTGCGCGAGTGCTTCCTCCGGGGTTGTATTGAGGAAGTGGAAAGTGGTCTGGCCCAAGGTGATCGACGGGCGTTCGTGGTGGGTGAGGACGAAGACCGGCGTGCGGAACGGGGGCTCGTCGCCCCACCAGCCCTGCCAGTCGTGGTTCTCCCACGGGCCGCGGTGGGGGCCGAACTTGTTGCGTCCCATGATTTCCGCGCCGACGTCACCGCGGTGCATGTCCCGGGTGAAGTAGTCGTCGAGCCCGCGAGTGCCGCCGGGTTCGCCGCGCATCGGCCAGCTGGCGGTGGCCCCGGCCCAGGCGAAGAGCGGTCCCGGGTTCGGATGACCGAACGGCTGCTCGAGCGTTTGATCCGGACCGGCCCCGTAGCCGTCGGCGGAAACGTTGAAGCACTGGACGCGTACCAGCATCGATACTCCCTGCTTGTCTTTTGCAAGCACTATGCCGGAGGCGATGGTAAAGTGCAAGTGGTTTGGAGGAGGTATGCGATGCCGGACGGCCCGCGCTCGGGGTGCCCGATCAACGCCGCGATCGAGGTCGTCGGCGACCGCTGGAGCCTGCTGGTCCTGCGCGACGTGATGTTCGGCGACCGGCGGCATTTCCGGCAATTGCAGTCGCAGTCGGAAGAAGGAATCGCGTCGAATATCCTCGCCGACCGCCTGCGCACGCTCACCGAAGCCGGTTTGCTCACCCGAGATTCGGCCGGTCGCGGACAGCGCGCGACGTACAGCTTGACCGAAGCGGCGATCCAGCTGGTGCCGGTTTTGGTAGCGCTGGGAAGCTGGGGTTTGCGGCACCGGCCGACGACGCCGGAATTGCGCGTGCGAGCGGAACTGCTGGAGGCTGGTGGTCCGGCGCTGTGGGAAGAGTTCATGGCTGAGTTGCGGGAGAGGCATCTTGGGGTCCCTCGGCCGGACGGCGACGGACCGACAGCAACGGAACGCTTGGCGGCCGCTTATGCGGAGGCTGTCGCGCGGGCTTGACGTCGCTGGCTTGATGCGACTGGCTTGATGGGCGGTTTTGGCTCGGCGTGGCTGGCAATGTGCGCCGTTGCCTTGCATCGATTTGTCGACCTGCCGCGGGTGTCTCTGTGAGCCCGAGACGCGTGCCCGCCCCTGGATACATCCGGACGAAGTTGATCACTCAATCCGGCATCCGCGCTGCTGAAACGGATCCGCCGAGCCGCCCGGCCCGTCAGCGTTCCCGTGCAAGGAATGCGGAACGAGGACGAAGTACGCCGTCTGTCGACGAGAATGAACCGGATCGTCGGCGCGAACCCGGGATTTCGCGCCGAGGTGGACGACGCTTGCCAAACGGCCTGGCTGGAATTGCTCAGCCGCCAGCCGGACTTGCAGGATCCGAACGGCCTGGCCGGTTGGCTGACGACCGTCGCGCGGCGGCACGCGCTCCGTGCTGCCGAAAATCGCGCGCGGGTGCAACTGGTCGACGACGCGTGCCTGGACGCGCACGAACCGACGGAGTCACCCGAGGCGAAGACCTTGGCCGGAGAGTTGGCGGCTGCGCTGTGGCGAGCGGTGGAGAAGTTCCCGGAACGCCACCGGAGGATGCTGCTCCTGCTGGCGCACTGCCCGGAGCTGCGGCACGACCAGCTGGCCGCCGAACTGGGCATCTCGCCGTCGAGCGTGAGCCGAATCCGACACCGCTGCTTGACGGTCCTCCGCCGTCGGCTGGAGGCCGAGGGCTTCAGTTATCCATGACCCGGCTCACCCGTTCACCGAACGAAGTGTCCGCATCGCCTCCGCCAACCCCTCCGCATCCGGACCCAGCGGCGTCAGCACGATCCGGCGCAAGATTTCCGCGCACGCGGCTCGTGCCTTGAGCGCTACCTCCAACCCGTGCTCGGTCAGGGAGGCGAACGTGACCCGGCGGTCTTCCGGGCTCGGGATGCGGCAGATCAAATCCGCGGCGACCAGGCGGTCCGCCACCTTGGTGAAGCCTCCGCTCGACAGGGCGGCTTCGGTGGCCAGGCGGGTCATCGGCATGCGGTGTTCCGGCGACCGCACCAGGCGCAGCAGGATGTCGAACGACGCGGGGGCCAGGCCGAACCGGTCGGCGATTTCCCCCATCAGTGCGTTCTGTGTGGCCAGATAGCCCTCGATCACGAGGCCCCACCACGTCACGATCTCGTCGTCGTCCGTCTGCGGATCCGGGGTCATCTGCCGGAGTCTACCCGGAATACATCTTGCGCGCGAGAAGTTACCCTGGACAATGAAGGAAGCGGTGTCCACAGAGGAGCGACGATGATGCACCGGTACATCGAGGGCGACCCGGATCTCCCGGTGCTTGTTCTCCTGCACGGAACCGGCGGTGGTCCAGACGATTTGCTCAGTGTGGCGCACGAACTGAGTCCGGAATCGGCAACGCTCGCGCCGACCGGGCCGGTTTCGGAAAATGGGGCGGCGCGGTGGTTTCGGCGGCTGTCGGAGGGCGTGTTCGATCACGAGGACGTCCGGGCGCGGGCGGACGAGCTGGCGGATTTCCTCAACGACGCCCGGGAAAAGTACGGGTTCGGCCGGGCGGTGGCGGTCGGGTTTTCGAATGGGGCGAATATCGCGGCGGCGGTAGCGCTCACCCGGCCGGACGTGCTCCGGGAAGCGATTCTGTTCTCGTCGATGTCTCCATTGCCGGAATTGCCGAGCCTTGATCTCACCGGAACTCGCATATTCCTTTCCAACGGCGAGCACGACCCGATGGCTCCGCTGCCCGCCAACGACGAACTCGTCCGCCAGTTTCGCGAGCGGCATGCGGACGTGGCGACGCACCGCTGGCCGGGAGGGCATCAGGTGACCGTCGAAGGAATAAGCGCGGCGAAGGCCTGGCTCGCTAGGGTCGAGGCATGACCGAGCTGACCCGCGCGCAAGACCTGCTCGCCTCCACGATCCTCGCCGACGGACACAACGACCTGCCATGGGCGCTCCGCGACAAAGCCGGGCCGAACCCGGTCGAGGCGGTGGCCGGCGTGGATCTCACGGTGCCGCAGCCGACGCTGCACACCGACTTCCCCAAACTCGCCGAAGGCAAGCTGGGCCTGCAATTCTGGTCGGTGTACGTCCCGTGCGAGTTCAAAGGCGACAGCGCGGTCACCGCGGTGCTGGAACAGATCGAGGTGGTTTACCAGCTCGCCGAGCGCTACCCCGAACGGCTGCGGCTGGTCACCACGGCCGACGAGGCCGAGGCGGCGTTCGCGGACGGGCGGATCGCGTCGTTGCTCGGGGCCGAGGGCGGGCACAGCATCGCCGAATCCCTCGGGGTGCTGCGGATTCTGCGCCGGCTCGGCGTCCGCTACATGACGCTGACCCACAACTTCAACACCACCTGGGCCGACTCCGGAACCGACAAACCCGAGCACGACGGGCTCACCGAGTTCGGCCGCGAGGTCGTACGCGAGATGAACCGGATCGGCATGCTGGTCGACCTTTCCCACGTCGCGCCGAGCACCATGCGCGCCGCGCTCGAGGTGTCGAGCGCGCCGGTGATCTTCAGCCACTCGTCGTGCCGCGCGGTCAACGACCATCCGCGCAACATCCCCGACGACGTCCTCGCCCAGCTGCCCGGCAACGGCGGCGTCGCGATGATCACCTTCGTGCCCGCCTTCATCTCCGCCGCGGTCACCGAGTGGGACAACCAGCTCCGGGACGCGATGACCGCCGCCGGGCAGGAATTCCTCGACCTCGGCCAGCGCGGCCGGTTCGCCAAGACCTGGGACGCGCCGCCCAAGCCGAAGTCGACGATCGCGGACGTCGTCGTGCACATCGAGCACGCGCGCGAGGTCGCCGGGATCGACCACATCGGGCTCGGCGGCGACTACGACGGCGTCGGCGAACTGCCCGAAGGCCTCGAGGACGTGTCGAAGTACCCGGTGCTCATCGCCGCCCTGATGGAACGCGGCTGGAGCGACGAGGACTGCGCGAAACTCGCCGGCCGCAACACGCTGCGGGTGCTGCGCGAGGTCGACGCCAAGCGCTGAATTAGCGCATCACGGCGAGTGGGCGGACAATCACGATATGTCCCACGCGCGAAACGACGGTCCCGACGAGGCCGCGAAATCGGAAATTCCCGAGGCGCCGGGCACTGAGGTGCCCGGCGCACTCGACCACGCCGCCCCGGGCACCGCACCGGGAGCCGAACCCGGACCGCGGCCGTCCGCCGCGAAACCCGCGGGCCGCCGCGGCAAGGTCAAATCCACCCGGATCAGCGGCACCTGGATCGCCGTGATCGTGGCGATCGTCGTGCTGGCGTTCCTGCTGGTGTTCATCCTGCAGAACCTGGACACGGCGACCGTCCACTTCCTCGGCGCGTCCGGCAGCATGCCGCTCGCGGTGGCGATGCTGTTCGCCGCGATCGCGGGCGCGGCGCTGGTCGCGCTGATCGGCGGGGCGCGGATCCTGCAGCTCAGGAAGCAGGCGCGGCGTCGGCGGTGAAGGGCTCGCGAGCCCGCAGGCTCAGCAGGATCTCGCACACCGCGGGATCCCCGCTGACCTGCACTCGCGCGTCCGCTTCCACTGCGGGCAACGTCCCGCTGCACAGCCGCCAGAACGCGTCCGCGTCGGTCGCCAAAGCCGCGAGCGGAGACCGTGACGTCGCCGCACCGCGGTCGATCGTCCAGCCCACCGCGGTAGCGCGGAGCGTCCACCGCCCGGCCCCCTCCACCGAACACGCCACCTGACGTCCGGCCCGCGCGGGCACCGCCCGCAATGTCTGCGGCAGCGAACGCAGCAACGTGTCCACCACCGGCGTCCGGAACTCCGGCTCGTCGAGCAGCGGAGCTGCCACCGCCTCCCGGATCTGCTGCTGGAGCACCCACTGCTCCGCGTAATCGCGAGCGACCGTCAGCCACGTCGGCATCGCGGCTGGTTCGTCCAGGTCGCGGTGCTTCCACAGTTCGGTCAGCTGCGTCGTGCTGTCCACGAGCATCGCGAACAGCACCTCCGGCGACAGTTGCCGGCAGGCGGAGATCCAGGACGTCCCCTCGCCGAGGTGGCCGTCCCGATCCCGCGAGAGCCGCCTGAGCTTCAGCCCCAGGATGTGCGCGGTCAGGTCGTGCACCGTCCACTCGCCGAGCGCGGGCAGGGCCCATTCGGGCGTCCGGAGGTCGGAGAGAACCCCGATCAGCGCCTGTTCCTCTCGCACGAGCAGCGGCAGCACGTCGATCGGCGGTCCCCACGGCGCGGTCATGCGCGTCATCCAACACCCACCGGCAAGGCATCACAGGGCCATTCGGCCTACTCGCAGGTAGCATCAGCGCGAACAGTGAGGGGAGCAGCCCGTGGACTACCAGCGACCGAACGGCCGGGGCACCGCCGAGGACGTGGCCAACCTGGCCCGCCGGGCAGGCCAGCTCGCCGGATGGGCGGCGCGCACCGGCTTCGACCTGACCCGCAAACTCCCCGGGATCGACACCGCCGAACGCGGCCTCAAGCAGGTCGAACGCGGGCTGCTGAGCGAACTGCGCCGCCGCCTCGACGAGGTCGACGATCCCTATCACGCGGCGCTGACCGCGGCGTCCGCGATGAACCGGGCCGACGTCGGCAGCCGCGCCGTCGAAACGACCGTGACGCTGGTGCCCGCCCGCGACCACGTCGAACCGCTGCGCGCGGCGATGGCCGAACTGCTCAACCACTCCATCGGCTTCGGCCGCGAGCGCGCCCGCGAATACCTGTACGCGATCATTCTCCGCCAGCTCACGCCCGACGAGGCGCGCATCCTCTCCGCGCTGTCGGACGGCTCCCCGTTCCCCGCGATCGACGTCGCCGAGCGCAGCGCCATCGGCGGCACCGGCCGGATCGTGCTGCGCAACGCCTCGACGGTCGGCAAGGCGGCCGGGGTGTCGCTGCCGGACCAGGTGCCCGGCTACGTGACCCGGCTGATCGGCCTCGGGCTGGTCGAACTGGACGAGGAGGTGCCCTCGCTCGAGACGCAGTACGAGATCCTGCTGACCGACGAGTCGGTCCGCGAGGTGGAGAAGCAGGTGAAGCGGATCAAGATCATCCGCCGCACCATCCACGTCTCGCGGCTCGGCGCGCAGTTCTGGCAGGCCTGCGACCCGAGCCTGGGCTGACCCCGATGGGCGAGTTCGTCTCGAGGCTCCTCGACGATTTCGTCCGGCACTGGCCGCTGTATGTCTCCATCCCGATCGTCGCCGCGCTGATCGGGTACGGCACGAAGCTGGTCGCGATCCGGATGATGTTCCAGCCGGTCGAGTTCATCGGCGTCAAGCCGGTCTTCGGCTGGCAGGGCATCGTGCCCAAACGGGCCGCGCGGATGGCGAGCATCGCCTGCGACACGATGACCGAGCAGCTGATCAAACCGGCCGAGGTCGTCGCCAGGCTCGACGCGGACCGGATCGCGAAGGAAATCGAGAAACCGCTGCTCGCGGCGGTCGAGGACATCGTGCGCGAGGTGGCCGGGCACTACCAGCCGGGCCTGTGGGAGTCGCTGCCGGTCGGCGTGCAGCGGCTGGTGATCCAGCGCGTGCAGGCCGAATCGCCGCACATGGTCAAGGCGGTGCTCGAACTCATCCAGTCCGATGTGGACAGTGTGTTCGACCTCAAGGGCATGGTGGTCACCAGCCTCGTCAAGGACAAACGGCTGCTCAACCGGATCTTCCAGGAAGCGGGCGCGGAGGAGTTCAAGTTCATCGCGCGTTCCGGGCTGGTGTTCGGCGGCCTGATCGGCGTGATCCAGATGGTCGCGTGGGTGCTGTTCAAATTCCCGCCGATCATGCCGCTGTTCGGTCTCTTCACCGGCTGGTTCACCGACTGGCTCGCGCTGCGGATGATTTTCTACCCGCTGGAGCCCAAGAAATACTTCGGCGTCACCTGGCAGGGCCTGTTCCTCAAGCGGCGCGCGGAGGTCGCCGAGGCGTACGGCGAGTTGATCGCGAAAGAAATCATCACGCCGCACAACGTCATCGAGGCGGTGCTGCAGGGCCCGCTTTCCGACCGCGTGCTCGCGCTCATCCAGCGGCAGCTCGACCGAGAGCTGGGCCGGGCGGCGAACGTCGCGAAACCGTTGCTGGTCTTCGCCATCGGCAGCCGCCGCTACCAGGACATGAAGCTCGCCATCTCCGAGCAGATCATGACCCGGCTGCCGGACACCATGCGCTACATCGAGGATTACGCCACCGACGCGATGGACATCCGGAACGTCCTGGTCGGCAAGATGAAGGAATTGTCGCCCGAGGAGTTCGAGCAGCTGCTGCGCCCGGCTTTCCAGCAGGACGAATGGATTCTCATCGCGACCGGCGCGGTGCTCGGGTTCGCGGTCGGCGAGGCGCAGGTTCTGGTGCTGGAGCACCTCGCCTCCTGAATCCGCCCCCCTTGTGGAGGAGCGGGCCGGGCCGGGAGACTGACCCTCATGGGTGAGACGGCGGTGCCGTGGCCGCAGGAAATCCGGATCGCGATGGCCATGGTGGGGGGATCCAGCCTGGCAGTGTGGATGGGGGGAGTCGCTACCGAGACGTCGGCGTTGCTGCACGCTTCGCGCACGCCGAGCGAAGGTAACGGCTATCGGAAACTGCTCGACCTTTTGCACGCTTCGGTGCGCCTGGACGTGCTCACCGGGACGAGCGCGGGCGGCATCAACGCCGCGTGTCTCGGATTGGCCGAGGCGTACCGGTCGACGCCCGCGATCTTGCGCGACACCTGGTTCTCCGCCGGGTCGCTGGAGAATCTGATCCGCGACCCCGGCGAGACGCGGCCGCGTTCGGTGCTGAACGGCGACAAGGTGCTGCTCGGCGGCCTCGTCCAGGCGATGCACGACATCACCGGATCCGGTGTCGTGCCCACCGAGCCGCCGGACGTGACCGTGCTGCTCACCGGAACCATGCTCGACGGCGAGACCACGCAGTACGACGACGCGCTCGGAAACCGGGTGCGGGACACCGAACATCGGATGCTGTTCCGCTTCGACGGTCCATTGTGGAACAACCAGGTGCACGGTCCGCTCGCGCTCGCCGCCCGGTCGAGCGCGTCCTTCCCCGGCGCGTTCGAGCTGTCGCGCATGCCGATCGGCCCCGAGGCGGCGGACCGGCTGCATCCGGACATGACCGACTACACGGAGCTGGTGCGTTCGCATTGGCTCGCCGACGGCGGCGTGCTGGTGAACAAACCGCTGCGGCCCGCGTTGCGGGAGATCTTCGAACGCTCGTCGTCGACGGATGTGCGGCGGCTGCTGCTGTACGTCGTCCCGACGGTCGACGGCGAAGCCAAGCCGATGACCTGCGACCCGGCTGAGCCGCCGATGCTCGGCACCGCGCTGGCGAAGGTCGCTTCCACGATCATGAGCCAGACCATCAGCGTCGAGCTGGAGGAATTGAGCAGGCACAACTCCGCCGTCACGCGCGCCAGGGACACCCGGGTCGCGCTCGCGTCGCTCGGCCTGCGCGGCGGGCAGCTGGTGGACGACCGGGTGCACCGGGCGTACCTCGACCGCCGGGTCGCGCTCGTCGCGGCCGACCTGGTCCGCGCGGTCACCCGGCGTTACGAACTGTCCGATGAGGACAGTGGGTGGGCAGCCGGGAATTCGGCGCTGCTGCAGGACATCGCCGCCGACGGACTGCGCCGCGGGATTCCCAGCACGCTGCCCGGCGAATCGGTCACGGTCGGCGAGATGGTCCGCTACCGCACCTCGACGCTGGAAGACGCGGTCGCCACCGGCATCCAGCTGATCAACGCGGGCTTCCGGATGGGCCCGGACCTCGATCAGGCGACCCAGCTCAACGAGGCCCGCGCGAAGATGCACGCCGCCCGCCGGAGTGCGGCTCGCGACGTGCGGCTGTCCGCGTGGGTGGCCCGGCACGAGCCGCCGCCGTCCGGCACCTCGATGCCGGACTGGATCGGTCAGCTCGCCGCCGAATGGGCGGATCTCGGGGCATCGGACGCGGTCCGCGAGGCGTGGCCGGAGGTGACCGGCGCGCTGCGATCGGCCGCTCCGGTGCTGCAAGCGTTGTCGGGCAAGGAAAATCAGTGGTCCGCGGATGCCGCCGACACGGTGACGGCGCTGCTGGACTGGTTCGGCTTGGACAACGCGGACGTCGCGGACGGGTTCGTGCTGGCCCGGTTTTTGCTGCTGCACATGGCGACGCGCGGGCTGCTTGCCGAAGCGCCGGCGGTAGACCAGCGCGTCGACCTGGTGCAGCTGAGCGCGGACAGCCGGACGCTGCTGGACCTGGCGCGCCCCCGCGGCCGGGACAAGCTGACCGGCACTCAGGCGAACAACTTCGGTGCGTTCTACAAGGCGTCCTGGCGCGCGAACGACTGGATGTGGGGCCGGATCGACGGCGCGGGCTGGCTGATGCAGTGCCTGCTCGACCCGAAACGCCTGCGGGTGCTGCGCGACATCGTCGGCCCCGAGGAATTCCGGGAGCAGGTAAGGACGACGTTCCGCGAGATCGGCTGGGAGCCGCCCTCGCCCGCGGACAACGGGATGCCCTCGGACCTGCCCGGGCTGCTCGCGCAACTGGGCGACGAACTGGCTTTCCTCGGCCTGGACGCGAATCTGTCCCCGGTCGACTTCGGCAAGGAGGTGCCGACGAGTCTTCCGGTGACGTCGATGGTGCTGGCGAAGTCGCGGCAGCTGGCCATCGCGCGCGAGGAACTGCCGGTGCTCGCGAGCCAGGCCGAGGCGGATGCGAAGGAGGGCAACGGAAAGGCTTCGGAGAGTTTCCGGAAGCTGATGGCCGCCCGGCCGCTCGAACGGGAAACGGCTGCCCAGCCGGAAAACTCCGGGCAGCAGGACGCGGCGCAACGCGCTTTCCAAGCCTGTCAGGTTTCCGCCGAACGTTTCGAGGGCGAACTCGGCAGTACCCTGCTCACCAAAACGATTGTCAAAGCCGGAGCGGCCGGGCTCAATGCCGCTTCCACGGCCACCCGGGTTCCGAAAACGCTCCAGCCGCTGGCGAAATTCGCGCAGCTCAGCAGCCGCAGTTCGTGGTGGGTCACGCAAGGCGCGACGCGGCTGGGCCGGCCATGGAACCTGCTGGCCGCCGCCATCACCGCGGTCGCCGGGTTCGTGCTCAGCGGCGAGGGCGGATCCGTCCTGCAATGGCTCGGCCTTCCGGTGGCGGGCGGCGCACTTGTGTTCCTCGTGGTGAGCCTGCTGACCTTGAGGCGCACGTGGCGAATGGTGCTCACCGTGCTGGGTGTGCTGGTGATAGCCGCGTTGCTGTTCGCGGCTTTCCTGCCGCCCATCGCACAGCCGTTGTTCGGCTGGCTCGGCACCGTTGTGGACGGTTGGCGGCGCGGGCAGGCTCCGCTGTGGTGGCTCGCCGTGACCGCGCTGCTCCTGCTCCCGGCGGTCTGGACGCCGCTGTCCGGGCTCGGGCGGAAGAAGCGGCGGCGGTCGCGTCCGGACAGTCCACGCTGAACCCCAGGTAGACCACGATTTTCCGGCGCTGGAGTTGCGGTAGCGCCGCGGAAGGCCCATGGTCTGGGGTCACAGGTCGCATACCGATGGCGTGCGGCCCAGGCGCACGCATGCCCAGAACTTTCCCCCGCTAAACATGTTTGTGGTCCTCCTCACCGGGGTATCCCTGTCGTCCCTGGTGAGGGCGGTGGACGTGGCATGGATCGCTGGCGGCGCGAAAATTCTCTGTTACGTTTCCAAAGTATGTCCGGAAAGCACTTGATCGAATCCCCGACCAAGGCCGATGGTGCCGCTCTCTGGCGAATCGCACGCGATTCGCAGAAGCTTGATCTCAACTCGCCGTATGCGTACCTGTTGTGGTGCAAGGATTTCGCGGAGACCTCGGTCGTCGCCCGCGTCGACGGTGAGCCAGTCGGATTCGTGATCGCTTACCGAAGGCCGTCCGCACCGGACGCCGCGCTCGTGTGGCAGGTCGCCGTCGACGCGTCGCAACGCGGAAAAGGCCTGGCCGGGCAGTTGCTGGACAGCCTGTACACGCGTCTGGTCGGCGAGGGCGTGCGGTACCTGGAAACCACGATCACCCCGGACAACGCGGCGTCGATCCGTCTCTTCGAGTCGTTCGCGAAGCGTTGGAACGCGGATCTGGAACACCGCCGGTTGTTCGAAGTCGCTGATTTTCCGCAGGGGGAGGCGCACGAACCCGAGGATCTTTACCGCATCGGGCCGTTGCGCCGCTAATAACCCGTCAATTTCGCCGAGTAGGAGCGAAAGAAATCGTTATGAGCATCTTCGAAGAGCTCGAATCAGAAGTCCGCAGTTACAGCCGGGGGTGGCCGGTCGTCTTCGACCGGGCGCAGGGCAGCAGGCTCTACAGCGAGGACGGCAAGGCCTACCTCGACTTCTTCGCCGGCGCCGGCGCGCTGAACTACGGGCACAACAACCCGCACCTGAAAAAGGCGCTGATCGACTACATCCAGCGCGACGGCGTCACGCACGCGCTCGACATGTACACCGTCGCGAAGCGGGACTTCCTGGAGACCTTCCGGGAGAAGATCCTCGCGCCGCGCGAGCTGGACTACAAGATCGTCTTCCCCGGCCCCGGCGGCGCGAACGCCGTGGAGGCCGCGCTGAAGCTCGCGCGCAAGGTGACCGGCAAGGAATCGGTCATCAACTTCACCAACGCGTTCCACGGCATGACGCTCGGCGCGCTGTCGGTCACCGGCAACTCGATGAAGCGCGGCGCCGCGGGCATCCCGCTGGTGCACGCCACGCCGATGCCGTACGACAAGTACTTCGACGGCGCGATGCCGGACTTCATGTACTTCGAGAAGCTGCTCGAAGACTCCGGCAGCGGCCTGAACGAGCCCGCCGCGGTGATCGTGGAGGGCGTGCAGGGCGAGGGCGGCATCAACGCCGCGCGCCTGGAATGGCTCAAGGGCCTCGACGACCTGTGCAAGCGGCACAACATCCTGCTGATCCTCGACGACGTGCAGATGGGCTGCGGCCGCACCGGCCCGTTCTTCAGCTTCGAGGACGCCGGCATCTCGCCGGACATCGTGTGCCTGTCGAAGTCGATCGGCGGCTACGGCCTCCCGATGGCGCTCACGCTGATCAAGCCGGAGCTGGACGTCTGGGAGCCGGGCGAGCACAACGGCACATTCCGCGGCATCAGCCCGGCGTTCGTCACCGCGACCGAGGCGCTGCGCGTCTACTGGAGCGACGACGAGCTGGAGAAGTCGACCAAGGCCAAGGGCGAGCGCATCGCGAGCACCTTCAAGGACCTGGTGGAGAGCTACCCGGAGGCGAACCTCGTCGCGAAGGGCCGCGGTCTGGCGCGCGGTCTCGAATTCGCGAACGGCGAGCTCGCGGGCGCGGTCTGCAAGGCGGCGTTCGAACGCGGCCTGCTGATGGAGACTTCCGGTCCGGACGGCGAAGTGATGAAACTGCTGCCGCCGCTTACCCTCACCGACGAGGAGCTGAGCGAAGGCCTCGCGATCATCACCGAGTCCGTCGCCGCCGTCCTCAAGTAACCACCCCGAAGAACAAGAAGGAGCCTTTCACTTGCTGGTCCGCACGCTCGACGAGATCACCGACACCGACGCTGACATCAAGACCCCGAACTGGCGAAGCAAGCGCATCATCCTCGCGAAGGAGGGCGTCGGCTTCTCGGTGCACGAGACGACGCTGTACGCGGGCACGGTGAACGACTTCTGGTACGCCAACCACATCGAGGCCGTGTTCATCACCTCCGGCGAGGGCGAGATCGAAGACCTCGCCACCGGCGAGGTGCACCAGCTCAAGCCGGGCACGCTGTACCTGCTGAACGACCACGACAAGCACCAGGTCCGCCCGAAGACCGAGATCAAGTGCGTGTGCGTGTTCAACCCGCCGGTCACCGGCCGCGAGGTGCACGACGAGAACGGGGTCTACCCGCTCGTCACCGAAGACTCCTGAGACTGAGCCACTCCCACCACCCCGAGAAAGAAGAAACGCCAGAAGAACTGGAGGCGAGCCACTGTGACGATCATGGACACCCGGGTCGAAGACGGTTACCCGACCCGGATCACCGGTACGCCGGAGCATCTTCCGCGCGTGCACCCCACGGTGTGGGGTACCGAGGCTGACGGCCCGATCGACGCCGCGACCCTGGCTAATCACGACGCCAAGGGCTACACGGTCGTGGACGGACTGCTCTCGCCCGGTGAGGTCCAGACGTACTGGCAGGAGGTCGTCCGGCTGTCGTCGGACGAGAAGCTGCACGACGACGAGCGCGTGATCACCGAGGCGCGGACCGGCGAGGTCCGGTCGATCTTCGACGTGCACGAGATCTCCGGCCTGATCGCCGAGCTGGTGCGCGATCCCCGGGTGCTCGACCGGGCGCGGCAGATCCTCGGCTCCGAGGTCTACATCCACCAGAGCCGGATCAACTACATGCCGGGCTTCAAGGGCACCGGCTTCTACTGGCATTCCGATTTCGAGACCTGGCACGCGGAGGACGGCATGCCGTCGCCGCGTGCGGTGAGCTGCTCGATCGCGCTCACCGACAACTACCCGTACAACGGCGGGCTCATGGTCATGCCGGGTTCGCAGCGCACGTTCGTGCAGTGCGTCGGCGAGACCCCGGACGCCAACTACAAGAGCTCGCTCAAGGACCAGCGGGTGGGCGTGCCGTCGCCGGATGACATCACCAAGCTGGCGGCCGACTGCGGCATCGACCAGTTCACCGGTTCGGCCGGTTCGGCGCTGTGGTTCGACTCGAACATCATGCACGGATCGTCGAACAACATCACGCCGTATCCGCGCTCGAACATCTTCCTGGTGTTCAACAGCGTGGACAACGCGTTGCAGGAGCCGTTCGCCGCGAGCGCGCCGCGGCCGTCGTTCATCGCCGGCCGCAACTCCACGCCGATCACGCGGTGACCAGCGTTACTTTCGCCAACCGGCGGGTCGCTCGTAACGAAGAATGTGCGCCCTGTTACGTTGTCGCCACTTCGCAGTTCGTCTGCGGAGGCATGGTTGTCCGCAGCGGTCCGGGTTCTTGCTCGGGGTGAGCCCCCCGAACCGCCGGCGGACGGCCGAGATGCACGGGTGGACCGCGCCCCCTGGCGGCCCGGCCGACGATCATTGAGTCCGGCCCCGCACCATCAGATCGGGACTGATGGTGCGGGGCCGGACTCGTCTGTTCAGGGTCGAAATTCACGAAAGAGCGGTGTCTGCGGGCCGCCGCTGACGGTAAGTTGACCTGTCTGGCTGGGGGTGAGCCTGGGAGGTGCGCGCGAGCATGGCCGATGCCGGCGCGCGGGTCGAACTGCTCGGCCCGGTGCGGCTGCTCGACGGCAGCCGTGCGGTTCCCGTCGGCGGCCCCGGGGTGCGGGGGCTGCTGGCGCTGCTCGCGCTGCGCGTGGGCAAGGTGGTGCCGCTCGAGGAGATCATCGACGCCCTGTGGGGCCACGATCCGCCCGCCACCGCCCGCACCATCGTGCACGGCAACGTGTCGCAGCTGCGCCGGCTGCTGCGGGAGATGGCCGATCCGGTCGCCGAGATCAGCACCCGTCCGCCGGGCTACCAGCTTTCCCTCGCACCGGACCGGATCGACGCGCACCGGGCGCGGGCGCTGCTGGACCAGGCCGCGCTGGAATCGCCGGAGAGTGCCTCGAAGCTGCTCGCCGAGGCGCTCGCGCTGTGGCAGGGGCCGACGCTGTCCGGTGTGCCTGATTCGGTACGGGCGCCCGAATTGGACGAGTTGCGGCGCGCGATCCGCTACGCCCGGGTCAACGCGGATCTCGACCTCGGCCGCTACGACGAGCTGATCGTGGAGCTGAGCCCGATCGTCCGCGCCGACCCGCTCGCCGAGCGCGTCGCCGGGCAGTTGATGCGCGCGCTTTACCACGCCGGGCGGCGCGGGGAAGCGCTCGAGCTGTACCACACCGTCTCGCGGGCGACGCTCGGTTCGCTCGGCGTCGAACCCGGCGCGGATCTGCGCTCGCTGCACGAGCGGGTGCTCAACGACGATCTCGCCGCGCACGAGAGCGCGGTTCCGGAACAGGCCGTCGCGCCTTCTCAGCTGCCGCCCGCGCTGCCGACGCTGGCCGGGCGCGAGGCGGAGCTGGAATGGCTCGACGGGCTCGCCGAACGCGGCGACAGCACGGTGATCGTGTCCGGCACCGCCGGGGTCGGCAAAAGCGCGCTGGTCATCTGGTGGGCGCACCGCGCTGCCCGGCTGTTCCCGGACGGGGTGCTGTACGCGGCGCTGCAAGGGTTCGATCCGCACCAGCCGCCGCTGGAACCGGGCGATCTGCTGTCGCAGTTCCTGCTCGGGCTGGGCGTGCCCGCCGACGAGGTGCCGGAGCAGGTGCACGAACGCGTCGCGCTGTACCGCTCGCTGATCGCCGGACGGCGGATGCTCGTGCTGCTCGACGACGCGCGTTCGGCCGAACAGGTGCGTCCGTTGCTCCCTCCGGGCGCACGGTCGATGACGGTGGTGACCAGCCGGTCGCGGCTGGAGGCGCTGGCGGTGTCCCACGCGGCGAAGCTGCGGGTGCTCGGCACGCTCGCGCCGGAAGCCGCGGTGAGCGTGATCGAGGAATTGGCCGGGCCCGCGGACTTCGACCTCAACCACGCGCTGGCCCGGCTGTGCGGCTACCTGCCGCTCGCGCTGCGGATCGCCGGGGCCAAGCTCGCCGCCAGTCCACAGTGGACACTGAAGGATCTCGTCGGGGAGCTGGGAAACGAACGCACCCGGCTGGCCGGACTCGACGTCACCGGAGCCGAAGACGGTGTCCGGGCCGCCTTCGACGTCTCGTTCCGCGGCCTTCCGGACGGGCTGGCCCGGACGCTGCTGCGCCTGGGCGCGGTGCCCGCGCGGCACACCGGTCCGCACCTGACGGCGGCGATCGCGGAGATCCCGGTGGAGCAGGCCCGCCGCGAACTCCGCACGCTGGCCGCGCACAACCTGGTCGCCGAGACCTCGCGCGACGCCTTCGCCCCGCACGACCTGGTCCGGCTGTACCTGCGCGAGCTGGCGGAAACCGAACTGGACCCGGCGGAACGCGCGGCGGTGCTCGATCGGGCGATCCGCTATCACCAGGCCGCCTCGGACACCGCGCGGCGGAAGATGCTGCGCATCGTCGACCCGCTCGACCTCACCGGCCTCGTGCCGCCGGACGCGCTGCCGCCGCTGGAAACCTTCGCCCAGGCCCAAGACTGGTTCGCCGCGGAATGGCCGAACCTGCTCGCCGTGCTCGACGCTGCACACGCCGACGGCCGCTACGCCGACGTCTGGCGGCTCGCCCGCGTCGCGCACACCTACCGGGTCGTCTGCCCGTTGTACGAGGAATGGATCCGGCTGGTCGACCTCGGCCTCGCCGCCGCCGAAGCCGCGAACGAACCGCTCGGGCAGTGCTGGATGCTGATCTCCCGCTGCGCCATCGCGCTCACCTTCGAGCTGTCGCAGGGCAGCATCGACGACGCCGAACGCGCGGTCGGGCTGGCCACCCGGCTCGACGGCCGCTCGCTCATCGTCGCCAAAATCCACCTCGGCAGCGTGCTGACCCTGCTCGGCCGCTATTCGGAGGCGATCGAACGGCTGCTGGAGGCGGTCGCGGAGACCGAACGCACCGGTGATCTCGAACTGCGCGGCCAGGCCCTCAACAACTGCGCGGAGACGGAGAAACGCGCGGGACGCCCGGCCGAGGCGATCACGCATCAGCTGGCCTCGCTGGAGATAGACCGCGAACTCGGGGACGACAGCTATGCCGTGGTGTCGCTGAACAACCTCGCGGAACTGCATCTGGGCATCGGCGAGCTGGAAGCCGCCGAACGCTACGCGCGGGAAGCCGTGTCGCTGGCGGTCGCGCGGCAGTTCGAGCTGCAGGAGGGCATCCTGCGGGTGACCCTGGCGCGGATCCTGCGCGGCCAGCAACGGCTGGAGCCGGCGCGCGAGCAGTACGGGCTGGCGGTGGCGCTGTACGAGCGGATGAACCCGCGGCAGGTCGAGGACTTGCGGAAGGAAGCGGCGGATCTGGCGGGTTCGTAGCACTGGTGTGCTGCGTTGCCGAGCGACGCTGCGTGTAGTTACTGGGGAGTCGTTAACCGAGTCGGGAAGGCGTTGCTGGGTACGGTGAGCGGATATGGATGCGGTGGAGCGAGTCCATTCCGTCATGCGCATGCCGTCGTTTAAGATGCGCGCCCCCGAGGAGGCACGAATGGATGCTCGCGTCCAGCCTAAGTGACCCAAGCCTCACCAGTTGTGAAATATCTCGAGCAGGAAACGTCCAGGTAACAGCCTTCTGATCTGCATAAACGGCCGGATCGTGCAATGTTTCCTGGCGTTACTGTGACGTAGGTAACATCGAGAATGATTTCCGCTCGGCGTTGCGGCGGCCTAGTGTCTGGCGCATCGGGAAGTCCTCCGGGGCGACCTGGTGAAGATCCACTGCTACGCAGCGGACCCTCCCTTCCTTTCATTGCAGCTGCTCGCGTTGTCTTCTTTTTCAACAACACCGCGAGCAGATAACGAAGGAAGGAGAAGAGCCCAACGTGCTGGAGTGGATTAGGGCGCTCTTGCGGCGTCCGCCGACGGAGCACCAGGCCCCAGAGGGGACCCGGTGGCCCGCCGTTTCGGTGTTCGTGCTGATCGTCGACTTGGTCGACATCGCCGACAAGGTGCTCGGCTTCTTCCAGCGCTAGCTGGAGGATCCGGGCAAAGGGGTCTGCGCCAGTTGCCGCTGGTGCGGGCCCCTCCTTGTGCGAACCGGCTTGTCTTGTCAGTCGGCGTAGCACAGCCGGGTGTTACCCCGGGTGTCCTCGCTGAATGAACTCAGTGTGTTTATTCAAACTATCTGAGGACGCGTCACTGTAGACATATCTCTTCCTCTTGCGAAAGTACCCAGCCCGAAAATCTTCAGTCTTGGGGTTGTCGCCCTGTGCTTGGCGTGGTGAAGAACTTGCAGGTCAGCGGCATCGGAGCTGCGTGCTGGCCCAAGTTGGGAACTGACCGAAGGTGTTAGGGGACACGGAGGGCGGGTGAGGGAAGCGCCGCTGCGGCTGTGTGCAAGGAGCATCGCTGGGCCATGGACGCTGGCCTCGATTAGGAGGCCGTCTTGGCGAGAGAAGAGGATCGTATGGGCGTCGCAGGCAATTGGTGTCTGCTTGCCTGTCCGCCTGCCTGCGAACGACGCGGCGAAGGATGCCTGAGCGAGACCGCTACCCCATGCGGCTGCTGGTTTGAGGTGCTTGTTGATCAAGGGGCGCGATGGTGTCATCTAGGAAAAGTTGCGCTACCGAGGCGGGTATCTGTTCAACCTCAGTTTGTGCCCAAGGGTGCATGCTGAGACTGTGACGCAAGCCTCAATCCTGCTGAGCGAGAGTTCTGGACGCACTCGTCGCTTTTTTTGCGCGACCCGCTCGGGCCGAGCGGGTGCCTTGGGTTTGCAGGCCCGGCTGTGGCGGCGGGGGCGTGCGGTTGGGTGCCCCGTTTCCTGTGGGTTGACATGGCGCGGTGGCAACTCGGAAGAGCGGCGGGGCGATGCTGGATATCGCCTAAGGGACTTGGTTGCCTGGTACGGGCCCAGTCAGTCGGTCGGCGCACAGTGAGCGGGCAGTCGTCCGCGCCCGGCTCTTGTACAATGTTCAGCTGTGTTTTCCCAGGTCACCGTGGTAATAATCGCGTCCGCTTAGCGGATTCTTAGCCATCAGGCGGTCAGCGCGCGTAGGGTCGGCCGCGACGCTGGCGGAGCCCTAGGGGAGGGGCAGGCTGTGAAGCCGGCGACGGGACCGCGGCAGTACCGCGCGGACCTGGAAGAGCCGCCAGGAGCGGTTCGGTGGCGGTTGGCCGGCCGAGATGGGGGTAGGCCGGCCGGCCGCCAGGCCCTATTCGACGTTCGAGGTGCAGAGCGCGATCGAACTGCCGCTGCTTTCGGCGACCTTCTTGCCGTCGACGATGATCTGGCAGCTGATCTGGTTCGTCACGCCCGCGTTGGCGGTGTCCGCGGTCAGCGAAAGCACCGGCCTGCCGCCGTCGTAGGAGGCGTGCCCGTGCCAGTCGTCGGTGCTTGGCGGGGTGGTCGCGGTGCGCTGGTCATTCAGCGTGCCGTAGCGGACCGTCGCGCCGTTCGCCGAGCTCACCACGAAGTCGACCGAATGCTTCTCGCCCGGCTGCGGCGGGATGTGCAGATCGCCCGCGCGGGCGGTGCCGAACATCGACGGGTAGAGCAGCATCGCGCCGCACAGCAGGGCGGCCAGTGCGGAAAGCGTGGTTCCGGTGAGTGCGACACCCAATCCGCGCATTTTTCCCTTGGAGGAAAGGACGATTCCCGCAATTCCGCCGGCGAGGCCGATGCCGGCGAGCGGCCAGGCGAGGAAGCCCCAATCCGGGAGGAAGGCGACGCCCGCCGCGGCCAGTCCGAGGGTGACCGCGAGCCCGCCGGGCCAGTTGGCCTGTCTCCGGGACGGCTCCTGCTGGGGCGGACGGTGCGGACCAGGACGAGCAGTGGTCCTGCTGTGTCGCGCGGGTGCGGCCGGATACGGCTGCTCGGTCGTCATGCGTGCCTCTTCCGCTGGGATGGCGAAGACGCTAACGCAGATGCCCGCGTGGTTGGAATAATCGTTATCGACTGACAATGTCATCCATTTACCGCGTCCGGGCGGACGGGGTCATTTCCCGCCGGATTGCGCGAAGCGGCGCCATTCGCTGCCCGAAAAAGGCAGCGTGATTCCGCAGAGCGACCGCGCGCTTACCCGGCGGTCCTGACCTGGCGACGCAGCACCGCGCGCGCCATTCACTGATCGAAAAGATTGACTTCCGGAGTGATCTCGAGAAGTTCGTGCACCGGCCTGCCGCGCCGTCCGTCGATGGTCGTCGTGCGCACTACGCGCAACCGCGCGGTCACCGGCCGATCGAGGTTTTCTTTGATCTGGTCGAGCAGATCCGGGGCGACCGCGCCCTGAATGGTTCCGCCCGATTCCCGCTCCAGGTAGAAAATCCGCCGCCGGGTGCGCACGCCGTCGAGGCGTCCGGTCACCGTCTCGTAGCCGACCGCCTCGCGGGACTCGCGCAGGCTGCCCTGCAGCACCCGCGCCTGTTCGGTGGTCATGCTCCGGGTCACCTGCTCGCCCGCGGTGGGCGTGAGCGCCATCCCGATGCCGGCGTGCTTGCTGACCGCGTTGACGACGTCGCTGACCGCGTTGCGCACCGTGTCGCGCTGCAGCAGCACCGCGTCGAGCGCGCCGTCGTCGGAACCGTTGGCGGGCAGGAAATCGCAGAGTTCCTTCACCGCGCGCTCGGACAGCGTTTCGATGCCGTCGTGGATCAGCGCGTCGTCGACCGCCGGTTCGGGGAAACCGAAGAAGATCGCGTTGCCCGCCTGTCCTTTTTGGATCAGCGGGGCCTTGTCCCGGTCCGCCTGCTGGACGAAGGTGACCTCGTTCGACGGATTGCGGATGATGTGCCCGATCTTCGCCGTCGCGTCCTGGAGCGCGCGGCTGATGTCGGAAAAGGTGTACGCGTCGATGTGCGTTTCGCCGATCACCGACACGTGCAGCAGCGGCGCGCGGCAGGTCCGCTCGAACTTCGCGTTCGCCGCCATCGCCGAGGCGCGCGCGAGGTCGTCCAGCCACGTGCCGCCGGGGATCTCGTCGGCGATCCGCCGGAACTCGTTCCTCACCACACCATCTCCGGAATGCCTCTGCCGCCGTCGGCCCACACCGCTTCCCACACGTCCTCGTCGCCGGGACGGCACAGGAAACCGTCGAGCATGCCGCCCACCGGCTGGATCTGGTCGAGGTACATCGCGGGCTGGCCGACGATGATGCCGCGCAGGGTCAGCAGGCCGTACAGGGCGGTGCGGCCGCTGTCGTCAAGCCGCTTCAACGCGCCCCACTCGTCCGGCAGCAGCACTACGTCGAGCCCGCGCGGCGGATGCGCCGTGCGGGTGACGAACGCGCCGCCGAGCCAGGCCCGCCCGGACGTGATCACCCGCTGGGCGACCCCGAGGTAGCTGTTGAGCGCGCTGAAGAGGATCTCGCGCTCGTTCTGGTGCGGCGCGTCGTAGACCAGGCGCTCGTAGACGTCGGCGAGGTCGGCGTGATGGCGACCGGGGGGCAGCAGGTTCTGTGGCGTCCAGTGCGGAAGCGCCATCGGACCTCCTGACGTCGTCCGGGGCCCTCGGCGCCCGCTTACCGTGCGTAGCCGAATCTACCAGGTGGGTGTCAGCCACTGCGTCCAGGTCGGCGGGGCGCGGGTTCGTCGGCCGGCCAGTGCGGACTCCGCTGGTCGTCCTCGGGCCAGCTCAGTTCGCCCGACAGCCGCGGCTCGGGATCGGGCAGCGGATGCCCGGCCGGGTCGTGCGCCGGGGGCTGCCCGTGGTACGGATCGTCCGGGTCGACTTCCGGATAGTCGTTGTAGATGCGCTCCGGCTGGTCCTCGTAATGCGGGTACGCCGGTTCTTCGTAGTCCTCGTACGGGTTCGCCGGCGGGATGTGCCGGGTCTCCTCGGCCGCTTCCTCCGCCGGAGCCGCCGCGGGCCGGTACGGCTCAGCCTCGGGTTCGGCCTTCGGCCGGGCGGCCCGCGTGAACAGCCACATGACCGCCGCCCCGAGCAGGAACGAGACGAGCAGCCACAGCCAGATCTGCCCGAAGAGCCAGAGCATCCGCCATCACCTCTGTTCCACTGTGATCTCGACCCGCCGGTCGCTGTCGCCCCCGTTATCCGAACTGTCCGAACTGTTCGAGCCGTCCGAGCCGCTCGCGCTGGCCACCGCGAGCAAGCGGTCGGGCGGCACGTCCTCGCGGATCAGCAATCGGATCACGGTCAGCGCCCGGTTGCGGGAGAGCTTCAGCGCCGCGCTGCGCCCGCCCGGACCGTCGGCGACCCGGCCGACGAGGCGGTAGCGGAAGTTGTCCGGTGCGTCGCGCAGCAGCGGCGCGAGATCGCGCGCGGCCTGCTCGCCTTCGTCGGTGAGCTTCGCGGTGTCCGGTTCGAAGGTGATCGGCGCGGCTGCGAGCTTGCGGTCCACTTCGGCCTGGATCCCGTCGCGGTCGGTCGGCGGCGCGGACGGCGGGGCGGAAGAGCTCGGCGGCGGGCTGAACGGCGGCGTCGTCGACGGTTCGGGCGACGGCGCGGACTGCACCGGCCCGGCACCGCCGGAGGCTTGCGCGGATTCGACCCCGTCGACTCCCTGCACGATGCCCAGCGCGCGGCCGGCTTCTTCGGCCGGGAATCCTTCGAGGGTCGCCTGCCGTCCGGAGAACTTCACCTCGCCGCCGCGCAGGCCCGCCGCGTCGAGCGCGGAGCGTGATCGCGCGGCGAGGTCGTCCTGGATTCCGCTGCCCTGCAGCCAAGTCACGAGGCCCGCGAGCAGGGCCGTGACCACCACTGCCACGGGGATCAAGCGAAGCCACCCTCGTGCACCGGACATAACAGGACCCTATGCCGGGCCGGTCGGCTTGGCGACCTGGTAAAGGCCGCCGTTCGGGTGGCTCTCGCGACAGTGCCCGCACCGGTGGTGACCGGCGCGGGCACTGTCGGGGGACGGCGTTCAGGAGGCGGTCGCGTTGCCCCGCACGTCGCCCCGCATGTCGAGGTCGATGCTCGCCGGGTTGTCCGGCACGAGCGGGACGAGCGGAGCCAGTTCCGGGCGCTTCGGCGACAGCCCGTCGCCCATGGACTCGCCGCGCAGCTGACGGCGGATCCACGGCAGCAGGTGCACCTTGGTCCACGCGAGATCGGAGCGCCGCGACGTGATCCAGGTGGCCGGTTCGGTGCTCGCCGGGTACGGCTCGCGCCAGTCCTCGGTGACCGGGACGCCGAGCACCTCGGCGGTGAGCAGCGCGATCCGGCGGTGCGCGTCCGGCGTGAAGTGCAGCCGGTCGTCGCTCCAGGCGCGCCGGTCGTGCAGCGGCTCCATCGTCCAGAGGTCGACCATCTTCGCGCCGTGCCGGGCCGCGATCGCCCACAGATGCGTGTTGTAGATCGCGACCTTGCCGCGCAGCACGCTCATCACCGACAGCGTCTTGGTGTCCGGCCCGTTGAAGATCACCACCGGGATCCCGGCCGCGCGCAGCTTCGCCACCCCCGCTTCGAAGCGCTCCGCGATGGCGTCGACGTCCGCCCCCGGCACGATGACGTCGTTGCCGCCCGCGCACAGCGTGACCAGATCGGGCTTCAGCTGCAGGGCGATCGGGAGCTGCTCGTCCATGATCTCGTCGAGCATCTTGCCGCGCAGCGACAGGTTCGCGTACTGGAAGCCGGGCTCGTCGCCGGCCAGCATCTCCGCGAGCCGGTCGGCCCAGCCCCGGAACGTCCCGTCGCCCCGATGGTCGTTGAGGCCCTCGGTGAAGCTGTCCCCGATGGCTACGTAGCTGTTGATCCCGTACACGCTGGGTTCCCCTTTCCCGCTGGTGCGCGCCTGTTCCCCGTGAAGTCCCGGATCTAGTTGTACACCCCAACTAACAGTCGGATATCCCCATATCCTTCCCGCCGGACACGACCGGTTCAGCCGGACGTCACAGTCTCTTACCTTGTCGGGGGTTCGCGCCTCCCTATTACGGCAATTTCACCGGGACGAACCTCACGTTCCGCCCCGTACCGGGCGCCATGTGGGGTAGGTCTCCCGACCTGGGGCTCCGCCGGGAGTTGCGGCAGGCTGGAAGGTGTGACAGACGAGACTGCGAAAGGGCCGGCGCGGGAGTCGCTCACGCAGATCCTCGGCGGGCGGCGCGGCGCGATCGACGCCAGCATCCCGCCCGCCGCGTTCGTCGTCGGCTGGCTCGTTTCCGGCCAGTCGATCGCCTGGGGAGCGGGCGTCGCGATCGGCGTCGCCGTGCTGCTCGGCGCGTACCGGCTGATCCGCGGCGACAAGGCGCGCGCGGTGGTGGTGAGCCTCGCCGCGGTGGTGATCGCCGCGCTGATCGCGATGCACACCGGCCGCGCCGAGGACTTCTTCCTGCTGCAGCTGTTCTCGAACGCGGCGAGCGCGCTGCTGTTCGCGGCGAGCATCGCGGTCCGCTGGCCGCTGCTCGGCGTGATCGTGGGACTGCTCCTCGGACAGAAGACGCGCTGGCGGCGCGACCCGGCTCTGCTGCGCGCGTACTCGTGGGCGAGCGCCGTGTGGGTGCTGCAGTACTTGCTGCGAGTGGTCGTTTACGGCCTGTTGTGGTGGACCGGGCAGGTGGTGGCGCTCGGAGTGGCGCGCACCGTGCTCTCCTGGCCGCTGGTGGCCGCGACCGTGGCGGTGAGCGGCTGGGTCCTTTACCGGAGCCTTCCAGCAGAACACCCGGGCCTTCGCCTGGCGAAAGACCCGGGTGCGGGCGAGTCCGAAACCGGACCCGGAAGTTAAGGCGGCCCCCGGCGAGGGGGGAGGGTCCGGGGGCCGGTTCCTACGGTACCCGGACCGGAGGGGTTGAGTCGACGGTTTCGACTCTTCCGCTCAAGTTTTGGTGGCATTCACCCGTCGGGATGGTCGCGGGGTGTCCTCGCCCCACGCGTGCACCGCCGCGAGCCAGGCCGCGCCGAGCACCCCATCGGAGCTGGTCAGAACGTTAAGACCGGCGAATTCGGCCCGCACGCGAGCCCCGACCGGGCCGTTTTCGGCCAGCACGCTGCCCACGAGCACGATCGGAGTTTTTTCTCCCGGCTCGCGCGTGGCGCGAGCGACGCGCACGAGATGCCGGGCGCCCCGCGCGACGATCTCCTCCGCGCCGGGCTCTCCGGCGGCAGCGGCGGCACTCACCAGCGGTGCGTACCGGGCCAGCCGGACCGGGGGTTCCGCGTTGGCATGGGTCACCAGCGCCCACATGACCTTGAAGCGATCGGACAGGTCCACTGCGGACGGTCCGAACGCTTCGGCGAGGACCGCCTCGGGCAATCCGCCGAGCGGGCCGTCGCCCTCGAGCGCGGCGAGCGTGGCGCGCACGGCTTCGCGGCCGAGCCAGAAGCCCGAGCCCTCGTCGCCGAGCAGCCAGCCGTGCCCGCCGGCGGTGGCGACCATCCGGCGGCCGCGGATGCGCCCGGCGATCGAGCCGGTGCCCGCGACGAGCACGGTGCCGTCCGGCTCGGCCGTCGCGGACGCGTAGGCCACCTCGGCGTCGCCGGTCACCCGGACCCGGCCGGCGAGGCCGATCCGCTCCCAGGCCGCGGTGAACTCCGCGGCGACCGCCGGGTCGGACAGCTTGCTCTCGCCCGCCATGCCGACCACGACGCCGAGCACGTCGGTCCGTCCGTCCACTGCGGACTCGATGGCCCCGGCGATCCGGGCCGCCGCCTCCGCGGGCGGATGCGAGTTCGGGTTCGCGCCCGCCGCGGCTCCGGTGCCGTGCACGACGCCGGCGGCGTCGACCGCGATCGCTCGCGTCGACGTGCCGCCGGCGTCCACGCCTACTACGAGGCTCACCGGGTCTTGGTCACCTTCAGCAGACCGCGCGGGTTGTCCGGGTTGCCGCCGCGCGCGAGCGACAGCCCGAGCGCGATCCGCTGGATCGGCAGGATTTCCAGCACTGGAGCCAATTCCTCGACGGTCGGGGCGACCGGGATGCGCACCGCGGCGGGCACGTCGTTCGCCGCCGAGCCGACCGCGAGCACGTCCGCGCCGCGCTCGCCGACCGCTTCGAGGACCTCGCGCATGGCCTCGCCGCCGCGGCCGAGGCTGGTGGCGGCGAGCACGGCGGTCTCGCCGTCGACCGCCGCGACCGGACCGTGCAGCAGGTCCGCGCCGCTGTACGCGCGGGCCGCGAGGTAGCTCGTCTCGGCGAGCTTCAGCGACGCTTCGAGCGCGCTGGCGTAGGAGTAACCGCGGCCAGTGGTGAGCACGCGGTCGACAAAGCGATAACGGTCCACCGCGCGCTGCACGCCTTCGGCGGCGCCGTCGAGCGTCTGCTGGGCCAGTTCGCCGATCTTCTCCGCGTCCTCGCCCTTGCCGCCGCGGATCGCGTCGATGAAGAGGTACAGCGCCATCAGCGTCGCCGAGTACGTCTTGGTCGCCGCGACCGCCTTCTCGACCCCGGCGCCGATGTCCACGCCCAGTTCCGAAGCCGCGCGCAGCGGCGAGTCCGGGGTGTTGGTGACCGACACGGTCAGCGCGCCCTGGCGGCGGGCGGCCTCGGTGACCTCGATCAGGTCGGGCGACCCGCCGCTCTGGCTGACGGTGATGAAGAGCACGTCGCGCAGGTCCGGACGGGCGCCGTACAGCGTCGCGGTGGACGGCGACACGAGCCCGGCCGGGAGGCCGAGAAGTACCTCGATCAGGTATTTCGCGTACAGCGCGCCGTGGTCGCTCGAACCGCGAGCGGCGAGCAGGGCGAACCGCGGCGGGTTCTGTGAAATCTTTTCCGCGACTGCTGCGATGCCGGACCGCCGCTCGACCAGCCCGGCCAGAATGCTGGGCTGCTCCGAGATTTCCGCGGCCATGTGCTCGCCGGGACGTAGTTGGGTCATCACTTTCCTCTCCGCCGGGACGGGTGTCCCGGTGTGCTGAGCGGCGTCCGGTCAGGTCTAGACCAATGCTAGCCGGGCGGAGCGGGTCGGGAGAAGGGTACGTTTCCTCACGGGGCAGTGGCGCGTTTAATGTGGGAAGACTGAGGGAGCCGGGCATGCTGGAGACACCCCCCGCGAGCGAGGCGGGGACTGCTGCGCGAGGGCAGCGCGAACCCAAGTACTGGGCGCTGAAGCAGCATCTGCTGGACCTGCTCGACGCACTGCCGCCGGGATCGCCGATCCCGACCGAGCGGGCGCTGGCGGGAGAATTCACCGTTTCGCGCACCACCGTGCGCCAGGCGCTGGCGGATCTCACCGCCGAGGGCAGACTGCACCGCGTCCAGGGCAAGGGCACCTTCGCCGCCGAGCCGAAGCTCGCGCAGCGGCTGCAGCTGTCCTCTTATACCGAGGACATGCGCAAGCAGGGCCTGAAGCCGTCGTCCCAGTTACTGGAACTCGAAGAGCTTCCGGTCGAGGGCGAGATGACGAAGCTGCTGCAGCTGCGCAACGGCGCGAAGATCCTGCGGCTGCGCCGGCTCCGGCTCGCCGACGGCCAGCCGATGGCGCTCGAGACCACGCACCTGCCGCTCGGCCGGTTCCGCGGGCTGCGCAAGCACATCACCGCGGGCGGTTCGCTGTACGCGGTGCTGCGCGAGCATTACGGCGTCGAGCTGGAGCGCGCGGAGGAGACGATCGAGACGTCGCTGGCCGGGCCGCAGGAAGCGGAGATCCTCGGGGCGGACGTCGGCATGCCGGTGATGATGCTGACCCGGCATTCGTTCGCCACCGACGGCAAGCCGGTCGAGTTCGCCCGCGCGGTCTATCGCGGCGACCGGTACAAGTTCGTCACCACGCTGCTGCCCTGATCGAGTGCGCGCCGACGTTCGCTGGGGCACGCCCGCGGCTCGCGGCGTGCTCTGGACGACCATCCTCGGTTCGGGGATGGCGATGCTCGACGGCACGATCGTGAACGTCGCACTGCCCCGGATCGGCGAGGAGCTGGGCGCGTCCGTCGCCGGTCTGCAGTGGATTCTCGACGGCTACCTGCTGGCGCTGGCCGCGCTGATCCTGGTCGCCGGATCGCTCGGCGACCGCTACGGCAGGCGGCGGGTGTACCTGATCGGGGTCGTGTGGTTCGGGCTCGCGTCCGGGCTGTGCGCGGCGGCGACGTCGACCGAACTGCTCGTGCTGTTCCGGGTGCTGCAGGGAATCGGCGGGGCGTTGCTGACGCCGGGTTCGCTGGCGATCCTGCAGTCGTCGTTCTCGCACGAAGACCGCGCGCGGGCGATCGGTTCGTGGTCCGGGCTCGGCGGAATCGCCGCGGCGGTCGGCCCGCTGCTCGGCGGACTGCTGGTGCAGGCGTGGTCGTGGCGGCTGGCGTTCCTGATCAACCTGCCGCTCGCGGTGATCGTCGTGCTGATGGCGCGGCGGTTCGTGCCCGAATCGCGCGATACCGCGGCGACCGGGCATCCGGACTACGTCGCCGCTGCGGTCGGCGCGCTCGGGCTGGCCGGGGTGACCGGTGCGCTGGTCGAGGCGCCGGTACGCGGGATCGGCGATCCGGTCGTGCTGGTCGCGCTGGTGGTCGGTGTCGCCGGGCTCGGGATGTTTCTGTGGCTCCAGCACCGGGCTGCCGAACCGCTGGTGCCGCCTTCGTTGTTCCGCGACCGGACGTTCACGCTGTCGAACGCACTGACGTTCGTGGTTTACGCGGCGCTCGGCGGCGTGATGATGCTGCTGGTTCTGCAGCTTCAGGTGTCGCTGGGGTATTCGCCGACGCTGGCCGGGCTGGCCGGATTGCCGATCACGGTGATCATGCTGCTGCTCTCCGGCCGGTCCGGGGCGCTCGCGCAGCGGATCGGACCGCGGCTGCAGCTGGTGGTCGGGCCGATCGTCGTCGGCGTCGGAATGTTGCTGCTGACGCGGGTCGGGCCGGGGTCGTCGTACCTCGGGTCGGTGTTGCCCGCGGTGGTGGTGTTCGGGCTGGGCCTGGCCACTGTGGTCGCCCCGGTGACCGCGACGGTGCTGGCCGCCGCCCCGGACCGGTACGCCGGGGTCGCCTCCGGGGTCAACAACGCGATCGCCCGATCGGGTGGACTTCTGGCGGTGGCAGTCCTGCCCGCCGCGGCGGGTCTGACCGGTTCGGCTTACCGCGATCCCATCGCGCTGACCGCCGGATGGCAGACGGCGCTGGTGATCTGCGCGGTGTTGGCGATCGTCGGCGGGCTGATCGCGTTAGGAATTCACAACGGGGTGCTCGGCGCTGCCGAATCGGACGATTCGCCGCATCCCGGGGATTGTCTGCATTGCGGGGTGGAAGGGCCGCCCACGCACGTCCATCCGGGCGGGCATCGCTGATTTTTCGTGGGGATGCTGGCTCGCCTACGTGGTGCTGCGGGATCGGGTGACTAGCCGGGTCTCGATGCCCTGCAAGGCAGTGATCAAGGCGCTGGCCTCGGCCGGCTTCGTTCCCTCCAGCAGGGCGGACCACGTGTCGCGCAGCCGTTGCAGGTTTTCCGCTGCTTTTTCGGTGGGGTAGAGCCGCACTCGGCGCGCGTCGTCGGGATCGGCTTCGCGGCGCAGCAGGCCCTTGTTCTCCAGGCCCCGCACGGCTCGGCTGACGTTGCTGGAGATCATCTGGGTCGCCTCGGCCGCGGCGTTGACCGTCGTTCCCGGGTGCCGGTCGACGAACCGCATCACCGCTCCTTCCAGCGGCGTTCCCGACTCGGCGTTGGCTTCCTTGGCGGCGTTGATGTGCCGGGCCACCGCGAGGATCAGGTCGGCCAACTCGAAGAGCTGTTCGTCTTTCACCCGGCTAGCGTAGCCCAATACCTATCGTTTGACAGGTATCTCTCCGGCGACGTAGATTAGCTATCAATTGATAGCTAAGGGGAAGTCATGACTACAGGCAAGAGCGCGTTGATCATCGGGGCGTCGCGGGGGCTCGGCTACGCGCTGGCCGCCGAGTTCCTCCGCCGCGGCTGGCAGGTCACCGCGACCGAACGCACGCCGTCCGCACTGCACGAGCTGGCCAAATCGGCCGAGGGCAGGTTGACGGTGGAGACCGTCGACATCACGGCGCCCGAGCAGGTCGCCGCGCTGCGTGCCCGGTCGGGCCGGTTCGACCTGCTGTTCGTCAACGCCGGGACCAACTACACGACCGACCCCTCGGCGACCTTCGCCGACGTGTCCACCGAGGACTTCACCCAGGTCATGGTGACCAACGCGCTGAGCCCGATGCGCGTTGTCGAAACCCTGCAGGACCTGGTTCCCTCGACGGGCACCATCGGCGTGATGTCGTCGGGCCAGGGCAGCGTCTCCGGCAACACGAACGGCGGCTTCGAGGTCTACCGGGCGAGCAAATCCGCGCTGAACCAGCTCATGCGCAGCTTCGCCGCACGGCACGCCGACGACCCGCGCACCCTGCTGCTCATGGCGCCGGGCTGGGTGAAGACGGACCTGGGCGGCCCGAGCGCGCGGCTGACCGTCGACGAGAGCATCCCCGGAGTCGCCGACACGATCGAAGCTTGGGCGGGCAAGGGCGGGCTGCGCTACCTGGACCGGCAGGGGCAGACCGTCAACTGGTGACCGGCCTTGAACATCCCCAATGCCACTTTGGGTGCGCTAGACGCACCGAATGCCGCATTGGGTGCGCTAGATGCACCGAACGCCACATTGGGTGCGTCAGATGCACCGAACGCCACATTGGGTGCGCTAGACGCACCGAATGCCACTTTGGGTGCGTTAGATGCACCGAGCGCCGCATTGGGTGCGTCAGATGCACCCAATGCGGCATGGGGGCGCTCGGCTAGGCGAGCAGTTCGGCCAGCATCGCCGGATCGATGTTGCCGCCGGAAACGACCGCGACGGTGCGTCCGCCGGGGAGTTCGTCGGCGTGGTGCAGGTAGGCGGCCGGCGCGGTCGCGCCGCTGGGTTCCGTCACCAGGCGCCCCTGCTGGGCGAGCGCGCGGACCGTGTCGCGGATTTCGTCCTCGGTCACCGTGATCACGCCGTCCAGCACGTGCCGCAGGTGCGCGAACGTGAGCTCGGACGGTTGGGCGCGCAGGCCGTCGGCGATGGTGCGGGCGCGGTCCGTGATCGGCCACTCCACGATCTCGCCCGCGGCGAGGCTGGCGGCGGTGTCGGCGGCCAGTTCCGGTTCGACGCCGTAGACCTTCGCGTTCGGGCACTTCGCCTTGATCGCCACGCCGACCCCGGAGGCGAAGCCGCCGCCGCTGATCGGGACCAGCACGGTCTCGACGTCCGGGAGGTCCTGTGCGATCTCCAGCCCGACGGTGCCCTGCCCGGCGATGATGTCCGGGTGGTCGAACGGCGGGATGAGCGTGAGGCCGCGTTCCTCGGCGAGGGCGAGCGCCGCCGATTCCCGTTCCGCGATCGGCACTTCGCGAACTTCCGCGCCCCAGCGGCGGGTCGCTTCGACCTTCAACCGCGGCGTGACATCCGGCACCACGATCACCGCGGTGATCCCGAATTCGCGCGCGGCGTAGGCGACCGCTTGCGCGTGGTTGCCGCTCGAATACGCGACCACGCCGCGTTGCCGTTCGGCGTCGGTGAGCGCGGCGATCGCGTTGTACGCGCCGCGGATCTTGAACGCGCCGATCGGTTGCAGGCTCTCGGGTTTCACCCAGAATTCGCCGGGAACCCAGAGCTGGCGCAGCAGCGGGGTGTGCACCGCGGTGCCCTTCAGCCGTCCGGCCGCGGTTTCGATGTCGGAGATCGTCACGAGGTGCATGAGGCGAGTATGTCAGGAAAGTGTGAGCTCTAGTCCATCCATTGTGGACAGTCAACGTGGCGTCCCTCACGCCGGGGCAACGAAGGGAGCACCTCGGACGACTTAACCGTTGAAGAAGCAGGGAACAGGGCTGGGAAACGATCAGATCGGAATCATGAGCGAGGAGCAGAAGGAAACCGCGGAGGACAAGAAGAAACTCCGCATGACCTCGGTGCTCGCCGCGGCGCTCGCGGCGGTCACCGCCGCGTTGCTGGGTTCGACGCTGGGGGTCGCGGGAACAGTCATCGGCGCCGGGGTGGCCAGTGTGGTCAGCACCGTCGGCGGCGAGTTGTACCTGCGGTCTTTGCAGCGCACTCGCGATGCCGCGCGGAAGGCGATGGAGACGGCTGCCCGGCGCAGCAGGGGCGCGCTGGTGCCGGTGGAGGCGGTGCGGGAATCCGGTTCCGGCGACGCGGCGACGGTGCATGTCGACGCTGACGTGGCGAACATGCCTACGGTCCGGTTGCGTCCCACTGAGCCGGATGCGGTCGAAGGTCTGGGCGAGAAGCTGCGGAAGATGCGGTGGCCGTTGATCATCGCGTCCAGTGCGGTCGCGTTTGTCGTGGCGTTGGTGGTGCTGGTGGGGATTGACTGGACGACTAAGGGGAATGTGCCGACTGGGTTGATTCCTCGGCAGCCGGAGACCAGTCAGCAGCGGGATGATCATCCGGACAACACGCCCAGTACTCAGCCGCAGGCGCCGCCGACTGGGGAGTCTCGGTCTAACGGTTCGACGTCTACGCCTACTACTACGGCTAGTGCGCCGCCGTCTTCGCAGGCTACGCGGGAGAGTCAGGCACCGACTTCTTCGTCTAAGCCGTCTAGTAGTTCGCAGGCGCCTAGTGGTAGTCAGACGGCTACTGCGCCTGTGGTTCCGTCTAATGGTGGGGAGTAGCTCGTCGCCTGGCGGCGACATTGCGCACGGTGGTTGCGTGGGGCACCCCGAAGTTTGATTGTGCTGACGGTTCGGGGGTGCTTGTCAAGGCGGGAAAGATGCCTTGACAAGCACCCCCGAACCGCAGGGGAGCTTCGTATCGGGGTGCGGGGGAGGTGTGGGTGCCTCGATAGCGGGTGCATCGGCTGCGGTAGAGGGGCTGGGTGTTTCGCTCGTTGGGTGCACCGGTGCGGTTGGGTGGCCGGCTTGGGTGCGTCGGCGGGCGTGGTTATCCCAGGTGGGCTCGTAGGGTTTGTGCGGCTGCTTTGGGGTCTTCCGCCTCGGTGATTGCTCGGACGACGACGATGCGGGTCGCGCCTGCGGCCAGTACTTCGGGTAGGCGGGGTTCGTCGATGCCGCCGATGGCGAACCACGGGCGTTCGGTGTTGCTCGCTGCGGTTGAGCGGACTAGGTCCAGGCCGGGGGCGAAGCGGCCGGGCTTCGTCGGGGTGGGCCAGCAGGGGCCGGTGCAGAAGTAGTTCACTCCTGCCTCGGTGGCGGCTGCTGTGGCTTGCTCCTCCGAATGGGTGGATCGGCCGATGACTACGTCGTCGCCCAGGACTCGTCGGGCCAGGGAGACGGGGATGTCGTCTTGGCCCAGGTGCAGGACGTCGGCGCCGACGGCCAGCGCTACGTCCGCTCGGTCGTTCACCGAGAGCAGCGCTCCGTGTCGGGCGCAGGCCTCTGCCAGGACTTCCAGTGCTGCGATCTCCTGCTTGGCCTCGAGCGGGGAGCCGCCGGTCTTGTCCCGCAGCTGGATGATGTCCACGCCACCCGCCAAGGCTGCGTCGGCGAACTCGGCCAGGTCGCCTCGGGACGTGCGGGCGTCGGTGCACAGGTACAGCCGGGCGTCGGCTAGCCGGGTGCGAATTTGGTCTCCGGTCAAGGCAGGCATGGCGGTGACGTTACCCGCGCGCTACGGTGTGGGAGTCCGCACGGGAGCCCGAGGCAACGGGCTGAGAGGGAGCTGCCGCTCCGACCGTGGAACCTGATCCGGGTCATGCCGGCGCAGGGAGCGTGATTCCACTGTGAACACCAGCACCACAACCGTCACTGTCGTCGGCGGCGGCGTCATCGGGCTGTCCGTCGCCTGGCGCGCGGCCGCTCGCGGATGGCGCGTCACGGTCGTCGACCCGGAGCCCGCGCGCGGCGGGGCGTCCTGGCTGGCCGGCGGGATGCTCGCACCGGTCACCGAGGCGTGGCCGGGCGAGGAAGCCGTGCTCAGCCTGGGGGAAGCGTCGCTGCGGCGCTGGCCAGGCTTCGCACGCGACCTCGCCGACGAGGGCACCGATCCCGGGCTGGCCGAGCACGGCACGATCGTCGTCGGGTTCGACAGCGCCGATGCCGGGCACCTCGACATCCTCGCCGGGTACCTGCGTTCGCTCGGCCGCGACGTCGAGACGCTCACCGGTCGCGAGGCGAAGCGGCTCGCGCCGGGCGTCGGTGCGGTGCGCAGCGGCCTGCACGTACCGGGTGATTTAGCCGTGGACAACCGGAAACTGCTCACAGCGCTGAGCGAAGCGGCTACGAAGCGTGGGGTCGAGTTCCGGCGCGAGCGGCTCGAGAGCCTTTCCGACGTGTCCGGCCCGGTGATCCTCGCCGCGGGGGCGTGGACCGGACAGCTGCATCCGTTGCTGGAGCACGCCGTACGCCCGCTGAAGGGCGAGATTTTGCGACTGCGTCCGCGTCGTGGCTGTCTGCCGCCTCCGCCGTACACGGTGCGCGCGATGGTCGAAGGGCGGCCGATCTATCTGGTACCGCGAGAAGACGGCGAACTGGTCCTTGGCGCGACGCAGTACGAAGCCGGTTTCGATCAGGCTGTCACCGCGCGCGGCGTACGCGAGTTGCTGGAAGGCGCGGAACGTATTCTGCCCGGCATCACGGAGTACGAACTGGTGGAAGTCGCCGCCGGACTGCGCGCCGCGAGCCGCGACGCTCTGCCCTACATCGGCGAAGTGAGCGAAGGCGTGTACGCGGCGACAGGACATCACCGCAACGGTTTGCTGATGGCGCCCGCGACTGCGGACGCCGTGGTCGCGTGGCTGGCCGGCGAAGCCCCGCCGCCGGAGGTCGCCGCGGCGACGCCCTCCCGTCTGGTCGAGAAGGAGCGAGTCTGATGGAGATCAAGGTCAACGGCGAATGGCGGGAATTCCCCGACGACAGCACCGTTTCCGCGGTCCTCGACGCGCTGGGAGCGGAACGCCGGGGTGTGGCCGTCGCGGTCAACGGCGAGGTCGTGCGGCGTGGCGAATGGGAAGAAGCGGTCGTGCCGAAGGGCGCGCAGCTCGAAGTGCTGACCGCGGTTCAAGGAGGTTGAGCATGGACGACCTGATCATCGGCGAACACAAGCTGTCGTCGCGACTGATCATTGGCACCGGTGGCGCGGCGAATCTCGAAGTGCTGGAACGAGCGCTCGTCGCGTCGGGCACCCAGCTCACCACCGTGGCGATGCGCCGAGCCGACGCCGAAGGCGGCTCGGGCGTACTGGAGCTGTTGCGGCGCTTGGACATCGAGCTGCTGCCGAACACCGCAGGCTGCCGCACGGCGGCGGAAGCCGTGCTCACCGCCCAGCTGGCCCGCGAGGCGCTCGAAACGAACCTGATCAAACTCGAGGTGCACGCCGACGACCGCACCCTGTTGCCGGATCCGCTGGAAACCCTGGAAGCAGCCGAACGCCTGGTGGCGGACGGATTCACGGTGTTCGCGTACACCAACGACGACCCGGTGCTCGCTCTGCGCCTGGAGGAAGTGGGCTGCGCCGCGGTGATGCCGCTCGGTGCTCCGATCGGTACTGGGCTGGGAATCCGGAACCCGCACAACATCGAACTGATCGTCTCGCGCGCGTCGGTGCCGATCGTGCTGGACGCGGGGATCGGCACCGCGTCGGACGCCACGCTGGCAATGGAACTCGGCTGCTCGGCGGTACTGCTGTCGACCGCGGTGACCCGCGCGGCGGACCCGGAACGAATGGCCTTGGCGATGCGGAGCGCTGTGGAGGCGGGGTACCTGGCGCGAGGTGCGGGAAGGGTCCCGCAGCGGTTTTGGGCGCAGGCGTCCAGTCCGCCTCGCTGAGCTACACCTCGACGACGATTCTGACGCGCACACCGCCGCTTTCGAGCGTGCGGTGTGCGTCGGCGATATCCGCCAACGGAAACACCCGGTCCGCCAACGGTCGCACCAACCTGGCGGTGACCCGCCGGCTCAGGTCGGCGAGCAGGTCTGCCTTCGGGTTCCCGTGTCGGAGGAACGGTTCGTGAGTGGCTTGAAGCGAGAACTCCTGTGGTCGAGTGATCGGCACTTCAGGGTCTGGTCCTATGGTGCCGGGCACTCGGTGCTGGAATTGAGGACAACGGAATGGTGCGAACGCACGGATCCTGATATGGACATTATTAAGATCCTGTTTTTCGGCGTTTCGGAAATGGGATTGAGCATCGGACACGGCGGCCCAGTGGCTCTGTGGTCTGTTGACCAGTACGGTTCGTATCAACCTCGGTCGAGGTATCCGCGCTTGCTTGTCGAGATTGACGGTGGTGAGCGGAAGGGCTTCGCTGATGCCGCCAGCCTGCACATTCATCGGGAGAATCAGAGCGGCGTCCAGCTCGAGTGTCTCTTCAAGGCTAACGCGGGAAAGGCTTAACAGCTGGTCGGCCAGGGTGCGTCAGCGCCGGTGCGCGCACTTCACGGAACTGCGATCACCACCTTGCCGCGCACCCCGCCTTCCTCGAGTGCTCGATGCGCCCCCGCGATATCCGCCAGCGGAAACACCCGGTCCACCAACGGCCGCACCAGTCCGGCGGTGACCCAGCGGCTCAGGTCGGCCAGCAGGTCTGCCTTCGGATTGCCGCTGAACCCCCGCACCCACCGTCGACGTCGTAGCGAATTGGCCGCGACATAGCCAACCGCACGGACCGGACGGTTGAGGTCGAACGCGATCGCGACCATCCTTCCGCGCGGGGTCAGCAGTTGCCGGAACGTGTCTAGGTCTCGGCCCACGGTGTCGAGGATGACGTCGAACTTCCCCAGGTCACCCGGATCGCGGTAGTCGAGTGCGACGTCCGCGCCGAGGTCCCTTGCCAGTTCAAGATTTTTGGCGCTGGTAAGACCGGTCACGTACGCGCCCATTGCCTTGCCGAGTTGTGTGGCCACAAAGCCGACCCCGCCGGTCGCACCGCGGACCAGCAGGCGTTCGCCCGGTTTCAGATGGGCCTTGTCCCGCAGTGCGGTGATCGCGGTGATGCCCGCCAGCAGCGACGCGGCCTGCGCGGGATCCAGCCCGGCTGGCACGTGGTCCAGTCGATCCGCGGCCAGCACGTGGTACTCGGCGGCGGTGCCCATCCGTCGCCCGCCGCCCCAGACTAGGTCGCCGGGTGTGAACCGGCTGGTTCCGGGATCGACGACCTCACCGACCAGGTCTACGCCGATTCGCTTGGGGAAACGCTTGCCGCTGAACGGAAGCAGTTTCCCGGACCGCATGGCGAGTTCGCCGCCGTTGACTGTCAGCGCGCGCACTCGGACCAGGACTTCGCCGGGGCCGGGCGTCGGTGTCGGAAGGGTGGTCTCGCGCAGGACTTCCGGTGGCCCGTAGCGGTCGTAGGTGATGGCGCGCATCGAAGTGGAAGGCATGTTCCACTTCTAGCACGGAAAGTGGAAAGGGTCTTCCGATTCGCGTAAAGTGAGAGGGTGCCGGAAAAATCGACTCGGTTGCGCACCGACGCCGCCCACAATCGTGCGCACCTCCTCGAGGTCGCCGAGCGCACGTTCGAGACCGAGGGGCTCGACGTGTCGATGAGCGAGCTGGCGCGCCGCGCGGGTCTCGGCGTCGCCACGGTGTACCGCCATTTCCCGACCAAGGCCGACCTGGTCGCGGAAGCCTTCGCGGAGCCGATGGCCGAGTGCGCGGGCATGCTCGACGAGGCGCTCGCCGACCCCGATCCGTGGCGTGGGTTCTGCCGGGTGATCGAGGAGGTGTGCTCGATGCAGGCGCGCAACCACGGTTTCTCCGCCGCGATCGTGACCGCGCTGCCGGATCAAGCCGCCTTCGCCGAGTTGCGGGACCGGGCGTTGCGGGCGTTCGCCGAGTTGATCCGCCGGGCGCAGGACGCCGGTGCGCTGCGGGCCGACTTCGCGGTTTCCGACCTGTCGTTGATCTTGCTGGCGAACGGCGGGCTGCGATCGGGCGCGGGAGCCGCGGCACCGGCGGCGTCGCGGCGGCTCGCCGGCTACCTGCTGCAGTCGTTCCGGGCGGAGGCCGCCGCGCCGCTGCCGCCGCCCGCGGAGCTGCCGCTTGACGTGTCGGTGCTCTGAATGGGGCGGCCAAGCTGCACAAATAGTCGGGTTGTGGTGATTTCGCCCGCGCTTGACACGGATTGAGCACGGGTACGCCGTATGGTTGACGGCACCCTTTCCGGCGCACCCAGCGGCGGGCACCAGCGTCAGAAGGAGCCGATCGTGACTCTTTCCTCGGTCCAGGACGTAACGGGCCGGTTGTATCTAGCGGTGGGGCGGCTTTCCCGCTCGCTGCGCCAGGCGGGCGCGCCCGGGCCCGGACACGGGTCGATTTCCGCGCTGGCCACGCTCGTCCACTTCGGCGAACTGCGCCTCGGCGACCTCGCCGCGAAGGAAGGCGTCGCGGCGGCCACGATGTCGCGGATCGTGGCCACCCTGGTGGAGGCCGGTTACGTCACGCGCGAATCCGACCCGGTCGACCGGCGCGCCTGGCTCGCCCGCGCCACCGAGGAAGGCGAACGCCTCGTCTCCGGCGTGCGGTCCACCCGCGTGCAGGAACTCAACCGCCGCCTCGACCGGCTCACGCCCGAGGCCCGCGAGTCGATCATCGCCGCGCTGCCCGCGCTGGAAGCCCTGATCTCCGACGAGGGCTAGCGCTCTTCCGGGGCCAGCCGCCAGAACGCCGACACCGGGCCGACTTTCGCGCCCATCGGGTACGAGTGTTCGACGGCCTGCGACACGAACCACTTGGCGTAGCGCGCCGCCTCGACCACGGGCATGCCTTTGGCCAGCCCGGCGGTGAGCGCGGACGCCATGGTGTCGCCGGCTCCGTGCGTGTGCGGCGTCTGCCAGCGCGGGCCGGGCAGCTCCACGAACGTCGAACCGTCGAAGAGCAGGTCGACGCACTCCGGGTCGGACTGCAGGTGGCCGCTCTTCACGAGCACGTACTTCGGGCCCAGCTGGTGCAGCACGACAGCCGCGGTGTGCATGCCTTCGCGGTCGGTCACGGTCATGCCGGTGAGCAGCCGCACCTCGTCCAGGTTCGGGGTGAGGACGGTGGCGCGCGGCAGGAGTTCGTCGCGCAGCGCGGCGAGGCCGTCGTCGTCGAACAGCGACTGGCCGGTCATCGCCGCGGCCACCGGGTCGACCACGAACGGGATCGCGCCGTCGCGCCCGATCCCGGCCTTGTCGCAGGCCGCCGCGACCGCGTGGATGATCTCCGCGGACGCGAGCATGCCGGTCTTCGCCGCGCCGACGCCCATGTCCGCCGCGACCGCCTCGATCTGCCCGGCGACGATGTGCGGCGGGAGGTCGGCGCGGTCGTGCACGCCGAGCGTGTTCTGGACGGTGACCGCGGTGACCGCGACCAGGCCGTGCACCCCGCAGGTGAGGAAGGTCCGCAGGTCCGCCTGCAGTCCGGCGGCCCCGCCGGAATCCGATCCGGCGATGGTGAGCGCGGAGGGCGGGCTCGGGTTCTCAGTCATGTGCGCGTTCCGACTTCTGGTCTGGTCCATTGAGGCAACTGTGCTTCATTCACAGTCCACCACGATGGCACAGTAAACGTTCGTGCTGGTCCCCGTGACGAAGGAGACATCAGTGAAGCTCGCCGCGGCCGGTCTCCTGCTCCTGTCCACGCTGGCGGTACCGGGGGTCGCCAGCGCGGACAGCCCCCAGCTCTCGCACGTGACCACGGTCGGCGTGCACAACACCTACGACCCGGCCGCGTACCCGTACCTGGCGCAGGCGCTGGACAATGGCTCGTCCCTGCTCGAACTCGACGTCTGGCCGGACTTCTTCACCCACGAGTGGAAGGTCAGCCACTCCAGCCCGCTGGGCAACGGCAACAACTGCGTCGACGCGCACACCGCGGCCGACCTTTACTCCGGCGGGACCAACAAGGACCTCGAATCGTGCCTGGACGACATCCGGATCTGGCTCGGTGCCCATCCCGGCCGCGGGCCGCTCACGGTGAAGATCGAAATGAAGACCGGATTCTCGGCGAATACCGGCCTCGGTCCGGCTCAGCTGGACGCCGCGTTCCGCGACCATCTCGGCGACGCGGCGTTCAAGCCCGCGGATCTGCTCGGCAGCCACGCCACGCTGGATGAAGCGTCCAAAGCGGACAACTGGCCGACGCTGGACGCGTTGCGGGGCAAGGTGCTCACCGAGATCATCCCCGGCACCGTCGAAGAAGGAAACCCGACCGACACGCTGCACACCGATGTCGAGTACGTCCGTTACCTGCTGGACCAGAAGGCGGCCGGGAAGCTGAATTCGGTCCAGATCTTCCCGACCGTGCACGGTGCCGCCGGCGGCGATCCGCGCGACAAATACACCGCGGAGCAGAAACCGTGGTTTGTCGTTTTCGACGGAGACGCGAGCGAATGGCTCGCGAAGGCCGGAATGTCCTGGTACGACGAAAACCACTACTACGTGGTGATGACGGACGCCCAGAACGTCGCGCCGGCCATCGACGACCACAACCCGACCGTCGACCAGGCGACCCAGCGCGTCGCCGAACTGGCCAAACAGCACGCGTCCGTGGTGACGTCCGATTGGACCGGCCTCACGACCGTGCTGCCGACCGTGGATTCGCGCGGTTAGAAGCGCGGCGGCGGCTTCAACACCGACATCCGGTATTCGTACACCGCTTGCGCTTCGGCGATCCCCGGGCGCGGCGTGACGCCCGATTTGCGGATCGTTTTGACCGCCGAAGCGGTGCGGTGCTCGGTGACCAGGCCGTCGACCTCGTGCTGCACCTCAAGCGGCAGCCGCGCCCACAATGCTTCCGGTGTCTCGCTCATCCGGCCAGTGTCGCATTCACTGCGGATTCGCGAGCCGCCAGAACGGGGAAACCGGGCCGACCCCGGCACCGAGCGGATACGCCTCCTGGACGCAGCGTTCGATGAACCGTTTAGCCTCCGCGACCGCGGTGGGCACGTCCGCGCCCTTCGCGAGCGACGAGGTGATCGCGGATGCCATGGTGTCGCCGCCGCCGTGGGTGTTCTCCGTGTCGATGCGCGGTCCGCTCAGCTCGATGACCGACGAGCCGTCGGTGAGCAGATCGACGCAGTCGGCGGCGTCGTAGAGGTGCCCGCCCTTCACCAGAACCCACTGGGAACCGAACTCCAGCAACGCTTCCGCAGCGGCGCGCTGGCTCTTCGCGTCGGTAACGCTGACGCCGGTCAGCAGCCGGACCTCGTCGAGATTCGGCGTGATGAGCGTGGCGCGCGGAAACAGTTCGGTGCGGATCGCTTCCAGCGCTTCTTCACGGAGTAGCGCGTGGCCGGTCATCGACGCGGCCACCGGGTCGACTACGAACGGGGTGTCCGTAGTGCGTCCAATGTGGACTTCATCCAGCGTTTTCGCTACTGCCTGAATGATGTCCGCGGTAGCGAGCATGCCGGTCTTCGCCGCGTTGACGCCCATGTCCTCGGCGACCGCTTTGATCTGCGCGGTGACGACGTCGACCGGGATCTCGGAAAACCCTTGCACGCCCAGCGAATTCTGCACGGTGACCGCGGTGAGCGCGACCAGTCCGTGCACGCCGTTGGCGAAGAACGTGCGCAGATCCGCCTGCACGCCCGCACCACCGCCGGAATCGGATCCGGCGATGGTGAGGGCGGTACGAGGGGTGACTGTCACTGGTTGACCACGGGCAGGTAGACCTTGTTGCCCTGCTCGGAAAACTCCGCGGACTTCTCGGCCATGCCCGCCTCGATCGCCTCCACAGAGGACAGACCGTGCTCCTCGGCGTACTTGCGCACGTCCTGGGTGATCCGCATCGAGCAGAACTTCGGCCCGCACATCGAGCAGAAGTGGGCTGTCTTCGCCGGTTCCGCGGGAAGCGTCTCGTCGTGGAAGGACCGCGCGGTGTCCGGGTCGAGCGACAGGTTGAACTGGTCGTTCCACCGGAATTCGAAGCGGGCCTTGGACAACTCGTCGTCCCAGTCCTGCGCGTACTGGTGGCCCTTGGCGAGGTCGGCGGCGTGCGCGGCGATCTTGTAGGTGATCACGCCGGTCTTCACGTCGTCGCGGTTGGGCAGGCCGAGGTGCTCCTTCGGCGTGACGTAGCACAGCATCGCCGTGCCGTACCAGCCGATCTGCGCCGCGCCGATCGCCGAGGTGATGTGGTCGTACGCCGGGGCGATGTCCGTGGCGAGCGGGCCGAGCGTGTAGAACGGGGCCTCGCCGGTGAGCTTTTCCTCCAGCTCCACGTTTTCCTTGATCTTGTGCATCGGCACGTGGCCGGGGCCTTCGATCATCACCTGCACGTCGTGCTCGCGCGCGATGTGCGTCAGCTCGCCGAGGGTTTCCAGTTCGGCGAACTGAGCCCGGTCGTTGGCGTCCGCGATCGAGCCGGGACGGAGGCCGTCGCCGAGGGAGAACGTGACGTCGTACTCGCGCAGGATCTCGCACAGCTCGGAGAAATGCGTGTACAGGAAGGATTCCTGGTGGTGCGCGAGACACCAGGCGGCCATGATCGAGCCGCCGCGGCTGACGATGCCGGTGACCCGGCGCGCGGTGAGCGGGATGTAGCGCAGCAGCACGCCCGCGTGCACCGTCATGTAGTCGACGCCCTGCTCGCACTGCTCGATCACGGTGTCGCGGTAGATCTCCCAGGTGAGCTTTTCCGGCTCCCCGTTGACCTTTTCGAGCGCCTGGTAGATCGGCACGGTGCCGACCGGGACCGGCGAGTTGCGCACGATCCACTCGCGCGTCTCGTGGATCCGCTTGCCGGTGGAGAGGTCCATGATCGTGTCGGCTCCCCAGCGGGTGGCCCACACCATCTTGTCGACCTCTTCCTCCACAGAGGACCAGACGGCCGAGTTTCCCATGTTGGCGTTGATCTTCACCAGGAAGTTCTTGCCGATGATCATCGGCTCGGTCTCCGGGTGCTTGCGGTTGACCGGAATCACCGCGCGACCGCGGGCGACCTCGTCCCGCACGAACTCCGGAGTGCAGCGTTCGCGCGCGGCGATGAACTCCATTTCCCGGGTGACGACCCCGGCTTTGGCCCAGCCGAGCTGGGTGTTGTGCTCCCGTCCGTCAGCCCAGCCGGAGCGGAGCGGGTGCAGTCCATTGTGGACATCGATGTTCGCGTCCGGATCGGTGTAGGGGCCGGACGTGTCGTACACGTCGAAATGCTCCCCGTTCGACAGGTCGATCCGCCGCGCCGGAACCCGCAGTCCGGATTCGGTGCGGTGGTAGACCTTCCGCGAGCCGGTGATCGGCCCGGTGGTGACGGACGGGGCGATGGCACCCTGGTTTTCCAGCGTCGTCAACGACGTTCACTCCCTACGCCGGCATTACCCGGTCAGGTTCATGCGGTCGGTGACGCCGGGTGTCCGCGAGATGGACACCAGCCACCCTCTCAGCCCGCCAAGGCGCGAGCTCCCGCGTTGCATTCGGTTGAGGTTGCTTGTCCGACGATGCCATGCGGTGTCGGGTTGACACAACCCTCCCGCCCGTCTGGCCGAAGCACAACGAAGGCCTCCCCGGTGATTTCGGGGAGGCCTTCGGGGAATTCGGCGCGGGTCAGGCGTCGGCGGGTTCCTTGGGCGGCAGCCAGGTCAGGCCGGGAACGCCCCACTTGTTCTTCTTGAGCATCTTCTTCGCCGCGCGCGCGTGGCGGCCGACGAGCCGGTCCAGATAAATGAACCCGTCGAGGTGATCGGTCTCATGCTGCAGGCACCGCGCGAAGTAGCCGGTGCCCTCGACCTCGATCGGATTTCCCTCGACGTCGAAGCCGGTCACCTTCGCCCACGAGGCGCGCCCGGTCGGGTACGACTCGCCCGGGGCCGACAGGCAGCCCTCCCAGTCGTCGTCCGGGTCCGGCATGGTCTCCGGGATCTCGGAGGTCTCCAGCTTCGGGTTGACCACCACGCCCTTGTGCTCGACACCCTCGTCGTCCGGGCAGTCGTATACGAACACCCGCAGGTCGAGCCCGATCTGGTTGGCGGCGAGGCCGACGCCCTCGGCCGCGTACATGGTCTCGAACATGTCCTCGACGAGGGTGGCGAGTTTGTCGTCGAACTCGGTGATCTCGCGTGTGGGCTGGTGCAGCACGGGTTCGCCGGCGATGCAGATGGGGTGGACGGTCACGGACGCCGAGTTTAGTCGGACCCTTCTGGTACACCTGGATCGGACCGTGACGCGCCGTGTCGGATGCCCATGTCGAGCATGGGTTCCGTGGTTCAATGACGCCCGCGGAAGGACTGCCGACACCGATTGCGAGGACCGCATGGACGCCGCGGAGTCGATGGCTGAAAACCAGCCGTCGCCGCCGGAGAATGTCGGTGGCCTGACCGAACGCGAACTGGACATCCTCGCGTTCGAGCGGCAGTGGTGGCGCCACGCCGGGGCGAAGGAGAACGCCATCCGGGAGCGCTTCGGACTGTCCTCCACCCGTTACTACCAGTTGCTGAACACGCTGCTGGCCAAGCCGGAGGCCGTCGCGGCCGATCCGATGCTGGTCAAGCGGCTGCGCAAAACGCGCGCCGCCCGTCAGCGCAAACGCGGGGCCCGGCGGTTGGGGATCGAGCTGTCATGAGCGTCTTCTCGGGACTGTCCCGGCCGTTGAAGGCCGCGGGGGTCGCGCTGATCGGGGTAGCGGTCGTCGCCGCCGTCATCGGCGGGGTCACCGTGCTCAACACGAGCGGCGACCAGAACGCCGGGCCGAGCACGTCCGGCGAGCCCAGCGCACCCGGCGGATCGTCGTCCGCGCCGTCGTCGTCCTCGTCCGCGGCGCCCAGTTCCGCGCCGTCGTCGCCCGCTTCGTCGGCTCCGGCCTCGTCGTCCGCCGCTTCGTCGGCGCCGGCGTCGGGCCAGCCAGGGCAGCCCGGCGGCCAGCCGGGCCAGCAGCCAGGGCAGCCGGGCCAGGCGGGTCCGGACCAGCAGGCCTCGAACAAGTGGGTCACCCTTCGGGTCTACAACAACTCGCTGATCAAGCACCTCGCCGAACAGGCCGCCGCCGACTTCCGCGGTTCGGGCTGGAACGTCGCCGAGGTCGGCAACTACTCGCAGGGCAACATCCCGGCCACCACGGCCTACTTCCGGCCCGGCACCGACGAGGAAGCCGCCGCGAAACAGCTGGCCAAGGAGTTCGGCTTCCAGGCCCAGCCCCGGTTCGACGGGATCCAGAACTCGAGCCCGGGCGTCATAGTGATCATCACGAAGGACTACCGGCCCGGCGGCCACCAGGGCAGCTGACCTGGTTCGTGACAGCCCGCGCTACGGCGCGGGCTTTGTCATGTCTGCCGGGCCCGGCGCTCGGCTGCGCTCGAGGTACGTGAGGGGAACCCTAAGGGAATCAGCTTGGGTTCTAGTGGTGGTTGCAACGCCTGAGTTGTGCAGGGGTTGCAGTGGTCGTGGTCGGGCGTGGTCGGGCTCCGCGGGGCCGGGTGAGGCTGGCGGCGGAACGCCGCCGCTATTTTGATCTTGTGGCGGAGGGCGTGGGCACGGTCGAGGCGTGCCGCAGGGTCGGGGTCGACCGCAGGACCGGGCACTATTGGCGGCACGGGCGGCCGAGCCGGGCGGGCGCGACCGCGCGCCCGGCCGCGCGGCCCGGGCCGGACTCGGGCCGGTTCCTGAGCGCGGGCGAGCGGATCGCGATCGCGGACGGGCTGGCGGCGGGCCGCTCGCGGCGGGCGATCGCGGCCGAGCTGGGCCGCAGCCCGTCCACGATCAGCCGGGAGATCGCCCGCAACGCCCGCCCCTGCGGCGAATACCGGCCCCACGCCGCCCACGACCTCGCCCGGGCACGGCGCCCGCGACCGAAAACAGGCAAGATCGCGGCCTGCCCCGAACTGCGGGACCGGGTGCAGGCGATGCTGACCGACAAATTCAGCCCGGAGCAGATCGCCGCCCGGCTGCGCCGCGACCACCCCGACCGGCCGGAGCTGCACGTGACCCACGAAACGATCTACCAGGCCCTCTACGTCCAAGGCCGCGGCGAACTGCGCCGCGAGCTGGCCCGCGCCCTGCGCACCGGCCGCACCATGCGCAAACCCCGCGCCAGCAGCGAACAACGCCGGCCCCGCTTCGCCGAACCCATGGTCATGATCAGCGACCGGCCCGCCGAAGCCGCCGACCGCGCCGTCCCCGGCCACTGGGAAGGCGACCTGATCATCGGCAAGGACAACGCTTCCGCCATCGCCACCCTCGTCGACCGCTCCACCCGCTACACCCTGCTCGTCGCGCTGCCCGACGGCCGCGGCGCCGACGCCGTCCGCGACGCCCTCGCCGACACCGCCGCGACCCTGCCCGCACACCTGCGACGATCCCTGACCTGGGACCAGGGCAGCGAAATGGGCCGCCACCACGAATTCACCGTCGCCACCGGCATCCCCGTCTACTTCTGCGACCCCCACAGCCCCTGGCAACGCGGCAGCAACGAAAACACCAACGGCCTGCTGCGCCAGTACTTCCCCAAAAGCACCGACCTCTCAGTCCACACCCCCGAACACCTCGCCGCCGTCGCCGCACAACTCAACCGCCGACCCCGCAAAACACTCAACTGGGACACCCCAGCCGAACGCCTCGCTACACTCCTCGCCGAAACCAGTTGAACCACCCGCGTTGCAACAACCCCTCGAATCCACCCAGATTCCCGCAGGGTTCCCCTCACGTACAGCTCGGTTGCCGGAGGCGACCTCAGCGTTCCTGCTGCGCCTGCGCGTAAGCCTCCAGCGTCGCCAGCTGCGCGGCGTCCAGTGAAGGCCGCACCGCCTCGCGTGCCTTGTCCAGGTGCGCCGCGGTCACCTCGCGTGCCTCCAGCGACTCGCGCATCGCGGTCAGCGCCGCCTCTCGGATCAGCGCGGCGCAGTCGGCGGCCGAGTAGCCCTCCAGGGCCGCCGCGGTGGCCGCGAGGTCCACATCGGACGCGAGCGGGGTGTGCTTCGCCGTCGCGGCGAGGATCGCGGCGCGGGATTCGGCGTCCGGCGGCGGGACGTAGATCCGCCGCTCCAGCCGTCCGGGACGCAGCAGCGCCGGGTCGACCAGTTCCGGCCGGTTCGTCGCGCCCAGTACGACGACCTCGCGCATCGGCTCGACGCCGTCCAGTTCGGTGAGCAGCGCGGCGACCACGCGGTCGGCCACGCCGGAGTCGGACGACTGGCCGCGGCGCGGGGCGAGCGCGTCGATCTCGTCGAGGAAGATCAGCGAGGGGGCGGCGTCGGCGGCCCGGCGGAAGAGGTCGCGGACCGCGCGTTCCGATTCGCCGACCCATTTGTCCAGCAGTTCGGCGCCCTTGATCGCGAACACGTTCAGCGCGCCCGTGCCGGCGAGCGCCCGGACCAGGAACGTCTTGCCGCCGCCGGGCGGGCCGTACAGCAGCACGCCGCGCGGCGGTTCGATGCCGAGCCGGGCGAACGAGTCCGGGTAGCGCAGCGGCCACAGCACGGTTTCGGTGAGCGCTTCCTTGACCGACGTCATGTTGCCGACGTCGTCCAGCGTCAGGCCGCCGGTGGCCAGGTTGTCCGAAGTGGACAGCGAGATCGGCCGGACGGTGGCCAGCGCGTCGAGCAGGTCCTGCTGGGAGATCTTGGGTTCGTCCACGTCCCGCTGACGCAGCGCGGCCCGCAACGCCGCGTCGCGGCGCAGGGCGAGCAGGTCGGCGGCGACGAAGCCGGGGGTCCGTTCGGCGAGCACGCCCAGGTCGGCACCGGATTCGACCGGTACGTCGCGGAGCAGGATCCGCAGCAGTTCGACGCGGGTTTTCGCTTCCGGCAGCGGCAAGCCCAGCTCGCGGTCGAGCAGGTCGGCCCCGCGCAGCCGCGGATCCACCGACTCGGCCCGCGCGGTCGTGGCGACCACAGCCAGCCTGTCCCGGCGCAGCGCGGCGCGCAGTTCCTCCAGGACCACCGTGGCCACCGGCGGCGGCTGGGTGGCCGGGAGCAGCGCGTCGATGTCGTTGATCAGCAGCACGCCGGGACCGTCGCCGTCCGCGGCCCGGTCGATGGCCTCGCGCAGCGATCGATGTGCCGCATTCGGTTCCAGCACGGCGATATTCGGCGCGGTCACCGACACCACGCGCACCTTCTCCGCCGCGGCGACCGCCCGCACGAGCGTCGCCTTGCCGACGCCCTCCGGTCCCGGCAGCAGCACGCCCAGATGCGCGGAAGTACCCAGCTTCGCCAGCAGCTCCGGCCGATGGAACGCCAGATCGAACCACTCGGCAAGCTTGCGTGCCGCGCCCTCGGCCCCGACCAGATCGGCGACCGGCACCGGCTCGTCCAGCTCTTCCTCGCGGGCCTCGGTGACGACCTCTTCGACGATCTCCGCTTCGAGATAGTCCTCGGCAGCGGTGACAGCAGTGGTGCGAACGAGCGCGGTCGCGGAGCGCGTCGGCGGTTCGCTGGTCGGCGTGCCCGTGCGGGCGCCGTCCCGCCAGCTGACCACAGTGGACGGTCCAACCACGACGACGCCAGCCGGTTCCGTCGCCGTGACGGTCAGCAGTTCGTTCGTCCAGGTCGCCCCGATCACGCGGGACAGCTGCCCACGCACGGCGGCGACATCCGAGCCCGGCGCGGGCGCGAGGTCTTGCGGCAGCAGGGAAACGGCGTCGCCACGGGTCAAAACCTTGCCGGTGAGAGCGAGCCGCAACGTCTGCGGGGACACCGAAACCGACGCGAGCCGAGAACCGGACACGGTGACCGTCCGGGCAGCAGTCACCTCTGCTGGCGAGACGACAACCTCGCCGCCCTCCGCGACGCCGAGGTTCGACATGGTCACGTCATCGGTCAACACGACCCCCGGCGTCGCCTCCTCGGCGGCAGGCGCGGCCAACGCGGCACTGCGCCGCGCGCCGGTGAGGTGCACGGCGTCCCAGGCCCGCAGGCCGAGCGCGTCGAGCACTTCCGGGTGCAGCCGGACAACCCCCCGCCGCGCGTCGAGCGCGGACGGCGTGTGCCGGACGGTCAGGGTGATCTGCGGATCGCTCACCCTGCTCACCCTAATGAACCGGCGGGCGGTTATGCGCGAACGAAAGGCCGCTTACCGCGTTGCCGACCAGTCGCGGATCGCGGCGACGAACTCATCGGGTGCGTCTGACTCCACGTAGAGGCCGACACCGTCGAGGGCCACCGTCTGGTGGTTCGGGAAGGACGCCTCCAAGCGTTCGCGCTCCCGCGGCCGGAAGCCGATCTGAGCGTTGCCCCACACGATCAAGGTCGGCAGGTCGGGAAGGTTGGCCTCGACCTCGGCGAAGAAAGCTTGGCTGGCGAGGAGGCGGCGAGGCAGCACGCCGGACGCCTGGCGCCGCTCGGGCGTGTCCATCGCACGGCGGTAGTGGGCGGTTTCGGCCGCGGTCAGCTTCCGCTTCCGGTGACCCATCGGGAGGAACGCCTTGACGACCAGGTTGAACTGCCGGGCCAGGAACCGGATCGGCGGTCCGCCCGCGATCCGGCCGAACGCCTCGAAGTACGGGTCGCCGTTGACCGGCCAGGCCCAGGCGTTGACGAGCACCAACCGGTCGAAGGCGTCCGGTCGACGCTCCGCGGCGGCGAGGCCGATCGGGCCGCCCCAGTCTTGTCCAACCAGGGTGACCCCGCTGAGGTCGAGCGCGTCGACGAACTCGGTGACCACGTCGGCGTGTTCCTCGGGCAGATAGCGGTAGCCGGGCTTCGCGGTCGACAGCCCGAACCCCGGGTAGTCGAGCGCGACGCAGCGGAAGTCTTCCCGCAGGGCGCTGATCACGTCGCGCCAGAGGAATGACCAGGTCGGATTGCCGTGCAGGAGCAGCAGCGTGGGGCCCGAGCCTTCGTCGACGTAATGCACGGTGTGCCCGTCGATGTCCACGAAGCGGCTCTTGAACGGGAACAGATCGTCGTCGACCCAGGCGGGCCGTGCGCTCTCAGCCATCTCGGACCCCTCGACGCTATGCTTGAGGAAGCCAAGCGTACTTGAGATTGTCAAGCATGAGGAAATGATGCGCAGCTACGGCCAGTACTGCGGGCTCGCCCGGTCCCTCGAAATCGTCGGCGACCGGTGGAACCTGCTCATCGTCCGCCAGCTCTTGATCGGCCCCGCGCGCTACCGGGACCTCATCGACGGGCTCCCGGGCATCGCGACCAACCTGCTCGCCGACCGGCTCCGCGACCTCGAGACCGCGGGCGTGCTCGAGCGGCGGCTCGCGGACAAGGGCAGCGTGGTCGAGTACGCCCTCACGCCGTGGGGTGCCGAGCTGCGCGAACCGATCGAGAGCCTGATCCGCTGGTCCGCTCCGTTGATGACTCGCGGCCCGGAGGGCGACTCGTTCCGTCCCGAATGGCTTGCCCTGGCGCTTCCCGCGCTGCTCGACGCCCGGGTCAAGATCCGAGCCGGGGCGACGGTGGGCATCGAGGTCGGCGGCGCGCCTTTCCAGCTCCGCGCGACGCGGTCGGGATTTGAGGTCGGCCCGCGGGACGGCAGCGATCTCGACGCCACCGTCCGCGCTGATCCGGCCTGCGTCCTCGGCCTTGCCGCGGGCGCGCTCGCACTCGACGACGCCCGTGCGCTCGGGATGATCGAGATCGACGGTGCCGAGTCTGCGGTTCGTGCTGTGTTTGGGATCTGACGAGGCCGGATTACCGGCGCCGGATGCCGATCCGACGCCAGCTCCGCCGCCGCTGCGTAGGTCCGGACGTGGCCGAGCTGTGGTCCCGTTCGCGCAGGTTCCGGGTCCGTACCAGGTCCGAGTTCGTGCGCCGCACCGCGCGCATCGCCGCGCCGGCGACTCGGCCCGAGGCGGGACGCAACCGCAGCCGTCGGTGACTGCGGGCCCGGCGGATCGCACGGCGTTCGCGCGGCGGCACTTCCCAGGCTTCCGGGTGCGCGGCGAGCCAGCGGTGCCGGTAGACCGAGTACGGGATGTGCAGCAGGTACAGCACCAGCGCGACCGCCAGCGCCGCCAGCGGGAACACGATGATCGCGGCGGCCAGCAGGCCGACGCCCACCAGCAGCGGCGCGATCGCCTTCGCCGGGGCCTTCACGGTCTTGAGCGACAGCGTCGGGATGCGGCTGATCAGCAGCGCGGCGACCGCGATGGTCCAGATGAGCACCACGTACTGCTCGGACCACCAGCCCTCGCCCCACTGCAGCGTGGCGATCAGCGGCAGCATCGCGACCAGCCCGCCGGCCGGCGCGGGCACGCCGACGAAGAACTCGGCGGCGTACGGCGGCTGGTCGGTGTCGTCGAGCAGCGTGTTGAAGCGGGCGAGGCGCAGGATCATGCAGACCGCGAAGATCAGCGACGCGACCCAGCCGATGCGGTCGCCGTGCGCCTGCCAGACGTAGAGCACCAGCGCGGGCGCGACGCCGAACGAGATGCCGTCGGACAGCGAGTCGAGCTCGGCTCCCATTTTGGACGTCGCGTCGAGCAGCCGGGCGATGCGGCCGTCGAGGCTGTCGAGGACGGCGGCGATGCCGATCGAGCCGATCGCCATCGCGTAGTTGCCGGTGAGGGCGAACTGCACCGAGGAAAGTCCGGCGCAGAGCGCGAGCACGGTGATCGCGTTCGGCAGCAGCCGGACGCCCGGGGTGGTCACGCGGACCATGGTCAGCTTTCTCCCTGCGCAGGAAGTTCGGCGAGCACGGTTTCGCCGCCGACGGTCCGCTGGCCCTTGGCCACCACGACCCGGCTGCCCGGCGGCAGATAGGTGTCGACGCGCGAGCCGAAGCGGATGATGCCGTAGGTCTCGCCAGCGGACACCTTGTCGCCCTCGCGGACGTCGCACCGGATGCGGCGCGCGACCAGTCCGGCGATCTGCACGACGACGAGCTCGTGGCCGTCGACGGTGTGCAGCACCAGCGAATTGCGCTCGTTGACCTCGCTCGCCTTGTCGAGGTCCGCGGAAAGGAACTTGCCCGGCTTGTACGCCACCTTCGAGATCACGCCCGCCGCCGGCGTGCGCTGGACGTGCACGTCGTAGACCGACAGGAACACGCTCACCCGCATCCGCGGTTCGGCGGGAAGGCCGAGCTCGGCGGGCGGGACCGCTTCCTCGATGAGCGAGACGGTGCCGTCGGCGGCCGAGATCGCGACGTTGTCGCGCACCGGAGGCACGCGCTTCGGCTCGCGGAAGAACGCCGTCATGCCCGCGGTGGCGAGCGCGCCGACCACGCCGAGGCGCTTGGAGAACCGGCGCAGCACGAACGTCGCGGCGAGGCCGCCGAACAGGAACGGCCGTCCAGCCGGGTGCATCGGCGGGAACGTCTCGCGGGCCAGCTGGACAGCGTGCGCGAGGGGGTTACCGGTGGGCTGGCCGCTCATGGGTCGAGTTCCCCGCTGTTCGTCTCGGTCGGTGTAAGGGTCCGATTTGGGCTTCCCCACGCTACCGCCCGCTTGCGGCGGACCGGGCGGCCCCTGGTCGTAAGGGTTGTCCCGGCGCGGGTGGGCGCGACCACAAACCGGTAACGACGCGTCGAACAATCCGATAACACCGGGTAGTTGACGCCGCTCGGGACCGGTGCCCGGGCCGACCTGGCGAGGGAGACGATGGCAGTACCCGATCTGCTCGCGCGGCTGTTGCGCGACTGGCGCCGGGATGTCCTCTCGGTGCCCGTTCCCCAGCTCGTCGACCCTGTTCACGCTGTTCGGCTCGTGCGGGACGCGACCCGGGTGCATGCGTCCCCCGACGAAGCACGCACCCGGGCGCGGAACGGATCAGTTTAGCCCGTCGCCCAGGTGTTCTGACAGATCGTCGGGAAACCGTTACCAACGGTCACGATCGCGCCGGCTCGCGGTCGCGGCGCTGACCAGCCGCAACACGAGCAGCAGCACGATCGCGCCGAGGATGGCGACGCCGAAGCTCGGGAAATCGAACTCGAAGTGTTGCTGCTCACCGGTCGCGAGCCGGTAGATGAAGCCGCCGAGCGCCGCCCCGACCACGCCGACCAGCACGCTGACGAGGCAGCCCTGCCGCTGCCGTTCCCGGCCGCCGACCACGAGGTTCGCGATCCAGCCGACCAGCGCGCCGAAGACGATCCACAGGATGATGCCCATGCTCGCGAGGATACCTGCGGCTATTGCACAAGAGTTGTTGTACAACTACTCTTGTGCGTTATGGAGGTCCGCGATTCCCAGGTACTGGCCGCGATGTCGCATCCGCTGCGCCGCCGTCTGCTGGACGTGCTGAAACTCGACGGCCCGGCCACCGCGTCGGTGCTCGCGGAGAAAACCGGGCAGGCGGTGGGCAATGTGAGCCACCATCTGAAGGTGCTTTCCGGGGCCGGTTTGGTGGTCGAAGCGCCGGAACTGGCGCGGGACCGGCGGGAGCGATGGTGGCGGCGTCCGTCGGGCACGTTGTCGTGGGCCACTTCGGACTTCGCCGGAGATCCGGTGGCGGAGGTCGCGGAGACGGTGAGCCTCGATCGGCAGATGACGTTGTCGCGGGGCTGGCTTTCGGAAATGGAGACGGCCCCTACGGAATGGCGCGATGCGTGGTTTTCCTCTGATGCGTGGATGCGGTTGACGCCTGCGGAATTGGCGGAGTTGAACGATCGGATTTTCGCGCTGTTCGAGGAGTTCGGGGCTAAAGCCGCAGCGGACCCTTCGACGGAACGGGAGCCGGTTTTCGTGTTTGGGCGTGGTTTCAGAGCGCAGCCGTGAGGGGTGCCGCGTTCCGTCTCTTGTGGACTGGACAGACGGTTAGCACGGTCGGCAGCGCGGTGGCCAGTGCGTCGGTTCCGTTGGTGGCTTTGCTGGTGCTGCACGCCTCGACGTTCGAGGTTGCTTCGCTTACCGCGGCGGCTTGGATCCCCTGGCTCGCCGTGGGTTTGCCAGCGGGCGCTTGGGTCGACCGGTGGCCGAAGCGGCGGGTGATGCTGGTCTGCGACGTCATCCAGCTGGCGGCTTTCCTTGCTGTGCCTGTTTCGTGGGCCTTCGGGTTTCTTTCTTTCTTTTGCGCTGCTCCTGGCCGCGGCTTTGGTTGGCGGGTTCGCCAAAGTCTTCTTTTCCCTCGCTTATCGGGCTTTCCTTCCGTCCGTTGTGGACGATGCGGACTTGTTGGGAGCCAACGTCCGGCTCCAGGGCGCGGAATCCGCGGCACAGGTGGGCGGCCCGGGTTTGGCCGGACTGTTGGCTTCCGCGTTCGGGCCGGTCAGCGGTGTGCTCGTGGATGCGTTGAGCTTCGGGTTTTCCGCACTGTGTCTGGGTTTCCTGCGCGCGGACGAGCCGCCTCCGCGTCCGCGAACGCGGTTGCGTACCGAAATCGCAGAAGGAATGCGAATCGTGGCGCGGGACTCTTATCTGCGGGTCCTGGTCCTGTCGGGCGGGGTCGCGAACCTTGCCCTGAACGGGTTTTACGCGGTGTCCGTGGTCTTCCTGGTCGACGATTTGGGCCAGGGCCCGGTGGCCGTCGGACTTGTGCTCGCCCTAGGCGAGGTAGGCGGGGTGCTGGGCGCGACGCTGGTGAGCCGAGTCGCCCGACGGACCGGCACGGCGTGGGGTTTCCTGTGGTGCGAGGCACTGGTGGTACCAGCGATGCTGCTCGGCCCTCTCGCCCAGCCGGGGTGGGGATTGACGCTGTTTGTCCTCGCGGGAGCCGGCATCGCGGCGGGAGTGGTGGGGTCGAACGTGCTGGGCGCGACCTTTCGGCAGCGATATTGCCCGCGCCATCTCTACGGACGGATCAGCGCGAGCTCGTCGATGGTCAACTACGGCACGATCCCGTTGGGTGCCTTGGTAGGCGGGGCACTCGGGCAAGCGGCCGGGGTGCGGGTGGCGATGTTCGCGATGGTGGGCGTTCAGCTGGCTTCACTGGGGGTGCTGCTGCTGGGGCCGTTGCGGCGGGAGCGGGACTTTCCCCAAGCCGAGCTCGCGAAATCGCCCAGCCAGCACTAAAGCAGCAGCACCTCGACCTCATCCCCCTCCGAAGCCGCCGAAACCTCCTCCGGCAAGACAATCAAGCAATTGGCCTGCGTAAACGCCGCCAGCAAATGCGATCCCGGCCCACCGCGCGGCCCGACCACCCCGGTCACCTCGCCGAGCACCGGCGTGAAGAACCCCCGTCGATACTGCCGCCGCCCAGCAGGGGAGGGCATGTCCTCCGTCAACCGCGCGCGCACCCGTCGGCGGTCCACGTCCGAATGGCCCATCGCCGACAGCACCGCCGGGCGCAGGAACGCCTCGAACGACACCAGCACGCTCACCGGATTCCCCGGCAGCGTCACCACTGGCACGCCGTTCCACCGGCCGCATCCCTGCGGTCCGCCTGGCTGCATCGCGATCTTCTGGAATTCCACGCCCTGCCCGGTCAGCGCGTCCTTCACGACCTCGTACGCGCCTGCCGACACCCCGCCTGACGTGATCAGCAGGTCTGCCGATTCGAGGCGCGGTTCGATGATCTTGCGGAATTCCGCCACGTCGTCGACCACGCTGCGCACGACCTCGACCTGGCAGCCGAGTTCCCGCAGCGCCGCCGCCAGCATCACGCTGTTCGACTCGTAGATTTGCCCGTGCTGCAACGGATTCGGGGCTTCCACCAGCTCCGTGCCGGTCGACACCACCAGCACCGACAGCGGCCGGTACACCTCGAGCTCCGCCAAGCCGACCGCCGCGGCGAGGCCCAGGTGTGCGTGGCTCAGCACGGTGCCCGCGTGCAGCGCGATTGTCCCCTTCGTGACGTCCTCGCCCGTCCGGCGGATGTGGTTGCCGACGGTGGCCGCGCGGGAGATCTGGACTTCCGTCGTGCCGCGGTCGGTGTCCTCGACCATCACGATCGCGTCCGCGCCCGGCGGCAGCGGTGCGCCGGTCATGATCCGCTGAGCGGTACCCGATTCGAGCGGTTTGACGTCGACCCGTCCGGCCGGGATGTCGTCGGCCACGGGGAGCGTCACCGGTACCTCGGCGACGTCCGCGGCACGCACGGCATACCCGTCCATCGCGGAGTTGTCGAACGGCGGCAGCGCCACCCCGGCGAGCACGTCGCGGGCCAGGACGAGCCCGGCCGCATCAGCGACTGGAACAGTACGAACAGGCGCGCGGCCGAGCAGTTCGGTCACGGTCTCGCGGTAGGCGTCGACAGAGATCACGCGGACCATCCTCCCTCTTGCTGCCCGTCGTGCAACACTCTCCCGGCACAAGCCGGGGAGTACGGGGAGAGTTCTCATGCAGTTTCTGGTCCGCAACCAGCCCGGGCGCGCCGCGCTCGCGACGCCCCGCTGACATGCGCGTCCACACCAGGCACACGCCGGGGTTCGGCGTCGCCCGCGTGCTGCTCGCCCCCGGCGAAGCCGTGCAGGCGGCCGCGGAATCGTTGCTGGCCAGCAGCTTCAACGTGGCCGAGACGAACCAGAACCGCGGCCGCAAGGGCGGTCGTTCGGTGTTCACCGCGCCCGCCGACGGCGGCTGGGTCGACCTCGCCCCGCTCGGGCCCGGCGACGTCTACCCGCTCGAACTCACCGGGTCCACTGGCTGGTCGGTGCACCGCGAGGGCGTCCTCGCCCGGCCGAGCACGGTCCGCGTCGACCAGAACTGGGCCCCGCTGCAGCAGTTGTTCGGCGCCGATTCCGGGTTCCTCGAGCACTACAGCGGCCGCGGCCCGCTCCTGCTCACCGCGCCCGGTCCGGTCGACTCGTTCGACCTCGGCCGCGGCGAGATCGTCACCGTGCGCCCGGACTATCTCCTCGCCTATCCCGACACCCTGCAATGCCGGTTGCGCGCACTCGACCCGAGCGGTCCGCAATCGCTGCGCACGGGCGAAGGACTCGTCCTCGATTTCGCCGGACCGGGAACCGTGCTCGTCCAATCGCGCAACCGGCGAGCAGCGCAGGCGTAAGGGGAATCTGCCGATTACCCCATTGCCGGGAGCGCTGATTCCGGTAGCGTGAACTCCACTTCGCACGCTGATGGACAGCGGATTCTTGTCCCGAGGGAGGGCGCCGTGGCAGTCGGCACCGTCAAGTGGTTCAACTCGGAAAAGGGCTACGGGTTCATCGAATCCCCCGAAGGTCCGGACGTCTTCGTCCACTATTCGGCCATCCAGGCCGACGGATTCCGCACCCTCGACGAGGGCGACCGCGTGGAGTTCGAAGTCCAGTCCGGCCGCGACGGCCGAAGCCAGGCCGCGGACGTCCGCAAGGTCTAGCGAGGCAGGTCCGCTGACCGGTTGGGCGAACCGGCAGTGGCAGCGGATACCGGCGCGTTAAGCTGCGCTGCGTGACAGGCGATGTGTCGGGGGACCTCACCGGTCGCCAGCTGGGCCACTACCGCATCGACTCGGTGCTCGGCAAGGGCGGCATGTCCGTGACCTACCAGGCCACGGACACGCGGCTCGGCCGCAAGGTGGCGCTGAAGGTCATCGGCGACCACCTCGGCGCGGACGCCGAGTTCCGCGAACGGTTCGTCGACGAGGCCCGCAACACCTCCGCGATCGACCACGCCAACGTCGTCCCGCTGTACGACTTCGGCGAACTCGAGGGCATGCTCTACATCGCCATGCGGATGGTCGACGGCGGCGACCTCGCCGGCCTCATGTCCGCGGGCCCGATCAGCCCGTCCCGCGCGCTCAGCCTGCTCGACCAGGTCGCCGACGCCCTCGACACGCTGCACAACCACGGCCTCGTGCACCTCGACGTCAAACCGGCCAACGTCCTCGTCACCAGCCGCGAGACCTCCCGCGAGCACGTCTACGTCGCCGACTTCGGCCTCACCCGCCGCGGCGCCACCGGCCACCGCACCCGCGGCGGCGACTTCCTCGGCTCGCCCACCTACGCCGCCCCGGAACACCTGCGCGGCGAACCGCTCGACGGCCGCACCGACCAGTACGCCCTCACCTGCGTCCTGTTCGCCTGCCTCACCGGCAACCCGCCGTTCCGCGGCGACGTCCCCACCGTCATCAAGGGCCACCTCGGCGGGGAACCGCCGTCGGTGGCGAGCGTGGTCGCGCTCCCGGCCGCCGTCGACGACGTCATCCGCAAGGGCATGGCGAAAAACCCCAACGACCGCTACCCGAACTGCGTCGCGATGATCGCCGCGGCCAGGGTCGCGCTCGGCCCGCTCGCGACGTCGGACACCCCGCCGGGCCCCGCCCGGCCGAACGGACTTCCGGAGGCGGGCATGCAGCAAGGACCCGGCGGACCTGGAACGGGCGGACAGGGCGGCCCTGGTGCCAACGGTCCCGCCGGTGCTGGCGGACCCGGCGGCGGTGGACCTGCTGGGCCAGGCGGTCCTGGCGGACCGGGCGCTGGTCCCGGTGGACCGGGCGCCCAGCCGGGCGGCCCCGCAGCCGCGGGCCAGGGCGGCCAGGGCAACCCCGGCGGCTGGGGCGCTCCGCAACCTGGCCAGCAACCCGGCCAGCAAGCGGGATACCCGGCCCAAGGCGGCTACGGCGGCCCCGCTGGTTACGGCAACCAGCCTCCGCCCGGTTATCCAGCACAGCCCGGCCAGCAGCAACCCGGTCAGCCCGGTCAGCCGCAACTCGGCCAACCAAACCAGCCAGGTCAGCAGCAACCCGGCCAACCCGGGCAGCCTGGTCAACAGGGCTACCCCGGTCAACCCCCGGCAGGCCCCCCGCCGGGCTACAGCGGCTACCCCGGCCAGCCCGGCCCCGGACAGCAAGGCCCGCCGCCCGGCTACGGCGGTTACCCGAACCAGCCCGGCTACCCCGCCCAGCCCAACCAGCAGGGCCATCCGAACCAGGCCTTCGGCGACCCGATGCGGCTGCGTCCGCCGTCCCCGGCGGGCGGTGCGGGCGCGTTCGAAAAGCAGCCCAAGAGCGGCGGCCTGAAGTGGCTGTGGATCGCACTGGGCCTGCTCGTCGTGGCCGGGCTCGTCGTCGGCGGGATCTTCCTCTTCAGCGGGGACGACAACGGCACCGGCGGGACCGCTCCGGCGTCCTCGGCTCCCAACATCCCGGTCGGTCCGGGCGGCTCGAAGTCGGCCGGTCCGTCGTCGCTGCGCCCGCCGCCGTCGTCGATCCACATCCAGCCGAGCCACTGACCCGGCCGACCTGCTGCGGAAGCGCACCGACGCTGACCTGCGCTCCTTGCACTCGACCCCGGAGAGTGCTAAACACGGCATTGGCACTCGACGCCGTCGAGTGCTAGGCGAGCGGTCACCGACCGCCTGCCTGAAGGTCGGGACGGTGAGGCTGACCCACCGGTCAGTCGTCCGTCGCGGGCACCGAGCCTGGCCGAGGACGTGTCCTGCTGCCGCCGCTGGAGACAGCGCGGCGGTAGCGCCCAATACCGGAGGACCACACCGCAATGGCCAAACTGATCGCGTTCGACGAGGACGCCCGCCGCGGTCTTGAGCGCGGCTTGAACACCCTCGCCGAAGCCGTCAAGGTGACCCTCGGCCCGCGGGGCCGGAACGTCGTGCTCGAAAAGAAGTGGGGCGCGCCGACGATCACCAACGACGGTGTCTCCATCGCCAAGGAGATCGAGCTCGAGGACCCGTGGGAGAAGATCGGGGCCGAGCTCGTCAAGGAAGTTGCCAAGAAGACCGACGACGTCGCGGGCGACGGCACCACCACCGCCACCGTGCTCGCCCAGGCGCTCGTGCGCGAGGGCCTGCGCAACGTCGCGGCCGGCGCCGACCCGATCTCGCTGAAGCGCGGCATCGAGGCGGCCGTCGAGGCCATCACCGAGCAGCTGCACAAGGCCGCCGTCCAGATCGAGACCAAGGAGCAGATCGCTGCTACCGCCTCGATCTCGGCCGCTGACCGCACCATCGGCGAGCTGATCGCCGAGGCGCTGGACAAGGTCGGCAAGGAAGGCGTCGTCACCGTCGAGGAGAGCAACACCTTCGGGCTCGAGCTTGAGCTCACCGAGGGTATGCGCTTCGACAAGGGCTACGTGTCCGGTTACTTCGTGACCGACCCGGAGCGCCAGGAAGCCGAGCTGGAGGACCCGTACGTCCTGCTCTTCGGTTCCAAGATCTCCAACGTCAAGGACGTCCTGCCGCTGCTGGAGAAGGTCATCCAGTCCGGCAAGCCGCTCCTGATCATCGCCGAGGACGTCGAGGGCGAAGCCCTGGCGACCCTGGTCGTCAACAAGATCCGCGGCACCTTCAAGTCCGTCGCCGTCAAGGCCCCGGGCTTCGGCGACCGCCGCAAGGCGATCCTGCAGGACATCGCGATCCTGACCGGCGGCCAGGTCATCTCCGAGGACGTCGGCCTCAAGCTGGAGAACGCGGACCTGTCGCTGCTGGGCCGCGCCCGCAAGGCCGTCATCACCCGTGACGAGACCACCATCGTCGAGGGCGCTGGCGACGCCGACCAGATCCAGGGTCGCGTCAACCAGATCCGCGCGGAGATCGAGAACTCCGACTCGGACTACGACCGCGAGAAGCTGCAGGAGCGGCTCGCGAAGCTGGCCGGCGGTGTGGCCGTCATCAAGGCCGGCGCCGCGACCGAGGTCGAGCTGAAGGAGCGCAAGCACCGCATCGAGGACGCGGTGCGCAACGCCAAGGCCGCAGTGGAAGAGGGCATCGTCGCCGGCGGTGGCGTGGCCCTGATCCAGGCTGCCGAGGCCGCTTTCGCGGGCCTGAAGCTGACCGGTGACGAGGCCACTGGCGCGAACATCGTCAAGGTCGCCGTCGAGGCTCCGCTCAAGCAGATCGCGATCAACGCCGGTCTCGAGGGCGGCGTCGTGGCGGAGAAGGTCAAGTCCCTCCCGCAGGGCCACGGCCTGAACGCCGCCACCGGCGAGTACGAGGACCTGCTCGCGGCCGGCGTGCCGGACCCGACGAAGGTCACCCGCTCCGCGCTGCAGAACGCCGCGTCCATCGCGGCGCTGTTCCTGACCACCGAGGCTGTCGTCGCGGACAAGCCGGAGAAGGCTTCTGCCGCTCCGGCCGACCCGTCCGGCGGCATGGGTGGCATGGACTTCTGAGTTCGGCTGCTTTTCCGGCGAAGCCCGGTTCACCCTCGCGGTGGGCCGGGCTTCGCCCGTTCCCGGCTCAGTCTTCCGGAGTCAGGACGGCAGCGGCGGCGTAGACCGGCAGGATCACGCCCGCCGAGAGCACGGCGCCGGCGACCGCGGCGATGCGCACCATCGAGGGGTCGACGTTGAGGTAGTTGGCCCATCCGCCGCACACGCCGGTGAGCATGCGGTCGGAGCGGCTGCGGAAGATCTTCTTGGCCGGTGCGGCCTGCACGTTGTCCGTCATGCCAGCAATACTCCGCGACCGAGCCGCACCGCACATCCGGGATCGCCCCGGAGAAAGCCCCGGGGCCGCGACCCTGAAGTCTCCCTTAGCCGCTGATCTTCCGGACCCGCTCGAACCGGTCCAGCCACACTCGGGACACCTCGGGCGACGCGGCGAACTCGGCGTAGGCGTCGGGTTCCGGGGCCTGGCGCAGCACCGGCAGGTAACCGTCCACAGGGGACAGTGTCTCGGTGCAGACATCCCCGCGCAGCAACGACATCGTGCCGAGTCCGCAGGCGAAATCCAGCTCCGGCAACGCCCCGGCGAGCGCGAGCCCGGCGGCCAGCCCGACACTCGTTTCCACGGCTGACGACACCACGCACGGCAACCCGCACGCCTCCGCGACCTCCAGCGCACGCCGCACCCCGCCGAGCGGGGCGACCTTGAGCACGGCGATGTCGGCGGCTCCGGCCACGGCGACCTTCAGCGGGTCCTCCGCGCGGCGGATCGATTCGTCGGCCGCGATCCGCACCGACACCCGGCGGCGAACGGCAGCCAGGTCGTCGATCGTGGGGCACGGCTGTTCGGCGTACTCCAGTCCACCGGCCGCGCGGTCGAGCTCGCCCAGCGCGTGCACGGCGGTGTCGACGTCCCATGCCGTGTTGGCGTCGACCCGGATCGCCCCGGACGGACCCAGCGCGTCGCGGACCGCTTCGACGCGCGCGCAGTCCTCGGTCAGCGTCGCGCGTTTGTCGGCGACCTTGACCTTCGCCGTGCGGCAGCCGGACTTGCGGACCAGTTCGTGTGCGCGTTCGGGCGACGAAATGGGGACTGTCGTGTTGACCTCGATCCGGTCGCGGACCGGCTCCGGCCAGCCTTCTTCGCTCGCTTCGAGCGCGGCGGCGAGCCACGGCACGCTTTCGGTGTCCGAATAATCCGCGAACGGGCAGAACTCGCCCCAGCCGGCGGTGCCGCGGAGCAGCAGTCCTTCACGGACGGTGATGTCCCGGAACCGGGAGTGCAGCGGGAGCGCGTAAACCTGCATGACTGCCGATCATGCCATCGCCGCGGCGCCGGGAACCGAGGTGCCGCGGGGGCCGTCTCAACGCCACAATGGAACGTGTGGACGGCCTCGACTTCCGGGTGCTCGGCCCGGCCGAGGTGCTGGCCGGGGACCAGGTGGTGCCGCTGGGCGGCAGCCGCCCGCTGATCGTGCTCGCCGGACTGCTGCTGCGGGCCAACCGGCTCGTTTCGGTCGACGTGCTCGGCCACTGGCTGTGGGGCGACGACCAGCGCCGGTCCAAGGGCGCGCTGCAGACGTATGTGCTGCGGCTGCGCCGGGCGCTCGGCGACGGCGCGGCGATCCGCACCGAACGCGGCGGCTACCTGCTGGAAGTCGACGAGAACGCGGTGGACCTCGGCCGCTTCCGCCAGTTCGCGGCGCGGGGCCGCAGCGCGGCGGAACGAGGCGAACACCGCCGGGCGGCCGGGTACTTCGAGGACGCGCTCGGGCAGTGGCGAGGTCCGGCGCTGCAGAACGTGGAGTCGGACGCGCTGCACCGGGACGAGGTCGGGCAGCTCGCCGAGGAGCGCACGCGGGTCCGCGAGCTGTGGGCCGAGACGATGCTGACGGTCGGCGAATACGACACTGTCGTGCCCGAACTGGAGCGGCTGACGCGCGAACATCCGCTGCGGGAACGGCCGCACGAGCAGCTGATGTACGCGCTGCTCCGCTCCGGGCGGCAGGCCGAGGCGCTGGAGGTGCACCGGCGGATCAGCGGATTGCTCGCCGAGGAACTGGGCCTTGACCCCGGTGCCGGACTGCAGCGCGCGCACCGGCTCGTGCTGGGCGGTGACGAAGGCACGCGCTTCCGGACTCCGCTGGAACCCCATATCCCGCACCAGCTTCCAGCTGATCTTGGTGCATTCGCTGGTCGAGCCGCGGACCTGAAAGCCTTGCGTGCCTTGCTGCCGGAGGCACTCGACGTCGGCACCTCCACGCCGATCGCCTCAGTGGAAGGCATGGGCGGACAAGGGAAAACGACCCTGTCTGTCCACTTCGCACACCAGATCGCCGACCGTTTCACCGGCGGGCAAGTATTCCTGGATCTCCGCGGCTACGGCCCGGGCGCGCCGGTGTCGCCGATCGCCGCGCTGGAGACGATGCTCCTCGCACTGGGCGTGCCCGCCGACCGAATCCCGTCCGGTTTGGATGAACGCGCCGCGACCTGGCGCACTTACACGACCGGCCGACGGCTCTTGATAGTGCTGGACAACGCGAACAGCACCGAACAAGTCCGCCATTTGCTGCCCGGTCCTGGATGTCTGGTTGTGGTGACGAGCCGCTGGCAGCTGCGCGGACTGGTCGCGACGCACGGTGCCCGACGGATCGCTCTGTCTGAATTGGACAGCGAAGAGGCGGTGGAACTGCTCGCGTCGGCCATCGGCGTCGAACGAGTGCACGAGGACCCGATCGCGGCTGGCAAGTTTGTGGAGTACTGCGGCGGACTCCCACTGGCGATCCGAATCCTCGCTGTCCGCGCCGCGCAATTCCCGCGGCTGCCACTGGGCGAGTTCGTGGCGGCGCTGCCCTCAGACGCCGGCCGGTTGAGCACCTTCGACCTAGGCGACGGCGACGAAACCAATATCCGCACGGTTTTTTCGTATTCCTACCGGGTTCTGTGCCCTGCGGCGGCTCGGCTGCTGCGATTGCTGGCGCTGTCAGTCGGCCCGGATTTGTCGCTGGGCATGGCAGTCGCGCTCAACGGACGGTCCGAAAAGGACACTCGCAGCGCTCTCGACACGCTGGTATCGACGCACTTGCTCACCCAGCCGAAACCGGGCCGGTACCAATTCCACGACCTGATTCGCGCCTACGCGACTGGGCTGTCGGATCAGGAAGACGACGCCACCGAGCGCACGGCGGCCAGCGCACGCCTGCTCGATTGGTACATCGCGTCGGCGCGAAACGCGGGTCTGGCGATGCGTCCGCACCAGCTGATGGACGAAATCGGCCCCATCCCGCCTGCTGGCGAGCTCGAGTTTTCCGACTACCACCGGGCGCTGGCCTGGTTCATCGAGGAGCACGGAAACCTGCTTTCGGTGATCCAATGGTCGTTCCGGATCGGTCGATACGCGCAATGCTGGCGCTTGGCGTGGTCGCTGTTCACCTACTTCGCCGGCCGCGCCCGGGTCGACGAATGGCGGTACGTCTTCGAGGTCGGTTTGCGAGCCGCGCGCAATTCCGCGGAGCGGCACGGTGAAGCGGCGATCCTCAATGGACTAGGCGTGATCGAGGGAGTCGCCCGGAATTACGTGCTGGCGCGCGAGTATCTGGAGCAAGCTCTGGCGGTGCAGCTGGAACTGGGCTCGCTGCCGGGGGAGGCGCGGGCGCGCTACAACCTGGCGATGACCGCGCAGGGCATCGAAGATTTCCCGGAGGCTTACCGGCATGGCCTGCGGTCGCTGGAAATCACGCGGGAACTGGGATTCACCTCGGTGGAGGCGAATGTTTTGCGCGCCTTGGGAGACCTGTGCGCGATGATGGGAGACTACCCGCAGGCCTTGTCGCTCGCCGACGAAGCGCTGGCATTGGTCCCGCCGGACGATTTGCCGCAGGGCCGCTTCTCCCTGGCCGCGAGGGCCCGTGCGCTGCTTGGCTTGGGACGGCATGTGGAAGGAATCGAGTGCCTGTCGGAGGCGGTCGACATGTTCTTCGCGATGGATGAGGAGTATGAGGCCGCGGATGTGCTTTCGGAGCTGGGCACCGCGCATCTACGCTACGGGCGCACCGCCGCGGCGCGAGATTGCTGGTTGCGAGCGGTTCGGTTGCTGACCCGGTTGGACCATCCAGACGCGGAGCGGGTTCGGGCGCAGTTGGCTGGGTTGGTTCGGGGGTAGTTTCGCCGCGGGGCCGCGAGGTTGGACCGCGGGCGGCGCGGCTTGGCTGCTGGCGTGACTGGATTGCCGGACGTAGTGCGGGTGGTTTGGGGCGATGCCACGACGTTGGGACTGTAGCGGCGCGGCGGGGTTGTTGACGTGGCTGGATCACTCGGATGCGGTGCGGGGTGGTTTGTCGCGGCGTCGCGACGTTGGACTGCAGTGGCGCGGCTCGGTTGCTGAGGCGGCTGGATTGCCGGGGTGCGCGGCGGGTGGGTGCCCGAGGTAGTTCTTGCTGCGGTGCCGCGAGCTCAACCGCTGCCGCACGGCGCGGGTGTTGACGCGGTTGGATTGCCCGGATGCGGTGCGGGATGGTTTGCCCCGTGCCGCGACGTTGGACTGCGGCGGCGCGGCACGGTTGCTGACGCCGCTGAATCACCCGGATGTGGGGTTGGGCACGAGCGCAGTCGGCTGGCTTGCGGTGGGGTGAGGTCCGTCCGTACTCGCTGCGGTGCGTGATTGGTTGAACCAATCCGATGCGGATCGGGTGCGCTCGGCCGGTGGGCGCGGGCAGCTTCGGCCCGGTCGCCGCAGCCCAAGATCGCTGGCAGCGCGGTCTGGCTGGATGCATTGCGAGGCAGATGGTGCGGCTGGCGCGGGGCTGACTCGGCCGTTTGGCGGAACGCTTCCCGCGGGGTCGCCGGAGGGCAGCCGGGCGCGGTGGTCCGCGTGCCGACCCCCAGCGGCAGCACGTAGACCACCGGCGGCCCGTATCACTACCCAACCGAAGTGCGCTCACTGTCCGCTCACTGTGCCGGGTCGGTTTGGGTGGGGAGGCCGAGCAGGCGGGTGAGCGCGACGGCGTTGTGCGGGGCCGCGACTTTGCTGTCGTTGTCGAAGTAGACGTGCACGTCGCGGCGGCCGCCGTCGTGCCATTCGGTGATCTTCGCGGCCCACTCGCGCAGGGCTGAATCGGAGTAATTGCTGGTGTAGAGCTCGTCCGAACCGTGCAACCGGACGTAACTGAAGTCAGTGGTCTGGTCCTCCCGGTACGGCCACGGCGCGGCGGCGTCGGAGGTCACCAGCGCGACCCGGTGTTTCCTGAGCAGGTCCAGCGCTTCAGGTGTGGTGAAACTCGGGTGACGGACTTCGAGCGCGTGCCGCACTGGCCGGTCGGGGCCGGGTTTCAGGAACGGCGGGGACTTGAGCTTGTCGTCGTGCTTCTTCCCGAGCGCGGCTGCCTCGCGGGTGGTGCGGGGGAGTTGGCCGAGGAACGTCGAGACGCGATCAGGGTCGAAGGCCAGTCGCGGCGGGAGTTGCCAGAGGAACGGTCCCAGTTTGTCGGCGAGGGCGAGGACGCCGGACGCGTAGAAGTTGGCGAGCGCGGTTTCGACGTCGCGCAACTGTTTGAGGTGCGTGATGAACCGGCCGCCCTTGACCGCGAACAGGAATCCGGCCGGGGTTTCGGTGTGCCAGGCGAGGTAGCGCTCCGGGCGTTGCAGCGAGTAGAAGGACCCGTTGATCTCGACGGCGTTCATCTGCCGGGAGAGGTGCTCGAGTTCGCGCCGTTGGGGCAGGCCGGACGGGTAGTACGCGCCACGCCACGGCGGGTAGCGCCAGCCGGACGTGCCCACTCGGATCTGGCCGATCTTGCTCACCGCCTTTCGCCGCCGAGGATTCCCGCCGGGACGGTTGCGGTAAACGCGTCCGCGCGGCTGTTTTTGGGACAGCCGGACTAAGGATCGGGACAGATGTCCTGGGCGGAAGGACGTAGGTCTCATGGCGCGGACTCCGTTGCCTGCTCGTCGGGACGGGGCTCGGAGGGGACGGTGAGGAGAACAGGGGAAGCGAGGGCGCGGAACCGGGGCGGTGGAGTTGAGGCGGGCGGTGGGGCCCGGGCGGATTGCGGGGCGGCTGTTGTCGCTAGTGCTCACGGTGGCATCGAAGAAAGCGGTGGCGTCGAGGGGAGTGGCGGCATCGACAGGAGCGGCGGTGCCGAGACGGGCGGAGGAGCCGGAATCAGCAGCGGTGGCGGGGTGGCCGGGAGTGACGGTGCCGGAGCCGCGAGAGGCGGCCGAAACCCCGCGAGAGGCGGCCGAAATCCCGCGCGCGGTAGCCATCCCGTTCGGTGGGCCAGGCTTGCCGCCTTCCTGGCCCACCGGACGGGCTGGACTCGCCTGCTCACCGCGCATTCCCGCACCGGTCAGGTCTGTCGGACGGGCCCCGGTCGTGGCGAGCCCGTCTCGGGCCACGGATCTGCCCGCCCCGCGCATTCCTCACTCCCTCAAGCCCACGAGAACCTCCACCGGCGGGACTGCACTAGGGACGTCGCGTACTCCCGCAAGTTTCCTGGCTGCGTGAGGTACGTGGGGAGGCTGAAGGCGCGGTGCTCCGCCGCGACTGTCAGTGCCCTGGCGTGGGTGCGGGGTGGGGCGGAAACCGACAGTTCCAGTGAGTCGAAGCCCAGCGTCACCAAGGTTGCGCCGAAGCGGTCTTCCCAGCTGCGCAGGACTGCTGAGAGTTCCGCGACCTGGTCTGTCGACTTGATCATTCCCGTCCAGCCGATGAGGGCCGGGACGTCGGCCGGACGGTCGGCTTGGACCAGGCCCAACCGGTGCGGGGTGCGGGCGGCCAGGATGGAGCCGGTGTTGCCTGCTTCGGCCAATGGGTCCGAGCGGCGGTGCGAGCGTTTCGCCAACCCGGGGAAGCGGGTGCCGAACGGGCGCAGGCAGGCTCCGTCGCAACAAGAGCCGTCCCACCAGCGGGCCAGGACTTCGGCGGGGTCGGCGTTGGCGACGCGGTGACCGGCCGGGGCTAGGCGGCCTCGGTCGTCCAGCCAGTCTTCGCCGCGGGCGGTGAAGCGCTGGTCGGGCGGGATCAGCACGGGCCACAACCCCGACCGCTCGAACTCCGCGACGCAGCTCAGGTACCGCTGCGGGCGCGTGAGCGGTTCCTCCGACACCCAGATCCGCCCGTGCCAGCGCCCTGGCGGCAAGGTCTGGACCGGCGGTGCCCCGACGCCGGGGCGGAACGGTGCGATCGTCATGAGCTTCCCCTCGAACTGGTGTTCGGTTCCTGCATATCGAACAGTAGTTCGAACCACCGACAATTTCCAGGGCGCCACTCGCTCATCCGTTCGGGTGAACCTCGGGAAAGCCCAGGTCGAGGGCCAAAAACTCAGCGCCGGGAGACGCGGCGCACCCGGACCGCGACGAACAGGCCGATGGCGATCGCCACCGCGGCGAGCACGGCGTACTGGAACACCGACGCGTAGCGGTCCACCAGCGACCAGCTCTCCCCGAGCAGGTAGCCGGCCACGACGAAGGCGGTGTTCCACAGCAGGCTGCCTGCCGTCGTCAGCAGCAGGAACCGGCCGAACGGCATCCGTTCGACGCCCGCCGGTAGCGAGATCAGGCTGCGGAAGATCGGCACCATCCGGCCGAGGAAGACCGCCTTGCCGCCGTGCCGGGTGAACCACGCCTCGGTGCGGTCGAAGTCGGCGGCGTCCATCAGCGGCAGGCGGCTGAGCAGCGCGCGGCATCGGTCGCGGCCGAGCAGGGCGCCCAGCCAGTAGACGATCACGGCGCCGGCGACTGAGCCGAGGGTCGTCCAGAAGAGGGCGCCGAGCAGGCTGAAGGTGCCGCGGCTCGCGGAGAAACCGGCTAGCGGGAGGACGAGTTCGCTGGGGATCGGCGGGAACAGGTTGTCCAGGCCGACGACGATCGCGGCGCCGATGCCGCCTAGCGAGTCCATCAGGCCGACGGCCCAACCGGCCAGTCCGGTGAGGGGTTCGGCAGGGGCGGCGAGCAAGAGGTGCACGAGGGGTCCTTTCACGACGAAAGCTGACGTTGTTGACGGTAGGAAGCCAAGGCGCGCAACACATTGCGGTCGGCCACCCGCGGAAATGCGGGAAACCGCAGTGGGGTTTGGGGTGGGGCGGCGCGTTCGGTTGTGGAAGGCGGGGGATGTGGCTGGACAGGGAGGGCTCGGAAACCGAGGGGCTGGCGAGAGGCGGAAACCGCAGTGGGGTTGGGGCGGAGGTGCAATGAGCTCGTTCGCGGGAGGCGGGGAAAGTTGGCTGGACAGACGGGGTTCGGGGCTTGGCGAGATGCGGAAGGCCGCAGTGGGGTTGGGCGGAGGGTCGACGAGTTCGGTCGCGGGAGGCGGGGGGATGTGGCGGGGCAGGCGGGGTTCGGAGGCTGCGGTGGGGTCGGGGTGGAAGAACAGCGAGTTCGGCCGCGGGAGGTGGGGCAGGCGGGGTTCGGAGACCGCGGTGGGGTCGGCGTGGAAGAGCAGCGACTTCGTCTGCGGGAGGCGGGGAATGTGGCTGGACAGGCGGAGTTGGAGATCGCGGTAGGGCCGGGTGGAGGGGCAACGTGCTCGGCCGTGGGTGGCGGGGAATGTGGCTGGGCAGGCGGGGTTCGAAGATCGCAGCGGGTCGGGGTGGAAGGGCAACGAGTCCGAGGAAGACGGGAAATGTGCCCCGACAGGACGTGCCGAGAACCGAGGACCAGGCGAAATGCGGAAAACCGCAGTACCCCGCCCCCACCAGGCTGGCTAGCCTGAGCGACGTGAACAGACTGCGCCGTACAGCAGGTGTCGGCCTAGGTGCGCTGACGGCGCTCATCGAGCTCCCGTACCTGGTACTCGCCGCACCGCTCCTTGTCATCCCCGCGGCACGGCAGCGGGTCTTCCGCGGCGCGCGCGGGCTCGCCGAAATAGAACGCGCCCGTCTGAAGCGGTTCTTCGACGCCAGCAACGGCGACGATTACGACGGTCGCCGCGCCCTCCAATACCTCTTCCCGCGCAGCTTGACCGGGCTTCTCGCGCTGGGAGTGTGGGTGTGCGTCGGCGCGGGGGTCGCGGCGGGGGCGTTCTACTTCGTCCAACTCGTCACCGGGCGGGCTCCTGGCGGTGCGGGTGACGGGAAACTTCTGGACTGGCTCCCCGTAGTGGCCCTCGGCGCGATCGGGGTATTCCTTTGTGGACAGGGGCTGATCGGCGTAGCCGCGCTCGATCGCCGGTTGGCGCGGCGGTTTTTCGGGCCCAGCAGTCAAGAACTGTTGCGGCGCAGGGTGTCTGAGCTGGCGACCACGCGGAGTGAAGTGGTCGAGGCAGTCAACGGAGAGCGTCGCCGGATCGAGCGGGATTTGCATGACGGAGTGCAGCAAAGGCTGGTCGCATTGGGGGTGTTGCTCGGCCGGGCTCGGCGCGCGGACGACCCGCAGCGGTCGGCTGAGCTGGTCCGCCAGGCGCATGAGGAATCGCAGGAAGCGTTGAGAGAGCTGCGTGAGGTTAGCTGGCGTGTGTACCCGATCGCGCTCGACGAGAGTGGTCTTGAGGCTGCGTTGGAGTCTCTGGCTGAGCGGGCCACGATCCCGGTCGACCTTCGTTACGCTATTGACGAGCCATCGCCGGAATTGGCGACGGTGGTCTACTTCGTGGCGTCCGAGTCGGTCACCAATGCGGCTAAGCATGCCAACGCCAATAAGGTCACGATCGACGTCCGGCGGCAAGAAAACAGGCTGGAAGCAGAGATCACGGACGACGGTTGCGGTGGCGCACAGGTAGGCGAGAGTGGCGGGTTGTCTGGGTTGGCGAGACGAGTGGCGGCAATGGATGGCGAGTTTTCCGTACAGAGCCCCGAAAACGGGCCGACCACTGTGCGGGTGACGTTGCCGTGCGAGTGATTCTGGCTGAGGACGCGACCTTGCTCCGGGAAGGTCTCGTACGGCTGCTGGCGGAGGAAGGCCACGACGTCGTGGCTGCGGTCGGCGATGGAGAAAAGCTCCTCGAAGCGACGGCCGAGCATCAGCCCGACATCGTCGTCACCGATGTTCGCATGCCGCCGACCCACACGGACGAAGGGTTGCGTGCCGCGCTGGAAATCCGTGAACGTTGGCCGGACACCGGTGTGCTCGTGCTGTCCCAGTACGTCGAGAAACGGTACGCGGCCAAGCTGATCGGCGGCGACGGCGGACGCGTCGGGTATCTGCTCAAGGACAGGGTCGCCCAGGTCGGCGACTTTCTCGACGCGCTGGACCGGGTCGCGGCCGGTGGTGCGGCCTTCGATCCGGAGGTGGTGCGCAGGCTGGTCGCCCGCACATCGCACGAGGACGCGCTCGCCCGGCTGACTCCGCGCGAGCGCGACGTGCTGGAGAAAATGGCGCAGGGGCACACGAACGCGGGCATCGCCACGCTGCTGTACATCTCGCAGAGCGCCGTGGAGAAGCACGCGAACGCGATCTTCGACAAGCTCGACCTGCCGCAGGCAAAGGGTTACAGCCGGCGCGTGCTGGCCGTTCTCCGTTACCTCGGTTCGTGATTCACAGCGGTCGGCGCAGGTCCTCCGCGTCGACGATGTGGTACGCGTAGCCCTGTTCGGCCAGGAAACGCTGCCGATGCGCGGCGTACTCAGTGTCCACTGTGTCCCGTGAGACGATCGAGTAGAAGTGCGCCTGCCGTCCGTCGCCCTTCGGGCGCAGGAGTCGGCCGAGGCGTTGCGCTTCCTCCTGCCGCGAACCGAAAGTGCCCGAAACCTGGATCGCCACCGACGCTTCCGGCAGGTCGATCGAGAAGTTCGCGACCTTCGACACCACGAGCGTGCGCAGTTCGCCGCGGCGGAACTTGTCGAACAGTTCCTCCCGCTCCTTGTTCTTCGTGGCACCCTGGATGACCGGGGCCTCCAGTTCCGCGCCCAGCATCTCCAGCTGGTCGAGGTATGCGCCGATCACCAGGGTGGGCTCGCCGGCGTGCTTGTCCACAATGGACCGGATCACCGGGATCTTCGTCATCGCCGTCGCCGCGAGCTTGTACCGCTCGTCGGAGTCCGCGGTGGCGTACTGCAGACGCTCCGACTCGGTCAGCGTCACCCGCACCTCGGTGCATTCCGCGGGCGCGATCCAGCCCTGCGCCTCGATGTCGCGCCACGGCACGTCGTACCGCTTCGGGCCGATCAGCGAGAACACGTCGCCCTCGCGGCCGTCCTCGCGCACCAGCGTGGCGGTGAGCCCGAGCCGCCGCCGCGACTGCAGGTCCGCGGTCATCCGGAACACCGGCGCGGGCAGAAGGTGCACTTCGTCGTAGACGACCAGGCCCCAGTCGCGCGAATCGAACAGCTCCAGGTGCCGGTACTCGCCCTTGGTCTTGCGCGTGACCACCTGGTACGTCGCGATGGTGACCGGCCGGATCTCCTTCTTCTCCCCGGAGTACTCGCCGATCTCGTCCTCGGTGAGCGACGTGCGCGCGACCAGTTCGCGCTTCCACTGCCGCCCGGCGACGGTGTTGGTGACCAGGATCAGCGTGGTCGCCTTGGCGTGCGCCATCGCGGCCGCGCCGACCAGCGTCTTGCCCGCGCCGCATGGCAGCACGACGACGCCGGAACCGCCCGCCCAGAACGCTTCCGCCGCCTTCCGCTGGTAGTCGCGCAGGTGCCAGTCGTCCTCGGCGAGATCGATCGGGTGCGCTTCGCCGTCCACGTACCCGGCGAGGTCCTCGGCCGGCCAGCCGACCTTCAGCAGCGCCTGCTTGAGCCGCCCGCGTTCGGACGGGTGCACGATCACCGTGTCGTCGTCGATCCGCGAGCCCAGCATCGGGCTGATCTTCTTGTGGCGCGAGACCTCTTCCAGCACCGCGCGGTCGGTCGTGGTCATGACCAGGCCGTGCGCCGGGTGGTTGGCGATCTGCAGCCGCCCGAACCGGCCCATCACGTCCACGACGTCGATCAAGAGCGGCTGCGGCACCGGGAACCGCGAGTACGTGGTGAGCGCGTCCACCACCTGTTCCGCGTCGTGCCCGGCGGCGCGCGCGTTCCACAACGCGAGCGGCGTGATCCGGTAGGTGTGCACGTGTTCGGGTGCTCGTTCCAGTTCGGCGAACGGCGCGATCGCGATCCGCGCGTCGTCGGCACGCGGATTGTCGACCTCGAGCAGCACGGTTTTGTCGGACTGGACGATCAGGGGGCCATCAGTCACCTCTCCTTTATACGTTCCCTCCCGGACCGCGGCCCGGGGATGCCAAGATGGCGGGACGAAGCCGCGGGAGGGGACCCAGTGACCACACCACCGTTCGGCATGCCGCCGGCCGCGAACCCGTACCAGCCGCTCCCGCAGCAGCCGGTCCAGGGCGGCCCGAAGCGGGTGTCGGGCAAGCAGAAGGGGCTCTTCGCCGCACTCGTCGTCGTGGCGCTCGGGCTCGGCACGCTCGGCGCGTTCGGGTTCGCCGCGGTCGTGCGCTCGGCGGGACCGCCGGTCGCGGGCAGCTGCCTGTACCTCACTTCGCTGGGGTCGAGGACGCAGACCTACACCGGAGCGGACTGCTCCGACCGGGCTGCCACCTACCGCGTCGACACCGTCTCGAAGGGCCGGTCGTCCTGCCGCGGCGAGGACTACGTGCCGTTCGAGCTGTACTCGTCGGCGCGCAGCACCACCAGCAGGCCGACCCAGACGCTGTGCCTCGCGTTGAACGTCGTGTCCGGCGAGTGCGTCCGCGACGTTTCGGACGAGTCGAAGGTCGGCAAGGTCGCCTGCGACGACCCCAAGGCGGAAGCGCGGGCGGTCGTGCACGACGGCGCGAAGTCGGCGTCGAGCTGCGGCGAGAAGGATTTGTCGCTGGTGTACGCGGGACCGCCGGTGCGGACGATTTGCCTGCAGCCGACCGGGGCGAGCATCTAGCGCCTCACAAGGCGTTCGGGAGCATCGCCGCCACGTCGAGCCGGTTCGCCAACTGCCCGGAGCTGTGCATCAGGTCGGCCACGCGCTGCAGCCGGGTCGCCGACAGCGTGGTCGGGTAGCTGCCGAGCGAGATCAGCGCGGCGGTGGTCTGGTCGATGTCGGAGAACGACGGCAGCGCGTCGCGCACCTTCGCCGAGTCGGACGCGGCGAGCTGGGCCTGGGTGAGGACGTTGCGGAACGCGGTCAGCGTGCGCGGGTTCGCGGCGGCGAACTGGCCGGTCGCGGCGTAGCCCGACGCCGGGAAGTCCAGCGTCGCGCCGGTCGAACCGTCGGCGAGGACCTGCGCGCCCAGTTCCTTCTCCGCGCGGGTGATGTACGGCTCGACCATCAGCGCCGCGTCCGCGTCGCCGGACTGCAGCGCGGCGGGCATCTGCCCGAACGGCCGGGTCACGAACTCGATCTTCGACTTGTCGACGCCTGCCGTGCCGAGGACCGCCCGCGCGGTGAGCGCGCCGATGTCGTCGGGCGAGTCGACGGCGATCTTCGGCGACTTCTTCGCGGTCGGTTCGGAGTAGTCGGAGCCGGGCAATGTGACGAGCGCGATAGTCGTGCGGCCGAAGGTGTACGCCTCGCCCTGCAATTGCAGCGCGGTGCCGGACCCGGCGGCGCGGAACAGCGACACGTCGCTGCCGAACGTCACATCTATCTGTCCGGACTTCAGTTTTTCCACGCCGTCGCTGTCGCCGAGTTCCACCAGTTGGACGTTCAGCCCGGCCTGGCGGAACTTTCCCGCGGCGACGGCGATCCGCAGCGGGGCGGTGTCGATCGGGCTCGCGACGCCGACCCGCAGCGTCGCGCGTTCCGGCGGTTGCGCTTGTCCGGTGTCACTGGATCCGAACACGGAGCAGCCGCTGAGTGCGAACAACGTCGCCACCAGCGCAAACCTCAGACCGGTCGCTTTCACTCGCCATCCCCTGCCGGGAGAATCTCTGCCTCGTGCTGGATCGTATGGGCCGCTGCCCATACGATCGCCCGCAGGGCCGTGCCCCCGCCAGGGTGGCTTCCCGATCTTTTCGCCGGCAACTACCGAGCGGTAGTTTCCGGCTGGAGCCCGATGACGTCCGTGGGCAGAGGTCCCCGCGGTGGAAAAGGAAGCACAGGTGACCCGTCGCGACGACCGTCCCCGTTCGGGTGACGCGACGGATCCGGCTGCCTCGCGCCCGGTCGGCGGCGGCTGGCGGCTGCGGAACTGGCGGCTGCGCACCAAGCTCTTCGTCGTCCTGCTGATCCCGGCGCTCGCCGTGGTCGTGCTGGTCGGCCTCCGGGTCAACAGCGACCTGCGCGACGCCCGCCAGCTCGCCGAGTTCGCCGCCCGCTGCCGGATCGACTCGACGGTCGCCGAGGTCGTGCACCAGTTGCAGCGCGAACGCGACGTCACGGTGCGCTTCGTCGCGGGCGACCGCAAGGGGGCCACTGACGTCCTCGTCGGCCAGCGCACCCGGGTCGACCTGGCGATCGGCGCGTTCGAGCGGTCGCTCGCCGACAGCAAATCGCGGCTCGACGAGTCCGCGGCGGGCGATCTGCAGCAGAGCGACGACCGGCTGCGAGTGCTGGGCGGCCTTCGGTATTCGGCTGAACACTCCGCGTATCCGGCGGACGCGGTGCTCCGTTCCTACAGCGAGCTGATCTCCGGCCTGCTCGACATCAGCGACACCGCCGCGGCCGACGTCACCGAACCCGACCTGGCCCGGCTGCGGCTCGCCGGGAACGCGCTCGCGCGGATCAAGGACCAGATGTCGGTCAAGCGCGCGATCATGTCCGAGGCGATCGCGCAGGGCACGCTCAACCGGGACCGGACGCGCGCGCTGCTCGGCGCGGAAGCCGAACTGGCCGCCGCGCGCAGCGACTACCGCACCTTCGCGACTCCGGACGAGCAGCGGATGTACTCGGACACGGTGATCGGCATCGTCGTCGACATCGGCAACGACATGGTCGAGTCGGCGCTCACGCGCACGGAGAACAACCAGCCGCTGTCCGGTCTGGACGCGGACCAGTGGGACACCGCGTCGACGTACACGGTCAATCTCGCCCACCAGGTGCAGCAGGCGCTGCTCGTCCAGCTTCAGGAGAAAACGGACGCGCGGGCCGCCAGCGCCCGCGCCTCGACGATCTGGGACGGCGGAATCGTCATCGGCGTCCTGTTGGTCGCCGGTGTCCTGTCGGTGGTGATCGCGCGTTCGCTGCTGCGGCCGTTGCGGATCCTGCGCCGCACCGCGCTGGAGGTCGCCGACCACCGGCTGCCCGAGGCGGTGCAGCGGCTGCTCACCGAGCCCGATCCGGCTCCGGAGAACCTGCGGCACCGAGCGGCGGTCGCGCCGGTGCCGATCTTCACCCGCGAGGAAGTCGGGCAGGTCGCGCGCGCGTTCGACGCGGTGCACGGCGAGGCGGTCCGGCTGGCTGCCGAGCAGGCGATGCTGCGCGAGAACGTGAACGCGATGTTCGTCAACCTGTCGCAGCGCAGCCAGGACCTGGTGGAGCGGCAGCTGTCCGTGCTCGACCGGATGGAGGCGGGCGAACAGGACCCGGAGACCCTCGGCGGGCTGTTCGAACTCGACCACCTCGCCACCCGGATGCGGCGCAACAGCGAGAACCTGCTGGTGCTGTCCGGCACCGACCTCGTGCGCGAGGACACCGGACCGGTGGTGGCCGACGAGATCATCGGGGCCGCACTGTCCGAAGTGGAGGATTACCAGCGGATCGAGATCGGCCCGGCCCCCGCGCTCGCGGTGCGCGGCGACGCGGTCAACGACCTGGTGCACGTGGTGTCCGAGCTGCTGGAGAACGCCACCCGGTACTCCGGGCCGCAGACGGCGGTCACCGTGGAGAGCGCGCGGACGGCCGACGGCGCGTGGCGGATCGAGATCACCGACCGCGGCGCGGGCATGCCGCAGGCGGAGATCGACCGCACCAACGCGCGGCTGGCGCATCCGCCGGAGGTCGACGTCGAGGTGTCGCGCCGGATGGGCCTGTTCGTGGTCGCCACGCTGGCCGAACGGCACGCCATCGCGGTGCGGTTGAGCCCGGCCGAGGGACGCGGGCTCACCGCGACGGTCGTCGTCCCGGCCACGTTGATCACGGAGGCCCCGCCGCTGCCGCAGCCGCCCGCGCCGGTCGAACCGGAACCCGCGCCCGAGCCGGAACTGCTGGCCCCGCTCGCGCCGCTGGCCCCGGCCGAGGAGCCGGAGGAGCCCGCTGAACTGGTCGCGCCGACCCTCGACGACGCCGGTCCGCTGCGGCGCGCGCCGGTGGTCGAGGAGGCGCCGTCGTGGCCCGGCCCGGCGTCGCGGTCGCATCTGGAGATCGACGCGCCGACGGACCGGATGCCTGCTTATCGCGACGTGCTGTCGCGCTGGTTCGACCTCTCGGCGCCGCCGGAGGAACCGGTCGCGCCGGAGCCGCGGGTGGTCGCGCCGATGCCGGAGGTCCCCGCCTTCGAACCCGAGCCCGAGCCCGAGCACGCCTACGCGGAGCCGCCGGAGTTCCCGACGGAAGACCCGGACGAGGCGGCCCCCGAATGGCCGGCGCCCGCGCACGCCGAACAACCGGAGTGGCCGTCGCCGGAGCACCTGGAACAAGAGGACGGCGCCGAGGACACCTGGCCGTTCCTGCGGGTCGCCGACGTGGCGGGCGGCCCCGCCGCGGAGCCGGAGCCGCGGCCGATACTCTCGCTTTCCCCCGACGCGGTGCGCGCCCGGATGACGAGTCTGCAAGGCGGCTTCCGGCGCGGCAGGCACGCCAGGGGGGAAGACACCCCGCCACTGGATCGAAACGGATGAGGCATGAGTTCGAACACCGCCCTGCTGGAAGTGATCGCGCTGGGCTGCCACGACGCGGAGCGGGCGCAGGAGGGCGGAGCGGACCGGCTCGAACTCGTCTCCGACATGGCCAGCGACGGGCTCACCCCGAGCGAGGCGACGGTGCGCGAGGTGCTCGCGGCCACTGATTTGCCGGTGCGCGTGATGCTGCGCGCGGAGAACACTTTCGACGCGCGCGCCATCGACGAGCTGTGCGCTTCGGCGGCCCGGCTGGTGTCCGCGGGTGCGCAGGAGTTCGTGTTCGGGTTCCTGACCGAGGAGGGCGAGGTCGACGCCGAGGCGTGCCGCGCGCTGCTGAAGGAGATCGACGGGCGGCCGTGGACGTTCCACCGCGCCATCGACCGTTCGCGCAACCCGATCGCCGCGTACGACGTGCTGGCCGAGCTTGGCTGCGACACCGTGCTGGCGGCGGGCCACGCGAACGGTGTCGCGAGTGGACTGTCGGTGCTGCAGCAGCTGGCGCGGCGCACTGACGGTCCCGCGCTGTTGGTCGGCGGCGGCTTGCGGGCGCAGCAGGTGCATTTGCTGCGCGCCGGCGGCGTGCGCGGATTCCACGTCGGCGGTGCGGTGCGTCCGTCCGGTTGGGACGCTCCGGTGGACGCGGCCGCCGTGCGCGAGTGGGCCGAACTCGTCAAAGGCTGACGCTCCGCTCCACTGCGGAAGGGAACCTCGCCGGGAATTCCAATTCCGGCAAGGTTCCCTTTTTTGCTTGACGAGCACAGCGCGCGTGTGCGCGCAAGGGGTCCGGATTGTCCGGGGCTTCCGCATTCCGACGTCCGATGGTTTCCGGATGCGGCGGGACATCGCGGCGGGAATCAGTCATAAATCGTGCAAGTGGAAAACAAACCAACCGCGTTAAGGTCAGCCAAAAGTAGGTTTCTTTGTTTCGAGCGGTTTTTTAGGGTCGGGGATACGGGTCGGTACCGCGATTTAGCCGGCCCGGTCCCCGCCTCTCGAGAGGAATTCTCATGCGCTTGCGCAAGCTCGTCGCCGCCGCGGTTCCGCTGCCGGCGTTGCTGTGCCTGTCCGTGGCCGGCGTCGCGAACGCCGATCCGCTGGTCGCCCTTTCCGGCAACGCCGCACCGCTCGCCGCCAGCGCGCGGTCCGGTGACGTCGCCGCTGAGCAGCAGATTCCCGCCGCCCTGTCCCTGAAACTGCACAACCAGCAGGCGCTGGCCCGCTTCCTCGCCGACGTGCAGGACCCGGCCTCGCCGCAGTACCACCGATTCCTCTCTCCGGAGCAATTCACTGCTGCATTCGGCCCAACGCAAGCCGAAGCCGATCAGGCGGTGAATTTCCTCAAGCGCAGCGGTGCACAGGGTATTGAGGTTTCCGGAAACCGCCAGGCGATCACCTTCTCGGCAACTGCCGGACAGCTGGAATCCGCCTTCCATACGCGCATCGGCAATTACACCGACACCGTCACCGGCCGGAAGTTCTACGCCAACGACTCCGCGCCGGAATTGCCCGCTTCGGTGTCCTCGGTGGTCGATTCGGTCGTCGGCCTCGACAATCACGCGGTGAAGCACCACGCGAAGCCGACGCAGGCGCCGCGCACGGTCAAGCCGGTGACGCCGAGCATCCTCAAAACCGCGTACGGCACCAGCGGCATGTCCGCCACCGGCGCGGGCGTGAATGTCGGTTTCGTGGAGTTCGACGGCTACAAGAAGTCCGACATCACCGCGTACGACACCAAGTACGGCCTCAAGGGCGGTTCGGTCAGCACGGTTTCGGTCAACGGAGCCAACTACGACTCGAGCCCCGGCGACGGCCAGACCGAGGTCGACCTGGACATCGAGGTCGTGCACGCGCTCGCCGCCCCGGCGAACGACTACGTGTACGAGGCCCCGAACTCCAACGCGGGCGAGCTGGCGATGTACCAGAAGATCGCGTCGGACAAGAAGGTCAGCGTCGTCTCGATCTCGTGGGGCTCCTGCGAGGCGGCGGAAGGCTCGGCCGCGGCCAACAGCGTCGACAAGGCGCTCGCGACCGGCACCGCCGAGGGCATCAGCTACTTCGCCGCCGCGGGCGACGACGGCACCACCGACTGCGCCCGCCAGACCGGCAGCAAAGCCCAGGCGGTGGACTTCCCGGCGTCGAGCCCGAACGTCTCCGGCGTCGGCGGCACGCAGCTGACGGTGAACTCGTCGAACGGCTACAGCAGCGAGACGACGTGGAACGACGGTGCTTCCGGCGGAGCGGGCGGCGGCGGCATCTCGACGATCTTCGCCGCGCCGTCGTGGCAGTCCAAGCAGAGCACGACCAAGCGCAAGGTCCCGGACGTCGCCGGGGACGCCGCGCAGGGTTCGGCGTACACGATCATCTCCGGCGGACAGACCGGGAACGTGTGGGGCACCTCGGGCGCGGCTCCGCTGTGGGCGGGCTTCGCGGCGCTGCAGAACGAGGTCCACAAGGGCGGCCTCGGCAACCTGAACGCGAAGTTCTACAGCATCGGCAACGGTTCCTCGTACGGTTCCGGTTTCCACGACGTGACGACCGGCAACAACACCTTCAACGGCACCACCGGCTTCTCCGCAGGCACGGGCTATGACCAGACGACCGGCTGGGGCTCGTTCAACGGCTCCGGACTGTCCAAACTGATCGGCTGAGCGCACCGCACGGGAGCGCCTGTCCTGGGGTCCACCCGGGACAGGCGCTCCCGTGCGTTCGGCCGATTGACCAAGATCCGGGACGCTGTTTTGATGGCCGGGTGCAGCCTCTCCTGACGCCGAAGCAGCAGGCCCTCGTCGACCGTGCCGCCAAGCTCGCGGACATTTTCGCCGAGCGCGCGGCCGAGCACGACCGGGAAAACACGTTCCCGCACGAGAATTACGACGACCTGCGGGAAGCGGGCTTCCTCCGGCTGTCGGTCCCGGAGGAACTCGGCGGCTCGGGGGCCGGGCTGCCGGAAATCCTGCCGGTGCTGGAACGGCTCGCGATGGGCGACGGCGCGACCGCGCTGGCGTTCACGATGCACCTGTCGCCGCTGGGACAGTGGGCGAGCGTCTGGCGGCGCACGAAGGCGCCCCGGCTGGCGGAACTGCTGCGCAAAGCGGTGGACGGCGAACTGGTCTGGGCGTCGATCACCAGCGAAACGGGCCTGCGCAACGACATGACGGACGCGAAGACCCGCGCGGTCCGCGTCGAAGGCGGCTTCGAACTGTCCGGCCGCAAGAGCTTCGCGACCAACTCGGCGGTCGCCACGCACTGCTCCACCACCGCCCGCTACGAGGACGCCGACGGCGGCCCGCGGCTGCTGCTGTGCCAGATCGCGCTGGACGCGCCGGGCGTCACGATCCACCAGACGTGGAACACCATGGGCATGCGCGGCACCCAGAGCAACGACGTCGAACTGGACAAGGTGTTCGTCGAGGACGCCGCGGTGGTGCACTCGCTGCCGGTGAAGCACCTCGACTCGCGGGTGCTGGAAACCGTCTGGGCCTGGGCGATGCCCGCGTTCTCGGCGGTCTACACCGGAATCGCGGCCGGCGCGCTCGACTGGACCGTGCGGACGCTGGTCCAGCGCGGCAAGGCCGAGGACCCGGTGCTGCAGGACGTGATCGGCGAATGCCAGATCCTGCTGGAAAGCTCCCGCGCGCTGATCTACCGCCAGGCCGACGAGGTGACGAGCCGCCGCCTGTTCACCGGGGACATCCAGGACGGCGTGGCCCGCAGCGCGATCGTGAAGTACACGGCGGCGAACAACGCGGTCCAGGTGATGCAGCGGCTGGTCGACGCGCTGGGCGGCATGTCCTACACGAAGGCGCTGCCGTTCGAGCGCATGTGGCGCGACGTGCAGGCGAGCACGTTCATGCCGATGGGCAACCTGGCGACCCGGAAACTGGTCGGGGCCAACGTGCTGGGCGTGCGGACGCTGCCGGAGATCGGCCCGGACGAGACCGGACCGGATTCCCGGGCCAAGGGCTGAACGGGTGAACCCGGCCGGAACCGGGTGAGTTCTCGCTGCTCAGGGGCTATCTTGAGCGCTTCGGTCTTGGTGTCCAGGGGAGGGACAGCGAGTGGCGAAGCAGAAATTCCGCACGCTCAAGGACGGGCGAGTAGTCCCGATCAACGAGGGCGGCGGCGCGAAGGTTTTCGTGGCCGGAGTGGCGGTCGTCGCCGCTGTCGGAGGCGGCACGGCGGCCGGGATCGGCGGTTCCGCGAGCGTGGGATCCGGGGCCGCCGCGGAGGCGCTGCCGGGAAACCTCGCCGGGGACGTCGCGGATTCCCTGCCCGGCCGCAGTCTCGAGACGCGCAAAGCCGAGGGCAAGAAGTCCGCGAAGCGCGGCCGCAAGGACGAAACCTTCAGCCGGTTCAAGCTCAAACAGCTGAAGCAGGCCGCGAAACACGAGAGCGATTGCCTGCTGAACTCCACCGACCGCGTCCGGGATTACCTCGCGGAGCACCGCTGCACCTCATTGGATCGCAACCTCTTCGCCGTCGGTGACGGTCACGGCAACGCAGCGGTGATTTCCGTTGCCCGCGTAGGGTTTCCGAAGAAGAGCGACGCCGAAGGCTGCGAGCAGGTCGAAGAGGTGCAGGGCAGCGGGGACGTCAAACCCCTTGGCGCTGCCCTGCTCGGCCTCGACGGCGTGCACTTCTCCGGTCACCACTTCCAGTCCAGAGTGGACGGTCGGGCGATGGTGGTCGCCGAAACGGAAACCGTTGCCGGACACGTAGATCCCGGCACCCTCGACGCGCTTGCCGACGTCTCGGTGTGGTTCCCGAAGCTGTGACTACTTCTTCTCCGGAACGACAGCGGCCTCGGAAGCAGCGGCCTCCGCCGCCTCCTGCTCCGCCAGGTCGGCCGCCGCCTGCACGGCCGGACCGTGCAGCAGCCGGGCCACTTCACCGCGCAGCGAAACGAATTCCGCCGATTCCCGCGTCGTGATCTGGTCCCGCTGAGCGGGCAGGTCCACCTTCAGGTCCGCCACGATCCGCGCCGGCGACTTCGACAGCACCAGCACCCGGTCGCCGAGGTACACGCTCTCGTCGATGTCGTGCGTAACCAGCAACACCGTCGTGCCCTGTTCGACCTGGACCCGGCGCAGCAGGTCTTCCAGCTCGAACCGCGTCTGCGCGTCCACCGACGCGAACGGCTCGTCCATCAGCAGCAGCGCCGGACGGCTCGCCAGCGCGCGGGCGATCGACACCCGCTGCTGCATGCCGCCCGAAAGCTGCCACGGGTACTTGTTCACCGCGGCCGAAAGTCCGACCGCCTCGAGCGCTTCGGCGGCTCGGGCACGCCGGGTCGCCTTGTCGAGTTTGCTCCAGCGCAGCGGGAATTCCACGTTCTTCGCGACCGACAGCCACGGGAACAGGGAACGGCTGTAGTCCTGGAACACCACGGCGAGATCGTCCGGCACCGAGGTGACGCGGTCGCCGTGCAGGCTCACCGTGCCCGCGGTCGGCGGGATCAGGCCGGCGATCGCGCGCAGCAGGGTGGACTTGCCGCAGCCGGACGGGCCGACGATGCACGCCAGCTGCCCGGTCTCCACCGTGAACGACAGTTCGTTGACCGCGACGTGCGCGGACTCGCCGCTGCCGTAGCGGTGGCTGAGGCCGGAGACCTCGAGCATGGTCGACATAACGGGAAAACCTTCCTAGTTCCGGCCGGGCTGCCAGCCGAGCACCCGGCGTTCGATGCCGAGCAGCGCGGCGTTGAACCCGTACCCGAGGATGCCCAGCAGCACGATCCACGCCCACATCTGGTCGAAGTCGTACGAACGCTGGGCGGCGAGCAGCGCGTAGCCGATGCCGTTGAGCGCCCCCACCAGTTCGGAGATCGCCATCAGGATCAGCGCGATCGAAAGCGACACCCGAAGCCCGGCGAAGATCTTCGGCAGCGCCGAGGGCAGCACGACCAGCCCGATCCAGTACCGCTTCGGCGTCCGGAACGCGCGGGCCGTCTCGACCTTGACCTTGTCGACCGAGCGGACGCCGTCCACTGTGTTCATCAGCACCGGCCACAGCGAGCTGAAGATGATCGTCGCGGTCTGCATGCCCGGCCCGATGCCGAACAGGATGATGAACACCGGCACGAGCGCGGGCGGCGGAATGGCGCGGAAGAACGCGAAAAGCGGTCCCACGTAATCCATTCCGGTGCGCGAGCGGCCCAGCGCGGTGCCGAGCGCGACGCCGATCACCACCGCCAGCAGCCAGCCGCCGAGCAGCCGCCCGAGGCTCGGCAGGATGTGGTCGAACACCGGTTCGCCGAGGAACAGGTGCGAGGCCGGGCCGGAGAACCACAGTTTCGCGGCCGCGGCGGCGATCTTCGACGGCGGCGGGAAGAACACGTTTTCGCTCAGCTGCGCCGCGATCTCCCACAGCACCACCAGAATCGCGAACAGCAGCCACTTGCGGGCGAACCCGCTGAGCCCGCGGCTCATCCGGCGCGTGACGGTGGAGGGTTTTTCGACCACACTCACGCGGCGGCTCCTTCGACAGCGTTGCTCCAGCGGAACAGCCGGTTGCCCAGTCGTTCGAGGCCCTCGTTCACGAGGAAGCCGAGCAGCCCGGCGACCACCGTCCCGGCGAGCACCAGGTCCATCCGGCCCGGTCCGGAACTGGCTTCGAGCACGAACTGCCCGATGCCGAGTTTCGCCCCGGCCAGGAATTCCGTGCTGATCACCAGGATCAGCGAAATCGCCGCGGACAACCGGATCCCGGTGAACACGAACGGCGCGGCGTGCGGCAGCGCGACCGAGGTCAGCACGCGCGAACGCGGAGTTCCGTAGGTGCGCGCGGTTTCCAGCAGCAGCGGGTCGATCTCGGCCAGCGCGTAAATGGTGTTGAAGAGAATCGGCCACACCGCCGCGTACACGGCGAGGGTGATCTTCGCTTCCGGACCGCCGCCGACGACGATCAGCACCAGCGGAATCAGTGCCACGGAAGGAATCGGCCGCAGGAATTCGACGATCGCCTTGGTCGCGTCGCGCAGCCAGCGGACGCTGCCGAGCAGCAGACCGGCCGGGACCGCGATGGCGATCGAGATGAGCAGCGCGATCAGCCACGCGAGCACGGAGGCGACCACGTCGCGGACGAATTCGACGTCGCCGAACAGTTCGCCGATCCGGGCGAACACCACGGTCGGCGGGGGAAGGTCGTTCTGGTCGATCAGACCGGCCCGCACGACGGCCTCCCAGATCAGGAGGAAGCCGAGCAGGCCGGTCAGGTTCCGGACGAGGCGCACGTCAGGACGCGTTCGCCTGCGGGACGATCATCGACTGCACGTCGATCTTCGACTGGATGGAACCGAACTGCTGCAGCAGGTCCGGCACCCGCTGAATGCGCCGGGCGTCCAAAGTGGACTGGAAGGTCAGCAGGTTCGTGATCTTCGCGGTCGCCTCGTCCACCTTCGAGAACTGGATCATCAGCGGCTCGATCTTGGAGCGGTCGGCCGATTCCTTGGTGGCGCGCAGCATCGCGCGCTGGAACGCGGCGACCGTCTTCGGGTTCGCGTCGGTGAACTTGCCGAGCGAGCCGTAGCCCGCGGTCGGGAAGTCCTTGGTGCCGCCGGAAGCGGTGTCGATGACCTCGACCGTCCCGTTGACCTTCGCCGACTGCGTGATGAACGGCTCGGTCAGGAAGCCCGCGTCGATGTCGCCGCGCTTGACCGCGGGGCCGATGTCCGGGAACCGCAGCGAAACCCACTTCACGTCGGTGAAGCTCACGCCGTTGTCGCGCATGACCGACTTGGTCAGCGTGTCGCAAATCGTGTTGGTGGCGGTGATCCCGATCCGCTTGCCCGCCAGGTCGTGCACGTTCTTGATGTTGCTGTTCGGCATCGCCACGACTTCGGTGCTCTTCGGGCCCGCCGAGGAGGCGTCGGCGACGAGCTTGATGTCCGCGGCACCCTTGCTCTTGGCGATGAAGAACGGCGTGTAGCTCGCGTAGGCGATGTCGACCTCGCCCGCCTGCAGCTTCTGCAGCGACGCGTCACCGCTGGCGGCGTCGACGGCTTCGACCTCGAGTCCCTCGTTCTTGAAGTAGCCGTTCTGGACCGCGAGGTGGAAAGGCACCACGTCGATCGTCGGCATGATCGAGACCTTGATCTTGGCCTTCTCGACCCCGGAGCCGCCCTTCGCGCTGCCCGAATCGTCCGATCCGCCCAGCAGGCCGCATCCGCTGGCAGTCAAGGCAACGCCGCCCGCCATAGCGAGCGACAGGAACCCGCGCCTGCCGTAGTCGCGCCGGCTGCTCACCGCTTCATCAAACAAGGTCGCTCCTAGCACATGGGCCCGCGTCTGGCATGGACGCGGGGGGAAGGTGGCTCATTGTCCGGAGTCACGCGGCTACTGTAGAGAACCAGGACGATCACTCACAATGGGTGTTCATATACGATTCAGAAGTGGTACTGGTCACTCGATCAGGTGATCGAATCCGCTGGTATGTCGGGGTATGTGAACGACCCGTGGGTGCCCGATGGGCCTTGATCCGCTGCCTGGGTGCTCTCCGGGCAACTTCTGGAGGGTTACAAATGGGCCAGGCGTTCGCTACCCTCTGCTCCGGCAATGTGAGGTGTGGACCACCGATGTAGTGAGAGCCCGGACTTGGGAAAAGGGCTCTCCGCGTACTCCGGCGACGAGCCGGTGGGGGTGGCCTCGGCCGAACGGACTAAGAGATCGACCACGTGCGGGGACCGAACGTCATGTCAGACCTGAACCGATTCCGCGCCCGAGGCGACGGGCAGCCGCACCGCGAAGTCGATCTTTTCACTCGAAAGGGTGTAACAGTCCGGGACGCGGTCCAGACCACTCAGGTGGCGGATTACCTGCCGGGAGCGTGCGCGTAGTGGCCACGAGCACGGCAGGTTCGGAATCAACGGGCCCCTCGGGCCCGGACGGTGGTGCGGCGGTGCCGAACGAAGACACCGCGGGGGCAGGGGAGGCCTCCGCTCAGGAGAACGCGGGGACCGCGCAGCAGCGGTCCTGGCTCGCGCTCGGCAACTGGCGATTGCGGTCGAAGCTCGCGCTCATTCTCCTCATCCCCACGATCACCGCGCTGGTGCTCGGCGTGCTGCGCGTGGTCGACGACGTGCGGTCGGCAGTCGACCTCAACCACACCGCCAACCAGGTCGCCTTCGCCGAGAAGGTCACCGCGGTCGTGCACGACCTGCAGCGCGAGCGCGCGCTGGCGGTGGTCCGGATCTCGTCGGCGGACCCGCTGCGCCAGACCGGCCTCGACGCGCAGATGGCGAAGGTCGACCGCGACGTCGACGACCTGCGCAACGCCGCGGTCAACCTCGACAACGACGACCAGGCGGCCAGCGACCGCTACGCGCACGGCCTCCAGCGCCTCGACGCGCTGCGCCCGCTGCGCGCGGCGATGACCACCTCGGCCTACTCCGACCGCGCGGTCCTCGACACCTACTCTTCGGTGCTCGACTCGCTTATCCAGCTCGGCCGCGAGGTCTCCACCGCGACCACCAACCGCGACCTGCTCCGCCTCGGCACGAGCACGCAGTCGATCAGCGAGGCGAAGGAGTTCATCCTCCGCGGCGACTCCGCGCTGCAGATCGCCGCGTTCCGCGACGGCTTCCCCGGCAACCTGATCGACGAGACCCGGGCCGCCGAGGCCAGCGGCGACGCGTCGATCACCGCGTTCCTCGCCAACGCCACCGGCGACCAGGTCCAGCTCTACAACGACACCTACTCCGGACCCGAGGTCGACGAGCGTCGGCGTTTGCAGACACAGGCGTTCTCCTTCGCCCAGCAGAGCCAGCCGCTCAACCTCGACGGCACCAAGCTCGGCCAGGACTCCACCGTCGCCGCCGACAAACTGCGCGCGGTCGAGGTCAACCTGCTGACCCAGCTGCGCGCCCAGGCCGACGAACTGGCCAGCAACGCGGTGCGTTCGGCGTGGGTCGGCGGCGTCATCGTCCTCGCCGCGCTGGTCGCCGCGCTGATGCTGATGCTCGTCATCGCCCGGCTGATGCTGCGCCCGCTGCGGGTGCTGCGGAAGACCGCGCTGGACGTCGCCTACACCCGGCTGCCGGAAACCGTGCAGGCGATCCTGGACGACCCGGACCCGGTCAACGCCTCGAAGAAAGCGGTCGACCCGGTCCCGGTCCTCACCCGCGACGAGATCGGCGAAGTGGCGCGCTCGTTCGACGTGGTGCACGAGCAGGCGGTCAAGATGGCCGCCGAACAGGCACTGCTGCGCGAGAACGTCAACGGCATCTTCGTGAACCTCTCCCGGCGGTCGCAGCGGCTGGTGGAACGCCAGCTCGGCGTCATCGACCGGCTCGAGGCCGACGAGCAGGACCCGGACCATCTCGCGAGCCTGTTCGAGCTCGACCACCTGGCGACCCGGTTGCGCCGGAACGGCGAATCGCTGCTGGTGCTTTCGGGCGCGGGCCTCGCGAAGTCGGTGCCCAAGCCGGTGCCCGCGGCCGACGTGATCGGCGCGGCGGTGTCGGAGATCGAGCAGTACGCCCGCATCGAGATCGGGATCGTGCCCGAGGTCGCGGTGCAGGGCCTCGCGATCCACGACCTCGTGCACGTGCTCGCGGAACTGCTCGACAACGCGACCTACTTCTCCGAACCGGAAACCAAGATCACCGTCCGCGCGGTCATCACGCGCAAGAAGGCGCTGGCGATCCAGGTCACCGACCACGGCGTCGGGATGAGCGAGGAGCGCCTCGCCGAGGTCAACGAGCGCCTCGCCGACCCGCCGGACCTTGACGTGTCGGTGACGAGGCGGATGGGTCTGTACGTGGTCGCGCGGCTGGCCCAGCGGCACGGCATCGAGGTGCGGCTGCGCGAGAACGAGGACATCGAGGGCGGCGTGATCGCCCGCGTCGTGGTCCCGGTCGAGCTGCTCACCCAGGTCCGGACGGTTCCGCCGGCGATGCGGAACACCCCGCCGCCGCCGAACCGCAACGAGGTCTCGCACCCGAGCCTCCCGCCGCTGAACCGCGAGCCGGAACCGTCGAACCCGCTTCCGCTCTCGCCGCCGCCCGCGGCCGCCGAGCTGACCGAGGCAATGGGCTCGACCGGCTCCGGTGCGGCGTCCGACAACGGCGGACTGGTCCCGCTCGACCAGCCGATCAGCCTCGACGACCTCGTCGCGGGCAACCGCGCGGCCGGTCCGTTCCTCAGCCCGGCGACGCCCGCCTCGGAAGCCCCGGCGTGGCCGACCGCGGAAGACCTCGCGCCGCTCACTCGCGAGTCGTACGGCGAGGGCGCGAGCCTGGCGCAGACCGAATTCCCGCCGCTGGTGCTGCCGAAGCGGGAGCCGAAGTACGTCGCTCCGGAAGCGCCGAAGGAGCAGCCGCCCGCCGAGCCGGACGGTTCCGCCGCGCTCGAGGACGACGTGCCGACCCGGCGGCTGCCGATCTACCAGTCGGTGCTGTCGCGCTGGTTCAGCGAGGGCGAGGACAGCGAGCCCGGCACCGGAACGGCGCAGTCCGCCGCGTCGGAGCCGGAGCCGGAAGCCGCCGAGACTCCCGCCGCCGAGCCGCGGGAGCGGGACGAGACTCCGGCCGAGCCGGTGCGGCAGCAGGCGAGCGAACCGCTCGAGTCGACGCCGCTCTACCCCGGTTCCGACGAGCCGGAAGACGACAGCTGGCACAGCGTCTCCGACGAAGGATGGCAGGCGGCGCAGTCGCTGCTCGAATCCAAGAACGAGGAGATCACGCCCGCCGGGCTGCCCAAACGCGTGCCCAACGCGTACCTGGTCCCCGGCTCGATCGGCAACGCGCCGGAACCGGCGCAGCAGAACTCGTTCACGGACGCGACCACCGGAATGCCCGGAACGGGTGCGATCACCCGCTCGGCGACGGCTGCCCGCAGCCGGATGGCAAGCTTCCAGCGTGGGTACAAGTCCGGAAGGCACGCACTGAAGGAGCGGCCGCCGGACGCCCGGCTCGACGACGACGGGGTTCGCGTCACCGGGGCCGGGTATGTGAGCGACAGCAGTGAGGAGCGAGAGTGACACGGGCGGGAGTGCAGCCGGGAGGCGGCTCGGTGCAGCCGAACGGCAGGCAGGCCGGCGGCAGCGCGGCGAGCAGCTTCGCGTGGCTGATCACGGACTTCGTCCACCGGGTGCCCGGTGCGGCGCACGCGGTGGTCGTCTCGGCCGACGGTCTGCTGCTCGCGTCTTCGCGCGGGCTGCCGAAGGACCGGGCGGACCAGCTGGCGGCCGTCGCCTCGGGGCTGACCAGCCTCGCGCGCGGTGCGGCGAAGGTGTTCGAGGGCGGCCCGGTCGCGCAGACCGTGGTCGAGATGGCGAACGGATTCCTCTTCTTGATGTCGGTGTCCGACGGCTCGTGCCTCGCGGTGCTGGGTTCGCCGGAGAGCGACATCGGCTTGGTGGTGTACGAGATGACTCTGCTGGTCGAACGGGTCGGCCAGCAGCTGACACCGGAGATGCGGGCACAACTGCAGGGCGCTGCGGTCCGTCGCTAGGCGGACCTAGGACTACAGGAGTAAACCGTGGACGACGGGCGCTTGCGCGGCGATGGCCGGCTCGGTGACGAGCACACCGGGGGCTGGGGCGATCGGGACCAGAGCCGGGAGGACTGGAAGTCCTTCCGGGACCGGGTCGACCGCGAATGGCGTTCGAGGGACGTCCAAGCCGCGGATTCCGAGCCGGTGCGCGAACCGCCGAACTGGCTGACCGATTCCAACGCCGGGCAGCAGCCGGGCATCACCGCGGTGCCCGGGTACCGCGAGCGGCTGCTCGGCGGGCCCGGTTCGGAGCTGTTCGGCGGGGCGAGCGGACCGCTGTACGACTCGGCCGAGTTCGCCGCGTTCAGCGCCGAACGCGACGGGTCGCCGGGACCCTCGAGCTTCCCGTCGAACGGATTGGCCGCCGCGCTGCCGATGCAGGCGGCGGGCGAATACGTGGACGAGCCCGCCGAGGTGGAGACCTCCGGGCTGGTCCGGCCTTACTTCCGCACCCGCGGACGCACGAAGCCCACCTACGACCTCGCGATCGAGGCGCTGGTGTCGACGAGCGAACAGGGCAGGGTGCTTGACCGCGTCCGCGTGCCGGAGCACCGGTCGATCTGCGACCTGTGCCTCGACACCCGGTCGGTCGCCGAGGTGGCCGCGCTCCTGCGGCTTCCGCTCGGCGTGGTGCGGGTGCTGATTGGTGACGTGGCGGGCCTCGGCCTGGTGCTCGTGCACACGAGCAGCAGCACGAATTCGGGCGACCGCCCCAGTATCGAGTTCATGGAAAGGGTGCTCAGTGGGCTTCGGAGAATTTGACTCCGACGCGAACACACCGCAGACGGGTCCGACCTCGTCGGCCAAGATCGTGGTCGCGGGTGGGTTCGGTTCGGGCAAGACGACTCTGGTCGGGGCGATCTCCGAGATCGACCCGCTGACCACCGAGGCCATGATGACCGAGGCCAGCGTGGGCCACGACGACGTGTCGGCCACGCCGAACAAGTCGACCACCACGGTGGCCATGGACTTCGGCCGGATCTCGCTCGACTCCGACCTGGTGCTGTACGTGTTCGGCACGCCGGGCCAGCACCGGTTCTGGTTCATGTGGGACGACCTCGCCGTCGGCGCGATCGGCGCGGTCGTGCTGGTGGACACGCGCAGGCTCGCGGACGCGTTCCCGTCGATCGACTTCTTCGAGAACCGGAAGCTGCCCTACGTCGTGGCGATCAACTGCTTCGACCGGCTGCTGCACCACCAGATCGAGGACGTGCGGCACGCGCTCACCATCTCGCCGTCGGTCCCGATCATGGCGTGCGACGCGCGCGAGCGGGATTCGGCGAAGCAGGTGCTGATCTCGGTCGTGCAGCACGCGATCGCGCACGACACGGCTTTACGGGCGGGCTAGTCCCGTTCGCGGTCCCCGCCGCCGTCTGCGAAGGAGGCTTGCGCCGACTCCCAGATTCCCGTTACACCCCGGCTCGGGTGCGGCCGTTGGAGTGAACTCCACGGGCTTCACCCGCTTCGGGGAGTGGTGCCTCCGAGCGGGGCAGCTGAGTAGTCCTGTCCCGCTCGCGGCCGAGGCCGGCCGCCCCTGATCGGGGCGTCGGACCGGCGGTGACCTGCACGGACATCCCGCTGCGCACGGTGGCCGCCGCCACCACCGAGTGACCCGCGAATGCGTGGTTGTGCATGCGTTCGCGCGACGTTACATCCGGCAGACACGTACCGTGCCCGGGCACACGCTCGACACGACCGGGTGCGTGAATACGCTGGAACGACGACTTCACCGCGGCCGGGCGAGGATGGCCCGAGGGCGGCGAACGGGCGTCCGGCAGCGTTCGAGGAGCTTGGAGGGGCAGTGACCGATTCCGACCGGCCAGCGGACCAGGGCACGTTCAGCTGGCTGATCTCGGATTTCGTGCGCCGGGTCCCGGGTGCGGCGCACGCGGTGCTGGTGTCGGCGGACGGACTGATGCTCGCGCCTTCGGAGGGCTTGCCGCAGGAACGCGCCGAGCAGCTCTCGGCGGTGGCGTCCGGGCTGATCAGCCTGACCCAGGGCGCGGCGCGGTGCTTCGAGGCGGGCGGCGTGAACCAGACCGTGGTCGAGATGGAACGCGGGTACCTGTTCCTGATGTCGGTCTCGGACGGGTCCTGCCTGGCCGTGCTGGCCGCGCCGACGTGTGACATCGGGACAGTCGCGTACGAGATGACCCTGCTGGTCGAGCGGGTCGGCGAGCAGATCACGCCGGAACTGCGCGCGCAGCTGCAGGGCGGCGGGGTGCTGGGGTAGCCGATGAAGATCTCGGGTTTCGGAGACCAGGACACGGGCGCCTGGGACGCCCTCCACAAAGGCACGGAACGGGAGTCGTTCGACTCGCCGAGCCGGTACGACATGAGTTCGCTGAGCCTCCGGCTGCCGCATCGGCAGCCGCGGGCCACGCCTCCGCCGCCTGCTTCGCGGCATGCCCAGCCACCTGCCCGGCGTCCGGAGCCCGCGCCTCGTCCGGCTCCCGCGCCGGTCGCGCCGCGCCCGGTGCAGCAGGCGGTGGCCCCGCCGCCCGCTCCGGCACCGGCTCCGGTGTCGGCTCCGGTGCAGGAGGAGAGCTGGGACGACGGCTACGAATGGGTCGAGGACGGCGAATCCGGTTACTGGGAAGAGCCGCGGCAGAACCACCGGTGGGAAGAGCCACAGCAGCAGCGCTGGGAAGAACCGCCGCCGCCCCCGCCGAGCCGTCCCGCGGCGCACGACCCGTACTCGTTCGACGAGTACGCCGGTTCGCCCGGCCCGGACGACCGCGTGGTCCCGGAAGGCTCGGCGTACCAGCGCCAGCACGTCGAGCAGGCCACCCGCAGCAGGCACGCGCTGGCCGAAGAACCCCCGGCGGAGGAGCGGTACTCCGACCCCGGACCGGCTTCCGAAGTGTCCGAATTGGACCGGTTCTGGTCCGAAGAGGAGCCCTCGCAGCCCGAGCCGCCTGTACAGCCGACGAAGTCGCGGGTGCGGCCGTACGCGCGGACCCGCGGCCGTACTCACTCAGACCACAACCTGGCGCTGGAGGCCCTGGTCTCCACCAGCGACGAGGGCCGCCGCTACCGCGGAGTGCGCTCGATCGAGCACCGGCGGATCTGCGATCTGTGCCTGGACACCCGGTCGGTCGCGGAGATCGCCGCGCACCTGCACCTGCCGCTCGGCGTGGTGAAGGTCCTGGTGGGAGACATGGCGGACATCGGGCTGGTCATGCTGCACCAGACCGACCTGGTACTGGGCGACCGTTCGTCGAGGGAGTTCATGGAGCGGGTGCTGCAGGGGCTGCGCAACCTCTGACCGCGCTCATGCCGCGCTGTCTCCGCTGATGCTGTGCTGGCGCGCTTATGCCGTGCTGCCTCTGCTCATGCTGTGTTCGCGCGCCAACGCCGCGCTGCCTCCGCTCATGCCGTGGTGGCGCGCCAACGCCGCGCTGCCTCCGCTTCGCCTCACCCTGCCCCGCCTTGCCGCGCCTTGGCCCGCCTGACCCTGCCCCGCCTTGCCCTGCTCGCTCGCGTCCGGACTGCCCCGGCCGAAACCGCCCCAATGTGGCATTGGGTACGTCAGACGCACCGAACGCCGCATTGGGTGCGTGGGGCGCACCGAACGCCACATTGGGTGCGCGGGATGCACCCAATGCCACATTGGGTGCGCGGGATGCACCGAACGCCGCGCTCAACGGAACCCGCTGGCTCGCAACGCACCCAATGCCATCGCAGCGGGTGCGGCGCTACGGGTGCGCGAGATGGAGATGTACGTGAGGGGAACCCTCACGTACCTTGCGGTCGTGCGATCTCAGTCCTCGACCAGAGCAGCGGAAGTGATGCGGTGCAACGGATACCGCTCATGGTTCGCACCCTCCAACACCCCACCGCCGACCCGCAGCGGGCGCACCACGCGCTGGCTCGCCGTGCCGCGGGAGTCGACGAAGCCGATCCACACCTCGCGTTGTTCGAGCGTCGCGCGGGACAGCAGGTCGAGCGTCGCCGTCGTGTCCGCACCGCCGCCGCCAGGTGCGCGCACCGTCGAACCGCGGCGGCGGGCCGAAGCTTGGTCTCCTGCACGGAGATTCGACACGATCCGCGTCGCCTGTTCGTCGGTCAGCACCGCTTGTTCGCCCGGCCGGGCGCGGGCCGCGCGGGCGCGGGCGGGCAGGCGGCGTCCGGTGGGGCGCAGGTCGACCACCCGGCCGTCCGGGCCTTCCGCCGCAGGGGCGAAACCCGCGCCGCGCAAGGCTTCCAGTACCTCGGCCAGCGGGGCGGAGCTGATCAGCACCGTCGGCGCGATCAGTCGCAGGTCGTACTCGGCGGCGACCGGGTTCGCGAGGACTTCTGCGAGCAGCGCTTCGTCGTCGCAGCGCAGGAACGATCCCGCAGTGCCACCGCGCAAGCGGCCGTGGCGGCGGGCGACGTCGTCGATCAGGTACGTGAGGCCTTGCGGCACCGGGGTCGCCGACTTGTTGCGGAACATCGCGTGCAGTTCGTCGGCGGTCCGCCCGGTGTCGAGCGCGCGCCGCACCGACGGCTCGGTGACGCGGTAAACCGTTGCGTGGCCAGCGGATTCGACGTCCGCGACCGCGGCCATGTCCGCCGCCAGTTCCGGTTCCAGCGGGCCTGGCGCGACAACCGTCAGGTCGGCCTGCACCAAGATGTGGTCGACGGGTGCGGGCAGCGCGTCGTGCATTGCCTCGACAGCGCCGGAGCGGTCGTCCTCCAGCAGCAGCCGGGTAGCGGTGGTGAGGGCACCGAGACCGACCAGGCCCAGCGCGGTCGCTTCGGCCATCGTCCAACGGACGGTTTCGTCACGCAGCTGACCGCCTCGCCGAGGTGCGCGCCAAGCCAGCACCGCGACTAGCTCGTCGACACTTTTCACGCCTGCGCCCGGATTCAGCTCAGCCAGCGCGGTAAGCACGCGGTGCCGGGAAACGGGCGCGAGCGGCCGTCGCAGCTCTTCGGACAGCGGCGCGATCGGCTTGTCCTTCGCGTCGCGGCCACCGGCGAGCCCGGGCAACCGCGGAAGTTCCAGCCACGCCTGCGCGAGCGTCATCCACCGCTGCACCGAAGGCGACGCGAGCCAGCTGTCGGTGAGCATGGTGGGCACGTATTCGGGGGCGGTGTTTTCGCTGTCCGCAACGAGTCCCGCGCCGACGACCAGCTCCACCAGCAGCGTCGCGCGGGTCTCATCGACCTCGAGATCTTTAGCGATCTTCTTCAGCTCGCGTACGCCGAGCCCACCCGCCTTGAGCACCGGTGGCGGCGAATCAGACCACATCCGCAGCAGAGACTCCGTCTGCCGCAACAGCTCCATCGCTTCACCGGCGGCGGTTTCGTCCACTGTGTCCGTCCGATGTGGATGGACGGGCAGCTCCGGCTCGACGAGCGTGTCCGGTTCGAACGCGTGCCCGCCGCGCAGCAGCAGGCCGAGTTCGCGGGGCAGTTCGACGGTCTGGTCGTCCCGGCGCAGCAGCAGGCCGCGCGCGAGGAGCTTCTGCACCGGCGTGGCCGCGTCGGACAGCCCGACGTCGAAGCTCGCATCACGGGTGCGGCCGATCGGCGGCCCGGCGGCCAGCGCGGTGAGCACGGCCCGCTCGTCGTCGCCGACCTCCGCGAGCCGCGCGTCGATGTCGGTGGCGGCCAGCGCGGGCGACGGCGCGCCGAGCCCGGCCGGGAACGGACCGAGAGCGTCGCGTGCCGCGGGCGGCACGCGCAGTTCGTCGGCGCCCCAGACGAGCGCCCGGGCGCGCAGCCGGGCGAGCGGTTCGCTCACGTCGCGGCCGACCAGCGCCGTGACCGCGGACACCGGCGCCGGCTCGACGTCGGCACCGGCGACCAGCAGCGCGTCGATCACCGCGAGGGTGAACGTGTCGAGGTCTTCGCAGGCGCGGGCGACCGACCCCGGGGTGCCCGCGCGGGTGGCGAGCACGGTGGTGTCGGACGGAGGAGGGGTGGACAGATCGCGACGCGTGCGCAGCAGTTCGGCGAGTGCGTCGTCGGACTCCGCACGCAGCCAGTCCGCCAGAGAGGTCGCGGGCATAGACACCCAGGATACCGGGCGGGTGCGCGCGCACGACCGGTGTTCGGGCAGACTGTGTGCGAGTTTGCCGGACGAGGGCCTCGGAGGAAGCAGTGGCGAAGGGCGACAAGCAGAGCAAGGGCATCGACCCGACGTGGCCGGGCGAACCGGGCGAGCACCCGGTCACCGAGCTGTCCTCGGACCGGCAGGGAGCGCTTTCGCCGTTCGGCGACCTGGCCTTCCCGCTCGAGCAGGTGCCGTACGTGCACCCGGAGACCGAGATCAACCGCTGACCTGCGGACCGCGTTCGGGAGCGCCGCACCGGCGGCGCCCCCGAACCTGAAGTTACTGGTCAGTCACCTGGTTGGGGTGTGGTGGCGCGGGTCACCGGACTAGATTCGAGCCGTCCGAACCCACACCACCTGCGGGGAGTACGTGTCATGCCGGTTCCCGGTCCCGGGTATTCGATCACCGTCCGGGTCGAGGCCCCGGCCTCGTCAACGGCCGCGGGTGATCTCACCACCGCGGTCGGCCGCGTCGGCGGCGTGCTGACGGCGTTCGACGTCGTCGAATCGCACGCGGACTCGATCGTCGTCGACATCAGCGCCAACGCGCTCTCGGAAAACCACGCGCAGGACATCACGCAGGCGCTCGACTCGCTGCCCGGCGTCCAGGTGCGCAAGGTCTCGGACCGGACGTTCCTGATCCACCTCGGCGGCAAGATCGAGGTCAGCCCCAAGGTCGCGCTCCGCAACCGTGACGACCTCTCCCGCGCGTACACCCCGGGCGTCGCCCGCGTGTGCCAGGCGATCGCCGCGAACCCCGAGGACGCGCGCCGGCTGACCATCAAGCGCAACACCGTCGCGGTGCTCACCGACGGTTCCGCCGTGCTCGGCCTCGGCAACATCGGCCCGGCCGCCGCGCTGCCGGTGATGGAGGGCAAGGCGGCGCTGTTCAAGAAGTTCGCCGGCGTCGACGCGTGGCCGGTCTGCCTGGACACCCAGGACACCGAAGAGATCATCATGATCGCGAAGGCGCTCGCGCCGGTGTACGCGGGCATCAACCTCGAGGACATCGCCGCGCCGCGCTGCTTCGAGATCGAGAAGCGGCTGCGCGAGCAGCTGGACATCCCGGTCTTCCACGACGACCAGCACGGCACCGCGATCGTCGTGGTCGCCGCGCTGCGCAACGCGCTGCGCGTGGTCGGGAAGAACATCGAGGACTGCAAGATCGTGGTCAGCGGCGTCGGCGCGGCCGGCTCCGCGATCATCCGCCTGCTGCTGCGCAAGAACCCGGGCGACATCGTGGCCGCCGACATCGACGGCATCGTCTACCCCGACCGCGGCAACCTCGACGACAACCTGACCTGGATCGCCGAGCACACCAACAAGGACGGCAAGTCCGGCACCCTGCACGACGCGCTGGTCGGCGCGGACGTCTTCATCGGCGTCTCGGCCCCGAACCTCTTCGGCGCGGAGCAGGTCGCCACGATGAACGACGACGCCGTCGTCTTCGCGCTGGCCAACCCGGACCCGGAGATCGACCCGCTGGAGGCGCAGAAGCACGCCGCGGTCGTCGCCACCGGCCGCAGCGACTTCCCCAACCAGATCAACAACGTCCTGGCGTTCCCTGGCGTCTTCCGCGGCCTGCTCGACGCCGCCGCGCACAACATCGACGACAACATGCTGCTGGCCGCCTCCGACGCGATCGCCGACGTGGTGGACAACGGCAAGCTCAACGCGTCGTTCATCGTGCCGAGCGTGTTCGACAGCGCGGTCGCCCCGGCGGTCGCGGAAGCGGTGCGCAACGCAGTCCGCGCCGAACGCGGGCAATAACTCGCTCCGTCCGTGAAGGGCTCCTTGAGGGAATCAGATTCCCTCAAGGAGCCCTTCACGGACTTTGGGCGAAGTTGCGCAGTAGCCTCGCGGGCGTGAGTGAACTCAGCCACGTCGACGAGTCCGGGGCCGCCCGGATGGTCGACGTTTCCGGCAAGACCGCGTCCGCGCGCACCGCGCTGGCCGGCGGGACCGTCCACACCACGGCGGAGGTCGTCGGCCTGCTTTCGGCCAACGGCCTTCCCAAGGGCGACGCGCTGGCGACCGCGCGGATCGCCGGGATCATGGGCGCCAAGCGGGTGCCCGAGCTGATCCCGTTGTGCCATCAGATCGCGCTGTCCGGGGTCAAGGTGGAGTTCGAACTGGCCGAGACCGCCGTGCACATCAGCGCGACGGCCAAGACCAAGGACGTCACCGGGGTCGAGATGGAGGCGCTCACCGCCGTCGCGGTCGCCGGGCTGACCCTGCACGACATGATCAAGGCTGTCGACCCGGCCGCGACGCTCGACAACGTGCGGCTGATCCGCAAGGACGGCGGCAAGACCGGGACCTGGGAGCGGCCATGACCAAGACCGCGCGCGTCATCGTCGCGTCGAACCGCGCCGCGCGAGGCGTCTACGAGGACAAGACCGGCCCGGTGCTCGTCGCCTGGCTGGCCGAGCGGGGCTACGACGTGCCGCCGCCGGTCGTCGTCGAGGACGGCGACCCGGTGGGCGGCGCGCTGCGGGCCGCGGTGTCCGACGGCGTCCAGGTGATCCTCACGACTGGCGGCACCGGCATCTCGCCGACCGACCGGACCCCGGACGTCACCCGCGCGGTGCTGGATTACGAGCTGCCTGGCGTCGCGGACGCGATCCGGGCGGCCGGGCTGCCGAAGGTGCCTACCGCGGTGCTCTCGCGCGGCGTGGCCGGAGTCGCGGGCCGGACCCTCGTGGTGAACCTTCCGGGGTCGAGCGGCGGCGTGAAGGACGGTCTGCGGGTCCTGACGGACATTCTCGACCACGCGGTGGACCAGCTCGCCGGTGGCGACCACCCGCGCGAGGCGGCGCCGTCCGGTCCGGCGGTCCGGATTCTGCGCGCGGACGTGAGCGACCAGCCGCTGTCGGTCGAGGAACACGCGCAACTGGTGGAGGACGACGCGGCGGGTGCGGTGGTCACTTTCTCCGGCGTGGTCCGCGACCACGACGGCGGCAAGGGCGTGCGCGATCTGACTTACGAAGGCCACCCGACGGCCCGCGACGTGCTCGCCGAGGTGGTCAACGACCTGGCGGCGCGCTGGAAGGGCGTGCGGGCGGTGGCGGTGAGCCATCGGGTCGGCGCGTTGGCGATCGGCGACGTCGCGCTTGCCTGCGCGGTCGCCGCCGAGCACCGCGGTCAGGCGTTCACGGCGTGCGCGGAGCTGGTGGACGAGGTGAAGGCGCGGCTTCCGGTGTGGAAGCACCAGCACTTCACCGACGGCACCGACGAATGGGTCAACTCTCCCTGACCACCTCGTGCGCGGCGATGTCGGTTCTCACCGGCACCGCCACTCACGAGCCCGGACACGACGAAGGGCCCCACCGCCAGGGGATTGACGCGGTGGGGCCCTTCGGGCGTTCTGTCACAGCAGATGCTGCGCCGGAACCAGCCTCACGAGGAGGCCAGGGTTCACTTGGTGGCGAGCTTCTGGCCGACCACGATGAAGTTCGCGTTCGACACGTACTGCTTGTTCAGGTCCTGCAGCTTCTGGTAGCCGCCCTGGATGTTGTGCTCCTTGGCGATCTTCGAGAGCGTGTCGCCAGCCTTGACGGTGTAGTCGCCGTTCGGGTTGGAGTTCGCCACCAGCGCGGCCACCGGCTGGGTGACCTTCTTCGGGGCAACGCTCTTCGGGGTCGCCTTCTTGGCGGTGCTCTTCTTCGGGGTCGCCTTGTGCGCGGAGGCCGAGCTGCCGGCCTTCTTGCTGCACACCGGCCACGCGCCCGGGCCCTGGCCCTGCATGACGCGCTCGGCGACGGCGATCTGCTGCTCACGCGACGCGCCCTGCGGGCTGCCGGTGCCGCCGTAGGCCTTCCAGGTGCTCTGGGTGAACTGGAGGCCACCGTAGTAGCCGTTTCCGGTGTTGGTGCTCCAGTTGCCGCCGCTCTCGCACTGCGCGATGGCGTCCCAGTTGGTCGCCGACGCGGGGGTCGCGGCGATCGCGAGGGGGGCGCCGACCGCGATACCCGCGACTGCGACACGGGCAATGGTGCGGGTGGCGGCGGACATCTTGCGGTGCTTGCCTCGGTAAGACATCTGAAAACTTCTCGATTCCTGCGCCTACGAGCTCGATGCTGCGGGTCGGGTTGGGAGCCCGTCCGTCCGTTGCCGGGCGGCTGACGCGGACGTCGCACGACGCGCCGTCTTCGTCCCCTCGTCTCTGTCCGGAAATGCTTTCGCTCGGGGTATGGGTCCGGGGATCCGTTGGACAGAGCTGGGCGCTACGGATTCCCGGTGTTGCTTGGTCGGTCGGGGCCAACCGAAAAGCGACGGTACGTAATTCGCGGCGTGATCGGAAATCATTCGGGGTGTGACCTACGTCACAGTAACGGCACGCAACCTGTCTCGATCCGCCTGTTCCCGCAGGTCAGAGCGTCGTTATCTGCCCGTTTTCTTGCCGAGATATTTCACGGATCGTGAGGCTTGGGTCACGTCGATAACGCGTCAAGGGGCCATTCGCGGCAGATAAGGGAGGGCACTCTAAACCACTCGTCAACGGTCGGCCACTGCCCGCCGAGTGGTTCTTTGAGCTGCGGAAATACGCCGTGAGCGAAACGCTTCGGAGAGTAGGGATAAAGCGTGCCGACCGCTCAGCGCGCCAGTGCCGCCATTCGCCGTGGTCCGGACCAATCGGCCGGAAACCGCCGCTCCGGCCGTGCACGCGGCGCTCAGCCGCGTGAACGGGGCCTTTCCGGTCGGTCATCCGCCGGCGAACGGCGGGAGGACGTCCAGGTAGGAGCCGTCACCGAGCGCGCGGCCGCGATCGCGGACCGCCACCTCGTTGACCAGGAAGCTCGCCGCGTCGAGAACGCGAGAAAGTTGCCCGGGGTGCAGCTCGCGCAGCGCCTGGACGGCGTCCGCCACCGTCGCGCCCGCCGCCAGCTCCACCTTCTCCTCCTCGGTGCCCGCCGCGGCCCGCGCCGAGGCGAAGTACCGGACGACAACCGTCACCGGGGAAGAAGGCGCCGTGGGAGAGGTCATGGGCTCAACCGCCGATCGCGCTCATCGGCCGGATCGGCTGCGCGAAGCCGGCCTCGTTGATCTCGTGGCCCGCGAGCTTGCGCCACATCGTGTCGCGCCACGCGTCCGCCACCTCCTCATCGCGCGCGCCCGCGCGCACGAGGGCGCGCAGGTCCGTCTCGTCGTTCGAGAAGAGGCAGGAGCGGACGGCGCCGTCGGCGGTCAGCCGGGTGCGCTCGCAGGCGGAGCAGAACGGCCTGGTCACCGACGCGATCACGCCCACGTCGCCCGGTCCGCCGTCGACCAGCCAGCGCTCGGCGGGCGCGCCGCCGCGCGGGGCCGGGAACGGGGACAGGGTGAAGGCCTCGCCGAGCATCGCGAGGATCTCCTCGGCGGTGATCATGTCTCGGCGGTTCCAGCCGTGCTGCGCGTCCAGCGGCATCTGCTCGATGAACCGCAGGTGGTAGCCCTCTTCGAGGGCGAACCGCAGCAGCGGGACCGCCTCGTGCTCGTTGTACCCGCGCATCAGCACGGAGTTGATCTTGACCGGCGACAGCCCGGCGTCGCGGGCGGCGGCGAGGCCGGCCAGCACGTGCGGCAGCCGGTCGCGGCGGGTCAGTTCGGCGAAGCGCTCGCGGTCGATGGTGTCCAGCGACACGTTGATCCGGTCGAGCCCGGCCGCGACGAGGCCGGGGGCGCGTTTGGCCAGCCCGATCCCGTTGGTGGTCATGGACACCCGGGGACGGGGCTCGAGCGCGGTGATCCGCTCGATGATGCCTTCCAGTCCCGGGCGCAGCAGCGGTTCGCCGCCGGTCAGCCGGATGTCGGTGCCGCCGAGCATCTCGACCGCGATCCGCATGAGCCGGACCAGTTCGTCGTCGGAGAGCACCTGCTCGCTCGGCATCCAGTCGAGGCCCTCGGCCGGCATGCAGTACGTGCAGCGCAGATTGCACCGGTCGGTGAGGGAGACCCGCAGGTCGGTCGCGACGCGGCCGAAGGAATCGACGAGACCGGGGTGCTCGGGCCGGGGCGTGCCGGACGGGCCTCGGTTGCCGGGGACGCGAGGAAACCCGAGATGTACTGCTGTCATTACGCTCAGGATAGCTTGCGCGGCCTGAAAAGGCAGGCTTGCGAAAAGCTGGAAAACCACCCTCGGTTCCGATGTGGAGGCACTCGGTGAGCACCGCTGAGACGAATAGTGAGCTGACTCACTTCGCCGCGCTGGCGGCTCAGCTGCGCACGCACGTCGTCCTCCGGCACGCCCGCGACGCCGCCCTCGAGGGGCTCTCGGCGACCGAACTGCAGGCGCTCGAACTCGCCGGGCAGACCGCCGATTCCCTTACCCCGGGCCGAATCGGGCAGCTCACCGGCCTGTCGACGGGTGCGGTGACCGGCGTGCTCGACCGGCTGGAGAAGTCCGGTCTGGTGCTCCGCGAACGCGACCGGGCCGACCGCCGGAGGGTGCTCGTGACGATCACCGAGGCCGGCCGCGAACGCCTCGACGCGATCTCCGCGCGGGTCGCGCGGCGTCTTGCCGGGGTGCTCGCGGAGTTCACTTCCGCAGAACGGAAAGTCCTCGGGCGTTATCAGTTCGCAATGCTCGAAGCGTTACGCGAAAATGCGCATCCCGCATAGCTTTTCCGCATCTGCGGGGATAATGTTCCGGCCATGCCGCAATTTCGGTTGTCCGAGGCCGCTCGGCTGCTCGGCGTAAGCGACGACACCGTCCGCCGGTGGGTTCGCGCGGGTCAGTTGACCGCGACGGACGACGCCGCCGGCCGCAAGGTCGTCGACGGCGCTCAGCTCGCCGGGTTCGCCCGGGCCCAAGCCAGCGAACCGGACGACCCGTCGGCGGTCGGCCGCTCCGCCCGCAATCGCTTCGTCGGACTCGTCACCGAGGTCGTCGCCGACAAGGTGATGGCACAGGTCGAACTGCAGTGCGGGGCGCACCGAGTCGTGTCACTGATGAGCACCGAGGCGGTCCGCGAACTCGGGCTGCGCCCGGGCGTGCTCGCGGTCGCCGTGGTCAAGGCGACCACCGTCGTGGTGGAAACCCCGGAAGGATCCCGATGAAGAAGCTCGCCCTCGTCGCCGCGGCGGCGACCGCGTTGTTCGCCAGTGCCTGCAGCTCCGGCGACCAGCCCAGCTCGAACCCGGGTGCGGGCTCCGCGTCCGCGCCCGCTCCGGGAGGCGGCACGCTGACGGTGTTCGCCGCGGCCTCGCTCACCGAATCCTTCAACGTGCTCGGCAAGCAGTTCGAGGCCGCGCACCCGGGCGTCAAGGTCGTCTTCGACTACGAGGGTTCGTCCGCGCTCGTGCAGAAGCTGGACAACGGGGCCAAGGCCGACGTGTTCGCGTCGGCTGACCAGAAGAACATGGACAAGGCCGTGCAGGACGGCGTGATCGACGGCCAGCCGACGGTCTTCGCCACCAACAAGCTCGCGATCGCCGTGGCCAAGGGCAACCCGAAGGGCATCAAGACCTTCGCCGACCTGACCAAGCCGGGCCTGAACGTGGTCGTGTGCGCGCAGCAGGTGCCGTGCGGTTCGGCCACGCAGAAGGTCGAACAGGCCACCAAGACCACGCTCAAGCCGGTGAGCGAGGAGACGAACGTCAAGCAGGTGCTGGCCAAGGTCCAGTCGGGCGACGCCGACGCCGGGCTGGTGTACGTCACCGACGCGACGTCGGCGGCGGGCAAAGTGGACAAGGTCGACTTCCCGGAGTCCTCGGGCGCGGTGAACCAGTACCCGATCGCGGCCGTCAAGAACGCTCCGCAGGCGGCGCTGGCGAAGCAGTTCACCGACTTCGTCCTCGGGGAGCAGGGCAAGGCCGAACTGGCCAAGATCGGCTTTGGCCCTGGCAAGTAAGGCGGGCGCGGCGGCCGAGACGCGGCCGCCGCACGCCCGGGTTCCGCTGATCCTCTGGTTCCCCGCCGTCGTCGCGCTCGCGCTCGTGGTGCTGCCGGTCGTCGGCCTGCTCGTGCGGTCCGATCTGACCCGGCTGCCGTCGCTGCTGGTCACGTCGTCGTCGCTGAACGCGCTCCGGCTGTCGCTGACGACCGCCGCACTGTCCACAGTGGCCTGTGTGGTGCTCGGTGTTCCGCTGGCGATCGTGCTGGCCCGCTCCCGGGTGCCGGGCGTGCGGATGCTGCGTTCGGTGGTGCTGCTTCCGCTCGTGCTGCCGCCGGTGGTCGGCGGCCTTGCCCTGCTGTACCTGCTGGGGCGCAAGGGTTTCCTCGGCATCCTGATCAACTGGCTGACCGGCGAACAGGTGCCGTTCACGACGGCCGCGGTCGTCATCGCGCAGACGTTCGTGGCGATGCCGTTCCTCGTCGTCAGCCTGGAAGGCGCGCTGCGCGGCTCCGGCGACCGCTACGAACAGGTCGCCTCGACGCTCGGCGCGCGCCCGTGGACGGTGTTCCGCCGGGTGACGCTGCCGTTGCTGCTGCCCGCGCTGGGTTCCGGCGTCGTGCTGAGCTTCGCTCGCGCGCTGGGCGAGTTCGGCGCGACCATCACGTTCGCGGGCAGTTTGGAAGGCGTGACCCGGACGCTGCCGCTCGAGGTCTACACGCAGGCCGAAGTCGACATCGACAGCGCGGTCGCGCTCGCGTTGCTGCTCATCGTGGTCGCGATCCTGGTCATCGCGCTCGCCCGGCCGCGGTCGTGGGAAGGCGGGCTGCGGTGACCCTGTCGGCGAAGCTGGCGTTGAGCCGCGGCGAGTTCTCGCTCGACGTCGAGTTCACCGTGCCCGGCGGCTCCGTGCTCGCGCTGCTCGGGCCCAACGGTTCCGGGAAGTCCACTGTGCTCGGCAGCCTCGCCGGTCTGCTGCCGGTGACGTCGGCCGACGTCACGCTCGCCGACCGGCGGCTGGCCGGGAACGGCGTCGACTTGCCGCCGCACGAACGGCGGATCGGCCTGCTGTCCCAAGACGCGCTGTTGTTCCCGCATCTGTCCGCAATGGACAACGTCGCGTTCTCGCCGCGCTCGACCGGTGCCAGCCGGGCGGAAACGCGGGCGATCGCCTCGCGGTGGCTGGCCGAAGTGGACGCGGCGGAGTTCGCGAACCGGCGGCCGAGCCAGCTGTCCGGCGGGCAGCAGCAGCGGGTGGCGATTGCCCGGGCGCTGGCTTCCGCGCCGGACCTGCTGTTGCTGGACGAACCGTTCGCCGCGCTCGACGTGGACTCGGCCCCGGCGATCCGCGGCTTGCTGCGCCGAGTGCTGCGCGACGGCCCGACGACCGTGCTGGTCACGCACGACCCGCTGGACGCGTTGGCTCTTGCCGATCACGTGGCGGTGATGAACGGCGGCCGGATCGTGGAACGCGGCCCGACGCGTGAGGTGCTGGCCGCGCCGCGGACGCCGTTCACCGCGCGGATCGCCGGGCTGAACCTGGTGTCCGGAGTGGCGGTGGACGACGGATTGCGCACGCCGTCCGGCGAAGTGGTGACGGGTTTGCTGACGCCGGACACCGTGGTGGGCGAGGCGGCGGTCGCGGTGTTCGCACCGAACGCGGTCGCGGTCTACCCGCACGACGGCGACCACCACGGCAGTCCGCGCAACACGACCGACGCCGTCGTGGCGGCCCTGGAACCGCACGGACCGGTGATCCGAGTCCGGACCGAGGGCAGCGGCTGGGCACACGGCCTGACCGCCGACCTCACCCCGGCGGCGGTGGCCGAACTGGCGCTGGAACCCGGTTCGGCGGTGGCGCTGTCGGTGAAGGCCGCGACTGTGGCGGTACACCCGGCTGCGGCTTCCTGAGCCTCGCTTCCCCCGCGTGGTTTCGGTTCTTCGCTCCCGCTGATGTCTGTGAGGGGAACCCTGACGGAATCTGATTCCGTGAGGGTTCCCCTCACGGACGTTCGCCTTGGCGCACCGCCCCCATCGGCCAAGGGCAACTTCGTGCACCGCGGCCGCTGTGCCCGCTATTGAGAAACCCCAATGCCACATTGGGTGCGTGGGATGCACCGAACGCCGCATTGGATGCGTCAGATGCACCCAATGCGGCATTGGGGCGCAAGCGATCCCGCTCAGCCGCCGTGGTGGTGGCCGCCGCCGGGGTGGACGTGGAACTTCGCCACCTCGGGCGGGTGGACGACGAACGGTCGCATCATGCCCTCGTCCTCGTGGTCGAGGATGTGGCAGTGGTACATGAACTCGCCGGTGCCGCCGCTGAACTGGCCGGCGACGCTCACCCACTGCCCGGGGTTCACGATGATCGTGTCCTTCCACCCCTCCTCGTACTTCTCCAGCGGGACTTCCGCGAACCCGTCGATCGGCCGGGAAGTGCGCTCGGCGGCCGGGTCGAACGTCGTGGTGAAGCTGCGGCGGAAGAGCGCCTGGAATTCGGTCAGGTGGATGTGGAACGGATGCGCGGGCCCGCCGTTCGCGACGTGCACGATGTTCCACACCGCCCATTTGCCGTGGTCGATGAAGATGCCGGTGGTGTCGTCGAAGAGCCGCCCGATCATCCGGAACGTCTTCAGCCCGCCCGCCGGGTCGTTGATCTGGATGATGCCCTTGCCGCCCGGATCGGCGTCGACCTGTTCGAGGTCCCACATCTCCGGATGCCCGCTCGCGTTGAGCAGCAGCGCGACCCAGACGTGGTCGTGGTCCTCCGGCAGCGTCGAACCGTGCTTGATCCGGACGTACGACGACGAGAGCTTTTCGGGCAGCTCGAACGAATCGTGCCGCGCGCGGCTTTCCACCCGGAACTCCATGACGTCCGGTTCGACCCCGCCGAGGTTGGGATCGGCGTTGCGCAGCTTGAGTTTCTGCCCCTGGAACCGGCTGAAGTCGATCAGCACGTCGAACCGTTCGGCCGGCGCGACGGTCAGCCCGCCGGACGGCAGCGGCGCGGGAGCGGGCAGCAACCCGCCGTCGGTGCCGATCAGGCGGACGGCGTCGTTCCGCGGCACGTTGTTCTCGTCGACCAGGTTCAGCGTGAAGAACCGTTCGTTGGCCGCGTTGAGCAGCCGGAAGCGGTACCACCGTGCGCTGACGTCGAGGTGCGGCCAGATCACGCCGTTGACCAGCGTGAACGGACCGGAGAACGGGATCATCGGCCCGTTCGGCACGTACGGGAACTTGTACAGCAATTGCCCGGTGAGCGCTCCGGTCGCCGGGTCGGTGTCGAGGTTGCGGTCGGTCAGGATCAGCGGCAGTTCGCGATCGCCGCCGGGCAGGTCGAGCTCGTCCTCCTCGTCGTCGCGGATCAGGTACAGCCCGGCAAGGCCGGTGTGGACGTTGAACCGGGTTATCGCCATGGCGTGGTCGTGGTACCAGAGCGGCATGGCCTGCTGCCGGTTCTGGTACTCGGCGAGCTGCGAAGTGCCCCGGAGGCCGGCGTTGTGCGCCCATCCGTCGTTGCTCGCGTTGGTGCGCGCGCCGTGCAGGTGAACGACGGTCCAGGCGGGCAGGTCCGCGACGCCGTCGACGATCGAGTAGCCGGGCCGGTCGAGCTCGCGGCCGGGGCGGGTGGTCGGTGCGTCGCCCACCGGTCCTTGCACGGCGACCAACGGGAACTCGCCCTCTATTTCGTTCGACCACGAAATCCGCAGTTGTTTGCCGCTGCGCACTTCGATTGTCGGGCCCGGGAAATGTCCGGCATAAGTCCACAATGTACTCGGCGGCAATTGCGAGTGCAGCCGTTGCCGCTTCGCCACCATCGGAATGGTGATCATGTCCTGTCCCCACCACGGCGGCCGCAGCACCGGCGGAACCGGCAGCGGGTCAAGGAACTTGGTGAGCCCCCAGTTCGGCCCGGTGATCGGGGCCGCGGCGGCGGGCCGGTCGACAATTTCTGTCATCAGGTTGTTCCCCCTTCAAGACAAGGGGCAGGAAGAATTGCGCCACGGCGAATACGCCGGAGCTTACGGAAAAGATTCCCCTGAACCCCCTCGGTAACCGGCCTCGCGACTCCCCTCGCGTTACCGGCAATTTCCACTGTAGCCGTTTTCGTCGTATGCCGCAGGCGTCTCGCGCGCGTGATAGGTTTTCGCGCATGAGCGAAGGCCGGTGGACGTATCTCTCCGACATGGACGGTGTGCTGGTCAGGGAGGAACACCTCGTCCCGGGGGCGGACGAGTTCCTCGACGAACTGCGGAACAACGATATCGACTTTTTGGTGCTCACCAATAACTCGATCTACACCCCGCGCGACTTGCGGGCGCGGCTGCTGCGCACCGGTCTGGACATCCCCGAGGAGTCGATCTGGACCTCGGCGCTGGCGACCGCGAAGTTCCTCGCGTCGCAGCGGCCGAACGGCTCGGCGTTCGTGATCGGCGAGGCCGGGCTCACCACGGCGCTGCACGAGGTCGGCTACGTGCTGACCGAACGCGACCCGGACTACGTCGTGCTCGGCGAGACCCGCACGTACAGCTTCAGCGCGATCACCCGCGCGATCCGGCTGATCGAGGGCGGCGCGAAGTTCATCGCGACCAACCCGGACGCGACCGGCCCGAGCGTCGAGGGCTCGATGCCTGCCACCGGGTCCGTCGCCGCGCTGATCGAGCGGGCCACCGGCCGCTCGCCGTACTACGTCGGCAAGCCGAACCCGCTGATGATGCGGTCCGCGCTGCGCCGGCTGGGCGCGCATTCGGAGTCGACGCTCATGATCGGCGACCGGATGGACACCGACGTGCACTCCGGGATCGAGGCCGGACTGCAGACCATTCTGGTGCTCACCGGCATCTCGAACGAGGAATCGGTGGAGAACTACCCGTACCGGCCGACGAAGGTGATCGGCTCGGTCGCCGACCTGATCGGGCGAACGCTCGACCCGTTCGGCGAAGGCTGACCGCCCACCGCCCGGGATCAGGGCATATCGTCGAACGATGAGCGTCTATGTGGTGGGCGACGTCCACGGGCACCGGGACGCCCTGGTTGACGCACTGCGCGCCGAGGGCCTGGTCGACAGCGACGGCAAGTGGGCCGGCGTCGACGACCGCTTGTGGTTCCTCGGCGACTTCACCGACCGCGGCCCGGACGGCGTCGGGGTGATCGACCTCGTGCGCGAGCTGCAGGAGCAGGCGGCGGAGGCGGGCGGCTCGGTGCAGATGCTGCTCGGCAACCACGAGATCCTGCTGCTCGGGATGTACCACTTCGGCGACCGCCCGGTGCCGTCCGACTTCGGGCCGCGCAGTTTCGCGCGCAGCTGGGAGATCAACGGCGGCCTGCTGTCGGACCAGGACCGGCTCACCCCCGAGCACATCGAGTGGCTCACCGAACGCCCGCTCGTCGCGGTCGACGAGGACCACCTGCTGCTGCACTCGGACACCCTCGAGTACCTCGACTGGGGCGAGGACCTCGACTCGATCAACGCCACCGCGCACGACATCCTCTCCGGCAGCAACATCGAGGCCTGGTGGGACGTGTGGCGGCGGATGACCACCCGGTACGCCTTCCGCGGCCCGGACGGCGAGGAGAACGCCGACCGGCTGCTCAACGCACTGGGCGGCTCGCGGATCGTGCACGGGCACAGCGTGATCGCCGACCAGCTCGGCATCCACCCGACGCAGATCGAAGGCCCGTACCTCTACGCCGGAGGGAAAGCGCTGGGCATCGACGGCGGCCTGTTCGTCGGCGGTCCGTGCCTCGTGGTGAAGCTGCCCTTCGAGCCTGAGGACTAGCTGGCCGCGTACCGCAGTTCGAGGATCCCGGACGGGAAGGCGGTGCTCTTCACCAGCCGCAATCGCCGGGCTTCGCCGAGTTCCGGGAACAGCGCCGCGCCCTTGCCGGTGACGGCGGGGAGCACCCAGAGCCGGTACTCGTCCACGACGCCGAGCTTGATCAGCGAGTGCAGGAATTCGGTGCCGCCCGCGGCGACGAGATCCTTGCCGGGTTCGGCCTTGAGCTGGGCGATCTCCTCCGCGAGGTCGCCGCTGGCGATCCGGGTCTCGGCCCAGTCCGCGCTGGTGAGCGTTCTCGAGAACGCGACCTTGGGGATCGCGTTCATCGCCTTGGCCGAGGGGTGGTCCGAGGTGGGCCAGAAGCCCGCCATGGCTTCGTAAGTGTTGCGGCCCATGAGGAAGGCCCCGGCCTCCCATAGCTGGTCGACGAAGTATTTCTCCTGCTCGGGGTCGTCGATGGACATCATGACGTCCCGGATGCCGTTGTCGGCGTCAGCGCTCTTGCCGTCGAGCGAGACGTAGAAACCGAGGATCAGCTTGCGTGCGCTTGTCATGCGGCACAGCTTGCTGCCGATGGTTTGAGTTGTCAAGCCAAAATTATTTGTCGGTAGGACCTGTGGAGAGGCCGCGAGGCGAACCGAACTGGCCGGTTCGCCTCGCGGCAGGTCAAACGAGGACGGGCCTCAGGAGTCGACGATCTCCTTGCCGAGCGGCATCAGCGAGATCGGGATCATCTTGAAGTTCGCCAGGCCCAGCGGGATGCCGATGATCGTCAGGCACTGCAGGGCCCCGGTGATCAGGTGGCCGATGCTGAGCCACAGCCCGGCGACCAGGAACCAGATCACGTTGCCGACGAACGAGCCGACCCCGGCTTCGCGGCGGTCGACGACCGTGCGGCCGAAGGGCCACAGCGCGTAGTTCGCGATCCGGAACGACGCGATGCCGAACGGGATCGTGACGATTAGGACGCAGCAGATGACTCCGGCGAACAGGTAGCCCAGCGCCATCCAGAAACCGGCGAGGACGAGCCAGATCACGTTGAGGATCAGTCGCATCAGACGTACAACTCCCCGCTCACTACGGTGACGGCCTGGCCGCGCAGCAGCACGCGGTCGTCGCGGACTTCGGTGCGCACGGTTCCGCCGCGGGCGGAGATCTGGTGACCGACGAGGGCGTTCTTGCCCAGTTTCCGCGTCCAGTACGGGGCCAGCGAGCAGTGCGCGGAACCGGTGACCGGGTCCTCGTCGACGCCTACTCCGGGGCCGAAGAACCGGCTGACGAAGTCGTCGCCTGCCGCGGTGATGATCAGCCGTCCGGTCCAGGTGGCGCGCAGGGCGTCGAGGTCCGGCTGTGCCTGGCGGACCGCTTCGACGCTTTCGAGCTCCACGAAGAGGTTCTCGCGCGCCCGTCCGGTGAACTTCGCCGGCAGGTCGATGATGCGGGAGAGGTCTTCGCCGGTCTCGACGGGCGGGTCGGCGGGGAAGTCCATCTCGATCCAGCCGTCGGCCTTGGTACAGGTGAGCCTGCCGCTGAGGGTGTCGTAAACCTGGTGCCCGCCAAGGACATGCGTGACCGCGATGGTGGCGTGCCCGCAGAGCGAGACCTCGTCGGTCGGGGTGAACCAGCGCAGGGATTTCGCGCCCTCGCCGGCGGCGACCACGAACGCGGTCTCGGAGTGCTTCATCTCCGCCGCGACCTGTTGCATCCACTCGGCGTCTGCGGGTTGCTCGAGCACGACGACGCCCGCCGGATTGCCGGCGAACGCCTGGTCGGTGAAGGCGTCGACTAGGTGGAATTGCATGGAGCCGATCTTGCCCTGCCGCACGGGGGCAGGGCATCGGGGATTAGCCCTGAATTCTCAGCGCACGCCCTCTTCGATCGTCTCCAGCAGCCACGTCCGCAGGTGCGCGCCCGTCGACGGGGTGAAATGCAGCCGGAACCCGCCGTCGGGCAACGGTTCCGAGAACGTCAGGTACCGCCCGCCGTCGGTGTCCACGAACGTCGCGGTCGAGACTGGGCGGAGAGTGCCTTGTCCTGGCCGCAGCGAAAGTTCCACGGTTCCGTGCCGGTGCAGCGGCCATTGCGAGTACCCGGCCAGCGCGTCGCGATCCTGGCGCGACGGCGCGGGCGCCGCGGCGTTGCGTTTCGGCGGCGGGCCCTGGGTGATCGCGACCGGGGAGACGGGCAGCGCCGGATAGGGCGGGAACATGCTCAGCACCAGATCCACCAGCCGCTCCGGCCGGACCTGCTGGAAGCGAAGCCCGTCGTCGACCTGCTCCGAGAACACGCCGAGGCCCTCGCCGATGCACGCCCGGTACAGCACGGTCCCGGACGGCAGTTCGGCCGCGCGCACGATGATCAGCACGTCCGGCCTCGTCCACGCGCGCAGGGTCGCTTCGACATCGCGGTCGAGTTTCTCCGCGTCGGCCAGCCCCCGGCCGCGCAGCGCGGTCCACGCCTCCTCGGCCAGCCGGTTGTGCTCGGTCATCGTCGCGCCCGCGCTGCGGATCTCGAACGGATGCCACGACGCGGGCAGCCCGGTGCGCCGCACCGCCACGTCGGTCTCGGTCCAGCCCAGGGAGAATTCCTCTGGCAACGTCCCAGTCCCCTCGTGCACGAAACAACCCGCACCGAGGGTAGCGGAACGCGCACGACCATCAGCCGCTCGTGCGAGCGCACCCCATAACTAGGGTGGCGGAAAGGTCCGAAATCGAGCTTAGACTCGGGCTCGTCGACGAAGACCGCCACGGGAGGCACCGATGCCTGACGCGCCTGCACTGCCGAGTTACGCCTCCGGGACCTCCAGCGTCCCCCTGCTCGGCGACACGATCGGGGACAATTTCGACCGCACGGTGGCCGCGTTCGGCGACCGGGACGCGCTCGTCGACCGCGAGGCAGGCGCCCGCTGGACCTACCGCGAACTCGCCGCCGAGGTCGACACCCTCGCGCACGGGCTGCTGGCGTCGGGCATCGGCAAGGGCGATCGCGTCGGCATCTGGTCGCCGAACCGGGCGGAATGGACGTTCCTCCAGTACGCGACGGCGAAGATCGGCGCGATCCTGGTCAACATCAACCCGGCCTACCGCTCGCACGAACTGCAGTACGTGCTCAACCAGGCGGGCATCCGGATGCTCGTGGCCGCGGACAAGTTCAAGACGTCCGACTACGGGGCGATGATCGAGGAGGTGCGGCCGAACTGTCCCGGACTGGAAGCGGTCGTGCTGCTCGGCACCTCGTCGTGGACCGACCTGATGGAGTCCGGCCGAAGCGGCGACGCGGAGCGGCTCGCGCAGTTGCAGGCGGGACTGTCCGCGGACGACCCGATCAACATCCAGTACACGAGCGGCACCACCGGTTTCCCCAAGGGCGCGACCCTCAGCCACCACAACATCCTCAACAACGGCTATTTCGTCGGCGAGCTGTGCAATTACACCGAGGAGGACCGGGTCTGCATCCCGGTGCCCTTCTACCACTGCTTCGGCATGGTGATGGGCAACCTCGCGTGCACCAGCCACGGTTCGTGCATGGTCATCCCGGCCCCGGCGTTCGACCCGAAGGCCACGCTCGCCGCGGTCGCCGCCGAACGCTGCACGTCGCTGTACGGCGTGCCGACGATGTTCATCGCCGAGCTGAACCACCCCGAGTTCGAGACGTTCGACCTCGGCTCGCTGCGCACCGGCATCATGGCCGGATCGCCGTGCCCGGTCGAGGTGATGAAGCAGGTCATCGACCGGATGGGGATGACCGAGGTGTCCATTTGCTACGGCATGACCGAGACGTCGCCGGTGTCCACGCAGACCCGCGCGGACGATTCGGTGGAGCGCCGGGTGTCCACGGTCGGCCGGGTCGGTCCGCATCTGGAGTCCAAAGTGGTCGATCCGGAAACCGGGCTGACCGTGCCGCGCGGCACGCCTGGCGAATTGTGCACCCGCGGCTATTCGGTGATGCTCGGCTATTGGGAGGAACCGGAAAAGACCGCCGAGGCGATCGACGCCGCGCGCTGGATGCACACCGGCGACCTCGCGATCATGGACGACGAGGGATATATCAACATCACCGGCCGGATCAAGGACATGGTGATCCGCGGCGGCGAGAACATCTACCCGCGCGAGATCGAGGAATTCCTCTACACGCATCCGGACGTGCTGGACGCGCAGGTGATCGGCGTGCCGGACGTCAAGTACGGCGAGGAATTGATGGCCTGGATCCGGATGCGCGAGGGCGCGCAGCCGCTGACCACGGAAGCGGTGCGCGAGTTCTGCCAGGGCAAGCTGGCGCATTACAAGATCCCGCGCTACATCCACGTGGTCGAGGAATTCCCGATGACGGTGACCGGGAAGGTGCGCAAGGTCGAAATGCGCCAGCAGTCGGTGACATTGCTGGGGTTGGAGCAGGCGGCGTCGCAGAAGCACGCGTGAGCTGAAACCGGCGGCCGTCCGATGTGGACGGCCGCCGGTTCGCGTCAGGCGGAAGCGGCCGCGGCGGCTTCGGCGAGGGCTTTTTCGTCCTCCTCGCCGAAGGTCTCCTCGAGCTGCTCGGGCGAGTAGTCGAGGTCGATCTGCTCGACCGGCGTGCCCCGCGCGGATTCGATCGCGCCGAGGCGGCGCTGGGTGCGATCGGCGGCGTACTGGATCAATTCCTCGGGGTCGTTGTCGAACGGGACTTCCTCGAATTGGTCCTGCACCCACTGGATCATGCCGAGCGCGTGCGGCAGCAGTTCGCCCATGCGTTCCTGCACGGCGTCCCACATCGCGTCGTCCGCGGCGACGTGCCGGCGGCAGGTGAACGTGCCCCACGCCATGTGGCGGCGTTCGTCGTCGCCGATGCGGCGCACCAGTTCCTGCATTCCCGGCAGGATCTGGTTCTGCGTGCAGATCAGCTGCCACGAGTAGTACCCGGTGAGCGCGAGGCTGCCTTCGATCACGTGGTTGTACGTCACGCTCGCGCGGATCTGGTTGAGCGGGCTGGGATCGTCCTCCAGCGCGCGCAGCGACTGCGGCAGTTCCTCGTAGAAAAGCTTGCGGTAGTGCGGGTTTTCCGCGACGTAGGAATGCAGGTCGTCGTCCAGTCCGACGGCGTCCATCCAGCGCCGGAAAACCTCGACGTGCTTGGCCTCCTCGAAACAGAACTGCGTCAGGTACATCTCGTCGCCGAACCGGCCGGTCGAGGACATCGCGCGCATGAACGGCTGGATGTCCTCGGTCACCGCCTCCTCGCCCGCGATGAACTGCGCGACGAGGTAGGTGGTCGAGCGCTGCTGCTCGGGCGTCAGGCTTTCCCAGCCCTCGCGTTCCTTGCTGAAATCGAGGTCCGCCGGGTTCCAGAACTTCTTGTTGCCCTTGACGAACAGCCGCAACGGGAACGAGTCCCAGTTCAGCCCGCCCTTGCGCAGGGACGAGAATCCGCTGCGCAGCTCCGGAAGCGTCTCGGTCATGTCTGGCCCTCTCGTTTCACTCCATTGTGGACGAATTGGTCGATGGCGGGGGCGATCACCGCGAGGACCGACTCGGCGGCCTCGGACGCGGAATGCGTCGGCAGCACCAGGTGGCTGAGCGACAGCCGGACCACCGTTTCGGCGAGCAGCGCGGCGGCTTCCTGGGTGAGCCGGGGTTCGAGCGCGAGGTACTGCTGCGCCGCGAGCTCGGCCGACGCGGTGAGGATCGGTTCGCCGCGCGAGGTCAGCAGGGGGAGCAGGTCCTCGCCCGCCTCGGTGCCGAGCGCCGCCGCGATCAGCCGGTTCTCCCTGGCGTGTTCGATCGTGTAGACGACCGCGCCGCGGATGCCCGTGAGCAAACTCTCGGCGTCCTCGAACCGGCAGCGGATGCCGTCGAGGAACTCCGCCGCGACGCGCAGCGCGACGGCCTGCGTGAGCGCCGCCTTGCTGCCGAACTCGTTGTAGACCGTCTGCCTGCTGACCCCGGCTTTCGCGGCCACGTCGGCCATCCGGAGGCCCTGGTGGCCGCGATCGGGGAGCAGGTCCGCGGCCGCGTCGAGCAGCGTTTCGCGAAGTGTCGCCTTGGTCCGCTCGGTGAAGCTGGTCACACCGTCAGCTTGACACAGACTGAATCTGTGTCAAGAACCTTTACCTGGATGGTGCACGTGTACAGCGGACCGTCCGGAACTGTCGGTCCGGACAGCTACCGTGTGGGACGTGGGCATCACGGTGGGGTTCGACCTCGACATGACATTGATCGACCCGCGGCCGGGCATGGTCGCGGCGATGAACGCGCTGGGCAAGAAGTCCGGGCTGACGTTCGACGGGGAGGCGTTCGCCTCGAACCTCGGGCCGCCGCTCGATCAGGCGCTGCGCGATTTCGGCGCGCCCGAGGACCGGATTCCCGAGCTGATCTGGCAGTTCCGCGACCTGTACCCGGAGACGGTCGTGCCGAGCACGGTCGCGCTGCCCGGCGCGGTCGAGGCGCTGGAGGCGGTCCGGGCGGCAGGCGGGCGGACCGTCGTGGTCACCGGGAAGTACGGCCCCAACGCGCAGATGCACCTCGACGCGCTGGGCATGAAGGTCGACGCGCTGGTGGGCGAGCTGTGGTCCACGCAGAAGGCGGCGGCCCTGCTGGAACACGAGGCACGGGCGTACGTCGGCGATCACCTCGGCGACGTACGGGGCGCGCGAGCGGCCAACGCGATGTCCGTGGCCGTGGCGACCGGGCCGTGCAGCCGCGAGGAATTGGCCGCCGAGGGCGCGGACGTGGTGTTCGACTCGCTGGTCGAGTTCCCCGGGTGGTTCGCCGGGACGTTCGTGGAGACAGCGGTGTAACCGCTGGTCAGCCGTGTTTTCCGGCGCGGGCTTCCTGGATCAGCGCGATCAGCCCGAGCAGCAGTCCGAGCGGGGTGATCACGCCGGCGGCCGCGCTGAGCCACACCGGCAGGTTCTCGAGTCCGGCGGCGAACAGCACGAACACTGTCGCCACGGCGAGCATGCCGATGGCGAACAGGCCGATGCCGAGCCGCATGAGGATCGGTTTGCCGGTCTGTTTCGCTGCGTTCTCCATGGGGTGAGAGTAACGGGACTATCCGCTTCTCCCCAGCGCCTGTGGCGAGATACGCTTATCGGACGCGCGCCTCGAGATCGCTCGGGGCGCGTTCGTCGTGACCTGCACAGCAGAAGGACTGGTGAGGGAAGTGCCGACCGGCAAGGTCAAGTGGTACGACGCGGAGAAGGGGTTCGGCTTCGTCACGCAAGACGGCGGTGCGGACGTCTACATCCGCAAGGCCGCGCTGCCCCACGGCGTGGAGGGCCTGAAAGCCGGGCAGCGGCTCGAGTTCGGCGTGGCCGACGGCAGGCGCGGACCGCAGGCGCTCTCCGTCCGGCTGCTGGACCCGCCGCCGTCGGTCGCCGAGGCGCGCCGCCGGCCCGCGGAGGAGCTGCACGGCCTCGTCGAGGACATGATCAAGCTGCTGGAGCTGAAGGTCCAGCCGGACCTGCGGCGCAACCGGTACCCGGATCGCAAGAACACCAAGCAGATCGCGGAGATCATGCGGGCGGTCGCGCGCGACCTCGACCCGTGATCAATCACGCCACCGCTTGAAAACAGTGAAGGGCTCCGTACGGGAATCTCCCCGCGCGGAGCCCTTCACGGCTTTTGGCCGGATCAGGCAGGCTGGACCTGCAGCGACCACAGCGCCGTCGTGACGGCTTCCGCGTCGTTCGGGTCGCCGGTGCGGCTGATCACCGATGCCTGTGCGATCTCGACCACCACGATCTGGTCGTCCTTCGCGGGCGGCGTCGCGGTGTAGGCGTAGCGGTCGCGGGAGGTGATGATGTCCTCCTTGAGCGGCTGGGGCTCGCCCTTGCCGTTCACGTACTGCACGGTGACCTTCCACGGCGTCTCGGCGATCTCCTTCGGCACCGAGATCTGCACCGAGCGGCCCGGCCGCACCTTGAGCTTGCCGGTCGCGCCGGGGTTGGCCGCGCAGACGCCGGACTTGATGTCGCAGTTGCCGATCGGGGCGACGTTGATCGTGTGCCCGTCGGCGTAGAAAGTCACCTCGGCCGGGCCCGGCGCGGAACAGCCGGCCACCGCGAAACCACCGGCCGCGAGCACGGCCACCACCCGGGAACGTCGCATGGCCCGAGATTACCGGCGGCCTCGCGCGGGCCCCTGGGCGGGGAAGCTGCCGGTCGGCTCCGGGCGCAATGGGCGATTTCCGCCGAGGCCGGGCAGCAGCGAACCGCCGCGCTGCACCAGGAACGTCTGCGTCAGGCCGACCGCCAGCAGGAGCGTGACGACCAGGAAGCCGATCCAGTACGTCGGCGGCAGCAGCAGTCCGACCGCGCCGCCCATGCACCACGACAGCTGCAGCACCGTCTCGGAACGCCCGAACGCCGAGGCGCGCGACTGCTCCGGCAGGTCCTCCTGGATCACCGCGTCGAGGCTGATCTTCGCCAGCGCGCTGGCGGTCGCGCCGATGAGGCCGACGATCGCCGCTGTGGCGAGGCCGGGCAGCAGCGTCGCGATCAGCGTCGTCACGACACACGCCGCCACGCAGGCAACGATCACCTGGTCCGCCGAACCGAAGTGCAGCCGCGAACCCAGTGCGTTGCCGACGAATCCGCCGACGCCCGCCGCCGCGCCGATGATGCCCAGCAACAGCAACTGGACGAACGGGCTGTGCCCGGCGTGTTCGGTCTGCGCCTTCACCGCGAAGGCGGCGAACATCATCAGGAAGCCGGTCAGCACGCGGACGGAACCGTTGCCCCACAAGGCAACGACGATGTGCCGTCCCATCGGCTGGCGCTGCCGCTTCTGCTTCGGCTCCGGCCGCGCGGACAGCGACGTCGGGACCTCGCCCTCGGTCACCTCGACCCACGACGGGATCCGCATCGACTGCACGGCCGCGGCCACGCAGATCACCGCGGTGAACCACAGTGCGCCCGAGGAGTTGGAGAGGCTGCTCACCCCGCTGGCCAGCGCGCCGAACACGCCGCCCGCGATCAGGCCGAAGACGGTGATCCGCGCGTTGGTCTTCGACAGCGTGATCTCCGGCGGCACCACGCGCGGCGTGACCGCCGCCTTCAGCACGGTGAACGACTTCGACAGCACCATCATCCCGAGCGCCGCCGGGTACAGCAGCCAGTCGTCGAAGTGCAGTGCCATCACCACGGCCATCAGGCCCTGGCCGATCGACGAGACGCACATCGCGAGCCGGCGGCCGCGCTGGATCCGGTCCAGCGCTGGGCCGATCACCGGTGCGACGAGCGCGAACGGCGCGATCGTGATCAGCAGGTACAGCGCGACCTTGCCCTTGCTCTCGCCGCTGGTCGCGGCGAAGAACAGCGTGTTCGCCAGCGCGATCGCCATCGCCGCGTCGCTGGCGTAGTTCAGCATCACCGCGTACATCAGCGAGGTGAGACCGGACTTGTCCGCGCCGTCTGCCTTGGTGGCGCGCTGGAACGCGCCGATCGCCTGTCCGCTCAGCTGACGGCTGCGCAGCGCGGCGACCCGCGTGACGGTGAGCTTCTTCGGCAGTTTCGGAACCGACCCGGCGCCGGGGACGGCGGTGGTGTTGAAGGCCTCGTCCTGCTCGTCTTCGACGCGTGGCTCGCCCGCGTAGCCGCCGGTGTCGTAGTGCTCGTAGCCGGCGCTGCCGGGACGGTCGTCGTACGGCCGCGGGTGGACGGGCTCGGTGCGGTGGTCGCGCGGCGGGTACGGCCGGGCGCCGCGCGGGGGCGGCGGCGGACGGTGTCCCATCGGGACAGCGCCGGTGGGCGCTTCCTCGGCGTTCGGCGGGAACGGCGGCGCGTCGTCGTAGAACGCGCTGCGCGGCTCCGGCCGTCCGGGATAACCGCGGGGAGGGCGCTGATCGACGTGCTCGGTTCGCGGTTCGGCCGGGCGTGCGCGCGGAGGTTCGGGCTGGATGCGCTCCGGCCGGGCCCGCGGCGGTTCCGGCGCGTACTCCGGCGGAGCCTGGCGAACGCGCTGGTCAACGGCCTGATCGACCCGGGTCGGCGGGGTGTCGCGCCACGAGCGGGCCTGCGCCGCGCCGGGCTCGGGAGTCCAGCGGCGCTTCTTCTTCCCACGGCCTTTGCCCGACTGCCCGCCGAGGGGGCTGTCGGAACCGGAGCGCGAGCTGAAGAGGGCCACGGTTCAATCCTGCCTCATCGAGGTCACGTACCGCCCGCTCACGTGCCGGTTCGCTGATTTTCCGGGACGAACTTCACGCGGAACGACGTCGGCCACAGCTTCCCGGTCAGCAGGAATTCGTCCGTGCCCGGGATCGCGGCGATGCCGTTCAGCACGTCCTCGCCGGGCCGGGACGGCGTGCGGAGCTTGCCGGCGTCGATCTTCGCGGTGATCCGTCCGGTGCCGGCGTCGATGCGCAGAATGGTTCCGGTCTGCCAGACGTTCGCGTAAACGGTGTCGCCGACGCACTCCAGTTCGTTCAGCTGGTCCTGGCCGACGTCGACGGAACCGGTGACCGCAAACGTTTGCGGGTCGCGGAAGGTGAGCATCGACGACCCGTTGCTCATCACCAGCCGTCCACTGGGCTGATGGCACAGTCCCCAGCCCTCGCCGTCGTAGTGCACGCGCCGCAGTTCGGCGAGCGTCTGGGAGTCGCGTTCGATCGCGATCCCGTCGCGCCAGGTCAGCTGCCACAGCTTCGGCCCGAGCACGGTGATGCCCTCGGCGAACAACGGCGACGGCACCGTCACCTGTTTGGCTGGTGTTCCGCCTGCCGGTCCCGCGGTGAGCGCGGACTTGCCTTCGAGCCCGCGGCTCTCGTACAGCGTCGTGCCGGAGTACTCGAGTCCTTCGGTGAAGGCGGTCGAGTCGTGCGGCAGCGTTCCGAGCACCTGGACGGTGAGCTGTTCGGGCTGGGCGGGCGTGGCTTGGGTGCCCGCGCATCCGCCGAGCAGGGCGGCGGCCACCAGGGGCCAGACGATCCGGGTTCGCACGAGGAACAGCCTGGCACGGGCGGCGCGGATGCGTGCGGCACAATTGGGGGTATGACGCTGCTGTTGACCCTGGACGACGGCTCTCTCCACCGGAAGCTCGCGGACGCTGTCGAGGCCGCGCGGGAGGCCGTGCTGGCGGAAGCACCCGCTGACCAGGTCGGCGAGCACGTCGGAGTGGAACGCGAGGACGCGGTCTCCGCGAGCCACCTCTTCGAAGCCTCGGTGCCCGGATACCGCGGCTGGCGCTGGTCGGTCACCGTCGCGGTGGCCGGGCCGGACGAGCCGGTCACGGTGAGCGAACTGGTGCTGCAGCCGGGCCCGGAGGCCCTGGTCGCGCCCGCGTGGGTGCCGTGGGAGCAGCGGGTGCGCGCCGGGGACCTCGGCGTCGGCGACCTGTTCCCCGCGGACAAGGACGACCCGCGCCTCTCGCCCGCGTACCTCCAGTCGGACGACCCGGCCGTCGAGGAAGCGGCGCACGAGGTCGGCCTCGGCCGGGTGCACGTGCTTTCGCGCTACGGCAGGCTCGACGCGGCCGCTCGCTGGCACGGCGGCGAGTTCGGCCCGCGTTCGGACATGGCCCGTAGCGCGCCCGCGACCTGCGGGACCTGTGGGTTCTTCGTGCCGCTGGCCGGGTCGCTGCGCGGCGCCTTCGGGGCGTGCACGAACGACATCGCGCCCGCGGACGGGCACGTCGTGGACGTGGCTTACGGATGTGGGGCGCACTCCGAGGTACGGGTCGAGGTGACGTCCTCGGTCCCGGTCGCGGAGCTGGTTTACGACGATTCGCTGATCGACTTCACGCCCGCTCCGGAGCCGGCTCCGGAACCGAGCGTCGCCGCGGACCCGGCGGTGGTGGAAGAGGCGGCGGCCGCGGCGGCCGAGGAGACCGCTGAGGTCGCGGCGGTGGAGCCGGAGGCGGCCGCGGAGGTGGCGGTCGAGGAAGCTGCCGTCGAGGTGGCTGCCGAGCCGGCTTCGGACGCGGCGGAGGAGTCTGCGGCGAAGGAGCCGGACGTCGTCGAGGCTTCGGCGGCGGGCACTGCTGCCGAAGTGGTCGTCGAGGCCGTTGCTCCGGACGCTTCTGATGCGACTTCGGGCGAGGACGACTCCGACGGGAGCGATGTCCTCCGGTGAACGAAGTCGCTGGGGGAGCGGCTGATCCTTTCGGGACAGTCCGGCTGCGGGAAGCGGCGCTGAGCGCCTGGCGCGATTCGCCCACCCGCTTCACCGAGGACACCAACTCGGAACGCGACCTGCGCGTCGGCGCTTACCGCGACCGGTTGTTCGTCGAACTCGCGCAGAACGCCGCCGACGCCGCGCAGATCGCGGGCGAACCGGGGCGGATCCGGGTGTCCGTTGTGGACGGTGAACTGCGGTTCGCCAACACCGGCGCGCCGCTGGACACCCGAGGGGTCGAATCGCTAGCGTCGTTGCGGGCGTCGGCCAAGGAAGGGACCGTCGGCCGGTTCGGAGTCGGATTCGCGGCCGTGCTGACCGTCACCGACGAGCCCCGGGTCGTTTCGACCTCGGGCGGGGTCGCGTTTTCCGCGCAGCGCACCCGGGAGGAATCCGGCCGGGACGGCGACGTTCCGGTGCTGCGGCTGCCGTTTCCCGTCACGGAACAGCCGCCTGCCGGATTCGCCACCGAAGTGCGGTTGCCGCTGAAGGAATCCGGGCAAGGCCTGCTCGACGGTCTGGCGAACGAGATCGAAGACCTCCTGCTGGCCCTGCCGTGGCTCGCCGAGGCCGAAGTGGACGGTCGCAAGTGGACTCGAAGCGGCGACGAGACCGTCGAGATCACTTCGCCGACCGGGCAACGACGGTGGCTGAAGCACGGAGTCTGGGCCGTTCCGGTCGACGCCGACGGCGTCCCGCAGCCGCTCGAAGACGATGTGCTGCACGCGCCGACGCCAACCGACGAAGGCCTTTCGCTCCCGGCCCGGTTGATTGCCGAAGTGCCGCTGGAGCCGTCTCGCCGCCGGGTGCTTCCCGGCGCGGAGCTCACTCGCGCGCTGGAGAGGGCGGCGAGTGAATACGTCGAACTGGTCCGGGCGGTCAAAGCGGAACACCGGCCAACCTTGGTCCCCGCCGCGGGATTCCCGCTGTCCACTGTGGACTCACAGCTGAAAGACCTGGTTTACACCTCGCTCGCGCAGGAACCCTGGCTGGCCACTGTGGACGGTCAGGAAGTCTCCGGACAGCAGGCGCGGGTGCTCGACGTCGACGGGCTGGCTCCGCTGCTGGCCGACGTCATCCCGGGCTTGGTGCAAGCGAATCCCCGGCTGCTCAAGCCGGTCTCCGCGCACATCCTCGGCATCGGCGACGTCCTCGAAGTCCTGACTGGCATCGATCGCGAACCCGGCTGGTGGCAGAAGCTGTACGCGGAGCTGGCGGTCGCGGTCGAGAGTCACGCGCTCAGCGCGAATCAGCTCGACGGACTGCCGGTCCCGCTGTCGGACGGGCGGACGTTGCCGGGCGTCAAGGGCGCGCTGCTCGTCGACGGCAGCAGCGAACTCCGCGAACTTCTGTCCGATGTGGACGTTCCCGGCCTCCGGCTCGTGCACCCAGGTGCGGCGCATCAGTTGCTGGAACTGTTAGGAGCCAAGCACGCGGACGCGCGGCAGCTGCTCGAAGCGGAACAGCTGCAGTACGCGGTCGAGCACAGTGTCGCCGACGTTCAGTCCGGTTTGGACGGAATGAACCTCGCGGGCGCGGTGCTCCGGCTGGTCACCGATTGCGGCGATCAGGCGCCGGAGTGGATCGGCGCGCTGGCGCTGCCCGCGGAGGACGGCTGGCGGCGCGCGGACGAACTGGTGCTGCCGACGTCGCCGTTGCTGGACGTCATCGACCCCGAGGTGTTCGAGCCCGGCGGCGCGCTTTCCGTGCTGGACGAGGAATTCGCCGAAGACTGGCCGACGGGAACCCTCGTCGCGGCGAAGGTGCTCGATTCGTTCGCGGTCGGGCTGGACGAGGATCCGCACGAACCCGACCACCACCTGCCGGACGAAGAGCAGTGGTGGGATTCGTTCGAGCAGCCGCCGACGACGGTCGTGTCCATTCGCGACCTCGACCTCGTCGCGGACGACGCCTGGCCGGACGCGCTCCGCCTGATCGCGTCCCGTCCGGAAACATGGCAGGCACTGCACAGCCCGGACGGCCACGCGGGCTGGTGGCTCGCGCGGTACGCCCTGCTGGCCGGCGAAGCCCCCGGCGCGTGGCGGCTCGCTTCGGCGACCGCACTGGCGGGCCTGTACGACCCGGTCCCCGACCTCGAGTTGAGCGACGATCTGCTCCGCGCCGTCGGCGTCCGGACCGGACTGGACCTGGAGACCGCGGAAGACGTCACCGACCTGCTCGAACGACTCGGCGACCCGCAACGGACGCCGACCCCGGGCTTGGTCGCCCGCGCACACGCGGCGTTGGTGGCCGCACCGATCGACATCTCCGACGTCGACGCCCCCGCCCGAGTCCGCGGGGCGGACGGGAGCGTCGTCGAGGAAGCCGTGGTGCTGGACGTGCCATGGGTCGCGGCTGCCCTGGACCCGGCGAAGATCCTCGTCGCGCCCGCGGATCCGGAGCGGCTGGCGGAACTCCTCGACGTCCCCGTCGCGAGCAGCCTGAAAGCCGAGGTCGAGAGCACCGGCGAGTACGTCGCGTGGGCCGACCTGCCCGCCCTCGCGCTCGCCGCGGACCAACTCGGCATCACGCTGCCGGACGGCGGAGTGCTGCTGCACGACCCGCTCACGGTGACGATCGAGGGTGCTTCGGCGGAGGTGCCGTGGTGGTCAGACGACCGACTGCACGCGGCGGACACGTCCGAGGGGTTGGCGCGCGCGTTCGCGTGGGCGAGTGATCGGTGGGGCGAGCGTTATCGCATCACGGCGCTGCTGGAAGACCCGGCGCCGCGGACCATGCTGAACTGACGAGCCCTAAAGCCGCTGCGCCGCGGACCAGCTTCGCGTCGCCGGACGGAGGACGCTGTGGCACGGTCCGCTCACGGTGGCGGTCGACTGCACGCGGCGGACACGTCCGAGGGGTTGGCGCGCGCGTTCGCGTGGGCGAGTGATCGGTGGGGCGAGCGTTATCGCATCACGGCGCTGCTGGAAGATCCCGCGCCGCGCACCATGCTGAACTGACGAGCCCTAAAGCCGCTGCGCCGATTTGGACCCGCGCCGAGCCGCCGCGCGTTGCCAGAAAATAATCCCGAACCCGATGAACCCCAGCGCGATCCCGGCGAGGCACGTCTGCACCCACACGCCCTCGCTGGTGAAGAAAAGCACCACGAGCGCGACAAGCCAGAGCGCAGTACCTACGATCACCACCGGCGTCAGGTCGGTGAGCCGCTTCGGCAGGTCCGGCGTGTGCCGCAGGGCGGCCGGAGTGTCCGGGGCGCTGGTCGGTTCTTCCACGGGCCAGAGCTTACCCGGACGGAAACAGCGAGACAGGCGGGGAAATGGCGGAGCAGCGCGAGCGGGCGGGGTCCACACTGGACCGCTTCTTCCGGATCAGCGAACGCGGGTCGAGCACCGGGCGGGAGATCCGCGGCGGCGTGGTCACGTTCGTGACGATGGCCTACATCGTGGTCCTCAACCCGCTGATCATCGGCAGTTTCGCGGCCGACACCCCGTCCGCGCACAAGGACGTGCTCGGGCACATCCTCCCGGTGCCGCAGGTAGCGGCGGTGACCGCGCTGGTCGCGGGCGTGCTGACGATCCTGATGGGGCTCGTCGCGAACTATCCGTTCGGCATCGCGACCGGGCTCGGCATCAACAGCCTGCTCGCGGTCACCATCGCGCCGCAGATGAGCTGGCCGGAGGCGATGGGCCTGGTGGTCATCGAGGGCGTGATCATCGTCCTGCTCGTGCTCACCGGCTTCCGCACCGCGGTGTTCCGCGCGCTGCCGCCCGCGCTCAAATCCGCGATCGCGGTCGGCATCGGGCTGTTCATCTGCCTGATCGGCCTGGTCGACGCCGGATTCGTGCGCAGGCTGCCGGACGACGCGCACACCACGGTGCCGGTCGGGCTCGGCATCGGCGGTTCCATCGCCTCGTGGCCGACCGCGGTGTTCGTCGTCGGCCTGCTGCTCACCGCGGTGCTCGTGGCCAAGAAGGTCAAGGGCGCGATCCTGATCGGCGTGCTCGGCTCGACGGTCCTCGCGATCGTGGTCGAGGCGATCGTGAAGGCCGGGCCGTCGAACGGCACCGACCCGAAGGGCTGGAACCTCGGCTACCCGGCGCTGCCGAGCAAGGTCATCGGCCTCCCGGACCTGTCGCTGGTCGGCGACGTGTCGTTCGGCGCGTGGACCCGGCTGCCGATCATCACCGTGGTGCTGCTCGTCTTCACCCTCGTGCTCGCGGACTTCTTCGACGCCATGGGCACGATGACCGGCCTCGGCAAGGAAGCGGGACTGGTCGGCAAGGACGGGCAGCTGCCGAACGTCGGCAAGGCGTTGTTCGTCGAGGGCCTCGCGGGCGCGGCCGGCGGGTTCGGCTCGGCCAGCTCGAACACGGTGTTCGTGGAATCCGCATCGGGTATCGCGGAGGGCGCGCGGACCGGTCTGGCGAACGTCGTGACCGGTCTGCTGTTCATCGCCGCGATGTTCCTGACCCCGCTGTACCAGGTCGTGCCGGTCGAGGCGGCGGCTCCGGCGCTGGTCGTGGTCGGGGCGCTGATGATGGCGCAGGTCCGCGACATCGACTTCACCGATTTCAAGATCGCGCTGCCCGCGTTCCTGACCATCGTCGTCATGCCGTTCACGTACTCGATCGCCAACGGCATCGGCGCCGGATTCGTCAGCTACGTCGTGATCCAGGCGGTCACCGGCAAGGCCCGCAAGGTGCACCCGCTGATGTGGGTGATCGCGGTGGCGTTCGTGGCCTACTTCGCCGTCGGGCCGATCCAGGCCGCACTCAGCTGACCGGCGTAGATACCGGGCGCAGGTCGTGAGGTATGCTAACTATATGTCCGGCGACCCGCACGAGCGTTCCCTGGCGAGCCGCTTGCGTCTCGCGGTGGTGCGGCTCAACCGCCGTCTCCGGGCACAGCGGGTGGCTGACGACGTGTCGCTCACGCAGATCGCGGCGTTGTCCACCCTGCACAAGTGCGGCCCGCTGACCCCCGGTCAGCTCGCCGCGAAGGAAGGCGTCCAGCCGCCCTCGATGACGAGGGTCATCGCCGCGCTCGAGGAGATGGGGTTCGTCGAGCGCAGGCCGCACCCGACTGATGGCCGCCAGGCCATCGTCGAGCTGTCCGACGACGGGCTCACGTTCGTGCGCAAGGCCATCTCGGTGCGGGAGGCGTGGCTGGACCGGCAACTGGCCGAACTCGGCGAGGAAGAGCTCGAAGTGCTCTCCCGAGCCGCGGAGATCATCGACAGGATGGCGGGGAACTAGCACAGGTGACCACCACGGGTAGCGAAACAGGATGTCCGGCCCAATCCACTGCTACCCGGGACACGGCACCGCCGCCGTCCAGTTCCGCTCCACCCGACCCCTCTTCCGTCCCGGCCGGGAAATCGTCTTCCGCCGCGGAATCCCCGGAAGCCAAGACCCGCCGCACGATGTTCTCGTCGCTGCGCGTGCGGAACTACCGGCTCTTCTTCAGCGGCCAGGTCATCTCGAACATCGGCACCTGGATGCAGCGCATCGCCCAGGACTGGCTGGTGTTCACGCTGTCGGGCAACGACCCGGTGGCGCTCGGCGTCGCGGTCGCGCTGCAGTTCATCCCGACCGTGCTGCTGTCGCTGTGGGCGGGCGTGCTCGCCGACCGGGTCGACAAGCGCAAGCTGCTGATGCTCATCCAGGCGGCGAACTGCCTGCAGGCCGTGCTGCTCGGCGTGCTCGACCTGACCGGCGTCGCCCAGCTCTGGCACGTCTACCTGCTGTGCGTGATGCTCGGGACGACCTCGGCGATCGAGGTGCCGACGCGGCAGTCGTTCGTCGCCGAGATGGTCGGCCGGGACCAGGTGGCGAACGCGGTCGCGCTCAACTCGTCGATCTTCAACATGGCCCGCATCGTCGGACCGGCCATCGCCGGGTTCGCGATCACCTGGGTCGGCACCGGCTGGCTGTTCATCGCGAACGCGGCGAGCACGCTCGCGGTGATCACCGGCGTCGCGCTGATGAACCCGGCGAAGCTGTTCCGCGGCCCGGCGATCCCGCGCGCCAAGGGCCAGCTCGTGGAGGGCCTGCGCTACGTGCGCGGACGGCCGGACCTGGTGACCGTCATGGTGCTGATGTTCTTCGTCAGCACGTTCGGCATCACCTACTTCACGTCGCTGCCGATCGTCGCCGCGAACGTCTTCCACACCCAAGCCGACGGGTACGGCCTGTTGTCGACGCTCGTCGCGGTCGGCACCTTCACCGGCGCGCTGGCGTCGGCCCGGCGCGGGGTGAAGAGCCGTCCCCGGGTGCGGCTGATGCTGGTGTCGGCGGCGCTGCTCGGGGTGTTCGAGTTCGTCACCGCGTTCATGCCGACGTACCTGGCGTTCGGGATCGGGCTGATCCCGCTCGGGTTCGCCACGATCACCTTCCTGAACACGGCGAACGCGCTGGTGCAGACGTCGGTGCCGCCGGAGATGCGCGGCCGCGTGATGGGCATCTACGTGCTGGTGCTGATCGGCGGCAACCCGATCGGCGGGCCGATGACCGGCTGGATGGCCGACGCGTTCGGCGGCCGGTCGCCGTTCTACATCGGCGGCGCGATTTCGGCGATCGCGGCGGTGGTGTGCGCGGTGGTGCTGATCCGGCGCGGCGGCGTCCGGATGCCCCGGAGGCTCGGCAACGGCCTGCGGATCCTGTCGCGGGAACGGGTCTGACCTGGGGAAATGGCTGTCCGAAGGCAGCGGAGACCGCCGAAAGTCGTCACTCGGGAGGGTGAGACTGAGGTCTCCGCTGGGACGGGCTTGCCTCTGTTGGTGAGGTTAGGCTAACCTCATACATGTCCGCTTCGTGGTGGGAGCGGCAGTCAGTTCGGGAACGGACAGAGCCCCGCGACCTGGGAACCCCGGGACGCGGGGCTCTGTTCATGGTCGGGGCTCTTCCCCGCGAGGGCAAGGCCGTTCACGGGGTGAGCGTCAGGACGGGTGCGGGGTCGGGGTCTCCAGCGGATGCTCGCCGGGCCGCATCGGGAGCCGGCGCAGCCGCAGGCCGAAGTACACGTGGTAGGCCACCCGCACGGCATCGTCGTTCGGCAGCAGCACCTCGTGGCGCACGCCGTCGACCGTCTCGATCAGCCGGTCGCCGGACAGCGTCACGCGGCCCTGGGCGGTCGGGCGCGAGCACGTGAGGGTCTGCGTGAAGTGCGACTGCGGCGACGTCGACTGCCACCACGCCATCGGCGCGAAGTCCGACAGCTGCCGTGGGCGGCGCTCGAGGCGGTACTCGGGCTTGCCGTCGCGCAGGACGTCCACGTCGCCGTACGGGGCGTCCAGGAGGAGGTATTCGCCCTCTGGATCGCTCTGCGGCTCGACCGCGGACAGCGCGAGCGGCTGCCGGCTGAACTTGCCGAAGCCGACGTCCACCAGGTACTGCTCGTCGCCGAGTTGGACGAGGATGGCGGCGTGGTCGAGCGGCGGTCCGGGCACCCCGGCGTCGTTGAAAACGCGAGCCGCGTGCAGCGTCGCGGCGAAGCCCAGCTCTCGCAGCAGGGCGGCGAAAAGACCGTTCAGCTCGTAGCAGAATCCGCCCCGATGGTGGCGCACGAGCTTGTCGAAGAGCGCTTCTTCGGTGAGTTCAATGGGTTCCCCGAGGTGCACGCTGAGGTTCTCGAACGGGACGTGCATCAGGTGCCGCTCCTGCAGCAGGCGCAGCGCGGCCAGGTCAGCCGCCGGAGGCACCGGCAGGTCCAGGCGAGCGAGGTAAGCGTCGACGTCCATGGGTTCCACTCTCACACCTCCAGTGCACTCCAGGTCAAGCGAAAAAACGGGGTCCGGCCTGTCGCCAGGCCGGACCCCGGGTGCCGCTGGCCTCAGCCGAGCAGGAGGCCGTTGCCGCCGGCGACGGCGTTGTCGAAGCGCTTGCTGATCTCGGCCCAGTTGAAGATGTTCCACAGGGCGTTGACGTAGTCCGGCTTCACGTTCTTGTAGTCCAGGTAGAACGCGTGCTCCCACACGTCGACCAGCAGGATCGGCACGGTCGGCAGGATCAGGTTGTTGTGGTGGTCGCGCAGCTGCTGGGTGATCAGCGTCTTGCCGATCGGGTCCCACGACAGCGCGCCCCACCCGTTGCCCTGGATCGTGGTGGACACCGCGGTGAACTGGGCCTTGAACTTGTCGAACGAGCCGAACGCCTCGTCGATCGCCGCGGCCAGCTCGCCGGTCGGCTTGTCCCCGCCTTCCGGCGAGAGGATCTTCCACCACACCACGTGGTTGGCGTGCCCGGCCAGGTTGAACGCCAGCGTCGTCTCCAAGCCCACGATCGAGCCGAAGTCGCCCGCCTCCCGCGCGGCGGCGAGCTTGTCCAGCGTGTCGTTCGCGCCCTTCACGTAGGTCGCGTGGTGCTTGCTGTGGTGCAGCTCGTTGATCTCGCCCGAAATGTAGGGCGCGAGAGCGCCGTAGTCGTAATCGAGTTCGGGCAGCTCGTACCGGGCCATGGGCCCTCCTTCTGGTCGACGCGCGGTTGTGCTAGGCGGCTTCCCTCGCGGGAGCCTTCTGAAACCGAGCCTCGTACTTCGAGCTAGGTGGAGGTCAACCCGCTGTGACCCGGCTCATGCCGCCGGGTCTCGGTACCGCGCGAGGTCGAGGGCCAGCTCGTCGAACACTGCCACGTTGTGCTCGAACGCGACCACGGATTCGTCGATCACCCGGGCGCGGTCGTCCTCGCTCCACGGCGCCTCGTCGAGCTTCGCGCGGTAGCGGTCGCGGAACGCCGGGGCGCTGCCGATCTCGTCGAAGCGGTAGAAGAGCGTGCCCGCCTCGGCGAGGTCGAACTTCTTCTCCAGCAGCCGCCGGATGATCTGGCCGCCGGCGATGTCGCCGAGGTAGCGCGTGTAGTGATGCGCCACGAACCCGCCGGACCAGCGAGCCGCCTCGGCGATCCGCGCGGTGTAGGCCTCGGTCGCGGCGAGCGGGGCGATCTCGGTGCGCCAGCCGGGGCCGACCAGGCGGGCGAGGTCGCGTTCCAGCGCGGGCAGCCGGCGCAGCTCCTCGAACACGAACTCGCCGCCGACCGGATCGTCGGCCATCGCGTCGCCTGCCCGCTCGATCGCCTCGTAGATGAAGTAGTACTGGGTGGCCAGCGCCGCGTAGCCGTCCAGCGTCAGCTCGCCGCCGAGCAGCGCGTTCATGTACGTGGAGTGGTTGGCCTTGTCGTGGACCGTCCTCGTGGACGCGCGCAGCTGTCCGGAGAACGGGCTGGCTTCGAGGTCCGCGGTCACCGTCATCAAAGGCCTCCCGACGTTCTTTCTGACAAGCTGTCAGAAAGAACTGTAGGCCACGACCGGTACTTAGGCTACCCTAAAATCAGCGGATTTCACTCGAGCCGACCGCTCGCCGGACGAACCGCACGGCAGCCTCGATGGCGTCTTCCAGCTGGTCAGCGGGCACATCGATGACCTGACGGCTGCCGAGCGCGGCGGTGATCATCGGGACCACCACGTCGAGGTCCTGCGCGGGCCAGCTGCCCGCGTCGACTCCGGCGAGCAGTACCGCGCGAAGCTGTTCGATGATCGGGTCGGCGTGCGCGCTGATCCGCTGATACGCCGCGGGCGCGAGCGCGGACTCCAGTGCGGTGCCCGGCGGAAGGTGGTGTTCGGCCAGCACGCGCAGCTGCAGCCGGACGAACGTGGCCAGCTGGGCGACCGGGTCCGGTTCCGCGTCCACCGCCGCGCGCAGCCGCTCGACGTACCGCGCGGACTCGTCCTCCACGAACGCGACGAGCAGGCTCTCCTTGTCCGGGAAGTGGTTGTACATCGCGGTGCGGCCGAGCCCGGCCTCCGCGGCGACGCCGGCGAGCGTGATCGCGTCGAACCCGCGCTCGTACAGCTGCGCGCGGACGACGTCGAACACTCGCGACCGCACCTCGCGGCGGTGCGCTTCGAGCGAACCGCCCAGCACCTTCGGCACGCGCGCCACCCCCTTCCCGTGCGAAACACTGTAGGGGACCGCGCGAAAACGGCTCAGTCGTCGAGCGGCCAGGTGTGCACCGGCTCGCCAGCCTCGGAGAGCTCCAGGTACCGCCGCAGCATCCAGTTGAGGGCGGTTTCGCGGTCTGCTCCGCGTTCGTGCGCGCGCAGCACGTAGTCGCGTTGCCAGGCCGCGCCGCTGCGGCGGGCGAGGCAGCGGCGTTCGATGATGCCGAGGTAGCGCACCCGGGCTTCGTCGGAGACGTCCGACCGGCGCAGGCCTTCGTGCGCCAGCGGCAGCAGGACGCGCAGGGCCAGTTCGTCCGGCGGGATCCAGCCGATGCCGGGCCAGTACAGCTGCGCGTCGAAACCCTTGCGCGCGCCCTCGTACAGGTTTTCTTCCGCTGCCTGGAACGACATCTGCGACCAGACCGGCCGGTCCTGTTCCGCGAGCGCGCGTTGGGCGCCGTAGAAAAACGCCGCGTTGGCGACGATGTCGGCGACCGTCGGACCGGCGGGCAGCACGCGGTTTTCGATGCGCAGGTGCGGCAGGCCGTCGACGACGTCGTACACCGGCCGGTTCCACCGCCAAATCGTTCCGTTGTGCAGCCGCAGTTCGGAAAGTTTTGGCGCCTGGCCGGATTCGAGCGCTTCGATCGGGTCCTCGAGATCGGTCTCCGGCAGCAGTCCGGGGAAATAGCGGACGTTTTCCTCGAACAGGTCGAAGATCGACGTGATCCACCGTTCGCCGAACCACACCCGCGGCCGGACACCCTGGTTTTTCAGCTCCTCCGGCCGGGTGTCGGTGGCCTGCTGGAACAACGGGATCCGGGTTTCGTGCCACAGCGCCTTGCCCAGCAGGAAAGGAGAGTTCGAGGCGAGCGCGATCTGGACGCCCGCCAGACATTGCGCGGCGTTCCAATGCGCCGCGAATTCCTCGGGGGCCACCTGCAGATGCAATTGGACTGAAGTACAGGCGGCCTCCGGGAGAATGGACTCCGCGTAGTGCCGCAGCCGCTCCGGCTGGGCCCCGGGCAATGCGGGGCCGTCCATCGCGAGCGCGATCCGCTCGCCGCGGGCGGCGAAGATCTCGTCGTTCAGCGACGTGTAGCGCGTTTTGTGGGACAGCCACTTCTGGTCGAAATGCTCCGCTCCCAGCGTGGGCAGAATGCCGATCATGGCCACCGACGAGCCGGTGTGCGCCGCGCTCTCCTGCGCTTTCGCGAGGTAGGAGTGCAGGTCTTCTTCCAGGCGCAGCGCGGAATCCCCGGCGAGCGGGCGCGGCGGCACGTTCAGTTCCAGGTTGTGCTGGCCGAGTTCGGTGGTGAACGACGCGTCGTCCAGCGCCTCCAGCACGACCGAGTTGGTCATCGACGGGCGCAATTGCCCGTCCACCAGGTTCAGCTCGACTTCGAGCCCGATGTTCTTGCGGGGAAAGGAAAAGCTCCCGTCGGTGAGCATCCGGGCCAGGGTGTCCAGGCATCGCTGGACCTTCCGGCGGTACCGTCCGCGATCGAGCCGGCCGGGGTGTGCCGAGAGATCCGTACCCATGGTTCGACGCGCTCCTTGGCTGCTGTCCGCAGTGGTCTGGGCGGCTAGTACGCCAGGCAGACCACCGTCGCACAGCGCCGCGCCATGGGCTAGCGGCCAAACTGGTGCTCTCCGTCACCGGCGGTTGACCCTGCGCGTAACTACGCCGTTTGCCCTAAAGCGCCTCGCACGTTCGGACCAGTGGGCACGGGTTCGGGCGGGTGCGAGACTGTCCGATGTGGCTCAACTGATCTTCACCGAGGACCGGGCGCATCCGGGGCTCGACGACTTCCGCGACCTGTCCACAGCGGACCGTCGGCCGGACCGCCCCGGCGGGCGCGGGCTGGTGATCGCCGAGGGAACCGTCGTGGTCGGGCGGCTGCTTGCTTCGCGCTATCCGGTGCGAGCGCTGCTCGGCGTGGAGCGACGGCTGCGGGAATTGGAAGACGAACTCGCGGGCGTCGACGTGCCCGCGTATGTGACGTCGGCGGAGACGATGGCCGACGTCGTCGGTTTCCACCTCAATCGCGGGGTGCTCGCGGTCGCGGATCGTCCGGAACCGCCGACGGTCTCCCAAATCGTGGACAGTGCACAGGTTTTGGCCGTGCTGGAAGGCGTCGGCGATCACGAGAATCTCGGCGCGCTTTTCCGCAATGCCGCCGCGCTCGGCGTCGGCGGGATATTGCTCGGCCCGGGTTGTTCGGATCCGCTTTACCGGCGCAGTGTGCGCGTTTCGATGGGACACGTGCTGCGCGTCCCGTTCGCGACTTTCGACAGCTGGCCCGGCGGCCTGGATGTGCTGCGGGCACGGGGTTTTACGGTGGCCGCGCTCACTCCGCGCGCGGATTCCGTACCGCTGCGCGGATTGCGCGAAAAAGTGCCGGGCCCGATCGCGCTGCTGCTCGGCGCCGAGGGGCCGGGGCTGACGGACGAGGCGATCGAAGCCGCGGACGTCGCGGTCCGCGTGGAGATGGTGGCCGGGGTCGACTCGCTGAACGTCGCCACGGCCGCGGCGATCGCGTTCCACGAGGTCTCGGCGGGCGTCGCCCCACTAGAGTGACCCCCGGCACGTTTCTTGCGGGGAGGGGCACGATGGAGCTGCGCATCCGCGGCGAGCAGGCGGTGCTCGCCGGGCCGGGCGGCGAGCACGCGCGAGAGGTCGACCCGCGCCGGCTCGCGATCGGTGCCGAGCTGGCGCAAGCCCTGCACGAGTGGGCGCGCGTGGCGTCGGCGGTGGCGCGCTCCGACTCGGACGTCGACGTCGCCGGTTCGGTCGTGTCGCAGCGCGGACGTCAGCTCGCCGCGCGACTGGCCGCGGTGATGGGCACCGAGGTGCGCTTCGTCGACCCGGTGACCGGCGTGGAAACGGTGGTCGAACCGCCTCGGCGGCCGGATCAACCCGCGCGGGCCCGGACTCGGGAAGAGCCGACGCCTTGGCTCACCGGGCTGACCGTGTCGGTGTTCGCGGCCGCGGTGGTGGTCGTGGCGATGCTCGCGCTGGCCACCACGCTCGCCCGCGAGACGAGCGTGTGGCTCGCGCTGATCGCGGCGCTGGTGGTGACCGGCGGCGTCGCACCGTCCCTGTGGCTGGGCCGGAAGGTGCCGATCCTGCGCTGGGCGGTGTACGGCGCGGGCGGCGGCTTGGCCCTCGCGTGGATCGGCGTGCTGGCCACGGTGTTCTGACTCGCGGATACTGACGCGATGGCTCCGCTCGACAAGTTGCGCGCCCTCTGTCTCGCCCTGCCCGAAGCCACTGAACGACTCAGCCACGGCGAACCGACGTGGTTCGTCCGCGGCCGCAAGACGTTCGCGATGTTCGCCGACCGGCACCACGACGACAAGCTCGCGTTCTGGTGCCCCGCGCCGCCCGGCGTGCAGGAGGAACTGGTGCGCACCGAGCCGGAGCGGTTTTTCCGGCCGCCCTACGTCGGAGTGCACGGATGGCTCGGCGTGCGGCTCGATGTGGACGTCGACTGGACCGAGGTGGACCAGATCGTGCGCGAGGCGTATCGGCACGTGGCACCGAAGAAACTGGCCGCGTTGCTGGACGCCTGACCCCGACCGCTGCGCTTCCGCCGCCGTCCGTGAGGGCCACCCTGAGGGAATCGGATTCCCTCAGGGTGGCCCTCACGTACCGGGATGCTGCGAGCACCGGCCGACGAGCCGCGCTGGGCGGCTTTCTTTCCTGCTGAAAGTCCGTGAAGGGCTCCTTGAGGGAATCAGATTCCCTCAAGGAGCCCTTCACGGACCGAAGCTGTCTCAGGTCGGGGGGGCACGATCCGGAGGGTTCCCCTCACAGACGTCGGCAGGAGCGGAGAGCTGGCCGCACACCACAGCTACCGAGAAACCCCAATGCGGTATTGGGTGCATCTGACGCACCCAATGTGGCATCGGGGCGCTTGAAGCGGGGCAGGTCAGCCGCGCTGGGTGCGGACTCCGAGCAGCACGTCCTCCCAGGACGGCACGATCGGATGGTTCTTCTTCGCCTTCGTGCGCGGCTGCTCGGCTTCGTCACCGTCGGACTCGCCCGGGACACGCGGGATCTCGCGGGTCTCGTCGTCGCCCTCGTCCGGACCCTCGATGGCGCGCGGTTCCTCGACGGCGTCGAGCGTCGGCTGCACCACCGAATCGCGGGCGGGGGCCAGCGCCCGCACGGTGCGCGGGGCGACGTAGGAGTTCGGGTTCAGCAGGACTTCGGCGTTCTCGTCGAGCGCGTGCACCGTTCCGCCGTGCGCGCCGGGCGAGAACGACCAGTGCGCGCGGTTGTCGGAGCGGCCCGCTTTCCAGCGCAGCACGACGACCCACTTGCCGTCGTCGCCGCGCCAGGCGTCCCAGGCGGCCTGGTTGTAGTCGTGGCCGCGGACGCCGAAGGCGTAGGCGATGACCTCGCCGAGCGTCTGGACGTCGGGCCCGTCCTCGCGGACCGGGTGCGCCGACTGCGCGAGTTCCGCCGTGCGGGACCGTTCGAGCAGCACCGGATAAGCGAATCGCTCCACCCGCTGCGTCGAGACGCCCGCGCTGCTCGCGACCTGCTCGACGGACTCGCCCGCGCGGATTCGCGCCTGGATCTCGCGTGGCCGCATCTGGCTCTCCAACTCGATCTCGATCTGGCCCAGCCGGGCTATGTCCCCCCTCGCCGCCGCACGCAGTCTCTCGTCGGCCGGGAGCAGGAAGCGGGTACGGCTCGCCGGGTCCTCCAGCACGAGGGACTTCCCGTCCTCGTGCAGCCCGACCACCCGCAACGCCCGCATTTCTCGCCTCCCCGGTGTTCACCTTTGTGGGTGCCCACGTTAGAACGGCGCGTCGGCTTGACGTGCGAGGCGCGCCGACGCCTCACCCATCCGAACTCAATCCGACGGCACTTTCCCGGCCATTTTCGCCGCGCCGGAGATCGGTCACACTCGTGACACGCCGACCACGGTCTGTCACGAACGAGTGGTCATGAACGCGAACCGCCCCGCGAGCCGGAGGGCTGGCGGGGCGGTTTGGGCGTTTCGGCGCGTTTTCGGTTCAGCCGAGCCGTTCCACGACGTATTCGATGCTCTGGGTGAGCTTCGTGACGTCGTCCGGGTCGATCGCCGGGAACAGGCCGACGCGCAGCTGGTTGCGGCCCAGCTTCCGGTACGGCTCGGTGTCGACGATCCCGTTGGCGCGCAACGCCTTCGCGACCGCGGCGGCGTCGACCTCGTCAGCGAAGTCGACCGTGCCGACGACCTGCGAGCGCAGCTCCGGATTCGTCACGAACGGCGTGGTGTACAAGGTCTTCTCGGCCCATTCGTACAGCCGGCTCGAGGATTCCTTGGTGCGCGAGGTGGTCCAGTCGAGGCCGCCCTGGCCGTTCATCCACTCGATCTGCTCGGCGAGCAGGAAAAGCGTGGAGACGGCGGGGGTGTTGTAGGTCTGGTCCTTGCGCGAGTTGTCCAGCGCGGTGGTGAGCGACAGGAATTCGGGGATCCAGCGGTCGCCGCCGCCGATCTCGCCGATCCGCTCGATCGCGGCGGGCGAGGCGAGCGCGATCCACAGCCCGCCGTCGGACGCGAACGACTTCTGCGGCGCGAAGTAGTAGACGTCGAAGTCCTCGGCCTTGACCGGGAGACCGCCGGCGCCGGACGTCGCGTCGATCGCGACCAGCGCGCCGTCGCTGCCCTCGGGACGCCGCACCGGCACAGCGACGCCGGTGGAGGTCTCGTTGTGCGCCCAGCCGACCAGGTCCGCACCCTGCTGATAGGCGATCTCCGGCGCGCTGCCCGGGTCGGCCTTCACCACGATCGACTCGCCGAGGAACGGAGCCTTGTTCGTGACGGTCGCGAACTTCGAGGAGAACTCGCCGTAGGTGAAGTGCTGGGCGCGCTCGCGCACGAGGCCGAACGCGGCGGCGTCCCAGAACGCGGTCGTCCCGCCGTTGCCGAGGATGACCTCGTACCCGTCCGGGAGCGAGAACAGCTCGGACAGCCCGGCGCGCACGCGGCCGACGAGCGACTTGACCGGCTTCTGCCGGTGCGAGGTGCCGAGGTAGGTGGAACCGGACCGGGCGAGGGCGGCGAGCTGCTCTTCGCGGACCTTCGAGGGTCCGCAGCCGAAGCGGCCGTCGGCCGGCTTGAGGTCTGCTGGGATCGTCAACTCAGCGTCGGTCATGTGCTTAGTCTCTCAGGTCGGGACAACGCAGGTAACGGCGGTTGGCGGGTGTCCGACATGTGGAATCGTGACGGAAACGCACGGTTACCGGCCGCGCTGGCGGTGGTTTGCGCTCTTCGCCTTGGTCGCGCTGGTGCACCCGTGGGATTCGACTGCGCTGATCGGCCTTCCGCTCGGCCTGGCGGCGACGCTGGTGCTGGTTTTCGTGCCCTGGCGACGCGCATGGTTCCGCCGTCGAGCAGTCCCTGCCGCGCTGTTCGCTCTTTCCGTGGCGTTCACCGGGTTTGTCGTCGTCGGGTTCTTCGTCGAGCCGTCGAGCCCGGACGAGGTCGGCTCGGCCGTTTTCGCGCTCGTCCTCGCAGTCGCGTTCGCCGCCGCGTCGGGGATACCACCCAGTGGGACCACGGACAGGAGATCCCGAGACTGCTGCGCGTCACGGTTCGCCCGCGCGGCTACCTGACTTTGCTCGACTGCCCGCCGGAGCGGGCCCGGGATCGAGCATTGCCCGCCGGAACTCGCCGCCGAGCTGATCGAGCGTCGGCGGCTGTGGGTGTTCGGCACTCCGGAGATAGGCGAGGTTCTGCTGGGACTGCCCGGCCAGGGTTTCTACGCGAAGGCGTGGTTGTCCCCAGCCGGGCGAGCGCCTGCCTATGACGCCGAAGACCCCGGCGTCAAGGCCGAAGCGGGCTGACTCAGCGCCACCCGGCCTCGTCCAGACCGCCCGGGATCGGTGCGGCCGGGTCGTACGGCGTGCGGCTGAAGATGAACGTGGCGAGGTTCAGGTGGTTCGCCGTGCCGTTCGCGTCGCGGCCGACGGTGAGCGTTTCGCCCGCGTAGTAGCCGTCCAGGCCGATCCAGGTGTCCGGGCCCTCGGGGCGGAACCGGGACGCCCGGCCGGCGCCGACGGCCGGGTTCAGCGAGATCAGGCCGTCGCCCTGCACGCGCAGGAAGTACGGCGTCGGGCCCCAGTGCCACAGTCCGGTCAGCGCGAGCAGGTCCGGGTCCACAGTGGACGGGAGCCATTCCTCGGGCAGCGCGGGTTCGAGGTCGTCGGCGGTGGTGATCAGGTCGAGGCACAGCTGGGTGATGTTGACGCCCGAGGTCGAGTTCGCGAGGCACAGCGCGCCGGTGCCGCTGCGCGGGTCGGCGATGGTCGCGGCGAGGAACCCGGGCATCGATCCGGTGTGCCCGGCCAGGTGTCTGCCCTGGTAGCGCACGACCATCAGGCCGAGGCCGAACCCGGTCGACCACACCTCGGTGTCGTCGACGGTGTTCATCGTCCGCATTTCGTCGACGGTGTCCGGCGAGAGCACGTCACCGGTGTGGCCGCCGAGGAACGACGTCCAGCGGCCGAGGTCGGTGACGGTGGACCAGAGCTGCCCGGCCGGGGCCATCGCGCCGGCGTCCGGCCACTTCTCCGGCATGAGCACGTCGGCGAACGGGTGCACGGCGAATCCCTCAGCGTGCGCGCCTTCCGGGTGCGGGGTCGTGCGGTTCATGCCCAGCGGGGTAAGGATTTCGTCGCGCACGACGTCGAACCACGGCCGCTCGCGGAGCCGGGAGACCAGTTCGCCGAGCACGCCGTAGCCGACGTTCGAGTAGTGGAATTTGGATCCGGGACGCAGCTTCGTCGCGCCCTTCTCCAGGCTCGAGACCAGCGCCGCCCAGTCCGCGCCGGGCGCGCGTTCCCACCACTGGCCGGGCGATTCCGACGTGAGGCCCGACGTGTGCGACAGCAGCTGCGCGACGGTGACCGAGCCGAACGCGGTGCCCGGCAGGTGCCGCTCCAGCGGGTCGGTGAGGTCGAGTTTGCCCTCGTCGCGCAGCCGCAGGACCGCGGTCGCGATCATCGTTTTGGTGATCGACCCCAGCCGGTACTGCGTGTTGTCGTCCGGGCGCTCGTCGCCGACGCGGCCGCGGGCTCCGGACCAGACGACGTCGCCGCCTCGGACGACAGCGGCGACGAGGGACGGGGCGCGGCTGACGGACTGCTCGTGTGCGAGCCGTCGGTACAGGGCGAGTTCGGTGGTGTCGAGCATGGCGTCATTCTGCCCGGGCAGTTCAGCCGAGCAGTTGCCGGTCCAGCGCCGTCGTGACCGCTGCCGTGCGGTCGGAAACGCCGAGCTTCGAGAACACCCGCAACAGGTGCGTTTTCACCGTCGCCTCGCCGATGTGCAGCTCGCGGCCGATTTCCGCGTTCGTGCGGCCCTTCGCGACCAGCCGCAGCACTTCCACCTCGCGCGCGGACAGCGGCGAGGCCGGCGTCGGGTTCCGCATCCGGTGCACGAGCTTGCCCGCGACCGACGGCGCCAGCACGGTTTCGCCGCGATGCGCGGCCCGGATCGCACCGGCCAATTCGGCCCGCGACGCGTCTTTCAGCAGATATCCCGACGCGCCCGCCTCGACCGCGCGCAGGATGTCGGCGTCGGTTTCGTACGTGGTGAGCACGACGATCCGGCGCGCGGGCGTTTCCTTGAGGATCGCGTGGATCGCACCGACCCCGTCGAGACCCGGCATGCGCAGGTCCATCAGGACGACGTCGGGCTGTTTCACGCGGTCGAGCGCCACCGCTTCGTCGCCGGAACCGGCTTCGCCGACCACCGTCAGGTCGTCCTCGGCTTCGAGCATGCCGCGCAGTCCTTCGCGCACCACGGGATGGTCGTCGACCAGCATGATGGTGATCACGCGGGCACCTCCAGTTCCAGTTCGGTGCCGCCGTTCGCGCCGGTCCGCACTTCCAGGGCGCCGCCTACCTGCTCGGCCCGCGAACGCATGCCGCGCAACCCGAATCCGGCTCCGTCGGCATCCGGGGTGAAGCCGCACCCGTTGTCTTCCACGCGCAACCGTATCGCTCCGTCCACAGCGGACAGCCGCACGCGGACGAGAGTCGCGCCCGAATGCTTGCGCACGTTCGAAAGCGCTTCCTGCGCCGCGCGCAGCAGCACCACTTCGACCGCAGTGGACAGTGGCGGCAGCGCATCGTCCACTTCGCACTCGACCGGGATACCGATCTCTTCGGCGAGCCGATCTGCCTGCCGCTGCACGGCTTCCGGCAACGAACCAGTGGCCAAATCGGACGGTGCGAGCGCGGCGACCATCGCACGGGCTTCAGCGAGATTCTCGCGCGCGGTGCGGCCGGCGAGCGCGAGATGTTTGCGCACTGTGGACAGATCGGTGTCCAGTTCGGACTCGATCGCCTGGGTCAGCGTGATGATGCTGGTGAACCCCTGTGCGAGCGTGTCGTGGATTTCCCGCGCCAGCCGTTCGCGTTCGGCCGCGGTGCCCGCTTCCCGCGACAGCCGGGCGACCTCGGCCTGGCTGGATTCCAATTCGCGGATCAGCTCGGCGCGGGCGCGGCTCTGCTTCAGCACGTCGCTGGTGAACTTCCCGGCCAGCAGGCTGAAGACGATCAGGATCGCGGTCATCGGCAGCAGGACCGAGAGCAACTGGTTGTCCCAGCCGCCGTTCAGCACCGCCGAGACCGGTTCGAGCAGGATGAGCAGCGTCGTCGCGACCACCCCTGGTCGCAAATCCAGCAGCATGAACAGCAGCGGGCAGGCGAGGAACAGCACGAAGCTCGCCGAAGTGGTCGCGAGAATGGCGGTGCCGGTCAACGCGATCAGCGCCACCGCCGCGACGGCCCGGGCGGTTCCGTTGTCCTCGCCGTGCACGACGCGCCGTCCCGCGGCCAGGTAGCCGACCGCGATCGCGCCCATCGCGGACTCGGCCACGATTTTCTCCGCCGCCGACCCGTCGTTGAAGAGCACCAGGAAGGCGGTCGCCAGGTAGGCGACCGCGAACAGCACCTCCCAGGACCAGTACGACCGCTCCCACGCGTCGGCTTGGTTCACTTCGCTTCGTTCGTCCACCGGAACGTCACCCTCGCGAGCACCAGGCCCACCACGCACCACACCGCCAGCACCAGCGCCACCTTCGGAAGCTCCCATGTCCCCGCCATTTCCTGGGTCGCGGCCTCCGGCGGAAGGAACACCGAGCGGAAGCCCTGGCAGATCCACTTCAGCGGGAAGAACGACGCGACGTCGACCATGATCCTCGGCAGGTTCGTGATCGGCGTGACGAACACCCCGGAAATGAACTGCAGCACCAAGTACACCAGCTGCACGAGCGCCACGGTGCCGTTCGCGGTGCGGGTGGCCGAGCTGATCGCGATGCCCAGCAGCGTCGAGGAGACGATCCCGAGCAGCAGCACCCAGAGCAGGGTCAGCCACTTCGCCGGATCGGAGGGCAGTTCGAGGCGGAACAGCAGCATCGCCACCGCGGCCATCAGGACGGTCTGCGACACGCTGGTCACCGCGACCATCACCATCTTGCCGACGAAATAGGCCGCCGCGGGCATCGGCGTGCCGCGCAAGCGTTTCAGCGCACCGATTTCCCGGTCCGCGGCGATGCCGATGCCGACGCTGTTGAACGACGTCGACACGATGCCCGCGCCGATCATCCCGGCGGCGAGCAGCTGCCCGGACGACACCCCGCTCTGCCCGGTCGGGCCGTCGAGGATGGAGCCGAGCAGGATCATCAGCACCGCGGGCAGCGAGAAGGTGAACACCACCTGCTCGCGGTTGCGGAAGAACTGCCGCAGTTCGAGCCCGCCGCGGGCGAGGCCCAAGCGGAACGTCCCCGGCAGCGCCATGGTCGTCGTGGTCACGGTTGCTCCCCGATCAGGTCGAGATAGACGTCTTCCAGGCTGGGGCGCGTCACGGTGAGACCGGCGAGTTCCCCCTGCGTGCCGGCGAGTTGCGAGACGAGCTTCGTCGGGAACTGCGTGCGTTCCTCGTGACTGCCGCGTTCGTCCTGCCACCGCACGACCGCCTCGGCGCGTTCGCGGCCGCCGAGCGTCGCCGGCGTCCCCTCCGCGACGACCGAACCGCGCGCGATGACCGCGAGCCGATCGGCCAGCGCCTCGACCTCGTCCAGGTAATGCGTGGTCAGCAGGATCGTGGTGCCCTCATGGGCGAGTCCGTCGATGAGCCCCCAGAACTGCCGCCGCGCCTCGGGATCGAAACCGGTCGTGGGCTCGTCCAGGAACAGCAATTCCGGACGGCCGACGATGCCGAGCGCGACGTCCACCCGGCGGCGCTGCCCGCCGGACAGCGCCTTCACCCGCGCACCCGCCTTCGCGGTGAGGCCGACCTGGTCGATCACCTCTTCCGGATCCCGCGGGTTCGGGTAGTACTTCGCGAAGTGCCGCACGGTCTCCGCGACGGTCAATTCCGCCGCGTCGCCGGCCGTCTGCAACACGATGCCGAGGCGGGCGCGCCACGCGCGTCCCGCGGTACCCGGGTCCTCGCCGAGGACAGTGGCTTCCCCCGCCGTCCGCTGCCGGTGCCCCTCCAGGATCTCGACGGTGGTCGTCTTGCCCGCGCCGTTGGGCCCGAGCAGGGCGAACACCTCGCCGTCACGGATGTCGAGATCGATCCCGGCCACGGCGAGGTGGCCCGGGTACTCCTTGCGCAGTCCGCGCACTCGCACTGCTGTGCTCATGGGTTCAGCGTGCGCCGCGGAGGCCGGTTCGCGGGACGTCCGGGCAGTGGAATCCGGCTGTCCGTCGAACGGTGGACACGCTGGTTTCCCGTGGAACCACGACGGCCGCTGTTGACAAGTTGTCTAACATGACAAGATGTCTCACAAGCAGGTGACGGCCAGTGACGGAGTCCGCCTTTCGGTCCGGGTGAGCGGCAACCCGGACGGGCCCACGGTCGTGCTCGTGCACGGATACCCGGACAACAGCTCGATGTGGGACGGCGTCGCCGAAGAGCTGCGCCGCGACCACCGCGTGGTCGTCTACGACGTGCGCGGCGCGGGCGAATCCGACAAACCGCGCGAGCGCCGGGCGTACCGGCTGGACCAGCTCGCCGACGACCTCGCCGCGGTGGTCGACGAGGTGCAGCCGTCCGGCAAGGTCCACCTCGTCGCGCACGACTGGGGTTCGATCCAGGCTTGGCACGCGGTCACCGGCGACCAGCTGCGCGGCCGGATCGCTTCGTACACCTCGCTTTCCGGGCCCAGCCTCGATCACGCCGGCGCGTGGTTCCGTGCCCAGCTGACCCGGCCGACGCCGCGTCGCCTCGGCCACGCGCTGCGGCAGTTCCTGCACTCGTATTACATCGTCGCGTTCCAGGTGCCGCTGATCCCGGAACTGTTGTGGCGCACCGGAATCATGCGCACGATGATCCGGAAGCTGGAGCCCGCCGAAACGTCGCCCAAGACGTCGGACGGGGTGCACGGCCTGAAGCTGTACCGGGCGAACATGGGCCCGCGGCTGTCCCGGCCGCGCCCGCGTCCGGCGGAAATCCCGGTGCAGGTGCTCGCGCCGACCGGCGATTCGTACGTCACCACGCCGCTGCAGACCGAGGTCGAGCGCTGGGTGCCGGATCTGCGCGTCCGGCGCGTGATCGGGTCGCACTGGATCACCCGGACCAAGCCGGAAGTCGTTGCTGCCGCGGCAGCTGAGCTGATCGCGTCGGTGGAAATCGGCGAGGAAACGCGGGCGCTGCGGCGGGCGCGGGTCGGCGGCGGCAGCGGTCGCTTCGCGCACCACCTCGTCGTCGTGACCGGTGCGGGCAGCGGGATCGGGCGGGAGACCGCGCTGGCGTTCGCGGCCGAGGGTGCCGACGTGGTCGTCAGCGACATCAACGGCGATTCAGCTGCGGAAACGGCGAAACTGGTGCGAGAGCGCGGAGTCGACGCCGGTGAGTACACAGTGGACTCTTCGGACGGCGAGGCGGTCGCCCGGTTCGCCGCGCAGGTGCGGGACGAGTTCGGCGTGCCGGACATCGTGGTGAACAACGCCGGGATCGGCATGTCCGGCCCGTTCCTCGACACGACGATCGAGGACTGGGAGAAGGTCGTGGACGTCAACCTGTGGGGCGTGATCCACGGGTGCCGCGCGTTCGCGCCGATGATGAAGGAACGCGCTGAAGGCGGGCAGATCGTCAACCTCGCTTCTGCCGCGGCATACCTGCCGTCGAAGATCCTCACCGCTTACGGCACCACGAAGGCCGCGGTGCTCGCGTTGAGCAATGGCTTGCGCGCGGAGTTGGCGTCCGAGGGAATTGGCGTTACCGCGGTTTGCCCGGGATTGGTGAACACCAACATCACCAAGACCACTAAGTTCGTCGGCGTGGACGAGGTCGAGGAGAAGCGGCGCCAGAAGGAATCGTCGAAGCTCTACGCCCGGCGCAATTTCGGTCCGGAACGAGTGGCGCGCGACATTCTGCGTGCGGTGGAGAAAAACGTCGCGATCCAACCGTCCACTCCGGAAGCGAAGGTCGCGCTGGTCCTTTCGCGGCTGACGCCAGGTTTGCTGCGCGCGGCGGCGAAACTGGACGTCACGCCGTGAGCCGTCCGCGCCGGATGACCGCGCAGGCCCGGCGGGACGATCTGATCGCGGCCGCGCTGGATTTGTTCGGCAGCCGGGCCCCGGAATTGGTCACGGTGGACGACATCGTGGCGCGCGCCGAGGTGTCGCGGCCGTTGTTCTACCGGTATTTCCCGAGCCTGCGGGAACTGCAAATGCAGGCGTTGCGCACGGTCACCGACGGTTTGGTCGACCGGCTCGCGACGCTTGAGGAAGGCCCGCCGGAAGAACGGTTGCGCGCGGCCGTACGGGGACTGGTTGATGTCGCCGCGCATTACCGCGAAGGCTATGTCGCGTTGCTGCGCAGCGGTTCGGTCATCGCCACTTCGGAGACGGACGCGGCGATCGACGAGGTCCGCAACCGTGCCGTCGAGTTGATCCTGGAAGCGCTGCCGATCCCCGAACCGTCACCGTTGGTGCTGCTGACCCTGCGCTGCTGGACCGCGGTGGTCGAAGGCGCGTTGCTGTCGTGGCTTCAAGAAGGCACCGTCCCGCGCGAAACGCTGGACGGCTGGCTGGTCGACCAGCTCACCGCGATGCTCGCCGCCACCGACGCGCACGTCTGAAAAGCCGTGAAGGCCCCCTTGGAATCAAGGAGGCCTTCACGGACTTGGCTCAGATCTGGGTGACGCTGTCCCAGCCGTCGACCTCGGACGGCGTGCGCGGGCCGGGGCCGACGTACTTCGCCGACGGACGGACCAGGCGGCCGGTCTGCTTCTGCTCCAGGATGTGCGCCGCCCAGCCGGCGGTGCGCGCGGAGGAGAACATCGCGGGCATCATGTGCGGCGGCACCTTCGCGAAGTCCAGGATCACCGCGGCCCAGAACTCGACGTTCGTTTCGATCGGGTGGTCCGGACGGCGTTCGCGCAGCTCGGCCAGCGCGGCCTGCTCCAGCGCGGCGGCCACCTCGTAGCGCTCCGCGCCCAGTTCCTTGCAGGTCCGGCGCAGCACGCGGGCGCGCGGGTCCTCCGCGCGGTACACGCGGTGGCCGAAGCCCATCAGCCGCTCCTTGCGGTCGAGGATGCCCTTGACCAGCGCGCGGGCGTCACCCGTGCGCTCGACCTCCTCGATCATCGGCAGCACGCGCGCCGGGGCGCCGCCGTGCAGCGGGCCGGACATCGCGCCGATCGCGCCGGACAGCGACGCCGCGACGTCCGCCCCGGTGGAGGCGATGACGCGCGCGGTGAAGGTGGAGGCGTTGAGGCCGTGCTCGGCGGCGGAAACCCAGTACGCGTCGACCGCCTTGACGTGCGCCGGGTCCGGCTCGCCGCGCCAGCGGATCATGAACCGCTCGGTGATCGACTTGGCCTCGTCGACCCGCGACTGCGGCACCGCGGGCTGGCCGATGCCGCGCGCGGACTGCGCGACGTAGGACAGCGCCATCACCGAAGCGCGGGCGAGCTGGTCGCGCGCCTCTTCGTCGGTGATGTCGAGCAGCGGCCGGTAACCCCAGATCGGGGCGAGCATGGCGAGCGCGGCCTGGACGTCGACGCGGACGTCGCCGGTGTGCACCGGAAGCGGGAACGGCTCGGCGGGCGGAAGCCCGGTCCCGAACCGCCCGTCGACCAGGAGACCCCATACGTCGCCGAAGGTCACCTTCCCGGCGAGGTCCTCGATGTCGACGCCGCGGTAGCGCAGCGCACCGCCGTCCCGGTCGGGTTCGGCGATTTCGGTCCGAAACGCGACGACGCCCTCGAGCCCGGGCCGGAACCCGTCGTCGGCGTCGTTCGTGGTGCTGATCGTGGAGGTAGTCACTCTTCGCGAACCCTTTCGATGCGCATTCCCCGGCTGTGTTGTGCACGCGCGGACGGGATACACGCTGGCTCCTTGCGCGCCTCATCGCACGGTGGGACAAACCATGCTCCCTTTGCCCGGCCGGGGCAACGGAAGATGTCGTGGTTTCGGTCACGATTACGAGAACGATTCAGTCCAGGTGAGCGCTGGACGCCACTTTCTCCCGTCCGGTGAGGTGACCGCAGACTGGTACCCCGGTGGCGCGGAGGTGAACCCTGGCTTGCGGAGGCGGGCGGAGGTCACTCTCGGTGAGCGGGACGGGCGCCCGGCGTGCTCCGAAGTGGCAGGCCGCGCGCCGGGGTGAAATTGCGGAATCCTCGCCGCGGCGTTTCCGGCTTGTCCGAATTCTTTTCTGGTTCGGCGGACAACCGCGGTCCACGCCGAGTAAACACTGTGTTGCCGAATCAGGCGGAGCGGTCGCTCCGGTGGTAGACCTTTGCCATGCACCTGAGCCCGCAGGAACGCGACAAACTGCTGGTCCACGTCGCGGCGGACGTTGCTCGCAAACGGCTCGAACGCGGTCTTCGGCTCAATTATCCCGAAGCCGTCGCGCTCATCACCGATTACGTCGTGGAGGGCGCTCGCGACGGACGCACGGTCAGCGAACTGGCGGCGGGCGGACGCACCGTGCTGACCCGGGCGCAAGTCCTCGACGGCGTGCCGGAAATGGTCGATTCCGTGCAGGTGGAAGCCACGTTCCCGGACGGCACCAAGCTCGTCACGGTGCACGAGCCGATTGCTTGAGGAGGAATTCGTGCGGCCAGGCGAGATCATTCCCGGCGACGAGCCGGTGCCGCTGAATCCGGGGCGCGCCCGGATCCGGCTGCGCGTGCGCAATCTCGGCGACCGGCCGGTGCAGGTCGGTTCGCACTATCACTTCGCCGCGGTCAATCCCGGCCTGGAATTCGACCGCGAAGCCGCCCGCGGGCACCGGCTCGACGTGCCCGCCGGGACCTCGGTGCGGTTCGAGCCGGGCATCGACCGCGAGGTCGACCTGGTTCCGCTCAGCGGAAACCGGCGGGTGCCGGGGCTGCGGGCCGAATACGCCGGGGAGTTCTGATGCCGGAGATCGACCGCGTCCGCTACGCCGAACTGTTCGGCCCGACCGCGGGGGACCGGATCCGGCTCGCGGACACCGATCTGCTGATCGAGGTGACCGAGGACCGGTCGATCGGTCCCGGCGGCAGCGGCGACGAGGTGCTTTTCGGCGGCGGGAAGGTGATCCGCGAGTCGATGGGCCAGGGCATGGCTACTCGCGCCGAGGGAGCGCCGGACCTGGTGATCACCGGCGCGGTGATCCTCGACCACTGGGGCGTGGTGAAGGCCGACGTCGGCGTCCGCGACGGGCGCGTCGTCGGCATCGGCAAGGCGGGTAATCCGGACACTATGGACGGTGTCGATCCGGCGCTGGTGATCGGCCCGGCGACGGAAGTGCTGGCGGGCAACGGGAAAATCCTCACCGCCGGTGGCATCGACTGTCACGTGCATTTCGTCTGCCCGCAACTGGTGGACACCGCGCTCGCGGCCGGACTGACCACTTTGGTCGGCGGTGGCACCGGGCCGAACGAGGGCACCAAGGCGACCACGGTGACCCCCGGTGCCTGGAATCTCGGCCGGATGCTGTCCGCAATGGATGGACAGCCGGTGAACGTGTTGTTGCTGGGCAAGGGAAACACTGTCCGGCAGGACGCTCTGCGCGAGCAATTGGCGGCCGGAGCGGGCGGGTTCAAACTGCACGAGGACTGGGGTTCGACGCCGGCCGCGATCGACGCCTGCCTCACGGTCGCCGACGAATCCGGCGTGCAGGTCGCGATCCACACGGACACGCTCAACGAGGCCGGGTTTCTGGAGTCCACTGTGGAGGCGATCGGCGGCAGGTCGATCAACGCCTACCACACCGAGGGGGCAGGCGGCGGGCACGCGCCGGACATCATCGAGGTGTCCGGAATGGCGAACTTCCTTCCCTCGTCGACGAATCCGACCCGACCGCACACCGTCAACACTCTCGACGAGCACCTCGACATGCTGATGGTGTGCCATCACCTGAACCCGTCGGTGCCCGAGGATCTCGCGTTCGCGGAAAGCCGGATCCGGCCGAGCACGATCGCCGCCGAGGACGTGATGCACGATCTGGGCGCGATCTCGATGATGAGTTCCGATTCGCAGGCGATGGGGCGGATCGGCGAGGTGATCATCCGGACCTGGCAGACCGCGCACGTGATGAAGGGTCGCCGCGGCGCGCTTCCCGGCGATGGTGCCGCGGACAACCTGCGCGCCCGTCGTTACGTCGCGAAGTACACGATCAACCCGGCGATCGCGCACGGAATGGACGCGGAGATCGGCTCGGTGGAGGTCGGCAAGCTCGCCGACCTGGTGCTGTGGGAACCGAAGTTCTTCGGCGTGCGCCCGCATGTGGTGTTGAAGGGCGGTTTCCCGGCGTGGGCGGCGATGGGGGACGCGAACGCTTCGATTCCCACGCCGCAACCGGTGCTCGCGCGGCCGATGTTCGGTTCCGCACCTGCGGTTGCGGCCGCGTCCAGTCTGCATTTCGTGGCTCCGGAAGCGCTGGATTCCGGTTTGGCGGAGCAATTCCGCATCGCCCGGCCGTTGGTGCCGGTCGCCAACACCCGCCGCCGGACGAAGGCCGACATGGTGCTGAACGACGCGACCCCGGAGGTGCGAGTGGATCCGGACAGCTTCGCGGTCCGCGTGGACGGGGAACTGATCGAACCGCATCCGGTGGCCGAATTGCCGATGGCACAACGGTATTTCCTGTTCTGATGGACCCGGTCGCTCTCATTCTCGCCGACTCCCGGTTCCCGGGCGGCGGGCACGTGCATTCCGGCGGCCTCGAAGAGGTGGCCGCACGCGGTCTCGTCCGGTCCGAACGCGACCTGCCCGGATTCCTTTTTGGACGGTTGCGTACCGCGGGATTTCTCGCCGCCGCGTTCGCCGCTGCCTCAGCGCACGCCGCGGCGCGGGCTGTCGAGAGTGTCCATTGGCGACGGCTCGATCAGGAACTCGACGCCCGCACGCCCTCGCTCGCGCAACGGGAAGCGTCGCGAGCGCAAGGCCGCGGCACCGCGCGAGCCGGACGTGCGGCGTGGCCGTCGCCAGTGCTGTCCCAGCTGCTCGCCGAGACGCCGCGCCCGCACCATCCGATCGTCAGCGGCGCGCTCGTCGGAATCAGCGGCGGCAGTCCGTTCGACGCGGCCATGGCGATCGCTTACCTCGCTGTGAGCGGCCCGGCGAGTGCGGCGGTTCGCCTGCTCGGGCTGGATCCGTTCGCCGTGAACGCGGTGGTCGCGCGGCTGGCCGGACCGTTGCGCGAAGTCAGCGGCCAGGCCGCCGAGACCGCCGGTGCCGATCCGGCCGATTTGCCCGCGCCAGCGTCGCCGGCGCTGGATCTGTTCGCCGAGGAACACGCTCGGCATCACCAGGAAGAGGTGCGTCTCTTTGCCAGCTGAACACGGTCACGGGCATTTCCACGCGGTCAACTTCGACCCGACCGCCGCCGAACCGGACCACTACGCCGCGGCGCCGACCGCCGGCCGGGCGTACCGGATCGGCATCGGCGGCCCGGTCGGCAGCGGCAAGACAGCACTCACCGCCGCACTGTGCCGCGCGCTCGGCGGAGAGCTGAATCTGGCCGTGGTCACCAACGACATCTACACGACCGAGGACGCCGACTTCCTGCGCCGGGCGGGCGTGCTGGACCCGGAGCGGATCGAAGCGGTGCAGACCGGCGCGTGCCCGCACACCGCGATCCGCGACGACATCACCGCGAACCTCGACGCAGTCGAACGGCTGGAGGAGAAGTTCCCGGGCCTGGAACTGGTCATCGTGGAAAGCGGCGGCGACAACCTCACCGCGGTGTTCAGCCGCGGCCTGGCCGACAGCCAGATCTTCGTGGTCGACGTCGCGGGCGGGGACAAGGTGCCGCGCAAGGGCGGCCCCGGCGTGACGACGGCCGACCTGCTGGTGATCAACAAAACCGACCTCGCCCCGCTGGTCGGCGCCGACCTGACCGTGATGACCTCCGACGCCCACCACATGCGCGGCGACCTCCCGGTGTTCACCCAGTCCCTAGTGGACACTCCGGACGCGCCCGCGGTGGCGGACTGGGTGCGCTCGCTGGTGCCGGTCCGGCAGGGGTGAAAGCCCACGCACGCCTGGTCGCCGCCTGCGACGACGGGCGGACGGTGCTGCGAGAACTGAAGTCGATGGCGCCGCTGACGCTCGTCCCGCGTCGCCAGCGCGGCCGCGGTGCGGTGGTGCACCTGGTCAACTCGGCCACCGCTCCGCTCGGCGGCGACGAACTGCGGCTCGAGATCCACGTCGGGGCGGGTGCGGAGCTGAAGCTGTCCGGCGTCGCGGCGACCCTCGCCCTGCCCGGTCTGCGCGACGTGCCCAGCTTGTCCACTGTGGAGGTCGTCGTCGAGCCCGGCGGTTCCTTCGCATACCTGCCGGAGCCGACCGTCGTCACCGCCCGCGCCGACCACGTCGCCGTGCTGCGCGCCGACCTGGCCTCCGACGCCCGGTTCCACACCCGCGAGGTCCTCGTCCTCGGCAGGGAAGGCGAACGTCCGGGCCGGTTGTCCTCCACAGTGCACGTGACCTGCGGCGGAGTTCCGGCACTCCGGCAGACGCAGACCGTCGGCGACGCCATTTTGGACGCGAGCCTCGCCGTGCTGGCCGGACATCGGGTGCTGGTGACGGAGATCGAGTTCGGCCGCGGATGCGGCCCGGCGGAGTCAGGCCCGTGGTGGTCGCGGACGCCGCTGGCCGCGGGCGGGATGCTGACCACTGCCCTGGCCCCCGACGTCGTGACGGCCACAGCTCTGGATCGATCCCGGACCAGCAGGTGAACAGCGGATGGCGGCCAGGCGTGGCAGGAGTCACCGTTCGGTGGGTTTCGCCGGGACCGGCGACCCAATACCGTCGCTGAATAGCCGTGATTCGACACCCTCACCAGGGGTAACGGAGGTTGGGCCGGATGACACCGGAGATCGACGAGGCGGTCGTGCGGCTGCCTGGCATGCGGGTGGCTTACGACAGCGCGCCGTTTGACGAGTCGGCGCTCGCGGCCACGTGGCATGACCAGCTGGAAAGCTGGCTGAGCCAGGCGGTGTCCGAAGCACTCGCGGAACCCAACGCGATGGTGCTCGCGACCGCCGACGCCGAGGGCAGGCCTTCTTCGCGCACGGTGCTGTGCAAGGGCTTCGACGAACGCGGAGTGGTTTTCTACACGAACTACACGTCGGCGAAGAGCCACGACCTCACGGCGACGCGCTACGCGTCGGCCACCTTCCCCTGGTACCCGCTGCACCGCCAGGTCACGGTCCGCGGCGAGGTCGAGAAGGTCAGCGCCGACGAGACGGCCGCCTACTGGGCCCAGCGCCCGCGCGGGTCGCAGCTGGGAGCGTGGGCGTCGCCGCAGTCGCGCGTGGTCGAGGGGCGGCGGGCGTTGGACAACGCGCTGCGCAATATTGAGCGCCGGTTCGGCGATGTCGAGCAGATCCCGGCTCCGCCGCACTGGGGTGGTTGGCGGATTCGGCCGGACTTTGTCGAGTTCTGGCAGGGGCGCGAGGATCGGATGCACGACCGGTTGCGGTTTCACCGGACTCATGACGGGTGGCATGTGGAGCGGTTGGCTCCTTGATCGTTGCTGCTCGTCGCCTGGCGGCGACATTGCGTCCGGCGGTGAGGCGGGGCACCCCGATTTTTCAGTGTGACTACGGCGCTGGGGTGCTTGTCAAGGCGGGAAAGATGCCTTGACAAGCACCCCAGCGCCGCGTTTTTGGCTTCGTATCGGGGGCGGGGGAGGTGTGGGTGCCTCGCTTTGGGTGCATCGGCTGCGGTTCGGTGGGTGGCGGGACCGTCGAGGGTCGTGAGGGGAACCCTGAGGGAATCTGATTCCCTCAGGGTGGCCCTCACGGACTTTCCCCAAGGGTGCGCGGGCCTCCGTGCGGGGAAAATCACCTGCGCCAGCTTCGTTAGCACAACTAAGCTGATAGCTCGTGACTTCAGAACCGGGGATACGCCCGCCCCGTACCGGGGCTCGCAAGCTCCTCGGCCGGATCGTTGTCGACACTCGTCCGCTCCGGATTCCGGCGTTTCGGCGGCTGTGGATGTCCACCGCGGTGACCGCGGTCGGGTCGCAGCTCACCGCGGTCGCGGTGCCGAAGCAGGTTTTCGATATCACCGGATCGTCCGGGTACGTCGGGCTGACCGGTGCGGTCGCGCTCGTTCCGTTGCTCGTGTTCGGGCTGTGGGGCGGGGCGATCGCGGACGCGGTCGACCGGCGGAAGCTGCTGCTCGTCACCAACGTCGGCGTCGCGATCACCTCCGCGCTGCTGTGGCTCCAGGCCTTCACCGGGATGCATTCGGTGTGGCTCGTGCTCGGGCTGCTCGCCGCGAACCAGGCGTTTTTCGCGATCAACATGCCCACGCGCGGCGCGGTCGTCGCGCGGCTGGTGCCCGCTCCGCTCCTGCCGTCGGCGAACGCGCTCAACACCACCATGGCGACGTTCGGCGCGGTGTTCGGGCCGCTGTTCGGCGGGGCGCTGATCCCGGTGATCGGACTGTCCACTTTGTACTTGGTGGACGTCTGCGCGCTGGCGATCACGCTGATCGCGGTGTGGCGGCTGCCCTCGATCCCGCCGCTCGGCGAGGGGACGCGCCGGGCGGGGATCGGCTCGGTCGTCGACGGATTCCGTTACCTGGCGCACCAGAAAGTGCTGCTGGCGTCGTTCGTCGTCGACATTATCGCGATGGTCGCCGGCATGCCGCGCGCGTTGATCCCGGAGATGGCCGAGCGGACGTTCGGCGACCCGCCCGGCGGCGGTCCGGCGCTCGGCATGCTCTACGCCGCGCTGCCCGCGGGCGCGATGCTGATCGGGTTGTTCTCTGGCTGGCTGCACCGCGTGCAGCGGCAGGGCGCGGCGGTCGTCATCGCGATCTGCTGCTGGGGTGCGGCGATGGCCGCGTTCGGGCTCGCGCATTCGCTGTGGCTGGCGGTGATCTTCATGGCGCTCGGCGGTGCGGCGGACATGGTCAGCTCGGTTTACCGGCAGGCGATCCTGCAGACCGCCACCACCGACGAGATGCGCGGACGGCTCCAGGGCGTCTTCACCGTGGTCGTCGCGGGCGGGCCGCGGATCGCCGACCTCACGCACGGCTGGTCCGCGGCGGCGTGGGGGACCAGGATCGCGGCGACCGGCGGCGGGCTGCTGGTGATCGTGCTGGTGGTGGCTTCGCTGGCTGTTCTGCCTGGGTTCTGGCGGTATCAGGCTCCGGTCGAAGAGGGCCACTGACAGTAGTGTTACTCCGTTCGGAATAGCATGCCCGATATGCGTGCATATCCGATCGCTCTGCTGATCTCCGCCGCCGCTGTTCTGACCGCCTGCTCTTCTGGTGAGCAGAAGGCCGCCGCACCGACCCCGCCGCCCGCGAGCAAGGCGCCGGCCTCCTCGTCCGCGCCCGCCGCCAAGGCCGCCGACACCTGCTCCTTGCTGCCGTCCGACGACGTCTCCAAGGCGATCAAGATCCCGAACATCACCTCGAAGGCCGGACCCGCCCACGACAATCCGAGCAACGGCGGCAAGGCCACGAGCTGCGAATACGTCGTCGAAGGCAAGACCGCGGGTGCGCTCGCGGTGACCCGCTACGAGGGCCGCAACGCCAAGCCCGCCGACATGATCGCCGCGATCAAGAAGGCCAAGCCGGGCGCGGTCGACGTGCCGGGCTTCCCGGACGGCGCCGTTTTCTACACCGACGAGCAGAAGACCGCCACGCTCGCCGCGGCCAAGGTGTCCAACGGGGTTCCGGTGCTGGTCAACTACACCGGACCGGTCAAGATGACCAAGGAAATGATGACCCCGCTCGTGCACACGGCGGTCACCAAGGCCTGACGGCCGACTTCCCGTAAGCGTCCGGACAAGGCACACTAATCGCCCATGACGGACGTGAGCGAGGGCACATCCAAGGTCGCCGAACCGGCTTTGCTGCGGGTCATGGGCCCGAAGCTGCTGCTGTTCTTCGTGGTCGGCGACATCATCGGCACCGGCGTGTACGCGCTGACCGGGCAGGTGGCCGGACGCGTCGGCGGCGCGTTGTGGCTGCCGTTCCTGCTGGCGTTCGTGGTCGCCTTCATGACCGCGTTCAGCTATCTCGAACTGGTCGGCAAGTATCCGCGCGCGGCGGGCGCGGCGCTGTACACGAACAAGGCGTTCGGGGTTCCGTTCCTGACCTTCATGGTCGCGTTCGCGGTGATGTGCTCCGGGATCACGTCCGCGTCGTCGGCCGCGGTGGCGTTCGGCGCGACCTATCTCGCGGCGTTCGTGAAACTGCCGACGGTGCTGGTCGGCATCGCGTTCGTGCTTCTGCTGGCGCTGATCAACTTCCGCGGCGTCGGCGAATCGGTGAAGGCCAACGTTGTCCTCACCTGCATCGAACTGTCCGGGCTGTTGATCATCATCGGCGTCGGCGTGTGGGCGGTGCTGAACGGGAACGGCGAACCGTCGCGGCTGGTCGAGATCGATACCGCGGACAAGACGTGGCTGGTCGCCATCTCCTCGGCGACGTCGCTGGCGTTCTTCGCGATGGTGGGTTTCGAGGACTCGGTGAACATGGCCGAGGAATGCCATGACCCGGTGCGGATTTTCCCGCGCGCGATGCTGTGGGGCATGGTCATCGCCGCGACGACCTACGTGCTCGTCTCGGTGACGTCCTCGCTGCTGGTCCCGGCCGCCGAACTGGCCGGTGCGAAGAGCGACGCGCTGCTGAGGGTGCTCGACATTGGCGCACCGGGCTTCCCGCGCGAGATCTTCTCCGCCATCGGCCTGTTCGCGGTGATCAATTCCGCCTTGATCAACATGCTGATGGCCAGCCGTCTGCTGTACGGCCTTGCGAACGAACGCGTCCTGCCGCCGGTGTTCGGACGCGTGCACCCGACTCGCCGGACGCCGTGGGTGTCGATCATTTTCACCAGCGTCATCGCCATCGGTCTGGTGTCCTTTGTGGACATCAGTGCGCTCGGCGGGACGACCGCGTTGCTGCTGCTGGTCGTGTTCGCCATCGTCAACATCGCGCTTTTGGTGCTGCGCAAGGACAAGGTGGCGCACAAGCATTTCCGCGCGCCGACGGTGGTGCCGGTGCTGGCCGCGGTGTTCTGCCTGTACCTGGTCAGCCCGCTGTCCGGCCGCCCGGCGCAGGATTACCAGGTGGCCGGCATCCTGCTCGCCGTAGGCCTCGTGTTGTGGGTGGTGAACCTCCTGGTGAAGCGGGCGCTCAGTGGTGCGTCATCGCGGCCTGGAGCCACCAGGCGCTGAACCCGGCGATCTTCGCGTCGACCACCAGCGGACGGTCGAGCCCGGCGGCGACCCGCGTCGCGACCTCGTCGAGGTCTTCCTTGGTGCGGACGGTGACCGCGTCGCAGCCGTAACCGCGCGCAATGGCGGCGAGGTCGGTGTCCGGGAAGGTGACGGTGTCGGCCGGATGTCCGCCGGGCTCGAAGAAATACACCTCGGCACCGTAGGCGTGGTCGTTGTAGACGACGATGAGCATCGGCAGCTTCAGCCGGACGACGGTTTCCAGTTCGGCGATGCTCATCAGGAACCCGCCGTCGCCACACGCTGCGACCGGGAAGCGGTCCGGCTGGGCGAGTGCTGCGCCGATCGCGGTGGCGAGTCCGAGGCCGATCGACTGGAACGCCTGGGTGAAGCAGAAACCGTTCTCGTCCGGGACGTCCAGGTACATCGTGGGGTAGCCCATGAAGTTCCCGGAATCGACACCGACGACCCGGTTGGCCGGAATGAGTTCGTCCAGCGCGGCGGACAGCGTCCGCGGGTCGATGACCTCGGCGGTCCCGGCGTCGTCGTGTTCGTTGTCGCGCCACCGGATTTCCCTAGCGATCCGGTCCTTGAGCTCGTCGCTGCGATATCCATTGTGGACTTCGACCTGTTCGGACACCGCCGCGGCGGTACCGGCGACATCGCCGACGATGCCGAGGTCGACCGGCCGATTCCGGCCCAGCGCGGCGGACTTCAGATCGACCTGCACCAATGTGGTTTCCGGGGAGAGCAGCCGTCCGTGCGCGGTTGTCCAGTCATTGAGCGCGGATCCCCAGCCGACGACGACGTCCGCGCCCTGAATCAGCTCAGTCGTCAGCGGAGACGAAAACCCGCCGGACACCCCGATCGCCCACGGTTCGCCAGCGAACAGTCCTTTCGCGACCGCACCCTCGGCAAGCAACGCTCCGCAACGGTCTGCCAGCGCGACCAGTTCGGCCCGGGCTTTCCGGGAACCCCGTCCACAAAGGAATACCGGACGCTCGGCTCGCTGCAGGAGCGAAGCGAGCGCCTTCACGTCCTCCTCAGCGGCGCGCGGTTGCGGCAGTGCCTCGATCGCGGTCAGCCCATCGAGGAGGCTTTCATCGAACGGCTCGGCCTGCACTTCCAACGGGAGTCGCAAAAGGACAGTGCGCCGATCGCGCCGAGCTTGCGTGAACGCTCGTCGTACGTCGGCCAGCGCGGTTTTCGCTGACCGCACCAGAATGCTGCTCGCCCCAACGGACCGAGCGAGCGCGTCCTGGTCGATGTGGAAGTTAGACAGCGGATCGGTCGCTTCGCCGGTGACGATGACCAGCGGGGTCCGGCTCTTCGCCGCCTCGCCGATCCCGGTGGTCGCGTTGCCCAGCCCGCAGCCCTGGTGCACCGATACCGCCGCGACCTCGCCGCTGCACCGCGCGTAGGCGTCGGCCATCGTGGTCGCGCCGCCCTCGTGCCGAGCGGCGACGAACTCGGCGCCGCCCTGGATCAGGCCGTTGGTGAAGTGGAAATTCCCGCTCCCCACCACGCCGAACGCCTTGCGGACGCCGAACCGCGCCAACGCGATCCCGACGGCTTGGGCAACGTTCACGACTCAACTCCCGGCGTTACCGCGAGCACCCGCGCCGGACTGCCGGTCCCGCCGACGATCGGCAGCGGACAGACCACGACGAGCGCGCCGGTCGGCGGCAGCGAGCCGAGATTCTGCAGGGAAGTGATGCCGTACTTGTCCGCGCCGAGCAAATGGTGGTGCGCGGGCATCGGCGGGTCGAGCGCGAAGCCGTTCCCGGAGTCGATGCCGACAGTTTCCACGCCGTACCCGGCGATCGGCGTTTCCTCGGCAAGCCATTTCGCCGCGGCAGCCGAGATGCCGGGCGTGTGGCTGGCTCCGTCGGAGAAGTTGAGGAACGCGTCACGGTCCTGGGCGTATTGATCCCATCCGGAGTGCACGACCAGCCAGCCGCCCTCGCGCAACGGTCCGTGCTCGGCCTCCCATGCCTGGATGTCGGCGATCTCCAGCAGGAAGTCCGGATTGTCGGCGACACGCGCGGAGATGTCGAGGACGTGCGCGGGGCCGATCAGCCTGCTGACCGGCAGCTCCGAAACGTCCGCGCCGTCGCGGTTGGAGATCCAGTGCCGCGGCGCGTCGAGGTGGGTGCCGATGTGCTCGCCGGTGTGGATGTTGTTGTGCCGCCACAGCGGTCCGGAATCGTCGAACTCGCTGACGGACTCGAGGCTGAAGTCGATCAGGTTCGCGAACGGTTCGGGCAACTGCAGGGTCGGCGTGGCGGCGCTGAGCTTGTTGGTGAGGTCGACAATCCGCAGCCGGCCCTGCGCGAGCTGGGTCAGGAGCTGGTCGACCCCGGTTTCGGCGGGGGTGCTCATCGGTGCGTCCTCTCGGTCGCGGGGCGCGCTATTGCGGATCCTTGACGGTCGTTGACAGCGCGGAAGGCCATATCTACAGTACCGGTTTCAGCAGCACTGACGGAATAGCTGCCAGAGATCAGTCAGAGTGAACGCGGAGCCCCGACCAGGGCGTCTGGAGCCAGACGGAGCATCGACGCACGGTGCTCGCGCCGTTACGGTGGCGAACGGACCGGTCGCCCGCCAGTCAAGGAACGGAGTGTCGTGACCGACCAGCCCAGCCCAGCCGCTTTCCGGGCGCATTTCCCCGCCTTCGCCGACTCGGTGCACCTCGCGAGCTGCAGCCAGGGCGCGCTGTCGGACGTGCTGACCGCGGAGCTTTTCGAGTTCCAGCACACGATCCGCGAGCACGGGGCGCCGTGGGACAAGTGGATGGCGAAGGTCGCCGAGGCGCGGGCCTTGTTCGCCCAGCTGATCGGCGCGGACCCGGACGACATCGCCGTGGTGCCGTCCGCGTCCGAAGGCGCGTACCAGGTCGCGTCCACCCAGACGTGGTCGGAACGGCCGGGAATTGTCACGACCGACCTCGAATTCCCTTCGCTGGGCCATGTTTGGCTCGCTCAGCAGGGGCGCGGCGCGGACGTTCAGTTCGTCGCGCACCACGACGGGCTGGTCGACACCGAGGATTACGCCGCGCTCATCACCGAGCGGACGCGACTGGTGTCCGTCCCGTTGGTCAGTTACGCCAACGGTTTGCGTTTCCCGGTGCGCGAAGTCGCCGCGCTGGCCCGGGAAAACGGCGCGCGGAGCTTTGTCGACGCGTATCAGGGGCTCGGCGTCGAGCCGGTCGACGTGACCGAACTCGGCTGCGACTACCTCGTCAGCGGCAGCCTGAAATACCTGCTCGGAATCTCCGGGATCGCGTTCCTCTACGTGCGGCCAGGCTTGCGCGACGCGGTTTCCCCGCCGCTGACCGGCTGGTTCGGCCGCACGAACCCGTTCGAATTCGACCCGCGGCACCTCGACTACCCCGAGCATGCGCGCCGTTTCGAGACCGGGACGCCGTCGATCCCGTCCGCGTACGGCGCGGTCGCCGGGCTGAAGCTGGTGCACCAGGTGGACGCGCACCGGGTCCGTGACCACATTGGACTGTTGACCGGGCAGCTGCAGCAGCGGTTGCTCGACGCTGGGGAACAGCTTCGGTCCCCGCTGGACGACGCGCGACGCGGTCCGCTCGTCGCCTTGGCCGACCGGGATCCCGACGCGCTGGCAGCGTTCCTCGCCGGGCGGCGGATCGTGTGCAGTGCCCGCGGCGACGTGCTGCGGATGTCCTTGCACTACTACAACGTCGAGTCCGATCTCGACGCCGTCGTCGCGGCGATCGCCGAGTACCGGGCGAGCCAGTAGGGAGCAGACATGGCCGAGTCCCCGTCCCCGAACCGGTTGCAGCGGAGGCTGCGCAGCAGGCAGTTGACGATGATCGGAATCGGCGGGGCCATCGGCACCGGCCTGTTCCTCGGATCGAGCCTGGCGATCTCGCACGCGGGACCGGCCGTGGTGCTCGCCTACGTCCTTTGTGGACTGGTCGCGCTGGCGATTTCCTGGGCGCTGGTGGAAATGGTGGTGGTGCACCCGGCCGCGGGCGCGTTCGGCAGCATCGCGCACAAGTATCTCGGCGCGGGCAGCGGATTCGTGGTGCGCTGGGCGTATTGGGCGATGCAAGTGATCGCGATCGGCGGCGAGACGATCGCGGCCGGCGTGTACGTCCAGTTCTGGTGGCCGCAGATTCCGCTGTGGGTTCCGGTCGCGGTGTTCTCGCTGCTGGTGATCGTCGTCAACGGCGCGGCGGTGCACATTTTCGGCGAGTTCGAGTACTGGTTCGCGATGATCAAGGTGTGCGCGATTCTCGTGTTCGTCGCGCTCGGCCTGATTCTCGTCTTCTTCGGCCTGCCGAAGGCGCCCGCGCCCGGTCTCGCGAATCTCAGCGCGGGCGGCGGATTCCTGCCGAACGGCGTGTCCGGTCTGTTGCTGGCCATGGTGTTCGTGCTGTTCAGCTACATCGGCACCGAGGTGGTTTCGGTGACCGCGGCCGAATCGGAAAACCCGACTCGCGACATTCCGCGCGCGGCCCGGGCCATGGTGGTGCGGCTGGCGATCTTCTACGTCGCCGCGATGCTCATCGTCGTGCTGGTGGTGCCGTGGACGGTCACCGGCGAAGGCGGGTCCATTACGGCCAGCCCGTTTGTCCGCGTCTTCCAGGCTGCTGGCGTTCCGGCGGCGGCAACGATCATGAACTTCGTGGTCCTGACCGCCGCGTTGTCGAGCGCGAACACCAACCTTTATCTCACGACGCGCATGCTGCATTCCCTTGCCGAGCACCGATTCGCCCCGGCCTGGGCCGGACGGCTGACGCGTTCTGGAGTGCCGCGCAACGCGCTCGTGCTGTCCACTGCCGGTCTGGTGATCGCGACCATCCTGTCCAAGAATTCCGATTCCAACGCGTACCTCGTGCTGTTCGGCATTTCGATCTTCGCCGCGCTCGTCGTGTGGATGATCATTCTCGTGACGCACCTGGCGTTCCGGATCCGCCGTCGCCGCGCCGGGCTGCCGCCGTCGCCGGTGCGGTTGTGGGGCGCGCCGGTGGTGAACGTCGTGGTGATCGCTTTCCTTGCCACCGTACTGATTTCGACGTTCTGGATCGAAGGGCTTGACCCGGCGTGGAAGTTCGGAATCCCCTTCTTCGTCCTGCTCGTGGTGGCCTACCTGGTGCTGCGAATGACCGGTCGGACGAAACAGACCGCGGAAGTGGAATTGGAAGATTCGACGCTGGTGCGCGAGAAAGCCTGATCACGGGGTGAGGTGGGCGGCGAGTTCGTCGGCCGCCTTCCGCGCCTGTTCGGCGAAATTCGGGCCATCGGGCTGTTCGGTCCATCGCTCGAACGCGGTTTGAAAGATCGCGATACCGACCTGCGCGAGCATCTTCGCGCTCGATTCGGTCGCCCCGCGTTCCTGCAGTGCTTCGACGACCGCGGCGGTGACAGCCGCGAGTTTCGTCCGCTCGCGTTCCTGCAGCTCCGGGCTGGACGCGACGATCGCCCGGCGTTGCGCGGCATGCGAAACCAGGCCGGCGAACAAATCGCCAGCGTCGACCATCGCGGCCAATACCGCCTGGAACGGCGGCAGCGCGGGGTCGGCGCGTCGGACCGCGTCGGCCATCGCGTCCGGGAGTCGCTCCGACCCGGCGAACAGCACGTCGCGCTTGTCGGCGAAGTAGCGCGAGAACGTCCGGCGGGTCAGCCCGGCGCGCTCGGTGATCTGCGTGACCGTGGCGTTGTCGTAGCCGTGCTCGGCGAACAGCTCCAGCGCGGCCGCGCGGAGCCGCTCCTTGGCTTCGGGATCCCAGCGCGGCATGCCGCCATCTTAGCAGTGATGACACAGTGGGTCATCACTGCTACTGTTGATGTCTCACTGAGTCATCACCTTCGGGAAGGACCCCACATGTCTTTGCTTGACCAGCGGGTTGTCGTCATCGGCGGCAGCTCGGGGATGGGATTGGCGACCGCTCAGGCCGCCGCGGAAGCGGGCGCGGCCGTCACGATCGCGGCGAGCGGCAAGGAACGGCTGGACGCGGCGCTCGCGGAATTGCCGGATTCCTGCGAAGGATTCGTCACCGACGTACGCGACGAAGCGAACGTCGCGGCCCTGTTCGAGCACGTCGGCGCGCTGGACCATCTCGTGTACACCGCGGGTGACACGCTGGATCAGCGGCCTTGGACAGAGCTGCCTCTCGAGACCGTGCAGAGCCTGTTTTACGTCCGTTTCTGGGGAGTCGTCAGCGCGGTGAAGCACGCCGCGCCGCAGATCCGCCCGGGCGGTTCGATCGTGCTGACGTCCGGGATCATCGGCGTCCGCCCGACGCCTGGCGCGGCGCTCGCGGCCGGTTCCGTCGGCGCGGTCGAGGGGCTGGCGCGCGGTCTCGCCGTCGACCTGGCCCCGGTGCGGGTCAACACCGTTCGCCCGGGGCCGGTCCACACGCCGATGTGGGACGGTCTTCCGCAACCGCAGCTGGACGCGATGGTCGCCGCGTTCACGGAACGAACGCTGACCAAATCGGTCGGCGAGGCGGAGCAGGTCGCGGCGACCAACGTGTACCTGATGGAAAACCGTTTCGTCACCGGTGCGGTGATCACCGTCGACGGAGGGTTCGTGCTTACTGGAAGCTGACCTCTTCTCCCGGCTTGAGCAGATGCAGCCGCTCCTCGAGCCCGGCCTGCGCGAAAGCCGGTCGGAGGGTGTCCGGGCCCTGGGTGAAATGCGCCCAGTGCTCGAAGTGCAGCGGGACCACCTGACGCGCGTTCAAGATCCGGGCCGCCTCAGCCGCGTCGTCGCTGGGCAGCGTGAGGTAGGCGTCGCCGACCAGCGGAGTTTGCGCTCCGCCCGCGAACAGGACGGCGATGTCGATCCGCTCGAAGCGCTCGGCGATCTGCCGCACCACGTCGAGGGAAGCGTTGTCCCCGCTGACGTAAACGGTCGGCTGGCCCTCGCTTTCGAGCACGAAACCGGTGACCTCGCCGACGAGATGCTCGCTGCCGTCGGGCCCGTGCTGCGCGGGCACTCCGGTGACGCGGACGCCGCCGAGGTTGTACGACTCCCAGTTCGCCAGCGCCCGCACGGGGTCGCCGATCCGCTCCCTCGCCGAGGCGGTGGACAGGACGAGCGGGGCGGCGAGGGCGTACTCCCGCCCCGCCGCGTCCAGGTTGTCCGGGTGGTGGTCGTGCGAAAGCAGCACCGCGGACACCTCGCCGACCTCCGCCGCGGTGACCGCGGGACCAGCGGTTTTCGCCAGCTTCCGGGCACCGATCGGGTAATCGCCGGGGCCGTCGAAGGTGGGATCGGTGAGCAGGCGGGTCCCGCCGTACTCGATGAGGGCGGTCGGACCGCCGACGTACCGGATGCGCGTCATGCGGGTAGTCAACTCGCGGAGGGTTGCGCGGTATTCCGGCGCAGTGCCTGGAATTCGACCGGGCTGTGCGCGCTGAACACCGAGACCTCGTCCTGGTGTTCGCGGGCGAGGGTCTGCAGCCGGGCGAGGTTGGCGCGGCGAGCGGAGCCGTCCATCTGGTTCAGGACCTCGAACGCGCGCATGCCGGGCGGGCAATGCGGGCTGACCGGGGCGACTTCGCCGTGGAAGAAGTACGCGTCGCCGGCGTGCAGGAGCCAGCCGTCGCCGGTGTCGACCGCGACGCCGGAGTGCCCGTGCGTGTGCCCGGGCAGCGGGACGAGCAGGATTTCCGGCGGCAGACCGCGCAGCGGCCGCACCGTGTCGAAGCCGAACCAGTTTTCGCCGGCCTCGTCGTAGGTGCTCCACAGTGGACTGTGCGCGAATTGCTCGGCCCGGTATCGCGTTTTCTCCGGGAAGCTCTTCGGGTTGTCCGCCGCGCGGCGTTCGGTGGTGCGGACATGCACGGTGGCGTCGGGGAAATCGGCGAGCCCGCCGGCGTGGTCGACGTCGAGGTGGGTCATCACGATGTGCCGGACGTCGGCGGGATCGTGGCCCAGCGCGCGGATCTGCGCCACCGCGGTTTCCTCCATGGTCGGCTTCGCCCCGACCATCGCCATGAACGGACCGCCGAGCCAGCGCCGCGATTCGGTGACCCCGCGAGTGCCGAACCCGGTGTCGACCAGCACGAGCGCGTCGGCGGTCTCCACGAGCAGGCAGTGCGCCACGATCGTGCTGCGCCGCAGCATCCCGGGGCGGCCGTCGAGCGCCTTGCCGCCGAGCGGACGCATCGTGCCGCAGTTGAGGTGGTGCACCTTCATACCGTGCTCCTCTCGCTGAGCCGGACGAAATCGGTCAGGTCGTGCGAGGCGAACACGGTCACCTCGTCGGCGTGGTCCCGGCGCAGCTCGCGCAACCGGCGCTGGTTCTCGCGCCGGGGCCCGGGCAGCGTCTGGACCCGCCGTTCGAACATAGCCAATCCAGGCGGGCAATAGGGCTCGGCGTCGATCTCCCGGTGGAAGAAATACGAATCACCCGCGTTGAGCACCCAGCCGGACCCGGTGTCGACAGCCACCCCGGCGTGTCCGACGGTGTGCCCGGCGAGCGGCACGAGCGCGACGCCCTCGACCCCGTCCAGCTCGCGGACCGCGTCGAGGCCGAACCAGCTGTCGCCGGCGTCCGAATAGGACTTCCACTGTGGACCGTGCCGGAACTGGACATCGCGGTACCGCGGGTTTCCGGCGCGGTAGGCGTCGAGTTCCTTGCCGTAGACGTGCACGCGCGCCTGCGGGAAGTCGACGAGGCCGCCGGCGTGGTCGAGGTCGAGGTGGGTGAGGACGATGTCGCGGACGTCGGCCGGGTCGAAGCCCAGCGCGCGGATGCGGCTCAGCGCGGTTTCGCTTTCGTCCGTCATCGGATTCGACGTGCGCAGGAAGCGCGGACCGAGCCAGCGCGCGGCGTCGGTGACGGTGGGCGAACCCATTCCGGTCTCGATGAGCGTCAGTCCGGTGCCGGTTTCGACCAGCATGCAGTGGCACACGAGGGTGGCGCGGCGCAGCAGCCCGGGTTTTCCGTCGACCAGCTTGCCGCCGATCGGACGCATGGTGCCGCAGTTGAAGTGGTGTACGCGCATTAGGCGAACTCCCGTTCGACGGTGGTGTGCAGGTGGGCGGCGACGGCCTGCAGCGGCGCGGTATCCCGCCGAGTGCGCGCGAGCAGCAGCGCGCCTTCGATCGCGGACAGCACGATCGTCGCCAGCGAAGCGGCACGGTCCTCGGCGAGGCCGTGCGAGGTGAAGTAGGCGGAGATATCCCGCAGCCAGCCTTCGTAACCCTGGTCGCAGGCGGCACGGATTGGCTCGCTGTCGGCGGCTTCCAACGCGACAGTCGCGATGGGACAGCCGCAGCGATAGTCCGATTCGGACAGTGAGGTGGCGAGTGCGGTGACGATGAGATCGATGGCAGTGGCCGGATCCGGTGCGCCAGCGGTGATTTCGCGGAACTGCCCGGCCAGCCGCTCCCCGGAAAGCTGCACCGCCTCGGCGGCCAGCTGTTCCTTGCCGCCGGGGAAATGGAAGTACAGCGAGCCCTTCGGGGCCCGGCTTTCGGACACGAGCTGGGTCATCCCGGTGGCGTGGTAGCCCTGGGTGCGAAACAGCTCAGCCGCCGATTCGAGCATCCGGCGGCGCGTGTCGGTGCGGTTGACCATGCGCCTACCGTAGCTCAAACTATGACGACCGGTCTAGTTAGTTTCGAGGCGTGCCCGCGCGGCGCGGCCGATCGGTAATCTCAGCGCCATGGCGAACCCCACCGGAGAGCAGTTCGAGATCACCCGCGGCAACGCGCGCGCCGTCATCACCGAGATCGGTGCCGGACTGCGTGCGTTCGAGATCAGCGGAGTGCCGTATGTCGAGACGTTCGCCGAGGACGAGAAACCGCCGAAGGGACTCGGCCAGGTGCTGCTGCCGTGGCCGAACCGCACCAAGGGCGGCAGGTGGGAGTTCGAGGGTGAAGAGCAGCAGCTGGAGATCACCGAGGAAGCGCGCGGCAACGCCATCCACGGCCTGACCCGGCACCAGGAGTGGGAGCTGCTGGAGCACGCCGAAACGTCGATCACGCTCGCCATCGACGTCGAGGTCCAGCCCGGCTGGCCGGTGCCGCTGCGCGCGACGATCACCTACGACCTGCAGCCGCGCGAGCTCGTGATCACCCACGAAATCCGCAACGAAGGGGAGAAGCCGATCGGCGTCGGCGTCGGCACCCACCCGTACTTCCGGATCGGCGACGCGCCGACCGACGAGCTGACCCTCACGCTGCCCGCCACGCGCGTCCGGCCGTACGAGGGCGATCAGCAGATGCCGTACGCGGACGAGCAGGACGTCGAGGGCACCGAATACGACTTCCGGCAGGGCAAGCTGCTCGAAGGCGTCGACCTGGACACCGCGTTCGGCGGGCCGGAACTGGCCGCGGACGGCACCCACCACTACGTGCTGTCCCACGGCGACCGCCAGCTGGTGGTCTGGACCGGTCCGGACTTCCGCTGGGTGCAGGTGTTCACGCCGGACGACCTGGTCGGCCGCGGCCGCGCGGTCGCGATCGAGCCGATGACCTGCCCGGCGGACGCGCTCAACACCGGCACCGACCTGATCGAACTGGAACCGGCGACGTCGTGGACGGGCAGCTGGGGAATCCGGGTCCCGTGAAACTCGAACTGCTGACCGAGGCCGCCGCGGGCGAACTGCTGACCCTGCAGCAAGCCGCGTACATCACCGAGGCGCGGGCGCACCAGAACTTCGACCTGCCGCCGTTGCTGGACACCCTCGACGACGTGCGCGCGGCCATCGCCGACCCGTCGATCACGGTTTGGGGATTCCGCGACGGCGGCAGGCTCGTGGCGAGCGTGCGGATGCGAGTGTCCGGCCCGGTCGGCGAGATCGGCAGGCTCGTGGTGGCGCCGGATCGTCAGGGCGAGGGACTCGGCACCGCGCTGCTGGCAGCCGCGGAGGAGGCGACCCCGGCGGAGGTGACGGTGTTCCGGCTGTTCACCGGCGAACGTTCGGCCGGGCCGCTCTATTTGTACCGAAAGCTCGGTTACCGCGAGACGCATCGGTCGCCGGAGGCGGACTATCAGTTGGTGCACCTGGAAAAACCCCGGATGCGCGAACCCGGGTGAGTTCGTTAGCGTGTCAAACTATGGCTTACAAGGCGATTGTCGGGGGCTATGTGGTCCCCGTCGGCGCCGCTCCGATCGAGGGCGGCACCGTGCTCATCGAAGACGGCCGGATCACCCACGTCGGGGCTGAGGCCGACGTCGAGGTGCCGGAGGACGCGGAACTGGTGGACGCGTCCGGCAGCTGGGTCTTGCCGGGATTCATCGACGCGCACGCGCACCTCGGCGTCCACGAGGACGGCGAGGGCTGGGCGGGCAACGACACCAACGAAATGACCGACCCGAACGGCGCCCGCTTCCGCGCGATCGACGGGATCGACCCGTACGAACCGGGCTTCGACGACGCGCTGGCGGGCGGCGTCACGAGCGTGGTGATCAAGCCGGGGTCGGGCAACCCGATCGGCGGGCAGACCATCGGCGTGAAGACGTGGGGCCGGTCCATTCTGGACATGGTGTTCGCCGAGCAGGTGAGCGTGAAGAGCGCGCTGGGCGAGAACCCGAAGCGGGTTTACGGGGAGAAGAAGGTCACGCCCTCGACCAGGCTCGGGGTGGCCGCGATCCTGCGCGAGGCGTTCACGAAGGCCCGCAACTACCAGGAAAAGCGCGAGCACACGCGGTCCGAGGGCAAACCGTTCGAAACGGACCTGACGAACGAAACCCTGGCGAAGGTCCTGGACGGCGAGCTGTACTGGGACCAGCACGTGCACCGCGCCGACGACATGGTGACCGCGATCCGGCTGGCCGACGAATTCGGCTACAAACTGGTGATCAACCACGGCACCGAAGGCCACCTGATCGCGGACCTGCTGGCCGAACGCGACGTCCCGGTGATCCTCGGCCCGCTCTTCACCACGAAGTCCAAGGTGGAACTGCGCAACCGCACCCTGCGCTCGGCCGGCATCCTCGCGCGCGCCGGGGTGAAGATCGCGATCACCACGGACCACCCGGTCATCCCCATCAACTTCCTGGTGTACCAAGCCGCACTGGCGGTGAAGGACGGCCTGGACCCGGAGACCGCGCTGAAGGCCCTGACGCTGCACCCGGCGCAGATGCTCGGACTGGACGACCGGATCGGCACCCTGACGCCCGGCCTGGACGCGGACGTGGTGCTGTGGTCCGGCGACCCGCTGGACGTGATGAACCGCGCGATGCGGGTGTTCGTGCGGGGCCAGGAGGCCTACCACTTCGACGAGACGACCGGCGAGGGCGTTTCGGCGGATCGGCGGTACCGGGAAGCTCGCTGAGGTCGGTTGAGGCGGCCTGGCCGGCCGCCTCAACCGAGCAGCGCGGTGAGGTCCAGCTCGAACGGGAACGGCTCGGCGGTGCGGAATTTCCCCGTGACGGCGGGGGAGCTCCGGTAGCCGAGCTCCCCGGCCTGGTGGCAGGCGACCAGGGAGACCGGGTCGTCGAGGTCGAGGATCCAGTAGAACGGGATTCCGGCGTCGGAGTACTCCTTGTGCTTCATAACGTAGTCGGTGCGTTTCGACCCCGGCGTCGCGACTTCGACCACCAAGACGAGGTCTTCGGCGCGGAGTGCGTCCTCCTCGGGAGTCCGGGCGATCGCGGCAGACGTGGTGACCAGGAGATCGGGGCACCGGGAAAAACCTGGTGCCCCGTCCGGCGCGAGCCCTAGATCGATATCCACGCGTGGCACCACGGAAAACTCGTCCGGCAGCTGATCATGCAGTTGGAAGGCGAGCGCGTACGTCGCGTGGTTGTGCCATGCGCCCGGCGACGGAGAGAAGACCAGACGGCCTTCGACGAGTTCGGTGAATCCCGGCTCGACCTCGCCGAGCGCGAGGTATTCCTTGATCGAGAGCAACTGCCGCGGAAGTGTCCTGGTGTCCATGCCGCTCACGGTAAGCGAGGGGTACGACACTTTCCGCCAACACAGTCCGCCAGGAACGCCCCCAACCCCCGCGGCGAACCCCCGGTCACCGCGGCGAAATCGTCGCTCAGCCAAGCCCCGTCCCCGGCCGCCAGCAGCTCGAAGACCTGCGCATTCGACCCCGCCTCCGGCACCCCGTTCGACTCCATCACCGCCTGGTGCTCCGCAGCCGAAATCCGCCGGTACTCCACCGGGCGGCCGGTAACCGCAGCCCACTCCCGGGCCACGTCGGCGAACGTGACCAACTCCGGCCCAGTCAGCAGATACGTCCGCCCGGCATGCTCCGCCGGGGCCGTCGCGATCGTGGCAGCCGCGGCGGCGACGTCTCGGGCGTCGATCATTCCGATCCGGCCATCGCCCACGGACGAAGAAAAGCCGCCCGTCGCCGCGATCTCCGGTGCGAGGGCGAGCAGATTCTGCATAAAGAAGTTCGGCGCCAGCAGCGTGTACTCCATCCCGGACGCCTTGAGGTGCGCGTCAATCCGCGCGTGCTCCCGCCGCCGGGCGACTGGCGAATCGTCAACAGCCTTGTGGTTGGTGACCCGCACGACGTGCCGCACTCCGTTCGCGGCCGCGCGGTCGAGCACCGTCAGCTGCGACGCCACCGCGGGCCCGATCAGCACGAGGGTGTCGACCCCGCGCAGTGCCGCGTCGGGGGTGTCCGGCCGGTCGAAATCGCCGACCACCTCATCGGCCCCGCCCGAAGGGGTGCGGACGAGCGTCCGGACAGGTCCGAGCAGGCGGACGACTTCGCTGCCGATTTTTCCGGTGGCACCGGTAACCAAGATCATGCGACCAAGACTGCTCGCCGCCAGTATCGTCTGTGAAGAAGGCACCTCAACGAACCATAGGTACCCAATGGATACCAAGTATGCGAAAGCGTGTCCCTCGCGCACCGTGATGGACGTGCTGGCGAACAAGTGGACGCTCTACGTCCTCGGTCTCCTCCGCCAGTACGAACGCCCGCTGCGGTTCACCGAACTGCGCCGCGGCGTCGAAGGCGTGACACAGAAATCGCTCACCCAGGTGCTGCGCAACCTCGAACGCGACGGAATGGTCACCCGCACGATCTACCCGACGATCCCGCCGCGCGTGGAGTACGCGCTGACCGATCTGGGCCGGGACGTCGGGGCCTTGACCAGTGCGATCGCCGACTGGTCGAAAGCCAACGCGGGCCGCGTGCAGGCCGCCCGCGTGGCTTATGACGACAGAAAAGACTAGGCGTTCTTCAGGGAACGCGCGATCACCATCCGCTGGATCTGGTTCGTCCCCTCGAAGATCTGCGGCACCTTCGCCTCCCGCATGTACCGCTCCACCGGGAAGTCCCGCGTGTACCCGGCACCGCCGAGGACCTGGACCGCGTCCGTCGTCACCTTCATCGCGCCGTCCGTCGCCACCAGCTTCGCGATCGACGAATGCCGCTGGAAGTCCAGGCCGCGGTCGCGGCGGCGAGCGGCGTCCAGGTAGGTTGCGCGGGCCGACTCGACCGTCGCCGCCATGTCCGCCAGCAGGAACTCCAAGCCCTGGAAATCCGCGATCGGGCGGCCGAACTGCGTGCGGCCCTTCGCATACTCCACGGCCTCGTCCAGGGCCGCCTGCGCCAGGCCCACCGCGCACGCGGCGATCCCGAGCCGTCCCGAGCTGAGCGACGACAGCGCGATCTTCAGGCCGGCACCCTCGCCGCCGATCAGCCGGTCGGCCGGGACCCGGGCGTCCTCGAACAGCATCTGCGCCGTCGGGGACCCGGTGAGGCCCATTTTCCGTTCGCGCGGAGCCGCCGACAGGCCCGGAGTCGACGAGTCGACAAGCAGGCAGGAGATGCCGTGCCCGCCGTCGTCGCTCGTGCGGACCATCGTGGTGTAGAAGTCCGCCACTCCGGCGTGGGTGATCCACGCTTTCGTGCCGTTGACGACGTACTCGTCCTCGGAAAGCCGCGCGCGGGTGGACAGCGCGGCCGCGTCCGAGCCGGCGTGCGTTTCCGACAGGGCGTACGCGCCGAGCAGCGAACCGCCCAGCATGTCCGGCATCCAGCGGTCCTGCTGTTCTTCCGTGCCGTAGTGCGCGAGCGCGTAGCAGGACATCGTGTGCACCGACAGCCCGACGCCGACGCTCATCCACGCGGCGGCGATCTCCTCGAGCGCCTGCAGATAGACCTCGTACGGCTGCTCGGCACCGCCCCAGCGCTCCGGGTACGGCAGGCCCAGCAGTCCGGACTTGCCCATCAGGGTGAACAGGTCGCGCGGGAACTTCTCGGCCTCCTCGTCGGCCGAAGCGCGCGGTTTCAGCTCGTCACGGGCGATTTCCGTGACGAGTGCGAGCAGGTCTTCGGACTCCGGCGTCGGCAGCAGACGGTCGACCGGCATGGCTTCCTCCCAGGCGGCGGTACTGAAAACAGTACTGACGGATGATTGAGAGTACCGTATCCGGAGCGGGACTGTCCCTGATCGGTAGGAGATAGTGACGTGATGTCCACCCCTGAAGCCCGTCGCCGGCCCACCGCGCGGCAGCAGGCGCTGCTGCGCGAGCTCGAGGCGTTGTTCCTGGCGGAGGGCTTCGCCGGCTTCACGCTCGACGACCTGGCCGCCCGGCTCCGCTGCTCGAAGTCGACGCTGTACGCGCTCGCGCCGAGCAAGGAGCAGCTCGCGGTCAAGGTCGTCGCGCACTTCTTCCGCGACGCCGCCGAACGCCTGGAAAAGCGGATCGCGGGCATCGACGACGCGCGCGAGCTGATCGGCGAGTACCTCTCCGGCGTCTCCGAGCACCTGAACCGGGCGTCGCCGGAGTTCATGGCCGACATCGCCGCCTTCGCGCCCGCCCGTGACACCTATCAGCTCAACAGCCGCGCCGCCGCGCGCCGGATCCGCGCGTTCATCGACAAGGGCGTCGCCGACGGAGTGTTCCGCGACGTGCACGCGCGGCTCGTGGCCGAAATGACCGGACTGATCATCGAGGGCATTCAGACCGGCGTGCTCGGCAGGCGCACCGACGTGTCCGACGCGGAAGCTTTCACCGCGCTCGGCGAACTTCTGCTCGGCGGGCTCGACAAGAACTGATTTGTCCGCATCGGGACAGGAATTGTCAGAGCCCGTTCCTCTACACTCGCCGCTTGTGATCGTGGTGGGTGGAGAGGCGCTGGTCGACCTCGTTCCTGGCGAACCGTTGGATTCCACTGTGGACGGTGGGCTGCGCGCGCTGCTGCCCCGGCTCGGCGGTGGTCCATACAACGTCGCGCTCGCCGCGGCCCGGCTCGGCGTTCCCGCGTCGTTCCTGTCCCGGATTTCCACCGACCGGTTCGGCGTCGCGTTGGCGAATCGCCTTACCGCTTCGAACGTCGACACTTCCTTGCTGCAGCGCGGCAACGAGCCGACGACGCTCGCCGTCGTCGCGCTCGACGAACGCGGCGCCGCGCAATACACCTTCTACGTCGAGGGAACCGCCGATCGGCTGGTTTCCGATCCCGGTGCGCTGCCGGAAGAAACCACCGCGCTGTCGCTCGGAACGCTCGGCATGGTGCTCGAACCCGGCGCGAGCGCGTACGAGCAGATTCTGCGCCGCGAATCCGCGCGTGGGACCCTGACCGTGCTCGACCCGAACATCCGGGAGGCGCTCATCGCCGACCCGGCGGCCTATCGCGCGCGTTTCGCCTCGTGGCTGCCCGACGTGCGGCTGTTGAAAATCTCTGACGACGACGCCGCGTGGCTCGCCGAGGGGGCCGACCCGGTGGCCGCCGCGAAAACGTGGGTGGAGTCCGGTGTGGACGCCGTCGTGCTCACCCGGGGCGCGGACGGCTTGTCTGTGATCACTTCGGCTGGTGAGCTGGCACACGTTCCGTCCCGCAAGGTCGAGGTCGCGGACACGATCGGCGCCGGCGACACCGTGCAGGGCGCGTTGCTCGCCTGGCTGCACGAGCGCACCGTGCGCGACCTGGCCGCACTCGACGCCGGCGCGTGGACCGAAGCGCTTGCTTATGCGGCGAAAGCGGCGTCGATCACGGTCTCTCGCAGCGGAGCGGAGCCGCCGACCGCCGCGGATATGGCGGCCACCGTGTGAACCTGGTCCCAATGGGGCCTTTTGGGGCAACGCAGCGAGTGCGGACTGACCCACCCTTCGACTAGCGTAGTGGTGAATTCATACCCAGCGGGGCGGTGTGCAGCGAGGCGCGTGTTTCCTCGCGTGAACACGTGGCTACTGCGGAACCTTGCAGGCGCCGCCGTCCCGTGCCCAACGTGAGAGGGACCTGCATGTCCGACGCGACGAATGCGGGGCAGTCCGGCGGCGAAACCGCGACGCTGCGCCTGCCGAGTGGCGAGCACGAGTTCAAGGTCGTCAACCCGGTCGAGGGCGCGCCGGGGATCGAGCTGGGAAAGCTGCTGGCGCAGACGGGGTACATCACCTACGACCCCGGGTTCGTCAACACCGGCGCCGCGTCGTCGGCCATCACCTACATCGACGGTGATGCGGGCATCCTGCGCTACCGCGGCTACCCGATCGAGCAGCTGGCGGAGAAGTCCACCTTTATCGAGGTGTCCTACCTGCTCATCTACGGCGAGCTGCCGACCGAGGCCCAGCTGGCCGACTTCACCGAGCGGATCCAGCGGCACACCCTGCTGCACGAAGACCTCAAGGCGTTCTTCTCCGGCTTCCCGCGCGACGCGCACCCGATGCCGGTGCTGTCCAGCGCCGTTTCCGCGCTGTCGACCTTCTACCAGGACTCGCTGAACCCGTTCGACGAGCCCAACGTCGAGCTGTCCACCATCCGCCTGCTGGCGAAGGTGCCGACGCTCGCGGCGTACGCGTACAAGAAGTCCGTCGGCCAGCCGCTGCTGTACCCGGACAACTCGCTGGGCCTGGTCGAGAACTTCCTGCGGATGACGTTCGGCTTCCCTGCCGAGCCGTACGAGGTCGACCCGGACGTCGCGAAGGCGCTCGACCTGCTGTTCATCCTGCACGCCGACCACGAGCAGAACTGCTCCACCTCCACGGTGCGGCTCGTCGGCTCGTCCGAGGCGAACCTGTTCGCCAGCATCTCGGCGGGCATCAACGCGCTGTTCGGCCCGCTGCACGGCGGTGCGAACGCGGCGGTGCTGGAGATGCTCGAGGGCATCCGCGACGACGGCGGCGATGTCGCGACGTTCGTCAACCGCGTGAAGAACAAGGAAAAAGGTGTCAAGCTCATGGGCTTCGGGCACCGGGTCTACAAGAACTACGACCCGCGCGCGAAGATCATCAAGAACACCGCGGACGAGATCCTCGGCAAGCTCAAGGGCGGCGACCAGCTGCTCGACATCGCCAAGAAGCTCGAGGAAACCGCCCTTTCCGACGACTACTTCGTCGAGCGCAAGCTGTACCCGAACGTGGACTTCTACACCGGTCTGATCTACCGCGCGCTCGGGTTCCCGACGAAGTTCTTCACCGTGCTGTTCGCGCTCGGCCGGCTCCCCGGCTGGATCGCGCACTGGCGCGAGATGATCAACGACCCGCAGACGAAGATCGGCCGTCCGCGCCAGATCTACACCGGCTACGCCTCCCGGGACTACACCCCGATGTCGGAGCGCTGAGCCGCTGCTTGGTGAAACGCCCCGCCGTGCTGTTGCGCGGCGGGGCGTTTATCGTTGTACGGCATGACGATGGAAGCGCCGGTCGTGCTGTGGTTCCGCCGGGATCTCCGGTTGGCCGACCACGCCGCACTGTTCGAGGCGGCCAAGCACAGCAAGCACATTCTGGCGCTGTACGTGCTCGACGACCGGCTCCTCAAACCAGCCGGTTCGCCGCGGGTCGCGTTCCTCCTGAATTCCTTGCGGGATCTGGACAAAGCGTTGTCCGGCCGGCTGATGGTGCGCCACGGCGATCCGGTGCGGGAGGTCGTGGCCGCGGCACAGGAGATCCGGGCGGCAGCGGTGCACGTCTCCGCGGATACCGCACCATACGGACGCGAGCGTGACGATGCCGTGGCCGAAGCCTTGGCAGAGCATCGAATTCAGTGGGTTCCGACAGGTTCTCCGTATGCCGTGACGCCGGGGCGGGTCACGAAACCGGACGGTACCCCGTATCGGGTGTTCACTCCGTTCTACCGCGCTTGGGCGCAGCACGGCTGGCCCCGTCCGGCGGACACCGATGTGTCTATTGTGGACTGGGTCAAGCCTTCTTCTTCGGATCCTTTGCCGGAAACTCCGGAGGTGGAGTGCGAGCTTCCGCCAGCGGGGGAGGACGCCGCGTTGGCGGTGTGGCAGGAGTTCCTTTCCGACGGTCTCGCGGATTACGCGACTGAACGCGATCGTCCGGATCATGGTGGCACCACCAGGCTTTCGCCCTACCTGCGCTGGGGCGCGATCCATCCGCGGACGATGCTGGCCGACCTGGCCGGGAAACGCTCCGAGGGCGCGCAGGCGTTGCGGTCCGAACTGTGCTGGCGCGAGTTCCACGCCGACGTCCTGTGGAACCGACCGGAAACCGCGCGGCAGAACTACGACCGGCGGTTCGACGGAATGCGTTACGACACCGGGAAAACCGCGCGGGAGATGTTCGCGCTGTGGTGCGAAGGCCGGACCGGCTACCCGATCGTCGACGCCGGAATGCGGCAGCTGCTGGCCGAAGGCTGGATGCACAACCGGGTCCGGATGATCGTGGCGAGTTTCCTGGTGAAGGACCTGCATCTGCCGTGGTGGTGGGGCGCGCGGCACTTCATGAAACATCTGGTGGACGGCGATCTGGCGTCGAATCAACTGAACTGGCAATGGGTCGCTGGCTCCGGGACAGACGCCGCGCCGTACTTCCGGATCTTCAATCCGACCACGCAGGGCCAGAAATTCGACCCGCAGGGCGATTACGTGCGCCGGTATGTGCCGGAATTGCGTGGCGTGGAAGGGAAAGCGGTGCACGTGCTGAAGGAGCGGCCGGAGGGGTATCCGGAGCCGATCGTGGACCACGCGGAAGAGCGGCAGGTCGCGTTGCAGCGGTACGGGGCGATTACGGGGTCTTAGTGTCATGCGCCCGTTCGTGGCTTTCCGCCAGCGACAGGCCGCGTTGCCGTTCCTCGATGATCGTCCAGAACCGCGGGCACTTCAGCGGATCGCTGGCCGGACAGTGTCGTCCGTGTTCGAGCGCGGCGCGGGCGACCTCGATGCGGCGTTGCTGCTCGGTCAGTTCGGCGAGTTTGCCGTCGATCATTTCCTGCCGACCCGGCTGTTCTCCGGTGAGGAAACGGCCGATTTCGGACAGCGTGAAGCCGATTTCCTGGAAGAACAGCAGCACACCGACGTCCTTGACCGCGGACTCGCCGTAACGCCGCCGGCCCGCTTCCCGTGCCGCCGGGCGCACGAGACCGAGTTCGTCGTAGTAACGCAGCGCGCTCGTCGGTACGCCGGTGCGCTCGGCGAGTTCGCTGATGGACAGGGTGGCAGTCATTTGACTTCAAGCGTACTCGAAGTGGTTCGCTCGCCCCATGAACGTTTTGGAGCGCGCTCTGCGCTGGTGGGGCCCGCGTGGCGGGATCGCGCAGTTTCACCGGCCGGCCGGGATTCCGGGACACGTCGCCGGATTGATCATGGGGCGGCGGTCGTCGAATGTGACGCGCAATCGGTGGGCGGTGCGGTTGCTCGACATCCAGCCGTCCGAACGGGTTCTCGAACTCGGCTGCGGTCCGGGAGTGGCCGTTGCCGCACTGGCGGACCGGGCGGCGCTGGTGGTCGGCGTCGACCACTCGTCGGTGATGATTCGGCAAGCACGGCACCGAAACCGGTCGGCGGTCCGGGCCGGACGGGTGCGTTTGGTGTGCGCTTCGGTCGAGAATCTGGCGTTCGGCGAGGGGCCGTTCGACGCCGCGTTGGCCGTCAACACGATGGGCATGTGGCCGGAGCCGGTTGCCCGGCTGCGCGAACTGGCCCGGTTGTTGCGTCCTGGCGGGCGCATCGCACTGGTATCTCAACCACGGCAGCCTGGTGTCACGTCGGCCGCGGTGGTCGAGGAGTTGACCGGGGTACTCGCGGAGGCTGGCTTTTCCCGGCTCCGCACCGAAACGCTCGACTTGGATCCGCCAGTCGTGTGCGTACTGGCAGTGTCTGACTGAGCACGTCCGCCGGATCGAACTCACCCGGGCCTCCTTGGCCCCGGGACTGTCCACCGGTCCTAACGGCGCAACGCGTCAACCAGCCGCACCCGGCTGCCCACGCGCAGTACCCCGTTCCGGTAGACCCGCGCCCCCGCCCAGGTGACCACCGCGATCAGCGCGACCGTCAGCACCAGCGACAGCGCGATTTCCCAAGCCTCGACCGTGCCGAGCGCGATCCGGGCAGGCATCAGAACCGGCGACAGCAACGGGATCAGCGACACGATCCGCGTCGCTGCCCCCTGCGGTGCTTGCGTCAGCAGGTTGATCCCCGCGACAAAGCCGATGACCAACGCGATATTCACCGGCCCGACGACGGCCTGCGTGTCCTCCTGGCGGGACACGAGAGCACCAGCCGCGCCGTACAGCATGGCGTAGAGGAGGAAGCCGAGCAGATACCAGACGAGACCCCAGCCCAGCGTCCCCAACGCGACGCTGGAAATCGAGAACACTCCGGAAACGCCGCCGGCCACCAAACCCGCCGCGGCGAGGATCGCGAGCTGGGTCAACCCGACCAAGCCGAGGCCGATGACCTTGCCCAGCAGCAAATGCACCGGCCGGACCGTCGCGAGCAGGATCTCCACCACGCGGCTGGATTTCTCCTCGACCACGCCCTGCGCGACGAACATTCCATACGTCATGATGCTGACGTACAACAGAATCGCGACCACGATCCCGGTCACGAGTTTCGTCTGGGCTTGCGGATCCGCCGGTTCGAGAGCCTGGACGTCGGCGTGGGTGGCGGACACGGCCTGGTGCACGGCGGCGGGGTCGAGGTTCGCGGAGTACAGCTGAGCGTCCAGGACCTGTTGCTGTGCGATGGCGTCCAGCGCCGTCCGCAGCTTAGAGTCCAAAGTGGACTTCACGGTCACCCTTGGCCGGGAGGCGCTGCCGGACACGAGCGCGTCGACGTCGCCGTCGCGGACCTGGGTGAGTCCGTCCGATTCGGACTGTACGAGGACGATCTTGAGGTTCCGGTCGTTGTTCTCCAGTTGCGTGGCGATGCCCTGCGCTTGCCCGGCGAGCGCGACTTTCGTGGTCGACCGGTCGTGGGCGAGGAACACCTGCAGCGTGACGTAACCCAGCAGGAGCAACAGCATCACCGCGGTGCTGACCACAAAGGACCGGGTGCGCAGCCGCGCGTTGAGTTCCCGTTTGGCCACCAGCCGCACCGCGCGGGTGGGACGGATCCGGTTCATCGAGGTGCTCCCGGCGTGGCGACGGAATCGCGGAACAGCTCGGCCAGCGTACGGCGGCGGTGGCTGAATTCCGTCACCGGGCCAGTGGCCAGCGCGGCGGCGAGCACGGCCTGGTCGTCAGCGCTCGGCGACAGCTCCAGCACCGTCGTGCTACCGCGGTTTTCGACGACGCGGGCACCGGGAACCGTTGTCGCCCAACCAGGATTGGCGCTGGGCGCGGTGACCACCAACCGACGTGCCGCGTCGCGGGTCAGCTCGTCCACGGTGCCGACCGCGACCATCCGGCCGTCGCGGATGATGCCGACCCGGTCGCACAGCCGCTCCACGAGGTCGAGCTGATGGCTGGAAAACACCACCGGCACACCCGTCGCCGCCTTCTCGCGCAACACGCCGCTCAGCACGTCGACGGCGAGCGGGTCGAGGCCGGAAAACGGCTCGTCGAGCACGAGCAGCGCCGGGTCGTGCACCAGCGCGGCGGCGAGCTGCACGCGTTGCTGATTGCCGAGGCTGAGCTTCTGGATGTCGTCCTTGCGCCGCGGCCCGAGCCCAAGCCGCGCGATCCACAGTTCGGCGGCGCGGTGTGCGTCGTTGGTGCTGAGGCCGTGCAGTTCGGCGAGGTAGACGAGCTGGTCGATGACCTTCATTTTCGGGTACAGACCGCGCTCTTCGGGCATGTACCCGATCTGCGCGCGGGTGTCGTGCGTGACCGGCCGCCCGGCGAACCGCACCTCGCCGGAGTCGGCGGCCAGCACGCCGAGCGCGATCCGCATCGTGGTGGTCTTGCCTGCCCCGTTGCTGCCGACGAACCCGAACAACTCGCCGGGCGCCGCGGTGAAACTCACGCCGTCGAGCGCGGTTTTCGTGCCGAACCGCTTGCTGATCCGGTCGATCTCCAGCGTCACGCGTCCCCCTCCAGCGGCGCACGGCTGAACACGGCCTCCACCGGCAGGTCGAACACCGCGCAGATGCGCAACGCCAGGTCGAGACTGGGATAATGGTCCCCGCGCTCCAGCGCTCCGATCGTCTGCGGATTGACCTCGACCGCCCCGGCGAGCTCCGCCCGGCTCATCCCGCGCTCCGCACGCAACCCCGCCAGCCGGTTGTGGATCGGCAGCACCTTGCCACGCCGCACCGGGCTCATGGACCGCACTGTTGCAAAAACCCAACGACCCGTCAAGCTGCCTTGCCGGTAGTTGTCCGGGGTTTTCAGGACAGTCCGGCCAGTGTTTTCTCCACCAGTTCCGCCACCCGCTCGCGTGCGGCTTCAGCGTCGGCCGGGACCAGGGCCAGCCGGGTGCGGCGTTCGAGGACATCCTCGACGGTCGCCGCGCCCTCGTGGCGGACGGCCCACACCACCTCGGCCGCGGTGATTTCCGTCGATGCGCACAGCGGGGCCGCGAATTCCGGCTCCAGTTCGCCGAGCGCTGCCACGCGGGGTGCTTCAGTGCCGTACTTGGCCACCAACCGCGCAGGAGCGTCCACAAGCGACAGTCGCGCGCGTGGTGCGGCACCGAGCAGTGGCAGCTTCGAGGTCCGCGACGGGCCAGCGGGCAATCCGGCGTGCGTCAACGCGGCATCGACGGCGTCCTCGGCCATGCGTCGGTACGTCGTCAGCTTCCCGCCGACCACGGTGAGTACGCCGTCGGAACCGGTGACTACCGCGTGTTTCCGCGAGAGATCCGCGCTGCGTCCGGCGGAACCGGAGACCAGCGGCCGCAATCCGGCGTAGGAACCGATCACGTCGGAAGCGGTCAACGGGCGGTCCAGGACCGAAGACGCCGTCGACAGCAGGAAGTCCACATCGGACTCGGGAACCGTCGGGACGTCCGGGACTCCGCCGGATATCGGCTCGTCGGTGAGTCCTAAGTAGACCCGTCCGTCGAGTTGCGGCAGCAGGAACACGAACCGGTTGGTCTCGCCGGGAACCGGGATGTTGACCGACGTCGCTCCGACCCGCACCGTGTCCGGCGCGAGCACCACGTGCGATCCGCGAGACGGACGTAGCTGCACAGAGTCAGTCAGGGTGTCTGCCCAGACACCGGTCGCGTTGATGACCTGCCGCGCGCGCAGCGTGTACGACGAAGTGCCATCACTTACCTGAGCCTCGTTGCCAGACAAGGAAACCGCCGACAAGCGCGGGAGAATCCGAGCACCGAGCAACCCCGCGGTACGGGCGATGTTGACCACGAGGCGCGCGTCGTCAACCAATGCGCCGTCGTACGCCAGCAGGGCGCCGCGAAGGCCGCCGGGGGCGAGTCCGGGGGACAGCGCCAGCGCCTCGGCCGCGGGGATCCGGCGCGGCCCGGGCAGCACGGACGACGGGGTACGCGCGGCCCGCCGCAGCCCGTCGCCAGCCCGGAGGCCGGCGGCGATTAACGCCTGCTGCGCAGCGGAAGTGCCGGGATAGAGCGGAAAGAGCTGCGGCATCGCGCGCGTGAGGTGCGGCGCGGTGCGCGTCATGAGGATCCCGCGCTCCACGGCGCTCTCGTGGGCAAGCCCGAGTTCGCCCTTCGCGAGGTATCGCAATCCGCCGTGCACGAGTTTGCTGGACCAGCGTGACGTGCCGAACGCGAGGTCGTGCGCTTCCACCAGCGCGACGGAGAGCCCCCGCGCGGCCGCGTCGAGCGCGATGCCCGCGCCGGTGACCCCGCCGCCGACCACCAGGATGTCGACGCGTTCGCCGTCGACCAGCCGGGACAGTTCGCGCTCGCGGCGGCGCGCGTTGAGGGATCCGGTGCTCATGGTTTCAACCCCGATTCGACCAGATGCCGGAATTCGGCGAGCAGCGCGGCCTCGTCGACGTCGGCGGTTGCCGGGCGCAGCGAGAACGCGAACGACTGCACGACCAGCAGCACCGAACGCGCCTGCGCGGCGACCCCGGCGACGCGCACCGAGCCGTCTCGGTGCCCTTCTTCGAGCAGGCTTCGGAGCACGTGCTCGGCGAAGTGCTGAGTCGCACCGAGCCGCTCGACGATGTACGGCAGCACCAGCTCGGCGTCGACGTCCAGCAGCGTCCGGAACAGCGGATCGGCCGAGAGCGCGCCGACGCTGGCCGCCGCCAGGTGCACGATGCGGTCGCGCGCGTGCGCGGTCTGGTCGCCGGTCTCGGTCACCCGTTGCAGCAGGCCGCTGAACTCGCGCGTCATCAGCGCGGCGAGGACACTGCGGACATCGGGGAACCGCCGGTACACCGTCATGCGGCTGACCTGCGCGGTTCGGGCGATTTCGGCCAGCGTGGTGCGCCGGACGCCGACCGCGAGCACGCACTGGCGCGCGGCGTCGAGGAGCTCGTCGTCGGCGACGCGAGCCGAGGTCGGGCGGCTGCGGGCGTCCGCGAGTGCGGAGGGGGCCGCTCCCGGGCGGGAGTGACGTTTGACGTCCATGTGTCACACTGTAGTCGTGAGCGATCTCATCAACCACCGCATCCGGCGTTCGTGGACCGAACAAGGCGCGGCCTCGGCCGGTCTGCCCGACCGCGCCGTCCGGTGGCTTGGCCAGCGTATCGGCCAGGTCGGCCCGGATCGAGGAGGGAAAACCGGCGCTCCGAGGCCGGTCGCGGACTCCGCGCTGACTGTGCCCGTCCGTACCGAGTTCGAGGAACTTCTCGGCGCGGACCACGTGCTGGTCGATCCTCAGGAGCGGCTCGGCCGCACCGGTGGTCTGTCCTATCTGGACCTGCTGCATGCGCGGGCAGGCGACGAGGTGCCGGTGCCGGACGCGGTGCTGCTGCCCGCGGACCCGGACCAGGTGCAGGCCGTGCTGGCCATCTGCGTGCGGCACGACATCGGGGTGGTCCCGTTCGGCGGCGGCACGTCGGTGGTCGGCGGGGTCGCGGCGCTGCGCGGCGACAAGGCCGCGGTGGTGGTCCTGGACCTGGTGCGGCTCGACGAGCTGGTGTCGGTGGACCCGGTGTCGCGGATCGCGGTGCTGCAGGCCGGCGTGCGCGGCCCGGAGGCGGAGCGGCTGCTCGCGGCGCACGGATACACGCTCGGCCACGTGCCGCAGTCGTTCGAGCGCGCGACCATCGGCGGCTTCGCGGCCACGCGTTCGGCCGGGCAGGCGTCGTCCGGTTACGGCCGGTTCGAGGACATGGTCGCCGGGGTCCGGCTGGCCACGCCGAAGGGCGAGTGGCGGCTCGGCGTCGCGCCGGCGTCCGCGGCCGGACCGGATCTGCGGCAGCTCGCGGTCGGCAGCGAGGGCACGCTCGGCGTGATCACCGAGGTCGCGCTGCGGGTCCGGCCGTTGCCCGAGCAGCGGCATTACGAGGGCTGGATCGTCGACGGCTGGGAGGCCGGAGCGGCGGCGGTCCGGAAGCTCGCGCAGGACCACGCGCTTGCGGACGTCACCCGGCTGTCCGATGTGGACGAGACGAACGTGTCGTTCTCGCTCAACGCCGGGCTGAAGACCACGGCACTCAAGACGTACCTGGCGGCGCGCGGGATCAAGAACCCGTGCCTGCTGATCGTCGGCTGGGAAGGCGACGTCGCTCGGCGTCGCCGCCGGACGTCAGCGATGTTGAAGTGTTCCGGTGCCGTGCGGATCGGCAAGGTGCTCGGCGAATCCTGGCGGCACGGCCGGTTCAACGGCCCTCGGCAGCGCGACGCGTTGCTCGATCTCGGCGTGTGCGTGGAAACCCTCGAGACCGCGGCGTATTGGTCCAATTTGGACGAACTGCACGACGCGGTGCGCGCGGCATTGGTGGCCTCGCTGGGCCGGGCGATCGTGATGTGCCACGTTTCGCACGCTTACGAAACCGGTGCCTCGCTGTACTTCACCGTGCTGACCTCGCGCGACGACACCGATCCGGTCGGACAGTGGCAGCGCGCGAAAGCGGCGGCGTGCGAGGCGATCACCGGCATCGGGACGATCAGCCACCACCACGCGGTCGGGGTCGACCACGCGCCGTACCTGGAGGCGGAGATCGGCCGGATCGGGCTGGACGTGCTGCGCGCGGCCAAGTCCGCGGTGGACCCGACCGGGATCCTGAACCCCGGAAAACTGCTCGGCTGAACGCGCCCGCGCGGGCAGACTGGCGCGGGTGAGCGATGCAGTGGGTTCCTTTCCGCAATACGAAGTGTTCGCCGACGAATTCCTCGACCACGCGCAGAACGGGTTCTACAACGCGCACTACGACCGTCCGGCCTGCCTCGAATTACTGGGCGACGTCGCCGGGCAACACGTCCTCGACGCCGCGTGCGGTCCCGGCCTCTACGCCGAAGAACTGACCGCCCGCGGCGCACGAGTGACCGGCTTCGACCTCAGCCCGCGCATGGTCGAGCTGAGCCGCGAGCGGGTGCCGGCGGGCGAGTTCCGCGTTCAGGACCTGGCCGAACCGCTGAGCTGGCTGCCGGACGCGTCGGTCGACCAGGTGCTCTTCGCCCTCGCGCTGGAGTATGTGGACGACCGGGTCGGCGCGCTGCGCGAGTTCCGCCGGGTGCTGCGGCCGGGCGGCGCGCTGGTGCTGTCGAGGCAGCATCCGACCGGCGACTGGCTCCGGCACGGCGGCAACTACTTCGACGTCCGGGTGATCGAGGAGGTCTGGAGCCGCGGCTGGAAGGTGCGGTACTGGCTGGCTCCGCTGGAACGCACCTGCGAGGAATTGCGCGAGGCCGGGTTCCTGATCGAGCAACTGCGCGAGGGACGTCCGTCCGACGAAGCTGCCTTGGTCGATCCGGAGCGGCACGCCCGACTCGCTCGGGAACCGCTCGGCTTCCTCACCGTGCGCGCGATTCCGCGGGTCAGCTGAAGGTGCGCTCCGGCGGCAGGACGGTGCAGGCGAGACCGTGTCCGGCCGCCGGTTCGCCGATAAGCGAGGCCGCGTCCGCCTGGGCGACGTCGGCGACGCGAACTGGGGATCCGTTGACCAGCAACGGAAACCGGATCGGCGAGGCACCGACGTAAGCGTGCACACCGGAAAGCAGCACGCCGTCCAGCCGGATGTCTGCGTGGTCCAGCATCGCCAGGTCGTACCGATTGCCGCGGCCCTCGCAGACGTCCAGCACCGCCAGCTGCTCCGGCGTCGCGAACCAGACGAAGTGGTCCTCCGTCACGCCCGGCAGCGCGGTGAGCGTTGCCGGGCGCTGGCCGTCGCGTTGCCGCAGCCCGGCGGCCCACACCGCGGCGAGCCCGGTGCACTGCACGCGCGCCGCGACGACCGGCCCGGTCAGGCCGAGCTGGCTGCGCAGCCAGGTGATCTTCGACGGGCACGCGTTCGACCCGTACGCGAGCACCGGCGTGCGCGAACGCCACCCCGGCGGCGCGGTGTCCAGGGCGTGGCCGGCACCGTCGAGGTGCACGAACGAACAATCCGGCCGGGTTCCCGGGTACGGGTCGGCCGGATAGTCCGCGTCGGCGAAAAGGATCAGAACTCCACCACGCTGCGCAGCACGTCGCCGTGGTGCATACGCTCGAAAGCCTGCTCCACGCCGTCGACGCCGATCCGCTCCGTGACGAACTTGTCCAGCGGCAGCCTGCCCTGCAGGTACAGGTCGACCAGCATCGGGAAGTCCCGCGACGGCAGGCAGTCGCCGTACCACGACGACTTCAGCGAACCGCCGCGCGAGAAGAAGTCGATCAGCGGCAGGTCGTTGAGCTTCATGTCCGGCGTGGGCACGCCGACCAGCACGACGGTGCCGGCGAGGTCGCGGCCGTAGAACGCCTGCCGCCAGGTCTCCGGGCGGCCGACCGCGTCGATCACGACGTCCGGGCCGAACGAGTTCGTCGCGTCCTGCATCGCGGCGACCACGTCCTCCTCGCTCAGGCCGCGGCTGTTGACCGTGTGCGTGGCCCCGAAGTCCTTGGCCCACTGGAGTTTCCGGTCGTCGGTGTCGATCGCGACGATCGTGGTCGCGCCGGCCAGTTGCGCACCCGCGATGGCCGCGTCGCCGACCCCGCCGCACCCGATCACCGCGACCGAATCGCCGCGCCCGACCGAGCCGGTGTTGATCGCCGCGCCGAGGCCGGCCATCACGCCGCAGCCCAGCAACCCGGCGACGGCGGGTTCGGCCCGCTCGTCGACCTTGGTGCACTGTCCACTGTGGACGAGTGTCTTCCCGAGGAACGCGCCGACGCCCAGCGCGGGGGACAGCTTCGTGCCGTCGGTGAGGGTCATCGGCTGCTCGGCGTTGAAAGTCGAGAAGCAGTACCAGGGCTTGCCGCGTTTGCAGGCCCGGCAGGTGCCGCAGACCGCACGCCAGTTGAGGATCACGTAGTCGCCGGGCGCGAGATCGGTGACGCCCGCGCCGACCTTGTCGACCCGCCCCGCGGCCTCGTGCCCGAGGAGGAACGGGAACTCGTCGTTGATCCCGCCCTCGCGATAGTGCAGGTCGGTGTGGCACACCCCGCACGCCTGCACCGAGACGACCGCCTCGCCCGGTCCGGGATCCGGCACCACCACTGTCTCGAGCGTGACCGGCTCACCCTTGGCCCGCGACACCACTCCCTGGACCTCGTACGGCATGCGCACAACCTTTCACCCGCGACGGCGTTCTCGAGCGCAGCTAATCACGGATCATGCGCATATCGCCATAGCCCGGATCGGTTCCGCTATTCGCCGGTCGCGCCGTCGGCGAGCTCGCGGACCACATCCAACTGCCCCACATGCCGCGCGTACTCCTGCAGCACGTGGAAGAGGATCCAGCTCAACGCCGGGGGCCGCTCCGGCGAATCGAAGCGACCGCCGCCGCGGGCGATGTCCTGGAGCTGCGCACCGGACACGATCGACCGGGAGTCCGCGCACGCGTCCAGGAAGAGCGCCCGGATCTGGTCCGCCGATTCCTCCGCGCCGACCGACCACTTCCCGGTCTCGGGGTCGTTCTCTCCCCAGACCGGATCGATGTGCTCGCCCAGGAATCCCCAGCGCAGCCACCGGCGCTCCACGAACGCGAGGTGCTTGAGCAGTTCGAGCGGAGTCCAGCCCGACGGCAGCCTGCTGGTGCGCAACTCGCCGTCGGACAGGCCGTCCAGCTTGCGCAGCAGCGTGTCACGGTAGTAGTCGAGGTAAGCGAGCAGCAGCTCGCGGGGGTCCGACAGACTGTCCGGAGGCTCGGTCACGGACGGCACCTTAGCCCCGCGGCGGCCGGGCGAACCAGCCAATAATCACGGCGTGATGAGGTAAACGACCCCGCCCGGACCGCCGGCCACCGCGCCGCTTTCGGTGTGCCGCTTCGTGCGCTGCCAGATCTTCTCGAACTGGTCCCGCTTGTACACCGTGCGCACGCGGCCGTCCGAGCTGGACGCCGGGTCGTTCGCGATCACGTCGCCCGCCTGGGTGAAGCCGACGACGACCATCAGGTGGCCGGCCGTGCCGTAGCCCGCGCCGTCGAGTTCGCTGGCCAGGAACGACTGCGAGGTGATCACCGGGATGCCGCGCGCGATGTAGTCCTCGAGTTCGTTGAGGTCGTGCAGTCGCGTGATGTGTCCGCGCAACCCGAGCGAAGCGGCGTACGCGGTGTTGAACGGCCAGTTGCCGGTGCCGTCGTACGCGTAGTCGTAGGTGCCGCGCGCGGCGTAGACGACCGACCGGTCCTGGTAGTCCGCCGGGATCCAGTCCATCTGCTGCTCGGTCGGCTTGCGGCCCCAGTACTCGGCGACCATCTCGGTCGAGGTCGGGCTGCACCAGGCTTCCCCGCCGCCGCCGTACTGCGGGAACTGTCCTTTGTGGATGTTCTGGGCGAACGGCGGCACCTTCAGCTCGATCCCGCGCGCCCGGCCGGGCTTGGTGGTCTGTACGTCGAACCGGTCCGGAACGTTCGAGGTCATCGCGCCGAGCGAGGACAGCGTCGGCGTGGTCGGCGAACCCTGCTCGCGGTAGAGCGTCACGCGCAGCTGGTACGAGCGCAGCGTGACGCCTGCCTTCGTGGCGAGCGTGTCGACGTCGACCGAGGCGTTGTCGTCGCTCTGCCCGTCGACGCTGGTGCGGTGGATGTCCGCGTCCCCGCTGGCCCAGCGGCCCATCGTGTACCAAGTGGTCTCGGCCCCGGCGGAAGTCCGGCCGCGGGCCTGCACCTCGAGCCACGTCTTGGCCGGGGTGCGCGCGTTCCACGACGCGATCAGCTGCGTCGCGTCGAAGCCTTGGCGGTACTTCGGCGACGTCCAGGTGCCGTAGTCGTAGGTGCGCGTGGTGCCGAGCCCCGGTTCGGTGTGCGCGACGCTGCCGGCCGGATGCGTGATCCGCAGCCCGCCGTAGCCGAAGCCGAGCCCGTCGAGCCTGCCCGCGAAGAACGAGCCGGACGACCATTCGTGGTAGTCGATGGCCTCGTCGTTACGCGCGTGCCGCGGTTCCGCGGCGGCCTGTGCCGCACCAGCCGTGAGCATGACGATGGACAGTAACGTGACCAACCCGCGAACCCGCATTCCGGCTCCGTCCCCAGACCCCAGTGGTAGCCAAAGATTTTCGCCTTCCGGAGCGGGTAAGTAAAGAGCCGCCGCTACAACACTGCTTGCGTCTGGGTGATTTTCGCGGCGAGCTTGCCGTCGTCGTCGCGGATTTCGGTCTCGACGACCACGACGCGGCGTCCGGCGCGCAGTGGTCTGGACGACGCGGTGGCGTACCCCGAACGGACGCCGCGCAGGAAGTTCGTCTTGGACTCCAGCGTCGTCGTGCCCTGCGCGCCCTCGGGAAGATTGAGGAACGCGCAGACCGCGCCGGTCGAATCGGCCAGCGCCATCAGCGCCCCGCCGTGCAGCACGCCGCCGAGCGTGCACAGCGATTCGTCCCACGCGAGCCGGCTGCGGACCAGGTCCGGGCCGTGCTCCAGCACCTCGATGCCGAGCCGCTCGCTGAACGGCATCGTTTGGTGGAACAGCTGCGTGCCTTCGACGTCGGTCATGCCGGGCAGTCAACCGCAGCCGGGCGCGTGGCGTCGATTACCTCGAAGGTAATCAGCTGAGCGGGTTAGTCAGCAGCAGTTCGGTGTTGCGGTCGCCCGCCTCGCCGACGTGGCTGAGGTTCGCGTGGATGTCGTTGTAGGAAAACTCGCGGTACATCGAGGCGAGCGCGTCGGGGGTGCGGGCGGAGTAGTCCACGGCGTACGGGGCGTCGGCCTCGATGAGCGTGGTGAACACCGAGAGCGTGCCGTCGTGGTTGTCGGCCAGTTCGATGATCCGCGCGTGCTGCGGGAAGTCGATGTGGCTGGCGGTGTTGATCTCCCAGAAGCTCTGCGCCGGGGTTTTGCCGACGTGCGGGGTGATCTTGTTGAGGTGGGTGTGCCCGTTGACCCACGCCACGACGTTCGGGAAGCGCTGCAGCATCGCGACGAACGTGTCGCCGCCCAGCCGCGGATCGAGCAAGTGGCGCGCGTCGGGCAGGAGGTTGCCCATGGTGCCGCTGGTGTGGTGGCTGAAGAGGACGAACAGCTCGTCGGTGACGGAGTGGGTGACCTTGCGGCCGAAGAAGTCGTAGTACGTCGAGCTGTTGCGCTTCAGCGTCGCCTCGGCCCAGTTGAACTGCGCCAGCCCGATCGAACCGTCGGCGAACCCGCCCTGCGTGGTGGTGTCGAGGCTGATCCCGGTGACGCCGGGCGCGATCCGGAAGGTGTAGTAGACGTTGCGCCCGTCGGAGTTGGCGTCGGTAAAGCCGTGCCCGACCGGCCCGGGTCCAGTGTTCTTCGCGGCCAGATGCGCCTTGACGAACTCCGAAGTGCTGAACGGACGCCGCCGCGCATCCGGCGTGACCTCGCGAATTGTGCCGCCGCCGAACAACTCGCCGAGCGGCACGCTCTTGCCCTGTTGGATGGCGGTGCCGAGCTTGCGCGCGCTGCTCTCGTCCTTGCCGATGACCTTGTATTTGCCGGTGTACCAGCCCTCGATGCCCGGAATGCCCTCCGGCAAGGTGCCGACGACGCTGTCGTCGTGATTGCCGAACGTGCAGTACCAAGGCAGGTTCAACCCAGGCGCGGTGAACGGCGCGATCCCGGCTTCGAGCAGCCCGGGGATCTGCGGAAAGCCCTTCTTGGTGTAGTCGTCGGCGAGCCGCGTGCCCGGATTCCAGAACTCCGGATTGCCCGACGCCTGAACCCCCTCGTAGCGGTTCGGATCGCCGGAGTTGGGCGTGATCGCGCCACCGTTGAGCGTGGTGAGGAACCAGTCGAGCTCGAGCAGCTCGTGGTTGTCGGTGTTGTCGCCGGTAGTCATGACGAAGTCGAACTGCCGCCCGGTGAACGGCCCCGCGCGAAGGCTGTTGACCCGCTTGACGAGCGCGCTGGTCGCGACGGTCCCGAGTGTTTCCTGCGGCCGATGCGCGGACCCGATGAACGGGTGCAGATACTCGAACCGAGCAGGCGATTCAGTGTCGGTGATATGCAGGTCAGTGAACTGCACGAACGCCCCGAGCGCAGTCCGCCGATCGTCGCGCCCGGCCTTGCCCTCCACGAGATCCGCCCGGACCGCAACCGGCCACCCAGGCCCGGCGGACAACCGCGAGTACCCGGTGGGCGCCCCGGAAGCAGCCTGGTCAAGCGTGGTCCCCACAGTCCGCACGGCCCGCTGCGCGGTCCGCCTCAACGCCCGATCCAGCGCGTTGGCCGTGGGAGTGCACAGCAACAACCCCACCCCAGCCGCCCCCGCGGTGGTGAACGCCCGCCTGGTCAGTTCCGCCATGGTTTTCACTCCCCGTCTCGCCGCCCCTCGACGCTCCCGGACGCCCATGACGGGCCGGTGAACTAAGCCGAAGCAGAACGCGAAGGTCTCTCACATTTGCCGTGACAATGCGGGAGACTCTGTCACATCCGAGAGGCATGCCACTACCGCCGAACGGAGGGCGAGATCAGGGTCGGCCGCCAGTACGCGAGGGCCACCCTCACGACCCGCGCCCGGCAGTCCGTGAAGGGCTCCTTGAGGGACTTAGATTCCCTGAAGGGGCCCTTCACGGCTTTTCGGGTACGTGAGGGCCACCCTCATTGACTCTGATTCCCTCAGGGTTCCCCTCATGGCCCTCGGCTCGCCCCGCCGCCGCCCGCGCCCTGGGATGCGCCCCAATGTGGCATTGGGTGCGTCGCATGCACCGAACGCCACATTGGGTGCGTCAGATGCACCCAATGCCACATTGGGGCGCAAGCCCCACCCCGAACGAAACCGCCACCGATGCACCCAACGAGCGTTGCACCCACACCACCCCCGCACCCCGATACGAAGCCAAAATGCGGTCTGAGGGTGCTTGTCAAGGCATCTTTACCGCCTTGACAAGCACCCTCAGACCGTCATCACAATCAAGCTTCGGGGTGCCCCACGCAACCACAAGCGATGTCGCCGCCAGGCGACGAGCCGAAGTACCCCCTCAGCAGTAAAACGCGCAAGTAGCCCCAACAGCAGACAACGACACAAAGAACCAAACCAAAAAGATCACCGCGGGAATAGCCGCCAAGATCCCGCACACCAGCCCGGCGATCCCCATCCCCTGCCCGGTCCACCCAGGCTTCCCGCCCTGCACCATCCCGGCCCACGACAACCCGATCGCCGTAATAGCCGCGACCACGTCGAAGAACGGAACCCAGAAGAAGATCAACGCGACGATCCCGACCACCATCCCGGCGATCGCGAGCCCGCTGGTCTTCAACGGCGTGACCCCGGGATACGGAGCCGCGTACGGCGCCCCGTACATCGGCGCCCCGTAGGGCACCGGCGCCTGACCGTATCCAGGCGTGGCCGGATACCCCGGCGCGGGCACCGGTCCGGAGGGATGCCCCTGCGCCGGGTCCTGGCCGGGGTAAGGCTGCTGCTGATACGGGTCCGTCATGGGTGCACTCCTGCTGCGACTGTCGCGACGGTGAGTCGTCGGCGGCTAACGGCGAAACGTTACGCGCGGTCGCGGGTCGATGTGACGGTTTTCAGCCTTTCAACCCGGATTCGGTGACCCCGCGTACCAGATATCGCTGGAGGAACGCGAAGAGCAGGACAATCGGCACGATCGACAGCACCGCGGCCAGGAACAGCAGGTTCAGCTGCGGGTTCTGCGCGGTCAGCAGCCCGGACAGGGCGACCTGCACCGTCCACGAGTCCGGCGACTGCGCGATGATCAACGGCCACAGGAACGCGTTCCAGCTGCCGATCACGGTGATGACCGCGATCGCGGCGAAGAAGCCCCGCGAGTTCGGCACCACGATCTTGCGGAAGACGCCCCAGCGGGACAGGCCGTCGACGCGGCCGGCGTCTTCCAGCTCCTTCGGGAAGTCCAGGAAGTACTGCCGGAACAGGAAAACGCTGAACGCGCTGAACAGGCCAGGGATGACCAGGCCGCGGAAATCCGAGAGCCAGCCGAGCGTCGACACCACCACGAAACTCGGCACGAACGTCACCGACGTCGGGATCATCAGCGTCGCCAGCACCGCGTAGAACACCGGCTTCGAGTACCGGTACGGCACTCGCGCCAGGCCGTAGCCGGCGAGCGAGCACACCACCAGCAGGCCCACGGTTTGCAGCACCGCGACGACGACCGAGTTCACGATGCTGCGCGCGAACGGCACGTCCTGCTGGTCGAACAGCTTCGTGAAGTTCTCCCAGTGGATCTCCTTCGGCCACAGCGTCCAGCCCGGCGCGGTGAGCTCCGCGCGCGACGCGAGACCGTTGCGCAGCAACAGGTAGAACGGCAGCAGGAAGAGGATCGCGGACACTGTGAGCGCTGTCCAGCGAAGCACCGCGCGGATCATGTCGCGCTCCGATCGAACCGGAAGAGCTTGCCCTGGAGGAGGGTGACCACGGCGATCAGCAGCGCGAGGATGATCGCGCCCGCGCTGCCGCGGCCAAGATCCTGGCCCCCGGAGCCGAGGGAGGTGTAGTAGAGGTACACCAGCGGCGGCCGCGCGAACGGCGGATAACCGCGGGAATCGCCCATGATGTTGTAGAACTCGTCGAACGCCTGGTAGGCGTTGATCAGATTCAGCAGCAGTACGGCCACCGACGTCGCGCGCAGCTGAGGCAGCGTGATGTGCCGGAAAACCTGCCATCCCGGCTTCGCGCCGTCGAGCCACGCCGCCTCGTACAGATGCTGCGGAATCCGCTGCAGCGCGGCGAGGAAAAGGATCATGTAGAAGCCGAGCTGCAGCCACAGCCGGGCGGTCACCAGCACCACCCAGTACAGCGGCGGGTGCACGGTGCCGGTCCACGCCACCGGGTCGATGCCGAAGACGCCGAGCACGGTGTTCGCGAGACCGTAGCGGACGCCGGAGAACAGCGACGTCTTCCAGATCAGCGACGCCACCACGTACGAACACGCGAACGGCAGGAAGAACACCGAACGGAAGAACGCCTTCGCGAACCGCAGCTGGTTCACGCCGACCGCCAAGGCCAGCGACAGCACGAACGTCAGCGGGACGATGAACAGGGCGAAGACGCTGAACGTGCCGAGGCTCGCGACGAACGGGCCGTCGGAGAGCATGTGCGCGTAGTTGTCCAGTCCGACGAAGACGCTGGGGGTGACGGTGTTGCGCGCGTCGAAGAACGACAGGTACAGGCTCCACCCGATCGGCACGTAGGCGAAGATCGCCAGGCCGAGCAGGAACGGACCCACGAACCCCCAGAACGCCAGCGTGTCCCGGGTTTTCCGGGACAGCTTCATCCGAACAGGCGTTTCAGCTCGGCCTGCGCGACGGTGACCGCGGCCTTCGTCTGCGCCACCGGGTCCGCGCCCTCCTTGGCGATCTTCGCGACCGCGTCCGACAACGCGGTGTTCGACGTCTGCGTCCACACCGGACCGCCGATGAGGTGGCTGTTCTCCTTGACGAACTTCACCACGTCCGCGGCCGGACCGCTTTGCAGCGTCTGCGCTTTGTCGATGAGGCTCTGCCGGGCGGGCACGTGGAAGCCGTAGCGGGTGGCGAACTCCAGCTGGCTGTCGGTCTGGTCGATCCACAGCCACTTCACGAACGCCTTGGCCTCGTTGACGTGCGCGCTCTTCGCGTTGACCATCGCGCCGTACGCGCCGACCGGGACCGACGGCTTGCCGCTGTCGTCCAGCTTCGGGAACGGCAGCACGCCGAAGTCGTCGTTGAGCGCGTCGCGGATCTTCGGGACGTTCCACAGCCCGGTCCACTGCATCGCGCAGAGCCCGTCGACGAACGCGCCCGGATCCGACCAGTCGGCGGGCGCGCCGAGCAGCAGGGAACCGTTGGCGTTCAACGTGTGCAGCTTGCTGAACGCGGCGGCCGCGCGCGGATCGTCGAAGCCGACCTCGCGGTTGTTGTTCTTCAGGTAGTCGAGCCCGGCCGACCACATGAGCGGCCCGGTGAGCGTGCCGACCCCGCCGTCATTGCCCGCGAAGAACCCCTTCACGCCGTCCTTCGACAGCTTGCTCGCGGCGTCGATCAGCTCGTCCACGGTCTGCGGCGGCTGCACGCCGGCGGCCTGCAGCATGCTCTTGCGGTAGAAGAGGACCTGCGTGTCGGTGGCCTGCGGAATGCCGTAGACCTTGCCCTCCACGGTCTGCGCGGCGAGCACGGCGGGGCTGAAGTCGTTCTTGACCGGCCCGATGATGTCGTCGAGCGCCACCACCTGGTTCTGCCGGACCCAGTCGATCTTCACCTGCGCCTCGAAAACGTCCGGCACCGGGCTGTTCTGCAGCGCGGTGACGATCTTCGAGTCGTAGTCGCCGGGGTTCCACACCACGTTGACCTTCGCGCCCGGATAGCTGGCCGCGTAGTTCTTGACGGCTTGCTGCACGCCGTCCTCGCCGTAGGCGTGGTACCACTGCTGCAGCGTGACCTTCGGGGCCTGCGACGGGGTCGAGGCTCCCGCCGACATCGCCGTGGACGGCGGCGGATCCCCCGGACGCCCGGTGTTCGACCCGCACGCGGCCGCGACCGCGCCCACCGTCGCCGTTCCCGCCAACGACAGGAACGACCTCCTGCTCCGCTGCTGCATCCCCAGTTCTCCTCCGACGTGCTGGGAAGGGCTCCTTGCCTGCAACAGATTCCCTCACGAAGCCCTTCCCAGGCCGACAACTCGCCGGAGATTTACCGCTCAGAGGTGTGAGATGTCGAGCTTTCCCTCGGAGTAGGACGCGCGCAGCCGCTTCTTGTCGAACTTGCCGACGCTCGTCTTGGGCACCTCCTCCACGAACGTCCAGTTCTCCGGCAGCTGCCACTTCGCGACCTTGTCCGACAGGTACTCGCGCAGTTCCTCGGCGGTGGCCTGCTGGCCCTCCTTGACCACGACGGCGACCAGCGGGCGTTCGTCCCACTTCTCGTCCGGGATGCCGACGACCGCCGCCTCGGCGACCGCCGGATGGCCCATCACCGCGTTCTCCAGGTCGACCGACGAGATCCACTCGCCGCCGGACTTGATCACGTCCTTGGCGCGGTCGGTGAGCGTGAGGAAGCCGTCCGGGCTGATCTTGCCGACGTCACCGGTGCGCAGCCAGCCGTCGTGGAACTTCTCCGGGTCGATGTCGGATCCGCCGTGGTAGGCGCCGGCGATCCACGGACCGGACACCTCCAGTTCGCCGACCGCCTCGTTGTCCCACGGCAGTTCCTCGCCGTCGTCGCCGATCAGCCGGGCCGCCACGGACGCCGGGAACCGGCCCTGGGTGTAGCGGTAGGCCCAGCGCTCCTCGCCGGTCGCGCTGGCAGGCGGACGCGCGACGCTGCCGAGCGGCGACGTCTCGGTCATGCCCCACGCGTGCAGGATCGGCACGTCGTAGCGCTCTTCGAAGGCGTGCATCAGCGACGGCGGCGCGGCCGACCCGCCGACGACCACCTCGCGCACGTGGCTGATGTCCTGCGGGTTCGCGTCGAGGTGTGCGAGCAGGCCCTGCCAGATCGTCGGGACCGCGGCGGCGAAGGTCGGCTTCTCCGCGGCCAGCAGCGCGGCGATCGGGGCGGGCTGCAGGAACCGGTCCGGCATCAGCAGCGAGGCGCCGACCATCATCGCCGCGTACGGCAGGCCCCACGACATGGCGTGGAACATCGGCACGATCGCCAGCGCCAGGTCTTCCTGGGCGAGCCGCATGCTGTCGGTCATGCAGACCTGCATCGAGTGCAGCCAGATCGACCGGTGCGAGTAGACGACGCCCTTCGGGTCGCCCGTGGTGCCGGAGGTGTAACACATCGCGGCGGCGGCCCGCTCGTCGATCTCCGGCCAGTCGAACTCGTCGGACTGCCCGGCCAGCAGCTCGTCGTAGGAGTGCACGGTGACGCCCTCGGGCGCGGTCAGCGCGGACGCGTCGCCGTTGGCCACGATCACGTGCTTGACCGTCTTCATCCCCGGCAGGTTGCTCGCCAGCAGCGGCACGAGCGTGCCGTCGACGATGATGACGTGGTCTTCCGCGTGGTTCGCCACGAAGACCAGCTGCTCCGGGAACAGCCGGATGTTCAGCGTGTGCAGCACCGCGCCCATGGCGGGCACTGCCAGGTAGGCGGCGAGGTGCTCGGCGTTGTTCCACATGAACGTGCCGACCCGCTGGTCGCCGGTGACGCCGAGACCGCGCAGCGCGTTCGCGAGCCGGGCGGCGTGCTTGCCGAGCTCCGCATAGGTCTCCCGGCGGGCTTCTGAACCGGTCCAGGTGACGACTTCGCTCTTCGCGTGCACCTTCGTGCCGTGGCGCAGCAGCTTCGCGAGCGACAGCTGTCCGCCCTGCATCGTGCTCAACATGGGTGACTCCCGTGGTGCTCGTTCGCCGGTGAACTGGGGTGCGCCCGACTCTAATGCGGATCCGCCGGATCGGGCACGAACAAGTTCGGTCACGGCTTGTCGGCCCTCTCCCGCCATCGGGTGGCGGCCCCGCGCTTCCATGATCCACTTCTGTCGTGATTCCCGTTGCGGGACAAGAAAATGCGTTGTGTTAACTGCGGTGAAATACACTCTCGTTCGGGTGAGGTAATGGGGGTGGAAATGAGCCCATCGAGGCCGTTTTCACAGGTCGCGAGGGGTCCCCTCGCGCAGGTCCGCCGCGCCCGTCGACGGGTGATAAGTGCGTGTCGGTTGCGCGTACTGCGGGCACGTGGCGTTTACTGGGGCCGTGGTAAGTGATGGCTGGCCAGCGCTTGCAGCTGCAAGCATCGGCTGAGACCGTCGGCCGCGAAAGCGGAGACCTGAGAGGAAAGGACATTACGTTGGCTCTGCCCACGTTGACTCCGGAGCAGCGCGCCGAGGCCCTCGCCAAGGCGGCAGAGGCTCGTAAGGCGCGTTCGGAGCTGCTCGCTTCGATCAAGTCCGGCAAGGAGAGCATCGAGTCGGTGCTCAAGCGGGCCAAGGAGAACAAGACCGTCGGCAAGACGAAGGTCACGCAGCTTCTCAAGGCGGTGCCCGGCCTGGGCGCGGTCAAGGTCGCCGCGCTGCTCGAGCAGGCGGGGATCGACCCCGACCGCCGGGCCGCTGGCCTGGGCGAACGGCAGCGCGAAGCGCTGATCGACGCGCTCAAGTAACGCTGATCCGGCGGCCGCGGGGAAGGTGGCGCGAGGTGTTGCACCGGCGACACTTTCCCCGCGGCGCTCCCGGATCCTGAGACGCTGGTGAAGTGACGACCAGTACCGCGCCGGCGACCCCGGCCGAGACCACCGTCCGCTACCAGCGTGGCGACTTCTTGTTCGCGACCGCCCGGCGTGCCCTGCTCGCCCGCGGTGCGCTCGGGACAGTCACCGACGCCGACCCACGCCGCCTCGCCCGCTCGGCTGCCGCTGAGCTGGACCGTTCCGGCGTGCCGCTCGCCGTCGGCGTGCTGCCGTTCGACACCGGACCCGGCGCTGCCTCGCCGGGGCACCTCGTGCTGCCCCGGACGGTGCACCGCGCCCAAGGCGAGGCCTCGGCCGCACCGCCCGCCGCCGACCTGCCCGCCCCGGCGGCCACCCGGCGGCTTCCCTCCGCCGACGGCCACCGCGAGAACGTGCGGGCCGCCGTCGCCGCTCTGCGCGACCGTGACCTGCGTAAAGCCGTCCTGGCCCGTGCGCTCGAGCTGGAATTCGACGCGCCGATCCCGGTCGAGGCGATCGTGCGCAACCTCGCGCGCGGCAACCCGCGCCACTTCACTTACGCCGCCGAATTGCCCGGCGGCCGCACGCTCGTCGGGGCCACCCCTGAGCTTCTGCTTTCCCGGACGGGCGACTCCGTGTTCACGACCCCGCACGCCGGGTCGATGCCGCGGTCGGCCGACCCGGAGACCGACCGGGCCAACGGCGAAGCCCTCCTCGCGTCCGCGAAGGACCGGGAAGAGCACGACCTGGTGATCGACTACGTCGTCGAGTCGCTGCGGCCGTTCTGCCGCAAACTCGACGTCCCGGCCGGCCCTGAGCTGGTCTCCACGCCCGCCATCTGGCACCTGCGGACGTCCATCACCGGCGAGCTGGCGGACCGCTCGGTGACCGCTCTCGACCTCGCTGCCGCCATGCACCCGACCCCGGCCGTCTGCGGCACCCCGACCGTCGCCGCGCGCGACCTGGTGCAGGAACTGGAGCCGTTCGACCGCGGGTACTACGCGGGCGCGGTCGGCTGGGTCGACGCGGCGGGAGACGGCGAGTGGGCCGTCGCGATCCGCTGCGCCGAGGTGGCCGACAAGTCGATGCGGCTCTTCGCGGGCGGCGGCATCGTGCCGGCGTCGGACCCGGACACCGAGTACCAGGAGACGATCGCGAAGTTCCGCACCCTGCTCGGCGCGATGGGGCTGGACGACAGCGCGTCCTGAGGCTTACGGCAGCCAGTGCTCCTCGGTGACGCTCAGGCTGTCCGAGGTCAACGCCGCGACCGCCGCCCGGTGCCCGTCTGCCGCCTTGAGGTCGGCTAGCCGGGTCCGCGCCGGGTCCAGCGCCTCGTCACCGGAGGCCATCAGCTCGGCGGGAGCGTCGTAGCGGGAGAACGTGATGCTCTGCAGCGGGATCTTCAGCCCCTTGCCGGTGGCCTTCATCACCGCTTCCTTGCGCGTCCAGTAGATGAAGAAGGCTGCCGAACGCTCCTCGTCCGACAGGCCCGCGACCGCTTCCCGCTCGGCCGGGCTCAGCGCGTACTCCACGAGCGACGCGTCCGCCTTGCGGCTGGCGGTTTCGACGTCGAGGCCTACCGGCACGCCGTCGGCGACCGCGAGGCCGATCAGATTGCCCGAATGCGAGATCGACAGCACGAGGTCCGAACCCGGCACACGCGGACGGCCGTGCGGTTTGCCGCAGTCGTCGCAGGTCGCGTCGAAGCGCACGGACTCCGCCCCGCCGCCGAGCCGTTCCGCGACGAGGGTCTTCGCGAGCACCCGGCCGGTCAGGAAGCGGCGCTGGTCGATTTCGAGCCGGTACGCGTCGTAGCGGCCTCTCTCCAGGTCATCCAGCAGCTTCAGGTAGCGGTCCTCCGCGGGCAGCGGTTCGGACCAGCGCACCACGATTTCGGTCACCGGCATACCCTCCCTCGTCCGCCTCCGATCTTGCCCGGGCGCGCCGAGGTTTGTCATGCCCCTATCCCGAACGCGGCGAAGGCCCCCTCGGAGTCCGAGAGGGCCTTCGCGGCGGAGATGACGAGTGCTAAGACTTGTTCTTGTCGCGCATCGCGATCGGGACCCCGGCTAGGTCCTCCTCGTTGCACAGCAATTTCACGTCGTAGTAGGGCGAACCCTGTCGCTCGTCGTAGTCTAGGTGGATCGCGAGGACGTCGAGCGGTTCTCCCAGCCACTCCTGCGCTTGGCGCAGCCAGACTGCGCAGCGCTCGAGCGCGCTGGGCAGGTCGTCGTCACGAAACTCGACTGGTCGATACGGCACGTCCTGGACCTGATCGCGCGGGTTTGAAGGCGCGGGCAGGCCAGGAGAGAGACCCGAGTCGTCCAGTTCGAGTTGGATCGTTTGCTCAGTCACCCTTCGAGCGTCCCCCACGTTCGCCGTCTGAGCAAGGCGTACGGCGCTAAAAGCCCTCTTGGACAGGCAAGTCCCACACCTGGGCGACCACTTCGAGGCATTGCCGGAGGTCGTGCGCACGCACCGCGACCGGATGTCCGAGGGCCCGCAATGCCAGCTCCGCGTAGTGCGTGGCCAGGTCTTCGAGCTTGAGCGGGCCCTTCGGGGAATACCACCGGGCCACGCCGCTGCACATTTCCAGCAATGCGAGCCGCGTCACGGCCGGTTGTGCGGTGTGGAACACGTTCGCCGCGGCGCCGTCTTCGATCGCCTTCGCCCAGAACTGCTCGTATTCGTCCCGCAGCGCGACGACCTGGGCACGCGCCGGAGCCGAAAGCGCGTCGACTTCGTTGTCCACCACCCGGGTTTCGCCCGGCTGGGCGGCGTGCGCGAGGACGTGCAGCGCGACCAGCGTGCGCATCCGGGCCACCGGATCGTCGCTGCCCGCGGTGGCCTTCGCGACCGCGTCGATCAGGCGGTGCAGCGAGGTCGTCATGATCTCGACAAGAAGATCTTCCTTGGTGCCCATGTAGTGGTAGAGCGTCGCCGAAGAAAGTTCGGCTTCCTGGGCCAGATCCCGAATGCCTGTGCCGTGGAAACCCTTGGTGGCGAACAGTTTCACGGCGGCCGCCCGGACGCGTTCGGCGCTGCTCATCGCCACTCCCCGGTGCTGCGGTCCCAGGAGCCGGCGCGCAGGTCGGCGACCTTGCGCAGTTCGCCCTTCGCGACGCGTTCGGACGGCGTGCGCGGCAGGTCGTCCGCGAAGGCCCAGAAGCGCGGCACCTTGAAGTACGCCAGTTGCTGCGCGCAGAACTCCGCCAGCTCCTCGGGCGACGGCCGGTTCTCGCCGCACACGACGTACGCCTTCACTTCCTCGCCGCGCAGTTCGTCCGGCACCGCGAGGACGGCCGCGAGCTGCACCTTCGGATGTTGCAGCAGTGCTCGCTCGACCTCGTCGGCGGAGATGTTCTCGCCGCTGCGCCGGATCATGTCCTTGGTGCGGCCGAGGTAGTAGACGCGGCCTTCGTCGTCCATCCGGGCGAGGTCGCCGGTGTGGAACCAGCCGCCGGCGAACGCGCGCGCGGTCGCTTCGGGATCCTCGTGGTAGCCGTGCATCAGCCCGATGCCGCGGATCAGCAGCTCGCCGGTTTCCCCGCGAGGCAACGGTTTCCCGTCCTCTCCGGCGATCATCGCTTCGCGGTCGCGGGTCGGCCGTCCGATGCAGCCGGTGCCCACCGCGGCGTCGTGGTCGGACTCGGAAACCCGGATGTCCCCGCCGGTCTCGGTCATCCCGAACGCCTCGTACCACGGCACGCCCCAGCGTTCTTCCAGCTGAGCGTGCAGGTCCGGCGGGATCGCCGACGCGCTGATCGCGCGGACGCGGTGGTTCCGGTCGTCCGGATGCGGCGGCTGGCGCAGCAGCAGCGTCGGCATCAGGCCGAGGCAGTAGAACCAGGTGACCTCGTACTCGCGGACCTTCGCCCAGAACGTGGAGGGGTGGAAGCGGTCCAGTACGACGAGCGTCGCCCCGGCGGCCAGCGCGAGCGCGACGTTCCACTGTGGATCAATGTAGTGGAACGGTTGTGCGGTAAGCAGAATGTCGTCTTCGCCGACGGCGGGGAAGTCGGTGGCGAGTCCGATCGCGAGCGTGGTCCAGTACCGGTGCGGCAGCACGCAGCCCTTCGGCGCGCCCGTGGTGCCGGAGGTGTACTGGATGTTGACCGGCTGTTCGGCCACCACCAATTCAGGTTCGCAGCGTGTTTCCGACTTGAGCGCGTCCGGCGTGAGGACGCGTTCCACGGCCGTTTCCGGCGCGATTTTCTCCAGCAGTTCCACGAACTCTTCGGCGGCCACCGCCAAGCGCGCGCCGGAGTGGCGCAGGACGTGCGCGCCGTCGAATTCGCGGTAGTTGATGTTCACCGGAACCAGAACGGCGCCGAGTTTGGCGAGCGCGAGCCACATGAGCGGGAATTCCGGCTCGTTGCGGAGCATCACCGCGACGCGATCGCCTGCCTGGACGCCTTGTTCCTGGAGCGCTTTAGCCAGGCGTCCGCTGCGGTCGTCGACCTCGGCGAAGGTGAACCTGGTGCCGGTGCTGTCGAAGATCCACGCGGTGCGGTCCGGCCAGAGCTGCGCGGCGCGCGTGACCAGGGCGACCAGCGTGTCGACGTTCTGCAGCGGCGTCACGCCCGGCTCCGGAACGCTTCGGTCGACTCGCGGACGGCGGCCGAGTGCTCGGTGATTAGGGCATGGGTGACCTCGAGTTCCAGCGCTGAGTCGAAGGCGTGGTCGATCCCGGCGTCGAGTGCTCGCTTCGCCATCGTGGCGGCCTCCGGCGGGTGATGGGCGATCTTCTCCGCCCAGCCGAGCGCGAGGGGCATCAGCTCGTCCGCTGGCACGGCGGCGTTGACGAGGCCGAGGTCGTGCGCGCGCCGGCCGTCGAACCGGTCGCCGAGCAGCAGCAGTTCCTTCGCCTTGATCGGCCCGACCAGCAGTGGGAGCAGCCTCGACGCGGCACCGGTGACGCTCAGCCCCAGCGACACCTCGGGGAACGCGAACACCGCGTCCTCGGCGGCCAGGATCAGGTCGCAGCCCAGCGCGAACTCCGCGCCCGCGCCGATCGCGTACCCGTGCACGGCGGCGATCACCGGCTGACGCAGCGCGCGCAGCCGGCGCGTGACGTCCTGGAGCCGCTCCAGCCTGGTCCGGGAGTCACCCTCCGGGGTGGGTTCCTTCAGGTCGTGCCCGGCGCAGAAGGCGCGGCCGTTGCCGGTGAGGAGGACGACGCGGGCTTCGCTGTGCGCGACCTCCTCCAGCGCGGTGAGGAAGTCGTCCACCAGCACGGGCGCGACGGCGTTGAGCCGCTCGGGCCGGTTCAGCCGGATCTGCGCGATGCCGCCCTCGACGGCCAGGTCAACGGTGCTCATGGAGGGGAGCCTAGACGTTCGATCGATCGATCGATAGTGTCCAGGGCATGCAGGTTGACGCGGTGTACGAGAACGCCAGGCTGGTCACCGGCGACACCGCACTGGCGGTGCTGCACGGCCGGATCGTGGCGCTGGGCGACGACGCGCGCGAACTGTCCGCCCGCCGCCGGGTGGACCTCGGCGGGGGTTTCGTCGCGCCCGGGTTCCACGACGCGCACAACCACATGGCCTGGTTCGGCATGGGCCTGGACGACGTGCCGCTCAGCGACTGCCGCAGCGTCGACGAGGTGTACGACGCGGTGGCGCGGCGCGCGGCCGAGCTGCCCGCCGGGAGCTGGGTCGTCGGCAGCGGCTACGACCAGAACAAACTCGCCGGAGGTGAGCACCCTGACCGGCACGGCCTCGACCGCGCCGCCCCCGGCATGCTCGTGCGGCTCAAGCACACGTCCGGCCACATGACGCTGGTCAACTCCGCGGTGCTGGACCAGCTGGACCTCGCGAACGTCCCCGTCGGCGGCGACGTCGTCCAGTCGGCCGACGGCTCGCCGACCGGTTTGCTGCGCGAGCAGGCGCAGTTGCTGCTGCGCCCGCTGACGTACCCGACGCCGCTCGAATCGGTGGTCCGAGGCCTCGACCGGGCGAGCCGGCAGTACCTGTCCGAGGGCATCACGAGCGTCCAGGAAGCCGGCATCGGCGGCGGCCTGGTCGGCGAGACGCCCGCGGAGCTGGCCGCGTACCAGCTCGCGCGCGAACGCGGCGTCCTGCGAGTCCGCAGCACGGTGATGGTCGCCGCGAGCGTCCTGCACGACCTGCCTGACGGCGCCGGCTTCGGCCTGGACCTAGGCCTGCGCACCGGCCTAGGCGACGAGTGGCTGCGGATCGGCCCGATGAAACTCTTCGCCGACGGTTCGCTAGTCGGCCGCACCTGCGCGATGCACGAACCGTTCGACGGCGAACCGGACAACCGCGGCTACTTCCAGGTGCCCGAGGACGAGCTGACAGCCACGATCCGCCGAGCCCACGACGCCGGCTGGCAAATCGCGACCCACGCCATCGGCGACCGAGCCATCACGGTCGTCCTGGACGCCTACGAAGCCGCCCTGGCCGCCAACCCGCGCCCGGACCACCGGCACCGCATCGAACACTGCGCCGTGCTCCCGCCCGCGGAACTGACCCGCCTGGCCGCGCTGGGCCTGATCGCGTCCCCGCAAGGCCGCTTCGTGAACGAACTGGGCGACGGCATGCGCGCAGCCCTCGGCGAAGCGCGGGTGCCGTGGTGCTACCGCCTCCGCAGCGTCCTCGACGCCGGATGCGTCCTGCCAGCCAGCTCAGACCGCCCCGTCGTCGACGGCGCCCCACTGCTCGGCCTCGCCGACATGGTCCACCGTCGCACGTCCACCGGCGAACCGTTCGCGGTAGAGGAAGCGCTGACCCCGGCGGAGGCCCTGCGCGCTTACACCTACGGCTCGGCCTACGCGACCTTCGCGGAGAGCTACCTGGGCACCCTGGAACCGGGCAAGCTCGCGGACTTCGTGGTGCTGTCCGCGGACCCACTGTCCACTGTGGACGACGCCCGCGTGCTCGGCACCGCGGTGGGCGGAGAACTCCGGTACGAGGCCTCGTGATGGGGAGGCCCGTCGTGCGGTCGGCTGGTGGGCTGGTTTTCCTGCCGGTTGGGGTGGGTGGTCGCCGCGGCTCGGTGACGGCTTGGTCGGGTGCTCCGCGCCGCTCGGTGGTTGGTTCGCGTGCTCGCCAACGTCCGTGGATCGGCTTGCGGGCTCCTTGCCGTCCGGCGCTCAGCGTGTGGGCTCCCAACCGCTCGGCGGTTTGGTCGGGCGCTCTTCGCTGCTCGCTGGCTGGTTCGGGCGCTCGCCAACCTTCACTGGCTGGCTTGAGCACTCGCCATCCTTCGTCGATTGGCTTTAGTGCCCGCCAACGTCCGTGGATCGACTCGCGCACTCCTCGCTGCTCGGCGGTCAGCGAGTGTGCTCGCCACTGCTCGACGGCTCCCCAGCCGAATCCTGCGCCTATTCACTTGTCGATTCACCGATCAACCGTCACCAACTCCTTCCCTCTCGTACCGCTCCACACCGGCTCCGCCGCGCCGGATTTCCATTGCCCTGCTCTGATACCTGCACCGTAGCCGCCACCACCGACAAAAAAGGGGTGCCCGATGCCCGTTCGCGACGCCGTCTTCGAGGATGTCGAGGAGATCTGCAGCCTCATCGAGGAACACGCGGTCTACGAGGACAAGCACGACCTCAAACTCGACCGCGCCGAGATGAGCAGCCACCTGTTCGGTCCGGAACCGAAGGCGTGGGTGCTGATGTGCACGCCGCCGGGGCGTCCGGACGTCGTTGCCGGGTTCGCCTTCTGCAGCTGGAATTTCTCCACCTGGGAGGGACGCCCCGGTATTTGGCTCGATGACCTGTTCATCCGTCCGGAGCACCGCAGGCACGGGCTGGGCAGGGAACTGCTCGACGCACTGCGCGCCCGCACGACGGGGCGCGTCGAGTGGGACATGCAGGCTGGCAACGCCAAGGCGGAGGCGTTCTACGCGCAACTCGGCGCGGAACCGGTGCCGGGCTGGATCCGCTACCGCTGGCGGCCGTGACCTGACAGTCGGGCGGACAAGTACGCGACAGCTGTCACCGAACGGCTGCGGAGAACAGCGCGATCGCGAACGGCAGGCACACCGGTGGCGGATGGCCGGGTGCCTCCGCCGCGGAACGCGCACGCCGACCTGCCAGCTGCGAAGAATGAAGAGCGGCATCCGGACAGCCGCCTAGGACCTGACCGAGCACCAGCGAGCCGCCAGCACTCCTGCCGACCGGTGCCCGGCGAGCCGCCAACACTTCCGCCGACCGGTGCCCCGCGACAGAACAACACTCCCGCAGACCGGAGCCTCGCGAGCCGCCAACACTTCCGCCGGCCGGTGCCCCGAGATAACACCCCCGGCCCACCCCCACGGCCCCTGACCGGGCGACCCCGGCAGGGTCGGCCCCGTATCGTATGCGGCATGGGAGATGGTTCCGTCCGGAGGTCGTCGTCGGTCGAGGACTACGTGCGCGTGATCTACGGGCTGGTCGAACGGGGCGAGGCGGTCACCAACGCGTCGCTGGCCGGGCGGCTTGAGGTGAGTCCGTCGTCGGCGTCGGGGATGGTCACCAAGCTTTCCCAGCTCGGCCTGGTCGCGCACGTGCCCTACCGCGGCATCGAGCTGACCTCCGAGGGGCGGCAGCTCGCCCGGTCGGTGCTGCGCAGGCACCGGCTGATCGAGACGTACCTGGTCTCCGAACTCGGCTACACCTGGGACGAGGTCCACGCCGAGGCCGACGCGCTGGAGCACGCCGTATCCGATCGGCTTGTCGACCGGATCGCGGCCAAGCTCGGCAACCCCGTTCGCGATCCGCACGGGGACCCGATCCCGGCTCCGGACGGCAGCGTCGAGGAGCTTCCGATGCGCATTCTGGACGACCTGCCGCCCGGTGCGGTTGGCGAGATCGTCCGCGTGTGGGACACCGATCCGGACCTGCTTCGCTACCTCACCGAGCACGCGATCGGGCTCGGCGAGCGGATCGAAGTCGTCGAGCGGCAGCCGTTCGGCGGGCCGATGGTGGTGAAGGTCGGCCAGCCGCCGGACGCCGCTACGCACGCTATCGGCAAGGAGATCGCGCAGGCGTTGTCGGTCACCCTGCGCTAAGGGGCGTACGCGCGAGTGTCGCTGCTGGGCGGATGTGTCCGGCAGCTAACCCGCCGACGATGGGTCGCATGACCACTACCAAGCCGTTCCGTTTCGGCATCGTCGCCGGGTTCGCCCCGGATCTGGAGTCCTGGACCGCGCAGGCTCGCCGGATCGAGGAGTTCGGGCTCGACACGATGTTCGCGACCGACCCGGTCGGCGGGCTCGACCCGTTGACGCTCGTTCCGGCCGCCGCCGCGGTCACGAGCACGCTCACCGTCGGCACCTTCGTGCTGGCCGATCCGTTCCGCGACGCCCGGAACCTCGCGTGGCAGGCCGATTCACTGCATCAGGCGACTGGCGGCCGCTTCCTGCTGGGGCTGGGCGTCGGGCATCCCGGGGCGGGCAAGCACGCCGCGACGCTGGGCCGTGAGTTTCTTTGGCCGGGTGAACGCGTCGCCCGGTTGGCGGACACCATCGAGGTGCTTTCGGAGCGCCCCGAGCGGCCGCGGCTATTGCTCGCGGGGTCCGGGCCCAAAATGCTCGCGCTCGCCGCGCGCACCGCCGACGTCGTGACGTTTTCCTGGGGGCCGCGCACGACCGAGGACCAGGCTGACTCCATTGTGGACACTTTTCGCTCGTTCGCGGGAAGCCGGGACGTCGAATTGGCGGTGAACCTCACCGCGATCGGGGACAAGTCTTCCCCGCAGCTCGCCCGCTACACCGGGGTCGACGTGCCGCAGCTGGTCGAGGAGAAAGCGGTCACCGTGGTGCCGGAAAACCCTGACGCCGCCGGGGAAATGCTTCTCCGCTGGCGCGAGCGGTGGGGGATTTCCTGTGTCACGGTCAATTCCGGCTACGCCGAACCGTTCGCCGCGATTGCCCGGGCACTCTCCGCACAAGGGTGAAAGCCCTTCCGATCATGCGGTGTCCGGCCTACGCTCCGAGGTTTCCCAGCGACGTGGTTCGGAGCGTGTGCGATGACCGGTCAGCGAACACCGACGATCGACCGGGGGAGTATTGCGGGACGGGATCTCGGGCAATTGCTCGAAACCGGCCCGTTCGCCGAAGCGCTGCGCGCGGCCATCCGGGCCCGCGGGCTCGGCCTCGAACGCATCAGATATCGGCTGCGGGGAAGGGGAACCACGGTCAGTCTCGCGACCTTGAGCCACTGGCAATCCGGCCGCTGCCGTCCGGAACGCCCGGAATCGTTGCGGGCATTGCGAAATCTCGAGCAGATCCTCGGCGTCCCGGACGGGTCGTTGCGCAGGCTGCTCGGCCCGCCGCGTCCGCGCGGCCAGTTCCACCAGCCGGGCCAGCCGCTCTCCTGAGCGCGCCCGGCCGCGGCGGACGGCGTAGTGCGCAGGCGTATCCCGACGCTTACGCACCGTCGTCCGCCGCGTTCGCAAGATTCGCGCATGGATAAACCCGATGCGGTTTTCCCGGAAGGCCTACGGGACGTGCCGGTACATCGGAAGTGGCGGCGAAGCCAGCCGCCCGCGAGGCGGCTTCTACGATCGGACCCATGCGTGCGGTCGTGATCGAAGAGTTCGGCGTGCTTCCCGAAGTGCGGGAGGTACCGGATCCGGTGGCCTCGGACGGCGGGGTCGTCATCGCGGTCGAAGCGACCGGGGTGTGCCGCAGCGATTGGCATACCTGGCAGGGGCACGACGAGGCGGTTCGGTTGCCGCACGTCGCCGGGCACGAGCTCGCGGGGCGGATCGTCGAGGTCGGTGCGGGTGTCGTGGGCTGGACGAAGGGCGACCGGGTCACTGTCCCGTTCGTGTGCGCGTGCGGCGTCTGTGCCCAGTGCGCCAAGGGCGACCAGCAGATCTGCGACGACGAGTTCCAGCCCGGTGCGACCCACTGGGGTTCCTTCGCCGAGAAGGTCGCCATCGAGCACGCGCAGACGAACCTGGTCGCGTTGCCGGACTCGATGTCGTCGGCGGAAGCTGCTGCGCTCGGTTGCCGCTTCGGGACGGCATTTCGCGCAGTGTTGCGCCAGGGCGGCGTACGCGCGGGGCAGTGGGTCTCTGTGTACGGCTGTGGCGGCGTAGGCATCTCCGCGGTCCTCCTGGCGACCGCTGCGGGCGCGAAGGTGGTTGCGGTTGACGTCTCGCCGAAGGCGCGTGCCGCGGCGGAGCGTGCTGGCGCAGTGTTGAGCGTCGACGCCAGCGCGTTCGACGGGCCCGAAGCGCTGGCCGCGTACGTCCGTGAGCGCACTGACGGCGGTACGCACGTGTCGCTGGACTGTCTCGGTTCACCGGCCACCTGTGCGGCTTCGGTGGGCAGCTTGCGCAAGCGCGGCCGCCACGTGCAGGCCGGGTTGATGCCACCCAGTCAGGGGGTGCCGCCGATTCCGATGCATCGGGTGGTCGGCGGCGAGCTGGAAATCGTCGGGGTCCATGGGCTGCAGGCGTATGAGTACCCCGAGTTGCTGGGCGTGGTGGAGCGGTCCGGCATCGATCTGGCCGGGTTGATCGGCACGCGGATCGGGCTGGACGGGGTGCCAGCGGCGCTCGCTGCGATGAGTGACCCGGTGCCTGCCCGGGCCGGGGTGACTGTCGTCGAGTTCGGGTGACGAATGGTGACCGGCATACACCCTGGGTGGCGAGTCCGAGTTGTAGCTGATCGAGACCTGGCGGGACCCTCGGCGGTGTGGAATTCTCCGAAGCTTGGCGGCAAGTGGCGAGGGGAATCCGCCGCAGGAGCGCCCGTCCGGGTGGCTCCTGCGGCCGCCGGCCCCGGGGCGGCGTAATGGAGTTGCTGCCGCGTCCGCGCCGGGAAATCTCCCCGGGCGCGATGCACGTCCCGGATTGGCTCACCGAGCAAGAACAACGCGACCTCGTCACGGCCTGTCGCGGCTGGCGCGGTTACCGGGCGACCCGGCTTCCCGGCGGCGGAGTGATGTCGGTGCGCACGGTCTGCTTGGGCTGGCAGTGGCGGCCGTACCGCTACGAACGGCTGCGCGAGGACGGTTCGCCGGTGGAGCCGTTTCCGGACTGGCTGGCCGACCTCGGCCGGCGCGCGCTCGCCGACGCCTACGACCGGCCCGCCGACGACTACCAACCCGACGTGGCACTCGTGAACTACTACGACGCCGCCGCGAAAATGGGCATGCACCAGGACAAAGACGAGCTCTCGACGGACCCGGTGGTCTCGCTGAGCCTCGGCGACACGTGCGTGTTCCGCTTCGGCAACACCGAGCATCGCAACCGGCCGTACACCGATGTCGAGCTGCGTTCGGGCGACCTGTTCGTGTTCGGCGGCCCGGCGCGGCTGGCGTTTCACGGGGTGCCGAAAACCCTCCCGGGCACGGCGGATCCGGATCTTGGCTTGACCGGGAGGCTCAATCTGACGCTGCGGGTGTCGGGGAAGTGAACCGGACCCGCTGCCCGGGCCGGAGCTGGGCGGCGAGGTCCAGATCGTCCTCGTCCACGACGGCGGCGACGGGATAGCCGCCGGTCACCGGATGGTCGGCCAGGAACAGGATCGGCACTCCGGAAGGCGGCACCTGGAGCGCCCCGGGCACGGCGGCTTCCGGGGCCAGTTCGCCGACGCGGGCGCGGGTCAGCGCGGGGCCGTCCAGCCGGACGCCGACGCGGTCGAGGTCGCTGGTCACGGTGTAGGCGGCAGTGAGCAAAGTGGACAGTGCGGACGGGGTGAACCAGTCCAGCCGCGGTCCGGGTTCCAGGCGCAGCACCGGTTCTTCCGCGAGCCGGCGCAGCGGGGCGAGATCGACACAAGGGTCGCGCTCGATCACCGAACCGATCGGCAGCGTCATTCCCGCCGCGAGGACGGGCGGGCCGAGTTTGCCCAGCGTGTCGGTGGCTCGCGCGCCGAGCACCGGCGGTACGTCCAGGCCGCCACGTACCGCGACGTAGCTGCGCAGGCCGAGCGACGCGACACCGACTTCGAGTTCTTCGCCAGGGCGCAGGACGATCGGCGCACCGACGGCCGCGGCCCGTCCGCCAGCGCGGATCGGCAGCCGCGCGCCGGTGACCGCGACGACCGTGTGCTCCGAAACCCGCAGCCGCAGGCCGCCGAGGGTGACCTCGAGCGCCGCGTGCGTTTCCGGATTGCCGACGAGCCGGTTCGCCAGCTTCAGCGAACCCCGGTCGGCCGCGCCGGACCGGCCGACGCCGACTGCCGCGTATCCCGGGCGGCCGAGGTCTTGCACGGTCGCGAACGGACCGGGCGCGAGGATCTCGATCTTCCCGGTCACCGGATCGCCTCGAACCGCACTCGGGTGCCCGGGACCAGCAGGTTCGGCTGTTCGCGGCCAATGTCCCAGACCTGCGCGTCGCTGTGGCCGAGCAGGTTCCAGCCGCCGGGCGACGGATGCGGGTAGATCGCGCTGTACTCGCCGGCGATCGCGACCGCACCCGCGGGCACACGCGTGCGCGGCGTGCTGCGGCGCGGCAGGTGCAACACCGGGTCGAGGCCGGTCAAGTAGGCGAAACCGGGCGCGAAACCGCAGAACGCCGCGACGTAAGTGGCTGCCGAATGCCGTTGCACGACCTCGGAAACCGACAGTCCGGCGGCCTCGGCGACGTCCGCCAGGTCAGCGCCGTCGTAACGCACCGGCAAGGTGACGGTGTCCGCCGAGCGTCCGGAAACATCCATTGTGGACACTGAAGCAAGCGAACGAGCGAGCGTGGCCGAATCGGTGCGAGCCCGATCGAACCGGACCAGCAGAGTGCGTGCGGCGGGCACGAGCTCGACAACGCCCTCGGGCTGGGCGGCTTCGCAGGCCGCCTGGAACCCGAGTACGTCGTCGACCTCCACCAGCAACGCGGAACGGCCGTAGCGCAAAACAGTGCTCACACGAACGACCTCAACACCACGCCGGACTCGGTGAGCAACTCGCGAATCCGCCGGGCCAGCTCGACCGCGCCGGGCGTATCTCCGTGTACGCACAGGGAATCCGCCCGTAGCGTGAGCTTGCCGCCGTCAGCGTCGACCACTTCGCCGGTGGTCGCCATGGTGAGCGCACGCGCGGCGACTTCGTCGGCGTCGTGCAGCACCGCGCCCGGCAGCTTGCGCGACACCAGTCGTCCTTCAGGCGTGTACGCGCGGTCTGCGAACGCTTCTGCGTACGCAGGCACGCCTGCCGCTTGAGCCGCGCGCAGCATTTCGGAGTCCGGAGGACACAGCAGTGCCAGATCGGTGTGATAGCGCCGTACGCCTTCGACAAGCGCAGCCGCCTGCTCCGGATCGACAGCTGCGGTGTTGTACAGCGCGCCGTGCGCCTTCACGTAACGCACGCAGCTGTGCGCCGCGCGCGCGAAGGCGTCGAGAGCGCCGATTTGGTACAGAACTTCGTCCGCGAGGTCTTCCGGCGCGATGTCGAGCGCGCGACGGCCGAAGCCGGCCAGGTCGCGGTAGCCGACGTGCGCGCCGATAGTGACGCCGCGTTCGGCCGCGCGTTCGCACACGCGGCGCATCACGCGCGCCTCGCCCGCGTGGAAGCCGCACGCGATGTTCGCGCTGGTCACGATGTCGAGCATGGCTTCGTCGTCGCCCATGGTCCAGGCGCCGAAGCCTTCGCCGAGGTCGCTGTTGAGGTCCATGTCATCCCACCTGGTAATCGCGATCGGGTTGGTCGGTCAAGAACATGTACCCGGGGGCGTGCGTGACGGCGAACGGCGGCCGTGACGCCATCAGCGCCGCCTGCGGGGTGACGCCGCAGGCCCAGAACACCGGCACGTCCCCGGGCCCGGCGTCGACCGGATCGCCGAAATCCGGCCGGGCGAGGTCGGCGATGCCCAGGTCGGCCGGGTCGCCGACGTGCACCGGAGCGCCGTGCACCGCGGGCATCGCGGCGGTGATCCGCACCGCGTCCTCGACCAGGGTTTCCGGGATGTACCGCATCGACACCACCATCGGCCCGCTCATCCGGCCAGCCGGTTCGCACTGCCGGTTCGTCACGTACATCGAGACGTTGCGGCCCTGCTCCACGTGCCGCAGCGGGATGCCCGCGGCGCGCAGCAGCGTCTCGAAGCTGAAGCTGCAGCCGATGGAGAACGCGACCATGTCGCTGCGCCACACCCCGGTGGCGTCGGCGATTTCGCTGGTCAGCGCGCCGTTGTGCCAGACGCGATAGCGCGGCAGGTCGGTGCGCAGATCCGCGCCGGGAGCGAGCCGGGTGGTCGGGTCGCCCGGTTCGCTGACGTCGAGCACCGGGCACGGCCGCGGGTTGCGGGCGCAGAACTCGCGGACGTCGTCGGCCCAGTCCGCGGGGACGGCGATCAGGTTGGTCTGGGCGTAACCGTCGGCCCAGCCAGTGGTCGGGCGTTCGGTGCCGGCGCGGAATAGCGCGCGGGCCTCGGCCGGAGTGAGCGTCGAAGGATCGTAGGAAGTCGTCATACCTCCACCAGTTCCTTGCCTCGCGTTTCCGGCAGCCCGAGCAGCGCTACCGCGGCGATCGCGTAGCCGACCGCGCCGAGCACGATCGCGCCGCCCGCACCCAAAAAGCCCACCACGGCGGGGAAAGCGGCGCCGACCGCGCGGCCGAAGTTGTAGGTGAAGCCCTGTCCGGTGGCGCGCAGGGCGGTCGGGTACAGCTCGGCGAGGTACGCGCCGAAGCCGCTGAAGATCGCCGAAGTCGAGAAGCCGAGCGGGAAACTGATCAGCAGCATCAGGCCGTTCGCGCCGTAGGGCAGCTGCACGAACAGCACGATCAGCAGCGCGGACACGACGGAGAACAGCAGGAACGTCTTCTTCCGGCCGAGCAGGTCGGTGAGGTAGCCGCCGCAGACGTAGCCGATGAACGCGCCCGGGATCAGCAGCGCGAAGTAGCCGCCGGTGTTGACCACGGACAGGCCGCGGCTGCTCTGCAGGTACTTCGGCATCCAGGTGAACAGCGTGTAGTAGCCGCCCTGGACACCGGTCGCGAGGAGCGCGGCGAACACCGTGGTGCGCAAGAGATTCGGGCGGAAAATCCCGGCGAGCGAGCCTTTGACCTTGGCCGAAACCCGCCGCGCCGCTGCCTCCGGCGCGTCCTCGACACTGCGCCGGACCCACAGCACGAGCAGCGCCGGGATCACGCCGACCCAGAACAGCACGCGCCAGGCGATGTCCTGATCGAGCACGCTGAACAGCACCGTGTAGACGATCACCAGCAGGCCCCAGCCGACCGCCCACGCGCTCTGCACGAACGCCACCGTGCGGCCGCGGTACTTGGCCGAGCAGTACTCGGCGACCAGCGCGGCGCCGACCGCCCATTCGCCGCCGAACCCGAGGCCCTGCAGACCGCGGAAGATCAGCAGCGTTTCGAAGTTCGGTGCGAAACCGCAGAGCACCGTGAAGATCGTGTACATCGCGATGGTGAGCTGCAGCGTGCGGACGCGGCCGATGCGGTCGGCGAGCACGCCGGCTCCGACGCCGCCGATCGCGGACACGACCAGCGTGACGGTGCTGAGCAGGCCCGCTTCTCCGGACGTGATGCCGAAGTAGGCGGTGATCGCGGCCAGGCCGAAGGGCAGGGTCTGGTAGTCGAACGAATCGAGGCCGTAGCCGCCGAACGCGCCGAGGAAGGCGCGGCGGCCCTTGTGGCCGAGCGAGCGATACCAGCCGAACGGGCGGGCCGCGTTCGCGGTGCCGTCGGCGACGTTGACGTTCATAGGGGCACCTCACAGGGGGACGAACTCATGGTGGCACGAGTCACATGGCCACTACCGTACGGATCGTTCAACAATCCCACAAGTCCCTCATTTTATTGTTCATCGTCCGATGGCTACGCTGGGCGACGTGGTCACCGACGGAGAGCCGATGGGCCTGGAAGCGGATCGCGGGCTGCTCGGCCGGACGAGCACCGCGGAACGCGTCGCGGGCGTGCTGCGCACGCGCGTTTCCGAGGGGTACTTCCTGCCCGGAGTACGGCTTTCGGAGCAGGACATCGGCAGCGCGCTCGGGGTGTCCCGCAACACGCTCCGTGAAGCTTTCCGGTTGCTCACTCACGAACGGCTGCTGGTGCACGAGCTGAACCGCGGCGTGTTCGTGCGCGTGCCGAGCGTCGACGACGTGCGCGACATCTACCGCGTCCGCAAGATCATCGAGTGCGCGGCGGTCCGCGACGTGACCGAGAAGCCGGCGGCGTACGAGAAGATCGCCAGCACGGTCGCGGACGGCGATCGCGCGGCGAAGCAGGCGCAGTGGCAGGACCTGGGTACCGCGAACATCCGTTTCCACGCGGAACTGGCGGCGCTCACCGGCAGCGAGCGCATTGTCGAGCTGATGCAGGCGCTCGCCGCGGAGCTGCGGCTGGTGTTCCACGTGATGGCCGACCCGCGCCGCTTCCATGAGCGGTATCTGCCGCGGAACCACGAAATCCTGGACGTGCTCGTGACCGGCGACGGGATCCGTACGGCGGAGATGCTCGCGGTCTACCTCGACGACGCCGAGGCGCAGCTGGTCGAGGCCTACGCGGAGCTGGCCGAGACCCGCTGAGCGGTTCGGCCGAAACCGGCCGGTTTGCCCGGGAAGGCAGCGAGCATGGCCGTTCGGCCCCTCCTGTCATCCGGAGGCTCCACGGCGCACGCGGTCTGGCTACCTTCGGCAGTAGGCCGCGTGAGCGTGCCGCCCCGGGCGTCGGGACCCCCAGCCGACGCGCGGAAGGCGGCCGGTGGCCGGGCGGCAGATCTTGGTTCCAGCCCGGCCCGCGCGGTGTCCGCGGCGGGCCGTGGCCACCGGGGGGGGGGGGTACGGCCCGCCGCTCATTCTTTGCCGACGCTGTCCACAGTGTCCACAGTGGACGGCTACTGGTTCACCGACCATTTCTGGTTGACGTTCCCGGTGCACGTCCACAGCTGCAGTTTCGTGCCGTTGGCCGAACTGACCCCGGCTGCGTCGAGGCATTTGTTCGCGTGCGGGTTGACGATGTCGTGCGCGGCGGTCACGACCCACTGCTGTGCGTTGCTGTTGTTGCAGTCGTACATCTGGACCGGGGTGCCGTCGGCGGTGCCGGAGTGCTTCACGTCCATGCACTTGCCGAGCGCGCGAATGGTCCCGTCGCTGCCGACGGTCCAGTCCTGCGCCGCGTTGCCGTTGCAGTCGGTGATCTGCAGCTGAGTGAAGTTCGCCGGATTGGCCCAGGGCACGTCGACGCATTTGCCGCCGATGCCGATGATCCGGCCGCTCGACCCGCCGGTGCCGCTCGTGGTCACGTGCACGTAGTCGACGACCAGCTGCTGCGGGAATTGCGTGCTCCCGTCCGGATCGCCGGGCCAGTCGCCGCCGACCGCGAGGTTCAGGATCAGGTAGAAGGGATGGTCGAAGACCCAGCGGTTGCCGTTCAGATCGGCGGGGGTGCGGGTCTCGTAGGCGTTGCCGTCGACCGACCAGACGATCTTGTTCGGCGACCAGTCGACCGCGTAGGTGTGGAAAGCGTCGGCGAAGACCGGGCCGTTGTACGCCGCGCCGATGCCGCCGGCGCCGGAATAGCCGGGGCCGTGGATGGTGCCGTGCACGGTGTTCGGCTCCTTGCCGATGTTCTCCATGATGTCGATTTCGCCGTCGTTAGGCCAGTTTCCGCCGCCGAGCATCCAGAACGCGGGCCACATGCCCTGGCCGCGCGGGATCTTCATCCGGGTTTCGACGTGCCCGTACGCCTGGCTGAATTTCCCGGCGGTGTTGAGCCGGGCGGAGGTGTACTGGCAGGTGCCGTACCAGCAGGTGTGGCCGGAGTTTTCGCGTTTCGCGGTGATCACCAGGTGGCCCTGGCCGTCGAGCGCGCCGTTCGCGGCTCCCGCGGTGTACCACTGGCGTTCGTGGTTGTTGCCGTTGTTGTCGCCGGTTTCGTAGGTCCATTTCGACGCGTCGGCGGCGGCTCCGGCGGGTCCGTTGAAATCGTCGGTGAAACTGTCGGCGGCCGCCGCGGTGGGCGGGGCGAGGACGGCGGGCGCGGCTTGGAGGCCGAGCGCCAGCAGCGCGGCCGCGGCGAGGGCGGCGGGGAGACGTCTCAGGAAACTGGACATGCTTGGTCACCTCGGTTTCGGGGAGGAACCTAGAGCGAGGGAGTGCTTTGTTGTGGCGGGCAACAAAGTAGGAGAAGTATGCCTGGTCTGGACCTCTGCGGCAATGGGCCGGGAAGGGCTCCTCGCGGGAAGCAGAGTCAGGGAAGGAGTCCTTCACCGACGGCCCGCGGGGTCACCTGGCCGAGGGTAAGGCTGCCCCCACCGCCGTGACGCCAGTCGGCACCATGGTTCGCCGGAAGGCCCCGTCCTACGTTCGGAAGTGCCAGCCGAGACCGAACACGGGAGAGAGGCCGACATGACGGCGGGGACGGATCTTCGACCACCGCGGGTGCAGCCCGCAGCGGAGCGAACCATACGGGTCGAGCCGGGAAAGCACTGGTGGCGGCGGCCGTGGGTCGCGCCGCTGGGCCTGGTGGTGGTCGCGTTCCTGGCGTATGCGCTGCCGCCGTACCTGGCGTTCGACCCGGCGCTCTCGCGGGTGCCGTCGACCTTCCCCGCGCACTACCTGTTCCTGGTGGGGCACGTGGTGTTCGGGTCCATCGCGATGGTGACCGCGTTGCTGCAGGTCTGGCCGTGGATCCGGCGCAAGCACCCGGTGCTGCACCGCTGTTCCGGCCGCGCGTACGTGTTCGCCGGGGTGCTGCCGTCCGGGCTGCTTGCGCTGACGATCGGCGCGGCGACCCCGTTCGGGCCGGTGACCCGGGCCAGCGACGTGCTGCTCGCGGTCTTGTGGCTCGGTACGACGTGGGCGGGCTACCGCGCCGCTCGCGAACGCCGGTTCGGCGATCACCGGCGCTGGATGGTCCGCAGTTTCGCGTTGACGATGTCGATCATTCTCAACCGGCTCATCGGCCCGATCGCGGCGATCTTCCTCGGACCGCAGCTCGCCACCACGTTCGGCGGGAGCGAGATCGCGCTGGGGCAGTCGATCGCGGCGCTCGGGGCGTGGGTGAGCTGGACCGTCGCGCTGATCGCGGCGCAGCTGTGGCTCGACCGGAAGCCGAAACGCCGCGCGAGTGTTTAGCCTTGGCTGAATAGGGTGGTGTCCGCGCCGCCTGCTGGTCAGAAAACCAGCAGGCGGCGCGACGGCTCATCCGCGCCGCTGCAACGACCGCGCGATGATCGTCCGCTGGATCTCGGACGCGCCTTCGTAAATGCGCGGTGCCCGGACCTCGCGGTAGAGATGCTCCAGCAAATGTCCCCGCCGCAGTGCTCGTGCGCCGTGCAATTGCACCGCTTGATCCACGACGTATTGCGCGGTCTCGGTCGCGAACAACTTCGCCATTGCCGCGCGACCGGCCAGGTTCTGCTCGCCCGCGTCGTAAGCGGCCGCCGCGGCGTACACCAGCAGACGGCCGGCTTCGGTCCGCGTCGCCATTTCGGCCAGCGTGTGCGCCACGGTCTGCTGTTTCACCAACGGGCCGCCGAATGCTTCGCGCGAAGCCGTGTACTCCACGGTCGCGTCGAGGGCGGCTTGCGCCATGCCGACCGCGAAAGCGCCGACGCTCGGCCGGAACAAGTCCAACGTCCGCATGGCTACGGCGAAACCGCGGTTCTCCTCCCCGAGCAGTTCGTCGCGATTCACTCGGACACCGTCGAATACCACCGTGCCGATGGGGTGCGGGCTCACCAAATCCAGGTGCTCGCCGCTGAGTCCTGCGCGGTCGCCGGGGACGACGAAGGCGCTGACGCCGCGTGATCCGGCGTCGGGAGTGGTGCGGGCGAAGACTGTGTAGAAGTCGGCTTCCGGGGCGTTCGAGATCCACATTTTCGTGCCGGTGAGCCGCCAGCCGTCCCCGTCCGGTTCGGCGGCGAGCTGCAATGCGGCGGCGTCGGATCCCGCGTCCGGTTCGGTCAGTGCGAACGCGGCGACGGCGTCACCGGCGGCGACGGCGGGGAGCCAGCGCTGGACCTGTTCGTTCAAACCGGACTGGAGTACCGGGTAGCTGCCCAAGCCCTGCAACGCCAAAGCGGTCTCGGCTTCGGTGCTTTGGGTGGCGAGGGCTTCGCGCAGCAGGCACAGATCGGTGGCGGCGGCTTGCCGGGTCGGCTGTCCGCTTTCGACCCCGGGGAACAGTCGGGCGAGCAAACCGTGTGAGCCCATCGCCTTGAGCAGCGGACGGTTTACCGCGCCTTCAGCACCGGCGGCGGCCAGTTCGACGAGCTGTTCGGCGGCGATTTTCCGGACGGAAGCGGCGTACGCGGTCTGTTCCGGAGTGAAAGCGAAAGCGTTCATCGGGCGTCCTCCGGTCGCCAGCGGGCATGGGCGGTCTGGTGGCCGCCGGTGCGGACCAGGTCGAGGCGGGGTTCCGGACCGTCGGTGCGGCCGGTCTGCGGCGGGCGTTTGCCCGCTGCCCACTGCTTCGGCCACGCCACCGGATACTCCTGCGCGGCGGCCGCGTGCAGGGTCCATTGTGGATTGAACAGGTGGGTGCGGCCGAGTGCACACAGGTCAGCTCGACCCGCCAGGATGAGCGAGTTCACGTCGTCGTAAGAGGAAATCGCTCCCACGGCGATCACCGCGGTGCCGTAGCGGCGGCCGACTTCGTTGCGGATCCGGTCGGCGTACGGAGTTTGGTAGCTGCGGCCGAACTTCGGCTTCTCCTCGCTGACCACCTGGCCGGTCGACACGTCGATCGCGGCCGCGCCATGCTCGGCAAAAGCTTGTGCGATGGCCACGGCTTCGTCGGCGTCGTTGCCGCCCTCGAACCAGTCGGTGGCGGAGATCCGGACGGTCAGCGGACGGTCGGCCGGCCACACGGCGCGGACCGCGTCGAAGACTTCCAGCGGGAAGCGCAGCCGGTTTTCCGGGGAGCCGCCGTAGGAATCGGTGCGCTGGTTGGTGAGCGGGGACAGGAAGGACGACAGCAGATATCCGTGCGCACAGTGCAGTTCCAGCAGATCGAACCCAGCGCGCGCGGCGGCTTCCGCGGCCGACACGAACTGGTCCTTGATCTCGCCCAGTTCGGCGACGGACAGCTCGCGCGGCGTCTGGTTGTTCGGCGAGTACGGCAGGGCGGACGGCGCGCAGACTTCCCAGTTGCCCTCCGGCAGCGGGTCGTCGATGCCTTCCCACATCAGTTTCGTGGAGCCCTTGCGGCCGGAATGCCCCAGCTGCAACCCGATCTTCGCCGGGGTTTCGCGGTGCACGAACTCGACGATCCGCTTCCACGCGGCTTCCTGCTCGGAGTTGTACAACCCGGGGCAACCTGGCGTGATCCGGCCTTCGGCGGACACGCAGATCATCTCGGTCATGACCATCCCGGCCCCGCCGAGTGCCTTGCTTCCCAGGTGCACCAAGTGGAATTCGCCGGGCACGCCGTCGACCGCGGAGTACATGTCCATCGGCGACACGACGATCCGGTTCGGCAATTCCAGCGAACCGATCCGCACCGGCTGGAACATCGGCGGCGCGACGGAGGCGCCGAGCGAATCGGCGAACCACTTATCCAGCGAGGCAGCGAATTCCTTGTCCCGCAGCTTCAGGTTGTCGTACGTGACGCGACGGCTGCGGGTAAGCAGGTTGAACGCGAACTGCTCCGGTTCCTGATGCGTGTACTGAGCCAGATTCTCGAACCACTCCAGGCTCGCCTGCGCCGCACGCTGCGTGGAAGCGACGACCGGACGTCGCTCTTCTTCATACGCGGCAAGGGCTTCCGGAACACTCGGCTGTTCGTGCAGGCACGCGGCGAGCGCGAGCGCGTCCTCCATCGCGAGCTTCGTGCCCGATCCGATGGAGAAATGCGCGGTGTGCGCCGCATCGCCGAGCAGCACGACATTGTCGTGGACCCAGCTGTCGCAGCGGACAGTGCCGAAGGTGGCCCACTTGGAGTTGTTGGCCAGCAACTGATGTCCGTCGAAAATGTCGCCGCACAGCTCGCGGATCAGCTCGATCGACTTCTCGTCGCTTTCGCCCGGGCCGAGTCCGGTGGCGGCGATCGGCCCGAATGCCCGCTGCCACACGTCCTCGTGCATCTCCAGGATGAACGTGCTGCCGTCGCGGCCGTACGGATAGCCGTGGACCTGCATGATGCCGTGCGGGGTTTCGAGCACGTAGAACTTGAACGCGTCGAACACGAGGTCGGTGCCGAGCCAGATGTAGCGGCACTGCCGGGTCTCGACGCTCGGCCGGAACGAATCGGCGAACGCCGTGCGCACCGCGGAGTTGACGCCGTCCGCCGCGACCACGAGATCCGACGAAGCGGCCAGTTCGGCGGGATCCGGCGCGACAGTGCGGAATCGGACATCGATGCCCATTTCGCGACACCGCTGCTGCAGGATCGCGAGCAGCCGTTTGCGGCTCATCGCGGCGAACCCGTGCCCGCCCGAGGTGGACACGGTGTCGCGGTAGTGCACGTCGATGTCGTCCCAGCGCGCGAACTCCCGGCTCATCGCCTCGTGCACGGCCGGGTCGGCGTGCTCGATGCCGCCGAGCGTCTCGTCGGAGAAGACGACGCCGAAGCCGAACGTGTCATCAGGCGAGTTGCGCTCCCAGACCGTGATCTCGTGGTCCGGGCCGAGTTGTTTCGCGAGCACGGCGAAGTAGAGGCCCGCTGGCCCGCCGCCGACTACTGAAATCCGCACGCAAGCCAGGGTATGTCGTCTGAAGTACGGTCGTCAAGAAGACGATAGATGGGTTACGCTCCCGGCATGGAGCGGATCAATCCCCCCGAACTGGGCAAGCCGTCGGGGTTCTCGCACGCGGTGGCGGCGCAGGGCAGGCTCGTGTTCCTCGCCGGGCAGACCGCGCTGGACGCGGACAACCGGATCGTCGGCGACGGCGTCGTGGAGCAGTTCGAGCGCGCGCTCGGCAATCTGCTCGCCGCGTTGCGCGCGGCCGGCGGAGAGCCCGCGGACCTGTGCAGCCTGACCGTCTACATCGTCGACATGGACGATTACAAGGCGCACGCGCGCGAGATCGGCCGCGTGTGGAAGCGGCTGGTGGGCGCGGATTACCCGGCGATGGCTGGCATCGGCGTGAACCGGCTGTGGGACGTCGAGGCGCTGGTGGAAGTGCAGGGCTACGCGGTGGTCAACCGCTGAGCACCTGCCGCAGGTGCGTGCGCGCGGCCTCCTCGAGGCGGTCGTGCAGCGTGAAGAACACCTCGGCGGCGCGGATGCCGGACCAGCCCTCGGGCAGCAATTCGGCGGGCAGGCACGGGTCGAGATACGGCATCCGCCGCCAGCCGGTGAGCACGCGCAGGTAGTCGGCGAACGCTTCGTCGCCGGGCGTCGTGCGGCGGCGCTGCCACCGGCGCAGCGCCGGTTCGTGCTCTTCGAGGAACGCCGTGTACAGCTCGTCCAGCTGATCCAGGTCCCACCACTCGCGCACCTTCTCGCGCGGGTCGCCGAAGGCGAGGTGCTCCGCGCGGAACACGTCGGCGTACTCGGCGAGCCCAAGTCGCTCCAGGGTGCCGACAGTGACCTCGTACAGGTGCGCCGGCGCGATCCAGACGCCCGAGGACGCGGTGCCGAAGCCGAGCCGCGACAACTGCGTCCGCAGCACGTGCCGCTTGTGCCGTTCGGCTTCCGGCACCGAAAACACCGCCAGCAGCCAGCCGTCGGCGAGCTTCGCGCGGTCCCGGCGGAAGATCCGCTCGTCGCCTTCGCGCAGCAAATCCAGTGCGGTACCGGACAATTCGTACCCGGCGGCTCCGTCGCGGCGCACCGCTTCGAGCACCCCGCGCCGTTTGAGCCGGGAAATCGACGACCGCACGGCGGGCTCGTCGACCCCGACCGCGGCGAGCAGATCGATCAGCGAGGCGACCGAAAGCCATTCGCCGCCCGCCTGGTGATGCACGCCGTAGACCGACACGATGAGGTGCCGGGGCTGGGCCGCGCGCCCGCCGTCGGCATCGGCTGCTTCCGGTACGGCCGTCACCCGCTCACCATACCGTGCCGCCCGTCGCGAATCCGACTACAGACGGGCGGGCAACCGGCGCGGGGTAGCATTTCCGGCGCGATGGCGTTTGTGAGCAATGCACCTTTGGTGAGCCGGCTGACCCGCCGCGGACGGCTGATGGCGAAGCGCACCTGCGACCGCCGGGGACACGCCTTCGCGCTCGGCCGGTTCCTTTTCCGCACCCCGACCGCGTGGGAGTACGCGGCGGCGGTCGCGGGCGGCAGCGATCCGGCGGCGCAACGCTGGCTCGGCTGGCTGGCCGAGTCCGTGGTCGCCGAACCGATGCGCGGCGAGGCGCTGCGCGTCGTCCCCGGCACCGGACCGGACTGGACCACGCCGGACCCGCATTCGGTGGACGTCGTCGCGATCGATCTGGTGGCGGGCCGCTGCGCCGGTCTCGTGAGCGTGCACGCGGGGGAGGACGGCGGCCCGGAAACCGGCGGCTATCTCGCGCCGGAGTACCGCGGACAAGGCTTCGGCCGCGACCTGTTCGCTGCCGGTCTGGTGCTGGCGCACGAGCATCTCGGGCTTTCGCGGGTGCGCGCGGGCGCGGAGGTCGGCAACGTCGCGAGCGGCCGTTCGCTGGAAGGGGCCGGACTGCGCCGGGTCCCGGGGCCGCCGCAGTACACGCTGCCGGACGGACGGGCCTGCGAAGCCTGGTGGTACCAGCACGACGCGGCTTGGCCGCGGAAATGCGCGGGACCGCAAGCGCAGTGGCTAGTCGCCTCGTGAGCCGTACTCCTCGTACGTCCGCAACGTCCTGATCACCAACGCCCGTTCTCCCGGGCTCAACGGCGACAACGCCGCCTCCCACGCCTTCGCCCCGCGAGCCAGCCACGCGTCGACGGCGGGCCGCTTGTCCGAGTGGATGCTCACGATGGTGCGCCGCCGGTCGGCCGGGTCCTCGGCGCGCTCCAGCACGCCTTGCCGGGACAGGTCGCCGATCATCAGACTCGCTGTGGTGGGCGCGATTTCGAGCCGGGCGGCGAGTTCGTTGACCGTCATCGGGCCGTCGAACAACAGATAGGCCAGCAGGGACAAATGCCGCGGCGCGAGCGCGACGTCGTCGAGCTCCGGCGGCGGCGGCGTCCGCTTCGCGCGCCCGACGAGACGGGGCATGAGAAGCAGCAGTTCGCGGACCCCGTCCTCGACGGTCGGGCCGGATTCGGTGGCCATGCGGCGACAGTACCTGCGCGTGTGTTGACAGCCCGATTCGCGCGATCCTAGGTTTGTTGTTACATCATCAATCAGGGAGTTTTCCGATGTCGGACTGGAACCAGCAGATCATCGACGAGTTCCGCGCCAACGCGGGCAAGGTCGGCGGCATGTTCGAGGGCAAGAACATGGTGCTGATCACGCACACCGGCGCGAAGAGCGGCAAGCAGCGGGTCAGCCCGCTGGTGTACACCACCGACGGCGACCGGATCGTGATCGTCGCGTCCAAGGGCGGCGCGGACACCAACCCGGACTGGTATCACAACCTCGTCGCGAACCCGGCCGTCACGGTCGAGATCGGCACCGACAAGTTCCCGGCGAAGGCGAAGCTCGTCACCGACCGCGCCGAGCGCGACCGCCTCTACGCCAAGATGGTCGAGCACGCGGAGGGCTTCGCGGAGTACGAGAAGAAGACCGAACGCGTGATCCCGGTCTTCGTTCTCGAGCGCTGACTCAGCCCAGCGGCTGTCCGTAGACGAAGCTCCGCAACCGTCCAGTCGACATCGGGTCCAGCGGAGCGAACAGCTTGGCGTGCGCGGCCTGCACGGTCGCCGCGTCCGGCTCGACCATCGACAGCGCGCGCACGGTGTAGCGCGAATCGGCGGTGAAATCCGGCGCGGACGAGTGCTGGTACGCGCCGCCGAGCAGGTCGATGATCAGCACGGTCGGCACCGGGGCGTCCGGGCCGGCGTGGTCGAGCACAGCGCTCAGCACGTCGTCCCGGAGCTCCGGCAGCACGCGGTTGTCGCCGAGGTACGAGTGCGGGTTCGGCGGCTCCGCGGCGATCTTGCCGGAGTCGGTGAACGGCATCGTGGTCAGCGTTTCCTGGAGCGGGCCGAGTGCGCGCAGGGGAGCGACGAGCTGGTCTCCGCCGGTGCCGAGGTAGGCCACGCGGATGTGCGCGATGTGCTTGCCCCGCAACGGTTCCGGCACCATCGGCAGATCCGGGTAGGGCACCATCGCGACCGAGGTGCCGACGGTGTCCGGCAGGTCGCGGGTCCAGTCGCGCCAGGTGCGCAGGACGTCCGGGATCTTGGCGGTGTCGAAGTACAGTCCGCCGCCGTACAGCGTGGTCACCGGCACGAGTTCGAACTCCAATGCGGTCACGATCCCGGCGTCGAGCGGGCCGGTCGTGCGCGTGCCGTCGGGACGGACGATCTCGGCGGAGCGGACGCGGTCCGACGCGAGGCCGAAGTGCCGGCCGAGGAGGCCGAAACCGCCGCCGAGGGTGTAGCCGACCACGCCGACGCCCGGCGACGAACCGCTCAGCGGCGCGAGTCCGTGTTCCGCGGCCGCGGTGATGACGCTGCCCCAGGTGGTTCCGGCTTCGACGCGTGCCACGGCGCGGTCCGGGTCGATGGTCACGCCGGTCATCCGGCGCGTCGAGATCAGCACGCCCTCGGCCGGTGCGCGCAGCCCGTGGCCGGTCGCCTGCACGGAAACCGGCAGGTCGCGCTCGGCCGCGAGCCGGACCGCCGCAGCGACGTCGTCGGCGCTGGTGGCGGCGACGACCAGGTGCGGAGTAGAGGTGATCCCGGTCTGGAACCCGGCGATCTCTTCGCGGTAGCCGGGCTGGTCTGCGGTGAACGTCTGCATGCCTTCAGCGTGCTGGCTGTTCGACGATAAGTCCAAGAGATACTAGTTCCAGCAGCTAGAATTGCTGCTTATGGAACTGCACCAGCTGGAGTACTTCGTCGCGGTCGCCGAAGAAGCCAACTTCACGCGCGCGGCGGCCCGGATGCACGTCGCGCAGCCCGGGGTCAGCGCGCAGATCCGGCGGCTGGAACGCGAGCTGGGGCAGCCGTTGTTCGACCGGTCCGGGCGCACGGTACGGCTTACCGGCGTCGGCGAAGCCGCGTTGCCGCACGCCCGGGCGGCGCTCGCCGCGGTCGCGGCGGTGCGCGAGACGGTCGCCGAGCACGAGGGGTTGGTGCGCGGCCAGGTCGCGATGGGGATGGTGACCTCCGCCGGACCCGTGGCCCTGCCGGAGTTCCTGGCCGGGTTCGCGGAACGCTACCCGGGAGTGGAAATCACGCTCAGCGAAGCGAATTCCGACCTGATGGTCGACGCGCTGCGGGAAGGACGGCTGGACGTCGCGGTGATCGGCCTGGCCGACGGGGTGCCCGCTGGGTTGACCACTCAGATCGTGCTCGACGAGGAGCTGGTCGCGGTCACTGCGCTGCGTGACGAGTTCGCTGACCGCGCCTCGCTCACCTTGGCGGAGTTGGCCGAACGGTCGCTGATCTGCCTGCCGAAGGGCACCGGCATGCGCGGTGTGCTGGATCGCGGGTTCGCCGCGGCCGGGCTGCGTTCGCGGGTGACGATCGAGGCCAGCGACCCGAGCGTGCTGGCCAAGCTCGCGATGCGCGGCCTTGGCGTGGCGCTGGTCCCGGAATCGCTGGCTCGCTACTACGCCGAGGAGCTGCACGTCCTGCGGTTGCGGCCGGAGTTGCGCGGGCAGCTGGCGCTGGCTTGGCGGTCCGACGGGCCGGTGGGGCCCGCGGCGCGGGTGCTCATCGAGTTCGCCCGGTCAGTGCTTTAGCGAGCGGCGAAGGATACCGACGCCGCCTCGGATTCGCCAATGAATTCGGGCCGGAATTCCCGAACCGACGACCGGGAACTCCCGAACTCATCCAGGCTAGTGGGCCGTTCAGGTTATCTTGCCGCGTATTCCCGGAAATTCGTCGTACTGTCGGCAGCGGCCGCGAGTGCGGTCGAAGTTTCGGAGAAGACGGAGGAATTTCCGTGAAGCTTGTTCGTCTCGTGCGCAAGGCCCTTCCGAGCAAGAGCCTGAAGTCTTACGCCTGGTACGGCTGGATCTGACGGTCCCATTAAACGGTACCGGCCGGTTCCGGAATTTCCCGGAACCGGCCCGTTCCGCCGCTCACGAGGAGTTGCGCGGTGACCATTCCCGCTGAACGGAACAAAGTGCGCCAGGTGGTATTCGCGCCGCGCATTCAAGAACTGTTCGACCGTTATCGGGGGAAATCCTTCTTTCGGCTGGAACCGGACACCGTCGGCGTCGCCGGGGCCGAGCTGATGGACGCCTTGCTGCGCAGCCGGCCGGCGAACGCCGAGGAACGGCCGACGTTCAAACCGGTCCGCAGCAGGGTCGTCACGAGGCCGGAATCGTCGGCGTTGATGCGCGCGGTCGGCGCGGACGTGCGCGCCGCGCTCAAGAAGCCGCTCGGCCAGGCCGATCTCTCCGGGACGTGGCCCGCCGTGCCGCACAACTACCTGCGGGACCTGGTGTTCGGCCGCGAACAGTGGCGGTTCCGGGTCCTCGTCGACCGGCGGCTGGAGCTGACGCCGAAGATCACCTGGGCGGCGGTCGCCGCCGGAGCCGCGCTCTGGGGCCGGCCCGCGCCCGAGGTCGCGCTGTCCACTCTGGCGCGGATGGTGCTGGAGGCCGATACCTACGACCAGCGCCGCTTCGCGATGTACCTCTACCGGCGCGTGGCCGGGCCGGTCTGCTTCACCGTCGCCGCGCTGGTCACGAACGCTTTGTGGCTCAGTTCGCCGCTGGACGACGACGTGCCCACCGAGTACGTGCTCAACGAGGCACTGCGCCTGCTGCCGCCGTCGTGGAACATCCTGCGCGTGCGTTCGCCGGAGTTCGCCGAGGTGGACGCCCGGATCGGCCCGGGCGACGACGTCCTGCTGCTGCCGCTGCTCAGCCACCGCGACCCCGAACTGTGGGACGCGCCGGACGAGTTCCGGCCGGGCCGCTGGGCCTCGCTCGACCCGGACACCCACCCCGGTTACCTCCCGTTCGGGCACAGCAACGAACGCTGCTGGGGCCGGCACATGGTGCTGCCGCTGGCGGAACGCGTCCTCGACCTGGTCCGGCGGGACGGCCTGGTCGTCGATCCGGCGCAGACGCGGGGCCGGGTGCACCTGGACGGGCTGCTGGAGGTTTCGGACGTGCGGGTCGTGCGCGCCTGAGGGCTCTTGACAACGTGTCAACGGAGGCGTTCCCCTGGACGGATGCTCCAGGACGGCGTGCTCGGGGTCAGCCTGCTCGCGGGCGGCGCGAACGTGATCATGCAGCTGGGCCGGCCCGAGGTCGGGTACGGCGTGATGGAAAGCCGCGTCGACTCGGGGAATCTGTTCAAGCATCCACTCAAGCGCACGCGCACGACCGTCACCTACCTCGCGGTCGCCGTGCTGGGCACGGACGCGGACCGTGCGGCGTACCGGCGGGCGGTGAATTCGGTGCACGCGCACGTGGTCTCGACTGAGGCGAGTCCGGTGCGGTACCGGGCTTTCGACCGGGAGCTGCAGCTGTGGGTCGCCGCCTGCCTGGCCCACGGCGTCGAGGACGTGCATCGCGCTTTTCTCGGCCGGCCCGCGCCGGAATCGTGGTACGCCGAGGCCGCGGTGCTGGGCACGACGCTGCAGGTGCGTCCGGAAGACTGGCCGGAGGACTTCGCCGCGTACTGGGCGGACGGACTGGCTCAAGTGGACATCGACGACCGGCTCCGCGAGTACCTCACCGCCATCGCGAATCTGGAATTCCTGCCGCGGCCGTTCTCGTTCCTCTTCGGACGGTTCCACCGCTTCGTCACGACCGGTTTCCTGCCGGAGGTGTTCCGCGAGCAGATGCGGCTGCCGTGGTCGGCCGCGGACCAGCGCCGGTTCGATCGGCTGATGCGCGCGATCGGCCGAATGGTCGAACCGCTTCCGGTACGGGTGCGGCGGTTCCCCTACGACGCGTGCCTCGCGGACTTCCGGCGGCGGTTGCGCAAGGGGAAACCGCTCGTCTAAGCGGTTGACCGGAATGCTGCGGTCGGCAAGGGTTGGCGTATGGCCAAACCGGATGAGGTGCGCGAAGGGGTTTCCCTGACCAACCTCGACCAGGAGCTGTTCGCCGACGCCGGGGCGACGAAGCGCGACCTCGTCGACTACTTCGACGCCGTTTCGGACCGGTTGCTGCCGGTGCTGCGCGACCGTCCGCTGTCGGTGATGCGCGTGCTGCGCGGGCAGGACGCGTTCATGCAGAAGAACCTGCCGAAGTACACGCCGGAGTGGGTGCCGCGGGCGAAACTGTGGGCGGAGAGTTCACAACGGACAGTCACCTACGGCCTGTGCAACGACCGCCGGACGCTGCTGTGGTTCGGCAATCAGCGCGCGGTCGAACTGCATCCCGCGCTGACCCGGGTGGAGCCGATCGGCCAGACTGACCTGATCATGGACCTCGACCCGCCTGAGGGCGCGGACTTCGGCGTCGCGGTGGCGGCGGCGCGGCTGGTGCGACAGGCGTTGTCCGACGCCGGGCTCGCCGGTGCGTTGAAGACCAGCGGTTCCAAGGGCGTGCACGTGTTCGTGCCGCTGGTTCCCGGTCTGTCCTTTGAGGACGTAGCGGCGGCGACCCGGGCGATCGGCGCGCGGGCGGAACGGATCGATCCGCAGCTGGCGACCACGGCGTTCATCCGGGAAGACCGGCACGGCAAGGTGTTTCTCGATTCGACCCGCGCGGGCGGAGCGACCGTGGCGGTGGTTTACAGCCCCCGGATCCGGCCGGGCACGCCGGTGTCGTTCCCGGTTCGCTGGGCGGACGCGGACAACGTCACGCCGGCGGATTTCACCGTGAAGACCGCGGTGGAGCTGCTCGGCAGTGCCGACCCGTGGGCGGAGGAATTGCCGGAACCGCAGGAACTTCCGGCGGATCTCGTGGCCGAGGGGCACACGATCCCGGTCGCCCGGGTCGCGGCGATGCACGAGGGCAAACGCCGGGCCCGGGCGCGGCGGGAATCAGGGGAGAGCCAGTAAATCCTGGTGATGCACGGTGACCTCGGTGATCTGTCGATCCTCGGGTACCGCCAGGTCTGGTTGCTCTTCCCGGGCCGCGGCCACGAATCCGCGGTACCAGGTGTCGATGAGTTCGCGGTGTTCCGGCCCGAGCTGCCACGGTGACGGTCTGGAGTGGACGGACCAACCGTGCCGTTGGAACTCCGCTGCGGTGAAGGCGGCGGCTTCCGGGCCTAGCTTTCCGTCTCGGCGTTGATGGTCGTTGAAGGCGGCGTTGAGTGCTTCGTCTGCCGCGTCCGCTGGCGTGAGGTGAGCCGATCCAGTCACGGACAACGTGAACAGCGCTGGGATCTGCGCGTCCACACAGGACTTCACCAATCGCTGGATCTCCTCCCCGGTAAGGAGATCCAGCAGAGCGGAAGCCGTTACCAAAGAAGTGCCGGTCAGGTCCAGCCGAGTCACGTCGGCCTGTTCGGTCTCGACGCTGATCCCCGGTGGAAGACTGCGTGCGGCGATCTCGAGCAGCCGCGGGTCCTGGTCATGCAGAATCCACCGCTGCGGTTTCGGGAGGCGACCGGACAGCCAGCGTCCCATCGCCCCGGTGCCGCAGCCGAGATCCCGAATTACTGCTGGGCTGGCCGGGAGCAACGCGACCAGATCGGCCGCCCGCGCCGCCGTGTCGGCCGGTTCTCTGAGCCGCAGCCATTCCGGCGCGTAACCGGAAGAGTCCACTGTGGTCACAAGGAACGCTCGTATCCGGCCGAAGCGGCGTGGGATTCGTGCAGGGTCACCGAAATCTGGGCCAGCCCGCGCGCGTTCTCACCGAGTTCCCCGGCGTGGATCCGATCCGCGAGCCGGTCGGCGATCACCTTGGCGAGGTATTCCGTCGACGTGTTGATCCCGGCGAAATCGGGTTCGTCGTCCAGGTTCCGGTAGTTCAGGTCCGCGAGCACCGCGCCGAGCTGCTGAGTGGCGAGCCCGATGTCGACGACGATGTTGTCCGAGTCCAATTCGGACCGCCGGAACGTCGCGTCGACCACGAACGTCGCGCCGTGCAAGCGCTGCGCCGGGCCGAAAACCTCGCCGCGGAAACTGTGGGCGACCATGATGTGATCGCGCACGGTGACACTGAACAACGCGTTCTCCTTTACGGGTAGGTGATTCGGTGAGCCAGTCCGTGCAGAGTTCCATCGGCTAGCCGTGCCGCGACATCCGGCAGCTCGGCGAAAGTGGATTCGCTGGTGATCAGCGCGTCGAACGCCGGGTCCGCGAGCAGCCGCAGCGCCAGCGCCATCCGGTCGCCGTAATCGCGCCGCGCCGCGCGAGCCGGCGAAACGGTGCCGACCTGGCTGCTGCGTACGGTGAGCCGTCGCGAATGGAAGTTCTCGCCGAGCGGTATCGACACCTGACGGTCTCCGTACCAGCTCAGCTCGACCACCGTGCCCTCGCGACCCAGCAGTTCCAGCGAACGCGCGAGCCCGGCGTCGGTCGCGCTGGCGTGCACCACGAGGTCGAGGTCGCCGCTCGCGGTTTCCGGGGTGGCGTACCGGATGCCGAATGCGTCCGCGACCTCGGCGCGGTCCGGGTCGGGGTCGACGAGCTGGACGTCCACGCCGGGAAACCGGGACAGCAGCCGAGCGACACTGCACCCGACCATCCCCGCCCCGACCACCGCGATCCGGTCGCCGACCAGCGGGGCCGCGTCCCAGAGCGCGTTCACCGCGGTCTCGATGGTGCCGGCGAGCACCGCCCGCGCCGCCGGGACGTCGTCCGGCACCACCGTGACCGCCGACGCGGGCACGACGTACTCGGTCTGATGTGGATAGAGGCAGAACACCGTGCGGCCGGTCAGCTCCGGCGGTCCGGAAAGGACCTCGCCGACGTTCAGGTAGCCGTACTTGACCGGCCACGGAAAGTCGCCCTCCTGATACGGCGCGCGCATGATGTCGTGCTGGCTCTCCGGCACCCCGCCGCGCTGCACCAGACTTTCCGTGCCGCGGCTCAACGCCGAAAATCGCGTTCGGACCAGCACTTCGTCGGCTTGTGGAGCAGCCACCTCGGCCGATCGGAGCTCCCCGCCCTCGGCCGAAGTGAACCAGAAGGCCTGCGCCGCCCGTGTCAAGGTTGTCCTCCGTTGCTGCCGGATCGAGGAGAAATGGCTGTCTCCACCTGTACACGAACCCCGGCCGAGCTGGGTTCAACCGTCGTCCAGCAGGCCCCCGCGCTGCTGGCGCAACTCGCGCTGCTGACCCTGCTGACGGTGACAACCGGCCTCGGCCCGGCCGGCTGGGCAGTCGGCGTGGCCTACCTCCTGGGCTTGTTGGTGCTGCTCACGCAGGGCGCCTGGCGAATCAGGGTGTACCGGCTGGGCCCGGCCGACCAGGTGACCCTCGCCCGGGCGGCCCTGATCGGCACCGTGACCGCTTTGGTCGCCGACCGCCTGGGCGGGCACCCGCAGCTGACCTTGATCGTCCCCATCGCCGCGGTCGCCCTGGCCCTGGACGCACTCGACGGCTACGTCGCCCGCCGCACCGGAACCGTCTCCGCGCTGGGCGCCCGCTTCGACATGGAAGCGGACGCCTTCCTGATCCTGGTGCTGAGCGTCCTGGCCGCCACCACGGTCGGCCCATGGGTGCTGGCGATCGGCCTGATGCGCTACGCGTTCGTCGCTGCGGCCCGGCTGTGGCCGTGGCTCCGTGCCCCACTGCGCCCCAGCCGAGCCCGGAAGGCAGTCGCGGCTCTGCAGGGCACCGCCCTGACGGCCGCAGTGGCGGGGTTCGCGCCAGTGGTCCTGGCGGGAATTGCGGTGGCGACCTTGAGCTGGTCGTTCGGGCGCGACGTGTGGTGGTTGTACCGGAACCGCGCCGCCTAGAGAATTCCGCTGCGGCGATTCTTCTTCAGCCAAGGTTTCGGTGCCGGGAAACCGTCGTGGCGCTTGATCCGCACTACGGCAAAAAAGGGCCAGCCGCTCGCCCTCCGCAGCACCGCCCGAGCGGGACTACTGCAGGTAAACGGCTGGCCCACGGGATGAGGTATCGGCCCCCCTCAGGCTGATTGCCAACCTCCCAATGCCCACCATAGCGGGGTCCGAATAGCCTCGCTTAACCCGTCCGTGGGTCACCGGTCCGTATTTCTCTTCGCGGTATCTGTCACTGGGTCAATAGCGTCGGGAATTGCGCTCGAGCTGCGGATCCGTGATGGTTAGCAATCGCAAAAAGAAACCGTACGCGTATCTTGCTGTCCAGGGCGGGCTCAAGGGCAGCGGGGATCGGTGACCCGGTAGCCGTCTCGCAGCGGTCCGCCTGTGCGGTCAAGCACCGCACGGGCGACCGCGCCGAGCCGTGGTGCGTCGGGCAAGGCAGTGGCCAATTGATCAGCCAGACCGGGATCGTGGTCGTGCAGTTCACGCCACAGCCACTTGCCGCTGCCCTGCCAGTGTTGTCCGGCCAGCAGGGCCAGTTGGGCGGACTTGGTCAGCACCCGAGCGGCGATGAAGGCGATCTCGGCCGGGTCGTCGGCTCCGGTCAGGTCGTCGAGCAGGTCGGTGAGTCCGTACCGCTGCGCGTCGAGTTCGCTTGCCGTCGCCGCGGCGGGTCCGGCGGCCAACCGGTGCCGCATTTCGGTCTGCAACCGGGTGCCGAGGCCGTCTTGGTCGGCCACGAGCGCGCCCTCGGCAATGAGCCGCGGGATTCCGGCCCAGCGGCGGGCCAGATTGTCGGCGCAGTGGGCACGCAAGGTTTCTTCGTCGTGCACCAGCGCTTCCACCGGCCAGTTTCCCCAGGTGAACGAATGCCGGTACGGGGCGTCGCGGGGCCCGGTGACCACCACAAGGTCGAGATCGGACATCGGCGTCCGCCGGTCGGTCAGCACGCTGCCGCCGACGATCACGACCCGGGCGTCCGCGAACAACCGACGCGCAATCTCGCCAGCGGCGGCAACCGGCTCCCCTTCGCGCGGGTCAGCCACGCAATCCCCCTCTCGAATTGCTCAGCCCTTGGCGCTCAACTGCCAGGACACGCCCCACCGGTCGTTCACCCAGGCGAACGGGCCGAAGCCGTAATCGTCCAGCGGCATCAGGGTTCCGCCGCCTTCGCCGAGTGCCTCGTAGATCCGCTTCAGTTCGTCGGTCGAGTCCACAGTGACGAACAGCGATGTGGACGGCGTGAAGTCGAAGGCGTGCTGGACGAAGCTGTCGCTGCACCGCACCCGCTGTCCGGCGACGGTGAACTCGGCCATCACGATCGTTCCCTCCGGGCCGGGTCCGTCCGCGCCGTAGCGCTCCTCGGACAGCACGGAGTCGCCCGGGAAGAGCGAGGTGTAGAAGGCCATCGCCTCGGCGGCGTCGCGCTTCTGGAACATCAGGAACGGGACGAGGTCGGTCATCGGACTGCCCTTTCTCGGGGTGGGGGTCAGGTCCGAACGTCGCATTGACAAGAAGTTTTGTCAAGCGCGCGCCACCACGCAGGCGAAGCCGAACGAGGCGCGGTAGTCGCGGAGCCACTCGTCGCGGTGCGTGGCCGCGGCGGTGAGGGCTTCGGCTTGGTCCGGGTCTTCCGGGTGGTCCAGGGCCCATTCGGTGAGGCTGCCGGTCCACGACCATTCGTAGGCGTCCAGTTCGGCGCGGGTGCTCGTGTGGCCGTGGGTCGGCGTCCAGCCGGCGGAAATCACCTGGTCGAGGAGTTCCGGCAGGTCTGGCAGGTCGCCGAAGATCTCGAGCGCGGCGGGGGTCGGCTCGGCTTCCCAGTAGGCGTCGCCGATCAGGGCGCGGCCGCCGGGGCGGACGTGGGTGCGCAGAGCGGCGAGGGTGGCTGGCAAACCGCCGAAGGCGTGGGTGGAGCCGATGCACAGGACGGTGTCGAACTCGGCCGCGGCGGGGAATTCGGTGGCGGATTGCTGGTGGAGGGTCAGACGGTCGGCGACGCCTCGGTCGGTCGCGGCGGTGCGGGCGCGGGAGAGGGCGAATTCCGACGTGTCGACGCCTACGGCGCGGAGTTTCGGGTACGCGGCGAGAGCGCGGATGAGCCATTCGGCACCGCCGCAGCCCAGGTCCAGGATGACCGCGTCTTCGTGCGGGATGCTGCGCTCGAGCAGACGCTGGACCTCGTCGTCGCTGACCGGGGACGCGATGGGGTGCCGGGTGTGGGCGAGTGCGGAAAGTCGTTCACGGTTCACGCGCGCCACGCTGGCACGCACGGCCCGAACCGCGCATCTGGTTTACGAGCGGGTGCGCATCGATGCCGACGGGGCGGTGCCGAGCACGCGAGCGGCGACCCAGGCCAGGCCGTCAGCGGTTTCGGCGGGCGTGCCCGACGGCTGCATGACGTGGCTGAGCACGGTGCGCACGACGAGGTCCATGACCACGGTGAGCTGGCCGTCGTCGAGCGGCGGCGCGTAGCCGCGGACCCGGTCGCGCAGGACGGCCTTCGCTTCGGTGAGGAGGGTGCCGGCGCGGGTGGTCAGCAGCGGCAGGAATTCGTTGTCGGTGCCGTGCGTCGCGGAGGCGATGGCGCGCAGCAGGATGTTGTCGTCGGCCAGTTCGAGCACCGCGCGGACGGCGTCGTAGATCGCCTCGACCAGGTCGTCCGGATGCCGGTCGAACGCGGTGCTCACGACGGCGAGGAACCGGCGCAGCTCGTGCGAGATCATCGCCTCGGCGAGAGCGGTCTTCGAGCCGATCTCGTTGTAGACGGTCTGCCTGCTCACCCCGACCAGATCGGCCAGCCGTGCCATGGTGACCGTTGACCAGCCGGATTTCGCGGTGAGTTCGATGGCGGCGGTGATGATGGGCTGCCGGTACTGGCCGCCCGCGGGCACCGGAAGCACGCTCATAGCCGTCATTCTAGGCGGCCGTTTCGAGAGCGAAGGCGACTGCCTCAGACCACGGTGCTCGGGCAGCGATCCGCTTGCGGTACTTCATGATGTCGCGTGGCCGGTCGACGGTAAACGCGCCGACGAGCCGGTCGCCGCGCCGGTACAGCGCGGTGAAGCCGTGCTCGGCCGGGACCGCGACGACGACCTCGTCCGCGCGCGGCGTCCCGACGAACTGGATGCGGTGCGAGTACCAATCGGACCAGAAATACGGCACGGCGCTGAACACCCGCGCGCTCGCGGGGTCCAGCGCGTGCCGCGCCGCGGCCGCACCCTGCTCGGCCGCGTTCGTCCAGTGTTCCAGCCGCATCAGCTCGCCGTCGAACAACGCGTTCGCCACGTGCGCGACGTCTCCGGCCGCGTAAACGCCGTGCGCGGCGGCGAGGGTGCCGTCGCAGATGACGCCGCCGTCGCGTTCGTGCAGCAGGAGCCCGCTGTCGCGCAGCCAGCCGGTGGCCGGGGCCGCACCGATTCCAGCGACCACGAGGTCGGCCGGGAGGACTTCGCCGGTGGACAGCTGGACGCCGGTCACCGCGCCGTCTTGCGACGTGAAGCCGGTGACCCTGGTGCCCAGCCGGAGATCGGTGCCTGCCGCGCGATGCAGATCCGCGCAGACCTCGCCGACCTCGGGACCGATCGCGCGCACCAAAGGCGTTTCCAGCGTTTCCACAATAGACACTGGCAGACCGCGTTTGCGGGCGGCTGAAGCGACTTCCGAGCCGATGAAACCGGCTCCGATCACGACTGTCCTAGCGCCACTGTCCAATGCGGACCGGATGGCGATCGCGTCGTCCGCGGTGCGCAGTGAGTGAATGCCGGAGATCTCCTCGGTGCCGGGAAGAACCCGGGCGGCGGCTCCGGTGGCGATGACGGCGGCGTCGTAGCGGACGGTCGTGTCGCCGGTGCGGATCTCCCTGGCGATCGGGTCGAGCCCGGTCGCGGGAGTGCCCAGCCGGAGTTCGACGCCGAGTTCACGCAGGTCGTCCGCGCTGAGAAACGGTTCCACCGCAACCGGTCCGTCCGCCGCGAGGAAGGATTTCGACAGCGGCGGCCGGTCGTACGGCAGGTGGTCCTCCGCGCCGATCAGCACGATCCGGCCGTCGTATCCGGTCCGCCGCGCGGATTCGACCGCGCGCAGTCCGGCCAGCGACGCGCCCACCACGGCGAGCGTCATGACACCAGCTTCAGCGCGAGCACCGGGCAGGCGTCGACCGCCGCGGCGAGATCGGTCCGGTGCTCCTCGCCGGGGTTCTCGTCGAGCACGACGACCGTGCCCTCGTCACCCACCTCGAAGAAGTCCGGGGCCATCGCTTCGCACATGCCCAGGCCGTCGCACTTGTTCAAATCCGCTTCGATCCGCATCACACACTCATCCTTCCGGGAGCAACGAAGTCGACCTTTTCCCTTACGCCGCAGTCGGGGCAGCACCAACTGTCCGGAATGGATGACCACGGCGTACCGGCCGGGAAGCCTTCTCGCGGGTCGCCCCGCTGCTCGTCGTAGACGTATCCGCAGCCGGGGCACATTCCGCCCTCGCTCGCGTCACCGCGCACGTCGTCCGGCACGACCACCGGATCAATAGTGGAAGTCCCGTACCGGGCAAGGATTTTCTCTCGCTTCGACGGCTGGATGTTCGCCCGGCTGATGTCGCCGTCGAAGTGGTTGAGCACCCGCTGGTCCATCACGCGCCGCCACAGCGGCGGGAACAGCGCGAGCACGATCATCCCGGCGTATCCGGTCGGCAGCACCGGGGATTCGGCGAAGTCGCGCAGGGTCTGGTATCGGCGAGTCGGGTTGGCGTGGTGATCGCTGTGCCGCTGCAGGTGGTACAGCAGGACGTTCGTCGCGATGTTGTTGGAATTCCAGCTGTGGCTGGGATTCACGCGCTCGTACCGACGGCGCTCCGGCGGCCCGACCTTCTGCCGCAGCATCCCGTAGTGCTCCATGTAGTTCACGACTTCCAGCAGCGAGAACCCGATCACCGCCTGGATCACCAGGTACGGCAGGATCCCGACGCCGAGCCACGCCACCATCGCCACCCACAGCACCGCGGACATCAGCCACGCGTTGAGCACGTCGTTGCCGATCCGGAACGGATGCTTGTCGCGGCGGGCGTAACGCTTGCGCTCCAGCCCCCACGCGGATTTCAGCGAGCCGAACACGGTACGCGGCCAGAACCGGTAGAAGCTCTCGCCGACGCGGCTCGACGCCGGGTCCTCCGGAGTCGCGACGCGCACGTGATGGCCGCGGTTGTGCTCGATGTAGAAGTGCCCGTAAAAGCTTTGCGCCAGCGCGATCTTCGACAGCCAGCGCTCGTGGCTTTCCTTCTTGTGGCCCAGTTCGTGCGCGGTGTTGATGCCGATCCCGCCGATGCAGCCGATTGAGATCGCCAGCCCGATCTTGTCCACAACGGACAGATCGCCGCGCGCGATGAGCCAGAACGCGAAGACGAACCCGACGTACTGGATCGGCAGGAACAGGTAGGTGATCCACCGGTAGTAGCGGTCCTGTTCGAGCCGTTCGATGACGTCGTCCGGCGGATTGCTCCGGTCGAGGCCGGCGACCAGGTCGATCGCGGGCACGATCGCCAGGATCACGATCGGCCCGATCCAGAACCAGACGCCCCAGCCGGTCGCGGCGTGCAGGCCGATCGCGAGGAACGCGAGCGACGGCACGACCAGCCCGATCAGCCACAGGTACCGCTTCTTGTCGGTCCATCCTTCGGTCGACCCCAGCGGCACCGTGCCGGTCATCTCGCTCATCGCGCCCTCCTCCGTTGGCTGGCTTTACATGACGGTAAGACATGTACACCGCGATTGACAAGAGGAGTTGAAATGTAAAGCCGCCACGGCCGGGTGAACCCGCAGGTCGGGCATTGGCCGAGGTCAGTCGGGTACGCGGGCGTGCCGCAGCACCTCGACCACCGGGTCCAGCCGGGTGTCGGCGGTGCGCCGGATCAGGAATGTGGTGAGGGTGGCGACGAGATCGTCGATCGGCAGGACCGCGCATTCGCTCGGGTCCAGCGCCAGCGCGGTCGCGGATTCGACCGGCGCGAGGGTGAAGCTCTTGGTGCTGCGCAGGAAGATCAACAGCCCGCTGACGTCGGAGAACTGTGCCTCAGGATCGACCAGCACGCCCTTGGCGGCGAGCTGCTCGGCGCGCCGGGAGCCGAGGTCCCAGTGCCGCGGCCCCTGCAGATACTGGAATCCGCGCAGGTCGGCGAGGGTGAGCGAGGTCCGGCCGGGGAACCGCGACGCGTCCACCACCGCGCCCAGCGGTTCGCGGTAAAGGACGATGGTGGACAGCCGGTCGTCCGAAGTGCCGAGATGTGACACGGCGAGGTCGAGCGAGTTGCTGAGCAGCGCCGATTCCATCCCGAGCGACGGCATCTGCCGCAGGGTGAACCGGTAGGAGCCGTCCAGCGCCCGGATCGATTCGCTGAGCTGGCGGCGGTGCGCGGGATTGAGCACGTCGGGGATGGCGAGCCGGACGTCGGCGCGCTGGTCGCGGGTGCGCATGCGGACCGGAATGGCGTCGAAGCCCGAAACGACCGATTCGGCGAGCGGCAGCAGCGCCTCGCCCGCCTCGGACAGCCGGGTGTGGTGGGTGGAGCGGTCGAACAGCGGTTCTCCCAGCTCGCGTTCGAGGTCGCGAATCCGCTGGCTGAGCGGCGGAACGGACATGTTCAGCGCCCGCGCCGCACGGGTGAAGTTCAGCTCGCGCGCGACCGCGAGGAAGTACCGCAGGTGGTGAATCTCCACGCTGAGCAGCGTACCCACGGTGTTATCACGGTGGTCATACCGATCTGATGCACTCGGTCATTCCCTTCTGGTGAGCAAGCGCTTAGCGTCAGTGGTGAAGCAAAGATCGTCAACGGGAGGACCGCGAAGATGGATGCCACCGGACCGCTTTCCGGGGTGAAGGTGCTCGACCTGTCGTCCGCGGTGATGGGCCCGTACGCCACGCAGATCCTCGGCGACTTCGGCGCCGACGTGATCCGGGTCGAACCGCTGCGCGACGTCGCCCGGCACTCGCCGGCCAACACCGGCCGCACGCCCGGGATGGCCCCGCTGTACATGCAGGTCAACCAGAACAAGCGCAGTATCGAACTCGACCTCAAGGACCCGGCCGGCCGCGAAGACCTCTTCGCCCTGCTCGCCGACGCCGACGTCCTCGTCACCAACATGCGCGCCGCCGCGCTCGACCGGCTCGGCCTCGGCTACGAGCAGCTGCGCGAACGCTTCCCCCGCCTGGTCTACGCCCACGCGCAGGGCTTCGCGCCCGGCTCGTCGCGCGCCAACCGGCCCGCCTACGACGAGGTCATCCAGGCCACGTCCGGCCTGGTCAGCCTCCAGGACCGGGCAGGCGGCACGCTGCAGTTCGTCCCGACCTTCATCGCCGACAAGACCGCCGCGCTGTACCTGCTCAACGGCGTGCTCGCCGCGCTCTTCGACCAGCAGCGCACCGGCAAGGGCCAGCAGGTCGAACTCGCGATGGCCGACGCGATGATCGCGGTCAACCTCGTCGAGCACCTGGCGGGCGACGTTTTCGTCCCGGCCGCCGGCGACGTCGGCAACCCGCTTTCGCTCAGCGACACGCACGCGGCCATGCGCACGGCCGACGGCGGCGCGATCGCCGCGGTGCCCTACACCAACGACGCCGTGCGGACGCTGCTGATCGGCTCCGGCATCGAGGACGCCGCGGCCGATCCGGCCTGGGACTCCCCGGTGATCGACCGGGAGATTTTCACCGCGGGGGTGGAGAAGGTACTGGCCAACTCCGCCAGCCGCACCACCGCGGAGTGGGAGGAGTACCTGACCGCCCACGACGTTCCGTACGCGGTCGTCGTCGACATCGCCGACCTGCCGACCGACCCGTACGTTCAGGAAGTCGGGCTGATCACCGAGCGGGAACACCCGACCGAGGGCACTATCCGCGTCGTGGAGAGCCCGCTGCATTTCTCGCGGACCCCGGCCGGGTTCCGCAGGCACGCCGAACGCGCTGGCGCGAGCACCGCCGAAGTCGTCGGAGCCGTACGCACCACTGAAGGGGTTTGATCGATGGATCTCGAACTGTCTCAAGAGGACCTCGCGTTCCGGGACGAATTGCGGGAGGTGTTCCTCGGTGCCATTCCGGAGGAAGTCCGCAAGCGCAGCGCACTCGGCCTGATCACGCGTGACGACATCGTCACGAGCCAGCGGATCCTGAACGAGCACGGTCTGGCCGTGCCGCACTGGCCGGTCGAATGGGGCGGTCGCGATTGGACTCCGACCCAGTCCCACATCTACGCCTCCGAACTGCAGCGCAACGCGGTGCCGCAGCCGCTCGCCTTCAACGCGAGCATGGTCGGCCCGATCATCGCCGAGTTCGGCAGCGAGGAGCAGAAGCAGAAGTTCCTTCCCGCCACCGCGAATCTCGACATCTGGTGGTCGCAGGGCTTCTCCGAGCCGGAGGCCGGTTCCGACCTCGCCGGGCTGCGCACCACCGCGAAGCGCGACGGCGACCACTACGTCCTCAATGGACAGAAGACCTGGACCACGCTCGGCCAGTACGGCGACTGGATGTTCGTGCTCGCGCGGACCAACCCGGACGCGCCGCGCAAGCAGCAGGGGCTGTCCTTCCTGCTGCTCGACCTGAACACGCCGGGCATCGAACGCCGTCCGATCAAGCTGGTCGACGGTTCCGCCGAAGTCAACGAGTTCTTCTTCGACAACGTGGTGATCCCGGCCGAGAACCTCGTCGGCGAGGAGAACAAGGGCTGGACGTACGCGAAGTTCCTGCTCGGCAACGAGCGCAACGGCATCGCCCAGGTCGGCACCGGTCAGCGGATCTTCGCCGACCTCGCCGCCGTGGCCGCGGATCTGCCCACTGAGGACGGTCCGCTCGCGCAGGACGCCGAGTTCCGCGCCGCGATGCACACCGCGAAGACCACGCTGCTCGCGCTGGAGGCGACCCAGATGCGGGTCACCGCCGCTTCCGAAAACGGACAGCCGAGCCCGGTGTCGTCGCTGCTCAAGATGGAGGGCACGCAGGCCCTGCAGGCGCTGACGAAGCTGCGCATGCGCGCGGCCGGTTCCGACGGCATGCTGCTGGACACCGAATCGCCGGTGCGCGCCGACGAGGCCGCGGTCGTGGCCGCGGCGCAGTACCTGAACCAGCGGAAGCTGTCGATTTTCGGCGGCTCCAACGAAATCCAGCGCGGCGTCATCGCGAAGACGATCCTCGGTCTGTAAGGGACGGCGACTCATGAACCTCGAATTCAACGAAGACCAGAAGCTGCTGTTCGAGACCGTCGACACGGCGGTCGGCCGCGGTTACCCGGCAGGCGGCCGCGCGGCAGCGACGAGCAGCGAACTCGGCTGGAACGACCAGGTCTGGAGCACCCTCGGCGAGCTGGGTCTCGCCGGTCTCCCGATCTCCGCGGACCACGACGGCGCGGGCGCGGGCCCGGTCGAGGTCTACGCGACGCTGGAAGCGATGGGCAAGCACGCGGCGGCCGAACCGCTGCTCGACGGCGTGTTCCTGCCGTCGTGGATTATCGCCGAGCTGGGCACCGACGATCAGGTCAAGGAGCTGCTTCCGCTGCTCGCCAGCGGTGGCACCACGATCGCGGTCGCGCACGCCGAGCCGGGACGTCCGTGGGGCGTCGCGCCGTCGGTGTCGGCGGCCGGTTCCGCGCTGACCGGCGTGAAGTCGCCGGTGCGCAACGCCGACCAGGCCGACAAGTTCCTGGTGACCGCGGTCGACGAGAACGGCCGCACCGGGGTGTACCTGGTCGAGGCGACTGCCGAAGGCATCACTCGCGTCGACGGCCGGGCCGCGGACTGGGGACACACGTCGCAGGTCGAATTCGCTGGTACGCCGGCGGTTCTGCTCGGCACCTCGGACTCCGACACGCCGGCCGGGTTGCGTCGCGCGTTCTCACGGGCGCGGGTCGCGGTGACCGGCGAGGCGATCGGTCTGATGGAGACCGGGCTCGCGATGACCGTCGAATACCTCAAGACCCGCAAGCAGTTCGGTGTTCCGCTGGCGGCGTTCCAGGCGCTCGTGCATCGTGCGGCTGACCTGTACGCGAAGGTCGAGCTGGCTCGTTCGCTGGCGCTGTGGGCCACCGCGACGGTCGAGGCGTACGACAGCGGCGCGTCCACAGTGGACCTCGACGCCACGGCCGACGACGCGTTCGTGTTCGTGTGCGACGCGGCGACCGCGACCGCCGAGGAGATCGTCCAGCTGCACGGCGGCATCGGAATGACTTACGAATCAGAGGTCGCGCACCACGCGGCGCGCCTCATTGCCATTACGGAGAGTTACGGCGGAGTGAGCGCGGCCCGTCGCCGCGCGCTAGCGTCGGACGCGTTGCTGACGCCGCCGAGCGCGCTGCTCAACAACGCGGACGCGGTCACCGCCTGAGAAAGGAGCGCGCCATGCCGGTCGTCGCGATCGTCGGCGCTGGGGTCATCGGAGTGTCGTGGGCTCGGCTGTTCGCCGAGGCGGGCTGGACGGTGCGAGTCACCGATCCTCGCCCGGACCTGCGGGAAATCGTCTCTCGCGACCTCGCCGGGCTGCCCGCCACGGCAGTCGCGGACCTCGCGGAAGCCGCTGCCGGAGCCGACTTCGTCCAGGAGTCGGGCCCGGAGCGGATCGAGCTGAAGCGGGAAATGTTCGCGACGCTCGCCGCCGCCACGCGCGACGACGTAGTACTGGCGTCCTCCTCGTCGTCGCTGTTGCCCTCGGTGATCGCCGAGGGCAACGCGGCGGCCTCGCGGATCGTCATCGGGCATCCGTTCAACCCGCCCGAACTGATGCCGCTGGTCGAGGTGGTGCCTGGAGTTTCGACCGCTGAGGAGACCGTGGCGAAGGCCGTCGAGGTCTACCGCGGGCTGGGCAAGAAGCCGATCACGCTGAAGAAGGAAGTGCCCGGCTTCGTCGGGAACCGGCTGCAGAAGGTCTTCAACGACCAGGCGATGTACCTCGTGCAGCAGGGCGTCGTGTCCGCGGCGGACCTGGACGAGCTGGTCAAGGCTTCGCTCGGGCCGCGGTGGGCGACCATCGGGCCGTTCGAAAGCATGCACCTCGGGGGCGGGCCGGACGGGATCCGGCACCTGGTGAGCCATGTCGGCTCGCAGATGAAGTTCGAGATCGGCCGTCCGGACCGGGAACACCTCGACGCGGTGATCGACGAGGTCGAGCAGACCTACGGGACCGCGGACACCTACGCCGAGCGGGTCGAAGCGCGCGACAGCCGTACTCGCGCGGTGGTGGACGCGCTGGAGAAGGCATGAGCCTCACCGAGCAACTCGAGGCCGCGCTCGCCAAACCAGCCACCACCGACGAATACGATCTGCACCAGCCGCTCGCCGATCTCCTCGGCTCGGTCGGCCTGCAGGAATCCGACGCAGGCGGCCGGATCGAGTTCACCGGAGCCGACCCGGTACTGCCGGGCGCGCTGCGGCTGGCCGGGGCGACGTCGATCGCGCTGGCGGCGAAATCCGTTGCGGTGGCGAAGATCTGGCAGCTGCGCGGCGGACGCGGGCAGGACATTTCGATGGACCTGCGGACCGCGCCGCACCGGCTGTGCCCGTTCTACGACAAGAAATGGGAACTGCTCGACGGTTACCCGCAGGGCGACCCGGCGCGCGTCGATCCCGCCTTCGGCACCGATCGGTTTTACTCCACCGCGGACGGCCGCTGGGTGCACCCGATCAGCCCGTATCCCAAGCTGCGCAACGACGCTGCCGCGCTGCTGGGCGTTCCCGAGCGGGATGCCGTGGTGCAGCAAGCGATCGCGCAGTGGAATTCGTTTGAGCTGGAAGACGCCGCCGAAGCCGCGGGCGTCATCATGCCGGTGGTGCGCACGACCGAAGAGCTGATGGCGACCGAGCAATACCAGTCGGTGCTGTCGACGATGCCGCCGGTGATTGTCGAGCGAATTGGCGACAGTGCTCCGGAACCGTTGCACCCCAACCCTTCCACGCCGCTCGAAGGAATCCGCGCACTCGGTCGGGCGCACATCATCGCGGGCGCTGGCTGCGGCCGGGCGCTGGCGTTGCACGGCGCGGACGTGCTGAACGTGTGGGATCCAGGCGAGTACGAACTGCCGGTGCTGTACGCGACGTCCAATGTGGGCGTTCGCTCCACTCGGCCCGACTTCCGCCGCCCCGCCGACCAGGAGCGGATGCACTGGCTGCTGACCGGCGCGGACATCTTCTACGCCAATCGCCGCCCTGGATACCTTGCGCGGCACGGTCTCGACGCGGAAACCGCCGCCGAGATCCGGCCCGGAATCATTCACGCCGAGGTGACGCTCAATGGCGGCACCGGCCCGTGGTCCGGCCGAGTCGGCTTCGACCAGACGGCTGGCTGCCTGTCCGGCGTCATGCTGCTGGAAGGGGAGGGCGGGGTCCCGTCACTGCCCGCGGTGCCGGTGGTGAACGACTACATCACTTCCTGGTTCCTGCAACTGGGAATCCTGCGCGCACTCATGCTCCGCGCCGAATGGGGCGGTTCTTATCGAGTGCAGGTTTCGCTGACGCGCGTCGCCTTGTGGTTGCTGAGCCTGGGAATCTTCGACAAGGGCTACGCCGCGGAGGTCGCCGGTGTCGCGCCCGGGCACGAATACTTCGACCCCGAGACGTTCACCGCGGACACCCCGCTGGGCCGCTACCGCGGCGTCACCGAACAGATCCGGATGTCCGAGACTCCGGGCTACTACACGAATCCGCTGATCCCCATGGGGTCGCACCGTCCAGAGTGGAGGTGACATGTTCAGCGAGCTAGTGGTGCTGGGCATTCGCACCGGGACGATTTACCGCGTCGGGCTTCCCGACGGGCAGGTTACCCCGTTGTACAAAGACGCTGGCGTCTCGCCGGATGGCGTTGTCATCGCCGATGGCACTGTTTATTGGACCACCATGGGCATGCCTTCGCGTGACCCGTCGGTACCGGGCGAAGCGGGTCTCGACTATTCGGCACGCAATGGCGGCCTGCACGCGGTTTCCTTCGACGGCACCGGTGCCCGCGACGTTGTCCCGAATGGAACTCTGACGACCGGGAAACAGTTGGCGTACAACGGTTCCCTGTATTGGGGCGACCGGGAAGGCTACCGGATCACCCGGGTACGTCCGGACGGCACGGGCCTCACGGACCTGATCGTGAACGAGCCGGACGACAGCGGCATGCAGGAATGCGTCGGCGTAACTGTGGACGCCACGCATCTCTACTGGACGCAGAAGGGTCCGGCGAAGGGCGGCGTCGGCCGGATTTTTCGTGCTGGGCTGGAGATCCCTGCGGGCGAGACCGCGCGCGACCGGTCCGATGTGGAGACCCTGTGGGATCACCTGCCGGAACCGATCGACCTGGAAATCCATGGCGGGTACCTGTATTGGACCGACCGTGGTGCGGCCCCGCAGGGCAACACGCTGAACCGCGCGCCGATTCCCGGCCCGGGGGAGAAGGGCGCGGAGCCGGAGATCCTGGCGAGCGGCTTCACTGAGGCGATCGGCCTGGCGGTGGACGACGAGGTCGCCTACGTCTCCGATCTCGGCGGGCGGATCACCGCGGTGCCGTTGAACGGCGGCGAATCGCGGGTAGTGGTGGACATGGGCGAGCTGCTGTCCGGCATCGCCGGGGTCGTGCGCGGCTAGCTCACCGCGATCCCGCGCAGGATCATCTCCACCAGCTTCAGCAAATGCTCCTGCAGATCGAACGGCGCGGCCTCGCTCTCGATCCATGAGCTGAGCGTCCCGAAATACCCGGTGGCGAGCAGCAAACCCGCCTGCGCCGGATCGACGTCCGCGCGGATCTCCCCGGTCTCCTGCGCCCGCGCGACGAACGCGGCGAACTCGCGCGCCAGTTCCGGATTGCCGAACACGTTGGTGGAGTGGATCGCCGCGCCCATGCAGGCGACGGTTTCCGCGCGGGAGTCGAGGCTGTTGCGCGCCAGTTCGATCAGGTACCGGCTGAGCACCTCGCGCAGCGGCCGGTCCTCCAGGTTCTCGGCGCGCACCGCGGTCATCGCGCGTTCGCGGCGGCGCAGGCTCCACTCGTCGAGGAACGCCGTCTTGCGCTGGAAGTGGTTGAACACGGTGGCGCGGGCGGTGTCGGCGCGTTCGGCGATGTCCTCCATCGTGGTGTTCTCGTAGCCGCGTTCCACGAACAGCTCCACGGCCGCCTGGAACAGCCGGTCCCGGCGTTCGTGCCGCTGCCTGGTCCGCCGGTCGGTCGTCGCCTCTGCCGTCATGCCTCGCAGTCAACCATCATTTCTTCGCGGCGCCTGCTGAACGGCGCTCTTGACGCTGCCTCCGCCGCGGCTTAGCTTGATTGGACGCAAGTCTAAAATTGAACTCCAGTTCAAGGAGGCGGCGGTGCGTCTGGTCACCTATGAATCCGCGGGCACGGCCCGGCTCGGAGTACTGCACGGCGACACTGTGGTGGATCCGGCCCGGGTCTTGCGAGCGTCGCGAGCAGGGGAAACCGAAGTCCCGACGGAGATGGTCGCCTTCTTCGAGGGCGGGGCCGAGGCGCGGGCTAGGGCGGAACAGGCGCTTCAGTTGGCGGACGCCGCGGTCGAAAAGGGCGACGTCCTGGTCGACGACGGCCATCCGGCAGTGCTTCCGCAAGCAGACGTTCGCCTGCTCGCGCCGGTGCCGAGGCCGCGCCGGATTCGCGACTATCTGACCTACACCCAGCACGCCAAGGGCTCTGGACTCGCCGTTCCGCCCGCCTTCGCCGCGATGCCGATCTGCTACCAGTGCAACGTCGAAACAGTGATCGGGCCGGACGAACCGTTGCTGTGGCCGTCCTACACCGCGCAGCTCGACTTCGAGCTTGAACTGGGCTTCTTCACGTCCGGCGGCGGCAAGAACCTCACGCCAGCCGAGGCCGCCGGGCGCATCGCCGGGGTCACGATCTTCAACGACGTCAGCGCCCGCGACATCCAGATGTTCGAGATGAGCATGACCATCGGTCCGTCCAAAGGAAAACACTTCTGCACCGCGATGGGTCCGTGTGTGCTGACCATGGACGAGGTCGACGAATGGGCGGTGCAGATGACGGCCACAGTGAACGGTGAAGTCTGGGCATCAGGGTCTACAAAGGACCGACAGTTCTCGTTTGCGGAGGTGCTCGCGTGGGCATCGCTGGACGAAGACGTTTATCCAGGCGAATTCTTCGGGCTCGGCACCGTCGGCGGCGGGTGCGGACTGGAGCTGGACCGCTGGATCCAGCCGGGCGACGTGGTGGAACTCGCCGCGGCCGGCGTCGGGGTGCTGCGAAACCCGGTGGGGCAACGGCAGACCGCGCCGGACGGTGCGGGGCTGGCTTCGTATCAAGGCGCACCTGAAGTGCACGTCCACTAGGAGGCAGGCAATGCGCAAGGACATTCCCTACACCAAAGGACATCACCGGCTCACCGAACACTGCTCGGCCTGGCTGGTCCCGGACGGCACCTGGGGCTGGAGCAACGCCGGGCTGATCGCCGGGAAAGAAGAATCCCTCCTCGTCGACACGCTTTTCGACGTGCCGATGACCCGGGAAATGCTCGACGGGCTTCAAGACACCACAGTAGACAGTCCAATCAAGACAGTCGTGAACACGCACGCGAACGGAGACCACTGGTTCGGCAATGAACTGGTCGCCGACGCGTCCATCATCGCGTCCGAAGCCACCGCGGAGGAGATGCGCACCAACGGCCCCGATCTCATGCGTGGCCTGGTGAATCAGGAAGGCCCGCTGGGTCGCTTCGCCCAGCACATCCTCCACCCGTTCGACTTCGACTCCATCACCGCGACCCCGGCGACCCGGACCTTCGCCGGGCAGTTGAAGCTCGACATCAGCGGCGTCACCGTGGAAATCCGCTGTCTCGGACCGGCGCACACCGAGGGCGACAGCGTCGTGCTGGTCCCCGACGAGGGCGTGCTGTACGCGGGTGACCTGTTGTTCATCGGCGGCACCCCGATCACCTGGGCGGGACCGGTGACGAACTGGATCGCCGCCTGCGACGCGATGCTCGCGATGGACGCCGAGTTCGTCGTCCCCGGCCACGGACCGGTCACCGACGCCGACGGCATCCGTTCGGTCCGCGACTACCTGGAGTGGGTGCGAGCCGAGGCCGCCGACCGTCACCGCCGGGGGATGACGGCGGAGGAGGCGATGCGGGACATCTCGCTCGGCCGGTTCGCCGACCTCGACGAACATGGCCGCCTCGCACAGAACGTGCTCGCGGTGTACTACGAACTCGACCCGGAGATGGAGCGCGTGGACACCCGCGAGGTGTTCCGCCGCATCGCGGAACTGGAAGGGTTCGCGTGAGCCGTTAGCCCGCCACGGTCAGTATCCCGAGCGCCAGCAGCACGAGCACCTTCACGGTTTCCGTGGCGATGTAAACGAAATGCGCCCGGGAGCGCGGCAGCTCCACGCCTTCCGGAGCGGCGAGGACGCGGTCCGTCCGCCGGTTCAACGCCGGACGGACCGCCCCCAGCTGCCCGATCAGCACCACGACCGCCACCGCCGCCAGCACCGTCACCGCGGTGCCCGGCTGCCCCACCGCGACCGTGACCACGATCCCCGCCGCGAGCAGTATCTCGGCGATGTTCAAGGCCCGGAACACGATCCGGCCGATGCCGAGGCCGATCGGGATGGTGACCCCTGGTGCGCGGAACTTCAGCGGGGCTTCCAGGAACGAGATGGCGAGCACCATCCCGAACCAGACGAACGTGAAGGCGCCAATCAGAGCAATCGCGTGCACAGCGCGGAAAACCTCGATTCCGGTGTTCGATCCGCCGCCGTCAGGCTACTCCCGCCGCCAGGTCACCGGCAGCCGCACCGGACCGTAGATCGACGCGTCGTGCGGCAGGTCCACCTCGGCGAACGGCACCGCGAGCCGCAGGTCCGGGAACCGCGCGAACAGCCGGAACAACGCGATCCGCATCTCCACCCGCGCCAGCTGCTGCCCGAGGCATTGGTGCACGCCGTGGCCGAAGCCGAGCTGCCCGGCGGCCTTGCGCGTGACGTCGAGGCGGTCCGGGTCCGGGAACTTCTCCGGATCCCGGTTGGCGACCGGAAGCGACATGACGACCGGATCGCCCGCCTTGATCCGCACGCCGCCGAGTTCGACGTCCTCGAGCGCGGTGCGGATCGGGCCGATGTGGATCACGCTGAGGTAGCGCATCAGTTCCTCGACCGTGCCCGCGGTGAGCTCCGGGTCGGCCTTGAACTTCGCCAGCTGCTCCGGGTTTTCCAGCAGCGCCAGCGTGCCGAGCGCGATCATGTTGCGGGTCGTCTCGAATCCGGCGACCAGCAGCATCATGCCGATGTTGGCGAGTTCCTCGTCGGTCAGCTCGTCGCCGCGGACGAGATCGGACAGCAGGTCGTCGCCCGGGTTCGCCCGCTTCTCCTTGATCTGCCCGGCGATGAACGCGACGACGCCCTGTGTCGCGTCGATCCGCTCGGCGACCGGGATGTCCTTGGCGAACATGGTCCTGGCGTAGCCGTCGAACTCGGCGCGGCGTTCGTAGGGCGCGCCGAGCAGTTCGCAGATCACCAGCGACGGCACCGGCCGCGCAAACGTTTCCACCAGGTCGACCGGACCGTCCGCGGCGGCCATCGCGTCGAGGTGGGCGTCGACGATCTCGGCGACGCGGTCCTCCAGTGTGCGCATCCGGTGCACGGTGAACGCCCCGGTCAGCAGCTTGCGGTAACGGTGGTGGTCCGGGTCGTCCATCCCGGTGAACACCCCCGGGTCGGCCGGCTTCGGCGGCGGCAGCGGACCGAAGTCGAGCGGAACCTTCGCGAGTTCGGCGCGCGCGGACATCCGCTTGTCCGCGAGGACTGCCCGCACCTCCTGGTATCCCGTGACGAGCCAGCCCTGCGAGCCGTCGGGATACGTCATCGGCTCGACCGGAGCCTGCGTGCGCTGGGCCGGCACCGGATCGAACGGACACGCGCCCCTTTCGAGCGGGAGTCCTGCCTGACGGGTCATCGTCGCTCCTTCCCCTCTGAATAGTTCAGAAGGTACACAGCTTTCACAAAGTTGTGAAGTGAATGTCGGAGCTGAACGCCGAGCGGGCGGAGAATCACCGGCTCGGCCTAGAGCTAGCGCTGCTAGACAACCGAGCGACAGCAGTGCTAGCGTCGAACCAGTAGCTAGCGATGCTAGATTCAGTCGACAGCAAGGGAAGTTCCGAAATGGCCCAGTTGCAGAGCCTCGACCCGCACACGTCGATGTTCGCTCAGTTCAAGGAGAAAACCGGGCAGATCGTTCTCGTCAACACCTTCGTCGTCCCGAAGGAGCGGACCGACGCGTTCCTGGCTCTCTTCCGGAAGCAGGCCGAGTTCATGAAGGCTCAGCCCGGATTCGTCTCACTGCGCATGCACCAGGGAACGGCGGGCAGTCAGCTGCTGCTGAACGTCGCGGTCTGGGAGTCGACCGAGGCGCTCGCCGCGGCTTTGAGTAATCCGGAGTTCCAGCGCGTGGCGGCGGAGTTCCCCGACGACGTCGTGTCCTACCCGCACATCTTCGAGGAGATCGCGGCCTAGTCCGCCTCTGCCGCGTCGAGCGCCGGAACGAGTGGTTCCAGCGTTCGCCGCAACAGATCTGGCAGTGAGCCGGACACCACGACCAGTCCGTTGCCCGCCGGTTGCGTCCACTGCTCCAGTGCGACCCGGACTGCCGCGGCGACCGACGCGGCCAGCACGCGCGCGGTTTGCGAGTCGCCGACCCGGGTCGCGATCACCTCCTGCAGCGGGTCCGCGAGGGCGGCCGGAGCGTCGAGAAAAGCCGTGCGCAGCCCGGGATTCGTGGTGATCAGCAGGAGGGCGTCGCGGCTCTGTTCGCCGGGATCGGTGTACTGCTCCGCGATCGCGTCGAGGATCGCCTCGGCCAGCCGGGTGTCCGGCGAACGCTCGGCGACAGCGGCGGCGATCCGGTTCTCGCGGTCCGCGGTGACCGCCGCGACGATCGCTTCCTCGCGGCTGGAGAAGTAGTTGTTGTACGTCCGCGGGGACACTCCGGCCGCTTCGGCGATGTCGTCGACGCGCACGTTCGCCGGCCCGTGCTCGATCGCCAGCCGCAGGGCCGCTTCACGCAAGGCGACGCGAGTGGCCTGCTTCTTCCGTTCGCGCAATCCGGTCACCCGGCCAGTCTCGCAGGGTTCCTGCGTCTACGCAAACGTGCGTGTACGCAAGTTTCGTGCGTAAGGTGGGCGGCGTCCCCGAGCGAGAGGAAACCGCCATGCGCGGCAAGGGAATGACGTACGACACCGGATTCGTCCGCAATGGACGGTCGTCGCGGGAGAGCTTCGAACCGGAGGTGGTGAAGCGCGAACTGGCGATCATCCGCGACGACCTGCACTGCACCGCGGTGCACGTCGTGGGCGGCGATCCGGATCGGCTGGAGCAGGCCTCGCGGTGGGCGGCCGAACTGGGGCTGGAGGTCTGGTTCTCGCCGTATCCGCTGGAGCAGACCCAGGACGAGATGCTCGCCCTCTTCGCCGACTGCGCCACCCGCGCCGAACGGCTGCGCGCCACCGGGGCGAACGTCGTGTTCGTGTCCGGCGTCGAGTTGAGCGTGATGAACGAAGGCTTCCTGCCCGGCAAGGACACCGCCGAACGAGTCGGTCTGCTGCTCGCCGAACCCGAGGGCCGCGCCGAGCGGCTGGCCGAGGTGGGCAAGCTGCTCGACCCGTTCCTCGACACCGCGGTCAAGATCGTGCGGGAACGGTTCCACGGCCCGGTCACCTACGCGTGCGTCCAGTTCGAGCAGGTGGACTGGAGCCGGTTCGACTTCGTCACGGTGGAGCTCATCCGCTCCGCCGAGGTCGCCGACCTCTTCCAGGCCGGCGTGCGAACCCTGGTGGCGCAAGGGAAACCGGTCGCGATCACCGGCTTCGGCACGGCGACCTGGCGCGGGTCCGGCGACGTCGCGCCGCGGAGCATGGAGATCGTCGAGTACGACAAGGAGACCGGCGATCCGCTACGCATCGACGGCGAGTACGAGCGGGACGAGGCCGGACAGGCCGCATATCTGCGCGAGCTGCTGGAAATCTTCGACGCGGAGGGAGTGGACAGCGCGTTCGTGTTCCTTTTCGCGCTCTACAACTACCCGGACGATCTTGACCTGGCCAGCTTCGGCCTGGTGAAAGTCCTGGAAGGACGGTCGGGCACGGCGTACCCGGGGCTGAACTGGGAACCGAAGGAGGCGTTCGCCGCGGTCGCCGAGCATTACGCGAAACCTTGACTCAGCGGGGTCCGGGCGGGTGAGATCCGGACATGCCGACGAAGACGAGCGCGCTGGGCAACCGGGTCATGGCCAAGGCGGCGGTGCGGATCATGCCGCTGCTGATGCTGCTGTACTTCGTCAATTACCTGGACCGGGTCAACATCGGGTTCGCCGGTCCGAACGGGATGAACAAAGAACTCGGCCTCACCGCGACCGCGTTCGGGCTCGCGTCCGGGATCTTCTTCATCGGCTACCTGATCCTCGAGGTGCCGAGCAATCTCGCGCTGCACCGGTTCGGCGCGCGCCGCTGGATCGCGCGGATCATGATCACCTGGGGCGCGGTGGCCGTCGCGATGGCGTTCGTGCCGAACACGACGACGCTGGTGGTGCTGCGGTTCGTGCTCGGCGTCGCCGAGGCGGGGTTCTTCCCCGGCATCATTTTGTATCTGACGTACTGGTTCCCGGCGGCGCAGCGGGCGAAGGCGGTCGCGCTGTTCATGTGCGCGGTGCCGGTGTCGAGCGCGATCGGCTCGACCGTTTCCAGCCTGCTGATCAGCGGCGGGCACGGCGTGTTCGGCCTGTCCGGCTGGCGGTTCATGTTCCTCGTGGAAGGCGTTCCGGCGATCCTGCTGGCGGTCGTCACGTGGTTCTGCCTGAGCGACCGGCCGGAATCCGCGAAGTGGCTGACGGCCGAGGAACGCGACTGGCTCACCAGCGAACTCGACGCCGAACGCCGCGCCACCGAAGCCGAACACCACTGGCCGCTGCGGAAAGCGCTCACGCACCCGCGGATCCTCGGGCTGGCGTTCGTGTACTTCGCGGTGGTCTACGGCCTGTACGCGCTGGGTTTCTTCCTGCCGACGATCATCGCCGGGTTCGGCGAGGAATTCGGCACCAAACTCACCGTGTTGCAAGCGGGTCTGGTGAACGCGATCCCGTACGTCGCGGGTGCGCTGGTGATGGTCCCGTGGGCGCGCCACGGCGACCGGACCGGGGAACGGACGTGGCACGTCGCGCTGCCGATGCTCGTCGGCGGCGCGGCGATCCCGGTCGCGCTGTACCTCGGAAACCCTTATGCCACCATGACCGCGGTGACCATCTGCGCGATGGGCGTGTGTGCGGCGCTGCCGACATTCTGGGCGCTGCCCTCGAACTTCCTGTCCGGCGCGGCGGCCGCCGGCGGGATCGCGTTGATCAACGCACTGGGCAACCTGAGCGGGTTCGTCGCCCCGTACCTGACGGGCTGGCTGCGCGACCTGACCGGTACGCAGCGGACCGGATTGTGGGTGGTCGGCGCGTGCATGGTCGCCGGAGCGGTGCTGGCAGTGGCGTTGGGGGCGAAGCCGCGCGCGTCTCGCCGGTGATTAGCCGGCGCGGCGCACCCGGTCCGTCAGCACCTGTACTTCGGTCTCGAACAACGCGTCGGCGTCGAGGCCCATCGCGGTGAAGCCGCCGCCGATTTCGAGGCTGACAAAGCCATGCAGCCGCGACCACAACGCGACCGCCAGCTGGTGGTTCTCGGTGTTCGCGCGCCGGGCGTCGAGGACTTCCTCGTTGTCGTACGGCTTTCCCGCGGTGTCGGGGTCGTGCAACACCCCCAGCACCACGCCCATCAGCGCGCGGGCCGCGTCGGCGAGCGGCTTGGCGTGCGCGTCGTAGCCGGGGAACGGTGCCTTGAACAGCAATTCGTACCGGTGCGGCTCTTCCCGCGCCCAGCTCCGGTAGGCGGCGGCCAGCAGCCGGATCCGCGCCTCCGTGTCGGGTGCGTCGGCACCGAGCGCTCGCACCATGGCGTCGCGGAGGTCGTGGTACGCGTCGATGACCAGGATATTCAGCAGTTCGTCGCGGCTGGAGAAGTAGCGGTACAACGCCGGTCCGGAGACGCCGAGCTGCTTCGCGATGGCGTTGATGGAGATCGCCTGCGCGCCCCCGGCCGCGAGCTGGTCGAGCGCGGCGGATTTGACCTCCTCGCGCACCTGCTCGCGGAACCGTTCGCGCATCGGTTTGCGGGTGCCTGCTGCGGGCATCCCCACCTCCTTGACGACGCCCGACGGTAACACGGCCGATCGTTCGGAAGACCTTCTAACTGTTCGTCCGGTCCTCGAAGGCTCGCTCGACGTCGTCGCGCTCGACAGCGGGACCAGGCACTTCGATCGGGCCCCCGGCCGCGAGGCCGTTGAGGAAATGCGCGATCTGCCGCCTCGCCAGGTGGGTCCAGTCGAGGACGGACGCCTTCGGCTGCGTGAGCAGGGTGCTGAACGCGAGCAGATCGGTGGCGTTGACCGGGCCGCGGATGCTGCCGTCCTCGCGGCCGGTCGCGAGGAAGAACTCGAGCCGCCCGTAGATCGACTTCCGGGCCGCGACCGCTTCCGGGGTGACGAGCGGGGGCGCGCCGTGCAGCGGAAGGACGAGCTGGTCGGCGATGTCGACGGTGCCTTCGAGATAGCGGCGGACCTGGTCGAGGCCGGTGCTGTTGTCGTCGATCTGGTCGAGCAGGCTGTTGAGCAGGCCGTACGCACGGTGCTCCAGGGCTTGGAGCAACGCGTCGCGGTCGGCGTAGCTGCGATAGAGCGTGCCGATCCCGAGACCGGCCTCGGCGGCGATGGCGGCCAGCGGCACATGCCGTCCTTCGCGAAGCATCGCCGAGGCAGCCGCGGAGAGCAGCCGTTCACGGTTGGCCGCCGCGTCCTTGCGGACCTTGCGCGGGCGGGACATCGGTTCTCCTTACCCCGATCTCGGGCGACTGGCGCGAGCCCGTACGTTCGCGAGCAATTCCGCTACTGTGTCCACCCGGCCAGCGTATACGCGCGGACCTCGAGGCGAGCTTGTCAACCATGGCCCGGAAAGCCGGTTGACCACGCTGGCAAAGTGGAGTCACGTGAGTGATGACGCGACCCACCTTCTCCGTGCCGCCAGCCTGGCGACCCCCATGGCATTGCGCGTCGCGGTGACGCTCGGCTTGCCCGACCGGCTGCGCGCCCCTGGCACGGTCGACGACGTCGCCGCAGAACTGGATCTCTCGCCGATCGCGCTCGACGTCCTGCTCGGCCACCTGGTCACGCTCGGCGTGGTCGAACGCACCGACGAGGGCTACCTGACCACCGCGTACGGCGCGAATCTCTGCCAGGACAAGGAAAACGGAGTAGCCAACCTGCTGCACCTGGACCGCGCCGCCGGCCGCGCCGAACTCGCGTTCGTCGAGCTGGCACACAGCGTCCGGACCGGCGAAGCGGCTTACTCTCGGCGTTACGGCAAGGATTTTTGGGCTGATCTCGCTGAGCAGCCGCACCTGCGGAAGTCTTTCGACCAGCAGATGATCAACCGGTTCCGTACGGAGATCCCGCAAGTGGTCGACGGAATCGGCTGGTCTTCTTTCGCTACGGTAGTCGACGTCGGCGGCGGTCGAGGAGATTTGCTCGCCGCGATCCTCGAAGCCAATCCGAAATTGCGCGCCCACCTGGTCGACCTCGAACCGACCGCGAGCGAGGCCCGCGCTGCTTTCGCCGCACGCGGCCTGGCCGACCGGGTCGAGGTGCGCGGCGGGAGCTTCTTCGATCCGCTCCCGGCGGGCGCGGATGCCTATGTCCTGGTGGACATCCTGCACAACTGGGACGACGAAAACGCCCGCCGCATCCTGAAGCGATGCGCGGAAGCGGCAGGCCGGTCCGGTCGGATTCTCGCCATCGAAGCGGTCAGCGGAATTCACGCGCGCACCGAAATGGACTTGGTCATGCTGGTCCATTTCGGCGGCCGTGAACGACGGGTGGAAGAATTCCGCGCACTCGCCGATTCCGCGGGTTTGGTCTTGGAATCGGCGGCCCCGTTGACCGACCAGCGAGGCCTCCTGGAATTCCGTGTCGCTTAACTCGGTGACCGTCCGAGCAACGCGACCAGCCGATCCAGCGGTGGCGCGTCCTCGGCAACCGGCACCGGTGGCGCGAAGGGGCTCCGTTCCGGCGGCAGGTCAGCGAGTTTCGCCGCGCTGAACGCGATTTCCCGCTCCACCAAGGCGTCCTCGAACTTCGCCTCCTGCCCGGTGGCGCGAGCGAGGTCCCAGCCGTGGACGAGTTCCTCGACGATCCGCAGATGCACCGCGACAACCCCCGGAACTGTCCCGGCCGGGACCTCGACCATCTGCTCCAGCGCCCCCGGCTGCTGGAACGCCGCGAGCAGACCAGCAACCGCGTCCCGATAGGACGCTACGGGGTCGTCGCCGAGCGCGTCCGAGCTGCGAGGGTCCAACGACGCGCCCTTCGCACCGCTCAGGGCGGCGGTGAACAGCCGGTGCCCGAGGACCAGATGGTTCACCAGTTCGCGGACCGTCCACTCCGGGCACGGCGTCGGCGCGTCCCAGCGAGACACGCCGGCGACCAGCGCGCCGGTGGAATCGAGGACCGCGGACAGATCGTCGACAGGATTCATCGTTTCGCCTTTCTCAGGGGTCACCAGTACAGACACCGCCCGCCCCGGAAACGGAACGATGGCAGGATGCGAAAGGTGGGCCAGGACATCCTCGATCGCGCACGCGCCGGAGACGCGCGCGCCTTCCGCGAGCTGGTCGAGCCCTATCGGCACGAGTTGCAAGTGCACTGTTACCGCATCCTCGGCTCCCTCGCCGACGCCGAAGACCTCCTGCAAGAGACCCTCCTCGCCGCCTGGCGCGGGCTGGACGGCTACGCCGGTCGCGCCTCGGTGCGCTCCTGGCTGTACCGGATCGCCACCAACCGCTGCCTCAACGCCCTCCGCGACGCCGGTCGTCGCGTCCCGGCCGAACCGTCGCCGCCGTTCACTCCGATCGAGCCCACGCGCCGCACCGAGGTGACCTGGCTGCAGCCCGCGCCCGACGACCCCGCTGCGCAGTACAGCGCCAAGGAAACGTTCGAGCTGGCGTTCGTCGCGGCGCTGCAGAAACTTCCGCCGCGACAGGCCGCCGTCCTCCTGCTCCGGGATGTGCTCGACTACTCGACCGCCGAGGTCGCGGACATGCTGGAGACCAGCTCCACCGCGGTCAAAGGCGCTCTGCAACGCGCGCGAGCCCAGCTGCGGCAGACCGTCGAACCCGCCCCGCCGGCACCGCGGGAACGGGAGATCGCGCAACGATTCGCGGAGGCGTTCAGCGAGGGAGACGTCGACGGCGTAGTCGCCCTCCTGACCGACGACGGCTGGCTCGCCATGCCGCCCGCGCCGCACGAATACGTCGGCCGCGAAGCCGTCGCGGCGTTCCTCGCGATGTTCGGGCAGTGGCGTGGCACCCGACGGTTCCGTCTGCTCCCGACGCGCGCCAACACCCATCCCGCCTTCGCCTGCTACCTCACGGAACCCGACGGAACGGTGGGGCATCCCGCGGGAATCCTCGTTCTTGCCCTGTGGGGCGACCGAATCCGCACCGTCACCTGGTTCCTCGAACCCGAGTTGTTCCCGCGCTTCGGCCTGCCCGCGGAGGTGAAGGTGTGCTGACCACCCTGGCGATCCAGAACTACCGCTCGCTGCGAGACCTGGTGCTGCCGTTGTCGCAGCTGACCGTGATCGTCGGCGCGAACGGCACCGGCAAGTCCAGCCTGTACCGCGCGCTGCGGCTGCTGGCCGACGCGGGACGCAACGGTGCGGTCGCCGCTCTCGCCGGAGAAGGCGGTCTGCCGTCGACGCTGTGGGCCGGTCCGGAGAAGATCGGCCGAGCCGTCCGCGAGGGCCGGTCACCGGTGCAGCCCGTGCAGCGCACCACCGCGGTCGGTTTGCGGCTCGGCTTCTCCGGCGACGAATTCGGCTACGCCCTCGACTTCGGCCTGCCCGTGCCCAGTCGCGAACGCCGTCCGACGGCCTTCAACCTGGACCCGGAATACAAACGCGAATGCGTCTGGCACGGCCCGGTACTGCGCCCGTCCGCCCTGCTGGCCGACCGCTCCGGCACCCGGGTCCGCATCCGCGACGAGTCCGGCTCCTGGGTCGAAGGCGGCCACTCGATCGCCCTCACCGACAGCATGTTGAGCGAATTCGCCGACCCGCGCCGGTGCCCGGAACTCCTGATCGTCCGCGACCGAGTCCGCGCGTGGCGGTTCTACGACCACTTCCGCACCGACGCCGACGCCCCGGGTAGGCAAAGCCGCATTGGCACCCGCACCTGGGCGTTGGACCACGACGGCGGCGACCTGGCCGCGGCCCTGCGCACCATCCAGGAATCCACCGACGCCGACGCCCTGACCACCGCGATCGACGACGCCTTCCCCGGCTCGTCCGTCGAAGTAGCCACCGCCGACGGCCGCTTCGACCTCCGCTTCCACCAGCACGGCCTGCTGCGCCCGCTCAGCGCCGCCGAACTCTCCGACGGCACCCTGCGCTACCTGCTGTGGGCCGCGGCGCTGCTCAGCCCGCGCCCGCCGGAGCTGCTCGTCCTGAACGAACCGGAAACCAGCCTGCACCCGGACCTGCTGCCGGCACTGGCTGCGTTGATCACCGCGGCGGCCAAGAAGACGCAGTTGCTGGTGGTGTCGCACTCCCAGCTGCTGGTCCGGTTTCTCGAGGACGCCTCGGTGCTGGAACTGGAGAAGGACTTCGGCGCGACGGTGGTCGCCGGGCAGGGGCGGCTGGACCAACCGGCTTGGCATTGGCCGAAACGGTAAAGCCTGGCAGGAAGGCCGGTATGCCGATCAGAAAGGGCCATGCCGAGTAGGCGCCCGTCGCAGCTCCGGGTCCGCGAGTCGCCCTACCCTCAGCCTGGCCCGCGGTTTGTCCATGCCTCGTACCGGCAGCTGGACCGGCACCCGCCGGAAGACCACGTTCCGTACTACGGCGAGTACGGTCCGGCGACTGATCCAGTGTCCGCGCGGGCCCGGTTAGGCCAGGCGTTGCATCGGTTGCCGCGCAACGCTTCCCGCGCGGGTCCGGCCGTTGGACGAGAGGTACCTGTCCCGATCGATCCCCGCACCGGAGGTCCAGCACCTCCAGGCGCTGCCCTAACGTTTCGCCCGCTGCCCGTCCGCCAGCTCCGGCGGCCTCCGCCGTTGGGGCGCCGCGGCCGGCCGCCGTGCGCGAGTCGTCTTCCCAGGCGTCCGGACCGGCCGGTACGGCTCCGGCACCGGCAGCCGCAGGATCCGTCCGATCTTGCCCGGCCCGAGATGGTTCAAGTCCGCCACCGCCGCGGGTTCGTGCCGGGCGCAACTGGCGAGCACGCCGAACAGGAACATCGTCACGATCAGCGACGTCCCGCCGTACGACACCAGCGGCAGCGTCACCCCGGTGACCGGCAGCGCGTTCACCACGTACCCGATGTTGACCGCCGCCTGCGCCACCAGCAGCACGGTGATCGTCGCGGCGACGATGCGGATCCACGGGTCGAGGTTGCGCGTCGCGATCCGCAGGCCGACCAGCGCGAGCCCGCCGAACAGCAGCAGCACCACCGCGCAGCCGAGGAAACCGAGTTCCTCGCCGATCAGCGCGAAAATGAAGTCGTTCTGCACGTTCGGCAGGTACTTCCACTTCGACGCGCCCTGTCCGAGCCCGACCCCGAACAACCCGCCCTCGGCGAGGGCGTACTGCGCCTGCACCGCTTGGTATCCGGCGCCGGAGGTGTCCGCGTCGGGGGAGAGGAACGACAGCACGCGCGCGAGCCGGTAGTCCGCGACAAGCGCGAGCACCACGAACCCGCCGACGCCGCCGGCCAGGAGCGCGGCGAAGAGCCGTCCTGGCGCGCCGGAGAACCACAGCAGCGCAAGCAGCACGATGCCGAGCGAGATCGTCCCGCTGAGGTTCGGCTGCGCCATCACCAGCGCGAACATCAGCAGCGCGACCGGCACCAGCGGCACCAGCAGATGCCGCCAGTGGTGCAGCAACCGGGCTTTGACGACGAGAATGTGCGCGCCCCACAGGGTCAGCGCGACCTTCGCGACCTCGACCGGTTGCAGCGTCAGCGGTCCCAGCGCGAACCACCGCTGCGCCCCGTTCACCTTCGCACCGAGCGGGGTGAGCACGAGCGTGAGCATCGCCAGCGTCACGAGCATCAGCATCGGCGAGAGGGATCTGATCCGCCGCAACGGAATCCGCAGTCCGGCCCACAGCGCGACCAGGCCGATGAGGACGAAGATGACGTGCTTCTGGAACGTGCTGTACACGCCGCCCGGCTGCGCGGAGGACGCCGACAGCACCATGATGACGCCGAGCAGCGTGAGCAGGCCGCACAGCGCGAGGACGAGGTGGAACGACGCCAGCGGCCTGGAGAGCCAGCCGACGATCGCGACCGGAACCCGGGTTCGTCTGTTCCGTGTCGTAGCCACTCGCGCACCGCCGTCCGCCGATTTTCCGGCGCGCGGAAGGAACGCGCCGGGCCGATTATGCCCTAACCGTCCGCATCGGATAGTGCGGCGCGCGGGCATTCGGCGCTGAAGCTATTTCACGCAAGGGATTCCGCCCCCGCTCAACGCCGGCGGGGGAGCGGGAACGCTGCTGCTGTGCGTCATCGGGAGCACATACGCGGCCGGTGTCGGCACCGGAGCGCCGCTGAGCAGTTGCGCGACCAGGGACTGGATTTGCCCGGTATTCACGAAGTTGACGTCTTCGCCGGACGGGCTCTTGCCGAAATGGTCGACCGGAAGGGTTACGAAACTGACATTCCCGCCGGTCAGGCTGGACGCTTGTTTCGCGAGCGCGAGCAGGTCCAGCCCGCTGTCGACCGCGGTGTTCTGCTTCGCGACATCCAGGATCCCCTGGAGTTTCGCCGGATTCGTGAAGGTACCGCCCTGTTTGAGCTGATAGGCCAGCGAAGAGATGAAAGCCTGTTGTCTGCGTTCGCGGTCGAGATCGGTGAAATTGAGCGCCGGATGCACGTTGTCGCGACGCTGCCGGACGAATTCGACGGCTTGTTCGGCGCTGATCTCCTGCTGGCCGGCGTGGAAATTCGCGCCCGAATAGCTGTCCTGGGTGTCCTCGTTGAGGCACACCGTGATCGGCTGGACTACCTGGGCGATCTCGAAGAACGCCACGAGGGTGACCTCGACGAAATGGTCGATCGGGACACCGCCGAGGAATTTCCGCACGGTGTCGATTTCCGCCCGGCGGCCCGCGTCCCGTGCTTGCTGCTCGCGCTGGGATTTGTCGGTGACATTCTGCGAGACGAGCTGTTTGGCCTTTTCGTCGAACGCCAGCCCGTAGGCCTGTTTGATCTTGCCCTGGCACACGTTGTCCGGACAGCCCGCCAGCGGCACGTAATCGTCGCGCGGGATCGAGATCGACGTCGCCCTGCCGCCGTCGCCGGGAACGTGCAGCAGCATCAGCACATTCGCGTTGTAGCCGCCGTCCTGCTGATCCCCGGCGTGCAGCGAGTTGTAGATGTCCTTCGGCAGCGGGTTGCCGTTCTCGTCGAGCCGCGAATCGAGGCCCATGATGAGAATGTTGGTGTCGCCGCCGCTGGAGGTCGACTGCCCGTCGAGCACGTCGGAAACCTGCAGCCCCGACACGACGCCGCGGTAGGCAGCCCAGCCGTAGCCCGTCAGCGAGAGCGTCAACGCGGCTGCGAGCGCCAGCGCGACCCGGCCGGTGACCCGCCGCCGCCGGGCCGCGGCACGGGCGGCGACACCACGCGCCGCAGTGCTTCGGGACGCGGCGGCACGTCTGTCGTGAGGGTCGGTCATCAGGCCTTCCGGTGCCGGGGCGTCATGGTTAACCACTGTTCTGCACACACGCTGTGTACATGCTGAGAACGAAGCTCACGCAGAGTTAACTCAGGGGCGGCGGTGGTCATGGCAAGCACTCCCTCCGGCCCCGCTTCACGGGCCGATCGCGTTTCCAGGCTCGCGGAGCACTCAACGCCCTCCGCCGGATAACTGTCAAGCAGTTGTACAAGTGTTGTAGTTATCAAAGTGATCCAGGTCACAGTCGAAGTAATGTCGAGAACGCCGTCCGGGCTCCGTCCCCGCAGCACCTGACCGAAGCCGAGAAGGAGACCACGATGGAACCGCAAGAAGTCGCCGAAGTCCTGAACCGCCCGCTCAGCCGTGAACTGCTCGCCCGCGACATCACCCGGCTCGCCTACGTGGCGAAGGACGGCACCCCGCGCAGCGTCCCGATCTCGTTCACCTGGAACGGCACCGAGGTCGTCCTGTGCACCACCAAGAACGCGCCGAAACTGCCTGCGCTGCGGGCGAACCCGATGGTCGCGCTGACCATCGACACCGAGTCGCACCCGCCGAAGATCCTGCTCGTCCGCGGCCGCGCCGAACTCGACTACGTCGACCACATCCCCGACGAGTTCCTCCAGATCAACGGCACCTACGAGATGACGGCGGAACAGCGCGTCGAATGGGAAGCCGAAGTCCGCTCCCTGTACGCGGACGGCATGGTCCGCATCGTCGTCACGCCGACTTGGGCGAAGCTCATCGACTTCGACACCACGCTGCCGTCCGCGGTCGAGGAACTGGTGCAGCGGCGAGCGGAAGCGAACGCCGGATAGCCGTCCGCTGATCCACTACACTGAATCGCCTACACGCCCCCGACGCGCGAAGGCGGAGCGCATGATCCTGGTGACGGGTGCGAGCGGCAACGTGGGATCGGCGCTGGTCAAGCAGTTGCAACGTGGGATCGGCGCTGGTCAAGCAGTTGCGCGTGGCCGAGGTGCCGTTCCGGGCCGCGTACCATTCCGCGGAGAAAGCACAGAAAGCCGCCGCGGACGGCATCGACGCGGTCACCGTCGAAATGTCCGATCCGGCCAGCGTGCAACCGGCGCTGACCGGGGTGTCGAAGGTTTTCTTGCTCGGCGCGATGAGCCCCGGACAGACCGGCAACGAGTCCAATGTGGTCGAAGCCGCCGTGTCCGCCGGGGTCTCGCACGTGGTGAAACAGTCGCTGTGGCGGGCGGACGAGGAACTCACCCCCATCGCCCGGCTGCATCGTCCGGTCGAGCGGATGCTGGAAACCTCGCCGCTGTCCTGGACCTTTCTCCGGGCGAACTTCTATCTTCAAGCGTTCTCGGGAAACTGGGCCGGAACCATCCGGTCCGGAAATTTCTTCGCCAGCCCGCTGATCCGCGGTCCGATCGCCTTCGTGGACGCCGAAGACATTGCCCGCGTGGCGTTTCGGGCACTGACCGAGGACGGCCACGCAGGCAAGGCGTACGCGCTCAGCGGTCCCGAAGCACTGACGTACGACGAGGCCGCGGCAGTGCTGTCGGAAGTGCTCGGCCGTCCGATCGCGTATCGCGGAATGTCGAACGAGCAAGCATTTTCCGCGCTGGCTGAAGCCGGAATGTCGTCGTTCCATGCGAAGGCGCTGGTCGAGGTGTGCAATACGTACCTGGACGGCGGCGCGGAAACCGTGACGTCCACAGTCGAGGACGTCACCGGCCAGCGACCGCGGAACTTCCGCGAGTTCGCGACGGCGCACCGGCATTGTTTCGAGGCAGCACAAGGCAGCTGAGCACGGCGGCCACGAGACTGAGCCCGGCGGTGACCAGGAAGACGTCGCCGAGGTCCCCGGCGTAAACCAGCCCGAGCACGGCGACGCCGAGCGTTTGGCCGAGCTGCCGGAACGTAGCCATGGCACCCGACGCCATCCCCGCGCGGTCCCCGGGAACCGCGCTGAGAATCGCGGTGCTGCCCGCAGGCCCGGCGATCCCCATCCCAGCGCCGGTCACGATCAGCCCGGGCAGCAGACTGAGCCACGTCGAATCGCGGTCGAGCAGCACCCACTCCAGCCCGCAGCCCGCAGCCGCCAGCAGGGCCCCGAGCCCGAGCACGATGCCCGGCGAAACCGCGTGCAGCCGCTTGCCGATCAGTATCGAGGCGAGAAAAGACGTTGCCGCCAACGGAATCAGCGCAAGCCCAGCCGCGGTCGGGCTGAGGCGTATTGCGGTTTGCAGCCAGATCGACACGTAAACCAGGCAGGCGAATACGAAAGAACTCGCGACAACCACGACCAACACCGTCCCGAATGATGCCCGGCGGAACAGCGCGAGATCGAGCATCGGGTGCTTCACTCGTCGCTCGACCACAACGAAGCCGGTCAACGCCACGGCCGCGAGGGCGAACACCGGCCACGCATGCTGGATCAACGCGTAGATCACCGCACCCGAACCGACTCCGAAAGCCAGCATGCCACCGAAGTCGATCCGGGTGCCAGCCGGTCGTTTCGGTGCCTCGGCCAGATACTTCCGGGTCAGCAGCAGAGTCAGCACGCTCAACGGCAAATTGAGGAAGAAGATCGCCTGCCACCCCGCCCACTGCGTCAAAACGCCACCGAGAAACGGCCCCGCCGCACCAGCGCCACCGAGCACCGCCGTCCACATCCCGAACGCGGCACCTCGCTCTTTGCCCGCGTAATTGGCTCCCAGCAACGACATCGCAGCCACCATCATCGCCGCGCCGCCGATCCCTTGCACCGCCCGCGCGCCAATCAGCACGCCGACATTCGGCGAGAGCGCACATCCCAGCGACGCCACCGCGAACAACGCAACCGAACCGACGAACACCCGGCGCTGCCCTACGATGTCGCCGATCGCGCCCGCGCTCAACGCGAGAACGGCGAGCACCAAGGTGTAGCTGTTGACCACCCATTGCAGGCTGGCCAGCGACGCTCCCAGCCCGCGCGCCATCTCCGGCAACGCAACCGTCACCACGGTGGTGTCGAGGATCAACATGAACGACCCGAGGCAGATCGCCGCCAACGGCCCCCATTTGCGCATCACAGCTCCCTTTCTCTCTCCCCGAAGAGTGATCAGGCTGTCGGCGCGCCTCAAGCAAACTGGCCTTTGGTGGCGGATCCCGTCATCAACTACCGTGGAGTGATGAAACCCGTCACGCTGGATCCCGTGGACCGCCAGCTGATCCACGCGCTGGATCTCGACGGCCGCGCCCCTTTTACGCGGATCGCCGACGTGCTCGGCGTTTCGGAGAACACCATCGGCAGGCGCTACCGGCGGTTGCGACAGGCCGGGGTGCTCCGGGTAGTAGGCGCGGTCGCGAGCGCGAGACTCGGGTACGCACTGTGGACGGTCCGATTCGCCTGCGCGCCCGCGTCCGGCGTCCCGATCGCGACGGAGCTCGCCAAGCGCCCGGATACGTTTTGGGTCCATTTGCTGTCCGGCGGCACGGAAATCGCGTGCACGACGCAGTCGTCCATTGTGGAGGAACCCGACGTGCTGCTGCTGGACAAACTCCCGCGGAGCAGCCGGATCACGTCCGTGTCCGCGCATCAGATGCTGCACGGGTTCACGCGCCTTGGCCGGTGGTCTGCCTTGTCCGACGAGCAGATCGCCGCGCTGCAAGTCCCGGTCGACCCCGCCGAGGAGGTCACCTTCGACGACGCCGACCGGCAGTTAGTGCAAGTCCTGGCCGACGACGGCCGCGCCAGCTACGGCGAACTGGCCGCCGCGTCGGGCCTGTCCGAGTCGACCGTGAAGCGCCGGATCGAAACCCTCCGCCGAGCAGGGGTGCTGTCGTATCAGCTGGATATTTCCCTGCGCGCCTTGGGTTTTCAGGCAGAAGCGCGACTGTGGATGATCGTCCGCCCGTCAGCCGTCGCCTCGGTGGCAAGTGCCTTGGCGGAACACGAAGAGGTGCAATTCGCCGCAGTCACCACCGGCCCGGCGAACCTGGTCGCCGCGATCGCCTGCCGCAACGCGACGCACTTGTACGAATACCTCACCGAACGCGTCGGATCGCTCGACGGGATCCAGCAAATGGAAACCGCCCCCGTGGTCCGCACGGTGAAGCGCAGTGGATCGTTGCTGCCGCTCTAAACGGCAGCCTTCCCGCTGTAAGCGTTCAGCACCTCGGACAACGAACCGTGCTGTTTCACGTGCCCCTCGTCCATCCACAGTGCGGTATCGCAAAACTCCGCGAGCAGCTCGTCGGAATGATTCGCGAACACCAGGATCCCGGACCGCCGCACCAGGTCCTTGAGCCGATCGCGCGCCTTGGCGAGGAACGCTGCGTCGACCGCTCCGAGCCCTTCGTCGAGGAGCAGGATCTCCGGATCGATCGTGGTCACCACCCCGAGCGCGAGCCGCACCCGCATCCCGGCCGAGTAGGTGCGCAACGGCAGCTCGAGATAGTCGCCCAGCTCAGTGAACTCGGCGATGTCCTCGACCCGCTTCGCCATCTGCCGCCGGCTCATTCCCAGAAAGAGCCCCTGTATCAGGATGTTCTCGCGCCCGGACACCTCCGGATCCAGCCCGACCCCCAGATCGAACACCGGCGCGACCCGCCCCACGACCTTCAGGGAGCCGCGCGTCGGCTCGTAAATCCCGGACAGCAACCGCAACAACGTGGATTTGCCGGCCCCGTTGTGCCCCACCAGCCCGACCCGATCACCCTCGCCAAGCCGGAACGACACGTCCCGCAACGCCTCGATCACCGGCACCCTGGCCCCGCCGGCGATGGTCCCGCCGACCTTCCCGAGCACCCGCTTCTTCAAAGACCGGGTCTTGGCGTCGAAGATCGGAAAGTCGACGTAGGCGTTGCGCACCTCGATGCTGACCATGGCTCCCCTCCTAGATGCGAACGGGAATTATCATTCGCATATCCGCGACGCTACCAGTAACGTGCCGCGAGTGAGCGAGACGAGCGAGGGCTTCCGCCCGCCGCAACAAGCCCGCAGCCGCGCCGCGCTGCAGAAACTCCTGACCGCAGCCGAACAAGTCCTGGCCGAGCAGGGCCTGGAGTCGTTTACTGTCGCCGCGGTGGCCTCGCAGGCAGGCATGTCGGTCGGCACGATCTACCGCCGCTTCGACGGCAAGGAACAGCTGCTGCACGCCGTGAAGGACCGCTTGTTGACCCAGCTGGAAACCAGCGTCCGAGACGCCCTCCGCTCAGCGCCCCCGGACCTGCGCTCGATCTTCACCGCCTTCGTGGCAGCCCTGGCGCAGACCTTCGAGGAACACGACGGGATCTTCCCGGAACTACTGGACGCCCAGCGCTCCGACGGCCGAGACCGCGGCCTGGCCGCCCTGTCCGCGATCCAAGACGCCCTGCTGGAAGCCCTGCCGCTCTCCTCGGCCGAGGTCGAGAACCTGAAAATGGCCGCCAGAACGATCATCGGCGCATGCGTCCACCGCGCCGCGACCAGCAGATTCTGGCCAGACGACCGCCCGTGGGAGACGTGGGCAGAGGAAGCGGCGGAGATGGCACTGGCGTACCTGACTTCACCGCCCACGGGCCCCGCTAGGATGTAGCCAGCAGCACGCGACGGCCCTCGTAGCTCAGGGGATAGAGCACGGCTCTCCTAAAGCCGGTGTCGCAGGTTCGAATCCTGCCGGGGGCACACATCCGCAGGTCAGATCCTATTTCGATCAAGAAGGTTCGAACCGGGAAGCCTCAAGAGTCAGAAAACTGTCTGAATTCAGTGCGTGACGGTTCGGCCCCCGACTGTACCTCTCCGCACACGGTCCGCACCTCCCGCGGCTTCCCGCGTAACAGGTCCGCTTCGCTCTGCGATCCCCTTTGCCGGACCATGACGAGGGGGACACCGTGGGGGACGACTCCGACAGACCGAGATGCTTCACCTCGCGATCGATCGGGGCGCTGCTGGCAACCCTGGTCGTTGCATTCGGTCTGACCAGCTTCGCGCCACCGGTCGACCCGGTCGCACGGTCGGCCGGGTTGAGGCCGACCGATCGCAAAGCGCCGACGTGCGACCAGGCCACGGTGATGAACCGGCGGCTCGACGAGCTCGGTCGCGGCGGCTTCACCTGGACGATCGCCGAGCCGCCCGACAATCTGTGGGGCGTGGTCGACCTGCACGGCACGATGCAGGTGCGCATTTCCCCGCGGGTTCCGTGCTCGCACATGATCGACGTGATCAACCACGAGTGGGTTCATACGCGGCAATACGCCAAGTACGGCGACCGCACCATGCAAGCCTACGGCGACGTGCTGGAACCGGTCGCCGACTGCGGCTCGCGACTGCTCGGCTCGGCGTACACGCCGTACCTCGACCAGCGGGGGGACTGGCTGCACCGAGTACGAGGTGGCGTCCGCGCGGTCACTGCTCGCCGCCAACCGACCGGGTTAGCTCTGGTCAGAGCCGAACGCCTGCCCATCGCGCGAACCCAGCCAGAGTCGCGGTGGTGCGCCGCTCGGAAGCGGCGAGCGCCCGCACCGTCTCGGTGACCGATGGGTGGTGACGGGTCGCGTTCGGTGCGACTTCCCTGGCCGCGTTCAACTCTGCGAGAGTGCGCTCTCGGTCACCATGGAGCATCCATGCGCGCGCCATGTCGATGTGGTGGTGCCCGACCCGTTCCGGTCGACGCGGGTCCGTAACTTCGACGGCGGAGGCACGCCGGACGGCTTCGGTGCCGTTGTAGTTCTCGACCGGCTTCGCGCACCAGTGAACGACGATGTTCGTCGTGCTGGCGTCGACGCCGTAGTACGGGACCGCGGGCGGCTGGAACTCGTCCGCGAACGCGCGTACCTCGCCCAGATAGTCGTCGGCCTCGACCGGGTCGCCGGCACGAGCGGCGAGGATCGCTGAGCGCAGGTCCAGTTGGATTGCCACTGACCGACTGGGGCTGACCCGTTTTGACGGACAGGGTCGTTGAGGTGGTCAGGCTATCCGGTGGGTGGGTTCGTAGGTGTTGGGGCTGAGGTAGCCGAGGCTGGAGTGCAGTCGGCGGGTGTTGTACCAGCCTTCGATGTAGCCGAAGATCGCTTTGTGCGCGGCAACCCGGGTAGGCCAGCCGCGCCGGTCGAGCAATTCCGCTTTGATGGTAGCGAAAAACGATTCGGCGACGGCGTTGGGCCAGCACTGTCCCTTGCGCCCCACCGACAAACGCGCGCCGTGCTCGTCGGCGAGGGCACCGAACTGGGCAGGCGTGTATTGACAGCCGCGATCGAAGTGGAAGATCACCCCGGGTTCCGGTCGGCGCTGGGCAACGGCGTTGTTGAGCGCGTCGGCGATCAGGTCGGTGCGCAGGTGATCGGCGGTGGCCCAGCCGACAACGCGGCGGGAACCGAGGTCGATCACCGTGGCCAGATACAGCCAGCCTTCCCAGGTGCGGATGTAGGTGATATCGCCGCACCAGCGAGTGTTGATATCGCTTGTGCTGCAGGAGAAGTCCCGCTTGATCAGATCGGCCGGAGTGTGCGCGCCCGGGTCGGGGACGGTGGTGGTGCGCCACGGTTTCGGAGCTCGTCCGGCGCGGCCGGCGGCGCGCAGGAGCCGGGCGATGCGCTTGCGGGAGTGCCGCCGCCCGCGGTGGCGCAGTTCGGCGTGCAGCCGGGGCGTTCCGTAGGTGCCGTTCGACTCGTCGTGGATCGCGGCGACCACCACGCCGACGACGAATGTGGGATCAATCCCCTGTTCCTCTTCTCCGACTGGCTGCGCCGAGCGCCGGGCTTCGCTCGCATTGGTCCGCCGCGCCGTCCAATCCGGATACGACTCGCCTGCAAAGCCTGCGGCGCGACCGCCAAGCACACGGACCACCGATGCGGCGAGTGCGGCGAAAGCTTCCGTTTGGACATCTAGACAGCCCGGCACCGCGGCGGTGATCCCTCGACACGCTGCGGCACCGGGTGCGCCCCCACCGGACGGGGTGCGGGGGACGGTGGTCTGTCCCGAAGACCACCGCCCCCATCCAACAGACTGCGATGACAGGAACACCGGATGGAAACGCCGGACGAGGCGCGCGCGAAACGGATCAAGCGAAACCGCCGGATGATCGAATCCTGGCGAGCCGGTGAGTCGGTCACCGAGATCGCTCGGGAGCACGGGCTGTCGCTGAGCTGGACCGGGCGATTGCTGCGGCAGGAAGGGGCCGTGCTGCCGCCCATCCGACAGGGTGTGAAGCGCACCGACCTCGACATCGAACAGAACATTCTCGACTACGAAGGCGGCGCATCCATACAGGCAGTCACCGACGCACACAGTACGTGCTATGCCACGATCCGTCGGCTCCTGAAGAAACACAAGGAGACGATTCGCCCGCACGGCGGCCAGAACGCCATCGAGCTCTCGCCCCTGCTAACCCTTCGATCCCGCACATAACCACGACCCCATGCCGCACGTCCGCATGCTTCCCTCTCGCAGGCGCGTGGCGGGGCGGTTCCGTTGTCCGGTGAAATGTGCCGGTCGAGCGACGCGCATGGCGGCGATCTAGCGTTCACGAGTCCTTGGGCGCTGCACATCAGGTCGTGCCACGCGTCGCTCCTCCTCCTGAGTAGTTCTATCTAGCTGCGCCTAGGTAGGCCTTCGCGTGTTCGCTGGCGAGCCCCCCGTTTGAGGGGGAGACACCGTTGATCTCCGAGCCCCGGTGCCCGTAACGTGACTCTCGGTTACGGGAAGGGGAGGCCGATGGGGTTCACGAGTGTGCCCGCTGCGTTGAGAGCGGCGGGGCGGTCCGCAGGGGAGAAAACGGCCGGTCTGCGCGGCGCGGATTGCGCCGGTCTGGTCGGGCGGGTCTCGGCTGCGGTGCGGGGCGGGAAGGCCGCGGCGGCGGCCGGGGGCTGCGAAGAAGCGTGGTCGTCGACCTTCGCGCAGTGGTGTGCACAGGCGCAGCGGTTCGGCGAGAATCTTAGTGCAGCAGCCGACCGGTACGAGAAGGGCGACCACAGCGCGGCCGGGGTGTTCCCCGTCGCTCCGACGATGCGGGGGCCGCGCTGATGGTGTCACTGGCCGATGTGCGCGCCTGGAACCCGAACGTGCTGGACGAGGTCTGCGCGGCCGTGCGGGCGAAGGTGCAGGTTCTGGTCAGCGAGGGCGACGACTACGGCAAACTGCTCCCGGTGGACGGCTGGAGCGGCCCCGCCGCCGAGGGCGCGGCCGCCCAGCACAAGACCCACATGCAGGGCCTGGACACCTACGCCGCCGGAGTCGCCGCGATCGGCAAAGCCGTCGGGCAGGCCGCCGACGCGATCCTCGCGCTGCAGGCCGCGATCAAGAACGCCGACGAGCTGGCCCGCAAATACGGGTTCGCGATCACCGCCGACGGCGCGATCGTCTGCGTCTACGCAGGTGACCCGCCACCGGAACTGCACCCGCAGGACCGGGCACGAGCACAACAGCAACTGGCCGACGACGTCGCGCAGATCCTGCGCACCGCCGAAGACATCGACAGCGACCTCGCCGCCGTCCTGGACAAAGCAGCCGCCGGCCAGTTCGGCACCGGGAACGAGTCCACCGTCGCCGCCGCGGCCGCCGACGGATTAAACGCTCCTGGCCTCACCGCGCCCGAACCTCCGCCCAACGCGACGCCATCGCAAGCCTCGGCGTGGTGGGCCACCCTCTCCCCGGCCGAGCGGGACATCCTGATCCGCGACCGCCCCGGCCAGATCGGCGCGATAGACGGACTGCCCGCCGTCGACCGCGACCGCGCGAACCGGGCCGTGCTCGACCGCGACTACGCCGATCTGCAACGGCAGCGCGACGACATCCGCCACCGGCTCGACGGGGTGAAACGCAGCGATCCGCAGCAACAGAAGGAGTACTACGCGCTGGAAAAGCAACTCGACGAGCTCAACGGCAAGATCGCCGGAATGGACCAGATCAAACACCGGCTCGACCAGGCCCTGCCCGGTCAGCCGCCCGCCTACCTGCTTGGCATCAACCCCGCGAACTCCGGGCAGGCGATCGTCGCCATCGGCGATCCCGACCACGCCGCCAACGTCGCCACCTACGTCCCCGGCACCACTGCCGGGCTCAACGATGGCATGCACACCGACATCGAACGCTCCGACGCCATGGCAGCCAAAGCCACGCAGTTGGGTTCCCCGTCCACGTCGGTGATCACGTGGGTGGGGTACGACGCGCCGCAAAGCGTCCTCCCGGACGCGGCCAGCACGAGCTTCGCCGACAAAGCCGAACCCGCGCTGCGCGGTTTTCAGGACGGGCTCGGGGCCGCGCACCACGGGCCGGTGAACACCACCGTCATCGGACACAGCTACGGCACCACCGTCGTCGGCCAAACCGCCCGAGACCTCGGCCTGCCCGCCAACAACCTCGTCATGGTCGCCAGCCCCGGAGTCGGCGTCGACCACGCCAACCAGCTCCACCTCGACGGAACTCCTCAAAACCAAGTCGGCCAGCACATCTACTCCACCGCCTCCACTACCGACCCCATCCCCGCACTCACCAACCTCGACTTCTCCCCGCTCGACGGAATCGACCCCCTCGGACCCGCCCCCACCACCCCCTGGTTCGGCGGGCAGACCTTCGATTCTGACACCGGAAACCCCGCCACCTCCCACAGCGACTACTGGAACAAAGACTCTTCCTCACTCAAGTCGATAGGCAAGGTAATTGCCGGAAGCAAACCATGACTCGTAACTATCAAAAAAAACCTGTGCAGCCGATGAGGCTCGCAACGCTTGCCGCCGTCTTGATCGCAATGACCGCCTGCGGAGGTGCCCCCATGCAGCCAACCCTCACGTCCGAACAGGCCAAGCAGGCGGCGGCGGACGCCGTTCACGCTGCCGCGTCGATCTCCTTCCCTGCCGGGTACAAGCTGACCGAAATCGTATTTCCCGCAGAGTCCTGCACTGACTCGTCGGACAAAGAAACCGGTCAAGTCAGGGTCGGCGTCACCTACTGGGTAGACGGCCCGGACCGCGCGCAAAATAGTTCCTACTACGAAAAGCTAAAAAAGTGGTGGACGGACAACGGCTGGACAATCGAAACCGACACCTGGCAGGGCGACCAATTCGCCAACGCCCATAACGGTGACGGCTACGTCATGAGCCTGACTGGCACGGTGACGGGAACGGTCCTGGGGCGCCTGAGCATCGGAGCTAGTTCGCCGTGCGTCTGGCCCAACGGGACGCCCGAGCCCAAGTCCTGAGGCCCGGATGAGCCGTCGACTGGATCAGCCAAGGTCAGCAGTCCTGCTCATTGCTGGGCTGTTCGCTGCAGTCCTGACTGCGTGCAGTGTCGAGAAATCGCCCTTCCCAGGAGACAACGTGGACCGAGACCCCGCAGAAGTCTGGGCCGCACTGATGCGCCTGCCCGACACCGACCAAGCCCGCCAGCAATACCAGCAACTCGACACCGAACTCCGCCAAGCCCTCACCGCCGCCATCCCCAAATTGACGCCCTGGACGCCGCTCGGCACGGCTCGCGAGCAGCGTGCGGCGCACGATTCCCCGGCGTCGGCAACGACGGCGAACAGGCAAGCCTGGGCGACCACGGGGTGACCGGGAACCTGCCGGACGCGGACTAGGAGAAAGCCCTCACCATCATCGGGACCATCGCCCAGCGCTACGGATTCGACCCGCGTCCCCAGCGTCTGCACGACGCGCCCGGATCACACGACGCCGTCTTCCATAACCGGACCGATGAAGGAGCGATCTCCTTCGGCACCGCGCTCAACACCAGCCTTGGCCTCGACCTTGGCTGTCGCCTCTTCTCTGCGGCCAAGCAACGTGGCACCCCGTCGGCCACGCCCTAGCCGGGCGCACCGACCCGCCATCTGCTCAGTTCCGCCCCGCCGCGCTTCCCCCTCGGTTGCGCGGCGAGGCGGTTCCATGCCCGGTTAGTCCTGGTCGAGCTTGGCGACCGGCACGACAGGGCGGCGGACGAGCACGTTGCTCACGACGGACAGGATCGTGCCGACCGCGGACACGATCACGTTGATGGTCTGGTCCGGGATCACCCACCACCCGATGGCGACGACGGCGACGAGGACCAGGCGCACGGCCTCGGCGATGCTCGCGGGCTCGGTGCCGGCGCGGCTCGGCTGATCCGGGGCGGTCACTGCGCGACCGCCGGTTTCGTGCCGAGCCGAGCGGCGGGCTTGTCCACGATCTCGTCGGCCTGCTCGGCGTTGTCCTCGCCGAGCACTGCCACGACGTCGGCGCGCAGCTGCGCGCGGAAATCGTCGAGGCCCGCGCCGACGGCCTTTGGCGACCATGGACAGGATCGACGGCATCGGGTTGCCGTCCGGCGCCGCGATGTAGTTCGACGCGAAGAAGAGCATCCGTACACGTTGGCGAGCATGTCGTTGAGCGGCTTGGCGTTTGAGCGCGGGGCGATGCCGTCCGCGTTGTTCGGCCCGATCTCAAGCGAAAGCGGGCTAAGCCAGGAATGCAGCTCGGCCAGCTGCCGGGCTCGGGTAGCGTCCATGTCGGGAGCCTCCGTGCTGATGAGTTGAGCGTTGGCGTAGGACTGGTTCCAGCCGACGGCTCCGGCCGAGCCGGGGAGTGCGCCGCCGTCGCGGTACTGATGGATGTCTTAGTGGCCGGTGTATTGCACGCCGTTCCTTGGGGTCTCCGGTTTGAGCCCGTATCGGGCGACCCAGACGACCGGGTCTTCCGGCCAGAGATCCGGCCGGGTCGCCTGCTCCAGCGACGCGTTCATGTAGACCGCCGGCCGGACGCCGAGCTGGCGCATCTGCGAGCAGTACGCGCGGCCGTGGTCCTTGGCCTCAGCGTTCGACCAGATGTGAATCTTCGGGACGCTCTCGATGTCGCAGCCGGGCGCGACCCCGGTCCCGCCGAGCCGCTTGCACTCCGCCCACAGCACGCGGGCTTCGGCGGCACCGTCGCTGGGCTGGGCGTAGACGTAGCCGCCGAACGGGATGCCGAGACGGCGGAACAACGCGGCGTGCGCGTCCGCAGTTCAAACCCGGCCGTCGGCTTTCTTGCTGTAGACGCGCGCCATCGGCCCTCTTGAGCCAGCCGTATTCCAAGCCGGGCAGCGCGGTGACTCCGCGTTGAGCGCGTCTGCGTCACCGGCGGCGTTGCCGCTCATCGACCACGCGGGCTGGAAGTCGAGGCCGTCGACCTGCCACGACTGGCCCGCGCGCGCCTGCGCGCAGGCGACCCACTCGGGTTTGCTGGCCGAGTTCGCCGGGCGCATCCACCGTCGGTACGCACATGGCCGATCAGGGCGGCCGGGTCGAGGAGGCGGCCAGCCAGCTGGGCAACACCAAGGAGATGGCCGAGAAGCGCTACTGGCGCATGCAGGTGACGAACGAGCGGGCCGCGGCTCTGCTGGAGACGTTGCTCGACGCCGAGCCGAAGATCGGCGAGTCGAGGGGCCATTAGTGTCAGTAAACCATCAGAATTCAACTCGATACAACGATGTCCGACTGAGACTCTGCGGGACAGATTCCGTTACGACAAAACACAAATGGAGCTAACATGGGCGTGATTCTGCGACAGCCGGTGTCGCAGGTTCGAATCCTCCCGGGGCCGCAAAACATGGTGATCGGCATGCCCTCTGGCTCGCGACAAGCCCTTCCTTTCAGTTGGACAAGAGCGGCCGCTTCTCTGCTGTGAGGTCCATTCTCTTCGCGGTGCGCATCAATGATTGCTCACAGCTGCCGGAGCTCCTTCAGGATGTGGAGCACGAGCTTGACGGTCACCACAAAAGCGCCTGCCCCAGCGGTCAGCACGACTTCCGTTCGGGTGCCCACTGCGGCCGCCACGATTCCGGCCACCAGGCAGGCGATCACTCCAGTGAGCACTGCGACCAGGACAAGCAGAGTCCGCTGGCGGGACGACGTCGCACGAGGCTTGGTCATGGGGTAGGAGCCCTTCACTCATCGGACAGCGGCTTCGGACTGTCACCGCTTGCGCAACCCAGTAGAGCAGATTACTATCTTCTCAGCAACCAGAGAGGACTGAGAATTGAAAAAACTGGATCTTGTGGACAGCGACTACGACCGAGTCATGCTGCTCGCACGTGCGTGGCAGGTCTCAGGCGGTGAGGCGGTGCGACGTCTGCTCGATCATTTCGTCCGTGAGGTCGGAACGCCCGCCGCCGCTGGGCAGGAACCTGCTGATGACGGCGTGTCCATCTACGCCGACTACGGAGGCGAGCGCATCGAGGCGCTCTACCACAAAGCTACTAAGCGAGTCGACATTACGAGCGGCGTGCTCGCCGGGTGCTCGTACAAGAGCCCGAGCGGTGCCGCGATGGGGGTTGTCCAAGCACTCAACCCCAATGTGCACAACAACCGCAACGGATGGTCGTTCTGGTTCATCGCCGAGAACGGGGAAGCGCTGCAAACGATTCGGCCGTAGCCGGCCGCGTTCGAGTAGCCCGCTCGTGCAGCACTGCTTGACCGGCGCGGGCTAAACGAATAGCTGATCCAGATACCGATCGATCGCCACGCGCGCGGCGCGAGGATCGATCACGTCCAGCTCAAGCAGCGGCGTCAATCCAGTCAGTGCAAGGACAAGGTTCGTCTCGACGGCCGGGTCCCGATCCTCGGCGATGTGTCCGTCTGCGATGGCTTGCCGGATCATCTGTTCGACGAGCGCTCGTTTCTCGCGCAGGTCGTCGCGCAGCTTCGCGTGCAACTCGGGGTCGTGTAGGGCTTCGAGGACGTACGCGGCGCTCATCCGGCTGGTCGCGCGGGCGTCGGCGTGCAGCGGCAGCATCTCGGTGAGCGTCACCCGCAGCACCTCTCGGGGGTGCGTGACGTCGACGAGCCCCTCGGCGACCCGGTGCGACGTCTGCTCCGCGGCGAACTCCATCGCGAACGTGAGCATCGCCGTCCGCGTCGAGAAGTAGTGCTGAACCTGCCCGAGCGACGCGTCCGCCTCCCGGGCGACCTCGCGCATGGTCGCGCGGTTCCAGCCTTGCTGCGCCACGACCCGCCACAACGCGCGCGCGATCGCTTCCCGGCGCTCGCGGTGGTCGACCTTCTTCGGCACGGCAGCCCTTTCCCTCGTTCCAATACAAGTGACATAATACACTTGACTTGAAACCGGAGGGGAACGAGAATGGACGACAAGACGCAGCCAGTGGTCCGGACGGTCGAGGGGGCCGTGGCGGGCCGCTGGCGAGCGGGGATGGCGGAGTTCCGCGGGATTCCGTACGCCCAGCCGCCGGTGGGCGATCTTCGGTTCGCTGCGCCGGTCCCGGTCTCGCCCTGGGAGGGCACGCGACAGGCGACCGAGTTTGGTCCGCTGCCTCCGCAATCCGGACCGGTCCAGGTGGAGTCGGCGCACGAAACGGACTGGCTCACCCTCAACGTCGCAACGCCCGACCCAGGGGCGGCTCTGCCCGTGCTGGTCTGGTTGCCAGGCGGCGGATACGTCATCTCGGTAAGCAGCGACCCGAGCTACGACCCGACGCTGCTGTGCGCGGCCGGGTTGGTCGTGGTGAGCGTGAACTACCGGGTCGGCGTCGAAGGGTTCGCGCTCATCGACGGCGCTCCGGCCAACCGCGGCTTCCTCGACCAGATCGCAGCTCTGGAATGGGTGCAGCGCAACATCTCCCGCTTCGGCGGCGACCCCGCGCGAGTGTGCGTCGCCGGTCAGTCCGCGGGAGCGGGATCGGTCGCGTCCTTGCTCGTGACGGCGCAAGGCTTGTTCCAACGCGCCATCGCCCATTCCGTACCCGGTGCCTTCGTCCTCCCGTCGCTCGCCAAGCAGGTCACCGCGGCGCTGGCGAACGGGGAAGACCTCCGAAACGTCGACCCGTGGCAGCTGGCCGAGAGGCTCACCGCGTTCAACGCCAGCCTGTCCGGCCAACGCGACCGCTGGGGGCCGATGGCGCAAATCGGGGCCGGAGTTTGTCCTGTGCTGGACGAGAATTCCCTGCCGCAGACGCCGTGGTCAGCTCTCTCGGACGGCGTCGACCTCCTCGTCGGCCACACCCGCGACGAGTTCCGGCTGTTCTCCGTCATGGCCGGTCGAGTCGGCACGTTCACTGCCGACGACGCGCAACGGGCGCTCGATCTCTTCGCCCCGTCGCCAGACGGCTACCGCGTCGGCTATCCGGAAGCCAGCCCGGAGGAGTTGATGGAGACCGTCTACTCGGACGCGCTTTTCCGGATGCCGAGCCAGCAGTTGGCCGAAGTCAACGCTTTGGCTGGCGGCCGGTCGTACCTGTTCGAGCTGTGTCTGTCCGCGCCCGGTCTGGGTGCGTGTCACAGCCTCGACGTGTGTCTCGTCTTCGGAACTCTGGACAGTCCGGTCGGCCGCCAGGTCTTCGGCGAGATGCCTGGTGCCACCACGCTTCAGGTGTCCGAGGAGCTTCGGAGTGCTTGGGTCAGCTTCGCAGCCACCGGCGATCCGGGGTGGGCCGCTTATCGTCCCGGTCAACGGCTGACCCGCGTGCTGGACGCCGAGTCGAAGACCGTTCCCTATCCGGAAGAAGCTTCACGGAAGATTTGGGAGCAGCACACCCCGGTCCCGTTTAGCCTTCCCGCTTAGTCATGCCGACCTGCCGATACCAGTCAAGGAGCTCCGGCTGATCAACGCTCCCAGGATCAACCACGCTGTCCGGCTCTTCTCCGCGCAACAGCCGCTTCACCGGAACCTCGAGCTTCTTCCCCGTGCGGGTATGCGGAATCCCCGGCGCAGCAAGGATCTCGTCAGGAACATGCCGCGCGGAAGCACCTCGGCGGATAGCCGCGAGGATCCGGTGCCGCAGCGCCTCATCGAGACGGACCCCGTCGGTCAGCGTGACGAACAACGGCATCCAGTACCCGCCATCGTCCAGCTCAACGCCGACGACCAGCGCCTCCGCGACCTCCGGAAGTTCCTCGACCGGCCCGTAAATATCGCTGCTGCCCATGCGCACGCCGTGCCGATTCAGCGTCGCGTCCGAACGGCCGTGAATGATCACCGAGCCGCGATCGGTGATGGTCGTCCAATCGCCGTGCCGCCACAGACCCGGAAACGTGTCGAAATACGCGGCTCGGTACCGGCTGCCATCGGGGTCGTCCCAGAACCCCACCGGCATGGACGGCATCGGCCGCCGCACGACCAGCTCGCCGACCGTGTTGCGCACGGATTCCCCGTTGTGCCCCAGCGAATCGAGCGCGACGCCGAGGCAGGGGGCGGACAACTCGCCCGCCCACACCGGCGTGGTGGGCGCCGCGCTCGCGAAGGCGGTGACGACGTCCGTCCCGCCGCTGCTGGAAACCACCTGCACCCACGGCCCGAGCTCGCCCTCGACCCAGCGGTGCAGGTCAGCCGGGAACGTCGAGCCAGTGACGCCGAGTCGTACCAGCGCGTGCAGGTCATGGTCACCGAGCCGGACCCCGGCCTTGCGGCACGACGCGAGGTAACCGGGACTGGTGCCGAGCGTGGTGACCTGCAGGCGAGCGGCCAGCTGCCACAACGCGTCCGGGCGGCCGAACGTCGGGCTGCCGTCGTAGCAGACCGCGGTCGCTCCGGTGAGGAGAGCGCCGACGAGTGAGTTCCACAGCATCCAGCTCGGCGTCGTGTACCAGAGGATCCGGTCGCCAGGGCGCAGGTTCTGGTGGAACGCGGAATGTTTCAGCTGCTCGAGGACTACGCCGCCGTGTCCGTGCACTATCCCTTTAGGACGGCCGGTGGTCCCGGAGGAAAAGAGAACCCACAGCGGGTGCTCGAACGGAACGGGCACGGGTGCAAAGACAGCGTCGCCATTGACGATTGACGACCAGGGGATCGCGCCGGGCACCGCGTCGTCGATCACCACCGTCGCGACCAATGTGGACAGTCCGGCACGCAAAGCCGCCACGTCGGCGCTGCGTTCGACGACGCGGCCACCGTGCCGGGATTGGGTCGCGGTGATCAACACGGTCGGCGAGAGCTGCGCGAACCGCGCGAGCGCGGCCGATCCGACGTAGTCCAACCCGCATCCGGCCCAGATCGCCCCGAGGCTCGCGGTCGCCAGGAACGCCACGATCGCCTCGGCCGAATTGGGCAGATAACCCACCACCCGGTCGCCCGGCGATACTCCCCATTCAGCCAGCGCCGCCGCGACCGAGCCGACTTGCCGGCGCAGCTCACCCCAGCTCAGTTCGACCGGCACCGCGTCCTCGGCCACCGCGATCACCGCAGTGGCGTCCTCGTCGCGATCCCGGAAGATCTCGGCCGCGTAGTTCAACGTGCTCCCCGGGAACCAGACGCTGCCCGGCATCGCCTCGGTCGCCAGCGCCGGTTGTCCCTCCGGGCGCGCTGGCAGCCCGAAGTAGTCCCACACCGCGGACCAGAACCCGTCGAGATCCTGCACCGACCACTCCCACAACGTCCGGTATCCGCCGGTCAGGTCGCGTCCGGTGCGGGCCGACGCGTACCGGGCGAAATCGGTGATCCGCGCGGTCATTCGAGCTTCCATTCCGCGACCGTGGTCCGCACGTCCTTGGCGGCGAGGGCCTCGAACAGCGGCCGACCGCCGGTGTCGGCGAGGGTGACGAACAGCCGGTTTCCGCCATCGGTGCAGCACGCGATGGGGAACGCGGCACCGGTCTTGATCGTCTCGCGCACCGTGTTGTCCCGGACCAGCACGACGGCGTGCCCAGTCGTGGTCGCCACCCAGATCCCGTCCGGCACAGGCCAGATTCCGTCGGGACGAGCGTCGGGGCCGACCAAGCGGGCGACGTCCGCGTAAAGCCGCCGGTCGGTCAGCGTGCCGTCCTGGTCGACAGTGAAGGCCGTCAGCCGTTGCGCCGCGGTCTCGGCGACGACCAGGGTGCGCCCGCCGTCGATGAAGGCGAGACCGTTCGGGAAGTCGAGGTTCTCGGCAGCGACAGTGGCTGAGCCATCGACGCCGACCCGCACCAAACGGCCTGGTCGCGGCGGTTCGCCAGGGACGAACCCGACGTCGTCGACGTACAGATTGCCCTGCTCGTCACCGACGAGATCGCCGAGCGGACCAGCCACGGCGCTGAGATCCGCGTAAGTGGTGAACTGTCCGTCCGCCCAGACGCCGATGCGCTTCTCGTGCATCATGGCCGCGACCAGCCTGCCGTCGGGCATGAACCACAGTCCGTTCGCCGGTGAGTCCAGCTTGGTGGCGCTCCAGGTCCCGCCGTGATCCGTCCACAATCGACTGCCTTGGGTGTCCGACAGCCACAGCGCGCCCTGATGCCAGCGGGGTCCTTCGCCCCAGATCATCCCGGTGCCGTAAGGCTTCACGCGCGCACCTCCAAGCGTCGCGCGAGTTCCTTCGTCGCCGTCTCCAGTTCCGCAGTGTCGGCCGCGAAGGCGAACACGTACCGGTCCGGGCGGATAATGGCCGCGGCGGCCGAATTCGCGGCCAACCATTCCTCGATCGCCGGGCCGCCATCAGCGACCACCGCGACGTCGAGGTGCCGCCACAGTTCCGCGATCTCCGCCGATACGGCCTGTTTGCCGACGACGACGAAGTTGTATCCGGTGACCTCGTCGAGCCGCGCGCCGTCCGCGGCCCGGGGCTGCGGGCTGAGCCGGCTGATCGAGGTGCTCAGGCCGGGGCCGAGCGGCGGCCGGAGCGGTTCGAGGGTCTGCGGCTCCGTCAGTTCCGGATGGGTGTCGCCGATGCCGAAGGACTCGATGAGGTTGGCCTGCCGGGCGGACTCGGCGATGTAAGGGCGAACGTGCGGGGCGCGCTCGCTCTCGTAGGTGTCGAGCAGGCTGTCGGGACTGCCGCCCTGGACGACGGCGGCAAGTTTCCAGGCGAGGTTCGCCGCGTCGCGGAGCCCGGAACACATGCCCTGCCCGAGCATCGGCGGCATTTCGTGCGCGGCGTCACCGGCGAGGAGCAGCCTGCCGGAACGCCAGCCGTGCACGAGCCGCGCGTGCCATTCGTAAGTGTCGGCGCGCATGATGCGGTAGCTGCCCGGTTCGATCCAGCGGCTGAGCGCGTCGTACACCGCCTGCGGACGTTCGAGCGCGGCGGCGTCGTCTCCGTCGAGGAGCATGAATTCGAACCGCAGCATCGGGGGAAAGATCGGCACGTAGGTGATCGGCCGTTGTCCCTGGCACAGAATGAATCCGGATTCCTGGGGCAGCGCCGACGGGTGCTGGAACGGATGGATGTCGACGATGAGCGAACGTTGCGTTCCCTCAAGATCTTCGACCTCGGCGTCCATCAGTCGCCGGACGAACGAATTCGCCCCGTCCGAGCCGACGGCGTAGGCCGCGGTCAGTGTCCTGACCTGGTCCCGGCCGCTCACGGTGAGGCGGACGGCGTCGGCGTCCTGGGTGATTTCGGTGACGGACCAGCCGAACCACAGGTTGACGTTCGGGTCGTTCGCGAGCAGACCGCGCAGCCGGGATTCGAAATCCGGTTGGTGGAACTGGTAATCCGTGCGCCAGCCCTGTCCGGATTCTTCCCGGGCGTGGGCGAATTCGAGGAATGGCGTGCCGTCCGGCAGTTGCAGCGTCCATCCGGCCTGCCGCAGGAACCGCTCCTCCAGATCGGCCGCGCCCAGCGTTTGCAGCGTGCGCATCGATTCGTCGTCGAGATGAGTCGCCCGCGGATGGTGGCAGACGATCCGGTTCGGATCGATCGCGGCGACCCGTAGTCCTTTAGCGCTGAGCAGCTGCGCGAGGGTCAGGCCGACCGGACCGCAGCCCACGACGGCGATGTCGTACGTGTCCATGACTGTTCCTTCGTTCAAGCCGGTTCTTCGACCGGTTGCGACGCGGGGGTTTCGGCGGTGCGGCGGAAACTTCCGAGGACGACAGTGAGGATCGCCCCGAGGATCGCCGGTACCGCGAAAAGCAGGAAATTCCACTGTGGAGCGAACCCGGCGGCAAGGACCCATCCGCCGAGCACCGGCCCGGCGATCGCGCCGATCCGGCCGATTCCCAGCGCGACGCCGATCGCGCTGGCCCGGGCGTGCGCTGGATAAGTGCGGGCGACGTACACGTTGATCAGCCCCTGCACGCCGAACGCGCCCGCGCCGCCGATCAACACGATCACCGACAGCACCGGCAATGGCGACCGAACGCTCAAGGCAGCCATAGCTCCTGCGGCAACGACAAAACAGGCGATGATCGGGATTCGCGATCCCGCCCGGTCGGCGAGCGCCGCGATCGCGAGACCGCCGACCGTCGCGCCTACATTGACCAGGGTCAGGAACATCAGCGAGGAATCCAGCGGATACCGCGCGGCCTGCATCAATTGCGGCAACCAGGTGTTGATCCCGAAAATGAGCAAGAACGAACAGATCACCATGGCGCAGAACAACGTAGTCGTTCCGGTATACGGCGGGCGCAACACGACGCGCAGACCGCGTGCTCCGGTCGGCTCTCGCCGGTAGACCGGTGATTCGGGAAGCCAGCGGTAAGTCATCGGCACCAGCAGCAACCCGACCGCGCCGCCGACGAGGTACTCGGGCCGGAAGTTGTCTCCGCTCAGGAACGCCGCGGCTACAACAGCGGCCAGCGAACCGCCGATGGTAACTCCACATTGGACGATTGCCGAACTGAGGTTCTTCCGTTTCGGCGGCGCGAGTTCGAAGATCAGCGGGCCCATCGCGGGGTAGACCGCGCCGACTCCCAGTCCGACGAGAAGCCTGCTGGCGCCGAACAATTCCGGATTGGGCGCGAACGCACAAGCGAACATGCCCAGCGAGACGATCGCGATGCTGAGCAGGGTCGTCCGGCGACGCCCGTGTCGATCGGTGAGCGGCCCGACCAGCAGTGCGCCGAAAAGCATGCCCACCGGCGTGAGGCTGCCCAATGTGCCTAGTTCGGGAAGGGAAAGCTGCCACGGCTGGTGGCGGAGCAACAGCGGCGTCGTCGCGCCGAAAGCGACGAGGTCGTATCCTTCCAGCGTCATGACGGCCAGCCCGATCGCGATGGCTCGCCACGGCATCTTCATGTGCTCGCCTTGTCCGTGGAAAGCCGTAGCACCCGTTCGGCGTTGCCGTGGCTGATCTTCTCCCGGTCGCGGTTGCTGATCGGTGCCTGCTCGAGGAACTGGACGGCCTCGGCGGTGTCTTCGAAGGGATAGTCGACGGCGAACATGATCGCGTCCGCTCCGACGGCCATCACCGCACCGGCGAGCGCGGCCGGGGAACAAACCCCGCTGGTGGTGATCAGGATGTTGTCGCCGAAGTATTCCGACGGTTTTCGCGCGAGAGTCCGGAGTTCCTGCCGGTCGTAGCGCGAATCGAGCCGCGCGAGCTGAAACGGCAGGAACTCGCCCAGGTGACCGAGGATGAGAGTGGCCCCCGGATGCCGGTCGAAGACGCCGCCGAAAACCAGTCGTAGCGCGTGTCCGCTCGTCTCGGCCGCCCAGCTCCACAATGGACCGCCCAGTTCGGGACGTCCGTCGAGTACGTTCCAGGGTTCGGCTGGGGGAGCGCCCGGGTGAAGGTAAAGCGGCACGTCCAGTTCTTCGAGGGCGGACCACACCGGTTCGTAGCGCGGGTCGTCGAGGTAGGTGCCGTTGGTGTGGTCGTTGACGAGAGCCCCGCTGAGCCCGAGTTCGCCGACGGCGCGGTGAAGTTCCGTCACCGCCGCCTCCGGATTCTGGATCGGCAACGCGGCCAGGCCACGGAACCGATCCGGATGCGCGGCGATCACTTCGGCTAAATGGTCATTGGCGATCCGGGCATCCTTGACCGCCTGGTCGGCGTCGGTCAGCCCTTGAATACCGGGTGCGGTCAGGGAAAGCACCTGGACGTCGATGCCGTGCGCGTCCATTTCCGGCAGCCGGTATGTCGTGTAGTCGCACAACCGTTTCCCCCAGTCCTCGACCCACCGCGCGGCGGTTTCCGTCTTGGGCACTGGGTATCCGGCCTGCAGTTCGGGAAGCGCGAACGCTTCTTCCATGGCGATGTAACGCAAGATGATGGCCTTTCCGCTCAGCTGCCTTCGGCGTGCGCGCCGGTCATGTGCGCCGCCAGGTCCTCCGGATTGATGAACGACGGCGGGGGCGGCGGGCCCCATTCGTAGAGCGACCGCATGCCCTCGAACGACCGCGGCGTCCAGAGCTGGTCGTCGACGATGGCGTCCATGTCGGAGTAGTACTCGGCGAAGTTCCCGGCGGGATCCTTGAGATACCAGAAGAAATTCGACCCGATGTGGTGGCGTCCCAGTCCCCAGACGTGCCGTTCCGGATGCTCGGCGAGCATGCCCATCGCTCCGCGGCCGACTTCGTCCACATCGGACACCTGCCAGGACGTGTGGTGCAGGAAATTGAGCGGAGCCTGCTGCACCAGGAGATTGTGGTGATCGGTGGAACACCGCAGGAACGCCGCCCGGCCCGGAACCACGTCGCTGACCTTGAATCCGATGCCGTCGGTGAAGAACCGCTGGGTCGATTCCTGCTCGACCGTCCCGATCACGACGTGCCCCAGCGCGAGCGGCCGCACCGGCCCGGTCCGCGACAACACGGGTGCGCGAGTATTGGCGCGGTCCAACCGGCCAGGCCCGTTGTACGGAGTCGCCGGCACCGGTGTGCGGACCAGCCGCGGCGCGACGACCGCTTCGACGGCGATGTCCGCGATCGGCTCCCGGGCGTGCAGCGTGTCGGCCTCGCGCCGCACCGGAACGCCCAGCCGGTCGAGGTTCGCGGCGATCCGGCCGAGGTCGTCGGCGTCGTCGACCGCGACGGTCAAACCCAGCAGGCGGCGGACCCGCGAGTGCGCGAGCACGAACTGCTCGCCGCCCTCGACCGTGGCGAACCTGCCGGGCGCGAGCTGCGTGAGCCCGAAGTCGGCGTAGTAGCCGGAGGTGCCCGCGACGTCGGGCACTCCGACGGTCAGCGACTTCAATCTGTGCAGTGCCATGGAATCGCTCCCTTCACCCGGCGACGCAGGTCTGCCGGAGCTGTCCGATGCCCTCGATCTGGGTGACGACCTCGTCGCCCGGCCGCAGGTAGCGCCGCGGGGACCGCGAATGCCCGACCCCCGAGGGCGTGCCGGTGAAGATCAGGTCGCCGGGAAGGAGCGGGCACACCGCCGAGAGCCGCGCGATCAGTTCGGCGACCGAGAAGACCATTGACGACGTGCGCGCCTTCTGCACGCTCTCGCCGTTGACCAGGCACTCGATCGCGAGGTCGTCGGGGTCGGCGAACTCGTCCGCGGTCACCAGCACCGGCCCGGTGGGAGCGAACCCCGGGAACGACTTGCCGAGCGAGAACTGCGGAACCGGGCCCGCCGCCTGGACGACTCGCTCGGAAAAGTCCTGCCCCACCGTCAATCCCGCCACGTGCAGCCAGGCGTCCTCGGCCGCGGTTTTCTCCGCCCGGCGGCCGATCACGACCACGAGTTCCGCTTCCCAGTCGACGAACTCGCTCGGCAGCTTCAGCTCCGTGTCCGGCCCGGTGAGGGACGTGGCGAACTTCGTGAAAGTGGCCGGCGACTCCGGAAGCTCGAGCCCGGCTTCCTGCGCGTGCTCGCGGTAATTCAGCCCGATGGCGAAGATCTGCCGAGGCTTCGGCGAAGGGCTCCCCGCGAGACCCTCGGGCGCGGCCGGTCCGTCGGTCGTCGTCCGCCCCCACTCCGCGAACTCGCTCCAGCGCTCGAAAACCGCGAGCGGATCGGCCGGGAACCGCCCGCCGCTCGCCCCTTCGACGTCGATCGCCCTGTCATTGAGCACCAGGCACATCCGGCCGGCCCGTGTCGTCGTTTGCATTCTCCGCGTCCTTCCGCTGCTTCCCGGCCAGTGAACACCGCTGAATCTCGATAAGTCAACTAAATCTCGAGATTATGGCGAGTATGCGGAACCAGGTACGATCTGCGACATGACTGGCGCTCGCAGCACGACCCGCGTCGAGGACGTTTACCTGCGTCTTCGCGCCGACATCCTCAACGGCCGGCACGCGCCCGGAACTCGGCTGCGCGTCGAAGCGCTCAAAGGGGACTACGACGCCAGCAGCGGCGTCCTGCGCGAAGCGCTGCCCCGGCTGGTCGGCCAAGGACTCGCGACTTTCGCGCCACAGCAAGGGTTCCGGGTCATCGACGTCTCCCCGGACACCCTGCAAGACCTCACCGAAGCGCGCGTGGTCGTCGAAACGCACGTGGTCCGCGAATCCCTCGCGCACGGCAGCATCGAATGGGAGTCCGACCTGCTCGCGGCGCACCACAATCTCGCCCGCACCACGTTCGCCGACGAGTCAGACGCGATCAACGAGCGCTGGCTGGCCGCGCACGCCCGGTTCCATCAGGTCCTGCTGGAGGGCTGCCCGAACCAGCACCTGCGCACGGTGGCGACCCAGCTGCGCGAATCGGCCGAGGTCTACCGGTGCTGGGCCCGCGCCTCGAGCGAGGACAACCACCGCGACGTCGCGGCGGAACACCGGCTGATCTGCGAACGCGCGATCGACCGAGACGTCGCGGGCACGGTCGAGGCCCTGCGGGACCACATCGAGCTGACTACGAAGCTGCTGCTCGACGGGTATCGGAGCCGGGAAGAGGGCGATGGATAGCGGTGGTCATGCCTCGAGTTTTGCCTGCGTGCGGACCCGGCGTCCAAGACTGGTTCGCTATCCGGCGATAACCTGACGGCATCGGATCTCGAAAGTCTTGCGGCAAACAAGTTCTCTCAACTCCGAGCGAGAAACCGCCGCTGCTCAGCCGCCGCGTCCAAGTCCTCCGGGCTGTCGCCGCCGAACCCGCCGTGCGGCATCGCCTCGAACACGTGCAGTTCGGCTGCCACGCCGGCGGCGCGCAATTTCCGATGCATCCGGACCGTGTTCGACAGGAACAGATCGCGGGTACCGCTCCGGAGGAAGGTGCGCGGGAAGCCGGAAACGTCACCGAAGATCGGGGACAGGTACGGATCCCGTAGGTCGGCACCCGCTGCGTAGAGGGCGTTCGTGGGAGCCAGACTGCGGAGGATGTTGTCGACGCCGTCCAGCGTCTGGAAGGTGTCGCCGGATTCGGTCAGGTCGACTTGCGGGGTGTTGAGCACCAGCGCGGCCGGCATCGGCAACCCGGCGTCCTTGGCGCACAACAAAAGCGCGGCCGCGATGTTCCCTCCCGCGGAATCGCCGCCGACGAACACCTGCGACGGATCACGCTCCCGCAAGGCGTGCTGGTACACGGACATCGCATCATTCAGCGCCGCCGGATACGGACAGAGCGGCGGCAGTCGATAGTCCACACCCCACACGAGCATGCCGGTCGACAAGGCGGTCCTGGCCGTTGTCGCCCGGCACGCGTCCCCGCCGCCGACCAGGAGGCCGCCGGGATGCATCCACAGGAAGACGGCGTCGGCATCGACCCCATGCGGCCGCGCGGCGTACCCGGCGGCTCCGTCGACCTCGAAGTCCTCGACGTGCACCGGCAGTCCAGTGACCGGAAACCGCTGGGCTGTCGACTGATTCGCCCGAGCCGCCATCGCGAGCCAGCCATCCGTGTCCTCGGCAGCCGGATAGGTCAACTCGCCGGCGTCGAGGGCGAGCCAAGACCGTGCTTGCTCGCTGATCGTCGACGGAGCGGGAAACACGCGCTCGCTCATGACTGGGCTCCCCTCTGCCTGGTAACATCTTAACTAACTAAATTTAGTGACACAAGGAAGTGGTTCCGGATGCCCAGGACCAGCGAACGCGGCGGCCCGCAGACGCGCGCCCGGATCCTGGCGGTCGCGAACCGGCTGTTCGTGGAGCGCGGGTACGAAGCCGTGACCGTTGCCGAGATCGCGCGGGAGGCCGGGGTTTCCAGCGTGACGGTCTTCAACCACTTCGCGCGAAAGGAAGACCTTTTCCTGGACCGAGCGGCCGACGCCGTGGACCTGCTGCGCGCGGCAGTCCGAGACCGCGCGCCGGACGCCGATATTCTGACCTCCTTGCAGGGCCTGTGCTTCCGCCTGTGCGAGGACCGTGCGCCGCTGTCCGGGATCAGCGCCAATTCCGTACCGTTTTTCCGGACGGTCGCCGGTTCCCCCGCGCTGATCGCCCGCGCGCGAGCCATCGGTTCCGAACTCCAGTCCGTCCTAGCCGAGGAGCTAGCCCAAGACCCCGCCTTCGACGGCGACGGGTTTTTGCTCGCGGCCTTCTTTATCGCTGGCTACAGCGCGGTGCTCGTGGAAACCGTCCGCCGCCGTATCGAGGGCGAGCCGGACCGCGCGGTGGCGAAGAACCACCGCGCCCGTCTCGATCAGCTGTTCACGGCACTGCGCGACGGCGTCGTGGCGCGCTGACGAGCAAGACGACCGCTGCGGCCGCGGTGCAGATCGCGAGGGCGGTGCCGGGTGCCGTGGTTTCCGTCGTCGCGCCGAGGAGACCCGAGCCGGCAGCGGCACCGAGGTTGACCGCGGTGTTGATCCAGCTGCTCGCTTCGGTCCGCACGGTGGGATCAGTGCGCGCGTCGGCCGCCAGATAACCGACGATGAGCAGCGGTGCGATGAAGCCGCCCGCTATGCCGATGCCGACGACCAGCACTGGCGTGGACCCGATGAGCCCAGCGGTCGCGCTGACGCCGATCAGCGCTGCGCCGAGAACGAGCAGCTGTCGTTCGACCGACATCCGCGGATTGAGGCGGCCGTACAGCAAGCCGCCGAGCGCGCTGGCCCCAGCGAACAGGGCCAGGACGACGCCGGGCAGAACCGCGGAACCCTCGGCCGCGCCCATAGCCGGTGCCACGATCTCGACCGCGCCGAGGATGATTCCCGGAGCCATGATGGCGACCACCACCGGCAGAAATCCGGGCGACCGCAACGGTTTCGGCGCTTCCGCGGTTCGTTTGGTGCGGTGTCCGCGCTGTTGCCGGGACAGCGGGCTGAGCACGAAAAGGCCGCTGCCCGTGGCGACGAGGCCGGCCGAGACGTAAAGCGCCAGCGCCGGATCCGCGAGCGCGGTGAGGATCGCGGAAGTCAGCGGCCCGACCGCGAAAATCAGCTCTTCGGCGACCGCGTCCAGGCTCAGTCCTCGAGTGCGCAGCGGTCCGCTGACGAGCGCCGCCGACCACACCACGCGCATCGTCGATCCGAACGGCGGGAGCGACAACCCCGCGACGGCGCCGAGACCCAGCAAGAAAGGCAACGGCGCGCCCGGATCCACGGCGAACACCACGAGCGCCGTCGTGTGGACCGCGCCCAGTGTGGACAAGACGGTTGCCTGGCCGAATCGGTCGACGGCGCGCGCTCGCCAGGGTGTCGCGACGACGTTGGCGATTCCCAGCGTGGCCGTGACGGCTCCGGCGGCGGCGAACGACCCGCTGCCGGATTCGAGGAGGAACACGAGCGCGAGACCGGACATCGCCAGCGACGATCGGCCAAGGATGCTCGGCAGGAAGGAGCGCACCACGTGGGGCTGGCGCAGCGCGGTCCAGTAGGAAGGGGGTTCAGGTGACACGTCGTTCTCCAGGGCACAGCGCGAGTCGAGGCGCGCGGCTGACGGGGTCCCGCGCCGAAAACGGCGCGTTGAGACCCGCCCGGGCCGGTGCTGGATCTGCGAGGGGCGGGTCGCAGGACCGTCAGCTGAAGAGAACGATGAACTGGAACATCGCCGCGACCGTAGCAGCGGCGGCGCGTCCGGCGGTCACCTTTTTCGCGCGGACTCCAGCCAGCAAGCCTTCCGAACCAGCCGATGAACATCCGCTCCTTCTGGATCGGTTACGCAACTCGGCGGCGCCCATCCGAAGAAGTCACTCAAGTGGGTGACCAGCAACCGGGTCGACTGCTGTTCTCGGCCGCTCCGGTGGACCATCCGCGTCACCTGGTCGTGTCTGGTTTCGAAACCGTGAACAACAGTAGGTAATCTTCCGTAACGGGTGCGGGGAGCCGCCTCCAACCCACGGTTTGCCGGAGGGCTTCGTTGATCAAGCTCATGTTCGCCGACGACGAGGAACTAGTTCGGTCGGGGCTGCGCGCCATGATGTCCGGGGCGTCGGACATCGAGATCGTGGGCGAGGCGAGCGACGGCAGATCGGCGGTCGAGGTCGCCCGTCGCTATCACCCTGACGTCGCGCTGCTCGACATCAAGATGCGCGCCCCTGACGACGGCATTCGCGCGCTCCGGGCCATTCTCGCGCTGCCCGATCCGCCGACCGTCGCCATGCTCACCACCTTCGACATCGACGAGTACGTCAGCCTCGCGCTCCGGCTCGGCGCCAACGGCTTCCTGCTGAAGGACATCGACCCGGCGGCGTTGCTGCGGGCCGTGCGCGACCTGGCCAAGGGCGGCGCCGTCCTCGATCCGGGGGTGGCCGTGCGCATGGTGCAGAGCCACCGCGACGAGCAGCGGGCCGCGCAGCCGGCGCGCAAACTCCTGGCCTCGCTGTCCGAACGCGAACGCGAGGTCGTCGCGCTGATCGGGCAGGGCCTGTCGAACGCCGAGATCGGCGGGCGGCTGCACCTGTCCGAGGCGACCGTGAAGGGGTACGTCTCGGCGGTGCTGTCGAAGATCGGCGCGGCCAACCGGGTGCAGGCCGCGCTCCTGGCCTACCGCGGCGGGCTTCTCGACCAGTAGAACCAGCACATGCTGCTGACCGCGCTCGAGTTCCTCGGGCTGGTGGCGTTCGCGGCGTCCGGGGCGCTGGCCGCGGTCCGGGCGCGGCTGGACGTGTTCGGGGTCGTCGTGGTCGGCCTGACCACGGCACTCGGCGGCGGCATCATCCGCGACGTGCTTCTCGGCATCCACCCGCCGACGTCCCTGCGCAACTGGCCGTACCTGGCCGTCTGCGCGGTGACGGCGCTGGTGGTGTTCGCCTTCCACCCGCAGGTCGCCCGGCTGCGCCACGCCGTGCTGCTCGCGGACGCGGTCGGGCTCGGAGTCTTCGCCACGGCCGGCACGACGCTGGCGCTGAACGCGGGCGCGACCGGGTACGCCGCGTGTCTGATCGGCATGACCAGCGGCATCGGCGGCGGCGCGGTCCGCGACCTGCTGCTGCGGGAGATCCCGCTCGTGCTGCGCAAGGAGATCTACGCGATGGCCGCGCTGACCGGTGCGGTGTGCGTCTGGGCGGGGCACGCGCTGAACCTCCCGGCCGGCGCGGTCACGACCGTCTCGGCGGTGGTCGTGGTCGCGATCCGCGTGCTCGCTCTCTGGCGACACTGGAACGCCCCGGTCGCCCGGCCGCCGGAAGAGCGCTCATTGTGATTTCCGCGTCCGCGACCCCCGGTGCGGCCAGCGCGAATGTGCCGCCCTGTCCGCGGTCGTCCGGAAATGCTCTTTGTGTGTTCTGCGTGTGTTCTTAGGCGGGTCTCAGCACTCTGCGTAAGACTGACGGCATGCGCATCCTCGTAGTGGACGACGACCGTGCCGTCCGTGAATCGCTCAGGCGGTCTTTGGAGTTCAACGGCTACACCGTGGAGCTCGCGAGCGATGGTGCGCAGGCGTTGGAGACGATCCTCGCCAACCGTCCGGACGCGATGGTTCTCGACGTGATGATGCCGCGCCTCGACGGGCTCGAAGTGGCCCGCCGGCTCCGCAGCACCGGCGACGACCTGCCGATTCTCGTGCTGACCGCCCGCGACACCGTCTCCGACCGGGTCTCCGGCCTCGACGCCGGCGCCGACGACTACCTGCCCAAGCCGTTCGCCCTTGAGGAGCTGCTCGCCCGGTTGCGCGCCCTGCTGCGCCGCGCCGCGCCGGACGCTCAGCAAGGCGAGACGTCGGAGGTGCTGTCGTTCGCCGACCTCACGCTGGACCCCGGCACTCGCGAGGTCCGCCGCGGCGGTCGCGAGATCAGTCTCACCCGCACCGAGTTCGCGCTGCTCGAGCTGTTCCTCTCGTACCCCAAGCACGTGCTGACCCGCGGAAGGATCCTGGAGGAAGTATGGGGTTACGACTTCCCGACGTCGGGCAACGCGCTGGAGGTCTACGTCGGCTATTTGCGCCGCAAGACGGAAGCGGACAACGAACCGAGGCTGATCCACACGGTGCGTGGAGTGGGGTACGTCCTGCGCGAGACCCCGCCGTGACCGACTACCCGGCGGGTGCGCACGCCGCGCCGGAGGGGGAGGTCCCGGATCCGCGGGGCACCCGGTGGACCACCCGGCGGTTCTCGCTGCGCGGCCGCGTCACGCTGCTGGCCGCGGCGTGCGTCGCGGGTGCGGTGGCGCTCGTGTCCCTGTGCGCGTACCTCGTGGTGCGCAACAACCTCCTCACTCAGCTCGACGACAACCTGCTGGCCCGCGCACAAGCCGCGGCGAACTCGCCGCAGGTGCCGACCGACCAGTTGCGCGAGGTCCCGGGAGCCTTGCTGGCGAGCGCTGACCTGCAGATCGGCCAGCTCAACGGCCTCACCGGCGACCTGATCTATCCGCAGCCGGGCACGCGGCCGCCGGTCGGCCCGTCCGAGATGCGCGTCGCGACCGGCGTGCTTCCGCAGTCGCTGCGCACCGACGCGGCCACCGGCATGCGCGTGGTCGCGGTGCCGCTCGGGCACGGCCAGGCGATCGTGCTGGCCCAGTCGATGGCTCCGACGATGCGCGCGCTGAACCAGCTGTCCGTGGTGCTGTTCCTCGTCGGCGGTGCCGGGATCGTGGTGGCCGCGGGTGCGGGCACAGCCGTCGCGCGCGCCGGGTTGCGCCCCGTCGACCGGCTGACCTCAGCTGCCGAACGGGTAGCCGCGACCGGCGACCTGCGTCCGATCCCGGTGAGCGGCGATGACGAACTCGCCCGGCTCACGCACAGCTTCAACATCATGCTCGGCACGGTCGCGGACTCGCAGGAACGGCAGCGGCAGCTGGTCGCCGATGCCGGGCACGAGCTGCGGACCCCGCTGACTTCCATGCGCACCAACCTGGAACTGCTGCTGTCGGCCAGTCGCCCGGGCGCGCCGTCGCTGCCGGACGAGGACCGCGCCGACATCGAGGCCGACATTCGCGGCCAGCTCGACGAGCTGACCCAGCTCATCGGCGACCTGGTGGAGCTGGCGCGGCAGGACGAACCGCGCGAGCAGGCCGAACGCGTCGACCTGATGGACGTGGTCGAGCGCGCACTCGACCGGGCGCGCCGTCGGGCGGGCGAGATCGAGTTCGAGGTCGCGCTGCAGCCGTGGGTGCTCACCGGCGACAACAGCTCGCTCGAGCGGGCGGTGCTGAACCTGCTGGACAACGCGGTGAAGTTCTCGCCGCAGGGTTCGCGGGTGCGGGTCACGCTGCGTCCGCTCGGCGACGGCACCGCGGTGGTCGAGGTCGCGGACTCCGGACCGGGCATCGCCGAGGAAGACCTGCCCAAGGTGTTCGACCGTTTCTACCGCTCTTCGGAGGCACGCACCCTGCCCGGATCCGGCCTCGGGCTGGCGATCGTGAAGCACGCCGCCGAACGGCACGGCGGCACGGTTTACGCCAACCGGGCACCGGAAGGCGGCGCTCTGCTCACCATCCGGCTACCAGGGGCGCCCGTCGCCTGAGCGGCCCGCCACGCATGGCTGTCGCCCGGCAGGGGGACGCTTGATCTGCACGTCGCGCACACCTGATGTTGAATCGTGTAGGATTTTGTGCAGTTGATGGGTGTGCTTGGGGAGTGGCGGTGCTCGCGCGGCAGCGACAGGCGGTGATCCTCGAGGAAGCACGCCGGACCGGTGCGGTCCGGGTCAGTGACCTCGTCGCGAGGCTCGGCGTCTCCGACATGACGGTCCGCCGAGACCTCGACGTGCTCGCGGGCCGCGGCCTGGTCGAGAAGGTCTACGGCGGCGCGACGTCGCTGGTCGGCAAGAGCACCGATGAACCGGGCTTCGAGGCGAAATCGGTGCGCCAGCGCGCACAGAAGGAAGCCATCGCCGAACTGGCGGCCACCCTCGTCAAGCCGGGCACCGCGATCGGCCTGTCCGCGGGCACCACCACCTGGACGCTCGCGCACGCGCTCGACGGCGTCGAGGGCCTCACCATCGTCACCAACTCGATCCAGGTCGCCGATGTGCTGCGCAACGCGGGACAGCCGGACCGCACGGTGGTCCTCACCGGCGGGGTGCGCACCCCCTCGGACGCGCTGGTCGGACCGGTCGCCGTGCAGAGCCTGCGGACACTGCATCTCGACCTGGTGTTCCTCGGCGTGCACGGCATGGCGGTGGGGCCCGGGTTCACCACCCCGAACCTCACCGAGAGCGAAACCGACCGCGCGCTGGTGGAGGCCGGACGGCGGCTGGTGGTGCTCGCCGACCACACGAAGTGGGGCACCGTCGGCATTTCCACGATCGCGGACCTGGAAGAAGCACAGGTCGTGGTGACCGACGACGGACTGGACGACCGCGCGCGGGAAGACCTCGCGGAGCGGGTCGGAGAACTCATGATCGCCGAAACGGCGGAGAACCTCGAGGCAGAAGAAGCGTGAAACGCACTGTGCGGTACCTGGCCGACGGCCGGGAGATCATCTATTTCGACCACACCGACGACCGCGAACGGCTCGCCGAGGACACCCGGGACCTGCCGCCGGTCGCGGCGGCCTCGGAGATCCGCCGCGACCCGCTGACCGGCGAGTGGGTCGCGATGGCGGCGCACCGCCAGACGCGCACGTACAAGCCGCCTGCCAACCTCTGCCCGCTCTGCCCGACCCGTCCGGGCAAACCGAGCGAAATCCCCGAAGCCGACTATGACGTGGTCGTCTTCGAGAACCGGTTCCCGTCGTTCTCGCAGCAGGCGACCGGCGAACCGTCCACTGTGGACGGCTTGGGCCTCGTCCCCACCGCGCCGGGCCTCGGCCGCTGCGAGGTCGTGTGCTTCACCAGCGACCACGACGGCGCGTTCTCCCGGCTGACCCCGGAACAGGTGCGCCTCGTGGTGGACGCCTGGGCCGACCGCACTGCCGCGCTCGCGCAGACGCCTGGCGTGGAACAGGTCTTCCCGTTCGAGAACCGCGGCGAGGAAATCGGCGTCACGCTCTCGCACCCGCACGGCCAGATCTACGGCTACCCGTTCGTCACGCCGAAGACCGAGCGGATGCTGGCGGTCGCGCGCGAGCACGGCGGCTCGGTGCTCGGCGACGTGCTGGCGGCGGAACGGAAATCGGGCGAGCGCGTGGTCGCGACCGGCGAGCACTGGACGGCTTTCGTGCCGCCTGCCGCGCGCTGGCCGGTGCACGTCCAGATCGTGCCGCACCGGCAGACACCGGACCTCCCGTCGCTCACCGACGCCGAGCGCGACGACTTTTCCCGCGTGTACCTCGACGTGCTGCGCCGGTGTGACGCGCTGTACGACCGGCCGCTGCCGTACATCGCGGGCTGGCACCAGGCTCCGGTGCGGCGGGACCGGGAGCTGTCGTGGCTGCACCTGGAGCTGTTCTCCGTGCTGCGGGCCAAGGACAAGCTGAAGTACCTGGCCGGATCCGAGTCGGGCATGGCGGTCTGGATCAACGACGCCACCCCGGAACAGATCGCGGACCGGCTTCGTTCGGCAGGCTGACCGGAACTCGCGGCATACTCATCTACGAAACACAGGTTCGACTCAGGAACCTCTCAGGCCCAGCCGCTTAGGTGAGGACATGACCGAGAACGACCCCCACGTGCCCGACTCCGCGGCGGGTCGCCAGGACCCGGGCGCCCAGCCGGGCGCCGAAGGCCAGGCGGCCTGGCAGCAGACCCCGGCTCAGCCGGACCAACCCTCTTCCGGCGGCGACGCGAACCAGTCGGCTTCCGGTGCCACTGGTTCGACCGCCGCGTACGGTTCGGCCGCTGAGGGCTCGGCGGGGACGTCTGGCACCGGCACGGCGAGCGGCGACGCTTCCGGTGCGTACGGAGCGCCTGCGGGGCAGTACGGCGCCGCTCCGACGTACGGGGCCGCTGCTCCGGCTGGAAGCACGCCGAATCCGTGGTCGGCCCAAGGCGCGGCCGCGCCGCACACTGGCGCGCCCCAGAGCGGCGCGATCCCCGGCGCACAGCAGCCCTACGGCAGCCAATACCCCGGCGGCACGCACACTCCGCCCGCCGGAGCCCCGGCCAATCCTTACGGCGCACCGGGAACCTCGGTGTACGGCGTCCCCGCGCAGCGCGAGAAGAAGGGATCGGCGGGCAAGCTCCTCGCGAGCGTCGCCGCGATCTCGCTCGTGATCGGCGGCGTGGCGGGCGGAACCGTCGGGTACCTGACCGGCGGGTCCGGTTCGTCGGTGAGCGCGCTCGACGCGCCGAAACCCGCGCAGCAGACCGGCAACGTGCCGGCCGGCTCGGTCGAATCGGTGGCGCAGAAGCTGTCGCCGAGCGTGGTCGAGCTGCAGGTGTCCGGCCGGACCGCGGCGGGCGAGGGCTCCGGCTTCGTGATCAGCAGCGACGGCTACATCCTCACCAACAACCACGTCGTCCAGGTCGCCGCGAACGGCGGCCAGATCCAGGCCGTGTTCCAGGACGGCAAGAAGGCCGCGGCGAAGGTTGTCGGCCGTGACCCGACCACGGACATCGCCGTGGTCAAGGTGTCCGGCGTCAGCAACTTGAAGCCGGTCGAACTGGGCCGCTCCGACGACCTGCGGGTCGGCCAGCAGGTGGTGGCCATCGGTTCGCCGTACGAGCTGACCGGCACGGTCACCTCGGGCATCGTCAGCTCCCTGCACCGCCCGGTGCAGGCAGGCGGCGACGAAACCGACCAGACCACGGTGATGGACGCGATCCAGACCGACGCCGCGATCAACCCCGGCAACTCGGGCGGTCCGCTGTCGAACATGAACGGCCAGGTCATCGGCATCAACTCGGCCATCTACAGCCCGAACTCGGGCCGCGGCCAGGGCAGCGGCAGCGAGGGCGGCAACGTCGGCATCGGCTTCGCCATCCCGATCGACCAGGCGCGCCGCACCGCGCAGGACATCATCAAGACCGGGCACGCGACCCAGACGTTCATCGGCGCGAAGGTCACCGACGCGCCCCAGGGCGGTGCCCAGCTCGGCGACATCACGCCGGGCAGCCCGGCGGAGAAGGCGGGCCTGAAGTCCGGCGACGTGGTGACCAAGATCGACGACCGCGTCATCGACAGCGCCAACACGCTCGTCGCCGCGATCCGCACCCGCGCCCCGAACGACCAGACCACCTTCACCCTCGCCGACGGACGCACGGTGCAGGTCACCTTGGGCGGACAGGCGGTACCGGCCAACTAGTTCGCTCGGCCGCCGAGGCGCGGCCGAGACCAGCCACGGCTCGACCCCCTATCCGCGCTGGGGCCGAACCTTTGCAGGCCGCGCGCGACCGGAGCACAAGAGCCGGTCGCGCGTGGCCGTTTTTGTGCCCAGCGCGCGAAAACCAGCTCGCACACGGAAACACGAAGAGGCTCTCCGTGCCGCCTCCGACTCGGCACGGAGAGCCTCTCCGCGTGCGGTGAGGTGCCCACGCGCACGCTGTCCCAAACGCCGAATCCGCGGGAAAATTCCGGTACCGGAAGAAAACCCAGGTCAACTACGTGCGCGCGGCCGAATTTTCCGCGCCGCCTGCCGCCGTACCCGGACAATCCGGACGAGCGAAACGACCAAGACGGCACTCCACACCACGGCGAGCGTCGCCAGCAGCCCCAGCCACGTGTTCCCGTCGTGCAGACCGGGCTTCGGCGGCACGCCATAAGCACGCCACAGCAGCGGGAACGCCACGAAACCCAGCACCGCGGTCAACGCCGCACCAACCTGCACTGGCCCTCGCCACGGCGGTGGCAGGAATCGAGCGAGCAGCAGGCCGACCGCGCCCGCGATCGGAGCGAACACCGCGTCGTTGACGATCGGACCGCCGCCGATCCACAGCAACGTCGTGAAACTGTCCGGCCACGCCGGCGCCGCATAGTCGAGGAACAGCACGATCCCGTACGCCAACGCCGCTAATCCGGGCAGCACCAGCAGAATTTGCGCGGTCTTCACCGCACCTCCAGCTTCTCGACCCACTTCGTCTGCAACACGCCCGGCCGGCTGGGCGCGATCACGCGGCACGGATACCCGTGGTCGAGATTCAGCACCTCACCGTTCAGTTCCAGCGCCAGCAACGTGAGCGGGTCGGCCGTGTGCTCGCCGGGCAACACGCTGACGCCGTACAAACCGGTCTTCTCCAGCGACGACACCCGCACGTCCACGCCGGGCGAAGTCCCGCTCGCGCGCAGCAGGTCCGGGAACGAGACGCCGCGCCAGGTCGCCATCTGGCTCCACCCTTCGACGCACGCGATCGGCAAGTCCACAGTGGTCTGCGGCAACGTCCGCAGCTCGGCCAGCGTGAACTGCCGGGCCCCTGCCGGAGTCACCACGGACAACCGCCATCCAGGATCCTGCGCTGCCCGCGTGACCTGCGCTGCCACGGCCGTGCGGTTGACCGGCAGCTTCTGCGTGCCCTTGTCCGATCGCCACGACAACCCGGAGACGTTCCGCAGCGCCGGAACGGTCGCCCCAGCGGTCGCCAGCACAGCAACTCCGGTCGCGATCCCCGTGGTGGTCAGGAATCCCCGACGCGACAACCCAGGGCCAGGCTGCTGAGCGGGCGCACGCTCCCGCGTCAGCGCCCGCCGGATCACCGGGAGCTTCACCGCGACATGCACGAAGATCGATCCGATCGCGACCCACGCCACCGCATAGTGCACCTGCGGAAAGTAGAAATTCCACGGGTAATTCTGCGCGACGTTCAGCAGTCCCGAACTCAGCTCGAAGAACGCTGCGCCGGACAGCACAAGGATCGACAGCCGCTCCACGGCGTGCGGCACCGAACGCACCAGCGGCCGCTCGAACAGCTTCGGGTAGACGCTCCACAGTTTGGCCAGCAGCAACGGAATCGCCGCGATCCCGGACAGCACGTGCGCGCCCTGCGTCACCCGATACAGCCACACCGGACGGCTCGGCCAGAAGAACCACTCGGGCGGATGCTGGATCAAATGGCTCAGCAGTCCGGTGATGAAGCAGATCAGGAAAGCGAGCCCGAGCAGGCTGCCGACGCGGGCGGTCGCACGCTCGCCGTGCGCACCGCCCTTGAACTGCTCCGCCTTCGGGACCCGGCGATCGACGGCACGGGCCCGTTCGCCGATCTTTGCCTGTGCTGCGGAAACCCGAGCGTCGAGCTCGCGCCACGCGGCTGCCAGCCGTTTCATGCGCGTGCCAGCTTCGCGAACCAGCGGCGGCCGCGACTGGTCGTCCACACCACTCGAAAACCAGTCCGCACCGCGATTTCCGCAATGGCGTCGACACTGACCCATGCCCAGGTGAACCACCGTCCACCAGCGGGATCCGGCCGCAAGCGGACGTGGTCGCGGCGCACCCCCTGGCCCGGCTCCTCCAGTTCCACGAGCACGTCGCCATCGGGCGTGAGCAACTCGCGCACTCGCCGCAGCAGCGCATCGGGATCACCACCGATCCCGATGTTGCCGTCAGCCAGTAGCACGTGATTCCATCGTCCCTCGCCAGGCAAGCGAGTGAAAACGTTGCGCTGCAACGCACTCGCCCCGCGTCGCCGGGTCAGCCGCACCGCGACCGGCGAACTGTCCACGCCGAGGGCCACCACACCTCGACGCGTCAACGCAGCAGTAAGCCGACCGGGTCCGCAGCCGACGTCGAGAGTCGGACCCGCGCACGCGTCCAGCAGCACGGCGTCGCCCGCACCGCAACCGTCCGCCCAACGACCGACCGGCAGCTCGATCCGGTCGCCGTTCGCGAGCTCCAGCCAGCAGTGATGGCCAAGCAGCCCGCGATCGAATTCCCGCCCAGTCGCGAGTTTCATGCCACCACTCCCACCGCGTCGACCGCGGCCGCGAACCTGCTCTCCGGCCGGATCGCGGCCACCCGCAGCGCGTCCTCCATGGTGTCCACATCGGACAGTGTCGGCAGCTCGCCGACGCGGAGCCCGGATCCTTCCAATGCCGCTCGAGTGCGGAATCCGGTGTCCGGACGCGACATCGGAACTCCGGCAAGCACTTGCGCCTGCCGCGGATCAGCCAGCCCGAGTCCCCACCAGCCCCCGTCTTCCGCGCTGCCCAGCACTGCGCGGCTGTCTCCATCGACGACCTGCTTGATCGCTGAAGCCAGCAATACGGGGGAGACCTGCGGCGTGTCCATGCCGATCTGCAGCACGGGCAACCCGGCATGCACCGCGGCGGTGTCGGAGTGCGCGTTGGCCAGCCGGGTGCCGAAATCCCAGCCCCGCTGCGCAATCACGGTCGCCTTCCGCAACGCCCGGCCGATTTCGCCGCCTCGCGCCGCCTCCGAGAGGTCGCCCGTCATCGCCACGACAGTGATCGCGCCGTCAGTGGCGAACGCAGCGTCCAGCGTGTCCAACAGCGCGGAGGCGGCGATCTCCGCGGCCTGTTCTGGCGTCGCCGGAGGGCACAACCGAGTCTTCGCGAACCCCGGCACCGGGGCTTTCGCGACCACAAGCAGGCAGAACGTCATCGGGCGAGCACCCGCCCGAAGTCCCGCACCGCTCGCAACGTGCCGCGCATCGAACCGGACACCTTCGATTTCGTGCCCCGCGCCCGTTCCCGGTAAGCGACGTCGAACTCCCGGACCGTCCAGCCCGCGCGCTGGGCCTTCACCAACAGCTCAAGCGGGTAGCCGAAAGCCCGGTCCGTGACGCCGAGAGCCAGCAACTCCCGACGACGCACCGCCCGCAGCGGCGCGATGTCCCGCACCGGCAGCCCACGGGACCGCAAGAGCAGCGAGAGGACGGCATTGCCTGCTCTTGCGTGCCACGGCCAAGCTGCCCGGGAAACCGGCACCCGGCGCCCGACCGCGAGGTCAGCACCATCCACAACCGCGGCGACCAGACGCGGCAACTCGGCCAGATCGAGTGATCCGTCGGCATCCGCGAAACAGACGATGTCGGCGGTCGCGTTCTCCAACCCGGTGTGGACAGCGGCACCGTAACCACGCCGCGGCTCGTCGACGACTTTCGCGCCGTGCGCGGCCGCGACATCAGGGGAACCGTCGCGCGACCCGTTGTCCACGACGATCGCGCGATACCCCGGCGGCAGACCGGCGAGCACGCCGGGCAGCGCGGCCGCCTCGTCGAGGCAGGGGAGGACGACGTCCACTCCGAATTCGTTCACGAGGCGTACGGTAGGTCTGGAAAGGACAGTGCAGAACCCTTGCTGTGCTTACCAAATCCTGACGTTCGCCCAGATCTTACCGACTTCTCACGGATCCGCCGGAACCCTGCCGGACGCCCGCCCGCGGGGTTATCGTGACCGGCGATGAGCGAGTCGACGAAGGCTGCCCGGCTCGCCGAGCCGCCGTCCCCGGTTCCCGTCCGTCCCCGGTTCCGCGCCGATCTCGTGACGGTCGGCGTCACCCTCGTGGTGGTCGCCGCCGCGACCGCGGTTGGCGTGTACTACAACCGGCCAGGCTCGGACGTGGTGATCTACGCGTTCGCGCCGCCGTTGTTCGCGCACTGGCTGCCACACGTCGGCCCCGGCTCGGTGTTCGCCGTCCTGATCGCTGCCGGTGTCGTCCTGTACGGCCCGACCCTGGCCGCCCGGCTGCGATGGTGGCGCGCTCTGGCCGCGGGTTACCTGGCCTCCCTCGCCTGGATCTTCTCGCTCGCCATGGTGGACGGCTGGACGCGCGGCTTCACCGGCCGGCTGACCACTGTGCAGGAGTACCTGCACGAGGTCCCCGGCATCACGGACATCCCGCGGTTCCTCCGCGAATTCTCCTCGCGCATCCTCGATTTCCAGCCGAACTCGTGGACCACTCACGTGTCCGGCCACCCGCCCGGCGCGACCCTCGTCTTCGTCTGGCTCGACCGGCTCGGCCTCCACGGCGGTGCCTGGGCGTCGACCGCGGTTGTGCTGGTGGCCGCTTTGGTCGCGGCCGCGGTACCCGCGACGATCGCCCTGCTCGGTCGCCCCGACGCCGCCCGCGCGGCGCTTCCGTTCGCCGTGCTCAGCCCAGGCGCGGTGTGGCTGGGCGTTTCCGCGGACGGCCTCTTCGCCGGTGTGACCGCCACCGGCATCGTACTGCTCGCCCTGGCGTCGGTGGGCTTCCGGGAACAGCGCGGTTACGCCTGGCCGACGGCGTTAGCAGCCGGGATTCTCATCGGATTCGGCATCTTCCTCTCCTACGGCCTCGTCCTGCTCGGCTTGGTCGCGCTCGCCATCGCCGTGCTCGGCAGGCAATGGCGGGCCACTCTCGTCGCTGCCTTTGGTGCACTAGCAGTGGTCGCCGTGTTCGCGCTCGCCGGTTTCTGGTGGTTCGACGGCTACCACCTCGTCGTCGAGCGCTACTACCAGGGCGTTGCGCTGGTGCGGCCGTATTCCTACTGGGTGTGGGCCGACCTGGCCGCGGTGGCGGTCGCGTGCGGCCCCGCAGTGGTCGCAGCGGCTCGCCGGGGAGTGGCCAACGCGGTCTTTTTGCCTTCCCGCCGGACGATCCTGCGCGATCCGGTGCTGCTGATCGTGGTGGCCGCTCTGCTCACGATCGTGTTCGCTGATTCGTCCGGCCTGTCGAAGGCTGAGGTAGAACGGATCTGGCTACCGTTCGGCGCGTGGCTGATCCCGGCCACGGCGCTGCTCCCGGCGGGCCACCGCCGCTGGTGGCTGGCCGGACAGGCGGTGGTCGCGCTCGCGGTCAACCACCTGCTGCTGACGAACTGGTGAGGTGAGGCATGGAGGACCAAGCGGGTCGCGTGCTCGTGGTAGACGACGACGAGACCGTGCGCGACGTCGTCCGTCGCTACCTCGAAACCGCCGGTTTCACCGTCGACCTGGCCGGCGACGGCACGGCGGCGCTCGCCCGGTTCGCCGAGCGGGCGCCGGACCTGGTGGTGCTCGACGTGATGATGCCCGGGCTGAACGGCCTGGAGGTGTGCCGTCGGCTGCGGCAGACGAGCCAGGTGCCGATCGTCCTGCTCACCGCGCTCGGCGAGGAGGAAAACCGCATCGCCGGACTGCAGTTGGGGGCCGACGACTACGTCACCAAACCGTTCAGCCCCAAGGAACTCACCCTGCGCGTGGCATCCGTGCTGCGCCGGGCCCGGATGCCGAGGCCCGAGCCGCCCGCGGCTGAACTGACGGACGGCAACCTCCGGCTCCAGATGACCGCCCGCCAGGCGACGCTCGACGGCGAGGCGCTTCCGCTGACCACGCGCGAGTTCGACCTCCTCGCGTTCTTCCTCTCCCACCCCGGCGTCGCGTTCAGCCGGGCCGACCTGCTGGAAAAGGTGTGGGGCTGGGACTTCGGCGACCAGTCCACGGTGACTGTCCACGTACGCCGGCTGCGCGAGAAAATCGAACGTGACCCGGCCAAACCGGTCCGCGTCGCGACGGTGTGGGGCGTTGGCTACCGCTACGACCGGACACAGCCGTGATCGGCTCGGGCGAGTCGGCGTGGGACATGTTCGTCCATGTCCTGCACATCCTGCCGCTCGCCTTGCTGTTCGCCTTGCCGGTGGCAGCACTGGGCGGACTCGCGCTTTACCTGCTGCGGCACCGGTCGCTGGCCACGACGATGACCACGCTCGTGCTGACTCCGGTCGCCGCGATGCTGGTCGGGATCCTCGGCGTGAGCGGCTTCATGTTCACCGAGGCCCTGACCACGGAACTGCTGGTGTGCCTGCTCGTGGCACTGGTGGCGGTGCCCGCGGCGATGGTGCTGGGCCGGGTCATCGCGCGGCGCAGTGTGTGGGAACGCGAGGCGCGGGACCGCGAACGCGCGGCGGAGGCGTCGCGTCGCGAACTGGTCGCGTGGATCAGCCACGACCTTCGCAGCCCGCTCGCCGGGATCCAGGCGATGGCCGAGGCGCTAGCCGACGGCGTGGTTTCGGAGCGCGCCGAGGTGGCCGACTACGCCCAGCGCATCAGCGGCGAGACCACCCGGCTGTCCGGCATGGTGGGGGATCTCTTCGAGCTGTCCCGGATCACCGCGGGAGCGCTCGAACTGAGCATGTCGGCGGTGCCGCTGCGCGACGTGGTGAGCGACGCGGTCGCCGCGCAGGCACCGGTGGCGGACCGCAAACGCGTACGGGTGCTGGAAAACGCGTCGGCGTGGCCAGTGGTGTCCGGCAGCGATCCGGAGCTGGCGCGGATCGTGCGGAACCTCGTGTCCAATGCCATCCGGCACACCCCACCGGACGGCACGGTCGCTGTGCAGATCGGCATCGACGGCGACCAGGCGCTGCTAGCCGTGGACGACGGCTGCGGCGGGATTCCGGACGACGAGATCAGCCGGGTCTTCGACGTCGCCTTCCGCGGCACCCAAGCCCGCACCCCCGACCGCAGCGGCACCACCAGCGGCGGCGGACTGGGCCTGGCGATCGCGAAGGGCCTGGTGGAGGCACACCGGGGACGGATCGGCGTGCAGAACCACGGCCCCGGTTGCCGCTTCGAGGTGCGGTTGCCGCTGGCGGCCTCCTGAGCCGTCTATTGTGGACAGTCAGGAAGCGGCAACCGCCGCGACCGGCTCCACGCTGTGGTCGGCCGCGATCCGGAAGAACGGCTCATCCGGGAAATGCGCGGCCGCGACGATCGTGCCGGTACCGACCACCTCGCCGAGCCAGCGGCGGCGGGTCAGCTCCGCCTGTCCGGGATTGGCGTCGGACGCAGCACCGATCGCCGGATCAGCCATCTGCTCCGGAATCTGGAAGACGTCACCGATCAGGACAGCGCGACGGTCCTGGTCCGCGACTTCCAGCACGTAATGCCCTGGCGTGTGTCCAGGCGCATGCCGGACGGTGACGCCGGGAGCGACCATTTCGCCGTCAAGCAGCGGTCGCAGTTTGCCCTGGGCGCGAAGGGCTTCCAGCGCTACGCGGCCGCGGTCGTGCCGCCCCGCTGGCTCGATGAACGCTGCCCAGTCGGGCGCGCCGTACCGCACTTCGGCATTCGGGAAGTACGGCTCGCCGTTCGGCGTGACCCAGCCGATGTGGTCGGCGTGCAGATGAGTCAGCACCACGGTGTCGATGTCCGCGGGGGCAACCCCGGCCTCAGCGAGCGCCGCGGGCAAGCCGCCGGTGTGCTCCGGCTCGGCGGCGCTGACCACGGGGTGCAGTTGCTCTTTGGAGTGCTGCGGCAGGTGCGGCTCGCCGGACGCACGCGGTCCGAAACCGGCGTCGACCAGCACGGTGCGGCCGCCCGTCCGGATCAGGAACGCGCCGACGATCACGGGCACGGTGCTCGGCGCCGAGCGCTTGCCCTGAAGTCCCGGGAAGAACGACGACGGCAGTTGCAGCCGTCCGTCGGTCAGCGCGTGGATTTCAATGTCCCCCACCACGATGGAACGCATGCCCAGCATCAAGATCCGGTACGGCCGATTCATTCCGGAACGTGATCTTCACCTCATCGGGTGACGGAGGCGCGCAGCTCCGCGGTGGCGAACGCGGCGATGCCCTCCGCGAAGGACGTTTCCGCCCGGAACCCGAGCAGTTCCCGTGCTCGAGCCGGGTCGGCGACCACGTGCCGGACGTCCGCGGGCCGCGCACCGCCGACGATCCGTGGCTCCGGCCCTCCGCAGGCGCGGGCGAGCTCCCGGGCCAGGTCGCCGACGCTGTGCGGCTGTCCGGAACAGATGTTCAGCGGCGTGAGATCTGCCTCCGGACCGTCGCTTCGGAGCGCGAGGACGTTCGCTCGGGCCACGTCGTCCACGTGCACGAAATCCCGCTGCTGCCGCCCGTCCTCCAGCACGGTCGGCGCTTCGCTGCGCTCCAATGCCGAGCGGAACAGCGACGCCACGCCCGCGTATGGCGTGTTCTGCGGCATCCGCGGGCCGTAGACGTTGTGGTAGCGCAACGCCCAGACCGTGCCGCCGGTCTGCCGCGCCCATGCGCCCGCGAGATGTTCTTGCGCCAGTTTTGTTGCCGCGTAGGTGCTCCGGGGCAACAGCGGCGCGTCTTCGGGCACGAGTTGCCAGCCCAACTCGGCACCGCAGTGCGGGCAAGCGGGTTCGAATCGTCCGGCGTCCACATCGGACTGCCGGCGGGGTGACGGCGGAACGACACCGTGTTCCGCACACGCGTAGCGCCCCTCTCCGTAGACCACCATCGACGAGGCGAGCACGAGCTTTCGCACCTTCGCCGCATGCATCGCGGCCAGCAGCACGGCGGTGCCGTAGTCGTTGTTCAGCGCATACGAGGGCGCGTCGGAGGGATCCACGCCGTGCCCGACCACCGCGGCCTGGTGACAGACTGCGTCGACGCCGTCGAGCAGCTCGGCGACGATCTCGGTGTCGGTGACGTCACCGCGGAGGAAACGGTGCCGCTGGGTGTATTCGGGCGGCGTGGTGGAGCCGTGCGCGGTGGACAGCAGGTTGTCCAGCACGACGACCTCGGCGCCGTCGTCGGCCAGCTGATCGGCGATCCGGGACCCGATGAACCCGGCTCCGCCGGTGATGAGCACTCGCACCCCGCCGACGCTAGGCGGCCCGCCCCGGGGTGCGCGCGGCCTGCGGGGACCACGTCACCGAATCGTCAGAAATCACCGGGCCCGTGGCGGCGAAGCGGGCCCCGAACCGGATACGGTGTCGGCATGGAACGGAGCGCACAGCGGCTTGGCCGGGCACTCGTGGTGATTGTGGACGACCGGGTCGCGCACGGGGAGCACGAGGACACCTCGGGGCCGCTCGTCACCGAGCTGCTCGAGGAGGCCGGGTTCATCGTCGACGGCGTCGTGGTGGTCGAGGCCGAGACCGCGGGCATCCGCAACGCGCTCAACACGGCGGTGATCGGCGGGGCTGACCTGGTGATCACGGTCGGTGGCACCGGAGTGTCGCCGCGCGACCGCACGCCGGACGCGACCGCCGGGGTCCTCGACCGCCCGATCCCGGGCATCGGCGAGGCTCTGCGCGCCTCGGGGCTGGCCGCGGGCGCGGTCGACGCCGGGATCTCCCGCGGCCTGGCCGGCGTTTCGGGCAGCACGCTGGTGGTCAACCTGGCCGGCTCGCGCGCGGCTGTGCGCGACGGCATGGCGACCCTCTCCTCGCTGGTCCCGCACGTGATCGACGAGCTTTCCGGCCTCGAAGAGGTCTGAGCCCGGCCGTTTCGCGGCGGATGTCTCTCTGCACTTGTCAAACAACAGGTGGGACGATGGACCCATGCCGCACGAGGAACGACGTCCCCGCACAGACGAGGCCCAGCGCCGCCGCCGGGTCGACGAGATCTTCGGCGACGTCCTGCCGGAGACCACGTCCGATGAGCGGGGCCGGGGCCCGGAGACCACTCCGGATTCGTGGTATCTCGAGAACCGGCCCCCGCATCACGATCGGTGACCCCTCAGCTGTCGCGGCTGGAGGGGCCGTTGCCCTGCTGCGCGCGCAGCAGGTCGCGGATTTCGATGAGCAGCTCGACGTCGGTGGGCTCGGCGGGACCGGGCTCCTGGCCGCGCTTCCGCCGCTCCTGCAGGTGCTTCACCGGCAGGACGACCAGGAAGTAGACGATCGCCGCCACGATCACGAAGTTGATCGCCGCGTTGATCACGCCGCCGAAGTCCATGAAGGTCGCGCCGTTTGCCTTGAGGATCCGGAAACCGAGCCCCTGCGCCGCGTCGGAACCGCCGATCGCGCTGATCAGCGGCTTGATCAGGCCGTTGGTGAACGCGGTGACGATCGCGGTGAACGCGGCGCCGATCACGACGGCGACCGCGAGGTCGACGACGTTGCCGCGCATCAGGAAGTCCTTGAAACCTTTCAGCACTGCTGCTCCCAGGGGATTCGGGACGGGCGTCTGGCCGTCTTCAGACAGCCGTCGCCCGTCGGAACAGGGTCGGGTTAGCGGAGAGTAACCGTTACCGGTCGTTCGAGCGAGGAAGCAGCGACCTGCGTGGCAACCTGCGCCGGCAGCGCGAGCAGCACCAGCGGACCCTTCTGCGGCGGGCCCAAAGTGCGGTTCCCGGTGTCGTCGGAACGCCGGACGGTGACCACCGAAGCCCCTCTGGCCAGCACAGACGCGGAATTTGTGGTATCCGCGCCCGCGACGACGTCAACGCGCTGGCCCGGCTGAAGCAACTCGGCGACGGCCGCGTCCGCGAGCCGGACGGCCACGGTGACCGCGCCGGGTTCACCCGTTACGGGGAGGTTGTTGCCCAGAAGCCGGACGTCGGTGATGGGCTCGCCGGCTCGCGCCGCGCCGGACAGAAGCCGGCCCACCGCCGTGTCGGTCGCCGAGAGCGCGCCGGACGGGCGGAGGTTGTCGGGCAGCGCCACGGTCCGCACGTCCGCAGCGCGCAGGACTGAGCCCGCGGGCAGGTCGCGTGCGGAGACCACCGTCGAGGTGGCGGGTGCGCCCCGTGCGGAGGGCGGGAGAAACAGGACGAGCAGGCCGGCCAAGAGCAGGGCCGCCGCGAGACACCGGCGGAGCATCCGGGCTCGCCGCCCGCGCGGCAGACGGACATCAGGCAGCGCGGGAAGGCGGCTGAGCAAGGTGTTCACGGTTGTCCCCTCGTCGGTTCCGGTGCGGCGGGATGCCGCACGAATCCGACGTTAAGGACGTCGCGAACCGGCCGGAAGAGCCGATTCGCGAACCTGTGGACAACTGGCCCCTTGTGGATAACTCGGGGGTCAGGAGGGCGTGGAAGCCGTTTTTGTCGTGCTCGTCGTGGAGGATGTGTTCGAGGACGAAGAAGACGTCGACGAAGAGGAGGTGGTGGACGACGAGTCGGACTTGGCGCTCTCGGTCTTGGCCGGGGTCGCGGAGGTGCTCGACTTGCTCGAATCACGCGAATCCGTGCGGTAGAACCCGCTGCCCTTGAAGACCACGCCGACCGAACTGAAGACCTTGCGCAGTGCGCCGGAGCACTGCGGGCAGACGGTCAGGCTGGGGTCGGAGAAGGACTGCACCGCCTCGAAGCGGTGGTCACATTCCTTGCAGGCGTACTGGTACGTGGGCACTGAAGCTCCTTCATGCACTGGCACTCGACCTACAAGAGTGCTAACCCAATTGTGCTGGACAGCATTCCCTCAGCGCAATTACCCCTTGCTCACAGTGCGGGCGAGGAAGGGGTGGTGGCGGGTTAGTGCTGGTCAGGGCGTCCTGGGCGGCGGCGGTAACGGACACGGCTGGCCGATTGAGTGGTCTTGACCACCTTCGAGCCGAGGCAGGCCGAGCCGCGCCGTGCCGCGTCGCCGCGCCGAGCTGCGTCGCCGCGTCGTGCCGCGTGGAGCCGCCGAGCGGGCCGCGCCGAGCGGGCCGCCCCGCGCGGAGCCGTCGAGCCGAGCTGTGCCGCGTCGCGTGGAGCCGTCGCGCCGTTGAGCCCTTGAGCGGCGTCGCGTGGAGCTGAGCCGAGCCCTGTCGCGCTGAGGCGCCGAGCGGAGCCGTGTCGCGCTGAACCCGCGCTGCGTCCCGCCGAGCCGAGCCGCGCCGAGCGGCCGTGTCTCACCTGGCAGCGGCAGCCGTTGGCAGCTGGATGAGCCCGGAGGGCGTCAGGACGGCGGTCATGGGCACGTCGTGGGGTTCGGCCGGGAGGCGGTCGACGACTTCCTCTGCGCGCACCACGGCCACGCGGGCGGTGTCGGGCGCGGCGGTCAGGGTGCGGTCGTAGTAGCCCGCTCCGCGGCCGAGGCGGGTGCCGTGGCGGTCGACGGCCAGGGCTGGGATCAGCAGCACCTGCGCCGACGCCACCGCGGCGGTGCCCAGGCGTGGGCCGGAGGGTTCGAGGACGCCGCGGAGGCGTCCGGGGATCAGGGCGTCCGGGCCGGTGTACTCGGACCAGTCAAGCGGGCCCGGCGTGTCCGGGATGACGGGCAGCAGGACGCGCGCGCCCGTCGCGGCCAGGGCATTCACCAGGGAGATTTGACCGGGCTCGGTGCCGAAAGGGAGGTACGCGCACACCGTTTCCACGTGGATCGACGACGCCGCGGTCGCCAGGGCGGCTGCCTCGCGGGCATGGGCTTCGGGGGGCAGTTCGGCGCGGGCGCGAAGGATTCGTGTCCGCCACTCCGCCTTGCTCGGGGTCTCATTGCCCGGCTCGTGCATGAGACCAGGTTAGGCTTTGCGCCCATGACGGGCGCCTCAACCACCCAGACCTTCAGAACCGCCATCGTGCCTGCCGCAGGCCTCGGCACGCGATTCCTGCCGACCACGAAAGCGGTGCCCAAAGAGCTGCTGCCAGTGGTCGACACGCCGGGGATCGAGATCGTCGCGAGCGAAGCGGCGAGTGCGGGGGCGAAGCGGCTGGTGATCGTCACCTCGCCGGACAAGGAAGCTGTCGTCCGGTACTTCGAGGCGAAGCCGGACCTGGAGAAGACGCTCGAGGACAAGGGCAAGACCGAGCTGCTGGCGAAGGTCCGCCGCGGGCCGGAGTTGCTGGACGTCGAGGTCGCGATCCAGGAGCAGGCACTCGGGCTCGGGCACGCGGTCGCGCAGGCCGAGCCGAACCTCACCGACGAGGACACCGCTGTCGCCGTTCTCCTGCCCGATGACCTCGTGTTGCCCGCCGGGGTCCTCGACCGGATGTCGGCCGTCCGCGCCCAGTACGGCGGAAGCGTGCTTTGCGCCTTCGACATCCCGAAGGAGCAGATCTCCCCGTACGGCGTCTTCGACGTCACCGACACCGACGACCCGGACGTCAAGCAGGTCCACGGCATGGTCGAGAAGCCCAAGCCGGAGGACGCGCCGTCGACCTACGCCGCGGCTGGGCGGTACCTGCTCGACCGGGCGATTTTCGACGCGCTGCGCCGGATCGAGCCCGGTGCGGGCGGCGAGCTTCAGCTCACCGACGCCGTCGCGCTGCTGATCCAGGAGGGGCACCCCGTGCACATCGTCGTCCACCGCGGCGGGCGGCACGACCTGGGCAACCCGGGCGGATTCCTGCGCGCCGCCGTCGATTTCGCGCTCGAGGACCCGGATTACGGGCCGTCGCTGCGCACCTGGCTGACCGAACGGATCGGAAACGATCGCCCATGACGGACTCCCTCGATTCCACCCCTGCCGTCCCGACCGAAGACGTGCCCGAACCGACGGTTCAGGCCGTCGCCGCGGCGGAATCGGCGGAAATCGTTGCCTCGACGGAAGAATCCGCCGAGACCGGTGATTTCCGCTCGGTCGACGAGCAGATCGCGCTGACCCTCGACGCCGCCGTGCGCCCGCGTCCGGTTCGCGTCGCGATCTCCGAAGCGCAGGGTCTGCTCTGCGCTGAGGAGGTCGTCGCCGAGCACGCGCTGCCCGGGTTCGACCAGGCAGCGATCGACGGCTACGCGGTCCGGAGCGTCGACGTGCAGACCGCCGGACAGGAACCGGTCCAGCTGCCGGTCGTCGGCGAGATCCCGGCTGGCTCGCGTCAGCCGCGACGGCTGCAGCCGGGCCAGGCGGTGCGGGTCGACACCGGCGCGCCGCTGCCCACGCTCGCGGACGCCGTCGTCCCGACCGCTTACACCGACGGCCACCAGGCCAAGGTCACCATCACCCGGTCCGTGCCGTCGGCCGGCTACGTGCGCCGGACCGGCGAGGACGTGCAGATCGGCGACGTCGCGGTGCGCAAGGGCGACACCATCGGCTCCGCGCAGGTCGGGCTGCTGGCCGCGGTCGGCCGCGCGAAGGTGCTGGTCTACCCCCGGCCGCGGGTCTCGATCGTGTCGGTCGGCGACGAGCTCGTGGACATCGACCGCACGCCGTCGGTCGGCCAGGTCTACGACGTCAACTCGTACGCGCTTGCTGCGGCTGCGCGCGACGCGGGTGCCGAGGTGAGCCGGGTCGGCATCGTGCCGGGCGACCCGAAACGGCTGCGCGAGGTCGTCGAAGGACGGCTGCTGATGTCCGAGATCGTGGTCGTCGCGGGAGGGGCAGGCGGGTCTTCCGGCGACGAGGTGCACGCCGCGCTGTCCGACCTCGGGCACATCGACCTGACGAGGGTCGCGATGCACCCCGGCTCGGTGCAGGGCTTCGGCAGGCTCGGCCCGGACTCGGTGCCGACCTTCCTCATCCCGGGCAATCCGATGAGCGCGCTCGTGGTGTTCGAGGTGCTGGTACGGCCGCTGATCCGCACCGCGCGCGGCACGCGCAACCCGCACCGCCGGGTGGTCGGCGCGAGGCTGCTTTCGTCGATCACCTCGACGAAGGGCCGCCGCGGCTACCTGCGCGGCCAGCTGCTGCGCGACGAGGCGAACGGCGAGTACCTGGTGCAGCCGCTCGGGACGTCGGGTGCGCACCTGCTCGCGTCGCTGGCCGAGGCCAACTGCCTCATCACCGTCGAGGAGGATCTCACCGAGGTGGCCGCGGGCGACCAGGTCAAGGTCACCTTCCTCGCCCAGCGCGCCTGATCCGTGGCCGCACTCGCCGACTCGGTCGAAAACCGGCACCCCGGCTGGCCCGCCACGCTCGGCCCTCTGCGGATCCCGGCAGGCGTGCTCGCCGTGCGCCCGGTGCGGTTGCGCGACGCCGGCGAGTGGAGCCGCGTCCGGCTGCGCGACCGCGAGCACCTCGAGGAGTGGGAGCCGACCGGGATCGGGCCGTGGGCGGACCGCAACGCGTTCTGGTCGTGGCCGTCGCAGTGGGCGGCGCTGCGCGGGCTCGCGCGGCGCGGGCAGTGCCTGCCGTTCACGATCACGGTTGACGGAAAGTTCGCGGGGCAGATCACTGTCGGTAATGTGATCCGCGCCGCACTCCGGTCGGCCTGGATCGGGTATTGGGTGTCGTCCGAGATCGTCCGGGGAGGCGTGGCCACCGCGGCCGCCGCGCTCGTGACAGATCACGCTTTCGATGTCGCCGGCCTGCACCGGCTCGAAGCGACCGTGCGGCCGGAGAACAACGCCAGCATCCGCGTGCTCACCAAGGCCGGATATCGGCAGGAAGGGCTGTTCGAGCGGTACCTCGATGTCGCAGGCGCCTGGCGTGACCACCTGTGTTTCGCCGTGACGAAAGAGGAGACCGGCAACGGCCTGGTGTCCCGGCTGGTGGCGTCCGGACGCGCCGAGCTGGCCTGACGGTGACTACGCGTCCCAGTGCGATCACGCGTTACCACATCATGTGAGATTCACCTAATGCGGTGATGCATTTTCGTGATCGAACCCGGCGAGTCTGCGCCTCCTGTGTGACTGTTGTGGCTAGCGTGACTACAGCAGAGGATCGGGGGAGGTGACGGGAGATGCCCAGTTCGGTGATCATCGTCGCGCTCGCCGCGGCATGGCTCGTCGTTCTCGTGCCCATGGTGGCTCGCAAACGCCAGCAAGTCGCGCGGACGCCAACCTCCGCGCTGGCCGCCCGGGTAGTGCGAAGGGGCAGTGCTCGCAACGAGGGACAGGAGGACGACGCCATGTCCGACCATGCGAATCCTTCGGTGGAGGATGACCTCGCCGAACTCGAGGCGGAACTCGACGCTGACCTGGACGCCGAGCCCGAACCCGAACCGGAGCCGCTTCCGCAGCCTTCGCGCGCGGAACGGGCCGCCGAACCGCGCCGCGAACGCCGCAGCTACCGGCCCGGCCGGGGTGGCTTCGACCCGGAGGCAGCGGAGATCGCGGCCAAGGCGAAGTACGCGTTCCGTCAGCGGGTGGTCGTGATCCTGCTGATCGCCGCCGTCGTCACGGCCGCGATCGCCGGATTCGCCATCTCGCTCGCGTGGTGGGCGCACGCCGCGGTGGACGTCGCCCTCGTCGGCTACCTCGTGTACCTCCGCCGACAGGTCCGCATAGAGAACGAGATCCGGCAGCGCCGGATGGCCCGCTACGCGACGACGGCTCCCGCTCCTGCCTACGAGGCGTACGACTCCTTCGAGGAGGAGGAAGAGGAGGACGTCGAGGTCGTCGCACCCGAGGTGCCGCGCGACATCGTGGAGCGCAAACCGTCCCCGATGTCCCGCATCCGCCGGCAGGCGGTCGTGGTCGACCTGGACGACGAAGACCCGGCTTTCGAGGAACTCGCCGAGCCCACCGCGGGCCCGTACCGCCGGGCGGTCGGAGAGTGACCCCCCGTTGTTCGGTGCCTGGAGGGCGCTGCTAAGCTCTCCAAGCACTGAACAACAGGGGCTCACGCTCCTGAGGGGCTGTAGCGCAGTTGGTAGCGCGTCTCGTTCGCATCGAGAAGGTCAGGGGTTCGATTCCCCTCAGCTCCACAGCAAGTCAAAGGCCCTTTCCGGGTAACCGGGAAGGGCCTTTTTCGTGCCCGTACAGCAAAGTACGGCAGCGCCTTTCGCCTCCCTATTCGTCAGTGCTGCAGTAGCAATACGGTCTCCGCCGTGTTCGGGTGCACGGAGTCTGATCAGGCGGGCGTAACCTGCCGACCGAGTCGGGCGGCGGCTTCGGGGAATAGGCGTAGCGCGTTGCCGCCGATGGCTTCGAGTTGATCGCGCGGCAGTCCGTCGAAGTGCGCCAGGGCATGTCTGTTGGCTTCCAGCGTTGCCTCCGTGCTGCACGGCACACCGCTGTCGGAGCCATAGACGATGTGGTCTGGGGTGGTCATGGCCAGAGCCGCGGCGAGAGAGTGCGCGGTGCCGGTGGCGGCGGTGTCCAGATACAGGCCGGCAAGGTGCTCCCGGATCTCGCGGGGGTCGAGCTGGTTCAGGTTCGGCACCCAGGCTTCCGTGCCCAGCAGTCGCAGCCGTCCGGACAGGGCGGGCAGCGCGCCGCCGCAGTGGGCGACGATCAGCCGCATGTTCGGGAATCTGCGGAAGATGCCCGCGTAGAGCATGTCGACGATGGTGCGCGCGGTTTCGAAGGCGACTTCCAGCAGCGGGCTCGGACGGCCCAGGGACGCGGGAGCGTAGGCGTCCGGGTGGGCGAACACGGTCGCGCGCCGGCGATCGAGTTCGGCCCACACTGGTTCCAGGCTTGCGTCGCCGAGGGAGATGCCGTTGTAGTCGCAGGTCACTGCGAATCCGTCCGCCGACAGGTCGCGGGAGGCGCGCTCGATTTCGGCGAGTGCGGCGGGCGGGTCGTCGGTGGGCAGTGCGGCGAGCAGACCGAACCTCGTCGGGTGATCCGACACGAGGGACGCGCCGTAGTCGTTAGACGCGCGAAGGGCGTCCGGCGTCTTCGGGATGTTGCTGAGGAACTGCATCGTGACGCCGGCGCGATCCATGTAGTCCAACGCCCCGTCCACAGTCCAGTGGTAAGGCGCTGGCGCGAGGAATTGCGCCTCCCGCATCGACCGCCATCGTGCTTCCCGTTCTTCGGGGGTGGTGGGCGGGGTGAAATGCGCGTGCACATCGATCAAATCGGACATCGCCACGAGTAATCCTTTGCCTTGGAGGTGGCTCACTGGCCACGGGATCGATGGTCCGCCCTCATTCACAACAAAGGAAGCAAATACTCTCCATGTGGAGTATAGAGTGAAGCGATAACGCACCGTCGCCCGTCGGAGTTCATCGTGGTTTCTGAGTCGGCTGAGCTGCACAGCCTGGACAACAATCTCCTGCACGCATTGCATGCGCTGCTGACCGAGCGCACGGTCACCGGTGCGGCACACCGTCTGGGCCGTACCCAGCCGACGTTGTCGGTCGCGCTGGCCCGGTTGCGCCGCCATTTCTCCGATGATCTGCTGACCCGGGTCGGGAATCACTACCAGCTCACCCCGTTCGCGGAGCAGTTGCGGCCGCTGGTCAGTGTGGCCGTGGCCGCGGTCGAGCGAGTGTTCTCGGCGGAGCCGGAATTCGATCCGGCGAATTCCAGCCGGGTTTTCACCATTGTTTCCTCGGACTACGGAATCAGCGTCGCCGGTGCGTATCTGGTGGGATTGCTGGAAAAGCGGGCGCCCGGCGCGGGGGTTCGCTTCGAGGCGGTGACCCCGGAAGCGCTGAGCCGGGACCCGGATTTCTACCGGACCGTGGACGGCGTTTTCATGCCCCACGGGTACATCGATCTGCCGCAGTCGATGGATCTGTTCCAGGACCAGTGGGTCTGCGTCGTCGCTGCCGGCAACCAGGAAGTCGGAGACCGGCTGACCATGGACGATCTGCGCCGCCTGCCCTGGGTCACCACCTTCGGCGACCCGTTGGGGCGGACGCCGGCGTGGCGTCAGATGGAACTTCTCGGCGTGACGCCCCGCGTGTGCGCGACCGCGGAGTCCTTCCTGCCTATGTTGCAACTTGTTCGCCGTAGCGGTGGTCTCGCGCTGATGCAACGCAAGCTCGCCGCCGGGATGGCCGAGGCGGCGGGGGTGCGGATTCTGCCTTGCCCATTCGACGCGGTACCCATCGTCGAGGCGTTCTGGTGGCATCCGATGCACGATCCGGATTCCGGTCATGCCTGGTTGCGTGGCCTCCTCGCGGAGGCGAGCGCCCTGATCACCTGAACGTGACTGCCGGGCGGCGAATCAGGAATCGTTCGCGTCGATGACTTCCAGGGACGGTGCCCAGCGCGGGATCTCCGCGGTGCCGGAGGGCAGCCGGAGGCTCTTGCTGTAGCCGAACTCGTGCAGCGTTTCCAGAGCGTGTTCGCGGCCGTAGCCGCTGGCGCCCACCCCGCCGAACGGGGTCCCGGTGAACGCGCGGTGGTAGTGGTTGACGAACACCATGCCCGCGCGGATCGCCCGGCTGACCCGCAGAGCGCGCTCGGAATCACGGGTGAAGACCCCGGCCACCAGGCCGAAGTCCGTGCCGTTGGCAATGGTGATCGCTTCCGCCTCGTCGCGGAACGGGATCAAGCACACGACCGGGCCGAAGATCTCCTCCTTGGCGATGCGCATGTCCGGGGTCACGCCGGTGAACAGGGTCGGCGGTGCGTAAAACCCGTCCGCCAGGCCTGGATCGGTGGGCAGCGCCGCCTGTGCCGCGATCGTCGCGCCTTCGGCCACACCGATGTCGAGGTAGTCCAGCACCCGCTGGCGCTGTGCCGGTGTCACCATTGGACCCACGTGGGTGCCCGCGTCGGCGCCATTGCCGACTTTCAGCCGTTTCACAGCGGCGGCGTAACGTCGGGAGACCTCGTCGTAGAGATCGGCATGCACGAGGACACGGGACGCAGCGGTGCAGGCTTCGCCCTGGTTGAAAAAGCCACCCTCCACGGCCCAGGGCAGCGCCGAATCCAGGTCGGCGTCGTCGAAGAGCACCAGTGCGTTCTTGCCGCCGAGTTCCATCAGAGTGGGCGTCAGATTGTCCGCCGCCGTCTTGATCACTGCGGTCCCGGTGGCGGGAGCTCCAGTGAAGGAGATCTTGCCGACCAGCTTGTGTCCGGCCAATGCGGCACCGATCTTGCCGGTGCCTGGGACGACGTGCACGACGTCGTCCGGAAGTACGGACTGCGCCAGTTCCACGACGCGCAGCACTGACAGCGGCGCCTGCTCTGGCGGCTTGATGACCACGGCGTTTCCTGCCGCGAGCGCGGGGGCGAGCTTGCCGGCGGCGTGCAGCGGCGGCCAGTTGAACGGCACGATGGCACCGATGACGCCATAGGGTTCCAGCACGGTGACGTCCAGAATGCTGCCCGCGTCGCGCACCTGGTTGGGCATGGCTTCACAGAGACTGGCGAACAGTTCGAAGATCGCGACAGCGGCTTCCACGTCGAACCCGCGCGCCTGGGACACCGGCTTGCCATTGTCGCTGGACTCCAGCGCGGCGATCTCGTCGCCATGCTCGCGCACCGCCTGGGCGATTTTCCAGAGCCATCGCCCGCGCTCCCGTGGTGTGCGGGCTTTCCACGCGCCCTGCGCCTCATCCGCGGCACGGACCGCCTGATCCACCTGGTGCACACCGGCGCCCTGGATCACCGCGACCGGCTTCCCGGTGGCCGGATTGTCCACAGTGAACTGATCAGCGTCGTCCTCCGACGACCACCGGGTGCGCAGCACCTGACCGGGTCCAAATGTCATGGACACGAAATCCTCCTTTGTCCAACGGGTGATTGCCCACCGGTCACCGGTGGCCGGGCGCAGGGTTTCCGGGCGACGCGGCGGAACGCGGCAGCAGGTTGAGGTTCGCCGCGTTCCTACCTCTGATGGCCGCGGCGACGACGGGGTCGGACACCGCCTCGTCGACCCGCCGCACGGGGTCGTCGACGCCCATGTCGAATGGATAATCGGAGCCGAGCACGAGCTGGGTGGGGCCTGCCGCACGGATCAGGGCGTGCAGCGACTCCGGGGTGTACACCAGCGAGTCGAACCACATCCGGCGCAGGTACGTGCTCGGCAACTCACGACATCCGCTGGCTTCGGGACGGTTGAGCCAGGCGTGGTCATTGCGCCCGAGACAAGCTGGCAGATATCCGCCGCCATGTGCGATAAGCAGACGCAGCCGGGGAAACCGATCCAGCACACCGCCGAAGATCAAGTGCGACACAGCGACCGCGTGCTCCACCAGTTGCCCGACGGAATTCGACAGATACCAACGGTCCAAGCGCGCGTCGAGGGTGCAACCCCAGGGGTGAACGAAGACGACGGCTTCGAGCTCTTCGGCGCGTTTCCACAGCGGGTCCAGCCTGGGATCGGACAGCTCGATCGTCCCGTCCGGCTGATCCGGTGCGTGGGAGGAAATCTCGACACCGCGCAGTCCGCTGCGCACAGCGTGCTCCAAGGCGGCCACGGCGACCTCGGGATGCCGCAGCGGAGCCACTCCCAGACCGCATAACCGGTCCGGATAGACCGCGCAGTGCGTACGGATGCCTTCGTTGGTGGCCTGGGCCAGCTCCCACGCCAGCGCGGAATCCGCCCAGGAATGGTATTGCGTTGGCGAGACCGAGACGACCTGAACCTCAACCTGGGTCTCGGTCATCACCTCGATCCGGGTGCGCGGATCGATCAGCCGCTCCCGCCGCTCAGCGAAACGACGCTTGCTCACCGCGCTCGATTCCCGGCCCGCGCGCAGCTCTTCCAGATCCGCATACGCCGCGTATCCCGGACGATTCCGCACGAGCGCTTCGACTTCCGGCAGCCAGGCGTGCGCATGCACGTCCACGGTCGGAAACACGGAACTGCTTACCTCGCCGGGCATGGAGCGCCTTTCACCATTGCACTGTCACGCAGTCAATGCTCGGCGTTCCACCCGCGGTAAAGGAAGCCAATTTTCACGATAGGCGGTATAGATCAGTGCGATGGCGCGCTGTCCGAGACCGGATCCCCTGGCCGACGGCTCAGCCAAGACCGTCCAAGAACGGTCGGTGTGCGTTCTGGAAAGCCCAGCCGTAGTACCGATCCCAGTTCACCGACCAAGTCATCAACCCCCGCAGCGCTGGCGACGGTCCACCGCGCAAGGTGTACGACCCGCAGCCAGTCCCGTGGGCCAGGCAGGTCACGGCGGTTTGGACTTCCGCCGGGGAGACGTATCCGTTTCCTGCACTGACAGCCGCGGGCAGGCCGACGGCGATTTGGTCTTCTCGGAGGCCCGGGAAGGTCTGGCCGGTGTTCGCGACCTTGAAGCCGGACTTCAGCATGTCGGTCATCGCGATCAGGAAGTCCGCGCCGCCCATGGTGTGGTACTGGTTGTCCAATCCCATGACTGGGCCGGAGTTGTAGTCCTGGACATGCAGCACCGTCAGTGAGTCGCGCAAGGCGTAGATCACCGGCAGGTACGCGCCGGTTCGGCTGTCGCCGCCGCCTGCGCCTCCGTAGAACTGGTAGCCCACCTGGACGAAGAACGTTTCGGGGGCCATCGTCAGGACGAATTTGGCTCCGTAGCGGGCTTTCAACGTTTTCAGGGCCGAGATCAGGTTGACGATCACCGGGGTGGTCGGGTTGTGGAAGTCCGTGTCGCCCGAGTTCAGGGACAGGGACTGGCTTTCGAAGTCGACGTCCAGACCGTCGAGGCCGTATTTGTCGATGATCGCCGCGACTGAGTTGACGAAGTTGTCGCGGGCGGCGGTGGTGGTGAGCTGGACTTCGCCGTTTTGGCCGCCGATCGAGATCAGGACCTTCTTGCCTTGTGCCTGCTTCGCGCGGATCGCCGCGATGAAGTCTGCGTCGCTTTCTACCCCGGGGCATTCGGTAACCGAGCAGCGGTTGAAGCGGATGTCGCCGGAAGTTACCGACGTGGGTTCGGCGAAGGCCAGGTCGATGATGTCCCACGCGGCGGGGACGTCGGCGAGTTTCAGGTAGCCCGAGCCGTTCGCGAAGCTTGCGTGGACGTAGCCGATCAGTGCGTGTTTGGGCAGGCCGGTGCTGGTGCAGCCGCCGGTCGTGGCGGAAACCGCTGGGGTGTGGGCGGATTCGGCCTTGTCGTTGTAGGAGGTGATCGAGTAGCTGTGCGAGGTGCAAGGGGGCAGGCCGGAGAGCGTCGTGGTGGTTCCGGTGACGGTGGCGCGCAGGGTGTTGTCTTCGTAGACGCGGTAGCCGGTCACGGTGCCTGCGGCCGCGGTCCAGTTCAGGGCGATTGACGTGTTGGTGACGGTGCCGACGGTTGGCGTGCCTGGGACGCCGGGGGCACCCGGTGTGTCGCCGTCTGGGCCGTCGAGGACTACGTCGTCGGCGTAGTACGTGCCGGCGCCGTACCAGCCGTGCAGGTACAGCTCGGCGGACGTCTGGTTCGCGGTGGTGGTGAAGGACAGTGAGAGCTGGCTGTACGCGGAGGCGTTCGTCCAGGTGGAGGAGCCGCCGGTGACGCCCAGGTAGACCGGGGAGCCTTGGACCCAGGCGGAAACCGTGTAGGTCGTGTTCGGGCGCACGGAGACTGTTTGGGTGCATTGGCCCTGGTCAGAGGCACCGGGGGTGACGGCTAGGGCGTAGCTGCCCGAGTGCACTGGCGTCTTCACGGCCGCGCCTGCGGGGCAGGTCCAGCCGGAGGTCGAACCGGCTTCGAAACCGGGGTTGGCGAGCAGGTTCGCCGCCTGCGCTGGCCCGCCGACGACCAGTCCGGCTGCGGCTAGCAGGAGCGCGACGAGGAAACGAGCACGCTTCATTGCGGTTCCTCCGGTCCGATGCGACCCCCTGAGCACATATTGTCTAGACCACTCGCGGAGTTGTCCAGACCTATTGGGGCGACGAAAGTCGGCTTTCCGGTGAACTAGGCCGTGCTGTCCGGCATCAGTGCGCGGAGCAGTTCGTGCAGGGATTCCTGCTGGGCCGGGCTGAGCGGCGTCAGCGGGGAGCGCGCGTCCAGGTGGCGCAGTGCTTCGGTGCGGCGGCGTTTGCCTGCCGGGGTCAGCACGATCTGCTTGGCCCGGCGGTCCGCGGGGTGTGGCTGACGCTGGATGAGGTCCTGCTCTTCGAGCCGGTCCAGGACGAAGGTGGCGTTCGACGCTTCGCACACCATTCGGGCGGCCAGTTCACGAGCGGTGATCGGCTCGGACAGCTCGCGCAACGCGATCACCTGGCTTGGCGTCAGGCCCATCTGCTCCGCCACGCGACGCACGTGGACGTCCAGTGTGTGCGCGAGGTGGTGGACCAGTTTGCACACGTCGCGGTCCACGCCCGGAGTCCCTGCCATGCGCCCGAGTCTAGCGGAACTGATTCGAGCTGTGATAGTTCTAGTTCGAATCATTCGAACTAGAACTACTGTGGGGTGTCGTGCCGCTCTCGGTGTTTTCCTTGCTGCTCGTTGTCTTCAGCCTCACCACCGGCGAGTTCGTGATCGCCGGCATCCTGCCCGACGTCGCCGCCGGACTGTCGGTCTCGGTCGGGTCGGCCGGGCTGCTCGTCACCGCCTACGCGATCGGGATGATCGTCGGCGGGCCGCTGGTCACGCTGGCTACCGCGCGGGTGGCGCGCAAGCCGCTCATCGCTGGGCTGATCGTGGTGTCCATGGCCGGCAATCTGGGGTCGGCGTTCGCTCCGGGCTACGCGCTCGCGGTGGTGTCGCGGTTCGTCGCCGGGCTGGTGGTGGCGACGTTCTTCGCGGTCGCGATCGCGACTGTCGTGTCCATGGCTCCGCCGGGAAAGGCGGTTTCGACCATCGCAAAGGTGACCATGGGGCTGAACCTGGGCATCGTCGCGGGCAGTCCGCTCGGCACGGTTCTCGGCCATCATCTTGGCTGGCGGGCGACGTTCGGGGCGGTGGCCGTGGTCAGTGGGATCGCGTTGTTGCTCGTGCTGCGGTTCGTTCCGGCCCAGCCCGCGACCGGGTCGGTGCGCGGGGAGTTGCGGGTACTGGCTGATCGCAACGTCTGGCAGGCGATCGGCCTGACCGTGCTCGGCAACGTGGGCGTGGTGACCGTTTTTACGTATATCGCGCCATTGCTCACCGACGTCAGTGGATTCAGCAGCGAGCTGCTTCCGGTGCTGCTGGTTCTTTACGGAATCGGCGCGGTCGCGGGCAACTACCTCGGCGGGCGGTGGGCGGACCGGGCGCTGCTGCCGTCGCTGGCCTGGATGCTGGCTGCCCTGGTGGTCGCGCTGGCAGCGGCGTGGCTGGGCAGCCCGGTCAAACCGGTGATGATCGGGTTGGTGTTCGTGCTCGGGATGCTTGCCTTCGGGATCGTCCCGGGAATGCAGGCGCGGGTGATCGCCGCGGGCAGCAGCGCTCCGACGCTGGCGGTAGCGGTCAACGCGTCCGGGTTCCAGCTGGCCGCCGCGGTCGCGGGGTTGCTGGGCGGGCAGGTGATCGCCCGTGCGCCGCAGTCGATTTATCTGCTGGCCGCTCTCCTCACCGTGGTTGGCCTCGGCATCGCGCTGTACGCGCTGCGCCGGGAGCGACTGAGTACCGACTCGCGTCGGTAATTCCCCACGATCTTCGGCGTTACAGTGGCCAGGCGAGAGGGGTTGCGGCCGGAGGAGTCATGGAGCTGGAACTGCGCCACCTGCGCGCGCTCGTGGCCATCGCCGACGCGCACAGTCTCGTTCGCGCGGCCAAGGCGTTGCACGTTTCTCAACCGGCGTTGTCCGGATTGCTGCGGCGGGTCGAAAGGTCGGTCGGCGGGAGTTTGTTCGCGCGCTCGCCGACGGGATGTGTGCCGACCGCGCTCGGGGAGGACGTCGTCGCGGACGCGCGGGCGGTGCTGGCGGGGATGTCGGCGTTGACCGAGCGGGCTGGGGCGCGGCGGGAAGCGGCTGGGGCGGTTCGCCTCGGCGGGTACAGCGGGTTTCTGCATCTCGCGTTGGCGAGGTGGTTGCGGGATCAGCCGTGGTGTCCCGCGGTCCGGGTGCACGAGGAGCAGGACGAGGCCCGGACGTTGGCGGCGCTCGCGGACGGGGACCTTGATCTCGCATTGGTTTACCTTGCGCCGCTTCCGGATCGGATTGTTCCGGACGGCGTCGAGAGTGTCGTCGTGCAGGCGCGGGAGCCGGTTTTCGTGATTCTGGCCGAAGCGCATCCGCTGGCCTCTCGCGCGGAGATACCGCTGGCGGAGCTCGCCGGGTATCCCTGGGCGGACGATCCGCCGTGGACGACCCGGTGGTCGGCGTACTTGCAGGAGGTCTGCCGACAACGCGGGGTCGTGCTGGATCAGCCGCATCGGCCGCAGTGTCTGGCTACTTTGCTGGATCTGGTGCGCGAGGGCATGGCGGTCGCGCCGGCGTTGGCGACTCGGGAGGACCGGCAGGACGGGATCGTCGTGCGGGCGATCGAGGACGCGCCGCTGTGGCAGGAGCTGCGGTTGTGTTACCGGGCAGGCACGGTGGTCGCGGACCGGGCCGGCGAGATATCTCAGAAGGTGGCCCGTGATTACGCCAACCGGCAGGGGTGCAGTGCCGCGTTCGACCGCTGGTGGCACGCACTCCTGCCGGCCGGGGCCTAGACGGTGACGCGCCAGTTGCTGTTCGGCGTCGGCACCTCGAAGTTCAGCGACGAACAGCTGTAGTCGCTAGGGTTCGGGTTGGCGGTCGGCTGCAAGGGCGAGTTCGACTCCGTCGCCGGGGTCCACTGGCCGCCGATGCGCAACTGCAGCTGGCTGGATTCGAAGACCTTGCCCTTGGCGTCCGAGCAGTAGTAAGCCTGGCCGGTCGACGGGTCGACGGTCGAGTACAGCTCGAAGATGTCCCAGCCCTCGTTGAGGGTGCTCTGGTCGCTGCCGCTTTGCGAGAACAGGTCGTCCCACTTGCCGGTCTTCACGTTGTAGAGCGAAGCCGTCCAGCTGTTGGCGCTCGCGTCGGTCTGGACTTCCTGGACGGTGAACGCCGGGTGTCCGTCCACTGTGGATGTGTAGTTGGAGAGGAACGAGCTGTCCAGCGGGACTACCTTCGCCGGGCCGACCGTTCCGCACCAGTCCCAAGCCCAGACCTGACCGCCTTGGTCGAGTCCGTACGCGGTGACAACCTCGATACAGGAATGGCCGGTGGGCTTGACCGTCGGGGCGTAGACGACGTCCGCGCTGTTCGAGAGTCGCAGGTCCGGGACGACACTGTGCGTGACGAGAATTCCGTCCGCGCCGCTGGACAATTGCGGTTCGGGACCCCAGAAAGTGTGCTGCTGCGCGTCGATCCGCGGTTTGACGGAGCGGCCGGCTTTTTCGCGGCGCAGCTTGAGGAATTTGTCCGCGGCGGTCCCGGCGGCGGCTTTCGCGGCGGCACCGGTCAGCCCGGGCACCACCCCGCTGCCCGTTGCCGCGGAAACCGGCGGGCTGCCGGCGACGACGGCCGCGGCCGCCAGGGCGGAAGTGAGCAGGGCAAAGAGTTTCCGCATCGATGCATCTCCTCGTCGTGGGCGAAGGAAACGCGCGGAGGGAAAAGGGTGTCCGTCCGCGGGACACGGATATTAAGTCGGGATTTTTGGTGCTAGGCACCGACTTTCGACGGTGTGTTCCGATAAACGCAGCTCAGCGCGGGCATAGGTTTTCCCGTACGCCCGGGGTTATACCGCCAAGTGGAGCAATCAGCGGGTCTTGGCGCGGACGCGGATGCGCTCGCCCTGCTTGCCGAACATGCTGAGGATTTCGACCGGGCCCTCGCCGGTGCTGCCGAACCAATGCGGGATCCGGGTGTCGAATTCGGCGACCTCGCCAGCTTTGAGGACGACGTCGTGGTCGCCGAGCACGAGCCTGCCCTTGCCGCTGAGCACGCAGAACCACTCGTGGCCGGGATGCGTGCGCGGATCGGGTTCGCACTGGGCGGCGTCGAAGATCATCTTGAGCGACTGGAACTGCCCGGGCTGCTGGGTGAGCGGCACGACGGTCCGGTCGCTGCGCGTGACCGGCTGCAGCGGGGCGGTGCCGACCAGTTCGTCCAGCGGGACCCGGTGCGCCCGGGCGATCGGCAGCAGCAGTTCGAGGGTGGCCTTGCGCTGGCCGGATTCGAGACGGGAGAGGGTGCTGATCGAGATGCCGGTCGCGTTCGACAGTTCGTCCAGGGTGCGGTTGCGTTGCCGCCGGAAGTGGCGGAGCCGGGGTCCGACCGCTGCGATGATGTCCTCCACGCAACCCAGCATGACATTCCTGGCCGCGGGATTGAACGCAATTAGACCAACGGCTACCCGCGATCGACCGCGGACGGATGTTTCGCCGGTTCGGTCGCCCTAGCGTAGTGCGGGTGACCGGGCAGGCAGCCGTCCCCGCACCCGCGGTCGTGGGGGTTGCGGTGTTCGGGGCGGCGCGCCTGGTCTTCAACTGCGGGTCAACGGACCGAATCCAGCGCCGCGTTCACGAACGAAGCCACCTGCGGCCGCCGGTCCTGCTCGTTCCACGCGAGCACCAGCTGGCTGGGCGGAGCGTCCGCGATCGGCACGCAGACCACGCCCGGCGGGACCTGGTCGACGAGCGACCGCGGCAGTACGCCGACCATCCGTTCCAGCGAGATGAGGTGCAGCAGCTGGACCACGTCAGCCACCTCCGGGCCGGTTCCCTCGACGCCGGGCACGCCTTTCCACGACGGCAGCGTTTCTCCGTCCAAATCGGACAGCCGGACCGACGGCTGCTGAGCCAGCCGGTGCGTGCTGGGGACGATGGCCACGCGGTCCTCGGCGTGCAGGGTTTCGTGGGCAAGCCCGGTCAGGTCGTCGAACGGGACGAACAGGAGGCCGACGTCCGCGCGGCCGCTGAGGAGGAAGTCGGCGCGGTCGGCGGGGCCGCTGAAGAGGATGTCGACCTGGTGGGCGTCGGGATGGTGGGAGTATTCGGCGAGGATTCCGGACAGCAGTCCGGCGTCGCCGCCCGGTTTGAGCACCAGGCGCAGGTGGCTTTCACCGGCGCGGCGGGCGTTGCGGGCGGCGGCGCTGACCGCGTTGAGCGCGTGCCGTCCGTGTTCCTGGAGTGCCTCGCCGGCCGCGGTCAGTTCGACGTGGCGGCTCGAGCGGGCGAACAACTGCACGCCGAGCCGGGTTTCGATGCGTTGGATCGCCTTCGAGAGCGCCGGCTGGGCGATCGACAGCCGTACCGCGGCCCGCCCGAAGTGCAGCTCGCTGGCGACTGCCAGGAAGTACTCGAGTTCGCGCGTCTCCAGTTCAGCCATGCCTCCAGGTTATCGCCAAATAGCGAATCGGTCTTGGACGTCCAGCCGGAACCCGGGCAAAACTTGAAGCATGATCACGCACACGATGATTGTTTCGTTCGACCAGCCGCTACCCGACGGCGAGCTGGATCAGTACCTCAGCGATATCGAACAGGCCATGCTGGCGACCGGGTTCGCCGAGTCGGTCGAAACTCGCCGCCACCTGCCGATCCCCGGGGAAGACGCCATCCCGGCGCTGATCGCGACGGCGATCGTCCAGGTCACCCTCGCCGACCTCGACACGCTGGCCAAGAGCTTCACCGCACCTGAACTGCACGAGGTGATCGAGAAGTGGCAGGCGCGGCATTCGTACCGCGTGGCCTGGGCGAACCACGAGTCGCTGTCGTGAACCGGCGACGCGGGCTCGTCACCGGGGCGGGCAGCGGGATCGGCCGCGCGGCGGCGATCGAGTTCGCGCGCACCGGGGCAGCGGTGGCCGTGCTGGACATCGACGCGGCGGCCGCGGCGGAAACCGTCGAGTTGATCAAGAAGGACGGTGGGGAAGCGCTGGCGGTCCAGGTTGACATCGGCGACGAGTCTTCAGTGCAGGCCGGGGTGAAGCAGACGGTCGAGGCGTACGGCGGGCTCGACTTCGCGGTGAACAACGCCGGGTTGTCGTCGCACAAGCGCGTCGACCAGCTGACTCTCGCCGAGTTCGAGCGCGTCGTGCAGGTGAATCTGTCCGGGACCTTTCTCTGCATGAAGTACGAGCTGCCGCACCTGAAGGGCGGCGCGATCGTGAACGTCGCGTCCAACGGCGGGTTGTACGCGATCCCGAACGCGCCGGCTTACGTCGCGTCGAAGCACGGGATTGTGGGCCTGACCAAGGTCGCGGCGGTCGACTACGCGGCGCACGGCATCCGCGTCAACGCGGTGTGCCCGGGGCCGACGCGGACGCCGGGGTTCGACAAGTGGGCTGGCGACCCCGGCATGATCGCCCGGCAGGAAGCGATCACTCCGCTCGGCAGGCTGGCGACTCCGGAAGAAGCCGCCGCGGCCGTGGTCTGGCTTTGTTCGGACGCCGCGTCGTACGTCACCGGCACGACGTTGTCGGTCGATGGCGGGCGACGGGCCTAGAGTTCGTCGGCCAGGAGCTTGGCGGTTTCCGCGGGGGATTCGACGGGGAAGTGATGGCTGCCGAGGTCGACCAGTTCGATCCGGATCCGGTCGCCATAGCGGTCGATCGCCTCCTTGGCGATGATCGAGCGCACGGCGTACAGCACGACCGGCGGGGCGATCTCGCGCAGCGCCGCGTCCATGTCCCAGCGTGCGAGGCCTTCGAGCGCGTGCAGACCGGCGGGCTGACGTACGGAGCCCATCTTCTTGACATATGAGTCCACTAAGGACGGATCGGTGCCTTCTGGCGAACCGGCTTCGACCATTCCTCGCATCGCTCCGGTGAAGTCCTCGCGGAACGGCTGCAGCAACGCTTGGACGTCTTCCTCGCTCTGTGCGGGGAACAAGCCCAAGTAGTGCAACGCATCGAGCGCGAGCACCCGGGTGACCGTGTCCGGAAGCAGCCGGGCGGTCTCGACCGCGACCGCTCCGCCAAGCGAATGCCCGGCTACGACAGTGGATTCGACTGACTCGGCGGCCAGCACAGCGGCTACGTCGCGAGCAAATTCCTCGATGGTCCACGTGTCGCGAGACGACCGTGAGTCGCCGTGTTCGGCGAGGTCGACGGCCAGCACGCGGATCTCGGGCGGGAGGTGCTTGACGATCGCGTCGAAGTCCCCGCGGTCGCAGCCCCAGCCGTGGATGAGCGTCAGTGCGGGCCCGTCGGCGGAACCGGTTGCGGTGTAATGGATTCTCGTGCCGTCCGGGCGGGTGGTTTCGTGATTCACGGGTAGTCCCTCAGAAAGCGCGGTGGTAGCGGACGGGCCAGGCGTCTTTGGACTGGTTGCGCAGGGCGAGGTACGGGTCGCGCAGCAGCGAACGGCCCATCAGCACGGCATCGGCCTTGCCCTCGCGGATGATCTGGCCCGCGGCCGCCAAGTCCGTGATCTGTCCGACCGGCGCGACCGCCAGCCCGGACGCTTCCTTGAGCGCGGCGGCGAACTCGACGTTCACGCCTTCCCGGTTCGGCGGCCGGGCGCCTCGATCGCGCACGAGCACGCCGGAGGTCACGTCGAGCAGGTCGATCCCGATCGCCGCCAGTTCCTTGGCGAACTCCGCGGCGTCGTCGAGCGCGATGCTGTCCTCGACCCAGTCGGTGGCGGTGATGCGGACGAACACCGGTTTGTCCTGCGGGAACGCCTCCCGCACGGCGCGGGCCACGCGCAGCGGGAAGCGCATCCGGTTCCGCGGGCTCCCGCCGTACTCGTCGGTGCGCTGATTGGACAGCGGCGACAGGAACTGGTGCAGCAGATAGCCGTGCGAGGCGTGGATTTCGACAGCCTGGTAACCGGCCAGCTCGGCCATCCGGGTCGCGTGCGCGAAATCCTCGACGACCTGGTCCAGGTCGGCCGCAGTGGCCGGGCGGGGCATCGCCAGGTCGCCGAACGGGATCGCCGACGGCGCGATCAGCTCCCAGCCGCCGTCGGCGACCGGCACCGGTCCGTTCTGCCCGTCGCCGACCCACGGGACCTGGTGCGATCCCTTGCGGCCGACGGCGTTCAGCTGCACCGCGGGCACCGCGCCGTGGCCGGCGACGAACGAAGTCAGCTTCCGGTGCGCGAGCGCCTGCTCCTCGTTCCAGAGTCCGAGGTCGGCGGCGGTGCACCGGTTGCCGGGGCTGATCGCGGTGGCCTCGACCATGACTAGCCCGACGCCGCCGATCGCGCGGGGGCCGTAGTGCGCCAGATGCCATTCGGTCGGCAGCCCGTCCGGGCCCGCCGCGTACTGCGCCATCGGGGACATCCAGACGCGGTTGCGGAAGATGACGTCGCGCAAGCGCAACGGAGTCGTCTCCGGGAACTCACTCATGCCACAACACGGTACGCGTCATTCCGCAATGCGGCACGTGTTGTGTCAGCTTTCGGCGAGCAGGCGGCTGACCTCGGCCGCTGCCGCCACGACCAGCGGCGCGAAGGTCTTCTCCTGGGCGCGGGTGTAGCGCGTGTCAGGAATCGCGAGGGTGATCGTCGCAGCTGGCCGTCCGGCCGGGTCCGTGATGGCCGCGCCAATCGACGACACCTGCGGGCGGTACCACGACGAGGACCCGTTGAGCGCGTACCCGCGTTTCGCGGTCAAGGCGATGTCGCGGCGGAGGGCGACGAAATCCGGTGCCGGGTTCTGGGCGAACTCGGGAAGTTCGTGGGTGAACAGCTCCTCGACCTCGGATTCGTCGAGCCGCGCCATGATCGCCGTGCCGCCGGAGGTGGCCAGCAGCGGGACACGCGTGCCGACATCCAGCACGACCCGCACGACCTGGTCGGTGTGCTGAGTGGCGATGACGACGAGGTTGTCGCCGTCGCGTTCGGCCAGCATGACGGTCTCGTTCGTCTCCGCGGCGAGCCGTTTGACGACCGGGTCGGCCAGCTCCTTGAGGTCCGGCTTCCCGCAGTCGCGCAGACCGAGCGCCAGCACGCGCGGCGCGACACCCCAGCGCGAGCGTTCGGCGTCCACGACTTTCAGCCATCCTGCCTGCTGAAGCGTGATCAGCCCGCGCTGCACGGTGCTCTTCGGGATCTCCGTGCACCGCGCCAGCTCCGAGACGCCGATGGGCTGTCGCTGGGCGACTTCCTCGAAGACTCGCAGCGTGCTGAGGACGCTGTTCATCGTCCGGACCCCGCTGGCTGGCTTCTCGGGCTCTTCGTCGTGCATGTGCCTCATCGTGGCACAGCGATACGATGAAGCCTCGCGGCGCAGGGGGAGGAAGCATGACGGAACCGTGGCAGTGGAGCGAGCAAACCTGGCGGGGTCACGTCGAGCGCGTGCGTGCCGGGCGGCCGCTGCGGCCGGACTCCTGGCCGGGCGGGGCGCGAGTGGCCGTGGCGTTGTCGTTCGACTCCGACCACGAGACGATCTCGTTGCGCGACGGCCACGTGCTGCCGGGCAAGCTCTCGCAAGGCGAGTACGGCTCGCGGGTCGGCGTGCCGCGGGTGTTGAAGCTGCTTGAGCGGTTCGGGGTGCCGTCGACGTTCTTCATGCCCGCGGTGTCGGCGTTGCTGCACGACGGCGAGGCACAGTCCTATGTGGATGCTGGGCACGAAGTCGCGTTGCACGGCTGGATCCACGAAAGCAACGCCCAACTGCCGCCCACCGCTGAACGTGACCTCACCTTCCGGGCCGCCGACACGCTGGAGCGGCTCACCGGCACGCGTCCGGTCGGCATCCGCACGCCGTCCTGGGACTTCTCCGAAAGTTCCCTCGCGATCATCCGCGAACTGGGCCTCGCCTACGACTCCTCGTTGATGGCGGACAACGGCTGCTACGAGATCCTCGCCGACGGCGAACCGACTGGCATCGTCGAGCTTCCGGTGGAATGGATCCGCGACGACGCGCCGTACTTCACGATGAACCGCTTCGGCTCGCAGCGTCCGTACACCCCGCCGCGGGAAGTGCTGCCGATCTGGCGCGACGAGTTCGACCTCGCCTTGGCCGAGGGCGGTCTCTTCCAGCTCACGATGCACCCGCACATCATCGGGCATCGTTCCCGCATCACGATTCTCGCCGAGTTGCTGGAGCACATCGCTTCGCACGACGGGGTTTGGTTCGCGACGCACGCGCAGGTCGTCGATTACGTGTCATCGCCGATGGATGACAGCCACGACAATCCCGATCGCCGCGGCTAACGCTCCGGCCAGGACGAACGTCGTCCCCATCCCGACGGCGTCGATCACCGGTTGCGCGATCAGCGGCGAGGAGAACTGGCCGAGGAACAACGCGGAGGTCAGCAATCCAAGCGCCCTGGTCCGTACCCCGGGGGACGCGGTGGAAACCAGCCAGCCGTTCACGGTCGGGTTCTGCAGCCCAATGCCAAGTCCGACTACGACCATGCCCAGCGCGGCCGTCCACAATGCACTCGCGGTACCGAGGACGACCAGCCCGACGGCGAACGCGGCGAACATCGCGATGGCCAGCGCGGGGAAGGACCAACGGGCCCGCAGTCGGCGGAAGTTCAGGCCCACCAAGGTCATCACCAGATTGACCGCGGCGATCAAGGCTCCCGCGACCGCCGGTCCCGCGCCGCCGACTTCGGCCAGCCAGAACGGTGCCTGTGTCGGAACGGTGTAGAAGACGACGACGCCGATGAAGATCAGCGCGTACAGCCCGAGCAGCCGTGGTTGCCACGGCGACGCGGCCGTGGTGGTGTCCGCCGGATCGGTCGGCTGAACGGGCGCGTCTGGCACGAATCGCAGCACGAGCACCAGCATCGGAATCGCGAGCAGGTAAATGGCGAACGGCCCGCGCCAGTCCAGCGCGGCCAGCAAGCCGCCGAGCAGCAGCGCCACGACGCCGCCGAAACCCATTGCCGCGCCTTGCAATCCGAGCACGCGTCCGTGTTCCTCGGGGTCATGGTGGTCGGCGATCAGCGCGGTGGACGTGGTCATGATCCCGGCGATGCCGATCCCGAGCACGGCCCGTCCGACGAGCAGCGCGGGGAGCGAGTCCAGCAGCAGACCGGACCCGCCGCCGACGGTGTAGAGGGCGAGGCAGGCGAGCAGCAGCGGCACGCGTCCGGTCCGGCCGCTCAGCTTGGCGAGCAACGGCGCGGAGACCATGATCGCCAGCCCCGGCAATGTCAGCACCAGCCGGACGAGAAGTTCCGCGTGCGGTTCAGCGGCGAAGTGCTGCTGCATGCCTGGCAACGCGGGTGTGATCGTGGCACTGGCCATGATGGTCATGGTGCTGACGCCGAGCAACGTCGCCAGCAGAGATCTCGGTGGGCGCCGCACTCCGGCGTCAGTCGTTTCGGTCACGACGCCGAAGGTAGAACTTCAACTTAACTTGAAGTCAATGCCGAGATCGCGTGCCGGGTATGCCTAGCCCTACCTCCGAGACTACGGGCAAGCCGATCGAAACCGGGCAGCACGCTGGCTAACCTGGATCTCGTGGCTACCGTCTCGACAACCGCGAAACCGCGTACTGTGCTGGATGCTTTGTCGCATCGGAAATTCCTGATTTCCTCCTGGCCTTGGCGGGCGCTGCTGTACGGGCTCAGCACCGGCCCGATGGCGCTGCTGTTCGGCCTTCCGTTCGGGTTCTGCCTGCTTCCGCTCGCGGTGCTGGTCAGCCGGGTCGTGCACGGGCAGACGTCCGATCTGGGGCTGGTCGCGGCGTTCTCGGTGTTCGGCATGCTGCTGTTCCTGAGTGCGGGCCCGGCGTGGGCGGCGGTGGTCGCCGGGGTCGAACGGCAGCGGTTGCGTATGGTCGACCTCAACCCGGTGACCGTCCCGTTTGGACCGATCAGTGAACCGGGCTGGTGGCCCCGAATGCGGACGCGCTACACCGAACCGGCGGCGTGGCGTGAACTCGGGTACGCGGTGCTGTTGTGCACCGCGATTCCCGCGCTGTACTCGGTGGCTGGCATGGTCGCGTTGTTCGCGGCCGTTCTGGTGGCGAGTCCGCTGCTCGTCAACGAGAACGACACGATTTCCGTTGGCTTCACTGAGGTTTCCACCCCGGGCGGTGCGGTGCCGTACGCGTTGGCTGGGGTGGTGCTGCTCGTTCTGTCCGGCTATCTGCTGTCCGGGTTCGCTGGCCTGCACGCGATGCTGGCGCGTTCGCTGCTCACCGACGGGGCCGCCGAGAAGCTCCGCGGCGAGCTGACCGAGGTGTCGCAATCGCGGACCCGGCTGCTGTCGGCGTTCGACGCGGAACGCAAACGCATCGAACGCGATCTGCACGACGGCGCGCAGCAGCGGCTGGTCGGGCTGAGCCTGCAGCTCGGGCTCGCGAAGGTCGATCTGCCACCGGATTCCGCGGCGGCGAAGGCGGTGTCGGACGCGCATGACCAGGCCAAGAAGCTGATGGTCGAGTTGCGCGAGCTGATCAACGGCATCCATCCGCGCGCGCTCGCTGAACTCGGCTTGCCTGCCGCGTTGGAGGAGCTCGCCGACGGATGCGCGGTGCCGGTCACCGTGGACGTGGCGGTGCCGGTGCGGTTGCCGGAGTCGGTGGAGTCCACGGCGTACTTCGTGGTGGCCGAGTCGCTGACCAATGTCGCCAAGCATTCCGCGGCCAGTTGCGCCTCGGTGACCGCCGGAATTGTCGGTCGGGTGCTTACCATTGAGGTATGGGACAACGGAGCGGGCGGTGCTGAGCCGTCGCGCGGCACAGGGATCACCGGGTTGAGCGATCGGGTCGCCGTGCTGGGCGGCCGGATGTGGGTGCGCAGTCCGGTCGGCGGGCCGACCGTCGTGCGAGTGGAGCTGCCGTGCTGAGGGGAGAGTCGATGCGGGTCGTTCTCGCCGAAGACGAGGTGCTGCTGCGCGAGGGATTGTGCGGGTTGCTGGAGCGGTTCGGTTTCGAGGTCGTCGCCGCGGTCGGTGATGCCGAGGGGTTGCACGCCGCGGTGCGCGAGCACGGTCCGGACCTGGTGCTCACCGACATCCGGATGCCGCCCGGCCATTCCGACGAGGGCCTGCGCGCCGCGGTCGAGCTGCGACGCACGCGGCCGGAGCTGGCTGTGGTGGTGCTGAGCCAATACGTCGAACACCACCACGCGGCCGAGCTGCTCGACTCCGCCGAGGGGCGCGGGGTCGGCTACCTGCTGAAGGACCGGGTGGTCGACGTCGAGGAATTCGTCGCGACGCTGCGCCAGGTCGTCGACGGCGGAACGGCGGTGGATCCGCAGGTAGTGCGCCAGTTGCTGCGCCGCCGGGCCGACCCGCTCGCCCGGCTGTCGGCGCGGGAAAGGGAGGTCCTGTCGCTGATCGCCGAGGGGCACTCGAACGCGTCGATCGCCCGGCGGCTGGTGGTGTCCGACGCCGCGGTGGGCAAGCACGTCGGAAGCATCCTGTCGAAACTCGACCTCCCGCCGACGGACGACGGGAACCGTCGAGTGCTGGCAGTGCTGGCCTTTCTTCGCGGGGGCGGCTGAAGCGGTGCGAGCGCAGGTCGCGCTCGCACCGCTGGGCTTTAGGCCGCGTTTACCACCGCGGTGAGGCTGGCCGCGAGCACCGAACGGTCGCGCCCGGCTGTCCATTGTGTACCGCTGTCAGTGCGATATTCCAGCAGAGTCAACGCTTCGCTGTCGTTGCCGGAGCCGATGCTCGTCTGGTGCAAGGCCACGATGTCCACCTTCCGCCCGTGCTCGCCGAGCGCCGCGGTGAGCGCTTCGACCGGCCCGGTTCCGGTGTGCGTGCTGGTGTGCTCGATCCCGTCGACGCGCAGGGTGATGCTGGTGTGCTCGTCGGCTGAGTTTTCGAAGCGGGACAACGTGATCGTCGGGTTCGGCTGCAGGTAGGCGGCTTCGAAGAGCTGCCACAGTTCGGTCGCGGTCACCTCGTGTCCGGAGCCGTCGGTGTGGCCTTGGACGCGGCGCGCGAAGTCGATCTGCAGCCGCCGCGGCAGCGTGATGCCGTACTCGTTTTTCAGCAGATAGGCGATTCCGCCCTTGCCGGACTGCGAGTTCACCCGGATCACGGCGGCGTAGTCGCGGCCGAGGTCGGCGGGGTCGATCGGCAGGTACGGGACGCGCCAGTCCAGATCGTGGGCGGGCACGCCGGTTTCCGCGGCGCGCGCGTGATGTTCGGCGAACCCCTTCTTGATCGCGTCCTGATGGGTGCCGCTGAACGCGGTGTGCACGAGGTCGCCGACGTACGGATGCCGCGCGTGGACCTCGATCCGGTTGCAGTACTCGACGGTGCGGCGGATCTCGTCGATGTCCGAGAAGTCGATCATCGGGTCGACGCCCTGTGCGTGCAGGTTCAGCGCGAGCGTCGCCAAGTCGACGTTCCCGGTGCGCTCGCCGTTGCCGAAAATGCAGCCCTCGACGCGCTCGGCCCCGGCCAGCACGGCGAGTTCGGCGCAGGCGACGCCGGTGCCGCGGTCGTTGTGCGGGTGCACGGAGAGGATTACCGAATCGCGGCGCGCGAGGTTGCGGTGCATGTACTCGATCTGGTCGGCGTACACGTTGGGCGTCGCGATCTCGACGGTCGCCGGCAGGTTGAGGATCACCGGACGGTCCGGGCTTGCCTGCCAGGTTTCGGTGACCGCGTCGCAGACTTCCAGGACGTAGTCGGGTTCGGTGAGGTTGAAGACCTCGGGGGAGAACTCGAAGCGGATGTTCGGCCGGTCGCCGGCCGCGCGCAGAACGTCGTGGGCACCGTCGAGGATCAGTTCTTTCAGCGACGCTCGATCGTGGCCGAGGACCACTGTGCGCCAGGTCGGCGCGGTGGCGGTGTACAGGTGGATCACGACGTCGTTGCGGATGCCGCGGACGGACTCGACCGTGCGCTCGATCAGGTCGCGCCGTGCCGGGGTGAACACGACGATGGTGACGTCTTCCGGAGCCAGGTCGGTGTCCGCGAGCAGCCGGACGAAGTCGTAGTCGGTCTGCGAGGCGGACGGGTAGCCGACCTCAATTTCCTTGTACCCCATGCTGATCATCAGCTCGAAGAACCGGCGTTTGCGCGCCGGGTCCATCGGTTCGGCCAGCGCCTGGTTGCCGTCGCGCAGGTCGACCGGCACCCAGAGCGGGGCTTGGGTGATCCGGTTGCCGGGCCAGGCGCGGCCGGTGTTGGGGACGTCGACGCGCTGGTAGACGTCGCGGTAGCGGTACGACGGCATGCGAGAGGGTCGCTGCCGGTTCCAAACGGTGTTCATCTGCGGTCCTTCAAGTGGTCGGGAGCCGACCGGCGCGCGTGCTTGCCCCACGGCGGGGGGCCGGTCCGGTCAGGCCCCGCCGTGGCGGCGAAGGAGAAGGAAGCGCGTGAACATCGAGGCGGAGCGTAGCACAACTCCTCAGACAAGTAGTGGGGTTGGGGCAACTCGCCGCGGCGGGCGGCGCGAGCGCTTAGGATTGGCCCGTGGAGCTGGAATTCGTGCGGACCTTCGTCGCCGTCGTGGACGGAGGGCAGTTCCAGGAAGCGGCCGCGGAGCTGGGGATCACGCAGCAAGCAGTGTCCAAACGCGTCGGCGCGCTGGAACGCGAGCTAGGGGTGCAGTTGTTCACCCGCACCGCGCGCGGGGCCCGGTTGAGCAGCGACGGCGAGGCGTTCCTGCCGCATGCCCGGGTGCTGCTCGACGCCGAGAAAAGCGCGCTCGCCGCGGTGCGCCCGGAGCAGCGGCCGTTGCGGGTGGACGTGCTCAACCGGCGGACCAAGTCGGCGCAGCTGGCACTGAGCTTCCACCGAGCGTTCCCGGAGGTGGAGCTGGAGATCGTGACCACCGGCGCCGAGTTGAGCTTTGACGCCGCCGTCGCCGCGGTCGCAGCTGGTTCGGTCGACGCGGCGTTCCGCGGGGTGCCGAAGCGCGACCTGCCGGGCGGCGTGACGAGCGAGGTGGTGGACTACGACGCGCACGAGCTGCTCGTCGGCCCGCGCCATCCGTTCGCCGACCTGCCGTCAGTGCCGATCGCGAAACTCGTCGGCCATCGGATCTGGATGCCGGGGCTGTCGGCGAGCATGGAATGGGGCGCGTACTACGCGGAGCTGGCCGAGGCGTTCGGCCTGACCATCGACGTGTCCGGCCCGGTCTTCGGCAACGAAACGATGCTGGACGAACTGGCGACCTCGCCGGACCTGGCGACGTTCGTGGGCGCTGGCTCGCGCTACTTCTGGCCGGACGAGTACGACCTCCGCCGCGTGCTGGTGGTCGACCCGACGCCGGTGTACCCGATGTCGCTGCTGTGGCGGCGCGAGCCCGCGCATCCGGACGTGCGGAAACTGCGCGATCACCTGGTGACCGGGCAGGAACCCGGGGACGGGGTTTGGCTGCCTGGCTGGGAGCAGGCGTAGTCAGAGCGGGTGCTCGTACCAGACGTTCGGCTCGACGTACACGCCCAGATCCTGTTCCGTCGACGCCAGCACCGGGGCGATTCCGCCGGGCACGACGGTGTGTCCGTCTTCGAGCCGGATGCCGGTCCACTGCTCCCACTGCGCGAGCGTGCCGGTGACGGTCATCGCGAACGGCGCGATCTTCCGGAACTTCGCGCCCAGCCGCTCGTGACTGCGCAGCCACGGATCGGTGCCCCGGCCGAGATAGTCCACAATGGACTCCAAGGGCGGTTTGCCGGTGGGCCGCACCGGCACGACCAGCCGGGAAAGCCCGGCCCGGCGCGCCCGGTTCTGCAACTCCACGAGCGCTTGGGCGGCAATCCCTTGCCCGCGCGCGGATTCCGCGACGTACACCTCCAGCGCGACCAGCGTGGTGGGTGCCCGTCTGTCGAGGTGGTCTTCGGCGGCCCAGACGAGAGCACCGTCCCAGCCGTGGTCAGGCAGTTCAGTTCGCTCCGGGGTGGGGAAGGCGACGGGAATCGCCGCCGCTCGCGCTACCGGTACGTCCTCGTCGAGGAGGACCAGGAAGAACTCCGGGGCGATCCGCCTCGAGCTCGCCAGCCCGGCGGTGAGGCCCTGGCCGAGGAACTCCCCGCCGACGAATCCCAGCTGGAGCGCGGGAACGCGCAGGTCCGGCCGGGCGGCGAGGTCTTCGATGCGCAGCACGACACCCTCCAGGTCAGCGCACCGGAAGCGCTGACCGCCGCCTTCCCAGCGCCGCCGGGTCGAGATTCGCCCGGGTCCCGGCCCGGTGCCCCTCCCGGTATCCGGACCCCGACAACCGTCGCGGGGCCGCCGAGCGCAGGTCGCCGTACTCGCGGTCGAAGGCCTGCTGCACCAGCGCCGTCCGGTCCCGCACCACCAGTTCCGCAGACTTCCCGCCGGCGACATCGGAGTACGTCCGCGCGGCGTTCTCTTCCGCCGCGGTCAGCCGTTCGTGCACCGCACGTGCGAAACCGTGCAGCCACGTCCGCCGGTACGCCGCCAGCGATTCGCGGAACACCCGTTCCTCCGGCCGCACCCGCGTGAGCTGCGTGCTCGCCTGCAGCAACAGGCTGGTGAACAGCAGCTCGACCCGCGCGAGGTCGGTGCGGAAGCCGAACACGGTGACCTCTTCGACCCCTTGGCCGACCCGGTGCAGCAAGGTCCGGCAGCGCAACGGGTACGCGATGCTGGTGAGCAGGCTGGCTTTGTCACGGCTGTACGGATTGGAGATCGGCAGCTTCAGCACCGTGATGTCGTCGCCGCTTTGCCCGGACGCGGCGAGCATCGCGTTGTCGATCCCGTGCCGCGCGATCAGCTGCGCCGCTTTGGTGTTGTACAGCTCGGCTTCGGCGGGCGTGACGGCCGGGTCCTCGGCCTTGGCCAGCAGCTTCCGCACGCGCTCCAGCAACGTGTCGTGGTCGGGCATGACCCCCCCCCTCTCCAGCAGGCGCGGCCCGTGCGGACCGGCATGGGGTGCACGGTAGGCGTGGGGTACGACAATATTCGATCAGATGTTCGGGAGTGACACTGGGCGCCCGGTTCGTCGCAGCCGTGGTCGGCTCGGGTCCGAACGGCCTGGTCGCGGCTGTCAGCCGAGGGTTACTGTCCACATTGGAGGGACGAAAGCCGGGGAGAACGCGTGCTGCGCCGTGGATTCGGCTACCGCCCTGGCCGCACCAACCCGGTTTCGTAAGCGACGACGACCGCCTGCGCTCGGCTGGAGATGCCGAGTTTGGGCATCAGCCGGTTGAGGTGCGTCTTCACCGTCGCCTCGCTGACCAGCAGCCGGGCCGCGATCTCCGCGTTCGGCATCCCCGTGCCGACCAGCCGGAGCACCTCGCGTTCGCGTTCGGTCAGCGCGCTCAGTTCCGGCGCGGGCTCCGCGGGCGGCGCGCTCGTGTAAGCCTCGACCAGCCGCCGCGTGATCGTCGGGCCGAACAGCATGTCCCCGCGCGCCACTGCCTGGATGCCGGAGATCAGCGTCTCCGGCGGGCTGTCCTTCAGCAGGAATCCGGCCGCACCGGCCCGCAGCGCGCGGTACACGTATTCGTCGAGGTCGAAGACGGTCAGGATCAGTACGCGCGGGTGGTCCGGCCCGGCGAGGATGCGGGCGGTGGCCGACACGCCGTCGAGACCGGGCAGCCGGATGTCCATCAGGATCACCTCGGGCCGCAGTCGCGCCGCCTCGTGCACGGCCTCGATCCCGTCGCGCGCCTCGCCGACGACCTCGACGCCCGGCGCGGCGTTGAGCAGCGCGACGAGCCCGGCGCGGACGAGATCCTGGTCGTCCACCACGAGCACACTGGTCACTTCGGTTCTCCGCCGGTCCGGTCCGAGTACGGGAGGGTCAGCACCACCTCGAACCCCGCCGGTTCGCGAGGCCCGATTTCGATCTCGCCACCGTACATACGCGCCCGTTCCCGCATGCCGACGAGGCCGTGACCGGCGGGATTGCCGTCGGAGCGCGGTCCGCCGCCGGAGTCGGCGACGCTCAGCCGCAGTGCGTCGGACAGGTACTCGACGTCCAGCGTCGCGAAGGATTCCGGAGCGTGCTTCAAGACGTTCGTCAGCGCTTCTTGCGCGACCCGGTACGCGCACAGCTGCTGCCCCGACGGCAACGTCCGCGGCGTTCCGGCGACGCGCAGCCGCACGGTCAGCCCGGCCTCGCGGACCCGGCTGACCAGCGAGGGAAGCTCTTCGAGACCCGGCTGTGGACGGTATTCGCCCGGCTCGTGGTGCGGCGGCCGCAGCACGCTGAGCAGGCGGCGGAGTTCGTCCAGCGCCTCGGTGGTCGTGCCGGTGATCGTGTCGAGCGCGCCGCGTGCGGTGTCCGGCGCGGACTCGAAGACGTACCGCGCGAGGTTGGCCTGCACGGAGATCACCGACAGATGGTGCGAGACAACGTCGTGCAGCTCGCGGGCGATGCGCAGCCGCTCCTCGACGACCGCCAGTTCGGCGCGGTCGGCCCGTTCCGCGGTCGCGTGCAGGGCGAGCCCGCGGAGGTAGACCGAGTGTCCAATAAGGACGGTCGCGGACGCTTGCAGCACCGCGATCACCGTGTCGCCGATCGGATTCGAACTGTCGCCGACGAGCATCGTGACATCGAACCCGGCCACCGCGAACAGCGACGGCGGCCAGGCTTGCCGGACCGGATAGCGCGCCCACACGGTGTACGCGGCGATCAGCAGGTCAGGACGGCCGAGCGTCGCGCGGTACCCGGCCAGCGCGAACGCGCCGACCAGCAGGGTCACCGCGAGCAGCACGGTGATCGGGTAGCGCCGGCGGACCACCAGCGGCACCGCGCCCGCCGCGGCGAGCAGCAGCCCGAACAGCCCCGGCCGATCGCCGAGGGAGCCGTGGTGGACCGCCGCTCCGGCGAAAAGGAATAGTCCGACCGCAGCCGCCAGCAGCGAATCCGTGCACAGCGGCCGCGCCCGCAGGATCCGCATCACGCGCCCGAAACTACCTGCCTGACCGGCGGTTTCCCAATTCCGTACCGCGATCGCGGCAGGCCGCCTACCGCCAGGGTTTACCCGAGGCTGCGGCGAAGGGCGGATTCCGCGGACGCGATCGAGCGGTTACGGTCGTTTTTGAATGGTCATCCATTCCCGCTGTTCGGCGGAGAGCCAGGGGTGGGGAGGATTCCGGGCTCTCCGCTGAGCTTCACCCCAGATACGCGTCGAGCGTCACCGCCAACGCCGATTCCGGCGAAGGCGCGAAGCTGGCTCCGGCCAACCCGCCCCACAACCACAGTTGTGCGAGACCGTGCAGCGCTGCCCACAGCGACGCCGCGACCAGCCGAGGATCCGTACCCGGACGCAGTCGATCGTCGTCCGCTTCGGCGCGGTCGAGCCGCACTAGTTCGGCGAAGGTGTCGAAGACGGCGCTGCTGGCCGCGACCAGCCCTGGCTCCTCCGGGTCGATGAGGTCGCGACGGAACATCAGCTCGAACATGGCGGGGTTCGCCACCGCGAAGTCGACGTACGCGTGACAGGCGGCCGTGACGCGTTCGCGCGGGGTGCCGTCGGGCAACTGTGCGCCGCGATGGAGCAGCTGTGTGAAGCCAAGCGTCGCTACCGCGGACAGCAACTCCGCGCGTCCCGAGAAGTGGCGAAGCGGCGCACCGTGCGACACGCCTGCCGCCTTCGCGATACCGCGCAACGTCACGGCCTCGACGCCGGAGCCGACGAGGAGATCCGCTGCGGTGCGGATCAACCGCTGTCGCGCGCTCATACCTGAGCTTCGGAGAAGGCCACCGGCAGCAGCTCCGGACGCTTCGGCACGAAGCCGTCGCCAGGGGACCGGCCGGTGAGCCGGTTGCGCAGCCGCGTGATCCCGACCGGCAGCACCTCCTGCCACAGCCAGCGCAGGTCGGCGATCGCGCTGCCCTGGGCCGGAGCGCCAGGAAGCGGCCGCAGCCAGCTGCCGTCGTGCGTGACGCCGAGCCGGTCGAGCACGTGCCCGGCGACGCGCAGATGCCCGGCCTGCGACAGGTGCAGCCGGTCCGGCCCGAAGTAGCGCGAATCGTGCGCGGCCTGGTCCGGCCACAGGTCGACGAGCTTCGCGCCGTAGCTGACCGAAGCCTCGCGGATGGCGTCGTTGAGCGCGGTGACCCGCTGTCGCATCCGCCCGCCGAGCGGCATGCGATGCGCGATGTCGCTCAAGGTGAAGGTGACGACGGTGGGCGCGATCTGGGTGCACTGCCGGATCGCGGCGTCGACGCGCCGAGCGACCGTGCGAGCGTCCCAGCCGCGGCTCATCACGTCATTGCCGCCGCCGAACAACGCGATCAGATCCGGTTCGTGCCGCTCGGCCGCGGGCAACTGCTCCGCGGCGATCTGGTCCAGCCGCCGCCCGCGAACGGCGAGATTGGCGTAGCGAAACGCGGTTTCGTCGCGCGCGAGCCGCCCGGCGACGTAATCCGCCCAGCCGCGGTACCGGCTGTGATCCGGGTAGGGATCGTCCAGCCCCTCCGCGCAGCTGTCGCCGACGGCGACGAACGTGTGGAAACCCATTCCGCTCTCCGTAACCCCTGGTTCATCTTGTAGACACTGTCTATCAAAGTAGGTAGACGGTGTCTACCTCGGGGGCGCCCGACTTTCGGGTCTACAGCGCGCCGCTGCCGCGCCCTTACCGTGGGTTTGGTCTAGACCTCTCATGAGAGGAACCCGCGATGAAGTTTTCCCGCTCCGCCGTCAAAGTCGGGATACTGACCGCCGTGCTCGGGACGGTTTCGGTGTTCACCGCCGTTCCCGCACTCGCGCACGGTTCGATGGGCAACCCGATCAGCCGGATCATGCAGTGTTTCCAGGAGGGTCCGGAGAATCCGCAGTCCGCCGCGTGCAAGGCCGCCATCGCGGTCGGCGACAGCTGGCCGATCTACGACTGGGACGAGGTCAACATCGGCGACGCCAGCGGCCGCAGCCGCGAGATCATTCCGGACGGCAAGCTGTGCAGTGCCGGCCGGGACAAGTACAAGGGGCTCGACCTCGCCCGCGACGACTGGCCGGCGACCACGCTGCCGAGCAGCGGCCCGTACACCTTCCAGTACCAGCTGACCGCCGCGCACGAGGGCACCTTCGAGCTGTACGTCACCAAGCCGGGCTATGACCCGACGAAACCGCTCAAGTGGTCCGACCTCGAAGACACCCCGTTCTACAAGCAGGACAACCCGCCGATCGCGGGCAACGCCTACCAGCTCCAGGCGAACATCCCCGGCGGGCGCACCGGCCGGCACTTGATTTACTCGATCTGGCAACGCCATTGGCCCGATTCCGGCGAGGCCTTCTACTCCTGCTCGGACGTGATCTTCCGCTGATCGCGGGGCCCGGCAGGGGCAGCGAAGACCTCTGCCGGGCAAGCTGCTCGAGCGTTTTTGTCGGTGTGCCGCGCCATCATGACGGAGTGACGGCATGGAAAGATCGACTCAGCGCTCTCGCTCAGGATCGGCTGCCCGCTGAGGTGGCGGCGAAATGGATCGAGCTGTTTCAACCCGGAATCCGGCTGGTGTCCCGCGGCACCGGTCCACGGGTGGGGCAGCTCGGCGGAAACCCGGCGTTGCCGGAAGCGGTGGAATGGCCTGCCTGGGCGGACCATGGGCCGCTGACGTTCGTCGCCGCGGTGGACTGCGCGACGCTGCCGCGCGAGTTCGTGACCATCCCGCTGCCGGAGGCCGGAACGCTGTTGTTCTTCTGCTTCGACGGCCGCTACACCCCCGATCGCTACCAGCACGATCTGCCCCGCGATGCCGACGGGTACCGAGTGCTCTTCGTGCCCGCAGGCACTCCCGTCGCCGAACGGACGCCCCCGTCCGGCCTCGATCCGTACCCGCGCCGGGACGTTTTCGCGGAAATCGTGGCCACCGCGCCGGAACGAGAGCACTTCCTGCTGGACCACACCACGATCGCGAGCGGAGAGTCTCTGGCCGAAGCGGTCAAGACGGTCCTCGGTCCTGGGCGGTCAGGCACCGATGTGTTCGGGGAGATGACGTGGGAAGTCGCCCAGGGCACGCGGCGGCATCAGGTCGGCGGCCTTGCCGCACCAGTCCAGGGTGCCGTGGAGAACGAGATCGCGGCGGAAGTGCTCGAGGGCGGGTGGGAAGATCCGCGGCACAAGGAGGAAGCGGCCCGCTGGGTGCTGCTCGCCCAGTTCGACAGCGCCGAGGAAACCGACATGATGTGGGGCGACGTCGGAATGTTGTACTGGCTCATCCGGCCGGACGATTTGAAGGCAGGCCGGTTCGACGCTGCCCGCTGCTTGATGCAGTGCGGCTGACGACAAGCCCGAATGGAACGGACCATGAAGATCTTGGTGGTGGGCGGCAGCGGACTGCTGGGCCAGCATGTGCTCGACGAACTGCGGAACCGCGGGCACGAAACGACCGCCGTCGCGCGGACGGCGCGTGCAGGCATCGACCGGACGCTCGACGTCTCGAAGGCTTCGCACGCGGAGTTGCGCGAGGCGCTCGACGGACACGACGGTGTCGTCTTCGGCGGTGGCATGGACGACCGTGCGGTCGGCCGCGGACCGGTCGAGCCTCGGCTGCGCGCGGGCAACGTCGCGCCTGTCGCCGCGTTGTTGCGCGCGGCGCGCGAAGCAGGCTGTACGCGCGCGGCGGTGCTCGGGTCGTACTACACGTACTTCGACCGCGTACACCCTGAGTGGGGGTTGGCCGCGAAGCATCCGTACGTGCGTAGTCGGCTGGAGCAGGCCCGCGTCGCGCGCGAAACGGCTGGGCCGGGGTTGCCGGTGGCGGTGATCGAGGTGCCGTTTGTCTTCGGCGTTGCGGAGGACCGGGTGCCGCAGTGGTCGGTGCCGATCGTCAAGTGGGTCCGTTCCAACTCGCCGCTCTTCGCGCCTCCCGGCGGGACCGCGGCGACGAGTGCGCGCGGCGTTGGCGTCGCGACGGTGGACGCGCTGGAGCAAGCATCCGGCGCGGATGTCCCGGTAGCAGAGGAAAATCTCCAGTGGGCGGACATGTTCGCCCGGCTGGCGGCAGCAGCGGGACGACCGCGCCGGGTCCGGCCCATGCCCTCCTGGCCGGTGCGCGGTGCGTTCAAGCTCGGCGGATTTCTCAACGGGCTGAGCGGAAAACAGCCGGGGCTGACGGTGCAGCACATGGACGGCTTGTTGCTGCGGGAGTTGTATTTGGAGCTGAATTACCCGGCTCCGGTGGACGAGGCGATCAGGGAGACTGCTGTGGCACGGTAAGAATCAACCCAGCCGGGCCCGATGCGTCCGCACCGCCGCCAACCGCGGATCCGACGGTTCGAGCACCGAGGCCAGCGCGTCCAGGATCGCCAGATCATCGACACCACAGGAGGTTTCCCAGAACGCCCACAACGTGTCCGCGTCCCGGCTGTTCAACGCGAGCTGCCGGACCTGCGCGCTGATCGACTCGCGTTCCTCCAGGATCGCGGGCGATTCCGACTCCGCGAGCAGCGGGCCCTGGAACGACCGGACCGCCGCCGCGGCGTCCCCGGCGCGCAGAGCTGCTTTGGCGCGCAGGAAATCCGCGTCCACCGTGGCCGCGAGGCGGTACGGGCGCGTCTGCAACACCCCGGTGCCGAGCTGGGTGCGCAACCGGTGGATCTCGGCGCGCACGGTCACCGGATTGCCGGTCTCGCCGTACAGCTGCAGCGCCAGCTTCTCCGCCGACAAACCGCGCGGCTGAAGCGCAAGCAGAGTCAGCAATTCGGCGTGCCGCAGGGTGAACGGGATGTCCCGACCGTCCACAGTGGTCGATCCAGGGCCATCGGTGAGGTACTCGAGCGACAACTTCCGCCGGGTCGCGGAGCCGGACGTGGCGATCCGCAGGAGGTAGCCGTCGTCGAGCGGGTCGACGGTGGCGATCCGGCCGTCCGGGAGCGTCACGGTGCCGCCGCCTTTCCGTACCTCCACAGTGGACGGAAGGGTGCACGCTTCGGCGGCCAGCACCCGTCCGCCCGCTGAAAGGAGCGCGCCGGGGCGTCCGCGCAACGACGCCAGGTGCGGCATGTTCGCCCGCCGCACCTTCTCGTCGCGGACCGCCAGCTGCGCTCGCAACCGCCCCTCGGCGAGCTGCGCGGTGGCCGTGACCAGCGACAACATCGCCGGATGCACCGTGCGCAGAGGTCCGCTGACGTCGATCGAACCGAGCAACGCGCCGGTGTCCGGATCGCGTACGGGGGCCGCCGCGCAGGTCCACGTGTGATAGCGGCGGACGAGGTGTTCGGCGGAGTAGATCTGCACCGGCTGCCCGGTCGCGAGCGTGGTGCCCATCGCGTTCGTGCCGATCGCCTCTTCGCTCCACCGCGTGCCCTCGGTGAGCGCGACCTGGTCCGCGCGCAGCAGCACGCCGGTCGCGCCCTCCCGCCACAGGATGAGCCCGTTCGCGTCGGTCACGATCATCATGTGCTCGGCGTCGTCGGCGATGCTCACCAGCATCTCGCGCAACAGCGGCAGCACCGGGGCCAGCGGATGCTCCGCGCGCAGGTCGGAGAGCTCGTCCGCCTCGCAGATCAGCGGGGCCTCGCCGGCGTCCGGGTCGACGCGCGCGGCCAGCGAGCGTTCCCACGACGCCGACACCACCGAGCGCGGCGAACGCGGCGAGGTGGACCCGGACAGCACCGCCTCGCGGACATGCCGGAGCAGCCGCGCGTACGACTCCGGATCGCGCAACAGGTCGGGTTCGGGCGCCTCTGCCACGTCCACGAGAGTAGAGACCCTGGTCACAAGGCTGCAACGTCGGCGCAACGTTGCCCGGCCTACGGTCGCCGCCGACCGTCACCGACCAGCAACGAGGCAGGGCAAGATGGCCGTATACGCCGCACCGAACACCGACGGCTCCGTCGTCGACTACGAGACCCGCTACGACCACTACATCGGCGGCGAATACGTCGCGCCGGCCGGCGGGCAGTACTTCGAGAACCCGACCCCGGTGACCGGGAAGACCTTCACCGAGATCGCCCGCGGGACGGCGGCCGACATCGACCGGGCGCTCGACGCGGCCGAGGGCGCCGCGCCCGCGTGGGGCCGCACCTCGCCCGAGGAGCGCGCGAACATCCTGCTCAAGATCGCCGACCGGATGGAGCAGAACCTCGAGAAGATCGCGGTCGCCGAGTCCTGGGAGAACGGCAAGCCGGTCCGCGAGACCCTCGCCGCGGACATCCCGCTCGCGATCGACCACTTCCGCTACTTCGCCGGCGCGCTGCGCGCCCAGGAGGGCGGCATCTCGCAGATCGACGACAACACCGTCGCCTACCACTTCCACGAGCCGCTGGGCGTCGTCGCGCAGATCATCCCGTGGAACTTCCCGCTGCTGATGGCGGTCTGGAAGCTCGCCCCGGCGCTGGCCGCGGGCAACGCGATCGTGCTGAAGCCCGCCGAGCAGACCCCGGCGTCGATCCACCTGCTGCTGTCGATCATCGGCGACCTGATCCCGCCGGGCGTGCTGAACATCGTCAACGGCTTCGGCGTCGAGGCGGGCAAACCGCTCGCGTCGAGCAACCGCGTGCGCAAGGTCGCGTTCACCGGCGAGACCACCACCGGGCGGCTGATCCTGCAGTACGCCAGCGAAAACATCATCCCGGTGACGGTCGAGCTGGGCGGCAAGAGCCCGAACATCTTCTTCGACGACGTCGCCGCGGCCAACGACGCGTTCTACGACAAGGCGCAGGAGGGCTTCGCGCTCTTCGCACTGAACCAGGGCGAGGTCTGCACCTGCCCGTCGCGCGCGCTGATCCAGTCCGGCATCTACGACCGGTTCCTCGGCGACGCGGTCGAGCGCGTGAAGAAGATCAAGCAGGGCAACCCGCTCGACACCGAGACGATGATCGGCGCGCAGGCCTCGAACGACCAGCTCGAGAAAATCCTGTCCTACATCGACATCGGCAAGCAGGAGGGCGCGAAGGTCCTGACCGGCGGCGCGCAGTCCGACCTCGGCGGCGACCTGTCCGGCGGCTACTACGTCCAGCCGACGGTGTTCGAGGGCGACAACAAGATGCGCATCTTCCAGGAGGAGATCTTCGGCCCGGTGGTGTCCGTGGCGAAGTTCGACGACTACGACGACGCGCTGAAGATCGCCAACGACACCCTGTACGGCCTCGGCGCCGGCGTCTGGTCCCGCGACGGCAACACCGCCTACCGCGCGGGCCGCGACATCCAGGCCGGCCGCGTGTGGGTGAACAACTACCACGCCTACCCGGCACACGCGGCCTTCGGCGGCTACAAGGCGTCCGGCATCGGCCGCGAGAACCACAAGATGATGCTGGACCACTACCAGCAGACGAAGAACATGCTGGTCTCCTACTCCGACCAGGCGCTGGGCTTCTTCTGATGCCGCAGCGGGTGGACCTGACCCCAGCCGCCGCCGACCTCCTGCGGCGGCTGGTGCCAGTCCACGGACCGGTGATGTTCCACCAGTCCGGCGGATGCTGCGACGGCAGCGCCCCGATGTGCTACCCGGCCGGCGAATTCCGGGTCGGAGCTCGCGACGTCCATCTGGGCGACCTGACGGTGGAGGGCATCGACGCGGTGCCGGTATGGATGTCCGGTCCGCAATTCGAGTACTGGCGGCATACGCACCTGACGATCGACGTGGTGCCGGGACGGGGGAGCGGGTTCTCTTTGGAGGCTCCGGAGGGGGTGCGGTTCCTGATCCGGTCCCGGTTGCTCAGCGACGAGGAGTCGGCTGAGCTGAACGGATAACCGGACAGGTCCGCTACGGCGGCACCCGGTGAGTGTTTCCCGCTCACCGGGTGCCGCCGTTTGTTTGTTGACGGCTGGTTGAGCGCACCATTAAGCTTCCTTGTGGTTCGGGGGTTGACTGATTTCTGCGAGAAGAAGTGTGCTGTTGTCGTTCTTCTCGCCCTGGTGGCGGCCGGGTGTAGCGGGCCGCCGGATCCTCGGGCGTATCCCGGCAGCGAGGACGGAGTGAGCTGGGAAGAGGCTGCCGCGCGGTACGCGATCGCGTTGCCGTCGTGTCCGACCAAGGCTTTCCGGTTCGACGTGCAGCCCCGGCTTCGGGACCATCTGGTGTTCACTTTCGTGGCATCGAAGTCCTGCGTGGACGGCTTTTTGACGAAGTACGGTGCGGACCCTGCTCACCCGGGGCTGAAATGGCCTCGGGACGACAACTTTCCGCCGTTCGGAGCGGACAAGTCGGAGCGATACGGCTGGACCTATGACTTGAAGCAGCGCTCCGCTCTGTACCACGGTTTCCGGACACCGAATGGCTCGTCGTTCTGGGTGTTCGTCAAACAGGGTGCCGAGGAGACGGTGTACGCCTATAGTCTGACGACCGGTTACCCGAACTAGTAATCGTCGCAGGGAAAATGACAAAGAAATCGATAGCCGCGATTCTCTTTTCCGTCGCGGTAGTCGCCGGATGCGGTGGCCAGCGGGACCCGCGGTCAAGGAGTTCCATTTCGACGTCCAGCCGCGGCTCACCGAACGGCTCGCGTTCGCCTTCGTCGCGTCGAAGTCCTGCGTGGACAAGTTCCTGAAGCAGTACGGCGACGATCCGGCGAACCCGACCCGCAAGTGGCCGGTCAGAGACCCCGAGCCGCGGCCTCCGTTCGACGCGGACGAGATGCGGCAGTTCGGCTGGACCTACGATCCCAAGGCGAAGGCTGACCTGTACACCCACCTCGAGACGCCGTACCACGCGAAATTTTCGGTATTCGTGAAGCCGGGCATCGAGGAGACGGTCTACGCGCGCAGTCTGACCTCTGGCTTCCCGGATCCGTCGAAATAGTCGGGACCCCTTGCTAGGTTCATCCCATGCTGTCGCTGAAAGACGTCTACGCAGGCGAGCCGACCGTCCTCGGCCACCAGCGGGACCAGCCCGTTCTGAGCGCCATCCGGAAAACCCGGGTCGCCACTCCAGAGCTGGCACTGTCCGAACTCAACCTCTCCGGGGACCGTCAAGCGGACCTCTCCGTGCACGGCGGGCCCGACAAAGCCGTCTACGTCTACCCGATCGAGCACTACTCGGTGTGGACCGCGGAAGGGTTCTCCGTGGCGCACGGTGACTTCGGCGAGAACCTGTCCGTCGAAGGCGCGCTCGAGACCGACGCGCGGATCGGCGACGTCTGGGCCTGGGGCGACGCGCTCGTGCAGATCGCCCAGCCGCGGCACCCGTGTTTCAAGCTCGCGATGCGGACCGGGCGCAAGGACGTCGTTCCCGCGATGATCAGCACGAATCGCTGCGGCTGGTACCTGCGCGTGCTGCGGCCGGGCACGGTCCCGACGGCCGGTCCGCTCGAGGTCGTGGAGCGGGCCGAGGGACCGACCGTCGCGGAGACCTTCCTGGTCACTTCGGCGAATTACGCGCAGTTGCCCGACCCGGCGCCGATGCTGGAGCTGGCCGAGCGCGTGCTGACGTCGACCGCGCTGCCCGAAAGCTATCGCAAAGGCATTAAGTCCAAAGTGGACCGGGCGAAGGGGTTACTTCCAGTCGACCTGGGGTGAGCGGTAGAAGTCGATTCCCTGCGCCTCCCAGCGCGGTGCCTGCTTGGCGATGCGGTCCCGGTAGCCGTCCCAGGTCCGGGACGCTCGCGGCGACCAGCCGATTTCCGCGACGCCGGGCAGGCGCGGGAAGGCCATGTACTCGATGTCGTCATTGGTCCGGATGGTTTCCGTCCACAATGGAGCTTCGACCCCGGCCACGGACTTCTCCTCGACCCCCGGAACGAGCGTCGCCGGGTCCCATTCGTAGGCGTCGCGGACTTCGACCAGGCCGGCCCAATCTTGGCCCAGTTTTGTCGATTCCGTGTACTTCATGTCGAGATACGCGTGGTTGGCGGGCGACATGACGAACTTGTTCCCGCGCGCCGCGGCGGCGGCCACGTCCTCGTTCGGGCCGCCCTGGTCCCAGTACTGCGGCACGGCGGACGTCGGCAACGGAGTCTTCGCGATTTCGTGCCAGCCGGTGATCAGCTTGCCGTACTTCGCGACCATCGGGCTTACCTTCTCGTAGAAGGTTTTGTAGTCCGCGGCGGGCGTCGAATGTGCTTCGTCGCCGCCGATCCCGATGTATTTGCCGGGCGTGATCGCGGCGAGTTCGCGGATCACGTCCTCCACGAATCGGTACGTGGTGGGCGAATTGATGCACAGCGAGCTGTAACCGACCTCGATGTCGGTGCGCGGCGGGACCGCGACGCCGTCGCAGTTCAGCTCCGCGTAGACCGACTGGGCTGCGTTGGTGTGCCCGGGCATGTCGATCTCCGGCACGACCGTCACGTGCCGGCTCGCGGCGTAGGCGACGATGTCGCGGTACTGCTCCTGGGTGTAGTAACCGCCCGGGTCGCCGTAGGCCGCGGTCTTGCCGCCTTCGGTCGCCAGGCGCGGCCAGCTCTTGATCTCGATGCGCCAGCCCTGGTCGTCGCTGAGGTGCAGGTGCAGCGTGTTGATCTTGTACTGGACGATCTGGTCGATGTACTTCTTCACCTGCGTCGGCGTGAAGAAATGCCGCGCGACGTCGAGCATCGCGCCGCGGTGGGCGAAGCGCGGGTAGTCGAGGACGCTGCCGCCGGCGATCGTCCACGCGCGGTGCTGCACGGTCTTCGCCTCGATCGCCGACGGCAGCAGCTGCCGCAGCGACTGGACGCCGGTGAACAGCCCGGCGGAGGTGTTGGCGCGCAGCCGGACGCCGTTCTTCGTGACGTCGAGCTGATACCCCTCGTCGCCGACGCGCGGGTCGGCGTGGCCGAGGTCGAGCGAGATCGCGGACAGCCCCGGACTCACCGGGACGACCGGCAGCGGGAACCCGGTCGCGGGCCGCAACAGGCCGCGCAGGTACCCGGCGACGTCGCCGGTGCCGTGCCCGGCGCGGATCACCGTCAGCGGAGTGAGCCGGAAGGTGGCGTCCGCCTTCGCCACGGCATGCACCGGGACCGGTACGAGGTCGGTGACCTGCCGTTCACTGGGCGCGGGACTCGCCGCGGCCGGCCCGGGCACTCCCACCGCGGCGAGCCCGAGCACGGTCACCCCAAGCACGGCCCTGGACAGGGTCTTCCTCACGGCATACCTCCGGTCGCGTCGCGGAGAAGGCGGACTCCAAGAGGTATAGACCACTCCGGGCGGGCTGACAACGCCCGAAAGGGTCGGCTGGCACCTGATGTCCCGTTCGCCGGGATGCCTGCGGCGCCCCAATGCCGCATTGGGTGCGCTGGACGCACCGAACGCCGCATTGGGTGCGTCGCATGCACCCAATGCCGCATTGGGGGTTTTCAGCAGCTGTGGTGTGCGGCGGGTCCCGCCCATCGGCTAGGGACAGCTTCACGCACCGCGCTCGTGGGGCTGGCACGCGCTGGCGAAGTCCGTGAAGGGCTCCTTGCGGGAATCAGATTCCCTCAAGGAGCCCTTCACGGACTCAGCGGGAGTGAAACCGTCCGGCGCGGCTCGGCGGCCGGTGCCCGCAGCGCCCGGCAAACACCGCCACCGCGAACCCGCCACACACCGCGCTGCTGAGAAAACCTCTCCGTGTCGGTCCTCAGGGTCGCAGAATCGCCCGCAACGCGTCGAGCACCGACGGGTCCTCGATAGTCGACGGAATCACCTCGTCGCGTCCGTCCGCGATCCCGCGCATCGTCTTGCGCAAGATCTTCCCCGAGCGTGTCTTCGGCAACGCGCTGACCACGGAGACGTCCCGGAACGCCGCCACCGGCCCGATGTCCCGGCGAACCAGCGCCACCAACTCGTCCCGCAACTGCTCCTCGGGCACCTCCACCCCGGACTTCAGCACGACAAAACCACGCGGTACCTGCCCCTTCAGCTGGTCCGCGACCCCGATCACCGCGCACTCCGCGACCGCCGGGTGCGAGGCCAGCACGGCTTCCATCGAGCCGGTCGACAGCCGGTGTCCGGCCACGTTGATCACGTCGTCGGTGCGGCCCATGACGAACAGGTAGCCGTCCTCGTCGAGGTAGCCCGAATCGCCGGTCAGGTAGTAGCCGGGGTAGCGCGACAGGTACGCCTCGCGGTAGCGCTCGTCGTCGCCCCACAGCGTCGGCAGCGAACCCGGCGGCAGCGGCAGTTTCAGCGTGATCGCGCCCTCGCGGCCCGCCGGGAGTTCCTCGCCCGCCTGGTCGAGGATGCGCACGTCCCAGCCGGGCACCGGTTTCGTCGCCGACCCGGGTTTGACCGGCATCGGTTCGAGCCCGCGCGGGTTCGCCGCGATCGGCCAGCCGGTTTCGGTCTGCCACCAGTGGTCGACGACCGGCGTGCCGAGGATGTCGTGCGCCCAGTGGTAGGTCTCCGGGTCGAGCCGCTCGCCCGCCATGAACAGGGTGCGGAACCGGGACAGGTCGTACTTTTTGAGCTCGTCCGCGTCCGGGTCCATCTTCTTGACCGCGCGCAACGCCGTCGGCGCGGTGAACAGCGCCTGCACGCCGTGCTCGGAGATGACCCGCCAGAACGCGCCCGCGTCCGGGGTTCCGACGGGTTTTCCTTCGTACAGCACGGTTGTCGCGCCGACCAGCAGCGGCGCGTAGACGATGTACGAATGCCCGACGACCCAGCCGACGTCGGAAGCCGTCCACCACACGTCCCCGGCGTGGACGTCGTACAGCGCGCCCATCGACCACGCCAGCGCGACCGCGTGCCCGCCCGCGTCGCGGACCACGCCCTTCGGCCGCCCGGTGGTGCCGGACGTGTAGAGGATGTACAGCGGGTCGGTCGCCTTCACCGGAACCGGATCGACCGGGTCGGCGTCGGCGACGAGTTCGGTCCAGTCGAGGTCGGCGCCGGACAGTTCCGCGCGCGCCTGCTCGCGCTGGAACACCACGACGTGGTCCGGCTGGTGCTCGGTGGTCTCGAGAGCGGCGTCGATGATCGGCTTGTACTCGACGACCCGCGTCGGCTCGATCCCGCACGACGCGGCGAGGATCAGCTTCGGCTTGGCGTCCTCGATCCGCGCGGCCAGTTCCTTCGGCGCGAACCCGCCGAACACCACGGAGTGCACCGCGCCGATCCGCGCGCAGGCGAGCATCGCGATGACGGCCTGCGGGATCATCGGCAGGTAAAGGATCACGCGGTCGCCGCGGGTCACCCCGAGCGACGCGAGCGCGCCGGCGAAGGTCGCGACCTCGTCCCGCAACTCGGCATAGGTGTAGCGGCGTTTGCGGCCGGTGACCGGCGAATCCCAGATCAGCGCGTCCTGCGCGCCGCGGCCGCCGTCCGCGTGCCGGTCGAGCGCGTTGTAGGAGGTGTTCAGCTCGCCGTCGGGATACCAGCGGTAGAACGGCGCGGCGGACGAGTCGAGCGCGCGGGTGGGCCGCTGCGTCCAGTCGATCGCCCGGGCCGCTTCGAGCCAGAACCGCTCGGGGTCGTCCAGACTGCGTCGATACGTCTCGGTGTACGCGCCCACGAGGTCTCCTTTGACTTCCGACGGCCGAATCTGCCCTCATGATGGCCTTTCCCCCGGCGGAACGCAGGTCAGCGAGGTCAGGCGAGAACGATGCAGTGGATCACGATCCCGGCGCGACCCGGCAACCCCGCGAAGGCCGTGTGCGTCCTAAGCTGGACCGTGGGGAACAGCCGCGCAGCGGCACCAAGACGACACTGACAGTGAGGGGAACCAGCCGGTGAGCGGAATCGCGAGCGCGCTGCTCTCGCTCGCGCACACCTTGTTCGGCCCGGGGTTCTGCCCCGGCGACTGGGTGTGGGCGACGACCACAGCGGGTGCGCTCGTCGCGCTCTTCCCGGCGGCCGGGGCGCTGATCGTGGCGATCGTCCGCAAGGGGACCGGCAACCGGTACGACGCGACGACGCTCACCGTGTTCGGGCTCATCGGCGTGGTCAGCGTGCTGGTGCTGCCGTGGCTGATGGCCTCGGGCATCTCGGAGACCTTCCGCGCGGCCAACGCGGGCGGCGTAAGCGGGCTGTCCGCCTCCGAAACCGCCAAGCTGAGCACGAACTACTGCTCGTTCATCGGCGTGCAGAAGACCTACCTCGGCGGCGGACCGAACGTCTTCGAGACGCTCTTCTACCCGCGCGGCCTCAAGCTGTCCTACGCGCTGTACCTGCTCGCCTTCACCGTGCTGCCGGTCGGCTCGCTGCTGTTCGTGATGCTGCAGGCGCGCACCGCGTTCCGCCGCGGGCCGAAGTGGCCGTCGCGGTTCTTCTGGATTCCCTTCGTGGTCATGGCGGTCGCGAGCTCGGGCATGTCGGCCAACACCGCCGTGCACTTCTGGCTCGGGTTCCTGCCGTTCAGCATCCTGGGGCTGATCCCGGTCGCGCTGGTCGGACCGCCGCCGTGGTCGGTGATCAACCGGCCGGAGCCGCGCCGCGACGAACCGCCCGCCGCGCCGCCTCCGCCGCGCCGGGAGCAGTTGCCGCCGCCCCCGCCGCCGCAGAACAAGCAGTACCCGGCCACCGCGCTGGCGTCCGCTCCGGAGCCGCCGCCCGCCGGGATGCTGGCCGCCGCGCCCGGCGCGATCCCGCCGCCGCCCGGTTCGCGCAACGCGGGCAGCAGCCGGTACCGGCGCGTCCGCCAGCTCGGGCACGGCGGGTTCGGCACGGTCTGGGAAGCCGTCGACACGCAGCTCAACCGGACTGTCGCGCTCAAGATCGCGCACGCGCCCGACCGCGACACCGAGGAGCGCATGCAGCGCGAGGCGCGGGCGCTGGCCGTGGTGAACCACCCCAACTGCGTCCGCGTGTACGACCTGGTCGAGGAGCCGGACGGGCTCGCGCTCGTCATGGAGTACCTGCAGGGCCGCCCGCTCGCCGAGGTGGTCGACGGACAGGGCCCGATCGACGACGTCGCCGCAGGCCGGCTGTGGTCCACGATGGCGGGCGCGCTGGTCGCGGCACACGAGCGGGGCGTGCTGCACCGCGACGTGAAGCCGTCCAACGTCATCCTCGACCCGGCGGGCATCGCGCACCTCATCGACTTCGGCATCGCCCGCAGCCAGGGCGACTCCAAGATGACCGCCACCGGGATGATGATCGGCACGCCCGATTTCGTCGCGCCGGAACAGGCGATGGGTTCCCCGGCGAGCCCGGCGTCGGACGCCTGGCAGCTCGCCGCCACGGTCAGCTACGCGCTGTCCGGCCAGCCGCCGCGCGGCACCCGCGAGACGCCGATGGCCGCGCTGATGGCCGCGGCGCGGGCCGATCCGGTCACGCACCTGCCGCAGCGTTCGGTGCACGCCCGGATCCTGGCGGCGTCGCTGGACCCGGAGCCCCGCCGCCGCCCGACGCTGAACTCGGTGCGGCGCGAGGTCGACGGCTGGCTGAGCCGGCAGGGCAAGGCACTGGACGGGCCGGTCACGCAGATCGTGCCACGCCGGTCGTCCCGCTGAGTCTCGTGAGCGGCTACGCCGGTTCTAACCGGCTGTCCTGTCTCAGGACTTTCCGGACAGTTTTTGGCTGGTGAGGCGTTGGTAGCGTACTGATCTGCCGACGGTGAGCTGGCGGACGAGGGCACCACCGGTCATGACGGTGACGCGGTCGCCTTGCCAGTAGACGGTGGCGGTATGTCCGGCCCAGGTGCGTGTCCCGGGACAGGCCGTGCTCGCGGCAGAACCGCACCACGTTGACCTTCTCGCCGTAAGCCGCCCGGGCGACCGCGGCGACGAACTCAGGATCCCATCGAAAACCCTGCTCTGCCCGTCGCCGCATGATCACCACAAAGACCATGGTCACCACGCCGACAGGCCGGTCAGTGTCCGCGACGTCCTGAGACTGAGCAGCCGGTTCTAACCGGCGCAGCCGCTCACGACGGCTTCACCGCGGAAAACTCCAGCCGCTTGCGCTCGATCCCCACCCGCACCTGCTCAAACCCGGCCGCCGCCAGCCGTCCCGGCAGCGTGCCCGCGTCGAGGACGTTCATCGTGTCCCCAATGTGCAGCAGCCGGAATCCGAAGCTGAGCTGGCTGTCCACGCCGCAATAGGTGCCGCCGGGCCGCAGCACCCGGAACGCCTCCGCGAAGATCCGGTCTTGCAGTTCGTCGGTCGGCACGTGATGCAGCATCGTGAAGCACACGACCCCGGAGAACCGGCCGTCCTCGAACGGCATCTCCGCACCGCTGCCCTCCACGATGTCCGCCCGGTTCCCGTATTTCTCCCGCAACAACCGGGTCGACGCCGGGTCGATTTCCAGCGCGGTCAGCCGTGGGAGAGCGTCGATCAACACCCTCGTGGTGGCCCCGAAACCCGGTCCGATTTCGAGCACGTCGTCGCCCAACTCGAAACGGGCGAGCCAGTCCGGCAGCACCTCGGCGACCGCGGCGGCCCATTTTTCCGAGCTGCAGAGCTTGCGGTGCATCAGGTTCATCGGCATGGCCCCGACGCTAGGGACGAGCCTGGCTGACCGGAAGACGATAGGCTGTCACCTCATGTCGCAGTACGGTCAAACCGGCGCGATGCTGCTCGGTGACCTCCCGATCGCGCCCGGAGCCTGGTTCCCCTGGCACGAACATCCGGCGCACCAGCTTGTCTGGGCCGCGCGCGGGGTCGCCGCGGTGATGGTCGGCGACGCGCAGTGGGTGCTGCCGTCCACGCGCGCGCTCTGGATCCCGGCCGGGGTCCGGCATCGCACCGGCGCGGCTGGGAACGTCGAACTGCGCGGCATCTACGCCGATCCCGAACAGTGCCCGGTCGACTGGCCGTCCCCGCGAATCGTCATCGTCCGGCCGTTGCTGCGGGAGCTGCTGGAGCACCTGTCCGCGGACGGAATCAGCGACGCCGCCCGACGCCGTGCCGAAGCCGTCGCGTTCGATCTGCTGGAGCCGATGGACGTAGCGCCGATCGTGGTCCCCGCGCCGGCCGATCCGCGAGCGCGGGACGTCGCCGACGCCGTCCTCGCCGATCCCGCGGATTCGCGCAGCCTGGCCGAGCTGGGCCGCGAAGTCGGCGCGAGCGAGCGGACGCTGGCCCGCGCGTTCGTCCGCGACTGCCGGATGACGTTCGGGACCTGGCGCACGCAAGCCCGGCTGCGCGCGGCGTTGCCGTTGCTGGCGCGGGGAACGCCGATGACGACCGTCGCGCACCGGGTCGGGTACGCGACGGCCAGCGCGTTCGTCGCCGCCTTCCGCCGGGCGGTGGGGGTGCCGCCGGGCGCTTACTTCAGCGCCACGAAGGCAGCCACATTTCCGCCTGCCAATGGGCGTTCGTGATCGGGATTCCGTTGAGGATCGGCCACAGCCAGGCGAAGTTCGCGACCACCAGCCCGACGTAGAGCGAGACGACGAGCAGACCGGTGCCCCGGCGTTCGAATCCGCGTTTGGCGCTGCCGAGGATCTGCCCGAGCGCCAGCACCAGCCCGAGCACGAGGAACGGGGCCATCGGCGTGGCGTAGAAGAAGTACATCTGCCGGTCGATGTTGGTGAACCAGGGCAGGTAGCCGGCGAAGTATCCGGTGAGCACGGCGGCGTAGCGCCAGTCCGCGCGGAAGAACCAGCGCCACAGGCCCCAGCCGAGCATCGGGACGGCCAGCCACCACATCGCGGGCGTGCCGATCAGCATCGTCGCGCCGAGGCAGCGCGATTCGCCGCAGCCGGTGACGTCGCCGTCGTAGTAGTAGAGCATCGGCCGCAGGCCCATCGGCCAGGTCCACGGCTTCGACTCCCACGGATGCGGATTGTCCTTGGGCGTCAGCAGGGTTTCGTGGAAATGCAGCACGTTGGCGGTGTAGCTGCCGAGCGAGCGCAGCGCGGGCGGGATCCAGCCGAACATGCCCGGGTCGAGGTTCTTGATCTCGGTGTAGTGCCGGTCGGTCGCGGTCTCGCTGGCGAACCACGCCCAGTACGCCGCCAGGTACATCAGCACCGGCACGACCAGGATCGCCCATAGCGCGGGCGCGACGTCGCGCCGGATCGTCCCGACCCACGGCCGCTGCACGCCCGCCGCGCGCCGGGCCGCGACGTCGAAGAACACGGTGAGCAGGCCGAACGCCGCGATGTAGTACAGCGCCGACCATTTGACGCCGAAGGTCAGGCCGATCATCAGCCCGGCCGCGAACCGCCACCACCGGAAGCCGAGCTTCGGCCCCCACTGCGATTCGCCGATCCAGCCCTCGCGCACCGCGACGGCCAGCCGCTGCCGCACTTGGTCGCGGTCGCAGAGCACGCAGGCGAACGCGGCGAGCACGAAGAACGCGATGAAGATGTCCAGCATCCCCATCCGCGACTGCAGGTGCAGCACGCCGTCGCAGATCACCAGCACGCCCGCGATGCCGCCGAGCAGCGTCGAGCGGGTCAGCCGGCGCGCGACGCGCACGGTGAGCAGCACGATCAGCGTGCCTGCCACCGCCGACATCAGCCGCCAGCCCCAGCCGTTGTAGCCGAAGAGCCACTCGCCGAAGGCGATGAAGTCCTTGGCCAGCGGCGGGTGCACGATCAGCTCGTACCCGGCGTTGTCCTCGTACCCGCCGTTGCGCAGCATCTGCGCGGCCTGGGGCACGTAGTGCTTCTCGTCGAAGACGGGACTGCCGTGGTCAGTGGGCAGGCCAAGGTTCTGCAGCCGGACGACGCCGCCGATCACGGTCAGCACGATCGTGACGATCCAGCCGCGCAGCCGGTCGGCGGGCATGGCCCGGCCGAGCAGGGTGGCTTCGCGGTCGGTCGGGGGACGGCGCGCGTCGACCGGGTCCGGCCGCACGCTCTCGTCGTCGGCACGGGTCAGCAGCGCGGTCACGGGGCCCGATAGTACGGCCTGATCCACCGGCGGCGTCTGGTTAGGCTGACTGCCATGACTTCTGCGCCCGGACGGCTCGTCCTCGCCGCCACCCCGCTGGGCGATCCCGGCGACGCGTCCGCCCGGCTGATCGAGGCGCTGGGCTCGGCGGACGTGATCGCGGCCGAGGACACCCGGCGCCTGCGCGGGCTCACTTCCGCGCTCGGCGTGTCGCCGACCGGGCGGGTGGTCAGCTTCTACGAGGACGTCGAGACCGCCCGGCTCCCGAAGCTGCTGGAGGCACTGCACGGGGGCGAGACGGTGCTGGTGGTGACCGACGCCGGGATGCCGAGCGTGTCCGATCCGGGCTTCCGTCTCGTGGCCGCTTGCGTCGAGGAGGACCTGCCGATCACCTGCCTCCCCGGCCCGTCGGCGGTGACGACGGCACTCGCGTTGTCGGGGCTGCCGTGCGACCGGTTCTGCTTCGAGGGCTTCGCGCCGCGCAAGCCCGGCGAGCGGTCGAATTGGTTCGCGGAGTTAGTGAGCGAACGCCGGACTGTCGTGTTCTTCGAATCGCCGCACCGGATCGCTTCCCTGCTGTCGGACGCTGCCGCCGCACTGGGCGGTTCGCGGCGGGCCGCGGTGTGCCGGGAGTTGACGAAGACGTACGAAGAGGTCAAACGCGGCACGCTCGCGGAACTTGCCGAGTGGGCAGCGGACGGGGTGCGCGGCGAGGTCTCGGTGGTGCTGGAGGGCGCGGCGCCTCGGCAGGCATCGGTGTCGGATTTGGTGCCGGAGGTGGCGGAGCGGGTCGCCTCGGGGGAGCGTCTGAAGACCGTCGCGGCCGAGGTGGCTGGTGCGGCCGGGGTGTCTACGAAGGAGCTTTACGCGGCGGTGCTCGCGGCTCGGAAGTGAGTCAGCTCCTCCGGGCGTTGCCTTCGGCTAGAAGCCGCAGCCAGTGCGGGTCGCCCGGCGCGGTTTTCGTGATCGTGGCCAGTTCCTCCGGCCGCCAAGTGCCGACACCGTCGGTGTGCACGACGTGGTCTTCCGTCAGGCCGTCGTCGGGAATTTCCTTGGTGCTGGCAAGGAACTCGGCGACGGTGGCCGGATCCGCGACGGTGCGGGGAGAAGGAACGGGCACCAGTGCGAGTTCGCCGTCTCCGGCGACCACGAGGTCGCCGTTCGACGTCGCGACCAGCGCGGTCACTGCCGAGCGGAGCAGTTTGTGCTTCTTGGTTCGGTCGCGCTCGACGTCCACCTCCAGCAAGGTGCCGGACGGCGTCCCGATCCACAGCGCGCCGGGCCGTGCACCGAAGGCGATGGTGAGCTGGGACGAGATGGAATACCTTTTGAGCGAGGTCTTCAGGATTCGGCGCAGCGAAGGGAACTCGAATACCAGGACCTGGTGTTCGTAGGTGTTGCCGCGAATCGCCAGGTACCGCCCGTCGGAGCTGAAGACCGGAAGGCCCCAGCAGTTGGACTCCAGAATCAGCGCCCGGTCCAGGAACCGCAGCCGGTCGCCTGGACGGGAGAAGAGCACGAAGCTCGCGCCCTGGTCGCTTTGCTTCGTGGCGATCAGCCCTCCCGCCGGATGCGCGGCGATGCCGCCGTCCCACATCGGGGCAGGCATGACGGCCCCGGTGTCGAGATCGATGACGTCCGAACGGTCGTAGCGCTCGGGTGGGGTCGGCGACGTCCACAGCGACTGGCCGTCCGGGCTGAACGCCACGTCGAGAGAGACGGCGACATCCAGCACGGAGGTGCCGTTCCGGGTCCAGCGCACCGTTTCCCCGCTGCCGGGCACGACCAGTTCCGGCCGTTCCGGATGCCAGGCGACGACGGGCCAGCGGCCGAACTTCCCGTACTCCGCGGAATCCGCCCCCACCGCGCCGATTTCGCGCAGCACTTTCTCGGCGTAGTAGAGATGCACCGCGGGCCGCTCCTGGTCGATCCCGGCGACGAGCGGCAGTTTCGGATGGGATACCAGCTCGCCGATCGAAGCGGCGGGGATCCGGGCGATGGCCTGGACAGCGGTCACCAGAAGACTTTAGCGACTGCGCAACAGCATTTTGGCCGCTATTAAGGCCTTCTCCGCGTCCGGCTCCTCGCCGGTGATCGCGTCGGTGTAGATGAACGACTCGCCGACCCGCACCAGCAGATACGCCAGATCCGCTACCGGCAACGGAGACTCCAGCCGCCCGGCCGTGACCTCGTCGGACAGCAACGCCTGCACCTTCTCGATGGTCCGCGACTGCACCAAGCTCGCCTTGGTCGTCAGCAACCGCAGCGCGCGCTCGGGCTCCCGGCGCAGGAAGGCTCGGAACGGCGAGGAAGCGTTGACCGTCCGCACGAACGCCCCGATCGCCTCCGCGATGCCGTCGCCGCCGCGGCCTGCATAACTGACGTTATCCAGCACCGAGGCCGTCTCCGCCCACAGGATTTCGCTCAGCAGGTGGTCTCGGCTGCCGACCCAGCGGTGCAGGGTCGCGCGGCTGACGCCGAGGTCGGCGGCCAGGTCGCGCATGTCGACGCGGTCTCCGGCGAGGAACCGGGCGCGGGCGAGGCGGAAGGCCGCGACGGCGTCGGGTCGCGAGGTGCGGGTGGACAGTGGCGTATCGATGAGTGAGACGTTAGCAGAAAGTGTTCCATCGATGAGACATATGGCAGAATGTCTCACGAAGAGCGAGAGGAGCCGCGAAGATGCGTGCTGTGCAGGTGACCGAGTTCGGCGGTCCCGAGGTGCTGAAGCCGGTCGAGCTGCCCGATCCGGTGGCCGGGCCGGGACAGGTGCTGATCGAGGTCGACCGCGTCGGGCTGAATTACGCGGATACGCATCAGGCGGAGAACTCGTATCTCGCCCCGAGCAAACTGCCGCTCGTGCCGGGCGGCGAGGTCGTCGGGCGCACGGCGGACGGCAAGCGCGTGGTCGCGCTGCTCAACGACGGCGGCGGGTACGCCGAGCGCGTCGCGGCCGACGAAGCCATGACGTTCCCGGTGCCGGACGGCGTCGACGACCTGAACGCGCTTTCGATGCTGGTCCAGGGCGCGACCGCGTGGATCATGCTGCGCAAGAACGCCCACCTCGAGCCCGGCGAGACCGTGGTCGTGCACGCCGCGGCCGGCGGGGTCGGGTCGATCGCGGTGCAGCTGGCGAACGCGTGGGGCGCGGGCCGCGTCATCGCGACCGCGAGCAGCGAGGAAAAGCGCGAGCTGGCGATCGAACTCGGCGCGGACGTTGCGGTCGATTCCCGTGCCGAGAACATGACCGAAGTCCTGCGGGAAGCCAACGGCGGCAAGCGGGTCGACATCGTTCTCGACATGGTCGGCGGCACGACGACCGACCAGAGCATCGCCGCGCTCGCTCCGTTCGGCCGTCTGGTGTTCTACGGGATGGCCGGCCGCCGCTCGCCGAAGCCGATCGAGTTGCGCAATCTGCTCGGCCACAGCACGACCGTCGCCGGGATGTGGCTGCCGCACGTGTTCCGCTTGCCGGGCAACGTTTTCGGCACCGCGCTTGCCGACCTGTTCACCATGGTGCTGGACGGGAAGCTCCGCGCGATCGCGGGCGGCGAGTACGCGCTGGCGGACGCCCGGAAGGCCCACGAAGCGCTGCGTTCCCGTGGCACGACTGGAAAACTGCTGCTCGACCCGCGGCGCTAGCACTCCCGGGGGCTGGCGAGCAGGGACTCCAACGGCGCCGCTTTGTGCAGGCACTCCTGCCACTCGGCGGCGCTGTCCGAGTCCGCCGTGATCCCGCCGCCGACCCCCAGTGCGATCCGGCCTTCGGCGATCTCGAAGGTCCGGATCGCCACGTTCAACTCCAGCCCCGCCAACGGCGACAGCAACCCGACCGCGCCGGTGTACACGCCGCGCGCGGCCGGTTCCAGCTCGGCGATCAGGTCCAGCGCCCGGATCTTCGGGGCTCCGGTAACCGACCCCGGCGGGAACGTCGCCGCCAGCAGTCCGGCATCGGTGACCCCGTCCGCGAGCAGACCCTCCACAGTGGACGCCAGATGCCACACTCCGGGAGCCGGGTGCACCGCGAGCAGTTCCGGCACCACGACGCTGCCGACCTCGCACACCCGCCCGAGGTCGTTGCGCACCAGGTCGGTGATCATCACGTTCTCCGCGACGTCCTTCGCCGACTGCCGCAACCGCGATGCGTTGCCGTCGTCCGCCGGGCCGCGACGGGGCAGGGTGCCCTTGATCGGCGACGACCGCACGCGGCGGCCGTGGCGTTCCAAAAACAGCTCCGGCGACAGCGAAACCACCGAACCCCATTCACCGGTGACGTAAGCCGCCCGCTGTGGAGCCAGCCGCCGCACTCCCTCGGCGAACAGCGCGGCGGGCGAGCCCTCGAACGTCCCGGTGAACCGCGAGCAGACGTTCGCCTGGAACAGTTCGCCCGCCTCGATCTCGTGTACGCACGCCTTCACTGCCTGCTCGTGCCCGGACGGCCGGTCCAGCGCACTAGCGGACCACGACAACTCCGCGGACCCGGCCAACGCACGCTCCACCACGGCGAGCTGCGCGTCCGCGTCGCCTTCGAGCGACTCGAACCAGCACGCGCCCGCCGCGTCCCAGCGCAGCACGTGATCCGCCCAGCCCCAGGCCGACACCGGAACCCCGGTGGATCGGCCTGACGGATCGGCCTGGTCGTAAGCCAGAAATCCGAACCACCCGCCGCCGATCCGGCCTGAGGGTCCCGAGGCGGAAAAAGCCGACGGGAACGGTCGCGGAGTCACCGACACGAACGGCGCCACCACCGCGCGCGATCCGAACCAGTTCCCGCACACCGCGGCGGGTTCGGGCAGGCCGTGGGCCCGGGCGTACGCGGACAGCAGAACGAGCGCCCGCGAAGGGGTCAGGTCGGTCCGCAGCCGCTGGAAACGCATCGCGCCATTGTGCCGGAAACCGGCGGTGACCAGCGGAAAAGGTGATCAGAGCAGCACATCGGACAGGGCGAACGGATACACCACCGCGTCCTGCGCCACCGGTCCGTCGACTCCGGGCACGTCCGGCGCGAAGGCGTGCTGGTGCAGCCCGAGCCGAGAATGGAACCACCCGGGCCGCCCGGGGATGCCGTTGTGCCGCACGAGCCACAGCACGACCTCGGAATCGGCCCAGCGGTCCGGGTGCAGCCGGTGCGCCCAGCAGTCGTGCCCGGCGTACACGAGCACCCGGCTGATCTTCGCGGCGTGCCGCACGTGCTTGATCCACGCCTTCACGAACCGGTCGTCGACGCTCTGCGCGTCCACCTCCAGCGCGGGGGCGAGCGATCCGGGCGCGAACGCGCCGAGCCTGCTCGCCGTCCGGACGAAATGGTCGGCCTGGTCGTGCACCGCGCCGGGCCGGGCGTAGTGCCGGGCCCCGGTGTGGATGCCCGCGTGCTGGGCCGCGGCGAGCATCCGCTCCGCGCCCGGATCGCTCCAGTTGACGTTTTCACTGATCGTGACCGAGGCGAACCGCACGTCGGCGCCGCGCACCGCCGTCCAGTCGAGCACCTGCTCGCGATGAGTGAGCGTGAGTCCGCGCCCACTCTCCGGTTCCGCCACCTCGCACCCCTGACAAGCCCCACGACGGGTGAAAGGCCACCCTACGTCCGGAATTCCGGAGCGGGGTGACCTTTCCCGGCGTGTCGATGGGCTTTGATCAGGCGTTTTCCCGTTGGAAGGTGCGCGTTCCCCACCAAATCGCCAAAACGGCCATGACCAGCACGACCACGCTGCCGGTGAACAGCGCGTCCATCGAGAAGTCGCCGCGGAAGCTGTTGCGCTCCACGTCGACCACGTGCCGGAACGGGTTGATCTGCGAGATCGTGTACAGCCACTTCGGAGCCAGTCCGGCGGTGATCGGGATGAGGATCCCGGACAGCAGCAGCAACGGCATGAGCACCGCGTTGAGCAGCGCCGGGAACGACTCCTCGCTCTTGAGCGTGAGCGCAAGCGCGTAGGAGCACGACGCCAGCGTGAGCGCGAGCAGGAACACGATCGCGAGACTCAGCAGCACGCCGCTGAACGGCGCGTTCAGGTCGAACACCAGGTAGGCGAGCAGGATGATCAGCACCGATTGCACGGTCGCCTGCAACGCGTTCGCCAGCACCTTCCCGAGCAGCAGCGCGGCCCGGTGCACCGGGGTGACGCGCAGCCGCTCGACCACGCCGGACCGGAACTCGGCCAGCAGCCCGAAGCCCACGAACGAACTGCCGAACAACGCCAGCTGCGCGATCAGCGCGGGCGTGAGCACCATCCAGCCGTCGACCTCGGACATCCCCTGCGCGCTGAGCGACTTCACCAGCAGCGGGCCGAAGAAGAACAGGTACAGCAGCGGCTGGGCGAGCCCGATCAGCAGCCACGCCGGATTCCGCAGCGCGGCCGCCATGTCGCGACGGAAGATCAGCCAGGTGTCACGCAGCATCGGACACCTCCGGTTCCGCCGGCGCGGGCTGCTCGGCCTCGCGCAGCGACCGGCCGGTGAGCGCGAGGAACACGTCGTCCAAGGTCGGTCGCGTGACCTGCATCGAGGTCGTCGCGATTTCCTTGGCGTCGAGCGCGCGCAGCAGCTCCGGCATCGCGGTGTCGCCGCGCGGCACCCGGAACCGGATCGACCCCTCGCGCACCGCGAACTCGTGCGCGCCGGGCAGCTGCCGAGCCAGGTCCGCGGCGGCCGCGGCGGATTCCGGATCGACCTCGATCGCGACGCCGTCGCCGGAGACCTGCTCCTTGAGCGCGTCCGGATGCCCGTCGGCGACGATCCGGCCGTCGTCGATCACGATCAGCCGGTCGGCCAGCGCGTCCGCCTCGTCGAGGTAATGCGTGGTCAGGAAGATCGTGACGCCCTGCTCGGCGCGCAACCGCCGGATGTGCTCCCACAGGTTCGCCCGGCTCTGCGGGTCGAGCCCGGTGGACGGTTCGTCCAGGAAGACCAGGCCGGGCGAATGGATCAGCCCCAGCGCGATGTCGAGCCTGCGCCGCTGACCCCCGGACAGCGTCTTCGTGGCGCGCTGTTCGAGCCCGGTCAGGTCGAGCTGGCCGGCGAGCACCTTGCCGCGCGCGATCGCGTCGGCCTTGCTCATCCGGTACAGCCTGCCCTGCAGCTCCAGCTCTTCGCCGACGCGCGATTCGGGCGCGGTCCCGCCGCCCTGGGCGACGTACCCGATGTTGCGGCGCACCCCCGCCGCGTCGGTGAGCAGGTCGTGCCCGCCGACGGTCGCCGTGCCCGCGGTCGGTTTCAGCAAGGTGGTGAGCATGCGCAGCGTGGTGGTCTTGCCCGCCCCGTTCGGGCCGAGGAACCCGACCAGCTCGCCCGCCTCGACGTCGAGGTCGACCCCCTTCACCGCGTGCACCTCGCCACCGGCTCGGCCCTTGCGGCGGAACCGCCGCTCGAGTCCGCGTGCCGTGATCATGGAAACCCCTCTCCTCCCAGAAGATCAACTAGTCAAGCTTGACTAGTTGACGCGCACACTGTGCCCGAGCGAGAGCGAGTTAGTCAAATTTGATTACTGGGCAGGCTGGCCGAACGCCGAGCCCGGATCGTCGGCCATCACGTATTCGCCCGCCTCGAGCCTGGTGATCAACCCGGTGAGCCATTCCCGGCTGGCCTTGGCGATCCCGCCCCACAGCCGGAACAGCTCGGACACGTGCGGCGGCTTGTTCCAGGTGTCGTCTTCAAGGCCCAGCCGCGACCGGCGTTCCTCGGCCTCGAAGTGGATCAGGTTCTGCCGGAGCAGGCTGATCACGTTCCTGCGGGGAAGCGCGGGCATCAGGCTGATCGCCGCGCACAGCTCCGCGTTGCTCGCACTCGGATCGGACAAGCCCTTCGCCAGCAGCGTCTGGAACTCCTGTTCGCCGTCCGGGGTGAGCCGGTAGGCGACCCGATCCGGACCGCCGTCGCCCGGTTCGACGTCGATCTTCTCCAGCAGGTCCTCGGCGGTCATCTTCTTGAGCGCGTGGTAGATCGAACCGGGCTGGACGTTCGCCCACTTGTCCGCCGACCACGACAGCAGTTCGCGGCGCACCTGGTAGCCGTGCGCGCGGCCGAACATCCGCACGACCCCGAGCACCAGCAGACGCGTCGCCGACACCGGCTCTCCCTTCCCCGACCGCCAGGAAACGCCCTGGAGCGCATCCGTAGGCTAAACAGGTATGAGCACCCCTGTGTTGACCGCGGTGGCCTGGCCCTACGCCAACGGCCCCCGCCACATCGGCCACGTGTCCGGATTCGGCGTCCCGTCCGACGTCTTCTCCCGCTACCAGCGAATGGCCGGCAACCGGGTGCTCATGGTGTCCGGGACCGACGAACACGGCACGCCGATCACCGTCCAGGCGGACAAAGAGGGGATGACCCCGCAGCAGACCGCGGACAAGTACACCCGCCAGATCGACGAGGACCTGCGTGGCCTCGGCCTCTCCTACGACCTGTTCACCCGCACCACCACCGGCAACCACGCCGCGGTCACGCAGGAGATCTTCCTCGCGCTCAACCGCAACGGCTACGTCGTCCCGAAGACCACCCGCGGCGCGATCAGCCCGTCCACCGGCCGCACGCTGCCCGACCGCTACATCGAGGGCACCTGCCCGATCTGCGGCTACGACGGCGCGCGCGGCGACCAGTGCGACAACTGCGGCAACCAGCTCGACGCCGCCGAGCTGATCAACCCGAAGTCGCGGATCAACGGCGAGACGCCGAAGTTCGTCGAGACCGAGCACTACTTTCTTGACCTGCCCGCGTTCACCCAGACCCTCGGCGACTGGCTGGGCACCAAGACCGACTGGCGCCCGAACGTCCTCAACTTCACCAAGAACCTGATCGACGACATGCGCCCGCGGCCGATCACCCGTGACCTCGACTGGGGCGTGAAGATCCCGCTGGACGGGTGGCGCGACCAGCCGCTCAAGCGGTTCTACGTGTGGTTCGACGCGGTCATCGGCTACTTCTCCGCCAGTGTCGAATGGGCGCGCCGCAACGGCACGCCGGACGCCTGGCAGGAGTGGTGGGCCAACCCCGACGCGCGCGCCTACTACTTCATGGGCAAGGACAACATCACCTTCCACGCCCAGATCTGGCCCGCGCTGCTGCTCGGCCAGAACGGCGACGGCGACCGCGGCGGCGAGCCGGGCAAGTACGGCAAGCTGCACCTGCCGGACGAGATCGTGTCCAGCGAGTTCCTGACCATGAGCGGGTCGAAGTTCTCGACTTCGCGGGGCACGGTCATCTACGTGCACGACTTCCTGCGCGAGTTCGGGCCGGACGCGCTGCGGTACTTCATCTCGGTGGCCGGGCCGGAGACTCAGGACACGGACTTCACGTGGGACGAGTTCGTGCGGCGGACCAACTTCGAGCTGGCCAACGAGTGGGGGAACCTCGTCAACCGGTCGATCTCGATGGCGCACAAGAACAATGGGGCGATCCCTGCCCCGACTGCGCCTGCTCCGGCGGATGAGGAGTTGAAGGCGCTGTCTCGGCAGGCGTTTGAGACTGCGGGTGGGCATCTTGCTCGGTCGCGGTTCAAGTTGGCTGCGGCTGAGGCGATGCGGGTGGTTACGGCGGCTAACCGGTATCTGTCGGATCAGGAGCCTTGGAAGCTCAAGGATGATCCGGATCGGCGGGATGCGGTGCTGCATACGGCGTTGCAGGTGGTTAGTGACGCTAATACGTTGCTGACGCCGTTCCTGCCGCACTCGGCGCAGAAGGTGCACGAGGCGCTTGGCGGGACTGGGGTTTGGGCTGCGCAGCCTGAGCTGCAGGAGGTTCCGGATCTTGATGTGCCGGATCGGGTTAATCCGATTTTGACCGGGGATTATGCCGGGGAGCAGGCTCGGTGGGAGTCGAAGCCGGTTGAGGTCGGGCGGCCGTTGGCGAAGCCTACGCCGTTGTTTACGAAGCTGGACCCGAAGTTGGGGGAGACTGGGCCTGAGTGGGCTCCGATTGTTACTGACTGACTGGGGGCTCGTCGCCTGGCGGCGACATCGTTTGGTGGTTGCGTGGGGCACCCCGAAGCTTGATTGTGCTGACGGTTCGGGGGTGCTTGTCAAGGCGGGAAAGATGCCTTGACAAGCACCCCCGAACCGCAGATGCGCTTCGTATCGGGGTGCGGGGGAGGGGCTGGGTGCCTCGATAGCGGGTGCATCGGCTGCGGTTGGGTGCGTTGATGCCGTGGGTGCATCGGCTGCGGTTGGGTGTCTTGATCGTTGGGTGCACCGGGTGCGGCGGGGTGTCTCGATGGTTGGGTGCTGCGGCTGGGTCCTTCGATGCGTGGGTGCATCGGAGCGGTGTGGTTGATGGCGAGGGGCTAGCGCCCCAATGGGGTTGTTTCATCGTGGTTGTGGCTGGTGGGGGCGGTGGTTGCGGGTTGGTTGGGTTGTGGGGCAAGGGGAAGTGCTGTCGGGGCCCGGCGTGGCGGCGTGGGCATGGGTGAAGCCCTCGGCAGGATCGAGATGTGAGTCAACCATCCGCCGAGGGCTTCGACCCTCTTTCCTACCAGGTCGTTCTTCCTCTTTCGCAGCAGACCCTGCAGCTGGTCGCCGAGTTGATCCGCGGGCGCCGGCGGCGGTTGCGGTCCCGCTGGCGCAAAGCCGGCCCGGCCGGACAGGCTTTGGTGGTGCTGGCGGTGTTGCGCCACGATCCGCGGCTGGCGCACATCGCCGGCGGTCACGGCGTCTCGGCCTCCACGGTGCGCCGGTGGGTGCTGGAAACCGTCGGCCTGCTCGCCGCCCGCGCCGCCCGGCTGGACCGGGTCCTGGACCGGCTGGCCGCCCGCGGCGCGGCGGTGGCGCTGGTGGACGGAACGCTGATCCGGACCCGCCGCCGGGCCGGGCGCGCCAACCGGGCCCATTACAGCGGCAAGCACAAACAGCACGGGCTGGTCGTGCTCGGGCTGACCGACGAGGCGGGCCGGCTGCTGTGGATCTCCGCGGTCCTGCCGGGCCGCACCGCCGACATCACCGCCGCCCGCCGGCTGCGGATCCGCGAACGGCTCCACGCCCGCGGCCTGTCCCCGGCCGGGGACAAGGGCTTCCACGGCTGGCACAAAGACGTCCGCACCGCCCGCGACTGCCCGCACTGCGGCGGGCCCTGCGAGCAGATCGTGCTCACCCCGTTCAAAGCCGAAACCAACCGGCCGCTGACGAAAGGCCAGAAACAGGCGAACGCGGCGTTCGCCGCGATGCGCTGCGCGGTCGAGGGCGGCTTCGCCGCCCTCAAAAACTGGCGCATCCTCGACAAACTCCGGCTCCACACCCGCCACGCCACCACACTGCTGCGCGCCCTGCTCGTGCTCACCCACCACGAACAACGCACCCGCGACACCGCCCAGCCCCACCAACCCTGACCACTACCACACCCCCTCAACCCCACCCCACCAGCACAAACCACGATGAAACAACCCCAATGTGGCATTGGGTGCGTCAGATGCACCCAATGTGGCGTTCGGTGCGTGGGATGCACCCAACGCCACATTGGGGCGGGCAACCCGGCCCAAGACTGAGGTGGCGGGCGGGGCGGGTCCGTGAAGGGCTCATCGAGGGAATCTAAGTCCGTGAAGGGGTCCCTCACGGCCGTCGCGGGTCGTGAGGGGAACCCTGGGGGAATCTGGGTACGTGAGGGTTCCCCTCACGGCATTCGCGAGGCGGGGGCGCAGTAGCTTGGAAGCATGGGTGCCGAAAAGCGCGAACTTCCTCCGATTCCTGATCGGCTGCCGGTGACGGTGGTTGACGCGCACACTCATCTCGACGCGTGCGGGGCCGAGACTGCGGCTGATGTCGCCGCGATGGTCGACCGTGCCGAGCGGGCTGGCGTTGCGCGTGTTGTCACTGTCGCGGATGATCTCGCGGCTGCTCGCTGGGCTTCCGAAGCGTCCACCTGGGACTCGCGGGTCTTCGCTGCGGTGGCTATCCATCCCACGCGTACCAAGGAATTCGGGCCCGCCGAACAGTCCGAAGTGGAGCGTCTGGCGCGCGGGGAGCGGGTCGTCGCGGTCGGTGAGACGGGGCTTGATTACTACTGGGACTACTCGCCGCACGATGCGCAGCAGGCTGCGTTTCGCTGGCACATCGACCTTGCGAAGCGGCTTGGCAAGGCGCTGATGATCCACGACCGCGACGCGCACGAGGACGTGCTTCGCATCCTCGACGAGGAAGGTGCGCCCGAGACGGTCGTCTTCCACTGCTTCTCCGGCGACGAGCACATCGCGCGCCGCTGTGTCGACAAGGGCTACATCCTGTCCTTCGCGGGCACGGTCACCTTTAAGAACGCGCGCGGGCTGCACGAGGCCGCGCGTCTTGTGCCGCGTGGGCAGTTTCTCGCGGAGACTGACGCGCCGTTTCTGACGCCTCATCCCTACCGTGGGCGGCCGAACGAGCCGTATTGCACCGCCTACACCGTTCGCTTCCTCGCTCAGTTGCGCGGCGAAGCGGTCCACGAGGTGGCCGAAGCGGTCCGGACCACTGCCGAACGCGCATACCGGCTGCCTGCGTGATTCCGTAGTGTCACAACGGGTTGCACGGATTGCGACATTCGAGACCGCGCATTCGTCCACCTGATGAGTGACGCAAGTCACGACACTCCGGGGGGTGTTTGCGCAACCTGCCGACACCCGTTACTGTCCCGTGATCGTGCCGGTCGGTACCGCGCAGCGGAACCGGCTGATACGCCCACCAGTCACGTCAGTGCACGTCGGGGAAGCGGAACCGGGGTTGGTACGACCTGGGACCGTGACGATGGCGCTGGCTGGGGGTGTCGGACTTGAGAGGCGCGCCCGAGGGTGCGTCGCGAACGAAGGACGACGCGCGAACGACGCGCGATGTCTTGGGAAAGGGAACGACCCGGTGACTGGTAGTCGGCAGGATGATTCGCGTCTTGACGCGGGTTCGGCGTATTTCTCCTCCTCCGAGTCCTCGGTGGCCGTGCTCGACCGCGAGCTCGAGGACACCGCCTACGGGCAGCTTGACTTCTCCGACGAGCTTCGCGTGACCGAGCAGGACGTGCTCGCCGCGCTCGGCCCGGACGCCGACCTGTTGATGTCGGAAATCGACGTCGACGTCGACGAGCTGATCCGCCTCATCAACGCGGAAACCACGATGCTTCCGCCGCTCGTCCTCCCGGACGAGGTCGAGCAGGACCGCACCGCCTCCCCGCAGGCCAAGAAGGCCGCGGTCGAGGAAGGGCTGCGCGAGGCGACCAAGACCTGGAAGCGCCGCTTCCTCAAGGGCGCCGTGCTCTCGCTGCTGGTCACCGTCGGCGGTGGCGGCGCGGCGGCGCTCGCGATGAACAAGAGCATCACCGTCGACGTCGACGGCCACCAGCAGACCGTGCACAGCTTCGGCGGCACCGTCGGCGACGTGCTCAAGGACGCGGGCCTCTCGGTCGGCGAGCACGACGCGCTTTCGCCCTCGCCGCAGGCGGCGGTCGGCGACGGCGGCGTCATCAAGCTCGAGCGCGGCCGTCAGCTGAACCTCGTCGTGGACGGCGTGTCCCGGCCCTCCTGGGTCCGCGCGACCACGCTCGGCGAGGCCATGAACCAGCTCGGCATGGGCAGCATGCTTTCCCAGGGCGCGTGGACGTCGATGCCGTCGTCCGGCGAACTGCCGCTGGAGGGCTCGACCGTCCAGGTCAAGACCCTCAAGCACATCACGCTTTTCGACGGCACCAACGCGCCGCGCAAGGTGGACACCACCGCGGTGACCACCAAGGAGCTCGCCTCCGACCTGAAGCTGAACCTCGGCCCGGACGACGCGATCGAGGGCGGTCTCGACGTCAGCCTGAAGAACGGCGCCGAGGTCCACGTCAGCCGCATGGGCGTGTCGATGGTCAACCAGGAAGAGACCATCGACCCCGAGGTGCAGAAGGTCGACGACCCGACGCAGCTGCAGGGCCAGCAGAGCGTCGAGGACCCGGGCACGCCGGGCAAGAAGCTGGTGACCTACAAGGTCACGAAGAAAAACGGCGAAGAGATCGCGCGCGAGCACGTCTCGGAGAAGGTCCTCGTCGAGGCCAAGGCCAAGATCATCAAGGTCGGCACCAAGAAGCCGCCGGCCCCGGCCATCGGCGACACCGGCGCGTGGGACCGCATCGCGCAGTGCGAGTCGGGCGGCAACTGGTCGATCAACACCGGCAACGGCTACTACGGCGGCCTGCAGTTCGACCGGCAGACCTGGAACGCCTACGGCGGCCAGCAGTACGCCCCCACCGCCGACAAGGCGACCCGCGAGCAGCAGATCGCGATCGCCGAGAAGGTGCGCGACGCCCGCGGCGGCTACAGCGCCTGGGGCTGCGGCTACAAGGCCTGAGCCACGCTCTGATTTTCCGGCAGGCGGCCGGGAGCCTCGCGCTCCCGGCCGCCTGTTTTCGTCCGCCGCGCCGCCGCTGGGTAGGCTCGTCCGGTGGTGGAACTGCTGGGGCCTGCCGAAATCCGCGGGCTGGCCGACGAACTCGACGTCCGGCCCACGAAGAAACTCGGGCAGAACTTCGTGCACGACCCCAACACGGTCCGCCGCATCGTCGAACTCGGCGGCGTGCAGCCGGGGGACGTCGTCCTGGAGGTCGGACCCGGTCTCGGCTCGCTGACGCTCGGCCTGCTGGCCGCGGGCGCTCAGGTCGTCGCTGTGGAGATCGATCCGGTGCTGGCCGCCCGCCTGCCCCGCACAGTCGCCGAGCGCGCGCCTGAGGCCGCGGACCGGCTGACCGTCGTCGGCGCCGACGCGCTCCGGGTGCGGGCGGCTGATCTGCCCGCTGAGCCGGTGTCGATCGTCGCGAACCTGCCGTACAACGTCGCGGTGCCGGTGGTGCTGCACCTGCTGGCCGAGCTGCCGTCGCTGCGCAGCGGGCTCGTCATGGTCCAGACCGAGGTCGCCGACCGGATGGTGGCCGGGCCAGGGAGCCGCACTTACGGCGTGCCGAGCGTGAAGCTCGCTTGGTACGGGCCCGCGCGCAAGGTGGCCGCCGTGCCGCGCGCGGTGTTCTGGCCGGTGCCGAACGTCGATTCCGCTCTGGTCTCGTTCACCCGGACCGACCCGGTTTCCGGAGTGGATCGGGCCCGGCTGTTCGCGGTGGTCGACGCGGCGTTCTCCCAGCGGCGCAAGACATTGCGGGCCGCGCTGGCCGGGTGGGCTGGTTCCGCCGAGCGGGCTGGCGAGTTGCTCGCCGAGGCGGGGATCGACCCGAAGACGCGCGGGGAGCAGTTGGACGTGCACGCTTTCGCGCGGATCGCGGCTGCCGGAATGTGACCCACCTCCCCCAGGGTGCTCGCCCTGCGACTTCCAACGGCGGCGTCGGAGCAGGTATTCCCTGGTTTCGCCGCGTTCTCCGATGATCTTGTGTCGTCGCTGATTGTGGGTCATTCCCTGCTGCTTGGCTACGCTTGGTGACCACGCGAGCACGGCTGAAACAGCCGCCCACCTGTGACGAGCAGCTCGGCATTCGGGGGAGTCGGACTGCTCCACGCCCGGGATTGTTCCGCGGGGCTGACCCGAGGTGCTTCGCTTCGCTGACCTATCTCGGCTCGGTCGAGGCCCCGGTGCACCGCGCGTCGAGGCCCGCGAACCATCGCCCCTTGACAACGAGAAAACTCTTGTTCCACAAAGATCCTTGATCGTCCACAGTGGAACAAACCCGTCCGCCGCCGGTGCCCGTGGCGAGCGTTTCGCAGGTCGAGGCACTGTTCGGCGGCCGAGGTTCCGGGCTTCCGGTTTTTGGACGCGGTGTTCCGGTATGCGGGCACCACCAGACGTGTGATCTGCACCAACGCGCTTGCGTTCAGCCAATGGGATCGGCTTTACTCGAAAGCGTCCATCCCGAGCGACTGAGAGACCTGGCTCGCCGAAGTCGCAGCAACCACCCTCCGCAGGGCAGGTGCTACCGCCAGGACCGATGGAGGCTGTTTTCGATGAAGAGGGTCACCCGCCCGCTCCTGCTGACCCGCCGGCGCGTAGTCGACGAAGGTCGCCGCTCGGTATGTGCGTGTCAACGCTCCATGGTCATCGCCTGATCGTTTTTTCCGCAGTTTCTTGCGCCGTCCACAGTGGACGGTAATTCGATGACGCCTGGCGCGCCCGGAATCGGCGCCGCGCCTCGTTTGCCTGGAGCCCTTTCGTGATCACTGTCGAAAACGTGTCCAAGTCCTTTCCCTTCCACGGAAATCGGGTCGCCGCGCTGCGCGATGTGAGTGTCGACGTGCAAGCCGGTTCGCTGTTCGGGGTCGTGGGTCCGTCCGGTTCCGGCAAGTCGACCCTCGCCCGTTGCATCGCGCTGCAGGAGCGCCCCGACCGCGGCGTCGTGCGGCTCGACGGCCTCAACACCGCGACGCTCGACGGCAAGCGGCTGCGGGAGATCCGCCGCCAGCTGGGCGTCGTCGGGACCAAGCCGGAGCTGATCGCCGAGCGCACCATCGCGGGCAACATCGCCAGCCCGCTGGAGCAGCTCGGCGTCGACGGCCCGCAGCGGCGCAGCCGGGTCGGCTCGCTGCTCGACCTCGTCGGCCTCACCGCCCGCGCCGGGCAGAAGCCGGAAGAACTCACCGACGGCCAGCTCCGCCGGGTCGCGGTCGCCAGGGCGCTCGCCGCCGGACCGGCTGTGCTGCTCGCCGACGACCCGACCGCCGGGGTCGCGGCCGAGGACGCGGGCGCGGTGCTCGCTGTGCTCGACCGCGCGCGGGCCGAGCTGGGCGTGACGGTCGTCGTCACCACGCCGGACGCGGACGTCGTCCGCCGGGTCTGCGACGACGTCGCGGTGCTCGACAACGGCGCGATCGTCGAGCGCGGCACGGTGCTCGACCTCATCTCGACGCCGGACAGCTGGACCGCGCAAGCGGTGCTGCCGTCAGTCGAGACCTCGCGCGCCCAGTCCGCGAAGTACGACCGCGCGGTCGACGTCGTGCTGATCGGTTTCGCTTCGGTGGGCGCCCTGCTGCCTGAGGCGGCCAGCCGGTTCGACGTGGAGCTCGCCACCATCGGCGGCGGCCTCACCCGCATCGGGGACACCCCGATCGCCCGGTTCCGCCTCGGCGTCCGCGGCGAGCGGGCCGACGCCGCGCTGTCCTGGATCTCCGACCGGGGCGCGCACGTGAGCCAGCCGGCTCGCGGTCCGCAGAGCGTCGTCGCCGCCTGATTTCCCTTGAACTGAGCGGTTTTCCGAGGGCCGTCCCATGCGATGGGGCGGCCCTCGCCGCGTTCGCGGGACGCGTCGCCCGAGAAATCAGGTCGCCGGGTCAAAGTTTCAGGACAAGTGTCCTGCATTCTGTCCATTGTGGTCGTTCCGGCGCAGGATCTCCGCCAGCTCCGGATCCGCGTGCGCCTCGGCGGTCTGTTTCCACCTCGTCACGAGGGCGGCGAACGGCACCGGGTTGCCGAGGGATTCGGCTCGCTCCAGGGTTTCGGCCAGTTCGCCGACGAATGTCCGTACTTCTTCCGCGGACAGGTACCGCGCCCACGGGAACGCGGCGGGCAGCGCCTCGGCGGCGAGCGCGGCGGTCTCGGCGCTGCGGCGCATCAGTTCCGCGAGGATCGTGACGGTCGCCGAAAACCCGGCCGCCGCCTGTTCGGCGCGTTCGGCGGTCACGAGCAGCAGATCGGGTTTGTCCTTCTCCCGTCGGCGAATCCGGACCGAACGGGTCGGCGAACCTTCGAGCCGCTCGACGACCCGGCGCGGGTGCAGGGACAGCTCGGACAGGTTGACCTCCGGCGCGCGCATAGTTCCAAAGTAGTTCCAAATTAGTCCGGATGGCCACTCCGGAGCGACGGTTGGGGGAACTTCCGTGCCGACGTTTTCTCCTGGCGACACCTGGTCAGCGCCAGCCACGTAGGCTGGACGGGTGCTCGCCGTCGTACCACCACCAGTCACCGTCCGGGTCCCGGCCAAGGTCAACCTGCACCTGGCCGTCGGCGACCTGCGGGCGGACGGGTTCCACGAGCTGGTCACCGTCTTCCAGGCGCTTTCGCTCACCGACGAGGTGACCGTCGCCGCCACCGACGAGCCAGGGCTCGAGGTGTACGGCGAGGGGGAGCGCACGGTGCCCACCGACGGCGCCAACCTCGCCTGGCGAGCGGCACGCGAGCTGGCCTCCTACGCCGGACGGCCGGACGCGGATGAGCCGAAGGTGCGAATCGTGCTGCGCAAGGGCATTCCGGTCGCCGGCGGCATGGCGGGCGGGAGCGCGGACGCGGCGGCGGCGCTGGTCGGGCTCTCGTCGCTCTGGAAGCTCGACATCACCCGCGACGAGCTGGCCACCATCGCCGGCCGGCTGGGCAGCGACGTGCCCTTCGCGCTGTACGGCGGCACTGCGCTCGGCACCGGCCGCGGCGAGCAGCTCGTTCCGGTGCTCGCGCGCCACACGTTCCACTGGGTGCTGGCCTTCGACGAGGAAGGCCTGTCCACGCCCAAGGTGTTCGGCGAACTCGACCGGCTGCGCGCCGACGGCAAACCGCCGCGGATCGGGTCGCACACGCCGGTCGTGGAGGCGCTCGCGTCGGGTGATCCTCGCCAACTAGCCCTGTTGCTCGGCAACGACTTGCAGGCGGCCGCGGTGTCGCTGCGGCCCGGCCTGCGCCGCACGCTGCGCGCCGGGGTGAACGCGGGAGCGCTCGCCGGATGCGTGTCCGGCTCCGGGCCGACGTGCGCGTTCCTGTGCTCCGACGCGGAAACCGCGGTCGAGGTGGCCGCTGAGCTGTCCGGCGCGGGAGTGTGCCGGACGGTGCGGGTCGCGCACGGCCCGGTGCCGGGGGCCCGGGTGGTCGGCGGCGACGACGCCCCGCGCAACGCGCCGCCGCGCGTGCACGCCTGAAAGCTCGAATCAACAGTCCACAGTGGAAAGGATCCGGATGGCCAACCTGGTCAACCTGGAATCGGTGAGCAAGTCCTACGGCGTGAAGCCGTTGCTGGACAACGTTTCCCTCGGCGTCGCCGAGGGGCAGCGCATCGGCGTCGTCGGGCTCAACGGCGGCGGCAAGACGACGCTGCTCGAAGTCCTTTCCGGACTGAGCGAGCCGGATTCCGGCCGGGTGAGCCAGGTGCGCGACCTGCGGATGGCGGTGGTCACCCAGCGCACCGAACTGCCCGCGGGCAGCACGGTCGGCGACGTGGTGCTGCAGCGCTACGGGGCCGAGCACGAATGGGCCGCCGACGCGCGCGTCCGGTCTATTGTGGACGGTCTGGGCATCACCGCGATCGGCCTCGAGACCCCGACCGCGAACCTGTCCGGCGGCGAACGCCGCCGCGTCGCGCTGGCCGCCGCGCTGACCGGCGAACTGGACCTCGTGGTGCTCGACGAGCCCACCAACCACCTTGACGTCGAAGGCGTGCGCTGGCTCGCCGACCATCTGCTGGGCCGCCGGATCGCGGTCGTGGTCGTGACCCACGACCGGTGGTTCCTCGACACCGTCGCGAGCCTCACCTGGGAGGTCGCGAACGGCCGGGTCGAGCAGTACGAAGGCGGTTACGCCGACTGGATTTTCGCGCGCGCCGAACGCGCCCGCCTCGCCGCGACCGCGGAGGAGAAGCGGCAGAACCTGGCGCGCAAGGAATTGGCGTGGCTGCGGCGCGGACCGCAGGCGCGTTCCTCGAAGCCGCGGTACCGCGTCGAAGCCGCCGAGGCGCTGATCGCCGACGTGCCGCCGCCGCGCGATTCGGTGGAGCTGATGGCGTTCGCGAAACGCCGGCTCGGCAAGACGGTGCTGGAGCTGGAAGACGCGTCGCTGCGGGTCGGCGACCGGACCTTGCTCGACCACGTCACGTGGCGGATCGGCCCTGGCGACCGGATCGGTCTCGTCGGCGTGAACGGCTCCGGCAAGACCACGCTGCTGAAGCTGCTGGGCGGCGACGTCGAATCGCCGACCGGACGGCGGGTGCAGGGCAAGACGGTCGCGCTCGCGCACCTGCGCCAGGAACTCGACGACCTGCCCGCCGATCTTCGCGTGCTGCAAGCGATCGAGCAGATCTCCGGCCGCGTCGTGTTCGGCAAGCAGGAGATGACCGCGTCGCAGCTCGGCGAGAAGCTCGGGTTCCCGGCGGCTCGGCAATGGACGCCGGTCGGCGACCTGTCCGGTGGCGAACGCCGCCGGCTGCAGCTGTGCCGGTTGCTGATGGCCGAGCCGAACGTGCTACTGCTGGACGAGCCGACGAACGACCTGGACATCGACACCCTGCAACAGCTCGAAGACCTGCTCGACGGCTGGCCGGGCACGATGGTGGTGGTCTCGCACGACCGGTACCTGGTCGAGCGCGTCTGCGACGCCACGTACGCGCTTCTCGGCGACGGCAAGGTCACCCACCTGCCGGGCGGAATCGAGGAGTACCTGCAGCGCCGCGCCCGCGCGAAGGAGGCCGCGCCGCGTCGCGAGGCGCCTCCGGCGGAGAAGACCGAGGCCAAGCGCAGTGCGGCGGAAACCCGTGCGGCGCAAAAGGAATTGGGCCGGTTGGAGCGGAAGCTGGACCAGCTCGCGAAGCGCGAAGAGAAGCTGCACGCCGCGCTGGCGGAGGCGGCGACCGACCCGGAGAAGCTGATCGAGCTGAACACCGACCTGAAGGCCGTCCTGGCCGAGAAGGACGACGTCGAAGCGCGGTGGCTGGAGACGTCCGAACTCGCCGAGTGACAATCGGCGGATGGACGACGACGTTCCGCGGCTGTCGACGCTGCCCGCCGACACCACGTCGGTGCTGCGGCTGATCGCGTATTTCGACGCGTTGACCGGCCTCGCGCCTGACGCGGTGGTCCGGTTGGCAGCGCTCGTCGCGGGCTGTTCGGTCGGTGCCGTGATCGACGGCGAGAGCGTGTGGTTCGACGGCGCGGGTTTGCCGGTTTCCGGCCCGCCATTGGACGACGTCCAGATCGACCGGCCAGCGCCGCATCCGCTCGACGTCGTCCTGCTCGACCAACTCCGCCGCGCCCTGCGCGCGACCCGGCCCACCTCGCCTCTCCGGCTCGGCGAACCCGGTCTGCTGGAGATCGCCGTCTCGGACCGCGAACAACGCCGGGATCGCTTGCGCGCACTGCATTTGCTCGGCTACGACCTGGATCAGCCCGTCGTCGCGCTCGTCCTCGCCGGTGCTCCGGAGGAAGGCCTGGACGCGCTCGCCCGCGCCGGTGCCGGACGGCTGCAACACCACCGCCTAGGCCGCCTGACCCTCGCACTGACCCAAGGCGGTCCAGCCCCGCGCGAACTGGCCGGGCACCTGCACGACGACCTCGCCGCCCGCCATCCCGCCTCGACCGGACTGGACCGAGCCGTGGACGTCTGGATCGGCCTCGGCGAACCAGCAGCGGCGGCCGACGCACCCGTGTCGTGGCAGCAAGCCCGCACCGCGCTGCGCTTCGCATCGTCCACTGTGTTCGGTCGCCGGGCCGTGCCGTACGGACCGCTCGGAGTCCTTGTCCTGCTTGCGGAACTGCCGCCGTCCCGGCTCGCGGCGACCCCCGGCGTCGCGGCCCTCGAAGCCCACGCCCGCACCCCCGGCGGCGCGCTCGACGTCGAAGCGCTCGAGTCGTACTGCGTGTTCGGTGCGCTCCGGCGGACGGCGACCGAACTGAACCTCCACCACAGCACCGTCGCCGCTCGCCTGGACCGGATCGAAGCGGCGACCGGCTGGCGGCTCGAGGACGCGATGGACCGGTTCCAAGCGACGTTCGCGCTGCTGGCGCGCCGGTTGGTGACCTCGGATCGCACGCTGGGCGACGTCGGGTAGGCGACGCCCGTCGCCCGGACCGGCCGGATCCGGCGACGCGCGTCGGCTGACCCGCCGGGGCTCGCCAGCGACGATCGAGCACGCGCAACGACGCGCGTTTCCGGAGGGACGCCCATGATCGACCCCACCCGCACCTGGCAGATGCTCGAACAGCGGCTCGAGACGACCGCGAACCCCCGGCACCGGCAGGTGCTCGGCATCGTCCTCGAACACATGAAGGCCGAAGCAGAACCCGATCTCGACCGGCTGATGGCGACGGTCAGCCAGGATGCCGCATATCACTTCTGGGGCACCAGCGGCGACACCGGACCGAAGGGCCACGACGGCGTCCGCGAGTACTACGCGGCATTCGTGGCGAGCAAGGCGAATCACCTCGAATACCGGATGGACCGGCTCGTTGTTGACGATCATGCGCTGGTCACCGAGGGCGACCTGCACATGCTGCTCCCCGGCGCGACCGCACAGCAGATGGGTTTCCCCGCCGCCGATCCGGACGCGGACTACCTGTACGTCAGCAGGCAGCTCATCGTGTGGCCAGTCGACGCGGACGGCCTGATCACCGCTGAGGATTCCTACACGTCCGGACCGCTGGAATTCCGGAAACTGACCCGCGCCGAGCTGCCGCAGGCCTATCAGGACCGGGTGCGTCCGCAACCCGCCTGCCGCCGGACATCCGCTGTTCACGCCGCCGCGGGCAGTGCCGGAAAAACCGGACAGTAATCTGACGCACATGAGTCGGTTTGTGGACACACTCGTCGGGAACGCGGCGGACCGGGGGCAACGGCGCGGCATGGTGACCGGCGAGCCCAAGGAGCCGGTGCGCCGGACCTGGGCGCAGGTGCACGACGAGGCGCGCCGGATCGCGGGCGGGCTGGTCAGCGGCGGGTTGAAGCCGGGAAGCGCGGTGGCGGTGCTGGCCGCCGCGCCGGTGCTCATCGCGCCGACCGTGCAGGCGGTGTGGCTCACCGGCGGCAGCGTGACGATGCTGCACCAGCCGACGCCGCGCACGGACCTCGCCGAATGGGCCGAGGACACGGTCAAGGTGCTCGAGATGATCGGGGCCGAGCTGGTCGTGCTGGGCGAACCGTTCGACCAGCTCGCCCCGGTGCTCGAAGGCAAGGGCATCAGCTACCGGCTGATCTCCGAACTCGCCGGCGCGGAACCGCTGGCCGAGATCGTGCGGACGGCCGAGAGCGACACCGCGCTGCTGCAGCTCACCAGCGGATCGACCGCGGAGCCGAAGGCCGTCCGGATCACCTACGGCAACCTGTACACCAACGTCAAGGCGATGGTGGACCGCGCCGAGTTCGAGTTCGACACCGACGTGATGGTGTCGTGGCTGCCGACCTTCCACGACATGGGCATGGTCGGCTTCCTGACCGTGCCGATGACGTTCGGCGTCGAACTGGTCAAGATCACCCCGGTCGAGTTCTTGACCGGCCCGCTGATCTGGCCGGAACTGATCAGCAAGTACGGCGGCACCACGACGGCCGCGCCGAACTTCGCGTACGCCATCGTCGGCAAGCGCATGGCCCGGGTCGAGGACGACAACGCCTACGACCTGTCGAAGCTGCGGATCGCGCTCAATGGCGCGGAGCCGATCGACGAGACGGCCGTCGAGACCTTTGTGGACGCCGGCAAGCGGTTCAAGATGCCGCCCGAGTGCGTGTTCCCCGCGTACGGCATGGCGGAGGCGACGCTGGCGGTCTCGTTCGCGCCGCTGTTCACCGGGCTCACGCTGGACGTCGTCGAAGCCGACGCGCTGGAAGCCGACAACCGCGCGGTGCCGGTGCCGGAAGGCGACCCCCGCCGCGGCACGGACGAGGTCCGCTCGTTCGCCCTGCTCGGCCGTCCACTGGACGGTTTGGAAGCGGACATCGTGGACGAATCCGATTCCGTGGTGGGCGAACGGCAGGTCGGCGAGATCCGCCTGCGCGGTGAGGCCGTGACGCCCGGCTACCTGACCGTCGACGGCCCGCTGGACACCCAGGACGCGGACGGCTGGATGAAGACCGGCGACCTCGGCTACCTGGTCGACGGCCAGATCGTGATCTGCGGCCGCCGCAAGGACGTCATCATCATGGGCGGCCGCAACCTGTACCCGACCGACATCGAACGCGCCGCCGGTTCGGTCGAGGGCGTCCGGGCAGGCAACGCGGTCGCCGTCCGCCTGGACGCGGGCAGCCGCCGCGAGCGCTTCGCCGTGGTCGTGGAGTCCAAACTGGCCGGTGACGCCGCTGAGGAAAACCGCCTGGCCAAGGAAATCGCCGCGCGCGTCCGGGACGCCGTGGACATGCGCCCCTTCGCGGTCGTGGTGCTTCCGGCTGGAAGCCTGCCCAAGACCCCGTCCGGCAAGGTCAAGCGGGCCGCTACCGCGGTGCAGTACGCGGACAAGATCGCCAAGAACGCGGCCGATTGATCCGGGCTTGAACGCACGAAGGCCGCTTCGAATCCTCGAAGCGGCCTTCGCGGCAAGATCTGGGGATTATCGGCCGGGCAGCCGCTCCGCCGGTGCCTCGGTGACGACGGGCCACGCGGCGCGTCCCGCGGTGGCCTCGGTGTGGTCCCGGCTCCCTGGAATCAGCGGAGCCCGCCGTCCGGACCGGTCGGCCAGCTGCGTCTCCACCTGGTCGAGAAACTCGTCGACCTCGCGCTCGTCGTACCCGCGCTTGCCGATCAACGGCTTGGAGAACAGCACGTGGTGGACCTCGGCCGCGGTGAGATCGTCCTCGTCGGCGATCGTCTTGGCGATCCGCCGCACGAAGTCGTCGACCTCCTGCTTGGCGTAGCCGCGGCGGCCGATCGGGGCGTTACCGAAAGCGACCTCAGCGAGATCCTCGGCGGTAAACGGCATGGATCATTCTCCGATTCAGGGTCGGGGTGGTGCGAACTCCTGCAGTCCGTCCTAACCGGTCCCGGCCACCCCGGGAAGCCCGCACCCACCCGGACGACTCGATCAGGGCCCCAGAAGACGCCCATCGAGTGAGAAATCCATCACGCAGGGCCACAACGACTCACCCACAGGCACAACGGCCCAATCGGCTCGAATGCCGCACTGGGGGCCGGGGAGGCACCGGATGCCATGTCGGGGTTTTGGCGGTGGCGCGGCGTGCGGCGTGGTCGCGTTAGCGGTGCTGGTCAGGGCGCTGGGAGCACCGGCCGAGGAGACGCGCCGTGCGGCTTCTGACTGTCGAGGTCCGTGAAGGGCTCCTTGAGGGAATCAGATTCCCTCAAGGAGCCCTTCACGGACCTCTCCACCGCGCCGGACTCGCCGCAGCAGAGACGGGCGGCCGCGCGAAGCTGCCCCTGGCCGAGGAGCCCAGCCGGGCTGGGTCAGCGGGACCATGCGACCCGGCCGCATCGCCGCAGCGAGGCCGCGCAAGCAGCTACCGAGAAACCCCAATGCCACATTGGGTGCATCGCACGCACCCAATGTGGCATTCGGTGCATCTGACGCACCCAATGCCACATTGGGGCGAAACCAGCAGGTCAGGCAGCGTGAAACGCGTTCTGCGCCGCAGCCAGGCCCCGCGAAACCAGCGCCTCGACCGCATCCGCGCAACGGTCGACCTCGAACGGGAGCTCCTTGCGCTCGACCGTCGAAAAGTCCTTCAGCACGAAATCCGCCGGATCCTGCCTGCCCGGCGGCCGCCCGATGCCGAAGCGCACGCGGTAGTAGTCACGCGTGCCGAGCGATTTGGTGATGGACCGGAGTCCGTTGTGCCCGTTGTCGCCGCCGCCGAGCTTGAGCTTCAGCGCGCCGAAATCGACGTCCAGCTCGTCGTGCACCACCACGACGCCGGACGGCGGCACCTTGAAGAACCGGGCCGCGCCGACGACCGGCCCGCCCGAGAGGTTCATGAACGACCGCGGCTTCACCAGCACCACGCGGGAACCGGCGAGCCTGCCTTCGAGCACCTCGGCGCCGCTGCGGTGGGCCTTGAACTTCCCACCGACCCGGCCGGCCAGTTCGTCGAGCACCATGAACCCCACGTTGTGCCGGTTCCCGGCGTACTGGGGTCCTGGATTGCCAAGGCCGGCGAGCAGGATCAGCTCGCCGGCCCCGGGCAGGTCTTCACTCACGAATGCGAGTTTATTCGGCAGCTTCGGTGGTGGCTTCCTCGGCTTCGGCGTCCTCGTCAGCGGAGCCGCGCGGGGCCTCGTTGACGGCGACGACCAGCGCCTCGGCGTCGGTGACCAGCTCGGCGCCTGCGGGCAGCTCGATCTGGCCCGCGGTGATCTGGGTGCCGGCCTCGATGCCCTCGACGGAGACCTCGAACTGCTCCGGGATGTGCAGCGCCTCGACCTCGACCTGGATCGTGTCGATGTCCTGGGCGACCAGGGTGCCCGGGCCGGGGGTGCCGGAGACGACGACCGGGACGTCGACGGTGACCTTCTCGCCGCGCTTGACGACCAGCAGGTCGACGTGCTCGATGTAGTTCTTGAGCGGGTGGACCACGATGGTCTTGGTCAGCGCCAGCTCGACGTTGCCCTGCAGGTCCAGCGTGATGACGGCGTTGGTGCCGTTCTCGCGGACGACGCGGGCGAACTCGATGGCCGGCAGCGCGAAGTGCCGCGGGTCCGAGCCGTGCCCGTAGAGCACCGCGGGGATTTTGCCGGCGCGACGGGTGCGGCGGGCGGCACCCTTTCCGAACTCGGTGCGCGGTTCGACGGAAAGACGTACCTCGGACACGGTTTAGCACTCCTTCAAATCACACGACGTGCGGCAGGGGGCGGCGGGGATCGTCGATCTCTGCTCGGGGCGGTTGGCACGGCGGCGAGATTGCGGGCGTGAGCGGACCACGGGGCTTCTCGAGCCGCCGCGTCGATCACGCCGGGCACCTACAGGCGCACCCGCCTCGCCGAGACAACCCGAGAAGTGTAAACCAGCCGGTCCGCGCGGGCCCGCACCGGGTCCGGGCAGTCTCCCCCGCGCGGGTGGGTGACGACACAAATCCCGTCCCGCCCGCCGATCTGGTGGGAGTGGCATGATTTCCGCGGAAAGAGGGGCGGCCGACATGCGGGCTCGATGGACTGCGACAGCACTGGTGCTGCTTGGTGGGCTTCTCGCGGGCTGCCAGGTCGCGGTGACCGGCACGGCGGGACTGTCCGATGCCGACCGGCAGCTGGCTGCCCAGCGTGCGCAGCAGCAGACGGCGGTCGATGCCGCGCTGCAGGCGCTGGAGCAAGCACCGGCGCTGCAATACGACGCGACGCTGAAGGACGGCGCCGGCAACCCGGCGACGCTGACGTACCGCGTCGCGCGCGACGGCAACGGCTTCGGCGCGCTGCCGCTGGAGGGCAAGTCGGTGCGGTTGACCGAACCGGACGGGCAGCTCTACCTCGCGGCCGACGCGGACTACTGGAAGTCGCACGGCTTGGAGGAGAACAGCACCCAGTTCGGCAGCGGATGGGTGCACACCGTCGGCAGTGAACTGCCGGTCGACCCGGCCGCGCGGATGTCCCCGCCGAAGCTCGCCGGCGAACTGCGCAAAGCACTCGGCGGACTCGGCACCGGCGCGCCGCAAAAGCAGAAGCTGCCGGACGGCACCGAGGTGTACGACCTCGGCGGCGCGCTGCAGGTGACCACCGCCGAACCGCACCGGGTCACCGGGTTCGCGCCCGCGCTGCTCGATCCGCGCGGCGGCCCGAAGCTGGGCGCGGCGTTCCGGGTCCGGCCGCTGTCCGACGCCGAGATCAAGCAGTTCCACACCGATTTCAACGCGGCGGTCGACGCGATCGGGCAGCCGTTCGACGGGCTCGCGCAGGCGAGCGTCACGGTCCTCAACGACAAACTCGACTGCCAGGACTACGTCGGTTCCTGCAAGACCACTGTGGACGTTTCGAACAGCGTCGTCGGCAATCAGCCGGGCTCGAAACCGACCGTGCACATCAAGCTTTCGGTGGAGATCAGCGCGGACACGCTCGGTTCGCAAAGCTGCGCCACCGAAGGCGACGCCGCCGCGGACGCGACCATTACGATGTCCTGCTCGGTCAAATTCACCCTGCCCAACCGCACCGCGAGCTACCAGGTGCTGGCGAAGCCGACGGCGGTCGCCGAGGTGCGTTCGCCGGTCGACGCGAACGCGGTGAAGGCGAAGCTGGCCACCGCTTTCGCCGCGCTCGGCGGCTGACCTGCACGCTCACCTCGAGGTGCGTTTCTTCCGTTGAAGTAGCCGAAGACCGGTCCTTACCATCGGTGGCGTCGATACGGATTTTCTTTGCGAGGAGCGGCAATGAGCAAGCTGGTGGTGTTCGGCGCGACGGGATTCGCCGGTGGCCGGATCACCGACGAGGCGCTGCGGCGCGGGCACTCCGTGACCGGGGTCGCGCGCAAGGCCGAGGGGTTGCCGTCGGGGGTCGAAGCGCGGTCGGGGTCCATGCATGACGCGGAGTTCGTCGCGTCGGTGGCCAAGGGCGCGGACGTGCTCGTGATCGCGACGCCGGGCCGTGCGGACGACCAGGGCCGCCGGCTGGTGGACGCCCTGCCGACGCTGGTGGAAGCGGCCCGCGCGAACGGCGCGCGGCTGGCGGTCGTCGGCGGCGCCGGTTCGCTGCGGGTCAGCGAGGACGGGCCGCGGGTGATCGACACGCCGGAGTTCCCGGAGGAGTACAAGCCGGAGGCGGGCAGCCACGTCCTCGTCCTGGAGGCGCTGCGCGAGCTGCCGGACGACGTCGACTGGTTCTACGTCAGCCCGGCGGCCGAGTTCGGTTCCTGGATCCCCGGCGAGCGCACCGGCAAGTTCCGTCTCGGCGGCGACGTGCTGGTCAGCGACGCCGACGGCCGCTCGCACATCAGCGGCGCGGACCTGGCGATCGCGTTCGTGGACGAGATCGAAGAGCCGAAGCACTCGCGCGCCCGGTTCACCCTGGCGTACTGAGCGCGGAACCCGGTGGCGCTCGTGCCGCCACCGGGTCCGCCTCGCGCGTCAGCCGGGAGATCCCGCCGTGCACAGGAATTTCGTGGCGTGCTCCGGGTCGAGCGCGTTGGTGACGAGGTTCCAGACGTTGAGGTCGTAGGCCTCGCCGATGTGCCCGACGGGATCGAACGGGCAGGTGTCCTGGACGTATTCGTTCGTGACGCCCGGTTCGCGCACGAAAGACGTTTCGGTGGGCGTGACCAGTTCGTCGAACCGCGACGTCAGCACGGTGTAGCGGACGCCGGGCTGCGCGATGGGACCGTTCGTGAGCGTCTTGACCGCGCTGCCGTCGGTGATCAGGTTGTCGCAAGCCGGGCAGCCGAACGCGGTGAGCGCCTTGCCGACTTCATCGCGAATTCCCAGCAGGTACGCCAGTTTCGTCAGATTGGCGAACGTGGTGCCGTGCGTGGGCGGCGCGATGGCGACGACGGAGCCGATGCGGTCGGCGATGCCTTGGGTTTTCGTGACGTACAAGGTCTGGAATCCGCCCTCGGAGTGGCCGATCAGATCCACTTGCGCCGCACCGGTTTCGTTCAGCACCTCGCCGATGAACTGCTTGATTTCCGTTGCGGAGTCGGCGATCGGGCGCAGTCCGCCGACGACCGGGAACTGCGGGTACGCGCCGTAGGTGCGGCTGAAGGTGCAGTATCCCTTGGCGGCGACGTGATCCTGCAGGTAGTTCAAGTCCTCATAGGACGTCGCGCCGAGCCCGTGCAGGAACACCACCGGACGCGGGTGTGCGCTGCTCGGCCGGCACGCCGGATCGTTGACGCCGCCGGTCGGGGCGGCCGTGGCTGGGGCGGCGAACGCGGCGGTGAGCAATGCCGCGGCGGCCAGGACGATGCGCAACCTCATCGGAGCGGTCCTTCCCTGTCGTCCTTGACAGAGTCCTTGACACTGGATACCCGTGGGTATTGGATACTTGAAGGTATTGAGCGAGCTGATCCAGTGTCAACCCCCGGATGAGGGAGCAGCCGATGACCGGCCGGACGCGGCCGACGCGGGCGGAGACCCGGCGGCGCATTCTCGACGCCGCCTTCGCCGTGTTCGGGGAACAGGGCATCGCCGCGACGAAACTGACCGAGGTGGCCGCGGCGGCCGGGCTGACGAAAGGCGCGGTCTACTCGAGCTTCGCGTCGAAAGACGAGCTGGTGCTGGCGTTGATGGAGGAACACGCCGCGCACCGGCTCGAAGCGAGTTTGGCGAGTTTCGCCGAAGCGGACGACGGCGGTGCCGGGCTGGCTAACGTCGCCGCGGTGCTGATGTACGAAATGCGCGCCGACGCGGTGTGGCACCGGCTGCTGGCCGAATTTTTCGCGATGGCGCACCAAGACGACCGGCGGCGCGACGCGTTGCGCCGACGCCGCCGGGAGGTTCGCGACACGATCGCGCGTGCCTTGAACCGGCTCGCCGAGGGATTGGACCTCGAACTTCCGTTGCCTGCAGAGGAATTCGCCGTCGTGTTGCTCGCGTTGAGCAACGGTTTGGCCGTGGAAGCCGAAATCGACGACGAAGCCGTGCCGGACGGGCTCCTCGGCCGGGTGCTCACGCTCATCGCCGGAGACGCCGTCGCGAAGGTGCAGGCGGCTAGCGACCTCGCAGTTCAGCCACCACCGGAGCGAAAGTCTCCATCATCGCCTCGAAAACGGTGAAGTAGGAGAAGCCGTACCGCTCGCGGTGCGCGATCAGCTGCTGCACCATCTCGTCCACCGTGCCGAAGAGAAGCTGGGGTGCGTTGAGCAGTTCGTCGACATCGGCCGCACTGCGTTCCTCGGTCTCGGCGTGCCATTCCGCCGCGGCCTCGCGCCGGTCGTCGGTGACCACGACGCGCTGGATCAGCATGTTGTAGTCGAGCTCGCGATCCCCTGCCAGCGAACGGAAATACGCGACTCGCTCGTCCATCGCGACGTCGTTGTCGAGCACGAACGTGCCCGGCGGACGGCCGCGGTCCTGGCGAAGACCAGCGAATCCGACGATGTCCGCCTGTTCCGCCGCGAGCTTGAGCACGCCGTCGCTGTTGCCCGCGATGAGGAGCTTCGGCATGCCGCCCTCGTCCTCGACGCGCGTGCGCAGTTCGGCGAGACCTTCGGTGAGGTAGGTGATCCGGTCGGCGGCTTTGCGCCACGGCAACCCGGCGTCGTCGAACTCGTGCTTCATGTGGCCCGAGCCGAGACCGAGTTCGAAGCGGCCTTCGGTGAGTTTGTTGGTAGTGGCGACATCGCGGGCGAAGAGCGCGAGGTTGTAGAAAGGCACATTGGACACCAACGTGCCGACCCGCACCCGCTCGGTCACCGCCGCGGCAGCCGTGAGCGCGGGAAACGGCGACAGCCGCCCCGGCCCGAGATGGTCGGGAACGGTCAGGTGGTCGTAGCCGAGCTCCTCGGCCCGCCGGCATTTTTCGGTCCACTCAGTGCCGTTGGCCGTGAGCCGCAGGCTGACGCCGAATTCGAATTTCCCCATGGCTAGGACGCTAGCCACTCACGGACGGGTGACGCACCGGTTTTCGCCGCCGGCGGAACCCGGTTTTTGTCGTACCTGGTGGCTAGCTTCGAGGGCATGGTGTTGTCGAGTGAAGAACGGGAACAGTTTCTGGCCGAACCGCACATCGGCGCGCTCTCGGTGGTCGAGCGCCCGGACCGCGCGCCGTTGACGGTGCCGATCTGGTACCAGTACACGCCGGGCGGCGAGTTGTGGGTGATCACGCCGCCGGAATCGCGCAAGGCGAAGGCGATCCAGGCGGCGGGACGGTTCAGCCTGATGGTGCAGCGAGTCGAGCCGACGGTCCGGTACGTGTCAGTGGAAGGCCCGGTGGTGCGGACCCGCCCGGGCAGCCACGAGCTGACGTGGGAGATGGCTGCGCGGTACCTGCCTGCCGACAAGGTGGCGGGGTATGTGGAGTTCGAGCGGACGCAGCTGGGTGAGCACATGGCGATCCATATGCGGCCGGAGAGGTGGCTGTCTGCGGATATGGGCGAGGTGTGAGGTCATGCTGGTGCGAGGGGAGGAGAGAAGGGTGAGGGGTGCTTTTGGCTGACGACAGTGGGGTGGCTGCTCGGAGCGCGTGCCGGAGACGGGTGGCGCTGAGCCGGCGCGGGACTGCTTGCGTGCTGCGGTGAGCGCGGGGTGCCGCGTGCGGGCGAGGGGCTGAATGCGTGCGGTGCCGAGCGCATGTGCCGTCTGTCCGCGTGCGGTGCTGAAGTGCGTGTGGCTCTGCCGGGGTGGCGTGCTGTCCGCGTGCGGTGCTGCTTCGCGTGCGGTGCTGAATGCGTGCGGTTATGCCGGAGTGCCGTCGGTCCAAGTGGCGCGCTGAAATGCGTGCCGCTGCGCCCGAGTGGTGTGCTGCCCGCGTGCGGTGCTGAAGTGCGTGTGGCTCTGCCGGAGTGGCGTGCTGCCCACGCACGGCGCTGCTTCGCGTGCGGTGGGTTCGCTTGGGGCGTCGAGCGCGTGTGCCCTCTGGCCTGGTGCGGCATCGGCCGTGTGCTCTTCGCCCGGGCGTGGTGCCGAGCGTGGGTGCAGCGGTGAGCGCGTGCGGCTGTGCCCGAACGACGTGCCGTCCGCGCGCGGCCCTGCCCGCGTGCGGAGCGGTCCGTGCGGGTGCTGCGCGTGCCCTCTGCCGCGTGCGGTGCCGGGCGTGTGGGCCCGACGAGCATCCCCGCCAACCGGGCACAGTCAGCAAACGACGCGACCCGAGCCAGCCGCTGCGACCTGATCCAGGCCGCGACGCCAACCCGGGCCGCGTCGTCAGAAGCTGCTGTAACTCAGGCGTTGCCGTCGAACAGCGACGTGACCGAGCCGTCCTCGAAGACCTGCTGGATGGCTTCCGCCAGCATCGGCGCGATGGACAGCACTGTCAGTCCCGGGAAGCGCTTTTCTTCCGGGATCGGCAGCGAGTTCGTCACGATGACCTCGCGGGCCTTGCACTGCGAGAGCCGCTCGGTGGCCGGGTCGGAGAGGATGCCGTGGGTGGTCGCGATGACCACGTCCGCCGCGCCTTCCTCGAGCAGTGCCTCGGTGGCCTTCACGATCGTGCCGCCGGTGTCGATCATGTCGTCGATCAGCACGCAGAGCTTGCCCTCGACCTTGCCGACCACGCGGTTGGCGACGGCCTGGTTCGGCTTGTCCGGGTCGCGGGTCTTGTGGATGAACGCGATCGGCCGGTCGCCGAGCTGCTGCGCCCACTTCTCGGCCAGGCGCACGCGGCCCGAGTCCGGCGAAACGACGGTGATGTCCGCGTCGCCGTAGGTCGACTTGATGTGGTCGGCGAGCACCGACTGGGCCAGCAGATGGTCGACCGGGCCGTCGAAGAAGCCCTGGATCTGCGCGGTGTGCAGGTCGACCGTCATGATCCGGTCCGCGCCCGCGGTCTTGAACAGGTCCGCGATGAGCCGCGCCGAGATCGGCTCGCGGCCCTTGTGCTTCTTGTCCTGCCGCGCGTACGGATAGAACGGCATGACCACGGTGATCCGCTTGGCGCTCGCGCGCTTGAGCGCGTCCACCATGATCAACTGCTCCATCACGTACTCGTTGATGGGCGTGGTGTGCGCCTGGATCACAAACGCGTCGGTACCGCGCACCGACTCCTCGAACCGCACGAACAGCTCGCCGTTGGCGAACGTGTGCGCGGTCTGCGGGGTGATCGTCACGTTGAGGTGCTTGGCGACCTCTTCCGCGAGCTCGTGGTGCGCACGGCCGGAGAAGAGCATCAGATTCTTCTTCGGCGTACCTGACTTCGGACTCATGCTGGCGACTCCCCGTCGGTTCCTGCTGCTGACTCGGACACAACGGTGTCCTGCTGCTGGGCGGCGAGAGCAGCTTCCGCTGCCTCCGCCGCGGGCGTCCCCGGCCTGCGCCGGACCGCCCAGCCTTCGATGGTGCGCTGCGGACCGGCCGACAGCGCCAGTGAACCCGGCGGAACGTCGTCGCGGATGACCGCACCGGCTCCACTGTAAGCGCCGTCCCCGATCCGCACCGGCGCGACCAGCGTGTTGTCCGCCCCAAGCCGGACATGCGAACCGACAACGGTCTGGTGCTTGCTCACCCCGTCGTAGTTCACGAAGACGCTGGAACAGCCGATGTTGCTGTGGTCGCCGACGATCGCGTCGCCTACGTACGTGAGATGCGGCACCTTCGTCCCGGTGCCGATTTGCGCGTTCTTCGTCTCGACGAACGCGCCCAGCTTGCCCTTCGCGCCGAGCTTCGTGCCCGGCCGCAGGTACGTGTACGGACCGACGTTGACGCCGTCGCCCAGCTCAGAGCCCGAACCGTGCACGCGGACCACCGACGCGCCCGCGCCGATCCGCACGTCGGTCAGCGTGGTGTCCGGGCCCACAACGGAGCCCTCGCCGACCGAGCAATGGCCCTTGAGCTGGGTGTTCGGCTCGATCAGCACGTCGCGGGAGAGCGTGACGTCCGCCTCGATCCAGGTGGTGTTCGGGTCGATCACCGTGACGCCCTCGCGCTGCCAGCGGCGCACGATGCGGCGGTTGTACTCGGCGCCGAGCACCGAAAGCTGCACGCGGTCGTTGACGCCCTCGGTGACCCACGGGTCGTCGACCACCAGCGCGCCGACGCCCTTGCCGTCCTCGCGGGCGATGCCGAGGACGTCGGTGAGGTAAAGCTCACCCTGCGCGTTGTCCGTCGACAGCCGTGACAAGCCGTCGATCAGGACAGCCGCGTCGAAGGCGTAGACGCCGGAGTTGATTTCGGTGATCGCGCGCTGGTCCGGCGTCGCGTCCTTGTGCTCGACGATCGCGCTGACCGAACCGTCGGCGCCGCGGACGATCCGGCCGTAGCCGGTGGGGTCGGCGACCTCGGCGGTGAGCACGGTGACCGCGTTGCCCGCCTTGGCGTGCTCGGCCCGCAGGGATTCCAGGGTTTCGGTGTCGAGCAGCGGAACGTCGCCGTAGCTGACGACCACGGTGCCGGTGAGTCCTTCCGGCAGTTCGGCGAGCGCGCACGAAACGGCGTGCCCGGTGCCCTTCTGCTCTTCCTGCACGGCGGTGGCGACCTCGCGGCCGAGCGCCTTGCCGACCCGGTCGAGTTCGGCGCGCACGGCGTCGCGGCCGTGTCCGATCACGACCACCAGATGCTGCGGCGCGAGGCCGGCGGCGGCGCGCACTGCGTGTTCCACCAGCGGCCTTCCGGCGATCGGGTGCAACACCTTAGGAGTGGAGGAACGCATGCGGGTGCCCTCACCCGCAGCGAGGATCAGCGTGCTCAGCGGGCCGCTCACGAGTCTCCCAACGATTCACCGGTGCGTTGACGAGCACCAACGATCCTACGTGGGGTCCTCAGCGCTCCACGCGGGGTCGGTCGGAGCCGTTTCCCCTGGCCAGCCGCTCGTGCCGTCGCCAGCCATCGAGTTGGCCGACGCGACCTGGTTGCCACCGCCGCGTTTCGCTTCGTACATCGCCGCATCTGCGCGTGCGAGCACCTGTTCGGCCCGCTCTTGCGGACGCAGCGACACCAAGCCAATGGACAACGTCACACCGTGCGATAGGTGATGCGGCAGTGTCGCGACCGATTTGGCCGCGCGGCCGAGCGCCATCTTCGCCGCCGACGCCGGTGCGCCGGGCAGCAGCACGATGAATTCGTCGCCGCCGTAACGGGCCACCACGTCGTCGCCACGCAGAGCGTCGCGCAGAGTGCTTGCGACAACACGCAAAACGTTGTCGCCCTCGGCGTGCGACTGCTTGTCGTTGACGCCCTTGAACCCGTCGAGGTCGACCAGCGCGACCGCGAGCGGCTGGGCGTCCGCCGACGACGCCAGCGCGCGCAGGCGTTCGTCGAGCGCGCGGCGGTTCGGCAGGCCGGTCAGCGGATCCTGCAGTGCCTGCTGGGTGATCGCACCGTGCTCGGCGGAAAGCCGTTCATGCTCGCGGCGCGCATTCAGCGTGGCGATCTGCGATTCGCGCAGCGCCCACATTTCGGTTTCCAGCGCGGTCGCGTAGTCGATCAAAGACTGGCTCGCGGCTTCCGGGTCGAGCCGGGCGAGCTCGCGGGAGAGGGTGAGCCGCATCGACGGCTGCGAGACGTCCTCGGCCAGCACGTCGCGGGACTCGCGCAGCACCTGCAGCGCGTCGGAGCGGCGGCCGGCCGCGTCGAGGCAGCGGGCCAGCGCGATCGCGACCAGTTCCTGCTCGTGCGGGTAGTGGTGGCCGAGATGCATGCCCTGCAACCGTTCGACGTGCTCGGCCGACGGGTCGTGCAGCGCGAGCGCCGCGGCCAGCACGCCGACCTGGTCGACCGCGGACACGCCGATCTTGCGCGGGAACAGCGATTCGGCGAACGGGCCCTCGGCGGCGACCGCCATCGACGCGGCGGTGCGGAACTTCTCCGCCGATTCGTCGTACTGCTCGATCCGCTCGAGCCGGAGACCCCAGCCGAGCAGCATCTTGACCCGGTTCATCAGCTGCAGGGTGATCTCGTGCGGGCTCGCGCTTTCCCGGATCGCCTGGTGCGCGCGGCCGATCACCTCTTCGGCGGCCTCGTAGACGCCGAGCTGGTTGAGCACTATCCAGCAGTCGATGAGCGCCATCGACTGCATGCGGTTCCAGTTGCGGACGCCGACCTGGCGGTCCGGGATCGTGGAGTCGTCGAGGATCGCGAGCGCGCGGGCGATCTCGGTGAGCGCGGCGTCCTCCTGCGCGGCGAGCACCAGCCGGCGTCCGCGCAGCGCGTGCGCGTCCGCGCGCAGCAGCGAAAGGCCGTGCCGCCGGGTGTGCGCGAGCATCTCGTCGAGCCGGGGCTCCGCTTCGGCCGCGAGACCGCGGGTGACGAGCCGGGAGAACGCGGAGGCGCGCAGCAGCTGGGCGACGAGCGTGGGTTCCCCCCGCCGGAGGGTTTCCTCGAGCAGCTCGTCCATGATCTTGACGATCTCGAGCTGGTTTTCGTGTTCCTGGCGCTGAACGGCCGCGATGAGTTCCCGCGCGCGCCCGACCAGCCACGCGTCCGACATTTCGACCAGGGTCGGGCGACGGGTGCCCGCGGGGTCGCTCGGTTCCTCGCTCAGCCGCCCCCACTCCCATCGCCCTCGCCGGATGTGCAGCTCCGCCGCCAGGATTCGAACCTGAACTGTCAGAACCAAAATCTGAAGTGCTGCCGATTACACTACGGCGGATCGGTCCAGGTCAGGATAGCGATGATCGAGGACGGGGGCGCCAGGAGGGGGAGGCGTGCGCCACAGGCCCGTCCCGGGCATCGGGCAATCGGACTTTTCGGGCCTCCACAGCGCCGGAAACCTCCTGTACCGTAACTTACGACACCGTAGGTAAGGGCACCCTTCGCAAGGGGTTGTGAGAGGAAAGAAGTGAGCGCATGACGGCCACCCTCGATCGTTCTCAGTCAGCGGGCGACCCGCCGAAGGGCCCCAAGCCGATCATCGACGGACAGCGCGGGATCGGCGTTCAGCTGTCGGTGTACTTCGGGGTGCTGCTGCCGATCGTGGCGCTGCTGGTCGCGGTTCCGTTCGCCTGGGGCTGGGGGCTGACCTGGACGGACGTCGCGCTCTTCGTCGTGTTCTACGGGATCAGCGGGCTGGGCATCACCGTCGCCTACCACCGCTACTTCACCCACGGTTCGTTCAAGGCCAAGCCGTGGCTGCGCGTCGTGATGGCGATCGCGGGCAGCATCGCGTTGCAGGGCCCGGTGATCACCTGGGTGGCCGACCACCGGCGCCACCACGCGTTCTCCGACCGCGACGGCGACCCGCACTCGCCGTGGGCGTACGGCACCTCGCCGCTGGCCATCGCCAAGGGTTTCTGGCACGCGCACATGGGCTGGCTGTTCGACCGGGACCAGAGCAACCAGGCGCGGTTCGCGCCGGATCTGGTGAAGGACCCGGCCATCCGCAAGGTCGACGACCTGTTCTGGCTGTGGTCGCTGGTGAGCCTGTTCGGGCCGGCGCTGCTGGGCGGCCTGATCTCGTGGTCGCTGTGGGGCGCGGTGACCGCGTTCTTCTGGGCGGGCCTGGTCCGCGTGTGCGTGCTGCACCACGTCACCTGGTCGGTCAACTCGATCTGCCACATGATCGGCGAGCGCCCGTTCGCCGCGCGCGACCGTTCGGCGAACTTCTGGCCGCTGGCGATCTTCTCCTTCGGCGAGTCCTGGCACAACCTGCACCACGCCGACCCGACCTCGGCCCGGCACGGCGTGAAGCGCGGCCAGATCGACATGTCGGCGCGGCTGATCTGGATGTTCGAGAAGTTCGGCTGGGTGCACGACGTGCGGTGGCCGACCCCGCAGCGGCTGGCCCGGATCGCGGCCGAGAGCAAATAACGGTGTGAATGGCAGTGCCGGTCAGTGCCGGTGAGAACCGGCATTGCCCCGCACGACTACCCTGCAGCGAATGGCGGGGAGACGACGGGCGAAACGAGAAGCGGCGGTCACCGGCGCGCGGCCGGCCGCACCGGTCGCCCGGGTGCGCATGACCGGCAGCGAGCGCAGGCAGCAGTTGCTCAACGTGGCACGCGCATTGTTCGCCGAAAAAGGGTTCGACGGCACCTCGGTCGAGGAGATCGCCGCGCGGGCGAACGTGTCGAAACCGGTTGTCTACGAGCACTTCGGCGGCAAGGAAGGCATTTACGCCGTCGTCGTCGACCGGGAAACGCAGCTGCTGCTCGACCGGATGATCTCGACCCTCCACGGTGGACATCCGCGGGTGATGCTGGAGCAGGCGGCCGTCGCGTTGCTGAGCTACGTCGAGGATTCCCACGACGGTTTCCGGATTCTCGTCCGCGATTCCCCGGTCGCCAGTTCCACCGGCACCTTCTCGACGGTGCTCAACGACATCGCGAGCCAGGTCGAGCACATCCTCGCGCAGCAGTTCGCCGCGCGCGGGTATGAGGAGAAGCTGTCCGCGCTTTACGCGCAGGCGCTGGTCGGCATGGTCGCGCTCACCGGGCAGTGGTGGCTGGACGCGCGCAAGCCGAAGCGGGACGAGGTCGCCGCGCATCTGGTGAATCTCGCCTGGAACGGGTTGTCCCACTTGGAGAACAAGCCCCGGTTGCTCGGCTGAGTCCTCAGCTTCCGGACGGCGCGTTGCTCAAATCCACGACGCAGAACAGGTTGCCGTCCGGGTCGGCGAGGACGACGAAGTCCGGCTCGGGCGGGTAATGCGGCCAGTCGACCCGTTGCGCGCCTAGCCCGATGAGCCGTTCCACCTCGGCGCGCTGTTCGTCCGCGGTGTCGGTGTAGAGGTCAAGGTGCAGCCGCGGCAGGGGTTCGGCGGGCGAGTCGCTTCGCATGAGGCCGAGCGCGTGCGCGCCGCCGGGGTGGGCCAGCGTCTTCCACGTCGCACTCGCCCATTCCGGATCCTCGACTAGCCCGAGCGCTTCGCACCAGAACCGCATCGCGCGTTCGACGTCGGCGACTCCGAGCACCGTTGTCCCGAGTCGCAGCATCAGACCAGTTTTCCTTGCGCGTGCAGGTCGTCCAGGATCAGCTGGACCGTCGCCGACACCTGGTCGCGATCGGCGTGGGCGAGCCAGCCGAACGATTCGATCTCGCTGCTCGGCTTCAGTTCGCCGGTGTACTTCGCGGTGTAGCAGGTCATCCGCACCACGACGCCGTCCGCCTTGCCGTGCGCCTGCGCTTCCCAGGTTCCGGCCAGCTGCGCGGAAGCCGGATCCAGCGTCACGCTCAGTTCCTCGGCGATCTCCCGGACCAGCGTCTCGACGTCCGACTCGCCCTCCTCGCGTTTCCCGCCGGGCAGGTACCAGGTGTCCTTGCCCGCCGAGCGCGCGGCGAGCAGCTTGCCGTCGACCACGTGCAGCCAGGCGACTTTGTCGATGGAGGGCATGTCCGCCACCCTACCTCCGCGCCCGCCGGTCGAGGTCCGCGAGCAGGATGCGCAGGAGGTCGGCGAGCTGATCGCGCTGCGCCGGGGACAGCGCGGACACCAGGGTTTCCTCGTGCTCCAGCAGATCTCCGACGGTGTGCTCGATCAGCTCGTGGCCAGCGTCGGTGAGCTCGACGTACACCCCGCGACGGTCCGAAGTGGACTTCACCCGGCGGACGTGCCCGTCGCGTTCGGCACGCGCGGTTTGCTGGGAGATCGCGCCGGGACTGACCCGGCAGCGTTTCGCGAGTTCGCCCGGACTCAGCCGGTACGGCGGCCCGGCCCGGCGCAGCGTGCTGAGCAGGGTGCGGGTGGAGGCGTCCATCCCGAGTTCGAGCATCGTCGCGCGCCGGTCGTCCTCCAGCAGTTTCGCGATGTGCCAGATCCGCGTGATCACGCCGATGGACGACACCGGCGTGCCCGGCCGCTCCCGCAGCCACGCCCGCTGAATCTCGTCCACCTCGTCGCTTGACGGGTTTTCCCCGCCGCCGGTACCGTCGTCCACCAGAGGTACTTTAGCAATAAAGGACGTGGGGATGAATCGGGAAGCGGTAGTAACCGGGGGCGGCACCGGAATTGGGTACGCGATCGCCGCGGCGTTTGCCAGGGCGGGCGATCGGGTCACGATCACCGGGCGGCGCGAGGACGTGCTCACCGAGGCGGCGGCGCTGCTCGGCGCGCGTGCGGTGAGTTTCGACGCGAGCGATCCCGAGGCGGTCGAGGCGGCGCGCGACCAGCTGCCCGAACGGATCGACGTGCTGGTGAACAACGCTGGCGGCAACACGGATTTCCTGCACGAAGACAGCCGAGACTTGAAAGCGCTCGACGCTGCCTGGACGGCCAATCTTCGCGCGAATCTGTTCAGCGCGGCGTTCGTGACGACGGCGCTGCGGGACCGGCTCGCCGACAACGGCCGCATCGTCACGATCGGTTCGATCGCCGGGCACACCGGCGCCGAATCGTACGGCTGGGCGAAAGCCGCGGTGGAGGTGTGGAATACCGAAACCGCCCGGCAATTCGGGCCGCGTGGAATCACGGCGAACATCGTCGCGCCGGGATTGATCGTGGACACCGAATTCTTCCGCGGGAAGCTCTCCGCTGAACGCCAGGAGCGGCTGATCGAGAACACGATGACTAAGCGCGCGGGCAAGCCGGAGGACGTCGCCGAGGTGGTGCGGTTCCTGGCTTCCCCGGAGGCCGGGCACGTCACCGGCCAGGTCGTGCACGTGAACGGCGGCGCGTACGTCGGCTGACCTCAGCCGGGGGTCACGCGCAGCACTTTGTCGTTGCTGCCGTTGGAGGTCGTCACGTACAGCGAGCCGTCGGGTCCGCTTCGGGCCGCGCGCAATCGGCCGAATTTGTCGTTGAATTCCGCGGGCAGCGTCACTCCGGTGACCTTCGCGGCCGCGTCCAGGTGCAGCAGCAGGAGTTTCTGTCCCTTCAGCGCGACCACGACCAGCGCGCCTTCGTTCGCACCCCACTGTTTGCCGGTGAGGAAGGCGTCGCCGCTGGTCGCCTCGGTGATCTGGCCAGTTGTCCACAGTGGACGAACCGCGTCCGGGAACCGCTTGGTGTCGGTCATCGGCACGCTCTCGTCGTAGCTGGGGTCGGTGCCGCCCTTCGACGGATCCCAGCCGTAATTCCCGCCTGGGCGCAGGAGATTCACCTCGTCGTCGAATGCCGGTCCGTGTTCGGAGGTGATCACCTGACCGGTGCCCGGCCGGATCGCGACGCCCTGCACGTTGCGGTGCCCGTAGGTGTAGATCCGGCGCTCGTTCGGGTCGGAGGAGGACAGGAAGGGGTTGCCCGGCAACGGCTCCCCGGTCTTCGCGTTGATCCGCAGCACCTTGCCGCCGAGGCTGTGCCGGTCCTGCGCGACCGTGGACCGCGCGGTGTCGCCGGTGCCGACGAGCAGCGCGCCGTCGGGAGCGAGCGTCGGGCGGCAGCCGGAATGGCGTCCGCTCGGATTCACCGGCAGCCCGGTCAGCAGGTCGCGCACCTTCGCCGCGCTCGCGCCGTCGTCGGCGAGCCGCCAGGTGACGAGCCGGACGTCCACCGCGCGGCCGTTTTCCTGGTGGGTCTGGCAGGTGGTGAACTCGCGCGAGGTCGCGAAGTCCGCCGCCAGCACCAGACCCATCAGGCCGCCTTCGCCCTGCACGAGGACGTCGGAGAAATCGGCGCGCACGTCGGTCGTCCGGCCGTCGCGGACCAGCGCGAGCTTGCCGGGCCGCTGCGGCACGAGGAGCGAACCGTCGGGCAGGAAGGCGACGTCCCAGGCGTGTTCGAGGCCGTCCGCGACCTCCTGCACGGCGAACCGGCCCTGCTCCGGCTTGGCCGGGGCGGGGGCCGAGGCCGGCGCCGCCGAGCAGGCGGCGAGCAGCAGGACCGAGGCGAGCACCGCGACGAGACGCATGGGTCCAGCATGCCCCGATTCAGCCGCCGGGACGTACCAATCCGGATTCATACGCGAATACGACCGCGTGCACCCGGTCGCGCAGCCCCAGCTTGTTCAGCAACCGGCCGACGTGCGTTTTCACCGTCGTCTCGCCGATGAACAGCGTCCCGGCGATCTCGGTGTTCGACAGTCCGCGCGCGATCAGGCCGAGCACGTCCTTCTCGCGTTCGGTCAGCGTCTCCAGTTTCTGCTCGTCCAGCGGCGTCCGGTGCGCGCTGAGATAGCGGTCGAGCAGGCGTTTCGTGACCGACGGCGACACCATCGCGTCGCCGCGCAGCACGCCGCGGATCGCCACCAGCATCTCGTCCGACGGCGCGTCCTTGACCAGGAAGCCGCTGGCCCCGGCGCGCAGCGCGGAGTAGGCGTACTCGTCGAGGTCGAAGGTCGTGATCACCAGGACCGAGGTGTCCGGCAGTTCAGCGCAGATCTGCGCGGTGGCCGCGACGCCGTCGAGCACCGGCATCCGGACGTCCATCAGCACGAGGTCCGGCCGGCGCGCACGGGCGAGTTCGACGGCTTCCGCGCCGTCGCCCGCCTCGGCGACCACCTCCAGGTCGGGTTGGCTGTCGACGATCATCCGCAGCCCGACGCGCACGAGTTCCTGGTCGTCGCAGATCAGCACGGACGTCATGCGGCGTCCGTCCGCAGCGTCGCCGCCACGCGGTAGCCGCCGTCCGGCAGCGCGCCGGTTTCGAGCTTGCCGTGGTACATCGCGACGCGCTGCGCCATGCCGGTGAGCCCGCGCCCGGACCCGGGCAGTCCCGCCGCGGCCGGTTGCCGTCCGCCGGAGTTGGTCACCTCGACGCGGATTTCCGGACCGGCGAAGGCGACCCGGACCCGGCCAGTCGCGTCGGGCGGCGCGTGTTTGAGCATGTTGGTCAAGGCCTCCTGAACGATGCGGTACGCCTGAAGCGCGACGCCGGCGGGCAGGTCGGCGATGTCGCCGTCGACTTCGAGCGTGATGTCGCGGCCGGACTGTGCGACAAGCGTGCGCAACTGGTCGAGCGTCGGCTGCGGAGCACGCGCGGGTTCGCCAGCATGCATCACTTCTAACAGCCGCCGTAGTTCGGCGAGCGCGGAACGGCCGGTTTTGCTGATGGTGTCGAGCGTACGGTCGACAGCGTCCGGATCGTGATGGCGCGCGAGCTTCGCTCCTTCGGCGTTCAGGACGATCACGCTCATGCTGTGTGCGAGTACGTCGTGAAGCTCGCGCGCGATCCGTGTGCGCTCTTCGGCGACTGAAGCGCGACTGCGGGCTTGTTCCTCGGACGCCGCTAGCTCCGCTCGCAACCGTTCTTCTTCGGACAGTTGCTCCTTCGTGCGGAAGAAGGCGCCGAGCGCCCACGCTGCCAGGTACAGCGGCAGTGGGCCGAAGATGGTGAGCGTCGGGTTCAGGGTGTTGGCGCCCCAGGTAAATCCCCAGAAAGTGTCCAGGCCGACGACAGCTACCGCGAAGCCGATGAACCATCTGTCGCCGGCTTTGACGAGTGTGTACAGCATGACTGCCATCGCGAGGTCGCTGCGGCCGCGGTCGTACGCCCAGATCTCGTTCGTATAGACGACAGCGACTCCGATGAGGATCAGGAGCGCGACAGTGCGCGGATAGCGGCGACGCACCAACAGCGGCAGCAGGAACAGCATCGAAACCATGCGGATCGGCCAGGTCGCCTGATCCGCGATGTTGGGACCGAAGGCGGCGAAGACGGCGTACAGCGGCAAGTCGAGCAGCCAACGCTGCTTGCGTCCCCACATCACCAGTCCACGCACGAAACGAACGTAACTCGCGCACGTCGTCGCGCGCGTCGTTCCGGAGGATGGCGGTGGTCCTCCGAGCGGACGACTTTTCCCGCCGACCGAGTCGATCCGCGATGACCGAGCCGCTTCCTACCGTACAAAACATGTCGATTACCAGGGAGTTCTTCCGGCATCCGATGCGTACCGGCGCGATCGCCGCCAGCTCGGCACGGCTGGCCGGAGTGATGACTGCCGGGCTGGGCGTCGAAAGCGCGCACAGCGTCGTGGAGCTAGGGCCGGGAACAGGCGTGTTCACCGAAGCGCTGCTTCGCATCCTTCAGCGCGACGCGCATTTCACCGCGGTCGAAATCAACAGGCACCTCGTACAGGAGCTTCGTGAGCGCTTCCCGTCGCTGCACGTTGCGGAAGGCTCCGCGGAACACGTCGCTGCGTACGTGACCATGCCGGTCGACGTGGTCGTCTCCGGCCTGCCGTGGACAGCCATGCACGCCGCACCACAGGCTGCGGTACTGAATGCCGTCTGCGAAGTGCTGTCGCCACAAGGCCGCTTCACCACCTTCGCGTACGCGCACACCGCCCGGACTCCGCCAGCGCGCCGGTTCGCACGGTTGCTGCGAAGCCGCTTCGCGGTTGTCGAACGCACCAGTGTGGTTTGGCGGAACCTGCCGCCGGCGTACGTGTACCGCGCGGCTTTGCCGGTGCGGTCGGGACTGGACCGCTATGGACAGCCTGCTTCAGCCGCTTCTTGACGCTCCCGCGCCGCTCGTCTACCTGATCTGCGCGCTGGTGATCATGGCCGAGACGGCGCTGCTGCCCGGCATCGTGCTGCCGACGCTGTCCACCTTGCTGCTCATGGGTTTCCTTGTGCAGCGCGGGACTTTACAGCTGTGGCCAGCGCTCACGGTCTGCGTTGTGTCGGCGTTAGCGGGGGACCAGCTCGCGTACTGGGAGGGACGACTGTGGGGTCCGAAGCTGCGACGGTCGCGCGTAGGACAGCGGATCGGCGAAGCGAAGTGGGACAAGGCTGAAGCGACCGTCGCGCGTTATGGCGTGCCAGCAGTCGTCCTAGGGCGGTGCCTCGCGGGCGTACGCACTCTCGTGCCGCGCGTCGCCGGTTCCGCCGGACTGTCGTACCGACGCTTCTTCATCGGAAGCGTGTGCGCGGCAGTGCTGTGGGCGGGGGTGGAGCTGACGATGGGGCAGGTCACCGGGTGGGTCGCGCCTTGAGCAGTTCCGCAGTGGAAGCGTCGGCGGGCAGGAAGGTTTCGAGGCTCAGCTCGGCGACCGTCACGTCGACCGCCGTGGCGAAGTGCGTGATCGCGGTGAGCAAGCGCAGTTCGCCCGCCGAGCTGGACAACTGCAGCGGCACTGCGAACCCGAGGTGGTCGCCGGACGGTTCGCCGGGCGACGGCAGGTAGCCGGTGAGTTCGTCCAGCAACGCCTGATGGCGCGGGTCGGGTCCGTTCGCCAGACCTCGGCGCGGACGTTCGAGCACGTGCTGCGCCCAATCGGCGAAGTTCTGGATCCGCGGCGCCATCCCGCGCGGGTGCAACGCCAGCCGCAGCACGTTGACCGGCGGTTCCAGCAGGTCCGCCGCGACATCCTCGGTGAGCAGGCCGAAGCTGTCGTTCGCCGCGACGAGATCCCCGTAGCGATTCACGACCAGCGCCGGGTACGGCTCGTGCCCGGCGAGCAGCGCGCGCAGCGACTCCAGCACCGGCGTCAGCGCGGGGTCGTCCATCCGGGTTTCGGGGTAGACCGGCGCGTATCCGGCGGTCAGCAGCAAGGCGTTGCGCTCGCGCAGCGGCAGGCCGAGCGCCTCGGCGACGCGCACCACCATGCCCCGGCCGGGAAGGGAACGGCCGCGTTCCATGAAGCTGACGTGGCGCTGGGTCGTCCCGGCTTTCAGCGCGAGGTCGAGCTGGCTGAGCCGACGGTGGGAACGGGCGTCGCGCAAGGCGTCGGCGAACGAAGTGGGCACTGCGCGATTCTGGCCGGTGCTCGTGTCCGCCTGCCATTCCCCGCAGGGAATTGCCGGGACGCCCGGCCGCGCTGGATCGTCGGCGGCGTGGAATTCGGACTTCTTCTTCCTGCCGGACAGGCACAGCTCGAAGCAGGCGGCACCCCGCGTGCCCTCGTCGCATTGGCCCGCGAAGCCGAACGGCTCGGATTCGCGTCGATCTGGGCCGGTGACTCGCTTTCCCGTCCCCGGATCGAACCGCTCACCCTGCTCACCGCGGTCGCGCAGGCCACCGAACGCGTCACCGTCGGCACTGCCGTGCTGCTGCCCGCACACCGCAATCCGGTGCAGACCGCGATGACGCTCGCGTCCGTCGACCTCATCTCCGAAGGACGGCTGGCGGTCGGCGTCGGAGCGGGCTTTCCCGGCTTCAGCGAGCGGGAGTTCGAGCTGGCCGGGGTCGATTTCCGGACGCGGTTCTCGCATCTGGACGACGTCGTCACGCTCTGGCGCGAGCTGTGGACCGGGCAGCCGCAGTCGTTCCACGGCAAGGTGCTGCATTACGACTGGCTGCCGTCGGCGGTCCGGCCCGCGCGCCCCGGTGGTCCGCCGATCTGGCTGGGCGGCGCGACGCCGGCCGCGCTCCGCCGAACCGCGCTGCATTACGACGGCTGGCTCCCGTATCCGCCGGACCCCGCGGACTACGCGTCGGGCCTCGCGACGATCCGCGCCGCCAGCGATCGCCCGGTCACGCCGTCGCTGTTCTTGACGGTCTACGTCGACCCTGACCCGCGCCGCGGCCGTCGCGTTCTGGAGGACTACGCGCAGGCGACCTACCGGCGTCCGTTGGCGCAGACCAGCACCATCCAGGCGACCGTGACCGGCCCGATCTCGGAGGTCGCGGCGACGGTGCGCCGCTACGCAGAGGCCGGAGCGGAGCACGTGCTGCTGCGCGTCGGCTCCCTCGAACCCGGTGCGGTCGAGCAGCAGCTGCCCCTGTTGGCGGAGGTGATCGCCGGGGAGCGAAAACTTGTCGGTGCCGCGACGTAGGCTGGGATGGTGACCGACGCTGTACTGTCCGGACTCCTCCAAGCCATCCTTCCCGACCCGGCGCTGCGCGGCGTTGTCGAGCGCGCCGGGGCCCCACTGCTCGAACTGCAAGGCGCTGTCGCCGTACGGCAGCTCGTGGCCGCCGCGCTGGCCGAAGACCCCGAGCGCGGCGGCGCGGGCCGTCCGGTGCTGGCCGTCACCGCCACCGGACGCGAGGCCGACGAGCTCACCGCGTCGCTCGGCGCGCTGCTCGGCCCCGATCGCGTGGCCGACTTCCCGTCCTGGGAGACGCTGCCGCACGAGCGCCTTTCGCCGCGCGCGGACACGGTCGGGCGGCGGCTGGAAGTGCTGCACCGGCTGCACACCGGAGACGACGAACTGCGGGTCGTGGTCGCGACCGTGCGCAGCCTCATCCAGCCGATGGCGCCCGGGCTCGGCTCGCTCGCGCCGATCGACCTGGTCGTCGGCGAGGAACAGAGCTTCGAGGACCTGCTCGAACGGCTTGTCGAGCTGGCGTACACGCGCGTGGACATGGTCGAGAAGCGCGGCGAGTTCGCGGTCCGCGGCGGCATCCTCGACCTGTTCGGGCCCACCGCGCAGCATCCGGTCCGCGTCGAGTTCTGGGGCGACGAGGTCAGCGAGATCCGCGCGTTCGCGGTGTCCGACCAGCGCTCGCTGCCCGGCGAGATCCAGCGGGTCACCGCGCCGCCGTGCCGCGAGCTGCTGCTCACGCCGGACGTCAAGGAGCGCGCGGCGGAGCTCGCCACCACGTACGAGGCCGACGCGCACCTGGCCGAAATGCTCACCAAGCTGTCCGGCGGCATCCCGGTCGAGGGCATGGAAGCGCTCATCCCGGTGCTCTGCGAAGGCGAGCTGGCGCTGCTCACCGACGCGATGCCGCAGGGCAGTCACGTGCTGCTGGCCGATCCGGAGAAGATCCGCGCCCGCGCCGCCGACCTCGTCCGCACCGGGCAGGAGTTCCTCGAGGCCTCCTGGACCACCGCCGCGGCGGGCGGGCAGGCCCCGATCGACCTCGGCGCGTCGGCGTACCGCGATCTGGCCGAGATCGCGTCGCACGCGCAGGAGACGAAGCGCCCGTGGTGGACGCTCACCCAGCTGACCAGCGAAGACCCGGATGTCTACCGCGTCGGCATCGAGCCGGCGCCCGCCTACCGGGGCGAGCTGGAACGCGCGATGACCGACCTGCGCGCGCACCTCGCGTCCGGCGGCACCGGCGTGCTCGTCGTCGCCGGGCAGGGCACCGCCAGCCGCGCGGTCGAGCAGCTGATGGCCGCCGAGGTCCCGGCGAAACACGTCGAGGTGCTCGCCGACGTCCCGCCGGCCGGCGTCGTCACGGTCACCTGCGGCGGGCTCGCGGAGGGCTTCGTCTCGCCGGAGCGCGCGCTCGTGGTGCTGTCCGAGGCCGACCTGACCGGCCGCGGCGCCACCGCCGGATCGTCCACAAAGGACTTGAACACCAAGATGCCGTCGCGCCGCCGCGGCGCGGTCGACCCGCTGGCGCTCAAGGCGGGCGACTACGTGGTGCACGACCAGCACGGCATCGGCCGGTTCGTGGAGATGGTGCAGCGCACGGTCGCCGGCGCGACGCGCGAGTACCTGCTGCTGGAGTACGCGTCGTCCAAGCGCGGTCAGCCCGGGGACAGGCTGTTCGTGCCCACCGACCAGCTCGACGAGGTGTCCCGCTACGTCGGCGGCGAACTGCCCACGCTCAACAAGCTCGGCGGCTCGGACTGGAAGAACACCAAGGCACGGGCCAAAAAGGCGGTCAAGGAGATCGCCGCGGAACTGGTGCAGCTCTACGCCGCCCGGCAGGCCGCGCCCGGGCACGCGTTCGGCGCGGACACGCCGTGGCAGTCCGAGCTGGAAGACGCCTTCCCGTTCACCGAGACCAACGACCAGCTCGCGGCCATCGACGAGGTCAAGTCGGACATGGAACGCGGCGTCCCGATGGACCGGGTGATCTGCGGCGACGTCGGCTACGGCAAGACCGAGATCGCGGTGCGCGCGGCGTTCAAGGCGGTGCAGGACGGCAAGCAGGTGGCCGTGCTCGTGCCGACCACGCTGCTCGCGCAGCAGCACCTGAACACGTTCACCGAGCGCATGCGGTCGTTCCCGGTCACCATCAAGGGCCTTTCGCGGTTCACGCACAAGGCCGAATCGGACCGGATCCTCGAACAGCTCGCCGACGGCGAGGTCGACATCGTCATCGGCACGCACCGGCTGCTGCAGACCGGCATCCGCTACAAGGACCTCGGCCTCGTGATCGTCGACGAGGAACAGCGGTTCGGCGTGGAGCACAAGGAACACATCAAGGCGCTGCGCACGCACGTCGACGTGCTGACGATGTCGGCGACGCCGATCCCGCGCACGCTCGAGATGTCGCTGGCGGGCATCCGCGAGATGTCGACCATCCTCACCCCGCCGGAAGACCGGCACCCGATCCTGACCTACGTCGGCGCGTACGACGACAAACAGGTCGGCGCGGCGGTCCGGCGCGAGCTGCTGCGCGACGGCCAGGTGTTCTACGTGCACAACCGGGTGTCGTCGATCGAGAAGGCGGCGAAGCGGATCCGCGAGCTGGTGCCGGAGGCGCGCGTCGTCACCGCGCACGGGCAGATGAACGAGGACAAGCTCGAAAAGATCATCCAGGGGTTCTGGGAGAACGAGTACGACGTCCTCGTCTGCACCACGATCGTCGAGACCGGCTTGGACATCTCCAACGCCAACACGCTGATCGTGGAACGCGGCGACATGCTCGGCCTCGCCCAGCTGCACCAGCTGCGCGGCCGGGTCGGGCGCGGCCGCGAACGCGGGTACGCGTACTTCCTGTACCCGCCGGAAGCGCCGCTCACCGAAACCGCGCACGACCGGCTCGCCACCATCGCGCAGAACACCGAACTCGGCGCGGGCATGGCGGTCGCGATGAAGGACCTCGAAATCCGCGGCGCGGGCAACATCCTGGGCGCGGAACAGTCCGGGCACATCGCGGGCGTCGGATTCGACCTGTACGTCCGGCTAGTCGGCGAAGCGGTCGAGGCCTTCCGGCGGCACGCGGGCGCGGAGCCGGCGGAGGACGAGGAACTGGCCGAAGTCCGCGTCGACCTGCCCGTGGACGCGCACATCCCGCACGACTACGTCCCCGGCGAACGGCTGCGGCTGGAGGCATACCGCAAGATCGCCGCAGCTCCGGACACTGCGGCCCTCGACGCGGTACGCGAGGAACTGGTCGACCGCTACGGCCAGCCACCCGCCCCGGTCACCCGGCTGCTCGCAGTCGCAGCGTTCCGGCACGCCTGCCGCGCCGCGGGCGTCACCGAGGTCGCGGCACAAGGCAACACGATCCGGTTCGCACCGCTGCCGTTGATGGACTCGCAGCTGGTGCGGCTGAAACGCTTGTACCCCAAGGCGTTGTACAAGGCGATCACCAACACGGTGTCGGTGCCGAAGCCGACCGAAGGCGCAGCCGGCGGCCGAATGGGCGCGCCGGTGCTGCGGGACCAGGAACTGCTCGACTGGTGCACGAAGCTGTTGGCGCAGTTGACGAAAACTCCAGCCGCGGTGTGAGCGCTGCGGCGTGCCTCGCCTGATCCGCCGCCGCTGCCCGCGGCGGTCTCGATGGCGAGGCACCGCCGCGGCACTCGGGCTCCCGAACCGCGGACCTAACCCCGAGCGGTTTCGGCCGGACGAGGTTCCGCCGCTCTGGCCGCGGCGTGCTTTCCGTGGCCAAGCGTCAGCTAGCCGAAACCCCGGCGGTTGCGCCGTGGTCAGCCGCAGTGCCACGTCCTCCTGCGGCGTAGGCAGTGCCCCGCGTCCGGACATCGGCAACGGCCGCGGATGTCGCGGCACCCGGGCTCCCGAACCGCCGCCGCGGGCCTCGCTCACCGTGCTGCCGTACGAAATCGGCGCGCGCGGCGGTCCCCCTGGCGAGCTTCCGCCGCTCTGGCCGCGGCGTGCTTTCCGTGGCCAGGCGTCAGCTGGCGGAGCAGACCTCGAGCCCCGGCGGTTGCGCCGTGGCCAGCCGCAGCGCCACTTCCTCCTGCGGCGTAGGCAGTGCCCCGCACCCGGACATCGGCAACGGCCGGGGATGTCGCGGGACCCGGGCTCCCGAACCGCCGCCGCGGCCCGGATACACAAGCAAGCCGCGTTCCGGATCCGGCACCGCGTCGAGGGCGGCGGTCACCGCGGGCAGGTGCCGGAAGCGATCTCGTGCCTGCTCCGACGCGAACTCGATCTCCAGCGTCACGCCCCAGCGATGGACGTGCCACGTCCACTGCTCGGCACCGTGGGTCAGCGCGGCCTCGGTCAGACGGTCGCCGTGAGCACGTTGCCACGCGCTCGCCGCGAAGGCCCCGTCGAGGACTTCGATCGACAACCAAGAGTCCATATGTCGACAATAGCCCGCTGAATGCCTCGATGGTGTTGCGTTTCGAGGCCATGTGAGAGGGTAGGGCCTGTGATGCGGATCATGGGGCGCCGCCGTGCGCTGGGCGCCGTTCTCGCCGGAGCTTTCCTCCTCGCCGGATGCGGTACCGGCCCCAGTCAGGTGGGCATGGCCGCGGTCGTCGACGGTCAGGTCACCACCATCGACCAGATTCAGGCGCTGCTCGACCGCGCCGTGCAGGAGCAGCCGTACGCCCGGCAGCTCGCGTCGCGGCACCAGCTCGACCTCGTCGGGCGCGAGATCGTCCGGCAGACGCTGCTGCACGAGGTCGTCGAGAAGGCCGCGCAGAAGGAAGGCATTGCCGTCGACGAGGCCACCGTCAGCGAGGCCATGCAACAAGATCCGCTCGCGTCGCCGGTGCCCGAGGCCGTCACGCAGGACCAGTCCGCGGCCGTCACCCAGCTCGTCTGGCGGCTGCGCGATCACCGCGAGGCCATCACCGACCAGTACCTGCAGCAGCGGATCGCGCTGAAGTACCTCCCGACGCTCTCGGTGAACTTCGACTACACCAGCATCGGCGCGCCGACCTCGGAGAGCCAGGCCCCGTCGATCGATCCGAAGGCCGCGCGCAGCCAGGCCATCGCCAAGGCCGAGGAGTACGCGAGCGACCCGGGCAAGATCCAGGCCGACATCCAGAGCGGCGCGCAGGGCAACGTGGGCCAGCAGGCTCCCGCGCTGTCGTCGCCGCAGGACGCCGCGACCGTGCTGTTCGGCGTGCCCGCGAACACCGCGATCGCGTTCCAGCCGAACCCGGCGAGCGCGCCGACCTGGTGGGTCACCGCCGTGGTGCGGAAGCGGACGACGGACGCGAAGGTCGCCACCGACCAGGTCCAGCAGCCGACCGCGGCTCAGCTGGGTGCGATCGGCGTGCGGATGCTTCAGCCGTACGTTGGCAACGTGGACTTCAAAATCAACCCGCGCTACGGCGTGTGGGACGCAGTCGGCATGAACCTCGCCCCCAGCGCGGCCGAGGTGACGGGCGTGGCCGTGCCGCTGCGCGGCGGTGCCCCGGCGCAGCAGTGACCGGCACGGTAATCCTGGTCCGCGGCGCGACCCTGCCCGCGGCCGCTCTGCCCCTGCTTCGCACCAGTGCCGTGTACGCCGCGACCGACGTCGACCCCGCGCAGTTCGGTGTCCCGCCGGTCGGTGAGTCCTTCGCGGACATCGTGCTGCTAGCCGCTTCCCGCACCGAACCGACCGCGGCCGCCATGCTCGCCGCCGGTGCCCGGTTGATCGAAACCCCCGTGCCCCCGCTCGTCGAAGCGGTCGAGGTCATGGACCGCCTGCGCTCACCCGGCGGCTGCCCGTGGGACGCCCGGCAGACGCACGAATCCCTCCGCCAGTACCTGGTCGAGGAAACGTACGAACTGCTGGAAGCCATCGAGGACAACGACCGCACGGCCCTGCGCGAGGAACTGGGCGACGTCCTGCTGCAGGTCTTGTTCCACGCCCGCGTAGCCGCCGAACACGGCCGCGCGCCCTTCACCATCGACGATGTTGCCAGCGACCTGGTGGACAAACTGGTAGGCCGCCACCCCAACGTCTTCGCCGACGCGGCCCGCATCGCCTCGGCGGAGCACCAGGAACTGAAGTGGGAAGAGCTGAAACAGGCCGAGAAGCAACGAAAGTCCATTGTGGACGGCGTCGCACTGGGCCAGCCCGCGGTCGCCCTGGCCGGAAAACTGGGCCAGCGCAGCGGCCGGGCAGGCATCCCGCTGGACCTGTTCCCGCAAGACTCCTCGGCCCCAGCCCAACTCTTCCGAACAGCAGCCACCGCCCGCCGGGGCGGCTTGGACCCCGAAGGCGAGTTGCGGGCGGTAGCGAAGCAGTTCGCCCGCGACATCCGCGCGGCGGAGACGGCCGCCCGGAAAGCCGGGGTCGAACCGACGACGCTGGAGGCTGAAGGCTGGCGGAAGTTCTGGCCTTCGGCTTGAGCCGGTTTCGCTGCACTGCTTGAGTTTTGCGGCGAGAGCGTGATCGACGGCTGGCGGGTTTGCCGTGAATGTCGCGCGCTGCTTGCTTTCTCCTGGGCCTGATGAGCGTCTGGTGCGCGGCTTGCTTTCCTCGGGGCCCGCTGCGATCCTCGCCCGTGCCGTGCCGTGCCGTGCCGTGCCGTGCCGTGCCGTGCCGTGCCGTGCCGTGCCGTGCCGTGCCGTGCCGTGCCGTGCCGTGCCGTGCCGTGCCGTGCCGTGCCGTGCCGTGCCGTGCCGTGCCGTGCCGTGCCGTGCCGTGCCGTGCCGTGCCGTGCCGTGCCGTGCCGTGCCGTGCCGTGCCGTGCCGTGCCGTGCCGTGCCGTGCCGTGCCGTGCCGTGCCGTGCCGTGCCGTGCCGTGCCGTGCCGTGCACCAGCTGCTCATGCCCCTTGCCCGGAGTCCGCTAATGACGACGCGGCTTCCAACCGGCATCAACACTCCCGAGAACCCAGCCGTGCACTGCCAGCCCCTCACTCCTGCGCGCCCTCTGCTCGCGCGCATCCCACGCACCCGCGCTCACCTGCGCCGTTGCAACCACCAGGCTTTCCCCAGCCACGCCGCCCGTGCCAAAGCTCCCCACTCAACCCCGCACGCCACTCCGGCTTCTCGCACGTCGGCCGCCCCCCCGCCGAATAGCCACCCTCACTCGAACGACGGAGCCCCGCCCCATCCACCCACACCCCCACCACCCCCGCGCCACGATGATGTCCGGCAGTCCGATGAGAAATGTGACACAGATCACTCATTTCAGAGAACCGTAAGCGCGGAGGTGGCGTCTTGCCGGGTGTGAAGCACAAGCCACCCAGGGAGCCGGACGAGGAACGCCTCCTCCGGCGCACCGCCCGCGGTGATCGTGCGGCGTTCGAAGAGCTCTACCGCCGCACCTCGCCGTGGCTCGCGATACGCCTGCGGCACCGCTGCTCCGATGACCAGATCATCGCGGAGGTGATGCAGGAGACCTACCTCGCCGTGTGGCGCGCCGCGGGTTCGTTTGCGGGCGTCGTCGCCGGTGGTTCCGCCGTGGGCTGGGTGTGGACGATCGCGGTGCGCCGCCTCATCGACGCGTTCCGGCGGCGGGCGCATCACGCGCATCCGCCTCCCGGGGTGCACGAGTCGCTGTCCGCGCCCGCCGCCGAGGAGGAGGCGCTGGCGAGCACGGTCGGCGATTCGGTGGGCGACGCCTTGCGCAATCTCGCGCCCGAACTGCGCGAGGTCCTGCAAGCCATGGCGCTCGACGGATTGTCGGTACGGGAAACCGCGATCCTGCTCGGCCTGCCCGAGGGCACGGTCAAAACCCGGGCCCGCCGCGCCCGGATCGCGATGCGGGAGGCGTTGTCGTGAAACCAGGACTGTCTGAAGGAGGTCAAGCCATGAACCACGTATCCGACCGGATGCTCGCCGGCTACGTCGCCGGCCAGGACCTGCCGGGCGACGAGGCATGGGCGATCGAAGGGCACCTGGAGAACTGCGCGCAGTGCCGGGCGCGGCTCGCCGGCGCGTCCACCGCCGAGGTGACCGGTCTGCTCGACACCGTGTGGGCCGGGCTGGAACCGGACCTCGCCCAGGCACCGCAGCCGATGCCGCGCCGGGCCGCGGCGTGGCTGCATTGCTGGGCGACTCCGGTGATGATGCCGTGGTTGTTGATGGTCCTCGTGGTCGGCGCGCTGTCGGTCTACCTCGACCGGTCACTGCACGACGGGCTGTCGTTCGTGCAGTTGCTTTCCCCGGTGCTGCCGGTCTTCGGGGTGGCGGCGGCGTGGACGCGCGGGCTCGATCCGTCGTACGAACTCACCGCGGCCACCCCGCGCGCCGGGCTGGAGCTGATCCTGCGCCGGACCACGGCGGTCGTGGTGCCGGTGCTGGCGGTGCTGCTCGCCGCCGGCTGGCTGGTCGGCGCGCGGATGGGATTCGGGCTGCTGCCGAGTCTCGCGTTCACCACGGGGACTCTCGCGCTCGGCACGTTCATCGGCGTCGCCTGGGCGGCGTCGATCCTGGTCGGCCTGTGGCTCGGCGCGCTGGTGGTGCCGAGCGTCGCGTTCGGGAGTTCGGTCCTGCTGCAGGACGTCGCCTGGCCGGGCTGGCTGGCGGCCGCGGTCGTCGCGACCGTGTTCGTAGTGCTTCGCCGGAACACCTTCACGCAGCTTGCTGCGCATCACTGACGGAAACGAGAGGGGACACCGATGCGGGCTGTGGAAGCCGCCGAGGTCGCTCCGGCGACCTACGCCTGGGAAATCCAGGCACAGGGACTGAAAGTGCGGGTCGGCCGCAAAAAGATGGCGGTCGACGGCCTCGACCTCGCGCTCGGTATGGGCGTGCACGGGCTGCTCGGGCCGAACGGTGCGGGCAAGACCACCTTGATCCGCACCCTGGCCACGGTGCTGCGGCCGACGGAAGGCAAGCTGGCGCTGCTCGGAGAGCCCGTCGGGGGGCACTTCGACCAGCGCGGCCTGCGCCGCCGGATCGGCTATCTGCCGCAAACCTTCGGGTACTACAAGCGGTTTACCGTCCGCGAGTTCGTCGAATACATGGCGTGGCTCAAGGAAATGCCCAAGCGCGAGGTGCCGGGCGCGGTCCAGCGCGCGATCGAACGGGTCGGTCTCGCCGAACGCGCCGGGGACAAAATGAAGACCCTGTCCGGCGGCATGATCCGCCGGGTCGGCATCGCGCAGGCGATCGTGAACGACCCGGTGGTCCTGCTGCTCGACGAACCCACCGCCGGGCTCGATCCGGCGCAACGGCTGCGTTTCCGGGAGCTGCTGCAGGAAATCGGCAGGGACGCGTGCGTCGTCGTGTCCACCCACCTGGTCGAAGACGTCGCCGCGGCGTGCTCGGACGTCGTCCTGTTCGCCGGCGGGAAGCTGGTTTTCCAAGGCACGCCAGCCGATCTGGCCGCGGCGGGCGGCGAGGCGGACGTCGGCGACAGCCCGATCGAGCGCGGCTATTCGGCGCTGCTCGGCCACGCACAGGGAAAGGGGTCCTGGTGATGAGCGTGTTCCGGATCGAACTCCGGCGCACCGTCGCGCCCTGGGTTCCCGTCGCGATGCTCGTGGTCAGCCTGGGACTGCTGCTGTTCTCGCGCGGGCCGTGGAGCCACGGTTCCGCAGCCTGGAACGAGACCTGGCTGACTGCGGTGCGGTGGCCTCGCTATCTGCTGGTGCTGATGTGGCCGATCATCGTCGGAGCCGCGGCGATCCAGGGCATGCGAGATGCTCGCGCGGGTGTCGTCGAACTGTTCGGCTCCACGCCCCGGCCAGCCGGGCAGCGAGCCGCCATGCTCGGCCTGGCCCTCGGTCTCGCCGCAGCCGTGGGCTACCTGGTGCTCGTCGCCGCCGGGGTCGGGCAGGTCGTGGCGAAGGGCGGACTGTTCACCACGGCATGGGTGACGCAACTGGTGCTCGGGGTGCTGTCCGTGCTCGCCGGTGTCGCGCTCGGGCTCGGCGTCGGGCGGCTTCTGCCGTATCCGATCACCGCACCGGCGCTGGCCGTGCTCGTGCTGGCAGGCGGCCTCTTCACGCAGGTGTCGGGGGTGAACGGGGTAGCGTCGAACGCGGTGGCGTTGCTGGGGATCGGGCAAGTGGCGCCGCATGGCCCGTTCGATCTGCCGAAGCCCGCGGTGGAGATCGGGCAGCTGGCCTGGCTGCTCGGGATCGCCGCGGCCGGAATCGTGCTGCTGCTGGCCCGTTCGGCGCGGATCCGGGTGCTCGCGCTGCTCCCAGTGGGGGCCGGGCTGGCGGTGGCTTTGCCGCTCTTCCCCGCGTCGTCGGCCGAAAACTACGTCCCGGACGAGGCGGCGGCCGCTCTCGTCTGCGACGGTCCGGTATGCGTGACGCGCTTGCACGAGGACTGGTTGTCCACTGTGGTCGGTCCAGGCAAGGAAGTCTTGCAGCGCCTGGAGAAGCTGCCGCAACACCCGACTCGGGTAGTGGAATCGACAGAGCCGTACCGGGACAACAAGGTGGGCCCGCGAGATCCGTCCCGGGTGCTGCTGCAGAAGGACAACTACGTGTTATCCGACAAAAGCGGCCCCCGCCTCACCATGACGCTGCTTAGCGGTGCCGGGACAACGCAATGTCACGCGGCGTCCTACGGAGGTGAGCGAAACGACCGGGAGGACGCTGCGCGCTGGGTAATGGCGCAGTGGCTGGCCGGCTCGTACTCTCCGCCGTCTTCGTACGTTGCGCCTCAGGCATGGACGGACTCAGCGTGGGCAGCCCTCAAAGCAGTACCAGAGCCGGAGCAGACCGCCCGCGTGGCCGCCGCTCGGCAACTGGAACTGACCTGCACCGGTGACCCGCTGAAGGTCCTCATGGAAGGTGCCCGCTGATGCGGTGGACAGCGCTGTACGCGCGTTCGCGCCACCTCGCAGCGTCGCTGGCGGCGGTGTTGCTCTGCGCCGTCGTTCTCCCGCCGCTGCTGGGCGACAACTGGGCGACGCTCTTCGCGACCTTCACCCTCGGTGCCGCGGTCGCGGTGGCAGGCGTGGGTCTCAGCGGACAGGACATCGACCTGGACCGCACGGCCTCTTTCCGCTGGCCGCCCCGACGGCTCGGGCACCTGCTGCTGATCGGTGCGGTTGCCGGTGGAGTAATGATTGCGGCACAAGGCTTTGTCGACCATCCCATGGAATCCGGCTGGATCCTCCGCAACGCGGCCGGGCTCATCGGGCTGACGGGGCTGGCGGCCACGTTGTTCGGCGGCCAGTTCGGCTGGACGCTGCCCTTGGGGTGGGCGATGACGGCGATATTCGTCCCGAGCGCCGTCGGCCAGGCCTACGACTTCGTGGCTTGGCCGATGGCGACGGCAGCCTCCGCCACGGCGTGGTGGACGGCCGGCCTGCTGTTCGCGGTCGGAACGGCGGCGTACACGGTGGCGGGTGCGCGCAGATGAACCAGCGGAACGTCGAGCCGGGCGCAGTCCCGTCCCTCCCCCGGGCAGGGGCGGGACTGCGGACCGGCGCGGCGTCAGACGTTCCGGTTGTTCGGCTTCACCTCCAGCGGCTCGCGGTCGGGATCTTCGATGCCGAGGCTGATGATGCGTTGCGGGTGAATGCGGATGACGGCTCCGTCGAGGTGGCCGTCCGGTTCGAAGGCGTCCGGCACCGCTTCCGCCCGGCCGCGGATCTCCAGGCAGCGGATGCGCATGGGGCTCGTCGAGGGCTGGTCGTCGATCACGATGGCGACCTGGCCGTTGTCCTCGACGTTGCGGTATTTCCGGCTTTTCGTGAGGTGGTACCCGGAGACGTCGATGGTCTGCGTCTCCGGGTTCCAGGTGAACGCGACCGGGCTGACCTGCAGAGTTCCGTTCGGCTGCTGAGTGGCGACCCGGGCCAGCGGCTGGGTGGCCAGGTAGGTGAGTTCCGCTTCGGTGAACATGCACCTACCGTGCAAGTTCAAGCTTGCTTGAAGTCAAGCGCACGCGGGGAATCACGTGCTCGGCGAACCGCCGCATCTCCGCTTCGAAGGGCTGAAATTGCAGCATAAACGTCTCGATTCCCAGGTCAGCCCACTCGCGGATCCGCCGGGCGACGGTGTCGTAGCTGCCGACCAGACCGGCTGCGGTGCCGCCGTTCGTGCCGATGTGCGGGTACTTCGCGAACGTCTGGAACATCACCGCCTTCGGATCGGCGTCCGCGACCAGCGCCTCCCACCGCGCCTTGCCCGCCTCCGCCAGTTCCCACAGCGCCGCCAGTTCCGCTTCCGCCTCGGCGTCGGTTTCGCGGGCCACCACGAACGCGGACAGTCCAAATCGGACTGGCGCACCGGCGCGCGGTCGGGCGGCGACGTCCGCGATCAGTTCGGCGACGTTCTCCTTCGGCTGCCCGTTGATGAACCACACGTCGGCCTTGTCCGCGACCAGCGCCCGCGCCGGGTCGGATTCGCCGCCGACGTACACGGTCGGCGCCGAACCAGCGGGTCGCAGCCGATACCCGTCGACCTGGAAATGCTTGCCCTCGAACGAAACCCGCTCGCCGGCCAGCAGCTCGCGCACGACGCTGATCCATTCGCGGCCGTACTCGTACCGCTCGTCGTGCTCGGCGAAGGGAATGCCCGCCCGCGCCAGCTCCGGCTTGTACCAGGCGTTGACGAGGTTCAGCCCGAACCGGCCGCCGCTGATCTCCTGGATCTGCAGGGCCTGTTTCGCCAGCACCACCGGGTGCACGAGATACGGCTTGATCGCCGCGATGATCTCGATCCGCTCGGTGAGCGCGGCGAGCGCCGCCGCGGACGTCCACGTCTCCAGCTGGTCCAGTTCGTCGCCGAACGGGTTAACGACGTGCTGCGCGATGAGCGTCGAATCGAAGCCGAGCCGGTCGGCCTCGACGATCAGCCGCCGGTTGCGCTCCCAGCTGGCGTCCACCGGATCGTCCGGATGATCGAACGGGCCCCACGACCCGTAGACGACCGCCCACACCCCGAACCGCGGCTGTGCCACAGCGACCACGACCGAACTCCTCACCTCGCGCGGATGAACGCGGTCACCGTCGCCTGCCCGGAAGGCACCGGCAACCGGTCCCACGCAGTGGCGGGGCGGGGAGGTTTGTACTGGTCAGGCGAAGAGCCCGTCACCCCAGTTGCTGGTCGGGGTGAGGCCCGGCGGGATCGCGAAGTGCGCGGAACCGGTGTGCTGCAGGTACTCCATCATCGCGTCCTTCGACGACAGCACCTGCTGCATCGGGACGTACTGCGTGCGGGTGTCCCGGTTGAACGCGAGGAAGAACAGCCCCGCCTCGAGGTGCCCGACTCCGTCGGAGCCGTCGACGAAGTTGTAGCCGCGGCGCAGGATCTGCACGCCCTTGCGGGTCTGGCGCGAGGCCAGCCGGATGTGCGCGTCCTCGGCGATCAACGGGGTCCCGCCCGCGCCGCCGACCTGCAGATCGACCTGGTCGAACTCGCCGGTCTGCCCGAGCGGGGCACCGCTTCCCTTGGTGCGCCCGACAATCTGCTCCTGCCCGGCGAGCGTTTCGCGGTCCCAGGTTTCGATGTGCATCCGGATCCGGCGGGCGACGAGGTACGTGCCGCCCGCCATCCACGCCTGTCCGTCGCCGGCCTGCGCCCACACCTGGTCGCGGAGCACGTCGGTGTCCTCGGCCTTGATGTTGTTGGTGCCGTCCTTGAAACCGAACAGGTTGCGCGGCGTCTGCTGCGAGCGCGAGGTCGACGAACTGCGGCCGAACCCGAGCTGCGACCAGCGCACCTCGGTGACGCCGAAGCCCAGCCGCACCAGGTTGCGCACCGCGTGCACCGCCACCTGCGGATCGTTCGCGCAGGCCTGGATGCACAGGTCGCCGCCGCTGCGGGCCGGGTCGAGCTTGTCCTTCGGGAACGCGGGCAGGTCGATCAGCTGCGGCGGGCGTTTCGCGGCGAGGCCGAACCGGTCGTCGAAGAGCGAGGGGCCGAACCCGATCGTCAGCGTCAGGTCGGAGGCGGGCAGGTCGAGCGCCTCGCCGGTGTCGTCCGGCGGGGCCTGCGCGGACCCGCCGAGCGCGCCGTTCGGGCCGACGTCCTGGCCCGCGGTCATCCGCCGTGCCGCGGCCGTCCAGGTGCGCAGCAGTTCGCGGAGCTTCTTGACGTCCTTGGTGGTCACGTCGAGCGCGGCGAAGTGCAGGTTCTGCTGCGTCGGCGTGTCGATCCCGGCCTGGTGCTCGCCGTGAAAGTCCACAGTGGACGTCGCGGCCGCGGCAGGGGTGTCGCCGCCGAGCCGGTCGAAGCCCACGCCGGCCGCGGCGCCCGCGCCCGCCAGCGCGACCCCGGCACCGGCGAGCCCGAACAGCTTCCGGCGGGAAACCTGCGTTCCCTCCTCGGTCACTTCGACACGACCTCCGCGACCTTGCTGAGCGGCTCGCTCAGCGCGTCGACCGCCGAGGCGAACGCCTTGATCTGGTCCTGGGAGAGTTCGTTGTAGTACTTGAAACCGTCCCCGGAACGGGTCTTGTCCAGCAGCCCCTGCACGTTCGCGAACTCCTTGTCCAAAGTGGACACCAGGGCCGCGTCGCGCTCCTGGATGATCGGCCGCAGCGCGGCGATCGCGCCCTTGGAACCGTCGAGGTTGGCCTGGAAGTCCCACAGGTCGGTGTGCGAGAAGGTCTCCTCCTCGCCGGTGATCTTGCCGGTGGCGACCTCGTCCATCAGGCCCTTCGCGCCGTTCGCCAGGTCCAGCACGCTCAGCTGCAGCGTCTTCGCCTTGGCGACCAGCGCCTTCACGTCGGTGAGCAGCTTGTCCGCGATCTGCGGGCTGTCCGGCTTCAGCCCGGTGCTCCACAGGTCTTTCTCCAGCCGGTGGAAGCCGGTGAACTGCTGGCCGGGTTCGAGGTCGGCCTCGCGCGCGTCGACGGCCGGGTCGAGGTCGCCGAACTTCTCCGCGACCGGCTCGATCCGCTCGTAGAACACGCGGGTGCGCGCGTACTCGGCCTTCGCCTCGTCGACCTTGCCCGCCTTGACCGCGGCGACGAACTTGGCCGTTTCGGTCTCCAGCGCCGAGCTGTTGTTCTCGACGTAGGTCGCGTAGCTCTTGGTGGCAGCGGCCTTCTGCGCGCTGGCGCTGTTCTGGCTCTGCGCGCCGCCGGTGACGGTGAAGTCGCCGCGGATGCCGTTGCCGACCATGCCCGGCTTGCACGCCGTCTGGTACTTGCCCGCGTCCGGGACCTCGACGATGAGCCGCCGGTTCAGCCCCGGCGCGATGTTCTCGACCTCGCCCATGATCCGGTCGCCCTCGGCGTAGAGGTAGAACTCGGTGACCTTGCTGCCCTTGTTGGCGATCTCGAAGGTCAGGTTGCCCGCGGCAGCGGTCGTCGCCGACACCGAACAGGCGGTGTCGGACGCCTCGACCTTGATCGGCCCGCCCGCGGCCGCGCCGGAGGGACCGGACGCGGAGTTCGTGCTGTCGCAGGCGGTCAGCGCGACGAGGGCGCCGAGGCCGGTGAGCACAGCCGTCGAGGTTTTGCGGAACTGGGGCACGATCACTCCTTGGCGGCGGCCGGGGCGGCCGGAGCCGCCTCGGTCTTGTTCTTGCGGGCAGGCTTGAGGAACAGCGGCAGCACGATCGCCACGTAGGCGACCCACGCGATCGCTTGCAGCACAGTGGTTTGCTGCGAATAGTTGAAGATCCCCTTGAGCAGCGCGCCGTACCAGGAGGTTTCCGGCAGCGTGCTCGACGCGTCGAAGGCGAGCGTGGTCAGCCCGGGGATGAACCCGGCTTCCTGCAGGTCGTGCAGGCCGTAGCCGAGGACGCCGGCGGCGACGAACACCAGCAGCACGCCGGTGATGGTGAAGAACTTCGCCAGGTTGAACCGCACCGCGCCGCGGTAGAGCAGGTAGGCGAGCACGACCGCGGCGGCGATCCCGATCACGAACCCGATCAGCGGCTGCAGGGTGTCGGACTGCGCGGTCTGCACGGCCGAGTAGAAGAACACGGCGGTTTCGAGCCCCTCGCGACCCACCGCGAGGAACGACAGCAGCAGCACCGCCGCCGGACCGACCTTGAGCGCGTCCTCCATCTTGCCGCGCAACTCGGCCGCGATGTGCCGGGAAGCCTTGCGCATCCAGAAGATCATCGCGGTGACGAAGACGACCGCGACGATGGAAAGACTTCCGCCGAGCAGTTCCTGATGCTCGAAACTCAGCTGCGCGGTGCTGTAGGTGAGGATCGCGCCGACACCGACCGACAGCAGTACGGCCGCGCCGACGCCCGGCCACACGAACCGCAGCGCGTGCCGTCGTTCGGTCTTCACCAGGAAAGCGACCAGGATGCTGACCACAAGCGCGGCTTCGAGGCCTTCGCGCAGCCCGATGAGCGCGCTGGAAAACACCACTGTTCAGCCCTCCTTCGACTACCTGACCTGATGTTTTTAGGTAAGGCTTGCCTGTAAGTCCAGAGGGAAGTTCGCTGAGTGGGTCCGGCAAAATGCGCAAAACGGCGTTCTGGCGGGAGTTAGGTTAGGGTAACCGCAGGTCAGAGCGTCGCCGACAGGTCACGTAACGAATTGTGTGACCTGGGCGGCTCAAGCGGGGAGTTAACCATCCGCTTGCCATTCGCCCAGTCCAGCGTCCCCCGCGCGGGTTCATCAGTAACCTGTCCGAGTGGCCGATACCACTCAGCCGACTATTACGCCGTCTCCGGCGGTTCCGCCGCGCCGCTACCCGAGCCGGATCGCGTTCGCGCTGGGTCTGGTCCTGACCGGGGTCGTGCTGGTGGTGACCATCGGGATCCGCAACCCGAACCCGCCCGCCCCTCCCGCCGCGGCCGCTCCGCCGCCGGTGGCGACCAAGGCGGAACCGCGCCCGCAACCCGGCTCCGAAGCCCCGCGAGTCGGCTTGGCCGCGCCGCCGGACCGCCCGCTCGTGTCCGACCAAGCGGAACTGGACGCGTGGGCGACCCGGGTCGCAGGAAAGACGCGACTGGACGCGCGGGTGCTCGCTGCGTACGGCCGGGCGGAAATGTGGATGCAGCGGCAGAAACCGTCGTGCCACCTGTCGTGGGCGACGCTCGCGGCGATCGGAAATCTGGCCTTCGGAGCGGAGAAACCCGGCCCGGACGGCACGTTGACGGTGAACCCCGGTCCCGCGGAAGGCCCGGACACCGACACCGGAAAACTCGACGGCGACCGCACCGCCGACCACCGCGTCGGCCCGCTGCGGATCATGCCTGCCGCCTGGCACAAACACGCCCAGCGAGCGAACGGCGACGGCAAAGCCGCGGACCCCCGCAACCTCGACGACGCGGCGTTCACTGCCGCCCGCTACCTCTGCTCCGGCGACGACGACCTGGGTGCGCCAGCGGGCTGGTGGAAAGCGATGCTGCTCTACAACCCGGCGGTCAACTACGTGCAGGACGTCTTCACCGCGGCGGACTCGTATGCGGCCGAGAGCGTGGCGCCCTGAGCTGCCTGCGTCGGTCGGCGGAGGCTTGTTTCACTTCGGCCGGTTCCCTGTGCGGCGGCGAGTGTGGAGCGTTGAGCTGGCTGGGTGGGTCGGCGGAGGCTTGTTCGCTTCGGCCGGTTCCCTGTGCGGCGGCGAATGTGGTGCCCTGAGCTGGCTGGGTCGGTAGCGGTTCGGCCAGCCTGCCTCGATTCGGCACGGGCCGTCTGGCTGGCCGTCGCTGATCGGCGGCCGAAGCAGCTCGCCCGTGGCCTGTCTGCGCGCGGCACTCCGTGCTGGCACGCTTAGCGGTCGAGCGTGCCCTGCCTCCGGGCCCGTCGCGTGCTTCCTCAGAACAATCCGGTCCCGGCGAACGGCCGAAACCGGGGCCTGCTCGGCAAAATCGGCAGTTAGTGCGTCGACAGAGCGGCGCTCACTCGCACCGGTTTCTGCGGCAGAGCCTCGGCGCGCACGGGCTGCTTGCGCGGCTGGACCGGGTGGCGTTCGTTGAATTCCACGAGCGCCGGCGCCAGCGCCATCAGCACCAGCACGAGCAGCCCGGCGGTCGCTCCGATCACGGTCAGCGCGGTCATGTCGGCCTCCTCTAATCGCTCTCTGTGATGACACCAAGGATCGTGCTTCGCCCGGTCTGCCCGGATCGGCCGACTGGCCGAGCCGGGTCGCCGGATGGCCAGGCTTCCCCGCTGCCCTGTTCACTTCAGAAGACGCGCCGGGGCCGTGCTGGATCCGGTGGTTGCACGCGAGTGCCTCCGCGGGTGCACGTTCGGGACACGCGGGCTCAGCGGTCGCTCAGCGTGATCCTCGCCCTGACCTCGCTGATCGCCTCGAGATACTCCGGCACCGGGTTCATCGCCGACGCCATCCGCAGTTGTGCGAGCGCCTCGGCCAAACGGCCGAGGCGCTGGAGGGTGCGGCCGAGCACGAACCGGGCGTAGTGATCGGTGGGGTCCAGTTCCAGGACGCGGGTGAAGGCGCGTTCGGCGCGGCGCAGCTGGGCGGAGTGGAAGTACGCGCGCCCGGCGAGCAGTTGCACGCTCGGCTTGTCTGGCTCGTCGGCGAGCAGGGGTTCCAGCTCTTTGAGCGCGTCGAGCGGGCGTCGCCGCGCGACCAGATGCTCGGCGTTGCGGAACCTGCGGAAGCGCGATTCGCCGTCGGGTTCGGGGGCTGCTGCGGCGTCCGTCATGGTCGCTTCACGATACCGGCGCGGAGGGCGTTGCACGACCGTCAGACGAGTCGTGATGGACTGTTCCGCCATGAGCAGCGATCAGGAACCCGATTACGTGGGACTGGCGCCGTACCTCTACTACAGCGATGCGACCGCCGCGCTCGCGTGGCTGACCAGGGTGTTCGGCTTCACCGAGGAAGTCCGCTTCGAGGACGGGTCCGGCGAGGTTTTCCAGGCGACGCTGCGCGCCGGCGACGCGCGTCTGCAGCTGGCCGGGGTCGGTCCCGAATACTGGGAGGCCAAGGGCGTCGAGGGGCCGGTCGGGCAGTTGAACGTCGTGTACGTGACCGACGTCGACGCGCAGCACGAGCGCGTGTCCGCGGCGCTCGGCGAGGACGCCGCGCCGGAACCGCCCCAGGACCAGCCTTACGGCGCGCGGATCTTCACCGTGGCCGATCCGGGCGGCAACAGCTGGACGTTCTGGCAGCAGGTGACCGATCAGGTCGAGCTGCCGTCGGGGTGGCGCGAGGTCCGGCCGGAGGACCAGGAGGCCGAGGAGACCGGCGAAGTGCCCGGCTGAGCTGGAGAACACGCAGCGGAACGGCCCCGCACCGGCCTGGCCTCCAACGGGTGAACCCGCTTGGCGGTTACTCTGGGCGGCGTCACCGCAGGCACGACCCACCAAGGAGCAGAGCGTGGCTCTCATCGAGCAGGTAGGCGCGCGCGAGATTCTCGATTCGCGCGGGAACCCGACCGTCGAGGTGGAGGTGGCGCTCGACGACGGCACGCTGGCCCGAGCGGCGGTGCCGTCCGGGGCGTCGACCGGCGAGCACGAAGCGGTCGAACTGCGCGACGGGGACACCGGCCGCTACAACGGCAAGGGCGTGGAGCGCGCGGTCGCCGCGGTGCTCGACGAGATCGGCCCGGACCTGGTCGGCGTCGACGCGGTCGACCAGCGGATCGTCGACCAGAAGCTGGTGGACCTCGACGGCACGCCCGCGAAGTCGCGGCTGGGCGCGAACGCGATCCTCGGCGTTTCGCTCGCCGTCGCGAAGGCCGCCTCGGAATCGTCCGAACTGGAGCTGTTCCGCTACCTCGGCGGGCCGAACGCGCACGTGCTGCCGGTGCCGATGCTGAACATCCTCAACGGCGGTGCACACGCCGACACCGACGTCGACATCCAGGAATTCATGATCGCGCCGATCGGCGCGGAGTCGTTCCGCGAGGCGCTGCGCTGGGGCACCGAGGTGTACCACGCGCTGAAGGGCGTGCTGAAGAGCCGCGGCCTGGCCACCGGCCTCGGCGACGAGGGCGGTTTCGCGCCGAGCCTCTCCAACAACCGCGAGGCGCTCGACCTGATCCTCGCCGCGATCGAGAAGGCCGGCTACGCGCCGGGCCGTGACGTCGCGCTCGCGCTGGACGTCGCCGCGACCGAGTTCTACTCCGACGGCGCCTACACCTTCGAGGGTTCGAAGCGCAGCGCGGAGCAGATGTCCGCGTACTACGGCGAACTGCTGCGCGACTACCCGCTGGTGTCCATCGAGGACCCGCTGAGCGAGGACGACTGGGACGGCTGGGTCCAGCTGACCTCCGAGATCGGCGACAAGGTCCAGCTCGTCGGCGACGACCTGTTCGTCACCAACCCGGACCGGCTCGAGGAGGGCATCACCCGCCGCGCGGCGAACGCGCTGCTGGTGAAGGTCAACCAGATCGGCACGCTGTCGGAGACGCTGGACGCGGTGTCGCTGGCCACGTCGTACGGCTACAAGTCGATGATGAGCCACCGGTCCGGCGAGACCGAGGACACCTTCATCGCCGACCTCGCGGTCGCGACCGGCGTCGGCCAGATCAAGACCGGCGCCCCGGCCCGCGGCGAGCGGATCGCGAAGTACAACCAGCTCCTGCGCATCGAGGAAACCCTCGCGGACGCCGCGCGCTACGCCGGCGACCTCGCCTTCCCGCGGTTCAGCGCGGAGGCCTGAGGGGCACATGGCCGACCGGGGGAGGGCGCGCAGCCGCCGCGGCGGCCGGGCAGCGGGAAGCGGGTCCAGCAGGGCCCGCCGTCCCGCGTCGGCCCGGCGCCGCACCGGCGCGGGCACGACGGAGACGACCAGGGCCCGGCTGCGCCGCGGCCTGGCGGCGAAACGCGCCTCCGGTGCGGCCAAAGTGCTCGGCATGTCCACCACCCGGCGCGCCGCCGTGGTGGCGATCGTGGTGTGCGCACTGGCGTTCACCGTCGCGGTCCCGTTGCGCACCTACCTCTCCCAGCGCTCCGAGGTCCGAGACCAGGAAGCGCAACTCGCCCAGCTCCAGCACGAGGTCGCTCAGCTGCGCGACCGCAAAGCCCAGCTGAGCGACCCGGCCCAGATCGAGGCGGAAGCCCGCCGCCGGCTCCGGTACGTGAAACCAGGCGAGACCCCGTGGATGGTCCAGCTGCCCGAGGACCAGCCCGGTTCGCCGACGGCTGCCCAGCCTGGGCAGCAGCCCGCTCCGCAGGCGCCTTGGTACGAGAACCTGTGGGCGCAGGTTTCCGGGGGTTGAGGTGCCTGGCCGGGTGCGGTTCTTGCACGCGGTGCTTGCTGGCGGTTGGTTGAGGCTGCTGATCGGCTGACGTTGGCGGCTGGGCGGGCCTTCCTGGCTAGGTGAGGTTGGTGGGAGGGCTTCACTGGCTGGGTGAGGTTGAAGGCTGGGCGGGCCTCACTGGCCTGGCGTGGTCGTTGACCGGGCTGGACCGTTGACGGGGGCGTTTTCGGCCAGGTGCAGGACGACTTCCGCGCCTTCCGGATGCTTGATCGCTGTCGCGGTGGGTTGAGGCTTGGGCGTGATTGCTGGCGTGGCGTGATCACTGTCGGGGCGAGCCGAGGCTTCGATGTGATCGCCGCCAGCGCGCGATGGCCGCCGGGCCGAGTTGAGCTGGGCGTGCTCGCTGATCAGGCGCGGGTCGCTGGCTGGCGAGCTTCTTGGCCCGGCGGATTGCCGACTGAGTCAGGCGGATCGTCGGCTGGGTGAGATCGCTGGGCAGAGAGCTCGCCGGTTGCGGTTCCTGGTCGGGCGGATAGCCAGTCAGCTCTCGGGGCTTGGGCGGTTGGGTCCTTAGGCACGCTCCTCACGGTCGTGGGTGTCGGTCATTCTCGAGGCGCAGATCTGCGCGGTGCTTGAGGCTTTGATCTTCGATCGGCGTTTCTGATTCTCCTTTTCTCTTCGATGGCTTGATTTCGTGGCGAAGCTTCGACTGCCTTCCACGCTAACCACATCGGAAGGGCGGCGGAGGGCGGTGCGGCGAGTTGTCCACACGGTGTGCCGGTTGTGGACAACTCGGCCGTTTCGGCGGAGGTCGCGAGGGGGTGGTCGGACAGCGGCATTAGCCTGGAGAGCGTGAACAGCAGCACGGAGACACCCCGATTCGAGCCCGTCACCGATGCCGACCGGGAGGTCATCGCGCAGCAGCTTGGACGCCCGCCGCGGGCTTTGCGGGCGGTGGCCGCGCGGTGTCCCAGCGGGCATCCTTCGGTGGTCCAGACCAGTCCGCGGTTGGAGAACGGGACGCCGTTCCCGACGTTGTACTACTTGACCTGCCCTCGGTTGACGTCGATGGTGGGCACGCTGGAAGCGTCCGGCGTGATGAAGGAGATGACCGAACGGCTCACCACCGACCCGGAACTCGCGGCGACCTACCAGCGCACGCACGAGACGTACCTCGCTGAGCGGGATGCCATCGAGTCGCTCGGCACGCAGGTGACCGCGGGCGGGATGCCCGGGCGGGTGAAATGCCTGCACGTCCACCTCGCGCACACGCTCGCGGCCGGACCCGGGGTGAACCCGTTCGGCGACGAGACCCTCGCCTGGGTCCGCGAACAGGGCTGGCCGACGGGCGACTGCGCCGGGTAACGCTCCGGTCTCGGGCGCGGATAGGCACAGCAGAGGCCGGCGCCCGCCTGGGTGGGAATGCTTCGCGGCGCGCACCGGAGCTTCACACCGAGCAGGCGAGCCCGAGTGCACCGCCGGGCGGGCCGGGGAGGGGCGGAAAGTGCGGGTGCCACGCAGATCTCGGCGATCGGTGCGCACTGAGGGGTCTTCTGCTGCAGCGAGTCGGGCCGAGCCGGTCGCGGACGGTGGGGGCGGGCCGATCGCGCACGTAGCGGACGGGCCGATCGAGGAGGGTGCGGGCGAGCCGGCCGCGGACGGGGCGGGCGAGCGGGTTGCCGGTAGCGCGGGTGAGCGGGTTGCCGACGGTGCGGCGGCTGCTGGTGCTGAGGTGGCTGGTGATGAAGTCGGTCTCGCCGAATCGGTTGGCGGCGGTGTTGATGATGGCGAGGCAGTTGGCGGGAGAAGCCTCGATGACGAGGCGGCTGGTCGCGAATTGGCTGGCGCGGGCGGCGGCGAGGTAGCGGCGGAATCAGCAGTTGACGCTGCGGGCGGTGGCGACGCTACGAGCGGAGCGGTTGCCGACGGTGCGGGCATCGGTGGCGAGGCGACTGACGGAGCGATTGCCGACGGCGTGGATGGCGCTGGCGGTGAGGTCGCGGGTGGAGCGGTTGCCGAGAGTGCGGGCAATGGCGGCGACGTGGCGGTTGCCGACGATACAGGTGACGTGGGCAGCGGCGCTGAAATAGCTGGTGAAGCGGGTGGCAGTGCTGCAGGTGGCGAGAGCAGCGACGGCGAGGTGGCTGCTGGAGCTGTCGACGCGGGCAACGGCGGTGAACTAGCTGGCGAAGCGGTTGCCGCCGATGCAAGGGGTGACCGCAGCGACGGTGACGTCGCGGATGAAGCAATCGCCGATGCGGCGGATGGCGAAAGCAGCACTGAACTAACCGCCGAAGAAACCGCAGAAGCGGCAGCCGCTCAGGCGAACCCGGCCCGAACCAAAAGAACCCCACCCCTCATCGGGCCCCCGCCGGAGAAGGCGCGGTTGATCGGCCGAGCCAGGATCCGGGCTCGGCGGGGGCGTTATCGCGCTCGGCGGGTGGCGTCGCGGCATCGCACGGCGGTCGCGGTACTCACCGGGCTGCTGGGAGTTCTTCCGGCCACCGTCGGAGCGGGCGTGGTCGTAGGCTGGGTCGGGCGGATGCTCGTCGTGCACTCGGCGGACGTTATGCCTGATCAGGGGTACGACCCAGGCATTCGCGGCGTAGCCGTCGACGGGCGGTTGCCTGACGCGCCTGCACCGGTTCCACTGCCTGCGTATGACCTTCCGGACGGGCCGCTCGGGATTCCGGCTACTGCGCTTGCTGCGTATCGGCATGCGGGGGACGTCTTGGGGAAAGAGCAGCCAGCGTGTCATATCGACTGGGCGCTCGTCGCGAGTATCGGGCGGATCGAGTCGGATCACGCGCGTGGTGGGTACGTCGACGCCGCTGGGACCACGCTTCAGCCGATTCTTGGGCCGCAGCTCAATGGTACGGGGCCGTTCGCGGCGATTCCCGATACCGATCATGGCGTTCTCGACCAGGACCCGGTGTGGGATCGCGCGGTGGGGCCGTTCCAGTTCATCCCCGCGACCTGGCGGACCTACGCGGCGGACGGCAACGGGGACGGCAAAGCCGACCCGGGCAATCTCTTCGACTCCTCGCTCGCGGCGGCACGTTATCTCTGCTCCGGCGGGCTCGACCTGGCCAATCCGGATCAGCTCAGGACCGCGATCTACCGCTACAACAACTCCGACGCCTACGTCACCACGGTCATTCTCTGGGCCGAGGCTTACCGCAAGGGGGTCGAGCAGGTGCCGGACAGTCCGGTTCCGGCTACGGCCAGTTCCGCGCCGCCTGCGAGTCCGGGGGAGCGGCCGAGGACTACCGACTTGCCGCCGGTTGCGACGGGGGGTCCGTCGGTGACGCCTACTGGGTTGCCGCCGCAGAACAGTCCGAGCGGGACGCCTCCGGGCAGTACGTCCGGTGCGCCGAGCACCGACTCCAGCACTCCGACCTGCGGATCCAGTACCTCGACCACGCCAACCTCGACACCGCCGTCGACGACTTCGACCTGTACCTCGTCGTCGAACGGCAATCCGTCGAGCAGTGCCACGGCTCCTGGCTGACAAACAGGTAGCCTCGATGACAAACCTCGCCACACCGCAGGGGAGACGATGAGTCTTCGTCAGTTCGAGTACGCCTTGGCGGTCGCCGAGGCGGGGTCGGTGACCGCTGCGGCTGAAGTGCTGCACGTCGCTCAGCCGTCCGTTTCGCAGCAGATTTGAGGGCTCGAGCGGGAACTCGGCGTGCAGCTCTTCTCCCGTACGCCCACCGGGCTCGTGCCCACCGTCGTCGGGCGGGCGTTTCTCCGGGACGCGGAGGTCGCGGTGCGGGCCGCGCGGCGGGCGCAGGCTACCGCGCGGGCGGGGGCGGACGAGTTGGCCGGCGAGTTGCTCGTTTCGGCGCAGATGGGGTTGGGGACTCGGCAGTTGCCGGGGGCGCTGGCCGCGTTGCGGCGGAAGTATCCGCGGCTGGCCGTGACCGTTTTCGAGGAGCCGAATCCGGCTGAGCTGGAGCAGCTTGCCCGGCGCGGGGTGCTGGATCTCGCGTTGCTCGGCTCGGCGTGCGACGAGGGCCTGTACGAGGGGCACCACCTCGGCGACGAGGAGTTCGTGGTGGTCCTCGGCGCCAGCCACCGGTTGCTCAAGAAGGACCGGATCGCGTTGCGGGAGCTGGAAGAAGAGCAGTGGATCAGGTTCGACCCGGCCAGCGCGCTCGAAGGCTTCCTGACCGAAGTGTTGCGCGACAACGGGTTGAAGCCGACCGCGGTCGCGCGGGTGTCGCAGACCTCGACGGCGGTGCGGTGGGCCGCGCACGGGCTGGGAGTGACGCTCGTTCCGGCGTCGGCGGTGCCCGAAGGGCATGAGCACCTCGTCCGGCCGGTGTTTCCGGTCGTGTCCCAGCCCGTCGTCGCGGCGGTCCGGCCTGGAGCGGGGCCCGCGGAGATGGCGTTGCTCGAGTTTCTGCGGCAGGAAACCTGGTATCAGCCGGTGTCTCCGGCCGCCTGAAAGCTCAGAGCTGCGTGTCGCCGCCGTCCACGACCAGTTCGATGCCGGTGGTGAAGGTGGCGTCGAAGGCCAGGAACGCGACGGCGCGGGCGATCTCTTCGGGGGTGCCCAGCCGTTTCATCGGGTTCGCGGCGGCTCGCGCGGCCTTGAACTGCGCGGCTTCCTCGGCCGACATCCCGGCTTCCAGGATCTCGGTGTCGATGGGACCGGGGCTGATCGCGTTGACCCGGATGCCGCGTGGGAGCAGTTCGGCGGCGAGCGTGCGGGCCATCGAACGCAACGCCGCCTTGCCTGCCGAGTAGACGCTCGTTTCCGGCAAGCCCATGACGTTCGCCGTCGAGGTGGTCAGCACGACGCCCGCTCCCGAGCGCAGCAGCGGCGCGAGCTTCTGCACGGTGAAGTACGCGCCTTTGACGTTCACCGCGAAGTCCGCATCGAACTGCTCCTCGGTGACCGACGTGAACGGTGCCGTCCGGGCCATCCCGGCGTTGACGAACAGCGCGTCGACCGGGCCGGGCACCTGGGCGGCCAGCGCGTCGAGATCGGAGAGCAACGCCACATCGCCGCGGACGGCCAGCGCGTCCTCGCCGAGTTGAGCCAAAGCCGCGTCGAGGCGGGATTGGGAACGGCCGGTGATGATTACCCGCGCTCCGCCGTCGGCGAACAATTTCGCGGTGGCGAAACCCATTCCGGTGCTGCCGCCGGTAATGACCGCGGTTTTGCCCTGATAAGCATTCATCGCGGGTATTCGCCTCCGTCGACGGCCAGTCCGCTTCCGGTCAGCCAGTTCGCCTGGTCGGACAGCAGGAACAGCACCGCGTTGGCGATGTCGTCGGGTTCGCCGTCGCGGCCCAGCGGGACGTCGGGGAGAGCGAAGCCGGGCGACTGGCTTGCCCACTGCTCGCGCGTCGCCACACCGCCGGGAGTGGCGGTCCGGCCGGGGGACACGGTGTTGACGCGGACGCCGGACGGGGCCAGCTCGGCGGCCAGGCCCTGGCTGTAGGCCTCCAGCGCCGTTTTCGCCGCCACGTAGTGCAGGAACGGCGGGAACGGCGGACGGATCGCGGCGGTGGAGACGTGCACGATCGCGCCCGATCGGCGGTCGCGCATGCCCGGGGCCAGCAGCGCGTCCAGACGGACCGCGGCCAGCAGGTTGACCGACAGCGCGTCCTGCCATTCGTCGTCGGGGATCGCCAGCGCGCCGGGGTGCGGACGCGCGCCGCCCGCGTTGTGGACCAGCAGGTCGACGCCGCCGAGGACCTCCTGGGCAGCGGTGGCGACCGTCTGGGCGCCGGCCTGCGTGCGGACGTCGGCTTCGATGAAGGACGCGCCTTCCGGCACCGGACCCGCCGACCGGGCGGTGGTGAGCACGGTCGCGCCCGCGGCCAGCAATTGCGCCACGATCGCCGCGCCGATTCCACGGGAACCGCCGGTGACTACCGCGCGCTTTCCCGCAATCCCGTAATCGGGCATGCCACTAAACCTCTCGATAAAAGAAGAAGAAAACCGCCGTGAAGAGAAATGCGGCGAACACGTCAACCGTACGGCCGGAAAAGCGGGAAAGGCAAAGACCAAATGTCGGCGAGGGGGCATAGGGCCCGCCTATGCCCGTCGCGCCTGCGAAGCGCCGGAGACCAAGTAAGGTCGGGGACATGCCTCGGGTAGCTGCGATCGACTGTGGGACCAACTCCATCCGTCTGCTCGTCGCCGAGTTGACGCCGCGCCACGACGGCACGGTCGACCTGCGCGACCTGCACCGCGAGATGCGCATCGTGCGGCTCGGCCAGGGCGTCGACGCCACCGGCAGGCTCGCGCCGGAAGCGCTCGAACGCACCCGCGCCGCGCTCGCGGACTACACCGTCGCCGCGCGGCGCAAGGGCGTCGAGAAGGTGCGCATGGTCGCCACCTCCGCGACCCGCGACGCGAGCAACCGCGACGAGTTCTTCGCGATGACCCGCGAAACGCTCGGCGTCGAGGCCGAGGTGATCAGCGGCGACGAGGAAGCCCGGCTGTCCTTCACCGGCGCGGTCGGCGAGCAGGACCCGGACGACGGGCCGTTCGTGGTCGTCGACGTCGGCGGCGGCTCCACCGAACTGGTCCTCGGCACCTGGAACGGCCGCGAGGCCGAGGTGATCGCCGCGAAATCCGTCGACATCGGCTGCGTCCGGATCACCGAGCGCGCGCTGAAGGGCGACCCGCCGACCGCCGACGAGATCGCCGCTGCCCGCGAATTGGCCCGCGGCATCCTCGCCGAGGCGTTCGACGTCGTGGACGTCGCGAAGGCCCGCACGTGGATCGGCGTCGCCGGCACCGTGACCACGTTGTCAGCGGTTTCGCTCGGCCTGCCCGAGTACGACTCCGAGCGCGTGCACCTGTCGAAGCTGTCGCACAGCGAGATCGACCAGCTCGCCGGACAGCTGCTCGCGGCCGACCGCGCGACCCGTGCCGAGAACCCGGTGATCCACCCCGGCCGGGTCGACGTGATCGGCGGCGGCGCGGTCGTCGTCCAGGTGCTCGCGGAGGAACTCGCCGCGCGCGGTGGTCCGGACCAGCTGGTGGTCAGCGAGCACGACATCCTGGACGGCATCGCTTTGTCGCTCGCCTGAACGCTCCGCAACACCGGGGTCACCAGCCGCGCGCACCCGTACCAAAACCACCGAAAGTCATCAAGCGCAGTTAGTTGTGAGCTGACCGGGTGATGAACGGTGTTGTTATTCAGGTGCAACCCGGTGATCCGGTTACGAAGCGCTGATCCAGCTAGCCTCCATCTCGCTATTCGGACGCGAGAAACGGAGGGGACATGCGGGGTTCATCCAGGCTCTGGAGCGCGGCCGCAGTCGTGACAACCTTGTCACTGCTCCTGACCGCCTGTGGGGGCGGCGGATCCAGCAGCGGGTCGTCGGGAGAAGCGGATCCGAACGGGACCTTCACGGTCTACGGCACGGAACCGCAGAACACGCTGATCCCCACGAACACCAACGAGCTCGGCGGTTCCAAGGCCGTCGACCCGATGTTCTCCGGGCTCGTCGCGTACAAGGGCGACAGCGGCGAACCGTACAACCTGATGGCGGAGTCGATCACCACGACCGATTCCAAGGTCTTCGACATCAAGATCAAGCACGGCTGGAAGTTCCACGACGGCACCGAGGTCAAGGCGAAGAACTTCGTCGACGCCTGGAACTACGGGGCCAACTCGGCGAACGGCCAGATCAACAGCACGTTCTTCGAGAACATCGCGGGCTACGCCGACGTCCACCCGGCCGACAAGGCGGCGAAGCCGACCAAGGACAAGATGTCCGGTCTGGCGGTCAAGGGCGACTACGAGTTCCAGGTGACCCTGGACGCGCCGTTCTCCGTGTTCACCACCAAGATCGGCTACACCGCGTTCGCGCCGCTGCCGGACTCCTTCTTCAAGGACCCCGCCGCGTTCGCGAAGCACCCGATCGGCAACGGGCCGATGAAGTTCGTCAGCCGCACGCCGAACGTCGACATCAAGCTGACCCGGTTCGACGACTACCAGGGCCCGGACAAGGTCAAGTTCAAGGACCTGGACGTCAAGATCTACGCCAGCCAGGAAACCGCCTACCAGGACCTGCTGAGCAACAAGCTCGACTTCATCGAGACGCTGCCGCCGTCCGCGCTCACCGCGGACAAGTACAAGACCGATCTCAAGGACAACCTGGTCACCGGACACCTGCTCGGCATCAGCACGATCGCGGTGCCGTACTACGTGCCCGGCTACAACAACCTCGACCTGCGCCGGGCGATCTCGATGGCGATCGACCGCGAGCAGATCACCAAGACGGTCATGCACGACACCTACGTTCCCGCCGACAGCTATGTCTCCCAAGGCATCGCGGGCTTCCGGCCGGGCGTGTGCGGCGAGTACTGCAAGTTCAACCCGGCGAAGGCGAAGGAACTGTTCGCGAAGTCCGGGTTCAAGGGCAAGCTCACCATCGCCTCGAACGCCGACGGCGGCCGCAAGGAACCGCTGGTGGCCGCGTGCAACAGCATCAAGAACACGCTCGGCGTCGAATGCGATTTCGTGCCCGCGACCGACTTCGGCCAGTGGCGCAGCATCGTGACCGGGCACAAGCTGACCGGCATGGGCCGTTCGGACTGGTCGGCGGACTATCCGTCCATTGAGGACTTCCTCAACCCGCTCTACCGGACCGGGGCCTCGTCGAACGACTCGACGTACTCCAACCCGCAGGTCGACGCTCTGCTGAAGCAGGCCGACTCGACGGCGGACAAGGACGCCGCGGTCAAGCTGTACCAGCAGGCCGAGGACTTGATCGCGAAGGACCTGCCCTCGATCCCGGTGTGGGACGAGAAGGGCGTCGCGGCCAAGTCGAAGCACACGAAGACCGTGGTCCTCGACTTCCGCCGCCGCGCGGACTACTCGTCGGTCGAGGTCCTCAAGAAGTGATGCGCTGACTCGTCCGTTCCCACCACGCGGCTCGTGAGCGTCCGCGCCCGCCACAAGCAGGCGCGGCGCTCACGAGCCCGGCGCGCACTCCTAGGAACCACGCATGATTCGCTACGTCCTGCGCCGCCTGCTCCAGTTGATCCCGGTGTTCTTCGGCACCACCTTCCTGATCTACGCACTGGTGTGGGCCGTGCCCGGGGACCCGTTCTCCGGCAAATGCGGTCAGCAAGCCTGCCCGCAGGCCTATATCGACTTGATGACCGAGAAGTTCCACCTCAACGACAACCTGTTCGTCCAGTACTTCAAATACCTCGGGAGCCTGTTCAGCGGCGACTGGGGCGAGACGTTCAACGGCTCCTCGGTCGGCGAGCTGATCTCCACCTCCTACCCGATCACGCTGCGCCTCGCGATCGTCGCGGTGCTCATCGAGGCGGTCATCGGCCTGAGTGCCGGCGTACTGACCGGCTTGCGCGGCAAGGGTTTCCTCGACAACCTGGTGCTGGTCTCGACCACGTTCCTGATCTCGCTTCCGGTGTTCGTCACCGCGATCGTGCTGCAGATCGTGCTCGGCGTGAACCTGGGCATCATCGACGCCAGCGTTTCGGACGATCCGAGCTTCGGCGAGCTGATCGTGCCGGGCATCGCGCTCGGCAGCCTCTCGATGGCTTACGTCGCGAGGTTGACGAGAACGTCGATCGCGGAGAACCGGCACGCCGACTACATCCGCACCGCCATCGCCAAAGGGCAGCCCAACAGCCGCGTCATCGGCATTCACCTGCTGCGCAACTCGGTGATCCCGGTGCTGACCTTCCTCGGCACCGACCTCGGCGCCCTGATGGGCGGTGCGATCGTGACCGAGGGCGTGTTCAACATCAACGGTCTCGGCGGGCTGATCTTCCGCGGCCTCCAGAACCGGGAAAGCGCGACCGTCGTCGGCGTCGTCGTGCTGCTGGTGCTGGTGTATCTGCTGATGAGCCTGATCGTGGACCTGCTCTACGCCGTTCTCGACCCGAGGATCCGTTATGACTGACCCGAATCTCGTCGGCGGCGGAGGGGTCGACGCGGCACAGCTGTCGCATGTGGACAGCTCGGCCGACGCCGGCCCGAAGAAGCCGCGCAGTCTGTGGGGCGACGCGTGGCGGCAACTGCGCCGCAAGCCGACGTTCGTCATCTCCGCGGTGATCATCCTGCTGATCGTGCTCATCGCGATCGCGCCGGGATTGTTCTCGCACCGCCCCGCCGGATACAACGATCTGACCCACGCCAACGAAGGCCCGTCCGCGGACGCCTGGTTCGGTTACGACAACCAGGGCTACGACGTGTACGCGCGGACCATCTACGGAGCCAGGGCATCGCTCCTGGTCGGCGTTTTCGCGACGCTGCTGACTGTCCTTTTCGGATCGTTGATCGGCATCGTCGCGGGCTACTACGGCCGGATCGTCGACAGCCTGCTGTCCCGGCTCGGCGACATCTTCGCCGGTCTGCCGTTCGTGCTGGGCGCGATCGTCATTCTCACCACGTTCAACGCTCCCGGCACGAATCCCGGACAGGTCACCATCATCGTTCAGGTGGTGTGCTCGATCGCGGTGCTGACCTGGCCGGTGGCGATGCGGATCATGCGGTCCGCGACGCTGGTGGCCAAGCAGCTGGACTACGTGAAGGCGGCCCGTGCGCTCGGCGCGAGCACGCCGCGGATCGTGTTCCGGCACCTGTTGCCGAACACGCTCGCGCCGGTGCTCGTGTACGCCACGATCGCGCTCGGCGCGGCCATCGGCGCCGAGGCGACGCTGGCGTACCTCGGCATCGGCGTGCGGCCGCCGGTGGTGTCGTGGGGCGTCATGATCAGCGACGCGCGCGACTACTTCCGCGCGGTCCCGCACATGCTCCTGTTCCCCGGTGCGTTCGTCACCATCACCGTGCTCGCGTTCGTGATGCTCGGCGACGGTATCCGCGACGCGCTCGACCCGAAGTCGAGGTAGCCGCAATGTCCACAGTGTCCAGTTCACCTGGTCCGACGACGGAGCACGAGCTGCTGCTCGAGGTCGAAGACCTGCACGTGGAGTTCCGCACCTCCGACGGCGTGGCCAACGTGCTCAACGGCGTCGGCTATTCGGTGCACGCCGGGGAAACCCTTGCCGTGCTCGGCGAATCGGGCTCCGGCAAGAGCGTCACCGCGCAAACCATCATGGGAATCCTCGACACCCCGCCGGGCGTGATCACCGGAGGGTCGATCCGGTATCGCGGCGAGGACCTGCTCACCGCGTCGGCGGACCGTCGCCGACAGGTGCGCGGCGCGGAGATCGCAATGATCTTCCAGGACGCGCTCTCGGCGCTGAACCCGGTGTTCACCGTCGGGTTCCAGATCGAAGAGCAGCTGCGCGTCCGGCTGGGCATGTCCAAAAAGGACGCGCGCAAGCGGGCGGTCGAACTGCTCGACCTGGTGCGGATACCGGCCGCGGAACGGCGGGTGAAGGATTACCCGCACCAGTTCTCCGGCGGGATGCGGCAGCGCGCGATGATCGCGATGTCGCTCGCGCTCGACCCGGATCTGCTCATCGCGGACGAGCCGACGACCGCGCTGGACGTGACCGTGCAGGCGCAGATCATGGACCTGCTCGCGGACATCCAGCGGGAGCGGCGGATGGGGCTCGTGCTCATCACGCACGACCTCGGCGTGGTCGCAGAGGTCGCGGACCGGATCGCGGTGATGTACGCCGGGCGGATCGTGGAACAGGCCGACGTACGGGAATTGTTCAGTTCGCCGGGGCATCCCTACACCGCGGCGCTGATGGATTCGCTGCCCCGGCTGGACCTCAAAGGACAGACCCTGGAAACCATCAAGGGCCTGCCGCCGAGCCTGCTCGACATTCCGTCCGGCTGCCCGTTCCACCCGCGTTGCAAGCGGGCCGAGCAACGGTGCCGCGACGAGAGGCCGTCGTCGCACGCGCTCGGGTTCGGGCGGGTCAGTGCGTGTCACTTCGCCGAGGAGGTGGTGGAGAGCCGTGGGTGAGCCGATTCTCAGCGTGCGCGAACTGGTGAAGCATTTCCCGGTGCGCACCGGTGTGCTGTTCAAACGGACCATCGGACAGGTGAAGGCCGTCGACGGCGTTTCGTTCGACCTGCAGCCGGGTGAAACTCTCGGCGTGGTCGGGGAATCCGGCTGCGGCAAGTCGACGCTCGCCCAGGTGCTGATGCGCCTGGAGGAGCCGACCAGCGGCAGCGCGACCTTCGAGGGCCGCGACCTGTTCAAGCTGCGCGGTGCGGAACTGCGGCGAATGCGCCGGGAAATCCAGATCGTGCTGCAGGATCCGTACACGTCGCTGAATCCGCGGATGACCGTCGGCGACATCGTCGGCGAGCCGTTCGAGATCCACACCGACGTCGCGCCGAAGGGGTCGCGGGCGAAGAAGGTGCAGGAACTGCTGGAGGTGGTCGGGCTCAACCCCGAGCACGTGAACCGGTATCCGCACCAGTTCTCCGGCGGGCAGCGGCAGCGCATCGGCATCGCGCGGGCGCTGGCGTTGCGGCCCAAGGTGATCATCTGCGACGAGCCGGTGTCCGCTTTGGACGTTTCGATCCAGGCGCAGGTGATGAACCTGCTCGGGGAACTCCAGGGCGAGTTCGGACTGTCCTATGTGTTCATCGCGCACGACCTCTCGGTGGTGCGGCATCTGTCGACCCGGGTCGCGGTGATGTACCTGGGCAAGATCGTCGAAATCGGTACTGAGGACGAGATCTACGAGCGACCGTCCCATCCGTACACCCAGGCGTTGCTGTCCGCGGTGCCGGTCGCGGACCCCGCGGTGCGCGGGCAGCGGCAGGTGATCCGGCTGGAGGGCGACGTGCCGAGCCCGATCGACCCGCCGTCGGGCTGCCGTTTTCGCACGCGTTGCTGGAAGGCCGCGGATATTTGCGCGACCGAGGTGCCGAAGCTGGAACCGAGGACGGACGGGCATCTGTCGGCTTGTCACTTCGCCGAGGAGAAGTCGGTGGTTCCGTAACCTGGCGATTCCTCCGGTTTGCCGATTGCCGTGCGCAGTGTCCGCTATGTACGTTGCATTGTCGGTTTCGGTCAGGAGGACTCGTGAAAAGACCAAGATTGCTCGCTGTGGCACTCGCGGTGCCATTGTTCGGTGCGGTGTCCGGCGTCGCCGTTGGAGCGGCGTCGGCCCAACCGGCCGGACCGGTAACGGAATTCAGCGTGCTGGCGCGGGACGGCCAGAGCGTCGCCGCCGCGCAGCAGGCGGTGCGCGACGCCGGCGGCACGATCGTCGCGACCAACACGGCGGTCGGGCTCATCACCGCCACCGCGCCCGCTGCCGGCTTCACTGAGCGGGTCTCGGCGAGCCGCGCGGTATTCGGTGCGGCGAAGGCGAAAGCGATCGGCAGCGCGCCGAAGGCGGGCAAGAAGGAGAAGCCGGACGCGGTCGAGAAGGAAGGTCGCGGCAGCGTTTCGCGCAAGGCCGCGGCGAAGAAGGCGGTCGGCACCGATCCGCTGGACGACCAGCTCTGGGGCCTCAAGTCCACTCGCTCCGACCTCGCGCGCTCCAAGCAGGCTGGCGACAAGCGGGTGAAGGTCGGCATCATCGACACCGGCGTCGACGGCAGTCACCCGGACATCGCGCCGAACTTCGACAAAGCCGATTCGCGCAACTTCACCAAGGACATCGTCGCGGACGTCAACGGCACGGTCGTCGACGGCCCGTGCGAATACCGGGGCTGCGTCGACCCGGCGGACCACGACGACAACGGCCACGGCACGCACGTCGCCGGCACGATCGCCGCGGCGGCCAACGGATTCGGCGTGTCCGGGGTGGCGCCGAACGTAACGCTGGTGAACGTCCGTGCCGGGCAGGATTCCGGGTACTTCTTCCTCCAGCCGATGGTCGACGCGCTGACGTATTCCGGCGACGCCGGACTCGACGTCGTCAACATGAGCTTCTACGTGGACCCGTGGCTCTACAACTGCCGTTCGAACCCGGCGGATTCTTCTGCCGAGCAGGCAGAACAGCGCACGATCATCGAAGCGGCCACGCGGGCGTTGAACTACGCGCACCGCAAGGGCGTGACGATGGTGGTCGCGCTCGGCAACCAGCACGACGAAATGGCCGCGCCGCACGACGACGTCACGAGCCCGGACTATCCGGCGAACGGGACGCATCCGCGCAAGATCGACAATTCTTCGTGCTTCTCGCTGCCGGTCGAAGGCCCGCACACCATCGGTGTCGGTTCGTTCGGTCCGACGCAGGCGAAGGCGGACTACTCCAACTACGGGACCGAGCAGATCTCCGTTTCCGCGCCGGGCGGGTATTTCCGCGACGGTTACGGCACGCCGTGGTACCGGACGGTGGAGAACGAGATCCTGTCGACGTACCCGCGCAATGTGGGTGTCGCGGAAGGAAACATTGACGCAGCGGGCAATGTGACTCCGGCTGGCGTCGCGCTTGGCGTGCAGAAGGCGACGGCGGCGGACGGCCGGGTCGGCTATTACCAGTGGCTGCAAGGGACTTCGATGGCAGCTCCCCATGCGACTGGTGTCGCGGCGCTGATCGTTTCACAGTACGGCAAGAAGACCGGGCATTCCGCGTCGATGGATCCGGACGCGGTGCAGCGGGTGCTGGAAGGCACGGCCGCGCCGATCGCGTGCCCCGTGCCGCGGACGGTCGATTACCTGAAGGAGGGCCGGGACGCTTCGTTCACGGCGACCTGCCTGGGTGACGCGTCGTTCAACGGTTTCTACGGACATGGTTCGGTGGACGCCTATTCCTCGGTGACGCGGGGTTCGGCGTACCTGCGCTGAACGAGCGGCGGTGGGGCGGGTGTTCCGCCCCACCGCCTGTTTCAGTATTGCCGCAGCCGGTCCATGATCTTGTCGGCTGCCTGTTGTTGTTGCGGGGTAAGCGACTTGACGGTCGCTTCGGCACCGCAGAATTTGTCCGTCGCCGGGCGGATTCCGTTTACCAGGTAATCGATGACGGCGTTGAAGCCGCAGCTGTTCAGGTACGGGAGTCCGACGCCGTGGCCGCCTTGGTCCACAGTGACCATTCGAGCCCGGTCGCCGAACGCTTCGCGGGTGTCCAGCGCGCCGGACAGCGGGGTCGCCGGGTCGCGCATGTTCTGGACCAGCAACAGGTTTGACGGTCCCTGGTCGCTGAATTGCACGGCCGGTTCCAGTGGTTGGTAGGGCCAGGCTGCGCACGGCCAGACGTTCGCGGTCGCGCCGCCGAGCATCGGGTACGTGACCCGGTCATGCGCGACGTTCCGCCGGTAGGTCGAGATCTGCCGGGGCCACGCGTTGTCGCCGCAGATCACCGAAAGCATGGTGGCGATCTCGCTTTGTTCCGAACCGGCCGTGCTCGGGAGTGAATCGGGCGCCTGGTCCGCGAGGGCTGATTGCCACAGCTGCGCCAGTCTCGGGAAGGCCGTGGTCTGATAGGTCAGGCCGTGTGTCACGTATCGGAAGGCCGATCCGTCCAGGGTCCCGATCGGATGCTGGTCGAGTTTGCCCGCGAGTTTGAAGAAGGTCGCGGTGACCTCGGCGGGAGTGCTGCCAAGGCCGTAGGAAGAATTGCGTGCTGCCGCCCATTTCGCGAAGTCCGGGAAGCGATCCTGCAATCCTTGGGCGAACCGCCGGGCTGCGGTGATGTCGTAGCCGCCGGGCCGGAGAATGCTGTCGAGCACCACGCGATCGGTGCGTTCCGGGAACAGCGACGCGTACACTCCGCCGAGATAGGTGCCGTAGGACAGGCCGAAGTAAGAGATCTTCGACTCGCCGAGCGCGGCGCGGATCTGATCCATGTCCCGCGCGGTGTTCGCGGTGGTGATGTACGGCAGAACCGCCGCGGATCCCGAGGCGGCGCACTGCTGCGCGACCTGCTTCGCATGCGCCGCGGCCTCGCTGACCTCGGCGGCGTTGTGCGCGTACTTCGGCCCGATCGACAGTTGAGGGTCGAGGTCGCAGGTGACCGGGTTGCTGTGGTCGACGCCGCGCGGGTCGAAGCCGATGAGGTCGTATTCGGCGAGGAGGCTGGCCGGAAGTCCGAGCTGGGTGAGCTGGAGCGGGAAGGCCAAGCCCGGATTGCCGGGGCCGCCTGCGTTGAACAGCAGCACTCCGCGCCGTTTCGCCGGGTCGGTGCTCGGCAGCCGGGAGATTTCGACGCTGATTTTCTTACCGTCCGGATTACGGTAGTCCAGCGGTACTTCGACGGCCGCGCATTGCAATCCCGGAGAAGCGACGTCGGCCGGGCACGCGCCCCAGTTCACCGTGGATTTCGCCGGGGAGGCGTGCGCCGGAACGGAAGTTGCCGCGAGCGCGGCGGCCGCCAGTACGGCGAGCAATTGTTTTCCCACGTTTTCCTTCCTCCCTGTCGTGCGCCGGTGAACGGCGGTTCAGTACTGCCGCAGCCGCTCTGCCAGCTTGCTCGCGACCTCCTGTTGCTGCGGAGTAAGCGACTCGACACCCACTTCGGCACCGCATAATTTGTCCGTCGCCGGGCGGATTCCGTTTACCAGGTAGTCAGCGACGGCGTTGAAACCGCAGCCGTTCAGGTACGGGAGTCCGACGCCGTGGCCGCCTTGGTCCACAGTGACCATTCGGGCCCGGTCGCCGAACGCCTCACGGGTCTCGAGGGCACCGGACAGTGGGGTCGCCGGGTCGCGCATGTTCTGGACCAGCAATAGGTTCGACGGTCCCTGGTCGCTGAATTGCACGGCTGGTTCGACGGGCTGGTATGGCCAGGCCGCGCACGGCCAGACGTTCGCGGTCGCGCCGCCGAGCATCGGATAAGCGGCCCGGTCCGCCACGACATTCCGCTGGTAGGTCGAAATCGTCCGGGGCCAGGAGTTGTCGCCGCACAGGACCGACAGCATGGTCGCCCGCTCGCTCTGTTCCTGCCCCGTGGCGGGCGGCAGCAGCGAGCCGGGCGGGGGCTGGTCGTTGAGGAGGGCTTGCCACGTCTGGGCCAGTCTGGGGAAGGTCAGCGTCTGGTAGGTGAGGCTGTGCGTGCCCAGCCGGAAGAGCGAGCCGTCGAGGCCGGCGGCCGGGTGCTGGTCGAGTTTGTCCGCGAGTTTGAAGAAGGTCGCGGTGACCTCGGCGGGAGTGCTGCCGAGGCCGTAGGTCGAAGCGCGCACCGCGGCCCATTTCGCGAAGTCCGGGAAGCGGTCCTGCATTCCCTCGGCGAACCGGCGGGCGGTGGTGAGGTCGACGCCGGTCGGCCCGGCGACGCTGTCGAGCACGACGCGGTCGGTCTGGCCCGGGAACAGCGAGGCGTAGACCCCGCCGAGGTAGGTGCCGTACGACAGGCCGAAGTAGGAGATCTTCTGCTCGCCGAGCGCGGCGCGGATCCGGTCCATGTCGCGGGCGGTGTTCGCGGTGGTGACGTAGGGCAGGATCGCCGCGGACGCCGAAGCGGCGCATTGCCGGGCGATCTGCTTCGCGGCCGTCGAGGCCTGCACGACTTCTTCGCGGTTGTGCGCGTATTTCGGGGTGAAGGCGAGTTGCTCCGGAGCGAGATCGCAGCTCACCGGCGTGCTGTGGGCGACCCCGCGCGGATCGAAGCCGATCAGGTCGTACTCGGCGAGCAGGCTCGCGGGCACTCCGATCCGCGCCCAGGTCGGCGGGAAGGCGAGCCCGGGTTCGCCGGGTACGCCCGGGTTGAACAGCAGGATTCCGCGCCGTTTGGCCGGGTCGGTGCTCGGCAGGCGGGAAATCGCGAGGCTGATCTTCTTCCCGTCGGGATGCCGGTAGTCCAGCGGCACTTCCAGCGACGCGCACTGCAAGCCGGGAGACGCGACGTCGGCCGGGCACGCGCCCCAGTTCACCGTGGATTTCGCCGGGGAGGCGTGGGCGGGAACGGCGGTCGCCGTCAGCGCGGCGGCCGCCAGTACGGCGAGCAATTGTTTTCGCACGGGTTTCCGTCCTTTGCTGAGAACAAGCGAACTCAGGAAACTGAAGGGAAATGCACGAAAGCTGTGTTCGCGGACGTTCGACCGCTGGTCAGGCCGACCCCCGGCCGCGTCGATGATCCAGAACGCCGCCGACGTTACTCCGATCTCCTCGGCACCGGAAGGGGTCAGCGGCGCGGTTCCCAGCGGAATAGCCGGGTCGCCAGCGTAACGCTGAGAATCAGCCACGCCGCGATCGGGCCGAGCAGGACTAGCGAGCCGGTTGCCGAGGTTCCGCCATTCCAGGAATTCAATACGAGTTCGGTGGCCGCGCCGCCGGGCAGAAGGCGTTTCAGCAGGGGCAGCTGTTCGGTTCCGGTGATTCCGATCCAACTTGCTACCGCGAGAACCGCGATCGTGATGGGCAGCGTGGTGACCTGGGCGTGCTCCGGGGAGTTGGTGAGACCGGCGGTGGCCAGGCCGAGCGCGACCATCATGCCGATGGTGGCGACGACCGCGACGACCAGCAGCAGCGGGTTCTTCGGCGCGCCGGTGACCGCGGCGAGCACGGCGAGGATGACGCCGACCTGGATCGTGGTGATCGCGGTGATCGGCAGGAGCAGGCCGACGAGAATGCCGGAGTCGCTCGCTGCGGTGGAGCGGAGGCGTTTGAGGAAGAGGTTCTGCCGTCGGGCGGCGAGAGTGGTGACGGTGGTGGTGTACAGGCCGATCGCGGTAATGAAGAAAAGCGTCAGTGCCGCGATGTAGCCGAGGCTGCCGAGTTTTGCGAAGATTTCGTGTCGAGAGATGAAGAAAGCGCTGAAGGCGACGGGCAGGATCAACGAAGTGACCAGTACCAGCCGATTCCGGAAGAGCTGGATCAGTTCGCCGCGGGCGATCGAGAGCATGGGAAAGCCTTTCGGTGATTACGCGTTGCTGATGGCGCGGAAGACGTCGTCCAGCCGGGTCGGTCCGGCTTCTAGTTCGGCTAGTTCCACGGCGTAGTCCGCTGCCCAGCCGAGCAGGGTGTGCAGGTCTTTCTGCAGTCCGAAGGTCTCGATGAGGAACCGGCCGTCCTCTTCGCGGGTCGCTTGCAGCGGCGGTACCGGAGCGTGCGACGGAAGTCCAAAGCGGATGGTCGCGGGCAGCGTCCGGGTCAGTTCGGCGACGGTGCCTTCGCGGTTGAGCGTGCCCAGGTGCATGAGGCCGATGCGGTCGGCGCGCTGCTGTGCTTCCTCGAGGTAGTGCGTGGTCAGGACGATGGTGGTGCCTTCCTCGCGGAGCCGGTCCACGGCGTCCCAGAGCGCGTCGCGCGACTGGATGTCCAGACCAGTGGTCGGCTCGTCGAGGAAGACCAGGTCCGGTGTCCCGTACACAGCGGTCGCGAAGTCGAGCCGTCGCTTCTCGCCGCCGGACAGCTGCGACACCCTGGTGGTGGCTTTGCGGGTGAGGTCGGTAATGCCGAGCAGCCGCTCGACGTTGTCGTCGCGCTGGGTCAGGCTGCCGATCAGCCGGATCGACTCGCGCACGGTCAGGTCCGGTGAGAAGCCGCTTTCCTGCAGCATGATCCCCATCCGGGGACGCACCGAAGCGCGGTCGCGCGGGTCTTTGCCGAACACTCGCACGGAGCCGGAGCTGGGTTTGCGGTGGCCTTCGACGGTCTCCAGCGTCGAGGTCTTCCCGGCGCCGTTCGTGCCGAGCAACGCGTACAGTTCGCCGCGGGCGACCTGGAACGACAGATCGCGCACGGCCTGGAAGTCGCCGTAAGTGAGGTTCAGCCGGTCGACTGCGATGACTGGGGTCGTGGACATGCTCCGATTCCAGCCGGATCCGCTGGTCGGGAGTAGTGCGGCCACGTCAGCCGAAGACATGACACTGCGTCACTGGTGGGCCCTCGGCGGCTGCGGCATGCTGGGGCCGAATCCCGTGGCCGAAGCTGGAGCACCATGATCGAGATCCGTCCTCCGTGGACTCGCCGCACGGCCTGGGCCAGCAGCGTGGTCCAGGACCGGCTGCGACGGCTCAACCTCATCACGGTGATGCCGCCGCTGGTGTTCGTCGGGCTGCTGCTGGTGGTGTTCGCGTCGAAGACCTGGTGGCACGTCGTCATCCAGGTGATCGGGCTGCTGGCCGCCGTGGTGACCGCGGAACGCTGGACCGCCGGCGACTTCCTCCGCGTCGCGCGTCCGTGTCTGGTGCTCACCGCGTTCGTCTGGCTCGCCGGCGCGCTCAGCGACAAGAGCGCGGCGTTCTACGGACTGACCATGGTCGGGTCGTTCCTGATCCCGCCGCTGGTGCGGCACCGGTTCGCGGCACTGGTCGGCCTCGCGGTGCTGACCGGCGCGATCGGCGCGACGAACCTGCTGGTGTACGACGACAAGGTCGGCGGGCGGCTGCTCGCTTTTGTCGTCGCCCCGGCCCTGGCCGCGGCGCTGTCGACCGTGTTCATGTTCGCCAGCCAGAAGCTCTACGACCTCGTCGTGGAACTGGAGGAGTCCCGGGAGAAGGAAGCCGAGCTGGCGGTGGTCCGGGAGCGCGTCCGGTTCGCCAGCGAGCTGCACGACATCCAGGGGCACACGCTGCACGTGGTCAAGCTGAAGGTCGCGCTCGCGGAGAAGCTGCTGCACCGGGATCTCGGACGCGCGCAAGAGGAATTGCGCGAAGTGCACACCCTGGTCGGCGAAACCATCGTGCAGACCAAGGAACTCGCTTACGCCCAGCGCAGGCTCAATCTGTCCGCGGAACTGGAGAACGCGAAGAATCTCTTCGAGGCGGCGGGAATCCACGTGCGGGTCGAACGGCTCGCGGAGGTCGGTTCGGGGGCGGACGAACTGCTCGGCCAGGTGTTGCGCGAGACCGCCACGAACATCCTCCGGCACGCGCAAGCCCGGCAGGTGCGGATCACGTTGACCGAAACGGGGATCAGCATCGTCAACGACGGCGTTCCGGACCGCGAGGAGCCGGTACTGAGTGGACTGTCCACTTTGGCGGACCGGCTGGCGGACGAGGGCGGAGAATTGACCGTGGAGCAGAAGGACGGCCGATTCGTGACGGCCGCGGCCTTCCCGGAGAAGCGATGACGACGGTAGTGCTAGCTGACGACGAAGCCCTGCTCCGCAAGGCGATGGCCGCGTTGCTGCCGATGGAGGACGAGATCACCGTGCTCGCCGAGGCGGAAGACGGCGATGCGGCGGTGCGGGCCACTGTGGAGCATCGGCCGGACGTGCTGGTGATCGACCTGGAGATGCCCAATGTGGACGGTCTGGGCGCGGTCGCGCGGATCCGGCGGGAACGGCCGGAGCAGGTGATCCTGATGCTGACCCGGCACGCGCGGCCGGGTGTGCTGCGCAAGGCGTTGAAGCTCGGTGTGCAGGGGTTCGTCAGCAAATCGGCGGAGCCGGCGCACATCGCGGCGGTGATCCGGACGCTGGACGAGGGCAAACGCTGGATCGACCCGGACGTCTCGGCGCTCGCGGTGGTGGACGATTGTCCGTTGACCGTGCGGGAAATCGACGTGCTGCGGGCGACGCGGGAAGGGTATTCGGTCGCGGACATCGCGACGCAGCTGCACCTGGCGGAGGGGACGGTGCGGAATTACCTGTCGAACGCGATGCAGAAGACGCAGACGCGAACGCGGCACGAGGCGGCGCGGTATGCGCGGGAGCACGACTGGTTGTGAGTGCCTATGCCGGTGAGCACCGGCATAGGCACTTCACCAGGTCAGCGGTTGGACGCCTTCTTCACGAACTTGCCCAGGTCCTTCGACTGCTGCACCCGCGACGGTTCGTGCACGTACATCATGTGCCCGGCCGGGTAGTAAGCCGTGTCGATGTTCTCCCGCAGTTCCTCCGGGATCTTCAGCTGCGAAAGCACGTACTCGGACGCGTAGTACGCCGTCGCGCCGTCGTAGTGTCCGAACGCGACATGGACCTGCAGGTGCGGGTTCGCCCGCATCGCCGCGCTCAAGGTGTCCACAACGGACACCGAACGGCCTTCGAACTCCTTGTAGGACCAGGCCTTGAACACCTCGGTGGACAGGATCTCGTACGGCAGGTCGTTCTCGTAGCCGAGTTCGGCGCGCACGTAGTGGTTGAACCCGGCGGAGTAGGCGCCGATGATCCGCGACACCGAGGGGTCGTCGCTCATGTGCTCGACGCCGCCGTCCGGTTCCCACGTGGTGAACCGGCCGTCCATCCGGCCGACGGTCTTGCCCTGGTCGCGCAGCAGTTCGGTGAAGAACCGGACGTGCTCGATCCGCAGGTTCACCCGGTCCACATAGGACTCGCTGAGCCCGGTGAGCGACGCCAGCGTCTGCACCGCCTCGGTGCGGTCCTGAGTGGACAGCCGCGCGCCGCGGGAAAGCGCCCACGGCAGTTCCTTCGAGGCGAAGTCCTCGGCGTCGGCGAGCACGTCGTCGAGGGGCCGTTCGCCGTGCCTGCCGTGGTAGTGCGCGATCGCCGCGTACGTGGGCAGGAACAGCGAGTACGGCAGGTCGTTGCCCTCGTGGAACCGCAGCGTCCCGAGGTCCAAAACGGACGAGATGAGCATCAGGCCGTTGAGGTACAGGCCGTAGCGCTCCTGCAGATGCCCGGCCAGCGCGGCCGCGCGCAGCGTGCCGTACGACTCGCCGGCCAGGAACTTCGGCGACAGCCAGCGCTGGTTGCGCGAAACCCACAGCCGGATGATCTCCGCGACCGATTCGACGTCGCCCTGGAAACCGGTGTACGGCTGGGATTCGCCGCCCTCGGTCACCCGCGAGTAGCCGGTCTGGACCGGGTCGATGAACACCAGGTCGCTGTGCGCGAGCAGGCTTTCCGGGTTGTCCTCGAGCCCGTACGGCGGCGGCACCGGGTCGTTGACGTCGCCGGACAGCACCCGGCGCGGTCCGAGCAGGCCCATGTGGAGCCAGATGCTGGAGGAACCGGGGCCGCCGTTGAAGGCGAAGGTGACCGGTCGCGTGCCGGGGTCGGCGTCGTCGAGGGTGTAGGCGGTGAGGAAAACCTCGGCCTTGGCCTGGTGGCCCTCGGACTTGCCGTCCTTCTTGACCTCTTGGCGGAGCACGATCCGGCCGGTCTGGGCGGTGTATGCGAGCTTGCGCCGCTTGACGGTGAGCGTGTGCTGCGTCGTGACGAGGTCGTCGACGGGCTCCGCCGCCTTCGTCTCCTCGTCCTTGGTCTTCTCGGCGGTCTCGTCCGCGGTGGTGTCGGCCATGGCCCCAACCTATCCCGCGTTACCGTGGCAGCACACCAAGCGGAGGAGATCGATGCGCACGTTCGCCGAGCTCGACGCGGAGCTGGTGCGGTGCCGCGCGTGCCCGCGGCTCGTCGAATGGCGCGAGGGCGTGGCGGGGACGAAGGCCGCGTTCGCCGGGCAGGAGTACTGGGCGCGGCCGGTGCCCGGTTTCGGCGCGGAGGACGCCGCGCTGGCCGTCGTCGGGCTCGCGCCGTCCGCGCACGGGGCCAACCGCACCGGCCGGATGTTCACCGGCGATCCGTCCGGCGACTTCCTCTTCCGCGTGCTGTACGAGGTCGGTCTGGCGTCCCAGCCGGTGTCCGCCGCCATCGGCGACGGCCTCACGCTGCGCGGCACCCGGCTCGTGTCGCCGGTCCGCTGCGCGCCGCCGGAGAACCGGCCGACCCCCGCTGAGCGGGACAACTGTCGGCACTGGCTGGCCGACGAGCTGGACCTGCTGCGCCCGACCCTGCGCTCGATCGTCGTGCTCGGCGCGTTCGGCTGGCAGGCGCTGCTGCCCGTGCTTTCCGCCGCCGGCTGGCCGGTGCCGAAACCGCGTCCGGCCTTCGCGCATGGCGCCCGGATGCAGGTCGGCGACCTTGCGGTGTTCGGCTGCTACCACGTGTCACCGCGCAATGTCCAGACCGGTCGTGTGACACAGCCCATGGTGGTGAGCGCGTTCACCGCCGCGGCCTCGGCGGCTGGGCTCATCTGAATCGTGACAACCAGCGTGGCGATGCTGGTCACAGCGGGGTGGGGTACCCGAGCGGAGCCGCTTCGGAAGTGCGACTATAGGTACATGGCTGCTGCGAAGTCGGAACCGACTCGGATCCTCGTCCTCGGTGGTGGATACGTCGGCCTGTACACCGCGTACGGGCTTCAGAAGATGCTGCGCGCCAACGAGGCCTCCGTGACCGTCGTTGACCCGCAGCCGCACATGACCTATGCCCCGTTCCTGCCCGAGGCGGCGGCCGGCGCGATCGAGCCGCGGCACGTGGTCGTGCCGCTGCGCCGCGTGCTGAAGCGCTGCCACGTGCTGACCGCGCGGGTCACGAAGATCGAGAACGAGCGCAAGGCCGTCACGGTCGAAGCGGCCGACGGCCACATCGAGACGCTGAACTACGACGTGCTCGTGGTCGCGCTCGGCGCCGTCGCGCGGATCCTGCCGATCCCCGGCCTCGCCGAGGAGGGCATCGCCTTCAAGACCATCGGCGAAGCGATCTACCTGCGCAACCACATCATGACCAAGCTGGACGAGGCCGCCAGCACGCTCGACCCCGAGCTGCGCAAGCGCCTGCTCACGTTCACCGTGGTCGGCGGCGGGTTCGCGGGCATCGAGGCGCTGGCCGAGCTCGAGGACATGACCCGCTTCGCGGTCGAGAACTACTACCCGAACATCAAGCCGGAGGACATCCGCTGGGTGATGGTCGAGGCGGCCGGGCGGATCCTGCCCGAGGTGCGCGAGACGCTGGGCGTGTACACGGTGCAGCAGCTGGAGAAGCGCGGCATCGAGGTCTACCTGTCGACCGCGGCGAAGTCGTTCGAAAACGGCCACGTCGTGCTCTCGGACGGCACCGAGTTCGACACCGACACGATCATCTGGACCGCGGGCGTGAAGGCCAACCCGGTCCTCGCCGGCTCGGACCTGCCGCTCGACAAGCGCGGCCGCGTCGAGGCCACCGCAGCGATGCAGGTGGTCGGCCACCCGGACGTCTGGACCGCGGGCGACAACGCGGCCATCCCGGACCTGTCGCGCACCGAACAGGACCCGACGGCGACCTGCCCGCCGAACGCCCAGCACGCGGTCCGCCAGGCCCGCCTGCTGGCGAAGAACATCATCAAGGTGATCCGCGGCGGACAGCCGAAGGACTACTTCCACAAGAACCTGGGCGCGGTCGCGAGCCTCGGCCTGCACAAGGGCGTGGCGGACGCGCTGAACCTGAAGATCAAGGGCTTCCCGGCGTGGCTCTTCCACCGCGCCTACCACCTCAAGGCGATGCCCACGTGGAACCGCAAGATCCGCATCCTGTTCGACTGGATGCTGGGCGGCCTGTTCCGGCGCGAGGTCATCTCGCTGGGGCAGATCAACAACCCGAAGGAAGAGTTCAACCGGGCCAGCAAGGGCTGAGCGGTTTTCCGATGAAGCCGGGTCGTCTTCGGGCGGCCCGGCTTTGTCGTGTGCGGGGGCGGGTTCGCTAGGGTGGGTGGGCCCCCGTAGCCCAATTGGCAGAGGCAGTCGACTTAAAATCGACCCAGTGCGGGTTCGAACCCCGTCGGGGGCACATCCAGCATCCTCACAAGACGGCTCCGGTTGTGAGCTGCGGCTTTTCGCGACTGTTCGGATTGCTCGACGTCGCCGCGAGGGCGGTGAGGTCACAAGATTTCGCTAGGTCCGGGCGCGTCCTGAGGGCCGGGTAAGGGGCCATTGCCGCAGCGGGCGGGTGCGTTGTTCAGGGGAACGAAAGTGCATTGGTCGGTCTTGCGCGGTCGACTAGACCGCCCGATGACCCCGTCCGGATACACGCCTGGGTAGAGGATGCCCAAGGACAACCGATGGCCGAGCCGCCGAGTGCGGCCGCCGGTACGCGGTACTGCGCACCATGCCGGTCGGCAAGGAGGCGATCAGTGATGATCGAGCAGACCGACTCGAACTTGTGGCTTGGCGAAGGTGCGGTTACTTGGTCTCGTTCGGATGATGCGTATGCACTTGCTCGAGATAGACAGTGTGCTCTGAGATATAGAACCAGATTCGAGCTGACCCTCCTACCGTTGGCTTGTGCTGCCAGCGCTCATAGGATTTACCGCCACGCTGGACGGTACCCAGTTCGCCCTTCAGGCGGTAATTCGCTGGCGTCGTGGCCTCTGGTGTTCGCGTCAGAAAGTCCCAGGTGTCCGCCATCGCATTGCGAATGGTGGCCACGAGATCCCGCCAGCCCTTGAGCGCGTCAGTGGTGGCGAAGCGGATCTCGTACTCGATCTTCTTGGGCGGGCGCGGGACCAGTTCCCCCTTCTTGGCGGCGGCCACGGTCAGGGACGCTCCACGGTTTCATCCTCGTCGAGCCACTCGAGGTCAGCGCGGCCGAGCCCTGCAGCGACGGCCGTAGCCGTTTCCTTCCAGGACGTCAGCTCGGCGATCGCCAGATGCGGCTGATCGGTCGAAAAGGATGCTCGCGCCGCGTCGACAAGGTCCTGAGCGCACGATGCCCGGTCCGCAGGCGAGAGCGCCAGCATCCACGGAAAAACCTTGGCCATACGGTCAGCCAGTGTGCCCTGGTCGTCAAGAGTGACGGTGATGAGCTGAGCTGCGAAGTCGAGCAGCCGCGAGCGGCCTTCAGCCTCCCGCTTCGACATCAAGACCAGCGCCTCGCCGTCGCGGCGAGTCACCGTCACGGGGTGGTCTTCGGCCTCAGCGAAGACCTCGGCCGAGTGCTTGCTCAGATCCGAGGAGCGCCGAGTGGCCACGGAGAGGTCTGCTGTGCGGCTCATGGCTCCATAGTATTCGGAACGTGTTCGGAAGTCTAGCTGCCAGCAGAGTCGCGCGCAGCACGCTCTGGCTGGCAGTGCCGGGTGAGCATTGTGGTCACATCATCGGGTCTGGGAGCCCTGGCGACGGCGGAGAGCTTTCGCTTTGGAGGGTGCTGTACGAGCGCCGCGCGGTCGGCGAACACGCCCGGCCCGGCCTTTCGTCGGCCCGGCTCCTAGCGCCCCTCCTGTGCGCGAAACGCCGCGGTGCGCGGCATGATCGCCAGCAGTCCCGCCGCTGTGAGGGCGATCGCGGCGAAGACCAGGAAACCGAGCAGCGGGTCGCGGCCCGTCGCGACTTCGCCGATTACCACTGGGCCTGCGATCGTGCCCAGTCTGCCGATGCCGAGTGTCCAGCCGAGGGCTCTCGCGCGGGTTTCCGCTGGATACGAGCGGCCTACGAAGGCGTTCACCAGGATCTGCCCGCCGTGTCCGCCCGCGCCGGCGAGTGCGATTCCGGCCAGCAGAGCGGTTTGCGGCATCCGGACCGAGAGCGCGACCAGCGCGGCGGCCATCGCCAGATAGGTCAGCACGACGACCGGTTTGCTCTTCCACCGGTCCGTGGCTGCGGCGATGATCAGCGAGCCGGCGACCGCGCCGAGGGTCAGTACGAGCAGGAACACGAGCGAGGAGTTCAGGGCGTAGCCCGCGCCGGTCATGATGCCGGGAACCCACGTGGCGAGCCCGAACCAGGCGAACAGGCCGCAGAAGGTCGCGAGTGCGAACAGGGCTGACACCAGCCGGTAGCCCTTCGCGAAAATCCCGGTGGCCGTGCTGGTCACGCGCTGCCGCACGACCGTCGATTCGGGCAGGCGCGCGGCGATCACCGGCAGGCACAGCAGGCCGGGGATGCCGCCGAAGAAGAACATCCACGACCAGCCGAGATGCGGCAGCACCGGGATCGCGACCAGCGCGGCCAGCAGACCGCCGAACGGGACGCCGGAAAGCGTCAGCGTGTAGACGATCGTGCGATGGCGGGGCACGGCGTACTCGAGCGTGAGCGCCGACGCCGCAGGCACGATCGCCCCGATCCCGATTCCGGCGAGGAATCGCAGGACCGCGAACGAAACCGGCCCCGCGGCGAACCCGCACGCGACGGTGAACACGGTGAACACGGCCACCGATCCGAGCGCGACCGGTCGCCGCCCGAACCGGTCTGCCAGCCAGCCGGACGACAGCGCACCGACCAGCGACCCGGCGAACACCGCCGCCGCGACCCAGCCGGTGTTGGCCGCGGTGAAGCCGCTGACCGCTCCGTGCAGCAGGTCGGGAACGACGGTGCTGAAGGCGATCACGTCGTAGCCCTCGATGACCACCATGGTCCAGCAGAGGACGGCGACCAGTGCGGAGGTGCGGGCGGTGGTGCCCGGTGCCGAGGGGTCGCTCGGCGTCGAGGGTCTCGCGGCCGGGGCGAGATCGTGCGGCTGGTTCATCGGCTCCCGATCAGTCGCGGGGAGGGCAGGATGCCGGCTGTCCGGCATGCCGGGTACTGTCGCCCGCCGCCATCGCCTCGGACAGGAACTTCTGCTGTGCAGAATCGGGTGCCGACCCGCCGGTCGAACCGTTGGCGGCCGAAGTTTCCTAACGCTGCTGCCCAGCGCCGATAGAGAGACTCAGCGTGCGCCCCTCAACGAGTTGCCCTGTCGTGGGATTCCTTGCTGCTTCGCGCATTTCGGGATGGAATCAGTGCACCGGGAGCACCAGCCGGAACCACCGGATTCCGTGGCACCACCGGCTCGACGCATACATACGGTGCGCCCAACGGAGGCCGCCGGTCCTCCTCGCCGTGGTTGGGCCACAGGGACATCGCGCGTTCGGCTTGGGCGGTGATCGTCAGGGATGGGTTGACGCCCAGGTTCGCGGAGATTGCCGAGCCGTCGACGACGTGGAGGCCTGGGTGGCCGTGGATGCGGTGGTATGGGTCGAGGACACCGGTTGCCGGGTCGGTGGAGATGGCGCAGCCGCCGATGAAGTGGGCGGTCATGGGGATGTTCAGGATTTCTCCGGTGGTGCCGCCGGCGATGCCGTCGATTTTCTCCGCGACGCGGCGGGCGGCATCGTTTCCGGCGGGGATCCAGGTGGGGTTTGGTTCTCCGTGGCCGGGGCTCGACGTCAGTTTGCGCCGTCCGGTGCGGGTGCGTTTGTTCGAGACCGTGATGGAATTGTCGAGGGTTTGCATCACCAGCAGGATGATGGTGCGTTCGGACCAGCGGCGCGGCGAGAACCAGGTGAGGTTGCGCGGGTTTTTGGCGAACGTGCCGAGCCAGGTGAGCCAGCGCGGGACTGGTTTGCCGCCGTCGGTGAGGGCGGTTTGCAGCAGCGACATCGCGTTGCTGCCTTTGCCGTAGCGGCACGGTTCGATGTGCGTGTGCTCGTCGGGGTGGATGGACGAGGTGATCGCGACGCCGTGGGTGAAGTCGACGTCCTTGCGTTTCGATTTCGCGCCCAGGATGGATTCCGAGTTCGTCCTGGTCAATCGGCCTAGGCTGGCGGAGATCCGGGGCAGTGCGCCGGTTTCGCGAGCTTGGTGGAGTAGTTTCTGCGTGTTGTAGGTGCCTGCGCTGAAGATCACGTCGCGGGCGAAGAAGGTGCGCACGTTTTTGCGGCGGCGCGGCGATTTTCCGGTGCGGACTGCGGTGACGAGGTAGCCGCCGTCTGTGGGGCGGACGTCGAGCACTGTGGTCATGGGGATGATGTTCGCGCCGCGTTTTTCGGCTAGGTAGAGGTAATTGCGGTCTAGCGTGTTCTTCGCGCCGACGCGGCAGCCGGTCATGCAGGAACCGCATTCGGTGCAGGTTTTGCGGGCTGGTCCGGCGCCGCCGAAGAATGGGTCTGGTACGGCGGTTCCGGCGGGGGTGTTCTTGTCGCCGAAGAAAACGCCGACTGGGGTGAGCCGGAAGGACGACCCGACGCCCAGGTCGTCGGCGACTTCGCGGAGTATCTCGTCAGCTTTGGTGACAGTGGGGTTCTGGGTGACGCCGAGCATTCGGCGGGCCTGGTCGTAGTGCGGTTTCAGTTCGGCTTGCCAGTCGGTGACGTGCGCCCATTGCGGGTCCTCGAAAAACGGCGCGGGCGGTTCGTAGAGGGTGTTGGCGTAGTTCAGGGAACCTCCGCCGACGCCTGCGCCGCCGAGGATGACGACGTCTCGGAGCAGGTGGATGCGCTGGATTCCGTAGCAGCCGAGTCTCGGCGCCCACAGGAAATTCCGGACGTCCCAAGAGGTTTTGGGCAGCGTCTCCTCGGTACGGCGAGGTCCGGCTTCCAGTACGGTGACTCGGTAGTCCTTTTCGGACAGTCGCAGTGCGGCTACCGAGCCGCCGAAGCCGGAGCCGATCACGAGGACGTCGGTTTCTTCGCGGGGGTCGTTCATCGTTGTCCTCGCAGACGCGGTGGCGAACTCGTTGCCCGGGAGTCTTCCCGCCAGGTCGCGTGCTGGCATCGGTCCGCGGACCGGGAGGCCGGGACCCGACTGGTCCCGCGGCACAAAAATCAGTCGACCGGCCGGAGCACTGCCGGACCGAGCAGCCGGCACGCCAGCAGTGCCACTTCGACGTCGATCCGTCCCTCGGACAGGGGACGGCCGCGTTCCTGCTCGGCCTTGCGCAGCCGGTACTGGATGGTGTTCTTGTGCAGGTGGAGCTCCTGCGCGGCGACCATCAGGCTGCTCCCGCTCGACAGGTACGCCCACACCGTCTCGCGCATCCGGTGGTGCCCCTCGTCGTCGTCGGCCAGCGCGCCGAGCACAGACTGGACCCAGCCGGCGACCGCCGACGGATCCGCCGCGACCAGCGCCAACGGTCCGAGTTGCGCCGCCGCGGTGACCGGGCGTGGCTGGGTTCGCTCGGTCATCTGCGCGACGGCTTCGGCTTGCCGGGCCTGCTGGTGGGTGGTGCGGAACCCGGCCAGCCCGCTCGCCGGGGTCGCCCAGCGCGACGCGCACCGGATCGGGTGAGCCGGCGAGCGCGGCGGACACCGCGTCGAGGTCGAGCGTCGAGACCGGGAACCAGGCCCACACGGTCGAGGCGTCCGGGGCGACGACCAGGGGCGTGGCGCCGAGGGCGTTCGCGAGCAGGGCCGCATGCCGTTCGAGGGTGGTCAGCCGGGTGCTTTCGTCCAGCTCAGGGCCGCACCACAGCACCGCGCCGACGTGGCGGTCCGAGAGCGCGTAGCCGAGGGTTTTCTCGACGTCGGCGACGTCGACAGGCTTGCCGGACAGCGCTGCCTGCACCTTCGCGAGCCGGGCCGCGTTGCGGTGGCGCAGCCAGGTGTCGCGTTCCAGCTGGTAGGCCTCGACGACCTCCTCGGAGATCTTGTCGATGTAGGTGAAGGCGACCTGCGACAGCTCGGTGGCGGCGACCGCGACGTCCGCGGCCTCCACCGGCTCGGCGGCGATCCGGGCGATCATCTCCTGCTGGAAGGCCGCCTGGCCGAGGCGGTACGCGCGCAGCATCGCGGTGATCGGCACCCGCCGCTGGGCCAGCCGCCGGGCGAACTCCAACGCGACCGGCGGCGCCCCGACGTCGACCGGTTCGGTCGCGCCGCCCAGCACGCTCAGCGCGGCGACCAGGTTCTCTCGCACCGTGCTGTCCAGCAGCTCGGCGGCCTGCGCGTCCGGTGCCAGCGAGGGCAGTTCGGCGGAGACCTCCGCCACGATCCGCGCGCGGAGCAGCGCGAGCTCGGCCAGGACCGAGTCCGCGACCTTGGCCAGCGTGGCGGCAGCCGTCGACGTCACAGGCAGCACCGTACGCCCGGTTCGTGCCCGAGACCCAACGCAGCCGAGCGTTTCGGTTTCGCGCACAGTGTCCCGCCGCTCGCGAATTCCTACCTTCAGGAAAACGACAGACCCGCGTGGAGGCCGCCATGAAGAAGTACCGCCTCGCCGGACCGAACGGCGAAACCGCCTGGCACGACCGGAAGCGGCACCTGTGGCTGCTCGGGCTCGTGGTGCCGCTGCTGCCGTTCGGCGCGATCGGACTGCACGCCGCGACCGGATCCGACGCCGTGCTGTGGCTCGGTCCGCTCGTGGTGCTGGTCCTCGTGCCGCTGATCGACCTCGTCGCCGGATACGACCACACCAACCCGCCGGACGAGGTGATGGAGGCGCTGGAGGAAGACCGCTATTACCGCTGGATCACCTACCTGTTCCTGCCGTTGCAATACGCCGGTTTCGTGGCGGGCGCGTGGATGCTCGCGCGCGGCGAACTGTCCGTCGGCGGCAAAATCGGCCTCGCGATCACGCTGGGCACGGTCGCCGGAATCGCGATCAACACCGCGCACGAACTCGGCCACAAACGGGAAAGCACCGAGCGCTGGGCCGCGAAAATCGCGCTGGCGCAGTGTTTCTACGGGCATTTCTACATCGAGCACAACCGCGGGCACCACGTCCGCGTCGCCACTCCGGAGGATCCGGCGTCGAGCCGGCTGGGCGAAAGCTTCTACCGGTTCTGGCCGCGCACGGTTTTCGGTTCGCTGCGCAGCGCCTGGGGTGTCGAGCGGAAACGGTACGCCCGCAAGCAAACTCACCCGTTCCGCCTCGGCAATGACGTGCTCAACGCGTGGCTGATGAGCGTGGTGCTGTGGGGTGTGCTGATCGCCTGGCTCGGCGTCGGGATCCTGCCGTATCTGGTGATTCAGGCGGTGTTCGGGTTCTCACTGCTGGAGATCGTGAATTACATGGAGCACTATGGGATGCTGCGCAAGCAGGTGACCCACGGCGCCAAGACCCGGTACGAGCGGGTCACTCCGGCGCATTCCTGGAACTCCAACAACGTCGCGACGAATGTGCTGCTGTACCACCTGCAACGGCACAGCGATCACCACGCGAACCCGACGCGCCGGTTCCAGACTTTGCGCGACTTCAAGGAAAGCCCGGTTCTGCCGACCGGCTACACCGGGATGATGGTCGTCGCGCTGGTCCCGGCGTGGTTCCGCAAGGTGATGGATCCGCGGGTCTACCGGCACTTCGACGGCGACATCCGGCAGGCGAACGTGCAGCCGGGCAAACTCCCGTCGCTGCTGAAGAAATACCCGGTCGTCGCCGCTGCCACGGACGAACCCGTCGCGGACACCCGGGCGAAGCTGGCCGACGACGTGGACGCCGCGCGGTGCCCTGGCTGCGGCTACATCTACCGCGTCGCGGAGGGCAACGAGCTGGAGGGCTTCGCCGCGGGAACCGCGTGGTCGGAGATCCCGGACGACTGGACGTGCCCCGATTGCGGCGTGCGCGACAAGGTCGACTTCGTGCCCGTGGTGCGGGAGGCGGCGTGATGAAGATCTTCGCGGACCACGGCAAATGCGAAGGCCTCGGCATGTGCGAAGCGATGGCCGACCAGTTCTTCGAGGTCGGCGACGACGGAGTGGTGCAGGTCCTCGACGAGACCCCGCCCGAGGCGGAGCGGCACTTCGTCGACGCGGCGGTGCGCGCGTGTCCGGTCGCGGCGTTGCGGCTGCAGGATTGAGGCCCGGTGGAGACGGAGCTGCTCGGGCGGGCGCGGTCTGGCGACCAGGCCGCGTTCGCCGTCATCTACCAGGAACACGCGCCGCCGGTCTTCCGCTACCTGCGGCTGCGGGTGCCGACGGCGACGGTCGCCGAAGACCTGACGAGCGAAGCTTTCCTGCGCGCGTGGCGGAAACTGCCGGACTTCCGACCGGACGTCGGCTCGTTCACCGGGTGGCTGTACACGATCGCCGACAACCTGCTGCGCGACCACCGCAAGTCGGCCCGCTACCGGCGTGAACTCCTCGACGGAAAAGACCACGACGGACCGGACCTCTGCGGCGGAGCCGACCGGCTCGCGCTGGCCCGCATCGAAGCGGCGGCGCTGCGGCGGTGCCTGGCCGACCTCAGCGAACCGCAGCGCGAGTGCGTGCGGCTCCGGTTTTTCGCCGGACTGTCCGTCGCCGAGGTCGCCGAAACGATGAACAAGAACCCCAACAGCATCCGGGCGCTGCAGCACCGCGCGGTGCGCACGCTCGCGACGCTGCTGGCCGAGACCGAGAAGGCGTGAGGGCATGCACGGATTCCTCGAGATTTTCAAGATCATGGGACCACTGCTGGTGCTGATGCTGTGCCCGATCTGGCTTCCGCTGCTCGGAATGCTGATCGGGAAGCTCTCGGACGCCTTCTCCGGCGGCGGCAGGCGGGTCGAGCCCGCGCCGCGGGTGGCGCGGGCCGAGGCGGGGAGCCGCGTGGGGCGGTGAGGTATAGCCGGGCAAACATGTCTCGGGCGGCAAAGAGCATTGGTCAGGCATTCCGGACTTTCTTAGCCTGACAGCGGGTCGAAGGTGCCGGACACCCGCTCAAAGGAGAGCCGAGATGACCGAATGCCAGCCTGTCACTGCCCAGCCGCCGTCCGGTCCGGTCATCGGCGAGCACAGCGACGACGGTCTGTTGCGGTTCCGCGGCGTGCGGTACGGCACCGCCGAGCGGTTCCAGCCGCCGCTGCCGGCCGCGCCTCGCTCCGACGCCAGCCTGCCCGGGCCGATCTGCCCGCAGCTCGGCTCGCGTCTGGAAGCCGCGATGGGGCCGCCGCGGGATGAACCGCCGCAGTCCGAGGACTGTCTCAACCTTGCCGTCGTGACGCCTGCGCTGACCGGCTCACGTCCGGTGCTGGTGTGGCTGCACGGCGGCGGTTTCCTGAGCGGAGGCGGCACCCTTCCCTGGTACGACGGGGGACGGCTCGCCGCGGACGGCGACGTGGTGGTCGTGTCGGTCAACTACCGGCTCGGGGCGTTCGGCTATCTGGTCTGCGACGGCGTCAGCGAGGGCAATCTCGGCCTGGCGGACCAGGCGCTCGCGCTTGAATGGGTGCGCGACAACATCGCGGCCTTCGGTGGTGACCCGGGTAATGTCACCCTCTTCGGGCAGTCCGCCGGCGCGCTGTCGACGCTCGCCTTGTTGTCCAAACCGGACAGTCGTCCGCTGATCCGCAGGGCGATCGTCCAGAGTTCTCCGGACCCCGGGATCATTCAGAAACGTGCGACGGCGCTGGAGATCGGCCAGTATTTCGCCGACGCGGTCGACGGCGACCCGGCCACCGCTTCAGTGGACCAATTGCTGGCCGCGCAGCTGCGCACTCTCCGATGGAACGCCGCGAAGGATCCGACGTCGACCCGGCCGCCGTTCGGGCTGGTCGATCTGGACGTGCGACTGTCCGATCCGTTGCCGGACTTGATGATCGGATACACCACGCGGGAGTGCGCGGCGTTCGCGATCGGGCTGCCGGACGAGGGGATCCGGCAAGCGATCCTGGACCAGACCGATCCGCTTTTCGGTCGTCCGGCGCGTGAGCTGGCACAGCAGTACGGCGCGTACTCCTACGAATTCGACTGGGCTCCGGAACACGGCGGCTACGGCGCGATCCACTGTCTCGAACTGCCGTTCCTGCTGGGCACTCCGGAATCCTGGCAGGGGAGCCCGATGCTGGGCGACACCAGCTGGGCCGAGGTCGAACGCCTCGGTGCCCAAATGCGCTTGTGGTGGACGGAATTCGCGCGATCGGGCTCGTCAGGACCGCGGAGCGGCGTCCGGATCGGGAATTCCCTTCAGACACTGGAGAACACGCCATGAGCAAGAGCATTCATTGGCCTGTCGTCCTGCTCTGCTTCCTCGCTGTCCTGTTGGACGGCTTCGACACCGCCGCACTGTCGTTCACGATCCCGACGCTGTCGCATGAATGGGGTGCGGTTCCCGCCGCCTTCACCCTGCCGTTGGTGCTGACCAACATCGGGGTCGTCATGGGATACCTGGCCGCGGGTTACATCGGTGCCCGGATGAAGGCGCGGTCCGTCGTGCTCACCGGCGTCCTGATCTTCGCGGGCGCGACCGTGCTGACCGCCGCGATCCTGCACCTGAAGTCCATGCCGGTCTTCGCGGCGGCACGCCTGGTCACGGGGCTGGGCCTCGGACTGGTGCTGCCCGCCGGGGTGTCGCTCGCGACGAAACACAGCGCGGAAGGCCGCCGGGAACTGGTCTCGGTGGCGGTGACCCTCGGGCTCGCTTCCGGGAGCAGCCTCGGCGGGTTCTTCGGCGGGAAACTGCTGCACAGCGTCGGGTCCGCCGGGGTCTTCTACGTCGCCGGGCTGGCTCCGTTGGTGCTGGCCGCGGTCATGGCCGTGGTGCTGCCCGCCCGCGAGCCGTCGGTGGAGAGCAGCGCGAAGCAAGAAGCCAAGGTGAGCAGGCTGTTCGGCCCGGGACTGCGCCTGCCGACGTCGCTCATCTGGGCGTTCTCGTTCCTCATCTTCATCACCGCGTACGTGCTGATTTCCTGGGTTCCGACGCTGCTCACCGGATACGGCTTCGCGGCTGGCAAGGCCCCGCTGGGACTCGCGTTCCTCACCCTGGGCGGGATCGCGGGCGGCCTGGTGCTCATTCCGCTGGCCGCACGGATCGGGATCGCCCGCGCGCTGATCCTGATGCCCGCGATCGGGGCGGTGTGCATGGTTCTCGTCGCGACTGTGCCGGTCGGCGAGACGCTGCTGTTCGTGCTGCTGGCCGGTGCCGGTTTCGGGGTCACGGCCGGGCAGATCGGCCAGCTGACCCTCGCGGTTTCGATCTACCCCGCCCACACTCGCACCACCGGCGTCGGCTGGGCCGCGGCGCTGGGGCGGATCGGGTCGATCGTCGGACCGGGCGTCGCGGGGTTGCTGCTCGCGCTGGCGTTGTCGGCGCAGACGATCGTCCTGGTGACCGCCGTTCCGGTGCTGGTCGCAATCGCTTGCGCGGTCGGGTTGAGCCGGGTGCGGACGAAGGCGAGGAGGGAACGCGATGGCGCACTGGTTCGATCTCGGTGACGTCGCGGTCGTTCCCCTCGTCGAGGACGAGCGGCTGCTGATCGAGCCCGGGGAGTTCTTCCCAGGACTCGAACCGGACCTGTCCGACTGGTACGCCCAGGAGCCGTGGTTCGACCGGGCGGCGGGGAAGCTGGTCTTCGTCATCCAGTCGTTCCTCGTCTGCTCGGCGGACGAGGTGCTGGTGGTCGACGCGTGCGTCGGGGCGGGGAAGGACCGTCAGCGCGCGGAGTTCGACCAGCTGCCGGACCGGTGGATGCGACAGTTCCTCGCGACCGGGCTGCGGCCCGCGGACGTCGACGCGGTGGTGTTCACCCACTTGCACACCGATCACGTCGGGGCCGTCACTGTGCAGCGGGAACCGGTGTTTCCGGACGCCCCGCACTTCGTGGTCGAGGAGGAGTTCCGGTACTGGTCGAGTGAAGCCGGCGGGGCGGCGATGCGCCGGACTGGGGACTACCTGACCGACAGCGTGCTGCCGATCGAGCAGGCTGGACAGCTCAGTTTTGTCGCCCCGGACGCGGTGGTCGGCAAGCACGCCGAACTCGTACCCGCTGCTGGGCATACGCCGGGGAACGTGTGCGTGCGGGTGCGCGGCAGTGCCGGGACTGTGCTGCTTGCCGGCGACACGATGCACCACGGGGTGCAGATCCGGCATCCGGAGCTGAGCACGAGGTACTGCGTTGATGCGGGGGAGGCGGCACGGGTCCGGAGCCGCCTGCTTGCGGAGGCAGAGGGTTTGGTCCTGCTCCCGACGCACTTCCCGGCCCCCTCGGCGGGGCGGGTCCGGCGCGGCCGGGACGGGTACGGCTTCGAGTTCGCCGCCGATCTGCTCCGGTCCGGGCAGCTCCGCTACCGGGAGTAGCCGCTCAGGTGGGTACCGGGTCGACCCGGCGGCGGAGCAGGCAGAACACGTTCCCCTCCGGGTCCGCCAGCACGTGCCACGACTCCTCGCCGGTCTGCCCGACGTCGGCGGGCCGCGCACCGGCCGCGAGCAGGCGTTCCAGTTCGGCGTCCTGGTCCCGGTCGGTCGGGTTCACGTCCAGGTGCAGCGGCAGTTTCGCCGGTTTCGGGTCGGTGCTGCGGCTGAGGATCAAGGTGGGCTGCGGGCCGCCGAAGCCGGCTTCGGGCGGGCCGATCTCGAGGTCTTCGCCGTCCCAGCCGAGTTCGACGTAGCCGAGGACTTCGCACCAGAAATCACCCATCCGTTGCGGGTCGGCGCAGTCGAGGACGAGTTCGGTGATCCGGCAGGCCATGTGCGCGAGCTTAGGGCCCGCGCGCACCCCGGCCCAGCGAATTCCGGTTTGTGCGCGCGGATAGATCTGCCGCCCCGGATTCGTCCGCGCGCACGAACGTACTGCCCGGGAAACCTCCTAGGGTCGCCAGCAGCGAGGCGAGGAGGCAAGCATGCGGACACTGCTGCGTGGCGGTCGCGTCATCGACCCGGCTACGGGCTTCGACGGTACGGCTGACGTGCTGGTATCCGACGGCGAGGTGGTCGCGGTCGGACCGGGACTGCCGAGCGCGGACGACCAGGTCGAGATCGACGTCGCCGGGTACATCGTGGGACCGGGGTTCATCGATCTGCACAGCCACGTGCATTCGATCGCGGGACAGCGGCTGCAGGCGATGGACGGCGTCACGACGGCGCTCGACCTCGAGGCCGGGCTGATGCCGGTCGAACGGGCCTACGCCGAGGCCGCCGCGGCGGGGCGTCCGCTGCACTACGGCTTCTCGGCTTCGTGGGGTTCCGCGCGGGCGAAGGTGCTCGCGGGCATCGAGCCGGACGCGAACATCAACACCGGGCTTTCCGTGCTCGGCAATCCGGCCTGGCAGCGGTCGTCGTCGAAGACCGAGCTGGCCGCGTGGTTGTCCCTTGTGGAGGGTGAGCTGGCGGCGGGCGCGCTCGGCGTCGGCGTGCTGCTCGGGTACGCGCCGGCCAGCGATCCGGCGGAGTTCCTGGCCTTGGCGAAGCTCGCCAAACAGGCCGAGGCACCGACGTACACGCACGTCCGCGAGCTGGTCGAGGTCGATCCGGGCACGCCTGCCGACGGGTCGGAGGAGATCGCGATCGTCGCGGCCGAGACCGGTGCGGCGATGCACCACTGCCACGTCAACAGCACTTCCGGACGGCACATCGACCGCGTGCTCGCCGCGCTGGAGTCGGGCCGCTCCGCCGGGTCTCGGGTGACGGTCGAGGCCTATCCGTACGGCGCGGGCAGCACCGCGGTCGGCGCGGCTTTCATCTCGCCGGAGCGGCTGAAGATGAAGGGCCTCAACCCGTCGCGGGTGATCCTGCTGGAGACCGGCGAGCGGATCGCGGACGAGGGCCGGTTGCTGCAGGTTCGCGCCGAAACGCCGGGTGCGCCGTGCATCCTCGAGTTCCTCGACGAGCAGGACCCGGTCGACCGCACTCTGCTGCACCAGGCGCTGGCCTTCCCGGACTCGATCGTCGCGAGCGACGCCATGCCGGTGTACTGGCAGAACGGGGCGAACGAATCCACTGAATGGCCGTTGCCGCCGGGAGGGGCGACGCATCCGCGGACAGCGGGGACGTTCTCGAAGTCGCTGCGGCTGATGGTGCGCGAGGCTGGGGCCTGGACCTGGCTGGAGGCGTTCCGGCGCTGCTCCTACCTGCCGGCGCGGGTGCTTGACGAGGTCGCGCCCGGTGCGCGGACCAAGGGCCGGTTGGACGTGGGTGCGGACGCGGACATCGTCGTCCTCGATCCGGCCACGATCACCGACACCGCAACGTATTTCGACGCGACCCGGCCCGCGGTCGGCGTGCGGCACCTGTTCGTCGCGGGCACCCCGGTGGTGCGTGACGGGCAGCTGCTCACCGACGCGTTCCCCGGCCAGCCGCTGCGAGGTGAGCCGCGATGACCGAGTTCAACGTGGACGCTCTGCTCGCCGACATCGAAACGTTGGTGTGCTGTGAATCCCCATCGTCCGACCTCGACGCGGTGGCGCACAGCGCGGACGTGCTGACCGGCGTTGGCAAGACATTGCTTGGCGTGGCGCCGGAGCGAATTGTCCTGGATGGACGGACGCATCTGCGCTGGCGGTTCGGTGACGGTCCGCCGCGGGTGCTGCTGCTCGGTCACCACGACACGGTCTGGCCGATGGGCTCGCTGGAGACGCATCCGTTTTCCGTGCAGGACGGGGTCTTGCGCGGTCCGGGGTGCTTCGACATGAAGACCGGCGTCGTGATGGCGCTGCACGTCGCGGCTTCGCTGGCAGACCGAAGTGGACTGTCCATTTTGGTCACCGGTGACGAGGAGCTGGGTTCGCCGTCGTCGCGGGGATTGATCGAGGAAGAGGCGCAGGGCTGCGCGGCGGCGTTCGTGCTGGAGGCCTCGGCGGACGGCGGCGCGATCAAGACCCGGCGCAAAGGCGTGTCCCACTACCGGATCGAGGTGATCGGACGCGCCTCGCACGCCGGTCTCGAGCCGGAGAAGGGGATCAACGCTGGGATCGAGATCGCGCATCAGGTGCTCGCGGTCGCCGCGCTCGCCAGCCCGGAGCGGGGAACCAGCGTCGTGCCGACGGTGCTTTCGGCTGGTACCACAGTGAATACCGTTCCCGCCGCAGCCGCGGTTGAGGTCGACGTACGCGTGTGGGACGAGGAAGAGCAGCTCCGCGTCGACCGTGCGGTTCGTGCGTTGCAACCGGTGTTGGAAGACGCACAAGTTCGGGTCACCGGCGGGATCAACCGTCCGCCGCTGGACGCGGTCTCGTCGGCCGCGTTGTACGGCCTGGCCAAGGAGTTGGCCGCGGAACTGGGCTTGCCGGAATTGACCGAAGCGGCCGTCGGCGGTGCATCGGACGGCAATTACACCGCCGGACTGGGCGTGCCGACGCTCGACGGTCTCGGCGCGGTCGGCGGCGGCGCGCACGCCGATCACGAACATGTCCTGGTCGAGGAATTGCCGCGGCGGACGGCGTTACTGGCCGCGCTGGTGGAGAACGTGCTGACGAAGGGGAGTCCGTCGGTTCCGACGAATCCGGCGGACGATTCTGGTCGAGCACGACGGTGACTCTTCGGGGGAAGCCGGGAAAGGATCATCCCGTGACGAATCTTGCGATGAACACGGAAAGACCCGTCGCGGCGGAAACGTGCGACGAGGCGGTCGCGGCCGCTCAGGCGGCGGCCGCCGCTTCGGGGGTCGAAGTCCGGGAAATCACCGAGATCGCGGAAATGACCGCGGTGGGGGTGCTGTTCGAGACGATCTGGCGGTCCGCGCCAGGAACCCGGCCGGTGACCACGGAACTGCTGCGCGCGCTGTCGTCGGCGGGGAATTACGTGGCAGGTGCGTTCGCCGACGGGGAAATGCTCGGCGCCTGCGTCGGCTTTTTCGGAAACCCCGGAAAAGGCAGCCTGCACAGTCACATCGCCGGAGTTTCCAAGGCAGGCGCCGGTCGCGGAATCGGGTACGCGCTGAAATTGCATCAGCGCGGCTGGGCGCTGGCGCAGGACGTCTCGGCGATCAAATGGACCTTCGATCCGCTGGTGCGCCGCAACGCCTATTTCAACCTCGGCAAACTCGGCGCGCTCCCGGTGCGTTATCTGCGGGACTTCTACGGGCCGATGGCGGACGGCATCAACGGTTCCGGCGACACCGACCGGCTGATGGTGTCCTGGGACCTGGCCAGTCCGTCCGTGCGGACCGCCGCGTTCGGCGAACCGATCCGCACGGACGCGAAGGTTTTGCTCGACCAAGGCGCGGCAGTAGCGCTCGAAGTGGCCGCGGACGGCGGTCCGGCCGACGGCAAAGCGGACGCCCCGGTGGTGCTCGTCGCCGTCCCGCCGGACATCGAAGGCTTGCGCAGCACCGATCCCGGCCGGGCGGACGCGTGGCGGGCCGCGCTGCGCGAATCTCTCGGCGGGCTGATGGCCGACGGCGGCCGGGTGACCGGCTTCGACCGAGCCGGCTTCTACGTGATCTCCAAGGAGGAGCAGTGAAACTCAGCGGTGTGGAACTGCGCCGGGTGCAGATGCCGCTCGTCGCCCCGTTCCGGACTTCGTTCGGCACCCAGTCCGTGCGCGAGCTGTTGCTGCTGCGCGCGGTCACGCCGGCCGGCGAGGGCTGGGGCGAATGCGTGACGATGGCCGGGCCGGTGTACTCGTCGGAGTACAACGACGGCGCGGAACACGTCCTGCGGCACCACTTGATCCCGGCGCTGCTGGCCGCGGAAGACATCACCGCGGCGAAGGTGACGCCGTTGCTGGCGAAGTTCAAGGGTCACCGGATGGCCAAGGGCGCGTTGGAAATGGCGGTACTCGACGCCGAACTCCGCGCGCACGAGCGGTCGTTCGCCGCCGAACTCGGGTCGGTGCGCGATTCCGTGCCCTGCGGCGTTTCCGTCGGGATCATGGACACCATTCCGCAGCTTATCGACGTCGTGGGCGGGTACCTCGACGAGGGCTACGTGCGGATCAAGCTCAAGATCGAACCCGGCTGGGACGTCGAGCCGGTGCGCGCGGTCCGCGAACGCTTCGGCGACGACGTGCTGCTGCAGGTCGACGCGAACACCGCCTACACCCTCGGCGACGCGCCGCAGCTGGCCAAGCTCGACCCGTTCGGCCTGCTGCTGATCGAGCAGCCGCTGGAGGAGGAGGACGTGCTCGGCCACGCCGAACTCGCCCGGCGGATCCAGACGCCGATCTGCCTCGACGAGTCGATCGTGTCGGCGCGCGCGGCGGCGGACGCGATCAAACTGGGCGCGGTCCAGATCGTGAACATCAAACCGGGCCGCGTCGGCGGTTACCTGGAAGCGCGGCGGGTGCACGACGTGTGCGCGGCGCACGGGATCCCGGTGTGGTGCGGCGGGATGATCGAGACCGGCCTCGGCCGGGCGGCGAACGTCGCGCTCGCCTCGCTGCCGAACTTCACCCTGCCCGGCGACACCTCGGCGTCCGGCCGGTTCTACCGGACCGACATCACCGAGCCCTTCGTGCTGGACGGCGGGCACCTGCCGGTGCCGACCGGACCGGGACTCGGCGTGGCGCCGATTCCGGACCTGCTCGACGAGGTGACCACGGCAAAGGTGTGGATCGGTTCGTAGCCCGCTACGAATTCCGGAGGTAGATTTGGTCGGATCGGACCAGCCGGTCCGGGCGAGGCCGGATCTACCTTCGGGGGGTGCTGACACCGGTGCCGAGCAAGCCGCACACGAGTCTGGGACGCGTCCTCGAAGCGCTCGGGGACGTGCTCCTCGAACCGGTCGCGGTCGGCCGCGACACGCGCCGCCACCTCGGCGGGGTGGTGATCCACGACCCGCACGACGACGCGGAGTTCCCGGCGCAGGCGGTGGTCCTCGGCGTCGGGGTCCGCGAATCCGACGAGATCGTGCAGCTCGTGCACGCCGTCGCCGCGCGCGGGGCGACCGCGCTGGTCGTGCGGTCGCCGGTCGCCGCCTCGACGGAACTCGTGCGGGCGGCTAATTCCTCCGGGGTCGCGCTGCTCGGGCTCGCCAGCGGCGCGTCCTGGGCACAGCTGGCCGCCATGCTCCGCACGCTGCTCGCCGAGGGCGATGTCGGCGATGTTTCCCCGCAGACGCTCGGCGGGATGCCGTCCGGCGACCTTTTCGCCCTCGCCAACGCCATCGCCGCCCTGCTCGACGCACCGGTCACCATCGAGGACCGCAACTCGCGCGTGCTCGCGTTCTCCGGCCGTCAGGACGAGGCCGACCCCTCGCGCGTCGAGACGATCCTCGGCCGCCAGGTGCCCGAACGGTTCACTCGCGAGCTGGAGAAGGACGGCGTTTTCGAGCGGCTCTACCGCGATCAGGGCCCGGTTTACGTCTATCCGGGAGACGGCTACGACAAGAAGATCGTCATGCCGCGCGCGGCGCTCGCGGTCCGGGCCGGTGACGAAGTCCTCGGGTCGATTTGGGCCGCTGTCGACAAAGAGCTAAGCGAAGAACGTACCGCGGCGTTGATCGACGCTTCGAAAATCGTTGCGCTGCATATGCTTCGGCTCCGCGCGGGCGCCGACGTCGAACGCCGGTTGCGGGCCGATCTGGTCAGCACCGCGCTCGAAGGCGGCTCGGGCGCGCAGGAAGCCATCGCGCGGCTCGGGTTGCTGGGGCAGCCGACGATCGTGCTCGCCATGGGCTTGCTCGAGGCGCCCGACGACGACCTCCGGCTGGTCGCGGAACGCCAGCGGGTCGCCGACGCGTTCGCCATGCACCTCAGCGCGGTCCAGCCCCGATCGGCGGTAGCGCTCGTCGGCGACGTCGCCTACGGCATCGTCCCGATGCCCGGGAACCACGGCGATTGCCGCGAACGCTCGGTACGCGTCGCGTCGACCTTCCTGGAACGCACCGGCCGCCGGGTCGCGGCGGCGATCGGCATCGGCCCGCTGGCTCTCGACGGATCCGGGTTGCGCGCGTCTCGCGACGGGGCCGACCGGGCGTTGCGCGTGCTGCTCACCAACGGCGGCTCGAAGCGGGTGATCGCCGCCGAGGACGCGCACATCGAGGCGCTGATGCTGGAGCTGGCCGACCTTTCCGCGGCGCGCGGCGACGTCGCGACGGGGCCGATCGCGCGGTTGCTGGAGTACGACACCAAACATCAGTCCCAGCTCGTGCACACGTTGCGGTGCTGGCTCGATTCGTTCGGGGACATCAGCGCGGCTTCGGCGGCGGCGTACGTGCATCCGAGCACGTTCCGGTACCGGTTGCGCCGGCTCGCCGAGGTCGGCGGGATCGACCTCGACGATCCGGGGGACCGGTTCGCGGCGATGGTGCAACTGCACTTGCTGCCGCGCATCGAGAAGCCCGAAGAGGCCTGAGTCTTGCTCTCCTGACGGGAAACGGACCGCGACCTTCCCGCGAACGCAGCAACCCCGGCCCCGGCCCCGCCGAGACAATGGGAGACCGGCAGGCGGCGATTCCCGGTTCACGCCAAGAACTTCCTGCCCGAAGTGTCCACTGTAGACAGGAGGGTCATGGCTACCGCATCCGAAACGATCGCCCGCCGCGCCGAGGAGGTCGGCGTCGAGGTCCGGCTGCACGCCGCCGAGGTCGACGGGACCCGAAGTCTCGGCATCGGCGAGGACGTCCCGGTCGTCCCCGCGTCGGTGTTCAAGGTCCCGATCGCGCTGGAGCTGGCGCGTCAGGCCGCCGAAGGAACGCTCGATCTGGGCGCCCCCGTCACCGTCGAACCCGGGCACCCGACGCCGAGTCCGTACGGTCTCGCCACCTTCCGCCACGAAGTCCGGATGTCCTGGCACGATTTGGCGATCCTGATGATCGGAATCAGCGACAACGTCGCCACCGACCTGATTCTCGCCGAGGTCGGCAAAGACGCGGTGAATAGCACGTTGCGCCGCCTGGGATTCACGCAGACCGTTGTGCCGCAGGACTGCGGCGAACTGCTCGCCACGATCGGCGAAGATCTCGGCGTCTCTTACGAGGACGACGAACGGGCGCTCGCCGAACTGACCTACGAACAGGTTTCCGGGTTGCGCGCGCTGCAACCGGAAAAATCCTGCCGCACCACCGCCGCCGAAATGACCCGCTTGCTGGGACTGATCTGGCGCGGCGAAGCGGCCGCGCCGGAGGCGTGCGCGGACGTCCGCCGCTGGATGGAACTGCAGGTGTGGCCGCATCGCCTGCGTTCCGGATTCCCGGACGACGGGATCCGCACGAGCGGCAAAACCGGCACGTTGCCCGCCGTGCGCAACGAGGTCGGCGTGGTCGAGTACCCGGACGGCGGCCGGTACTCCGTCGCCGTGTTCACCCGCGCCGAGGACTCCCGCTCCCGGGTGCCCGAGCGCGACGCGTTCATCGGTTTCGCCGCCGCGACGGCGGTGGAGTCGCTGCGCACGGCCTGATTCGTCGGAGCGGAGGAACTTTCCTCGCGCTCTCCTCGGTCCGGACGAACAAGTGACGTCCGCCACCGACCTAGCATTTCCGAAACGCCGGTCCACCATCCCTCGGACAGAAGGTGCACATGTCGAAAATTTCCGAAATCGAGACCTGGCTTCAGGAGAATTTCGCCGCTTTGCTGGCCAAGCATCAGGTTCCCGGAGCCGCGATCGCGGTGCTCGCCGACGGCGAGGTGATCGACCACGCGGCGGGCGTCGTGAACAAGGGCACCGGCGTGGAGTCCACTGTGGACTCGGTATTCCAGATCGGGTCGATCACCAAGGTGTGGACGACCACGCTGGCCATGCAGCTGGTCGACGAGGGCAAGCTGGACCTCGACCGGCCGGTGCGGGATTACCTGCCGGAGTTCGTGCTCGGCGACGACGAGGCCGCGGCGGCGATCACCGTCCGCCAGCTGACCTGTCACACCGCCGGTTTCGAGGGCGACATCTTCACCGACACCGGACCCGGCGACGACTGTGTGGAGAAGCTCGTCGCGACGCTGTCCGACGTGCCGCAGCTCTTCCCGCCGGCTGAGCGGTTCTCCTACAACAACGCCGGTTACTGCGTCCTCGGCCGCGTCATCGAGGTGCTGCGCGGCAAGTGCTGGGACGACTGCGTGCGCGACCACCTCTTCGCGCCGCTCGGCCTGACCCACGCGGCGTCCGGTCCGTACGACGCGATCCGCTACCGCGCCGCGATCGGTCACGTCACCCCGAAGCCGGGCGACGACCCGGTGCCCGCGCCGGTCTGGGCGCTCACCCGCTCGAACTCGCCCGCCGGCTCGACGCTCGCGATGCGCCCGCGCGACCTGCTGACCTTCGTCCGGATGCACCTGAACGACGGCAAGGCCGACGACGGCACCCAGGTCCTGCAGCCGGAGTCGCTGCTCGCGATGCGCGAACCGCAGGTCGACGTGCCCTACCTCGGCATCATGGCCGCGCACTGGGGCCTCGGCTGGATGCTCTTCGACTGGGACGGCGGCAAGGTGATCGGCCACGACGGCGGCACCATCGGCCAGTCGGCCTTCCTGCGCGTGGTGCCCGAGCGCGGCGTCGCGGTCGCACTGCTGACCAACGGCGGCGCCCCGCTGCACGTGTACCACGAGATCTACAGCAAGCTGCTCGACGAGCTCGCCGGGGTCACGGTCCCGCCGCTGCCCGTGCCGAACCCGGCGGCCGCCCCGGCCGACTTTTCCCGCTACGTGGGCGAGTACTCGTCCATGGTCGCCGACACCGTCGTCAGCGAGGAAGACGGCAAGCTCTGGATGAAGCGCACCCCGAAGGGAATCTTCGCCGAGATCGGCGCGCCTTCGGGGAAGGAAGAACTGCTGCCGTGCCAGGGCGACACGTTCGTCGCGAAAACCGAGCAGATGCCGGGTGTCTACATGGCACACGCGTTCGTCGGCGACGACGGCAACGGCCGCGCGCAGTTCCTCCACACTGGACGCGCGGACCGACGGGTCTCCCAGTGAGCGGGATCCGCGAGCGGATCGAGGCCGTCTTCGCCGACGCCGGCGCGGAAGGGTTCCTGCACGCCCGGGAAATCGGCGTGCCGGGCCCGGAGGTGTCGGCGGGCGGGGACGATCCGGTCGTCCTCGCGTCGGTGTTCAAGATCCCGGTGGCGCTCGCCTACGCCCGCGAGGTCGCCGCCGGACGGCTGGACGACACCGAACGGACGAAGGTGACCGCGCGGTACCGGATCGGCGGCATCGGCACCGCGGGCTGCGCCGACGACGTCGAGATGAGCTGGCGCGACCTCGCGCACTTCATGCTCACGATGAGCGACAACGCCGCGACCGACGTGCTCTACCACCGGCTCGGCCAGGAAACGGTGGACCGGGTGCTGAGCGACCTCGGCCTCGAACGCACCCGGCTGATCGGCTGCTGTGAGGACCTGTTCGCGTCGGTCGTCTCCGATCTCGGCGGCACGCCGGAGTCCGATCTCGAGGCGCTGCTCGGCGGGGCCACGCCGGAGCAGTTGGACAAACTGGCGGTCCGGGATCCGGAACGCACCACGTCGTCCACGCCGCGCGAGATCACCGAATTGCTCGACGCGATCTGGACCGAGCGCGCGGGCGAACCCGAAGCGTGCGAACGGGTCCGCACGATCATGGCGCAGCAGATCTGGCCGCACCGGCTGTCGTCGGGCTTCCCGTCCGGCGTCGCGATCGCGGCGAAAACCGGGACGCTGCCCGGAATCCGCAACGAAGCAGGCGTGGTGACCTTGGGGGACGGCCGCCGGTTCGCGGTCGCGGTGTTCACTCGCGCGCATTCTCTCGAAGACCGCGTTCCCGCGGTCGACGCGTCCATCGGTGCCGCCGCCCGGCTGGCTGTCGACCACCTCCAGAGCGCGACCCCGTAGGAGAAATCCCATGAAAACTGCCCGGCTCACCGCCGCGATGGCGGGCGTGGTGGCCTTGACCGTGAGCGCGTGCGGGGGATCAGCGCAATCCGGGACGGACCGGACCGCGAACCAGAAACTGGTCGACGGCAAGACTTTCACCTTTGCCCTGCCGACCGATCCGGGAACGCTCGACCCGGCGATCACCGTGTTGTCGGCCGCTCGCAATCTCGACGGGTTCCTCTACGACGCCCTGATCAATCTCGACTCCAAGGGTGAGCCGGAGGCGGCGCTCGCGGAGAAGTGGGAAGCCGCCACGACGACGGCGTCCTTCACTCTGCGCAAGGGCGTCACCTGCTCCGACGGCAGCCCGCTGACCGCGGCCGACGTGGCGGCGAACATCAACTTCATCGGCGACCCGGCGAACAAGTCACCGCTGGCGGGCGTCACGGTGAAGAGCGGCACCAAAGCGGTCGCCGGCGAGGGCACGGTCAAGATCACCAGCGGTGCGCCGGACGCGTTCCTGCTCCGCAACATCGCCGGTCTGCCGATCGTCTGCGCCAAGGGGCTGGCCGACCGGAAAACGCTCGCCAAGGGCGAGAACGGCACCGGCATGTTCGCCATGTCCGAGATCGTCCCGAACGACCACTACACGCTGACCCGGCGCAAGGACTACACCTGGGGCCCCGGCCAGTTCGACCCGAAGCAGAAGGGCCTGCCGGACAAGATCGTCGTCCGGGTCGTCCCGAACATGACGACGACGACCAATCTGCTGCTGTCCGGCGAGGTCAACGCCGCCCAGGTGCTCGGGCAGGACCAGCAGCGGCTCAAGGCACAGCGGCTGTACCACGCCGACATCGTCGCCCCGTTCGGCGAAATGTTCTTCAACCAGGCGCCCGGCCGGTTCGGCGCGGACCAGGCGATGCGCCGCGCGCTGACCCAGGCGATCGACCTCCCGCAGGTCGCGAAGGTGCTGACCCGCGACGGCAGTGCTCCGGTCAGGGGCATGGTCACCATGGAACCCCGGCCCTGCCAGGGCGATTCGGCCACCGGGAAGATGCCCGGCTTCGACGTCGCCGCGGCCAAGGCGGCGCTGGAGCAGGCGGGCTGGAAACCGGGACCGGACGGCATCCGCGTCAAGGACGGGAAGCGGCTGTCGCTGACCGCGATCTATGGAACACAGGCCGGTCCGACGATGGCTCCCGGCGCGGAGCTGATGCAGCAGGGCTGGAAGGCAGCCGGCGTCGACGTCCAGCTCAAGGGCCTCGACAGCCCGGGGATCAGCCAGGCGCTGTTCGCCACCGGCGAGTGGGACATCTCGTTGGCTCCGCTCGGCCTCACCGTGCCCAGCGAGCTGGTGCCGTTCATCTCCGGTGCGCAGCCGCCGGAGGGCACGAACTTCGCGCACATCAAGAACCCGCGGTACGACGCGCTGGTCACCAAGGCGGCCACCCAGGCCGGGCAAGCGGGTTGCGCGGACTGGCTGGCCGCGGAATCGGCGCTGTACGAGAAGCAGGACGTCGTGCAGTTCGCGAACTCGGTGCTCCCGACCTTCGGCAGCAACGCGAAGTTCGAGATCGTCAACGGCTACCTCAAGCCGGCCACCATCCGGATGTACGCCTGATGACCGGCGCGATCGCCGTCGCGGGCCCGAAGGTCAGCCCCTGGCTGGCCTTCGGCGCCCGCCGCCTCGGGCGGTTCGTGGTGTCGCTGTGGGTGCTGGTCACCATGGCGTTCCTGATGATCCAGCTGATCCCCGGCGACCCGGTGCGCTCGGCGCTCGGCCTGACCGCGCCGATCGAGCTGATCAACGCCCGGCGCGCCGCGCTCGGCCTGGACCATCCGCTGTGGCAGCAGTACCTCGACTATTTCGGCGGGCTGTTCCGCGGCGATTTCGGCACGTCGATGCTGACCGGGCAGCCGGTCGGCGACGTCATCTCCGACCGGCTCCCGGCGACGCTGCAGCTGGCGCTGCCCGCGTTCGCGGTGGTCATCGGGCTCGCGATCCCGCTCGGCCTGACATTCGCGGTGCTGACCCGCGGCGGACGGCATCGCGGCGCCGAACTCGGGTTCACCTCGACCACCGTGCTGTTCGCCGCCATCCCGGAGTTCCTGGTCGCGGTGGCGCTGGTGGCGTTCTTCGCGGTGCAGCTCGGCTGGTTCCCGGTGGCAGGCCACGACGGCGCGGGTTCGCTCGTGCTGCCGGTCATCGCGCTGGCGCTCGGCCCGGCCTCGACGCTCTCCCGGATCGTCCGGGTGGAGACGCTTTCCGTGCTGGGCAACGATTTCGTCCGCACCGCACGGGCGAAACGGCTTCCCGCGCGGATCGTCTACCTGCGGCACGCGCTGCCGAACGCGCTGACCGCGACCCTGACGCTCGGCGGGCTGATGCTCACCAGCCTCGTCGCGGGCACTGTGCTGGTGGAGAACGTCTTCGCCTGGCCCGGCCTCGGCTCGACGATCTCGCAATCGATTCTGCAGAAGGACTACCCGCTGGTGCAGGGAATCGTGCTCGTGTACGGCATCGGCGTGCTGCTGGTGAACCTCATCGTGGACCTGCTGCTGGCGGTCCTCGATCCGCGTTCGACGATCCGGGAGAACTGAGATGGCGAAACGGCGCGGACAACAGTGGCTGGCCGCCGTGCGCACCCCGCTCGGCGCGTTCTCGGCCGGTCTGCTCGTGCTGGTGATCGCGGTGGCGGTGCTGGGCCCGATCCTGTGGCAGGACGCGGCTTCGGCGATCGACACGAACGCGATCGGCCAGGGCCCGTCGGCCGGCCATCTGGTCGGCACCGACGAACTGGGCCGCGACATTTTCTACCGCGTGCTGGTGGCGACCCGGCTTTCGGTGCTGCTGGCGCTGATCGCCGCGGCGCTCGGCGTCGCGACCGGCCTGGTGCTCGGCATGCTGCCCGCGGTGCTGCCGCGTCCGCTCGGCAGACTGCTGACGGCGGCGATCAACATCGCGGTCGCGTTCCCCGGGCTGCTGCTGGTGTTGTTCTTCGCGGTGATTTTCGGCGTGGGCACCCAAGGCGCGGTGATGGCGATCGGGTTCGCGGTGGCCCCGCAGTTCGCCCGGCTGACCCAGACGTTGTCGGCCTCGGTGGCTGGACGGGACTTCGTGTCCGCCGCCCGCGTCGCCGGAGTGGGCCGGATCCGGTTGCTGTTCCGGCACATCCTGCCGAACATCGGCGAGCCGCTGGCGGTCAACGCCACCATCGGTGCCGGTGGTTCGCTCCTGGCGTTCTCCGGCCTGTCGTTCCTCGGGATCGGCGTGCAGGCCCCGGATTACGACTGGGGACGGCTGCTCAACGAAGGTCTCAACGGCATTTACGTCAACCCGGCGGCGGCGCTCGCGCCCGGCGTGGCGGTGGTCCTCGCGGGGCTCGCGTTCAACCTGTTCGGGGAGACCGTCGCCGGAGTGATCGGGGTGCGGACCCGGTTGCCGCGGTTGACTCCTCGGGTGCTGCGAAAGTCCAAAGTGGACCCGATTTCCGCGGACGATGCCGTGCTGGTGGTCGAAAACCTGGAAGTCGCGTTCCCGCGGCCGACGGGCTGGACGGTTCCGGTGCGCGGCGTGAGCTTCACCGTGCGAGCGGGCGAGGCGATCGGGGTCGTCGGCGAATCCGGTTCGGGCAAGAGCTTGACCGGACTCGCGGTGTCGCGGCTGATCGAATCGCCCGGTTCGGTGACCGCGGACCGGCTGGACTTCGCCGGAACCCCGGTGCTCACCACACCGGAACGCGAATTGCGGACGCTGCTCGGGACGTCGCTGGCGATGGTGTTCCAGGACCCGATGACGTCGTTCAACCCGACCCGGCGAATCGGTCGTCAGCTCGCCGAGGTTTCGCAGCAGCACCAAGGGCTTTCGCGGGTGAAGGCGTTCGAGCGGGCGATCGACCGGCTGCGCGCGGTACGGATTCCGGCCGCGGAACGGCGCGCGAAGCAGTACCCGCACGAGTTTTCCGGCGGCATGCGGCAACGCGCGATGATCGGCATGGGCCTGATGGGCGACCCGCGGTTGATCATCGCCGACGAACCGACGACCGCACTGGACGTGACCGTGCAACGGCAGCTGTTGCGGTTGCTGGCCCAAACCCGCGCCGAACGGGACACCGCGATCATCCTGATCAGTCACGACATCGCGGTCGTTTCCCAGACGTGCGAACGAATCCTGGTGATGTACGCCGGACGGATCGTGGAGGATCTGCCCGCTGCCGGACCGGACATCACGCCGCGGCATCCGTACACGCGGGCGCTGCTGGCCACGACACTCGACCTGGAGACGGACCCGGACGCGCCGCTCGCGGTGATCCCCGGCCGTCCGCCGGAACCGGACCAGATGCCGTCCGGCTGCGCGTTCGCGAGCCGCTGCCCGGTGGCGACCGACCGGTGCCGCGAGGAGGACCCGGAACTGACCGTGCTCGCGCCGGAACACCGGGTGGCGTGCTGGCATCCGGATGCGGCACTGTCGGAAGAAGCAGTTGCCGCCGCCTCGGGAGGCACGAAATGACCGACCTTGACCTCCGCTGGCCAAGGTCCTTCACGGACCATCGCGCCGGGCGGAACGAAGCAGTGGCGGGAGGGGCGGAATGAGCGAGCTGGTTTTCGATTCGGTCAGCGTCCGGTACGGCGGGCGGCGCGGGCTCACCGCGGTGGACGGCGTGTCGCTGACCGTCCCGGCGGGCAAGGTCGTCGGGCTCGTCGGCGAATCGGGTTCGGGCAAGTCGACGCTCGCGAAGGCGGCCGTCGGATTGTCGCCGGTGAGTGCGGGCCGGGTGCTGCTCGGCGGCGTGGACGTGCGGAAGCTGCCACGTCGGCGTCCGCTGCAGATGGTGTTCCAGGATCCGTATTCCTCGCTCAACCCGAGGATGACCATCGGCGAATCGATCGCCGAAGCGATGCCGCGCGGGACGGACCGCTCGGCCGAGGTCGCCCGGTTGCTCGAACTGGTCAATCTCGATCCCGAGCGGGCCGCGCATCTGCCGGGGCAGTTGTCCGGCGGGCAGCGGCAACGCGTCGCGCTCGCCCGGGCGCTCGCGGGGCAGCCGCAGGCGCTGATCGCCGACGAGATCACCTCCGCGCTCGACGTTTCGGTGCAGGGCGCGGTGCTCAACCTCGTGCGTTCCGTGCAGCGGCAGCTCGGCCTGTCGATGCTGTTCATCTCGCACAACCTCGCCGTGATCCGGTATCTCAGCGATTTCGTCGCGGTGATGTACCTCGGCCGGATCGTCGAAGCCGGACCGGCCGAGCAGGTGCTCACCGATCCGCAGCATCCCTACACCCGCGACCTGCTCGACGCCGCCCCGTCGGCGCACAAGTCGCTGTTCGACCAGGAACCCGGCGCGACCGCGGACGCGGAACCGCCGGATCCGCACCATCCGCCCGCCGGCTGCCGGTACCACCCGCGCTGCCCGGTCGGCCCGCTGGTGCGCAGCGACCGCGAGATCTGCCTCCGGGCCGATCCGGCGGAGGACGCCGCGCCCCGGCGGCACGCATCGGCCTGCCATTTCCTAATCCGGCCAAAAGAAGGCCGCCCCCCACTCGGCACGTAACCGTTGCTGAGAAGCCATTAGGCCGTGGCTGTGGCCGGATTAGGAACGATCAGCACAGTGCCGAATCCGAGGGCCACGAGCCCGCGATCTCCCAAGGAGCCAGCGTATGACCCGCCGTCTCGGCATCGATGACCTCTACGACCTCGCCGCGCCCAGCCAGCCCGCGCTTTCGCCGGACGGCAGCCGGATCGCCTACGTGGTCCGGACCGCGGACCGGGAGGAGGACCGGAACGTCGACGCGCTGTGGACGGTCGGCGCCTCCTCCGGCGAAGCCCGTCAGCTCACGCGCGGCAACGCGGACGCGGCTCCGAAATGGTCCCCGGACGGTTCCCGGCTCGCGTTCCTGCGCGCCCAGGACGGCCCGCCGCAGATCTGGATCCTCCCGGCGGACGGCGGCGAGGCCGAGCAGCTCACCAAGCTGCCGCTCGGCGCGGGCGCACCGGTGTGGAGCCCGGACGGCAGCAAGATCGCGTTCTCCGCGGCGATCGATCTCGCCGCGGTCGTCGAAGCGCCGCCGGCGAACACGCCGATCGTCGCCGAGCGGCTGGACTACAAGTCCGACGGCCCCGGCCTGCTGAAGACGCTCCGCAGCCACGTGCACGTCCTCGACGTCGCGACCGGCGAAGTCCAGCAGCGCACCTCCGGCGACTGGCACGCGGGCCAGCCCGCCTGGTCGCCCGACAGCAAGCACGTCGCGTTCACCGCGGCCCTGGACGCCGACGCCGACCTCACTTTCCGTTCCGCAGCTTACGTTCTCGACGTCACCGAGCGGAACGCCGAACCGCGCCTGGTCGGCACCGACAAGGGCATGGCGGGCACGGTCGGCTGGACCAAGGACGGCAAGGCGCTCCTGGTGGTCGGCCGCACCGACACCGCCACCGGGCACCTCGGCCTGCTGCGCGTCCCGCTGGACGGCGGCGAGACGGTCGACCTGGCCGCCGGTCTCGACCGCAACGTGATGCCCGGCGGCCCCGGCTACCCGGGCGCGCTGCCGCAGCTGACCGAGTCGGGCGACGTCGTGGTGTTCGCGATCCGCGACCGCGGCTGCACGCATCTGTACGAAGTGGACCTTGCCGGTGGCGAGCCTCGCGCGGTGCTGACCGGCGACGGCAACGTAGTGTCCGGAATGGACTTGGTCGGCGACCGGGCCGCGATTGTGCTGGCTACCAACGATTCCTTCGGCGAGGTCGCCGTTGTCGACCGCACCACGGGCAAGGTCGACGTGCGCACGAAGCACGGCGACGCAGTGTCCGAAGCGGAATTGTTCTCCCGTGAATCGCGCGAATTCACCATCAGCGACGGCACCGTCGTGCAGGGCTGGCTCATCCGCGACACCGAACGCACCGGCGCACAGCCGCTGCTGATCGACATCCACGGCGGTCCGCACAACGCCTGGAACGGTGCCGCGGACTCGATTCACCTGTACCACCAGACCCTCGCCGCACGCGGCTGGGCAGTGCTGCTGATCAACCCGCGAGCCAGCGACGGTTACGGCGAAGCGTTCTACACCGCGGCGATCGGCGCGTGGGGCCAGGCGGACGCACCGGACTTCCTCGAACCGATCGACCAGCTCGTCGCCGAAGGCCTCGCCGACCCGGACCGGCTCGCCGTGACGGGTTACAGCTACGGCGGCTTCATGACCTGCTACCTGACCAGCCGTGACGACCGTTTCGCCGCCGCGGTGGCCGGTGGCGTGGTCAGCGACCTGACCAGCCTTGCCGGGACGTCCGACGGCGGACACTTCATGGCTGTCAACGAATTCGCCGGACTCTCGTCGGGACAATACGAGAACTCCTCCCCGCACGCGCAGGTCGAGAACGTCCGTACCCCGACGCTGATCCTGCACGGCGGCGAGGACGTGCGGTGCCCGGTCGGGCAGGCCGAGCAGTGGTTCACCGCACTGCGCGAGCGCGACGTGCCGTCCCGGCTGGTGCTGTACCCAGGCGGCGCGCATCTGTTCATTTTGGACGGTCCGCCGTCGCACCGCGTCGACTACAACCGGCGCGTGGTCGACTGGGTCGAGCAGTACGCGGGTTCGCGGGTGCCGATCGAGGCCGCGCACTGGAGCCGCCGCCTGGCGGAACTGGCGCGCAAGCACGACGTTCCCGGTGCGTCGCTGGGAATCCTGCGCGTCGACACCGGCGAGGAGGTATTCGCGACCCACGGCGTGCTGAGCAAGACGACCGAGGTCGAGGTCACCGAGGATTCGCTGTTCCAGATCGGCTCGATCTCCAAGGTGTGGACGTCGACCGTGGTGATGCAGCTCGTGGACGAGGGGCTGCTCGACCTCGACGCCCCGATCGTCGACGTGCTGCCCGAACTGCGGCTGTCCGATCCGGAGGTGACCAAGAGCGTCACCATGCGGCATCTGCTGACGCACACCAGCGGCATCGACGGCGACATCTTCACCGACACCGGCCGCGGCGACGACTGCGTCGAGAAGTTCGTCGACCTGCTGGAGGACGCCGCGCAGAACCATCCTCTCGGCGCGACTTTCTCCTACTGCAACTCAGGTTTCGTCCTCATGGGCCGGGTGATCGAGAAGCTCACCGGGAAAACCTGGGACGCCGCGATGCGGGACAAGCTGTACATGCCGCTCGGCCTCACGCACACCGTCACGCTGCCGGAGGAGGCGCTGCTGTTCCGCGCCGCCGTCGGCCACGACGCGCCGGACGGCGAAGAACTGGCTCCGGCTCCGGTCTGGCAGCTGCCCCGTTCGGCCGGACCGGCCGGTCTGATCACCTCGCGCACGAAGGACGTCCTCGCCTTCGCCCGCCTGCACCTCACCGGCGGCCTGACCGAGGACGGCACGCGGATCCTGTCGGCGGAATCGGCCGCGGCCATGGCGGACAAGCAGGCCGACGTCCCGGACAAGCACACCCTCGGCGATTCGTGGGGCCTCGGCTGGATCCGCGACGAGTGGGGCGGCCGCCGCATCATCGGCCACGACGGCAACACGATCGGCCAGTCGGCGTTCCTGCGCCTGCTGCCCGACGCGGGCCTCGCGGTCACCCTGCTGACGAACGGCGGCCACGCTCGGGACCTGTACACCGAGCTGTACCGGGAAATCTTCGCCGAACTCGCCGACGTCGCCATGCCGCGCCCGCTCGAACCCCCGGCCACGCCGGTCACGGTGGACGCGAGCCGCCACGTCGGGGTGTACGAACGGGCTGGCGCGCATGTCGAGGTTGTGGAGCGCGAAGGTGGTTTGCGCGTCGTGTACACGACGACCGGACCGCTGGCGGAACTGATGCCGGAGAAGGTCCAGGAGTTCGACCTGGTGGCGGTCTCGGACACGCTGTTCCTGCTCCGCATGCCGGGTGGACAGTTCTGGACGCCGGTGCTGTTCTACACGCTGCCGACGGGGGAGCCGTACATGCACTTTGGCGCGCGGGCGACGCCGAAGGTGTCCTGAGGCTTGAGGGGCCGGGCATTCGCCGTCCGGCCCCTCAACCCTGGTCAGTCCTTGCGGCGCGCCAGGTAACGCACCAGCAGCAACACCAGACACGCCACCGCTATCCCACCGCCGATATACCGGTAAGTCGCCTCCAACCCAGCGAACTGGCCGATCGAGTTAGCAGCGGCGCCGACGAGAAAAACCAGCCACAGCAAGGTAGTCACAACAGGGCCGCCGGCGGTGCGGCTTCGGGAAGTCTCCATGCCGAGAACACTATGCAGCGGCGAAGGGCGCAAACAGGCCGTAAGCACCCAACTTCACGGTAGCGCCTGCGCTACCTCTTCCCGTTCAGGTAAGCCAGCACAGCGAGCACCCGCCGGTGCCCGTTGTCCTCCGGCAGTCCCAGTTTCGCGAAGATGTTGCGGATGTGCTTGAGCACCGTTCCGTCGCTGACCACCAGCAGTTCCGCGATCGTGGCGTTGTTGTAGCCCTCCGCCATCAGCCCGAGCACCTCGCGTTCGCGTGCGGTCAGCGCGTCGAGCGGGTCGCGGCGGTGGGCCAGCAGCTGGGTCACCACCTCCGGGTCCATCGCCGTGCCGCCCTCGACCACCCGTTGGAGCGAATCGAGGAACTTGGCGACCTTGCCGACGCGTTCCTTGAGCAGGTACCCGACCGCGCCCTTGCCGTCCGCGAGCAGTTCCGCCGCGTAGCGGGTTTCGACGTGCGCGGAGAGCACCAGCACCGGCAGCCCGGGGTGAAGCTGCCGCGCCTGCACGGCCGCGCGCAGGCCCTCGTCGGTGTGCGTGGGAGGCAGCCGGACGTCGGTGATCACCGCGTCCGGGCGGTCCTCGCGGACGAACGCGAGGAAGTCGTCGGTGTGGTCGAAAGCGGCGGCCACCTCGATGCCCGAGGTGTCGAGCAGCAGCACCAAACCTTCTCGCAGCAGGGCGTCGTCCTCGACGATCACGACCCGCATGGCAACTCCACTTCCAGAACAGTCGGTCCACCGGGCGGACTCGTCAGCGTGACCGTCCCGTCGAAAGCTTCGGCGCGTTTCCGGATCCCGGCCAGTCCGCTGCCCTGGGATTCGTCCGCGCCGCCGCGGCCGTCGTCGCGGATTTCGATCCGCACGGTGTCGACGGTGCCGTCGAGCGTAATCGACGCGTGTTCCGCGCCCGAATGCTTGGTCACGTTCGCGAGCGTTTCGGCGACGATGAAGTACACCGCCGCCTCGACCGCGGCCGGGCGGCGCGCGGAGCTGCGAACGTCCACAGTGCACGGAACCGCGCATCGGTCGGCGAGTGCGGTGATCGCGCCGTCGAGCCCGCGGTCGGTCAGCAGCGGCGGGTGGATGCTCCGTACGACCGTGCGCAATTCGGCGAGCGCTTCGGTCGCCGCGTCCTGCGCCTTGCCGAGCAATTCCCTTGCCTTGGCCGGATTTCCCTCGAAAAGCTGATCGGCGATCCCGAGTTGCAGCACGACCGCGGACAGCCGCGCCTGCGTCCCGTCGTGCAGATCGCGTTCGAGACGGCGGAGTTCGGCGCCGTGTGCCTCCAGCGCGGCGGCGCGGGTCGCGGTCAGCTCGACGACCCGGTCGGTCAGCGAGGCGCCGGGCCGCGGGCCGAGAAGCGCCCGCGTCGCCAGGGCTTGCCAGCGAGCCAGCGGCGCGGCCCAAAAGGTGAGCGCGATCATGACGATCCCGCTGAAGATGCAGAGCGCGGCCGACGGCCACGAGTTCACCATGAACTCCAGCGAGCTCTGGATCCCGCCGGGCACCAGCCACCAGAACACGCCGGTGAGGATCTGCCGCAGTCCGCCGAGCGGCAAGCCGAACGCGAGCACCCCGACGAGGAAGCCGACCACCGCGTGCACCGCGAGCCACGCGAGGTCGCGCAGGCTCGCTGGGTCACGAATGGGCGAAACGTTGGCGTACGGCTCCGCGATCGGCTCGCCGAGCCTGCGCCCGGCACGGCGGCGTTCGAATCGCAGCGGGTAGCGGATCAGTTTCAGCGCGACCGGGAGCGCCGGAATCCCGACGCCGATCAAACACGTCGCGAGCACGATGGCCATCGCGAAAAAGAGCAGCATCGCGAGAAACGCGGTCGCGGCTCCCACCAGCAAATAGCGGAGTCCGGACCACCACGAGCGCAGCCACCTTTTCACCCGCACAGTGTCCCATTAGGACCTCCCCACCGGGCGTGGTGGTGCCTGCGCTACCCCCAAGACTCTCGCGCTCGGGATCGTTTCCGCGTCCCCGCCGCCATAGCTTCGTAGAGACAGAAATCTGCTGGTCCGAGGAGCGACACGAACATGAACACAGGCGGAACACACGCCCTGAGGCTGGAAGCGGTGCGCAAGATCTACGGCTCCGGCGACGGCGCGGTCACCGCGCTGGACGGGGTGTCGGTCGGGATCCAGCGAGGCTCGTTCACCGCGGTGATGGGGCCGTCCGGGTCCGGCAAGAGCACCTTCCTGCACTGCGCGGCCGGGCTCGACCGGCCGAGTTCGGGAAAGGTGCTGCTCGGCGAAACCGAGCTCGGCGGACTCCGCGAGCGCGCGCTCACCGAATTGCGCCGGACCCGGATCGGGTTCATTTTCCAGGCCTACAACCTGCTGCCGTCGCTGAACGTGCTGCAGAACATCACCCTGCCGATGCGCCTGGAGGGCAAGAAGCCCGACGCGCGCTGGCTGCGCGAGATCGTCGACAGCGTCGGCATCGCGAAGCGGCTCGAGCACCGCCCGGCGGAACTGTCCGGCGGGCAGCAGCAGCGCGTCGCGATCGCCCGCGCGCTGATCACCCGGCCCGAGGTCGTGCTCGCCGACGAACCGACCGGCGCGCTCGACACCCGCACCGCGCGCCAGGTGCTCGACCTGTTGCGCACCGTGGTCGACCAGATGGGCCAGACCGTGTTGATGGTCACCCACGACCCGGTCGCCGCGTCCGCCGCGCACGGAGTGCTGTTCCTCGCCGACGGCAAGCTCGCCGGCCACCTCGCGCAGCCGACCCCCGAGCGGGTCGCGCAGCGGCTGACGCACCTCGGGGAGTGGTGACCGCCATGTGGTCGTTGGCTTGGCAGACGACGAGGGCCCGGCTGAGCGGGTTCGTCGGCGCGTTCATCGCGATTCTCTGCGGCACCGCGCTCGTCGCGGGCTGCGGCATCCTCATGGAATCCGGTCTCCGGGCCGGAGTCCCGACCGAGCGCTACGCCGACGCGTCCGTGGTGGTCGGCGGGGTGCAGACCACGAAACCGCCGGGATCGGATTTCGGCGAGTCCGAGCAGGTCACCGAACAGACCACGGTGCCGGAGACGCTGGTCAACCGGATCGCGTCGGTGCCAGGGGTGCGCCAGGCGGTGCCGGAGCAGGACTTCCCGGCGAACGTCGTGACGTCCGGCGGCAAGGTGCTCACCGGCCCGAACGGCACCCAGTCGCGCGGGCACAACTGGGACGCGGCCGTGCTGGCCCCGCTCTCCATCCGGGACGGGCACGCGCCCGAGGCTGCGAACGAGGTCGTTCTCGACGCGGAACTCGCCGCCCGCGCCGGAGTTTCGGTCGGCGGCACAGTGCGGATCTCGACCCGGTCCACGCCGATGGAGTTCCGGGTCAGCGGCATCGCCACGCCCCAGTCCGCCAGCGGGCTGAGCAGGCAGTCGGCCCTGTACTTCTCCGCCGCGCGCGCCGCTGATCTTTCCGGGAAGCCCGGGCAGGTCCACGCGATCGGCGTGCTCGCCGCTCCCGGGGTCGCGGCGGGCGATCTGGAAGACCGCGTCAACGCGGCGGTCAAGGGCGAGCCGGTCACGGTGACCGCGGGGATGGAACGCAGCACGGTCGAATTCCTCGACGTGAGCCAGACCCGGATGCTGCTGTTCATCCTCGCGGGCGCGTTCGGCGGGTACGCGATCCTGGTCGCGGTGTTCGTCGTGGCGAGCACGCTGGCGCTGGTGATCAACCAGCGGCGGCGGGAATTCGCGCTGCTGCGGGCGATCGCCGCCACCCCGAAGCAGATCCGCAAGCTGATCAGTGCCGAAACCATGCTGGTCGCGACGATCGCCGGGGTGCTCGGCGCGGGTCTCGGCGTGGCCGTCGGCTACGGATTGCGCAACTCCTTCGCCGCGGTCGGCGTGATCCCGCAGGACTTCGGCCTCGCGATCGGCCCGCTCCCGCTCGTCGTCGCGTTCCTGCTCGGCTTGGGCGCGGCCCGGCTGGCCGCGTGGTCGGCGGCACGGCGTCCGTCGTCGATCCGCCCGATCGAAGCGCTCGGCGAGGCGGCCGTCGAACGCCGCGAACTCGGCCGGGCCCGCCTCGTGGTCGGCTGGGTGCTGGTGGCGCTCGGCTTCGGCGGCGCGACCGTCCCGATGTACGTGACCGGGCCGGGCGCGCTCGCCGCCTCCTCGATGTCCGCGCTGGTGGTCGTGATCGGGCTTTCGGTGCTCGGGCCGAAGGTGGTCGCCTTCATGACGCGGATCATCGGCCCGCTGTACTCCGGCTTCTCGCGGATCAGCGGCTACCTCGCCGCGGCGAACAACCAGGCCAACGCCCGGCGGCTCGCCTCGGCGGTGACCCCGGTGATGCTGGCGGTCGCGTTCGCGATCTCGATGTTCTACAGCCAGACGTCGTCCGCTGCCGCCACGCGGGAGCAGGCGGTCCGGTCGACGACCGCGGACCACGTCCTGACGAGCACGACCGGCGCGCTGTCCCCGGAGGTCGCCGCGGCGGCGCGGGCCATCCCCGGAGTCGCGGCCGCTACCTCGGTGATCCGCACCGACGTCGTCACCACGGTCAAGGAGGACCAGCGGCTGCGCGTCATGAAGTACCCGGCGCAGGGGCTGAACGGCGACCAGGTCCGCGGCGTGCTCGACCTCGGCGTCGTGTCCGGGAATCTGGCCGACCTGCGCGGCGACACCGTCGCGATGAGCAAGAGCGAAGCCGATTGGTACGACAAGAAAATCGGCGACGAGGTCGACTTCTGGTTCGGTGACGGCAGCCCCGCGAAGGTGAAACTGGTCGCGGTCTACACGCACAACCAGGCGTTCGGCGAGTACGTGCTGCCCGCCGATCTCGCCCGCGCGCACACGGGCGACCGGATGGACAGTTCCGTTCTGGTGCGCCAAGACCCGAACGCGGACCCGGCCGCGGTGACCGCCGCGTTGCGCGACCTCAGCGCTCGCTACCCAGGCCTCACTGTGACCCCGAGTTCCACGGTTTCCGCGCTGGAAAGCGCTTCGGCCCAGCAGCAGTTCTACCTGAACCTCGTCGCGGTCGGCGTGATCCTCGGCTACGTGGTGATCTCGGTGGCCAACACGCTGGTGATGACCACCGCGCAGCGTTCGCGGGAATTCGCCCTGCTGCGGCTGATCGGCACCACCCGGGGGCAGGTCGTGCGGATGATGCGCCTGGAAGCGTTGACGACCGCGGGCATCGCGGCGCTGATCGGCACCGTGGTGGCGGCGATTCCGTTGGCAATTCTCAATCTTGCCCTGCGCGACACTCCGCTCCCGTCCGGAACCCCCGCGGTATTCGGCGGAATCATCGCCGGAGCCTTCCTGCTCAGCCTGGTCTCGCTCGGACTGTCCACTCGGGTCACCTTGCGCGCCAAGCCCATCGACGCCATCGGCCTCCGCGAATAAGAAAGAAGAACCCATGCGCACCACCTCGCTGAAACGGCTTTCGGTGGCGGCCCTCACCGCGGCGGGCCTGCTCCTGCCCGCCGCGGCGGACGCCTCGCCGGCTCGTTTCCTCGACCAGACCACCATTCCCGATTTGCAGCGCGCCATGGACCGCAAGCAACTGACGTCGGAACAGCTGACGCGCAGTTACCTGCGCCGGATCGAAGAACTGAACCCCAAACTGCACGCCGTCGTGCAAACCAATCCGGACGCACTGGCAGCGGCGAAGGAAAGCGACGCCCGCCGCCGTACCCACTCCTCCCGCAGCGCTCTGGAAGGAATTCCGGTTCTGCTGAAGGAAAACACCGATACCGCAGACCGGCAAACCACCACCGCCGGATCCACCGCGATGCTCGGTTCACGCCCCGCCAAAGACGCGTTCCTGGTCCAGCGCCTGCGTGCCGCCGGAGCGATCGTGCTCGGCAAAGCGAACCTGTCGGAATGGTCGAATTTCCGCTCAGGCGGGCAAATCCCAGGCTGGAGCGGAGTCGCGGGCCAGACCCGCAATCCCTACGCACTGGACCGCAGCCCGTGCGGCTCCTCGAGCGGCTCGGCAGTCGCCGCCGCAGCCGGTCTGGCGACAGTCGCCATCGGCACCGAGACCGACGGTTCGATCGTGTGCCCAGCGGCCGCGACCTCGACCGTCGGCGTGAAAACCAGCCTAGGCGTCGTGAGCCGCAGCGGCGTCGTGCCGATCACCACCCAGCACGACACCCCCGGCCCGATCGCCCGCAACGTCACCGACGCCGCACTCATCCTCGCCGTAATCACCGGTGCCGACCCCGCTGATCCCGCCTCAGTCGCCGCCGCGCCCGCGATTCCCAAGGACCTGCATTTGGATCGAAACGCCCTGCGCGGCAAGCGAATCGGCATCTGGCGAAAGGGCCATACCGGCATCGATCAGCAGGCCGACCGCGTCTTCGAGTCCACAGTGCACACTCTGCGCTCACTGGGCGCGACGGTCGTCGAGGGCGCGGACGTCGAGGACATTTCCTGGTCAGTCAAACCAGATCTCTTCCCGGCGTTGCTGACCGAGTTCAAACACGACCTGAACGCCTACCTCGGCGCGACCCCCGGCAACCACCCGCGGAACCTGTCCGAGCTGATCGCCTACAACGACCAGCACCGCGACGTCGAAATGCCGCTGTTCGACCAAAGCCTGCTGATCGAAGCGAACAAGGCGGACGGCAACCTGGCCGACCAGACCTACCGCCGCCAGCGCGCCGCCGCGACGGGCATCGCACAACGGTCGATCGACGACGTCCTTGCCTCGAAGAGCCTCGACGCAATCATCACCCTGAGCGGCTTGCCCGCTTCGCCGCTGGACCGCCCAGGCGACCCGAAGTTCATGAGCAGCACCCGGAACACTTCCGTCGCGGGCTACCCGAACATCACCGTGCCAGCCGGCTTCGCGGGTCCATTGCCGGTCGGGGTCTCGTTCCTCGGCACGAAGTATCACGATGCGCAGCTGCTCAACTTCGCCTACGCGTACGAGCAGGCGGCACACGCTCGGCATGCTCCGCGGTACTTGCCCGCTGCTTAGCCGCCGGGCTCCCGGCTGCGGGAGGAGATCGTGCAGCAGCGGCCGAGATCCGGCGCGCGCCCCAGCCGCGGCGGACCAGGCGCGTGATGCCAGTGGTCCGTGAAGGGCTCCTTGAGGGAACCAGATTCCTTCAAGGAGCCCTTCACGGACTTCGGCGAGAGCGAGGGCCGTCCGGCACGTTTCGTCGGCCGGTCCTCCGCAGCGCCCTGGCCGACACCGCCACCTGCTCACCCTCCGCGCACCCGAGCAACCCGATCGAGGCGGCCCAACCCGACGCCGCTCGGACGAGACCGCCCAACCCGCGCCCGCCTGAGCCGAGCCCGCCCGACCCGAGTCGGCCCGAACCTGCCCGACCCGCCCCGAGCCCGCCGAGCCGGGCCCGCCCAACCCGCGCCCGCCTGAGCCGAGCCCGCCCGGCCCGACCTTGCCCGCCCCGGGCCTCCCTGAGCCGGGCCCGCCCCACTTGAGCCCGCCCGAACCGAGCCCGCCCGAGCCAGCCCCGCAGATGTCCCGCTGATCGGGAGCAACCCCCACAATCCGCTCCCGTGCCGCCAAACGGCCCAGCCTCCAGGCAAAACACCCCGCCGCCGTTAGCATTCCGTGACCAACACCGAACCCGGCGTATCGAGGCCGTCAGTTTCTACCCTGGTCACCGGATTAATCGGGCACTCTCACTCATTCGGGTTAACAACTTCGCTATCTTGGACCCCGTGGTGCACGCAAAGTCACGTTCCGCTCAGCGGGCGAGCCTTCGGCTGGGCGCCGTGGCGGCTGCCACGGTGCTGGGGGCCGGGCTCGCCGGGGCCTACGTCGGCCTGCACCGGACGGCGGAGGCGGAGACGGCCAAACCGGTGTCGAACGTCGCCGTCGCGCGCAGCGCCGGCGGCAACGCGGGCAACGCCAGCAGCACAGTCAGCGGCGGCACCGGCAACACCGGCGGCAAGTCCTCCGCGCAGCCGCCCGCGCTGCCTGATCATCCGACCCCGTTCAGCGTCAAACTGTCCTCAAAGGACATTCCGGAGAAGGGCGGCGGCGTCCGCACCGGCGGGTGCAGCGGGTCGCTGATCGCCCCGCAGTGGATCGTCACCGCGGGGCACTGCTTCCACGACCTCGACGGCACGCGCGTCAGCGGCAAACCCGACTACACGATGACCGCCGCGATCGGGAAGCTCACCGACTCCGATCCGCGCGGGCACGTGCTGAAGATCGTGGACACGCGCCAGTCCGCGGTGAACGACCTCGCGCTCGCCAAGCTGTCCGAGCCGGTCACCGACATCGAACCGCTCGCGCTGCCGGACGGCCCGCCGGATCCGGGGCAGCACACGACGTTCGTCGGCTGGGGTTCGCTGTCCTCGAAGGTCATCGTGCAGACCGACCACATCAAACGCGGCGACTTCCAGGTCGACGAAGTGCGCAAGAACGAGATCACCCTCGAACCGCTGAAGAAGCGCACCGTCGAGAACAGCCCGTGCCCGGACGACTCGGGTTCGCCGTTCTTCGTGCCGGTGAAGGGCAAGAACACGCTGATCGCGGTCGAGAACTTCGGACCGGACTGTCCTCAGCCCGGCATCGAAACCGCGGCGCGCGTCGACCAGCTCGTCTCGTGGATCCGGGGCGAGATCGGCGCGTAAGCGCTCACCGGGGCAACAGCGCCGCCAATTCCCGCGCGGCAGCACGCAAAGCGGGCACGAACTCCTCAAGTTGAGCCACGCTTAGCCGGTAAGCCGGTGCCGCGGTGGACAACGCGGCGATCGCAGTCCCGTCCGGAGTCCGGATCGGAACGCCGACCGCGCGGATGCCTTCCTCGTGCTCCTCGTCAGCGATCGCGTAACCACGTTCGCGCACCGCCGCGATCTCCGCCGCGAACGCCTCGCGCGAAGTGATCGTGCGCGGGCCCAGCGCGGGCAGTCCAAGCGAAGCGACCAGTTCATCCCGGTTCGGCGCGAACGCGACCAGGCATTTCCCCATCGACGTGCAGTGCAACGGCCCGCGCGCGCCCGGTTCGCCGCGGATCTGCAGCCGCTGCGACCCCTGCACCGAGTGCACGTAAACCTGGTTGTGCCCGTCCAGCACGGCCAGCAGCGTCGGCTCGCCGGTCTCCGCGGACAGCTTCTGCATCACCGGCAGCGCGACACCGGCGAACCCGCGCGCCTGCGACACCGACTGGCCCAGCTCGAACAGCCGCAGCCCCAGCGAATACCGCTTCGACACCGGGTCATTGCGCGCGAATCCCTCGCTCTGCAAGGAGCTGAGCAATCGATGCGTGGTGCTCACCGGATACCCGGCGGCGCGCGCGAGCTCGGACAGCGGCACGCCCTCGGGGTAGCCGCCGAGCAGGGACAGCACCCGCAAAGCCTTGCCGACCATGTCCGTCATCGGACCCCCTTGACGTCCCGCGCGCGGCGACGCACACTGCCTCTCACCGCATTGCGGAATAGCTTTCCATATGACGGAAAGCTCGTCAAGGACTTGGGTCAGCGGCGACAGGAGTACCGGATGAACACCGTCGAGCAGGCGGGCACGCTCGGGAGGCAGCGCTGGCTGCGGCTGATCCCGATCGTCTTCGTCACCTACAGCCTCGCCTACCTCGACCGGTCGAACTTCTCGATCGCGACCGCGGGCGGCATGGCGGAGGAACTGCACCTCACGAGCACGACGTCCGGCCTGATCGCCGCGTCGTTCTTCCTCGGCTACTTCCTGCTGCAGGTCCCGGGCGTGCTCTACGCCGACCGCCGCAGCGTGCGGAGCCTGATCTTCTGGTCGGTGCTCGCGTGGGGAGTCCTGGCGACCGCGCAGGGCCTGCTCAGTTCGGTGCCGGTGCTGATCGTGGTCCGGTTCCTGCTCGGCGCGGTGGAAGCGGCGGTGCTGCCCGCGCTCGTCGTGCTGCTCGCCCGGTGGTTCACGAAGGCCGAACGCGGCCGGGCCAACGCTTTCCTGATCCTGGGCAACCCGGTGACGGTGATGTGGCTGTCGGCGGCGTCCGGGTATCTGATCGAGGCGACGTCCTGGCGCGGCATGTTCATCATCGAGGGAATTCCGGCGCTGATCTGGGCTTTCGTCTTCCGCGCGCAGGTCCGCGACCGGCCCGCCGACACTTCGTGGCTCGACCCGGCCGGCCGTGCCGCGGTCGAAAGCGCGATCGCCGCGGAGCAGGCGCAGCTGCCGGAACCGGCTGAGCGGCCCGTGCGGGAAGTGTTGCGGTCCAAGGCGGTTCTGCTGCTGGCCGCGCAGTATCTGTTGTGGAGCATCGGCGTGTACGGCTTCGTGTTCTGGCTGCCGTCGATCGTCAAGGCGGGCTCGTCGGCCGGGATCGGCGCGACCGGTTTGCTGTCGGCGATCCCGTACGCGTTCGCCGTGGTGGCGATGCTGATCAACTCGCGCGGTTCGGACCGGACCGGGGCGCGGCGGCGGTTCGTGTGGCCGTGGCTGCTCGCCGGCGCGGTCGCGTTCTACGGCTCGTATCTCTTGGGCAAGCAGCAGTTTTGGTGGGCGTTCGTGCTGCTGGCGATCGCCGCGGTCGCCTTGTACGCGCCGTACGGCCCGTTCTTCGCGATGATTTCCGAACTCCTGCCGCAGCGGACCGCCGGGGTGGCGGTAGCCGTGGTCAACGCCGCCGGCGCGCTCGGCGGGTTCCTCGGGACCTACCTGGTCGGCTGGCTCGAATCCGCCACCGGCAGCACGGCTGCCGCGTTCCTGATGCTGGCGGGGACAATGGCCGCAGCCGCGGTGCTGGTGCTCGCGGTTCCGGTGAAGACGAAGGAAAGGCGAGCATGACCGCGCGTGTACTGGTGCCCTGGTCCGACATTTCCGTTCCGGCCGAACTGAACGCGGTCGTCTGGGACGGCCGCGGCACCCCGCCGGACGGCCTCGACGACGTCGAGTTCTACGTCCTGCCCTACGACCAGGGCCCGGCGGCGGCGAAGCTCATCCCGGAACTTCCGTCGCTGCGCGCGGTCCAGACGCTTTCCGCCGGGTACGACAATCTGCTGCCGCTCGTCCCGTCCGGCGTGCAGCTGGCGAACGGCCGGGGCCTGCACGACCTCAGCGTCGCCGAGCACACGCTCGCGCTGATCCTTGCCGCGCAACGGTATTTCCCGCGCTGGTTCGCGCAGCAGCAGAAGGGCTCGTGGGACCGGGTGCACACGCGCTCGCTCGCCGACTGCCGCGTCCTGCTGGTCGGCTACGGCTCGATCGGACAAGCCATCGAGCGGTACCTGGAGGCCGGCGAGGCCGAGGTGGGCCGGGTCGCCAGCACCGCGCGCTCCGGCGTGCACGGCATCGACGAACTGCCGGAGCTCCTGCCGACCGCGGACATCGTGGTCCTGGTCCTGCCCGACACTGCGCAGACGCGCGGCCTCTTCGGGGCCAAGGAACTGGCGCTGCTGCCGGACACCGCGCTGGTCGTGAACGTCGGCCGCGGCACTGCTGTGGACACCGACGCGCTCACCGCCGAGGTTTCCGCCGGTCGCCTGCGCGCCGCGCTCGACGTCGTGGACCCGGAACCACTGCCCGCCGACCATCCTCTGTGGACCCTCGACGGCGCGATCATCACCCCGCACATCGCCGGCGGTTCGGACTCGTTCTACCCGCGCGCGAAGCGGCTGGCTGAACGCCAGCTCGCGCACTACGCGAAGGGCGAGCCGCTGGAGAACCTCGTCAACTGAGCACGGACTCGACCGCGGGCTGGTAGGCGGCGATCTGGTCGGGCGTCCAGGAGCCGGAGATGTCGTGCGTGACGATCCGGTAGACGAGCGCGCGGATCAGCATCTGCCGCCATTCCAGCAGATGCGCCCAGCGGTCGATCAGCCCGGGAGTCGCGCCGTACCAGCACAACGCGTCGGCGACCGCCACCGCGGCGGCCCAGGCCGGGGGACGCCAGTAGACCGCCCAGTCGATCACCGCGGGCGGCTGTCCCGGAGCGAACAGGACGTTGCCGGGAAGGTCGCCGTGCACCGCCTGCGCGGCCGGCTCGACCGGACGGCGCGCCTCGAGCAACGGGCGGAGGAGGTCACGAGCGAGCGCCGTGCCTTCGGGCGGCAATTCCGCCCAGGCGACGCGGTCTCCGATAGCCCAGGGGTCAGTGCGGAAATCGAGGAAATCCGGCCGCGGCAGGTGCGCGATCGCTTGATGGAACGCGATCCCGGCCCGAATCGCGTCGTCGGGCCGGGAAGTGTCCGGACGGCCGGGGACGAGCCGGCTCGCCTCCCAGCCGAGCGACGGATGACCGCCGGATGAATTCTGGCCGACGGATGTTCCCGCGATCCATTCCCCGTCGCGAGCCTGAAGCGGACGAGCGATCCGGAACTCCGCCGATTCCGCCACCTCGGCGAGCGCCGCCGCCCGCCATCGCGTTTCCGGAGCGAACTCCACCGGTTTCAGCACGACGTCCCCGGCGCGCCAGGTCTCGCCTTTCCCGCCCTCCAACCGAACCGGGTCCTCGGCGCAGCCGAACGCGTCCAGCACGTCCGCCGATGGTTGCTTGTTCAACGTTCTGCGCCTTTTCTCTCGGTTTCCGCAGCTCTTCGCATATCTACCCAGAGCAACGCAAGGGGAGGAACGACTCCCCCTGAAGGTACAGAAGCGCATTCAGGGGACCACCCACAGTGCACATGTGAGCCCTGTGTATGCTTCGCCATCGCTTGACTGGGTGGATTCTTCACCCGAATTGGTGGCCGCCGTGGTCGGGGAGATGTGGTCTCACGCGGTCCGTCGTTCGTGGTTCGGGACTCGATGGGAGAAAGCATGCACGGCAGGTCAATTCTGGTCCGGGGAGGGGCCGCGGCGGCTTCCGCGGCAGCGGCGCTCATGATCGCCGCGCCGGTCGCCCTCGCGGACGACAACGCCCCCACGGCGCGCAGCGGCGCGGCCTCGGGCGAGCTGGTGTACGGCGGCACGTCGGGCTTCGACGTCAACATCGCCGACAAGGGCAAGGTCCAGACGACGCTGTTCAACTTCAAGCTGTCCGACGGCGCCATCTCGAAGATGTACTGCGTGCAGATCGAGGTCGGCGCACGCTTCGGCGAGACCATGGTCGAGCACGCCTGGAACGACTACCCCGACGCGAAGTCGCCGTTCCGCAAGAACAACAAGAACATCAACTGGGTGCTGCACCACAGCTACCCGTCGCAGGACGTCGCCTCCATCGAGAAGGCGCTGAGCGGCAAGGGCGTCGAGCTCCACGACGGTCTGTCCACGAAGGAAGCGCTGACCGCGACCCAGGCCGCGGTGTGGCACTACAGCGACGCGAAGGACCTCGACGCCGAGAACCCGCTGGCCAACGGCTCCCCGGACGAAGCGGCCGACGTTCTCGCGCTGTACAAGTACCTCACCGGCGACGCCAACACCGGCGTCGAGGAGAAGAAGCCGGCGCTGAGCATCACCCCGGCGAAGGCGACCGGCGAAGCGGGCACCAAGATCGGCCCGTTCACCATCGCCACCACCGGCAGCGTCACCGACTTCACGAGCAAGCTCCCCGAGGGTGTGAAGGTCGTTGGCGAAAACGGCGAGGAGATCAAGTCCTCGGCGATCAAGAACGGCACGAAGCTGTTCCTGGACGTCCCGAAGGACGCGAAGCCCGGCACGGCCGAACTCGCGATCAAGGCCACCGGCGACGTCAACACGGGCCGCCTGTTCGTGGCCAAGAACTACGACAGCAACCCGGCGCAGTCGCTGATCGTGGCACAGTCGCAGAAGAGCGCGGTCGAGGCCGCCGCAACCGGCACCTGGACCGAAACGGGCCCGGTCACCACCGCACCCGCCACGACCGCCCCCGCGGCCGGCAACAACTCGGGCCAGACCCCGCTGGCGAACACCGGCGTGAACGCCGCCCTGCCCATCGGAATCGGCGCAGCCCTGGTCATCGCGGGCGGCGCGATGATCCTGGTGGTTCGCCGTCGTCGCAGCAACGCCTGATTTACTCTGCTTGACCCTGCTTTAGCAACGGGCCGGTCCTATTAGGACCGGCCCGTTTTGCTTCCCCGCCTGGGAAGTCCGTGAAGGGCTCCTTGGGGGAATCTAATTCCCTCAGGGAGCCCTTCACGCCCCCGCGGCCGGTGCGTGAGGGCCACCCTCACGACGCGCGTCCGGTCCGTGAGGGACCCCTTCACCGACTTGGGTTCCCTCAAGGAGCCCTTCACGGACGACAAGGTGCCGTGAGGGCCACCCTCACGTCCGCTGATTCCGTCAGGGTTCCCCTCACGACCCACCGCCGTCCGTGAGGGGCCCCTTCACGCACCGCCCGTTTTCCTCAGTTCGCCAGCGCGCGGGATGCGCCCCAATGTGGCATTGGTTGCATCGCATGCACCGAACGCCACATTGGGTGCGTCAGATGCACCCAATGCCACATTGGGGCGCTCCACGACCCCCACAACCGGCGGTCGCGAACTCATCCTCACCAAGCGCTCAAGCCGCGTGCCCCGCCCGCCAATCCCTGCCGGTGCACTCAAGCTGCGCGCCTCACCGACCAGCTCGCAACCGGTGCACCCAAGCCATGCGCCCTGCCCGCCAATTCGCAGCCGATGTGCTCAGGCCGCGCACCCCACCCACCAGCTCGCAACCGGCGCACCCAAGCCAAGCACCCTGCTCACCAACCCGCAGCCGATGCACCCAACGATCGGTGCACCCACACCACCCCAGACCGTCATCACAATCAAGCTTCGGGGTGTCCCACCGCACTCCCGACCCGCGATGTGCGAAGCACGAGCCGGATCAGTTCACACAAGTAACCCCATCAGCAGTAATCTCCGGAGCACCCCCGGCAGGAGGCTCCATAACCGCCGGAGCAGAAGCCGGATGCACCCCAGAATCATCCGAATACTTCTGCCCTAAATAAACCCGGAAATGATCCTTGTCCAAAGAACTATCCGAAGCCACCGCAACCCCACCGAGCTTCGCCGCGATACTCTCAGCCTGACTACGCTGCCCCCGCCCGTAATAGACGGTAGAAGTCCGCCGAGTAGCACTATTAGTCACAGACCCCCGCTGATACCCAGCAGCAGCAAGCTTGTCCGCAACCCGGTTGGCCAACCCGTCCACCCCAGACGAGTTCCGCACATCCACCACATAAGAAGCCAACGCAGGATCCCCAGCAGCCGAAGACGGCGGCGCAGAAGAAGACGGAGCAGAAGTAGCAGCCCCGGTCTGCTCCCGGACAAACTTCTGCACCTGCTGAGGATCCACCTGCACGGCATCCCCGTCATTAGGCGTCTTCAAAGTAATGCTAACCACCGGCACGGTGACAAAGTTGATACTCCCAGCACTCATCCCATGCAGTTGCTGAGCAAACCCGAGCAAATCCCAGTTGGTATCAACAACGACAGCCTTCTTGACCGCCCCGATCAACGCATCCAACTTACCCGGATCCGTCAACGTGCCAGCGGAAAGAATAGTCTTAGCCATACTCGCCATGAAGACCTGCTGCCGCTTGATCCGATCCAAGTCCCCATTGGGCAACCCATGCCGCTGCCGCACGAACTGCAACGCCTGCGCTCCGGCAACATTCTGCGGCCCAGCAGGGAAATTAGCCCCAGAGTAAGAATCCCGAACCGGGGCCTTAAGGCAAACCGGAACTCCGCCCACAGCCTGGCTCACGTAGTAGAACCCAGCCAGATTGACCGCCGCATAGTGCGTAATGGTCAGCCCGGTCAACTGCTGCACAGTCTCGATCGCCGTCTTGGCCCCAGCCTGCGCCGAGTCCGTCTCCAGCTGAGGCCCAGACTCCCCCTGAGCCTTCAGCTCGTTCTTCCGAGCAGTCTGCCCATACGTATAAGCCGAGTTGATCTTGTGCTTCCCGAACTTCCCGGCAAGCTGGACATACGAGTCACGCGGGATCGAGATGGCCGTGGCGTTCCCGCCGCCCGCCGGGATGTGCACGACGATCATCGTGTCCGTCGTGTCGCCGCCGTCCTCGGCGCCGCCCGCGTGCAGTTGGTCGAGTACGTCATCGGGCAGCGGATTGCCCTCCGCGTCGGTGCGCGTGTCGAGGCCGACCATCAGGATGTTCTGCTCGTCCATCGGCGAGTTCGACCCGGAACCGATCACATCGGACCTGGTCAGGCCGTCGGTGATCTGGTTCAGCTTCGACCACGCGAACGCGGTGCCGCCGAGGACCAGCAGCGAGACGACGGCCAGGAGCACCTGGGCGACGCGGAGCGCGCTGGAAGTCTTGCGACGCATCGGGGTTCCTCTTCCTGCCACATCCGGTGGTCGAAAGACCCACGGTAGCGGGCGTCTCACCTGGACGGGTTACCGCTTACCCCAAATTGCGGAGAGGGCGCCCGGAATGTCGGACCGAGGGTGTATCGCCGCGGGCGGTCCGGCCTCGACTCTCATTCTACAGGGATGTAGTTTTACTACAGCCGTGTAGAAGCAGAAAGAGGTGCCCGATGGCCCGCGTGGTGATCGTGTCCGCCCGGATCGGAGCGGGACACGACGGTGCCGCCAGGGAGCTGGACCGGTGGTTTTCCAGCCGCGGCGCACACGTCGTCCGCGCCGATTTCCTGGACCTGCTGCCGGGAAGACTCGGCGAACTGCTCTGCGGCGCCTACTACCGGCAGCTCAACACCGTGCCGCGCAGCTGGGACTGGCTGCTCAGCGCACTGGGCACCCCCGCGCTGGCCGGAGCCGCCCGTCGGTTCGCCGGCCTCGCTACGCCGCGACTGCGTGAGCTGCTGGGGGAGAACACCGACGTCGTCGTCTCGACCTATCCGCTTGCGACGCACGCGGTCGCCCGGCTGCGGCGGTCCAACGAACTGACCGCGCCGCTGGTCGTCTACCTCACCGACCCGTCAGTGCACCGCCTGTGCGTGAGCCCGCACGCGACGCTCACCGTCGCTCCCAACGAAACCGCCGCCCGCCAAGCCCGAGCGCTCGGGGCCGGTCGCACGCTCGTCTCGCGTCCGCTGGTCGCACCCGCCTTCCGACCCGCCGCCGGGATCACCGAACGGCTGCGGCTCCGGCTCACCTTCGGTCTTCCGCACGACGGCCCGCTCGCGTTGGTCGTGGCCGGATCCTGGGGCGTAGGCCAAATCGGACAGACCGCCGACGACCTCCTCGCGACCGGCCTGGTCGAACCGGTCGTAGTGTGCGGCCGCAACGGAGCGCTGGCGGAACGATTACGGAAAACCGGACATCGGCACGTTTTCGGCTGGGTCGACCGGATGCCGGAACTGATGCGCGCGTGCGACGTCGTGGTGCAGAACGCGGGCGGGCTGACGACGTCGGAGGCGCTCGCGACCGGCCTCCCGGTGCTGACCTACCGCTGCCTGCCCGGCCACGGCCGAGCCAACGCTGCCGTGCTGCACAACGACGGCATCGTCCCGTGGGTCCATTCGCCGAGCGAACTGACCGAGGCGATCGAGTGGTTGCTGCGCCGACCGGTCAAGGCAGCGGGATGATCCGCGGACTCGCCGCGGCAGCCGTCGCACACGCAGCGCCAGCCGCATTGTTCGTACCGCAGCTGCGGACGGCAAAACTCGCCGGACGAGGCGACCCCAGCCACGTGGTGCTGACTTTCGACGACGGCCCCAACCCGGAGTCCACGCCGCAATTCCTCCGAACCCTCGAAAAACTGGACATCCGCGCGACCTTCTTCGTACTGGGCCGGGAACTGGCCGCCGCACCGGAACTAGGCCGGGAGATCGCCGCCGCCGGGCATGAGGTCGCAGTCCACGGCTGGGATCACCGCTGCTTCCTGCGCCGCTCCCCGAAGGCCCTGCACGACGAACTGGCGCACACCGTCGACCTGATCGAACTCATCACCGGCACGAGACCGCAGTGGTTGCGCGCGCCGTACGGAGTGTTCAGCGCGAGCGCCCTGCTCTCGGCGCGCGTGCTCGGACTTCAGCCCGTTTTGTGGAGCACCTGGGGATTTGACTGGACCAGTTGCGCCACTCCGCGCTCGGTCGTGCGCACCGTGTGCCGAAGGCTGACCGGCGGCGGCACGATTCTGCTGCACGACTCCGACGTCGCCGCCGCGCCGGGAGCGTGGCGGTCAGCGCTCGGCGCAGTCCCGGTGCTGGTGTCGGAATGCCGGGAGCGCGGGTTCGCCGTGGGTCCCCTGCGCGAGCACGCAAGCGGCGTGCTGCGCGGTCTCGAGTCCGGAGTGGAGATCGGTCGCCGCGTCGAGCGTGCTGGCCGCTGACCAGGCGCACGCACCCAGCACGACCGCCACGGCCACTGCCGCCAACGGATTCCGCCGCGAACCGGACGACGGGACGGAAAGCAGCGCACGCACGCGTTGCGGCACCGGCCCGCCGGTCGCGGCCAGCGCGAGCGACGGCTGGGACCGGCTGGCCAGCGCGGCCTTCGCGACCGCCGTGGCCACCAGTTTCCGGTCGCCGACGCGGTCCGCGGCCGCCTCGTCCGCCCAGCGTTCCAGCGCGAACCGGGCCGCCGCGCCGAGCGGGCGCAGCACGGGGTTGACCGTGGTCGCCACCGTCACGATCGCCGCGAAAACGTGGTGCCGCAGCCGCAAATGCGCGCGTTCGTGGGCAAGCAACGCGCGGCGTTCCTGCGGTTCCAGCGCCGCGAGCATCCCGCTGGACACCGCGATCCGGCCGCCCCCGCCAGCCACCGCGAACGCGACCGGTTCCTCGCCCGGCAGCAGCACGAAGCCAGCCTCGCGGGTGTGCGCGTTCAGTTCGGCATGCACCTTCCGGTGCCAGCGCACGTGCTGCGTCGCCGCCCGCGTCAACGCGACCCCGGCGACGACGAGCGCGACCCCGCTGGCGATCGCCAGCGGCAGGTTCACCGCGTCGGCCCCGCGGAACGCGACCGCGGAGAAATCGCCCAGCTCGCCGACGAACGGCAGCTGCGCGAGCCCCGCCGCCGCGAGGACCGCGAGCGTCGCCGTGCTGCCGACGGCGAGCACCAGCGCGGAACCGGCGAGCAGCCAGCTGCCCAGCCGCGGCGACAACCGGGGCGCGACCCAGCGCGCCACCGGCCAGGACGCCAGCGGCAGCAGCAGCGGAACGAGCAGGTCGAGGTTCACGGTCAACCGCCGTTCTGGTGCAGCAGGTCGCGCAGCACGGCCTCGTCCGATTCGGACAGGTTCGACACGAATTTCGCCAGCACGCTGGACCGGTCGGCTTCGGCGTCGAGCACCTTGCTCATCCGGCGGGCGGCGAGCCCGGGTTCGTCGTCGGCGGCGCGGTAGGTGAACGAGCGCCCCTGCTTCTCGCGCGTCGCGACGCCCTTCTCGAACAACCGGGACAGGATCGTCACGACGGTGGTGTAGGCCAGTCCGCCGCCAATCCGTTCCTGCACGCCGGCGGCCGACATCGGCTCGTCGGATTCCCACAGCACCGCGAGCACCTCGGCCTCCAGCTCGCCGGGAGCCCGCCGGGCGCTCTCGCCCCGTCCGTTGCGCATGGCCCAAATTCTACCGGTTTGTCGAAGCAGCCCAGCCCGCTACTACGTTCATGTAGAATTTCGACAGTTGTGTAGTAGTTGGAGGTGGGCATGCTCGACCCGAAGTGGCTGCTGGCCGCGTTCGGCCCGCTCGGCGTCTTCGCGGTGATGTTCGCCGAGACCGGCCTGCTCGTGGGCTTCTTCCTGCCGGGCGATTCGCTGTTGTTCACCGCCGGGGTGCTGGCGGCCTCGTCGAAACTGCACCTGTCGCTCGCGGCCGTCATCGTCGCCGCGGCGGCCGGCGCACTGCTCGGCGCGCAGGCCGGATTCGTCCTCGGCCGGCGCGGGGGAGGCGCGCTGCTCGTCCGCGTGCGCAGCAAGCACCTGCACGAGGGCGTCGCGCGCGGATCGGCGCTGCTCAGCCGGTACGGGCTGGGCAAGGCGGTCGTGCTGGCGCGGTTCATCCCGGTGGTCCGGACCGTGCTGAACCCGCTCGTCGGCATCGCCGGGATGCCCGCCGCGAAATTCGCGTTGTGGCAGGTGATCGGCGGTCTGCTGTGGACGGTCGGGGTCACGCTCGCCGGGTACGCGCTGGGGGCGTCGGTACCCAATATCGACACGTACCTGCTGCCGATCATCGCCGTGGTGGTGCTGCTTTCGCTGAGCCCGCTGCTGGTCGAACTCGTCCGAGCCCGCCGGAGCGTGACGCGATGATCGACGCTGGCCTGTATCGCGACGTCACGGATTTCGCCTGGTCACAACACTGGCTGGCGGGCATCGCGACGACCTTCAGCGAGTACGGGGTTTTCCTGGTGGCACCGGTGATCCTCGCGCTGCTCTGGCGAGCGCGGACCAGGGGACCGGCGGCGCTGGCGGCCGCGGCGTGGGTGCCGACCGCGATCGCGGCGGCGCTCGCCGTGGACACCGTGCTGAAGTCGGTCTTCGCCGAGATCCGGCCGTGTCGCGTGGTTCCGGGCGTGCACACGCTGCTGCCGTGCGATCCGCCGGCCGACTACGCGTTTCCCAGCAACCACACGGTCATCGTCGCCGCGTTCGCGGTGGCGTTGCTGCTGGTCAACCGCAAATGGGGACTCTGGGCGCTCGTTTTCGCGGTGCTGATGGGGATTTCGCGGGTGTACGTCGGGGCGCATTACCCGCACGACGTGCTCGCCGGGTTCGTGGTCGGGGCCGGAATCGGGGCGCTTGGGCTCGTGGTCCGCGAACCGCTGGCGAAGGTGGCGGTTCGGCTGATTCCAGTCGTATCCGGGAGGAAAACATGACTGACGATCGACCCGTCCGCTGCTCCGACGCCGAACGCGAGCAGACGACGAAAGCCCTGAACAACGCGGCGGGCGAAGGACGGCTGAGCCTGGCCGAGGTTGAGGAACGGGTCACGGTCGTCTACGCGGCGCAGTACCGGCACGAGCTGGACGCGGTGGTCGCGGACCTGCCCGCACCTGCGCCGAGGCCCAGCTGGCAGCCACTGCTTCTGCTGGCCGGACACCAGTTGGTCACAGACTTCGGAGCCGCGCCGCCGCGGCGGAAGCTGGCGGTCGGAATTCTGCTGATGTTCGCCGTAGCGGCGATGGTTTTCCTTGCCATGCATGGTTTCGCGGACGAAGGCGAGCACTTCGGGCACCGCTAAACTGGCGCCATGCAGAGGGGAACGGGCGTCGCGTTGGTCACCGGGAGTTCGCGCGGGATCGGCAGGGCGGTCGCGGAACGGCTGGGTGCCGACGGGTTCTCGGTCGCGGTCAACTATCGCTCCGATCAAGACTCGGCAGAGGCTGTCGTCGCCAAGATCCGCGCGGACGGCGGCCAGGCGGTCGCCCTGCGCGCGGACGTCACCGACGACGCCCAGCTGCGTGGCCTTTTCGACCGCACGGAACAGGAATTCGGCGGTCTCGACGTGGTCGTCGCGAACGTGGGGATCGCCCGGTTCGTGCCGCTCGCCGAGGCTACCGACGAGATCTACGACCTGATCTTCGGCACCAACCTGCGACCCACCTTCGTCGCTTTGCGCGAGGCGGCCCGGCGGGTGCGCGACGGCGGCCGGATCGTCGTGATGTCGAGCGGAGTGGTCCAGACAGCCCGGCCCGGCACCGGGATCTACGGTGCCGCGAAGGCCGCCGGAGACCAGTTCGTGCGCGTGCTGGCGAAGGAACTCGGCCCGCGCGGAGTGACGGTGAACAGCGTGCTTCCGGGCGCGGTCCGCACGGACGCGCTCCTCGCCGACGGGCCGCCGGGCGTGGTCGAGTACAGCGCGAAGCAGACGCCGCTCGGCCGGATCGCCGAACCCGGCGACATCGCGGACATCGTGGGGTTCCTGGCGTCGGACCAGGCCCGCTGGGTCACCGGCCAGACGCTGCACGCCGGCGGCGGGCAGTTCTAATCGCCCGGCCGTTCGGCCAGCAGTTGCGTCCGCACGTCGGTCTTCAGTACCTTTCCGACCTTCGACCGCGGCAGGTCCGGCCAGAGCAAGACCTCCTTCGGAGTCTTCACGCTGCCGAGCAGCTCCTTCACCGTGGCCCGCAGTTCATCAGCGGCAGCGGTACGTCCTTGGTGCAGCTGGACGACCGCGGTCACCTGCTCGCCCCACTTTTCGTGCGGCAAGCCCACCACCGCGCAGTCCTGCACCGCCGGATGCGTCATCAGTGCCTGCTCCACCTCGGCCGAGTAGACGTTGAACCCGCCGGTGATGATCATGTCTTTCGCCCGGTCCACGACGTACAGGAAGTTCTCCTCGTCGAGGTAGCCGATGTCGCCGGTGTGGTGCCAGCCGTGCCTGCTGACTTCCGCGGTGGCGTCGGGGTTCCGGTAGTACCCCGGCATTACGAGCGGTCCGCGCACCACGATCTCGCCGCGTTCGCCGCGCGGCAGGAGGGTTCCGTCTTCGGCCATGATCGCCACCTGCGTCAGCGGCGTCGGACGACCCGCTGAGGTGAAGCGTTCGCGTGCCAGGGAACCGTCCGGATGGAAATGGTCGGCGGGAGCCAGGGTCGAGATCATCATCGGCGCTTCGCTTTGCCCGAACAGCTGTCCGAGCACCGGCCCGATCCGGGCGATCGCTTCCTCCAGCCGGGCAGCGGACATCGGCGCGGCCCCGTACCACAGGCATTCCAGCGAACTGAAGTCCGTCGCAGACAGTTCCGGATGGTCCAGCAGCAGGTAAATCAGCGTCGGCGGCAGGAAGGTGTGGGTAATCCGGTGCCGCTCGATCAGTTCGAGGAACCGGCCGAGATCCGGCGACGGCATGACCACGATTTCGCCGCCCAGTGCCAGAACTGGGAAACACAGCACCCCGGCGGCGTGCGTGAGCGGAGCCAGCGCGAGGTAGCGCGGGCGCGGCTGGAACGGGTAGCTCATCAACGTCAGCGCCGACATGGTTTCGACGTTGTGCCCGGTCAGCACCACGCCTTTCGGCCGCCCGGTGGTGCCGCCGGTGCCCACGAGCATCACCGTGTCGTCCGGCGGACCGGCCTGCCACGGCGTGCCGGGAAGCCCGTCGAGCCATTCGGCCAGCGGGATCGCGCCGGGGAACGAGCCGTCGAGGCACACCACCGTGGTCAGCTTCGGCAGCTGATCGGCGATCCGGGAGACGAGCGGTGCGAACGACTCCTGCACGAGCAGGCACGTGCAGTCGAACAGGTCCAGCAGCTCCCGGTTCTCCGCCGCTTCGTTGCGCGGGTTGACCGGGCACCACACCGCCCCTGCCCGGCTGATGCCGAAGACGCACCCGAACGACACCGGGTCGTTGGCGGAGAGGATCGCCACCTTGTCGCCCGGTCGCACGCCGGAACGGGCGAGCGCCCTGGCGACCTGCCAGGACAGCTGCTGGACCTCGCCGTAGCTGAGCGATCCGCCGTCCGTGGTCAAACACGGGGCCGACGGGCCCAGCGAGGCGCCCTTGTCGAGATAGTCGGTCAGTCGCACCGCTCGTCTCCCCGTCTCAGGACTGCACCGTCAGAACCGGATTCGAGACCAGCCCGAACGACCGCAGCACGCCGAGCAGTTCGCGGTGCCCGAACGCCTGGCACGCCGACGCGAACCCGGCCCGCCGCGGGGGTTGCTGCAGAAGCGAATACGCCGCGTACGCCTGCATCAGCCCGGTCTGCTTGTAGTTGCAGGTCCCGTAGATCACGCAGTGCGCGCGACCGAGCGGGCCGGACGCGTGCACCGAGTCCAGCGACGTATTGATCCGCTGGTTTTCCCTCGGCGGCATTTCGTCCCGGACCGCGGCCGCCTGCTCGTGCAGCACCTTGAGCTTTTCTTCCAGCTGCAGGTCTTTCACCTGCTCCAGGACGGCCGCGACAATCTGCGGCACACCTTGCATCAGTGCCCGGTCGAACACGCCGCCGACCGCTTTCACGTTGGCCACGCGCGGATCGTTCTTGAACCACACCGGATGCGACGTGCCGCCCCACGGCAGCGCGAGCCCGATCTCGTGGTGCCCCGGCACGGTGACCTCTTGCAGCCCGCCGTCGGCAGGCCAGGCCGCGTATTCGTTCTGCTCCAGGTAATACGCGGCGGACAGCGCGGCGTTCACCAGGATGGTCTGCGTGGAAGCGACTGTGGGGTAACCCTTCCAGAACACCAGGATGTCCAAAGTGTCCAGTCCGGGAGTCTCGAGGCAGAGGTTCGCCGCGATCTCGCCGGTGGTGTACATCTGCGCGATGCCGGGGGAGAGCAGCAGGCCCTTGGCGGCCATGTCCGCGCCGTAGCGCTCTTCGGCGGAGATCAGCCAATCCTGCTCGCCGGTGGTGTCGAGATAGTGCGTCCCGGATTCGAGGCAAGCCTGGACGACCTCGTGGCCGTACTCGCTGAACGGGCCGACGGTGTTGCACACGACTGACGCGTCCTGGAAAAGCTCGGTGAGCGGGCCGGTTTCGTGCGATACCTCGACCACCTCGTGGTCCACGGTGTCGAGGCCGGGAATGTGGTCGAGCGCGGCCTGGACCCGGGCCTTGTCCCGGCCGGCGGCGGTGAATGCCACGTTGTACTCGCGGAGGTATTCGCAGATCAGGCGGCCGGTGTAGCCGGACGCGCCGTAAACGACGACGGGCTTGGTCACGACTGGTGTTCCTTTCGCTGGAGGGGATTCACATGCCCATGCCGCCGTCGACCGGGAGGCCAGCGCCGGTGATGAAGCGGGCGGCGTCGGAGGCGAGGAACACCACGGCGTCGGCCATGTCCGCGACCTCGCCGAGCCGTCCGGCCGGGGTCTGCGCGACCACCGCGCCGATCGCGTCCTCGATGCTCGGGAACAGCCCGACGTCGACCACGTCGGCCGCGAGCTGGTTGCCCATCTGCGTCGGAACCAGGCCCGGGTACACGCAGTTGACTCGTACGCCGTAGCCGAGTTTCCCGGACTCCATCGCCGCGACGCGGGTGAGCCGGTCGACCGCCGATTTCGTCGCCGAATAGCCAGCGATGCCGGGGAAAGCGATGGTCGCGGCCACCGAGGCGATGTTCACGACCGCGCCGCCGCGTCCGGCGACGCCGCCGGGACGCATGGCGCGGAACGCGTGCTTCACGCCGAGCGAGGTGCCGAGCACGTTGACTTCGAGCATCTTCCGCACGTCGGCCGGGTCGAGGTCGGCGACGAGCCCGGTGATTTCCACGCCCGCGTTGTTCACGACGATGTCGAGCCCGCCGTGCTCGCCGACCACGGCCTCGACAGCCCGCGCCCAGTTGTCGTCGTCGGTGACGTCCAGCCGGACGAATCCGCTGCTGGCCCCGCTCTGCTTGATCGCGTCGGCGGTCTGGCGGCCGAGGTCCTCCTGGACGTCGGCGACGACCACCGCCGCGCCTGCCTTCGCGAGCGCCTCGGCCATGCCCTGGCCAAGGCCCTGCGCGCCGCCGGTGACCAGCGCGGTGCGCCCGGTCAGGTCGTACGAACCCATCGACATCTCCTCCTTGAGACGTGCCGCGAGTGCGGTGTAGGTCACACCGTAGCTAATTCTGGACAGTCGTCAAGATTTTCTTGGACGCTCGTCAAGAAACCGTGGCGCGCTAGACTGCCGGGTGTGACACAGGCGAAGGAGCGCATCTCCCGCCGCGCCGTGGACAAGTTCGCCCAGCGCCGCGAGCAGCTGGCCGAGTCCGCGCTGCAGGCACTGGCCGAGCTGGGCTATGCCCGCACGAGCCTGCGCGAAATCGCCCAGAAATCCGACTTCTCGCACGGCGTCCTGCACTACTACTTCGCGGACAAGGTCGAGCTGCTCACTTACGCGGTCCGCAAGTTCGAAGAGGTCTGCGTGACCCGCTACGACGACGTAGTGGCGGAGGCGGGCTCGGCCGAGGAGCTGAAACACGGCTTCGGCGCGGCGATGGCAGGCACGCTGCGGACCGACGCGGCGATGCACCGTCTCTGGTACGACCTGCGCAACCAGAGCCTGTTCGAAGAGTCTTTCCGCGACGATGTGCTCGACATCGACGAACAGCGCCAGGACATGGTGTGGCGCGTCGTGCGGCGCTACGCCGAGTTCACCGGCCGGCCGGCCCAGGTGTCGCCAGAAGTCGCGTACGCGGCCTTCGACGGCCTGTTCCAGCGCGCTTTGCTGCGGCGGCTCGCCGGTCAGGACGCGGCCGCGGACGGCTTGGAGGCCGATGTCGCGGCTCTGCTCACGCACTTCGTCTGACGGTTACCCCTCCGGAGTGGCGATGCCGGGTGCGCCCGCCCGTCCGTGGTTAGGATGCGCTCGGACGGTCACCGGGCGAGAAGGGGTGCGCGAGCGTGCAAGCGGGGGACCTTGAACCGCCTGAGCCGCAGGCCGTTTCCGCACCGTTGACCAGGGCGGCGATCTTCCTGATGGTGCAGGTCGACGCCGGTGCAGAGCAGGTCGCGAAAGACCTCCTCGCCGATCTCGCCGGGCTGCAGCGCGCGGTCGGCTTCCGCGACGCCGGGGCCGGGCTGACCTGCGTCGCCGGGATCTCGTCGGCGGCGTGGGACCGGATCTACGGCGGTCCGCGGCCCGCGGAACTGCACGAGCTGCCGGTTTTCTCCGGCGACAAGCACACGAGCGTCCTCACCGCCGAGGCCGACCTGCTGTTCCACCTCCGCGCCGAGCGGCTCGACCTGTGCTTCGAGCTGGAATCGCTGATCATGGACCGGCTGCGCGGTTCGGTGAAGGTGCTCGACGAGGTGCAGGGCTTCCGGTACTTCGACGCGCGCGACGTGCTCGGCTTCGTCGACGGCACGGAGAACCCGACCGGCAACGGCGTCAACCAGGCGGTGCTGGTGGACGACGACGAACCGTTCAACCGCGGCAGCTACGTGGTCGTGCAGAAGTACCTGCACGACATGGCGGCGTGGAACGCGCTCACCACTGAGCAGCAGGAACTGGTGATCGGACGGCGCAAACTGTCCGATGTGGAGATGTCGGACGAGGAAAAGCCCGCCGACGCGCACATCGCGCTCAACGTGATCACCGACGACGAGGGCAACGAACTCGACATCCTGCGCGACAACATGCCGTTCGGCCGTCCGGGGCACGACGAGTTCGGCACCTATTTCATCGGCTACACCAAATCTCCGGCGGTGATCGAGAAAATGCTGGAGAACATGTTCGTCGGGTCGCCGCCGGGCACCTACGACCGGATTCTCGACTTCTCCACGCCTCACACCGGCGCGCTGTTCTACGTGCCGACCGCGGACTTCCTCGAAGATCCGCCGGACGCCCCGCCCGAGCCGGAACCGCCGGCTGCCGCGACGCCCGCCGGGTCGTCGCTGGGCATCGGAAGCCTGCGAAGGAGCACTCGGTCATGAACAACCTGCATCGCGAACTCGCCCCGATCTCCGCCGCCGCGTGGGCGGACCTGGAGGAAGAGGCGAAGCGCACCTTCGCCGAGTTCGCCGCGGCGCGCCGGGTGGTCGACGTCGTCGTCACCGGAGACCCGGCGCTCGCCGCGATCGGGACCGGACGCCGCGAGCGCGTCGGCGACAAGTTCGACGGCGTCGCGACGAGCCTGCGCACGGCACAGCGGATCGTGGAACTGCGGGTGCCGTTCACGGTGTCGCGCGAGGAAGTCGATTCGGTCGAGTGGGGCGCGAAAGACGCGGACTGGCAGCCGGTGAAGGACGCCGCGCAGCAGATCGCGTACGCCGAGGACCGGATCGTGGTCGACGGTTTCGCCGAAGCGGGCATCACCGGCATCCGCCCGGCTTCGTCGCTTTCGCCGATCGCGCTGCCGCCCGAGGCCCCGCGCTACCCGAAGGCAATCGGCGACGCGATCGCCGAACTGCGCGACGCGGGCGTGGCCGGTCCATACACCGTTCTGCTGAGCGACGACGAGTTCACCGCTGCGTACGAGGCGGCGAACCACGGTTATCCGGTGCTGGAACACCTGAAGCAGATCGTGGACGGCGAACTCATCCGCACGCCCGCGATCAGCGGCGCCTGCGTCCTGTCCACCCGCGGCGGCGACTACGAGCTCCACTTCGGACAGGATCTGTCCATCGGGTACTCCAGCCACGACGCGTCCACTGTGGAGCTGTACTTCTACGAGACGCTGACCTTCCTGGTCAACACCGCCGAGGCGGGGATCGGGCTGACCGCCTGAGGCGTTACCTGATCATGCGGTCTTGTTACGCAGCGCGGACATTCGCCGAACCTTCCGGGGATACCCGCTCGCGATAGTTGCGGCGTGCTGCGGAACAAGATCAAAATCGTGCTGCTCGTGCTGCCCGCGATCGTCGTCGCCGGGTGCTCCGGCCTCCCGGTGCTCGACGGCGATCCGGACCACGACCCGGCTCAAGGCGGTGCTCCCGAAGGCGTCACGCTGAGGCCGTCCGACACGAGTTACCCGGCCGTCGGAAATCTCGATCCGGCGTTGCGGAAAGCGTTGCAGGAGGCGGCAACGGACGCGCGTCGCCGCAATGTGGACATTCAGATCGCGTCGGGCTGGCGGACGAAGGAGTACCAGCAGAAACTGCTCGACGCGGGCATCGAAAAGTACGGCAGCCTGGAGAAGGCGCGGAAGTATGTGAACACGCCGGAACAATCGACGCACGTGTCCGGCAAGGCGGTCGACGTCGCCCCCACCCGGGCCGACGACTGGCTCATCCAGCACGGCGCGAAATACGGCCTGTGCCAGGTGTACGCGAACGAGATGTGGCACTTCGAACTGCTGACCACCCCGGGCGGTAAATGCCCGCCCACCCGTACGGACGCCGCCGGTTGACGTCCGTACGGGCGGCTGGGGTCACGGGGCCCAGTAGTTGCCGGACATCACCAGGTAGACCAGCAGTTTGATGGTCTCGCCGTAGTAAGTGTCGTCGTACGGGTTGCCCGCCATGTATTTCCACAGCGAATCGGCCCACGCCTGGTCGCCCGCGACCATCGCCGCGACCCCCACCGGATTCGCCGCGACCTCGGACTGGTCACTGGTTTTGGTCGGCGTCCCGTCCAATTTGGTGTGCGGATAAATCTTGGCCGGGTTGGCGCCGGAGTGGCTCTTGTAGCTGGCCGATTCCTTCTTGGCGACCTCGGTCGCGACCTTGCCGCCGTACAGCAGCGCGTCGGTGCCCATGTGCCAAGGCACCCGAACGGAGTTGTAGCCGACGATGTTGTCCGGCTGGTTCTCCAGATGATCCGCAGGCGCGGGCTTCGGACTGTTGGTGTTCGCACCGACCACGAAGTCGGACAGCAGATTCGCGTTCGGCGAGTACTTGCTGGTGAACTGGGTGATCAGCTGCTCGGTCCGGGTGACGACCTTGTTCCAGTCGTGCGCGGTGTCGTATTTCGCGAACGCCCGCAGGTGGTCGAGCATGAAGTCGGAGGGCCGGGTGTCGTCGTTGCCCGCGTCGTCGGCGATCTTGAGATGCCCGTCAGACGCGACGTCGTACTTGTAAATCTTGGCAAGCCAGTCCTTGGCGGCGGTGCTGTAGCCGCCCCACTGCTTGTCCGCGAGAATCAGCCCGTAGCCGACGTCGAGATCGCCGTCGGTGGCCGAGTCAGGGGTGCCGTCGTCGGCGTACTTGCAGGTCTTGCCGTCGATCACCCACTGGAAGAGCCCCTTGCTGTCCCGGTGGTCCTGGACGAACTTCCACATCCCGTCGAAAATCGTCTTGGCCTGGTCGTCGTAGCCCGCCATCAACGGGACGATGTTCATCCCGTAGCCCTGGGCCTCGGAAACCGTGCCCTTGTTGGGCGCGTCGTCGGTCGCCCAGACGAGGTAACCGCCGCAAGCCTGGCGGAGGTAAGTTTTCTTCCAGGAGTCGTACTGTCTCTTGACCGCGCTGTCCTGCTCAGCCTGACTGACGGAAGGCCGAACACCAGTCTGATAGGTGACGTGCGCCGGAAACGGACGCGCGACGGACGCCGCAGTGGCAGGCCCAGCACCAGCCAACGCAGCAGTAAGCGAAACGGAAGCGGCGGCGAACAACGCCACCTTCCGGGAAGCGGGCATTTTCGGGGTCTCCTTGTTAGTAAACTTTCCTAACTAGGCGGCGTGAGAAAAGCCTGCTGTACCGGGTGTTTGGTGTCAAGATGTCCGGCCCCGAACTCGAAGGTGAACCGGTTCCGTAGCGTTCCGTGAGGGCCACCCTCACAGCCGCTGATTCCCCGCGGCCGGTCCGTGAGGGGCTCCTTGAGGGACTTAGATTCCCTGAAGGAGCCCTTCACGGCTTTTGGCGTACGTGAGGGTCGCCCTGAGGGAATCTGATTCCGTGAGGGTTCCCCTCACGACCCTCCGCTCGCCTGCCTCCCAGCCTCGCGCCTGCTCGGGATGCCGCCCCAATGTGGCATTGGGTGCGTCAGATGCACCGAACGCCACATTGGGTGCGTCGCATGCACCCAATGCCACATTGGGGCGCAAGCCTCCACCCCAAGCAAACCGCCGCCGGTGTACGCAACTGTCGGTGCACCCACACCACCCCCGCACCCCGATACGAAGCTCTCCTGCGGTCTGGGGTGGCTTGTCAAGGCATCTTTCTCGCCTTGACAAGCCACCCCAGACCGTCAGCACAATCAAGCTTCGGGGTGCCCCACCGCACTACAGATCGAGCGATGTGCGAAGCACGAGCAGTCGAAAACGCCCCCACGCTCCCTGCCCCAACCCAAGACCCATGGAATCATCACCCCCAGCAACACCCCAGCACCAGGGAGCCAGCATGACCACCGGCCGTCCGGCCCAAGCCGAACTCAACAGCGGCGTCCTCCCCGGCAACGTCCGGGCCGACGACTGGATCATGCTCGCCCTGGCAGTCGTCTCCACCGGCATGCTGGCCTGGCTCCTCATCGGCCCGCCCCCGCCCAACATCAGCCAGTGGTTCTTCCTCGCCGACTGCATCATCTGCGGCATCTTCTTCCTTGAACTCCTCCACCGCTGGCGCAAACAAGGCTGGCGCGCCGCCTTCCTGGCCCGCACCTGGTACGAAATCTTCGCGATGATCCCGGTCGCCCACCCGGTCTTCACCGCGAATCATCACGTCATCGGCGTAATCCTGCTGATCATCCGCCTGGGAAGGGGCGCCGACCGCGCGGTGGGGGAGCAGTTCACCTACCGCCTGGTGGACAAACTCTCCGAGCCCATAGTCCGCGCCATCAAAAAACCCGTCACCATCGCCGTCCTCGACGAGGTGGTCAAGGTGCTGGAAACCGGGAACTACCCGGAGAACCTCGCGAAGTCCCTGAGCGAAAACAAGACCGAACTCCGCGCCATCATCACCGAAAAGATCTCCGAGGACCCGCAGTTGGGCAGACTGCGCAGGCTGCCGTTCCACGACGAGATCGTCCGCGCCACCGTCGACACGTCCTTCCGGGTCCTGCTGGAAGTCCTTCTGGACCCGCGCATCGACGACTTCTTCTCCTCCGTCGTCCGCGACAACCGCGAGCAGATCCGCCGCGCGGTCGCGCTCGGACTGGCCGATGTGGACGAGTCCCCGGACGAGCAGCTTCTGCGCACCCGCACCCAGCGCACCGCCGCGCACGAGTACGACGCTCAGCATCCGCGGCGTTGATCATCCATTGTGGACATACCTACCGTGCGCCGTCGGGCGCGCACTCTCCGTTGCAGCACAGGAGATTCACCGTTGAGGCCGGGCGGCGAACGCGTCAACCGCTGAAAGAGTGCACTGTGGTCGCGCGGCGCGCGCGCAGGTGCCTGGAGTAGGGTGAGATCTCTCGTTCCGTTGCTGCACAAGGGTTGTGTTGGCGCGAGTACGGGGCGTTCCCGCCGGAGCCGAGGCAGACTGGAGCCGGCGGGGAGGTTGAGCGCGGTTTGGAGTCGTGGACGTGATTGATAGCGGGCAGCAGGTACGCAGGTGTCGCCGGCGGGACTGCACGGAGGATTCCTTGTGGCGCGGACTGTGCTCCGTGCATTGGAACCGCTGGCAGAGCGGCGCGGACGCACTCGAACTTCCAGACGACGACGTTCCCCCGCCGCCCGCGCAGGTCTGGTGGCCGCCGGAGCGTTCGCACGCGCCGCTGAGCAGCCGGGTGCCGGGCTCGTAGCAGCCCCCGGCGCGCGTCGAACACGGTCGGCGCGCGCTCGGTTACCTCGGGCCACCGAAGGGCCCGGACACAGCTGTTCCCCGGACCCGTGCGGATCCGGGGAACAAACGCCTTACCGGCGAGAACGCGGGATGTGCGGCTCGTCCGGCGCGGAGAGCATCCGCACCAGCCGGGCCCGCGCCACGCGGTAGAGCAGGTCGCCGTGCTCATCGGGGACGACCCTGCCGTCGAGGTCCCGGCCCGCCGCCCGCACCACCACCTTGATCGCCTCGGCGGGCACCCGGCCCGCGAATTCCCCGGTCAGCCACGTGGTGACCTCGTCGGTCACCCGGCTTCGCACCGTCATCGGACACTCCAGTCTCCGCTCGCGGGGCCGTTCGGGGCGGCCCCGGCACTGGTCCGACGGCCGCGCCCGGAACCCGTGACGCGAAACCCGAAGAGAAAGTCTTTCCCGGCGGTGCTAGTGAACCCGGGAGTAGGTCACCGCAACGCGTTGCGCGCGATCACCTCCGCGTACCACCGTGCGCTGCGCTTCGGCGTGCGCTGCTGAGTGCGGTAGTCGACGTGCACGAGGCCGAAGCGTTTCGCGTACCCCTCGGCCCATTCGAAGTTGTCCAGCAGCGACCAGTAGAAGTACCCGCGGAGATCAACTCCGTGGGCCAGTGCGTCGTGTGCGGCCCGCAGATGTGCGTCGAGGAAAGCGATGCGGTCGTCGTCGGTGACCTCGCCGTCGCGGATCGGGTCTGGATACGCCGCGCCGTTCTCCGTGACGTACAACGGCACCGGCGGATAGTCCCGATGCACTTGCAGCAGGGATTCGGCCAGCCCGCCGGGACGCACCTCCCAGCCGGAATCCGTGCGCGGCGCGGCCGGGTCCGGGACGAAGTGCACCTGGTCGGCTCCCGGCCACTCCCGGCCCGCCGGGATGCTTCCCGGCCGCGCCGATCCGGCCACCCGGTAGCCGCGGTAGTAGTTCACGCCAAGCCAGTCGATCGGCTTGCCGAGCACCGCCTCGTCGCCGTCCTGCACCACGGCGTCGAAGCCGAACCGGGCCAGGTCTTCGCGCAGGTCAGCGGGGTAGCCGCCGCGCAGCAACGGGTCGAGGTACAACCGGTTCTGCAGTCCGTCGATCCGCCGGGCGGCGTCGGCGTCGGCATCGTCGGATGAGTCCGCGACGACCGGGTACAGGTTCAGCGTGATCCCGGACGGGGAGCTCGTGTGCTGCCGGAGCACGTCCATCGCCAGCCCGTGCGCCAGCAGCAGGTGATGCGCCGCCGCCACAGCAGCTTCCGGGGACGTCCGGCCGGGCGCGTGAACGCCGGAACCGTAGCCGAGCATCGCCGCGCACCACGGTTCGTTGAGCGTCGACCAGCTGGCCACCCGGTCGCCGAGCCGGGCCGCGATGACCTCGGCGTATTCAGCGAACCGGTACGCGGTGTCGCGTGTGGTCCAGCCGCCTCGATCCTCCAGCGATTGCGGAAGATCCCAGTGATACAGCGTCGCCCACGGCTGGATGCCCGCGGCCAGCAGCCGGTCCACGAGCCGGTCGTAGAAGTCCAGTCCGCGCGGCTCCGGCGTGCCGTGCGGGAGGATTCTCGGCCAGGACAGGGAAAACCGGTACGCGGTGAGCCCGAGCGACTGCATCAGCGCCACGTCGTCGGCGTAGCGGCGGTAATGGTCGGCCGCCGGGTCGCCGGTGTCGCCGCGGGCCACCGCGCCCGGGCGCGCGGCGAAGGTATCCCAGACGGACGTCTCGCGTCCGTCCACTGTGGTCGATCCTTCGACCTGGAAGGCCGCCGTGGCGGCGCCCCAGACGAACGCGTCCGGGAACGCGAGCACGTCGGGGATCGGCTGTGCGGACATGGTCACCCTTTCACGGCGCCTTGCATGATCCCGGCCACGATCTGGCGGCCGAGCAGGAGGAAGACGATGAGGATCGGAATCGTGGCCAGCGTGGTGCCCGCGAGCACCAGTGAATAGTCGACGTAGTAACCGCTTTGCAGTTTCTCCAGCGCCACCTGCACGGTCGGATTGCCCGCGTCGAGCACCACCAGCGGCCACAGGAAATCGTTCCAGGACGTCATGAACGTGAACATCGCGAGGATCGCCGCGGCCGGGCGGACCGCGGGCAGGCACACGTTCCAGAAGACCCGGATCATGCTGCAGCCGTCCATGCGCGCGGCCTCGATCAGTTCGTACGGCAGAGCGTCCACTGTGTACTGCCGCATCCAGAACACGCCGAACGCGGTGACCAGGTTCGGCACGATCACCGACTGCAGTCCGCCCGCCCAGCCGAGTTTCGACATCGCGATGAACAACGGGATGATGCCGAGCTGGGTCGGCACCGCGAGCGTCACCACGATGAATACGAACAAGCCGTTGCGGCCGCGGAAGCGCAGTTTGGCGAAGGCGAACCCGGCCAGCGACGAGAACAACACCGTGGTGAGCGTGACCGTGCCGGACACAATGACGCTGTTGGCCAGCGCCCGCCAGAACGGCACGGTGTCGAACACCCGCGCCGCGTTGGCGAAGAAGTTGCCGCCCGGCAGCAGCGGCGGGATCCGTTCGGTGAGCATTCCGTTGTCGCGGCTGGCGACGAGAAACGACCAGTAGAACGGGAAGAGCGAGCCGAGCACGAACACGATCAGCACGCCGTAGGTCGCCCTGCGCGGTTTGCCGAGCCCGGTCATTTTCGCCTCCCCGCGAGCCGTCCGGTGACGAAGTAGTTGACGAGCGCGATCACGATGATGATCAGGAAAAGCACCCAGGCGATCGCGGACGCGTAGCCGAGATTGAAGTTCTCGAAAGCGCTTTGGTACAGATACAGCGTCACCGTCTGGAACTGATGCGTGGAGCCGCCGTTGTTCGACCCGGGCATCGCGTCGAACAGCTTGGGCTCGGTGAAGATCTGCAGCCCGCCGATCGTCGAGGTGATGGTGACGAAGATCAGCGTGGGTTTGAGCAGCGGCAGCGTCACGTGGGTGAACCGGCGCACGGTGCCCGCGCCGTCGATCAGCGCGGCCTCGTGCAATTCCTTCGGAATCGCTTGCATGGCAGCGAGAACGATCAGCGCGTTGTACCCGGTCCACCGCCAGTTCACCATGATCGCGATGGCGACATGGCTGGCGAACCGATTGGCCTGCCAGTCCACCGGGGACAGCCCGAACGTCTGGAGCACGCCGTTGACGAGACCGTAGCGCGGCCCGAAAAGGTTCGCGAAAATGATCCCCAGCGCGACCAGGCTCGCCGCGTAGGGCAGCAGGATGCCGACCCGCCAGCCGGTCGCGCCGCGCAACCGGAGACTGAGCACCGCGGCGAGCAGCACCGCGATGATCAGCTGGGGCACGCTGGACAGCAGGAAGATGCTGACCGTGTTTTCCAGTGCGTGCCAGAACTGCGCATCGGTGAAGAGTTCCTTGAAGTTGTCCAGTCCGATGAAATCGGGATTGTCGTCGCCGGCCTCCCAATGAAACAGCGACACGTAAGCCGTGTACAGCAACGGGAACATGCCCACGATGGCGAACACGATAAAGAACGGTGCCACGTAGAGATAAGGCGAGACCTTGACATCCCAGCGCGCCAGCCGGTCGCGGAGGCCGGGCCGCGGCGCGGCCCGGCTTTCCGGAGCGACCTTGTCGATGACTGTCATCGTCAGCGGGCGAGTTTCTTCGCGCCGTCGACCAGCCGCTGCCAGCCGTCCGCGGCCGAGGCTCCTTGTTCCACCGATTGCAGTGCCGGGCTGGCGACGTTTTCCTGGATCTGACCGTCGTTCGGGCCCTTGTACTGCGGTTTCGCCACCTTCTTCGCCTGCTCGGCGAACAGTTCACCGATCTTCGCGCCGCCGAAGTACGCGTCGGTGGCGTTCAGCAGCTGCGGGCTTTCCAGCGCCTTCGCCTGGCTCGGGAAGTTGCCCTTGGCCTCGAACGCCTTGATCTGCTGCTCCGGCGCGGTGAGCCAGGCGGCCAGTTCAGCGGCTTCCCGCGGGTGCTTGCTCTGCTTCGGCACGGTCAGATACGAGCCGCCCCAGTTGCCGCCTCCGCCGGGAAACGCCGCGGTGACCGCCCATTTGCCCGCGTTGTCCGGCCCGGCCTGTTCCTTGATCACCCCGAGCATCCACGCCGGGCAGGCTTTTGTCGCGAACGCGCTCTGCTTGAACCCGGAATTCCATTCGTTGCTGAACGCGGTGAGCTTCGCCGATTCGCCTTTCGCGACCGCGTCGGTCACCTTTGCCCAGGCGTCCTTGATGCCCTGGTTGTTCTCCACGGTGAGCTTGTCGTTGGTGTCGAGATAGCCGACCGGCAGCTGGTTGACCATGGAGTTGAAGTTCTGCGCCGCCGAATCGAACCACGCCTTGCCGGTCTTGGCGGTGTACTGCGCGCCGGCCGCGAAATAGCTGTCCCAGGTGGCGAACAGCGGTTTCACCGCCTGCGGGTCGCTGGGCAGCCCGGCCGCGGCGAGCAGGTCCTTGCGGTAGCACATGGCGAGCGGGCCGATGTCCGTGCCGTAGCCGATGAGCTTGCCGTTCTTGTCTTTGCCCGCGTCGTATTTCCACGAAAGCCACCGGTCCGGCGAAACGCCCGACGGCCCGATCTGGCTCAGGTCGTTGAACTTCGAGGACTTGCTGAGGATGTCCGACAGGTGGCCTTCCTCGACGGCCTGCACGTCGGCCAGTCCCGAGCCCGCCGCGAGTTTCGTCATCATGTCCTGGGCGTACGGCCCGCCCTGGCCGGTCTTGCGGTGGGTGATCTTGATGTTCGGGTGCAGCCGCTCGTACTCCGGGATGAGCGCCTCGTAGCCGAACTCCGTGAACGTCGCGAGCGTCAGGTCCACGTGCTCGTTCGGCCCGGCCGCCGCGGGCACGTCGCCGCCGCCACCGCCGCACGCCGCGGCGCTCACCGCGGTCATCGTGATGCCCAGTGCCAGCACCAGGCCCTTCCGGAACGTTGTCACCGTCGTCAACCCCTTGGAAGTCGTTCTGGGAGCGCTCCCAGATGCCGAACGAGTGTGTTGCAGGTAACGGGGGATGTCAAGGCCAGAGTCTCCGGGAGCGCTCCCGGGCGGACCCCGTTAAGCTGACCCGATCGACAGTCAGGGGGTGGGCGGAGTGGCGCCTCGGTCCGAGGACGAGCGGCCGACGCTGGAGGACGTCGCGGCGTTCGCCGGGGTCTCGCGGTCCACCGCGTCGCGGGCGCTGAACGACGACGCGTACGTCAGCGCGCGCTCGCGCGAAAAGGTGCTGGCCGCGGCGCGTGACCTCGGGTATTCGCCGAACCAGGCGGCTCGCTCGCTCGTCACCCGGCGGACCGGCGCGATCGCGGTGGTGCTCTCGGAGCCGGAAGCACGACTGCTCGACGACCCGTACCGGACCGCGGTGATGCGCGCGGGCTACCGGGAACTGGCCGACGTCGGCTGTCAGATGGTGCTGCTCTTCAGCGACACTCGGGAGGATCTCGGCCGGACTGTGCGGTTTCTCGAGGGCGGACACGTCGACGGCGTGCTCGTCTTCGCTCCGCACCGTGCGGATCCGCTGCCCCGGGCGTTGCGGTTGCTGAAGCTGCCCACGGTGTTCGGCGGACCGGCTGCCGATCTGCGCCGGGGCGTGCACCTAGTGGATTTCGACAACGAGGGCGGCGCCCGGCAGGCGGTGACGCACCTGGTGGAGTCCGGCCGTCGCCGGATCGCGACTATCGCGGGTCCGCAGGATCAGGGCGCGCCGATCGACCGGCTCGCCGGCTGGCGCAAGACGCTCGTGGACGCCGGGATCGACCCGTCCGGGCTGGTCGAAGAAGCCGACTTCACTCTGGCTGGCGGCGCGAAAGCGATGGCCACGCTGCTGGAGCGGGTGCCCGATCTCGACGCGGTGTTCGTCGGCAGCGACATGATGGCGGTGGGCGCGTTGCGCACGCTGTCGGATGCCGGACGCGACGTGCCCGGCGACGTCGCGGTGGTCAGCTTCGACGACAACGCCGCGCTGGCTCCGGCCATGACCCCGCCGTTGACCTCGGTGCATCAGGATCCGCGCGAGCAGGTCCACGCGATGGTCTCGACGCTGATGCGGCTGCTGGACGGCGAGGACGTCGCGCCGGGTGCGCAGATCCTGCCGGTGTCGCTGGTCGTCCGGGAGTCGAGCGGGTCCAGCTAGCCCGGTTCTTCCGGGACCCCTCCCAGCCGGGTCGTTTTACCTTCCCGGGCATGGGAGCGAACGAGGGGCGCGGCCGGACCGCCGCGGCGCGGGTGCGGGAGGTGTCGACCCCCGAGCTGTACCGGCGCAACCCGTTCCGGCTCGTCGGCCTCACCGCGGTCGCGACCCGGCGCGAGGTGCGGGAGCGGCGACTTCGAGTTCTAGGGGTGCTCGAAGTCGGCGGCGCGGTGCCGGACGGGGTGCCCGCGGACGCGACCGTCGACGAGGTGCGGGCTGCCTTCGACGCGCTCGGCAACACCGAACACCGGTTCGTCGACGAGGTCTTCTGGATCTGGGGCATGCCAGTCGACTGCGAATGCCCGCTCCAGCTCCACCGCGCGCACGACAACGCGGTCGCTGCGTACGCGGCAGCCCTCGACGCGGAGGCCGACCGCACCGACGACCACCCGGCTCCTTTGTGGACCGAAGCCGCCCGTTGCTGGACGGTGGTGCTGCGGAGCGAATCCTTCTGGCGGCATCTGAACCACCGCGTCGAGAAGCTGGGCGATCGACGGCTTGACGAATCCACTGTGGACGGGCTGCGGACGGCGTTGCCGGACGCGTTGCTCGCACCGTTGATCGAAGTAGCCGCGAGGTCGGCTGAGCCGCAGCGGTTCACCGGGTATCTCGCGTTGTTCGAGGCTGATCGGCACGCGGTCGAGGACGCGCGGGCGACTATTGCCGACGGGACGTACCGGCGGGTCGAGGCATTGCTCAAAGACCTTCGCGGCGACCTGGACGGCAATCGGGTGCAGGCCGCCGCGGAGCGGGCCGTCAAAGAGGTCGAGCCGCTGTTCGACCGGCTCGAAGAGGTGGTCCCGCGGGCGGAATTCCGGCGCACAGCCTCGCTTTCGGAGTCGATCGCGGTGGTGGCGAACAACATCGGGGTTGCCCTCGCGGAGGTGCGCGGCGCGTCCGCGAGCCTGATCCGGGACGTGTTCGCGGTCGCCCGGCGATACAGCCTCGATCCGGAGACGTTGGAAGCCGTGGCTCGCAACGAGTTCGCTGCCACGGTGTACGCGCCAGCTCCGCCGCCGGAGCGGGAACCGTCGGCGGCGCGGATTTTCGGGGCGTTGCTGCACGCGTTGGCGGCATCAGTGTTCCTGGCTTTGAAGCTTCCGGAAGGCGCGCTGCTGGCGGTCATCTTTCTCGGCGCGGTTGCCGGGGCGTTGACGAATTGCCTCCTCGCGGCCCGGCCGTGGATCGAGCCGGGCCGGTACCCGGCTCTGCTGGGGCTGGACTTCGTGGTTTACCTGGCGCTCAGTCCGGTTGAGCTGCCGTATTGGCTGGCTGTCGCCGTGGCGGCGGCGCTGTTGTACGTCGCCCCGTTCGTTCGGCTGCGGAGGAGATTGTGATGCGAGACCGTCGGGGCGAAGAAGCGCGGCAACGCAAGCAGCACAAGGAATTCCGGATCGCCGAACCTGGCCTCCAGTCAGAAGAACGCGCTCGGTTGCGGGAATTGCTTGACCAGCTCGCCGCGGTATTGACCACTAAGGACGACGCGCCGCCACTGTCCGAATCGGACTTGGCCGAGGCGGCGACGGCGTTGTGGCGGGCACGGCGGAAGCTCGCCGGGGCCGAGGACCGCGTGGCGCGGCAGGCGGGCCGGTTCCTCAGCGCGAGTCAGGACGCGCTCGACGCGGCGGGTGTGCTGGTGCAGGACCACGACCGGATCCCGTTCGGCTCCGGGATGGCGCTCGAGGTGCTGTTGTTCCAGGACGAACCGGACCTGGATGTCGAGCGGGTGGTGGAGACCGTGCGGCCGTCGATTTACCTGACCGGCCGCCGGATCCAAATGGGACAGGTCATCGTCGGGCGCCCGGCCGCCCGGGGGAACGGGGAAACGGATGCGTGACACGATCGATTTCGGGATCGACCTCGGCACCACGAACAGCGCGATCGCGGTGCTCGACGACGGTGCGGTGTCGGTGATCAAGAACAACATGCAGATGGATTACACGCCCTCCGCGGTCTGGTGCCGCCGGCGCGGCGTGATCGAGGTCGGGGCGGGGGCGCGGCGCAGGCTCGAGGACGACCCGGACAGTGTGCAGGTCGAATTCAAGCAGTCGATGGGATTGCCGGACGTGCGGCGGGAATTCCCGAAGGCCGGGGTCAGCATGACGCCGGTGGAACTGTCCGCGGAAGTGCTGCGGTCGCTGCGCAGTTCCGTTGCTCCGCGGGAAATGCCGGACGCGGCGGTGATCACCGTGCCCGCCGCATTCCTGCTGAATCAGACCGAGGCGACGCAGGAAGCGGCGAAACTGGCCGGGTTCACCGGGAATTGCCCGCTGCTGCAGGAACCGACCGCGGCGGCGTTCGCGTTCGGGTTCCAGAACGAAAGCAAAGGCGCGCACTGGATGGTGTTCGACTTCGGCGGCGGCACGTTCGACTCCGCGGTCGTCAGCACTGCCGAGGGAGAATTGAGCGTGCTGCACCACGCGGGCGACACGCACCTCGGCGGACGCAACATCGACCAAGCCGTGCTGGACCACGTGCTGGCTCCGGAGGTGGTGCGACAACTCGGGCTCACCGATTTCCGCCGGGACAACCCGCGCTGGCGGCGGAACTTCGCCCGGCTGCGCAGTACCGCCGAGACCGCGAAAATCCAGCTCTCCCAAGCGGAACAGACTCAGGTGCTGCTTGACCTCGACCGGGGCGACGGGCAGGAGGAGATGTTCGAGTACACCCTGCGCCGCGAGGAAGTCGATCAGGTTGCGCGGCCGTTTTATCTCCGTGCCGTGCAGTTGTGCCGGACCGCACTGGAGTCGGCAAACCTGCGCCCGGCGGACATCGACCGGTTGCTGTTGGTCGGCGGACCGACGCTCGCGCCTGGGTTGCGCGAGCTGCTGGCTGATCCGTCGGTCGGGCTCGGCATTCCGCTCGATCACAGTCAGGACCCGAGCACGGTGGTGGCGCGTGGTGCCGCCGCATACGCCGGAACTGTGGCGCGCCCGAGGACGGTACGCCCGGCGAAACGCGGCGAATACTCGCTGGAACTGTCCTATCCGGCCACCACCAGCCTGCCGAGTGTGCCTGTGTCCGGCCGCTGCTCGACGGACGGTTCGGCGGACTGGTCGCGGTTCCGGATCGCGCTGAGCGCACCGCAGCGCAGGCCGGTCTACCGGACGTCCGAGGTTTCGCTTTCCGCTGACGGCACTTTCACCGTTGACGCGGTGCTCGACGAGCTGAGCACGAACCGGTTCGAAATCGAACTGCTCGACCCGACCGGCGCGCGCGTTCCGGTGCAGCCGGACTCGCTCACGATCACCCACCAGCTCAACGAAATGATGGGCCAGACCGTGGTCAACACGGTCGGCCTGACTGAGGCTGATGGTTCCTTCACCCCGATGCTGATGAAGAACGCGCCGCTGCCGGCCGCGAAACGGCAGACGTTCTTCACCACGGCGACACTGTTGCGCGGCAACACGTCCTCGGTGATCCGGATTCCGGTCGCGGAGGGCGAACGTCGCCGCGGCGAGCGGAACCAGCAGGTGGGCGTCATCGAAATCCGCGCCAAAGACGTACGGTTCGACCTGCCGCGCGGCAGCGAGGTCGTGATGACTTTCGAGATGGACGATTCACGGCAGGTGTCCGTGGTGGCCGAGGTGCCGTTGCTGGACAACGAGTTCGAGGCGGTCATCGACCTCAAACAGCAGCACGTGCCGGATCCGCAGACGCTGCGGCGGCTGCTGAACGAGCTGGAAGCACGGCACGAGCAGGTGCGGACGCAGGTCGAGGGGACGCGGTCGGACCGGGCGCGCGGGCTGCTGAACCGGCTGGACGAACAGGGGAGCGTCGCGGCGGTCCGGGACGAGGTGCGCTCCGGCGGCACCGATGAGGGGGCCGCGGTCGCCGCGGAACGGCGGATGCGCGACGTGCAGGCGGATCTCGACGACATCGAGGCGGAGCTGCGCGTACCCGAGGTGCTGGAACGGCTGCGGGACCAGATCGACCACTGCCGCGAGCTGGTCGACCGGGTCGGCGCGGACGAGGACCGGACCGAACTGGCCGAGATCGAGCGCCGGTACGCGACCATCGCCGAATCGCACGACGTCGAGGCGGGCGAGCGGCTGTCCGAGCGAGCGCTGGACCTGCAAGTGCTGTTGCTGCGCCGAGACGGTTCGCTGGACCTGGAGGTGTTCAACGCACTGCGGGCCGCGCGCGACACGATGTCCGACCCGGCTCGCGCGCGGGAGCTGATCCGGGAGGGCGAGCACGTGGTCGCGACGTCAAACTGGGCCGCGCTTCCGGACGTCAACCGCCGGTTGCGCCGTCTGCTCCCCGACGACCGGCCAGGCCAGCCAGGCGGCGGCATTCTGCGCGGGGAGCGGTGATGAGCGGGCTTTCGCAGGCACTGGAACGGGAACTCGTCCTCGCCGAAGGAGCCGACCTCGCCCGACGCGGCGATTACGAGGCCGCCGTCGCACTCCTGGAACCGGATTCGGCAGGCGATCCTGCGCGGCTCGATCTGCTGGCTCGCGTGCACGCACAGTCCGGCGATCTAGCGGCGGCGGACGCGGCGTGGGCGGCCGTCCTGGCGTTGCAACCGGACAATTCCGCCGCCGAAGCAGGACGTCGGGTGATCGCGAAAGTCCACTCTGGACGCTTGCGGCGGCGGCCGGTTCGGCGATATCTGCTGACCGCCGGTGCGGTGGTGCTGATCGGCGGCGCGATCGCGGGTGGGGTGGTTTTGACTACGCGACAGCCGCCTCCTTCGGTCGCCACCGCGGCCAAGTCGGACGACGGTCTCCGCGCAGAGCTGGATCGTCTCCACGGCCAGGAATCCCGCGATGCCACCGCCGCGAAGGAACGGCAGGAGAGGTTGAAGCAGCTAGCGCAAATGCTGGCCGCACCAGGTGTGTCCACAAAGGCCGGTTCCGACGCGGTCACCGTCAGCTTCGACCGCAGCCTGTTCAGTCCTAACGCGACAACTCCGAACGCAGCCGGGCGAACGGCGTTGACCGATTGGGCTCCTGTCCTCAAGGGACAGTCCATTCGCGTCACCGTGATCGGCCACGGCGTCGCAGTCCCCGGCGGCCCAGCAAGCGGCGGTTCGACGGTCTCCTTGGCACGCGCGTCCTCCGCGGCCCGGGTACTGGCCGCGGAGAGCGGGCTGCCGTTGACCGCGTTCGCCGTCTCCAGCGCGGATCAAGGCGCGGACTCAGCCCGGACAGTCACACTCGAAGTGCGACCGACCGGCGCATGAACGCCACGTACAACGCGCCAGGCACGATGAGCCCGAGCAACCACGAGATGTCCGCACCGCCAAGCAACGGAGCGATCGGCCCGACGAAAATGCCTTCGACGTTGGCGAACGGGATCTGCACCGCGATACCGAGCACGTACGCGGCCAGTGCGGGCCAGGCCCAGCGACCGTAGCGGCCGTTCGGGTCGTAGAGCGCGTCGAGGTCGTACTTTTCCTTGCGCAGCAGATAGAAGTCGACCAGGTTGATCGAGCTCCACGGCGTCAGGAAGTACAACAGAAAGTCCAGGAACAGCACGAAGTTCGACAGGAACTGCCCGCGGCCGAGGATGGCGATCACCGCGCCGACCACGCCGACGCCTGCGATGTAGCCGATCCGCGTCGCCTGGGAGAGCGCGGCGCGGCGGCCGAAACCGGTCAGTGCGGTCGCGACGGTCATGTAGCCGCCGTAGATGTTCAGCACGTTCACCGTGAACTTGCCGAGCGCGATGGCCAGCAGCAAGGGGATGAGCAGCGCTTCACCGCCGAGGCCGACGACGTACGCGACTTCATGGCCTTTGAACGCCTTCCCGGCAATCGCGTAGGCCAGCGCACCGAACGACATCGCCCACACCGCGCCGAGCACCGTGCCGCCGTAGGTCCACCAGAACGTCGCGCGTACCGACGTCGCCGACGGCAGGTATCGCGAGGTGTCGGCGACGTACGGGCCGAAGGTGAGCTGCCACGACGCGGTCAGGGAGACCGCGAGGAGGAACTTAGGGAAGTCCAGGTGCGGCGCGGCGAGCACGGCGCCGAGGTCGTGCCCGCTGATCAGCCGGATCGTCAGGTAGAGGAAGACGATTACGGATAGCGCGGACGCGAGCCAGCCGAACCGGTGGATCAGCCGGTATCCGACGATCGCGATCAGCGCCGAGGCGAGTGCGTAGACCGCGATCGCGGCGTCCGTCGGCAGGTGCGTGATCTGGGCGACGGCCTGGCCGCCGAGCAGCGAACCGCTCGCGAAGTAGCCGAGGTACATCACCACGACCAGCACCAGCGGGAGCGCCGCACCGTATACCCCGAACTGCGCCCGCGACTGGATCATCTGCGGAATGCCGAGCTTCGGCCCCTGCGCGGCGTGCAGCGCCATCGGAATGCCGCCGAGCGCGTTGCCCGCCACGACCGCGACGATCGCCCACAGCGGATGCACGCCGACCAGCACGGTCAGCGCGCCGGTGACCGCCGACGTGATCTGGGTGTTCGCGGCGAACCACAGGGTGAAGAGGCTGCGCGGGTGCCCGTGCCGCTCGGACTCCGGGACCGGGTCGATCGAGCGTCGCTCCAGTGTGGCCGCCACGTGCCCCTCCTGCGGTTCTTCGGTGAATGCGCTGGACGAACTCAACGTCAGCGCGCTCTTCCGGCCAAGTAGCCGCCGGACGATTCTGTCTCGGATCCCAGACCCTGACCAGCTGTCAGCGCCTGGCAGCGGACTGCCAGCGAAGTGTGCGGCCGGTGCCAGCGACGGCCGCCACTCTTCGGAGGTCACCAGCTCACCAGGGGAGAACAATGCAGACTCCAGTCACCATCATCGGCGCCGGCCTCGGCGGACTGACCCTGGCCCGGGTCCTGTACCTGCACGGGATTCCGGCCGAGGTCTACGAGGCCGAACCGTCGCCGATGTCGCGGTCCCAGGGCGGACTGCTCGACATTCACGACTACAACGGCCAGCTCGCCGTCGAGGCGGCCGGCCTGATGGACGAGTTCCGCGGCCTGATCCTTGAAGGCCGCCAGCAGATGCGGATCCTCGATCCCGACGGCACCGTCCTGCTGGACCACCCCGACGACGGCACCGGCGGCCGCCCCGAACTCCTGCGCGGCGAGCTGCGGCAGATGCTGCTCGACTCGCTCCCCGACGGCACCGTCCGCTGGGGCCGGAAGGTCAGCGGCGTACGCACGGTCGCCGACGGCCACGAGGTCTCCTTCGCCGACGGGAGTTCGGTCGTCGCGAAGCTGCTGGTCGGCGCGGACGGCGCGTGGTCGCGGGTACGCCCGCTGCTGTCCGACGCGGTGCCGGAGTACATGGGCCTCGCCTTCGTCGAGACCTACCTCTACGACGCCGAAACCCGGCATCCGGCGGCCGCGGAAGTCGTGGGCGGCGGCGGGATGGGCTCGCCCGGCCCGGACCGGCGCATCATGGTGCACCGCGAACGCGACGCCCTGCACACCTACGCGATGCTCAACAAGCCCGCGGAGTGGTTCGACGCGCTCGACGGCCTCGAGCCCCAGGACGCGCTCGCCCGGATCGCGGCCGAGTTCGCCGACTGGGCCCCGGAAATCCGCGAGCTGATCTCCGGCGGCGACACCCCGCCGATCCTGCGCAGGCACTACACGCTGCCGGGCGTGCACCGCTGGGAGCGGACCCCGGGCGTGACGCTGATCGGCGACGCCGCACACCTGCGCGGCCCGAACGGCGAAGGCGCGAACCTGGCCATGCTCGACGGTTCCGGCCTCGCCCAGTTGCTGGCCGCGCACCCCGACGACGTCGAGACCGCGCTGGCTCTGCACGAGGAACGGATGTTCGCCCGCAGCGAGGCGATCGCCGCGGAGTCCGCGGAGATGGTCAAGCGGATCACCGCCAACAACGGCAAGGACACCGCGAAGGTGGTCGCCGAAGGGTTCCGCCGGATGCTCGCCAAGAAACGGGAACCGGCGGAACGGGTCAGCTGAGGGGTGCCTGGCTGCCGCGAGGTACGGCGGGGTTCGGGTCGATGGCCTTGAACTTCTCGAGCAGGCGGCGCGCGGGCGCGGACTCCGCGTCGAACGGGTCAAGCTCGTGCTCTGCCCTGCCCGGCAGCAGGGTCAGCACACCGTTGCAGCGGAAGCAGAAGGCGAGCTCGAACAAGACCCCCTCGGCACCGTGCGCGCGAACGCCGTAGCGGGGCAGGAAGCAGCGCATCAACTCCCCGTCGGGCAGGTCGGAGATGAGCTCGGCGGTCGCGGCGGCGTCCTCGCCGTCCCAAACGCCGAGCACTTTCCCGGGGATGCTGACCCAGTCCCGGGTCTCGATGTCGGTGATCCGGAGGCATTCGAAGCGCCGGATCTGGTCAGCTGAGGATGGCAGGTGCACCCGGTCACGATGCCACACCCGGGGATCGCCCGGCGCGGAAATTCAGGCTCCGGCGAGGCGGTGTGCTTTGAAGAACTTAAGGATGACGGGGGTGGCGTCGAGCGCGGAAGGAGTGTCGGAGTCGTTGTTCGGGCGAGTGCTCGGCCAGACGTGTCCGGCCCCTTCCATCCGGTAATGCACCAGCGAGCATCCGGGCCACCACTGCTTCACCACGTTGCGCACCGGAGAAACCGAGACGGGGTAAGGGAAACACCGGTCGCGGGCGGCCCAGCCGTTCAACCAGTCCGGAATGGACGGCAGTCCCTTGGCCGGATTGCCGGTATAGGGAATGGTGGTGTCGGCGGTACCGTGGAAGTCGAGCAGCGCGACCTTCCGGCTCGGCTGGCAGGCGCCGCCCTGGGGGTAGAACGCGCCGGAAACGGGGGCGAACGCGGCGATCCGGTCGGCCATCCGGCACGCCAGCACGCCGACGAACCCGCCGCCGTTCGATTTGCCCGCCGCGTAGATCCGGGCCGGGTCCACGCACATCCGGTGCTGCAGCGAGGTGAGCAGGTCGCCGGTGAAACGGACGTCGTCGACCGGGGCCGAGTAGGGCGCGCCGGTCCAGGCGGATTTGCCGTCGGTGCCGGTGACGCCCTGCGGGTACACCGCGATCACGTCCGAGCCGGAGAAGCCGGACAGTTGTTCCTGGTACTCCGCCGTGCGGCCGTGCCCGTGATAGGAGAGGACGACCGGGTACCGCCGGTGCGAGTCGTACCGCGCGGGCACGTAGATTCGGTACTCGCGATCGATCCCGCCGGAGGTCAGATGCTCGACGGTCGTGGCGCCGGGATGGGCGACCGCCTGCCCGCACCCGGTCGTCGGCGATGCCGTTTCGGCCGATGCCGGGGCGGCGAGCACCCCGAGTCCGATCGCCGCCGCTAGTACGGCAACGCCTGCACGGAAACGTCCGGACATCCGATCCTCCTCGATCGACGGGCGAGCGCGACAATAGTCACCCCGCATCGGCCCCGGACGAACCTTTCGTTCATTGAGTTAACGGCTAGGCTCGTTCCCGTGACGGACGCGGAAGAGTCCTCTGTCAACCGCATCACCGGCGGCCAGTTCGACAAGGTCGTGATGGCCGGGGCGGTGCACGGCGACATCAACGTCGGCCGGTCGGGCGACAGCCCGGCGGACCTGGCCGACCCGCTCATCGCCTCGGTCCGCCTGAAACCCGGTGGAACCTTGGCCGACCTGGTGCTCGACACCGATCCGCCGCAGGTCGCCGTGCCCGGCGGGACGGTCCACGTCATCACGGTGGAAGCCAGAACGAACCGAGCCGTCGTCCTGCAATCCGCGCGCATCGCGGTCGTCTCGCGAACTCCGCCGCGCCCGGCGTGCCTGGTGGTCCGGGTCGGCGGGCACCTGAAACCGCGCCCCTTCACGACCGACTTCGACGCCCCGTCGCCGCGGCTGGTCGCGGAGGGCCCGGACTTCCCCTTCACCGTCAGCGCCACCGATGTCGAGCAGTTCGAGATCGAACCGATCACCACCACCCACGAGGTCGCCTGGCGGCTGGAAGTGGACTGGACCTGCGCGGGCCGCCACGGCACCACGGTCATCGACAACCACGGCGAGCCGTTCCACGCGTACCCGGTGCCGGCGCTCTACTCCGGCCGCTCGCATACGGTGCTCAGCTCCGGCTGCGATCTCTTCCACGAACGCGGGTGCCCGTCGAACCTGCTCGCCGCGTCAGGTGCGCCCGTTTCGCTCTGGGACCAGCCTTCGTCCTACCCCGTGCTGGCTCCGCTCGCGGAAGCGCCGGCCTCCGTGGATCTGGACCCCGACCTGAAGGAATCGTGGCCCGAATACCGCCGCGTCGCCAACGCCATCCGAATGGCGGCCGCCTTGGGCGACTTCCGAAGCCACGAGCCGCCGGAGCGCCGCGCGCTGCTCATCCGAGTGCTGCGCTACCTCTTCGTCTCCGGACAAGCTCATCCCGGCGCCGCCCTGGGCCGGCTCATCCACGCCGAATGGACCACGGCGCTGGGCGCGGACCACCCGGACACTCTCGCCGCCGCCAACCGCCTGGCCGGATGCCTGATCGGCACCACCGAACACGCGGAGGCGCGCGACCTGCTGGCCGACCTGCTGCCCCGGGCGAGCCGCGTCCTGGGCGAGGAGGATCCGCTGACGTTGATCGTCGCGAGCAACCTCTGCGTGGCGTACATGGGGCTGAACGAATACGAACGCGCCCGCGACCAGACGGAGGACGTCCTGGCCCGAACCCGCCGCGCCCTGGGCCCGGACGCACTGGGCACCTTGCGGACTACCGGAAACCTGGTGCGGATCCACCTCCGCCTCGACGACCGGGCCGCGGCGCTTGAGGTGCTGGACGACCTGCTGCCGAGGTGCCGAAGGGTGCTGGGGGAGGACCATCCCCTGACGGTGAGCGCTGCTGCGGAGCTGGCTCAGATCCAGGAGTGAGTCCGGGTTTGCCTTGCAGCAGGGCGGTTTCCGCTGCGGCGAGGTGGTCCGGGCCGATGCCCTCGGCTGGGTGGACCGGGATCAGGGCGGTCGCGAGGTGTCCTCGGCGTTCGAGGAACCGCTGCCGAGCGCTGGGGAACAGCTCGAAGTCGTCGTCGAGCCATGCCAAGGGCCGCCCCGCTGCGAAGCGGCCGACCGCGCCGTATTTCCAGTCCGGGTGCTGCTCGTAGGCGCGCACGCCGACCACGGGAAGCGCGGGCAGCCCGAGCGCTGGGCCGACGGTGGCGTTGGCCTCGTCTTCCCACGAACTCACCCACGCCAGCTCGGCGCCAGTCCGCTCGGCGAGAGCCAGCAGCGCGGCACCGTGCGCCGGATTGAGCCAGGCCCGCCGCCCGGCTTTCCGCCGCCAGCGCGAAACACGCCACTCGTGCTCGACGTAGCCGAGCGGCGGAGTCTCAGCCGCGAACGGGTTCAGCGGCCCGTCCACGTCGAGCAGCAGAATCGGCTTCACGCTCCGACGCTACCCAGCCCCCTCACCAGGTCAAGGACGGCAAAACCCCTTCGCCGCCAACACCCGCTCCACCGAAGCCGCCACCTGCGCCCCGGACAGTTCCCCGCTCTCCACCGCCCGCTGGAGCCGGTCCACGACCGCCCCCACGTCGTTGTGCCCGGAGGAGAACAACGCCTGATCCGCCCCCGCCTGCAACGCCTTCAGCACCGCGTCCGGCAGCGCGAACCGGTCCGTGATCGCCTTCATCCCGCCGAGGTCATCGGTGATCACCGGCCCGGTGAAGTGGAACTCGTTGCGCAGCAACCGATACGCCTCAGGCGCCAGCGACGCGGGCTCGTCCCCGGTCAGCCCAGGCACCTCGAGATGCCCGACCATCACCGCGACCTGGCCGTATTCCGAGATGTCGCGATAAGGCACCAGATCGACCCGGCGCAGCTGATCCAGCGGCGGCGTGACGACGGTGCCCCGGTGCGAGTCGCCCGAACCGTGGCCGTGGCCGGGGAAATGCTTCAGCACCGGCTGCACCCCGGCCGCGCGCAGGCCCTCGGCGAAGGCCAGTGCGTACTGCCGCACCTTTTCCGGATCCGGGCTGTAAGAACGGTCGCCGATCACAGCGTCGTCGGGTTCGTCGCTCACGTCCGCGTCCGGTGCGTAGTCGACGGTCACCCCGCGTGCCCGCAGTTGCTTGCCCCGCTGCTCGCCGATCGCGCGCACCTCGTCCGGCGTCTTCGAGGCCGCCAGCTGCCGGGCGCTCGGGAGCGAGCCGTCGAGGTCGTCGATGCGCTGCACGCGGCCGCCCTCCTCGTCGACGGCGACCGAAACCGGGATCTTCGCCGCCCGCTGGACCCCGTCGAGCGCGCCATTTTGCAACAGCGTGGTCTTTTTGTCTCCCACGAAGATCCCGCCGACCTGCTGCGTCCGCACGAGGTTCGCGACGCCCGCCGGATCGCCCGCGTTGACGCCCGGCACCACCAGTTGCGCCACGCGTGCCCGCGGATCCATCGCCGACACCGCCGACGCACACGACCCCCGTCCCGGCACAGTCTGCGCCGGCGAGGTTGACGCAGGTGGAGCGGCTTGCGGCGAGCTCCCCGCACTCGGCGGGGTGAGCGCGGTGGGCGTTGCTGTTCCGGAAGCGGAACGATCCCCGGAGCACGCGGAAAGCGCACATATGAGCGTCAAAGCGCTGACGGCTCCTGCGGTGCTCCAGCGGGGTCGTGCGTGCGCCTTCATCATTTCCTCTGCTGGTCTGGACAGGTCTCCGTGACGGTAACGGAACCCCACCGGCGGGCCCAACTTCACGCTGTGAAGAATGAGCGCGTCCCGACTAGAGATTTCGTGAAGCCGCGGTGGGCACACTGACCGGCACACGACAAGCACAGGCTCTGCACCGGGGAGGCAGCGATGAATCAGGTCAAGGTTGCGGCATGGGCTTCGGACCCGATCACCCTCGCGGGCCTCATCGACCATCTGCGCACGCGCCGCGAGGTGCGGGTGATGCCGGGCCAGCAGCGCGGTGAAGCCGCGGTGCTCGTGTTCGCCGCGAACCGCGTCACCCGCGAGGTGAAGGCGGCGCTGCGGGCCGCGGCCTCGGAGACTCCCGCGGCCATCGTGTTCGTCGCCGGATACGTGGACGCCGACGATCTCGCCGAGCTGGCCGCCTGGCACGTCGCCGCGGTGCTGCCGCGCGACGCGATCGGCGGCGACCAGCTGGTGCGCAGCATCGTGGCCGCCGCCTCCGGGCGCGAGACCTCGATGCGGGACCTGCTGCAGCAGGCGGAGACCCTGCGCCGGGGCGGCGACCGCACCAACCTGTCGCCGCGCGAGGTCGACGTGCTGCGGCTGATGGCCGAGGGCTGGGACACCGCGGAAATCGCGAACAAGCTCTGCTACTCGGAGCGGACCGTGAAGAACGTGATCTACGGAATGACGAACCGGCTCAAGCTGCGGAACCGTCCGCACGCCGTCGCCTACGCGCTGCGCGCCGGAGTGATTTGAAGGATGCTCACCACGTGCGAAAGCTGACCCGGCGCCCGGCCGTTGCCGCGCTCGCCGCCGCATTCCTGTTACTGGCGGCCGCGTGCGGTTCCGCCGCGTCCTCGGGGAAGATCACGCTGAGCGTGGCCACGTTCGGCGAGTTCGGCTACGCGCCGTTGTTCGAGCAGTATCAGAAGGACCATCCGAACATCGAGATCCGCAGCCGGGTCACCGATTTCGACACGCATTTCAAGAGCCTCGCCACGCAGCTGGCGGCCGGTCGCGGCGCGGCCGACGTCGTCGCGGTCGAGGAGCAGTACATCCCGAAGTACATCCGGGCCAAGGACAAATTCGTCAACCTGGCCGATTACGGCGCGGACAAGCTCAAACAGCAATGGGCGCCGTGGAAGTGGGCGCAGGGCACCGCGGGCGATTACGTCTTCGGACTCGGCACCGACATGGGCAGCCTCGCGATGTGCTACCGCCGGGATCTGTTCCAGCAGGCCGGATTGCCGACCGACCGCAAGGCCGTCGCCGAGCTGATGCCGGACTGGCAGGGGTACGCGAACGCCGCCGCCCGGTTCACCGAAAAGCTGCCGAAGGTGAAGTTCGCCGATTCGGCGGGCACCGTTTACACCGCGATGCTCAACCAGTCGCCGGAGAACTACTTCTCCGCCAAGGACGATTCCTACATCGCCGACCGCAATCCCAGCGTCCGCAATGCCTTCCAGCTGTCCGGCGGTCTCGCGCAAGCCCACGAAACGGCCGGCGCGACCACCTATACCCAGGCCTGGAACGTCGCGATCAAACAGGGCACCTTCGCCACGATCGCGTGCCCGGCGTGGATGCTCGCGCAGATCAAGGAAGCCGGCGGCGACGCGGGCAGCGGCAAATGGGACGTCACCACGGTGCCGGGCAACAGCGGCAACCAGGGCGGTTCCTTCCTCGCCGTGCCGAAGCAAAGCGCGCACCCGAAGGAAGCCTACGATCTCGCGCAGTGGCTGACCGCGCCCGCGCAGCAGAAACGGCTTTTCCTTTCCGACGGAATCCTGCCGAGCGAACCGAGCGTGTACCAGGATCCGCAGGTCGTCGCGCACACCGATCCCTATTTCTCGAACGCTCCGGTCGGCCAGATCTACGCGGCGTCGGCGGACCGGCTGCGGCCGAACTACCGCGGCCTGCACGACGCGGACGTGCGTCCCGAATTCGGCCGCGCGCTCGGCCGGATCGAGGACGGGACGGAGAACGTCGAGCAGGCGTGGGCCGACGCGGTCCGGATGGGCCGCGACGCGATCAAGTAGCTGTCGTGGACCGGAAGCTCACCCCCTACGTCTTCATCCTGCCGTTCTTTGTCCTTTTCGGACTGTTCGGCGCGTTCCCGCTGCTGTACACGTCGTGGGTTTCGCTGCACCGGTGGGATTTGCTGTCCGGTCCGGAAGGCGGCCTCGGCCTCGCGAACTACGCGGAGCTGTTCAGCGATCCGCGGTTCTACAACGCGTTTCTCAACACCGTCAGCATCTTCCTGCTCGCCGCGATTCCGCAGTTCTTCCTCGCGTTGGGCATCGCCGCGCTGCTGAACCGGCCGCTGCGCGCGGCGACCTGGTGGCGGGCCGGGCTTTTGCTGCCGAACCTGGTGTCCGTGGTCGCGGTCGGGCTGGTGTTCGCGCAGCTGTACAGCTCGGGCTACGGCGTGGTCAACGAGGTGCTCGGCTGGTTCGGGGTGCCGCCGGTGTCGTGGCAGTCGCATCAATGGTCGTCGCATCTCGCGGTCGCGAGCATGGTGATGTGGCGCTGGACCGGGTACAACGCGCTGATCTATCTGGCCGCGATGCAAGCGGTCCCGCAGGATCTGTACGAGGCCGCCGCGCTCGACGGTGCCTCGCGCTGGCGGTCGTTCTGGTCGATCACCGTGCCCGGCATCCGCCCGACGATCGCGTTCACCGCGGTCGCCGGGACGGTCAACGGGCTCCAGTTGTTCGCCGAGCCGCAGCTGTTCGACGCGACCGGCAACGGCGGTGCGGGCGGCAACGACCGGCAGTTCCAGACCCTCACGATGTATCTGTACGAAAAGGGCTTCGGCAAATTCGACGCCGGATACGCGGCGGCGCTGTCCTGGGTGATGTTCGTGATCTGCCTGGTGTTCGCGATCTTCAACTACCGGCTGCTGCGCCGGTTCGTGGGTGCGCCGTGATCCGCCGGGGCCGGGCCGGGGGCTGGGTGTACGCGGTGCTGGTGGGGCTGGTCGCCTCGTCGCTGTTCCCGCTGTACTGGTCGTTCGTGGTGTCCACTCGGGACAATGCGGCGATCGGCGAGACCTCTCCACTGCTGCTGCCCGGCGGCCATCTCTTCGACAACATCCAGCGCGTCTTCACCACGGTGGACTTCTGGCTCGCGATCGGCAATTCGCTGATCGTCGCGACGACGGTGATGGTGTCCAATGTGGTCCTGTCCAGCTTCGCGGGCTTTTCCTTCGCCCGGCTCCGCTTCCGCGGCCGCAACACGCTGTTCTTCATCGTGGTCGGCTCGGCGATGGTGCCCGCACAGCTGGGCGTCGTGCCGCTTTACCTGGTGGTGAGCGATTTCGGCTGGTACGGCCGGCTCGAGGCGGTGATCGTGCCCGCGCTGGTGAGCGCGTTCGGCGTGTTCTGGATGCGCCAGGCGTGCGAGGGTTCGATCGACCAGGACCTGGTAGACGCGGCCACTGTGGACGGAGCGTCGATCCTGCGCACGTTCTGGCACGTGGCAGTCCCGGCGATCCGTCCACAAGCGACCGTCCTGGCCATGGTGACCTTCCTCGGTGCGTGGAACGACTACTTCTGGCCGCTGGTAGTCCTTGACCCGGCGGAAACGCCGACCGTGCAGGTCGTCCTGTCCCAGCTGGCCAGCGGCTACTTCACCGACTACGCCCTGATGCTGACCGGCGCGACCCTAGGTGTCCTGCCGGTGATCATCCTGTTCCTGCTCCTCGGCCGAAACCTGGTGCGCAGCATCTCGACCGGCCTACGGACGTCGTGAGACGTACTGCCCGAAGAACCCGGCGATCGCGGACCGCTGCACGGTGATGCTCACCCGAGGATCAATCGTCCCGATCCGGGTCTCCTGAACCTTCGGATCCACTGGCACTTGCTGGGCCAGCTTCGGCAGGAACCACTGGACATCGGTGTAGCTGTAATGCATCGCGGTCGCCAGCGTGATGTCCTGCTTGGGTGCCGAACGGTGCTCCCACAACGACTTCCACGCCGGTGACGTCCGATGGCTGCGCGCCTGACCGTCGCTGGTGCTGCCGGACGACCCCATCAACAGCACCGGCCGCGTCACCCCGTCCGCGCCAGCACGAGTGAGCTGCTTGCCGTCGACGTCGTAAGCGAGCCACCCGTCCAGATCAGCCACAGCGTCCACCCGGGAGTCCACCGTGGACACTTCGGCGGCGGTATCCCCGCCGAACGAATGCCCGATCATCCCGACCCGGCTCAGGTCCATCGCCTTGCCGAGCCCAGGAATGCCGGGCAGCTGGTCAAGAGTGAACCGGACATCCGCGACCCGCGTCCGCATCCCCGCCACCAGGTCCTTGCTCTGCTGGGAGAACACCACGCGCCCGTCCGGGAACACGACGAACGGCGCCTCACCGGTGTGATCGATGGTCACCACGATGTACCCACGACTGGCGAGATCCTCGGCGGTCGCACTGCCCAGCGCCCGCAGCGACGCCCAACCCGGCGAGTACACGATCACCGGCCACCGCCCCTGCACCGGCGCGTTCGCCCGGGCGTGCGTCCGGACGGCCGCCCAGTCGACCTTGCCGGTCGGCAGCCCCAATGCTGGTGCCGCCCCCTGATCGAAGTACGACGCGGCCGCCGCGGGCAGGTACGGTGCCTTCGGCCCAGCGCCGGGCCGAGTGGGATACCAGACGCTGATCATCAGCTCCCGGTCCCGCGCCGAGTCGACGAGGTGGACATCGCGCTCGCCAATCGCGTGCGGGCCAGTTGGGGTAGGCAGCTCGAAAGTGGTCTCCGCCGCAGCGGGCGCGGCCCCTAAGGCGGTGAGAAGGAGGGCAGCGGCGAGGACTGTTCGGAAGCGCATGCCGGAACTCTGCCGTTCCAGCCGGGTCGCCCGCGCCTGCCGACCGTCGTCAGCGACCCCCGACTTTCGTCACCCCGTCCGGCGCGCCACAGCAGTCGCGAGCTCGCTGCGTGACGGCGCATCCAACTTCCCGAGCAACCGCACGACGTGCGCCTGAACCGTCCGTCGAGGCAGTCGAAGCTCCGTCGCGATCTCTGGATTCGACCGCCCAGCCGCGACGAGCCGCGCGATCCGGACCTCCAGCGTCGACAGCGACTCCCACCCGTGCTCCGGCCGCGCCGACGTCAGCGAAGCCCCACGCTGCACGCCGACCGCCTGCAACCGCGTCTCCGCGTGCTCCAGATTCCACGCCGCGGAAAGCTCCGTGTACAGCGAAGCCGCCTCATCGAACGCGGCCTGCGCGGCGTCCAACCGGCCGACCCGAGCCAGCAGTACCGCCGAGTCCTCCAACGCGCTCGCCAGCTCAGGTTTCCGCCCCACCGCGCGGAAATGCTCCACCGTCCGCAGCACTGGCTCCGGATCCTCGCCCAGCAACCCCCGGCACCATTCCGCGGCCGCGAACGCCCGCGCCGGTTCGAGTTCCTTCTCCGCCTCTTCGACACACACCGCCAGCGCCCGCTCCGCCGCGGCCCGGTCGCCCGCCGCCAGGGCGATCTGCGCGAACTGCGGCAACCACTGATGCCGCAACATCATCTGCGCGTAAGTCGGATTCAGGATCGGCTCGAACACCGTGATCGCCTTCTGCAGATCACCCTCTTGATAGGCGACCAGCGCGTGCGCGGCAAGCAAAAAGTCGAAACTCTCCCGCTCGGCGCTGGTCGCGGGAGCGTGTTCCTCCGCCGCGTCCAGCAGCGCCGCCGCCTGCGCGTGCTCGCCCCGCCGCGCCGCGATGAGCGCCGCGACCCCGTGCAACAACAGCGCCGCCGCACCCGGTTCCCGCAGGCCGAAGAAAGTGATCGCCGGACCGTCCTCGGTCACCGTATCCAGTTCGACCAGCGCTTCGTCCCACCGGCCTTCCCAATACCGGTGCACCGCAACGGAAACCTGCAACCCGCTCGGCATGCTGTGCCGCCGCGTCACCTCGGCGGCCTCTTGCAGCGTGCGGTTCGCGTCGTCCAGCCGGTCGAGGTTCTGCAGCGTGAAGACCCGGTTGTCCAGCAGATCCAGGTGCAGGTCAGCCAATTCGTGCTCGTCGCCGACGGCCGCGATCGCCTCGTCCACGTGCTTCAGCGCGCTGGCGTGGTGCCGCCGCACGGAATCGACCAGCCACAACGTCTGCAGCGCATGCGCGGTGAGGTAGCGGTCGCCGTCCGCCTCGGCCCGCGCGCGATGTGCGGTCTTCTCCGCGACGTCGAGGTCGTCGAGCCCGCCGCGCCGGAAGTTCGCGAGCAAATGGCGGCCGCGGACCCGCCACAGCTCCGGCACTCCCGGATCCTCCGCCGGATTCCCGAGAGTCTCCACCGCGAGTTGTACGTCGCCGCGGCGGAACCGCATCGCGGACACGACGTGGCGCATCTCCGCCGCGTTGTCCGGATCGCGTGACACCGCAAGTGCTTGCAGCGCAAGGTCTTCCGGACTGCGTTCGAGCCGGAACAGCACCCGCACCAATGCGACCAGCAACGGTTCGCGGCGCGGATCGTCGTCCTCGACCACGGCGAGCGCGCGTTCCAGCAGCTCGACCGCGATCAGCGGGGCCCGGTTTGACACCGCGCTCTGGTGTTCCACGAGCCAGTCGAGCACCCAAGGGTCCACAGTGGACGGAACGGCCACGAGCTGCTCGGCGACCCGCTTCACCGGCGCGCCGATCTTGGCCAGCGCTTCGGCCGCCTGCCGATGCTGCACGGCCCGCGTTTCCGGCGACAAATGGTGGTACAACGTCTGGCGCAGCAACGGAAGCCGGAACGCGAGCTGGGTTCCGGTGTCGAGCAGGATGTTGTCCGCCAAGGCCGCTTCGAGCGGGCCGAGCAGGTCCGAGGGACGCTGTCCGAGCACCGCGGCGATGTCGCCCACCGCGAACTCCATGCCGAGAATCGCGCCCCAGCCGAGCACGTGCCGGGTCTGCTCGGGCAGCAGCTCCAGCCGCCGGTTGACCGCCGCGACGATCGATTCCGGCGGCTCGAACCGCAGCGGATCCGGGACGTCGGCGAGCCCGTCGAGGTGCTCGACCGCGCCCGAGTGCACCAGCGCGTCCAGCATTTCCTTGAGGTACAACGGATTGCCGCCGGCACGAGCGGTCAGGTCCCGCAGCCGCGGCCCGGGATCCGCGCCGATCTGCCGCTGCAGCAGGCACAGGACGTCGTCCTCGCCGAGCGGACCGAGGTCGAGCACGATGCCGTCCCGGGTCTCGACCCCGCGGCGCAGCTGAGTCATTTCCGGCCGCTCCGGTGCCGGTCGCGTCGCGGCGACCAGCAGCAACGGCAGCTGCCGGGCAGCCGCGGACAACCGGTGCCACACCAGCACGCTTGACTCGTCCGCCCACTGCAAATCGTCGACCACGAGCAACAGCGGCGATTCGGCACACAGTTCGTCGACGAGCGCGAGCAGCCGGTCCACCGAATCCAGCACCGGATCGCCGACGCGCCGCACCGGTTCCTCGCTGCTCAGCGCGACGCGTGCCCGGCGCGGATCCGGCGAATGCGGGTCGATCGCCAGGCATTCATGCATGACCTGCAACGGGAACCGCATGCTCAGCTCGTCCGCGGCGACCCAGGCGACCTGCAGACCACCGGCGTCGCCGAACGCGTGCGCCAGCAGTTCCGACTTCCCGATCCCGGCCTCGCCCTCGATCCACACCGCCCGCCCGCGGCCCGCGCGGACGCCGTCGAGAAGCTTGCGCAGCTTGCCGACCTCGGCTTCCCGGCCGAGCAACGGGTCCTGCGGCACCCGCACGACCGGCTCCGGCACCTCGGGCCGCGGCAGGTCCAGCGCCGGGTCCTCGGAGAGCACGCGCTGGTGCAGTTCGCGCAGCCCCGGACCGGGCTCCACGCCCAGCTCGGCGCGGATCGTGCGGCGTGCATCGCGGAACACGTCGAGCGCGTCGGAATGCCGGCCGCTGCGGTAGAGCGCGAGCATCAGCGAGGCCCGCAGCGATTCGCGCAGCGGATACTCGGCGGTGAGCGCGGTCAGTTCGGCAATTATCTCCTGGTGACCGCCCATTTCCAGCCTGCTGCGGGCAGCTCGGTCCAGGGTGTCCAGCCGCAGCTCGGCCAGGTACGCGCGATGCCGCTCGGCGAAGTTGCCGGGCACGCCGGACAGCGCTTCGCCGTGCCAGAGCTTGAGCGCGGCACTGAATTCAGCCACCGCCCGGTTGTGCGCCCCGGCCTCAGCCTCGCGTTTGCCGTTCTCCCGGTGCTGCTCGAACTTCGCCGCGTCCAGCGCTTCCGGCGCGAGGTCGAGCGTGTACCCCGCCGGGCCGGACCCGAGCACCGTCGAGGCGGACCATCGAGTGCGTTCGGGCTCCAGCGCGCGGCGCAGCCCGGAAATGTAGGTGTGCACGCTGCCTTCGACACTGGCCGGCGGCGACTCGCCCCACACGCCCGCGATCAGCTCCGCACGCGGCACCGGCCGTCCGGCGGCGACCGCCAGCATGGCGAAGACCGCCCGCTGCCGCGCGGGTCCGAGCGAGATTTCGGTCGTCCCGCGCCAGGCGCGCAACGGGCCGAGCGCCGTCACCCGCAAATCCCCTGGCATGCCGTTCCATTCGCCGTGTTGACCGAGTTTACCGGTCGATCATGGACGCGAGTCCACCCCGGTTCACTCTCCTGCCGCACGCGCGCGGACCGGACTGGCCCGCCGGATGCCGTACGGCTGCATCCGCGTCTCGGCCCGCCGCACGTCCCAAGCCGCGCCGACCGAGGTGTAGCTGGTGAGTGCCGCGAGGAAAGCCGTGCGCGCCTCGTCGAGACGGCGGTACTCGGCGAGCAGGATCGCGGCGTCCTCGCTGGCCCGAGCGTGCTTGAGCATCCGTCCGGCGGCCTCGTAGTGCGTGGCGGCGCCGAGGATCGCGTCCGGATCCGCGGTGACCAGGCCCCGGCAGTGCGCGGTGGCCGCGGTGTGCGACGGCGGAGTGTCGTACCCGCTGGTGTCGCCCATCAGCCGCAGCGCCCGGAACGCGTGCGGCTGGTCGCCGAGCTGCATGGCGAGCCGGGCGAGGTCGGGCAGCCACTGCTGACGCGCCGCGGGCGGATAGTTCTGGCCCAGCAACGGGAGAAGCGCGGCGAGCGCGGCTTCCGGATCGCCTTCCAGCTCGGCGAGCTGGGCGCGCGCGGCGAGCAGGTAGTCGCCGCCGTTCGGCTCGAGACCGTGCGGGAACTGGTGCCGGGCCGCCGCGTCGAGATGTGCGCGCGCCTCGTCTGGTTCGTCCCGGTGACTCGCGATCAGCGCGCCGACGCCGTGCACCAGCAACGCCGATCCCGGGCTGCGCAACACATACGACGCGGTTTCCGCACCGCCCCGGATCACCGTGTCGAGTTCGGCCAGCGCCTCGCCCCACCGGCCGCGCCAGTAGTAGTGCACCGCGCCGGCCAGGTGCATCTCGCCGGGCACCGCCCGGGTCGCGGCCAGCCGGCGCGCGGTGCTCAGGTCCGCGTCGTTGTCGAGTCCGTCCAGCACACCCAGTTCGGACAGATCCGGTGCGGCCGCTCGATGGTCGACGGCGAACCGCTCGATGGTCACGCGCAGGGTTTCGTGCCGCCCGCGCCACATCTCCGGCACCTTCGGATCGGCCAGCGTACGGCGGACTTCCGCCGAGGCTTCGGCGAATTCGCCGCGCCGGTAATAGATGTAGGCGAGGATCCAGCGCATTTCCGCGGCCTGCCTGCTGTCCTGGGTGCGCGCGACGACCGACCGCGCCTCCGCCTCCGGCTCCCGGCCGAGCCAGAACAGCAGCCGGGCGAGCGTGGCGGTGAGCGGTTCGCGGGCCTCGGCGGGCAGCACAGCCTGCTTGACCACCTGTTTGAGCAGATCCACCGCGACCCGCGGCGACTGCGCGGCGACCGTGCCGATGTGCTCGACCAGCCAGTTCGCCATCCACGGGTCCACTTGCGCGGGTGCCGCCGCCAGTTGTTCGGCGACGCGTTCCGCACCCGCTCCCGCACCATCGAGCGCTTCGGCCAGCTGCCGGTGCAGCGCGACGCGCATCGCGGCTGGCGTCTTTTCGTACAACACGCGGCGCAGCAACGGATGCCGGAACGCGAGCAGATCGCCGGACTCGACCAGCACCCCCGCGGTGAGCGCTTCTTCGACCGCGGCGACGAGCGCGGTCGGCGCGCGTTCGGTGGCGATCGCGATGTCGGCGAGCGAGAATTCCTTGCCCAGCAAGGCGGCCCAGCGCAACAGGTCTCGCGCGGAGCTGGAGAGGAAGATCAGATACAGCGTGACCCGCGAGCCGAGCGGCGACGGGATCGAGCGGCACGACGAACCGTCCACAATGGCGTGCGCGCCGTCGAGCAGGATCATCGAATTGGCGAGCAGGGTTTCGACGATTTCCGTGGCGTAGCGCGGGTTTCCGGCGGCGTGGCCGAGCAGCACCGAGAACATCCGGTTCGGCGGCGCGCCGGTGAGATCCGCGGCGATCTTCCGGATCTCGTGGTCCGGCAACGGTTGCAGCCGCAGCAGCGAGGTCGCGCCGGACGACAGGTCCGCGGCCAGCGCTTCGAGCGCGGCCGAGCGGGGGAGCGGACGGCTCGCTCCGACGAGCAGCAGCGGCAGCCGCCGGGTCTCGCGAGCGAGGTGCTGCCACACCTGCAACGTCGTTTCGTCCGCCCATTGCAGATCGTCGACCACGAGCACGAGGGGGCCGTCCGCGCACAGCTGCCGGACGAGTCCGAGAATGCCCTGCACCGGGTCCAGGTCCGGGTTCTCGGCGAGCGCCACCGCCAGTTCCGCGCGGCGCAGGTCCGAGGCGCGCGGGTGCACGCCGAGCGCGTCCAGCAGCGGACGCAGCGCGAAGCCCTGGTCGAGCGAGTCCGCGGCGGCGAACAGCGCGGGGTAACCGGTTTCGTGTGCCAGCGCGACGGTTTCGGCCAGCAGGGCGGTCCGGCCGATTCCCGGTTCGCCCTTCACCCACACCGAACGGCCGAGGCCGCCGCCCAGACCGGCGACGGCTTCGCTGAGCAGCTGCAGTTCGTCTTCCCGCCCGACGAACGTCGCCGGACGCGGCGGCAGCACCGGCAACGGGAAGCGGGGGACCTTCGTGACCGGCGCGGGCGTGACCGCCTCGTCGACGGCCAGCAGCTTTTCGTACAACTCCCGCAGCGCGGGACCCGGCTCGGTGCCGGACGCTTCGACCAGCCGCTCGCGCAGCTCGGTGTAGACGATGAGCGCCTCGTGATGCCGGCCAGCCTGGTCGAGTGCTCGCATGAGCAGTCCGTGCAGCGGCTCGCGGAACGGGTGTTCCGCGGCGAGTTCGCCGAGCTGCGTGACGAGCCCGGCGGATTCGCCCGAGTCCATCGCCAGCTCGGCCCGGCGTTCGACGGTCGCCAGCCGCAGTTCCTCCAGCCGCACCCGCTGCGCGGTCGCGTAATGCCCGGAGAGACATTGCAGCGGCGTCCCGTCCCACTCCGCGAGAGCCTCGTCGAGCACGCTCCGTGCCTCGGCCCGGCGTCCCTCGGCGAGCAGCCGGTTGCCGAGGTCGCGCAGCGCGCTGAAGCGGTGGACGTCGATCTGCTCCGGTTCGACACAGAGCGAGTAGCCGGATCCGGTGGACGCGATCAGCCGCGATTCGGCGCCTTTGCGGCGGCCCGGTTCGAGGACGCGGCGCAGTCCGGAGATATAGGTGTAGATGCTCCCCTGCGCGCTGGCCGGGGGCGAGTCGCCCCACACCGCGTCGATGAGCACTTCGCGGGAGACGGTGCGGTTCGGCGAGAAGGCCAGTACCGCGAAGACTGTGCGCCGATGAGCGGAACCGAGGTCGAGCTGCCGGTCGCCGAGCCAGGCTCGCACCGGTCCGAGCAGCTGGATTTCCGGCGCCGGGACGCCGCCGGATGCCGACATCGGTCTCCCTTCACGCGCTGACGGATCGTCACACGCCGGATGCCACTGGTGAGCTTACGCCGAAAAGGTGACGTCGCGGGACCGCCCCGGGTTGCTTTTGCCGGTCTTGTCCAGCGAATTGTCCGGTGGACATGGTCGGGGGAGAGGCCCGCCGGTGAACGCCGGGCAAACCGGCCGGGCGGTCCGGCAGGCACACCTGCCGCGACAAAGGGGCATCGGCCGCGCTCCCCGGTTTCCGGACGGGAATCCCTGCGGCAGCCTCGATGAGGAACCCGCGCGCTCGATTCGCGGCTTCGGCGCGGCGGTGGTGAGGAGGAGGCGTGGACCCGGTTCCGGCCCCGGCGGGGGCGAGGTTCGCGGCGGCGATCGACGCGGCGAACGCCTGTTTCGGCACGGTGAACAGCGAAATGGCGGCGCTGCAGGCGTCGTGGCGCGGCGAGGCGGCGGTGCGCTTCGGCCAGGCGATGAACGATTGGGAGCAGCAGTTCGATCGCATTCTGGCAAGTCTGGCAGATCTCGTGGACGTCGCGCGCGGTACGGCCGCGTCCACCACCGCACAGTGCTCAAATGAGCGCGTGCGGTGCCCTGATCATCGATGAGCGGCGATCCCGGCTTCGAGCAGGCCGCCGAAGTGCTGTCCCGGATCCGCCGCACGACCGCCGACCTCGACGCGGTGCTGGCGGAACTGGAGTCGGCGGTGGAACCCGAGGTGGCCGCCTGGCCCGCCGCCGCGCGGGCCCGCTACCGGGAGGCCAAACGGGAGTGGGCCGCCGCGCTCGACCGGATGCCCGAATGCCTCGACCGGGCGGCGCAAGCCTTCCGCGAGATCTCGTCTCCAGACCCGAAAAGAGGCGGCTGAACAGGGAAAACCCCGGTTTTCTCCACCGGCCTTCACGAGCGCGCCAGAAAACGTGAAGTCTCGCCCGCCACACTGCGTCCAGGCAATGTGAAGGGGGTAACCGTGAAGCTCGTCAAGGTCGCAGTGCTCGCCTCGGACCCGATCACCCGGGCCGGAGCCGCGAGCCTGCTGGGTTCGCGCCCGGAACTGGTCCTGCTCGGCCAGGACGCGGCGAGCCAGGCGGACGTGGTCCTCGTGATGGAGGAGCACGTGACCGACCGGGTGCTGTCGCAGGTGCGGGACCTCGGCAGGCAGTCCGAGCAGCTGACCGGACCGCATCTGGTGATCGTGGTCGACCATTTCCGCGAGAGCGACCTGATGACGGCCGTCGAATGCGGGGTCGTCGCGATCCTGCCGCGCCGCGAAACCGGCGGCGGCGAACTGGTCGCGGCAGTACTGGCCGCGGGCGACGGCACGGCAACGCTCCCGCCGCGGCTGCAGGGCGCGCTGCTCGCGCAGGTGCAGCGGATGCGCCGCGACGTGCTGGAGCCGAACGGCCTCACGCTGTCCGGCCTGGCGTCGCGCGAATGCGACGTGCTGCGTCTGGTCGCCGAGGGCTATGGCACCGAGGAGATCGCGACGAAGCTCTGTTATTCGGAGCGGACGGTCAAGAACGTGCTGTACGGCCTGATGACCCGCTGCGGTCTGAACAACCGTGCGCACGCCGTGGCCTATGCCCTGCGCGCCGGCGCGATCTAGTCTTCTGACCCATGGCGCAGACGGCGGTAGAGATCGCTCGCGGAGTGCGGGCAGGGGAGCTGGACCCGGTCCAGGTGACCGAGGAAGCCCTCGCCCGGATCGCAGCAGCGGACGGCGTCGTCGGCGCGTTCCGCCGCGTGCGCTTCGCCGAGGCCCGAGCCGAAGCCGCCGAAGTCGCGGCCCGCCCGGACCTCGCTTCGCTGCCCCTGGCCGGCGTCCCCGTCGCGGTCAAAGATGTCACCGAGGTAGCGGGCGAATACCAGGGCTGGGGTTCAGAAGCAGGCCCCCGCGACCTGGCGACCGCCGACGGCCTGATCGCCACCCGCCTGCGCGCGGCCGGCGCGGTCATCGTCGGCCTGACCCGCGTGCCGGAGCTGTGCATCTTCCCGACCAGCGACGACCCTTCCGGGATCGCACGCAACCCCCGCAACCCAGCTTTCACCGCAGGCGGTTCCTCGGGCGGCAGCGCGGCTGCGGTAGCCGCGGGTCTGGTCCCGATCGCCCACGGCACCGACGGTCTGGGATCTATTCGCTTGCCCGCCGGAATGTGCGGAATCGTAGGCCTGAAACCCGGCCGCGACGTGGTCCGCGAAGACGCTCCAGGCTGGTTCGGCCTCTCCACCCACGGCCCACTGACCACGACGGTCGCCGATGCGGCGCTCCTGATGTCCGTTCTGGCTGACCGCCCGGAATGGGCCGCCCTGACGCCCCCGGGTTCCCTGCGCATCGCGACCTCCACCCAGGTCCCGTTCACCCGAGCTCCCCTGCCGCGCCCGCTCCGCGCCGCCGTCGACCAGGCCGCTTCGCTCCTTTCGGCTGGCCACACCGTCACTTCCGCGACCCCCGCCTACCCACTCCGCGCCCTAGGTGGTCTAGTCGCCCGCTGGTTCGCCGGTCCGGCTGAGCAGGCCGCGGGCAGCTTCGACCTGTCGCGCCTGCAACCCCGGACCCGAGTCCACGTCCGCCTCGGCCGCCTGACGGCACGCCTCGTCAACGACCGAGCCCGCGACGAATGGGAGGCGATCGCGGAGCAGTTCTTCGAGTCCCACGACGTGCTGGTGACCCCGACGTTGGCGACCTTGCCGCTGAAAGCCCGCCGCTGGCACCGCGAGCCGTGGCTGGCGAACGCAGTCCCGTCCTCGAGAGTGGCGTCATTCACCGGCCCGTGGAACCTGGCCGGATACCCCGCGCTCTCGGTCCCGGTGGCCCGGCACCCCGTCCATGACCTTGCGATGTGCGTGCAACTAGTAGCCCGCCCCGGCGGGGAACCGGTGCTGCTGGGGCTGGCGGCGGAACTGGAATCGGCGAACCCCTGGCCGCGGACGGTCTAGGGGCTCACTGGCTTGATGCCGTGAAGGGCTCCTTGAGGGAAACAGATTCCTTCAAGGAGCCCTTCACGGACTTGATCTGGGGCACCCCGGCTCGGCTGGCGTGCTTGGTGGGACCGCGCGTCTTTTCGCCGGATGTTGCCGACAAGCAGGCTCGCGCGGAGGGGTTCACGGCGGCTGGGTTAGCCGCCGCGCTGGTTTCGCCCGCGGAACGGGGTGGAAATCCGTGCTTGCTGCGCACCAGCCAGGCCGTCGCGGACGCGCTGTCCGCTGAGATGCCCTGTCGTTCAGAGCTGCGCGGGAATCCGCCACGTCGACCAGCCCGCCGACCGCCGCCGCGGAGTCTGGGCGGAGGTGCTTGTCGGCTTCGCGCTCGCCGCCTTCTTGGGCGCGGCTTCGCGTTGCATAACTGCGCCGCCGTGCCGATCCGTCGGTGACGAGGCACCCCGGCGCTGCGTGCCGGGCTAAGTTGCTGGGCTCGCGCGCCGTGTACGGCTGGGACTTGGCCGCCGGGCGGTGTCCAGGTTGGCGGCCTCACCGGATGCCGTGGGTTAGCTGCTGGGCTGGTCGCCGTTCGCGGCTGGGGCTTGGCGTTGGTGCCCGCCGACCGCGTCCAGGTTGGCGGCCTCACCGCATGCCGTGGCTGAGTTGCTTGGCTTGCCCGCCGTTTGTGGCTGGGGCTTGGCGCAGTGAGCCCGCCGAACCATGTCCGGTCCGACGGGCTCACTGGATGCCGTGGGTTAGCGGCTGGGCTGGTCGCCGTTTGCGGCTGGGGCTTGGCGTTGGTGCCCGCCGGGCCGTGCCAGGTTGGCGGCCTCACCACATGCCGTGGCCAAGTTGCTGGGCTTGCCTGCCGTTTGTCGCTGGGGCTTAGCGCAGTGAGCCCGCCGAACCATGTCCGGTCCGACGGGCTCACTGGATGCCCTGGGTCAGCTGCTCGGCTTGCCCGCCGTCTGCGGCTGGGACTTCGCGCCGTTCGCCGTCGAACCGTTGCCGTTCTTCGCGCCGTTCCCGGCGGAGCTTTCCGTCGCCCCGCCATTCGCGGACGAGCCGTTCCCGGTCGCGCTCTTGGCAGCAGAACCGTTCTCGCCCTTCGGCTTCGGCGACGGTGCGGGCTTCGGCTCGACCGGGGCCGGCGAGGGGTCTGGCTTCGCCGGGTCGTCGCCGCCGACCAGTTTCGACGCGGCGGGCAGCACCGATTCCGACGGGAGTGCCGTCAGCAAGCCTTCGCTGCGGCCGAGGACCTCGTCCGCCAGCGCCAGGTTCTTGCGGGCCTGTTCGCGGATCTCGGCGAGCCGCTCGACCTTGCGCGTCGCCGCGGTGGTGCGCTGGGCCGCCTGCGTGGTCGCCTCGTCGAGACGGCGCTTGGCCTCCGCCGTCGCCTCCTCGACGCGGCGGGTCGCCTCCGCGGTGGCTTCCGCGATACGGCGTTCGGCCTGGTTCTTGCTGGCCGTGCGCTGGTCGGCGATCATCTTTTCGTGCGCGGTGCGCTCGGCGGTGATCTTCGCGTCGAAATCGCGCTCGATCTTGCGGCGCTTGCGCTCGGCTTCGTTGTCGAGGAGTTCCCGGCGCTGCGCCGCCTCGACCGTCAGCCGCTGCACTTCGGCGCGGGTTTCCTTCAGCGCGGCCTCGTGCTCCGAGTGCAGCGCTTCGGCCTGCTTGTCCAGCTCCTCGACCAGGCGGTGGTACCGCTCGCGCAGCTTCGTGGACGCCTCGGTGGACGACGCCCAGTGCTTCTCCGCCGCCACCTGCGCGCGCTTGGTGATCTCCTCGGCCCGCGCGTTCGCGAGCGTGACGGTGCGCTGCATCCGCTCGTCCAGGTCCTCGAGCCGCTCCGGCGGCTTCATCAGTTCCTCGACCCGCGACTGCAGCTTCGACACCTCGCCGCGCGTCGTCTCGAGTTCGCGCGACAGCGTGGCGACCTGGGCGGCCGCCGCGTCGCGGTCGGTGATCAGCCGGTGCAGCTGGCTTTCGAGGTGGTCGAGGTACTGCCGCACCTCGGTGCGGTCGAAGCCGCGCCAGGCTTCGGTGTACTCGCGCCGCAGCGGGAGGAGGCCGTTGTCTCGCTCGGGAACCATGCCCACGACCGTACCCGCGCACCTGGCGTGCGTGCCGCCAGGAGTGGCGAATCACCGCCCCGGGTCGATTCTTCCTGTCGATCTCGCCTGAACGGCCTCACCCGCCGCGCGAAGCCGTCACTACCAGTGGAAGCCGCGCGACAGCCGGGCCAGCGCCATCGCCGCGCGGGACAGGTGTTTCTCGCCCCGCCCGATCTTCAGTTTCCCGCTGCCGCCCGCCGCCGCGGAATCCGGGAAGATCCGGAAACCCTGGTACGCGATCGCGTCGGTCAGCCCCGGCGCGAGCGTGTAGGTGAGCCCGATCGCCTGGCCCGCCGGGGTGCCGATGTGCTTCGGCCGCTGGATCAGCGCCTTCAGCACCATGTCCGCCGCCTGCTCCGGCGATTTCGTCGGGAACGCGTCGTAGATCTTCGTCGGCCGGATCATCGGCGTGCGCACGAGCGGCATGTGGATGGTGGTGAAGGTGATCCCGTCGCCGTGCGTTTCGGTCGCCGCTATCCGGGAGAAGTAGTCCAGCGCGGCCTTCGACGCGGCATAGGCGGAAAACCGCGGCGCGATTCCCTGCACGCCGATCGAGGACACGTTCACGATGTGCCCGAATTTCCGCTCCGACATGTGCGGGAGGACCGCCAGGATCAGCCGCACCGCGCCGAAGTAGTTGATCGCCATCGCGCGCTCGTAGTCGTGCATCCGGTCGTACGACAGCTTGATCGACCGCCGGATCGAGCGGCCGGCGTTGTTCACGAGCATGTCGATCCGGCTGTGTTCGGACAGCATCGCGTCCACGGCCTTGCGCACCGAATCCTCGTCGGTGAGGTCGGCCGGGTACACCGACGCGGTGCCGCCTGCCGCGATGATCTCGTCGCGCACTTCTTCCAGTTCGTGCTGCCGCCGCGCGACCAGCAGCGGCACCCCGCCCGCCGCGGCGACCTTCAGCGCGGTCGCCCGGCCGATGCCCGACGACGCGCCGGTGATGATCACGCGGCGGCCGTCCAGTTCGCCGCGCGGACCGTGCTTGCGCGCGCGGAACGGGTCGAGGTGTTCGCGCCAGTAGCGCCACAGCGTGGGGGCGTATTCCTCGAGCCGCGGCACCTCGACGCCGCTTCCGGCCAGCGCCTTGCGCGTCTCCGCGGACGCGAACACCGACGGGAAAGCCATCGTTTCCAGCAGCACCGGCGGAATGCCGAGCCGCTCCAGCACCGCGTCGCGGGCGATGGTGAACCCGGGAATGTGCTCGCTGAGCTTGACCAGCCCGACGATTCCCTTCGACACCCTGTCGCCGAGCTGCACGGTGATCGTCGGCGCCCCGGCGGCGCGGGCGAACGCGTTGTAGACCGACACCACCGGCTGCGGTTCGGGGTTCACGAGGTGGAAGGCGCGGCCGTCGAGACCCGGGGTGGTGACCAGCTCCAGCAGGGCCTTCGCGACGTAGTCGACCGGAACCACGTTGGTGTCGCCCAGATCCGGTCCGGCGGACGGGACGTCGGGCAGCCCGGCGAGCCTGCTGATCGCGGGGAAGAGGTAGTACGGGCCGTCGATCTTGTCCATCTCGCCGGTCTGCGAATCGCCGACCACGACCGCGGGGCGGTATACCCGCCACGGCACCTCGTGCTGGTCCCGGACGAGCTTCTCGGCCTCGAATTTGGTGCGGTGGTACGGCGTGATCAGGCGCTGTCCCACGTCGAACATGTCCTCGGTGAACAGTCCTTCGTGGTCGCCCGCGACGGCGACCGACGAGACGTGGTGCAGGCACCCGGCGTTCAGGTCCGCGGCGAGGTCGATGACGTTCTGCGTACCGTCCACATTGGCCCGGATGCTGGTTTCGTCGTCGGCGGTGATGTCGTAGAGCGCGGCGAGGTGGATGACGTGGTCGACGCCGCGCAGCGCCTCCCGGTCCGCCTCGGACACTCCCATCAGCGGTTCGCCGAGGTCGCCGGTCACGAGCGTGACGCGGTCCGGATGCGGCCACGCGTCGACGAGCGCGGCCAGCTTCCCCCGCGACGACGCGCGCACCACCAGCGCGACCCGTTCCACGTCCGGCCGGGTGAGCAGCTGCCGGGTGACCTGGCGCCCGATCAACCCGGTCGCGCCTGTCACCAAGAACGTCGCCATCTCCATCACCCTCCGCCGTGCCGCCGCCTGGACCCATGGGCATTCTGCTGCATGGACGCCGCCCTGACCACAACGCGGCAGGGTGAGGTTACTCGCAAGTAACTTAGCGTCGGCACGGGGTCCCGCAGGTGGCAGCGGATTTCCGCGAACGAGGGGCCGCTCAGAAACTGCGCGAATGGACCCCTCGCGCGGGTTCAGCGGGTCGCGAGGGGACCCCTCACTCCGGGTCCGCGATCACGACGCGGTTCTCCTCGTACCCGTCGCTCCCGCCGATCCAGCGTCCGCCGCAGGTCACCAGGACGACCCGATGCGGACCGGCCTGCCCGAAGAGATCGTCGGCGCGGCTCGGCAGATCGTTCTTGTGCACGGTGACCAGCTGCGAAATCCGGTAACGGCTCGTCTTGCCCGCGCGGTCCACGATCGTCACCACGCCGCCGATGCGCTCGCTCCACAGTTCCGAGAACGGCCCGGTCGCACCGCGCCAGTTCACGTGGCCCGCGAACACGCTCGCGCCGCTGACCGCTTCCAGATCCGCGCCCCACCAGGCCGCCTGGCCGATGTCCGACGGCACCGGAAGCGTGTTGCCCGGCCCGAGGTCCTGCCGCACCATCGCCGCGGTCCCGCCGCCGGGCAGCCGGATCGTGCCCGGCGCCTGCGGTCCTGGTTCCGGAGCTTGCCGATGCTCCGCGGGTGCCGCCGGCGGAGCGGCCGCTGAACTGCTGGGCGGCGGCGCCGCTGAACTGCTCGACGGCGGCGGCGCGGGAGCCAGCTGCTGCGGGGAAGCGGCCGGAACGGCGGCGGCGACCGGGGACGCGCTCCCGGCCACCACCGTCGTCGGCGGCGAACTGATCACGACCGTCGCGAGTTCCACTGCCAGCACGCTTGCCGCGCCGAGCACGAACCCGCCGACCAGCCGTCCTTTTCCGCTCATCTGCCCTTGCTGCTTTCGCTTACCGCCGCGCCGACCGCCGAGCGGCGAACCCGACCAGCCCCGAACCGACGAGCACCAGCGCGGCGAGACCCGCGATGCCGGCGGTGGAGAAGCTCGTCTCGACGGTGCCCTTGGCCATCGTCACCGGCAGGTCGCCGGCGGGAATCGCGTGCGGTACTTCGTTCGGCGTGTTGGCCACAGTCAGCGCAAGTGTGCCGCCCGGCGTCAGCGATCCGCACGCGGCGGGCGGATTGTTCGGGTCGAACGCGTTGGTGTAGCCCGGCGGCGCGTTCACCTCGACCACGCAGACCTCCTGCGGGGCCAGCAGATTCTCGACGGTCGCGGTGCCGTTCTCGCCGCTGGTGGTGACCACGGCGGGCTGTCCGTCGGGCCCGTTCAGCGGCTTGCCGTCCTGGCCGGTGGCCGCGGTCTTGCGGTCCTTGCCGGTGACCCGCAGCGTCGCGCCGCCGATGCCCTTGCCGGTCTTGGCGTCGGTCTTGGTGACCTGCACCTTGCCCGGCTTCGCCACCGCGACGACGCCTTGGGCGGTCAGTTGCTTCTCGCCGCCGGTGCCGACGACGCTCTGGATCCCGTCCTTGGTGTTGACCGGGTTCTGCACGGTCGGCTTGTCCGCGGGCGCGGACAACGAGGCGACGAGCTTCGGCTGGTCGCCGGTCGGCGTGACCTTCACCGTGACCGTGCCGTTCGCATCGGTCTTCAGCGTCGTGTCTTTCTGCGCGGCCTGCGGCGCGGAGTTGCCCGCCGAAGAATCGGACGCCTTCTCCGTGTCTGCCTGCTTGTCCGCTTGGCCGATGGTTCCGTCGGTGGCGGTCAGCTTCACCGGAACGTCCGGGATGCCCTTGCCCTTGGAGTTCTTCACCGTGACCGTCCAGGTCGCGGGCTGGCCGAGGTGCTGATCGCCCTTCGGCGCGGTGACCGACGCGGTCCACGGGCCGCGGTTCGCCTCGGCCTCGGCCTTCATCTTGGCCACGTCCTTGGCGGCTTCCGGGGTGAGGAGCTTGAAGTATTTGTCCTCGGGATAGGCCGCCTTGTTCGGGGGCGTGCCGAAGTCCGTGTCGCCGGGCGTCTGCGTTTTGGCGGTCCACGAGTGCAGCAGATGAGCGAGCGCGGCTGCCTCGTCGTCATCGGAGGTGTTGCCGTAACGCAACAGCAGGTAGGAGATGTTGCCTGCGATGTCGGGCTCCAACGGCTTGCCCCACTTCGTCAGCAGATCTTGACCTGGTTGGTACTCCTCGTCGCTGTCCGGTGCCTTCAGGTGGAAGCTGACGCAGAAAACGTCCTTGCCGCCCACCTTGTAGGAGCCGAGCCAGTCCTTGTATGTGACGCCGTCTGACTCTTTGTGCTCGATGTTTCGGCCGTGGCCGGTGACGGCGGCCGCCGAGGCCGGGGTCGCCCCGATCGCGGTTACGGAGAGTGCGCCGAGCAGTGCGGTCGCGACCAGCCCGGTGGCCGCGCGCCAGCGAGCGCGCGGGCGTGAGATCCACCCCATGGTGTGTTGGCTCCTTCGACGTGCCTGCCGACGCCTGAACGGCGTCCTCGCAGTTCACCTGATCGAACAACTCCCCGACACGCGTTCGGTCACTTCCCGGACACGCGATGTGAAGGTTCGCGGGTCAGCGGGGGAGTTGTCTAGAGACCATCGGGTGACCTGCGGTGAACGGTCGTGACCTTCATCGCCTACGGTGGCCGTAACGGGGGTGGCCCCACCCGTGCGGGTGATGAGTAAAATCTGCTTTACCCGAACGGGAACCAGCGAGCCGCCGCGGTCGTTGAACCCGATGCAAGGTGCCATAAAGTCCAGGAGGACAGGTGCGTTCCAGCAGCAACCCGGCGTTCCGCAATCTCCCGCGCGGCGCGGCCGCGACCGGGCAGTACGGGCCGAACGTCGGCTTCGACCAGCCCTACGGCCAGCCGCAGGGCCAAGGCGGCGTCCCGGGTTACGGCCCTGGCCAGATGGGCACCGCCTCCGCCGACCGTCCGATGACGGTCGACGACGTCGTCATCAAGACCGGCATGTCGCTCGGCGTCGCGCTCGTCGTCGGCGTGCTCACCGCGATCTGGGCGCAGTCCCAGCTCGTGCGCGACTCCCTCGGCAGGCTTTCGCCGAGCGGCCCGCTCCTCGGCGCGCTGATCGGCGGGCTCGTGGTGGGCCTCGTCGTGTCGCTGGTGATCATCTTCAAGCAGAAGCCGAGCGGTCCGCTCACGCTCGTCTACTCCGGCGCCGAGGGCCTGTTCCTCGGTGCGCTCAGCGGGTTGTTCGAGGTGTTCCTGCCGGGCATCGCCCTGCAGGCGCTCATCGGCACCGCGGGCGTGTTCGTCGCGATGCTGGTCGTCTACAAGACCGGCGCGGTGAAGGTCACGCCGAAGCTGACCAAGTGGATCGTCGGCGCGGTCGCAGGCGTCGCCATCCTGATGCTGGTCAACCTGGTCACCGCGCTGTTCTTCGGCTTCAACCCGCTGCGCGACGGCAGCCCGCTCGCCATCGTCTTCAGCCTGGTGGTCATCGGCATCGCCGCGTTCAGCTTCCTGCTCGACTTCGACCAGGCCGACAAGATGATCCGCGCCGGCATGCCGTCGAAGTGGGCCTGGTACGCCGCGTTCGGCCTGATGACCACGCTGGTGTGGCTGTACCTCGAGATCCTGCGTTTGCTGTCTTACCTGCGCGACTAGCCGTCGCACAGGTTTCCCGGGAAGGGGCGCTCCGCGTTACGCGGAGCGCCTTTTCTGTTTTTCTGCCGGGAAGCTCTGCGCGCTCCCGAGGCCGTCGTGTTGGATGTGCCCGGTCGGAATCTTTCTTTCGGGTTTGCGAGGCATCACGTGAGCGTTCCCCCGCACGGGCACGGACCGCAGCAGGGCTACGGACAACAGGGCTACGGACAGCAAGGCCAGTCGCCGTTCCAGCAGCACTACGGTCCGGGCGGGATGCCGCCCCAGCAGAGCCCGAAGCGGAACTTCCCGACCAGGACCGTGGTGCTGGTCGCCGTAGCGGTGGTGATCGTCGCGGCGGGGGTCGTCATCGGCTTCCTCAAGTTCGGCAACTCGACCAGCAACACCCACGCCAGCGACTGCATGCACATCGAGAAGTCCGGCTCGACCACGACGACGAAAACCGTCGACTGCGCTGACCCCGGAGCGAACGTCAAGGTCGCGGTCGCGCGCGCCACCCGGAGCGGCACCTGCCCGCGCGGCGACTATTACCGCTACACCACCGGCGGCAAGAACCACCGCGTGCTCTGCCTCATCCCCAACGTGCAGCAAGGGGATTGCCTCTCCGGGCTCCAGACCGCCAGCACGACGTACCAGAAGGTGCCGTGCACCGATCCGCAGAAGAACGCGGAGATCGTCAAGCTCGTGCCTGGCGCGAAGGACCGGTCGGCGTGCGAGGGCAGCGGTTCGACCACCGTCCGCTGGTACTCCGACCCGGAGGAAGCCATCTGCATCAAGAGCTGACGGGCGGTACAAAGGGGCCGTCCGGACGCCCGGTTTCGGCCGTTCGTCGCACTCCGTGAGACAGGCTGCGTCCGGGGCTCACCGGGACCTAACGTGGATCGCCGCCCGCCGCCGGGCGGGCCCCGTTCATCCCCGACCCCCTCAGGAGACGTGGTGGCGACCACCGATTCCCCTGTCGACGAGCGAAAACTTCTCGACTTCCCCACCTCGTGCGCGGCTCCGGCGCCTAAACCGGAGGAGCCGGTCAAGGTCGTCCCGCTGGCGGTCGCCGCGGTGCTCGCGGTCGGGCTGACCGCCTACGTCTGGGCCGCGCACGGCGCGAAGTTCGGGGTCCTGCTCGTGCTGGGGCTGGCGCTCGGCCTCGCGCTTTTCCACTCCCGCTTCGGGTTCACGTCCGCGTGGCGGCAGCTGATCGCCGTCGGCAACGGCCAGGGCCTTCGCGCGCACACCCTTCTGCTCGGCACCGCCGCGACGCTCATCGCCCTCATCTGCGGCACCGGCGCGGGCCTCTTCGGCAGCAAACCGGTGCCAGTGACGAACGTCGGGCCGATCGGGCTCGCGTTGTTCGTCGGGGCCACGTTGTTCGCGATCGGGATGCAACTCGGCGGCGCGTGCGCGTCCGGGACGCTGTTCGCGGTCGGTGCCGGGCAGTCGACGATCGTGCTGACCCTCGGCGGTTTCATCACCGGTTCGGTCCTCTACACCTGGGGCTATCCGCTGTTCACCGGCTGGCCGCAGGTTTCCGGATTCCTGCTGTCGGACCACGTCGGCTGGTTCGGTTCGTGGGCGATCACGATCGCGGTGCTCGCCGCGATCGTCCTCGCGACCCGGGTGGTCCAGAAGCGCCGCGTGCCGCCGCCGGTCGACACCGTGCCGACCGCGCGCGGGTTCGCCCGGATCTTCCGCGGCTCCTGGCCGATCCTCGCCGGCGCGGTCGTGCTCGGCGTGCTGGCCGGCGCGGTGTACCTGGTTTCCGGCGGCATCTGGGGCGTCACGAGCGCGTTCAGCCTGTGGGGCGCGAAAATTCTCCAGGTGTTCGGACTGCACCCGGAGCAGTGGGAGTTCTGGCAGCTGAAGGCGAACGCGACGTCCCTGTCCAAGCCGATCTGGCAGGACAAGACGAGCCTCACCGACATCGGCATCATGATCGGCGCGTTCGTCGCCGCCGCGGCCGCGGGCGCGTGGAAGATCCACAGCTCGATCCCGTGGCGCACCGCGGTCGCCGCGATCCTCGGCGGAATCCTCATGGGCATCGGCGCGCGACTGGCGAACGGCTGCAATATCGGCGCGTACCTCGGCGGAATCTCCGTCGGCAGCCTGCACGGCTGGCTGTGGGGCGCGTTCGCGCTTTTCGGCACCTGGATCGGGCTGAAACTGCGGCCGTTGTTCGGTTTGGGCAACCCTGTGCGCACGGACAGTATCTGCTGAGCCGATCGGGGACTTTTCGCAGGTCATCGTGACTGCGCGAAAAGTCCCCACGCATTTCGCCCGGCAGCGAAAAAGACTGCGTGGCCGCTTGCCGCTCGGCTAGTCTGGAGCGCGCGCAAGGGGGAACCGCCGTCGTATTGTCGCGTCGCGGGCTTGCGCATCACCACTAACAGATGGGGTTCCGCATGTCCGCACCCGCGACTCCGGCCGCGCCGGATGCCGGTGACAAACTCGACCGGGGAGTGCTGAAGGTCGCGTCCGTGGTGGTGCTCGGCGCCATCATGGCGATCCTCGACACCACCGTGGTCAACGTCGCGCTCCAGAAGCTCACCATCCAGTTCGCCACGTCCTTCGACACCATCCAGTGGGTCGCCACCGGCTACATGCTGGCCCTGGCGACGGTCATCCCGGTCACCGGATGGGCGTCCGACCGGTTCGGCACGAAGCGGCTGTACCTGCTCGCGATCGGCACCTTCCTGATCGGCTCGATGCTGGCCGGGCTCGCCTGGAACGTCGAATCGCTGATCGCGTTCCGCGTCGTGCAGGGCCTCGGCGGCGGCATGCTGATGCCCGCGGGCATGACGATCCTGACCCGCGCGGCCGGTCCGCAGCGGATCGGCCGGGTCATGGCCGTGCTGGGCGTGCCGATGCTCCTTGGCCCGATCTGCGGCCCGATTCTCGGCGGCTGGCTGGTCGATTCGGTGAGCTGGCGCTGGATCTTCTACATCAACGTCCCGATCGGACTGATCGCCTTCGTGCTCGCGCTCCGGCTGCTCCCGAAGGACAACCCGGAGCCGGGCAACCGGTTCGACTTCCTCGGCATGCTGATGGTGTCGCCGGGTCTGGCCGCGCTGATCTTCGGTGTTTCGCGGATTCCGTCCACCGGTACCGTCGGCGCGCTCGAGGTGTGGCTGCCCGCGCTGGCCGGGATCGTGCTGCTGATCGCGTTCGTGCTGCGGGCGCGGACCATGGAGCACCCGCTGATCGACCTGAAGCTGTTCCGCAACCGGTCGTTCTCGGTCGCGATGATCACGATGGCGGTGTTCTGCGTCGGATTCTTCGGCGCGATGCTGCTGCTGCCCACGTATTTCGTGCTGGTGCGCGGGGAGAGCGCGCTGCACGCAGGTCTTCTGCTGGCCCCGCAGGGCCTTGGCGCGATGCTGGCGATGCCGATCACCGGACGGCTGGCGGACAAGATCGCCCCGCGCCGGATCGTGGTGCCCGGCCTGGTCTTCATCGCACTGGGCATGGTGGTGTTCACGCAGGTCACCGCGACCACCCCGTACTGGCAGCTGCTGGCCGCGCTGTTCGTGATGGGCATCGGCATGGGCTGCACGATGATGCCGATCACCTCGGCCGCGCTGCAGACGTTGCAGTCCAAGGACATGGCGAAGGCCTCGACCGCGACGAACATCCTGCAGCAGACCGCGGGCGCGATCGGGTCCGCGGTGATGTCGATCATCCTGGCGGCGCTGCTCGCCGGGAAGTTCGGCGTCCCGACGAGCCAGGGCCAGCTGGTCGCCACCGCGGCGACGATGAACCCGGCCACGCACGACGCCGCGGCCGGCCTCGCGGGCGAGTCGTTCGCGACGACGTTCCTGTGGGGCACGATCCTGCTGGCGCTGTGCCTGGTGCCCGCGTTCTTCCTGCCGAAGAAGCGCGTGGTGCCCGAGACGACGGGCTCCGACGACGTCGCTCCGCCGGTGCTGATGCACTGACCCGCACATCGAAAAGGGCCGTCCGCGAACCCCCGCGGACGGCCCTTTTTTGCGTTGCTGGGCTCAGGAAAGCCGCTCCAGCACCATCGCCATGCCCTGCCCGCCGCCGACGCACATCGTCTCGAGGCCGAACTGCTTGTCGTGGTGCTGCAGGGAGTTGATCAGCGTCGAGGTGATCCGCGCGCCGGTCATGCCGAACGGGTGGCCGACCGCGATCGCGCCGCCGTTGACGTTCAGCCGGTCGAGGTCGATGCCAAGGTCGCGGTAGGACGGGATGACCTGCGCGGCGAACGCCTCGTTGATCTCGACCAGGTCGATGTCCGAAATGGACAGACCGGCGCGGGACAGCGCCTGCTTCGAAGCCTCGACCGGGCCGTAGCCCATGATCTCCGGCGACAGGCCGGTGACGCCGGTGGACACGACGCGCGCCAGCGGCGTCAGGCCCAGTTCGCGCGCCTTCGTGTCGGACATGATCACGACAGCCGCCGCGCCGTCGTTGAGCGGGCAGCAGTTGCCCGCGGTGATCCGGCCGTCGGGGCGGAAGACCGGCTTCAGCCCGGACACGCCTTCGAGCGTGACGCCAGCGCGCGGCCCGTCGTCCTTCGACACGACCGTGCCGTCCGGCAGCGTGACCGGCGTGATGTCCTTGGCCCAGAAGCCGTCCGCAATGGCCTTCTCGGCGAGGTTCTGCGACCGCACGCCGAACTCGTCCATCTCCTCGCGGGTGACGCCCTTGAGCCTCGCGAGGTTCTCCGCGGTCTGGCCCATCGCGATGTAGACGTCGGGGAGCTGCCCGTTCTCGCGCGGGTCCTGCCAGCTGTCCGCGCCGGACTCGGCGGTGGCCTGGGTGCGCGCCTCGGCGTCGGCGAACAGCGGGTTGTGCGTGTCCGGCCAGGAGTCGGAGCTGCCCTTCGCGAACCGCGACACGGCCTCGACGCCCGCCGAGATGAAGACGTCGCCCTCGCCCGCCTTGATCGCGTGCAGCGCCATCCGGGTGGTCTGCAAGCTGGAGGAGCAGTACCGGGTGATGGTGCAGCCGGGCAGGTGGTCGTAGCCGAGTTCGACGGCCACCGCGCGGCCCATGTTGAAGCCGGACTCGCCGCCGGGCAGGCCGCAGCCGAGCATCAGGTCGTCGATGTCGGCGGGGTCCAGCTGGGGCACCTTGTCCAGCGCCGCGCGCACCATCTGCACGGCAAGATCGTCGGGGCGCATCCCCACCAGCGAGCCCTTCCCGGCGCGGCCGATCGGGGAGCGAGCGGTGGAGACGATGACGGCTTCGGGCATGACTGACACATCCTCGGGTCGGCGGCACTAAGCGGTTGCTCACCATCTTGCCGCGTCCGGCGTCCGTCCGAAAGCCGAAGGCGACATGCACCACCTTGCTCCCGTGGGAGGATTTCCGCCGTGACCGAGCGCAACCGGGTGTTGTCCACCCGCACGATCGCGTGGTGGGGGACGGGCATCGTGCTGCTCGCGGCCGTCGCGGCGGCGTTGCTGCTGTGGCTGCTCGGCGGCGGCACCCCGGCCGATTCGTCGCGGCTCGACGCGCTGCGCACGGCCTCGAGCATCGTCGTCGGGACCGGCGGCGCGGCCGCGCTCCTGCTCGCCGCGCGACGGCAGCGGTCCGCCGAACTGGATCTGGAACAGAAGGACCACGACGCGACCGAGCGCCGGATCACCGACATGTACGGCAAGGCCGCCGACCAGCTCGGCAGCGACAAGGCCCCGGTCCGGCTGGCCGGGCTGTACGCGCTCGAACGCCTCGCGCAAAGCCACGCTGACCAGCGGCAGACCATCGTCAACGTGCTCTGCGCGTACCTGCGGATGCCGCTGGACGGCACGGACGAAGAGGTGCAGGTCCGCAAGGCCGCGCAGCGGATCCTGATGCTGCACCTGCGTCCGGGCGGCGGCGAGGAGCCGAACGGGTCGTACTGGCCGGACATCGACCTCGACTTCTCCGGGGCCAGGCTCGTCGCGCTGACTCTCACGCACTGCAGAATCCGTTCCATCGTGTGCTACCAGACCAAATTCGAGGAATTCGCGACGTTCCGCGGCACCGAATTCCGCAGCAAGGCCGATTTCCACGAAGCGGTGTTCCGCGAACGCGCGGACTTCCGCGGCACCGTCCTCGGCGGCGGAGACGACGTATTCCGCGGCGCGAAGTTCGAGAAGCACGCGGAATTCGGGACGCACTCGGAAGCCGGGTTGGCCGGCGCGCTCGCGAAGCCCGGCTACAAACGGACCTGGCCGCCCGGCTGGACCGAAGAACCCGGCGACGACGGCTGGCTCCGGCTGGTTCCATCGGGTGTTTCGAAATAACCGCGGAACCGCTAGGATTCGTGAAGAGTCAACAAGAAGAAGAGGATCCCTGATTAGGAGGTGAACCGGTCATGATGGCCCTCAAGCGTTACTGCGCGGCATTGCGGGCCGGGACGGATCTCCGGGACGGGATCACGGATCGGCGTGCGGCGGCCCTCGGGCCCGCCCCGGTGTCGACGCGCGGCTTGGTGGCTGCCTGAGGTCCGCGCCGGGGAGGCCCGACCTCGCCTGGCGCCGCCCGTGGCCCCGACGCGCACCCGGAGACCGCCCGCCGATCCCGCGCTGGCCGGTCCGGGGCCCGGCTGTTTAGGCTGGTCGCCGTGGAGTACGCAGAACACATCGTGGACCTCGTGGGCAACACCCCGCTGGTCAAGCTGAATTCGCTTACGCGGGGGCTCAAGCCGCTCGTGCTCGCCAAGGTCGAGTACGTCAACCCGGGCGGCAGCGTGAAGGACCGGATCGCGCTGCGGATGATCGAGGCCGCCGAGGCCTCCGGAGAACTGCGCCCAGGCGGCACGATCGTGGAGCCCACCTCGGGCAACACCGGGGTCGGGCTGGCCATGGTCGCCCAGCGCAAGGGCTACCAGTGCGTGTTCGTCTGCCCGGACAAGGTGAGCGAGGACAAGCGCAACGTGCTGCGCGCGTACGGCGCGCGCGTCGTCGTGTGCCCCACCGCGGTCGCGCCCGAGCACCCCGACTCGTACTACAACGTGTCCGACCGGCTCGTGCGCGAGATCGAGGGCGCCTGGAAGCCCAACCAGTACGCCAACCCGGAGAACCCGGCCAGCCACTACCACTCCACCGGCCCGGAGCTCTGGCGGCAGACCGACGGCAAGATCACCCACTTCGTCGCGGGCGTCGGCACCGGCGGCACGATCTCCGGCACCGGCAAGTACCTGAAGGAGGTCAGCGACGGCCGCGTCCAGGTCGTCGGGGCTGATCCCGAGGGCTCGGTGTACTCCGGCGGCACCGGACGGCCGTACCTGGTCGAGGGCGTCGGCGAGGACTTCTGGCCGGAGACCTACGACCGGAACGTCGCCGACCAGATCATCCCGGTCAGCGACGCGCACTCGTTCGAGATCACGCGCCGGCTCGCGACCGAGGAAGGCCTGCTCGTCGGCGGTTCGTGCGGGATGGCCGTGGCCGCCGCGCTGAAGCTGGCCGAGGGGCTGACCGAGGACGACGTCGTGGTCGTGCTGCTGCCCGACGGCGGCCGCGGCTACCTCACCAAGGTGTTCAACGACGCCTGGATGTCGTCCTACGGCTTCCTCCCGCCGGATTCCTCCGGCGCGACCGTCGGCGACGTGCTCACCCGCAAGTCCGGCGCGCTGCCCAGCCTCGTGCACTCGCACCCGAACGAGACGGTCGCCGAAGCGGTCGCCATCCTGGCGGAATTCGGCGTGAGCCAGATGCCCGTGGTCAGCGCCGAACCGCCGGTGATGGCCGCCGAGGTGGTCGGCGCGGTCAACGAGCGCGACCTGCTCGACGCGCTGTTCACCGGCAAGGCCCACATGGCCGACCGGCTGGAGACGCACATGTCGCCGCCGCTGCCCACGATCGGGGCGGGCGAGCAGGTGAGCGCCGCGATGAAGGCGCTCGAAGGGGCCGACGGCGCGCTGGTGCTGATCGACGGCAAGCCGGCGGGCGTCGTCACCAGGCACGATCTGCTCGCGTTCCTCGCGGGCAGATAGGCACAAGCTCACCGACGCCGGCCGGGGCGTCTGCGCGCGTCCTGGCCGGGCATCCGATAGCGTTACGGCCGAATAGAACTTTTTCGCGTCCTCGTCAAGGGGGTTCAAGACCCACATGAGTGCTCCGCAGCCACCGAACCAGCCCTGGGACGGCGGCCAGCAGCCGCCGCAGGGCCCGTCGAGTGGTCCTACACCGCAGCAGGACAGTCCCTTCGGCGCGTCGGAGCCGACCCAGGTGGTCCAGCCGGGCCAGCCGCAGCAGCCCGCTCAGGGCGGCGGCACCTTCGGCGACACCCCGGAACCGACGCAGGTCGTGCAGCCGGGACAGCCGGCTGACTCGAACGCCACGCAGGTGGTCAACCCCGTGAGCGCCGAGGGCAACGCCGAGTCGACGCAGCTGGTCCCGCCGAGCCAGCAGCCGCAGAACATCCCGTACGCCCCGCCGCCGAGCGCGGCGGACAACCCGGCCGCGGTCGCCGGGTTCGGCGCCCCGCAGGGCTTCGGCCAGCCGGGTCAGCCGGGGCAGCCGGGACAACCTGGTCAGCCTGGTCAGCCTGGTCAGCCGCCGCAGGGCTTCGGCCAGCCGGGCGGGTTCGACCAGGGCGGCTTCGGCGCCCCGCCGCAGGGCGCGTTCGGCCAGCCCGGGCAGCCGGGTCAGCCGGGCTTCGGCCAGCCCGCCCCGTTCGGCGCGTCCGCCGCGCCGTCGGCGGGCGGCGGGAACGCGCTGTACGGCTACATCGCCGGCGGCGTCACCGCGGTGCTCGGCCTGATCGCGCTGATCGTGTCGTTCAGCTACATGAGCGACACCAGCGACTACTCGAAGCTGTACGAGAGCTCGAGCCGGTACCAGAAGCTGTTCGACGAGGCCGGTCTCGCCTCGCCGGGCACGCTGCTGTTCTACGTGATCATGATCCTGGTCGGCGCGGTGATCGCGCTGGCTGGCGGCGTCGCGCTGGCTCTCGCCTCGCGTGCGGCCGTGATGCGCAAGCTCGCCCCGATCGGAGTGCTCGTCGGCGGCGTGCTGTTGCTGCTGTTCTCGATCCTGGCGAAGTCCGGGACCTCGGTCAGCAGCTCCTTCGCCGACAAGTACGGCGGCGCGAGCTCCAGCGCCACGAGCGGCGGCGGCATGCTGACGCTGATCCTGGGCATCATCATCCTGATCATCGGCGTGGTCGCGATCATCCCGGCGACCTCGCAGTACGTCGGCCTCGGTTCGTCCTCGGGCGGCCAGGGCGGTCCTGGCGGACCGCAGCAGCCGGGCGGTTTCGGCGGCGGCGCTCCGCAGGGCTTCGGCCAGCCGCAGTCCGGCGGTTTCCCGCCGCCTGGTGGTCCGAACCCGAACAGCGGGGGCTTCCCGCAGCCGGGCGGTCCGAACCCGGGCAGCGGCGCGAACCCGCAGCCGGGCTTCGGGCAGCAGCCGCCTCCCGGTTACGGCCAGCCGGGCCAGCAGCCGGGCTACGGCCAGCCGCCGCAGCAGCCGGGCGGTTTCGGCCAGCCGGGCCAGTACCCGCCGCCGGGCGGGCAGCAGCCCCCTCCGGGCTACGGCCAGCCGGGCCAGCAGCCGCCGCAGCAGTGGTGACTCGCTGAATCTCCGCGAAGGGCGCCTCCGTCTCCCGACGGCGGCGCCCTTCGTCGTTCCCAGTCCGTTTTTCGCGGGGTTCGCGCGGAGCTGGTGGCCTTTTCCCGGCGATTCCGGCAGCCGGGGGAATTGCGGCGCACATGCGCTCGCGCCGGTCCCCAACGATGCGTTTCCGGGCTAGGGTGGGCGCCGTCCGAATCGCCTTCCCAGCCCGAGGGGGACCTGCCGTGAGCGGCCTGCACGCACTTCCGGCACGGCAGCGGGAACGGGAATCCTCCCTCGCGGAACCGGTTCCGCGCCGCCCGAAGGGGAGCACCGCGATCGCGGCCGGGCTGTTCGGTCTCGTCGCCGCCGCGACGGCAGGCTACCTCCCGGCAAGACTGTTCCTCGACATTCCGTCCGGATTCAGTCTCGGCGATCTCTCGCCGCTGACCCTCGCCGATCTCGGCGCGTATCTCGCCGCTTCGCTGGTCTTGCTGATCGGCGCGATCGCGACCTTTTTCCGCGCGACGGCCGGTGCGGTGCTGCTGATCGCGGGCGCGTTGCTCGCACTCGGCGCGCTGCTGCTGGAACCCGCGCTGAGCGGTTCCCCGGGGTACGCCCAGTACTTCCGGACCCTGCTGCGGTTCGAGAATTTCGCCGCGCTGGACCGCGTCACGCTGGCGGCGGCGGTGCTGCTGGTGCTCGTGCTGGCCGGACTGCCGCGGACCTTCGGCTACCTGCGCTACCGCGCACCCGTGGTGCCTGCTTCGTCACCCTCGCGACAGTGGTAAATCCTCCCCGAAAACGGGACGGAGCTGGCACGATACAAGCACTCCGCCCGCCGCCCGGCGGGACCAGATGCACCGAGGACTCCCCGTGACCTACCCCCAGAACCCGCAGGGCCAGCCGCAGAACCCGCAGAGCGGCCCGTTCCCCGGTCAGCCGTACCCGGCGAGCCAGCCGACGCCGGCCCAGCCGTACCCGGGCGCCCCGCAGCAGCCGTTCGCCCCGCCCGCCGCGGGTCAGCCGTATCCGGGGTACCCGGGCGGACCTGGCGTCTACCAGCAGAAGCCGAACGGCGCGACCGCGATCATCGCCGGGATCCTCGCGATCATCGGCGGCATTTTCGCGATCATCTCGATCATCCTCGCCGTGGTGGCGCTGTCTGCCATCCACATCACGCTGTGGCAGCTGTACGCGTCGATCGTGGTGAACGCGGTGCTCGTCGGCCTGCTGTTCTTCGGCGGCATCGGCCTGTTCCTGCACAAGCCGGCCGCCCGGCTGTGCACGATCATCGGCTGCGGGCTGGTGATCGCGTACACGATCTTGAGCGTCGTTCTCGCCGGCGTCGCGACCGCTGGATACAAGGGCAGCGCCCAGGTGCTGGGCGCGGGCATCGGCGGCGCCCTGATCGGGCTGATCCCGCCGGTCGCGACCCTGGTGCTGGCGATCGTGAAGCCGACCGCGGAATGGGTCAACTACCGCCCGGACGCACCGGTCCAGGGCGGTTACCCGGCTCCGCAGGGCTGGTGACCGCGGGGCTGCCGGTGCGGGTTTGTACCGGCAGCCTCTCCCGCATGGTGAGTTGCCTCCCAGCTGATGGGATTGTCGGGGGTGCCCCGTACCCTGGGAACCATGGCCGACGACTACTCCGTCCTGGGTTTTGAAACACGCGCGATCCACGCCGGGCAGCAGCCCGATCCCCGCACGGGTGCCGTCATCGTGCCGATTTACCAAACGTCCACGTACGCGCAGGACGGCGTGGGCGGCACCCGCGAGGGCGGCTACGAATACTCGCGCACCGCGAACCCCACGCGGACCGCGCTCGAGGAAGCCCTCGCCTCGCTCGAGGGCGCCCGGCACACGCTGGCGTTCGCGTCCGGCATGGCCGCGTCCGACGCGGTGCTGCGCACGGTCCTGCGCCCCGGCGACCACCTGGTCCTGGGCAACGACGCGTATGGCGGCACGTTCCGGCTGATCGACAAGGTGCTCAGCCTGTGGGGCGTCGAGCACACGGTCGCCGACCTCAGCCGCATCGACGACGTACGGGCCGCGATGCGCCCGGAAACCAAGCTGATCTGGTGCGAGTCGCCGACCAACCCGCTGCTGGGCGTCGCCGACATCGCCGCACTGGCCGGCGCGGCTCACGACGCGGGCGCGCGCCTGGTCGTGGACAACACCTTCGCCACGCCGTACCTGCAAACCCCGCTGGCCCTCGGCGCGGACATCGTGGTGCACTCCACCACCAAATACCTCGGCGGCCACTCCGACGTGGTCGGCGGCGCGGTCGTCACGAACGAGGACGAACTGCGCGAGCAACTCTTCTACCTGCGCAACGCCGCGGGCGCCGTCCCCGGCCCGTTCGACGCGTGGCTGACCCTGCGCGGTCTCAAGACGCTGGCCCTGCGGATGGAACGGCACAGCGACAACGCCGACCTGGTCGCCCGCACGCTGGCGAAGCACCCGAAGGTCACCAAGGTCTACTACCCAGGCCTGCCGGAACACCCCGGCCACGAGGTCGCCGCGAAGCAAATGCGCCGCTTCGGAGGAATGGTGTCGTTCCGCGTGACGGGCGGCGAGGCAGCGGCGCTGGAAGTCGCGTCGCGCACGAAGCTGTTCGTACTGGCGGAGTCGCTCGGCGGCATCGAGAGCCTGATCGAACACCCGGGCAAGATGACACACGCCTCGACGGCAGGCTCGACGCTGGAAGTCCCAGAAGACCTGATCCGGCTGTCGGTGGGCATCGAGGACGGACGCGACCTGGTGGCGGACCTTACGCAGGCGCTGGGCTGATTTCGGCTTGACGGGGCACTGGTTCCGGTGCCCCGTTCTTGGCTGTGCCCGATGGGTTTTGTGTCTCGGCCGATCGCCGTGTGGCTGCGGAGTCCGGCCTCCGCGCTGAATTGGTGGGTCTTGGCGACCGGCTTGCCTCGCGGCGCGAATCTGTGGTGCGACGGACGCTGAAGCTGCTGCGTTTCGCTTGCTCGGAAGCTGGCCGGTGCATTCAATCCCGCATAATCTGCCGCCCGGCGAATCCCCGCCTCGGCTGACGAACCCGGCGAAACCATTGGCGCTCGGCGAGCCGTTTCCCCGTTTCGGTTGGTGAGTCTGGGGGGCTACCGCCGTCAGCCGAGCCGCTGCCGCGTCTCGGCTGACGAACCCGGCGAAACTGTCGCCGTCTGGCGAGCCGCGTCCCCGTCTCGGCTGGCGGACTCGGGGAACTGTCACCGTCTGGCAGGCTGCGTCCCCGTCACGGTTGGCGAACTGGGGGCACTATCGCCCCCAGCGAACACCTGCCCCCGGCTGGCGAACCCAGAGAAACCCGTGCCGTTCCAATCCCCGCTGTTCAACTCCGCCGGAGTTCGGCCGAGCCAGGTGGTCAGGGCTTGCCCGGCGGCACAGATCTGACCTCTGCCATCGCTGAAACTGCCGGGCTGAGAGCCAGTTTCAGAGCCAAGGGGCGGCCGTCTTCGCCGAAATCGCCTGCTGCGTGGCCCTGGGCTGCCTCGCTTGGCTTGGTCAAGCCGCGTCGAATCACGCATAATCCGCCACCCCGGCGGACCATTTCCGAGCCTCGCCAGCCTCGCCAGCCTCGCCAGCCTCGCCAGCCTCGCCAGCCTCGCCAGCCTCGCCCGGCGATCCCGGCGAAACCCATGCCGCCCAAGCTCAGGCCCGGCCGCAGCCCAGCTGCAACCCAGCCAGCCAGTCGGTCAGGGCTTGCTGTTCTCCGGCAGTGCATTGGCCTGCCGGGTCCCGGTCGTGGCCGGGAGGTCGGTGCCGTTGACGCAACCGCCGACCAGTTCGACGTGGTTGTCGTGCCGGATGTACTGGGCGGGGCCCCCGCAGCCGGCCGCTTCGACGGTCGCGAAGGCGGCTCCGGTGAGGGCCACGGCGGACAGGATGCCCGCGGCGAGCGGCAGCAGACCGGTGCGGGACTTGGCCCGGGAGGTGGTCCCGTGCTGCGCGCGTGCCATGGTCGCACTCCCTGATCATGTGTGGCTGCCGTAATCAGGGTACCGGTCCGGCGGGCGGCGCACCCCGGCCGTCCGTCGGTGGCATCATCGGCGCCATGGAACTGGTCAGCGTCGAGCGCATCCAGGAAGCGCGCAAGCTTCTCGAGGGCATCACCCGCGTCACGCCGATGGAGCATGCCCGCGACCTGCGCCGGCTGCACGGCGGCCCGGTGTATCTCAAGTGCGAGAACCTGCAGCGCACCGGTTCCTTCAAGATCCGCGGCGCCTACACCCGCATTCACGGACTGACCGCCGAGGAACGCGCGCGCGGCGTCGTCGCGGCCAGTGCCGGCAACCACGCGCAGGGGGTCGCGCTGGCCTCTTCGCTGCTCGGCATTTCGTCGACCGTCTTCATGCCGCTGCGCGCTCCGCTGCCGAAACTCGCCGCGACCCGCGGTTACGGTGCGGAGGTCCACCTCCACGGCGCGGTCGTCGACGAAACCCTCGCCGAAGCCATCGCGTTCTCGGAACGCACCGGTGCGGTCTTCATCCACCCGTTCGACCACGCCGACGTCATCGCCGGCCAAGGCACGGTTGGACTGGAGATCCTCGAGCAGGTCCCGGGCGCGAAAACGATCCTCGTCCCGACCGGCGGCGGCGGGCTGGTCGGCGGGGTCGCGGCGGCGGTCAAGGCGCTGCACCCGGAGATCCGGGTGATCGGCGTGCAGGCCGAGGACGCCGCGGCGTATCCGTCCTCGCTGACGGCGGGCGCGCCGGTCCGGCTGCGCGAGGTGCACACGATGGCGGACGGGATCGCGGTCGGCGAGCCGGGCAAGGTCAGCTACGCGCACGTCGAGTCATTGGTCGACGACGTCGTGACGGTCAGCGAGGAATCCTTGTCCCGCGCGGTACTGCTGTGCCTGGAGCGGCGGAAACTGGTCGTGGAACCGGCCGGCGCCGCTTCGATGGCCGCGCTTTTGCAGCATCCCGGTGCTTTCGAGCCGCCGGTGGTGGCGATCCTCTCCGGCGGCAACGTGGATCCCGTGCTGCTGCAGCAGATCATCCAGCACGGCATGACCGCGGGCGGGCGCTACCTGAAACTGCACCTGCGCGTGCCGGACCGGCCGGGCTCGCTGGTTTCCGTGCTGTCCTGCGTGAAGGACCTCGGCGCGAACGTCCTCGACGTCGAGCACTCCCGCATCTCCGGCAGCCTTGCCCTAGGCGAGGTCGACGTCGCCCTCGCCCTCGAAACCCGCGGCCCGGAACACTGCAAGGACGTCGAGGCCGCCCTCGCCGACGCGGGGTTCACGATCGTCAGCTGAACAGTCTACTGTGGACTTTCCGGCAGCCGGGCGCTGAACCACAGCGGGAGATAATCCTCTTCGCGCGGGTAAAGTTCCTGGTCCAGCGTGTAATCCTCGGGCCGGGGCGGCGTGTGGAAGGCCGGTTCGTCGTCCTCGTCGAAGCTGGCCTGGTAGTTCGACGGCGGGTCGATGACCAGCGAGAGCGTGTACCAGGTGCCCCGCCCTTGGACGTACTTCGCGCGCCGCAGTTCAGCCAACGGCTTCGACAGCTCTCGCGCGACGGGAACCTGTTGCGTGCTCCCGTCCGCCATCCGCGCGCCGCAGGCGAGGTTCGCGTGCCTGCCCAGCGTCATGAAGTCGAAGACGATCTGCTGCCATCCCTGCGGAGCCGCGGCGACGAGGGCCGTCGAGATCTCGCCCAGCAACTGCTCTGGATCCCTCGGAGCCGGTTCGCTGGGACGGCTTTCCTCGGCGGGCATGGTGGTCAGCGCCGCGAGCATCCGTTCCTGCGTCGCTTCGTCCACCTCCGGTGCGGCATATCCGGCCGCCCGGATGTGCCCGAGTAGCTCCGGATCCGGCGAAATTCCGTGCTCGCGCAGGTAATAGGCGACCGCGCCGGGCCACACCCAGCTGCCGTCGGTACGGAAGTTCAGCGGAACAGCGTCCGTGCGCGACCGATCGAAGGCGTCGGTGTCCTTGCTGCGCGACGCCAGGATGACCGGCGCGCTGTCGAGATAGGCGAGAACTCGCTCGCGCTCCTCCGCCGACAGCGCTTCCCGTTCGACGACCGGATTCCCCGCTTCGTCGAGCCCGTTGTAGACCCGGGGCGTACGCAGCTCGACTGCCGGACTCGCTGAATCCTCTTCGGGCGCAACGGTTTCCGCCTCGGTCGGCTGTGCTTCCGCAGAAGCCGTAGTCGCGGCCGCGACCTCGCTCGGCTCGGACTGCGCCTCGTCACCAGCCGACGCCGACGCGGCCTGCTCCAGGTCGGGCAGCGGCGGCGGAGTGGCGGGCACCGGCGGAGGTGAGCTGGGTTCGTCCACGGGGAGCGCGGGAATCGGTTGCTCAGTGGCCTGTGCCGGAGGAGCGGCGGGTGGGTTTTCGGTGCCCGGCAGCGGCGGAGGCGAGGCGGGCGCGTCCACGGGAAGTGCGGGAATCGGTTGTTCAGTGGCCTGTGCGGGAGGAGCGGCAGGCGGATTCTCGGCACCCGGCAGCGGCGGAGGTGAGCTGGGCTCGTCCACGGGAAGTGCGGGAACCGGTTGCTCAGTAGCCTGCCCCGGAGGAGCAGCAGGCGGATTCTCGGCACCCGGCAACGGCGGCGGCACCGCGGGACCCGCGCCAGGGACAGGCGGCGGAACCGGCTGTCCGGGAGCAGCGGCGGGCGGAGTCGCGCCAGCTCGCTGTCGCAACCACGGCGGCACGAAGCGGTCCTCGCGCGGGAAGAAGCGCAGTTCGTCCTGAAAGCCGATCGGCGGAGGCAGCTGCCGCCAGCGCGGTTCGACGTCCGGCTGGTAGTCCGTGAACGGCGGCTGCTGCGGCGAAAACACCAAGGTCGCGGTCAGCCATGTGCCACGGCCCGGCTGGTACATCCCGGTGCGCAGCACGCCGAACAGGCGTGGCAGCTCCGGATGCGGCTGGACCGGGTAGGTCCGGTTGTCCGGGGCGAGCGCGGCGACGTCGACTTCGACGTGCCGACCCGCGGCGCGGCAGACGACCTGCAACTGTTGCCAGCCCGCGGGCAGCGCGGCCGCGGCCGCCTGGCCGATTTGCTGGACGAGCTCCTGCTGCTGGGCAGCGGTGAGCGGCACCGGTGGCCGGGTCATGGGTTCAGCGGCTCCTCACCGGGCGAACGCTTCATTTCGATCAACCGTTCCGCGACGGGCGACGGCCCGCGAGCAGGGTGGCCGGCGTGTAACCGGACTGCACGTCGAAGGTCATCCCGACCGAACGGGCGAGCACCGCGACCGCCAGCGGGGCCAGTGCGAGGTAACCGTCCGGATCGGTGGCGCGGTCCTCGGCGGTCCAGTACTCGCGATGCCGCTCCAGCGCGGAGACGAACGCCTCGGCGAACTTCTCCGAGTCCCGGCGCAGCACGTAGTAGAACATCCGGATCGGCGGGTACACGAGCTGCAGCATCACCTCGGGAGGCGTGAACCGCGCGGTGTCCGGGTCGGCGCCTTCCATCGCGGGCAGGAACATCTCCGGAGTGACCTCGCGGTGCGCGAGGAACGTCTGCAGCGTTTCGACCCACGGGTACAGGTACGCGTCGTACTCGATGCCCGACGCGCGCAGCACGTCCAGCGGTACCTCGGCCAGCTGCTGGATCAGCACGTCATCGCGCTGAATCACGGCGAGCCACGCCGCGGTGAGCCAAGCTGCCGGGCCGGTGTGCGACGTGGGGCCGGTGGCCGCGAAGCGCCGCGGCCTGCCGATCACCGCCTCGACCTCTTGCGCCTCCGGCGCGCACGCCGCGGTGAACACAGCGGCTGCGGCCTGAGCGGCGAGCTCGAGATCGCCCCAGGTGTCCGGCTCCTCGGCGTCCGGGTCGACGACGCTGCGGTACTGCCCGAGCATCAGTTCCCGGCGCACGATGTTCGCCAGCACGCCGGTGTCCTGCGCGAGGTAGTCGAAGTAGAAAGCCACCTGCGGCGACAGCTTCTCGATCTGCTTCCACGCGACGTCGACGCCGACGGAATGCCGGGCAACGGCAGTCCCGCCCTGGTCCGCGAGCGGCACGGTCATCCGCCGACGACGATGTCCTGCGCCCACGGCGGCAGGAAATCGGACCCGGTCTCGCGCATGACCTCCAGGCGCTCGCGATACCGCTCGACGTCCGGAGTGATGGCCTTGAACCACGCGCTGACCGAAGTCCAGGCGACGCGCGCGGGCTCGTCCTCGGTGAGCAGCCAGACCCGCGGGTCGTCCTGATCGGCGTCGGCCCCGTCGACCACGTGGTAGGTGTACCCGCCGTGCGCGGCCAGCACCAGTGCGCCGTCCACATCGGACAGTTCGGCGTTCTGCGCGTTCGCGGTGGCGACGGCGTGGTTCTTGGCCTCGCCGCGCACCGCGGCCACGCCCAGCGAACTGCCCGGCAGCCACAGTCCGTGCGTCGTGCCGATGAGGCGCAGCACTTCCCTCGCCGCGGCGGGCACGGCCCGGGCGCGCTGGTCTTGCGCCATCGCGTCGATCTCGGCATCGGATGCTCCGCGCACCGATTCCGCGCGCAAACCGGCTTCGACCGCACCGGCGAAGATCGCGCGAACCAGTTCCGCGCCGTCGCCCGGAGACGCCGTCATCACATCAACCTTTCACCGGCGAGGTTGACGACCTCGACCCGGACATTCGGGAAAAGCTGCTTGTACTGCAGGATAACATCGGTACAGGAGTCGCAGATCTGGTACTCGTTCGGAATCATGTCCCGCTTGGTCGACGGCAGGTCCACCACCATCCGCAGGTCGCCGCTCATGTCTTCGCGCGTCACCGGCGTGTAGGTCTGCCCGTTCTGGTGCGCGCGTTCCGCACCGCGGCGGTTGATTTCCTCGAGTGCGCCGTCCATTCGGTCCCGGGCTCGCGCGGTGTCGCCGCGAAGCCCGTCGCGGTACATGTTTTCGTTGTTGGCTTTGAGGTATGCCGCTTCCTCGCGCCGGGATTTCTCGATTTGCTTCTTGACGATGTCGTCGATTTCGTCGCGGTCGAGTCCGGAACGGGCGGCGAAATTGTGCCGCACCATTTCTTCGAGCAGCTTCGGTTCCGAGTCGTGGGTGCGGCCGAACTTGCCGTCGGGGTCGGGCATGCCGAGTTCGGGCCGGTACGGACCGGCGTCCTTGGTGCCGAACAGCCGCTCGGACTTCGGCCACTCGGGACCGTCCTTCGCCGGCGCCCAGTCGTGGGACTTCCCGCTGAAGCTGTAGAGATCGACCGTTTCGCCGTTCGCGTCGCGGTACCTCGCCGTGGTGAGGGCCCGTTCGTGCGGGCGGCGCACGTCGTCGGTGAGCGGGTTGCGGTTCCCGTTCAGGTCTCGCACGTCGTCGAGACCCTCGGCGCGGCGGTCGCGGTTCTCCTGGCGGAGATCGCGCACGTCCTGGTCCCGCTGTTCCTGGTTGAACGGCGGCTGTCCGCGGTCGACGGCGCTGTCGGCGTCGATGTCGTGCGGGTCGTGGTGCTTGCCGTCCGGGGCGAAACCGTCGTCGCCGACGTGGTGCGACGTGCCGTCCGGACGGTGCACCGACCATTCGCCGTCCGGCGGGATCCGCGGCCGCATCCGTCCGTCCGGGCCGATTTCGTAGTTGGACGAGAAGACGCGGCCGTTCGAATCGGTCCACGCCGGCTTGCTCGGGGCCATCACCTCGGTGTCGAGGTCGCGCGACAGCCGGTGCGCGAAGTCGTTCGACCCCGCGTCGCAGCCGATCAGCCGGATCGGCCTGCCGTCGTAGTTCCCGTTGCGCCGCAGGATGTCCGCGAACTCTTCCGGCGTGTACAGCCGGTCGCCGATGCGGGCGTGGCAGTCAGCCGTGACGTGCACGTCCACCGTGTAGCGCCCGTCCGGGTCCGGCTGGACGCGGTGCGGCAGGTCGCCGAGTTCCGGGTCGCCGCGGTGGTACGAGCTGCCCGCCGGGGTGTCTTCTGCGTGCCGGTGGTTGACCTCGTCCGGCGACAGCGGCTCGTCGTGGTGCGGCGGAGTGCCGTCGTGGTCGGGGTTGTCGTGGTGGTTCGACCCGTCCCCGTCGTGGTGCTTCGGGTCCTGGTGCTTGGGCTCCGGGTCGGCGTGGTCCGGCTTGCGCTCGGGCGCGTCGCGATCCGGTTTGTGGTCGGACTTGTCGTTGCCCGGCTTGCCTTTCCCGTCGTCGTGCTTCTTGTCCGGGGCGGTCTTCTCGGGTTTGCCGCCGTCCTTCGGCTTTCCTGGCTCGTCGGCGTTCGGTTTCCCAGTCCGTTGTGGACTGTTGGCTTCGCCGGGCCTGGCGGGCGGCGCGTCAGTGCGAGCGCCGCCGCGTGCGACGGGTTCGGTGGAGCCGTCGGGACGCCGTGCGCCGCCTGCCTCCGTGCCGCGCTGGGCACCGCCGGGACCGGTCGCGACAGCCGCCGCGGCCGGGGGTGCGGAACCGTCGCCGGACCCGCGGTTCGCCGACGAGGGCGATCCGCCGCCGGACGTCGGAGCGGGCTCCGAACGGCCGAGACCCGGATCCGTACCAGGCCGTTTGGGCTGTCCGACGTCGCCGCCGGCGCCGGGACGCTGCGGACCGCTCGACGAATCCGCCGGACGCTGCGGCGAAGATCCGCCACCGCCGGAGGAATCGCCAGAGCGCGGCGTGGAGCCGCCGTCCGAAGGCCGACCGGACCCGCCATCGCCGGTGCGTGGCGTGGAGCCGCCGTCTGATGGCCGACTGGATCCGCCGTCGCCGGTGCGCGGTGTGGAGCCGCCGTCTGAAGGCCGACTGGATCCGCCATCGCCAGTGCGCTGCGCCGGGGCCGCGGAACCGCCGTCACTGGGCCGCTGCGGCGCGGGCCCGGAACGATCCGGAGTGCGGCTCGGTCCGCCGTTGTCCGCCGGGCTCGGGCCGCCGCTCGGCCGCCGGCTGGAAGGACCGCTGTCCGGAACCCGGTTCGGAGCCACGTCAGGAGCTCGCGACCCCGGCGTCCCGGTCCAGCCGCTGCCGGTGGGCCGAGGCGACGGACTGCCGCCGCTGGCCGGGGCGCTGGTCGGGCTGCCGCCGCCACCCTGCTGCGGGATCCCGCCGCCCGCCGGGCTCTGGTTCGGTGCCGAACCGCCGCCGTCGTTCGAGCGAATGTGCTGCGGGGGAGCGGATTGCGGGGAAGGAGCGTCCGCGCGAGGCGGGGCGTACCCGCTCGCCGATGTCGAATCGTTGCTGCTCGAATGATGCGAGCTCGGCTCGCTGCCGCCGGAATGCGTGCCGCCGCCCGACGACGAGGACCCGCCGGAATGCGGTGCCCCGCTGGAATGACTGGGCGGAGCGCTGACCGAGGACGGGCCGTCGCTGTGCGAAGAGCTTTGCGGCGAGTAAGAACTGTCCGGGACACTGTTTCCGACCCCGGACGTCGGGCTCGAATCGCCGGCGAACGTCGACGGGCTGGAGTCGGTGTGGCTCCCGACCGGGCTGTCGGAACCGCGCCGGGACGACGACGTCGCAGTGTCGATTGTGGACGGTCCAGTGCCATCCGGCGACGACGAAGGCGAGCTGTCGGCCGACGGGCTGTCACTGCTGGGGCTGTCGGATCCGTTGGGGCTGCCGGAATCGCCCGAGTGATCACCGGGCGCATCGGAGCCGTCAGCACCGTCCGAGCTGTTGTGGCCGCTGTTCGGACTGTCGCCGTCCGCACCGTCCGACCCGTTGGAGCGACGCGAACCGGACGGCGAACCGGGATCCGCGTCCCCGTCGCCGGATCCGGTGTGGGGCCCGCCGCCGGAGCCGCCCGTGCCGCCGCCGGAGCCGCCGCGGTGGAAGAAGCCGCCCGCCTTGATGTTCTTCGTGCTGATCACGTCGAGGCCGGTGACCTTGCCGGCCAGCTTGCCCAGCACCTTGATGATCTTCGTGAAAACCTCGGCGAGCTTGCCGAGCAGCGGCGAGACCCGGCGCATCGTCTCGCACAGCTTCGTCAGCAGCTCGCTGATCTTCTCGCCCCACTTGGAGATCGCCGTGACCGCCTGCGCGACCACCAGCGGCGTCCCGAACCCGAGCGAGAACACCTCCTCCATGACCCAGGAGATCAGCTTGCCCACCAGGTCCGCGATGAGCTGGCGCACCAGGCCGCGCACGAAGGCGACGACCTGGCCCATGATCATCGTGACGGTGCCGATCGCGCTCGCGACCGTCGCCGCGCCGCCGATCGCCTCGGCCGCCTCCGCCGCGGACTTCCGGTACGCGTCCGCGCCGTCGCCCTTCCACTCCGCGGTGCCGGTCTTGACCGCGTTCTCGAGGTCTTTCTGCCGTTCCTGCAATGCCTTCGCGACGTTGCCCCAGGTGTCGGCATAGGACTGGATCACCGGCGGGTTGCCCGCGACCGAGTCCAGCATGTCCTTCAGCGGCTGCACGTGCTCCATCAGGAACGACGCCACCGACGACATCAGGTAGCCGAACGGGTCGATCGCCGCGCCCGCGATCTCGCCGGCGAGGCTCGCGACGCCGAGACCGCCGGAAACCCAGTCGCCGTCCGCGATCCCCTTGAACGCGTCGGTGGCCGATTCGGCGATGTTGATGCCGGTGGCGTAGCCGTAGTCGCCGTTGCCCTCGGTGAACGGCCCCGGTCCGTCGCCGTCCTTTTTGGACTCTGCGACCAGCGGATTTCCTTCGGGCATCAGTCGCTCGCCTTCATCGAACCGGCGGCTTCGCTTTCGTAGCTGTCGTACGCCTTCGCCGCGTCGCGCACCTTCTGCGCCTGGGCGTCCATCGCCGTGACGGTGTTCTCCAGCGCGTTGATCCCGTAGTTCTCGACCGGGTCGAGCATCATCCGGAACGGCTGGCAGAGAATGCCGTACGCGTCGGTCGGCATGCTGACCTGGTTCGCGGCGTCGACAGCCTGCTTCAGCCCGTCGGCGATCCCGTCGAGCTGACGGGCGTGCGCCTCGAGATCGCCGCCGATCTCATAACCCCTGGGTGCCATGGTTTTTCTTCCCCCTGGAACGGCTTGAAGTCAGGACAGGATCGATCCGCCGAAGTCGTCGTCATCGTCCGACGAGCTCCGGCGGCGACGTTGCTGCTGAGGCGGTGGCGGTGGTGTCGGCGGGCCTGCCGGACGCGCCGGCGGCGGTGCGGGGGCACCGGTTTCTTCGGCGTCCTCGGGCAGGAACCGGCGCACGCGGTCGGACGCGGACTCGGCCTGCTCCTCGACCGGCGGCGCGGGGAACGTCCGCTGCGCGTCGGCCACCAGGGTTTCCGCGGTCTCGTCGCCGCCGACGGTCTCGGCGGCGGCCTGCTGCAACAGCTCGGGAATCCGGGCCTGCGCGCGCTGCACGAGCCGCATCACCTCGGCGGAGACGTCGGCCATCTTCTTGCCCGCCGCGGAGTCCGCGAGCACCAGGTTCTTCAGCAGCCCCTTGGCATCCACGGTGACCTCGACCGCACCGTCCTTCGACCGCTCGGTGACGGTTTGGCCCTGCATGCGCTCGGCCATCGCCTGGTAGCGGGCAGCAGTCTGCTGGAGTTGCTTGGTCCAGCCCTCGATCATCTGCTCGCTGGCGTCGACGCTGTCCGGCATCGGGCCCCCTTCTCCACGGTGACTTCTCCAGAATGACGGTCGCGCGGCCCCGTCGGTTCCGCGCGGTTCCGAATTGTCCGCGCGGCGCGGTTTAGTATGTGATGTCGACTACTGTACGCGAACTTCCGGTTGCGCGCTGTTAAATAAAACGGCCCGCCCGCGAGGTTCGCGGACGGGCCGGGGAAGGGGAGGGAGCGGATCAGAGGTTGCCGCGGCGCTCCTGCTCCCGCTCGATGGCCTCGAACAGGGCCTTGAAGTTGCCCTTGCCGAAGCCGAGCGAACCGTGCCGCTCGATGAGCTCGTAGAACACGGTGGGCCGGTCGCCGATCGGCTTGGTGAAGACCTGCAGCAGGTAGCCGTCCTCGTCGCGGTCGACCAGGATCCGGTGCTCCTTCAGCGTTTCGATCGGCACGCGCACCTTGCCGATCCGGGCGCGCAGCTCGGGGTCGTCGTAGTACGAGTCCGGGGTGTCGAGGAATTCGACGCCCGCCTCGCGCATCGCGGTGATGGTGGCGATGATGTCGTTGGTGGCCAACGCGATGTGCTGGCAGCCCGCGCCCTCGTAGAACTCGAGGTACTCGTCGATCTGCGACTTCTTCTTCGCGATCGCGGGCTCGTTGAGCGGGAACTTGACCCGGTGGTTGCCGTTCGACACCACCTTGCTCATCAGCGCCGAGTAGTCGGTGGCGATGTCGTCGCCGACGAACTCCGCCATGTTCACGAAGCCCATGACGCGGTGGTACCAGTCGACCCAGTAGTCCATCTTGCCGAGTTCGACGTTGCCGACGCAGTGGTCGACCGCCTGGAACAGCCGCTTCGGCGCGCCCTCGGGCCGCTTGACGGTGCCCTCGCGCGGCTCGTAGCCGGGCAGGTAGACGCCGTTGTAGCGAGACCGGTCGATGAGCGTGTGCCGGGTCTCGCCGTAGGTCGCGATGGCCGCGCGGCGGATCGTGCCGTGCTCGTCGGAGACGTCGTGCGGCTCCTCGAGGATCGTCGCGCCCTCCTTGCGGGCGTGCTCGATGCACTTGTCGACGTCGGTGGTCTCCAGCGCGAGGTCGATCACGCCGTCGCCGTGGCGGCGGTGGTGGTCGAGCAGCGGGGAGTCCGGCTTCACGCCGCCGGTGATCACGAAGCGGCCGGAACCGGACTTGAGCACGAAGGCCTTGTGGTCGAGCTGTCCCGTTTCGGGGCCGGAGTACGCGACCAGCTGCATGCCGAACGCGACCTGGTAGAACCACGCGGTCTGGGTCGCGTTGCCCGCGATGAACACCACCGCGTCGAGGGCCTTGACCGGGAACGGGTCGGTCGAGGCGTCGTGGTCCACCAGTCCGACGAGCTGGCGGAGCTGGTCATAGCTGACGTCGTCGAGTGCGCCGTGCGGATCCATCGTGGAGGTCATGCACTGAGCATGAGTTGCGCCCGGCAAGCTGCGCAACGGTTTCCGTTTCAGCTGGACAATGTGCTCAGCTTATCCTGGAGCAGCTCGGTCATCTTGGACAACTTGCGCAGGGAGAAAACCGGTGCTTGACTCGCTCGACGCGCGACTGCTGCTGTTGCTCACCGACTCGCCGCGGCTCGGCGTGCTCGAATGCGCGCGCCGGCTCGGCGTCGCGCGCGGCACCGTGCAGGCCCGGCTGGACCGGCTCACCGAACGCGGCATCCTCGGCGGCTTCCCGCCCGAACTCGATCTGGCCGCGATGGGGTACAGCCTCACCGCGTTCGCCGTGCTGGAAATCGCGCAGGGCAAACGCGCCGGTGTCGCGGAGGCACTGGCTGCGATCGACGAAGTGTGCGAAGTGCACGCCACCACCGGACAAGGCGACCTCTTCGTACGCCTTGTCGCGCGTGACAACGACGATCTGCAACGCGTTATCGACGAAGTGGTTGGCGTGCCCGATGTTTTGCGTACGTCGACTTCGATCGCGTTGTCGACACCAGTGCCGCCGCGAGTGCGGCCGTTGCTCGAACGAACGGCTAGGACACGTACGTGAGGTAGCGCTTCGCGGAGCGCTGTACGACGTTATGGCCGTCTGTACGCACGATGGCGTCCCACCAAGCGCCGTAGATGGCGTCGAACGCGTACGGCTCCAACAGTTCCGCGGCGTGCCGTACGACGCTTGGCCGCTCCGGGATGAGGTTCGGGTAGCTGTACATGAAACCGACATGTGTACGGTCCGGGATGACCTGCACGATGTCGCCGGTCAGCAGCGCGCCGCGGCCTTCCTCGCCGTCCGGCCAGTGCAGCACCGTGCCGCCGGCGAAGTGCACGCCGAGGTTGATCAGCTGGAGATCCGGCGAAACGTCGAGCGTCGTGCCGGTCCACAGCTGGATCGACGGGTCCGGACGGCCGATCCACTGCTGGTCGTTCTCGTGCAGGTAGACCGGGACGTCGAAGGCGTGCGCCCACTCGACCATCGTCGTGTAGTAGTGCGGATGGCTGATCGCGATGCCGGTGATGCCGCCGAGTTCGGTGATCTTGCCGATCAGTTCGTCGTCGAGGTAGGCGGAGCAATCCCAGAGGAGGTTGCCGCTGGCCGCGCGGACCAGCAGCGCGCGCTGGCCGATCGCGAACTTCGGATCCGAACCGACGCCGATGAGCCCCGGTCCTTGCTCCTCGACCCGCGGCTTGAGGGTGCCGTCTGCGCGGAGCGTGGCCAGGTCGGTCCACTTCTGCCCGCCCGGCGGTACGTATTGGCGCTCGTCCTCGCAGATCGGGCAGTCCGCGCGCGGGGCGGCGTACTGCATCCCGCAGGTCAGGCAGAGCGGTCGGGTGCTCATCGGTGTCCTCCAGTGGTTGTGCTGGAAGACACGCTAGACCGCCGAACGCGCGCCGGGCCACGGAAAACCGGGCGGGCGCGCGTTCGGCGGAAACGAGTCAGGACTCGCTGTAAGGCACCGCCTTGACCAGGGTGACCTTCATGGTCTTGCCGTTGGGCAGCTCGTACTCGCGGGACTCGCCCTCCTTGGCGCCGAGCAGCGCCTTGCCGAGCGGCGACTCGGGGGAGTACACGTCGAGCGCGCCCTCCGCGCCCTCTTCCCGGGTGGCGAGCAGGAACTTCTCCTCCTCGTCGTCCCCGTCGTATTTGACGGTGAGCACCTTGCCGGGGCCCGCCGTGCCGTCGTCGTCCGGAGCCTCGCCGACCTTCGCGTTGCGCAGCAGCTCCTGGAGGTGCCGGATCCGGGCTTCGGCCTGGCCCTGCTCTTCGCGGGCCGCGTGGTAGCCGCCGTTCTCCTTGAGGTCGCCCTCTTCGCGGCTGTCGTTGATGCGGGCGGCGATGACCGGACGATTCTCGATCATTTCGTCGAGCTCGTGCTTGAGCCTGTCGTAGGCATCCTGGGTCAGCCAGGTCACCTTGGTGTCGCTCACGGTCACCATCTCCTCGTAGGGCCTGCCAGGCTTGGGTGTACAAGCCGGCCACCGCGTACGCACGCGGCTGAGATAAAGGAAAAACACGGCCCGTCGGGGGCCGTGCTGGTGTACGAGCGTATCACGGCAGGACAGGTCGACGCCGGTCCATTTCACGCCGCGCGGACGCTCGCCGCGCATTTCACTCCGTTGGCCGCTACGGGGTTGACAGATAGCGTGGTATGGAATACGAGCAGCCGAACACGTCGGCGGTCACCGGGGTCCCGATGCTCTTCACCACTGTGTTCACCCTGCCGTGGCCGGCCCCGGCGGGAACCAGCACCTCCCGGCGGCCGCTTTCGGCGCCGGACTTGTCGCGCACCCGGACGACGCACACGCCGGGCTTGCTGTCGTCGTCCCGAGTGACGTTGATGGTGACCTGCATCGCGTCGCCCGGCCGCTCCTCGAAGCCGATGCGCTCCGCTTCGATCGGGGTCGTGCCGAGGTTGAGGTAGTACACGAAGCCGATCGCGCCGCTCACGACCAGCGCGATGGCCACGTAAAGCCACCTCCGCCAGCGTTTCGACGGCTTGCCCTTGCCCGCGGTGCCGTACCGGTCCGCGGGCCGCGCCGGCACGGCGCCACCCTCGGCGGTCACGGTCTCCCCGCTCTGCAAATCCGGGCCTCCGGTCAAACTTGTCGTACCCCTGGGGACAATAGGCAGTGCGGCCGGTCCGGGGCACCACCCTGGTCGAGTATCCGCGACCCGTTCCGGCGGCGCGGAGCCGGGGCGGTTTACCGCGGCGCAACCAGGTGTCACGGAATAACAGGACAGGAAAGGGCCGTTCGGACCATGGTGGGAGCCGACGAGCTGACAACAGAAGACCGCAAGCAGCGACTGCGCCTGATGGCGGTGCACGCCCATCCCGACGACGAGTCGAGCAAGGGTGCCGCCACGATGGCCAAATACGTCGCCGACGGGCACGAGGTCATGGTCGTGACCTGCACCGGAGGCGAGGCGGGCAGCATTCTCAACCCGGCCATGGACCGGCCGGACGTGCTCGCGAACATGACCGAGATCCGCCGCGAAGAGATGGCGCGCGCGGCGAAGATCCTCGGCGTGAGCCACCGCTGGCTGGGATTCATCGACTCCGGGCTGCCCGAGGGCGACCCGCTTCCGCCGGTGCCGGAGGGCTCGTTCGCGGTGATCCCGCTGGAGGAGTCCACCGAGGCCCTGGTGCGCGTGATCCGCGAGTTCCGCCCGCACGTCATCACGACCTACGACGAGAACGGCGGGTACCCGCACCCGGACCACATCCGCACGCACGAGGTGTCGATGGCGGCCTTCGACGCGGCGGGCGACCCGGAACGGTTCCCGCAGGCGGGCGAGCCGTGGCAGCCGCTCAAGCTGTACTACATGCACGGGTTCTCCAAGGCCAGGATGGTGGCGTTCGACACCGCGCTCAAGGAGGCCGGGCTGGAGTCGCCGTACGAGGAGTGGCTCAAGTCCTGGGACCCGAACCGTGCCGACATCATGGAGCGGGTGACGACCCGGATCGAGTGCGGGGAATACTTCGAGGTGCGCGACGAGGCGCTGAAGGCGCACGCCACGCAGATCGACCCGACCAGCCGCTGGTTCGCCGTTCCGCTGGAGATCCAGCGCGAGGTGTGGCCCACTGAGGAGTACGAGCTGAACCGCTCCCTGGTGGACAGCACGCTGCCGGAGGACGATCTGTTCGCAGGCATCAAGGAGAAGGTGAGCCCATGAGTTTCGGTGTGCCGGCCGTCGCGGTCGTCCCGCTCACCGCGTCGGCGCTGGTGCTGGCCCAGCAGCCGGACAGCGGGGACAACGGCGGCCAAGGCGAGGACTTCGGCAAGTCCTCGCCGGTCGGCCTGCTGGTGCTGATCCTGTTCCTGGTCGCGGTCGTCTTCCTGGTCCGCTCGATGAGCAAGCACCTGAAGAAGGTGCCGCAGAGCTTCGACAAGGAAGAGACCGCTTCGGAGACCGAGGCAGCCGAGGCTGAGACGGCCGAACAGGAGCCGGAGACGGCGGAGGCGGAGAAGAAGCCGGACGCGGCGGGCAAGAAGAGCGACTGACCAGTGGGTGGCGCGGGCCGAGCCACGTCGATCGTGACGAGATTCGGTCCGACAGCTCTGTGCCAAGCCTGCTGTTCGGTCAGATGCTCGGCACATATATTGCAGAGGACCTACCAAGTGTGGGGGTACGCACTATCCTTGGGCGGCCACTAGGTCCTGCTGACGGTGCAGATGAACGTATAGTTCAGCGTTGTCAGCAGGTTCTCCGACAGCGCCGAGCTGACACCCCAGTTCCCCGCAGGCCGAGTTAGCTTCGGCCGTTGCGCGTCCCTGCCAATCTGGACAGTTGCGGGTGCTGGCAGCCAGCGCATCGTGACGTCGTCGTAGAAGGTGCTGCTGGCTCAGCGCCGGCGTGGCCCGTCGTCGATGGTGTGGGAGTCGATGCTGCTCGCCGTGCAATTGCTGATCATCCAGGAACCGGCTGCGAAGGCGGTACCGCCAGCTTGTACTGGCTTCTAGCACGTTGTAAGTGGCACGTTAACCAGACTCTTTCCACTGATCGCGGTGATCGCCCGGCCGACTTGCAGCCCTCAGCTCGGCGTCTGCTGGGTGCTGAGGCGCACCATTGACGGGGATTTTGTCGATGCGAGTTTGTGGATTCACGCCTGCTCGCGGACTCAACACGACGAGATGGCCGCCGACGTGCAGCGTCGAATGGCATCTTGTCCGTGAGGACCAGTCTTGACGCAGGTTCGCTCGACCGATTTGCCTGCGAAGTATGGTCGGTGTTGTTCGCGCTGATGAGCGGACAGCGCGGGAGCTGCGCCAGCCGGGCCCGCGGATGCGCGGCTCTGTGGGCGATGAATTAGAAAGCCTTGCCAAGCGTTGGCGCGGGCGGCGCGACTCGCGTCGCTGAGGCAGCCAGCTTGGCAGGGGTCGGCCAATGACAGCGCCACAGGCTCTTTGGGTAGTCAGTGGCTTGCCTAGCACTGTGGACGCCATGATTGAGGCAGCCAACGCCCTGTGTTGCTACGGTCTTGCCCGGCCAGCGCAATGGTCTTCTTCTCGCCGCACAAAGCGCTCCTGGACGGCTTGTTTGCGTCGACGAGTCATGCTTCTCTTCGAGTCAACCGAGAAGCTGGTACAGTTGACAAGATTGCAGGTTCCCGTGGAGCTCGATGGGCCAAGTAAAGATCCTCGCGGGCGCGAGTGCAGATCGTCAAGAAGCGCAGGCGTGCATCGATGCTGGTGGGGTCCTCGTCGTATGAATCCAAATCAGGAACGAAGACGCTATCGAATTCTAGGCCCTTGATGCTGGCTGTGCTGACGATCTTGATGCGACCCTTCGAAAAATCGACGGCGTGTCGCAAAGGATCATTGTGGACGTAAGCTTGAGTCTGAGCCGCCAAGCCCACTCTGGTCAGTTTACTCTGGATACTCCGCGCCAGAAATGTCGTTCTGCAAATGATTCCGATGGTCCGATGCTGATAGGCATTGAAGTATTGTAAAACGCCAGTGGCGAGGGCGTCGAGAGAGGGAACTTTGATGACGACGGGGGTCGGCCCGACCCGCGTTGGCAAGACGGTCTCGGTGTGAGGCTCTGTGCGGAACTCGTTCGCCAGCAATGCGATCTCTCGACTATTCCGGTGGTTGTTCGGCAGTACAAGCGGCTCGATCTCTGCCGCGAGCGTTTGTCGAATCTCAGACAGCGTGCTGTGCTCGGCGCTGATGCGCTGGTTCTCGTCTGCGAACACCGTGACGTCGACGCCGAGGACCTGGCACAATTGGTAGAAGCCGAGTGGAAGGTTCTGTCCTTCGTCAATTACCAAGTGCATGGTCGTCGCCATGTTCCGGAGTATGCAACTGCGCTGCATCTCGATCCAGTCGTAGCCCCGCTCGTCCTGGTCGTCTCGTGGCGGTGCTGTCTCGAAGCGTTCCCGCCAAAAGTTCCTGACCCACCATTCGTAAGTGGTGATGTCGACTGCCGCGGTGAGATCGGGAGCCAGTTGGGAAAGATACTGACGGAGCAGATCGAACCGAGTAATGAGGACGACGTCCCGGCCGGTGACTGCCAGGGTCCAGGCGCGGTAGACGGCTGTGACGGTCTTTCCGCCGCCGGGCGGACCCGTAACGACGTGACAACCTTGGAACGGGAGGTCAATGACTTTCTGTTGCTCGAGCCCGAGTTCCACGAGAGAGGGAATTCTCATGACCGATTCACGGTCTCCGCCGACTCTTCCAGCGCAGCGCCGAGAGTTTCCTGGAAAAATCCTGGAACGTCGTTGCCGCCGACCAGCAGCGTCCTGTCCAGGATGGAATTGTCGATCTCGCAACAGGTCTCCGGAAGGAGCGTGCAGGCATGACACGCGGCTCGGTTGAGGTTGGCAAGAGAACGTCCGGTCGAATCGGCGCATAGCGGGTCCTGTGAACACCACTGCGCCGATTCGAGCAGGCGGATCAAGGTCTCGGCAAGATAGGGCGGTTGGCCCTGTCGGACGAGGCCGCCGAGCGTTCCTTCGGCGTCGCCTGCGGCGGTGTAGACGAACACACCTGCTTGCGGTGGATGCCCGCTGCCCGGCGAATGGCTTCTGGCGTAGACGCGTTCCCGTAGCGAAGCCGCATTGTATCCGCTGTCGTAGGAGAGCTGGCGGATAAAATGGTGGGCCAGGGTGTGCAGCATTACAAACCTCGGGAGCAACGCTGGCCCTGACTTTGCCCGCAACCGGTCGACCTTAAAAGAGGCATCCAGGTCGCGCTCGATCCTTCGTGTCCAATTTCGGACTGACGGGAGTTCCTCCCAGGAGGTGAGGCGGTCTTCATCTACTGAGATGAAAACCCCCTCGCCGTAAGTCTCCACTGCAGGCAGCCACCTAGTTCGACGCGCGGTGTTGACCGAAACGAGACGGCCACCCTCTTCGTCCTCGCCCGGGATGGGTTCGTACCGCGAGAATCCCTCCAGGGCGCGGACTTCGCGTACTCGATCCGCTACCACCACGGTGGAGATTGCCGCGTCGAGCTCATGCATTGAGCGGGGATCGGCGTCGTCGACACCGAGAAGGGTCCGGCGCACAGAGAAAGTTTTTGAATTCGTGACTGATTCTGGAGTGGAAAAAGCTTCCCATTCGGCAATGCTTAGGTCGTCATCTGAATTGGTCGAAGGGTTCAATGAGGCATTGTTGACCGTATGCCGTCGTATTGATTCGACAAATTCTTCTGAAACTTGGCACTGAATGGAGATAATGCTTTTAAAATGATCGGCGAGGGGGCCGTCGAGTGTGCTGGTAAAATCTGGCCAGAATTTGTGATCAACGACCCTTTGAGTGAGCTCGTCGCCGTCCGGAATTCTTGAGGTTTCGGGAATGTCAATGGCTGAGTGAGTGACTGGAAAGTATACATTTGAGGCACCGCGCTGTACTGCCTGAGGTGTTTCCTCGCAGTTATCTTCTTCATCGTCTTCGTTATTCCACGGATGAGTTCCGCGGCATCTGCTTTGCAACTGCTTGAGGACGTTTTTCTGGCTGATTCCGGCCAGGCTGCGACTGGCCCTGCAGGAGTCGCATCTGACCAGCAGGGCGTCGAGGCCGGACGACTCGGAGGTGGCGATAAAACGAAGCTGGTAGACCTGGCATTGGCGTTGATCAGGGGTCTCACTTTGTGAATGCGCCCACCGTCGCCAGTCGATGTCCGCTAGGTGGCCGGCACGGCATACCTGGATAAAACGCATGGGTGCCAACTGTGGCTTCCCTGGACAGCGGTCGCATACGGGATGTTTATCTTTGATTTCGAGTCCGGCGTGCCATTTTTTCATGACCCTGCACCGAGGGCAGAACAGCCAGGTGGGGAATCGGATGTACGAAGGTCCATTTCGAGATACGTAGGCAGCTTTTCCGGACGGGATGACGGGGGCGGAGCGAAATCTATCCACGTGAAGTTTTTCCGCGAGCCGAGGAGAATCCACTGGGTCTCCACTGCTGGCCCAGCTGCGGATGTCAGCGGCCACGAATGACTCGCCGCGCAGATCAATGATCCCACCGACTCCGAAGGGAGTAATGGTCTGCGTCCTGCGAACCTTTCGGCGAATATCTTTCATTAGTCTCACGCTCCCCTGACGGCGATAAGGCATTCACGGTCGACGTTTCGCATGGACTGCGGCGTCTCCCACATTCCTTCCTGCTTGCCAAAGTCGGTGAGCAGCGCGGCCTGTGTTCTTCCCTGCGGCTTGTAGTAGAGCCGCCTACCTTCGCCCCGGGCATTTTCCGCCTCTTGCTTCCATTCCTCGATCAGGGAATCCAGCTGCGCGGCCGCGGCATCGGCTTCGTTCGGATCGGCGCGCTGCACATGGGAAACCACGAGCTCGCGCACACGCGCGAGGTCGTCCGCGTGCTGCAGGATGTCTCCTGCTTTGTTCTCCGCGTTGAGGCCCACGCCGTGCCGCATGAGGATAGTGAGCACTGCGTGGAGCGCCCGGTCTCGAGACGGCAGGGACCACGGCGTGACGCTGGTGGGCTCAACATGCCGGTAAAGCGAACGGTGATAGACGCCAAAGGACTCGTAGTGGGAGCGGTCACGCGGTTTAGACGAGCGGAACAAAGTGATGATCAACCCAGGTACTTTGCGGCGGCCGACGCGACTGGTGGCCTGGATGTACTCAGACGTCGTCTTGGGCTGTCCGTTCATGATCATGAGGCCGAGCCGCGGGACGTCGACGCCCACAGAGAGCATGTTGGTCGTGGCGAGGAAAGAGACACTGTCTCGTTCCTTGAAAGGCTTCCCCAAGCGTTCGAGAAGCCGCGGTTGTTCGGCTCGCGGGACATTGCTGGTCAGTTCGACGACGTCGCTGTCCTCCAGTTTGCGTTGCTCGGAACTGTCCTTCGTCAAGTGTTCCAGCCGCGCTGGAATATCATCCCGCGCGATAGTGACGGTTCGACCGAGCTCCCGAAGACTGTTGTGATAGGCAACTATGGTCCAGTAAGCATCGCGCAGAGCTTCGTCGTCGCTGAGCGCCACGGGCGCCTGCAGTCCGGCCGCTCCCACGTGGACAGTTGCTGTCGAAGCGGTGTGTCCCTGTGCCATGACACCGACGTACAGTCGTCCGGGCTTGTCCTCGTCAGGCGAAGCAAAGTACGAATGTCCGGCTGTCAGCCCTGCCGGAGGAAAGAGCTGTACGGGACGGCCGTAGAGACCTCGGATCTGCTCCTGTGAGCGTCGGATCGTCGCTGTCGAAGCGATTACCTTCGGAGGTGTGCCTCCCCAGGCGCACAGCTCGAGGACGGCCGACTCGTAGAGGCCGACTGTGGTCCCCAGCGGGCCTGCCAACAGGTGCAGCTCATCCTGGATGACCAGCGAGGGTGCGTGTCTGCCGTCAGCGCCGAAGAGGCGACCCGCCTCCGGCTCCCACGCCAATCTCGCGAATTTGTCGACAGTGCCGAGCACGAAGGTTGGCGGGTTACGGTAGATCTGCTGGTCCACGACCGCCACTGGGAGCTGCTCGTGGAAATCGCAGGTGTTGCGCGGGCAGAAGAACGAGGTGCTGATCCCATCGGCCCGGATGCCGAAGTCCTTCACCCGGCCGCCTCGCGCTGGAACGATCTCAGTGCCGCACCACGGGCATCGTTCCAGCAGGAACCGATCATCCGGCGTGCTCATCTGCTTCAGTTCGTCAAGTTCCACCTCCGCGGCCGAGATCTTGTTCGGGGTTGTCTCCTGACCGACCCAGAGACCGATGGAAATGGGCTCCTCGCCTAGATCGTCCGGTAGCGGACCGTCCTTTCCGGCCCTGATGTACTCGAGGGCGCAGATTGCGGTCGCGGTACGTTGGAACTGCTGAGTAGTCAGCAGGCTGAGGGTGTATCGGCTCAGCACAGCGGTGCCGCCTCCCTTCGCGCCGAATCGGAGCCGGCGCAAGAGGATCTCGAAACAGGCGGTGAGCAGGTAAGCCTCGGTCTTTCCGCCGCCTGTCGGGAACCAAATGAGGTCGACCGTGCGTCGGTCCTCGTGTCCGGGGTTCATCAGGCTCTCGACGACGAGCAAGAAATAGGCGAGCTGGAACGGATGCCAGGCGTAGTCGGCGGGAGGCTCGTTCAGCTTGAGCACCTCGCTATCCCTGCGACGACGACTTCCCGCCAGTTCCGGGCGACTGTGCAGCATTTGAAGTGCCATCGCTCGGTTTGCCAAGCGGAACGCCTCGCGTGCTTTGCCCGCAGCAGGTGTCGATGCGGTAAGTGCTTCCACACCGAAGGTCATGCGGTCGAGCGCGGTGCCGATTCGGTCGAGGAGTCGCCTGGCCGGCTCGGCGGCCCACGGTCGCAGAGTCTTCGCCTTCGATTGCTGGCCCGCGAACCAGGTGCGGTATCCGAGGACGAAGGATTTCAGCTCGACGCGCAGGTCATCCGGCGTCAGCTCGGCCTGCGAGAGGTGGGCCAGGTTGAGCACGGGCAGATCGCGGGGTCCGTCGGGCTTGATGTGCTCGACCACCTGCTGAGGCATGACCTGCGCCCGTACGGTCGTCACCAGGTCGGAGCTGTCGTTCCACTCGACAGCGCAACCGTGTCCGACAGCCCTGGTGACGATGTGCCGGTACTGGACGCGAAGTTCCTGCTCTTCCTCGTCGCGACTGTTCAGACGCGTGCTCGGGTACTCCAGCACAGTGCCGTCTTCCGTCGTCGCCTCAAGCTCGACCTGAAAGAGCATTAGATCCCGGTCTTTGTGGCGGCTCTCGTCCTCCTGGTGTTCGTTGGCCAGCACGCAGGTAACCAGATGGCCATTGCCGAAGGGCCGCCACCGCACATGGAGACGACCATGCCCGTCCAGACAAGGAACCGGGCTCGACGTGTCGAGGTCGATGGACGTCGTCGTAGACAGGCGCGGTTGCCGCTGCCAACTGCGGCGTCCGCCATCACGGAGCGTTAGATAGCGGGAGGCCGCGCAAGACACCTCGATCCGACGGGCGTCGGTGAAGAACGAGAAGCCGAGCGAAGATGGAAGCCAAGCGTTCGCTTCGGCCACCGGATCTTCAGCAAAGCTGTCCTCCTCTCCGCTACCCGCCGCGGCCTCGTGGAACCCCTCTTCCCCCCCTTCCTGGGTGTGTTCCAGCATGGAGGCCCCGCGCGGGTACAAGGTGCCCATCAGGTAACGCCGGTCGGGCGGGTCGACGAGCGTCTCCGTCTCGTTCGGTTGGGGACCGACCAGCTGCCGGTGCAGATAGGCCACGTACTCGTCACGATGGCTGGTGATGCGCGCGGCAAATTCGTTCATTTCAGTCCGCCGTTTCGCTCCAGTACGGCCGTGCCTAGAGTCGTCAGCTTCTTCCGGACGTTCGGGCGGCACGAGATCCAGAGCTGTGCGCGTGCCCTGGTCCAGGCGACGTAGATGGCATCGAGCCTGCCGTCCAAGTGCTCGGGCTCGAGGTCGATCAGGCAGATGATATGACTCTCGTGGCCTTTGAAATCGGCGATTGACGACCAGGTGAGCCGATGCTTGGCGGTTTCGGAGCCGACGATGTCGATGAAACGCTGGATCTTGGACGCGCGTCGAGAAAGCCGGGCTGAGCTCGTCTCCCAGTTGCCCGCCGCGGACAGCAGGGTGATGTCGTGTAACGAGACATCCTGCTGGCCGAGTTCGTTCACATAGTTGTCCAACAGCCCGGCTTCGTGTTGAGGGTCTCTCGAGTCGACGAACTGGGCTGGGCTTCCCTCGCCGGCAGAGGCGATGCCTAAGTCGGCACCGGTGAATTGCTGCACCTGCTTGACGATCTGCACGGTGTTGCGACAGTTGCGCTTCATCGGCCCGTATACAGAGCCCAATGTACGCAAGTAGTCCCAGGCCTCGGGGTCGTAGGAGTCCGGAGCCAACACTTGGTTGTTCTGATCCAGCATGAAGATCCAGCGGCCTTTTTCGAGGCCATCCGCAACGAGCTCTTCTAGAACTTCGAGGCTGTCAAAGGTCATCAGGTCCTGTGCCTCGTCCAGGATCAGGTGGTCGAAGGTGCGGTGCTTGACCTCGTCCAGCCGGTCGAAAGGCAGGACGGTGATCGCGTCGTCGGCGAGGATTCGCGTCAGGTGCGCAGCCAATGTGCTGCTCGCGCAGGTGAACAGGACACTGCCGACGGCGGACTTACGACGAGCTGCTTCTGCGGCGAGGAACGTTTTGCCGGTGCCCGCGCCTCCGGTCCAGATGAGGCGTGGATTGGACTCCAGCTCGTCGAGCCGGTCCATCTGTTCGTTCGTCAGGCGTTCGAACACGACGTCGAGATCCGCCAGCCGGGACTGCAGATTGGGCACAAGATCGAATTCCGGGCGGATCGCGTCCAGTATCTTTCGACGAACGCCGCCCGGGACAGGGGTGCGCGCCCACCTGTTGCGGCCCTGCCAGAAGCGGGCGGCTCGTTTGATGGCCTGTTCAAGACCACGGCCGCCGGCGTAGGCGGTGGTGCCCAGATACTGTTCCGGCTCGAATTCGGTTGTGCGGTCCAGATCGATGTCCGTGGTGATCACGAGATACCCGCTGGGGACCCCCAGGTCCCTGAGGTCGCCGACCATGGTGGCGAGTTTCCGTTCGAGCTCGTGCATTCCGCCGCTGACCTGGGAGAACGGGCTTTCTTTTGGTCCCGTCTCCCGGCCGATTGGTCCGTAGTACCACTGCCCGTTCTTCTGTACGATACGACCGCCCTTGACTTCGATGAAGAGAAGGATGTCGGGAGTGATGACGACGAAGTCGATCTCGCCGACGCGCTTCCAGCGATGTCGGCCGAGATGGACAGAGTGCAACGCGACGCTTTCCTGGTTGGGGATTTCCTTGAGCGCGGCGAACACGCTGCGTTCGCCCTGGCTCTTGGTAATGCTCGAGACCTCGCTCGGGATGATCCGCATCAACTCTCCCCGTCGTCGCGTCGAAACGCCTTCAACATACCGAGTCCTCGGGCTTGTCCTCACGCGGCTTGATTGAAGTGCCGCTGGTCTGGCCGGAATGATGGATGATGAACTATGAGCGGGCGCAGTCGGGACGGGACTGCGCGGGGGAGGGACTATGGGGCGGGCCAGTGGATCCGGTGAACGGATCGACGACGCCGGCTGGGGTTTGCTCGTTCGTTTGGTCAGCCGATTCGCGGCCGAAGGAGTCGACCGCGAATCGGCGCATGCGCAGGTGGTGCAGGCGGCGCGACTTGACGACGGCAGGGCTCAGACCCTGTGGGGCGAGGTAGTCGATAGACAGGTTTACGTTGCTGCGGAACCGCTCTCCGATCCGGAGACGACAGTCGATCGCAAGGCTCCCTCCGGCGAGGGCTTCGACGCTCTGGACTTCTCTGAGGGCGAAGACATCGAGGATGGTCCAGTCCTGGCCGAGGTCCGCGGCCCAGTGCGGATCGGTGATCCGGAGTCCGCGCGTGCCGCGGCGCGCCGGGTGCTCAGAGCCGATCGACGGCTACGAAATCCGGGCAAGAAGGTGCTCAGCGCAGAGGAAGAAGTGGGATTGGTCCTGTTATTCCGTGGAAATCTTACTTCGATGGAGGACTTACCTGACGGGTACGTGGCAGGTCTGGCGCGGGAAGGCGAGGCGTATCAGGCATTTTCGGCAATGATCGTCCACAACCAGGGGCTGGTCTACAAGACAGTGAAGGCATGGGGGCATCGAGACTATCCCGGTCAGGACGACCTCGTGCAGCACGGCGTGCTCGGCCTGATCCGCGCGGTCGAGAAGTTCGACACCTCCCGGGGGTACAAGTTTTCAACCTACGCCACCTGGTGGGTTCGCCAGAGCGTGTCTCGTGCGATTGCCGACGAGGGGCTGATTATTCGACTGCCGGTACACGTATGGGAGGATGTCGAGAAAATTCGGAAGCGGGAGCGAGAGCACTTTCTCAAGTTCGGCAAGAAGCCCAATGTGGACGATCTTGCTCTGGCGTGTTGCTTGCGTCCGGAGAAAGTGGTCGATTATCTCCGTCTGGCTCGCCGGGTTGTGTCGCTCGATCAGCCTGCGGGCGGGAACGTGACGCTTGGCGAGCTGTGCGTCGACAACCTGGCGCTAGTTCCGGGCCCGGAGGAGGTATTGTGGTCGACCTTCGAGCGTCAGGAGATCTTCCAGTGGTTCGAAGCATGCGGCCTCTCCTCGCGAGAGCGTGAGATTCTGTTACTGCGAAACGGATTAATTGACGAGCAGGTTTGGAATCTGGAGGAAATCGGTAAAAAGTTCGGCGTCACGCGGGAGCGCATTCGGCAAATCGAGGGTCAGGCGCTGATGAGCATCAGGATAGCCTTGGGCCTCGAGCCGGATAATGCCGCTGCCGAACGCCGGCGTGCGAGGGCGGCCCGAAGCGTTGAGCGGGACGCGGTTGAGAGAACGACGCGCCGCGGAACTCCTGCGAAACGAGCGGAATCAGGTACCGCTGCTGTCGCGCCCACGTCCGGGGCAGACATGCCGGAGGCGGAGAGCAGTTTCGACAGAGGGGAGGAATTGGTGACCTCGATGGAGCCCGAATTCGGCCGAGAAACGACTGAGCTAGAGGCATCGGTCAGGTGGTACCACCGTCCCGGGCACGATGACGGCGGGCGAGAGTTCGGGAACGCGGCGGCCTTCGCGTTCGAAGCCGACATGGAGGTGCTGGCGCGCGAGGCGACTCAGAACAGCCTGGACGAGCGCGACCGGCGGAACGACCGTCCGGTCCGGGTTCGTTACACCCTGCATGAACTGACTGGCGAGGCCCTTGCCCGGTTTTGCGACGCGATCCACTGGGACGACCTCCGGCCGCACTATACGGCCGCCGCGGCGCAGGACCAGAAAGTCGGACGCGTCATCAGCTCCGGACTGCGCGAGATGATCGAGCGGGACCGGCTGGTGCTTCTCCGGATCGATGATTACAACGCCAACGGCCTCACCGGCGACGACTACGAGGACGGTCGGTTCGCGGCGGTGGTCCGACGCCAACTGGACAGCCATAAGTCCGATGTGTCGGCCGGCGGGTCGTACGGTCTGGGCAAGGCCACGTTGTGGGCTACCAGCAGGTTGGGTCTCGTTCTCATGAATTCGACGCTTTCCGAACCGCACGAGGGGCGTACTCGGCGTCGGGTGATCGGTCGGCTCGACCTGCCGTGGCGGGAAGTGGGCGGCAGGAGGTTCGCCGGTCCTGCTTGGCTAGGGCAGCCCGACCCCAGAGCGGAGAACACCGAAGTCGTCCGCTCCTGGTGGGCGGACGAAGGCGCGGTCGAGCGATTGCATCTCACCAGAGAGGACGATGAGCCAGGCACCTCCTTCTTGATCGTGGGAGCTCATGATGTGGCCAGCCTGGCTGAAACTGGGCAGGACTACGACGGCAGTGCGAACGAGGACGACGACACTCTCGAGCGGATGCACCAGCGACTGGTCCGCGCATTGGGACGCAACTTTTGGGCAGCGATGACATCTGGGGGTGAGCATCGGCCATTGCTGGAGGCGTCCGTGCGAACGCTACGCAACGGTGTGGAACACATCGAGGAGGAACGGGTCGACCCGCAGGTACACCAGCCTGCTCGTTCGCGGGCTCTTCAAGCCTTCCTGGCAGGGACTACGGTGGATCGTCTCACCGAGGCCGGTCAAGTAGCTCTTGCCACCGTGCGCCTGAAACTCCCTGTGCGGGGTGCCGCCGGTGCGGCAGGCGACCACAAGGCTATCCTTCTCGTCACCGAAGCCACCGACGCCGACGGCCGGATCAATCACGTGACGGCGATGCGCGGCAATCGCATGACGGTCAAGACCAGTCGGGTACCCGGTCTACCTGTGGGCACCAACCCTTTTCAAGCCGTCCTGCTGGCTGGTCTGGCAGCAGGCGCGGACGCGCCCTTCTCAGCCGAAGCCGAGGAGTTCCTTCGTGCTTCCGAGCCGCCAGAGCACAACAAGTGGGCCCAGACTGAGGAGCTGAGGATACGCTACTCGCCGTCGGCCCATCGTCGGATCGCGGAGATGACCTGGGAGACAAATCAGGCTGTGCACCGATTGGTGGCGATTTCCAAAAAAGAGAAGACGACCGTTACGAGCAAGGTAAGCAAACGACTCAAGATCTCGGGCAAACCAGCCGCCAAGGCAAGGGGAACAGCCACGCCTCCGAAACTGGATGAGCTGGACGCCGAGGTCGACGCTTCCGGCGCGTGGCAGATCACCGCGGTCGTCAAGGTGGCACCTGGGAGCGAGACCTGGGCAATGAACCCCGTTGCCAAACTGGAAGTGCGCTCGGGCCCGCGCCCGCTAGTCAAATGGGCAGAGCTGGTCGCCGTCAGCGGTTGCGAAGCAGTCGACGGTGTGTTGCATTTCGCTTCTGGAACGCGTCGTGCTGTCTTCCGGGGCGTCACCGATGTGTCGACCCACCCGGTACGGGCAACTCTGACCGGCCTCATAGTCGAGCTTCAGGAGAACAAGGGGGCCGTCGCGTGAAGGTCTACTCGTATCCTCGGCTGACCGGTGCGGTGACGGCCCGGGTCACAGCAGTCCGGCTGCGCGGCCCGGGGGAAAGCCGCGAGCAGCTGGACTCGCGAAGCTGTTCGGTAGTCGAGCAGGTGGCAGCACTCGGAATGGCGGAACGCGACGACTGGCAGACGGCCAAGCTTGCGGTGACCGCGTCCGTGCCAGTTCGAGAGATCGAGGCGAAGGGCAGTTGGTCAGATGTCGCGGTCGTCGCTGTTCTGACCGAAGGGGCCACCAACACCCGCACGGTGTCTCGGCTGAAGCCCTGCTTGGAGGGTGATCGGGAATGGACCGGGGAGATCGAGATAGACCGGGACAACCATGCGGATCGAGCCTCCCTCGTCGTGCACGTGGTGGCAACGGTGGGGGGAGTGGCAGGGCGGGTCATCGGCTCCACCGACCAGGAGTGGTTGATCGATGTGACGTCCGACGTCCCGCTGAGGGATCGCCAGCTGGACGTGACCACAGTGAGCTTCGCCCGCGGAGCGGAGTGGCTGCGGAGCTTCCGGGACGCGCCTTGGGCGGTGGATACCTCGGGACGGATGCCCGCTGTGCGGATGAATTCGGACTTCGAGGGTTTCGCCGCGTTGGTGCAGGACCCGGGATCGAAGATGGAGAACATAGTGGGCGAGATGCTGCTGGCCCAGATGTGTGCCGATGTCTGGACAGCGGTGTTTCACACGGCGATCGGCAGCCTGGAGATCGAAGAGGACGGAGCGCCGCTCTTTCCGCCGGATTGGCGGGGTGCGGTCCTTCGGGAAATGCTTCCGGACGTCATTCCTGGACGATCAGAGGAAGAAGCTCTCCTCGAAGTGCACACGCGACGCACCGGCGAGGGAAGTTGGATGGACCTGCAACCGCGCATCCAGTACGCCGCCGCGCGACGTGCCGGGATTCCCAAGGCATTGGCCTCCACCGTCCGCGAGATCGAACGATTCGAGCAGGAGGCCCACGCGTGACTTCCCGACCTGAGCATCTGCCGGAGCGGCTGGCCCTGCTCTCCGATGCGCAAGCCGCCGATTTCCTCTCGGCGGGAGTGCTCGAAGGCCGCGAGGACGTTCCGTCCATCGCGCTGAACAAGGTGGCCGAGCCGCTGGCGGGTGACGACGCGCGACTGGATCTGGTTCGAGTACGGGATCTGATCGACGACGCGTTGAGCAAGTTCCGAGCGGAACGCCCTACCGCCGCGGACGCCTGGTTGGCGCCGCGACTGCACGAAACCCTCCGGTTGACGCGCAGGGAAGCCGCTGAAAAGGGGTTGTGGACGTACTTGGCTCTCGGAGTTGCGCCGGACTATGTCGTTTGGCGGCATCTGCCTGAGCCGAAGGAGGACGGTTCGCGCGTGCGCGTGGCTCGCGACAGGTTCGTCGGTCCGCATTACAAGCAGTCGTTCGCCCGCCTCTGGTGGGCGGCGGAACTCTTTCGGGACGGTTCCGACTACCGCCCCGTCGTCGTGGCCTGTGGCAATCAGGACATGCTCAACTCCGCGCTTCGACTGGACGTTATCGATCATCGGCCGACCGCTCAGGCACTCGTTCGATTGCTAGAGCGAGGGACCGTGCGCACCGGCAGGGAGATCAACGCCTTGACGCCCGCGGTTAACGCAGCCGCGGCGACTCTGATGTACGACCTGGTGGCCCCGGATGTGGAGCGTGACGGCGATGCCTTACGTGACTGGATCGCGGGTGCCGCATCGGCTCTTCCCTCGCCTCGGAACGAGCTTCCGGAAGGGCCGGAGGAAGAACGGGTTCCGGAAGACGCGGTGCGGGGTTTGGCCGCACACTTCGAGGAGTTGTTCGCCGAGGCACCGGTCAGGGGGAGGGTTTCCGAGTAGGCTGAGCACTCTTGGATTCGGCCGGAGGGCACTGGCTCTGATCACCGCATCCGATGGCTCGCAGCTCCTCGACTGTCGTTGCGGGGACCGCGGGCCAGGTCGCTGAGCGGGCTAGTTCTTTTTTCGTGGGGGCCTTGTCGCGCAGCGCCCTGCTGAGCACGTGCATTCCGAGGCGGGGAGGCACTGCATTGCCCACTTGCTGAGCCTGGTCCTTGCCGGACCAAGGGAAATTGTGGGGGAATGTTTGGAGCACTCCGGATTCGGCGATGGTGAAGCGGTCTGACTTCCCCGCTTCGTAGTCTGCTTTGGTCTTGTACACCTTGTTCCGGGAGACTTTGCCGGTGACAGTAAAGGCAGGCTCGTCGGACTGACGTTCGCCTCGCCGCTTAGGGTCGCCGTTCGATCCGTAGTTCGAGATGACGAAGAACTTTGTTTTGCCCCTGCTGCGAAGCCGAGAGATGTCGATCGACGACCCCTTCAGTGTGCTTGCCGCGTCGAGTGCTTCCGCCATCGACCGCCAACGGATCTCACGCTCGACGCCGGTCGGGAGCAATTGCGTCTGTCCAGGGCTGCTTGCTTGGCGATGCACATTGAAGGGCAGGTGTGTCGTAGCGGGCCGCTCGACGGCTCCCGAGCCTACGAGCCTCGCAACGAGTACGGCGCGGGTGCGCGTCTGGGGAACCCCGAACTGCTCAGTTTTCAGCGCCCAGCAATCCGCCTCGTACTTGACGCCCTTGAGACGTCCCTCACCGCCGCGCAGAAGGTGCGCGTAAACGTCCCACAGAGGCAGGACAGTAGGAACCTGCTCCAGAATGATGGCTTTGTACGGTTCGCGACCTTCCGTCTCGATCGCCTTAAGGAGCCAGCGGAGAGGTTCGAGCACCAAGGCTGTTCGCGGGTCCACTCCGCGTGCATGCAGGTCTTTGTCGACCTCGGCTTCGTCCTCCTCATGCACCAGGCGGTGCATGAACTCTTTCACGGTGTCGAGCGCTGCTCGGCCCGCGCCGCGCCCTGCGACGGAGAAGGATTGGCACGGAGGCCCGCCTGCCAGCACGTCGACCGAGGCGGGGATCTCATCGAAACGATGCTCGCGCATGACAGTGACGTCGGCATGGAAGGTCGGCAGGCCAGCCGCGTAGCGCGTTTCGCATGCGCTCTGGTCCCACTCGATGCCGATGCTCTTGAAACCTAGGAAGTGCGCGGCGACGTCGAGCCCTCCAGGGCCTGCGAAGAGGTCCAGGATGCGAACCCCGTCGAAGGGGTGTCTAGGTGCTCCCAGGCTGCTCATGGAGCCGAAGTCTAGCCGGCCATCTAAGGATGTTGTCAGTACGGACCGAATCATATGCCCCGAGTCTGCTGCAGCACGGCATCGGACTGTGCAAGAGGCACCCCGGTTGAGTATCAGGCGGCTTATTTGGTGCCGGTGCATCGGCGCAGGATGTGAGACGCTGACGGAGTGAACCGCCTCGCCGAAGCGACTTCCCCGTACCTCCTGCAGCACGCCGACAACCCGGTCGATTGGTGGGAATGGGGGCCGGAAGCGCTGGCGGAGGCGCGCCGTCGCGGGGTGCCGATTCTGTTGTCCGTCGGGTACGCCGCCTGCCATTGGTGTCACGTCATGGCGCACGAGTCCTTCGAGCACGAGGGCACCGCGACCCTGATGAACGCGCATTTCGTGAACATCAAGGTCGACCGCGAGGAGCGGCCGGACATCGACGCCGTCTACATGGCCGCCACGCAGGCCATGACCGGACAGGGCGGCTGGCCGATGACCTGCTTCCTCACGCCCGAGGGCGAGCCATTTCATTGCGGCACTTACTATCCGCCCGCCCCGCGCCCCGGGATTCCGTCGTTCACGCAGCTGCTCGTGGCCGTCGCGGAGGCGTGGGAGGAGCGGCCGGACGACCTGCGCGAGGGTGCGAAACAGATCGTCGGGCACCTTGCCGAGCAGAGCGGTCCGCTGAAGGAGGCCGCCGTCGACGCCGACGCTTTGGCGGAAGCCGTGACGAAACTCGCGCAGGAGGCAGACCCCGTGCACGGCGGTTTCGGTGGTGCGCCGAAGTTTCCGCCGTCCATGGTGCTGGAGTTCCTGGTGCGCCACCACGAACGCACGGGTTCGGCGCAGGCGCACGCGCTCGCCGAGTCCGCTGCGGACGCGATGGCTCGCGGCGGCATTCACGACCAGCTGGGCGGCGGGTTCGCGCGCTACTCCGTGGACGCGGAGTGGATCGTTCCCCACTTCGAGAAAATGTTGTATGACAACGCGTTGTTGCTCCGAGTGTACGCGCATCTCGCGCGTCGTGGGTCGGCGTCGGCGCTGCGGGTGACGGAAGGGATCGTCCGGTTCCTCGAGCACGATCTGCTTACGCCGCAAGGAGGTTTCGCGGCTTCCCTCGACGCGGACACTGAAGGCGTCGAGGGATTGACGTACGTGTGGACGCCCGCGCAGCTCAACGACGTCCTCGGCGAGGACGGCCCGTGGGCGGCCGAACTGTTCAGCGTCACCGAAGAGGGCACCTTTGAAGAAGGTGCGTCGACCCTTCAGCTGCGGACAGATCCGGACGATTTCGACCGTTTCGAGCGCGTCCGGCAGGCATTGCTCGAAGCGCGCGCGGAGCGTCCGCAACCGGGGCGCGACGACAAGGTAGTCGCGGCCTGGAACGGTCTTGCGATTTCCGCGCTGGCCGAAGCGGGCGTCGCATTGGAGCGTCCACAGTGGATCGAACTCGCTCGTGGCGCGGCGTCTCTGCTGCTGGACCTGCACATCGTGGACGGACGACTCCGCCGCAGCTCGCGGGACGGCGCGGTCGGGACGCCGGTCGGCGTGCTGGAGGACTACGCCTGCCTCGCTGACGGTCTTCTCGCCCTCCACCAGGCCACTGGCGAACCGCGCTGGCTCACCGAAGCGACCCGGCTGCTGGACGTCGCACTGGCGCACTTCGCGTCGGATTCCGCGCCCGGCGCGTATCACGACACCGCCGACGACGCCGAAATCCTGGTGCAGCGCCCGTCCGATCCGACGGACAACGCGAGTCCGTCCGGCGCTTCGGCGCTGGCTGGCGCACTGCTCACCGCGTCCGCGCTGGCTGGGCCTGACCAGGCGGCGCGCTACCGCGACGCTGCTGAACTCGCGTTGCGCCGCGTCGGTCTGCTCGCCGCGCGGGTGCCGCGGTTCGCTGGGCACTGGCTGTCCGTGGCGGAGGCGGCGCAGTCCGGACCGGTGCAGGTCGCGGTCGTCGGCGCGGACCGCGCGGAGCTGGTGACCGCCGCCGCGCAGCACATCCACGGCGGCGGCATCGTGCTCGGCGGCGAGCCGGATGCGTCCGGTGTCCCGTTGCTGGCCGACCGGCCGCTGGTCGACGGCGAGGCGGCGGCGTACGTCTGCCGCGGCTACGCCTGCGAACGCCCGGTGACCGCGGCGGACCAGCTCATCGCCCAGCTCTGACGAATTCCGCCCCTGGTGAACGCGCTACCTGCCACGGTGGAATCAGCGTAGCTTCAGTAGTGACGTAATCATGTAATCAAGGTTGGTGGACGTGATGGGGCGAGGTTGGAAAGGCCGGGGCTGGCAGCAGGCCGAGGCTCCGTCGGCGGACGACGCGGCGGCGTGGTTCGGCGGACGGCTCCCGGACGGCTGGTTCACCGGCGACCCGGAAATCACCGTGGACCGGGAAGAGATCCTGATCGTCGGCGAACTGCCCGCGCTGACCGGCGAATACGCCGACGACGCGGCCCGCGCGGCCGCCGAGGACGGGCGGATCAGCCGGTTCCGCGAGGAAACCCGCGACGAGCGGATCGAGATCGCGCGGCAGGCTGAGCACCGCTACCAGCGCAAAGTGGCGTGGGGCGCGAAGCTGGGCGGCACGACGGCGCACTTCACGACGCTGTCGGTGCCGGTGATGACCCGGCTGCGGCAGCCCGAACGGCTGGTCCTCGACACGCTCGTGGACGCCGGCGTCGCGCGGTCGCGGTCCGAGGCGCTGGCCTGGGCGGTGCGGCTGGTCGGCGAGCACGCGGACGCGTGGCTGACCGAACTGCGCGAGGCGATGACCAAGGTCGACGACCTGCGGTCGAAGGGGCCCGATTTGGGCTGAGCTGCGGAAGATCCTCCGCTGCGGCAGGCTGGTGGCACCCTGCTGCATCGGAGGAACCGTGGACGTCCCTGCTGTGCCCGAGAAAGTGGACCCGGACGCGCTGACCGCAGTCCTCGACGGACGCTGGGCCGGGTTGAAGCGCGACGTCCGCGCGCAGATGAGCACGGAGAAGTTCCGGAACACGATCGGTCTCGACGTCGAAGCGCACCGCGTCCAGGTGCTGGACCAGCTGCGGAAACTCGCCGAAACCGACCGTCCCGCGCTCGGCTTCGACTCCGCGTACGGCGGGCTGAGCGACGTCGGCGGGTCGGTGATGTCGTTCGAGATGCTCGGCTACGGCGACCTGTCGCTGATGGTCAAGGCCGGGGTCCAATGGGGCCTGTTCGGCGGTGCGGTGCAGTTGCTCGGCACCGCGAGGCACCACGAGAAGTACCTGCGCCGCATCATGAACCTGGACCTGCTCGGCTGCTTCGCGATGACTGAGCATGGCCACGGTTCGGACGTTCAGCACCTGCACACCACCGCGACCTACGACCCTTCGACGCGCGAATTCGTCGTGCACAGCCCAGATCCCGGTGCCACCAAGGAATACATCGGCAACGCCGCCCGCGACGGACAACTCGCGGTGGTCTTCGCACAACTGATCACCGGCGGCGAATCCCGTGGCGTACATGCCTTCCTGGTCCCGATCCGCGATGATTCCGGTGCTCCGGCTTTTGGCGTCACCATCGCGGACTGCGGCATAAAAGCCGGTCTGAACGGCGTCGACAACGGACGGTTGACCTTCGACCACGTCCGCGTGCCACGGGAAGCGCTGCTGAACCGCTTCGGCGACGTAGCCGAGGACGGCACCTACACGAGCCCGATCGAAAGCGACGGCCGCCGCTTCTTCACGATGCTGGGCACGCTCATCCGCGGGCGCGTGAGCGTCGGCGGCAGTGCCGGATGCGCCACCCAGCGAGCCCTGACGCTGGCAGTGCGCTACGGCGACCAGCGGCGGCAGTTCCAGCGTCCGGAAGGTGACGAGGTGGTCATCCTCGATTACCTGGGGCACCAACGAAAACTGCTGCCAGCCTTGGCGAAGACTTACGCTCTGCACTTCGCGCAAGAGGAACTGGTCGCCGCACTGCACGACATCGCGTCCGACGCGCCGGAAGAAGAACAACGCGAACTGGAATCCCGCGCCGCCGGTCTGAAGGCTCTCAACACCTGGCATGCAACCGCAGCGATCCAAACCGCCCGCGAAGCCTGCGGCGGCAGCGGATACCTGTCGGAGAACCTGCTGGCCGGCCTGAAAGCCGACACGGACGTCTTCACTACCTTCGAAGGCGACAACACTGTGTTGTTGCAGCTGGTCGCGAAGGGCTTGCTGACGCAGTACAAGGAACACTTCGAAGACCTCAGCCCGCTCGCGACTGCGCGATTTGTCGCTGAACAGCTGGTGGATACCGTGAAGGAGCGCTCGGCGGCGTGGAAGTTCCTGGAACGCCTGACCGAGTCAGACGATGCCTCGGTGCTCTTCGACCGCGAGTGGCAACAGCGTCTCTTCGAGGACCGTGAAGAACATGTGCTGAGCGGTGTGGCCAACCGTCTCCGCGGAGCTGCTTCGGATCCCTTCGGCGTCTTCAACTCCGTACAGGACCATGTGCTGCTCGCTGGCCGCGTACACGTGGACCGCTTGACCCTCGACGCCTTCGCGCGCGCAGTGGCCGCGTGCCCCGACCCGGACGCTGCGGCGCTGTTGGATCGAGTGTGCGACCTGTACGCCCTGTCGACGATCGAAGCGGACCGCGCTTGGTTCCTTGAGCACGGACGGATCTCCGCAACCCGGTCCAAGGCGGTGACTGCGGCGGTTAACGCATTGTGCGGGACTTTGCGGCCACATGCGCGGACGTTGGTGGACGGGTTCGCGGTTCCGGAACAGTTCTTGGCGGCCCCGATGCTGAACGGCTGAGTCGGGCGTCGATTCGAGCGCGGACAGGCCTACATGCCGAGCAGGCGGGACTTCTGCGTGGCGAATTCCTCGTCGGTAAGGATTCCGCGCTCGCGGAGCTCAGCGAGTTTTTCAAGATCAGCAGCGAGGCTGCTGGTCGCGGATGCCGACGCGGGAGGCGGTTCCGGTGCCGGGCTCGCGAGAGCTGGTTCGCTTGCCGCTGACGCCTGCTGACTGGGATGGCTGCCGAGGACCAGTTCGGTGAGAAGGTCCTTGATCGGCCTGGCCTCGTTGTGGCCGACCCGGAAATCGATCGTGTTCCCGCTGGTGACTACTTGGACGGCGGTGAAACGCAAGCCATCGCGTTTCGTCGTGACACTCGAGATGTTCTTGATCGGGATCATCTCGGTGCCGGCCCGGCCAGAGCGGACACCGGTCGCGAGCAGGGACACGCCTGAGGTGAGAAGGCCGGCGGTGAGCTTGCCGCCGCTGACGCCGCGGGGACGCTCCATTCGACGCGGTCGGAGAAGATCTGCACCGTGGCGTTCTTGCCCGCGATGTGGCTCTTGAACTGCAACAAGGGGATGTCGCTGGTCATCGGCTCTCAGTCCTCCCGGAAGTGGTGAACTGAGTTCCACTGTCGCTGCCGTTGCCCGATCTGTCCACCATGCGGCGAGAAGCTTGTCGCGGCTGGGAAGGGCAATCGCCGGACTCGCGCGAACCGGAGCTACGAGTACATCGCCAACCAGATCGCAATATAGTGCGACACCGCAGCCAACACCGTGCACGCGTGGAAGAACTCGTGGTACCCGAACGTCTCCGGCCAATGATTCGGCCACTTCACCGCGTAAAAAACCGCCCCCACGGTGTAAAACAGACCACCCACGCAAAGCAGCACCAAAGCCGCGACTCCGGCATGGCTCAGCAGCTCCGGCAGCACGAACACCGCGACCCACCCGAGCGCGATGTAGATCGGCACCCCGAGCCAGCGCGGTGCGTGCGGCCACAGCATCTTCATCGCCACACCGAGGATCGCGCCGCCCCACACGATGCCCAGGACGATGTATCCCGTTGGCTTCGACATGGCCAGCAGGGTGAACGGCGTGTACGTGCCGGCGATGAACAGGAAGATCATCGAGTGGTCGGCGCGCTTCATCCACTTGTACGCGCGCGGGCTCCACAGCCTGCGGTGATACAGCGCGCTCACGCCGAAAACGCCCAGCACGGTGAGGCCGTACACGGACGTCGCCAGTGCGGCGACCGGCGAGACCGTCGACGCGGCGAGGCTGATCAGCGTGGCGGCCGCGGCGACGGCGCCGAAGAACGACCAGAAGTGGATGTGGCCGCGCAGCCGAGGCCGAGTGTCCTCGGGCACGGGCGGGGGCTCGATCGTCACGCTCACCTCGCCAAGGCTACGGGACCGTAGGTTTTTCGCCAGCCCCCGTGGCGCGTCACACCCTTGCTCCAGGGGTGCGTACGCTCGGGCGACGTGAGCCTCCGGTCCTTCATGTCCGACGTTGTCTACAGCATCTACAGCCGCCGTCTGATCCAGCAGTCGGCAGGCCGTCATCCGCGGCATATCGCGATCATGCTCGACGGCAATCGCCGCTGGGCTCGGGAGGCCGGGTTCACCGACGTGGCCGACGGGCACCGCGCCGGGGCCAAGAAGATCGCCGACTTCCTCAGCTGGTGCCAGGAGGCCGAGGTCGAGGTCGTGACGATGTGGCTGCTCTCCACCGACAACCTCAACCGCGATCCGGACGAGCTCACGCCGCTGCTGAAAATCATCACCGACGTCACCGACGAGCTCGCCGGGGCCGAGGCGCCGTGGCGGCTGCGCATCGTCGGTGCGCTCGATCTGCTGCCGCTCGAGGTGGCGCAGAAGCTCACCGCAGCCGTGGCGCGGACCGAGAACCACTCGGGCATGGAGGTGAACATCGCGGTCGGCTACGGGGGGCGGCAGGAGATCGCCGACGCGGTCCGCAAGCTTCTCCTGCAGCACGCCGACGAGGGTACTTCGATTCGCGAACTCGCGAAAATCCTCGACGTCGACCACATCTCGGAACATCTGTACACGTCAGGCCAACCGGATCCGGATCTGATTATCCGAACATCCGGTGAACAGCGGCTTTCCGGATTTCTGCTCTGGCAGTCCGCGCATTCGGAATTCTGGTTCACCGAGGCTTACTGGCCGGCATTCCGGCGGGTCGACTTTCTCCGCGCGATGCGCGACTACGCCTGGCGGCACCGCCGGTTCGGGGCCTGACGCGGCGAACCGGCCCGGCGGACCCACCCAGCCGGGCCGGTCGACCCGGCCGCTAACGCCGCGAAGGCCCCGGAGCCGGGCTCCGGGGCCTTCGCGCAAGACGGCTCAGCCGTGGTGGTGCTCCATCGAGTGGGCCACCAGCGCCGGGGTCAGCGCGATGCCGGTGTAGGCACCCGCGACCAGCGAAGCGGCACCGTAGCCCAGCGCGCCGCCGCCCTCGATGAAGGTGGCGTAGGCGTCGCCGAACGTCGGGTCCGGAGCGCCCTGGGTGGCGGCCGGGGAGGCGAACGCCGTCCCGCCGATCATCATCAGGCCCGCGGCCGCACCGGCGACAATTCCAGCCTTCTTCAGCACTTCGCACACTCCTAGGTAGAGATACTGGGATTCGGGGCACCGGAGTGTTCCGGTGGTGTGTCCCGCAGTAAGGAAATTACCCCCGAATGGCCTCTAGCGAATGGTGCGTACGCCCATTGTGTGAGCGCTGGAAGGCCCAGTTCACTCGGTACGGTTCAGTGTCCAGGACGCGAAATGCATTCCGGTCTTCCCCGTGGTACAAGGCCCTTTACCTGAGAATTGCCTGCACTCGGTGATTAATTTTCCATGATCATCCATCTGTGTGACCCCCTGATCGCCGGGCCTCGTGACGCTGAGTGAGCACTGTGGACACTCTGTTTCGGGCGACCGACGGTGGGATGACGAATCGGCGAATCACCTGTGTGGCTGCCTGCACGACGGGGCGGACGTAGGTACCTTCCGGAATAGAGAGTTCGCGTTCCGTGCGGATTCTCGCGGGAGGCCCTGGTCGTGGCGTTGATCGAGGGGGCGGCTCAGCCGCCCACGAGATGCACGAGGGGGCCGGCACCCGGCCCTCGTGGCCGTGCCGCCTGACGCAGCCAGCGTCAGGGAGTGCGGACCCAGCCAGGGAGGTGCCCGGCCCAGCGAGTGCGGGCGTGGGGTGCACACGCCCTCGAGGGAGATGCCGTCGTGACTGCGCAGCGTTCACCCCGCAAGGCCTCAGGCCGTTCTTCGACCGGTGCTCAAGCGCCGGAGAAAGCCTCGATCTCGCCCGAATCCCCACGCATCACTTATGTGCTCGACACGTCGGTGCTGCTCTCCGACCCGTGGGCGGTCACCCGGTTCGCCGAACACGCGGTGGTGCTCCCGCTGGTCGTCATCAGCGAACTGGAGGCCAAGCGCCACCACTCCGAACTCGGCTGGTTCGCCAGGGAATCCCTCCGGCTGCTGGACGACCTCCGGCTCAAGCACGGCAGGCTCGACGCCCCGATCCCGATCGGCGACCAGGGCGGCACCCTGCAGGTGGAGCTGAACCACACCGATCCGTCCGTCCTCCCGGTGGGCTTCCGCACCGATTCGAACGACCACCGCATCCTCGCGTGCGCGCTCAACCTCGCGACGGAGCAGCCGGCGGTCGTCCTGGTGACGAAGGACATCCCGCTGCGGGTCAAAGCGGGCGCGGTCGGGCTCACCGCGGACGAGTACCGGGCGCAGGAGGTCACGCCGTCGGGCTGGACGGGCATGGCGGACGTGGACGCGCCACAGGAGCTGATCGACGCGCTCTTCTCGGGCGGTTCGGCGGATCCGGCGGAGTTCGGTCTCGGGGAGGTGGGCGAACTGCCGTGCCACACCGGGTTGCGGCTGCTCGCGGGCAGTTCGAGCGCGCTCGGCCGGGTCACGGCGGACAAGCGGGTGCGGCTGGTGCGCGGCGACCGCGAGGCGTTCGGCCTGCACGGCCGCTCGGCTGAGCAGCGCGTGGCGCTCGACCTGCTGCTGGACTCCGACGTCGGCATCGTCTCGCTCGGCGGGCGCGCGGGCACCGGCAAGTCGGCGCTGGCGCTGTGCGCGGGCCTGGAAGCGGTGATGGAACGCCAGCAGCACCGCAAGGTCGTGGTGTTCCGCCCGGTCTACGCGGTCGGCGGCCAGGATCTCGGCTATCTGCCCGGGTCCGAGAGCGAAAAAATGCAGCCGTGGGCGCAGGCGGTGTTCGACACGCTCGGCGCGCTGGTCAGCCAGGACGTGCTGGACGAGGTCTTCGACCGCGGCATGCTCGAGGTGCTGCCGCTGACGCACATCCGGGGCCGCTCGCTGCACGACACGTTCGTGATCGTGGACGAGGCGCAGTCGCTGGAGCGCAACGTGCTGCTGACCGTACTGTCTCGGCTCGGTTCGGCGTCGCGGGTGGTGCTCACGCACGACGTCGCCCAGCGGGACAACCTGCGCGTCGGCAGGCACGACGGCGTCTCGGCGGTGATCGAGAAGCTGAAGGGGCACCCGCTGTTCGCGCACGTGACCCTGACCCGCTCGGAGCGCTCGCCGATCGCGGCGCTGGTGACGGAGATGCTGGAGGACCACGGCTGACCTAGGACCGGAAAAGGCCCCTCGAGGAACTTCCTCGAGGGGCCTTTCCAGGACTGCTTACCAGCCGGAAGGCAGCGGGCGACCCTCGGCGAAACCGGCCGCCGACTGCACGCCCAGCACCGCGCGCTCGTGGAACTCCTCGATCGTGCGCGCGCCCGCGTACGTGCAGGACGAGCGGACGCCCGAGCAGATCGAGTCGATCAGGTCTTCGACGCCGGGCCGGTTCGGGTCCAGCGCCATCCGCGACGTGGAGATGCCCTCCTCGAACAGCGCCTTGCGCGCGCGGTCGAAGACGTTGTCCGTGCGCGTCCGGGCTCCGACGGCACGCTTCGACGCCATTCCGAACGACTCCTTGTACGGACGGCCCTGCTCGTCGTAGCGCAGGTCGCCGGGGGATTCGTGGGTGCCGGCGAACCACGAACCGACCATCGCCGCCGATGCGCCCGCGGCCAGTGCCAGCGCGACGTCGCGCGGGTGTCGCACGCCGCCGTCGGCCCACACGTGTTTGCCCAGCTCACGGGCGGCGGCGGCGCATTCCGCGACCGCGGAGAACTGCGGGCGGCCGACGCCGGTCATCATCCGCGTGGTGCACATCGCGCCGGGGCCGACGCCGACCTTGATGACGTCCGCGCCCGCGTGGATGAGGTCGCGCGTGCCTTCGGCGGTGACGACGTTGCCCGCCACGACCGGCACCTTCGGCGACACCGAACGAACCGCCTTGAGCGCGGCGATCATCTTTTCCTGGTGCCCGTGCGCGGTGTCGACGACCAGCGTGTCGACGCCCGCGGCCAGCACCGCTTCGGCCTTCGCCGCGACGTCGCCGTTCACACCGACCGCGGCGGCGACGCGCAGCTTCCCGTCGGCGTCGGCGGCCGGGGTGTAGATCTCCGAACGCAGCGCGCCCACCGCGGTCAGGACACCGGCGAGGCGACCCTCGGCATCGAGACCGAGAGCGAGCCGTCCGCCGTGGCTGTGCAGGAGTTCGAAAACCTCGCGCGGCGGCGTGTCCAGCGGCACGGCGACCACGGCGGGCTCAGCGACGTCGGCCAGCCGCGCGAAGCGGTCGACACCGGCGCAGGCGGCCTCGTCCACGACCCCGACCGGCTTGCCGTCGCCGTCGACGATGACGACCGCGCCGTGTGCTCGTTTGTGCACAAGGTTGAGGGCATCGGCCACCGCGTCGCCGCCGGTGAGGACCAGCGGCGTGTCCCAGACGGCGTGGCGGGACTTCACCCAGGAGACGATTTCGGCCACCGCGGCCGTGTCGACGTCCTGCGGAAGCACGACGAGCCCGCCGCGGCGAGCGACGGTCTCGGCCATCCGCCGCCCGGCGACGGCCGTCATGTTGGCCACCACCAAGGGGATCGTCGCGCCAGTGCCGTCCACAGTGGACAAGTCGACGCCGAAGCGGGATTCCACGTCCGAACGGTTCGGCAGCAGGAACACGTCGTCGTAGGTCAGGTCGTGAGCGGGCACGTGCCCATCCAGAAAGCGCACGAGTCACCAGGCTACGTGGCTTGCGCGCGGGACGCTAACCCGGCGTGGCCCGTGGGACAATGGCGAGGTGGACAGCCGTGATCGCGACGACCAGGGGCGCGCCCGCAACGCCCGCCCTCGTGATGGCCTTGGCCGCCCGTTGCCGTACGGCTCCGACGGCGTGCCGCGCCAGCCGGAAGGCGTGCAGCGGACCCCGGAGGAGACCCTGGCGGAGGCGCAGGACCTGCTGGACGCCGGCCGCCCGTTCCACGCCCACGAGGTCTTCGAGGACGCGTGGAAAACGACGGACGGCCCGGAACGCGAACTGTGGCGCGGCCTCGCCCAGCTGGCGGTGGGGCTGACGCACGCGTTGCGGGGGAATGGGAACGGGGCGGTCGCCCTGCTGGAGCGGGGTGCGGAGAACATCGCGCCGTTCGCCGAGGTGCCGCCGCACGGGATCGACGTGGCCGGGCTGCAGCGGTGGGCGCAAGCGCTTGCGGCGGAGGCTCGGGAGCGGGCTCGGGTGGAGCCGGAGGTTCCTCGGCTGGCTCCGTAGACGGGGTTGCTTCCGGGGGGGGGTGACCGGGCTGGGTTTTGCCTGCGCTGGGGGTTTCGCTGCGTTGCCGGGGCGCTCGGATTGTGCGGTGGGCCTTGGTGCGGTTCCGTGAGACTGCAGGTCGGGCGGTCACGCGGGCTTTTGTGCGGCTCAGCGCGGCTGCGGTCGAGGTCGAGGTCGAGGTCGAGGTCGAGCGAGCATGTCGTGCAGCGCGAGCGGTGACGCGCGCTCTGGTGCGGCGGTGTGGTTCGGCGCGGCTGCCGGTCGAGGTCGGGCGGCTACGTGGCGCGGCTCAAGCGGCGATGCGGGCTGATCCGGTAGCAGGCAGCGGCCGGTCGTGAGCTGGACGGTTCGGCGGACGCGGTTCTGGAAGGGCGGCACCGCGCGCAGATGCAGGACAGGCAGGCTGGGCGCAAACGCTTCTGCCAGCCGATCGCGTAACTCGCCGGGCAGGGCGACAGACATGCCGCCCCGCCCGGCGAGAAAGGGTGGTCAGGCGGCGGGCCAGTCAGTCGATCCCGCTTTTTCCTTGCCGATGGTCGTCGCTTCGCCGTGGCCGGTGCGGACGATCGTCGCGTCGGGGAGGGGGAAGAGGCGGTCTCGGATGGACTTCACGATGGTCGGGTAGTCGGAGTACGAGCGGCCGGTCGCGCCGGGGCCGCCGTTGAACAGGGTGTCTCCGGTGAAGAGGACTTCCAGGTCGGGGCTGTGCAGGCAGATCGCGCCGGGGGCGTGGCCGGGCGTGTGCAGCACGGTGAGGTCGGTGCCCGCGACGGTGATGACCTGTCCGTCGGCCAGGTCGCCGTCGGGGGCGCGGTCCGGGTGGGTCAGGTCCCAGACGACGCGGTCGGCCGGGTGCAGCAGGATCGGGGCGCCGGTGCGGTCGGCCAGCGCGGGGGCGGCGTTGACGTGGTCGTTGTGCGCGTGGGTGCAGACAATCGCGCGGACTGTGCGTTCTCCGATCACGTCCGCGATGGCGTCCGCGTCGTGCGCGGCGTCGATCACGATCACCTCGGAGCCGTCGCCGACTATCCAGACGTTGTTGTCCACGTCCCAGCTGCCGCCGTCGAGCTCGAACACGCCCGACGTGACCAGGTTCTGCACTATGGCCGTCATGCCGCAGACCCTAGTGGCCCGCGAGGCATACCGCCGGTACCTACTTTCGAGTATCCTTACTCGCGGTAAGTTAGCCGCGACGACGGGACTGCTCATGACCGACCCCCGGGATCTGCTCGCCGAACCGCTCAAACTGCACTGCGGGGCCGTGCTGCCGCATCGGATCGCGAAGTCGGCGCTCAGCGAGCAGCTTGGCGACCGTCGCAACGCGCCTTCCGCCGAGCTCGCGCAGCTGTACCGGACCTGGGCGCGCGGGGGCGCGGGCCTGCTCGTGACCGGCAATGTGATGGTCGATCCCACCGCGCTCGGCGAACCGCGCAACGTCGCGTTGCCCGCCGAGCCCGACCCGGCGGCGTACCGGTCGTGGGCGCGGGCCGTGGACGGCACGGACGCGCAGTTGTGGGTGCAGCTCAACCATCCCGGACGGCAGAGTCCGCGGTATTTGTCTCGCCAGCCGGTCGCGCCGTCGGCGGTGCCGTTCGGCGACCGAGGCGTGCGGACGGCGTTCGCGGCGCCACGGGCGTTGACCGGGGACGAGATCGAAGCGGTGGTGGCGAGGTTCGCGGTGTCGGCGCGGACGTTCGTCGACGCCGGGTTCGCCGGGATCCAGATTCACGGCGCGCACGGGTACCTGATTTCGCAGTTCCTGTCGCCGTTGGTGAACCGTCGTGACGACGAATGGGGGCGCGACCGCAGCCGGTTCCTGCTTGAGGTGGTGCGCGCGGTCCGGGACGCGGTGGGGGATCGGGTGCCGGTTTCGGTGAAGCTCAACAGTGCCGACTTCCAGCGCGGCGGCTTCGACGAGGACGAGTCGTTGCAGGTGGTCCGGGCGCTGGGCGAGGCCGGGATCGACCTGCTCGAGATCTCCGGCGGCACGTATGAACGGGCCGTGATGATGGGGTCCGGCCGGACGAGCACGCAGCGGCGGGAGGCGTATTTCCTGGACTACGCGGCGAAAGCCCGCCAGATCAGCGACGTCGCGCTGATGGTCACCGGCGGGTTCACCACGGCGGCGGGCATGGCGGAGGCGCTGGAATCCGGTGCATTGGACGTGATCGGGATCGGCCGTCCGTTCACTGTGGACCCCGGGTTGCCGGGCCGGTTGCTCGCGGGCGAGGACGTGCGGGCCGAACGCCGTTGCCCGCGCACGGGAATCCGGCTCGCCGACAGCCTGCTCGAGATCCAGTGGCACACCCAGCAGATGCACCGCGTCGCCGCGGGCAAGCCGGTGGACCTCAAGCGTGGCGCGTTGCGAGCGTTCGCCCAGGCTGGGCTCAGCGATCCGCTGAACGCGTTTCGGCGGGTCCGCGCCTGAGCTGCGGGTCGGCGACCCGGGCACCGCTGGCGAGTGCGATGAAGAAGACGCCGATGAGCAGGCAGTTCAGCGCGACCTGCCCGTAGCCGAGGTTGTCAGCGTTGATGAACGGGTACGGGTAGTAGCCGTCGATCGCACCGCGGAAGAGCGTGAAAGCCAGCCACACCAAGGGATAGGCGAGCGACCACCAGACGGTGCGCCATGCCAGCACCCGCGGAGCGAAGAGCAGCCAGCCAAGGACGCACAGCACCGGGCTGACGCGATGCAGCAGGATGTCCGCGGCCAGGCCGAGCCCGTGCAGCTGGTACAGCCCGGCGAGCGCGACCTGGTAGACGACCCCGGTCACCACGATCCCGACCAGCGCGTCGAGCCACAGCACGCGCATCAGCGGCGAGGTGCCGCGTCCGCGGGCGAAAGCCGCGCTGGTGACGAGGACGAGGACGTTCGAGATGATCGTGAAATAGGTGAACAGGTTCGCGACTCGTCCGCCGAAGCTGACGTACCGTCCCTGCGGCGGCACCAGCGCGACGATCTGGATCACGAGCGCGGCCACCACGACCACCGCGGTCACCCCGAACCACAGCCGGGCCAACGCTTTCGACGACATACCGCTGACACTACGGCTCCGGAGCGGGTTCGCCCGGCCCGACCCGACCGTGTCCGATCGAGCCAGGGCCGGGCGAACCTACCTGGATGCCCGCCCGCGGCGCGGGGACTACCGCATCACCGCACCGCCTTCACCAAAGCGGGCACGAAGATCGACGCGTCGATCGTGCCCCAGCCGCTCGCGATGTCGTAGCCCGGACCGGCCTTGAAGCCTTCGACGTCCCACTGGCTGTTGTCGCCCTTGGTGACGTCGACGATCCCGGCCGCGGTGCCCTTCGGACCCAGCTTCGAGTACAGCGCCGGGTTGATCTGGCCCAGTCGCCCGTGGTTGGCCTGCACCGCCAACGCCAGCACGCCGGCGAACAACGGCGCCGACTGCGACGTGCCCTGGACGCCTTCCATGCTGATGTCCGGGTACGACCGCATCGTGCTGCCGGTGATCTTCTTGACGCGGTTCTGCCAGGACGGCCGCGCGTACGCCTTCGACAGGCCCGCTCCCTCGCTGAACCCGTTGTCCGCGGCGTTGACCAGGTCGTCGGGCTGGGTGCGGACGCCGTTCGCGTCCAGGTGCAGCTGGGTGCCGCCGAGCGCGGTGACGTTCGGGTCGCTGGCGGGCCAGCTCGCCACGCGGTACGGATACCGGCCGGGACCTTGCAGGTACGCCCCGGTCGGGCCGTCGTCGCCCGACGACGCCACCAGCGTGACGCCCGCCTTGCTCGCCCGTTCCAGCGCCGGGTCGAGGGTCTTGATCGACTCGAACGACGGGAAGTTCTCCTCGGTGGTGCCGAAGCTCATCGAAACCACGTCGGCGATGCGGTGCTCGGTCATGTAGTCGACCGCGTGCATCATTTCCGGCAGCCCGGCGAAGCCCTGCGTCTCGGCGACCGGGGTGGCGGCGACGACGATCTTCGCGCCCGGAGCCATCGCGTGCATCATCGTGACGTCGAGATCGGTTTCCCCGCCCCACGACTGGCAGGTGGCGGTGTCCACCCCGGGATCGGTGCACGCGGGCACCGCACCGGACGGCTGCAGCACCTCGACGTTCGCCGGCGGCAGACCGTGCTGCCGGGAGTACTCGTCCAGCACCTGCTTGACCTTGTCGTCGCCGAACGACACGAGCGTGGCCACGGTGGACCCGGCGCCGGTGATGCCCTGGTTCCACAGCTTCGTGGCGTTGTACGCGCCGCTTTCCTTCGGCAGCTTGGCCATCGCCGCGTTGAGCCGTGCCACCCGCTCGCGCACCGTGGTCGCGCCGACGAACGACTGCGCGGCAGCCGAGAAGTGGTGTCGCGGCGGCTGCTGCGGCGGCGCCGGCGCGGCACTGGCCGGTGCCGCCACCACGGTGGCGGCGAGCGCCACGCCCGCCAGCAGGGTCATCGGCCGCCCGAGTCCCCGGACGGCTGATTTCACCCGGAACGTCATGCTTTTCTCCTATCGACGCAGGCCAGTGCTCCCACTCTCGGGTACGCGGCCACGGGTGCGACATCGACTTTCGTCGGGCGTTTTCCTGAGCACAGCGGGGAAAACTGCCCGATGTCCGTAATATGCCCACTCATCCGGAGGGCGGGCGCGGCGATCATCATCCGGATGCCTCCTCGGAACCGGACTGCTCCGCCTGGCTGGCGTCCGTCGCCGGACGGCTGCCGCGCAGCAGCCCGCGGACGGTGTCGATGGCGTCGGCCTCGCCGGGATCCTTGTCCGGCCGGTACCGCACCACCCGCGCGAACCGCAGCGCCAGCCCGCCCGGATACCGCGTGCTGACCTGCGCCCCGTCCAGCTCGATCTCGACCACCGTCTCCGGCCGCACGTGGACGGTCCACCGGTCGCGGTGCGTCTCGATCTCCTGGAACCGCTCGGTCTGCCAGGCCAGCAGCTCGTCGGTAAGGCCCTTGAACGTCTTGCCCACCATGATCGGCGGCCCGCCGTCCGGATCGCGCGCGCCGAGGTGCAGGTTCGACAGTTTGCCGGTGCGCCGCCCGTGGCCCCATTCCGCCGCCAGCACCACCAGGTCGATGGTGTGCACCGGTTTCACTTTCAGCCACGCGCGCCCGCGCCGTCCGGCCGCGTAGATCGAATCGAGGTCCTTCACCATCACGCCCTCGTGCCCGGCGTCCATCGCCGCGTCGAGCACCGCCGCCGGCGATTCCGGCCGGACCGAGCCGGGGATCACGTGCTCGCCCGCGACCTGGCGCAGTGCCTCGTTGCGTTCGGACAACGGCGCGTCGAGCAGATCGACCCCGTCCAGATGCAGGCAGTCGAAGAAGTACGGCCGCAGCAGCAACGCCCGCACCTGTTCGTCCCGCGTGCTGCCGAACCGGCTCATCGTTTCCTGGAACGGCCGCGGCCGCCCGTCGTCGGTGAGCGCGAGGGTCTCGCCGTCCAGCACCACCGATTCGCACGGCAGCGCCCGCACCAGCTCGACCAACTCGGCGACGCTGCCGGTGATTTCCCGCAGCGTGCGCGTGTACACGTGCACTTCCGCGCCGCGCCGGTGCACCTGGATCCGCGCACCGTCCATTTTGTACTCGACGATCGCGTTCCCGTGCTCCGTCACGGCTTCCTCCAGCGATTCCGCCGGCGACGCGAGCATCGGCCGCACCGGACGGCCCAGCTCCAGCCCGAATTCCGCGAGCGCCGCCGCGCCCCCGGTGAGCGCCGCCTGTCCGGTGACCGGCAGCCGCCCGGACAGCATGAACGCGCGCCGCACCTGGTCGACCTCCACCTCGGCCGCCGCCGCGACCGCGTCGACCATCACGCCTTCCAGCGCACCCTGCCGCAGCTCCCCGGTGACGAGCCGGAACACGAACTCCTGCTCGGCCCTGGTCAACCGGGAGAACAGCGCGGCGAGCACCTCCGCCCGGCGCTTCACCGAACCCGCGCCCGCCGCGGCCGCGACCTCGGTGAGCGCGACATCGACCTCCGCCACCGAGACGGCAGGCGTGGCCGCGGGTTCGACGGCGAGGTCGGCGAGCGTGCGCCAGCCGGCGCCGAGCCGGTCCTGTGCGGTCTGCCCGGTGAGATACGCGATCACCGCGGGCAGTTCGCCGGGTTCGGCCGCGCGCAGCACGGCGGCCAGCACGGCGATCTTCGTTTTCCGTGACCGCGTGGCCGCCAGTTCGGCGGAGGCGGTGACGAGGTCGGTGAACAACACCCGGCCATCATCGCCCCCGCCACCGACAAAAACTCTCGCTCCAGCCTCGACCGGGTGAAAAAGAGCTGGTCAGGCATCCGGACGAGTGCAGTACTGGTCCAGCAGCCCCTGTTTTGTCACACATGGCGTGTACCCTGCGTCCTGCAGTTCCGCCCGCGCCGTGCTGCTGCGCAGGTAGTCGAGGAACTGCTTCAGCAGCGAATCGTTCTCCGGCACGCCCTTTGTGTAGAGATACTCGACCGTCCAGAAGCGATAGCCAGCGTCGATGCTGGTCACGTCGGGGTAGCGGTCGTCGAGTTTCGCCATCGCGACGCGGCCTCCCGCCGCGGCGATCTTGGCCGCGGGCACGTCCGCGTAGCCGATGGCACCGGGGGTGTCGCCGACCGCGCGCAGCAGTTCGTCGGTCTTGCCGCGTTCGCAGCGCACCACGGTGGCGTGCGGGTCGCGGGTCGGCGTCCGGCAGTCGTCCGAGGACAGTCCCGGCTCTGCGGCACCCAGCACTTTCTGCTCGAAAGTCTTGCGCGTACCCGATTCCTGCCCGCGCCCGACAACCCGGATCGGGATCGACGGACCCTCGCGCAGTTGCGCCCAGTCGGTGTACTTCCCGTTGAAGATGCCGCGCACCTGCTCATTGCTCAGCCGGTCGACGCCGACGGCGCTGTTCACTACCAGGCTGTACACGAGCACTGCGACCGGTTGCGTGACCAGATCCGGCCCTGCGCCGGAAGCCTTGCCGTCGGAAAGCACTGCCATGCTGTCCTTTTGTTCCGCGGGCAACGGCCCCAGTTCGCGCACCGCGGACACGCTTCCGTCCGCTTGCGTTGTGATCGTCGCGCCAGGACACAGCTTCTGGTACTCGGTCGCGACGCTGTTCATGATGGGTGCGAACGCGCTGGATCCGTGCACCGCGAGGGATCCGTTGCCACAGCCGGGTTCGGACCCGCGCGACACGGCGACGAGGAGCATGCTCAGCAACGCCCCGGTCAGCAGCACCCCGATCGCTCCCGTGACCACCGGCCACGACAGCCAGCGCTGTTTGCGTTCGTCTTTGATTCGCCCGCCGCTGAGCCTTCCGGTGACGTCCAGTTCCTTGGACAACGACCCGCCGCGCCAGTCGTCCGGCTCGCGCAGCACGACGACGAGTTTGAACTTTTCCCGCCGCTTCAAGGAAAGCTGTTCGAGGCGGACGCCGTGCCATTGCGGTGCTGCGGCTGCCGGTGCGTCGGCTTGCCGCAGCAGTGCGGTCAGCCGCTGCGGCAGCAACGCTCGCACACCGGACAGTCGCGCGGTTCCGTTTTCCGGCGTAGGCTGATCATGAGTGAAGAATTCAAGTCCGTTCCGTACCACCTCACGCAACCCGTCTTTGGCATCGGACACGCGCGCGTCCCACACCACCCGCCTGCCGAAGGTGAACTGCAGCGGGTGTTCCCAGTCGTCCGGGCCGATGTCGAAGCTGCCGGTGTTGCGGATGCGGATCACGACCACGCTGAGCGGTTCGAGCAGCTGCACGGTGCGCACGAGTTCCGGATCCGCTTGCACCGCACCGTTGTCCGAGTCGCTGAGCGTGACCGGGTTGAGGCCGATTTTGGAGTTGTACAGCTCCCGGTAGATCACGCGCCTGCGGCGGATCACGTAGCGGTCGATGATCGGGGCGAGGATGGTCGCGCCCGCGACGACGGCGATGGGCACGATGCCGCGGCTGGACGTGAGCACGTCGGCGAGTGTTCGCACTATTTCCCCGAAGCTCACGGTCGCCTCCCCCTTGCCTGCTCCCGAGAAGGTCAACCCTAAGCGTCATCAACGGGACCCCTCCCCGGTGCACCAGGTGTTCACCAGCGGTTCAACCGGCCGACGCGATCCGCTCGACAGCGGCGCGGAGCCGGTCCGGCTGGAGCGCGGCGTACCCGAGCACGAGGCCCGGATATCCGGCTGAGGTATGGGAATAAGTCGACAAAGCCGGAGCGTGCACGCCTGCCGCGGCGAGTTTTTCCTGCAGCCGCACGTCATCGGTGCTGTCGGGCAGCCGGACGACGAGGTGCAGTCCGGCGGCGATTCCGACCGGCTGCCATTGCGGAAGACGCTCGGTCAGGGCTTCGATCAGCGCGTCGCGACGAGCGCGGTACAGCCGTCGAGTGCGGCGTAGATGCCGGTCGTAACCGCCGGTGGCGATCAGATGCGCGAGCGCGGCTTGCGGGAGCGGCGGGCAGCCGAGGTCGTGCATTTCCTTGACCCGCGCCACGGCGTCGCGCAGCCGTCGCGGCGGAATGAGCCAGCCGATCCGCAACGCTGGCGCAAGAACTTTGCTGACGCTGCCGATGTACGCGACGTGATCCGGTGCGAGCGCGCGCATCGCGCCCAGCGCGGGACGGTCGTAGCGATGTTCGGCGTCGTAGTCGTCTTCGAGGATGAGTCCGCCGGTTTCCGCCGCCCAGGCAAGCAGTTGCCGACGGCGTTCCGGATGCAACGCGACGCCGAGCGGGAACTGGTGTGCGGCGGTCACCAGCACGACGGAGCAGTCTGAAATGGACAGTGCTTCGACATTGATGCCCTTGTCGTCGACCGGGATTCCGACCGGGGCAAGCCCGTGGTCGCGCAGCAGGTTCGCTTGGCCGTGGTGGCTGGGGTCTTCGACGGCAATGCGCTGGTCCGGCAAGGCGTCGGCCAGCAACGACAACGCTTCCGCGGCTCCGCTGGTGATCACGATGTCGTCCGGGTTCGTCGGCAGCGCCCGGACGCGGCCGAGGTAAGCGGCCAGTTCCGCGCGCAACGCCGGGTGTCCGGTCGGATCGGGGTAGCCGAGACCGAGATCTGGCGTCGCGTTCAGGGCTTCTCGTTCGGCGGCAAGCCATTCTGCCCGCGGGAACGCCGACAAGGCGGGCAGGCCCGGACGCAGGTCGAACTCCCAAGTCGGCGTTTTCGCTGCGCTGACCAGAGGATTCGGCGCGGGATCGTCGATCGGCGCGACGCGAGTGCCTGACCCGTGCTTGCTCAGCAGGTAACCCTCAGCCGTGAGCTGCTCGTACAACGCGGTGACGGTGCCGCGCGCGACCCCGAGCTGGCGCGCGAGATCGCGGCTCGACGGCAGCCGGGTGCCGACCGCCAGCCGCCCGGTGCGGATCGCGTCGCGCAACGCGGCCTCGACGGCGCGGCCCCGGCGTCCTCCGGTGGCGGCGGGCAGGAGCAACTCCCGGATGGTCTCCACGGCCACGACAGTACGGCCAAGTGGTCCAGTTAGGCCAGTGTTGAGTGGTCCTTCTGAATAGACCACTCTCCGCTGAAGACTGAGCGGCGTGAAACGGTCGATGGTGCTTTCAGGGGTGGCCGGCGCGGTGCTGGTCGGCGGATCGGTGCCGGTCACCGGCATGCTGGACGGGTATCCGGTGATCACCGGGCAGGCGTTGCGGTACGCGCTGGGCGGGCTTCTGCTGCTGGGCTGGGCGAAGGTCACGCGCAGTCCGCTGCCGCGGCCGAAACTGGGCGATCTGCCGACCCTGCTCGGCCTCGCCGCGACCGGGATGATCGGGTTCCAGGCCTGTCTGCTGCTGGCACAGCGCTACGCGGAACCCAGTGCGGTGGCGGCGTTTCTCGGGGCCAGCCCGCTCGTGCTCGCGTTGATCGCGCCGATGCTGGACGGTCGCCGTCCGTCCGCCGCGCCGGTCGTCGGGTCGGTACTGGCCGGGCTCGGCATCGTGGTGCTGTCCGGCGGCGGATCCGCTTCCGCGCCAGGGCTGTTGCTGGCTGCGCTGGCGATGTTGTGCGAAGCGTCGTTCACCCTGCTCGCGGTGGGATTGCTGCGTCGGCTCGGACCGTTGGCCACGTCCGCGTGGGGCTGTTTCACCGCTGCGGCAAGCGGTTCCGTGGTCGGGACGGTGGTCGATCCGGCCGGAGCCTGGCGGTGGCCGAACGGGCGTGAACTCGTCGCGTTGCTGTTGCTGGCCGTCGTGGTGACCGCGGTGGCTTTCGTGCTCTGGTACAGCTGCGTCGTCGAGTTGGGCGCGGACCGGGCGGGCGTGCTGATCGGGCTGATGCCGGTGTCCGGGCTGGCCGTGGCGGTGTTGATCGGGGCGCAACAGTTCGAGCTCAAGGACCTGGCCGGGGTCATCCTGGTCGCCGCGGGAGTCGCATGTGGACTGTGGAAACGCGAAGCGGCTCGCCCGGAATTGTCCGAGCGAGCCGCTACGATCGGCTGACCGCTACTTGCCGCCACGCGCCATCCGCAGCACATCGAGTGCCTCGTCCAGCTGTGCCTCAGTGAGCTTGCCGTCTCGGACGTACCCGCGCTCCAGCACGACCTCGCGAATCGTCTTGAGTTCCTTGAGCGCCTGCTTCGCTACCGCGGCCGCTTCCTCGTAACCGATGTACTTGTTGAGCGGCGTGACGATCGACGGCGACCCCTCCGCGTACTGCCGCGCGCGCTCGACGTTCGCGGTGACCCCGGCGAACACCTTGTCCGCCAGCAGCCGCGAGACGGCCGCGAGCAGCCGCGCCGATTCGAGCACGTTGCGCGCGATGACCGGCAGGTTCACGTTGAGCTGGAAGTTGCCCGCCGCGCCGGCGAACGCGACCGCCGCGTCGTTGCCGACGACCTGCGCGACGACCTGCAGCGTCGCCTCCGGGATGACCGGGTTGACCTTGCCCGGCATGATCGACGAACCCGGCTGCAGGTCCGGCAACGCCAGCTCGGCCAAGCCGGTGCGCGGGCCGGAACCCAGCCAGCGCAGGTCGTTCGCGATCTTGTTCAGCGACACCGCGACCGTGCGCAGGTGCCCGGAAGTCTCGACCACGCTGTCCTGCGTCGCCTGCGCCTCGAAGTGGTTGCGTGCCTCGGTGAGCGGCAACCCGGTGATCTGCGCCAGTTCGGCCGACACCGCCGCACCGAAACCGTCGGGCGCGTTCAGGCCGGAGCCGACCGCGGTGCCGCCGATCGGCAGTTCGCCCAGCCTCGGCAGACCGGACTGCAGCCGTTCGATGCCGAACCGGATCTGCGCGGCCCACGCGCCCGCCTCCTGGCCGAGCGTGATCGGCACGGCGTCCATCAGGTGCGTGCGCCCGGACTTGACGACGTCCTGCCACTCCTCGGCGCGCGCCTCGATCGCGCCGGCAAGGTGCTCCAGCGCCGGGACGACGTCGGTGAGGACGGCCTCGGTGGCGGCGACGTGGATCGTCGTCGGGAAGGTGTCGTTCGAGGACTGCGACGCGTTGACGTGGTCGTTCGGGTGCACGTCGCGGCCGAGCGCGCGACTGGCCAGCGTCGCGATGACCTCGTTCGCGTTCATGTTGGACGAGGTGCCCGAGCCGGTCTGGAAGACGTCGATCGGGAAGTGCTCGTCGTGACGGCCCTCGGCGACCTCGTCGGCGGCCTTCGCGATCGCGTCGGCGACGTCGGCGTCCAGGACGCCGAGCCGCGCGTTCACACGGGCGGCGGCGGCCTTCAACAGGCCCAGCGCGCGGATCTGGGCGCGCTCGAGACCGCGGCCGGAGATGGGGAAGTTCTCGACGGCACGCTGCGTCTGCGCGCGGTAAAGCGCGTCGACCGGGACGCGGACCTCACCCATCGTGTCGTGTTCGATCCGGTATTCCTGTTCAGCCATACCCCCGATTCTGGCCCCGTTTCGCGCAACCGGCCGGGTGTTGTCGCCCACCTCGGTAACCCGCACCCGCCCCACCTCCGCCCTCAACGGAGTGGCATTGCCACACTGGCTACTCTCGATGTGTTCTCGATCACCGCCACCCACCACTGGCATGGAGCGAGCCTCATGGATTACGACCTCGTCGTCATCGGAGCCGGTCCCACCGGCCTCTTCGCCGCCTACTACGCGGGATTCCGCGGCCTGTCGATGGCCGTCGTCGATTCGCTGCCCGAACCGGGCGGGCAAGTCACCGCGATGTACCCGGAGAAGATGATCTACGACGTCGGCGGGTTCCCCTCGATCCGCGGCCGTGATCTCGTGCAGGGCCTGGTGGACCAGGCCGCGCCGTGGAAGCCGGATTACCTGCTCGGCCGCAAGGCGGAAAAGCTGGAGAGCGTCGACGGCGGTCTCGAACTGACTCTCGACGGCGGCGACGTGCTGCGCGCGGGCGCGGTCCTGATCACCGCGGGCATCGGCGAGTTCACGCCCCGTCCGCTGCCCGCCGGAGACGGCTGGCTCGGCCGCGGGATGGTCCACTTCGTCCCATCGCTGGCGGCGCACGCGGGCCAGCACGTCGTCGTGGTCGGCGGCGGGGACTCGGCGTTCGACTGGTGCCTGGCGCTGCATCCGGTCGCGGCGAGCGTGACGCTCGTGCACCGTCGCGCGAAGTTCCGGGCTGCGGAATCGATCGTGCGGCAAGTGCAGGAGCTGGGCGTGCGGCTGGTCACGGACGCCGAGGTGGCCCGCTTTGTCGAAGCCCCGGACGGCTCGCTGACGGCGGTCGACGTGACAGTGAAGGGCGGCGCGGACGAGCAGCTGCGCGCGGACGCGGTGGTTGCGGCGTTGGGCTTTACCGCGGATTTGGGGCCGATCGAAAGCTGGGGCTTGGAAATCGATCACCGCGCGATTTCGGTGGATTCGACGATGGCGACGGCGCGGCCGCGCGTTTACGCCGCTGGGGATGTGGCGGCGTATCCGGGGAAGGTGAAGCTGATCGCGACCGGGTTCGGCGAGGCGGCGACGGCGGTGAACAACATCGCGGTGGCGTTGAATCCCGAGGCGCATTTGTTCCCGGGGCATTCGAGCAACGTCGAGTGACTCAGCCGGTTTTCTCCGCGATCCACGGCTGATACGCCACCGCCGAGGTCGCGATCGACGGAGCCGATCCGCATGTCGACGACCGGTTTCCCGGGCGGCTGACCATCCCGGCCAGCGTCCACCGGTCGCCGTCGCGGATCAGTTCCGGGCCGCCGGAATCGCCGTAGCACGAGCCGGATCCGCTAGGGCTTTCCGTGCACAGTTCCGAGGTTCCGTCGAACGCCGCCGTGCATTTCGCGCCTGGCACCAGGTGCGTGTCCAGCTGGCGCAGCGTCTTCGACACTGGGCCGCAATTCGGCGTCGCGCACGTCTGGCCCCAGCCGATCACTCGGACCGCCGTGCCTGGCGACGCCGAACCGCCGATCGCGATCGGCGCGGCCTTCACCGGGGCCGTCAGCCGGATCAGGCCGACGTCGCCGGTCTGCGTTTCGGCGTTGAAATGCGGGTGCAGCACGAATTCCGCCGCTTTCGGAGTTTCCCCGCCCTCGTCCGCGTCGTTGCTGCCGACGCGCAACCCGATCGTCGCCGGGTCCTTCGCGGACAGGCAGTGCGCCGCGGTGACCACCCAGGTCGGCGTGATCAGCGAGCCGCCGCAGAACAGCGCGCCGCCCGAGGTGTGCAGGGACACCGCGAACGGGTAGGGCTGGTCCGCGTCGGTCCCGCCGACGATCGAGGGCCCGGCGAACGCGCTGCCCGCGCTGAGCACGACTCCGGTGAGGACAGTCAGCACCAGCGCGAACAGCCGTTTCGACACCGGGAAACTCCTTGGCAGATCAGGGAAGCGGAGGCACCGCGCCCTCGTCGAGTTCGAGGTTGCCGTCGAAGTTGACGGACGAGTACGCCCGCAGCTTCTCGAGCCGGTGGTAGCCGTCGATCATTCTGACCGTCCCGGACTTGGACCGCATGACGATCGACTGCGTCGTCGCGCCGCCCGCCCGGTAGTGGACGCCGCGCAGCAGGTCGCCGTCGGTGACGCCGGTCGCGCAGAAGAACACGTTGTCGCCGGTGACCAGGTCGTCGTTGAGCAGGATCCGGTCAAGGTCGTGACCGGCGGCGAGCGCCTTCTCGCGCTCCGCGTCGTCCTTCGGCCACAGCCGGCCCTGCAGTTCGCCGCCGAGGCACTTCATCGCGCACGCGGCGATGATGCCCTCGGGCGTGCCGCCGATGCCGAGCAGCATGTCGACGCCGGTGGTCGGCCGGGCCGCGGCGATCGCGCCCGCGACGTCGCCGTCCGAGATGAACCGGATCCGGGCTCCCGCCTCGCGGACCTCTTTGACCAGCTGTTCGTGCCGCGGCCGGTCGAGGATGCAGACCGTCACGTCGCTGACGCTGGAGTTCTTCGCCTTCGCCACGCGCCGGATGTTCTCCGCGACCGGGGCGGAAAGGTCGACCTTGCCCGCCGCGTCCGGGCCGACGGCCAGCTTCTCCATGTAGAACACCGCGGACGGGTCGAACATCGCGCCGCGCTCGGCGACGGCGAGCACGGCCAGCGCGTTCGGCATGCCCTTCGCCATGAGGGTGGTGCCGTCGACCGGGTCGACCGCGACGTCGCAGTCCGGGCCGTCGCCGTTGCCGACCTCTTCGCCGTTGAACAGCATCGGCGCTTCGTCCTTCTCGCCCTCGCCGATGACGACGACGCCGCGCATCGAGACGGTGGAGACGAGCTGGCGCATCGCGTCGACGGCAGCCCCGTCGCCGCCGATCTTGTCGCCTCGGCCGACCCAGCGGCCGGCCGCCATCGCGGCTGCCTCGGTCACCCGCACCAGTTCCATGGCGAGGTTGCGATCAGGCGCTTCGCGTCGGCTGCGGTCACTGGCGGTGGTCATGGTGGCCTCCCGGAACACGGTTCGTCAGCGGGTGCCCAGTCTGTCAGATCCCTAGACCACCTGACCGATTCAGCAACGCATGGTGCACGTCACTCTGTGTCGTCGTCGGTCTCCACCGAGGCCAGCGCGGCCTCGATCCGCTCGCGGGCGCCTTCCAGATGCCGTTCGCACACCTTGGCGAGCCGCTCGCCCTTCTCCCAGAGCTCGAGCGACTGCTCCAGGGAAAGCCCGCCTGCCTCGAGTTCCTTCACCACTTCGACGAGCTGATCGCGGGCCTGCTCGTAACCGAGTCCGGCGGTGTCTGCTTCGCTCACGTTCTCCGACCTTGTGGTGCACGGGGCTGTCGGCGCAGACTACCGCGCTCGGCCGACATTCCCGGGGAACCGGGTCGGGCCCGCTGCGGGCCCGCGACCACCGCGCTGGCCATCGCGTGGTCGTATCCGACGAACGCCAGCGCGAACTCCTGCCCGTCACCGTCCGCGATGGCGTCCTCGAGGTTCTCCTGCGCGCTCGCCACGCGTCGCCGATGGCCGGTCCCTTCGGCGAACCACCACCGGACGCCGACGTGCTCGGACGTCGCCTCGGACAGCCGCCTGAGCTGCGGGGCCAGCCCGCGCCGGGCCGCGGTGCCGCAGCCGGCCAGCAGGGCGGTCCAGCATTCGTCGGCGGCCCGGTCGGTGACCAGGGCCTGCCGCAGCAGGAGACCGGCGTCGAGCCGGGCGGCGGCGTCCACCGTGAGCGGGAGGAACGCCGGGGCCCGGTGCATCACGGCCGGTCTCCTTCCGGTGCGGGTGTAGTCGGCTCGACGGACTCGGCCACCGCGTGGACCGCCCCGTCGGCGACCCGTACGCGCAGCTGCGCTCCGTCCTCGATCTGGGAGACGGAACGGAGCACGTGGAGGTTGCCTGCGGAATCCGTGAACTGGACGACGGCGTACCCGCGCTCCATCGTGGCCGCCGGGCCGAGCGCGGCCAGCTTGCCCCGCGCGTTCGCGACCTCCGCCTGGTCCTTGGCGAGCAGACTGAGCATCGCGCGCCGGCCGCGTTCGCGGTGCATCTCGAGGTCGCTGAGGCGGCGTTCGATCGGGCCCAGCGGATCGGCCAGCGACGGACGGCTGCGCAACTGGGTCAGCAGCCGCGTCTCCCGGTCGACCCAGCCGTGCAGCGCACGCCGGCCGCGGTCGCGCATCTGCCGGACCCGCGCGGTTTCCTCGCGGACGTCCGGCACGATGCGCTTGCTGGCGTCGGTCGGGGTGGAACAGCGCAGGTCGGCGACATAGTCGAGCAGGGGAGTGTCCGGCTCGTGCCCGATCGCGCTGACGATCGGCGTGCCCGCGGCCGCGACCGCCCGGCACAGCGCCTCGTCGGAGAACGGCAGCAGATCCTCGACGCTGCCGCCGCCGCGGGCGATGACGATCACGTCGACGTCCGGATCTTTGTCCAATATGGACAGTGCACGGAGGATCTGCGGCACCGCCTGCGAACCCTGCACGGCGGTGTTCAGCACCTTGAACAACACGTGCGGCCAGCGTGCCTGCGCGTTCGCCAGCACGTCCCGCTCAGCGGCCGACGCGCGTCCGGTGATCAGCCCGATTCCCTTGGGCAGAAAGGGAATCGGCCGCTTCCGTTCGCGGGCGAACATGCCCTCGGCGGCCAGCAGCTTGCGCAGCCGTTCGATCCGCGCGAGCAGTTCACCGATGCCGACCGCGCGGATCTGGTCCGCGCGCAGGCTCAGCGTGCCGCGGCCGAAAAAGAACGACGGCTTGGCGTGGATGACCACGCGGTCGCCTTCGCGCAGCGGTGTCGGCAGTTCGCGCACCAGCCACATCGGACAGGTCACGGACATCGAGACGTCCGCGGACGGGTCGCGCAGGGTCAGGAACGCGGTCTGCGTGCCGGGCCGCGCGTTCATCTGCGTGACCTGGCCTTCGACCCAGACGTCGCCGAGCCGGTGGACCCAGTCGCCGATCTTGCGCGCGACAGTGCGGACCGGCCACGGATTCTCCGCGCTGGTGGCGGGGTCGTTGCTCACTGGCCTTCCGCGGGGTCGCCCGGCTGTTCCTCGGCCTTGCGTGCGTTGCCGATCCGCCGCGCGAGCATGCCGACGAACGACGCCCGGTCGGCGTGGGACTTCTCGTACTCCAGCAGTTCTTCCAGCTGAGGCACGGTCAGCCGGCGCAGCCGAGCACGCAGCTGCGGCAGGGTCAGCTCGTCGTAATTGCCCAGCCCGGCCGGGCCGGAGGAGCTGTCGTTCTCGCCCTCGGAGTGCTCCTCGGCGAGTGCGCGGGTCTCCTCGACCCACGGATCGTCGATGGTTTCCGCGGCGAGATCCGGCGGCTGCGCGCGATGGCCGTTGGTACGCGGCTCGGGCAGGTCGTCGACCGGCACGAGCGTGGGCCGGGACGGGGCGAACTCGGGCTCGGCGTCCTCGTCGAACGTGGCCCAGCTGGGCGTGTCCTCGACCGGACGCAGCATTGCCAGCGCGTCGTCGCCCTTGATGGCCAGCTCGGTGACCTGCTGCTGGACGCGCATGGACAGCTGCAGCACCTGGCTCACGACGGTGACCGGCAGGCCGGTGAGCTGCTTCGGGAGCTCACGAACCCGCTCGGCGGTGGTGACGGCGAGGCCCGCGGCGACCCGGAGGGGGAGCGGGAGTGGCTTCATGGGTCCAGCGTGCCGCATCAGGGCTGTTCTGCCCAACCGAACGGGTGGCCAGGGGCACCGGACGTGACGCCCGGCACAGCCTGAATGGCCGCCGCCATCATCCGAACGAGGACTTCAACCCCGGATCGGCACTGCCCGTACCCTGGAGGCATGACTTCTGCGAGTCCCGGAACCGAACCCGCCGGTACCCCGACGATCTCCCGGTCCGGCGCCGCCAAACGCGTGCTGCTCGCGAAGCCGCGCGGGTACTGCGCCGGCGTTGACCGCGCGGTCGTCGCCGTCGAGAAGGCGCTCGAGCTGTATGGGCCGCCGGTGTACGTGCGCAAGGAAATCGTGCACAACCGGCATGTTGTCGAGACCCTGCGAGAACGCGGCGTGATTTTCGTCGACGAGACGTCCGAGGTGCCTGAGGGCGCGCTCGTGGTGTTCTCCGCACACGGCGTCTCGCCCGCGGTGCACGCCGAGGCCGAGGAACGGAACCTGCGCACCATCGACGCGACCTGCCCGCTGGTCACCAAGGTGCACAAAGAGGTCAACCGCTTCGCCAAGGACGACTACGACATCCTTCTTATCGGCCACGAGGGCCACGAGGAGGTCGAAGGCACGGCTGGCGAGGCTCCGGACAAGGTGCAGCTGGTCGACAAGCCCGAGGATGTCGACAAGGTTGACGTGCGCGACCCGTCGAAGGTGATCTGGCTGTCGCAGACCACCCTGTCGGTTGACGAGACGATGGAACGCGTCGACCAGCTCCGAGACCGCTTCCCGACCTTGGCCGACCCGCCCAGCGACGACATCTGTTACGCCACCACCAACCGCCAGGTCGCGGTCAAGGCAATGGCCCCGGAATGCGACCTGGTGCTGGTCGTTGGCTCGAAGAACTCCTCGAACTCGAAGCGGCTGGTCGAGGTGGCGTTGAAGGCTGGCGCTTCGGCCTCGCATTTGATCGACTTCGCTTCGGAGGTCGACGAGGCTTGGCTCGAGGGCGTCTCGACGGTCGGGGTCACGTCTGGGGCTTCGGTGCCGGACGTGCTGGTGATAGACCTGCTGAAGTGGCTGGCCGAGCGCGGGTACGGGCAGGTTGACGAGGTGACTACGGCGAACGAGAAGATCGCTTTTGCGTTGCCTAAGGAGCTTCGGAAGGCTGTTAAGTCGGAGTCCTGAGGGTTTCGTTCGGTGCTGCGGCAGTCGGAGCGTTTGGCGCGCCGCTGAAGCTTTCGCCGCGAAGTCGTGCGAGCCGCTCCGGTCGATTTGGCCGCTGAGCCGTGCAGTAGTTCGTGCTGAGTCACGACCCGGACGAGAGAATTCCTTTAGCCGCAACGAAAAGGCCGCCGATCCCGGTGTGGGGATCGGCGGCCTTTCTCGTTTGCCTTGTGTTGCCAGCTTCCGCCGTGAGTTGGGTGCCCAGCCTTCGGCAGATGGTCCGGTTCCTGCGTGGCTTGCGCGCCCGGTCGGCTCTCGTCGGTTGGTCCAGCTTCGGCCTGACTTGCGTGCTCGGTCAGGTTTGTCGAGTGGTCTGGTTTCGACCTGCCCTGCGCGCCCGGTCAGTCCTCGTTGGGTGGCCCGGCTCCGGCGTGACTTGCGTGCCCGCTCGGCTCTCGTTGGGTGGTCCAGCCCCGGCGTGACTTTCGTGCTCAGCCAGCTTTCGTCGAGTCGCCCGGCTCCGGCGTGACTTGCATGCTCGGTCAGGCTTCGTCGGTTCGCCCGATTCCAGCGTGGCCTGCGCGCTCGGTCAGCCCTCGTCTTCCCAAGGACGTTGACGGCGCGGCGGTTCCCTGCGAGGCGGACGCGGACGCCCGGGCGGTGGCTCGTCCCCGCGCGGCCGACGACGCGGCGGCGGAGCGTCACCCCGCGGATCACGACGGCGCGGATCGCCCTCCGGCGGCCGGGGCCGACGTCCTTCCGGCGGCGGCTTGCGCCCACCGCGCGGAGCGTTCGGGTCCATCGGCTCACGACGCGGTCGGGCACCCGGCTCGCCAGGCGGACGCGGCCGTCGCGGCGGGGGAGCGTCGAGATCCCGCGGCGGACGGCGACGGTTGCCCGGAGGCGGCGTCTGACCGGACTGCCCAGCGCGACCAGCAGGCGGCCGTGAGCGCGGACGGTTGGCGGCTTTGTCGTCGTCCTCGTCCCGAGTGCGAGGGACCTTGCCGTCCTTGATCTTGACCGGTGCGTCCGGGTCGCGTTCGCGGTAGATGCGGAAGAAGCCGAACAGCAGCGTGACACCGGTGGTGACCGCCATCGTCGGGAAGCCCTTGATCAGCGGCGTCCCGATGTTGAGCAGCTTCGACAGGGTGTCGCTGGCTTCCGGACCCCCGCCGGTCAGCAGCACCACACCCGGCACGGTGACGGCGAGCACCAGCGGCGGCTGCACCATCGGACCGAACAGTCCGCGTCTTTGCACCGCGCCGACCGCGATCACGGCCCCGAGGAAGTAGCCCGCCTTGAAAACAAAACCGAGGCTGCCGGTGGACTTCTCGTCGATGATGGCGCCGAGCACTGCCAAGCCGAAGCCCACGAGCACAGCCGCCCACCAGGGCAGGCCGCGCCTCGTGCCGACGACGAGACGCTCGTCCCACGGCACGGGGGCGTCATCGGCATCGGGATCGCTCTGGCGATCGCGTATCGCGGTCACGAGGCACACCGTAGCCCGTACTTGTCACGATCTTGTTGGCACTGCCGAGGACAGCACGAAGCAGCCACTCGACCGCATGACATTTCGTACGGTCGAGCGGTACCCGCGGTACGGCCTTCCCGCACCGCTCCGCCGAACGAGGAACCAGTGGACCAGACCTCTGACCAGCGGTGATACCGACGGTATGGTCCGGCTGCCCGTTTCCTGGCCCTGCGCTGACCCCAGGCTATGCCACCAGCCGACGACCGCGACGGCGGCGCCACCGGTCCTGTTCCGGAACATTCGCCGTTCTGGAACTTGACCGGGAATTGACGTTCCCGTGAGCCGCCTGAGCGTCCGGATCCTGCCCGCGCGACGTCGGAACCATGCCCTTTCGCTCGCCCCGGCAGCAGTGTCCAACCTGGACTTCGCCGTTCGTTCCGGGCAATCCGGACCTTGGTACCCGCTCGCCGCACTCAGCTGCAAGCCGCCGACCGTCGGCGCTGCGGACGATGACCGCTTGGGCCGCGTCACCGTGTTGGCCTCCGACGCGTGACCTCCGGCCTACCGCTCACCGGGACGTCGCTGGGCACTCCTCGGACGCCTGCCGCGCCACCGCCCGAGCGAGACCACGCTCCTCGTGCGAAGAGCGCCAGGGGCCGAGCCGCACCGCGCCAGGCCGCGCAACTGCTCCCTCGACCGGGCTCACTCCCTCCGGACGACGTGGAGGCAAATCGCGCCGCCGAGGCCCGCTCTGCCGGATCGCGCCATCTGACCCACGCCCGCCAAAGTGCACTGCCGTGGCTTACTCGGCCAGATCGCGCCGCCAGCGGCCATGCCGCCAGATCGCGCTGCATGGGCTCGGCTCGTCGGGACGTGCCACCGGATTCGTGTCCCGGAGGCATGCCGCCGAACCGTGTCGCCACGATCGCGTCCGCCAAGTCCGCGCAGATCGTCCCGCCAGACCAGACAACCGCAACCTCGCCCTGCCCAACGTCAACCACGCTCCACATGCGAGAGCATCAGCCCACGGCCGTCATCTGACGTCAGGAAGCCCCGTTGCGGAGCCCGCCCCGTAGGGGCACACCGTCGATCATCCGATCGCGAATGCCGAGCCCGCGGCCATCGCGCCGTGACCTCAACCAGCTGCCACCTCGTCTCCCTTCCGAAGTTGCGGCACCGGCGCCGGACTGCCCGACGCGTCGGTGAGCGGCGCGACGGTCGCGCGGAACGACTCCAGTGCCTCGAGTTCCCGGCGGCGGGCCGAAACGAAGCGCTGCAGGTGCGTGGAGGACAGATTCAGCGCCTCCACCGCATTGCCCGCGGCTCGATGTGCGGCGGCGGCGCCCGCGCGCACTTGCTCGACGTCCTCGACGAGCGCCCGGTCGCTGGCGGCGAACAGCGCTGCCGACGCGAGCACCCCGAATCCCGTGGGGCCGCACAGGAAGACGCGTCGGTCGATCAGCCAGCGCAGCAGTTCGGGATCGGTGTCGAGGGCAGCGACAACGGCCGCGTCGGACGGGACGAACATGATGGTGCCGTAGATCGCGTCCGCCCAGCGCTGGTAGCCCTTGCCTGCCAGCTCCGCCGCGCGGGAGCGCAGCTGCCGGACGTGGACGCGCAGCGCGTCGAGTCGTTCTTCCGGGTCGTCGGTCTCGACTGCCTCCGCCCAGATGGCCATGCTCGCTTTCGCGTCGACCGGTACCGCCCGGCCGCCGCCGACATTCAGCACCAGGTCGGGCTTCGCGCTTCCGCCGCCGCCCAAATCGGTCTGCAGGGTGAAGTGCAGTCCCTCCCGCAGTCCGAGTGCGCGCGCGGTTTCCACGAGCACCTGTTCGCCGAGTTCGCCGCGGCCGTGGATCGACGCGAACGCCACCTCGTACCGGCGCAGCGCGAGCTGCTGCTGGTCGCCTTTCGCACGCTCCGCCGCCACGAGCCGCGCGGCCGCGTCGGCGCGGCGCATTCCGTCGTTGTACAGCCGCCACAGCGCGACTACCGCGACGCACAGGAGCAGCGCGAGCACGACGGCCGCGGTGGTGATCACCGTCTCCACCCGGTCCTCCTCTCCGTCGGGTCCGGCGGGTGTCCGGACGCGAGACATCATGGCGGACCCCACCGACAAAAACCGGCACCCGCGGTCGCGCTGCGTAGCTGACCTGCGACTTTCCAGATTCGAGGCTGGGCGTGTCCGCGGCGGACCTGATCGGCTTCGTACACACGTTCGAGTGGGGTACCGGCGTGCCTCCCCGATTTCGTCGGGGTCTGCTCCTAACGTGGTCGCCGTGAGAGTCCTCCATACCTCTGATTGGCACGTCGGCCGCACGTTCCACGGCGCCGATCTGCTTACCGAACAGGAGGCCGCCCTCACGCACATCGCCGAACTCGTCGACCGCGAGTCGGTCGACGTCGTGGTGGTGGCCGGTGACATCTACGACCGAGCGGTGCCGTCCGCCGAAGCTGTCCGCGTCGCCACGGCCGCGATGACCCGCATTCGGCGGGCAGGCGCGGAACTCGTGGTCACGCCTGGCAACCACGATTCGGCCGCGCGGCTGGGCGCGTTCGCCGAATTCGCGGCGGCGGGCGGGCTGCACGTCCGCGCGACCGTCGAAGGCATCGCGGAACCCGTTGTGCTGCACGACGAACACGGCGCGGTCGCGTTCTACGGCATCCCGTATCTCGAACCCGAGCCGTCGCGGCACGCCTTGGGCGTGCCGGAGGCGCGCGGCCACACCGGCGTGCTCGGCGAGGCGATGCGGCGTGTGCGGGACGACCTGGCCAGTCGTCCGGAGACTCGGTCCGTAGTGCTGGCACACGCTTTCGTCACCGGCGGCGAGGCCAGCGAATCGGAACGAACCATCGCGGTGGGCGGAGTCGAGCAAGTCCCCGGCTCGGTGTTCGACGGCGTGGACTACGTCGCGCTAGGGCACCTGCACGGACCGCAGACGCTCGCGGAACACCTCCGGTACTCCGGAAGTCCGCTGGCGTACTCGTTTTCCGAAGCGCGGCAACGGAAATCAGTGTGGTTCGTGGATCTCGACGCGACCGGCCTGGCCGAGGTCCGCAGGCACGAGCTGCCGGTGCCGCGCCCGCTCGCGACGCTCTCCGGCGAGCTCGCCGCCTTGCTCGAGGACCCGGAACACGAGCAATGGCGCGAGCATTTCCTCTCGATCACGGTCACCGACCGAGTGCGCCCGATCGATGCGATGCGGTTGCTGCAGGACCGTTTTCCCTATGCGGTGCACATGGATTGGCGGCCCGACGGCGGGGTCGCCGGCACCGAACTGAAGTACGCCGAGGCGGTGCGCGGGCGCAGCGACATCGAGATCGCGCGCAGCTTCCTCGACGATTGCCGGGGTGCTCCGCCGACCGAACGCGAGGCGCGGCTCGTGCACCTGGCGCTCGAAGCAGCGAACCGGGCGGCGGTGGAGAAGCTGTGAGACTGCATCTGCTGGAGGTGGAAGCCTTCGGCCCCTATTCGGGGCGGGAGGTGGTGGACTTCGACGCCCTTGGCGTCGACGGTCTCTTCCTTCTCCACGGCGACACCGGAGCGGGCAAGACCACGCTGCTCGACGCGATCGCGTTCGCGTTGTTCGGCGTGGTGCCGGGCGCGCGCGGCGACGTCAAGCGGTTGCGGTGTGATCTCGCCGAACCGGATCGGCAAACCGAGGTCGTGCTGGAGCTGACCGTGCAGGGTCAGCGGTTGCGGATCGTGCGCAGCCCGGAGTACCAGCGGCCGAAGAAACGCGGCGACGGATTCACCACGCAGCAGGCCCGGGTTTCGCTGACCTGGGTCGGCGAACCGCCCGCCGGGCTGCCGCCGGACGGCAGCATCCGCATCGATGAGGTGGCGCGCACCGTCGAGCGGCTGCTGGGCATGACCGCAGCGCAGTTCTTCCAGGTTGTGCTGCTGCCGCAAGGAGAATTCGCGAAGTTCCTCCGCAGTGACACCACGGAGCGCGAGAAGCTGCTGGAGCGGCTTTTCGGCACCGAGCGGTTCTCCGACGTCGAACGCTGGTTCGCGGACCTTCGCGCGGAACGCGGCCGTGCGCTGGAAAAGCGGCAGCAGGAGGTCCGTGAGCTGCTCGCCCGCTACGCCCAGGAAGCGCAGCAGGAACCGCCGGAGGAAAAGCAGCCGGAGTGGGTTGAGGCGGTGCTGACCGAGATCGCTGCCCGGGCCGAGGCGGCGGAAACCGAGGCAGCACAAGCACGTTCGGCAGCGAAGTCCGCTGAGGTCGCGCTGCGCGAGGCCGAAGAGGACGCGGAAAAGATCCGCCGGGTGCGCACCGCGCACACCCGGCTGACGCAGATCGCCGAGCAGGCGACCGAACGTGCTGAGTGGACGGAAGAAATCGCGGCGGCTCGGCGCGCTGCCGCGGTGATTCCGGAGGCCGAGCTGATGGACCGGCGCACGGCCGAGCTCGGCGACGCACAGGTGCTGGTGGCCGATCGGATCCGAGATCTCGCCGACCTCGGTTTCGATGCGGTCGGGCTCGCCGTCGCGGACCTGCGCGAGCGCGCGGGCTCGGTTCGCGAGGAGGCGGGCGCTCTCGCCGAGTTGGCCGCGGAAGCAAACCAGCAGAAGAGCGACGAGCAACGTCGTGCGGAACGACAGAAAGCCGCGGAGAAAGCCGCCGAGCAAGTTGCTGGGCTTGCGGAGCGGTTGGCCGAGTTGCCCGGCCGGATCGCTGCTGCGCGCACTGAAGCGACGGTAGCCGGGGAAGCGGCGGCGAAGCTGGACGGCGCGAAATCCCGCGTCGAAGAGCTGACGGTACTCACTCGCGCGGCAGAGGAGTTACCGCCAGCTGAAGCCAGAGTCGAGCGCGGCGAAGCGAAACTGCGCGAAGTGGTCGACGAGCATCAGGCGGCTCGGCAACGTCGACTGGATCTCCGCGAACGCCGTCTCGACGGCATGGCAGCAGAGCTGGCTGCCGGCTTGGCTGAGGGAACCGCGTGCCCGGTGTGCGGGTCGGCCGACCATCCGGCACCGGCGAACCACGACGCGCCATTGGTGGACGCGGCCGAAGAACGTGCCGCGGAAGAAGCCGAGCAGAAGGCGTCGGCGTTGCGCCAGCGAGTGGTGTCCGCGTTGGAAGAGGCCAAGGCACGAGTCGTCTTCCTGCGCGAACGGCTGGACGGACGCACTGCGGAGGAGATCGCGACCGCGCTGACCGAAGCCAGGACGGTCGTCGCGGAACTCTCCGGAAAGGCACAGCGCAAGGATCGGCTGAACGCGAAGGTCGCTGAACTCGAGCGCGGTGCCGAGCAACTGGCCGAACAGCGGCGCCTCGCCGAGCAGACGGTCACCGAGGCGAACGGCGAGATCCGGGCGTTGGACGAACGGATGGCTGAACGCGAGCAGCGGCTGGTCGCGGGCCGGGGAGAGTTCCCGGACGTTCCCGCCCGGCGGCAGCACCTGCTCACGTTCGCCGGTGCGCTCGACTTGGCGGCGGAGGCGCACACCGCGGTGTCGGGAGCGGAGGCCCGGCTCGCGGAGCAACGGGATTTGGTGGAGATCTCGTTGCATGCCAAGGGGTTCGCAACCCTGGAGGAAATGCGCGCCGCCGTCCGGACCGACGAGCAGATCACGAAGCTCGAACAGGGTCTCGCCGAGGCGGAAGCGACTGCCGCCGGTGCGCGGGAGATGCTCGCGCAGCCGGAACTGTTCGGGATCTCGCCGGACGACGCGGTAGAAGTTGCGCCGCTGGCGGAGCGGGCGAAGGAGACGCGGGCCCGCGCGGATACCGCTTTTGCCGCGCAGCAAGCGGTTTCGGCGCAGCATCGCGAACTGGTGAAGCTGGCCGGAAGGTTGAGCAAGGCGCTGTCGGAGCTGGAGCCGTTGGACGAGGAATACGCCGAACTCCGGGCCCTCTCCGAAGTGGTCAACGGACGAGGGCAGAACGCGCGGAAGATGTCGCTGCGCTCGTATGTCCTGGCGGCTCGGCTGGAAGAGGTCGCGCTCGCGGCGACCGCGCGGTTGCGGACCATGAGCCAGGGCCGCTACTCGTTCGTGCACTCCGACGCAGCCGGCGCGCGCGGCACGAGGGGCGGCCTCGGCCTGGACGTGCTGGACGACTACTCCGGCGCCGTGCGCCCAGCGAAAACCCTGTCGGGCGGCGAGTCGTTCCTCGCGTCGTTGTCGCTCGCGCTGGGGCTGGCCGATGTGGTGGCAGGCGAAACCGGCGGTGCGCTGCTCGACACGCTCTTCGTGGACGAGGGTTTCGGCACCCTGGACGCCGAAACGCTGGACGTGGTGATGAACATCCTCGACGAACTCCGCGCCGGCGGCCGCGTGGTGGGCCTGGTGTCGCACGTCGAGGAACTCCGCCAGCGCATCCCCACGCGGCTGCGGGTGCGGAAGTCGCGCGCCGGGTCGAGGGTGGAGTTGCAGATGGCTTGACGAGAGCAGGCTCGGTGCCTTGACCACGCTCGCCGCCTCGGCCAACCTGCGCCAGCGGCCTGGCCCGGCGAACCCGGCGCAGCTGATCGGCGAACTCGATCCGAACGAGCCGATCCAGCCCGGCCGACGAGCGAGCGCGGCCCGGTCGACCGGCGAACGCGGCCGGGCGAACCGGGCCCGGCCGACCAGCGGGCCTGGCCCGGCGCACACCCGGCCAAATTGACCGGAGAATTCGATCCAACTGCGCCAATCCAGTCCGGCTGAGCAGCGAACCCCGCCGAGCGGCCGACCCAGCCAACCCGGCTCAGCTGGCCACCGAACTCGGCCCGGCGAACTCGACCCGACCGAGCCAACCCGCGCGGGCCGTCAGGCGGCCTCTTCGTGGTGCAACAGCCACCGCTTAGCGGGCACGCCCCAGCGGAAGTTGCCGATCGCTCCGCCGGTCCGCACGACGCGGTGGCAAGGTACGAACAGGGCCGCCGCGTTGCGGGCGCAGGCGGTTGCTGCGGCGCGGACTGCGGAGGGGTTGCCGGATAGGGCGGCGTACTCCGCGTAGCTCACTGGGCTGCCTGCTGGGACCTTGCGCAGCATCTCCCACGCGTGCTCGCGGAACGGGCCGGAGCGTTGGCGTACCTCGATGTCGGCGACGGCGTCGAGGTCGCCGCCGTGGTAGCGGCGGATTGCGGTCGTCACCGGGCCAAGGTCGCGGCGTTCGGTCAGGGTCGTCGGGACCAGGGACGGCGAGATGAGGGGCGTCAACTCGGCGACGTCGGCGGTCCAGCCGGAGGCCAATACAGCACCGTCGCCGGTCACTACTGCGGTGAATGGGCCAATGCGGGTGTCCAAAGTGGACCAGAAGGCGGTGGGCACGAGGAAAGTCTCCTTAAACGGTCACGGAACTGAGATACCGGCTGGCGTACGAGCTCCACGGCTGCCAGCCGCGTGCGGACGTCGCCAGGTCGATGCCCAGCTCGGCCGCGCCGCGGCGGACGGCTGGGTCAGCGGTCAACAGGACGTCGGGGGCGCCGAGCAGGCGCATCACGACGTAGTCGGCGGTGGCGGGATCGACGCCGGTCGCGAACATTTCGGCGCGGAGTTCGTCGGCGTCCCGGCCTACGTGCAGGTCCAGTTCACCGGCGGCGATTGCCGCGGCGACCTTCTTGACCAGCGGTTTCACGTCGGCTTCGGCGAGGGCGGACGGGGTCGGGAAAAGGGTCGTCAGGGTGTCCATGGGCGGGTCGGCGGGCGGGACGGGCTCGCCGAGGGCGACAACGTCGGCCACGTCCTCGCCGAGCAGGGTGCGGAGCAGGACTTCCGGGCCGTCGACGGCGCCTGGCACCCGGATGCCTGGCGTGGCGGCGACCAGCGGGGCCAAGGCCTCGTCGGTGGAGAGCACGCGCGAGACGGCTTCCGGGTCGGCGTCCAGGTCCAGCAGGCGTCGTACGCGGCTGACGGCGCTGCTCAGGTCGCGCAGGTCCGAGAGCGCTAGGTCGCACTGCACATAGCCAGCGCGCGGGCTGACCCACGCTGACGCCGGGCCGTGCGGGAGGCGCAAGGTGCGGCCGTAACCGTCCTCGGAGACGGCTTCGATGCCTGGCAACGCCTGCGAGGCGTGGTAGCCCAGCACGCCCGCGGCGTCGAACGGGGCACGGAACGGCAGGCGAAGGCTGAGCCGCGTCGCGCCGCTGGGTTCGTTGCGGTTTCCGCGGCGGAGCGAAGCCGCGCGCAGCTGCGACGGCGTCGTCGCGAACACCTCGCGGATCGTTTCGTTGAACTGCCGGATGCTGGAGAACCCGGCCGCGAACGCGACGTCGGTGAGCGGCAGCTGCGACATCTCGATCAGCAAGCGCGCCGAGTGGGCTCGATGAGCTCGGGCTAGGCGGATCGGGCCCGCGCCCAGTTCGGCGGTCAGCACCCGTCCGAGCTGGCGTTCCGAGTAGCCGAGTTGACGGGCCAAGCCGGGCACGCCTTCGCGCTCGACCAGGCCGTCCGAGATCAGCCGCATCGCGCGGGCGGCCAGGTCGGCGCGCACGTTCCAGTCCGGCGAACCGGGGACCGCGTCCGGCAGGCAGCGGCGGCAAGCGCGGAAACCACCGGCTTGTGCGGCGGCCGAAGTCGGGTAGAAGCGGACGTTCTGCGCCTTCGGCGTGAGCGCCGGGCAGGACGGGCGGCAGTAGATGCCCGTGGTGCGCACCGCCATGATGAACTGGCCATCGAACCGCTGGTCGCGGGCGGTCACCGCGCGGTAGCAGCGCTCGGTGTCGCGCCAGATCGGAATGGTCGAGGTAGCCATGCGGTCGATGATGCCAGCAGGTGAGAGCCCTGACTGGCGGAAAACCGACACGACGTTACCGGGTCGGCGACGGTCCGCGCGCAGCACGTAGACTTACCGGCCGTGAGTCTCACCCTCGGTATCGTCGGCCTGCCCAACGTCGGCAAGTCCACCCTGTTCAACGCGCTGACGCGCAACGACGTGCTCGCCGCGAACTACCCGTTCGCCACGATCGAGCCCAACGTCGGCGTCGTGCCGCTGCCGGACCCGCGGCTGGACGAGCTGGCCGGGATCTTCTCGTCGGAGAAGATCGTGCCCGCCGTGGTGTCCTTTGTGGACATCGCGGGCATCGTGAAGGGCGCGTCCGAGGGCGCGGGGCTCGGCAACAAGTTCCTCGCGAACATCCGCGAGGCCAACGCGATCTGCCAGGTCATCCGCGTGTTCGACGACCCGGACGTGGTGCACGTCGACGGCCGGATCGACCCGATGTCCGACATCGAGACGATCAACACCGAGCTGATCCTCGCCGACCTGCAGACGCTCGAGAAGGCGCTGCCGCGGCTGGAGAAGGAAGCGCGCACCAAGAAGGAAGCGCGGCCGGCGCTCGAAAACGCCCAGAAGGCCAAGGAAATCCTCGACTCCGGGCGCACGCTGTTCCAGGCGCAGAAGGACGTCGACGGCGAGGCGCTGCGCGAGCTGAGCCTGCTCACCACCAAGCCATTCCTGTACGTCTTCAACGCCGACGAAGCCGTGCTGACCGACGAGGCACGCCGCGAGGAGCTGGCGAAGCTCGTCTCCCCGGCGGACGCGGTGTTCCTCGACGCGAAGGTCGAGGCTGAGCTGCTGGAGCTGGACGACGAGGAGTCCGTGCGCGAGCTGCTGGAGTCCGTCGGCCAGCTGGAGCCGGGCCTGAACGCGCTCGCTCGCGCGGGCTTCCACACGCTCGGCCTGCAGACGTACCTCACGGCCGGTCCGAAGGAATCCCGCGCCTGGACGATCCCGCAGGGCGCGACCGCCCCGCAGGCCGCCGGCGTCATCCACACGGACTTCGAGCGCGGCTTCATCAAGGCGGAGGTCGTGTCGTTCGAGGACCTCGTCGAAGCGGGCTCGATGGCGGCCGCGCGTTCGGCGGGCAAGGTTCGCATGGAGGGCAAGGACTACGTGATGGCGGACGGCGACGTCGTGGAGTTCCGCTTCAACGTCTGACCGGTTTCGCGGCCGAGCACGGGCGCGAAATTGTCGGTCCTGGTTCGTAGGATCGGCCTATGCCCGTGCTCTTCACCCCGTCCTTGCCGGATCGCGCGGACGGAGGCCGTCTTGGTGGTGCGCCGCCCGTTGCGATCGAGGCGCATCCGCTCCTCGCGACCCACCGCTATTTGCTGACCGTCCCCGCAGCTCCCTGGGCGCAGGGCTACGAGGTTTCCGTGGTGCTGCGCAACGGATTCGACATCGGCGACAGCGACGTCCAGTACCCGGACATGGCGATGCGTGCGCTGGTGCACCCGCCCTCGCCGCGCGGGGAACGGGCCGATCTGGGGTGGCCTGGGCTTCGCTCGGCGGCGCTCTCCGAGATGCCTGACGAGGAAGACTCGATCGCGCTCGTCCAGTTCGGGGACGAGCCGGTGCTGATTCAAGACGAGCCGAGCTACGCCGACGCCGTACGTGCCGACGGGCATCAGTTTCTCTTTCAGGTCAACGAAGAGGGCTGGCCGACCGAGGGCGAGCTCGAGGATGTGATCGAGGAGTACCTCTGGGGCTACGGGTCGGTCTACTTCTACGGCACTCCGGGATCCGACGGAGTGGTGCGGGAGGTGGTCGCGGGGTTCATCGACTTCTGACGGTCCGGTCTCGGCAGGAGAAGACCCGCCGAGACCGAGGCCGAGGTTCAGTTCAGTTCGGCAACACTCGGCACGACAACGCCGTAAAGATCCCCGATGGTCGCCAAAGCGCTGTTGTGCAGCTGATCCGCGCTGACTTCCCCAGCAGGAGTCGGCAACGGACGAGTCGCGCAGGCGTCGGCGACGACGGTCGGGTGGTTGCCGCGCAGGAACGCGCCTTCGGTGGTGAACGTGACGCACATGTTGGTCATGAACCCGGCGATCACCACGTTCTTGTGCCCGGCTTCGTCAACCAGTGGACCCAGGTCGGTGTTCACGAAGGAGTTCGGCGCGCCCTTGACGACGACCGGTTCGCCTTCGACCGGGGCGAGGTCCGGGTGGATGCTGCCGATCTCGGCTCGGACGTCGTACGCCGTGCCCTCGCCGCTGTCGTGGACGACGTGGATCACCTTCGCGCCGGCGGCGCGGGCCTTGGCGAGCAACTGCCGAGCCGCGGTCAGCGCCGGACGCCAGCCTTCCAGCTCCATCACGCCGCGGGTGTAGGTGTTCTGGTAGTCGACCAGGATCAGTGTCGCGTCGGCCAGCGTTGCCGGGGTCTGGTCGAGACCGTTCAGCTCCCGCAGCGTTTTCCTTGCCATGGTGGGGTTTCCTCTCGTTTCCGTTCCGCACGACCGACGCTAGACTCGGCTCCGGATGTCGGCAATGACATGCAAAGCGCAGAAACCGACATGGGGGCGCGAATGAAGAGACTGGTGGTCGTGGTCTTGTTCGACCGGATCGACCTGCTCGACGTGACCGGTCCCGCTGAGGTGTTTTCGTTGCTGCAGCGGGAAATGGACCGTCCGACGGGCTACGAGGTGGTGCTCGCCGCCGAGACGCTGGACCCGGTGACCACCTCGGCGGGAGTGCGCGTCTTGCCCGACGTGACGTTCGCTGAGCTGGGGAAAAAGGCGATCGACACGTTGATCGTGCCCGGCGCCGTGACGACGGGCGGCAAAAGCGAGGTCGTCGCTCAATGCGACCCGGCCGTGGTCGAGCAGGTGCGCAGGCTGGCTGGGCGGACGCGCCGGGTGGCGTCCGTCTGCGTCGGCGCGCACATCCTGGCGGCGGCGGGGCTGCTCGACGGCAAACGCGCCACTACGCACTGGTCGACGGCCCGGCAGCTGGCCGCGGAGCATCCCGAGGTGACGGTCGACGCGGACCCGATCTTCATCCGCGACGGGTCCGTGTGGACGGGCGCCGGGCTGAGCGCCTGCCTCGATCTCGCGCTGGCACTGGTAGCCGACGATTTCGGGCCGGAATCAGCCTCGCGGGTGGCTCGTCAGCTGGTGATGTTCCTGCGCCGGCCAGGCGGGCAGAGCCAGTTCAGCGTGTCGCTGGAGCCCGCGTCCGCGACCCGGCGGGTCGACGAGTTGCGGCAGTACATCGCGGCCCACCTCGCGGATCCGCTGACCGTGTCCGACCTCGCCGTGCACGCGCATGTGACGGACCGCCAGATCACGCGCGTGTTCAAGGCGGAGCTGGGGATGACCCCTGCCGCCTACGTCGAGCACGCCAGGGTCGAGGCCGCGCGGCATCGCCTGGAGACGACCGACGAGACATTGTCGCGGATCGCCGGGACGTGCGGGTTCGGCACGGTGTCGACCTTGAACCGGTCTTTCCGGCGGACGCTGAACACGACGCCCAGCGAGTACCGGGAGCGGTTCCGGATCGTCTCGACCGCCTGACCCGCGCCGGGCAATTTCGGCGAACGTCCTACTCGCCCCGATCACCCGGCAAAGATGCCCCGGTGCGGATCGTTCTCTACGCCGTCTGGGGCGCTTCGGTGGCGCTCGGGCTCATCGGAATCGCCAGGTTCTGGTTCATCCGGATGTTCCCGCTGCCGTGAACCGGCCGGGGCTCAGCCGAGCAGGCCGAGCACCACCATCGACAGGAGGACGACAGCGGTCGAGAACACCGCGACCCACGTGCGCTGTGCGGCGGTGAGCTGGGCGGATGTGCTGTTCATGGCGAGTCCTAGCGGGGCGAGTGCCGATGATTCCGCTGGGATAGCGCCTTGATCTAGCTCACTGTTACCGCTTGTGATCAAGGTCACGTCGGTTGCGCGCGGTGTGCCACAGCACGCCTCCCGCGGCGGCCACCATCAGGCCGAACGAACCCATTCCCACTACGAGTGCCTGGACCATGAGGCCTCCTTCCGTCGCGTCTGTCTGGAAGACGCGCGAAGGGGCCGTTCATGTTGCCAGGGTTGCCGACATCACACCTGGTCAGCGGGCCGCCAGTACCTCGTCGATCTGGCGGGCCAGCGCGAAATCGCGTTCGGTCAGGCCGCCGAGGTAGTGGGTGCTGAGGCGGAAGGTCAGGGTGCGCCAGCGGATGTCGATGTCCGGATGGTGGTCGGCTTCCTCGGCGAGTTCGGCCACCCGGTCCACCACCTCGATCGCCGCCGGGAAGGACGGGAGTTCGACCGTCCGCACGATGACGGCGTCCTCGCGTTGCCACTCCGGGACGGTGCCGAGGGCCTGCTCCACCGCTGAGTCGTTCAATAGCTGCGTCATCACTCCATGGTGTCGGCTACGCTGCGGCATTGCCACGGGAGTCCGGTACGCCGGACTGAGAGGCGGGCCGTCAACCCGCGACCGTTCGCACCTGGATCCGGATCATGCCGGCGTAGGGAGGCCGTATCGCTCTCCCTCATCCGGCGCAGTGCAGGAGGGGAAGAATGATGTCGCGGACCGTCCGCACGGTGGCAGGCCTCGCCGGGGTCTCGATGCTCGCCAGCGCCTGCTCGCTGTCCAGCGGCGACTCGGGCGGGTCGTCCGCGAGCCAGGACCAGCAGACGCCGACCGTCACGCTGGTCACGCACGATTCGTTCGCCGCCCCGCAGGACGTGCTCGACGCCTTCCAGCGCCAGTCCGGGATCAAGCTCAAGATCCTCAAGTCCGGCGACGCCGGCGCGCTCACCAACAAGCTCGTGCTCACGAAGGGCAACCCCATCGGCGACGTCGCGTACGGCGTCGACAACACCTTCGCGTCCCGCGCGCTCAGCGAGGGCGTCTTCCAGCCCTACACCAGCCCGGAGGCCGACCGCGGCCCGCAGCGCTACTCCGTCGACCCGCAGCACCGGCTGGCGGCGGTCGACCTCGGCGACGTCTGCGTGAACATCGACCCGGCGTACTTCGCGAGCAAGGGCCTCCCGGAGCCGAAGAGCTACGACGACCTCGCCGACCCCAAGTACAAGGACCTGACCGTCGCGGAGAGCCCGGCCACCGCGTCGCCGGGGCTGGCCTTCCTGCTCGGCACGGTCGCGAAGTACGGCGAGAACGGCTGGCAGGGCTACTGGCAGAAGCTGAAGGACAACGGCCTCAAGACCGTCAGCGGCTGGGAGGAGGCCTACACCAAGGACTTCTCCGGCTCGTCGGGCAAGGGCCCGCGGCCGATCGTCGTGTCCTACGCCTCGTCACCCGCCGCTGAACTCGGCGAGGACGGCAAACCGCGCACCAAGGCGCTGCTCGACACGTGCTTCCGCCAGGTCGAGTACGCGGGCGTGCTCACCAACGGCAAGCAGATCCCGCAGGCGCAGAAGGTCGTCGACTTCCTCTTGTCGCAGCAGTTCCAGACGACGGTCGCGGCGAACATGTACGTCTACCCGGCGCGCCAGGGCGTCGAACTGCCAGCGGGCTGGGCCACCGCGGCTCCGCTGCCGCAGGCGCCGGCCACGATGCCCGCGGACAAGGTGCAGGCTGGCCGGGAGAAGTGGATCGGGGAATGGCGCTCGCTCATGGGCGCGTGATCCCCGCGCGCACTGTCGGGCTCACGCTGCTCGGTCTGCTGCCGGTCGCGTTCCTGGTGGTGTTCTTCGCCTGGCCGGTCGTGGCGATCGTCGGCCGGGGGTTCTCCGCGGGCGGCGTCGACACCGTGCTCGGCGACCCGCAGACGTGGGGGCTCGCCGGGTTCACGCTGGCCAGCGCGGCGGCGTCGACCGTGGTCGCGGTGCTCGCCGGGCTGCCGGTGGCGTACCTCCTGGCGCGGGTGCGGCTGCCCGGGGTCGGGCTCGCGCGCACGATCGTGCTGGTCCCGTTCGTGCTGCCGACGGTCGTCGTCGGCCTGGCTTTCCGGGCGATCTGGCCGGACGGCGGCGTGCTGCCGCTCATTCTGGCCAACGCCTTCTTCAACGTCGCAGTCGTCGCGCGCACGGTCGCCGGGCTGTGGGCGCACCTCGATCCGCGAGCGACCGAGGCCGCGCGAGCGCTCGGAGCCTCGCCGTGGCGAGCGTTCCGGTCGGTGACGCTGCCCGCGCTCGGCCCGGCCGTCGCGTCCGCTGCTGCGGTGGTTTTTCTGTTCTGCGCCACCAGTTTCGGCGTGGTGCTGATCCTTGGCGGCGGGAGCTACCGGACGCTGGAGACCGAGATCTACCTCCGGACGGTCGACCTGCTCGATCTCTCCGGCGCGGCCGCGTTGTCGCTGATCCAGTTCGCCGCCGTGGTTGCCGCGCTGGTGCTCGGGGCGATGGCGCGCCGCAAGCGGGAGAACGCGGTGAAGCTGCGGTCCGCGCAGGTCACCGCACGTCGGCCGCGCGGCGGGGAGTGGTGGACGGTCGGTGCCGCTGTGGTGGTGCTCGGCCTGCTGCTGACGCCGATCGTCTCGCTGCTCGTCGAGTCGGTGTCCGGCTCAGACGGATGGAGCCTCGCCGGATACCGGGCGCTGAACACCGTCGGGCAGAACGACGCCTTGCAGGTCTCCGGCTGGATCGCGGCGCAGAATTCGCTCGCCGCGGCCACCGACGCGACGCTGTTGGCGATGGCCGTCGGGCTGGTCGCCAGCGTCGTGCTGGTGGCGCTTCGGCGTTCGCCCGGCGGGCTCGCGCGCGGGATGGGCGAGACCATGGACGTCGCGTTGATGCTCCCGTTGGGCGTGTCCGCGGTGACCGTCGGCTTCGGCTACCTCGTGACGCTCGACGCGCTGCCCGGCGACCTCCGCACGTCGCCGCTGCTCGTGCCGTTCGCGCAAGCGCTGGTGATCATGCCGCTCGTGGTGCGAATGATCCTGCCGGTGCTGCGCGCGGTCGACGTCCGGTTGCGCCAGGCCGCCGCGACGCTCGGTGCGAGTCCGGCGCGGGTGTGGCGGGAGATCGACTTTCCGCTGGTCGCGCGGTCGGTGGTGGCCGCGGCGGGCTTCGGGTACGTCGTCGCGCTCGGCGAGTTCGGCGCGACCAGCTTCCTCGCCCGGCCGGACGCGCCGACGCTGCCGGTGGCCGTTGCGACGCTGATCAGCAGGCCGGGGGAGCTGAACAACCAGATGGCGTACGCCTCGTGCGCCCTGCTCATGGTGGTGACTGTGGTGGCGGTGGCGCTGATCGACCGGTTCGGCTCGGTCCGCGGCCGCAGCACAGTCGGGGAGTTCTGATGGCGTTAACGGTACGGGACCTGACTGTCCACTATGGATCGTTCGCCGCGGTCCGCGACGCGAAGCTGGACATCGCCGACGGCGAGGTGCTCGCGTTGCTCGGACCGTCCGGTTCGGGCAAGTCGACGCTGCTGCGCGCGATCACCGGGTTGGAGCCGGTGTCGTCCGGTTCGGTTTCGTGGGACGGCACTGATCTCGCCGCGGTGCCGGTGCACAAGCGCGAATTCGGTCTGGTGTTCCAGGACGGACAGCTGTTTCCGCACCGCGACGTCGCCGCGAACATCGCGTTCGGCCTGCGGATGCACGGCGTGCCCCGTGAACGGCACGCGGCACGTGTCGAGGAACTGCTCAAGCTTGTCGGCCTGGAAGGTTACGAACGGCGACGGGTGACCGAGTTGTCCGGCGGGCAGGCGCAGCGGGTCGCGTTGGCTCGTGCGCTGGCGCCGGAACCGCGCCTGCTGCTGCTGGACGAGCCGCTGTCCGGATTGGACGCTGGCCTCCGCGAGCAACTGGCGATCGACCTGGCGGATCTGTTGCGGCGCAGCAAGATCACCGCGCTGCTGGTGACGCACGATCAGGAGGAAGCGTTCACGCTCGCCGATCGTGTGGCGGTGCTCGATGCCGGGGAAATCCGGCAGGAGGGCGCGGTCCGGTCGGTGTGGAACAAGCCGGTGGACGACGACGTGGCGCGCTTCCTCGGCGTCACGACGTTCCTGGACGGCGAAGCGGCCGACGGCGTGGTGCGGACCGAACTGGGCTCCGTCGAACTCTCCGGAGTGGACGACGGTCCGGTGAGGCTCGGACTGCGCCCGCACGGCTTGAAAGTGTCCGCCGAAGGGGTGCCCGGCGAAGTGACCGCGGCGGTGCACCGACGCGAGCATCTGCGGCTGGTCGTCCGGTGCGGAGAGTCCACTGTGGACGCTATCGCGCCGGCCGGGGCGGATTTCCGGGCGGGCGATCCCGTCCGGCTCGAACCGGATCCGGACGGGATCGCCGTGGTGGGCTGAACCCCCAGGTCAGCCGTCTCGGGTGACGAGGCGTCCGTAGGCCAGCGACAGGCCGACCACGATGTAGCAGGCCGCGCGGACCGCGCCCTCGCCGAACGTCGTCAGCATCATCGGATCCTGGAGCACCGCCGCCGGGGCGATCGTCCAGTCCTTGGTGAGCAGGAACGGGTGCAGCCACTTCAGCGAGCTGAGGAAACCGAGGATGGTGAAGACGATGTTCATGGCCAGCACCGAGGCGACCACGAGCATCGGGTGCTCGGTCCAGCTCGACACCGCCAGCGCGACCGCGCCGACCGCCCACAGCTGCAGCACGATCCAGCCGCCGACGAGCAGGATCCGCAGCAGCGCCTCGCCGAGCGACAGCGTGGTGCCCGACAGCGTGAACAGCGAATCCGTGCCGTTGATGATCAACCCGGTGACCACGCCGGTCACGCACATCGAGAGCACCGCGACCACGGACACCGTCGCCACGCCGAACGCCTTGACCGCCAGCAGCCGTCCCCGGCTCACCGGCGCGATGAGCCAGCCGCGCAGCGTGCCGTGCGCGGCCTCGCCCGCGATCGCGTCCGCACCGGCCATCGCGGAGGCGAGCGGCAGCAGCAGCGTGAGCGTCAGGACCATCGCGGCGATCGGCAGCACGAACGCGTTGTTCACCGCGGACGCCAGCAGCGCGCCGCCGCTGTCGTCCGGCGCGTCGCTCCCGGAGCTCTCGCCGACCAGCGTGAGGCCGATCCCGACCACGATCGGCACCAGCGCCAGCAGCCCCAGCACGGCGAGCGTGCGCGGCCTGCGGAAGATCCAGCGCAGTTCCGCGGCGAACAGCCGGAACAACGGCACCGTGTCGTGCCCGGTCCGGCTCACCGGAACGGCGACCGCAGCGGTAGTCATGCGTCCCCCTCGGATTCGTCGCCAGCCGCCGATTCCCCTTCGGTCAGCCGCGCGAACAGGTCTTCCAGCCCGGTCCGCGCCCGGGTCGCCTCGTGCACCTCGACCCCCGCTTGCACGAGCACCTGCAGCACTCGCGGCGCGGCCGTCGCGGTGAGGTCGACGCGGACGCCGTCCGGGGTCAGCCGGGCCCCGATCCGGTTCTCCCGCAACGTTTCCACCGCGTGCTCGGCGTCCGGGGTGCGCACCAGCAGCGCGGCGTTCCCGGACTCCAGCAGATCGGCCAGTTCGCCCTGGGCGACCACCGTGCCGGACTGCAGCACCGCCACGTGCGTACAGGTCGCTTCCACTTCGGCCAGCAGGTGCGAGGACACCACCACGGTCACGCCGTCGGCGTGCAGATCGGCGATGATACGGCGGATCTCCCTGGTACCCGCCGGATCCAGCCCGTTGGTGGGTTCGTCGAGCACGACCATCCGGCGCGGCACCAGCAGTGCGCTGGCCAACCCGAGCCGCTGTTTCATGCCGAGCGAATAGCCCTTGTACCGGCGGCGCGCGGCGGCGGAGAGCCCGACCCGGTCCAGCGCGGCGTCGACCGCGCCGGGGATCGCGGACGACGCCAGCCGCGGTTCGGCCGCGGCGAACCGCAGCAGGTTGTCGCGTCCGGACAGGAACGGGTGGAAGCCCGGCCCCTCGACCAGCGCGCCGACGTCCGGCAGAGCGTGCGCGGATTCCTCCGGCATCTTCCGGCCGAGCAGTTCGACCTCGCCGGCGGTCGGGCGGACGAGCCCGAGCAGCATCCGGATCGTGGTCGTCTTGCCCGAACCGTTGGGTCCGAGCATGCCGAGCACGGCGCCCTCGGGAACGTCCAGGTCCACGTGGTCCACCGCGACTGTGCCGCGGTAGACCTTGCGCACCCCTCGGGTGCGCGCGGCCAGCGGGACCGCCGGGGCGGGCGCCTCCTCGGAGACGCCCGCCCCGGTTTCGACCGCGGTGCTGGTCACTTGGCGCCCAGCGCTTCGTAGAGGACCTGCTCCGGGACCGCGCCGGCGGCGAACCGGCCGTCGTCGGTCAGGACCGCGCCGCCCACCTTCGTGGTGAAGAGGTAGCCGCTGCCCCACGGGCCGTTGACCCGCTTGGCGAACCGGCTCAGCATCTTCTGCACGTCAGGACCCTTTTCCTGGCCCTGCGCCTGCTGCTTCGCCTGCATCAGGTCCGCGGGCACCTTGCCGGTGACGACGGTGTCCCAGCCGTCGCCGACGAGCTTGGTGTCCTGCTTGGCCTCGTTCGCCAGCGCCTTGTCGCGCTCGTCGATCTTGGCCTGCTTCTCGGTCACCTTCGCGCCCTTGGGCGGGGTGAAGGCGAACAGGTCGGCCGACTGTCCGGCGAACTCGATCTTGCTGAACGCCAGCTCCAGCGCCGGGGCGGTGGTTCCGTTGCTCAGCACCGAAAGCCGCAGCGGCATCCGGGTCTGCGAGTCGACCGCGACGCGGATCTCGCGCAGCAGCGTGCGTTCGGTCGGCTTCGGCGTGAGGACCAGCTCGTACGCCGGCCGGTCGGCGACCGTGGCCGTGCCGTCGACCGCGACGTTGCTGCTCTCGCGCACCTTGGCCAGCAGCTGCTTGGCCGCGGTAGCCGGGTCGGGGGACTGGCCCTCGACCGGCTGGTGCTTGGTCGCGACGTCCGCCGGGATGGTGGTCTTGGTCGCGCTGTTGGTCTTGGAGTCGTAGTCCCACACGGTGTTGCCGTTGTGGACGATCGTCTCCTGCGTCTGCCCCTTGGTCAGCGACACCTTCGTCTTGCCCGCGCCGTCGCTGAACACCTGCGCCGAGTCGATGCCGAGCGCGCTCGCCCCCGGGACCGCGCCGGTCGCCATTTTCGGCAGGCCGAGGTCGTTGCTCACCGTCACCGTGCCGTCGAACGGCGCGGGCTTCGCGGCGACCACCGACTGGACCAGTTCCTCCGCGCTGACCTGAGGCAGCTTCGGCGCGTCCCCCGCCGAGGCAGGCATCGCCACCACGACCAGTCCGCCCACGCCGAGCGCGGTGCCGACGACGGCCGCGGTGATGGCCTTCTTCTTCGGATCCATCTCGTCTCTCCCTGTGTTCCCGGGCTTTGGCGGGCCCGGCTCCCGGTGCAGACGTTCCACTGCCGAGGCTGAGATACCCCTGAATGTTCGGCCCGTTCAGCTGAGATGGCACTGAGAGTACGCGCGTCAACTGCACAAACCGGCCATGATGAGGATCGTGAAACCTCGGGTGCTGGTGGTCGACGACGAACCTGGTGTGCGCAAGGCGCTGCAGCGCGGCCTGCGCGCGGAGGACATGGACGTGGTCACCGCCGCGGACGGGCCGACCGGGCTGCAGCTCGCGCGCACCGGTTCGTTCGACGTCGTGCTGCTGGACATCATGCTGCCCGGCTTGTCCGGCTACCGCGTGCTGGAACGGCTGCGCGCGGAGAACGTGACCACGCCGGTGCTGCTCGTGTCCGCGAAAGACGGCGAGATCGACCAGGCCGACGGCCTCGACCTCGGCGCGGACGGCTACCTCGTGAAGCCGTTTTCGTTCGTCGTGCTGGTCGCGCAGGTGCGGGCGGTGCTGCGTCGTGCCGGGCCGGACGCGTCGCGCGGCGCGCTGAAACTCGGCGCGCTGGAGGTCGACCGGGCGCTGCGGCAGGTGCATTGGAACGGTCAGGATGTGCCGTTGAGCCCGCGCGAATTCGGCTTGCTGGAGGTGCTCGTCGGGCGCGCGGGGACGGTCGTGACGAAGGACGAGCTGCTGCGCGCGGTGTGGGGCGAGGAGCAGGCCGTCACGCGGAATCTCGTTGAGGTGTATGTGGGTTACGTGCGGCGCAAGCTCGACGCGGTCGGCGCGGGTTCGATCCTGCGGACGGTGCGCGGGCACGGCTATCTCGCCTCCGACGACCAGCTTGACGAGGTCAGGTGACCGGCTCGCCGTCGTCGTGGTGGGGCCGCCGGTCGCTGCAGGTCCGGATCACCGTGCTGGCCGCGGCGATCACCCTCGGCTGCCTGCTGGGCCTCGCCGCGCTGGCGGCGAACAAGCTCGACCCGCTGCTCACGGATTCGGTCGACGAGGAGCTGTCGGCCGCGCTCGTCCCGGCGACCGGCGCGGTTTCCGCCGGGATGCCGCTCGCCGCGGCGGACCCGGTGACGGTGCGGGTGCTGGACATCGCCGGGAATCCAGTGGACGGCCAGGCGCGGCCGAAGCTGACCGGCGAGGAGGTCTCGCAGCTCAAGGCGGGGTTGCCGGTGCAGTCGGACGGATCGCGCTGGCGCGGTCAGGTGGTCAGCGCGCCGAACGGCAGCCAGCGGCTGGTCGTCGCCGGGGCCGGGCTGGTCGGGTTCGCCGCCGCGGTGCATTACGGCGGGTTGTGGCTGGTCGTGGTCGCGCTGGTCGGTGCGCTGGTGGCAGCACTGGCGACCTGGCTGGTCGTCCGGCTCGCGCTGCGGCCGGTGGCGCGGATGCGCGGGCTGGTGCGCACGCTGCCGCCGGGTTCGCGGCTGCCGCTGCCGACGTCACACGACGAAATGCGCGCGCTGGCCGAGGAATTCAACGCGCTGCTCGAACGCCAGGAGGAGGTCAGCCAGCGGCTGCGCCGGTTCACCGGCGACGCGGCGCACGAGCTGCGGTCACCGGTCGCGTCGATCCGGGTGCAGGCCGAGGTGGCGGTGACGAATCCTGATCCGGAACTGTCGCAGGAGACGCTCTCGGACATCCTCGAGGAGTCGGAACGGCTGTCCGGCCTGCTCGACGGCCTGCTCGCACTGGCTCGTTCCGACGCTGGCGAGGTGCCGCCCGCGGAACCGGTCGAGGTGGTGTCCGAGGTCCGCGCGGCGGTGCGGAGGTTGCCGTCTGGGGCGCCGGACACGCGGGTGAGCAGCGCGGTGGCGCAGGCCTGGGCGTCGGCGGCGCACCAGGAGGTCGAGCTGGTGCTGGACAATCTGCTGCGCAACGCCTGCCGGTACGCGTCCGGGCAGATCGTGGTGTCCGTGCTGGCCTCGCGCTCGAAGGTGCGGGTCGTGGTGGACGACGACGGTCCCGGCATCGCGCCCGAGCACCGGAGCAAGGTGTTCGACCGGTTCTACCGGGTGTCCGACGACCGGGCGCGCTCGTCCGGCGGAACCGGCTTGGGCCTGGCGATGGTCGCCGAAACCGTGCGCCGTCGCGGCGGCAACGTACGGGTCGGCGAATCGCCGGACGGCGGCGCGCGGTTCGAGGTCACCTGGCGGGCGGGCGCGGACCGGTGAATCCGGTGGGGGAGACTGAGCGCATGGACGCGGTCATCGTCGGGGCGGCACTGGTGCGCGACGGCAAGCTTCTTGCCCAGCAACGGGCTTGGCCGCCGCATCACGCAGGCCAGTGGGAACTGCCGGGCGGACGCGTCGAGGAGGGCGAGACCGAGGCCTTCGCGCTGGCCAGGGAATGCCACGAGGAATTGGACGTGGTGGTCACCGTCGGCGACCGGGTCGGCCCGGAAATCCCGCTGCCAGGCGGAAAAGTGCTGCGCGTGTACTCCGCCGCGCTGCTGTCCCCTGGCGACGAGCCGCGCGCGGTCGAACACACCGCACTGCGCTGGGTCGGACACGACGAACTGAACGAACTGGACTGGCTCCCCGCGGACCGGGACCTGCTGCCCGCGCTGAGCGCTCTCGTGAGTGCTGGCTCTCAGTAGAACCAGCACTCACGAGGCCCTTCAAGCAGCCCCGACCATCCGCAGCGCCGCCGACACCCGGTGCGAACTGCGATCGATCGCCCGCTCCGCCCCCGCCTTGCGAACCCGCTCCAGCTCGGCGACGTCGTCCAGCAACGCGCGCGTGCCCTCCCGCACCGGACGCAACTCCTCGATCACCGCGTCCGCGACAGCGTCCTTGAGCACGCCGTACGACGGATACTTCTCGGCCAGTTCGGCCGGATCACCGCCCCCGCACGCAGCCAGGATCTCGAGCAGGTTCGAGATCCCCGGCCGATTCTCCGGGTCGTAAACCGGCACCGAATCACCGTCCGTGCGCGCTTTGCGAATCTTGCGCCGAACCTGATCCGGCTCGTCCAGCACGAACACGACCCCGGCGGAATCCTGCGCGGACTTGGACATCTTCCGCGTCGGCTCAGCGAGGTCCTTCACCCGAGCCCCGGCAGGCGGCAACGTCGCCTCCGGAATGACGAACACCTCGCCGTAGGTGGAGTTGAACCGCCGGGCAAGCGTGCGAGCCAACTCGACATGCTGCCGCTGATCCTCGCCGACCGGCACTTCATCCGCCCCCTGCAACAGGATGTCGGCCGCCATCAGCACCGGATAAGTCAGCAAACTGAGCCGCACCCCGGCCTGGCCCTTGGATTTCTCCTTGAACTGGATCATCCGCGCCGCCTCGCCGTACGAGCAGGTGCACTCCAGCACCCAGGTCAGCGCCCCGAGCTCGCGGGCAAGATCGGACTGCACGAACACCCGCTCCGGCGCGATTCCCGCAGCCACCAGCACGGCAAGCTGCTCCGTCGCCAACGACCGCAACTTCGCCGGATTGTGCGCGGTAGTCATCGCATGCAGGTCAGACACGAAATACAGATCGTCCGGCCCGCCTTCCGCAGCCCACCGCCGCAACGCGCCGAGGTGGTTGCCGAGCTGAACGTGACCGGACGGAGTGATGCCGGACAGCTGGACCATTGGATTCTCCCTCTCCCGTGGATGTTCGCCCCCCGGGAGCAGGCACAAAAAAAGCCGCCCACCGGGGCGGCCTTCGCTGGTTTTTCAGCGCAGAGCTTCAGGGCCGCCAACGGGCGGCCACCACTGAGTGCTCTGGAAACGCATGCGACGAGCCTAGCACCGGACTACGGTTCGAACCATGTTCGTCGTCGTGCTCACGTACATCGTTCCGCTAGAGGAAATCGACCGCGCCCTGCCAGCGCACAACGAGTGGCTCACGAAGCAGTACGAAGACGGCCACTTCCTGGCCTCCGGAGGCCAACGCCCCCGCACCGGCGGCGTGCTGATCACCCGCCCCATGGAACGCGCACAGCTGGACGCGATCCTCGCCACCGACCCCTTCGCGATCGGCCAGCTGGCCACCTACGAAATCATCCACTTCCAGCCCACCAGGACGGCTCCCGAGTTGAACCTGGTGAACGAACTCTTGGACAAGAACTAGCGAATTCCGTGGGGGCCACCCTCACAGCCGCTAATTCCCGTCGCGCCCCGCGGCTGGTCCGTGAGGGGCTCCTTGAGGGACTTAGATTCCCTGAAGGAGCCCTTCACGGCTTTTTGGCGTACGTGAGGGTCGCCCTGAGGGAATCTGATTCCGTGAGGGTTCCCCTCACGACCCGCTCGCCGACCCCGCGCCCGTCCGCTGCCTGCTCGGGATGCGCCCAATGCGGCATTGGGTGCGTCGCATGCACCGAACGCCACATTGGGTGCATCCGACGCACCCAATGCCACATTGGGGGTTTTTCATCCTGTTGGTGCTGGTTAGGTGGGGTTGACGGTGGCGGGAGTGGTTGTGCGGCAACGGGCCTGCCGGTTGCCTGCCCGTGGCCGGAACGTGGCGGAGCCCCCGGATGTTGATCAAGTCGTGACTCGAGAAAAAACGTCCGGGGGCTCCGCTCTCACTGTCTCACAGCAGGTTCTGGCCTCGTATCGCAGCGTGCTGCCGGTGTCGCCGCCCACGATCGCGATGCTGGCCGGGTTGATCGGCCGCCGCCGCCGGGCGATCGGGTCGCGGTGGCGCAAGGCGTCCCCGGCCGAGCAGGCGGTGCTGGTGCTGGCGATGCTGCGCCACGACCAGCGGCTGCTGGACCTGTCCCGCGCCAACGCGGTGTCGGCCGCCACGCTGCGCCGCTGGCTGCTGGAGGCCATCGACCTGCTCGCGGCCCGGGCGCCGCGGCTGGGGCGGGTGCTGCGGCGGCTGGCCGCCCGCGGCGCGGCGGTGGTGCTGGCCGACGGGACCCTGATCCGCACCCGCCGCCGCACCGGCACAGACAATCGCCGCAACTACAGCGGCAAGCACAAACACCACGGCCTCAACGTCCAAGGCCTCACCGACGAACACGGACGGCTGCTGTGGGTCTCGGCCGTGCTGCCGGGCAGGACCGCCGACATCACCGCCGCCCGCCGCCACCGGCTGCGCGACCGCCTCCACGCCCACGGCCTGACCCCCGCCGCGGACAAGGGCTACCAGGGCTGGCGCAAAGACGTCCGCGACACCCGCCACTGCCCGGACTGCGGCGGCCCCTGCGCGCAGATCGTGCTCACCCCGTTCAAAGCCGAAACCAACCGGCCGCTCACCGAGCCGCAGAAACAGGCCAACAGCGTGTTCAACGCGATGCGCTGCGCGGTCGAGGGCGGCTTCGCCGCCCTCAAAACCTGGCGCGTCCTCGACAAACTCCGCATCGCACCACGCCACGCCACCACCCTCGTCCGCGCCCTGCTCGTCCTCACCCAGCACGAACAAGCCGTCCGCGACACCGCCCAGCCCACCCCGGCCTGACAACTACCACACCCCGCCAACCCACCATGACCAGCACAAACCAGGATGAAAAATCCCCATTGGGGCGCAAGCCCCACGCCGCGAGAAACCGCCGCCGATGCACCCAACGATCGGTGCACCCAGCCCACCCCCGCACCCCGATACGAAGCTCTCCTGCGGTCTGGGGTGGCTTGTCAAGGCATCTTTCCCGCCTTGACAAGCCACCCCAGACCGTCAGCACAATCAAGCTTCGGGGTGCCCCACCGCACTCCCCAAAAGCAATGTCGCCGCCAGGCGACGAGCCGAAGACGAACGGGGATCAAGCAGCCTTAGCCACCTGCTTCTTAGCCTTCTTCAACGCCAAAACCGGACACTTCTTACACCGATCCTTAGACCGGCAGCACTTCTTCTTGACCTTCCCGGCCTTCATCAACTTCCGCACCACAGCCCGAGGATCGTCCGCGCCCTTTTTCCCCACCGCGCACTCCTCAAACCGGCCGTCAAGAACACCCATCAGGTTAGGTGAGCCTAACCGATCATAGGGCGTGGCGCTCCTCACACCAACCCAACAGGTATCCTGGTTGAAGTCCGCGTGTGGCCAAAGCCGGTCAGCGAGAGCCGGTCGCTGTGTCCGGTGCCCGTCATCCCGTCGCCGCGCGGTGCCACCCGCCTTTATTCTTCGAAGTTCAGGAGTCTTCGCGTGCCCGCAGCCAGCGCCACCGCGGTCGAAACCGGCCGCGCGTCCGGCAAGACCCGGCCCGACCTGCGCAACGTCGCGATCGTCGCCCACGTCGACCACGGCAAGACGACCCTGGTCGACGCCATGCTCCGCCAGTCCGGCGCCTTCGCCGAACGCGCCGAGCTGGTCGACCGCGTGATGGACTCCGGTGAGCTCGAGCGGGAAAAGGGCATCACCATTCTCGCGAAGAACACCTCGATCCACCGCCAGACCCCCGAGGGCACGGTCACCATCAACGTGATCGACACCCCGGGCCACGCCGACTTCGGCGGCGAGGTCGAGCGCGGCCTCTCCATGGTCGACGGCGTCGTGCTGCTGGTCGACGCGAGCGAGGGCCCGCTGCCGCAGACCCGCTTCGTGCTGCGCAAGACGCTCGAGGCGAAGCTGCCGGTGATCCTGCTGGTCAACAAGGTCGACCGGCCGGACGCGCGGATCTCCGAGGTCGTCGAGGAGACCCACGACCTGCTGCTCGACCTGGCCGGCGACATCGAGGACGCCGACCTCGACGCGATCCTCGACCTCCCGGTCGTCTACGCCTCCGCGCGCGCCGGCAAGGCGTCGCTCGAGCAGCCCGAGGACGGCGGCCTCCCCGACAGCGAGAACCTCGACCCGCTGTTCGAGACCCTGCTCCAGCACGTCCCGGCCCCGGCCGCGGACCTGGACGCCCCGCTGCAGGCGCTGGTCACCAACCTCGACGCGTCGAACTTCCTCGGCCGCATCGCGCTGATCCGCATCCACGCCGGCAAGCTCCGCAAGGGCCAGACCGTCGCCTGGATGCGCGAGGACGGCACCGTGCAGAACGTCCGGATCTCCGAGCTGCTCGTCACCGAGGCGCTCACCCGCGTCCCGGCGTCCGAGGCCAGCGCGGGCGAACTGGTCGCGATCGCGGGCATCCCGGACATCACCATCGGCGACACCCTCGCCGACGCGGAGAACCCGGTCGCGCTGCCCCGGATCACCGTCGACGAGCCCGCCATCTCGATGACCATCGGCGTCAACACCTCGCCGCTGGCCGGGCGCAACGGCGGCGACAAGGTCACCGCGCGGCTGGTCAAGGCCCGCCTCGACCAGGAACTGATCGGCAACGTCTCGATCCGCGTCCTGCCCACCGAGCGCCCGGACACCTGGGAGGTGCAGGGCCGCGGCGAGCTGGCGCTGGCCATCCTGGTCGAGCAGATGCGCCGCGAGGGCTTCGAGCTCACCGTCGGCAAGCCGCAGGTGGTGCTGCGCACGATCGACGGCAAGCTGCACGAGCCGTTCGAGCGCCTGTACATCGACTCGCCCGAGGAGCACCTCGGCGCGATCACGCAGCTGCTCGCGTCCCGCAAGGGCCGCATGGAGGACATGAGCGGCAACGGCACCGGCCGGATCAAGCTGGTCTACGTGCTCCCGTCGCGCGGCCTCATCGGCTTCCGCACCGACTTCCTCACCGAAACCCGCGGCACCGGCATCGCGAACCACGTGTTCGAGGGCTACTTCCCGTGGGCGGGCGAGATCCGCACCCGGCACAGCGGCTCCTTGGTCGCCGACCGGTCCGGCCCGATCACCGCGTACGCGATGATCCAGCTCGCCGACCGCGGCACGTTCTTCGTCGAGCCCGGCGCGGAGGTGTACGAGGGCATGGTCGTGGGCGAGAACCCGCGCTTCGAGGACCTCGACATCAACATCACCAAGGAAAAGAAGCTCACCAACATGCGGCAGTCCTCGGCCGACGTGATGGAGACGCTGGCCCGCCCGCGCAAGCTCAGCCTCGAAGAGGCGCTGGAGTTCTGCGCGAGCGACGAATGCGTCGAGGTCGCGCCGGAGGTCGTGCGGGTCCGCAAGGTCACGCTCGACATCAACACCCGCGCCAAGGAGCGCTCGCGGGCCAAGAGCCGCGACAACAACAGCTGAACCTCTCGCAGGTGAAAAAGGGCGCCTCCCGTTCCCGGGAGGCGCCCTTTCGCGTGAACCCCGGCAGCGGTTCGTGCGTCCACTCTTATGGCGGTATCCACTCCGGTGTCACGGAGAGGCGGCCGATGTGGGAATCTCGATGCCGGCCCCCGCCCTGGCGTGGCAGCATGTCCGCTCGGACCACGGAGCGCGGCGGGAACTTTCAGGAGGACGAGCGTGCGATTCGGACGCCGGCTTGCGCCGGTCCTGGCGCTGGCGGGAGTACTGCTCGCCGCGTGTTCGAACACCCCGCCGCCCCCGGTGGTCACGTCGGCCCCGCCGTCGAGCACGACCAGCGCGGCGTCGTTGTCGCAGATCGTGGTCGGCGTGGACGACGTGGTCGGCGGCTACAACCCGCACAGCATCGCGGACTCGTCGACGATCACCACGGCGCTGTCGCAGCTGCTGCTGCCCTCGGTGTTCCGCCAGTCCGACGACGGCACGCGCACGCTCGACAAGACGCTGATGGTCTCCGCCGAGGTCGTCTCGCAGGTGCCGTTCACGGTCAAGTACGTGATCCGCCCGGACGCCTCGTGGTCCGACGGCGCCCCGATCGCCACCGAGGATTTCATCTATCTCGCCAACGCGATGAAGACGAACCCCGGCGTGATCGACCCGGCCGGGTACCGGCTGATCTCGGACATCGAATCCCGCGACGGCGGCAAGGGCGTCGAGGTCACCTTCAGCAAGCCGTATCCGGCCTGGCAGACGCTGTTCGACAACCTGCTGCCGCAGCACCTGCTCAAGGACTCGCCCGGCGGCTGGACGAACGCCCTCGCGACGAGCTTCCCCGCGGTAGCCGGACCGTTCGCGATCAAAACGATCGACACCGCCCGCGGCGAAGCGACCCTCCAGCGCAACGACCGGTACTGGGAAAAGCCGGCCGCGGTCGACACGCTGATCCTGCGCCGCTCCGACGCGTCCGGCATCGCGACCGCACTGCGCAGTGGCAACGACCAGTTCTCCTTGACTCGCACCGATTCCACCGGCCTGCAGCTGCTGAACGACCTGGGCTCCGCGGTCAAACTGCACACGGTGCCGCGTCCGCTGACCGCGTCGGTGCTGCTGCGCCCGGTGAGCGCGACGCTTTCCGACCCCCAAGTCCGCGCGGGCATCGCCGCGTTGCTGGATCGCGGAAAGCTGATCACGACCGGCGCGAAGGGCGGCCCGTCCGCGACGCTCAAAGCGGACGCCCAGGTCCTCCCGCCTTCAGCGAAGGGATACGCCCCCACCATTCCGGCCGGCCCGCCCGCCGCGCCGGACGCGACCAAGGCCGAGCAGTACTTCACCGCCGCCGGGTACAAAAAGGAAGCCGGCGTGTGGCGCAAGGGAAACAAGACGCTGTCGATCGTCCTCGCGTCGCCCGGCGAACAGGAACCGTACGCGTCGATCGCGAAGGAACTGGCGTCGGAGCTGGTCGCGGGCGGCATCGAGGTCAACCAGATCAAACCGCAGCCGCGTGACCTGTACTCGTCGCTGCTGGCAATGCCGGTGGTGAACGGGAAACAGCAGGCGAGCCCGGACTCGAACAGCACCGTCGGCGTCGACATCGCCGTCGTGGGCCAACCCGTCGGCGGCGACCCGGCGACGGTGCTGGCCTCCAGCTACGGCTGCGCCCCGGAACCCGCGCCGGTGGACAAGACGAAGCCCGTGATCCCGGCGAATCCCGCGGGAATGTGCGACCAGAGCTTGCAGGCGACGATCGACTCCGCCCTCACCGGTTCGGCGACGATCGCCGACTCGCTCAAGACGCTGGAACCGCAGCTGTGGTCCCAAAACGTCGTGATCCCGCTGTTCCAGGAAGCCGAGACTTTGGCGGTGGGCAAGGGAATCTCCGGCCTGACGCCCGGTCCGCCGATGCAGGGGCCCTTCGGCTCGGCGGTGAACTGGACCCGCGGCGCGACCTGATCCGGTACGCGCTGCTTCTCCGCTCCTGCTGACGTCCGTGAAGGGCTCCTTGGGGGAATCTGATTCCCCCAAGGAGCCCTTCACGGACCTCGCCATCGCACGCCAGCCCGCAGCGGACAGCGGGAGCGGGGGGAGCCATACCGTGCGGCCGACGCTGCGCATCGCTGTAACGAGGTCGCGCGCCACACCCCGCTCGGCCGGTCATGAAAAAGGGGCCTCGCACCGTTAAGCGCGAGGCCCCTTTCCACACCCTGCGTCAGATCAACTGCAGACTCTCCGCGAAGTGGCAAGCCACCGGGTGCGCGTGCCCCCGGTCCACCAAAGCGGGCTCTTCCGTCTTGCACTTCTCGCGTCCGGCGTCGTCCAGTTGGTTCGCGAACTTCGGGCACCGGGTGCGGAACCGGCAGCCCGACGGCGGGTTGGCCGGGCTGGGCACGTCGCCGGTGATCACGATCCGCTGCCGGGTCCGCTCCTTGCGCGGGTCCGGCACCGGGATCGCCGAGATCAGCGCCTGCGTGTACGGGTGCGCCGGGGTCTGGAACAGCTCCTCCGACGGCGCGGTCTCGACGATCTTGCCGAGGTACATCACCGCGATCCGGTCGGCCACGTGCCGCACCACCGAGAGGTCGTGGGACACGAACAGGTACGACAGGCCGAGTTCCGCCTGCAGGTCCTTCAGCAGGTTCAGCACGCCGGCCTGGATCGAGACGTCCAGTGCGGACACCGGCTCGTCCAGCACCAGCACCTTCGGCTTCAACGCGAGCGCGCGGGCGATGCCGATGCGCTGGCGCTGGCCGCCGGAGAACTCGTGCGGGAACCGGTTGCCGTGCTCCGGGCGCAGGCCGACGGTCTTCATCAGGTCGCGGACCTGCTGCTTGCCGCCCTTTTCGTACAGCCCGTGGATGCGCAGCGGTTCGGCGATGATCTCGTTCACCGGCAGCCGCGGGTCGACCGAGGCGTACGGGTCCTGGAACACGATCTGCATGCTGCGCCGCAGCCGCTGCAGTTCGCGCTTGCCCATCGTCGCGAGGTCTTTGCCCTCGTAGGTCACCTTGCCGCTGGTGAGCGGCTGCAGTGCCAGCGCCACCCGGGCGGTGGTCGACTTGCCGCAGCCGGATTCGCCGACCAGCGCGAGCGTCTCGTGCGGGTAGATGTCGAACGACACGTCCGACACCGCCTGCACGGCCCCCGAGACGCGGCGGATCAGGCCGCCGCCGCGGATGGGGAAGTGCTTGACCAGGTTCTGCGCGGAGAGGACGGGCGCCTGCCCCGTCGTGGCCTCGCTCATCGGTTCGTCTCCGTGTCGGTCGCGGCGGCCTCCACGGCGACCGGGACGGCTGCCGCGTCGGCCGAGGTGGCGCTGAACAGCTCGGCCGGGTCCTTCCCGACGACCTGCTCGGTGAAGTGGCAGGCCGCGTGCTGGCCGTTGGGTCCCGCCACGAGCGCGGGCTCCTCCTCGTCGCAAATCGGCTGCGACAGCGGGCAGCGCGGGCTGAACGGGCAGCCCGGCGGCATGTTCTGCGTGGCGGGCGGCGAACCGGTGATCGGCGTGAGCCGGTCGGTCTTCACGTCCAGCCGCGGCAGGCTGCCGAGCAGGCCCAGCGTGTACGGCATCCGCGGGTTGTAGAAAATGTCGTCGACCGTGCCGGACTCGACGACCTTGCCCGCGTACATCACGTGCACCCGGTCCGCCTGCCCCGCGATCACGCCGAGGTCGTGCGTGATCAGCACCATCGCCGCGCCGGTTTCCTTCTGCGCGGCCTGCAGTGCCTCGAGGATCTGCGCCTGCACCGTCACGTCGAGCGCGGTGGTCGGCTCGTCCGCGATGATCACGTCCGGGTTGTTGGCCATCGCGATCGCGATCACCACGCGCTGGCGCATGCCGCCGGACAGCTGGTGCGGGTACTCGTCCGCGCGCTGCGCCGGGTTCGGGATGCGGACCAGGTCGAGCAGTTCGATCGCCTGCTTCTTCGCGACGTCCTTGCGCACGTCGTGGTGCGCGGTGATCGCCTCGGCGATCTGGTCGCCCACCGTGTACACCGGGTTCAGCGAGGTCATCGGGTCCTGGAAGACCATCGCGATGCCCTTGCCGCGGACCCGGTTCAGTTCCTTCTCGTTCGACTTCAGCAGGTCCTGCCCGCCGAACCGGATCGAGCCGGACACCTTCGCGGTCTTCGGCAGCAAGCCCATCACCGCGAGCGAGGTCACCGACTTGCCGGAACCCGATTCGCCGACGATGCCGAGCACTTCGCCGCGGCGAAGCTGGTAGTTCACGCCGCGCACGGCGCTGACCACGCCCTCGCTGGTCGGGAACTGCACGGTCAGGTCCTCAACGACGAGGACGGGATCGCCGCCGCGTCCTTGCGAGCCGTTCTCGGTCATGCGCGCACCTTCGTCTGCTGGGGGTCGAACGCGTCCCGCAGGCCGTCCCCGATGAAGTTGATCGTCAGCGCGATCAGGATGATGAAAATGCCCGGGAAGTAGAACAGCCACGGCCGCGTGTCGATCGCGGTCTGCGCGCTGCTCACGAGGAGCCCGAGCGAGGTGTCCGGCGGCTGCACGCCGAAGCCGAGGAACGACAGCGCCGTCTCGAGCAGGATGGCGATCGACACGAGGATCGTCAGGTTGACGATGATCGCGCCGAGCGCGTTGGGCACCAGGTGCCGGAAGATGATCCGGCTGTCGCTCGCGCCGAGCGCCTTCGACGCCTCGACGAACTCCTTCTCGCGCAAGGAAAGCACGACACCGCGCGCCACCCGGGACACGTAAGCCCAGTAGAGCCCGCCGATGACGACCGCGATCAGCCACCACGTGCCGCCGGACTGGTGGCCGAGCACCGCGGCCACCGCGAGCAGCGGCAGCGTGAGCACGAGGTCGGCGATGCGCATCAGGACCGTGTCGAGCCAGCCGCGGTAATAACCGGCGACCGCGCCCCACACGGTGCCCACGACGGTCGCGAAGATCGCGACGAGGATCGAGATCTGCAGCGAGATCTGCGTCCCGCGCATGACCTGCGCGAGGGTGTCGTGGCCGACCGCGTCGGTGCCGAACGGGTGGTCGCCCGAGGGCGGCGCCGAGTTCTGGTCGGTGATGTCGGCCGCGTTGTACTTCCAGATCGCGGCTCCGACATAGGCGAACAGGATGATCAGCACGAACACGACGAGGCTGATCATCGCGAGCCGGTGCTGCAGGAACCGCCGGAAAACCAGCTGAGCCTGGCTGCGCTCCTTGACCGTGAACTCGCGTTCCGGCGCGCCCTGCGGGGTCTGCGGGTCGTCCGGAGCGAACCGAGCGCCGCCCAGGGTGGTGGGCGGGGTGTCGAATACGTCGTTAGGCATAGCGGATCCTCGGGTCGAGCAGGCCGTAGAGCAGATCGGCGACCAAGTTGAGCAGGATGATGAACGTGGCCGCGATGAGAAGCCACGCTTCCACCGCGTACACGTCGCTTCGCTTGATCGCGTCCAGCAGGAAAGCGCCCGCGCCTTGCCATTGGAACACGGTCTCGGTCACCACGGCACCGCCGAGGATCGAGCCGATGTCGAGAGCGGTCACCGTCGTCAGCGGGATCAGCGCGTTGCGCAGCGCGTGCTTGCGCGTCACCGTCCAGCGCGGCAGGCCCTTGGCCCGGGCGAGACGGACGTAATCGCTGTTGAGCACCTCGAGCATGGACGCGCGCTGGTAGCGGCTCCAGGCCGCGTAACTGGTCAGCGCGAGCGAGATCGTCGGCAGGATCAGGTGGCCGAGCACGTCGCCGAACTGGGACCAGAACCCGCCCGCGGCGACCACCGACGAGGAACCGATGGTGTAGAAGACCTGGTCGCCGACCGTCGTGTTGATCGAGATGCCGATCTGCTTCAGCACGAGGGCGAACCAGAACGACGGCATCGACAGGAAGAGGAAGCCGAAGAAGGTCGCGGTGTAGTCGAACTTGGAGTACTGCCGCGACGCGCTGATCACGCCGATCAGCACGGCGAGGATCAGCGCCACCACCATGGCGAGCACGATCAGCCGCAGCGTCACGCCGAACCGGCCGAACACCTCGCTGCCGATGTTCATGGTGGACTGGACCGAGGGCCCGAAATCACCGTGCAGCACGCCGGTGATCCAGTGCCAGTATCGCTCGAGAATCGGCTGGTCGAGATGCAGCCGGATGCGTTCGAGCTCGATGGTGCGAGGGGGCGGCGGCGGGTTTCTCGCGATCAGCGGGGTCAACGGGTTGGCCGAAAGCGACACCATCACGAAGACGACGAACGTCGACACGATGAGGATCGGCACCGAGACGAAAAGCCGGCGCAGTGCGAAGGCAAGCATGGAGGTCTTCCTGCTCTGGACGGTGTTCTGCCGGCGCCCGCCGCTCGTGGTGGCAGGGCCTTGGCGACGTAACGGGGCAATCGTGGTGTTCGGGAACTAAAAGGGCAATTGTTCGCGGATACGGTGAAGGGCCGGCTTTGCGGCCGGCCCTTCACCGGTTGTCCTGCGGGAATCTACCGGTCGTTGATCACTTCCGGATGCCCCACTCCGCCATGTTGTACACCGGCCCGTCGAGGGTCGAGTTGTTGCGGATGTTCGCGATCTTGTCCGACGAGGCGATGAAGGTCGGCTTCTGGTACAGCGGAAGCACGTACGCGTCCTCGGACATGATCTGGTCGGCCTGGTTGAGCAGGTCCGCCGCCTTGGTCTGGTCGGTCTCGGCGTTGGCCTGCGCCATCAGGCTGTCGACCTGCGGGCTGCTGTACTTGCCGTAGTTGTTGCCCTGCCCGGTGCCCCAGTTCTGGATCGCGCCGCCGAACGGGAACGGCGAAGCGACCCACGCGAACACGATGACGTCGTAGTCGCCGCTGGTGGTGGTCTGGCCGAGGTCGTCGGTGGACTGGACCTTCACCTTGACGCCCAGCTGAGCCGCGGTCTGCGCGAACAGCTCGCACTCGTTCTGCCGGATCTGGTTGCCGACGGTGTAGCGGATGCGCAGCTCGGGGATCGGCTTGCCGCTCGGGTCGGACAGCTGGTTGTTGGCCAGCTTGTAGCCCGCGTCGGTCAGGATCTTCTTGGCCTTCTCGATGTCACCGGAGCCCTGGCCGGTCGCGCTCACCGTGTCCTTGTAGCCGGTCTGCTGCGGCACGAAGTTGTGGTTGTTGAGCGGCTCGACCTTGTTGGTGAACTGGCCGACGGTCTTGGCGATCATGTCCTTGCGGTTGACCGCGGTGAACAGCGCCTGGCGCAGCGGCTTCTGGGCCAGCGCCGGGTTCTTCAGGTTGAAGTCGAAGTGCTCCCAGGTCAGGCCGAGGCCGATGAACGAGGAGATGTTCGGCATGTTCTTGACCTGGTTGATCAGGTCGACCTGCGGCTGCGGGTAGATGACCTGCACTTCGTTGTTCTGCAGTGCGGTCGGCTCCTGCGTCGCGTCGGTGATGACGCGGAAGATGACGCTGTTCAGCTTCGGCTTCGCGCCCCAGTACTTGTCGTTCGGGACCTCGGTGACCGACTGGTTGTTGACGAACTTCGAGATCTTCCACGGGCCGCCCGACCAGGTCGGGACAGTCGTGCCGAACCACTTGAAGGACGACGCGAGGCCGGCCGGGGTGTTGGTGTCGCCGTGCTGCTTGGCCAGGTGCGCCGGGTACATCGCGCCGCCGGAGCTCCAGAGCAGCTTCCAGTCGGTGAACGGCTTGTCGAACACGACCGTCACGGTCTTGCCGTTGTCGGAACCGGTGACGGACTTGACCTGGTCGTAGCCCGCGGTGCTGGCCGCGGCGCAGTCGGGGCAGTCCTTGCCGTTCTGGACCTTGTAGTTGTAGATGAAGTCGTCGGCGGAGAACGGCGTGCCGTCCGACCAGACGGCCTTCGGGTTCAGCTTGTAGACGACCGTCTGCGGGCTGGTGCTGGTGACCTCGGCCGACTCGACGAAGTCCTTGTTCAGGACCGGCTTGAGGTCGGGGGTCGCGTAGAAGGTGTAGGGCAGCAGGCCCTTGGTGACCTCGCCGGTTTCGAAGACGTTGCCCTCGGCCGAGATGACGTTCCAGTTCGGGACGTTCTTCTCGATCGCGTAGGTGACGTCGCCGCCCTGCTGGAGCTGATCGGCCTGTGCCGCGTTGCAGGTGTTCGGGTTCTTGTCGCAGTCGGCGAATGCCTGCCCGGTCTGCACCGCGCTGTTGCCGCCTCCGCCACCACCGCATGCGGAGAGCAGAAGGGCCGCGCCCGCGACGAACGCGCCGAGTTTCGCGGCGCGCGACCTAGTCGTCACTAACATTCATTCTCCTTGCTCGACGCCGTCGCGGGTTTGCGAGGCGGCTCTTCCTGACGCGCAAGCACCGATCGGTATCGCGTTGCTCACCGTAGCCGTGAAACTTAGGCATTGGACAGACGGCAAACCTATCGATCCGGACACTCTCAGTGAGATCGTTGCGGAACAGATATCTCGTGCCCCCTGGTTGCACCGTGGTTTCCGCACTTGATCGACTACGGTCAGTAGTTGATCACGGAAATTCGGAACCGGTTCGAGTGGCAGTTCAGTCCAGCGGACCGATAGGCCCGGCGGACAATAACCGCCCCGTTCCGTACGCGGTACCCCAGCTAATGGAGTAGTCACGCGGCCGCGACGAACCCGAAGTGACAAGTAATTGGTCCGATCTCGTGAAGCGAAAGAACGCTCCCGTCGCCGAACGCGGACACGGCGGCCCGGACGGCGAAAGGTGCTCGGTGGGTGTTCCGAGCATCTTGCGTCCTTGCCCGCGTATTCCGAACCGCGGAACGTTCCGCGGAAGGGAACGCCCACGGTCCGGGACGCTGGTCCGACGTGGTGGGATGCGGATGCATTTTCCCGTGCACGCCGCCGATTTCCGGTCTCGAGCGCCGCGCCGGGGGTCGGCCTCCCGGGCGCGGACGCGACGGTCATTAACCTGAGGGCGTGAAGCGGAAGCTGCTGCTGGTCCACGCGCACCCGGACGACGAAAGCATCGCCACCGGCGGCGTCATCGCCCGCTACGGCGCGGAAGGCGCCGAGGTGTGCGTCGTGACCTGCACGCTCGGCGAAGAGGGCGAAATCGTCCCGCCGCGGCTGGCGCGGCTCGTCGCGGCGGAGGCCGACCAGCTCGGCGGGTACCGGTCCGGGGAGATGGCCGCCGCGGCCGCCGCGCTCGGCCTTGCCCGGCACGAGTACCTCGGCGGCATCGGCCGGTGGCGCGATTCGGGCATGGCGGGCACGCCCGCCGCCGAGCACCCGCGGGCGTTCACCGGCGGGTCGGCGGCGGAGCAGACCGCTCAGCTGCGCGAGCTCATCGACGATTTCGCCCCGCAGGTAGTCGTCACCTACGACTCCTTCGGCGGCTACGGCCATCCCGACCACATCCGCGCGCACGAGATCACCATGGCGGCGGCCCCGGACGCCCCCTCGGTCCAGCGGGTCTTCCACGTGGTCCAGTCCGAGGCCGCGCTCGCCGCCGGGCTCGCCGAACTGCGTGCCGACGGAACATCACCGTTCCGGGTGGCTGACGACGGCGAGCTTCCGTCCACTCCGGACGGCAAGATCACCACCGTGGTCGACATCTCCGCGCACCGGCAGACCAAGCTGGCGGCACTGCGCGCGCACGAAACCCAGCTGACCGTGGTCGACGGCGCGGTCAGCCACTTCGCGCTGACCAACAACATCGCGCAGCCGATCCCGTCCGCCGAATACTTCGTGCTCGCCCACGGCGACGCGGCCGGCGCCGAGACCGATCTGTTCGGCGGGTGGTGACGGTGTCCGCCCCGCTCACGCGCGACCAGCGGCTGATGCTGGCACTGCTGGCGTTCGACGCGGTCGTGCTGGCGCTGCTCGAACTGTTCTTCCTCCCGCTGCGGGTCGGCCCGCTCGGCGAGGTGCCGTTGCCGGTCACCGCGGTGGTCGGCGCGGTCACCACGCCGTGGCTGGTGCTGACCGCGGCGAAGCTCGTCCGCCCGGGGCTGTCGTTCGTGCCGCTGCTGGTGTGGGTACTCGTCGTGTTCGGGGTCGGCCTGTTCGGTCCGGGCGGCGACGTCGTGCTCGTCCAGGACTGGCGCGCGCTGCTGCTGCTCGGCGCGAGTGCCCTGCCCGCCGCGTTGGTCCTCGGCGGCGGGCTCGGCCGGGCCGCGGCGAAGGGAGGCGTCCGTGTCTGAGGCCATTTCGGACCGTCAGGTCGTGGCGATCCTGCGTCCGTTCGTCCGGGCCTGCGCGCCGATGATCGACGCGCTGCGCGAGGCCGACCCGTTCGGCATGCAGGCGCGCGCCCGGCGCGGCGAGGGCGAATTCGTCGACGCCGGGTTGAAGAAGAAAATGCTCCGCGCCCTGACCTCGGTGAAGGTGCCGGGCACCGCGGGATGGGCGGCGATGGACATCGACCAGCGCGCGAGCTGGTGGGTCAACCGCGTCGGCAGGCTCACCTCGCTGCTGACCTCGATCCCCGGACTCGGCGGCGCGCTCGCCGACCGGCTGCCGGTGCAGGACACCCTCGGCGCGGCGTCGCAGGGACTGGTGCTGTGCGCGATCGCGGGGGAGTACGGCGTGACCGACGTCGGCAGCCGCGTCCGGCTGATCGCCTCGGTGCTGTTCGAACGCGACATCGACGCCGACCTCGCGTCGGGTGCCAAGCACGACAAGTCCGCGAAGTCCGCTGAGGACAGTGAGACCGCGCGGCTCACCGAGGAACTCGACGAATCCCACCGCAAACACGGCAAGGTGACCGCGAAAGCCGTCGCCAGCACGCTCTGGCACCTCGGCAAGTCGCTGTGGGGGATCACCGGCGAACTCGAGAAGCGCCCGCGCGGCCGATGGTTCCACCGGGCACTCGGGATGCTGCCGGTGGTCGGCGCGGCGGGCGACTACCTCGGCGAGCGCTCCGGACTGAAAAAGGTCTGGAAGCGTGCGCACGCGTGGCTCATGGCCCACCGGGAGTGGGCCTGAGCGGTCAGCGCCAGAAGAGGAACGCCCTCTGCCCGATGTAGGCCGCGGCCGCGTTCCCGCCGAGCGGTTCGTAGATGTGCCCGGCGATCGTCCAGAGCAGATCCGACACCGGCCGGAAAAGGAAGAACAGCGCGAAGAGCACCAGCGGCGCCCACGGCCGCACCCGCGCGCCGAACGCCCGCGCCTGCGGCGAGAGGTACGGCTCCAGCGCACCCCAGCCGTCCAGCCCCGGCACCGGCAGGATGTTGATCAGGAAGGTCATCATCTGCAGCAGCGCGAGGTACGACATCGCGTAGAAGAGACCGGTCGCCATCGGGATCAGCATCGTCGCGAGGCACAGCGCGGCGCCGACGGCGAGGTTGCTGAGCGGACCGGCCAGCGAGGTCCACGAGGCCGTCGCGCGATTGCGCAGCGCGCCGCGGTTGATCCACACCGCGCCGCCGGGCAGCGGGATGCCGCCGATCAGCAAGAAGATGAGCGGAAGCACGAAGGACAGGACGGGGTCGGCGTAGCGCCGGACGTCCAGCGAGAGGTACCCCTTGTGAGCGATCTCGTGATCACCGCCGCGGAAGGCGACGAAGGCGTGCCCGAACTCGTGGAGCGTCAGAGACGCCATCCAGCCGCCCAGGACGAGCAGCACGACGCCCGCGATGAACATCGGGTCGCGGGAACCGAGAAGAGTCGTGGAATCACCGTATGCAGCCAGGAAACCACCGGCGACGGCGACGGCGAGGATGCCGAGGAAGATCGGGCTCGGACGCACTGCTGATCTCTGCACCCCACCAGTCTTCCGTATGCCCGGTGTGAAGTCTTCGGCGTGTCCCCTTGCGCACCCGGGCACAGAGATCCCCCGAACTCGCTACTCGGCTTGACCTGGCCGCACTACACAGGTGTAATCACAGTGATGTCATTCGCTGTCGGAGGGGGCAGCGGGTGTCGTTTCACCACCGCCAGCCTGGGGAGTGCGTAGGAGCGAGGAGGCGGACGTGCGGTTGGAAGCGGACAACAGGGAATGGGGGCACGTCGTGGGTTGGGGAGAGAACCCGGAGCAGCAGCTCGGGGATCTGACCGACCTTTTCGACGTCCCCGAGGAGCAGGACTGGCAGGAGCGCGCCCTGTGCGCGCAGACCGACCCGGAGGCGTTCTTCCCCGAGAAGGGCGGCTCGACCCGCGAGGCCAAGCGGATTTGCCTTGGCTGCGAGGTCAAGGACGACTGTCTCGAGTATGCGCTGGCGCACGACGAGCGCTTCGGCATCTGGGGCGGACTGTCCGAACGGGAACGTCGCAAGCTGAAGAAACGGGCTGTCTAAACGGGTTTCGGTTCCCCCGGTCCACGCGGACCGGGGGTGCGCCCCGCCGTCGGCACGGCGGTGAGCGAGTGCTGCGGCCGGCGCGGCACGGCGGGATGGGAGTCCTCGCCGAGGTGGCGCCGGGCACATTCGCCGGATTCGTGCGGCCGTCTCCAGTAGCGGCCATGAGGGCAGAAGTACCGTCACGGCGGCCGGAAATCGGTGCTGTGCCGTGGTTCTCTTTGTGATCTTCGTCTTCCGCCGCTGAAACCCCGGTGTGCCGCGGATCTCGCGGCTGGATCGGGTGCCGGTTCCTCACGTGAGCGCGCCGGTTCGGCGTTCGCGGACTTTTTCTCGTGCTCGGTTCGTCCACGCGGTGGGATCCGCCGGACGCGCGGCGTGGGCCGGTGCCCGCGGGTTCGCGCAGGCCGTAGGGTGACCGCACCCATCGTCCCGTCCGAGCAGGAGCCGTTCTTGCCTCGCACCGTCGTTCCGCCCGCTGTGCGGACGTTGCCCGTTCTGGCCATTGTGGTCTGTCACGACGGCGAAGAATGGCTGCCGCTGGCGCTTTCCGCGTTGCGGCGCAGCACAGTCCGTCCGCGGCACGTGCTCGCCGTGGACACCGGATCCACCGACCGTACCCCGAAACTGCTCGCCGACGCAGCACAACCGGGCGTGGCCGCCGAGGAGCCGGTGCTGTCCGGAGTTGTCACTCTGACGAGTGAAACCGGGTTCGCGGAGGCGGTCGCCGCGGGCGTCGCGCACGCGGTGGAACGGTGGGGCGACCCGGGAACGTGGCTGTGGGTGCTGCACGACGACTGCGCCCCCGAACCCGACTGCCTCGACCAGCTCGTCCGCGCCGCGGAGGAAAACCCGTCCGCGAAAGTGCTCGGGCCGCTCGGCACCGACTGGACCGATCCGCGGCTGATCGTCGAGGCGGGGCTGTCCACCGACGCCTCCGGGCACCGCCAGCAGATGGCCGCGCCGGACGGCGAACCCAGCGAGGTCCTCGCCGTCCCGAGCGCCGGATCGTTGGTGCAGCGGGAACTCTGGGACGCGCTCGGCGGCTACGACGAGGACTTCCCGTTGCTGCGCGAGGATCTCGACTTCGGCTGGCGCGCCAACGCGGCGGGCTCGCTCGTGCTGTCGGTGCCCTCCGCGCGCGTCCGGCACGCTCGCGCCGTGTCCACCGGGCAGCGCACCCCGGACGCCGCCGGCCGTCCGCTGGCCGCGCTGAACCGTTCGCACGGCGTACGCGTCTTTCTCGTGAACTGCTCGACTCCGTCCTTCTGGTTCGGGCTCGTCCGGCTGCCGGTCCTGCTGGTGTTGCGCGCGTTCGTGTTCTTCGTGCTGCGGCGCACCACCGAAGCGGGCGCGGAACTGGCCGCGCTCGGATACTTGTGCGGGGGCAAGGGAAATCTCCGCGCGGCCCGTGCGCGGCGGCGCGAGCAGCCGCGACCCGGCACTGTCCGCGGGCTCTTCACGAGCCGGATCGCGAGGCTGCGCAACGCGATCAGCGCCGGCGTGGTTGGACTCGTCCGGCGCGGGGTACAGAGCGAGGTAGCACTCGGGACGGTGCCGGAAAGCGTCGAGCAGGAGTCGGCGTGGATTCCGCCGGAGGCGCTCGCCGCGTCCGGCGCGCGTCCGGTCGGTCCGGACGCCTTGCCCGCCGGTGCGCTGCGCGGGCTGAGCACTCGCGGCCGGGGACTGCGCCGGCCGGGTACGGTCGTCGCGGTCACGCTGCCGGAAGCGCCGGTGTCCGAAGAGGACACTGAACCGGCCGAGGAGACCGCGGCCCAGCCGTCGCCGTCGCCCCGTCCGGAACCCGCCGCGCCCGAACCGGATCTGGTGTTCGTGGAGGTCAACCGGCGACGCGTGCTCGCCGCAACCGTCTTCGCTCCGCCGGTGGTGCTGGTCGTTCTGCTCACCGCGCTGGCTTTGGTGCTCAACCGCGGCCGGCTCGGTCTCGACCTGTGGGGCGGCCAGCTGCTGCCGGTCGGCGGGCTCGGCGAGATCTGGTCGACGTACCTGTCGCCGTGGCATTCGGTCGCCGGCGGCACCGGTGCGCCCGCTCCCGCGACGCTGCCGGTGCTCGGCACGATCGGCGCGATCTTCGCCCCGATCGGCGGTCCGGCCGCGCTCGTGGCGATCCTGCTCATCGGCGACATCCCGCTTGCCGCGCTGAGTGCGTACGTCGCCACTCGCAAGCTCGCCGTGCGCCGCTGGGTGCGCGCTGCCGTTGCCGCGACGTACGCGTTGCTGCCTGCCGCGACCGCGTCGGTCGCGCAGGGGCGGCTCGATGTGGTTGTGGTGCATCTCGTGCTGCCGCTTGTGGTCGCGGGCATCGTTCGGTTGCTGACTCGGCCGGGCACGCGGTGGTTGCACGTCTCGGCGCTGTCGGCGTTCGGGGTCGCATTGCTGGGGGCGTTCTCGCCGCTCGCGCACGGGCTCGCGCTGGTGGGTCTGCTGGTCGGGTTCGTGGTGCTGCCCGCGCCGTCCGGGCTGGCTCGGCGGGTGGCGTCGGTCGGGATCGTGGTGCTGTTGCCGCTGGTTCTGCTGCTGCCGTGGCCGACTGTGCTGCTGCGGCATCCGGAACTGCTGCTGCAAGGTCTTGGCGGTCCGGCCGCGCCCGCGTCCGCTACGGATCTTGCCGGGCTTACGCCGGGTGGGCCGGGAGCGTGGCCGATCGGGGTGGTGGTGCTCGCGGCGACGCTGGTCGCGCTCGTGGTGCGGCCGCGGAAGCAGGTCGTTGGCGGGTTGGCGCTCGCGGTGCTGGGGCTGATCGGCGTCGTGTTGGTGCGGCAGGTGCAGCTGACACCGATGCAGGGCGGGGCACCCGCGTCTGGGTACGCCGGGGTGCCGTTGCTGGTGGTCGGGGCCGGGTTGTTGTGGGCGGTGCTGGCTACTTGGCAGCGCGGTGGTTCCGCGATGCCTGCTGCGTGGTTGCCGAAGGTCCTGGCGGTCGCTGGGGTTGTGGTGGTGGCTGCGCTGGGTGTGGGGGCGGTCGCGACTGGGTCCGAGGGGCCGTTGACGGCGACGGCGCGGCCGCAGCTTGCGCCTGAGGTGGCGGCGGATGTCGCGGCTACGGGGCGTTCGGTGCTGGACGTCAGCGCGGGGCAGGTGCGGCAAACCGGTGGTCGACTGGCGCTTTTCGGGGACGATGAGCTCGCGCCGGTCAAGGGGACGCCGGAGCGGCTGGCCGACTGGCGGCGTGGGCTGGGGCAGGGAGATGTCGCGGCGCTAAAGCGGGTTTTCGCAGCTGCTGCGGCTTCCGGGGTGCAGTACGTGGTGTTGCCAGTGGGGACGGACGCTCGGGCGTTCGCCGCGGCGGCCAGTGATCTTGCCGCGGTGGCTGCGCCGATGTCGGATGGGCGGCCTACGTTGCGGTTGCTGCCGAAGTCTGGGGAGGTGGCGTTGATCTCGCCGGAGTTGGCTAAGCAGGCCGTGACCGGTGGGGGTGCGCCGGGGACTAATCCCGGGATTTCGCCGGTGGCTGCTCGGTTGCCGGATGTGCGGGTGCGGGCTTCTGAGGGGCCCACTGGGCGGTTGCTCGTGCTGGCGGCTGAGCAGGAGGCTGGGTGGCAGGCGAGTGTCGACGGGAAAGCGGTGCCGATCGTGCCTGCTTGGGGGCATCAGGTTGCCGTGTCGGTGCCTGCGAAGTCTTCGGAGGTGTCGGTGACGTTCCCTGGGACTGAGCGGGGGTTGTTGCTGCTGGTGCAACTGGCGGCGGTGTTGTTTACGGCGTTGACGGCTATTCCTTCTCGGGGGCGGGACTGAGCGGCTCGTCGCCTGGCGGCGACATCGCCGTGGTGGTTGCGTGGGGCACCCCGAAGCTTGATTGTGCTGACGGTTCGGGGGTGCTTGTCAAGGCGGGAAAGATGCCTTGACAAGCACCCCCGAACCGCAGGGAGGCTTCGTATCGGGGTGCGGGGGAGGGGCTGGATGCCTCGATGGTTGGGTGCACCGGCTGCGGCTTAGTGGGGGTGGGGGCGGCATCCCGGCGGGCGCGGGGCGGTCGAGTGGGGCAGGCGGGCCGTGAAGGGCTCCTTGAAGGAATCTAAGTCCGTGAAGGAGCCCTTCACGGACCGTCGCCGTACGTGAGGGGAACCCTGAGGGAATCAGAGTCAATGAGGGTGGCCCTCACGGACGAGGGTGCGTCAGTCGCCTTCGATGACGTCTGGTTCTACGCCTAGGTAGCCTGCGACCTGCTCTACCAGGACGTCGTGGACCAGGTCTGCCAGTTCTGACGGGTCCTTGGCGCGTGCTTCCAATGGACGCCTGTACAGGACGATGCGGGCGCGGGTGGGCAGGCCTGCTCGGTCGACACCGGCTGGGACCAGCCTTGACAGGGGCACTGCGCCGTCGTGCAGCACTCCGTCTGCGGGGGCTCGGCCGTCCATCCGGACTTCGGGGACGTCGTCTACCGCTACGTCCAGTTTCGTCAGTTCGTGTCGCCAGCGGGCCTCGATGGGCTCCAGGGCGTCCAGCACCAGCGCGTCGAAGCGTTCCGCGCGGCTCGCGGCCGCTGGCAGGGTCGCCGGATAGAGCGTTCCGCGCAGGCCCCGGCCGTGCCGGTCCCGTCGCAGCCGCTGCCGTTGTCGGTAGTCACGAGCCGTCGCCACCGGCCAAGTCTATGCGGTCGCCAGGGGAACGCGCGTGTCGCCGGTACTCGCTTGCGGCGACGCGCTATCGTTTCGGATCGTGCGGAGCGTACGGAAATGTTCGCGAACGGGTTGCCTCGAACCCGCTGTCGCCACGCTCACGTATGCCTACCAGGACTCGACCGCGGTCGTCGGACCGCTGGCCACCGCTTCCGAACCGCACTCCTACGACCTCTGCGAGGCCCACGCGCTGCGGCTGACCGTCCCGAAGGGCTGGGAAGTCGTCCGCCACGAGGGGGCCTTCGCCGCTCCGGAGCAGTCCGCCGACGAGTTGACCGCGCTGGCCGAGGCGGTGCGCGAGGCCGGTCGCTCCGACGTCCCGCCCGCGCAGCCCGAGCCCGAAGGGCCCTCCGGCAGGCGCGGCCATCTGCGCGTCCTCCCGGGGCGCGCCTGAGCCATCCTCCCGACCGGTAGGCTTTCGCCCGCGGCGCGAGTGGCGTCGCCACGGAACTAGCGGCGGGGAGAAGGCGTGCCAGACCTTTCGGGCATCGTGAAGGCCTACGACATTCGCGGCGTGGTCGGCGAACAGCTCGACGCCGCCCTCGTCCGGGACTTCGGGGCCGCGTTCGCGCTGCTCATCAAACCCGAGGCGCCGGCCGTGGTGATCGGCCACGACATGCGCGATTCGTCGCCGGAACTGTCCGCGGCGTTCGCCGACGGGGTGACCTCCCAGGGCCTCGACGTGGTGACGATCGGCCTGGCCAGCACCGACCAGCTCTACTTCGCCTCCGGTTCGCTCAACCTGCCGGGCGCGATGTTCACCGCCAGCCACAACCCCGCGAAGTACAACGGCATCAAGATGTGCCGCGCCGGAGCCTCGCCGGTCGGGCAGGACACCGGCCTCGCGGAGATCCGCGACACCGTCGAGCAGGGCGTTCCCGCCTTCGACGGCCAGCGCGGCACCGTCTCCGAGCGCGACGTCCTCAGCGACTACGCCGCCTACCTGCGCAACCTCGTCGACCTCTCCGGCTCGCGGCCGCTCAAGATCGTGGTCGACGCGGGCAACGGCATGGGCGGGCACACCGTCCCGACGGTCTTCGAGGGGCTGCCGATCGAGGTCGTGCCGATGTACTTCGAGCTCGACGGCACCTTCCCGAACCACGAGGCCAACCCGCTCGACCCGGCCAACATCGTCGACCTGCAGGCCAAGGTGCGCGAGGTCGGCGCGGACGCCGGGCTGGCGTTCGACGGCGACGCGGACCGCTGCTTCGTCGTGGACGAGCGCGGCGAGCCGGTGTCCCCGAGCGCGATCACCGCGCTGGTCGCGGTGCGCGAGCTGGCCAAGGAGCCGGGCGGAACGGTCATCCACAACCTGATCACGTCGAAGGGCGTGCCGGAGATCGTGTCCGAGCACGGCGGCAAGCCGGTGCGGACCCGGGTCGGGCACTCCTTCATCAAGGCCGAGATGGCCCGCACCGGTGCGATTTTCGGCGGCGAGCACTCCGCGCACTACTACTTCCGCGACTTCTGGCGCGCCGACACCGGCATGCTGGCCGCGCTGCACGTGCTGGCCGCGCTCGGCGAGCAGAACGGCCCGCTGTCCGCGCTCACCCAGGACTTCTCGCGCTACGCGGCGTCCGGCGAGATCAACTCGACGGTCAGCGACCAGGTCGCGCGGATGCTCGCGGTGAAGGACGCGTACGCGGGCAAGTCCGGCGTCCAGATCGACGAGCTGGACGGCCTCACCGTGCAGCTGCCCGGCGGCGCGTGGTTCAACCTGCGCCCCTCCAACACCGAACCGCTGCTGCGGCTCAACGTGGAGGCCGCCGACCGGGCCGCGGTCGAGGCGCTCACCGCCGAGGTGCTGGCCATTGTCCGGGCCTGACCGGCTGGCGCCGGATTGTGTCCGGAAGGCGCCCTCAACACCCCAACGACGCGTGGTATGGAGGAACTATGGCCATCACGCTTGACGCACAGCTGCTGGAGATCCTCGCGTGCCCGTCGCCGGATCACGCCCCGCTGCGTCCCGGTACGCCGGACGACGCCGAGGCCGACGCGCTGACCTGCACCGAATGCGGCCGGGTGTACCCGGTCCGCGACGGCATCCCGGTGCTGCTGCTCGACGAGGCGACGCTGCCCGGTTCGGCCGCTGACCACGGCGACAGTGCTTGACCATGCTTGACGATTCCCTGCTCGACGACTCCGCGCGGCTGGCCGATGCCGACCGCGCGGGGTTGCTGCGCGCCGCCGCGATGGCCGGTGCGCAGGTGCGGGCCACCGCCGAGGCGGCGGCCGAACTGGAGCTGAGCGAACGGCTGGACGTCGGGCGTCCGCGTTCGCTGGTGCTCATCGACCGGCCAGGGGTGAGCCGCACGCTCACCCGGCTGCTGGCCGCGTTGCTCACGCCGTCGTGCCCGGTGCCGGTCGTGGTGGCCGAATCGGTGCCGGCCTGGATCGGCGCGCTCGACGTGGTGTTCGCGCACACCGACGACGCGGGCGACCGCGAGCTGGCCGCTTCGCTGGAGCGCGCCGCCCGGTTCGGCGCGTCGGTGGTGCTGTCCGCGCCGGCGGAAGGGCCGGTCGCGGCATCGGTGGCGGGCAAGGGCGTGCTGCTCGCGCCGCGCGTGCCGGTGCCGCCGGAGCTGGCGTTCCCGCGCGGGCTGGCGGCCGGGCTGCTCACCGCGAACGCGCTCGGCCTGCTGGTCGCGGACGTGCAGGCGCTCGCCGACCAGCTCGACCTCGAAGCGGAGAAGGACTACCTGGCACGCGAATCGTTCGCCAATCCGGCGAAGGCGCTCGCGCTGCGGGTCGCGGACCGGGTGCCGCTGCTGTGGGGGCTCGACCCGGTCGCGGTGGCGGTCGGCGAGCACGCGGCGCACGCCTTCGCCGCGCACGCCGCGCTGGTGTGCGACGTGGAGGACTACCGGCAGGCGCTGGCCCGCCCGGCGTTGCGCCGGGTCGCGCAGTCCGGCGGGGCGGAGCGCGACATTTTCGCCGACCCGGACGACTCTCCCGGCGGAGTCGCGACCCGGGTGCTGCTGCTGTCGGTGCGGACCGGTCCGGCCACCGAGGCGGCCCGGTACCAGGCCGAGGAGTTCCTGCCGGGCGCGGACCTGATCGCGCCCGCCGAGGAGATCGAGGCGGACGAGATCGTCCGCGCCGCGGTGCTGGCGCTGCGGTTCGAGCTGGCCGCGGTGTACCTGGGGCTGGCGGCGGGCAGCATCGGCGGGGCCGGGAGATACGAACCGGCCTCCGCCTGAGGGAGCAGGGGGGAACGCGGGCAGGCGGTTCCGCCGCCGCGTGCGTCGGCCCAGTGCCGACGGGAAGGATTGGGAGTTGACAGTGGAGCTGTTGCGCAACGCCGTACGGCCCTACGCCTGGGGATCGCGAACGGCCATCCCGCAGCTGCAGGGCCGTCCGGTGCCGGCGCCGCACCCCGAGGCCGAGCTGTGGATGGGAGCGCACCCAGGGGACCCGTCGCACGTGCTCGGCCCGGACGGCGCCGAGGTGAGCCTGCTCGAACTCGTCGACGCCGATCCGGTCGGCCAGCTCGGCGAGGACTGCGCGCGGCGCTGGGGCAACCGGCTGCCGTTCCTGCTGAAGATCCTCGCCGCGGAAGAACCGCTGTCGATGCAGGCGCACCCGTCGGCGGCGCAGGCCGCGGAGGGACACGCCCGCGAGGAGAAGCTGGGCATCCCGCGCGACGCCGCGAACCGGAACTACCCGGACCCCACGGCGAAGCCGGAGCTGGTCTGCGCGCTGACGGAGTTCCACGCGCTCGCCGGGTTCCGCGACCCGCACCGCACGGTCAAGCTGCTGAAGGCGATCGAGACGCCCGGGCTGGGCAAGTACACCGGCCTGCTGGAAGCCCAGCCGGACCCGGCCGGGTTGCGCGCGCTGTTCACCACCTGGATCACGCTGCCGCAGTCCGCGCTGGACGAATTGCTGCCGGAGGTGCTCGACGCGTGCGTCCGGCACGTCCAGGACCACGGCGAGTTCGCGACCGAATGCCGCACGATCCTGGAACTGGGCGAAACCCACCCGCGCGACGCAGGCGTGCTGGCCGCGCTGCTGCTCAACCGCCTGACCCTGCGTGCGGGCGAGGCGATCTACCTGCCTGCCGGCAACCTGCACCTGTACCTGCACGGCACCGCGGTGGAGATCCTGGCGAACTCGGACAACATCCTGCGCTGCGGCCTCACCCCGAAGCACGTGGACGTGCCGGAGCTGCTGCGCGTGGTCGACTTCGCGTGCGGGGAAATGCCGGTGCAGCACGGAGAATGCGCCGGCCAGCGGATGGCGGTGTACCACACGGACGCCCCGGAATTCGAACTGTCCCGAATGGAATGGGCGGCCGGGGAGGACACCGAGATCGAGGTCGATTCGGCCGGTCCGCAGATCCTGCTGTGCACCGAAGGGGACCTCCTGGTGCTCGCCTCGGACGGGGAACAGGCGGAATTGCGGAGGGGACAGTCGGTCTGGCTGCCCGCCGCGGATCCGGCGGTGCGGGTACGCCCGTTGGGCGGGGAGCGGTCGCAGCTGTTCCGGGCTACCGCCGGGGCTTGCGAGCTGTGATCTGACCAGCTGATTGTCAGGCCCAGCGCTCCCCTTCGCCAAGGTTCCTCTAGGCTCCCACCGGGCAATTCGGGCGCGGAGCAGGGAGCGGGAAGTGTCAGCTGGCGGGGGAACCAAGGCGATCATCGCGGCGCTCGCCGCCAACGCCGGGATCGCGGTGGCCAAGTTCGTCGGCTTCCTGGTCACCGGGTCGTCGTCGATGCTGGCGGAGGCGGTGCACTCGCTGGCCGACACGTCGAACCAGGGGCTGCTGCTGCTCGGGCAGAAGACCTCGAAGCGGCGCGCCACCAAGGAACATCCGTTCGGGTTCGGCCGCGATCGGTACTTCTACTCGTTCATCGTCGCGCTCATGCTCTTCACCCTCGGCGCGGCGTTCGCGCTCTACGAGGGCATCCACAAGATCATCGAGCCGCAGCCGCTGGAGACACCGGTCGTCGCGGTGATCATCCTGCTCGTCGCGATCTGCCTCGAGGGCTACAGCTTCTACACCGCGATGGGCGAGTCGCGCAAGATCAAGGGCAATGCGAGCTGGTGGCGGTTCATCCGCCAGGCCAAGGAGCCGGAACTGCCGGTCGTGCTGCTGGAGGACTCCGGCGCGCTGCTCGGTCTCGTGTTCGCGTTGCTCGGCGTCGGGCTTTCGGTGCTGACCGGCAATCCGGTGTTCGACGGCATCGGCACCGTGTTCATCGGGGTGCTGCTCGGCGTCATCGCGGTCATCCTGATCATCGAGATGAAGAGCCTGCTGATCGGCGAGGGCGCGACCGAAACCGATCTCGCGACCATTGTGGACGAACTGGCCGCGGGCAAGGTCGAGCGCGTCATCCACATCCGCACCCAGTACCTCGGCCCGGACGAACTGCTCGTCGCCGCGAAGCTCGCGCTCGTGCCCGGTCTCGACACCGCCGCGATCGCCGGTGCGATCGACGACGCCGAGGCCCGCGTGCGCGCGAAAGTCCCCGTCGCGACGCTGATTTACCTGGAGCCCGACCTCGACCGCGAGACGCGCTGACTGTCCGGGCAGCTGGCGCCCAACTGACAGGCTAGGGTGGCGCCCGGTCCCCACGAAGGTCACCGCAGGAGGTCAACGTTGCCCGGCACTGGGTTGTGGCGCACTAAGTCGATCGAGCAGTCCATTTCGGACACCGATGAACCGGAGACAAAACTCCGCAGGAACCTGAGCGCCTGGGACCTCACGGTCTTCGGCGTCGCGGTGGTCATCGGCGCCGGCATCTTCACGCTCACCGCGCGCACGGCAGGGGACTTCGCCGGTCCCTCGGTGTCCGTCGCGTTCGTGATCGCGGCGATCGCCTGTGCGCTCGCCGCGTTGTGCTACGCCGAATTCGCTTCCACCGTCCCGGTCGCGGGCAGCGCGTACACGTTCTCCTACGCCACCTTCGGCGAGTTCATGGCGTGGATCATCGGCTGGGACCTGATCCTGGAGCTGGCCGTCGGCGCCGCCGCGGTCGCCAAGGGCTGGTCGTCGTACCTGCAGACCGTGCTGGAGTACATCTTCGGCAAGGGCACCAAGACGTCGATCGATCTCGGCGGCGGTTTCGGCATCGACTGGGGCGCGTTCATCGTCGTGGCCGCGCTGGTGACGCTGCTGGTGCTCGGCACGAAGCTGTCGTCGCGGTTCTCGATGGTGATCACCGGCATCAAGGTCGCCGTCGTGCTGTTCGTGGTCATCCTCGGCTTCTTCTACATCAAGTCCAGCAACTACACGCCGTTCGTGCCCGAGGGCAAGCCCGCCGGATCCGGGTCGAGCGGCGTCGACCAGTCGCTGTTCTCGCTCCTCGCCGGCGGCGGCAGCAGCTCGTTCGGCATCTTCGGCCTGCTGGCCGGCGCGTCGATCGTGTTCTTCGCGTTCATCGGGTTCGACATCGTCGCGACCACCGCGGAGGAGACCCGCAACCCGCAGAAGGCCGTGCCGCGCGGCATTTTCGGCTCGCTGGCGATCGTGACCGTCCTGTACGTCGCGGTGTCGCTCGTGGTCGTCGGCATGGTGCCTTACACCGATCTGTCGACCTCGGCGGGCGACGGCAGCCACAAGACGCTCGCCACCGCGTTCTCCGCGAACGGCGTCGACTGGGCCGCGAACGTCATCTCCGTCGGCGCGCTGGCCGGTCTGACCACCGTCGTCATGGTCCTGATGCTCGGCCAGGTGCGGATCATCTTCGCGATGTCCCGCGACGGCCTCATGCCGCGTTCGCTGGCCAAGACGAGCGACCGCGGGACGCCGAAGCGCGCGACGCTCGTGGTCGGTGCGCTGGTCGCGGCTGGTGCGACGTTCTTCCCGGCGGACAAGCTCGAGGAAATGGTCAACGTCGGCACGCTGTTCGCGTTCATCCTCGTGTCGGCGGGCGTGCTGGTGCTGCGCAAGAGCCGCCCGGACCTGCCGCGCGCGTTCCGCGTGCCGGGCGTGTGGGTCATCGCGCCGCTGGCGATCCTGGCCTGCCTGTGGCTGATGCTGAACCTGACCGTGCTGACCTGGCTGCGGTTCGTCGCCTGGATGGTGATCGGCGTGGTGATCTACTTCGCCTACAGCCGCCGGCATTCGCTGCTGGGGAAGCGGCAGTCGGGCGTCGACCAGGGCGGGGCGGTTTCCGAACCCGCGCCGCCGGTCGCCGACTGACCTGTTTTCGCTGATAAGCGGCCCGTCGCCCACTGTGGGCGGCGGGCCGCTTCGCATGGTCGGTCACGGATGCGCAACTCGCGGATCTCGGTTCGGGTGGCTACTCCGGCCCACCAGGGAAGGCGTGCTGAGCGTGCGATACCCTCCGCGTCGTCTTCCCTCTGACGGGTTAATCACTCTCGGGTAATTCGCACGAACAGTGGTCGGGGTTCCTACGGAGGGTCGCAGTTCTCCGCGTGTGTTATCCCCCGTTCGGATTTTTCCCTGAGGAGTAACTCCATGCCCATCAGCACCAGACTGCGTGCCGGTTTCACGGTCGCCGCGGTGGCCGGACTCGCCCTGCTCGGCACCGCGACCTCGGCGCTCGCCTGCACCACGGACGACGGCCGGGCGAAGCCGGTCGAGGGCAACGCGACCACCTGCGCCCAGGCGAAGGTGCCCGGCGACCTGCTCGGCGCTGGCGACCTCACCGTCACCGGCGGCACGCAGAAGGACAAGTACCTGAACGTCACCGCGGTGGGCGAGGGCGTCACGGTCACCGCGATCGTGGTCAAGGGCGGCCCCGGGTTCAACGTGTACGTGCCGGGCCAGCGCGGCATGTCGGCCACGCCGCCGTGGGAGAAGCTGCGCTCGCCGTACAACCGCGGCGACCAGCTGCCGACGATCAGCCACTGGTTCGCCTGCGGGACCAAGACCACGCCGACCAAGCCGCCTGTGTCGGAGACTCCGACCACTGCTCCGTCGCAGCCTACTTCGGAGGCGCCTAGCACTACGCCTAGCGCTCCGGCTACGTCGTCGGTGCCGGGCGGGGTGACTTCTGCTCCTGCTACGACCAGTGCTCCGGCTGTGGTTCCGGCTGGGAACCAGAACGGGACTGGGGGCGGGTTGGCTAACACTGGGTTCGACAATGCCTGGCTGTTTTGGGTTGCTGGGGTGTTGATTGTTGGCGGTGGCGGGTTGCTGGTGCTGCTCAAGGTTCGGCGGCGCGGGACTAACTGATTCGGTTCGGGGTGGCGGCTCGTCGCCTGGCGGCGACATTGCGCACGGTTGGTGCGGCGGGCACCCCGAAGCTGATTGTGATGACGGGCGGCGGGTGTTTGTCAAGGCGGGAAAGATGCCTTGACAAACACCCGCCGCCCGCATTTTTGGCTTCGTATCGGGGTGCGGGGGTGGTGTGGGTGCCTCGATGGGTGGGTGCATCGGTTGCGGTTTGGGGCTGGGTGCGTCGATGGCGGGTGCATCGGCTGCGGTTGGGGCTGGGTGCGTCGATGGCGGGTGCGTCGGCGGGCGGTTTCGTTCGGGGTGGGGCTTGCGCCCCAATGGGGATTTTTCATCTTGTTGGTGCTGGTTAGGTGGGGTTGACGGGGCTGGTTGTGGTTGTGCTGTAACGGAGTTGCGGGGCGGGCGTGGGCCGGGCGGGAACGCGGCGGAGCCCCCGGATGTTGATCAAGTCGTGACTCGAGAAAAAACGTCCGGGGGCTCCGCTCTCACTGTCTCACAGCAGGTTCTGGCCTCGTATCGCAGCGTGTTGCCGGTGTCGCCGCCCACGATCGCGATGCTGGCCGGGTTGATCGGCCGCCGCCGCCGGGCGATCGGGTCGCGGTGGCGCAAGGCGTCCCCGGCCGAGCAGGCGGTGCTGGTGCTGGCGATGCTGCGCCACGACCAGCGGCTGCTGGACCTGTCCCGCGCCAACGCGGTGTCGGCCGCCACGCTGCGCCGCTGGCTGCTGGAGGCCATCGACCTGCTCGCGGCCCGGGCGCCGCGGCTGGGGCGGGTGCTGCGGCGGCTGGCCGCCCGCGGCGCGGCGGTGGTGCTGGCCGACGGGACCCTGATCCGCACCCGCCGCCGCACCGGCACAGACAATCGCCGCAACTACAGCGGCAAGCACAAACACCACGGCCTCAACGTCCAAGGCCTCACCGACGAACACGGACGGCTGCTGTGGGTCTCGGCCGTGCTGCCGGGCAGGACCGCCGACATCACCGCCGCCCGCCGCCACCGGCTGCGCGACCGCCTCCACGCCCACGGCCTGACCCCCGCCGCGGACAAGGGCTACCAGGGCTGGCACAAAGACGTCCGCGACACCCGCCACTGCCCGGACTGCGGCGGCCCCTGCGCGCAGATCGTGCTCACCCCGTTCAAAGCCGAAACCAACCGGCCGCTCACCGAGCCGCAGAAACAGGCCAACAGCGTGTTCAACGCGATGCGCTGCGCGGTCGAGGGCGGCTTCGCCGCCCTCAAAACCTGGCGCGTCCTCGACAAACTCCGCATCGCACCACGCCACGCCACCACCCTCGTCCGCGCCCTGCTCGTCCTCACCCAGCACGAACAAGCCGTCCGCGACACCGCCCAGCCCACCCCGGCCTGACAACTACCACACCCCGTCAACCCGCCATGAACAGCACAAACCAGGATGAAAAATCCCCAATGTGGCATTGGGTGCATCTGACGCACCCAATGTGGCGTTCGGTGCGTGGGACGCAACCAATGTGGCGTTCGGTGCGTGGGACGCAACCAATGTGGCATTGGGGCCAGCACCCCGGCGGCCGCGGCTGGCGGGGGTGGGCCGTGAAGGGCTCCTTGAGGGAATCCAGGTCTGTGAAGGGGTCCCTCACGGACTCGCTCGGGTCGTGAGCGGGTCGTGAGGGGAACCTTCAGGGAATCAGGTTCCCTCAGGGTGGCCCTCACGTACGCGAAAGGGTCGTGAGGGGAACCCTGGGGGAATCAGCGGCTGTGAGGGTGGCCCTCAGGACAAGGGGGGATTAGCGGGGGCGGGGCAGGTCGCCGAAGAGGGAGCCTTGTTCGCCTAGTGTGCGGGCGCGGCCGTTGGGGCGGCCTAGGCCTGCGGCCATTGCTACGGCGTTGTCCCACTCTGGGTCGGCCAGGTATTCGGTGTGTTTCAGGACTCCGGGGGCCCAGCGGCTGCGGCCGTCGGGGGCTCGCAGGGGGTCGGGGACCCAGTGGTCGCCGCCGAGGATGAGGACTCCTGCGTCGTCTGGGGTGGTTTCCAGGGCGCCCCATTTGCCGTCCGGGAGGTAGCCCTCGCCCAGCAGGTGGCCGTTGCTCGTTTGGTGGCGCCAGGTCGTTACGCCGCCGCCGAAGATGTCGGTGCCTCGGCACAGTGCGCGCCAGCGGCCGTCCAGTGACGAGAACAAGTCGGCCAGCGAATCTTGCGGCAGGACGGCGGGGAAGGCGCGCTGGTAGCCCCACTGCAAGGGGGAGCCTGCGGTGAGGAGGCCGACTCGGTCGCGTTCGTTCGGGGAGAGTTCGGCGCTGAGTTGAGCTGCCGTGAGCACGGTGAGGATGCTGCCCAGGTTCAGGCCGGACAGGACGACTCGCGTGCCTGGCTCGGTGAGGTGTTCCTTGACTCGTGCCGCCAGTTCGGGGACGACCTTCAGCGCGTAGCAAGGGGGTACGCCGGGGTGGGCGGCGCGCGGCCAGAACGAGACCAGGTCCGCCAGGGCGCCCAGGTGGCGGCTCCGTTGAGGGGAGCGAGCGGCGGAGTAGACCACTCGCAGCAGACCGGCGGCCAGCGCGCCTAGGGCGAATACGCCGATCGCCGACACGGTGGTGAACCAGCCTGGCTGCAGGTTGAAGCCGAACCGCACGACCAGCAGTGCGATCGCGCCGACGCAGAGGCCCAGCGCGACGATCACGGCCAGGTGGTGCAGGTGGCGGCGTTCCCAAGCCGAGCGGGCCCAGGCTCGGGCGGCGTCTTGTTCTTGTTGTTCGTCGTGTTCCATCAGTTCGACGATGGGCGGGATGCCGCGTCGGCGACGGCGCAGCGGGACGGCGATGGCGTACCCGGCGATGGCGAGCAGGGCCATCAGGCCCAGACCGCCGCCCCACAGGACGGTGACCAGGTCATACGTCGTCGGCAGGGCCAGTTTCTCCGCGCGGAGAAGTTTTCGGATGGCGATCGCCAGACCGGCGCCGAAACCGCCGCCGAGGAGGCCCGCGAGTGCGAGTACCGGGGCCGCTGCCCAGCCGCCGAGCCACGGGCGGAGCCGGCGTGGGCGGTCGCGCCAGGCGGAGCGGGCCAGCAGTGCCGACGGGATCAGCGCGAGTGCGAACAGCAGGGTGACGACGAGCAGAGCGCCGCCGAGTCCTTCGACGGTGTTGTCGACGCCGGGCAACCGGTTGTCGACGGGCGCGGCCAGCACGGTGGCGAAGATGACCAGCAGCGTCGCGAAGGTGATCAAGCTTCGGCGCGCGATGGTGCCGGTGTCGCTGCCGATCGCGCCTCCGAGCAAAACTGCGAGGACCAGGGCGAGGGTGCAGATCCACGCGATCAACTGCGGGATTTTCGTGGGCACGTGGAAGGGGCCGCCCAGCAGAAGCAAGGAGATGCAGGCGAGTGCGGCGACTGCGTGTGTCGCGGACATTCCGGGCGCTTCCGGATCGGCGCGCAACCGCATCGGGACGCCCTGGCGGACGGGAGGATCGGGCGGGCGGACTCGCCAGTTCGTCGACGAGATCCGGTGCAGGGCGTAGACCAGCGCGAGGAGCACGGCGACCCCGACGCCGATCCGCAGCGGTCCCTTGCGCAGTTCGGGGGTCACCCAGGTGAGGCAGGCGCGTCCGGGCGCCAGGCATTGCGTCGCGACGAGGTCCAGCACCGCCGCCGCGACCTGGCTGACCAGCAGCATGGTGAGCAGCACCGCGGCGATCCGCAGCAGGCCGCGGCACAGGCCGCCGAGCCAGCGGCCGCGGTGGACCGGCGGCAGCATCCAGAACGCGACGTTCGCCAGCGAGAACGGGAACAGCAGCGCCCAAGCGGCCTTCGCGACGCCACCGGACGTCATGCCGCTCCACAGGTAGCCTTCGACGGTGCGCGGGATCGACCGGCCGAGCGCGGGCACCACCGGACCGGGAGCCGGGCGCCGCAGCCGGTCGGCCGGGCGCACCACGCGGCCGAGTTCGTCGCCGGCGACGTCGACGGTCTGGACCGTGTCGAGGAGCGTCTCGCCGCTCGTGCCCACGAGTCCGGACACCCTCATTTCGACGATGCGGGTGTCAGGGCCGGGGAGCGGGGCGGGCACGGTGGTTCTCTCCTCATCCGTTCGAGTCAGGGTCGAGCCGACAACGGTACTGTTCAGGTGCCATCAAACCTTGGAGGAACCGCACTATGACCCCCGAAAGCGTTGTCAAGCGGCACGACACCCGGGGCGGCCTCGAATTCGCCGTCGCCGATCTCGAGGCCGCGGAGTTCGGCCGGAAGGAGATCCGGCTCGCCGAGCACGAGATGCCCGGCCTGATGGCGCTGCGTCGCGAATACGCTGAGGTCTACCCGCTGCGCGGGGCGCGAATCGCCGGGTCGCTGCACATGACCGTGCAGACCGCGGTGCTGATCGAGACGCTGGTGGCGCTCGGCGCGGAGGTGCGCTGGGCCTCGTGCAACATTTTCTCCACCCAGGACCACGCCGCGGCCGCGGTCGTCGTCGGACCGCACGGCACGCCCGAGGAGCCCAAGGGCGTCCCGGTGTTCGCGTGGAAGGGCGAAACGCTCGAGGAATACTGGTGGTGCACTGAGCGGATGCTCACGTGGGAGGGCGAAGGCCCGAACATGATCCTCGACGACGGCGGCGACGCCACCATGCTGGTCCACAAGGGCACCGAGTACGAGAAGGCAGGCGTGGTCCCGCCCGCCGACGACGAGGATCCCGAGGAATGGAAGGTCTTCCTCGAGCTGCTGCGCGCGTCGGTCGCGGCGGACAAGGGCAAGTGGACCGCCATCGGGCAGAGCGTCAAGGGCGTCACCGAGGAGACCACCACCGGCGTGCTGCGGCTGTACCAGCTGGCGGCCGCGGGCGAACTGCTGTTCCCGGCGATCAACGTCAACGACTCGGTGACGAAGTCGAAGTTCGACAACCGCTACGGCATCCGCCACTCGCTGATCGACGGCATCAACCGCGGCACCGACGTCCTGATCGGCGGCAAGGTCGCGGTGGTCTGCGGCTACGGCGACGTCGGCAAGGGCGCGGCGGAATCGCTGCGCGGCCAGGGCGCCCGCGTGATCATCACCGAGATCGACCCGATCTGCGCACTGCAGGCGATGATGGACGGCTACGAGGTCAAGCGCCTGGAAACGGTGCTGGACGAGGGCGACATCTACGTCACCACCACGGGCAACAAGAACGTGGTGATGGTCGAGCACATGGCGCGGATGAAGCACCAGGCGATTGTCGGCAACATCGGCCACTTCGACAACGAACTCGACATGGCGGGCCTCGCCCGCTACCCGGGCGTGCGGCGCGTGAACATCAAGCCGCAGGTCGACGAATGGGTGTTCCCGGAAGGCAAGAGCATCCTGGTGCTGTCCGAGGGCCGGCTGCTGAACCTGGGCAACGCGACCGGGCACCCGAGCTTCGTGATGTCGAACAGCTTCGCCAACCAGGTCATCGCGCAGGTCGAACTCTTCACGAAGACCGAGGAGTACGATAAGGAGGTCTACCGGCTTCCGAAGAAGCTGGACGAAAAGGTCGCGCGGATCCACCTGGAAGCGCTGGGCGGCGAGCTGACGAAGCTGTCGAAGGAACAGGCGGAATACATCGACGTGGATGTCGAGGGTCCGTTCAAGTCTGAGCACTATCGTTACTGATTGCTGACGCTAAAGCCGCCCCGGAATGCGTTTCGGGGCGGCTTTTGCTATCTAGCGCGGATACCGCATCGTCAACACCGCAGTAGCCGGTCCGCCGATTCCTCGGTAAACATGGTCCGTCTCCGCGATAAACGTATGCGTCCCGGCAGCGGCAACCGTCACCGGCGCATCGATCGGCCCCACTTCAGCCGTCCCGGTCAATACCGTCAAAACCTCCCGCACCCCCGGGCTGTGCGGATGCGACACCTGAACCCGCTCGTGGATCGTGAGCCGGTACACCTCGGTCACGCCGTCCGGATCTTCCCACCGGCCAAGCAGTGTCGCCGCCACGCTGTCGCCATGCGCTTCAGCCACCCCGTCGTCGCCGAAGAGCAAGTCGCTCAGCGGGATCGACAGTGCGGTGGCGATCGCGAACAGCGTGTCCAACGTCGGGTTTCGGCGGCCGTTCTCCAGCTCCGACAGCGTTCCCTTGCCAAGGCCGCTGTCGGCGGCGAGCGTGGTCAGGCCGACGCCCGCGCGGGTGCGGAGCGTTCGGATGCGGGTACCGACCGCCGCGGCGAGGGCGCGGCCGTCCGGGGCGGGTGACGTCGACATTGGGCCTAGTCTAGTGTTCTGTTTACAGAACAGCTGGAGGTGTGCAGATGTCGGCAGTGCAAAACGTGCAGGACGCGCTCGACGAGGCGGGCGTCGAAGGCCGCGCGCGGACTCTTCCGCAGTCCACTCGGACGGCGGCCGAGGCGGCGGACGCGCTGGGCTGTCCGGTCGGCGCGATCGCGAACAGCCTGGTCTTCATGGCCGACGACGCCCCGCTGCTGGTCTTGACCAGTGGCGCGCACCGCGTCGACACCGAGGCGCTTGCCGCGCGGCTCGAGCGCGGCCGGATCCGCCGGGCCAAGCCGGACGAGGTGCGGGCGGCCACCGGGCAGGTGATCGGCGGGGTGTCGCCGGTCGGGCATCCGGCTCCGCTGGAGACCGTGGTCGACGAGGAGTTGCGGCAGTACACCGAGGTGTGGGCGGCGGCCGGTACGCCGAACGCCGTCTTCCCGACGACGTTCGACGAGTTGGTGCGGATCACCAAGGGCACGCCGCAGCGGGTGGACGGATAAAGCTCAGTTCCATTCCACCGCGATGCCGGCCAGCCCCGGCCCGGTGTCGCGGAAATACCCGCTCGTCACGCCGCCGGTGTCGCACGGCAATTCCTCCGCCTCGACCGGCAGCGCGTCGTCGCGGGCGCGGACCTCCCGGGTGATCCGGGCGGGCATCGCGGTGGGCGCGAACTGCAGTTGCAGCAGATAGCTCGCGCATTGGTCGCGCAGCATCCGGTAGTACCCGGGGAACGTCACGGCGGAATTGTCGTGGATTTCGAAGCAGAAAACGTGGATCTCGCCCTCGGCGAGCTTCCGGTCGAAAAGCAGCTCCGTCGCCATCGTCTCGCGCGCCGGATGCCTGCGGATCCGCCCGACGCGGCAGCCTTCCGCGGTGATCAGCTCGACGTCGTCGATCCGGCAGCCGGGGTCGCCGTTGTAGACCGCCACGTACCGGTCCGGTCCGTGCCGCCGCGCGCGGGTGACCAGCCGGGTCCGGAATTTCACCTGATGTTTCTGTTCGTCGATAGTGATCTGGTCGTGCACCGACAGCATCTCCAGGTCGGAGTTCGACTGCCGGGACGCTGGCGCCGCGCCGAGGTCGCTCATCAGCTGTTCGACGATCGCGCCCATCTCGCCCGAGCGCAGGTCGTGGAACGACGCCGCGGCCTGGTGCCCGCGCGGGCGCGCCGTGCGGGGGCCGATCAGCACCACGAGCGAGTCCGCGGGCAACTGCAGCACCGACTCCAGCGCGCGGACCGCGGGCAGCGCCTTCGGCACCTCCGGCTGGCGCAGCCCGCGCTGCCAGTAGCTCAGCGTCGACTGTCCGATGTGGACGCCGCGGAGCGCGAGATGCGCCCGCAGCCGGGCGAGCGACAGGCCGCGATGCGCGATCGCGAGCCGCAGCGCCTGGTGGAATTCACCGGATCGCAGTGCTTCGCCGAGCTCGGGCGGCAGTTCACCCGCGCCGCGCCGGCCAGGTTCCATGATCAGTGGGCCATCCCCGTCTCGTGCCACCGCTGTCCCTTCAACGCCGCCCGTGCGCTGGGCGTGAATGCCGCGGAACGTTCACGTTAGCAGCGCGCGGTAACGGGTCCGGCCCCCGTTTGGTGTGCTTGGCCACGGAAGGGTAACCGTTCCGTGTTCCACCGCGGACCCGGAACACCCTCGTCGCCGGACAGGCATCTTGCTCGGAGTGATCGACCGGTTCACCGTTGTGACCACCACTGGCCACGTCTAGGCGGGAGGTGCGTCATGGGTCTGGGGAAACCGAATCACGTGGGGAGCACTGCCGGGCGGGTCCGGCGGTCCTCGACCACTTGCCGAAGGCACGTCGGACGCTTGCTGCTCCTCGTGGCGTTCACGGGCCTGGCGTTGCCGGTGTCGGCTCCGGGCGCGGGCGCGGCGCAGCCCGCTGACACCGGCAACGCCCACCTTACGGCCGCACCGCGCAGCGAGGTGGTGCAGCGGGACGGCGGCCAGAGCACGCCGGCGCAGCCGCACGGCGACGACTGGATCCCGCTGCTCTGCCTCGCCGGACTGCTGGTCGCGGTGCCGGTCGGCTACCTCGGCTACGCCCGCGCCCGCCGAGAGACGGCCTGAGCACGCCACCAAGTATCTTCGACGGCGTGGGGCGACTGGTCGTAATCGAAGGTCTGGACGGCGCGGGCAAGCGGACGCTGTCCGAGGGGCTGACTGCTGCGCTGCAAGAGGCGGGCGCGAGCGTCGGCAGTCTCGCCTTCCCGCGTTACGGTCGCAGCGTGCACGCCGATCTGGTGCGGGAAGCGCTGCATCGCGGGCATGGCGACCTCGCCGACTCGGTGTACGGAATGGCGTTGCTCTACGCCCTCGATCGCAGCGGTGCGGCCGACGAGATCCGCGCGCTGCTCGAGGCCAACGACGTCGTCCTGCTGGATCGTTACGTCGCCTCAAACGCCGCGTACGCCGCCGCGCGCCTGCGCGAGCACGCGGATGGCGCTGTGGTGCAGTGGGTTTGGGACATCGAGGTCACGCGGTTCGGGCTGCCCCGGCCGGACGCGCACCTGCTGCTGCGGGTGAGCCCGGAGGTTGCCGCCGAGCGGGCAGTCCGCCGGGCGGAGTCGGACGCGGCGCGGGCGCGGGACGCGTTCGAGTCGGACGATTCGCTGCAGCAGCGTTGCGCCGCGGTGTACGACGAACTGGCCGCGGCTTCGTGGCTCGCGCCGTGGCATGTGCTGGACGGCGTGGCTGGCGTTGATCTGCCGATGCTGGCGAAGTCTCTGCTCGCTTAACCGAGCGCCGCGGTCGCTTTGCGCAATTCGCTGAGCACTTCGTCGGCCAGCGCCCCGAACTCCCGCCGGTTCCCTGCCTCGACCCAGCGGTGGAAAGCCGTCCCGAATGCCAGGCAGCCCAGTTCCGCGGCGACGCGTGCGGTCGGCTCGCTGATTCCGCGTGCCGCGAGTGCGTCGTGCATGGCCTGGACCATCTTGGTGCGCTTGAGCAATTCGCGTTCGAGCAGCTCGCTGTTCGCCGCCACGACCGGCTGCCTCGCCCGGGCCTGAGCCAGCCGCTCGCCGGTGAAAACCGCCGCTGCGGCATCCAATGCCCCGCCGACCGCTTCGAACGGCGTCGCGCCCGCTGGCGTCCCGGCAATGCCCTCGGAGAACAGCCGGGTCAGTTCCTCCTGCCCGCCGAACAGCACCTCGCGCTTGTCGGCGAAATGGCGGAAGAAGGTCCGTTTCGTGAGCCCGGCGCGTTCGGCGATTTCGGCGACCGTGGTCTGGTCGTATCCGCGTTCGGTGAACAGGTCGAGCGCGGCCCGCTCCAGGCGTTGGCGTGCGTTCGGTTCCCAGCGGCCCATGCCGCCCAGTCTAGGTGATGACACCGGATGACATCAGGCGTACGGTGATGGCACTAGGTGTCATCAACTGTGGAAGGACAGCCCATGCGGGTTTTCGTCACCGGGGCCAGCGGCCACGTCGGCTCGGCCCTCGTTCCCGAACTGCTCTCCGCCGGACACGAGGTGGTCGGGCTCGCCCGGTCGGACGCCTCCGCCGCGGCGCTCGCCGAACGCGGTGCGCAGGTGCGGCGCGGCGACCTCGACGATCTGGACGGCCTGCGCGAAGCGGTGGCCGAGGCGGACGGCGTCGTGCACTTGGCGTTCAAGCACGACCTGATGGCCAGCGGCGAGTTCGGCGCGGCGGTCGAAGCGGATCTGTCCGCGCTGAAGACGCTCGGCGAGGCTCTCGCCGGCACCGGCAAGCCACTGGTATCGACCTCCGGAACCCTGATGTTCGCCGGGCTCGGCCGCGCTGGCACCGAGGACGACCGGCTCCCCGGCGGCCCGCGCGTGGACGCGGAGAACTACGTGCTCGGGCTCGCTGACCGCGGTGTCCGGTCGTCAGTCGTGCGGCTGCCGCCGTCGGTGCACAGTTCGCTCGACAAGCACGGCTTCGTCCCGACCATGATCCGCTTCGCTCGCGCGGCCGGGGTTTCGCCGTACGTCGGCGAGGGCGCCAACCGCTGGTCCGCCGGGCACACGCTCGACGCGGCCCGGCTCTACCGGCTGGCCCTGGAGAAGGCTCCTGCCGGCACGATGCTGCACGCCGTCGGCGACGAAGCCATCTCGCTCCGGCAGATCGCCGAGACGATCGGTGCGCGGCTCGGTGTTCCGGTGAAGTCCATCGCGCCGGAGGAAGCCGCGGCGCACTTCTCGTTCCTGGCGCCGATGGTGCAGTCGGACGCGCCGACGTCCGCCGCGCGCACGCGTGAACTCCTCGACTGGAAGCCGGAACACCCTGGCCTGCTTGAAGATCTCGCCGAAGAGCACTACTTCGCTACGGCGTGAACCTCGCCGGATCGAACAGCGAGATCGGGTGCCGCGTCTCGCCGTCCACCACCAGGTCGGCGAGGATTTCCCCGACCACCGGCACGAATTTGAAGCCGTGCCCGGAAAACCCGGACGCCACGACCACGCGCGGATGCCGCGGGTGCGGGGCGATCACGAAATGCTCGTCCGGGGTGTTCGTGTAGAGGCAGGTCGCCGCGCGGCGGAAGGTCGCCGGGAGTGTCGGGATCCGGGAGCCGACGACGTCGGCGACCGCGCGCACCTCGTCGTCGTGGATCCGCCGGTCGATCGTGTCGGCGGTGCACGGCGTGCCGCCAAGGTGCACGGCGACTTTGACGCCTTGCGTGGTGTGCGCGGGAAAACCGTAGAACTGGCCGCCTTCGGCGGTTTCCCAAAGATAGACGGGATGATCGGTGAACGGCCGCACGTCGGCCGGTTCGAACCAGTACTGGACCTGGCGGCGCACCTCGAAATCGACGCCTAGATCCGCGAGCAGTACGGGTGCCCAAGCGCCGGGGCACAGCACGAGCCGCTCGGCGGTGTAGTAGCTCGAAGCGGTGCCGACGCGCACCCCGGTTTCCGTGGTGGTCCACGTGAATACCTGCTCCTCGTGGTGCAATTCGGCACCGTGGCGCGCGGCGAGTTGCAGGTGGGCGGCGACGCTTCCTTCGGGCGACACGAAACCGGCGCCCGGTTCCCACAGCGCCACCTCGTCGTCGGCCGGGGTGATGGTGGGGAACCGGTGCCGGATCTCGGCCGCGTCCAGGATTTCGTGCGGGATGTCGAACTTCTCCGCGGAAAGCGTGCTGCCCGCGATCGTGCGCGACTCCGGCGGTCCGCCCATCACCGCGCCGCAGCGGGTGAACAGCGACCGCCCGGAGTCGCGTTCGAGTTCGTCCCACATCTCGTGCGCGCGTAGCAGCAGCGGTACGTAATCCGGACCTTCGAGGTACGCCTGCCGCGTGATCCGCGAGCCGCCGTGGCTCGAACCGAGGTTGTGCACTGGCGCGAACTGGTCGATCCCGAGCACCTTCTGGCCCCGCTGCGCCAGTCGGTAGGCGGCAGCGCTGCCCATTCCGCCGAGGCCGATCACGATCACGTCGTAGTGCGTCATTCACTGCTCCTCAACGGTTCCGCGGCCACCTTCGCCGCGAGCCGTTTCCCGAAGTACTCGATTTCCACCGGCGTCCGCGGCCTGGCGTCCTCGACGGGAAGCCAGGCGTAGGCGAGGTTTTTGTCGACGGTGTAGCCGTACGCGCCGCTCGTGACGTATCCCGTCGGGCGGCCGTCGACGTACACCGGCTCCCGGCCTTGCATCACCGAATGTGGATCGTCAACGGTCAAGCACGCCAGTTTCCGCCGTACCGTCGCGGGAGAACGGTGGAGAAGCGTGTCCCGGCCGAGGAAGTAGCCCTTGTCCATCCGCACCGCGAACCCGAGACCCGCCTCGTACGGATCGTGCTCGGTGGTCACGTCGACGCCGCAGTTCCGGTGGCCCTCCTCCATCCGGAGGCTGCGCAGCGCGTCCTCTCCGGCCGCGACGATCCCGTACGGCTGCCCGGCCGACCAGACCGCGTCCCACAGCGCCCGCCCGAGATCCGCGCCGGTGTGCAGCTCCCAGCCGGGTTCGCCCACGTCAGACCCGCGCAGCACGGTCACCGGCACGTCGCCGACGTACGTCTGCCACGCGCGCGAGTCCGATGTGGACAGTTCGGGCAGCACCTGTTCGGCGAGCGGTCCCCACAAGCCGAGGCAGCAGGTACCGCCGGTGGTTTCGCGCAGCTGGACCGAGCCGTCGCCGGGCAGATGACGGCGCAGCCAGGCGACGTCCCGATGATGGTGCGCGGCGACGTGGAACCGCTCCAAGCCAAGCCGGGCGACCGTCAGATCGCTGCGGATCCCGCCGTCTTCGCCGAGCAGCAACGTGCTGGTGACCGAACCGGGCGGCCGGTCGAGCTGGTTCGTGGTCATCGTCTGCAGGAACGGCAGCGCGCCGCGGCCGGTGATCTCCAGCCGTCGCCGCGGGGTCAGATCGAACAACGCCACCCGGCTCCGGGCCGCGACTGCTTCCGCGCGGCTGCCGGACGAGTACCGCTGCGGCCGCGCCCAGCCGTCCACCTCGCGGAACTCCGCGCCCAGCGCGACTTCGCGCTGGTAACAGGGCGTGGTCCGCACCAGTTCCGTCGCCGGTCGCTGATGGCCCGCCGCACTCAGGCTCCGCTCCCGCACCCGGCCGGGCGCGAGCTGCAGCCGATCGAACCGGGCGAGGTCGACGGAGTGCAGGTCAAGGTGCGCTTGCCCCTCGATCAGCCAGCGCGTCAGCTCCCGCGCGACTCCGGCGGACCAGGCGCAGTCCACCGCTTCGGCGACCCAGAACCCGTCGAGCTCCGGATGTTCGCCCAGCAGCGGCAACCCGTCCGGCGTGCCCGGGACCAGCTGCCGGACGCCTTCCTCGACCTTCGCGTCGGCGAGCGCGGGCACTAGTCCGAGCGCGGCCGTCCACGATTCCTCGAAGCCCGCCGGAGCGAACTCTGCGTCGGCCTCGACCGGACCCAGCACGCTGATGCCCAGCCGGTCGACGTGCTCGCGCAGCGACAGCCCAGCTCCGCGCAGGATCGGTTTGTCCGCCTCGGTGAAGTGGTCGTTGTCCCCGGCGAGCTGCGCCAACGGCGTGGTCCGCGCGTGCTCGACGGCGATCGGCACTACCGGCACGGCGAGGTCGACCAGTCGGCCGAACTGCGGTGCGCGTACTCCGGCGCAGGAGATGACCACGTCGGCGCGGAACCGATCGGTCGCGGTCGCCACGGCGGTCACCCGGCCCGCCGTGCGCACGATCTCGACAATCTCTTGCCCAGTAAGGAATTTCGCGCCCCGCTCCTTCGCGCGGCGGGCCTGAGCGAGCGCCGCGCGGATCGGTTTGACCAGCCCGTCGCCGGGAATGTGCAGGCCGCCGAACACCTTCGCGGAGTCGAGCAGCGGATGCAGTTGCGCGCATTCGCCCGGTTCGCGCAGGTAGCCGCGCACGCCGGACGACGTCGCCCAGCCAAGCCGTTGCCGCAGCCGGGAAAGCTGCTCGGGCGTGGTCGCGAGCTCCAGGCTCCCGACCGGCTGGAAACACCAGCCGCCGTCGACGGTCAGCCCGCTGTACTTCTCCGCGGTGTACTTGGCGAACTCGGACGCCGTGCGGTCGGCGTGCGTGCGGAAGAGCAGCCCCGGTCCGGCCGAGGCGAGCGCCGGTTCCGGTTCGAGGACGGTGACGTCCGTCCAGCCGCGTCCGGTCAGCTCGTCGGCGACCGCGCAGCCGAGGAGCCCGGCGCCGAGCACAACCACCCGCGGTCGCACTGCCATCGCGAGGTACCTCCTGCCTGCCGGCCGTCGCGGACGGCCCGGCTCGGGACGAGACAGGCATGCCGGAACGCCCCCGCCGGGGAACGGACGCGTTGCGGATGGAGATCGATGTTCCGTCTGCTGCAACTCACAAATTGCGGGATCGCGGGCGTGCTGTCAAGAGAGCCGCCGCGGCCGCCGGGGTCACGCGGAAAAGTAGCCGAGCTGAGCGGAAAGCTCCCGCGCCGCTTCCGCCATCGGCGCGACGATCTGCCGGATCCGCTGTTTGGACAGCCGGTAGGACGGACCGGACGCGCTCATCGCCGCGACGACCTCGCCGCCGGGGCCGCGCACCGGCACCGCGACCGCGTGCATGCCCAGTTCCAGCTCCTCGAACGAGGCCGCGTAGCCGTCCTCGGCGACGCGGTCCAGTTCGGCCGCCAGCTCGTCCCGGTCGACCGTGGTGCGCGGCGTGTACTGCTCTAATTCGTGCGCGAGCATCCGCTTGCGCTCGGCGTCGTCCATCGCGGCGAGCAGGACCTTGCCGCTGGACGTGGCGTGCAGCGGCGTGCGCTGCCCGGTCCAGTTCTGCGTGGTGATCGCCGCCGACCCGCGCGCCTGGCTGATGTTGATCGCGACGCCGTCGTCGGCGATCGCGATGTTGACCGTCTCGCCCAGTTCCTCGGCGAGCGACTGGCAGGTCTGCCTGCCGAGCTTCGCCAGGTCCATCCGGCCGGTCGCGGCGCCCGCCAGCCGGACGACGCCGAACCCGATCGCGTACTTGCCGCGTTCGCCCAGCTGCTCGACCAGCCCGTGCGCCTCCAGCACGCTCAGCAGCCGGGACGCGGTGGACTTGTGCACGCCCAGCTCGCCCGCGATCTCGGTGATGCCCGTTTCGCCGTTGCGGGCCAGCAGCTCCAGGACGGTGATCGCCCGGTCGACGGACTGCACCGCGCTTCCCGTTGCGTTTCCCGAGTCCTGGTTCCGCATAGCGCAACAGTAACCGCTCGGCTGCGATCTGTTCGGCTGAGCGGGCGAATCCGGCCGCGGCCGGGCGCCCGAGGCGTCCGGATGGCCCAACCGGGTCGGTGATCTTGATCTTTCCGGTGGTCAAACGCGCGGGTCGTGCGCACGGGTGCGGGAGGTAGTGCGAACATGTGGTCATGAAGGCACGTGTCTTGGTGGTCGACGACGACCCGGCGCTGGCGGAGATGCTCACCATCGTCCTGCGCGGCGAAGGGTTCGACACCGCGGTGGTCGCGGACGGTTCGCGCGCGCTTCCCGCGCTGCGGGAGCTGAAACCGGACCTGGTCCTGCTCGACCTCATGCTGCCCGGCATGAACGGCATCGACGTGTGCAAAGCGATCCGCGCCGAGTCCGGCGTGCCGATCGTCATGCTCACCGCGAAGAGCGACACCGTGGACATCGTGCTCGGGCTCGAGTCCGGCGCCGACGACTACGTGGTCAAGCCGTTCAAGCCGAAGGAACTCGTCGCCCGCGTGCGCGCCCGGATGCGCCGCACCGAGGCCGAGCCCGCCGAATCGCTCACCATCGGCGATCTCGCGATCGACGTTCCCGGACACGAGGTCACCCGCGACGGCAAGGCGATCCCGCTGACGCCGCTCGAGTTCGACCTGCTCGTGGCGCTGGCCCGCAAGCCGCGCCAGGTGTTCACCCGCGAGGTGCTGCTCGAACAGGTGTGGGGCTACCGGCACGCGGCCGACACCCGGCTGGTGAACGTGCACGTCCAGCGCCTTCGCTCGAAGGTGGAGAAGGATCCGGAGCACCCTGAGGTGGTGCTGACGGTGCGCGGGGTCGGGTACAAGGCCGGCCCGCCGTGATTGTGCGATGACCGGTTTCGCGGGGCGGCTCCGCGCCGCCGCCCGCGCCACGGCTCGGCTTTCGGCCCGGGTCGTGGTTTTCGCACGCCGCCGCGCGGTGGCGTTCAACGAGCTGTGGAAGCACTCGCTGCAGTTCCGCGTCACGATCTCGACGCTCGCGCTGTCCTCGGCCGTGGTGTTCGTGCTGGGCATGGTCCTGCAGAACCAGATCACCGAACGGCTGCTGGACACCAAACGCCGCGCCGCGATCGAGCAGACCCAGGCGCTGGCCGACACCGCAACGCGCGAACTGGTCGGGATCGGCGGCGAGTCCCCGGAGGCGCTGCACACGCGCCTGCAGAACGCGCTCAAGAAGATCTCGACCACGTCCTCGTCGCGCGCGGGTTCCACCGCGGGCACCTTCGAGCCGGTGCTGGCCAGCGTCGGCCGCGGCCAGTCGGACGCCGACCCGGTGTACGTCGGGCCGTTCCCCGCGGTGCCGGAGCGGCTGCGCCAGTTCGTCGAGGCCGACCATCTCGCCCGGCTTGAGCACACTGTCGACGAGAACGGCGTCCGGACCACTTACTTGATCGTCGGCACTCCGCTGTCGACCGCGGCCAGTCCGCTGCAGCTGTACTTGCTGTTCCCGCTCACCAGCGAGCAGACCACCGTGTCGACAGTGCAGAACACGCTGTTCGTCGCCGGGATCGTGCTGCTGCTGTTGCTTGCCGGCATCACGAACCTGGTGGTCCGGCAGGTGGTCCGGCCGGTCCGGCAAGCCGTCGCGGCGGCCGAGCAGTTCGCCGGCGGCGACCTCGACCAGCGGCTCGCCGTCGTGGGCGAGGACGACCTCGCCAAACTCGCGGTGTCCTACAACAGCATGGCGGCCAGCATCCAGAACCAGATCCGCCAGCTCGAGGAATTCGGCGGGCTGCAGCGCCGGTTCACCTCCGACGTGTCGCACGAGCTGCGCACCCCGCTGACCACCGTGCGGATGGCCGCCGACGTGCTGCACGCCTCCCGCGAGCAGTTCCCGCCCGGCCTCGCCCGCTCGACCGAACTGCTGGTCGACGAGCTCGACCGGTTCGAGGCACTGCTCGGCGACCTGCTGGAGATCAGCAGGCTCGACGCGGGCGTCGAGGAGCTGTCGGCGGAGTACATCGACGTGCGGCCGATCGCGACGCGCGCGGTCGAGCAGGTGCGGGTGCTCGCCGGGACCGCGGGCAGCGCGGTCGAACTGGTGCTGCCGGATGAGGACACCTCCGCCGAGGTGGACGCGCGGCGCATCGAACGGATCCTGCGCAATCTGCTCGCCAACGCCGTCGACCACAGCGAGGGCAAACCCGTGGTGCTGACGGTCGCGGTGAACGAGTCCGCGGTCGCGATCACCGTCCGGGACTACGGCGTCGGCCTGCGGGCGGGGGAGGCCGACCTGGTGTTCAACCGGTTCTGGCGCGCCGACCCGTCGCGCAACCGGCGCACCGGCGGCACCGGGCTCGGCCTCGCGATCAGCCAGGAGGACGCGCGGCTGCACGGCGGCGTCCTCGACGCGTGGGGCGAGCCGGGACACGGCGCGTGCTTCCGGCTCGTGGTGCCGCGCAGGCAAGGCGTGCCGATCGCGGACAGCCCGCTGGTGCTGCCGCCGCCGGACGCCGTTTCGGAGATCACGCTGTCGCCGTCGTCGGTCGCCGAACTGCATCCCGCGCCGGAGGCGATCCTCGCCGATCCGGCGCCGGACCGGGAGGAGGTCGGTCAGTGAGGCGAGTGCTCGTCCTTCTCGCCTGCGCACTGGTGCTCGTGAGCTGCGCGAACGTTCCGCAGGAATCGCTGCCGGTCGTGGTGTCGGTCGAAAAGGCGCCCCAGCAGGCCAACAACGCGCCGGAACCGCCGGCCAACGCCGAACCGCTCGACATCGTGCGGCTGTTCATCAAGGCCAACGCCGATCCGCGGTCGGGCAACGCGGCCTCGCGGGCGTTCCTCGACGACAAACAGCGCGGCGCGTGGCGGCCGAACCGCTCGTTCACGATCATCGACAAGACCTTCAGCACGGTCTACGACCCGACGGCCAGCACCGGCGCCACCACCACGCCCACTCCGTCGTCGACCGCGCCGGACCCGAACGTCCGCACGGTCACCGTGCGCGGTTCGGTGCTCGGCACGCTGAGCGCGGATTCCGCGTTCATCCCCGGCAGCGGTCCGGCCGAACAGACCTTCCAGGTGCGCAAGCAGGCCGACGGGCAATGGCGGATCTCCAGCCCGCCCCCGCCGGTGCTGCTGGTGACCGACGACGAGTTCGACGGCAACTACAACCCGGTCGTGGTGAGCTTCTACTCGCCCGACTCCGGATCCTTCGCGCCGGATCTGCGCTACGTCCCGGCGAAACCGCAGTCGGGCATGCCGGGACGGGTGATGGACCTGATCCTCCAGGGCCCGTCCGCCGGGCTCACCGGCGCGGTGAAAAACCTGTTCGGCGACGGGGTGTCGCTCGAGAACAACGTGAAGAACAACGACGACGGCTCGCTGACCGTGCAGTTGAGCGGACTCACCGGCGTCGGCGCGGACACGCGGTCCCTGATCGCCGCGCAGATCGTGCTGTCCATGCAGACGGTCACGTCCACGCGGATCCGGCTGCTCGCCGACGGCGCGCCGCTCGTGGCGGGTCACGAGTACTGGCGCAGCACCGATTTGCCCTCGTACAACGCTTCCTCGTCGCCGAACGGGCTGATGACGGTCGGCGGCCGGGTCCGGTCGCTGAGCGACGGCGCGCCGATCCCGGGCGCGGTGGGCAACGGCGCGTACCCGGTGGTGAGCGCGGCCGAGTCGATCGACGGCAAACGCCTCGCGGTGGTCGAGCAGGACGGCGACCGCGTGCGGCTGCGCATCGGCGACCTCGGCCGCGACCTGCCGACGGTCGACCTCGGCGGCGGTTCGCTGAGCCGCCCGACCTGGCGTCCGGCACAGGCCGGGGCCGGGCCGTCGAACGAGGTGTGGACGGTCGTCGACCATTCGATCATCGCGCGGATGGTCCTCGACCCGAACGGCCACTGGCTGCGCCAGAGCGTCAACGCGAACGACCTGCTGGCGCTGGGGTCGATCGGCGTCCTGCGGCTTTCCCGGGACGGCGCCCGCGTGGCCGCGACGGTGAACGGCCAGCTGGTCGTGGCGTCGGTGGTGCGCAGTGGCGACACGGTCACCTTGCGCGAGCCGCGGGTGCTGCAGCCCGGCGTGCTCACTGACGTGCTGGACGTGGACTGGGGCTCGACGCCGGACACCCTGGTTGCCGCGACGTCCTCGCCCTCGCAGCCGGTCCAGCGGCTGTCGATCGACGGACGGCGGATGGACGCTTACAACAGCTCGAACCTCACCGCGCCGGTGCGGGCGGTCGCGTCCGCCCCGAGCCAGCCGATCGTGGTCGCGGACGCCGGGGGCCTGTGGACGGCGACCGAACTGGGCGAGGTGTGGCGGCCGCAGGCGCACTCGATGCAGAACGCGGATCCGTTCTATCCGGGGTGATTTCCGGGCTCCGGTGCTCGCGCGGCCGAAAACTGTCGGTGGTCGGGTGCACACTCGGAGTCATGTTGCTGAGACTGCTCTTGAACCTGCTCCTGCCGACCTACTGCGCAGGCTGTGAAACCCGCGGCGCGCCCGTGTGCGCCGGATGCTCCACGACGTGGGGGTCCCCCACTGCGGTATTCCGCGCGCCTTTGGCAGCGCTGGTCCCGGCCTACGCCTTGGCTCGCTACACGGGTGCCGCCAAGCGAATCTTGATCGCCTGCAAGGAACGCCGCCGTCGGGACGTTGCCCCGTTTTTGGGCCGGGTACTGGCGGCCGGGCTGACGGCGTTGCCTTCCGGCGGTCCTCGCGCCAGTCCTTGGTGCCTGGTTCCAGCGCCGAGCCGCCGGATCGCTTCACGGGTGCGCGGCGGTCCGCACGTCCAGCGAATCGCCTCGGAAGCCGCTCGGCTGACGGGAGCGTATGTCGCGCCTGCCCTGGTGCTGAAGGGCGGGCGGGACGCGGTCGGGCTGAGCAGGGCGGAACGGACGGCCAATCTGGAGGGACGGCTGCGATTCGCCGAGGCAGGGCGTCCGCCGCCGGGCACGCGGGTCGTGGTGGTGGACGACGTGATCACCACAGGCGCCACGTCCGCCGCATGCGTCACGGCGTTGAAAAACGCGGGCGTGCCGGTGGTGGCGGTGCTGGCCCTGCTGGCGACAGTCTGAAGGGAGCCTGTCCCACGTTGAAAGGCGGTCTGCCCCACTTCCGGAACCCGGATGTGCCTTGGCCGTGCGCGTTTCGGGGACCCGGGCGTGCCCTGGCGTGCGCGGATCCGGACCCGGATGTGCCTTGGCCGTGCGCGTATCGGGAACCTGAGCGTGCTCTGGCCGTGCGCGAATCGGGAGCCCGAGCGCGCCCCTGGCCGCCCGCGAATCCGCCGCGCGCCCCAGTTCGGCGAGCGCGGAAACCGAAATCCGGTTACGCGGAAACCGATCCTCCACTCCGTGTCCGGCCAAAACGGAACGATTCCAAAAACCGTCCGCCCGAAAACGTCCGTCCGCTTTCTCGCCGGGGAGGCAACTCGCGTTCGCATGCCCACTACCGCCAGGTGTCACCTACACGAGTGATGTCAAGAGGGAACCTCCTCTCCTCGTCGCCCGTTGTCGGGGCATGAGGGTCGAGGCCGGAATCACCCCCGCGACGGGGCAGTCCACCGAGGTGGCGGCTGTGCTGCAGGGGCCGGTCACCCTCGGCGTCCGAGGTGCCGCTCTGTTGAGCCGTCCGCGTGAAACTTGGGCACGCGCGCTCGGCCTTCCGAGCGGCGGTTCCGGGCTGCGCACGCATGATTCACTGCGCCCCGTGACGAGTTCCCGGATCGTGACATCCCCCGGCTCGGGGGCTGTTGCGGACGGCGTGATGAAGCTAACGTGCTCCGCTATCAGCAATACCCGCAGGCAGGGAGGTGTGCAGCCCATGTCCCTGGCGCCGGCGGCCCGCTGAGTCCGCGTTCGCGCTACCGCCACGAGACGTCGTGATCCGGTCGCGAATTCTTTATCAGCCCGCCGAACCCGTGCAGTAGCCGTTCAGTACCGGTGCCGTGAGAACACAACAGCTCGCAGTTTCCTCAGCGAGGGAGGTCGTGTATGGACATCGTCGTTAAGGGCCGCAACGTGGAGGTGCCCGAGCATTACCGGGCGCTTGTCAGCGAAAAGCTGGCCCGCCTTGAGCGCTACGACAAGAAGGTCATCCGCTACGACGTGGAGCTCTTCCACGAGCCCAACCGCAGGCAGGCCAAGAGCTGCCAGCGCGTCGAGATCACCGGGAAGGGCCGCGGTCCGGCTGTTCGCGCGGAAGCGAGCGCAGCCGACTTCTACGCAGCGCTCGACTCCGCCGTCACCAAGCTGGAAAACCGGCTCCGGCGGACACACGACCGCAGGCGCGTGCATTACGGACGCAGCCGTCCGGAGTCGGTCGCCGAGGCGACCTCGATGGTCGGCGGATCCGATGCCGTCGCCGGGCCCGCCATGGGCACGGCCGTCCTGGACGCACCCGACGCGACCGAACCCATGGTGAACGGTTTCGCGGCGACGAGTGCGGGCGACATTCCCCGGCAGGGGCGCTGGGAAGACGAGGACCTGGGCCATCAGCCCGGCCGCGTCGTCCGCGAGAAGCAACACGACGCGGATCCCATGACGGTGGACCAGGCTCTCTACGAGATGGAGCTGGTCGGCCACGACTTCTACCTGTTCAACGACTCCGAGGCCGGCCGGCCGAGTGTCGTCTACCGGCGAAAGGGCTTCGACTACGGCGTGATCCGGCTGGGCTGATCCAGCCAGGGACAAAACCGCACCGGCGGCCCGCACGCGAACGCGTGCGGGCCGTCCGCGTGCCCGGAGCGCGACCCGCGGCACGACCTTCGTCGGGACCTGTGCAAACCTTCCGTGACCTTCTGCGACGACGTGCGTGCGCGGACCAGGCCGCGTTCCCTACGATGGGGGAGACGGCGGCGGCGCACACGGGCGCCAGCCGTGGCGATTTACTGCCCGGGAACGGCCTGGGCGCGATCATGATCAGCTAGTGAGGTCGACCGGATGGTGCTGAACCGCCTGCTCCGCGCGGGCGAGGGCAAGATGGTGAAGCGGCTGCGCAACATCGCCGATCACATCAACACCCTCGAAGACGACGTGAAGGACCTGTCGGACGCCGAACTGCGGGCCAAGACCGACGAGTTCCGCGAGCGGTACGGCAAGGGCGAATCCCTGGACGAACTGCTGCCGGAGGCCTTCGCCGTCGCGCGGGAAGCCGCGCACCGGGTGCTCGGCCAGCGGCCGTACGACGTCCAGCTCATGGGCGGGGCCGCGCTGCACCTCGGCCAGGTCGCCGAGATGAAGACCGGCGAGGGCAAGACGCTGACCTGTGTCCTCGCGGCCTACCTGAACGCCATCCCCGGGGACGGCGTGCACGTCGTCACCACCAACGACTACCTCGCCAAGCGCGACGCCGAGTGGATGGGCCGCATCCACCGCTTCCTCGGTCTCGAGGTCGGCGTCATCGTCGCCGAGCAGGACCCGCAGGAACGGCGCAAGCACTACAACGCCGACGTCACCTACGGCACGAACAACGAGTTCGGCTTCGACTACCTGCGCGACAACATGACCTGGTCGCTCGACGAATGCGTGCAGCGCGGGCACAACTTCGCGATCGTCGACGAGGTCGACTCGATCCTCATCGACGAGGCGCGCACCCCGCTGATCATCTCCGGCCCGGCGGACCAGTCGTCGCGGTGGTACGTCGAGTTCGCCCGGCTCGCGCCGCTGATGCAGGGCATCGACACCACCACGATGGGTACGCGCGAACGGGTCGAAAAGGCCAACCTGATCAACTCGAAGTACCACTACGAGACCGACGTCCGGAAGCGCACCGTCGCGGTCACCGAGAAGGGCGTCCGGTTCGTCGAGGACCAGCTCGGCATCGAGAACCTGTACGAGGCGGCGAACACCCCGCTGGTCGGCTACTTGAACAACGCGTTGAAGGTCAAGGAGCTCTACCACAAGGACAAGGACTACATCGTCCGCGACGGCGAGGTCATGATCGTCGACGAGTTCACCGGGCGCATCCTGGTCGGCCGCCGCTACAACGAGGGCATGCACCAGGCGATCGAGGCCAAGGAAGGCGTCGAGATCAAGGCGGAGAACCAGACGCTCGCCACGATCACGCTGCAGAACTACTTCCGGCTCTACAAGAAGCTGTCCGGCATGACCGGTACCGCCGAGACCGAGGCGGCCGAGTTCCACCAGACCTACAAGCTCGGCGTGGTGCCGATCCCGACGAACCGGCCGATGGTCCGCGCGGACCGCGCCGACCTGATCTACAAGAACGAGCAGGCCAAGTTCGAGGCCGTCGCCGAGGACATCGCCGAACGGCACGAAAAGGGCCAGCCGGTGCTGGTCGGCACCACGAGCGTGGAGAAGTCCGAGCACCTGTCGAAGCTGCTGCTCAAGCTGGGCGTGCCGCACGAAGTGCTGAACGCGAAGTACCACAACAAGGAAGCGCTGATCGTCGCGCGCGCCGGCCGGAAGGGCGCGGTCACCGTCGCCACGAACATGGCGGGCCGCGGTACCGACATCGTGCTCGGCGGCAACCCGGACATCATGGCCGACGAGGTGCTGCGCGAGCGCGGCCTCGACCCGGTCGAGCACTCCGAGGAGTACGAGGCCGCGTGGCCGAAGGTGCTCGAGGAGATCAAGGAAGAGGCGCGCGCCGAAGCCGACGTCGTCCGCGAGGCGGGCGGGCTCTACGTGCTCGGCACCGAGCGGCACGAGTCCCGGCGCATCGACAACCAGCTGCGCGGTCGTTCCGGACGGCAGGGCGACCCCGGCGAATCGCGGTTCTACCTGTCGCTGGGCGACGACCTGATGCGCCGGTTCAACGCGGTGCTGGTCGAGCGCATCATGACGACGATGCGGCTGCCGGACGACGTGCCGATCGAGCACAAGATGGTCTCCAAGGCGATCAAGAGCGCGCAGACCCAGGTCGAGCAGCTCAACATGGAGACCCGCAAGAACGTCCTCAAGTACGACGAGGTCATGAACGAGCAGCGCAAGGTGATCTACGCCGAGCGCCACCGCGTGCTCGAGGGCGAGGACCTGCGCGAGCAGATCGAGCACATGATCGTCGACGTGGTGAAGGCGTACGTCTCGGGCGCGACCTCCCAGGGCTACGCCGAGGACTGGGACCACGAGCAGTTGTGGACCGCGCTGAAGACGCTGTACCCGGTGAGCCTCGACTGGGACGACCTGATCGAGGACGGCGACCTCGACGCGGAATCGCTCAGCCAGGCGCTGGTCGACGACGCGCTCGACGCGTACGCCAAGCGCGAGGCCGAGATCGACGAACTGGTCGGCGAGGAAGGCTCGATGCGCCGCCTCGAGCGCCAGGTCATGCTCACCGTGCTGGACCGCAAGTGGCGCGAGCACCTCTACGAGATGGACTATCTCAAGGAGGGCATCGGCATGCGGGCGCTCGCGCAGCGCGACCCGCTGATCGAGTACCAGCGCGAGGGCTTCGACATGTTCCGCGCGATGCTCGACTCGCTGAAGGAGGAGGCCGTCGGCTTCCTGTTCAACCTTCAGGTCGAGCGCGCCGAGCCGGAAACCGTGCAGCAGCCGGAACCGTCGGCGCTCCCGGGCGGAGTCACGTCCGCGACCGCCGCGGCGGCGGGCGCCTTCGGCAACCAGGGCGAGGACGAGGGCAAGCACGCCCGCCCCGCCCCGCCGCAGCCCCCGGCCACCGACTCCGATTCGGTCCCGTCCGCCTTGCGCGGCAAGGGACTCGGCGGCGGCGGTGTCCAATCCGGACTGACCATGTCCGGCCCCTCCGAGGGCGGCGGCGTCGAGTCCCATTCGGACAGCGCGAACGACGCGGACGCCGGAGCCGCGGGCGGCACCCGCCGCGAACGCCGGGCCGCCGAGCGGGCACAGGCGAAGAAGGGCAAGAAGGGCCCGCGTCGCTGACGCGTGCCTAACTCCGTCCACTGTGGACGGTATCGACTGAGAACGGCAGCACGAGAACCCTCGTGCTGCCGTTCTTTTTGTCTCCACAGTGGACTTGCTGCAGGATCCCTGTCCTAATCTTCAGGACACGTGTCCCATTGGGAATCAGGCCACTGAGGACCGACCAGCCTGCGCGATCTCGGCGCGCGGCGCGAGCACGTGAAACCGCGTGCACACCCACCCCGTCCGCGTGCGCTCGAACCGGGCCGCCAGGGCCAGCACCCGGGGTCCGGAGTGGATGATCGTGCTGGTTTCCAATGCGGTCTCGGCCGGACGGCAGACGCGCAACTCCCCGGCGACGTGATGGCGGATGCCCGGCATCAGCCCTTGGCTGCTGAGCCGGGAAAACAACGCCTCGTCCACGAGCGGACGGATCTGCCCGGCCGCCCGCCGCCCGGCGAGGACTTCGAGTATGGCGTTGAGCCGCTGGCTCAGCCGCTGCCCAGTAGGCGGATCGGCAAGCCGCACCAGCCGATGCCCGGCAGGCGGCAGTTCGTGCGGCGACGGCCACCGACCGCGCCGATGCCTGCGCCGCCCCTTGACCTCCGGGACCGCAGCCAGCGGCCGGAGGCTGTGGTTCGTCATTGAGTTCCCTCCCCGAAACATGGACGTCCACCCGCGGGTTAGTGCGTCCAGGGGCCGGGGGATGGGACGTTGAGTGCCTGATCCGGCGAAAAGGGCAGATTGGCGCAGACGGGATGAGCTTGATGCGCTAAGGGGCTTCCCGGCAGCAGTGGGCGCAGGACGCCCGCGACGAGTGTGGCCAGTGCGCGCGCCACGTTGAGCGCACCGGAGGCGATGACGTGAATCCCGCGCGGCCCTGGGCGGCCCTGCCCGAATAACCGCAACGCGCATCGTGCTGACCTGCCGAGGAAACCCGACCGGCAGAACAAGCAGTTAGGCTGGCGAAGTGCTGAAAGGCTTGCTCGTCGACTACGCCGGAGTCCTAACCGACCCGGACGCCGCGCTCGTCTCGAACGCACCCGGAGCCGCCCCTGGGGTGAAAACCGAGCTGGCGCAATACTTTGACGCGCTCGTCTTCTCCGGCGAGGTCGGCGTCGCCAAGCCGAACCGCGAGATTTATCTTGTCGCGGCTGAGCGGATCGGGCTGGCCGCGCCGCGGTGTGTGTTCGTGGACGACGCCGAGCGGAACGTGCGCGGGGCGGTCGCCGCGGGCATGGTCGGCGTGCATCACCGCAGCATCGCCGAAACTCTCGACGAGCTGGCGGCGTTGTTCAGTTGACCCCGCGTCGCACCAACTCGAACGACAGCACAGCGGCCGCGGCGGAGACGTTCAGTGATTCGACGTCGCCGGGCATCGGGATGGACAGCCATTCCGTCACCAACTCGGCAACTGCCTCGCCGACGCCTTCGGTTTCGCCGCCCAGTACGAAGGCCGAACGCTGCGGCAGCTCCGCGTCGAACACCGAGGTCGACGCAGAGGCACCGAGTGCGAACAGGCTGTATCCGGCTTCCACCAGCATTTCCGCCGCCTCGCGCGCCGATCCGCAGCGCAGTACCGGTGCCCGGAAGGCAACGCCTGCCGAGGATTTCACCACCATCGGATCCAGCGCGGCGACGCCCCGGCGCGGCACGATTACGCCCGACAGCCCGGCGGCCGTCGCGGTGCGCAGGATCATTCCGACGTTGGCCGGTGTGGTGATGCCGTCCAGGAGCAGCAGCCGGGCCGGTGGGCGGCGGTCGTCGAGGGCCGCGGCGAGGGCGCGCATTCGCGGCGCGACGACGTCGGCCAGTACGCCCTGGTCTTGTTTTCCGTTGCCGGCCAGCACTTTCACCCGGTGTGCGCTCGCGCGCTGCACGGGCACCCCGGCGGCTTTCGCGGCGCGCTGGATTTCCGCGGCGGCGGGGCCGCGCGCGGTGTCGGCGAGGATCACCTTGTCCACGCGCAGATCCGGATCGCCCAGTGCCTCCAGCACGGGTTTGCGCCCGTAGACGGTCAGGAAGCGGTCTTTCGGCGAACCCGCCAGCTCATCACCCACACCGGCCAGTCTCGCATTGTGTAAGGATCGGCTCATGCCCGACCGCCTGTCCGCGCTGGACGCCTCGTTCCTGTACGTCGAGGACCAGACGACGCCGATGCACGTCGGGGGCGTGGCGATCTTCGAACGGCCGTCGTCCGGGTTCACCTACGAGCAGGTCCTCGACCTCGTCGCCGCCCGGCTGGCGTTCCTGCCCCGCTACCGCCAGCGCGTGCTCGGCGTGCCGGGGCACCTCGCGCGCCCGGTGTGGGTGGACGACGTCGACTTCGACCTGAACTACCACGTCCGCCGCTCCGCGCTGCCCCAGCCGGGCAGCGACGACCAGCTGTTCGACCTGGTCGCGCGGCTGATGTCGCGCCGGCTCGCGCCGGAACGCCCACTGTGGGAGGCGTATTTCGTCGAGGGGCTGGCCGGCGACCGGGTCGCGATGGTGACGAAAACGCACCAGTCCGTTGTGGACGGTGTCGGCACGATCGACCTCGGCCAGCTCATCCTCGACGAGACTCCCGAACCGCCCGAGCCGTTCGAGGACATGTGGGCGCCGCGGCGCGAGCCCAGCCGTGCGCAGCTGGTGCTCGACGCGATGAGCGAGACCGTGCAACGGCCCGGCGAGCTGATCGAAAACGTGCGCTCCATCGCCGGTGACGCGGTGACCACGGTGAGCAAGGCCGTCGAGACGCTCGGTGGCGTCGCGGCGACGATCACCCGACCCGCGCCGCCCGGGCCGTTGAACGTCCGGGTCTCCGGCGGCCGCGTGTTCTCGGTCGTGCGCACGCGGCTGGAGGATTTCCGCAAGATCCGCGCGGACCACGGGGGCACGGTCAACGACGTCATCCTCGCCGCGATCACCGGTGCGCTGCGGGAATGGCTGCTGTCGCGCGGGGAGCACCTCACGCCGACCGAGACCGTGCGCGCGCTCGTGCCGATGGCGGTCACCGACGCCGAAACGGCCGAGTTCGCGACTCCTGCGCTGGTCGGCAACGAGGTCGCGGCCTACCTGATCGACCTGCCGGTCGGCGAGCCGAGCGCGGTGCTGCGGCTGCAGCACATCGGCCACGCGATGGCCGAGCACCTGAATTCGGGAAGATCGGTGGCCGCGCGCGGGTTGCTGAAGGTGAGCGGGTTCGCGCCGGCGACGCTGCATTCGCTCGGCGCTCGGGCGGGCGGATCGCTGTCCGGGCGGATTTTCAACCTGATGATCACGAATTCGCCGGGGCCGCAGGTGCCGATGTATGCCGGAGAGGCGAGACTGGTGGAGATGTTCCCGGTGATGCCGCTGATGCGCACGCAGGCGCTGGCGATCGGGGTCACCTCCTACCACGGCGGTGTCTACTTCGGACTCAACGGCGACCGCAAGGCCGCGTTCGACGTCGGGCTGCTCGGCGGGATGATCGAAGAAGCACTGGAAGAGCTGAAGGGTGCGCACTGGTGAGGGTTTATCTGCCTGCGACGATCGCGATGCTGCGCGACCTGGAGGCCAATGGCGAGTTCCGCGCTCGCAGCGGCACCGGTTTCGCGCTGACGCCCGCCCTGCGCGAGGCGTACGCGAGCGGTTCCGACGAGGAACTGGAATACGCGGCGTTGCTGGACGCGGCCCGCGCCTCGCTGCGCCTGATCGCCGCTGAGGAAAAGGCCGAACCGCGGCGGGCCGTGGTCTCGGTCGACGTCGACGACGCGACGCTGCGGCCGGATCTGGACGCGGCCGTCGTGCGCCTCGCCGGTCCGGTGCCGAAGTCCCAGATCGCGGCGATCCACGTGGACTCGGCCGAGGCCGAGGAAGCGGTGGCCGCAGCGGCGGCGGTGATCGACGCCGCTGACCTCGGCGACGAGGACGCCGAGTTCACCCTCGGCGACGCCGAAGACCACGAGCTGGCCTGGTACGCGCTGCAGGAGCTGCCCTTCCTGCTCGAACTGCTTTAGCGGGTCCGTGAAGGGCTCCTTGAGGGAATCAGATTCCCTCAAGGAGCCCTTCACGGCACGTCAGCCGCCGGTGAGGACGCCGATCTCCGCCGGGGCGGGGGCGTTCACGGTGACCGGGGAGTTCCAGTCCGTGTAGTGCGCCTTGACCGTGGCGACGCCGGTCTGCCCGGTGGCTTGCATGACCGGCGTCAGGTCCAGGACCAGCTGCATCGGCCGGTGCTGCGGGTCCAGCCAAAGGTCGAACGGCACCGTCTTGCCGCGGTCGCCGAGCCGGGTCAGCGCTTCGGCGGGAAGCCCACCGGGCAGTTCCGAGCCGAGTTTCCCCAGGTCGACGGTCAGGTGATAGTGCTCGGCCGAGGCTCCGTCGAGGGTGGTCTGCTCGCTGGACGCCACGGTTCCCGCCGTGCGGACCTGCGCCAGGGTGCGCGCCGGGTCGTTCTGCTCGGCCAGTTGCGCCAGGCTGCCGCCCAGCACCTGCGAGAGCGGATCGGTGCCGTCCGGCGACACCTTCACCCACGCTTTGTGGTCGCTGACCTGGTCTCGCGCGCTTTCCGGCACCTTCGCGTACAGCGTCTTGTCCACCAGGCGCAGTTCGATCGGCTCGCCGACGTAGTCCGTCGTCATCGAGAGCGACGTTCCGGCGGGGTCGAATTTCGCCTGGCCCTGCCCGTGGGACACGAGGGTTCCGGTGGTGACGTCAGCGGTGAACTTCGCGGTGTGCCCGGCCAAGGTCGCGGCCGAAGCGGCGTCCGCGAGCGCGCGGGCGTCGGTGAAGCGTTGCGGTTCCGGGGTGCTGGAACAACCCGCCGAGGCGATCGCCAGCAGCGCGGCGACACCCGCCACGGCCGTCCTGCGCATCCGAAAACCCTCTCTGACCGGCCGTAAAGTGCCTCAAGCCAAGCACAACGGGCGGGTCCGCCCCGTTCGGGGGAACGCGTGCTACCGGCAGTAGCGCACAAAAAACGGGCCCCGAGCCGGAGTGGCTCGGGGCCCGCGAAGAGCGGCGGGGGTCAGCGCCCCATCTTCTTCATGAGCTCGCCGAAGTCGGTGACCTGGTCGGCGGGCGGCGCGGTCACGTCGACCGGCTTGCCCCAGTCGCTGTACTTGACGTCGATCTTGCCGCCGGCCGCGGCCGCGGCCGGCGAGCCGGTCGAGGCGCCGAGCTGCTTCATCATTTCCGTCTGGTCCATGGTGATCTGCACCGGAAGCTGGTCCTTGTCGATCCAGATTTCGGCCGGGATCTGGATGCTCTTGCCCTCGAGCATCTTCTTCATCTGGGTCTTCACTTCTTCGGGCATGCCCTTGGCGTAGGTCTCCATGGACTTGCTGACGTCCAGCTCCACCTTGTAGTGGTTGACCTTCTCGCCGTTGAGGTCGACCTGGTCGGCCGAGACGATCCGGCCCGTCTTCGAGACCTGGTCGAGGATCTGGGTCGGGTCGCTCTGCTGGGTCGACTGCGACATCATCTTGCTGAACGACTGCGACATCGGGTCGGTGGCGTCCGGCGAGATCTTCAGCCACGGCTTGTCGCTGCCGAACTGCTTGGACTGCGAGGCCGGGACCTTCATGTAGAGGGTCTTGTCGACGTAGCGCATTTCGGTGGGGCCCTGCGGGCTGTCCATCGTCATGGCCATGGCCGAGTTCTCGCCGTCGAAGCGCATCGAGCCTTCGGCCTTCTGGCCCATCATTTCCATCGTCATCTTCGCCGACTTGGCCTTCTCCGTGCCCTGCTTGGCCGCGTCGGCCAGCTTCAGCGCGTCGCTGAACGGCGACGCCAGGCCGGACCCGCCGTCCTTGGACTGCCCGGCCGGGGACGCGGTGCCGTTCTCGGCGCTCGAGCCGCAGCCCGTCAGCACCAGCGCCAGCGCCGCACCGGCGGCGACAGCGAACGTCGTGGTCTTGCGCATGGTTCTCCCCCTAGGAAGGAATCGGTCTTTCACCTGCGTTGCCGCCGGCTGCCTTCGCGGCCGCGTCCTTGCGGTCCGGCGCGCGGGGCGACTCCGCGAGGTTGCTTCTGAGACGCCGTCCGGCGGGAAAAGGTTCCCTCCGCCGGAGAGGTTTCTTCCCGTTTATCTTATCCGCCCAGGTTGTCCACCAGATCCGCGGCCGGGGCCGCGACCTCGACCGGAGTGCCCCAGCGGCGGTACTGGACGGTCAGCACCGAGCCGGTCAGATCGGGGTCGAACCGGGCCATGGGCCGTTCGTCCAGGACGACCTTGACCGGTCGCTGGTAGTCGTCGAGCCACAGGTCGAGCGGGATCCGCACCCCCTTCCCGGACAAACGCGTCCGGATCCGGTACTGCGATTCGTCGGAGACGAAGCCGATCAGATGGTCCGCGACACGCTCGAAATCGAGCCGCACGCGGTAGTGCGTGAGCTTGCGGCCGTCGAGTTCGACCGGTTCGGACCCGGTCAGTTCGCCGCCTCGGACGAGCTGGTCGACGGTGCGCAGCGGGTCGGTCTGCTCGGCGGTTTGCTCCGCGAGCTTCCAGAACGCCCTGGAGTACAGGTCGGCGGCGAGCGGGAAGACCCGGATCCACCGGCTGCCGGAGTCGGCTTGTGCGGTGGGCGGTTTGACGAAGACCGTCTCGCTGGCCATGCGCAGTTCGGCCCCGTTGGTCATGCGCAGGTCGACCGCGGTGTGCGGGCCGTTGTAGAGAAGGCCGACCTCGACGTCGGCCGTTCCTTTGCCGCTCTCTTCGGACATGGTCAGCCGCACCGTGCCGGTCTTCCCGAGGCTCTGGCGGACAGCCGCGGCGAGCGACCCGAGATCGGTGAACGGGCCCGCCGTCGATGGCGCGGGCGCGCCGCACCCAGCCAGCGCGAGCGCGGCGCAAACGGCCGCGGCGCCAACGCGGAGCCGCATGGATTTCCCCCTGGACTTGGAAGCTGTCGCACTCCGTATCGGCGGCCGACGCCAGGGGTTACGCCGTTCAGGTCACGATTCGGTGCGGATGTCCCCGCCGCCCGAACGCGACACCAGGAGCCTGCGCAGCGACGCCAGCCGTTCCGCTCCGGCGTTTCCGTCGGCGACCACGTCGTCCAGCGCGCAGTCCGGGTCCTCGGGCGGGCCGAGGTGGCCGCAGTTCGGCGGGCATTCCTCGGCGGCCGCGGCGAACTCCTCGAAGGCGTTGACGATGTCGTCCGCGGTCACGTGCGCGAGCCCGAACGACCGGACCCCGGGGGTGTCGACCACCCAGCCGCCGCCCGCCAGCGGCAGCGCCACCGCGGCGACCGAGGTGTGCCGTCCCTTGCCGACCGAGCTGACGTCGCCGGTCGCCAGTTCGGCGGCGGGCACCAGGCGGTTGACCAATGTCGACTTGCCGACTCCGGAGTGTCCGACGAGGGCGGTGATCCGGCCGGCGAGGCGTTCGCGCAGGCCCTCGGGCTCCTCGTCGTGCCGGGTGACGATGGCCGGGACGTCGAGGCCCGCGTAGCCGGCGAGCAGCGAATCCGGGCTGGCGAGGTCGGCTTTCGTCAGGCACAGCACGGGTTCCAGGCCGCCCGCGTAGCACGCGACGAGGCAGCGGTCGATGAATCCGGGCCGGGGAAGGGGATCGGCCAGCGAGGTGACGATCAGCAGCTGCGCGGCGTTGGCGACGACCACCCGTTCGTACGGATCGGTGTCGTCGGCGGTGCGGCGCAGCACGCTGGTGCGCTCGTCGACGCGGACGATCCGGGCCAGCGTGTCCGGCCGTCCGGACACGTCGCCGACCAGCGCGACCATGTCCCCGACGACCACCGAGACGCGGCCCATTTCGCGGGCTCGCATGGCCATCACGACGCGATCCGGATCGGCGTCGACCGCGCACGTCCAGCGGCCGCGGTCCTTGCCGATCACCATCGCGGTGACCGCGTCGGCGTGCTCGGGCCTGCGCTTGCTGCGTGGCCTGGTGCCCTTGCCGGGACGCACCCGCACGTCGGATTCGTCCAGCCGCCTCCAGTCGCCTCGCCCCAAGCCGCCCACGTCCTCCCGGTCGCCCTTTGCCTGGTCGAATGATCCCATGCCGGTCGCGCCGGGCCCGGTTTGCGTGCGACGATGGCGTTCGAGGCACCCCGAGGAGGTTGGCATGTGCGGCCGTTACGCCGCGACGAAAGACCCGGCGAAGCTGGTCGAGGAGTTCGCCGCGGTCGACCTGACCGAGGGCCGGGCGCGAGTGGACCACAACGTCGCGCCGACCAAGAACGTCGTGACCGTGGTGCAGCGGCACCCCCGCGACGCCGAGGGGCTCGTTCTCGAGGACGAACCGGCGGAGCGCTCGCTGCGGATCATGCGGTGGGGCCTGGTTCCGTTCTGGGCCAAGGATCCTTCGGCGGGTTCGCGGATGATCAACACGCGTGCGGAAACCGCGAAGGAGAAGCCCGCGTTCAAGCGCGCGCTGGCGTCGCGGCGCTGCCTGGTTCCCGCCGACGGCTGGTTCGAGTGGCGGCGCACGGGCAAGGAGAAGGAGCCGTTCTACATGACGGATCCCTCCGGGAAATCGCTCGCCTTCGGCGGAATCTGGGAAAGCTGGCGGCCGAAGGACGACGCGGACGCCGAACCGCTGATCACCTTCTCGATCCTGACGACCGACGCCGCGGGCCAGCTCACCGACGTCCACCACCGGATGCCGCTGATCGTGCCGCACGAGAACTGGGCGGGCTGGCTCGACCCGGACCGGTCCGAAGTGGACGAACTGATGGTGCCGACGTCGGCCTCGGTCGTCGAATCGCTGGAGTTGCGGCCGGTGTCGAGCCTGGTGAACAACGTCCGCAACAACGGCCCGGAACTCTTGCGGCGCACGGAAACCGAACAATCCGTCGACTCGCTGTTCGACCTGTCATGACCACGCTCGAGATCGACACCGAGCACGGGATCGCGCGAGCCGAACTGCATTGCGCGCCCGACGGCGACGCGGTGCTCCTGCTCGGCCACGGCGCGGGCGGCGGCATCGGGGCGAAGGACCTCGTCGCGGTAGCTCGCGCGGCCATCAAGGTCGGAGTGCACGTGGCGCTGGTGGAACAGCCGTACCGCGTGGCAGGGCGGCGTGCGCCCGCTCCGGCGAAGCAACTGGACACGGCGTGGCTCACGGTGGCGGACGAGGTGTCCGCCCGTTTCGACGATTTGCCGCTGATCTTCGGCGGCCGCTCGTCGGGTGCGCGAGTGGCCTGCCGGACGGCTTCGGCCGGGCAGGCGGTCGCGGTGCTGTGCTTGGCGTTCCCGGAGCATCCGCCGGGGAAGCCGGAGAAGTCGCGGCAAGCGGAACTGGACGCGGTCGAGGTGCCTGCGCTGGTGATACAGGGGGAGCGCGATCCGTTCGGTCGTCCGGAACCCGCGCCGCACCACGAGATCGTCGTAGTGGCGGGAGACCACGCCCTGTCGAGCGACCTGGACGCGCTCGCCCGCGCGGCGGCGGAGTGGCTGGTAAGGATCGTCCGGCCGCATTCGTGACGGCGGCGCTCCTTCAGACAGCGATCTGTCAGCGTTCCGAAAGCGGTGTGGTTTTCGCTGTCCGTATGGCCGCACGCGGGGGCGGCCGACGGACGAAGGGGGCAGGTCGTGCCGGACGGGTATTCGGTGGACCTCGAAGGGTTCAAACAATCGCTGACTGATCATCTGGACCCGGCGGTCGAGCATTTCGCCGCCGGCGCCGACGCGGTGCGCCCGCTCCGCGACCTCGACATGGCCGGCCTGCTCGGTGCCGACCAGGCTGGTCTCAACGTGGCCTTCGCGGTGCGGGCGACCGGCGTGCACAAGCTGATCTCGCAGTCCCAGGACCAGCTGCGGGATTCGCTGCGCGGACTGGACGACGCATTGTGGGAGGCGTACCGCGTCTATTCGAGCACCGAGCAGGCGCACACCGACCGGCTGCACGGAATCGGCAAGGGCTGAGGGGGAGCGATGGCCAACGTCGATCCGAGCGTCTTCGCCGGCCTGGCACCGGAATTCCTGGCAGACCGGAAGCTGCTGGCAGACGTCGCCAACTGGGCGGACCTGTGCACCGCGCCACGGGGAGCGCCGGTTCAGCATCCGGAATCCGGAATCAACAACCACGTCCTGGACGATTCGCGGCAGTGGCCAGACCGTTCCAAGATCATACAGGACAACCGGCCGGCCAACCTGCCGATGCCGGACACGACGATCAACCATTTCTTCTACCACGCCCGGGTGCTGTCACAGCCCCAGCTGGACAAATTCGAGGATCCGCACCGGCTGCTCGGCGATCTGCTGGTGAACCTCACCGTGAACCTGACCAACCAGCCGGGCGACGTGCACGATCCGCAGAGTCCGGCCCGGCAGGCGAGCGGCGGGCAGATGGGCCTGCACGACGCGCTGGACCATCTCTTCGACAACTGGTCGGGGGCGGCAAAGGACAAGTGCCTTGACTACGCCGGGTCGATCTACGATTTCCTGCAGCACGAGCAGGTGATCGTCGCGGAGGCGGCCGATGCGCTGCTGGCGTACTGCAGCGTGCTCGTCGGAGCGCGGAAGAAGCTGGTCAACCTCATGCGCGGGTTCGTCTCGGCGATGCAGAAGCGGGAAGCAGAGGATGTTTCCGAGGACCAGGCCTTCCCGTGGGGGATCGTCGCGGCCGCGGTCGTCGCGGTGGCGAGCGGCGGCTTCGGGCTGGCCGCGCTGCCGGCGGCGGCCGCGACGGCGGAGATCGTCAACGCGGTCGCCCAGCCGGTTTTGGGGTTGGCCGGGAACGTCGCGGACAAGATGCTGAGCAGCGGGGGCACCAACAGCGTGACCTCGGCCGATTACGAGGCCGCCGCCCGGCAGTACTTCCACGACGCCGACGCGATCATCGAGGATGTCCGGAAGGGGATCACGCAGATCGCGCAGTCGTACGGAGACATGGAATCCCGATATCTCCCGCCGCCGGCTCCGCCGCTGACGAAAGCCGAGTTCGACGCGAATCACCGCGAATTGGAGCCGGAAGCGCGCTGATCACCGCGCCGCCGACCCGGCCCGCACGTCGGCCAGCTCCCGGAAATGGCGCCGGTAGTCGACTGCGATGATCGGGTTGGCGGCGACCAGTCCGTCGAGTTCCCGTTGCAAGGCACGGGCTCGATCGTGCTGACCCAGCAGGTAGCAGGCGCGGGTCAGGTCGCAGAGCACGCCGCCTTCCAGCGCGGTCGAGCCGAGTTCCCTGGCGATCCGCAGGGCTGCCCCGAGGCTGTGTTCGGCCTCGGGGCACCGGCCCATCCCGAGCAGCGCACGGCCGTGTCCGTGCCGGGCTTCGCCGGTTTCCCAGCCCGCCCCCACTTCCTCGCAGATCGCCAGCGCTTGTTCGGCGTGCGTCAGCGCTTCCGCCGGCCGGTCCAGGATGAGCAGGATGTCGCTGAGCACTCCGTTCGCGGCCGCGACGTTGATCGGATTGCCGGAGCGAGGCGCCAACTCCAGAGCGCGGTAGCCGGCATCGAGCGCTTCCTCGTTGCGGTCCAGCACGGTGTACGCCGAAGCGAGGTTGAACAAGCACATCATCTCGCCGTCCACTGAGGACAATGCGCGCCAGGCCGAAAGCGCCTGCTCGTATTCCGCGACGGCTCGGTCCGCTTCGCCCATGCCGAGCAGAGCCAGCCCCAGGCCGTTGCGCATCCACGCTTCGCCGACGCGATCGTCCGAGCGCAGGGCTGCGGCGAGGCCGGTTCGATGCGTTCGGACGAACAGGGTGCACTCTCCGCACATCAGGAACACGTGCGCCATCGTCCGGGCGATCTGCCAGGACTGGCGGTCCAGCCCCGTTTCGTACGCCTGCTGGACGGCCCAGATCAGGTTGGTTTGCTGGGACAGCACCCAGTCGGCGGACGCGTCGGCGCTCGAAAACCGTTCGACCGCCGGGCCGTCCGCGCCTTCCGCTTCGGTGTAGGGCCGGGACGCGTCGAAGGCGTTGACCGCGGACGCGGCGTACCAGTCCACCAGGCGGGCGGTCGCGGTTTCGTCTTTCTCGGCGGTCAGGCTGACCGCGTAGTCGCGCAGGAGGTCGTGCAGATCCCAGCGGTCTGGGTGGCGTTGCTCGGCGAGGTGCGCGGCGGTGAGCTGGTGGAGGAGGCGGCGGGCTTCGTGGACGTCCACCGCGGCGAGCGCGGCGGCCGAGCGCGCCGATACGCCGCCGACCGGATGCAGCCCGAGCAGCCGGAACAGCCGGGCGACCGGTGCAGGGAGCGCAGCGTAGGAATAGGCGAAGAGAGCGGCGAGGTTGCTGTCGTCGCCGTCGTCGAGATCGAAACCGCGCAGGACGGCGTCTTCGTCGAATTCCGCGACGACTGCTTCGAGGGAGCGGCCGGCCTGCCGGTTGACCCGCTCGCCGAGGATCCGGATGGCCAGCGGCAGCCCGGCGCACAGTTCGAGCGCGCGCACCCACGCCGCGGATTCGGGCTGGATGTCCGCGAGCGAGGTTCTGAGCAGCTCGCCGCCGTCGCTCGGGGCGAAGCGCTGGACGGTGATCGGGCGCGCTCCGTGCCGGGTGATCAGGCCGCCGAGCCGGCGTCGGCTGGTGACCAGCGTCAGGCAGCCGGCACCGGGCAGCAACGGCTGTACCTGCGCGGTGTCCCACGCGTCGTCGAGCACGAGCAGATACCGGCGGTCGGCGGTGCGGGACCGCCACAGGGCGGCACGTTCCGCAGGGCCTGCCGGGACTTCCTCGCCGGAGACTCCGATCGCCCAGAGCAACCGGGCCAGCAGCGCGTCCGGGCTCGCCGGCCCGCCCGGCGAGAACCCGGCCAGTTCCAGGAAGAGCTGGCCGTCCGGGAAACCGGCGGCGACCTGGTGGGCGAAGCGGACCGCGAGCGCGGACTTGCCGACGCCCGCGGTGCCTTCGAGCAGCACCACGCCGGACGGCACCCCGTGCAGCTCGGCCAATTCGCTGGTACGCGCGGTGAACCCGGCGACGTCAGCGGGCAGCTGCCGAGGCACCGGCGACGGCGTGGCATGCGGCCGGTGGTCGAGCGCCGGGTCGGCGGTGATGATCGCCTGGCGCACCTCGCGCAGGCCGGGGCCGGGCCGCAGCCCCAGTTCCTCGTCGAGGACAGCGCGGATGCGGTCGAACGCTGCCAGCGCGTCCGCCTGGCGTCCGGCGCGGTACAAGGCGATCATCAGCTGCTCGTGCACGCGTTCGCGCAAGGGGTGTTCGGCGGCTGATTCAGTCAGGACCGGGATCAGCTGCCGGTGCTGGCCCAGTGCCAACATTGCGTCCGCGCGGGCTTCCCGCACTGCTTGCGCTTCTTCGCGCAATGCGGGCACCACGTCCCGGCGCAGTACTTCGGATTCCACATTGGACAGTGGCTCGCCGGACCATTCGGCGAGCGCGGTTTCGAACGCGGCGACGGCCTCGGCGTGCGCACCGCGCTCGGCAGCTGCCCAGCCGCGAGCGGCAGCCGAACGAAACCGGGTCAGGTCGACGGCGTTCTCGGGAACGTCCAGGCGGTAGCCGCCCAGCCCGGTCCGCAGCACATCTGCGGTGCTGAGCATGCGGCGCAGGCGGGAGACGTAGTATGGACGGACGCGCGGGCGTTGCGCGGCCCGTCGCCGTCCCAGAGCCAGCGCGTCAGCTGTGCGACGCCGACTTCCTGCCCGGGATGAGTCAGCAGCCCGGCAAGCACTACCAGCGGACGCTCGCCCTCGGTGGGCAGGGTGATGCCGTCCTCGACCGCCCGCACCGGTCCCAGCACCTGAAACGTCAGTTCCATGCTCTGCAGTATCGCCGGGGAACAGAGCGAAAACAGCCCCTTGGCGATACTCGCGGCAATCCGGATTTCCTTCGTGAACACCCGGCAAGACCGTTGGCCGTGGATGGCTGCAATTCGGACGTTGTCCCAGCTCAGAGCGAGATCTTTCGGGTTGTCCACAGCTGGGCGGGTCGGTGGGCAACTGTGCGGGTTCTGTGTCGCCAGACCGCTTCACCGTCGAGGTCGCCGGTAATGTCGGTCGCGGGAGCACTGGAAGACGATAAGCAGATCAGCGCGGTCGTCGGCGTCGAACGTCCGGCAGGGTGCGCCGAACATACCGAGGTTCGCGACAGCGGCCACGGCCGCCGGAGCGCGAAGCCGTCCGCTCCGGCGGCCGGCGGCAGCTCGATGGCGCGACGGTCAGCGCGTGGGCGGCGTCCATCCGGTCGTGCGTGCGTGGTGACGATGGCGGAGGTCGCTTCGCCTGGATTCGGGTGGCTCCGAACACGGCCGAGCTGATGGCCAGGACGTGCTCGGCGTCGAAGAATCAAGTCGCGCGGCCATGATCGACGGCACAGCCGGGCGGTCGCGCTTTCCCGCACCTCGTCGAAGCTGGTGCGGAGCTGCTCGCCCGGTTCCGTGAACAGGTGCGAGAGGCGATCGAGCACCTCGCTTCGCGACTGGCCGGCACTGGTGCGGCGCGCGGAAACCGAGCCGCCCGTCAGGCAGGCGGTCGCCGTGCTGTGCCTGGCTTTTCCGGAGCATCCGCCGGGGAAGCCGAAGTTCCGGCAAGCCGAACTGGACGCGGTCGAGGTGCCCGCGCTGGTGATCCAGGGGAGCGGGACCCGTTCGGGAGGCCTTCGGCGGCTCCGCATCACGAGGTCGTCATGGTGGCGGAGGACCATACGCTGGCGAGCGATTTGGACGCGGTGGCGCGGGTTGCCGGAGGAGCGGCTGAGGCGGGTTGTCCGGCCGCATCTGTGACGACGCTGGCTGTGGATAGTTTGAGAGCTCGTTTCCGCTGGTCAGTGCTCTTTCTGTGGAGTTGTCCACAACCCGGCCAGCCTGTGGGCAACTGGTGCGGAGACCGGTTCCGGGGCGCTTGTGCCGGGTAGGGTGGGCAGCGACGTCAGGTTGTGAGGTGCCAATCTTAGGCGATGCGCATGATCGCGGGCGCGTCCGGGCAGTGGGGCGACCAGCCCGGGGCGCCGTTCGTGACGTAGGCGACCCACGCCGCGTGGGTGCGCACAGCCAGTGCGGGATCCGGTCGTGCTGTGCCGAGCAGCCCGGACGGTCCGTAGAGGCCGGGCAGCGCGGCGTGGTCGAACACGAACGGCAGTTCGGCGCAATGGCACGCACCCAGCGGGTGGTCCGGGCTGGGCGGGGGCCAGGCGAACTCGTAGACGTGCGTGGGGTTTCCGGCCCTGCTGTGCGCGTCCGCAAGGAGCCGGTTGCTCGCTTGGTACGCCTCGGTCATCAGGCGCGCGGCTAGGTCGCCGGGGGACGCGTCGGGGTGCCGTGCCCGGGCGCGGGCGATGGCCGCAGCGGGGTCTGGGAATCGGCGGGCCGCCGCGGATTGCAGTCCGGCGTCGTCGATGTTCGCGGTGTAGAGGTTCGCCTCGTCGGCGTTGGTGCCGATCAGGAGGCTGACCGGGGCCGTGTTCCCGGACGCGGGTTGGGTCGGCAGAGTCGCCTCGTCCAGAACTGGTTTGTACGGGCTGTTGCCCAGTGACGTATCGCGGAATCCGGCGATCGCCGCCCCGGGCATCGCGGCGGGTGCGGCGACCAGTCGTTCGTCGGGAAGCTCGCTCAGCGCGGCCGCGGTGGGCGCTACGCCAAGCGCGTCGGCTGTGGCGCGCGTGATCAGGTCGGCTTTCTCGACCGGGAAAGCGCATTCGCCGCTACCGCTCTGGCTGATCGCCCGGCGGAACAAGCCCGCAGCCCCGGGGGTGACGAGCAGGGCGGAGACCAGCATGGCCCCGGCGGACTGTCCGGCCACCGTGACGTTGCCCGGGTCGCCGCCGAACGCCGCGATGTTCTCGGCGACCCAGCGCAGTGCCGCGAGCGCGTCGAGCAGGCCGCGGTTGGCCGGGGCGTCCGGGAGCCGCAACCATCCGGCGACCCCGAGGCGGTACTGCACCGTGACCAGGACGACGCCGTCGCGGGCGAAGGTGTCGCCGTCGTAGAGCTCGGTCTGCCCGGTGCCCGCGGTGAACCCGCCGCCGTGGAAGAAGACCAGCACCGGCAGACCCGCGCTGGCCGGGTCGGGCGTGCTGACCGTGACCGATAGGTAGTCGGCACCGGGCACCCAGCCGGAACCCAGTACTGGCGTCAGGTCGACCCCGCCGAAATCACGCCGGGCGGCCGGTGTGGTCGGGCCGGGCCGGGTGGCGTCGCGTACGCCGTCCCAACGTGGTGCGGGGGCGGGTGCCTGGAACCGCGCGGCACCGGACATCGGTGCGGCGTAAGGAATCGCGCGAAACGTGTGCACCCCGTTCCGCACGGTGCCGCGGACTCGTCCGGAGGCAACGGAAACCACGGTCATGCGTCGGACCCCCATCGATTAACCGCGAACTTCGCACCGTCCCGGACGATTTCCACGGCTGGTCCGGCACCGACGTGCGCGGGGAAAACCAGGGCACGGTCGTCGGCGGCCTGGCCGAGCAACCGGTGCCGGGTCGCCGCGGCGCGCGCCGGGTCCTCGCAGAAGCAGCTGCTGAGGCCGGGTTCGGCGAATTGCAGCGGGTGGTGCAGCAGGTCACCGACGAACAGCGCCCGGTCGGTGCCCGAGCGCACGGTCAGCACGCACGATCCAGGCGTGTGCCCGGGTGCCGGTTCGAGCCGGAGGGCGCCGTCGATGTCGTAGCCGTCCTCCCACAACCGCGCCTGTCCACTGTGGACCACCGGGGCGACGCTGTCGGCGAAGACGTTTTCGTTCGCCCGCGCCAGTTTCGGCAGGTGCGGCCCGGACGGGTCCCAGAAGTCGTGATCGGCGCGCGGCAGCAAGTAGGTCGCGTTGGGGAACGTCGGCCGCCATTCGCCGTTGTCGAGGCGGGTGTTCCAGCCGACGTGGTCGGCGTGCAGATGCGTGTTCACGACGAAGTCGACCTCTTCGGGCGCGACGCCCGCCGCGGCCAGCCGGTCGAGGAATCCGGTGCGCAGCTGGTGAAACGCCGGGGTACCGGGCCGGTCCTTGCCGTCGCCGGCCCCGGTGTCGACCAGGATCGTGGCACCCCCGCTGCGCAGCACCCACGTCTGCACGCAGGTGCGCAGCAGCCCGGACTCGCGGTCCCAGGAGTCCGGCGGAAGCCCGGATTCGTGCGCTCGCCACGTGTCCCGCGCGAGGCCGGGGAACATCGCTTCGGGCGGCCGGGTGGTTCCTTCGTACTCGACGACGCGCGTCGCGGTCACCGAGCCCAAGGCGATCGTGTCGGTCATGCGGTCACTTTCTCCGTCTGAAACAAGCTCGTTAGGCCGTTTTCCTGCACAAGGATTCCATGAGATGCCGTATTTCAGCAATCAGTAGTGATATTCGCCTGATCCAGTCATAGTCTGGCTTGGGTAGGCTGCGCGTGCCCGAACCTGAAGGAGGCACCCGGTGGCCGACGACGGGGTACTGGACGACATCGATCTCGATCTGGTCGCCGCGCTGCAGCACGCGCCCCGTGCGCCCTTTGACGTGCTGGCTCGTGTCCTGGACAGCTCGGCGCGCACGGTCGGGCGGCGTTACGGCCGGATGCTGGACGACGGCCTGCTGCGCGTCATCTGCGAGGTCGACTGGTCGCTGCTCGCCGAGGGGCCGCCCGCGCACGTGTGGCTCGGCGCCGAGCCCGGCCGGGCTCGCGAGGTGGCGGAGGCGCTGGCGCGGCGCGACGACACCACGCATGTCGCGCTCGCCTCGGGTCGCGGTGAGGTTTACGCCGTCGTCCATGGGATGACCCGCGGTGCCACGGCCCGTGCGCTGGTCGACGAGATCCCCGCCGTGCCCGGCATCCGCTCGGTGCGCGCGGAGTCGGTGTTGCGCAGGCTCACCAGTTCCGCGGCGTGGCGGTTGCGCAGGCTGACGAGCGAGCAAGAAGAGGCGCTCGCAACGCACGCCGGGGCGGCGGCGGAGGAATCCGGCACCGAGCTCGGCGCGCTGGAACGCGAAGTCGCGGCGGTCTTGCGCGACGACGCGCGGACGCCGTATTCGGACGTCGCTCGCGTGCTCGACATCTCCGAGTCCCGGGCTCGCCGCGTCGCGACCGCGATGTTCGGCTCCGGGCTGCTGCGGCCTCGCGTCGAGATCGAACCAGGCAAGCTCGGCTACCGGGTCGAGGCTGTCCTCGGCATCTCGTGCCCGCCGGCCGTAACGACCCGGGTCGGCACCGCGATCGCCGCGCACCCGGCGACCCGGTTCCTCGCGCTCACCGCGGCGTCGTCCACCTTCGTATGCGACGGCGTCTTCCGCGGCGAAGACGAGCTGGCCGATTTCGTCAGCGGCGGTTTCGTCGGCAGCGAGGATGTCACCGCGGTCGAGTGCACCCTGCAACTGGAGGTGCTGAAACGCTATTGGCGAGCGCCGGCTGCGTGACGGTCAGCGGTTAACTTGCACGCGGTGGTGCGTGCCGCGGCGGCGGGTCGTCCGGCACTGCCGCTGATTCCACTGCCGGGCAGATTCGGAGAACGCGACATGACCGATCAACTGCGCGTCGTGCTCGCCGACGACCACTACCTGGTCTGGGAAGGCACCCGGAAGCTCCTCGAGGACTCCGGCCGTGTCACGGTCCTCGCCACGGTCGGCACCGGCGAGGAACTGCTCGCCGCCGTGGAGCGCGAACGTCCGGACGCGGTGGTCGCCGACATCCGGATGCCGCCAGGCCAGCACCTCGAAGGCATCACCGCCGCGCATGCCATCCGGGCCGGGAACCCCGGGATCGGAGTGGTGGTGCTGTCCCAGCACGCCAGCGAGCAGTACGCGTTCGCCCTGTTCCAGCACGGCACGTCCGGGCTGGCTTACCTGCTCAAGGAACGGATCGGCGACGTCGGCGAACTCGTCCGCGCCCTCGGCGAAGTCGCCGCGGGCGGGTCGGTGGTCGATCCGCGCGTCGTGGAAGTCCTCGTGCACAGCCGGGCGCGCGGCACCGCCTCGCCGCTGGCCCGGCTGACTCCCCGCGAACTCGACGTGCTGCGGCTCATGGCAGGGGGACGGAACAACCGGGGGATCGCTGAGTCGTTGGGTCTGGCGGAGTCAACGATCGAGAAGCACGTGAACTCGACGTTCGCGAAGCTCGGTCTGGCCGAGGAGTCCGGTTTGCACCATCGTGTCGCGGCAGTGCTGGCTTATCTTCGCCACGGCACGTCCGCCTGACCGTCAGCAGGCGCGCAGGTGCTGATCGAAGAACGACAGCACGCGATCGCGCACCACAGCTGCCGCGTTCGCGATGGTTCCGATGAGTTTGTTCCGGTCCGGCGAACTCATCAGCCCCGCGGCTTCCATCTGGGGAGCTTCGGAGCCGAAGTCGGTGAGTGCCCAGTGCGCGGCGTCGCCGATCTGCGACCAGCGGGCGCGACCGCCGTGGTGGGCGAGCAGTGCGGACCAGGTCCGGGTGATCCGTGCGTCCCGGAATCCGGCTGTGCCCAGCAGCAACACCGGCCGGTGCACGCCGTGTGCGGCCACCGGGAGCAGTTCGCCGTTCTGGCCAGGAGAGTCCGGCAGGTAGTCGAGATACCCGTCCAAATCGGCGGCCGCGTCGACTCGCCGGTCCTCGTACAGCACCTCGGCGGCCGCCGCGCCGCCCGCGCCATGGCCGTACATCCCGACGCGTCGCAGATCCAGGGCGCGGCCGAGATCGCGCGGCAGGATGCGTTTCTCCGCGTCCGGATTCTGGCCCGCGGCAAGGGATTCGAGTGCGTCGAGGGCGAAGCGCAGGTCGGCGAAGCGCGTGGTCATCATCGTGCGGAAGACCGCTGGGCTGGTACGCGGGTCGGCGGGCAGTTCCTGGATGGTGCGCGGCGGCCGGTTCGGCAGGTCGACTTCGCTTGTCTCGCCCGGGTGATCGACAGTCACCACCACATAGCCGTGGCTGGCCAGGTCTTCGGCGACGCTGGTGCCGAGCGTGCGTGGGTCGCCGAAGCCCGGGCTGTAGAGCACCACCGGCCGCCGGACCGGTTCGGCGGGTGCGCCGGTGTGCGCGTGCGTCATCGTGGCGGCCCAATCCACTCCCGTTCGCGGCAGCTCCCGATGCAGATAAGGGACGTCTATCGCCGCGAACAGCCCGGCCGCGGCCGCGGTCATCTGCGGGGCGAGACGGTAGCCAAGGGTGTCGGCGGCGGGATAGAACACGGTCGTCATCAGCTCTCGAAAGCCCAGTTCGGCGTCCCACGGGTCCGCTCTGGTGCGGTCGACCAGATGCAGTTCGGCGACTCCGACCCGATGCGGGCCGGTCGGCGACGGCAGGTCGAGGACGAGCGATTGCGCGGGCTGAGCCCAGGCGGTGCTTCCCGCGAGCAGCGACGCGGTGAGGAACACGAGCAATCCACGAAACATTTCTTCTCCCGCAACGGTTTCGGGTCCGGTCCCAGAACTCTCGCGGGCCGCGCTGTCCCGGAACATCCGGCAGTCCTGGCGTCGCGATGGAGGTTTGCCTCTACCGGCGCGTCCGGCGACCATGGTGGCCGCTGGGGAGGGAATATGCGGTGGTTGCTCCGCGGGTCCGCGCTGATCGGCGCGGTCTGTGTGCTCTGGTCGGTGGTCGCGGCGTTGACGGTGCTGGACAGCCCGCTCACGGTGGCGGTCGCGGTCGCCGGGCCGCTGCCGAGCTGGCTGGTCGGGGTTTTCGCGTGGCGGCTCGCGCCGCGGCATCCGGTCGCGTGGCAGGCACTCGCGACGGGCGTGCTGTTCGCGATGCTGACGGCCGTCGCGTTCCTCGCCGCCGCGGCGGGGAACGCGTTCGATTTCGTTCAGCTGCCCCGGATGTGGCGAGTGCTGATCGGAGGGATCGCGGCCGTCCTCATCGTGGCCGTGGTCCGGCTGGTGGGGTTGCTGCCGGACGGGCGTTATCGGTTCGCCTGGGAGAAGGCAGTGCTGCGCTCGCTGTGGCTGGTGGTGCCTTTCGCGCTGGTGCTCACCTACGTGGGCGGGCCGCTTCCGGTCAGCCCGATTCCGCTGGGCCTGTGGCTGCTCGTACTGGGGCCGGTTCTGCTGGCCGCGCGGTATTTCCAGCTGCCGCGGGCACAACGGCGGCTCTTGCGCTGGCTGCTGGGAATGGCGGTGCTCGTCGGCACGACGGTGCTGGTGCCGCTGGTCATGGCGAGCAGGCTGGGGCCGGGCCCGCTCACGCCGATCCTCGTCTTGGCGGCGACGACGGCCGTTCCGGTCGCGCTGACGGCGGCGGCTTTTCGCTACCGGATGCTCGGCGTCGAGGTCCGGCGTTCGACCCGGTACCGGTTGCTCTGGCTGCTCATCGCGTTGTGGTACATCGGCGTGGTGGCCGGGTTGAGCCTCGCCGCGAGCCGCTTCCTCTCGCTCTGGCCCGCGATGCTGGTCACGGTCGCCGCGACTCTGGCGGTGCTGCCGATCCAGGCGCGGCTTTCCCGCGCCGCTGCCCGGCGGGTGTTCGGACGCCGGCCCAGCAGCTACGAACTCCTGGTGCACTTCGGCGGGACGCTGGAGCAGGCATTCGACCTGCCCGCGCTCGCCGATCAGCTGGCCGGCGGGCTGCGCGAGGTCCTGGACCTGAGCTGGGCACGGGTGCGCCTGCGGTCGCCGGAGCCGGTCGTCGCGATCGCGGGCGAACCGGGTGCGGCTGTTCGGCTGGAGGTGGTCCTCCGACACGGTGGCGCCGACCTCGGCGTGCTCGAATGCGGTGCCAAAACCGAGGGAGAGTTCACCGCCTCGGACGAAGAACTGGTCGCGACCCTCGCCCGGCAGAGCGCACTGGCGGTGCACAACGCCAGGCTTTCCGCGGAACTCTCGGCCCGGCTGGACCAGATCGAACGCCAGGCCAGCGAGCTGGAGGCGTCGCGAGCCCGCATCGTGCACGCCCAGGACAACGAGCGGCGGCGGATCCAGCGGCGGCTGCACGACGGCATCCAGCAGGAGCTGATCGTCCTGCTGACCTCGCTTCGGCTTGCCCGCAACCAGCTCCGGCGGGATCCCGGCCAGGTCGATCCGGCACTCGGCGAGGCGCAGGAGGCGCTCTGCCGCGTCGTCGAGGAAGTCCGCGAGGCGGCGCACCGCATTCACCCGGCAGAGCTGACCGATCAGGGCTTGGCGGCCGCGGTGGAATCCCGTGCGCGCCGGATGCCGGTCCCCGTCGAGGTCGACACCGATCCGGACGTGCGGGCCACCCGGTTCTCCGTCGATCTCGAGGAAGCCGCCTATTTCATCGTCTCCGAGGCGTTGGCCAACGTGCTCAAACACGCCCAGGCCACTCAGGCGACCATCCGGCTTTCGCTTCAGGCAGGGGAGCTGTTCCTGGAAATCCGCGACAACGGCCGCGGCTTCCCTCCGGATGCCCGCCCGGCCGGATTGCACGATCGCGCGGACACTGTCGGCGGCAGGTTGACGATCATCAGCGGGGCGGGCTCGGGCACTGCGGTGCGTGCCCAGCTGCCGGTCCGGGAAAGCGCATCAGTGCCAGGGTGGAGTCCATGACTGCCAACGACTACGACACGTTCGGCGAGGCCTACGCGATCGAAACCGAGCACAGTCTCATCAACGCCTACTACACCCGCCCCGCGATTCTCGATCTCGCTGGCGACGTGGCAGGCCGGAAGATCCTCGACGCGGGCTGCGGTGCCGGACCGCTGGCAGCTTCGCTGCGGGAACGCGGCGCGGACGTGAGCGGTTTCGATTTCAGCGTCACCATGGTCGAGCTCGCCCGGAAAAGACTCGGCGCGGACGCGGACCTCCGGGTGGCCGACATCAGCCAGCCGCTGCCGTACGCCGACCAGCAGTTCGACGACGTCATCGCGGTCCTGGTGCTGCATTACCTGGAGGACTGGACCGCCCCGCTGGCCGAGCTGCGGCGGATCATCCGGCCCGGCGGACGGCTGATCCTGGCCGTCAACCACCCGGTTCTCTACAAATTCGTCCATCCCGAGGGCAATTACTTCGCCGTCGAACGATGGTCCGAGGAGTACACCTTCAACGGGCAAAAGGGCGTCCTCGAGTACTGGCACCGTCCGCTGCACGCGATGACCGACGACTTCGCCAAAGCCGGGTTCCGCATCTCAGTGGTCAGCGAGCCGTACCCGGCCGAGGGGGCGAAGGAGAAGTTCCCCGAGGAAATGCAGGGTAAGGAAGCTTTCCTCTGCTTCCTGTTCTTCGTCCTCGAAGTACCCGAAGCCGCTTAGCCCGCCGCGATCCCGGCCACGACCGCGCCGGTCAGCCGGACCAGTTCGGCCGGGTCCAGTTCCACCTCGAGACCGCGCCGGCCGCCGGAGCAGAACATCGTCGGGTGGTCCAGCGCCGAGCCGTCCAGGACCACGGGCAGGCGGCTCCGGTGGCCGAGCGGCGAGATCCCGCCGAGCACGTATCCGGTGGCCCGCTGGGCCGCGGCCGGGTCGGCCATTTTCGCCTTTTTGCCCCCGGCCGCCGCGGCGAGCGCCTTCAGGTCCAGCTGGCCGGTGACCGGCACCACGCCGACGACCAGTTTCCCGTCCACGTCCGCGACCAGCGTTTTGAACACCCGGCCGGGCTCGAGGCCCAGCGCTTCCACCGCCTCCAGCCCGAACGACTCGGCCCGGGGGTCGTGGTCGTAGGTGTGCACGGTGTGCGCCACCTTCTGCTTCTGCAGCAGCGCCGTCGCCGGAGTGCCCTTGCCCGCCATGGCGGCGAGTCTACGAAACAGCTCGGGAATGCCTGGTCGGCACACTCTGTTGAAGACAGCGTGACCACCACGCTCGCCACCCCCCGCCCCGCAAGGAGCCGTCCCGGGACCGGCTTTCCGAATCCCCGCGTAAACTCGGTGCTGCCGTATGCGCAGACGCGCATCGACGCCGAACGGGAAGGGAACGGTTTGCCGAGCACCCCCAACTCCGCGCCGGAGACGGCGGCCGACGAACTGGAGCTCGCCGAGCGCTTCGAGCGCGACGCGATGCCCCTGCTCGACCAGCTATACGCGGCCGCGATGCGGATGACCCGCAACCCGTCCGACGCCGAGGACCTGGTCCAGGAAACCTACCTGAAGGCGTACGCGGCGTTCGCGTCCTTCAAGGCGGGCACGAACCTCAAGGCGTGGATGTACCGCATCCTCACCAACACCTACATCAACGGCTACCGCAAGCGTCAGCGGCAGCCGGTGCAGCAGCCGACGGATGAGATCAGCGACTGGCAGATCGCCCGTGCGGAAAGCCACACCTCCGCCGGCCTTCGCTCGGCCGAGGTCGAGGCGATGGACAACCTGCCGGACACCGACGTCAAGGCCGCTTTGCAGAAGCTGCCCGAGGAGTTCCGGCTCGCGGTCTACCTCGCCGACGTCGAGGGCTTCGCGTACAAGGAGATCGCCGAGATCATGGACACTCCGATCGGCACCGTGATGTCCAGGCTGCACCGCGGCCGCGCCCAGCTGCGCGACCTGCTGGCCGACGTCGCGCGCGAGCGCGGCTTCATCCGGGGGAACCGCGAGGAGGTGGCGAAACGATGAGCTCGGAAGACGTGCCCGCGGAGAAGATGCCCTGCGAGGACGCGCTCGCGGAGATCTACCTGCTGCTGGACCGCGAATGCAGTCCGGAGCGGGACGCGGAACTGCGCAGGCACATCGAGGACTGCCCGCCGTGCCTCGAGGAGTACGGCATCGACGAGCAGATCAAGCACCTGCTGGCCCGCAAATGCGGCGGCGACCTCGCCCCGGCGGAGCTGAAGAGCAGGTTGCGCGCCTCCATCCGGCAGACCGTCGCCACGCAGGGCGGCGTCACCGTGGAGCGCACCGAGATCACCGTGGAGCAGCGCACCAGCCGCGACTGACCACACGACAACGGCCCCCGTACCGATCCGGTGCGGGGGCCGTGTCACGTCCGGGCGCGGACTCAGGCGTTGGGCTTCTTGCCGTGGTTGGCGCCGTTCTTCTTGCGGTCGCGACGCTTGCGGGCGCGCTTCGACATGTTCTCTCCTCGGGTGTCCGCTGCATGTCCCGGGGCGGGGTTCGACACACCGGCCGGGAACGGGTCAACCGTTCCAGTGTGTCATGCGGCCGCTGAGCTCCTCGGCGGCACCCGCGCCTACGCTCTGGTTGGATGAACTCAGGAGGTGCGCAGGCATGAACGAACACACCGCATTCGAGGGCGGCCGGTAGCCGTGTCGACCCTTTCCGACCTGCTCGCCGAGAACACCGGCCTCCCCGGCGAAGCGGCCGACCACCTGCAGACCGTCGTCGCGGAGTGGCAGCTGCTGGCCGACCTTTCGTTCGCCGACTTCCTGCTCTGGGTCCCGGTTTCCGCCGAGCACCAGCCCGACGGCGGCGATTTCGTGTGCGTCGCGCACGCCCGGCCGACCACCGCGCCCACCGCGCATCCCGAGGACGTCGTCGGCACCCGGTTCACCGTGGACGAGCACCCGCAGCTGGCCAAGGCCATGCGCGAGGTCAAGATCTGCCGCGAGGAAGACCCGCACTGGTACCGCGACCTGCCGATGCGCCGCGAGGCGGTGCCGGTGAGCTTCGGCGGCGAGGTGATCGCCGTGCTGAGCCGCGAGACCAACCTCGCCGCGCCGCGCGTGCCGAGCCCGCTGGAGATCGCGTACCTCGGCAGCGCGGGCGACCTGTGCCAGATGATCGTGGACGGCACCTTCCCGCCCGCCGGCGGCAACCAGACCGACACGCACACCAGCCCGCGCGTCGGCGACGGTCTCGTCCGGCTCGACCAGGCCGGCACGGTCGTGTTCGCCAGCCCCAACGGCCTGTCCGCCTACCACCGGATGGGCCACGAATCCGACCTCGTCGGGCAGCGGCTGGCCCCGCTCACCCGGTCGCTGATCCGCGACCCGTTCGACGCCACCGAGGTGTCGCACCGGATCATCGAGGCCCTCGACGGCAAGCCGTCCACCCGCACCGAGGCCGACTCGAAGCGCGGCGCGGTCGTGCTGTTCCGTGCGCTGCCGCTGCGCCCGGCCGGACAGCCCGCGGGCGCGTTGGTGCTGGTCCGCGACGTCACCGAGGTCAAGCGCCGCGACCGCGCGCTGATGTCGAAGGACGCCACGATCCGCGAGATCCACCACCGGGTGAAGAACAACCTGCAGACCGTCGCCGCGCTGCTGCGGCTGCAGTCGCGGCGCACCACGAGCGAGGAGGCCCGGCTGGCGCTGGGCGAATCGGTGCGGCGGGTGTCGTCGATCGCGATGGTGCACGAGGCGCTGTCGATCTCCGTCGACGAACGCGTGGACCTGGACAAACTGCTCGACAACGTGCTCCCGATGGTCGGCGAGGTCGCCACCGCGGAATCGAAGGTCGGGATGACCCGCAAGGGCTCGTTCGGCGTGGTCGTGGCCGAGATCGCGACGCCGCTGGTGATGGTGCTCGCCGAACTCGTGCAGAACGCGATCGAGCACGCGTTTCCGCAGGGCAGGCCGGGCAAGGTCGAGCTGATCGTGGAGCGGTCGGCACGCTGGCTGGACATCCTGATCCGCGACAACGGCCGCGGCCTGCCGTCCGGGTTCTCGCTGGAGCGCAGCGACGGGCTCGGGCTGCAGATCGTGCGGACGCTGGTGGAATCGGAGCTGCGCGGGTCGCTTTCGCTGCGCCAGGTCCGCACCGACGAGGCGGGCAACCGGGTGCCGGGCACCGAGGCGGCGCTGCGGATTCCGTTGTCGCGGCGGCTCTAGAAAACCCGGCGACAGCCCGCAGGCGCCGGATTACTGTCCGGCGCATGCCTGCCCTCGAGTGGCGCCCGCTCACGAAAGCGGACGCCCAGTCCTCGGCCGATCTGCTCAACGCCATCGAAACGGCCGACCGGATCGGCGAGCACTACACCGCCGACGACACTCTCCAGGAGCTGATTGACCCGTTCTCCGATCTCGAACGCGCGAGCCTCGCCGCGTTCGACGGCGACCGGATGGTCGGCTACGTGAAGACCCGGTACAAGCAGCATCCCGAGGAAATCCACCGGGTCTTTCTCGACGGCGGGGTCCATCCGGACTATCGCCGCCAGGGGATCGGCACCAGGCTGGTGGAAGCCGGGATCGCCGGGGCGAAGGCGGTGCACGAGCTGCACCATCCGACGCTGAAGCTGGCCATCGACATCCACAAGGCCGAGCACATTGCCGGGACGAAAGAACTCTTTGCCGCGCAAGGTTTTTCGCCCGCTCGCTGCTTCCAGCGCATGGAACATCCACTCGGGACGGTCGGCGAAGCGCCGCTCCCGGACGGATTCCAAGCGGAACAGTGGGCCCGGGACCTCGACGAGGAGTTCCGGCTCGTCCGCAACGAGTCCTTTGCGGACCACTGGGGCGCGACCCCGGTGAACGCGGACGCGTGGCAGAACAAGTTCACCAACCACACTCTCCAACCCGAGATCAGTTTTCTGCTGCGGGACAAGGCAACCGGCGCTCCGGTGAGTCTCGTGCTGACCCTGTTCTGGGCTGCCGACACCGAAGCGACCGGAATTCGCGACGCGCACTTCATGGTGATCGGCACCATTCCCGGCTACCGGAACCGAGGACTGGCTAGTGCGGCCATCGCACACGCGTTGCGGGCCGCCGCGGAGCACGGGTACGACCAAGCCAGCCTCGCCGTGGACACGGCGAGCGCGGCCGGGGCTCCCGGAGTTTTCGAGCGCGCCGGGTTCACGCCGAAGATGCGTTACGTGCGCTGGGCACGCGAAGCTTGAGTGTCCACATCGGACCCCAGGCGCGTTGAAGGGCCGGTACCAGTGAAGCTCGGCGGTACCGGCCCGTTCAACGTTCCGCGGGAGGACTTGGATAGTCCTTGGCGAGGCGGCACCCGGATGCGGGGTGGCCGACCTCGGTTGTTACGCTCGAACCGGGTATATGTCGCCATGTGCGGCACGGGCACGCGAATGCCCGCCGGGCGAAAGTCCGGTCCGAGGTGGTGCTTGCGATTCTGGGTGCTGCAGCTGAGTCGAAAAGACTCAGGCGGTGGTACGCGTGCCGATGTGCGTACGGCGGCGCTTGAGCGCGCGTCGCTCGTCTTCGCTCATTCCGCCCCAGACGCCTGCGTCCTGGCCGCTGGCCAGAGCCCAGGCCAGGCAGTCGGAAGCCGCGGGGCAGCGGTGGCACACGGCCTTCGCCTCGGAGACCTGCAACAGAGCCGGACCGCTGGTTCCCACCGGGAAGAACAGCTCGGGGTCCTCGTCTCGGCAGGCCGCGTCGTGGCGCCAGTCCATGTTCGTGAGCTCCTTCACAGTGACGCGGGAGGGCCGCGCCACAGTAGTGGCGGTCGTGTTTTTGGGTGCTTGTGAATGCTTTCACGAAGCACCGCGTTCGACAAGGGTTTCGACAAGATCGGTGAGTCAGCTCACCCGGCCGAGCTATGCCTCTGACCTGCGGTTTCGTTCTGAAAAGCTCCGCTCGCCGGAAGGCCGGTGCGGTGAACGGAGGGTTTGCGTCGCCGAGCGGCAGAACGCACTTTGCCGCGGGCGATCAGTGGTCGCTCGGCTACCCGACTACGGTGAGTGCATCCGGAACGCTCTGAAACTCGACCCGGGTGCGTTGTCCGACGAGGTCCCCGTCGACCTGGAAGTTGACCGGTTCAGCTGCGTCGATGCGGATCAGAGGCACATCGTCGCGACGGAGCAGACGGCGGCCGTGCTGATCGCTCTCCGTGAGCAGAGCTTGCCGTACATGCGTGAACACGGTGGGCAATCGCAGACCGTTCAACGCGAACAGGCCCAATCCGGTCTCGAACGAGCAGCCGGAGTTGAGGTGGACCGGACGTTCCCCGAGGTAAGTCCACGGATCGGTGTTCGACACGAACGCGGTCACCGCCTCGGCCGGCTCCTCGCCCGGGATCCGGACGGTCAGCGCCGGCCGCCCGAGCGGAGGACGGAAGTAGGAGCGCACCGCGGCCCGCAGATAGAGGCTCGCACTGGTTTGCTTGCCGCGCCGTTTCGCGACGCGGCCGACGACGTCGGCGTCCCAGCCGAGGCCCGCGTTGAAGGTGAACCAGTGCCCGTCGGCCAGCCCGAGGCCGATCCGCCGGGTCCGTTCGGTCTCCAGCGCGTTGAGCAGCTGGTGGGTCGCCTCGACCGGATCGGCGGGAAGGCCGACCGCGCGGGCGAACACGTTGGCGGAGCCGCCCGGCACGACGCCGAGCATCGGGACGGACCCGGAGCGTCCGGGAGCGCCCGCGGTATCGGCGAGGAGACCGTTGACGACCTCGTTGACCGTGCCGTCGCCGCCGTGGGCCACGACCAGGTCGAAACCGTCGCGGGCCGCCGAACGGGCCACCGCGAGCGCGTGCCCGCGGTAGTCGGTTTCGACGACGTCGAGCTTCACCTGGCTGGCCAGCGCGTGCGCCAGCACGTCCCGGCCACCCGCGGTGGTCGAGGTGGCCTGGGGGTTCACGACGAGGATGGCGCGCACTACCGCAGGGTAAGTGCTTTCCGCCCGGCGGACGTACCTCCAGCGCCACATGGTGACGCGAAGCTCAGCCGCTCGCGCGCGCCGTCCCGGCTCGGTGACCTGTGGCGACCCTGTGGCGGGCGGTCCTCCTCTGCAGACGGCGAAAACTCCGCGCGTCGTGACAAGTGCACCCGGGCCGACCGCCCGCTCATCGACGACTACCCCGATTTTCTCCGCGGCCGCCGCCCCGGAAAACGGCCGACCGGGTGGCATACGATCAGTAGTGCTCACGCACGGTGACCCGCGCTGGTCGGGTGGCTGTGCCCCGGCGAAGCTCCCCGCAAAAGTCCCGCCCCAGCAGCTGAAAGGGCCGCGCCCGTGTCGCATCCCGAGAACCCGCCGCCCACCCCGTTCGAGGTCCGCCTCGCGGGCGTCCTGACCGGAGTGCCCGGGATCGGCCTGCTGGTCTTCGGCGTGGTGCTGCTGGTGCACGGGCTGCAGAACCCGCCGATCCCGGGCAACAACGTGTGGGCCGAGTTCGGCACGTACGCGGTGCTGGCGGTGGTCTTCCTCGCCGCCTCGGTCGGGCTGCTGCTGGGCCAGACGTGGGCGCGTTCGCCCGGCGTCGTCGTGGCGCTGCTGCTGATCGGGGTCGGCTGGTACCTGCTCGGACCGTCCGGGCAGCCGCTGTGGGGCGTCCCGATCGGCCTGTGCGGGCTGGCGGCGCTGGTGCTGCTGTTCCGCCGCCCGTCGCGGGCGTGGGCGCTCGGCATGCACGACGACGAGACCGAGGAAGAGGCGGCCGAACGCGGCGGTCTCGCGGGGCGGCGGGCCGAGCGGGAGCGGCACGAACAGGACTGAACGACAGTGACGTCACGTCATAGCGGACAGGTGACGCGGCGGCACTGGCAGCGGCACCCCTCAGCCGATGGAATCGGGACTGCGCAACCGAATTCATCCGAATTCCGAAGAGGGGAACCCATGAGGAGACTGCGTCTCGTCGTGACCAGCACCGCGGTGGCGGGCGGGCTGCTTGCCGGGGCATTGCCCGCGGCCGCGGACGCCGCCGCGATCCCGGCCCGCTACGCCGGGCAGGCGCTGGACTGGCACGCCTGCGCGCCGGGCGAACTGGCCGACCTGCCACCGGGCACCGACATCTCGGGCCTCGAATGCTCCGCCTATCGCACGCCCCGGGACTGGGACCGTCCGGCCGACGGGCAGTACCTGACCATCGCGATCAGCAGGCTCAAATCCACCGGGGCCACGACGGCGTCGGTGCTCACCAACCCGGGCGGTCCCGGCGGCGCCGGCCGCTGGTTCCCGGCGATGCTGCGCGGACAGGGCAAATTGCGCGAGCACCAGGAGATCATCGGCATCGACACCCGCGGCACCGGCCGCAGCACCAACGTCACCTGCGGCGGCGCGACCGGCACCGGAGCCGATCTCGATCCCCGCGACCGCGATCCGCGCAATCTGAACCAGATCGTCGACGCGGTCCGGTACGTCGCGACCGCCTGCCACCGGGCCTCGGGCGAGCTGGGGTCGCTGATCAGCACCTTCCAGAACGTCCGGGACCTCGACCTGCTGCGGGCCCTGCTCGGCCGTGACCGGATCAACTGGATCGGGTACTCGGCGGGCACCTGGCTCGGCGCGCACTACGCCCAGCAGTTCCCTGCAGCACACCGGCCGGTTCGTGCTCGATTCCTCGACCCAGTTCACCGGCTCCTGGCAGCAGTCGTTCGACTTCCAGCCGGCCGGCTACGAACGCCGCTGGCGGCAGGATTTCCTGCCGTGGCTGGCCCGCTACGACACGAAGTTCCACTTCGGCACGACCGGAGAGGCGGCCCGGCAGACCTACGAGAGCGTCCGGTACGCGCTGACCCGCGAGCCGGTCGAGGTGAACGGCACGAAGCTCGGCGCGGTCGCGCTGGACTCCTTCATCGTCGGCGCGCTCAAGGCCAAGAGCCAGTTCCCGACGATCGCGACCGTACTGGTCCGGGTCAAAACGCTGACCGACGCGCGGTCTTCCGCGCAGGTCAAGGACGACGCTCGCGCGGCGCTCGGGAAGACGTTGTCGGAGGCGAAGAACACGAGTCCGATGGGCGTCGCGGTTCAGGCCGGTGCGGACGACGCGATGGTGTCGACGTTGATCACGACCCTGTGCAACGACGGGCCGTGGAAGGGCAATCGGCAGTCGCTGATCCGCCGGTCGCAGGAGTACCTCGACCAGGGCGTGACCGTGCACAGTTCGTTGTGGATGGGGCTCCAGGTGTGTGCCTTCTGGCCCGGGCAGCCGCGGCCGATGCCGGTGCTGAACGGCAAAGGCGTGCCGCCGGTGGTGATCGTGCAGTCCGAACACGACCCGGCGACGCCGATCGAAGGTGCCCGGAAGGCGCACGCCGCGTTCCAGAACTCGCGAATGCTGACTGTCACCGGGGAAGGCGACCACGGGATCTACGGGATTGGCGGAAACAAGGCCGTGGACAAGGTGGTCGACGACTACCTGGTCGACGGGGTGGTGCCGAGGGATCAGAGCCTGCCGGGGCTGCCGTTGCCCACGCCGTAAAAGCTCGTGCGCGCCTAGGCCGGTTCTAACCGGCCTAGGCGCGCACGAGTCTCACGCCTCTTTCGCCAGCACCTGCAACGGTTCGTCAGTCAGCCGGTACACCGACCATTCGTCCTGCGGCAGCGCACCCAGCGCCCGGTAGAACCCGACCGCCGGGTTCCAGTTCAGCACCGACCACTCCAGCCGGTGGTAGCCCTTGTCCACGCATTCCGCGGCCAGCGTCGCCAGCAGCACCTTGCCGAGGCCCGAACCGCGTTGTTCCTCGCGCACGTACAGGTCTTCCAGGTAGATCCCGTGCGTGCCGCGCCAGGTCGAGAAGTTCAAGAACCACAAGGTGAATCCGGCTATCTCGCCGTCCGCTTCGGCCACGTGGCCGAACAGCGCCGGAGCCTCGCCGAACAGCGCGCCGTGCAACTGCTCGGCGGTGAGATGGCATTCCTGCGGGGCGCGTTCGTACTCGGCCAGTGCGTAGACGAGTTCCACGACGGCGTCGACGTCTTCCGGCCGGATCCGCCGTACGCGGGGGTCGGTCACTTCATCCCTCCAACGCGGGCAGCAGGTTCAGGTGTTCGATCTGCGGTTCGCCGCGCTCGTCGCCGAGCACCGCGAGACCGGCCGGGTCCAGTCCGAAGTGGACACCCGAGGCGCCGGGCAGGCCGAGCCAGCGCGCGACGAGCACGCGGCTGAAGTGCCCGTGCCCGACCAGGACGACGTCGCCGTTTTCGATTTCGCGCCGGGCGCGGTCGAGCACCTTGTCCGCGCGCGCCTGCACGTCGTCCGCGCTTTCGCCGCCGGGGACGGGATGGGTCCAGACGGTCCAGTCCGGAACCGTCTCGCGGATCGTCGGCGTGGTGACGCCTTCGTAGTCGCCGTAGTCCCATTCGGCCAGGTCTTCGGTGACCTCGTCCACGCGCAGGCCGGCGAGTTCCGCCGTGCGCAGCGCGCGGCCGCGCGGGCTGGAAAGCACCAGCCCGGGTCCGCCGAGCAGGGTCCGCAGGGTGCCGCCCGCCGCGCGCGCCTGGTCCTCGCCCGCCGGGGTCAGCGGGATGTCGGTGCGCCCGGTGTGCTTGCCGTTCGACGACCATTCGGTCTGGCCGTGCCGGAGAAGAAAGAGCCGATGTGCCACGCGGCCGAATATAGCCGGGGCGGGTTTGCCCGGCAGGTTCGTCGTGTGTAAGGCTACTGGTGAGTAACTTCACCTGGGAGGTGCCGATGGGTACGCCGTCGACGTACGGGCTGTGGCGCAAACTGGCCGCGAAACCGGGCGGCAAGCAGCTGTTTTCCGCCGCGATGTGCCTCCGGGTGCCCTACTTCGGCACCGTGCTGCCCAGCATCCGGGAGATCCGTCCCGGCCACTGTTCGGTGACCGCGCCGAAGTGGTGGGGTGTCCACAACCACATCCGGACCTTCCATGCGATCGCCGCCTGCAACCTCGCCGAGATCGCGATGGGCATGCTGGCCGAGGCCACCGTCCCGGCCACGCACCGGTGGCTGCCCAAGGGTATGGAAGTGAGGTACGTCGCGAAGGCCGAAACCGGGTTGCGGGCGATCGCCGAATTGCCGGAGATCCCCGAGTTCGGCGACAAGGGATTCGATCTTCCCGTTCCGGTGCGGATCGTGGACGCGCGCGGGACCGAGGTCGTCACCGCGACGATCACGGTGTGGGTCACGCCCCGGAAAGCCGCCTGACCGGCGAAAGCTGGACCTCCCGTTACCCCGGCCGAGTGAAACTTAACACCGTTTACTGGGCAAATGCGAATAGCGTTCGTTTTAGCCTTGCCAGGGTGCTCCGGGCCGCGTCAGCATGCCGGGCATGGCCTCCCTCAACCGTCGCCGATTTCTCGGCCTCGCCGCGCTGAACTCCGCCGCGGCCCTTGGACTGACCAGCATTTCGGCGACGACCGCGCGTGCCGCGACGCCTCCGCCGCTGCCGGACTACTCGCCCGCGGTGGTGATCGGCACCGGGTACGGCGCGGCGGTCACCGCGCTGCGGCTCGGCGAGGCGGGCGTGCCCACGGTGATGCTCGAAATGGGCCAGCTGTGGAACGAACCGGGCCCGGACGGCAAGGTCTTCTGCGACATGCTGAAGCCGGACCGGCGGTCGATGTGGTTCAAGAAGCGCACTGAAGCGCCGCTCGCGTCCTTCCTGTGGCTGGACGTCGCGAACCACGACATCGATCCGTACGCCGGGGTGCTGGACCGGGTGAACTACGGCGGGATGTCGGTGTACGTCGGGCGCGGCGTCGGCGGCGGGTCGCTGGTGAACGGCGCGATGGCGGTGCAGCCGAAGCGTTCGTACTTCGAGGAAATCCTGCCGAGGGTGAACGCCGACGAGATGTACGGCAAGTACTACCCGCGCGCCAACGCGGGCCTCGGCGTGAACCACATCGACGAGGACTGGTTCGAGACCTGCAAGTCGTACCAGTTCGCGCGCGTTTCCCGGAAAGCCGCGCAGAAAACCGGGTTGAAGACGACGTTCGTGCCGAGCGTCTACGACTTCGAGTACATGAAGAAGGAAGAGGCGGGCACGGTCGAACGCTCGGCGCTCGCGTCCGAGGTCATCTACGGCAACAACCACGGCAAACGCTCGCTGGACAAGACGTATCTCGCCGCCGCGCTCGGCACCGGGCACGTGACCATCCAGACGCTGCACGAGGTCCGCGAGATCATCCAGCAGCAGGACGGCACGTACACGCTGGTGGTGCGCGAGTCCGACGCGCTCGGCAATGTGCTCGCCACCAAGCACCTCTCCACGAAGTACCTGTTCCTCGGCGCGGGCAGCCTCGGCTCGACCGAACTGCTGGTGCGCGCCCGCGACACCGGACGGCTGCCGCGGCTGTCCGAGGCGGTCGGCCAGGGCTGGGGCACCAACGGCAACGTGATGCTCGGCCGCGCCAACCACGTGTGGGACACGACCGGCAGCCTCGAAGCCGGGATGCCCGCGCTCGGCATCGACGACTGGGACAACCCGACGCATCCGGTGTTCGCCGAGATCGCGCCGGTGCCCGCCGGGCTCGAAACGTGGGCGAGCCTGTACCTGGCGATCACCAAGAACCCCGAACGCGGCCATTTCGCCTACGACGCCGCCAGCGATTCGGCGAAACTGCAGTGGTCGCCGGACCAGGGGCAGCCGTCGATCGACGCGGCGAAATCGTTGTTCGACCGGATCAACAAGGCGAACTCCACGATCTACCGCTACGACCTCTTCGGCGACACGCGGGCGTTCGAGAACCGCTTCACCTACCACCCGCTCGGCGGATTGGTGCTCGGCGAAGCGACCGACGACTACGGCCGGGTGAAGGGGTACCGGAACCTGTATGTGACGGACGGTTCGCTGATTCCGGGCAGCACCGGCGTGAACCCGTTCGTGACGATCACCGCGCTGGCCGAGCGCAATATCGAACGGGTCATCGCCGAGGACGGCGTGCGCGCTTAGCGGTGCGCTGACCGCAGCTTTTCGTAGTACGCCACGCAATCGGCGTACGACGGCAGCAGGCCCTGGTCGAGCGCTTCGGCCAGGGTTGGCGCTGCTTTGTCCTTTTCGGACACAATGGGGGCCAGTCCGGTCGGCCACGGCAGGTCCAGCGCCGGGTCGAGCGGGTTGATGCCGTGCTCGCCCGCCGGGTTGTACGGCTCCGAGCAGAGATACGCCATCACGGTGTTGTCTTCCAGCGCGATGAAGGCGTGCCCGATGCCTTCCGCCACGTAGACGGCGCGGAACTCGGCCGCATCGAGCCGCGCCGCGTCCCATTCGCCGAACGTCGGCGAGCCGACGCGCAGGTCCACCACCACGTCCAGCAGCGACCCGCCCGGGCAGTAGACGTACTTTGCCTGTCCCGGCGGAGTGTCGGCGAAATGCACGCCGCGGATCGAACCCGCGCGCGAAACGCTGTGGTTCGTCTGCGCGACCCGAAGCGGATGCCCGGTCGCGCGGACCATCGCCTCTTCCTGGAACGGTGCGACGAACAGTCCGCGTTCGTCGGGGAACACGCGCGGGACGAACTCGAACGCGCCGGAGACCTTGAGCGGGCGGAAGTCCATGGTGGCCACCCTATCGAGTGCGTTTCCCGGACCCGGAACGGAACTGCTTCCAAAACCGGACGGACGTCTTGGGAATCGCGAATCTGTGACATGAGCCGCACCGAGGGGTCGGGGCCTGCCGGGGGCCTGTCATGATTGACGGACCGCAGCGTCGGCGGCCATCGCCACACCCCACGGATCGGATGGCCGCGCAGACGCCTCGCCGACAGGCCGGCGCTACCGCGCTGGGCTGCCGTCCGGAGGACGAGTTCCCACTCTCGACGGGCGCTTGCTCGCCCGTCGACCAGGTGGTCCCCCGCTCGCAGTCCCAGGAGTACGTTCGATGACCCAGACCCATCCGCCCGCTTCCCTCGATCCCACGACAGGTTCTCCGATGACCGACCAGGCCAGCAGCGTCGCGGCCGTGACCGACGCCGAGATCTTCACCGGGCACGAGGGCGGCAAGCTCTCCGTGGCGGCGACCCGGCCGATCTCCGACCCGCGCGACCTCTCGATCGCCTACACGCCCGGCGTGGCGAAGGTGAGCCGCGCGATCGCCGAGGACGCGGCCAAGGCGAAGCGGTACACCTGGGCGGACCGGCTCGTGGCAGTGGTCAGCGACGGCACCGCGGTGCTCGGCCTCGGGGACATCGGCGCGAGCGCGTCGCTGCCGGTCATGGAGGGCAAGTCGGTCCTCTTCAAGACCTTCGGCGGGCTGGACTCGATCCCGCTGGTGCTCGACACCACCGACGTCGACGAGATCGTCGAGACCCTGGTGCGGCTGCGCCCGTCGTTCGGCGCGGTCAACCTCGAGGACATTTCCGCGCCGCGCTGCTTCGAGCTGGAGGACAAGCTCAAGGAGGCGCTGGACTGCCCGGTCATGCACGACGACCAGCACGGCACCGCGATCGTCACCCTCGCCGCCCTGCGCGGCGCGAACCTGGTGCTCGACCGCGACATCGCCGGCGAACGGGTCGTGGTCTCCGGTGCCGGCGCGGCTGGGGTGGCCTGCGCGAAGATCCTGCTCGCGGCCGGGGTCGCGGACGTGACGGTGCTCGACTCGCGCGGCATCGTGCACGCCGGGCGCGACGACCTGAACCCGATCAAGCGGCAGCTGGTCGAGACCACGAACAAGGCCGGGCTCACCGGCGGTCTCGCCGAGGCGCTGCGCGGAGCGGACGTGTTCCTCGGCCTGTCCGGTGCGACGATCGACCCGTCCCTGCTGTCGACGATGGCGGACGACTCGATCGTGTTCGCGCTGTCCAATCCGGACCCGGAGGTGCACCCGGCGGTCGCCGCACAGCACGCGGCGATTGTCGCGACCGGGCGGAGCGACTTCCCGAACCAGATCAACAACGTGCTGGCGTTCCCCGGCGTGTTCCGCGGCGCCCTCGACGCCGGCGCGCGGTCGATCACGGAGAACATGAAGCTGGCGGCCGCGGAGGCGATCGTGGCGGTGGCTTCGGATGATCTGGGGCCGGACCGGATCGTGCCCAGCCCGCTGGACCCGCGGGTCGCGCCTGAGGTGGCGGCCGCGGTGGCCAAGGCGGCTGAGCAGGATGGCGTGACTGGCTGAGGTTTTTCTTGGGGAAGGGCTCTCCGGCTTTCTGGTGCCGGGGAGCCCTTCTTTGTGAGCTGATTTTGGACTTGCTAGTCCATTTTTTCGCCGCCACGGTGGTCTTCATGGAGATCGGATTGCGTGGGTACGGCGTGTGGCAGGTCGGGGCGTTGACTACTCCGGCGATGGCTGCGGAGATCGAGCAGTTGGGGTATTCGGCGTTGTGGCTGGGCGGGTCTGGGGTGGATCTGGCTGGGATTGACGAGCTGCTGGCGGCTACCGAGTCGTTGGTGGTGGGGTCGAGCATCGTCAACGTGTGGTCGGGGGATCCGGCGGTGCTGGCTGAGTCGTATCAGCGGGTGGCTTCGCGGTTTCCCGGGCGGTTTGTGCTCGGGATCGGGGCTGGGCATCGGGAGCAGTCGGCGGGGTATGAGCGGCCGATGGACGCGGTTCGGCGATTTCTTGATGTGCTGGATGCGGGTGGGGTGCCGGTTTCCGGGCGGGTGCTGGCTGCGTTGGGGCCGAGGATGTTGGAGTTGGCTGCGGAGCGGGCTGGCGGGGCGGTGCCTTATTTGGTTCCGCCTCGGCATACTCGGGTGGCTCGGACGGCGTTGGGTGCTGGTGGGTTTTTGGCGCCGGAGCAGAAGGTTGTGGTGAGTTCGGATCTCGGTCGGGCTCGGAGGGTGGCTCGGGGTCGGGTGGAGAATCCTTATTTGGGGTTGGGTAATTACACTCGCAATTTGCGGCGGTTGGGGTATTCGGCTGAGGATTTGGCCGGGTCTGGGTCTGATCGGTTGATTGACGATTTGGTGGCGTTGGGGGATGTTTCCGCGGTTGCTGTTCGGTTGGGGGAGCATCGGGCGGCTGGGGCGGATCATGTTGTGGTGCAGGTGGTTACGGAGAAGTATCAGCTGCATCCTGGGTTGCCGGGGGTGCGGTTGCAGGTTTATGACGATGAGGTGGTGGGGGTTTATCGGGGGTTGGCTGGGGAGTTGTTTTAGGGTTTTGGGCGGCTCGTCGCCTGGCGGCGACATTGCGCCCTGGCGTGCGTGGGGCACCCCGAAGCTTGATTGTGCTGACGGTCTGGGGTGGCTTGTCAAGGCGGGAAAGATGCCTTGACAAGCCACCCCAGACCGCAGGAGAGCTTCGTATCGGGGTGCGGGGGTGGTGTGGGTGCACTTCGAGTTGGGTGCATCGGTGGCGGTTTCGTTCGGGGTGGGGGTTGCGCCCCAATGTGGCATTGGGTGCATGTGACGCACCCAATGTGGCGTTCGGTGCATCTGACGCACCCAATGCCGCATTGGGGCGCATCCCGGGGCGGCGGGCGGGCGGTGGTCCGTGAAGGGCTCCTTGAGGGAATCTAGGTCTCTGAAGGAGCCCCTCACGGCCCGCCGACGGTCGTGAGGGGAACCCTGAGGGAATCAGAGTCAATAAGGGTGGCCCTCACGACCTATTGCCGGGAGCAGTGATCGCGCGCGAGCCCGGGGCGGCGAGCGAGAAGCGATTGCGCTGGTCAGGGGGCAGAGAGCGCAGTCTGGCCGCTGCACTGCCGTCAATCTGGCCGCTAGGTTGACTGCAATCTGGCCGCTACTGGGTCTTCAATCTGGCCGCTCCAGCTGCTTCAACCTGGCCGCCCAGCAGCGGCGGAGTGGTCAGCCGGGGAGCAGCTCCGCTAGGCGGTGTCGGGGGACGTCCACCAGGCGTAGGTCCGCCAAATCCTCTGGGACGTTCAGTGCGGCATTTGCCAGCCTCGCGTGGGCGCGGGTCAGCAGTTCGGACGGGTGGTCGACCAGGTCTGCGGCGACGATCGCGTGGCGGTTGTCGGGGGTGCTGCGGAGCAGGCGGAGGCGGTACTTGTCCGCGACCAGTGCGGTCAGTGCGGCTTGGGCGGCTGCGTCCGCCAGGTCGGGGTGATTGTTCGGCAGCAGCAGCGCCAGGCGTCGGGCGTTCGTGCCCAGCAGGGTGCGCAGTAGCCAGGGGCCTGGGTCGGCGGTGAGGTCCATCGCGACGGCATCGCCTTCTGGGCCGGACGTCGCCCAGCCGACGGGGCGCGTTTCCAGGGCCAGGCCGCCTTCGGAGGCGATTTCTCGGGCGGCCGCCAGGAGGCCCGGTTTGGTGCCGGCTGATTCGACTGATTGCGGGCCATGCGTGTAGATGGCGGAGCTTCCCTTGCGGGCGAACGATTTCTTCGCCTTCGCGGTCGGCTGGCAGACGTACAAGTCTGCCGCGCTGCCGATTGCTTGGGCGCCGGTGTAGCGGTTGAAGTCCGGGAGAATCGCCTCGTAGGTCAGGCCCAGGGTGGCGAGGGAGCGCTGCACTTGCGCGCCTAGCGCGGGGTGGCGCGGGCTGTAGCCGTAGGCCAGGAGGATTCGGCCTTCGGTGGGTTCGCGCAAGGCTTGCACTGCGCGGGCGGCGAAGAGGCCCATGCCTTCCGGTGTGTAGGGCGGGTCGCTGAAGACCAGGTCTGCTTTGCCGGTCAGGGCGGGAGGCAGGCCGACGCGCAGGTCGGCGTGGGCGGTGGCGATGGTGCGTTCGCCGGTGGTGTCCAGGTAGGACAGGACGCGTTCGTCCAGGTCCACTACGGACAGTTCGGCTTCCGGGCACACCGCGCGCACGGCTAGCGACGTCAGATCGTGGTCGCCGAGGAAGAGCACCTTGCTGCGGCGGAGGTCGTAGCGGGAGTTCAGCCACAACGCGCGGCGCAGCACGGTCTCCGGGGTCGCTTGCACGTGGTCCAGAGCCGCGAGCGGGGGTGGGACGGCGGCGATTCGTTCGGCCAGCATGGTGAGCAGGGCCGGTTGGGCGGCGACCGCGGCGTCGAGGGGGTCGGGCAGGGGCGGCAGGGAGTACGACGCGTAGGTGGCGCGTGCGGACGGGGCGATGCGGACGCCTGCGGGGGAGCGTTCCAGGTCCGGTTCCAGCGCTGCGAGAAGGTCTTCGACGCTTCGGCGCGGGGCGGCGGTGAGCCGCACTAGGTCGGCCAGTTCGTACGAGCCGCTGCGGAGCAGGGTGAGCACTTCGTAGAGCGGGCGGACGGCGGCGCCATGTGCGGCGAGGACGTCGTCTAGGGCGGTCACGGGGTCCGAGGGTAGTCGGCCACGCTGCGGGACAGGCTGCCAAGGCCGCGCGAGTGGGCTACCGTCGGACTCTGCACCAGGACGTGGGGAGAAGTCTGTGACCATCGAATTCCGAGACGTCGTCAAGCGCTATCCGGACGGCACGGTCGCGGTCGACGGCCTCTCGCTCACCGTGGAAGACGGCACGATCACGGTGTTCGTCGGTCCGTCCGGGTGCGGCAAGACGACCTCGCTGCGGATGATCAACCGGATGGTCGAGCCCACCTCCGGCGCGGTGCTGCTGGACGGCAAGGACGTCAGCGAAGGCGATCCGGCGGTGCTGCGCCGCGGCATCGGCTACGTGATCCAGCACGCCGGGCTCTTTCCACACCGGACAGTGCTCGACAACATCGCGACCGTGCCGCTGCTGTCCGGATGGGACAAACGCAAGGCGCGCGCCAGGGCGGCCGAGTTGCTCGAGACCGTCGGCCTGCCGACGGAACTCGGGAAGCGGTATCCGGCGCAGCTGTCCGGCGGGCAGCAGCAGCGCGTCGGCGTGGCTCGTGCGCTCGCCGCCGATTCGCCGGTGCTGCTGATGGACGAGCCCTTCTCCGCGGTCGACCCGGTGGTCCGCGAAGGGCTGCAGGACGAGCTGCTGCGGCTGCAATCCCAGCTGGGCAAGACAATCGTGTTCGTCACGCACGACATCGACGAGGCGGTGCGGCTCGGCGACAAGGTCGCGGTGATGCGCGTCGGCGGGAAGCTCGCGCAGTACGGGACACCGGCCGAGGTGCTGCGGCATCCGGTGGATGACTTCGTCGCGTCGTTCGTCGGCCGGGACCGCGGGTATCGCGGGCTTTCGTTCCTTCCGGCGAGCGGCGTCGAGGTTTCGCCGGCTCGGACGATCGAGCTCGGCAGCAAGATCGACGGCCCGTCGGAGGGCTGGCTGCTCGCGGTGAACGACGAGAAGCAGCCGCGCGGCTGGCTTCCGCCCGGCTCCACAGTGGACGGCCCGTTGGCGGAAACCGACCTCGTGGCAGGCGGATCGCTGTACGTGCAGGGCACGCCGATCCGCGGGGCGCTCGACGCGGCGCTGTCGTCGCCGGCCAGTCTCGGCGTCGTGGTGGACGACGAGAATCGCGTGCTCGGGACGGTGGTCGCGCACCAGGTCTTGGATGTAATCGAGGCCTCCCCGCAGGCGTCCTGATGGGCGACTTCTTCGGCGAACTCGGCCGGTATCTGTCGAGCTCCAACAACCGCGGCGAAATCCTCGCCAATCTGCTCGAGAACATCTATCTCGCGCTGGTGCCGCTGGTCGCGGGCATCGTGCTGGCGATCCTGCTCGGCTGGCTCGGGCATCGCTGGCGGCCCGCGCGCAGTGTGCTGCTGGTGGTGGGGAATCTGCTGTACACGATTCCGTCGCTGGCGCTTTTTGTGGTGATTCCCGGGATTATCGGGACGAAGATTCTCGACAGCGTCAACGTGATCGTCGCGCTGACTATCTACACCACCGCGCTGCTGGTGCGTCCGGTGCTCGACGCGCTGGAAGCCGTGCCGCCGCACATCGTCGCGGCTGCCACGGCGATCGGATATCGCGGGCCGCGCCGGTTCTTCAGCGTCGAACTGCCGCTCGCGGTGCCGGTGCTCGCGGCGGGGGTTCGGGTGGCGTCGGTGAGCAATATCAGCCTGGTGAGCGTCGGTGCGCTGATCGGGACCGGGGCGCTCGGCGTGCTGTTCACCGACGGGTTCCAGCGGGAGTACTTCTCGCCGATCGTGGTCGGGATCGTGCTGACGATGCTGCTCGCATTGATCGTCGACCTGCTGCTGGTGTTGCTGCGCAATCTGTTGACGCCTTGGGAGAGAGCGGGTCGCGCGCCGGCCGCGGAGGTGGCGGGATGATCGGCGACGTCTTCACCTGGTTCACCACCGCCGCGAACTGGCAGGGCACGGGCGGCATTCTCGCCCGGCTCGCCCAGCACGTCGGCTACATCGCGCTGGCGCTGGTCATCGCGTTGGTGATCGCGATCCCGATTGGACTGTTCGTCGGCCACACCGGCCGCGGCGGCGTCGTGCTGGTCGGGGTGGGCAATGCGATCCGCGCGCTCCCGACGCTCGGGCTCGTGACGTTCCTGTTCCTGCTCTTCACCGAAAGCACCACCGCGACCATCATCGGCCTGGTGGTGCTGGCGATCCCGCCGGTGCTGGCGGGCACGTACGCCGGCCTGCAGGCGGCCGAGCACGATGTCGTCGACGCCGCGCAAGGCATCGGGATGACCGGCTGGCAACGACTGTGGCAAGTCGAGGTGCCGATCGCGCTTCCGTTGGTACTGGGCGGAATCCGCAACGCGGTCCTGCAGCTGATCGCGACGGCCGCGGTAGCCGCGTACGTCGGGCTCGGCGGCCTCGGCCGGTTCCTGCTCGACGGACTGGCCATTTTGGACTACACCGAGGTCGTCGCGGGCGCGATTCTCACCGCGTTGCTGGCGATCGTGGTCGACCTGCTGCTCGCCGCCGCACAGCGAGCGTTAGTGCCCAAGGGAGTCCGGCTGGCCGCGCAAGCAGCGTCCGGCCGGGCAGCGGCCGCGGGAGGAGCAGCGTGAAACGGTGGGGGATCCTGGTGGCCGGGCTGGCGCTGCTGGCGTCGGCGTGCGGAAACCCGCTGTCCGGCGGCGGTGAGGGCGGCAGTACCGGCGACATCATCATCGGCGCGTCGGATGTCGGGGAAAGTTCCTTGCTGGCCCAGATTTATGCCGGGGCCTTGCGGAATGTCGGCGCGCACAACGTGACGGTGCGACCGCCGGTCGGCAGCCGCGAGGTCGTGGTGAAAGCGTTGCAGGACAAGTCTTTGTCCGTGGTGCCGGATTACTCCGGGAACCTGCTGCGGTATTTCGACAAGAACACTCCGGCGACGACGTCGGAAGATGTTTACGCACAGCTGAAGCAGAAAATCCCGGGCGGGTTCGAGGTTCTCGACCAGTCGCCCGCGCAGGACAAGGATTTGCTCGTGGTGGGCAAGGAACTCGCGGCCACCGGGGTGAAGACCTTTTCTGATCTGGGACCGCGCTGCAAGGACCTGGTGATGGGCGGGCCGGGGCAGTGGAGCAGCCGGTGGAAGGACCGGATCAAGCAGCTGTACGGGTGCGAGTTCAAGGAAATCCGCACGACGGATACCGGCGGGCCGGTGACGGTGGCGGCGTTGAAGTCGGGTGAGGTGCAAGTGGCGGACTTGTTCAGCACGTCGGCGACTATCGCGTCCAATGGGTTCGTGCCGCTGGAGGACGACAAGCACATGTTCCCGGCGCAGAACATCGTGCCGCTGGTGTCGCGGGGGACGTTGAATGCCGCTGAAACGGCTGCGCTGAACCGGGTTTCGGCGGCGTTGACTACGGAGCAGTTGACTGAGCTGAACGTGCAGTACACGGATGAGAAGCGGAACGCTAAGGATATCGCTGAGGAGTTCTTGCGGCGGAACGGGTTGGCGGCCTCGTGAGTGGCGTTGCCGGTTCTAACCGGATTCGCCACTCACGAGCGCTACCGCCTCAGAGCCGGTCGAAAGCCGCCGCGTAGCGGAACGCGCCGCGGTTTTCCGGGGTGTACGCGGCCAGCGGCAGCGCCTGAAAATGCGGGGCCCATTCCGGTACCGGCGGGGTCACGCCGAGCTTTTCGGCCATGACGAAGCCGAAGCGGGAGTAATAGCCTGGGTCGCCCAACAGCACGATCAGGCGGTAGCCGAGTGCGTTGGCGGCGCCGATCGTTGCGTGGACCAAAGCGGAGCCTGCGCCGCCGCGGTGGCGGTCCGGGTGGACGCCTAGCGGGCCGAAGCCGATGGCGGAGTTTGGGTCGTCGCCTAGGCGACCTGGGCTGGAGCAGGCGTGGCCGATGACTTCTCCGTCGCGGACGGCGACTAGCGAGAGGGCGGGGAGCAGATCGCCGTCGGCGGTGAGTTCGGTGACTAGTTTCGCTTCCGGCATTTCGCCGGTGACATCGGGATTGTGGACGCGGAACGCGGCGGTGTGCACAGCATGGATCGCTGGTGCGTCGGCGGCGGTCGACTGGCGGATCTGCATGCGCCCAGTTTCCCTGAGCGGCGGCTGGAGAGGAAATTCATTTTGGCGGGCCGCATTAGAGTGGGGGGTGATGAGCGAGGTGGCGATAGGGGCGGCGCACGGCGATCGGCTGGTGATCGACGTGCTGGGGCGGATGCATGCGGGGGCGGTCGATTTCTGGGACGGCAACTGGCTTTTCAGCCCGGTTGACCTGGTGGTCGGCGGGTTTTCCGCGCGGGTGCCCGCTGGGTTGCGGGCCGAGGAGTTGCGGAGTTTCCGGGAGCAGCTGGCGAAGGCGTATGCCGACTTCGGCGGGGTCGCTCGGCTGACGTCGATGGAGGAGTGGCTCGATCTGACGGTCACCGTCGCCAAATCCGGGAGGGTTGAGGTCGAGGGAACCGCGACCGACGGGCGGGGGAACCGGCTGTCGTTTCGGATCGGCGAGCTTGATCAGTCTGATCTGCCGGTGATCATCGACGGGTTGGCGTCGATCGAGGCGGAGTTTCCGGTGCTAGGCCGTGACGGTTTGGGGAGCGATCCGGGCCGGGCGGTCGTCTCGCATGAAGAGGAGGACCGCGGCTCCCACGAGCGGTCCGGCGGCCAGGGTAAGGAACGCTGAATAGAACGAGCCGGTCGCGTGGAAGACCGGGCCGACGACGGCGGGCACGATGACGCTGCCCAGTTGCCAGAAGGCGTTCACCGCGCCAGCGGCGGAACCGGCTAGGCGGACACCGGTCAACGCGGGGATCATGGCAGCGGTCAGCGGGCTGTAGGCGTACGCGCCGATGCCGAGAATCGGGGCTACCACTAGGAAAGCGCTGTAACTGCTCAGAGAGCCGAAGACGAGCAGAGCGCCACCGAACAGGATGAGGACGGCGATGATGGGGATTCGCCTGCCCAGGCCGACTTTGTCGGTGAGCCAGCCGATCAGCGGTTTGATCACTACCGCTGTGCCGGAGAAGATGACCAGGACTACACCGGCCCGTACGGGGTCGATGTGTTCGCCGCGGATCATCAGCGTGTTGGACCACGTGACGAAACCGTAGGTGCCCCACAGGCCGCCGAAACCGGCTAAGCCCAGCAGCAGCAGGTCGCGGTTGCGGAAGAGCGGGCGGGGGTCCGGCAAACCGCGGCGGGTGGACGTGGCGACGTTGCCGTTGCGGATGAAGACCAGGCACAGCAGGCCGAGTACGACGGTGACGCCGCCGAAGAGGTGGTACGACACTGGCCAGCCGCTGGTTTTCACGAGCGTGGGCACGACCGCGTTGGCTACGACTGTGCCCAGCGAGGTCGCGGTCATGAAGATGCCGCTCGCGAGTCCGTGCTCCTCCGGGCGGAACCAGGTGGTGATCAGCTTCAGTCCGGCGGAGAAGTCGACTCCCGCGAACAGGCCCAGCAGAGCTTGCAGGACCAGGCCCCAGGCGATGGACGTGGTCGAGCCGAACCCCACCATGAGCGCGCCTGCGACGAAGGAGCTGATGCCCAGGATCGCGCGGCTGCCGAGCCAGTCGGAGAGGAAGCCGCCGGCGGTGTTGGAGATGACGTAGCCGATGTAGTGGCAGGTGGCGAAGATCCCGAGCGCGGCCAGCGGGACGCCGAGCGAATCGCTGACCGCCGAGGACGCGGGGCCCCAGGTCGACCGGTCCACCGAGGTCATCGTGAACACAGCCCAGCAGAGCAGCAGGACGACCCAGCGATAGCGGCTCGGCATGGGGCCTCCTTCGACCTGACGGATGATCAGGGAAGGTTCCCGTTACCGGCGGTCGCGGGTCAAGCCAAGGCATCCTGACGGTGCAACTCGGCCCGGATCGCCCGGACGTCGTGGGCTCGGCCGCCGACGTACTGGGCGGCGGCGATCCCCGCGGCGTGGCCGGTCGCGAAGGCGGTGCCCATGACGCGGACGGAGGCGTACGCGTCGTCGTCGGAGCTGGTCAGGCGGCCGGCTGCCCAGAGGTTCGCGGTGTCGGCGGAGCAGATCGCGCCGTAGGGGAGGTCGTACCAGCCTCGGTCGGCGATCGGTTCGTAGCGGGTGACGCCGGGGCCCGCGTGGTCTTCGATCGGCCAGCCGCAGCGGCCGATGGACACGTCGGGGCGTTTGCGGGCGGTCAGGACGTCGCGGCCGGTGAGCTGTTCGCGGCCGACCAGGTGGCGGCCTTCGCGGATGCCTAGCTGGGGACCGGTTTCTTCGAGGCGCGCTGACGACCAGCCGGCGAGGTGTTTGCGCAGGGCGTCCAGGTATTGCCATGCCTGGCGTCGCGCGTTGGCTTCGTCGCGGCTCAGCGAGGCGGCGTCCAGGACGTCGGTTTGTTCATCCACCAGGAGGGCGATTACGTTGCGGGTCAACGGAAGGTGCACGGCGATGCCGTAGTCGCGGGGCAGCTGGACGCCGGTTTCCCGTTGGTACGCGGCGACGGCGGCGCGCAGGCCCTCGCGCGAGAGGTCCGCGTCTTCGGAGACACCGGAGAACCGGCAGACGAGCGTGCTGGTTTGCCGGTCGCGCAGCGGGGCGACGCGGACGGCGGCTCCGGCGGCGGCCAGGAGTGCGCCGTCGCCGCTGGCGTCGACGAACGCGCCGGCGGTGACCCGTTCCCGGCCGCCGCGGTGGTGCAGTTCGACCTCGGTGACGATGCCGTGCGTCCGCCGCGCGCCGATGAGCTTGGTGTGCAGGAGGACGTCCACGCCGGCGTCGGCGGCCAGCTCGTCGTACACCAGTTTGGTGGTTTCCAGGTCGAGCAAGACGATCTTGTTGCCGGTCCAGCCCATCGTCTTCTCTTCGTAGGCGCCCCGGCGCCGCAGCCGCCGCAGCACCTCCTCGCCGACGCCCGCGACGACCTGCTGGCCGGTCTGGTCGAAGAAACCGCAGAGGGTCAGCACGGAACTGATCGTCGCCGCGCCGCCAAGGTACGGGTACTGCTCGACCAGCAGCACCCGCGCCCCGGTGCGCGCCGCCCCGGCAGCGGAGGCGATACCCCCAGCACCGCCTCCGACTACGACGACGTCGTAGTGCACTCCAGCCCTCCTCGGGTGTTTGGCACCCAGTGAACTGGGTCCGGCGGTGACGTCGCCACTGCCTATCCGGCACCCCGGGCATACCCGCAAGGTATATCTATGAAGATCAGAAAGTATGAAACTCATACAAGTTGGCGTACGCTCGGGGCATGGACACGAAGGCAGCCGGATACCGGCGCAAGGTCAACACGATCAACCGGGTCATCACCGCCCTGCAGCGCGCGGGGCTCGCGTTCGGGCCGATGGAACTGCTCACCGTCCCCGGGCGGCGCAGCGGCGAGCCGCGGACGTTTCCGTTGGCGGTATTGAAAGTCCAGGGCGGGGAGTACCTGATCCAGGCGTTCCCGAAGGCGGCGTGGGTGGCGAACGTCCGCGCGGCGGGGGAGGGCACGTTGTCGCGGGGACGGCGATCGCGACGGGTGCGGTTCGCGGAGCTGCCGGTCGCGGAGCGGGGGCCGGTGCTGCGAGAGGTGGTCGCGGACGGGCCGCCGAGCGTGGGGCGACGTTACGTCACGACGGGGCTGGCGGAGTCGCCGACGCCGGACGGGGTGGCGGCTGCTGCGGGGAGGATCGCGGTTTTTCGGGTGGAAACGATCTGAGGACGGCGAAGGCCGGGTGGGCGGAGGCAGTCGGGTCGCAGTCGTGAGTGGCGATGCCGGTTAGAACTCGCCAGGCCCAGGAAACGGCGAAGGCCGCCGCGGGAACGAGTCCCGCGGCGGCCTTCTGCGTAACTGAGGATCAGTCGAACGCCTTGGCGATCAGCGCCTTCTGCTCGACGTCGTGCACCTTCGACGAACCCGCCGACGGGGCGGCCATCGGGCGGCGCGCCACCACGTCGAGGCCGGTGAAGAACTCCGGGAACTTCCGGGGCAGGTTGAGGCCGAAGAACGGCCACGCGCCCTGGTTTTCCGGCTCCTCCTGGACCCACGCGATCTGGCTGGCGTTCGAGTAGCGCTCCACCGCGGCCAGCAGCTTCTTCTTCGGCAGCGGGTAGTACTGCTCGATCCGCACGATCGCGACGTCGTCCGCGCCGCGCTTCTCGCGCTCGGCCACCAGCTCCCAGTAGAGCTTGCCCGAGGTGAGCAGCACCTTGCGGACCTTCGCCGGGTCCTGCGTGGCGTCGTCGATCACCGACATGAAGCGGCTCTGGCCGGTGAAGTCCTCGACCGTCGACGTCGCCGCCTTGTTGCGCAGCATCGACTTCGGGGTGAAGACGATCAGCGGACGCTGGATGCCGTCGAGGGCGTGCCGGCGCAGCAGGTGGAAGTAGTTCGCCGGGGTGGACGGCACCGCGACGGTCATCGACGCTTCCGCGCACAGCGACAGGAACCGCTCGATCCGGCCGGACGTGTGGTCCGGGCCCTGGCCCTCGTGGCCGTGCGGCAGCAGCAGCACGACGTCCGAGCGCTGGCCCCACTTGGCCTCGCCGGAGGAGATGTACTCGTCGATCACGGTCTGCGCGCCGTTGACGAAGTCGCCGAACTGCGCTTCCCACATCACCAGCGCCTCGGAGTTCGCCACCGAGTAGCCGTACTCGAAGCCGACGGCCGCGTACTCCGACAGCGCCGAGTCGTAGATCATCACGCGGCCCTGGCCGTCGGCCAGGTGCTGCAGCGGCGAGTACTCCTGGCCGTTCTTGCGGTCGATGAACACCGAGTGCCGCTGGGTGAACGTGCCGCGCCGGGAGTCCTGGCCGGACAGCCGCACGAGACGGCCTTCCAGCGCCAGCGACCCGAACGCCAGCAGTTCGCCGAACGCCCAGTCGACGCCGCCCTCGCGCGACATCTTGTGCCTGCGCTCCATGACCGGCTTGACCCGCGGGTGCGGGGTGAAGCCCTCGGGCAGGTTGACGAACGCGTCGCCGATCTTCTCGACGACCTCGCGCGACACGGCGGTGGTGACCTTCGCCGGGATCTGCTGCTCGCCCTCGACCGACGGGCTCGCCTTCGCCGGGTGCTTCTCGAGTTCGCGCACCTCGTTGAAGACGTGCTCGAGCTGGCTGGAGAAGTCGCGCAGCGCGGCCTCGGCCTCTTCGACGGAGATGTCGCCCCGGCCGATCAGCGATTCGGTGTAGATCTTCCGGACCGAACGCTTCGTGTCGATGATGTCGTACATCGCCGGCTGCGTCATCGAGGGGTCGTCGCCCTCGTTGTGGCCGCGGCGGCGGTAGCAGATCAGGTCGATCACGACGTCCTTGTGGAACGCCTGGCGGTAGTCGACCGCCAGCTTCGCGACCCAGTGCGCGGCCTCGGGGTCGTCGCCGTTCACGTGGAAGACCGGCGCGCCGATCATCTTCGCGACGTCCGTGGCGTACTGGCTCGACCGCGAGTGCTCCGGCGCGGTGGTGAAGCCGACCTGGTTGTTGACGACCACGTGCACGGTGCCGCCGGTGCGGTAGCCGCGCAGCAGCGCCAGGTTCAGGGTCTCGGCCACGACGCCCTGGCCCGCGAAGGCCGCGTCGCCGTGCATCAGGACCGGCAGCACGGTGTAGCCCTCGCCGCCCTTGTCGAGGACGTCCTGCTTGGCGCGGACGATGCCCTCGAGGACCGGGTCGACGGTCTCCAGGTGCGACGGGTTGGACGCCAGCGAGACCCGGGTCTCCCCGTCGCCGAACATCCGGAAGTACTTGCCCTCGGCGCCGAGGTGGTACTTCACGTCGCCGGAGCCGTGCGCCTGGCCCGGGTCGAGGTTGCCCTCGAACTCCTGGAAGATCTGGCTGATCGGCTTGCCGACGATGTTCGCCAGCACGTTCAGCCGGCCGCGGTGCGGCATGCCGATGACGACCTCGTCGAGCTCGGCCTCGGCGGCCTTGTCGAGCACCGTGTCCAGCAGCGGGACCAGGGTCTCGCCGCCTTCCAGCGAGAACCGCCGCTGGCCGACGTACTTGGTCTGGAGGAAGGTCTCGAACGCCTCGGCAGCGTTGAGCTTCGACAGGATGTACTTCTGCGCGGACGGCTCCGGCTTGCTGTGCCGGACCTCGACGCGCTCCTGGATCCAGCGCCGCTCCTCGGGGTCGAGGATGTGCGTGTACTCCACGCCGACCGTGCGGCAGTAGGAGTCGCGCAGCACGCCGAGGATGTCGCGCAGCTTCATCCGCTCGCGGCTGGAGAAGTCGCCGACGGCGAACTCGCGGTCCAGGTCCCACAGGGTCAGGCCGTGGCTGAGCACGTCGAGGTCGTGGTGGCTGCGCTGGCGGTAGTTCAGCGGGTCGGTGTCGGCCATCAGGTGGCCGCGCATCCGGAACGCCTCGATCAGCTCCATGACGCGCGCGGTCTTGTCGACCGGGCCGTCCGGGATGTCGGCGACCCAGCGGATCGGCTCGTACGGCAGCCGCAGGCTGGTGAAGACGTCGTCGTAGAAGCCGTCCTCGCCGAGCAGCAGTTCGTGAATGCGCTTCAGGAACTCGCCGGACTCCGCGCCCTGGATGATGCGGTGGTCGTACGTCGAGGTCAGCGTCATGATCTTGCTGACCGCGAGGTCGACGAGGGTCTTCTCGCTGGTGCCCTCGAACGACGCCGGGTACTGCATCGCGCCGACGCCGATGATCGCGCCCTGACCCGCCTGCAGCCGCGGCACCGAGTGGTTCGTGCCGATGCCGCCCGGGTTGGTGAGCGAGATGGTGGTGCCCGCGAAGTCGTCCGCGGTGAGCTTGTTCGTGCGGGCCTTCTTGACGATCTCCTCGTAGGCCTGCCAGAACTGCATGAAGGTCATGTTCTCGGTGGCCTTGATGGAGGCCACGACGAGAGTGCGGGAGTCGTCCTTGCCCTTCATGTCGATGGCAAGCCCGAAGTTGACGTGCTCCGGCGTGATCGCGAACGGCTTCCCGTCGATCAGCTTGTAGTGCCGGTTCATGTTCGGGAAGTCCTTCAGCGCCCGCACCATGGCGTAGCCGATGAGGTGCGTGAAGGAGATCTTGCCGCCGCGGGTGCGCTTGAGGTGGTTGTTGATGACGATGCGGTTGTCCGCCATCAGCTTCGCCGGGACCGCGCGCACGCTGGTCGCGGTGGGCACGGAAAGCGAGGCGTCCATGTTCTTGGCGATCGCCGCCGCGGCGCCGCGCAGCTGCTTGGACTCCGGCTCGGCGTCCTTCGCCGGAGCGGACTTGGCGGGCGCGGAAGCCGCGGGCTTCGCGGCCGGGGCGGGCTTGGCCGGGGCCTTGGCCGCCGGGGCGGGCGCTGCCTTGGCGGCCGGAGCCGCCGGGGCCTTCGCGGCGGGGGCGGCGGGCTTGGCGGCGGGGGCCGCCTTGGCTTCCCCGTTCCCTTCCGCCTGGGTGCCGTTGCCGCCCGGAGTGGGCTTGTAGTCGGCGAAGAAATCGTGCCAGGCGGCGTCTACCGACTGGGGGTCCGCGAGAAACCGCTCGTACATTTCTTCGACGAGCCACTCATTGGCACCGAACTGCGATGCGGGACTGCTGCTGGCCACGGCTGGCTCTCGCCTCTATCCATTCTCGATCCGATATCACAAGCATCTGCTGACCGCCAGGCTAGTCCCCTGCCGGTGGCCCGAAACACGCCACCTGGACGCTCGTGAGACAGGTCATTGTCTGGATCGGTTGAGAGGCCCAGCCTGACAGACAGCAGGGCCCACCGTACGCGTCGCAAGGGCCGAATGCCGTCACCTCGGCCGGTTTGGGGTGATCCCGGACACAGCGCCGGCCCTCGCGTCAGCCCGCCGCGGCGGGCAGCGAACGCACCGGTGCTGGTCCGAACCACGCGCGCAGGGCTTCGCGCAGATCGGCGGGATCGGTGTCCGGGCTTTCGGCGAGCCAGGCGACGTGCCCGTCCGGGCGGAGCAGGAAGGCGGCGGGGACGTCGCTGGTGCACGGGGTGCCGGACACGAGGTCGAGCCGGTCGAGCCACGGCGCGGCGGTGCGGGCGACAGCGGGGCCGTCGGTGAGGTCGACGAGCACGCCGCGGCCGGAGTGCAGGAGCTTCATCGTGGTCGTCGCGGCGCCGTCCGCGACGATCGACCACTCCGGCACCCGTGTCCCGGCCAGCGGGTGGTCCGAGGCGGGGAAGGTCGGGTAGCGCACGTCGAGCGCGGTGATCATCTCCGCGAGGTAGCGGTTGACCTCGTCGAACTCCATCAGCGTCCCGAACAGCTCGCGCAGCGGGCCGATCTCCGGGCGCGGGTCCATCAGGGCGAGCTGGGCCTGGGTGTTGAAGCAGACGCGCGCGCCGACCGGGTGGCGTTCGTCGTGGTAGGTGTCGAGCAGCCGGTCCGGGCTGCCGTTGACGACCGCGGCGAGCTTCCAGCCGAGGTTCACCACGTCCTGGATGCCGGTGTTGAGGCCCTGTCCGCCCGCCGGGAAGTGCACGTGCGCCGCGTCGCCGGCGAGCATGACCCGGCCCTTGCGGTACTGCGCGGCCTGCCGGGTCGCGTCGCCGAAGCGCGAGAGCCACACCGGGTCGCGCATCGGGAGTTCCTGGTCGGTGACCCGCTTGACCGAAGCGGCGAGTTCCTCCAGTTCGACCGGGTCGTCGCGGTGCGCGGTCGGCGGACGGAACTCGACCGACACCACGCGGTAGAGGTCGCCGCCGAGCGGGACCGTGCCGAACACGCCGCCCTTGCAGCGGGCCAGGTGCGGGCCGTCAGGCACCTGGTCGAGGTGGACGTCGGCGAGCATCGCGTCGATGTTGGAGGCGGTGCCGGGGAAGTCGATGCCGGCCAGTTTGCGGACCAGGCTGCTGCCGCCGTCGCAGCCGACGAGGTAGCGGGAGCGGATCCGGTACTCGCCGTCCGGGCCGGTCACGGTGGCGACCACCGCGTCGGGCCCGTTCTCCAGTTCGGTGAGCCGGTGCCCGCGGCGGATCTCGACGTCCAGTTCCCGCGCGCGTTCTTCGAGGATCGCCTCGGTGCGCGACTGCGGCACCATCAGCGCGTACGTGTGGCGCCCGTTGAGCTTGCTGAGGTCGAGCAGCCGCATGCCGGCGAAGTGCCCCTTCGGCCACACCGGCGCGCCCTCGCTGAAGCGGGGCAGCAGGCCGCGCTGGTCGAGCACCTCGACGGTGCGCGAGTGCAGGCCGAGCGCACGGGACTGCCCGCTCGGCTCGGCGAGCCGCTCCAGCACCAGCACCCGCCCCGGCCGCAGCCCGAGTTCGCTCGCGAGCATCAGCCCGACCGGGCCGCCGCCCACGATCACCACGTCGTACTCGACATCCATCCCGGTGCTCCCCATGTGTCCGTGCCTGTGCTCACCCTGTTGTCAGCAAGGACAAGCCTGGAGCACCGCGCGGGTCCGCGGCTATACGCGCTGTGCTGGGGATTCAGCGCTAGCCGAGCGGTCTTGGACGGTCTCCGGGACGGCCTGAGCGGGGCGTCGGCGGAGGTCGAGAGCGTGTTGAGGGGCCTTCGAGACCCGGCCGGAAGCATCGCCGCACACGAAGGTTTCCGCGGCTGTCGTGCGCGCGGAGCACAAAAACGGAAGGCAGGTACGACCCGGGATGACTGCCCACACCACCGTGGACGCGCAGGCGATCGGCCGCCTCAACATGCTGTTCACCCAGTCGAAGATCCTGCACAGCGCGGTCGAGCTGGGAGTGTTCGAGTTGCTGGCGGACGCGCCGCGGACGATCGATGAGATCCGCCGGGAACTCGGTCTGCACCAGCGGTTCACCGGCGATTTCGTCCAGGCGCTGGCCGCGCTCGGCCTGCTGGAGCGCGACGGCGAGAAGTTCAGCAACGCGCCTGCGGCCGCGGAGGTGCTCGTGCCGGGCGCGTCCGGCGGCGGCTACCTCGGCGCGCGGGTCCGCACGACGTCGCAGCGGCACTACGCGATGTGGGGCAAGCTGTCCGAGGCGCTGCGCGACGGCGAGCCGAAAGCGGACATCGGCGGGCACGGCGCGTTCGCCAAGCTGTATGAGGATCCGGTGCGTGCCAAGGCTTTCCTGGTGCACATGGACGCGAACAACGCGTTGGTCGCGCCGCAGCTGGCCGAGCACGTGGACTGGTCGGAGTACAAGAGCTTCGTCGACGTCGGCGGCGCGCGCGGCAACGTAGCGGCGCAGTTGTGCCTCGCGCACCCGCATCTGCAGGGCGGCGTGTTCGAGCTGCCGCCGATCGAACCGCACTTCGACGAGCTGATGGCGGAACTGGGCGTCGCGGACCGGGTCACGTTCCATCCCGGCGACTTCTTCGAGACGCCGCTGCCGGAGACCGACGTCGTCGTGTTCGGCCACGTGCTGCACGACTGGGACCCGCAGCGGCGCGTGGAGCTGTTGGTGCGGGCCAAAAACGCGGTGCCGAGCGGGGGCGCGGTCGTGGTGTACGACCAGATCCTCGACGCCGAGAACCCGGATCTGCGCAGCCTGGTCGGCAGCATCAACGTCGGACTGATCACCGACGGCGGTTCCGAGTACACCGTGCCGCAGCTGCGCGAGTGGCTGGCCGAGGCCGGGTTGGAATTCCGCGCCGCCACCACTCTGCCGAAGGGCAACGACACCGTTGTGGTCGCGGTGAAACCGTGAGTGCGCAAGCCCTGGTGGTCGGCGCCGGGCCGGTCGGGCTGACCGCGGCGCACGAACTGGCCCGGCGCGGCGTGCGGGTGCGGATCGTGGACCGAGCCGCCGGTCCGGCGGTGACCAGCCGGGCGCTGGCGACGCATCCGCGTTCGCTGGAGATCTACGACCAGATGGGCGTGCTCGACGACCTGCTGCCGCGCGGACAGCAGGTGCGCGCGTTCACGATTCACATGCGCGGCAAGCGAATGGTCGGTCTCCGGGCGGACTACTCGCGGTTGCCGACGCGCCTGCCGTTCACGTTGATGGTCGACCAGGTCATCACGGAGGAGGTGCTGCGGACCGCGCTGGCCAAGCAGGGCGTCGAGGTCGAATGGGGCGTCGCGCTGGCCGACTTCACCGATACCGGAGACGGCGTCCGGGTGCGGCTCGAACGCGACGGCGAGATCGAGGAAACCTCGGCGGACTGGCTGGTCGGCTGCGACGGCGGGCACAGCGCGGTGCGCAAGAAGCTGGGGCTGAAGCTCGAAGGCAACTCGTCGGAGACCTGGCTGATCGCCGACGCGCAGGCGGACACCGCGTTGCCGCGCGACAGTATTCATCTGATCCGGACCCCGGGCGGTTCGGTGATGATGGTGCCGTTCCCGGACGAGGGCAAATGGCGGCTGCTCGACACCCGGGATGTCGAGTACTCCGGCTCGGGCGACGACGCGGCGGTCGCGCGGCGGTTCTCGGAGAAGGTGTCCGCGGCGACCGGGGTGCCGACCGTGGTTTCCCCGCCGTCGTGGGTTTCGGTGTTCTCCATCCAGCAGCGGATGGTGCCGTCGATGCGGTCCGGCCGCTGTCTGGTCGCTGGCGACGCCGCGCACGTGCACAGCCCGGCGTCCGGTCAGGGGATGAACACCGGCGTCCAGGACGCGTACAACCTCGCGTGGAAGCTGGCGATGGTGATCGACGGGCACGCCGACGAGCAGTTGCTCGACAGCTACTCGCGCGAGCGCGTGCCGGTGGGCGCGGAGTTGCTGCGTACCACGAAGAAGGCGACTTTCCTGGTACAGCTGAAAAATCCCTACGTCGCCGCGGTGTTGCCGGTGGCGTTCGGTGTGATGCGCAACGTTTCGGCGCTGCGTGGCAAGCTGGAACGCAAGATCATGGGCGGAATGTCCGCACTGGGCCTTTCCTATGGCGACGGTCCCGCGGCGGCCGGGCCTGGACCGCGACCGGGCGAGCGGCTGTCGGTCGTCGCCGGTGCGGACGCGGAAACCCCGGCGTGGCAGGCGTTGCTGGCGCAGTTGCGCGAACCGGGCTGGACGCTGGTGCTCGGCCCGGACGCGGAGCGAGCCGAACTGCCGTCCGTGGGCGGCTGGCTGGTACCGCAGGTGGCGGGCCCGGGCGGGGACCTGCCGGACGCCGACGGCGCGTTGCGGCGGTCGCTCGGCCTTTCGGCGACGGGCTGGATCCTGACGCGCCCGGACGGCTACGTGGCCGACCGCGGCGACCGGATGTCCGCCGCTGTCGTGCGCGCCGTCTTGCGGCACGCGCACATCTCTGCCTGAGGAGCGGAACGTCCGTGAAGGACTCCTTGAGGGAACATGATTCCCTCAAGGAGTCCTTCACGGACCTGAGGAAACTGGAGTGAAGGTGGATCTGGGGCTGACCGGCAAGGTCGTGCTGGTGACCGGCGGCAGCGGCGGGATCGGGGCCGAACTCGCGCGTACGTTCGCCGCGGAAGGGGCCAAGGTCGCGGTGACCTACCGGGCCAACCGCGAGGCGGCCGAGGAGGTCGCGCGCGAGTGCGGGCCGGACCGCGGGCTGGCCGTGCACTACGACCTGACCGAACTGGCCAGCGTGGACGCGGCGGTCGAGACCGTGGAGCGGCACTGGGGCCCGGTGGACGTGCTGGTCGCGAATGCGATCAGTCCCGGCGCGCTGCGCAAGCCGGGAAAATTGTTCGAAGAACTACCTACGGAGGATTGCGCTTCGTTCATCAATGTGAATATCGCGCCGGTGTTCCACACAGTGGCGAAGGTGCTGCCCGGTATGCGCGCGAAAAAATGGGGACGGATCGCATTTATCTCGTCGCGCGCGGCGACCGCGGGCAAGCCGGGCCGCGAGGCTTATGGGGCGGTGAAGTCCGCATTGCACGGTTTCGCCACGAGCCTCGCCTGGGACGTCGGCCGTGACGGAGTGCTGGTCAACACCATTCTTCCTGGCCTGACCGTCACTCCCCGTGTTGCGCAACAGGTTCCGGCCGAGATGCTGGAGCGCGAGCGAGCCATCACGCCCAGTGGCCGATTGAGCTGTCCGGGTGATGTCGCACAACTCGCAGTGTTCCTGTGTTCGGCCGCCAACGGCAATACGAACGGACAGTTCGCAGAAGTATCAGGCGGACGTTAAGTTTTTCCCGCCCGGGATCAGGAAGCCGTTTCTCTGCTAGCGTCGCTGGCGTCTCACTGGGGGAAAGCGAAGCACGCGGGCAGCTGCCTGGCGTGCTCTTTCGGCAGGTATCTGGGGGTCGGATGCAGATCGCAATATTGGGACCGTTGGCCGTACGCGCGGACGGAGTGGGCAAGACGCCGTCCGCGCCGAAGCTCCGCACGGTGCTGGCCATGCTCGCACTGAACGCCAACCGGGCAGTGCACTTCGAGCAGTTCGTCGAGGAGCTGTGGGAGAACAACCCTCCGGCGAGCGCGGCCACGACGTTGCAGACCTACGTCTACCAGCTGCGCAAATCGCTGCGCCTGGCCGGTTCGGCCGAGGACGGAGCGACAGTGCTGCTGACGCGCCCGCACGGTTATGAACTGCAGGTGCCGCGGGCGGACGTGGTCGACGCGGTGCGCTTTTCGGCGCTGCTCGACCAGGCTCGGGACCGGCACGACGCCGGTGATCTCGAAGCCTGTGCCGAGCTGGCCAGACAGGCGCTCGCGCTGTGGCGCGGGGCCGCGCTCTCCGATCTCCCGCTCGGCCCGACCCTCGCCGCGCGGGCGACTCAGCTGGAGGAGAGCCGCAAGGCGGCGCTTGACCTGCGGTTCGAGGCCGAACTGGCGCTGGGCAGGCACCGGCGCGTGGTCGACGAGCTCGCCGGGGTGGTCAAGGCGAATCCGACGCACGAGGCGTACTCGGCGAAGCTGATGGTCGCGCTCTACCGCTGCGGCCGCCGGGTCGAGGCGCTCGACGTCTACCACCGGGTGCGCAGCGATTTCATCGCGCAGCTGGGCATCGAACCGTCGGCGACCCTGCGTTCGGTGCACCAGCAGATCCTGGTGGACGATCCCGCGCTCACCCTTCCGGCCCCGCGCGGCGCCAGTGTGAGTGAAGCCACAACTGGTCTAGACAATGGGCAAACCGGGCAGACCACGCAAAATGAGCGCACTGCGGAAGTAGCCGTCCGGAGTATCGACGACAACGACACCGTGACTGAGAGCAGTGTCGTCGAAGTGGTTTCCGTCGTGCGTGCCGATGCGGAGGGTGATCTGGTCCCGCTGCGGCCCGCGGCGCCGGAGGTGCTGGGGCCGAATCACCTCCCGTCCGACGTGCCCGACTTCGTCGGCCGGGACGAGGAGATCCGCGAGCTGGTGCGGCGGTGTTCCGCCGCGCGCACCAAGCTCACCGGCGGCAGCACGGTCGTGGAGATCACCGGCGGGCCGGGGGCGGGCAAGACCGCGCTGCTTGTGCACGTCGCGCACCGGGTCCGCGCGACGTTCCCGGACGGGCAGATCTTCGTGTCGCTGACGCCGGTGCACCGCGGCGAGGAGACGATGGCCGACGTGCTCGCCGGCTGCCTGCGCGCGTGCGGCGTTCCGCTGTCGCCGTCGCCCTCGATGTCGGAGTTGGTGAACGTCTACCGCGACTACACCGCCACCCGGCGGCTGCTGGTCGTCGTGGACGACGCCGCCCGGTCTTCCGAAGTGGATCTGTTGCGCCCCAGCGGTTCCGGCAGTTTGCTGCTGGTCGCGAGCAGGCGGCGGCTGTACCTGCGCGGCGTGGTCGCGCCGGTCAATCTGCCGCCGCTGACGGTCAACGAATCGCTGGAGCTGCTCGGCCAGTTCATCGGGCGGCGGCGGATGCTGGAGGACCTCGACTGCGCCAGCGCGCTGGTGCGGATGTGCGGCAGGCTGCCGCTGGCCGTCGCGGCGGTCGGCGGGTACCTGGCCTACCGGCCGGCCTGGTCGTTGCGCCGGATGCACGACCGGCTGTCCCGCGATCCCGGTGCGGTGCTTCGGTTGCCGTGCGGGGAAGGCACGGTCGACGCGAGCGTCCGGGCGAGTTACCGGACGCTGTGCGGTCCGGCGCAGGAAGCGTTCCGGCAGCTGGCGAGCATCGACGAGTTCACCGTGCCGGACGCGGTCAAGCTCCTCGGCCGCCCTGGAGAACTGGTGCGCGAAGTGCTCGAGGACCTCGAATCCGCCGGGCTGGCCGAGGAAATCGGCGAACGCGGCGGTTCGGGACCGCACCGGTACCACGACGCGGAGTCCAATGTAGACGTTCTGCGGCCGTCCACGGCGGACGCGGTCTACTGCGTTCCCCGGCTCCCGTCGTTCGCCGGCCGTTGGCTGGCGAGGGAAGCCGAGCCCGCAGCACGCGAGGCCGCGGTCGCCACCGGCTGAGAACGAGGCGGGGTCGAATCCGGCTGGAGCGCGTTCGACCCCGCTTCGATCCGTCTTGGACACCCCGGGCCCAGACTCGACAACAGCGACGTCGGGCGCTCGGAGCGCGAAGGGCAGGTGCAGACGGAGTGAGTACGAGTGCGGGGCACCCCGGGGCAGCGGGAGTGCCGGCGCGGCACGGCGGCGGAGGTCCGCGGCGGGCGGTGATCACCGGGATAGGCGTTGTGGCGCCGGGGAAACCGGGACGCGAACCGTTCTGGGACATGGTGTCGGGCGGGCGGACCGCCACCCGGCCGGTGTCGTTCTTCGACGCCTCCCAGTTCCGCTCGCGGATCGCCGCCGAATGCGATTTCGATCCGGAGGCGGCGGGGCTCGGTCCGCAGCAGGTGCGGCGGATGGACCGGGTGGCCCAGTTCGCGGTGGCGTGCACGCGGGAGGCGCTGGCCGACGCGGGGCTCGCACCGTCCGATGTGGACCCGTACCGGACCGGGGTTTCGATCGGCAGCGCGGTCGGAGCCACGATGAGCCTCGAACGCGAGTACGTCGTGGTGAGCGACGGCGGCCGGAAGTGGGAGGTCGACGCGGACTACGCGGTGCCGCATCTGTTCGACCAGTTCGTGCCGAGTTCGATGGCCAAGGAAGTGGCCTGGGAAGCGGGCGCGGAAGGATCGGTGCAGGTCATCTCGACCGGGTGCACGTCCGGATTGGACTCGGTGGGCCACGCGCGGGACCTGATCGCCGAGGGCAGCGCGGACGTCGTCCTCGCGGGCGGTTCGGACGCGCCGATCTCGCCGATCACCGTGGCGTGCTTCGACGCGATCAAGGCGACCTCGCCGCGCAATGACGAGGCGGCGACGGCGTCGCGTCCGTTCGACAACACCCGCAACGGGTTCGTGCTCGGCGAGGGCGCGGCGGTGTTCGTGGTGGAGGAACTGGGCCGGGCGCTCGCCCGCGGGGCTCGGATCTACGGCGAGATCGCCGGGTTCGCCACGCGGTGCAACGCCTACCACATGACCGGGTTGCGGGCGGACGGCGTGGAAATGACCGAGGCGATCCGGCAGGCGATGGGCCAGGCGCGGGTGACGCCGGAAGCGATCGGCTACGTCAACGCGCACGGTTCGGGCACGAAGCAGAACGACCGGCACGAGACGCAGGCGTTCAAGAATTCGCTGGGAGAACACGCTTATCGCGTCCCGGTGAGCTCGATCAAGTCGATGGTCGGGCATTCGCTCGGCGCGATCGGCTCGATCGAGATCGCCGCCAGCCTGCTCGCCATGCGCGACGGGCTGCTGCCGCCGACGGCCAACCTCAACGAACCCGACCCGGAGCTCGACTTGGACTACATTCCTTTGGTGGCACGAGAAGCCGTGGTGGACACGGTGCTGACGGTCGGCAGCGGGTTCGGCGGGTTCCAGAGCGCCATGGTGCTCACCAGCAACGTCGGCGGTCCGGCATGAACGCGGTGATCACCGGGCTCGGCGTGCTCGCGCCGACCGGAAGCGGGGTCAAGCAGTTCTGGGAAGCCACCCTCGAAGGGGCCAGCGGAATCGGCCCGGTGACCCGGTTCGACGCTTCGAGTTACCCCAGCACGCTCGCCGGCGAGGTCGCCGGGTTCAGCGCGAAAGGCATCCTGCCCAGCCGGTTGCTGCCGCAGACCGACCATTCCACACGGATGTCGCTCGTGGGCGCGGAATGGGCGCTGGCCGACGCCGGCGTCGACCCGGAGGCGCACGACGGGTTCGACCTCGCGGTGATCACCGCCAGTTCGGCGGGCGGCTACGAGTTCGGGCAGCGCGAACTGCAGAACATGTGGAGCAAGGGCGGCAAGTACGTCAGCGCGTACCAGTCGTTCGCGTGGTTCTACGCGGTCAACACCGGGCAGATCTCCATCCGGCACGGCATGCGCGGGCCGGGTGCGGTGGTGGTGTCCGAACAAGCCGGCGGGCTGGACGCGATCGGAAAGGCCCGGCGCGCGGTGCGTTCCGGGACCGCGGTCGCGCTGACCGGCGGCATCGACAGCGCACTGTGCCCGTGGGGCTGGGCGGCGATGCTGACCTCCGGACGGCTCAGCACGAGCAGCGAACCGGCGAAGGCTTATCTGCCGTTCGATCGGTCCGCCGCCGGGTACGTGCCCGGCGAGGGCGGCGCGGTGCTCGTGCTGGAACCGGCGGACTCGGCGCGGGACCGGCAGCCGCCGTACGCCGAGATTGCCGGATACGCGTCCACTTTCGACCCGAAACCGGGCAGCGGGCGTCCGCCGGGACTGCGGCGGGCGATCGAACTCGCCCTGACGGACGCGGGCATTTCCGCCGCCGAGGTCGACGTCGTTTTTGCCGACGCGGCCGGGGATCTCGTGCTCGACCGTGAAGAAGCCGAGGCGGTCAGCGCGGTGTTCGGCGAACGCGGTGTCCCGGTCACCGCGCCAAAAGCCGGGGTCGGCCGGTTGGCCGCGGGCGGGGCCGGGCTGGACGTCGCGTGCGCGGCGCTGGCGATCCGGCACGGCGTGGTGCCGCCGACGCCGAACGTCTCGGATCCGGTGCCGGAGCACGGGATCGACCTGGTCACCGGTGCCGCGCGGGAAACGCCGGTGCGGGCCGCGGTCGTCCTCGCCCGCGGCATCGGCGGCCACAACGCCGCGCTCGTGTTGCGCGGAGTGTGAGGGAAGACTTTTCAAGATCACCCGAACGGCCGAACCGCAAAGCCTTGTCCAGCAAGAAGAACCCACTGACAGCCGCATTCGCGCGGCAGGAGGAGCGATCATGCGCGAGCTGACCTACGAGGATCTGATGGAGATCATCCGCCGTTGCGCCGGAGAGAGCGACGAAATGGCACAAACCACCGACGCGCGCGACATTCCCTTCGCCGAATTGGGCTATGACTCGCTCGCGCTGATGGAGACCGCGAGTATGCTCCAGCGCGACTACGGAGTCGAGCTGCCGGACGAAACGGTGGTCGACATCGACACGCCGCGCGCTCTGGTCGAACTGGTGAACAGCAGGCTCGGTTCCGCGGTGTAAGGGGAATTCCGCCAAAGCCTTCCGAAGGAGGACAGGTGTCCGAGCCTGCCCTGAACCCGCGCCGCTGGGCGATCCTCGCGGTGCTGCTGACGTCCTTTCTGCTCACCGTGCTGGACGCGACGATCGTGACGATCGCCTTCCGTGCGCTCGCCGATCCGGTCGACGGGCTCGGCGCGTCCGCGGACCAGCTGCAGTGGGTGGTCAACGGGTTCACGCTCGTGTACGCCGGTTTGCTGCTGGCGTGGGGCGTGCTGGGGGACCGGCTCGGGCACCGGAAGGTGCTCCTGATCGGGCTCGTGGTGTTCGGCGTTTCCAGCGTGCTGGCGGCGTTCGCGCACTCGCCCGGCGAACTGGTGCTGTGGCGCGTCGTGATGGGCGCGGGCGGCGCGGCGATCCCGCCGACCACGCTCGCGACCATCTCGCACGTGTTCGGCGACAAGGAACGCCCGCGCGCCATCGGGTACTGGGTGTCCGCCGCGGGCATCGCGGCCGTGGTGGCCCCGGTGCTCGGCGGCTTCCTCATCCAGTTCGCTTGGTGGGGTTCGATTTTCCTGGTGAACGGCCCGATCGTGCTCGCCGCGATCGTGCTGACCGTGCTGATGGTCCCGGAGTCCACTTCGACCGCGCGCAAGCTCGACGTGCCCGGCGTGGTGCTCTCGGTCGCCTGGAGCACCGCGCTCGTCTACGGGATCATCCAGGCGGGCAACCTGGCCACGATCGCCGATCCGCGGGTGTACGTCCCGCTGGTGCTCGGCGTGGTGCTGCTGGTCGTGTTCGTCCTGGTGGAACTGCGGTCCGCGGCTCCAGCGCTGGATCTGCGGCTCGTGTCGGACCGCCGGGTCGCGGGTGCGACCAGCGCGGTGTCGCTCGCGTTCTTCGTGAACTTCGGCGTGCCGTTCTTCCTGATCTTCTACCTGCAGAGCGTGCTCGGCGTGAGCCCGCTGATGACCGGCTTGGCGATTCTGCCGCTGGCGCTGGCCCTGGCCGTGTTCTCGCCGCGCTCGGCGACGCTGTCGGCGAAGTTCGGCACCAAGAACGTGCTGGTCGGCGGCTTGCTGCTGCTGGCTGTCGGCGTGGCGATTTTCGCGCTGCTGGACCAGAACAGCCCGTTGTGGCCGGTGTTCGTCGCCGACTTCCTGGTCGGTTTGGCGATGGCCAACGTGATGCCGCCCGCGACCACCACGATCATGTCGGCGGTCCCGCGCGAGCGTGCCGGGGTCGGTTCGGCGCTGACGAACATGGGCCGCAGCATCGGCGGCGCGATCGGCATCGCCGTGCTGGGGTCGCTGCTGACTGTCGTGTACCGCAACGGGGTTGAGCCCGCGTTGTCGGTGCTGCCGGAGCAGTCCCGCGCCGCGGCTGGCGATTCGATCGAAGCGACGAAGGCCGCCGCAGCGGGCCTGGGCGGCAACCAGGGCACTGACTTGTTCGCCGCGGGCGCGGACGCGTTCTCGGTCGCGATGCGCACGACGGCCCTCGCTGCCGCCGGTGCCGCGGTGCTGGCGGCGATCGTGGTTCTCGTGGTGGTGCCGGCCCGGGAACGACGGACGGCTGAGGTTTCCTGACGCGTTCCCGGGCCTGAGCTCTCAGCTTCGGCGGGTGGCGGAGATCAGCGAGAACTCCTGCGGCAGCGGAGTGATCGCGTCCAGCGCGAACCCGGCTTCCTCGAGCAGCCGGGTCACTTCCGCGGTGGAACGGATCCCGCCCCCGCCGAAGAGCACGTACATCAGGGTGTCGTGGGACAGCAGCAGTGCGTTGTCCACGCCCGGTCCGGACACCCGTTCCACCAGCAGCAACCGAGCCCCCGGAGCCGCTGCCGCCGCGCAGTTCGCCAGGATCCGCGCACAGTCCTCGTCCGGCCAGTTCACCAGCACTCGAGCGAGCAGATAGAGGTCGCCGCCTTCGGGAACGGACTCCAGGAAATTCCCGGACGCCACCTCGCAGCGTTCCGTGAGGCCCGCGTCCGCGATGGCCTTTTTCGCGGCCTCCGCGGATTGTTCAGCGTCGTAGACCGTGCCGTGGAGTTGTTCGTGCGCGGCGAGCAGCCGGAGCGCCAGTTCGCCGCTGCCGCCGCCGACGTCGACGAATCGCTGGTGCGCACCGAAGTCGTAGGCGCCGGGCAGCGCGTCGAACAATGCCGTGTTGCCCGCCATCGCGCGGTCGAAAAGCTTTCCGCGTTCGGGGTTTGCGGAGAGGTACTCGAAGAAGCTAGACTGAAATGCGCCTTCAAACGCATTTTGTCCGGTTCGTACGGCGGAGGCGATGTCGGTCCAGGCACGATGGAATTCGGAGCCCGCGATGAGCGTGTACGGCCGCAGGGAGTCTTCCCGGTCGCTGCGCAACAGTTCGCCGAGTTCGGTGAGGGAGAACGAGCCGTCCTTCTCGCGGAACACGCCCAGTGCGGTCAGGTACTGCAGGAACCGTTGGGTGGCAACGGGATCGGTGCCCGAGTCGGCCGCCACCTGAGCGGCCGTACGGGGCCCGTCGGCGAGCCGGTCGGGCCAGCCGAGCTCGGCGGCCGTGTAGACGGCGCGGGCTTTCCAGTCGCCGATGATGAGATTCATCAGCTCGAGCTGCGGCGTTTTCGCGCGCGCGGAATCGTCGGACATCCGGGTCGTCTCCTCAGCCGTTTCGGGTAGTCGACCGATGCTCGCTGCCGCCGTTCAAAAGGTTCTCGAAGATCTCTGAAGGCGGTGTCGCGGCAACGGTTTCAGCCGATACATTGGCAGAAACGGCTCGCGGAGAAGCCCGGGAGCCCGAAACCGAGGAGCAGCGGGTGGAAGACCAGGTACGCCGCGTCGCGGTGGTAACCGGCGCGGCACGCGGAATCGGCCGCGGCATCGCGGAACGGCTGGCCGCACGAGGCGACCGGGTGGTGATCAACTACCTGACGTCCAAAGAGGCCGCCGAAGAAGCGGTAGAAGCCATCACGACAGCCGGCGGCGAAGCAATCGCAGTAGGAGCCGACGTCCGCAACGAGGAGGGCGCGCAAGCATTGGTGACCGCGACGGTCGAAGCCTACGGCCGCGTAGACGCACTGGTCTGCAACGCGAACGTCGGACTGGCCCAGGGCTCGGTCGCGGAAATCCCGTGGGAAACGTTCTCCACCAAGGTGAACGACGAGCTGGCAGCAGCCTTCCACCCCACCCGCGCGGTGTGGCAACTGATGAAGGACCAGGGCTACGGCCGCATCGTCTACCTGGCCGCAGAAGCGAGCAAGGGCCCAGTAGGCGCGGACGTGGTAGCACACGCAGCGGCAAAATCGGCCCTGATCTCGTACGCGAAGTTCGCCGCCCGAGAAGGCGCCCCGAACGGCGTAGTGGCGAACGTAGTCTCCCCAGGCCTAACCCGTACCGACGCCGTAGGCGAAGCCCCGCCAGACTGGTTCTCCGCCTTCGAAAAGCGAATCCCAGCAGGCCGCGCAGCAGAACCAGAAGACGTAGCCGCCTTGGTCGCCTTCTTCACCAGCAAGGACGCAGGCTACATCGCAGGCACAGTAGTCTCCGTAAACGGCGGCTCAGACATGACCCGCTAGCTCCCACTGCCGAGAAGTCCGTGAGGGCCACCTTCATTGACTCTGATTCCCTCAGGGTTCCCCTCACGACCAGCCCGCTAGCCGCCTCCGGCGTGCCCCAATGTGGCATTGGTTGCGTCGGACGCACCGAACGCCACATTGGGTGCATCGCATGCACCCAATGCCACATTGGGGCGCTCGCCTGGCACCCGCGACAAGCACGATCAGCCGAGCCAAGGCAGCCACCCACCAAACCGCACCAACCTACGCAGCAGCCGGGGCACCCACACCCCCCGCACCCCGATACGAAGCCAAAAACACGCGCGGAGAGGCTTGTCAAGGTACTCTTTCCAGCCTTGACAAGCCTCTCCGCGCGTAGTCACACTCGGGCTTCGGGGTGCCCCAACGCAACTCTCTTTTCGGCCGAAGGCCGCCCTCTAACGAATGTCATCCCGCGACACTGCACGATACTTAACCTGCCAGGTGTCGCCGACCCGCACCAACTGATCCTCACACAACGTACTGCAGTGAATCCGAGGCTCCCCACCCTTACGCGTAGCAATAATCAACGCATAACACCGAGTATGCAGCTCATCCTCGGACGCCCCAGGGGAAACCGTCAACATCCCCAACCAATGCCGCCTCAACTCATGCACCTCAGCCAGCTGCCGATGCGTAGCCGCCGAAGCCGCCGCAATAGCCGCCCGCCCCTTAACCGGCTCCGGCGCGGCATTAGCCGCGAAAACCCCGTCCTCGGTAAAAGTCTCCGCCCACTCATCAGTACGAGCCTGGTCAAGCAACTGCATCTGCCACGCGTAGTACTGCTGAATCTCCTGATACAACTCGCCCGACACAGTCACGCCTGCTCCTCCGCTCGAGAATCCTGAATATCGTCATGAGTCACCACACGCCGGGCGACCTGCCACCCGTCAGCCCCGCGAACCAGCGTGTCCCGGCAAAACGTCGAACGCCACAACCGGGCTTCGCCCCCGGCGGGAATCTCGGCGACCATCGCGTACAACTGCGTCCGCACCTGATCCGCACTGTCCTCGGTCACCACCAGCATCCCAGTCCAATGCCGATGCTGAACCCCTCGCGAAACAACGTCGGCGGCTAGCTTCCGAGCCACCTTCAGGATCAACTCCCGCCCGGTAGCCGGTGCGGGATTCGCGTTGTTCGCGATCGTGGCGTCCGCGGTGAACGTTTCCGCCCACGGTTCCACGTCGCCGTCGTCCATCAGCTGCATCTGCTTGGCGTAAAAGGCCTGCACCTGGTGGTACAGCTCCATTCCCACCCGCGGGTGCGCGGTTGTCGCCACCGTTTCCTCCTCGTCGGCCGCGTGTCGTCCGACAGTCGCGCGGCCGGCTCAAAGTCCCCTCGTGGACCACTCGCGGGGGACGGCCGACTGTGCGTCGAGCCGTTTTGGACCGGACCGCTGGAGGGTGGCCCGAGGCGGTGCGACAGCGGGAGGGATCGAGTGCGCGAGATCGAAGCGGACGTGTGCGTGTCCGGCGGCGGACCGGCGGGTCTGGTGCTGGCGCTGCTGCTCGCCCGGTCGGGAGTGGACGTCGTCGTCGCGGAGCGCAGCGCGTCGCTGGACCGCGAGTACCGCGGCGAGATCATCCAGCCCGGTGCGCTGCGCACGCTTGACCAGCTCGGCGTCCTCGACGGCATCGGCGGTTACCCGATGCGCAGTTTCCAGCTGGTGCAAGGGGAACGCACGCTGCTGGACATCGACTACACGACGCTTCCCGCGCCGTACGACCATTTGCTCAGCCTGCCGCAGCGGCTCCTGCTGGAGCGGCTGCTCGACGAATGCAAGGCGACGCCGGGCTTCCGTCTGCTCAGCGGCTGCTCGACCCGGGCGTTGCTGGAGGAGAACGGCGCGGTGACCGGGATCCGCTGCGGTTCCGGCGAAGGCGAGACGGAGGTACGCGCTCGCTGGGTGGTCGCCGCGGACGGCCGGTACTCGAAGACTCGTTCGCTCGCTGGGATCGGCTACGACAAGTTCGAGAAGTTCGAGCACGACGTCGTGTGGTTCAAACTGGTCGCCCCGGAGCGGCGCACCAGCGCGGTCCGCATCCACCGCACGGCCGCCGATCCGGTGCTGGTGCACGATTCCTACCCGGACCGCGTCCAGATCGGCTGGACGCTGGCGAAGGGCAGCTACAAAACGGTGGCCGCCAAGGGCATCGAGCACATCCGGGAGCATCTGGTCGCCGCGGTCCCGCAGCACGCGGACCTGATCCGCGAGCAAGTGACCGCGCTGTCCGAACTGTCGCCGCTGGACGTGTTTTCCGGCCGTGCGCGGGAATGGGTCCGGCCGGGACTCGTGCTCATCGGCGACGCGGCGCACACGCACAGCCCGATCGGCGCGCAGGGTATCAACCTGGCCATCGCGGACGCCGTCGCGCTGCACCCCGAACTCGTCGCCGCCGTGGCCGCGAAAGACAACCGGCCCGCCGCGCTCGCCGGCTTCGAGGCCGAGCGACGCGCGGCGGTGGACACCGTCTTCACGCTCCAGTCGAGGCAGAACAAGGGAATGCTGTCCTCCGGCCGGATCGTCGACGCGGTGCGGCCGGTGCTCGCGAAGCTGCTGCCGCACACCCCGATCTTCCGCAAGATCCTCAATCTCGTCGCGTTCGGAGCTCGCCCGCGCGACGTGCGCGCGGACCTGTTCCGCGCGCCGAGCAACCCAGGAGGGACACGATGACCGAACAGAGCCGGGGCGTAGCGCTGGTCACCGGCGGCACCAGCGGGATCGGGCTCGCGGTGACCCGATCGCTGGCGCAGCAGGGCTACCAGGTGTACTTCTGCGCCCGCACCCAGGGATCCGTCGACGACACGGTGCGCGACCTGCGTGCCGAGGGACTGGACGTGGACGGCAGCACCTGCGACGTCCGGGAGAAGGACGACATCCAGGCGCTGGTCGCGGCCGCGGTCGACCGGTACGGCCCGATCGACGTCCTGGTCAACAACGCCGGCCGCAGCGGCGGCGGGCAGACCGCGGAGATCCCGGACGAGCTGTGGTTCGACGTGATCAACACGAACCTCAACAGCGTGTTCCTGATGACCCGCGAGGTGCTCACCAAGGGCGGCATGCTGGCCAAGGACAAGGGCCGGGTCATCAACATCGCGTCCACCGCCGGCAAACAGGGCGTGGTGCTCGGCGCACCGTATTCGGCGTCCAAGCACGGCGTCGTCGGCTTCACCAAGGCGCTCGGGTTCGAACTGGGCAAGACCGGCGTCACGGTCAACGCGGTGTGCCCCGGTTACGTGGAAACCCCGATGGCACAGGCGATCCGCGGCCGGTACGCGGCGGCGTGGAACACGACCGAGGAAGCCGTGCTGGAGAAGTTCACCGCGAAGATCCCGCTCGGCCGGTACTCCACTCCGGAGGAGGTGGCGGGACTCGTCGGCTACCTCGTCACCGACACCGCGGCGTCCATGACCGGGCAGGCGATCAACGTCTGCGGCGGGCTTGGCAACTACTGAGAGGACCGAGCACGTGGCTGCACCACTCCGGATCTACGAGACCGAACACAAGATCGACGTCGCCGCGCCCGCCTCGGCCGTGTACGCGCTGCTCGCCGACGTGACCCGCTGGCCGGTCTACTTCGGGCCGACGGTCCACGCACGCCAGCTCGAACGCGACGGCACCACCGAGCGAATCCGGTTGTGGGCCACCGCGAACGACGAGCCCAAGACCTGGACCTCGCGGCGCGACCTCGACGAGGACGGCCTGCGCATCGACTTCCGCCAGGAGGTTTCGCAGCATCCGGTCGCGTCGATGACCGGGGCGTGGAACATCCAGCCCGGCGGGCCGGACTCGTGCACCGTCGTCCTGGAGCACGCGTTCAGCGCGGTGCGGGACCTGCCGGAGAACGTCGAGTGGGTGAGCAAGGCGGTCGACCGCAACAGCGAGCACGAGCTGGAGAACCTCCGCGGCATCGCGGAAGGCCTCGCCGAGACCGAAGAACTCACCACGGTGTTCGCGGACAGCGTCGACATCGACGCTGATGCGGCGGCGGTCTACGAGTTCCTCTACCGGTCGGACCTGTGGCCGGAGCGGCTGCCGCACGTCCAGCGACTCGACCTGACCGAGGAAACCCCGGGTCTGCAGGTCATGGAGATGGACACCAAGACCGCGACCGGCGCCGTGCACACCACGAAGTCGGTGCGCGTGTGCTTCGACGACGAGCACGCCATCGCGTACAAGCAGCAGGTGCTGCCCGCGCTGATGACCGTCCACAACGGACTGTGGACGATTGTGCCGCAGCCTGGCGGCGGGGTGCGGGCGACGTCCGAGCACACCGTGGTGATCAAGCGTGACGCGGTGGAGAAGATCCTCGGCGAAGGCAAGACGGTCGAGGACGCCAAGGCGTTCGTGCGCAACGCGTTGGGCACCAACAGCACCGCGACGCTGAACCTCGCGAAGGCCTGGGCGGAGGAACGCGCCGATGGCTGACGGTGTCCTCCCGGTCGCGTCGCTGCTCGACACGCCGCTGCTGCCGGACGCGCTGCGCATCCTCGCGGAGAACAGCCCGAACCAGGTCGCGGTCCGGCTCGGCGAGACGGCCCTGACGTTCGCTGAACTCGACCGGGCCGCGTCCGGGTTCGCTGCCGCGCTGGCGGATCGGATCGGGTCGGCCGGTTCGGTCGTCGCGATGTCGTCGGTGCTGCACCCGGAGTTCGCGATCGCCTACTACGGCACTTTGCGCAGCGGAAACGTCGTGCTGCCGTTGAGCCCGCTGCTGCGGGAAGGCGACCTCGGCCGGGTGCTGACCGAGTCTTCCGCCGCGGCCGCGGTGCTGAACGATTCGATGACCGCAGCGGTCGCTCGTGCCTCCGCGACACCGGAACACCTGCTGTGCTTCGGGAATGCGGATCGCGCTAATTCGGTCGCCGCACTGGCGGCTGGTCCGATCGGCGCTTTAACGGAACTGGAGCCGGACGCAGTCGCCTGCATCCACTTCACCAGCGGCACCACCGGGCAGTCGAAGGGCGTGCGGCTCACGCACCGCAACATCGCGGTCAACGCGGTGCAGGTCGCCGAGGCGCACGGGGTGACCGGAACGTCGGTGACGTTCAACCACCTGCCCAGCTACCACCCGATGCACCTGAACTCCGCGCTGATCGCCGGAGCCACCCAGGTGCTCTGCCTGGTGCCGGATCCGGTGGCCACGATCGGTCTCGCGGCGGGGGTGACGCACTACTACTCGATGCCGTTCCGCCTGGCCCGGCTCGCCACCGACCCGCGACTGGCGGACCTGAAACTGCCCGGCTGCGAGGTCATCCTGTCCGGTGGTTCGGCGTTGTCCCCGGTGCACGCGGAAACCCTCCGCGCGCAGTTCGGCATCCCAGTCGTGCAGGGTTACGGCCTCGCCGAAACCGCTCCGCTGGTCCTCTCCGACGGCCCGGCGGCACCGCGTCCGGGTTCGGTCGGCCAGGTCGTGCGCGACACTGAGGTGCGCGTTGTCGACTTGACGACTCGGGAGCCGCTGCCGGTCGGCGAGCGCGGTGAAGTCGAGGTGCGCGGCCCGCAGGTGATGCGCGGCTACCTCGGCCGCCCGGACGGCGACGGCATCGGCGCGGACGGCTGGCTGCCGACCGGCGACGTCGGCTGCCTGGACGAGGACGGGTACCTGTTCCTGGTCGACCGCATCAAGGACGTCTTCAAACGCGACAACTGGCTGGTCTCGCCCACCGAAATCGAGGCCGAGCTGCTGCGCCACCCCGGCGTGGCGGACTGCGCGGTGGTCGATCAGCCCGACGAGTTCGCCGGCGCGGTGGCGGCCGCGCTGGTCGTCCCGGCCGGCGACGAGTGGGTGCCGCGCGCGGGCGAGATCGCCGCGGAGTTCAACGCCGCCCAGCCGTATTACAAGCACCTCGAGCACGTCGAGCTGACCAGGGCGATCCCGCGTTCGCCCAACGGCAAGCTCGTCCGCCGCGAGCTGCGCGAGGCGCTGTCCTCCGTGCGCGGCAGCCAGAATCCCGGAACCGCACTGCTAGGAGCCGATACCGTGGTCACGTTCATCAGCAAGTTCACCGTCAAGGGCGAGCCGGAAGAGTTCGAGAAGGTCTTCACCGAGCACGCGCAGTACATGGCCGAGCAGCCCGGCTTCGTCGCCTACCAGATGGTGCGGTCGCTGCGCGATCCCAAGGTGTATCTGAACATCGGCCAGTGGGTCGACGCGAACGCGCACAAGGCCGTCGTGACCAGCCCGGAATTCCAGGCGCACGTGAAGAAGTTCGTCGAGCTGGTCGACGTCGAGGCGGACCTGTACTCGACGGTCTCCGAGGCGTCGGCGTGAGCGATCTCGGTCTGGCCGGCCGCAGCGTCCTGGTGGTCGGCGCCACCAAGGGGCTGGGGCTGGCCATCGCCCGCAAGTTCTGCGCGAGCGGCGCGCATGTGCTGCTCGACTACGCACACGACGACGAAGCCGCCAAAGCCGCCCTCGCGAGCCTCGAAGGGCTGCCCGGTTCGGCTTCCCTGATCCGCGCCGATCCGTCCACTGAGGACGGTGCGGCACAGCTCGCCGCAGCTGTCTCGGCGGCTGGTCGCGGGCTGGATGTCCTGGTGCACAACGCCGCGTCGTGGCATCCGATGCCCGCTGCCGGAGCGTCGGTTGCCGACCTGCATACCGATGTCGCCACCGCACTGGATCCGTTGCTGCGCTTGGTGCCCGCGCTTCTCGAACACCTTGCGCCTGGCGGTCGAGTGCTCGCGGTCTCCAGCTCCGGTGCGCAGCGGGTCATCCCGCGTTACGTCGCGCTGGGCGTCGCGAAGGCCGCGCTCGAATCGCTGGTGCGCTACCTGGCGGTCGAGCTGGCTCCGCGCGGCATCACGGTCAACGCAGTGACGACCGCGAAGCTGGACAAGGGCGATGAGACCACCCAGCCCGAGATGGTGCAGGTGCTGGCGGCGCGTACGCCCGCCGGCCGGCTGAGCACGCCCGCCGACGTCGCCGATGTCGTCGCGCTGCTGAGCGCACCGGAAGCGAGCTGGATCCACGGCCAGGTGATCACCGCCGACGGCGGGCTCAGCCTGCGGTCTTGACGTAAGGAGAACTCCGTTGCAGCTGATTGACCTGTCCTCCCCGATCGATCCGGAAGGCTGGGAGCCCGAGCCGCTGTCGCTGGTCACCATGTCGGCCCAGGACGGGGCCAAGCACCTGGTGTCGGAAATGCGCGAGCACTTCGGCATGGACCTCGACCCGGAAGTGCTGCGGGACGCCGAATTCCTCACCAACGACACGGTGTCGCTGACCACGCACACCGGCACGCACATCGACGCGCCGGCGCACTACGGCGACGCCACGTCGTACGGTTCGGCCCCGCGCACGATCGACCAGATGCCGGTCGACTGGTTCCACCGCCCCGCCGTGGTCCTGGACTTCACCGGCCGCGCGCCGGGCGTCATCACCGCGGACGACGTGCGGGCCGAACTGTCCCGAGTGGACTATCGGCCGAAGGAACTGGACATCGTCCTGCTCCACACCGGAGCCGACCAGCACGCGGGCACGCCGAAGTACTTCACCGAGTTCGTCGGCCTCGACCAGTCCGGGCTGGACCTGCTGCTGGACTTCGGGGTCCGCGTGATCGGCACGGACGCGTTCAGCCTCGACGCGCCGTTCACGCACATCATCGAGACCTACCAGCGGACCGGCGACAAGTCGGTGCTGTGGCCGGCGCACATGCGCGGCCGCGACCGGGAGTACTGCCAGATCGAACGCCTGGCGAACCTGGCCGAACTGCCGCGGGCGCACGGTTTCACGCTGTCGTGCTTTCCGGTGAAACTGGCCGGCGCCGGTGCCGGATGGGCTCGCGCGGTCGCTATCGTCGAGTAGCTTCCGCACGAGAAAAGGCCCCGCGACTCCTCCTCTCGCGGGGCCTTTCCTTGTGCCTTAGTCAGCCCATTCGGGTTTCTCCAGCAGTTCGATCACCGCGCTGCTCCAGGAGAATCCCGCGCCGACGCCCATCAACAGGCAGGTCTGGCCCGGTTGCAAGCCACCGGTGCGCACGAGGTTTTCCAGGCTGACGATGTGGTCGCCCGCGCCGAGGTGGCCGATCTTGCTGTCGAAGTCCCATGTGGTTCGTTCGAGGGGAACGTCCATGTGCCGCAGGTAGTTCGACACCAGCCGTCGCCGCCCGAAATGCGGCAGCACGAGACGGTCCACATCGGACAGTTCCAGTTCGGCGTCGCTCAGTGCGCGTTTCAACGCCTCGCGCTGCCCGTCGAGAATGGCCGCGAGGGTCTGTGACATTCCGGCCTCGGACACGTATGATCGTTTGTGCGCGTCCAGGTCGACCAGCTGCCGATTGCTCATCTCGACTTCACCGAACGCCGCCCCCGCACGGTGCATGCCTTCCAGCTCCGGCCCGCTCACCACCGCCAGGCTGCGCAACCGCGCGAATCCACCCACGCGGGACAGCACCATCGCCGTCCCGCCGTCGGCGTACGCCGTGCCCGGATCGCTGTGCCAGCGGTCGAAATCGGGCCCGTCAAAGCGATCCGCCGCGGTGATCAACGCTGCTTGTCGCGCCGGGTCCGCGAGAAGGTAACTGGCCGCGAGGTCGAGTGCGGCCATGCCGCCGTTGGAAACCTGCCGCACCTCGATCGCCGGACAGGTCCCGCCGACCGCTGCCCGCTGCACGTACGCGGCAGGCGACCACAAGTCGTAGCCCTGATGGAACAACGTCGCGTGCAGCAACACCGCGATGTCGCCGCGCGCCACCCCCGATCGCGCCAAGGCGACTCGCGCGGCCCGGGCCGCCATCTCCGGCGGCGCGATCCCGTCAGGCGCGACGAGGACCGATTCCATCTCGCTTTTGCGCGCCGTCTCGGCCGAGCATTGCCCGCTCCGCACCGCTTCGGCGGTCGTCGTCGCCGGTGGCAGCCAGCTTCCGAGCCCGGCGAGGTACAGCCCGTCGAATCTCATGCCGCCACCCTTCCCGCGGGCTCTCGACAGCCTGTGGGAACGGACTCGACCTGGCGGTCCAGCAGGGGTCGAGCCGCCGTCGACCGCCGTGCCGCACGATCCGGTTTGTTTCCGGTGCCACCGGGGTTTCGGGCGGAAGGAGTTTCGGGTGATGACCGAGGTCGCACTGCTGTTCCCGGGCCAAGGCTCGCAGCACGTCCGGATGGCCGCCGGCCTGTACGGGCACGACGACGTCTTCACCGACGCGGTGGACGAAGTCTTCGCCGCGCTGGGCCCCGACGGCCCCGCCATCCGCGCCGACTGGCTGACCGACGCGCCTGCTGTTCCCCTCGACCACGTCACCCGCTCGCAAATCCTGCTGTTCACCGTCGGCCATGCCCTGGGCCGGATGATCCTTTCCTGGGGCGTGCAACCGGCCGCCTTGCTGGGTCACAGCGTCGGCGAGGTAGCCGCCGCGACCCTTGCCGGTGTCTTCGAAGTCCCCGCCGCCGCCGAGTTGATGTGGCAGCGGGTGCAGGAACTGGCGTCCGCTCCCGCGGGCGGAATGCTCGCCGTAGCCGCGACCGTCGAGGACGTCGCCCCGGTCCTGACCGATGACGTCGTGATCGGCGCGATCAACGCGCCCCGCCAGCTGATCCTCTCCGGCCCGGAAGCACCGTTGGCGGAGGCGGCGGAGAAGCTGCGCGCCGATGGGCGGATGTGCCTGCCGGTCCCCGCGACGTCCGCCTTCCACAGCCCCTCGTTGGCCGAAGCCGCTGCCCGATGCCTCCCGTCGGTCGAGGCCGCGCAGCCCTCGCCGCCGAAGATCCCGATGGTGTCGGGCTATACCGGCCGCGTGCTCACCGATGCGGAGGCGACGGACCCTGCTTACTGGGCCTCCCACCCCGTAGAACCGGTGCGGTTCTGGCCCGCCGTCGGCACGCTGCTGGGGCCGGAGTCGCCGCTCCCTGTTGAGGGACGACGGGTGCTGGTGGAGACGGGACCGTCGCAGTTGCTGGCCAAGGCGGCGCGCCTCCATCCGTTGGTGCGGGCGAAGGAGGCTTCGGTGCTGGCGATGCTGCCCGCGCGAGCTGGCGGCCCGGACGCGGACCTTGCTGCGGTGGCGGCTTGCCGAGAGGCGCTGGAGGTGGCGGGGAACTGCGGGTGATGGTGGCCGTCTAGCGAGGCGGACGGCTGCGGATCGCGTGACGGTGCCGCTCCGCTCCCGCCCGTGATTGCCCTCGGCGGGGCCAGCCCCTTCGTCGGCTCCGGCCACAGTTCGCCGGATGAGCCGCGGCGGGTTTGCGGGCGGCTGGGCAGTCGGTCTCGCACGGCTGCACCACTCACCTGGGCGATACGGTGCAAGGACGTCCGCCCGTGTTACGGCTGAGTTGAGATCTGCGTAGCGACTCGTTCATTGACCGGTGTTGTGCTGTCGAAAGGCTGCGGCCTCACCCGGCCGCAGCGATTTCCGAGGCGCGAGGCGGTGGTGACGCGATGTGGCTGGTCGAATGTCCGTCGTTCTGGGACCAGGGTTTGATCCGCCCGCTTGTCACCGAACACGGCAAGGTCGTGCTCATGTGCGATTCCTGCACCGCGGTGTGGCGAACCCCGTCCGGCATTGAAGAGTTCGAGCACGTCGAACCGGAAGCGCCGGAGTGGTCCATCGGCTCGGACACGCACGTCCGCCCCGGAACGACCCGCTGGGCCGAACTGGCCGACGTCACCTCAGCCGGCTGGGGCGACCTCCGCTGGCGCGAACTGCCCTGAACCTGGGCAGCTGCACGGATTTCCCCCGGCGCGCACGCTACCGAGACCGCGACAGGTGCGGATCGCTCGCCGCCGACAGCGCGACTCGGCCGGACACGCCCGCTGTTCGCATGAGCAAATAGCTCCGTGTCGTTTCGGCGGATCCGGCCTTAGGTTCGGGCAGTGGCGAACGAATTGACCATTCCGCTCCTGCCCTGTCCGTCCATCGACGAGATCGCGTCGTTCTACGACATGCTCGGCTTCGAGATCACCTATCGGCAGACGCGGCCGAACCCGCATGTCGCGCTGCGGCGGGAAGACATCAATCTGCACTTCTTCGGCATGGACGGCTACGACCCGGCCCAGTCGTACAGCACGTGCCTGGTCATCGTGCCGGACATCGGCGAGCTGTTCGAGTCTTTCGCGGCGGGAATGCGTTCCGTGCACGGAAAACTGCTCGTCTCCGGCATCCCGCGGATGACCCGGCCGCGGCTGCGCAACGACCGGTACACCGGGTTCACCGTCGTCGATCCGGGCGGCAATTGGATCCGGATCCACAAGGTCGGCAAAGAACCCGAAGCGCGGACCACGCTTGCGAAAGCCTTGGAAAACGCCGCGCGGCAGGCGGATGCGCGCGGCGACGCGCGTCAGGGCCTGAAGATCCTGGAAGGCGCGTTGAAGCGGGCGACCGGCGACGAACCGGAGTTCGAGGCGGTGCGGGAGTACCGCGACGAGCTGGTCGAACGGATCAAGGAGGCGGAGCCAAGCGGTTGAGCCCCTCCCCGCCGCCGCTAGTCAGTGTTACTATCTACCGGTACTCAGCAACACTGACTAGCTGAAGGGCGTTCGATGGGCAAGCAGGCGACGGAGATGCTCAAGGGGACCTTGGAGGGCATCGTCCTCGCGATTCTTGCCGGGCGGCCCGCTTACGGGTACGAGATCACCTCGTGGCTGCGCGAGCGGGGATTCACCGATATCGCCGAGGGCACCGTTTACGCGCTGCTCGTGCGGATCGAGCAGCGCGGGCTCGTCGACGTCGAGAAAGTGCCGTCCGAGAAGGGACCGCCGCGCAAGGTTTACACGCTGAACGCTCCGGGGCGGGCGAGCCTCGACGAGTTCTGGCGGAACTGGCGGTTTCTCTCGGACCGGCTCGAACAGCTGCGCAAGGAGGGGATCGATCATGGGGAATGACGGAAAAAGCAGGTATCTGCATTATCTGGAAGTGGTCACCGGTCCGCTGGAGGACAAGAAGCGGTACCGGCGGTACAAGGCGCGCGTCGAGGAGCTGCCGCCGGATTACCGGGCGGCGATCAAGGCGTTGCACCGGTATCTGCAGTACTTCGGGCCGGGGACGGCGGAGAGTCATCTCCGGATGCTGGACGATCTCATCGACCTGTTCGAGCAGAGTGCGGCGAACGGGACGACGGTCCGGGGCATTGTCGGTGACGAGCCGGTCGAGTTCGCGGAGGAGTTTCTCCGGAGTTATCCCGAGGGGAACTGGATTTCCCGCGAACGGACGCGGCTGACCGAATCCATCGACCGCGCGGTCGGCGGTGCGGTATGACGGCGCCGGCGATACGAGTGCGGGGGTTGCGGAAGTCGTACGGCAAGCTGGAAGTGTTGCGCGGCGTCGATTTCGAGGTGGCGCGCGGCAGTATTTTCGCGTTGCTCGGGTCGAACGGCGCGGGCAAGACGACGGTCGTGCGGATTCTGTCGACCTTGCTCGAGGCGGACGCGGGGGAGGCGGAGGTCAACGGGTTCGCGGTGGCGAGCCAGGGTGAGGATGTCCGCGAGTCGATCAGTCTCACCGGGCAGTTCGCGGCCGTCGATGAAATCCTTACTGGGCGCGAGAATCTGGTCCTGGTGGCGAAGCTGCGGCACCTCAAGAACGCGGGCGAGATCGCGGACGTGTTGTTGCGGAGATTCGCGTTGACTGAGGCCGGTTCGCGCAAGGTGTCGACGTACTCCGGTGGCATGCGCCGTCGCCTTGACATCGCGATGAGCCTGATCGGGGACCCGCAGGTCATCTTTTTGGACGAGCCGACGACGGGCCTCGATCCGCAGGCGCGCAACGACGTCTGGCGCGCGGTCGAAGAACTCGCGGAGCAGGGCGCGACGGTGCTGCTCACCACGCAATACCTGGAAGAGGCCGAACACCTCGCCGACCGGATCGCGATCCTGCACGAGGGGCGGGTGCTCGTGAACGGCACGCTGGAAGAGCTCAAGCGGCTGCTTCCGCCGGCGAAGGTCGAGTACGTCGAGAAGCAGCCGACGCTGGAAGACGTCTTCTTTTCCCTGGTCGGCACCGGAAACAAGGGGGACGGGCAATGAGCGGCCACTTCATCGCGGACAGTTCGGTCCTGTTAGGACGGTCGCTGCGGCACATCACCCGCAGCCTGGACACGATCATCACGACGACGATCACGCCGATCGCGATGCTGCTGCTCTTCACCTACGTCCTCGGCGGCGCGATCAACGCCGGCTCGGAGTCGTACGTGACCTACCTGCTGCCCGGCATCCTCCTGATCACCATCGCCTCGGGGATCGCCTACACCGCGTTCCGGCTTTTCCTGGACCTGAAGGGCGGCATCTTCGAACGCTTCCAGTCCATGCCGATCGCGCGCTCGGCGGTGCTGTGGGCACACGTGCTCACCTCGGTGATCGCGAACCTGATCTCGGTCGCCGTCGTGGTGCTCGTGGCGTTCGCGATGGGATTCCGCACCAGCGCGGGACCACTGGCGTGGCTCGCGGTGCTCGGGATTCTGGTGCTGTTCACCCTGGCCCTGACCTGGATCGCGGTGATCCCCGGCCTGACCGCTAAATCCGCGGACGGCGCGAGCGCCTTCTCGTACCCGCTCATCTTCCTGCCGTTCGTCAGCTCGGCCTTCGTACCAACCGCCACCATGCCCGGCCCGGTGCGCGCGTTCGCCGAACACCAGCCGGTGACGTCGATCGTCAACACGATCCGCGACCTGTTCGCGGAGCGCCCGGTGGGCGGCGGGATCTGGATCGCGCTGGCGTGGTGTGTGGGGATTTTGGTGGTGGCGTATTTCGTTGCCAACGTGATTTATCGGCGCAAGATTTCTTGATCACGCTGGCGCGGGTGGTTGCCACCGCCCGGGCGTGGACGGTTCGGCGCGCATTGCCTGGTGCCGGACGGTGGCCGGGTCGCGAGGGTTTTCGGTAAGTGGCGGGTGCGCGGCGCTGCGGAGGTCCGTCGTTGCGGGCGGCTCGCTGTGGCGACGCGCAGCACCGGCCACCCGGCCGAGCCTCAGTGCTCTATCGCTGCAAGATCTTCCTGCTCACCCCAAAGCCCACAGTCGTGCGTAGTGGCCTCCTGCGGCGACCAGTTCGGGGTGGGTGCCCTGTTCGACGATGCGGCCGTGGTCGAGCACCACGATCCGGTCGGCCTTCGCGGCGGTTGCCAGGCGGTGCGCGACCACGAAGGTGGTGCGGCGACGGGCCAGGTGTTCGGTGGCGCGGAGGACCGTGGCTTCGGTGGCTGGGTCCAGGGCGGCGGTGGCTTCGTCCAGCAGAAGCACGTCCGGGTTGACCAGTTCGGCTCGGGCCAGTGCGACGAGTTGCCGCTGTCCGGCGGACAGGGAGCGGCCGCGTTCGCCTACTGGTTGCCGGAAACCGGCGGGGAGTGCGGCTACTCCGTCCAAGGCGCCGACCGCGCGCACGGCGGCCTCGACTTCCGCGTCGGTGGCTTCGGGACGGCCGTACCGCACGTTGTCCGAGACGGTGCCGGAGAACAGGTGTGCTTCCTGCGGCACCACGCCCATCCGGGCGCGCAGTGCGGGCAGGTCGTACTCGCGGACGTCGACGCCGTCGATCAACACCGCGCCGCCGGTGGCGTCGTAGTAGCGCGCGACGAGCTTCACCGCGGTGGACTTGCCCGCGCCGGTCGCGCCGACCAGTGCGACGGTTTCGCCTGCCGCGACGTCCAGTGTCAGGTTCTCCAGCGCGGGCTTTTCCGCGCCGGTGTACGAGAAATCGACGTCCTTGAACCGTACTTCGCCGGACAGGTGTGCGGGCAGTTCGACCGGGTTCTCGGCAGGCGGCACCGACGTGGGGGTGCGCAGCAGGTCGCCGATGCGGCTCAGGCCGACGCGGGCCTGCTGGTAGCCGTCGAACACCGACGACAGTTGCTGGATCGGCGAGAAGAATTGCTGCAGGTACAGCAAGAATCCGAGCAGCACACCGGCTTCGAGCGTGCCGCCTGCGACGCGGTGGGCGCCGACGACCAGCACCGTGGTGGTTGCCAGATCCGACATCAGCGAAACGAGCGGGAAGTACGTCGCGATGTACCGCTGCGCCCGCAGCCGCGACCGGCGGTAGTCGTCACTGCGCGATGCGAACACCTCCGCCGAACGCTCTTCGCGCGTGTACGCCTGGGCGACGCGCAGACCGCTGACGTTCTCCTGCATGTCCGCGTTGACGACGCTCACCTTCTCGCGCGCCTCGCTGTACGCACGCGAGGCGACCCGCCGGAAGATCAGCGTGGCTACGAGCAGGATCGGCAGCATGGCCAGCGCATAGACGGCGAGCGCGGCATCGGTGACCAGCAGCGCGACTGTGATGCCCACCAAGGTGAGCGCGCTGACGACCGCGGTGGCGAGGCCGGTTTGCAGGAACGTCGACAACGCGTCGACGTCCGTGGTCATCCGGGTCATGATCTTCCCGGACAGCTCGCGCTCGTAGTAGTCCAGCCCGAGCCGTTGCAGGTGTGCGTAGCTCCGCACGCGCAGCGAGTAGAGCACCGTCTCGCCGACGCGGGCGGTGAGCCGGGTTTGCCAGCGCACCACGAACCAGTCGGCTGCCACCACGAGCGCGCCGATCCCGGCCAGCAGCCACACAACGCTCGCCACGCCGGGCAGGACGCCGTGGTCGACCCCGCGCTGATACAGCGCGGGCAGTGCGAGCGAGGCCAGCGCGTCGGCCGCGACCAGCCCGATCACGCCGATGAGCGGCCACCGCACCGGACGCAGGATCCGGGACAGCTTGAAGCCGGGATCCGGGGCCGTGACGTCCACATCGGACAGTCGCGGCCGGTCGGTGGCCGGAGGCAGCCTGCGGACGCCTTCCAGCAGCTCGGGGGTCGGCGGTACGTCGGCGCCGCCGCTGCCCGCGAATCCGGTGCCGCCGCCGGGCACGCCGCCGCGGGACTGCGCGGCCTCGGCGAGAGCATCGACCTCGTCGCGCTCGTCCTCCGGCCACAGCACTGCCGTGGTGCCGTCCGAGCCTGGCTCGAGGTTGTCGCAGCGGTGCGGTTTTTCAACGTCGTCGCCCGGCCCGGCGACCAGTTCGCGGAACAGCGCGCACCGCGCCAGCAGCTCCTCCTCGGTGCCGACGTCGACCACCCGGCCCTGATCCATCACCGCGATCCGGTCCGCCAACTGCAGCGTCGACCGGCGGTGCGCGATGAGCAACGTGGTGCGTTCGGCGGTGACCGCGCGCAGCGTGTCGTGGATCGCGGCTTCGGTGACGGTGTCGATCGCCGACGTCGCGTCGTCCAGGATCAGCACTCGCGGGTCAGTGAGCAGAGCGCGCGCCAGCCCGAGCCGTTGCCGCTGCCCGCCGGACAGCGTGAGGCCGCGCTCGCCCACCTCGGTGGCGTAGCCGTCCGGCAGCGCGCGGATGAACTCGTCCGCCTCCGCCGCGCGGGCGGCCGCGAAGACCTCCTCGTCGCTCGCGTCCGGGCGGCCGTACGCGATGTTGTCCCGCACCGAGGTGGAGAACAGGAACGCTTCCTCGAAGACCACGCCGATCGCCTGCCGCAGGTCCTTCAACGGCACGTCGCGCACATCCAGCCCGCCGACCCGCACCGAACCCGAGTGCACGTCGTAAAACCGGGGCAGCAGCATGGAAATCGTGGACTTGCCGGACCCCGCCGTGCCCACCAGCGCGAGCGTTTCGCCGGGGCGGGCTTCGAGCGTGAGCCCGTCGAGCACCGGGTCGCTGCGCGTGTAGCCGAACTTCACGTCGTTCAGCTCGACGCCCAGCGTGCCGGGCGGCAACGGCCGCGCGTCGGGGCTGTCGGCGACCTCCGGCTGCGCGTCGATCAGCTCGTACACCCGCTCCGCGCCCGCCCGCGTGAGCTGCGCCTGCACGACCAGCCCGGACAGGAACCGCGCCGGGCCGATCAACGCCGCGAGATACGTGGCGAACGCGAGGAACGTGCCGAGACTGATCTGCCCGTTCAACGCCAGCACGCCGCCGATCGCCAGCACCGCGACCTGACCCGCGGCAGGCAGTGCCGACGTGGTCGCCGTCGGCAACGCGGACAGCTTCGCCGCGCGCAACCGCTCCGCGAACAGCTTCCGTGCCGTGCGCTCCAGCCGAGCGACCTCGCGTGCCTCCTGCCCGAACCCCTTCACCACACGCACGCCGGTGACGGTTTCCTCGACATGCTGCGCGACATCCGCCGCGCGCTGCTGCGCCGACCAGGTCGCCGGGAACAACCGCCGCCTGCTCAACGCCACGACGATCCCGACCGCGGGCGCGACCACCAGCGCGATGAGCGTGAGCAGCGGCGACATCCACAACATCGCGCCCAGCGACAGCACCGCGAAAATCACCGACCCCGCCGACAGCGGAACCTGCATCAGCAACCCGGTGACCAGCTGCAGATCCGAAATCGCGCGCGACACCACCTGCCCGGTGCGCAACGCGTCCTGCTTCCCGCCGTCCAGCCGCGAGACCGCGCCGAACACCCGGTTCCGCAGATCGTGCTGCACGTCCAGCGCCAGCCGCCCGCCCACGTACCGGCGCAGGAACGCCGACCCGAACGCGACGACCTGCAACGCCACCAGCCCCACCGCGAGCCCGGCCAGCTGCGCCGTATGCCCGGCCACCGCGTCGTCCACCGCCGACCGCACCAGCAACGGACTCGCCGCCTGCACCCCGACGCTCAGCACCGCCGCCGTCATCGCGAGCACGACAACGCCGCGGTGCTCCCAGCAGGCAGTGGACAACCGGCGCACCCAGCCGACCGGTCGGGGCGCCGTCTCAACGATCGGACGGTCTTGACGCGCAGGCGTCGCAGTGGTGGTCACATCACAAGGTTAGGGAGCGGCACCGACAATTTATTCCCGAGCAAGCCGCCGGCCCGGACCAAACGGGCACAACCGACGCTCCGCCGGACAGAGGTGACGAACGGCACGCCAGCGGGTTCCGCCGGACCCTGGAAGCCCTGCGGAGCAGGGAAACCCTGGTCCGGGCGGCACAGGTGAAAGGTTGAACGTTCACCTGGTCACGGGGAAGAACCCCGGCCAAATCCACCCCCGAACGAGCGCTCCCGCCCAATGTTCTTTAAGCTAGTACCCGGCGACCCGCTCCCAGTGACCCCCAGGCTGGTTGAGCGGGTCGCCCCTTCTTCCCCTTCCCTGCTCGCGCCTGGCGGCGCTTCGCCGGGAAGGGGCGTCGTATTACCCGGGGGGCCGAGCCCCCCGGACCCCCACGGTGCGTTCGGCGGCGGTTGGGTGGGGGGTTGGGTGGAACATAAAGGCGTTGGGGCATAACGGAAGCGGCGAGGGCCTTTGGCCCTCGCCGCTTTGTGGTGGCTGGTTACGCCAGGGCGGTTTCCACGGGGGTGTGGGGGAGGCCGTGGGCGGTGGCTACTGGGGCGTTCGTCAGGGCGCCGGCGTTGGTGTTGAGGCCCAGGGCCAGGGCCGGGTCGGCGGAGAGGGCGGCTTTCCAGCCCTTGTCTGCCAGTTGCACGGCGTAGGGCAGGGTGACGTTGGTCAGGCCGTAGGTGCTCGTGCGCGGGACCGCGCCTGGCATGTTCGCCACGCAGTAGAAGACCGAGTTGTGGACCGTGTAGGTCGGGTCGTCGTGCGTGGTCGGGCGCGAGTCGGCGAAGCAGCCGCCCTGGTCGATGGCGATGTCCACCAGAACGCTGCCCGGCTTCATGCGGGAGACCAGGTCGTTGGAGACCAGCTTCGGGGCCTTCGCGCCCGGGACCAGGACCGCGCCGATGACCATGTCCGCTTCCAGGACCGACTCTTCCACCGACAGGCGGTTCGAGGTGACGGTGCGGATGCGGCCGCCGAAGTCGTTGTCGATCTGGCGGAGACGGTCGACGTTCGTGTCCAGGATCTCCACGTCGGAACCGAGGCCAAGGGCGACCCGAGCGGCGTTCAGACCCGCCACGCCGCCGCCGATGACGACCACGCGCGCCGGGTGCACGCCGGGGATGCCGCCGGGCAGGACGCCGCGGCCGCCGCTCGGCTTCATCAGGGCGTAGGCGCCGACCTGCGGGGCCAGCCGGCCCGCGACCTCGGACATCGGGGCCAGCAGCGGCAGCGCGCCGTTCGGCTTCTGCACCGTCTCGTAAGCGATCGCGGTGGTGCCCGCGGCCAGCAGCGCGTCGGTCAGCGGACGGTCCGCGGCGATGTGCAGGTAGGTGAACAGCACCAGATCCTTGCGCAGGCGCGGGTACTCCTCGGCGATCGGCTCCTTGACCTTCAGCACGAGCTCGCCCTCGGCCCACGTCTCGTCCGCGGTGGCGAGCACCTTCGCGCCCGCGGCGACGTACTCCTCGTCCGTGATGGACGACCCGGTCCCGGCACCCGTCTCGACGAAGACGTCGTGCCCGCGACCGACCAGTTCGTGCACGCCTGCCGGGGTCAACGCGACCCGGTACTCGTGCTTCTTGATCTCACGGGGAACGGCGATGCGCACTGTCTTGCCTCCTGGCGGCGGTTCTGTCGAAGGTGTTGCCACTCACGGTGATCTACCCGGACGGCGGTGTCATCATCCCGCCGCCACAGTCTTGCGCCGGGCCAATAGTGCTCCCAGGACAACGCACTTGACCTCGACCGCACTCGAGGTAGTTGGCTGGCACCCGGCGGAGACCTCGAGGAAGGGCTTACATGCGAGCGGTGTGGCTGCGGGAGTTCGGCGGGCCGGCGGTGCTGCAGGCGGGGGAGGCCCCCGATCCGGCTCCCGGGCCGGGACAGGTGCTGATCGAGGTGGCGTTCGCCAACGTCACCTTCGTGGAAACGCAGTTCCGGGCGACGGGGACGGGGCCGTTCGGCAGCACGCTTCCGATGGTGCCCGGCAACGGCGTCGGGGGTGTGATCAGCCGGGCCGGGGAGGGCGTCGACCCGGCTCTGGTCGGAAAACGCGTGGTGACGTCGACCGGCGGCAGCGGCGGTTACGCGCAGCGCGTGGTCGTGGACGCGGCGTTGGTGTTCCCAGTGCCGCACGCGCTGAGCCTCGACGCGGCCGTCGCGCTGCTGGCCGACGGCCGCACGGCGACCGGACTGGTGCACGCGACCGCGGTGGCACCGGGGGAACGGGTGCTCGTCGAGGCTGCCGCCGGAGGGGTCGGCAGTCTCTTGGTGCAGCTGGCGAAGGCCGCGGGCGCGGAGGTCGTGGCGGCGGCGCGCGGGGCGGAAAAGCTTGCCCGCGCCCGGGAATTGGGCGCGGACCTTGCGGTCGACTACACCGATCCGCAGTGGACCGCGGCGGCCGGGGAGGTGGACGTGGTGTTCGACGGCGTGGGAGGCGCGGTCGGCACCGCGGCGTTCGGACTGGTGCGGCCCGGCGGGCGGATGGCGATCTACGGTCTGGCAAGCGGTTCCTGGACCGAAGTGTCCGAAGAGGACGCTGCCGCGCGCGGCGTGAAACTGATCCGGTCGATCGGCGACGCGGCGGAGATGCGCGGCTACACCGAATCGGCACTGGCGGCCGCCGCGTCCGGACAGCTCACGCCGGTGATCGGGCAGCGGTTCCCGCTGGAGCGGGCGGCTGACGCGCACGCGGCGATCGAATCTCGGGGCACGATCGGGAAGACGCTGCTGGTCGCGTGACCGGTTTCGACGTCGACAGTTTCCTCGCGCAGCCGCTGACCGCACGGGTCGCCACCGCTGGTCCGACCGTCCGGCCCACCTGGTATCTCTGGGAGGACAGGGCGTTCTGGATCCTCAGCGGCCCGTGGTCGCGGCTGCCCGCTCGGGTGCGCGAGGAGCCGCGGATCGCGGTGACGGTGGACGTCTGCGACCTCGCGACCGGCTTGGTGCGTCAGGTGATCGCGAGCGGGTCAGCCGCCCTCGAACCGTTCGACGTGCCGCGCGGACGCCGGAAACTGGTGCGCTACCTGGGCCCGGACGAGTCCGCGTGGGATCCGCGGTTCCGCGCGTACCTGCTGGACGATCCGGCGGAACGCGGCACGGTGTGGGTCCGGATGGAGCCGGAATCGTTGCGCGCCAACGACCTCAGCTACCAGGTCAGCTCCAGCGGAGTGCGATCAGCTGGGTAAGCAGCGCGAGCCGTACGTCAGGATCATCAAGATTCAACGGAACAAGCTCCAGCAGCCGCTTCATCCGGTACCGCAACGTATTCGGGTGAATGCGCAACCGTTCCGCAGCAGCGCGGGGGTCGCCGGGGTGTCGGAGCCATTCGTAAAGAGTGTCGACGTACCCGGCATTACTCGCGTCGTCGTGTGCGCGCAGCACGCCGAGCGGGCCGAGTTCCGACACCTGCGCCGCCGCTGCTCCGGCGGCGGCGCGGTGCAGAACCAGGGCGGTCCACGCCTCGTCGTAAGCCACGACGCGGCCCTCGACCAGCCCGGCTCGCAGCAGACCCAGCGCCTCGTCCGCCTGGGCGCGCGACGCGGCCAGCGCGGTCGGATCGCCGGGTGCGCCCGCAGCCGCGCGCGGTAGGCCGCCTCGGCGGGACGCGGGTTGGGCGAGCAGCGCCTCCCGCAGTTCCGGCCAGCCGCCCTCGCCGGGGCGGTCTGGAACCACGACGTACAGCAACCCACCGAGTTCAGCCGCGACCGGACGGCGTCCGAAACCCTGCGAGATCCGTTCCAGCAATGCCAGCAACAGTCCTTCGGCGTCCCGGCTGTCGCCACCGCTGACGTCCACGACGACGACCCGGTGCGGCTCGTCGGACAGGTCCAGTTCGGCGACCACTCGACGCGGCGGGACCTGTCCTTCCAAGACCGCGCGCAGCAATTCGGCGGAAGCGCGGCGTTGGGCGTCCGTATGCGCGCGTCGCCGCAGCAGGTGCAGCGCGACCACCGGGGCCGCGTCCGCGAAAGCCGCCGCGCGTTCCTCGGAAACCGGGCCGGGGACGACCGCCCACATCGAGCCCAGCAGTTCGCCGCCCATCCGGATCGGCACGATCAGCCGCGGCAGGGTGCCGTCGCGCTGGGCCGGGACGAAGATCGTCTGCCTGCCGCGGGAAAGCTCGCGGAACACGCCGCGCGAGCGGAACCGGGCCAGTACGTCGTCCGGGATGCGGCGGCCCATGATCGTCGCGACGCGCGCCGGGTCGGTGAGGTCCTGCCGCGCGGAGTACGCGAGGACGCGCGAGTTGGTGTCCTCGATCGTCACCGACGCGTCGACCACCGCGGCCACCGCGTCGGCGAGCCGGAAGAGGTCGCCGGAACCGGGGTCACCGCCTTCTTCGAGCGCTTCGGATTCGTCGGCGAGCGCGTCCAGCACCGTGCGCAACAGCCAGACCAGCTGAGCCCAGGACGTCGCCGCGTGCACCTGGATCAACGCGATCCCGGCCGACTTCGCCGCGCGCCGCACCGACTGTTTTGCCGCCAGAGGCGGTTTCAGCAGCACCGCTGCCGCACCCCGTCCGGCGCTCACCCGGACGAGTGCCGCGGCGTCCGCCTGCTCGATCGTGGCGACGCCCAGCACCAGGTCGCCGGCGGCGATGGCGGACTCCGCGCCCGGTTCGGCGATCACCACGTCGCCGACCGCCGGACAGCCTTCGGGCACGAGAAGCGCGTGGAGCAGCGTGGGACCGACCCGGTCCACGACGCTGCGCACCGAAACCACAGCTACCTCCAGCGCTCCTGACGTTCTTGCTGGAACGGTAGAAGACTGCACCGGTTTCGCCACCCGCGGCACTAGTTAGCGCGAAACACCTTCGGCCACGGCTTGAAGTACGACACCAGTGTCGCGCCCAGCAGCAACGTCAGCCCGACGCTCATCGCCCCGGTGCCCGACACCGCGCTCGCCCCGACGATCTCCCCGCGCGAAGCCTGCTCGCCGTGCTCGACAAAAGACGGGACCACCAGCAGGTTGCCGCCGGCGAAGAGGGCCAGCGTCGCCACCAGTTTCCACAGCACCCAGTGGTAGCGCACCAGCTTCCACTTCGTGCCGAGGCCGAGCACCACACCGGTGGCCAGTGCGAGCAGGCTGGCCGGGAAGTAGAGCGCGCCGGCGAGGATCCCGGCGATGACGTTGGCGCTGCGCGTGGTCACCGGATCGAAGCCGGCGATCGCGAGAACGCTGCAGATCAGCACCGCGAGCTCGGCTCCGATCCAGCCGACCGACGTGACGACGTGGCCGAACAGGAACCACTTCCGGGTCGACGGCCGCATTCTCCAGTCCATGCTCCTGAGCGTGCGCGTTACCGCATCGTCGCGTCGTCCGTCAGCGCTCGGCACTTGTTCCTACGTCCGGGTGCGTAGGACTCTCATCCCGTGAGAGCTGTTGGGCGTTTCGTCCGGCCTGGTTAGCGTCGCGCCAGCCGACCCGATCCCGACCGCTAGGAGCGAGCAGATGCCGGAAGACACCACGAGCTGGTCCTTCGAGACCAAGCAGATCCACGCGGGGGCGGCGCCCGATCCGGCCACCGGAGCCCGCGCGACGCCGATCTACCAGACCACGTCGTACGTCTTCCGCGACACGCAGCACGGGGCGGATCTGTTCAGCCTCGCCGAGCCCGGCCACATCTACACGCGCATCAACAACCCGACCCAAGACGTCCTGGAGCAGCGCGTCGCCACCCTCGAAGGCGGCGTCGCCGGTCTCGCGTTCGCTTCCGGTTCGGCGGCGGTCACCGCGGCGATCCTGACCCTGGCCAACGCGGGCGACCACTTCGTCACCAGCCCGTCGCTGTACGGCGGCACCTACAACCTGTTCCACTACACGCTGCCGAAGCTCGGCATCGAGGTCACCTTCATCGACGACCAGGACGACGCCGAGCAGTGGCGGGCCGCGGTCCGGCCGAACACCAAGCTGTTCTTCGCCGAGACGCTGGCCAACCCGAGCAGCGCCGTCCTCGACATCCGCAAGGTCGCCGACGTCGCGCACGAGGCCGGGGTCCCGCTGGTCGTGGACAACACCGTGCCGACGCCGTACCTGGTCCGCCCGATCGAGCACGGCGCCGACATCGTCGTGCACTCGGCGACGAAGTACCTCGGCGGCCACGGCACGACCGTCGCCGGCGTGCTGGTCGACGGCGGCACGTTCGACTTCGGCAAGGATCCGTCCCGCTTCCCCGGCTTCAACGAGCCCGACCCGAGCTACCACGGCCTCAAGTACTGGGAGGCGCTCGGCCCGGGCGCGTTCGCGGCCAAGGCGCGCGTGCAGATCCTGCGCGACACCGGCGCGGCGATCGCCCCGCTGAACAGCTTCCTCATCCTGCAGGGCATCGAGACGCTGTCGCTGCGCGTCGAGCGGCATTCCGCGAACGCGCAGGCACTCGCCGAATGGCTGGAAGAACGCGACGAGGTCGAGAAGGTCTACTACGCCGGGCTGCCGTCGAGCCCGTACCACGCGGCGGCGCAGAAGTACCTGCCGCGCGGCGTCGGCGCGGTGCTGTCGTTCGAGCTGCGCGGCGGGGTCGAGGCGGGCCGGAAGTTCGTCGACGGCACCGAACTGCACAGCCAGCTGGTGAACCTCGGCGACGTGCGCAGCCTGATCGTGCACCCGGCTTCGACCACGCACAGCCAGCTCGGCCCCGAGGAGCAGGTCGCTGCGGGCGTCACGCCGGGTCTCGTGCGGCTCGCCGTCGGGCTGGAAGGAATCGAGGACCTGAAGGCCGATCTCGAGGCTGGCTTCCGGGCCGCCAAGGCGGCGCTGTGACGGATCCCGGCGCGAGTCTTCCGCCCGTCACCGGCGCGTGGCGGGCGGGCGACCCACCCGGCAGGCGGCAGTGGTTCACCGGTCCCGGCGCGCTCGCGCTGGAGGCCGGTGCGACCCTGCCCGGCTACACCCTCGCGTACGAAACGTGGGGAACGCTCAACTCCGACGCGTCCAACGCGGTCCTCGTCGAGCACGCTCTCACCGGCGACAGCCATGTCGCCGGGCCTGCCGAACCCGGACATCCGAGTCCCGGATGGTGGGACGGACTGATCGGTCCCGGCAAGGCTTTCGACACCGACGAACTGTTCGTCGTCGCGCCCAACGTGCTCGGCGGCTGCCAGGGGTCGACAGGTCCGTCCTCGCCCGCTCCGGACGGCAAGGCGTGGGGCAGCCGATTCCCGGTCTTGACCGTCCGGGACCAGGTCAAGGCCGAAGCGGAACTCTCGGACGCGCTCGGCATTGACCGCTGGGCCGCCGTCGCGGGCGGTTCGATGGGCGGGATGCGCGCACTCGAATGGGCCGTAAGTCAACCCGATCGGGTCGCCTCCGCGCTCGTTCTCGCCTCGACCGCTCGCGCGTCCGCCGAGCAAATCGCCTGGGCCGCCCCTCAGCTGCACGCGATCCGCGCCGACCGCGCGTGGCACGGCGGCGACTACTACACCGCGGCCGAAGGCCCGTACCGCGGACTGGGCGTGGCCCGGCGGATCGCGCACGTCACCTACCGCTGCGAACCCGAACTGGAGACACGTTTCGAAAACCGTCCGCAGCAGGGCGAGGATCCGCTGGCCGGCGGCCGGTTCGCGGTCGAGTCCTATCTGGACCACCACGCGGACAAGCTCGCCCACCGGTTCGATGCGGGCTCCTACGTGGTGCTCACCGAATCGATGAACACCCACGACGTCGGTCGGGACCGAGGCGGGGTGGCCGCTGCGCTGGGCCGGGTCACCGCGCGCACCGTGGTCGCGGCGGTGGACAGCGACCGGCTTTACCCGCCGTACCAGTCGCACGAGATCGCGGCGGGAGTCGGCAGCGAGGCCACGGTGCTGACCTCGCCGTACGGCCACGATTCGTTCCTGATCGAGACCGAGCAGATCGCCGCGCTGGTCAAGACTCTGCTGGGCTGAGGCGCGGTGAAGGCCGCCTCGAGCGAACTCGAGGCGGCCTTCACGCAGTCTTGCGAACCGTCAGCCGATCGCCGAGGTCAGCGGCGAGTAGTAGCTGCCCAGCGGCAGTCGGGTGGTACGACTCGTCCACCGGCCACGTCAAGCTGTGCAGGTAGTCGCTGGCCGCCGAGCAGATGTTGTGCCCGACGAACGCCGACCGGACGTCCACGAACTTCCCGCCCGCGGCGGAAACCCGCGACGACAGCACCGAGGCCAGCGTGTCCGCCCCGGAGTTGATCGCCGACCGCTTCGTGTCGCTCAGCCCGACGTTGCACGAACCCGGCACGGTGTAGAAGCGCGGATACGAGAGCACGACCAGCTTCGCCCCAGGGGCCTTGCTCTTGGCCGCCGAGTACACCTTGTCCAGCAGCCCGGGAAGGGTGTTCTGGACGTAGGTCTTGGCGGTGTTGACCCGGTCCACGCAGGTCTGGTCGCTGCCGAGCGTGCACGTCTTGATCACGTCGGTGAACCCGGCGTCGTTGCCGCCCACGGTGAGCGTGATCAAGGTGGCGTTGGACGGCATCGAGCTGATCTGGTTCAGCACGTCGCCGGTCTTCGCGCCCGAGCAGGCGAGGAAGGTGAAATTGGTGCCGGAGTGGGCGTTGGCCCACAACTGGCCGTACGCGTTGGCACTGCGTTTGCAGCTGCCGGAATCTCCGTAGCTCCCGGCGCCCACTCCGGAGGAGTAGGAGTCGCCGAGCGCGACGTAGTTTTGCGACGCAGCGCTCGCACCGGTGGCGAAGCCGAGCGAGGCAGCGAGAGCGACCCCCAGGGCCGCGCACATCCGAAGGATGCGTCGTGATGGTTGACGGGTGTTTGCAGCCATAGGTCACTCCTGTCGTGACAGCTTGACGCGGTAAAGCTTTACCAGGTGCAATCCCCACGAGACACCCCTGAAATCCGGGTGCGTCCACTTGGCTCAAGCAGGAAGTAGGACCGGAAGTTAGCGCTCGCTAACCACGGGACCTACTATGTGCGGATGCCGGCGAATTCCCTCCCACTGGTGAACGGCGCGAAGCCGAACAGACGGGAACAGATCCTCTCCGCCGCCGCCGAGCTGTTCGCCCACCACGGTTTCCACGGCGTCGGCATCGACGACATCGGCGCGGCCGTCGGCATCTCCGGTCCCGCGCTGTACCGGCATTTCCGCAGCAAGGACGCGATCCTCGGGGAAATGCTGAACTCGATCAGCCACTTCCTGCTCGAAGGCGGCACCGCGCGCGCCGCGGCGGGCGGCACGCCGGACGAGCTGCTGGCCGCGCTCGTGCGGTTCCACGTCGACTTCGCGCTCGACCATCCGGCGCTCATCACCGTGCAGGAGCGCAATCTCGCGAATCTCACCGACGGTGACCGGAAACAGGTGCGCGCGCTCCAGCGGCAGTACGTCGAGGTGTGGGTGCGGGCGATTCGCGAAGCTGTGCCCGGCCTCGGCGAACGCCAGGCGCGCTCGGCGGCACACGCCGTGTTCGGCTTGATCAACTCGACGCCCTACAACCGCCATCTCGGTGACGGGGCGCTCGCCGATCTGCTGTGCCGGCTCGCGCTGGGCGCCCTTTCCGCGGCGGGCTGAGCCCGCGATCCGGGGTATCCCGCCGACCGCCGGTCTGGTGTTTGATAGGCACGTGACCGCGGACCGGAGCGAAGGCGAGCAGCGGCTCGTCGAGAAGGCGCAGCGCGCGCTCGTCGCCATCAGCCTTGGCGAGGACACGGAGGCGCTGGAAGAGGTCACGCCCACGTCGCAGGAGCCGGGCGAACGCGACGAGGAAACCAAAGAGCTGATGCTGCTGCTCTTCGGCGAGTGCAGCGCCATGGTGTCGACCCTCGGCGACGGCGGCACCGCCCCGGTCAAGGTGCAGGTGTTCGACGAGGCGGGCGAAGAGGTTTCGATCGACCAGGCCGACCCGCCGGTCCGCACCGCCGTCCGCACGCTGCTGGCCGAGGTGCACGGCAACACCGCCGCCGCGCGCGAACAGGTCGAGATCGCGCTGGCGAGCGCCGCGCCGAACGAGGTGGACAGCCTCCTGCTGCAGGCACTGCGCTGGACGATCCGGCTGTCGGTCGAATGCCTCGAACGGGATCTGCCGGTGGCAGGCTGGATCTCGGACGCCGTCGCGGGCTGACTGTCTCGTCTCGCCCGTCCGTGTCCGCTGCAACGCCACAGTGGGTTTCCCGAGTGCGGCGTCGTTACGGCGCTGCGCAGGCTCAGGTCGACGGTGCCGCCTGGCCTGGGTCGCGGGTGTGCTGGCCGTGAGGGGAACCCTGAGGGAATCTGATTCCCTCAGGGTGGCCCTCACGGACCTCAAGACGCGGTCATGCCGGGACGAATCGGGCATTCCGGTGGCGGTGGTGTCTCTTGTGGACGGTCCGCGACTGAGGCCACGCGGCTTGTAATAAGTCCCTGGCAACTGAATCAAATGCCGTGAGGGTTCCCCTCGCGGCATCCACGCCAGCACAACCGCGCTCATCGACCGAGGGCGGCTTCGCGCACCGCGTTCGTGGAGGGTTTTGTTCCTTCGGCAGCGGGTGGGCGTGGTGGCGAGGTCCGTGAAGGGCTCCTTGAGGGAATCAGATTCCCTCAAGGAGCCCTTCACGGACCTCGGAGGGAGGAGTCGCCCAGCGCGCCGCAGCACCCTCGCAAGCACCGCTACCCCGAACCCGCCGCACACCGCGCTACCGAGAAAGCCTCAATGGGTACCCCACCTGCACCCAATGTCACACCGGGGTGCTGAGGGCTGGGCTGGACAGGGCGGTTAACGAGCACTAACATCTCCGGCGGAGTTAACGACCGCTAACGTCTCGACGGAGAGCCATGGACACGCCGGTACTGCGCAGTTCCGCGGATCCGAACAGCGACACCTTCACCCGCAGCGTCACTTCGCACGGAGAATTGGTCGAGGATCTGCACAAGCGGCTCGCCGCCGCTCGTCTCGGCGGGCCGGAGAAGTCGCGCGCCCGCCATGTGGAACGCGGCAAGCTGCTGCCCCGCGACCGGGTGGACGCGCTGCTGGACCCGGGATCCCCGTTCCTCGAGCTGTCCCCGCTCGCGGCCACCGGGCTGTACGACGACGAGGCCCCGTCGGCGGGCATCATCACCGGGATCGGGCGGGTGTCCGGCCGCGAATGCGTGATCGTCGCCAACGACGCCACGGTCAAGGGCGGCACGTACTACCCGATGACGGTGAAGAAGCACCTGCGGGCGCAGGAAGTCGCCCTGCACAACAACTTGCCGTGCATTTACCTGGTCGATTCGGGCGGCGCGTTCCTCCCGCGCCAGGACGAGGTCTTCCCGGACCGCGAGCACTTCGGCCGGATCTTCTACAACCAGGCCACCATGTCCGCGCGCGGCATCCCGCAGATCGCCGCCGTGCTCGGCTCGTGCACCGCCGGCGGCGCGTACGTCCCGGCGATGAGCGACGAAGCGGTCATCGTGCGCAACCAGGGCACCATTTTCCTCGGCGGCCCGCCGCTGGTGAAGGCCGCGACCGGCGAGGTCGTCACAGCCGAGGAACTGGGCGGCGGCGACGTGCACTCGCGGCAGTCCGGCGTCACCGACCACCTCGCGGACGACGACGCGCACGCGCTGCGCATCGTCCGCGACATCGTTTCCACGCTCGGCCCGCGCACGCCGCGGCCGTGGGACGTCAAGGCGATCGAGCCGCCCGCCGCGGACGAACGCGAACTGTACGGCGTGGTGCCGACCGATTCGCGCACCCCGTACGACGTGCGCGAGGTCATCGCCCGCGTCGTCGACGGCAGCCGGTTCGCGGAGTTCAAGAAGGAATACGGCTCGACGCTCGTCACCGGCTTCGCGCACATCCATGGCCACCCGGTCGGCATCATCGCGAACAACGGCGTGCTGTTCGCCGAGTCCGCGATGAAGGGCGCGCACTTCATCGAACTGTGCGACCGGCGCTCGATCCCGTTGGTGTTCCTGCAGAACATCACCGGCTTCATGGTCGGCCGCGCGTACGAGGCGGGCGGCATCGCCAAGCACGGCGCGAAAATGGTCACCGCGGTGGCGTGCGCGCGGGTGCCGAAGTTCACCGTGATCATCGGCGGCTCCTTCGGCGCGGGCAACTACTCCATGTGCGGCCGGGCGTATTCGCCGCGGTTCCTGTGGATGTGGCCGAACGCGCGGATTTCCGTGATGGGCGGCGAGCAGGCGGCCTCGGTGCTGTCGACGGTGCGCCGCGACGCCATCGAGGGCCGCGGCGGCGAATGGTCCACAGAGGACGAAGAAACCTTCAAGGACCCGATCCGCGAACAGTACGAGGAACAGGGCAGCCCGTACTACTCCACTGCGCGGCTGTGGGACGACGGCGTGATCGACCCGGCGGACACCCGCACGGTGCTCGGCCTCGCGCTTTCGGCCGCGGCCAACGCTCCCTTGCCCGAGGTCAACTACGGCGTCTTCCGGATGTGATGAGCGTGTTCGAGACTGTTCTGGTCGCCAACCGCGGAGAGATCGCGGTTCGCGTAATCCGGTCGCTGCGTGCGCTCGGGATCCGTTCGGTCGCGGTGTACAGCGACGCGGACGCCGACGCCCGGCACGTCCGCGAGGCCGACACCGCGGTGCGCCTCGGCCCGGCCGAAGCGGCGAAGAGCTACCTGTCGATCCCGGCGATCGTCGCCGCGGCAAAGGAAACCGGCGCGCAGGCGGTGCACCCGGGGTACGGCTTCCTCGCCGAGAACACCGCGTTCGCGCGGGCTTGCGCGGAGGCCGGGCTGGTGTTCATCGGCCCGCCGCCGGAAGCGATCGACAAGATGGGCGACAAGATCCGGGCGAAGGCCACGGTCTCCGCGGCCGGGGTTCCGGTCGTGCCCGGTGCGTCCGATATGGACATTCCGGAGGGCGGGTTCGCCGAAGCCGCCGCGAAAGTCGGCTATCCGCTGCTGCTGAAGCCGTCCGCGGGCGGCGGCGGCAAGGGCATGCGCCTGGTGCACCAAGAGTCCGAATTGGCCGCTGCGGTCGAGTCCGCGCGCCGGGAAGCGAAGAGCTCCTTCGGCGACGACACGCTCCTGATGGAGCGGTTCGTCACCACGCCGCGGCACATCGAGATCCAGGTGCTGGCCGACACCCACGGCACCGTGCTGCACCTCGGCGAACGCGAGTGCAGCCTGCAGCGGCGGCACCAGAAGATCATCGAGGAAGCGCCGTCGGTGCTGCTGGACGAGGCCACCCGGGCGAAAATGGGTGCGGCGGCCGCGGAAGCCGCGCGGTCGGTCGGCTACGTCGGCGCGGGCACGGTCGAGTTCATCATGTCCGCGCACAATCCGGACGAGTTCTTCTTCATGGAGATGAACACCCGGCTGCAGGTCGAGCACCCGGTCACGGAAATGGTGACCGGCCTCGACCTGGTGTCCTGGCAGGTGCGGGTGGCGGCAGGGGAGCCACTCGGGCTGACGCAGGACGACGTGCGCCTCGACGGGCACGCGGTCGAGGCCCGCGTTTACGCCGAGGATCCCGCGCGCGGGTTCATCCCGACCGGCGGCACGGTGCTGGCCGTGCACGAGCCCTCCGGCGACGGCGTGCGGGTGGACTCGTGGATGTCGGTCGGCGCGGTGGTCGGGTCGAACTACGACCCGATGCTGGCGAAGATCATCGCGCACGGCCCGGATCGCGCGTCGGCGCTGCAGAAACTGGACCGCGCGCTCGCCGACACCGCGTTGCTCGGGCTCGGCACGAACATCGCGTTCCTGCGCGGCCTGCTCGCCGACGAGGACGTCCGCGCCGGACGGCTGGACACCGAACTGGTGGACCGGCGGCTGTCCGAATTGGTCTCCTCGGAAGTCCCGGCAGGCCTTTTCGTCGCCGCGGCCATGGACCGGCTGATCTCGCTGCAGCCGACCGGTGCGGTCGTGGACCCGTGGGACATCCCGAGCGGCTGGCGGCTCAGCGGTCCCGGCGGGATCACCTTCCGCTTGCGTACCGGGGAAAACCAGGCCGTGGTGCGGGTCGAGGGCACGCCGTCGGACGCTTCGGTGCGGGTGGACGACGCCGAGCCGGTGCGCGTTTCCGCCCGTCGCGAGGGCGATCTGCTCGAGGTGCGCCGGGCGAACGGAGTGGAGCGGTACCGCTGTGCGGACGGTCCACAACGGACAGTGTGGCTGGCGAGGGAAGGCCGGTCGTTCGCGTTCGCCGACCAGGAATTCACGTTGTCCTCGCGCGGCGAGGCGGCGGGCGCCGGTCCGGTGAAGAGCCCGATGCCAGGAACGGTGCTCGTGGTGAAGGCCGCCGAGGGCGACGCGGTGAGCGCGGGGACGCCGCTGCTGGTCGTCGAGGCGATGAAGATGGAGCACACCGTGACCGCGCCGATCGACGGTGTGGTGACTGAGCTTTCGGTGCGGGTCGGCCAGCAGGTCGCGCTCGACGAGACGCTGGCCGTGGTGAGCGCGGCGGAGGAGAAGCAGTGATCGACTTCCGGCTGGACGACGAGTACGAGGCGCTTCGCAAGACGGTCGAGGACTTCGCGCAGGCGGAGGTCGCGCCGGTGATCGGGCCGCTGTACGAGAAGGAAGAATTCCCGTACGAGCTGGTCGCCAAGATGGGCGAGATGGGCCTGTTCGGCCTGCCGTTCCCGGAGGAATTCGGCGGCATGGGCGGGGATTACTTCGCGCTGTGCCTCGCGCTGGAGGAACTGGCGCGGGTCGACTCCTCGGTCGCGATCACGCTGGAGGCGGGGGTTTCGCTCGGCGCGATGCCCATCTACCGCTTCGGCACCCAGGAGCAGAAGGAAACCTGGCTGCCGATGCTGACCACGGCGGAGGCGCTCGGCGGGTTCGGCCTCACCGAACCCGGCGGCGGCTCGGACGCCGGGGCCACCCGCACGCGCGCCCGGCTCGACGGCGACGAGTGGGTCATCAATGGCAGCAAGGCGTTCATCACCAACTCCGGCACCGACATCACGAAACTGGTCACCGTCACCGCGGTCACCGACGTGATGGAGAACGGCCGCAAGGAGATCTCGGCGATCATCGTCCCGTCCGGCACGCCGGGCTTCTCGGTGGCCCCGAAGTACTCGAAGGTCGGCTGGAACTGCTCGGACACCCACGAACTGTCCTTTTCGGACGTCCGGGTGCCCGCGGAGAACCTGGTCGGCAAGCGCGGACGCGGCTACGCGCAGTTCCTGTCCATTTTGGACGAGGGGCGGGTGGCGATCGCCGCGCTGAGCGTCGGTCTCGCGCAGGGCTGCGTGGACGAATGCCTGAAGTACGCGAAGGACCGCGTCGCGTTCGGCCACCGGATCGGCGAGTACCAGGCGATCCAGTTCAAGATCGCGGACATGGAGGTCCGCGCGCACACCGCCCGGCTGGCGTACTACCAGGCGGCGTCGAAGATGCTGCGCGGCGAACCGTTCAAGAAGGAAGCGTCGATCGCGAAGCTGGTGGCGTCGAACGCGGCGATGGACAACGCCCGCGACGCGACGCAGATCTTCGGCGGATACGGCTTCATGAACGAATTCCCGGTCAGCCGCTTCTACCGCGACGCGAAGATCCTGGAGATCGGCGAGGGCACCAGCGAGGTCCAGAAGATGCTGATCGCGCGCCACCTCGGGGTCGGCGCCTGAGACCCAGCGCCGCCGGGGCGTCCGGGCGGAGTCCCGGCGGCGCTGCTTCACCTGTCCCTATGGTGGGGATATGGAGTTCACCATCCGGCCTGGGGCCGCCGGAGACGCAGACGTTTTGCTGGGGTTTTTCGACGACGCCGTCGCATGGCTGGTCGCGCGGGGCAGCGCGGGCCAATGGGGCACGCAGCCGTGGAGCACGAACCCGAAACGCGTCGAACGCGTACACGAGTTCGCAGCCGAGCCCGGGTTCCGGATGGCGGAGATCGACGGACAGCCCGCGGGCGCGTTGATCCTCGGGCAAGCCATGCCGTACACCCCGCAGGTCGACGAGCCCGAACTGTACGTGCGGCTGCTCATCACGTCTCGCCGTTTTCACCGGGCACCGGGTCGGCTCGCGGCTGCTGGAGCACGCGATGGACGAGGCGAAACGGCGCGGGATCGACCTCGTGCGCGTCGACTGCTGGGCGGGCGGCGACGGCGATCTGCCGCGCTACTACGAGAGCCAGGGCTTCAAGCCGACCGAGCAGTTCACTGTCGACGGCTGGCTCGGCCAGGTCCTTGAGCAACGGGTTGGGGGATAGCGGCCCGGGCTGATCCGGAGGACGATATTGGCACAGTGTCAATAGACTGAGGAGTCCGCCATGGCGAGGCAGTCGCTCTCCGGAAAGGTCGTTGTCGTCACGGGCGGCGCGCAGGGCATCGGGGCGGCCACCGCCGCCGCGCTGCACCGGCGCGGCGCCCGGCTGGTGCTCGGCGACCTCGATCGGATCCGCGCCGAGAAAACCGCCGGCGAGCTGGGCCCGGACGTGGTCGCGTCGCCGCTGGACGTCACCGACACGGCCGCCTTCACCGCGTTCCTGGACGACGTCGAACGCACCATCGGGCCGATCGACGTGCTGATCAACAACGCCGGCATCATGCCGCTTTCGCCGCTGGACGAGGAGGACGACGCGGCCACGCGGCGGCTGCTGGAGATCAACGTGCACGCGGTCGTGCACGGCACGCGCGAGGCGGTCAAGCGGATGAAGCCGCGCGGTCGCGGGCACATCGTGAACGTGGCGTCGATGGCCGGAAAGTCCGGATTCTCCGGAGCGGCCACGTACTGCGCTACGAAACACGCCGTGGTCGGGTTGTCCGAGTCGGTGCGGCTGGAGCTGCGCGGCACCGGTGTCGAGGTGTCGTGCGTGATGCCCGCGGTGGTGCGTACCGAACTCGCGTCCGGGCTGGGCGAGGCGCGGTTCATCAAGTCAGTGGGGCCCGAGGACGTCGCGGCGGCGATCGTCGACGCGCTGGAGCGGCCGAAGTTCGACGTCTTCGTCCCGAAATCGCTCGATCTGACCGGCCGGATCACCCGGCTGTTCCCGCGCGCGTTCGGCGAATGGCTGGTGCGCGCCCTCGGCGGTGACCAACTGCTCGCGTCGGCCGCGCATTCGCCCGAGCGCGCCGAGTACGAGGGCAGGGCCGCCCGGAGCGCGCCGTCGGCCGTCCCGCCTGGTGGGAGCAGCTGAGGCGGACGTGCGCTTGCCGGGTGCTTGCGGGAGTGGCGTGTTGATGCCGTGCCCGCGCGCACGGCAAGATGCCCGGCAGACGACGAGTTCCAGGAGGCGCAGCATGGTTTCCCCACCGGCCCGGTTGGCTGCCGCGGCGGCCAATGTCGTGGGCAAGGTTTTCCAGGGTGGGGTCGCCGATCTGCGGCCGATGCCGAGGGTGCTGATCGACCAGGGGCCCAACCGGTCGGTGTACCGGATGACGCACGGCGCGGCCACGACCTCGGGCCCGCCGGTACTGCTGGTGCCGCCGCTGGCCGCGCCCGCGCTGTGCTTCGACCTGCGCCGCGGCTGCAGCCTCATCGAGCACCTGGTCGAGGGCGGACGCCCGACCTACCTGGTCGACTACGGCATGGTCGCGTTCTCCGACCGCAGGCTCGGCATCGAGCACTGGATCGACGAGGTGCTGCCGAGGGCGATCCGGAAGGTCAGCGAGGACGCCGGCGGACAGGGCGTGCACCTGGTGTCGTGGTCGCTCGGCGGGATCTTCTCGATGCTGGTCAGCGCGGACCAGCCGGGCCTGCCGATCGAATCGATCACCGCGGTCGGCTCGCCGGTCGATTTCACCGCGATCCCGATCGTCGCGCCGTTCCGCCCGCTCGTGGACCTCACCGGCGGGCACCTGCTCACCCCGGTGTACCGGGTGTTCGGCGGCGCACCGTCCTATTTGGTCACCCGGGTCTTCCGCGCCACCGGGATCTCCAAGGAGATCACGAAACCGCTGGCGATCCTGAAGAACCTCGACGACCGCGACTACCTCGCGCAGATCGAGGCCGTGGACCACTTCATGGACAACATGTACGCCTATCCCGGGCGCACGTTCGGCCAGCTGTACCACCGCCTGTTCCGTACCAACGACCTCGCCGAGGGCACCGTCGACCTGAACGGGCGCAAGATCAGCCTGTCCGACGTGAAGACGCCGATGCTGGTGGTGGCGGGCGAAAACGACACCATCGCGCCGCGGGCGTCGGTGGAACGCGTGGTGCAGCTGCTGGAGAACGCACCGGAGGTCCGGTTCCGCACCGCGCCCGGCGGGCACCTCGGCGTGCTCACCGGACGCCGCGCCCGGGGCACGACCTGGCGGTACCTGGACGAGTTCCTGGACGACCGGGTCAGCTAGCCGAGGGCTGCGCCGGGAAGAACCACGTCCGCACGTCGCGGGTGAGCAGCGCCCGCAGCGCGAGCCCGGAGAAAATCAGCGGCAGCAGCCCGGGCAAGCCCTTGCTGAGCAGCGTGACGACGCTGTTCAGCACCAGGAGGCTTTCGATGACCGCGGCGGTCACGTAAGCCCATTGCTGGCGCTTGGGCAATACGACCGCGCACACCGCGAGCGCGATGGCGGTCGCGTAGGTGATCGCGATGTAGAGCTGGGTGAGGCTGATCAGCTCGACCAGCGAAACCCCGGCCATCCCGGCCAGCAGCAGCGGGCCGATCGCGCTCAGCGCGACCTGGATCCACATGAAGATGCGGGCCTGTTTGAGGTCGGCCGGCGCCACCGGAGCGGTCATGCCGGGGAGATTAGGGCATTTTCGCGGCTTTCCAGGTGAATTGCGGGCGGCGGAGATCAATCCGATATCCGTGCGAAGTCGGTGAAAAACCGGCGGTACCGTGAAGCGGTGATCGCTGCATACGTGACGTCGCTCGGCGACAGTTCCCAGATCAAGGTCGGGCAGCTCCCGGACCCCGAGCCGGGGCCGCGCGAGGTGCTGGTGAAAGTCTCCGCGGTGACGGTGAACCACGTCGACACCTTCATCCGCTCCGGCGCTTATCCCACGGCTCTTTCGTATCCGTTCGTCATCGGCCGGGATCTGGTGGGCACTGTTGTCTCGTCGCCAGTAGACCGCTTCGCTCCCGGCGACCGAGTGTGGTGCAACAGCCTCGGCCACGACGGTCGGCAAGGGTCCTTCGCCGAGTACTGCGCGGTGCCCGAGGAACGGCTTTATCGCTTGCCGGACGGGGTTTCCGACGACGCCGTCGCGGTCCTGCACACCGCCGCCACCGCGTATCTGGGCCTCTTCGAACACGCCGGCGCCGGGTACGGCGAGACGATCGCGGTCCTCGGCGCGGCGGGCGGCGTCGGCAGCGCGGTCGTCCAACTCGCTTCGACCGCCGGCCTGCGCGTCGTCGCGACCGCCCGCGCCGAGGACGCGGAATGGTGCCGGGAATGCGGTGCCGAAGAGGTTTTCGACTATTCCGATCCTGACCTCTACCGCAAACTCCCCGTGGTGGATCTGCTGTGGGACAACGCCGGAAAACACGACCTGGTCTCGGCGGTGCCACTCCTGTCCCGCGGCGGCCGCATCGTGGCGATGGCCGGAATGGAATCGAAACCGACGCTGCCGATCGGCGAGCTGTACACCCGCGACGCCAGCATCCGCGGTTTCGCCATCAGCAACGCCGGTGTCACCGCGCTGGGTTCCGCTGCCCGCGTCATCAACCGGGGCCTGTCCACCGGAATCCTCCGGCCCCGGATCGGCACTCGCCTGCCCCTGGCCTCGGCCGCGGAAGCACACCGGTTGCAGGAGTCAGGCGAGGCACGAGGCCGGATCGTGCTGGAGGTCTAATCCCGCGACGTCACACGGTGAGGACGACCTTGCCCCGCAGATGACCGCCTTCGAGCAGCCGATGCGCGTCGGCGATGCGCTCGAACGGGAACGTCTCCTGCACGTGGACCCGCAGCTTGCCCTGCTCGACGAGCGCGACCAGTTCCCGCAGTGCGATCGGATCCGGCTCGACCGCGATGCCGCTGAACCGCATCCCGGCCGCCTCGAACTTCGCGATGAGCGCGGTGTCCTCCTCCGCGACCGCCGTCACCAGGTGCCCGCCTGGCCGGAGCACCCCCAGCGAACGCTCAGCCGCGTCGCCGCCAAGCGTGTCGAGCACAACGTCGATTTCTTTGGCAGCTTCGGAGAAATCGACCTTCGTGTAGTCGATGACTTCGTCGACCCCGAGCCCCTCGACGAACTCCCGCTTGCTCTCGCTGGCAGTGGTAATCACGTGCGCGCCAAGGGCTTTGGCAAGCTGGATCGCGACATGCCCGACCCCGCCGCCACCGCCATGGATCAGAACCCGATCGCCCGCCGCCACGCCGCCGAGGTCGACCAGCCCTTGCCACGCCGTCAACCCGACGACCGGCAACGCCGCGGCCTCGACGTGCGAAAGCTCCTTCGGCTTCTTGACGAGATGCAAGGCCGGAGCAGCCACCATCTCGGCGTACGCGTTGGCCGCGCGGGGAAACAACGGCATCCCGAACACTTCGTCGCCAGGCCGGAACCGCCAGCTCAACGCCTCTTCGACCACGCCGCTGACGTCCCACCCGAGCACGAACGGCGGTTCGCCGAGCAACGGAAACTCGCCCTCGCGCAGCCGCGCCTCCAACGGATTGAGCCCGATCGCCTTGACGCGCACGAGGACTTCGGTCGGCAATGCCCGGGGCTCCGGCGCGTCCACGATCGTGAGAACTTCGGGACCGCCGAGCTCTTGCTGGGTGATGATTCGCATGACTCTCCTGGTTTCTGGAGGGGTACGAAAACCAGGCTAGGAATCCGATAGGTACCTGCGGGTACCTTGGACTCCATGAGCGGTACCCGCGGCATCTTCCTCGCCGATTGCCCAGCGCGCTTGGCCGTCGACTTGATCGCCGACAAGTGGACCGTGGTCGTGCTCGCGGGCCTCAGCGAGGGACCGGTCCGCCACGGCGACCTGGTCGAGCTGATCGGCGGCATCTCGAGGAAGGTGCTCACCCAGACGCTGCGTCGACTGGAAGCACACGGGCTCGTTCGCCGCCAGGCGTATGCGGAGGCACCGCCGCGGGTCGAGTACGAGTTGACACCGCTGGGAGCTACGTTGATCGAGCCGATCCATACGCTGACGGAGTGGGCTCGGGCTAATGGAGAAGCGGTTTTGGATGCGCTGGATTCGGCTCAACAGAACAGTTGAGTGACGGCGTCGACCCAGAAGACCGCTCGGCCCGCTCCCGGCGAGCGGGCCGAGCGGTCTCGATCACTTCAGCTCAGCCGACGTCTTCCCCAGCACTCGCCGAGCCACGATCAGCTGCTGGATCTGCTGCGTCCCCTCGAAAATATCCAGGATCTTCGCATCCCGGGACCACTTCTCCAGCAGCGATTCCTCCGTGTACCCATACGATCCGGCCAGCTCGACGCACTTCAGCGTCACATCGACCACGGTCCGCCCAGCCTTCGCCTTGGCCATCGAAGCCTGCAGCGAGTTCGGCTGACGGTTGTCTGCCATCCACGCCGATTCCAGCGTCAGCAGGTACGCGGCCTCGTAATCCGCCTCCAGTTGCAGGAAAGTCGCGGCCGCGGCGTGCTGGGTCAGGGCTGGGCGGTCGTAGTCGATGACCACGCCCGCTTCGGTGAGGATGCGGCGGGTTTCGTCCAGCGCGGCGCGGGCGACGCCGATTGCCATCGCGGCTACCAGCGGGCGGGTGTTGTCGAAGGTCTGCATGACCCCGGCGAAACCCTTGGCCGTGTCGATTTCCGGCGTGCCCAGGAGGTTTTCCTTCGGCACGCGGCAGTTCTCGAAGCGCAGCACGGCGGTGTCGGACGCGCGGATGCCCAGTTTGTGTTCCACGCGCACGACCTCGAAGCCGGGCGTGCCCTTCTCCACCACGAACGACTTGATCGCGGCGCGGCCCTTCGTGCGGTCGAGCGTCGCCCAGACCACGACGGCGTCGGCGCGCTGGCCGGACGTCACGAAGATCTTTTCGCCGTTCAGGATGTAGTCGTCGCCGTCCTCGGTGGCCGTCGTGGTGATGGCGGCCGAGTCCGAACCGCAGCCGGGTTCGGTGATCGCCATCGCGGCCCACAGGCCCTTGAACCGCTCGAGCTGCTCGTCGGTCGCCACCGAGCCGATCGCGGCGTTGCCGAGGCCCTGGCGCGGCATGGACAGCAGCAGGCCGACGTCGCCCCAGCACATTTCGATCGTGCCGAGCACCACGTTCAGGTTGGCGCCGTTGCGGTTTCCCTTGGGGCCGTCGTCCTTTTCGGACCGGCGCACGCCCGCCGCGCCCGCGCCGCCCTCGCCGGAGGAATTGAGTCCGTCCAGCAGCGCGGCGAACATGTCCAATTCGGACGGATAGGTGTGCTCGGCGCGGTCGTACTTGCGCGAGATCGGCCGGAACACCTCGGCCGCGGCCTGGTACGCCTGGTTGATCAGCGCGCCGGCCTTCTTCGGAGCTTCCAGGTTGATCATGAGTTGCCTTTCGGAGCAAGAAAAAGGATCAGAGGAGGACGGCGCCTTCCATCACGCCGATCGCCCGCAGGTCGCGGTACCAGCGCTCCACCGGATGCTCCTTCACGAACCCGTGCCCGCCGAGCAGCTGCACGCCGGCGTTGCCGATCTGCATGCCCTTGTCCGTCGCGAGCTTGCGGGCGAGCGCCGCTTCCCGCGCGTATTCCTTGCCCTGCTCGGCCCGGGCGGCCGCGCGCAGCGTGACCAGGCGCAGGCCCTCCAGCTCGATCGCGATGTCCGCCACCGAGAACGCGACCGCCTGCCGGTGGCTGATCGGTTCGCCGAACGCGGTGCGCTCGTTCACGTAAGGCACCACGTAGTCCAGCACGGCCTTGCCGACGCCGGCGGCGAGCGCCGCCCAGCCGAGCCGGGAAAGCCGGACCACCTCGGTGAACACGTCCGCCTTGCCGCCGCCGAGCAGTGCGCCCGCGGGCAGCGAAACCTTCTCCAGGTGCAGCTTCCCGGTGGCGGCGCCGCGCAGGCCCATCGCGGGTTCGGACTCGATCGTCACGCCCGCGTTGGACGATTCCACCAGGAACAGCGCCGGTCCGCGGCCTTCCAGATCGGCCGAGACGATGAACAGTTCGGCCTCCGCCGCACGCGGGACGAGCGACTTCACGCCGTCGAGCTGGTAGCCCTTCGGGGTGCGCTTCGCCTTGGTGGCGGGCTTGAACGGGTCGAACAACGGCGTCCGCTCCAGCAGCGCGAGCGCCGCGGCGGGCACCTGCTCGCCGGTGAACGCGGGCACGTAATCGGCCTGCTGCTGCTCGTCGCCCCACGCGACCAGCGCGGTGCTCACCGCGGACGGAGCCAGCACGGCCACCGCCAGTCCGAGGTCGCCGTGCGCGAGCGCCTCCGCGACCAGCGCGTTCGTCACGACCGAACGCTCAGTGCCCGCGCCGCCCAGCTCTTCCGGAATCCCGACGAGGCTGACGCCCAGCTCGGCCGCGCGGCTCAGCAGGCCCTCCGGCGCGGCGAGCTTCTCGTCGGCGTCCGCGGCGGCCGGACGCAGCTGTTCGGCGGCGAACTCGCTGACCGTCTCGACGATGAGCTTCTGGTCCTCGTCCGGCGTCAGGTCGAACAGCCCGCGGTCGTCCGGCTTCGCCAGCCGCGCCGGTTTGCCCAGCCGCTGGACCGAGGTGAACGACCTGGTCGCCGCTCCCGCCGCGCGGAACCCGCTGCGGGTCCCCGTCTTGACCAGGTTCTGCACCGGCCCGCGCAGCCCGACCCGGTCGATCGCCTTGCTCCCGGCCAACCGGGTGAGCGCGGCCAGGCCGAGGCCCATCGCGTCTCGTTTCCTTGGCGCAGCCATGCAGCATCTCCCTCGCGTTACCTACTCACGAGTAGGTTAGCGCGGCGATGCGGAATCCGCCAGTGCGGCCCGGCTCACCCGACGACCGGCCGCCGGGCCAGCGACGTGCGTTCGAAGGCGATGAGCAGCAGGACCGAGGCCGTGACGATCAGCAGCAGCAAGGTCGCGGGCACGTGTCCCAGCAGCGGGGTGAGGGCGAGCAGCAGCGCCGCGAGCACGAGCCGCTGCCGGTTCCAGCTGCCGAGGTTGCGCCGCCGCAGCGAGCTGAGCGCGACCAGATAAAGCGCGAGCCCGCCGGTCAGCGCCCACAGCGCGACGCCGTGCAGTGCGTCTGCCGGACTGTGGTCCAGGGTCAGGAACGTCTTCTTCAACCCGAGCGCGACGAGCACGATGCCGGCGATGAGCGGCAGGTGCAGGTAGGTGTAGGAGTCGGTGGCGATCTTGGTCCGCGCGAGGCCTTCGGCTTGGGCGAGCCTGCGTTCGGCGACGTTCGCGACCAGATCGAAGTACGTCCACCACATCCCGGCGGCGAGCGCGATCCCGCAGATCGCCGACCCGGCGACGAGCCCGGTGATCGGCACATGCCCGATCCCGATGCCGATCGCCACGACCGATTCGCCCAGTGCGATGATCACGATCAGCCCGAACCGCTCGGCGAAGTGCGCGGGCGAGTGCAGCCGCCAGCCCGCGGGACCGGTCAGATAGACGTTGAGATAGTCCACCGCCAGCGCGACCACCCACAGCGCTGGCTGCCACGGCCCGCCCACGACATCGGCGACGGCCAGCAAAGCCAGGCTCGGGAGCAGTCCGCGCAGCATCTTCAGCAGCACCAGGCGCAGTTCGGCGTCGTGCCGCGCGGCCCCGACGTAGGCGACGATGTGCAGCAGCCGCACGACGCCGTAACAGGCGACGAACAGCAACGGCCCGTCGAGTCCGCCCGGTTGGTTGGTGAGCGCCTGCGGGACGGTGAGCGCGACGAGGAACATCACCGCCATCGCGCCGAACATCGCCAGCCGGGCGATGCCGTGGTCGACGTGGATGGTCGTGCCGAGCCACGCGTAGCTGCACCAGCACCACCACAGCACCATCAGCACCAGCAGTCCCTCGCCGACGCCGAGGAGGCTCAGGTGTCCGGCCATCAGTTCGGTCGTCTGCGTGATGGCGTAGACGAAGACCAGATCGAAGAAAAGCTCAAGGGTCGTGACGCGGTGGTCTTCGTCCGCGCGAACCAGATGCAGCAGTCTCGTGGGCACGGCCGATGCTGACACGGATGGGCGACCGATCGGGGCGGTTTCGCTGACAGCGTGCGACCGACCTCGCGAGGTTCTCTTCTCTCAGAAGTTGTGACTTCACCTCTGAAGTACTTCACTAGTGAAGTTGCAACAATTTTTTAGAGAGAACCACTTGCGAAGTGGTCTGCCTGCCCGCCGAGCCCGGCCGCTGTCAGCCGAGCCCGAGAACCGCGTGCAGCACCGCCGTCAGCTCGGTCTGCAGATGCGGCCTGTTCTTGATTCGCCCGGTCCGGCTGAGGTCGTTCGCGATGGTCAGCGCGGCATGCACCCGGATCTTCGCCTCGCGCGCCGGAAGCTCCGGAAACACCGCGCACAGCAAGGAAACCCACTGGTCGACGTAGTCCCGCTGGACACGGCGCAGATCGGCTTTGTCCCGCTGCGGCATGGTCGCGCGGTCCGCCGTGAAGGACACCAGCAGTTCCGGCGTGCGCAGCAAAATGTGCACGTACGACGCGGCGAGCCGGCCCAGCGCGGATCGTTCGTCCGGGGCCTGCAGTGCCTGTTCGGCGGCCAGCGCGAGCCGGTCGGCGGCGCGGTGTCCGATCGCGACCATCAGCGCGGCTTTGCTGGGGAAGTGCCGGTACACGCTGGGCCCGGCGATGCCCGCCGCCGCGCCGATGTCCTCCATGCTCACCGTGTGGAAGCCGCGTTCGGCGAAGAGCCCGGTCGCGGCGGTCAGCACCTGCTCGCGGCGGGACGGCGTGCCGAGGCTGCTCGCGACCGGCGGCGCGGGTTCGTCCGGGACCGGCAGTGAGGCGTTGAGCACAGTCTGCGCCAGCTCGACCAGCAGCGGTACGAAGCGTTTGCGCGCCACCGACGTGTGGTGCACCGCGACGCTCCCGAACACCGACAGCGCGGCCCAGCACAGCAGTTCGGCCTCGTCCGCGGACAGCTCGGGACGCAGGGTGAGCAGGGCTTTCGTCCACGCGTCGAGCACGGCGCCGGACCGGCGGCGGATCTCCCGGCGCTGCTCGCGCGGCAGATGCGGACCCTCCCAGCGCCACAGCGCGGCGATCTCCCGGCGCTCGACCGCCTGCGTCGCGAGGCCGGTGAGAAGGGCGTCCAGCTGGGCGAGCGGCGGTGCGGAATCGGCGAGCGCGGCGGCGGTGGCCGACTCCATGTCGTCGATCCCGGCGAGCACGACGTAGGCGAGGATCGCCTGCTTGTCGGCGAAATGCCGGTACAGCGCGGGGCCGGTGACCCCCGCCGCCGCGGCGATGTCATTGATCCCGACACCGTGGAACCCCCGCGCGCGGAACAGCTCGGCCGCGACGGCAGCGAGCTGGGCCTTGCGGTCGCGAGGGCGCGTGCCGCGGGCGGGATACGTACTCATGGTGAACTGACCATAGCGCTAATCGAAACTACGGCAACCCATTGACACCATGGGGTTCATCGGGCTTATGTTAATGGCCATTAGCACCTACTGGCCGGTATAGTCGGCCGCGAGATACACCGCAGTGTCCATCCATGCCGCTTCGCGGAGGAGTTGTTCAGTGAGTAGCGAGGCCTACATCTACGAGGCGTTGCGCACGCCCCGGGGCAAGAACAAGGGCGGTGCCCTGCACGGCACCAAGCCGGTCGACCTGGTGGTCGGCCTCATCCAGGAGCTGAAGGTCCGCCACCCGAACCTCGATCCGCAGGCGATCGACGACATCGTGCTCGGCGTCGTGTCCCCGGTGGGCGAGCAGGGCGCGGACATCGCGCGCACCGCCGCGCTCGTCGCGGGCCTGCCGCAGACCGTCGCGGGCGTGCAGCTCAACCGGTTCTGCGCGTCCGGGCTCGAGGCCACGAACGTCGCCGCGCAGAAGGTCCGCTCCGGCTGGGACCAGCTGGTCATCGCGGGCGGCGTGGAGTCGATGTCGCGCGTGCCGATGGGTTCCGACGGCGGCGCGCTGTTCATGGACCCGGCCACCGCGTACGACCACTACATCGCCCCGCAGGGCATCGGCGCGGACCTGATCGCGACGATGGAGGGCTTCTCCCGCGAGGACGTCGACGCCTTCGCGGTCCGCTCGCAGGAGAAGGCCGAGGCGGCCTGGTCCGGCGGCTACTTCGCGAAGTCCGTGGTGCCGGTCAAGGACATGAACGGCGTCACGATCCTCGACCACGACGAGCACCGCCGTCCGGGGTCCACTGTGGAGGGTCTGGCGAAGCTCAAGCCGGCCTTCACCACGATCGGCGAGATGGGCGGCTTCGACGCCGTCGCGCTCCAGAAGTACCACCAGGTCGAGAAGATCGACCACGTGCACACCGGCGGCAACTCGTCCGGCATCGTCGACGGCTCGGCCATCGTCCTGGTCGGCAGCGAAGAAGCGGGCAAGCGGGCCGGCCTCACGCCGCGGGCGCGCATCGTCGCCACCGCCTCGATCGGCTCCGAGCCCACGATCATGCTGACCGGTCCGACCCCGGCCACCGAGAAGGTCCTGAAGACCGCGGGCCTGACCCCGGACGACATCGACCTGTGGGAGCTCAACGAGGCGTTCGCGTCCGTCGTGCTCAAGTGGCAGAAGGACCTGAACCTTCCGGACGAGAAGATCAACGTCAACGGCGGCGCGATCGCCATGGGCCACCCGCTCGGCGCCACCGGCGCGATGCTGGTCGGCACCGTGGTCGACGAGCTGGAGCGCCGCGAGGCGCGCCGGGCGCTGGTGACGCTGTGCATCGGCGGCGGCATGGGTGTCGCGACCATCATCGAGCGGGTGTGAGGACCGAGATGACCGAAAGCAAGACCATCCGCTGGGACAAGGATTCCGACGGCATCGTCACGCTGACCCTGGACGACCCGGACCAGTCGGCCAACACGATGAACCAGGCCTTCCGCGAGTCGCTCGCCGCGACCGTGGACCGGCTCGAGGCGGAGAAGGACGACATCACCGGCGTCGTGCTCACCTCCGCGAAGAAGACCTTCTTCGCCGGCGGCGACCTGCGCGACCTGATCCAGGCGAAGCCGGAGCACGCGGCGGAGATCACCGCGTCCAGCGGCGCGATGAAGAGCCAGATGCGCCGGCTCGAGCAGCTCGGCAAGCCGGTCGTCGCGGCCATCAACGGCGCGGCGCTCGGCGGCGGACTCGAGATCGCGCTGGCGACGCACCACCGTATCGCGGCCGACGTCAAGGGCAGCCAGATCGGCCTGCCCGAGGTCACCCTCGGCCTGCTGCCCGGCGGCGGCGGCGTGGTCCGCACCGTGCGGCTGCTCGGCATCCAGAGCGCGCTGCTGAACGTCCTGCTGCAGGGCCAGCGGATGAAGCCGCGCAAGGCGCTGGAGATCGGCCTGGTGCACGAGGTCGTGGACACCGTCGACGAGCTGGTGCCCGCCGCGAAGGCGTGGATCAAGGCCAACCCCGAGGGCGGCGTGCAGCCGTGGGACGTCAAGGGCTACAAGATCCCGGGCGGCACCCCGTCGAACCCGAGCTTCGCGGCGAACCTGCCCGCGTTCCCGGCGAACCTGCGCAAGCAGCTCAAGGGCGCGCCGATGCCCGCGCCGCGCGCGATCCTCGCCGCCGCGATCGAGGGCTCTCAGGTCGACTTCGACACCGCGATCCAGGTCGAGACGCGCTACTTCGTGAGCCTGGCCATCGGGCAGGTCTCGAAGAACATGACCAAGGCGTTCTTCTTCGACCTGCAGACGATCAACTCCGGCGGTTCGCGTCCGGACGGGTTCGAGAAGTTCACCGCCAAGAAGGTCGGCGTGCTCGGCGCCGGGATGATGGGCGCCGCGATCGCCTACGTCTCCGCGAAGGCGGGCATCGACGTGGTCCTCAAGGACGTCTCGCAGGAGGCGGCTGACAAGGGCAAGGGCTACGCGGTCAAGCTCGAGGAGAAGGCGCTCTCGCGCGGCAAGACCACGCAGGAGAAGTCGGACGCGCTGCTGGCGCGGATCAAGCCGACCGCCGACCCGGCCGACTTCGCCGGCGTCGACTTCGTCATCGAGGCCGTGTTCGAGAGCGTCGAGCTGAAGCACAAGGTGTTCGGCGAGATCGAGAGCATCGTCAACGCGGACGCGGTGCTGGGTTCCAACACCTCGACGCTGCCGATCACCACCCTCGCCGAGGGCGTGCAGCGCACCGAGGACTTCATCGGGATCCACTTCTTCTCGCCGGTGGACAAGATGCCGCTGGTCGAGATCATCTGCGGCGAGAAGACGTCGCCCGCCACGCTGGCGAAGGTCTTCGACTACACGCTGCAGATCCGCAAGACCCCGATCGTCGTCAACGACAGCCGCGGCTTCTTCACCTCGCGGGTCATCGGCACCTTCATCAACGAGGCCGTGGCCGCGCTGGGCGAGGGCGTCGAGCCGGCGTCGATCGAGCAGGCGGGTTCGCAGGCCGGTTACCCGGCGCCGCCGCTGCAGCTGATGGACGAGCTGACCCTGACGCTGCCGCGCAAGATCCGCGCGGAAACCCGTGCCGCGATCGAGGCCGCGGGCGGCACCTGGAACGCGCACGCGTCCGAGGCCGTCATCGACACGATGCTCGACAAGTACGACCGCAAGGGCCGTTCCACCGGGGCGGGCTTCTACGAGTACGACGAGAACGGCAAGCGCACCGGTCTGTGGCCGGGCCTGCGCGAGGCGTTCAACTCGGGTTCGGCGGACGTGCCGTTCGAGGACCTCAAGGAGCGCATGCTCTTCGCCGAGGCGCTGGAAACGGTGAAGTGCTTCGACGAGGGCGTCCTGACCTCGATCGCGGACGCCAACATCGGGTCCATCTTCGGCATCGGTTTCCCGCCCTGGACCGGTGGCGTGATCCAGTACATCAACCAGTACGAGGGCGGCCTGCAGGGCTTCGTGGACCGGGCCCGCGAACTGGCGGCGCGGTACGGCAGCCACTTCGAGCCGCCGCAGTCGCTGGTGGAGAAGGCCGCCAAGGGCGAGATTTACGAGTAAATTTTGTGACTGGCGGGGCTGCTCCAGGGTTTCCCGGAGCAGCCCCGTCGTTTATGCGGTGATGGGCTTGAGCTGGACGGAGTTTTCATCGCTGAGGGCGCGCAAGCCCATGACAGCACCGTCCTCGTCCATTGTCATGATTCCCTGCCAAGCGTCCCGAGCGTTGCCTTCATTCCAGTGCGCGCGGACGTCCCGTACGGTGGCTTCGTAGTCCGGGGCACCGGCACCGTTGCGCAGCACTTTGTAGAGCGGCTTGGGGAGTCCGGAGAACACCTCGACGCGCTTGCCGCGAAAGCGAAAGACATGATCGGTGCCGACGAGTTCCAGCCCGCCCAGACGCACCTCGACGTCGCAGCGGGCCGGGGGCATGTGGTCTTCGTTGTCCTGCTTGCCCACACGGATGCCTTGCCGCTTGGTGAGCTGTCTTGCCGCGCTGGTCCGGTCTCCGGCGAAAGCCAGCAGCATCGCTGCTGAGGCTCGGACCACAACCCTGGAAAACCATTCGTACCGGTTCTCCGCGAGATGGAAACCGAGCCTGCTTTCCTTTTCGCCGTTATCGTTCACGGTTTCAATGAACGGGGTGTACAACTCTTCCCGCTGCGGACCGGTGAGATGGGGCAGTGGATGGTTTGGGACGGCAAGGCTTAAATCAGCTTGATGACCGAGGAGGTATACCTCGACTCCGTGCGTGCCGGAGAGCGTGGTCGACGCCGCGATGCTCGGCATGCGCTGGGCTTCGCGTCCGAACGCCAGCCGATGGAACCTCGTCGCCGACCGGTACAACTGCTTGCGTTGGTGGACGGCCGTGTTATGCAGTCCGCGGAAGTCGGCAGCAACGACCCGAAGCGGAGCGCCGGCTTGCCGGCCGACCAGAAAATAACCTGGTCGATCGGACGCAGGCTTCTGTGTTTGTTCTTTGGGGCGTGGCGCGCGCAGTGCCCAACCGGCGTCCAGAACGAGATCGGCGTCGACCGCTTGGAACCGATAACCTGGGTGCTGCTTGGACAGCGACTCCTGCGCGGCGAGCAACCCGATTGCCACCCCGACATCGGCCGATTGCGCGGTCTTTACGTGCCACCTGGCATCGTTTCCGTCCTCCGACCGCGTCAACTGGCCGTTTTCCGAACGCAGCGTGGCGAGGTAGCGGAGGCAGTTCCAGTGGTGGGCAAGGCCGCGCGAAGGGCTCTGACTGGACAGCGCGGTCGCCCGGCCGTACGCCTGCAGTATCGCCCACGGCGTAGCGCGGAAGCCGTGCGGATGGAGCTGGACCTCTTCCAGCATGGGCACTTTTTCGAAGTCTTTCTCTTCTTCGTTGGCCTTCTTCTCGTCGTCCGCCTGAAGCTGCTTGACCTCCGCTGCCATCGCACGACTAGACGAGACCGCGATCGAAGGCTGCTTGGTCAGCTCGTCGTAGGCAGCCTGGAATTGTGCGCTCTGGTTGTCGTTCTTCATGCCCACCCCTCATCGGCGACCAGGTTCCAGCTCCACCACACATGAACCAGCCTGCTCTGTCTTCCTCCGATCATGGTGATCATGAGATATTGAGAAAGGCGACGATTTGCTAGGAGTTCAGGCGTTGGATCAGTCCGATTGCCTAGTTGCGATGAGCAAATTCTACGTTTTTCGTAGCGATGATATCGAATTGATCGATCTGTGAACAAGAGCCGGTAGCTCAGTGCAACCTCCCGTCCAGCGAACGGCTGAACCCTGGCCACCCGAACGGCCGCAAGTCGCCCGGAGCAAATCGCAAAACCCTTGGCATGGCGGCATAATTCCGGGACTCCTCCCCTGAGCCGCGTGGTTTACTTCGGCATGGACCAGACGGTGGCAGTCGCGGGGGAGCAGCTCGCGTTCGCTGGTGCGGATCGGCTCGTCAAGCTCATCGGGGCGCTTTACCAACGACCTCGAAGCGGCGACCGGCCGCGGGAATTGCTGGACGACGGAGAATGGCGTCCCGGTTATCACCGGGAGCGTGCCGGGCGGCGCGGGCTGCCGATGGTGTGCCTCGTCGGAGACGCGCGTGCGGGCGTGCTCAAGGAGCTGGCGTCCCGGCTGCAGAACGCGGAACCGGCGGGCACCGTGCGTTCGGTCTATCTGCCCCTCGCCGATCGGCCGGACACCGATTCCGCCGCCGAGGCGACCAAGGAGAGCGTCGATGCCGTGCGCGACCTGCTGTGGCACGTCCGCAACAGCCTCGTCCGCAGCGGCCGCACCCGGGAAAGCCGGTTGCGGTTCCGGCTGTTCACGCTGGTCGATCAGCTCATGGCGAAGCAGTTTCCGGACGGCGACACCGATCCCGAACGCACGCTGTTGCGCGAGCTGCAGGAGAACGGCCTGCTGGTCCGCTTCCGCTCGGCCATCGACAGTGTCAGCCGCGAGCTGGTGCCGCAGCATCCGGCGTGGCGATTTCCGTTGCTGCTGCTGCGGTTGCTGACGTTCGGCACCTTCCGGCTCGCGGTCACCGGGCGCGTGCCCGGGCTGTCCGGGCGGTACCGGTGGTTCCTGCGCCAGCCGCACCTCGCACCGGAGATGTCCGGCAGTTTCGTGCGCTTCGCGCTGCGGCTCACCGACGGCGAATGGCAGAAGGAATCGCCCGAGTACGTCGCGCGGCTGCTGGTCAACGCGTTCCTGGAAGACCTGCGCCGCGAGTACCGGCTGCGGCCGTGGCAGTTCTGGCGGCGGCGCCGGATGACCTATCCGGTGCTGCTGCTCGACGAGGTCGGTCCCGCGAACGGCGGTTACCGGCTGCTCCGGCTCATGAACGACGTCCGCAACCAGGTCGGGCTTTTCGACCCGCTGCTGGTGGTGAGCGCGAGCCAGGCTCCGCCGCCGGACGCCGCGCCGAGTGAGGACCGGCCGAAGTACCACGCGACCGACGCCGCGGGCGCGTACCGGGTGTGGCAGAACCGGCTCAGCGCGGACCGCCGCGCCCGCCGCCCGACCGCGTGGTACCTGCCGATCGGCCTCGACGTGCCGCAGACCGAGGCCGAGGAAACCGAGGTGCGCAAGCGAATGCTGGCGCTCGGCGAGCACTACGACCTGTCCGGCGGACGCGGGCGGGCGGCGTGGTGGACGACGCGCTGGATCCGGGCCGGGGTGCCCGCGGTGGTGCTCGCGCTGGTCGCCGCGTTCGCCGTGGTGCGTTATCAGTCCTTTCTGGACAGTCACTGCGGCACGTCGAGCGAGTGGCTGACCCGGGTGGACGACCAGTGCGTCGGAGTGTCCGACGGCACCTTCACGCTGTTCTCCCCGGTCGACAAGGAGGGGACGATCCAGCAGGTCGAAGCCGTGGTCGCGGACCAGAACCGGCGGGCCGAGGAACTGCACCGGCAGCATCCGGAACGGCCGTACATCACGCTGGTCGACCTGGAGGCGCTGACGTCGTCGAACGGCACCGCCGAGGGGCTCACCGCGGAACGCGAATCGCTGGAAGGCTTCGCGGTCGCGCAGTCGCGGCAGCTCGACGCGACCGCGGCGGCCGAACCGATCGTGCGCATGCTGATCGCCAACGGCGGCAAGGGAATGCTCCAGGGTGCGCAGGTCGCGCGCACCCTGCTGGAGATGGCGAAACAGGACCCCAGCATCGTCGGCGTGGTCGGACTCGACATGAGCAGCGAGCCGACCGCCACCACGATCCGCGCACTCGGCGACGCGGGCATCCCGGTGGTCGCGGCGACCCTCACCGCCGATCAGCTCGCGGATCAGAACCCGATCTACTTCCAGGTCGCACCGCAAAACCGCCGGGAAGCCGCGGTGGCCGCGGCCTTTGCCGCCCAGCGCCCCGGTCCGCGCTCGCTTCGCATCTATTACTCCGACGACGACACTGACTTCTACAGTCCCAACCTTCGCGACAATCTGCTGAAAGAGTTCAAGGACAAGGGTTTCGCGGTCGAGGCACGCGCTTTCGTCCCGGACGAAGGGCAAAAAGCGAGGTCCGCGCATCTCCGCTACGGCGACCGGCTCGTGGGCAACGCGGGTGCCGCCGGGCGCGACAGCTGCTCCTACGACGGGTACGCGTTCTTCGCCGGCCGAGGCGTCCCCGATTTCGGAGCGTTCCTGGCTGGGGCCGCACAATGCGGCAGCACCGCGACGATCATCGGCGACGACGATGTCGCGCGTTTCGTCGCCGACTCCGTTGCGCGAGAAGATCATCGCGCGCTGCCGTACTATTATTTCGCGCTCGCGAACGCGCCGGCCACACCCGCGAAAGGTCTCGCGCGTGACTTCTACTCCACGCTCAACGCCAAGTTCTCCTTTGAACACACCGAAAAAGGCCGCTCGTTCGACGGCCACGCCGCGTTGTCCTACGACGCCGCACTGGTGATGATCACTGCGACCGCGTACCTGCGGGAGACGTCGTCGAAAATCCCGGTCACGCCCGGTGCGGTGTGGCGGGAGATCGCCGCGATCCACACCTCGCGGCCGGACGCGAACCAGATCAACAAATACATCGAGGGCGTGAGCGGAACCATCGACTACGGCGGCGACATCGGCAGGCACGTCCCGCAGGACAAACCGCTCGCGGTGCTGCAGGTCCAAGGCGGAGAAGTCGACCCGGCGCTACAGGGCTTCTGCGGCAAGTCGGTCCTGCGCGCCCCGGACCCGTGGTGTCCCGCGGACGGCTGAGCCCGCGGGCGCGTGAGACGATGCCCACGGAGGAGCCGATGACTGCCGAAGAGCAATTGCCCGTCCTGGACGAACATCGCGTCACCGTGCCCGCCGACGCCGAGACCACCTGGCGCGCGGTCAACCAGGTCGCCGAACGCTTCTCCGGCAGGTTGGCCACCGCGTACGCTTGGGCGGTCCGCTGCGCCGATTGGAAGGCGACCGGCCCGCGTCCGCTCGCGGAAGGATCCACCGTGCCCGGCTTCCGAGTCGTGGTCGCCGAACCGCCGCACCAGCTCGCGCTTGCCGGACGACACCGGTTTTCCGAGTACCGCCTCACGTTCCGGCTCGAATCCGTCTCCGCCGCACAGACCGTGGTCCGCGCCGAAAGCCGGGCCCGGTTCCCCGGGGTGGCCGGAGCGGGCTACCGCTTGCTCGTCGTCGGAAGCGGCGGCCATGTTTTCGGCGTGCGGAGAATGCTGGCGACGATCTCCCGGCTCGCGAAGGACTGACTCGACGGTTGCGTTCGCGTTCTCCACGCCGCCGGGCGGCGCGACCGCCCAGTCCGCGCCGCGAGTGACCGCTCCCAAAGCTGCTCTCCGCCGGCGCGACGACCCTCTGCAACGACGGCACCTACAGCTACAGCCAGCACCGTTCCGGCACCTGCTCCGGTCACGGCGGCGTCAAACAGTGGCTGTGAACCCGACGACCCAAGCAGGCATTGGGCCAAACGGACCAGTCCGCTAAGTCGGATCGATCACGAACCGCCCGTTCTGCCCGCCGCGCCCGGTAGCGTGCGAATCCGGTACGGCATACGGAACGGGGGACGTGGTGGCGCGGGCGGGTTCGGGGCCGATCATCGTGGTGCTCGCCTCGTGCGGGCTGGTCGCTTCGTTCATGCAGACGCTGGTCATCCCGTTGATCCCGGCGTTCCCGAGACTGCTCGACACCACGCCAACGGACGCGTCGTGGGTCGTCACCGTCACGCTGCTGGCTGCGGCGGTCTGCACGCCGGTCGCGGGGCGGCTCGGCGATCTCTACGGCAAACGCCGCGTGCTGCTCGCGAGCCTCGCGGTGCTGATCGCCGGATCCGTGGTCTCGGCGCTCACCAGTTCGCTCGCGCTGATGATCGTCGGCCGCGGGTTGCAGGGCTGCGCGATGGGCGTCATTCCGCTCGGCATCAGCATCATGCGCGACGAACTGCCGCCGGAGCGCGTGAGCGGCGCGATTTCGCTGATGAGCGCGACGCTCGGCGTCGGCGGTGCGATCGGGTTGCCGGTCGCGGCGATCGTGGCCGAGCACGCGGACTGGCACGTCCTGTTCTGGGGCGCGGCCGGGCTCGGGCTCGGGTGTGCGCTGCTGATCCTGCGGTTCGTTCCGGAATCGCCGGTCCGCACGCCCGCGCCGTTCGATTTCCTCGGCACGCTCGGGTTGATCGTCGGTCTCACCAGCCTGTTGCTGCCGATCGTGAAGGGCAGCGAATGGGGCTGGGCGAGTCCGGCGACGCTCGGGTTCGCCGCGACCGCCGTGGTCGTTCTCGCGGCCTGGGGCTGGTATCAGCTGCGCCGTCGGGACCCGCTGGTCGATCTGCGCGTTTCGGCGCGGCGGCCGGTGTTGTTCACGAATCTCGCGTCGGTCCTCGTCGGCTTCGCGATGTACGCGATGTCGTTGTCGTTCCCGCAGTTGCTGCAGGCACCGTCGGCGACCGGCTACGGACTCGGGCTCAGCATGGTCGAAGCCGGTCTGTGCCTCGCGCCGAACGGCCTGGTCATGATGGCGCTGTCCCCGGTCTCCGCGCGGCTGACCAACCGCTACGGCGCGCGCGTCACGCTCATGACCGGTGCGACCGTGATCGCGGTCGGCTACGTCTTCGCGATTTTCCTGATGGCCAACGCGGTCGAGCTGATCATCGCGTCGGTGATCATCGGGGCGGGCGTCGGCATCGCTTACGCCGCGATGCCCGCGCTGATCATGAGCGCGGTACCGGTCACCGAAACCGCGTCCGCGAACGGGCTCAACTCGCTCATGCGGTCTGTCGGCACGTCGACGTCCAGCGCCGTGATGGCCACGATGCTTGCCCATCTGACGATCACCGTCGGCTCGTTCACCGTGCCCTCGCTCGCGGGTTTCCGCGCCACGTTCGCGGTCGCCGCGGTGGCGGCGGTGGCCGGGCTGGCGTTGACCGCGGTGGTGCCGCGATTCCGTGCCGCCAGCCCGGAACTCGCCGGGGTCTAGAGCAGCGGCGGAACGGCCGCGTCGATCAGGTGCGGGCCCGGTTCGGCGACCGCGCGCCGGAACTGCTCGGCCAGCTCCTCCGCGGTCGTCGCCCGGGTCGCCGGAACGCCCATGCCTTCGGCGATCTTCACGAAATCCAGGTCCGGACGGCCGATGTCCAGCAGGTCCTTCGCGCGCGGCCCGTCGCCGGACGCGCCGACGCGCTGCAGTTCCATCCGCAGAATCGCGTACGCGTTGTTGTTGAGCACCACCGTGGTGACGTCAAGGTTCTCGCGCGCCTGCGTCCACAGCGCGGAGATCGTGTACATCGCGCTGCCGTCGGATTCGAGGTTGATCACCGGTCGCTTCGGAGCCGCGATCGCCGCGCCGACGGCCACCGGCATCCCGTAGCCGATCGCGCCGCCGGTCAGGGTCAGCACGTCGTGCCGAGGCGCGCCCGCGGTCGCGGCGGGGAGCATGAGACCGGACGTGTTCGCCTCGTCCACGATGATCGCGTTCTCCGGCAGCAGCGCGCCGATCACGTCGACCCAGTTCTGCACGGTGAGCGGACCGCTCGGCAGCTCCGGCCGTCCGGCCTCCTGCAAAACCGGCTCGGTGTCCGCGGCGACCAAGGCGGCGACCGCTTCCAGCGCGGCCGGGACGTCCTGCCCGACGTTCGCGAGGACGTGGACGTCCGCGCCTTCCGGGGTCAGCTCGCTCGGCATGCCGGGGTAGGCGAAGAACGACACCGGTGCCTTCGTGCCCGCGATGATCAGGTGCTTGATCCCGTCCAGCTGGTACTTCGCCTGCTCGGCGAGATAGCCCAGCCGTTCGATGTTCGGCAGGCCGGCACCGCGTTCCAGTCGCGCCGGGAACGTCTCGGCGAGCACCTTCACCCCGGTCGCGGCCGCGATCCGGCTGGCCGCGCGCAAACCGGCTTCGCGGCAGGCGGACCCGCCGATCAGCAACGCCACCGGCTCACCGCTGCCGAGCACGTCCGCGATTTTCTGCACGGTCGTCGAGTCGACCGTCTGCGGGACGCGCGGCGGGATCGGCTCGCACGTTTCGCCGCCCTCGCCCCACGACGCGTCGGCGGGAAGGATCAGCGTCGCGACCCGGCCCGGGGCGTCCTGTGCTGCCGCGACCGCCGCCGCGGCGTCCGCGCCGACGTCCTTCGTGTGCCCGGACCGGCGCACCCAGCCTTCGAGCGAGCCCGCGATGGCGTCGATGTCCGACTCCAGCGGGGCGTCGTACTGCTTGTGATAGGTGGCGTGGTCGCCGATCACGTTGACCACCGGCGTGTGCGCGCGCCGCGCGTTGTGCAGGTTCGCCAGGCCGTTGCCCAGCCCGGGGCCGAGATGCAGCAGCGTCGCGGCGGGCTTGCCGGCGACCCGCGCGTACCCGTCCGCGGCACCGGTCACGACGCCCTCGAACAACGCGAGCACCCCGCGCATCTCCGGGACCGAATCGAGCGCGGCGACGAAATGCATTTCCGACGTGCCGGGGTTGGAAAAGCACACGTCGACCCCGCTGTCGACGAGCGTGCGGATGAGGGACTGGGCGCCGTTGAGCGTGCTCACTGTGCTCACTTTCCGGTTTGCGCGAACAGAACGCCGGGGTTCAGGATCCCGGCCGGATCGAAGCTTTCCTTGACCCGGCGCAGCAGATCGAGCTTCGCCGGGTCTTCGAGTTTGGCGTAGTACTTGGTCTTGGTGCGGCCGAGGCCGTGCTCGCCGGAGATCGCGCCGCCGAGTTCGTACGCGTAACCGAAGATGTCGGTCAGCAGCTGCGAGCGGGTGTCCGGGTCCTTGCAGAAGATCGCCAGGTGGACGTTGCCGTCGCCGGCGTGCCCGCAGCCGATCGCGCCGCCGCCGGCCGCCATCGCCAGCTCGCGGGCTTTGGCCAGGAACTGCGGCATCGCGGTCCGCGGCACCACCACGTCGATCACGTCGTCCGCGCCCGCGGCTTTGGCGTTCCAGAAGGCTTTTTCGCGGGCTTCGATGAGCTTGCGGGCGGCTCCGCCTTCGAGCACGTAGGCGTCGATCGCACCGAGTTCGGTGAGCAGTTCGCCGAGCGCTTCGACGTCCTCGCCGAGCCGGTCGGCCACCCGGTTTTCCAGCGCCACGGCCAGATACGCCTGGGTCCGGTCGCGGATTTCCGCCGGGACGCCCAGTTCGAGCTTGTCGTTGTAGACCATCGCGGCCATCGTCATGTTGTCGATGTACTCGAGGATCTGCGGGGCGAGACCGCTCGCGGCGATCTTCGGCACGGCCGCCATCACCTGCTCGAAATCGTCGAACGGGGCCAGCACCGTCGCGCCGTGCGGCAGCCGGGGCTGCAGCTTCACGATCACCTCGGTCACCAGCGCGAGGGTGCCCTCCGAGCCGATGATCAGCTGGGTGAGGTCGTAGCCGCTGGAGATCTTCGACATCCGGCCGCCGACGCGGATGATCTCGCCGGTCGCGAGCACCGCCTGCAAACCGGAGACGTTGCCGCGGGTGATGCCGTAGCGGATCGCGCGCATCCCGCCGGCGTTGGTGCCGACGGTGCCGCCGACGCTCGCGCTCAGCTCGCCGGGATAAACAGGGTAGGTGAGGCCGTGTTCGGCGGTCTTCGCGTCGAGTTCGGCCAGCGTGACGCCCGGCTGGACGACGGCGACGTGGTTGCCGGTGTCGATCTCGAGCACCGAGTTCATCCGCTCGAACGAGACGAGCAGCCCGCCTTCGACCGGCCGCGCCGCGGCGGACAACCCGCTGCCGGACCCGCGCGCGGTCACCGGGACGCCCTCGGCGGCGGCGATCTTCACCAGCGCGGAGACCTCTTCGGCGGTGGCGGGTTTCGCGACGTACGCCGGTTTCTGCCCCGGCGTGCTGAGCGCCTCGTCGTGCGCGTAGTCGTCGGAAATCGCGTCACCGGTCAGCAGGTTCCCCGCTCCGACGGCCCCCGCCAGCTGTGCAGCGATCTCGCTCATGCCACTCCCTCGTGCGCGCGTGCTTCGTGGCCGCAGCCTAGCCGTTCTGGTCCGAGGCTGGCCATGAATAGTTTTCACGTTAGCCGACGCGGGCACGAAAAAGGCCACGCCGCGCGCGTGGCCAGGAAGGGGGGAGAACCCAAGCAGGGACCGGCCCGCGCCAACAGGCCGGCCCCTGGGTTAATCCTCGGTGCCGGTCAGACGAGCCAGCCGAGCACGTGCGCCAGGTGCGCGAGCAGACCCGAGATCAGGTCGTGGCCGTGGTGCACGTGCTGGGTGAACATCTGCATTGAGGGGCTCCTTGTTCGGATTGTTCTTCCTTGGTGCTCTCGCGAGGAGCCATCGCAGATTTCCACCGGCCCGCTCACGGTGTCAAAACGCGGATTTCCCTGTGCTGGCAAGGGATCGGCGGCCGGGGAATCTTCCCATGTTAAACATGTAAGGCTTTCGGGTTTGCCGCCGGGGGTGCACTGTGGACTCTTCGCCACGGTTCGTAGCGAACCCCGGCGTCGATCACCCTGGGTAGCAGACGCGCACTGCGGCAACCGGGCGGCGCGGCCCCTCGAAACGGTGAATGCGAAGCCACGATTGGTGAGTTGCCGAGGTTCACACCGCCGGGTGATCATCGGGGCCGGATCCCTTGCCCGGCAGCGAATATCGGGCCGAGTTCATGATCGCGGAGGGTTAACCCGGCTTCACTCCGGAGAGACAATCCGGCCCGATCCGGGCAAGCGAAAGGCCGGTCCCTCCGCAGCGGAGGAACCGGCCCTGGAGCGACTGTCAGTCAGCGCGGGCGAACGACAGCGTCTCGCCTTCCACACCGCGCAGCCACAGATCCTGCGCGGCCTCGGCCATCTCGGACAGGCCCTCCTCGATCGTCGCGAACACGTTGCCGGGCACCCAGCCCGCGTCGCCGTTGATCAGCAGGTTGTTGCGGCCGTAGAAAATCGCGAGATCCGTGGCACCCTGGTCGCTGTGCGCCTCGCTGCCCTCGTCGTAGCCGTACGCCGGATTGCCGATTTCCCATGCCTCGAATCCGAAGTAGACGACGTCGCCCGGAATCGGGGTGATGGTCGGGTTCTCGCGGCCCGGCTTGGGTTCGGCGAAGGGCGGCACGAGCGTGTAGACCTCGTTGCGCGCGTACTTCGCGTGGTAGGCCGAACCGCTCTGCGGCAGTGCGTCCCACACCGCCTTGCAGGTGCGCGGTGCTTCGTCGTCGAGCAGCCGGGCGCGGCAGGTGACGCCGCGCTTGTCGAGGCTGATGGTGATGTAGCGCGCCATGCTTCAGCTCCCCGTGACCGACGTGACGACCTCGCCCCAGATGCGCAGCGCGTCGTCGACTTGTTCCGCGTTGACGACCAGCGGCGGCACCATGCGCACGACGTTCGAGTACGCGCCGCAGGTGAGCAACAGCAGTCCGCTCTTGGCAGCTGCCTGCTGTGCCGCCTGCGCGGTGGCCGTGTCCGGTTCGCCGTCCGCTGTCGTGAACTCAGTGCCCACGAGGAGCCCGAGGCCGCGTACGTCGCCGATAGCCGGCGTCTTGTCCGCGATGACGCGCGCGCCCTCGAGAAGCTGACGGCCACGCTCCGCGGCGTTCTCGACCAAGCCTTCGTCCTGAATGACGTCGAGCGTCGCGATCGCCGCCGCGCACGACACCGCGTTGCCGCCGTACGTGCCGCCCTGCGACCCCGGGTACGCCTTTGCCATCAGCTCTTCCGAAGCGGCAATGCCCGACAGCGGGAAGCCACTCGCGAGGCCCTTCGCGATCAGCACGACGTCCGGGTGGACGTCGAAGTGGTCGTGGCCCCAGAACTTGCCGGTGCGGCCGAACCCGGCCTGCACCTCGTCGAGCACCAGGAGGATCCCGTGCCGGTCGGCGCGTTCGCGCAGCCCGGCCATGAACTCGGTGTTGGCCGGGACGTAGCCGCCCTCGCCGAGCACCGGCTCGATGAAGAACGCGGCCGTCTCGTTCGGCGCGGAGACGGTCTGGAAGAGATAGTCCAGCTCGCGCAAGGCGAACTTCGTCGCGGTCTCCTCGTCCCAGCCGTAGTGGTAGGCGTACGGGAACGGCGCGACGTGCACGCCGGACATCAGCGGCGAGATGCCCGCGCTGAACCGCGTGCCGGAGGTGGTCATGGTCGCGGCGGCGACCGTGCGGCCGTGGAATCCGCCCTGGAACACGATGACGTTCGGCCGCTTCGTCGCCTGCCGCGCCAGCCGCAGCGCGGCCTCGACGGCCTCGCTGCCGGAGTTCGCGTAGAAGAGCGAATCGAGCCCGGACGGCAGCACGTCGCCGAGCTTGCGGGTCAGTTCGAGCAGCGGTTTGTGCATGACTGTCGTGTACTGGCCGTGCACGAGCTTGCCGATCTGCTCGCGTGCGGCTTCGACCACGCGCGGGTGGCAGTGGCCGGTGCTGGTCACCCCGATGCCCGCGGTGAAGTCGAGATGACGTTTCCCGTCCACGTCGTAGAGGTAAACCCCTTCACCGTGGTCGACGACGACGGGCGTTGCCTGCTTGAGCAGCGGGGAAAGCTGGGCCATGCGGCGCCCTCCTGGGTGCGGGTGGAGACGGTTGTCGATTGTTGACAATATCCATAGCATGAGTTCGGGACAACAGGAACAGGAGCGAGCTGGATGAGCGGGATCACCGAGAACGGCGTCGTGAGCGCGGTCGGCAAGGAACTCTTCATCGGCGGCAAGTGGGTCTCCGCGCGCAGCGGCAAGACCTTCGACGTGCAGGACCCCTCCACCGGCGAGGTGCTGTGCCAGGTCGCGGACGCCGGGCCGGAGGACGGTCTCGCGGCGCTCGACGCGGCCGTCGCGGCACAGGCCGACTGGGCCGCGGTCGCCCCTCGGGAGCGCGGCGAGATCCTGCGCCGCGCGTACGACAAGCTCATCGAGCGCCGCGACGAGCTGGCGCTGCTGATGACGCTGGAAATGGGCAAGCCGCTGGCCGAGGCCGCCGGGGAGATCACTTACGCCGCCGAGTTCTTCCGCTGGTTCGCCGAGGAGGCGGTGCGGATCGACGGCGGCTACGCGGTGGCCCCGAACGGCAACGGGCGGTTCCTAATCGCGCGCCAGCCGGTCGGACCGACGCTGCTCATCACGCCGTGGAACTTCCCGATGGCGATGGGCACGCGCAAGATCGGCCCGGCCGTCGCCGCGGGCTGCACGATGGTGATCAAGCCCGCCGCGCAGACGCCGCTGTCGATGCTCGCGCTCACCCAGATCCTCGCCGACGCCGGACTGCCCGAAGGCGTGCTGAACGTCGTCACCACCAAGGACGCGGGCGGCGTGATGGAGCCGCTGATCCGCGACGGACGCGCGCGCAAGCTCTCGTTCACCGGCTCGACCGGGGTCGGGCGCAAGCTGCTGGAACAGTGCGCGGAGAAGGTGCTGCGCACCTCGATGGAACTGGGCGGCAACGCGCCGTTCGTCGTGTTCGACGACGCGGACCTGGACGCCGCGGTCGAGGGCGCGATGCAGGCCAAGATGCGCAACATCGGCGAGGCGTGCACCGCGGCCAACCGGTTCTACGTGCAGCGCGGCGTGGCCGAGGAATTCTCCCGCCGGCTCACCGAGCGGATGCAGGCGCTGCCGATGGGCCGCGGCACCGACGAAGGCGTCGTGGTCGGCCCGCTCATCGACGAGGCCGCGGTGAAGAAGGTGACCGAGCTGGTCAAGGACGCCACGGACAAGGGCGCGCGGGTGCTCACCGGCGGCTCGCGGGTCGACGGTCCCGGGCACTTCTACCCGGCCACCGTGCTCACGGACGTTCCGGTGGACGCCCGGCTGGCCAGCGAGGAAATCTTCGGCCCGGTCGCGCCGATCACCCCGTTCGACACCGAGGACGAGGCGGTCGAGAAGGCCAACGACACCGAATTCGGCCTGGTGTCCTACCTGTTCACCAGCGACCTGAAGCGCGCGCTGCGGGTGTCGGAACGCCTCGAGGCCGGGATGATCGGCCTCAACCAGGGCATCGTGTCCAACCCGGCGGCCCCGTTCGGCGGCGTCAAGCAGTCCGGTCTCGGCCGTGAGGGCGGCACGGTCGGCATCGAGGAATTCCTGGAGACCAAGTACATCGCGGTGAACCTGTGACCCATCGGATTGCGAGCATCCCCGGCGACGGGATCGGGGTCGACGTCACGATCGAGGCGCGCCGGGTCCTCGACGCCGCCGCGGACAAGTACGGATTCTCCTTGGAATGGACCGAATTCGACTGGAGCTGCGAGCGGTACGCGAAGACCGGCGCGATGATGCCGGAGGACGGGGTCGAGCAGTTGTCGGGGTTCGACGGCATCCTGCTCGGCGCCGTTGGCTTCCCCGGCGTCGCGGACCACGTTTCGTTGTGGGGCCTGCTGATCCCGTTGCGGCGGGCGTTCCAGCAGTACGTCAACCTGCGTCCGGTGCGGCTGCTGCCGGGGACGTCCTCGGTGCTGGCCGGGCGGAAGGCCGACGAGCTGGAAATGGTGATCGTCCGGGAGAACTCCGAGGGCGAGTACTCGGAGATCGGCGGACGGCACAACGCCGGGCGGCCGGACGAGTTCGTGCTGCAGGAGTCGGTGTTCACGCGGGTCGGGGTGGAACGGATCATCCGGTACGCCTTCGAACTCGCGCGCACGCGTTCTCAGCACGTCACGTCGGCGACGAAGTCCAACGGGCTGATCCACTCGATGCCGTACTGGGACGAGATTTTCGCGGAAGTCGCGGGCCAGTACCCGGACGTCCGCGCGGAACAGTGCCATGTGGACGCTCTCGCCGCGCGGATGGTGCAGGCTCCGGACCGGCTCGACGTGGTGGTGGCGTCGAACCTGTTCGGCGACATCCTGAGCGACCTCGCGGCCGCGATCACCGGCGGACTGGGCATGGCCCCGTCCGGAAACATCAACCCATCAGGTGAGTTTCCGTCGATGTTCGAGGCGGTCCACGGCAGTGCTCCGGACATCGCCGGACAGGGCATCGCGAACCCGGTCGCACAGATCCTCGCCGCGGCGATGCTGCTGGAGCACCTCGGGGAAACCGTTGCCGCACAAGCGATCCGCGCCTCGGTCGACGAGGTGCTGACCGCGGGCGAAACGCTCACCCCCGACCTCGGCGGAACCGCTACCACAACCGCGCTCGGCACCGCGGTGGCCGCTTCGCTCCGCTGATTTTTCGTCGGTGCCGCGCGGTTGACTCTTCCCTGACCCGCCGACGGGTCCCCGAGGGGAGGAGGAGCCGATGTGCCAGAGGTGCGAGGAACCGGAAAGACCGGAGGAGCAGTACCTGATCGAGGTGCTCGACGAGATCAGGGAGCACGGCTGGTGCGTCCAGGGCGTGCTGGGAACAGGTTCCCGGCCGCCCTGGGCGTACACCGCGGGCCTGACCGTGCAGGGCCTGCCCGAGCTGGTCGTCACGGGATTGCTGCCACACCAGGCAGTGCGGCTGCTGAACGCCGCGGCCGAACACTCGCTGCACACCGGCCCGCCGGTGCCCGGGCAGCAGTGGCTGCTGCCTCGGTTGCCGCGAGTGGAAATCGTCCAGCTCAGCGCTCCGGCGGCGCACCTGGACATCGCGGTGTGCTGCTATGGCACGGGAATCGAAGCCAGACAGCTGGTGTACGCCGACTCGGCGGGCTGGTTCCCGTGGTCTCCGCAGTACAACTCCGGCCGCGGCGGACAGCCCGTGCTGGGGGTGCGTTATGCGTGAGTTTTTGTTGCTGTTGCAGGGTTTTCCGCGCCGGTGGCCGGTAGTGTCGAAGCATGCCCGAACTGCTGGCCCCCACCGTCCGCCTGCACCGCTCGTGGCTGGAAGCGCATCGCGAATGGGGCCCGGGCTTGCACGAGGACGGCTTCGGCCTGTCCGCGTCGGATCAGGTCGATTCTCCGGCTGGCTTCGCCGCCTGGGTCGGCTCCTTGACCGCGGACCGCGGTGTGTACCGCTGGGTGGTCGAGGACGGACAGGTGCTCGGCGGAATCGCCCTGCGCGCTGGACCGGCCTCGTACGTTCGGTGGGCTGGGCACCTGGGCTTCGGCCTCCGTCCGTCCGCGCGCGGCCGTGGTCTCGCTTCTTGGGCACTGCACCAGATGCTGCCCGAAGCCCGGCGGCTGAGTTTGTCTCGCGTGCTCTTGGTGTGCGAGGGGGAGAACCTGGCGTCCGCCAAGACGATCGAACGCGCGGGCGGTGTGCTGGAGGAAACCCGTCAGACCGACCACGGGCCGGTGCGGCGGTACTGGATCACGCTGGAGTCGTCGGCGAGCTGAGCCGCATCTCCTGGTCGCCACGGCGGAGCGGTGCGGACTTAGCCATTCCGTTGCTGCTGCTCGCATTGCCCGGTCGCGCTTCCAGCTTCGTGCTGCACCGGTTCGCTCGCGAGGAACGGACCGCCGTGCGGTTCGCCACCACGGGGGCAAGCGGTCCGGTCAGGTGCGGAGACGACCGCGTCGCCATCCGCCGAGCGCGGATTGCGTGTGCTCATGCGGTAATCGGGCAGCGCGGGGTGAGTGGCGTGCTCCCTGCGGTGCAGGGGAGGAGAAGCGGCCGTCCGGAAAACCCGCCCGCCTCACTCCGGAACCGCGACCCCGCCCTTCAGGGTCCGCCCCGGAAGCAACCGGCTGATCGCGTCCTCCATGTGCGCGTCCAGCAGGTGCAGCGCCGTCTCCTCGTCGTCCGACCGAAGGGCTTCGATGATCCTCGTGTGCTCCTCCAGCCGGTCCTCCACGCCCTGATACGTGCTCTGCAGCAGGGTCAGGCACATCCGCGTCTCGATCAGCAGCGTCCGGGCCATCCGCGCCAGCCGTTTGCTGCCGGAGGCGTTGATCAGCGCCTCGTGGAAGCGCAGGTCAGCCTCCGACAGCGCGGCCGGATCGTCCGCGGCCGCCGCCATGTCGGCCACGTTCTGTTCCAGCATCGCCGCCACTGCCTCGCGGTCCCCGCGGAACGCGCACAGCAGGGCGGCCCGTTCGACCGCCGAGCGGGCGAGGTAGATGTCGAAGACATCCTCCGGTTCGAGGTCGATCACGAACAGGCCCCGGTGGCGTTCGCTGCGCAGCAACCCCTCGGACACGAGGTGCTGCATCGCCTCGCGCAGCGGGCCGCGCGAGACCTGGAAGCGGGCGGCCAGGTCGGTTTCGCCGAGCTGGGTGCCCGGCGGCAGCGCGCCGGTCATGATCGCGTCGCGCAGCTGGCGCGCGATCACGGCGGCGGTCGATTCCCGGCTGACCGGCTCTATGTCCGGCAGTGCGACCACGGGTCAGCCCCTCGTCCGGAACAACGCGCCCAGCGAACGCACCAGCCGGGTCGTGCCGGTCAGGCGCAGGCCTTCCCACACTGTCACCTGGTTGGCGGTCAGCACCGGCTTGCCGAGCTTCGCCTCGATGTCGGTGATCTCGCCGAGCGTGCGCATCGCGGTGTCGGGCACCAGGACCGCGTCGGCGTCCGGGTGGTCGTGGCTCACCGCGAGGTCCACCACGGCCTCGGGGGCGAGCTGGCCTACCTCGGCGGCGGTGTCGATGTCGGCGCTCGACATCGAAAGCACCTCGACGCCTCCCGCGGCGAGGAAGTCCACGAACAGCCGCGCGACGTCGTCGGGGTAGCTCGCGGCCACCGCGACTCGTTGCACGCCAAGGGCTTTCGCCGCGTGCACGAAGGCGAACGACGTGCTCGAGGCCGGCACTCCGGCGGCCTTGGCGAGCTGGTCGGCCTGGTTGCGCGCGCCGTCCCAGCCGTACACGAAGCTGCCGGACGTGCACGCCCACACCACCGCTTCCGGCTGGTGCTTCGTCAGCAGCCGCGCGCCTTCGGCGAGCCGGGCTTCGCTGCCGAGGTCGAGCAGTTCCGGCACGGCGTGCAGGTCGGTCCCGTAGATGTGCGCGACCGGCAGGCTGATGTCGCCGTCGGAGCCGCCGAGAAGCTGTTCCGCGAGCGGGTAGTCGTCCTCGGCCGCGTGGTCGGGGTAGATGAAGCCGATCGTGGTCACGAAACCTCCGGGATGCGCAAATTGTCGACAATATTAGCGGGACTGGTCAAGACACCTCCCGCAGCCACTGGCCGGGTCCCACGATGGGCAGCTGCATCCGGCGCAGGCACGCCCACATCGTCAGCTGGTTGGCGGTCAGCACGGGTTTGCCGAGCGCCTTTTCCAGCGGTTCGATCAGGTCGAACGTCGGGAGGTTGGTGCAGCTGACGAAGATCGCCTCGGCGTCGCGGTGGTCCGCGGCCAGGATCCGCTCGGCGATGGTGCGGTAGCTGACCTTCCAGATGCCGCCGCCCAGTCCGAGGTGGTCGCTGGACACCGTGGTCACGCCGACCTCGCCGAGGAAATCGTGGAGTTTGCCGGTGAGGTCGGCGTCGTAGGGCGTGAGCACCGAGACCCGGTGCAGGTCGAGCTGGTGCAGCACCTCGACCAGCGCCCCGGACGTGGTGACCGCGTCCGGCGCGCCCGCGTCGCAGATCGCCTTGGTGAGGGAGCGTTCGTAGTCGATGCCGTTCACGAAGCTGCCCGAGGTGCACAGGTACGCGACCACCTCCGGCTCCACGTGCAGCACGTCGCGCGTGGCCGCGGCGAGGTGCCTGCTGTCGCTCACCAGCTGTGCCATCTCCATGCTCACCGGCACCGGTTCGTAGGGGGTGCGGGCGAGATGCAGCGACACCTCCATCGGCACCCAGCGCCACAGCTCGCGCTCGAGCGCGAGGTCGAACGGCGCGATCACGCCGATGCCGCGCTGGGCGAGCGGGCCCTCGAACGCGAGGAAGTCCAGATCCAAGGTTCAGCCTCCGGAATACGCCTGTGCCGATGCCCGTCCGGTGCTCCGGGGGTGGTCCTCGGATTGTTGACAATCATACGAGCCACTTTTACCGTGTCAATCGTGACCGCTCCGGAAAACCCCGTACTGGCAGTGCTCTGCGGGGCAGACCATCCACCGGACATGGCCGCTATCGAAGACGCGGCGGTAGTTCGTTACACCGACGAACGCGGCCTCGCCGGTGCGCTGGCCGGGGCCGACGCGCTTTTCGTCTACGACTTCCTTTCCGGGGCCGTCCCCGGCGCCTGGCCCGCCGCGGACCGGTTGCAGTGGCTGCACATCGCGAGCGCCGGCGTCGACCCGGTGCTGTTCCCGGGGCTGCGCGAGAGCGACGTCGTGCTCACGAACTCGCGCGGGGTGTTCGACGACGCCATCGCCGAGTACGTGCTCGGCGTCGTGCTGTCGTTCGCCAAGGACTTCGCGCGTTCGCTCGACCTGCAGCGCGCTGGCACGTGGCAGCACCGCGAGACCGAGCGGATCGCCGGGCGGGAGGTGCTGGTGGTCGGCACCGGACCGATCGGAAGGGCCATCGCGCGGATGCTGCGCGCGGCCGGGATGCGCGTGTCCGGGGCGGGGCGGCGGGCCCGGGTCGGGGATCCGGATTTCGGCGTCGTGCGCGAATCCGCCGGGCTGACGGGGTATCTGCCCGAGTTCGACTACGTCGTCGCGGTCGCGCCGCTCACCGACCAGACCAAGGGCATGTTCGACGCCGCCGCGTTCGCCGCGATGAAACCGTCCGCGCGGTTCGTCAACGTGGGGCGCGGCGAACTGGTGGTCACGTCCGATCTCATCGCGGCGCTGCAGGCGGGGGAGATCGCCGGCGCCGCCCTCGACGTCTTCGAAACCGAGCCGCTGCCCGCCGAAAGTCCACTGTGGACCATGCCGGACGTTCTGCTGTCCCCGCACATGTCGGGGGACTTCCTCGGCTGGCGGCGGACGCTGGTAGAGGTGTTCGCCGGGAACTTCCGGCGCTGGCTCGCCGGGGAACCGCTCTGGAACGTCGTGGACAAACGGCTCGGCTACGTGCCGTCCGAATCGCAGGGAGGCGCCGGATGGGCGACCGGGAATTGACCGCCAGCGAACTCGTCGCCGCCTACGCCACCGGCGAACTGTCGCCGGTCGAGGCGACCAAGAGCGCCCTGCAGAACATCGAGGATCGCGACGGCGAGGTCAACGCCTACTGCCTCGTCGACGCCGAGCGCGCGCTGGAGCAGGCGAAAGCGGCCGAGGCGCGCTGGCGCGACGGGAATCCGATCGGCGCGCTCGACGGCGTCCCGGCGTCGATCAAGGACATCTTCCTCACCCAGGGCTGGCCGACGCTGCGCGGTTCCACGAGCATCCCGGCCGACCAGCCGTGGGAGGTCGACAGCCCGGTGATGGCGCGGATGCGCGAGGCGGGCCTGGTCGTGCTGGGCAAGACCACCACGCCGGAGATCGCCTGGAAGGGCGTCACCGACAGCGCGCTCGCGGGCATCACGCGCAATCCGGTGAACCCGCGGATGACGGCGGGCGGGTCCAGCGGCGGCAGCGCGGCCGCGGTCGCGGCGGCGATGGGCGAATTGTCCGTCGGCACCGACGGCGGCGGCTCGATCCGGATTCCCGCGTCGTTCTGCGGAATCGTCGGCATGAAGCCGACGCACGGCCGGGTCCCGCTGTTCCCGGCGAGCCCGTTCGGGCCGCTCGCGCACGCCGGGCCGATGGCGCGCTGCGTGGACGACACGGCGTTGCTGCTGGACGTCCTCGCGCTGCCGGACCACCGCGATCCGACCGGGCTCGCCCCGCCGATCAGCGCGTACCGCGAGGCAGTGCGGCGCGACGTGCGCGGGCTCATCGCCGCGTACTCGCCGACGCTCGGTTTCGCCGACGTGGACCCGGAAGTCGCGGCGATCGTCCAGTCGGCGGTGCAGTCCCTCGCCGACGCCGGACTGCAGGTGGAGCAGGCCGACCCCGGATTCGCCGACCCGAAGGACGCCTTCGACGTGCTGTGGTCCGCGGGCGCGGCGAAGTCCCTCGAAGCGTTCCCGCCGGGCAGCGAGTCGCGGATCGACCCGGGCCTGCTCCGCGTGTGGGAACAGGGCCGCACCTATTCCGCGGGCGACTACCTCGACGCGACCGCGGAACGCGCCGCGCTCGGCATCCTGATGGGCGAGTTCCACACCCGCTACGACGTGCTGCTCACGCCGACCGTCCCGATCCCGCCGTTCGAGGCCGGCCACGACGTGCCGCCGGGCAGCGGGATGACCGAATGGCCGGAGTGGACGCCGTTCACCTATCCGTTCAACATGACGCAGCAGCCCGCGATCAGCGTCCCGGCCGGGCGCACCGAATCGGGCCTTCCGGTGGGCCTGCAGATCGTCGGCCCCCGGCATTCGGACGACCTGGTGCTGGCGGTGGCGAAGCTGCTCGAGGAGGTCCGTCCCTGGGCCGCGCCGTGACGTCCGCTGGGGAGACTCTCGGCACGTTTCGCCGGTGACGAGCTGTGGCAGGCTGTCCCGCATGACCGAGTTCACCGTGCCCATCGACGACCGCTGGTTCGAGGACTACCCCGAGGGATCGGTGTACGAGTTCGGCGACACGACGGTCACCGAGGCGGAGATCGTCGAGTTCGCCGAAAAGTACGACCCGCAGAGCTTCCACGTCGACCCGGTGGCGGCGAAGGAGGGCCCGTTCGGCGGGCTGATCGCGAGCGGCTGGCACACGTCGAGCCTGATGATGCGGATGTTCGCCGACCACTACCTGTCGTCGGTCGCGAGCCTCGGCAGCCCCGGCGTCGACGAACTGCGCTGGCCGCGTCCGGTGCGGCCGGGGGACCGGCTGCGGATGCGGGCGACCGTCACCGAGGCGCGGCTGTCGAAGTCGAAGCCCGACCGCGGCCTCGTGCGCACCAAGATGGAACTGTTCAACGGCGACGACGAGCTGGTGTTCAGCGCGAGCGCGGTCAACTTCCTGTCGGTGCGACCGGTGCCGCCTGCCGGTTCGTGAGCTGCCGGATCTCCCGGCTGCACAGCGCGAGGCCGGTCGCGACGACGACCAGCACTCCGCACGTGACGAGCACCGGCTCGCGGCCGAAGTGCTGCACGAGGGGACCCGCCGCGATCTGCCCGAGCGGCATCGCGGCGATCGACCCCAGCATGTCGTAGGAATACACGCGGGCGAGCCGGTCCGGCGGGACGTGTTCCTGCAGCGAAACGTCCCAGGCGACGCTGAACTGCTCCATCGCCAGCCCGGCCACCAGCATCGCGATCAGCGCCGGGACGAGCGACGGCCACCAGCCGAGCGTCAGTGCCGGCAGCGCGTCCATCGTCACCAGAGCCACCCCGATGAACAAGGCGTGCCGCGGTTGCCAATGCGCGGCGACGAGCCCGCCGAGCAGCGCGCCCGCGGTCTGCATCGCCAGCGCCAGTCCCCAGCCGGACCGCCCGAACGTCTCGTCCGCCACCACCGGCCCGATGACCGTGAGCGCGCCGAACCCGGCGGCGTTGACGACGGCGAACTGCGCCACCACCGCCCACACCCAGGTGCGGGACCGGAATTCGTGCCATCCGGCGATCAGGTCGGCGATCGGCCTGCTGCCCGGCGCTCGTTCGGCGCGCGGCAGCCGGACCGCGTGGTAGGCGAGCGCGGCGGCGAAGAACAGCAGCGCGTTGACCGCCAGCGCCCAGCCGGATCCGACCGCCGCCACCGCGACCCCGGCGACTCCCGCCCCGGCGATGCGACCGCCGTTGACCAGCAGCCGCAGCAACGCGTTCGACGGCGCCAGCAGGTCGCGCGGCACGGTCTGCGGGGTGATCGCCGCCGCGGCGGGCAGCGACATCGCCGAGACCGCTCCGTTGACCACGCTCAGCGAGATCAGGAACGGGACCGAGGAGAATCCACAAAGGACACTCGCGGCGATCAGGGCCTGGCTGAGCCCGGCCGCGATCTCGGTGCCCTGGAGGATCACCGCGCGCGGCAGCCGGTCCGCGAGCACGCCGCCGAAAAGCAGGAGCAGCACGTTCGCGAGCGACCGCGCCCCGACGACCAGCCCGAGATCGACCGCCGACCCGGTGCGGTCGAGCACCGCGAACGCGAGCGCGACCGGAGCGACCGAATTGCCGAAGGTGCCGAGCGTCCGCCCGGCGGCGAGGGCACGGAAACTGCGGTGCCGCAACGGCTCCAGGAGGCTCACCGGCCGAGCCTCCCGCGGCTGTCAATCGAATAACCACGCCGTCTCCGGCGCCATCCAGTGCCCGCGCTACCCCCGGGTCGCGAACTCCAGTTCGGCGAGCGCGGTGTCCAGATGCGTCAGGATCCGCTGCAGATGCGGGACACTGCGCCGGCATCCGGTGACGCCGAAGTCGAGATTGTCCCCGTTGCTGGTCAGCGTGATATTCAGGGCTTGCCCGTCGAGCAGCACCGACGCCGGGTAGATGCCGTCGAGCGCCGCGCCGTTCCAGTACATCTGCTTGCGCGGGCCGGGCACATTCGAGATGACCAGGTTGAACGGCGGCCGCGTGTTGCCGACGACCCCGGGGATCGGCGACGCGCCCAGCTGGGCCACGTTGATCCCGGACAGCAGCAGCGTCTGCAGCGGCGACAGCTGCGAAAACAGCTTCTTGCCGTTCGACATCGACTCCGAGATCGCGGCCAGCCGCTGCGCCGGATCGGTCAGGTCGGTGGCGAGGTTGCACAGCAGCGCGCCGATGTTGTTGCCGGTCGCGTCGCCGGAGTCGCGGCGGCGCAGCGACACCGGGACCATCGCGACCAGCGGCGCGTCCGGCAGCGCACTCTGTTCGATCAGGTAGTCGCGCAGCGCGCCGGCACACATCGCGAGCACGACGTCGTTGCGGGACACGCCCGCGGCCGTCGCGACCTCGCGCACCCGGTCGAGCGGCCAGGACTGCGCGGCGAACCGGCGCGCGCCGCCGATCGGCACGTTCAGCATCGTCTTCGGCGCCTGCATCGGCAGCGTGAGCCGGTGCTCGCGGAACGCCTCGCGCGCCACCTTCGCCGCGGCCGGCGCGATGCCCGCGACCTGCTCGAACGTCTTGCCCACGAGGGCGAACGGCGACGCGGAGGCACGGCCGTTGCGGTTCGCGGCCGGCTTGTCGCGCGAACCCCACGGCGGCGGGCAGTCCAGGTCGGCGGGATCGTCCGAGAGCGTGCCCTGCAGATGCCGCAGCGCCGAAACGCCGTCCATCAGCGCGTGGTGGATCTTCGAGTACACCGCGAACCGGCCGTCGCGCAGTCCTTCGATGAGGTGCGTTTCCCACAGCGGCCGGTGCCGGTCGAGCAGCGTGCTGTGCCAGCGCGAGGTGAGTTCGAGCAGTTCGCGGATCCGGCCCGGCTGCGGCAGCGCGGAGTGCCGGAAGTGGTAGTCGAGTTCCAGATCGGTGTCGCGCGACCAGCGCACGTGCCCGACCGTGTTCACCGGACGGCTCGGCCGCATCCGGAACACGCCGCGCATGTTGTCCGATTCGAGCAGGGAGCGGCGGAGGTCGCGCAGATAGTCGTCACCCGCGCCGTCGGGTTTGCGGAACAGCTGGAGCCCGCCTACGTGCATCGGGTGCTCGCGGGTCTCGACCATCAGGAACATCGAGTCGGTCACCGGCATCAACGGCATTCGGCCACCCCTTTCCGCTGCCGCGGGGACCTCGGCGTCCCCGGCACCCGGAGTGTACGCACGAAAAAGGCGGCGCCTCAGATCTCGCGGCCGGCCGGGGGACAGCGGGGCCGCGCGGCGATGACAACCCCTGTCCGGTGACGTTGTCTGCAGCTGCTTACGCGAGGCGGATACCATCGCTGGCGTGGCAGGACGGACTGGAGCTCAGCAGCTGGGGGACGCGCTCACGGCTCTCGGGACCGAGGTGGTGTTCGGCCTGCCGGGAGTCCACAACCTGCCGCTGTGGGAGGCGTTGGCGGACACCGGGATCCGGCTCGTCAACGTCCGGCACGAACAGACCGCGGGGTACGCCGCCGACGGTTATGCGCGCAGGACGGGAAAACTCGGCGTCGCGCTCGTGACCACCGGACCCGGTGCGGCGAACACGCTCGGCGCGGTCGGCGAAGCGATGGCGTCCGCGGCTCCGGTGCTGGTGATCGCCACGGACATTCCGTCGACGCTGCGCCGTCCGGGTGTCGTGCGCGGAGTGCTGCACGAAACCTCCGATCAGCAGGCGATGTTCGCCCCGGTGACGAAAGCCGGTTTCACGGTGCACCGCGCGGACCAGATCGCCGCGACGTTGCACCGCGCCGCCCGGCTCGCGCTGATGCCGCAAAGCGGTCCGGTGTATTTGGGCATTCCGACCGATTTCCTCCGCGAGACCACGCCGCCACGCGAACCGCCCGCGCCGCCCGCCGAACGCGTGCTCGACCTGCCGGATCTGCCGCGCGCGGCGGAGCTGCTGGCGTCCGCGCGCCGTCCGCTGATCTGGGCGGGCGGCGGCGCGTTGCGCTCCGAAGCGGGCGAAGCGATCGGGCATCTCGCTGAACGGCTGGCCGCGCCGGTGGTCACCACCTTCGGCGCGCGCGGCCTGCTTCCGCCCGAACATCCTTGCCTGGCCCCGAATCCGGTGCACGCGCCGGAGGTCGGGCAGCTGTGGGACGAGGCCGACGTGGTGCTCGCGATCGGCACCGATTTCGACGGCCTGATGACGCAGAACTGGCAGATGCCCGCGCCGCCGAAGCTGATCGCGGTCAACGTCGACGCGGGCGACGCGGCGAAGAACTACCGGCCGGACGTCACCCTGGTCGGCGACGCCCGCCGCGTCGTCGAATCCCTGCATCCGGATACGCGGCCCGGCCTGGACGAACTGACCGCGCGGCTGGCCGGCATCGGCCGCCGGGTGCGCAGGCGCATCCGCGACGAGGAACCGCAGGCCGCCGATTTTCTGTCCACTTTGGAGGAAGTGCTCCCGGCGGACGGGACGATCGTCACGGACATGTGCGTCGCCGGATACTGGATCGGCGGCTTCCACCGGGTCCGCGCGCCGCGGCGGCTGGCGTACCCGATGGGCTGGGGCACGTTCGGCTACGGCTTCCCGGCGTCGCTCGGCGCGGGCGCGGCGGCCGAGGCGGCGGGCGGCGGGCGCGTTCTGTGCGTCACCGGCGACGGCGGTTTCCTTTACGCGGTAGGGGATTTGGCGACGCTCGCCGAGGAACAGCTGCCGGTGACGGTCGTGGTCGTGGACGACGGCGGCTACGGCATGCTGCGCTTCGACCAGGACCAGGAAGGACTGCCGCACCGCGGGGTCGACTGGGACAGCCCGGATTTCGTCGGACTGGCCCGTTCGTTCGGCGTGCACGCGGACCGGGTGTCCGGCTTCGGCCGCGCGTTTCGCCGTCTGCTGAGCGAATTCGTCGAATCGGACGAGCCGAACGTGCTGGTGGTGCGCGCGAAATTGAAGCCGCCGCTGAACACTTCGCCGCGCTGGTACCGCAAACCGCGCGGCTGAGCTATCCGCCGTCCCGCAGGGAACTGGCCATGCTGCGCAGGATCCGGAACGCGTCCGCCTGCTCGGCCTCGGTCAGCCCGGACAGCATCCTGACCTCGACAGCCCGGACCGCGGCGCTCGCCTTCTCCAGGCTCCGCCGTCCGCGCGGCGTGAGCCGGGCGGGAAGGGCCTTCCCGACGGGCGCCTCCGCCGGCCTGGTCACGTAACCGTCCCGCTCCAGGGTCTGGAGCAGCACGTTCATCGACTGCCGGGTCACGAACGTGCCGCGCGCGAGTTCGGAATTCGACAGGCCCGGCCGCTGCGCCAGCAGCTCGAGGCAGGAGTAGTGCGTCACCGTCATCCCGAGCGGACGCAGCACCTCCTCCATGGCCGCCCGCAACGCGCTCGACGTCTCTTTCAGCAGGTAGCCCAGCGACTTGTCCAGGTCGACCCCAGCGCCGTCTTGACTCATGTCAGGATTCTGACATACAGTGGCTCGTGTCAGGAACCTGACACGAAGAAAAGGAGCAGCACCGTGCCCGCCATCGGCCCCGATTTCCTCTCCCTCCAGGCGCTTGACCTGGACGCTTCCCAGGCGTTCTACGAGCGCTACCTCGGCCTCGTCCGCTCGCCGGCCGGACCGCCGCACGCCGTCGTCTTCGAGACGAAGCCGATCGCGTTCGCCCTCCGCGAGGTCGTGCCCGGCACTGACCTCGCCTCCGTCGCGCAGCCCGGCATCGGCGCCGCGATCTGGCTGCTCGCGACCGACGTCCAGGCCATTCACGACGCGCTCGTCGCCGACGGGCACCCCATCGTCTCCGCGCCGATCGACGGTCCCTTCGGCCGCACGTTCACCTTCGCCGACCCCGACGGCTACCACGTCACCCTCCACGACCGTGGCTGAGGCGAGCACCCTCGTTTTCGGGGCTACCGGAGCACTCGGCCAGCATGTCCTGGACGCGCTGGTCGAGCGGGGCAGGAGTCCCGAGACGATCACCGCGGCCGGACGCAACCCGGCGCGTCTCGCGGAACTCGCTTCCGCCGGTTTCCGTGCCGCGTCCGTCGACCTGTCGGATGAGTCGGGCGTCGCGGACCTGGTCGCGCGGCATTCGGACATCGTGTTGATCTCTGGCCGCGACGAGAATCGCCTCGCGCAGCACGAGTCGGTCATCAAAGCCGCGAAGAACGTCCGGCACCTCTACTACACCAGCGGAGTCCGAGCCGACGACGACCGGTTCGAGATCAACGCGGACCACCGGGCGACCGAGAAGGCCCTGGTCGATTCCGGCGCGCCGTACACGATCCTGCGGAACACTTGGTACATCGAGAACTACGTCCAGTCGCTGGCCGGACCCCGCTTCACCGGCGTTCTCGCCGCGGCGACCGGTGACGCTGTTGTCGCGGCGGCCAGCCGGAAGGATCTGGCCGAGGCGCTGGCCGTCGTGGTCACCACCGAAGGGCACGACAACGTCACGTACAACCTTTCCGGCGACACGGACTTCACCTACGCCGACATTGCCGACGCGATGTCGGTGGTGCTGGAGCGGGAAGTCGCCTATCAGCCGGTCACTCCCGGGGAATTGCGGGCGCTGCTCCGCAAAACAGGCATGGCTGATGAGATGGCCGATTTCCTGGTCAGTCTGGACGAAACCATTGCTGCCAGGGTTTTCGTGCGGGTCGGTGACGATCTTTCCCGGCTCCTCGGCAGGCCGACGACCGGCCTGGTCGAAGGGCTGACCGCGAAGTGAACGCCGCTGCCCAGCGCTTCTGGATCAACACCGTCAGCCTTGACCACGTGGAAGCCGCCGTCGAGGGCGGCTTCACCCAGGCGGATCACGGTGCGGGCAAACGTCTTCGCCAGCCGCGTCCCGGCGACGAGATGATTTTCTACTCGCCGCGCACGAGCTTGCAGGGCGGCGCGCCGGTCCGGCAGTTCACCGCGTGGGCCACCATCACCGGCGAAAAGCCTTACCAGGCCTACGTCAGCGACGACTTCCGGCCGTGGCGGCTCGCGGCTTCGTTCCACGCTTGCGCGCGGGTGGACGCGAAGCCGCTGGTCGGCCAGTTGTCGTTTGTCACCGACCCGGCGCATTGGGGTCTGCCGTTTCGCCGCGGTCTGTTTCCCGTGCCACAGCAGGATTTCGCGACGATCCTCGCGCGGATGACCGCGTGAAGTCAGCTGTGGTGCGCGTCCGCGTCCCAGCTGAGGAACGCGTCCAGCGTCGCTGACCGGTGCGCCCGCGCGCAGTGCTCGATCCACTCGGCCCCGGAACCGGAGCGGATCAGGTCCAGCAGCTGGTCGTGTTCGGCGACGGAGGCGAGCGCGCGGGCGGGCACGAACGAGAAGGTCGAATCGCGGATCGTGGCGAGCTGGGCCCAGCCCTTTTTGACCAGGTCGACCAGGCTCGGATTGGGGCAGCGGGTGTAGAGCACCTCGTGGAACTCGTGGTTGAGCCGGGTGAATTCGACCGGTTCGAGCTGGCCGAGGCCGGCGCGCATCCGGTCGTTGAGCTCGCGCGCCTCGGCGAGGTCGTCGGCCGTCAGATGGGGTGCGGCGAGCGCGGTCGCCGCGCTTTCCACGATCGCGAGCATCTGCATCGTGTGCTCGTAGCCGACCGGATCGATCGCCGCGACGGTCGCGCCGACGTTGCGTTCGAAGTGCACGAGGCCCTCGGCCTGCAGCAGCCGCACCGCTTCCCGCACCGGGACCGTGCTCACGTCGAATTCCTTGGCCAGCGAACCCAGGACGAGCCGGTGCCCGGCCGGGTATTCGCCCGCGGTGATCCGGGACTTCAGCACTTGATACGTGTGCTGGCTCTTGCTCAGCCCCGCCTGCTCGTGCGTGGTGGACATCCCTGTCGCCTCCCCTTCGCCACCCGCCGCGGCGGGGTGTCCAGGCAACCGTAACCGGTCCGTTCGCTCTGCTAAATAATATACCATCTGCCCGCTGTGGCCATTGACTGGAATCGGCGGGCACGCTGCCAGTTTCGACCACTGTAGACAAAAGTCCTGCTCAGTTACCTGATTGAGGCTTGTCGGGATGGCGGCTGATTATATACGATCTGGCACGGTCTGAAGCACTGTCAGCAGGGGAGGCGCGATGCCGCGCACGTCCGGGATCAGCAGAGAGCACCGCCGCGTCGTCCTGGCGGCGATGGTCGGCACGACTATCGAATGGTTCGACTTCTTCATCTACGCGATCTGCGCCGGATTGGTGTTCGCGACGCAGTATTTCGCGGTCCTCGGCAAGGACGCGCTGATCGTGTCGTTCGCGACGGTCGGCATCAGCTTCTTCTTCCGCCCGATCGGGGCGGTGATCGCCGGACATCTCGGCGACCGGCTCGGCAGGCGCGCGATGCTGATCCTCACCCTGCTGCTGATGGGGATCTCGACGGTGCTGATCGGCCTGGTGCCGAACACCGCGTCGATCGGGGTGTGGGCACCGATCATCCTGGTGCTGCTGCGCATCGTGCAGGGGCTCTCGGCCGGCGGCGAATGGGGTGGGGCGGCTTTGCTCGCGGTCGAGCACGCGCCTGCCGAGCGGCGCGGGCTGTACGGTGCGTTCCCGCAGATCGGCGTGCCGATCGGGCTGCTGCTGGCCAACGGCGTCCTCGCGCTGGTCACCGCGCTGACCTCGCCGGAGCAGTTCCTGGCGTGGGGCTGGCGGATCCCGTTCCTGCTGAGCGTGGTGCTGATCGTCGCCGGACTGATGATCCGGTCGCGAGTCGCGGAAAGCCCGGTGTTCGAGGAGGTCCGCGAGAAGAAGGCGCGGTCGAGCATGCCGCTCGTGCAGTTGTTCCGGCACCACTGGAAGCTGGTCGTCGCGGGCGCGCTGCTGTTCGCGGCCAACAACGCCGTCGGGTACATGACCACCGGCGGATACGTGCAGTCGTACGCGACGAAGACCCTGCACCTCGGCCGGTCGACCGTGCTGATCGCGGTGATGCTGTCCGCGGTCGCCTGGCTGGTGAGCACGCTGGTCGGCGGCTGGCTCGCGGACCGGATCGGCCGCGTCCGCACTTACCGGATCGGGTTCGTCATCCAGCTGGCGTGGATGTTCCCGTTCTTCGCGCTGATCAACACGGCCAACGTCGGACTGCTCCTGGTGGCGCTGTTCCTGTTCTCGGTCGGGCTCGGGTTCACCTACGGCCCGCAGTCGGCGCTGTACGCGGAGATGTACCCGACGACAGTCCGCTACAGCGGCGCGGCGATCTCGTACGCGATCGGCGCGGTGCTCGGCGGGGCGTTCGCGCCGACCATCGCCGAAAGCCTGCAGACCAGCACCGGCACGGTCTACGCGGTCGGCGGCTACCTCGCCGTGATGACCCTGATCGGCCTGGTCACCAGCTTCTTCGTCAAGGACCGGAAGGGCGCGTCGCTGAGTTCCGCGCCTTCGAACGCACAGGCAACCACCGTCGAAAACGTCTGAGCGGGGGCGCGCGATGCGGACCCAGACCCGAAGCGACTACTGCGCGTGGCTCGACGCGGCCGCCCGGGACGCGCACGACGCGATCAACCGGATCCACGTCGAGGCTTACGCCGATCTGGTCCGCGCCGCCGAGCTGTACAAGGGCGAGCTGGCCTGCCGCCGTCCGGCACGGCGGCAGGCGCCTAGTCTGCCCGGCCGGGGTCAGCGCCATCGGAGCCATCGGGCCCACGGGCTGCGGGGTTCCGCGATGGCGCGCGTCGAGGGGTCGCGGTTCGCCGATCCCCGGCCGGGCGGGTAGAAAGGGCGGCGGCGGCCGGTCGCCGCTCCCCGCGGCGCCGGCCGGTTGAGCCGACCCCGAGGAGGAGCAATGCCGGACCAGCAGCCGAACCCGCTGTGGCACCCGTTCGCGGACATGGGCGCGGTCGACGGAAACCGGTTCGTGGTGACCCGCGGCGAGGGGTCCTATGTCTGGGACGACGCGGGCCGCCGTTACTTCGACGCCTCCGCGTCGCTGTGGTACTCGAACCTCGGGCACGGCCGTCCCGAGATCACCCGCGCGGTGACCGAGCAGCTGGAGAAGCTCGACGCGTACAACCTGTTCGGCGGCGTCGCGAACGAACCCGCGCTGAAGCTGGCTTCGCGGCTGTCCGAGCTGGCTCCGGTGCCGGGGTCGAAGGTGTTCCTCGGCTCGGGCGGCGGCGACATGGTGGACACCGCGGTGAAGATCGCGCGGTCCTACTTCGTCCACACCGGACGTCCGGAGAAAACCCACATCATCAGCCGGACCCAGGGCTACCACGGCACGCACGGATTCGGCACCGCCGCGGCCGGCATTCCGGCGAACGCGGAGGGCTGGGGTCCGCCCGCCGCGGATTTCTCGCAGGTGCCGTATGACAACGCGGCGGCGCTGGAGGAGGAGATCCTCCGCGTGGGGCCGGAACGGGTGGCCGCGTTCTTCTGCGAACCGGTCATCGGCGCGGGCGGCGTGCTGCTGCCGCCGGAGGGCTACATCGAGGAAGTGGCGGCGATCTGCCGCAAGCACGAGGTGCTGTTCGTCGCGGACTGCGTGATCTGCGCGTGGGGCAGGCTCGGCACCTGGTACGGCATCGACCGCTGGTCGGTGCAGCCGGACCTGGTGACCACGGCGAAGGGCGTGACGAGCGGGACGATCCCGCTCGGCGTGCTGCTGGTCGCGCCGCACGTGGCGGAGCCGTTCTTCACCGGCCGTCCGGGCGCGCCGATCCTGCGCCACGGCGCGACGTACGCCGGGCACCCGGTCGCCTGCGCCGCGGCGAACGCAACGCTGGACATCTACGAGCGCGACGACATCATCCCGCGGGGCAAGGCACTGGAGAAGCCGCTCGCGGACGCGCTGTCCGGTGCGGTCGGGCACCCGGCGGTGGCGGAGGTCCGGGCCGGGCTGGGATTCCTGGCCGCGGTGGAACTCGCGCCGGACCTGCTGGCCGCGGACCCGGGCGCGCCCGGGAGGCTGCACAAGTTCCTGCTCGAGGAGGGCGTGATCGTGCGCTCGCTCGGCAAGGGGATGGCGGTGTCGCCGCCGCTGGTCGCCGAAGAGGCGGAACTGGACCTGCTGGCCACGGCCGTTCCGCGGGCCTTGGACCGGTTGCTGAAGAACTGACGCTCTTGCGACACTGCGGCGGCACCGGGGTTTCCGGTGCCGCCGCAGTTGTCTGTCTACAAAGGACTACTTACAGGAGAGCGTCCCGGTGCGCAGCGCGTGGTTGTCGTCGTTGCCGTCGTCGGACCACACGACCTGCTTGCTTCCGTTCGCGCAGGTCGGCGAGATGGCGAAGCCCTCGTTGTTGTAGTTCGACATCCCGGACGGGCGGTCGTACTGCGCGGTGGCCGCGAACGCGCCCTTGGAGTTGACGTCGAGCGTGCTGGTGCGGCCCTTGCAGGTGTTGTCGCATTCGGCCCACAGGTGGCCGGTCGACGGTTCGTACTCGAGATCCATGATCGCCGGGAACCCGCTGTCGATGGTGGCGACGCGCGTGTACTTGCCCCCGGACTGGTCGAGCGCGTACGCGTAGACCTTCCCGTTGTCCTCGAGCCCGACGAAGTACAGGCCGGTCCCGTGGTTCGGATAGCTCGCCGGGTTGTAGGCGGCTTTCGTGTGCTCGTCCCGGAATTTGTGCGCGGTGAGCGCCGAGTCCGGGACCCAGGAGATGGCCTCGAGCCCCTTGTTGGGCTCGACCGACGGCAGGTCGGAGGTGAGGTCCCACTCCCCGGTCGCGTTGAGCGACTTGCCCGATCCCGAGGTCGCGTACCGAAGCACGGCGGGCTTGCTCGTATCGCCGTCGTCGTTGTCGCGCTCGGTGGCGGTGAAGACGCCGTCCGGAGTGAAGACGACCCCTTCGGCGTCCGGGTCGCCGCTGCCGTCGGAGTAGTGCATGGACTTGCCCTCGGGCCAGCCGTTGGCGGTGTCGGGCCGCCACTTGGCGCCGTCCTGGACGAGCCGGTACAGGGTGCTCGGGCCGTTCTTCACCGCCCACAGCACGGTGGGCGATTCGTACGACACGCCGCTGAGGTTGCTGCCGAAAACCCCGGAGTCGTCGGCGATGGCCACCTTTGACCCGCCAGGCCACGCCGTAGCCTTCGGGGCAGCCGCCGGCGCCGCGTGAGCCGCACCGGCCCCGACCGCGAGCGCGAGGACCGCCAACGCGACGGTGCCCCGGATTTTTCCACGCCGGCTGTTTCCCCGCAGATGTGTTCCACGCTGGTGCGCAAGCAAAGGAGCCGCTCCTTCTGTCCGTCGGGCACGGATCGCAGGACCGTGCCGAGGTGGTCGCTGCTGACAAGCGGCGGTCCCGCAGACGCGGGACTTACAGCAGTGGGTGATCGACAGTGGAGCACACAGCGTGGCCGGTAAGCAACAAACAGCAGGTAACGTTGTCCCACTGACCGGCACGACGGTGATGTGTCGGCCGATTACCGTGCTGTCGACGGGCAAACGGTCTCTCGGGAAGGCTCCGGGCGGCGGTTGAGTGGTGACCGGGTGACGGCCGCTTGGCGACGGTCACCGGGCGGTTGTTCGGTGACCTTTGTGCGGGGTCGCCGGGAGAGTTGCTTGGCGACCGTCGCCGAGCGGACGCCGCACCACGGATGGCCGCTGCGCCGCGGTCTTCGGACAGCAATTGCCGGGCGTCACCGGGGAGCGCCGCCGGTCGCCGGACGGGAATCGCCGGGTGCCGGGCGGGGATCGCCGGGCACCGCCGGGACCGCTGCTCGGCGACTGGCACCGAGCGGAAATCGCATCAGGCGGATGGCCGCTGCGACGCCCGCTGAGCGGCGGTTGCCGGACGGCAATCGCCGGAAGTCAGCGGGAAGCGCCGCCGGTCGCGGGGCGGGAATCGCCGGGTGCCACCGGTGAAAGCAGCCCATCATTGGGCTGCGATCGCGCGGAGCCGTCGGGCGGTGCCGCCGGTCGCTGGACGGCGATCACGGGATGCCATCGGAGCGGATCGCCGACAGCCGGGGGACGATCGCCGGGGAGCCGTCGGGGGAGTGGCACCGGTCGCGGGGCGGCAATCACCGGAAGCCACCGAGCCTTCGGCGACAGCCGCGCGCTGCCGGGTCGCACTCACCGGAAGCCACCGAGCCGTCGGCGACAGCCGCGCGCTGCCGGGTCGCACTCACCGGGGGCCGTCGAGCCGTCGGTGACAGCCGTCCACTGCCGGGTCGCACTCATCGGGGGCCGTCGAGCCGTCGGTGACAGCCGCCCGCTGCCGGGTCGCACTCATCGGGGGCCGTCGAGCCGTCGGTGACAGCCGCCCGCTGCCGGGCCGCGATCACCGGAAGCCACCGAGCCACCGGCGACAGCTGCCCGCTGCTGGCCCGCACTCACCGGAGCCCACCGAGCCACCGCCGAAAGCCCCCATCGCCGGGGCCGCACTCAGCGAGCCACAGTCCGCCACACCGGTACATTGACGACCGCCGCGGGCATCCCCGGAGCGCCGCTGTCCCCGGGGACGATCGTGAACCGCCACTTGTCCACTCCGCCGCCCATGATTTCGGCATAGCGGCGGGCGCCGTCCGCGTTCGCGAAGCGGACCTGCTGACCACTGGCGAGGTGGGTGATCTTGACCGCCACACTGCCTCCTGGGGATCGATCGACGGACACGTTCTGCCTGGGTGCCGGCCCGCGGAGCTTCCCCCTCCGGGGCCGGCCCACCCAGTAGAACACGTGTTCGATTCTCGCGGCAATCCAGGTCCCCCTCCCGAGCGACCCACGCGCGGCTGACGCGGGAAGACCGCCAGCCCGGCAAGGAAAACCCGCGAGACATCGTGGGGTTGGCCGACGAGGCGAGCGGCGGCGAGTGAAGTTCCGGCAGTGGCCGGAGCGAGTCGGAAGTGTCGTGAGCTCGCTTGCCCCAACGCGGGACTGTCGGACTGATCCGGGGCGCGGGCGACCCCAACGGAATCAGCCCGAACAGCGCCGAAACCGCTTACCCCACACCAGAAACGCGGGCAGACCGCATCATCGCCACCCGAGGCCACCGGTCCAGTCCCCGTGCGATTTCCGCCCGCCGGATCTCCCGCAGGGCCGGACCCTGATCCTCGTCGGCCAGCACGCGGAACCCGAGTCGCTCGTAGTAGGGCGCGTTCCACGGCACCTCGGCGAACGTCGTCAGCGTCAGCCCGGACAGCCCGCGCTCCGCGGCCCACGCCCCGACCGTCTCGATCAGCGCCCGCCCCAACCCGCGGCGCGCGTGGCTCGGCAGCAGCGAAACCTGTTCCACATGACCGAAACCGTCGACCTCCTCGGCGAGCACGTACGCCGCGATCGTCCCGCCGTCGTCCCAAACCCAGCAGCGGCCCGCGGACTGGAACACCGAGAGCTCGTCGACCGAAGGCGGAGCGTCATCGGCGATCTCGGCCATGCCGACCGTCCGGAACGGTTCTCCGGCAGCACGTTCGAGGTCAGGCAGCGCAGGAAGATCGGCGGGGACAGCGAGACGGATCACCGGCCCGACTTTACGGCTACACGGAGTACTCGGAAATCGCTTTTGCGATCTGCCCGGCGTAACCGCGCAACGCCATGATCGCCCGTTCGCGCTCGGCGTCGCCGATGCGGGTGGCCGGGCCGACGAACGTCAGCACGCTCGGCCGGTGCCGGTCGACGTCGACCGGCACCGAGCAGCACCACACGCCGTCCTCGATCTCGCCCCAGCTCTGCACGTAGCGGTTGGCCAGCGCGTCCTTGAGGTCGTCGCGCACCTCGGCGCCGCGTTCCGCGGAGATCCGGGCGACCTGGCGTTCGCGTTCACCGTCGGGAAGGAGGGCGAGCAGCATCTTCCCGGTCGCGCCGACGCCGAGCGGGGTCGAATGCCCCGGCTGGAACGTGAACCGCATCGGGCGGTCGCATTCCACCCGGTCGCTGCACACCGCGACGTCGCCGAAGTGCTGGAACAGCAGCACGGTCTCGCCGAGTTCGCGCACCGCCTCCTCCATCAGCGGCCGCGCCACCCTGGCCAGGTCGTTCGCGAGCCGGGCAGCGCGCGCGAGCGGCATGACGCGGCTGGTGAGGTGATACCGCCCGGACCGCGACTCCTCGAGCAGCTGCAGCTCTTTCAGCAACTGCACGTAGCGGTAGGTGGTGGCGACCGGGCTGCCGACCACCTCGGCGAGTTCCGCCACGCTGGCCTCCCAGCGCTGTTCGGTGAACGACAACAGCAACTGGAGCACTTTCCGGGAACTGTTGGCACCGGCCGTGCGACGGAGTCCGGGTTCAGACATCCTGAAACCTCTCCGTAGGAGCACCGAATTCAGTCACGAACGCGTCGGTAAATTACCACAGGTCACGGTTTTTCTGACACAGCAAGAAACGGCGTGAGCAATCCGGGAACGGCGGCGTCGGCGAGCGCGAGCCCGGCGCCCTGCTCCACGTCGAGCACGCGGTAGTGCCCGCGACCGGCGGCGACCGGGGCGATGACGGTGACCAGCCCGGCCCGCCGCTGGAACAGCGACTGCTGCACGACGATCCCGGTGAGCCGGTCACGCCGGACCGCGACCGTAGCCCTGGCCAGCGACCCGGAACGGGTCACCAGATACCGGCCGGTGATCGCGTGGCCGAGCGAGCGGTACCGGTCGAAGCCGGCCAGCACCGCGAACGGCAGCAGCACCAGCGCGGCCTGCCACGGCCATTCCGGCAGGACATCGAGCCGGGCCAGCGCGAACAGCGCGGCCGAAAGCGCCAGCACAGCGAACACGGCGCGGGTGATGCGGCGGGTCAGCGCGCGCCGCGAATGCCGTACGAGGGGGACATTCGCGAAGTCCTCGCCGAGCACCTCGCTCGCGATCTCCCGGGCTTTCCCTGCCGGAGCCGGCGGCAGCAGCAGGCCGCCGCCGCGGTCCGCGCCCTTGCCCTCGCGCAGTCCGGCCGCGACCGCGACGCACTTCGCGCCGCCGACCATCCGCAGCGGCAACGGTTCCTTGATCTCGACGCCGCGCAGCCGGTCCTCCTCGATCGACACCGACCGCGTCGTGATCAGCCCGCGCCGGATGTGCAGCGTGCCGCCCGGTTCGCGGGTGAGCCGGAAGTTCCAGAACGACAACACGTATCCGCCGACCGACAGCACCGACACCAGCACGAGCAGCCCGGCCGCGGCCAGCACCACGGTGAGCCACACCGGTTGCTCGAGCGCGCGGGCGGTGAGGTCGCGGAGCGGCCCGAAACTCGTCGGATCGAAGTGCAGTTCGTGCGCGAAGTGATAGACCGTGCCGAGGATCGCGGCGACCACCGCGAGTCCGGACAACGTGAACGGTGCGTAGCGCACCCAGCGCTTGTCGACCTCGGCGACGAGCGACTCGGGCGGTTGCGCCGCTTCGGTTTCCGCCGGTTTCCGGTGCAGCAACAAGGTCCGCAGCCGCTGCGCTTCGGCGCGGGTGACCGCGTCGAGCACCAGCTGGTCCTTGCCCGGACCTTTTCCGTGATCATGGCGTCCGGTACCGATTCGTACCGCAGACAGCGAGAAAAGCCGATGTTTCGGTTCCGAAAGCACGTCTACGGTACGGATTCGATCGAGCGGAATCGCGCGTTGCTTGCGCAGCAGCAATCCGGTGTGCCATTCGATCTGGGTCGCGGTGACGCGATAGCGCGAGGTGAGGCAGTGCGAAATGCCGACGCCGATCGTCACCGCGGTGGCGACGAGACCGATCCACTGCCAGTAGTTCCCGTGGCCGAGCACCAGCGCGCCGACGAGCACCGGCAGCGACTTCACCAGGTCGAGAACCGGGCGGATCAACAACATCCGGCGGTCGAGACGATGCCAGGGCGCGTCGCCGGCGCCTTCGGCCGAGACGGGTGCGGAGGGTGCGGTCGCGTTCACGTCGCGTCCCCGCGCACGGCCTGGGTGGTGCGGGTTAGCTCGTCGGCGAGCGCGACCGCGACGTCGCGGTCGAGTCCGGAGATGCGCAGCGGCCCGGCGGCGGACGCGGTCGTCACGGTGAGCCGGGCCAGCCCGAACAGCTGCTCCAGCGGGCCGCGTTCGACGTCGACCGTCTGGATCCGCGAGATCGGCGCGATCCGCCACTCCTGCTTCAGCCAGCCGGACTGGGTGTAGACGGCCTCGCCGGTGACTTCCCAGCGGTGCACGCGGTAGCGCCACTGCGGCATGACGAGCAGATGCAGCGGGGTCAGCACGCAGGAGAGCAGCAGCGTCACCGTGAGCCACGACGGCGGGTCGTCCGCGGTCGCGACCACCACCGCCTGCACCGCGAGCACGAGCAGCCAGCCCGCCCCCGCGGACGCCGCCCAGTGGCCGATCGCCCGGCGGCTCACCCGGTGTTCGGGCGGGCGCAGCCGCAGTTCAAGCGTGGTGGATTCCTCGATGTTCACGTGCTCAGAGTGCCTGAGCGCGGGGGTCGATGCCCACGACAAGTGTCACGATGCCCCGATCCGGGGTGGCTGGTGAGTGCGGGGCGTTACTATTTCCGCCGCGCGCGGGATGGATTCGCAGCCGGGCCGCGTTGTATCGCGTACGTCCGTGCAAGCGAGCAGCAGGAGGATCCGGTGGGACTCGATCCCGAGGAACTGTACGAGGTGGACTCGGACGTCCCCGACCTGGACGGAGCGGTGCTTCTGCACTTCTTCGAGGGCTTCATGGACGCGGGGTCGGCCGGGCAGCTGGTCACTGACCACCTGGCCGGCGAGGTGGAGAACCGGGTCATCGCGCGGTTCGACGTCGACCGGCTCATCGACTACCGGTCGCGCCGCCCGTCGATGATCTACGCGGTCGACCACTGGGAGGAATACGAGGCCCCCGAGCTGGTCGTGCGCCTGCTGCACGACGACGACGGCATCCCGTTCCTGCTGCTGTCCGGCCCCGAGCCGGACCGCGAATGGGAGCTGTTCGCGGCCGCCGTGCGGCAGCTGGTGGAGCGCTGGGGCGTGCGGCTCACCGTCGGGTACCACGGGATCCCGATGGGCGCCCCGCACACGCGCCCGCTCGGCGTCACCGCGCACGCGACCCGCGAACACCTGGTCGGGGAGCACCAGCCGCTGCCGAACCGCATGCAGGTCCCGGGCAGCGCCGCCGCGATGCTCGAGTACCGCTTCGGCGAATGGGGCCACGACGCGATGGGCTTCGCCGCGCACGTGCCGCACTACCTGGCGCAGTCGACCTACCCGGCCGCCGCGCTGACGATCCTCGACTCGATCGGCAAGGCCACCGGCTTGCGCCTGCCCGACGGCGAACTCCGCACTGCGGCCGAGGTGGCCAAGGCGGAAATCGACCGTCAGGTGGCCGAATCCGAGGAATCCGCCGACGTGGTGCGCGCGCTGGAACGTCAGTACGACACGTTCACCGAAGCGTCCGGGCACAGCCTGCTCGCCGAATCGCAGGAACACATGCCGACCGCGGACGAACTGGGTTCGCAGTTCGAGCGATTCCTCGCCGAACAGGGCGGGGACGGCTCCGAACGCTGAGCCGAGAGGTAAGCAACGCCTGCGGACCGGACCGTCTGCCAGGCCCACCAGAGCCGGGCCGCCATGATCGCCACACCGGACATGGTGCGGCCCGCACGTTGCCGCGAGGCTGCGGGGGCGCGTGTGGCGGGTGACATCTGGTGAAGCTAGCCGGTGCGTGGGGCGGCCTGGCACCCGGACCGGCCCCTAACGCTGCCCGGCGCGCTTCCGCGACTGTGCGTGCGGGGGCCCCTCAGGGAATCTGATTCCGTCAGGGTTCCCCTCACGCACAGTCGCATCCCGCAGAAGGCGCATCGGCTAGCGGGTTCGCGCAGCGTGCGCCGCATGGGCGTGGCTTGGGGTCGTGTCAGCCCGGCCAGCCAGCCAGATACCGCAGCGCCTCGCTGGTCGGCCCGAACGCGTCCCCGAGCAGCGCGTGCAACTCGCGGTTGAACGAGTCGATCACCGGCCGCAACCGGGCGATCGTCGCGTTCCCCTCCGCCGTCAGGTCCAGGACCAGCGCCCGGTGCTGTTCCGGATGCTGCCGCCGGACGATCAGCCCCGCGTCGACCAGCCGTCCGGTCATCGCGGTGATCGCCGATTCGCGCTGGCCCAGCTCAGTGGCCAGTTCCCGCTGGGTGAGCCCGGGCTGGTCGTGCACCGCGAGCAGCGCGCCGAGCTGCGCGGTCGTCACGCCGCCCGCAGCGAGGCAGCGGCGGTCGCCCTCGACGCGCAGCCGGTGCGCCGCGCTCTGCAGCAGGAAGAAAAGACGTTCGTCGGCGGCCATGCGGGGATCTTGACAGTGTTCTCTCCGCGCCGCCATCCTCACTTCACTACTGAAGTACTTCACTACTGAAGTGAGGACTGAAAATGGACATAGACTTCGCGCGCGCCGGGCTCGCCGCGCAACCGTTCAGCGTTCTGCTCGGCGCGCGGATCGAGGAATTCGGCGACGGACGGGCGGTGCTGGAACTGGACGTCCGCGACGAGCTCCGGCAGCAGAACGGCTATCTGCACGGCGGCGTCCTCGCCTACGCCGCCGACAACGCGCTCACCTTCGCCGCCGGAACCGTGCTCGGTCCGCAATTGCTGACGAGCGGCTTTTCCATCGACTACCTCGTTCCCGCGGACGGCGTGCTGCTGCGGGCGGAAGCGACGGTCGTCCAAGCAAGCCGTTCGCGGGCAACGTGCCGCTGTGATCTGTACACAGTGGACGGAGAAGGAAACGCGACGTTATGCGCGGCGGCACAAGGATCCGCGGTGGTCAGGCGGTCGGCGGCTTCCGGGTAGACCGGGCAGTTCGGACGGGTTTCCGGTTGTCCGCTATCGTCCCGGGATGAACCAGGAAAGCCAAGATCGGCTGACGACAAGGACTTTGGGCCCTGCGCTGCGCCGGAAGGCCGGCCTGGTGCTGCGCCGGGCCGCGGCCCGCCTGCACGATCCGCACGCCGAGCAGATCACCGAACTGCGCGCGGAATTGCGCGCGGAACTGGAACGGACGCGCGAGGACCTGCGGTCGGAGGTCGTCCGGCAGGGCGACCGCCTGCTGGACCGCGTGGTCGAGTTCGAGATCCGCAGCCGTCGCGACATCGTGTACGCCGGCGATCAGGACGCGGCGTTGGAGAGCAACATCTTCGCGCGCGAAAGCCTGATCGGGGCACAGCATTTCGGCAGCCCGAAGGAAACACTGGAATATGCGCTTTCCCTCGCGCCCACCGGCGGGATGGCGCTGGAGTTCGGCGTCGCGTCCGGAAACACGTTGCGCACCATCACCGCCGCGCGCGAGGCGACCGAGGTGTACGGCTTCGATTCGTTCGACGGCCTGCCCGAAGCGTGGCTCAACGGCATGCCCGCCGGCGCCTTCGCCCGCGACGATCTGCCCGACGTGCCGGGAGCCGAACTCGTCGTCGGACTGTTCTCCGACAGCCTGCCCGGATTCCTCGAGAAGCACTCCGGTCCGGTCGATTTCGTGCACGTCGACGGCGATCTCTACAGCTCGGCGAAGACGGTGCTGGACAACGTCGGCCCGCGGCTGCGCGTCGGCAGCATCGTGCACTTCGACGAGTTCTTCAACTTCCCCGGCTGGAAACGGCACGAGTACCGGGCGTGGACCGAGCACGTCGAGAAGACCGGCGTCGAGTTCTCTTACGAGGCCTACACGTACAACGACAACCAGGTCACCGTGCGGATCACCGGCGGACCGGGGCTCATGGACTGAAGCAGCCGTGCTCGTTGACCGGTCCGATCGCGGGAAGGATCAGGCCGCACAGGTAACCGTCGATCCAGCGGCCGTTGCCGGTGAGGTTCGCGGCGAAGCGGACGAGCGGGGCCAGTTCGCGGATTCCGTCCGCGAGCGAGGCGCGGTTTCGTTCGAGCAACGCGGTGAGCTGGTCGAGCTGGGCGAGCACTGGGCCGAGCTCACGGTCGTTGTCGGCGACGAGTCCGGACACTTCGCTGCTCAACCGGCGGGCTCCGTCGAGCAGCGACTGAATGGCCGATTCGCGTTTCTGTACCTCGTCCAGCAGCTGGTTGCCGTCGGTGAGAAGCCGGGTCAGCTGGGTGTCGCGGTCGGCGAGGGTGGCGGAAACCGTGCGTGCCTGAGCCAAAAGGTGAGCCAGTTTCGTATCGCGGGCGGAGAGGGAATCGGACAGCCGCGACAGTCCGGTCAGCGTGGCGCGGACGTCGGCCGGGGTGTGCGCGAACGTGTCGGAAATGGCGCGGAAGCTCTGTGACAGCTGAGTGGTGTCGATGGCGTCGACGGTCGTGGCCAGCTGCCGGAACGCGGGCAGGACGTCATACGGAACCGTGGTCCGGTCGCGCGGAATCGGAGTGTCCGGATCCAGCGACCCGACGCCGACCGGATCGAGCGCGAGATACTTCTGCCCGAGCAACGTTTTGATCCGGATCGACGCGGATGTCCGGTCCCCGAGCCACGCCCCCGACACCCGGAAGGACACCCGGACGGACGCGCCGTCGAGCGAAACCTCCGACACCCGGCCGACTTTCACCCCCGCGACCCGCACGTCGTTGCCGGTCTGGAGGCCTGCGGCCTCGCTGAACTCGGCGGCATACGCGGTGCCGTCGCCGATGATCGGCAGATTCGGCGCCTGGAGCGCGGTGAGGACGCCGAGGACGAGCACAGTCATCCCGACGAGAGCGGTGCGCACGGGGCGCCGGTCGGGATGCACAGCGTGGATAGTGGCTCGCCCGGCCGGGTGAGGCCACTCACGCCACCCGAATGGGCGCTTTCCCGCTGTGTCCACTTAGGACTATTGGACTTCCCGCCCAGCGCACGGCCCGTTTCCGGCGTCGCACCCGGCGGCTCCCGTCGTGTGCCATTCTGGCCTGACTGGCTGACGTGACCGGAGTCATCGGAACATCCGGTGCGGGTCGGCCGTTGAAGGGGTGTGCAGGGAGCGCGGACAACCCGTGCCCACGCCGATCGGGGAGGAGCCACCATGCGAGACCTGACCACCGGATTGCACCCGGCGCCAGACCTCGTGGACGACACGGACGCGGCCCGGCAGGAGGAACGCCGCCGCAAGGCAGCGCTGGCCGTCGCGTCGCGGGCCAAAGACGCGCAGGAATGCGCCCTGCTGCTGGACATGCTGGGGCTGCACGCCCCCGGCGGCAGCCGCACCGAGGTCGCCTGAGGCGCTCCGGTTCCGCCGGGTTGTCCCGAGGTTCCGGGGAACACGCCGCTGCCGGTGCGGGCCGGTTGCGGGATTGCCTGATGCGTCAGCCTGGCCCTGGGGAGGGCCGGGCTGGCCGCGGCCGGGTTGTGAGGGGCTGGACGGCTCGGCGTTCTATGCGGGGGTTTCGACAGTGGCGGGTGGGGTAACCCTGCCGGGAGTTCGGTCAGCGACGGGCTGACCGGGCGGTTGAGCGCGCCTGGCGACTTTGCGGGGCTGCAGCTTGGCTGAACGACCATCGGTGCCCGGTGCCCGGTGCCCGGTGCCCGGTGCCCGGTGCCCGGTGCCCGGTGCCCGGTGGGGGTTGCGTCCTTGCCTGAGCAGCTCAGTTCTCGACGGGATCTGGCGGGGTTGGATCTTGTCTGGGCACCGCAAACTTCTTCACGTTGCCGGGCCGCCAATTGGCCGCCACTAGCTTCGCCCGCTCTCCGTGTCGCCCGGCTGCCGCGTGCCGGACCTCTTCCGCGCGCAAGCCTTCCCTCCCAACGCTTCATTGCTCGCCTGAGAGCAGCCCTCCGCCCCGATCCCACGGCCCCGACTGCGCCAAACGGGTGAAATCGAGCCCGGAAATCAAACCCGAAAAACCACGCCGCCCAAGGCAACCAAGACACGAACCGCCCGGAGGCCCGCTCCGCTTGCAGGCAACAAGCCCTTGCTGTGAAAGCGTTTCGCAACTATCGCCCCCGCTCGCACACGGGTGTCCACTAAGGCCAGTCACCCAAAGAATGCGGATTCCGCAGCAACCGACCCCATCCGCACCGGCAACCCAACCCAGGCGGCGAGTCTGATGCGAAAACCGACCCGTGCGCCGAACTCCTGCCAACCATCCAGAGTGGCCCGATTCCTGAGGCACAACAAGGATTCCCGGACTTGCGCGGTCGGGTACTGTCGATGCCCCCGGGTGATATTTTGCTCCGAACGGCTGAGTGTCGCCGACGTATCTGTCACCCTGGTGGAGCATCCTGTACCGGGAAGCGGCCTGGGTCGGGACCGGGCGCAGGGGAGGAAACGCTGTGCAGAACCTGTGGGAAGACGAATATCTCATTCGGCAGCAGCGAGCTCTGGCGGAAATGGTGCGCCTAGGGCGACGAAAGCGCAGTTTCCAGCTGGCGGAACATCTGGCGGCGGAGGGCGGGGTGCATCGGTCGGACGTCCTGGCCGTGACGGCGCTTTTCCTTGCCTGCCAGGCGGTTCGGCGGGGTGACGCGGCGGGCGTGCAAAGGTTTTCGAGCGCGTTTCGCAGTTGTGAGCGAAGCAGCATGGATCTTGCTCGGCAGCTCATGCGTTTGGAAGCGGGCCGGGAACAGGGATGGCTTCCCCGGGTGCATTATGACGAGCTTTTTTCCTACGCTTGGCGAGAAAACCGGCCCGACATTCTGGTCAAAGCCTCGATGATTCAGCCGCGGGATGTTCCGGCGGCCGGATGGTGGGCCGAGATGGAGCGGAATCTCAGCCTGTTATCGGTCTGAACCGGTGCGTTCACGACCAGTCGATCCGGTCGAACAGGCCGCGCAATTTCGTGCCGCGGGTCGCGTTCGTGGCGCTGATCCACGCGATCCGGCCCAGCAGGTGCGCGCGGAAGTCCGGGTGCTCCGCGCGGTTCTGCGGCGCCGGGCCGGTGCGGGCGCAGTTGTGCAGTAGGGCCCGCAGTTCGTCGTACTCGGCGCGGGCGACGGCCGGAGCGGCGTTCACCACCAATCCGGCGACGCGCTGTTGCCGGTAAGCCGGTTTCACTGACGTCTTGTCGTCGCGCAGGCGGAAGCCCTCGTCGGTCACGATCCGCCGGACGCCCGGCAGCAGCCGGTGCAGCGGCAGGCTCGCGTCGCCGGAGAAGGCCAGATCGTCGGCGTAGCGGGTGTAGTTCGCGCCCAGCACGTCGGCGAGGCCGGAGAGCCTGCGATCCAGGTGATGGGTGACCGCGTTGGCGACCGAAGGCGACGACGGCGCGCCTTGCGGGAGGTGCGTGCCGGCGAGATGGCCCAGCATGGCCGATCGGGCGGGCGCGGAGCGCAGGACGTCGACCGGCGTGCGCGTCGTAAGGATCCCGGCGATGGCGGCCGCGACGGCAGGCGGGTAACCGGCCAAGTCGAGCAGCGACCGCACCCGCGTCGCGGTCACGGTCGGGAAGAAGCCGGCCAGATCCAGCCGCACCACCATGTCCTGCCCGGAGTGCGGACGGGCGCAGGTGTGGATCGAGCGGCCGCGGCGGAAACCGTGCGCGGCCTCGTGGACCGGCAGCGCGTCGAGGACGTGCCTGCGGACCCGGCGCTGCACCTCGGCCAGCCGGGGTTTCGGCTGTTCGATGAGCCGCGCGCCGCCGGTGGACGTGGGGATCCAGCGGCAGCGGTAATGCCGCAGCACCGGCCGGGACCGCCGGTGCCAGCCGCGTTCGTCGGCGAACCAGGACAGTTCGCCCGGCGTGAGGTCGAGGGCGGCGGCGCATTCGTCGAACGTGGTCCACCGGGCGACCGGCCATCGCCACACCGGCATCGGTTCGAGCAGCGACGCGGAGGCGACTCGTTCTCCGTTCATCCGCGCTGTCTCGCACGCGGAGCGTGCCGCCGCTGCGCGGGGCGCTGTGGGTACGTGTCGTGCTGCTCCCCGGGGTTGCCCCGGAGTGGGTGGTGCTCCACCGGCTCACCTCCGCGTCGCCGGACCCCACCCTAGCCAAGATCACCGACAAAACCGGCGCCCGGGGAGGAACCCCTGGTGACCGAACACACCCTTGACCTGAAGCCTTGTCTATAGCAACTTTTGCACTATGCAAGGTTTGTCGGATGACGTGGCCGATCTCGAGCGGCTGACTCGCGTGCTCGTGGCCGTGGCCTGGGACAGCGCGCACGCCGCCCCGCGCGGCGTCACCTTCCCGCAGGTGCGATTGCTGGTGGTGCTCGACAGCTTGGGACGCGTGCCGTGTTCCCGGCTTGCCGAGGCGATGGGCGTGAACGCGTCGTCGGTCACCCGGCTGGCCGACAAGCTCGAGGCGCACGGGTACGTCGTGCGCGGCGAGGACGAGCATCGACGCACGGTGGTGACCATGGAGGTCACCACTGCCGGGCGTGAGGTCGTCGCCGGAGTCGTCGGCCGACGCCAGCGTGCGCTGTCCGAACTGCTGACGGAAATTCCGGCCGCGCGGAACGAGGCGGTCTCGACCGCGGTCCGCGACCTGGTCCTGGCGGCGGAATCGGCACCGGGCGTGCCCACGGCGGGGCCGGGCCGGCTGTGAAGGTTCCAGCGCGGGCCGCGCACCTCGGCGACTTCGCAGTCAATCCTCGAATGCTGTTGATCACCGCGATCGCGCTGCCGGTGGGCGGCGCGGCGGCGGTGGCGGCGTTCGCCCTGCTCAAGCTCATCGGCTTGATCACCAACCTGGTCTTCTACCAACGCGTCGCCACGGATCTCGTCGCGCCGGGCGCGCAGCACCATCCGTGGTGGCTCGTGCTGCTCGCCCCGGTCGTCGGCGGGCTCGTGATCGGCTTGATGGCGCGCTACGGCTCGGAGAAGATCCGCGGGCACGGCATGCCGGAGGCGATCGAAGCGATCCTCACCGGAGGCAGCCGGGTGGCCCCGCGCGTCGCGGTGCTGAAGCCGGTGTCGGCGGCGGTCAGCATCGGCACCGGTGGTCCGTTCGGGGCCGAGGGGCCGATCATCATGACCGGCGGCGCGGTCGGTTCGATCCTCGCGCAGCTGCTGAAGCTGTCCGCGGACGAACGCAAGACGCTGCTGGTCGCCGGTGCCGCGGGCGGGATGGCGGCGACGTTCAACGCGCCGCTCGCGTCCGTCCTGCTGGCGGTGGAGTTGCTGCTGTTCGAGTGGCGGCCGCGCAGTCTGGTTCCGGTGGCTGCCGCGGTGTGCGTCGCGACGGTGTGCCGTGGGTTCCTGCTCGGCACCGGACCGGTCTTCGGGGTCCCGTTCACCGGGGCCAACCCCGGCCCGGCCGCCGACGGTCTCGCGCTCGTCCCCGGTCTGACCGGCGGGTTGCTGGCGATCGGCGCGACCGCGCTCGTCTACTTCGCCGAGGATCTCTTCGGGCGGCTGCCGGTGCACTGGATGTGGTGGCCCGCGATCGGCGGCCTGGTGATCGGCATCGGCGGCCTGATCGAACCGCACGCGCTCGGCGTCGGCTACGACGTGATCGACACGCTGCTCACCGGGCACGCGACCGCGTCGCTGATCGTCGGGATCCTGGTCGTGAAAACGCTGATCTGGGCGCTTTCCCTGGGATCAGGGACTTCCGGCGGCGTGCTGGCGCCGGTGTTCATGATCGGTGCCGCGCTGGGCGCCGCGGAGGGCGGCTTGCTACCGCATGTCGCGCCCGGGTTCTGGGCGACGTGCGGGCTGGCCGCGGTCGTCGGCGGCGTGATGCGGTCGCCGTTCACCGGCATTGTGTTCACTTTGGAGCTGACCCACGCGTGGAGTTATCTGCTGCCGCTCGTCGTCGCGTCGTTCTCGGCGTACGCGCTTTCGGTGTTGCTGCTCAAGCGTTCTGTGCTCACGGAGAAGATCGCGCGGCGTCGGCTGCACCTCACTCGGGAGTACACGACTGATCCACTTGAGACGTTCTTCGTGCATGAAGTGATGACGCACCAACCGGACGTGCAGATGTCGGCTGATGTCGTCGTGTTCGGGGACGACACTCTGCGGGATGTCGCGAACGAACTGGCGCTCGGGCACACGACGCAGGCGCTGGTGGTCGACCGGCACGATCCGTCGCGGGTGCTCGGCAAGGTGACGCTGGCGCAGCTGCTGCATGCCCGGCGGCGGGACCTGCACGAGGAACATCACCGGGAACGGTTGCTGGGCCGGTCGGTCAACGCTTGAGCCGCTGTTTGTCCACTTTGCCCACTGGGGTCAGCGGCAGCTCGTCGCTGAACTCCACAGTGGACGGTACAAAGTGCTCGCCGCCGAGTTCGGCGCGGACCTGGTCGCGCAGTTCGTCAGCGGTCGTGTTTTCGGCGACCACCACGGCGTGCAGCAGGGTTCCGTCCGGGCCCGGTGCGGGGACGACCGCGGCGGCTTTCACCTTGGGGTGGCTGAGAAGTGCGTGCTCCACGGTGGTCGAAGAGACCTTCGTGCCGTGCTCGCCAGTGACGATGACGTCGTCGATCCGGTCCTCGAGGTAGAGGTAGCCGTCCTCGTCGAAGCGGCCGAGGTCGCCGGTGCGCAGCCAGCCGTCGCCGATCGGCGGCTGTCCGTGGTAGCCGTCCATCATGGACAGTCCGCGGACGAGCACTTCGCCGTCCTCGATCCGGGCCTCCATTCCGGGCACGATGCGGCCGACGGAACCGAGGAGTTCCGGCCGGGCAAGGACTTCGTCCGCGGAGATGCTGGCGATCATCGGCGCTTCGGTGAGCCCGTAGCCCTGTCCGACGACCGGACCGAACACCTTGAGCGCCTCGGCCAACCGCGTCGGCGGCAGCGGTGCGGCGCCGAGGGAGAGCTGCTGCACGCTGGAGACGTCCGTAGTGGACAGCTGCGGATGGTCGAGTACGGCGGCGAGTCGGGGCGGAGTAAGGGAAAGCGTAGTGATGCGATGACGCTCCACATCGGAGAGAAGCTTCTCGGCGTTGAACTCCCGGTGCAGTACCACGGTGTTGCCGCAGCAGAGCGCACCCAGAACGGCCGCGTTGCCGGTCATGTGCGTGAGCGGCGCGGTGACGAGCGCGGTTTTGGTGCCGTCCGGTTGGAAGATGTGGGCCACGCCATCGTAGATCCCGCTGTGCCGGATCAGTTTCGGTGTGCCGGTGGTGCCGCCGCTGGGGAAAATCGCCGTGACGCTATTGGGTAAAGTGTCCGGAATAGACGGTTGTGCCGCGGCGAGTGTGTCGAGTTCGACATCGGTGAGCAAGGTCGCCCCGGTCGCCGCGAGCGCCGCCGCCCGCGCCGGACGGCTCGCGGACGCCGCGATCAGCACGACTTCCAGCCCCCGCAGCTGCGCGGCAAGCTGAGTGAGCACCACTTCCGGCCGATTGGCGGCGTCGATCGCCACCATGCCGCGTACCTCGGCAAGTCCGCTGTGCAGCCGCGACAGCAGGTCTGCCGCCGCCTGGTACGTCATGGTGGTGTCGTCGTGGTGGAACAGCACAGTGTCGCCGCCGTCACGAAGTGCGGAAAGGACGCGGGACAGGAAAAAGCTCACCCGGCACACCGTAGTCGCGTGTTGGCCGAGAACGGCGATCGCGGCTAGGTTCGTCGTCATGACCGCTCCGCCCGCGATCGACGCGGACCCGAGAAGCTGGCGTCGAGCCTTCGCTGATCTGCAGGCCGGGTTGCGTGCCCGGGAACTGTGGGCGTTGCTCGCGTGGCAGGACATCAAGCAGCGCTACCGGCGTTCGTCGCTGGGACCGTTGTGGATCACCGTCGGGATGGCGGTCACCGCGCTCGCGCTGGGCGTGGTGAACTCCGCGTTGTTCGGCACGTCCATCTCGACCCTGCTGCCGAGCATCACCACCGGGCTCATCCTGTGGAACTTCATGAACGGCTGCATCGTTGAAGGCTCGGAAACGTTCATCGCGAACGAAGGGATGATCAAGCAGCTGCCGGCTCCGGTGTCGGTGTACGCGCTGCGCACGGTGTGGCGGCAGACGTTGTATCTGGCGCACAACCTCGTCGTGTATGTAATGGTGCTGGCGATCTTCTTCGGCAAGCTTTCGCACCCGTATCGTTTGGTGGACAAGGGATACGCGTTGCTGCACCCCGGACTCGGCTGGGGAATGCTGCTCGCCGTGCCCGCACTGGTCCTGGTCGTGCTGAACGGTGCGTGGGTGGTGCTGCTGTTCGGCGTGGTGTCGACGAGGTTCCGCGACATCCCGCCGGTGATCCAGAGCTTCATCACGATGCTCTTCTACGCGACGCCGATCATGTGGTCGATGGACCAGGTCCGGGCGATGAACCAGACCTCGCACGAAGGATTCGGGTCACTCGCGGTGAATTTGCTGCAGCTCAATCCGGTTTATCACTTCGTCGAGATCGTGCGCGCGCCGCTGGTCGGGCAGCAGCAAAGCTGGACGCACTGGCTGGTCGCCGGTGTGGTGACCGTGGTCGGTTGGTCGCTGGCGATGCTGGTGCTGCGCAATTACCGGGCTCGGGTGGCTTACTGGGTTTGATTGTCCACTGAGGACTGTCGGTGTGGTTCGTTGCGAGGAACGGCCAGGTGCCGGTACTGCTGGCGTCCGCGGGTGCGGGCAGCAGCGAGCCGTTGCATTGTCGCCGGGAGCCGGGAGCCGGGAGCCGGGAGCCGGGAGCCGGGAGCCGGGAGCCGGGAGCCGGGGGAGCCGGGAGCCGGGAGCCGGGAGCCGGGAGCCGGGAGCCGGGAGCCGGGAGCCGGGAGCCGGGAGCCGGGAGCCGGGAGCCGGGAGCCGGGAGCCGGGAGCCGGGAGCCGGGAGCCGGGAGCCGGGAGCCGGGAGCCGGGAGCCGGGAGCCGGGAGCCGGGAGCCGGGAGCCGGGAGCCGGGACGCCCAGCTCCGCTCGGTCCTGGCCAGGCGCGGGCATGCGAACGACCCGCCGCGTACCCAAGCCCGCCGACTGTCGCTTTGTCCAGGCTCGCCATCTGTCGCTTTGTCGGAGCTCGCCGACTGTCGTTTGCGCGAGCCCGTCATCTGTCGCTTTGTCGGAGCCCGCCGACTGCCGCTTTGCCCGAGCCCGCCGACTGCCGCTTTGTTGGAGCCCGCCAGCTGTCGCTCTGCCCGAGCTCACCAGCTATCGCTTTGTCTGAGTTCGCCGACTGTCGCTCTGCCGGAGCCCGCCAGCTGTCGCTCTGCCCGAGCTCACAAGCTATCGCGTTGCCCGAGCCCGCCTCCTATCGTATTGCCCGCCATCCTTCCGCCTCACCGCGATCTCGTTCGCCGCGCTAACCCCCCATCGGCAGCTGAGCACGCCCGCCCGCCGGGGGTTAGCGTTGTCCTAGGGCTCGCGAACGGAGGTCACATGAAGCGTCGGAAGGCATTGCTGGCTATGGCCGTGACGGTGCTCGCGATGAGCACGGTCGCCGCCACTCCCGCTGGACTCACGCCGCGGCAACTGGCCGGACAGCGGGTGATCTACTCCTATCCTGGTCTGACGCCGCCAGCCTCGTTGCTGCAACGAATCCGCGCCGGCGAGGCAGCAGGCGTGATCTTCTTCGGCGAAAACATCTCAAGCTCCCAGCAGATTACCAACGTGGTACGACAATTCCGGGACGCGAACGCGCAAAGCCCGGTGCACCGTCCGTTGCTGCTGATGACCGATCAGGAAGGCGGCAAGGTCCGTCGGCTGCCCGGCGAACCCGTGCTGTCGGAGAAGCAGATAGCCCAGTCCGCGGATCCGTCTGCCGCAGCCAAAGCCGCGGGCACTGGTGCGGGCCAGAACCTCGCCGGGGTAGGCATGAACGTCAACCTCGCGCCGGTTCTGGATGTCTACCGCCAACCGGGGAATTTCATCGACAAATACGGCCGCTCTTACAGCCAAGACCCCCAGGTGGCCGGCACACTGGGCCGGGATTTCGTCACGGCACAGCAGTCGACAGGCGTCGCCGCGACGGCCAAGCACTTCCCCGGCCTGGGCGCAGTCCCCGCCGGAAGCAACACGGACGTCGGCCCGGTGACGCTGAACGTGCCCCTGTCCGAACTGCGTGCCAAGGACGAGGCTCCCTACCACCCAGTCGTCGACGCTGGCGTGAAGCTCGTGATGCTCTCTTGGGCTGTGTACCCAGCCTTGGACGCCTCCCGCCCCGCTGGGCTCTCGCCAACTGCCGTGCAGGAACTCCGAACCAAGACAAACTTCGCCGGGGTGACCGTGACGGATGCCTTGGAAGCTGGCGCACTGAAGTCCTATGGCGGACCGGGAAACCGCGCCGTGCTGGCCGCGAAGGCGGGGATGGATCTGATCCTGGCCTCGGCCCGAGACGTGAGCCAGGGGGACGATGCCGCTTCCGCGCTGGCCGCCGGGTTGTCGGACGGATCCCTGCCGAGTGCGGATTTCACTGCGGCGGTGGATCGGGTTTCGGCGCTTCGGGATGGGGTGAAGTGAGTCGCCCGCGGGTGGATGTCGCGGCACGCGGTGAAGCCGTGCGCCAGATCTTCGGCACCACCCAGTAGCCGACCGCCGCGGTCTGCACGACCGTGCCGAGGACGTAGAACCCGGGCGCGCCGTCGCTGAACACGCCCTCTGATGAGATTTTTGAGTGGAGGCCTCGGCGTCGCTGCGAGTTCAGGCGCTCAGCGTCACGAGTCGCGTGTTTCCGCCCCAGCCATTCCAGCCGACATCCTTGTTGTGTGGCGGGTCGCTCTCGATGCCAAACTCCGCGAGAGTTGCTGCCCGACGAGGTTCTTCGCACCCGGAGCGTTGCCTCGTCACGGCCCGTCCGTGTGCTTCGCTGCGAAGCCCGCCGTTATGCGGCCGCTGTGAGCGGAAGCCTCGTTGTTATGCGGCGCTGTTAGCGTCGATAACGCAGGACCCGTCCGGCACTCCGCGATTATCCAGCAAACAACCCCCCGTTCCGGTGACACCCGGCGGTGTGGACATCGCGCTGTCCTCAGGCTGAACGGGCACCCTTGCGTGCGACCCACCCACGACGGGAGGACGAATGCAAGCTTGGTGGCTCCTGGTGGCCGTCGCCGCGGTGTTCGTGGTGCTGGCCGTAGTTTTCCTGCGCCGCGCCGCCCGGCGTCGCTCCGCCATTCCGCCGCCGAATGCTCCGCGAACCTCCCCGCCAGACGACTCGACGCGCCGCTGGGTCTCCCCATCGGACGACGTACCCCGCCGCGCCCGCCACCGATTGGACGAGGCGCACCCCCTGGCGCGTTACCCAGTCGCCCGGCAACGCCCGATGCGGCATCCACGACCGTCGCCCCAGCAGGAATCCGCCCAGGAACGGCGAGACTCGTAGCGCGCACGAATCCGAGGCCAGCTTGACGATGCCGAAGAGCCGCCCTCCAGATACCTGTGCCGTCAGACCACTGCGAAAGCCTCGTCCTGTGTTCATCCTTGTGGGCGAACGCCGAGGCTCCGTTTTTGTCGGTGCCCGCTGAGATGCTTCCGGCATGGTTCCCGCGCTGCTTCTCATCGACGTCCAGAACAACATGCTGCTCCCTCCCACCCCCGTACCAGATGCCGACCGCGTCGCCGCCGCGATCACGCATGTCCTGGAACGGGCGCGAGCCGCGAGCGCACAGGTGGTGCACATCCGGAACAACGGCACCGGCGACGATCCCGACGCGCCCGGGACCTCCGGCTGGGAATTGGTGCACGAGGTCCGCCCCGGCGAGCACGTAGTCGACAAACGGACACCCGACTCCTTCGCCGACACCCAGTTGGGCTCCCTGCTGCCGGAGTCGACCCCGCTGGTCGTGACCGGAATGCAGAGCGACTTCTGCGTCCGAGCCACCGCCTTGGCCGCCCTCAACCGCGGCCATGAAGTCACGCTGGTCCGAGACGCCCACGCCACGTACGACGACGAACGCTCCGCCGCCGAGGAGAGCGCCCGCGTGAACGAGGAACTGTCCACGGCAGGCGTGAAGCTGGTCGGAAGTGAGGAGGTGGTCTTTGCCTGACCCGGGTGCCGTCGAGCCGACGGCGACAGTCACGTCGATCAGCCTCCGAGCGGGCGATCGATTTCATCGCTGAATCGCAGCGAAAACAGGTGTTGGACTGGGAAGTCGACGCACGCCAATACTCAGCGCATGACGTCTGCGCCTGGCGATTCCGCCGAGAACTCCGGCCGAAACGACGACCGGCACCTCGACGGCGACGTGTCGGCGGACCGGTCCGCCGACACCGAAACCGGTCTAGTCGGTGGGGGAGACGTGGACGTCCGCGGGATCGCACCGGACGACGCTGCCCTCGACGCGACGGACGAGCGTGGGAGCGCGCCTGAGGACGCCACCCTCGCGGCGGCGGTCGATTGCACGGTGGCCAGCGTCAATGAGGCGGCGCGTGACGTGTCGGCCGTCGGCCCGGTGGCGAGCCCCGAGTCCGCGGCGCAGGTCGTGTCGGCAGTCGGCGTCGGGCCGGTGGCGAGCCCTGAGCCCGCGGCGCACGTCGAGTCGGTGGCTGGCACCGGGCTTGCGTACCAGATCGGGTCGGTGGCTGGAGCTGGGTTTGTGGCCGAGATCGAATCGGCGGCTGGCCCCGAATCTGCGGCCGGTGCCGAATCGGTACCTAGCGGCGGGCTTGCGGCCGACGTCGAATTGGTGGCTAGTGCCGAGCCTGCGGGCAACGGCGACTCGGTGGCCAACGTCGACCCGTCGGCTTGCGGCGAGCCGGTGGCGAGCGACCGCCGGGTGCCCAGCGCCAATCCGATGGTCGGTGTCGAGGCTGCGGCCAGTGTCGAGGCGGCGGTTAGCGCCGGGTCTGCGACTGACGTCGGCTCGGCGGCCACCGTCAACCTGGCAGTCGAGGTCGAGCAGGTCGACGGAGCTACTCGGGATGTTGTTCGGTTGCTGCGGCGGTTCGGCGGCAGGGCGTTCGCGTTGGCGTTCGTTGCCGGGATTACCGGGTTGACGACCGTCGCGTTGGTGTTGGGGTTGCTGGGGTTCGCGTTGGTGCTCGCGCCGGTGCGCGGGGTCAGGCGAGGAGGTGGGCCAGCAGCGCCCGTGCCGCCGGGTTGGTGAGGTTTGCCGAGCGGCCGGTCAGGTAGATCGTGCGGGACAGCGTCGGATCGATGACGGTCAGGGTCTGGATGGTCCCGATCGACACCCGGCCGCGCGCGAGGCCGGTCACGGCGGCTACCTCGCCTCGGGCGGAGTCGACATCCGCGGCGATTTGGCGGGCCAGCGGCAGGAGGGCCTCGCCCGCGGGGGTGAGGGTGACCCGGCGCGTGGTGCGGTCGAACAGTTCCGCGCCAAGGTCGGCTTCCAGCTTCCGGATGGATGCGCTGAGAGCGGACTGCACGACGTGCACGTCCTGGGCGGCGCGGGTGAAGTTGCCGTGCCGGACTACCGCCAGGAAGTGTTCGACCTGCCTCAGTTCCACCGGCTTCGCCTCCGTCTCGCCACCGCGGGGGTGGTCCGGTGAACGTACCGCGCGGGCCGGTCGGTGACGGCCGGTTGAGGTAGAGGTGGGGATCACGGCAGCGGAGTTCGACGGCGGGCAGGCGTGGCGCGAAGGGCTCGGCTGGAGGAACTGGCGCGAGGCGGAGGAAGGGCGGGAGGCGTTGCGGGAGGCGGATGACCGGCGCGAGGCGGAGTAGCAGCGGGAGGAACTGGCGCGAGGCGAAGGGGCAGCGGGACGAGTTGGCGTGAGGCGGAGGGGCAGCGGGAGGCGTTGGCGCGAGGTCGAGAGGCAGCGGAGGAGGCGGGTGCCGGAGGGGCGAGGCCAGCAGTGACCTGTGGGCGAATCGGGGGCGCTCCGGACCGGGGGCGATCGGCCGCTGGGATTGGCGCGATGCGGACGATTGGAAGGTCCTGAGCGCCGGTTGGGCGAGGGACAAGCGGTGGTCAAAAGGGCGGGTCGGGGGAAGCCCAGGCCGAAGCGGGAGTCGGTGCGAGACAGCAGCTAGGCGGCGGCACGATGTCACCTTCACGGCGCTGGGACTCCCGCCGCCTCCCGCAGGAGCCCCAGCGTCCAAAAACCGCCTACTGGGCCGTGTAACCCCCGTCAGCCAGGATTTCCACTCCGGTTACATACGAGGATTCCGCCGAGGCCAGGAACAGGATCACATCAGCGACCTCCTGCACCTCCCCAGTCCGTCCCATCGGCACGCCCTCGACCTGCTTCGCCCGCCACACCGGATCCGTCGAGCCGCGGGACGTTCGCATTGGGGGCAGCAAGCCGGGGGCTACCGCGTTGACCCGGATGCCCTCGGCCGCATAGTGGACGGCTGCGGTGGTGGTCATCGACTTGATTGCGCCCTTAGAGGCCGCATACCCGAGATGCACGCCGACTTGCCCGATGGACGCCGAGATCGACGTCAGGTTCACGATTGAACCTCCGCCTCGGCCGGACATCGCCGCGGTGCCGTGTTTGATGCCCAGGAACACTCCGCGGGCGTTGACTTGCAGCAGGCGGTCGTAGAAAGCCGTGCTGGTCAGGTCTGGGTCGAAGGTGCCGCTGATGCCGGCGTTGTTGACCAAGACGTCGAGGCGTCCGTGCTGGGCCAGGACGGCGGCGATGGCGGCGGTCCAGGAAGTTTCGTCGGTGACGTCCAGGCGGCGGTATTCGGCCTGGCCGCCGTTGGCGCGGATCTCTTCGGCCACGGCGGTGCCGTCAGCGTCTTCGACGTCGGTGACGACGACCGTCGCGCCTTCGCGGGCGAAGGTCAGGGCTGCTGCCTTGCCCATGCCGCTCGAAGCGCCGGTGATCAGGGCGATCTTGTCCGCCAATCGCATGTGGGGTGCCTTTCGCTGGTGGGGACCCCAGTCTGCCGTCGCGTCGCGGGGCGGGCCGGATCAGGCCAGTTCGGCGGAGACGACCGACGACAGGGTCCGCAGCGCGTCCAGCAGGGCGTCGAGTGCGTCGGGGCTGACCAGGACGGTGCTGACCATGCTGCTTTCCCGGACTCCCTCACGGACGTCGACGGACAGCTCGTGGATCAGCTTCCCGTGCTGGGTCAGCGTCGCGACCAAGGCGGGGATCTGGTCGATGCCGCCGACGAAGTACGTCGCGATCCGGCGGCGGACCAGCATCGCCGGGGCGGAGGTGTACGGGGCGGAGGAAAAGGTGCTCAAGGACATGGCGTACTCCGGGAGGAAGTTCTGGCGAGGGAAAGAAGGGCCAGGTCCCGAAGCAAAAACCGCATACCGGCATCGCGCGCCGGCAGCCTGGTTCAGCCGGCGCGCCGGGTTACGAGTCGCTCGGACGTCATGAGGCGCAGCACGGCGACAGGCTAACACGCCGCCGCGCGAAGGCAAAAGAATCCACAATGGACTGACGGCTCAGCCGGGCTCGTTCCACGGCAGCCGCTTGCGCAGCGAAGTGGCCGCACGCAGGGCGACTTCCACTTCCAGCCGATGCTCGGCGAGCGGTCGTCCGCACAGTTCCTCGGCCTTGCGGACGCGATAGTGAACGGTGTTCTTGTGCAGGTGCAGCCGGGCGGCGGCGTGCGTGTAGCTGCCGTCGGTGTCGAGGAAGACTCGCAGCGTCTCGCGCAGTTGCTCGGTGCCGGGATCATCGGCGACGAGGTCTCCCAGGACGCGCGCGATCCAGCGGTAGACGTCGTCGGACTGTTCGGTGAGCAGGGCGGCGATCGCGACGTCGTCGAACAGCACCACGTTCTGGCTCTGGTCCTCGTCGGTCTCCGCGACCGCCCGTGCCCGGACCGCCTCGCGCAGGGAGCCGCGGAATCCGGCCAGTCCGTAGCCGGGCGCGCCAAGGGCCAGTCGCAGGCCGCCGCCGATGGTTGTCACGCCCGAGCGGAGGCGTTCGACCTCGATGTCGTCACGTTCCGTGCTGACTGTCCAGCTCCACAGTGTGCGGTCGTCGGCCAGCATGGTGAGGGCTGGACCTCGTCCGCATAGCTCCTGGAGCAATCGCGCCGCGGCCTGCAGTTCGCCCGCGCCCTCGGCGGGCAGCCACGCGACGGCCGCGCAGTGCCATTGCCGCATCGGGAAGGCGAGCAGCTGCTGCGCGGCGTCCTCGGTCAGCGTGTCCGAATCGAGCACCAGCCGGATCTGCGCCGCCCGCGCGGCTCCGGTGCGGCTGCTCCAGCGCCGGCGTTCGGTTTCGAAGATGTCGATCAGGCCCTCGATGACCTGGTCGATGTAGCGGTTGGTGCGCCGCGACAGTTCGGCGAGCACCGCAAGCGCCAGCTGGGTGTCGATGTTCGACTGCCGTTCCAGCGCCTCGATCGCCCACTGCTCGAACCGGTGCTCACCGAGCCGGTACGCGCGCAGCAGCGCCTCCAGCGACAGCTCGTGCTGGGCGAACCGGCGCGCGTACTCGGCCGCGGCGGGCGGGACGGTGATCCGGTCGAGCGGGATGGAATGCGACAGCATGTCGAGGATCGCGACCAGATTCGCCGAGGTGCTGGCGATCATGAGCTTGCGGACCGTCTCGTCGTGCCGGAATTCCGGGATCATCTCGACGAACCAGTCGGTGAGTTCGGTGGTGCGGGCGGCGAGGTCGGCGTCGATGGCGTGCGCGATCTCGGCCACGACGGCGTCGACGGCGTCGGACATGGCGGTCAGGGTAACCACCGGACCGCCTCAGCGACAGGCGAGCGGCGTCGTTCACCCCCTCGGTGCAGGCGGTTGTGACCCCGGCACAACGACCGGCGGACCCTTCGGTTCTGCGGCCTATGGCCTGGGTCACGGCCCGTCCTTACCGTCCTTTCCCACCTGAGCCGCACTGGGAAAGGACTTCGACGATGCACCTCGCGGCGCTGCCTGAGGAACGGGCCCGGCGAAACCCGAACCGGCCGTGTCTCGCTGACGAACACGGCGAACTCGGCAACGCCGGTTTCGCGGTGCGGGTGCGCAGCGCGGCGGCCGCGTTGCGGGCCCGCGGGGTCGGCGCTGGCGACGTCGTCGCGGTGCTGCTGCCGAATCGCGTCGAGTTCGCGGTGGTGTTGTTCGCTGCCTGGCGGCTCGGTGCCGCGGTCACGCCGGTGAACCCGGAGCTGACCGACGGCGAAGCCTCGTTCCAGATCGCCGACGCGCGGGCGAAAGTCGTGGTGGGACACGGTGATTCGGACCTGGTGACGATGCGGGTCGAGGAACTGGCGACCGCCGCTCCCGACGACGGTCCGGTGGCCGACGACGACCACGCGGTCGCGCTGCTCATCTACACCAGCGGCACCACGGGACAGCCGAAAGGCGTGGTGCTCGACCACCGCAACGTGCGAGTGATGACCGAAATGATCGTCGACGCGCTCGAACTCGGCCCAGCAGACCACAGTTTGCTGATTCTGCTGCTGTTCCATGTCAACGGAATCGTGGTCAGCGTGCTCGCGCCGCTGCTCGCTGGTGGCCGCTCGACGATCACTGCGAGATTCCGCGCCGACGACTTCTTCGACACAATCGAACGCGTCCGTCCGACGTATTTCTCTGCCGTGCCAGCGATTTACGCCCGGTTGGCAGGTCTGCCGGAAACCGTGCGGCCGGACACTTCGTCGCTGCGGCTGGCGGTTTGCGGTGCCGCGCCGATGCCCGCCGAGCTGATCCAGCGCGTCGAGGAACGGTTCGGCGTGGTGGTCGTCGAGGGCTACGGACTGTCCGAGGGAAGTTGTGCTTCGACGCTGAATCCGCTGGCCGGGCCGCGTAAACCGGGAACTGTCGGGCTTCCGTTGCCTGGGCAGGAGGTCGCGCTGATGGATCCGCGAGGCCAGCTGGTGACCGACGGTCCCGGCGAGGTCGTGGTCCGCGGTCCGAACGTGATGCGTGGCTACCTCAACCGGCCCGAGGCGACCGCCGCCACGATCGTCGACGGCTGGCTGCACACCGGCGACGTCGGGCGGTTCGACGAGGACGGCTACCTCGTCCTGGTCGACCGCATCAAGGACATGATCATCCGGGGCGGGGAGAACCTCTACCCCAAGGAGATCGAGAACGCACTGCACGCACACCCGGCGGTGCTGGAAGCCGCGGTGGTCGGCGCGCCGCATCCGGTGCTCGGCGAACTGCCGGTGGCGACCGTGACGCTGTACCCGTCCAGGACCGCCAGCGAGGCCGAACTGCTTGCGCATTGCCGGGAACGGCTGACCAGGGTCAAGGTGCCGGTGCGGATCGACATCGTGCCCGCGCTGCCGCGGAACCCGGTCGGCAAAATCGACAAACCCGCGCTGCGCCGGGAACTCGCCGCGGCCGGCTGATCCGAATCTGAAAGAAAAATCCGTGCCCGCAGTGGCGGGCCCGGTCGATGCTGCCCGGAGAAAGGCGGAGAACAATGGGGTTCAAGACAGGGGACTTTCCCCCGGTCGATCCGGAAACTTTCCTGCGGAAGCCACTGTTCGAACGAACCAAGGCGCTCGCACTGCACTGGGTCCAGTTCGGATTCGGCTCGCCCAAGATGATTCCGGCCACGTACGTGGTGAAGCTGGTTTTCCTCTACGTACTGGCCGGGGTCGCGCTGGCGACCGCGACGTCCGGTGTCGGTCCGTTCTGGGACGTCGCCGCGTGGTGGCACGAGCCTGTGGTTTATCAAAAGCTCGTGCTGTGGACGGTATTCCTGGAAACGGTCGGCGTCGCCGGCTCCTGGGGTCCGATCGCGGGCAAGTTCAAGCCGATGACCGGCGGGATCCTGTTCTGGGCACGGCCCGGAACGATCCGGTTGCGGCCGTGGAAGCGTGTGCCGTTCACCACGGGCGACCGGCGGAACGGCTTCGATGTGCTACTGTACTTGGCCTTCCTCGTCACGCTGCTGACCGCGATCGTGCTTCCCGGTGTCCCGGACGCCGCGTTGTCGGCCGCATTGCCCGGAAACACCTCCGGACTCGTGCGTCCGGCATTGCTGATCGCGCCGATCGTGCTGTACGTGCTGAATGGCTTGCGGGACAAGACAATTTTCCTCGCCGCTCGCGGTGAACAGTATCTGCCCGCGTTGGTGTTCTTCGCCTTCCTGCCGTTCGTGAACATGATCATCGCCGCGAAACTGCTGATCTGCACTGTCTGGATCGGCGCGGGCGTCTCGAAGTTCGGCAAGCACTTCACGAATGTGGTGCCGCCGATGGTGTCCAACAGTCCGTGTGTTCCGTTCAAGTGGTTGAAGCGCGCGCATTACCGGAATTTCCCGAACGACATCCGTCCGTCGAAGCTCGCGTCGTTCATGGCGCACGTCGGCGGGACGACGGTGGAAATCATCACGCCGCTGGTTTTGCTGTTCTCCACCAATCACTGGGTCACGCTCGCCGGGGTCGCGCTGATGGTGGCGTTCCACCTCTTCATCACGTCCACGTTCCCGCTGGCGGTGCCGCTGGAGTGGAACATTCTCTTCGGCTACCTCGCGATCTTCCTGTTCCTCGGCTTCCCGGCGAGCGCCGGATACGGCGTCGGCGACATGACGCCGGGCTGGCTCGCCGTCGTGATCGCGGCCGCGCTGCTGTTCTTCCCGATCCTGGGCAATCTGCGGCCGGACCTGGTGTCGTTCCTGCCGTCGATGCGGCAGTACGCGGGCAACTGGGCGTCGGCGCTGTGGGCGTTCGCGCCGGGGGCCGAGGCGAAGCTGAACACGCTGCCGCACCGGCCGACGAAGAACCAGGTCGACCAGTTGCAGGCGATGGGTTATCCGGCGGAGATCGCCGAGATCACCATGCAGCAGACCATCGCCTGGCGGTCGATGCACAGCCAGGGCCGCGGGCTGTTCTCGGTGCTGGCGAAGAACCTGCCGGACCTCGAGACGCGGACCGTGCGCGAGGCCGAGTTCGGCTGCAACTCGATCATCGGGTTCAACTTCGGCGACGGGCACCTGCACGACCTCAGCTTCGTCAACGCGGTGCAGAAGCGGGTCGGCTTCGCGCCTGGCGAATGGATCGTGGTGTGGGTCGAGTCGCAGGCCATCCACTCGAAGGTGCAGCATTACCAGGTGATTGACGCGGCGCTGGGCGTGATCGAACGCGGCCACTGGACGGTGGCCGACGCGGTCAACGAACAGCCGTGGCTGCCGAACGGACCGATCCCGCTCACCGTCACCTGGACCGCGAGCCCGGCGACGACGAGCAGCGTGCTGGCATGACTACGGCGGTGGTGGTCGGCAGCGGACCCAACGGGCTCGCCGCGGCGGCTGTGCTGGCTCGCGCCGGGGTCGACGTGACGGTGCTGGAGGCCGCCGACGAGATCGGCGGCGGCACCCGCACCTACGAGGCGATCGTCCCCGGCCTGCGCCACGACCACTGCTCCGCGACGCATCCGATGGCGGTCGGCTCCCCGGTGCTGACCGACCTCGGGCTCGACCGGTACGGCCTGCGCTGGCGGCTGCCGGAAATCGACTGCGTGCATCCGCTCGACGACGGCACCGCCGGTGTCCTGCGACGCTCGGTCTCCGGCACCGCCGCCGGGCTCGGCGCGGACGAACGTCGCTGGTCAGCGCTGTTCTCCTCGCCCGCGCAGAACTACGACGCGCTGAGCGAGGACATCCTCGGGCCACTGTTGCGAGTGCCGAAACATCCGTTGCTGCTGGGTCGGTTCGGTCTGCCGACGGTCGCGCCGGCGACCGTGCTGGCCCGGTACTTCCGCACTCCCCAGGCTCGTGCGCTGTGGCTCGGGGTGGCGGCGCACGCGTTCCGGCCGCTCGACCGTCCGCTGTCGTCGGCGATCGGGCTCGGCATCCTCACCGCTGGTCACCGGCACGGCTGGGCGGTCGCCGAGGGCGGGTCGCGGGCGATCAGCGACGCCTTGGCCGCACTGATCGCCGACTTCGGCGGGAAGATCGAGACTGGCGTGCGGGTGGAGTCGGTTTCGCAGCTGCCGCGGGCGGACGTGGTGGTGTGGGACGTCGGCCCGAGCGCTCTCGCGCAGGTGCTCGGCGACCGGTTGCCGCCGCGGATTCGACGGGCGTACGAGAAGTTTCGCTACGGTCCCGGCGCGTTCAAAGTGGACTTCGCGGTGAAGGGCGGGATTCCGTGGCGGTCACCGGAAGCGCGGGCGTCCGGGACTGTCCACTTGGGAGGATCGGCGACGGAGGTCGTTGCTGGCGAACGTGATGTACACAGTGGACGGATGCCGGAGCGACCGTTCGTTTTGCTGGGACAGCAGTATCTGGCTGATCCGACGCGTTCGGTCGGGGATGTGCATCCGGTGTGGGCGTACGCGCATGTGCCGCATGGATTCACCGGTGACGCTACTGAGGCGATCACTGCGCAGATCGAACGGTTCGCGCCGGGTTTCCGGGAGCGGGTCATTGGTTCGGTGACGACGTCGTCGGCGGAATTCGCTGCGGAGAACCCGAATTTCGTCGGCGGCAACATCCTCACCGGCGCGAAAGACCTGCGGCAGCTGGTTTTCGGCCCGCGGACGACGTTGCAGCCGTATGACGTGGGTGTCCCCGGGCATTTCGTTTGTTCCGCGGCCACGCCGCCGGGACCGGGTGCGCACGGGATGTGCGGCAGCCACGCGGCGGCGCGGGCGTTGCGGTATCTGCGGCGGTGACGGGTCAGCGGAGAAGGACGCCCGGGTTCAGGATCCCGGCTGGGTCGAGGGCGTTTTTCGCCGCGGAGAGGGCGGCGGCGAACGGGTCCGGGCGCTGCCGGTCGTACCACGGGCGGTGGTCGCGGCCGACCGAATGGTGGTGGGTGATCGTGCCGCCGTTGGCCAGGATCGCTTCGGACACCGCGGTTTTCAGCTCGTCCCACTGTGCGACGGTGCTGCTCCAGCGTCCGGTCGCGTAGATGCCGTAGTACGGCGCGGGGCCGTCCGGGTAGACGTGGGTGAACCGGCAGGTCACCACGCCCGCGCCGCAGATCTCGGCGATCGCCGCGTTCGCGGCCGTCGTGATCGCTTCGTGCAGGGTCTCGAACGCGTCCCAGGTGCAGGCGGTCTCGAAGGTCTCCACCACCATCGACCGGCGGGCGAGGGCGTCGCGCTGGTACGGCATGCGCAGGAACGCCGAACGCCACGTCGAACCCGACTCGCCGCGGCGGGCGGTGACGGTGCCGCCGTGGTCGGCGGTGAGTTCGAGGGCGCGGTCCAGCCAGGCGTCCACCGGATGGTCGGCAGACTCGAACGCGAGCAGCAGCAAGCCGTCTGCCTGGACGCCGGTGTTGAGGAACGCTTCGGCGGCGTCAAGGAGACGGCAGTTCGCCGGGTAGAGGCCGGACTGGGCGATCGCCCGGGTCGCTTGCACCGCGTCGGAGTACCGGGCGAAGCTGACTGACGCTTTCGCTTGCCAGCGAGGGCGTTCTTGCAGCCGCATCCAGGCTTCGGTGATCACGCCGAGGGTGCCTTCCGAGCCGAGAAACAACCGATCCGGCGACGGTCCGGCCCCCGATCCGGGCAGCCGCCGCGACTCGCTGACTCCGGCCGGGGTCACGACGCGCAGCGACTCGGCGAGGTCGTCGATGTGCGTGGCCAGGGTGGCGAAGTGACCGCCGGCGCGGGTCGCGAGCCAGCCGCCGAGCGTGGAGTGCGTGAACGACTGGGGGTAGTGCCGCAGCGTCAGCCCGTGCGGGCGGAGCTGGTCCTCGAGCGCCGGTCCGTACACCCCGGCCTGGATTCGCGCGGCGCGGCTCGTCCGGTCGATCTCCACGACCTGGTCGAGGCGGCCGAGGTCCAGCGACACCGCGGGCGCGGGGAACCGCGGTTCGATGCCGCCGACGACGGAACTGCCGCCGCCATACGGGATTAGCGGCGTGCCGTCGGTGGAACACCAGTCCAGGAGATCGAGCACGTCCTGCTCGGATTCCGGACGCGCGACGATGTCCGGCACCGCTTCGACCCGGCCTTCCAGGTTCCGGACGACGTCGCGGAACGCCTTGCCGCGCGCGTGCGACAGCCGGTCGGTCCAGTCGGTCGAGCACAACCGGGCCAGCGCGGTGGGCGGGCGGAGCCGGGACGGCGGCACCGGCAGGTCGTCCGGCGGGGGCGGGGCGTGGTCGGTGAAGTCGTGGGCGGGCAGGAAGGCGGCCGTGCGCGCGACCAGCGCCTCCGCTTCTTCGGCGGTCAGTGCTTCCTCGACGTCGCCCCAACCCCACCAGGACCGTGTCATCCGTCTGCTCCCTTCCGAATTGACCCTTGAGTAACTTACTCTAGGGTAATAGGCATTGAGGAGGAAAGATGAGCGTGCTGACCGCTGCCGCGCCGTTCGTGGTGAACAAGCTGCTTCCTCGCTTCGACCAGCGGATCGAGGAGTCCGCGAAGCCGTTCGACCGGCCCGGTCTGCTGCGGCCGCATCCGGGCTCGCGGACCTGGGCGTGGACGCATTACGGCATTTTCGTGCCGGAGCTGCCGCGGCCGCACCGCTACCTGAACACCATGACCCTGATCGGCAGCACCGGCGCGGTCTGTTTCGACAACGACTATCTCGCGACCTCCGACGCCCGCCGCACCACGACCGTTCTCTCGTCCACTGTCGCGCCTGGGCACCACCACTACCGGGCTTACGACTCGCGCACCGAATGCCGGTTCGCCGAGGACGGTTCGCGGCTGGAGTGGGATTCGGATCTGGCTATCGAAGCAGCGCATCCGTCGTATCAGGTGCACGCGCGGTACGACGGGTTCTCGGCGGACCTGGAGATCACCGCGACGCCGCAGGTCTCGTGGTTCGTGCGCAATCCGGCTTACGACCACTTGAGTCTGCTCGCCACCTTTACCGGGATGATCACCGACGACACTGGTGAGACGGAAATCGACGGACTTTGCACTGTGGAGTACGCGCGATCTCTTTCGCCGCAAGCACTTCGGCGTTCGCCGTTGCCGCAGCGGTTCAAGTTGCCGATTGACTTCTTCACCTATCAGATCATCAATCTCGATGACCGGACGCAGTTGTTGCTCACCGATGTCCGCGCGGCTGGGGCGACGGCTTGCCGGCTGGCGCATCTGCGCACGCTCGACGGTGATGCGGCGGTGTTTCGGGATGTGCGGGTCGAGGTGGAGCATCGGGCTGAGCCGGAGGTTGATCCGCGCGGGCGGGAGATGCGGGTGCCGGAGCGGTTCCGGTGGACGGTGCGGGACGGCGCGGAGGAGGTCGTGGCGGTGGAGGCGGTGGTGGACAGTCCGCTGCGGTACGGCCATGGGCGCGGTTATGTCGGTGCGTACACGTATTCCGGTGCGTTTCGGGGGCGGCCGGTTTCGGGGAGCGGGTACTTCGAGTGGGTGGATTGCGAGGTCAGCCGCGCAGGGAGGTGAGGATGCGGGCGCAGCGCTGAGTGGTGGTTTCGGCGGGCTCTTCGGGGTGCTCGAGCCACCAGTTGACAGTGGCGGCGACCGCGCCATACCAGATGCGGGCGAACAGTGAGGCATCGGCGGGGTCGGCGAAACCCGCTGAGGCCAAGGCTTCCTGGGTGCCTTCCGCGCCGAGTGTGGAGAGTTTGCGGCGGTAGGAGCGGGCTGCTTCGTCCACTGCGGAGCCTGGGGGCAGCGTCGGGTCCCAGAGGACGGCCCAGTCGAGGCGGCGGGGTTCCAGGGTGCGGAAGATCGCTTCGAGGGTGCCTAGGGCGCGGGTGAGGCCGGTGCCGGTTTGGGCTTCGGTGACGGCGTCGACCAGCGGGGCTGCGCCTCGGTGGAGGCAGGCCAGGTAGAGGCCGTCTTTGGACTCGAAGTAGCCGTATACCAGGGGTTTGGAGATTTCCGCTCGGCGCGCGATGGCGGCTACTGAAGCGTGGGCGTAGCCCTGGGTGCCGAACTCCTGGACGGCGGCGTCGAGGATCAGCCGCTCCCGTTCGGGGCGCGGCATTCCTTTGCTGCCTGCTGGGTTTGGCACGTTGTTGAGCATAGCTGATGGGGGCTTGGTCTATTGTGGACGGTTGGTTCGCCGGGGGGTTCGGCTCGTCGCCTGGCGGCGACATTGCGCTCGTTAGGGGGGCCGCCACCCCGAAGTTTTATTGTGCTGACGGTCGGTGGGTGCTTGTCAAGGCGGGAAAGATGCCTTGACAAGCACCCACCGACCGCAGTGGGGCTTCGGATCGGGGTTGGGGGCGGTGTGGGTGCCTCGACGTTGGGTGCATCGGCTGCGGTTGGGGTGGGGGTTGGGGTTTGCGCCACATTGGGGATTTTTCATCCTGGTTTGTGCTGTTCATGGCGGGTTGACGGGGTGTGGTAGTTGTCAGGCCGGGGTGGGCTGGGCGGTGTCGCGGACGGCTTGTTCGTGCTGGGTGAGGACGAGCAGGGCGCGGACGAGGGTGGTGGCGTGGCGTGGTGCGATGCGGAGTTTGTCGAGGACGCGCCAGGTTTTGAGGGCGGCGAAGCCGCCCTCGACCGCGCAGCGCATCGCGTTGAACACGCTGTTGGCCTGTTTCTGCGGCTCGGTGAGCGGCCGGTTGGTTTCGGCTTTGAACGGGGTGAGCACGATCTGCGCGCAGGGGCCGCCGCAGTCCGGGCAGTGGCGGGTGTCGCGGACGTCTTTGTGCCAGCCCTGGTAGCCCTTGTCCGCGGCGGGGGTCAGGCCGTGGGCGTGGAGGCGGTCGCGCAGCCGGTGGCGGCGGGCGGCGGTGATGTCGGCGGTCCTGCCCGGCAGCACGGCCGAGACCCACAGCAGCCGTCCGTGTTCGTCGGTGAGGCCTTGGACGTTGAGGCCGTGGTGTTTGTGCTTGCCGCTGTAGTTGCGGCGATTGTCTGTGCCGGTGCGGCGGCGGGTGCGGATCAGGGTCCCGTCGGCCAGCACCACCGCCGCGCCGCGGGCGGCCAGCCGCCGCAGCACCCGCCCCAGCCGCGGCGCCCGGGCCGCGAGCAGGTCGATGGCCTCCAGCAGCCAGCGGCGCAGCGTGGCGGCCGACACCGCGTTGGCGCGGGACAGGTCCAGCAGGCGCTGGTCGTGGCGCAGCATCGCCAGCACCAGCACCGCCTGCTCGGCCGGGGACGCCTTGCGCCACCGCGACCCGATCGCCCGGCGGCGGCGGCCGATCAACCCGGCCAGCATCGCGATCGTGGGCGGCGACACCGGCAGCACGCTGCGATACGAGGCCAGAACCTGCTGTGAGACAGTGAGAGCGGAGCCCCCGGACGTTTTTTCTTGAGTCACGACTTGATCAACATCCGGGGGCTCCGCCGCGTTCCCGCCCGGCCCACGCCCGCCCCGCAACTCCGTTACAGCACAACCACAACCAGCCCCGTCAACCCCACCTAACCAGCACCAACAAGATGAAAAATCCCCAATGTGGCGTTGGGTGCATGTGATGCACCCAATGTGGCGTTCGGTGCGTGGGACGCAACCAATGCCGCATTGGGGCGCATGCCCGGTCGTCGCGGAGCGGGCGAGTGGGTCGTGAGGGGGTCCTTGAGGGAATCTGGGTCCGTGAAGGGGTCCCTGACGGACCGCCGGTGGTCGTGAGGGGGCCCTGGGGAAATCAGCGGCTGTGAGGGTGGCCCCACGAACCTCACCGGAGTGGGGGTGCGCGGATTGGCAAGACCTCTGCCTGCGATGACAAGGCCCTCAGCCTCTAGCAAGCGACACTGGGTCGCTGCGGGGCAAATGGGCGCCTTGTAGCGGATCGGGAGGCCTGGATGGCACAGCAGTCGACACCGGAGGCTGTCGGAGGGCAGCTGCGCGCTAATGCGCTCGGCACTGGCGGGATTGCGTTTCTCGTGCTCGCTGCGGTCGCGCCGTTGACCGGGATGGTGGTGATCGCGGGGCTCGGGATCGCGCTCGGCAATGGCGGCGGGATGCCTGCATCATTCCTGATCGCGGGGATTGTGTTGCTGTTGTTCGGTGTTGGCTACGCGCGGATGAGCCGGTACGTGTCCAACGCTGGTGGGTTCTACGCGTATCTTACTGCGGCCTTAGGGCGTCCGGCGGGGTTGTCCGGGGCGTTTGTGGCGTTGGCTGGATACAACTGTTTCGTCGCGGGGGCGGTGGGGACCTCTGGTGCGTTGACGGGCGGGGTCGTCAACCGGGTCTTTCATTTGGACTTGCCGTGGGAGTTTTGGGCTGCGTTGTCCGTCGTCGCGGTGTTTTTGCTGAGTCGTCGTGGGGTGGACGTTTCGGCGAAGGTGCTTGCGGTGTCGCTGATTCTTGAGGTCAGCATTCTGGTTGTCTTCGACGTTGCGGTGCTCGTGAAGTCTGGGTATTCGCTCAGTGCGTTGTCGCCTGCGGTCGTCACGTCTGGGTCTATCGGGCTTGGGTTGTTGTTTGCTGCCACGTGTTTCATCGGGTTCGAGGCGACTGCGTTGTTCAGCGAGGAAGCGCGCGACCCGAACAAGTCAGTGCCGCGTGCTACTTATATCGCGGTGATCGCTATTGGGGTTTTCGCTGCGATTACCTCGCTTGCGCTGGTCAGCGCGATCGGCGTGGGGAACGCGAAAGCCGTGGCGCAGGATCATCTCGCGGCGGGGGACCTGCTCTTGGCTACCTCGCAGGATGTGCTCGGGACCGTGCTTACCGATGTCATGCAGTTGTTGCTTGTGGTGAGTCTGTTCGCCGCGTTGCTGGCGTTGCACAACTCCGCTAGTCGGTACATTTACGCGCTTGCCCGGGACGGCGTGTTGCCGAAGGTGTTGGGGCGTACGGTTTCTGGTACGCCGCGTAACGCCAGTGCGGCGCAGATCGGGTTCGCGACGGTTGTAGCGGCGATCTTCGCGGTGCTGGGGCTTGATCCGGTCGCGTTCTTGACGTCGTCGATGACTGGGTTCGGGACGTTGGCGATCCTCGTGTTGCAGGCGATGGCGTCGATCGCGGTGGTGGTGTTTTTCCGGCAGCGGCGGGATCCGCATTGGTGGAGCACGTTTGTCGCGCCGGGGCTTGGCGGGGCCGGGCTGATTGGCGTGATCGTGCTGGCGGTGCTGAATTTTCCGACGATGGCCGGGTCCGACGCGGCGTGGATCGGGTTGTTGCCGTGGTTGTTGCCGATCCTGATCGTCGCGGGGCTGGCGATGGCGGAGTATCTGCGACGCAAGCGTCCGGAGACGTATGCGGCGCTCGGGCCGGAGGTGCATTGAGTCCGCAGTGGACTCAGCTTTTCTCCTTGGTGCGGTCGTGCGCCCAGCCGGCGAGGACCACCCCGGCGAGGGTCAGCACTACCAGTGCGGCTAATTGTCCGCCCCAGCCGCCGGGGACCCAATCAAGCGCTCCCCACAATTGGCGTGCGTCGTGGTCGAAAAAACTGCGGATCGCGGCCTGTGCGGATACGACGGTGATCACCATGCCGACGATCTGCACTGCTGAGTAGCCGCCCTTGCTCATGTGTTCTCCCTGAGTCGTGGTGCTCCCAGTGTGTCGGCCGCGGCTACGGTGCGCATCGGACCTGCGGAGCGAACCGGGGCCGACCAAAGTCGAGGGGTACTACTTTGGTCTAGGGCGCGGGGTGTGCCGAGGGCGGCTGCACGGCGGGGGCGGATCGGCGAAGATGGGCTGGTGATCGTTTCGCAGGTCAAGCTCAAGCCGTGGCAGCAGGGGTGGCGGCTGGCCGTGGCCGCGCTGCTCGGCGTGGTTGCCTGGGTGGCGGTCGCCTCTCATCTGCCCGCGGGATCCGACGACCCGCGGGTCGGGTGGCTGATCTTCGGCGACCCGATCGTCGGGCTCGGCTGTCTGGTCGCGTCGCTGTGGCGGCGGAAGTACCCACTCTCGATCGCGACCGGCGTGATCATCGTCTCGGCGGTGTCGACCTCCGCCGGGGGAGCCGCGCTCCTGGTGCTCGGGTCGCTCGCCACTCGGCGCCGGCTGTTCGAGACCACCTTCATCGGGCTGGCGTGCGTCGCTACCGCGGCGGTCACCGAAGGGCTCTACCCGCGCGGTTCCGACCCGGACCCGTGGTGGTGGTCCATTTCGTTCATCGTGCTGGTCACCGGCATCGTCGTGGCGGTCGGAGCGGCGATCGGGGCGCGGCGCGAGGAGCTGCAGTCGCTGCGGGAACGCGCGGAAAGCGCCGAACGCGAGCAGGTCGCACGGGCAGCTGAGGCGCGCATTGTCGAGCGGCACCGGATCGCGCGCGAGATGCACGACGTCCTCGCGCACCGGGTGTCGCTGGTCGCGATGCAGGCCGGCGTGCTGGGGCATCGCGCCGATCTGCCGCCTGACCAGGTGTCGCTGCTGGCCAGAGGGATCGCCGACGGTGCGCATCAGGCGCTGGAGGAGCTGCGGGAGGTGCTCGGGGTCCTGCGGGCCAGTCCGGGCGGGCTTGAGCCGCCGCAGCCGTCGCTCGCGAATCTGCCCGCGCTGGTCGCTGACGCGCGGGCGCTCGGGGTGCAGGTCACCTATACCCCGGAGGCGGTCGGGAATCCGCCGGATCTGCTGGCGCGCACGGTGTACCGGATCGTCCAAGAAGGACTGACCAATGCCGGGAAACACGCGCCTGGCGCCGACGTGTGTGTCACCGTGGAGGGCGGGGAGGGCGAGGGGCTACGTGTGACGGTGCGGGATTCCGGAGCGACCGAGAACGTGGCGCCGCCGCCGTCCGCCGGGTTCGGGTTGCTGGGGCTTGCCGAGCGGGTGGAGCTCGCCGGTGGCGACCTTGACCATCACGCGGACCCGGACGGCGGGTTCGTGCTGACCGCGTGGCTGCCGTGGCCTGCCCGCGGCGAAGGGAGCGAGTGAGTGGACCGGGTGCGGGTCGTGATCGTCGATGACGATCAGCTGGTGCGGATGTCGTTGCGGCTCATGCTCGACGGCGAAGCCGACCTGGAGGTCGCCGGCGAGGCCGCGGACGGCGACGCCGCGATCGCCGAGGTCCGCCGGCTCCGGCCGGACGTCGTGCTGATGGACGTGCGGATGCCCGGCCGCGACGGGCTGAGCGCGACCGAAGCCATCCTCAGCTGGCCGGACCCGCCGCGGATCCTCGTGCTGACCACCTTCGACTCCGACGAGATGGTGCTCGGCGCGCTGCGCGCCGGGGCGCTCGGGTTCGTCCTCAAGGACACCCCGCCGCCGGACATCCTGGCCGCGGTGCGCGCGGTCGCCGACGGGAACCCCGCGCTGTCCCCGGCCGCCACCAGCCGGTTGATCACCGCCGCGATGGGGCCGCAGTCGTCGGGGAGCCGGCGTGCCGCGCGCGAGGCGGCGCGGGCGCGGCTGGCCGCGTTGACCGAACGCGAACGGGACACCGCGCGGGCGATCGCGGAAGGGCTGTCGAACGCCGAGGTGGGCGCGCGGCTGCACATCAGCGTGGCGACGGTGAAGGCGCACACGAGCAGCCTGTTCGCGAAGCTCGGCGTGGTGAACCGGGTGCAGATCGCGCTCGTCGTGCGCGACAGCGAGGAATAACCGGAAATCCGCAGTGCCGGGCACGTATTCCGGAATGAATACGCAGGATGCGAATCTATTCTCGTAATGAGGAATATTCCTGCGGCAATTTACGCTGTTTGTCGCAGTGAATCACCTTCGCGCTTCGGTACCATCTTGGCGGCAAAGTCCTTTTTCGCGGACGAATGCAACGAAAGAGGAGCGATGACTTTCGCTGACAACACCGACCCGTTGACCACCGCGGCGGGCGCGCCGGTCACCGACAACCAGAACAGCCTCACCGCGGGCGCACGCGGTCCGGTTCTGCTCCAGGACCTCTGGCTGGTGGAAAAGCTCGCGCACTTCGACCGCGAGGTGATCCCGGAGCGGCGGATGCACGCCAAGGGGTCCGGTGCGTTCGGCAAGTTCACCGTCACCCACGACATCAGCCGCTACACCAGGGCCGCGCTGTTCAGCAAGGTCGGCAACGAGGTCGAGACGTTTGTGCGGTTTTCCACCGTCGCCGGGGAACGCGGCGCCGCCGACGCGGAACGCGACATCCGCGGGTTCGCCGTCCGGTTTTATACCTCGCAAGGCAACTGGGACCTGGTCGGCAACAACACGCCGGTCTTCTTCCACCGCGACACGCTGAAGTTCCCCGACCTGAACCACGCGGTGAAGCGCGATCCGCGGACGAACCTGCGCAACGCGGAGAACAAGTGGGGCTTCTGGACGAACCTTCCCGAGGCGCTGCACCAGATCACCATCGTGATGAGCGATCGCGGCATCCCGAAGACCTACCGGCACATGCACGGGTTCGGCTCGCACACGTTCAGCCTGATCAACGACGCGGGCGAGCGGCATTGGGTGAAGTTCCACCTGCGCACCCAGCAGGGAATCGAAAACCTGACCGACGCGGAGGCGGACGCGCTCATCGGCGAGGACCGCGAATCGCACCAGCGCGACCTGTACGACGCGATCGAACGCGGCGACTATCCTAAGTGGACGCTGTACGTGCAGCTCATGCCGGAGGCGGACGCGGCGACCTACCGGTTCCACCCGTTCGACCTCACGAAGGTCTGGAGCAAGAAGGACTATCCGCTCGTCGAGGTCGGCGAACTGGAGCTGAACCGCAATCCGGAGAACTACTTCGCCGACGTCGAACAGGCCGCGTTCACCCCGGCCAACCTGGTGCCGGGGATCTCGGTCAGCCCGGACAAGATGTTGCAGGGCAGGCTGTTCTCCTACGGTGACGCCACCCGCTACCGGCTCGGCGTGAACCACCACCAGATCCCGGTCAACTGCCCGCGCGCGGCGGCGCTGGTCAACACCTACCACCGCGACGGCGCGATGCGCGTAGACGGCAACCAGGGCGGAGTGCCGGGCGTGCAGCCGAATTCCTTCGGGCGGTGGGAGGAGCAGCCGCAGTACGCCGAGCCCGCCGGACCGGGCGGCGAGGTCGCGGACCGGTTCGACTATCGCGAGGACGACGACAACTACTACGAGCAGCCCGGAAACCTGTTCCGGCTGCTGGACGAGGGCGCGCGGCAGCGGCTGTTCGAGAACACGGCGCGAGGGATCAAGGGCGCGCGCAGGGAGACGGTCGAGCGGCATATCGACAATTGCGCCAAGGCGGATCCGGCTTACGGCGCTGGGGTGCGGAAGGCGTGCGAGGAGATCGGGGCGTTGTGACCGGTTGGCACGGCTGAGGCGGCGCAGTTGTCAGGCCCTTGCCTGCTCGCGCCGGTCGAGGCCGGGTTCGTGCGCGGGCATGCGCGCCGTCTCGCGGTGAGGGCTCGTTGTCACCAGGATCAGCGACAGCACGGAAGAAGGCCGGGACCAGACGGTCCCGGCCTCCTCCCTCGCCGGTTGGCTCAGACGAGTTTCTGCGCTTCGAGCAGCGTGTCTCGCAGGATCTGTTCGATCTCGTCGAACTCCGCCTGCCCGGCGATCAGCGGCGGAGCGAACTGGACGACGACGTCGCCCCGGTCGTCCGGACGGCAGTAGAGGCCGCGGTCGAACAGCGCGCCCGGCAGGAAACCCCGGACGAGGCGTTCCCGTTCGTCGGCGTTGAACGTCTCGCGGGTCGCCTTGTCCTTGACCAGTTCGACGGCCCAGAAGTACCCGTCGCCGCGGACGTCGCCGACGATCGGCAGGTCCAGGAGTTTGTCGAGCGTCGAGCGGAACGCGTCCTGGTTGTCCAGTACGCGCTGGTTGAGGCCCTCGCGTTCCATCAGGTCGAGGTTCGCGAGCGCGACCGCGGCCGACACCGGGTGCCCGCCGAAGGTGTACCCGTGCGGGAAGGCGACCTTCGAGGCGAGGAACGGCTCCATCACCCGGTCGGACGCGATCAGCGCGGCGATCGGGCTGTACCCGGAGCTGAGGCCCTTGGCGCAGGTCAGCAGGTCCGGCTGGAGACCGAACTTCTCGCTGGCGAACGTCGCGCCGTGCCTGCCGAACGCGCAGATCACCTCGTCGGCGACCAGCAGGACGTCGTGCCGGTCGCAGATTTCCCGCACGCGCTCGAAGTACCCGGGCGGCGGCGTGAGGCAGCCGCCGGAGTTCTGCACCGGTTCGAGCACGACCGCGGCGACCGTGTCCGCGCCCTCGAACAGGATGGCTTCCTCGATCCGGTCCGCGGCCCAGCGGCCGAACGCTTCGAGGTCGTCGGCGAACTCCGGATGCCGGTACAGGTTGGTGTTCGGCACGCGGAACCCGCCCGGCGCGAGCGGCTCGAAGTCCTTCTTCATCGCGGGCAGCCCGGTGATCGCGAGTGCGCCGTGCGGGGTGCCGTGGTAGGCCACCGCGCGGCTGATCACCTTGTGCTTGCCGGGTTTTCCGGTCAGCTTGAAGTACTGCTTCGCGACCTTCCACGCGGACTCGACCGCTTCGCCGCCGCCGGTGGTGAAGAAGACGCGGTTGAGGTCGCCCGGCGCGAGATGCGCGAGCCGTTCGGCCAGTTCCGCCGCGGGTTTCGTGGCATAGCCCCAAATCGGGAAGTACGCCAGCTCGTTCGCCTGCTGCGCGGCGACCTCGACGAGCTCGCGACGGCCGTGTCCGGCCTGCACGACGAAGAGTCCGGCCAGGCCGTCGAGGATCTTGCGGCCGCGGTCGTCCCACACGTGCACGCCCTCGCCGCGGGTGATCACCGGGACCGGCGAGTCCGGGTAATTCCCCATGCGGGAGAAGTGCATCCACAGGTGCCGGGCTGCTGCCGACTGAGTGTCCATTGCAGATCCCTCTCAGACGTTCTGCGGGAAGCCGAGGTCGAGCCCGCCCTGTCCGGCGCCGGGCCAGCGGGTGGTGACGACCTTGGCGCGGGTGAAGAAGTGCACGCCCTCGCCGCCGTGCGCGTGAGTGTCGCCGAACAGCGAGTTCTTGCGGCCGCCGAACGAGTGGTAGGCCACCGGGACCGGCACCGGCACGTTCACGCCGACCATGCCCGCCTCGACGTCGGCGGAGAACCGGCGGGCCGCGCCGCCGTCGTTGGTGAAGATCGCCGCGCCGTTGCCGTACGGGCCGGCGTTGATCAGCTCGATCGCGTCGGCGAACGTTTCCACCCGCACCACGGAAAGGACCGGGCCGAAGATTTCGTCGGTGTAGATCGGCATGTCCCGGCGGACGTGGTCGAACACCGTGGGGCCGACGAAGAATCCCTCGCCGTCCGCGTCGAACTCGCCTTCGCGGCCGTCCAGGACCAGCGTCGCGCCGGCTTCCGCACCGGCGGCGATGTAACCGGAGACCCGGTCCTTCGCGGCGGCGGTGACCAGCGGGCCCATGTCGCAGGAGCGGGTGCCGTCGCCGGTCACCAGCGTCTTCGCGCGGTCGGCGATCCGCGGCACCAGCGCGTCGGCGACGTCGCCCACCGCGACCACGACCGAGACCGCCATGCAGCGCTCGCCCGCGGACCCGAAACCGGCGCTGACCGCCTGGTCGGCGACCAGATCGAGGTCGGCGTCGGGCAGCACCACCATGTGGTTCTTCGCGCCGCCGAGCGCCTGGACACGCTTGCCGTTCGCAGTGCCGGTCTCGTAGACGTACTGCGCGATCGGCGTCGATCCGACGAACGAAACCGCTTCGATGTCCGGGCTGTGCAGCAGCGCGTCGACCGCGGTTTTGTTGCCGTGCAACACGTTGAACACGCCTTCGGGCAGACCGGCTTCGCGCCACAGTTCGGCGATCCAGTTCGCGGCGGTCGGCACCTTCTCCGACGGCTTCAGCACCACGGTGTTCCCGGCCGCGATCGCGATCGGGAAGAACCACATCGGGACCATGGCGGGGAAGTTGAACGGCGAGATGATCGCGACCGGACCGAGCGGTTCGCGCAGCGACGTGACGTCGATGTCGGTGGACGCGTTGGCCGTCGCCGCGCCCTTGAGCAACTGCGGGATGCCGCAGGCGAACTCGACGACCTCCAGGCCGCGCGCGACCTCGCCCGCTGCGTCGGACAGCACTTTGCCGTGCTCGGAGGTGATGATTTCGGCGAGTTCTCCTGACCGCGCGTCGAGCAGTTCGCGGAACCGGAACAGCACACGGCTGCGCTTGGCCAGCGACGTCTTGCGCCAGGCGGGGAACGCGGCCTTCGCGGCGGCGATCGCGGCCTCGGCGTCCGCGGCCGAGCCGAGCGGCACGCGCGCGGTGACCTTCCCGGTCGCCGGGTTCGTGACGTCCCCGTAGCCGTCCGGCGAGCCTGCTGCCTCGCCACCGGCGATCCACTGGGACAGCGTCGGCACGGAATCGCTCATCGAGCCACCTTTCTTCCTGGTATTCGCCCTCTGAGGGTCCCTCTCGGACGGGTCTGAGGTAACCGACGGATCGTCACGTTGTTGACCCCGAGCTTTACATTTCGTCGGGTTATGCTGCGCGGGTGGACCTGACCCTGCGAGACGTTCTCGAGCTGCCCGTGATGGCCGCCGGGGCGCCGGTCGTGCGCTCGGCCGCGGACGCGGTCGACGTGCCGGTGCGGTCGGTGCACGTGAGCGAGCTGAGCGACGTAGCCGGGACGCTGACCAGCGACGTTCTGGTGCTCTCGATCGGGCGCGCGTTCGCCGAGCCGGGCTTCGACCCGGTGGCGTACGTGCGTTCGCTGCGCGACGCCGGCGCGATCGGGCTGGTCGTGGACCCGTGGGAGCGGCCGAAGGCGCTGCCGAGCGGATTGGTGCAGGCCGCGCGGGCGGCCCGGTTCCCGCTGGTGGAACTGCGGAGCACGATCCGCTTCATCGAGGTGACCGAGATCGTGCACGCGAGGATCGTCAACGCGCACTATGAGAGGTTGCGGCTGGCCGAGCGTGCGCACGAGGCGTTCAGCACGGTCGGTTCGGCGTCGCAGGCGCCGGACGCGGTCCTCGCGCACGCGGCGGACCTGATCGGGCTGCCAGTGGTGCTGGAGGACCGGACGCATCGGGCGCTCGCGTTCGCCGGGGCCGGTTCGGCGGAATCGCTGCTGCGCGACTGGCCCGCCCGGTCGCGCCGGGTGCCGTTTTCCGCGGCGACCGCGGTCGGCGGTCCGGAGGGCTGGATGTGCACGCCAGTGGGGCCGCCGCGGGAACGCTGGGGCCGGCTGGTCGTGCCCGCGCACTCGGCGGAGCAGCCGTCGGCGTGGATGGTGCTCGAACGCGCGGCGGAGGCGTTGACCGTCGGGAAGCTGCTGGAACGCTCGCCGTTGTCAGTGGAAATCGAGGCGCAGGGCGACTTGCTGCGGGACCTGCTGCATGGCGCGGACGAGGGTTCGGTCCGCGCGCGGGCCAGGGCGTTGGGGCTGGCTGCGGCGGCGTACTACACGGTGCTGGTGTGCCGTCCGGCTCGGGCCGGTCAGGAGCGGGCGCTGCTGGACGCGGTGCTGACCAGCGACGGGATCGGCGGCGTACTGGCGGAAGGCCGGGTGGCGGCGGTGTTCCCGTGCTCCTCGGTGGCTGCGGAGAAAGCGTTGCTGGAGCGCGTGGTCGCCGGGGTTCCGGCTGGCTTGGCGGCGGCGTTCGGGGCGGCCGGACCGGTGCGCCGGCTCGGTGAGCTACCGGCGGCGCTGCAGGAGGCGGTGCACGTCGCGGATGTCGAATCGCCTGGTACGCCTGGACTTCGGCGGGCTGGCGACCTGGGTGTGCGCGGGTTGTTGTGGTGGTTGCGGGAGCATCCGCGGTTGCACGAGTTCACCGAGGCGCAGCTGCGGCCGTTGCTGACGTTGCCGGAACCGCGGGCCAGCCGGGCGTTCGCGACGTTGCGGGCGTTTGTCGAGTCGGGGTACTCGATGACGGAGTTCGCGAAGGCGTTGAACCTGAGCCGTCCGGCGGCGTATTCGCGGTTGGCGACGATCGAGCGGTTGCTGGGTGTGGATCTGTCTGATTCGGACACTCGGCTTTCGTTGCATCTGGCGGTTTTGGCGCATGGGCATCGGGGTTCAGCTTCCGGCTCCCCAGCGCAGTGAGAGGCGGTCGGCGGCGCGTTCGGTGCTGATGTGCATCATGCTGCCGAGGATGGTCGCGCGGTCGATGACGACGATTGTGCCGTCCGGGGTGCTTGTGGTGCGCTCGCTGACCAGGACCGGGGTGGTGACCGGTTCGTCGAGAAGGCGGGCGAGCTTGTCGTCGAGCGCGTCCGGGCGGATGGTTTCGGCGGCGCGGTCCACCACGACGTCCAGTTCGGACAGTGCGGTGTAGAGCGACACCGCGGTGAAATCGGTGTCCCGCAAGCGTTCCCCGTGCGGGGGAGCGATCCACGACACCTGATGGATCGCTCTCCGGCCGCCGAACTCGCGTACTCGTTCCAGCCGCAGGCCGGAATCGGTCGCCCGGGCCTGCAGTCGCGCGGCGATGCGAGTGGGCAACCGGCGTACTGCCTGGCTGACGACCTCGGTGCGCACGACGTAACCCTGATCGCGCAAGTCCTCGGTGAAGCTGCGCAAGGAGCCCAGCTGGTACGAGGCCGGCGTCGGCGCCACGAAGGTGCCTCGGCCGGGTTGTTGCACGATCAGGGCTTCGTCGCTGAGTTCGCGCAGCGCTTGTCGCAGCGTCATGAGCGTGACGCCGTAGGACGCGCTGAGCTCCCGCTGCGGCGGCAGGGCCTCGCCGGGCGCGTACTCCCCGGCGCGGATCTTCGCGGCGAGATCCGCGGCGATCGCTCGGTATCGGGCCATGCGCGTCCGTTCTGGTCCGGTTCTGCGGGGACCAGCGGATTCTAGTCCAGCGCGGCCCGCATGGTCGCGACGTACTCGCCGACCTCCGCTGGACCGGCGCCGTCGAGCACCCGCCGCATGATCGCGGCGCCCACGATCACGCCGTCGGCCACGCGGGCGGCCTCGGTGGCGTGTTCCGGTCGCGAGATGCCGAAGCCGACCAGGACCGGCAGGTGGGTGGAGTTCTTCAGCCGGGTCGCCAGGTCGATCGCGGAGGCGGGCAGGTGGTCGCGTTCGCCGGTGGTGCTCATCGACGAGACGGCGTAGACGAAACCTCGGCTGCGCGCGGCGATCTCGTGCGCGCGGTCGGTCGGCGTCGCGGGGGAGACCAGGAGTGCCAGGTCGATTTCATTCTCGATCGCGGGTACTTCCTCCAGCGGAAGGTCGGGCACGATCAGACCGTCGACTCCGGCTTCTTTCAAGTCAGCGCAGAAACCTTTGCGGACGGCCAAGTTGGCGTAGGTGCTCGCGATGACCGGAACGTCCACTGTGGTCTCCGACAGTACATTGAGGACGCTGCGCGGAGTCGTTCCGTTGGAGAGAGCGACGTTGGACGCCTCCTGAATGGTCACGCCGTCCAGGGTCGGATCGGAGAAGGGGATACCGACTTCGATCGCGTCCGCACCGGCTTCGACCAGCGCCGGAAGATATTCTGTCCACTGTGGAGTAACGCCGCCGGTGATATACGGCATCAGGATTTTGCGGTCGGTTTTCATGCGCGGGACTCCTCGGCGCGGGCAATGAGCGTGGCGATGTCCTTGTCGCCACGACCGGACAGGGTGAGCAGCACCGTGGAACCCGCCGGAAGATCCGGCGTGCCAGCGGCTTCGGCCACCCAGGCAAGCGCGTGCGCGGATTCCAGCGCCGGGATGATTCCCTCGGTCCGAGCCAATTGCGCGGCCGCGGCGACCGCTGCTTCGTCGTTGACCGCGAAGTACTGCGCCCGGCCGAGGTCGCGCAGGTGCGCGTGTTCCGGCCCGACACCGGGATAGTCCAGCCCGGCCGCGATCGAATGGGCTTCGAGGATCTGCCCGTGCTCGTCCTGGAGGAACAGCGACCGCGAACCGTGCAGCACCCCGGCCTGGCCGGACGTCGCGCCCGATCCGCCGATCGCTTCCACTCCGACCAGCCGGGCGCTGGTGTCGGCGAATCCGGCGAACGTGCCCGCCGCGTTGGATCCGCCGCCGACGCACGCGACGACGAAATCCGGCACGGTCCCGTGCTGTTCGCGGGCTTCGTCGCCGATCACGCGCTGGAATTCCCGCACCATCCACGGATACGGATGCGGTCCGACGACCGAGCCGAGGCAGTAGTGCGCCTCCTCGGTCGAGCTGACCCAGTGCCGCATCGCCTCGCTGGTCGCGTCCTTGAGCGTGCGGCTGCCGGAGCTGACCGGGACGACCTCCGCGCCGAGGTAACGCATGCGGAACACGTTGTGCGACTGGCGTTCGACGTCCTGTTCGCCCATGAACACCGTGACCGGCAGGTCGAGCAGCGCGCCCGCGGTGGCCGTCGCGACGCCGTGCATCCCGGCCCCGGTCTCGGCGATCAGCCGCTGTTTGCCCATCCGCTTGGCGAGCAGCGCCTGGCCGACCGCGTTGTTGATCTTGTGCGACCCGGTGTGCGTGAGGTCTTCCCGCTTGAGCGCGACGGTCACGCCGAGTTCCGCGGACAGCCGTTCGGCGGGCGTCACCGGCGTGGGCCTGCCGACGTGCCGGGCGAGCATCGTCTGGAGCTGCTCGCGGAAACCGGGGTCGACCCAGGCCTTCTCGAACGCCTCGGCGACTTCGAGGCAGGCGGGCACCAGGGATTCCGGCACCCAGCGCCCGCCGTACTCCCCGAAGCGTCCTTCCTGGGGTGGGGTGCGCATGAGCGGCTCCTTAGAGTTCTATAACTGTCTCCACTGTTATAGAACTCTTGGCGACGGAGCGCAAGCCCGTCAGCGCTGCCGCAGCACCTCGACGCCGTCCCCGTCCAGGTCGTCGAGGAACCGGGAGCGGCCGGTCATGGCCATGATCAGGGCGAGTGTCGGGCCCGACACGAGGGGTCCCGAGCCGCCGGAAAAGTCACTGTCGGTTGCTTCGAGGCGGAGGCCGCGGACGCGTCCCTTAGCGAGCACGACGAGGTCGGAGCCGAGGTAGTAGCGGGCCACCGCGGTGAGCGTGTCGATCGGATACTCATGGTGGATGCCGAGCGGACGGCGGATGTCTTCGCCGTGCACGACCGTCTCGCCGAGCATCGCCACGACCGGCAGCGGCGGTTTCGTCGTGCTGGTGACGACCCGGCGGAAGCGGGCCAACGTGTCGGCCGGGCTGTCGCCGAGGTGCTCGGCCAATCGCATCGCGACCTGCCGATCGAAGTCGAACCGGCAGCGGAGCACGCCCGCCATCCAGCGCAGCGGCGTGAGCGACGCGCCGGCGGTGAGGTGGGCCAGCACCTCGCGGACGGAGAGCCCCTCGCACAGCGAAGGCGTGCTCCATGCGGCGTCGGACAGATCGTCGGCCAGTGCGGCGCGTTCGGCGTGGATCTGCTGCCAGGTCGCGGTCATTCCAGGTCTCCTCGGTAGTCGTTGCCAGGTGAGACCGGCCGGATGCGGCAGAATCGTCGGTCGTGGGGGAATTTTCTTCGGAAGCCGCGTTCACCCGTGCGGTGGCCCCGTTGCGGGTGGAATTGCGTGCGCACTGTTACCGCATGCTCGGCTCGATCCACGACGCCGACGACGCCGTGCAGGAGGCGCTGCTGCGAGCGTGGCGCGGGCTGCCCGGGTTCGAGGGCCGCAGTGCGCTGCGCACCTGGCTGTTTACAATCGCCACGCGCACCTGCCTGGACCTCATCGAGCAGCGCGGCCGCCGCGCACTGCCGGTCGACCTCGGCCCGGCGAGCGAGCAGGTCGTCCTCGACTCCGCCCCGCGTACCGACGTGGCTTGGCTGGGCCCCTGCCCCGATTTCCCCGCGGCCAGCTACGAACAACGCGAGGCGGTCGAGCTGGCTTTCGTCGCCGCGTGCCGCCATCTGCCGGGTAACCAGCGGGCGGCGCTGCTGCTGTTCGACGTCCTCGGCTTCTCCGCCGCCGAGATCGCCGCGATGATGGAAACGTCCGTGACCTCGGTGAACTCCGCCCTGGCCCGCGCCCGCCGGACCATCGCGGCGCACGTTCCCGCCCGGACTCAGCAGCAGATGCTCGGCGACTCTCGCCTTCACGAGCTGGCGACCGGGTTCGCGACCGCCCTTGCCGAAGGCGACGTCGACGGTCTGGTGAGCCTGCTGACCGAGGACGTCACCTGGTCGATGCCGCCGCTGCCGCACTGGTACCGCGGCCGCGCCGCCGTCACGGAGTTCGCCTTCCAAGTCCCGATGACGCGCTGCCCCAGCTGGCGCGTCCGGCTGATCAGCGCTAATGCCCAACCGGCCGTGGCGTTCTACCTCGGCGGTTCGGCAACTGTCCCGCACGAGGCGTGGTCCATCACCGTGCTGACCCTGCGGGAGGACCGGATCTGCGACCTCACGTCTTTCCTTGGCGCGGAGCATTTCCCGGCCTTCGGACTGCCCGCCACGGTCATGCCTTAGGTGCGGCCCGCACGTGCGCGCGCTGCCCCTGTCGTCCGATCAGGCACAGGTACTCCACCGGTTCCGCCGACGCCGCGCCGAACCAATGCGGTACCCGGGTGTCGAATTCCGCTGCCTCGCCGGGAGAAAGCGTCATGTCGTGCTCGCCGAGCACCAGCCGTAACTGTCCATTGAGGACATAAGTCCACTCGTAGCCCTCGTGCGTCCTGGGATCGGGTTCCTGCTTTTTCCGTTGTCCGGGCAGGATGAATTTGTACGCCTGGATCCCGCCCGGACGGCGCGTGAGCGGCAGGATTGTCACGCCGTCCGCACAGCTGATCGGGCGAAGATGGATGCGCGGGTCGCCGGTTTGCGGGGCGTCGACCAGTTCGTCGAGGGTCACGCCGTGCGCGCGGGCCAGCGGCAGCAGTTGTTCAAGGGTGGGCCGCCGGTTGCCGGATTCCAGTCGCGACAGCGTGCTGGCCGCGATGCCGGTCTGCGCGGCTAGTTCGGCCAGCGTGACGTCCCGCTTCCGGCGCAGCTCGCGCAACCGGGGGCCGACTGCGTCCAGGGCTCGGTCGTCGTCCATTGCCCGAGTTTGACAGATTGGCAAGCTTCCTTGCCAGATGTGCCGGAGGGTTTGCAAGGTGGAACCGGGAACCCCAGGAAAGGAACCGTTGTGCCGCACGCATTCGATCAGTCCTATTGGGACGAGCACTGGCATGGTGCCGCCGGACACGCGCAGCTCGAACCGCATCCGCAGCTGGTCGAGGAGGCGGGGAAGCTGCCGCCGGGACGCGCGCTGGACGCTGGCTGTGGCGAAGGAAACGAGGCGATCTGGCTCGCCGGGCACGGATGGCAGGTGACGGCGATCGACCTGTCCGAGGAGGTGCTGCGGCACGCGCGCGAACGGTCGAGCGAGGTCGAGTGGGTGTGCGCTGACCTGCTGAAATGGACTCCGGACGGGAAGTTCGACCTGGTCGCAACGCACTACGTGCACGCGGCGGGCCCGCTGTTCGAGCGGCTCGCGGAGTGGGTCGCGCCGGGCGGGACGTTGCTGGTGGTCGGGCATCACCACGGGGAGATGCATCCGCCGGAGTCGACGATCACCGTCCAGGACGTCGGTCTGGATCCTGGGCAGTGGGAGATCACGGTCGCGGAGAACCGGACGCGGAAGGTGCATGGCGGGGAATTGCACGACACGATTCTCTGTGCCCGCAAGGTTTCTTCGCCGAACGCGTAATCGGTCGCGGACGGGGGCGATTCGGTAGTGCACTGGAGTGGTGGCGGCCTATGACGAGATCGCGGACTGGTACGAGGAGGAGTTTCTCCGCGCCCAGCCGGTGAACCCCGGGGCGAGCGCGCTGCGGGATCTTCTCGGCGAAGGCAGCGGGGTGTGCCTGGAGATCGGCTGCGGCACCGGTGTGCACGCGGACCTGGTGCGGGAGCTGGGCTGGACACCGCTCGGAGTCGACCTGTCCAGCGGGATGCTGCGGCACGCCCGGGCTCGGCTGCCGACCGTCCGGGCCGATGCTGAGCGGTTGCCGATCGGGGACCGCAGCGTCGATGCGGTCGTTTCGGTGCTGGTGCACCGATCGTGCTGGCGCTCCGTGCGTTCGTCGGCGCTGCAGGAACCGAGAACGAGTACGGCGCCAACGGTGTGCTCCAGAACCCCAGCACGACGCACTGGCCGAGCTGTTGAACGGGTTTCTGGCCGCCGGTTTGTCGTTCGACCGGTTCGCCGAGACCGGGTCGCCGGTGCCGATCGTGCTGGCGCTCCGTGCGTTCGTCGGCGCGGCAGCATCCGGAGAACAACCATCGCCCCGACAGTGAGCACCAGAATCCCGCCGCACGCCAGCGCGAGTGCGTGCAGTGGCAAGCCGGGTAGAGCGGAGTAGTAAACAGCGCCAATCACCGCGACTCCCAGCGCTCCGCCGATCTGTTGCCCAGTCGCCAGCACGCCGGAGGCCATCCCGGCGTCGGCGCGGGGGACGGAGGCCAGCACGTGGTTCAACAGCGGCGGGACGAGCAACCCCTGACCTGCGCCGATCAAGGCGAGCGCGGGAGCGAAGGACCAGGGAGTGGTCGAGAGCGTGATCAGCACGACGTAGCCGAGCCCGGCAGTCGCAGCCCCGAGGAGCGGCGCGAAGGGCACCCGGCTGCCGAGCAGGCTCAGCGCGAGGAAGGCGGCGGCGAACGGCAGATACGTGAGCGCGGCGTCGAGCGGGCTGAGGCCCAGACCGTCCTGCAGGGCAAGGGAAAGCACGAGAAAGAACGAATTGATCCCGGCGTAGGTCAGCAGCACGAGGCCCATGCCGAGGCTGAATTCGCGCTGCCGCAGCAGTCCCGGGCGAACCAGCGGAGCGGGGACCCGGCGTTCGACGGCCGTGAAGACTCCGAGTGCGACGGCACCGCCGGCGAGGCTGCACCAGGACCACAGCGGCCAGCCCGCTTCCCGGCCGGTGATGAGCGGCAGGACGAGCAGGGTGAGTGCGACGGTCAGCACGGCGGTGCCGCGGAGGTCCAGTCGCGCGGTGCCGTTTGGCTGGGTTCGCGGCAGGAAGCGGGCGGCGAGGGCGAGGGTGAGCAGTCCGATCGGGACGTTGACCCAGAAGATCGCCCGCCACGGGCTGCCGAAGAGGTTCGCGGTCACGAGGATCCCGCCCAGCAGCTGGCCAGTGACGCCGGAAAGTCCGATGACCGCGCCGAGCACGGCGAACGCTTTCGGGCGCTGCAGGCCGGGCACCACGACGTGGATCATCGCGAGGACCTGCGGGAACATCGCCGCGGCGCCGAGTCCTTGGACGAACCGCGCGGCGACCAGCCACCCGGCGCCAGGAGCGGCGGCGCACGCGGCCGACGCGCCGGTGAACAGCAGCAGTCCGGCCAGGAACACCGGTTTGCGGCCGCGGAGGTCGCCGAGCCGGGCGAACGTGATGAGTGCCACGGCGTACGCGAGCTGGTAACCGGCGAGCAGCAGCTGGAGTTCGGCGGGCGAGGCGCCGAGGTCGGACCGGATGGCGGGGGCGGCGACGAACACGATGAAGGTGTCCAGCACCGCCATGAAAACGCCGGCCAGCAGGATCGCGAGCGCGCGCCAGTGCGGGGAAACGGAGTGCATGGCTTGATCGTCGGCAGCGGGCCGGACGCGGGGGTAGCGGGCGAATATGCTGGTATCGCCACTACCAGGACCGGAAAGGAACGCATGTCGTCTGCATCGCGCCGGCGCGTCCTCGCGGACTTCCTGCGTTCGCGGCGCGATCGGCTCACTCCGGCGGAGGTCGGTCTTCCGGCGGGGCCGCGGCGGCGCGCGCCAGGGCTGCGCCGGGAGGAACTCGCGCAGCTGGCCGGGGTCAGCGTCACCTGGTACACGTGGCTTGAACAGGCTCGGGACATCACTGTCAGCAGGCAGGTCCTGGCAAGTCTCGCGCGGGAACTGCGGCTTTCCGACACGGAACGGCAGCATCTGTTCGCTCTCGCTGAGGAACCGCCAGACCATCCCGCGGAGTCTTCGCCGCGGCTGCTGCAGGGCATGGTCGACGCACTGGACCCGAACCCGGCGTATGTGCTCGACCCGCATTGGGACTTCGTCGCGTGGAACCGTGCCGAGGCCGCGCTGATCGGCGATCCGGCGCTGTTGCCCGGCGGCGAGCGGAACCTGCTGTGGCTGGTGTTCACCGTGCCGCGGATCCGCACGCTGCTGGTCGACTGGCCGGGGCAGGCCCGAAATCTCCTCGCGCAGTACCGTGCCGACGCCGCGACCCGGGCCGAGGACGCGCGTTCGACCGAGCTGGTGCGGGCGCTGCGCGAGGCAAGCCCGGAGTTCGCCGAATGGTGGGCCGCCCACGACGTTGCGCCGTTCACGGGCAACAGGCGCGTTTTCGACCATCCGCGGGCCGGGGTGCTCGCCTTCGATTACGTGAAACTGTCCACTATGGACGACACTGGCCGGAAGCTGTTCACCTGCTTGCCGGCGGATCCGGAGACCGCCGCGAAGCTCCCGTCGCTCGTGGCGTGAAATTCGGATGCGCGCCTTCTCGCGGACGCCTACCCTGGTGATCGTGATACAGCACCAGCTCTACCTCTGAGGGATCACCGCCTCCACCGGTACCGCGCGCGTTCGCGGCACCGGCCCTCGTCCTTGTTGCTGATCACGTTTCATCGGAGGCATTTCCCTCATGACATCTCCGCTTTCGCCTGCGCTCGTGCGTACGGCGCATGTCCGGCTGTCCGACGTCCATGTCTCGTTCGGCGGCCGCCCGGTGCTCGCCGGGGTCGATCTGGTCGCGGCGGCCGGCGACCGGGTCGCCATTGTCGGCGAGAACGGTCGTGGCAAGACCACCTTGTTGCGCGTGCTCGCCGGGACGCAGCCGGTCGACCGCGGCGAGGTTCGCCGCGCGGGCCCGATCGGTGTTGCCGACCAGCAGATTCCCTTGGGAGAACAGGAAACCGTCGGCGATCTGATCGACCTCGAACTGGCGGCCGTGCGCAATGCCCTGGCCTGCTTGGAGGACGCGACGACCGCGCTCGCCGAAGGGCGACCTGGCGCGGACGACGCCTTCGCTGCCGCGCTTTCGGCCGCCGAAACGCTCGACGCGTGGGACGCGGACCGGCGGGTCGAGGTCTCGCTGGCCGCGCTGAACGCGGTCGACGACCGGAGCCGCCCGCTCGGCACGTTGTCGGTCGGGCAGCGGCATCGGGTCCGGCTGGCGTGCCTGCTCGGCGCGGGACATTCCGTACTGTTGCTGGACGAGCCGACCAACCACCTCGACGCGTCCGGGCTCGCGCACCTCACCGAACGGCTGCGCGCGTACCCGGGCGTGGTCGTGCTGGTGAGCCACGATCGCGCGTTGCTCGCCGACGTCGCCACGTCCGTGCTGGACCTCGACCCGTCGAGCGACGGCCGGCCGCGCGGCTACGGCGGCGGCTATCCGGCGTACGTCGAGGCCCGGCAAGCCGAACGGGCTCGCTGGGAAGCGCTGCACGCCGAGCAACTCGCCGAACGGCAGCGGCTCTCGGACGACCTTTCCACCGCACAGAACAGATTGCGCGACAACTGGCGTCCGGAAAAGGGCCACGGCAAGCACAGCCGCGCGACCCGGGCACCCGGTCTGGTCCGTGCTGTGCACCGGCGGCAGGAGGAGTTGAACGCGCACGTGGTGGCTGTTCCGCCGCCGCCCGCGCGGTTCGCCATGCCGGAACTGCCGCAGCACCAAGGAACCGTCGCGTTGCGGGCAGCCGGGGTGACCGTCGCCGGGCGGCTGGACCATCCGGTCGACCTGACCCTCGGCGGCGCGGACCGGCTCGTCGTCACCGGCCGGAACGGGGCCGGAAAGTCGACGCTGCTGGCGGTGCTCGCCGGAACGCTGGAGCCGACGTCGGGCACAGTCGCCCGCGCCCGGTCGGTGCGGATCGGCTGGCTGGGCCAGGAATCCGCGCTGCCGGCCCGGCGGACCGCGGCCGAGCTCCTGGGCTCGGCCGACCTTGGCTTGCTCAGCGGATACGACCGCCACCGCCCGATCGCCGAACTGTCGACCGGAGCCCGGCGGCGGCTGGATCTGGCGCTGGTGCTGGCCGCGCGCCCGCAGGTACTGCTGCTGGACGAGCCGACGAACCACCTGTCGGCAACGCTGGTCGACGAACTGACCGACGCCCTGCACTCGACGTCGGCGGCAGTGGTGGTGGCTACGCACGACCGGCAGTTGTTGCGCGACACGGCTTCCTGGCCGCGGTTGGCGCTCTGACGCGATGGGCGCGAGGTAACAGCGGTGAAACATCCACAGGGCAGTCTGGGGCAATGCCTCTGCTGATCGAGCGTGCTGACTTCGCGGACCCGCAGCTTCGGCGGTTCCTGCAGGCACACTTGGACGACCTCGCGCCCACCTCCCCGGCCGAGAGCAGGCATGCCCTCGACCTGGCCGCGCTCCAGCGTCCCCACGTCCGGCTCTGGACTGTCCGGGACGACCGGCACCTCGTCGGCACCGCCGCACTGGCGACGCTGGAGCCGCGGCACGAGGAACTGAAAAGCATGCGCACCGACCCCGCACGACGCGGGCAAGGCATCGCCCGCACGCTCCTGGACTACCTGCTCCAGGACGCCAAAGACCGTGGCATCGAGCGCGTCTCCCTGGAAACCGGCAGCATGGACTTCTTCGCCCCGGCCCGTGCCTTGTACACGCGAGCGGGCTTCACCCCGTGCGCGCCGTTCGGGAACTACCGAGACGACCCGAACAGCACCTACCTGTCTCGCCGTCTCTGAAGCTGTCACAGATTTTCCGCGACCGGTGTCCATCCGCTGAAAACCCCGAAAGCGGAGGAGGACAGCATGACGACGACAGTGCTCGGCGCGGGATACGCCGGGGTCATGGCCGCGAACCGGCTCGCTGGGCGTGGCGAGGAAGTGGTGCTGGTCACGCCGAACGCGTGGTTCGTCGAGCGAATCCGGCTTCATCGCGTGGCCACCGGTATCCGGGAGAACGCCCGGCTCGACCTGGAGACCGTGCTGAACCCGGCCGTGGAGGTCGTCCAGGACACCGTGACGAAGATCGGTGAAGACAAGATCCAGCTCGCCTCCGGCGAGAACCTGCCCTACGACACCCTCGTCTACGCGGTCGGATCCGGGACCAGCGTCCACAACGGCACCTACCGGATCGTCTCCGAGGAGGAGACCGAACGGCTCCGCGCCGCCCTCGCCGAGGCACCGGACGCGCCGGTCACCATCGTCGGCGCAGGCCTGACCGGCGTCGAGCTGGCCGGGGCGCTGCGCGAAGCCGGACGCGCGGTGAAGCTGGTCTCCACCGCCCCGGATCGCCGCGCGATCCGGGCGCACCTGCGGTTTCTCGCCAAACAAGGCGTCGAGATCGAACTCGGCCGACGCGTCGATCCGGCCGAGCTCGAGGGGCTCGTCGTGGACACCACCGGGTTCACCGTGCCGAGTCTCGCCGCCGATTCGGGACTGCCGGTCGACGAGTTCGGCCGGTTGCTGGTGGACGAGCAACTCACCGTCCCCGGGCACCCGAACATCCTCGGCGCGGGCGACGCCGTGCACACCTCCTTCCGCGCCGCGTGCGCGACGGCGCTGCCGATGGGCGCGCACGTCGCCGACGTCATCACCGCGCGCCGCGAAGGGCAGGCCGGGAAGCCGTTCCGGATGGGCTACGTGCTCCAGTGCACCGACCTCGGCAGCGGACGTGGTCGTGTCCAGTTCCTGCACCCGGACGACACCGAGCGCGCGATCGCGATCGACGGGCGCGCGGGCGGGCTCGTCAAGGAGACGATCTGCCGGATGACCGTGCGGTGGCTGAGCCAGGAACGGGATCGCGCGGGCCGGTACTCGTGGCCGGCCGGCGCCTAGACTTGGCCGCCATGGACCACGGCGACGTCTTCACCGCGCATCGGCCGACGATGCTCGCCGCCGCCTTCCACATCACCGGATCGCGGTACGACGCGGAGGACGTCGTGCAGGACGCGTGGGAAACCTGGTCCCGGGTGGACCTCGAGACGGTCCGCACCCCGCACGCGTTTCTGTCGGTGATGGTCTCGCGCCTGGCGCTCAACGCGGTCCGCGCGCAGCGGCGCCGGCGCGAGAACTATCCCGGTCCTTGGCTGCCGGATCCGGTGGTCGAGGGGGATTCGCCGGAGTGGGAGGTGCTGCATCGCGACGGTCTGGGCCAGGCGCTCGACTTCGTGCTCAGCACGTTGACCCCGGAGCAGGCGGCGGCGTTTGTCTTGCGGAAGGTGCTCGACGTCGACTATCCATCGGTCGCCGAGGTGCTGGAGACGACGCCCGCGGCGGCCCGCCAGCTCGTCTCGCGCGCGCAGCGGGCGGTGACCTCGGCGATCGGGGATTCCTTGCCAGACCAGGGGAATCGTGACGCCGAGGCGCTGGCGACGCTCGCCGAAGCGGTGTTGTCCGGCGAGATCGACAAGGTGGCAGCGTTGATCGCACCGGACGCGGTGCTGTACTCGGACGGTGGCGGCAAGGTGCTCGCCGCGCGCAAGCCGTTGTTCGGCCGGGACCGGATCGCGCAGTTCCTCATCGGGATTTCCACGATGGAGGAGGTGACGATCGTGCCCGCGATCATCAACGGCGGCCCCGGTGCGGTCTTCCTTCAGGACGGCAAGGCGACGACCACAGTCACCGTCCGCGCGGGCGATGCCGGGGTGTCGACGCTGTGTTTCGTGCGCAACCCCGACAAGCTGACCGAGATCACTCTCGCCTAGCCGCGATCCCGTCGTACATCATCCGCCGCACGGCCTCGCTCACCCGGCGCTGCTCCTCGGGGTCCGGGTTGCGCAGCGAAGCGATCGCCGACGCCAGGATCATGCCGTTGATCGCCCGCGCGCTGTTCTCGATGTCGAGGTCCGCGCGCAGGTACCCGAGCTCCACGCCGTGCGACAGATACGCCGCGGTCAGTTCCGTGGCCAGCTCGAAGAAGTCGAGTACGCGCGCCGCCATCGCTTTGTCGATGCCGGCGGCCTCGAACAGCAGCAGCCGCGGCACGCGCGGGTCCTCGCCGAAGATCTGCGCCAGCGCGTCGCCGATCCGGGCGGTCTGCTCGCGGTAGGCGTCCAAAGTAGACACCGCGTCCGGCGCGTTTTCCGCGGTGAGCGCGGTGACGATGCGGGCGACCAGGTCGTCGATGACGTGGTCGACGATGTCGCGCTTGTTCTGGAAGTAGCGGTAGAAGGTGCCGTGCCCGATGCCGAGCTTCGTGGCGATGTCGGAGATCCCGGTGGCGTGGTAGCCGAGGTCGGCGAAGCAATCGAACGCCGCGTCGATGATCTCGCGGCGCAGTTCCTGCTTCTTGCGCTCGGCTCGGGTGGTGCGGGGGCTCTCCTGGGCTGTCACGCACTGCAGTGTATTGCCAAGTCCGCCGAAGTGACATACCGTTCCGTTACTGACAAGTAGTTCCGGACGAGAGGTCGGACATGGACGCGCAGTACGACGCAGTCATCGTCGGCGCGGGCTTCGGCGGCATGGGGGCGGCCATCCAGCTCCGCCGCCTCGGCTACCGCGACCTGCTGATTCTCGATCGCGAGGACGACCTCGGCGGGACCTGGCACGTGAACCGGTACCCGGGGCTGGCCGTCGACATCCCGTCGTCCACCTACTCCTACTCGTTCGAACCCAATCCGTGCTGGTCACGGCTGTTCGCGCCGGGCGCGGAGCTGAAAAAGTACGCCGAGCACGTCGCCGACAAGTACGGTCTGCGCGCCTCGATGCGCTTCGGCGCCGTCGTGACCGGCGCGACCTGGGACGGCTCCAACTGGCGGGTCAGCATCGAAGGCGGCGAGACGGTCACCGCGAAGTACCTGCTCACCGCCACCGGTTTCCTGTCGCAGCCGAAGATGCCGGACATCGAGGGCATCGACCGGTTCGCGGGCAAGGTCATCCACACCACCAAGTGGGACGACAGCTACGACCTGGCGGGCAAACGCGCCGCGGTGATCGGCACCGGCGCGACGGCCGTCCAGCTCATCCCGGAGATCGCCAAGGTCGCCGCGGAACTGACGGTGTACCAGCGCACGCCGATCTGGGTCAGCCCGAAGCCGGACTACGCCGTGCCGAAGCCGCTGCAGCAGGCGTTCGCGAAGCTGCCGCTGGTACAGCGCGCGGTGCGGCTAGCGGGCAGCTCGGTGCTGGAACTGATGATGATCTCCGGCGTGGTGCAGTACCGGCAGTTCCGCGGCGCCAACCGGATCGCCGAACGCTGGTGCCGCGCGCATCTGTACCGCCAGGTCCGCGACCCCGAACTGCGCCGCAAGCTGACGCCGGACTACTCCTTCGGCTGCAAACGGCCGACGTTCTCCAACGACTACTTCCCGGCCTTCACTCGCCCGCACGTGCACCTCGAAACCACGAGCATCGAGCGGATCGACGAAACCGGGATCGTCACCGCGGACGGCAAGCGCACCGAGATCGACACGCTCGTGCTGGCCACCGGCTTCAACCTGTGGGACGTGAACTTCCCGGCGATCGAGATCATCGGCCGCGACGGCAAGAACCTCGGGAAGTGGTGGCGTGACAACCGGTTCCAGGCGTACGAGGGCGTGACCGTGCCCGGGTTCCCGAACCTGGTTTCGCTCAACAGCCCGTATTCCTACAGCGGGCTCTCGTACTTCACGACCATCGAATGCCAGATGAAGCACATCGACCGGCTGTTCAAGGGGATGCGTGCCCGGGGCTCGGACGTGTTCGAGGTGACCCAGCGGGCGAACGACGAGTTCCTCGGCCGGATGAAGCACAAGGTCGGACACTCGGTGTTCGCGCTGGGCCAGTGCGCGACGGCCAACAGCTACTACTTCAACCAGCACGGCGAGGCGACCCTGCTCCGGCCGACCTCGACGATCAGCGCCCACCGCGAGGCGGCGCGGTTCCCGTTGGAGGACTACAGCTTCGCCTGAGCCGAGGGTGATTTACGTTCGCCAGGGGAACCCGCGGCTCGCGCGCGGCGTCAGTGTGGCGTGAAGACTGAGCAAGACGTCATGGCCCGCCTCCGCGCGCAGGCCGAACCCGTTCTCGGCAAGGGCGCGGCGGCGCGGATTCGTGCGTTCGAGAACGGCGACCTGTACGTCGAGGCGCGCACCGCTTCCACGCTCTGGGCGTGGCTGGTCGACTTCCTCCTGGTCACCGGTCTGTCGGCGGCCGCGGCGGTGGCGTACTACTTCAAGTCGAACGCCTTCGACGCCGCCGTCGGGGCGAGCGTGATCGGGGTGGCGGGGCTGATCGTCGTGCCGCTGCTGTACGGCTGGTTTTACGGCAACGGACGCGGCCTCGGCGCGCTCTTCAACGGGATCCGCCTGGTCCGGCTCCGCGACGGCGGCCGGATCGGGCTCGGCAAGGCGGGCTGGGCGATGCTGATCCGCACGCTCGGGTTCGTGATCATCGCGCTCGGGGTGCTGAACGGAGACACCACGGTGGGGAGCGGGGTGCGCACGCACCTCGACATCCGCGAGACCGAGCGGCTCCGCGCGGCCGGTTTCGTCCGGAAGCCGTGAGCGGATATCAGGTTCGCGCGGTCGCGGATACTCCCGAGCAACGGCTGCGCGACTACACGACGCGGCTGCAGGCGATCGTCACCACCCGGCGGGTCTACCGGGTGATGACGGCCAGCCTCGCCGGGCTTTTCGGCGTCAGCGGGATTTTGGTCGGGGTGCTGGCTCATTCCGCGGCCGGAGGATTCAGCCTGGCGGGCGGCGGTGTTTTCTTCGCGGTGCTGTGGCTCGGCGGAGTTTTGATCTGGCGGGGCAGGCCCGCGACCGAACGTGCGTTGAACCCGGGTTCGCGTCCACCTGCTGGTCGTACGCCGGGGAACGTGCGGGGCGCTTTCTTTGCCGCAGCGGGGATGGGCTGTTTAGCCGCTGTCGTATGTGGACTGTCCTTTATGTCCAGAAACCCGCCGGACGCCTTGCTGAAACTGGTGATTATCGGGCTCGGCACCTTCGTGGTCTTCGCCGTTTTGTTCGTGCCGCCGGGATATGTCTACGCGCAGTCCGACCAGTACTTCGAGAAATGGCTCAACCGCAACCGCGCGGCTTACGAGGCGGCGGCGAGGCGGCTCTAAGGCGTGCGACGGCGCAGCGTCGCCGCTCCGAGAGCTAGTGCCAGTACCGCGCAGCCGAGCACGACGAGGATGTTGCGGGTCAACGGCGTCGTCCAGTCCGCGCTGTGCGTCACCTGCGTGAGCGCTTCGACGGCGTAGGACAGCGGCATCACGTCGGACAACCAGTGCAGCACCCAGCCCATCTGGTCGCGCGGCTGGAAAAGCCCGCACAGCAACGTTTGCGGCAGCACGAACAGCGGCATGAACTGCACGGCCTGGAACTCGCTCGTCGCGAACGCGCTCACGAACAGGCCCAGCGCCATGCCGAGCAACGCGTCGAGCACGGTGATCAGCAGCAGCGACCACGCCGAACCGGCCACCGACAGTCCCAGCCACCACAGGCTGACCGCCGTCGCGACCGCCACCTGCAGCACCGCGACCAGCCCGAACGCCAGCGCGTACCCGGCGAGCAGGTCGAATTTCCCCAGCGGCAGCGTCATCAGCCGCTCCAGGGTGCCCGCGGTGCGTTCGCGCAGGGTCGTGATCGACGCGATCAGGAACATGATCACGAACGGGAACACGCCGAGCAGCGCGGGCGCGATCCGGCTGAACGTCTCGGCCGAGTTGAACACGAAGCGCAGCAACACCATCAGCAGCGTCGGCACGAGAACGAGCATCACGACGGTGCGCGGATCGTGCCGCAGCTGGGCGAGGATGCGGCGAGTGGTGGCGAGAGTGATCGAGACGGTCATCGCTGGGCCTTCACCAGGTGCAGGAACGCGCGTTCGAGGTCCTGTTCGCCGGTGGCCGCGCGCAGGGCGTCCGGCGAATCGTCGGCGAGCAGCGCGCCGTCGCGCATCAGCAGCAACCGGGTGCAGCGGGCGGCTTCGTCCATGACGTGGCTGGACACCAGAAGCGTGGTGCCCTCGGCGGCGAGCCGATGGAAAACGTTCCACAAATGCTCGCGCAGCAACGGATCCAGCCCGACGGTCGGTTCGTCGAGCACGAGCAGTTCAGGCGTGCCGAGCAACGCGACGGCAAGGCTGGCCCGGCTGCGCTGGCCGCCGGAAAGCCGCCCGACCAGTGCGTCGGCGTGCGAACCGAGGCCGACCTGCTCGATCGCCTCGGGCACCGACCGGGACGGCGCGCCCAGTACGGAGGCGAAGTAACGCAGGGATTCGGTGACCGTGAGGTCGGCGTAGACCGCTGGCGCCTGCGTGGCGTACCCGATCCGCTTGCGCAACCGTCGGCTGCCGGCCGGTTCGCCGAGCACCGTGACGGTGCCGCCGTGGGTCACCTGCACGCCGACGACCGCGCGCATCAACGTGGTCTTCCCGCAGCCGCTCGGCCCGAGCAACCCGGTCACCGAACCGGGCTCGACGCGGAAGCTCACGTCGCGCAGCACCTCCCGGCCACCGCGGACGACCCGCAGGCCGTCGATGACCACCGCGGAATTAATCATGCGGTTAATTCTGCGCGCGCGGAATTTCGCTGTCAAGGCCGGGGAGGGCGGAAGCGGGAGGTCCAGAGCGCGGATCAGGCCTGGTCGACGTACTGCTGCACGGCAGGAGCGATCAACCCGACCACGTCCTCGTGCGCGGCCCGCGCGAGCGGCTCGACCTGCACGACGTACCGGACCATCGCGAGCCCGACGAGCTGCGCGGCGATGCCGGTGACCCGCAACGGCGGGATGTCGAGCGCGTCGGCGATCTTGTCCAGCAGCGCGCCCTGGATGAAGCCGCGCAGCATGTCGGCGGCCTGTTCGGTGGTGGAGACCGAGCGCAGCACGCCGAAGAACGCGTCGCGCGAAGCGGGGGTTTCCCAGAGGGTGAGGAACAGCCGGACGAGACGTTCGCCCACCTCGGAGCGAGGGCCGTCGAGGATCGCGGCGACGACGACGCCGGGGTCGGCCGGGAGGTGCAGCGCGGTCGCGAAAACCTGGTCCTTGCTGCCGAAGAAATGGTGCACGAGCGCGGGATTCACGCCCGCCTCCGCGGCGATCGCGCGGATCGTCGCGCCCTCGTACCCGTTCCGGCCGAACAGGTCCCGCGCGGCGGCCAGAATGGCCTCCCGCGTCTCGGTCTGCCCGGGGCGGCGTCCCGTCCGTGCCATCGGCGTCCTTTCGTCCGCTCCAGTATCGCGGGACCATGGGCGGTACAGCTGGCTGTACCTGATCTGTACCCCGCGCGGGATCGCCGGTCGTCCCGCCGGGGCCTTAGGTTCGGGCGACCGGGAGGGCAGGGGGGAGCGGGGATGAACGGGACGGCGGTGCACGAGACAGCGGTCCGGGTGCTCATTCGAGCCTCGGATCCCCTTACCGACAACGGGATCCGGAGCTGGCTGCAGGCGCGGCCGGAGTTTTCCGTCGTGACTGACGAGGTGGACGTGATCATCGTCGCGGCCGAGCTGCTGTCGGTGGAGGTGACGTCGGCGTTGCGCGGGCTCAAGGCCACTGTGGACGCTCCGGTGGTGCTGCTAGTCGACGAGCAGGCGGCTGGTTCGGCGGTGCTGACCGCGGTGGAGTGCAACGTGGTCGCCCTGCTGAATCGCGAGCGCACGTCGAGCGAGCAGCTGGCCGCCGCGGTGCTGACCGCTTCGCGCGGCGGCGGGATCCTGCCCCCGGCGGCGCTGGGCACGCTGCTCAGCCATTTCCGCCGGCCGATCGAACCGCGGCCGAAGCACAGTTCCGGCCTGACGCAACGGGAAATCGACGTGCTGCGGCTGCTGGCCGAAGGCCTCGACACGGCGGAAACCGCGGAGAAAATCAACTTCTCCGAGCGCGCGGTGAAGAAGGTGATCCACGATCTGTCGCAGCGTCTCGAATTGCGCAACCGGACGCACGCGGTCGCCTACGCGCTCCGGAACGGTGCGATCTGAGGGGTGTTCAGATGATGCCCGTCCGCAGGGCGTACGCGACCGCGTGCGAGCGGTTCCGCAGATCGAACCGCACCAGCAGCGTGCTGATGATGTTCTTGATCGTCCGCTCCGAATACGCCATCCGGTCGGCGATTTCGACCGTGCCGAAACCGTCCGCGAGCAGGCCGAGGATTTCTACCTCGCGGCTCTGCAGCCGGTGCCGGTCGAGGAAGCCGCGCGGGTACCTGGCCTCGCCCTCGCTGGTGTGGAACTCGTTCGTCAGCCGGGTCGCGCGGACGTCTTCCGGCTCGGCCGCCGGCGCGCGGGCGGCCAGCGCTTCGAGGATCTTCTCGCGCGTTGCGGAACCGCGGTACAGCACCGCGGACAGGCCGAATCCGCCGAGCCTGCCCAGTTCGGCCTTCTCGATCCGGTCCGCGACCAGCACCGCGCGCACGTCCGCGACGAGCGCGGTCCGGCGGATCCGCGCCAGGTCGGCCAGGGTTTTCTCGCGGACCTCCGGCACGATCACGAGCAGGACGTCCGCGCGCGGGACCTCGCTGGGAGCCATCACGGCGTACCGGGGCGTGCCGCGCAGGTAGGCGGCGGCTCCTTCGCCGCTGATCGGGTCGTTGGCGATGATCGCCACTCGCTCGGGCAATGCGCTCATGTCAGCTCACAGACCAGTCGTTCCGCGCCGCATCCTCCGCTGAGCCGAGGATCCGCGATCCAGCGCGCGAGGTCGATCCCCCGCGCTGCCCGGGCGCGGTAGTGCCTGCGGTACCTCAGCAGCAGTTAAGGACTTAATCGAACGTTAGTGCTTGTAACCTTAGTTGCACGATAGCACTAGACGGGAGTCCAGCGGTGGTAATTGCCCGCACGACCGGGTGGCGTTCACGCGATCCGGTCCTGCGGGCCGACCACGGGTCAGGCGAGCGCCTGAGCAGGGGGAAGCCGCGCGGCCCGCATCGCCGGATACGCCCCGGCGATCGCGCCGACCGCGGCCGAAACCGCCACCCCGCCGGCGAGCGCGACCGGCGGCAGCACCGCGGGCCAGCCCTGGCTGAGCGCGTACCCGGCGGTCGCGCCGACCCCGAGCACCACCCCGACGAGCCCGCCCAACCCGGACAGCAGCACCGATTCGGCGAGGAACTGCCCGCGGACCTGGCCCCTGGTCGCCCCGAGCGCGCGGCGCAATCCGATCTCGCGTCTGCGCTCCAGCACCGAGATCACCATCGTGTTCGCCACGCCGACGCCGCCGACCAGCAGCGCCACCCCGCCGAGGCCGAGGAACAGCGCGCCGTAGGTGTTCTTGGTCAGCTGCTGCGCGGCGAGCGCGTCGGACGGCCGCTCGACCGCCACCTCGTTCGGCGCGGCCGGGTTGATCGTCGCGGCGAGCACCGAGCGGACCGCGTTGACCTGCGATTCCCGCGCGCGCAGGTACACCGTGCTCGGATGGCCGTCGAAGCCGAAGACCTGCTTGGCGACGTCCCAGCCGATCAGCACCGACCGTTCGACCTCCGGCGCGAGCGGCATCGGCGCGAGAATCCCGACGACGCTGAACCACGCCGAACCGATCAGGACCTGCGGCGGCCGCGCCGGATCGAGGTGGTCGATGCCGAGCCTCGACGCCGCCTCCGAGCCGAGCACGACCGCCGGGAAGCGCTGGTTCGCCGGACCGAGGAACGTCCCGGTCCGGACCTTCCCGCCGAGCACCGGCAGCAGATCCGGCCGCGCGGCGAACACCGAAACGCCCGCCGAATCGTCCTTGCCGACCCGGTCGTTGCGGTACACCTTGGCGTTGACCTTGCCGACCTCCACCGCCCCCTCGACCGGCGCGATCCGCCGCACCATCGGGACCGCCGAGTCGGGCAGCTTCGCCGAACCGCCCATGAGCGTCTGCCCGGCCTCGGCGCGGAGCAGATTGGTGCCCATCGCGGCGAGCTTGTCCTGGAGTGCCTGGTCCGCCGACGCCGGAATGGCCAGCACGGCGACCATCGCCGCGACCCCGATGGCGATGCCGAGCGCGGACAGCATCGCGCGCAGCGGGCGGGTGCGCATTCCGTGCGCGCCGAGGGAAAGCAGATCGGCAGGACCGAGCCGGGTTGGGCTGGGTGGGGCTGGTGCGGTCATTGGGGTGCTCCTGCCGGGTGGGTTGTGCTGGGGCGGGGTCTGCTGTCGGCAGGGGTGTGCGGGGCTTTGGTGCGGGGCGGGTCGGGCTGGTTCGGACTGGGTGCGGTTATTGCGGTGCTCCGGCCGGGGCGGTGGTGGTGTCGGCGGGTGTGCGGCGGGTTGGCGGGGTGGGGCTGTTTCGGGTTGGGTGCGGTTATTGCGGCGTTCCGGCTGGGGCGGTGGTGGTGTCGGCGGGTGTGCGGCGGGTCGGCGGGGTCCGCCTGCGTCGGTCTGGGTGCGGTTATTGCGGTGCTCCGGCCGGGGCGGTGGTGGTGTCGGCGGGTGTGCGGCGGGTTGGCGGGGTGGGGCTGTTTCGGGTTGGGTGCGGTCATTGGGATGCCCTTGCCGGGTGCGGTGGTGGGGTGGAGTTTGCGGTCGGCAGCGACGTGCGGCAGGTCGGCAGCACCGAGCCGACCCGGCCCGGGCGCGGTCATTGCGGCACCGCCAGGTCGGCCGCACCAGTGTCGAGGCGTAGTTCCCCGTCGAGGATCTCGATTCGCCGCGGCATTCCGGCCGCGATCTCCCGGTCGTGCGTGATCAGCACGACCGTGGTGCCGCCAGCATTGAGTTCCGCGAGCAAGGACAGCACCGCCGCGCCATTGCCGGTGTCGAGGTTTCCGGTTGGTTCGTCGGCGAGCAGGATCGGCGGCGTGTTCACGACCGCCCGGGCGATCGCGACTCGCTGCCGTTCGCCGCCGGACAGTTCGCCTGGCAGATGTCCGGCGCGATGTCCGAGCCCGACCCGGTCGAGGGCCTCCAGCGCTCGCGTCCGGCGTTTTCGTTTCGGGACTCCGCTGTACAGCAGGCCGCCGCACACGTTGTTCACCGCGGTCTCGCCGTCGTCCAGGAAGAACTGCTGGAACACGAACCCGATCCACCGCGAGCGCAGTGCGGCGAGTTTGCGGTCGGACAGCTGAGCGACGTCGTGTCCGCGGATCTCGATCCGGCCTTCCGTCGGACGGTCGAGCGTGCCCATCAGTTGCAACAGCGTGGATTTGCCCGAACCGGACGGTCCGACGATCGCCGCCATCTCGCCGTCCGAAAAGGACAGTGAGACATTCCGCAATGCAGGCACGTTTCCGCCGTAGGTGCGCGACACCCGATACGCGGCCAGCACGGGGATCATGACGTGGTCACCACCCGCTGGCCCGCGTGCAGACCGGCGGCCTTGACCTCAACCTGCCCGCCCGAAAACAACCCAGTCTCGACGCCGACCAGCCGCCGCTTGCCCTGCTCGTCGATCTCGACCGCGTATCCGCCCTCGGCGAGCGCGACCAGCGCGCCGACCGGGACCACCAGCACGTCCTGGTGGACCTCCTTGGTGAACCGCACCGATACCGGGACATCGACGACGTCTCCGGCAGCAGCCGGGTCGTCCACCTGGATCTGGACAGTGACCTTCGCCTTGCCGGTTTCCTTGTCCTCCGCAGCGGTGTTCCCGAGATCGGTAATCGTGCCGGTCAGCGTGCGGCCGTTGAGCGAGACGGACACTTTCGCGCCCTTGACCGCGACGCTCTGCTTGGTCGCGTCCAGTTCGGCCTCCACGACGCGGGCCGTGCCGGTGTACTTGAAAACCTCGCCCGCGCCGGGGCCGCCGAGCTGGCCGGTCACCGACGACACCCGGATCTCGCCGGGGGCCAGCACGACGTCGGCCGGATCGAACGTCCCGGTCTGCGCCAACCCGAGCGATTTCTGCCAGCGTTTGAGCGCGGTCGCGGTCGCGGAGGTGAACTTCTCGTCCGGAGTGCCGAAACCGCCGTATCCCAGCGCTTTCAGGTTCTCTTCAAGCTCTTTGACGTCCGGTCCTTTGTCCACGCCGTCGTTCAGCACGCGATAGAACGGCAGAGTTCCGTAGAACAGCGGCACCGGCTTGGCGTCCACTGTGTACGCCGTCTTGCCGCGGCCGAGCACGTCGCCTCGGCCGGGCAGCCAGGTCACCGTGCCGTTCTTCTTGCCGCTCAGGGCAGATTCCTTGCCGTAGCCGAGTTTCCCGGTCGCGTTCTCCTCTTCCTTCAAGTCCGATTTGGTCACTTCGGCGGTCGCCACCGGCTTCGCCGCCGCGGCCGGTTCGCCGCCGGAGGCGACGTGGGTCAGCACGACCGCCGAGGTCGTGCCGAGCACGACGACCGTCGCTCCCGCGGCGATGAACCAGCGTCCTCGTTTCCCGGTCACTTTCCGGCCATTCCCATTCCGCACGCCTTGAGCGCTTCCTCGAATTTGGTCCCGTCGTCCTTCATCGGCAGCGCCTGTGCGCCGCCGTTCGCGTCCGGATCCGGCATGTCGACGCCGTGCTCGCGCATGCATTTGGCGTCCTTCCGGGCCTTGTCCAGTTCCTCCGGCGTCAGCTTCTTCGGCATTCCGCCGCCCGGCAGCAACTTCTTGCAGGCGTCGAGCGCCGCCATGGTCTTGGGATCGTTGGAGAAGTTGATGGTCGGGGCTTCGTTTTCGCCCGGATCCGGTGTGTCGACGCCGTGTTCGCGCATGCATTTCGCGTAGGCGCGCATCGCGTCCCGGTCCGCCGCGGGATCGGCTTTTCCGGCGGCGGCGTCCTGCTGCGGGCTTGCCTTCGGGCTGGAGATCGACGGCACCTGCGGCGCGGTTTCCCCGGACGAACACCCGGTGAGCAGCGCGAGCGCCAATCCGGCTCCGACAGCCGCCAGACGTGCTTTCCGCATCGGGATTCTCCTTCGCTCGGGCGGGTCGTTCCCGCCGGTGGCCCAGTAGTACCGACGCGGCGATACAGGCTCGTTAAGCGATCTTGTTTATCCTCTCCTTATGCCTGGATAGGACAGACTGTCGGCAGCCACGACCTGGGAGGACCCCTTGGCCGAGAAGAGCGCAGGCCCGCGCCGGGGGCCGCTGCGGCTGTCCGTGCGGACCCGGCTCACCGCGCTGTACGGCGGGTTCTTCCTGCTGGCCGGGCTCGTGCTGGTGGTGGTGACCTACACCGTCGTCAGCAACGAACTGCCCGCGCCCGCGCAGTATCTCGGCGACGGAGCCTCGCTGAGACTGAGCCAGGTCGCCGCCGACGTCGAATCGGTCCCGATGGAGGCGACGACGATCCCGATGCAGACCGTCCCCGCTTCCGCGGAGAAAGTGGCGACTGCCGTTCTTACCGATTACCGCAGCTCGACAATGTCCACTTTGGTCCTCGCGTCGGCGATCGCGCTGGTGGTCACCGCGGCGCTGGCCTTGCTGTTCGGCTGGTTCATGGCCGGACGCGCACTGCGGCCGTTGCACACGATCACCTCGACCGCGCGGCGGCTCGAAGCCGGGAAGCTCGATCAGCGGATCAACCTCGACGGTCCGCGTGACGAATTGAAGGAACTCGCCGACACCTTCGACAGCATGCTGGACCGTCTCGCCGGTTCGTTCGACAGCCAGAAACGGTTTGTAGCCAACGCTTCCCACGAGCTGCGCACTCCGCTCGCGGTGCAGCGGACGCTGATCGAAGTCGCGTTGGAAAACCCCGACGCCGGACCGGTGCTGACCAAACTGGGCGCGCATTTGCTGCAGACCAACGAACGCAGCGAACGGCTGATCGAGGGATTGTTGGTGCTCGCGCGCAGTGATCGCGGCCTGAGTGCCCGGGCTCCGGTGCGACTGGACAAAGTGGTCCGTTCCGTAGTGAAACTCACTGCCGCGCAAGCCAAAGAGGCTAGCGTGACCGTGGAGACCCGGCTGCGCGCGCGTACGGTGATCGGCGATGCCGTGCTGCTCGAACGCCTGGTGCTGAACCTGGTGAGCAACGCGATCAGCTACAACATCCCGGACGGCTGGGTCTCGATCACCATCGGCGCGACACCCGCGCTGAGCGTCCGCAATTCCGGGTCCAATGTGGATGAAAGCCAGGTCGCGGGCTTGTTCGAGCCCTTCCGACGAGGAAAACCGGATCGCACCGGCGCGGCGGACCATTCCGGACTGGGGCTGTCGATTGTGCGTTCGGTCGCCCGCGCGCACGACGGGGACGTGTCGGCGCGGGCGAATCCGAACGGCGGTTTGACGGTCGAGGTGCGGCTGCCTGCTTGATCCTTATCTCGCCTTTATCGCCGTTCAGGGCATGATGATCGAATGCGGGTACTGATTGTCGAGGACGAGCCGCTCCTCGCGGATTCGATCGCCGAGGGGCTGCGCCGCTATTCCATCGCGGTGGACGTCTGCTACGACGGCGGCGAGGCCCTCGAACGCGTCGCCGTGCACTCCTACGACGTCGTCGTCCTGGACCGGGACCTGCCGACCGTGCACGGCGACGAGGTCTGCGCGGCGATCGTCGACGCGGGCGGCGAGACCCGGGTCCTCATGCTGACCTCGGCCGCCGACGTCACCGACCGCATCGAAGGACTGAACCTCGGCGCGGACGACTACCTGACCAAACCGTTCGTCTTCGCGGAGCTGGTCGCCCGGGTGCACGCATTGGCCCGCCGGGCGCGTCCGGCGCTGCCGCCGGTGCTGGAGGCGGCCGGTCTGGTCCTGGATCTGCCCCGGCACCAGGCCTCCCGCGACGGTCGCTTCCTGCCGTTGTCGCCGAAAGAGTTCGCAGTGCTGGAGGTGCTGATGCGGGCCGACGGGACGGTGGTGAGCGCGGAGCAGCTGCTGGAAAAGGCGTGGGACGAGCACGCCGACCCGTTCACCAACACGGTGCGGGTCACCGTGATGACGTTGCGGCGGAAACTGGGCTCGCCGCCGGTGATCGAGACGGTCGCCGGAGCCGGATACCGGCTGGCCGCCACGCCCGCCTAGCCCGCCGCCGGTCCTTCACGGACGTTCCGGGACCGGTCCCCTCCACGCCGGGCTAGGTTTGCCGCCTCGGCGGCGAAGGAGGGGCCTGGTGGCGGAGCGAACGGTCGAGCGGACAAGGCGGTTACCGGCGGGCGCGGCACTCGCGATCGCATTCGCGGTACTGGTCGCCGTCCGCGAAACGGTGTTCCTGATCTGGCCGTCCGCCACAGTGGACTCCGTCCAGCCGAGCGGCCGCTGGGACCCGGTCGACGCGCTGTCGTTGATCGCGATGTACGTGCCCGCCGACGACGGCACCCTTTCGGTCAGCATGCTCGGCGGACTCGTCAGCCAGGTCCTCTGCGGAGTGTGCTGCCTGGCCGGCGCGATGCTGCTGGCGCTGCGCAACCCGCTCGGCCGGACGCTCGTGCTGCTCGGCGCGGGCAGCAGACTGCTGGTGGTCGCGGTCGCCATGGTCGTCGCGTTCGTGCCGATCGACGGCAGCCGGGTGCTCGACCCGGGCGGCGCGTCTCTGGTCTCGTTCTTCCTGATCGACGCGGACTGGGTGCTGCCGCTGCTGGTGTGCGCGTTCGCGACCGGCCGACGCGTGAAAACCTGGTTGCGACCGGGCTAAACGGTCTTGAACGTGGCCATCATCCCCATGTCCTCGTGCTCGGCGTTGTGGCAATGGAACATGTACCGCCCGCGGTACCCGTCGAACCGCGCGATCACCTCGACCGCCTCGCCGGGCCGAAGGTCCACAGTGTCCTTCCGGCCCGCGTCGTGCGGCGCGGGATCCTTGCCGCCGCGGGAAAGCACCTGGAAGTGCACCAGATGCAGGTGGATCGGATGGTGCAGATCCGCGACGAACCGCCAGATCTCGACGTCCCCGAGTTTCGGCTGAGCCGCGATCTTCGTCGGGGTGAAGGTCTCGCCGCCGATGGTCCAGCCGTGCCTGCCGTTGAACTGTCCACTTCGGAACGCGAACTCGCGGGTCACCGTCGCTTGTGCCCGGTCGAGTCGCTCCACTTCGGACAGTTTCGCCGGAATGCGGCTGTCGTCTTTCGCCCGGCGGGTGACGCGGAACCGCATTACCTGTGCGGTGGACCCGTTTCCGAGACGGTTGACCAGCGTGACCTCGGTACCCACCGGATAAGCGCCGAAGTCGACCACCATGTCGTACCGTTCGGCAGGCGCGATCGGCAGATGGTCGTGGCCGCGCGGTGCGTCGAGCAAGCCTTGATCCGACCCGATCTGCGTGAACGCGGGTCCGCTCGGCGGCGGCGGGTTGAGGGCGAGATCGTACCGGCGAGCGTTGGAACCGTTGAGGAATCGCAGGCGATACCGGGTCGCCGACACTTCCGCGACCGGCCACGGCGCGCCGTTCACCAGCAGTACGTCGCCGAGAACGCCTGCTGCGTAAGCGTCTTCCACTCCCGGCACGGTTCGCAACGAAGGGTCCAACGACGGGTATCGCATCGATCCGTCTTCGGCGAACGCGCGGTCGGTGATCATGAGCGGGATCTCTCGCTCGCCGTGCGGCAGTGGGAGCGCGTCTTCCTCGGCGTCGCGGACGAGGTGCAGTCCGGCGAGTCCGCGGTACACGGCCGGTCCGGTGAAATCCATCCGGTGGTCGTGATACCAGAGCATCGCGGCCTTTTGCTGCAACGGATACGTGTACTCGCGGGTGCCGGTGGTGACGACGGCGTCCGGGTCGGCCATCCCCGAATGCCCGTGCCCGGCACCGCCGAGATACCGGCCGTCGGCGGGCAGGACGAGATCAGTGGCGTAGCCGTCGGACTCCGGTGGCGTGCGCCCGCCGTGGAGATGCACGAAGGTCGGGACCGGAAGTTCGTTGCGGTGCCGGACAATCGTGGTCCGGCCGCTGCGAGACTCGATCGTCGGGCCGGGGAAAATGCCTTGGTAACCCCAGATCGGCGTGCGCAGTCCGGGCAGAATCTCCGCGGTGCTGGCCCGCTGCACGATCTCGTACCGGTCGACGCCGCCGTCGCGGGAGACCGGGTTCAGCACCGGCGGCAGCGGCAACGGAACCTGAAACGGTTGCGGCAGCGGTACTTCGCTGGTCAGCAGTTCGCCGGTGGCTGCGGCCGGCCGCAACAACCGCGGGGTGACGAACCCGGCTGTGAGCGCTACTCCGGCACCGCCCGCCAGCCCCAGAAACCGGCGGCGCGACATCCCGCTCATCGCCGTGCTCCAGTCCGCCAGATGCCGAACAGCGTCCCGAGCGCGATCGCGACCAGTGCGACGCCGAGCGGAATGTGCAGGTCAAGAGCACCGGCCTGCCCGGCGAAGTACTGCGCGGTCTCGCCGCCGGCCAGCAGCAGGCTCGCCCAGAACGGCCACTGGACGCCGCCGCGCCACCAGTACAGCGCGGCGGGCACGAGCTGCACGAGCGCGACCGTCGACACGATGTTCGCGCCGAGTTCGTGCATTGCCAGCATGCTGTAGTCGCCGATCAAATACCGTCCGGCGAACACCGGCTGACCCAGGATCGCGACGGCGTGCACCGTCACGACAACCCGCATCACCACCAGCAACGTCCGCCCGCGTGTCCGGGCCGCTTCGGCCACCGTTCCCCCTAGTGCGCGTAAGAATTCCCCCGTTCAGACGCTAAGCTGAACTTCTCATGCCGTCCAAGACCAAAATCGCCATGTACTCATGACCTCGGAGCTATGAGATGGACCTGCTGCAGCTGCGCTACTTCCAGGCGGTCGCCTACCGCGGCCACCTCAGCCAGGCAGCGGCCGAGCTGCACATCGCGCAGCCGTCGTTGAGCCGGGCGATCGCACGGCTGGAGGCGGATCTCGGCGTGCCGCTGTTCGAGCGCGCCGGACGGGGGCTGCGGCTCAACCACTTCGGCACCACGTTCCTGCGCCGCGTCGACCGGGCCCTGCGCGAACTCGACGACGCCCGCCAGGAACTCGTCGATCTGGCCAGTCTGGACCACGGCCGGGTCGCCGTCGCGTCGGAAACCCTGCTCACCGTCACCGGCCTGATGAGCGCCTTCCGCGCGGAGTACCCCGGCGTCGAACTGCGGCTGTACCAATCCTCGGCGGAAACCATGGCGCAGCAGTTGTGCGCGGGCGAGGTCGATCTGTGCTTCGCCTCGCAGCCGCTGCAGCAGCCCTGCCTCCAAGCGCGGGAACTGTTGCGCGAGGAGGTGATTCTCGCCGTGCCAAGCACGCACCGGCTCGCGCGGCGCAAACGCGTGCGGATGGCGGACCTCGCGAACGAGCCCATGGTGACCACCCGCCCCGGCTACTGGCCGCGCACCCTCTCCGACCGCCTCTTCGCCGAAGCCGGGCTGGAACCGAACTACTCCTGCGAGAGCGACGAACCCGGCGCGACCGGCCAGCTGATCGCGAGCGGGCTGGGGATCGGGCTGGTGCCGGAGGTCGCCCGACAGGCCGCCAAGGACGAGGCGGCCGTCGGGCTGGAGCTGGACGCTCCGGATTGCTATCGGACCTTGACCGTGGTGCAGCGTGCGGACGCGTACCTTTCCGCTGCGGCACAACGGTTGACAGAGTTCGCGATGGACTACTTCGGCACGGGAAGGTACCGGCCCGCGGACTCGAAAGCGATCTGAATCCTCCCGTGCACGCGCGGATTCAACAGCACCGTTCCGTCGAAATCCCCGCTGGACGCGAAGATCGCGACCGGCAGTGTGAGCGCCTGGAAGGGGAGCAGCTTGCCGAGCGTTTCCAGGATGACGTCCGCCAGCCCATCGTCGTGGTCGGCCGGCTCGGGCTCCCGTTGCCGACCACCGCCCGCAGCTCGTTCACGACGCGATCTCCCGCCGCAGACCGGGGCGACCTCGGCGCCGAGCCGTTCGATCGCGGCGAGGCGCTCCTGCTCCGGCATGCCGCCGAACTCGAGCTGGATCAACGCCCGGTTCAGTCCCTGGAACTCGGGGCAGGCAGGCAGTTTCTTGATCAGCTCCGCCGGACTGCCCACCTCCAGCGCCGGCCCGGGCGGCACCTGCGCTTCGAAGGCGGGCCGGGAGAGCAGCAGGCATTTGCCGCGCTGACGATTGTTCTCCAGCATGCCCTGTGCGAAGCAGGGATACCTGGCTTCCCGCGCCGCCTGCCGGTAGATCGCCGCGGTCTGTTCGACCGGCTGGACGACGAGCAGTTGCGCCTTCTGGCGGCTGTCTGGCGCGATCTCGAGGACCGCTAAGCCCGCGCAAGCGGGGTGATTTGTCCGATTCTCGACCATGGACGGTTGTTGCTCGCTCACGAACTGCTCATGCTGAACAGCTATTCGGCACGAGCAGGGGAAGCCAGATGCAGCAGCAGAGCTTGGCGGTCCGGTGGTCGGCGCGAACAGTCCGGTCCGGCCCGTTTCACCGTGCGTTGTCCGAGGCTGTCGACCGGCGAGGGTTGTCCCTGTCGCGGCTCCGCGCGCATCTCGCCGCGCACGGGGTGTCGGTCGCCGAGTCCACGCTGAGTTACTGGCAGCGCGGGCTGCGCAGCCCGTCCGCGCCCCGGTCGCTCGACGTCGTGCGCGCTCTGGAGTCGGTGCTGAACCTGCCGCCGGACAGTCTGGTGGTGCTGATCGGACCGCACCGGAGCGCGGACGCCGACCGCAGGCCGTCGCTGCCGGAACTCCAGCAGAGCTGGGCGGAGACGTTCGCGCTGCGCGACGAGTTGAGCGGAACGCCCGGCGTCGAGGAGAACGCGGACCTGGACGTCGCGACGGTGGTCGACGTGCTGACGCTCGGCGCGCAAGGCCGGACCGAGGAGATCTCGTCGACCATGGTGGTGCGCGCGCGAAGATCCGGTCCGGACAGCTTCCTGGTGACACACCAGGACGAGGACGGCAGCGACGTCACGGCGACCGAGATCATCGCGGTCGACGGCTGCCGGGTCGGGCGGGTGCGGCGCAGCGCGCGGTCGGCCGGAATGGTGTTCGAATTGCTCTTCGACCGCGGCCTCGCCGAGGGGGAGACGCACACGTTCGGGTTCACCCTGCGTCCCGCCGCCTCGGTCCGGCCGGGGAATTTCCACCGGGTCGTGCGCTCCCGCATGTCGGCCTACCTGCTGCGGCTGCGCTTCGACCCGGCCGCGCTGCCCGCGCGCTGCCTGCGGACCGTCCGGCCGAGGGAGGACCTGGAACTGCTAGTTCGCGAGCCGCTGTTCTGCGGACCGGGGAACACGGTCAGCGCCTACTTCGAGGAACTCGGCGTGGGCATCGCCGGGGTCGACCTCATTTGGGACTGATCCGCCGCTTCCTCCAGCGCCACCCCAGGAACGCGCCGCCGAGCACCACCGCGGAGCCGAGCACGATCAGCCCGACGACCAGCGAACCGGCCGGTCCGGTGTCGCGCTGAAGGGTCTGCTTGAACCCGAGCCCGCCGCCGCGCTGGTAATCCGAGCCGGGCTGCTTGTCGGCGTACCGGGAGTGCACCTGCTGCTGGTACTCGGCGATCGGCATGAACTGGCCGACCGGTGATTGCGGAAGGCTGGCCTGGAGCAGCACGACGCCGTCGCGGCCGAGGTCGTACCACCCGTTGATCTGCGGTTCGTTCAGCAGCACCGAACCCGGGCGCAGCCGGGCGCTCAGCGCCTCCTCGTCGTTGCCGGACAACACGTTCCCGACCGACCAGCCGGTCGGCGCGGCGTGGTCGGGCGCGGCGCGGAGGGTGGCTTTCGCGCCGGTTGCCGCGGTGGCCGTCACCGCGATCGCCCGCAGCACCCCGGCCGGCGCTCCCGGCTTGTCGGCGACGAAGTCCGGGTTGAGCGTGTAGACCGGGAAACCCTTGTGCTCCAGGGTGATCCGGCCCGGATCGGCGTGCCCGACCTGCCGGAAGTTCGACTTGGCGAAACTGATCGCGCGCGTCGTTTCCGCGGCTTTGACCGCGGCCGCGACGTCCTGCTCCGACGGCGGCGCGACCCACGAGGCCCCGGCGGCCTCGGCGGGACCGGCGGACAGGAGCACCGCGACCGCGATCGCCGCGCCGGCGGCGAACTTCCGGCAGATCTCACCCATGGCGGCTCGTCAGCCCTTCTTGATGTTGACGATGGTGTCGTTCCAGGTGAACTGGGCGTTGCTGCGGTACTGGTTGTAGTCCCAGGTCTGGTACCGCTCGTAGCTCGGCCACGGGTCGCCGACCATCAGCGACTGGTTCGAGCTGTCGTAGCCGTAGATCACCTCGGCGTGCCCGCCGCCGGAGGTCCAGTAGATGCCGGTCAGGTTCAGGATCCCGGAGTTGACCTGGTTCTGGATCGACGAGTAGCTGATCGGCCCGTTCGCGTCCTGCGCGGAGAACCCGGTGCCCTGGAAGCCCTGCACGATCTCGTAGATCTGGCCGCCCTCGTTCGGGCAGTACCCGGCCTGGGTGCCCTTGCCCGCCGCGCAGAACTCGGCCTGCGACGCGGTGCCGCCCTGCGACTGCTCGATGCTGGAGCCGTCCGCCGCCCAGCACCACTGGTCGTTTTCCTGCACCTGCTGGTTGTATTCGAGCTGCTTCGACACGGGCAGCGCCGCGGCGCGCAGGCCGCCGCCGACCGGCTGGACCTCGCGCACCTGGGTGTGCGTGGCGGTCTTGATGAGGCCGTTCGGCTGGTGCGCGTCGTTGGTCGACTGGGCCAGCGCGGTGCCCGGCAGCAACGCCACGGCAAGCGCGGCTGCCCCGGTCGCCGCCGTGATCCGGACTGTCCTCCGGGTGGGTCGGTAATCCATCGAATCTCCTTGTGCCAGACGGGGAAGGGAGCTCGCCGGGAGGCCCCGGCCGAGCATCACTGTGTGCTCGCCCACTCCCGCAGAGCAACGGCTCCGGCACGCGGTGTGAGTGTTCACAGCCGGTTCTGCGGGGAAATGACTGGCACCGCCGCGGTTTCGCTCACCGCGGCGACAGGGAATTCGCAATATTCACAGTGCGTTCACAAGCGATGAATCGCGTTTGCGGGGGTTTGTCCACAAGGGACCCGGGGTTACGGCAGGCTTCGCCGCAGCGCGGTGACGAGCAGTTCCGGCGGCGTCGATTCCGGGTGCAGCACCGCCTGCATGGTCAGTCCGTCGAGCAGTGCGGACAGGCGGACCGCTTCGACGTCCAGGTCCAGTTCCTCGGGAAGCCGGCCGAGCGCGACGGCCTCGCGCAGGATTCGCGTGATCAGGTCGCGCAGGTTCTGGTGCTGCGCGTCGGCGCTCGCGCGAAACGCCGGACGGGTGCGCGCGGCGACGGTGAACGCCAGCCAGGCCATCGCCTCGTCCCGGCGTTCGTCGTCGAGCGGGAGGAACTCGGCGAGCAGGTCTTCGACCAGCGTCCGGCGGCCGGTTTCGGCGGCGAGCAGCCGGTCCGCGCGAACCGCGACCCGCTCGCCGATCCGGCGGCCGAGCTGGTCCATGGTGAAGATCATCATCGCTTCGTGGTCGGCGAAGTAATGCCGGATCGACCCGATCGCGAGGCCCGCTTCCTTGGCCACGTTGCCGAGCGTCGCGCCTTCGACCCCGGAGCGGCGCACTACCCGGACCACGGCTTCGCTGACAGCTTTGCGGCGGTCTTCCGGCACCACGATCTTGGGCATGGTTGCGTTTATAGCACGGTGGTGCCACGATGGATTTAGCATGAAAGTGCTAAAATGTATCCTGAGGGAGGGTCCGTGATGAGCGGATGGGTACTCGTGAGCTTGGTAGTCGGTGTCGTAGTGATGCTGGTGTTCCGGATGCTCGGGGAGCCGTTGAACTGGCGTGACACCGTCGCGCCGCCGATCGTGCTGATCGCGATCGGCGTCGCGGGGGTTGTCGGATTCAAGGGGCTGACCAGCGCTGACGTGTGGTGGATCGTCGGCAGTTGCGCGGTCGGTCTCGCCTTCGGAGCGGCGCGCGGCGCGACGATCCGGCTGTATGCGAAGAAGGGCGAACTGTGGCAGCGCTACCGGAAATCGAGCCTCGCGCTGTTCGTGCTCGGCGTTGCCGTCTCGATCGGATTCACTGTGCTGGCAGTGAAATGCGGCATGCACGAACAGGCGAGGCCCTACCAGTTGGCGATCGGGGTCAGCTTCGCCGGGGAAGCGCTGGTGCTCATCCCGCGCGGGCTGGCCTCGGAGGTGCCATTCGCGAGGGACAAAGAACGGCGATGGCTTCCGTCCCGATGAATCCGCTTAGGACAGTTCGGCCTGGCGTCGCTTCAACTCGGCAATGACCTGGTCAAACACGGCGCGATGGGCTTCCAGGCGCGAGAGCGTCAGGCTGATCGATTCCTGCACTTCTGGCACGTCCTCGGCGGCGATCTCCACGTGGTCCGCTCGCTCAGCAGTAGTCGTCCCAACGGTCAACGGACGGTCGGCTCGCGGAAGAAGCCGCCCTTGCGGTTCCCGATCGAGCCAGGACGCCATGTCCCGCATCTCGTCCTCCAGTCGCACCGTCCACGACTGCCGTTGTCGTTCCGTCCGGCCCGGATCGCGGCGTTCCCAGCCCGCGACGACCATGTCCTCGATCGCCGCGGCGGCGGTGCGGCACGCGACTTCCAGGCGGGGCAACGGATCCAGCCCGACTGCCGAGATCTCCTCCAGGATCGGTTCGCCCGCGGTCCACACCCCGTCGACCGTGTGGGTTTCGGCGACGTCGTGCGCGGTGGCGAGCAACGCGCTGATCGCCTCGCGCACCTTCGCCACATCGGCCGGGTCCAGATCCTCGTCGGTCAGCCGATGCGGTGATTCGGTGCGCGGCGGGCGTTCCTTGGCCGGCCAGGAACGCGTCCCGCCGCGCCGCCGGTAGTGCTGCTGCATCGCCTGTTTGGAGCGGTTGCCGTACTCCGCTCCGAGCTGTTCCCAGGTCCAGCCGCGGTCGAGGACCGATTCGATCAGCGTGACCTCAGCGCGGTCCAGGTCTTGCCGGACGTCGGGGACCAGGCGCAACGCTCCCGCCGCGTCCTCGGCGCTCAGGTCCTCGCCGGGCGGGCGGCCGGATCTCGCCGCGCGGACCAGTTCGGTGAGGAAGGGGTTCTCGCGTTGCCGGAAGTACCGGGTGGCCATTGCCTGCACGGAGTCCGTCATGGTCGTCAACGTATCGGTTGACGCAGGCGTGCGTCAACCGATACGTTGACGACAGGTGTCACCAGGTCACGGGCAGCTCGTGGACGCCGTAGATGTTCATGCCGGTCCGCAGCGGCACCTCCTCCGGCGGGACGGCGAGGGCGAGCGTCGGGAAGCGCTGCAGCAGCCCGGCGAATCCCGCGCGCATTTCGATCCGGGCGAGCTGCTGTCCGAGGCATTGGTGCACGCCGTGGCCGAACGACACATGCGTGCGCGCATTCCGTTTGACGTCGAGCTCGTCGCCTTCGGGAAAACGCGAAGGATCGCGGTTGGCGGCCAGCATCGAAATGAGGACGGTCGATCCCTTGCTGATCTTTTCGCCGCCGAGTTCGAGGTCTTCGGACGCGTAACGGAACAGAACGTCGACCACCGCCAGATAGCGCAGCAGTTCCTCGACCGCGCCCGGAATCAGATCCGGGTCGGCGCGCAGTGCGGCCATTTGCCCGGGATTTTCCAGCAGCGCGAAAGTGCCGAGCGCCAGCATGTTCGCCGTGGTTTCGTGCCCGGCGAGCAGCAGCAGGAAGCCGATGCCGACCAGTTCCTCGATGCTCAGGTCGTCGTCGCGGGCCAGGTCGGACAGGATGTCGGCCCCGGGGTCCGCGCGCTTGTCGGCCGCCAGCTTTCCGAGGTACGAAGTGAGCGCCGTCCAGGCGGCCATTTTGTCCTCGATGCTCTGGTCCCGGAGCATCATCTGAGTGGAGTTCTTCTGGAACGTCTCCCGGTCGGAATACGGGACGCCCAGCATTTCGCAAATCACCAGCGAAGGAACCGGAAGCGCGAATTCCTGCACCAGATCGGCGGGCCGCGGACACTCGGCGAGGTGATCGAGCTGCCGCTGCGCGATTTCGGTGATGTGCTCCTCGAGCTGTTTCATCCGGTTGACGGTGAACGCGCCGGTGAGCTTCCGGCGCAGCCGGGTGTGGTCCGGCGGGTCCATCGTGATGAACAGGCCAGGCACCTGCGGCGACGGATCGAACTCCTGCTGCGCCTCGGGCATGCTCGGCGTTTCGTAGGGCACGTGCACCGCGCCGAGGTCCTGGCGCGAGCTGAACCGCGGGTCGGCGAGCGCCTGGCGGACCGCGTCGTAGCCGGTGACCAGCCAGCCGTCGTGCCCGTCCGGGAACTTCAGCGGGCTCACCGGCCGGGTCTCCCGCAGCCGGGTGATGGCGGACGGCGGGGCGAACGGGCCTGCGTCGCGTTCGAGCGGCAGGCCGGGCGGGCGGGTCATCTTCGGATCCCCTCTCGGTGGTGGTGCGACCAGCGTCACCGCGGCGGCTGATATCCCGCTGACACGGCGCTGGCTCGACTACCATCCGCAGACATGCCGGACACGCAGTACGAAGACCTGCTTCAGCACGTGCTCGACACCGGAGCCGCGAAGGGCGATCGCACCGGTACGGGCACGCGGTCGATTTTCGGGCACCAGCTGCGCTACCGGCTGGCCGACGGATTCCCGCTGATCACCACCAAAAAGGTGCACTTCCGGTCCATCGCGTACGAACTGCTGTGGTTCCTGCGCGGCGACTCGAACGTCACTTGGCTGCGTGACCACGGCGTCACGATCTGGGACGAATGGGCGGCCCCGGACGGCGACCTCGGCCCGGTGTACGGCGTGCAATGGCGGTCCTGGCCGACCCCCGACGGCGGGCACGTCGACCAGATCAGCGACGTGCTGCGGACGCTGCGCGAGAACCCGGACTCCCGGCGGATCATCGTGTCGGCCTGGAACGTCGGCGACATCCCGCAGATGGCGCTGCCGCCGTGCCACGCGTTCTTCCAGTTCTACGTCGCCAACGGCGAACTGTCCTGCCAGCTGTACCAGCGCAGCGCGGACCTGTTCCTCGGCGTCCCGTTCAACATCGCGAGCTACGCCCTGCTGACGCACATGATCGCCGACCAGGTCGGCCTGCGCGTCGGCGATTTCATCTGGACCGGCGGCGACTGCCACATCTACGACAACCACGTGGACCAGGTGCGCAAGCAGCTTTCCCGGGACGCGCGGCCGTTCCCGACGCTGAGCCTGAAGCCGGCGGAGAGCCTGTTCGACTACCGCTACGAGGACATCTCGCTCGAGGGCTACGACCCGCACCCCGGCATCAAGGCTCCGGTGGCCGTCTGATGATCGGGCTCATCTGGGCGCAGGCGGCGAACCGCGTCATCGGGCGCGACAACGCGTTGCCGTGGCACATCCCGGAGGACATGAAGCACTTCCGCACGGTGACCGCGGGCGCGACGGTGCTCATGGGACGCCGCACGTGGGAGTCGCTGCCGGAACGCGTCCGGCCGTTGCCCGGGCGACGGAACCTGGTGGTCTCCCGCACGCCGCAGGAGGGCGCGGAGACGTTCCCTGACCTGGAGCAAGCGTTTGCGGCCGCTGAAGGTGACGTCTGGGTGATGGGCGGCGCGCGGATTTACCAGGAGTCGCTGCCGTTCGCCGACCGGATCGAGGTGACCGAACTCCGGGAGTCCTTCGAGGGCGACGTCTACGCGCCGGAGATCGGCCGGGAACCGGACACGGTCGGCGAGTGGCAGGAGTCGAAGAACGGGCTGCACTACCGGCACCTCAGCTGGGGTGCCTAGCCGACAGCGGGCCCGACGGTGAGCGTGTCCCCGTCGATCTTCGCGACCGGTCCGAGCGGGATCGACAACGGGTCGTCACCGTGGCCGACGTCGATGCCGCCGAGTACCGGGACGCCCAGCGCGCCGAGCCGGTCGCGCAGCACGTCCAGCACGGTCCAGCCGCGGTCGGTGTAGTCCTCGAACCCGGGGAACCGGCCGAGCGCGACCCCGCGCAGACCGCGCAGCGAACCGGACCGCATGAGGTGCGTCAGCTGCCGGTCGACCTGGCCGAGCCCGATCGCGCGCGGGGCTTCGAGGAACAGGATCGCGCCGTCGAGACTGGGCAGTCCGGCTCCGATGAACCCGATGACGGTGCCGAGATGCCCGCCGACCAGGTTCCCGGTGGCGGTGCCGGGGAACGAGACCGCGGCGGTGAGCGCGGCGGGGTCCCGGTGCAGTGTCGTGGGCTCGGTTTCGAACAGCAGCCGCCGGGTCGATTCGGCGGAGCGCGCACCGGCGAGGAAACCGTGGATCCCGGCGATCCGGCAGTGCCGCCAGAGCGCGAGGTGCAGGTTGGTGATGTCGCTGAACCCCATGAGCGGCTTGGGATCCGCCCGGACGGCGGCGAAATCGATCCCGTCGGCGATCCGGTACGCCCCGGCCCCGCCGCGGGTCGCGATGACCGCGCGCACGGCGGGATCGCGGTAGGCGGCGTTGAGATCGGCGAGCCGGTCCTCGTCGAGTCCGGCGAGGTAACCGTGCCGGTCGAGGGCGTGCTCGCCGACCTCGACGATGAGGCCCCAGCTTTCCAGCGTCCGCACGGATTCCGCGAGCAGTTCTTCGGTGGGCCAGCTGGCGGGGGAGACGAGCCGGACCCGGTCTCCGCGTCGGAGCCGGGGCGGCCGCACGGCGTCGGTCACCCGAGCACTTTCCCAGACTTCCCGCAGTAGCGGACACCGCCTGGCCGCTTCCCCTGCCACGGTGACCTGCTCAGGAAAGGAAACCGGCACATGCAAATGCGGCTTTTGGGGCGGACCGGGATCAAGGTCAGTGCCTACTGCCTCGGCACGATGAAGTTCGGGCAGATCGGCAATCCCGATCACGGCGAGTGCGTCCGGATGGTGCACCGGGCGCTCGACGCGGGGATCAACTTCGTGGACACCGCTGACGTTTACGGGCCAGGTGGGGAGTCCGAAGAAATCCTCGGCGCGGCGTTGAAGGGCCGCCGCGACGACGTTGTCGTGGCCACGAAAGTCAACGGCTCGATGGGCCCAGGCCGCGGCGGGAGCTCGCGGCGCTGGATCGTCGCGGAGGTGGAACAGTCGTTGCGGCGCTTGCGAACCGACCATCTCGACCTGTACCAGCTCCATCACCCTGACCCGGACACCGATCTGGAAGAAACCCTCTCCGCGCTCACCGATCTGGTGCGCAGCGGCAAGGTGCGCGCCGTCGGGTCCTCGAACTTCCCGGCGTCCGAGATCGTCGAAGCCCAGTGGGTGGCGCAACGCGCGGGGCTGGCCCGGCTGCGGACCGAGCAGCCGACGTATTCACTGCTCAACCGGGGGATCGAGAGCGAAATCCTGCCGGTGTGCGACCGGTACGGCATGGGGGTCCTGGTGTGGAGTCCGCTCGCGATGGGACTGCTGACCGGCCGCTATCGGCCCGGCGGCGAGCGGCTCCGGGAAGCGCAGCTGCGGTTCGTGCCGCGGCACATGAGCGACGAGCGCAAGCACGCGGCGGTCGAGCAGTTCGCTCAGGTGGCCGACGACGCCGGGCTTTCGCTGCCGCATCTGGCGCTGGCGTTCGCGGTCAACCATCCCGCCGTGACGTCCGCGATCCTCGGCCCCCGGACGTTGCCGCAGCTCGACGACCTGCTGGCGGGCGCCGAGACCCGGCTGGACGACGATGTCCTGGACCGGATCGACGAGATCGTCGCGCCGGGTGCCGACGTGGGTCCGATCGACGTGTCGTACGTTCCGCCGTCGCTTACCGACCCGAAGCTCCGCCGCCGCGGCTGATCCGTCCCTGAACCATCGGCGGCACGTAACCGGTCGCGACCACCTCACCGTCGAACCAGGCAGTGAGTTTCGCGGCCTCCTCTTCCAACGTCGCCGCGGCAGCGAGAGACAACGGTTCGATCGGGACGACCGCCACCGTCCCGTCCGGCTGCTGCGTCCAGGTCCCGACGATCCGCCCGTTCCACCACGCGGTCGGACCGGCGTTGCCCGCACCGTCGAAAAGGTGCGGGCCGTGGTCGCCGAGGTAGAAGTCGCGGCGGCGCCAGCCCATCGTCGTCGGGTCGAGGGTCGGGAGAAGCGCCGCCCAGTCCTGGTCGAGGCGGACCTCTTCGGCATCGTCGGGGTGCAGCCACGCCGGGGTGCCGTCCTCCAGCAGGGCGGGCGTCGCGCCGACGTCGTCCAGCGCCCGGCGGACCGCGGTTTTCGTCGCGCCGAGCCACCACACCAGGTCGTCCTCGGCCCCCGGCCCGAACGACCACAGCCAGCGCCGCACCAGTTCCTGGTAGCCCTCGCGTTCGTCCAGGACGCCTGGATCCTCGCCGAGCCACTGCTCGACCGCCGTCCACACTGGACGGGAGACCTGCCAGCGTCCGGCGTTGTCCCCGCGGACTACCGAACCGCTCGACGCCAGCACGGAAAGCACCCGGGAGCCGACCGGGGCGAGCACCGCAGGCCGTCCCTCGGCGGCGATCCGCGCGTTCAACTCGGGAATGCGATCACGCAGCTGTGCGGTAGTGCCGGGTTCTTCGCGGATCGCCTGCAATGCCTCGGCGCACCGGTCGGCGACCCACGCAGGACCGTCGTCTATTCCGGCGAGTTCGGCGTCTTTGGCCAGCCGTGCGGTCATCTGCTTCGCAACTCGGGCCGACGCACTTCCCCTTGCCGCGGCGAGCAAATCGACCGGAAACGCGAAGACGGTCCGGCGCATCGCCAACTGCCGCACCACGGTCCGCTTGCCGAACAGAGCGTCCGAAATGGACTCGCGGTCGGCGCGGGACCGGGCGTACGCGGACAGATAGATGCTGCTGGCCTCAGTCGCGTGCAAGCACGTGACCGCGCGGACGGCGGCCTCCACTCCGGACGCGGCGGTCGCCAACGCGTGCCGCAGCCCGATCCGGTCACGCCGCTCGGCGTCGGTCACCTTTCGCATGGTTTCGATCATGCCGGAAGTAGCGGTCACTGCCTGACCGCTACTGCTGCGAGTCTCGGTTCCAGCGCGGGAACGAGTCCGGCGCGGGAATCGAGGAGTCGAAATCATGGCAGTGCACGCCGTCGCCCACTTGAACTTCCGGGGCGAGGCCAGGGAGGCGCTCGAGTTTTACCGGTCGGTGTTCGGCGGGGAACTCCGGATCGCCACGTACGGCGACTTCGGCATGCCCCAGGAGGCACCCGGCGCGGACCGCGTGGTGTTCGGTCAGGTGACGGGCGAGAACGGGTTCCAGGTGATGGCTTACGACGTGCCGGGCGTCGCGACCGCCGCCCCGGTCGGCGAGACCACTCGCGAGAACGGGATGACCATCACCACGGAGAAGTTCTTCCTGTCCGTCAGCGGTGATTCCGTCGACGAGGTCGGCGGATTCTGGAAGAAGCTGTCCGAAGACGCGACGGTCGTCGAGGCGTTCGGCCCGTCGCAGTGGGCCCCGGCGTTCGGAATGCTCCGGGACCGCTTCGGCGTCACCTGGATTCTGCAGGTCGCCGCGTAGCCCGCCGGTCTGCGGCCGGAGTCCTGCGCCGGCCGCAGACCGGCTTTCACACCGGGCGCGGCGAGAGACCCTGCTCGAACGCGAGCACCCCGCTCGGGTCGTACTTCGCCGCTGCCGCCCGGAGCGCCGGAAGGTTCACCCCGTAGTACGCGGTGGCCCAGTCCTGCTGGTCGTCGTTGATGTAGTTGACGTACGCGCCGCCGGTGGCGATCTCCGCCAGCTGTGCCTGAACGTCGTTCACCTCGTGCTTCGCGGTCTCCCGGTCGACGTCCGGGGCGGCGCTGAGGTAGACCTGCACGTCGCCGAAAACCCCGCGGTGGGCGAACGCGGTGTCGGTGGGCCGGACGTCGGAGACCGCCGCGTCGAGCGGGTTGATCTCCAGCGCGACCTTGGTCTCGCCGGTGACGAGCGCGCTCAGCCGCGCCGGGTCGGCTTTCTTCGCCAGAACCCGGGAAGCAGCCATGAATCGGCGGCGCTCCAGGCTTCCGGACCAGAAATCCATCGCGCCCAGGTAGTCCGTCTCCTGGAAACCGCTGACCGTGCCCTTGACTCCGGCCCGGCGCTCCAGATCGGCGATGAGTTCGCGGGCCTGCTGTTCGCCGCCGAGGAGGCAGCCCGGGACGCCCGCCGCCGGGTTCGGGCCGCCGAGCACCGAGATGTTCGACCAGAATTCCCTTGGCGCGGCGGTGATCCAGTCCTGCCAGGCTCCGTAGACGTCGGTGCCGGAGCCCTCGGGGAAGTTCACCACGAACACCGTGACCCGCGGCGGCGCGGGAACCGTGCGGAAGGTGAACTCCGTGGTGACCCCGAAATTCCCGCCGCCCCCGCCGGTGAGCGCCCAGCCGAGGTCCGAGCCCCGGTCGACCGAATGCACCCGGAAGTCGCGCGGCGTCACGACTTTCGCGCCGTCCAGGTGGTCGCAGGTGAGTCCGTACTTCCGCATCAGGACGCCGATCCCGCCGCCGAGCGCGAGCCCGGCGATGCCGACCGAGCCGCATGTGCCGCCCGGCAACGCGCGTCCTTCGGCGGCGAGCGCGTGATAGACGTCGAGCAACCGGGTGCCCGCACCCACGACGGCGGTGCCGTTCCGGCGGACCTCGACGCGGTTCATCAGCTTGAGGTCCGCGACCAATCCGTTGCCCGGAGTGGAATAGGCGACGTAACTGTGCCCGCCGCTGCGGGCCGCGAACTTGACGGTGTTTTCCGCGGCGAACTCGAGGCACTTCCGGACGTCGTCGGCGTCGGCGCACCGGGCGATCGCCGGCGGATAGCGATCGTCGTAGAGCAGGTTGAACGGCGGGCGGATTTCCGCGTAGCCGGCGTCAGTCCGCTGCAGCAGCGCGCCCCGCAGTCGCCTGCGCAACCTGGCCCAGTCCGGCTCCTTTTCCCCGGCGTGGGCAACGGTTCCGGTCCCGGCGACGGCCGCGCCCGCCGCGACCGCGGACAACTGCAAAAGACGACGACGGCTCAACGTCATGGACGACCCCTCCACGGCTCAGCGGCCCGCGCGCACGAGAAGAAACCCGCCGGCCCGCCCCGAGATTCCCCTTGTCCGACGCCGCCAGCATAGACTAATCTTTCCGAAATAGAAGACGCATCTACGGTATTTCGAAAATGCGGGATTCGGGGGCGCTGGGGTCGAGGTCGACCGGCCTTGATCCACCATCGGATCAGGAGGTGCGGGCGACATGGGCGCAGACCGCTCCGGCTCGGCAGGCTCGGCCCCGGCACGCTCGGCGCGCCGGTCCGCGGTGCTGGCTTCCAGCATCGGCACGCTGCTCGAGTACTACGACTATTACCTGTTTGGCCTAGCTGCCGCCGTCGTGTTCCCGGCCGTGTTCTTCCCGTCCGAGGACCCGCTCACCGGGCAGCTGTCGTCGTTCGCCACCTTCGCCGTCGGGTTCGTGCTGCGCCCGGTCGGCGGCATCGTGATCGGGCACATCGCGGACCGGTTCGGCCGCAAGAAGGCCTTGATCCTCACCATCGTGCTGATGGGGATCGCCACGATTCTCATCGGGGCGCTTCCCGGATACCGCCAGATCGGCGTCGCGGCCCCGATTCTGCTGGTGATCCTGCGGCTGCTGCAGGGCTTTTCGACCGGCGGCGAAATGGGCGGCGCGATCTCGCTGGCCGTCGAGCACGCCCCGCCGCGCAAACGCGGTCTCTACGGGGCCCTGCTCCTTTCCGGGGCAGGTGTCGCGCTGCTCATTTCCTCCGGGCTGATGGCGTTGTTCGCGACGCTTCCCGACCGGGATTTCCTGGCCTGGGGCTGGCGGATCCCGTTCCTGCTCAGCTTCGTGCTGCTGGTCGCGGGCTTGATCATCCGGATGCGCGTAGGCGAAACGCCGGAGTTCGAACGCGCGCGCAAGAAGGACGCCGGCGCGCGCATTCCGCTGGTCGCTGTGCTGCGCCGGCCACGCAATTTGATCTACGGCGTTCTGTTCGGTTTCGCCAACAGCATCGGCGGCTACGTCATCACCACCTACGGCGCGTCGTATGTCAAAAAGAATCTCGGAATGCCCGCGTCCGTGGCGCTCACCGCGACCATGGTCGCCGCCGGCGCGCAGATCGTTCTCGCGCCGACGTGGGGCGCGCTGTCCGACCGGATCGGCCGGAAACCGGTCTTCCTCGGCGGCTGTATCGGGCTCGCCGTGGTGATCTTCCCGGTGTTCTGGTTGTTCGAGACGAAGAACCCGGTCCTCGTGGCGGTCGCGATGGTGCTGGGCTTCTCGGTGTTCGTGATGGCGATGTCCGCGCTGTCCCAGACGATTCTGTCCGAACTGTTCGACACTCGCTCGCGTGTCACCGGCGTCAACCTGGGATATCAGCTGACTGCGGTGCTCGGCGGCGGATTCGCGCCGTACCTCAGCGCGTTGCTGGTCGGCGCGACCGGCGCGGTGTGGGGCGTCGGCATCTACGTCATCGCCGGCTGCGTGCTCAGCGCGATCGCGATGCTGCTGTTGCCCGAACGCGCCGGGCAACCGTTGCCGGAACCGGCCGTTGAACCGAAAGCCGCGACAGTATGACCTTGCTGGGATACGTCAGCGACGAACGCTATCTCGCGCTGCCCGATGTCGCGGTTGAGATCAACACCGGCGATGCGCACTGGACCGCCCGCTCCACCGCGACCGGAGCGATCCACGCCGACGTTCCGCCCGGCAACTACCGCGTCACCCTCGCCAAGGACGGCTACGGCGCCAAACACGTCGACCTCGCACTCGGAGCCGAACCGCACCAGTTCCGGCTGCTGTCCGACCAGATTTTCGGTTACCTGTGGCCGAAATGGGCCCGCAGCGGCGACGAAGGCGAATTCCGGATCCACAGCCCCGAGCCGTACCGCCTGAGCCTGTGGCGATACGGCGCGGTGGCCGAGGAGACCGCGCTGATCGGCTGGTTCGACGAACACGCGCCGCGCGCCACCGTCCAGGTCACTCCCGATGGCGACTACACGCAAACCGGCGTGCGGTTCAACGAAAAAGGATACGTCGATCCGTCCCACCATCAGTACGTCACGGCTCCGGAACGCAGCGGCCTGTACTACTTCCACGTCGAAGGCGAATCCGGGGCCCGGTTTTCGTTTCCCTGGGTAGTCGCGCCACGCCAGCCGACCGCGCCGATCGCCGTCGTCGCGTCCACGAACACCTGGAACGCCTACAACAATTTCGGCGGCCGCAGCAATTACATCAACGCCTCCGGTCTCCCTTCCGCGCCAGTTTTGGTGCCCCGCTTGGAAATGCCCCGCTACCTGGAATCAAGCTTCAGCGAACACGCCCTGCCCGACGACGCGTACCCGCCGCTCTCCTTCGAACGCCCGGAACCGCTGAACCAGTTCAGCGCCGACGCCCAGCCGGAGGACCCGATCCGCGGCAGGCAACCGTGCCACCTGGCCGCCGCGGAATGGCGGCTGCTCAGCTGGCTGGAACGCAACGGCTACGAGTACGATCTCTACTCCGACGCGCACCTGCACGACGGCACTCTGCCGTTGGACAGCTACCGCGTATTGGTCCTGAGCACGCATCCGGAATATTGGTCCCGCGAGATGTACTCCGCGGTCTATTCCTGGGTGCATGACCGCGGCGGAAAACTGGCCAACTTCGGCGGCAATGTCGCGGACTGCGAAGTGGTGTTCTCTTCGGACGCACTGCGCTTCCGCACCCAGGCCGTCGAGTCCAGTGCGTATGAGAGCCGGATGCACCGCACGTTCCGGCCGACGTCGGAGCTGTTCGGCGTCGTGTTCACCAGCGCAGGCGCGATGACCGGAGCACCATACGAGGTCGTCGACCCCAGCCACTGGGCTTTCCGCGGCACCGGCTTGGACAAAGGAGACCTGTTCGGCGTCCGAAGCCTGCACGAACGGTGTCCCGGCGGCGCTTCCGGACACGAGACCGACAAGACCGGCCCGCACAGTCCACAAGGGACTCACGTACTCGCCCGCGGCCTGAACCCCGGCGACGGCGGTGGTGAAATCGCTTGCTACACCACGGCCAGCGGCGGCGAGGTGTTCTCCGTCGGATCGATCGCCTGGACGTCCGCCGTGCTGGTAGACGACGGCGTCTCCGCGGTCACGGCGAACGTCCTCGACCGGTTCACCGGACGCTCCTGAATCCGGCGGCGATATCGTCGGCCACCTCGACGCCGAGTCCGGGCGCGTCGCCGAGCCGCACGGTCTGACCGTCGCTGTTCAACGGCGTCTTGAGGATGTCGCGCTCGTAGTAATGCGCGCCGATGATGTCAGACGGAATCCGCGCCGACAGCCCAGGCGCGGCACACGCCGCGTGCAACTGGGCCGCCGCGCCAATGCCAAGCTCCCCATTGGAACCGAGCACAACGTCGAGCCCGAACGCGTTCGCGAGCTGTGCCATCGCCACCACGCGGCCCGGCCCGCCCGCCTTGCCGATGTACAGGCTGACCGCGTCCGCCGCTTCGGCCCGGATCACCGACACGAGGTCGTCAGTGCCGAACACGCTTTCATCGGCCACAATGGACAACCCGCGTCCGCGCAACTCCCGCATCCCGGCCAGATCGCCAGGTGCCACCGGCTGTTCGAGAAACGCCGGATCCTGGTCGCGCATCAACTCAATCGCCCGGGCAGCGTCTCCGAGCCGGTAACCGCCGTTCGCGTCCAGCCCGAGGAACGTGTCTGCTCCGACGAGCTTCCGTGTCTCTACGAGCCGACGCGCGTCGTCTACAGGATCGAAGCCAATCTTGAGCTTATAACTGCGAAATCCGGCCGCGAACGCTGCGTGGTAGACGTCATGGAGCTGTTGCCCACTGCCGCTGAGCGAACACTTCACCGGCACCTCGGTCCTTAATGGACCTCCGAGCGCCACCGCGAGCGGGACTCCGAGCGTGCGCGCGTACGCGTCCCACAACGCCGTCGAAATCCCGGCTTTGGTGAACGGCGCGCCGGCCACCGCCTCGTCCATACGCCGCTCAAGATCGGCGACCGGAACGAGCGGCCGCCCGAGGACCGCCGGGGCAAGCGCCTTCTTGATGAGATACTCTGCCGTGCCAGCGTCCTCGCCACTCCACTGGAGCGTCGCGCTGACCTCGCCCAGCCCGGTCGCACCGTCCGAAGTGGTCACCCGGACCAGCAGGAAGTCGGAATGGTCATGCGTCCCGCGAGCCCCGGCCACGACCAGTTCCGGCCGGACGACCGGGCTGATCGCGATGACCTCGAGGTCGTCGACGGTGTTCACAGAAACTCGCGGAACTCGGCGAGAAACCGGTCGATCATCCGGATGTCCTCAGCGTCGAGCCGATGCGCGGGCGCGCGACAGTACGGACTGCCGAAGAACCCACGGCGTACGGAAATCAGTTTCTCCGCCGCGATAATCCGCTCAGTGTCCAGCATCCAGTAGGAAATGTAGGGCAGCAGCCGTCGATGCAACTCGTCGCCGCCCGCTTCGTCGCCGTCCTCGAACCGCCGCCAGATCTCGACGTAGATCTCGGTGAACGAACACCCCGGCTGCGTCCCGACCGCCCCGCGCCGGATCGCGTCCGGCAACTGCACGCCCGCATACCCCTCGACCGCCGGTATCGGCGGATCCCCAGCGGCCAGTTCGGCGATCAACGGCCCGGGCGGGCTGGATTCGACCTTGACCAGCTGCAGATTGGCATGCTTGGCGGCGATCTTGCGCAGCACATCCGCGTCAAGACTGGTCCCGGTCTCCTCGGGCGCGTACTGCAACACCACCGGAGTCGGCGCGACCGCGTCGAGCACCTCCCGGATGTGCTTGACCAGCGCTTTCCGGGACGGTTGCAGATAATGCGGCGGCAGAAGATTGATCAAGTCCGCCCCCGCGGCCACGACTTCCTTGGCCCGCTGCACCGCCAGCCGCGTTGCATGGTCTTGAACCGCGATAATGGCCAGAACATCAGCTCGCGGGTTAGTCTCCGCCAGCAACACCTCAGTCAGCGTGTGCCGCTCGTCCTCGGCCAACTTGTAGAACTCCGAGGCGAAGCCAGGAAACATCACACTGCCGACCCCGGTCCCGAGCACCTGCCGGATGACCCGCCGGAAGCCGGAAACATCGATGTCGCCGTCGTCGGTGAAAGGCACCTCGAGAACGGGAGACACTCCGCGAATAGGCGTCATCGAATCCCCTTCTGAAGGCCGAGCGCGGCGACCGCGTCCGCGTGAATGATTCCCTCGATCAGTTCGGGCGAGATCTTCGGCAACGCGGTGCCCGCGACGATGTCGTTGACCCGCCGGATCCCGGCGATCGCCTCCGCGGTGGTGGCGATCGGAAAATCCGAACCAAGCAACAGCTTGTGCGGCACGCCCCACTCCTGCGCCGCGAGCAGTGATTCGTAACAGACCCAAGGCCGGAGGTAAATCGAAGACACGTCCGCATACACGTGCGGATGCTTGCGGATGGTCACCACAGTCTCGCGTCCCCAGGGATGGCCCATGTGCGCCATGACGATCCGAAGCTCCGGGAATTGCAGCGCAACCTCGTCGGTGACCAGCGGATACGTGTACCGCAACGGCGCCTGCCGGATCGGCGACGCACCCTGATGAAACAAGATCGGCAACCCATGCCGCTCGCAGTAACCGTAGAACTCCAACGCTTTCGGACCCAGCGGATCGAAATTCTGATAATTGGGCCCGAGCTTCACCCCGACCAGCCCGAGCTCCCGGCACCGATCAGCCTCGTCGAACACGTCGGCCGCAGTGGGATTGACCGACATAAACCCGATCCGCCGCCCGGGGTCAGCCGTCACAAACGCCGCCGTAGCAGTATTAGTATCCTCCGCCCGATACGGCAGCCCAGTCGCCTCTTCCGGCTTCTCGACCGCAATGTTGAACACAATGGACAGATCGGCGACCTCGGTAGCTTTGTCGTAATCCGCCCAAGAATTCGTAGTGACCACGGCCCGGTCGGTCCGCCACCCCTCGTAGACGCGCCGCTCATCCTCCGGCACCGCGGCCTGGTGGGTGGGAGTGTGAGTGTGCACGTCCACGATCATGGCTTCACAACACCTCCGCCAGCTCGACGAACCGATCCGCGAGCCCGCTGGCGATCCTCTCGAACCACCGCCTGCCCCGATCCAAGGCAGCCAACTCAGGCCGGTCGGTATACCCGTCGATGCTCAGCCAAACCCGCTCGGAATGAATGTCCACATCAGACACCCTGATTGTTGCGGGCAACTCCCTCGCCGCCGGTTCTTGCACCAGCTCCCCGCGAACCGCCATCATCATCGAAGTTTCGAACTCGCCAGCATGCCCAGGCACGATGTCCTCCGGCTCAAGGACCCGCCAGTAATCAGTGTGCGCCACCGCAAGCCCGTGTCGAGTCGACGCCGCACCAGCGAACGCATGACAGACGCCGACGTTGCCCCCGTGCCCGTTGACGACGACCAGCCGCCGCCCACCCTGCACCGCGATCGACCGGGCGAGGTCGTCGAGCACCTGCAACAAGGTCTGCGCCGAAAGCGAAAGCGTCCCGTTGAACGGCAAATGATGATCGGAAGCCCCGTATGGAATGGTCGGCGCGAGCAACAACGCCCGCCGAGCCCTCGGTGCCGCCAACTCGGCCGCCCGCTCGCACACCGCAGCCGCGAGAAAGCCATCGGTCCCAGTAGGCAAGTGCGGCCCATGCTGCTCAGTCGCGCCGATGGACACCAGAACGAGCGCCTCGGACAGCACCCCGCGCACCACGGCGCGATCGGCCTCCGCCCAGCGCAACAGTGCGCCCACGACGTCTCCCCGATACTCCGGTTGGCCTATCTTCCGGTATTTCGTAGAAGTCTTCCTGATTCAGGAAGATAGTCGATCGGGGAGGGAGACGCAATGCCGTTGGCGTGGCGACAAGAAGAGGCCCGGCCGCAGATGCGGCCGGGCCGTGGTGGCGCGGACTTACCGGTCAGCCGGATCCCGCAGCACGCGCAACGCAGGCTCCGTTCCGTTGGCGGGGCGAGTGATGGCGAACAGCCGCTCGCTGTCCGAGGTCCAGGCGAGTCCTCGTGGGGCGAGGACGCCGTCGCTTGTCGCATCAAAGGTCCCCAGCGGCGCGCTGCCGCCCACCTTGTAAACGTAAACATCGTCGCGCGGATTGCGGACACCGCCCGCGAGATACTTGCCGTCCGGCGACGCGGCGACGGAATTCGGGTACTGCCCGGTGTGATAAGCGCCGGCGCGGGTGAGGTCCTTGGTGTTGAAGGCTTCGACCGCGTCGCGCGATCCGGAGGCGGTGTAGATGGTCTTGCCGTCGGGGGAGAGCGTGAGGTCGGCCAGATCGCTGCCGACGACCGCGCCTGACGCGCGGGATTCGAGTTTGCCCGCGGCTACGGCATAAACGTAGACCGACGATTGGCTGAGTTCCGCTTGCCCCGCGACGAGCGGACCGCCATCGCCGACCCTCGCACCCATAGTCAGCTTGGGCGGAATTGGCAAGCTTGGAAAAGCAGTGGCTGAGTTGCCAGGCGCACTGGAATCGGCGGGCCGCTGCGTCGGAGCTAGTGGGATTAGAGCTCTCCAGGAGTGCGACGCCCCGGGTGACAACAGCGGCAGTGGATCGGACGACTGGTCAGGTATGGATTGGTACAAGTGGAAACCCCAAGGTGTTCGTTCCTCGTGAACTCGCTGAACGGCTGCCGGGAGAGAGTCGCGAACCGTGGCAGGTGCGGAACTGCGGAGAGGTGGCGGCATGCTCGGCTGCAATTTCGCATGGTGCTAAGCTTGAGAATCTGGAAGTTGTATCCGTCCAGACGAACAATGGAATACTGAGACCGCCTTGTGAAAATTGCGCACGTTGGCTGTATGGAGACAAATGAACGAGCGACCGTCGATCACATTATTGCGACAAGCTGGCTGGGCCCCCGGTCGCGATGTGGACAACTCGGAGGATTTGCGTTCCTTGGCCGAGGCTGGCGTGGAGGTGTTCCCTGCTGCCGCTAGTTTTCTTCGGGAGTATTCGGGTATTAGCATGCAATGGAAGAGGAGCAGCGGATTTCCGGATGAGATGCGGTTCTCTGCGGCCCGTGTGCTCGAGAGCTTCGACCCAAGGTGGGTTGCGAGCTACGCTGATCGCGCGAAAACAGCCCTGGTTCCGGTCGGGGAGGCCAGTAATGGATATCTGGTCCTTTTGCTCGGAATGGATGGCCACTGGTTTGGCGGGTTCGATGATGCGTTCGGCGAGCTCGGCGGGGACGTTTTGACGTGCATCGATCGCTTGGTCACCGAGAATAAGTTCATGCGAGAGCTGTGATGACAGCTAGCTCGGTGCAAGCGACTGGACTGTGCGGTCAACGCTAACGGGTGCCGTCACACCGCAAACCCCAACCGTCGCGAGACCTCCTGCCCAACCTGCACCACCCCACGCACCGCGGCCTTCCTCTTCTCTCCAACCAACTGCCGCGCAAACCCCGTCACCCCAACGGCCCCCGCCACAGTCCCCTCGGCGTCGAAGAACGGCGCAGCGAGGCAAGCGATCTCGGCCTGCTCCTCCTCGCTCTCAATCGCATACCCATCCGCCCGCACCTTCGCCAGCAACGCCAGAAACTGACCCGCATCCGGAGTCGCAGCCTTGGGCCCAATCCCGCGCGAAAGGCGGGACAGCAACGGCTTCAGCTCAGCCTCCGGAAGATGCGCCGCGATAGCCCGACCCAGGGCAGTCAGGTCGAACGGCGCGACCTTCCCTCGATAAGTGTCGAACTGGACGAACCCAGGCGTGGAGGCCTTGGCGACATAAACCACCGAAGCGTCCTCCAAGATCCCCACATGCGCGGGCATCCCCAGGCTCTCCGCAAGACGTCGCAGGTCGGCTTGGACGAGCGAAGGCAGGTCGACCTTCCGGACCAACTCGATGGCCAGGCCATAGAGGCGCAGGGTGGGACGCCAGAAGTGACTCCGCCCGACGACCCGCCGCACGGCATACCCCCGCTGCTCCAGCGTGTACGCGATCGACGCGCAGGTGGCGAGCGGCACCCCGGCGGCCTTCGCGAGGGCGGTCAGCGTCAGTGGCTCCTCAGCCCGCACTAGGGCTTCCAGCACGGTCAGCGTCCGGTCCGCGGCCGGCGACGCTGCTTTGCCCGATGCGTCGCTCATCCGGCATCAACCTTTCGGATACCTGTAGTCATCTTCGGAACACGGTAGCGTCCGGTCGGCCGGCTGGCTCGATTCGCGCGATGGTCTCTTCGGCCCATGATCGGATGGCGTCGACCTGGGCGGGGGTCAATTCATCGAGGAAGTGACGGCGAATGTTGCTGCCGTGCACCACCAACGCCTCCTGGATCACCGAACGGCCGTGTGCGGTGAGGGCGATTCCGGTGCGCCGTCCGCTGGGGCCGCTGCGGGTCGGGGCGACCAGGTCGCGCGACTCCATCCGCGTCAGCTGGTGCGAGACCCGGCTCTTCTCCCAGCCGAGCGCCTCGACCAGGTCGGCGATGCGCGTTTCGTGGCCGGGGATACGCCAGAGGGTCACCAAGACGCTGAACTCGGCCTTCGAGATGCCGCAGTCCCGCTGCAGTCCGCGATCCAGTTCGCGGGTGAGCAGGCGTTGCGCGTGCACCCAGGCGTTCCACAGCTCCCAGTCGTCGGGGGTCATGAAGCGGAAGCGTACCCGGGGAGTTGACTCATCAACTCCAGCGACTCTAGAGTTGATGTATCAACTTTGGGGAGGGTTCATGCGGACATTGCTCCAGAACGGGACTGTGGTCAGTCTTGACCCGGCGGTCGGGGATCTCTCGCGCGGGGACGTGCTCATCGAGGACGGGCGGATCGCGGCGGTCGGGCCTTCGATCCAGGCCGACGCCGAGGTCGTCGACGCCTCGGGCAAGATCGTCCTGCCGGGATTCGTGGACACCCATCGGCACACCTGGCAGACGGCGTTCCGCGGGCTCGGCGCGGACTGGACGTTCGCCGAATACCGCGAAGTCATGCACGAGCGGCTCCGGCCGCACTACCTGCCGGAGGACGTGTATCTCGGCAACCTGCTGGGGCGGCTCGAAGCGCTGAACTCGGGCGTGACGACGATGCTCGACTGGTTCCACTGCTCCGACCGGCCAGAGCACGCCGACGCGGCGATCGACGCGCTCCAGGAGGCTTCTGGGAGATCCATTTTTTGCTACAGCGCGATGGAACCGGCCGACACCGTCCGCGTGCGGAAGCGGCTAACCGGCGACGAAATGGCGTTCGGGTTGCGTGGGCCGATGCTGACCACAATGGACACGACGGCCGCCGACGTCGCGTTGGCGCGGGAACTCGGCCTCAGGGTGAGCGTGCACATCCACCGCGCGGCCGGTGACTCGATTCCCGAAATGCGCGAACGAAAACTCCTTGACGACCGGACGACGATAGTTCACGGCAACGGTCTCACCGACGCACAGCTGGCGATCCTCGCGGACGCGGGCTGTTCGGTGACGGTCAGCCCGGACGTCGAGCTGAAAATGGGGATGGGATGGCCGGACACCGGACGGTTGCTGGCGGCTGGGATCCGGCCGTCGCTGTCCATTGACGACTGTCCGTCTGCTGGGGGTGACATGTTTTCGGCTATGCGTACGGCGTTTGCCGCGCAGCGCGGTCTCGACGGCGGTCTCGTCGCGCGCGACCTGCTCGAATTCGCCACTGTGGACGGTGCCCGTACCTGCGGACGCAGTGACCGGGCCGGCAGTATCTGTGTCGGAAAGGACGCGGACCTGGTGCTCATCGACGCGGAGGATCTGTCGGTGTTCCCGGTCAACGACGCGGTGTCCACAGTGGTCACCGCTGCGCATCCAGGCGTGGTCGACAGCGTCTTCGTCGGGGGCAAGGCGGTCAAGCGGGACGGCCGGTTGCTGGGAGTGGATGTGCCGAAGCTCAGGACCAGGCTGCTGGAATCTCGCGACCGGATCGCGGCGGCGGCCGGATTGGTGATCGGGTGATAGTTCTGGAGACGGATCGGTTGCTGTTGCGGCGGTTCACCGAAGCCGACTTGGACAATCTGGTGCAGCTCGACAGCGACCCGCTAGTGATGCGGTTTCTCACCGGCGAGCCGACGCCTCGCGCCGAGATCGAACAAAAGGTGCTGCCCGGAATTCTCGCCGATTACGAACGCGGGCCAGCCGGGCAATGGGCGGCGATCGAAAAGGCGACCGACGAGTTCATCGGCTGGATTTCCTTGCAGCCGCCGGAAGACGGCAGTACGACGGAGCTGGAACTCGGCTACCGGCTGCTGGCGAAGGCCTGGGGTCGCGGGTATGCGACGGAAGGCTCCCGGGCGGCGATCCACAAAGGATTCACCGAGCTCGGCACGCGGCGGGTGTGGGCGCAGACGATGGCGGTGAACACTCCGTCGCGGCGGGTGATGGAGCGGTCCGGACTGAGGTACGTCCGCACCTTCCACCTGCACTTCGACGATCCGTTGCCAGGCACGGAACACGGTGAGGTCGAGTACGCGTTGACCCGCGAAGAATGGGTGGCCAACGGCCGGGGCTGAGCGCGGTGCGGGGGCAACACTCGTGCCCTGCCGTCCATACCGCCGGGCGAGCGCGTACGGCATCCTTTTCGTCCGGAATACACTCGCCGGGTGATCAACCTCCTGCGGGTCTCGCGGGCTCGGCACGCGGTGTGGTTTCCCCTGCTCGGGCTGGTGTTGTTCGCCGGATCGCTGCTGCCGTCCCTGCAGACGTTCGGCACGCAGTTCGGCGGGCTGCCGTCGCGGCCGTTCGACGCGCTGGCCGTCGGAGCAGTCGCGTTGCAGTCGTTGTCGCTCGCCGGGTGCCGCCGATGGCCGATCGCCGTGCTCGCGCTGGTGTCGGCCGGGTTCGCGATCGACCAGCTGTGCGGTTACCACTCATTCGCGGGCTCGGCGTTGCCTGTCGCGGTGCTCAACGCCGGCTGGCGGGCGGATCGGGGACGGCGCGCGGCGGCGATCGGCTTCACCGTGGCGTATCTGCTGTTCGTGGCCGCGTTTCCGCTGCGTGGCGGCGGGGAATCGGCGGCGGGAGTGGCCGCGTTCTACCTGTCGCTGGTCGTCGTGTGGGGGATCGGGGCGTGGCTGCGCTCCACCCGCGCCGCGGAGGCCGAACGGCGCCGCCGGGTCGCCGAGGAAACGCGCGCGGCGGAGCGGGCGCGGATCGCTCGCGAGTTGCACGACGTCGTGACTCATCACGTGACCGCGATGGTCGTGCAGACCGAATCCGCGCGGTATCTCACCGGCGAGCGGCTCGACCAGACCCTCGCCACGGTCAGCGGCACCGGCCGCCAAGCCATCGCTGAGCTGCGGAATCTGCTCGACGTGCTCAACCCCGGCGTCCAGCCCGCCCTCGGACTCGACACGCTGGTCGAGCAGACGCGGCGAGCCGGGCAGCCGGTGGAGTTCACCGAGGTAGGCACGCCCGCGAAATCGGAGGTGGCGTACCGGGTGGTGCAGGAAGCGCTGACCAACGCCCTCAAACACGCGCCCGGCAGCCCGACTTCGGTCGAGGTCCGGCACGGCGAGGCGGACATCACCGTGGAAGTCCGCACCGAGAGCGAGGTCGACCTGGCGGTCGGCGGCAGCGGGCGCGGGCTGGCGGGACTCCGCGATCGGGTCGGCGACGTCGGGGGCGACTTCGTCGCGGGGCGCGGCGAAAGCGGCGGGTTCTGCGTCCGGGCCCGGATTCCGGCGTGAACGCGCCGTTGCGGGTCCTCGTCGCCGACGACCAGGTGCTGGTCCGCACCGGCCTGGTGACGATCATCGACGCGCAGCCGGACCTGGAGGTCGCGGGCGAATGCGGCGACGGGCAGGCCGCGGTCGAGCTGGCTCGCGAGCTGACCCCGGACGTCGTCGTGATGGACGTGCGGATGCCGGTGCTCGACGGCCTCGCCGCGACCCGTCTGCTGGCTGGCTCCGACGTCGCGGCACCGGTGAAAGTGCTGGTGGTGACCAACTTCAACCTCGACGAGAACGTCTACCAGGCGTTGCGCGCCGGGGCTTCCGGGTTCTTGCTCAAGGACGCTCCGCCGGACCAGCTGCTGCACGGGATCCGGACCGTCGCGTCCGGCGCGGCGCTGCTCGACCCAGAGGTGACGCGCCAGCTCGTCGGCCGGTACGCCACCCGGATCCGCCCCGCTGCCGCGGATCCGGGCGACCTCCCGCTGGCCCGCGCGAGCTGGAAGTCCTCCGTCTGGTCGCGGAAGGCCTTTCCAACAGCGAAATCGCCGCGGCGCTCGTGCTCAGCCAGGAGACCGTGAAGACTTACGTTTCGCGCATGCTCGCCAAACTCGGCGTCCGCGACCGGGTGCAGGCCGTCGTTTACGCTTATCGGCACGGACTGGTCGATTAACCCGCGACTCGCGCGGCGACGTCCTCGATTTCCCGCACGGCGACGTCCGGCTGATCCTGGTAAATGTAATGCCCGCTGTTTTTCGCGACGGTCAGTTCGCTGCGGCTGGAAAGCGCGAGCCACTTCACCTGGCCCTCGGTCCACGCCCGTTCCAATCCCGGACCGTACTGCGGCAGTTGCGCGAGATATTCCTTCCCGTGCTTGATCACCTCGACCGGAATGTCCCCGGCGGATTTCACGTCCGCGTCGGAGACGACCAGTTTTTCCGGGCTTTCGCCGTTGAAGACCGCCAGGGTCTGCGCGCGGAGATCGGCCGCGTCCCCAGTGGCGTCGGCGGGGATTTCCCTGGTCAGGTCCGCGCCCTGGGTCGGCGAGGTGGCGTCCATCAGCACCAGGCCCTTGACCTTGTCCTGGTGGTCCGGGGCGTAGCGGGCGGCGATCAGCCCGCCGAGCGAATGCCCGGCCAGCACGACCGGCGAATCCGCGGCGAGCTGGCCGAGGACGCCGGTCAGCACCTTTCCGGTGGTCTCGAACGTCTGCCGGTCGGCGGGCTGGTCGCTGCCGCCCGCGCCGAGCCGGTCGTAGGAACACACCCGGTTCTTCTTGCCGAGCGTTTCCTGCAGACTGGCGAATTTGTCCAGCGCGTCGCCGCCTCCGTGCAGCAGAACGACGACCGGCTTGCCTTTCTCGAGCGTCCCCGAACACGATACGTTCACCGATTTGCCGTCCACGGTGATTTTCTTCGCGCCGGTGAACGCGGCTTGGCTGACCGGTGCGCTGTTCGGTGCCGGATCCGCTTCTGTTTCCTCGTCGCATCCCGCCAGAAGCAGACAGGCCGCGATCACCGCCGCGGTTCCCCCGGCCTTGTGCATCGAATACCCCTTCATGGCGGAAAACGCTACTGATCCGGTCGGGCTAAAACGTCCCCGCGCGGTGGACACCTGCGGGTAGCTCTCCTGGGGGACACCGGAGAGCTGCTTTAAACTCCCGGTATGTCGTCGGGCGCCGTGCGGACCGGCCGGGGAGGGGCGGAGCGCGAGCCCGGGTCCCGGCTGGAGTTCGCGGTGCTCGGGCCGGTCCGCGGCTGGTACGGCGGGCAGCCGCTGGAACTCGGGCCGGTGCTGCGAACGACGATGCTGGTCGCGCTCCTGCTGCGGCCGGACGTCACGGTCAGCCGCGCCGAACTGGTCGACCGGGTGTGGGGCGAGCATCCGCCGGAGAGCGACGGCGTGCCCGGCTACATCTACCAGCTGCGGAAATCCCTGGCCGCGGCCGGCGCGGACGCGAAATCCGTGCTCCGGACCGATCCAGGCGGGTACCGGTTTGCCGGGGCAGGCGTCGTAGTGGACGCAGTGCGGGTCGACGAGATCGCCGCCGGGGCCAAGAAAGCCGCCACGGCGGGCTCGCTCGCCGCGGCCGCCGACGGGTACGGGCAGGCGCTGGCGTTCTACGAGGGCGTTCCGCTGGCCGGACTGCCCGGCCCGTTCGCCGAACGGGAGCGAAGGCGGTTTGTCGAACGCCGAGTCGGGCTGGTCGAGGACCGGACGGACGCGTTGATCCGGCTCGGTGACTACGCGTCGGCGATCGGCGAGGTGACGGCGCTGCTCGCCGAGCATCCGGACCGCGAACCGCTGACCGGCCTGCTCATGCGGGCCCTTTACGGGGCCGGCCGGCAGAGCGACGCGCTCGACACCTGGCGCGAGTTCCGCGTCCGGATGCGCGACGAGCTGGGGCTGGAACCCAGCGAAGATCTGCGTCGCGTGCACGAGGCGGTGCTGCGCGGCGATGACGGAGCGCTCGGCGTCGCGGCGCGGCCAGCCACGGCGCCCAGGATCCGGGACGAGCTTCCGCACGACGTCGGGGAACTGTCCGGCCGCGACGACGAACTCGCCCGGCTCGTCGCGCCCGGAAGCGCAGTGTCCGCAGTGGACGGAGTGCCCGGGTCTGGGAAAACGGCGCTGGCGGTGCGCGCGGCCCAACTGCTGCGCGAGGAACATCCCGACGGCTGCCTGTTCGTCGCACTGCACGGGCACAGCACCAGCCGCGCTCCGCTCACGCCGGTGCGGGTGGTGCGCCGATTGCTGCGTTCGGCGGGTGTCAACGAGCAGAACATTCCGGACGACCTGGACGAATTGTCCGCGAACTGGCGAGCCGCCACCGCTCCGCTGCGCCTGGTTCTGGTGCTGGACGACGCGATCAGCGCCGAGCAGGTTCGCCCGCTGCTGCCCGGCGGAACCGGAAACCGGGTGCTGATCACCAGCCGTCGCCGACTGCCCGGTTTGGACGTTGAACGCCGGATTTCCCTGGGCCCCTTGACTTCCGACGCCGCCGCGGGCTTGCTAGGCCGGATCGTCGGCCCGGCGCGGGCGAGCCAGGAACGCGCGGCCGTGCGCGAACTGGCCAGCCTGTGCGGACGCCTTCCGCTCGCCCTGCGCATCGCTGGCGCCCGGCTGCAAAACCGTCCGATGTGGACCTTCCGCGACCTGGCGGACCGGCTTGCCGACGACACTGACCGGCTCGGCGAACTGACCGCTGAAGAACGCAGCGTCGAGGCCGCGTTCCGGCTTTCCTATGACCAGCTTCCGCCTAAAACTCAACGTGCCTTCCGCACTCTGGGCCGCGCGCCCGCACCTGAATTCGACGAACTCGTCCTCGCCGCGATGCTCGGCTGTCCCCGGCGCGAGGCGGAAAGCGTGCTCGAAGACTTGGTCGACGCGAACCTGGTGCAAGCGCCCGCCGCGGGCCGGTACCGGATGCACGACCTGGTCGCCGTCTACGCGCGCCGCCTCGCCGCGGACGAACCCGACGTCGCGAGCGGACTAGGTGTCTACCTGCACGCCTGCCGCGCCGCGAGCGAATGGGGCGAACCTGGTTTCCCCAGCGGCCCGGCACCCACTGACCCGCCTTTCGCAGGACTCGTCGACGCGTCGGCGTGGCTGGACCAAGCAGGCGACCTGGTGGAAGTCGTCTCGTCCGCAGTCGCCGCGGGCCATCCGGACTACGCGTGCTGGATTGCCGAGGGAGCCGTCGACTACCTCGTGCGCCGCATCCGGTACCGGGAATGTGTTGCCCTGCTGGAAGTTGCTCTGTCCGAAGTAGACAACGTGGCGGACCAGCGGATGAGGACAGCACTGCGATTCGGACTCGGCTGGGCATACCTCGGGCTGGGCGATCCCGTCCAGGCGAGGCAATGGTGCGAGGAAGGCCTGCGGATCAGCCGGGAAAACGGCGACCGGCGAGAAACCGCACGGGGCTTGTGCGGACTGGGAATGGTCACGATGTTCGCCGGACCGCTGGACGAAGCGGAACAAGTGCTGACCGACGCCCGGAGGCTGGCCGAAGAAGTGGCGGACAGCTGGTTAGTCGAACGAGCGGTCTCGGGCCTAGGGTACGTGCATTTCAAGCATGGCGAATACGAACGCTCGCTCGTCCGTTTCGCCGAATCGCGAGAAGTCGCGGTCGCAACGGGAAATCCGGCGATGCTGGGCCGGGCGTCCAGCCACATCGGCAGCGTCCGCCTGCATATGGGCCGCCCGGACGCGGCGGAACCCTTGCGCGAGGCAGTCGAATTGGCTGAGCGGCTCGACGACCGGTTGTTGCTGGTGAGTTCGCTTTCGCGGCTCGGTTCTGCGGAACAGGAATGGGGGAGCCTGGATCTCGCACTCTCGTATCATCTGCGGGCACTGAGCGCGTTGACCGACCAGATGTCCCCGTGGGCAGAGATCGAGGTCCGAAACCGGCTGGGGGCTTGTCACCAGGCGAGGGGCGAGGACGAGGCGGCGCGGGAGCAGTTTGCTCGCGCCGCGGTCCTCACTGAGGCGAACTGAGCGGCCGGGTTGGCGCGGCGGCCAACCCGGCCGGTCCACTGTCCACTCAGGAAGCGCGAATCGCCTCGATCTCAAGGACGAGTTCGATTTCCTTCGAGACCAGCAGGCCTCCCGATTCCAGCACCATGTTCCAGACCAGCCCCCAATCCTCGCGGTTGATTTTGCCGCGAGCGGAGAACACCGCGCGATCGTTCCCCCACGGATCGCGCGCGTGGCCGAGATACTCGACGGCGAGGGTGACCGGACGCGAGACGCCCTTGATGGTCAGGTCCCCGACCATGGTCGCCTCGGCGCCGGTCACGGTGACCGAGGTCGATGCGAACGTGGCCCGCGGATACTGTTCCACGTCAAAGAAATCGCCGGAACGCAGATGGTCGTCCCGGGTCTGATCTCCACTGTCCACAGTGGCCATTTCGATGACCGCGCGCACCGTGGTGTCCTCGATCTTCTCGCCGATTTCCACCGTGGCGTCCACCCCGGTGAACCGGCCGCGGACCTTGGTCAGCAGGAAATGTCTGCCCACGAAACCGACCTCGGCGTGCCCGGGGTCGACCTTCCAGGCCCCCGCGGCGGGAAGTTCCGTTCCGGCGACCACACGGGTTGCGTCTGTCATGTCGTTCCGTCCTTTGCTCTCAACGGCCGGATTCGGTCGGCAGCCCGGCCGCGATCCAGTCGGCTTTGCCCTCGTCGTAGTCGAAGACCTGGGTGTATCCGAGTTCCGCCAAGTGCTTCGCGACGGTGGCGGAGTTCTGGCAAGGGGAGTCGGCGCAGTAGACGATCACCGCGGAGTCCTTGTGCGGCAACAAGGTCGGCGCGAGTTGCTCGACGTCGTCGACCGGCAGGTTGAGCGCGCCGGGCAGATGCGCCTTCGCGTAGTAGTCGGCGGGCAGCGCCTCGACGACGATCGCCGATCCGGCGTCGATGTGCTTCTTGACCTCGTCGCGCGTGATGGGTTCGACCATCGGTGCCTCCTCAGGATTTAAGTGCGTACGCACGCACCTTACTCATTAAGTGCGCCCGCACGCAATGACCTACACTGGGAGGCGTGAGCGACCCGAAGATCGGCCTGGACGCGTGGCGGGCGATGCTGCTCGCGCACAGCGCCGCGGTGCGAGCCATCGAAACCGACGTGCAACGGGGCGGGACCGTGCCCCTGGCCTGGTACGACGTCCTGCTGGAACTGAACGCGGCGGGAAAGAAGGGGCTGCGGATGGCGGAGGTCGCCGAACGCGTGGTGCTGAGCCGGACGCGGGTGAGCAGGCTGGTCGACGAGATGGTCCGCGCCGAGTTGGTGACGAAGCGCCCGGAACCGGACGACCGCCGGGTCAGCTGGGCGGTGATCACCGACGAAGGCGTCCGCGCGCTGCGCAAGACCGCGCCGGTCTACCTGCAGAGCATCGAGCGGCATTTCTCGGCGCACCTCAGCGATGAGGAAGCCGCGGTGATCGGGAAGGCGCTGCTGCGGGTCGCCGAAAGCGGGAAACCTGGACGGCCGAGCTAGCGAAATAGCGGCCGGACACCATGGTGAGGGGAGTCCCTGCGGTTCAGGTGCCGCCTGACATCGGCCGAGAGAGGCCTGGCGTCAGAAACCGGAAAAGAAGTGAAGAAGATGTGCCCTCGGCAGGATTCGAACCTGCGACACCTGCCTCCGGAGGGCAGTGCTCTATCCCCTGAGCTACGAGGGCTCGCTTGCGCGACTGGACAGAGCCTAGCGCATGCCCCTTTCCGGCTGTGCACAGGAGGGGCTTAACGCGGTAGCGTCGGATCATCGACGCGGAGGGAGGCGGCGGTGGGCGCCGAGCCGTTCCAGGTCAGGGTGGCTGAGCAGGACATCGAGGACGTGCGGGCGCGGTTGCGGCGCACGAGGTGGCCGGAGGCGGAGACCGTCGGCGACTGGGCGCAGGGAGTGCCGCTCGGCTACGCCAAGGAGCTCTGCCGCAGCTGGGCCGAGGATTACGACTTCGGGTTCGCCGACCGGCTCAACGTCTTCCCGCAGTTCCGTCAGGAGGTCGACGGCCTCGGGATTCACTTCGTGCACCTCCGTTCGCCGGAGCCGGACGGGTTTCCGCTGGTGATCACGCACGGCTGGCCGGGGTCGGTGCTCGAATTCCTCGACATCCTCGGGCCGCTGACCGACCCGCGGGCGCACGGTGGCGATCCGGCGGACGCGTTTCATGTCGTCGCGCCTTCGTTGCCGGGGTACGGCTGGAGCGACAAGCCGAGCGAAACCGGTTGGGGCGTGCGGAAAATCGCGACCGCTTGGGATCAGCTGATGGTCTCGCTCGGCTACGACCGTTATGGCGCGCAGGGCGGCGACTGGGGTTCGGCGGTCTCGGGGGCGCTCGGCGAGGTGGCGCGGGAGCGGGTCGTGGGGGTGCACGTCAACATGGCGGCGGCTCCCCGGGGCGAGTTCGAGGACGAGACCGACGAGGAACGCGAAGGGGCGCAGGCCGCGGCGGAGTTCCGGCGCACCGGCCAGGGGTATTCGGGGCAGCAGGGCACGCGGCCGCAGACGCTGGGCTACGGACTGACCGACTCGCCGGCCGGACAGGCGGCCTGGATCGCCGAGAAGTTCTGGGCCTGGACCGACAACGACGGCCACCCGGAGGACGCGGTGACCCGGCAGCAGCTTCTCGACGCGATCTCGGCGTACTGGTTCACCGCGTCGGCGACGTCGTCCGCCCGGCTGTACTGGGAGAGCTACCGCAGCTTCGGCGATCTCGTCACGGCGCCGTCCGGCATCTCCGTCTACCCGCGCGACATCATCCGCCCGTCGCGGCGGCAGGCGGCGCTCAAGTACACCGATTTGCGCTGGTTCGAGCGACTGCCGCGCGGTGGGCACTTCGCCGCCATGGAACAACCGGCGTCGCTCGTCGAGCAGATTCGCGGGTTCTTCCGGCTCGTGCGCTGATCTTTCCCACCTCGCGGAACAGGGCTGGGGGAAACGCGTCACCAGGCGTTAGAGTGAAGTTAGGCTACCCTGTATTGCACATATGCGCATGTCACTATATATTCCTCTCGACACCGAATCTTGGGAGGCGAGCGATGGGACACGGACACGGGCACGGCCACGGGCACACCGCCGCTCCGGCGAGCGCGTCCGGCCGCTACGTCCGCGCGCTGCTGATCGCTCTCGCGGTCGGTGCCGGGTTCATGGTGCTGGAGTTCGCGGTCGGCTTCGCCACCGGTTCCCTCGCGCTGATCTCCGACGCCGCGCACATGTTCACCGACGTTCTCGGCGTCGGAATGGCGCTCGCCGCGATCGTGCTCGCCCGGCGCAGCGGGCCGACGCCCAGCCGCACGTTCGGCATGTACCGGGCGGAAGTCCTTGCCGCCCTGGCGAATGCGGTCCTGTTGTTCGGTGTCGCCGGGTATGTGGCGGTCGAGGCGATCGGCCGGATCACCGACCCGCCGGAGGTGCCTGGCCTGCCGGTGCTGCTCGCCGCGGCCGCGGGTCTGGTCGCCAACATCGTGTCGTTCCTGGTGCTGCGCTCGGGCGCGAAGGAGAGCCTGAACGTCCGCGGCGCGTACCTCGAGGTGCTGGCTGACCTCATCGGCTCGGTCGGCGTGCTGCTCAGCGGCGCGATCACGCTCACCACCGGCTGGCGTTACGCCGACCCGATCATCGGTGTCGCGATCGGCCTGTTCGTGCTGCCGCGCACCTGGACGCTTGCCCGCCGCGCGCTGCGGATCCTGTTCCAGCACGCGCCGGCCGGCGTGGACGTCGGCGAGATCAGCACCGAACTCGCCGCGCTGCCGGGTGTCGCGGACGTGCACGACCTGCACGTGTGGACGCTGACCTCGGGCATGGAGGTCGCGTCGGCGCACCTGACGGTGAAGGCCGACGCCGAACAGTCCACTGTGCTCACCAAGGCGCAGGACCTGCTCTCGGTCCGCTACGAGATCAAACACGCGACGCTGCAAGTCGAGGGACCGCAATGCGCCCGCCGGTGCACGGAGCTGTCCTGGTAGACCGGGGGCTATGCGCAAGGACTTCGACCCCGCACAGCTGGCCCCGAACGCGTTCTACCACCTGATGACCGCGACCGTCGTGCCGCGGCCCATCGCCTGGGTCTCGAGCGTTTCCCGCGACGGAGTGGACAACCTCGCGCCGCATTCGTTCTTCACCGTCGCCTCGGCCGCGCCCGCGGTCCTGCAGTTCACCTCGGTCGGCCGGAAAGACACCCTGCGCAACGTCGAGGCGACCCGCCAGTTCGTGGTCAACCTCGCGCCCGAGCCGCTGTTCGAGCAGATCAACGCCACCGGCGCGGATTTCCCGCCCGAGCTGAGCGAATTCGACGAGGCCGGGCTGACCCGCGAGCCGAGCCTCAAGGTCCGCCCGCCGCGGGTCGCGGAATCACCGGTGGCGTTCGAATGCGAACTGCACAGCACGGTCGGTTTCGGCCGCTCGACGGTGGTGTTCGGCCGGGTCGTGCACCTCGCGGTCAACGAGGACGTCCTCGACGGCGACCACCCGCTGATCGAGCGCCTGCGGCCGCTGTCCCGGCTGGGGCGCGACGAGTGGGGAACGCTGGGCGACATCAAGGAACTGGCGCGGCCCACCTACAAAAACTCGTGAGCGCCCGTCCCGGTCAGAACCGCGACAGGCGCTCACGAGCGGAGGTCAGGAGAAGGGCAGCGGCTGCGCGCCCCGCCCCTTCAGCATGAGCTTCATCTGGTCCATTTCCGCGCCCTGCGACACCAGCATGCTGCGGCACAACGCCTTCACCGCGTCGTTGGACGTGTGGTCCTGCGCGTACTCGGCCATCGCGACGCCGCCCTGGTGATGCCGCAGCATCAGCTGCAGGAACTCGACGTCCAGCGCGCGGCCGGACAGCGAGCGCAGTTTCGCGAGGTCCGCGTCGGTGGCCATGCCCGGCATCGGCGCGCCGCCGGCCGGGCTGCTGGTCGGCATCTGCATGCCCGCGTGGCCCATCGGCTCGGTCATCCACGTCATGTACGCGCCGGTCGCCTGCTCGGGCTGGTCCCACAGCATGAGCCAGCCCTTCATCCGCCCGACCTGCTCGGTCTGCGTGCGCTCGATGTCGAACGCGAGCTGGCGGATCTCCGGGTCGGTCGAGTGGTCGCGCGCCCAGCCGGCCATGGTGACCGCCTGCAGGTGGTGCACCGACATGTCCTGGGCGAACCCGACCTCGACCGAACCCGCGCCCGGCGTCGCGGGCACCGCGTCGCTGCCGTCGGTGAGCCGCGTCGCGAAGACCCCGATCGCGGCCCCGACCAGCAGCACCGCGATCAGCGTCCCGCCGATGACCACCCACCGCGACCAGCCCGTCCGTTCCGCCGGAGCGGACTCCTCGGCGAAGTCGGCGGAGGGGGAGGCGGAGCGGGCGGTTTCGACGCCGCCCGTCTCGGCCTGGTCAGCGTGGTTTTCGGAGCCCACGGTCACTGCCCGGCCGGCGGCGTCCCCGGCATGCCCGGCTGCTGCTCGGTCTGGGCCCCGGTGCTGCCCTTGTAGTCCATCGGCTTCGCGTCCTTGCCCGGCTTGCTCGGGTCGAACTTCGGCGGGTTGCTCGGGTCGAACATGCCCTTGCCGAGCGCGTCGCACGAGGCGCCGATCTCCGGGTACACGCCGTTCGGGTTGGTCCGCAGCGCGGCGATGAACTGGTCGATGCGCGGGTCGTCGGCGCTGTCCAGCTTCAGCTGGTGGCCCCACGACTGCAGCGAGATCGGCTTGTCCAGGCCCGGGTACGGCGACATCATCATGTACGGCTTGCCCTTGACCCGCGCCTCGAGCAGCGGGATCTGGTCGCCCTTCACCTTGTCCGGGTTGTAGGCGATCCACACCGTGCCGTGCTCGAGCGAGTGCACCATGTTCTCGTTGCGCACCGCTTCCGGGTACACGACGCCGGTGCAGGTGGCCCAGTAGCCGTCGTGCGGGCCGCCGAACGGCGGGCTCTGGTCGTAGGCCACCCGTTCGGTGGGCAGGATGTGCACCGATCCGGTGTATTGCTTGATGACGACGCCGGGGATCTTCTTCGACGGGTCCGGATTGCTCGCGGTCGGCGCGAAGGAGGCGGCCGCCTCGTCCCGGGCGGCCTGGTCGCGCTTGGGCGCGGAGGCCTGCAGGTAGTAGACGATGACGCCGGCCAGCAGGGCGACCACCACGACGACGCCGATGATGGTGCCCCAGGGCGTGCGCTTGCCCGCGACGACCGAGCGGTTCTTCGCCGCCTTCACCGCGGACGCGCCGGAGCCCTTCTTCTTGGTGGTCCCGTTGGCCATGATTGCCGAGATCTCCTCGTGAGAGCGGGGGAGGGAGCCGGACGGAACCCTGCCGGTAGCCCAGTGTAGAGACCGGGCGTTCGATCACCGTGAACGCCCGCGAGGCGCCCCGGCGAGCGGAACATCCGCCTCCGGTGTGCCCGCCGTCTCGCCAGCCTGTACCGCCGGAGGCGCGCGGCGCGAGCGCACCTAGAATTCGGCGAGTGACTCCCGCCGCTCTCGCCGATCTGGTCCGCAGCTCCGCCGAGCAGGTCCTCGCCGCACGCGGCGTCGACGCCGCCGTGCTGCCGGAGACCGTGACCATCGAACGCCCGCGCAACCCGGACCACGGAGACTACGCGACCAACCTCGCGCTGCAGGTGGCCAAGAAGGCGGGACTGAAGCCGCGCGAGTTCGCCGACGCGCTCGCGGAGGTCGTCGCGGGGGCGGACGGCGTGGCCGCGGCCGAGGTCGCCGGACCGGGCTTCCTGAACTTCCGGCTCGCCGCGGACGCGCAGGGCGAGGTCGTGCGCCAGGTGCTGGCCGCGGGCGCGGGGTACGGCCGCGGCGACGCGCTGGCCGGGCGCCGGATCAACCTGGAATTCGTCTCCGCGAACCCGACCGGCCCGATTCACCTCGGCGGGACGCGCTGGGCCGCGGTCGGCGACGCGCTGGGCCGGGTGCTGGACGCGCAGGGCGCGGACGTGATCCGCGAGTACTACTTCAACGACGCCGGCGCGCAGATCGACCGTTTCGTGCGTTCGCTGATCGCCGCCGCGAAGGGCGAGCCCGCGCCGGAGGACGGCTACGCGGGCGGCTACATCAGCGACATCGCGGCCGAGGTGCTCAAGGCCGAGCCGAGCGCGCTGAGCCTGCCCGAGGACGAGCGGAACGAGACGTTCCGGCGCATCGGCATCGACCTGATGTTCAGCCAGATCAAGCAGAGCCTGCACGAGTTCGGCACCGATTTCGACGTCTACTTCCACGAGAACTCGCTGCACGAGTCCGGCGCGGTCGGCGCGGCCGTGCAGGAGCTCAAGGACTCCGGCAACCTCTACCTCGCCGACGGCGCCTGGTGGCTCCGCTCCAGCGAGTACGGCGACGACAAGGACCGGGTCGTCCTCAAGAAGGACGGCAACCCGGCCTACATCGCGGGCGACCTGGCCTACTTCAAGGACAAGCGCAACCGCGGCGCCGACCTGTGCATCTACATGCTCGGCGCGGACCACCACGGCTACATCGCCCGGCTCAAGGCCGCCGCGGCGGCGTTCGGCGACGACCCGGCGACGGTCGAGGTGCTGATCGGCCAGATGGTGAACCTGGTCAGCGACGGCAAGCCGGTGCGGATGTCCAAGCGCGCGGGCACCGTGATCACGCTCGAGGACCTCGTGGAGGCGGTCGGCGTCGACCCGGCCCGCTACGAGCTGATCCGCTACTCCGTCGATTCCTCCTTGGACATCGATTTGGACTTGCTGCGCAAGCATTCCAACGACAACCCGGTCTACTACGTGCAGTACGCGCACGCCCGGCTGTCGTCGCTGCGGCGCGGCGCGGCGGACCTCGGCCTGAAGGTCGGCGAGTCCGGCGAGGACGTCGATTTCGGACTGCTCACCCTGCCTGCTGAAGGCGACCTGATCCGCACCATCGGCGAATTCCCCGCCGTGGTGCGCCGGGCGGCGGAGATGCGCGAACCGCATCGCGTGGCCCGCTACCTCGAGGAACTGGCCGGCGCGTACCACAAGTTCTACACCGTGGGCCGGGTCCTCCCGCAGGGCGACGAGGAGGCCACTCCCCTCACGTACGCCCGGCTCGCTCTGTGCGAAGCCGCGCGCCAGGTCCTGGCGAACGGCTTGTCGCTGCTCGGTGTCTCCGCTCCGGAACGGATGTAAACCATGGCGCACCCCGCGGGCCCCCGCCACGCCGACGTCTACCCCCATGCCGACGCCTCCGGGTTCCCGCCCGCGAGTGCGGGCGAACTCGACCAGCTGCCCGCGAAAGTGTGGCCGCGCAACGTTTACCGCGCCGCGGACGGCGTCGTCCGGATCGCCGGCGTCGACGTGCGCGACCTCGCGCAGACCTACGGCACGCCGCTGTTCGTGGTCGACGAGGCGGACTTCAAGTCCCGCTGCGCCGACTACGCCGAGGCGTTCGACGACCCGGCGCTCGTGCACTACGCGTCGAAGGCGTTCCTGTCCGTCGAGGTCGCCCGGTGGGTGGCCGAACAGGGACTGAGCCTCGACGTCTGCAGCGGCGGCGAACTGGCCGTCGCGCAGCGCGCGAACTTCCCGGTGGAGCGGATCACGTTCCACGGCAACAACAAATCGGTCGCCGAACTGGACGCGGCGGTCGAGGCAGGCGTCGGCACCGTCGTGGTCGACTCGTACTACGAGATCGCCCGGCTCGCCGAAATCGCCGCCGCGCACGGGATCGAGCAGAAGGTGCTCGTCCGGGTGACGGTCGGCGTCGAGGCGCACACGCACGAATTCATCGCGACCGCGCACGAGGACCAGAAATTCGGCTTCTCGCTGGCTTCCGGCGATGCCGCCGAGGCGGTCCGCCGGGTGCTGAACGCGCCGTCGCTCAAGCTGGTCGGCCTGCACAGCCACATCGGTTCGCAGATCTTCGACGCCGACGGTTTCGAGGTCGCCGCGCGCCGCGTCGTCGGGCTGCTCGCGGACCTGGCCAAGGAGCACGGCCGGGATCTGCTCGAGCAGATGAACGTCGTCGACCTCGGCGGCGGTTTCGGCATCGCCTACACCGAAAAGGACAACCCGCCGCCGCCCTCGCAGATGATCACGCAGATCCGCGAGATCGTCCGCAAGGAATGCGCGTACGCGGAGCTTCCGGTGCCGCGCATCGCGGGCGAACCCGGCCGCGCGATCGCCGGTCCGGGCACGTTCACCCTGTACGAGGTGGGCACGATCAAGGACGTCGCGCTCGGCGACGAGACCGCCCGCCGGTACGTCAGCGTCGACGGCGGGATGAGCGACAACATCCGCACGGCGCTCTACGACGCGGTGTACGACTGCCGGGTGGTTTCGCGCTCCGCCTCCGACGGAAACGAGCCGGTGACCCCGGCGTTGTCTCGCGTGGTGGGAAAACACTGTGAGTCCGGCGACATCGTCGTCCGAGACTGCTGGCTGCCAGACACGCTGGCTCCCGGCGACCTGCTGGCCGTCGCGGCGACCGGCGCCTACTGCTACGCGATGGCCAGTGGTTACAACCGGCTGCCGCGGCCCGCGGTGGTCGCCGTGCGCAACGGCGCCGCCCGGCTGCTGCTGCGCAGGGAGACGACGGACGACATGCTGCGCCTGGAGGTTTGAGAAGTGTCCACTGTGTCTCCGAAAGGCCTGTCTCCCACGGATCGGTCACCCATCCGGGTAGCGATGCTCGGCTGCGGCACGGTCGGCAGCGAGGTCGCGCGGCTGCTCACCGAACAGGCCGGCGAGCTGGCGGCCCGCGCGGGCGCGCCGGTGGAACTGGTCGGCATCGCGGTGCGGCGTCCGGACAAGCACCCGGAACTGCCCGCCGAACTGCTGACTGACGACGCTGCGGCGCTCGTGGCCCGCGACGACGTCGACGTCGTGGTCGAGCTGGTCGGCGGGATCGACCCGGTGCGCAGCTGGCTGCTCACCGCGCTGAACGCGGGCAAGTCCGTGGTCACCGCCAACAAGGCGCTGCTCGCCGAGTGTTCGGCCGAGCTGTTCGAGGCGGCCGACGCCAGCGGTGCGGACCTCTACTTCGAGGCCGCCGTCGCCGGGGCCATCCCGCTGCTGCGCCCGCTGCGCGAATCGCTGGCAGGCGACCGGATCACCCGCGTGATGGGGATCGTCAACGGCACCACCAACTACATCCTCTCCGCGATGGACGCCACCGGCGCGGGCTACGCCGAAACGCTCGACGAGGCGAGCCGGCTCGGGTACGCGGAAGCGGACCCGACGGCGGACGTCGACGGCTACGACGCCGCGTCGAAGGCCGCGATCCTTGCCTCGCTGGCGTTCCACTCGCGGGTCACCGCGAAAGACGTGCACCGCGAAGGCATCGCGGACGTCACGGCCTCCGATCTGGCCGCCGCGCGCACGCTCGGCCGCACGGTGAAGCTGCTGGCGATCTGCGAACGCGTGACCGCGGACGACGGCACGGAATCGGTGTCCGCCCGCGTGCATCCGGTGATGATTCCGCGCAGCCACCAGCTGGCCGGCGTCGGCGGCGCGTTCAACGCGGTCTACGTCGAGGCGGACGCGGCCGGCGAGTTGATGTTCTACGGCCAGGGCGCCGGCGGGGCGCCGACCGCCAGCGCGGTGCTCGGCGACCTCGTCGCGGTGGCGCGCAATCAGGTGCACGGCGGCCGCGGCCCGCGCGAATCGGCGCACGCCGCGCTGCCGGTGCGGCCGATGGGCCAGACGCCGACGCGCTACCACGTGAGCCTCGACGTCGCGGACCGCGCGGGCGTGCTCGCCCAGGTGGCGCAAGCGTTCGCCGCGCACGGCGTGAGCATCGCCGCGGTGCGCCAGCGCGACGCGAACGACACGGCGAGCCTCGTCGTGGTCACTCATCTCGCACCCGACGCGGCTTTGCAGTCCACTGTGGACGAAATCGCGAAACTCGATGTGGTGCACGAGGTTGTCAGCGTGATGCGGGTGGAAGGCGAAGACGCATGAGCGCAGCTTGCAAGCGAATCATGGATATTCATGCTTCCGCCTCCCCGATGAGCATGGTGAAACTCCGAATCGAGGCGGCAGCATGAGTGGTTGGCCGGGAATCATTGAGGCGTATCGCGACCGGATTCCGGTCCCGGACGGAGCGCGGGTGGTCACGCTCGGCGAAGGAAACACGCCGCTGCTGCCCGCCGCGCACCTGTCGGAGCTGACCGGCGCCGAGGTGTACATGAAGGTCGAGGGCGCGAACCCGACCGGCTCGTTCAAGGACCGCGGGATGACCGTGGCGATCACGCACGCGCTGGCGAGCGGCCTGAAAGCGGTGATCTGCGCGTCCACCGGCAACACCTCCGCGTCGGCCGCCGCGTACGCCGCGCGGGCCGGGCTCACCTGTGCGGTGCTGGTGCCCCAGGGCAAGATCGCGATGGGCAAGCTCGCCCAGGCGGTGCTGCACGGCGCGCGGATCCTCCAGGTCGACGGCAACTTCGACGACTGCCTCGAACTCGCCCGCAAGACCGCGGCGGACTACCCGGTCACGCTGGTCAACTCGGTCAACCCGGTGCGCATCGCGGGGCAGAAGACCGCCGCGTTCGAGATCTGCGACGTGCTCGGCGAGGCCCCGGACGTGCACTGCCTCCCGGTCGGCAACGCGGGCAACATCACCGCGTACTGGAAGGGCTATTCGGAGTACGCGGCGGACGGTGTGGTCAAGAACACCCCGCGGATGTTCGGTTTCCAGGCCGCAGGCGCCGCGCCGCTGGTACACGGCGAACCGGTCGCCGACCCGGACACCATCGCGACCGCGATCCGCATCGGCAGCCCGGCTTCGTGGGACGGCGCGGTGCACGCGCGCGCCGAATCGAACGGGCTGTTCGACGCGATCACCGACGAGAAGATCCTTGAGGCGTACCGGCTGCTGGCCCGTCGCGAGGGCGTTTTCGTGGAGCCGGCGTCCGCGACGAGCGTGGCGGGCCTGCTGGCCACCGCGGCGGACGGACGGCTGCCGAAGGGCTCGAAGGTGGTCTGCACCGTCACCGGGCACGGCCTGAAGGACCCGGCGACGGCGTTGGAGGGCAACGTCGAGGTGGAACCGCTCGCGGTCGACCCGACGGCCGTCGCGGCGGCGCTGGACCTGCGATGACGGCGCTGCCCGCGTTCCGCGCGACGGTCCCGGCGTCGACGGCGAACCTCGGCCCGGGATTCGACGCGCTCGGCCTCGCGCTCGCCCGTTACGACGTGGTCGACCTGCAGGTCACCGAGGGCGGCTTGAAGATCGAGGTGCTCGACGCGGGAGCGGGCGGCGTCGAGGACGTGCCGACCGACGAATCCCATCTGGTGGTCCGCGCGCTGCGGCGAGCCTGCGAACACCTCGACGTGCGGCCGCCCGGCCTGCATCTCCGTTGCCACAACAGCATTCCGCACGCGCGCGGCCTCGGGTCGTCGGCCGCCGCGGTGGTGACCGGCGTGGCGCTGGGCTACGCGCTGGCGGAGCGTCCGCTCGACGCCGACGCGCTCCAGCTCGCGGCCGAGTTCGAGGGCCACGCGGACAACGCGGCGGCGAGCCTGTTCGGCGGGCTCGTGGTGGCGTGGGCGGAGGACGGCCGGTTCCGTGCCGAACGCGTGGAGCCGAACGCGGCGATCCGGCCGGTAGTCGCGGTGCCGGGGGAGAAGTCGTCCACCAACACGACGCGCGGGCTGCTGCCGGCGCAGGTGCCGCACGCCGACGCGGCGCACAGCGCGGGACGGGCGGCGCTCGCGGTGCTGGCCGTCACCGAACGGCCCGAACTGCTGCTGGCCGCCACCGAGGACCGGCTGCACCAGGATTACCGCGCCGAGGCGTACCCGGCGAGCACGGAATTGGTGCGCACGCTGCGTGCGCAAGGCGTTCCCGCGACCATTTCCGGCGCCGGCCCCACTGTGCTCGCTCTCACGCTGACGGGAATACTCCCGGCGGGCGTGGACGTTACAGGCTTCGACGTCGCCGAATTGCCCGTGGACCGCGATGGCGTGCAGGTTGTGGCCAGGTGACGACCTGGTCACAGGCTGGACGGCAGCGTGCGCCACGCGGGGGGTGGTTGTTGCACCCGGACAGGGCGCGGTCTACCCTCAGGGGCGTTCGATCACCGTGCGTTTCCGCACCCGATGCCGGGCCTGTTCGCCCCTAGCGGCGGCTCCGGTCCGCATCCTTCGTCGATCCGCCGATTCCGCACCGCCCGGCACGCGGGAGGCGGAGGGACGCAGGCGGGTTTCCGGTTCCGGCGGTGCCGAATTCCGCTTTCTCCGTCCGGAGGGGGCAAACACCCTGTGCTGGCGGCGCTTCGCTGTGTCTCGCACGGCTGGGCGCGAGCCGTCCGCATCGGAGGCAGAAGCCGTCTCGCTACCGGCGGCAGTCCGCTGATCCACCTGGAACGTGGATCGGTCAGGAAGGACATGTGTGAGCAACACCGATCTGTTGAGCGGCGACGTGGAGACCCCCGCCGCGGCCGCTGAGACCAATGGGGCCGCGGCCGCTCCGAAGCGCCGCACCGGGGGCCTGTCCGGAATGGTCATCGCCGAGCTCCGCCAGCTGGCGGGCGAACTGGGTGTGGGCGAGACCACCGGCATGCGCAAGGGGGACCTGATCGCCGCGATCCGCGAGCGCCAGGGCAAGAGCAAGAAGCGCACCGCCGCGGCCGACACGCTGCCGCTCGAAGGCGTCGGCGAGCCTGCCAAGGCGGAGAAGGCCGAGAAGCCCGCCCGCCGGGCCAAGGCCGACGCGCCGAAGGCGGACGCGGCTGCCAAGACCGAGGCGCCCAAGGCGGAGCCGGTCCAGGCGGAGGCTCCCAAGGCCGAGGCCCCGAAGGCGGAGACCGCGCAGGACGGCAAGCCCGCCGCGCAGGAGCGCCCGGAGCGCCACGACCGTTCCGAGGGCCAGTCCGACGGCCAGTCCGAGGAAGGCGGCCGCAACCGCCGCCGCCGCGGCGGCGCGAACCGGGGCGACGGCCAGCGCGACCAGCGCGGCGACCGCCAGGGCGGCAACCGCGACAACAACCGCGACAACCGCGACAACCGGGACAACGGCCGCGACAACCGCGACAACAACCGCGACGGCAACCGGGACAACCGCGGCGGCCAGGACAACCGTCAGGACCGCCAGGACAACCGGCAGCGGAACCAGCAGGACAACCGCGACAACCGGAACAACGGCCCGCAGGACGACGACGAGGAAGGCGGCCGCCGCGGGCGCCGCTTCCGCGACCGCCGCCGCCGGGGCAGCGGGGGCGGCCAGCGCGAGGGCGGCGCTCCCGACACCGAAATCCGCGAGGACGACGTCCTGCTGCCGGTCGCCGGCATCCTGGACGTGCTCGACAACTACGCGTTCGTGCGCACCTCGGGCTACCTGGCCGGGCCGAACGACGTGTACGTGTCGCTGTCGCTGGTCCGCAAGTTCGGCCTGCGCCGCGGCGACGCGATCACCGGTGTCGTGCGCCAGCCGCGCGAGGGCGAGCAGCAGCGGCAGAAGTTCAACCCGCTGGTGCGCGTCGACTCGATCAACGGCCTGGAGCCGGACGAGGCCAAGCGCCGTCCCGACTTCACCAAGCTGACCCCGCTGTACCCGAACGAGCGGCTGCGCCTCGAGACCGAGCCGCACAAGCTCACGACCCGCGTGATCGACCTGATCATGCCGGTCGGCAAGGGCCAGCGTGCGCTGATCGTGTCCCCGCCGAAGGCCGGCAAGACCACGATCATGCAGGACATCGCGAACGCGATCACGACCAACAACCCTGAGGCCCACCTCATGGTCGTGCTGGTCGACGAGCGTCCGGAAGAGGTCACCGACATGCAGCGGTCGGTGAAGGGCGAGGTCATCGCCTCCACCTTCGACCGCCCGCCGTCCGACCACACCTCGGTCGCCGAGCTGTCCATCGAACGGGCCAAGCGCCTGGTCGAAATGGGCCACGACGTGGTCGTCCTGCTCGACTCGATCACCCGTCTCGGCCGCGCGTACAACCTGGCCGCGCCCGCGTCCGGCCGGATCCTGTCCGGTGGTGTCGACTCGACCGCGCTGTACCCGCCGAAGCGTTTCCTCGGCGCCGCGCGCAACATCGAGAACGGCGGCTCGCTCACCATCTTCGCGACCGCGATGGTGGAGACCGGGTCCACGATGGACACGGTGATCTTCGAGGAGTTCAAGGGCACCGGCAACGCGGAGCTCAAGCTCGACCGCAAGATCTCCGAGCGCCGCGTGTTCCCGGCGGTGGACGTCAACCCGTCCGGCACCCGCAAGGAAGAGCTGCTGCTCTCGCCGGACGAGCTGGCCGTCACGCACAAGCTGCACCGCGTGCTGCACGCGCTGGACTCGCAGCAGGCCATCGACCTGCTGATCTCGCGGCTGCGCAAGACGAAGACCAACATCGAATTCCTGATGCAGGTCTCGAAGACCGCCCTCGGCGGCGGAGACGACGACTGAGTTCCCGCTTCACGCACCACGGCCCGCCCCCATCGCTTCCGGGGGCGGGCCGTGGTGCGTGTGGAGGTCCGTGAAGGACTCCTTGGGGGAATCAGATTCCCCCAAGGAGTCCTTCACGGACGTTTCTCCCCGCACCGGGGAGGTGGCGCGGGGAGAAAGCTCAGTGGCGGGGGACGGCGGCCGGGGTCCAGCCGCGGTAGTTGTTGAAGTAGCTCGTGGAGCTGCCGTGGCCGATCTTGCCGCCGACGCTGGTGGCGTAGAACCCGCCGTTGCCGTCCGCGATGCCGACGTGGCCGTAGGCGCTGATGTTCCAGTACACGAACGAACCGGCGGGCGGTTTGCCGCTGGTGTGCTTCGGGCTGGCGCCGTTCCAATGTGCGTTGGCCGACGCCCACACCCCGGTGACGCCGTAGGAATTCTCCGCGGCCTTCTCGCAGTAGTGCTCCCACCCGGTGCTTCCGGCGTGCGCCTTGTACCAGGCGACCGCACCGGCCGGGGTGCCGTCGCCCGCCCCGGTCAGGTTCGCCTCGGAAAGCTCCGAGAACGTTCCGGCGGCGGGGTTCACGTCCGCCGCGGTGATGCCGCCGGAAGCATTCGCGGCAGGCGCGAAGACCGCGGCGGAAGCGGCGAGGGCGAGCGCCGCGGCCGGCTTCGCGAGCCGGGTGAGCAGGTCGGTCGTGCGCATGTCCGGACCTCCAGTAAGTGAGCGATTCACGAACTCGGCCAGCTTCACGCCAGCGGGTACAAAATCCGTACAATGCGAATGTCCTTCACTACCCACGGTCGCGACCGGCGGCGGAATACCTGGTCACCGGGGTGTGTTGAAGCCCTTGCCGGCACGTCTGGCAGAATGACCCGCTGAAGTCCGGCACCGGTTCACCCCGTACTGGGGACCCGGGGCCAACGAGAGAGGACACCATGAAGAGCGGTATTCACCCCGAATACGTGACCACGACCGTCACGTGCAACTGCGGGAACACCTTCGTCACCCGCAGCACGAAGGAGTCGGGTCAGATCCACGTCGAGATCTGCTCGAACTGCCACCCCTTCTACACCGGCAAGCAGAAGATCATGGACACCGGTGGCCGGGTTGCCCGGTTCGAGAAGCGCTACGGCAAGCGTCAGCAGAAGACCGACGCCAAGTAGCTTGTCCAACGGCGCCCACCCGCACGCCCGGGTGGGCGCCGTTGTTCTGTCCGGGCCTGTTCGCGAGAGGGAGACGGCGAAGTGGATTCGAGTTCGCTCAAGGGGCTGCTCGACGAGCACGCACAGCTGGAACAGCAGCTCGCCGACCCCGCGGTGCATGCCGACCAGGCCAGGGCCCGCAAACTGGGCCGCCGCTACGCCGAGCTGAGCCCGGTCGTGCGCGCGGTGCGCGAGCTGGACCAGACCCGCGACGACCTGTCCGCGGCGAAGGAACTGGCGGCCGAGGACGCGGCGTTCGCCGCCGAGGCCGAGGAGCTGTCGGCGAAAATCCCGCAGCTCGAAGCGAAACTCACCGAACTGCTGCTGCCGCGCGACCCGTACGACGGCTCCGACGTGGTCATGGAGATCAAGTCCGGCGAGGGCGGCGAGGAATCCGCGCTGTTCGCCGGCGACCTGCTGCGGATGTACCTGCGCTACGCCGAGCGGCACAACTGGAAGGCCGAGGTGCTCGACTCGACGGAGTCGGACCTCGGCGGCTACAAGGACGTCACGCTGTCGCTCAAGAGCAAGACCGCGGACGTCGAAGGCGTCTGGGCGAGGCTGAAGTTCGAGGGCGGCGTGCACCGGGTGCAGCGCGTGCCCGCGACGGAATCGCAGGGCCGCATCCACACGTCCGCGTCCGGCGTGCTGATTTATCCGGAACCGGAAGAGGTCGAGGTCGAAATCGACCCGAACGACCTGCGCATCGACGTGTTCCGCTCGTCGGGTCCCGGCGGGCAGAGCGTCAACACCACCGACTCGGCGGTGCGGATCACCCACCTGCCGACCGGGATCGTCGTGTCGTGCCAGAACGAGAAGTCGCAGATCCAGAACCGCGCGCGGGCGCTGCAGGTGCTGCAGGCCCGGCTGCAGCAGGTCGCCGAGGAAGAGGCCGCGGCGAAGGCGTCGGACGCGCGCCGTTCGCAGGTCCGGACGGTCGACCGCTCGGAGCGGGTGCGCACGTACAACTTCCCGGAGAACCGGATCTCGGACCACCGGGTGAACTACAAGGCGTACAACCTGGACCAGGTCCTCGACGGGGAACTGGACGGGGTGCTGGACGCGCTGGCGTCGGCCGACCGGGAGGAACGGCTCGCCGCTCAGTCGGGCTGACCAGCACCGAAATCGGTGCCAGGCCAAGCAATCCGAGCGGCGTGCTGTCCGTCCACAATGGAATCGGCGGCCGCGGTTCTCCTCGGGTCAGGCACTCACGAGGTCGCCGCGGCGAACGCCGTCATCCGTTCCTCGTATCCCTTGTCATCCCCGAAATGCACGGCCACCGCGTCCGCCCCGGCGTCCCGGTACGCGCGGTAGGTCTCGACGGCTGTTTCTTCGTCGTACTGCTGCCGGGCGATCCGCCGCACGCGCCGCTCCGGGTCGAGCTGGGACAGCTTCGCGACCCGTTCCGCGAAAGCCTCCGGTGAGAGGCCCGCGCTGAGCCACTGGTCCCCGGCCCGGACCGCCCGGCGCAGCGCGACCGTCGAATTCCCGCCGACCAGAATCGGGATCCGGCCCTCCGGCCGCGGTTCGAAATACCCACCGGATCGGCCTCGTCCGGTGGTGAACAGCTGATCCAGCAACGAAAGCGTCTCGTCCAGCGTCGCGCCGCGGCGGGGGAAATCCGCGCCGATCTCCGCGAACTCCGGCTCGTTCCACCCCGCGCCGACGCCCAGCACCAGCCGGTGCCCGGACAGCCGGTCGATCGTCGCGGCCTGTTTGGCCAGCAAATGCGGTTCGCGCTGCGGCACGATCACCACGGACGTGCCCAGCTGCACGCGTTCGGTCGCCGCGGCGAGATAGGCGAGCGTCGCCAGCGGTTCGTACACGCCGCCGAAGACCTCGCCGAACGGCTCCGGCGGCAGCACGTGGTCCGGCAGCCAGACGGATTCGTACCCCAGCTCCTCAGCCAGCCGGGCGAGGTCGGCGAGGCGGCGCGGGGTCAGGTCGGGCGACTCGTTCGGCAGGACCACCTGGCGGCTCATCGCAGCACCTTCCGGATCGCGGTGAGCCAGGCTTCCGGCGCTTCCTCGCCGATGCCGTGCCCGGATGCGATTTCGACCAGCTCCGCGCCGGGAATCCCGTCCGCCAGCTCGTGCGAGTGCTTTGGCGGCACGAGGGAGTCCAGCGTCGTGGCGATCACCAGCGTCGGGACCGCGATCGACGCCAATTCCGCCCGGGTGTCGACCTTCCGGACCAGTTCGACCTGCTTCGCCGTCCCCGCGGGCACCGACGCGGCCAACCCGGCGACCGCCTCAGCGACCTGCTCCGGCGTCAGCGCGGCGAGGAACGGCTCGCTGACCGCGGTCAGCATCAGATACTTAGCGAGCAGAGTACGGTCGCCTTTCAGCAACTCTGCCCACACATCCAGCGCCAGTTCCATCCGCGCGTCCGGCCGGGCGAAGCCCGCGGTGAGGATGAGGCCGGTCACGCGCTCGGGATGCCGGGTGGCCACGCGGACCGCGACGGCCGTGCCGAGCGAGTAGCCGAGCACGGCGAACTTCTCGACCCCGGCGTCGACGGCGGTCGCGACCAGTCCGTCGGCCAGTTCGTCGAGTGTGCCGCCCGCGACCGGGTAATCGGCCCCGACCACGGTGTGCGTGCGGGCGAGATCGTCCAGCAGCGGACCGAAATTGGCGGTCACGCCGCCGCCCGCGCCGTGGGCGAGCAGCAGGCCGGGGCCCTGTCCGGCGACGAGGGGCGCGAAATGTTCTGTCATGTTCGCGACGTTAAGGATTGACACCAGTGTGAAGGCCAGAAGCAGGAGAAAATCGGATGCTGATCGGCGAACTCGCGCAGCGCACCGGCGTCGCGCCGCGGCTGCTGCGGTACTACGGCGAGCAGGGCCTGCTGGCCTCGGCGCGCAACACGAGCGGGTACCGGGTGTACGACGAGGAGGCCGTCGTCCGGGTGTGCCAGATCCGGAAACTGCTGGCCGCGGGCCTGACCACGGAGATGATCTCCGGGATGCTCGACTGCGCGAGCGGACCCGCCGCGCACCTCGACCTGTGCCCGGAACTGGTGCGCAGGCTGCGCGGGGAACTGGCCGAGGTGGACCGCCGGATCGGGGATCTCGCCCAGCGGCGCGAAGTCCTGTCCGGATATCTCGGCCAGGCGTGACCCCCGCGCGGCCGGGGGTCGATACGCTGGGCAGCACCCCCTCCGGGGGCAGTTTCGACGAGTGAAGGACGACCAGTGAATCGGCAGCCGCTGCGCCTGGCCATCATGGAGGCCACCCGGATCCTCACCGAGGCGGGCGTGGAATCGCCGCGGTCGGACGCGGATCTCATCGCCGCGCACGTGCTCGGCGTCGAACGGGGCAGGCTGCCGATGGTGCCGCTGGTCGACCCGCCGGTGATCGACGCGATCGGCCAGCTCGTCGCGCAGCGCGCCAAGCGGATCCCGCTCCAGTACCTCACCGGCTGGGCCGCGCTCGGCAACATCACGGTCAACGTCGGCGCGGGTGTGTTCGTCCCGCGCCCGGAAACCGAACTGCTCCTCGAATGGGGCGTGAAGTTCCTCCAGGGCCGCGAATACCCGGTGGTGGTCGACCTGTGCACCGGGTCCGGCGCGCTGGCGCTGGCGCTCGCGCACGAACGCCCGGACGCGGTGGTCTACGCGGTCGACGTCGACCCGCAGGCGCTCGCCTGGGCCCGGCACAACGCCGACGTGCACACCGCGGCGGGCAACACCCCGATCCGGCTCTACTCCGGCGACATCGCGGATCCGACGATGTTCGCCGAACTCGACGGTCTCGTGGACCTGGTGCTCTGCAACCCGCCGTACGTCCCGGAAGGCACCCCGGTCCCGCCGGAGGTAGGCGAACACGACCCGGCCCGCGCGGTCTTCGCGGAGGAAAGCGGTCTGGCAGTGATCCGGCACGCGATCGCGGCCGGTGCGCGGCTGCTGCGCCCGGGCGGCGGCCTGGCGATCGAACACGACGACACGCATGGCTCAGCGGTGCCCGCACTGGTCCGGGCGCGCCGGGTGCTGACCGGGGTGGAGGACCATCCCGACTACAGCGGGCGCGCACGGTTCGTCACCGCTCGCCGACTGGGCTGAGTCCCGCTTCGCCCAACGTCCGTGAAGGACTCCTTCACGGACGGTTGCGGGTCGTGAGGGGGCACTGGGGGAATCTGCGTTCGTGAGGGTGGCCCTCACGGACTTTGCCGTGTCTGGATGTCCGTGAAGGGCTCCTTGAGGGAATCTACGTCCGTGAGGGAGCCCTTCACGGCCCGCAGGCGTTCGTGAGGGGAACCCTGCAGGAATCAGCGTCAGTGAGGGTGGCCCTCACGAACCTCGCCCTGCCCGGACGTCCGTGAAGGAGCCCCTCACAGACTTCCCGCGTTGCTGCCCACCCCCCGCGCTGGGCCATTCGCACCTTTGCCTTCGTCTTGCCCGACTTTCGTCGTGCGGCAGCGGGGTGGATTTCGTTCGCTCGCCTAACGATCACCGTTAGCGTCGGGCCTCGGGACCGCCGGGCGGACCGGCGGAGAAGTGAGGAGCGACGATGAGATCCCCCTTACCCCGCCGGAATCACCGCACTCGCACGAGGCGCGGCCGGGTCGCCGTCGTCGTGGCGGTCGCGGCGCTGGCTCCCGCGTTGCTCGCCGGGACCGCCGCGGCTGATCCGATCGCGCAGGGCTGGCCCGCGCCGCTGGACTCCGCGCACTGGGCCGACCAGGCGAGCATGACCTGGCAGGACTACCGCCACGTCCCGGGCGCCAACTGGGCCGACCCGTCGCTCAAGCCGACCGTGCGCAAGTTCAAGGGCGCCGTCGTGCTCGCCGACTACCCGGACGCGGATTTCGTCGTCACGAAGCCGCCGCATTCGACCGTCTTCGGCAATCCGTCTCCGTCTGCCAGCAATCTGCCGCGCGAGAAAGTCGCGCAGCATTACCAGGATTTCCTCAACAAACCCGAAACCCTCAACCACGGCCACACCATCAACGAGTACTGGATGGAGGACTCCGGCGGCCGGTTCGGCGTCGACCTCACCGCGTTCGGCCCCTACCGGATGCCGGGCAAATCCTTCGAGTACGGCATGGAAATGCAGCCGCAGGACTGTCCGGCGGACGCCGACTGCACCCGGGACCTGCGCAAGGACGCGGGCGACGCGTGGCGCGCCGACGTCGGTCCGGTCGCCGACCAGTTCGACTTCGTCTTCTTCCTTTCCGCGGGCCAGGACGAAAGCTCGACGTGGCAGGAATTCGGCGAGATGAAATTCGGCTCGAAGGAGAACGTGCCCGCCGAATTCGGCCCGCCGGGCAGCAAACCGGGCGACCAGAACTGGGCGCACACGCGATACGTGCCATGGACGTCGTGGGCGTCGGCGTCGACCATCTGGCCCAACGCGGCCAACGGATCCTCGACGCAGGCGGAAAGCTCCGGCCAGGGCGTGTTCGCGCACGAGTTCAGCCACATCCTCGGCATCGGCGACAACTACAACAACCCGTTCGGCGATCCGCCCCGCCGGTCCTACACCGGACCGTGGGAAATGTTTTCGCGCGGCAGTTTCAACGGTCCCGGCGGCCCGCACACGCGCTGGCAGATCCCGGCGACCGAGGGCGGTTCGATGGGCGCGCACCACATGCTGCGCAACAAACTCAAGCTCGGCATCGTCGATCCGAAGTCCGTCCTGAACCTCGACCGGAACCAGCTCGCCACGACCGGTCCGGTCACCGCCCGCGTGACCGCCCGGGAGGCGGTGCCGGAGCAAGGCGCGTACGCGGGCATCACGATCGCGCTCACCGGCGGGGACCGTTCGCCCAAGTGCGATCCGACGAAGGACCCGAAGTGCGACGGCGGCGGATATGACCACTACAGCGTGGAGGTCGTCGACCGGATGGGCTCGGACTCGTTCGCCCCGGACTCCGGTGTCCTGCTGGCCAAGACCAAGAGCCGCGACGCCGCGCCGTTTGAATGGATCGTGGACGCCAACCCGCAGGACATCGGCCTGACCGACTACGTCCGCCCGGACGGCACCCCGGTCAAGATCACCGTCGGCGACTACCGGCAGCTCAACGACGCCACGTTCAAGGCGGGCACCGGCGCGTCCAGCGGTTACGAGTACACCGACGAGGCCAACCGGTTGCGGTTCCTCGTCACCGACCTCGACCGCGACAGCCGCGGCGTGCTGTCGTACACGGTCACCGTCGCGTCGCTCGACGGAGCCGGACCGCAGGCGCGCGGCGCGTGGTTGTGGCCCGCACTGCCCGCGTTCGCCCGCGGTGGCCTCGCTACCTGCGACTTCCGCCTGTCGAACCAGGGTTCGGCACGCGGCGCGACAGCCCCGTACGACCAGGACACCTACCGGCTGACCGCGTCCACCGACACCCGCGGCTGGGAAGTCCGGCTCCCGAACGCGCTGGCCACCGCCAAGTTCGGCGGCTCGACGCAAATCCAGGCGTACGCGAAACGCTCGGCGGGCGCACCGCACACCGCGCGTGTACGGCTGACCGCGACGTCGATCGCCGACCCGGCGAAGACCACGACGACCGCCTGCACCGCGATCGGGTTCTGAGCCACGAAAGGCGCCATCCGTCCGAACGGCGGATGGCGCCTTTCGACCGGGTTGCCCTCTATCGAGCGACCCCCTACCTTGAGGCGGCCGAACAATCAGACTTCTGGGGGAGTCCATGTTCTTGCGTCATCGCATCACCGCCGGCTGCGGAGCGGCGCTCATCGCCGCCAGCGCGCTCACCGCGAGCGCCACCAGCGCGTCCGCCGCCGCCGGACCGACCACCCTCCCGGCCAGCGAATACACGCTGACCTCGGACTACCACAAATACGACGCGGTCTACTCCGGCCTCGCGGGGAAGCTGCACACCGTGCCGGTGCACACCGTCATGGACAACGCGAACCACGACCGCCAAGCGCTGCCGTCCACCTTCAAACCGGCCGGGCTCACCGGCGGTTTTCGGTTCGACGACGGCGACAACAGCGACTGCACCAACTACCCGCAGGGCATCACCACCAGCCGCGACGCGGTCGGCGGCGACAACGGCGGCAACTACGACGGGCACCAGCTCGTCGCGGTCAGCTGGTACACGCGCGACAAATGCGGCGGCAAACAGGTCCGCAGCCGGATCACGCTCGCCGACTGGGACGCGACGTACCCGAACAAGTACCGCAAGATCCTGCTCGTCGAACCGACCGGCACCAACGCTTCGCCGAACTACAAGGACATCCCAATCCATGCCGGCGGCGTCTCCTGGTACGGCGACTACCTGTACGTCGCCGACACCGGCGGCGGCATGCGCGTCTTCGACATGCGCAAGATCCTCGAGGTCAACTCGGGCGGCACGGCGGACCAGATCGGCCTGTCCGGCGGCCAGTACTACGCGCACAACTACCGCTACGTGCTGCCGCAGGTGGGCACGGTCGCCGCGCACACGACGTCCGGCACGAACCTGGTCTGGTCGAGCATCTCGCTGGACCGGGTCAGCAAGTCGATCGTGATGACCGAGTACACCTGCAAGGCCGACTGCACCGACTACCCGAACCGCGCCCCGCGCGCGGTGCGCTTCCCGTTCGCCTCGGGCGCGACGACGTTCGCCGCCTCCACGACGGCGAGCCAGGCGCTGAAGCTGCCCTGGTACAACCTCAACGGCGTCGCCTCGCACAACGGCCGCTGGTGGTTCAACTCCTCCGCCGCGAAGCAGCTCTACTACTGGACCCCGACCGCCGGCCCGGCCACGCACTCCTGGGTGAGCAGCGGGGAGAGCATTTCGTACTGGGAGGACCCGAAGGACGCGGATCTCCTGTGGTCGCTGCAGGAGGGCGCGGGAAACCGCAACGTGTTCGCGGTGAAGCAGGCCAGTTACGGCGCCTGACCGCTGACTGTCCGTGAGGGGAACCCTCATTGACTCTGATTCCTTCAGGGTTCCCCTCACGTACCTCGGCAGCGCCTGCCCGGGGCGGCGGGGGATAGGCTTCGCGGCATGAGTGCGGTCTACGACTGCGGCAAGCGCGAATCCCGAGCCGAAGGCCTGTCCGCGGCGGCCGCCGCGGTGCGGTCGAGCCGGCTGGTCGTCCTGCCGACGGACACGGTGTACGGCATCGGTGCGGACGCGTTCGACTCCGGCGCCGTCCAGGCGTTGCTGCGGGCGAAGAACCGCGGCCCGGACATGCCGGTCGGCGTCCTCGTCGGCTCCTGGTCCACTGTGGACGGTCTGGTGCTCGGCGTTCCGCCGCAGGCGCGGGCGCTCATCGAGGCGTTCTGGCCGGGCGACCTGTCGATCGTGCTGCCGCACGCGCCGAGTCTGCAGTGGAATCTCGGCAACTCGCGCGGCACGGTGATGCTGCGGATGCCGCTGCATCCGGTCGCGCTCGAGCTGCTGCGCGACGTCGGTCCGATGGCGGTGTCGAGCGCGAACGTCTCCGGGCGTTCGCCCGCTTCGACCGTCGAAGACGCGCAGGAGCAGCTCGGCGATTCGGTGTCGGTGTACCTCGACGGCGGGTCGAGCGGGGAAACGGTGGCTTCGTCCATCGTGGACCTGACCGGCGACAAGCCGCTGGTGCTGCGCGAGGGCGCGGTCACGAAGGCGGCCATCGCCGAGGTGATCGGCGTCGCCGAGGAGACGCTGGACTGAGCCGCGGAAGTGACTGCCGTTCACCGTGGCCGCACGCGGGCGCGGTAGCGTGGCGCGGTGACTCCGACCTCCCGGCGGGCGTGACGCGGTCATGCCTGTAGTCCAAGGACTTCTCCCGATCCGGGAGTACTTGCTCGTCGCGCTGACCGCGACCGCGGTGACTTATCTGCTGACCGGCGTCGTGCGGCGCGTGGCCATCCGGATCGGCGCGATCGCCAACCCCCGCGCGCGCGACGTGCACGTCAAGCCGATCCCGCGGATGGGCGGCGTCGGCATCTACCTCGGGATCGCCGCCGCGATGGGCCTCGCGCACCAGCTTCCCGCGCTCAGCCACGGTTTCGACGTCTCCTACGACGCGGTCGGCGTGCTGCTCGCGGCGGGCGTCATCTCGCTCATCGGCATCCTGGACGACCGGTTCGAACTCGACGCGTGGACGAAGCTCGCCGGACAGGTGATGTGCGCCGGGATCCTCGTCATTTTCGGCGTGCAGTGGGTGTCGTTCTGGGTGCCCTGGGGCGGCAACGGCGATTCCATCGGCTCGGTGCTGGTGCTGGACAAGAACCAGGGCGCGCTGCTGACCGTCGTGATGGTCGTGGTGATGGTCAACGCGATGAACTTCGTCGACGGCCTCGACGGGCTGGCCGGCGGGCTCGGCTTCATCGCCGCGGCGGCCACCTGCGCGTTCTCGATCGGCCTGCTCGACAACGCGGGCGGCGACTTCGGCGCGTACCCGCCCGCGCTCATCGCCGCCGCGCTCGCCGGGGCCTGTCTCGGTTTCCTTCCGTACAACTTCCAGCCGGCCAAAATTTTCATGGGCGACTCCGGATCGATGATGATCGGGCTGATGCTCGCCGGGGCCACCACGTCGGCGAGCGGACGGGTCAACTACACCCGGTTCTCCGCCTCGGACGCGCTCGCCCTGCTGTCCCCGCTGGTGGTCGTCGTGGCCGTGCTTTTCGTGCCGGTGCTCGACCTCGTGATGGCCGTCGTCCGGCGCACGCGGCGCGGGCAGAGCCCGTTCGCCGCCGACAAAATGCATCTGCACCACCGGCTGCTGGAAATCGGCCATTCGCAACGGCGCGCGGTGCTGCTGATCTATTTGTGGGCCGGAATTCTCTCTTTCGGAGCGGTCTCCATCACGATTTTCGACAGCCCGGTCGTGTTCTGGGCGATTGCCGCCGCACTGGTGGTCGCGGTGCTCGTTTCTCTCGTGCCGCGACTGCGTTCCCGGCACCGCCACGGGGTCTGAGCCCGCGGGCGGTCTATACTGGCGGGTCGAACCGAACGAGGAGCGATTGCAGTGAGCGACACCGAGACGCCGGAGACGACGCCCGAGACGTCCCAGGCCACGGCTCAGGCCAAAGCTGCGTCCTCCGCGGAGAACCCGCACGCCGCTCCGGTGCGCCAGCTCGCGCGCTCGATGACGCGCGCCTCGCTGCTGTTCACGCCGCCGTTCATCCTGGTCTGCATTGTGCTTTTCACCGTCCTCAACGGACTGCACGGCTTCCTCGGCGCCCTGGTCGGCGGCGTGCTGGCGATGGTCGCCTCGCTGTCGACGCTGGGCATGATGAAGGTATCCGCCGGACAGGACCCCTCGCTGGTGATGCTCATCGCTCTCGGCGGCTACGCGGCGAAGGTCATCCTCCTGTTCCTCGCGCTCACTCTGCTCAAGGGCGTCACCGTGCTGCACCCGCTTTCCCTCGGGATCACGATGATCGTCGCCATTCTCGTGGCGGCCGCTGTGGAGTTCGCGACTTTCCGCAAAGCGCGTATCCCGACCATCATTCCCGCCTCGAATTGACGGATTCGGGACAAGGGTCCCAGCCGGATCCGGGACTTAGGTCCTGGACCGTTCGGCTGGTAAGGAGTACGCCTGTACGGCAGTGATTGACCTGCTGGTATGGTCCGCGTCATGGGTGGCGGCCTCGGCCGCGCACTCCCGACGACGAACCGCGATCAGCAGTGTGGCGACCGGATGGTTCCGCCTCTCTCACCGGCTGGTCCGAAGTAGACCGCAGGGCAGTGTTCACGCGAGACATCCCTCGAGCGCAGACCGGTGTTTGGCTCCGCGCACGGTGGGTACCGCCGCCTCCGGCGTCCCGATGCGTATCGGGTACGTTAAGTCCAGATCGTGACGATTCCCCCGGCGGAGTGAACGCCGGCCGGGAGAACCGGGAGGAGCCCAGTGGCCGCGCTGGTACTGACCGAGGGTGCGACCTTCGCGCCCCCTGGCGCCGAAAGCTTTGAGCTGCCGCCGTTGTTCGGCTTCGTCACGAAGCCGATGCTCCTGGTGGTGCTCTCGGTGATCATCATCGCGGGGTACTTCCTGCTGGCGACGCGCAAGCTGAAGGTCGTTCCGACCAAAGGCCAGTTCGTGGCCGAAGGCATCTACGACTTCGCGCGCAACAACATCGCCCGCGAGCAGATCGGCTCGAAAGACTTCCAGCGCTTCGTGCCGGTCATCTTCGCGTTGTTCACCTTCATCCTGCTGAACAACCTCTACGGGGTCATCCCGTTGCTGCAGTTCCCCACCATGGCGCGGTTCGGGTTCCCGATCGCGTTGTCGGTGCTCGTGGTCTACCCGATGTACCACTACGCCGGGATCAAGAAGCACGGCGTCCGCGCGTACTTCAAGAAGGAGCTCGCGCCCGCCGGGGTCCCCGGTCCGGTGCTTCCGCTGTTCGCGGTGATCGAGTTCGCGGAAAAGTTCTTCCTCAACCCGCTCACGCTCGCCATCCGTGTTTTCGCCGCCATGTTCGCGGGTCACCTGATCCTGGCGGTCTTCACCCTCGGCGGCACCTTCCTGCTGACCGAGACCTCGAGCATCGCGCTGAAGCCGGTGTCGCTGGTGGCGTGGATCTTCGCCATCGGCCTGACGTTCCTGGAGGCGTTCATCCAGTGCCTCCAGGCGTACATCTTCGCCCTGCTGTCCGCGGGGTACATCGGCGCCGCGCTGGCGTCGGAGCACTGAGAACACCTAAAGACCCCGATCCGCGTGAGTGCGCGGACCGAAGTGAAGGGAAACGCACGTGAGCAACATCGTTCTGGCCCAGCAGGCCGCCGAAGCCGTCAGCATCAACAAGGGCCTCGCCGCGATCGGCTACGGCCTGGGCGCGATCGGCCCCGGCATCGGTGTGGGCCTGATCTTCGCTGCGGTGATCAACGGCACCGCGCGCCAGCCGGAGGCCCAGAGCAAGCTGCAGGGCATCGGTTACGCCACCTTCGTGCTCACCGAGGTGCTGGCCCTGATCGGTATCGTCATCTACTTCATCGCCTCCGCCTGAGTCGTCCGCTCTCGCGTAAGGAGACGTTGTGCTGAAGACCGAAGTGGTGCTAGCGGCAGAAGCCCACAACCCGATCGTTCCGGAGCCCTCGGAACTGATCCTCGGCATCGTCGCCTTCCTGATCCTGCTGTTCATCCTCAAGAAGTACGTCGTCCCTCGTTTCGAGAAGACGTACGAGGAGCGGGCGCAGAAGATCGAAGGCGGGATCGAGAAGGCCGAGAAGGCTCAGGCAGAGGCCGAGAAGGCGCTGTCGGAGTACAAGGCGCAGCTGGCGGACGCCCGTTCCGAGGCCGCGAAGATCCGCGACGACGCCCGGCTCGAAGCCGAGCAGATCAAGGCGGAGCTGCGGGAGCAGGCCGAGGCCGAATCCCAGCGGATCGTGGCGCAGGGCCACGCCCAGCTGCAGGCGCAGAAGGCGCAGATCGTCGCCGAGCTGCGGGCCGAAATGGGCCGCAACGCGGTCGAGCTGGCCGGCCGGATCGTCGGCGAGTCGCTCGAGGACGAGGCGCGCCGTCGCGGCACCGTCGACCGGTTCCTCGCGGAGCTGGACACCGCCGGTGCCACCAACGGAGCGGGGAAGTAACCAGAGATGACGCTGCATGCTGCGAGCCGTGAAGCGCTCGACCTCGCCGAGCGCTCGCTCGGCGAGGTGCTGGCCGGAGCGGGCGCTGACCCCGCGAAGGTCGGGGACGAGCTGCTCTCGGTCGTCGACCTCCTTGACCGCGAAATCGGCCTGCGCCGCGCGGTCGGCGATTCTTCGGTCGCTCCGGAGAGCCGCCAGGGCCTGGTCCGCCGCCTGTTCGACGGAAAGCTGAGCGAGCAGGCCCTGAAGGTGCTCGACACCGTGGCGGGCAGCCGCTGGTCCAGTCCCCGCGAGCTGGTGGACGGGCTCGAGTCGGTCGGCCGTTCGGCGCTGCTCACCGCCGCCGAAAAGGCCGGGAACATCGAAACCGTCGAGTCTCAGCTGTTCCAGGTCGCGCGGATCGTCGCGGGCGCCCCGGAACTCGAGGCGGCGCTGTCCGACCTGAGCGCTCCCGCCGACGCGAAGCGGACCCTGGTCCGCGGGCTGTTCGCGGGCAAGGTCGACGCGGTCGTCGAGACCCTGGTCGAGCAGGCCGTGCAACGCGCCAAGGGGCGCGGCATCGGCAACGGGCTCGACAAGCTGGTCGCGCTGGCCGCGGAGCGGCGCGAACGCTCGGTCGCGTACGTGACCTCGGCGAACGCGCTCACCGACGAGCAGCGGGCCCTTCTCGGGACCAAGCTCGACGGCATCTACGGGCGGCCGATCGCGCTGCACGTCGAGATCGACCCGGCACTCGGCGGCGGCCTCGTCGTCCGCGTCGGGGACGAGGTCATCGACGGCAGCACCTCCGGGCAGCTGGCGGCGGTGCGCCGCACGCTGAGCCGGGCCTGAGCGGCACAACAGACTTTGCACACTGGACAGAACAGAAGCGAGAGCGGGAACGAAATGGCGGAGCTGACGATCTCCTCGGACGAGATCGCCCACGCGATCGAGAATTACGTCTCGAGTTACGCCCCTTCGGTGGAGCGGGAAGAGGTCGGCGTCGTCGCCGACGCCGGTGACGGCATCGCCCACGTCGAAGGGCTGCCCTCGGCCATGGCCAACGAGCTGCTCGAGTTCCCGGGCGGCGTCCTTGGCGTGGCGCTGAACCTGGACGCGCGCTCCATCGGCGCGGCGATCCTCGGCGACTTCGAGAGCATCGAAGAAGGCCAGCAGGTCAAGCGGACCGGCCAGGTCCTCTCGGTGCCGGTCGGCGACGGCTACCTCGGCCGGGTCGTCAACCCGCTCGGCCAGGCCATCGACGGCCTCGGCGAGATCGAGACCACCGGCCGCCGCGCGCTGGAGCTCAAGGCCGCCTCGGTGGTCGAGCGCCAGCCGGTGTCCGAGCCGCTGCAGACGGGCATCACCGCGATCGACGCGATGACCCCGATCGGCCGCGGCCAGCGCCAGCTGATCATCGGCGACCGCAAGACCGGCAAGACCGCGGTCGCGGTGGACACGATCATCAACCAGAAGGCCAACTGGGAGACCGGCGACCCGAAGAAGCAGGTTCGCTGCATCTACGTCGCGGTCGGCCAGAAGGGCTCCACGATCGCCTCGGTGAAGTCGGCGCTCGAGGACGCGGGCGCGATGGAGTACACCACCATCGTCGCGGCCCCGGCCTCGGACTCGGCGGGCTTCAAGTGGATCGCTCCCTACACCGGCTCGGCCATCGGCCAGCACTGGATGTACGAGGGCAAGCACGTCCTGATCGTGTTCGACGACCTGACCAAGCAGGCCGACGCCTACCGCGCGATCTCGCTGCTGCTGCGCCGCCCGCCGGGCCGCGAGGCGTTCCCCGGCGACGTCTTCTACTTGCACTCCCGTCTCCTCGAGCGGTGCGCGAAGCTCTCGGACGAGCTGGGCGCGGGCTCGCTGACCGGTCTGCCGATCATCGAGACCAAGGCCAACGACGTGTCGGCCTACATCCCGACGAACGTCATCTCGATCACCGACGGCCAGTGCTTCTTCCAGTCGGACCTCTTCAACGCCGGCCAGCGCCCGGCCATCGACGTGGGCATCTCGGTGTCCCGCGTGGGTGGCGCCGCGCAGGTCAAGGCGATGAAGAACGTCGCGGGCTCGCTGCGCATCGACCTGTCCCAGTACCGCGAGCTGGAGGCGTTCGCCGCCTTCGCCTCGGACCTGGACGACGCGTCGAAGGCGCAGCTGGAGCGCGGCGCCCGGCTGTACGAGGTGCTCAAGCAGCCGCAGTACTCGCCGGTCCCGGTCGAGGAGCAGGTCGCCACGGTGTACCTGGGCACGAACGGCTACTTCGACTCGGTCCCGACCGAGGACGTGCGCCGCTTCAACCTCGAGTTCCTCGACTCGGCGAAGCGCAAGCACGCCGAGGTGCTGGGCGCGATCCGCGACACCGGCAAGTTCGAGGACGACACCCGCGACGCGCTGATCGCGGCGGTGAACGAGTTCAAGAAGGAGTTCACCACCTCCGAGGGCAAGCCGCTCGAGTCGAACGCCGACGCGATGGCCGCCGAGAAGGTCGGGCAGGAGACCGTCAAGGTCAACAAGCCCGCCCCGAAGAAGTGAGCTGGTAGCCCATGGCCGCACAACTCCGGGAGCTTCGCTCGCGCATCAAGGCGACGAAGTCGATCGGCAAGATCACCAAGGCGATGGAACTCATCGCCACCGCGCGCATCACCAAGGCGCGCGCGAAGGTCGCCGCTTCCCGGCCGTACGCGGACGAGATCACCAAGGTGCTCTCGGCGCTGGCCGGCGCGGCGGCCAACCTCGACCACCCTCTCCTGGTCGAGCGCCCGAACCCGAAGCGCGCCGCCGTCCTGGTCGTCACCAGTGACAAGGGCCAGTGCGGCGGTTACAACTCGAACGTGCTGAAGGCGACCGAAGAGCTGCTTGCCCTCCTGAAGAAGGAAGGCAAGGAGGTCGACGTCTACACCACCGGCAGCAAGGGCCTGAACTACTACCGGTTCCGCAACCGCGCGGTGGCGGGCAGCTGGACGGGCTTCTCCGACCAGCCTGCCTACCCGGACGCGGTCACCGCGGCCGAGACGCTGGTGCAGTCCTTCAACGCCGGGGTCGACGACGCCTCGGGCAACGCGGACGGCATCACCGGCGTGGACGAGATCCACGTCGTCTACACCGAGTTCGTCTCGATGCTGACGCAGCGCCCGGTCGCCAAGCGCGTCGCGCCGCTGGAAGTCGAGTACTCCGACGGCGAGGACGAGAAGCCTGCCGGCCTGCTGCCGAGCTACGAGTTCGAGCCCAGCGCCGACAAGCTGCTCTCCGCGCTGCTGCCGAAGTACATCAACACCCGGCTGTACTCCGCGCTGCTCGAGTCCGCGGCGTCCGAACTGGCCGCCCGCCGCACGGCGATGAAGGCCGCGTCGGACAACGCGAACGAACTGGTGAACACGCTGACGCGGGAGGCGAACCAGGCCCGGCAGGCGCAGATCACCCAGGAGATCTCCGAAATCGTCGGTGGCGCGAACGCGCTCACCGCAGCAGGAAGTGATGACTGATGACCAGTACTGAAGCCCCGCGCGCCAAGGGGCGCATCGTCTCGGTGACCGGGCCGGTCGTCGACGTCGAGTTCCCGCGCGGTTCCGTTCCCGACCAGTTCAACGCGCTCAAGGTCGACATCGAGTTCGAGCAGCTGCGCAAGACGGTGACCCTCGAGGTCGCCGCGCACCTCGGCGACAACCTGGTGCGCACGATTTCGCTGCAGCCGCAGGACGGCCTCGTCCGCGGTGCGGAGGTCACCGACACCGGCGGCCCGATCACCGTCCCGGTGGGCGACAAGGTCAAGGGCCACGTCTACAACGCGCTCGGCGAGTGCCTCGACGAGCCCGGCTACGGCGAGGACCTCGAGCGGTGGGGCATCCACCGCAACCCGCCGCCCTTCGACCAGCTCGAGGGCAAGACGGAGATGCTGGAGACCGGCCTGAAGGTCGTCGACCTGCTGACCCCGTACGTGCAGGGCGGCAAGATCGGCCTGTTCGGCGGCGCGGGCGTGGGCAAGACGGTGCTGATCAAGGAAATGATCACCCGTGTCGCCCGGAACTTCGGCGGTACGTCGGTGTTCGCCGGCGTCGGCGAGCGCACCCGTGAGGGCAACGACCTCTTCCTGGAGATGTCCGAGGACGGCGTCATCAACGACACCGCCCTCGTGTTCGGCCAGATGGACGAGCCGCCGGGCACGCGTATGCGCGTCGCGCTGTCCGCGCTGACCATGGCGGAGTACTTCCGCGACGTCCAGAACCAGGACGTGCTGCTGTTCATCGACAACATCTTCCGGTTCACCCAGGCCGGTTCCGAGGTGTCGACCCTGCTGGGCCGCATGCCTTCGGCCGTGGGCTACCAGCCGACGCTGGCGGACGAGATGGGCCAGCTGCAGGAGCGGATCACCTCGACCCGAGGCCGTTCGATCACCTCGATGCAGGCGATCTACGTGCCCGCGGACGACTACACCGACCCGGCCCCGGCGACGACGTTCGCCCACCTGGACGCCACCACCGAGCTTTCCCGGTCGGTGTTCCAGAAGGGCATCTTCCCGGCGGTGGACCCGCTGGCGTCGACGTCGACGATCCTCGACCCGGCGATCGTCGGCGAGGACCACTACCGCGTCGCGTCCGAGGTCATCCGGATCCTGCAGAAGTACAAGGAGCTGCAGGACATCATCGCGATCCTCGGCATGGACGAGCTTTCCGAAGAGGACAAGCTGACCGTGCAGCGGGCGCGCCGGATCGAGCGGTTCCTGTCCCAGAACATGCTGGTGGCCGAGGCCTTCACGCAGATCCCGGGCTCCACCGTGCCGCTGGCCGAGACGATCGAGTCGTTCGACCGCATCACCAAGGGCGACTTCGACCACTACCCGGAGCAGGCGTTCCTGGGCATCGGCGGGCTCGAGGACCTCGAGAAGAAGTACCACGAGATCACCGGCAAGTGAGTGCGTGAGACCGGCGGGGGCACTGTCCATTGTGGACATCGGCCCCCGCCGTTCTCGTAACCGAAGCAAGACCTATTACACTCGGTGGTGACACCCCGAGCGAAGGAGTGCTACGTGGCTGAGATGTCCGTGGAGCTGGTTGCCGTCGAGCGCCGGCTCTGGTCGGGTACCGCCGCCTTCGTGGTGGCGCAGACCACCGAGGGCGAGATCGGCATCATGCCCGGACACGAGCCGGTGCTGGGCCAGCTCGTCGAGGGTGGCGTGGTGAAGGTGACCACGACGGACGGCGATGTGCTGACCGCGGCGGTGCACGGCGGGTTCCTGTCCGTGACCGCGACCGGGGTGAGCGTGCTCGCGGAGAGCGCGGAACTGTCCGACGAAATCGACGTGGCCGCCGCGAAGGCAGCCCTCAGCACCGGCGACGAGGCCGAGCGGACGAGGGCCTCGGCCCAGCTCCGCGCGGCTGGACAATCGGTCTGAGCGGACTAGACGGGCAGGAGCCGGGCCGTGCAGATCGCTGTGGTGGTGCTAGTGCTCCTGATCGTGCTCGTCGTCGTGGTCGGCTGGTACGGCCAGCGGTGGATCCGGATGCGCCGCGGCGGCGGCGTCAGCGTGGCGCTGCGGTGGCGTCCGGACAGCCCGCGGTCGAGCTGGCATCTCGGCCTCGGCCGGTACGAGGGCGAGAAGTTCGTCTGGTACCGCGTGTGGAGCCTGCGCACCGGCCCGGACCGCGTGTTCCAGCGGGAAAGCATGCAGATCGCCGACCGGCGGGACCCGTCGGGTTCGGAGGCGTACGCGGTGCCTGAGGGCTCGACGGTGCTGCGGTGCGAGTCCTCGGACCAGGAAGCGATCGAGATCGCGATGGGACCGGGCGCGCTGACCGGGTTCCTGTCGTGGCTCGAATCGGCCCCGCCTGGTCGAAGGCTGCCGCGGGCTTCGTGATTTTGCCGGCCCGCCATCGTGTCTCCACGATGGCGGGCCGTTTGCTTCTCGTGCGCCGGGTCGACCGGCGCTACGCTGGGAACATGGACGCCCGAGAACGGGAAGACCGCGCGCGCCGGTGGCAGACCTTGCCTAAGCCGGTGCGGCTCGAGGAGTTGACGGTGGCCCAGGCTGTCGAGCCAGGCCGCGATTCGACCTGGGACGTCGATTACGAGCGCTACTGGGCTGCTCAGGAAGCTAACTGGGCCCGGTAGTCAGAGCACGGAGCGGACGATTCCCGCGAACCGTGCCGGTTTCTCGCCGTGCACGTTGTGTCCGCTGTCCACCCGCACGATCTCGACGTCGTTGATCAGCGAGGCGATCCGCTGCGCGTCCTCCGCGTCGATCGCCCCCTGAAGGACGCCGTCCTCGCCGTACTTCCAGTTCGCGTGGATCAAGATCGTCGGCGCTTCGATCTTGCGCAGCGTCGCCTCGTGGTCGAAGCCCTCGTCCCAGGCACCGGTGTAGAACGCGTCCCCGAACCGCGGGTCGTAGAGCTCGATCGCGCGCTGCATGTCGTTCCAGCTCGGCGGCATGAAGAACACCGTGATTGGCCGCTCCGGATGCTTTTCCCGCCGCTTGAGCCCGGAGCGGATGATGCGTTCCGCGCCGTCGCCGAAGAAGTCCCAGAGCTTCTGGTGCGCGAAGAGGTAGGCGCCCCAGTCGGATTCGCCGGACTGCAGGTACGTGTGGCAGGCCGTGGCGAGGTCGACCCAGTTCCAGGTCTTCTCCGCCCGCGGCAGCAGGGTGGTGAACAGCGGGGGGTCCTCCAGCACGACCGCCCTCACCAGGTCCGGCCGGTTCCCGGCTAGCCAGGCCGCCAACTGGCCGCCCGACGAATGCCCGGACACGACGACCCGCGTGCCGATGACCTCCTCGACGAACCGCCCCAGATCGGTGCCGACCGCGGTCGCCGTGTACTTCTCCGGCGTCCGCGCGGACTGGCCGTGCCCGTGGACGTCGACCGCGTAGACCGTGAAGTCCCGCGCCAGGTCTGGCAGCACGCGCGCGTAGCTCTGCCAGTCGACGGCCTGGCCGTGGATCAGCAGCAGCGGCGGCTTGTCGCCCGCCGGGCCTTGGGCGTAGTGCAGTTTCGAGCCGTTGACCACCACGTCGTGCTCGGTGAATCCGGCTCGCCGGGTGCGGGCCAGCGCCCAGTCGTACGTCTTGCGGTTCCGCGCGGCCCAGCCTCCCGCGGCGAGGCCTGCCGTCGCCAGGACGGAGGTGCCTGCCGCGATCAGCCGCCCGGCTGCCACAGCACGTCGCCTTCGGGGTTGGCCAGGCGGGCGAGGATGAACAGCAGGTCCGAGAGCCGGTTGAGGTACTTGGCCGCGATCGGGTTGGACGTGTCCGGCTCGGCGTCCATCAGCGCCCACGCGGACCGTTCCGCGCGGCGGGAGACCGTGCGCGCCTGGTGCAGGAACGCCGCGCCCGGGGTGCCGCCCGGGAGGATGAACGACGTGAGCTTCGGCAGCCGCTCGTTGAACTCGTCGCACCAGCCTTCGAGCCGTTCCAGATACGCCTCGGTGATGCGCAGCGGCTCGTACGGCGGGTCTTCCTGGATCGGCAGGCACAGGTCCGCGCCGACGTCGAAGAGGTCGTTCTGGATCCGGCGCAGCACGGCGGCGATCTCGTCGGTGAGCCCGCCGAGCGCGATCGCCAGGCCGAGCACGGAATTGGCCTCGTCGGTGTCGGCGTAGGCGGACAGCCGGGCCGAAGTCTTGGGCACCCGGGAACCGTCGCCGAGCGCGGTCGTGCCGCTGTCGCCGACCTTCGTGTAGACCCGGTTGATACGAACCACCATACGTTCGACTCTACCGGCCCGGGTTCGGGCAAAACTGGGCGAGAGGGCATGATTGGCGGCCATGAGCGAGCACTTCGACGTGCATGGCGGAGCCCGGCTGGTCGGCGAGGTCGACGTGGTCGGCGCGAAGAACAGCGTGCTGAAACTGATGGCCGCGGCACTGCTGGCCGAAGGCACCACGACCATCACGAACTGCCCGCAGATCCTGGACGTCCCGCTGATGGGCGACGTCCTGCGCAGCGTCGGCTGCGAGGTGGAGATCGAGGGCGACACGGCGCGCATCACGACGCCCGCGGAGCTGTCGCACCGCGCCGATTCGGCGGCGATGGGCAAGCTGCGCGCCTCGGTGTGCGTGCTGGGCCCGCTGGTCGGCAGGCTGAAGCAGGCGGTCGTCGCGCTGCCCGGCGGCGACGCGATCGGCCAGCGTCCCCTCGACATGCACCAGAACGGTCTCCGCAAGCTCGGCGCGACGAGCACCATCGAGCACGGCTGCGTCGTCGCGAAGGCCGAGACGCTGGTGGGCACCCAGATCTGGCTGGACTTCCCGAGCGTCGGCGCGACCGAGAACATCCTGATGGCGGCCGTGCTGGCCGAGGGCACGACGGTGATCGACAACGCCGCCCGCGAGCCGGAAATCGCCGACATCTGCACGATGCTGACCGAGATGGGCGCGAAGATCGAGGGCGCGGGCACCTCGACGCTCACCGTCCACGGCGTCGAGACGCTGCACCCGACCGAACACCGCGTGATCGGCGACCGCATCGTCGGCGCGACCTGGGCGTTCGCCGCCGCGATGACCCGCGGCGACCTGACCGTGCGCGGCGTGAACCCGCACCACCTCGACCTGGTCCTGGACAAACTGCGCCTGGCCGGCGCGGAGGTGACCACCTACGACGACAAGGGCTTCCGCGTCGTCCAGCCGGAACGCCCGAAGGCGGTCGACTGGGTGACGCTGCCGTACCCCGGTTTCGCCACCGACCTGCAGCCGTTCGCGGTCGCGCTGTCGGCGGTGTCCGAGGGCACGTCGATGATCACCGAGAACGTGTACGAGGCCCGGTTCCGGTTCATCGAAGAGATGATCCGGCTGTCCGGCGACGCCCGCACGGACGGCCACCACGCGGTGGTCCGGGGCGTGGAGAAGCTGTCGAGCGCGCCGGTGTGGGCGTCGGACATCCGCGCCGGGGCCGGGCTGGTGCTGGCCGGACTGTGCGCGGACGGCGTGACCGAGGTGTGGGACGTGTTCCACATCGACCGCGGGTACCCGCATTTCGTGGAAAACCTGAACCGGCTGGGCGCCCGGATCGAGCGGGTGACGGGGGAGCCGGAGCGGGCTTGAGCGACGGGTGCTCCGCAGGCGACTACGCGGAGCGGGACGAAGAAAGCTGCCGCGACGTCGAGGTCGTCGACGGGGTAATCCGTGCTCGGCCGATGCGGTCGCGAAGGCATCAGAGAATCATTCGGAGGCTGTCTTACGAACTCGAATCGGCCTGCGGCAGCGAGCTCGCCGTAGAGTTCGACGTCGACCTCCGACTGCGCGATGTCCCGTTGCTGAACCGGCGTCCGGACTTGGTCGTCTACGACGCTGATCTGCCCACCGACGCAGTGCTGCGCCCGGAGCACTGCCGCCTCGTTGTCGAGGTGATGTCGCCAGGATCGATCACTGTCGATCAGCTCGACAAACCCGCTGAGTACGCGGCCGCCGGGATTCCGCAGTTCTGGCGGGTCGAGAACACCACCGACGAGGTCGGCGGGCTTACCGTCTTCTGCTACCGACTCGACGCGACCACCCGCTCGTACGTCCCGACCGGCGCGCACCAGGGCACCTTCCAGGTCGCCACTCCGGTCGAAGTGTCGCTGGAACTGAAAGCCCTGCTGTAACGCCGGTTACGCGCTCAACGCCCGCACCACCAAATCCGTCACCTGGTCCAAATACCCCTCCTCCGCCGGAACCCCGCGCACGATCAGCCGCCAGTAAACGATTCCGGCGCCCATATCCAGCGCCAGTTCGATATCCGTGTCCGCCGGGATCTCCCCGCGCTCGATCGCTCTCGTGAACACCGCCCGGTTGACCGCCCGCCGAGGGCCGCCGATCGTCAGGCGGGCGAATTCGGCCATGGCCGGGTTCCGGCGGGCTTCCGCGATCAGCCCGGGGAAGATCCGCGAAAACCGCGGATGCGTGATCCATTCGCAGAGCGCTTCCAGCGAGGCCCGGATATCGCCGCGCAGGCTGCCGGTGTCCGGGTCCACCGCGCGCGCCACGCTGAATTCCGCGATGACCGCGCCGATCATTTCGTCTTTCGACGGCCAGCGCCGGTACAGCGCGCTCTTCCCGACGCCCGCGCGTTTCGCGACCGCTTCCATCGACAGCCTGCCGAAGCCGTGGTCGGCCAGTTCGTCGATCACGGCTTCGGTGATGGCGTAGGTGACGTCGGGCTGCAGAACGGCAGCTCCGGTCGGCGTCCGGCGGGTCGTCATGGCGATCAGCATAGCGTGTGGACGAGACGGTACCGTCCCGTGTACGTTGTGGATGAGACGGTACCGTCTCGTCCATTCCTGAGGAGGGGGTTCGATGCAGCTCATCGATCACGCGCTCGACCTGCTGGTCCAGCACGACATGGCCGGATTCGTGCAGTTGTTCGCCGAGGACGCCGTGCTCGAGTTCCCGTTCGCCGCGCCCGGTGAGCCCGGGCGGGTCGAAGGCCGCGCCGCACTGGCCGAGTACCTGCGCAACTACCCGAACCTGTTCGACATCCGCGAGGTCGCCGCCAAGACCGTGCACCAGACCACCGATCCGGAGGTCTCGATCGCGGAGTTCGAACTGGCCGGCATCGCGGTCGCCACGCAGAAGCCGTACCGCCTCGGCTACGTCGTGGTGCTGACCGTCCGGGACGGCCAGATCCACCGGTACCGCGACTACTTCAGCCCGCTCGCGGTGATCGACGTTCTCGGGGTGCCGGGTGTCTGACGTCCTCGTGCTCGGCTCCACCGGCACCACCGGCAGCCGCGTCGTGCGCGGGCTCGAAGCCGCCGGGGTGCGGCCGCGCGCGGCGACCCGGAATCCCGTCGAACCCGGCCAGATCCGGTTCGACTGGGACGAGCCCGCGACGTACGGTCCGGCGCTGGACGGGGTCTCGGCGGTCTACCTGATCGCCCCAGTCGGAGCCGATCCGCAGTCGCTCGTCGAAGAGTTTCTCAAGCACGCGCCGGACGCGCGGGTGGTGTTGCTCAGTTCGTCCGCGGTGGACGAGCACACCCCGGTAGTGGGCGGGCTGCCCGGCCTCGTGCGCCGTCAGCCGGGCTGGGCGGTGCTGCGGCCGTCGTGGTTCATGCAGAACTTCACCGCCGGGCATCTGGTCGGCGACAGCGCCCGCGCGGGCCGGATCGTCACCGCGACCGGTGACGCCCGGGTGGCTTTCGTCGACGCCGGCGACATCGCCGCGGTCGCCGTCCGCGCGCTGCTCGACCCGGAACCGCACAACACCGATCACCTCATCACCGGTCCGCGCGCGCTCAGCTACGCCGAGGCCGCCGAGATCGTCGGGAAACGGCTCGGCCATCCGGTCGTGCACGAGCCCGTTTCCACCTCGCAGTACCAGCAATTCCTGGTCCGCGACAGGCTCCCCGAGTCGTACGCCGAAATGCTCGCCTTGCTGGACGAGGCGATTCGCGGCGGCGCCGAGGACCGCGTCACCGACACCGTCGAGCGGGTCGTCGGACGACCCGCCCGTGATTTCCGCACTTTCGCGAAGGAAGAGATCCGATGAAGCCGCTGCTGTTCGAAGACGACCCGCAATTCTGGTTCGAGACCTTGCTCGCGTTCGGCGAGATCGCGTACGGGGGAGCGGATTTCGGCGAGATCGTCGCGATCGCGTCGAACATCAAGTCCGGTGACTACGACAGCTGGCACGACGCGTGGCTCGCCACCGCCGAGCGGCTTTACGCCGAGGCCGCAACCATGCACCCGGTCAGCGCACGCGACGCGTACCTGCGGGCCTCGACGTACTACCGCCGTGCCGAGTTTTTCTTGCACGGCAACCCGGAAGACCCGCGGATCAACTACGCCTACGAGCGCAACGTCGAGTGCTTCCAGAACGCGATAGAAACGCTCGACCACGTCGAACGGATCGAAATCCCCTACGACGGCCACGTCTTGCGCGGCTACTTCTACCGCGCTCCCGGCGACGGCCCGAAGCCGCTTCTGGTGGCGCACAACGGTTTCGACGGCAGCGCCGAGGATCTGCACTTCATGGGCGCGACCGCGGGCCAGGAACGCGGCTATCACGTGCTGACCTTCGACGGTCCCGGCCAGCCGAGCGCCGTCCACCGCGACGGGATGCTGTTCCGCCCGGACTGGGAGCACGTCGTCGGCCAGGTGCTCGACTACGCCCTCGCTCTCCCCGGCGTGCTCCCGGACAAGGTCGCCCTGATCGGCTGGAGCCTCGGCGGGATGCTCGCGCCGCGCGCCGCCGCGTTCGAACCGCGGCTGTCGGCCGTCGTCGCCGTGGACGGGCTCTTCGACGCCGGTGCGGCTTTCGTGCAGCAACTCCCGTGGGACCGCGACGAGATCGTCCGCCGCGCGAACGCACCGGAGGACCCTGAACTGGACGCCTTTCTAGCCGGCGCGAAGGAGCAGAACCCGACCGTCCGGTGGGCACTGGGCCACGGCCGCTACGTGATGGGCGGTGCGACCGATCGCGAGTTCCTGGCGAAGTACCTCGAGTACAACCTCTACGACGGCGTTGCCGAGCGCATCACGTGCCCGGCGCTGATCTGCGACGCCCCGGAGGACCTGTTCTTCACCGGCCAGCCGCAGCAGCTGTACGACCGGATCAGCGGCCCGAAGAAGCTGCTGAACTTCACCGCGGAGGAGGGCGCGGACGCACACTGCCACGTCGGCGCGATGCGGCTCGCGAGCGGCCGGATCTATGACTGGCTGGACGACGTGCTGTGAGTTCTCGTGAGTGTTGACGCCGGTTCTCACCGGCTGCTGAGTATCAGGACGTCGCCGACAGCTGATGTCTCAGGACATCGCGGACACTCCCTCGTCCGCCAACGCTCACGAGGATTCGAGGGCCAGCGCCGCGCCGAACCCGACCAGCGCGGTGCCGGTCACCCCGTCCAGCGCGCGGCGGACCTTGCGGCGGCTGAGCCACGCGCGGACCCGGTGCACGAAGAACAGCAGCACCAGGAGCCAGATCGTGCCCAGCACGGCGACCGTGTACGCGAGCACCAGTGCGTCCCAGGTCGTCGTGCGCACCGGGTCGAGGAACTGCGGTAGCACCGACAGGTACAGCACCAGCACCTTGGGGTTCGTGATGTTCGAGAGGAACCCTTCGCGCCACCGCCGGAAGCCGCTGGTGCGCTTGCGCTGGGTGTCGGCGACCGCGTCGTAGTTGCCGCGCCAGGCGCCGCGCAGCGCTTGGAAGCCGAGGAACAGGAGGTATGCGGCACCGAGCCACTTGAGCGTGAGGAACACCGGCTGCGAACGGGCGATCACGACGCCGAGCCCGAGCGCCGCGGCCGTGCCCTGCACCGCGTTGCCGGCGAAGATGCCCGCTGTGGCCAGCAAGCCGCCGCGCGCGCCGCCGGACAGGGCGTTCTTCAGCATCACCATCGTGTCCGGCCCCGGCGCGAGCACGATGAGAACCACGATCACCAGATAACTGCCGTACCCGCTCCACGTCACGTCTGACCACGGTAGATCCCGGACCGGCCGCCGTCTCGCGGATTTCCGTCACACCGGTTCGGCAACCTGGGCGAACCGGACGGCGTGCTCTCTTCGGTAAGAGGGGGGCGACATGTTTCCACTGGCAGAAGGCGAGCACCTGCTCTGGTCCGGGCGGCCGCAGCGGTACCCGCGTCGGTACGCGGACTTTCACGGGTACGTCGCAGCGACGGTGGGCTTCGCCGCGCTTGGCGCGCTAGGCGTTTTCGCCACCGTGAAGCTCGGCATGGAGCCCGCCGTCCTTGCGCTGTGGCCGGGCTTCTTCGGCGCGGCGGTCGCGCAGACCGCCGAACGGAACCGGCAGCGAAAGCTGCTGCTCGGGGTGCTGACTTACGTGGTGACCGATCGCAGGCTCGTCTTCGTCGCCGACCGTCCGGGCGGCGTCGAGTTCCGCTGGGTGTGGCTTCCCGACCTGGACGAGCCGCGGGTGCGCGACCACGGCGACGGGACCGGCACCGTCAGCTTCAAGGGGCCCTCGCGTGTTCGGTTGCGCGACCAGAAGTTCCAGGCGCAGTCGTCGCTGACGACAATGACGCCTGAACTGATCGCGATCGAGGAGCCGGAGCACGTCGCCGAACTGATCGCTCGAACACTCCGCGCTCTCCAGCCGTCGGGCTGAACATCCAGCTGACTCCGGCCAGCCGGGCAACCCAGTCGAACCAGGCGGCGTGCTCTCTCCGGGAGCGAGGAGGGCGTCATGTACCCACTGGCCGAAGGCGAACAGCTGCTCTGGTCCGGGCGGCCCCAGCGGTTCGTGCGGCGTTACCGCGATTATCACGGCTACGTCGTAGCGGTGGTGGGTCGCACTGGTCCCGGGGCTTCTTCGGCATGCTGACCGGACTGTCCGCCGAGCGGAACCGGCAGCGGAAGCTGCTGCTCGGGGTGCTGACTTACCTGGTGACCGATCGCAGGCTCATTTTCGTCGCCGACCGTCCGGGCGGCATCGAGTTCCGCTGGATCTGGCATCCGGAGCTGCGCGAACCGCGAGTGCTCGACCACGGCACCGGCACCGTCGACTTCCGGCCCACTCTGCGCGATCAGCAGTACCGGGTGCAGTCGTCGCCCTCCATGATGCTGCCCGAACTGCTCGCGATCGAGGAAGCGGAGCACGTCGCGGAGCTGATCGCCCGGAACGCTTCGCGCGCCCCGGTCGTTGGGTGAAACATGCTGCTGACCTTGCTGGGTCTCGCGCTGCCGGTCGCCACCATCGTGCTGCTGATCGTCGGCGGATGGGAGCTGCGGCGGAAGAAGAAACCGTCCCGGCTCAAGGCGCGATTGTCCTCGACGTACCTCGACGAGGTCACCGCGTTCCTCTACGGCACCAAGCGCAATGAGCTCGAGCACCGGGATTCAGTGGAGATGACCCTCGAGGAGGACGCGCAGGGAGCTCCTCCGCTGGGTACCGTCGACCTCGACCGCGGGGTAGTGGTCGTCCGGCCCGGGGCTTCACCCGGGAGTGGCCGAATCCACTCCGCCGATTAAGTTACCGGCGGGTACACTCGGGCGGTCGTCTCGGCGAAGAGAGGTGCACCGTGCCGTACCCCACCGACCACGAGCGCGACCGGCCCTGGGTGATGCGCACCTACGCGGGTCATTCGTCCGCCGCCGCGTCCAACGAGCTGTACCGCCGGAACCTCGCCAAGGGGCAGACCGGGCTGTCGGTCGCCTTCGACCTGCCGACGCAGACCGGCTACGACCCGGACCACGTGCTCGCGCGCGGCGAGGTCGGCAAGGTCGGCGTGCCGGTGTCGCACATCGGCGACATGCGGCAGCTGTTCGACGGCATCCCGCTCGCCGAGGCGAACACCTCGATGACCATCAACGCGCCCGCGATGTGGCTGCTCGCGCTCTACGTCTCGGTGGCGCGCGAACAGGCCGAAGCCGAGGGCCGCGACGTCGACGAGGTGCTGGCCAAGCTCACCGGCACCACGCAGAACGACATCATCAAGGAGTACCTCTCCCGCGGCACCTACATTTTCCCGCCCGGGCCGAGCCTCCGGCTGATCACCGACATGATCGCGTGGACCGTGCACCACGTGCCGAAGTGGAACCCGATCAACATCTGCAGCTACCACCTGCAGGAAGCGGGCGCGACGCCGACGCAGGAGGTCGCGTACGCGCTGTGCACCGCGATCGCCGTGCTCGACGCGGTACGCGACTCCGGGCAGGTCGACCAGGCCGACATGGAGAAGGTCGTCGCGCGGATCTCGTTCTTCGTCAACGCGGGCGTCCGGTTCGTCGAAGAGATGTGCAAGATGCGCGCGTTCACGCAGCTGTGGGACGAGCTGACGCGCGAGCGCTACGGCGTCGAGAACCCGAAGGCGCGACGGCTGCGGTACGGCGTGCAGGTGAACTCGCTCGGGCTCACCGAGGCGCAGCCGGAGAACAACGTCCAGCGGATCGTGCTGGAGATGCTGGCCGTGTCGCTGTCGCGGGGTTCACGGGCGCGGGCGATTCAGCTGCCTGCGTGGAATGAGGCGCTGGGGCTGCCTCGGCCGTGGGATCAGCAATGGGCGCTGCGGATGCAGCAGGTGCTCGCGTTCGAGACGGATCTGCTGGAGTACGAGGACATTTTCGACGGTTCGCACGTGGTGCAGGCGAAGGTCGACGAGATCGTTTCCGGCGCGCGCGAGGAGATCGCGCGGGTGCAGGACCTTGGCGGTGCGGTGGCTGCCGTCGAGAGCGGTTACATGAAGTCGCAGCTGGTTTCGTCGCTCGCGGAGTACCGGCGGGGGATGGAGAACGGCGAGCGAATTCTGGTGGGGGTCAACAAGTTCGAGACCACTGAGCCGTCGCCGTTGCAGGCGGAGGGGGCCAAGGCGATCGAGACGATCGACCCGGCGGTGGAGAAGGCCGCGGTCGCCGCGGTGGAAAAGTGGCGCGAGGAACGGGACAACGCCGCGGTGGCGAAGGCGCTCGCCGCGCTGAAGGCGAAAGCGTCCACTTCGGACAATCTGTTCGAGGCCACTGTGGACTGTGCGCGGGCGGGCGTGACGACCGGGGAATGGTCGGGCGCGCTGCGCGAGGTGTTCGGGGAATACCGGGCGCCGACGGGCGTTTCCGCGGCTTCGGCGGCCGGGCAGGGCAATCCGGAACTGGAGCGCGTCCGGGAACTGGTGCGCCGCACCGAAACCGAACTCGGCGAGCGGCTGCGGATTCTCGTCGGGAAACCCGGGCTGGACGGACACTCCAATGGTGCCGAGCAGGTCGCGGTGCGGGCTCGCGACGTCGGGTTCGAGGTGATCTACCAGGGCATCCGGCTGACCCCGGACCAGATCGTCGCGGCCGCGGTGCAGGAGGGCGTGCACGTCGTCGGGCTGTCGGTGCTGTCCGGGTCGCATCTGGAGGTCGTGCCGCTGGTGGTCGACGGCCTGCGCGCGGCCGGGGCCGGGGACATCCCGGTGATCGTCGGGGGCATCATCCCGCCGGACGACGCCGCGCTGCTGACCGAACGCGGGATCGCGCGGGTGTTCACGCCCAAGGACTACGAATTGACCGACATCATGGCCGGTATCGTGGAATTGATTCGCGAACGGCACGGATTGAGCGGTGCGTAGCCGTTCGGTTCTCCAGCGTGAAACCCCGCGGTGATCGATTACCGTTACAGTGGCGCAATCTTGGCCTGCGGCCGATTTTTGTCCACTGTGGATGATCGAATTACCGGGGAGCCGCTGCGTCCGGGCGGAATCCTCGATGATCAATTTCCGTCCGCCCGGAAAAATGTGCCGGGAAGCGCGTTTCTAATCGGTAACAGAACCGACCGGGCGCAAAAGAATCTTTGACCGCGCCCCGGCGGGTGCCTACGTTCGATCCTTGTCGGCGTCACTGCCGCCAGCTTCGCGGGGTGGGGTCCCTGGCCGGCCGTGACCGGAAATCGCAGGTCACGGGTTCGTGACCCGATCAGGGCGAAGGGGCCGCGACATGGTTCACGACGAATGGAAGCGACGGGACTTCTTCCGGCTGGCGGCGTCCGGAGCGGTGGTGCTGGGCGGAACCGCGTTCGCCGCCGCGTGCACCCAAGCCCCGCAGGCGGGCGGGCAAGGCGGCGGAGCGCTCGACCGGGCGAAGAAGGCGGGCTCCATCAAGGTCGGCATCGCGGGCGAGATCCCCTACGGTTACACCGACGGCGGCACCGTGACCGGCGAATCGCCTGAGGTCGCCAAGGCGGTCTTCAAGAACATCGGCATCGCGAAGGTCGAAGCGACGCAGGTCGAATTCAAACAGCTCATCCCGGCGCTCGCGGCGGGCCAGTACGACATGGTCGCCGCGGGCATGGCGATCCTGCCGGACCGGTGCAAACAGGCGGCGTTCTCCGCGGTCGACTACGTGACCCCCACGGCTTTCCTGGTGCCGAAAGGGAATCCGAAGCAAGTCCTGAATTTCGAGGACGTCAAGGCGAAGGGCGTGAACCTCGCGGTGCTGTCCGGCACGGTCGAGCAGCAGGTGGCGAAGGCGACCGGGATCCCGGACAGCCAGCTGCAGACCTACGACGGCCAACCGCAAATGCTGCAGGCATTGCAGGCGAATCGCGCGTACGCGGGCGCGCTCACCGACATTTCGCTGAAGGCGCTGCTCAAGCAGAATCCGGGTGCCGCGCTGGAGGTCACGAGCGGGTTCGTGCCGCAGGTGCAGGGCAAGAAACAGATCCAGGCAGGCGGCTTCGTGTTCCGCAAGACCGACAGCGATCTGGTGAACGCGTTCAACGCCGAACTGGCGAAGCTGCACCAGAACGGCCAATGGCTGGAGATCGTCAAGCCGTTCGGCTTCACCAAGGACAACCTGCCGCCCGCCGACGTCACGACCGAGCAGCTCTGCTCGGGTTCCTGACGGCGGTGGACGGCTGATGTTCGACCACTTCGGACTGTTCGTCTCCACCGTCGCGAACGGACTGTTGCTGACGGTCGAGGCGACAGTCGGCGGCATCCTGGTCGCCACCGTCCTGTCGTTCCTCGCCGGGCTGGCGATGCTGTCGCGGTTCGCCGTTCTGCGCGCGGTCACGCGGATCTACGTCGAGGTGTGGCGCGGGACGTCGGAGGTCGTCCAGCTGTTCTGGATCTACTTCGCGCTGCCTGTGCTCACCGGTTTCCAGATCCTGCCGTTGTGGTCCGGCATCGCGGTGCTCGGCTTGAACTTCGGCGCGTACGGCGCGGAGATCGTGCGTGGCGCGGTGCAAGCGGTCCCGCGTGAGCAGCGGGAAGGCTGCGTCGCGCTCAACTTCACGCCGGCGCAGCGGATGCGGCGGGTGATCCTGCCGCAGGCGCTGGTCGACATGGTGCCGCCGTTCACGAATCTGTTCATCCAACTGCTCAAGGGCACCGCGCTGCTCACCTTCATCACCGTGCCCGAGATGACCTATCAGGCGAGCCAGGTCCTGGTGACGCGCTACACCGGGCAGGCCGCGTTGATCTGGACGATCGTGCTGGTGTTCTACCTGGTCCTGTCGATCCTGATCAGCAGCGGCATGAAACTGCTGGAACGGCGGACGGCCGCGCGAGTGGGCCGCGCACCGGCCCGGCGGCGGGCAGTGCTGAGCGGGGCGGGCACATGAGCTGGGACTGGGCTTATCTGTGGAAGGTGCTTCCTTCGGTGCTGGAGGGGCTCCTGGTGACGTTCGAGGCGACCGTTCTCGGCGCACTGCTCGCCTACGTGCTGGGTTTGGTTTTCGCGATCCTCCGGCGGTCGCGGATCCGCGCGGTCAGCTGGGCGACCTGGCTGGTGGTGGAGTTCGTGCGCAGCACTCCGTTGCTGGTCCAGTTGTTCTTCCTGTTCTTCGTGCTGCCGCAGTTCGGGGTGACGCTCTCGCCGCTGACCGCGGGCGTGCTCGGACTCGGGCTGCATTACGCGACTTACACGTCCGAGGTGTACCGCGCCGGGATCGACGCTGTCCCGAAAGGACAGTGGGAGGCCGCGGTCGCGCTCAGCCTGCCGAAGGCGCGCACCTGGCTGCGGGTGATCCTGCCGCAGGCGATCCCGCGGGTGCTGCCCGCGCTCGGCAACTACACGATCTCGATGTTCAAGGAAACCCCGCTGCTGCTGGCGATCGGCGTGCTCGACCTCGCCGGCGCCGCGTTCGAGGTCGGCTCGCTGAATTTCCGCTATGTCGAACCTCTCACCTTGGCGGGCGTGCTCTTCCTCGTGCTGAGCTACCCGGCGTCCCTGCTCGTGCGATTCCTGGAGCGTCGTTTTGGACTCAGCAGATGAACCGATGATCCGCTTCGACCAGGTGGTGAAGAAGTTCGGCGGCACCACCGTGCTGCGCGACCTCGATTTCACTGTCGCGCCAGGGGAATTCGTCTCGCTGATCGGGCCGAGCGGTTCCGGCAAGACGACCATCCTGCGGTTGCTGATGACCCTGGAGAAGGTCGACGGCGGCCGGATCGAGGTCGGCGGCAAGCCGCTGAGCCACATGCCCCGGCGGGGAAAACTCGTTCCAGCGGACGAAAAATACCTGCGCGGGATGCGCCGGTCGATCGGGATGGTGTTCCAGCAGTTCAACCTCTTCCCGAACATGCGGGTCCTGCAGAACATCACCGAGGCCCCGATCCGCGCCCTCGGCCTGTCCGCGCGGGACGCGACGGCGCGTGCGACCGAACTGCTCGAATTGGTCGGCCTCGCGGACAAGGCGGACGCGCATCCGACGCAGCTTTCCGGCGGCCAGCAGCAGCGCGTCGCGATCGCTCGCGCGTTGGCGATGCGGCCGGAAGTGCTGCTGCTGGACGAGGTCACGTCGGCGTTGGACCCGGAACTGGTCGCGGAGGTGCTGCGGGTGCTCCGGGAAATCGCCTCGACCACGGACATCACGATCCTGTGCGTGACGCACGAGATGCAGTTCGCTCGGGACGTGTCGGATCGGGTGATGATGTTCGACCGTGGTCAGGTGCTGGAGGACGCGCCGCCGGATCGGTTGTTCACCGCGCCGGAACACGAACGAACGAAGGAATTCCTGCGCGCCGTCATCGATCGAGAGTGAGAATCTCCTTGGTGGACTTGACCGTCGCGAAACGGTCGCCGTGCAGGTTCGTCGCGGTCGCGCGGTACAGCTCGTCGGCGGTGAGGACGGTGCCGTCCGGGCCTTCCAGGTCGAAGGTGAAGGTCGCGTCGAGGGCGAAAGTGATGTCGTAGCCCAGGTTTCCGCCCATCCGCGCGGTGGTTTCGCAGCAGAAGTTGGTCTGGATCCCGGCCAGCACGAAGCTCGTGATGCCGCGGGTCTTGAACCAGGCGTCCAGGTCGACGTCTCCCAGGAACGCCGAGTTGACCTTCTTGCCGAAGAGCAGGTCCGGGCGGGCGCCGTCGAGTTCCGGTTTGAAATCGTTGCCGGGCTGACCCGGGCGCAGCGGCGAACCGGGCGTGGTCGAATCGTGGTGCACGAGCACGACCGGGTCGCGCCGGTCCTGCCAGGCATGCAGCAGCGCCTTCATGTTCGCTTCCGCGCCGGGGTTGTTGCGCGGTCCCCAGAACTCGGCGTCGTCGAATCCTCGCTGGACGTCGATCAGCAGCAATGCGGTGGTCATGGCCTCGATTCTGTCCGGGGGAGCACGCGGCGGGGAGTGGCACAAGACGCGCGATGCGATACTTTTCTGCCATGCGCACGATCGGGGTGCTGCTCCTGCCGGGCAGCCGGATGTTCGACCTCGCGGTGATCGCGGAGGTGTGGGCGCAGGACCGCACCGACAGCGGGATCGGCCCGTTCGCGGTGCGCGTGTGCGCGCCGGGGCGAGGGCGGACGCGGGTGTCGCCGTTCGGCGAAGTCGTCGCGACGCACGGGCTTTCCGGCTTGGCCGACTGCGATCTGGTGCTCGCCCCCGGACGGGACGATCCGCTGGCCGAAGTACCCGCCGCCGCTCGCGCCGCGCTTCGCCGGGCCCATCGCGCCGGTTCGACGGTGGCTGGGCTTTGCTCCGGAGCTTTCACCCTCGCTGCTGCCGGATTGCTCGACGGCCGCCCCGCGACCACGCATTGGCGGGACCTGGACGCACTCGCGACGGCCGCGCCCGCTGCCGAACTCCGCCGCGACGTGCTCTACACCGAACAGGACGGCGTGCTTACCTCAGCGGGCGTCGTCGGCGGTCTTGATCTTTGCCTGCATCTGGTTCGCCGTGATCATGGAGCCGAGGTCGCCGCGCGGCTTGCCCGGCGGCTGGTGATGCCGCCGGTGCGGGAAGGCGGCCAGCGCCAGTACGCGGAAGCTCCGTTGCCCGCCAACGCCTCCCGGCCGGGTATTGCGTCCACAATGGACTGGGCGCTGACCCGGCTCGCGGACGAGATCGGGGTACCGGATCTGGTCGAGCACGCCGGGATGAGCCCCCGGACTTTTCATCGCGAGTTCGCTGCCGCGACGGGGAGCACGCCCGGCCGGTGGCTGCTCGTCCAGCGGGTGCAGCACGCGCAGCGGCTGCTGGAGACCACGGATCTGCCGGTCGCCCGGGTGGCCGAGCGGGCGGGGCTCGGCAGCGCCGCGAACCTGCGCCGACGGCTGCGGGCGGAGGTCGGGGTCGGGCCGGATTCGTATCGGCGCACTTTCCGCATCCCGCCGGTCGGGGTTACGGTCGGGGCATGGGCGAGTACGAGCACCTCCTCGTGAAGCGGGACGGGGACACGGTCACCATCACGATGAACCGCGCGGCACGGCGCAATTCGCTGTCCGCCGACCATCTCGGCGAATTGCTCGCCGCGTTCCGCGAGGCGGGCGAGTCCGACGCGACCGGCATCGTGCTGGCCGGCGCGGGGCCGGTGTTCTCCGCCGGGCACGACTTCGGCGACGTCGCCGCCCGCGACCTCATGGGGGTGCGTGAGCTGCTCACCCTGTGCACGACGCTGATGCGGACGATGGAATCGGTGCCGCAGGTGGTGATCGCCCGGGTGCACGGCCTGGCGACGGCCGCCGGATGCCAGCTGGTGGCGTCGTGCGACCTGGCGGTCGCGGCGGAGTCCTCGGGATTCGCGCTGCCCGGCGGCAAGGGCGGCTGGTTCTGCCACACGCCCGCGGTGCCGGTGGCGCGCGCGATCGGCCGGAAACGCCTGATGGAACTGGCCTTGACCGGCGACGTGATCGACGCGGCGACGGCGCTGGACTGGGGCCTGGTCAACCGCGTGGTCCCGGACGATTCCCTCGACGAGGCGGTCGCCGACCTGCTCGGACGCGCGACCCGCGGCAGCCGGGCGAGCAAGGCGATGGGGAAGCAGACCCTGTACGCGCAGCTGGACCGCCCGGAAGCGGACGCCTACGCGATCGCCGTCGAAGTGATGGCTTCGGCTTCGCAGCTGCCGGGGGCGCGGGAGGGAATGGCGGCGTTCCTGGAGAAGCGCAAACCCGACTGGACGGACTGACGCCCGGCTCTTCTGCTCCGGAGAAGTCCGTGAAGGGCTCCTTGAGGGAACCAGATTCCCTCAAGGAGCCCTTCACGGACCGCTCGGTCGTGCGGTGAGCGGGAGGGGCGGGCTGCCGTGAGTCAGCGACGTTCGTGCAGCAGCAGCAACGTATAAGCCGCCACCGTCTGCGCGTCCGAGATCTCCCCGGTGGAGATCATCTTCTCGACCTCGGCCCGGCTGAACCACGCCGTCCGCATGTCCTGTTCTTCCGGTTCCCGCTCCGGCTCGCCCTCGGTGAGACCGGTCGCGAGGTACACGTGCCCGCGCTGGCTGGTCAGCCCCGGCGCGACGTCCAGCATCCCCAGCTCGGTGAACGCCGAAGCCCGCAATCCGGTCTCCTCCCGCAATTCCCGTCGCGCCAGTTCGGCGGGCGGGGTCTCGGCGAGGTCCGGCGCGGTGCCCTGCGGGAATTCCCAGCGCCGCATTCCGAGCGGGTACCGGAATTGCTCGACCAGGTGCAGCCGGTCGCCGTCGAGGGGGATGACCAGCGCGTAGGTCGGTTTGTCGACGACGCCGTAGATGCCGTCGCTGCCGTCGGCGCGGCGGATGGCGTCCTCGCGCACCGTCATCCAGTTGTTCCGATACACCTCGCGGGTCGCGACACGCTGAATGGGGTCCACCTCGCCAGTATCGCCGAGCCTGTCCTACCCTCGGCGGGTGCGTCTCGTGCTCCCCTCTCAGCAAGCCAGCCCGCTCCGTGCGGGGCGGGTCCGATGAGGCTCGTCGTCGCCCGGTGCCAGGTCGACTACGTCGGCAGGCTGACCGCGCATCTCCCGATGGCCAACCGCGTCCTGATGGTGAAGGCCGACGGCTCGGTGCTCGTGCACTCCGACGGCGGCTCCTACAAGCCGCTGAACTGGATGTCGCCGCCGTGCTGGCTGATCGAGGACCCGGACGTCTGGACGGTCCAGAACAAGGCGGGCGAGAAACTCGTCATCACCATCGACGAGGTCATGCACGACCTGAAGCACGACCTCGGCGTCGACCCGGGCCTGCAGAAGGACGGCGTCGAAGCGCATTTGCAGGAACTGCTCGCCGAGCACATCAAAACCCTCGGCGACGGCTACACACTGGTCCGCCGCGAGTACCCGACCGCGATCGGCCCGGTCGACATCATGGCCCGCGACGCCAACGGCGGTTCGGTCGCGGTGGAGATCAAGCGCCGCGGCGAGATCGACGGCGTCGAGCAGTTGACCCGGTACCTCGAACTCCTCAACCGCGACCCGCTGCTCGCCCCGGTGCAGGGCGTGTTCGCGGCGCAGGTGATCAAGCCGCAGGCGCGCGTCCTCGCCGAGGACCGCGGGATCCGCTGCGTCGTCTTGGACTACGACGCGTTGCGCGGCACGGATTCGGACGAGTTCCGGCTGTTCTGAGCACCGCCCGGGGTCAGGCAGCGAGCGGCTGCCGGTAGCGCCGGGCCTGCGTCGCGACCCGGGCGCCGAGGTGGCGTGCCGTGGCGAGGTCGGCGGCGTGGACGGCTTCCGGACCCTGGTCGTTCCAGGTCTGCGCGCCCGCGCCGAGGTAGAACCCGAGCCGGTTGTCGTCGTGTTCGCTGCTGGTGGTGGTGTTCCAGCCGGGCATGAGGCCGAGGCTGACCCAGTGCATGCCGTGCTGCGCGGCGAGCAGCGCCAGGTACTGCAGCGTGTGCAGTTTGTCGCCGCTCATCGAGCCGGAGTTGGTGAACCCGGACGCGAGTTTGTCCAGCCAGCGCTGGGACATCCAGCGCTTCGAGGTCGCTTCGGCGAACACGTGGAACGCGCCGGACGCCGAACCCATGTAGGTCGGCGTGCCGAAGATGATCGCGTCGCCGGCGTCGAGGGTTTCCCATTTCGCGTCGGTCATTTCGGCTACGTCGACCAGGTCGGCGCGGGTGCCGGGCACTGACTCGGCGCCCGCCGCGACGGCCTTCGCGATCTCGAGGGTGTGCCCGTAGCCGGAGAAGTAAGCGATGGCGACGTGAACAGAGGACATCAGAGGTTCCTTTCGCTGTTGACGTTGATAACGCTATTCCGATGACATTGTCAGTGTCAACGTCAACAGGAATCTGTTATCGTCGGCACATGGCATCGGACGACCAGCGCGAGCGCATCCTGAGCGAAGCGGTGAAACTGCTGGCGACGGCCGGCCCGTCAGGGCTGTCCACCCGGGCGGTCGCGGCGGCGGCCGGAGTGCAAACGCCGACGCTGTACCGGCTTTTCGCGGACAAGGACGGGCTGCTCGACGCCGTGGTCACCTTCGGTTTCGAGAGCTACCTCGCGGAGAAGCACGCGCTCGAGCCCAGCGAGGATCCGGTCGAGGACCTGCGTCACGGCTGGGAGATGCACGTCGCGTTCGGGCTGGCCAATCCCGCGATCTACGCGCTGATGTACGGAACCGTCCGGCCGGGCAAACAGCCCGTGGCGGCGGCGGAAAACCGGGCCATCCTGTGCGGCATGCTCGAACGCGCCAACGCGCAGGGCCGGCTCCGCGTGCCGGTCGAGGCGGCCGCGGTGGCGATCGAGGCGTCCACGACCGGCGCGGTTCTGCTCCTGCTGGCCCAGCCGGAAGAAGCGCGGGACATCGAGGTGATCCGGCCGTTGGGCGACCTGGTGCTCGACGCGCTGATCGACCAACCGGCCCCCGAAAGTTCCCCGATCGCCGACCGTGCGCAGGCCCTGCTCGGAATCGTCACCCCCACCAAGGACGCCGACCCGGTCACCGAAGCGGGCTTCAGCGTCTTCGAAGCCGGTCTGCTGCGCGAATGGCTCGCCCGGCTCAACGAAGCCAGCCGATGACGCCGGAGGGAATGCGTCAGAGCGCCGACCCGGCTCGGCGCTGAGTCGCCTTCGCAGCGAACCACGCCTTCACTTCCGCGTGGAATAACGTCGTCACCACCACTCCAGCCAGCACCAGGCCCGCCGCCGCTGCTGCGCCACCGCCCGCCAGGTTGAGCAGTCCGCCGAGCGCGGACGGTACCTCGACCGCGAGCAGGACCCATCGGCCCCAGCCGTAGCCGAGCAGAACCACGATCCCGGCCGTCAGCAGTCCGGCGGTGAAGGCGTACGACAGGTACTCCAGCGAGTACAGAATCGAAAACGGTTCCTCGCCGCCAGCGCGCTGCTTGTCGATTTGCCGATGGGCGAAGACGCCGAACGCGCCGTTCAGCAGCGCTTGCAGGACCACGAGCCCGAAAGCGGCGCGAAGCCGTCCGGGGAGGGGCAGCGCGGGGCCGGTCATCGCCGGGATCTTATGGGCCCGACGCCGAGCAGCACCCCGGAACGAGTGAATCTGTCCCGTTGGTGAGGGGTTGGCGAGCGAAGCGACAGGACTCAACACGGGTGCTTCCGGGCACGCGGAATGCACAGGTCAGCGGCAGGTTGGTGAAAAACCGCGGTGTCGGGGTGCCTCTTCGGAATCCATGCAGTACTGTGCCGGTCTGACAGGAACGATGGTGTTTTCTGTGTGAGAATGTTTGATTCGGAGGTGGCAGGGTGCCGTTCCTCGCCGACGCGAACTTGCGGCTCGACGCGAGTCCGATCGACTACATCGAGTTGGCGTTCTATTTCGTCCTGGTGCTCGGCATCGGCTATCTCGCGCGAAGGCAGGTGTCGAGCAGTCTCGACTTCCTGCTGTCGGGCCGGTCGCTGCCGGCGTGGGTCACCGGTCTGGCGTTCATTTCCGCGAACCTCGGCGCGGTCGAGGTCATGGGCATGTCCGCGAACGGCGTCCTCTACGGCCTGCCGACCGTCCATTACTTCTGGATCGGCGCCATCCCGGCGATGCTGTTCCTCGGCCTGGTGATGATGCCGTTCTACTACGGCTCCAAGGTCCGCAGCGTCCCCGAGTTCATGCGGCGGCGGTTCGGTCCGACGGCACACCTCGTCAACGGCATCAGCTTCGCCGCGGCGCAGATCCTCATCGCGGGCGCGAACCTGTTCCTGCTGGCCAGCGTCGTGAAGCTGCTGCTGGGCTGGCCGCTGTGGGTGTCGATCGTCGTCGCGGCCGCCATCGTGCTCACGTACACCGCGCTGGGCGGGCTGTCCGCCGCGATCTACAACGAGGTGCTGCAGTTCTTCGTGATCGTCGTGGCGCTGCTGCCGCTCACCATCGTCGGCCTGGTCAAGGTCGGCGGCTGGCAGGGCCTGGTGCAGAAGATCACCGACGGCCCCGGCGGCACCGCGCAGCTGCACTCCTGGCCGGGCGACAACCTGACCGGCTTCGGCAACAACTTCCTGTCCGTCCTCGGCATCGTGTTCGGTCTCGGCTTCGTGCTGTCCTTCGGGTACTGGACGACGAACTTCGTCGAGGTCCAGCGCGCGATGGCGTCGAAGAGCATGTCGGCCGCGCGGCGGACGCCGATCATCGGCGCGTTCCCGAAGATGCTGGTGCCCTTCATCGTGATCATCCCCGGCATGATCGCCGGCGTCGTGGTGCCGGAGTACATGCAGGACAAGGGACTTCTGCTGCAGGACAAGACCGCGCCGAGCGGGGTCACCGCGAACAACGCGCTCCTGCTGCTGATGCGCGACCTGCTGCCCAACGGCATCCTCGGCATCGCGATCGCCGGTCTGCTCGCGTCGTTCATGGCGGGCATGGCGGCGAACCTCAGCTCGTTCAACACCGTCTTCACGTACGACATCTGGCAGACGTACGTGAAGAAGGACAAGCCGGACGGCTACTACCTGAGCCTCGGCCGCAAGACCACGGTCGTCGCGACCGTGCTGGCGATCGGCACCGCGTTCGTCGCGTCGCAGTCGGCGAACATCCTGACCTACCTGCAGGACCTGTTCTCCTTCTTCAACGCGCCACTGTTCGCCACCTTCATCCTCGGCATGTTCTGGAAGCGGATGACCGCGGCGGCCGGATGGATCGGCCTGGTGGCCGGTACCGCGTCGGCGATCACGATCTGGGCGCTGTCGCAGCTGGACGTGCTGTCGCTCGCCGGGCAGGGCACCAGCTTCGTGGCCGCGGGCACCGCGTTCGTCGTCGACATCGTGGTGAGCGTCGGGGTTTCCCTGGCCACTCAGCCGAAGCCGGACGCGCAGCTGGTCGGCCTGGTCTACTCGCTGACCCCGCGCGACGCGCTCAAGCACGACAACACGGGCGAGAACGCGGGCTGGTACCGCAAGCCGGGCCTGCTGGCCGGCATCGTCCTCGTGCTCACGATCGCTCTCAACATCATCTTCTGAGGAGGCCCGCATGACCGAGAAAACCTCGCGGCCGCACAAGGCGGGCGCCTTCGACATCCGGCTGATCATCGCGCTGCTGCTCGGCGTCTACGGCGTGATCCTCACGATCATGGGCGCCGGGTTCACCAGCGACGACGACCTCAAGAAGGCCGCCGACGTGAACATCAACCTCTGGTCGGGCATCGGCCTGCTGGTGGTGACCGCGATGTTCGTGCTGTGGGCGGTGCTGCGGCCGCTCGTCGTGCCGCCGAGCACCGAAACGACGGAAACCTCACCCGCCGAATAACCGGGTTGCGCCCACGTCCGGCAGCCTCGCCCGCTAGGTTGCCGGACGTGGTGCACGATCGCCGGTTCGGCCGGTTCCTCAAGTTGTCCGCCTTGGTCGCGACGGGCGTGATCGCGATGTCCGCGTGCGGCGGTCCGAACCTGGGCAAGGAGAACTTCGCGCGCACGACTGTCCCCGCCGGCGGGGACAGCGCCGCGACGTCCGGCCCGATCACCGATCCCGCGGTCGCTCCCGCCGTGCTGCGCGACGTGCTGCCGTGCCAGTTCGTCGACAAGACCGCGATGAGCCCGCTCGGCACGATGCAGGGCGAGGCGACCGCGTCGAGCACGCAGTTCGACTCCTGCGTCGCGAAGGCGACCGACCCGGGCGGCAAGGAAATCCGGGCGAGCGTCGACGTCGGCGGCCTCGTGACGTTCGCCTCCGACAAGACCACCGGCGCGGTCGGCGGGCTGCCGCAGGTCGAGGTGCCCGACCTCGGCGGCGAATCCGGCTGCGTGGTCAGCGCGCTCACCGCGCGGAACCCGGCCATCGGCGTCTCCTTCCGGATCGACTACACCGGCGGCGACGCCTGCGCCGCGGGCCGCAAGCTCGTCGCGACGGCGGTCGAGAAGCTGCACAACAACCCGCAGAAGTACACGCCCGGTCCGGGCACGCTGCTCGCCGTCGACCCGTGCACGGTGCTCGACCCGGCCGCGGTGGACGGGGTCGTGAAGGGCGGGAAGCCGCGCCCGTCCGGACTGCACTCGTGCGAATGGGGCCTCATCCCGAGCGTCCGGGTGACGATGTTCCCCGGCGTCGCGCCGAGCGAGGGCGACGGCTGGCTGAAGGCCGACGTCGGCACGCCCAGCCAGGCGTACTCGAAGCAAGGCACCTCCGGGTCGAGCTGCCAGGTCAAATGGCAGCACCGGCAGTGGAAGGAAGAGCGCGTCGAGGTGGTCCAGCTGGAGTACACGAACTCCGACGCGCAGCCGGACAAGGACGACCCGTGCGGCAAGACCGTCGGGCTCGCCAAGCAGCTGGCCGGGAAACTGCCCGCGGCGTGACCAGGGGGCGCTTTGCGGCGCGCCCGGCGACCTCATAGGTTGGGGTCGTCCACGACGCCGAGGTGCCGGAGGTCCGCCATGAAAAAGATCATCAACGATCCGGCGGCCGTCGTCGCCGAATCGCTGAGAGGGCTCGCGGTCGCGCACGCGGACCTGCTGCGCGTGCGCGACGATCCGGCGCTGGTCGTGCGCGCGGACGCGCCGGTGGCGGGCAAGGTCGCGGTGGTGTCCGGCGGCGGGTCGGGGCACGAACCGCTGCACGGCGGGTTCGTCGGCCCCGGGATGCTCGACGCCGCGGTGCCCGGGCCGGTGTTCACCTCGCCGACCCCGGACGCGGTGCAGGGCGCGATCGCGGCGACCACCGGACCGGCCGGGGCGCTGCTGATCGTGAAGAACTACACCGGCGACGTGCTGAACTTCGAGACCGCCGCCGAACTGGCCGCGGCCGAGGACCTGGACGTGCGCAGCGTGGTCATCGACGACGACGTGGCGGTCAAGGACTCCACGTTCACCGCCGGGCGGCGCGGCGTCGGCGGGACCGTGCTGCTGGAGAAGATCGCCGGCGCGGCGGCCGAGCGCGGTGATGCGCTGGATGACGTGGAAGCGTTGGCGCGCAAGGTGATCGGGCAGGTCCGGTCCATCGGGGTGGCACTGTCCGCGCCGACCGTTCCGCACGCGGGCGAGCCGAGTTTCGACCTCGGACCGGACGAGATCGAGTTCGGCATCGGCATCCACGGCGAACCCGGCCGCGAGCGAATCCCGGCCGAACCGGCGGACGCGCTGGTCGCCCGGATGGTCGAGGCGGTGGTGTCCGACCTGCCGTTCGAATCCGGCGACAAGGTGCTGCTGTTCACGAACTCGATGGGCGGCACGCCGCAGCTGGAGCTGTACCTCGCGCACGGCATCGCCGAGCGGCTGCTGGCCGAGCGCGGGATCCTGGTCGAGCGCAGGCTGGTCGGCCCGTACATCACCAGCCTGGAAATGCAGGGCATCAGCCTGACCCTGCTGAAACTGGACGACGAGCTTACGCAGTTGTGGGACGCGCCGGTGCGCACGCCCGCGCTGCGGTGGGGGATCTGATGGCCTGCACTGCCGAAGGGGTCGCGGCCGCGTTGCGCGCCGCCGCCGAAGTGATCGCCGAACACCGCACCGAACTGGTGGACCTGGACCGCGCGATCGGCGACGCCGACCACGGCGAGAACCTCAGCCGGGGGTTCACCGCCATCGTCTCCGCGCTGGAGACCGCGGTGCCGGAAACCCCGGCCGGAGTCGTGAAACTCGCTGCCACCACGTTGATTTCCAAGGTCGGCGGCGCGGCCGGACCGCTTTACGGCACGGCTTTCCTGCGTGCGTCGGCGAAGCTCGGCGACGCGGCGGAGATCGATGTGCCGTTGCTGCTGGACGCGTTGCGGGCGGCGTTGGAAGGCGTGCAGGCTCGTGGCAAGGCAGTGGGCGGCGACGCGACGATGGTCGATGCGCTGATCCCGGCGCTCTCCGCGGCTGAAGGTGCCGCGGACGGAACGATCGCGGACGTGCTCACCGCGGCGGCGGACGGAGCGGATCGCGGTGCGGAGTCCACTGTGGACTTGATCCCGCGCAAGGGGCGTGCCTCGTACCTCGGGGAACGCGCGGTCGGGCACATGGATCCGGGCGCTCGTTCGACGGCGCTGCTGCTGCGTGCGTTCGCGGAGGCGGCCCGGTGACCGTTGGAATCGTTCTTGTGTCGCACAGCGCGAAACTGGCCGAGGGCCTTGCCGACCTGGCGGCCCAGATGGCCCCGGACGTCCGGATCGTCCCGGCGGGCGGGCTGCCCGACGGCGGTGGCATCGGCACCGACTACGACGAGGTCGTCGCGGCCACTCAGCGGGCGGATTCCGGCGACGGCGTGGTGCTGCTGTACGACCTCGGCAGCGCGCAGATGACCGCTGAGCTGGCGGTCGAATCGCTCGCTGACTCGTCCGCCGCGGTCGTGGTCGACGCGCCGCTGGTGGAAGGCGCGGTGGCGGCGGCCGTCGCGGCGCAGGGCGGCGCGAACGCCAAGGCGGTGGGCGAGGCCGCGGCGAGCGCCGGTGTCGCGCCGGATCTGGCCGCGGTGGAGCTGTCGGCGGCCGGTGAGGAAGGCGTGGTGGAGAGGGAATTCACGCTGACCAACGACGTCGGCCTGCACGCGCGCCCGGCCGCGGTCGTGGTGCGCAGCCTGGCGGAATTCGAGGCCGAGGTGTCGATCCGGCTGGGCGAGCAGGAGGCGGACGCGCACAGCGTGCTGGCGCTGATGTCGCTCGGTGCGCGCCAGGGCGACCGGATCGTGGTGCGGGCTCGCGGGCTGCAGGCGGCGGAGGCGGTCGCGAAGGTGGCCGAGCTGGTGGAGTCGAACTTCGGGGAGTAACGCCGGTTTCCGACCGGGTGACTTCGCCCGGACTGACTCGATTCCGATGTGCTTTCGAGGGTCTCGCGTGGCACAGTGAGCGGCAATTACCAGCGGGTAACCTCTGGAGGCCCTGTGGCACGGGAAATCTCGACGGTCGGTGTGGTCGGTCTTGGCACGATGGGCGCGGGCATCGCCGAGGTGCTCGCCCGCAGCGGGCTCGACGTGGTCGCGGTGGAACTCGACGAGGCCGGGGTCGAACGCGGCCTCGGCCACCTGCGGCATTCGACCGAACGGGCGCTCGCGGGCGGCAAGCTCGACGAGGCGGGCCGCGAGGCGCTGCTCGGCCGGATCCGCACCACGACCTCGCTGACCGAACTGTCCGAAGTGGACTTGGTGATCGAGGCGATCCCGGAGAACCTCGCGGCGAAGGCCGAGGTGTTCACCCAGTTGGACCAGGTGACCCGGCCGGACGTGGTGTTCGCGTCCAATACGTCCTCGCTGTCGATCACCGAGATCGGCGTGCACACCGCGCGGCCGGGCAAGGTCGTCGGGATGCACTTTTTCAACCCGGCTCCGGTGCTGAAGCTGGTCGAGGTCGTGCGCACGGTGGTCACCGAGCCGGACGTGGTGTCCGACGTCGTGGAATTCGCGCAGCGGCTGGGCAAATCGCCGGTGGTGATGGGCGACCGGGCCGGGTTCATCGCGAACGCGCTGCTGTTCGGCTATCTCAATCACGCGGTCCGGATGTACGAGCAGCGCTACGCCACCCGCGAAGATCTTGACGCGGCAATGCGTTTCGGCTGCGGCTACCCGATGGGCCCGCTCGCGCTGCTCGACCTGATCGGGCTGGACACCGCGTACGAAATCCTCGACACGATGTACCACCAATCGCGGAACCGGCTGCACGCGCCCGCGCCCTTGCTGAAGCAGATGATCACCGCGGGACAGCTGGGCCGCAAGAGCGGACGCGGTTTCTACACCTACGACGCACCCGATTCGCCGGTGGTGGTGGATTCGGTCACTTCGTCCGAAGTGGACTCTTCGGTGGCTCGCGAAGTGCGGTCTGTCGGCGTGATCGGCACCGGGACAATGGCGACCGGAATCGCGGAAGTGTTTGCCAAGCGCGGGTTTGCCGTCGTGCTCCGGGCGCGGAGCATGGAGAAGGCCGAAGCGTCGGTGGCGAAGGTGAAGAAGTCGCTCGACAAGGCCGTGGTGAAGGGAAAACTGTCCGAAGAGGACGCTGCGGCCGCGCTCGGCCGGATCCGTCCGGTGACGGAATTCGAAGAACTGGCCGACGTCGACCTGGTGGTCGAAGCGGTGGCTGAGGAGCTTTCCGTTAAGCAGGCGGTATTTTCGGCGTTGGACGAGGTGGTCAAGTCGGGCGCGGTGCTCGCCACCACGACGTCCTCACTGCCGGTCATCGAATGTGCGGCGGCGACTTCGCGCCCCGGTGACGTGATCGGCCTGCACTTCTTCAATCCCGCACCGGTGATGAAACTGGTGGAAGTGGTGTCGACGATCGCCACCGCTCCCGACGTCACCGCGACCGCGACGGCAGTGTGCGCGGCGGTCGGCAAACATCCGGTGCATTGCGGCGACCGGGCCGGATTCATCGTGAACGCGTTGCTGTTCCCGTATCTCAACGACGCGGTGAAAATGCTGGAAGCGCATTACGCGTCGGCGGATGACATCGACACCGCGATGAAGGTCGGCTGCAGTCTGCCGATGGGACCGTTCGAATTGCTGGACGTGGTCGGGCTGGACGTGTCGCTGGCGATCGAGCGGACGCTGTTCAACGAGTTCCGCGAAGAAGGCTTCGCGCCGGCACCGTTGCTGGAGCACCTCGTGACGGCCGGACGATTGGGCCGCAAGACCGGCAAGGGTTTCAAGGACTACTGACGCTTCTATGGGTAGAGAACGGTCCGATCACCGGTCGCGCCGCCGGATGCGCGCGCCCTGCGCGGGTTCGCCGTCCGGCGGCAGCAGCGGGCCGCCTTGCCACTGCTGGAACACGAGGTTGGTGTGCACGCGGGCGACCTCGTCGCGGGAGGTGAGCTCGTCCAGCACCAGCCGCTGCAACTCGGCGGCCGAAGTGGTGGCGACGTGCGCGAGGAAGTCGTCCGGCCCGGTCAGGTGGTAGACCGCGCGGATCTCCGGCAGCGCCAGGAGATGTTCCACGAACTGCTCGACCAGCGGCCGTCGATGCGGCCGGACCTGCACGAACAGGAACGCTTCCAGCGGACGCCCGACCTTCGCCGCGTCGACCTTGGCGTGCTGTCCGGTGATCACGCCGGTCTCGCGCAGCCGCGCCACCCGGTCCAGACAGGTCGACGGCGCGAGCCCGACCGCGGCCGCGAGCTCCTTGTTCGACGTCCGGGCATCGTTCTGCAACACCCGCAGAATCTCAAGATCAACCGGACTCAGTTCGACGGTCTCGCTCATCGCTGAATCTTATCCGAGATCGTTGCGTTGCAGCCGTGTCGTGTCCGAACGTGACTGCCATGACTTCCGCCTTGCGCACCCGAGCCGTCCACGCCGGTCGCGACGATCTCGCCGACCTCGGCCTGCACGCCGCCCCGCTCGACTTCTCCACGACCTACCCCGCGCGCGACAGTGCCGAGGAGGCCCGCCGGATCGACGAGTTCGCCGCGGGCGGGAACGTCACCGGCATCTACGGCCGGATCGGCAACCCGACCGTCGAACGGTTCGAGCAGGCGCTGGCGGAACTCGAAGGCTTCGACCACGCCGTGGCCTTCGCGAGCGGCATGGCGGCGGTCTCCGCGTGCCTGCTTTCCGCGGTATCGCAAGGAAAACGGCACATCGTCGGCGTCCGGCCGCTGTACGGCTGCACGGACCACCTGCTGACCACCGGCCTCCTGGGCACCGAGGTCACCTGGACCGCGCCCGAGGATGTCGCGGAGGCTCTGCGCCCCGACACCGGCCTGGTCTTCGTGGAGACGCCCGCGAACCCGACCTTGAGCGAACTGGACATCGCCACCCTGACCGAGGCCTGCGGCGACGTCCCGGTCCTGGTCGACAACACCTTCGCGACGCCAGTCCTGCAGCGCCCCGGCCGGCTGGGCGCCCGAATGGTGCTGCACAGCGCGACCAAGTTCCTGGGCGGCCACGGCGACGTCATGGGCGGCATCGTGGCCTGCGACGCCGAGGAAGCCGCGCGCCTGCGTTCCCTGCGCTTCGCGACCGGCGGCGTGCTGCACCCCCTCGCCGGATACCTGCTGCTGCGCGGCCTCTCGACACTCCCGCTGCGAGTGAAGGCTGCTTCGGAAACCGCCGCCGTGTTGGCTTCGCGCCTGGCTTCGCACCCGTCGGTGAGCGCCGTGCACTACCCCAAACTGGGCGGCCCGCTGGTGGCCTTCGAGGTAACCGGCGACCCCCACGCGGTCATCGGCGCGGTCCGGCTGATCACGCCCGCGGTGAGCCTGGGCAGCGTCGACACGCTGATCCAGCACCCGGCCTCGCTGACGCACCGCATCGTCGCCGAGGACGACCGCACCGGTTCAGGCATCACCCACGGCCTGCTGCGGCTTTCGGCGGGGCTGGAGGATGTCGAGGACTTGTGGCTTGACTTGGATCAGGCGCTGAAGTCCTGCTGATCGGACGTGCTCGCGGCATCCACCGCCGGGGTTGGCGGTGGATGCCGGGGCCTAAGAGTTCGCCGGACCGGTGAGCACGGGGCTGGGTTGGAAGTTCCGCCGACCAGCTTCGGCACCGAGCCCCTCGGCAACCGGTTGGCCCGGTCGGGAGGTGCGCTGATCGGCTGCGGTAACCGTGCCGAGCTAGGCGGGAAGCTTTGCCGACCAGTTTCGGCGCCGAGCCCTTCGCCAGCCGGGCGTCCCAGCCGCGCTGTGAGCCGGTCAGCTGCAGCAACCTCCTCCGCAACACCCTCCGCCAGCCGGTGCGGGCGCGGAGGCCGAACCGGTGAGCGCGACCGTCGTGAGGAGCTTGACCGTGTCCGTATGCCCCTCCGGGCACGGGGCGGGCGCGCTGGACTCGGCCATCGGGCGCTGGAGTTCGAACGTCTCGGTGCAGTCGCGGCAACGGTAGGCGTAGGTGGGCATGCGTTGATTATCGCTGGCGGGCCGCGTTGGTGGGAAGCTGTCCGGGTGGATGTGCCCCAGTACGCGGATGTTCCGCACCTCGGCCAGGTCGTTCCCGCCCTGCTCGGCGCGCTGGGCGTGCCCGGCGAGGACGGCGGCCTGGCGCTGCCCGAAGCCCGCAGCGCGTGCGTGCTCCTCATCGACGGCCTCGGCTGGGAACTGCTCGCCCAGCACGCCGCCGACGCCCCCGTCCTCACCGAACTCGCCAGCAGCCCCCTGCGAGTCGGCTTCCCGTCGACCACCGCCGCCGGCGTCGCCGCGATCGGCACCGGTCTGGCGTCGGGCGAGCACGGCATGGTCGGTTACACCTTCGAGATCCCCGGAACCGGCGTCCTGAACGCCCTGCGCTGGCGCTCCCACGACGACGGCAGCGACCTCCGAGGCGCCCTGCCGCCCCGCGAAGTCCAACCCCTCCCGACGACCTTCGAACGCGCCGCCGCCGCGGGGATCGAGGCCGCGGTGGTGTCCTCGGCACATTTCGCCAATACGGCCCTGACGCAAGCAACGCAAAGCGGTGCCCGATACGCAGGCGTACACGCGCTGGGCGATCTGGCCGCGCGAACCCTGGACATCCTCTCGTCGCGCGCGTTTTGCTATGCCTACCACAGCGAATTGGACCTGCTAGGCCACCTTTACGGCCCCGGCTCGACCGCGTGGCGGATGCAGCTCCGGCACGTCGACCGGCTGGTGGAGTCCATTGTGGACGGACTGCCCGCCGGTGCCGTGCTGGCGGTGGTGGCGGACCACGGAATGGTGACCGTCGAGGAGAAACTGAACCTGGAAGACACTCCGGAACTGCTGGCAGGCGTCCGCGCGTTCGGCGGCGAGGTCCGCGCGCGGCACGTCTACACCGAACCTGGCGCGACGGCGGATGTGGTGGCCGCGTGGCGTGAGGTCCTCGGTCAACGGGCCTGGGTTTTGCCGCGCGAGGAGGCGATCGCGGCAGGCTGGTTCGGCGCCGCGGTGAGCGATCGGGTGCGCCCGCGGATCGGCGACGTCGTCGCCGCGGCGACGGGAACCTTCGGCATGGTTCGCGAACTCGCCGAGGCCGTGGAGTCGAACCTGGTCGGCCAGCACGGCTCGCTGACGTCGGCAGAGCAACTCGTCCCACTGGCGATCGCTCGAGGCTGACCCCCTGCCGGAGTTCACGCACGTTCCGCGGCGTCGGCGGGTGCGGTTCGGGGTGTGTGGCCGAACCGTCCCGACGTCCGGTTACCGTGGCTGCGTGCCCAGACGCAATCGACCCGGCCGAGGCCGTCCCGGTCCCGTCGAGCGGCCGGACGCCGGCGCGGTCAGCGGCTGGGCCCGAAGCGAATCCGCCCCCGACGGCGACTGGCTGGTGCGCACGGTCCCCGGCTCGCAGGCCGCGAAGACCTACCGGTGTCCCGGTTGCGACCACGAGATCCGCCCGGGCGTCCCGCACCTGGTCGTGTGGCCCGCCGACGAGACCGGCGGCGTCGCGGATCGCAGGCATTGGCATCGGCCCTGCTGGGAGGCCCGGGCGCGGCGGCGGCCGAACCGGCGATGGTGAACGGGAAAGCGACACGAGCCAGCGAGTAAGGCTACCCTTGCTTGTCGTGATCCAGTCTCACCAGATCTGCGGTCCGACCGGCTCCGCCGCGGCCGAGGACAGCCACGCGGCCTACCTGTCGTCGATCGCGTGCGCCGAACCAGGGCCCGACGGGACGGTCCGGCACCGGCTGCGGCCGGAGTTCGGCGACGGCGCGATCGAGGTCACGACGCTGCGCCGCGGGCTGTCGCTCGTCCGGTACGACGTCGAGTTCTCCGGGACGCACCGGGTCGAATACCGGTTCCCCGGCGACCATTTCGAGCTGGAGCACTGCCTCGGCGGGCGAATGCGCATCCGCGAGTCCGGAACCGGCACCGGCGAGATGCGCGCCAGCGCGGTGTCGCTGAGTTCCCGCAGCGCTCTCGAAGGAGTGATCGAATACGAGGCGGGGGAGCGTTATCGCGCGGTCTCGGTGACCGGGACCTGGACCGGGCTGGAGTCCTACCTCCAGGACCTCGGCGCGTACTCGCTGCCCGCGATCGGGCCGGAACACCTCGCCCGCGAGCGGTATCTGGGCCGCTCGACGGCGTTGCTGCCCGCCGCCGATCCGCTGCGGGAGATCTTCGCGCATCGCCGGGGTTCGGCGGGCCGCCTGCTGTTCCTGGAATCCCGGCTGATGGCCGCGCTCGCCGCATTGGCCGACGGGCTGGGAGCCACGCCTGCTGCCGAAACCGGCGAACCCGAGCTGGAAGACCACGAGGCGGCCGCGTTGCGCCGCGTCCCCGACCTGCTGTGGCAGCAGCGCCACGACCCGCCGACGCTGGCTCAGCTGGCCAGGGCGTCCGCGATGTCGGTGCGCCGGCTCACCACCGGATTCCGGTCCCTGTACGGGATTCCGGTGATGGAGCACCACCGGCGCCGCTGTCTCGACCGGGCGGCGGCCCTGCTGGTCGAGACGGACTGGCCGGTCGCGCGGATCGCGTCCGAGGTCGGGTACGCGTCGGCGAGCAATTTCGGGTACGCCTTCCGCCGGGACCGCGGTAGTTCGCCCGCCCGGTTCCGGCGTGACCGAACCTGACGCCGCAACGATCTCCACAGCACTGAGCCTCGCGCTCCACACCACAACCGCGCCGAGCCGCCGACGATAGCGGCAGCGGTCGCTCGCTGGCCGCGTCGTGGCTCGGACGGAGTGGAGGCTCATGAACGGCGGCATCGACACCGCGACCCCGCGTACCGGAACCGGACGGCTTGTCCTCGTCCTCGGCGGTCTTTCCGCGGTGTCGCCGTTCGCGGTCGACATGTACGCACCGGGATTCCCGCAGATCGTCTCCTCGTTCGGGACCACCACTGCGGCGGTGCAGTTTTCGCTCACCTCGTGTCTCGTCGGATTCGCGGCGGGACAGCTCGTGCTCGGCCCGGTCAGCGACACGCTCGGCCGCCGTCGGCTGCTGCTCGCCGGCGCCGCGTTGTTCGCGATCTTTTCCGTGGTGTGCGCGCTCGCTCCGAACCTCGCGGTGTTCGACCTCGCCCGGCTGTGCCAGGGGGTGGCGGGCGGCGCGGGGATCGTGCTCGGACGGGCGGTGATCAGCGATCTGTTCACCGGCGCGGGCGCGGCGCGCAGGCTGACCGCGCTGAGCGTGATCGGGTCGACCGCGCCGGTGCTGGCCCCGGTGCTCGGCGGGGCGGTCGTCGGGCTGGGTTCCTGGCGGCTGGTGTTCGCGGTGCTCGCCGTGACCGGGATGCTGCTCCTGGCCGGGGTCGGCTACTGGGTGCCGGAATCGCTGCCGGCGCACCGGCGGCTGCCCGGCGGCTCCCGGCGGGCAGCCGCCGCGATGGGCCGGCTGCTCCGGCGGCGCGCGCTGGTCGGGCATCTCCTCGTCGCCGGCTGCGGGATCGGCGCGTTGTTCGCTTACATCAGCGGCTCGCCGTTCGTCTTCCAGGACGGCTACGGTTTGTCGCCCGCCGTCTACAGCCTCGTTTTCGCGACGAACGCGGCCGGCACCGTCGTGGCCGGCGCGCTGTTCGCCCGGCTCGCCGGACGCGTGCGGCTGAACACCCTGCTCACGATCGGCGTGCTCGTGATGGCGTTCGCGACGGGCACGCTCGTGCTGCTGCTTCTCGCCGGCGTCAGCACGGTGCCCACGACCTGGATCTGCCTTTTCGGCGCGACCTTCGGATTCGGCATCGTGCTGCCCGCTTCGACGACGATCATCCTCGCGATCGGCGGAGACGCCCCCGGCGCGGCCTCCGGCCTGATCGGCGGCGCGCAGTTCCTGATCGGCGCGGCGGCGGCCCCGCTGCCCGGCGCGGCCGGAGCCACCACCGCGCTCTCCACCGCCGTCGCGGTGCTGGGTTTCGCGCTCGTGGCGGCGGTTGCCCTGTTCGTGCTCGCGCGCCCGGGGGAAGGGAACGGCGAGCCCGAAACCGCATGAGCGAAAGGAGATTCCCGTGCCCGTTCCGGAAGACGAACTGACCGCGGCTCCCGAACTGGAGCTCGCCCGGGCCTGCCCCTACCGGCCCAACGCGCAGCACGTGCGGGTGCGGGACGCGGCCCGCCCGGTGCGGATGCGGCTGCCGTCCGGGATGCCGGTGTGGGCAGTGGCCGGGCACCGCGGCATCCGCGCCGTGCTCGCCGACGACCGGTTCAGCGCCGACCGGCAACGGCAGGGTTTCCCCTTTCCCGTGGACGGCCAGCCGGGCGCCTTCCGCCGCACGATGATCTCCATGGACGGCGCCGAGCACCGCGCCGCCAGGTCCGCGGTGGCGGGCGAGTTCACCGTCCGCCGGGTCCGGCGGATGCGGCCGCGGATCGAACGCGTCGTGCACGAATGCCTCGACGCCCTGCTGGCCGGTCCGAAACCCGCGGATCTGGTCCGCGCGCTCGCGTTGCCGGTGCCCTCCCGGGTGATCTGCGAACAGCTCGGGGTGCCCTACTCCGACCACGACTTCTTCCAGACCCGCTCCACCACGATGCTGCTGCGCACCGCCACCGCGCCGCAGCGGCTGCGGGCGATCGACGAACTGCTGGCCGCGCTGGAGACGCTGATCGTCGAAAAGGAAGCGGCCCCGCCCGACGATCTGCTCGGCCGCCAGATCCGGAGGGGCCGCGAGGACGGCGAATACCGGCGGACAGCCTTGGTGCGGATGGCTTTCCTGCTGCTCGTCGCCGGACACGAGACGACGGCGAACATGATTTCGCTCGGCGCGCTGAAGCTGGCCGAACGGCCGATGCTGGCGGCGGCGCTGCGCGCGGACCCGGCGCGAGCCCCGTTGATCACGAAGGAGTCGTTGCGCCGCTTCACGATCGCGGAGTTCATCCCGACCCGGGTGGCCACCGAGGACGTGCGTCTCGACGGCGTACGGATCGCCGCGGGGGAGGTGGTCGTGCTGCTGTGCAACGCGGCTGATCACGATCCGGCGGTGTTCCCCGGTTCCCGGCGCGGCGCTCGCGACCACCTGGCGTTCGGGCACGGCCCGCACCAGTGCCTCGGCCAGCATCTGGCGAGGGTGGAGCTGGACATCGTCTACACCGCGCTCGCGACCCGGTTGCCCGGCCTGCGCGCCGCGGCGCCCGTGCGGCGGCTGCGGTTCAAAACCGATGCCGAGATCTACGGCATCCACGAATTCCCGGTGACCTGGTGAATCCAGGCGTAGAGGAGGCGAAGATCCGATGTGCGGCATCGCGGGGTGGGCGGATTTCGAACGGTTTCCCGGCCGGGAACCACAGGTGCTCCAGGACATGACCGAGGCGATGGCGTGCCGGGGCCCGGACGCGCACGGCTGCTGGTTCGACGAGCACGTGGCTTTCGGCCACCGCAGGCTTTCGGTGATCGACCCGGCGGGCGGCAGCCAGCCGATGACGCTGGAGCACCTCGGCGCCACGGTGCTGACGATCGCCTACAGCGGCGAGGTCTACAACTACCGCGAGCTGCGCGCGGAACTCACCGCGCTCGGCCACCGGTTCCGGACCTCCAGCGACACTGAAGTGGTGCTGCACGCGTACCTGCAGTGGGGCACCGGGATGGCCCGGCGGCTGAACGGGATGTTCGCGTTCGCGATCTGGGACGCCCGCAGCGAGCGGCTGGTGCTCGTGCGCGACCGGCTCGGGATCAAACCGCTCTACTACTGCCCGGCAGGCCGCGGGCTGCTGTTCGGTTCGGAGGCGAAGGCGATCCTCGCGCATCCCGACGTGGCGCCGGTGGTGGACCGGGACGGGCTGCGCGAGCTGCTGGCCGGGGTCAAAACCCCGGAGCACGCGATCTTCCGCGGCATGCGGGAACTGCGGCCGGGACACCTGCTGGTCTTCGGCCGCGAGGGCAGGCGAATCGAGCGGTACTGGGCGTTGGAGGCACGCGAGCATCCGGACGATCTGCACACCACCGTGCGGACGGTCCGCGCGTTGCTCGAGGACATCGTGGAACGCCAGCTGGTCGCCGACGTCCCGCTGTGCACCCTGCTTTCCGGCGGCCTCGACTCCAGTGTGGTGACGGCGCTGGCGGCGCGCTCGCTCGCCGCTCAAGGCACCGGTCCGGTCCGGTCGTTCTCGGTCGATTTCGCGGGCAACGAACGGGATTTCGCCGCCAGCCTGGTGCACGAATCGCCGGACGCGCCGTTCGCCGCGGAAATGGCGCGGCACGTCGCGGCCGAGCACACGAACCTGGTGCTCGGGCTCGGCGAACTCGCCGCTTCCTCGACCCGGGCCGTGGTCCCGAGGGCGCACGACGTGCCCGCGGCCCTGCTCGGCGACGCGTTCGCCTCGTTGTACCTGCTGTTTCGCGCGGTCCGGGAACGGTCGACGGTGGCGCTGTCCGGGGAAGCCGCGGACGAACTGTTCGGCGGCTACCCGTGGTTCCACGTGCCGGAGCTGCGCGACGCGGACACTTTCCCATGGGTGGCCGCCGGGTACGACCTGCTCCCGGCGCTGTCCGGGCTGCTGGATCCCGGGCTGCTCGCGGACCTGGACGTCGAGGGCTACCGCGCTCAGCGGTACACCGAGGCGCTGGCGGAGGTGCCGGTGCTGCCCGGCGAGGACGCCGAGGCGCGGCGGATCCGCGAGGTCGGCTACCTCGCGGTGACCCGGTTCGTGCCGATGCTGCTGGACCGCAAGGACCGCATGAGCATGGCGGTCGGCCTCGAGGTGCGGGTGCCGTTCTGCGACCACCGGCTGGTCGACTACCTGTTCAACGTGCCGTGGCGGATGAAGTTCTTCGACGGCAAGGAAAAGAGCCTGCTGCGGGCGGCGGCGGGCGACCTGCTCCCCGAACCGGTGGCGAACCGCAAGAAGAGCGCGTACCCGATCACGCACGACCCGGGATACGACGCGGCACTGCGCGCCGAGTTCGCGCGGCTCGCGGGTTCTCCCGGCACCCCCGTGCACGCGCTGATCGACGGCGGCGCGACGGCTCGGCTCGGGTCCGCGAACGGCTGGCCGGCCCGGTCCGGGCTGGAGTTCATGGTGCAATTGGACTCCTGGCTCGCCGACCACGATCTGGCGCTGTGAACCCGGAAATCGCTGCCGCCGGACTGCCGCGCGGCCGCGCTGTGCGCCGACATCCGGTTGCCTCGGCCGAGGCCGCTCCGGTCGCGGCGAGTCCGCGGCGCGCGGACCTCGACCCCGGTGGCCGGACGGGCGTTGGCAACGGAAACCCCTTACGGCGAAAGCATTTCCTTCCGGCGCGCCCGGTGCCTCCGGACCGCGTCGCGGTTGACGCAGGCGTGGGTGCAATACCGCTGTGTCCCGCTGCGGGTGAAGTCGACGAACGCTCGGCGGCATTCCGCCGCGGCGCAGCGGCCGAGACGGTGCAGGCTGGTCGAGGTCAGGTACTGGGCCGCCGCCACGGAAGTCACCCCGCGCAATACCGCGGGCAGGCGCATCCCGTCGTCCTGGTAGTGCAGATGCCAGCTGTACCCGTCGTGCTCGGTGATCCTCGGGTAGGCCGCGGCCTCGGCCAGCAGGGCGTTCAGCAACCGGACCCGGTCGGCCTCGCCGGTCGAGTCGATGACCTCGCCCCACCGGTCCAGGAAGGCACTCACCTCCGGGAAGTCCTCGTCGGCGACGGGCGGGACCGGGCCCATCTCCGGCTCGTCCCAGCGTCCGACCAGGTCAGCGACGTCCGCCGGGCGATCGTTGGTGAGGCCGGTCACAAACTTGAGGAAACTCCGGTAGTAAGAGTTATGCGTCATAAGCCTATTACACCACGATCTTAGGTATGCCTCACTTGACGAGTCGCGCCGAACCCGCGGTGGCCGCGCCGTCCTGGGTTCCACTGATCGCCGCGTGCGTCGGCACGTTCCTGCTGCTGATCTACACCAGCATCGTCACCGTCGCGCTGCCCGCGATCGGAGCCGAGCTCGGCGCGGGATACGGGCAGCTGCAATGGATCGTGGACGTCTTCACGGTCGCGCTCGCCGGTCTGCTGCTGGGCTTCGGCTCGTTGAGCGATCTCCTCGGCCGCAAGCGCGTCTACCTCGCCGGGCTGGTCCTGTTCTCCGTCGCGACGCTCGCCTGCGGCCTCTCCGGAACGCCCGGCGAGCTGATCGCCGCGCGGGTCGTGCAGGGCGTCGCGGGCGCGGCGATGTTCGCGACGATCCTGCCGCTGGTCGGGCTGACCTACGAGGGCCGGGACCGCGCCCGTGCGTTCGCGGTCTGGGGAACGGTCGCCGGAGTGGCCAGCGCGGTGGGCACCTTCTCCGGCGGCGTGCTCGCGCAGGTGCTCGGCTGGCGCTGGATTTTCTTCGTCTCCCTGCCCATCTGCGCGGTCGCGATCGTCATGGCGGCGACGTCGTTGAAGGAGGGGCCGCGAGCGCGCGGCCGCACCGTCGACTACCCGGGCATCGCCACGTTCTCGCTCGCCGCGACGGGCCTCACCTATTCCGTCATCACCGGCGGCGATCGCGGATGGTCGTCTGCTGGCGCGGTGATCGGGTACCTGGTCACGGCGGTCGCCATCGGAGCGTTTGTGGTCGTCGAACGGCGCAGCAGCGCACCCATGGTGCCGACCGACTTGTTCGCGACGCGCCGGTTCCTCGGCGTTCTGCTCGTCGCGTTCAGCTACTACTTCGCCGGATTCGGTGCGCTGCCGGTGATTTCGCTGTGGCTGCAGAACGGGACCGGCCTCAGTTCGGCGGCGACGTCGGCGGTGCTGGCGCTGCAGGTGGTGGTGTTCGTCGCGGTGTCGGCGCTGATCAGCGGACGGTTGCACGCCAGGTCGCCGGGCCGGGTGCTGGGCGGCGCGACGATGCTGCTCGGCTTCGGCTGCTTGACCGCGGTCGCGGTGCTGCTCAGCCCGACCTGGATCGCCTTGCTGCCGGCGTTGGTCCTCACCGGAATCGGTGCGGGCATCGTGTCGCCGGTCTTCCCCGCGGTGGCGATCGCCTCGGTCCCCGCGGAGTACGGCGGCACAGCGGGCGCGGCCGCGAACAGCTCCCGGCAGCTCGGGCTGGCGCTCGGGATCGCGGTGTCCGGCGCGGTTTACGCGACCCGCGGCGAGGGGAGTGCCGGGGCGACGCACGGGGTGTTGCTGGTGTTGCTGGTGTGCGGCGTGCTCGCGGCAGTGAGCGGACTCACGGGCGGCTGGCTGCTTCGGGACGGCTCCGGGGGCAACGCTCAGGAATGAATTGACCGCTGTTTCGTCACCTGAAAGGAGGAAGCTGGAAACGGGGGACGATTGCTATTGTTCGGCCTTGCCAAAAACGTCTGTCCACAATGTACATTCAGCGTACGGGCGAGGTGACAAGTTCACCAGTCGATAGCAGTCCGCGCCGTGCCGCGCAAGGAACTTGGGTCGGTAAAACAGCTTTACCCGGTTGACATTCCCGGTCGGGACAAAACACTTCCAGCGGGTTCGTCCGCGATGCTTGAATGAGGCGGATGGCATTCGACCTGAACTGGGGAGATGTGTTCGGCCGTGTCCAGAAACTTCATTGTGTCCTGTCCTTTGCGCGGCAGCGTGCTGGCCTCGCCCGAGGCTGACGCGCTGGTCGAGCTGGTCACCAGTGAGTCCACTTTGTCCATGGGCGAGCACCGCTCGCGGTTCGAGCGGCAGTTCGCCGCGATGGTCGGAACCCGGCACGCGGTCTCGGTCACCAGCGGCACGGTCGCGGTGCAGCTCGCGGTCGAGATGCTCGATCTCGAGCCGGGCGACGAGGTCATCGCGACCCCGCAGACCTACCAGGCCACCGTCCAGCCGCTGCTCGACCACCGCGTGCGGGTCCGGTTCTGCGACGTCGACCCGGGTTCGCTCACCGTCGACCCGGCGTCGTTCGAGGCGCTGATCACCCCGCGCACCAAGGCTTTGCTGCTGGTGCACTACGGCGGCTGTCCCGCGGACATGGACGCGATCATGCGGATCGCCCGTGCGCACGGGGTGCTCGTCGTCGAGGACTGCGCGCACGCGCTCGGCGCCGGCTACCGCGGGCGGGCGCCGGGCGGGCTGGCCGACCTCGGCTGCTTCAGCTTCCAGAACTCCAAGAACATCACCACCCTCGGCGAGGGCGGCATGATCACCTGCGACAACGAGGTCTGGGCGCACCGGCTGCGGCGGTTGCGCGGCAACGACTACGACGGCCACCTCAGCACCTCGGCGCTGCCCGGCGAGGACGAACCGCTGCTGCTGCCGTGGATGAAGTACTCCGAAGGCGTATACCGCGACACGGTGCACCGGATCCGCCGAAGCGGCACGAACGCGACCATGTCCGAGGCCGCCGCCGCGGTCGGGGTGGTGCAGCTCGCGCGGCTGCCGGAATTGGCCGCGCTGCGCCGGGCGATCGCCTCGCGGCTGGACGAGGTGATCGACGGATATTCTTTCGTCACCCCGCAATCCGCCCCGGCGGGCAGCACGCACGCCTACCACCTCTACACCTGCTTCGCGGAAACCGCCGAACTGCGCGAGGAAATGGTGCTCGCGCTCGACCGCGGCGGAGTGGAGATCCAGCTCCGCTATTTCCCGCAGCATTTGCTCCCGGAATGGCGCCACCGCGGGCACGGGCCGGGCGAATGCCCGGTGGCGGAACGATTGTGGTTCAGCTCGCTGATCAACCTGCCGTGCCATCCGGGGCTGCGCCTGGCGCAGGTCGACTATCTGGTCGACACGCTGGACCGGGTGCTCGCCGACCTCAACGGGCCTGCCCCGGCGATGCTGGTGGCGGCCGGGGGCGCGGGCGAGCGGCTCGTGATCGGCTTCGCGACACCCGGCGCGGTGCTGTCCGGCGCTCCGGTCTCGCTGCCGGTGCGGAACCTCGTGCTCGGCGGTTCGCCGCGGGTGGACGGCCCGGTCGCCGAACACGTCCGGATGCTGACCGGCCGCGATCCCGCGGTGCTGCCGCCGATCGTCGTGCAGCGCGACACGTTGCGCGTGATCGACGGCGAACACCGCGTGCGGGCGGCGGTGCTGCGCGAGGACGAGCGGATCCGCGCGGTGCTGTGCGAAGGCACCGAATCCGAGTGTTTCCTCTACGCGGTGCGGTCGAACATCGCGCACGGCCTTCCGCTGTCGCTGGAGAGCAGGCGGGCCGCGGCGGTGCGGATCGTGCGGGAATTCCCGGGCTGGTCGGACCACGTGGTAGCGGATCTGGCCGGGCTCTCGGACAAGACGGTGGGCGCGCTGCGGCGTTCGACCGCGGAAATTCCGGGGTCGAACACCGCGCGGGTCGGCCGCGACGGACGGGCGCGCCCGTTGTCCGCGGCCGAGGGACGCCGCCAGGCCGGTGCGCTGCTGGCCGAGGAGCCCGGCCTGTCCCTGCGCGAGGTCGCCCGCCGCGCCGGGATCTCGCTCGGCACCGCGCACGACGTGCGGCGGCGGCTGGATTCCGGCCAGGATCCGGTTCCGGACCAGCGGCGTCCGCGCGCCGAGACCGTGCCGGAAGCCCCGCCGCGGGTGGATGCGGCGCTGTTGTTGCGCCAGCTCCGCACGGACCCGGCGCTGCGTTCGAGCGAACCCGGGCGAGTGCTGCTGCACCTGCTCAACCTGACCGGACAGGCGCTCGGGCGCCGGTCGGACATCCTCGGCGCGGTGCCGCCGCACTGCCTGCCCGCCGTGGCCGCGATGGCCGAGGCCTACGCGCGGGACCTGTCCGGGCTCGCCGAGCAGATCCGCGCGGCGCTGCCGGATCCGCACTGAATGCCTTGCTGTGCCCCGCCGTCCGGAAAACCCCGGACAGCCCCTTCCGAACTCCCGCGCGCCCGGACGCGGGACAAGACCGTGAAAGGTATGGAGAGCTGTGCCATCCTCGCACCCGGCCCCGGCCGCGGAAGAGATTTCGACCTGCTGACCGAAATCGGCATCGACGCCGAAACCCTGGCCGAGGCGGACTCCTCGACCCGGCTCCGCGCGGACCTCGCGCTCAGCTCGGTCGAGACGACTGACCTGCAACTGGAGCTCACCGCCCGGTTCGGGCTTGCGGTGAACCTGTGGGACACCGAGGACTACACCCTCGGCCGGCTCGCCGAACTGGCCGGTGCGGCGGTGCCCCGATGACCGGGGTGACCGGAGAACGCGCGCGGCGGTACCGGGAATCCGGGCTGTGGAACGACGAACTCGTGGTGACGCCGATCCGCCGGCAGTTCGCCCGAAGCGGCGGGCCGGTGTGCCGTGGTCGACGGTGCGCGCCGCCTCGGCTACGCGGAACTCGGCGACGCGGGTGGGCGTCGCGCGGGACCGGCTCGCCGGGTTGGGCGTGCGTCCTGGCGATCGGATCGCGGGTCGCGCTGACCAACTGCGCCGAGTACGTCGTGCTCGTGCTGGCGGCGCTTGAACTCGGTGCCGCGCCGGTGCTGATCCTGCCTGCCTTCCGGGAACACGAGCTGGACCACGTCGTCGCGGTGACCGGGCCGGTGCTGCTGGCGGTGGACGCGTCCGGCCGGCGCAAGGAAGCGCTGACTGTCGCCCGCCGGCTGCGAGAACGCCATGCCGGGCTGAAAAAACCTGCTCGTGCGGGTGCTGAGACCACCGGGGACGAGGTGGATCTCGCGCTGTTGTGCGAACCCCGGCGAGGAGACGCCCGAGCGCGTGGAAGCCCGCGGCGGCCCCGTCCGACCCGGCGGTGTTCCTGCTTTCCGGCGGCACCACCGGTCTGCCCAAGGCGATCGCGCGGACGCACGAGGGTTACGGCTGCATGATCCGGCACGCGATCACCGTGAACGCGATGACCCGGGACGCGGTGAACCTGGTCGTGATGCCCGCCGAACACGGCTTCGTGATGAACTGCCCGGGCATTCTCGGTGCGTTGTCCGTCGGGGCGACCGTGGTCCTGAGTTCGCCCGAATCTCCTTCGGGTGCTTTCGAAATCATCGAACGAGAGCGGGTCACGCACAGCACGCTGGTGCCCTCGGTCGCGCTGCGCTGGAGTGCCGAAGCGAAGCGGACCAGCCGCGAGCTGTCGTCCCTCCGCGTACTGCTGGTCGGCGGTTCCCGGCTCGCGCCAGGGACGGCTGACGAACTCCGCGCCGCACTCGGCGGCACCGTTCAGCAGTGCTACGGGATGAGCGAGGGGTTGCTCTGCTACACCCGCCTGGACGACCCGGACGACGTCATCCGCGACACCCAGGGAAGGCCGTTGCTGCCCGAGGATGAGATCCGGGTGGTCGCCGCCGACGGTTCGGACGTCGAGCCCGGCGAGGAAGGGGAACTGCTCACTCGCGGGCCCTACACCGTCGCCGGGTACTACGCCAATCCCGAAGCGACCGCCGAAGCGTTCACGCCGGACGGCTTCTACCGCACCGGCGATCTCGTGCGCGTCGATCCCGGCGGAAACCTGGAGATTCTCGGGCGGCTGCGGGACGTGATCAACCGCGGCGGCGAGAAGATCTCCGCGGAGGAACTGGAAGCGATGGTGCTGCGGCATCCCTCGATCGCCCAAGCGGCCGGGGTCGCCGTGCCGCACGAGATCCACGGCGAGACGGTCTGCCTCTGCGTGGTGCCCGCACCCGGCGCCGAGCGGCCCGGGCTGCGCGAGGTGCGGAAGTTCCTGGACGCCCAGGGCCTTGCCCGGTACAAGTTCCCCGAACACCTCGTCGTGCTCGACGCCCTTCCGCTGACCGGCACCGGCAAGGTCGACAAAGTGGCACTGCGCCGGGACGCGGCCGGGTTGCGCGACGCCGCGATGCTGAGCGGGGCGCGAGGATGACCGGTTCCGCGTGGATCAAACGGATTCCCGGCGAGGGCCCGGTCCGGCAGCAACTGGTCTGCCTTCCGCACGCCGGGGGCGGCGCGTCGGCGTTCCGGCCGTGGCGGCCGCTGCTTCCGCCGGAGGTCGAACTGCTGGCCGTGCAGTACCCGGGCCGGGAGGACCGGACCGGCGAGCCCGCGCTGACCGATCTGGCGGAACTGGCCGAAGCCGCGGCCGACGCGCTGGCCGAGGTGCTCGACGCGCCGTACACCGTGTTCGGCCACAGCATGGGCGCGCTGGTCGGGTACGAGCTGCTGAATGTGGTGCGGCAGAACGGTTTTCCGGCACCGCGCCGGCTGATCGTGTCCAGCCAGTTCCCACCCGGGCTGCTGCCGGACCGGGGCGTCCGCGATTTCGGGGACGAGGCCGTGCTGGACCTCGTCGACTGGCTGGCCGGCGGGACCTCCGGCATCCGGGCCGATTCGCGGCTCAGCGCGTTCGTGGCCGGGCTCGTCCGCGCCGACTACGAGGCGGTCGAGACCTATCGGCCCGCGGCGGCGGAAATCAC